>CAXXSE010000007.1:372500-2048080 GCA_963664935.2 Methylococcales bacterium | reverse complement strand
CATGGCTGAGTTTTGCTTCATATTTGAGGCGTAATATTTCTTTGATTTGTCGCATTAGAATTCTCCGGTTTGGCATCGTCTTTCTCCTCCTTTAGAAAGGAGCAAGTTATGCCGGATTAAAGATAAGAATTCTAGTGTCTTACAATGACTTCCGGGATCGTGACCGGTGATTCCGGGAAAACCCCGAAAATCGGTCACGTTCAAACGGAATGGCCGGTCACGTTGCTCCGGAATAGGCGGTCACGTTCAATCGGTATGAGCGGTCACGTTGGGGCGGAATACACAACGTGCTGGTCACTCCAATTACCGCAACAATACTTGCTGGATTTACAGCATGAATTGGCATCCGCTGCCATTTCACCCGATGGCAAAACAATTGCTGTTGGTTTTGCTAATGGCACATTGCAACTCTGGAATATAGTAACCAATCCGCCACAGACAGCCCGTTCCGAGCTTCCACTTGAGGGTACCTCACCCGAAAAACATGTTTTCCCATTAGCTAAAACATTTAAACTACGTCAAGAAATAAAAAAAGCTCATACAGCAAAGCTTAAACGCCTGACTTTTAATCCTCAAGGGACTCAACTTGCTTCGGCTGGTTTTGACAATATTGCCAAACTCTGGAAAATTAACCTCAAAGGTAAACTGGTCTTAGATAAAACCTTTGACGATCATGTTGATTTTATCCACGACGTCAGCTTTTCGCCCGATGGTTCACAACTCGCCACTGCCAGTTACGATGGCAAGATTGGATTATTTTCTGTAACAGAAGATAAAAAAACCCTGTTTGATGCGCATCAAGGCAGGATTGCATCCGTCAGCTTCAATTCTGACGGCACACAAATACTAACCAGTGGCATTTATGATTTCAAGCTCAAACGCTGGAATCTCAACACCCAACCACCCAGCCTGATTCCACCCGTCCATCATGCACAAGATAAGCTACTCTGGTCCAGCCTTAGCCCAGATGGAAAATGGATTGCCAGTGTCGGACGAGGACAATCGAAGCTCACGCTCACCTCCATCAACAACCCCAACAAAAGCCAACAATTACCCGGTCATGAACAAACAATATACAAAGCTCTGTTCAGCCCCGACAGCCGCCAATTAGCTACGGTTAGTTGGGACATGACCGTCAGACTCTGGGATCTAGACACCCAAAACGAATTATTCCTCTTACGTTTACCAACTACTTTTGATGAAGCACCAGTATGGGACTTCGACTTCCGCTGCACACCCACCCGCTGTTGGATCGTCGTCCCCCTCACCAACGGCAAACTCACCATATACAATCTTGGAACAATCGACTACGAAAAGTAGTTCGGATAAAGCACAGATTCTTTTCGGATTTCGTGGTATTTTTCACCACATTCATCATTTGATGTTACACTGAGTCCATGAAAAGAGCGACTATTACAATACCTGACGAACTTGAAGCAGAATTGGATGCTTTTCTCGCCGGTCAAGAACCACGACCCTCATTAACTGGCGTGATCCAATCGGCTCTTCGAGCTTATCTTGATGAACGCAAATGGAAGGAGCTAGGGTACCGTGCACCGCAAAAGCCCCTTCTGATTCCAGTTGCCAATAAAGGGAGCGGTAGAAAAGATATTAGTGAAAATCATGATAAATATTTCTCATCGTAATGTGGCATTCAATCCTTGTCGACACAGGGCCACTTTTTGCTCTAGCTGACCGATCTGATAGTTACCATAAACGAGCACGGAAGGAATTTTCCGCCCTCGAAAAAAAGAAGTACCAAATTACTCTGGTGTATCCAACGATGATGGAAGCATATACACTAATTATGCGTTATCTTGGAGTTAAATATGCCCATCGCTGGCTGGATTCGTTTATTGACGGCAGTGCTTTATTGAATCCTACAACGACCGACTACCAGCACGCGGCTCAACAAGTTTCGAAATATTTCGATCAGGAAATAACCCTGTTTGATGCCGTTTTAGCAACAATCAGTAATCGGCTTCAGGCGCCTGTTTGGACCTACGATTCTGATTTTGATGTAATGGGAATTCGGGTCTGGCGAATCGGACAATAAAAAAATACAAAGGTCACACATTATCGAGCAGGAACTGAGTCAGACCAAACTATCCTAATTAATTATAGGGAATTAAGGTCTAAAGAAAATGCGTTTTCAGCGTTTAGAGGCCCTTTTCTAGGTCCAAAATTGGCATTATAACTCGCTCGCATTTCCCACAAGCTTTCTATTGTTGAACCACAATGCCGTACGTTGCATTCGATTCGGCTCAACGTACAGCAAGTATACTTCCACGCCCAAACCTTCGCCGCGCCTTTACCATGCACCCTTGTGGTCCCTCGCTACGACTTCTATTCTCGGACAGCCTTTTAGCTCTAAATATTCCGTTAGGCCACTAGCGTAGCAATCTGCTACAATTCAGTATATCCGCATTTCAATATCATAATTAGGAGGCGCTATGGCAAAAGCCACATCCCCCATCCGTTTACAACAAAACCTTATGCGAGCGGCAACCCTTCAGGGAGAGCGTCAGCACCGTAGCGCCGCAGAACAAATAGAGTATTGGGCTAGTATTGGTCAAAGTGTTGCCAATACGATCAATCCGGATAGCCTTCTTGCAATTACTTCTGGCTTAGCCCGTCTTAAGATTGAACCGATTTGGCCCCCAACAATAAATCCTGACGATGTATTTTCCTCGCTCGAAGTAGAGCGGAAATCTGGCGAATTGGCCCACAATATTTCCGAGAACTCCGTCCGGTATCAAGTTTCAAATTCCGTTCCCAGTCATCTAGACCAGATCTCTGCGAATGGAACGGTGAAGGTAGGACAATTTGAAAACGGCGTTTTCGTTCCCAAGAACTAACAATCTTGAACAAGGGTAAACAGCTGTGGATATTGGCTGGCGGTAATGGGCGGGGAAAAGTACGTTTTACAGAATTCGATTACAACCACTCGGTCTTCCGATCGTAAATGCTGATATGATTGCTAAGGAATTATTTCCGGAGGCCCCCGAAGAACGGAGTTATGACGCAGCTCAAATCGCGACGGATATTCGCAATAATTTACTTCTGGAGGGCCGCAATTTTTGCTTTTAAACAGTTTTCTCGCATTCCTCAAAAATAGATTTTATTGCCCGAGCCAGTGTACTCGGATACGAGGTTTTTCTAGTGTTTATCCATCTTGAAACTATTTCACTTAACAAAGCAAGAATTTCACAGCGCGTCAAAAAGGGAGGACACAACGTACCGGAAATAAAGATTGAGAATCGAATACCCAGGCTTTTTGAAAATATAAAAACTGCTATTCCCTTGTGCAATCGCGTTTACATTTTAGATAACTCCAGCGCGGAAAATCCTTTTCAATTAATTGCAACTATAAAGGCAGGAAAAATAAACATTCTACAGCCACAGCCACCTTATTGGGTTCAGACTTTACTTAACCTTGAATCCGTGAGTTAACTACGGCATAGGGCGCAAGCTCTTGATTCCACAGCGGTTAAAAAAATACCCACTTAACCTACCTGTCTGCCACAGGCAGGTGGGTGAAGCTAAGATTTTTTTAATCCCCCGTGAAACTAATATCTTACACCCTATTATCCATATTGAACTCACGGATTCAGGTTAACAATTACCACTAATTTCGGGATGCCTTATCTACGCCGAATTGGAACGATAGGCTGGATCATGATCAGGGGATAATGACAAAATGTGTATCCACGATTCGGTCCGAAACGCCAACGCCCGAAAGCCTTTTCCGATTCTGAAACTGTAGAGCCGTTCACCATTGGTACCTTTTTTTGATTGGATCAGTTCCCATTTCTGCCCGAAATCTCTGTACACCTGGCCCCAGGTCATGGATGACAATTTCCGCAACGTACCCAAGACTTTCAATTGATCCTGTTTTGGAATCGCGAATAAAGCCTTCTGAAAAACCGGATTATTCAGATCCAGTCGAACCAATATATCCGAAGCACTCATTCTTCGATCTTCGCTACCAATTCATCTAGATAGCTTGCCTCCGGTAAATTCCGTCCCGCCCACATAATGGCCTCATCAATTTCATCTTTAACACCGGGCTGGAATATCCAGCGTTCATTATCCGGAATAAACTCACCTATAGTTTTTAAGAAAAAGAATTTGGCCAAATGCAGTTATGCGTGGTCAGCGAGTTCCTTGAATTTCACGAACAGTGCAAGTACCTCATCGGCAGCATTGTTGAATTGCAAGAGGGTCTCTGCGACCTTGTTTTTTAGATCGTCGAACGTTGGGAAATGATGGAGATGGGTTCCCTGTTCTTTGATTTTTTTCCACAGCTTCTCGATTGGATTGTAGTCGGGTGAGTAAGACGGCAATTGGTAAACAGTCAGTCGGTCTTTATGGTCCTCAAAGAACGCCTTCATTGCCTTGCTGGTATGGTAGCGCGCACCATCCTGTATGAGTACGATAGGCTGTTTGGTTTGTGCAAGCACTTCGGTCAAATAGGTCATGTAGGTTTGTGAGTTAAAGCGTTCTTCCTGGCATTTGTAAAAAAACCGTCCCGTAAAATAATCAATCAAGCCGAGCACCTTGTAGCCTTTACGCTTGCCGGACGTCTTGATGGTCGGTTGCTGGCCTTTTCGTGCCCACGTATAGCTGAGTGCTACCGACGACGCGAACTTACCTTAAAACTACCGATATAAAAATCGAGGCTGAAAATCGAGGCAAAAAAAACCGACAAACGCTACTATTGTCGGTTTTTCCGGGGTAGTGTAAAAGTACCCTTAAGTCTCAATCCGATCCTTCATGCGATAGCTTTGACCTTCGATCACGATGGTTTCCGCGTGATGCAGTAATCGATCCAGTACCGCGGAAGTAATGGTACTGTCATTATTAAAGATTTCCGGCCAGTGTTTGAATGCGCGGTTGGTCGTGAGAATAATAGAGCCCTTATCATAGCGATGACTGATGATCTGAAACAACAGATCGGCACCGGTTTTATCGAGCGGTAAATAGCCAAGTTCGTCAATGCACAACAGGGACGGTTTGAGATATTTTTTCATTTCAAGTTTGAGTCTGCCTGTGTGCTGGGCGCTGAGGGTATTGACGATATCGACGGCGGTCGCAAACAGCACGCTATGACCTTTTAAACAGGCGGTATAGCTAAGAGCTGTACTTAAATGGGTTTTACCCAAACCGACGCCACCGAGGAAGATCACATTGGCCCTGTCTTCAAGCCACTTCAGTCGAAACAGGTTTTGCACGTGAAGACGATTAATCTTTTTTGGCCAGGTCCAGTTAAATTGCTCTAGGGTTTTGAGGGTGGGGAAGCGGGCCAGTTTAATACGCCGTTGCACGGCGCGATCTTGGCGCAACGCGGCTTCACCTTCCATCAGGTTGTTGAGATAGTGGACGTGAGAATGGTGTTCTTTTGTGGCCTGTTGGGTCAGGGATTCGAAATGTTCTTGTATATACGTGAGTTTTAAATACGTCAGATGATGGAGCAGTTGCTCGTCTGACGTTGTGTGGGTGTTAGTCGTCATGAGGGTTTTCCTTGATTCAGATTTTATCGGATAAACGATCATAGATCGCAAGAGAGGGTTCGGTGAGGTCCAGATCGAGTAGATCTTGACTGCGTGTTAAGTGTAATGCGCCGGGTTGTGGGAGTTGACGTTCCCGTTGCTCAAGGATATTGGCGATGTATTCACTGCGAAAGACTTTAAACGTCAAGGCATCGTCCATGGCGCGCGCGACTTTATCGACACCGTAGATCTCGCTCAAGGCCAGGATCTGGCGCAAATGATGACGGGTATTGAGGTTTTTGTGTTGAAGTTCCTGATAAAAGTGTTCGGCACGGGGCGACAAGGTCAGGAAACGTCTTAATAAGGTTTGCTGGTAGGCTTTACGCCGTTGAGCCAGCAATTCACGGGGGTGATCGGGCAGTTCGAAATCCCGGTGTCGATCGTAACAGCGAACATGCTGGGCAATCAGCTTATCTTGGTGGTAGATGACAATTCGATCGGGATAGGCTTTTAGTGTGAGTGGGGTGCTGGCATACTCGGCGGGAACGGAATAGCGATTGGTATCCAACTTAACACGGAAGCGGTTTGAGGCCCGCACGGGATGGATCACACTGACATCGTAAGGCTGAGTCGGTAACGGTTGCAGGGCCTTTTTTTCAGTTTCAAAACGCACGATGGGTTGTTCATGGGTTTCGCCATGAATACGCACATTGGCGACCGAATCGAGCCACTGTTTGGCGGCTGGATTGACGGCACTGAAATCGGGGATATCCAAGCCATTGAGGAAGTTCTTTTTGACATAACCGACGCCATTTTCGACGCGGCCTTTTTCGTTGCCTTTGCGGACATTGCAAGCGGCAATGTCAAAGCCATAATGCCTTGAGAAATCCAAATAACGCGGATTAAAGACCGGTGCCTGTCCGACCACGCGTTTGAGGACGGCGGATTTCAAATTATCGACCATGACTTTTTTCGGAATACCCCCAAAGAACTGAAAGGCATTTTGATGGCAGGCCAGGAAGTGTTCCAGGGTTTGCGAGACGGTAAATTCCACGTACATGAGGCGACTATCACACAACACCATGACAAAAAAGCTCAACCGCCGACGGCTGGATCCGACATTGACCGCACCGTATTCGCCCCAATCCATCTGGATACATTCGCCGGCCTCAAACGACAAGGTCAAAAAGGCCGGTTGACGCTTTGGCCGAACGAGGCGTACATAGTCCGTGACAATACTGTAACCACCGTCATAGCCGATGTCTTTAAGCCGCTGAAAGATCTGGGTGGCACTGTAGGCATGTGATTCCAGCCAGCGCACAATCTGATCTTTATACGGATCGAGCTTGCTACGGCGCGGTGTGGATTGACGCCGGGCAAACGATTTGACGTTGATCCACTTGGCGACGGTTTTGGTATCCAGCCCGAGCTCCCGGGCAATTTGCGAGACCTTTAAACCCTGTCGTTGTGAATAATCGTGAATCTTGCAGTAGGTCTCATAGCGAATCATGGTGACCCTCCAAAGCACGGCGGAGTAATTTAATCATCTCAACGGGCTCGGCGGTTCGATGCCGTGTCGATAGGGGGCCACTTTGGTCTGGAATACGTAGTTGAGGATCGTCTGAGCGTATTGGGATGTCCAGTGTCAAGACCTGGTAAAGGGGTTTTTGATAGGCAATCCATCCGACGCGTTGCAGCTCGGTACGGGCTTGAGCGAGCCGGTCTGTATCCAAGCACGATAACCGGCTGAGGATTGAACGATCCGAGTAATAACTCAGTCCTTGAGCATCGGCCACGGTCACCAAAAACAGGTACAGCGCCAACGCCTCGGTACCACAGGAACCGATGAATCGATGGCGAACCAGTCGCTGATCAATCCAACTGAACTTAGGGGGAATCCGGCGGACCTGTGCCGGACATAATACACGCTTGATCGACATGTTGACCTCCTTGGGGATTGAGAATATCACCCCCCAACCCTACCAATCGGCGGCCCGTTTCCGCAATGTCATCTTGTAACGTATATCCGCTTATATGAGCGATAAGCCCAATTAACATCAGGCTTGGGTTGGCTAAGAGATCTTGTAACGCAGACCTCATTAAGAGGCCTGATTCGTCATTTGATTCAACAGCTTGAGCCAATAAGTCCTCTTGTAACGCAGCGTTGCTTATGGATCGCTTGCGTCGCCAGTACCCTGGATGGGCCTGTCGCCAGGTCTGTACCCGCAGTACATTGGCCGATCCACAAAAATGGTTTTTATTCGCTTTCTTGTTTAACCAACGGCGTTGACTAGCTGCTTTACTCGCCTTCCGGCAGGCTACTTTCGAACAGTATTTTGATGTCGGACATTGCGTGGATCAGGATGGAATAATGCCCGACAATGCCGACACTTACGTCTTCTTCGTCGCTTCATCACGTCTCCTCGTAGTACGAAGTTTCATGATGCACAATACCGATGATTTACCCAAAATCCGAGGGGAAAAACAAAAAATAAGACGAGGAAGAAAAGAAGGGTTTTAGATGTGAAGATTCAAGAAAAAAAGAAGAAAATATTCCTCCACTTTCAGATCGCCAGATTTAGGGTAGTTTCAGAACACTGCTGGCATTTTGGTGAGCCCTTCATCAAATTCACCAGCGACCATAGCAATTCTGGGCGCCGCCGATGCTCTATAACAATCCACAGTTTCGAGAATTAGACGAAATATTTTTCGCGCTTTTTCGGATGAGGACTGAAGAGTAAAAAAAAGGAGATCGAACAAAGTCCGATCCCCTCAATCAGAATAAAAAAGGCGGATTAGAATCCGCCAAAGGAGGAAGGAGATGATTCACAACTCCACACCGCAGCAACTAAAAGCAAGCGGCGATGCGAAGAATAGGAACGGGTATTATATTAAAGGCTAAATATCAATAATGGAACGTGGCAAATTGTCGCATGCCCATTAGAAACTCGTGAGTTGTAAGTTCTCTGTTCATTTAGCCAAAATATGACGTAACATATTGAAATATCGGTATATATTGAAAAACCATTGCAAAATACAATTTCTTTGTTTTTCAGTCGGTTACGAAGAACTTACAACTCTCGAGATTAGAAAATAGGCCGATCCGTTAGTCTCAAATCTTAGCGATGATCGCACTTCTCGGACAGCCGCCTAAAATAGTGCTGTAGAACGAGGCAACCCCGGAGACAAATAATGGGACAGGAAATAGATCATTCAGACTTCAGCGCAAGCGATTTTGAACGGTTTTATGGTCTTCTTGAATCGGAAACCAAACTGCTCCGGACAATGTTGCAGGAAAAGCGCTGTTCGCGAAAGGGCCCCGTCGCGGGCTTCGAAATTGAGACCTGGTTAGTGGACGCGGAGATGTCGCCGGCACCGTTTAATACGGAGTTTTTGAAAGCATTCAATAACCCGCTCGCGACCCCTGAACTTGCGAAATTCAATGTTGAATTAAACAACCATCCGCTAAAATTAACCGGTAGTGCGTTAAGCGAACTGCACAAAGATCTGGATCATCTATTCGGTGAAGCGACCGAAACAGCCGAATCCCTTGGCTCGCACCTGCTGATGATCGGGACCCTGCCAACCCTTCGGCAGTCCGCCCTTAATTTAGGTAATATGTCCACCCTTAACCGCTTTCGCGCCCTCAACGAACAGATTTTAAAATCCGGAAGAATACCGATCCATCTGGATATCGAAGGCAAGCAACATCTCCAATGCGATCATTTCGACGTGATGCTGGAATCCGCGGCAACATCGTTTCAGATTCATATCCAAACCCCATTGGAGCAAGCCCACGGGATTTACAACGCCTCAATCATGGCATCGGCGCCGGTGGTTGCGGTCTCAGCCAACTCTCCTTTTTTGTTCGGATTGGATTTATGGGCGGAAACACGAATTCCTTTGTTCGAGCAATCCATCAAAATCGGTGGCTATGACGGTGAAGTCACGGGACCCTTGCTCAGAGTAAGTTTTGGCTCTGGATATGCGCGAGAATCGATATTTGAATGTTTCGAGGAAAATCTTGAGCATTTTCCAGTGCTTCTACCCACCCATCTCGCCTCGAACCCGGATGAGCTCAACTATTTACGCCTGCACAATGGCACGATCTGGCGATGGAATCGTCCCCTGATAGGATTTGACACCGATGGAACACCCCATATTCGAATCGAACACCGGGTCATACCGTCAGGACCGACTATCGTCGATATGATGGCTAACGCCGCTTTTTATTATGGATTAACCACATCGCTGGCCACCGATTCGGTCGACCCCGAACCCCTTATTCCTTTCTCTGAAGCCCGAGCCAATTTTTATCAAGCTTGCCGTCATGGTATGAATGCCCGCATCTCATGGATCGGAGGGCGGAAATCCAGCACCCAATCACTGGTGCTAAACGAATTATTGGGAAAAGCTGAAAATGGCTTATCGATTTTGGGGATTACGGAAGAGGATACGGAATTCTACCTCAATATTATACGCCGACGAGTTGAATCGGGGCTCAATGGCTGTGAATGGCAACGCGGGTTTGCGAGGGAAAATAACGCGGATCTTAAAACACTGACGGAGGTCTACCTAAAAAATCAGAACAGCGGCAAACCGGTGCACACATGGCAAACACGTTGAGACCAACCCCCTTGACGCAAATGGATGAGATCCCCGCTGGATTGCTGGGAATCAGTGTGGAGCAACTTTATACTATTTTACCGGGTCCAACCTTGATCCATCTGTCCGGAATCGTGGAGAGCCCGCTTTTCATTTCAGTTTTGCTCCACGGAAACGAACCTACTGGATTTCTCGCGGTCCAGGCATTGTTACGAAAATATAAGAATCGTCGGCTGCCTCGCTCCATATCCATATTTTTTGGCAATATAACCGCCGCCAAATTGGGCGTCCGTCGACTGGAGAACCAATTTGACTATAATCGGATCTGGCCCGGCACCGAATACCCGGAATCCGAAGACTCTTTGATGGCCCGAAAAGTCGTTGACACCATGGCGAAACGGAAGGTGTCCCTAAGCATCGACATTCACAACAACACCGGTATTAACCCCCACTATGCCTGTGTCAACGTACTGGATCACCGTTTTTTACAAGTAGCAACCCTATTCAGCCGGCTTGTGGTTTACTTTATTCGTCCCAAAGGCGTCCTATCCGCGGCGTTCGCTAAGTTATGTCCGTCCGTAACCCTGGAATGCGGAAAACCGGAACATCACTACGGCGTTGAACACGCTCAGGATTTCCTGGAAGCGTGTTTACACCTAAAAAACATCCCCAATTATTCTGTTAGCCAACAAGATATCGACTTATTTCATACCGTCGCTCAAATCACAATACGCGACCACGTGAACTTTGGCTTTCGAGACAACAACGTCGATTTTGGCCTGATAGACGATTTGGACCACATGAATTTCACCGAAATACCCGCCGGGACGGAGTTCGGGAAATTAAGTAATAATACAGCTTTACCAGTCATCGCCATGGGCGAAACAGGGGAAGATATTACGGAAGAATACTTTTCCATTTCCGGCAATAAACTCATCGTCAATAAGCCGGTCATGCCGTCAATGCTAACGCAGGACGCCCAAATAATTCGTCAAGATTGCCTTTGCTATTTAATGGAAAGAATTTCAGTATGAACGCACCGTTAGCCTTCTGGAAATCCAAGACCCTATCCGAAATGACGAAGGACGAATGGGAAAGCCTTTGCGACGGCTGCGCTAAATGTTGTTTGTATAAGCTGGAGGACGAAGACACCGGGAAGCTGGTTTTTACCAGCGTGACCTGCAAACTTCTGAACCTTAACACATGCCGGTGCACCCGATACCCGGAGCGATCCAATTTGGTTCCGGACTGTATCCGATTTACCCCCGAATCCATCCCTCGATTACCCTGGCTTCCCTCCACCTGCGCCTACCGTTTGCTATCGGAAGGGAAAGAGCTGCCTCCATGGCACCCGCTGGTTTCGGAGCGCTCAGATTCGGTCCGCGAAGCCGGGGTCTCCGTACAAAGTTTCGCTCAATCCGAAGACGATGTCGACGATTTAATGGAACACATCATGGATGAGTATGGATAAGATACAGTTCTGGTATAGAAGTGGACCCTTCCGACATTGTTTACCTTTCTTGAATGAGCACAACCGCGACTCAATTCCAGCCCCCCAGGAGGCTGTCAGAGAATAGAGAGCCTACTGCGGAAAAGCTGGATTTGGCCTGATTTTCCCATTATTTTGATGAAATACATCCCTATATTTCACACCTGTGGGCTGCTTTAAGCGGTCCAAACCCGCTCCAGGCGGATTTGTCGTTAAATACAGCAAGTATTCGCCTCAAATAATATGAAAGGGGTCAAGACACTTGCTTCATAATTTGCTTGAAGAGATCGGTGACTTGTTCGGAATGAAGTGTCACACTTATTGTCTGATGGATAATTACCATCCTTTTTGATGAGTGTCATGAGAAGCTGGCGGTTGCATCGTTATTTGACTCGTTTTGCCCCATCCAATTTGAGCAACTTCTTGTCAAATGTTAGTAAATCACAACGTTTTCGTCTGCTAAAGGCCAAAATAACAGAATCTGAAAAACTTACGTTTGAGTTTTGATAGAGTACCAGCGCATCATTAAAAACTTGGAAATTTTCCAAAACAAAACCACGATTGTTTTGTAAATGCTCAAGCACCCTAATCAGTTCTGGTTTTGACAAACCATACGCTCGCTTGAGTACCCAGATCGTTTCTATCTGCACAGTTTGACTAATGAGTACTTCCTCGTGTTGGCCGACAACCTTCCGCACCTGCTCAACCTGGGTCATTTCTCCGGTGTCATCAACAAGGAGGCGGATCAACACATTGGTATCAAGACCAATCATGCGTTGCTTCGTCTTTAACAGCTTTATCCATCTCTTCCAGAGAAATAGTTTTATCTGTCTTTATTAAACCGAAGGCGGCACTTATATCTTTTTCTACCGGCTGCAAAATAATCATATTTCCTTTCAATTTAAAAGATACCTGCTGACCCGATTTCAACCCTAAACTCTTACGTATCTGCACGGGTATGGTTACCTGACCTTTTGTAGTAATATTTGACGTCCGCATGATTTTTATAGAAGCGTATTACGAAGGCTACAAAGTATACCGTAAGCGGGAGGGCAAATGAACAAGATAGAACCAAGTCTCCCATTGCACATTTAAACGAACGGTATATGTACAGCATTGACACTCCGGATTTCGGAAAGCAGGATTGTAAGACAAATCAATCGCCGGTTTAGGTTCGGCAACCATCCAGTACCTTGTGTCAAGAAACAGTAGTCTCCGCTACTGATAGGGAAATACAAACTCATTAGCGTGGATGTGATCGAAAATACCGACAATGAGCTGATCTTGGAGCGTTATAAATTAGTGTATAATGTGTATTATTATACATTAATTTGTAGGTGATAGATGCGTACCAATATTGTATTGGATGAAGATCTGGTCAACGAAGCGGTCAGTCTTACCGGTGTGCGCACCAAGCGGGAACTGGTGAATCTTGCGCTGAAAGAGTTGATCCGCAACCGCAAGAAGAAAAACTTGTTTGAACTCGCGGGCAAGCTGGAGCTGCGTGAGGATTTTGATCATAAGGAGTTACGAGATACACACCGTGGTTCTGATTGATACCTCGATCTGGATTCGTGTATTCCGGGATAAAGAAGGTTCTGAATCCAAGCGTATACGGCAATGGCTGGGTGATCGGGAGGTTTTGCTGTCGCGTTTCAACCAGCTGGAATTGCTACAGGGTTGCCGAAATGAAAAAGAATGGTCATTGCTTAGCAGATACCTCGATGGACAAACCTTTGCCGAAGTAATCGAGACCACATGGCAGGCCGCTGCACGCATCTATTTCGATTTACGCCGTCAGGGTATGACAGTTCGTAGTCCCATCGACTGTTGCATTGCCCAAATAGCATTAGAAAATCGCCTATTCCTGCTTCATAACGATAGGGATTTTGTCGTGATCAGCAAGATTCGGCCATTGCAGACCAAGCACTGGAGATAGTTTTTTTCGGTCGATAAGATCAAAACTACATTATTACTAAGCTCTTAATCATGGTTTTACTCAAGCCATTATCCCAAAAGCGAATCATTCCAAAAGAGTATCGAAAAAAGGAATTACCTTTAATACGGTGAGTACGTTATCGGATGCTTTGGAAATTTTTTAGCTAAGGTGTCCGCTGTTTCGTTTGAACGCTGTCTTATCGACATTCTCGTGAAACTAATAAGTTATTTCGGTGGCGGATCTTTCCGATCTCAGCACAACATGTGTTGGTCGAATGTATTCGGTAACCTTCCAAGTAATTAGATAATCGTTGTTCCTAATCCGAAAATCAAGGGGACGCTAAACACTACAAATTTCCAAAAAAACGCTTTGGAAATATGATTTCGTTAGAATATTAGACTTGCCACCGAAAATTCATTTACGGATTTTATAGCAGGTGAAATCTACCGTCGGTTTTCGTTTGAACGTTGCACAGTTGCAAGGACTAAAATCCCCGTATAGTTTGATTTCACAAATTGTAATGAAAATGGATTTTCCTGCGAGGGAGTGTTTTTCCACGTGGTCATTTCGTATGTAGCCTTGGGGTTGATTTTTAGGTTTTCTGATGATTAAGGATATGAATAAAAACGATGAACTTTTGTTTTTCAAAAAAACAGGCTTCTTTAAAGAAAAAGATGCAGCCCTAAGGCATTTAAGAGACGCCGATGAAATTTTAACCTCGGAGGGGGTCGATTATTGTTTAATGTTTGGTACCCTTATGGGCTTACTGCGCCATGGTAATTTCATTCCCTGGGATGATGATTTGGACATCATTATTTTTGATATTAAAAAATTCGAAAAAAAATGTTTAAAAAAATTCGAAAAAAAAGGGTATGTGGTTTTGCAAGATATCCGTCTGATGCGTGGACGGATACCCTTTTTAAAAACAAAAAAACGCTGCGGGTACCGTATCTATTCGGACGATGGGAGCGCAATTCCTGGTGTGTCCTGGAAATTTCCCTGGCTGGGGATTTGGGAGCCAAATTTTAAAAATGGATCGATGACTTTGCCGCCAGAGGAATTTGTGTATAATGAAAGTGATTTCTTCCCCTTAAAACGACGGCCTTTTAAGGGGTTTTCGGTAAGCATCCCGAAAAATTCCGAGCAAATACTCAATCATTATTTCGGGACGGATGACTGGATGGACTACTGCATTCCCTCCACCCTTGATCACAGGCATTACAAGCCTACCGGATTCCCGTCTATCAAAAGGCCTGTGGAAGAAGTCCTGGCATATTTATCGAAGGATATAAGGAGATTCCCTTAAAAAAAACCCTAGATAATCCGCTGACTTAAGGAGTGTCCTCCGCGTTGACCCCGGATGGGCGCAACAAATATTCGTCTTTATCTGTCCTGCAAGACCGTCTTAAGTTCGTATGCTTTCTTATAGTAAGCATTGCCTGATTACTTGAAAGGATGCCCCTAATTAAAAAAGGACTTTACGGTATTTATCCCAAATAATGAGTTGTATACGAAGGATTAAATGGAAATGAAAAAGACAACAACACTGAAAAACATGCTTTGCAGTTCGCAATTGGAATTTTTGATGGAATCTCATAATGGATTATCCGCGAAGATTGCTGAACGGGCTGGTTTCAAAGGGATTTGGGCCAGTGGTCTTGCCTTGAGCGCTTCCATGGGTATCCGTGACAACAATGAAGCGACTTGGACGCAGGTTCTGGAAATTGTTGAGTTTATGAGTGATGCCACATCGATTCCGATCTTGCTGGATGGCGATACCGGGCACGGTAATTTCAACAATATGCGGCGACTGGTAAAAAAGCTTGAACAGCGGGATATTGCCGGAGTTTGCATTGAAGACAAGCTTTTTCCGAAAACAAACAGTTTTCTCAGTGAACGTCAGCAGCTGGCCGATATCGATGAATTTTGCGGGAAAATAAAAGCCAGCAAAGACATTCAATCCGATGATGATTTTGTCATCATCGCTCGGGTTGAAGCATTTATTGCCGGATGGGGACTGAACGAGGTATTGAAACGCGCCATTGCCTACCACGAAGCCGGTGCGGATGCGGTGCTGATCCACAGCAAAGAAAGTTCAGCTAACGAAATCGCATCCTTTATGCATGAGTGGGGAGACCGTAGTCCCGTGGTGATTGTTCCAACAAAATACTACACCACGCCAACCCAAACATTCAGAAGGATGGACATCAGTCTTGTGATATGGGCAAACCATCTTGTTCGCTCCGCGATCACGGCAATGGAACAAACCGCCGCCCAAATATATAAGTCCCAATCGTTGATGGATGTAGAAGAGCATATTGCAACTTTATCCAAAGTCTTCGAACTTCAGGATGCGGATGAATTGCAAAAAGCGGAAAAAAAATATCTTTCGACAGGTTTGAATCCCCAAGAGGGTATCAACGACATACGCGTGTCATTTGAAAACAAGCTTCGTGGACGCAATGAATATCCCACCGATGACCGAGTGCAGTGTAAAACTCTTTAATGATCGGTGCGGGAGATTTTTTAAAGGTCTGCCTGGCGGAGGGATTTTCATTTTACACGGGAACCCCCTGCTCCTATCTAAAACCGATTATTAATTATGTCATTGAGAATCGAGAATTCAATTTTATCGATTCTACCAATGAGGGAAATGCTGTCGCGATGGCGGCGGGAGCCGTCATGGCTGGGAAAAGGAGCGTCGTCATGTTCCAAAACTCGGGGTTTGGAAATGCGGTCAATCCTTTAACGTCGCTCAATAATACGTTTCGGGTTCCCCTTCTTTTAATTATCACATTACGCGGAGAGCCGGGAGGCCCACAGGATGAACCCCAGCATGAACTGATGGGGCAAATAACCATTACGCTGCTGGAATCCATGAAGATCGGATGGACTTGGTTTCCCGATACCGCAGACCAGGTTATTCCAGCATTGAAAAAAGCCTGCGATTTTATGGTAAACGAGCAATTGCCGTTTGCGTTCGTGATGAAGAAAGGCAGTGTGGAACCCTATCCACTGAACGCACCCAAAGCAACAAAGCGTGGATTATCGCTTGTCCATTCGAATTCTGAGCATACTTGCTATGATCGCCAACAACGCCCTACACGTCATCAGGCACTCAAAGTCATTCAGTCTTTATCTGAAGATAAAACCGCCGTGGTTGCCACAACCGGTTATACAGGGCGTGAATTGTGCGCGATTGAGGACCGGAGAAACCAGCTTTATATGGTCGGTTCCATGGGATGCGCGCTGTCATTGGGGACGGGAGTTGCGCTAAACAAACCGAAAGTCAATGTCATGGTGATCGACGGTGACGGCGCCTTGTTGATGCGAACCGGGGCCATGGCCACCACCGGTGCCTACGCACCTGATAATCTCATTCACATTTTATTGGATAATGAAGCCCACGAATCCACCGGCGGACAGAAAACCGTATCGGGCCAAATCTCATTTCCGTTAATCGCACAAGGTTTTGGTTATCCGCATGTATTCTCTACCGATTCGCTCGAGGAGTTTAAACGATATATCAATCAAGCGATCAAGAAAAAAGGACCCTCCTTAATTCATCTCAAAACACGTCAAGGGGTCCCTGAGCATTTAAGCCGACCTTCACAAACCCCGGTTCAGGTTAAAGAGCAATTCATGTTGTATCTCAAAGAACACTAATTTTTTAAAGGATTATATGGCAACTGTTCGCCAAGCGGTGATTTTGGCCGCCGGATTGGGTTCAAGGCTCCAAGGGACTTTCGAAGACCGGCCCAAGGGTTTTTTGCAATTGGGCGATACGTCGATCATTGAAGAATCCCTTGGTAAGTTAATAGGCGCTGGCATAACCGACATTGTAATTGTAACCGGCTACCGTCACGAGTATTACGATCAATTGGAGGGGAAATTCCCCTTCGTCCGGACTGTGTTTAACCCGGATTATGCAACGACCGGAAGCATGCTTTCATTATGCGTCGCCTCCCAATGCATCCATTCTGATTTTTTGCTCCTCGAATCGGACCTGATTTATGAGGTCAGCGCCCTACAGACAGTCCAAAATTCCCCCCATAAGAATATCATTCTGCTATCGGGCAAAACCGGTTCCGGCGATGAAGTCTATGTCGGCATTAACGGCAATCGAATCGTTAATCTGTCAAAAAATAGCGAGTCTATTGGAGCCCTGGGAGGAGAACTCGTTGGGATATCTAAACTATCACGCACACTGGTCCTAAAAATGGTGGAACTGGGTCGAGAGAAAACGCAGGAGATCCGTCAATACCACTATGAAGACTGTTTGACCGATCTCAGCAATACTGCCGCTATCCGTTATGAATGCATCGAGAATCTCGCTTGGATGGAAATAGACGATGAAAACCACCTTCAAAAGGCCCGTGAAAAAATCTATCCTTTAATTCAAGAAAGAGACGCTAAGCTCATTTTCTCAAAAAAGGTTTCAAGAAATGTCCTGCTCAACCCAGGTCCCGCAACGACAACCGACACCGTCAAATACGCGATGGTTGTGGAGGATATTTGTCCCAGGGAAAAACAGTTTGGCGAACTGGTCGAAACCATCAGAAAAGACCTGGTTCGCATTGTTCATGGGGAGGAAACCTATGAAGCGGTGCTGTTTGCGTCTTCAGGTACGGGAGGCATTGAAGCCTGCCTGAGTTCGGTTGTTCCTCATGGGAAGTCCGTTCTCATAATAAACAACGGTGCTTATGGACAGCGCATGCAGCAAATATGCAATGGAATGGGTGTAGACCATGTAGACTATAACGCCACGTGGGGAGAAGCCATCGACTATAACAAAGTTGAAAACATGGTTGAAAAAGCAAGCCAGGCGATCACTCATATCGCTTTGGTGCATCATGAAACCACCGTAGGCATTTTGAATAACTTAATCGAAATTTCTCGTATTGCCAAAAAATATAGCATTGAAGTGATCGTCGATGCTATGTCGTCTTTCGCGGGTATCCCACTTGACATAAAAAATCCTGAAATTCATTATTTGGTCGCCTCATCCAATAAATGCATCCAGGGAATGGCCGGGCTCAGCTTTGTGATCTGTCAGAAAAAAGCTCTGGAACGAACCCGAGGGATAAAGCCACGGAATTTTTATTTCAATCTTTTTCAAAATTACGTGTATTTCAAGGAACGGCACGAAATGCAGTTCACACCGCCTGTCCAGGTTTTGTATGCGCTGCGGCAAGCCATAAATGAATATTTTCTGGAAACAGAGCAAGGAAGGGCGAGGCGGTATGCGCAAATGTATGAGGTTTTGATCCAGGGGCTAAAAGAACTGGGTTTCCGTTTTCTCGTTGAAAAAAAGCATCACGCAAAAATTCTAACCGCAATCATAGAGCCTGAGGATAAGCACTACAGCTTTGATGAAATGCATGATTTTCTATACCAACGAGGCTTTACCATTTATCCGGGCAAAGGGACCGCTGAGAAAACCTTTCGTTTGGCGAATATGGGCGCTATCACGGAAAAGGATATCAAAAAGTTCTTGAATCATCTCAAAGACTATTTGATTTCAAAAGATATTAAGAATCTGCCCATCTAGAGGTAGTCTTGGGAGAACAAAACGGCATATTCATGGGCAAAAAAATCGGAGTTTCCATGCGCGACACGGAATATCCGAAATTGGCAAAAAAGGCCAGCGATGGGGTTTATTGTTATTGGATACAACGCCGCCTATCGAGTTATGTCACTGAGTTGTGTGTGCGTATGGGCATTTCCGCCAATACGGCAACCTTGGTCGATTTTGTTTTTGCGGTTGTTGCAGCCCTATTTTTGTATTGGGGTCACAATATTGCTGGAGTGATATTTATTCAACTTTTCGGTATCTGGTCCTGTGTTGACGGCGAAATTGCCCGCTTGACCAAACAAACCAGTCCGCTCGGCGATTTTTACGACACCATGGTCGACAGAACCGCGGAATTATTGATCGTTGGAGCATTTATGCTATTCATGAAAAAAATATCATCGGAGTCACCCTGGGGAACGATTTTCTTCGCATATATCGGCAGTGTATTCCTGATTACCGCGTCTTCCGAAAAATTTCGCTCCGTATTTCATAAGAATTACCCCAAAAGCCAGCAAGAACCTTTATTCTGTTGGCTTTGTGCAGGAAGTGATATTCGATTTTTGCATCTCTCTCTGGGCATTATAGCCTACGCCATTAGTGGGAATACCGGCATCATTCAATGGTTGATAGTATCGCTGACAGTTTTACTGGGACTGAATTTTATCTTCCGCCTGTGGAGGATATTTAAAATTGCACAAGAGGACAGACAACTATCCAAATCCTAAAACAGGAATACCCTTCATTAAAAGAATTTCTCGGTGAATTGAACGAAAACTGTTTATTACTCGCCCGCCATGGCGAGACCGATTGGAACGCAATGAATTTGGTTCAAGGACAGCAGGATCGGCCCCTGAGTCCAAAGGGGTTCGTACAGAGAAAAAATTTATTTTTTTTGTTGCAATCGGTTCCCCTTTCCCGGATTTTTACCAGCACGCTTCAGCGAACGATCCAAACGGCCTTGCCCATCAGTGAGGCAAAAGAAATACCTTTGGAAACTTTGACCGAACTCAACGAAGCCAAGCTTGGCGTATTTGAAGGGGAAAATAAAATAGATTTTTCGGATGACTTTTCAAAAAAAATGTATCAATCGTTCTTGGAGGATGAAATCAATGTGGTACTTCCCGGTGGCGGTGAGAATCTCAAAATGGTGAATAGCCGCATTCGTCCATCGGTATCGAATATTTTGGCTGCGGTTATATCATCTGGACATTGCCTCGTCGTTGGTCACCGCAACGTGAATAAAATGATTGTGAAAAATCTGTTGGGACTTTCCATTGACGAAGGATATCAAGTGGAACATCGACATAACTGTCTTTATATTTACTCTCATGGAAGAGGAAAGATTTTTCTTAGCGAAATAAAAGCCTCCGGTGATACCCTTGAAATTTCTGAGGGGTATGAAAAAATCGATTGGGAACAGAGTGCATGGGCTAGTACCTAGCCAAGGCATTGAGCCCTTTGGCGGTATTAGGTAGGATTGGGTCCAAAAACGTTAGACCATGTAACCGAATTTTTCAATGTAATTTAAAATAGCAGAAAAACAAAAGAATTAACGAGTGACATACATACTTATTACCATGGTATCTATTGTAATATTTAGCATCGCATTGTTGTCATTCGTTGTTTCTCTACTTTTAGGAATCACAATCACTAATATTACTGGAATGATAATGTTCATTCTAACTGGAATTGCCGCGATAATCGGGATACTAACCCATAATTGGAAATGAACAAATGCGGCTGGTATTGCACTGATAATAGGCTGGGTTTTTATTTATTTATAGTGCTAATATGGATCCCTTGTGATCATGGATTTTTAAGGTTAAGAGGCGAAATACGTTGACCGAGCGTAAGAGTAAATTGTTGGCTATGGTTGGTCGACTTTTGTGTTTGTTGGGATTCCATGATTTTCGTGTTGTTAACGTAACATTTGGATTTGGTCCTGGTGAAACGGTCGAAAAGGTTGAATGTAAACGCTGTGGTCTCAGAATTACCCGGCAAGGTAAATAAGGTTGTCCCGTGACACAGGGTTTTTGGCAAAAATACCCATGATAAAAACGATTTGGGCCACTCAAATTGGCATTCCCTACCCTTAATTGGTTGTGGTAATGCGTGTCCGCTCATGGCCGTTATGAATCGCTATTCATAACGGCCATTATGTATAGTAGCGAATTATGGATAGTAACTGAAAGGCAGGTAGTCAAATCGCGGACGGCATGCCGCCGCAGCGCCTTGGATTGGTTTGTACTACACATAATTTCGACACTTTAATGTAGGGACAGCGAAGTTCATAAAGGCATCTTGGATTAAATAATTGCCCTTCAGCTATTTCGAAGAGTCATAAATGGAATTAGGGGTTTCCGATAAAACTGTTACGACACAACGTGAAGAATTAGAAATACGTTCGGAAATTCCGAACGTCGAACATATCATAGCCACCAAGGGCCGAAATCATTTGACCGTTTTCGGGCAAGAAGCGGACGGTCGAGAGATTCAGACGAACGTCTGCTCCATACTCAAATCGGACACTCAGACTTTCTATGTGAAAGGCGACTACCGACCTAAAGCTAAAGTCCAGTGTATAGAATTCCAATAAAAGAATGGATTGACCCTTTTGCCCTGACAATCATCGTGATTACTGAAGATCCCACTGTAATTCTCAAGATGTTCGCTCATACCCGCATGCCCCCCAAGCGTATCGCTCCGTACACCGCCCTGGGCATTTTGTCACTCCGGAACTACCTAATTCCAACCCAATAGTCACTTCAATCCGGTTCAGCCTTGATCCGACCATCCTCTTTGACCTTCACATTCGGAAACAGCTAAATGTGTCAAAATCTTTGCATTCATCGGGGATATAGTCCTTACAAATAACTAAAAATTCCGGTTTTAGGTCGTGATTGACAAATCATTGTCCCATTGGTACTTTCCAGTTTGAATAAATAGGTGGTTTATTTTTCCTATTCTCTCTATTCTCTTCTTTATAAATGTTTGGCAGAATGCACCTAAATAACTCCGGAAAGAAAGTACAAAGCTTCATATCTCAATTAGGGTAAATGGTTATCTTGCGGAATAAATTTATAACCTAAAATCTTTTAAACAATGCCCCAAGCCACTTTACGTATTGGTCAATTAGCGAAAGACCTGAATACGACTACAAAGACACTTCGGTTTTACGAAGACATAGGACTGTTTAGTTCAATAGCACGTAGTGATGCAGGTTATCGACTGTATGGCGCCAACTCAATTACACAAGCACGCTTGGTCATTCAACTGCGGAGATTAGGGTTCACGCTTAAGGAATTAAAAGAGCTGTTCAATCGTCAGGACACTCGATCGTTCCGGCAGCGGATAGCGAGCCTGATGGATGAAAAATTACGCGATACCGATGAAAACCTGGTCATACTTCAAGGTCGTCGGGACGATCTGGCTGCTCGCCATCAAGCGCTGTTATCAACGCCCAGAAACAGGCCGGCCAATTGTATTTGCGATGCCCTTTTAAGTCCCCGTACATGCGCTAAAAAGCAATCTACAAAATAACTTCAACATTGTGGGATGAAACAAAATAAAAAATAATTGACCTTCCCCTATAGGGGAAGGTTTATTATTAGTAGAGCGTAATCGATCTTTAGGTTTGTTAGAGGAAATTAGTCATGGCAAATGGGCTCGACGAAGTAGCATTAACAAATGCGCACGCACCCGCCTTCACACTCGAAGAAGGCCCGATCACAGAGGTCCATGCCTTTTGGTTGGCCGGGATGAGTTGTGATGGCTGTTCGGTTGCCGCCGTCGGCGCCAAGAATCCCAGTGTCGAGCAATTAATGACCGCGGCTATCCCCGGCTTGCCGAAAATTATCCTGCACCACCCGGTACTTGCCGTAGAGGCGGGTCACCGATTCATGGAACCTTATTATCAGGCCGTCCGGGGTGACCTGGGAGCCCAATACGTGGTGTTGTACGAGGGCTCAGTGGCCGATGAGCAAATCGCCGAGGACTACGGTGGCTACTGGTCAGCGATGGGTATGGAAGAATTGGATGACGGTAGCTGGCGTCCGTATCCAACCGCAAAGATGTTAAAAGATCTTGCGCCCGGCGGCTGCGGCAGTTCTCGCCGTGGGCACCTGTGCCACCTGGGGCGGCGTTCCCGCGGCTATCGGTAATGTGACCCATGCCATGGGAACGATGGATTTCCTGGGTAAGGATTATCGAAGCGCCCTGGGTCTGCCGGTGGTTAATATCCCGGGTTGTTCGCCACTGGGTGATAACATCACCGAAACTATTACTGCCATACTGATGTTCCTTGCCGGGGTTGCTCCCTTGCCGGAGCTTGATGAACTCGGTCGACCGACCTGGATGTTTGGTGAGACGGTGCATCAGGGTTGCCCGCGTGCCGGTTATTACGAGGAAGGGCTGTTCGCCAAGGAATATGGACAGAAAGAGTGCCTGGTGGAACTCGGCTGTTGGGGTCCTGTGGTGCAGTGTAATATGACCCGGCGCGGCACACTTGGGCACAATGGCGGTTGTATGAACACCGGTGGCATCTGTATCGGTTGCACCATGCCCGGTTTTCCCGATGCCTTCGCGCCTTTCTATAAGGCCCCGCCCGGCAAATTTATCTCGGGTACCGCAAGCCGCATGGTTGGCAGCTTTATCCGGCCACTCAGGCGGATTAGTCAACGCAAGGGCAATATGACCAACCGCTGGAACAAGACCGGTTTCATACCGAGCGGTTGGGGTCATGTACAAGCACCGGGTATGTTCATGAAGGGCATCCACTACTTCTACAAAAAAATTCAAACTTGGGGGTCCGCGCATCATCCTGACGGAACAGATTTGCAAAGGGAATTGCAAGCATCGGCACATAGCTTTATCACGGAAGGTGAGAAGCAGTCAGATCAGAGAATGTACGCGGAAGCGGAGGCTGGCAAATGAGTGCGAATGAGATCTATCAATGGTGGTTTATCTGGTTGGCAATAGGGGGTGCTATTGTGGTTGCGGCCGCGGCTTTATTGATTACGATTATCGTTCTGGCTCACCGCATCGCCACATTAGCGGAAACCGCCATCGAAATCGTACTTGAAATTGAAGTGAATACCAAGTCTATTTGGGAACTCAACACCTCCAAGAAAGTAGCCGGTGATCTGCTGTATGGTGCAACAGCGATTGAAGACAATGCCGGCGCAATCTTAAATGCTTTGTCGAAAACTGATGATGAAAAGGCTGCGTAATTAACCTAAAAAACAGGAAAACTAAATGCAATTACCTACTTCACCTGAATCTGCCGCACAATTTGTGTGGATAGCCTCGTTAGTGGTTGGATTAATCGTCAGTCTGGTGGTCGCGGTATTGCTATGGCTGATCCACCGTGAGGCTGGTGTTATCAATCAACGTGTAGCAAAGATATGGGAGGTGGGTCAACGGGTTGCTTGTAATACCATACAGATTCCTATCCTTTACAGGATAAATGAAACGGCGGGAAAGATTTTGGCAAGAGCCAAAGGAATTAATGATGGCGCCGCCGCGATCGAGGCTCATGCTCAAGGTTGCCCGGGCTGCCCACACTGTATGCTAGACCACTAATCTTGTAGAATTATTCATTAACGGAAAAAGTAAGAATCATGGTCCTCCTCACAATCCTGACCGCAACCCTGGTGGTCGTTTTCTTTCTGGTACTGGCCTATGGCCTAATCAAGATCAGTTCAATGTTGCGATCGATAGGCGGTACGCCCACCAGTTTCCTTGCCAAACTTCGATTAGGTCTGCGCGCCATTGAATCTGAAACCGGTCATTTAACACCCCAGGTTGTCCGACTGAACGATGGCCTGACACAGGTCTCGGAGGGGCTAAAGTCGATTGATCAACATCTTGTCGGTGTTATTGAAGGTGCGGTGAAACAAGAGCGGTATCAATGATATGGAATACATTATGAATTATATTCAGGGGATCGATCCTACGGCGATGACATTACCGCTGAGCGTCTATTATATCTGGGGTGGCACCTTGCTCGTCATTTTAGTCGTTATCGTACCGCTAGCTGTTTTCCTGCTGAACAGGACACTGACGGCCGCCTGGTCGATCCGGCGTTATATGGCCGACATGCTTGCTGCTGGCGTAGGTATTGCCGAAAATACCAGCTCCATCCCCGCCTTAAATGATACCATCGCGGTGGCAACCGATATGGTCGAAACGGCGAAGGGCCTTGAGGACCACAGTGGTGCTATCGGCGGGGTCCTGAGCCAAAGGGCAGCTGGGGGGACAACATCATGACACAATTGTTATTAGTGCTGACACTGACGGTAACGCTTATCGTAGTAGTTGTGTTAGTTGCCTACCTGGTGGGTATCATCATTGCACTTTGGGAAACCAAAAAAGACCTCGCCAGTTTAGCCGGCGGTTTGATTGCTATCCGGGACAATACTCAGCCTCTGCCCGCACATATTCAAAACATCAATGGGGGTCTTTCCGTTTTATTGAGTGAATTATTAAAAGTAAACGGAAATCTGGCCGCGATTGTGGGTGTAGCTAAAGATTTAAAAAACAAACGCAAATAGGAGAAAAAAATGTGCTTTGAAAATCTACCGATCGAGTTCGATGAAAATGGAAAGGCTCATTTAAAGGAAGGCGTGAAAAATCCATACACCTATGAAACCCAAACAGTCGAAGAGAGGGAGCAAGTTCTCGCGGACATCGCCAAGAAAAACGGCCAAATACAAGATATTGATTACGATCCCGTCACGCGTGTGACAGGGGCCTTGGCCTTTCATACCACGGTTAATCTCGATACGCGGAAAGTGGTGGATACCGCGTCCATGGCCACATTATTTCGTGGCTATGAAGTCATTCTTCGGGGTCGCGACCCGCGTGATGCCGCATTTATCAGCTCACGTGCTTGCGGCGTCTGCGGCGGTGTACATGCAACGGCTTCGGCTTTATGCATAGAGATGGCGCTAGGCATCAAACCGCCGCCTATGGGTATCGTCATTCGCAACTTGTTATTGAGTTGTGAGTATTTATACGATAACCCGCTACATCTGTTCATCCTGGCGGGGCCAGATTTCTCTGAAGCCCTGATACGCGATACCAATCCTGAAATCTGGGCGAAGGCAACAGGCGCCAAGGCCCAATACACCCCTATTCACGGCTATAACACGATCGGCGATATCATGACCGATCTCAATCCGCTGACCGGAAAATTGTATCTTGAAGCATTGGAAATGACACGCGTGGCGCGTGAAGCCTATACGCTGCTCGGCGGCAAATATCCACACCCGGAAACGGTCATTCCCGGTGGCGTTACCACTGAAGTTACCATGGATAAACTGAGTGAATTTTATTTACTGTTAAAAGTCTTTTTTGACTATAGCAAACGCGTCGTCGCTATTTGGGATGATATCTACGACTTTATGTACGAGGCAAATCCAGAGTACCAGCATTTGGGTGAGTTACC
Source organism: Methylococcales bacterium (assembly GCA_963664935.2). Classification (GTDB taxonomy): domain Bacteria; phylum Pseudomonadota; class Gammaproteobacteria; order Methylococcales. The sequence goes on along the minus strand of CAXXSE010000007.1, from coordinate 2,021,533 downwards.
GGCAACCATGGTTGATTTTGGCCAGCGGGATCATGAAGATTACTACGATGGAACTTATGAAAACTGCAATACCTGGGGCGAGAAACGTTGGTCTACGCCCGGTGCGGTGGTTGATGGTAAACTGGTCACAACACGGTTAACGGATTTGAATGTGGGTTTCGAAGAATTTGTCGAGCACTCCTACTACGAGAAGTGGGGCGACTATCCGTTCAAGACAGACCCGCTGGGGAATCCTCTTAGTCCGAATCACCCCTGGAACAAGACCACCATCCCGCGCCCCGGCCAGCAGAACTGGAAGGAACGTTATAGCTGGTCTTGTACTCCGACCTGGGATCGACACACCTTCGAAGCAGGTGCTTATGCACGTGTCTATCTCTCCGCCCTGGCGCAAAAGCTACCGCACAGTAACTACGTTCAATCCACCGGCAACAGTCTGATATTGAACGTCGCCAAGGATCAACTTCCGGCGATGGCAATAGAATGGAAGGTGCCGAAAATCTGGAATGCCTTCGAGCGTAATCGCGCCCGCGCTTATGCCGTCGCCTTTAATATGATGGTGACAATGGAGTACTGGGTACGCGCCCAGGACCTGTTGAGGCGTAATGAAACCAAGGTCGCGACACCGTTTGAGATTCCAAAGGAAGGCCGTCACATTGGCGTTGGTATGTGGGGTGCCGGACGAGGCTTTTTAGCACATTGGCCGTGATTGAAAAAGGCGTGCTCGCCAATTATCAGATCTCAACGCCCTCCACGGTTAATGCCTGTCCACGCACGCCGTGGGGGGAAATGGGACCTTACGAACAGGCGGTATTGAATACGCCTATTATCGAGACCAACTTCAAGGACGAAACGGACTTCAAAGGCATTTATGTTCTGCGCGCCTTGCGCAGTTTTGACCCGTGCATGCCCTGTACTACCCATGTGATGGTAGAAGGCACGGATCAAGTCGTCACCCGCGAAGTCACGACATGCGCCTGTGGTATTGTTTAGGCCTAAACAAGGTATTGTCACGTTTTAGCTGGATTATATGACTATGGCCCAAACCCGGGTTGCTATAGGTCTGATCGGATACTACCAGTTTATTCGTGGCTATCCCATGGGACCCGAACTCAGGGAACGTCTGGAAAATATCAGTTGGCGCGAAATCGATGTCAGTATCAAGGAAATGAACTGGGGACCGATTGCCATAGTGCAGGATTTTCAGTCAAGTGCTATTCATTACGATCGTATTGTGCTGGTTGCGGCAGTCGATCGGGGAATGCCACCAGGCTCGGTGATTTGTCGGCATTGGTTGGGTGGAAAGCTTGATAATTTGGCCGTACAAAACCGTATTTTTGAAGCAGTAACCGGCATTATAAATCTGGATAATTTGCTTGTGATTGGCGAGCATTTCAAGATTTGGCCAGAAGAACTCGTCACGATTGAGATTCAACTTGCGGACTCAAGCTTCGGGGACTTCGTCCTGTCCGAGTTGGAGGTCAATCGAAACGCAGGCGAAGCCAGGATTATCGGTGAAAACCCCCTCGCACCTGACGTTGAAAAAGTGGTTGAGAAATTGGTAGCAACGACCCAGACGGCCGTCACCGAGGGCGTTAAGGGTTTATCAAATCTGCTTCCATTGACGATGGAGCAACTTACGCCGCTTGCCGATGTGTGTCATAATCAGTTATTGAAAGATTGTTATGCTCCGGCACGACATCATTAGTTTCTAACCAATTTTCGGAGAATAGCCATGGCTAAACAGGCAGAACACGCTGTGTCGGCACCTGGCGCATTGGAACGTCTTGTGAATCGTGAAGAAATCCTCCAGATCTGTTACTGGTACCAGGGGGAAGGACTGGGCGACATTTATAATGCCCAGATATTACAACCCTTTCTAAACTATGATGAAGTCCTGATCGAAATTGCTTTTGATGAATTAATTGGTGATGGCTATTTTGAAACCGTGTCGGCTCCAACGCAGGGTTACTGTTTTACTGAAAATGGTAAAAAAAAGGCGGTAGGCTATTTGCCGATAGTTTTGCTGATTTTCAAAAAGCGGGACATGGGGAATGCGCGGCAGGATGTTGCGAGGATGGTGATCATTCCCAATGTGGTGACGATTGTTTACTGCATTAAAATTCAATCCTAAGGGCTGGCTTCAAAATAACTTCACATTTCTAAGCGCCGATCCATCCCGTTTGGCTGCGTTGTAAAAACTAGAGATAGAAGAATTATTCCCGCGTTTCCACGCCTTGCCAGTCGGGCGCCTCGACGCCCACAAATATAAACTTATTTTGGCGCCAGCCCTATCTTGAGCATATCCGATGTCCTCCACGTCAAAACCAACTGAATCTGAAAAACTCCCCGAAAACCCGCAGGCTTTAGTGGGTTTCATGACCAACGATGAGTGGGACGAATGTCTGAGTTACGTCAATGAACTGATCCAGGAAATGGAAGAACTGCCATTGCCGGATGTCAAAGACAAGGTTTTTGAATTACTTGCCGGTATCTATACGATCCATCGCGAGGGTTTATGGCGCCTGGTCAGATTATTTAAGGAAGGCGTGCTGGAACAAGTCGTAACCGATCCCGCGATCCATACTTTGATGGAACTTTATGATTTATTACCCGCGGAACCCAAACAGAATACGGTACAAAATGCGGACAAACCCAAGGTTCGTTTCCCAAATATACCGATTAAAGTCATACCCAGGGAAAAGAGAAAGCTCCGAGGACCTCTTTGTACCCCCATTGGGTTCCCGCGCTAAAGGATAAAAAAGATTTGGCGCCGGGTGCTTTGCGAGCCTTGGAAATAGATGAGCAATTAATCCTCCTTTGCCGTGTCGAAGATGAGTTTTTTGCGCTCGCGAATCGGTGCGCTCAAGACGGCGCCAGTCTTGAGCGGGCAATACTAAACAGCTATACCTTGTCGTGTCCCAATCATCCGGGTTGTCTGTACGACGTGCGTCAAGGAACACGCATTGCCGGGACCGGGGAGATCGATTGCTATCCGGTTAAAGTAAGCGATGAGGGTTCGGTGATGGTCGGTATTGGCATGGATTTCACGCCAAAACTACCGACTTTTTGATAGCCATGAAAGTGCCCGATCAAAAGATACTGGTGGCCGGGGTCGGCAATGTCTTACGGGGCGACGATGGATTTGGAATTGAACTTGCCCATAGATTAATGGAACGTGAGGACTTATCGCAAATTGTCAAGGTAATAGAAACGGGTATCGGCGGGATGAGCCTGATCCAGGAACTGATGTACGGTTATAATGCAGTCGTAATATTGGACGCTTACAAAAATAATGGAAATCCGGGACACCTTTATATGCTTGAACCCGTATTCCCCGATATGTCAAACTTGAGCCTCCATGAATTGCGCGATTATTTTTCCGATACTCATTATGCAACGCCCATGCGGGCCTTAAATTTCCTGACCCATATTGATCGTTTGCCGGAGACGATTCGGATTATTGGCTGCGAACCCGAGGAAATAGACGAATTTAGGATCGGTTTGAGTCCTCCCGTCGCTGCTGCCATTGAAGAAGCAATGCAAATGGTTTTAACGTGGATCGACGATTATTTAAATGCAATGAACCGCGCTCAACATGAGGCTGTATAATTTTAATAATCGATGGAATCGCTAAAACAAGACATTAACGATCGGTTAAATTCGGCTTCGATCAAAAATGAGCATGCGCTTTTTTTGATCGTGGGTGATGAGAAAATATCAACATGCGATCACGAGACTTTCAATCGCTTCAAACTATGGGTAGCCGAAAAACTAACGCTGGGGACTGTCCATGTCTATCAGTGTGACAATATCGCCATCGAGCAGATGGATGATGTAGCAAAGTCAACCTATCCCCACCTCCTCAATCCCTGCGAATGCGGTACCTACCTGCCCATAGAGATTGACCCCTGTCCGATGTTGTCCAGCGCGATCGGCTTGTTGCGCGATCTTAACCATATGAATCAATATCGCAACGAAATGGAACCTGACTTTGTAACCTTGATGGATGCAATGATGAAGATGGCCGAGCGCTGTCTGGACAAAAATATCGCACTGGAAATCAGATAGGCCAGGAGGCTGTCCGAGAATAGGAACCGTAGCGAGGGAAAGCGGTTTTGAGTTCATTTTCCCGATTAAATGAGGCGAATACTTGCTGTATTTAACGAATTTAATCGGGAAAATGGGTCAAAATCCGCTTTTCCGCAGTAGGCTCTCTATTTTCGGACAGCCTCCTTATACACGGATTCAGGTTTGAATTATATTTCCAAAAATTTCCTGGGTGTCTGGTAACAATATTTCACGCAGACGCAGACCATCCCCGTGACCCACCTCGTAGTCGTGGCCTCTGAAACGCATTGCCCAAGCGTCGGGAAAGTATTTCTCCAGCGTTAACATCAACCGCCTTGATTCTTCCAACGCTCCCGCATCCATTATCGCAATGACAATACACTCGCCGAGGCCGACACAGGTAGATAGTTTTATGATCCCTGGTGATGCTCGCCAGGACCGCAATAGGCTTAATATTTTGTAATATTTTAGCGGCGATATGGCGGGAATGCGCGCCAGTACTGCCGCGGTTCCGGGTATCCCTTTAGGTTTATCGGATGTTTCTTCAGGCGCATCCGATATCTCCAAGTCCTTAGTTATTCCCTTTTCAATGAGCCACTCCCTCACCGGGTTTGGTGTTGACTGACCGGAACTCCCCACGGTGACATCGAATTGTTCATCAAAACCCTTCGCGGCTGAAGTCGGTGTTCTCCATGCACCGATCTCGTCGGTGCTTGCATCCCAGCGCATCGCCCAGAATGATTCTGACCACTTGCTAAAATTCCACATCATGTCACGATGCGCGCCGGAAGACATAAATGCAAACATGTCCATTTCATTTGCCCACAAAGTTATGGTATAGAATTCGGTCAGATTTGCGATACCGGTACTATAGCGCATCATCCCTTTGGTTCAACTGCCTGCGAACACGAAACCAGGTCCTGATCATATAGGGAGCAAACCGTGGACCGTGTAGTTTATTACGTGTAGTGACCGCGAACATTTTTGTCGTATTATTGTTCTTGATGAGATTTTAATTCTTATTAGCACGACCCCATTATGAACAAAACAGCCGATTCATACCACAGTGAATGTCCGGTTAAGTCTGATCCTTGAGATATTAAGGGGAAACGATCAGGGTTCTGCGTTGATATAATAAACTACTTCTTACTTGCACACTCAATTGAAAAATGATCGATACAACAGACTCGGTGTTGAAAATAATAGGTGTTGTCCATTCCAGTCTGCAGTCTACGCAAGATCCACCCGCTCAAGGTAAACACACAATGCAAGAAGCCACACTGGAAATATTTCCGAAATATTGTCTTGGCTTGACGGGTATGCAGGATATGAAACGGTTAGTGGTGCTCTATTGGTTACACCAGGCGGATCGCGAAGTCCTAATAGTTTACCCGGGTGGTGATCGTAATAAGGAAATGATCGGCGTTTTTCGAAACCGAAGCCCTCTACGACCCAATCCGATTGGAATAAGCCTTGTTGAACTCCTTGAAGTGGGCGTTAACGATCTTCGCGTACGCGGGCTGGATGCCATTGATGGAACACCGATTATCGATCTGAAATCACCTACAATCTCTAGTGAGTGAGTGAGTGAGTGAGTGAGTGAGTGAGTGAGTAATTCCCTGCTTGGTGAAAAAAATTCCGGATCTAGTCGGCGACTTGTTAATCGTCTATCCGGTTTTGAGTCGTTGCGACGGCTTTCCTTGGTATCCGCAGGTATCGCAATAAGCCGGCAAGATCCTGCCGGTAATACCATAATGTCCCTATACCAGCAACCATCCAGGCGACCGTCAATATTTCGGCCCGGGGTAAGGCCCACTTAACCAGTTCGACGGAGCAGTAGGTACAGAGCGGTTCCGCCACTGCCATCATTCCCATAAACCAGAAACTGAGTATTCCAAGCATAATCAGGTAACTCGGCAGTCGTGAGTTAACAGCGAGAAAAGCGGGGCAAAACTACCCTCTCCATCGTAGTATGTTTGATGAAAAATTTTGAAGATCGCAGAGAATTAGAGCATAGAACGCCTCATTCAGTTTAATCGTCATCTATTTCATCGGAAACAGCCATCAAGCGGGCACGGATCTGTTGAATCATGCCATTTTCCTCAAGTCGAAAGAATTGTTTGAGGAACAATGGCGCTAAAATTTGCTTGACGGTTTTCTCCGATGGCAAATCACGCGATTGAGTGCGAAGATAAAGCGAGTGCTCAGACCAAATCGTATCTTGATACTGGAGCGCAATCAATTGCATTAACCCCAAGGCAATGGAGGCACAGAGCACGAAGATTTCATAGGCTCGCCAGCACGCTTGAACGGTATGAATATCCTGGGGCTGTGGGGCTTTGAGAAGACGATTGGAAAAGGGGCGTCTAGAATGTTTTGGCAATTTTTTAGTCCAAAAACGAAATTTAAAGGCGCCGATCACATGCTTTAACATCGCGAACATGATTTCAATGCGGGTTCTAGCACAATACAGTTCAACGGCATCAATGGCTGACAGCGTTAAATCGGAACTCATTAGAACCATTGGGCCTTTTGAGGTGACGGCGAGAATAAATAACACCTGATCAGCGATGGGCCGCCATAACAGTGTAAGCGTCATAACCCGGATGGATTCGGTTTTACCGTAGACTTGACAGGTCACCGTCTCAAACAAATGAAGGTGGTCGAAGCATTCTCTTAAACACACTTTCTCGCCATAGAGCGGCTGAGGTCCGGGTCGAGAGGCGGGTTTCGGTGGCGCGGGGAAATAACCCACATAGCTATTCTTGGCTTTGACCAGCACCTCAACCCACCGCGCCTGATGCTGGATTGAATAATAGTGGCAAGCTCGAAATACGCCCCCGGTTGAAAAAAAGGCATCCAACACCAAATAACACAGACAGTGATTCGTCACCGCAAAATGAATCGCCATGGCCACCAAGCGGTCGGTGAGCTTGATCCGACATGGATTATCGCGCTCGTCGTTCAACCCTAAATGAGCCCATCCCTGATGAATTTGAAGCTGCAAAGGACAACAAAAACAAGCGGATAACGACCCGATCAAGATGCCAATGCTGCCCCAACATTGGGTCCGAAAATAGCCGGGTTTCGTTTGCGTCTCCGATGACTCGTGCATCGATACCACGCCGGGCATCTTGCGTCCATCTTTGATCACCGCGGTATGGTCACCCAGAAGTATCGCTCGTCCAGCTACTTCAACGGATTTTCCTTGGCGATTCACAAAATCTTGCCAAGCATCGAGCAACGCCCCATAGACATACGCTTTGGATCTAAAAAAACGGAGCAAGCGGTAATAACCAAGTTCATCTAATAGCCAGAAACGACACAACGACGTCACGCCGATCATTTCTCCTGCCCCCATAAATCCAATCACAATGGCGCAGAACAACAACCAAGTACTCGATCTGGAAAAAACGCTTTGAAAGCTTTCTAAACTCTGAGAAATATACTGTTGCACGGGGTCTCCTCCTTCCATCTGTACTTCTACAAAGAAAAGAAGGATCCGTGTTTTTTTAGCAAATGTCTAGTCGTAATTATCGATTTCTATTTTCTACACTACTCATCTTTTATGAACACCAGTGGGCAATCTTAAAGCGCAGAGCTATCAATGGGTGATAAGACTTTCTTACGTTGGTCGAGGTGACACATCGAAAAAATGAATTCAGGGCCTGAATAGTTACGTCAAATCGGATAGAACTCGTGACTGACGAGTTACACATTAATAAGCGAGAGAAATTCATTACCTTTAGGCTGGAAGGCATTCAGGCTGGTGGTGATGAACCGATTTGGCCACAATACTCACAGCCTATTTCAGACACGTTGATTGGTGAACTAGAGCAGCATGCAACCCAAGTTCTTAGTTCGATACCTAAATTCGGCCTAAATGCGGATATAAGAGATCTCGGGTTGCTTTTATATGACAATCTTGTCCCTGAAGGAATTCGCGATATTCTACGTAATCACACGGGTCCGTTATTCGTGTGGTCAGAGTTATCATCTATACCCTGGGAGCAGCTTTACGACGGAGAACATTTTTGGGGAATGAGGTACTCGATGGGAAGGCGGATTATCACATCCATCCCACAACGTCCCCGAATTAGTGTCGGCGTCACAAAGCAACCGTCCGTTCTGATTATAACCTACAATCCAAAACGTGATCTGGTTTGGCTTGACGATGAAGTGGAAACAATCGTTTCCTCGATAAGTCAGTTCGCGGATGTAACTGTTTTATCTGGCTCCAGGTCCACAATGATCGATACGATCCGTGAGCTAAGGAAGGGAATCTATACAATCGTTCACTACTGTGGCCACGCGACCACTGATTCATCGAGTGGCGATGGAGCATTGGTGTTGCATGATAACCAGCTTCTTACATCTTCCACGATCAAGAACAATTTGAGGGGCGCCGGTTGTGTTCCTCAATGCATGTCAGTCTGCGCGTGGCGCTCCCGAATCAGAATTGACCCCGGTATGGGATAGGGTGACCTCTAGCTTGTCAGATGCTTTTCTCTTGGGCGGGGCGGCTGGGGTAATTGGTACCGTAGCCGATGTTGGTGATAAAGAAGGTGCGTATTTTGCCAGTACATTTTACCAGCACCTCAACCATGGGGCAACATTAGGCGAAGCGATTCTGATAACGAGAGGGGCATTATGTTCAGAGCTGCCTGATAATCCTGTTTGGTCATCATTTGTTTTATTCGGTAGTCCAGGTGGCTTACCCGGAGAACAAACAGTTGTCTCCGCAACTGCCGAAGGGGATTCCAAGCGGACAAATGAACATCACCAAGTCAAGGGCGAAGCAACACCGTCGGAAATAGACATCCCGCAAACAAGCAGCCAATCGGATTCGTGGCAAGAAGTACTGGCACAAGTTAAGCCAGCAGTGCTATATGTCGAGACGGACAGGGGGTTTGGCTCTGGGTTTTTGATTGGTGATGGTGAATATGCTGTTACCTGTAATCACGTTATTAGAAATTCCCGGAGTATTCATGTGCGGTACATCGATGGTCGGCAGGTTGCCGCAACGATTTTTGGAGTCGACCGGGCTGCGGATCTGGCTATTTTGAAGTTGGAGGAATGTTCGGTAATAGCCTCTTTGAACATCGCCGAGACAGATACAATACAAGAAGGACAATCTATTCTGGCCATAGGACATCCGCTCGGCTTCTCATTTACTGTTTCGCGCGGAATCGTCAGTAGTCGTTGTCGGGTAATTGATGCAATTGCCTACGTTCAGACCGATACCGCGCTTAATCCAGGAAATAGCGGTGGGCCAATCATCCGCGACACAGGGGAAGTAGTGGCAGTCGCTAGTTTAGTAATTGGCGGTGGTGTGCAGGGCATTGGGTTTGGGATAGCAACCCCGCATTTGAAAGCATTGATGACGAGGTTGCGTATTAGAAGTGCTACTCAGCGATAAACCGGGAAATGGGCAAGTACAAATAGCGTCTAATAATCTGTGAGCAAATAAGGCGTTGGCAAAGAGGCATTATTGATGTATGCAATAGGTATTGATCTTGGTACAACTAATACGGTGATTTCAGTATTTCGTAATGGACGGAAGGAAACCCTGATGATTGACGGCCGTTTTGATCTACCCTCCGTGGTGTCATTTAAGAAAAATCAGCCAGCTTTGTTGGGTACTCAGCAAAAAACCGTCTTGGGGTTGATCCAGATTCCACGGTTGGATCTGCGAAGCGATTTATGGGGGATAGGACCAAAACGTACCAGATCCATGGGTGCTCGTATTCCCCTGTCGATATTGCAGCCCATATCTTAAAACATGCCATTAAAGGGGCGACGGATTCACTTGGACATGATGTTTGGGATGCGGTAATTACCGTTCCGGCCTATTTCAACGATGAGCAGCGTGCGGATACACGACGTGCAGGGGAACAAGCAGGTTTAAACGTACTTCGGCTTCTTCCTGAACCAAGTGCCGCTGCAATAAGTTACGGTTTCGAAAAGGAAAAGGACCAGACCATAATGGTTTACGACCTGGGTGGAGGGACCTTTGATATCTCGATTCTGCGGGTGAGTGGGAATGATTTCGAGGTCCTCGGTGTCGGTGGTGATTCGCAATTGGGGGGTGACGATTTTGATGATGCACTTATGGAATGGGTCACAAGAGAGTTCCAGAAACAATATGGGATAAATCTAATGGATAGCTCGAATAGGGAGAATGCTGCAGCGCGGCAGCGCATAAAGGAGGTGGTAGAACAGGCAAAGAAAGATCTATCAGAACCTGGTTGTGACACAGTAGAGATTATTATTCCAGAAATTGCGGGCCACTCCTTGGACTTGGAGCTCCATATTGAACAGTTTAATAAGTTGATAAACTCACAACTTCGTCGAACCATTGAATGCATCCACCAGGTATTGAAGGAAACAAATCTGACGGCTGATGATATAGATCGAGTGGTGCTTATCGGCGGCAGCACACGGATTCGTGCGGTGAAGGCTATGATGACTGAGGAAGTTAGAGAGCCGTACTGCGATGAAAGCCCGGATGAAGCCGTAGGCTGGGGTGCTGCGATCATCGCTGCATCACTTGGGACGCCGGACGAGGCGGATTTGGCGCCTGACATCAATGTAAAGGAGGTAACGGCCCATTCTTTAGGAATAGGTATGACGGACGATCGATCGCAATATATTTTTCAGCCGATTATCTCAAAAAATAGCAAATATCCATGTCAGGGTGGTGTGCTTGGATTCACTGGTGATCCATACCAAAATGCAGTTCAGGTGTGCGTGTTTCGTGGTGAGAATTCGGAAGCCAATGACAACGATGAATTAGGTGATTTGACCGTGCCTGTAAAACAGCCCCATCGTGAGCGAGTACCTGTGGCTGCCGTTTTCAAGCTTGATGAAGATGGGATATTGCATTTCCAGGCCGTAGATATCCCGTTCAGCAAACTTCAGGTACCTTCGGTAAATTCGTTTCTAACGAGCGCATTAGAGAATGGAGGCGCGATTGATACTGGATTGTTGGAAAATCTTATTGAAGAGGGAAATGTCCCACAGCCAGAAATGATAACGATTGATCCAACGCAAATTTAGAAATGCTTAGAGAATTAAATCGTCTGTCTACTTAATGGTTTTAAATTTAATACTTGGGAGGTAACTCAATGGTAAAGCCGAAAAACAGTCCGTATATAGCAGGGATAGATTTGGGAACTTCAAACTCTACAATAGCAATCTATGCGAAAGGCCACTCCGACGTTATTCCGATAGACAGCAGGCCCATGCTTCCGTCGGTTGTTCATATGCGTGATTCGGGTGAAATCCTTGTCGGTTACCCGGCAAAAAATCAGATGCTGATTGATCCGGAAAATACTGTCGCATCGGTGAAGAGGGAAATGGGAAATCCTGCTTTTGAGAAAGAATTCAAAGGTCAGCCAGACAAAAAATATTCCGCGACCGACTTGTCATCGGAGATTCTTGCGAAAATTCGGGCGGGCGTCGATCAGGCTGGGGTAATCGATTTGCGTGGATCATTGCGTTATGCCGTAATTTGTATTCCAGCCAACTTTGATGATACAAAAAAGCAGGCCACGTTGGAAGCGGGCCGATTGGCTGGGTTTGAGGTTCTTCGTCTTCTTGAAGAACCGGTAGCGGCGGCAATTGCGTATGCCGTCGAAGCAAAACGTGATCAAAAGATATTGGTTTATGATTTGGGCGGAGGAACCTTCGACGTCTCTATCCTTAACGTGGATTCAACTGAGGAGGGTGAGTCACAATTTCAAGTATTGGCGAAGGAGGGTATTCCTGACCTGGGGGGCGATGATTTTGATCGTGCGATCATGGATATTGCCGCGAAGGATTTCCAGGAAAAAAGTGGAATCGATCTGTTTAATCTTAAGAAGGATCAGGGGATAAATCGTAAGGCCTTACGTCAAGCCCAACAAAAGTTAAAAGAGGCTGCGGAGAATGCCAAATTCGAACTTTCCGAGGCCGATTCCAGTGAAATTATTATACCAAACTTTTTGAAAGACGAATCAGGGAATGTTCACAATGTAGAGTACGAACTATCGAAGGAACAGTTCGAGGAGGCGGTTCGTGATTTGTTGGCTAAAACACGTGCCACGATTGAGAAGGCATTGGACAGCGCTAAGCTTTCCATTGACGATATTTCCAGAATAATTCTTATCGGTGGATCGACTAAGGTTCCATTGGTTCGAGAGATCGTAACGGAAATGTTTGATAAGGAGCCCTATTGCGATATTGACCCCGCGACGGCAGTCGCGCGTGGGGCGGCAATAATGGGAGCGGCCTTGGGAGTGCCAGCCGAAAATCTTGGGGATACGGCTGAAACCAATCCGGAAGATACACCTGATGTACAGATCAATATAGCGGATATAGTAACTCACTACCTTGGGATTCAGGTAGCAAATAGGCGTTTTAGCAAGGTATTGGATAAAGGCGTAGAAATCCCACCAGAAACAGGTTTGGTGAGTCAAAGGGATTTTATTAATGCATTTGATTTGCAGAGGGATGTTCGGATATCGGTTTATCAAGCGTCGGAAGAGACTGAATATGTGTCTGATGAAGGCTGTGTTTGCATTGGCGAATTCTTTCTAACGGGACTTCCTCCGAAGAAAAAAGGAGAAGTTCATATTGATGTGACATTTGAGATTAATCAACAGAATCTCTTGACTGTTTCTGCCAACATGAAGGGCGAGGAAGGTGTAAAGATTGGTATCGATCGAAGTTAACGATCAATAATAAGGGCTAGCGATATGACACAAAATCAAGATAAAAACCTGGATTCCAAAGTGAAGCCTTCAGCGGATAAACCGCAAAGCGACGCCGAGCAGAATTAAACTGGCTCTAATTTGGGAAATTTGGAAGAGGTTGTGCATACAGGCAACGAGGATTTGGTTGGAGGCGTCGTCGACCAAGAAGATGTAGATGACCCGTCCGAAAGTAATCCCGATGATTCGTCTGACTCTACCGGTGTTAAAGACTTGGAAGACGAGATTGTGGAGATTGGTGAAGGAGATACTGACGTTGATCTTGGCGGAGAAACTAATCCATCTGAGCCGGAACCAAATGAAGACGCCGGCAGCGGTATGGAAAATCCTCCTTTGTCAGAAGAGACTATCGTAGATGAAGCGAACATTGCAGCATCACTATCCGATAGTATAGAGCCACAACCCGGTACAGAAGATATATTGGTAGAACAAGCGGGTGAAGAGAATACTCAGGACGGCTCTGACGATGCTGGTATTGAAAGCGATGTTGAGCTCATTGATTTAGAGATACTCAAGCCCCGCTTGGCGGAAGATGCTGTTGAGACTATGAAGGAGCGTCAGGAAATAGAGAAGGCTGAGGAAGAGGCAAATTTCTGGTTGGAGAATCAACGTGGATTGAAATCAGTGCTTGATACCTTAACAAGCTTTTTTACAGAGGCGCTACAGAAGTTTGAAACGACAGACGAGGTGCTACCCCAGAACATCCGAGACGATCTGGAAAATCGAAAAGAGGGAATAAAGCTGTGTGGGCGGATGCTTGATCGCGCCCAAACTCGGTTAGGGAAAGAAAGCCCGGCCGATGAAGCCGACAAAGGTACATTGCCAATAGTTTTGCAGGTTGAAGAGCTACCGCCAGGGATTCTAACTGCTGCACGCGACGATATTGAGGAAAAGTTGATCCAATTTCTTAGGTCGCGCCGTATTGCGCACAACAACCAAATCGCGGAAACTTGTAATCGCGCTCGGTCTGCGGAAAAATCCTTTCTTTCAGGCGTGGAACGTCAAGTGCTTCCAATCCTCGATGGCCTTGATGAGGGAAAGAGGCTTGGGATTGCCGCGATTAACAAACTAATTGAGCGATTTCCAGAAGCAGCAGAGCAGCTGAAAGCCTGGTTCGATATTTACGACGTGCTGATTGGAAAACTTGAGTCTGATCTGGGAATGCTCGGACTCCAGCCACAGACAACGATTCCAGGCGAGTCGGTGGACTACGAGCGATACGATCCTGTTGATGTTGAGGAGGATTTGCGTTTTGGGGATGAACAGGTAAAGGAAATGGTTCGGCGTGCATATGTGTTAGTAGGTCTACCGGGCAAAACGGACCGCGTAGTACGATCAGGGCAGGTGGTGGTTGTAAAGAATCCACCTAAGGAGTAATGATGGCTATTGACTACGAATTTAACCCGCCACTGGGTATTGATCTAGGTACGACGTTTAGCGCTATTGCGAAATGGAATGGCACAAGGCCAGAAGCCTATCGGAGCGGTGCCAGAGGAAGGGAGAACACACCAATCAGTTGTTTGGTATGACAAAAAGCATGACAAGTATTTGACTGATCGTTTGGCCTATAAGAAATTCTTAATGGATTCTGACTGCGGAATTGTGTGTGTCAAGCGACGGATGGATGACCGTGACACAAAGATTCTACTCGATGCAAAGGAACACACCCCAATGGAAATATCCGCGAAGATACTTCAAGCAATGTATGGAGCAGTTGCTGGTATGTATGCTGGACGTTTTCGCAACCGCGATGTGGTGTTACCGTACCCTATTACTTTAAAGCCCACCAGTGCGAGAATACCCGTGAGGCAGTGGAGTTGGCCGGGTTGGAATGTGCTGGAATCATTCAGGAGCCAATTGCAGCCTCGCTTCAGTATGCCTTGCAGATGATCGGGGAAAATCCGGATGAAGATCGGGACTACGTCATGCTGGTTTTCGACCTGGGTGGGGGTACTTTTGATTTAACCTTGTTTAATCTTCAAATTCGTAAAGACAAACTGAAGTTCGAAGTGTTAGCGAGTGCGGGCGATGATCGGCTTGGTGGTCTTGATTTCGACGAGGCGCTCGCGCGGTGGGTACTTCAGGAGGAAGGGCTTTCTCTTGAAAGCATGGAAGGTCGTGCAGGCCGCTTAGCATGGCAAAAAATACTTGCATCATGCATTGATGTCAAAGAAACACTCTCGAGTACCGAATCCTGGGAGCTGGCTATCGCTAACGTGACAGCGGATAAGCATATAGAGCGCACAGTAACGCGCGAAGATTTTGAGCGGTGTATCCAGCCGCATATTGAAAAGATTGAACGTCATCTTGAAGATGTATTTGTGCGGGCGAGCGTCCAGCAATCGAAGGTTACCCGAGTTATCAAGGTTGGCGGGTAGAGTAAAATTCCGAAGATGGATGCCTTGCTAGCCGATGCGATAGGGGCCGACCGTATATACGGTAATACCGATGACGCTCTGTGCGTAGCGGAGGGCGCCGCAATCTATGCGGCTTACTTGGATGACCCAGAAGTATTTGGGCGGGAAATTGAGATTGGGACACGTTCGTGCCATGCCTTGGGGATAGAGATAGAAGGCGGTGCTTTTTTTGAGATAATACCCGCCAACTCCAAAACGCCGTGTTCACGTTCTCAAATATTTGTCCCTGAATCTGCCGGCCAAAGACTGATCAATATCGATGTTTACCAGGGAAATGCAAAAATCGCAAAGGAAAACACTAAGATTAGGACGGTGCGAGTAACTGTTCCGCCAGATGCCGGACCCGAGCCAGAGATTCAGGTGACTTTTTATCTAAATTCATTAGGATTCCTTGAGTAGTTAGGGAAGCGGTAATGGATGGTTATTGCCTACACACTTAACCCTCTATTGGGTATTAATCTTGGTGCGCCGTTTAGCGTTATTTTAAAAAAGACAAAACCGGGCCGACATTGATGACCAGTTTCGGCGTGCAAATAGATTTGTGGATTAAGCCCAATATATTGATCCGCCCTAGAGATCTCAGCTAAGGCAGCGCTGGATAACATTAGGAATATTGACCCAGAAGTTCACTATCGTGGTATTGGCGTACGCAAGCTGATCGATCGAATTGTTGATGAATATATTATGCTTGCACAAGAGCTACGGGAGCAATAACATTTGCGGAGTGCAGAAGTGGCTGAGCCGTGCAAAGCTCTTTAATAGGATCAGCGAACTAACCTGGGAAAAGGAGCAGAAGTTTGGAATTGTAGGGGTTGAGTGTTACGGCATAACACCGCGTACCGTGCGTGGTAAGTGGGAACTTTAAAACGTTGGTATACGGAAGTTAGAATTCTTCTAGCCTCTGGACCCTAGCCGCAATAGTCCTGCCAAATGTATCTTATTGCGTGCGCCGCACAAGCAACCCCACGCTGCATTACGAAGACTGCTAGTGTGTAAGTACCGTTGTTAGCAGCATTTTCGATTTCAACCTAGATTTGAGAGAAGTCGTTAACACCTCGTAAACTTCCATCTTCGTCGTATCCGCCAGCATATGCCAGACCCTTGTGTTGTCGCCGCGTGGACTGGGTGCCCACGAGGCGATTGCTCTCCGCAACAGTAAGATACGATCCAGTATCGGCAAAACCCGTAGCTCAACTGCATTAGAAAATGTGCGAAATCCTCATGATTTAGTGTGAAAAGCCGAATACGGTTATAAGTCCCAACAGCGATTAAACGGCAGTATCAAAATACAAGAACAGGTTTCCGATTACTCGTTCTATTTTCATATTCAGTGGTTTCGCAAGAGATTCCCACTGAGTGCGCCATCATATATCAACATATCTCGAAAACCTTTAGAAATGACCTAATCGATTAAACGTCTAAAAGAATAAGGATACGTTGCATTGGTCGGAGGTAAATTACTGTATCCGAAATAGAATCTTCGATTATTTAATAAAATGAAATCCTATTCCTGAGGGGTTATTATGAAACCATTATTAACTTATCTTGTCATCTGCTCCACCTTATTATTAAATGGTGGTTGTTCGATTAATTCCGCTTTGAACCAACCGCCTGCAATTCCCTTGGAACGTGCCCAAGTCGGCGCTTCTCGAGGTTAGCTAATTTCAGTCTTTGGTGCACCTAACCATACAGAAGTTGATGAAGAACTGAAGACTGATTATTTCGAGTTTATCGACGGGTATCACGGTGGAACAAAAGCTCGCATCATTCTATATATTGCAGGTGACCTTTTCACGCTTGGACTTGCCGAACTAATTTTTTGGCCAATCGAAGAGGCATTGTTGGACGGTACTGAGGGAAGGGCGATTGCAACCTACAATACACATAATATTGTAAAAAACATTAAAATTACGGATCTCGATGGGAATATATGGAAATGAGAATATCAAAAAGTAGTTAAAGGTTTACTTCTTATCGATAGAGGTGACCCGCTTCGATTGCCCAACCAAGGCGGGTCACCTCTTTCCCCATTTTTGCTCCTTGCTTATTCCTTTTTTTTAAATCACAAGGAAGCAATTTTATTACTCGTGTCACTGCCCTCGTTTTGGTATCCATTCCTAATTTCCCTAATAGTGATTAAACGGCAATATAAAAATAGAAGAACTGTTTTCTTGGTTACCAATTTGATCTCCATATTCAGTGACTACGCAAGAATTCCCCATTGAATATACCGTCAGATCTCATCTCCTCCAGAAATGATTTGATCTATCGAACGTCTATTTTTATGTAGCCATAGTGTACTAGTCGTTAAAAGTAGATAACTTTAGGTGCTGAAATTATTGGTGGTTAGGATGTTAATTACTATAGTAGATATTATATTAGGCATAGGGGTTGTTATATTATATATATTGTTTGTATTAGCAGTTATTTTCTATATCATCTGGCATACGATAACGTTCTTTTGTCTAGTTTCCTACGCAATTAAACATCCATTTGTAACTGCCTCAACTATAGGTATTATAGCAATATTCATCGGGGCTTTTCATTACAAGCACTCGGTTCTACCAAAAATGGCGACGAAGGCCAAACCAAGCACCGAAGTCGTATCCAAAACGAAAGCCATCACTCCGGCTGGATATACCTTGAGCACCCAACACCAAGCCACCATCGATTCGCTATTACGGCGTGCAACCCATTACGTGGAACGAGGACAATATACCTACCCACCAAATCGGTCGGCAAAAGATATATTGGATCGAATCAGAAAAATCGATCCCAAAGGCCATTATCTCGGTGCGGATATACGCAAGCTCATCGATCGAATCGTTGATGATCACATAACGCTGGCGCACAAAAGCCACAAAAACAATAACATGGCTGGAGTGACAAAGTGGCTGAATCGTGGCAAGCTTTTTAACAGGAATAGCCAACTGATTCTAGAAAAGGAACGCGAATATGACGTTTCTGCTTTTGATCGTTTTCGTCGGTATTGATGTTTTGTTTTGAGCGTTACTATTCAGAAATGCCCCGCTCAATCAAACGTCTAAATGGGTAAGGATACGTTGTGGTGGTCGGAGGCTGTTCACTGTATCCGATTTAACACACTCAATATTAATCGTTAGGGGAATTATGATGGAATTAACAATAGCACTAATAATAGTCGTACTGGCGTCCGTGGTTATTATGTTCGCATGCGATGGCTTTGATGATGCCGCAAGCTACCTTGGGCGAAACATGCAGCCTGGTGTGCGTGGAGCCACCATTAACGCGGTCGGCAGCAGTATGCCCGAACTCATGACCGCGATGTTTCTGCTCTTTCTGTACCATGACCAGGATGGCTTTAGTGCGGGCATCGCCACAACGGCGGGTAGCGCCGTATTCAATTCCGTTATCATCCCCATGGTCTGCATTCTGGCGGTCCGCTACAAAGGCGTCTCAACGGAAACCATCGTTGATGGTGTTAAGCGGATTGTTCGGGAGAAAATAGACGGCATCGAGGTATCGAAAAAGACCATACTCCGAGACGGCTTATTCCTCCTGGCCGCGGAAGCAGCGCTTATCTGGTTCCTGGGTGGCGACACCATGGCCTGGTGGATGGGCGCATGTTTGATAGGAATCTATTTGTTGTATTTCGCATTCTTGATGACCGGCTTTGGGGATGGTAATGACGAGGAAGAGGACGACGATGACTATGACGATGAGGACGACGATGATGAGCAGAAATCGAAGATCAAGGCGCTACTGACCTTCGATTTTAATAACTTTCTATTTAATGGAAACAAATTTTCAACGGGAACCGCTTGGGTTGTTCTTACATTGGCAACCACCGTTATAGGGGTTGCATGCTGGCAGCTTGCGGAGGAAATCAAGTACCACCCGCATAGCGGGTGGTTTGAGGAAGCCCCCTTGAAGGGGGCTAAGAGCTTATATTTAGGTGGAATCCTCAACCCCAAAGAACTAGCATAACTTTCAATAAATAATTCCACATCAAACTGGAAACATATTTTTGAAACTGCTCTGAATATTAATCCCTTAATGTTCCATCTATTGTTTTTTCCGATGTTTCAGCGTGATCCAATTCTTCTTATTACCTTGACGGATGACCAAGTGAATTTAACAAATCTTTACGCTGGAACGGCAGAGCCTATTTGCATCGCACCGGCAAAGCCGGTGGCTTAATGTAAGGAGTTATGATGAGTGCGAACGCACTAAACGTTCCCCACTATTTCACAGCCGTGATATTCGCGGCGGCGGCAACATCCGTTCCGGATACGGTGTTGTCGGTTAAAGACGCTTTGCGTGGTGACTATGATGATGCGATCTCCAATGCGCTTGGCAGTAACACATTCGATATCACTGTCGCGCTTGGACTGCCTCTCTTAGCGTATGGATTGATGTTTGGGGATGTCTTTATAGCCTCCTCTCAAGATACACAAATACTTAGAATTGCGCTCTTTCTAGTTACGGTACTGGTTCTGTCACTGTTTCTGTTCTCAAAACGTATCACGGTGTTTACTTCATATATCTTGGGGGCTGTATACCTAGGATGGATCGGGTTATTGGTGTATGGGATGTTGACCGTATCGACAGCCGCGGCGGGCTGAGCAAACGTACTGTACAGAAAGCACGGTTGCCAGTGGTGAAGATAAAACGGAAAGTAGTTCGGAGCTGGTGAATCGATTAACGAATAAATATGGTGAATTTAAGATGACTAACTTAGAAAAATTGAAAGCGGATATCCTGGAAGACGGCGTCATTGACGAGGATGAGGTCAAGGTATTACAGGCAGTTATCTATGAAGATGGGGACGTCGATAGAGAAGAGATCGATTTTTTGGTCGAGCTTCGCAATAACGCAAAGGAAATGTGCCAAGGGTTCACGGATTTGTTTTTTAAGGCCATGCAGGATTACATCCTGGCGGATGGGGATATCGACGAAGATGAAGTCGAATTGCTTAATGCGGCCATTTTCGCCGATGACGAAGTCGATGATGATGAGATGCAATTGTTGAGAGACCTTAAGGACAAGGCGGCGGGTACTTGCCCGGCGTTTGATGATTTGTGTGGTAGATGTTTGTAGTGGATTAAACCCATGCTACTCACTGATTTTTAAGTTAAATAATACTAGGAATAGTTGGATTATGAATAAATTACAAGAGATTGAAGTAGAAGCAAAATCATTGGAAGAGGCTAGAGGATTACTTGAAAGCAAAATACCAGAAGGGTTCTATTGTTTTTCGGAAAATGTACTTTCTGATGGTAAACCATATAAAAGACGAGGTGTAAGAAAGACAGTAGCTGAAGCCTTTGATTGGGCACACAAAAAAAGTCCGAATAAAGCAGAAATTCTTGAAAAAAAAGTAGTTGTTGAACCTGGAGAAAGATTTTTAGAAGTAGAAGGGTTCGATGAAATTAGCGCAAGAAAACTAGCGGAAAAACAGATACCCGAAGGCGCCAGCGTAGATTCTATGGAAATAGGGCTTCAAGGAAGCAAAGGCTTTCTCGGAATCAGGAGGCGCCCAAATAAATATATGGCAAGAATAATTCAATTAGCCGTGGTGGAAATTTATTATAAAAGACTTGCAAGGATTAGAGTTGGTATCAAGGAGCGATTGCCATCTGCTATGGAATTTCTTGATTCGCTCGGTAAGCTAGAAAAAGAAACTACTCAACTATGGTTAAAGCTAGATAAGCCTGTTTCTCTAGGTGAGGTGGAGGCGGTGATGTTGTTAACTGGACTCTTTAAGTATTTGAAAGAAAAGGTCTCTAACCATTTTAACGCAATACTTACTGAAACAAAGAGAATTTTTACTGAAAATACAGATATACGGCGAGTTGATTCTCTCAACCTAGGTCCCCCGAATCGAAATTTTGATGTTAGTGATATTCCGTTAGTGTCAAAGCAGTTTAAAGAAGCCGTAATAAATATGCGTAAACTTAAAGAGCTAATGATAACGGAATGTGAGAACGTTTTATAAGGGAAATTCGTCGATATTCATCATTTTTAGATCAGTATATAGTGGGTTATAAACGGTTCTTAGACTTAGGAAGTATAGTAAAAAAACCAGGGTAATAAAGACTCGAAAAAGAAAACGTGTCAGGGGTGCGTGGACTTGTTTTTCAAGGCCATGCAGGATTACGTCCTGGCGGATGGGGATATCGACGACGATGGAGTCGAATTGCTTAATTCGGCCATATTCTCAGATGGCGAAGTCGATGATGATGAGATGCAATTATTGAGAGACCTTAAGGACACGGCGGCGGGTACTTGCTGGGCATTTGATTATTTGTGTAGTAGGTGTTTGGAGTAATTACAGCGTCAAACGAGGATTATACTTATCTATCTATATTCTGTAATATCTGCTGGCTATCTTTGTGGTATTGATTAAAGTGTCAGTAATATTGATATTTATCATCAATTATGAATAATAATGATCGAAATAAGCAGATTATCATGTATTGGAACCAAATTATGGGCAAGTACAAAGAAATCTTTTTTCGCTGCTGGATTGGCAATGATATTCCGCCCAAAATTTCCAAGCGAATAAGACAGAACTTTCCTCTTGAGGACTCAGAAAATCTTCTGGTATTTTTTGATAACGAGGGTGTGTTTAACCCCTCAAAAGGTAAATTCGGAAAATTAATAACACAGAAAACTTTCTACGAACGCAAATGGAATTTCGGTACAGACTCCTCGACATTCATTTTTAAGGATTTAAACCCAGACGATGTCATTTACAAACCAAATACCATATTTAGTGAAATCTATATCGGGAGCTATAGATTGAGTATCTTTTTACATATTCTTGACGGTTATCGTCATCTGTCGAGTGAGGTCGATGAAGACTTTTCGCTTTTTCTTAAGTAGGTGTTCAATTAGCTTCTCTTGGTACAGCATATAAGTGTGAAATAATTTCATAACAAATTGACCTAAATTCCACACTACTTTTTGCAAACGGGAAGCGTTGAGGAGCGTCTACTAATTAAATAAACTACGCCCTTACAGTGAGGTCTTGAAATCATGCTTGAGCAATTAATGGTGTAACGCTTGGAGGAAAAATGCCAATACCCATAGGAATCGACCTAGGAACAACCAATTCGGTCGTCTGCGTCAATCGGCGCGGTAAAATCGAACTCATCCAGGTTGATGGAAAAAATCTGTTACCTTCCACCATCTCGGTCCGCGCCTCCGGCGATATTTTAGTGGGTCAACCCGCCAAGGCGCGCGCCATGATTGATCCAGGCAACTCGATTACATCGGCCAAACGTCATATCGGCCAAACGTCATATCGGCGATGGCAAAACGCAATGGGAAATTGCTGGAAAGACATATTCGCCCGTTGATGTCAGCGCACTGATTATTGAAAAACTAAAAAAGGCTGCCGATACATACCTAAATCAAAATACCGGTGAAGCCGTGGTAACGGTACCGGCCTATTTCAACAATAATCAAAAACGGGATACCAAATTGGCGGTGGAGGCAGCGGGCCTCAAGGTATTGCGATTGCTGCCAG
This sequence comes from Methylococcales bacterium, assembly GCA_963664935.2. Taxonomy (GTDB): domain Bacteria; phylum Pseudomonadota; class Gammaproteobacteria; order Methylococcales. The sequence continues at coordinate 1,998,782 of CAXXSE010000007.1, read as the reverse complement.
AACCTACGTCGGCCGCCATTGCATACGCTGTCGATAAGGGAAAAGATCAAATAATCCTGGTTTATGATCTAGGTGGGGGAACCTTTGATGTTTCGGTTCTCACTGTACAGGGTAATCAATGCCGTGTGCTCGCCGTGGATGGGGATTTTCAATTGGGCGGCGATGATTTCGATATGGCCATCGTCTATCACTTACTAGGTATTTTAGAAAATCGATCCAAAGCCGATATTGGAATTCTGCGTTTGTTGTTCGGGGAAAAAAATCAAAAAGCTCTTGGTACGGAGCAAGAGCTTCTTCTTGCCCGGCAAAAGATCAAAGAGGCAGCGGAGCGTGCCAAGATTGAGTTATCAGAAAGCGATACCACTCAAGTCATCATTCCCCAAATCCTGGGGACCACACTGGATGAGGAAATTCACATCAGTGAATACAACAAAATGATTTCCCCGTTGGTTGATCGCACCGTTCAAAAAATACAGGATGTCCTTCGATCGGCGAATATGACGGCGGACGATATCGACGCGTTATTTTTGTTGGTGGATCCACCCGGAACCTGTTGGTCAAAGATATCGATCACGCCGATCGAATTAATCGACGTTACACCCTTTAGCTTGGGCGTTATTTATCATTATCAATAAAAACAGCCTAGTCCCTTGCCTTGAAGTTAACCCCTATAAGCTGACAACAAAACCGAATCAAGATAATCAACTGCAAATATATATGTTGCAGGGTGAAAGCCGCGATCCCATGGAATGTTTAATGATTGGGAAATATAGTTTTAATAACATTAGCCATGGCGCTAATTCACCCGCCATTATTGATATTGAGTATGGTTATGATCATAGCGGTATTATTACCATTACTCGGGAGTCAAGGAGCCTTGGATTTCTGAATATGCTGATGAAGTTGTGGCTCACGGCGTGGCTCTAGTTGCAAGCGATATGGGTTCGCCCGATGAGGATAACACGCCGATCGAATTAATCGACGTTACACCCTTTAGCTTGGGCGTATGCGCAATCGATGAGGATCATCCTGCTCGTTACATCAATAGTATCATTATCAATAAAAACAGCCTAGTCCCTTGCCTTGAAGTTAACCCCTATAAGCTGACAACAAAACCGAATCAAGATAATCAACTGCAAATATATATGTTGCAGGGTGAAAGCCGCGATCCCATGGAATGTTTAATGATTGGGAAATATAGTTTTAATAACATTAGCCATGGCGCTAATTCACCCGCCATTATTGATATTGAGTATGGTTATGATCATAGCGGTATTATTACCATTAGCGCACAAGATAGATCTACTGGGCATGTATTGCCCTATATCATCGAATCCGTCATTGAAGGGCGTGAATGGGGGTTGGGGGTTAACTCGAAGATTCCCGTTGAGCAAAAGCTTGCGAATTATGGGCGCGACGCACAGGGGCTAGTCCCTATCGCAAAAAAAGCTGAGGCAGCACTAAAGCAAATGGGCTTGGGAGAACATGTCGCTGCCGTGGCGCTCGTCCTGGATATTTCTGGGTCGATGAATGCCATGTTCGAAGATGGGACAGTGCAGAAAGTAATTGAACGCGTTATGGGGTTGGGCCTGAACTTTGATGACAATGGCGCAATTGATATTTTCGCTTTTGCTATGGATGCCTTTGATCTCGGCGAGATAACCCCGGATAAGTTTAGCAATGCTGCTGAGGGGGTTAAAAAATCGGTGCATAGCAAATTAACCGCGCAAACAAATACCGAGAGCGAGAGGCATAAATGGACCGGTAATATAATATGGAAAGAAATACCCGGTATAATTTGGGGAGATATTGACATGTGGGGTACCCAATATTCGCCAGCAATTTTGAATGTAATGTCGCACTACGGATGCCAAAAGGGCCTTGTCAAGGGGGTTTTCGGTGCCGGTTTTTCAGGAGCCAAGCTTCCCGCCGAGCAGCCGGTTTATGTGTTGTTTGTTACGGACGGTGAATGCGTAGATTACGCTGAGGCGGAAGTGGCTATTAAGAAGGCCGCGCGCTTCCCAATTTTCTTCCAGTTCTTCGGTATCGGAGAATCCTCATTCGCCTTCCTAAAAAAGTTGGATAAAATGCGAGGGCGTCTCATAGACAACGCCAACTTCTTTGAGGTGAAGAATCCTAATCGCATCAGTGACAACAAGCTGTATAAAAAAATGATGGCCGAGTATCCGGATTGGTTGAAATTGGCTAAGGGCAAAGGGTTGATCTTGTAATGGAGCTCATGCAGAAAGGCCCATGAGGCATTTAGAGTTACCCTGTTTTGAACCTTTGTGCAAGATGAACTAACGATTAAGATGCCTTTCCGAAAGATCAGCACAGGGTCCGGTTTAACAAAATAGGTAACTACTCGCCCCGTTCTTTATCGATCTCACTAGCCAGCGCCATCTGAATAGCGATCAACGGATTATGGCCCTGATTTGCCATTGACTGCAAGTAGCTGGAAATCCGGCAATAAGCCTTGGCATAAACCTCCACCCGGAAACAGCCAGAGACCTTTTGCTTCACCTTAGCCATCCTTAAATCGCGCTCCGCCCGGTTATTGGTAAAAGCCACGTGTGGTTCTTTAGCAAACATCAAAACGGCCACCTCATGCTTTTTCAACCGCTCCCAAAGGTTGTGGGCATCCGATTTGGCGATCTTGCCACGCTTACCGCTGGGCTTGGGGGGAATAGGTGGCAACTCTTTTTTACCCCGCGTCAGAATATTTCGGTAGCGCTTCTGCAGGTTAGCCAGTTCCTGGTCAGTTAATCGTTTTTCCTCACTTTTAGAAACCTTGGCACAGGTTTCCTGCAACAGGCGCTTCATGTTGCGAGCCCAAGCATAGTCATTCGACTCCACGATGAAAGTAAGCTCACGCAGCAAATGTGAGCCACACAGCCCATGACTACAGTGGAGATAAGACAGATAGGACGACCAGCAATCATGGATGATCACACCCCCATAGCGCGGAATAATATTAATCGTTTCAACGGCCTCTTTTCCCCGCTTTTGGTGCAAAAACTTGAGCGTAATATTCCCCGAAGAGTAAACATGAATCCACTGTTTTTTCTTGTCCACCCGAAGCGAGGTCTCATCGACGTGAAGGGCGGGCGTTTGAAGAATTTCCGCAATCGCCTGACGCTCCCACGCCGCTAACGCACAATGAAGACGAAGCACAAACTTGAGCAGTGTTGACTCAGCGATGATTGTCCCAATCATCGACTTGACCAGCTTCTGTGTTCGGTTGAGTGCCACCATATGGCACACCAGCAAGTTGATAACAAAGGCCTTCAAGCCAGTGCCATACTGCAGCGGGCCATGCATATCCGAGGGGAATTGACCCTTAACCGTTGAGTCACAGTTCGGGCACTGCTTGACCTCTGCATCCACATGCTCAACGACCTTTTCGAAGACGATATCGATCTTGGTCCGGCGTTCGTGGTGAGCACAAGGGACATCACTGAGCACCTCGCCACAGACATCACAAAAGTCAACGGCAGCGATGCTCACCGATGTTTGGGTCCGGGTATTACCAGCAACCGTGTCGTTTTCGTTTTTGTCCTTGCCTTTCGCACCCGGAGAGGTCAACGATGAATCATCCTGGTCCGTTTGAGACGAGGGAATGCTGGAATTTTTGTTATCCTTCCGGGTCTGTCGTTCAAGGAAAATAGAGAGCAATAGCTCTACTATCATGAACAGACTGTTCATGATCACCTTGAGCTCACCTGAGACTTTGTCCTCGGCACAGAGCTTGTCAAAGTCAGCCTTTACCCGGCTGACCTCGCCTCTCACCGAGGTTTTATCTAAACTTGCCACAGCGATATGAATGACGGGTTGGATTTCATACCGCTATGATAACCCCTCTTTTTTTGGCCTCCTGTAGGCCAACCAGACGAGGTTTTAACCAATTTTTGGGGCAATACTTGACGCTATAGCGTTAAGGTTTGTCTTCCGTCTCTCTGACCTTTCCGTGGTAAATTTAAGGGCGCAGTAAAAAAAATATATTTCCCCCGCTAAAATCCTGTCAAGTGTTTTTTTAGTTATTTTTTATAGGGGCGAGTAGTTACCAAAATAGATTACAAAGTGTCATCGAAATCCCGATCCATCAGCTAATTAAAAGGGAACCTTATGTCTAACAACAAAGAATACGTTTTTAGTTTAAAAAAACAGCTATTTGCCGAAAGCAAAAAAAAAAGCAGTTTCAATGGTTATTTGTAGGCTGTGCGGTGGTTTTAGTGATCATTTTGGGCGTTATTTATAATAGGCTGGTACTCGATTATGCGGTGATTGACAATGTCAGGATTCAACGTCAGAACAATTCCCGGCGGATTTTGTTTCAATTTTATGTAGTCGAAGCGGGGCGGTTAGATTTCAATTACGAGAAGGCCATTTTAACCGATATAAAAACCGTACAAAGCGAAATTCAATTCAGGTGGGAATGGGAAGCAAAAGGCAATACGGAAATAGCTATCCATAGCCGTAAATGGTTATTTCCGCATTGGGATAATAAAGAATTTGTATTTTAATGCCTTCTAAGGGACATCGCGTCCTTATTCTATAAAGCCTCCAAATCTTGGATAGGAGGCTTTGTTTAATTGGCCATAGGGCGAATCTGCAAAAGTAGGAAATGCTGACGTTGACCAAACGTCTGTATGTGTAAGTGTTGTTTTTAAAACGGAGGAGGCAGTGAAGGTTCTGGCAAAGCACAATACTATTTGGTTCTGTAACAAATTTACAGTTGCGCTTACTGTGGTCGGCATGCTCATTTCTGGCTGCGAGCGGCCGGAGCAACCTCAGGCCGATGGCAATATATCCGGATTAACTTGGAATTGGCGATTCGATACCGACGGTAGGGTGGTTGAGATAAAAGCGCCAGGGAATTTCGTGACGCGAGTGACCTATTCACAGGCTGAGGCAAAGACCGGGCAAGAACTAACAAAGATAGTTGAAGTGGGTAGCGATCGGCGCACATTTACATGGAACCACCGTGGTGACTTGCTAGTTGCTGAGGGGCCTGGTGGAAAGATGACTTTCAGCCGCAATGCGGCTGGTCTACCCACCGAGTTTCGTTCGGACGGAGCACCAACTTTACGCTATACCTACGACCTAAAAGATCGCCTGACCGAGAAACGCATTGGCGAGAGTACGGCTTTCCAGTACCGCTACGACTACCTTGGACGTCTGACCGCCATCGCCACGCACGTAGGCGATATTACCTACAAATATCACCACGCAAAGAATATAGTTATACGTCGGTTACCTAATGGAATACAGACTTTTAGGGAGTACGACGATGAAGGAAAGCTGATTAAGCTGACCCATATTGACTCCGAAAATTACATCATCGCCAAGTATGCTTATGTATATCGAGCTGATGGTTTGATCCGGGTTGTAAGTGAAACGAATCAGAGCAACGGCGAGCGGGTATGCCAGTACGGGTACGGCTTGATGCAGCGGCTATTATCGGTCGAATGCAAGGGCGATGGACGCTCTTACCATTATAACTATGATGAGCTTGGAAACTTGGCCGAATCACAGAAGGAAGGAGGGCAAATGCTCCGCTTTACGAGTACGCCGGCCGGGGCTATCAAGACTGACAGCCGAGGAGACTTACAAGTTGATGCGCGTGGACATGTCCGCAAACTTCCACATCTTCCGTCGTCAATAAATTACGACTTTAACGATGCAGGTGAACTCGCGGCTGCAAAAGGACAATCCGTTCAATATACCTACAATACTTTGGGCTTGCTCACCTCGAGAATGGTTGAGGGAGATAAGACACACTATTTGCCGGACCCCTTTGCCGACGCCTGGCAGCCTCTTTGGCGGAAAAACATTGACGGCACGGAAGACGTGATCGTTTGGGATGGCGCCGTTCCATTGCTCGAACTGAAAGGAAAAGAAGTCCGCTATCGCTTGGAAGATCACCTCGGCAGTGTGCGGGTTGAAGTAAATAGGCACGGTAAGATCATTGCTTGGCGCGACTACGCGCCCTATGGCGAGCCCGAGGTCGTTAGGGTTGATGGCAATCTTGTTCCAGCCTATGCCAGCCTCTTTTGGGATCCTGTTGCCAAGGTTTACCTCACCAAAGCGCGGGCCTACGATCCCGTCACAGGCCGATTCCTCCAGCCTGACCCACAACTTCGAACGCCCGATTCGCATAAACACAATCACTCACTCTACGCATATAGTGGCGGCGATCCGGTGAATTTTGTCGATCGGAATGGGGCGGAGGCTGTATCGGTTGACTCGCGCTCGGTGTGGTGGGATGTGTTTGGAAATTCGTTGAGCAAGTGGCGTTTCCCAAAATATTCTTTTGGCCGTAAAGGTGTGCACGCTACATTGTCTCCACCGTTAGACATGCCTCAACGATTCGATGATGGGAGCGCAGTAAAACGGGATGGAACTAGAATGCAGCCAGGTGAAGCTAAAAGGTTTTTCGTAAATACTGTGAAATCATATGAACTTACAGAGTTGCAAAGGAATTATGAGGGTAAAAGTATATTTAAATTGTCGCAACAAGATCAGGCTAAGGTTCATGGCATAGCTATCAAAAAGTTTGCAAAAAACTATTCGGATTACCCAGGTCATCATATAGACATAAAAGGGCCGTACTTCAAAGATTTTAACCAGTACGTTGCCAATATGAATATCCTAACTGAGGATGGTTGGACGAGTGTAGATTGGACTACAACTGTCCGGGACTCCAAGCGGACGTTCTGGTTTTCACCGGTGTTTCAGATGTTAAACCCGGGACAACGACTCAAGTTCGGGAAAGTAATGCACAACATTTTTGCACCTCGGGTAGGACAAAAGGAATTTCCAGAAGGCAGCGTGTTTGAGATCCCTCAAAATAACTTGAATTCAATATCCTTGATTAAGCGAGTTGGAAGTATGTCAGTTGGAAGCGCAGTCTTCACACCAGGAGGTATCATGGGCACATCTGTCGTCGCATCATCCAGACCATTAACGACGGCAGAATATTCGGCGTGGAAAACCTCAAAATACCGAAACAATCCAGCAAAATCGGGCGCTCAAGAAACCTACTGGAATCAATTTGATAGCAGTGAAGGGACGTGGAGGCTGGGAGGTGGCGGTGGTCCTGGCGGCACAAGTGGACCCAGCAGAGGGCCATGGGGGACGGGAGGTAGCAACTCTTCGTTCTCAATGCATTCTCCGTCTCCAGTCGGTGGTGTATATCTAGGCGGTGCCGGAAAAGCACTCGAAGGGTTGGGCCAAATAAAGGGGGTTTCGATTGATGAAATGACTGGTAAGCTCGTTTTGATCGGTTCCAACGAGCAAAAGATAGCTCTCCCACCTTTACGATTAAACGATATAGTTACGATTTTCCGCGCTGTTTACGACCATGGCGAGTCACCATCGGTGACGATTGATCCCGATGAGCAAAATCCAAAGGGGCCGACCATGGACGTGAAGCATGGCCCCGGTACGGAAGGGACTTATGTCGGCTGGATCCTGTTCGAGTGTGACCGGATCATGAAGACCTATCAACTCGGTGAGGATAACGTCACTCGAGACGCTGTCGTCTCGAAGATTCCTGGTTATACGGACATGCTTGATGCGATCTACTTCGGGGGCGAAGCCAAGGTTACGAAATCGGAAGGTTTGTTGTCACGCGTGATTGGTATGCGCAATACTCCGGGCCAAAACTGGGAAAGGTTCTGGATCGTGCCGGCCGCTGTGAGGCGCTTCAATGCAACAACAGACAATCTATCTCTTTTCGAACTTACACTCAAGGTCAATACGCAGAAGATGCGCTGGGAGGGCGGCAAACTGGTAGACGACGAAGAGGGGGAATCCTCCTTTGGCGCCAATGAGTTTAAGACCTGGTTCAGCAACCGCTATGACGAGATCGCGGATGAGGTTTTCTTGATGCCCCGTCGGACAGTGGCGTCGAGGCTCCCGTTGCAATCTTTCATGAATTGCGCCGCATCGCACTGATTACGGCAATTGCTGAACGCTTGCGCGACTCAGGTCAGGCGATGCCGGTATGGATGCGTGACTACTCAGTGGCACCCTTCCCGGTGTCGAAGACCACGCCTTCCTTGACTATGGAGAAGAAGAAAAAGGATGGATCGATGATCCGTACATCTAATATCTATGGTGGCGTAAACCTTGCGCCAGCCGATAAAGACGTGCACACGTACAATGAAATGAACGGATTGGACGGTTCAGCTGTCCCGGAAGTACATGTGGCTTTCATTGAGTTATCTAAGCAAGAGGCGGCATCTATAAAATCTAAAATCCCTGAGCTGATTCACGCGCGGGAAGCTTTTGGTACGGTCCAGTCCATCTCAATGCCAGATGCTCAAGTATTGTCTGCTGTCATATTGCCCGGCGCGGATACCCGTGTGCTGGCCCCCAATCGTCAGCAGGTGACCGATATGGCCGTGCCTATCGGGTTGGGTCGGAGTATCCGCCTGACCCGGAATTACAACTCTTTTTTCGACCCGGGTGGAGCATTCGGAAGCGGCTGGACGTTTGATTTACCACGGTTGTTGATGACTAAGGTACCAGTGAAGCGAGACGGCAAGCGGTCACGGTATCGAGTTGTACCCCATCTAGTTAGCCCGCTGGGGACGATGGATATCCAGTTTGACAGGATCGAGTATGTGGAACCCTACGGAATCGAAATACCCGTAGCGAAGGACCATCCAGAAATCGTGGGAGTCGCCGGGGGCTATAACAAAATCGTGAAGGTACAGACCCATCAGGTATTGTTCCGTGACGGTACGGAGTGGCATTTCGATGACGATAGCCGATTGGTGCTCGTCCAGGCTGGTGGTGTCGCCACCCGATACGCTTGGGATTCCGCAGGACGACTAAACCAAATTGTGGGATACGTCGGAACAGACGCACTCGCTGAAATCCAACTTGGATACGACCGACGAGGGCGCGTCGTCAAGGCCAAAGCAAAGCAAAGTGATTACCTCCATAAGCAGATGCCGCCCGAGGTATCTGAACTCGAGTTCGAGTACGATGAAGACAGCCGATTAAGCGCGGTCATAAGTCTCGGGGCGAGAGGGAGCAAGCCGTGGAGGGTGGAATCGACCTATTCTTACGATGCCAGCCATTTATCTCTGATTAACGGTACTGATGGCGTGGGTGTGTCGTTTGGATATGACGAACGTGGTCAATTGCTCTGGGAGAAACAGGGAGATCAGAAAGTGGAGTATATTGTAACAGCCACATCACAAGGGACGTCATTAACGCATAGTGTTAGTGGAAAAAGCATGGAGTCGGAGAGATGGATCTACGATGCGCGCATGCGCCTTTGGAGGCGGATTTTGCCGGGGAGCGAACGATTAGATGGCAATACGGAAAAGGCAAAAAGGTATTGGAAACTCAGTACCAAGACGATAAACCAATTTTGACTCGATCGACAAGCGCGGATGGACGCATCGAGAGGACGATTTTAGATAATGGGTCGACATACGAGCTACACCGGGATACTTCGGGTCATCCCTCAACTTTGTCGATTGACGGTGCTCTTGCCTGGCAAGTTTCATGGCAGCCCGATGGGACACTCGCCAGACTACGCGATAGTAATACCGAGGTGCAACCGCGCCGGCACAAGGACGGTTGGCGGAATGGTGTACTCATCAGCGCACCCATGAAATCAGGTAGAACCACCGAGTGGTTAGAAAAGGAATGGGATGTAATAGGGTACCCGATCAAGGTGACCGATTCGTCTGGATTCGAGTATAGGATGAATTACGATGACCAAGGACGCCTCAGTACATTCGGTCGGTTAACGGAAGACAAAAAGCTGATGGGCACCAAGCTTGTTTATGACGACAAAGGCCTAATCAAGTTTATCGGTTCATCTTGGGCCAATGAGAAACGCGAATACGAAGACAGTGGGGTGCTTAAAAGAGTGGAAGTTGAGCGACAGGGGAAGCAATCGATGACAACCTTCGACGCATACGGACGCCCTTCCAACTACGTAGCATTCGATAATGGAATAACAACGTGGCGCTACGATTCCGACGAGGCAGGTACAATGCTCAGGACTGTTGAGCTTCCGAACGATGGGCAGATCAACTATTCGTCGGATGACTCCGGTGAAACGCGCATCGCGGATATTCGTATGGGTCCCGCCTTGGTTCGTACAATATTCGATGCTGAAGGGCGAGTGACTACGATGACTTGGGGCGAAAACGTTCCTTAATTATAGTTCGTCGTCGACAACATGAGTAAGTTCTTGAATCTGATGGCGAACGCCCACGGCATCTTCCACATTGATTTGAAAAGCGATGCCGGTACCCGGTCGTGTGTCGAAATCTACAACACTCGCGATCGCCTCCAAAATAGTCCTGCTCAAGTGTTCTTCGACCAAAAGCAATACGACGTCGCGTTGAGTATCAAGGGTGAGGCCAAGGAATGCTATAGACTCAATGATTCCTTCGCCTCTTGCATTGTTGATAACGGTAGCGCCAGTCGCACCATATTCGCGCGAAGTGTCGAGAACAAGATCGGTTTTGCTGTCTTCAACAAAAACTAAAATAAGTTTAAAGCGCATGTTAATCCTAACGTCATTATTTTCAGCGTTACTTCCAAATCCTCATGGGGTTGGAACTGTCGCCTATTTTAGCATTGATCCGTTTTTTCACCGTCTTTTCTAATGTGAAATGAGTTTGAAGAACAGTTAAAAAAATATTTTTACTATGGTGGAGAGGTTCGTATGTACACAATTGGTATTGATTTAGGTACAAGTAATTCCGTAGCGTGCGTATTTCGCAGAGGACGGATCGAAACAATATTGGTCGATGGGCATGCTACCTTTCCTTCGGTTGTATCGGTACGGCAGAATGCGGTGGAGCTTGTCGGGCGAACAGCCAAACGCCGGGCAATGATCGAGCCCAGCCAGTCGATTACCTCAGCCAAGCGATTTATCGGGGACGGTGAAACCGAGTGGGCCATCTCGGGAAAAACATACACACCGATAACGGTCAGTACATTAATATTGGCTCGCTTAAAAAAGGCGGCCGAGGATTTTCTGGGTGGTCCGGTGAACGAGGCAGTTATAACCGTGCCCGCCTATTTCAGCAACGATCAAAAACGTGACACGAAACTGGCGGGGGAAGCCGCCGGCTTTCGTGTGCTGCAATTATTACCAGAGCCTACAGCGGCGGCGATGATTTCGACTTGCTGCTGGTGGATTATCTGATTGGCTTGGTGGAAAAGCGCACGGAGGAAGATCTCAGCTTTTTTCGTAAACTGTTCCGGCCGAGAAGATCGAGCCAGGAACCTGCCGCCTCGCGGGAAATGCTCCTGGCGCGTCAGCGTCTGAAAGAAGAAGCTGAGTTAGCGAAGATCGAACTTTCCGAAAGCGATAGCACGCAAGTGACGATCTCTGAAATTCTCGGTACTTCGCTTGACGAAGAAATTACCATCACACAATACAACAAAATGATTGCGCCTCTCGTCCAGAGAACGATTGACAAGGTTCACGAGGTTCTCAAATCGGCGAACCTGACGCCCGATGATATCGACCGAGTCATTATGGTGGGTGGTTCCACGCGTAACGGCCTTGTGAAAGAGCAGATTACCGAAACCATAAAGGAGCCGTGGACCGCGGAACGTGTGGACGAAGTGGTGGGAGAAGGCGCGGCGATCGTGGCAAGTGCGCTGTCTTCGCCGGAAGAAGACTTAAGTCCCATTGAGATCCACAATGTGACGCCATTTAGTCTCGGTGTTTGCTCCTTGTAAAAGGAAGGCGAATCGCGTTACATCAACAGCATCATCATCAAAAAGAACAGTCGTGTGCCGTGCGTCGAGTCGTGCCCCTATGAAGTACACACACAAGCTGGATCCGGCAACACGCTTGAGGCTTATATGCTTCAGGGCGAGGATAAAGATCCTGGCAAATGCCATGTACTGGGAACGTACGTGTTCTCAGGCGTTTCGCATAATGCCGAAGGATTAGCCAAGGTTGAGATTGAATACGGATACGATGAAAGCGGCATCATCACCGCCAGCGCGCGCGATATCGCAACAGACAGTCAATTGCCACTAAAAATTGAAGAGCTACCAAGTGATTTCAGTTGGCTGGATACATTACAGCGCCAAACTGGAAAGCTTGATCCGTCATCGTTAAGGCTGATCGCAACACCGCCTGGATACGACGACGTTGGGAAGGTTCTCCGGTCGTTGGGATTACCGTTCCAGGTGTACAATAGAAGGAACGACAGTTTAGATTGCGATATCTTGTTTTGGAACTGTCTTACTACGAATTTTCCTCCCTTGGCAAGGGTGCGCAACTTCGTCCAGGAAGGAGGATGTCTATATGCTTCGTGTTGTGCAGCTGAGCATCTTGCTAACACATTTTCGAATGCGATCCAATTCACGAGTTCCGGATGCCGATCCTAGACAATATCTGCCGAAATCGTCGATGACGATCTTTCCAGGGTACTTGGGAAAAGTCTACGCATTACGTATGACACGGCTGCTTGCTATACGATCTCATTTCTTAGTACAGAAAGCCAAGTTTTACTCCGCGAGTCAGGCTCAGGCCGCCACGTCATGGTTATGGCGCCCTTTGGGAGAGGTCATATTTTCTACACATGCTTCCATCACCATAAATCACTCTCTCGAGAGGAGAAGCAGTTACTTCAGCTTTTGGTGATGAAACAAATCAGTGTCGTTTCCGGCATTCCGATCGAAGCTGTTTCCAGAGAGATTCGGGTGTGATTAAAAGAAAAATACGCAGAATCGTGGCCTATCCGCCATTGGCGGGCTGTTTGTTCGTATGGAGTTTGTTGGGTTTATCGGTCGTTTTTACTCGACAGGATATCGGATAATGTTTAGGGTGACTGTGATATTCAGATGTTGCCATCGTCATTGGTAGTAACGAATATACCGTGAAAAGTATCGGTTTACTGCCGTTAGTAAAAGCAATTCTTCTAGGGCGAGGTGGTTAACAAGTTAATGAAGGCATTTGAGTACCTGATCGGGTCGGAAGACTTCATGGGGATAGATCATTTTTTGTTAAAACTTTCAAATAAAGTGAGGGATTAATATGACACCGGATGAATTAAAGCAAATAACCGAGAAAGTTTGTGGCGATGCGTCAAAAATAAATTGTACACCGGAACATTTATTACAAACAACATATGCTCATGTACAAGACCCAGATCATCTTGAAGTGCTCAAGCTGATCGCAGAAGAAAACTGTTATTCTTATGGGATGACCGCCCTTTTCGCATTGAGCAAAATGGAGGACAAGAGGTTAGTGGACTTTTGGAAAAAAATCTTAAAGCGTTCACGTCATAACGAATATTATCGAAAAATTTCTGCGATGGCACTAGGGCTGCTTGGCGAGCCAGGCAGCGACGACTTGCTCTATCAAGTCTATAAGGATGCTCTCGAAAAGGACCAAAGAGATTTACGCCGCAATGCAGCAGCAGCGTTGGCCGGCATACGAGGTGATAAGGCTAACCAAATTCTTCTAGATATTATTAAAAATAGCAAGGATGATATTGGTGAATTAGAGTCAATTGTGTTTCTACTTCGTTTTCATAGAACAACAAATGTATTGAATGCGTTGGAGGCCGTATCTGAATTAAATGTTAACGATACCAGTCAAACGCTAGGTGTAATAGGTATAAAAGATAAAATAAAATAAAAGAAACCTATAGTCGTCTTGATGATTCGCTTAAAGGAAATTTACAAGGGGATTACCCAAATCTAGAGCAGATAATTTCGGATGGGAACCAAGAGGCTTCCGAAAATACAGGAGAAGGTTGTTTCATTGCAACGGCATGCTGTGGCGCTGAAAGTAATGAGGTAATAATATTACGAAAATATCGTGATAAATGTTTGAAGAAATATTAGCTCGGATCGTGTTTTATCAGTTTTTACTATGTAGTATCACCTCCATTAGCGGAATATATAGAAAGGAACCCCACGCTTAGAAAAGTAGTTTACCGCTTTATTGTTGCCCCAGCATATCGTATGGCGAGTTCCATTATTACTACTGTAAATCCAGAGAGGTAAGAGATCCCTTCGATAGATTAGATCTTACGGGGTTACCGAAAAAAGTGAATAGATTTGTTTGTACAGCCCGGTAGCAAGGAACTACAGGAAGTGAAGACAATAAATACAATTTAAAATGAGGAATTTGCATAATGGCAACACTGCTTTTATGCAAAGGTATAAAGTGAGTAAAACATAATGGAAAGATCTATCGTAAATTGATGTATATGAATTAGACAGCCCGATGAATTACATTTTCTACTCAATTCTAACGATACCGAAACGCTGGAAGGAACTCGCAATGATATATAGGCAAGCAGTTCCGAATAAACGGTCAATTGACATAGCGCCGAAAACTTTAATAGCTAGCGATATTACCGTGCTCGCCTTAGATTTTGATGGCGTTCTGTCCCCTCATGGATATGATCGGCCTTTACCAGAAGTAGAGGATTGGATAAAAAAATGTATACAACAGTTCGGCGCGGAAAAAATATTCGTCATCAGTAACAAACCATCAAAAGTTCGGATTGATTATTTCCAGCAACATTTTCCGGGAACGCGCTTCATTGTAGGGGTACGAAAAAAGCCTTACCCCGATGGATTAAAAAAGGTGTGTAAGATATCTGGTGTGCCACCAAAGCAAATCGCACTATTCGATGATCGATTGTTTACGGGCGCCCTAGCGGGCTGCCTCGCGGGCGTGCACGTGATTTATATCACAAAGCCTTATATCAGCCTCTCATATCACCCAGTGCGCGAGACATATTTCATGTTCTTGCGATGGTTCGAGCGCATGATAGTGGGGTATATTTTCGTCAAATGGGCGAATCTGAATAACAAACAAATGAACAACCCTTAGTGCATTTCTGATTTGTTCGCAAGACGTACGAACCTCCGATTCTGCCATTTCCGGCATATTTGATTCAACGACCAGAAAATCTTTGCGAAGAAACGCGGCAGATTTATTTAGGTACCACCATTGCCATTAAGTGAATTTGCCCACTTTTTCCGATATTACTACCCACTATCTAACAAATGTTTCATCAATTGGTGAGCCACCCCAATATCCGTCTTTCCATTCTGCGGTCCAACCTTCACCTCATAGCCTTTCAGCACACGCACCACTTATTTGGCTCAAGCAACGTTCTCGCTTCAAAAACAGGAATCCCTCTAACTTCTTCATGTTGAAATACTCGAAATGGTAAGGCTCGCTGACCTTGGTAGCAGGTTAACCTCCCGTCACCTGGCATTCATCGAGTTAATACGTGAACAGTACAATCGTAAAGTCATCATCGTCATTGACGAACTAGATAAAATTCATGACCCGGATCAGGTGAAAGAATTACTTGTCGAGATAAAAGGCGCATTGTTTAATAAAGGCTGCTTTTATCTGATATCCATTTCCGAAGACGCTGCCCGTTCATTCCGTTATCGGCTAACCTCCGGGCGCGATATTTTTGAAAGCACCTTTGATGAAATCATCGAAATCCGGCAAATGGATGTTGAGTCCGGCTGCACAATGCTTAGCAAACGTGAGCAAAATACCGAAGCGTCGAATAAGCTGCCGGAAGAATGTCTTGCTCTGCTGGTTTTATTTGGCGGGGGATACCCAGAGAGATCGTCCGGAGAGCCAGGACGCTGTCTTTCGAAATGGATAATAAACACGAGCAGCCTTTTAGCTGGGCAACTCGACAACTGCTGCAAGAGGAAATATCAAACTGTATCGGTCATTTTGGAGAAACCAATCTTAGTGGTAAAGAAACCGTTAAACTAAGAGATTGCGCGCAACTGGCATTCGCGCAATTTAGTGATTTAATAGCTACACCGAAACCTGATTATTCCGTGGTTAGCGCACACCTCCGATCATGTTTGAATATTATCGACCCTGAAAATCTACGTATTTCCGTGGGTTTTGTCGTAAATTTCTTAAGCCAGAACGATATCCATGCAAACCAGAACAGTGGAGAACAGTCTCGATATCAAGCGCTGGCTTCGGATATCCAGGCGTGTCTCAGGTTAATCGTATTAGCCACTATCGCTAAGTTAACCGAAAAGACCGAAAACGACTGGCTGCAATACGATAAAGCGATACTTGACTGCCATCATGCGTTGGCTGACAAACCGGCCCTGACGGAAACACTGCTGAAAGAACTCAGGCTTAAACACGGGCTGGAGGCGCTTTCCGGCAACCACAACGGTTAGTCAGTATATGTATTAATCAACAGTGGCGTTTATGCTTCCATTGGGAAGAAGGTGACGCTTATTATGTGGAAATTGCGGACTATCATTGAGGCGATACTTATGATCGTGAATAGAATGAGACCGATACACCCCGGTTTCGTGAAGGGTATCTAAAACATGTCCCTCTGTGAAACCAATGTCTTGTACCCTGTTATTTTCATTGAATCCAGTGATTCAAGTCAACTCCTACGGGAAGACTTGATTATCTTTTAACAATGGTAATTGGTGTAAGGCATCTTGCAAAGCTCAAACAACTAGCCTGGCCTGTAGTGATCCTGAGGCGCTACTCCAATTTATACAACAATGATAGGGGATTGGTTTTATGGAAATAGGGAGTTTTTGGGGGGACTGATGGCTTTTGGAAAGCGCTTAATAGGGCGCGCAATAGGCGTAATCTGGTAACCGAGGAGAAGGACCACGCGACCCCGGCAAACCCGGTATCATCGAGTCCGCTATCCTTAGCCGTTAGCTATACATCCTGTATTTTGAAGCAGTGAATTCTATTCCAGCACCCCGCCATCCATGGCGGGGCAGTCCTTAGGGACCTATTTGGTCTGGATCGGTGGAAAATGCGGTTTTTCAGAAGGTTGTCCGAGAATAGTGAAGACAAGTCTGGTTGAGTCGGATTTTTCGATCATTTGAGGCGAATACTTGCTGTATTTAACGAAAATGATTGGAAAATTTGGCCAACCAGGCTTGTCTGCGGTAGATCAGTTATAATACGGTTTCTTTTCTTGGTAAAAGCAAAGTGATCTAGAAATCGGAGAATACCTTGACCTGTCTTGTAGATCGCAACGGACCAGTCCAGATTTCGTTTTTTGGTGTGCCGGAAATCAATCAAATCGAAAACCCATTTATTGCGTCTGATTACGATTTAAAAATTGCCTCTCTTGTTGATCTGGCCGGGATGAAAGCATCCGTTGTTCAAAAGCGTGCGGAAGCAAAAGATTACATCGACATCGATGCCATTATTCAACATGGCTATGTTGATCTTCCCATGGCGCTCGCTGCGGGACGGCATATTTATGGTCAGAGCTTCAATACGGAAATTACGCTTAAAGCGCTCTCTTACTATGGGGATGGAAACCTCAAAACACTCCCCCGTGCGGTTCATGACCGTCTGTCCGTGGCGGAGAAAACCGTCGATCTTGACCGGTTGCCTGTTTTCGAACACGGTTCCATTTCTTCCAGTAATGATCTAGAGCAATGAAACCGATCCGTTTAACGCCAGAATTTGAAGCTGTTTCCCGCCATGTGATCTGGTTTGAGGAACCCGCGCAGGCCGTCTCCGATCCGGTGCGCTTTATTGCCTATGCCAAGGCTTACGGAACCCATGAGGACATGAAGACGGTTCGAGGTCATTCTCTGACGATGAACTCATCGAAGCTCTCGATCAGGCTCCACCTGGGATATTTGACGGACCGTCCTGGGCCTATTGGAATTTAAAGCTTGATCGTTATCCGACGCCGCCCATGCCGGAGGGAATGTTTTGAAGTGAACAGTTTGCTAATAAACTGTTCACCTTGAATTTACGTTTCCAACCCTTTTCGGTCATTCAAGCATTTCGTGCTTGTATGAGTGTGGACGTGAAATTAAATATTACTCTGACCCTGATTTTTCAAATCAATTCGTTTTGGCAACCGACATAATAGCATCTAGTTTGTCTTCAAATCGAGCCCCCGAATCCAGCGAAATCGAGGTCCCTTTAGGTAAGGTCAGTTTATGGCCGGATCCATTTAAGGTAAAACTCAGCACGGCTTTTAATGTCCGTTGACCCGCTATCAGGTACTGTTCTTTAGAATCCATCTCGAAGATAGCGGAGTCCATATCGCTACCAACTCTATGTTTAAAGGGTTTAGCTACGGGGTCATAGAACTTATTTTGAGAGAAAAAACCGTTCAATGTAAAGGTATCGCCACTCGCCACGCCGGTACCCGTCGCTGTACTGAAAAAACCAAATGCTCGGGTTCGAACGGTTATTAACCCGTTGGGTCCGGGAGGAAAGGTATGCTCGACACTGATAATCGCATCGTTCACCTCTGAACCGTTGGACACAATATTCACGCCGTGAATATCTATGGTATTTTGTTTGGTGTTGATGAAACAAACCTGGGGAGTTTTCCCAATTTCGCTGGATTCGATCCTGAAACCTTCATACTCCCCGGAAACATCAATACAAGCCTCACCTTCATTTTTAGGTGTTAGTATTTTTCCTTGGATATCCACAACCAACGCGAACGCGGTTATTGGCGCAATTAAAAACAAAAATACGGTTAGGCAAAACACTCGTTTAAGCTTCATTGCTTTGTTACCTCGGTTCTTTAGCATTATTCGGTAGGTCAACTACAAAAACATTGTAACTGTTCAAATTGCCCTTGATTGGCTTCAGAACAAGGTGAAAGGGCGTGGCTTACAAGCGTAAATGAGCACTTTCAACACAGTTATGGAGCTAATCAGGGGTGAGCTGAATAGTTACGAAAAATTAATGACTCTATTTCGCATTACCCTAAAGACTAGTCCATATCGGGCAATCTTACTATCCATAAACGAAACCTAAAGCCTGTCATAATTTAACACGATGAAACGACGATTCTTTTTGCGTTATAATTCTTGACTGGCTTTAATCTGAATCCGAGACTTCACTACGGCACAGGGCACAAGCTCTCGATTCCACAGCGGTTAAAAAAATACCCACTTAATCGATGGGTGAAGCTAAGATTTTTTTAATCCCCTGTGAAACCAATATTTTGCACCCTGTTATCCGCATTGAAGTCACGGATTCAGGTTTAAATTAAAAGCCTAAATCGTCCACTTCGTTATCCGATTTTTTGTGCAAAAACATGCTCGTATGGCAACTTCGTTAAATACCTCGATGCTAAACAAAGTGTAAACCCATGTATATTCATGAATATCAAGCCAAGGATTTGCTTAAAACATACGGTGTCGCGGTCCCGAAAGGGCATGTCGCGTTTACCGACACCCTTGCGGGGATCGCCGCAGAAGAACTGGGTGGTGACCGATGGGTGGTAAAAGCACAGATTCATGCTGGAGGACGTGGAAAAGCAGGTGCTGTTCGGATCGTGAATTCGGTTAACGAAGCGAAAAAAGCGGCCGATGAGCTAATTGGAATCCGCTTGGTCACCCACCAAAACGGACCCGATGGCACACTTGTCAAACGGGTTTGGGTTGAAGAAGCCAGGGAAGTGGAAAAGGAGCTCTATGTTGGATTGGTGATCGATCGGACAACCCAGAGAATTACCCTAATCGCCTCGTCGGAAGGCGGGATGGATATTGAAGAAATTGCTAAACGGTATCCCGAAAAAATAATTAAGGAATTGGTTGACCCGGCTATCGGTTTACGGGATTTCCAATGCAGGAAAATAGCCTATGCTATTGGACTCAATGGAAAAATGATGCCTCAAGCGGTCAAGTTCATGAAGCAAGTGTATCGCTGTTTTCGCGACAAAGATGCATTGCAGGTGGAAATTAATCCCTTAGCGGTACTTTCCAACGGGAAATTAATGGCTCTGGACGCCAAAGTTGAGTTTGATGACTATGCCCTTTTTAGGCAACCCGAGATCGCCGAAATGCGTGATCTGGACGAAGAAGACCCGAAGGAAGCTGACGCAAGTAGTCATGGGCTGAAATACATCGCACTTGAAGGCAATATCGGTTTTCTCGTCAACGGCGCGGGACTGGCCATGGCGACCATGGACGCAATCACCCTGCACGGCGGACGCCCGGCGAATTTTTTGGATGTTGGCGGTGGCGCATACCCTAATAAGGTCGCCAGCGCCTGCAAAATCGTTATAAAAGATCCCAACGTCAAATCGATTCTGGTCAATATATTCGCCGGCATCAATCATTGCGATTGGATTGCCAAAGGACTTGTCAGTGCGATTAACGAATTCAATATTAAACACCCAATCGTGGTTCGATTAGCGGGAACCCACGTCGAAGAAGGATTTCAGATTCTTCGCGATTCCGGACTGGATTTTATTCTCGCCAAGAATCTTGACGATGCGGCCCGCAAAGTCGTCGAAACCGTGAAGGGTAAAAAGCAATGAGTGTTTTTATCAACAAATACTCAAAAGTCATCATTCAAGGCTTTACGGGAAAACATGCCACCTTCCACTGTAAAGACGCCATCAAGAACGGAACGAACATCGTTGGGGGGGTCACCCCCGGGAAAGGTGGGAAATCCCATTTAGGGCTGCCTGTATTCGATACCGTCGAGTGTGCGGTTCGAGAAACAGGTGCGGACGTATCCGGAATTTTCGTCCCACCGCCCTTTGCGGCCGATGCGATTTTGGAAGCCGTGGACGGGGGAATTAAATGTGTAGTCGTGGTGACCGATGGCATCCCAATTCAAGACATGGTGCGTGAAGAACGCTGGAGAATGGGCCACGATGCTTGGGTCATCGGGCCGAATACCTCGGGAGTGATTACCCCAGGAGAATGTAAGGTTGGCATTATGCCTTCCCATATATACCGCCCCGGTCATGTGGGTATCGTCTCCCGCTCAAGTACGCTTACCTATGAAGCGGTCGAGCAAATGGGTGAATTGGGTCTTGGCCAGACCACTTCGGTGGGTATTGGTGGCGATCCGGTGACCACCATGGATTTCGAAACGGTCCTAAAAGCCTTCGAAGAAGATCCAAAGACCCATGTTATCCTAATGATTGGTGAAATCGGTGGTACCCAGGAAGTCATTGCCGCTCGTTGGGCAAAAGAAAACATGAGTAAACCATTGGTCGGATACATCGCTGGTACTTCGGCGGTTTCGGGACGCCGTATGGGTCATGCCGGCGCCATCATATGCGAACAAGCCGAAACCGCTGACGCTAAAATGGATGTCATGAAGGAACTCGGGCTGTATGTTGCAAGAAATCCCGCGTACATTGGTGAAGCCGTGTTGCGGGCGATGCAGGAGAATGGAATTAAATCTTAGAGAATTAAGAGTAGTAGTGAAGGTCAAGTCCTTCAAAATCATCATCACCAAAACGAGTGATATTCGTTAATATTTTTAGAAAAAATAAACAGGAGAAAAATTATGAGTTTTACCCAATACAAACAAGCCCGCGCCAGACTGCAACGGAGTGAACTTGCGGTTCCCGGTTCTAACCCGAGCTTATTTGAAAAAGCGGCCAACAGTGACGTTGATTATATTTTTCTCGATGTCGAAGATGCCGTCATACCCGATGACAAAGAACAGGCGCGTAAAAATATCATCGAAGCGCTGAACGATATCGACTGGAAGGGTAAAACCATGTCGGTTCGTATTAATGGTCTCGATACGCAGTATATGTATCGCGATGTCGTTGATATCGTCGAGCAGGCCGGTAATAACCTGGACACCATTTTGATTCCCAAAGCAGGCACAGCGGCGGATGTGTATATGGTGGATTGTATGCTAACCCAAATCGAAGAAAGGATGGGCATTAAAGATCCGATCGGTATAGAGTGTTTGATCGAAATTGCATTGGGTGGGGCCAATGTCATGGAAATCGCCCAAGCCAGCCCACGGATGGAAGCGCTTCATTTTGGCGTAGCTGACTATGCCGCCAGTCTACGCGCCCGCACCGTTAACATCGGGGGTTTAAACCCGGATTATGCTTGCGAGGGGGCGCTTGGTGATCAATGGCATGCCGCTTTAGTCAATATGATTACAGCCTGTCGTGCTTATGGACTTCGAGCCATTGACGGACCGTTCGGGGACTTTAACGACCCAGAAGGTTACAAAGCCGCGGCCAGACGTGTCGCGGCCTTGGGTTACGAAGGAAAATGGGCTATCCACCCTTCGCAAATTTCATTGGCCAATGAAATCATGTCGCCGCCCGAAAAAGAAGTCACTCGAGCCCAGCGTGTTCTGGAAGCTCTGGCGGAAGCCGCTAAACAGGGGAAAGGCGCCGCGCAGCTGGACGGAAAAATGATCGATATCGCGTCGGAACGCATGGCGAAAAACGTTATTGCGCAAGCTGAAGCCATCGCCGCGAAATAATAACTCACAACCTGAACAACTACAGGGTTATGTTGAGTCGTTACAACCACACAACATTAATTTGCATCCACTTTAAAAAATTAATTCATGGACATTCACGAATATCAAGCAAAAGAAATATTATCCGGGTTCGGCGTTCCAATCGCCGAGGGAGGCTTGGCGTACAGCCCGGAACAAGCCGTTTACCGGGCGCAACAGATCGGCGGCGAAAAATGGGTAGTCAAAGCGCAGATTCATTCCGGTGCGCGCGGGAAAGCCGGTGGGGTCAAAGTCTGTTCAACCGACGATGAAGTTTGGGAAGCTGCCAACGAAATGTTGGGTAAAACCATGGTTACCCACCAAACCGGACCTCAAGGGAAAGGTGTCTATCGGCTTTATGTCGAAGCCGGTACCCCGATTGCACGGGAAATTTACTTTGCTTTGATGCTTGATCGCGCCCAAGAGCGTGTCGTCATGGTCGCATCCAGCGAAGGCGGTATGGAAATCGAAGAACTGGCTACCACAAGACCGGAAGCCATCATGAGGATTCCCATCGAAGTCGCGGCGGGACTTCGGGATTTCCAGGCTCGTGAATTAGCATTCGGTTTGAATCTGCCGCCAAAACTCATTAGCCAAGCGATCAAAACATTCACCGGTTGTTATAGGGCCTTTCGCGATCTGGACGCCACCATGGTCGAAATTAATCCCTTGGTCGTCACCGAAGACGAGCGCCTGATCGCGCTGGATGCCAAGATGGGTTTTGACGATAACGCCTTGTATCGACGGCCCCAAATTTCTGAATTGCGGGACAAATCGCAGGAAGACGCCCGTGAGACCGCGGCTTCGGATCGGGGTCTGAGTTATGTGGGGCTGGACGGCAACATTGGCTGCATGATCAACGGTGCCGGTTTAGCCATGGCATCGATGGATATGATCAAATTGGCCGGTGGAGAACCCGCAAATTTTCTGGATATCGGTGGTGGCGCCACACCCGACCGGGTCGAAAAAGCGTTTCGCCTGGTACTGGCTGACAAAAGCGTCAAAGTTATGCTAGTTAATATCTTCGCTGGGATCAATCGTTGCGACTGGATCGCTGAAGGCGTGGTACAAGCTCTTGGTAAAATCAACATTCAAATACCCCTCGTCGTGCGATTATCGGGGACGAATGTCGAGGAAGGCCGGAAAATTCTAAGAGACAGCAACTTGCCGATTATCCACGCGGAAACACTCGACGAAGCGGCCAATAAAGCTGTCGCGGCCCTATAACATCCACTCAAATATTCGAAAATTACGGTAAACAAAATGACTGTATTATTAGATGAAACAACACGAGTCCTCGTGCAAGGCTTCACGGGCAAGATAGGCACCTTCCATGCCCAGGATATGATGAATTACGGCACCAACATAGTCGGAGGCGTCACTCCCGGCAAAGGCGGCAATACCCATTTAAATCTACCTGTGTTCAATACGGTAAAAGACGCTGTAAAAGAAACGGGGGCGACAGCCAGTATTATTTTTGTACCGCCTGCGTTTGCGGCTGATTCTATTATGGAAGCGGCGGACGCCGGTATTAGATTTTGCGTAGCAATCACCGATGGCATTCCGGCACAAGATATGATGCGGGTTAAACGCTATATGCGCCGTTATAAAAAAGCAGACCGAATGCGGCTCACCGGTCCAAATTGCGCCGGGTCCATCAGCCCCGGAAAAGCTATGCTTGGGATCGTTCCAGGGCATATCTACATGGAAGGCAATGTCGGTGTCGTCGGACGCTCCGGAACCCTGGGTTACGAAGCCGCATCGCAAATGAAAGTGGTGGGTATTGGCATTACAACCAGTCTGGGCATCGGTGGTGATCCCATCAACGGGATGTCCCATAAAGATGCCTTCGAACTTTTCGAGCAAGATCCCGATACCAAAGCGGTATTGATGATCGGTGAGATTGGGGGTCCCCAGGAAGCCGAAGCGGCGGAATTCGCCCGTGACCACATGACCAAACCGGTCGCCGGCTACATCGCGGGCCTTACCGCACCCAAAGGACGCCGCATGGGACATGCCGGCGCCATTATCTCCTCCTCCGGCGAAAGTGCGGCCGAAAAGGTGGAAATTTTAAAACAATGTGGCGTCACCGTGGTGCCGAATCCATCCGCGTTTGGACCGACAATGCAAGAAGTCCTTAAAAACGTAGCCTAGGTATTTTCGGATTCGATTCGGGATATACCGGAAAAATAAAGAGAAGGCCCCATCGATTGGACTATCCAATCGATGGGGCCACGTCTTTTAGTACGATAACCCTAACCCTTAACCCGTCAATATTACCTTGATGGAATACCCCGTTTAAGTGAAGCCGCTGTAGAATCACGAGCTTGTACTCCGCGCCGTAATGGAGTCATGGATTCAGGAATTATTCAATTCACCGAGAATCCCACTGGTACTGCGTCCTTCAAGCACGGGAATAAGAACGACTTGTCCGCCCATGTTTTGAACCTCCCTGCCGCCGACAACCTCTCCCTTTTTATAGTCATTCCCTTTAACTAATACATCGGGTTTCAAATCTAGAATTAACTCTAAAGGTGTTTCCTCGTCGAAAATAGTGACGGCATCCACCGATTCCAATGCCGCCAGAATACGCGCTCGGTCCTCTTGCCGTATTACCGGCCGGCCGGAGCCTTTTAGATTTCTGACCGAGTCGTCCGAGTTTAACCCGATGATAAGACGCTTGCCTTCCTTCTTGGCCATTTCGATGTAAGTCACATGGCCCGCGTGTAACAAATCGAAACATCCATTGGTAAAAACGATACGTTCACCTTTGGCTCGCCACTGCTCGGCCAACCGGCAAAGTTCGTCAGACCCACAAATTTTCCGTGCCTGTTCCTTGGTATTTTCATCCGCGACAACATGCCGTAATTCGTCCAACATGATTGGGTGTGTACCTACCTTGCTGACGACTACGCCAGCGGCTATATTAGCGAGAGAAATAGCTTCCGCAATACCGATTTTAAGGGCGAGTCCTACTGACAGGGTAGCGATAACCGTATCGCCAGCCCCGGATACATCAAAAACATCCTGAGCAGCGGCTGGAAAATTCCGGGTGGATTGATCTTCAATAAGCGAAATACCTTGTTCACTGCGGGTGAGAACCACATGGTTCAATTCGAGTTCCGCGAGGAGGCGCTGGCCTTTTTCCAGCAGCTGTTCAATATCGTCCGGGGCCGCGTGGGTTACAAGGGACAATTCCTTACGGTTTGGTGAAATTACCGTCGCCCCCCTGTATTTTGAAAAATCCACCCCCTTCGGATCTACCAAAACAGGGATATTCCGCTGCTTTGCTTGAGTAATTACGGATTGGCAAATCGAATTACTAAGTGTTCCCTTGGCATAATCTGAAAGAATAATAGCATTAGGTTTTCCGACAAGTTCATCCATGAAATTCTTCAATAACGCATTTTCGTTTTCTTCGGAAAAAGGCTTAATTTCTTCGCGATCGATTCGAGCAAGTTGTTGATGATTGCTGACAAGCCTTGTTTTAGTGATCGTGGACCGATCTTTAAGGTACACGATGCCGACGGTGTTGATTCCAGCGTTGTGAAGAATGTCGAGGAGGTCGGCTCCATTCCTGTCAACTCCTACATAACCAATGATGGATGTTTCCGCCTTCAAACCCGATGAATTCATTGCAACGTTAGCGGCGCCACCTGGATTGGCGTATTCCCGGGTTACATTGATTACCGGCACCGGTGCTTCCGGAGAAATTCTGTCCACCCTGCCGAATATATATTGGTCAAGCATGATATCGCCGACCACCAAGATTTTTGCGGACTTAAAGCCATCGTCCAGGAGGCGTTGAGTAACTGAAGATATTTGAAACATAATCGGTAAACGAAGGCGTGTAGAACCCAATTAAAACCAGCCGATCAATACAGCGGATGGTCATTCTATTTGATTGGGTAGCTTCTATGATACATGTATCCGTTGTTTTGGTCATTCGGACAGCCTCTTGGTACTCCTTCAAGATCAGTAGGTCAGACTCATCGATTTACTACTACTAAGCTCCGCTGCGTTCTCCGAAGTAATCGTAATATCGGAATTACCAGTCGGGACTATGATTTCCTTTTCCCAAATTGCAGTATTCCCATTGGGAATCAATGTATCCACATTTTCCGGGAGTCCGCCATTTACGCTTACCGTGATAGACTGGACGGTCGGTAAAGGTGAAAGTAACCGTATCGATGGCCGAATTGGGAATTTCCGCTTGATCAAAAATATCATTGACATTAATTTGATACGTGATGTCCGGGGTCAGTGGTGATACCGTCAACGCGACGGATTTTAAATCAGTCCCGAGTTGCGCGTCGATCACCTCGATCCCTTGATCGATCTGATAGTTCAAGATATTCTCAGCGCTGGTTTGTTCCACCGGTTCGCTGAATACAAGCAGTACATCCGTATCGTTGATGCCGGCACTCACGTCGGCAATTGTTGGTGAGACATCATCGATTGGAGGTGGTGGCGAATCGGCTGGAACAGGCAGTACTTCAACTAAAGCATCAAACCACCTTTGAGCCATTTTTCCCTCGCCCTGTAAATTAGGATGAATCCCATCATAGGTTTCGGTTAAAGGATCGAAACCGGTATTTTGATCGACCAGAATAATGGGGGATTGGGTGGTATTCTTTTCGTCAACAATGCCTTGCATTAGCGCATTCAGTTGAGTCAATTTATCATTTGCGTTTCTAGTGGTTGGTATGATTTGGGCCAATAGAATAGTCACGTTAGGGTTATCGTTGCGTAACGCATCAATAATCCCTTTAAGATCGACCACTGTGGATTCGGCGGTTTGAATGCCGAGTAAATCGTTGTGGCCCGCATGTAATAGGACGATATCCGGCGTATACCCTGTAAGCCAACTGGGCAATTGACCCAAGATACCCTCCGCTCTCGCGCCCGGATGACCCTCATGGTCCAAGTCAAAATCCGGAGTAGGTGGAGGACCGTAGGGATTGAAACCGTTGTAGTCCCTACTTCCCAACAAAATCAACCGAGTATCCAGCCTCGTTTAACAGATGCCAGAGCGGACGGCGGTAACTGTTGTAGTTAAAATCAGCTTGGGTGATCGAATCACCTAATGGTAATATCTTTTCATTCGCCGCGTAAGCCATGGTATTCATCCAAAAGGATAAGGCCATGAGTATCCAAATGATTGTCCATCGTAGGTCTCGAAATATTGTGTTTAAGGCTTTTACCGTCATAATGGCTCCTGTATTGATTGTGTTGCCCGATGGATTCGGACAATCGGTCATAATTTATATTGACTATGCATTTCAGATTCCGAGCGCGGAAAAAAACCGTGATAGAATCCCAATTGCTATTTCCAGGTATAATATATACCAATTATTTTTACATGCGTAATTATTTTAGTTATTACGTCAGGTTACTCGATATCCTGTGACGATGGACAAACCGCGGCATGCTGAATTTGTAAAAATATCTGACACCAATTCCTTTGGCGTATAGACCAAGCCGCCTGTTTATCACTGATATAATTGAAATAATTATGCTAACTCACTGTGTTAAAATATCTGACAAGGGCTTTTGATACAGACTTTAGATGCGACCATTTATACGTCAAATCTGGTATTTTGAGTAAAAAAGGAGTCATCTATGACTCTCCGGTTTTTGCGCACAATTTTAAGGGAGGAAGAAATGTCGATAATCCAATTTATTTATAAAGCTTTAAAGCTGGCTGGACCCGCGATTCCATTCATTGCATTTTTAACTTTGGCGGCATGCGCGAATCCACCTATAAAAACCAGCGGAGACAGACCCCATGGTTATGTCGCTAATGGTTGGGGAATGGAAAGGGGAATATAGCAGCGAAGCGTCCGGGAAATTTGGGATCATTGAGTTTAATCTGACCAAAGGCGCGGATGATGCCCATGGTCAGGTGTTCATGAAAGAATCGCTTGGACCGCATTCGCTCCAGCAGCCGCTAGTCACCACTTATTTCCGTCCCCTGGCGATCAAATTCGTGCACGCAGGCGATGAAGTGATTCATGGAATAGTTGACCCGTACACGGATTTAAAGCGTAACGTGACGGTTCACACCAGTTTCAAAGGGAAGGTTATAGGTGATGTGATGGAAGGGACCTACATTTCAACAATTGAAGAAACAAATCAATCTTACATAGGCAAATGGAAAGTGACGCGTCAATAATCCTGACATCCCGATTAACTATAGGACGGCAGTGTTACGATAAATTCGCTGCCCTCTCCCAGGCTGCTCGAAACCACTAGATCTCCACCGTGAGCTCTTGCCACAGCCCATCCATCGACGACAGGACAGTTCCCTCATCGTTAAAACTCTAAGGCCAATTGTGCCGCAATCAGGTGGCGATAGTTGAGAGTATTGCCGCTATCGTCCCGGATAAACCCATTTTTGAATTTTCCGTACAAATAATCGACTGAGAGATTAAAGCGGGTGATGGGCCGCCAGGTTCCTGATATTCCAAACCGCCAACTGGGTTGATCGGCCAATTCATCACTGTGCTCAGTGCGAACCGACAACTGGAGAGTTTCTTTTGGAAAATACGCGAATTCAATATTATAGGAAAATGGTTTATCGGAATTTTTTTTAATTTCCTTAAAAGCACGGGTGGCTTGAACAAGCTCCCCGGTAATCTCAAATGTATCGAACCCCACCCGCGCGTAGGCGTTCCATGCCGAAACCCGCCTCTTGAAGGTATCTTGAAAGGATTGAAGCAAACGTTCCTCGCTTTCCGCAAGATCGGACAGAAAACCAGCCCCCATTTGAATTGTTGGGTCATCCGTTGAATACCGCAAGCCAAGGCCCCAATCAAAATCATCCTCTCCGCCCACTTTTTCGGCTCTGCTCTCCAGTATGAAACCAGTGATTTCAAAATCTTCCAATGGCGAATACTCAAGCACCAGGGCATTTGCCCGAGTTTCGCCGAATTCAAGTATAGGGCTTGTAACAAAGTGGCTGTAGTATTCTCCGAAGGGCAAAAACAGACGCCCAATTTTTATCTCCCATTGTTCATTTTCCACCTTGACTAAAATCTCTTCAAACCGAGAGAAGTAAACCTTGGCATTATACTCGGCATCGAACAGAATTTCCGCTGAAAACCAATCCGTCGCGTCGATCTGGAGACCTACCTGGAGCGACAAATTAGGGTTATCGTGACGGCTTACTTCAATGTCGTTACTGAAGTTGTTATTAAGGTACTCATTTTCGATTTCGATCAATCCAGAAACCTTAAGCCAATCGGTTACTTGCGTACCCAGACCGGATTCGCGCCGCTCTTCCGAATTACGGTAAATTCGGGCAGCTTCGGTTTTCAATTGATCGGCGGTTTGGGATTCCGCTAAAACAAAGGAGGAGCATAGAAGTAAATACAGCGACGCAATCTTCACCAAAACTATTTGCTGTTCTAATTTTTGTGGTTTGAACTCAATGCTGAATATTCTACGATACCAATCAAGTACCACCCTCATAGCGGGTGGTTTGAGGAAGCCCACTTGAAGGGGGCTAAGAGCTTATATTTAGGTGGAATCCTCAACCCCAAAGAACTAGCATAACTTTCAATAAATAATTCCACATCAAACTGGAAACATATTTTTGAAACTGCTCTGAATATTAATCCCTTAATGTTCCATCTATTGTTTTTTCCGATGTTTCAGCGTGATCCAATTATTCTTATTACCTTGACGGATGACCAAGTGAATTTAACAAATCTTTACGCTGGAACGGCAGAGGCTATTTGCATAGCACCGGCAGAGCCGGTGGCTTAATGTAAGGAGTTAATTTTGAATGAAACCACAAATACAAAACCAACTTACCACGTTGAATGCATCAAAATAAACTGGATGGAATGCCGGTTTACCAAATGGTAATGTTACAGTGCGTAAGATTATATTAGTGTAAACACTACAGATTCGGTAATAAGAGAGTATGACAAAGTCCCGACGCGCTCAAAAACTCAAATCGTATGCCACAACCGGTTCATCCGCGGGCAAGAGGATGTGATGAGGATACTATTGATTGAGGATGATTGCGTCATTGCCGACTTTATTAGAAAAGGTATGAAACAAGCAGGGTTTAGCATTGACCATGCCGATGACGGTTTGAACGGGCTGGATTTTGCCTTAAACGATAATTACGACCTGGCCATTGTTGATCTTATGCTGCCCAAGCTCGATGGTCTTTCAATCATCAGCCGCCTACGCGAAAATAATATTGACCTTCCGATTATTATTTTAAGCGCCAAACGTACCGTGGATGACCGGGTGCATGGATTACAGCATGGGGGCGATGACTATCTGACCAAACCCTTTTCGTTCAGCGAATTATTGGCCCGGGTAGAAGCGCTCTTTCGACGGGCTAACAAAATTGTTGAGCCCACCAGTCTTTCCGCGCACAACTTGTCTCTGGACCTTTTGGCGAGAACTGTCATCAGGTCGGGCAAAAAAATTAATTTGCAGCCAAAAGAGTTTTCACTGCTGGAGTACCTAATGCGAAATTCGGGTCACGTCGTATCCAAAACGATGATTATGGAACGCGTATGGAATTATAACTTCGACCCTGGAACCAACGTTGTGGAGGCACGAATCAGTAAACTCAGGGAAAAAGTGGACAGAGGTTTCGATACGCCATTAATCCATACTGTTAGGGGACTGGGCTATGTCCTAAAGAGAAAAGATGATTAAGATTCCGAATACCTTGGGGTTTAGGCTCACATTATCGTATACCTTAGCCTTTGCTTTGGTATTCGTTTCCGCCTTGGGATTTTTATATTTGTCGATTAATACGATTTTGAATGAGCGAATCGACGACGATTTGAGAGAAGATATCGCGGAGTTCAGATTGTTCTTCAATTCGGGTGGGATCGAAAAGGTTAAGCTCGAAATTGAGTAGGAAGAGAAATCTAATGACATCAATGCAACCTTTTTTAAATTGTTCGACCACGGTGGCAATCAGATTTTTAGCTCCAATCTCCGCCAGTGGACAGGAATGACGACCGACCTTCAAACGCTCAAAAGTTTGGCTGAGATAGATTCGTACCCAATTTTACAAACGATAAAAATTCCCGATCACGAATTCGATACGAGAATTATCTATAGCGAAATAAGTCATGGAACGATACTACAGATTGGTGAATCCCTCGAAGAAAAGGAAGAAATGATGGAATTATTGCGTGTGGTTTTTATTGCCGTAGTAGGCTTAGGGATACCTATTGCAAGCGCCGTTGGTTTCGTTATTGCCCGGCAGGCTACACGAGGTATCGAGGAAGTAACCCGCGCGGTGCTGGATATCGAAAACGGCGAATTTGACCGGCGTGTTTCCATCTATGCTAAAGAGGATGAGATACGAAAGCTTGTTGACACCTTCAATGCCATGGCCGAACGAATACGTAATTTGATAGGGAATATGCGGGAAATGATCGATAACATCGCACACGATCTTCGCAGTCCGCTGGCAAGAATTCGAGCGATATCGGAAGCGGCGCTTTCCCGCGATGTTTCGGCGGATGAACACAAGGCCGCGGCGGTTGATACTCTTGAAGAATGCGATCAACTGATTGCATTGATAAACACGACACTTGACGTAGCCGAAGCAGAGGCTGGATTAGCGAATTCGGATAAAACCGAAGTGAATATTTCCAAGCTTGCGGAAGAAGTGTGTGAGCTTTTTGAACCTTTAGCGGAACAGAAGAACATACAATTTTCAATGCGCGTTGAACCCGAATGCCGGGTGCGCGGTAACAAAACCAATATTCAGCGAATGCTTTCCAATCTTGTGGATAATGCCTTCAAATACACTCCCGCGCCGGGTTCCGTCTGCGTAGATCTGAAGCGCCATGATGATTGTATCCGCATTGCAATTTCCGATACCGGCATCGGGGTTCCGAAGCAGGATCAAAACAGGGTTTTCGAACGATTTTTTCGATGCGACCAAAGCCGGTCCGAACCCGGTTGCGGTCTGGGTCTGAGTTTTGCCCGCGCGGTCACCCGGGCTCACGGCGGAGACATCAGCTTGGACAGTGTGCTATCCGAATCGACTATGGTCACGATTTCGGTTCCGGCCTTAACGTCGGTCTAAAACGAAGAGTCGCTTCGCATATGACCGAGCGTAAGTTACCAAAAGTTACAGTTTGGTAATGTACGGGTAACGCAACGGTAATTTTCATGTCGTATCCTTCGCATCACGCATCGTGTGGTGCGCTTATCGGTTTTATCCAGCGAGGACTCCGGATTATGGGTGATCGTAATCAATATCTGTTTGTCATGAATCGAATCGAGGCTTTTTCCGGTCCATTTCTGGAAGTCGGCTCCCGGGATTATGGCAGCACTCAGGATCTGCGGTCATTGTACCCTGGACAAAAGTATGTCGGCGTGGACATGAGCGAGGGACCGGGTGTAGATCATGTGCTGAACCTGACCAGCGAGTGGGATATTATTGATGAGACTCTGGGTGGTGAGCGCTTTGGCGCCATATTCTGCTTCAGTGTATTGGAACATTGCGAGAACCCCTTCCTCATGGCCGAGAATATGAGCCGTTTGTTAAGGCCGGACGGCAAGGTTTGTTTATCCGTTCCGTTTGCGTGGAAATTTCACGGCTACCCTTCCGACTACTGGCGTTTTACCCACGAAGGTGTCAGAAAACTGTTTCCGAGACTGCAATGGCGGATTAATGACGGTTGTTTGTCAACACATCGAACGGGCGATTTTCATCCGCTCGACCATGAAATCGGAAAAATCCATTTAAGTGGAAAATGGCATCGTCGGCGAAGCCGCTGGCTGCGCGGGATGGTCTTGGACATGTTGTCTCTGTTGCCACGGTTGGGTTTGTTACGTTGGTTGCTGGGTTATCGCTACATACTTACACCATCAATGATCAATATGGTCGGAGTGTTACCCCTAAAATCGGAAAATATGAGTTCATGCATCGATGGTCACCGACAAAACCTGGCTGATTAATCCGCATTCCTCACCTGTTGTCCGCTATGGGGCGTCGATGCCTCATGCATACGGCATTGCACTTGAAAAACCTATTCTACATACGATCGAAAGTATGCCTCCGCGTGTTTTTAAGCGCGCGCCCTGTATCGATGTGACCTCACACACCCTTGTTGCGAAACCCCGTAAGAAATTCGGGTTAGTGGTGTACCGTATCACCTTAGCAAGGACGGTTTTGCTACCGCCCCACTGTTTCGTCCCTTTAGATCTTGATAACCGAATGGGCCGCCTCGCATCCCCATGACCGCTTGGTTAAAACATTTTTTTCAGCACGGGCGTTTCCGAAAGCGCTACGATGTCCTCAACTTCTTTGCTCGGGAACGTGGGTACATCCGCTACCTCGAGATCGGAACGGCGACAGGCCGTTGCATCCAAAAGATTGAATGCGCCTACAAGGTGGGTATCGACCCAAACCCCATCGGCAACGCGACTGATTGGACCCTACACAAGATCGCTTCAGATGAATTCTTCGCTATTAACAGTGAACGTTTCGATCTTATCCTGATCGATGGCTTGCACCGGGCCGAGCAGGGGCTACGGGATTTTATCAACGGTATAAATGTATTAAGTCCCGACGGGATTATCTTGTTGCACGATTGCAATCCACGGACGGAAGCGGCGCAAAAGCGCGAGTCAATAATGGATGAATACGACAATTGGAATGGAGACACGTGGAAAGCCTATGTATATATTCGAAAAATCTGTCCTGATCTGTTCTGCCGTGTACTCGATTTTGATCAAGAGGTTGGCATTGTTATCCCTAATGGCAAACCCGTGTCTACATTGAATAAAGATCTGGAGAAACGGGCGGCGGCGGAATTCGATGCTTTGACTTGGTTCGGATTGAAAGAAAATCGTCAACAATGGCTGAATCTGGTCGAAGGAAAGCGTGCGTTGCTGGCGGAAATGGAGCATGCCGGCATTCCGCCGCACCGTTCATGACATTGTTTGGACAGCCTCCTGGCGCCACGTTCAGTGTTGATTATCGGCTATTCGCGGCCAAGCGGTTCGTCCCGATATCGAGCCGGAATATCATTTGAATTCTTGAGGGGCGGATTTGAATAATAACGGACGATATATCATCCTCGGCGTAACCCATCCGATATCCTACAATAATGCCGCCTGCATTCTGGTCGACGGACGGCTGGTCGCCATGGTGGAAGAGGAACGGCTCATTCACTACAAGCGCGCGCCCCGAATTGCTCCAAGATGTTCTATCAAATATTGCCTGGATACAGCTGGTTGCACCCTGCATGATGTCGATCTCATTGCGGTTGGCTGGGATAGGGACGTCAAAAGGTCGAAATTCTGGTTTAGCACTGAACGCTACCACCGCTACCAACAAATGATGTCCGGCATGCCATTCCACCGCCGGGACCCGCGTATCCGTTATGTGAACCATCACCTGGCGCATGCCCTGTCATCCTACTACGCCAGCGGTTTCAAGAATGCCAACGTCATCTCATTGGATGCCTGGGGCGGACAAGAATCCGGTCTGCTTGGGTACGGTGAGGGCGACGACTTTGAGATTTTGGAACGGATTTCGAATGGAGGGTCGTGGGGGCGGATGTATGGCGTCTTCACGGAGATTCTGGGATTTAGACCGCATAGTGATGAAGGTAAGGTCATGGGCCTGGCAGCCTATGGCACACCGGACTCCGACTGGTTCAAATTCATCGACTGGGATTCAAAAATTCCCACCATCCGCAAGGATCTGCTTAAAAAAGAATTGCGGACCTTTCAATGCCGGAAACCGGGTGAAGAATTGACCGATTACCACAAAAATCTTGCCGCTACCCTGCAGTACAACCTGGAACTGGGCATTATCCGCATGTCGGAATATTTGCACCAAAAGACAGGTTCGAGCGCCGTATGCATGGCTGGTGGGTGCGCACTCAACTGCTCCGCCAACGGCAAGGTGATCCGACAGCCCCATGTGCGGGATATCTTCATTCAGCCTTGCGCCCATGATGGGTCCACCGCCCTGGGCGCGGCCATGAAGGTCTATCGGGACGAATTCGGCACGGCCCCGGATTGTAAAATGGACCATGCCTACTGGGGACCTGAATTCAATGATGCGGAAATCCTGACAGCGATCAAGAAGGCCAAAATCAGCCGTTACCGGAAATCCGGCAATCTTGCCCGGGAGACAGCCCAGCTTATCGATGATAATAAGGTAGTCGGGTGGTTCCAGGGGCGCATGGAGATCGGTCCGCGCGCCTTGGGCGGCCGTTCCATACTGGGCAACCCGAAAAACCCCGAGATGAAGAATATTATCAACAAAACTGTAAAGAACCGGGAGCCATGGCGTCCATTCGCCCCTTCCATGCTGGAGGAAGCTTTTGAACCCTACCTGGAAAACCCTTACGACTCACCCTTTATGATTTTGGCATTCAGGGTAAGGGATGAAAAGGTCCGAGACATCATTTCGGCCAGCCATGTCGATAAAACGGTGCGTGTGCAAACAGTCAAGGAACATACCAACCGGCCCTATTGGGAATTGATCTCGGCTTTCCAGGAACTGAATGGCGTACCCGCGCTTCTAAACACCTCCTTTAATGTCGCCGGTCAACCAATCGTCTGCACACCATTCGATGCCATCGGTACTTTCTACGGATGCGGACTCGATTACCTGGCCATTGGCAACTATATCATTGAAAAATGACGTCGCCGACTATGTTTCCATCCGTTTCTATCGTCGTCGTCAATTGTAAGACGCTGAAACAAACGCGGCTCTGCTTGCGGTCAATCAGAAAATACACCCACTATCCCTGTGAAACCATCGTTGTGGACAATGATTCCCGGGACGAATCGGTCGAATATCTACGTGGCTTGTCCTGGATACGCTTACTGGAAAATTCAGTACAAAAGCCCACCCATCGGAATGCATTGGACCTTGCTATCCAGGCATCGAATAAAGATTTGATCGCCGCCATCCACTCCGATACCTTTGTGTGCAGCCACACCTGGCTGGAAACACTGTTGTCCCACATTGATGACAACACAATGATCGTGGGTTCACAGGACCGAGTGATCATGCCTCTGAATGTGCTCAATAGCATGGGCGCCCGGTGGAAGCGTAATAAGTTAGAGAAACGTTGGCTCATCAAGGGTGCTCCACCAAAGATCATTACCCATTGCGTCTTGTACAGGCATAAGCTTTTTACAAAGCATGGACAGAGTTTTGATCATCTGCAATGGATAGACGGTTTGTATAACGACGCAGGCGAATTAATCCAGCGTTATTGCGAAGCAAATGGATATGGGATAAAAATGTTGAGCCGCCGGGACCTTGCTCCCCTATTATGGCATTTTGAAGCGGCAGTCTTGTCCAATATAAAATGGCCCTGAAGAGGGGGTAATTTCTAACGTGAAATGGCCCTGAAACCGAGAACAGATCATAAATTGAGGTTAACTTACGCTTCAGAAGTGTCAAGGAGATTCCTCCGCTACGCTACAAACTCCTCCTTGACACCTCTTCCGCTCCAGTTAAAAGGTTATTCATGATCTGTTCCCAATTTCAGGGCCATTTATAGATTGGAATAGACTGCGGCGACACTTAACTTGTTCAGAGAAAGTGCGATTCCAGTCAAGCGCCGCATCCGCACCTGGAGATTCTACCGCAGACCGGAAATTAGAGCGCTGACCAACAACAACACACTCGACAGATAAAATAATTCATAAGCGGTAAGTTGAGACCTCCCGATCTCGATAATGGGTTTTCTCTGCTGTTCAGCTTTAAACATTATTGTTTTTCGAAGATTGCGAAAATCTCGTCGCCTTGATTGGTTGTTGCCACGGGCCAAACATACAATATTCGAGCTAATATACGAAGCAACTGTCGTCGTTTTGAAGCTTTTCCCTTTTTCCCGATAACGTAGTCAAGGCTGTTGAGCACGGCTTTCGGGCTGGTTTGAATTTTGGCTTTTGTTCTCTTCATGCCATGCCGTTGCGCCATAGCCGTCAAATTGGCAATCGAAAACAATACAAGATGACGTGGAACGTCGTTGGGATACCAATATCGACCAAAGACCTTTCTACCAAGCGCCTTACTATTTGGTGTTTTGGCGTAAAAATATCCACTTGGTCGAAGTATACGGGCGATTTCGGCCATGAATTTTTCGGGGTCGGGTACGTGTTCAATGACATGTCTCGCGGATACCATATCAAAACTTTGGTCAGGAAATCCGGCGGTATGCAAATCACCATGGAAAACACTTAGGCCACTATTCCGGCAAACGTCAACCGCCACTTTATCAAATTCCACACCTTGAGCATCCCATCCCATAGCGTTCAGTTTGCTAAGAAACTTACCATTAGCACACCCAATATCCAATGCGCGCCGTCCCACCCGAAATGGCGGTGTATCGGAATATTTTATCGGTCCCAGCAAACGACCGACATAAATAAAAGCATTCGGTACATCAAAATGCTGATATCCAAATACTGCTTTCAGTGCGCCTTTCTCAAAATTTTTTAATCGCTTGGACCGTTCGGGTTGATACTGCTCGTACTGTTCGGGGTAATACGAAGCGATCTGTTCCGAGTTTGGCATCGGCGTCTGAAAAACGATGCCACACAGAGTACATCGGCTGTAATCATAGCTACCCGGGGTTCCGAACATCAAATCGTTTCCACAAAACTCATGCAATGCGGAGGAGCCACAAACTGGACAGGATATTGCCACGTCATTTCCGGTATTCATGAAAGGTATTTGTCGTTTACTTGGGTCAACGTTCCTAATAGAGTACTGAAAACCTTCTGAACAGTAAAATCAGCCTGGCATTTACGTTTTCCCGCTAAACCCATGGATGCGGCCAGGGTTGGATTTGTGGACAATTGATGTATAGCGTCGATCCACTGATTTGGCGATGCAGCATGAAACCCGGTTTTTCCGTCGTCAACCAGATCGCGATTGACTCCATACGGGGACGTTATAACAGGCAACCCCGAGGCCATGTATTGGAGCAACTTTAGGCCACATTTTCCAGGCGTCCAGGCATCATCGATCATCGGTGCTATACCGATGGTTGAATTCGCCAACTCAAATGTTTCCGTTGCGTGGGACCAAATAATATTCTGGATGGGCAATACATCAGAATGAAGCTCGAAGTCCGCGATGATCTTTAACCTAAAACTTACGTTTTGCTTATAGGCGTCGACTAGAATTGGAAGAATATTCGTTATGTACTTTCGGGTTGAGCGGCTGCCAATCCAGACGAGACAATGCTGGTCCATGGGGATGTCTTTCCTTGACTGGTAACGTTCGATTTCAATGGCTGTCGGCGCCAGTGAAACATTATTGTTAAAACGCAAAGCTTCGGAGGCAAGATAGCTGTTTCCAGCCCAAACGTGATCGCAGCGTTGAATTATCTTTCTGAAGCGGACGGGCCTGCGAGAGAATCTACCGCTTCGCGGGAGATGTATGGCGTCGTCAAAATCGAATATGAGCCGCTTGCTCGATTGCCGGAGTCGGTATCCGAATAGCTCATTGGGCGTTCGACGTAATATAACGACGGCGTCCGAAACCTCCGCGGCGCGTATTATGTTCCGCTGACTGGCGAAAGTTTGGTCATCGGTAATATGGGTAGGATTCCAACCATGCGCCCGAAATAATGGGAAATAATTCAGAGCTCGATAGCGGGTTGATGAAGACCGCTCACCCTTGGATACAATAAGGACAGTGCGCTGTTTCATTGTGTATCTGAATATTTTGTTAGCTTTGTCGGGTGGTTATCACCTACTGACCGGCGCTGTAACTAAGTGGGGTCGGCGTGTTTAGCTTTTCACCATGCTTTTAGCGCCGAACACCGAAATTAACCGGTTTCAGTTAAACCGAGTTTACCCTAAAAGCCCCATGGATTAAGGCCTCGAACATTGCCATTTGGTTAAGTTGCACATTGCCATTTGGTAACTTGGATATAGCAATATGTCGTGGTAGGGGATAAGGCCAATATTGATCAAGCTGAAACAACGCGGATTTCGCAGCGAGATTGGGATTCGATTGGAATCCCAGGTCCTTCGATGGCAATAAGGTCTTTTGGGACTATTTTGGGTGGATTTTTGAATCCAACGGTGATGAAAAGGCCCGTTCGGACTCGGACAGGCTATTGGGGAAAGGTTGCCCTTTGGCCCGGATTTACCGCACTGGCGATAGTCAACGAACCCCGTCTCTTAGGGAGTTGATTTTCGACGCTCTTAAATATAAAGTTCGTACCAGTTTGACGGCTATGCGGGAATATGGCGCCCGGTTGACCGCCAACCTATAATTTTCTCCGTAAAAACGCAATTGGGTACAGTAGACATGGGATTCAGAATAATACGGGCGATTCGCACCGCGCTTCGAAAAAGATCGGGCGAGTCTAATTTTGAAAAGTGGTAAAATTTAGATAATTTTTCCGCGGACTGGAATGCTCGAACCAAAGCACTGGCCAATTTGATTGTGCTGGATTCTTCAGTTTTGGAATTTGGCGCCGGCGCATTGGCGCTGCGAAATTATTTGCCTCAATCTTGCAGATACACCCCATCCGATCTGGTCGATCGCGGTGTTGGTACGATTGTGTGCGATCTAAACGCCGATGAATTACCGGTATTTCCGGAACACGATACGGTCGTTTTCAGCGGCGTACTCGAATATGTGAACGACGTTCCCCGCTTAATCAAGCATATCGCGCCCATCTGCCGTTCCATAGTGGTGTCCTACATTACGCCAAGCGCTAAAAGAACGAAATCCCTCGTCAGACGGAGAGCTCACGGGTTGGTCAACGATTATAGCGATCGGAACCTTCGCGATATTCTATTACGAAATGGCTTCGATTGCGTTCGCGAGTCAATGTGGGAAAACCACAACTTATTTCTTTTTAGCCGGTAGGAAAGGGGAGCATTCTTAGGGGGTTGCTGGTTAAACGTTCAGTCGATGCTCAAGGTTGTTGGCATCCAAAAAGTCGGCCATTTCTTGGTAAAAATACCGGTACCTTTCGTTAAATCCACTAAAAGCAGCCGGATCTTCCAATCTCTCCGTGGCTTCTTCAATCTCATGATCAGGGACCCGCTCCCCATCTTCGGCCGCAATAACCGGCAAGTGGAATGCTTCGCAAAAGGATTGGGCTCTGGAACAGTTTGAAAAAAAGACGGCCGGATTACCTAAGGACAAATGAAACATATTCCCATGTAAACGCCACCCGATGGCGCCGAAACTTTCGTCGATCATTTTTAGGTATGGTTTTATGTCGAATTCGTAAATAACCGGTATTGCACGCTGAATAAAGGGGATTGATCGACAAAAATATTTATCATTTTGCTTTTGCGCCGCAACGATAGGACTCCAACCGGCATGTTGCAGCGTTTGATAGAGCTTACGAACGTTCTCCCGTTGTCCCTTCCGGACAGTGACTACGACACGGCGATTTGAATTCGACGTTCTCAACCTCCACTCGGAATGCAAACTTCGAAAAAGCGTTGGACAGCCGGTCATAACCGCATTGGATATCCCTGCCTGCTCAAGTGCTTCGAGTGTTCGAATATCGCGGACACTGCCTTTTTGACAACTGCCGTGTACCAACTTGAGAATCTCGATGGATTCAGACGTAAATCCGTTATCGTCGCCTTTATGCCGGGTAGTCCCGATGCCCAGGGGAATTATAGGCACACGAATTTTTTTGAGTTGCTCCTTGGACAGCATCCATCGGCCTTCTTTGTAGATTTGCCGATACCATAAATTGGTCCCGACGATAACCGCGGCATCGCACTCGTTTATACGGTCAAGGCTAGCGTCATCAATCGGTTTTCTCGGATCGATATCGATGCTCCGCTCAGAATCAAACTTTAATATTCGTTTAACACTATCCTCGATAAAATAGTCGCCCACGTTGGTGGTGGTTAGCTTTGGGTTTAGGAAGGCTATTATCTGGGACATGGGTTATTTATTGAAATTTTGGTTTTCCGATTGAGAAATTTCTTTTGGATATTGCGGGCCAATCATAACATTTTTCGGAAAATTGCCGTTGTTTGAGGGGAAATGGGATCGCCCATTGAGACACCAAGGCAATCATCGGTAGACGAGCAAAAATGGAATAGATCTATCGCTTTTTCCATTAGGAGTCAATAGACTTAATGGCATCAATGAATTAAGCTCCTTTTATTGTAAATTGTTTTAGCTATCGATGCCTTCTAATCCAAAAGACAAACTGAAAGCGCTTTATCAAGCACTGAAAGATCAACCGCTTGAACCCGACAGTCAATATTATGTTCCATACGTTAAGGATTCGGCCAACAGCGATCCCATAGCGGAACTGTTTACCGGAATCGACTTTGCCGAATCCGAAAGCCTGCATCTGATCAGCGGTCAGCGTGGGACCGGCAAGAGCACCGAATTACGCAGGCTGAAGCGGGATCTCACCGATGCGGGTTATATCGTATTCAACGTTGATGTTCTCGATTATTTGAACGATTCCGAGCCCGTCGACATTTCGGATTTTTTACTGGCGGCCATCGCCGGACTTGCCCAATCCGCCAAGGACGATTGGGGATTCGACCAATTGCACGAGGGCTATTGGCAGCGATTAAACGAGTTTTTGAAATCCGAAGTCAAATTGGAATCCGTCGATTTCAAAACGCCTTCCGACATTGGACTCGGCATAAAATCTAAGCTTAAACGCGATCCGAGTTTTAAACGGCAACTCAACCAAGCTATCAAAGGCCATGTCAGTCAACTCGTGGATCAAGCGCAAGGATTCGTCACTCAGTTAGTTTCGGCACTTCGCAAAAAGGTCGGAGACCCCGACAAACAAGTCGTATTTATCATCGATTCCTTTGAACAAATTCGCGGTCATGCTACCAATGCGTCCGAGGTCCACGATAGTATCGTCCGGCTTCTCAGCGTACATGGAGAAAACCTGCGAATGCCGATGTTGCATGTGGTGATCAGTATTCCGCCGTACTTATCGACCGCGGCGCCCAATATCACCCGAACCCTTGGAAGCAGTCCCCAAGTTACACTGCCGAGTATTCATGTCCGTCGTAAAAACGGAAAAGAGGACAATGCGGGTCTTAGTATACTGCGAAATATCCTCGAAAAACGCTACGAAAACGATCTAAGCGAGCTATTTACACAAACCCAACTGGAAACGCTTGCCTTCGCAAGCGGCGGTGATTTACGAGATTTTTTCAATCTGGTTCGCGTAACTGTAACCAAAGCCAGCACCCAACTGCCCCTAAATCTTCCCATTCCGGATACAATTATTGAACAGGCTCAAGACTCGCTTCAACGCAGTATGCTGCCGATTACGGACGATGACGTTCGCTGGCTGTCCAAAGTCAAACTCAGTAAGCAAGCCGAACTCGATACGCTCGACGATCTCCCGCGATTGGGGCGTTTATTCGATTACAATCTGATTATCAATTATCGTAATGGCGACGACTGGTACGATATTCATCCTTTGCTTGAAGAATACGTAGTCGATCGGATAAAAGTGTTGGATGACCGTAAAATCGCATCCGACGATTGAACTGCTTTGGCTGGAACTTCGGCAGCATATCGAGTGGTCCGATGGCTTTGTACTGGTGTTTTTGTTTATTGACGACTACCCGAATACCGTCTTTCTCCGCAAACGCGTCGAACAATATCTTTTGGGCCACGTCCGAAAATTAAGTTGTATCGAATTCGATCGCGGCCAACCGAAATGGGTGGAACAAACCCTGGATACACTGTTATCGGAGACCGCGCAGGTTCAAGACACCCCTGTTTGGCTGGAACTCAATCGCTATGTGTCGGCGGAAACATTGGAAGATTATGCGCAGCTTTTGCTCAGATTGAACGAACGCCGCGATCGGTTGCGCGACAAAATTCATCACCCATTGATCTTTGTGTTTCCGGCAACGTTTCAGCAACAATGCCGTTCCTTAATTCCCGATCTATGGTCGATTCGGACCTTCAGTGAAACCCTGCAAACCGTGATTCCCGATGAGGCAGTGGAAAAACAAGAACCGGCAACCCCGAAGCACCATGAACCAGCGTTTCCAGCTTCCGCCACCCAGCAATCGATCCTGGACGAATGGCATCGCATCAAGAATAAACCAGACATCAACAAAAACGTGATCCATGCCGCTCTTCGGGCAACGGATGTTTTGAGTAAACTGGGCCGATTCGCTGAAGCAGCCGAAACCGCGGATTATGCATTGAAGCAATCGCGGGAAATAAACAAATCTTCGGAGTCGCTCCGGGACCTGTCCGTATCCCTGGAAAAGGTCGGCGACATCGCCAACACACAGGGGCGATTCGACGATGCCCTCAAGGCCTATGAAGAAAGTCTGGCGATCAGAAGACGGCTCAATGACATCCTCGGGCAAACCCCGGAGTCGCTCCGGGATCTGTCCGTATCGCTCAATAAGGTCGGCGACATCGCCAACACACAGGGGCGATTCGACGATGCCCTCAAGGCCTATGAAGAAAGTCTGGCGATCAGAAGACGGCTCAATGACATCCTCGGGCAAACCCCGGAGTCGCTCCGGGATCTGTCCGTATCGCTCAATAAGGTCGGCGACATCGCCAACACACAGGGGCGATTCGACGATGCCCTCAAGGCCTATGAAGAAAGTCTGGCGATCTGTAGACGGCTCAATGACATCCTCGGGCAAACCCCGGAGTCGCTCCGGGATCTGTCCATATCGCTCAATAAGGTCGGCGACATCGCCAACACACAGGGGCGATTCGACGATGCCCTCAAGGCCTATGAAGAAAGTCTGGCGATCTGTAGACGGCTCAATGACATCCTCGGGCAAACCCCGGAGTCGCTCCGGGATCTGTCCATATCGCTCAATAAGGTCGGCGACATCGCCAACACACAGGGGCGATTCGACGATGCCCTCAAGGCCTATGAAGAAAGTCTGGCGATCTGTAGACGGCTCAATGACATCCTCGGGCAAACCCCGGAGTCGCTCCGGGATCTGTCCATATCGCTCAATAAGGTCGGCGACATCGCCAACACACAGGGGCGATTCGACGATGCCCTCAAGGCCTATGAAGAAAGTCTGGCGATCTGTAGACGGCTCAATGACATCCTCGGGCAAACCCCGGAGTCGCTCCGGGATCTGTCCATATCGCTCAATAAGGTCGGCGACATCGCCAACACACAGGGGCGATTCGACGATGCCCTCAAGGCCTATGAAGAAAGTCTGGCGATCTGTAGACGGCTCAATGACATCCTCGGGCAAACCCCGGAGTCGCTCCGGGATCTGTCCATATCGCTCAATAAGGTCGGCGACATCGCCAACACACAGGGGCGATTCGACGATGCCCTCAAGGCCTATGAAGAAAGTCTGGCGATCTGTAGACGGCTCAATGACATCCTCGGGCAAACCCCGGAGTCGCTCCGGGATCTGTCCATATCGCTCAATAAGGTCGGCGACATCGCCAACACACAGGGGCGATTCGACGATGCCCTCAAGGCCTATGAAGAAAGTCTGGCGATCTGTAGACGGCTCAAT
Source organism: Methylococcales bacterium (assembly GCA_963664935.2). Lineage (GTDB taxonomy): Bacteria > Pseudomonadota > Gammaproteobacteria > Methylococcales. Next base: position 1,954,048 of record CAXXSE010000007.1, on the reverse strand, counting down.
GACATCCTCGGGCAAACCCCGGAGTCGCTCCGGGATCTGTCCATATCGCTCAATAAGGTCGGCGACATCGCCAACACACAGGGGCGATTCGACGATGCCCTCAAGGCCTATGAAGAAAGTCTGGCGATCTGTAGACGGCTCAATGACATCCTCGGGCAAACCCCGGAGTCGCTCCGGGATCTGTCCATATCGCTCAATAAGGTCGGCGACATCGCCAACACACAGGGGCGATTCGACGATGCCCTCAAGGCCTATGAAGAAAGTCTGGCGATCTGTAGACGGCTCAATGACATCCTCGGGCAAACCCCGGAGTCGCTCCGGGATCTGTCCGTGTCGTTATTCAATATCGCGAATCATTTTTTAGCCCAAGAACAGACAGCCCGCGCTTTGGTTTATGTCGACGAAGGCTTGAAAATTGGAAAGCGGCTAATAGAAATCTTTCCGGGCATACGCGAGTTCTCAGAGGTCCATGACATTTTCAAAGCAATGCGCTCTCGTTGCCGTGATAAGTAAGGAAAAGCAGACGGTTTTATTTATGATGTAGCGATGTCCTTCTACCAACAAGGTTTCCCATAAGCAAGCCCCGGCAAATCCTTCCTTAACCCCATAGCGTAGCGGTTAAAATAGTTTTTGACCGGAAGCGTTTTGTTTATCAGATTCATGCCCAAAGCCCGTGCCTGATTGATGAGCGGCGAAGATATGCCGTAAGTGCGTTTTAGCACATCCAAAGCCCCGAGCATCGCCAAATTATCGCCCTTGCGCCAGCGTTCGTATCGGCGTAATACGTGGGGGCTGGCGATGGAGCTTTGTCGATCATGGGCTTGCAATACCAGTTCTCCGAGCGCGGCTGCATCGAGCAGGCCAAGGTTTGCGCCTTGTCCCGCCAGAGGATGCACTGCGTGAATCGCATCACCGATTAATGCGACCCGCTCGCCTGTATATTCCTTGGCGAACTGCAAGCCGAGGGGAAATGAAACCCTTTTCCCACAATCTTCGATTTTCCCTAACTTTCCCGACGATGCTTTTTCTAATTCGTAGAGGAAATCCTGTTGGTCTAAGGCAATATTTTTTTTCGTGATTTCGGTGTTGGCCGACCAAACGATGGAACAATCGCCGTTCGATAAGGGTAGAAATGCCAGAGGTCCGGTGGGCAAAAACCGTTGATACGCTGTTTGCCGATGATTCCCACTGGTCGTAACGGTGGTGACCAATGCATCTTGCCGGTACGGCCAACCACCGACTTTGATTCCCGCGAGATCGCGAATAGCCGAAGATTTTCCGTCGGCGCCGACGATAAGTTGGGTTTTTATATTGCGGCCATCTTCAAGGCGTAGTATCGCGAAATCGTCGTAACGCTGTAGATCGGTAATCCGCGCCGGGCAAAAAAGGGTGACGCTTGGCATGTGTTCCAACGATTCCCATAGCACCGCTACCGTGACCCGATTTTCAACGATATGCCCCATGATATCGAAACCGGCATCGGCGCCGTCGAAATTTAATTCGCCTTCTCCTTCAAAATCCCAAACCCGCATTTGCCGGTAGGGACTGACACCGTATTTGACCATATCGTCCCAAACATCGAGGGTCTCAAAAATATTTTGCGATGACAAGGTTAAAGCCGAAACCCGAAGATCAACGGAGTGTTCGTCCCAATCCCGCTCCGGCTCACGGGATTCAAAAAGCCCGACGCGGACGCCGCCCCGGGCTAGAATGCAGGCCAACGTTGCGCCAACCATGCCGCCCCCGGCAATCGCCACGTCGCAATCAAGAAAATCCGTCATGACGACAAACTCGAAGGCGTCAAACGAGGCATTCTGCCACCCAAGCCCATGGAATAGCGGGCAATGACATGCTTCGCCCACGGTAAACAATCAAGACTTAATAATCCGAAATTTCGGACTGCCGCCAAGGGAAGCCAGTCGTTTGAAAAAATGTTGACCAAACCATCGGTAAAATCGATGACTCGGTCGTGATCCGCCTTTCGAATTTTCGCGAAACGATGTAGCAGATCGCTCGCGCCAGGATCTTTAGCCACTCCACCATTTTCTATTAACATTTCCGCCAGAACCGCGATATCCCGTAGCCCCAAGTTAAGCCCTTGCCCGGCAATCGGGTGCAACTGGTGCACCGCATTTCCAACTAGCACCGTTCGTTCGGAAACCATGGAATCGGCTTGCACCAGTTTTAAGGGGAATGCGCCACGGGATCCGCAATACTTTAGATCGCCCAGCCAATCGCCGAATGCGCTTTGAAGCGCCTGAATAAACGCGGGATCGGACAAGGTCGCCATGGATTCCGCATCTTCGCTTTTTTGGGTCCAAATGACCGAGCAGCATCCCTCTTCGGTGGGTAAAAACGCCAGCTGACCTGAGGCCGTGAAGCGTTCGTAGGCCGTGAAATCAGGATCGATCTCGGGTTTGACGACGGCGATTAGCGCGGTTTGACCGTAGTCGCGCGTATGTTCGGAGATATTAGCCAGGCGTCGAACCGTCGAATTACCTCCGTCGGCGCCAACCACCAGACCAGCGTTCAAATTTATATGTTCATCGCCTTGTTTCAAACTGACGCACACCGACTCGGGACCCGATTGCATGCCAATCAATCGGGCGGGGCAGATCCGCTTCAGGTTCGACGCATTTAATGCGCTTGAAATACTGTCCTCAAGGTTTCGAGCCGTCGCCACATAACCTAGCGCATCGACACCCTCGTCTTCCGCGAATAGCCGGGTTTTCCCAAAATGACCACGGTCGGAAATATGGATAGTTTTTATCGGCACGGCATGCGATTTTACCTCGGCCCAAAGGCCCAACTGATCCAGTAAGCGCTTGGCGCCATATGACAATGCCAGCGCCCTGTTACCCGCTGGCGACGATTGTCTCCGGTCATCGCTAACCGCTTCGACAACGGCAACACTCAAGCACGATGAGCGCAAAGCCAAAGCTAAACTGCCACCAGCCAATCCCCCGCCGACGATTAATACATCGTAATCGTTTACCATAATAAAGCCTATTGCATCAGGGATTCAATTTCGGAAACCGACTTTGGAATCGCCGATGACAAGACTTTATTTCCTGTTTTGGTCACCAACAGGTCATCCTCAATCCGTATGCCAATCCCCCGCCATTGGCTTTCCACGGTTCTACAATTTTTCGGAATGTAGAGTCCTGGCTCCACGGTCAACGCCATTCCCGGTTCGAGTACCCGCCATTGGCCATCAATTTTATAATCGCCGACGTCGTGGACATCCATCCCCAGCCAATGACCCGTTCTATGCATATAAAAAGGTTTATACGCTTCATCTTTAATCAGCTTGGATACCCGGCCTTTTAATAATCCCAGTTTAACCAATCCTTTGGTCAAAACTTTCACCGCCGCTTCGTGGGGCTCGTTCCAATGATTATCCGGTTTGACTTTTTCGATTGCCGCCGCCTGTGCATCCAAAACCAATTGGTAAAGCAATCGCTGGGGGTCGGAAAATCTACCATTGACCGGAAACGTGCGGGTGATATCCGATGCGTAATTCTCATGCTCGACACCGGCATCGATTAGCAATAAATCGCCATCGCTTAGTTGATGAGCGTTGGCGGTATAATGAAGCACGCACGCATTGACTCCGCCAGCGACTATTGAGGGATACGCAGCCGATTTCAAGCCATGGCACATAAATTCGTGGAGAATTTCCGCTTCAATCTGGTACTCATACATTCCCGGCTTGCATGTTTGCATCGCCCGTTTATGCGCCAGAGCGGAAACGTTCGCGGCTTTTTGCATGATCCGCACCTCGGCTGAGCTTTTAAAAAGCCGCATGTCGTGGAGAATATGATCCAAGGACACAAATTCGATAGGCGGGTTAATGCCGGAGCGGGCTTGAGCGCGCAATTGGTTGACCCATACCATCAAAGTTTGATCGAATTCGGGATCCCGTCCCATTGGGTAATAAACACGTTCCCGATTTTCCAGCATTCCGGGGAGGATATCGTCGATGTCATCAATGGGAAATGCATCGTCGGCCCCATAGGTTTCGCGCGCACCATTCAATCCGGTGAATGCTCCGGTCCACAATGCTTTTTCCGAATCGAATTCGCGGCAGAATAGAATATATTCACCCTGCTTTCTTCCGGGTAGAAAAACCGCAATCGACTCGGGTTCGTTGAAACCCGTTAAATAGAAAAAATCGCTGTCCTGACGGTAAGGAAACTCTATATCACGGTTACGCACTTGTTCCGGCGCGCTGGTGACAATTGCAATATTTCCTTTGCCGAGGGTTCGCAATAGTTCTTTGCGCCGGCGTTTAAACTCGTTTTTGGTAATCGCCATCATTATTTGCTAATGCAACACCTGTGGTTTTTCGGAAGGGCTTTGCAATTCGCTGTGGATAAGCTGTATGCCCACGCGCAGGTATTCGGTCAATTCCATCAACGCCTCTTCATTCTCTTCGCTTTCCTCTCCGGTATCGAGTCGGGAAATTTCAGCGATATCGCGCAAAATATCTTTGCAATCGCATGACCAGTGACCTTGCTCGGATTCGAAACCTAATCCTAATCCGAAGAGAAACCCTCGGCACCAATCGCTCAATGCAGTGGTTCTTTGGTTTAGAGGCGCATCGTCATCGGGTAAAGCCAATTCAAACTCGAAGTAGGCTCCATCCAGCCGATTTCGCGTCTCGTCAAAAAACGTCACCAGGGTCATTCTATCGTCTCCGATTATGTCACCAGCCTCATCGTCAAACACTTCCCCCAACCATCGATCAATCTCCGCCCGCATATCGGCGCACAATATTCCAGACAGGGTCCCATGGGCTTCGGCGATACTCATGATTGTGTTATGGGATAACAAAACCGATTCAATTTGATGGTAAACGGTACTCGTCGCCATTTACTTTGCCTCCAAACAAGTTATGATCCTGTGTATCGCGTTCGGGGAAAAATCCGCGAATACACACACAAATACTGATTTTGGTGTCGTTAAAACCGCTTGCCGACATGGTCGAAAGAAACCAATTGTAATCTAATAGGGTATATATGCTAACATTCATAGGCATTTAGCTAAAATACTTAATGTTTTTGTAACTATTCCGCTCACGGCTTATTTTTTCGAATACTGCGTCACAAAATCGTCTGGAATGTTTTTGAACAGCTAAAAGCTGGCCCAAAGGGCGTAACGCATGGATGCGTGGAGTAAAAGTGCTCATTTATGCTTATATATTCCGCGCTTTTTCCTTGTACTCACAAAAATAAGCCGCAACCTGAACAGCTACAGGCCATTGCTGAATAGTCGGATGTTTTTCTTATAAATATCAATTAACCGTGGACAATAAAGACAATCAACAAAAATGGAAACTTGAAATTCAAGTCCTCGAAGATAAAATCGATTCCCTGGTCAGTTGCTGCGAAAAGTTATTTGCTGAGAATCATACGCTTAAAACCAAACAGGGAGAATTGGTGCGTGACCGTGCTCAATTGTTGGAAAAAACAACGATTGCCAAAACTCGCGTGGAATCCATAATTGCCCGGTTGAAATCAGTGGAACACGAAGGGTGAACGATAAACCTACCGCGGTCAGCGTTAGTATACTGGGGAAGGAATATCCAATCGCCTGTTCGGCCAATGAAAAAGATGAATTATTGGCTTCCGCCCAATATTTGGATAAAAAGATGCGGGAAATCCGGGATCAGGGGCGCATTGTCAGCTTGGATAAAATCGCCATTATGGCTGCCCTGAATATTGCCCACGAACGGACCCAGATTCAAATAGAAACCAAATCTTCTTACGAAGGTTTTTCCGAACGTCTTAAAGGCCTGGGTAAAAAGATTGATGAAATGATGCAGCGGATAGATTTCTCGTAGAAGATTTCTTAGACATCCGGCATTGCGATGAACCCCTTCGACTTTGATTTGTTTGTAATCGGCGCCGGCTCAGGAGGTGTCCGGGCAGCACGGGTTGCCGCTGGATACGGCGCCAACGTCGCCATAGCCGAGGATCGTTATTTTGGTGGCACCTGCGTCAATGTCGGCTGTGTTCCTAAAAAATTGTTTGTTTACGCCTCCCATTTTTCCGACGAATTTCGGCATGCACCGGGGTTTGGGTGGAACATCGATAGTACGGAATTCCATTGGCAACAACTCATTGCCAACAAAAATCGTGAAATCAAAAGATTAAATGGTGTTTACGGACGTCTTTTAGAAAATTCGGGCGTTACGGTTTTTAATGGCCATGCTTCACTCGTTGATGAGCATACGGTTTCGCTCAAGGGCAAAAATTACCGCGCCAAGCATATTCTGGTCGCCACCGGCGGTTGGCCTAGCATTCCGGATATCCCCGGTAAAGAACACATTATCAGCTCCAACGAAGCATTTTTCTTGGAAAAATTACCCGAGCGCGTAACGATTGTCGGGGGCGGTTACATTGCGATCGAATTTGCCGGTATTTTAAAAGGACTTGGTGTAGACACTACATTGGTTTACCGAGGTCCTCTTTTCCTTCGTGGCTTCGACCATGACATTCGGCATTTCCTCGCCAACGAGATGGAAAAAAAGGGTGTCAACCTAAAATTCGACACTAATATCCAACGCATCGATTCGTCTCCGCGGGGTCTGTCGGCTCATTTAGCCAATGGAACCCTTCAGGAATCCGACGTAATCATGTATGCAACAGGGCGTACTCCGAAGACCAACGATTTGGGTCTTGAGAAAATTGGTGTGGAAACCAATGACAAAGGCGCCATCGTAGTCGATGAAAATTATCGAACGACAATTCCCTCGATTTACGCCGTCGGCGACGTCACCGATCGTGTCAACCTCACACCGGTGGCTCTGGCGGAAGGAACCGCCGTTGCCAATTCGCTTTATGGCGGACAAACGGTACCCGTGGATTACCGGTATATCTCTTCGTGTGTATTCAGCCAGCCCAGTATAGGCACGGTTGGGTTGACCGAAGAACAGGCAAATCAACAGCATGAATCCATCGATGTTTATCGCTCAAGCTTCACCCCAATGAAACATACCCTTAGCGGCAGCGACGAAAAGACCTTGATGAAAATGATCGTCGACAAAACTACCGATAAAGTCTTGGGCGTGCACATGGTGGGATCCGATGCCGGTGAAATCATCCAGGGCATCGCCGTCGCCCTCAAAGCAGGCGCTACAAAATCCATATTCGACGCCACAATAGGTATTCACCCGACGGCGGCGGAAGAATTTGTCACTATGCGCCAACCGTCATAAAATTTTGCCTGGTTAAATTGAATTTGAGCGGGAAATCTCCGGATAAATCTAAAAACCTGGCGCCCAAGGATGGCGAAATGTTTCTAATCAATAACTTTTTGGATCCGCAAGAAGCATCTTCAATTCAACAGCGATTATTATCCGAACTGGAATGGCGGGAAGAAACCATAGTGATGTTCGGAAAATCCTTAATCGTACCGCGTTTGGTGTGCTGGTATGGCGATAGGGGAGCGAGCTACAAATATTCCGGTACGGTCCACGATCCATTGCCATGGACCCCAACACTAACCAACCTAATAGCCCGGATTGAAATCTATTCAAGACAGCGTTTTAACAGTGTTCTGGGCAATCTCTACCGAAATGGCCAGGATTCCATGGGATGGCATGCCGATAAGGAAAACGAGCTGGGTTTAAATCCCTTCATCGCATCGCTTAGTTTGGGTGCGAAACGATTGTTCAAACTCCGCCACAACAAGTCAAAACAAATCATCGATTTACACCTCTGCCACGGCAGTCTGCTGCTCATGGGTGGAAATTTTCAACACAGCTGGCGGCATTGCCTCCCGAAGATCCACGAGACCAACGGACCGAGGGTCAATCTGACTTTTCGATTGATTAAGGGTAACTATTCAGCTCACCCCTGAACAGTTATGACATCGTTCGCGTTAGTAACCCTCTATTCTTGATTGGCAATACCATGGGGTACATGTCCAGTCGCTACATGTTGGCTTGCCGAGTCACAATGTCCTTTCTGATCGTCGAAGAAAATATCGGCATTAAAAGCATTTAGAAATTCGCCCTTTTCCATTCCGCCAAGAAATAAAGCTTCGTCAATTCGAATATTCCAGGCTCTTAAGGTCCTGACAACGCGTTCGTGGGCAGGAGCGGCCCGTGCTGTGACAAGAGCGGTTCGGATGGGCGTGTTGTCGGGCTTAAACAGAGTTTGAATATGGTGGAGAGCCGACAAAAACGGCTTGAAAGGGCCACCCGAAAGTGGCGTTTTCGCGGCAGTTTGTTCATTTTTGGTAAAGGCTTCCAGGCCCTCTGACTGGTAAATTTTTTCCGCTTCATCGGAGAACAATACCGAATCGCCGTCGAAGGCTATTCGCAATTGTTCGCTCTCGTTTGAATCCGGATTGCAAGATACAATCGTTGCCGACGCATAGCCGGCATCCAAGGCTTTAACAACATCATCGGCGTTGGTGGACAGAAACAGGTGGGTTCCAAACGCGGGAATATAACCAAAAGGTGTTTCGCCGCTGGTGAATGCAGCCCGGCTAATATCCAGTTGGTGATCCTGTATGGAATTGAAAATTCGTAACCCGGTGTCGGCGCTATTGCGAGACAACAATATAACTTCAACTATGGGTGGATCGGGAATTTTTTTGTTGATCGCCAGTAATTTTTTAACCAGTGGAAAGGCTATTCCCGGCGTCAGGACTTCTTCTTCGTGCTCTATTTGGTAGTGGCAATACGCTTCTTTTCCCTCGGATTCAAAAATCCGATGGGATTCGTCCAAATCGAATAATGCCCGTGACGATATGGCGACGACTAGTTTTCTTGATTGATCTTGATCCACGCTTGAAAAATAGCAACACGGTGAGCATAAAAGCCAGGATTAGATCAACGAGGAAATACTTTCGGCTGCCCTTTTTACATCGAGGAAAATCAATCCCAGTTTTGCATTGGGTTTTGCCAGGACCGTTAACACAGCCTCCGCCCCCGCATAGGTCATCAGCACATAGCCGCTGTCACCTTTTATCAATACCTGTTCTAACCCGCCCCGATCCAACTCATTCGAGGTACGATCACCTAATGATAACATCGCGGCGCTCATTGCGCCTACACGGTCTTCATCCAAACTCTGTGGCATTACGGACGCCATCATCAGACCATCGGTTGAAATCAAAGCGGAAGCCTCAATATCCGCGGACGTTCCGTTCAGTTCGGTTAAGATAGAGGTCAGCATATCGGATCGCATAATTAAACCTTCAATAAAATAATGAGTTAAATTATATAGAGGTACCGGCGTAACGCATCGAAAGCGTCCAAACCAGTTTCACAAAATCGGGTTGATTTAAATGGGGCACCCCGGCCATAACGAGCACAAATCGATGTTTTCCGACATAAAGCGGCCAAAAACCGATTTCGCTGTTTCCCTCGGATCCTACAATTGCCCAAGCACTCGAACGTAATCCCAAATTGTTATTCAAAAGACCGGAGCTACGTTCATGCAAATTTGCCAGTTCCGCACTGAGCGCGGCGAGTTCTTCAGCCACCTCATGGACAAAACCGTGAGCCGCCAAATAAAATCCGTGTTGGTCCGCCAACAAAGCCTTGTCACCTTCGGGCAATGAGCTAAACAATTTTGGCAGAAGTTCTTCTAAGGGTTGTTTTAAACATTCAGCAGGCTTTTTTAAGCCTTGGATCCACCCTGATTGTTGTAAGTGATACAACATTTGCGTGGCTTTATCGGCATCATTTATTTCCGTCCAATCCTGTATGCCCTTCAAGGTCAGCGGGGGCGTAGTCTCTTTTAAAAACAGTTTACGAAGTACATTAAGTGACGGGTCCGTTTGTGGGGTGCGAATTGCATTATATGTTCCAGTCGGCGTGGGATAAAGGTATAAACCTTCGACCAGGGAAAATCGATCCACCCTAGGCTTCCTCGAGAACGGTATCCAAGGAATAAAGTAGCGCCTGAATCAAAATGGAAACATCGTCTCGAACACGGGCATCAATCTCAAAAATAGGGGCAGTCAGCCCGTATTCCCTAAGCTGGCCATGGTGCTCTTCAAGTGTCGGGGTATGCTTTAGATCCATCTGAGTGACCCCAATAACGACTTGAGTCTTAGCGATCAACGGCTTAAACGTCTCAAGAAAAAAGCGTAAATCCCGAAAAGGATCGGGCGTGTATTAGTCAACAACAGCACCAATCCGATTCCACCAACGCTCAAAATATCCCACATAAAGTTGAACCGCTCTTGCCCCGGTGTACCGTATAGATGAATTTTCTCCCCTTCCGAAAGATTCATAACCCCGTAGTCCATGGCGACGGTCGTGGATGACTTACGTTGCTTGGTCATATCGCTGGCGCTTGCATCGGTTCGAATCGGTGGCTCGTCGCTAATGGCACCAATAGCCGTTGTTTTCCCAGCGCCCACCGGACCGATGAATATTATCTTGTATTGATTCGTCATTCGGCTTTCATCCTCGGCGTAGGCGACGTAAAATACCACCCAAAAAACTGGTTTGTTCTTTCGGCTTCGCCTCCACTGGCACATTGGTTTGCACTTCCCGTTGCCGCTCCACTTTTCCCACGATACCTACAGCCGCCGCGGCACTGAAAAATGCGAACACATATTGCTGACGAATACCAAGAGCTTCGGTGATATCCAATAAGGTGCGCGGACCACTCACCATTATTGCGGCTATTCGCATGGAATGTGGTATGCCCAATAATCGAGTCATATTCGGCCACCGCTTTAAAAAGAACGCGTTATACAGATTGACGCCGACCGGAATTCGCCCTTTTGAAGTCCACAAAGCCAGCTTCCATAAAAACGGTTCCACACTCTGAATCATCTCAGGATTATATTTTTCCCGGATATCCGATTTCTCCAGCACGGTTATGGTCGGGCTCTGGGATTCTCCGGAACTAAAGGCGTCAACACTTCCAATGGATTTGATCGGAACGGCACAAATCAGCCTGAGTTGTTTATCGTCCGTGTCAACTCCTATTTCCCGTGTATCGGGAAAGATCGTAATGGGTTTCCAACCATTATTGAGTCGAAGCACGCAGTTTTTTGTTAGCGCAATTTTTACAGCTTTTTGAACATATCCCTGTAAATATTGTTTCGGATTGTAATACGCATTTTTGACTTGGGCTTGATCATGAACGTCGATATCCACAACCGAACCAATATATTTCTTGAAACTCTTTTCATCAAGGGTCATCGCAGCCTTGTGTTTATTGCTCCTTTCTCGTGATTGCGAATTAACCCGGGTCGGACTACCATTTTTCCGACTTTCGTCCGAAGTTTTTAAAGATCCTTCATTGGTCCGGACGGTTTTTGTCCGATTTTCCTCTGAAGTTTTAATAGAGCTTTCATCGGATGCATCATTCGATGAACTCAGTCGGTGCCTCGCTTCCGCAATAACCTTCATCATCGATTCGATCTGAACCGGTTTGCGAAGAAATATTGCATTTGGAAAGTCTTGAGCGGTGAGCGATAATGCAATAATTGGCTGTTTTGGGTATTTTTTCAGATTTTCTTCCAGGACTTTCCGGGCTTTAAAGGCATCAAGATCGATAACGGAGACTTCCGCGCTTGAGTCAGATACGAGGACACCCTGATTTTTACATGGACCTTGCAAAAACATACCCAACATTTTGAGAGCCCGGTCATCCATTGCCAAGGGGACTAAGCGTAGAGGCTCATTCTTTTTCATTACGATTTATCCTTTGAAAAAAAATGCCGCGGTTTGCTTCCACACGTCAACGGAAGGCTTGGGAATAAAGGCGATCCGATTCATAATGTTTTTAAAATTTTCTACATCTCTTGTAGAGCGATAGATTTCCAACAATTCCGAATGCAGTTCTTCCCATCCCGGATTTTTTAATATCGCGGATTCAAGAATACACCGGGCTTCATCAATCTGGCTGTATTCGATGTATTCACGGGCTTCCGTCAATGGATCTCTGCCTTTTTCACCGGATTCATCGAGAGTATGAACCAGGGTTGTGGCGCCTTCCACGCCCGCGCTCAGCATTGAAAAAGGGGTAGTTGGCAAGCCTTCCAAATCAGGATTTTCACTCTCGAGAATTGATATCAACGACCGATAATGCTCGTCCTTTAATTTTGATTTTGCTCCGGCAAGCATCCTATACCGCAAATTCCGCCCATTGGTCTTCAAAGCGAGAAATAAATCTAACACGGCCGCGTACAACCTGTCGGGAACACCCATTTCAAATAGCATACGTATTTTTTGGGTATGATTTGTGAGGTCTAAGGGTGATCGCCTTATTTTATAAGACATATGCTCAAGTATTCCTTCGCTGTCACGATCCGTTGCTGAATTTTTGTTTTCGGATTCGCCTTCACCTCCACCTTCTAAGATGACCAGTTGATGTTCATTCATGGATCGACAAACCCGCGCATACAGTTGATTCCAACGTAAGGGATGGTAAGAAGTGGGGCGCTCACAACTTAAAAACAACCCTTAATGGGGAGAGATAACAGGAAAACCACCACGGTTTTCAATAATCTACTAATAAAACTAGCAAAAATTCGAAATTTTTCCAGGCTCTTGATCTAAACCTGAATCAGGCTAAGGCATCAAGCTGGGTAGCGGCAAAGCGGGTAGGGCCATAAAGGGCCGTATCCGTATTCAAGATGATCCTAATGGGTATATCCTCAAGCAAAGAACTCATTCGTCCTTTCGATCTGAAGGCATCAAAAAATACGGGTTGTTTTAGTTTCTCGAGAATTTTAGGCGCGATGCCGCCGCCAATATAGATACCCCCTTGTGCCATAACCTTCAGGGCAAGATTGCCGGTTTCAACGCCGTACAAATGAACAAAAAGATCCAGCGCCTTCATACAAATTTCGCACTTACCGGATAAGGCCGCATTGGATATACAGGCCGCCTGATCGTTAAATTCCATCTCATGGGTCAGCCATACGGGTTGAATGGCGCGACAATGTCCCAAGAAAAAATGGTAAATATCCACCAAGCCCATACCCGAAACGACGCGCTCCCAACTGACATGACCGTATTGTTTTCGAAGAAAGCGTAAAAGTTCGATTTCCAGATCGCTGTTCGGATTAAAGCCGCTGTGTCCCCCTTCGGTGGCAAAAGGCCGATATTGTTGTCCGTCCCAAAATAATCCGGCTTCCCCCAGGCCCGTTCCCGCGGCGATAATGGCTTGGTTGCCCTGGGCATCCGATTTCCCCGCGTTCAATATCGGAAGTTCATCTTCCTCTAAACATTCGATGCCCCAGGCATGGGCTTCCAAATCGTTGAGCAACCAAGCGTGGGTCAATCCGAATTTCGAAATTAATGTTCCCGTATCTACGCGCCACGGCAAATTCGTGGTAATAGACCGCCCCCCCCTCAATCGGACCGCAAACGCCAAAGCAGGCGTAATCGCATTCGCCCGCTGAATTCCGCAGAAATTCGCTAATTATTTCCTCAAAAAAATCGTGACCCCGACTTGAATAGGTTTGCTTCCTGACAATGTTGTATGATGCGTCGGTGACATAAACTATGGCTAAAACGGTTTTAGTGCCGCCCAAGTCTCCCGATAGAATTTTCATCGGATGTTTTTATAATGACTAATCAGGCCGTTGGTCGAATTGTCGTGGCCGGTCACTTTCCGGTCGGATTCAAGTTCCGGCAAAATGACCTGAGCCAGTTGCTTTCCCAATTCCACGCCCATTTGATCGAAACAATTGATACGCCATATAACGCCCTGCACAAATATCTTGTGCTCGTATAAGGCAATTAGTGACCCTAAAGTCTCCGGGGTCAGTTTGCGAAATAAAATAGAATTGGACGGTTTGTTTCCTTCAAATATTTTGGCGGACATCAAGTTTTCCAAGCGTGAATCATTGAGCCCGGAAGACTCCAGTTCGTAACGTACCTGATCCGCTGTTTTCCCTCGCATCAACGCCTCGGATTGGGCAAAAAAATTTGAAAGCAGAATGCTATGGTGGTGAGCCATTCCATGATGACTTTCCGCCGCGCCGATAAAATCGCAGGGAACCAGCTTGGTCCCTTGGTGGAGCAGTTGGTAAAAAGCATGCTGTCCGTTGGTGCCTGGTTGACCCCATATGATCGAACCGGTTTGGTAATCAATCGGATTTCCAGTTTTATCGACCGATTTCCCGTTGCTTTCCATGTCGCCTTGTTGCAGATAGTTCGCGAAAAAATTAAGGTTTTGCTCGTAGGGCAATATGGCATGGGATTCAGCCCCAAAAAAATTGTTATACCATATCCCCAGCAAAGCCATAACGACGGGAATATTGCTTTCCAACGGCGTGTTCCGAAAATGCTTGTCTATTTTGTGGGCGCCGGTCAGGACTTCTTCAAAACGTTCCATGCCGATGCTCAAAGCGATGGATAGACCGATAGCGGACCAAAGCGAATAACGGCCTCCCACCCAATCCCAGAACTCGAACATGTTTTCGGTATTAATACCAAACTCGGATACCGCGGCAGCATTGGTGGAAATCGCCACAAAATGCTTGGCTACGGCGGCGGAATCGTTGGCTTTGGAGAGCAGCCAATGACGAGCCGAATGGGCATTCGTCATGGTTTCCTGGGTTGTAAATGTTTTGGAGGCGATTAGAAAGAGTGTCGTTTCCGGATCCAACGACGCCAAAACCGAAAGCAAATCGCTGGCATCGACGTTTGAAACAAAATGAGATCGAAGGCCTTTATTAGCATAGGGCCTAAGTGCATGGGTTACCATCTTTGGCCCTAAATCGGATCCTCCGATCCCAATATTCACGACATCACTGATGGGTTTGCCGGTATGCCCTTTCCAGTTGCCGGAACGTACCGAATTGCTAAAATGCCGCATTTTTTCGAAGACGGCATTAACCGTAGGCATGACATCTTCCCCGTCTACAAAAATCGGGGAATTAGCACGATTTCGCAAGGCAATGTGCAGTACCGCGCGGTCCTCGGTAGTATTGATTTTTTCGCCAGTGAACATAGCCTCGGTCTCGGCTTTCAAATTGACGTGCCGCGCAAGATCGAAAAGGAGTATCAGCGTTTTTGGGTTGATTCGATTTTTCGAAAAATCGAAGAGGATGTCGTCGAAATGGAGTGAGAATCGATCGAATCGTTGAGGGTCGGCATCGAACATATCCCGCATATGATCGTTTGCGATTTCACTTTTATGGGAGCGGAGTGCTTTCCATGGTTTAGAATCTGTAATCTGGCTCACAGCGTTATCTTGTCATTTTTCTAAATAAAAACAATACACAATCATAAGTCTAGCTCGGATTTCTCACAACTTTTGAGGAAGATAGCTGCAAGCGATAGGGTGCAATTTTTTAACCAATATGGACTTCCCGCATTGGCGAGAGCCGGCGACGGCCACTATCGGGAATATTGCCAAAAAGCGATTGATCTTATCTTCAATGAGCCTTGAGTAGTCCATCATATTTAAAGTTTGGCTTTAATATTGACGGGTGTTAAATGATTAATGCCTTGGATTCGAGTGATGTAAAAGGACCAGGAGTCCCCATTACCCTTCAAAGGGTTTTGCCAGATCTGTGCAAGTCAAAGACTACTAGACGCAAGCGTCTGCGTTCTTCCTTGACTGGGCCAGATCCGGCGCGGAGAAGGTAAGAAAGACGAATATCAAGGCAATAAAGAGTGAACAATTAGCAACGAATTGCGCGGATAAAGTTCAAGTGATGGCAAAAAAGGTAGCACCTGCATTCCATTGAACCTGACGGGGACAGGGGTCCATTTGAGGCCGAAAATCTGATGAGGTGGGAATGCGCTGATTCCATCAGGGCCAGAGGGCGTTTAATACCTCAACAAAAGGCCGGATATATGGGAGCAATATTTCTTTTTGTCACGAACGAATTTTGTCTTGCAATACGGGGCGGACCATATATATCCCCCTTTTTTGTCCCTTTTTTTTAACCCGGCCGACTAGCAAAAACGCCGTTTGTACCGGCGAAAATTGTTGATCCCGTCAAGCTTAATCCTTATTGGGACGATTATTATTTTTCATTTCTTTATCAAACCGTTGGGAAAACACTGACCACCGTCAATCTAGCCATCAGTTTGGCAATGGAAATGAATTACACGGTTTTGCTGGTCGATCTCGATTTAAGATAGCCGTCCATCCACAAATATTTTGGTATTGAAGTTGATTCAGGGATTTCGGACTATCTTCTGTCGGATACGCCGATCGGAAATCTGCTGATAAACCCAGGTATCGACGGCTTGGTATTTCTACCTGTCGGCGATCCTATTCATCATTCCTCGGAAATGCTCTCAGCGCCAAGAATACTGCATTTGATTAACGAGTTAAAAGACCGTTACACCAACCGGATTATAATATTTGACATGCCTTCCATATTACCTTTAGATGATGTGTTAGTCCTGCTTCCCTATGTCGATTCGAGTATATTAGTGGTCGAAGAAAGTGTGAATACCCCGGACCAGATACGGCATTGCCTTGAAACCCTGGAGGGTGAGAAATTTTTAGGTACGGTGCTCAATAAATCCACTCTTCCCCGCCAGAATTACTATTACTAAAACAGAGAACAGGATGCTATTCGTATTTGTAAACAAATTAAAGACAACACCAATATTGATATTTCATTGACAGCGGGTTAGGGGCGATTCGTTCAAATCGGACTGAAAAAAATTCCATCATTCCAGAATATTGGACCGATTATTCTGGGTAGTACTCGGCGCGACCTGCTTTGAAACCGCTAAATCGGTCAAAAATTCGATCACCTCGGTTTCACGCCTTACCGACGGATACCGGGCCGGATTTTTGCGAGGTCATTTTTATAACCATTTTTTGCATGTGCGTTTTTACAGGTTTGTAAAATCTTTGGCGGGCCAAGGCTTAAATTTATTCTTCACCGGTATATTACAGGGTAAGCGATGCAAGGAATTGCAACGAAAAGTGTCTACTGTTTTGATATGAAGGGCTTATGATCCGAGGAGGAGGGTGGCAAAATGGTGAGAAAAATTCATATCCCGCAAATTGGGGTAGTGAAATATCGCAATTTGCGGGCTACTCAATGTTAGCCCTCAAAACAATCACCTGCCAGTAGCAAACTAAATAAATGGAGACAGAATGGCGAAGAAGAAAGAAGTAAAAGAAGAATCATTAGAAAAACAGCTTTGGAAATCGGCAGATAAACTTATAAAAAATATAGATGCCGCCGAATACAAGCATGTCGTTTTGGGCTTGATTTTTCTTAAATATATTTCTGATGCCTTTGAGGAGCTATACGCCACGCTAAAAACAGGTGAAGGTGAATATGCTGGCGCTGATCCAGAAGACAAAGACGAATACAAAGCTGAAAATGTGTTTTTTGTTCCGCAAGATGCACGCTGGACACAACTACAAGCCAACGCAAAACAACCCACTATCGGCAAAACGGTTGACGGGGCAATGGATGCCATTGAAAAAGAAAACGCCTCACTAAAAGGTGTATTGCCTAAAGTCTATGCAAGACAGAATCTTGACCCCACCAGTTTAGGCGAACTTATTGACCTGATTAGTAATATTGCCTTGGGTGATGCCAAGTCTCGCAGTGCTGATGTGCTAGGGCATGTGTTTGAATATTTTCTTGGTGAATTTGCATTAGCCGAAGGTAAAAAAGGTGGGCAGTTTTATACTCCTAGAAGTGTTGTTGAGTTGTTGATTGAATTGCTCGAACCCTACAAAGGCAGAGTACTTGACCCTTGCTGTGGTTCAGGCGGAATGTTTGTGCAATCAGAAAAATTTGTTGCCGATCATCAAGGCAAAATCAATGATATTTCTATTTATGGGCAGGAAAGCAATCAGGCCACTTGGCGACTGGCAAAAATGAATCTTGCCATACGAGGCATTGATAGCTCACACGTTAAATGGAATAACGAAGGCTCGTTTTTAAACGATGCCCATAAAGACCTTAAAGCCGATTATATTATCGCCAATCCTCCCTTTAATGTCAGTGACTGGAGCGGTGATTTACTGCGCAAAGATGGTCACTGGCAATATGGTACACCGCCAACCGGTAATGCTAACTATGCGTGGATACAGCACTTTATCTATCACCTTGCCCCCAGCGGGCAAGCAGGCTTTGTGCTGGCAAAATGGGCGTTGACTTCCAAAACATCAGGCGAAGGAGCGATTAGAAAAACCTTGGTTGAAACCGGCCTGGTTGATTGTATTGTTAACCTGCCCGCCAAGCTGTTTTTAAATACCCAAATTCCCGCTTCTTTATGGTTTATGAGCCGTAATCGCAGTAACGGAAAATATAGAAACCGAACAGGAGAGATTCTATTTATAGATGCTCGAAATATGGGGCATTTAATCAACCGTCGTACCCGTGAATTATCGGAAGATGATATTCAAACCATTGCAGGCACTTATCACAACTGGCGTAACCCCGATGGGGATTATGAAGATGTGAAAGGCTTTTGTAATACTGCCTCTATTGAACGAGTGAAAGAGCTGGATTATGTACTCACTCCAGGTCGTTATGTGGGGTTAGCTGAGGAAGAGGATGATTTTGATTTTGCCGAACGCTTTACCAGCCTAAAAGCCGAGTTTAAAGCGCAATTAGAAGAAGAAACGATTTTGAACAAGCGGATTATGGAGAATTTAGCCAAGGTGAAGATTGATGGCTAAGAAAACTCAAAAAATAACCATTCACGATAGTGAAGTCACTATCGTTCAAACCAACGAGCAAGATTATATTTCATTAACTGACTCGTCAGTCACGAGTTCTATCCGATTTGACGTAACTATTCAGGCCCTGAATTCATTTTTTCGATGTGTCACCTCGACCAACGGAAGAAAGTCTTATCACCCATTGATAGCTCTGCGCTTTAAGATTGCCCACTGGTGTTCATAAAAGATGAGTAGTGTAGAAAATAGAAATCGATAATTACGACTAGACATTTGCTAAAAAAACACGGATCCTTCTTTTCTTTGTAGAAGTACAGATGGAAGGAGGAGACCCCGTGCAACAGTATATTTCTCAGAGTTTAGAAAGCTTTCAAAGCGTTTTTTCCAGATCGAGTACTTGGTTGTTGTTCTGCGCCATTGTGATTGGATTTATGGGGGCAGGAGAAATGATCGGCGTGACGTCGTTGTGTCGTTTCTGGCTATTAGATGAACTTGGTTATTACCGCTTGCTCCGTTTTTTTAGATCCAAAGCGTATGTCTATGGGGCGTTGCTCGATGCTTGGCAAGATTTTGTGAATCGCCAAGGAAAATCCGTTGAAGTAGCTGGACGAGCGATACTTCTGGGTGACCATACCGCGGTGATCAAAGATGGACGCAAGATGCCCGGCGTGGTATCGATGCACGAGTCATCGGAGACGCAAACGAAACCCGGCTATTTTCGGGCCCAATGTTGGGGCAGCATTGGCATCTTGATCGGGTCGTTATCCGCTTGTTTTTGTTGTCCTTTGCAGCTTCAAATTCATCAGGGATGGGCTCATTTAGGGTTGAACGACGAGCGCGATAATCCATGTCGGATCAAGCTCACCGACCGCTTGGTGGCCATGGCGATTCATTTTGCGGTGACGAATCACTGTCTGTGTTATTTGGTGTTGGATGCCTTTTTTTCAACCGGGGGCGTATTTCGAGCTTGCCACTATTATTCAATCCAGCATCAGGCGCGGTGGGTTGAGGTGCTGGTCAAAGCCAAGAATAGCTATGTGGGTTATTTCCCCGCGCCACCGAAACCCGCCTCTCGACCCGGACCTCAGCCGCTCTATGGCGAGAAAGTGTGTTTAAGAGAATGCTTCGACCACCTTCATTTGTTTGAGACGGTGACCTGTCAAGTCTACGGTAAAACCGAATCCATCCGGGTTATGACGCTTACACTGTTATGGCGGCCCATCGCTGATCAGGTGTTATTTATTCTCGCCGTCACCTCAAAAGGCCCAATGGTTCTAATGAGTTCCGATTTAACGCTGTCAGCCATTGATGCCGTTGAACTGTATTGTGCTAGAACCCGCATTGAAATCATGTTCGCGATGTTAAAGCATGTGATCGGCGCCTTTAAATTTCGTTTTTGGACTAAAAAATTGCCAAAACATTCTAGACGCCCCTTTTCCAATCGTCTTCTCAAAGCCCCACAGCCCAGGATATTCATACCGTTCAAGCGTGCTGGCGAGCCTATGAAATCTTCGTGCTCTGTGCCTCCATTGCCTTGGGGTTAATGCAATTGATTGCTCTCCAGTATCAAGATACGATTTGGTCTGAGCACTCGCTTTATCTTCGCACTCAATCGCGTGATTTGCCATCGGAGAAAACCGTCAAGCAAATTTTAGCGCCATTGTTCCTCAAACAATTCTTTCGACTTGAGGAAAATGGCATGATTCAACAGATCCGTGCCCGCTTGATGGCTGTTTCCGATGAAATAGATGACGATTAAACTGAATGAGGCGTTCTATGCTCTAATTCTCTGCGATCTTCAAAATTTTTCATCAAACATACTACGATGGAGAGGGTAGTTTTGCCCCGCTTTTCTCGCTGTTAACTCACGACTGCCGAGGTGTATTACATAAAGTCAAAGATTAGGTGATTATAGTAATGCTGCGGCAGAACCACCGTCCTTGATGATGGTGGCGGTGATTCTATCGCATGTTAGTAGTCAGAAGTTTGCTCAGCGAACTCGAAGGACATTGCCAGCCGTGAATCAAAAAATGTCCTTCAGCTACAACAATTGAGTTTCGCCATTCGATTCGCTGGCACCATCATTACAATTAATGTAGATGCGCTCATTCCATCTCAAAGACCGTTAATTAATGGAATTGAAACCTTACCGCAGTGGACGAGGTCATAGAATAAGAGTCATTATAAAAAGTAAGGAGGCATTCTCATGAAATTGCTTCTCACACTATTCCTTACAGCCGCGCTTATGGCGGGCTGTGTCGATGTTATCCGTTCTGGACGAAACGCCTTTCACGGCGGTAACGTTCTGGTAGATGAGTCACAGAAAGCTGGAGAAATCGTTATCGAGCTAGGGGCCGAATACGATCCGTTTCAAGGGAACGGACGTGTTTGCGGTACTTGCCACAAAGCCCAGGATAAATTCGGTATGAGCACGAGAACCAGGCGTGGCCTGCACCCGAGGGACCCCTTCTTTCTACCGCGACTTAGACGAGAACCAAGCACTGCTGAGAAATCACGGCCTCGTTCATGTGGTCGCCAACGGCCTGGACGAATTCCGTCAGACCCCGTCACTCAACACGCTGTGCCAGATCTGCGATGAGGATGGTCAATGTACTTCTCTGGGGCTCAACGGCGACGGCGGTTCCAACCTTCATGTATTCACCGTAGGCGCGATTATCGCTCACAGTGCCAAGACCCCGGCGCGAGTGCCGGGCGTGGACTTCGTGATCCCCGGACGCGGAAGTCATCGAAAATATTGTCAAGTACATGCTCTCTGATAACGTCTGCAGCGTCGATCATTGAAGACGGACGTATCCGCCCTGCCGTTTGGGCGGCTTTGATAAACTCGGAAGCCAGAGACCTTAATCCGAGTTCATTTAATCATCGGTTAGTATGATCGAATGTATAGTTCATTGCACGGCCGCTATGGGTCGGTAGTTGCCTTTCACTTAGAAGGTCTCAGTGTCTGCTTTGAGTATTAATCAGATGCTCGTTGGTGATTGGTGAATGGCGGGAACTGGTCGATAAGCGGCCATTGAGAATCAGCCGCTTCCGACCATATTCGCATTCAAACTTCGGTTTTCTCAGCCATTTCTAGTGCGTCATCAACCTCGATGCCGAGGTAACGAGCAGTACTTTCCAATTTTTATATGGTCCAATAGTAACTGAACCGGTCTAACGATCTTGGTCGGCCGGGCATACTTTTCGATAGAACGACTGTCGCGGGTTCGATAACAATCATTGGATAGCGAACTTACCCGTCTTGAGAGATTATTTGTTATCGTGGGATCCAATCAACAACGAAACGAGGGATATAATGAAAATTATCGCCGCTGAGTTACCATTGCTAAAGGATGTCGAGGAGGAAATGGAAATTATCACATCTCACAAGACTAAGGCTCGTCACATTTATGCAGGCTGCCACCCAACCCTTGGTAGGATTGTGTTAATTATTGATGAAGATAAAAGCGGTGCAATTGTCGAACTCGAATAAAACGTTCGTTTGAGACAACGGCTAAAAGATCGGATTCAGGTAGGTAGAAGGAGGAGGATGCCGTCCTTGGCTTTTCATTAACTTATACAAAGAATGCCACATGAGTTATGACGCCCTATTACAGGCAAAATCCATGCATATTTCAAAACAGAACAGATAATCAATAGGTTATCGGATCAGATAAATTGGTGATTGCAGGATTGTAAGAAAATATGACCGCCTGAGATTCGATTTAAGCCACGAAAACGGGGTAAGGCATAGTCATGGATACGCCGAAATGTAGCCAGATGAAGGCTTAATTTTGATCTAACAAATTGTGCCGCGATAATTGAAGATAAATATCTGAACGTCTGGAACAGCTCCCGAAGCAGTCATTCGGGAAATAAGGTTGAATTACCGCATTCGGCCATGAGCGGACAAATTAATTGACGTGAGACAGATCACAGTTTTCACATCGAGAAAAAAGCTGAAAGTATTGTCTGCTAAGGCTCCTTCCCGTTAATGAGCGTCAAGTTGGTTAGGTTGCACTTGTGGCCGTACTAAAAATTTTACAATCCTGATTATTTTTAGCGGTGGGAAAATCAGGTGTCTATATACGCCTTTGTTTTATATGGGAAATAGTAGATATGGTGTATTACTTGCCCTAAGGTAATGGAATTGTAATCGTCCACGACCCGTTTGCAGCGTGTGAAAATGCAGCCCATGTGGAGGCAAGTCGAGGAGGATTACGGAAGAGATCCTAAATTACCGAATATTTTTGTAAACCAACCCGATAAAACCTTAAGAGAAATCCCAAAATGAGCATTTTAATAACATTAAAGCGAACATGCATAGCAGTCAGTTTCATCGTATCATCGCAAGCCTACGCATCTTCCGTCCAGGACGTTCAAATCGCTACTCAAGGTACACAGATAAAAGCCCAGGGTGGAAAGACCGAAATAAACAAAACAAGGAGCACCATTTCGAATAAAGCAGAGCAAGCCTCCGATTCGGACCACAGAAGGAAACTTTTGATATTAGCGCTCCTTAGGTTTTACACGCAACCGCGTATTCATACCTGAAAGTAGGTAAGGGATCAAGTAGGTTAGATCCTAACTGGCAGGTTAACCATATAACCAACTTTTCCCATTGAAAATGCCGAATTAGCATGTACCCAATACATTCGCCAGGCAATATCCATTCGGTGTCGACCCAGTTGCTTGCGAGCTAACATCATATCCACTGTTCCATCCTCTACTAGAGATAGGACAATTTACGTTTAACGGAACCACATGTGGCACTTGAAAGACCGCACTGGGTCGGTAGCTGCCTTTCATTTAGAAGATCCGAATGACCGCAATGAGTATTAAGCAGACATTCAACCTAATTTCCTGAATGACCGCTTCGAAGCATTTCCGGCCATTCAGTTATTTACCCTTTATAATTAGGACGGGGTTGGGTCGATTAGACCATCCCTTTCAAGGTGCCATTTTTTTCTTTTTCTTTGCCGCAAGGAGTCTGGCAGTTGAGACATGTGGCTGCTTGGGAAATTGGTCACGTTTTGGCGGTGGCTTTTTTGGCCCACGACGGTGCTTTTTAAATTGGGATAATTTGACGTGATGAGCGAGTTGTAGGAGCACCTCAACCAATTCAGTCAGCGGAAGACTTTGAAATCCAACCCAGTACTCCGATGGCAAGGCGATCATCATGCCTTCATGGGTTCTGCCAATATGACCGGCTAAATAATAGCTGGAAACATCATTCTCGATGGTTTCTTCGCCGTGGACAGCCCGGAGCGCTGCTTTAACAACAGCCAATAGATTGTAGGCCACCAGGGCAATGCAAAATCCAAACAAGGCGGCTTTCGGATAACCCAAGGTGTTGATTTCCGAATGGAGATGAGCTTCCAATTCTTGAAACGCGGTTTCAATCGTCCAGCGCTTACGATACATCTCGGCGATCAGTCTGCCATCGGCGACTGATTTCGGTAGATTCGTCAACACGCAAATCTCATGCTCACCGTCGCGTGTCGCGGTATTCAGGCAAACCCGTATCCGACGATATTTCCGAACCCTCCCTGCCGTATCGGTGACCTCGATCCATTGCTCATAAATCTTTCCCGTCTCGGTGTTGCCCACATAACGTTCATCGCCGAGAGCCGTCCAAGGCATCGACGCATGTTGGCGGCAGATCAAAAAGCCACCACGATCAACAATTCCCGAGAGAAAGTCCCTGACACAAAAATTACGATCCATAATCCAGATATCCCGTGCCTGGACCGTCGATAATACCGTCCCCAGCAAGGCCCACTCTTGCGTATGCCCATCCTCGCAGGGGAACACATCGATGACCATCTATAACGCGGGATCGTACACATTCAGTGATTTTCCTGGCAAGGGTCCAGCCTTAGTGTTTTGGAGCACCTGCAAACGATGTTCTGTCGCCTCGATACAGTTGCCATCCAGCACTTTGACACGATAGCCCGGTAACCACGGTTTACACGGGCCGCCTAAGGCTTCGATAATCTCCGTCATCTCTTGCGCGGTATCGTGAACCAGGGTAGCTGACGTAGAGGCTTCCAGTCCGTTCAGCTTGTTATAGACTGACGTGACCGAAACGCCAATCGTCTCGTCCGCACTTTGATAGGCATTGAAGACACAAGGGAACATTTTGAATACCACGCCATTCATCAATTCAAAAAGGCTCGAAAACGACAACTCCCGCGTATATTGGTTAACCGCTGTTTTCTCAAACCATTGATTGAGCTTGTCCGGACTGAATATCCGTTCGAGCAGAATGTGAACGCTCACGGCGACCGGGCTTTTCTCTGTAAAACGCTGAAAAATGTCGTCGAATTTCATGTCTACCCCTCATCATCGAATATAAGTTCCCTTGATATTTTCCAGATGATTAAGGTGCTTGTCTACAACTATTTTCTATCCTGTTGATATATCATATTTTATTTTACCTTGAAAGGGATGGTCGATTAGACCCATTCGCAATGTATCGAATACGCTGCTGTCGGTACGATGAAAACTATTTCAAGTCAATATAACATTTGTACGGTATCGCCAAAAATCGACAACCTCGTAAAAATATACATCACCAAATAAGATCAATGTGGTTTGGCGTGGCGAACGTACGCCGAAGGTCGCCACTCATCTTTGCACGTTGAATTCTTTACTTCCGGCACCTTGTATCCTTTGTGGATGCTACCAAAGTCCGAGTGAACGCAGTGAACAAACACCACTGGTAAACCAGACCATGAACATCGGGTTGCCTATTAAACCCCCGCCATCGATCCCATCTTACAGAGTGACGGCCTGAGATTGCCCGTTACCCAAGCCTATTTAAAGTGATACTTCGCTATTGAAGGGAATAGCCGCGTTAGTATGATGGGCAAACCTTTGAAAATAATCGCGGCGGAAACGCGGAGCGTTGGGACAGCGCGAAGTTTACAAAAGCTGAGTAGAGAACCTTTCAATCGAGAACGGGACTGCCCTATTTCGCCCCTGTACTCCATCGAGGTCATATTGGCGGGTTCAGAACCGGTTAATATCACCTTGATGGAGTCTGTCCGAGAATAGGAGCCGTCGCGAGGAAAAGTGGTTTTGAGGCCATTTTTTCGATTAAATGAGGCGAATAATTGCTGTATTTAACGACAAATCCGCCTGGAGCGGGTTTGGACCGCTGAAAGCGGCCCGCAGGTGTGAAATATAGGGATGTATTTTATCAATTTTATCGGGAAAATGAGCCAAAATCCGCTTTTCCGCAGTAGGCTTTCTATTCTCGGACAGCCTCCTAGGTTAAGTGGCTATTATTCTATTCCCCCGTGAAACCAATATCTTGCACCCTACTCCGCATCAAAGTCATGGATTCAGGCTATACTGAATTCGGGTAAGGGACTTTAAACGGTAGACGATTGACCACTCTAATAATTTATAACTGCAATGTAATAGGACCATGCGTATAGCAATGCTGAGCCCGATTAGCTGGCGGACACCTCCACAACACTACGGCCCCTGGGAAAGCGTTGTCAGTGTATTGACCGAACAGCTGGTTTCAATGGGTGTCGACATGACCTTGTTCGCGACCGGAGATTCAAAAACATCGGGGAAATTAAAATGGGTTTGTGAACATGCCTTCAGTGAAGATCCTTCGATATACCCTAAGGTTTGGGAATGTCTGCATATTTCAAACCTTTTTGAAAATTCGGACCGATTCGATCTCATTCATAACCATTACGATTTTTTGCCGCTCTCCTATTCCGGCTTGGTTAAAACACCGGTACTGACAACGATCCATGGTTTTTCTTCGGACGCTATTGTTCCCGTCTATCGGAAATACAACGCCGGAAGCTACTATGCGGCGATCAGCGAAGCGGACAAAAACCCCGATTTGGATTACTCGGCTACCATCCATCATGGTATCGAAATATCTAAATTTCCGTTTAGCGCTGATTCGCAGGGGTATTTACTCTTTTTTGGACGTATCCATCATCATAAAGGCGTTTTCGAATCCATTCAAGTAGCGAAACAGGCTGGCAAGAAATTGGTGATCGCTGGGATTATTCAGGACCAAGAATACTTTCAGGAAAAAGTTAAACCCTACGTTGATGGTGAAACCGTGGACTATATCGGTTCTGTATACGCGGATGACAAAAGCAAAGTACTGGGTGAGGCGGATGGGCTATTGCACCTGATTAATTTCGATGAACCCTTTGGCTTGAGCATGGTTGAAGCAATGGCTTGTGGAACACCGGTTATTGCGATGGCGAGGGGTTCGATTCCTGAGGTCATTGAGGACGGTAAGACCGGTTTTATCGTGGAGAATATAGAGGAGGCTGTCGACGCTGTCGGCAAACTAGCGACTATCAATAGAGTTGACTGCAGGGCTCGTGTCGAAGAACGGTTTACCGTTGCCCGGATGGCCCAGGAATATTTGGATCTTTATGGCCAAATTTTAGCCGAACGGGAGAATGATCGTCTTTAGCAAGGACGATATTATCCGAATCAAAGATGATTAGAGTAGTTTATAACAGGAAGGCCTATCCATGAATGCAATAGTAAAACGCTACGAAGGCAACCCGATTCTAACCAAAAAGGATGTTCCTTATCCGGTCGAGACCGTACACAATGCGGCGGTAGCAAAATTTAATGGCCGCTATATGATGCTGTTTCGATCCCACTTGTATAACGGCCGTTCTATTCTCGGTTTGGCCGAGAGCACCGATGGTTACC
The DNA here is from genome assembly GCA_963664935.2 of Methylococcales bacterium. Taxonomy (GTDB): domain Bacteria; phylum Pseudomonadota; class Gammaproteobacteria; order Methylococcales. The sequence goes on along the minus strand of CAXXSE010000007.1, from coordinate 1,926,728 downwards.
AATTTAGCGTATCACCAGAACCCTTTCTCACACCGGCTACGGAGGGCATATTCGCCGAGTACGAAGAATATTCCGTAGAAGACCCAAGGATCTGTGTGATCGATAACGAGTATTTGATTACCTCGTCAGTCACGAGTTCTATCCGATTTGACGTAACTATTCAGGCCCTGAATTCATTTTTTCGATGTGTCACCTCGACCAACGGAAGAAAGTCTTATCACCCATTGATAGCTCTGCGCTTTAAGATTGCCCACTGGTGTTCATAAAAGATGAGTAGTGTAGAAAATAGAAATCGATAATTACGACTAGACATTTGCTAAAAAAACACGGATCCTTCTTTTCTTTGTAGAAGTACAGATGGAAGGAGGAGACCCCGTGCAACAGTATATTTCTCAGAGTTTAGAAAGCTTTCAAAGCGTTTTTTCCAGATCGAGTACTTGGTTGTTGTTCTGCGCCATTGTGATTGGATTTATGGGGCAGGAGAAATGATCGGCGTGACGTCGTTGTGTCGTTTCTGGCTATTAGATGAACTTGGTTATTACCGCTTGCTCCGTTTTTTTAGATCCAAAGCGTATGTCTATGGGGCGTTGCTCGATGCTTGGCAAGATTTTGTGAATCGCCAAGGAAAATCCGTTGAAGTAGCTGGACGAGCGATACTTCTGGGTGACCATACCGCGGTGATCAAAGATGGACGCAAGATGCCCGGCGTGGTATCGATGCACGAGTCATCGGAGACGCAAACGAAACCCGGCTATTTTCGGGCCCAATGTTGGGGCAGCATTGGCATCTTGATCGGGTCGTTATCCGCTTGTTTTTGTTGTCCTTTGCAGCTTCAAATTCATCAGGGATGGGCTCATTTAGGGTTGAACGACGAGCGCGATAATCCATGTCGGATCAAGCTCACCGACCGCTTGGTGGCCATGGCGATTCATTTTGCGGTGACGAATCACTGTCTGTGTTATTTGGTGTTGGATGCCTTTTTTTCAACCGGGGGCGTATTTCGAGCTTGCCACTATTATTCAATCCAGCATCAGGCGCGGTGGGTTGAGGTGCTGGTCAAAGCCAAGAATAGCTATGTGGGTTATTTCCCCGCGCCACCGAAACCCGCCTCTCGACCCGGACCTCAGCCGCTCTATGGCGAGAAAGTGTGTTTAAGAGAATGCTTCGACCACCTTCATTTGTTTGAGACGGTGACCTGTCAAGTCTACGGTAAAACCGAATCCATCCGGGTTATGACGCTTACACTGTTATGGCGGCCCATCGCTGATCAGGTGTTATTTATTCTCGCCGTCACCTCAAAAGGCCCAATGGTTCTAATGAGTTCCGATTTAACGCTGTCAGCCATTGATGCCGTTGAACTGTATTGTGCTAGAACCCGCATTGAAATCATGTTCGCGATGTTAAAGCATGTGATCGGCGCCTTTAAATTTCGTTTTTGGACTAAAAAATTGCCAAAACATTCTAGACGCCCCTTTTCCAATCGTCTTCTCAAAGCCCCACAGCCCCAGGATATTCATACCGTTCAAGCGTGCTGGCGAGCCTATGAAATCTTCGTGCTCTGTGCCTCCATTGCCTTGGGGTTAATGCAATTGATTGCGCTCCAGTAAGATACGATTTGGTCTGAGCACTCGCTTTATCTTCGCACTCAATCGCGTGATTTGCCATCGGAGAAAACCGTCAAGCAAATTTTAGCGCCATTGTTCCTCAAACAATTCTTTCGACTTGAGGAAAATGGCATGATTCAACAGATCCGTGCCCGCTTGATGGCTGTTTCCGATGAAATAGATGACGATTAAACTGAATGAGGCGTTCTATGCTCTAATTCTCTGCGATCTTCAAAATTTTTCATCAAACATACTACGATGGAGAGGGTAGTTTTGCCCCGCTTTTCTCGCTGTTAACTCACGACTGCCGAGTTGATTACCTACAGCGCGTATTCAAAGCATGGGGTTCGTATAGGGCTGGCAAAAATCCGCGATTTCAAGTCTGTTGAAAGGATATCACTGATATCCCAAGCCGACATGCGCAATGTGGTCCTGTTTCCGGAACGTATTAACGGAAACTATGTTAGGCTCGACCGTCCCCACTCGGAAATTAGTCCCTGGTCCATATGGGTTTCCTATTCCCCGGACCTGATTCATTGGGGGAATTCTAAAGTGCTTATCAAATCGATGGGTTATCACTGGGACGAAATGAAGATCGGTCCGGGGGCGACACCCATAAAAACCGATCAGGGTTGGCTTAACATATTCCATGGTGTATTCCCTACCATGGATGGAAGCGTTTATCGTCTCGGCGCCGCTCTTCACAGTCTCACCGATCCCTCAAAGATTCTCGGTGTCGCGGACGAATGGATTCTTGCGCCTGAAGATCCTTGGGAAATCGCGGGTTATGTCCACAATGTAGTGTTTTCCTGTGCGGCAATCCCCGAAGATGACGGCACTCTAAAATTGTACTGGGGTGGCGCGGATACGGTTATGTGCGTAGGAACAGCCAAGATTGACGACCTTGTTAATCTTTGCCTTAATAAATCCAGACCACCTTTTTGAGGACCATGGATCAACGGGGACAAACCCCAAGCGGGTCAGATCACGCCAATTTATTGTTGTAAGAAGGAAACAGCCCAAAAATATCCGTAACTATTCAGTTCACGGCTTATTTTCGTGATTACTACGTCACAAAAACGTCAGAAAGCTGGCCCGAAGGACGTAACGCATGAATGCGCGAATTAAAAGTGCACATTGATACTTATAAACTTCGCACTTTTTCCTTGAACTCGAAAACATAACCCGCAATCTCAACAGTTACAAATATCCTATAATTAAAGAAAACCGGTGTTTGTTGTGATAACCTTGGCAAGTACAGGAGTTTTTGGGGATAATTACTTGTTCCTCTTAGATTTGTAATTTTAAATAGCATCGCTAAAATGGAAAATAGTGTATCTAAAGTCGATAATATAGTGTCGATTCGGAATTTGACTTTCAGTCGGGATGAACGAAAAATTTTCGATAATATAAGCCTCGAAATCCCAAGAAATAAGATAACGGCCATTATGGGACCTAGCGGCACGGGGAAAACAACATTGCTGCGGCTTATCGGTGGCCAAGTAGAGCCGGATTCGGGATCCGTTTCCGTCGACGGCGAAGTGGTCCAGGATATGCGGCGCAGCGAATTATTCGCGCTTAGAAAGCGGATGGGTATGTTGTTTCAAAGTGGCGCATTGTTAACCGATATTAATGTTTTTGATAATGTGGCATTTCCGATCCGCGAGCACACCCAGCTGCCGGAATCCATGATTCGTACACTAGTATTGATGAAATTGGAAGCCGTTGGTCTGAGAGGGGCTCAGGATTTAATGCCCAACGAATTATCCGTAGGCATGGCGCGAAGAGTTGCTTTGGCCCGTGCGATCGCCCTTGACCCAGCGATGATCATGTACGATGAACCCTTCACCGGCCAGGACCCTATCTCTTTGGGCGTACTGGTTAAATTGATCAAAAGTTTGAACGATGCGTTACATTTAACCACTATTATCGTCAGCCATGATGTCGAGGAAACTTCCGCGATAGCCGATTATATTTTTGTTATTTCCAAGGGGAAAGTCGTTGGGCAAGGATCGGCGGATGAGATCAATCGCTCGGGATCCCAGTGGGTACACCAATTTATGAATGGATTGCCCGACGGGCCGGTGCCCTTTCATTTTCCAGCCCCTGATTATGCCGAAGATTTATTCAATCGCAATTAACTATTTAGCTTGCCCCCTTGAAATCCGCCATTTCCGCGTATAAAAATGATTATTTACACGTATAAACTCACATTTTTCGCCTTGAACCGACGAATTTCAGGGGCAATCTGAACATTTACCTTGTTTTATTTAGCTTAGACCTACACTGATAAACATGTTCGAAAATCTTCAATATGTGGGCCGCACAACCCTGAGGGTATTTGAAAATTTAGGCCATGGTTCGATCTTTTTGTTTCGAACCTTGGCCGGGCTATGGGAACCCATCAAGCGGCCTTCCCTTTTAATCCAACAGCTGTATTCCGTTGGCGTTTTAAGCTTCCTGCTAATTTTGGTTTCCGGGTTGTTCGTAGGTATGGTGCTTGGCTTACAAGGTTATTATATTCTTTCCGACTTTGGCGCTGAACAGACCTTGGGGGTTATGGTTGCCGCATCGTTGGTTCGTGAACTCGGCCCTGTTGTTTCAGCTTTATTGTTCGCGGGCAGAGCCGGTTCTTCCTTGACAGCGGAAATCGGACTTATGAAAGCCACGGAACAACTATCGGGCATGGAAATGATGGCGGTCGACCCGATCGGGCGGATCATCGCACCTCGATTTCTGGCCGGATTTTTGTCCATGCCCCTATTGACGGCGATCTTCAGCATGATTGGCGTGCTGGGAGGATATTTTGTCGGTGTCGGCCTGCTGGGTATCGATGAGGGAGCCTTTTGGTCCCAAATGCAAACCACTCTGGATTTTTGGGACGATATCGTCAATGGCGTGATAAAAAGCCTGGTTTTCGGTTTTGTCGTAACATGGATAGCGGTTTTTCAAGGATACGATGCAGTTCCGACAGCGGAGGGTGTAAGCCGGGCAACAACCCGTTCCGTGGTTTATTCCGCTTTCGCCATACTTGGATTGGATTTCGTATTAACTGCCTTAATGTTCGGGGACGTATAAATTATGCAGCAATCTAAAACCATAGCAACGATGGTAGGGCTTTTTGTAACCGCTGGTTTAATCGCTTTGTTCTTTCTTGCCATGCAAGTCAGTAACCTTAGTAGTTTTCAAGGTAACGAAAGCTATATAATCAAAGCCCGATTTGAAAACGTCGGTGGTTTGAAAGTAAGATCGCCGGTATCCGTTGCCGGGGTTCGAATTGGACGGGTCAAGGTGATTACTTTTGATAAAGAAGCCTACGAAGCAATTGTCGATATGTCGATTGAATCCCGCTACGATACATTGCCAACCGACACTACCGCCAGTATCTTTACATCAGGATTACTTGGTGAACAATATGTTGGGTTGGAGCCTGGAGGTGACGAAGAATTTTTGGGCGAAGGAGATTTTCTTGAGTTAACGCAATCCGCGCTAGTCTTGGAAGAAATGATCGGTAGATTCCTGTTCAAAAAAGCTGAAGGAAGCGGAGACAATTGACCTGAGCCATGCCCCATTTTACGATAGAGAAAACCCAACAAAATAATTTTTCGATCACCGGAGAATTAGGTTTTGCAACAGTTTCGGAAGCTGTGTCTGAATCGTCCGGACTGTTCGATGGTGATTCGGAAATTACTGTAGACTTAATAAATGTCAACCATGTGGATAGCGCCGGAATCGCACTCTTAATCGAATGGCTTGGAATAGCAAAACATCAAACGAAAAAACTGGAATACCGTAACATTCCCGAACAGATGCTTGCGATCGCCAGAATTAGTGGTTTAGAAGGTGTATTGACCGGTACAAACATCAATTGAAAAATTCACCACAAAGCCTGTAGCTATTCAGGCTGTCCGAGATTAGAAAGCCTAGCGCGGAAAAAACGCTCAATCGGCGCGTATAAACGAACATTCTTCTTCTTAGCGTTAAGCCTCCCGGCCTTCGGGCTGGCATTTAGCTGTTCAAAAACAGCCCCAGTCTCCATAATTGGGGTAGAATAGTGGATAAGCTAAAAAAATAATTATGATAAATACAAAATAAAAATCCCCAAATAATGGACAAACTGATTATCCAGGGAGGACATCCCCTTTTCGGTGAACTGCGTATTTCCGGTGCTAAAAATGCGGCTTTACCTATACTGGCCGCCGCGTTAGTTTCTGAAACCCCCGTCATAGTGGGTAATATCCCCCATTTACACGATATTACAACGACCATGGAATTGCTCGGACGCATGGGTGTTCAGTTGGTTATCGATGAAAAAATGAACATCGAGGTGGATTCCAGCACGATCAAAAATTTTGAGGCGCCCTACCAATTGGTTAAAACCATGCGGGCGTCAATATTGGTTTTAGGCCCCCTTCTGGCGCGTTTTGGACAAGCCGAAGTTTCTTTACCGGGTGGCTGCGCCATAGGCACCCGTCCGGTAAATCTGCACCTTGAAGGTTTGGCCAAAATGGGTGCGGATATAACGGTCGAAAATGGCTATATTAAAGCCAAAGCCAAGCGTTTAAAAGGGCGTCGCCTGGTATTGGATCAAGTAACCGTTACCGGCACCGAAAACCTTATGATGGCGGCTAGTTTAGCCGATGGGCGGTCCATCATCGAAAACGCCGCGCGCGAGCCTGAAGTTGTGGATCTGGCGAACTTCCTTAACGCCATGGGCGCCAATGTCAGCGGCACAGGCTCTGATGTGATAGAAATCATTGGGGTTAAATCGCTTTCCGCCAATGGTAAAGTCTATAATATTTTGGCTGATCGGATAGAAACCGGTACCTATCTGGTCGCGGCAGCCATGACCGGAGGCAAGATTAAGCTGAAAGATACACGGCCCGATTCCTTGGACTCGGTTTTGGCGAAACTGCGTGCGGCGGGCGCCAAACTTAGCGTGGGTGAAAATTGGATCGAACTCGATATGCGGGGTAAGCGCCCAAAGGCCGTTTCTGTTCGAACCGCACCCTATCCGGCTTTTCCAACCGATATGCAAGCCCAATTGACCGCAATGAATACCATTGCCGAGGGTGTGGGTGTAATAACGGAAACGGTATTCGAAAATCGGTTTATGCATGTGCAGGAAATGCAGCGCATGGGTGCCGATATCCGTTTGGAATCGAACACCGCCATTTGCACCGGTGTTTCGAAATTGACGGGAGCGCCGGTTATGGCAACCGATTTGAGAGCTTCCGCCAGTTTGGTCCTGGCAGGCTTAGTGGCTGAGGGCGAAACCGTCGTCGACCGAATCTACCATATTGATCGGGGCTATCAATGCATCGAAGAAAAGCTAGCCCAACTCGGTGCGGAAATTCACCGTGTCGCTAATTGACTCGTTCGTAGCAAGGCGCCTGGAAAAACCAGTATATGAATAAGCAGTCGCAAAGAATGTCAGAATTTCAAATTGCCCGTTTGGCAACCTCCGACCCTGATTTCGATCAAAACCTCGAAAATTTACTCGCCTTTGACGAAAGCGATGATATGACGGTTCGTCAACGGGTGGTGGAGATTATAGCGGCGATACGAAAACTCGGAGATCGTGCGCTAGTCGATTATACCCAACAACTCGACCAATATAGTGTAACCGCCGCCGCCCAGTTAGAACTTCCAAAAGACGTAATAAAAAATGCCTGGAATAATTTATCGAAAGATTGGGCCAATGCTTTAGAAGTTGCCATGGAGCGTATTAAAGCCTACGCCGAACGCCAAAAAATGGAGTCCTGGCAGTATCGGGAAGCCGACGGTACGGTGTTAGGTCAACAGATCAGCCCCTTGGAAAGGGTAGGCTTGTATGTCCCGGGGGGTAAGGCCGCGTATCCCTCGTCGGTATTGATGAATGCGATTCCGGCAAAAGTTGCGGGGGTTAGGGAAATGGTCATGGTAGTACCCACCCCCGGTGGAGAACGCAACGAATTGGTTTTAGCGGCCGCTCATTTGGCCGGGGTCGACCGAGTATTTACCGTCGGTGGCGCTCAAGCAATCGCCGCACTGGCTTACGGCACGGAAACAATCCCCAAAGTAGAAAAAATAGTAGGACCCGGAAACATATACGTGGCAACCGCCAAAAAAATAGTGTTTGGCCAAGTGGGCATCGACATGATTGCGGGTCCTTCAGAAATTCTTGTGATTTGCGATGGGCATACCCACGTGGATTGGATTTGTGCCGACCTGTTTTCCCAGGCCGAGCATGACGAAGATGCCCAAGCCATTTTGCTTTCTCCCGATACGGCCTTTCTGGACAAAGTCGAATCAGCAATGGTATCCATGTTGCCTGGAATGGAGAGGGCCGATGTGATTCGTGCTTCCCTAGCGTCACGGGGCGCCTTGGTTTTGGTAAAGGACCTGGATCAGGCTGTCAATATAGCCAACCGAATCGCTCCGGAACATTTAGAGCTTTCGGTGGAAAACCCTGAAGCGTTGGTTGGAAAAATACGCAATGCCGGTGCAATTTTTATGGGCCAATACACCGCCGAGGCCTTGGGTGATTACTGCGCCGGCCCGAACCATGTTTTACCCACTTCCGGTACGGCGCGATTTGCCTCTCCGCTTGGTGTCTACGATTTTCAAACACGTTCTAGCGTGATCCATTGCTCGGATGAAGGCGCCAGCAATTTGGGTAAAATCGCTTCGGTTCTGGCGCGAGGCGAAGGTTTGACCGCGCACGCCCGTTCGGCGGAATATCGGATAAAACAGTAAATGGGTTGATTCACGGAAAAAGCTTTTATCATGCTGCGCGAATTTGCAGCATGTTGCATTTTAAGTTCAGTAATTTGTTTGGGTAAAGGACAGCCTCCTAACGAACATTGTCGCTAAGCTCAAAAAGTTCAAAATGGTTAACCGCGGTAGTGGAATCCAATAATCGTTCCAAACGATAGACCTTGTTTTCATGGTTGGTTTTCAACACAACCCAGTTACCAACCTTGTAAGCCAAAGGTGGGGCTAAAAGGCTTATCGGTTTCTTGGCAGCGGGAATAGCGGATAACAATAGCGCATTTGTATTCGCGATTTTCGATAGCGCGGTTTCCGTATACGCAATATCCGGATTTTCCAGAAAGCCTATCCGCACTGCTTTGGCCTCGGGCGAGAGTAATTTGATTCCAAATGACAATACTCCATCATGCGAGTATTCGAGCCAACAAATCAAACCGGTGCTGATTTTCGATTCTTTCTCATAAACGCCAGCCAAATCCCCAACTTTGATTTTAGAACTGTTTGTATGCGAGTAGGTCAAGCAATACCCGGTCGCACTGGAATTGCTTCCTTTGTAAACGTGGACGATGTCTTTCAGACTGAGTGTTTCACGATTGGCGCCCATAGTCCAAATATCTTTTGCACTAACCCGTGTTTGCGATTCATCCAAAACACTAGTCAGGGCGCTGTTGCTTCTATCGGCCTTTTCGTTATCATCTAAATCGAGATGTCTCCGTTCGGGTCCATCGATTAAAGCCAACGTGGCGGTTGATTTTTCCGATTGATCACCTACTTTGACTTCATTTGAAAAAACGGCGGCTAAATGATCTAAACCAAAGATCAATTTGTATTCCTCTGTTTCGGGCAAACGAGTGAATTTTCGTTTCTGAAGCGATACAAATCGCTGAAGGATACCTTTTAAAATCGCCGCATCGGGTAAGGTGTAAGTAGCTACCGTTTTGTCCGAAAGAGTGGTTGGTGTAGGCTGTTCCCCAAGTATCCGCATCATTGGCTGGGTCGACAAATAACGATAAAATTCGTTCTCGAAAATTGTCTTACCGTCGACCATACGCATCGGTGGGTCATTCGAATCTAAATTTAAACAATGCGAAGCTATGTTTTCATCGTCATTGCTTTCAACGGATCGTAAAGCGGCGTAACGAGAACATTGACTCAAAAAGTTGTAAATTTTTAAAATATCATGCTGCTGGTAGTGGTATGTCTCGCTTAGTGCGCATAGTAACTCGGCAGTCGTGAGTTAACAGCGAGAAAAGCGGGGCAAAACTACCCTCTCCATCGTAGTATGTTTGATGAAAAATTTTGAAGATCGCAGAGAATTAGAGCATAGAACGCCTCATTCAGTTTAATCGTCATCTATTTCATCGGAAACAGCCATCAAGCGGGCACGGATCTGTTGAATCATGCCATTTTCCTCAAGTCGAAAGAATTGTTTGAGGAACAATGGCGCTAAAATTTGCTTGACGGTTTTCTCCGATGGCAAATCACGCGATTGAGTGCGAAGATAAAGCGAGTGCTCAGACCAAATCGTATCTTGATACTGGAGAGCAATCAATTGCATTAATCCCAAGGCAATGGAGGCACAGAGCACGAAGATTTCATAGGCTCGCCAGCACGCTTGAACGGTATGAATATCCTGGGGCTGTGGGCTTTGAGAAGACGATTGGAAAAGGGGCGTCTAGAATGTTTTGGCAATTTTTTAGTCCAAAAACGAAATTTAAAGGCGCCGATCACATGCTTTAACATCGCGAACATGATTTCAATGCGGGTTCTAGCACAATACAGTTCAACGGCATCAATGGCTGACAGCGTTAAATCGGAACTCATTAGAACCATTGGGCCTTTTGAGGTGACGGCGAGAATAAATAACACCTGATCAGCGATGGGCCGCCATAACAGTGTAAGCGTCATAACCCGGATGGATTCGGTTTTACCGTAGACTTGACAGGTCACCGTCTCAAACAAATGAAGGTGGTCGAAGCATTCTCTTAAACACACTTTCTCGCCATAGAGCGGCTGAGGTCCGGGTCGAGAGGCGGGTTTCGGTGGCGCGGGGAAATAACCCACATAGCTATTCTTGGCTTTGACCAGCACCTCAACCCACCGCGCCTGATGCTGGATTGAATAATAGTGGCAAGCTCGAAATACGCCCCCGGTTGAAAAAAAGGCATCCAACACCAAATAACACAGACAGTGATTCGTCACCGCAAAATGAATCGCCATGGCCACCAAGCGGTCGGTGAGCTTGATCCGACATGGATTATCGCGCTCGTCGTTCAACCCTAAATGAGCCCATCCCTGATGAATTTGAAGCTGCAAAGGACAACAAAAACAAGCGGATAACGACCCGATCAAGATGCCAATGCTGCCCCAACATTGGGCCCGAAAATAGCCGGGTTTCGTTTGCGTCTCCGATGACTCGTGCATCGATACCACGCCGGGCATCTTGCGTCCATCTTTGATCACCGCGGTATGGTCACCCAGAAGTATCGCTCGTCCAGCTACTTCAACGGATTTTCCTTGGCGATTCACAAAATCTTGCCAAGCATCGAGCAACGCCCCATAGACATACGCTTTGGATCTAAAAAAACGGAGCAAGCGGTAATAACCAAGTTCATCTAATAGCCAGAAACGACACAACGACGTCACGCCGATCATTTCTCCTGCCCCCATAAATCCAATCACAATGGCGCAGAACAACAACCAAGTACTCGATCTGGAAAAAACGCTTTGAAAGCTTTCTAAACTCTGAGAAATATACTGTTGCACGGGGTCTCCTCCTTCCATCTGTACTTCTACAAAGAAAAGAAGGATCCGTGTTTTTTTAGCAAATGTCTAGTCGTAATTATCGATTTCTATTTTCTACACTACTCATCTTTTATGAACACCAGTGGGCAATCTTAAAGCGCAGAGCTATCAATGGGTGATAAGACTTTCTTCCGTTGGTCGAGGTGACACATCGAAAAAATGAATTCAGGGCCTGAATAGTTACGTCAAATCGGATAGAACTCGTGACTGACGAGATTGCATATATGGCGGGTGGAACCTTCCTGGGGCTTGCTTATTGGGATCTGCTGTATCACCTTATTTTTATTTCCGTATTGGTGAAACAGTTTGCGCTTAAGGAACTGGCTGAACACACGGCGGCGGAAAATTCAACCGATTCGAGATTATCACGCAATCGTTTTACGCCGCTCACTGGAAAACCCCGGCTTTCTTATGGCTCGGTTAGATATGATTAAGGAAACTTCCAGTGACAAAAGTGAAAAGGTGTAAATAAATCCCATGACTAGCCTTTGTGGATGGATGGGAACTCCCATAGCGGAGTTCGATAACCGGGAAGTGTTAGAACAAATGACATCGTGCTTGGCCGGTTCCGGTAAAAATCCAAAATTAGCACTAACACCCGAGGCAAATCTGGGCTGTACAGGCAATCGAGACCGCAATAACCTATTCGAATCCGAAGATTTGTTGATCGCCATTGCGGGGGACGCCTATTGGGTTGATCCTGAATTGAACCGTGAGAGTAACCGCCAAGGATTGGTTCGTGTATTTGCCGAAGGTTACAAGCAACAAGGGCGAAAGTTCCTGGAAAAGCTCCACGGCAGTTTCGCGTTGTGCGTACTCGAACCCAGGAAGGGGAAAGCTTTGATTGCGGTGGACCGGATCGGTATCAAAGCCCTGGCTTACACTTCCGCCGGAGATCAATTCATCTTTGGCTCCCAAATCACCGCCATTCTTAAATACCCTGCCGTGGCGTCGAACATCGATCCTCAAAGTATTTTCGCGTACCTGTACTTTCACATGGCGCCGAGTACGGCGACGATCAATCAGGGCATTTCAAAGCTGTTACCGGGTCAGTACCTTGAATTCGATCGCGGAGCCATCACGCGTGGTTTTTACTGGCAGCCACAATATCAAGAACAATCGGCTCGGGAATCGGTCCTGGCGGACGAGCTTCACAAAGAGCTAAAATCGGCGATGCAACGTTGTGTGGACAGACCTGGGTCAACCGGCGCATTTTTGAGCGGCGGATTAGACAGCAGTACAGTGACCGGGTTATTCCGAAAACTATCGGGTCAAAAGGTCGATGCATTCGTGATCGGCTTCGACGCCGAGGGATACGATGAAATGGAATTCGCCCGCGCCAGCGCAAAACACTTTGACGTCAATCTTATTGAGTATTATCTGACTCCGGACGATGTTGTCGATGCACTCCCGATCATCGCGGATGCCTACGACGAACCCTTTGGTAATGCATCGGCTGTACCCGCTTATTATTGCGCGAAACTCGCCCGTTAACACGGCAAGACCTGTCTCCTGGCCGGTGATGGCGGAGATGAATTATTCGCCGGTAATGAACGCTACGCCAAGCAGAAAATATTTGAACTTTACGGTCATGTTCCTGACTCTTTACGTCGAGTTATCGAACCAATGGCATTCCATACGCCGTTTTTGGGGAAATTGAAAAGTTACATTGAACAGGCGAATATTCCTCTTCCGGATCGAATGGAAACCTACAATTTTCTCCATCGGACACCCGCTGGGGAGGTACTCCATCCGGATTTTCTAAGCGATATCGACACAACGGAGCCACTTACAAATTTACGGGAAGTCTATTCTCGCGCGCGAACCGAATCAATCGTCAAACGCATGTTGTTCCTCGACCTCAAATTTACACTGGCGGACAACGATCTTCGAAAGGTCAACCGCATGTGCGAAGCCGCTGGGGTTGATGTCCATTATCCACTTCTCGACGATAATATTGTAGATTTTTCGGCACGAATTCCATCTCAATACTTGATGCGGCGTTTTGAAATACGGTCTTTTTTTAGGCGGGCAGTGGCCGATTTTCTTGCCCCTGAAACCTTGGGTAAAAGCAAACACGGTTTTGGGTTGCCCTTTGGGTTGTGGTTAAACGAGCATCATCGCTTGAAGGAATTAGCCAACGAAAGCCTTAGCAGTCTTCGAAAACGAAATATTCTCAATCCGTATTACCTGGACGATATCATCAAAAACCATCAAACCGGCGATGCAGCCTATTATGGCGTGATGATATGGATCTTGATGATGTTGGAACAGTGGCTGCAGGCTCGGAAGTATTCCTAACCCATATTTCTCACAAGCTTTCCACCACGATACCACAATATCGCGCAATGCCAATGGTGCACTCGATTTGGGTGCTCAACGTACTGGAAGTACGCTTCCGCGCCCAAACATTTGCGCTCCCTGTCGTCCGGCATTGGTCATGAGGAGAAGTGGACCCTTCCGATTGGACAGTCCAATCGGAAGGGTTCACTTCTCTACGTGTCTGCTCAACTACTATTTTCCATTCCGGCTTGTTTTTGTTCATCAGACAACCAAACCAGAAATAGTTCATGACTTAGCGACAGGACAACCGAACCGACAAACAGGCCAATGATTCCATACATTATCATGCCACCGATGGCCCCGAGCAGAATGACTAACATTGGTGTTTTTAGTCCGCGTCCCAACAACAAAGGCTTCAAAAACGAATCGCTGATGCTGACTAGAATACTCCATACCATGAATATCACCGCGACAGTCGTATCCGCCGTGTAAAAAACATAGATAATAATAGGCCCCAAAATCAACAATGGAGGAAGTTGTATGACCGCCAGAAATAATACAATTAAAGCCCACAAACCAGCGCCTGGAACACCGGCTACCACCAACCCTATACCGGCCAATACTGATTGAATCAGGGCAATTCCCAATACCCCCTGCGCCACACTGCGAATTATTGCACCCGCCAGATCGACGAATTCCGCACCGCGCCCACCGCCTAGACGAATACCTATCTGGCGCATGATATTGCCGCTGCCGCTATGGTTAGCCAGAAACATACCCGCGATGATGATGGAAAAAATAAATTGCAGCACGCTAAAACCAGCGCCGGCTATCGCTGAAAGCAACCACTGGGCAATGTTTTTGAGTTGCGGCTTAAACTGGTTGACCGCTGCTTCCAGATTAGTCGAAAACAAACTCCATACTTGGTCCAGGCGCTCGCCAATTACCGGCCAGCTAGAAACCTTATCGGGAGGCGGCGGTAATTTGAGCACGCCATCCTGAAATTCCCGCGACAAAGCCTGCATACCTTCGACAGACGTGCCAGCGAGCATATAAACGGGTACGATTAACAACACCAAAAAAATCAGCGTAAACAGCAGCGCCGCAAATCCTGTCGATTGCCCTGTAAGGTCTTGCAATTTTCGGAACAAGGGAAACACAGCAACCGCAATGATTCCACCCCAAAGCACCGGGAGGATAAACGGCTTAATAATCTCAAAACACCAGACCAGCATTAGAGCAACAAAACCGATACGGATTGCTGCTTCCAGCGCTTGATTTATGGATAACTTATCTTTCGAAGGCGGGTTCGATGTATTCATAATACCTAATACCTATATTGCGCTTAAACGATTATGCCAAATAAATAGAGACTATCGATCAGAAACTCTTTTTTCCAAGTCTTGAAAAAATTGGGTCAGTGTTTTGGCTAAAATACGTGTGCCAAAAAGATGTTTAGTGCCACTGCCGAACCCGGTAACTTCATCGGTATTCGTTCGATTAACATACAACACCAGAGTGCCTTGTTCAATCGGTATAAATACCGCCAACTCCTGCTGGCCATTGTAGCTTTGACTGGCGTAAAACTGGCGCGATAGCACGGCGTAGTTTTTTCCGTCAGACAAAGAGATGCGATGGTTCAACACAAAGGTCGGACGATTTTGGGATATTAACTTGATCCAGAAATACCGTTCCTGTATATCCGCATCATCGATACTCGGATATTTCAACACCGTTCGATAAAAGTCCGGGTAAAATTTTCGCGCAAATCGCGCTGCTTGCGTTGCCTTGATAAAATCTTTTCCAAGATAATAAAGCTTGTCATTATCGCGTATGTAGGGAGCGATCGATGACAAGCCTCCCTTTCGATAGGCTTGGTAGCGCTTGAGTAACAGGGCATGCAACTGCTCCTCAACCGCTGTCTTGCTTTTTGCTGAATTGGGGTTGTTGTCTTTGATGGTTTTGAAGGCTTTGATCTCCGTGCTATCCATGTTCAGGTCATTACCCGGTGCAGCGTTTAAATAACGCTGAATCTCATCGGTTTCACTCGCACTAAAAACGGCACTTGAGAAATCCTTGATCGATGCATTAGCGGGCAAGACTCCGTGCATCTTTACAGGTTCGGGCAGATCCATATAAGCCCCTTTCAAAAACAATTTATTTAATTCCGCTGGGGTAATTTTGATCCAAAACGCCATTCCGGTGGCTAACTCGCGATCGGATGTTTCCTTGATTTTCGTTGTCACCAACTCTCCTTTTAAAATTCGTTTTTTTTCGGAATCTGAAAAGGGCAATTGCTCAAAAGCTTGGTCGACGCTAAGAGCCGCTAACAGGGTTTTTTCGGGGAAAGGGAAAAAAATTAATAAGATTGCGATAAGTACAAAAATAGACTGGCGCATGATTATACGATTGAATCTAAAGTCAATTGGAGAGCCCAAGGAATGTTTATATTGCTTTTTTTGTGCTCATATTGAGGACTTTCCCATGATTTTGTAGTAATACTGAATAACTGGGGTCAGGTACAAATTAAAAGTCGAAGCGTTTAATTTGTACCTGACCCCAGTTTTTTGGTAAATAGGGGACAGACCTAGGCTGTCGAAATGCCAAAAAAATGATTCCCGTTTTTGTTTTCAACTTCATCCATTAAACGTATGTTTTTACTGAGAATCCTATAGTTTTTGGCTTTTGTTTTACAAACCATTAGGTTGCGATTTGCTTCCCCCGTAAAATGGATGACTAGAAAGTACTTGATAGCTTTAATCGTAAGGGGTTTAAGATAGTGATTGCCTATAAAAACCAGAATTGAAGTTCTATCTATTTCGACACCCTAGGACAGACCACGATTCAGCGCTGGCGATAACCTTCAAGCTGATTGAAAATGCCCAGAAGAAATGCAAACGATTACACAGTTACAAGTACTTGGCAGATGTGATAACCGGTGTTAAATTTACCAATGGCATTAAACTAAAAACAGATTAGGAACAGGATGCTGCTTGAGATGCTGTACACCAGTTAACTATAGCCCGATACTCTTTGTCATGAATATATGGTGAGATTTAGTCTTCCAGACGCTGAGACAATTTTTTTGTCGAGTGTTGCAAGCACGCAAGCTTGCTGCAAGCTTAACTGAACATAAGCAGCATCATAGGATGACAAACCGTGAGTGTTAGAAAATCCGAATAGAATGCTCGGTATTTCTTCACCGCGGATCACCGAACATAAATCAAACAATGAATCGAGGTGATTCATGCCTGTTTCGTAAGAAATAATGTCTTTTTTGACATAGTAATTAACCACAAAAGACGCTTCATAAACCCAAATATACGGCACAATGACCGGTGGTTTATGTGCTTCGATATGACCCAAAACTTTTTGAGCATAGCGTAGATCTGATTCGGAACCGTCTTTAAACAGCCAGCGCATCATCACACTGTTATCTACAACCATTGCGTCAGATACCAGTTGATTTTTCGTTAATGATTTAAATGCCACGTTTTCTTCCGAGTGTAAGCACCGACTCCACTGATTCCGAAACACTCACCGGTTCAATGGCCATTAGGTAACGCAGCGCATCATCAATCGGTGATTGATCATAGATAGGTGATATCGTAGCAATGGGTTTTCCATGTTTAAGAATAGTTACGGTCTCGCCAGACAAATGCGCACGATTGATAATTGAATTAACGTTTTTATTCAGATCAGCCATTGTAACGTCCATTAAATCAACCTCATGGTATAATATACGTTTAATAGTACGTACTAAGAAACACTAAGTCAATGCAGCAATTCTAAATGTGGAATTTCCAACCCTGAATCTTTTGGCCTTTTTACCCACACGGTGCTGGAATTGATGGATGTCAACTATCAACTGGTACGCCAGAAGCTCGGTTTCCGTCATAGTTTTCCGATACCTTAGTTGCTATGGCGCAACATAATCAATAGTTTTTTCTATCCACATTCTATCGTCTTCAGGCATAACGAAAGAACCGGTGTTACGGCAGCTTTTCATACGTTCCCCCATTCTGTCACGCCATAATTGAAAACCATCGACGACATCGCCCCATTTGGCTCTTGGGTCAATGTTACCACCCAATCTGTCGACCACTTTATCAACACCGGCAAAAAGACGCTCATTGGTCTCCGAATCTAGTATTTCGATTTCCCCTGACAATTCCCCGAGAAATGGCCATTTCCCCGAACCGATACCCCAAAGTGTGGAAACCTCCCATGCATACGGAGCAACGGCGAGCACATCAGCCAACAAGACATTAGCTTTAACGGCTTCGGTTACCGCAGGTCTTATTCTTATGACACCAGGCCCGATTTCATCCACGACTTCAAATTGTCCTGATTGCATCGCATCATGAATCGTTCCCGATGCCAATGTTAATAACATTAACTTGTCTTTGGGATCCAACCCAGTCAGTTCAGAATTTTCCGACACAGTCCATAAGGTGACCGGGTCAATAATGACTTTTGTGTAATTTTTACAATTCGCAATCGGATTAATATAAAGGTACAAAGCTTCATTGCTTTTTCCTTCTTTAAAATTTGAATAATCACCTAAGAAACCCGATTTTTCGACGCGCCTGGCTTGTTTTGGGGAACAACTTGAAATTAATAAAATAACACATATAAATGCGGTAAGTGTTATCGAGTATTTATGGAAGTTGTACATATCGTTATACCTTGTGTCTTTTAATCTCAGAAAAATCCAGTTTAAAATCATGTTACGTCTATTGTCGGATAGACTTCGATTGTTTAGTTCGATAGCCTTGAATCCGGGTTGGCATTAAGGATTGTATCTGTACTTTGAAAGGGGCGTAACCCAGCAATTCTAAATTTGGCAAACTAATCGAGCAACCAGGCAAAGGTTTCGATTTCACTCGGGTATTCACACGCGAATTTGGCATCCATCGATATCCCCATCGACGCTTGTGTCACTGAGGTCGTCGCTGGTTGGGGCAGCATTTACAATGGTTGGCTAAATAGGCAATAAAAGAGCAATACTTGCCTGTGGCGCGGTAATATCAAACGCCTAGTCGGAACCGAATGAATTGTGAACCGCCCGGAGCAGGGCTTCAACTTGTATCGGGCGCCTCGATCTCAAGCTGGCGCATCATAAACGACATTAAAACACTCCAATTATCGAAGCACAGGTAGCGGGTGAGCGCCCGAATGTCGTTGAAAAAGTTGATACGGGTACCGAGCTTCTGGCGCACCAGTTGATAGTTGACATCCATCAATTCCAGCACCGTGTGGATTAAAAAGGCTAAAAGATTCAGGGTCGCCAATACCGAGGAGAGGGTATCGTCACCGTGCCCGAAATTATGAGTCAGGTGGTAGCCTTTTGTTTTCAGGGTGTTATTGTTCTCATTCTCGACTTTCCAACGGGTACGCCCGGCGAGCACTATTTCCGCGACATTCCGTTCGGTGATCTCATCATTCGTGGCAAAGCCATTCCGGCAGAGGATATCGCCGTTCGCGTTGCGGGTGGTTAACTCGTACCAATTTACGTTGAGCGCATCTTCGCTATCACGCCGTGGAACCTGATTGCAAAAGCGATAGGTATCGATTTCGACTCGCTTACCTTGGCGACGGGTGACGGTAACGGTGTTCATACCCTCCATGACCACCCGCGCCTCTATCGATTTGTAAAGCGTGGTGTGGGAATCGGGCTTACAGACCAGAATAAAGTTCATGCCTTGCGCGAGGATAGCCCCACATACCGGCTGTTTGCAGTACAGGTCATCGCCTAATAGGGTGATGCCCCAATCCCGATAACGGGGATCGAATTCCTGTAACCAACGCTTGGCCCCAGCATTCTCGCAATCAAGTCTATTCCAATCTATAAATGGCCCTGAAACAGAGGGGTAGAGAATCTACCTGAAGAGGCAAATCAGGCAATACTCCGCTCCTGCTCAAAGATGGTTTTGAAAAGTTTACGTTTGGCCTCATTCATCTGTTTGACTGCGTCATTGTCGCTGATTGAGAAGGCAATTGCATCCAGTTTTTAAAGGTGGTTCCCAGTTTGAGATATTGGTTTGCATCAGGTAATGATTTGAGCTTCTCGTAGGGTGTCATCATTAACTTGTAGGGATAGCTCTTTTTCACCTTTCCTTTGTTGTCTTCTTTTGGGACAGGAAAAAAGCAAGGACGATGGAAGTTGATATAGGGGTTGAAATACTCTCTGTGAAATTCATTAAGTTGAGGCGCCCAGTACCCCGGGATATGGTCGTACCCCAGATGTTTGCGGATGATGGTTCCGTTCTTGGACTCGCCGAGTGCATTGTCGTTGGAATGGCGTGGGCGTGATTTGGTCAGGTCAATATGGAGCTTTCCGAGCAGTTTTGCCACGGTATGATTGATGTATTCCGAACCGTTATCCGCGTGAAATGCCAGGATGACAAAAGGGAAGATTTCGATCAGCATCTCCAGGACCGGAATCATGAAACGCTCAGTAATCCGTTCTACGGAGAATATACATTCAAATTGCGTGACTTCATCAACCGCATTGATATGGTAAACCCCTTTGATCCCATCCAGGTCGCCCTGATGGACTGTGTCGATCCGTAGAAAGCCTGGTTTACCTTCTGAATTGGGTTTTCGTCGCTCGCCTATCTGAGAGCGTTTTGAAGCGGTTTTATCAAACTGGCGGCGCTGTCGTTGATAACACGTAGAATGACGAAGATTATAGAGATGGGCAACCGAAATCTTTGCTAAGCGCTCATAGCGATAATCCTCATAGATCAAAAGCATCCGCTCACAGATCTTCTTGGTGGCTGCACCGCAGAGTGTCCCATGGAGCTTGTCGGTCTCAGCTAACAGCACTGCGTCCTCAGGGCGGTAGAAGCGTTCAAATCCCGATGCTGTACGCTGCTGGCGCTTGATGTATCCGGTTTTTTTGTATTGCTGTACCAGCCGTTTCACTTGCCGTGGAGAATAGCCACTCACCTGCTCCAGATAGCGGATGATCAATCCCTTACCGTTCTTGCTGCAAGAGATATAACTGAATTTGACCAATGTACGCCGAATCCACTGGTAGCGCTCTTCCTTGTTGGTAATTGAAAACGCAACCTCCACAGTTCCTTCGAGAAAGATGCGGACGTCATCCAATGTTTTTATCTTTTTGTCACTCATATAGATCACCATAGGTGACCATCATGAGCAGAAATTACTCCTCAGGTACAGGGCCGTTTCACGTTGGAATCACGGCTCCCGTTCAGGGCCATTTCATATTTGACAAGACTCAATCTTGTTTGTCGTGCCCATCCTGGGGTACGATGAACTCCGGCTCCAGGGGGAAAATTCTATTGCTTCCCGGTGCCGCAATCACCGGGGTAATGACTGTGTGGGCGTATGTGGTCGACCCATTCCTGTGGTTCGTGACCTTGCAATTCTTACACTTCAGCTTCTTGGACGAAAAGTAATCCGTGCCATCCATGGGGACCAGGAAAGTACCGTTGATCGACCGATAACTGTCCAGATAGTCCAGCGCTTTGAGGCCATCCAGAATGTCGGAGAAGACCGGAAAAATGGCGCTGGGTGGGACCCCGTCCAACAGGTTCCGAATTTGATTGTCACTCGGAATGTTTAACAGTTTAAACAATGTTTGGGCGTTGCTGCCGCCTATTGCACGCGCCATCGTCCTCTGGAAATCCAGGAAAGACGGGCTTTGCATGAAGAACACCGAGAACGCGCCTAAGCCGGCATCTGCCATCGAATAAACGGTATTGCTACCGGTTCGGTTATCCGGGAAGGCTTTACAGACGTCTTGAAGGGTGCTTACGATCTGGTCAAACGTCAATTTCTTCAGGGTGGGTCGAAATGGGTAGCTCACAGTCTCTGGAAAAAAGTTGTTATTTCCCAGAGTCTTATACGCTTGTTCTCGTGTCCTGTCTACAAATTATTTATATGTTATTATCTACTCAAATGAATCGCCTGCCGGGTTGGGCATTCCACATTTAGAATTGCTGCATTGATAGCTTCTTGTTTGAACAAAAAGGTGGTTTATTTCTCCTATTATCCAATCAAATGATTGAAATCGAGCGTGTGGATCACATCGGAATTCGCGTATCCGATCTGGACCGGGCCGTGAAGTTTTATGCGCTGCTCGGGTTCGAATTTCTGTTGCAGGCCGAGGGCGACGACGTGGTGATCATGAAGAATCCAAACGACGTCGAGATCAACCTGATTTTCAACGCCAACAACGACAACGACGAAAAGAACATCCTGATGGATGTGCCCGACAAATATCCGGGGTACACACATGTCGCATTGCGAGTGGCGTCGATCAACGACACGATCGATACCTTGAATAAAAACGAGATCGAGATCAGGCAGGGGCCGGTGGACTTCGGCGACGGTCATCTGTCCGTGTTCATCCGCGACCCTGATCTCAACGTCGTCGAGCTGAGGGGCCGCGGCGAGGACGTGCCTCAGGTGGAGAATTCGAAGCCGTACGTACCGGAAAACTGACCGGTGGGCAGCGACGAATCGCAGGCTGCGCTTTAAAAAAACCTAGGCAGCATAGCCGTTTTTGGCAAATTGCCATGAAAGGTGCGGAGCTACCTACAAACCGGATACTAATTTGTTATGTTTTTCGGACAGATAGAGAGAGGTATCATAGAAAGGCACAATGAATAACTCATTAAAGGGAGCCTTCTTGTCAGGTTTGATATTTCCAGGCTTGGGTCAGATTGTTCTAAAACACTATAAACGGGGTGCTGTCATAATGCTTACGGTTTTGGTCAGTCTGTCCGTAGTTGTAGTAAAAGCAGTACAACATGCCCTTGCCATCCTGGAGAAGATTGAGTCAGAGGGTGGGGCAATCAGTATGAGCACCATCTCGAGCGCAGCCACTCAGGCATCCACCACTTCTGGGAGCCTCACATTTAACCTTGTCTTGTTGTTGGTAATCTTCTGCTGGATCATTGGGGTTGTTGACGCTTACAGAATTGGGAAGAAAAAGGACCTCGAAGAACGTTCAACGAGTTAAGCTTCAAATGGAAATGACAATTGATCAACGATGGTTATGCAAGGACAAGGAGTAAGATGGATATAATGGACAGGCGGACTTTTCTTAGGAATAGAGTAATCGGCGGAGCGTTAGGTCTGTTTACAAGTTCTGCATATGCGAGTTATTTGCCAAAGCTAAACCTCACTCCACCAGAAATCGAAGGCCCTTTCTATCCCGTGGTAGCTTTGAAAGATAAGGACTTTGATTTGACACGGATAGAGGGAAAACAGGGAGTGGCTAAAGGGAAGATTATCATCATCCAAGGGCAGGTTCTGGATACGGATGGCAACCCAGTTGGGAATGCCACGGTTGACTTGTGGCAAGCGAATGCAGCTGGAAGGTATAGGCATCCGCATGACTCAAACGAAGCTCCATTGGACCCTAACTTCCAGGGATGGGCTATTGTGCCAAGTGGAAAAGAAGGAAAGTTTCGTTTCAAAACAGTTTATCCTGGAGATTATCCGGTATATGTTAGTTGGACAAGGCCTCCACATATACATTTTAAGGTCAGCAAGAGGGGATATATTGAACTCATTACACAAATGTATTTCCCAGGACATAAACTTAACGTTTCAGATCTTTTGTTAAAACGAAAGAGCAAAGAAGAGAGCAAACTTATGATTGCTTCAAGAGTAGAGGATAAACCAGAGGTTTATGCTTACAATATCGTCTTACAAAAGGCATAACCACCAAATGCATCGGACGCCAAAGGCACTGGTGATTTGAGGCATTAATCCAGTTCCCAAAAGTACACACCTGTGTCCGGTTTGGGTCGACAGTTGCCTTTCACTTAGAAGGTCTGAGTGACTGCTTAGAGTATGGAGCGGACGTTCGCCTGAATTTTTCGACTGTCCAGAAACGGCCGGAAAGCGGACCTTCAAGTTTTCTATTTCCTACTCCGAATCTCCTTCAGTTTCACTAGCATGGCTAGGGTACGTTCGAATTTTCGGTCAAGGTGGGTTTCGTATCGGTTCAGCTTTTCTAGTCGATATACTTGAAGCCCTTCTCCTATTGTTTGTGACTTTATTGCGTTGTGGTGTTGCGCTACCTTTTCGATGGTCACGCACATGGGTTCTAATTGCTCCCTGATGAAATAAGCCAGCCCTTCGGTGGTTGGGAGATATTCCTCATCCTCGACATATTCCTGCCACAAGTCGCGGGAGTCGGGCAGCAATGCCCGTAGGGCTCTTTTGTAGGCGTTCGCGCCACCGCGTTCCAGGATGGTTGCTGCCTTTCGAGTTACACCCAAATCATGCAAGGCTTCTTTCTGGCGTTCCGAAGCTTCTTTCGGTATTAGCGTCAATAATTCCCGCAGATCGGTGGATTTACCGGAAAGTCCAGTTTCGAACGGTACCGATGAAGGAATCAGGGTTTCAGCATCGTGCGTTGCACTTCTTAGCCCTCGATTGAGATTCGCACCTTCCGTCAGCAATACCCGACGTTTGCGCCAGATGATGCTTGCCAGTTCCTCGACAAGATGCGCTTCGGTTGCTCCCGCTGGTTGGTGTTCCTGTACCAGTGCCGACAAGAGGTCGGCAAATTCCCCCGGATTTTCATGTGGGAGTACGGTCAGTTGGCTAAGAATGCCGTGTTTCACTGCATTGAAGCGCACGGTGTCATAATTACCAGCGACCCCTGTCGCTTCCTGGGTTGCCTTGTTAATGGAAAAATTTGAATCGGGGCTTATTGTTAACATGCTTTCCCTGTTTATGAAGATCGGTCTTATTGCCGGTTAAGACCATCGCTGCAGGTATAGAGTTTCATACCCTTGAATGGCACAAGCTCGGGGTATTGCTTCACCTGTTGTCTGAAAGTTTCTCGGTCCAACGCCAATGCCCCTCGGGAGGATGGTCGCTGGCATCTGCGGCCGATCTTAGAAAAAACCATACCCAAAGGTCGTCCTGGCCGATATGTCTCCTTTCGAGGGTTCGCCACATAAAAACTAGTTCGTCCGAATTCATCATCAACGTCTTAGAGATCTCATAAAGATTATGTGAAGAATCAAGCGACAAATTGTCCTTTACGACGACTACATCTTTTGGTAGGCACATCAGGACGTACTATTCACGCCTAATATAATGGAATCGTAAAGCTGTGCCAGCGAACATTCGATAGCGGTCGGGAAAAGCATAGGTGGGGCAGTGACAAGCCATGTACCCTTTAAGAACTGTTTTGTTGTCAATCCCTTGGATTATATTGGACTTTGCAGTACATTACAGCACATTCGCAGTAAAACGCTTGAGGGGAGACGACGTCCACCGCCACGATCACTACGCTGACCTCTCGTATTAAACCAGAACTGAAAGATGCACTGCTCACGGCTGCCCAGCAGGAGCACCGTTCCCTCGCCAATGGGGTGGGGGGGTGCTAATCTGGGATTATTGTAAGCGAGCGGGCATCACTACCCCCGAACAGGGCAGACTGTTTGACAAGGCAAAAGAGAACTGATTTTAAAAAACGACTACCAACGGGCTGATTTAATGATTCAGCATGTTGGGCGTTGCTGTGATAGAGACTTGCCAGATTAAAACCATTGGTTCTGATTATTTTAATGGTGCCTTAGTAATATTAAAAAAAGCAGTGATATTGGAAAAATCAGCAAATGACCGGAACAACCAATAACCTAGCTGCCTACTGCTGGTCGATCGCCGATCTATTGCGCGGCGACTTCAAACAATCCCAATACGGCCGCATCATTCTGCCATTTACCCTGTTACGCCGCCTGGAATGCGTACTGGAAGATACAAAAGATAACGTCCTTGCCGAATACGAAAAAGTCCAAAAGATGGACTTACCCGAAGAAGCCCAAGAAAAGCTCCTGCTCAGAGCCACCAACGGCCTAAGCTTCTTCAACGCCTCCAAAATGGACCTCTCCAAACTCGGCGAATCCGGCATCAAAGCCAACCTGGAAAGCTACATCCAGGGTTTCTCCAAAGACGCCCGCGAAATTTTCGAATACTTCAACTTCGCCGAATTCATCGGCCAGCTCAACGATGCCGACCTGCTGTATAAAATCGTACAAAAAGTACGCCAAACCGATCTAAGCTCCAAGGCCATCTACAACCACGATATGGGCCTGGTATTTGAAGAGCTGATCCGCCGCTTTGCTGAAGGCTCCAATGAAACCGCCGGGGAACACTTTACCCCCCGTGATATTGTGCGCCTCACCACCTCCCTGGTGTTTATGGAAGACGATGCCGCCCTCACCAAGCCCGGCATCATCCGCACCATCTACGACCCCACCGCAGGTACCGGCGGCTTCCTCTCCTCGGGTATGGAATACGTGCACGAGTTAAACCCACAAGCGGTCATGCGTGCCTTTGGCCAAGAGCTCAACCCCGAAAGCTACGCCATCTGTAAAGCCGATATGCTGATCAAAGGCCAAGACGTCACCCATATCAAACTCGGCAACACCTTATCCAATGATCAGCTCTACGCCGATAAATTTGATTACATGTTATCCAATCCGCCCTTTGGTGTAGATTGGAAGAAAATCGAATCGTCCATCAAAGATGAAAACAGCCTCAAGGGTTTCGACGGCCGCTTTGGCCCGGGCCTACCCCGCGTCTCCGACGGCTCGTTATTATTCCTCTTACACCTGATTAGCAAGTTAAGAGATAGCAGTGAAGGAGGGGCTAGAATCGGCATCATCCTCAACGGCTCACCCTTGTTTACCGGTGGCGCAGGTTCTGGCGAATCCGAAATCCGCCGCTACATCCTAGAGGCCGACCTGTTAGAAACCATCGTCGCGGTACCCACCGATATGTTCTACAACACAGGTATTGCCACCTATGTATGGGTGCTGTCGAACAAAAAGGCCGAATAGCGCAAAGGCAAGGTACAGCTGATTAACGGCGTCAATCTCTGCGGCAAAATGCGTAAATCCTTAGGGAGCAAACGCAACGAAATGAGCGCCGGTGACATCGCCACCATCACCCGCAGTTTTGGTGCGTTTGAAGTGGTCGATGCCCGTGAGCTGGATAAACCCGTAGAGCAGAAAAGCAACCGTGGCCGCCAATCGGCCAGCCCAAAAACCGAAGCCCCCAAAACCTTCGCCAGTAAAATCTTCGCCACCCACGAATTTGGCTACCGCCGCATCACCATCGAGCGCCCATTACGCGAAAGTTACCAATTCAGCGATGAACGTTTGGCCGAACTGCGCTTTGCGCCCAAGCCGTTAAACGCGCCGATGAAGTGGATTTATGAAACCTACGGCGAGAGCTGGAGCGACGACGAAGGCTGCGAAAGCTATGGTGTGCTGGCCGAGCATGAAACCAACATCCGCAAACACCTGAAAACCCACTTCAGCGACCTGAAAGAAGCCAAAATCAAAGAGCTGTTAGACAGCAAAACCTGGGCAACCCAAAAACAAGCCCTGCTCAAAGCCAGGCAGCTGCAACAAAGTGTCGGCAACGAACAGTGTGACGATATGAATGGTTACGATGCGGCAATAAAAGCTGCCTGCAAAGCCCAAGGCATAAAACTGGAAACCAAAGAGTTTAAGCAAATCACCGCCGCCGCCAGCTGGAAAAATCCAGAAGCGGAAAAGGTGATTAAAAAGGTGCATAAAAACACCGAAGCCAATCCGGTTTATGGCCTGTTTGATGTAGACGGCCAAACGATTGAATACAAACCCGATGGTGACCTGCGCGATAACGAAAACGTCGCCCTTGATCCATCACAATCGGTGAATGCTTTAAATGAGGCTTACTTTCATAGAGAAGTACAACCCCATGTGCCCGATGCCTGGATAGATGCTAGCAAGAAAGACGACAAAGATCAGGAAGTGGGCATTGTCGGTTATGAGATTCCGTTTAACCGCCATTTTTATCAGTATCAGCCACCTAGAGATTTGGTGGAGATTGATGCGTATTTGGATGCGGTAAGTGCCGAGATTATGAATCTTCTTCAAGAGGTGCATTCTTGATGGGTAAATATCAAGCGTACCCAGAGTATCAAAATTCTGATGTTGAGTGGCTAGGAGAAGTTCCGACACCTTGGAAGCTATCTCGGATCAAATACTTGTGCTACGTAAATGATGGCAATCATGGCGAGGAGTATCCAAAGGAGTCAGATTACACTGGTTAAAGTAATGGAGTTCCATTCATTCGCGGCGGAAACATGGAGAATCACGCCATTGTGGATGATGGCATGCTTTATATTACTAAGAAAAAAAATGATTCGATGAGAAAAGGAAAACTTAAGGTCGGTGATATTCTTTTTATGAATCGGGGTGAAATTGGCAAATTGGCACTGATTTCAGAAGCTCATGCTGGTGCAAACCTTAATTCACAGATTGACTATCTAAGATCATATAAATCTGAAATTGTTAATAAGTACCTCTTGTATTATTTGGCAAGTGGTTCTGTTTCAAATTTATTGGCTTCAATGAAAATGGGTTCAGTGTTAACGCAGTTTCCAATAGGCGATTTGTTAGAGATTTATGTTCCTTTGCCATCAGATGATGAACAAGAAAAAATCGCCAACTTCCTCGACCACGAAACCGCCAAAATCGACACTCTGATCGAAACACAACAACAGCTGATCAAGCTGCTAAAAGAAAAACGCCAGGCCGTGATCAGCCATGCCGTCACCAAAGGACTCAACCCCAACGCCCCCATGCGCGACTCAGGTGTTGAGTGGTTAGGTGAAGTACCGGAGCATTGGGATGTACGCGCAGTATCGAAGCTCTCTCAAAAAATAACAAACGGCTATGTTGGGCCTACGAGAGACATTCTAGTATCTGAGGGCGTGCCGTATGTGCAAGCTACACATATTAAAAGGGGTAAAGTGAATTTTGATGATGCCTGCTTTGCAAGACAGTCGTGGAGTGATGCTCATGCAAAATCGATTTTGGTTAAAGGTGATGTCCTTATAGTACAAACCGGCGCAGGTACAGGCGATATTGGATTGGTAACAGAGAATGAGGAAGGGTTTAATTGCCATGCCTTGATCATTGTGCAACCTAAAAAAGACGTTATAACCGGTGATTACTTGTCGATGGCGTTTCAGTCTCAATATGGTTATTCAGTTTTATACTCGATTCGTACAGGTGGTATGCATCCTCATTTAAATTGTGGGGAAGTCCAATTCGTTAAAATGCCGGTTCCACCTAAAGAAGAACAAGATCGAATTACTGAATATATCAGTCAGCAGATATATAAATTCGATACTTTGGTAGAGCGACAGTTGAAAGCAATTGAACTCATGCAAGAACGCCGCACAGCCCTAATATCTGCAGCCGTCACCGGAAAAATCGACGTCAGAAGCTGGCAATCCCCAGAACCTTCAAATACCAATAACAAGGAAGTAGCCGCATGAGCACATTGTCAGGAGGCGGTAAGGCCAACGAGTTTACCTTTCAAAACGATATGATACGTCAGCTAGTCGCTAACGGCTGGCTGCTGGGTAAACCCGACAACTACAACCGTGAACTGGCCTTGTATGAAGAGGATGTATTGGGTTTTGTTAAAGACACCCAAGATGAACAATGGCAAAAGTTTTGTGCGCTTTATCCCAGTAATCCCGAGCAGAAATTTTTAGAGCGTGTCGCCTCGCAGCTGAATAAAGCTGACCCCAATGCCGCCAATAAAGAGATGCGCACCTTTGGCACCTTGGGTGTATTACGCCATGAGCTGCGTGACCGTGGTACGCGGTTTAGTTTATGCCAGTTTAAGCCCGAGCATGATTTAAACCCGGATACTTTGGCGCGTTATAAACAGAACCGTTTACGCGTGGTGCCGGAGCTGGTGTATTCACCCTGGGCTACCGATGAGCATGAAGCGGAAACAGGTACACGCGCTAAAAAATGGCGCATCGATTTGGTGTTGTTTGTGAACGGCTTGCCAGTGGCAACCTTGGAGTTAAAGTCGGAATTTAAACAGGCGGTGCAAAACGCCATTAAACAATACAAAACCACGCGCCTGCCTACCGACCCTGCCACCAAAAAGCCCGAGCCCTTATTAACCTTTAAGCGCGGTGCGTTGGTGCATTTTGCCGTCAGCCAGTATGAAGTGTATATGGCCACCCGCCTGGAAGGGGAGAGCACCTTCTTTTTACCGTTTAACAAAGGCACCAAAGAAGGCGGTGCCGGTAACGATGTGCCAGAAGACATCAACCAATACGCCACCGATTATTTATGGAATGAGGTATTACTGCCCGATAATCTGCTGAATATTCTTGCCCGTTTTGTGCATTTACAAATCGAAGAGAAAGAAGACTGGGAAGGACGTAAATACAAGAAAGAAACCCTAATCTTCCCGCGTTACCACCAGTGGGATGTGGTCAGCAAGTTGGTAGATGCTGCCCGTACCGAAGGCCCCGGCCATAAATACCTGATACAACACAGTGCCGGTTCGGGTAAATCCAACTCTATTGCCTGGTCGGCGCATCAGTTATCGGCCATTCATATGGCCGAGGGTAATAAGCTGTTTGATTCGGTGATTGTGGTTACCGATAGAACCGTGCTGGATGATCAGTTACAAGAAACCATCTCGCAGTTCACTTCGGTAGAAGGTGTGGTGGGGCGCATCAATCGCAGTGAGGGTGATGGCTCTAAATCAGAGAAACTTGCCGCTGCATTGGAAGGGTCACAGCCGATTATTATCGTCACCATTCAAACCTTCCCCTATGTCTTAAAAGCCATCGAAAACAGCGTCAGCCTCAAAGAGCGTAACTATGTGGTGATTGCCGATGAGGCCCACAGCTCACAAA
The DNA here is from genome assembly GCA_963664935.2 of Methylococcales bacterium. Classification (GTDB taxonomy): domain Bacteria; phylum Pseudomonadota; class Gammaproteobacteria; order Methylococcales. Next base: position 1,896,551 of record CAXXSE010000007.1, on the reverse strand, counting down.
CAGGTTCGACTGCTCGCCAGCTAAAAGAAGTCTTGATGGTTGACTCCAGTGATAACGACGAAGAGTTGAGCACAGAGGATATCCTCGACGCTGCGGTTGCCTCACGCCGCGCCTCCAGTAATCTGAGCTACCTGGCCTTTACCGCAACGCCAAAAACCAAAACCCTGGAGCTGTTTGGCCGCTTACCCAAACCCGATGAAGCCCCTCCAAAACCAACAAGCCCGAAGCCTACCATGTGTACAGCATGCGCCAGGCCATAGAAGAAGGCTTTATTCTGGATGTATTAAAAAACTACACCAACTACAAAGTGGCCTATAACTTGGCCATGAAAATTGCAGGTAGTGACGAAGAGGTAGAAAGCAAAAAAGCCAAGGTGAAACTCAACCAGTGGGTACGCTTGCATGACTATAATATCGCTCAAAAGGTGCAGGTGATTATTGAGCATTTTAAAGACAATGTGATGGGGTTATTGGGCGGCCAGGCTAAGGCCATGGTGGTCACCAGCTCACGAAAAGAAGCGGTGCGTTACAAGCTTGGGTTTGATAAGTACATTGCCGAGAAGGACTACCAAAAAATCTATGCCATGGTGGCATTTTCCGGTGAAGTCGAGTTTGACGATAAAGACCCAAATGTCGAAGGACTAATGGGTGAAAAGTTTACCGAGAACACTATGAACCCGAATCTTAAAGGCCGTGAACTGCGCAAAGCCTTTGATTCGGACGATTATCAAGTGATGATCGTCGCCAATAAATTCCAAACCGGGTTTGATCAGCCCAAGTTGTGCGCCATGTACGTCGATAAAAAGCTCGGTGGAGTGGAGTGTGTGCAAACCCTGTCGCGGTTGAATCGAACTTATCCCGGTAAAGCGGAAACAAGCACTTTTGTGTTGGATTTTTTTAATGAGCCAGAAGATATTCTTGAATCCTTCCAGCCTTATTATCAAACCGCAGAGTTAGCGGATGTATCCGACCCCGACCTGATTTTTGATTTGTTCGACAAGCTGCGATCTGCCGGTATTTTTACTTGGCAAGAGGTCGAACAGTTTTGCGATGCGTTTTTTGTTAAAAGCAAAAGCAATGCGGCGATTGCCAATATTTGTAAACCCGCCGTAGAGCGCTGGCAGCTTCGTTACAGATCAGCCGTTAAAGCTTATCAACAAGCCAAGGAGATGTTTGCGCGGAGCAAGAAAAGCGGTGATGCAGTATTGATTGCGAACGCAGAAAACAGCTTTAAGGGCTGTAAACAAGAAAAAGATGCCTTGGAAATCTTTAAAAAAGATTTGGGTACCTTTGTGCGTTTCTACGAGTTTATGTCACAGATCGTTGACTATGATAATAAGGATTTAGAAAAGCTAAGTTTATACGCGCGCAATCTTCGCCCGATGCTGCGTGAGATCCTGCTTGATGAAGAGAATATTAACCTGGATAACGTGGTGCTAAGCCACTATAGTCTCTCAATAATCCGCCAACAAGATCTTCGGTTGAAGGAAGATTCCGCTGATTACAAACTAGAGCCTGGCGAGGAGTTAGGTACCAGCAAGCCTAACGATATAAAAGAAGAATTTCTCTCGCAGATTCTAAGCCGCCTGAATGAGCTTTTTATCACTGACCAACTGACTGATAAAAATTTAGTGAACTACGCCTATACGATTAGAGATAAAGTCAGTGAAAATGAATTGGTAATGAATCAGATTGCTAATAACACACCAGAGCAAGCCATGTTAGGTGATTTTCCGAAGACCATCGATGACGCTGTAATGGACAGCAGTGAGGTGCATCAAAATCAGATGATGCAAATCTTATCTGACCCAGCTAAAGCTGCGGGTTTTGCCAGGGTTGTGTTTGATTTGTTGAAGAATCGGGAAAATGTGTCGGCAATATGAAATTGTTTATTTGAATTTACGGTAGGGTGATGTTATTTGTTCACTTTTGTCTAGGGGTGAACGGTCTCTTAAGGCAGAAACTAAATTATAAGGAACCGTGGTGGATTAAAATATTATATTTCTGAATGACCACTGTTGTTTGCCTCTTGCCAATCAAACTATTTGAATGGACGTTTGCAAGATGGTGTTTTTGTGGCATTCACTACTAAGTTCGTATGTCAGGCCTAGTTTGACCACAAAATACCGTGTGTAAGATTTGCCAGAATGACTACGGTTTACCGTATTAAGCATTAAATGGGTGGGCTTAGTGGATTTGCTCAGGTACGCACCCTTCGGGCGCACTAGCGTGCGTCCAAACCGGTTAGCATGATTCGCGGACCAGTTGGGAGAAAACTTCGAGAACCATTCACGGGCGACCACCTCGAAGCTGTTTGCCGCCCGATCCGCATTTGTGGCCTTCTTTGCCTTGCGATTTTCGCTGGGGTCGATTTCGTTGGCCAACAGTTTTCGGGCTTCGTCCCGACGCTCACGGGCATCCTTTAAAGGGACATCAAGATACACGCCGAGAGATAATCGTTTTTCCTTGCCTCCAAAGCGGTACTTTAGCCGCCACCACTTGCCCCCGGTGGGGGCAACTTCCAGGTATAGCCCACCACCGTCAAATATCCTCTTGGTTTTTCCAATAGGTTTGGCGTTACGAACTGCGGTATCTGTTAATGACATGGGGGCAACTACTCCGTCTTCTATTCGGCTCGCCCCTAATGTTGCCCCCAGTTATCCCCGGATGTCAATAGATAGTCTTGTCCAATATGAAATGGCCCTGAACGGGAGCCGTGATTCCAACGTGAAACGGCCCTGTACCTGAGGAGTAATTTCTGCTCATGATGGTCACCTATGGTGATCTATATGAGTGACAAAAAGATAAAAACATTGGATGACGTCCGCATCTTTCTCGAAGGAACTGTGGAGGTTGAGTTTTCAATTACCAACAAGGAAGAGCGCTACCAGTGGATTCGGCGTACATTGGTCAAATTCAGTTATATCTCTTGCAGCAAGAACGGTAAGGGATTGATCATCCGCTATCTGGAGCAGGTGAGTGGCTATTCTCCACGGCAAGTGAAACGGCTGGTACAGCAATACAAAAAAACCGGATACATCAAGCGCCAACAGCGTACAGCATCGGGATTTGAACGCTTCTACCGCCCTGAGGACGCAGTGCTGTTAGCTGAGACCGACAAGCTCCATGGGACACTCTGCGGTGCAGCCACCAAGAAGATCTGTGAGCGGATGCTTTTGATCTATGAGGATTATCGCTATGAGCGCTTAGCAAAGATTTCGGTTGCCCATCTCTATAATCTTCGTCATTCTACGTGTTATCAACGACAGCGCCGCCAGTTTGATAAAACCGCTTCAAAACGCTCTCAGATAGGCGAGCGACGAAAACCCAATTCAGAAGGTAAACCAGGCTTTCTACGGATCGACACAGTCCATCAGGGCGACCTGGATGGGATCAAAGGGGTTTACCATATCAATGCGGTTGATGAAGTCACGCAATTTGAATGTATATTCTCCGTAGAACGGATTACTGAGCGTTTCATGATTCCGGTCCTGGAGATGCTGATCGAAATCTTCCCTTTTGTCATCCTGGCATTTCACGCGGATAACGGTTCGGAATACATCAATCATACCGTGGCAAAACTGCTCGGAAAGCTCCATATTGACCTGACCAAATCACGCCCACGCCATTCCAACGACAATGCACTCGCCGAGTCCAAGAACGGAACCATCATCCGCAAACATCTGGGGTACGACCATATCCCGGGGTACTGGGCGCCTCAACTTAATGAATTTCACAGAGAGTATTTCAACCCCTATATCAACTTCCATCGTCCTTGCTTTTTTCCTGTCCCAAAAGAAGACAACAAAGGAAAGGTGAAAAAGAGCTATCCCTACAAGTTAATGATGACACCCTACGAGAAGCTCAAATCATTACCTGATGCAAACCAATATCTCAAACTGGGGACCACCTTTAAAAAGCTGGATGCAATTGCCTTCTCAATCAGCGACAATGACGCAGTCAAACAGATGAATGAGGCCAAACGTAAACTTTTCAAAACCATCTTTGAGCAGGAGCGGAGTATTGCCTGATTTGCCTCTTCAGGTAGATTCTCTACCCCTCTGTTTCAGGGCCATTTATAGATTGGAATAGACTTAGATATTATTGGATTATAATAGACGGGGGAAACATGTAAACAGCTATATTTAATAATAAAAAAGCCGTTCTAAGACGGCTTGGATGTTATGTTGGAGGCTGCGGTCGGGATCGAACCGGCGTCCACGGCTTTGCAGGCCGCTGCATAACCACTCTGCCACGCAGCCTTGGTAAGAACAGACTATTTTCCGCGCGCGGTGCGCGGCTATTTGATGACTGGAGCGGGAAACGAGATTCGAACTCGCGACCCCAACCTTGGCAAGGTTGTGCTCTACCAGCTGAGCTATTCCCGCATCAACATTGAACCGCCGATTGTATCTTTTTGGGACATGATGTCAAGTTAAAGTCGCTAGCAACTACGGCTAAGCAATCGAAATATCGTTTGACAAATAAACATCCTGAATTGCTTGGAGTAATTCCATGCCCTCTTCCATAGGCCTTTGAAAAGCTTTTCGACCAGAAATCAATCCCATGCCGCCAGCGCGTTTGTTGATTACCGCGGTAGTTACTGCTTCTGCCAAATCGCCAGCACCCGACGAAGCGCCACCGGAATTGATGAGTCCAGCCCGGCCCATAAAGCAATTGGCTACTTGGTAGCGTACCAAATCAATCGGATGAGCGGAGCTTAATTCGCTATAAACTTTATCGTGTGTTTTTCCAAAACCAACCGCCTTAAAACCACCATTATTCTCCGCGATCTTTTGCTTGACGATATCTGCATTGATCGTTGCCGCAAGATGATTGGCCTGTCCCGTTAAATCCGCCGAGGAATGGTAATCAACCCCATCCTTACTGAAAGCGGAATTTCGTAAATAAGCCCAAAGAACCGTAACCAAACCCAACTCGTTGGCCCTCGCGAATGCGTCGCTGACTTCCTGAATTTGGCGGCGGGACTCTTCTGAACCGTAATAGATAGTCGCGCCCACCGCGACGGCGCCCATATCGAAAGCCTGTTCAACACTGGCGAACATGGTCTGGTCGTATATCGCAGGATGGGTGAGCAGCTCGTTGTGATTCAGTTTGACGATAAATGGAATTTTGTGTGCGTACCGACGACATACCGAACCCAATACCCCTAATGTCGACGCCACGGCATTGCATCCTCCTTCGAGGGCTAATTTAACAATATTTTCCGGATCGAAGTAGATTGGATTTGGCGCAAACGACGCACCACCTGAATGCTCGATCCCCTGATCCACCGGTAGAATCGACAGATAACCGGTACCCGCCAATCGCCCGTGATCGAACATAGATTGAAGATTGCGCAGAACTGCGGGCGTCCGATCCTTTTCCACCACTACGCGGTCTATATAGTCCGAACCCGGTAGATGTAACATACTGCTGGGGATTGTTTCACAGTTGTGGGTTAAAAGATTTTCAGCATTCTCGCCAAGTAAGGCCTGGATATCGGTCATATAGAGTTTCGTGGAATTTTACTAAAGGAATACAAGATAATATAGTTGATCAATCAATGCCTTGCAATTGTTTCGAGATTATTTTTTTGGATCGATTAGTTGAGTAATCAACTATGGGACTAATTTTTGGGTATGAAATTCACATTTTCTCGATACCGCAATCGCCATTCTTCAACACTATTTCCTAGCACTAAATAATACCGAATAAGGGTAGCGTTCCGTTTTATCTCCTACATTTGAACAATTCTTGGCATAAACATATTTGTCCGCTTTTATAATTCCGCGAAACTGGGGGCTTGATAGTTGTGAGCAATCCCAAGGGCTGTCATGGTTAAACGTTTACGCTCTTTTAAAATGGAAAATCAGCTACAAAATTTAGAATATTGCTTTACACTATTTGTTACATATGGTTACCATTAGTTACCAATGGATTTCCTGCGTATAATTTCATGGCTGTAAACGTAAAAATTTCGGAAGAAATGCATGATGCGGCATACACTTCCGCAAAAGCATTTAATCGTACTTTAGGTAGGCAAGTTGATTATTGGGCGAAAATTGGAAGGTTAGCGGAACAACACCCAGGATTGACCTTTGAGCTACTTCAGAAACTAATGCTGGAAAATCATCAGAATATCCTGTTGGCACGGGAAGACCGACAAGCCTTCAGTGCTATTTCGTTAAAGACCAAGGGTTTTCGCTTCGATAGGGAAGACGCCAATGCCAGATAGCATATTTTTAGACACTAATATCCTGATCTATTTATATTCCGAGGATGAGTTGGAAAAGCGGGAAGCCGCGATGGCTTGCGCTAATCTGTCGAATATTTGGATTAGCACGCAGGTTTTAAGTGAAATGATCAATGTCCTGCGCCGGAAATTCGCGGTATCCCATAACACTCTGCTTGAACTTATCTCCGAATTGGAATCCCGGTTTTCGATTACAACAGTGACTACCAGTACGGTGCGGCAGGCGCTATTGATTAATCAACGATACGGCTACGCTTGGTTTGATAGCCTGATTCTGACCAGCGCATTAGAGTTGGGCTGTTCCGCCTTGTATTCAGAAGATTTGCATCATGGCCAAACGATCGGTGATCATTTGACTATAGTGAATCCTTTTTTGCGTTGATAACGCTTACGCAACTGCGTGGTGTTATGAGCGAAACTTCCCGTGGAGGAGTGAAACAGGTAGTTGTCACGTATTCAACAGCTCATCAATTACATGGCCACCTCGGTTGAGGCCGTCAGAAAAAACCGCTATTCCCAACGAAAGGTTTAAAAGCTTAAACAAAACAGAAAATTTCCAGCTTACAAACTGTAAATGATCACCCATATGGAGCCATGCCAGATTAGCCACAAATAAGGGGTCATGTCACTTTCTTGGCGATACTTTATCGGCTAAACTTCTAGCATTGCCTAGACCCCACCGCATTGAATATTAAGATTTTCGCTCGCTAAATTGGCGAGGTGATAAATAGTATAATGAAGAAAGTAACTTGAGCCCTTTTTTGACCCCCTTTTTTTCCAAGCCAAATTCTAATTGGAAGAATCTCATTAACACGTGAGGAATAAATGAACCTAAAAATGTTAGCGGAGATACCCCCATGGGATTGGCCGGAAGACACCGGCAAAATGCTCCTGGATACTCTTCGCGATAACCAAGCCGAAGAAGGCAACCGACTCCTTGCCACGGAGTTAGCCGGAGATTTCAACGTCATCAACGGCGAACTCGCTGATATGTTATTGTCGATTGTTAGGGAAGGTGATGAATCGGAGCAACTGCGCGCTAAAGCAGCGATAGCGCTAGGACCCGTCCTTGAGCAAGCGGACATCGACGGATTTGAAGACCCTGATGACGTACCCATCTCCGAAGGGGAATTCGTGAGCATCCAAGAGTCACTGCGCAAACTCTACTTGAATGCCGAGATTCCCAACGAAGTACGCCGCCGAATCCTGGAAGCATCGGTACGCGCTCCCCAGGACTGGCATCAGGGCGCGGTTCGAGCAGCTTATTCCAGTGGCGACGAGGAATGGGAACTGACGGCGGTCTTTTCCATGCGTTGGATTCGTGGGTTCGACCAACAGATACTCGAGGCGCTCACGAGCGATAATGAAGAAATTCTCTACGAGGCCGTTTGCGCCGCCGGCGACTGGCAAGTTGATGCAGCTTGGCCACATGTATCGGCGCTTGTCAAATCAGAGGAAACTGAAAAATACTTGCTATTGGCCGCTATTGAAGCGGTGGCCGGTATACGTCCACTGGAAGCAAGCATGGCCTTGGACCACCTGCTCAATTCCCACGACGAGGACATTGTGGAGACGGTTTATGACAGCCTGGCCATGACCGGAGGGCTCTTGGACGACTCGTTCGATGAAGAAGATGACGATAAATTCCTTCACTGAGGGTGTCGTCGCGAAGTATTTCGACTCCACGCTCATCGAATGCGCGAAGGTGTGCTGGACAAAAAGGTGAGTCGAAATGAAACGTTTCCATACAGACTTTGGGATTCTCTTGCCAGCCGCAGCCCGCAGCCATTTCTGAGTATATGAATGTAGTCGAATTCAAGAAGCTTGTACGGTTATCGGGGTCCGACATACCAACCGGAAAAGCAACGCGGCTATCGACATAAAATCAGTCGCTAAAAATCCGCAACCGAGCGCGCGCGGAGTATAAGCATACACAATGTCAACACATGGGCCATTGACAAAGGGTTTTGTTTTGCGATTGAAAGTTGAAAAAGTCATGGAGACTAAAATACCCTTGGTTTCTTTTTGAGTGGTATAGAATTACTTGACCCCTACCCTTTTTTTCCAGTTGAATATGCAACATTGATTCTTACACAAATGTACTAGCCCAAATGGGTAATAGTCTTAAACATACATTTGTGCAATTATTTATCAAGTGCGCAAGAGAATGGCTCATTTCGGATCTTGCCGTACCCGGTCCAGGCCTGCCGTGTCTCAAAGCCCAAATGGCACCGATGAGCAATTTACTAAAACTGTTCGCTGTTAAACATCAGCAATTCAATATTCAACACACTTTGTCAAATAATAATGAAAATTTGATGTCAATAACAACAAATGTTGATAACACCAAAGATCCCTTAGAAATCAAAATTACTGTTGGCCAAGAAACTCTTGATTTTGAAAACTGTTTCCAACTTGGGGATGCCCTAAGGGAGACCATTACTCCTGAAATTGGCAAATGCATTCTTGATTTACACCAGGTTAGTTACATAGACAGTATGGGTCTTGGTACATTGCTCATTGCCCGTGAGCTTTTAAAAGATAGTAACGATGTTGATCTTATAAACGTTCAACCTACGGTTAAAGATGCTTTGTCAAGAGCCAATTTTCAATTGTTATTTTTTATTAAATAGCTTTTCGAGCTCGCGTTAAGAAGTCAGGTATTTTCAATGGCTTCATCGACTACTAAGGAACACTTCCGGCCATTCAGATAATTTCTTTCAATAGCCGTGTTGAATCGGGAGCAGGCTACACTAATTTTTCAAAAACCTTCGTTTTTAGGAGATACAAATAGAACCACCAAAAAGGCGTAGTTATATAGTGTGCGGGGTACTAGACATATACCCGAGCCCTAGTCTAATCTCATCCTGCATCAATTTCACCACCGCCACCGGGTCCCTAGCATTTCGAATCGGACGGCCCACAACTACGTGATCCGCGCCCTGAATAATCGCATCCTGAGCCGTCGTAATCCGCCGCTGATCATCCTGCACCATTTCGTCGTTCTTGCCGGGCCGGATTCCGGGCGTGACGATTAAGAAATTTTCTCCCAGATCGGCTCTGAGGTCTTCAGCTTCAATACCGGATGAAACCACGCCATCGCAACCCGCGCGCAACGCTTTTCTAGCCCGTATCAAAACTAAATCCTTGACCGTTTTACTAAATCCCATTTCAACCATATCGGATTCATCAAAACTGGTTAAAACCGTCACCGCGAGAATTTTTAATTCACCTTTTTCTTCAACCGCCGCTTTAACTATTGGGTCGTTTCCGTGTACCGTTGCAAAGGTGACGCCTTTATTTCTTAGTTGTTTTACCGCCAGCTTAACCGTTTCGGGCACATCGAAGAATTTCAAATCAACCATCACTTTATGGCCGCGTGCGGTAATCATATCAACAACGGGGAATCCTCCGGCCAGGAATAACTGGAGCCCAACCTTAAAAAAGTTAATGTGACCCCCTAAGCGGTCAATCCACTGTTCCGCTTTCTCATGGGTATCGACATCCAGTGCAAAAATAATGCGTTCATTCAGTGGGATGTCTTTTTTGTTCATTGAGTTTATTTATTCCGGCAAAACCGATCAACTAAATTTCTAACAATTTCGACTGTTGGGCGAATCTGATCCATGGGTATATATTCGTCCGCTTGGTGGGCTTGGTTGATGGAACCAGGCCCCAATATTACCGTCTCCATTCCAAGTTGCGACAGATAAGGCGCCTCGGTACCAAATGCAACAGCCCCGGATGCCTTACCGCTTAGCTTTTCACATGTTTTGACGAGTACCGAAGATCCGGGAATTTCGAATGCCGGGACACCCGAAAATAGTGATTTGATTTCGAAAGATAGTTTTGGATGACATTTCAGCGCTGCCTTCACTCGCTCTCCAAGCGAACGGCGTAATTCCTCCAAATCCATTCCCGGAAGCGGCCGAATATCGATCTGTGTCTCACAATGTGAACAAATTCGGTTGGGATTGTCTCCACCATGAATTGATCCGAGATTCAAAGTAGGCATCTCAACTTTGAACAGTGGGTTAAGATGTTTTTGCTGGAGTTCCCGACGCCATGCGAGCAATTCGCTCAAAACTTCGTGCATTCCTTCGATCGCGTTGGCGCCTAAGCCCGGATCGCTGGAATGACCGGCTTTGCCGTTGATGATTATCGATTCCATCATAACGCCCTTGTGCATGCGGATCGGTTGCAGATCGGTAGGTTCACCGATAACCGCGTATCGCCCGAGTTTGAGGCCCTTATCCACAAGTAATTTTACGCCGGCCATAGTGCTTTCTTCGTCAGCGGTTGCCAATACGATAATTGGCTCGATAAGATCATTTTTGGAATAATGGCTAAGCGCATCCAGAACCAGGGCGAAAAACGATTTCATATCGGTTGTGCCGAGACCATATAACCGGTTGTCGCGTTCGGTAACGTCGAAGGGATCCAGGGTCCACAAGGAATCATCGAATGGCACGGTGTCGGTGTGGCCCGAAAAGACCAGCCCATTGCGGCTTTCCGTATTACCCAGGGTAGCGACCAAATTGGATTTTTGTTCGGATATCGAGTGTAGATCCACCCTGAAACCCAGCGCTTCCAACCATTCCGCTAGAATATGGATGACTTGCAGATTACTTTGGTCGTAGCGCGGGTCCGCACTGCTGATCGAGGAGTGCCCGACCAATGTACGAATCATCGATAAAATGTCGGGGATTGATCTTCCCATCTTTTGCATGGAGAATTATAGCTATTCAGTCGGTTACCGCACCCTCGGACGCGGAATTGACTAATTTGGCGTATTTTGCCAAGACACCACGCGTGTAGCGGGGGGTGGGTTGTTTCCACGATGCCAGTCGATTCTCTATGTCGGAGTTAGAGACATTTAATGTCAGAACCTGATTTTCCGCATCGATGCTAATGGAATCGCCATCTTCGATGATAGCCAAAGGTCCACCTACATATGCTTCCGGCGTAATATGCCCGACCACGAAACCATGGGTGCCGCCGGAAAAACGGCCATCGGTAATTAAGGCTACATCAAGCCCCAGCCCTTTGCCCATTACCGCCGAGGTAGGCGATAGCATTTCCCGCATGCCGGGCCCCCCCTTGGGGCCTTCGTATCGTATTACGATGACATCACCTTTTTTGATGCCGCCGTTCAGGATGCTCGTCAAAGCGTCTTCTTCGCAATTGAATACTTTGGCGTTACCGGTGAAACACAAACCTTCTTTGCCGGTAATTTTGGCGACTGCACCTTTAGATGCAAGATTACCCCGAAGAATGACTAAATGGCTGTCTTTCTTTATAGGATTATCGAATGGCCGTATCATCTCTTGGCCTTGGTGGTACGGTGCGACATCCGCTAAATTTTCAGCCAGGGTTTTACCTGTCACCGTCAGGCAATCACCGTGAAGGAGCCCGTGATCGAGCAGCATTTTCATCAACGGTTGAATGCCGCCAATTTCAATAAGTTCCGCCATGGCATAGCGGCCACTGGGTTTTAAATCGGCAAGCATGGGTACTCGTTCGCCGACCCGGGTAAAATCATCAAGGTCGAGATCGACACCGCTGGAATTGGCCATCGCCAGCAAGTGTAGGACCGCGTTGGTCGATCCACCCAGTGCGATGACTACGGTAATGGCATTCTCAAATGCCTTTTTGGTCATGATGTCGAGGGGCTTTATATCCTGTTCAATCAGCTTTAAAACCGTAGCCCCCGCCCTCTCGCAGTCGAGTTTTTTGTCTTTGGAAATAGCCGCCTGCGCGGAACTGTTAGGCAAGCTCATACCTAAAGCTTCAATAGCCGAAGCCATGGTGTTTGCCGTATACATTCCCCCGCACGAACCCGCGCCGGGAATAGCTTTAGACTCAATAGCCTTGAGTTCGGCATCATCGATTTGCTCGTTTGCCCGTGCGCCAACGGCTTCAAACACGGATATCACGTCCAATTTTTTATCCCGATGGCAACCCGGAAGGATGGTGCCGCCGTAGACAAAAATAGCGGGACGATTGAGTCGGGCCAACGCAATAAGGCATCCCGGCATATTCTTATCGCAACCGCCGATGGCCACCACCCCGTCGAATCCCTGGCAACCGACTACGGTTTCAATGGAATCGGCGATCACTTCACGGGAGACCAACGAATATTTCATACCTTCCGTACCCATGGAAATTCCATCGGATATGGTAATGGTATTGAAAATCACGCTTTTGCCACCGGCTCCGTCCACACCGGATCCGGCATCTTCCGCCAACCGGTTAATATGCATGTTGCAGGGTGTCACCATGCTCCAGGTTGAAGCGATCCCTATTTGCGGTTTGAAAAAATCTTTGTCCTCAAAACCGACGGCATGTAACATCGCCCGACTGGGCGCACGCTCCATACCATCGACAACTTTGGATGAGAAGCCGCGAAGGTTTTTATTGTCGGCATCGGCCATTTTGGATGACTCCGGATAAGGGTGAAATTTTAAAATGAATCCCAGCTGCTGGTTTTCCTCCGCCAGCTTATTTGGGGAAGGACGAGTCCCAATACAATACCCGCGAACAACACCCCCGCGCCAATCATAAACCAATCCTGTTCGGTACTGTCTTCGAGCGCTTGTTTATCTCGCTTGATTTTTTGAAGTTCACGTTCAAGGTTGATCACTCGCTCCTGAAACTGATCGCGTTGTTTCTTGATCTGAAGCGCGTTGCTTGCTGTTTGGCGGATTTCACTAATTTCTTTTTGAAGTTGTTCGGATTGGGTGCTCAAGTTTCGATTATTCGATTTTGTTTCAACGGTTTCAGTTTGCAATGTTTTAAGCTTTACCTTGATCGAAGTATTTTCCTCTCCAATTCGCTTAAGCTTTTTACGGGCTGAATCGAGCAACCACTGAGCAACCGGCTGATCGGTCAGATATCGGCTGAGTATCCACCCCTCCTGACCATTTTTTAAGCGAACTTTAGTATAACCAGACTCCGGACTTTTTTGCAACAAAACTAGCGCGGATCCAGTAGAAAGCCGATTGATAATCTTGAATTTTGTCCCTTCGCCGCTCCTAACCATCACTTGGATCTGGTCGGTTACATAAATTGGGGTCTCGGCTTTAGCCATTAAAGCTACGCAAAAAAGCAACAATGCTAAGAAATTTTTCACGGGGTCTCCTATTATCTTCCGGTTTTGGTCGCGGGGCGGGACATTCTATCAACGTAAATTTATAGATAGCACATTAAACCCTTAATAACTAGTAATTTGTAGCTTAATTGCACTGATAAATTCCGCTAAAATCAGCCCTATTCGTCCGAATTTTTCGGGATCATTAGAAATTCAAGCAGAGCTTTTTGCGCGTGCAACCGATTTTCCGCCTCGTCCCAAACCATGCTCTTTGGGCTTTCCATCACCGCCGAAGTGACCTCCTCCCCACGATGGGCCGGGAGGCAATGCATAAATAAAGCCTCATCATTCGTCAAACCCATCAGATTTTCATCGACCTGATAGTCCTTAAATGCAATGACCCGGCTTGATTGCTCGCTTTCCTGGCCCATACTCGCCCATACATCGGTTGCGACAAGATGTGCGCCCTTCACGGCTTCTTCGGGACTACCGGCAATTTTGATCCGGCTTCCCCCCTTTGCAACAATATCGGCGTCGGGTTGGTAATTGTTTGGAGTCGCTATATGTAGATCGAAATCCAATAATTTAGCCGCATTAATATAAGAATGGCACATATTATTTCCATCCCCTATCCATGCGACCTTTTTACCCTTGATTTCTCCACGCGACTCAAAGAACGTTTGTATATCGGCCAGTAATTGGCAAGGGTGAAAGAGATCGGTTAGACCGTTGATCACCGGCACCGTTGAATACTTAGCGAATTTGACAACGGTCTCATGGGCATCGGTCCTGAGCATAATGGCGTCCACCATTGACGACATGACCCTGGCGCTGTCTTCAATCGGCTCCCCGCGGCCTATTTGAGTATCTCGGGGTGGAAGAAAAATTGCACTGCCCCCGAACTGGGCCATGCCGGTTTCAAAGGAAATCCGCGTCCGTGTGGACGATTTCTCAAATAGCATTGCGAGTACTTTGTTTTTCAACAAATCGGGCGCGCATCCAGGATCTTTTTTTAAGGCTATCCCGCGACCGATTAAAGCGCGAAATTGTCCGCTGCTCAGATCCAGTAGGGTAATAAAATGTTTAGGTTCCATAGCCTGAAAATTAGCCTGTTAGGCTAATAAATTAGAAAGTGTATCGATAAGAATATCGGCTTCCGGCTTTTTCATAATCAGTGGAGGAAGCAGTCTAATGGTGTTTCCGGCGGTTACGTTGATCAACAGTTGTTTGTCCAAGGCTTGTTGCACCAATTCTCCACACGGTCGATCCAGTTCGATCCCTATCATCAATCCATGTCCACGAAGATTGACAATGTGGCGGTTGTTTTTTAAAGCATCGCGGAGTTCGCCAGTAATATATCGACCCATTTCGGCTGCCTGAGTCACTAAATTTTCCCGGTCAATTGTTTTTATGACGCTCAATGCCGCGCTGCAAGCCAAAGGATTACCCCCAAAAGTCGAGCCATGTTTACCCGCGGTCAGTTGTAATGATGCCTCACTACGGGCTAAACATGTCCCGATTGGCACTCCATTTCCAAGGGCTTTTGCCAGAGTACAAACATCGGGAACTATTTCTTCGTGTTGATAGGCAAACCAACGGCCGGTTCGGCCGACACCGGTTTGTACCTCATCCAACATCAGCAACCACTTATTGTCATCGCAAAGACGCCGTAACCCTTTAAGGTAGTTTTTTGATGGAATGTTAACCCCGCCTTCTCCCTGCACGGGTTCAACCATGACCGCCACGATATTGGGGTTTTGTCCAAGAGCGCTTACTGCGTCAACGTCATTGTAGGGTACTCGAATAAATCCGTTTACCAATGGCTCAAACCCTTGTTGCGCCGGGGGATTTCCCGTGGCAGTCAAAGTTGCCAAGGTACGGCCATGAAAACTGTTGTCCATAACGACTATTGTCGGTACTTCAATGCCAAGTCGATGTCCGTATGATCTCGCTATTTTAATAGCAGCTTCGTTAGCTTCCGCCCCCGAGTTGCAAAAAAATACACAATCCAATGCACTCAACTCACACAACGCTTGCGCAAGTTCTTCCTGAAGGCCCACTCGATAGAGGTTTGAGGTATGAATCAAACGACCGGCTTG
Organism: Methylococcales bacterium; assembly: GCA_963664935.2. Taxonomy (GTDB): domain Bacteria; phylum Pseudomonadota; class Gammaproteobacteria; order Methylococcales. The sequence continues at coordinate 1,881,107 of CAXXSE010000007.1, read as the reverse complement.
TTGAGCTAATGCTTCCTGGACCCCCGGATGGGAATGGCCTAATCCACAAACCGCTATGCCGGACAGCGCATCGAGATAACGTTTTCCTTGATCGTCCCAAAGCCATACACCTTGACCTTTCGCGAAGGTCACCGGCAATCTCGTATAGGTGGGCATGACGTATGTTGGCATAGGACTGGGAGTCATAAAAAAACAAAAGGCAGTCCTTGACTGCCTTAAATATCAATTATATAGCGCAATTATGGATCAAGCAAGAATTCATCGGAGTCCTAGAGAGTTAGATTATACCTTTGTTTCCATGTACACTTATCGGTTATTGGTTTTTTAAAAATATAGGTGTTTCGTATGGACGTTCAAGAACGTATAAAAAAACAGTTAGAAGAAAACCCGGCCATCCTTTATATGAAGGGTAGCCCCCAATTTCCACAATGCGGTTTTTCGGGCCAGGCTACCCAAATTCTTCAGGCCTGTAATGCGGAGTTCGCTCACGTCAATGTCTTTGAAAATCTGGAAATACGGGAAAATCTTAAGATTTATTCCCAATGGCCAACCTATCCTCAGTTATTTATCAAAGGGGAATTAGTTGGCGGTAGCGATATTATGCTTGAACTATATGAATCCGGTGAATTGAAAAAAATGCTCTCGAATGCGGGGGCTACGGTAGAATAACCATAGCCTGGGGGTTTTACTCGGCGTTTAGAATATTTTTGTGAATGCCAAATCTACACAAAATAGTTCTTTCCCCCAAAGGCGAGGAATGTCCTTGATGACTATTACGCTGCTCGGTCCAGTTTTGCCGCGGGGGGATGTTTTACATAGCTATTGTAAACTTCCCCAACCCGTAGATAACCTTTATAATCCATCTCCATCGTAACTACGGCTATTTCCAATAGAGTACTCTTTTGGATCGAACCCCGTGGTTTCGGCATCGAAAACTATCGAACTCCCATCCAAAAGCATATAGAAATAAGAGGGATTGGATTTGCGGACCAAGCATTCGATGGGGGGTATTATGTATTTGCTAATTGTCTTATAATTCAATGAATAAAAGACTAAAGGTCTCGATGATTAGCAACTGCTATGCTATCTTGTTAATGATCTCATCACGAAATAATTTTCTCAAAGCCGGGCTAGAAATGATATGAAATTAAATACCTTTAAAAAATTAGGATTATGCCTTGGGGGGATGATCTTTGCATCAATTCTAGCGGGGTGTGCTACCACCGGTAACGATCCGCGCGATCCTATGGAAGGTTGGAATCGGGGGGTGCATACATTCAATGAAAATCTCGACGAATATGCCGTAAAACCGGTTGCGCAAGGTTACAACTGGATCACACCGTCTTTCGTCGATACCGGCGTCACAAATTTCTTTAGCAATATAATCGACATTCGTGTCACCATAAACGATTTACTTCAATTTAAGTTAGCGCAAGGTGGATCGGATGCCGCCCGATTTTTAGTCAACTCCACAGTCGGAGTAGCCGGATTGTTCGATGTCGCGAGCCATTTGGATCTTGAAAAACATGATGAGGATTTCGGACAAACCCTAGGGGTATGGGGAGTCCCGACAGGCCCGTATCTGGTTTTGCCCTTTTTTGGCCCCAGCTCACCAAGAGGCGCCGTGGGGTTAGTTGGCGATGTGGCGGCGAATCCGGTTACTTATATCTCGTTAATCACCAACACGAGTCCGACAGCCATAGGCTTGGGATTGTCCGCGTTATATCTGATTGATACACGGTCAGATCTTTTAACCACTTCTAAGATTGCCAAGGACGCAACGGCGTTTGGGGACGATTATGCCTTCATTCGGAATGCCTATTTCCAGCGGCGTGAATCGCTGGTCAATGATGGAGAAGTTCCGCTGGACGAAGAAGGTTTTGACGACGCCGATTTGGAAGACGACGAAGCGGAAGTCGAAACTGGTGCGGAATAGCCGTAAAAGCGATCGCCTCGTGCTTATGCCGAAACCTAGAGGGGCATAAAATGACATTCCAGTGTATTGACCCTGAAGACTGCAAAAAGATGATGGAGGAAAAAAAGGTGACCGTGGTCGATGTCCGGGATCTTAATTCATACCAGACTGGCCATATTCAAAATGCCCTGTTAGTTAACAATGACAATGTCCAGGAATTTTTGGAGAATGTCGATAAACAGCGACCACTTCTTGTTTATTGCTACCACGGAAATACCAGCCAAGGCGCCGCGGAATTGTTTTCCAGTCAAGGTATTGCCGAGGTCTATAGTTTAAGTGGTGGTTATGCCGCATGGAGTGCGGAATTCACGGATTCCTAAAAAACCCCGCGCCCTAAAAAAGAACGTTCACGTGGCAAACGTAGGTTTGGAATAAGCGCAGCGCCATCCGGGGCAATGGATCGGTATACCTAAACGCCAATATGTCGGATGACGCTACGCTTATCCAACCTACGATCGGGTCAGAGGGAGCCGCAGCTCCCGTCTGCCCACAGAACCGTGCGTACGGGTCCGTACACGGCTCCTCACGCAAGACATGCTCAATATTAAAGCCTACGCAATCCATTTCCTATTCAAGTTTGGCAAACTCCGGCCAACTTACTTAGACTTTTCCTAATAAAGACTGACTATTAACATTTCGCAGTCCATCATCACAGGCCCTACTTGTGTAGTGTTCTTTCAACGATCTCGCACACTCAATTCATTCGCTGTTTACGACGCAAATAGTTGACTGCTCCTTTTGAAGGCTGATCTCAGACACTAATATTCGACCTGTCATCATGATCACTTACATGTTCCGCCCTTCAACTCCAACTTCCTGTCACTGATTCGATGTTTTATCCTCATCCATGTCACCCTGAAATCATCGACACCAAATTTTACGATTACTATGGCTTCATCCGAAGACCCTCGGTTCATAACGCGTACATTACTGCAGCGCTTAGGGCTTAAAGAATCGCAGTTACTCCGACCCAAAGCCGACGGCCCTTCACTGGGTAAGATAGTCACCCGTTTCTCGGTCTACCTACCTTCAATACAACAACACATTACGATGAGAATATTGGGCTTCGGTGGTCGCGGGCACCGTACCCCTGTGTTGCCGCCTTACGAAGGTTCACTTACGTTTAGGTGACCGATTTGGCTAGAGCTTCCTTCAGATCCCGCATTGGCTCTCAATCACCGTGATTCCCTGTTGGGTAGAGACTGAGAGTTTCTTTGGGCACCCTTGCTTTCGCCTACTTCTTCCCTTCTCACAGGGTGAAGGCTGGACTTTCACCAGCTAGCTGACTACCATGCCAGTCACACCACTACGCTACTTTTTTCCAGTTATGCAGGTCGTTATGTGGCAAGACTATTCATAAATCATGAATCACGGGCTCGACATTTTCTTCGACGGGATTACGGAAGACCAATTCTACAGCAGGGACGATAGCCGCGTGTCTGTGCTATCGGGAACAAACAACTGCGGAAAGACTTTAATCCTTAAGCAGCTATTCAGTCGTTTCGGCGAATCTTCCTATCTCTGCGGCACAAACCGCTACTACGCAATAGAGCACTTCCCCGTATACAGCGAACAACCCAAGTACGTTGCCGACACATGGAGCAGTATTCAAAAGCAGATTGGCGACAAGCGACATAACCACGACCCCGTCGTGATGCCATTTCAGGATGTCTTCATCCGTATGACCGATGATGAACGCCAGGAAGTTTATCGAATTTGTAGCGACTGCCTCGGGGAAAATGTTGAACTGGATTTCGTCGAACCTGGGAACTCCATGAGCAACTCGTTTCTGAAAATCGGCCCCACTCCATTAGCGAAGTGTAGCTCAGGATCGAGAATGCTTGTTAATTTAATCAGTGTTCTCCTTACCAGGCGGTTCGAAGTCGTGCTGATCGATGAACCCGAACTAGGATTAACCCCTCGAATTCAGAATGCGATCCAAGAACTACTCTTTGATGCCAAGAAAGACGCGTTTTCTCACCTACGGCACCTCTACATCGCGACACACTCCCACATATTTCTCAATCGACGCTGTTTAACGGACAACTTTTTGGTGCAGAGAAATGGTACTGCCGTGCAAGTGAAACGCCTGTCCGTCTACGAAGAATTTCGTGACCTCCAGTTTGCCCAACTTGGCAACAGCTTCGAGCAGCTTAAACTTCCGTCTGGGTTCCTGATCGTCGAGGGAAAAACAGACTGCCAATACCTAAATCGCATGTTACGCCTGAAGTTTCCAAACACCCGTGTGAACGTCATCAATGCAAACGGAGATGGGCAGGTTAAGATGAAGGTACATGACCTGCTCGAAGTGATCGGTAATCTCGACACATCGCCTTACAGCAATCGAGTTTTAGTCATCCTGGACAAAACCCACTCCCCCACTCTTAAGTCTGATCTTACGAAGATGGGGCTTCACGAAAATAGCGTGATCGAATGGAGCAAGAACGGTATAGAGTACTACTATCCAGTTTCGATATTGCAGGCGGTTTTTGAGGACAACTCCCTTAATGTTGACAACCTAAACATGGAAAACGATCGGATTTCCCACAATGGCATCACCAAGACAAAGGTCCAGTTGTCCGAAGCGGTTTTGGAGCGGATAAACGGTTCAGAAGATCTCGACCAAGAGATGGAACAAGTACTCGAACGCATAAAGTCGTTTGGCTGAATGACCAAGCCACATAACCAATCGATGCACGGGAGCCGAAAAACGTCGCGCGTTCGCTGCGCTCATCAACGTCAGCTCCCAGCCCCGTGATCTCAATCGTTGGGCATGAAAATGATGAACACAAGTAATCATTATGAATATTGAAAATACAAATTTGACAGATAAAAAAATAAACGAATTATTCGATAATTACTCATACCCCATGGTTAAAGCGTGTATAACTGAGCTTCAAAAAGAAAAAGCCATAGCTTTATCAAAGATATTATGGCTACTTCTCATAACTGGAACAGATACAGAAGCAAATATTTATATTACGTTGAAAGATATATTACATCAGCACGATAGAATAGTTAGTGTAGGAGCCTTATATACTCATAAAATGAAAAAGGCCTTAACAAAAAAAGAAATGCAAATGTTAAAAAAATATTATGAAAATTCAGAAAATTTCAATTCCTTGAAAGAGTGGGGAGATATGACTTTCTTAAAAAATAGCTACATATTATATGCCTAACGAATAAGGTTAGATTGTGTGAGCGGAGCGAACCACAATCTGAACCGTTTGTTGGACAAGCCCGTCGGTTATGATCCAGTTTCTCTATGAAAATATCTTTTTGAGTCTCGCTGCCTCTCAAGGCTTACGGTGACCCGCAAACCTCAAAATTCAGCGAATACGGTTGCTATTGCAGCAACGCGTGGCAAGAATGCCTTTCTAGTGAGGCCAGTTACGCCTATTTTACCCCTTTTTTAGACAAGCGGGTTCCTCAGCGCTATACACTGAATTTAAATCCATCCGCAGGGGTGATAGCGTTTACATGATCAATGGCTCCAGCGTATTATCATGTCGGTACCGCCACCTTCCATGGGAACAGCGGAGGAACCCGTGTTTTGATAATCTTCATCGGACCACCGCAACACCGACAGGTCAGTGTGGGTCGTTTTCTAAGCCATGCCAATGCTCGGCCTAGATCCAGTTTGAGTAAATACTGAAGCAACTGTATCGAGTGTTTACTATTGGGGTGCAAAAAACCGAAATTCCTAGCCCGTCTAAACCTTTTGGGTAGGACATGCTGGAGGATCAACCACAAAAATTGCGGGCCGGAAACGGTCTTAAGCTCAATCTGCTTTGTCTTGCTATTTTGGTAGCGAAAAGTCACTCGACCCGCCTCACAAGCGACAATATCCTTTTCCTGGATCACGCCGCGATAGAGGTAACGACCCAGATAGATCAACGCCTTCTCACCGGAGCCGACCGATTTGCAGTCCACGACCCACTGTTCAGGGTGTCTAGCCGGTAGCACAAGCTCTGCCTGAGTCATGGCCTCAAGCATCTTGGCGCGAAACACTTTGGCCAGTGCCTGATGGTTGAACAGGTAACCGCTCTTGGTTTTGATCTTGCTTTTGGTTTTGATCTTGTTTTTGACTTTAGGCTTGTTTTTCTTGGTTCGCCAAAGTTTATTCAACGCATCAATCGCCGCCGCGGGCATGATCATATGCACATGGGGATGAAAATCCAGACAGCGAGAATGGGTGTGTAAAACAGCAATAGCGCCCGGAATCCCCTGAAGCTGTTTGTCGTTTTGACTAAAGGTTCGCAGTGTATCCCAACAGCATTGGATCATCGTCGAATACATCTGGCGTTGATGTGACCAAGCCAGGGGTCTAAACTCGGCGGGCAACGTGAACGTGACCAAGAAATACTCGGCAGGCACCTGTTTCTTGAGTTGTCGCTCCAACCACTGTTGGCTTTCGTGGGATTGACAGTGTGGGCAGTTGCGGTGTCCGCAGGAGTGCGGCACATAGGTCTGGCGTTCACAGGCGTCACAGCCCACCAACATTTTGGGGTTGTGCCGGGTCCGGCAAATCTCCATGGCGGCGAGTGCCTTGCGATGAGAGGGCAGAAGCTGCCCTGCATATTGCGCCAGAAACTCGGTGCCAAAAGTCTTAATGATCGATGATAACAGTATCATTTGACCTTCCCCCATTGTATGGAGAAGCCATTCATCAGATCATTGATCAGGGTCTTTGTGTGACGGTCTGTAGTGGCTGTCAGGTGGGTATATTTGGCGGTGGTTAAGAGGCTCCTATGGCCGAGGATTTTTTTGCACCTCAAGTAAGTCAACACCCGATTCAATCAGATGGGTGGCGTAACTGTGGCGTAGGCTGTGTGGGGTAATCTTTTTTTTATCCCACAGGCGTCCACAAGCTTTTTCAGGGTCGTCTGGACGCCGCCACGATCCAGCGGTGTGGTCGCCGTATGACTGCCTTTCAGACCGCCTTTGCGATTCGGGAAGAGTAATACCGGATTGCGATGCACCGACCAGAAGCGACGGAGTATATCCACCGTGGCGTCGGGCAGCGGCACCAAGCGATCCTGATTGCCCTTGGCATCGCGGATATGCACCCGCTGACGCTCAGCATCGATATCACCGACCTCGAGGCGAAGTCCTTCACCGAGACGCAAGCCGAGACTGTAGACGGTAAAAAAGAACACCCGGTAGCTCAACTTGTGGGCCGCCATAAAGAGACGCGACGCTTCCTTAATGGTAACGATATCCGGTAACCGTGTGGTCCGCGGTGGTTTAATCAAATCAACGTTCACCCAGGGCTTATGGAGGACATGCTAATAGAAGAATTTGAGGCCATACAGATCGAGCTTAACCGCGCTCCAGGAATGCGTACTGAGAAGCTTCGAGAAATAATCCGTCAACTGCTGCTCTGAAAGATCATAAACTTGATGCTCAAAGTACAAGCCAATGCGACGAATGCCGCGCGAATAGGCCTCTATCGTCTTAGGTTGAAGACCTTTAAGCCTAAGGTGTTGCAGTAACGTTTGATAATCCTACTTGAAATTTCTATTGAAGGGTGTTGTCATGACACTGTAACCTCATATTCGTGGTTGAATACCCCTCGGTGCGAGGGGTTGAGGTTACATTTTATATTTAATCAGAGCCCGAGGTCTTTTCTCCGCGATAGCGGCTTCGTCCAACACGGTGCTCAACCTGAAGCAAAACATTTGGTTCTTTATAAAGTTTGGCGGGTTATTTCAACGTTCGGTGCATTGTTCCAGTCTCTGGAATGTTTTGCTCAGGTTAGTTAGACGTTAGCTGTTATTAGTAACTAAGGAATTCTCAGTAAGCCTTCTAGCTCTAATCTGCATATTTAGTCTCTGTTATAATGTTGACTAAATTTAGTTCTTGGACTAACATTAGCTTACATTGTAAACGACACTGGATATATAAATGCCTAATTTTAAAAACCCCTTTCGCCCAGGTGCTGGTCACACCCCTCCATATTTAGCTGGTAGGGAGTATGAACGACAGGAATTTACGCGTCTACTAAGCCAAGAAAGAATTCTAGAAAATGCCGTACTTACTGGCCTGCGTGGTGTAGGCAAGACAGTATTACTAGAGACATTTAAGCCGCAAGCAATAAATGAAGGTTGGCTGTGGGTAGGTACGGATTTGTCTGAGTCAGCAACTGTGAGTGAAGATAAAATTGCTGTTCGTTTATGTACAGACCTTTCTATTATTACATCTGGAATTATAGTAAGCACCAGCGAAGTAAAAAAAATAGGTTTTAGTGGTGAAGTAGAGCTAACAGAGCACTCTTGGCTATCAGACACTGCTCCATATTTATAATTCTACCCCCGGACTTGCATTAGATAAACTAAAAAAAGTATTAGAAACAGCATGGCTAGCGTTATCTAACGCTAATCACCCTAAAGGTATTATTTTTGCCTATGATGAAGCGCAAAATCTTTCTGAGCAAGCAAAAAAAGAAGAATACCCTTTAGCTTTACTACTTGATGCATTTCAATCCTTGCAAAGACAAGGAATGCCATTAATGCTAGTGCTTACAGGATTACCTACATTATTTCCCAAACTTGTTGAATCTAGAACTTTCTCCGAAAGAATGTTTCGTGTGATATTTCTTAAAAGTTTAAAACCAGATGAAAGTAGAGAAGCAATACATAAACCAATTGAAGATGATAGTTGCCCTATAAAGTTGAGCGAAGATTCAGTGCAAACAATTATAGATATGTCTGGCGGGTATCCATATTTTATTCAATTTATTTGCCGGGAAGTATATGATGCTTTTATGCAAAAGATTGACAAAGGTGAGAAAGCTTCCGTGCCCGTTCAAGAAATAGAACAGAAGTTAGATACAGATTTTTTTGCTGCCCGCTGGGCGAAAGCAACAGATAGACAAAGAGAACTCTTATCAATAATAGCACTGTTGGAAAATTGTAACGACGAATTTTCAGTTCAAGAGGTTGTGGAACGATCAAAAGCAGTTTTATATAAATCATTTTCTAGTAGTCATGTACATCAGATGTTGGGCGCGTTAAGCGCACAAGGATTAGTCTTTAAAAATAGGCATGGCAGATATTCATTTGCTGTTCCGTTAATGGAGAAATTTATTATTCGGCAAGGACTGATTACTTAATTTATGGTGATAAAACAGCTAATAGGGATAGGGAGCTACTCAAGTAGCCCCCTCCCACAGCACCGTACATACGGGTCCGTATACGGCACCTAGCCAGGTATTAACTGAGATACTTCATCGGGCAAATCGACTTCATATCAAGTGTCTATCGGGCCGTAGCCGGATGATGAATCTTGCACCATAGCGCTCTTTGGCTATACACGTATTAAATACGATGCATTCCACCGATGCAAGATCGATAGGCGATGGATTCATGACGCGCCTGGTCTCCAATTCCCCGGTCGGGGTTTGCGAATGACCAAAGCTCACGAGCACCACCTTATCACACTGCCTTCAGACCTTTCCCCAACAACATCATTGGGTTCTCGTCCTCGGCTGACTTCTGCCCTGTTAACGCGCACCTTCGCAGGCTCTGTTCCACCGCTGCCGTTAGGCAACTTAGGCAGGCAGATCTCCCCGGGTAAAAACATGATCTTTCCCTGCACAACCACTACATTTACCCTCCCCCAGTGATCCAGAGGGGCTTCGTCATGTTGTGCTGACTCGCCCTGAGGTTCGGCCTTATATGTAGTTTATTCACCACGTCCCTGTGGTTCCCCCTTCGGGCCAGCTAAAGCTGTTCAAATTCGTTCCTGACGAATTTGTCTGTCCGTTGGCTCGCAGGTTTGCACTTAGGCTTCTTTCAGCGGGTTGGTCGCCCTTCCGCACCTTGCCCTCGGCTAGTACTTTTAAAGTTGTCAAATATAACTCCTTTCTGGATAATGTACAGGGGACTTGCACCCCATAAAATCATGCCCATGCCGGCTGTGTATTCCGCCCCAACGTGACCGCTCATACCGATTGAACGTGACCGCCTATTCCGGAGCAACGTGACCGGCCATTCCGTTTGAACGTGACCGATTTTCGGGGTTTTCCAGGAATCACCGGTTACGATCCCGGAAGTCATTGTAAGACACTGGAATTCTTATCTTTAATCCGGCATAACTTGCTCCTTTCTAAAGGAGGAGAAAGACGATGCCAAACCGGAGAATTCTAATGCGACAAATCAAAGAAATATTACGCCTCAAATATGAAGCAAAACTCAGCCATGAGAAAATTGCACGGTCGTGTGGCTTATCAAAAGGCGCCATTGGTAAATATGTGAGTCTGGCTAAGGCAAAAGGGCTCACCTGGCCTTTGCCTGAGGGGATGGATGAGCCACAACTCGAAGCGTGTTTGTTTCGAACTCAAGCTGCGCCTTCTCAATATGCCTTGCCTGATTACCCCAAGATTCACCAAGAGTTAAAACGTAAAGGCGTGACCTTACAGCTGTTGTGGGCGGAATATTCCGAGGTGTATCAGGATAAAGCATATCGGTACAGCCAGTTTTGCCATCAGTATCGGCAATGGCGGGTCGGCAGAAGCGCAGTATGTGTCAGGTCCATCAGGCCGGCGAGAAACTCTTCATTGATTATTGCGGACCCACGGTCCCGATTGTGAGCCGGGAAACCGGCGAAATAAGGACCGCTCAAGTCTTTGTGGCGGTGATGGGTGCGTCCAATTATTGCTACGCGGACGCCACCTGGACGCACAGTTTACCCGACTGGATTGCCTCGCATCAGCGCGCCTTCCGGTTCTTTGGCGGGATGGTCGCGTTATTGGTCCCGGACAACCTTAAATCGGGTGTTAACTTGGCTTGTCGCTATGATCCAAAACCCAATGCCACCTATTTGGAGATGGCTCAGCATTACCAAACCGCCATCCTACCGGCACGACCTTATAAACCCAAAGACAAAGCCAAAGCGGAAGCCGGTGTTCTGTTAGTTGAACGTTGGATACTGGCGCGTCTGCGGCATCATACCTTCTTTTCATTATCTGACCTCAACCAATCCATTACAGAACTTTTGGAGGATTTAAACCGCCGACCTTTTCAAAAGCTTGAGGGTTCGAGATTATCGGCATTCGAATTACTGGATAAGCCCGTTCTTAAACCGTTACCCGAGCAGCCCTATGAATATGCCCTGTGGAAAAAAGCCAAAGTCAGTATCGATTATCACATTGAAATCGACAAGCATTTTTATAGTGTTCCCCATCAACGGGTCGGTCAAAAACTGGATGTCAGAATTACCGCGACATCGGTTGAAGTGCTCCATAAAAGCCAACGGGTGGCCAGCCATGCCAAACAGCACAGCGGCGGCTTCTCAACCTGCCCCGAGCATATGCCCAAGCACCACCGTCAACACCGTGAATGGTCACCGAAGCGGTTTATTACCTGGGCACAATCCATCGGCCCCTGTACTGCTCAAGTCGTTCAACAGGTGTTACACGGGCGTCCTCATGCCGAACAAGGGTATCGGGCGTGTTTAGGTCTACTCCATCATGCCTGCCGGTATAGTCAAAAACGACTGGAAGCGGCCTGTGAGAAAGCGTTAGCGATTCATTCGCCGAACTATCGAAGCATTACCTCCATTCTCAAAAAAGGGCTGGATCAGTGGCCAAAAGAAGATACCGCACAAACCGAATCTTCCGGTCCGGAACACGACAATGTTCGGGGTTCAGACTATTACCACTAAACGGGCAGCCTGAATCCATCTGTTCCATAAAAAATAATATCCGGTGATGGCGAATCCAGCCATCACCGGATTCACACACGATAGGAAACTGATGATGTTGACACAACACACCCTTCAAAAACTTCACACCCTGAAACTCATCGGCATGCTGGATGCCTTTGAACAACAACAAGCTCAACCCGAGACCCATGATCTGTCCTTTGAAGAGCGACTCGGACTATTGGTGGATCGAGAAATACTCTATCGGGAAAACAAACGCCTGGAACGGCTATTACGCGGTGCAAAACTCCGCGTCAATGCCTGTATTGAAGATATTAATTATCGTCATCCACGGGGTCTCGATCGTTCGCGAATGGCTTCGTTAGCCAGCTGTGACTGGATCGGCAGACAACTCAATCTGTGTATCGTCGGCGCCACCGGGACCGGCAAAACCTGGTTGGCCGGCGCCTTCGGTAATCAAGCCTGTAGACAAGGGTTATCGGTCCGTTATCTTCGCCTACCGAGACTGTTCGAAATGTTACGTATTGCCCATGGCTATGGGAGCTATCCAAGGCTCATGAATCAATTGGCTAAAACCGATTTGATGGTGTTGGATGATTGGGGCTTACAAAAACTCTCCGCACCCCAGAGAAATGATATCATGGAAATTATTGAGGATCGTTATGGATTACGTTCTACTCTGATTGCCAGCCAACTGCCGATTGAACATTGGCATGACTACGTGGGCGATGCCACGCTTGCGGATGCGATTCTTGACCGACTTCTACACAATGCTCAACGACTTTTACTCGATGGAGAATCAATGCGAAAAACCACTGACAAAATTGACTGATCGTGACCGATTAGTGTAAAAATAACCCTACCAGTGTTTTTGCAATGTGCAATCGGTCACGTTCCCCGGAATGACCGGTCATTTTCAGCGGAATAGTCAGCAAATATACTCGGACGAAAAAAGCGCCGCTGCGCTCTGCTTTTTTCGCCGGTGATTTGCGGCGTTATACCCTTGCTATCTTGGCTGAAAGCCGAAACGTAGAGCAGAAAAAGAAAAGCAAATTATGAGTTGATTTTAAGCTGGATGTGGAAAATTGAAAGCTGACATGCACCGAATTTACGCTTTGATTACTTCATAGGTTGACATAGATAGTATCGTTCATATCCCTATAAGTTGGCTGAAAATGATCTGTTTATGTGTTTTATAAATTGAGTAATAAAAGATATGCTCAGCTTCAAAAATAAGGATGATCAGGGCGTCAAAGTTTTGTGGATAATCGGTATAGACTAATGGTTGCGCAAGTAGAAAACATTAACCCAGAAATTCTTCGGCAATGCCGTGAGCAAATTGGCTTGCCATTAGCTGATGTAGAAAAAAAGATTAAAAAAATTGCGTCTATTGAAGAGGGCAAACGAAAGCCCACCTTTAATCAACTTAATATCCTTGCTGAACTCTACACCGTACCTCGTTGGGTGTTTATATCAGAGGTTTTACCGGAGCAGTATCAGTTTAATAAAGCTGTACCTTCTTTTCGGCAGTTTGCGTCCGATCGTTCAAAATTGTTTAGCGATCATAAAGTACGTAGCCTGACCGCTAGAGTAGAGCGACTTCGCAGCCTGATTCTGGAATTGCGTGATGACATGCGGGAACCCGTCGCGCAATTTGCACCACCTGAATTACAGAAGAATGCCAAACCTGACGCCATAGCAAAACAGGTTCGAGCGTGGTTGGGTACAGAGGAAAACCTTAGTTTTCAGCAGTGGAAGGAAAAGCTGGAAGATAAAAGCATTTTTGTTTTTCTGACCAGCAAATACAAGGGCTGGTCACATATAGATAAAACCCTGTTTCGGGGTCTGGCGATTTATCACTCATCCTTGCCGATTATTATTATAAATGACTCAGATGGCAAAAGAGCTCAATCGTTTTCGCTATTCCATGAACTGGGACATTTGCTGCGAGGAGAAAGCGCAATTGATGATTGGGATGATCACCATCAACAAATAGAGAGATGGTGTGATGAAGTGGCTGGAAACGTATTGATGCCTAATGGGCCGTTTTGCGCTGCCGTCCACGATGTCAATGATCTGGATGCTATTAAACAAATTGCCAAGGGGTTCAAAGCAAGTACCTATGCCTGTCTTGTGAGGTTGCGGCAATTACGGATGATTGACCAGTCGACTTATTCGGAATTTGAAGCGCTGCTAAAAGAAGAATATGCAAAGTTACAGAAAAAACTAAAAGAAAGCGATGGAGGGCCTGCCCGAAACCGTCCACAGGAAGTACTTAACCAGTATGGGCATATTTATGCCAGAGCATTATTCCAAGCCTATCACAATCAGGAAATTGGTCTGCATAAACTCAGCCAGGCTTTTGATTTAAAACGTACCACCTATGTCTTAGAGGTGGGTAAGCAATTGTGACTGGTCAGTATTGTGTGGATGCCAATATTTTTATCACTGCATGGAATAAAGACTACCCTCCCCATGTTTTTCGTACTCTTTGGGAGCAACTTGCCCAGCACCAGAGTGATATTGTTTTAATCAAACCTATCTTTGATGAGATTGATCCCATCTCCTCACCAGATCAAAAGCTACCTGAAGACAAGAAAAAGGAAAAATATCCGTTGCGCGTTTGGATGGAGGATAACCAGTTTGCTTCTACGCCCGTTGTTGATTCTGTGAAAGCTGTTTCTTTGGATTTTGAAAAGGAGTATGAAACAAATAACAATCCCAAGGGTGCCAATCAGAATGATATTACTTTGATTGCTTATGCAAAGATAGAGGGTAAAACAGTTGTTGCCTTTGAAGATGAGCAACCACAAAGGCCAGCGAAGAAATGCAACTATAAAATTCCACTGGTTTGTGATGAGCAGGAAGTTGAGTGCGTTAGATTTGTCAAAATGCTTGATCTTCTTGGAATTAGGATTTAACAAGATGGCAAATAATGTCGTTAAGCTCAAACTTTAAATAAAATTGACGTGGAGCTGATAACTCGAGACAACTTTGAAGCTCAAATAACCAGCCAATCAACCCGACAAGCGGGTTATTTCTTTGTTAGGCAATAAAAGAAAGGACTTCAACTTATGGTTAGGAAAATATCAATGTCTCAATTTCGTAGCAAATTAAGACAAGCTCAAAACAAACAAAAGCAGGCTATTGCAAAATATAATCGTGATGTTAATCAGCATAACCAAAAGGTTAAGCGTGCCATAAATCAGTACAACACCGAAGTCAGAAAGTATAATGCAAGGGTTCGAGTAAACAGACAAAAAATAGCATCTTAATTAAGAAGAATTCAACCCAGTAGAACTACTATTCATTACCAAACGATACGTACCTCGGCTATTTCATTAAACACCCAGTACGAACAACTAGATTCAAAAGAAGACGAGTTCTTAGATATTGAAAATGGGGCAAGATTTCTTGACTTATCTGAAAAGAAAAATACAAATAGTTTAGAAACATCAAACATATTAGAGTCCGAAGACACGCCAACTCAAATAGATCCATCACTACTTCTAAAAACAGAAATCGTAAACATCCTAGAATCTATGTCACCCGATTTGGATAATCGCTGGAAGGGTGCATTATTTTCTTTAAGTCCAAATAATCCAGACGCTGCTCGCCACTTTTGCACCAGTGCTCGCGAAGTGTTTATTCAAATTTTAGATATTAAAGCGCCTGGTAGCCTTGTTATTAATTTAGATAGCAATTGTGAAAAAACAGATCGAGGTCAGCCAACCAGAAGAGCCAAGATCAAATATTTGCTTCATAAAGCGGGTATCCTGAGTTGTGCAGTAGTCGATTTTGTGTATGAGGACGTTAAAAATGTACTTAGCTTGTTCCTAAAAAAAGGGGTCGCGTCTTCTAAAGCAACATGAATGAATCAATTAAATATCACTCGAATCAAGTGGCTAGATTCCTCAAAATAGTGCATTCTCAGTGCTAAGGAATAATTGAGGTTGGAATAAATTAAATAATACCCGAATCCGTGACTTCAATGCGGATAACAGGGTGCAAGATATTGGTTTCACGGGGGATTAAAAAAATCTTAGCTTCACCCATAGGTTAAGCGGGCATTTTTTTAACCGCTGTGGAATCAAGAGCTTGTGCCCTGTGCCGTAGTGAAGTCAAGGATTCAGGTAATAGAGCCCACAGCAAACCAACATCTGCCTTACGGGTTTATTGTTAGGATGGTAATATGTGGTATGAAAATCTATTTAGACAATTGTTGCTTTAATAGACCATTCGATGATCAGTCGCAACTTAGAATTTTATTAGAATCAGAGGCTAAACTAAGAATACAGGAAAATATTCGCTCGGGTACATTTGAGCTAGTTTAGTCGTATATATTAGACTATGAAAATAGTAAAAACCCGTTTCAAGAAAGACGAGAATAAATTATTAAATGGCGGGTATATTCTAATGAAGATATTGGAGAGAGTGAAAAAGTTCTTAATATTGCTGTTATGATTAGGAAGCATGGGATTAAAAATATAGATTCATTGCATTTAGCTTGTGCTATCAAAGCAAATACAGATTACTTTTTAACAACTGATGATGGAATAATCAAGTATGCAATACACATTCAGAATATCCAAATCGTAGATCCAATTGGTTTTATTAAAGAGGTTTCAATATGATTTCTGATACAGAAATAAAGTCTAAGGGCGTTCAAATCCTTGCGGCTCACCTAGGTGATGTTGAAATGGAGCGGTTTATAGCACTTATCCAGAGAGAACCATTTGACTATACAAAATGGCATCAAAAAATGGATAATGATATTAGTTTAGAAGAGTTAAGTCGTAGAGCAATGTCTCTGAGAAATAAAACAACTTAACTGAAAAAAGAATAAGAAGAAAATCAAACTAGAAAACAAAAACCGGGACATATTTATTTTACAGTAAAAAGGCTAAAATAATTCTGTCCCGGTTTTTGCCACACGGTAATGTGTCATGTCAGTCTCCTCTCAAAAAAATGAACAACTGGTTGCGAGAAGGCTGGCTAGGAGGCTGTCCGAGAATAGAGAGCCTACTGCGGAAAAGCGGATTTTGGCCCATTTTCCTGATTAAATTGATGAAATACATCCTTGTATTTCACACCTCTGGCGTCGCTTTCAGCGGTCCAAACCCGCTCCAGGCGGATTTGTCGTTAAATACAGCAAGTATTCGCCTCATTTAATCGAAAAAATGGCCTCAAAACTGCTTTCCCTCGCGACGACTCCTATTCTCGGACAGCCTCCTAGCATTATTCCTTTACCGGACGCTTATCCAGTTTGCGTTGCAAGGTGCGTCTATGCATCCCTAAGGCTCTTGCGGCGGCGGAGATATTACCGTTGTGCTTCATCAAAACCTTTTGCAGGTGTTCCCATTCCAAGCGTTTAACCGAAAGAGGCCGGTCCGTGACCTTTTCCATAGGATTTCCCTGACCTTTCAACAGTGCGGCTATGATTTCGTCCGGATTGGCCGGTTTGGTCAAATAATGGGTGGCGCCAAGTTTAACGGCTTCTACCGCCGTGGCAATACTTGCGTAGCCGGTCAGCACAACGATGCGCATGTTTTTGTTTCGCGCGTGCAAGCGTTCGACCATTTCCAGGCCCGACTCGTGCCCTATTCTCAAATCCACAACGGCGTATACAATCTCCCGGTTGTCGGCAATACTAAAACCCGTTTTCAGATCATGAGCAACCACAACATTATAATTTCGTTTTGCGAGTGATTGGCTCAATACACGGCAAAAGGTTGGATCATCGTCAACCAAAAGTAATGTTGGTAGATCCGCGTGGTTTTGGGCGTTATCTCCGCTCATAGGCTTTCAGAATTTTGGATAGCCGGTAGGGTGATTTTAGAACAGGCGCCGGTTTCGGGAAGGTTGAATATCTCCAGCGAGCCACCCAGACGGTGTATGGTTGAATAGGCGAGAAACAGCCCCACACCTAATCCTTGTTGTTTGGTAGAAACCGGTTGCTTTCCCAACGATTCGATAATCTCCGGATCGAACCCAGGACCTTTGTCGAGTATTTCGATGACAATTTCCTTGGAATTCCAATCGAATTCAAATCCCACCCATGCGGGAGAAGCATCCGCCGCATTGTTTAGAATATTAATCAGCGCCTGAGTTAAAGTCCTGTCGGCCACCAAAGCGGGAGGGGCGAATGCGGAATTAGTTGAGCGATACTCCAGCCTTGAAAAGGGTCGTTGGTCGCGCCATTGAAGTACTACGTCGTCAAGATATTCTTCCAATGGCATAACATGTCCGGATTCAGCGCGAAAATCTCCCGCCGAAGCCGACATGACGGCTAGCGCATTTTTACAGCGTTCTATTTGTTCATCAAAAATCTGCATTTTTGATTGTAAGTCGGCAAATTCTTCTTTTGGATATTCCTGTTTAATGTCATGGGCCAAAATAGCCATGGTTCCTAGCGGTGTGCCTAATTCATGGGCGGCGCCAGCCGCCAATGCGCCCAATGCGATGACCCGTTCATCACGGAGGACCTGTTCCCTGGCTTTTGCTAATGTTTTCTCGCGTTCACGCAAGGTATCGGTCATCTTCACAACAAAATAGGCCACTATTCCAGCGATGAGTAAAAAACCGAACCATAGGACGAAAACATGCAAGTCGATAAAATGTTGTGATTGTAAATCAAGAACGACCTTGGGCAGGTTTTTTGTATCAACTTCCAGGCGTGGGTCCGCAAGTGGGATATTATAGCCAGTGAGTAGCGTGTAGCAGACCGAAGTCAACCCTAAGATATATCCTGTGTAGATATGGGGGAGTACCGTTGCGGTAATAACCAAGGGAAGAATAAAGAACCATGCAAAAGGATTGGCGGCGCCACCGGTACAATATAAAATTGCGGTGATCCCCATCACGTCGAATATTAGGTGGACGAATAGCTCTAGTTCGGTAACCGGATGATCGTGCTGCAAACGGTACCAAGTCAGCGAATTGACGATCATTGCAACGGAAATAATCGCCCAAATTAATCTTTCCGGAATTTGATAGGCAATCAAATATACGGTGACAACCAACAGCAATGATTCCCCAGCGATTAGAAAATTGCGTAAAAGGAACAACCAGGTGAGATTCTGACGTGCCGATTGATCTGAACCGTATTCAATTGCGCTACTCATACCGTTCAAATTACTTCAGATGGATGAAGTTATCAAGGTGCGACAATTTGCCACATTCCATCTTAACTTTCAGGTAGGTAGACTTATCACATGGTGTACTAGCGTTTAACATGTGATGTACACAGTTTGAGTTGAGCTTATACTTTCCGTTTACGACTTATCTTAAGTCCTCTAAATGAAGGAAGAAGCGGTCGGAGCTTCTTCCTTTTTTTTCCCCAAGCATTTCATCAAAATCGTTTCGAGTTGTGGACAGCTAGCAATATCGTGTTCCCGTCCCGCCTAGTCCACAATAGCCACTTGGGTTTTTGGCCAGATATTGCTGGTGATAATCTTCAGCGTAGAAGAACTCGGGAGCTTCTCGAATTTCCGTGGTGATTTTCCGGTTTTTGCCGTTCCGGTATAGGGCTTGTTGATAAATATCGCGTGAAGCATCCGCAAGTTCTACTTGCTGGCGATTGTAAGTATAGATTCCTGACCGGTATTGGGTTCCCACATCGTTGCCTTGTCTCATTCCCTCTGTAGGATCATGCGATTCCCAAAATAATCGGAGTAGTTCCTCAAACTTGACTATTTTAGGATCGAAAATTACCCTGACAACTTCGTTGTGGTCCGTGTCTCCGGCACACACCTCTTGATAAGTTGGATGAGGTGTTAAACCTCCCGCGTAACCTACCGCGGTTGAAAATACGCCATTTACGGACCAGAATTTTTTTTCCGCTCCCCAAAAACATCCTAGCCCGAACATGGCGGTTTCCATGCCTTTCGGGAAGGGTGGTTTCAATGTATGCCCAGTGACGTAGTGCGATTTGGCTACCACCATTTTTTGTGGGCGATCCGATAATGCCTGATCAACTTCAGGATTCTTTAGCATGCTCTTTTAAAAATCTTTTCATGGCGGGAGCTAAGGTATTTCACGAAATCACTGATTCAAGTTAGAACCCGATTTTTGAATCATTTCGTAGGCCTTGCGAATCTTCTGGGTCTTTTCCGTAGCAATTTTCATCATTTCTTCAGGAAGTCCTTTGGCCACCAGTTTGTCGGGGTGATGCTGGCTGATCAATCGACGATAAGCGCGTTTCACCTCGGTTTCGCTGGCGGAAGGGCGTAATCCGAGAACGCCGTAGGCATCTTCCAGACTGGGTTGGGCCGATTGCGTATTTTGCTTGTTCCTAAACTTTTCGTACCCGGCGCCGCCAAACCGTTGCTGAGCCTCCAAAATAGCTTTTAAGCCTTGATATTGCAAACGTGAGAAATTTAATCTATCACATATGTGAAGCAATAAACGTTCTTCGGACGGATCTAGCGAACCATCGGCATAGGCCACCTGCAATTGTATTTCTATAAACATACGAATCAGAGTGGAACGCCGGTGACATTCGAGACGTAGCTGCTCTAACGCGTCGTCCAGTGGAAAACTGGAGGACTTACCCTCGTTAAATAACTTTCGCGCGGTTTGCCGAAAGTTTTCGGGAAGCTCCATATTCGCCATAACCACTTTCGCCATCTCAATCTCTTCCGTGGAAACTTTCCCATCCGCTTTGGCAATATGGCCCATGACGGAAAAGGTCGCGGTAAAGAACGCCATTTGCACACGGTGCTGCGCACCGGGTTGGAACTCCCCCTGTCCATGACTTTCTTCCATACCGTCCATGCCTTGGTCAAATTGATGTCCCAACGCTGCACCGATAATGGCGCCGAGCGGTCCTCCCGTCATAAACCCGAAGGTTCCTCCAAATAATTTTCCTAACCAACTCATCGTGTTATTACCGCGGACAAAATTACGCTTGCAAAAAAAATAACAACCCTACATCATTGCGCTCTTTTATTGAAGCGTGGAACAAAGAAAATATGAACGCCCCATCTGCTTTGTATGAGACTTCGTTGAAAAATCTAAAATTAAAAACTCGTGGAAAAGTTCGTGATATATACGAAATTGACGAACAAACCATGCTGATCGTAACCACCGACAGAATATCGGCATTTGACGTCATTTTACCCGATCCGATTCCTGGAAAAGGCCTCGTGCTCACCGCGGTGTCAAATTTTTGGTTTGATAAGACACAAGGTGTCATCGCCAACCACCTCTCGGACAAAACATTAGAGCAAGCTGTGCCCGATGAAGCTGAACGGAAATCAATTGAAGGCCGGGCTATTGTTGTAAAAAAATTGAATCCGCTACCCGTTGAAGCCATAGTCCGGGGTTATTTGATCGGTTCGGGTTGGAAGGACTATCAAACATCCGGGTCGGTGTGCGGAATTCCACTGTCGGACGGTTTGCGTCAGGCGGAAAAATTACCGGAAGCGATTTACACGCCGTCGACGAAAGCTGAAGTCGGCGAACACGATGAAAATATCTCTTTTGAAAAAACAGTCACTTTACTCGGAAGGGAACTGGCCGAACGAGTCCGCGAAATTAGCTTAAAACTGTACACTGACGCTGCGGAATATGCTTTTAAACGTGGGATTATAATTGCCGATACCAAATTTGAATTCGGTCTGGACAACAACGGAAAGTTATATTTGATCGACGAAGTCTTAACGCCCGATTCGTCGCGTTTTTGGCCGGTGGATGAATATCAAGTCGGAATTAGTCCCCCGAGTTTCGATAAGCAGTTTGTCCGTGATTACTTGGAAACCCTGGACTGGGATAAAAAATCACCCGCCCCCATGTTGCCCACTGAAGTTATGCAAAAAAGTGCCGATAAATACCAGGAAGCCCAATCCCGATTGACGGATAATTAGGCATCTGGAAAAGATTGACATACCAGAATAGCACTGGATATAGTACTCTGGATACAGCGCCAACACACAGAGAAACATGGCATACACTTTGCCTGTATTAGCACTAGAGTCGCATGGATTTCGATCTACAAACTAGCAACCACGGGCTTCGGTGGCCGATTAAATATCACACTTCGCGTGTATTGGAAATTCTATTATGAACAAAATTGTAAATAGTATCGACACTCTACCGAATAACGATTTTTGTGAGGAAAATGAACGACGCTCTGATCAAGACCGTCGTTCCCGCACATTGTATTCGATTCTCTGTTCAATTTATAAAGGTCAACGGCGAGTGATGCAACGTTCGGTCGATCAAAATATTGCTTATTACATGGATGTTTACGACGTTAAATTATTTCCAATTGTCATGCTGATCATTGGCCTTTGTGTCGCCGATGCTTATTTCACCTTAATAATTCTCTCTAAAGGCGGTACCGAATTAAATCCGATTATGGAGCGGCTGCTGGAAATCAGCCCAAATGCTTTTTTTATCGGAAAATACTTAATGACGAGTATCGGATTGTGTTTCGCTGTACTTCATATCAATTTCCCGTTCTTTAGAATTTTTTCGATGCGTAGCGTACTGAACTTCTTGTGCGGAATGTATGTCGTGTTAATAGGTTATGAATTAACGCTCTTGTATAGGTAAGCACCGAAAAAAATTGGGGTGCGGGAAGCGCCTTCTTTCATATCCGCGGGTCTTGATTCTCTCCGTTAAGCTCCGCGACTTATTCTCCGCGCCTTGTATCCGTCGGTTCTCACGATTCTTCTTTCTCTCTTCTATTTCTTTGCTCGGCCACACTTTTTCCTCCCCTTTATTTCAGATGTTAAATCCCCCTGATTAGCCTATTGATTGATATAATATTCCTTAGCCTAAACATCTACTAAACTTAACCAATGTCTGGAAACTAAAAACACCAGCATGCTCCAAAAATCATTAGTCAGTTTATGACCATCAGCCTGGGCATTGTGATGGACCCCATTGATCGTATCGATATACTCAAAGACACGAGTTTTGCGATGCTTCTGGAAGCCCAGTCACGCCAATGGGAACTGATGTACATGGAAGTGGGGGATCTTTTCTTACGCGATAATAGGACCTTCGCGCGAATGCGTCGTCTTCACGTTGCACGAAACAGACAATCGTGGTATCAATTTGTCAACGACGGCGAAGAAAAACCCCTGGACGAACTTGACGTAGTACTTATGCGCAAAGATCCACCGTTTGACCAGGAGTATATTTATACCACTTATCTGTTGGAATGCGCGGAGCAAAGGGGATTGCTGGTTATTAACAAGCCGAGCGCGTTACGCGATGCCAATGAAAAGATATTTACCGTCTGGTTTCCGGAATGCTGCGCGCCAACCTTAGTAACCCGCAAAAACCATACAATCCGGTCATTTTTAATCGAACACAACGAAATTATCTTAAAACCCCTTGACGGTATGGGGGGCGCATCCATATTCCATTTGCGTCAGGGCGATCCGAATTTTAATGTCATTCTGGAAACCATGACCCAGTATCAAACTCGTTTCGTGATGGCGCAAAAATATTTACCTGAAATCGCTGAAGGTGATAAACGTATTTTAATGATTAACGGAGAACCCGTCCCTTACGCACTTGCGCGCATACCCGCCCTTGGAGAAACCCGGGGTAATCTCGCCGCGGGCGGACGTGCCGAAGGCCGGGAACTCAGCGAAAGAGACCTTTGGATCGCGGCTCAAGTAGGACCCTCACTCAGGGAACGCGGGTTAATCTTCGTTGGTCTCGACGTTATCGGAGATTATCTAACCGAAATCAATGTAACGAGTCCCACATGTGTTCAAGAATTGGATAAACAATATAATTTGAATATCAGTGCTCAACTTATGGATTGGATTGAAAACCGGGTGGCTGCTTAGAAATGTCGACAAACCTGGATATTTCGCCTTCCGATCGGTTAATGATGGCTCTAATTTTTGCGGGGATCGTTCATACCCTAGTGATCTTTGGCATTAGCTTCGATTTGCCAAAACCCAAGAAATCTAATAAGTCATTAGAAATTATCTTGGTCAATTCACATACCGAGAAGGCGCCGGAAAAGGCCGATTTTCTAGCGCAACAAAACCAAATTGGAAGTGGCGAGCAACAACAAAAGATTAAACCGCCCGCGAAAATTATTGAACAGCTCGGAACATCTCACCAAATTAAGGAAAATACCGAACAAAAACCGGAACGTGCGGAGATAAAAACAAAAAAGAAGTTGCTGACCCAGCAACAAGCTAAAAAAAAGGTGTTATCTCAAAAACCGTATAACAGTACATCCGAACACCAAAAATCAAAGATTACCGCGGCCCAACTCTCCCAACAAATAGCGCAGTTGGGCGCTGAAATGTCCGAGGCCTATGAGAACTATGCCAAACGGCCTAAAATGATGTACATTAATTCGGTCAACGCGCACAAATACAAGGCCGCGTCCTACGAGAGAACTTGGCAAGACAAGGTCGAGCGGATTGGTAACTTAAACTATCCTCACGAAGCGCGGCGAAAAAATTTATCCGGAGCGCTTTTACTCAGCGTTGGAATTAATCGCGATGGGACAATCTATAATGTTAAAGTTAATAGATCCTCGGGCCACCAAGTCCTTGATGATGCGGCGGTCCGGATTGTACGCTTGGCGGGACCCTATGCACCGTTTCCCAATGAACTGGCGGAAGAAGCGGAGATTCTCGTGATAACCAGAACCTGGAAGTTCTTTGATAACGACCGATTGACCACGAGTCAATAGAGTTACCTTTTCAACACAGCGATGAAAAACCAGCCCAAGATAAAATCCCATGCCTGATTCCACCAACTTAAGCAATAACTTTCTCATCGCCATGCCGAATTTAGGCGATCCAAACTTTCATCATACGGTAACATATCTCTGTCAACACAGTGAGGAAGGCGCCTTGGGAATCGTCATCAATCGGCCGACTCAAATGAAATTGGGTGACATCTTCGGGCAAATGAAAATAGATCCGAAAAAACCGAATATCGCCGCCACACCTGTTTTCTTCGGCGGTCCAGTGCAACCCGAACGAGGTTTTGTGATCCACGAATCGGACCGGAAATGGGAATCGACTTTAAAGATTTCCGATTCAATAGCTTTAACCACGTCTCGGGATGTACTTGAAGCAATAGCCGCTGGAAATGGACCGGAGAAAAGTCTCGTCGCTTTAGGTTACGCCGGGTGGGGCAACGGACAACTGGAACAGGAGATGATCGACAACGCTTGGTTAAGCGCCCCCGCTGAATCGAATATTATATTCGACATGCCGGCAAACAAACGCTGGAAAGCCGCCGCTGAAAAGATGGGCGTCGACATGAATCTTTTGTCTTCCACCGCGGGACATGGCTGATCCTTTATCGCTCAGTAGTCAAGGAACATTTTTCGGTTTTGATTATGGCCTGAAGAAAATCGGGATGGCGGTCGGGCACTTGGTAACGGGTACGACCAGCCCGCTTGAAACTATCTATGCCATCGACCAAAAAACTGACTGGATTAGTATTTCCAGATTGATGGATACATGGAACCCCAAGGAATGTGTTGTCGGGCTATCGTATCAACCGAATGGGGCTGAAAATGTTATTACCAAACCCATGCTCCGATTCGGCCGACAACTTGAGGGACGCTACGGGGTTTCCGTTCACATGATAGATGAAGCCCTGTCAACGATGGAGGCCAGACGATTGCTTTCGGAAAATACCAACATTAAGCCTGAAAAGATTAATAGGATTCACGATCAAGTTGCCGCTCAAATCATTCTACAGACATGGTTTTCGATCCAGCCAGCCAATTAAGATGACCGAGATTCAGCACCTCGATATAACAAGCCTGATGACCAATCTGGAGCAGGCCTTAAAAAAAGAAATCCATGCAAGAAGTCTTAAAAAGACTCTGATTATCGGCATCCACACGGGTGGCGCCTGGGTTGCGGAAAAACTACATAGCCGTCTGGGCTTGACTGATCCACTTGGCGTTTTAAATATATCGTTCTATCGTGACGACTTTTCCCAAATCGGGATGCACCCGCAAGTCTCACCCAGTCACCTCCAATGTGTGGTTGAAGGACGTGATGTATTGTTGATTGACGATGTTCTCTACACGGGGAGGACAATTCGCGCCGCAATGAATGAAATCTTCGATTATGGTAGACCCAATCAGATTGTCCTCGGTGTTTTAATCGATAGAAACGGTCGTCAAATTCCAATTCAGGCTGACTGTGTCGGAGCTAGAATCGTGTTAGAATCCAGACAAAGAATCAAGCTCACCGGGCCCGACCCGTTACAATTCGTTATTCAGGATTTCGTAAGTTAAAGCATGTAGGTTCAGTTGACCGATTTAGAGAACAACATCCAACTCGATAAGAATGGCCGGCTACGTCATTTTTTATCGATTGACGGGCTTAACAAAGCGTTGCTCAATGAAATCATGGACCGAGCCGAATCCTTCGAAAGCGTAACGGCCCAAAAAGTTAAAAAAGTTCCACTTCTCCGTGGAAAAACCATAGTCAATCTGTTTTTCGAAAACAGCACACGCACGCGAACCACCTTTGAACTGGCGGAAAAGCGTCTTTCGGCGGATATACTCAATATCAATATCGCGACTTCCGCAACGTCAAAAGGAGAAAGCCTTTTGGATACTATTCGAAACCTTGAGGCCATGGCTGTGGACATGTTCGTGGTTCGACATGGGGAAAGCGGTGCAGCTCATTTTATAGCCAGTTTCGTCGAACCGCATATCAGCGTCATTAATGGCGGCGATGGCCGTCATGCCCATCCCACTCAAGCCATGCTGGATATGTTCACCATTCGAAAGATAAAAGGAGGATTCGAAAACCTGACGGTTGTTATCGTCGGAGATATCTTGCATTCGCGAGTGGCTCGTTCCCAGCTCCGCGCATTAAGAATGTTGGAGACGAAAGAGGTCAGAGTCGTTGCGCCTAAGACTTTATTGCCAAGTTTTACCGAGTCATTGGGCGCGAAAGTATTTCATGACATTGACGCAGGACTTAAGGGGGCGGATGTCATCATTGCGCTTCGGTTACAAAAAGAACGGATGCGAGGTGCGCTACTACCCAGTGGAAACGAATACTTCAACTGTTTCGGACTCACCGAAGAACGGATAAAACGGGCGAAATCGGATGTCATGGTCATGCATCCCGGTCCAATAAATCGTGGTGTAGAAATGGAATCCAGGGTAGCCGATGGTCCCTACTCGGTTATTCTGAGGCAAGTCACGCTCGGTATATCAATTCGTATGGCGATCATGTCAATGGCGATGCACTCGGAACACGCAGCCACCGCAAAATGAATAAAATCGTCATATCCGGCGGTACGGTCGTTGATCCGGCGAATAAGGTCAACCGCGAAACATCGGTTTATATCGCGGACGGCAGGATTGTCGCGCTTGGAAATGTTCCCGATGGCTTCGATTGGGACAGAGAAATTCATGTTCCTGAACAAATAATCTGCCCGGGGTTCATTGATGTTTGTGCGCGCCTTCGTGAACCTGGAGAAGAGCACAAAGGATCTATTGCCAGCGAAACCCATGCAGCCGTACGGGCGGGTATAACCACCCTGTGTTGTCCGCCGGATACCCGGCCGGTAATCGATACCCCCGCCGTTGTGGAATTGATCAAGGATGAAGCGACCCGAGTCGGCAAATCCAAGGTTTTACCCATTGGAGCGCTGACGCAGGGTCTGAGTGGCGAATCACTCAGTGAAATGTCCGCGCTAACACGCGCGGGTTGCATTGCCCTGAGCAACGCCGATAAACCGCTCGCCAGTACACTGGTATTACGCCGGGCAATGGAGTATGCAACTAGCTTCGATTTATTGGTCATCATACGTCCCGACGACCCCGCATTGCGTGATGGCGGTTGCGCGCATGAAGGCAGTATCAGCACCCATCTCGGCTTACCCGGAATTCCTGAAGCAGCGGAAACCGCCGCTTTGGCGCAAGTGCTGGCCTTAGTTGCGCAACTTGGCGCTCGAGTACATTTTAGCCGACTGAGTTGCGCCGCCTCAGTCAGACTCATCGAACTGGCGCAAAAGGAAGATTTAGCCGTAACCGCCGATGTATCCGCCCATCAATTACACCTAAGCGAACACGATATTTGGAACTTCAACCCCTATTGCCACGTGATTCCACCCTTGCGATCCGAGCGAGACCGTGAAGGTTTAAGACGCGGGGTCGCAACAGGAATCGTTTCCGCGATCTGCTCCGACCATCAACCCCATGAACAAGGCGCCAAGCTCGAAGTATTCGCCGCAACCGAACCCGGCATATCGTCTTTGGAAACCGTACTTCCCTTGACATTGAAACTTGTAGACGAAAATGTACTGACATTATCCCAAGCGATTGCAGCTTTGACGTCTAATCCCGCTTCAGTGCTCGGGATCGATCAGGGTAACTTGTCGGTAGGATCCGATGCTGACATCTGTATTTTCGATCCTAAAAAGAAATGGACCGTTTGTGAAGATCGATGGTTCAGCCGGGGGTTAAACACCCCGTATTGGGGCGAAACGCTGTCCGGACGAGTGACGCATACGTTAATTGGGGGTGAGGTACTGTTTGAACTGGGGTAGGAGATAACAATCCATCTTGGTTATTTTGATGGATATTGAGCCTCGTAAATAGAAAAGCAGGGAAGTTTTATTTAGCTATTCGTCAATATTCGGAAATGAAATACCAAGAATAGGTTGTGTAATATAAGTAAATAGTAGTACCTGTTCTTTTTTCCGAATCAAGACTTTTACATCAGAGCCTGTAACTTTTGGTCTTCAAGTATGGCTGTAACCTGTGGTAGATTAGCCAAAGCTTGAACACCGGCTGTTGTGGATTCGAACGGTAAAGAACCCAATGCGCTAGTTGATTCGGCTAGTTTCCGTCCGCCGAAACGAGCAAGAATAGCTTCGATTTCTTTCAAACTTTCCGCTGAAACTTTTCGAATGTCCTTGATCCTTCTATCTCTTTGCAACCGAAGTGCACGCCGACTCGTACTGCTACCCGCAGAAGATTGAAGTCCTAGTAGCACAATGCCCCTAATTTTTTTGTCCGGTGCAAGGCGCATTAAATGGGAACGGAATTCCGGGCTTATTTTCTCTTGGTTTTGTTCCGTGATCAGGTCGATCATAGCCAACTCCACACTAAGGTATTGCCGCGAGCGCATCAACAGGTTGAATTAACCCGTAACCCCATCGGTTATCCGGTCGATCACTATTGCCGTTAGGATGCTTCGCGGTTTTCTTCATAGCATCAATTATATCACTGATAGACGCATTCGGTTTCGCGGCCATCAACAACGCCGCAACACCCGCCACATGAGGCGTCGCCATGGATGAGCCATCCATATAAGTATATTCAAAGGTTGCTCCGCTACTTTTTGTGGGAGGTATGCACGAATAAACCTGACTGCCGGGCGCGACGAGATCCGGTTTGGTGACTAATGCATTGGTCTGACCGGGAAATTCCAGACTCGCTCCGCTGCTGAAAAAGGCTAAATCGGTTTTTCCGCGAGGCATCTTCTCTACCGCACCGACTGAAAAAGCATTGTACGCATTACCCGGAGAACTAGTGTTGCCGTGATTTTCATTACCGATGGCCACAACCGGGAGGATACCGTATTGGTTTATCAGAATATCGAATACTTGGGCGAACAGCGGTTCGTAATAAGAAACTCGTCAGTCACGAGTTCTATCCGATTTGACGTAACTATTCAGGCCCTGAATTCATTTTTTCGATGTGTCACCTCGACCAACGGAAGAAAGTCTTATCACCCATTGATAGCTCTGCGCTTTAAGATTGCCCACTGGTGTTCATAAAAGATGAGTAGTGTAGAAAATAGAAATCGATAATTACGACTAGACATTTGCTAAAAAAACACGGATCCTTCTTTTCTTTGTAGAAGTACAGATGGAAGGAGGAGACCCCGTGCAACAGTATATTTCTCAGAGTTTAGAAAGCTTTCAAAGCGTTTTTTCCAGATCGAGTACTTGGTTGTTGTTCTGCGCCATTGTGATTGGATTTATGGGGGCAGGAGAAATGATCGGCGTGACGTCGTTGTGTCGTTTCTGGCTATTAGATGAACTTGGTTATTACCGCTTGCTCCGTTTTTTTAGATCCAAAGCGTATGTCTATGGGGCGTTGCTCGATGCTTGGCAAGATTTTGTGAATCGCCAAGGAAAATCCGTTGAAGTAGCTGGACGAGCGATACTTCTGGGTGACCATACCGCGGTGATCAAAGATGGACGCAAGATGCCCGGCGTGGTATCGATGCACGAGTCATCGGAGACGCAAACGAAACCCGGCTATTTTCGGGCCCAATGTTGGGGCAGCATTGGCATCTTGATCGGGTCGTTATCCGCTTGTTTTTGTTGTCCTTTGCAGCTTCAAATTCATCAGGGATGGGCTCATTTAGGGTTGAACGACGAGCGCGATAATCCATGTCGGATCAAGCTCACCGACCGCTTGGTGGCCATGGCGATTCATTTTGCGGTGACGAATCACTGTCTGTGTTATTTGGTGTTGGATGCCTTTTTTTCAACCGGGGGCGTATTTCGAGCTTGCCACTATTATTCAATCCAGCATCAGGCGCGGTGGGTTGAGGTGCTGGTCAAAGCCAAGAATAGCTATGTGGGTTATTTCCCCGCGCCACCGAAACCCGCCTCTCGACCCGGACCTCAGCCGCTCTATGGCGAGAAAGTGTGTTTAAGAGAATGCTTCGACCACCTTCATTTGTTTGAGACGGTGACCTGTCAAGTCTACGGTAAAACCGAATCCATCCGGGTTATGACGCTTACACTGTTATGGCGGCCCATCGCTGATCAGGTGTTATTTATTCTCGCCGTCACCTCAAAAGGCCCAATGGTTCTAATGAGTTCCGATTTAACGCTGTCAGCCATTGATGCCGTTGAACTGTATTGTGCTAGAACCCGCATTGAAATCATGTTCGCGATGTTAAAGCATGTGATCGGCGCCTTTAAATTTCGTTTTTGGACTAAAAAATTGCCAAAACATTCTAGACGCCCCTTTTCCAATCGTCTTCTCAAAGCCCCACAGCCCCAGGATATTCATACCGTTCAAGCGTGCTGGCGAGCCTATGAAATCTTCGTGCTCTGTGCCTCCATTGCCTTGGGGTTAATGCAATTGATTGCGCTCCAGTATCAAGATACGATTTGGTCTGAGCACTCGCTTTATCTTCGCACTCAATCGCGTGATTTGCCATCGGAGAAAACCGTCAAGCAAATTTTAGCGCCATTGTTCCTCAAACAATTCTTTCGACTTGAGGAAAATGGCATGATTCAACAGATCCGTGCCCGCTTGATGGCTGTTTCCGATGAAATAGATGACGATTAAACTGAATGAGGCGTTCTATGCTCTAATTCTCTGCGATCTTCAAAATTTTTCATCAAACATACTACGATGGAGAGGGTAGTTTTGCCCCGCTTTTCTCGCTGTTAACTCACGACTGCCGAGTAAGTAAAACCCAGGGACATATTAATAATGTCGGCGCCATTTTCTACCGCCCAAAAGATACCTTCCAGCAGTGTTCGCAAAGTAGCGTCACCTACCAATACACCACCCACCAGCAGATTCGCCTCGGGCGCAACACCGATCGCGACACCATTGGACGTGAGACCTCCAGCGATAGTGCCGCACACATGGGTGCCGTGACTACCCCCGTCAAAGCTCGGGTTGGCGATAATCCGTCTACCTAATGGGTCGATGATAACAAACTTCTTCACTTTCCCCGCCAATGCCGGGTGATCGCCGTGCACTCCGGTATCCAACACCGCAACGTTGATCTCATCGCCTTTGGTGGTTTGCCAAAGTTGAGGGATCGACAATCGTTTAAGTCCCCAGGTAAGACCGTCATTGTTTTCCTGAGTAGTCAGCTTGTCATAATCGACCGCCTTCGGCTTGATCAAATGAATGCGCTGGTTGGGCAAAATAGCGATTACCGCCGGCATTTCCGCTAATGTGGTTAGTGTTTTGCGGGTAACTTCAACGGAAGCGATTGGTAACTCGGTGCTACCGATGGGAGAAACTTCGAGTTCCGAGCCATGCTTAAGCTGTTTAGCCCCTTCTTTTTGATATGTTTTAAACAGCTTCTTCTGCAACGGCTGTTGGGCGGCAGCCTGTTCCTTTATAAAATCCAGACGCTGCTTCAACTTTCGAAGACGTCCTCGAGCCGGGGTTTGTTTTACTGGCGTAGCATTGAAGATTACGATTGCATCGCGTTTGTCTTCCGGTTTGCTGTCGGCCAGGAAAGGAATGAAATTGGAAGAGATTTTGTCTTTTGGGCTCATAATAGGGTCCTTTCTGTTTTCTTAATTTACGTTTTGTGAATACTTGTTCTATAGGATTACGCAGTTTAGTTGGATAGGTCTTTTTCCAATTGGCATATGAACGCCTTTACATTAGAAAGAGCTTCTTGAGGAATAAAAAAATGATTTTTATCCGAATCAGCTTCGTACACTGCTACTAAGCGAGTCAGAAATGAAGCCAACTCTGATCGCAAAACGGATGAGATTTCAGACCAATTTTTTCTTTCATAAAAAGCAGAAAAGTTACGCAATAGCCCGGCGATCAGGTAATTACTATTATTATCGGGAAGTGAATCTATGACATTGATCCACGTTTTCTCCGGAAAATCGCCTTCTATGAATTCAACTTTATTCATGAGCCAAATAAGAGAGCCCTCCGCCTGATTGATAAAGTGCTCCCCTGTACCACTAAATTTGGGTCCAGCCTCACAATAGATTTCCTGATTAAATTCACTTTGTTCGAGCTTGTTCAACGGTATTGCGTAATGCCACAGTACGACTAGCTCATAAAGTTGAATTGGATTAAGAGCTCGCCAGTTGTCTAGCTTGTTCGACAACACTCCAGTGTCCAAAAATCCAGGATTTTTTATAAACCATTGAAATGATTTGCTAACCGAGAAATTACTATTAATCGTTCCGATTGCTTGATTAGCAACAGGCGCAACCAACTCATTTGAAAATTTGCCAAGTAAACCTGAGGGATATACATTCGTACTGAATGGCGCACATGCAACCCTGGCCAACAGTCTATTCCGCAATGACTCATTTCTACGAATCTCGGAACTGCTCGCAAACCAAGCTTCCACTAACACCCGACCAAGGGAGCGACTATCCAGTTGCTCGATCAGCGACTCAATCATAGCTTTCGCCATTGGTGTAGTGGTTAGACCGCAATAGAGCGGAATCACCTCATGCCAACGGCCGTCATCGTGTTCCTGTACCAACCGATCACTGGTAATTTTCAAGGAATTACCCTCATGGATCGCAAGCGCAGCCAGATATTCCTGGAAAGTAAGGTGCGCGAAAGCATAGACCACGGGACGCCGCTCCAACAGCAATCCGGTGCGGTAACGAATGTGCTCCAGCAAGTGTTTTCCGCGTTTTGAGTCGCCAAGGGCTTGTTCGAACAGGGGCGCAATCCGCTCCACTTCCCATTCGGCTTTATCGTCCGCCTGGATCGCCAGGGCAACCGTGCGGCACGCTCGCAACTTTTCGTCCAGTCCGAATTCAGAATGAATGCCGCGCCGCTGATCCCAATGGTGCAGCAGGCCTTCGACGCAGAGACGATAGAGCCGTGCGCGATCTTCCGGCAAGCGCCCATGTTCGAAGTAGTTCACCAGACAGATGGCGGAAAGCATAAGGGGAGTACGAGCCAAATCCCGAATATAAGGATGTTCCCGAAAACCATTCAGAATCTGGTCTCCGTCCGCCTTACCTTCCCGCTGTGCCTCTTCTTCAGATTCTTCCTGAGCCAGTCTTACCGCGGTACACCAGTGACATAGATTCCGCAACCTGCGTCTGGTTGAAATCAAGCAGATCGGCCTCCACGAAACCCAGGCTCCGCAATTCACCCGCGGGATAGCCTACAGGCCGGGAAGAAACTATATACCGGCATTTGGGGTAGCTTTCTATCAGACGTTTCAGCCATGGGAAAAGTTGTCGGTCGCGCAGTTCCGGTGAGGTTTCGTCCAAACCATCCAACATTAGTAAAACCCGGCCGGATATCATTTGCCTGTCCATCCAAGCGGGCGGCATCACGGCGGCGGTATCTTTACTGCCGGTGGCGGCGACAATGAGTTCCGCGCCTTGTGGAAAATTTTTCGCATCCAATTGACGGACCCGCAAAAGCAGTGGAATGGCCTGCCGATCATCCACAATCATGGTTTCTTCAGCACTGGCGATTTTGAGCTGAAGCCATTCCAGAAAGGTGGATTTTCCACTACCCGGAAGCCCTATGATGACGCTTCGCTCAGCGCCGATCACCTGGTCTAAAGCACTTCGGCTCTGTTCTTCCTTATTGTTATCGTCTGTATCGGATTGTGTTTCTCCGAAGTGAAACGGTCCATGCTGTTTTAATAAATCGCGTGCGGCGGACAAATTCATTAATTCGCACGCCTCTGATTCAGCATCCTTCGCTGGAAAACCACTCGAACTATCACGAAGAAGAACTCTCGGCATCACGAACAGCGTTCTAAGGTCCACCGCCAGATTCGAAGTCATTTTTACGGTTCCCACCTCGACCCGATGAAAACGCTGCATTAAATAATCCCGAAAATAGAGTTCGTAGTTTTCGTCGACCTGATCGCGTTGGACCGAACCAAAAGCAGTGAGTTGTTCAGTGATTTGATTGAGGAGGGAAACCACCCGTTTGGGAACTTCGAAAGTGGTGGCGAAGGCGAGTTTGGACCATTCGGTCATCACCGGACCAACCAGCATGAGAACCTGCACCACGGAATGCAACACAAGCCGATATTCGGCATCTTTTGTTTCCCGAACCAGCTCGGGAGGCGGCGGCAGTTTAGGGAGCAGTTCGGCTACCAAGGTTTCGGGGGGCATATTCGAAAGGGAAACATCCTCCAATTTGAGCCTGTGAGCCAAATTCGCCAGTTGGTTCAGGATCAGCTCGACGGTGGCGAGTTCCATTCCCTGACT
This sequence comes from Methylococcales bacterium, assembly GCA_963664935.2. Lineage (GTDB taxonomy): Bacteria > Pseudomonadota > Gammaproteobacteria > Methylococcales. The sequence continues at coordinate 1,846,552 of CAXXSE010000007.1, read as the reverse complement.
GGCGAAAAAACGGGAAAGTGATTGAGATGCCGCATCGGCTGCAGCGTCAATCTGGCGAATTACTTCCCTGCTTTTTCGCCGCTGCTGGATTTCTGTTTCAAACCGGTCCGAGAAAATTCGCGTAAACAACGATTCGAAAAAATCCAGCACTCTATCATCAATCTGTTGCCGCTCAATCGTGTCCATTTAAAGAGGATTTTATTACGTGAATAAGGGATAGATCGTAAACAATTTCGAATCATTCTAGCAGTATCATTACCGGAGCGAAAATAAAACAAAGAGTTCAGATGGAAGATATATTAAGTTCCGGGCACTTATTGTTAAAGTGAAAAATTACAGGGACAGACTCGAATGATATTTAATATACAATGCAATAGTTTGATAGGGATCGAACTTGATTCCGTTATTTGATGGGAGTTGAAACTATTCAGCACGGTGTCGTAACTGTTCAGATTGTCCCTGAAATTTGTCAACTCGCGTAGGATGTGGTGAGGCACGAACCGCATCGATCGAGGGACTATGTAACCGATGCGGTGCATATTTCGCCCCAACGGATCGGTCGTTGCCAAAGGTACAGTAAATACCATGAAATGCTAGCGCATAGTGCCTGATTTTCATGGTATGATGGCGTTATGATTGAACGGCCCTCATGGTTAAACAACATTCGTACAGCGCTGGCGCGTAGCCGGATTGTGACGCTGATCGGTCCGCGGCAATGTGGTAAGACGACTCTGGCGCGCGAATTCTTGCCCGAGGACTCGGTGAATTATTTCGATCTGGAAGATCCGATTAGTCTTGTACGTTTAAGCGAGCCAATGACTGCGCTCGCTTCGCTGAAGGGGTTGGTGGTGATCGACGAGGTTCAGCGACGGCCGGATTTATTCCCCGTACTGAGGGTCCTGGTGGATCGAGAGAGTTATGAAGGCCGGTTTCTGATCCTCGGTAGCGCTTCCGGTGATCTGCTGCGACAGTCGTCTGAAACCTTGGCTGGCCGCATGGAAACACTGACACTACGCGGGTTCAGCCTGCGTGAATTGGGGGAGGAGTCCATGGCCCACCACTGGTTGGGAGGCGGTTTTCCCTTGTCGTATCTGGCGGCAACCGATACGGACAGCATGGCGTGGCGAAAGGGTTTTATACGGACGTTGCTTGAGCGGGATCTGCCACAATGGGGTGCGCGCACATCTTCGACCGCATTGTGGCGCTTCTGGACTATGCTAGCGCACTATCACGGACAAACCTGGAACGCCGCCGAACCCGCACGGGCAATGGGAGTCAGTGAGTCCACAATACGTCGATATCTGGATCTCCTAAGCGATGCGTTCATGATCCGGCAGTTACAACCATGGTATGCCAATTTGCGTAAACGTCAGGTCAAGTCACCCAAGATATACATCCGTGATTCGGGTTTGCTGCACCAGTTGCTGGGGATTGGTTCTGAACGGGAGCTGTTGATGCATCCAAAGCTCGGCGCCTCCTGGGAAGGCTATGTTGTCGAAGAGGTATTGGATGCCGTACGTCCCGACGAAGCCTACTTTTGGGCGACGCACCAGGGTGCTGAAATCGATCTGGTATTACATAAAAACGGGAAAATGTTTGGCGTCGAGTGCAAACGTACCGACGCACCGGGTATGACGTCGTCAATACGGATCGCACTCGATAATCTAAAACTGGAAGGTATTGCCGTTGTCTATCCAGGGAATAAACGATTTCCGATCGCGCATGGCGTTGAAGCGATACCGTTGGGCGAAGTGCCGAATGGTGCGCTATTAAAATTTACGGCGCAAGCCACTTAGGAAAAGAGAGCCATTGGTACTATGATCTCGTGTACTTCGCACCTTAATTTGCCGTAGATCAATTTCCTATTCTTGTTAACAGTCTGCTATCCTATTACCTAGGAGGCTGTCCGAGAATAGGAGTCGTCGCGAGGGAAAGCGGTTTTGAGTCCATTTTTTCAATTAAATGAGGCGAATACTTGCTGTATTTAATGACAAATTCGCCTGGAGCGGATTTGGACCGCTGAAAGCGACGCCAGAGGTGTGAAATACAAGTATGTATTTCATCAATTTAATCGGAAAAATGGGCCGAAATCCGCTTTTCCGCAGTAGGCTCTCTATTCTCGGACAGCCCCCTAGGGCCTTAGCCAAATTTCATCTATTGTCTTATGAACGATAAAAGTATCTATAGAATCGCATTCCTGAACCAGGATAAAGTTTACGAAATATACGCCAAGCATGTTTTTCAGGATGACCTCTATGGTTTTGTAGTCGCGGAGGATTTTATTTTTGGTGAAAACACTTCGATCGTGGTTGACCCGGCCGAAGAAAAATTAAAGGCTGAATTTGAAGGTGTAAAGCGGTCCTTCATCCCAATGCACGAAATCGTTCGAATCGATCAGGTTGAGCGCCGCGGAGTGGCAAAAATACTACCCGTAACGAATGAAACAACCCATACCGGTAATGTTTCTAGTTTTTATACCCCGGAAAAGAAATAATTCCCGTCACTGCTCCACTTTTGTTGTACCTATTTAGCACGATGTCGTAATTGTTCGGAGTTCGGGTATGAGCTGAATGGTTACCGTTTATTTAACGACTTTCAGGACAGGTTTTGCGCGTTTGGCCTTAGGTGCTTCCTGCTTTTGTGTAGATTCGATATTAGCATCGTTTTCGTCAAAGATCATACCCTTCCCATTTTCCTTTGCATAAATAGCCAGAACCGCCGAGACGGGGAACTCGACTTGGTAAGATACCCCTGAAAATCGCGCATCAAAGCTGATTCGCTCGTTTCCCAAGCCCAATTCCTGGACAGCCGCCGGTCGCACGTTGAGTACAATCTTTCCGTTTTGAACGCATTGCCGGGGAAGCTCGGTATCGTCGCTTTCCGCATCGACTAGCAGGAACGGCGTAAAATCGTTATCGACAATCCACTCGTAGATTGCGCGAATCAGATAAGGTTTCAAAGATGACATGGGAAACCTAAGCCGACATCAGTTTCGGCGGATCGACAAGCTCGGCTTCCATTTCGCTTAGACTCGCCTGAAATGAATCCCGCTCGAAGATTCTTGACGCATAGGATTTAATCTCCTCGGCTTGTTTCGGTAAATCGATACCGAGGGACGGCAAACGCCAAAGCAGTGGCGCCACGAAACAATCCACAAGGGAAAATTCACTACTCATAAAATACGGATTCGCGGCAAATAATGACGTCGAAGAAATAAGGTGTTCCCTCAGCATTTTTTTTGCTTTTACAGATTTTTTATCGGACGAAGCCTCGATTTCCTTAACCAAACTATACCAGTCCTGGTCGACACGATGAACGATCATCCGCGCACGTGCACGCGAAACGGGATCCATGGGATGCAACGGTGGATGGGGAAAGCGCTCATCCAAATATTCCATGATGATATGGGTTTTAAACAACACAAGGTCCCGGTCGACCATGGTCGGTGTCGAATAGTTTGGGCTCACTTCGAGCAGATCCTCGGGAGGATTGGAAGGATCGATATATTGGATATCAGCCGTGATCCCTTTTTCGAATAAAACGATGCGAGTGGGGTGGCTTTCTATGGATGAATCGGTTGAATACAGGGTTATTGCCGACTTGCGATTGGTTATATTCACCACGATTCAATACCTCTTTTTTATTTACATGAAAGGCTGTGATTCTAACACGAAAGTTCCATCTTCTCTTGGAAATTTAAAAAACTACTGCAATACCAGTGGGTTATAAAGCACTCGAAAATAGGTTGGACAATATTGTACTCAGATTTAGTCGGCCTGATTGAGCAAAACCACGGGCCGAACAATGCCAAGGTTGAGGGGTCCGGTTAAAGACTGGCCAAAGATAGCCTGAAGATAAGATGTCTTAATGAACTTCTTTCCAATATTCTTTTTTCAACCGATACGCTACTATCAAGAAAATGATAAGGTAAAGAATGACCCATTTCCCCAATTTTAGACGTACCAATTGGGCCGGTTCGCCGACGTACACCAGGAAATTGACCACGTCGGCAACGGTAGCGTCAAATTCCTCGGAATTCATACTGCCTCTTTTCACGATTTTCAGCCGTTTGATAATTTCCTGGCCTCCTTCTGTTTTAAAAACCGCTTTTCGATGTCCCTGCAACTCCCATAATGCATTCGGCATCGCGACATCTTTAAATACCCGGTTGTTGACACCGAAGGGGCGGGAATCATCAAGATAAAACCCACGCAGATAACTGTATAACCAATCGGCGCCACGGGACCGGGCGATCAGGGAGAGATCGGGTGTTTTGATCCCGAACCAACTCTCCGCGGCATCCTGGTGCATGGCGATTTGCATGGTGTCGTGTATTTTTTCGCCAACGTACATCAATTCTTTCCTGATCTGTTCTTCATCGACTTCCAGATCAACCGCAAGGCGCGAGTACCGCATGTATTTCAGGGAATGACAACCCAGGCAATATTGGACATAAGTTTTAGCCCCCCGGTAGAGCGAGGTTTTGTCAAAGACATCGACGCTGACGCTATCCAATTGAACACCACCACTGGCCTGAACCCAAAAAGGGATGAACACCAACAAAATCGCGGTAATTTTTTTCATTGTTTTTTGACTGCTTTGACAATGGTTTTGTAGCATTCGAACATACAGTTATCAATTTTACGGAGCACTTCCGCCACTCGCTGGAGATTTTCGCTGAGTTTTCGGAAATCACTGGTAGCAGTCACTTTTTGCCATTGTGTACAGATAAACTTGCAAGGAATCGCGGAACGCGCGTGTAGCGGAACCGATTCGGTTACCCGATCAGGTATGGGTTTGGTCTTATCCAGCCTTGAATAAACCGGCATCAGCAGGAAAAAAGCGAAATACAAGATGGTAAAAAAACGGGCGAAGGGCACTGCAACAGGTGTGGCGGGTTGGGTTCCCAGGTAACCCAAGGCCAAGAAGCTTATTACGAAGACGGTGACCGCGGCCTTGGTCAAGATTCCGCGGTAGCGAATCGATTTAACCTTACTACGATCAAGCCAGGGTAGAACAAATAGCACGAAAATTGACGCAGCCATGATAATGACTCCACCCAGCTTGTCGGGCACCGCGCGGAGCATGGTGTAATAGGGTGTAAAATACCAGACGGGTACGATGTGCTCGGGGGTTTGCAGTGGGTCCGCCGGGATAAAATTGGCTTGTTCCAAAAAGTACCCGCCCATTTCCGGCATATAAAACAGGATAATTGAAAATACAATCATAAACACCGCTATTCCAACCAGGTCCTTGACGCTGTAAAAGGGGTGAAATGGAATACCATCAAGCGGCGTATCAGTGTAATGGTCTTTTAATTTTTTGATATCGATGCCGTCGGGATTATTCGATCCAACCTGGTGTAACGCCACAATATGCAAAAACACCAACAATACGATCGCCAATGGCACGGCAATCACATGAAAGGCAAAAAACCGATTCAAGGTAGCATCGGCGATGACGTAGTCACCCCGTATCCATAGGGTCAGATCTTCGCCAAAATAGGGTATGGCGCTAAACAGGGAAATAATGACCTGCGCGCCCCATAATGACATTTGGCCCCACGGCAGTAAATAGCCCGTAAAAGCTTCCGCCATAAGACAGAAAAAAATGAACATGCCGAGAATCCACACCAGTTCCCGGGGTTTTTTGAAGGATCCATAGATCAATCCGCGAAACATGTGCAGGTAGACAACGATGAAGAGAGCCGATGCCCCGGTCGAATGAAGGTACCGGATCAACCATCCCCAGTTCACGTCCCGCATGATAAATTCGACCGAATCGAAGGCCATCTTCGCATCGGGTTTGTAGTACATGGTAAGCCAAATACCCGTAACGATTTGAAGGACCAGAACCACCATCGATAACGACCCAAAATACCACCAAAAGTTAAAGTTTTTAGGCGCGTAGTATTTGGCGAGATGTTCATTCCAAACTTTCGAAACCGGGAAACGTTGGTTGCCCCAATCGAGCAATATTTCGGTTTTTTTACCCATCAGGCGGCCCCCTCTTCATTTTTTCCGACCAAAATCCGGGTGTCGCTTAGGTACTGATACGGTGGTATGTCCAGATTCGTCGGTGCCGGAACACCCTGAAACACCCGCCCGGCGTAATCAAAACTTGAACCGTGGCAGGGGCAGAAAAATCCTCCTTGCCAATCGTTTCCCAAGTCTTTAGGGGCAATTTCAGGCCGAAAGGTGGGCGAACATCCTAGATGGGTACAGATCCCAACCGCTACAAATATTTCCGGTTTGATGGATCGGTACCGATTGTGGCTGGATTCCGGTTGTTTAGATTCATTGGATTCGGGGTCGCGAAGTTGAGTTTCGAATTTCTCCAACGACTGTAATGCCGCTTCTCCACGTTTTAACACCCACACCGGTTTTCCCCGCCATTTCACCACGATGCGCTGACCGGGTTCCAATTTACCAATGTCGACCTCGACCGGGGCGCCCGCGGCTCGGGCTTTTGCGCTGGGTGACATCGCGGAAATAAACGGTACGGCCGCAAACCCGGTTCCCACTGCTCCAACGACGGTTACGGATGCGGTTAGGAAATGACGTTTGCTGACATCTACGCCTTGATCGCTCATTATTATTATCTCCGGATAAATTGAAAGTGCTCTAAGCCTCTTGATAATTTCTCAGGCGCTGGGGCTATCCATTCCGAGATTCTGATTTTGAGTTAAAACGCTCTTCCGGTCAAGCGGTAGCAGTGCGAAAAATTCCTTAAATCCACTTTTTCCCCTAATCCACAATATTAATATTTACTCCTTAAGTATCTTTTGAAGTGCGTGTATAAAGCAATTATTTTGGTCAGGCGTTCCTACGGTAACTCGAAGACAATCCGATAAAACGCCGCCCGCTGAGCTCATATTTTTTATCAAAACACCGGAACCTTTGAGCGCGTCAAAAACATGATCGGCATCCGCTTTGTCAAGTCGAAATAATATGAAATTTGCTTGGCTCGGATATACAGTTAGACCTTCCATTGTTTCCAGTTGGTCGAAAAGTAAATTTCTGTCCTCACAAATTTGCTGGGTTTGCGCTTCGAATATCAAATAATGGGATAAGGCGAATTCCGCGCTGATTTGGGTCAGGACGTTGACGTTGTAGGGCAATCGCAATTTTTCCAGTTGCTCTATCCATGACCTTGACCCCATGAGAAAGCCTAGCCGCAACCCGGCCAAGCCCAATTTTGAAACGGTTCGCATCACCAGAAGATTGTCGAATAGTTGCAGTTTTGGTACGAAGGTGCTCTCGGCAAAGGGTGCATAGGCTTCATCCAATACAACGATCCCCGGCGCGGATTCTAAAACTTCCAGAATGTCGGATTCCGAGAATAAATTACCGGTTGGGTTATTCGGATAAGCCAGAAAAACAATGGTTGGCTGATAATGCTTTAATGCGTTTAGCATTGCGCCCATATCCAAAGAGAAATCGCTTTCAACCAACGGGACGCCAATAAATCTGATTCCAAGGCATCGGGCAATTTGTTTATACATGACAAACGTTGGTTCGGGGGCTAGGACTGTAGCGTTGCTACCCGCGACCGCCATAAGTAGAATCTGGATCAATTCATCCGAACCGTTGCCGAGTAGCAATTCGCCCGAATCAGGTAAATTATTACAGGCTCTTATAGCCGATTTTAATTTTGAGGCCGAAGGATCGGGATAGCGATTTGGCTGACATTCGCGTAATCGCTCCAACCATTCGTCGACAAGGTCTCGCGGCCACGAATATGGATTTTCCATAGCGTCCAATTTTATAAAGCCCGAAGCATCAACAACGTGGTAAGCATTGAGTTCAATGATTTCCGGACGGAAAAGAGTCTGTGGTGATATTTCTTTTGCTGGCATTCTTCAGCCGTTAAAACTCAGTACGATTCTAAAATTATTTAATGAGTTACACAGCAGTATGGAGCACACGGGCATTTAATTTAAAACCAATGGATCGTTGGGGCCATTACTGACCATGGTGTTTCAAGCGAATCAATTTAAAAAAAACAAAAAGGGTTCAAACCGGTTATCATCATTTGTATCAATAAGCCATTCATCCATTTCTAAATAGCGCCATGATTTCATCTCTCGACTTTTCAAATCCTTTTTTTCAAACATCGCTTTCAACGCGCTATTGCGAGAAAATTTTTTTGTACAAACATTAAAACTTCGTTTTTAGCGACGAATTATATGTCTGTATCCGGTAAGCAGCCGTATTTTTCCCAAAATTCTCGAAGAATAGTGACCGGTCCACGTTCGCTAATTTTCATAATTGCGCCAATTGCCTATAGTAGGAATCAGTATACTGATTCGGTTATTTTTAGCAATTCCGAGCTAAAACCAGAGTGCTTATTTCAAGTGTGTCGAAATCATTGGCAAACTGCGCATTTCGAACACCATACAATCCCATTTTTCCATTAATCACCATTGGAATTGAGGCATTGTTCATTAAGTATAGTATCTGGTAAAATAGCGATTTCCATTTGAGTAACTGACTATGCCGACTTGCCCTAAATGTCACGCAGAAGACTGTACTAAAGATGGTATAGTTAAAGCCAAACAACGATATAAATGCAAATAGTGTGGCTATAGACATACCGTTAGTCACCGGGGGATAAGTCTTGATATTAAGCGGCAAGCGCTTGAACTTTACCTGGAGGGCTTGGTTTTCGCTCGATTGGCCGGTTTTTGAAATGCAGTCATGTTTCGGTATATTACTGGATCAAAGCGTATGGCGAATCAATTGAGGCAATTCGATCGGACGCGGGGGTTGAGATTGTAGAAATGGATGAAATGCATACTTACAGTGGCGTAAAAAAAACGATTGCTGGATCTCGATTGCTGTTGATCGACATGGAAAGCGCTTTCTCTCGTGCGTTGTGGGCTCCTCCCGCGACACGGAAACCGGGCGCGCATATATTATGGGAAGCCATCAAAACCACCCACATAAAAGGTGTGATGAGCGACTATTGGAGCCCTTATGAAAAGTTTATCCCGACTGAATTACATCCACAATCCAAAGCTGAAACCTATACGGTAGAAGGCTATAACAGCTTATTTAGCCACTTTCTTGCCCGATTACGCCGAACGTCTAAGTGCTATAGCAAAAGCTAGGAAATGCTTAAATATTCAGTCCTGCTTTTAATGCTCAAATGGAACGGAGAATTAGGAACTATACTTGCCTAACAATGCCATATTAGCCATATGTACCGAAAAAGATATCCGTCCCAGTTTTTCAAGTCAGTGGCTGAAACTAAGATTTTTTTGATCCCCCGTGAAACTAATATCTTGCACTCTGCAATCCGCATTGAAATCACGGATTCAGGCTCAAATTATTTCCGGACAAGTCGCTAATCAATTTGCGGAGCCAACTCACCACGGGCGTACCGGTTTACCATCTCCTCCAGTGATAGCGCCTTAATTTTGGACGCGTGTCCAGCACAACCGAAAGCTTCATAACGCGCCTGACATATCCCTCGCATCGCGTCTGTCGATGCTTTTAGAAATTTTCGGGGATCAAAGGCGGAGGTGTTTTCCGCCATAAATTTTCGAATTGATCCTGTAGACACCATCCTGAGATCGGTATCGATGTTGACTTTACGCACACCGTTTTTGATACCTTCCTGGATTTCTTCTACTGGAACGCCATAGGTTTCACCCATATCGCCACCGTAACTGTTGATGATTTCCAGCCAGTCCTGGGGAACGGATGAGGAACCGTGCATGACGAGATGGGTATTGGGAATACGGGCATGGATTTCGCGAATTCTGTTGATATCAAGAATATCGCCAGTGGGGGGGCGGGTAAATTTATAAGCTCCGTGGCTGGTTCCAATCGCGATGGCCAGAGCGTCAACCTTTGTTTGGTCGACAAAATCTGCGGCTTCATCGGGGTCGGTCAGTAATTGCGCCATGGTGAGTTTTCCTTCCGCCCCGGAACCATCTTCTTCACCGGCCTCTCCGGTCTCCAAGGAGCCTAAACAACCCAGTTCGCCTTCGACCGACACACCACCGCTATGGGCGGTTTTGACCACTTCGGCGGTTACTTCGACATTATATTCGTAACTTGCCGGCGTTTTCATGTCCGGCAATAATGAGCCGTCCATCATGACCGAGCTGAATCCGGATTGAATTGAGCGGAGGCATACACCGGGTTCTCCACCATGATCCTGATGCATAACGATTGGAATACGGGGGTATTGTTCGATTCCCGCTAAGATCAAATGCCTGAGAAAGGGTTCGCCCGCATAAGAGCGGGCACCCGCCGATGCCTGCATGATCACGGGACTATCCGTTTCATTGGCGGCCTTCATAATGGCTTGAACCTGTTCCATGTTATTCACATTGAAAGCCGGTACCCCGAAGTCGTTCTCGGCCGCGTAGTCCAGTAATTGACGTAGTGAAATTAAAGCCATTGGTCTACCCCTAGATTAGATTTTCTTTAATTATACTCGAAGCTTCTACATTAATAGCGATTTCACTGTCCTTGTGATATTGTCCACCGTCAGATCAAATTCTTCCAATAGATCTTTTAAGGGCGCCGATTCCCCAAAGCGATCAACACCGACAACTTTGCCTTCCAGACCCACATATTTGTACCAACCATCGCTAACTCCGGCTTCAACGACAATTCTTGCCTTGACCGATAACGGTAAAACGGATTCCTTATAGGCTTCATCCTGGGTATCGAATACGTTGGTACACGGCATTGAAACAACCCGTACTTGGGATCCGGTTTGGCTTAGCTGCTCCGCGGCTTCCACGGCTATTGAAACCTCAGAACCGGTGGCGATCAGTACAGCATCGGGTGTGCCGTCACAATCTCGCAGGATGTATGCGCCTTTTTCTACTGATTTTATCTGGTTGCCGGAACGCGCCATAGGGACTAACTCCTGCCGCGAAAAAATCAAACATGTGGGCCCCTTTTTGCGTTCGATTGCGTGCTTCCAGGCAACCGCGGACTCTACAGCATCGCAGGGCCTCCATACTTCCATGCCAGGTATCATTCTTAAAGTAGCGAGCTGCTCCACTGGCTGATGGGTGGGGCCATCTTCGCCCAATCCAATTGAATCGTGGGTGTAAACATAGATGACCGGAGCTTGCATCAGGGCGGACATACGCACCGCATTGCGGGCGTATTCAGAAAACATAAGAAAAGTTGCGCCGTAGGGAATAAATCCACCGTGCAACGCTATACCGTTCATGATAGCTGACATCCCGAACTCGCGAACCCCGTAATACACGTAGTTTCCCGATTGATCATCCGCGTTGAGATCTTGACTGCCCGACCATATCGTCAAATTAGAACCCGCCAGGTCGGCGGAACCGCCAAGCAATTCCGGAATCAGTGGGCCATAGGCATTCAAGGCATTTTGTGAGGCTTTCCGGCTGGCTATCTTTTCCTGGTTTTTTGCCGTCGCGTCAATAAAAGCGTTAGCATTCATCTCCCAATCGCCGGGTAGTTCACGATTGATACGACGTTCAAACTCCAATGCGAGATCAGGATACGCGGTACGATAGGCTTCGAAACTGGAAATCCATTCCGCTTCTTGTCGATGACCTTCCTCGGCGGCATTCCAGCCACGGTAAATTTCATCGGGGATTTCAAAAGCCGGATAACGCCAACCGATGGTTTCCCGCACCAGCTCAATTTCCCGGTCACCCAATGGTGCGCCATGACAACCTTCCGTACCTTGTTTATTGGGAGAACCCCATCCGATTGTTGTTTTGCAACAGATCAAGGATGGCTTATCGGTGATAGATCGGGCTTCGAAGATGGCTTTTTTAACAGCCTCGGCATTGTGACCATCGACGTTGGCAATTACATGCCAATTATAAGCCTCGAAACGTTTGGGAGTATCGTCAACGAACCAACCGGCGACTTCACCGTCGATCGAAATTCCGTTGTCGTCGTAAAATCCGATAAGTTTGCCCAGGCCCAAGGTACCCGCCAAAGAACAGACTTCGTGCGATATTCCTTCCATCAAACAACCGTCACCCATAATCACATAGGTAAAGTGATCGACTATTCGATGTCCTTCCCGATTAAACTGCGCTGCCAATGTTCTTTCCGCCATGGCCATACCCACCGCATTTGAAAGGCCCTGGCCCAGAGGTCCGGTTGTGGTCTCCACGCCGGGGGCGTACCCGTATTCCGGATGCCCCGGTGTTTTCGAATGCAACTGCCTGAAGTTTTTGATTTCCTCCATTGGCAAATCGTAGCCACTCAGGTGGAGTAGAGAATAAATCAACATGGAACCATGCCCATTAGATAAAACAAAGCGGTCGCGATCCGACCATTTTGGATTACGGGGATTGTGGGTTAAAAAATCATTCCATAATACTTCGGCGATATCGGCCATCCCCATGGGCGCGCCCGGATGCCCTGAATTGGCTTTTTGCACGGCATCCATGCTCAAAGCCCGGATTGCGTTGGCAAGTTCACGACGAGAAGGCATTGCTATTCCTTTCATTGAAAAATTTTTAAAACGGTCTGAGAAATTGAGGGTGAAACTATAGCGTTTATGTTATATAAATAAAAGCCATCGTTTTTTGCTTTTTAGGCATCTGGAAAAGATTAAACTACCGGAATTGCGCTAAATAGGGCTTCGTATTCAAAGCGCGCCAAGGGACGCATAGTGGGCTATGTAACCCTTAGCGCTACACGGAAGACGGAGCTATAGACAAGCAATTCCGGTAGTTTAATTTTTGCAAGATGCCTTAGATAAGGGGTAAAAGTGAACATCACGCTCAGACATCTGAAAGTTTTTGAAAGGGTGGCCAAACGCCGAAGCTTCACCCGGGCCGCCGAAGAACTTTATTTATCTCAACCCGCGGTTTCCATGCAAGTACGACAGTTTGAGGATTCCGTTGGATTACCCTTGTTCGAACGTCTTGGAAAAAAAATATTTTTAACCGAAGCGGGTGAGGAAATGTACCGCCTGAGCCGTGCCGTGGCTGAAAAGATATACGAATCCGAACAAACAATCGAAGAATTTAAAGGCGCTGAAGGCGGCCGTTTGGTGGTATCCGTAGCAAGCACGGTTCATTATTTCGCGATCCGGCTTTTAGCGGATTTTTCGAAGCATTATCCTAAGGTTCGTATCAACCTTAAGGTCACCAACCGTAAGGGTGTACTGGATCACCTCGAGGAAAATGAAACCGATATCGTATTAATGGGAATCCCGCCGGAAAACCAGGACTTAGTCGCGCACATGTTTATGGATAATCCCCTCGTCGTTATCGCGTCACCCAATCATCGGCTAAGCAAAAAAAAACGCGTAACCCTTGCGGAGTTAAAAAAAGAAACATTTTTAATGCGTGAACAAGACTCCGGAACCCGTAGTTCGGTGGAAAGATTTTTGGCGGAAAAGCATATTATGTTAACCACGAGCATGGAGTTGAACAATAACGAAGCGGTAAAAATGGGTGTGGAAATGGAATTAGGCTTGGGGATGGTTTCGATCCACACCGTGGATCAAGAAGTAGAGGATGGCCGGGTTGTGGTGCTGAATGTCGAATCTTTTCCGATTATGCGGCAATGGTTCATTGTGTATCGGGTCGGTAAACGTCTTTCAACGGTTGCTCGGGAGTTTGAAGCCTTTGTAAAGAGTGAGGCTTCGAGGTTTGTTAAAAATCCGTGAGAGGGGAAATTTAAAAATAAGGGGACGCTACTCTTTTTTGCAAGATTGGATATACTTCACGGATACCGAGAATAGCTCGAACCGTTTTCGCAGGACTTCCGCACCATATTAGACAGCGAGGTAATCCTTGCGAAGATGTGTTTTTTCTTGACGAAGATCGCGAGGTTTATCTAGGAGGCTGTCCGAAGCAAGAAAGGCCAGAATACTTGCCCGTACCGAAGACCTGGAAGCAGAATATCTAACCTTGCAGGAGTTGAGAAAAGAGGCGGGATTAACGCAGGCCAGCGTGTCCGAAGGTTTGGATATGCCCCAGTCCAATGTTTCACGCCTTGAAAAAGGTTCTGATATGTTACTTTCCACATTGCGTAGCTACGTCGAAGCTGTCGGCGGCAAGCTTAATCTGACGGTAGAGTTACCCAATAAGCCACCCATTTCTTTAGCCGGTCTGGGTGATCTGATGGGAAACCCAAAACCCGAAAAGGTGACAGCAAAATTTAACGACATTGTAGAGGCGCTCGAGTTTGTGAGTTTTGGTTCAGTGTACGAACATCAATAAAGTGGACCCAATGCTTGGCAAAGCGGGCGCAAAAATGAAGGGGCGGCGTTTGGGGAAAGGACTTGAAAACAGAGACGGCGTTAAATTCGTGTTGGCTAGCAACACATATTGATTTAACGGAATCATCTTTAGGCCATCGGTACTATTTACATAGAGATCTGAAGGATAGTCCTGTAGCAAAATCCTTTTTTAATATGGTACTCAATGGCACTCCTGCAACACTAGATCGAGATCATGGGGTGATAGCAATCAAAAGAGAGCGGGTTTATGTCTTAAAAAAACATTTGTGAAGTACCAATTCCTAACATTCGCATGCACACGGACGGCAATAAGCGTCGCTTCGTTCAGCTTTTTTCTGCTGGTGATGCTAAAAGTGTTAACCCGACTCCAGCAAACTGACACACCCCCGTCTCCTACAAACCTTCGTTTTTAGGAGACGTAACAAGAACCACCAAAAAGGCCGCTTTCGCGGCCTTTTTATATCCCAATACTGTCTCTTGAAATTATTCTCCGAATACCTCACGACAGAGATGAGTTTTAGGAGATTGAATCGACGCTTTTGGCCATTCCCGGCATGATATGGCGCTTGGGGTCCATTCGCTTATGTAGAACACGAATAATCGTGATGCCGTGCGGTTGCTTGATGTAGTAAAGGATATGGCTGGTATAGGGAAAACTGATCAGTCCTTCAATCAAAGTATTGCGATCCATGCCAAGATCGGGACTATCCGCAAGGTATGGGGCCAGTTTTTCCAGCCCTTCTAAATAGTCAATAGTCTTCTGCCTGAGCCTTCCCCCAACGATCAAGGGTGTAAACCATGATGGTTTCAAGATCGAATTCCGCCTGATCGGCAAACTCATAGCGTGGCATTCACAACTCGCTTTCTCAGACGATCCATAACCGCTTTCCCATCTTGAACCCGTCCGGCGTGAACATCATCCAGACCTTTTTGAAGTTCCATTTTCAACCATTCTTCCTTTAAGGATTGAAGGTCTTCATATTCGGATGCTGAAACCACTACAGCTACGGGTTTTCCGTTTTTATTTATCCCGACCGGTTCTTTCTGTGCTTTCAGCAGGATTTCGCCAAATTCCCGCTTGGCATCCGTGGCATTTAATCTTTACATTTTCTACCTCACTTCATAAAAAAGATCACTTTCAAAAAAAAGGGGGACAGATTTATTTATATCAGATTGACCTATTTCCGTTCTGTTTGGTCTTAGGCCTACCCGGTCGTCGATGTTCTATCCGCCGACCAATTATTTTTTTAACCTCTTCTATATAGCGACCATTCCCCGTGAGTTGGCCTCTCGCTACTGCTTCTTGAATGAACGCCCATTCGCCATCGGGAATCGCGCTTTGTAAATATTCTCGATAGCGTATTTGTCGCTCTTCCGTACTCTCCCCTAAAGCAAGATAACACGGATCAAAATCAGCCATTACTCGCTCATGCCCCTTCATTCGTGCTTGGTAACTCGACCATCGGTAATCCTGAGCATCGGCAACCACCTGTGCACGGACGGGATTCAATTCAACGTACCGAATACACGCTAGAAGGTATTCGTCCGTTTGGATCGGGCTGGATTTGTAGCGACTCTCCCACAGCGTTCCACTCCGTCTATCTAATCTATTCACATAGCGCGTTTGCCGACCAGAAAGCCGTTTCATGAGTTGTCCCAGTAAGGCCATTTCTTCAGGTGGTTCAACAACCAAATGGATATGGTTCGTCATAAGACACCAAGCGTACACGCGAATGCCATAAACCTCACGCCATTGTGACAAGGTTTCCAAATAATATTCAAAATCCGAGTCCACTGCAAAAACAACTTGCCGATTGTGTCCCCTTTTTACACTATATGATGTGGGTAATTAGGTAACACCACACGCCCGGACTCTAGGCATACTAACTTCCTATAAAAAATTTTACTTGCCAGAAGTATAGTTTATAAATAAATCTGTCCCCTTTTTGCTTACTGAACTACACGGCGCTTTCTTCCATCCATTTATGATAGTATAATTCAGAAATGGATGGCAAAAAAAGAAATTTGGAAACCAAAATCGAGAGTTTATTGAAAATGTTTCCTGTTGTCGTCATCCTCGGAGTTCGACAGTGCGGAAAAAGTACGATTGCAAAAAGATTACGGCCGAGTTGGAAATTCTATGACCTCGAAAACCACGCCGATTACGATCTTATTCACGAGGATCCTGCTCTCTTCTTTGAAGAAAATCCGAACCAACTAATTATTGATGAGGCCCAAAATTCTAACCGCCTTTTTCAAACTCTTCGGGGTGTTATTGACAAACGTCGAAATGAAAAAGGTAGATTTATCTTAACCGGCTCGGCTAGCTTTGAGTTAATGAAAAATGTCAGTGAATCTCTGGCAGGTCGAGTTGCCGTTATTGAATTGGCTCCATTTAAAGTCAACGAATTCACCGGCGACCCTCTATCCAATTTTTTTGATGTTTTCGAGAATAAACTAGCAAGATCCGACCTGGAAAGCTTAAAGAAACTAGTACTAAAAACAAACCACCGGACTCAAAGACAATATTTTTTAAAAGGAGGATACCCAGAACCTGTACTAACCGATAATGTAGAATTTTTTCGCCAATGGATGCAAAACTATTTTAATCAGTACATCAGTCGCGACATACGTTCAATGTATCCAAAATTGGATCTTGTAAGATATCGCCGACTGGTTTCAATGCTCAGTTCGCTCAGTGGAACAATCATAAATAAGGCAGATATAGCAAGGTCGGTAGAAGCGAGTGAAAGGGCAATCAAAGACTATGTTGATGTCATTTGTGGGACGTATTTTTGGCGCATGTTACCGGCCTTTTCAACGCCGAAAATAAAAACGACCCAAAAACTCGCGAAAGGACATTTTGTTGATTCAGGCATCGCTCTCTATCTCCAAAATATTGATTCCATGGATGACTTGGATCGGACACCAGCACTTGGGCGCTACTATGAAGCATTTATCGTCGAGGAAATCATTCGGGGAATCCACGCAACCAACGCGGTCAATGTCCAATTTTCTCATTTGAGAACAAAGTCCGGCGGAGAAATTGACCTGATAATTGAAGGCTCATTTGGCCTACTACCGATCGAGGTGAAATACGGTTCTTCGACAAAAAAATCGCAATTGAAATTCCTTCAACAATTCATTGACTTGCACCATTTACCGTATGGGATACTAGTTAATAACTCGAGTAGAATCGAGATGATCAGCCAAAAAATTATTCAAATTCCGGCTGTATGTCTCTAACGACAGTTATGCAAATAACAAAAAAAACGGGACGCATTTATTTTTCAATGGATTCGATCAGACGATTTCCCTTTCACTAAATAGATACATTGACGTACGCAGATCATTAACACGGAGACAGCCTTTCTACCGGGTCATCGGGAGTGGTTACGCTCTAAAGATAACCCGGTGGAAAAATCGACTACGCTCATTTGAGCGAAGTGTGTATTGCGAAAAGTATGCGCATACGCTATCATCAAAAGATGGTCGTCACATTGGATACTAACGTAATACTTGCTGCCCTGCTAAGTCAGGCGGGTGCTTCCCATCGTATTCTAAATCTCGTTATTGAAGAAAAACTGAATATTGCTCTATCCACTCCAGTTGTTCTTGAATACGATGACGTATTGAAAAGAAATGAAATTTTGGAAAAGCTGAATATTTGCGCTCGTCAAGTAGAAGATCTTTTAGATCTATTGTTATTACTTGCGGACAAATATTCTATTTACTATCGTTTGCGTCCGAACCTATTGGATGAAAACGATAATCTATTCATTGAGTGTGCATTTACGAGCAACAGTCACTACTTGATCACCTCGAATATTAAGGATTTTAGACGAGGAGAGTTAAGAAACTATCCATTTGAAGTGATAACACCCGGAGATTTTTATAGCTTTTGGAGGTGTCAGTATGAGTAAAACACAAATTGTTACTTTAAGGGTTCCTGTTGAGTTAAAGGTTCGTTTAGAGCATGAAGCACAGCACCAAGGCGTTTCATTAAATAACCTAGCTAATTATTTTTTGACTACACAATTAAGCCAGATTGAAGCTCTATCTGTAATCGATACGCGAATATCGCAAAAGAATATTACTGATCTTAAATCTAGCGTAAAAAAAATACTTGATGCAGTTCCGAAGGGAAAGGCAGTACCTGAATGGGATGCTATCAAGTAGTCAAGCAACAAAAGACCGACGCACAAGTCGCTTGCTTCATAATATTTTTTACCGAGAAAAACGGGACAGATTTATTTAAAAATATTGCGGTGAACTCACCGGCTAAAATAAATCTGTATCCTTTTCCCCAGGACTACCTCTCTTCACAAAAAAGTTGCCGGGATCTGAAGTATCTTTGGTGCTAAATACTCTAGGTTGTCGGCATTGTTAATAAGGATTCCCAGAGGTAGATCATTGTCATCAACGAAACTCTTTAACCCACGCAAGCTTCGTGGGGGAGGTCTTATACCGTACTTTATTTCAATGGGAACAACCCCAAACGGTCCCTCTATAATTAAATCGATTTGTTGTTTTTCGATCTGAATCAATCGCACCCCGAAGAGCTTTAAACATCTTTGGCAGCTCTTGGGCTTCATCGAGGATCAATGCGCCGCTGTTCTGTCTGAAGAAAAACTCGGGGTCGGACGCCACTCTCTCATAAACTGACTCTTGTTCAAAGTCGAGATAACGCCAATCGGGGCGAACCCGCCTTGATAACTCAGTTTTGCCACACTGCCTGACACCAATGATCGCAACTGCGGGAAATAGCATGAGAAGCTCGTCCAAACGGCGCTCGAGATTTCGCTTTAAACCAGCCATATATAAAGGCTATCATTATTTTTAGATGGTAACAATGATTCCGTTAGATTTCGTTCTTGAATTTACGGCGGTATTGAGTTGGTACCGAATGATTGACCAACCAAAAAAATTCAGTCATTAAATATTCGGGGCCTGCGTAGGACGATGTCCGAGAATAGCTCGATCTACTGCAGCCACGCTTGCTTAGCCTTACCCTGATCGCTATTCTTAATCTTTCTCAAAATTCTTTGGAGTAACCCCCATCGCCATGGCAAATGCTTCGGCGGGATGAAAAGCCTTAACACCTAAACCGTCTGCAATCTGGTGCCGGCAACTGGTACCCGCCGCGACGATAAGGGAATTATCCGGAGATTTACGAATAGCGGGGAATAACTCGAGTTCCGCGATTTGCTGGGAAATATCATAATGTTCTTTTTCATAGCCAAATGCACCCGCCATGCCGCAACAACCGGAAGCTATGATTTCCGTTTTCGTGTCTGGAAGCAGTGAAAACATGGATTGGGTTGCTTGCATGCCCACGATGGATTTCTGATGGCAATGACCGTGCACCATGAAATGCTGATGGCTTGAGTTTGAAAATAGTGATTGCGGATCCAAGCCGTTATTTTGTTGGGCAATGAATTCGTCGAACAAAAAGGACCTAGCCGACACCCGTTCTACGCGTTTTTTTAAAGCCCTTTCTTTAAACAGGTCCGGTGCTTCATCGCGGAGAGTCAACAATTCGGAGGGCTCCAAGCCAACGATTGCCAACCCATTTTCGGCAAAGGGATAAAGAGTGTTTACCGCATTTTCAATCAGTTCGCGAGCACGGCTGAGAAATCCTTGACTGATTTGGGATCGTCCGAAGGATATACAGGGCGTAACGGTAACCCGGAAATTGAGACGTTCCAGTACCCGCATCGCCGCAATAGCCACATTGGGTTCGAAAAATTCGCTGAATGGGTCAAGAATTAAAACCACTTGATTATCGTGGTCAGGTCGGTGTGGGGAGTTGTGCGTCGTTAACCATTGACTAAATCTTTGGGAAGCGAGGCGCGGCAGACGGCGTTGTGGGTGGAACCCCAGCATTTTTTTAAACCACTGTCGCGCTAACAGGGTATTCGACACTCGGGGCAGGTAACTGGCGTATCGGCTCAGGCGGTCGAAATGCCCGACGATTCGATTACGCAGAGGTATCCGGTGTTGGGCGTTGTATTGGTGCAGGAATTCCGCTTTAATGCGCGCCATATCCACGTCGGCGGGGCATTCGGATTTACAACCTTTGCAGGCAAGGCAAAGATCCAGGACTTCTTTGACGTATTCATGGGACAGTGCTTTGGCCGGATCTTGACTGTTAACCAGTTGCCGAACAATGTTGGCGCGGCCGCGAGTGCCGTGTTTTTCTTCGCCGGTAACCCGATAGGAAGGACACATGGTACCGGTACCCGAGCGCTTCAGGCACACCCCGGCGCCATTGCATTTTTGGACGACCGCCTTAAAACCGTAGTCATTGGTCCAATCGAAAAATCCTTGGAATTCGGAATCGATTTGATTGGGAGTAATACGTAAGTCTTGGTCGGGAGGGGAGGCGTCGAGAATTTTGTTCGGATTGAGTATATTGGCGGGATCGAATGTGGTTTTTACAAGGCATAAAAGCTGTAAAATCTCCGCGCCTAACAGGCGTTCCAAGAAATACCCCCGAAGCCGTCCGTCGCCGTGTTTGGCGGAAATAGTACCACCGAATCGAATCACCAGATTGGTGACCTCGTCAAGAATGTCGAGGTATTTTCGCCGTCCCGATTCCCTATTCAAATTAACCGACGGACGCAAATGCAGGGTGCCTCTGCCAGCGGGTCCATGGATAACGCAATCGGTATTGTAGCTGGACAGGATTTTGTCAATCTCTCGAACGTAGGCTGGCAAGACCGCTACGGGTACGGCGGCATCTTCGACCCCGGTCACCGCCTTATTCGGACCTTTTATACCCATTAAAAGCCCCAGACCCGCTCTGCGCAAGGCCCATACTTGATCAATTCGGGGCGACTCCACGATGGTGAAGGTATCAGTGGAGAGTATGGTTTTGAGTTTTTCAATGGCCTGCGCGGGGGATTTTGTTTCAACCCCGTCATCACCATGAAATTCGATCAGCAATACGGCAGCGGGCTTACCCTGGAGCCAGAATAGGTTGGGCCGGAGTTCTCGGTTTTTCTCGATTCTTTCCAGAATATGATGATCGATGATCTCCAGTGCAGCCGGTTGAAAGCTTAGAATCCGGGAAACTGACTGGAGCGCCTCGTCGATACTTTGAAAGTGAGCGCAGAGTAAAAGACGATGCCGGGGAATGGGGAAAAGCTTAACTTTTATTACGGTAGTCAGCGCCAAAGTACCTTCGGCGCCACACATAAAAGGCGCAAGATTAAACATCGGACCGGAAGGTTCCCACGGCTGTCCCCGGATCAGAATGTCGAGGGGATAGCCAGCGTTTCGGACGATGCCGTCCGGTGCGGGAAACCTATCCTCAATCAACTTGAGGTTTCCATAGATAATGTTATAAATAATGCGGTAAATTTCGCCTTCAAGGTTTGCGAGCCCCAACTTCGTTTGAAGCGATTCGTGATCCAGGGCTTCGAAAACCGCACTCGTACCATCGCTGAGTACAACGTCAACCCTCAGCGTATTTTCGCGGGTTGTACCGTAGCGTTGGCTATGTATTCCCCAGGCATTGTTACCCACCATTCCACCGAGAGTACACCGGTTAGATGTCGAAGGGTCAGGTGCGAACATCAATCCGAGAGGCTGAAGTTTATCGTTGAGACCATCGCGCACCACACCAGGCTCAACCGTCGCGGTACGGCGTTCCGGGTCGATGTCGATAATCCGATTCATATAGCGGGTGATGTCGACAACCAAGCCTTTGCCGACACACTGCCCGGCCAGACTGGTTCCCGCCGCCCGCGGAATAATCGGCAATTTGTATCGGGCGGCTATTTTTAGGATTTCGATACAATCTCCGGAATGGCGGGGTCTCACGATGGCCGTCGGCAATTGCTGGTACGGTGAAGCGTCCGTCGCGTAAAGCATACGGGACAGGGTATCGGAGTACACGTCGCCTTCGATTTGTTGGTCGAGTTCCTTTAGAATTTCATCCATTGACGTCGAATCTTAATTCTGAAGAACAGCGAGTATAGCTGTATCGTAGTCGGGATGCCAAGTATGTACGCTATCGTGCGGACGTGGAAGGCGAATAGAACATTTGCTCCGAACTTTATCTTGAAGATGAAAAAAATTCTGGTTTTCCTAAGCATTTCGGCCATTGTCGTGAGTCTTGGATTTGGTTTGTGGTACGAGCTTGATGAACCTTTACCCAAGGAATCCAAGGAATTTTCCTTGTCTAAACTTCTTGGCCACGATGAGAATGGATTTTCTCATTCTGATGCGCCCTGGGATTTTCAATTTCCTCGTGATCACGGCGCCCACTCCGACTATAAGACGGAATCCTGGTTTCTCACCGGTTATCTTGTCAACGAAGCCGAGCGGCGCTTCGGATTTCAGCTGGCAATTTTTCGTTTTGGGCTTAAACCACCCGATACCGTGGTACGGGCTTCTGCTTGGGGTACCCGCGAAATTTACAGGGGTCATTTTGCGATCACCGATGTGACGGCGAACCGGTTTTTCGCTACCGAACGATTTAGCCGGGCAGTGCTTGATTTGAGCGGTTCACAACAGATGCCTGTCCGAGTTTGGCTGGAAAACTGGGAGATGAAATTTGAAAATGGCGAAAACGAATCTCCGATTTTCTCGATGCGCGCTTCCGATGCCGACATCCGGGTTGAAGTTAAATTGCGGAGTCTCAAGCCCAGCCTGTTGTTCGGAACCAATCGTGGTTCTAGCGAGGAGGGAACTTCCCGTGCAAACTTTTATTCTTATTCATTGACACATCTGCATAGTCAGGGGACGATAAAACTTGGCGCCCAAGAATTTAACGGAGAAGGTCTCGCTTGGCTGGACCGGGCTTGGGGCGAAATTCCGCTGCCGATAGGCCCAATCGTTTGGGATAGGTTTCTGCTGCACCTTGACGATGGCAGTGAATTTATGGCTACAACGCTACGCCGCCGTGCGGGTGGTGGCAAACCTCGAAGCTCCGGTATTTGGTTTAAACCGGATGGATCGACCCAACATTTCGGTCAAAGCAATATGACGATAAAGATTTTGGACGAGTGGACAAACCCTCGGAATAATATCCGTTACCCTGCCCGTTGGCTTCTCCAGGTTCCAAGTATATCGTTGAACTTGGAAATCGTTCCCAGCATTGCGGATCAAGCCATGGAAAAGTCTATGCCTTACTGGGGCGGATTAGTCGATATTCAGGGCCAATTCAATGGAAAACCCACAAAGGGTCACGGCTTCACGGAGCTTACAGGATATGATGCAAAATAACTCATCTCTTAGGTTTAATTTTTTGACTTCGGTATGGAAGATCAAGAATTTCTTAATCCGGGTCATGATAGCCACTCTTCTAACCGCGTGCGGACCACGGGATTCGGAAATCGACCCAGGTCAATTTATTTCACCGATAGGCGAAGTCCCCGCCGAACCACAGCGGCCGGGCGACCCTCAGGCCGGTTACGATGCTCTGCTGAATAAACCCTATATCAGTTGCGGCGTTCCCTATAAGGCCTACAAAAAGGCCGTTTCACCGTCATCCGCTGCCCATCGACTACCCGACCGAAGCGGCCACAATGCTGAACTGCCCTATCACCGCACGTATTACAAAAAATCCAATGGTGTAGAACTGGTAACAGGGAATTGCCTGACTTGCCATGCGGGTTTCTTTAACGGGGAATTGATTATCGGCCTAGGCAATGAAAACTTGGATTTTACGGGTGATGCATCGGCCAGCGCGGAAACCATTGGCGCCTACGTTCGTGGTGACTCTGAAACAGCCGAGTGGCAAAAGTGGGCTGACCGTATGGCGGCGGTGGCGCCGTATATCAGAACCGAAACCGTCGGCGTAAACCCGGCCATTGATATAACCTGGGCGCTCATCGCCCACCGAAACCGTAAGACCTTGGAATGGTCATCGGAACCCTTGATGGAACCCCCGCCGAAATATGTCCTGCCGCTCAGTATGCCCCCGTGGTGGCGGATGAAGAAAAAGCACGCGATGTTCTATACCACCGCCGGTAGAGGCGATCATGCCCGGCACATGATCTTAGGCACCGTGCTTTGCGCGGAATCCGTAGTAGAAGTGAAGGGGATCGATACCTATGCTCCCGATATTCGCGCCTATATTTCATCCCTGGAATCCCCTGTTTATCCTTTTGAAATCGACATAAATTTAGCGGAGCAAGGCCGTGCTCCATTCAATACCCATTGCGCCCGCTGCCACGGAACCTACG
This sequence comes from Methylococcales bacterium, assembly GCA_963664935.2. Taxonomy (GTDB): domain Bacteria; phylum Pseudomonadota; class Gammaproteobacteria; order Methylococcales. The sequence continues at coordinate 1,822,139 of CAXXSE010000007.1, read as the reverse complement.
GGGATAATTGGACCTACCCCAACCTAGTGATTTCCAAGGACGTTGTAGGGACCGATCCAGCCCTGGCACAGGCCAGTACTGATGCTACCGACCGACGCTTCGTTCAATGGTTTGGTGAATCATTTTATGGTGAATTGAGCCGACTGGCTCCCGCCCCCGGTTATATCGCACCGCCACTCGATGGAATTTGGGCCACGGCGCCATACCTTCACAATGGTTCGGTTCCAACTATCGCAGCCCTTTTAAATATCTCGTTACGACCAAAATATTGGACACGAGCTTTTGATTCCCGAGACTACAACGATAAAACCTTAGGATGGACCTATAGTGTTCTTAAAAAGGGTAAAGACGGTGCTCAAAACCACCAGGAAGCTAAAAAAATCTATGACACCACGCTGTACGGTTATTCCAATCGAGGCCATGATTTTGGCGATAGGTTGACCGAGGTGGAGCGTTTAAAGGTTTTGGAATATTTAAAGACTTTGTAGGGAAGAATCGAATTTCGGTATCCAAACAATTTTACAGCGTTTTCATGTATTCGACCAAATTCAGCCGGTCTTCTTTGCTGAAACCTCTGTTACCGTATTCGTGGCCGCCGTTACTGTTTCCCGATCGATGCGTTTCAAATATTAGAGTGCGATCATCACCGATTTTGTTGACGAACCCCACCTTGACGGGATCAAACTCGCGGTAAACGACACTGAATGTTTCCGGGCGATACTCGCCATCCTGGGGATCCTGGAGATCACGGGCCGTCTTTGTAGGCAACAGCAAATCGTAAAGCGTCGGTACCGAGCCATTGTGTAGATAGGGAGCCGTCGCCCAGATACCGTTCAAAGGGCGCGCTTTGTACGCCTTTAACGAGGCAAAAGGATCGACTGTGGTGTCGGGGTCATAGTTACCCCGTTTTATGGTGGATTTAACTTCGTTCTTCAATAACGCAGCAAGGATTTCGTACACCCATTCAGCACCACGACGAACAAACCATTTATCCGGATCCGGAGTGGCGACTACGCCGGTCGTTGCCAGCGTCAGAAGCGACGCGACCGGCGCTTGTTCTCCGATATACAAATCACCTACCGATGTACTTTGCGTCAAGCCTTGAACAATACCACTACGTCCGGTGTAAGTGGCGGCGTTCATCGCCATTTTCCGGTCAGTACCGAGTTTTCCCAACTTGGTGAATTGGGCGATAACACGACGATCTGGATTGCTTCGATCAATGGATTGGTGGCAATGCGAGCACCTCTTAGCAAACAACTTTTTACCTTTCGCTGCCCTGGTCTGATCGATCGGAGGAAAAATTTCCGGCCATTGTGGAGACTGCAAACTTTTTAACTGTTCTTCTATCAGTCTCAGATTACGGACATTCACCGAAGACGTGAATTTAGTGTGGCCTTTAAACAACCCTTCGCCAAGCACCAACGACGACAATGAAAAACCCGGTTTTCTTTCCCAATCCAGTATCCCGAATACGCCGATAACCTCACCGGCATTCCGCCCCAAGGGACCCAGCCCACCGTTGTCGCCGATACCATTCCACTGCACGTAATCGTGTTGCGCGATGTCCCAAAGAAATGGGTAACTCACGGGTGCATCGGCTTTGATGAATATCTTGTTACGAATATCGATGATTGCGCGCCGCCGTATCTTCTTTTTATCCAGCAAGACACTCAGCCGCTCTAGTAAATGATCGAACTCACCATTGGTGACAATCTCGTCGTCCAGCTCGGCCAGGATTTCCTTGGCTTGTTCAGGCATGAGTACATTGTTGAGCGCATAGGCGAGATCGTCGCGGGTCAAAACATGTTCCAATACTCGATTAAAGATTCGTCCAAATGCATCAAGGCGCGCATAACCATACTTCGTTCCACTGTGGTTGACCGTGTTATAACTAATAATTCGTGTGGTGTACTTTTTGAGATCTGCTTCAATTTCTTTCCGTGAGGTGTAGTCACGCCCACCGGTAGCCATACGCATAAAGCCGTTACGCGCTAACACCGTATCCATAAATCGCTTTTTCTTGGCTTCGTTTTCGAGGGTGGCGCTCAGCGTCTTGCCCAGATCAACCATGAAGTTGTTCATATCGGCCATCGCGGGACCACCGTCGATTCGGATTGCTTGACCTTTAAAGTTCACCTGCGATGTATGGCAGGCTGCACAGGTAAACCCCATGTATTCCTTGCCTTTGTAGGTATCTTTTACGAAACCGACCGGCAATCCGTCGGGATTGCTGAAAGTTTTTTTCTGAGGAAGATAACGGTAGGCGTTGATATTTTCGCTCTCACGAAATAACCGCTCGGAATCTTCTTGCTCCAAGGCCATAAAGAAATCGTAAGGCATCATGCCCGAACCCTGGGTTGTGTTGTAAAACCACAAACTCTGGCTCGCATCCCACCCTTGTTCTAAATAAATCGGTTTGGAATAGGTTTCATCGAATCGATCTTCATTGACGGCAATAGCGCCACGATTTGGATCGTCGTCCCAAAATGCATAGTATTTGAGTACCTGGCTGTTGATGAATAGCAAGGCGGCGATGGCGATGATTATTTTTATAGATAGTTTAAGCCATGTCATGATTGTTCCCCGAGTGTACTGACGAGTTTCTCGTTCCCAAGCTCAGCTTGGGAATGCAGTCTAGAAGCTCCGCTTCCAGTGTCAAGCAGAGCTTTACAATATACATTACTAACCAGGGTAAGGAACCAAGGGGGATAATAGAATGGTCTTCAGGTTATCCGAAGGTAGGCTCGTTCCCAAGTTCTACTTGGGAACGCTATTCCGCAAGCTCTGGTTTCCAGCACATCACCATTCAGTAAATACATCAATCAACCCCTCCTTACCTTCATAATTTCTCGCGCTGGAGTAACGCCAATCCTCAGGTCGATCAACATAACCTCGTTTTACCGGGTTTTGATGGATGTACTCCAATTTTTGCCGAAGCACACCTTCGGACTCAATAATCTATGGGTGCGAACCCTCTTGCCAAAGTTGATATTTGGACTGCGTTTTGTGGGCTTTTTTATAGAAAGCAAATTGTTTTAGAAGAACCTTTATATCTTGGTCCCGTAAATAATCCAGAATGCTACGAGCAGTCCACGATTTAAAACTTTGTATGTTCTTAACCAGATCATCCGATCGGGCGATAAAATGCAAATGATTCTCCAGAATCACATAACCAAATATACAAAAGCTCGCTGTATTTTGTAAGTACCGCCAGGAGTCGAAAATTATTTCCACTGTCGCGGGCCGGGTAAAAAGCGGTATCCACTGATTGACCGTAGCGGTTATAAAATACGGAGGCTCAATATCCGTAATTCGGTAGCGACTTCTGCCCATTGTGGTTTAGTTTTCAGGGTTATCAGGTGGGAATAAAGATACTTCTATTGATTTTACACGCTTAATGGTACGTCCGTTCGTTTGGTTTGCAAACGAGTCACTTGGTATTGGTCATTGGGTATTGTACTCATGTGGTATGAACGGTTTTCCCAAACGAATATGGTGACTTGAAGCTAGAGCTTCTGGATTAGCATTCCCAAGTGATACTTGGGAACGAGCGGAATAAGCCGCAACCTGAACAGCTACATGGTTATGCTGAATAGGTATAAGCAAGGCCCTTTTTGGTATTGAGCGAATGTCTCGCCAGTGACCGCATCCTGATAATTGTTCTAAATTGGGCCTGAATGACCTGATTGATCATTATTGATCCCGAATTTGTTTTAACACTTCTTCGTTGAACGGATTTTGCTTTGCTTGGAGTTTTTTTATCCAGTCTTGACGTTGAAGTATCCTCTTCTTCCAACGATTTTGCTTTTGTGCCCATTGAATATAGTGTTGAAAGTCTTCGATGGCACCAGGAAAATCGCCGGTGAGGGCGCGGGCTACACCTCGGCTGTCACGATTGCCGCCGTTGTCAGGCTCCAACTCTACTGCTTTTTCACAAGCGAACATTACGTCCGCCACAAAGCCCCGTACACTCGCTTCCCAACAGAGGTTATTCCAAGTATACGATGATATTTTAAAACTAGGGTCATTGGCCTGCGCTTCCGCAAAAGCTTTTAGTGCGGCGTTGATTTCCCCTTTTTCGGCCAACCGTTCACCTTCCTTAACCAGGTTCGGAACCACCAAACGCTTTGCTTCTTTTTCCGGGTTAAGGTCAAGAGCGGGATCGAAAGTAAGTGCTTCTTTAAATTTGTCTATAGCTGTGTCGATTTTACCATTTTTGGCCAATCGTTCACCTTCCTCAAACAGGGACGGAGCCGCCAGACGCTTTGCTTCTTTTTCCGGTTCGAGGTCAAGACTTGGATCGACTGTAAGCGCTTTTTTGAATTCGGCTACAGCTGCGTTGATCTCTCCTTTTCGGGCCAACTGCTTTCCTGGCTCAACTAGGATTAGAGCCGCCAGACGAAGTGCCTCAGATTGCAGAGTTGCTTCGGAAACTCCATCTACCTTTAGGGCGGTTTTAAGGTTTGCAAGCGCGTTTTCGATATCGCCTTCATCTATCAATTTGTTTTCAATGACTTTCAAAAATTCGAGATCTAGAGGACGATTCCGACAGGTTTTGCTATAGGGTTCGTCGCTGAAATATCGCTGCCATTCTTTGAGTGTGAAATTACGTCCTACTGATCGGCAGTTCAAGTTGAGCAATACTTCTTTTTCAAGTGACCACACACGCGCCGTTTTATCCGAACTCTTGCTGACTAACCATCGGCCGTTGGGGCCAAAGGCGATATTAGTAACAGAATCTTTGTGGCGTAGAATCCGAGGCTCGGCGTTGGCTTCGGTCAGGGACCATAGCCGTACAGTCTGATCCTCACTCGCGCTGGCTAGCCCTGCCCTTTACCCACAAATTACCCAGTATCCACACTGCTGGCCAGCAGATACCCATCGCACAGGAGCTGAAGATAGGCATATCCCTTCCACGTGATCTGATGCCCTGGTGGTGGATCTCTCGTGCGCCCGAGGTATCCACCAAGAGAGGCGACAAGTCGTACGGCTTGTCCCAGTTGCGTGGGTGGCTCAATGTTTTTTTTACTGCATAGGCGCTCAACACCTCGATCTCGATATCCGAGAACAACACTTCGGCAGGTAGTCCCGGGCACTCCCTTCCCAACAGAGTCATCAGCATGATGCGCCAGGCAATCACCCTGTTGATTGCAACGCCACGCTTCAAACGTTCGGCCGTTCTATAGGCCAGTTTTTCAATTCCGCATCCGGATTTTAGAACCCGGTGCCAATCTTCGATACGCCAATGCAGCTGATACCAACGGATACACTCTTGAGCGATCAGGTTGCTGGTGACTACGATGGTGGTCAGCAGAAACCACTCCAGCGGTGTTTCACCCGGTGGTGGCGTCTCTTCACGTATGTGGACCACCGATAACTTCAGGGGCGGCTTGTCTTTGTGGTCGGATGGAGGCGGCAGTTCAACCGCCTGGTATCGCAAGGCGACTTGCGCGGTGCGTTCCGCTCGGTGCGGGCGTGCTTTTTGTTTGCTCAGCTTGGGGCATGCACTCTGTCGGGAAATCCGGATACTGAGCGTACTGCGCACCGCACTTCGTCTCAGGCTATCAAACAGCTTGTACTCTCCCTGCGTACGACGGTCATGTTTGGCGCGCACCAACAGGTCAACCTGTGAGTGGCGGGGTTCATTGAACAGTTCAAAAAAATCGGCCTCTCGATCCATTACACAGATCTGATGGGTCGATGGCATATCGGTGGCCAATGCGTTGCTGTCGCGAAGACTCTCTATCCAGCAGAAGTTCTTTTTCTCTTCGATGGGCTTTTTGCTGGAAGTTGCCTCCTCTTCCCGCTCTTCTTTTTTACCCTCCGGTGCTTCACACTTGGCGCCCAAAAGACCCAGCGGAAGCCCATCCGTCGTCACCACCATGGTGGAGTGCAGGTGTAAACCACGGCTCTGTGCGCTGGTCTGATTGGTACCGATTACACCCAATCCTTCGCATTGCGCCAAGCTGTTGTAGTTCAGGTCGGTACCCTCCTGGAGACACAGGACCGTCTGCTGTGCCATCATCCGTTGCAGGGTGCGTTCGCGGTGTGGTGCGAGTATAGCATCCAGGGTGATGGCACAATCATCCGGCTTGTCGATCATTCGATAGTAGCCCTTTACCAGCGGCCAGTTGCCTTGCGCCGCGCCGCTGAAAGCCTCCCCCGGCTTTTCCGCCTGTACCAGGGCACTCTCGACCAAGCGTTTATTCAACCGCTCATCCCCTAACCGGGCGCCACCGAATTCATTGTGCGCCCACTGCTCACCATCGAGCCCATCCGCGCTATCCTGGCGTCCCCGCCCCGAAGTTTGGCCCACTTCAATCCAATTGGAGGCCTGATAGCAGGTACCGCGATAGGCCGATTGATCCACAAAGCTTTCCACCAGCCACGGGCGATAGCCGTAGCGCAACTCGAAATCGTTCGCTACCCGGCGTAATGACATCCCCAATACCCGTGAAGCCAGGTTGTGACAACGTACCAAGGACCGAATCAGAAAACGACTCAGGTTGATCACACGATGCAGCTGCTGTCGGCGCGTCTGGGCATCCCAGCCGATCCATTCGTCCCTATCCTTGAGTTGCAAGGCGGATGCACTGAACCCCAATCCACCGAGCCAGCCGTGCTCCGAGCGGATCAGGTAGCGAATCTGCGCACCGACCAATGGACCCGCACCTCTCGGGTGCTCCTGGAGCATCAACTCGTTCCAAATACGAACCTCGCTGTCGGTTTCCACCCGGATCAGCTGAAGTTCCTCGACCCATTCCACCGATGAAGGAAGCTTAAGAGGTTCTTCTACCGGCTCTGTCAGTCGTCTCGGCCCTGCTTGCGGGGACTGCCTTCGCGCTTGCGGCAACTGAAATCGCCCGGCCCGCTCCAGTTCCCGAAGGGCCTTGAGGCAACCGGCTTTCTGTGGTCTGCCAAAGGCATTGAAGAAGGCAAAGTGCTCGCACACACGCTCGGCAATGGCACAACGATGGGCATCCGCATTGTCCTCCAGTATCTGTTGGACGACGATAACCGATGCCGGCTGTGATAGTGTTTGTTTGATCAGGTTCTGGGTTTTCATGCCGCCATCATGGACGGCATCGTCCTAAAAGTTCAGGACTTTTTTACGGGTAAAGGGCAGGCCTAGCGCCTCCGAATCAGCGTACCAAAGCGCGCTATATGAATTTGGAGATTTTGGTTCGATGGGGCCAACGCGCATTGCTCATCATCGATCGTTTAGAACAGCGACCCGATAAAAAGGTCAGTCACGAAAACATCATCGCAAAACTCGGCTGGCTCACCGCTTTCCGTGAACCCCTTAAAGAATGGGATGCCTTGTGCCATGTTGCCGCCACCGTGGAACATTTCGTGCGCACCCAGGGGCTGTGGAATGGCTGCGAAGCAGAATTATCAAACGGTTTCGATGATCGTGAGCTGTTCCCGAAAGCCAAACACTTGCAACAGCAACTTATCGACTTCGTGAAAGAAGAGGCCATGAAAGCTCGGCCCAATGAACGGTTGGTGGGTAGTAATGAAATCATTGAGTCCGTGTTCGGTAAATTGAAAAGACTCGAGCAGGATCAATTCAAGAGCGGTTTTACCCTGATGGTGTTAGGCGTCGCGTCTATTATCGCCGAGACGACGTTGGATACGATAAAAAAGGCTATGGAAGCGGTCCCCACAAAACGGGTCATTGAATGGGCAAAAAACACCCTGGGTTAATCGGTTCAATCTAAACGAAAGATCGCGTTTTCGCCCGCCAAGAAATCGGAACAGAAACGGGATCAATTATTGGAAGAAATATGAGTGGATTTTCATCAGCCCACCCTTAGGCTAAGCAATTATTATAAAATCGGCGGGAGAATCGTAACCAATGCTCATTAAATTCTGACAAGCGATTGACAGCGAGTCAATTGATGCCGACATGATAGTCTGTTTATAGACTATATTTAACTAACAGTGTTATATTGTACTATGATCTCAAAAAATAGAGAGGGGAGCTGCCCGTGAACACAGATATCAAACACGAACTAGCGCTAAATCATAAAAAAACCGCGGGAGCGGCGTTGCGTACCTTCTTCAACATCGCAACCGCATGGAATCTTGATGCCATTCAAACGATGACATTGCTTGGTTTTGATGAAAGCAGCCGAAGCACTTATTTCAAGTGGAAACGTAATCCGGAAAGTGCTCGGCTAACGAAAGATAAGTTGGAGCGGTTGTCCTATATCTTTGGAATATACAAAGCGCTACAGATTTTATTGCCGAAGCCGGAAGCCGCTGATGAATGGGTGCATCGCTCTAATCAGGCAGCGCCGTTTGGTGGAAAAACCGCGCTTGATAGAATGCTATCGGGTAACGTCGCCGATTTGTATGTTGTAAGACAGTATCTCGATGCGGAACGCGGTTGGTCGTGATTCCGCCCCTCGATCAAATTATTTGGAACCCTTGTTGGCGGTTGGTTTCTAGCCGATTCCCACCTCAAGGATTATTTGACCGTGTTGCCAATCCTGACGATTTAGAACTCGTATTTGCTATAGAAAGTTTGACAAACGACCGCCTGCGCGAGGAAGTTGGCGCGCTTTCCTTCGTGCCTGATGGAGATAGAATTTCTGGTCCAGGCACGACTCCGATCATGGCGGCTTTTACGCATCTTAATCCACGTGGTAGCCGTTTCACGGACGGTAGTTACGGTGTGTATTACGCGGCTAGCAATATTAATACGGCGATCGTGGAAACCCAATTTCATCGGGCAAGGTTTCTTGCCGCTACAAATGAACCACCACTAGAAATTGATATGCGCAGCTATACATCGAACGTCGATGCTGAACTTCATAATATCCGAGGGCAGCAGGAGATTATTCCGGAAATATACGATTCGAATCCCGAACACTATTCCTCGGCACGGGAATTAGCCAAACGTCTTCGGGATAAGGGTTCTAATGGCATTGTCTACAGCAGTGTCCGTGATCAAAATGGAGAATGCATCGCGGTATTTCGCCCCTCAATTCTCGAACCGGTCGTCCAAGGCGCGCACTATTGTTATGTTTGGAACGGTTCAATGATCACCGATGTTTACATTAAGTCCGAATACCGGCCTTAACGGCGCAAGTCGCTATTAGCCATTTGCGCAAGGAGCTACATTGGGCTTTGTTGCAAAAATTAAGGGGTCAAAGGTTAAGCGGTCATGTCACTTGCTTCAAAATATTCTATTGGCTAAACTTTTATCGTGTTTAGACCCCACCGCTTTGAATAGTAAGGTTTTCACTCGAATAATTGGAGAGGCGTTAAACAGTAATATGAAGCAAGTAACTTGACCCTTATTTTATAGCGACTCCCCACTTTAAAAAAGCGTTGGTAACGGGAAATCCGTGATTATAGCTGTGTAAGATAGGGCTTATGGCGGGGGTTTGTTAGGCAATCCGATGTCGTGACCTGGTGTCGGTGGTATTTGTTCACTGTGTTCACTCGGGCTTTGGTAACATCTGAAAGACTATTTCATGAAACGAATGGCCGGCTTGGTATATGTTCGCCAATATATATCTTGACATATAGGTCGCAACCATCTGAAAGATGGCAAGATGATGGAAGTAAAGAACTCAACTTGCAAAGGCGGGTGGTGCCCTTCGGCTTATGCCACCTACTCCGAATTCAGTAATACCTATCGGATGATCTTTTAGGCTGGGATGTCGATTTTTGGACAATATTAACCAACGACTAAATGAAAACCTAGATTCAATGAGGTTTCCGAAAACTCAATAAACCGTCTAAGTTTTCAGGGATTGGTATCAAAAGACAGTTTTAAGAGACAAAAAAGGCCGCTTTTGCGGCCTTTTTTGGTTGGTTCTTATTATCTCCGAAAAACGAAGGTTTTTGGGGGACTGATGGGTGTCAGGTTTCTGTAACGGGATTGACAATTTGGTGACACAAATCGCTGTACGTCTGCATCGCTTTGTTGATTACCCTTATGAGAACGGGTGTACTTTTTTCAATTGTTGTCGAATGAAATGTTCCGAGATACGATTATCGAAAAAGGCTTGGTCTTCATCACTAACGTCTTTAACTGAGACGATCCGGTAGTTCTCGTAGATAACTTCCAAGAGAATCTGGACGTCGTTCTTCTCTTGCGCTTTGTATATACGGGATTTCTCTATTGCTTGCTCAAGCTGCTGTGAGCAATGGTCCAAGAACCATCCCACGCCCCACGTTCCAAGCCCCCGGATTCCTCCAAGGAAATAGTGGTAGTATTGTTGGCCCTCAACAGCCGGCGGCCCTGGTGACAGCTCGAATCTTGCGAGTACGCCGTAGTCCCGTCCATACGTGTATCCATACAAAGGCTCCCACGAGGACAATTCGTCTGGGCGTTTTGAATGAGCAAGGTAGGTCGACAAGGGTGATCTAACTTGGACTTTAGTACCGTCCTGCCGTTTCCATCGAATGAGAAGCTCTTCAACATCATCAAATTTCTTTCTAGAGAACGCAAACCTAGACCTGGTACTAACCTTGGCAAGAATGTCTCTGGCTTTTCGATTTCGAGGTATACAGACCCATACGCGATCACCCGGAGGAGCGAGGATCAGCTCCGGCGAGTCTGTGGTTACCGTGCGATACTCCCGATTTAAAATTCTCATGATTCCCTCTACATCTTGTACGGCCTTTAGATCCTCGAAGACAACTCGTGGAAGAAGCCTTGTTCGCCACGCGAACTCAAATGCCGTAATGCCTGGGCCTGATTCAGTAATAGAAGGATAGGCAATGAGTATTGGGGAAGAACCGGCCCTCGATTCGTATCCAAACCTGAAGAACTCAGAATAGCGCCGGAGGTCCGTTGGCCCTCGAGACAGTATCATCCGCAAGGATGCCTCCATGAGATCGACATGGATTCTCTGGGCGAAGGCTTCGCTATCCTTATAGGTAGCGATCCAGACCTTCTTGCGTTCAAGTCGCCGTTTTAACTTGTAGACGCGGAGGTCTCTATTCTCATCGGTCGAGTCCTGTTGAAAGTAAGAAAGGATGGTAATTCGATGTCTGTTGGCTAGAGCATGATTGAACTCGGTTTCCGTCCCAGCAATTCCGGACTTCGGTAGGGGAGTTCCGTACTTCATGCCTAAAATACCAATAAAGATGCTGCCTGGTTCAATGCGCCGAAGAATATCAATTTGGGGATGGCTAGCGTCCGCGCTGGATATTGGGGCGAATTGTTCCCAACGAAGCGGAACTAAGGTCTCACCAAACAATCCCGACAATCTTGGGGCGAGAGTCAACACGGCGCGCTCAGTAACATCACGCTCTTGATACACATCGCCTGGAGAGCCAATGAAGACAGGGATAATTGGATTCATCTTTCTTCTTACGCTTCAGAATACCTTCTGTAACTGATTGTCTGGTGTAGCCCATTGTGCCTAGTGCGAAGCATCCAGAACAACACCTTATTAACTAGTTTCAAGATATTCTAACAGCGTGCACTGAAGTTTTGTAAGAATGGCTTTAAAATCCCCTTTTTCCAACTGGGTTAACATACAGCAATACACGATAAACAGAAACAGGATAATTCCCAGAAAGACCTTCCTTTCACTCTCCCAAAAACGATCGTATTTCGGAAACACTACGTCTTGTGTTTTAAGTTTTTTTCCTCAAAGAGCCTGCTGGACTGAGCTCGACTCTGTAATGATTGGTATTGATTCACAACGGACAGGCCTGGATTATAATATTGGTTATTTCAATAAGTTATAAATTAAATCGGCATTTATAATGCTGGCACGGGGTATTCCTGGATTTTAGGAGATATCCATGAACGGACAAATCACTTTTTTGTGTCCAACCGCACAAACGTCAAACAAAATAATTGCTATATTTCGCGAATGCCTACCTACTTGCACATAGTCCATCCCAATGCCATTTTTATGATTTTCTCATGAATATTGGTAGTATTTCTCAGACCGGAATCGCGGCTATTCAAGGAGGTTTAACAAAATTAGACCGATCGACCGACGCCATTGCCAAAGCATCGATTAATTCGGGTGAAAATGGTACTGACCGGGAGAATACACAAGACCTAATTCAAGGTCTGGTCGATGCCAAGGAAGCAAAATCAGAAGTTCAAGTCGGTGCAAGAATTGTGGAGGTTTCCGATGAGATTTTAGGGACGCTCCTGGACGTTACAGCGTAACCTGCTCTTCCCCCACTCTCTTTCTTCCGCGGCCTTCCCCTGCCTGTTAACGACAGCATTTATAAATAACTCCAATCACTAAACAACGCCGCCTGGCCGTATGCATTGCCGCCAGGATCTATTAAATTCCAAACCAACGCATCTTTAATTAAAAATCTTTTTTGCGAGCGAGAGATTCGGATACCCTGGTAGTTATCAATGTATCCCTTTTTGCTCACTTGGGAAAGCAGCATTGCACGCTGTTCCCGGTTTTTCGGTTCGGCGGAAAGTCGCGAGGGTAGAGCGGTAAATTCCGACCAATCCAGTTCGAACAGATTTAAAGCTTTACGGTTTCCATAGTTAAACACGGGATCAGCTGAAATATTATGGGAGACTAAAGCAAAATCAGAGAAATATATTCTTTTCGCAGCCTCGCGCCGGGTTAGTGTCGTATCGATTAGATTGCGGCCGGTCCATTGGCTCAGGCTGTTGCTTAGGATTTCTAAGTGTCCGGCCAAAAAATCATTCTCACCGGACGGTTCTGGTAAAGTATGCATTTAAGCTAAAGCGCGCAATCAGTTGAATAGATTTAGGTGATGGACGGTTATCAAATAAGCCATAGAATACAGGCGGTTCAGCAGCCTATTATACCTATAGTGGAGGAATTGATCCGATCGATTCCCGGAACTATTTCTCTCGGGCAAGGCGTGGTTTATTACGGTCCCCCTCCCCAGGCGCTTAGTAAATTGCAGGAATGTTCGGGTGATAATTCGATCCACAAATATGGTGCGGTACATGGGGAATCCTGGCTATGTGAAACAATTTCGAAAAAACTCTCTGCTGAAAACCAGGTTGAAGTAAACGGCAAAAACCGGATTGTAGTCACGGCGGGTTCGAATATGGGATTTTACAATGCTATTCTCGCCATAGCCGATCGCGGCGATGAAATTATTCTGCAATCTCCCTATTACTTTAACCATGAAATGGCGGTCACCATGGCGGGGTGCCAACCTGTTTTGGTTAACACGGAAGCGGATTTTCATTGGGATGTTGCTAAGGTGGCTCGCGCGATTACTGGAAAAACTAAAGCGATAGTAACCATTTCGCCCAATAATCCCACTGGGGCCGTCTATTCCCAGGCCACACTTCAAGCCATCAATAAGTTGTGCCGGACGTATGGTCTCTATCACATTAGCGATGAGGCGTACGAGCATTTTAGTTTCGATGGCAATCGGCATTTTTCGCCGGGTTCAATGCCGGATGTGGCGGATTACACGATATCCTTGTATTCCCTATCGAAAAGCTATGGGTTCGCCAGTTGGCGCATCGGCTATATGGTGATTCCGAAGCATTTATATGAAGCGGTCCGAAAAATTCAAGATACCATTTTGATTTGTCCACCGGTTGTTTCACAATTCGCGGCATTGGGCGCTATGGCCGAAGGTGGCTCTTACCGGGATGATCGAATCAAGGTGATCGAAAAGGTTAGACGCATTGCATTGGAAAAACTCAAGGATTTGGGTCAAATAATCGCTACGCCGAGCGCGGAAGGGGCATTCTACATTTTATTGCGGGTACATACCGACAAAAACGATATGATTCTTTTGAAGGAATTGATTACCCGATTTCATGTGGCGGCGATCCCGGGGTCGGCCTTTGGTATTCACGATGTATGTTATTTTCGTATTGCCTATGGTTCGCTACAACAGGCTACAGTCGAAGAAGGGATAGACAGGCTTGTTCGAGGCTTGAAAACATTAGCCTGAAGGGGTTTATCGAAAAAATTTGTTTTACCGTAGGTCAATCTTTTGTAGTTTTCATCCGAAGTCTAAATTCCTCCAGAATATGGCCCGGTTTATTTATTAGTACCAATGAGTTATGAATATCAGTCTATTCCAATCTATAAATGGCCCTGAAACAGAGGGGTAGAGAATCTACCTGAAGAGGCAAATCAGGCAATACTCCGCTCCTGCTCAAAGATGGTTTTGAAAAGTTTACGTTTGGCCTCATTCATCTGTTTGACTGCGTCATTGTCGCTGATTGAGAAGGCAATTGCATCCAGCTTTTTAAAGGTGGTTCCCAGTTTGAGATATTGGTTTGCATCAGGTAATGATTTGAGCTTCTCGTAGGGTGTCATCATTAACTTGTAGGGATAGCTCTTTTTCACCTTTCCTTTGTTGTCTTCTTTTGGGACAGGAAAAAAGCAAGGACGATGGAAGTTGATATAGGGGTTGAAATACTCTCTGTGAAATTCATTAAGTTGAGGCGCCCAGTACCCCGGGATATGGTCGTACCCCAGATGTTTGCGTATGATGGTTCCGTTCTTGGACTCGGCGAGTGCATTGTCGTTGGAATGGCGTGGGCGTGATTTGGTCAGGTCAATATGGAGCTTTCCGAGCAGTTTTGCCACGGTATGATTGATGTATTCCGAACCGTTATCCGCGTGAAATGCCAGGATGACAAAAGGGAAGATTTCGATCAGCATCTCCAGGACCGGAATCATGAAACGCTCAGTAATCCGTTCTACGGAGAATATACATTCAAATTGCGTGACTTCATCAACCGCATTGATATGGTAAACCCCTTTGATCCCATCCAGGTCGCCCTGATGGACTGTGTCGATCCGTAGAAAGCCTGGTTTACCTTCTGAATTGGGTTTTCGTCGCTCGCCTATCTGAGAGCGTTTTGAAGCGGTTTTATCAAACTGGCGGCGCTGTCGTTGATAACACGTAGAATGACGAAGATTATAGAGATGGGCAACCGAAATCTTTGCTAAGCGCTCATAGCGATAATCCTCATAGATCAAAAGCATCCGCTCACAGATCTTCTTGGTGGCTGCACCGCAGAGTGTCCCATGGAGCTTGTCGGTCTCAGCTAACAGCACTGCGTCCTCAGGGCGGTAGAAGCGTTCAAATCCCGATGCTGTACGCTGTTGGCGCTTGATGTATCCGGTTTTTTTGTATTGCTGTACCAGCCGTTTCACTTGCCGTGGAGAATAGCCACTCACCTGCTCCAGATAGCGGATGATCAATCCCTTACCGTTCTTGCTGCAAGAGATATAACTGAATTTGACCAATGTACGCCGAATCCACTGGTAGCGCTCTTCCTTGTTGGTAATTGAAAACTCAACCTCCACAGTTCCTTCGAGAAAGATGCGGACGTCATCCAATGTTTTTATCTTTTTGTCACTCATATAGATCACCATAGGTGACCATCATGAGCAGAAATTACTCCTCAGGTACAGGGCCGTTTCACGTTGGAATCACGGCTCCCGTTCAGGGCCATTTCATATTGGACAAGACTGTATCTTCTATATTAACAATTAAGCATATACAATGAGGCTGTATCAGCCCATTATGAGCAATTGTTTGATCCCCCCAATATCTTGTACCCTGTTATCCGCAATGAAGATCGCGGATTGTCGATCTACTATTATGAATAGGCGTCAATCTTCGGAACACTGAAATGAATAAACTGCTCGACCAATTTATCGAATCCTCGTCGCTTTATGGCGGTAATGCAAGCTTTGTAGAAGACTTGTACGAACAGTTTCTCCAAGAGCCTGATTCGGTCGGTGAAGCTTGGCGAGAGAAGTTTAAGGCGCTTCAAAACCACTCGACGTACAATCTGGATATACCCCACAGTGCGGTAAAACAAAGATTCGAAAAAATGGCGCGCGCACCGACCACGCGGCAATTTTCGCAACCGGATAATTTCACGGAAGAAATCATGGAGAAACAGTCTTCCGTGACGCGGTTGATCAATCAATATCGGGTTAGCGGCCATCAACAGGCGGATTATGATCCCTTAAATTTATTGCACCAGAGTCCGGTTCCCGATCTCGATCCCGCCTACTATGGATTGAGCGAACTTGATTTGGATTTGGTGTTTGATACCGGTACGTTATATGGCAATAAGCGTTTGACGCTTCGGGAGATTCTCGACATGCTAAACGAAACTTATTGCGGAAGCATAGGTTTCGAATATACCCACATTGTGGATCTTGGGATTATTTCTTGGCTCATCAATCGTATCGAAGGCACCCGAGGCCGTCTTGAGCTTGACGATGAGCAAAAAATTGGGCTGCTAAAACAATTGACGGCCGCCGAGGGTATCGAGAAATATTTACACCGACGATACGTTGGTCAAAAACGATTTTCGCTGGAGGGGGGTGAATGCTTGATTCCCCTGCTCGATGAATTAATCCAAAGATCGGGGGCGAAGGGAATTCAGGAAGTTGTGGTGGGAATGGCGCACCGTGGCCGCCTAAATGTGTTGATCAATATTCTCGGAAAGAATCCGAGTATTCTTTTCGATGAATTCGAGGGCCGACACTCTTCAGCGCCGTTAGAGAATGGTTCGGGCGATGTAAAATATCATCTTGGCTATTCGTCTGATGTGAAAACACCAGGGGGTCCCCTTCATTTGGCCCTGGCGTTCAATCCCTCACACCTTGAAATCATTAACCCGGTTGTGGAAGGCTCCGTTCGCGCGCGACAAGACCGTAGAGGCGAAAATGGGGAGCGCGAAGTGCTCCCGATTTTGATACACGGCGATGCGGCGTTCGCGGGTCAGGGCGTGGTGATGGAGACGCTCAATCTCGCCGAAACTCCGGCGTACTCAACCGGTGGAACAGTCCATATCGTTATCAACAATCAAATTGGGTTTACCACCAGTAATCCTTTCGATGCCCGCTCCTCGCTGTATTGCACCGATGTGGCGAACATGATTCAGGCTCCGGTATTTCATGTGAATGGTGACGATCCCGAAGCGGTTTTGTTCGTGACCCAATTGGCTATCGATTACCGCATGGAGTTTCAAAAGGACGCTGTCATCGATATGATTTGTTATCGTCGGCATGGGCATAACGAAGCAGACGAGCCGGCGGTTACACAACCCATGATGTATCAAAAAATTCGGAATCACCCGACAACCGCTAAGCTATACGCCGCTAAACTCGTTCAAGCCGGGGTAGTAAGCCACGACCAAGCTCGTCGGATGGAATCGGATTACAGTGAAGCATTGGATAAAGGCGAAACGGTTTCCCGCCCCATCATCAAAGATTTGGTTAATCACAATGCCGTCAGGTGGAATCAGTATACGGGGAATGATTGGGATGTTCCCCGTAATACAAAAATATCATTGGAGCGAATTCGCGAACTGAGCGAGAAAATGATCGAGCTGCCGCCGGGATTTGAAATGCATCCCCGAGTTGCCAAGTTAATGGACAACCGGCGGAAAATGACGGCGGGCGCTTTGCCCATTGACTGGGGCTATGCCGAAAACTTGGCCTATGCCAGTCTGTTGACGGAGAATAAAAATGTCCGTCTTTCAGGGCAGGACGTGGGACGTGGAACCTTCTTTCACCGCCATGTGACTCTAAACAATCAGTTGAATGGCGAGACCTATATTCCACTGCAAAACCTGAGCGACAAACAGGCGAAGTTCTACATTTATAACTCATTACTTTCCGAAGAAGGCGTCCTGGGGTTTGAATACGGTTACAGCAGCGCGGAACCGGATACTTTGGTTGTTTGGGAAGCTCAGTTCGGCGATTTCGCCAACGGCGCCCAAGTCGTGATGGACCAATTTATCAGTTCCGGAGAAAGCAAATGGGGCCGTATGTGTGGGCTCACGATGTTGCTGCCCCACGGCTATGAAGGACAGGGTCCCGAACATTCATCGGCGCGTCTTGAACGGTATTTGCAGCTTTCCGCGGAACACAATATTCAAATTTGCGCGCCGACTACGCCAGCCCAAATTTTCCATCTTTTGCGGCGTCAGATTTTAAGGCCGTACCGAAAACCGCTGATTGTGATTAGTCCCAAAAGCCTATTGCGCCATAAACTCGCGGTCTCCACCTTGGAAGACTTTAGTCAGGGCGGTTTTCAAAACGTGATTGGTGAAGTCGATGATATCAATCCAAAACAGGTTAGCCGAGTGGTGCTGGGTTCGGGGAAGATATTTTATGACTTGTTGGAAACCAGACGGGCCGAGGGACTTGAAAATGTGGCTGTTTTGCGCTTGGAACAATTATATCCTTTTCCCTTGGAACAATTAATCAAACAGCTTAAACCTTATACCCAATTGAAGGAATTGATTTGGTGTCAGGAAGAACCGCAAAATCAGGGCGCTTGGCACCAAATCAGGCACCGTTTTTTAAATATTGCCGGTAACTCCATTAAATTGGGCTATGCCGGACGTCCAATGTCAGCGTCCCCCGCGGTCGGTCAATTCAGCGTCCACATCGAACAACAAAAAGCCGTTGTCGATTCCGCTTTCCACGGTGGGGAATTCGGATGGTAAAATTCAGAGATACGCTTGCGGGAACCTTGCCGTCAAATTACATTGGGAATAAGACCCGAGTTTAGTGCTGATAATGACAATATGCTGTGGATTTTTCTAATTATTTCGATTATCTTGATTCTTGGTAGCATTATAATTCTTTTGCGTACCGCCAATATCCCCAAAATACCCAAGTCGATAAAACCCAAAACCTACGAAGATGACGAGGATTCGGATGAATAAGGATTTTTTTCAGAACCTCACCTAAGCTTGATGACCGTCCAAGAATACGAACAAATCCCCCTTAAGGATTTCGCTGAAAAGGCGTATTTGGATTATTCCATGTACGTTATTCTTGACCGCGCCCTGCCGCATATTGCCGATGGATTGAAACCGGTCCAGCGGCGGATTGTTTTTGCCATGTCGGAGCTGGGATTGTCGGCGCAGGCAAAGTTTAAAAAATCCGCCCGCACCGTCGGGGATGTATTGGGGAAATATCATCCCCATGGGGATTCAGCCTGCTACGAAGCCATGGTGCTCATGGCGCAATCTTTCTCCTTTCGTTACCCCTTGATCGATGGGCAGGGTAACTGGGGATCGCCGGATGAGCCAAAATCATTCGCGGCCATGCGTTACACGGAGGCTAAATTAACGCCCTATGCCCAAAGCCTTTTGTCCGAGCTCGGGCAAGGCACCGTCGATTGGAATGCCAATTTTGACGGGACCTTAGAAGAGCCGAAACTGCTTCCGGCGCGACTTCCAAACGTTCTGCTCAACGGCACAATGGGGATAGCCGTGGGGATGGCGACCGATATTCCTCCCCATAATCTACATGAAGTCGTCAATGCCTGTATTTGCTTGCTTGATAATTCGGATGCAAGCCTCGATGACTTGTACGAGCATATCAAAGGTCCGGACTATCCGACCGAAGCAGAGATTATTACATCTCGGGATGATTTGAAATTAATCTATCAAATCGGAAAAGGTTCGGTTCGATTAAGAGCCCAATTCGATCTGGAAGAAGGCAATATCGTCATAACCGCACTTCCTTACCAAGTTTCGGGAAACAAGATATTGGAACAGATCGTGGCTCATATGCGGGCAAAAAAATTACCGATGCTGGAAGACCTTCGCGACGAATCGGACCATGAAAAACCAATTCGATTCGTGCTAATGCCGCGATCCAACCGGGTGGACTTAAACCAGTTGATGTCCCATTTGTTCGCCACCACGGATTTGGAAAAAACCTACCGGGTCAATATGAATATGATTGGTTTGAGTGGGAAACCCCAAGTCAAGAATCTTAAACAGATCTTGTCCGAATGGCTTGAATTCAGAACACAAACCGTGCGGCGACGCTTGCAATACCGGTTGGATCAGGTCATTGCACGATTACACATACTTGACGGTTTGCTGGTCGCTTATTTGAATATCGACGAAGTCATCGCGATTATTCGAGCAGAAGACGAACCGAAACCGGTGCTGATTGCGCGTTTTAATTTATCCGATACACAAGCGGAAGCGATTCTGAATCTAAAATTACGCCATCTCGCCCGTTTGGAGGAAATGAAGATTCGCGGTGAGCAGGATGAATTGAATCTGGAAAGGGATGATCTTAGCAAAACTTTGGGTTCTGGAAAGCGCCTCAACAATATGCTTCGGGCGGAGTTGCTGGAAGACGCTAAAAAATATGGTGATGTCCGCAAGTCTCCCCTAGTACGCCGTGAGGCTGCTCAAAGCATAGATGCCAGCAGTTTGATTGCCAATGACCCGGTTACGGTGGTTTTATCGGAAAAAGGTTGGGTGCGTGCGGCAAAAGGACACGATATCGATCTAACGGGTTTGGTTTTTCGTTCAGGCGATGGTTACCTTTCGTCGGTTCGTTGCAGAAGCAAACAAAATGTTCTGTTTTTGGATACTACCGGGCGTGTCTACAG
The DNA here is from genome assembly GCA_963664935.2 of Methylococcales bacterium. GTDB lineage: Bacteria > Pseudomonadota > Gammaproteobacteria > Methylococcales. The sequence continues at coordinate 1,801,781 of CAXXSE010000007.1, read as the reverse complement.
TTTGCCAGTTTTCGAGTTGCCCTCGGCAAGAACCCAGGGAGAACCCTTAACCGGACGATTAAAACCACCGTCAGGCGCGCACTATAAAGCAGTTTTTGGGGGTGATGACGAGCAATTCTATCTCATGTCGACCGACGCGGGATATGGATTTATCACAAAAACCGGGGATCTCGGTACAAAAAACCGGGCTGGAAAAACCGTATTAACCGTGCCCGAAGGCGCCGGTGTCCTGCCACCTGTTCGAGTGCATAATCCTGATACGGATTTGATCGCGGTGGTCACGTTTCAAGGGCGATTATTATTGTTTCCTGCCCGAGAAGTTCCTCATTTAGCCCGGGGCAAAGGAAATAAACTCATCCAGGTTTCGATTTCGGAATTTAAAATTAGAAAAGACTACATTATTGCCGCCAGGGTGCTCGACAAACAGAATAATTTACAATTCTATAGCGGCAAACGGATATTCACGTTAAAATCGCAAAACTTTCAATCCTATGTTGGTACACGGGCACGCCGGGGAACGCTGCTACCCCGGGGGTTTCGGAAGATTGATCGGGTGGAAATCGAGAACAAAAACGATTAGCAACTATTCAGCTCACGGCTTATTTTCGCGATTACCGCGTCATAAAAACGTCTGGAACGTTTTTGAACAGCTAAAAGCTGGCCTAAAGGACGAAACGTATGGACGTGTGCAGTAAAAGTGCTCATTTATACTTATAAACTCCGCGCTTTTTCCTTGTGCTCGCAAAACTTATCCGCAATCTGAACGGTTACCAAATAATTAAGTATTTTCAGTAGACGATGGCCTGTTTATATCAATTAATATATAACGTGCATAATTGTTTTTTACTGGTTGTGGCGTAACGTGTTAAACTAAATTTGAAGCAATGCTTCCATATTGTAACTAACAACCGAAGTGATTATGGGAAATCAATTAAAAACCAAGCCATTACAATCCAATATCAAATGGGATGTTAAACAAAGGCTGACGTTATTGGAGTCGACGGTGTACTGGAATGGGGGCTTACGGACGAATAGTCTGGTCGAAACATTCGGCATCAGCCGTGTGCAGGCATCCAAAGATTTCACGCTCTATCAAGAATTATGTCCGGATAATTTACGATACGATAAACACAAAAAGTGTTATCTTATTACGGAGCAATTCAAGCCCGCTTTCATGGAAGGAAGTGTGAGCGAATACTTGCAGTTTTTGCATGCCGCGCGTGGAGATGTTCAGGGGCCAGTCGTTCCCTTAGTCGATAAAATAGCTTCGGGAGTTGTCGTGGAGCCGGTGACTCATCAGCTGTCGACCCAGATTCTACAAGGCTTGGTTCAGTCGATACAAAAGGGTGATGAATTAGAGATGGTATACCGGACCATGAGTCGGCTTAAAACCGTGAGTCACGTATTGTGTCCGCATAATTTTGTGTTTGATGGGTTGCATTGGTATGTACGTGGCTATAGCTATACTCACGAAGCATTCAAAAACTTTTTATTGGTCCGAATTCAGGACCTTAAGATAACCGGAAAAGCGGATTTCAGTGAGGCTGACGATTCCGCATGGAATACGGACGTTTCCGTAAAAATTGGTCCCCATCCCGGGTTGAACGCGATGCAACGGTCCGTGGTTGAATCCGATTATGGTATGGAGAATGGCATACTCTCTTATCCGACTCGCGCAGCCTTGGTCGTTTGTTTTCTCTCCACTATGCGAATCGGCTTGAACGATTCGGACACCGAACCGGTTTCCCATCCCTTGGTTCTGCTAAACCGGGATGAACTTGATCGGTATCTGGCAGTTTAATACCGCTACCCTAAATTACCGAGAATAGAGGCTGTACTTCTATTCTCGGATAGTTTCCAAACTTACCGTTTTTCACCCATCCTCCGCGTTGCAATAGCTGCAATAAAGCAATATCCTAACAAACAATTGTTAGGAATTTCTTTTGTTTCGATTTCCACCACAGCACTCTTATGCAAGCAGAAGCAAAATCAAGAACGCTTGATGATGCCCCACACACCGTAATTCGATTATCCATTGCCGGAATGCGCTGTGCCGGTTGCGTTAAAAGCGTTGAGAATAGCATTCAATCCGTATCGGGTGTTGAATCGGTCAGCGTTAATTTTGCCGACCGCTCGGCGATGATAATAGGCGATATTGACCCGGTATTTCTCAAGCGGGCGGTCAGCGACGCCGGCTATGAAGCCGCGGTAATGGCGGGTCTTGAAGATGTTCGGGAAGAAGAATTACTGGAAACACAGCGCTACCACAGACTGTTGCGTAAGTCTGCGATTGCCACACTATTGGGTCTACCGCTAATGCTGGCGGGTCATTTCGATATCCTACCTCCGATAGAGGCCCGCGACGGAAAGATATTTTGGTCATTGGTCTCGATTTTAACGCTCGGTATCTTGTTTTATTCCGGAGGCCATTTTTATACCGGCGCGTTGAATTCTTTGCGGAAACGGCAAGCCAATATGGATACATTGATCGCATTGGGAACGGGTTCCGCCTGGATATATTCAACATTTGTCATCGGTTTCGCGGATGTATTACCCTCCTTGGCAAAACACGCATACTTTGAAGCAGCGATCATAATTCTGGCTTTTATTAATCTGGGGACGGCTCTGGAAACTCGCGCCCGTGGAAAAACATCTGGCGCCATTCGGAAACTGATAGGCCTACAGCCCCGTACCGCGCGGGTCCTTCGTGATGGCGAAGAGGTGGATATTTCTATAGATCAAGTAGGATTGGCGGAAACCGTGAGGGTGCGTCCGGGCGAAAAAATCCCGGTGGACGGTGTTTTAACCGAAGGATTTTCCAATGTTGATGAGTCAATGTTAACCGGCGAACCCTTACCGGTCGAAAAGCACGAGGGCGATGAAGTCGTCGGTGGTTCATTGAATCAAAGTGGATCATTTTTGTTTAAAGCGACACGCATCGGTCAGGATACGGCGCTTGCCCGAATTGTCGAAAGTGTACGTAATGCTCAAAGCAGCAAACCGGAAATTGCTCGGTTGGTCGATAAGATTGCGGCAGTGTTTGTCCCAGCTGTAGTTGTGATATCCGTGCTTACGTTTTTCATTTGGTTGTCCCTGGGACCCGAGCCCGTACTCGGTTTTGCTTTTGTAACGGCAATGACGGTTTTAGTGGTCGCCTGTCCTTGCGCCTTAGGCTTGGCGACCCCGATTTCGGTTATGGTGTCGGTCGGGAAGGCGGCGCAGTTGGGGATTCTGATTCGCAACGGCGATGCTCTCCAGGGCGCCAGCGCATTAAGCTGTGTGATCCTCGATAAAACCGGTACGATTACCGAAGGAAGACCCGTGGTCGTCCGGATAGACTCCGCCGATGGTTGGGATTCGGAAAGGGTTTTGCAAATTGCGGCGAGTCTGGAAATTGGCTCGGAACACCCGTTAGCCGCTGCAATTTTGGCGGCTGGTCAGGCGAAAAATATATCATTCTTACCAACTTCAAAATTTGAAGCAATTGCCGGACAAGGTGTATTCGCGATAATCGAAGAACAACCGGCCTTATTCGGTAACTTCAAATTGATGGAGACTCGGAATATAGAATGCGGAAAATTTTCGGCTAAGCTGGAAGCTTGTGCTGCATCCGGGGAAACGCCCATGTTATTGGCGGTCGAACAACAAATAGTTGGGTTAATTAGTGTATCCGATCCAGTAAAACCCGATTCGAAAAAAGCGGTTTCGGTAATGCGAAATTGCGGCTTAAAGGTGATGATGGTTACCGGCGATAATGAAATCACAGCCCGGGCTATTGGAAAAAAGGCGGGGATTTCCGAAATTAGGGCCGGTGTATCGCCTCAGGGCAAATCAGCATTGATCAAGGAGTTGCAGGCGAATGGCGAGGTAGTCGGAATGGTAGGCGATGGTATCAACGATGCTCCGGCCCTAGCGCAGGCCGATGTAGGCTATGCCATAGGGACAGGAACCGACATTGCAATTGAGAGTGCCGATGTGGTGATTTTGCGGGGCTCACTACTCAAAATACCTGAAGCAATCAAGCTTTCGCGAGCGACTCTAACCAATATCAAACAAAATCTATTCGGTGCTTTCATATATAATATTGTCAGCATCCCTATTGCCGCCGGCTTACTATATCCCTTCTTCGGATGGCTGTTAAACCCTATGATCGCTGGCGCTGCGATGGCATTGTCCTCGGTGACGGTCGTCACGAATGCCAATCGCTTACGTTGGTTTGATGCAGGTTGAAATCGATTAACGTTATTGTTATTATTAGGGGTTGGGTTTCTCGGTGTATCTATTGAGTGAAAAAATACTCCCAAGTCCTGTCCTACCCGCCCTTTCAAAAGAAGAATGACTGGCATTGCTAACAATACTTTACCGTATTCTTAGTTTGTTGCTGACTTATCTTCCCGGGTAGGACGTTGCTTTATTTTGCTATTTCTTCTTACGGAGACTTGTATGATCACTATTTTCGTCCGGGGTTTGCCGCCATCCGCGACCGAGGAAAGCGTAACAGAGTTATTTTCTCAATATGGCACGGTTCGCTCTTTAAAATTGAATAAAGATCTTTTTACGGGAAAAGCGAGGGGGATTTGTTTGATCGATATGGAAGGACATGAGGCCCGTGCGGCAATGACTGGCATTAATCAGACCGACTTCGAAGGCAGTACGATCTATGCAAGCCCGGACAAGGGACGAAAAGGCGGGCGCGGGCGTCGGCGCTAAACGCCGCTTTTGCTGTAACACCAGAAGTTCATTTCGCAAACTTCCACGGGAATCGAAGAGTGAATCGTCTTCACAATGGGTTTGATGATGAAATCCAATTTCTGGTGCTAAACTAATGAATTACCTACCTTGAATTTTTGTTGCCGCCGAATGTTTGTGTATCGGGCTCGTAAAAGTTGAATCGAAGATTCTCTCTTCATATGAGAATGTCGTAACGATCGCCATGGTATTCCCCACAAGTCTTCCAATATTTAATCCGGAAAAATGGGTTTTTTCACCAATTCGAAATCCTCTCCCATTTTTTGAATCAGCCCACGGAATACTATTTTGAAACTTTGGCGTTCCTATTGGGCAGAAAAAGCCTAAGTTACATCACTATATTTTCCTGAATCCAAGAATTAATATATTAGAGTCGTTATGCTAGCCAAACTGGTCACGAAAATCGTTGGTTCCCGTAATGATCGCTTGATCAAAAAAAAGCGGAAAATAGTAGATCAAATCAATCGCTTTGAAGAGCAATTCATAAATCTGAGCGATGAAGAATTGCGTACTAAGACCACGGAGTTTCGAAATCGGTTGAAAGCCGGGGGAAAATTGGAGAATCTATTGCCCGAAGCTTTCGCCAACGTCAGGGAGGCCGCGAAAAGGGTATTGAATATGCGGCATTTCGACGTTCAGTTGATCGGAGGGATGGTTCTGGACGATGGAAAAATCGCGGAAATGAAAACTGGGGAGGGAAAAACTCTGGTAGCGACTCTTCCGGCTTATTTGAATGCTTTACCTGGAAAGGGCGTGCACATCGTTACCGTAAACGATTATCTGGCGCAGAGAGATATGGCATGGATGGGAAAGATTTTCGAATTTTTGGGGATGACGGTTGGTGTGATCACCGGTGGCATGGAGCCCGATGAACGGCTAGAGTCGTATGGCGCTGACATTACTTATGGGACCAATAACGAATTCGGATTCGACTACCTGCGCGATAATATGGCGTTTGGCATTGAGCACAAAGTGCAGCGCGAACTTCATTTCGCCGTTGTCGATGAAGTGGATTCGATCCTGATCGATGAAGCACGGACACCGCTTATTATTTCGGGTGCGACCCAGGATCAAACCGATCTTTACGTTCGCCTTAATAAACTCATTCCGTTACTTTCCAAACAAGAAGAAGAGGATGGTGAGGGTGATTATAGCGTCGACGAAAAAACCAAACAGGTTCACCTGACAGAAGATGGGCACGAGCGTGTCGAGGGTATGATGGTTGAAACCGGCCTTATTCAAGACGGGGAAAGTTTGTACGCCGCTAACAACATCAGGCTCATGCATTATCTAAATGCGTGTTTGCGCTCGCATGTTTTATACCAGAACAATGTCGATTATATAGTTAAAAACAACGAGATTATTATCGTCGATGAGTTTACCGGCCGCACCATGCCCGGCCGCCGCTGGTCTGAAGGATTGCATCAAGCGATAGAAGCCAAAGAAGGGGTTGCTATCCAAAATGACAACCAAACACTGGCTTCGATTACTTTCCAGAATTATTTCCGTCTTTATGGAAAATTATCGGGCATGACGGGCACCGCCGATACTGAAGCCTTTGAATTTCAGCAAATCTATGGCTTGGAAGTTATGGTGGTTCCAACCCATTTACCCATGGTGCGTGATGATAAAGGTGATTGCGTTTTTCTGACCATGAAAGAGAAATATCAAGCGATTACCGAGGAGATTGGAGAATGCGTCGAACGGGGACAACCGGTCCTGGTGGGAACCACGTCGATAGAAAACTCGGAGTATTTGTCATCGCTGCTGAAAAAAGCAAATATCAAACATGAAGTCCTAAATGCCAAACAACATGAACGCGAAGCCCATATCGTTGCTCAAGCCGGCAGCCCTGAGGCTGTAACGATTGCAACCAATATGGCGGGACGTGGAACGGATATTGTGTTAGGGGGTAATTTCGATGTCGAATTGGAGGCATTGGACTCAGAAGATGAAGCGATGATCCAAAATGCCCGCGATGATTGGCAACAGCGTCATTATCGGGTAATTGAAAGCGGTGGATTACATGTTATCGGCTCGGAAAGGCATGAATCCAGACGCGTTGACAACCAGTTGCGAGGCCGTTCGGGACGGCAAGGCGATTCAGGCTCCAGCCGATTTTTTCTCTCGTTGCAAGACAATCTGATGCGGATATTCGCTTCCGATAAGGTTTCCGGATTGATGCAGAAGTTGGGTATGGAAGAAGGTGAAGCGATCGAGCATCCATGGGTGACGCGCGCGATCGAAAATGCCCAACGCAAGGTTGAGGGACATAATTTCGATATCCGCAAACAATTACTGGAATTCGATGACGTCGCCAATGATCAACGAAAGGTTGTCTACGAACAGCGGAACGAACTCATGGTTGCCGAAGACATTTCCGAGACCATTTCGGCAATTCGAAATGATGTGGTTTCTGGTCTAATCGACCAATTCATTCCCCCGGATTCCATGGACGAGCAATGGAATATCAAGGGACTTGAGGAGGCTTTGGAATCCGAACTCGGCAGCGACATTCCAGTCCAGCAATTGTTGGATGAAGATCATTCCCTAGATGAGGAAGCGATGAGAGCGAAAATTCATCAACTCCTGGAAAACGATTACGCCAAAATGGAAGCGACGGTGGATGCGGAAGTGATGCGCCATTTTGAAAAGTCGGTGATGTTGCAAGTATTGGATAATTCCTGGAAAGAACATTTGGCGGCTATGGATTACCTCAGACAAGGGATTCATTTGCGAAGTTATGCCCACAAGAATCCTAAACAGGAATATAAACGGGAAGCTTTTACGATGTTTACCCAGTTACTGGACAACATTAAGCATGAGGTTATCGGTATTCTGTCAAAGGTTCAAGTGCGGGCTGAGGAAGACGTCAGGGCCGTCGACCGGGAAAGGCTGGTGGAAAGTCAGAATATTCACTACGAACATGCTGAAACCAATGCTTGGGGAGAATCCGAGGAGGAACAACCCGAAGATCAAAGAAAACCAGAAGCCGAAAAGAAACCTTTTGTTCGAAGTGGAAAAAAAATCGGCCGAAATGAACCTTGCACATGCGGTTCCGGCAAAAAATATAAGCAATGTCATGGCCGATTGGCTTAACCCTGAATCCACTCCACTACGGCACGGGGTACAAGCTCTCGCACCCGGCTATTCGCATTGAGGTCACGGTTTCAGGTTAACGAATGTCTGTTGGTTCATATTCTTTTCCGGAAATGTACCCGATCAAGGGGGTTCAATTAGGTGCGGCTTGCGCCGGAATCAAACAGACCGATCGCAATGATTTGGTCTTGGTCCAACTCGTTTCGGACTCTACGTTAGCGGCCGTTTTTACCCAAAATGCTTTTGCCGCCGCCCCGGTTATGGTTGCGCGTGAAAATATAATAAAGTCCAATCCGGAATGGCTTCTGATCAACTCGGGAAATGCCAACGCGGGTAACGGCAAAAAAGGGATCGAAGATGCCTTGTCGTGTTGCCGCTCGTTGGCGGAGATTGTTGGTGGAAATCTTGATAGAGTGTTACCTTTTTCCACCGGTGTCATCGGCGAAAAACTTCCGGTAGGCAAGGTGGTGAATGCGCTCCCTGGAGCTTTGCGTTCCCTATCGGAATCGGGTTGGGAAAATGCAGCTGAAGCCATTTTGACGACCGATACCCACCCCAAAGGCGCTTCCGTACGATTGGATCTCGACGGTTTTCCGGTAGTCATTACAGGGATTTGTAAGGGCGCCGGTATGATCCATCCCAATATGGCGACCATGCTCAGTTTTATTGCGACCGACGCCAGACTTGGTCCTCAAATTCTCCAAGAATGTTTGCAGTCAGCTGTTGAAAAAAGTTTTAACGCCATTAGCGTGGACGGTGATACTTCAACGAACGACGCATGTGTTCTAATTGCCACCGGACGTTCCGACGCGCCTGAAATGTCTCCACGCAGTCCATCTTACGAAAAATTTGTAACCGGTTTGGAAGTTGTATGCAACCAATTAGCGGAATCCATCGTCCGCGACGGAGAAGGCGCCACCAAGCTCATGAAAATTGTCGTCACGGAGGCTGCACATACAAGAGAAGCCTATGCTGTAGCCAATACGGTCGCCCAATCACCCCTGGTCAAGACCGCTTTCTTTGCGTCTGATCCTAACTGGGGACGAATATTGGCAGCCGTTGGCCGAGCTGGACTTGAAAACTTCGACATTTCCAATGTATGTATCCACTTAGACGATGTATGTATCGTGGAAAATGGCGAACGCTCCAATGACTACAGAGAACACGATGGAAAAGCAGTCATGGAAAAAGACGAAATTATCATTCGGGTTTCTCTCGGGCGGGGAAAAGCGGAACACCGGATGTTGAGTTGCGACCTTTCCTACGATTACGTTCGCATTAACGCGGAATATCGGACATAATTAGTTCGACTAGGAGGCTGCCCGAGAATCGGAGCCGTAGCGAGGGAAAGCGATTTTGAGGCCATTTTTTCGATTAAATTAGGCGAATACTTGCCGTATTTAACGACAAACCCGCCTGGAGCGGGTTTGGACCGCTGAAAGCGGCCCATAGGTGTGAAATATAGGGATGTATTTCATCAATCTAATCGGGACAATGGGCCAAAATCCGCTTTTCCGCGGTAGGCTTTCTATTTTCGGACAGCCTCCTAGAAGCACGAATGTTGGAGAGGTGTCCGAGCGGTTGAAGGAGCACGCCTGGAAAGTGTGTATACGTTAATAGCGTATCGAGGGTTCGAATCCCTCCCTCTCCGCCACTAACTGGATTTGGACCCTCGATACAATTCAATCAACAGGTTCGACAAAATCGTCGGGAACGATTTTGAACGCGCATAGCGCGGCCCCGAAGGGGTGAAGCACAGGATGTGCGGAATAATCCCTCCCTCTCCGCCATGTTATACGCATATCTTATCGAATAATAAAAATATATAAGAAAGTTATCCGGTAGCGGTGTACGGATTGATGTACGGATTGATGTACGGATTGATTTTGAAACTATGCAAAAATACCTGCTTCTGTAGCTATTCCCAAAATTATAATTGGTATTAATTATAATCCATCGGGCAATCAAGCCAAGCGTGTTTTGACGGACATAAAAAAGCCCCGCCCGAAATGATTCGAGCAGAGCTTAATGCGTCACCGGTTAACGGTGATCTTAGTTATACCACCATCCCTTAATCCATAAATTTTTCTTCTCATATTTTTCGCCCTTTCTGACGTATTCAATTGTCTGCTTTTACTCCAAAGCGGACATAGAAAATTAGGTTGGATGACCGGTTTCGGCCAGAACACGTCATTCAGACATAATGTACAGTATTCTGAAAAGAGGTAGTCTTGTCCAATATGAAATGGCCCTGAAGAGGGGGTAATTTCTAACGTGAAATGGCCCTGAAACCGAGAACAGATCATAAATTGAGGTTAACTTACGCTTCATAAGTGTCAAGGAGATTCCTCCGCTACGCTACAAACTCCTCCTTGACACCTCTTCCGCTCCAGTTAAAAGGTTATTCATGATCTGTTCCCAATTTCAGGGCCACTTATAGATTGGAATAGACTTGAGGTGAAAATCAAATGTTCCTTGACTCTATATTAGGGTGATTTTTCGACAGGGTAACAATTCGTAATACTCGACCTGACACTGTTTTCTGTTTTCCAGGTCGGCTTCCCGTTCAGCGTCTCCTGTAGTTTCGTTGCCATCGTTTGATCCTCGTCAATTACAATGGCATGTATTCAATTAAATTTGCGCCTCTATGTTCAGTTTTTCTCGCTCCTCTATGACAGAGTAAAGTTTAAACTACTGTCTTAAAACCTGGGTCCACTACATATTATGGGTATCGGTAAAAAAAATACTTTCACCATTGTCGGTGAGGCAATTCGCGTGCGGGGCATTGTTCAAGGTGTTGGTTTCCGCCCTAATGTTTGGCGAATTGCCAATGCTTGCGGTCTCGCTGGTGAGGTCGTCAATGATGCGGATGGTGTACTCATACATGTAACGGGCCACATCGACAACTTGGATGAGTTTGTTCGGCGTTTAAAAGGTGAAGCCCCGCCCCTAGCTCGTATTGATTCAATTGAACGTCAGCCGTCCAATAAAATTTTCACCGATAATCGGTTTCGTATTCAACCGAGCGATACAGGAGATCCTCATACTGGAATAGCACCTGACGCCGGTACTTGCCGCTCGTGTGTTGAAGATATTCTTGACCCATCAAACAGACGTTTTGACTATCCATTTACAAACTGCACCCATTGCGGTCCAAGATTTTCAATCATTAAGACGATACCTTATGATCGATCCAATACATCAATGACGGCTTTTAGGATGTGCGGTGGGTGTAATGATGAATATCACGATCCCTCTAATCGGCGATTTCATGCACAACCCAACGCTTGTCCGGTTTGTGGTCCATACATTTGGTTAGAACCCGCGGAAAATAAGAGATTATTTAACGATGCTTTAACAAAAAAAACAACATTGATACTGTTTGCAGTTTGTTAAAACAAGGCGGAATTGTAGCAATCAAAGGGATTGGTGGCTTTCATCTGGCCTGTGATGCAATAAACGAAAATGCCGTCAAACGATTACGACAACGTAAGCGACGCTATTACAAACCTTTCGCACTCATGGCGCGAAACATTGAAATAGTACGACGTTATTGTGAAGTTGATGCCATCGAAGAACAGCTATTACAATCAGCACCGGCGCCGGTTGTTGTTTTGAAATTGAACGAAGTTAACCATCTCGCTGATGCAGTTGCGCCTGGGCTTAAGCACTTAGGTTTCATGCTACCGTATTCACCTATCCACCATTTGATTTTACAACACCCGGAGCATCCCATCGTATTGACATCCGCTAATCTTTCAGATGAACCCCAGTGCATTGACAATGCAACAGCGAAACAAAAACTAGATTCAATTGTTGATTATTTTTTATTTCATGATCGTGAAATTGTAAACCGGGTGGATGATTCCGTTGTTCGTGTTGTTGCAAATGATATCCAAATCATGCGTAGGGCACGAGGTTATGCACCAGCGCCATTAAAACTACCCGATGGATTTTCCCACTGCCCGGAAGTACTCGCCATGGGCGGGGAACTAAAGAATACATTTTGTTTGATTAAAGATGATAAAGCTATTATTTCGCAACATCTCGGTGATTTAGAAAACGCAGAAACTTTTTTTGACTACCAGAAGAATTTGGAGCTTTATCGCAATCTCCATGAAACCAACCCTGCGGTCATCGCCATTGATCTACACCCGGATTATCTATCCACTAAGGAAGGTAGAAAACTTAGTAAGAAGACCGGTACAACATTAAATATCGTGCAACACCATCATGCCCACATCGCCAGTTGTATGGCGGAAAATCAGATCCCGTTAAACACAAGACCTGTACTGGGTGTTGCCTTGGATGGATTGGGTTTTGGTGAAGATGGCGCACTTTGGGGCGGCGAGTTTTTGCTTAGCGATTATGTGGATTATGAACGGCTGGCAACGTTCAAGCCGATTGCAATGCCAGGTGGCATGCAAGCGATTTACGAACCCTGGCGTAATACCTATGCTCATATTATGGCGACAATCGGTTGGTCGAAATACAAAAAGGACTTTAGAAATCTGGAGTTGACAAAATTCTTTGAGAGTAAGCCGCTTGCTACCTATGACGCCATGTTGGAGCACAAGGTCAACAGTCCCTTGGCGAGTTCCTGTGGTCGCTTGTTTGATGCAGTTGCCGGCGATAGGTATTTGCGGAGAACGGGTTGGTTATGAAGGACAGGCGGCGATGGAAATGGAGGCCGTTGTCGATGATAGCGCCTTATTCGAAGAAGATAAGACGCTGGATTATCCTTTTTCAATATCCCTATTAAATGGAAAAGGCATACCCTGCATTGACCCGGCCACTATGTGGCAGGCCATTCTCAGGGACATCAGCTTAAATACCCAAAAATCTGTAATGGCGGCCCGTTTCCATAAGGGTCTGGCTAATCCAAATATGTAATCTAATTAATAAGCTGACATCAAATAATCAGGGTAATCGTGTTGTTGATACGATTGCCTTATCGGGGGGTGTTTTTCAGAATAAAATACTTGCCGAGCTGATTATCTTGCAGCTTGAAGCAGAACATTTTATAGTACTTACACACCGACAAGTACCCGCCAACGACGGTGGTCTATCGCTAGGGCAGGCAGTGATCGCAGTGGCCAGGACAATCACAACAAAACAATGAAGGATTAATTTATGTGTTTAGGAATACCCGGGCAGATCGTCGAGATCACCGATGAAGACAATAAACTTGCTATCGTCAATGTGTCGGGTGTGAAACGGAAGATTAATATCACCTGTATTGTCGATGAATCGCATCCTCCCCAATCCTGTGTGGGCGATTGGGTATTAATGCATGTCGGCTTCGCCATGAGTCGTATCGATGAAGTAGAGGCGGCAAAGACTCTGGAACTTCTAACCGAGCTTGGCGAAGCACAGCAAGAGATGGATTTAATACGCGCAAGTTCACTAAATTAAAGCACCAGCTAAAACCATGTCTGAAAACAAGGCACAACTGGAGGCACTCTATCCTTTTCTCTCCGGCGATAAAAAGGATCCAAAGAAAAAAAACGAGTCGTTGCTTGAGTCCGTACGACAAAAGGCCGAGCACAGTGTCACGGTAAAACAGACATTTTTTCAGGAAAATACCCAACTCATCGTTGATACAGCCTATACCATCGCCTGCATTTACCAAAACGATGGACGACTTTTATCAATGGGTAATGGTGGCTCCAGTTGTGATGCCTCCCATATTGCAGTTGAATTTTTGCACCCTATAACGGCTGGGCGGCCAGCCTTGACTGTCATAAATCTCGTCGTCGATACTGCCATGATGACGGCGGTTTTAAATGACGTAGGTGTTGATCATATTTTTGTTCGTCAGCTAGAGGCGCATGCAAAAAAAGGCGATGGGCTTATCGGCGTTTCAACGAGCGGTAATTCAAAAAACCTAATTGCTGCCTTTAAACGGGCAAAGGGAATGGGACTTTATACCATAGGGCTTTCCGGGAATGACGGCGGTAAAATGGCCGAAGAAGGATTTTTAGATCATTGTCTCGTCGTTCAAACCGACAGCATCCATCGCACCCAAGAGTGCCATGTGGCTCTCTATCACATTCTCTGGGATCTGGTGCATACGCTCTTGGCAGATAATCGCGGTAATTTGGGGAAGTATGACTTATGAAATACGTCGATGAATTTCGTGATCCGAAAAAAGCTAAATTTCTAGTTAACGATCTCGTCAGTCACGAGTTCTATCCGATTTGACGTAACTATTCAGGCCCTGAATTCATTTTTTCGATGTGTCACCTCGACCAACGGAAGAAAGTCTTATCACCCATTGATAGCTCTGCGCTTTAAGATTGCCCACTGGTGTTCATAAAAGATGAGTAGTGTAGAAAATAGAAATCGATAATTACGACTAGACATTTGCTAAAAAAACACGGATCCTTCTTTTCTTTGTAGAAGTACAGATGGAAGGAGGAGACCCCGTGCAACAGTATATTTCTCAGAGTTTAGAAAGCTTTCAAAGCGTTTTTTCCAGATCGAGTACTTGGTTGTTGTTCTGCGCCATTGTGATTGGATTTATGGGGGCAGGAGAAATGATCGGCGTGACGTCGTTGTGTCGTTTCTGGCTATTAGATGAACTTGGTTATTACCGCTTGCTCCGTTTTTTTAGATCCAAAGCGTATGTCTATGGGGCGTTGCTCGATGCTTGGCAAGATTTTGTGAATCGCCAAGGAAAATCCGTTGAAGTAGCTGGACGAGCGATACTTCTGGGTGACCATACCGCGGTGATCAAAGATGGACGCAAGATGCCCGGCGTGGTATCGATGCACGAGTCATCGGAGACGCAAACGAAACCCGGCTATTTTCGGACCCAATGTTGGGGCAGCATTGGCATCTTGATCGGGTCGTTATCCGCTTGTTTTTGTTGTCCTTTGCAGCTTCAAATTCATCAGGGATGGGCTCATTTAGGGTTGAACGACGAGCGCGATAATCCATGTCGGATCAAGCTCACCGACCGCTTGGTGGCCATGGCGATTCATTTTGCGGTGACGAATCACTGTCTGTGTTATTTGGTGTTGGATGCCTTTTTTTCAACCGGGGGCGTATTTCGAGCTTGCCACTATTATTCAATCCAGCATCAGGCGCGGTGGGTTGAGGTGCTGGTCAAAGCCAAGAATAGCTATGTGGGTTATTTCCCCGCGCCACCGAAACCCGCCTCTCGACCCGGACCTCAGCCGCTCTATGCGAGAAAGTGTGTTTAAGAGAATGCTTCGACCACCTTCATTTGTTTGAGACGGTGACCTGTCAAGTCTACGGTAAAACCGAATCCATCCGGGTTATGACGCTTACACTGTTATGGCGGCCCATCGCTGATCAGGTGTTATTTATTCTCGCCGTCACCTCAAAAGGCCCAATGGTTCTAATGAGTTCCGATTTAACGCTGTCAGCCATTGATGCCGTTGAACTGTATTGTGCTAGAACCCGCATTGAAATCATGTTCGCGATGTTAAAGCATGTGATCGGCGCCTTTAAATTTCGTTTTTGGACTAAAAAATTGCCAAAACATTCTAGACGCCCCTTTTCCAATCGTCTTCTCAAAGCCCCACAGCCCCAGGATATTCATACCGTTCAAGCGTGCTGGCGAGCCTATGAAATCTTCGTGCTCTGTGCCTCCATTGCCTTGGGGTTAATGCAATTGATTGCGCTCCAGTATCAAGATACGATTTGGTCTGAGCACTCGCTTTATCTTCGCACTCAATCGCGTGATTTGCCATCGGAGAAAACCGTCAAGCAAATTTTAGCGCCATTGTTCCTCAAACAATTCTTTCGACTTGAGGAAAATGGCATGATTCAACAGATCCGTGCCCGCTTGATGGCTGTTTCCGATGAAATAGATGACGATTAAACTGAATGAGGCGTTCTATGCTCTAATTCTCTGCGATCTTCAAAATTTTTCATCAAACATACTACGATGGAGAGGGTAGTTTTGCCCCGCTTTTCTCGCTGTTAACTCACGACTGCCGAGATTAAGTAAAGTATAGGTTTTATATCCAGTCTGCCAACACCAATAATCAAGTACCACCCGCAGAGCGGGTGGTTTGAGGAAGCCCCTTCAAAGGGGGCTAAAACATAAGTAAGCCCCATCATAGGGGCTTAAGAACCTGCCAATTCAGTTTAATTAATCAAATAAATCTAATTGCTATAACCGACGATCCTTTTCTTCTTGATTCCGTATATAGTTTCTTATCTTTTCCTCATCCAAGCCAACGGTACTTACACAATATCCCGTTGACCAAAAATGAAATCCTTTACTACTAAGGTACTCCCCAATGTAGTCTCTGTGAATCCTCACCGCTGACTTGCCTTTTATTCGACCCACTGTATTGGCAACACTATATTTGGGTGGGATGCTCAAGCATAAATGAACATGCTCCGGCATCGCATGTCCTTCTACTAATTCCACTCCAAATTGATGACACAGCTCTTTCAAAATCGATCCTATATCTTTTCTCAATGCACCATATATTGATTTTTTTCGATATTTCGGTACGATCACGATGTGGTATCGACAATACCATCTTACATGGCTCTGACTTTGCCATTCTCTCATTTTAATTCTCCTCTTTACCTTGGCGGGTTCTGAGGAGAATTTATCAGTATTTACGCTGGAACGGCAGAGCCTATTTGCATCGCACCGGCAGAGCCGGTGGCTTAATATTAGGAGTTATTACTCGAATTCATCCACGCCGGACCGATTCCCGGCAAAACTATTTAAGTCCTCTGGATTTTAACTATACTCAGCTTTATGTCGATAAAACAAAATTCAATTCTCGAATGCCGTCAGACGGATTCCAATTTTTGACCAGTCTATTCCCTATTCACTAACCGAGGGTTAATGGCTTGATTTTAAAAAGATAAATAAGTAACCGTAAAAAAGAACTTTATAAAACGGAGGGCTACGCAAAACCGCCAAATTTACGCGCCTGTAAATTTACGAATCGAAATATTGCGTGAGTCCTAAGTTTAGAACTGTTTAACCAGATAAAAACAAGGCAAATGAATATAACTTGATATAACCACACTGAAAACAATCCTATGAATGCCCATGTGATTTCGTTGACTCGCCTGTCCGTGTTGAGGGGTCGAAAGGAAATAATCCCGAACCCGATCATCTGGGCCGTCGTGGGAATCTCCATCCTCCCGTTCCTGATGAGCGTTGCGGGCGCCGATTTTGGTAGCACAGCTGTTTCGTTCGCCAAAGCCGGATTTCCAGCCCTTGAAATATCCAATCCCACGAAAGCCGCTTTCCATCGCCTGTCCGGCGCCTTTACCCACACTATCCTGGAATGGAGCGCCTTCTGCGTGGCCATCTTTACGGTTTGCCTGGCTTTCAGCCACTACCGTATTAACCATGATCCAACCGCACCGATCATTGCCGTTGCCCTGGTTTGCGCGGGGTCTATGGACGCCTTTCATACCCTGGCGGCCGACCGATTGATCGATGCGGTTGCCGACAATAAAAAACTGATTCCATTTACCTGGGCCGTTTGCCGTGTATTTAACGTATTGATCCTGATCGTCGGCATTGGTCTGCTACTGTTCAAGAAAAAGCAGAAACTACCCACTTCCCTATCTTTTATAATTTCGGTCAGTGCGCTGTTTGGGGGCGTTGCTTACGCCATTATCCATTTTGCCGCGACCAGTTCAGAGCTGCCGCAAACCATGTTTCCGGACCAATTCATCACCCGCCCATGGGATTTTGGGCCCTTGTTGCTTTACCTGTTTTGTGGCCTTTATCTGTTCCCCTTATACCATAAAAAATATCCTTCGCTTTTTGCTCAAGGACTTATCATTTCCACAATTCCCGATGTGGCCGTCGAAACGCATATGGCATTCGGTTCGACGGCTTTATTCGACTCCCATTTCAATATCGCGCATTTCCTAAAAATTATTGCCTACGGAGTCCCTTTAACCGGTCTGATGTTGGACTATTCCCAGTCTTATCAACTCGGCAGTCGTGAGTTAACAGCGAGAAAAGCGGGGCAAAACTACCCTCTCCATCGTAGTATGTTTGATGAAAAATTTTGAAGATCGCAGAGAATTAGAGCATAGAACGCCTCATTCAGTTTAATCGTCATCTATTTCATCGGAAACAGCCATCAAGCGGGCACGGATCTGTTGAATCATGCCATTTTCCTCAAGTCGAAAGAATTGTTTGAGGAACAATGGCGCTAAAATTTGCTTGACGGTTTTCTCCGATGGCAAATCACGCGATTGAGTGCGAAGATAAAGCGAGTGCTCAGACCAAATCGTATCTTGATACTGGAGCGCAATCAATTGCATTAACCCCAAGGCAATGGAGGCACAGAGCACGAAGATTTCATAGGCTCGCCAGCACGCTTGAACGGTATGAATATCCTGGGGCTGTGGGGCTTTGAGAAGACGATTGGAAAAGGGGCGTCTAGAATGTTTTGGCAATTTTTTAGTCCAAAAACGAAATTTAAAGGCGCCGATCACATGCTTTAACATCGCGAACATGATTTCAATGCGGGTTCTAGCACAATACAGTTCAACGGCATCAATGGCTGACAGCGTTAAATCGGAACTCATTAGAACCATTGGGCCTTTTGAGGTGACGGCGAGAATAAATAACACCTGATCAGCGATGGGCCGCCATAACAGTGTAAGCGTCATAACCCGGATGGATTCGGTTTTACCGTAGACTTGACAGGTCACCGTCTCAAACAAATGAAGGTGGTCGAAGCATTCTCTTAAACACACTTTCTCGCCATAGAGCGGCTGAGGTCCGGGTCGAGAGGCGGGTTTCGGTGGCGCGGGGAAATAACCCACATAGCTATTCTTGGCTTTGACCAGCACCTCAACCCACCGCGCCTGATGCTGGATTGAATAATAGTGGCAAGCTCGAAATACGCCCCCGGTTGAAAAAAAGGCATCCAACACCAAATAACACAGACAGTGATTCGTCACCGCAAAATGAATCGCCATGGCCGCCAAGCGGTCGGTGAGCTTGATCCGACATGGATTATCGCGCTCGTCGTTCAACCCTAAATGAGCCCATCCCTGATGAATTTGAAGCTGCAAAGGACAACAAAAACAAGCGGATAACGACCCGATCAAGATGCCAATGCTGCCCCAACATTGGGCCCGAAAATAGCCGGGTTTCGTTTGCGTCTCCGATGACTCGTGCATCGATACCACGCCGGGCATCTTGCGTCCATCTTTGATCACCGCGGTATGGTCACCCAGAAGTATCGCTCGTCCAGCTACTTCAACGGATTTTCCTTGGCGATTCACAAAATCTTGCCAAGCATCGAGCAACGCCCCATAGACATACGCTTTGGATCTAAAAAAACGGAGCAAGCGGTAATAACCAAGTTCATCTAATAGCCAGAAACGACACAACGACGTCACGCCGATCATTTCTCCTGCCCCCATAAATCCAATCACAATGGCGCAGAACAACAACCAAGTACTCGATCTGGAAAAAACGCTTTGAAAGCTTTCTAAACTCTGAGAAATATACTGTTGCACGGGGTCTCCTCCTTCCATCTGTACTTCTACAAAGAAAAGAAGGATCCGTGTTTTTTTAGCAAATGTCTAGTCGTAATTATCGATTTCTATTTTCTACACTACTCATCTTTTATGAACACCAGTGGGCAATCTTAAAGCGCAGAGCTATCAATGGGTGATAAGACTTTCTTCCGTTGGTCGAGGTGACACATCGAAAAAATGAATTCAGGGCCTGAATAGTTACGTCAAATCGGATAGAACTCGTGACTGACGAGATGTGTAATATCGGAGCGCCAGACATTATTATTCTTCTCGCTTAAGATTAAGGGGAATCTTAGATTTGCCGCCTTGTCCCCGCATCTCAACAACATAACGGCGTGGCGATAAGCGCTCGAACCTTACTATGGGATGGAATTCGCTGATACTGCGCACCTCGATAAGTGAATCCTCCACTTCAACATCGTAGAGCGCTACGACAAGTCTTTCGTTAACCTGGCCTGTGATTTCGAATTCTGCTGTTACATACCCCTCCATCTCGTGAACAAGTCGAACTATTAAACGATTTTGAATAGTCGGAGGCGAGAGTTCAATTCGCGAATCCTGGGCCGCAGCCTGACTGGAATCTGATGATAGTGACCGTACAGCACCTATCGGTGCCTCGATCAACACACATAAGTCGCCGTAAGAATCAAGATCCTTAAACCCAGCCACATCGGCTTTTACAGTTTCCACAATAGTCTGTTTTAGTTCAAAAACCTTCTCTTTGACTTGAGACCAAAGAGCAAACCCTTTATCAGGCGGCTGTATCATATCTCCCAATACACCTTAATATTCAGCTTCGAGCAAATGCCGGGCTGAAACATATCGCTCCGCGCATAATCCACATCTACTGATATGACCTGCTATCGACGGTTCCTTGAGGACTAATTCATTTGCATCCATCGCAGCGACCCAATCCATCTCGGCATCAATATCTTCACAGGGATACTTACTACTTTCCGACGCATACCAAGACCGGCTGGAACCCGCCTTTACCAGTTCACCCAACACGGCCAGGCTATCGAAACATAAACGGCAAGACGCTAGATGCTTCTGGATCTCCACTGACGGACGCACGCCATCGACACATAAGCTGTGCACAAGTTTCTGGATAATTTTTTGATGATTCATACGGCTACTTTATACTCATATATATAGGACGAATGAAGGAGGAAAGCATTTCCAACCTTTTTATTTGCCTTTAGGCCTTTCTCCGATTTCCTCCCGAAGATAGGCTCTAAACTCGTGAAGTACGATGCGGACTGCATTCAGCGAAAGACCGGGGAATTGGGTAGTAAGTTTTTCCAAAATCTCCCTCGGCTCAAGCAACTCTTTCAGCCCCAGACGGGCAATTTCAGTATCTCGATCCGGGTTCCGCCGAAAATAAGCAGCCTCTGAAATAATTTTATCGATTGCTGATAGGACAGTATCCAGCCGCTGGCGGTCAGCAGCCCATTCTTGTGGATTTGGTGTATCACCAGGAAAAGAGTCGCAATCGAGTATACTATCGCCGTCGACATACATGGATGCTCCAATAACAGCATCATCAAATACCCGCCTATGTACGGACCTGTGGCGAAAATAGTCCATACAATGATTACCGAATAGAACAGTGGCCCAGTTATTAAAAGGGCCACGACCATTGAATTTAGAGAGTCTTGTCAATAGCTTTTAGAGTCCACCATTCACCACATCATCGATATCATCGACGTGGATTCCCTTGTAGTGAGCGATTCTTTCAAACTTTAGCTGGATCTTCTGAATTAATGCCGAACGAGTGAGTTCATCATCCTGAGATAACAATATTGAAATAATTTCGCTATTCGATTCTGACAATGTACATTTATTCTTCATTTTGTTCTTTAGGATTTCAGAATGTTCAAATAAGATCTTTCTCGGGATAATCATGCGAAGAAAAGAAACCACCGATGCCCTGATTTGTATTCGCTATAGCGCTTCCCATTCTCATTAAGTCACACAGTATCAAGGCTCCTATATTTTAAGAAGGAGACATCCCCCCTCCAGCATCCTCGGCGAATACATCACATGCCGATAATCTCGATTGCGGAGACTATACGACCATTTTGCACCCAATAACGCCTGATATCAAAGCCTACCCCAATGAGTTCGAAACCTTCCACTTTTAGATCGCGGTACTACTGCGCGAAATTTAGATCGAACAGCGTGCTGTCGAAATCAACAGAAATAGTGCGTGGTTAGGGTAGTAGGTTTGTGTATTTTCTTGTCGCCTTCAGTTGTAATGGGAATACCGTAGGCCTTACACAGCAACGTGGATTGATGCCCCAAAGTCCCAAGGTTTGTATAATGGCGAACAGTGTAGCGGTCAATAGTGCACTCTGGATACTTCCCGAACCATAGTAGTTTTTACGGCCGACAACCGGATGACGGATTGACTGCTCGCCCAGATTGTTGTCCATGGGGACGTGAGGATTCTACACAAATAAAATCAGACCAGCCCAATGATTGAGCAGGCTTTTGAATACTTTGTTACGCTTGGTTTGTGCGCTCTTCGATAGATATTCAGCCGCAGTGCTCTCGCTTTCATAATCAGCCGCAGAGTCAGTTTGGCTCTCGCCAGCATCAGCATTGACAATCCGGGTAGCGTCCTCGTGCATGCGTTGCAATGCCTCTTTTAGGGCGTCATGGTATTGATTGAAGGCATCGGACTGTTCATCCAAAGACCGTTCACCATCCCAGTGTTCAAGACGTCTCTTATTCAAGTAATAGAGTGTACCAATGCGTTCTTTCCACGCCAGCGCCCACGCTTCAAGTTCGGTAAAAGCACGCCCGGCATCCAGGAAAT
Source organism: Methylococcales bacterium (assembly GCA_963664935.2). Taxonomy (GTDB): domain Bacteria; phylum Pseudomonadota; class Gammaproteobacteria; order Methylococcales. The sequence continues at coordinate 1,779,592 of CAXXSE010000007.1, read as the reverse complement.
CTCGGCGCACATGCGCCCAACAGAAGGCCAGTAGAATGTTAACCATTAATCGGGCAAGCTTTTTGTAGGCGCTATACCGATCACAAACAATGATGACTTTGTCGTTCTGTAGTCCGGCAAAATGGGCACCGGGAACAGAAGCGCTGCGACTGTGGTCAATACAGTAGTAGACGACTGATTTCGAACGCGTCACCCACAGGTACCAGCGGCTACCGACTTTATCTTCCATCACCACAAAGACTTCCCAACGCGTCTCGTCATTGTGGAACAGTACTTCACTCATCTGCTGAGCGTGCAACGCTTTCTGCACCGGTTCAAATAGCGCAGCCAGGCGTTGCAATCCATCAGCTACCGTCCCCGGCTAAGACCGGAAGTCCCTGGTCGTTTAGGTCCTGCAAGATGCGGTTGATGGGTTGTCCGTAGCGGTATTTGCTAACAATAACGTCCACCCAGAAACTGACGCCATAGGGGCTACGAGGAATTAATCGCGGCGGCGGCGGTGCCGTGATAATTGTCGGTGTCTCGTCGCAGCGACAACCGGAATTGCGTGTATAGGCCGGGCGGTGATAGCGACGGGTATGGGCTTGAACCTCGACTTCAATCACATCGCTTTGCTCATCCAACCCAGGGTTGCGAAGATACGGTAATCCGCACGTGAGGCAGTTTTTGTCCGCCTCCGCCAAGTCTATCTCATCGTGAACGACGGGAAGATTTGTGCGTTGGGTGCGGCCATGTCCGCAGCTACCTGACTGTTGGCCGCGAGGGCGATTTGATTGACAGCCGCTCTTGCCCTGTTCCGATTTCACCGTTTTACCTTTGCCCTTTTCGCTCTTCTTTCCAAACAAGCGATTTCGCAGATCTTTAATTTTGGCGTCTTTGAAAATCAGCTTCTGCTCAAGATCCTTTATCCTTTGTTGGGCTCGGGTAAGCTGTGCGTCTAAATAGTTTGCCCGTTGGCGAAGTTCTATGTGTTCCTGTTTGGTCATTGTAACCAACTGTTGAGCGAAAGGAACAGGGTCGCTTTCATCCAGGCATGGAGACTGATGAGGGGTTTGAGGGATAAGATGTGGATTTGGTGAACCTTCCATGGATCAGTTTATACACTATTCTATTCTTCCTCGTGTGTCCCGTGTTTTCTTTTTGGCGTAATGGGTAGGCCGAATATTTCCCTCCCAAGTTCCAAAAACGCTTAAAGGCAAACCCCCTGTCCCGATTAAAGCAGCCCCATAAACCATCACCAACAACCAAGTCGGCCATCTTAACGGTTTCCCAGCCAGTTTATCCCGTACGCTATCCGTTATAACAACAACTAAAGGCAGCAGATGAACCAATGCCACGATCATCAATGGACTTTGTTTGAAAATCAGGACTAAAGCCGATGCAACGGTAATCAACAACGTCAACAGCGATACACTATTGCGAAAGGGCGTCTCCCAAAACAGCTCTTTTAACCGTTGAAATAAACCCTCGGACTCTGCTTTTTTGTCGTCTGTTATTTGCATAGCGTGTTTACAGTCCAAATTACCAATTGGATCTTGAACTCAGATTTGATTCCTTTGCCGTCATTCTGAATTGTGTCTGGATGCAAATCAAATCGTATTACCGGTTACTTGAGATTCAATTGCAGGTGTTTGGTGATCAGTTTATGGGCCGTATTCTCGCATTCGACAAGACAGCTGCCGGCGAAGCCGAGCTTGTATCCGCTGAAAAGCGAAAGGTTGGTCGTTCCATAGAAATCCGAGTGCCATGATCTGCGGTATCGCGCGAGCCTGTCACCCCAGTGTAGGTACGCGAAATGTGAAGCATTTCGAAGGGACGAAGGTGAGTATTATTAATCCATGGGGGCAATAAAACTGCTTGCCCTTGGGCAACCTTCTAAATCCTTATAAGTACCTATTTGTTGGTATTGACAATTTAAACGGTGGATGGCGCTTCGCTTATCCGCCCTACAAATCGCTCGGTCGTGCCGCTAGGAGGCTGTCCGAGAATAGGAGCCGTCGCGAGGGAAAGCGATTTCGAGACCATTTTTTCGATTAAATGAGGCGAATACTTGCTGTATTTAACGAATTTAATCGGGAAAATGGGCCAAAACCCGCTTTTCCGCAGTAGGCTCTCTATTCTCGGACAGCCTCCTAGGCTAGCGGTGCCCAAAACATAACAATCGACCGCTTTCCCTTCGTTATCGAAACCGCTCCTGGAGCGCGTTATTTTTTTCAACCACTGCCTTGCCGTTTGCCGTGCGCTCTTCCCGAATTCGCGCCGCTAAAGCCGTGTCCTTTAAAGATAGTATTTGAGCCGCCAGATAGGCGGCGTTTTTCGCTCCCGGTTTACCTATAGCGAGACACGCCACGGGAATTCCGCCAGGCATTTGCACGGTTGATAAGAGCGCATCCATGCCTTTTAAACTGCCCGCATCAAGTGGGACGCCGAGTACTGGTTTTAGTGTATGCGCGGCTACCGCACCAGCCAAGTGGGCGGCAAGTCCCGCAGCGGCGATGAAGACGTCGCACCCGCGGGCTTCGGCATCGGTCACATAACTTCGTGTTTCATCGGGGGTTCTATGGGCCGACGTAATTCGGACTTCATACGGAATTTCAAGCTGATCAAGAACGTCAAATGTTGCTTGCATCGTCGGAAGATCTGAATCCGATCCCATTAGGACCGCTATAAATGGTTTTGCCACGGTAGATTTACGTATAGATTGATAGAGATGGGTGGATTTTATCCCGTTGAAACTGCTTCTTCCTCGGTATTTTCGTGGGATTTAGCAAATTTACAGGTTTTCTGGGGACACGTTTTCATTGTCCCTCTTCGTTTTGTTGTTTTTAGGGTCACAATGGGCCAAAGACACAGCGGGCAAGGTTCCGCCAGGGGAGGATCCCATATAGCATAGCTGCATTTCGGATAGGTTGAGCAGGAGTAAAATATTTTACCCGACCTGGATTTTCGTTTCATCAGGTTGCCGGTATGGCATTGGGGGCATTCGACACTGGTATCGACCGGTTTTTCCAAAGGTTCTATATGTTTGCAATCCGGGTATCCGCTGCAGGCAATGAATTTTCCATACCGCCCAGTTTTGATCACCAATTGTGATTGACACTTCGGGCAACTTCGGCCTTCGACGATTTCGGGTTCATTGTCTTGAGTATTATCCCCATCCAAGTTCCGGGTATATTTGCATTCCGGATAATTGGTGCAGCCAATAAATCGACCGTTTCGCCCTAAACGGATTGAGAGCTGAGTGCCACACTCGGGGCATTTTTCGTCTATCGCTTCCTGGGTCACATCTTTTCGCTCGACGTTTTTATCTTTGTCCATAATCAAACTTTTGAAAGGACCCCAAAAATCCTTCATCAGAGGAATCCACTTTTTTTCTCCTCTGGAAACCGCATCCAAGTCATCTTCTAATTTCGCGGTAAAATCATAATCGACATACTTGTTAAAGTGTTCAGTTAAAAACTTATTGACGACCCGTCCCACATCAGTTGGGTAGAAACGTTTTTTCTCTATAGTGGCGTATTCTCGTCGTTGCAGAGTGGATATAATCGAGGCATAGGTTGAAGGACGGCCTATATCATATTCTTCCAACGTTTTTACCAGACTGGCTTCGCTATACCTTGGGGGCGGTTCGGTAAAATGCTGAAGCGGGTTAATATTTTCTAGGTCAACCCGTTCGCCCTCTTTTAACGGCGGCAGTAAATTTTCGTCTTCTTGCTTGGAACCGTCGTCTTTCCCCTCCAGATACACGGCCATGAATCCGGGATTTGCGATGGTTGAACCAGTTGCGCGGAACATGTGCTTTTCGCCACAAGCGAGATCAGCGGCAACTGTATTGATGGTGGCATGAATCATCTGACAGGCAACCGTCCGCTTCCAGATGAGATTGTAGAGTTTGTACTGATCGCTGCTGAGGAATTTTTTGATCGAATCAGGCAAATGTCCGGCTGAGGTTGGCCGAATTGCTTCATGGGCTTCCTGAGCATTTTTTGATTTTGTCTTAAACTGCTTGGGAGTTTTCGGCACATTGTCCGCTCCATAGCGCGATTCGATCAATTGCCGCAATTCCTGAATAGCGTCATTCGCCAGGTTGACCGAATCGGTTCTCATATAGGTAATGAGACCGGTGGTTTCCCCACCCAGATCGATACCTTCATAAAGCTGTTGCGCCACCATCATGGTTCGTTTGGTGGTAAATCCAAGTTTACGCGAGGCTTCTTGTTGCAGAGTCGAGGTAATGAAGGGTGGTGCCGGATGGCGTTTCCGCTGCTTTTTTTCAACTTTGGAAATTAGAAGTTTGCCCTTTGCTTCGGTCGACAAAGTCTGTTGGATCCGTTCCGCTTGCTCACTATTATCAACACTGAATTGCTCTAGTTTTTCGTTATCAAAATGCGTGAGTTTTGCCGTAAACGGTTTCTCGTGGGTTTTGACATCGGCTTCAATGGTCCAATACTCACGACGAATAAAGCTTTCGATTTCTAATTCCCGCTCGACGATCATCCGCAAGGCAGGACTTTGAACGCGTCCGGCGGACAATCCCCGCCTGATTTTTTTCCAAAGCAATGGCGATAAATTAAACCCAACCAAGTAATCCAAGGCCCGCCTCGCATGTTGGGCGTTGACTAGATCGGTCGACAGGATTTGGGGTTTAGCGATTGCTTCGGTGATCGCCCGTTTTGTGATTTCATGAAAGACCACCCGATGGACGGGTTTATCTTTAACCAGATTCTTTTCTTTTAAAAGCTCATGCAAATGCCAGGATATCGCTTCTCCTTCGCGGTCCTGGTCGGTCGCGAGATATAATGCATCGGCTTTCTTGATCGCCTTGCTGATGGCTTGCACATGCCGCTGGTTTTTCTCGATGACTTCGTATTTCATGGCAAAATCGTGATCGGGATCAACGGCGCCTTCCCTGGGAATTAAATCGCGAATATGACCGTACGAGGCGAGGACATGGAAATCTTTGCCAAGGTACTTCTCAATGGTTTTGGCTTTTGCGGGGGATTCTACTATGACGAGATTGCGACTCATTTATTGTTGATTGTCGGATATTATTAAAATTCAATGGTAATTATTCAGAAGTGAGCTGAAGTAGTTACATTCAATGTAGATAATAGGGCATATGGTCATATAAGAATCCTTCCATTTTGGCGAAAGCAGCTTCTTCCTCGGGAAGACTGAAAAGCACCATGAGCACGATCCATTTCAGGTTGTCCAGAGTAATTCTATTTTCGCTGAAGGCCATTGCACGATCGACAACCATTTCCCTGCTCGCCGGTGACAAGATTCCGTTTTGTTCCAAATAAAGTAAAAATCCCCGGCATTCAACATCGAGCTTTTCCATCTCTTTGCCGAGAAATACACGAAATGAAGGTAAAGTTGTAACGATCGCCTGTTGATCGCCAAGAGATTCCATCCACTCAAACGCTCTGGAGACATCTTGTTGTGGAAACCCCGCCTCAAGCAACTCGGTGCGAATGACCTCCGGGTCGGTCCCAATGTCAGGATCATCGTCCATATAATTTTCAAACAGATAGATCAATACATCAAAAATGTTTTCGTTCATGACTTTTATAGTATATGGAGTAATGGTAGTCAAAATTCTGAACATTTGATTTAGTAACTATTCAGCTCACCCTCGAAATTCGCCATTTCTACCTTATAAAGTGACCATTTACACGTGTAAATGGTCACTTTTCGCCTTGAACCAACGAATTTCAGGGGCAATCTGAACGGTTACTTTGATTACTTAATTCGATAGTAACATCCTCCAGCAGCGGAATATATGAAACCTTTTAGTTCCAACACCAGAAGCATCGAAGCGATTGATTCGGGTGATTCCCCCGTTGTTTCCACTAAAGTATCTATCGCAGTGGGATCATATGCAATATATTCTAATAATTTTTTGTGATCTTTTTCCAGATCTTCATCTGATTCAAGTGGGGGTAGGGTTGGAGGATTACAAGCGATGTGTTTGATTTCATCGAAAATATCCTCTACCGTTTCAACCAGTTTCGCGCCTTCGCGGAGTAAAGCGTGGCAACCGCGCGATAGTGGGTTTTGAATTGATCCCGGGACGGCGAATACTTCACGACCTTGTTCCATAGCCATTCTCGCGGTTATCAGCGATCCGCTGTTGACCGCGGCTTCAATCACTAAGGTCCCCAGGCTTAAACCGCTGATAATTCTATTTCTACGGGGGAAATTGTGTGCGGAGGGTGGTGTCCCGGGTGGGAATTCCGAAATTAATGCGCCATTTCGACCAATTTCCATAGCCAAAGATTTATGCCTTGCCGGATACACTCTGTCCAGTCCATTACCGGCTACCGCTAAGGTTGTCCCATCTCCATCCAAGGCGCCCCGGTGACTCGCGCCATCGATACCCAGTGCGAGTCCACTGGTGATGGATAAGCCTGAACAGGCCAGTGAATAGGCGAAATCATGTGCGTGTTTTATTCCCATGGGGCTCGGGTTGCGACTACCGACAATAGCAATTTGTGGCTGTGAAAGAACCGAAACATCACCATGAATGAATAACAATGGCGGTGGATCCGGAATTTCTTTTAAGACGAGGGGATAAAGCGGGTTGCTAATGGTAACTAAGTGGTTGTCGGGTTTTTCCAACCAAAGCAGATCATGGTCTACCGTATTCCAATCGGGGTTTTGAATGTGTTTTAGAACTTTATCGCCTAATCCTAAGGCGGTTAATGTTTGACGATTTTGGCGAAAAATCTTCCGCGGAGTCCCAATTTTTTTCAACAAAGATTGAAAAGTAACACTCCCTATCCCTGGGATGCGGTGAAGAGCCAACCAATATCGATTATCCGACGGGGAAACGGCAGCTTGCATATTTAAGCTCGACAAATTTGCTCATTATGCCAAATGAAACCTTTTCTATCATGAACAACCGTACTTGAAATTTTATGAAACAAATAGTGGCTATCTAAACAGTTTTCCCCATGGTTGTGAATAGTGGCAACCTACATCCCTATCCTTGCACAACTTCGGCTTCTAATTTCTGACAGCTTTTTATTGCGGGCGAACAGCATCGTTAATATGCAAAGCTTGGATTGCATCGACTACCAGGCCGTAACTCAAACGTTCAAAAGTTCGGAATATCATCAGTCGACCCGCTTTTTCCTCCGGTAAAGTCACCATTTCGCCAATCCTGCCCGCAACTGTATCGCGAACCATACGGCCGGATTGAAAAATGCCTAATATATGTCCTTTTTTTAGTCCGTTTTCAGCACCTCGGTCGACTACAACTATATCGTATTGCCCAATTTGAGAAACACCTTCGACCACGGCGATGATATGACCACGAATATCTTTGTCGGGTGTACGAGGAAAAAATTGAAAACTGACTTGCTCATCGTCCAGAGCCAGTAAGCGGTCGCCGACTAATGTTTCGCGATCGGTTCGCGTGAGAAGCAGGGTGGCCGGATCACCAGTCCGTTCCAGCAGGGTTTCAGCAACGAACATTGCTTCGTACCCTAAAATTTCATCCGTTTCAGCATCCCGGTATGTTTCCCCCGGTCTAAAGACACTGTACGCGTTAGCCGAACCGTGTTCGATAGTACGAACATAGATTCTGTCTCCGGCGCCTCCGATAATACGGCCTTCGGAAATATTAACAATGTATGGGCTTTTTCCAATTGGTGCGGCCCGACAATTTTGGGTTTGCTGAGAAACTGCCGAATGGCTTCAAGCGGTATGACATGAATGGCTTCTTCTATTTCAATATCCCGGATAGTCGGGGATAGCTTTCCAGTGCCCTGGATCTGTTTTCCACGATTGACTACCAATTGCGGTTTACCGTCAACGTAGATTAGGGTGATGATGTCGCCCGGAAAAATTAAATCGGGATTGTCGATCTGTGGATTTTTTTCCCAAATATCCCACCACTTCCACGGGTCAGTCAGAAATTTGGCCGAGATATCCCAAAGCGTGTCGCCTTTTACGACCACGTAAGTTTGGGGATGATCGGAACGGAGTTGAAGGGTATCGGCAAATAGCCCTGGGCAAACGTAATGAGTACTACGCCGATAATGATTTTGCGGTTCATGTACCTTTCCTCCGAGTGGAAAACGCTTCAATTATGAGTGGGTCAAGAAAAAACCCGCTTCCAAAGTTTAGATGATTTCGGATAGAATTCCATTAGTTATAAAGGTAACTATTCAGCACGATGTCGTAATTGTTCAGATTGCCCCTGAAATTTGTCAGTTCAAGGCGAAAAATGTGAGGTTACACGTGTAAATGATCATTTTTTAACGCAAAAATGGTGGGTTTCAGGGGTGAGATGAATAGTTACGTTATTAAGTATCATAAGAGGTTTATGCATGGCCCTACTAAATATTTTGGAATTTCCTGACGATCGCTTGCGAAAGATTGCACAGCCAGTAAAAACGGTCGATGCTTCCATCCGAAAAATTGTCTCCGATATGTTTAAAACGATGTACGACGCTCCGGGTATCGGGTTGGCGGCGAACCAGGTCAATATTCAAAAACGTATTGTCGTTATCGATACAAGCGAGGAAAAAAATGCCCCTTTTTGTATGATCAATCCGGAGATTATCCACCTTGAAGGTACCGAAGAAAGCGAAGAAGGGTGTTTATCGGTCCCTGGTTTTTTCGAAACCGTCAAACGGGCGGAGTGGGTTAAAATTAGTGCTCTTGATCGAGATGGTAAGGCGTTTGAACTAGAAGTCGATGGGTTGCTTTCGGTTTGTATCCAACACGAAATAGATCATCTCGAAGGTAAATTGTTCGTCGATTATTTATCGTCGCTCAAACGCCAGCGGATTAGAAAAAAACTGGTAAAAGCGCACCGTAGTAAAGGCGATACGTCGAAGCTCTCAACGTCAGTATTATAAACCATCCAATTGAAAATTGTTTTTGCCGGCACCCCGGATTTTTCCGTTCCAACCTTAGAATCATTGGTGAATTCCAAGCATTCGGTTTGCGCCGTATATTCGCAGCCGGACCGTGCTGCGGGACGCGGTCGCAAAGTTAAACCCGGACCCGTTTCGAGTTTTGCGAAAACCCGAAATATACCCATCATTCAACCAGCTTCCTTTACGAATACAGACGTTTTGGACGAACTGAAGGCTTTCAAACCCGATCTTATGGTGGTCGTTGCGTACGGCCTGATTTTGCCCCAAACGGTATTGGCAATTCCTTTGCTGGGTTGCATCAACGTGCATGCTTCATTGTTGCCTCGATGGCGTGGCGCCGCACCGATTCAACGAGCGATTGAGACTGGAGACGCCAAGACCGGTGTTACCATTATGCATATGGAGCGGGGTTTGGACACGGGTCCTATGTTGACAATCCGCGAATGCCCCATCGAACCCGACGATACCGCTGGAGGATTGCATGATCGCCTGGCGCGGATAGGCGCCATAGCATTATTGGAGACACTTCCGGGCATCGAAAATGAAACGCTTAAACCCAAACTCCAAGATCAAGACCAAGCGACCTATGCAGCGAAAATCGACAAACGGGAAGCACAAATTGACTGGTCCGTACCGGCAATCGAAATTGAAAGAAAAATCAGGGCCTTTAATCCCTGGCCAGTTGCGCAAACCCGGTACAAAGAATCTTGGTTGCGAATTTGGCGAGCGGAGACAGTAGCTGAATCCGCTACATATCCTCCTGGCATGGTCATCAGCGATAATAGAAAATTTGTGGACGTAGCAACCGGTGATGGTCTTTTGCGCATTCTGGAACTGCAGATGCCCGGGGGGAAAAGAATTCCAACCCAAGCCTTTCTAAACGCCCACTCGATTGATGGAATGAATCTAGGAGGGTAAAAACCTGCGTCGCCTAGCCTTAAAAATACTTCTCCGAGTGGTGGTCGAGAGAAAGTCATTAACGAGTGCTCTCGATGAAATATTGCCCGGCATTTCGAAAAAACAAGATCGCGCATTTGTTCAGGCGCTATGCTTTGGTACCTTACGTTGGTACTTTCGGCTCGATTTCATCCTAACGAAACTTTTAAAATATCCACTGAAGTCCAAATATAAAGATATATACATTCTGGCTTTGTTGGGCTTGTTTCAACTTGGATTTACCCGGGTTAAACCACACGCCGCCGTCGGTGAGACGGTAGCGGCCGTTGCCAAAAAAACCTGGGCAAAACCGCTTTTGAATGGTTTGCTGCGAAGCTATCAACGCCAGGAGAAAAGCTTGAATAATTTCGTGGAAAAAGATCCGACCGCGAAAACCGCGCACCCCCCTTGGTTGGTCACAAAAATTAGCGAAGATTGGCCGGATCAATTCGAACATATTTTCCAGGAGAACAATCGACAACCACCTATGTCGCTACGAGTCAATCAAACTCGTCTAAACCGGGAAACTTATTTAGAACGGCTCAAAGCCAATGGTATCGAAGCGACACCTCTTGAGTTTTGTGCCAGTGGGTTATATCTCAACACCCCAATCGATGTCGAAGCACTTCCAGGATTTGCCGACGGAATGGTATCGGTCCAGGATGGTGCGGCACAGCAGGCAGCGGTTCTTCTGGATCCAAAACCGGGCCACAGAGTACTGGATGTATGCGCCGCACCGGGTGGAAAAACCCTGCACATAGCGGAATTATGCCCAAACCTCGCCGACCTCATAGCGATCGATATCAACCCTACCCGCTTGGATCGTATCCGTAGCAATCTGGACAGGTCCGGCGCAAAGGCCAAACTGTTGGCTGCGGATGCGAGTGATCCATCAACATGGTGGGACGACCGGTTATTCGACCGAATCCTCCTCGATGCACCGTGTTCCGCCACGGGTGTTATCAGACGTCATCCGGATATTAAACTGTTACGCCGGCCCGAAGATATTACGGCGGTGGTTTGTCTTCAGCAAAAACTTTTAGAGGCGGTATGGCTGATGTTGGCGCAAGGCGGTATTTTGGTCTATTCAACGTGCTCGATTTTAAGGCAAGAGAATGAACCTCAAATCCTAAGATTTTTGGATGCACATGATGACGCCAAAGAACTTCCCATTGTAGCGCCCTGGGGCATTGCCAGCCGGTACGGACGCCAGATTTTACCGGGAGATGCGAACATGGACGGTTTTTATTACGCCCGATTAACCAAAACGTAATCGTTTGTGCGCCGCTTACACGTGTTTTTTATTTTACTGATGGCAACCACCACGGTTGTCAGTGAAAACCATGGGTTTTTGATTAAAAACGCCGAATTGATTAAAAAGCATGGGGATTTGGCATTGAATGCCGACATTGAATTTCACTTCGGCGAAAACGCCATCGAGTTGTTGCAAAACGCCGTTCCTTTGACCGTAAGCGTGCATCTGAACGTGTTGCGGAAAAGAAAGTATTTTTGGGATCAACCCGTCGAAAAGGTCAAGCTTTCGTTTAGAATACGCTATCATGCCTTGGTGGAACTTTTTCAGGTGATTAATGAGGACACCGGGGTGCAACGCAATTTTGCCACTTTAGAATCCGCCATCGAAGCGTTGGGCGCCATTCGAGGGCTTTCCGTCATGAAAGCCGATACCCTAGAGAAACAGCATCAATATCGAGCCGAAATCAAGGTTGGCCTTGATGTCGAACGCCTTCCGATAGCCCTTCGTCCCATCGCCTATTTCTCATCCGACTGGTCGCTCAGTAGTTCTTGGTACCGATGGCCGCTAAAAAACTAAGACTACCGGTCAGGTTATCGGTGCTGGTGGTATTCGGGTTAATCCTATTAGCTCTGCACATGATGAGTTCGGCTACCCAGGATGCGTCCGGATTAGGTGGGATGTATTCTTGGTTGTTGCTGGCGAATATTATTGGCATATTGCTGATGTTGACACTGGTGGGCGCCAACGTTCACTCATTGGTTCGCCAGCTTAGAAAACGTAAAGCCGGTTCCCGGTTGACACTGCGGATGGTATTCCTTTTTGTGTTTTTGACCTTGACGCCCGTGGTGGTGGTTTTCTTTTACTCCATGCAGTTTCTCCACCACAATATAAACAGTTGGTTCGATGTGAAAATCGATAGCGCGATGGAGGATTCTTTGAAGTTAGCCCGTGCTTCGTTGGATCAACGCATGCAGAGTTTGGCGAAACAAACAATTTTGATGGCTGATGAATTGGAAAATATTCCCGATTCCATGGCCGCGATAGAATTGGGTGAGCTGCTGGATATTTCGATGGCATCGGAATTGACTTTAATCTCTAAGCAGGGCCGGATCATTGCATCGAGCAGTGTTAATCCAGGCGTGATTGTGCCGAATCTGCCAGATAATAGTATTTTATTACAGATTCGGCAGGGTAAATCCTATGTGGGATTCGACTTGGATAATGACGAGGGCATCCGAATACGCGTGATTGAACCCGTGCCCTCCGATGATCGATATCTGCAGGCGCTATACCCATTTCCGGTCAAGATACGGCAATTGGCCGAGACTGTGGAATCCGCGTATGCTCATTACAAAGAAATGAGTTACCTCAGGAACTCGTTGAAAATGAGCTTTACGTTGACCCTGTCATTGGTGTTGTTGTTGAGCCTGCTCGCCTCAGTCTGGATAGCATTTATCAGCATTCGCAGGATCGTCGCTCCGGTCAAGGAGTTGGTTCAAGCCACCCAATCCGTAGCCGCCGGTAATTATGAGCAACGGCTTCGGGTGTCCAGTAAAGATGAACTGGGTTTTTTGGTGGAATCGTTCAACAATATGACCGATTACATTTCCCGCGCCCGGGATCAAGCGTCGCAATCCCAGTTTGAAGCTGAGAATCAAAGGGCTTATCTGGAGACTTTACTTGGAAAGTTGACATCCGGGGTCTTGAGTTTTGATGCCGATATGTGTCTTAAGACCGCTAATCAAGCAGCTGAAAAAATTTTAAATGCGGATATAAAAAATTACTCCGGCGAGCCTTTGGTCGCACTTTCAGTGCACTACCCCTATTTAGATAATCTATTTGAAATACTAAACCGCAACCTAAGCCAAGCACAATCCACATGGGAGGAGAGCGTCTCTTTTTTAGGGCCAAAAGGCAGACAGAAATTACTTTGCCGGGGAACGCCGTTGTTTTCAACATTGGGGCCCCGGGCGGGTGCCGTTATGGTATTTGACGATGTGACCGATCTTTTACAAGCTCAGACAAATGCGGCATGGAGCGAGGTCGCACGGCGTCTGGCGCATGAAATCAAAAACCCTTTAACGCCGATTCAGCTTTCGGCGGAACGACTAAAGCATAAGCTTCGTGAAAAGCTGGGGCCATCCGAGGCGGAAATGCTGGATCGTGCAACGCGAACCATCGTTCAGCAAGTCGAAGCATTGAAAACCATGGTCAATGCTTTTTCGGATTTTGCCCGTCCCCCCAAAATCCAAAAGGAATTACTTAACATCAACGATATGCTCGGAGAGGTTTTAGCGCTCTACCATTCACCGCAAGGTATTCTGTTTGAGTTAAAATTGGGACGGGAATTACCCGGCGTGGAAGCGGACCCGGTTCGGTTGCGGCAAGTTTTTCACAATCTGATCAAGAATGCTCAGGAGGCAGTCGTTAGCGATGTCGAAGGTAAAATTATGATCCAGTCCCAAACTATTGTGGCTGGCGGTGGCTACTATGTGGAAATATTGGTCAGGGATAATGGTATCGGTATTGACCCGGAGCAAGTCTATAGAATATTCGAACCCTATGTCACGGATAAAGCCAAAGGCACTGGTTTAGGGCTGGCGATCGTTAAGAAAATTATCGAAGAACACGGCGGACTCATTTGGGTGGATCCTGATTATCGTAGTGGTTGTGGCTTTGTCATCCGTTTGCCGGTAGCAAAGCGAGATTCGGGATTGATTCCAACAACCGATTTCGGGACGGTGAGGGGTGAAATAACGTGATTAAACCCTATGTGTTGGTGGTGGATGACGAACCGGACATTCGAGAACTGGTCCGGGAAATCCTTGAGGATGAAGACTATAAAGTCGGTACGGCCAAGAATGCGGCGACAGCTCGGCAAATTGCCCAGGAATGCAATCCTGACTTGATTTTACTGGATATATGGATGCCGGACACCGATGGAATCACCTTGCTAAAAGATTGGCTGGGAAATAATCAAATTACCTGTCCGGTCATCATGATGTCCGGGCATGGTACGGTGGAAACGGCGGTTGAAGCCACGCGATTAGGCGCCTACGATTTTCTGGAAAAACCCTTATCTCTGGCGAAATTGCTGTTGGTTGTAGAACGTGCTTTGGAAAAAGACCGCTTGGAGCGAGAAAACAAAGGCCTTAGAAACCAAAGTCCCGTGGTTATCGAACCGATTGGTAAAAGCGCCGCAATCGCACGGCTTAAGGATCAGGTTAAGCGATTGGCTCAGCACGACACCCGAGTCTTATTGGTGGGGGAACCCGGCTGCGGTAAAGAGACCCTTGCCCGTTACCTTCATGCCCAAAGTACTCGCCGCGATCGGCCATTCATCGATGTAGGCGTCGGCACCATTGCGCCGGAATATTCTGCGGTTGAGTTTTTTGGGAAGGAACACGGCGATAAAATTTACCGCGGCTTGTTGGAACAAGCCCGTGGGGGAGCATTGTTTCTGGACGAAATTGCCGATATGGATACTGAAACGCAACGCAGGCTTTTGAGCGCCCTGGAATCCGGATCGTTTTTGCGGGTTGGCGGCAACGAGCAGGTCCAGGTTGACATTCGGGTGATCAGCTCCACGCGCCGAGAATTAGAAGAAGAACTGAGCGCGGGCAGGTTCCGTCAGGATCTTTTTTATTTGCTTAACGAAGTATCGCTTAAAATTCCACCGCTCAGAGAACATAATGAGGATGTTCCGGAGCTTTTGAATTATTATCTCGACCACTTCGTGGTCAGGGAAAAATTACCTTTCAGAAAATTTTCCGTTGCGGTGCAAAATTTGTTGCGAAATTATATTTGGCGTGGCAATATCCGCGAACTTAAAAATCTAGTCCAGAGACTGTTGATTTTAGGGAGTGGGCACGAGATAGAATTGGAGGAAGTCAAATCAGCTCTGGGTTCTAGTGTCACCCCGGCTAATATTCAACATCCGGATATTTATAATTTGCCTTTAAAAGATGCACGGGAACACTTCGAGAAGTCCTATTTACAATATCATTTGGAGGAAAACGGCGGCAGTGTGACCAAGCTCTCCGCCGCAATAGGTATGGAACGCACCCATCTTTATAGGAAACTGCATTCTTTGGGGATTAAGTTTAAGGAAAAGAAATAACGGCTCGTCCATGACTGAGGCATCAAGATCCAAGTGGAATCAAAAATATTGTCGATCCACCACGGGATCTCCTGAACCCGCCAGAATCCTCAAAGATTTTGCGCATTTATTGCCAGCTCGAGGCAATGCATTGGATATCGCCTGTGGGCTGGGTGGAAACGCCTTGTTTTTGGCTGAGCGGGGATTGGACACCCAGGCCTTGGATATCTCCCCGGTAGCGATTGAAAAATTGCGTGGCTTCGCGACTCAGCGGAACCTAGATATTCAGTATACAGCTCAGGATATCCAAGCTTTTGATTGGGAAGAAAAGCGATTTGATGTTATTGTAGTCAGTCGTTTTTTGGATAGATCCTTGGCATCGTCCATGATAGCGGGTCTTAAGCCGGGAGGGTTATTGTTCTATCAGACATTTACCCAAGAAAAAGTTTCTGATTCAGGGCCAAGCAACCTATCGTATTTGCTCGCCGAAAACGAATTGCTTATGCTGTTCCAGCCCTTGAGATTGCTGATCTATCGAGAGGAGGGCCGAGTCGGCGATAAAACAAGCGGTTTAAGGAACGAAGCATTACTCATCGGTCAACGTCGATCTTGAATTTCGGTCCGGGTTAGAAATCAGCGTCCATTTGAATTAACCAAATACAGGATTCATGATTAAACAAGTTTCGCCGAGCCAAGCCTGGGAGTTGTTGACGGATAACCCCGCTACGGTACTGATAGACGTACGTTCGAAGGTCGAATATACCCATGTCGGGCATCCCGTTGGCAGTGTCCATATTCCTTGGTTGGAAGCCCCGGACTGGAAAGTTAATCCGCAATTCGTAGATCAAGTTATCGATTCCCGCGCCGACAAAACAACGCCGATACTTCTGCTCTGCCGTAGTGGCCAGCGCTCAATGTCCGCGGCAAAAGCTTTAGAGGCAGCTGGATTTACCGATTTAGCCAATATCGAGGAAGGATTTGAAGGTTCTATAGATGACCAAAGACATCGCGGCAAACTCAGCGGTTGGCGTTTCCATGGACTACCCTGGGAGCAAAGTTAAAGAATTCTGCTTTCGGTGCGAGTTATCGCTTCGTTCTCGCCAAAACCGGTCTATATTTTCCGGTAACTATTCATCTCGTCTCTATTTTGTCCTACTAGCAAGTACCGGGAAAACGCCTGAAGCGTTTCTTCCTTATTTCGGGACCCCATAGGGGCAATCTGAATAGCTACTATTTTTAACCATTATTATATTTGGAATTCCATTTAGTGATCGATCAAATCCGTAATATCGCCATAGTGGCCCACGTTGACCATGGCAAAACCACCTTAGTTGATAAATTGTTACAACAATCCGGCACCTTCGGCGCCCACGAAAAAATTGCCGAACGGGTGATGGATTCCAGCGATTTGGAGAAAGAACGGGGCATAACCATCTTGGCGAAAAATACTGCCCTAGAATGGAACGGCTTTCGCATCAATATCGTTGACACTCCCGGACACGCGGATTTTGGTGGTGAAGTGGAACGGGTCTTGTCCATGGTTGATTCCGTTTTGTTGTTGGTGGATGCCGTCGATGGCCCAATGCCGCAAACCCGGTTCGTCACGCAAAAAGCTTTTGCCATGAAACTCAATCCAATTGTCGTCATTAACAAAATTGATCGCGACGGATCCCGTCCGGATTGGGTATTGGATCAGACTTTCGATCTTTTCGATCGTCTTGGGGCCACCGACGAACAACTTGATTTTCCGGTGGTATATACGTCTGCCCTACAGGGATACGCGGGACATCATTCCAAAGTGACAAGTGGCGACATGACCCCGCTGTTCGAGGCCATCGTCGACCATGTCAAACCGCCCAAAGTGAGCACCAGCGGGCCATTCCAAATGCAAGTCAGTAGTCTCGATTATAGCTCTTACGTCGGCCTGATCGGTATCGGCCGAATTCAGCGGGGAACCGTGGAAAGGAACACTAACCTGATTTTGACCAATAGCAAGGGAGAACAACGGAGTGTGCGGATACTGCAGATATTTGGGTTTTTGGGATTAGAGCGGATCGAAATGCCCGAAGCTCACGCAGGGAATATCATTGCATTTAATGGCATTGACGAACTTGGAATATCGGATACTTTGTGTGATCCCGAGAAGGTTGAGGTATTACCTCCGTTAGCTGTTGACGAGCCAACCATGAATATGACTTTTCAGGTCAATAATTCACCTTTTGCGGGTAAAGAGGGCAAGTATCTGACCTCCCGCCAGATTCGTGAGCGGCTTTTCCGTGAACTGCAATATAATGTCGCCCTTCGTGTTGAAGAAACCGACGATCCGGATAAATTCAAAGTTTCAGGCCGTGGGGAACTGCATCTATCGATATTGATCGAAACCATGCGAAGAGAAGGTTACGAATTCGGTGTATCCCGGCCCGAGGTAATTTTAAAGGAAATTGACGGGGTGGTTTGCGAACCTTACGAGCAGGTCACTCTTGATGTCGAGCAGGTCCATCAAGGCGCGGTGATGGAAAAGTTAGGGGAACGCAAAGGCGATTTGCGGAATATAGAACCGGACGGAAGGGGGCGGGTTCGCTTGGAATACATTATGCCTTCGAGGGGTTTGATCGGATTCCAAACGGAATTTTTAACCACCACATCCGGAAGTGGTTTGCTCTACCATGTTTTTGATCGTTATGGACCCCGGATACAAAGTGAAATCGGTTGCCGTGTCAATGGCGTATTGATTTCCAATTGCAAAGGTAAAGCTCTGGCATTCGCATTGTTCAATCTTCAGAATCGCGGGCGCATGTTCGTCGATCATGGCGAAGAAGTTTATGAAGGAATGGTTGTGGGTATCCATTCGCGCTCGAATGATCTGGTGGTGAATCCCACCAAAGCCAAGCAACTGACCAATATCAGGGCAGCTGGAACCGATGAAAATCTACTGTTGACATCACCTATAAAGATGACTCTTGAACAGTCCTTGGAGTTCATCGATGACGACGAACTGGTCGAAGTCACGCCAGCATCGCTTCGTGTGCGTAAGAAATTGTTGAAAGAACACGAACGGAAGAGGGCGATGCGGGCGATAGCTAGTACCCCGCACACTAAATAACTACGTCTATTCGACGGTCTAAATCGTCGATCACCGCGTTGCGACAGCGTGAAAGAGGGTGGCTATTCCTGCGCTGTCGCGCCTTGTTCTCGGCGATTTATCCTCGTCGCTTAAACGTAGTTATTTAGTGTGCGGGGTACTAGTAGTCTGTCAATGTTGTATTGACGGGTATAGTGATTTCAATTTTATCCGTGCATCGGCGGTGGTAAAGCGCCAGTTTACAAATACCGCTTTTTGATTTCTTTGTTTTTGCCATGCGTTTATTTCAGTTCGTAATGTGCTTTGATCAGCTATTCTTCGATCAAGACACTGACGACTTAACACCCCAATCTCTATTTCTGCCATATCAAGCCAACTGCCATGCTTTGGCGTGTAATGAATTTCCAGCCTTTCTGCAATTCGACGTGCTTCCTCGGGTGCAAACGCTTCATACAGTGATCCTAATTTATGCGTGTTTAAGTTATCCATTACTAAAATGATTTTTTTATCGGGGTAGTGTTCATCTACTAATTCCTTAATGAGATGTGCCCAGTCCACTTTAGTATGCCGGTTTGTGACCTTGACATGCCTCCAGCCCTCAAGCGGTGCGAATAGCATAAACAGATTACTGACGCCATTTCGTTCATATTTAAAATCATATATTTCAGATTCTCCAGAACGCATCGGTAACGGGGTACGCGTTTCTTTTGTATGCTGCTTGCTCGTTTCATCCATACACACCAAAACCTCATCTTGTGTAAAAGGACGTTGATAGACCTCTAATATATCTTCCATTGCACACACGAAGTCTGCATTAGATTTAGGCGGAATGCACCAGCATTGTTTTAGCCACGGTTTGAGTTCGTTTTTTTTAGTGTCTGCCTAATCGTTTCATGGCTTATGCTCTCTGTTATAGTGCATTCAACTAATCGTTCAGAGAGTAGCCGTAATGTCCAATCTACCCGTCCCTCCGGAGCTTGCGAACAGGCTGTTGCAACTAAAAAGGCTTCTCCTGCTCCATCCAGATTTTTTGATCGGTATCTTTTTTGAGGCTTTGGATTAACGGCACTCCCCAATCCTTCTTCTACAAATCGCTTTCGCACGCGTTCAATACTTCGTAGGCTTGTACCCAATGCCCTGGCTATTTCTTTATCCTTTTTTTTACCCTCAGAACTGGTTTCGTCGCTAAGTAACAAAATTCGAGCGTGGGTCTGTTTATGTGCTGCAGCTTTTCCTTTTGATACAATCTCTTTTAGCTCAAGCCTTTCTTCGTTCGTTAAATTAACGCGGTAGATTTTTGCGGACATGTTTAGAGTTTGGGTTTCAATTGCTTAGAATTAAAACCTAACATTCTACTTTAATTAATCGTCAATACAACATTGACAGACTACTAGGAGGCTGTCCGAGAATAAAGAGCCTACTGCGGAAAAGCTGGATTTGGCCGGATTTTCCCATTATATTGATGAAATACATCCCTATATTTCACACCTGTGGGCCGCTTTCAGCGGTCCAAACCCGCTCCAGGCGGATTTGTCGTTAAATACAGCAAGTATTCGCCTCAAATAATGAAAAAATCAGGCTCAAACCAGCTTTCCCTCGCGACGGCTCCTATTCTCGGGCAGCCTCCTAGAATGCCTATTTCTCGTGTAATACCAGAGTGAAATCAAAAACTTTGCCTGATTGCTCGATTAGCTTTCCAAATTTAGAATTGCTGGGCTGTATGGGCGAGCGTAATAGAGAAATGGGTCCCAAATTATAAATGATAGTTAGGCTACGCTTAGTCCTCGATCAAACTTAAGTTAAAGGCCAGGTAATGAAACAATTCCTTATACTACTAACAATTACATGTATTATTTCACCATTGGCGAGTGCGGATACGGTTCTGGGGATCTATAGCGGTGGAGGTGTATGGCATCAGGAATATGACGGTAATATTGGAAAAAGCAATATCGCTATCGATGATGAACTGGGGCTTGATGATCAAAACTTGGGCTACTTTTATTTAGCTTTGGAACATCCCATTCCCGTCCTGCCCAATATTAAGCTGCAATACGTTGATATTAGTACGAACGGAAACCGTACGTTAACTTCAACCGCATTGCTGGATCGAGTCGCTTTTCCTGCCGCGGATACCGTTGCAACCGATCTCGATTTCACCTTTGTTGATTTCACACTGTATTATGAACTCCTCGATAACTGGGTCAATCTGGATGTCGGGTTGACCGCCCGCTATTTTGATGGCGATACCAAAATTGCAAGTCTAAACACCCCGGCGCTCCGCGAATCTGCTGACTTTAGGTTTATTATTCCCATGGTTTACGGAAATGCGCAATTCGATCTACCGCTTACCGGTTTGTCGGTTGGCGCTGAATTCAACGGGATTGCTTTCAGCAGTAGCAGCGTTGCGGATATTATGGTGAAAATCAGCTACCAAACTGATTTATTACCCCTGGTCGATATTGGCGTAGACGCTGGCTACCGCTATCTTGCCCTTGATTTAGATGACGATGATGTCAGTGATTTTGAAACGAAGGTGGATGTCAGCGGCCCGTTTGTCGGTTTGACGTTGCATTTTTAACCGTGGTCAAACCGGGAAGGCCATGTATTTTTCAGTCGTTACAGGAATTAAAGCCAGATTTCCAACTGCTCGGTAATCATCGCATTTAATTTCGCACCAGAAGTGACCCCCTCCGATCGGACAGTCTAATCGGCGGGATCCACTTCTAACGGCAAAATTCTTTACTGACACAAAAAAGCCCCATCCCGTTAAGGGTGAGGCTTTTTCCGATCTTAGAACAGAACGTATGTAAGGGCTTTGTTACATCATGCCGCCCATGCCACCCATACCGCCCCCCATACCACCCATGTCACCCCCCATTGGTGGCGCTGGGTCGTCCTTCTTAGGCTCTTCGGCTACCATCGCTTCGGTGGTAATCATCAGGCCTGCAACGGATGCTGCATTCTGCAGCGCGGCGCGGGTCACCTTGGCTGGATCGAGAATACCCATTGCGATCATATCGCCATATTCCCCAGTTGCTGCATTATACCCGAAGTTTCCTTCACCCTTGGAGACTTCGTTAAGAATAACCGAAGGTTCTCCACCCGCGTTTGCGACGATCTGACGGAGAGGCTCCTCCAAAGCGCGGCGCGCGATATCCACACCAACGTCCTGGTCACTATTGGCACTTTTAATACCTTTCAGTTTATCCAACGCACGAATGAATGCGGTGCCACCTCCGGGAACCACGCCTTCTTCAACCGCGGCACGTGTAGAATGTAAAGCATCTTCAACGCGAGCCTTCTTTTCTTTCATTTCCACCTCGGTTGCCGCACCGACTTTGATGACTGCTACGCCACCCGCAAGCTTTGCAAGACGTTCCTGCAACTTTTCTTTGTCATAGTCGGATGTTGCGTCGTCAACTTGAGCACGAATCTGTGTCACCCGGCCTGCAATATTATCTTTGCTGCCGGCTCCATCGATGAGGGTCGTATTTTCTTTGGTAATCTGAACTTTCTTAGCGGTTCCAAGATCGTCCAAAGATGTTTTTTCCAAGCTTAAACCCACTTCCTCGGCAATGACGGTTCCACCACTGAGAACAGCGATATCTTCCAGCATTGCTTTACGGCGATCACCGAAACCAGGCGCTTTGACCGCGCAAACTTTGACAATTCCACGCATATTGTTGACAACCATCGTTGCTAGCGCTTCGCCTTCAACATCCTCCGCTATGATCAATAACGGCTTGCCGGATTTGGCGACACCTTCGAGAACTGGTAGCAAATCACGAATGTTAGAGATTTTTTTATCATGCAACAAGATATACGGACCGTCGAGCTCGACGCTCATGCTTTCCTGGTTGTTGATGAAGTAAGGCGAAAGATATCCGCGATCGAATTGCATGCCTTCAACCACATCGAGCTCGTTGTCCAAGCCGGATCCTTCTTCGACCGTAATCACACCTTCCTTACCGACTTTCCCCATGGCATCGGCAATAATTTTCCCTACCGATTCATCGGAATTAGCGGAAATCGTGCCCACTTGAGCGATCGCCTTATTGTCAGAACACGGAGTCGATTGGGTCTCGATTGAGTCCACCACCGATTTGACTGCCAGATCAATTCCGCGCTTTAAATCCATCGGATTCATCCCCGCCGCAACGGCTTTAAATCCTTCGTTAAGAATTGACTGGGCCAGTACGGTCGCGGTCGTGGTACCATCACCAGCAACATCGGAAGTGTGCGATGCCACCTCTTTAACCATTTGAGCGCCCATATTTTCGAATCTATCAGACAATTCGATTTCCTTCGCGACGGAAACACCGTCCTTGGTAATGGTCGGCGCGCCAAAGCTCTTTTCCAAAACGACATTACGCCCTTTTGGACCGAGAGTTACCTTCACCGCGCTCGCTAAGATATTTACACCTTTCACCATGCGATGACGGGCTTCATCACTAAATTTTACGTCTTTTGCTGTCATGTTTGACTCCTTAAATTAAATTTTGTTAACCGGTAAGATGATTCAGGTTTTACTCGATGACACCCATGATGTCGTCTTCGCGCATAACGATATAATCTTCACCATCAATTTTAACTTCGTTGCCCGAATACTTACCAAACAGCACTTTGTCGCCAACTTTTACGTCGAGAGCCCGAGTTTCGCCGTTATCTAATAACTTTCCATTACCAGCAGCGATTATTTCGCCTTCGCTTGGTTTTTCGGTGGCCGAATCTGGAAGTACAATTCCCCCGGCGGTTGTAGTTTCCTCTTCGAGACGTTTTACAACGACTCTATCGTGTAACGGACGTATGTTCATTCGCTTCTCCTAATTTACGCTTACAATAATGACTAAAATTTAACGCGAGCGCGTTATTAGCACTCACCCATTGTGAGTGCTAATAATAGCCATCTTTCGATTGGTGTCAAGATTTTTAAGAAATATCGCTGGAGAAAATGATAGATTATCACCATGGATGACAATCAACTTTTAAGATACAGTCGCCAGATATTGCTCCCCCAAGTCGATATTGAAGGCCAACAAAAACTAATTAACTCTCGCGCCCTAATTATTGGTGTCGGCGGTCTTGGTTCACCGGCGGCGATGTATTTGGCTGGCGCGGGAGTAGGACACATCGTCCTGAGCGACGGCGATACGGTGGATTTGTCGAATTTGCAGCGGCAGATTGCGCACAAAACTCCCGATATCGGCCAATTAAAGGCTTTATCGGGCAAGCAGACACTTCAAGCCTTAAATCCGGAAATCGAAGTGACGGCGCTGTGCAAGCGGCTGGAGGGACCCGAACTGGAAGAGCAGGTGAGAAGGGCCGATGTGGTTCTCGATTGCAGCGACAATTTTCCTACACGATTCTCGGTCAACAAAGCCTGCGTGCTCAGCAATACGCCTTTGGTTTCCGGTGCAACGATCCGATTCGAAGGACAGATTTCCGTGTTTACACCCGGAAAAAACAACAGTCCATGTTACAACTGTTTGTATCCGGACATTGACGATCTGGCCGAAAGCTGCGCGCAATCCGGTGTGATTGCTCCCATTACCGGGATTGTGGGGAGCATTCAGGCATTGGAAGCGATCAAACTCCTGACCCAAATAGGTGAAACTTTAAGCGGAAAAGTACTACTTCTGGATGGACTGGATATGGAATGGAATGTTATTCAATTACCCAGGAATTCTAGCTGTCCGACGTGTTCGCGAGGGGTAATCTGAATAGTTACGACATTCACCATCTGTCTCATCTTACAGAATGACAACCAAGGGTTGCCCGTTATCCAAGCCTGTTTAAAGTGGGATGTGGCTATTGAAGGGAATAGCCGCGCTTGTCGATGGCAAAACCTTTGAAATTGATCGCGGCGCAAACGCGAAGTGCTGGGACAGTGTGGAGTCTACCCACGTGGATTAAAACGAACCTTTCAAACCAAAACGAGGACGGCTTTATTTTAGCCATATTTGGCGCAAAATATATCCGCACCGGTTTTTGATTTTTCACAATGATTCGACTTCCAATTTAAGTCTATTCCAATCTATAAATGGCCCTGAAACAGAGGGGTAGAGAATCTACCTGAAGAGGCAAATCAGGCAATACTCCGCTCCTGCTCAAAGATGGTTTTGAAAAGTTTACGTTTGGCCTCATTCATCTGTTTGACTGCGTCATTGTCGCTGATTGAGAAGGCAATTGCATCCAGCTTTTTAAAGGTGGTCCCCAGTTTGAGATATTGGTTTGCATCAGGTAATGATTTGAGCTTCTCGTAGGGTGTCATCATTAACTTGTAGGGATAGCTCTTTTTCACCTTTCCTTTGTTGTCTTCTTTTGGGACAGGAAAAAAGCAAGGACGATGGAAGTTGATGTAGGGGTTGAAATACTCTCTGTGAAATTCATTAAGTTGAGGCGCCCAGTACCCCGGGATATGGTCGTACCCCAGATGTTTGCGGATGATGGTTCCGTTCTTGGACTCGGCGAGTGCATTGTCGTTGGAATGGCGTGGGCGTGATTTGGTCAGGTCAATATGGAGCTTTCCGAGCAGTTTTGCCACGGTATGATTGATGTATTCCGAACCGTTATCCGCGTGAAATGCCAGGATGACAAAAGGGAAGATTTCGATCAGCATCTCCAGGACCGGAATCATGAAACGCTCAGTAATCCGTTCTACGGAGAATATACATTCAAATTGCGTGACTTCATCAACCGCATTGATATGGTAAACCCCTTTGATCCCATCCAGGTCGCCCTGATGGACTGTGTCGATCCGTAGAAAGCCTGGTTTACCTTCTGAATTGGGTTTTCGTCGCTCGCCTATCTGAGAGCGTTTTGAAGCGGTTTTATCAAACTGGCGGCGCTGTCGTTGATAACACGTAGAATGACGAAGATTATAGAGATGGGCAACCGAAATCTTTGCTAAGCGCTCATAGCGATAATCCTCATAGATCAAAAGCATCCGCTCACAGATCTTCTTGGTGGCTGCACCGCAGAGTGTCCCATGGAGCTTGTCGGTCTCAGCTAACAGCACTGCGTCCTCAGGGCGGTAGAAGCGTTCAAATCCCGATGCTGTACGCTGTTGGCGCTTGATGTATCCGGTTTTTTTGTATTGCTGTACCAGCCGTTTCACTTGCCGTGGAGAATAGCCACTCACCTGCTCCAGATAGCGGATGATCAATCCCTTACCGTTCTTGCTGCAAGAGATATAACTGAATTTGACCAATGTACGCCGAATCCACTGGTAGCGCTCTTCCTTGTTGGTAATTGAAAACTCAACCTCCACAGTTCCTTCGAGAAAGATGCGAACGTCATCCAATGTTTTTATCTTTTTGTCACTCATATAGATCACCATAGGTGACCATCATGAGCAGAAATTACTCCTCAGGTACAGGGCCGTTTCACGTTGTAATCACGGCTCCCGTTCAGGGCCATTTCATATTGGACAAGACTATTTATTGCTTTTCATAAAATAGCGGCGTATACTTCCAACAGCTTTTTAATAGCTATCTTTAAAGATTTTCCAATCACATTTTCTTCTGGAGGAAAACCGATATGAAATGGGAAAAACCAAGCTACAACGATCTTCGTTTCGGTTTCGAAGTAACGATGTATATCTACAATCGTTAATAATCGGTACCTTTTCTAAGGGGTTCCGTTGAGGAACCCCTTTTTATTTGCCTAATGAAAATAAGAGTTTTGGGGTCCGGTGCAGGAGGCGGCTTCCCTCAATGGAATTGCAATTGTCACAATTGTCGTCGGTTACGAAATAATGAAATGCGTTCCCAACCGCGTACGCAGTCTTCCATCGCTGTAAGCTGTGACGATCAAAATTGGGTCCTGTTTAATGTTTCGCCTGACATCCGAAGTCAAATCGAGGCCTTTCCCGGCATCCAACCAAAAACTGGCTTACGTGATACCGGCATTAAGGCCATTGTTCTAATAGACAGTCAGATCGACCACACCACGGGCTTGTTGATCTTGCGTGAGAGTCCTAACCCACTGGAAATTTATTGTACTGAAATGGTGCGGCAAGACTTGTCCACCGGATTTCCGGTTTTCAAAATGCTGGAAGATTACTGCAAGGTCAATCACCATCCCATTTCGTTGGATGGAAGCAGCTTTGACATCCCTGGATTTGACGATCTGCGCTTTCATCCCCATCCACTAAAAAGTAAGGCTCCGCCCTATTCACCCCATCGGCACGATCCTCACGATGGGGATAACATTGGCGTCACCATCGAACAGATATCGACTAACAAAAAGATTTATTATTCCCCGGGTTTGGGAGAAATCGAAGCACATGTGCTTGCCGCGATGACCGATGCCGATTGCATTTTGGTCGATGGTACATTTTGGCAAAACGATGAAATGGAACTGGCCGGAGTTGGTCCGAAAAAAGCCCGCGAAATCGGTCACCTACCCCAATCCGGGGAGAACGGTATGATGGAAACCTTGAATAAACTCGAGAAGCCACGCAAGGTCCTTATCCACATTAACAATACCAACCCGATTCTGGATGAAGAATCCGAACAACGGACAATTCTTAGCAAATCCGGTATTGAAGTTTCCTACGACGGAATGGAAATCGTTTTGTGAGAAGAATATTTTGAGTGACGCCCCGTCACCATGGAGTCGGCAAGAGTTCGAGATGAAATTAAGGGCGATGGAGAAATATTACCATATACATCACCCTTACCACACATTGATGAATGCCGGTGAACTAAGCCAGGAGCAAATCCGAGGCTGGGTCGCCAACCGCTTTTACTATCAAATCAAGATTCCGCAAAAAGATGCGGCTATTCTGGCAAACTGTCCTGATCGCAAAACCCGCTCATTATGGATTCAACGAATTCAGGATCACGATGGCCGCCCCGATGATCCTGGTGGAATTGAAGCGTGGATTCAACTGGGTCTGGCGGTCGGGTTAAACCGTGAAGAAATCATTTCTTTAGAGCACGTGCTTCCCGGAGTCCGTTTTGCCGTCGATGCTTATGTTAATTTCGCCCGAACAGCCGATTGGCACGAAGCCGCCAGCTCTTCGCTCACCGAAATGTTCGCCCCTAAAATTCACAAACAACGATTGGATAACTGGCCCGAGAACTATCCATGGATCGATAAAGCAGGATTTATTTACTTTCAAAAACGCCTCAGCGAAGCCCGGCGCGACGTTCAACACGGTCTGGAAATTACTCTGGATTGGTACAAAACCCGGGAGCAACAGGAACGCATGCTGGAAATTCTGCAATTCAAGCTGGATGTGTTGTGGTCGATGGCTGATGCCATGTACCTGGCTTACATCGCGAAAATGCCGCCCTATCATACCGCTACCGTCAATATAACCTTGGCGGAGGACTAGTCTATGTTTGTAACAAGTTGATATTAATATCAGTTTACTGATTCTTACAGGTCAAAGATTTTGATAACGATTTATATCGAACAACCCGGCTTTCAATCCCCTGTATTTCTTATGCTGGCTGTTAAGCCAGTCAAGATTCCGCCAGATCTCCGGATTGCCGCGGCGCGCACCAAACCGGGTATAGAAGATTTCCGAATCAGCATCGGTTTTTGAATTGCGAATCAAATCAACAAATTCTCCAAGCTGCTGTTTGTCCACACTAAAGAAGAAGTTGGGATAACTGCCTATAAATCCGGGAAAAACGGTGACCGTGTCATTTTCAGGTCTACGGCGGGAACCTTACGCAAGCAGCATTGACACATTTGATAACGCCTTATTCACCAAAGAGCTGTGTGCGGACTGCCGGACTCTTCATACAGATTTAGTTGATTTTTCATCGCACTTTCAGCTTGTCCGTTAGTTTTATGGACAAGCTAATGAACAAGGAATTCGGTGAAAAACAAGTCTTTTATCCCCTTCGAATTAGTATATTTCTCCAGGGTTTTTCGAATGTCTTCCAAGGCAAGCTTTCTGACGGTCTCTCGCTGCTCGGGGCCTTGCAATTGCTCCGGGGTATATTGGCTAAATAACATGATCAGAGCGTGCCGGATTGCGGGATTGTGTAGGCTAATCATTTCAACATTATCCTCACCTTCAACCATCAATTGCATATCGGCACGGAAATACTTTCTTCGTCCTTGCAAATTTACAACTAAATTTGAACCCAGAGAAACATATTCGACGGCGGGTGCGGTGGTTTCAATGTCTTCCCCTTCCCCGTATACCGTATTACTTAACAAGTATGCTAATACCAGTGTAATAATTCGCACTAAGTCCTCCTTTTTACAAGCAATGTACATCGATCAGCGCTATCTAAAATTACATCGATAAGCGGTAAATATCTTGAACCAGAGTATAGTTAAACTTTTGTAACCAATCAGCACGCTGTCGTAACTGTTCAGATTGCCCCTGAAATTCGTTAGTTCAAGGCGAAAAATGTGAGTTTACACGTGTAAATGATCATTTTTTAACGTAGAAATGGCGGATTTCAGGGGTGAGCTGAATATTTACAAACTTTTTAGCTCTTGGATTCCATGGCAAACATGAGTACCCATAAAACTATCGGCCCGGTTATGATTGACTTGGGTGGATTCAGCTTAACGGTCGAGGATAAGGAGAAACTCAATCATCCCAGCACGGGAGGAGTTATCCTGTTCACCCGAAATTTCGAGTCCAGGGAACAGGTTAGAGAATTGATTCTCGAGATTCGAAACACACGCCCCGAGCAATTATTGATCGCCGTAGACCAGGAAGGAGGGCGCGTGCAAAGATTCCGTCAAGGCTTCACAACATTGCCGCCTGCGTCCAGCTATGGAGAATATTACCAAAAAGATCCAAGCCAAGCCCTTGAAACAACGCGTTTGGCCGGATGGCTTATGGCTTCCGAATTATTGGTCGTCGGCATAGATTTTAGTTTTGCCCCCGTATTGGATGTCGACAGCGGGGTCAGTGAAATCATTGGAGACCGTTCATTTTCCCAAAACCCAGAAATCGTGTCCGCATTGGCCAGGGCCTTTAAGCAGGGTAGCGGGCAAGCGGGCATGGCCTCCGTGGGAAAACATTTTCCCGGTCACGGTGATGTCGCTCCAGATTCGCATCTGACGCTCCCCGAAGATCCCCGTTCCCTGGAGAAATTGTTGGAACGCGACTTATGCCCGTTCCAATCCCTTATTTCAGCCGGACTTGAGGGCATAATGCCAGCCCATATAATATATCCTCGGATAGACGATTTCCCGGCGGGATTTTCCGAGGTCTGGCTGAAACAAATCTTAAGGAACAAGCTTGGGTTTAAAGGCGCTATTTTCAGCGACGATCTTACAATGAAAGGCGCTGAGTGTGCCGGTAATTTTTCCCAGCGGGCTCAGACTGCCCTTCATGCCGGGTGTGACATGGTGCTTGTGTGCAACAATCCGGAAGGTGCCGAAAGTGTCTTGGAAAATTTGCTTCCCATGGGTACGCAATCCGATCGGCAAAAACGTCTGTCTCGAATGAATGCAAGGACATCGATCGACCTTGCCGCATTGCCGGGCAACTCGACCTGGGAAATCGCAAAACAAAAACTCGAACAACTTGAAACTTGAGGACCGGCAATTGGACTCGTTAAATGAAATCGAAAAAGTAAAGGGGGATGCCGATCTGATTTTTCCCCGGCGCCAAGTTGACGAAGCGCTTGACCGAATGGCGGAAGCTATTTCAAATTTACTCTCGGATCGAAATCCATTGATATTATCGGTCATGAACGGTGGCATTATTACAACAGCGTTGTTAATGTTACGGATGCCGTTCACTTTCCAATTGGACTCGGTTTTCGTCAGCCGCTACCGCAATACCACCCGAGGTGACGAAATCCAGTGGTTGAAAGAACCCGGCGAGCCCATTCGGGATCGTATCGTGCTGCTGATCGATGACATTTTGGATGAAGGTATAACGCTTGCGGAAATAAAAGATTATTGCTTGAAGCAAG
Organism: Methylococcales bacterium; assembly: GCA_963664935.2. GTDB lineage: Bacteria > Pseudomonadota > Gammaproteobacteria > Methylococcales. Next base: position 1,749,423 of record CAXXSE010000007.1, on the reverse strand, counting down.
GTGCAAAATCTGTATTCACCGCGGTGCTCGTCGATAAAATACTCGATGTTGAAAAACCCATCGCGGCGGATATTGTGGGCTTGACCTGCGAGAATCGATATCTTTTCGGATACGGGATGGATTACAAAGGTTATTTACGCAATGCTCCAGGAATATTTGCCTGCCCGAACGAAATATCGGGTTTATGACGACATTTGCAGTCGTTGGCGGGACTGGTCTGAGCGAAATAGATGGCATTGAGATTTTAAGGCGCGAAACAATCGAAACACCGTTTGGTCAACCATCGTCGGACATTTTGATTGGTCGCGTTTATGGCGTCGAAGTAGCCTTTTTAGCCCGACACGGAAAAAATCACACTATTCCTCCCCATAAAATTAACTATCGCGCCAATATCCGGGCCTTAAAGGAGATTGGTATAAAATCTATTCTGGCGGTCGCGGCGGTTGGCGGTATTGGATCGAAAATGGCTCCTGGCAAAGTAGCATTTCCGAACCAAATTATCGACTATACCTACGGTCGCCCAGCAACGTTTTTCGAGGAAAATCTAGAGCAGGTTAGCCATATTGACTTCAGTTTTCCGTACAGTGAGGCGATTCGATCTAAACTGGTCAGCGCGGCACATTCCGCCGGAATCAACGCCATCGAAAAAGGCGTTTACGGTTGCACCCAGGGTCCAAGATTGGAAACCGCCGCCGAAATACTGCGTATGGAACGGGACGGCTGTGATTTAGTTGGAATGACCGGAATGCCCGAAGCGTCCTTGGCGCGAGAATTAGAACTGGAATACGCGTGCTGCGCGGTTGTGGCCAACTGGGCGGCGGGTAAATCCGAAGGAACCATTTCCATGGAAGATATTTTGCGGAACCTAGAAAGAGGTATGGAGAGCGTTGTCCGCCTGTTAAGATACCTACTTCCCAATGTTTCACCGTAACTATTCACCATCTGGAGAGTAACTATGAAAAAAAGTACATTATTCGTATTGATTGCTTGCCTGGGCCTTAGTGCGTGTACATTTTTTCAAGAAACAACACCTTATTACGATCAATATAATCAGGAAACAAAAAGATTTTTTGATTATTCAAAAAAGAAATTCATATCGCTTAAAAGCAAAAAAATATCGTTGGAGGAGTATGCGGAATACAAGGGTATTGACATTGATGAACTGAAAGGAACCCATTTCGAAAAAATGGACAGTATAGACCGGCTTTATCGGATGTATCCGGTATATCAATACCAAAGGAGTATCGAAGATATCGATAGCCCTTCGCCGAAATTCAGGACGCTCAAGAAGATCCACAATATGTCAATCAACTACATATTATTAACTCGGCAGTCGTGAGTTAACAGCGAGAAAAGCGGGGCAAAACTACCCTCTCCATCGTAGTATGTTTGATGAAAAATTTTGAAGATCGCAGAGAATTAGAGCATAGAACGCCTCATTCAGTTTAATCGTCATCTATTTCATCGGAAACAGCCATCAAGCGGGCACGGATCTGTTGAATCATGCCATTTTCCTCAAGTCGAAAGAATTGTTTGAGGAATAATGGCGCTAAAATTTGCTTGACGGTTTTCTCCGATGGCAAATCACGCGATTGAGTGCGAAGATAAAGCGAGTGCTCAGACCAAATCGTATCTTGATACTGGAGCGCAATCAATTGCATTAACCCCAAGGCAATGGAGGCACAGAGCACGAAGATTTCATAGGCTCGCCAGCACGCTTGAACGGTATGAATATCCTGGGGCTGTGGGGCTTTGAGAAGACGATTGGAAAAGGGGCGTCTAGAATGTTTTGGCAATTTTTTAGTCCAAAAACGAAATTTAAAGGCGCCGATCACATGCTTTAACATCGCGAACATGATTTCAATGCGGGTTCTAGCACAATACAGTTCAACGGCATCAATGGCTGACAGCGTTAAATCGGAACTCATTAGAACCATTGGGCCTTTTGAGGTGACGGCGAGAATAAATAACACCTGATCAGCGATGGGCCGCCATAACAGTGTAAGCGTCATAACCCGGATGGATTCGGTTTTACCGTAGACTTTACAGGTCACCGTCTCAAACAAATGAAGGTGGTCGAAGCATTCTCTTAAACACACTTTCTCGCCATAGAGCGGCTGAGGTCCGGGGCGAGAGGCGGGTTTCGGTGGCGCGGGGAAATAACCCACATAGCTATTCTTGGCTTTGACCAGCACCTCAACCCACCGCGCCTGATGCTGGATTGAATAATAGTGGCAAGCTCGAAATACGCCCCCGGTTGAAAAAAAGGCATCCAACACCAAATAACACAGACAGTGATTCGTCACCGCAAAATGAATCGCCATGGCCACCAAGCGGTCGGTGAGCTTGATCCGACATGGATTATCGCGCTCGTCGTTCAACCCTAAATGAGCCCATCCCTGATGAATTTGAAGCTGCAAAGGACAACAAAAACAAGCGGATAACGACCCGATCAAGATGCCAATGCTGCCCCAACATTGGGCCCGAAAATAGCCGGGTTTCGTTTGCGTCTCCGATGACTCGTGCATCGATACCACGCCGGGCATCTTGCGTCCATCTTTGATCACCGCGGTATGGTCACCCAGAAGTATCGCTCGTCCAGCTACTTCAACGGATTTTCCTTGGCGATTCACAAAATCTTGCCAAGCATCGAGCAACGCCCCATAGACATACGCTTTGGATCTAAAAAAACGGAGCAAGCGGTAATAACCAAGTTCATCTAATAGCCAGAAACGACACAACGACGTCACGCCGATCATTTCTCCTGCCCCCATAAATCCAATCACAATGGCGCAGAACAACAACCAAGTACTCGATCTGGAAAAAACGCTTTGAAAGCTTTCTAAACTCTGAGAAATATACTGTTGCACGGGGTCTCCTCCTTCCATCTGTACTTCTACAAAGAAAAGAAGGATCCGTGTTTTTTAGCAAATGTCTAGTCGTAATTATCGATTTCTATTTTCTACACTACTCATCTTTTATGAACACCAGCGGGCAATCTTAAAGCGCAGAGCTATCAATGGGTGATAAGACTTTCTTCCGTTGGTCGAGGTGACACATCGAAAAAATGAATTCAGGGCCTGAATAGTTACGTCAAATCGGATAGAACTCGTGACTGACGAGTTATTAACGATGGCGCGGCGGCCTTGGAAAAACGTCTGCAATTGATTGAAAATGCTCAAGAGACCTTAGACGTAGAATATTTTATTTTTAGCCCCGAAGAATTATCCAGCCAGGTTTTATTGAAAGCCCTTATGGAAAAGGCCGATGAGGGTGTACAAGTTAAGATTCTGGTGGACAAAGCGGGTGCGTCCAAATTTAATGAATATTATGTGGAGGCTATTAAAAATGGGTTTAATAATACAAATAATTTTCAAGTCAAATATTACAACCCAACCGAAGCCAAATTCCTTAGATTCGTAAAATTGTTTAGCGATTTAAATTTTAGAAATCACCGAAAGTTATTAGTGCGGGATAACGTTGAAGCGATTACTGGTGGGCGAAATATTGAAGACAAATATTTCGATATGGATTTGAAATATAATTTCCATGACCGCGACGTTTGGGTTAAAGGTCCCATGGTGCCTATTATGCGCGAAAGTTTTATGGCGTTTTGGGAGCACGGTATTGTTAAATTCGCTGGCGAGCCGAAACCAAAGAAAACGTTAGGTGTAACCAGCCGGGCAAAAACCAGTGAATATCGACATCGGATGGCGGCCTACGTTAAAAATCTGAAATCATCGCCTGAACTAAATGACCTAAGAAATAAAATAGCCGAAGCGGGAATCAAGAACCTGGAGCAAACCATTGTCCACGACTGCGAAAAAACAACGTTCGTCAGTGACAAACCGGGGGGAACTTTGAAACAAGGAACAAGTTCGCCACCTACAAGGAGGAATACCTCGCCACCGAAAGGGCCATTGGTGAATTTATAGATCAAGCCAACGAATCGGTTTTAATCGCTTCACCCTATTTTACGCTCAACACTCGGACCGCGAAGTTTCTCGATGACCTGCTGCTAAACGGTAGAAAACTGTCGGTCTACACCAACAGTTTGGCTTCAACCGATGCATTTTATATTGCTGGCCGATTCTACGACCGAGTATATCTCTGGCAGTATTGGGGGATGATAACCTATGTTCATAACGCAAAGTTTATAGAACTTGGGCAAGCGCTTATTTTTGATGGCGTCAAAGAGGCGCAATGGGGCATGCATTCAAAATCACACGTTTATGATGACGACAAAATCTTTGTAGGAACATTCAATATCGATAATCGATCAAGTTTTTATAATACGGAAATGGGGATTTTTTGCGAAGGGAATCAAGACTTGGCAAACGATGTGCTGGACAGCATCAAATTAAGAGGCATCGACAATGGCTTGCTAATTACAGGTCCCAATAAAGCCGTGGACGCCAACGGCAACGATACCGACCCGTTGGGACCCGCAACCGATAAGCATAGGGCGCTCATGAAGGGAACAAAGGATATCTTGGAAATCCTACAATTTATTTTGTAATCGCGCAATAATAAGACACCCTCGCGGCAGGCGGCCGGGCATCCCAAGGGCCGTGTACAACGTATTCAATTCCGAGTAGCCGCAGCTGCTCATAATACCTAATGGATCCTCTATTCATAATGACAAACTAAACAACCACCAGCTAAAGCTGGTGGGTTAGAATAAAGGACTTAAAGTCCGGATACGGGTAAAAGACCCGTTCATAGTTCGTGAACGTACTCGTAAACGGATTTAACGTCATGTTAGGCCATGAAAAATCAGATGTTTATAAAGCTTCACTAGTTTTTTGGTCATTGCATTCAATATTGATGATATCTTTGCCTTTAGGCAAGGAGAGCCACTGTGAATACCCATTGTTTCAATGCATCGCAAGTTCTGCCAAAAGTCGTTAATGTGTACGTTTGCGTTCACGAGCACGAAAAATCAAGAGCTAAAGCTGATCGCCTGAAAGGCGATGGTTTCAACCTTGAAGGAGACTAATGAATAATACGCTTATCTTGGTTGATGGATCATCCTTTCTGTTTCGTGCATTTCATGCACTTCCCCCGCTAACCAATTCGGCGGGTGAACCCACCGGCGCCATTCTTGGTGTTACCAATATGCTTCGGAAAATGGTTGACCAATATCCGACCCCCTATCTTGTCATCGTCTTCGACGCCCCGGGGAAAACCTTTCGCGATGAACTATACCCGGAGTACAAATCGCACCGTCCCCCCATGCCTGACGAACTCCGGGCACAAATCGAACCACTGCATGATCTGGTTCGGGCTATGGGTTTAAGCATCGTAATGGAGGTCGGTGTGGAAGCGGACGATGTTATAGGAACGCTAGCAAAAACAGCGGAACAGGAAGGATTTGAAGTCATTATTTCGACGGGAGATAAAGATATGGCGCAGTTGGTGAACGACCATATTATTTTAGAAAACACCATGTCGGATACGCGCATGGATAGTCAGGGCGTCGAACAAAAATTTGGGGTTAAGCCGGAACAGATTATCGATTATCTTGCCTTGGTCGGTGATGCGGCGGACAACATTCCGGGCGTACCCAAAGTGGGCCCCAAAACGGCTTCAAAATGGCTCCAACAGTACGGTACACTTAAGGCCATCATGGAAAATGCCGACGCAGTCAAGGGTAAGGTTGGCGAAAACCTTCGAGCACATTTAGAACAACTCCCCTTATCCCGTCAACTTACTACAATCAAATGCGATGTTCCAATTGAATGCGGGCTTTCCGATCTCAAGAAGAAAGAGCCAGATATTCCGACTCTGGTAACATTGCTTAAACGCTTTGAATTTTCATCGTGGTTAAAGCAAATACAGGATGCCTCCGGGCAACCGGATACCGATAAACAGCATTCGCCGGAATCGCTGGGTCACTATGATACTGTATTCACTCAAGAAGATTTCGAGGTATGGCTTGCCCGTCTCGAACAGTCGTATATTTTCTGTTTCGATACCGAAACCACCAGCCTGAATTACACCGATGCTGAAATCGTAGGCGTTTCATTTTCGGTCATTCCGGGGGAAGCAGCCTATGTTCCGGTAGCCCACGATTACATCGATGCGCCAGTGCAACTCGACCGCGAATATGTACTGGAACGGCTTCGCCCGCTTTTGGAGGATGCTTCCCGCGCCAAAGTGGGTCAAAACCTCAAATACGACGCAAACGTTCTACATAATTACGGCATTGAGCTTCGGGGCATCGTCCACGATACAATGCTCGAATCCTATGTCCTTGATAGCACGGCAACCCGCCACGATATGGATTCAATGGCATTGAAGTTCTTGGGCAAGCAAACCATCCACTTTGAAGACGTGGCCGGCAAGGGAGCAAAACAGATCCTTTTTTCTCAGGTACCTCTTGAGCAGGCCGCGCCTTACGCGGCGGAGGATGCCGACATAACACTGCAATTGCATCAACACCTCTGGCCCCAATTTGAATCTCAACAACCACTAACGAAACTCTACCGGGAAATGGAAGTCCCGCTGATTCCAGTGCTTTCACGGATGGAATGCAACGGCGTGCTGATCGATGCCGGTATGCTATCCGACCTGAGCCGGGAACTGGCCGAGCGCATTATCGAAATCGAAGAGCAAACCTTTGAACTCGCCGGTAAAAAATTCAACCTGGGATCTCCCAAACAAATTCAAGCCATACTGTACGATGATTTGGGCCTTCCCGTATTGAAAAAAACCCCGAAAGGTCAGCCTTCTACAGCCGAGACGGTATTGCAGGAACTGGCCTTGGACTATCCTTTGCCAAAGCTGATACTCGAACACCGAGGGATCAGCAAATTAAAGTCAACCTATTCCGACAGTTTACCGCTGCAGGTCAACGCTAAAACGGGCCGGGTCCATACCTCGTACCATCAAGCTGTCGCGGCCACTGGGCGATTGTCTTCCACCAATCCAAATTTGCAGAATATCCCTGTTCGCTCCGAGGATGGGCGAAAAATCCGTCAGGCATTTATTCCTCCCAAAGGACATAAAATCGTAGCCGCCGACTACTCCCAAATCGAACTGCGCATTATGGCCCACCTTTCCGGCGACGAAGGGTTATTGAAAGCCTTCAACGAGGGCGTCGATATACACAGCGCTACCGCGTCGGAAGTCTTTGAGACACCACTAAGCGCTGTAAGCAAAGACCAAAGACGGTCGGCGAAAGCCATCAATTTTGGTTTGATTTATGGCATGTCGGCATTCGGGTTGGCGCGGCAACTGGGCGTAAAAAGGGGAGAAGCCCAAACTTACATTGACCTGTATTTCTCCCGATACCCCGGTGTTAAACAGTACATGGATGAAACAAGAAAAAGGGGTAGGGACCAGGGGTACGTGGAAACCTTATTCGGCAGGAGGCTCTATTTGCCTGAAATCAACTCACGTAACGTGCAACGGCGCCAATATGCCGAACGCACCGCAATCAATGCTCCCATGCAGGGTACCGCGGCGGACATCATCAAACGTGCAATGATTAAAATGGATACTTGGGTCCAAAATCACTCGGAATCGGTCAAAATGATCATGCAGGTTCATGATGAATTGGTGTTTGAAGTCGAAAACGAGCTATTGGATTTTGTCGTTGACAATATCCGTACCTTAATGACTGGGGCGGCAAGTTTGAAAATTCCTTTGCTTGTGGACATTGGCGTCGGGTCAAATTGGGATGAGGCGCATTGATCGGATAGATTTCTAGGGTTTTTTTATCCGGTAAAGAGCGGAAATATCGTCATTGCCATAGCCGTCCTCGATAAGAGTCTTGTAATGATCCAAGGTCATTTCCGCCAAGGGTAACGCCATATTCAGGTTCCGTGCTGATTCCTTACAAATAACCAGATCTTTATGATGGAGCGCGACTTTAAAGCCGGGTACAAATCTGCCTTGGGTCATGGTCGAGCCTCGATGATTTAAAAACCAGTTTCCAGCCGCGCCATCGGAAATCACTTCGATAACCTTATCCATGGTCAAACCTTGTGCTTCGCCGAAAGCAAGCGCTTCGGTTACCGCTTGGTTGATACCGGCCGCCATGATTTGATTTACCGCCTTGGTTCCCTGACCGGTACCCACATCGCCCATATGCATGATGTGGCTGGTTAAAGCATTCAATACCGGCCGCACCCGCTCGAGTACTTCCTCGTTGCCTCCGATCATCATCGCCAATGTTCCGTTTTTTGCGCCTTCGGTACCTCCTGAAACTGGGGCATCGAGAAAATGTACTGACTTTTCGCTGAGCATCCGAGCCGCTTTTTTGGCCGTCTCACTACTGACCGTGGAGGTGTCGACAACGATTTTCCCCTTATCCAATCCCGGAAGCACTTGTTCGATGACATCAATAACATCCGAATCCGCCGAAACACAGATAAAAAGCATATCAACCTGTTGCACCAAGTCAGCGGGTGTACTCGCATGTACGACGCCTAGCTCCCCGGCAACATCGGCCGCCACGCCCCGCGAGCGGTTCCAAATCGCTACTAAAAACCCACGTTTAGCCAGATTTCGAGCCATGGATTTGCCCATGGCCCCGAGTCCTATAAACCCTGTTTTCATATTTTAATCCTCGAATTCTCATTAGGCATCCGTGAAAGATTAAATGATCAGAAGCGCGCTGGGTAGGGCTTTGTATTCAAGGGGCGCTTCATCGGCGATGTAACCTTTGGCGCAACATAAAAGATGGGGCTATAACATAGGGGGCGGATAAGCTTGCGTTATCCGCCGCGTGGATTAGTTTATCCGGTTATAGATTAGCGTTTCGGTGAACGGAGTGAAGATGGCTTCGTCGATTATTGTGGATAGAGTGTTGTTTGTTCGAAAATTTATAGGACGGATGGCGCGAGCTTATCCGTCTTTCATTTTTTTTAGTATTGCCCTCGTACTCCCGAAATTACCCGCTCGATAGCGTCTTCACTCAGGCCGTTATTCCGTGGTAGCCGGTCTGATCCGATGGTAATTCCATCGATATCCCGAGCCGAAGATGACTCTATAGCTTGAAGGATTACCGATCCCTTTCCCGTTGTCACCGTAAACCGGGATTCAGCCTTCAATTTCATCCGTTTGCGGATGACCTCCGGAATAACAACCTGTCCTTTGGAAGACATGCTGGTAGTTGTGATAGGTTGCATTTTTCACCTCCAAAATTTGATCTTGACTAAGCTAAAGTATATGCATAGATTCGTAAAATGCGAATAATTTAACGAATTTAGGAGCTTTTCCTATTTTGAAAAGTGAGCTTTGTGAAGCGCGTGAATTCGGCGCCGAACTCAAAAACTTTTGGCTCGAAACAGCAAGCCAGAAAAGCAATGTTTGCAATGCTTTCTACCGCGGAACCACAATGCCGCGTGGCCCCTCGCGACGGAAGTTGTGAGAAATGCAGGCTAGCCAATTTTATCCATGCCAGATATTGTAACGATCAAAAATATCGTCGAATACTTCATCATCGGGCTTAAGTACGGTTTTCGTTAACGGGTCGTCAGGCAGATATATATCGAATTGAACACCGGAATCGGTACCTATTTCAATATTTCCACCGTGGTGATAACAAATCAAAAAGCCCACTAACAACTCAGGAGGGAATGTCATTAAATCAACAGGTTTCCACTCAGCTTTTTCTTGACAAAGTTTGAGGTGTGCTCCATCTGATATTCCGGTAACAGTCACGGAAATGTTACTTTGTTCCCCACCTAAATTTTGTAAAAAAGAAATGAATGAGGAGAGGAGCTTTTTAAGTAAATCCCTATTTATACAGATAGAAATGTTAGTTTCCGATTTTACTTGAGTAAGTTCCTTGCCCATTTCATCCATAATCAACGATACGGATTCTCGTGTAAATGTATTTGCTTGAGCGGTGAAGGTTTCGTGAATAAGCTGTTTGCTGATTTCAAAAATTTTTGCAATTTCGTCCTTTAACAGGCCCAGTTATCCAATTGGCCGATATGAGCCATAGACGAGGAACGGGCAAAAGGAACCGTTATTAATAATGCGGAAATGGCTGCCTGTGAGTGACGTAGATGAGTGAATCCGGAAGACAAGACTAAAAGGTCACGAATTCTATTAATTTCAATGAGTCGTTGCCAGACATTTAGTTTTTCACGTAACAGCTGGTCACGTTCCATGCGTAATAGAAAAAACTGTATGGCATTGTTTAATTCCATGCGTAAGGAATCAACATCCCAAGGTTTGGTGATATAACGCAAAATCTCCCCATTGTTTACTGCTTCGATGGCATCGCTTAAATCGGCATAAGCCGTGGTCAACAAGCGAACGATTTGCGGGTGCTCCTCACGCGCATAATTTAGCAAGTCGACACCCTTTTCCCCCGGCATACGTTGATCGGTAATCAATACGCCAATTGAATCGGCTTGTTGTTTCAGTATTACCTTTGCGGCATCCACATTCGGTGCGGTTATTATCGTGAAGTCATCGGAATAAAGTCTTGAAAAATATTTCAGTGCTTTTTCTTCATCATCGACAAACAGGACCGAATATTTGTTTTCAATTAAAGTCATTGGTTATTTCCTTTCTATATTATGGGAATGATTTAAGCGATTACGTTTACTTTTCCGGTGCTATTTTTATATATCCATGCCGACGGATACCAAAGGTAAAGAGAAACTGAATTTTGTCCATTCGCCTTCTTCACTGTCGACTGATAGGGTAGCATCATGATTTTCGAGAATGGTATGACAAATACTCAGTCCCAAACCCATTCCATCACCCACCTCACGGGTTGTGAAAAAAGGATCGAAAATCTTGGCGCGAATTTCATCGGATATACCCGTACCATTGTCACTGACGGAAATATGCAAGCCATTTTCAATGACCTTGCTTTCGATAATAATTTTACCGTCTCTTTTATCTCGAACCGAATCAACAGCGGCAAAGGCATTGCATAATAAATTAATTAGGATCTGGACAATGTGGCTTTGTGAACCGAGTACTTCATCTTGACCTGAAATGATTCGTTGAATCGAGACGTCTCTATGCTGATTCGCGGTAAAGCGCATGGCGCTTTCAACTGCTTCAGAAAATAGAAATGGTCTCATCGTCTCCCCTTCCGAGGGGTAAGCAAAGGTACGTAGATCCAACACAATATTACGAATGCGTTGCATACCTTCGTCGATATCGTTAATTAAATAGATCCTGGAGTTCTTCATCGCCCTGTATGCTTGGGTCTCGTTGGGCAACTTTCAATGCGGTTAGAGTGAAATTAAGAGGATTGTTAATTTCATGCATTAGTCCGGCGGTTAATGTGCCCAAGGAATTTAGTTTTTCACTTTGTATTAATCTCACCTGGGTTTGTTTGAGTTCGTTTAAAGCCTTGTCCAGCTCCTGGTTTTGTTTTGTCAAATTTCGTTCCAGATTGAAAGTTTGCAGGAGATTATGAAGACGGCTTTGCACCTCAACTTTGCTGAACGGTTTGGTAAGAAAATCATCCGCGCCATTGGCTAATGCGGTTATTTTCGTTTCTTCGTCCGTTCGAGCGGTAAGAAGCATAATCTTGATTTGACGTGTTCCCTGGTTTTCTTTAAGCAATTTACATACTTCCAGCCCATCCATCTCCGGTAACATAAAATCCAATATCATTAATTCAGGAAGATATTTACGCGCAAGTTCCAGACCTTGTTTCCCATTACGCGCCTGGACAATCCGATAATCATCGCCAAGTGTTGAGACAAGGTACTGACGCATATCGGGTTCGTCATCAACCACCAGTAAAAGCGGGCCATCACCGGGAGGTAAATCAGCTTCTCCTTTTTCAAAAGGTGTATCAATTGGTAATGCGGCGCTATGTTCGGCTGATCTGTGTATAACTTCCAATAAATCTCCTTCGGTCGGCATTTGCTGAATTTCTTCTTCCGCGTGTTTTTCCCGGCTAAGCGGAAAAACCACCCGCATAGTAGTTCCAATACCGGGTTTACTATAAACGGATATATTGCCACCCATTTTTTCGGTGAGATCTTTTACCAGCGCCAAGCCTAAGCCCGTTCCCTGATACTTTCGAGTGCTGGATCCATCCGCTTGATGAAAGCGATCAAAGATAAGGGGAAGATCCTGTTGGTTTATACCGATTCCGGTATCGATAACCTCAATAATAGCTTCTTTAATATTACTACTGCTTCTAACGGTAATTGATCCTCCTTCCGGCGTAAATTTTATGGCATTACTTAACAAGTTAAGAAATATCCTTTCCATGGCGTAGGTGTCGGCTTGTATAATCAAAGGTTCATCATCCAATTCTTTTACAAGTCGAATATTCCGTGATTCCATCATGTGTACCATCGAATTGATAGTGCCCGCAATAAAGGCATTCATTTCGATATATACCAAGGCAAGATTGGATTTCCCTTCCTCTAGTTTAATAACTTCCAAAATATCATTTACCAATTTGAGTAAGCGCAGTGAATTATCTCTGGCTGTCATCAGAAGCGACGCGATTTTATCGTCTAGTTTGAGGGGTGATTGCAGTAGATCCTGAATCGGAGCGAGGATCAATGTTAGGGGGTCCGTAATTCATGACTGATATTAGCAAAGAACTGCGTCTTCATCTTGTCGACTTCTTCCAGTTCTTTGTTTCGTAAATCCAATTACTGTCGGAGATTGAAATCACTAATTCTGTTTTGTGCGATGAAATAGCTTGATGTAGTAGATATAATACTAGTTAAAGATATGAAGTATAAATTAGTAAAAAATATACTCCATGTTTCCAATGGTTGAATGTATAAATGATTAGTATAGCTTGCGATTAAATAAAATATCAAAGTACTCACACTCAAAAAAAGTGCCTCTCTAAATGTCCATGGCATTAATAGTGCGAAACCAAATATCATGACATTAAGTGCAGCATAGTAAGGTGATAAAGCTCCATCTGCCATGTAAATCATGATACACAGATAGATGTTGACGAGTATAGGCCACACCATACCTCGGGTGAGAATGTGTCGTTTTCCAAACTGTGTGAAATGTAGGCCATATATCAGTGTGGAGAGTAATGTCACTATCACTCTAATATATATAACTCGGCAGTCGTGAGTTAACAGCGAGAAAAGCGGGGCAAAACTACCCTCTCCATCGTAGTATGTTTGATGAAAAATTTTGAAGATCGCAGAGAATTAGAGCATAGAACGCCTCATTCAGTTTAATCGTCATCTATTTCATCGGAAACAGCCATCAAGCGGGCACGGATCTGTTGAATCATGCCATTTTCCTCAAGTCGAAAGAATTGTTTGAGGAACAATGGCGCTAAAATTTGCTTGACGGTTTTCTCCGATGGCAAATCACGCGATTGAGTGCGAAGATAAAGCGAGTGCTCAGACCAAATCGTATCTTGATACTGGAGCGCAATCAATTGCATTAACCCCAAGGCAATGGAGGCACAGAGCACGAAGATTTCATAGGCTCGCCAGCACGCTTGAACGGTATGAATATCCTGGGGCTGTGGGGCTTTGAGAAGACGATTGGAAAAGGGGCGTCTAGAATGTTTTGGCAATTTTTTAGTCCAAAAACGAAATTTAAAGGCGCCGATCACATGCTTTAACATCGCGAACATGATTTCAATGCGGGTTCTAGCACAATACAGTTCAACGGCATCAATGGCTGACAGCGTTAAATCGGAACTCATTAGAACCATTGGGCCTTTTGAGGTGACGGCGAGAATAAATAACACCTGATCAGCGATGGGCCGCCATAACAGTGTAAGCGTCATAACCCGGATGGATTCGGTTTTACCGTAGACTTGACAGGTCACCGTCTCAAACAAATGAAGGTGGTCGAAGCATTCTCTTAAACACACTTTCTCGCCATAGAGCGGCTGAGGTCCGGGTCGAGAGGCGGGTTTCGGTGGCGCGGGGAAATAACCCACATAGCTATTCTTGGCTTTGACCAGCACCTCAACCCACCGCGCCTGATGCTGGATTGAATAATAGTGGCAAGCTCGAAATACGCCCCCGGTTGAAAAAAAGGCATCCAACACCAAATAACACAGACAGTGATTCGTCACCGCAAAATGAATCGCCATGGCCACCAAGCGGTCGGTGAGCTTGATCCGACATGGATTATCGCGCTCGTCGTTCAACCCTAAATGAGCCCATCCCTGATGAATTTGAAGCTGCAAAGGACAACAAAAACAAGCGGATAACGACCCGATCAAGATGCCAATGCTGCCCCAACATTGGGCCCGAAAATAGCCGGGTTTCGTTTGCGTCTCCGATGACTCGTGCATCGATACCACGCCGGGCATCTTGCGTCCATCTTTGATCACCGCGGTATGGTCACCCAGAAGTATCGCTCGTCCAGCTACTTAAACGGATTTTCCTTGGCGATTCACAAAATCTTGCCAAGCATCGAGCAACGCCCCATAGACATACGCTTTGGATCTAAAAAAACGGAGCAAGCGGTAATAACCAAGTTCATCTAATAGCCAGAAACGACACAACGACGTCACGCCGATCATTTCTCCTGCCCCCATAAATCCAATCACAATGGCGCATAACAACAACCAAGTACTCGATCTGGAAAAAACGCTTTGAAAGCTTTCTAAACTCTGAGAAATATACTGTTGCACGGGGTCTCCTCCTTCCATCTGTACTTCTACAAAGAAAATAAGGATCCGTGTTTTTTTAGCAAATGTCTAGTCGTAATTATCGATTTCTATTTTCTACACTACTCATCTTTTATGAACACCAGTGGGCAATCTTAAAGCGCAGAGCTATCAATGGGTGATAAGACTTTCTTCCGTTGGTCGAGGTGACACATCGAAAAAATGAATTCAGGGCCTGAATAGTTACGTCAAATCGGATAGAACTCGTGACTGACGAGATATATAAATTCGTTACCCAATTCAGGATAAAGGAACTTGTCTAAAAGCGTACCTGATGGTGTTAACAGGATAACCAGTAGGCCACCAATTTTGGAACGGCGAACCCGCAATGCATTATCTTCAATCTGATAGGATTCAAGTGAAACCGGAATAATTGGTTTCTCCTTTCTTATCATTCTTGATTCCTTACATCTAAAAACACTGTGACACCCACGTCATCCGTTACAACACGATAATTGGCCCCTTTTGGGGCCAAGTTATCCATGCCCCTTTCATCACGGTAGACCAGATGCCACTCCAACAAGTGTTCCATATGATTACGATTCGGATTACATGAGTGGACGTTAGTAACAGAAAGTAAGCCGTCTGGACGCAACCACGTATAAAACATGGCAACAAGACGTTTACATATGTGATCGGAAAAATAATCGAAAAGACCCGCACAATAAACGAAATCAAAACTTTGGCCGAAAATATCAACTTTTTGGTGCGCCTCCCGGAGTAGTTCGTCGATAGACTTAAGCGTGATTTTTAAAACAGGTTTATTTCCGCTTTACTCCATCGCTTCTTTTATCTTTCCTTCAACATGTTTCAAGGTCTCATCATTGAAATCCATGAGTTGAAAAGAGGATTGGTTCGACAAGGGGTAATTACGGATAAAACGCCTAAGCTCAACAGCCGGACCACAGCCTATATTTAATACGGTAAAAATTCGTTCTTTCTCATGAATGACTCTTTCCGCCTCTTGCTTAAGCCTGTCCTCCAACATCACGACCCGGTTACGATGGAATTCGGGTGAAGCCGCTTCTATATGAAAGGCATCTACGATTTTTGCATACGTAGACCTGGGCTTTGCGGTCGATGTCCTCATGATCATGTTGACCATCTCATAATCACCGGCGTAACCAAGGGGTTTAGTATATGTCCTATATACAAATGGACTACACATGGTGAGCGGATGTAATTCCCTTCGGGCAAATGCCTTGTGTACCGTGATATCATCCGGTTCAACGACTTTGGCGGCTTCCTCAAATTGCAGAAACAATTCCCCCAGCTTAGGTCCAACGGGGGTTTCCACTTCTTTATAAAAATCTTCTACAATATTTTTTGTTTCTTCGTTTTCATTCTTACCGATGACTTCTACTTCTGCCGCTTCCAACCAACGGCTTAGTTCGTTCAGGAAATTTCGCAATTGACTGACAACGAGTTGGTAATCTAGATTGAGTTTACGCCCAGATTCCCAGTCCTTTATAAAGCGCTCGGTTTCGGTCAGTAAGCTACCACCGAGTTTAAGGCCACTCATATCATTCCAGGTGTCAACCAATGTAGCGGATATAATAACCATAAGTCCGGTAGTCAATATATGCCCTACCACGGCACGGCCCTTATAAATGGTCCGTTGCCCACGCAAGACATTCAGGTGTGGCAGTACTTCACTAAGTTGTACAATTGAATAGGGATTGTATACTTCAAAAATGACCGTTGTTCGTGTTATGTGGATCAATGTGCCCCGCCCTTCACGCCCCTGATTATTATGAAAAGTGACAAGACTATCTATGCCGGTAAGGGTATGCTCCATAGTTATTATTGTTTTAATTAAGAAGCTTCATTTATATGATCGACCATTCCATATAAGGCAAAAATCTTATCTAACACTGTTTTAGAAAAATCTGTAATAATAGGTTCTTTCATTAACTCTATGGTTGTTACCGTTATTCCAAAAGTATCCTTTACAGTAAGCGCTAACTCCATAAACATTAAAGAATCTATTCCAAAAGTGCCGATATCCTGATTTATATCAATTTTATTAGGTGTCAACTTTAATATTTTAGCGACAGTTTCTTGAAGGACCGTTTCAATATACTTTAATTTTTCCTCATTTGGCATGTTAGTGAGTGATTCAGCCAAATTAATAGCTTTAGTGTTTAAATCATCCTTTTTCGAACCATCTCGTGTTAGCTCCATTAATCGTGAAAAATGTTTTCTGTGTGGATCTGCTTTATTCCAAGTGTGCCAGTCAACGTTTAATACACCTATCTGTGGCTTATTTAAAACTATCAGTTTATCCATAGCAGATAAGGCTTCATCATTTGTTAGGCCAAATACCCCTTCTTTTGCCAATAGATCGCTTACTTCTGTATTGCGTGCAGCAATCCCTGTCTCCGCCAATACCCCCCAGTTGATCGTAATTGCCGGGAATCCTGTCAGCCTAACAGCGTGAGAAAACTCATCTAAAAAGCTATTGGCGGCGATGTAATTGGCTTGCCCTCTGTTACCGACCAGAGATGCAATTGACGAAAACATCACAAAAAAATCGAGGTGTAACGCCGTGCTGCATTTATATAGATTCATGGCGCCGGAGACTTTAGGTGTCATGACTTTCGTATATCTTGATTTATCCATATCCCGTATGAAGCCGTCATCCAATACCATGGCCCGTGGAAAATCCCTTTCAGCGGCAGGGTTGATATACTTAGAGTATCGATCAATTTTTTAGTGGCTTGATAATTACTGATGTCAACCTGAGGTGTTTCCACAGATATCCCTTTTTCTTTTAGAGAGGAGACGACTTGTTTAGCTTCAACTGTTGTCGCACCGCTACGGCTTACTAGGACCAACTTTCCGACGCCTTTATCACCCAGCCAGTTTGCCAGTTCCAGCCCAAAACCACTGGTACCGCCGGTAATGAGGTAACTTGCATTGGATTTGTAAACGCTATCTTTCCGGGTCTCCGAAATCACATCAACGATTTCGTTATCATATTTCACCACAATTTTGCCGATGTGCTTTGCCTGGGCCATATAGCGAAAAGCATCTGAAACTTCGTTAGCTGCGAAAACGGTTGTCGGTAACGGTGAAAAAACACCACTCTCAAAACCATCTTTGATTTTATCCAAAATGGGTTCTAAGGATAGGGGTTTATCAACACTAATACGATCCATATCGATAGCGGAAAACGTAATATTTTTATTAAACATAGCCATAGGTAGCGCGCTATTTTCACCAATATCTTTTTTACCGAACTCTATGAACCTGCCGTGTGCAGCCAATAGCTTAAAACTTTGCTGTAATGCCTCACCTGAAAGTGTATTTAATACAATATCGACTCCTTTTCCTTCAGTTAGTAACTTGATTTGTTCAACGAAATTTAGAGAACGGGAGTCCATTACGTGTTCAATACCCAGCGAACGTAGATAATTACGTTTTTCTCGGCTACCTGCCGTAGCGAAGATTTCAGCACCTTTCCATTTGGCAATTTGAATGGCCGCTAAGCCCAGGCCACCGGATGCGCTATGGATAAGAATTTTATCCGCCGGTTTAATACCTGCGACGTTAAGCAAACTATGATAGGCAACCAAGAAATTAGCAAGGATGAAAAATCCCTCCGATTTAATATTGTATGGTTTGTGCAAAACATATTTTGTTGAAACAGTGACATAGGAGCAAAATGACCCCACTGCTGCCGCAACGACTTCATCTCCCATTGAAAAGTTAGTTACATGCGAACCTATTCTAGTGATCACTCCGGTTAGTTCCATTCCAATGGCCGAACCATAGTATGTATCAGCAGTAATTTTCGATGAAATAGTACCGTAGGCTTTTAGGATATCCTTAAAATTAAGCGCTGAATAATGTACCTTTACTTCAACTTCGTCAGGGCCGGGCACTTGCCTTTTAGTTTTACGGTATACAAGGCTATCTAATTGGCCTTTTTTCAATATATCGAGGCGGACGGGTTCTTCAGTTGAGATCGGTTCCTTATTTATAATGGATTCCTTTTCTTCAGGGAAAAATCGCGTTAATCTTTTTGTATATACCGTATCCGATCGAAACGCCAAATCGCTTGAGCTGTCATAGGCTAGGTAATAAAACCAATCTTTGAATGCCGTGATAGATGCCTGCTCTCCAATATCAACCAACCGACAATGAATATTCGGATGTTCATTTCGTATAAGTTGGCCAAGTCCCAATAGGGGCTGAGGTTGAGATTGAGTTCAGAGTCATTCTCAGTCACGAGTTGACTATTTTGTGTAATGATGACGAACTTGATATTACATTCCCACAAGGTAATTATCGCCTGTATCAAATAAGTCAGCTGTGCACAGGTTGATACCATTTTATCTAAATCAGGAGAAAGATCTTGCGAAAGCGGCCACAGGTAAAAAATATGGCTAATCTCTTTATCCCTGAGCGAGTTAAGTACCCGCTCGATATCGAACTTGCTATTACCATCAATAATAAAATGTTCAGCTTTAAGTTTTTGAAATTCACTTCCATTGAATATGTTTGTGTAGGAGATTCCTTGTTGTTCAAGCATATCCCGGATATCGGAAAGTACCTGTGACTCATGGGCGAAAACCAAACAGTCTTTTATCTCACGAACAGATTCT
Source organism: Methylococcales bacterium (assembly GCA_963664935.2). Lineage (GTDB taxonomy): Bacteria > Pseudomonadota > Gammaproteobacteria > Methylococcales. The sequence continues at coordinate 1,730,202 of CAXXSE010000007.1, read as the reverse complement.
TCAAAATTAGCCTCATAGGTAATCCACTTGGGTTCGTATAGAGAATTTTGTAGGAAATCATCTTCCTGTTTCGAGGCGGAGGGCATTTCCTGGCTAGATGAATCGCGTAGTTCGGCCAATAGCTTTCCATCATGGTCGTAAAAGTAATAAGTTGCGATAAAGCTATCGCTGTTTCGTTTCGTTATTTTCCCATGACACCAACAAGCGTTTTGTGGAGATTGATAAAAGAGTACTTTGTCGATGGCTACCGGCACATAGGGAGCATTGCCCGGGACAATGGATAAAGTGGATTGCAACGCGGTATCCGCTAACGGCGGGTAAAGCAAATGGCTGGCATGTTCATTTCCGTCTTCAACTATTGTTTCAATATACAGCAGGATTTCATCTTCTAATATCCAGAGCTGATTGGTACATTGAAATGCAGGCCCGTATGCCAACCCCCGGTTTTTCAAATCCGCATACATTTAGGTTGTATCAACTTCCGTGGTGAAACGTTCTTTGAGTGCGCCGATATCGATCGTTTCATGTTTTACGACATAACCCCCGCTAATCAGTTTCCCGCTGGCATGGAGTTTCCACTCTGCTCCATCTTCTTTATAACGACTATAAAAAGAAAATCGTTTTGTCGGTTCATCATAATCTACGCTCAAAACCTGCACACGTTGTGGTTCGGCAAAAAGCAGATTGTGTAACTCGACTTCGCTCAGGACACAGATATCATCATTCAAGCATGCCTTATGGACAGCCAAACCAGCATCCACATAGGCCATACCGGGGAAAACGATTTCATTATTGACCTTGTGATCTTCCAGAAATGGAAAAAACTGCTTATTCAGTTCGACCGTCCAGGTTGGATGCGGCGAACGTAGCCGGTTATTCAGAAAAACATACCCGGATTGTCCGAACCTATATTGGATAGATTCTTCCGACTCGCTCCAGTAACGTTCCTTTTGCCAGGGGTAGGTGGGGATGGAAATAAATTGTCCAGCCTGTGGAATGAGGGATTCCCAATCAACGGGAAAGCCCAAAGTATAAAGTTCGCCCAAAGATTCCAACATACGGACCTGCTCGGGGAATTTACGATTCAAGGATGAAACAAGATTAACTTTGGTATTTGTTCCAGCCGCTATCTCTTTAACCGAATGGGCCAATACCGGGTGGGGTCCAACTTCGAGGAAATTTGCGAAACCCTGTCCAACCAGACTTTGAATCCCATCGGCAAAGCGAACAGGTTCGCGTATATTTCGCCACCAATAGTTAGCATCGAGTGTATTGCCTTCAATCAGATTGCCTGTCACGGTTGAATAAAGCGGATACCGGGCAGGTTGGGGTTTGATCGTTGCCAGATCCTTAAACAACTCATCCTTAATGAGTTCCATTTGTGGACTGTGATACGCCACTTCCACCTCGAGGAAACGATGAAAGACTTCTCGATCCCGCAATACAGCAGCAATCTGTTTGAGTTGCTCTGTTTCTCCGGACAAGGTCACATCTGAAGGGCTATTAACGGCGCCTATGGCGATCTGGTCATAATTATTTATGAGCTCCAGTGCACCTGATTCCGCTAAACCAATTGCTAGCATTGTGCCTTTGCCGGCGGTCGTAGCATGTAAACGGCTACGATGGATACTGACCTTTATCGCATCTTCCAGCGAAAGCGCCCCGGAAACATAAGCAGCGGCAACTTCTCCGACGCTATGGCCGATGACGGCATCGGGTTTGATCCCTCGATTTTCCCACAGAACGGTTAAGGCAATTTGGATAACAAAATTAGCCGGTTGGGCAATTTCGGTCCGTGAAATTTGCGAGCTGGATTCATCTTGCATCAAGACCTCATGGATTGACCAGCCCGCTTCTCGACGAAAAATAGCATCGCATTCCTTTACCGGCTCTAAAAACAGTGGTTCTTTCTCCATTAATTCGCGCCCATGGCCCACCACTGTGGACCCATACCGGTATATATAAATACGAGCCGTGGCGATTCGTTTGACCGGACGACGCCCATGGATTGATGTCCGATATAATCTCCCGAACTGAAGAGTCGCAGCTTTTCTTTTAATTCTTCCTGTGTTTGTGCGATCAATGTCAATCGATGGGAATGATGACTACGGCGCTGGGTCAGAGTGTGGAGAAAATCCGCCAGGGTTCTGGGACCGGATTGGGATGTGAGGAAAAAAGCATACTTTCCAGCGAGTTCACGAAGAGCCGCTTCACTTCGGGCGGATAGAGGCACCAAGTACGGTTTGTCCCAGGGTCCGATCAGTTGCGGAGTATCCCGGGGAGGTGCTTGTTGTAACAGTACATGGGCATTCGTGCCGCCATAACCAAATGAATTGACCCCGGCGTAACGTGTCCCCTTGTTTTTGGGCCATTCCTCTAGTTGGATCGGAACACGCAGGCTCATTTTATCGAAGGGAATCGCCGGATTTGGTTTTTTGAAATGCAGATTAGGAGGGATTTTTTCGTGCTGTAAGCACAGGGTTGCTTTTATCAACCCTGCGATACCCGCTCCGGCTTCCAAATGACCGATGTTAGTTTTGACCGAACCCACAAAGCATTTTTTATCCTTGGTCCTGCTTTTCTAAATCACTGCATGCAGGGCGTGTATCTCTTTTGGGTCTCCCGCTTGCGTACCCGTTCCGTGGGCTTCCACATAACCAATATGTTCCGGAGATACATTGGCGCGCTCGTATACCTCACGAATCAAAGTTTCCTGTGCATCCGCATTGGGCATGGATATACCCGGCGTATGGCCATCCTGGTTTACTCCACTCATTCGTAGCAGAGCATGGATTCTATCCTTATCCTGTAGCGCAGAAGCGAGAGGCTTAAGGAGCACCACACCGGCTCCTTCACCGCGCGTATAACCGGCTGCTCGTTCGTCAAAAGCCATACAACGTCCATGGTCGGAGAGAAAGCGGCCTTTACTAAGTACAACGGAGTATTCCGGTCCCAACATTAGGTTAACGCCACCTGTCAGAGCCATATCACATTCGCCATTCCAGAGGCTTTGACAAGCGTAGTGTGTTGTCACCAGAGAGGAAGAACAGGCAGTATCAATAGATATACTTGGACCGCGCAAATCAAAAACATATGAAATACGGTTCGATAATAAAGTCATTGAACAACTAGTCCCTGTATGGGAATCGGCTAGTTCCCTATTTGATTCGGTTAACCGAGTTACAATGTTATCTAATGCAAAACCACCGATAAATACTCCTGTTCGCGATCCGGAAATTTCTTCAAGCACCACTCCCGCATCTTCGAATGCTTCCCAGGTAACCTCCAATAAAAGCCGCTGTTGAGGGTCCATGCTTTCCGCTTCTTTGGGGGAAATACCAAAAAACAAAGGGTCGAAATCATAGATTTTCTCCTTGAGAAAACCCGCCTGTTTTACGTAGGCTTTTCCAGGCTTGTCGAGATCTGTATCATAAAATCGGCGGATGTCCCAGCGGTCTTTGGGAACATCTGTAATCGCATCTTTGCCTTGGGTGAGTAAACGCCAGAAGGCCTTATGATTGTTTGCTCCACCAGGAAATCGGCAACCCATTCCGATGATCGCAATGGGGTCTTTGGGGGTGTTGTTCATTGAGCCCTCTTAAAAATCCGGTTCGGCGTCTTTGTATAGAGAATTATTCAAATAACCTCTAATCGCGCCGTATTTATGCTAGCGTCGAGATCTTCTGATCTCATTTAAGTTGATAGTTATAGAGCGTTCCAAAGGCATCAAGACAAGGTGCGGGGCGCGGGCATGGTCATTCCCATCAATATAATCAGATTCGCATCTCAAGAAAAATATTCTTCCCGGTAGGTTCCGCAACAACCTCGAATGGATGAGAATCAGCCATATTCCCAAAGGATTTCAGATCGCGCGGCATCAATGACCAATCTTGCAAATGTTCCATAATGCCCGTAGCGGAATGGTTTGTACTCACGTTTGTGCAAACCACTAATGCTCCCGGTTTTGCTAGACGGCGCAAAAACTTTACTAAGCGAATACACACTTTATCGGGAAGATAATCCAAAAGCCCGGCGCAGTAAATAAAATCATAACCCTCAGTATCCAATACTTCGTCTTCACCTTCGCCTTTCAGCAACGCATGAATCGAATCGTTGATAAATTGGAATTGGGTTTTTCGGCCAGCGATGTCTTTAGCCTTCTGTATCTTGCTTCGTGCAAATTCAATCGTTTCCTCATTAAAGTCCACCAAGTCGATATTCATAATGCTTGAAAGCGCCGAATTTGTGACAAACCTTTGAATTTCACCCGCCGGACCACAGGCAATGTTCAGTACCCGAAACCGCCGGTCCTCTGACGCTATACGGGAGGCTTCTCGCTCAAGATGTTCGACAAGCCGGTCAATACAGTTACGGTGAGTTTCGACGGATGCAGTTCGAAGTAGCGCGGAATCGACAAGCCGGGCGTAGGTATTTGCCCCTGCCGCTTCATTTCGAAGAACCATATTAACCATCTCATAATCCCCGGCGAAACCCAGGGGCTTGCTGTAAGCTCGCAGCATGTATGGGGAACACAGAGTTAAGGGATGAATTTCTTGCTTTGCGTAGTTTTTATGCGCCATAAGATCTTCTTCGGGAACCTGTTCCGCGACCTGGTTAAATTCAGCAAAGAGTTCATCGAATGTTAGGAAGGCGGTCTCGTCAATATCACGAAAAAACTCTTCTTGTAGTTCCAGGGGTGCATCGGCGTTATTGATTCCGGACACCGTTTCGCCTTGTTCGAGCCAACGGGAAAATTCCTGTAGAAAATTCTGGATCTTGCCTACGCAAATCTCGTAATCCGGGCGCAGAACGGTTGTATTTTCCTTCCAATCCCCGACAAAGCGGTTTACCTCATCGCGTAAATGGTCTCCCGGCCTGAAATCCGAAGTATCCAGCCAAGTATCAAGCAGCGTTGCGGACATAATCAGCATTAGACCTGTATTTACCAGATTGCTGACCACAGCCTTCCCTTCGTAGACCGGCTCCGTCCTACGGTGAATAGTCAGGTCCTGTAAAACTTCGCCCAACTGAACAATGGAATACGGATTATAGATTTCCAATACGATGAGGTCTCTGGTGACCTTCACCAAGGTGCCCGAGCTTTTTCCCCTTGACTGTTTTTAAAATAAATAACGCTATGGATTGGTTTGGGGTGTTGCTTTGCCATTTGCGCTTATTTTGAAGATCAAATAGATTGAGGTGGAAGCAAGATCATACTGCTAGCGCCTCAATCCGTAAAGGAATAAGAATATTAGATGAGGGTCTATCGTGTAAAATAAATTTAGATTCGTGTCAACCGTTCTGATTCAGGTTCAACGCCCTGTTTTTTTGAAATGCGTGCTACCTTTAATTCATATTGTTACCCATAATCCTGAATCCGTGACTTCAATGCGGAATCAAGAGCTTGTGCCCTGCGCCATAGTGAAGTCACGGATTCAGGATAATGTTTGGGATGACCGTAAAACCCTTATTTTGGAGAGTTATCGGTGGATTTAGCGACGTTAATTGGATTTGTAGGCGGTATCGGCATTATTTTCGGCGCGATTGTGAGCGGGGGCGACTTCATGTTGTTCGTCAATATGCCATCGATTTTAATCGTGTTTGGCGGCACCTTTATGGTCACGTTGATGAGAATTCCATTGGTGGATTTTTTCCGTTCGTTCGGGGTGGCGGCTAAAGCTTTTATTAATAAGAAAGAGGACCCGAATAAACTCATTGAGGAAGCAGTCAGGCTGGCGGATGTCGCCCGCAAAAATGGTCTGTTGGCCTTGGAAGGGGAGAACGTCGAAAATGATTTTCTAAAAAAAGGAATCGGTCTTTGCGTGGATGGGCACGACCCGGTTTTGGTCAGAAAAATGTTGTCCGAAGATATAAATTTAACCATCAAACGTCACGATGTTGGGCAGGATATGTGGAGTTCGGTAGGGGCTATGGCGCCGGCCATGGGGATGATCGGGACGCTTGTTGGACTGGTGCAAATGCTGGCGAATATGTCCGATCCGGCGAGCATTGGCCCAGCGATGGCGGTCGCTTTATTGACGACATTGTATGGTGCGATGATCGCTAATTGTTTTGCGATTCCCCTAGCGGATAAATTGGGGAGTGTGAGCAACTACGAAAGGTTAAACAAATCGCTGCTGATCGAATCCATTGCTGCAATCCAGGAGGGCATGAATCCGAAAGTTCTCGAGCAACTGTTGAATACCTATATTTCGGAAAAGAAACGTTCTAATTCTGACGAGTAGTATTTGGGGGATAGAAAATGTCCGGTAATTTAGGAGAAGACTGTAACTGTCCCCCGGCTGGAGCGCCAGTTTGGGTGATGACATTCGCCGATCTTATGTCATTGTTGATGTGTTTCTTCGTCCTATTGTTGTCTTTCGCGGAGATGGATGCGGTTCGTTTTAAGAAAATGGCGGATTCCTTTAAGGATGCATTCGGCGTGCAGAAGGAAATCCCAGCCTACGAGATAGTCAAAGGAACCAGCGTGGTGGCCCAGCATTTTTCTCCGGCAACCGTCGATCCCACACCCTTAGAAGAAATTAGACAAACCACTACCGACGAAAAGAAAAATTTAGATATTCCGGAAGAAGCCAAAGAAAAATTAAAGGCGGAGATGCTTGAGGCTGAACAGCAGAAAGTGGAAATGGCGGCCCAAAAAATCCGCGATTCCTTGAAAGACGAGATCAGCGAAGGACTTGTCAGTGTAGAAACCGCAAACTTAAGGATTATTATCCGCATCCATGAAAGGGGCTCGTTTCCCTCCGGAAGCGCCGTTCTTAACGCTGGATTCGAACCGGTGATGAACAAGATGGTAGAGGCGGTGAGGGGTACCGAAGGCGATGTTGTCGTTGCGGGACATACCGATAATATTCCGATTTCAACGGATTGGTATCGATCCAATTGGGAACTTGCGGCCGGTCGCGCTGTAACTGTTGCTCATTCGCTTTTGAGCGATGGAACCATCGATCCTAATCGGTTGGTTATCGAGGGACACGCCGATACCGATCCTTTGGTTCCCAACGATTCCTATGAAAATCGGGCGAAAAACAGGCGAAAAACAGGCGAGTATAGATCATTTTGATTCAGAATGAAAGCGAGGAAATTATAAAGGGACTGGACGACGTTGGAAATTGATGAGGAATTGAGAATGTTTATTGAATCGTCAGACAAAGATCAGCAGGAGCGGCGGCGCTATTTTCGAATAGATGACGAAATCATCCTGATTTTTAAGGAAGTCGGGCAAGGCGCTATACCGGATCCGGAAAATTTTAAGAATGAAGAAATTCTCGACGCATTTTCGTTGAGTTCCGCATTAGATTTTTTAACTCAAGAGTCGCGCGTCCAACTCAAAAAATTAGAGCGCAGGCAACCCGAAGCCGCGGATGTCATCAAAAATCTGGAACGGAAAATCGATCTGATAGCTCAGACTCTGTTGGTCAACGAAACACAACCGTCCGATCGTTCGACACAGAAGGTCAACATCAGTGCCGCGGGCATCGCGTTTGATGCGGACAGCGCCTTGGAACCGGACGCCGTGATCCAATTGAAAATGATTTTGCCGCCGTCCTTGGTGGCATTGATGACGTATGGAAAGGTCGTTTACTGTAAAACAAATTCGAACGAAGCTTCATTCGGGCATCGCATTGGCGTGGATTTTCTCTCGTTGGGGGAACAAGATCGGGAACTACTGATACGCTATATCGTCAAGCGGCAAATTCAACAAATTAAAAATCGGGAAGAACCTGCTTGAATTTTATTGTTTTTCCGGTTAGGTTTCATTTCTGAAGGCAAAAGTTCTTTTTTGTCGTTTTAATCCATTCCTGAATGCGCTTCAATGAAACCAAACTTAAGCTAATTCACCTTTTAGCCGATGGCGATTTCCATTCGGGGAGTAAGTTGGCGGCGTTGTTGGGTGTCAGCCGCTCGGCTGTTTGGAAACAAATCGAGGGATTCGCGGACATTGGTGTGGAAATCGTTGCTGTTTCGGGAAAAGGTTACCGATTAACTCAACCATTAGAGCTACTTAACCAATCAACAATCGAAGCGTTACTCAGCCCCCCGGTGAAGACCTTGCTGAATGGCTTGGAGATTCATCATCAAATTGATTCGACCAATCGTTATCTGGTCAATTCCGTGGAACAAGGGTGTTGTTCCGGTATGGTTTGCTTGGCGGAAATGCAAACCGCCGGAAAAGGACGGCTCGGTCGGCAATGGATTTCACCGTTTGGCCGTAATATCTACCTTTCCTTATTATGGCGGTTTTCAGAGGGGCCTGGAGCCTTATCCGGATTAAGTCTTGCCGTCGGTGTTGCCGTAGTACGCGCTTTAAAAAAATCCGGTGTTCATGATATTGGCTTAAAATGGCCCAATGATATTTATTGGCGCAAGCGAAAACTCGGGGGGATTTTGGTTGAGGTGCTCGGTGAAGCGAATGGTCCATGTTCAGCGGTTATAGGATTGGGAATCAATTTCTATATTCCTGAACGAAGCGCCCAATCCATTGACCAGGATTGGACCGACCTGGAACACATTCTCGGTCAAACCCGGCCGTCAAGAAATGCAATGGTTTCCGAAGTTTTGAATGAGCTGGCGCCGCTCGTCGAGGGCTTTGACAAAACAGGTTTGAAACCTTATCTGGATGAATGGCGCGGATGGGATTGCATGTGTGGAGAATCGGTGACCTTAAGTGTTGGAAATTCTAAGGTTCGCGGTGAAGTGTCAGGTATTACCGACGATGGGCTGCTAATTCTTCGGGACCAACAAGGCCGGTTTTCGAATTTTGCTTCCGGCGAAGTCAGCTTTCACGAAAAAGGCGCGTGATGTTGCTAGTTGACCTTGGAAATTCGTTCATTAAGTGGGGTATAAAGAATAATACGGGATTAACATTCGGGAAAGCTTTTCCCCATAAGGCGGGTCGCCCAGACCATTCCATAGAAACATTATGGGGTGAACTGGACAAACCCGAGTGTGTCGTCGTAGTCAATGTCGCAGGTGCTGAAATGGGTGCAAAGCTCCGTGATTGGCTGGTTCGAAAATGGCAAATACAAGTGGATTTCGTTAAACCTCAAGCCGAGGCCTTCGGTGTACTGAATGGGTACGAAAACCCACTGAAACTCGGTGTCGACCGCTGGGTGGGTTTGGTCGGCCTGAGGCATCATTATGATTTACCCGCGTGTTTAGTGGATTGTGGCACGGCGATTACTTTGGATTTTCTCGATCTGAATGGTGTTCACCGTGGAGGCTTGATAATGCCTGGGTTATCGTTGATGAAGAGATCGTTACAGGCAGGGACCCACGGGATAGAAACCTTTGGGAGTAAAACCGGGAATAGCCTTGGGGATAATACAGGTACGGCAATCGCCAATGGCATTCTATGCGCGGCCTCGGGATTTGTAGACCGGGGGTTTAACGATCTGATGTCCAAGTGCAAAAGTCAGCCGGTCCTGGTTTTTACCGGGGGCGATGGTCAGTCCGTTGCCGAGCGAATTTCGGTTCCGTCCGTTTATGACCCTGGGCTAATTGTTAAAGGTCTATCGATTGTCGCCGCATAGACTCTCATGAAAAAGTTCTTTTTCCTTTTATTGGCGGCAAACGTGGGTTATTTCCTGTGGAATTTCATGATCGAGACGCCAAGAGGGTTCGATGGATCCGACAATTTGGAATTGCACTTGCCCGATGGCGTCGAAACCATTGTCTTAGTGAGTGAGCTCGATAAAAATCTTGGTTCAGCGCCAAAAAACGAAGTTCGTCAAATTCGAAGCCAGGATGAAATTCGTATCACGGAAAATACGGCGGGGTCCAGGGATTCGTGGTCGATTATAGAAGCGATATCCGAGTCGGTATTTGATCAAATCGCGAGTATTCAATTTAGCCTTGTGGTTGATTCGATTATCCACGGGTTCGACAGTGCATATGAAGTTATAGCGGATTCTATTCCCAATCCAGTGGAGGGCATGGGGCAAATTGATTTTTCTGAAAAGTTTGATTCGCTTTCGAAAATTGCGCAAAGAAGCGTTGAGATAGGCCCACTGGGAAACGCCGGGTCGAAAACGAAACAATGTTACGAATTGGGTCCTTTCAGTACAATGGAAGCCGCGACAGCCATTGTATCCGGAATGGATTCCAAAGTTTCGTGGCATCGGATCAATTCAAGTTGGGACAACATGCGTGTGGGCTTCTGGGTTCTTTTTCGCCCCGATCGGGCTCCGGAAAGTTTCGAGGATTCCAGGGCTAATCTGGAAATGCTCAAATTCCGTGGAATCAAGGATACTTGGTTGTTCACCGCAGGAGATTTAAGGGGGTCTATTTCTCTAGGGTTATTCAAATCTGAAGCTCGCGCCAATAGCATCTCGAAAAAATTGAGCGCACAAGGCCTAAACTCCACAGTGCAACCGTGGGTTACTGAAATAGAACAATACCGGCTCCAAGTGCGGTGGAACGATACGCTGACACTTCTGGAATCCTGGCTCGTGCCCTATTCCGGCGAAGACCAAGAAATCCAAATTTCAGCTATCGAACATTGCGGACGGCGGGATTTGGACAAGCTGAGATTTTCTCAGCGTTGAATACGAATAATTGGTCTGTCTGTGTTAACCTTCCAGCCATGACAAAGTATAGAACCGCACCCTTAGCGAGTTCGAAAATTCCACCGGGGATACCGTTTATCATCGGTAACGAAGTGGCGGAGCGTTTCAGTTATTACGGAATGCGCGCTATCCTCGTTGTTTTCATGACTCAATATCTTCTCAATTCTTCAGGGCGTCTTGAGGTGATGAGTGAGGACGAAGCGAAAGGCTATTTTCATCTTTTCGTTTCCGCGGTTTATTTAACACCGATTTTGGGCGCTTTGATCGCCGATGGCGTTCTCGGGAAGTACCGGACAATTATTGTTTTATCGTTGGTGTATTGTTTGGGACATTTCGCCTTGGCTCTTGATGATTCCCGGATCGGATTATTTATCGGTCAAACATTGATTGCGCTAGGAGCGGGAGGTATTAAACCCTGTGTTTCCGCTCACCTGGGAGATCAATTCGGGAAATCCAACGCCCACCTCCTGGGCCGAGTGTATGGTTGGTTTTATTTTTCTATCAACCTGGGCGCATTCTCGGCCATGCTGGCGATTCCGTGGCTTCTCAAGCAATATGGTTCCACGGTGGCTTTCGCCGTTCCCGGTGTATTGATGGCAGTGGCAACGATTGTGTTTCGGTCGGGCCGTCATCGCTTTGCCCATATACGGCCGGGTGGAATGGTTTTTCTGAGGGAAGCTTTCAGCGGAGACGGGTTGAAGATTGTTGGACGACTTGGAGTTATTTATTTGTTCGTGGCGATGTTCTGGGCGTTATTCGATCAAACCGGTTCATCGTGGGTTTTGCAGGCCCAAAAAATGGATAGAATGATAGCCGGGTATGAAGTATTGCCGTCGCAAATTCAAGCGGCCAATCCGCTGTTGATTATGTTGCTGATCCCGCTTTTTTCTTATGGGCTTTATCCCGCATTGCAGCGAGTTATGAAGCTGACGGCAATGCGTAAAATCTCAATGGGTCTGTTCTTGACCGCCGTAGCTTTCGCGATACCAGCGTGGGTTCAAATGCGACTCGATGCGGGTCAAACGCCACATATTGGTTGGCAATTGGTGGCTTATCTGATTTTGACTTCAGCCGAGGTCATGGTTTCCATCACTTGCTTGGAATTTTCCTATACCCAGGCGCCCAAAAACATGAAGTCCTATATTATGGCCTTTTTCATGATGTCGGTGGCACTGGGAAATCTATTTACCAGCGCCGTGAATTTCTTTATTCGAAACGAAGATGGTACCAGTAAATTAGCGGGAGCTGACTATTATTGGTTCTTTACCGTGTTAATGTTGGTAACTGCGATATTGTTTTTATTCGTGGCTAATAAGTACAGGGAAAAGACCTATTTTCATGATGAATCTCCTGCTTTTTGAAAGGTTCGCTCTAATCAGCTTGGCGCGCAACGCTTAAACCTGGTCAATACCATCAAGATAAGGGGTTACGATCAACGGTCGATGAAAGATCCGATTCCTGAAAAAAAAGGCCACGAGCTATCCGCGGATAGCAAACACGTGTGGCATCCCTATAGCGCTATCGGCGCGGATCTGCCTTTATTCGCCGTGCAGTCCGCTGAGGGTGTTCGGATCAAATTGACCAATGGTCAAGAATTGATTGATGGTATGGCATCCTGGTGGTGTGCGATCCATGGCTATAACCACCCGGTACTCAATCGGGCGGTGAAAACTCAACTTAAAGATATGGCCCATGTCATGTTCGGGGGGCTCACTCACCGGCCTGCGGTGGAACTTGCCGAAAAACTGGTGTCGCTAACCCCCGAATCCTTACAGACGGTGTTTTTTTCGGACTCAGGATCGGTGGCTGTCGAAGTGGCCATGAAGATGGCTATCCAGTTTTGGGCTGCGATGGGTCAAGTTCGGAAACAGCGCTTTGTGACAATTCGTCATGGTTACCATGGTGATACCTTCGGTGCGATGTCGGTGTGCGACCCAGTTAATGGCATGCACACACTGTTTGCCGGTATTTTGTCGGAGCAGATTTTTGTCGACTCACCTACTTCGCGGTTTGGTAAAGCGTGTAGCGACGACGATATCCAGCCAATGATTGAGGCATTGGCTGAGTACAACGACCGGATTGCCGCAATAATTCTTGAGCCTGTTGTACAAGGAGCTGGTGGAATGCGTTTTTACTCGGCGGATTATCTCTCCCGGTTACGTGAATTATGTGACCAGTATGGTGTATTGTTGATCTTCGACGAAATTGCCACGGGTTTCGGCCGGACGGGGAAACTCTTTGCCTGTGAACATGCGGGTGTTAGCCCGGATATCCTGTGCCTTGGAAAGTCGCTTACCGGCGGGTACATGAGCCTTGCCGCGACTCTGACTATGTCTAAGGTCAGTAACGTGATTTCCCAGGGTAATCCAGGCCTATTCATGCATGGGCCAACATTCATGGCTAATCCACTTGCCTGTGCCACGGCATTGGCGAGCATTAACCTTTTACTTGATTCACCCTGGCAGTTGCGTGTGCAAGCCATTGAGCAGGGTTTACGCAAGGGTTTAGAGCCTTGTGAAAGATTTGCCCACGTCACGGATGTACGTGTGCTCGGTGCGATTGGTGTCGTAGAATTGACGACAGCTATAGACCTTAAACAGGTGCAACCCTTGTTTGTGGAGCAGGGTGTTTGGGTAAGACCTTTCGGCCGACTTGTTTACCTGATGCCGCCCTTTATTATCAGTGCCGCGGATCTCAAGGTGCTGACGGATGCGGTTGTCGAGGTGGTAGGTGGGTTGGGAGGCAATGTTTTGTGACCCCTATATGTCAGGCCAGTTGTCCCCCACTCTGGCGTAATAGAAGCCGGAACAGCGCCAGAAAACCTTGGCGGTTGCGAATGCCAAACAACTCAAGGATATCCCGCGCATAAAACCTATCGATCCATTCGTTAAAAAACGTGGGGTCTTTACGTTTCGCCAGTAGCGGCTCAGGCATCCCGCCGTGCAGCAGGCGACGGTCGAGATCACGCACGCCAAAAGGTTGGGCGCATTCTTCCCAGAGTACAGGACACAAATGAATTGCCTGCTTGCGCCCCGTGAGAGAATCACGGAACTTTCGGGTAGCGGCCAGCGTGTAGGATCCCGTTGCTAACATTTTCAACCACGGATACTCGTCGGCGGCAATCTTCAGCAGACGGCTGGGGTCATCCAAATGATGCACTTCGTCGAAGATCAGTACGCGGTCCGTTGCCTGAGTGTTAAGAAATAATTCAGGGTCTTCCAACGCTCTCAAAGTCGACGGCAAATCACAGTTCAAATACACTGCATCGGGTAACATTTGGGCCAGCGTTGTCTTGCCCACCCGTCGAACACCGTACAGCCAAACAATGGAACGGCGAGACCATGCCCGGTGAATACGAGCCAACCAAAGAGTACGCTTGAACATTTTTATATTTTACATCCAGGCGTCTTTTTGTAAAGTATAGAGTCAGCGTTACCTTGCGGAACCCGTTGACTCAACCATGAAAAAACGCTCAACTGTGGAGCTACTGGAATTTAAAGGCTGCCCACATCCAGGCATTCAGTACCTTGAAAATCTTCCGCCTGAATCTACCTTTTATCGAATGATATTGAAATACGATTAATGTAAAGATATGACCCGTTGTTGTCACAGTTATCGCAATTTTCCGTATTGCAATCTTCTATACATAATTGTATGCTGAAACGATATACACCTACTGAAATATGACAATGCAACCTACACAAATCAAAGAAGCTGTTTCTATAAATATACGCGCCAAAGCCAAGCAACGCGATCTTATCGACCAAGCAGCAACCCGATTAGGTCGTAGCCGGTCTGATTTTATGCTTGAAGCTGCCTGTCGTGAAGCAGAAGATGTTCTGTTGGATCAAGTTTTTTTCTCAGTCGGTGCAAACACATTTTCTCAATTTCAAGAACTGCTCGACCAACCTCTACCGCCGAATGATAAATTACGCCGATTATTAAAGACCAAAGCTCCTTGGGATAAGTGACCGAGTTTAAGTTCAAGCCGCCTTCACCGATTACAGCAAATGAGCAGTCGGCTGATTTCGACAGTGGTGAATTATCCCTCAACGAATGGCTTAGAAAGCGTGCGTTAAAAAACCAATGGCTGGCGCTTCACGTTGTTTTGTGGTGTGTTCGGGAATGGCCGTTATTGGCTACTACTGTTTATCTGCCGGAGCGATTAACCACGAAGCAGCACTAAAGCTATGCGGCGAAACATGCCAGATCCTTTGCCAGTTCTCCTACTTGGTCGGCTCGCCGTCGATAAGCGTTATCATAATAAAGGCTTAGGTCAGGCAATGTTGCGCGATGCAATGATGCGTGCGGTTACCGTCTCTGGGAATACCGGAGTATTCGCCATTCTGGTTCACGCTCTTACTGATCAAGCCAAACAATTCTATTTGTCTCGCGGCTTCGTGGAATCTCCATTACAGCCGATGACACTTATGATGACAATTGAAACAATCCGATCAATCTTGGCTGAGCCTGATTGACAATGGATTAACCAGCAGCAACTAAAGCCAAGAGTCGTTATCCGTTACTTGGCTGTCAAGAAATAACTCGGGGTCTTCCAACGCCCTCAAGGTCGACGGCAAATCGCAGTTCATATACACCGCATCGGGTAACATTCGGGCTAGCGTCGTCTTGCCCGCCCGGCGGACACCGGACAGCCAGACAATGGAACGGCGAGACCATGCCCGATGAATACGAGCCAACCAAAGAGTACGCTTGAACATTTTTATATTTTATATCCAGGCGACTTTTTGTAAAGTATAGAATCAGAATAAGTGTTAGAACTGTTAGGTAAGTATAGCCACTAATTCTCCGTTCCATTTGAGCATTAAAAGCAGGACTGAATATTTAAGCATTTCCTGGCTTTTGCTATAGCACTCAGACTTTCGGCGTAATCGGGCAAGAAAGTGGCTAAATAAGCTGTTATAGCCTTCTACCGTATAGGTTTCAGCTTTGGATTGTGTCTGTAATTCAGTCGGGATAAACTTTTCATAAGGGCTCCAATAGTCGCTCATCACACCTTTTATGTGGGTGGTTTTGATGGCCGTCCCATAATGCTCGCCCGGTTCCCGTGTCGCGGGAGCCTACAACGCACGAGAGAAAGCGCTTTCCATGTCGATCAACAGCAATCCAGATCCAGCAATCGTTTTTTTACGCCAATGTAAGTCTGCATTTCATCCATTTCTACAATCTCAACCCCCCCGCGTCCCATCGAATTGCCTCAATTGATTCGCCATACGCTTTGATCCAGTAATATACCGAAACATGACTGCATTTCAAAAACCGGCCAATCGGGCGAAACCCAAGCCCCTCCAGGTAAAGTTCAAGCACTTGCCGCTTAATATCAAGACTTATCTCCCGGTGTCTAACGGTATGCCTATAACCACACGATTTGCATCTATATCGTTGTTTGGCTTTAACTATACCATCTTTAGTACAGTCTTCCGCGTGACATTTAGGGCAAGTCGGCATAGTCAGTTACTCAAATGGAAATCGCTATTTTACCGGATACTATACTTAATGAACAATGCCAATAAGAATTCGTCGACCCAAAGTGCGGGGGATTAAGAAGGATGCTTAGGGTCTTAATTTGTGTCGAATATCGATATTTATAGCCACAATACTTATAATGAGTGGTGAATCATAAATGAAGGAGGACCACTAATGGGCAGCAGAAGTATTAATTTGTCTTTGACGGATGAACTACGCTCTTTTGTAGATCAAAATTCAGGAGACGGTACTCTTTACGCCACCCCAAGCGAATTTCTTCGAGATATCTTACGCAAAGAAAAAGAACGTAAGGAAGCCGCGGAATTGCGCGATGCTATTTTAGAGGGCTATGACGATGTCAGTAAGGGACGCGTCACAGAATATAAGGGCAATGTTCGCGATTTGATTAAAGCCTCTCGACAGCGAGAAAAACGGGGTCAATAATAGTGGTTCGTCTCTTTACCACCTATCGAGCTGATGCCGATTTAGCAACGATCGAGGATTTCTCAATAGAAAAATGGGGTAAGTCCGTTGCCGATAAATACATTGACAGTTTTGATCAGGCTTTTGAACGTCTAAAAGAACATCCTGCTCTCCTCAGGGAAAAATCCGAAGTCTCAGACCGTCTCAAATTTTATAGGGTCCGGTAGCATTTTCTTGTCTGCGATACCATCGATCAGGACATCTATGTTCTTGCCGTCAGACATGGGGGGGGATTTGCCCGAACGCATTGGCGAGCTTGAGCCTACCCTTATCAAGGAGGCCGAATTTTTGCACGAAAAGATTGTCCGCTCTAAATAGGAACACGGATTGCCAGAGTTGTACCTCTTATTTGATTTTTAGCGATTCTAACTCGTAACAGTGTCGTTAGAAAAGGATATTTGCTCGAAAACTGAGTTGGTTTTTAGAAAACCATCGAGCATTGAATTTGTAAAATACAAACACAATCAAACCAAACACACCGAAATCAACAAGTTTCAGATTCTCGAAAGCCCCGCCGAGTATCACAATTCCAAGTAATCCCCCCAAGGCGATGTCTCCGGTACGCGCCATGAATCCACCACGGTGCGCGAGTGACTACCTGATTCGTTGATTTTGGATAAAAGCGCGTTGTTGACCGGATGTTTGCCTGGAATAAGAGCGGCTATTAGGACTACTTTGCAGCATTTCATTTTTGAAAGAATTGCTGCTATTGCGCTGATTAGCTTCGATATTGCCGATTATACCAATACTCAAAATCAATAGGCTAGTATCGTGACGAAAGCAAAACTGAATGAGCGCATGATCGTAATTAATAACCGTTAACGCTTATTTTTGAAGTAAAATCTCCAGAATTTTCTGGTAAGTCAACGTGAGCTTTTCAATATCAGCAACTTCGATACATTCGTTTACTTTGTGAATCGAAGCGTTCAAAGGACCTAGTTCTACTACTTGGGCGCCAGTCGGAGCCACGAAACGGCCATCCGATGTTCCCCCGCCCGTTGAGAGTTTTGGTGATAGCTCCGTGACGTGTTCTACGGCATCGACGATGGCTTTGGTCAGTTCCTTGGGCTCGGTAAAGAAGGGATTGCCCGATAACCGCCAGTTCAGTTCGTAATTCAGATGATGTTGGTCCAAAATGTCGTGGACACGTTTTTTGATCGTGTCTTCGTCAAGTTCAGTGGAAAAGCGCAAATTAAACGAGATATCGGCAACCCCTGGGATGACGTTCTCCGCGCCTGTACCCGCATTAATGTTGGAAACCTGAAAGCCGGTTGGCGGAAAATATTCGTTTCCGTTATCCCATACTTCACGGGTCAACGCCGTCAGGGCGGGTGCGAATCGGTGGATTGGGTTATCGGCGAATTGGGGGTACGCTACATGTCCTTGGGTTCCGAAAATTCGCAAAGTGCCGCAAAGCGAACCACGTCTCCCAACCTTTATAGTATCGCCAAACTCTTTTTCGCTCGAAGGTTCACCGACCAGACACCAATCGATTTGTTCGGATCGGGTCTGGAGAGTTTCCACGACTTTTACGATACCGTTGGTTGCCAAAGCTTCCTCATCACTGGTTAGCATAAGCGCAATTGATCCTCGGTGGTTGGTGTATTCCCGCAAAAAGTTCTGGCAGGCAATGACCATTGCAGCGATACTACTCTTCATATCCGCGGCGCCGCGACCGTATAAATAGCCTTCACGGACTTCCGGCTTAAAGGGATGGGAGCGCCAAGCATCGACGGGGCCTGACGGCACTACATCGGTATGGCCTAAAAATACAAATAAAGGTGTTTGGTCTCCACGCCGCAACCAGATGTTTTTGGTGTCGTTGAAATTTAGCCATTCGACCTTAAAATCGTATGGCTTTAGATGTTTTGCGACAACTTCCATACAACCGGCATCTTCCGGGGAAACCGATTGACGTTTAATCAAATCCAGAGCCAGATCTACGGATCTGCTCATATCAAGGATTTATATTCGTCGGTTGAATACCCAATAAGGATCTCGTCGCCGGTGTCGAGGATCGGACGCCTGATGAGCGTGGGATGTCCAAGCATGAGATCTTTGGCTTTTTCTTTTGTTAAATCCTTACGTTCGCTGTCATCAAGATTTCGCCAACTGGTGCTTCGGCGATTCACCATGGATTCCCAGCCTAGTGCCTGTTCGAAATGATCGAGTAACGATAGATCCAAACCATTTTCACGAAAATCATGGAAACAATAGGGAATGGTTTGATCATCAAGCCATTTTCGGGCTTGTCTGACAGTGCTGCAGGTTTTGATGCCGTATAGTGTAATCATTAATCACGGAGCAATTCGTTTAATCCCACCTTACTACGGGTTCTTTCGTCAACTTGTTTGATGATGACCGTGCAATAAAGACTATGACTGCCGTCCTTTGACGGCAGATTGCCGGAAACCACGACGGAACCCGCCGGGATACGCCCGTAACTGGTTTCACCGGTCATACGATTGAATATTTTAGTGCTTTGGCCGATGTAAACTCCCATGGAAATCACCGCGTTTTCTTCTACAACGACACCCTCGACAATTTCCGATCGGGCGCCGATAAAGCAATTGTCTTCGATGATGGTGGGACCGGCTTGCAACGGTTCGAGGACGCCACCTATTCCAACGCCTCCGGATAGATGGACGTTTTTACCGATTTGGGCGCAGGAGCCGACGGTGACCCAGGTGTCCACCATGGTGCCGCTGTCAACATAGGCGCCGATGTTGACGAACGATGGCATCAAAACGACATTGGGTGCGATATATGTACCGTATCGGGCATTGGCTGTCGGGACGACACGGATTCCCGCTTCTTCGAAGTCCTTGGGCGAATAGCTGGCGAATCGGGTTTCGACTTTATCGTAAAAGCGAGTAACGCCTCCCTCCATAACCCGATTTTCAGAGGTTCTAAAAGACAGCAATACGGCTTTTTTCAACCACTGATTGACAATCCAGCCGCCATCTTTCTTTTCCGCGACCCGAACCGTCCCCCTATTCAAAAGATCCAGCGATTCCGCGATTGCCTCTTTGATTTCAGCGTTGACACTGGTCGGCGAAATTTCATTTCGATTTTCGAAGGCTTCGTTAATTATTGTTTCCAATTGTGACATCATTTATACCTAAGTTTGCATTACGAGTGAACAAAATTTTTAATACGACGCGCCGCTTCTATACAAACCTCTAAAGGTTGTACCAGTGCGATACGAACATGGTTTTGCCCGGGATTAACCCCGTTCCGGTGCCGGGATAAATAGCTTCCTGGCAGAACCGTTACATTTTCCGTGGCGAACAACTCGAGCGCAAATTTTTCGTCTTCAACCGGGGTTTTAGGCCAAAGGAAAAAACTGGCTGCCGGCACCTTAAATTCAAGCACTCCGGTGAGAATATCGATGACAGCCGAGAACTTTTCGCGGTAGGCTGTCCGGTTCTCCACGACGTGCCTTTCGTCGTTCCACGCAGCGATACTGGCGTGCTGGAACGGAATAGGCATCGCGCATCCATGATAAGTTCGGTATTGATAATATTTTTCTATCAATTTCTCATCTCCGGCAACAAAGCCGGACCTTAATCCGGGTGCATTGGATCGTTTTGACAAACTGTTAAAAACAATACATCGGTAGAACTTATCGTTACCCAGTGAGTAGGCTGCCTGTAGTAATCCGGATGGCGGCGTTTTTTCGTCTAAATAGATTTCAGAATAACATTCATCGCTGGCGATAATAAAGTCATATCGCTCGGCAAGTTGAATCAATTTTTTTAAGGTCTCGACTTCAAGTACCGCGCCGGTCGGGTTTCCGGGCGAACAAAGATACAATAGTCGGCACCGTGACCAGACGCTCTCCGGGATTGCATCGAAATCGGGCAGATAGCTATTTTCGGGAAGGCAGTCGACATAATAGGGTTCAGCTCCAGCCAAAAACGTAGCGCCTTCATAGATCTGATAAAAGGGGTTCGGAAGCATTACAATAGGTTTTTCGGCCGAATCGATTGTGCATTGGGCAAACGAAAACAAGGCTTCGCGTGTCCCCATTACCGGTAACACGTTTTTTTCGATGTCGATTAAACCTATCAGCAAATGGTATCGCTTGCACAACCAAGCCGCGATTGAGGCGCGTAGCTCCGGAAGGCCCCTGACCGTCGGATATTTTGTCAATTCATCGAGATGAGTCACGACTGAATCGCTAATAAAATCAGGCATCGGATGTTTGGGTTCACCCAAGGAAAGGAAAATGGGCGATTTATCTGAAGTAGCCGAGGCTTTGTTTTTTAGCCGAGCAAGCTTGGCAAACGGATAGGTATGAAGTTTTTCCAAATTTGGATTCATTGGCGATATTGGCTTCCTTTATCGACGTATTGATGGTGATAGGCTGTAAAGTGAGTGATTAGCGTCGTTAGAATGACCCCTTTATTCTTGAAAATATTATGCGTCGGCATTGAACCAGTTTTCCACTTTAAGTCCGTCAAAACCAGAAAAATCGCTAGTATTTCGTGTCACTAAAGTTAGTTTTTGAGTACACGCAATCGCTGCAATTTGACCGTCGACAAAGGCAGGCGTCTTTCCTGTGGCGGCAAGTCGAGCGCGTTCCCGCGCATGCCATTCAGCCGCATTCCGGTCATAAGAAAGTACAGCGAAACCCTGTTCTTTCAAAATACGCAGATACCTTCCCAGGTTATGTTTAATCCTCCCTGCATCCAATTTATGCATTCGGTAGTACATTTCATGAATAACCAACGACGCAGTGCATATCTCTTTTCCATGCTTTTTGAATAACGACATCACGTTACGATTCGGTGTCGGTTTTACGGCTTCTGAAACGACATTGGTGTCTAGCAGGTAAATCAGTCCCGCCATGAAAAATCTCTCTCGGAGTCTCGATCACGGCAGCTGACGAGTTCGGCATCGGGTAAGTCCGCATCAGTAAAATCCGTCATACCACGAAATTCTTGAATTGCGTGCCAAAAGTTGGGGTCCGCAGACGAGATCATGCGTTGAAATGCGTCGTACGAGACCAATACAGCAACGGGCTTGCCTCGCCGAGTGAGGGTTATTTTCGCGCCATCTTCAGCCTGATGAACCATATTAGACAGCTGATTACGACCTTCGGCGATTGAATATTCTTTTATCATTGGAATTTCCATTAGATGGCTATAAAGATAGCCATCTTATATCAAATTGGAAAAAAAGAATATTTGGAGATAATCGCCGAAGTTTGAATTGTGTGTTTAGTAGTTAAGGGATAGCTGCTTGTTACATTATGGCAAGACCTGCCCCTTATTTTTGAAAGCATTTGTGGAGCCTGCCAAGTTGAATTAACATACCTTTTTACGTGGATCGGCATTTGACTGTCATGACTGCTCCGGTATTTTTGTCCAATCGCTATAGATAATCACAATGTTTGTATTCGAACCTAACTGTCGCTTTGCCGTCGTTGACAATTTTTTTGAATGCGCTCCAACCTACCGCAGTTATTTTGAGGATGTCTGTTCTCGCCCGCATCAACTAGAACAAAAAGACTTCAGCTGGACTTATTGGTTTGTTCCCGAGCTGTATACCTACATAAAGTCCTATTCTTTTTTTCCGGAGGACATGCAAACTAATTTCTTATCCCATTTTCGGCGATGGAGCATCGAAAACATGGGGTTGGTTCCTACCGGAATAACGACGAGTATGTACGTGAACGGATGCGGACAAGAACTTCATAATGACTCTAAAAACGGTTCGGTGGGCTTTGTTTTTTCTTTGACGAAATGGAACGAGCGCAATTTCGATGGGGGAGAAACCCTGATCGTTCAGGACCAACTCGGAGATTACTGGCGAGGAAGACACCGCGAGTCTGGGGCTCGCCTCTACATTGATAAAATCCCACCTATTTTTAGCCGTTTCCTTTTGTTCGACGATCGTGCGATCCACGGAGTTCGTACGGTCCAAGGAACAATGAACCCTCAAGATGCTCGGCTGGTTATACACGGCCACCTCCTGGCTGAAAGCGCCCATACCAGTGGAATCAATGCACGGCAAGCCAAGCGGGTCGTAGACCAAGCATCGAACTCCGTTCTGGAAATACTGCAGAATGTAGGTTCCCTTGACGGACTAATATCGCTTAGAATGAATGTTTCCACTGGGGAAAACCAAGCGGCGGTAGAAATTCTTTTCGACAGTCTTCACTTTCAAGACCCCAAGACAAATCGAGCCACGGTTCACGAGCTTCTTGTTCAAAAACTCTCGAATTTGCGACTCCCGAAACAAGGCGAGCCGTACACGATTACTATTCCGTTTACCCTGGGTCCTGAGTAAGCTAATAATTTTTGTTACTCTAACCGAATTTCCACGCTTAGAATCCTAATGTAAATAAGGGTCAAGTTGTTTGCTTCATAATAATGTTTATCGCTTCGTCAATTTTTCGAGCGAAAACCTTAATATTCAATGCGATGGGGTCTAGGCATTCGAAAAGTTTAGCCGATAAAGTATTATGAAGCAATTAACCCGTTGACAGGTAAGTCACTGGTTTGACCGGTGAGACTATCAAGGGTTGGCCTTTAGATTTAGAAACAAAGAAATGTAAAGTAAAGTCTCCCTTAGGGCTTGGCGGCCCACAATAAGGAGATAATTAACATAGGGAGGGGGCCGCAAGGGTACGTGTTGATAGGGTGCGCGAAGGTTTGGTCGCGGGAGCGTACGTGTAGGACGTTGAGTGGTTTTAACGACTAACCTCGCAGAGACATTACAGAACGCTGGAAAAATGTGCCACTGTGGGATTTAATAATGAACCTATAAAAAGTAGTGTGTTAATGGGAGACCTGACCCCGGGTTTGCGTTTAGTCGAGCAATGAACCTTTTGACCGGCTCCGTATTTGTAGGTGATTCCTCTATCTATATATATCTCCCTTAGCATCAGTTCCTTTTCGTAGTTCTCTATTTCTCCAATCCCGACATGGTTCACGGAACGAAATGCGCCATAACCGACGTGCAAGGCAAATGACACTTCGAACAAACTAGATAAATTCCCGATTTCCATGATATGAGCCCTAACGTGGAGTTAACCCGCTCGGCGGGTTGAACGACTGGTTATAAAAAGCATGGCAAGTGCTGTATTTTCCCATATGATACCTCTTGATATCTTGCTTTTTGTTTTTTAAATTTCAATGCCAAGAGATTAAGTCTCGTGTCCCCGGAATTCCGTCCTCTTCTAATCCGTATTGATGAAAACATGCTCTTGTCAGGCCATGTATAACCATGCTACTGTATAGGCGTTTATATACCCATAATAACAATGCAAACAGATCATGGGTCAAGCCGCACAGCCCGCGGCGGCTGGACATCGCGTCCATTATGAACGACGGCGACCTGAAGAAACCATCCTCTACCAGTTGGTACAAGAACACGTCGAGACCTTCTTTGCCCAAGTTGAGACCGAGACCGAATCGAGATTGCCCGATTTTGTCAAAGATGAGTTCGAGGCCTTTCTTGAATGTGGGGTATTAGTACACGGTTTTTTGCGCCTTCGGTGTGACGACTGCGCGCATGAGAAGCTAGTAGGATTTTCATGCAAACGACGTGGTTTTTGCCCTTCTTGCGGCGCACGGCGCATGGCGGAAACGGCCGCCCATTTGGAGGAGCACGTCATCCCAAAGGTCCCCGTGCGCCAATGGGTGCTTTCGTTTCCGATCCCGCTGCGCTTCCTGTTCGCCAGCCATCCCGACCTGCTCTCGCCAGTATTGCAGGTGATTAACCGCGCCATTTCGACCTTTTTGACTAAACAAGCCGGCTTAAAACGCACGGAGGGGCAAACCGGAGCCGTTACGCTCATCCAGCGTTTTGGTTCGGCCGCCAATCTCAACCCATACGAAGCAGACTGCATCCAATCGTCAGAACGGTGATAACAACTATTACGTCAATCATCCTTGCCATCCCTTAAATGGGTATCAATTCGAACCGATCAGGTCATTTAATAGCTTAGGTACTCTCCGTGTTGAGTTTTTTGGACCTGATGGTAAGCAGTTATCCCTGCCAGTAAGCTGCACAACGCTTGCAGAGGAAGATCTCTACAGTCAATTTGCGAAGGCTGGCGATCTTTTTCGATTACCCGACGTCGTTGAGCTTGTCGATTTAATGAGCTTGATACGCAGCCGTAAAAACTTATCATTGTCTATATTACCGGCAATATATGATAGATAAACTATGCCGCTATATGAGCGCTAAATTATGCCTTATACCCAGATGATTGCTAAATAATGCCTTATTTACTTGACTTTAGCGAAATATATGGCATATATTATAGCGCACACCCGTCGAGAGATTTGCCCATGAACCCGGACCATCACCGCTCGAATAGAAAGAAAAAAATACTCGAGGAATCGGGCGCCTTGAACCGCAATCCCGATAAAGTCAGCGACGAACTGTTCCAGAAACAGGCGTTCTTCGATAATACCGATTTACTCCAGGTCAAATACGAGATGCTGCGGTGTGTTGAAAAAGAGAGCCGTACCGTGTCCAAAGCGGCCCAGGCATTCGGCTTCTCACGACGCCACTTTTACGAAATTCAAAAGCAGTTCGCCGAAGCCGGTTTTCAGGGACTGATGCCCGAAAAACGGGGACCGCGAAGCCCACATAAGCTCGATGATGAAGTCCTGCGCTTTGTGAGGGCAGCGATTGACAACGATCCAACATTGAAAGCGCTCGCCTTATCGCGCCTGATTCAGCAACAGTTTCAGCGAAAGGTCCATCCAAGAAGCATCGAAAAAGCCCTGAGACGTAAAAAAAACGCCAAGGGAAAATGAACCATTCGCCGATTGAACCCGTGAATTCGACAACGATTATCAGTGCCTACGAAGCGTTGCGAGCATCCGTCCTGACGTCGCAGGTTTCACCACTCACCTACCGGAGTATGACACGATTGATTGCTGAGGGACTTCATGCCTGGATCATTACCCTGAATGGGATACCCTTGAATGAACCGGCACCAACGGCGGTTGACTATTTATCGGAATTCACCGCTGAATTCAATGGAAGTGGCGCCATCGTTCAGTTGATCGCGTCGATGACACTGCAATCCCTAACGGAGGAAACCGATGAATACATATAGTGAAAGCAAAGTGGCTAGCCATCACCTGAAACGAAAAGCCCTGATCTATGTGCGCCAATCGAGTATGAAGCAGGTCATGGAAAATACTGAGAGTACGGCCCGTCAATACGGACTGGTCGATAAAGCGCTGGAGCTGGGTTGGAGCCAAGAGCTCATCGGCGTCATTGACGATGATCTTGGCAAATCGGCGAGTTCGGCAGAGCACCGCAATGGCTTTCAAAAACTGGTCGCCGATGTGGCCATGGGAAAAGTGGGTATCGTCATGGGTTTAGAAATATCTCGGCTCGCCAGAAACAACGCGGACTTTCAACAGCTGCTGCACATTTGCGGTAGCCATAACACGCTGATCTACGATGCAGATGCCGTTTACGATCTGATGCACGTGAATGACCGCCTCGTTCTTGGGCTTAAGGGAACGATGTCTGAGGTTGAGCTGTTCACGATTAGAGCTCGGTTACAGGGAGGCGCTTTAAACAAAGCGGCACGAGCAGAATTGAGGATCAAACTTCCGATAGGGTTTGTTTATTCTCCGAATGGCCAGGTAGAACTTGATCCCGATTGTCAGGTACAAAAAACGATTCGATTGTTTTTCGATGTGTTTCGTCGGATTGGCAGTTCGAAAGCGGTCGTTCGGCACTTCAACCGCGAAGGCATTAAGTTTCCAGTACGTCCCGTGAAGGGCCTGATAAAGGTGAACTCGCTTGGCGCCCGCTGTCGAGTGACTTAGCCCTGCGGATTCTTCATAATCCCCGGTATGCGGGTGCTTATGCCTACGGCCGGACCAAACTCCGTAAAAGTCTTTCCGGAGGTGTCTCTTATTCAAGAAGAGAAAGAGATCAATGGCATGCACTGGTTAAGGATGTACACTCGGCTTACATTACCTGGGATGAGTTTGAAGCCATTGAAGAACGCCTCGCCGCGAATGCGCGACGTGACTTTTGCGGACCTGCCCGTGAAGGCTGCGCCTTGTTACAAGGCATCGTCATCTGCGGCCGATGTGGCAAGCATTTCGCTTCAAGCTACAAACAGAAATCTAAGGGTGAACGAACGCCCATCTATCTCTGTAATCGAGAACAGCTCGACTATGGCAAAGCGATTTGTACGTCGATTCCGGGCGCGGGTATCAATACCATAATTGCCAAAGTCCTATTAGAGAAAGTCACGCCCGTGGCGGTTGACGCAGCGATTTCCATCCAACGGGAAATCGTCAAACGAACCGAACAGGCGGATCGATTATTACAGCTTCATGTGGAACGTGCACAATACGAGGCCAATCTCGCCAGAAAGCGAGTGATGTCGGTTGACCCGGGAAATCGTTTGGTCGCACAAACCTTCGAACAAGAATGGAACGAAAAACTCACCTTGCTTGCACAAGCCAAACATGACTATGAAAGCAGACGCAAAACTCACCAAAACGTTCTTGAACCCGCGAGGCAGGCGAAGATTAAGCAGTTTGTGGCGGATTTTGCGACGGTTTGGTCTCATCAAGCCACCACCTTCCAAGATAAGAAGCGTATGATCCGGTTGTTGATCGAAGATGTGACACTGAAGCGTGAGGGTCACGAGGTTGACGTTTATATCCGCTTTAAAACCGGTGCGATCATCAAGGAACTATTCAGAATACCCCGCTCGGGCAACAAGCCGACAGCAATCGATCCCCAAATTATCGAGAAGATCGATCATCTGTCGAGCGAACATACGGCGGGCGAAATCGCAAAGAAGCTAAACGAAGAAGGTGTCATCCATCCCACGCTTGGAAAGTTTGATACCAACGCGATTGTTTATCTACTCAGACGATTCAACATTCAAACACGCTACAAAAGGCTACGCGCAAAAGGCTATTTATCTCAACAAGAACTCGCCGAGCACTGTGGTGTTGGAACTCAAACGATTCAACGGTGGAAACGCTGTGGGTGGATCAATGCAAAACGATACAATGACCAACCCGAATACCTTTATGAGCCGACGCTTAACGCTTTACCAGCAAACATCGCCCATCAGTATTCATCGATACTATCCGTCAATTGAGGAGACATGATAATGATCCAAAATAAAGGGCATAGTCAGCAAGTAATGGAAATATTCATCTGCATTGCTTATTCCTCGATGGCGTTTATCGTATCGATGGCGGCGTGCCCGTATTCCAACCGGTACGCGCGCCCACTAGCGAGCAGTTGCAGACCCTACTCTCTAAGATCATCAAACGGATCATGCGGTTACTAACACGTAGAGGCTATCTCATTGAAGAGCAGGGAATCACCTATTTGGCCGAAACCGATGCCGATGCCGATCCCGCCTTGGCGCCCCTGCGATCAGCCGCCTGTACTTACCGAATTGCATTCGGCCCTCGGGCTGGCCAGAAAGTACTGAGCTTGAAAACCGTCCCGACAGCAACAAAGGTGACCGCCAAGCGTTGTGTCAGCGACCATGGCTTTAGCTTGCATGCGAACGTGCGC
Source organism: Methylococcales bacterium (assembly GCA_963664935.2). Taxonomy (GTDB): domain Bacteria; phylum Pseudomonadota; class Gammaproteobacteria; order Methylococcales. The sequence goes on along the minus strand of CAXXSE010000007.1, from coordinate 1,702,102 downwards.
TGTGCCGCCAATCAGCGCAAACAACTCGAACGCCTATGCCGTTACATCACGCGCCCGGCGATGGCCAATGAACGACTCAGATGTAACCGCGCGGGCGATGTCGTCCTGCAACTCAAGAGCCCGTATCAAGATGGTACCACCCATATCGTCATGTCGCCGCTTGACAAAATTGCCGGGAGCGATTTTGAACAACCGAAGGTTGGCCCGAAGGGCGGAGGGCAGGATGCTCGGAGTAATTCATACAACGCTTGGCCGCTTTAGCCCCGCGTCCCAGACTTAACCTGATTCGCATTGATGAAATACTTCCCTGTATTTCACCCTTCGGGTCGCTAGCGCGGTCCAAATCCGTTCCAGACGGATTTGTCATGGCATACTCGCGCCCAACGCCAAACACCGTTCCGAAATCATCCCAGACGAAGCAGTCAACGCCAATAACACGACAGATAAACAGGGTCAGGCGCCTCACCAACCGTCGGCTATCCGCATCAGCTGGGCTCGCTTGCTGAAACGGGTGTTCGATATCGACATCGAACGCTGTCCTCATTGTGGGGGTTAACTGAAAATCATCGCCGCCATCGAGGAACCCACGGTGATCGCTAAGATCCTTGCCCATCTCGGTTTGCCCACCAGAGCACCACCTCGTTCACCGAACCAGGCATTCTGTCTATCCGTAACCGCCTAAATCCAAACCAACAGCCACTTCAATCCGGTTCAGTCTTGATCCGATGATCCCCTATGGTCTTCGCCTTCCAAAACGACTCAATTTGCCAAAATCTTGGCATTGATCAGGGAAAAAGACCACACAAAGAGCCAAAATTTCCAGTTTTAGATAGTGATTGACAACTCATTGCGCCATTGGTACTTTCTCATTTGAAACAAAAGGTGGTTTATTCTTCCTATACTCATATCGTTTCCCGTCGTTTGTCTTTTTGTGAGGATTAATATTTTCATAAATTAATTAAAACACATTGTTTTTACATATTTAAATGGATAGTAAGGTATGCGATACAGAGCTTGGATGATTTTCCATAGAAGATGTTTTTCATTTTTGCGTTGAACGCGATATTCTTCTCTGATGCGATCCATAATACTTTTTTTGTTACTGCTTAATCCACCGACATTCATCACGGTAATAGGAATATCAGATATTTGATAGGTAAACTGCTGATTAATAGCGCGATAATATAAATCATAATCCATTGTGATTTTAAATCGAGTATCATACGAGCCAATTTTATCAAAGACGCGTTTATGAATAAGTGCGCCTTGATGAGTAAAAGTAGGTTTAAAATGGTACCACCACGCAATTTTATTAATATGTGCTGTTATTGGTTTTTGATTAGGCTTTTTGAGTTGAATATTAAAAAAATACATATCGATATCTTCATTATTAATTTGCTGATGGATTTCTGATAATATTTCATTGTGAATTAAATAGTCGTCTGCTTGTACTGTAAGAATGTACTTTCCTTTTGTGAGCCTAATGCCTTTATTTAATGCCTCTGCAATACCCGAATCTTTCTCACTGATTACCTTTAGATTGTATGAATACTTGTACTTATTGATGACATCAATCGTTCCATATGTCAATTCGCATCTATAATAATGTGTTCAAAATTGTTGACTGACTGAACTCAATGGATTCAATAGTCTCTTGTATAGTTTTTTCGGTATTGAATGAGCAGGTTAGGATGGTGAAAAAGGGTTGGTTGTTCATTATATTATTTTAAAACTGATGAATAAACCTTCATCGTTTGTGCTGCTGTTTTGGACCAGGAAAAATCTTTAAACCTCTTTTCTCCTTTTTTAATCATTTCTTTTCGTAGGGATTCACTACCTATTATTTTTTCTATTGATGATTTAATGGAGTCCTTTGATGTAGGGTCAAAATATTCTGCTGCATCTCCACCCACTTCAGGTAGCGAACTTGAATTACTTAAGGCTACTGGGCATCCACATCCAAAAGCTTCTAGTGTAGGAAAACCGAAACCTTCATAAAGAGTTGTAAAACAAAAACAGGTAGCACGCGCGTATACGGTTGCCAATACATCAGGAGAAGCAGAATGATATTTTACTTTATGTTCGATCCCTAATTCAGAAATCACTTTTAATTCATTTGCTGAAAAAAGACCTCCACCTGCACAGACGAGAAACAAATCATGTTGTTTTATTAATAGATCAGAAATGGCATGAATAAAAACGTTGAAATTTTTGTAAATAGGTCGCGTGCCAACATATAAAATATATTTTTCTGGTAATGATATGTTTTTATTTGAGCACGTTTCCTTAATTAATGGACTGCCGTGATAGATTACTTCAATCTTGCTTTCATCCAGTTTATAGTATTCCATAATATTTGTCTTAGTACTTTCTGATATAGCAATAATTTTAGAAGCCTTTTCAGCTAAGTATTTTTTGTTCCATACAGTAGCATCATTTTGCGAAAAATATTGAGGAAATATTTCATGAATCATATCATGAATGGTTAATACAAAAGGTTTAGATTTGAGGTGTTTTAGAAAATATGTATCGTAATATGTTGGGTGAAAAAGATCGAATTGTGCGTGATGAATTTGATGGACAGCAGAACTTTTATTTAAAGAATGCATTATTTGTTGTTTAAGTAAAAATGATTTCCCCGGAAAAAACCTTTTTACCTTAAATGAATTGTCAGTCAAAAGATATTCATTGTTAGAATAGGCACATTGAAGATCACATTCAATATCAGTATTTTTCTTATATTGGGAAATGATTGCGTGAAAATATCTTGATACACCACCATATTCCTGTATATCAAATGCTTGATGATCATAAAGTACCTTCATAATGCGTGCTATTTCTTCATTAGAAATTTCTGATCAGAAACGGTTTTGTCCTTCATCAAGCTGTTAATCAGAGACGATAAGACATATTTACTAAAAACACAGTAGAATTTGAACAAATTTTCACTTTTTTTATTTTTCGTAAAAAGATGTACCTATTTGTTATATGAGATAATATGGCCATCAAATTTCTGCGCGATAATGTTTAATGCTTTAGCAGAATATAATGATACGTGTTGTCCGTGTTCAAAACCATAATAATACCACTCATTGGCTTTAGGAGTTGGCTCTGGAACTAAGCTTGTCGAAAATAAAATATTGTCAGATAAGACCATCATACTTTCCATCTCTTTAAGTGGATCGACAAGGTGCTCAAAGACTTCGAATGCTGTTATACACTCAAAGCGCTGTTGATGTGGGGGAGCTTCAAATCCGCGCGCAAAAAGATTTTGCGTATAGATATCCTGCCAAAAAAAGTCGTATCCAGCATCTCTCATTAACCTCACAAATAAACCATACCCTCCTGCATAATCGAGATATCTCTCCTTTTTATTAAAAAGAAAAGTGATTACTGAAAAAATATATTCTTAAAATGAATATTTCTCAACTCGTGGAAAAAAACGGGGACAGATTTATTTATTCTCCTATTCCCGTTTCTTTGCCTTCCCGGACGACGATGTTCGATTCGACGACCAATGATTTTTTCAACTTCTTCAATGTATCGGCCATCGCCGGTCAGTTGGCCTCTTGCAACCGACTCCTGGATAAGTACCATATGGTATTGAAATTTAAAAAACAAAAAGCAAGATATCAAGAGGTATCATATGGGAAAATACAGCTTGACACTTACCATGCTTTTTATCACCAGTCGTTCAACCCGCCGTTATGGCTTTATGATTTACCCAATAAGATGAAAGAAAGCACAAATATTCACACCATAAAACGTAATCAGCTTATCAGGAGCTTCGATAGCGTAATCAAGGAATATCCAAAAGCCCTGAAAATGGGACCTGGCAGATCACCTTATCGTACTTGAAGGTCAGGGAAAAATAGTCATCTCCTTTACCAAACATAATAGTCATGTTTTGTGCAAAATTGATTGGGTCTCATAAATAACGATAAGCAATGTCATCGACTAGCCGATGAAGAAAGCCTATGAAAAAGATCGCGGCGGAAACGCGGAGTCTACAAAAGTTAATTAGAGTGAACTTTTCAAACTAAAACGGAGGCCATTTTATTCTATTTGCGTAAAAATAGATCCGTCCCAATTTTTCAAGTCGGTGGCTAAAGCTAAGATTTTTTTAATCCCCCGGGAAACCAATATCTTGCACCCTGTGATCCGTATTGAATTCACGGATTAAAATTTTAATTACCTTTGGTTTTTTCAATCTTTGTCTGATAATCCTATAATCAGCCTACTCACCTTCCTAACCCCTCGGCGCTTCCAACATCCGGCGTTCATCTTTCAACGACACACCTGAAATTTTGCGGGCTCGGGATTCTTTCAATAGATAATAAAGAGTTTCCGCCGCATTTTGGTGATCTAATCCTTCGGGACGGATATTGGAAACACAATTTCGATTTGCGTCGGTATTACCGGGTTTTGGGTTGTAAACAAGATAAGCGCCTAAACTATCCGGCGACCCCAATCCCGGGCGTTCCCCGATTAATATCAAGGCAATTTTCGCACCGGCGATTTTGCCGATTTCATCCTGAAGCGCCACCCGGCCATAACGTGCAATGACGACGGGCCCTACCGTCCATTGCTGTTGTTCCAACTTCGGCATTAATATCGCCAGCAACGGGGCAGTCTGAGTATGGACCGCCAGAGCGGACAAACCGTCACTCACGATCACAACCAAGTCGTATTGACCGTGAATATCGTGCAACATAGGCTTGGATTCGGCATTTAACACGCGTCCAAGGTCCGGGCGTTGGAGGTAAGTCCTTCGATTGTCGGCATTGCTGTTCACAACAACCGTGTGCAATCCACGTTCGTGCATGTCTGTTTCAATCCGCGCCGGGTCGAAAACACAATGCACCGCATCCCGTGCTTTGGCATGCGATAATTTAAAATCCAGCCATTCACCAGTAGGTAAACTTCCACCCGAACGGCCTAAAGCAATTCGCGCGGTAGTCAATTCTTTAAGCTGTACCCAAGGATCGTGGGTCAGGGTGATTCGGCTCTTCATTATTACATGGCTTTCAACAATGGGTGCTCACTATGTACCGGTAGCAATTTACTCGACCCATCGGTAATCCCCATATTCGTCAACCATTCTTCAAATTCGGGCGCGGGTTTCAAACCCAAGACTTGTCGAAGATATTGGCTATCATGAAACGATGTGGACTGATAGTTGAGCATGATATCGTCGGCTCCCGGCACACCCATAAAATAACTGCACCCCGCGACCGCCAGCAAGGTCATCAGATTATCCATATCATCCTGATCCGCCTCCGCATGGTTGGTATAGCACACATCACACCCCATGGGTAATCCTAAAAGTTTTCCGCAAAAATGGTCTTCCAGTCCGGCACGGATAATCTGTTTTCCATCGAAGAGATATTCTGGGCCTATAAATCCGACTACGGTATTGACCAGGAGTGGCTTAAATTTCCTCGCTACCCCGTAGGCGCGAGCTTCGAGGGTTTGTTGATCAACCCCGTAATCGGCGCCAGCGGAAAGACAAGATCCTTGACCGGTTTCAAAATACATCACGTTATCACCCACCGATCCACGCTTTAAGGCGAGTGCGGCTTCTCTGACTTCGCTCAGCATTGCCAGATTAATTCCGAAACTGGCATTGGCGGCTTCGGTACCCGTAATCGATTGAAAAACAAGATCCAGGGGAGCGCCCCGTTGCATTGCTTCCATCTGGGTGGTGATATGGGCGAGCACACAAGATTGGGTGGGAATTTGGAAGCGCTGGATGAATTGATCGAGATTGTTTAACAACCGTTCAATTCCATCGATGTTATCGGTGGCGGGGTTTATCCCGATAACCGCATCGCCACAACCGTACATCAGCCCGTCGAGTATCGATGCACCGATGCCCTCCGGATCATCGGTTGGATGGTTGGGCTGGAGACGTATCGATAAGCGCCCGGGTAAACCGATGGTATTGCGAAATTTCGAAATGACGGAACATTTACCCGCTACCAGGATAAGATCCTGATTACGCATTAATTTACTGACTGCGGCAACCATTTCAGGCAGCAGGCCGGGAGATAGCGCGGTCAATGAATCGGCTGTGGTTTCGTAGGCTAATAGCCAATCCCGAAATTCCCCCACCGTTAAGCCCCGGATCGGTTGGTACGATTCATTGTCGTGTTCGTCGAATAACAGACGCGTTACTTCATCGTCGTTATAGGGGATAATCGGTTCTTCCAAAAAACGATCAAGGGGTGTTTCGGCCAAAACCATTTGGGCCGCTACCCGTTCCTCGTCGTTTTGTGCGGCAATACCGGAGAGAAAATCCCCGCTACGCGCCGGAGACGCTTTAGCAAGAACATCCACCAAATCTTTAAACTGGTAGTGTCTTTTACCAATCTGGTGCCGATACCGAACCATAAAAAACTAGTGAACCGTCATCAATATTGCGTTTACCACATACATTGATTATAGCTGCGAACCTGAGCATTACCCAGGCGGCCAGACCATCTGTCGGCCACCCAATACATGCATGTGCAAGTGATAGACCTCTTGACCGCCCTTCGAATTACAATTAATTACGGTTCGATAACCATCCTCGGCCAAACCTTCGACTTCAGCTATTTTACCGGCGGCTAACAACAGTTCGCTGGCAACGGCAGTGTCCTTTAGATCGTTCAAGGTGGCGATGTGTTGTTTTGGAATAACCAATACGTGGGTGGGAGCTCGCGGGTTAATATCGCGAAAAGCGAGCACCTGTTCCGTTTCATACACGGTGTCCGGATGTATCCCACCGGTAACCATCTTACAAAATAAACAATCGGTCATTCCATTTACTCCTTATATAGAATTGTCCGCCCACTGAAAGCATGGGCCAGGGTACCGCTATCGACATATTCCAATTCCCCACCGAGGGGAACACCATGGGCGATGCGGGTTGACAGCACTTGGTGACGGCGGGCCATGTCCGCGATAAAATGCGCCGTTGCCTCACCTTCTACGGTTGTATTCGTCGCTAAAATCAATTCTTTGACATTACCCGAGGCCAATTTACCGTCCAACTGGTCCAGCCCCAAGTGCTCGGGACCAATGCCGTCGAGGGGGGAAAGCCGTCCATGGAGGACATAGTAAAGTCCCTTGAATACAGTTGCCCGATCCACGGCGTAAACATCGGCCGGGGATTCAACTACACACAATATCGACGCATCGCGACTCGGATTCGCGCACAGTTCACAAACGGAATCTTCGGTTAGCGTTCGGCAAAGTGTACAGTGGCCAACTTTATCCACTGCATGTTGAAGAATTTGAGCGAGATTGCGGGCGCCTTGGCGGTCCCGCTGAAGCAAATGAAACGTCATACGCTGGGCGCTTTTAGGCCCAACACCGGGCAAGCATTGGAAAGCCCGCATCAATTGAGCCAGGCATCCTTTTTGTTGCATGCTCAGAAAGGCATTTTAAATCCCGACGGTAACGGAAATCCCGAGGTCAATCCGGACATTTTTTCTTGTTTGAGTTTTTCTACCCGCCGCACCGCGTCGTTAAAAGCTGCAGCCACCAAATCTTCCAACATATCCTTATCGTCTCCAACGAGACTATTGTCGATGTTTATTTTAGACACTTCCCGTTTCCCGGTCATGACCACTTTAACCAAACCGCCTCCCGATTCACCGTTCACTTCCATGGACGCAAGTTCTTCCTGCGCTTTTTGGAAGTCTTCCTGCAATTTTTGCGCGTGCTGCATTATATTACCAATGGGGTTTTTCACTTCTATTCTCCGACTTAAATTCTATTCAAACAGGGTCTTTTTTGAAGGGGTAAAAATTCATTCCAACGGTTCTATGGATTCGGGTATTATTTTAGCATCAAACGCTTCTTTCAATGCCTTAACGTTGTCATCCCGCTGGATCTCAAGTTCCGCTTCTTTTTGGCGTTGATCACGCTCACGCTGCAACTGGACTCCCGGTGTTTCCCGGTCGTAATGCGCCGTTCTTATCTTCAGCTTAACCGGCTTTTGGTAATAGTCTTGAATCGATTTTTCCAGCCGTTGCTCAATACGATCATTCAGTAATTGACTATGCTTCGGATCGAGCAACAAATTGCAATTCTTGTCATCAACATCTTGTAATGTACAATGCAGCGCCAACTCTTTCGCCATCCCCTTCAGGTTGACGGCTTGAATAATCCCCAACCAGTCCGAAGGCTCCGTGGAAACATACGCCGGACCGCTTTCACTCTCGCCAATTTCATTTTGCGCTATTCTGAGTTTATCATTTTCTTTGAACGGTTTGGACACCGATGATTCAGTATTTACCGGTTTGAATGCCATCATGCGCAATAGAATCATTTCAAATCCGGTTTTCGGATCGGGTGCAAAGGGTAGATCTTTTTGTCCAATTAACCCGATCTGATAATACAGTTGAACATCTTCCGGACTCATTGCTTTGGCCAAATCCATGATCATTTCGTGGTCTTCTTCGTCCATCTCTCTTGCGGACGCCATTTGAACCAAAGCAATACGATGCAAGAGCAGTAGGATTTGCTGCAAAAAGCCACCAAAATCCGGTGTACGATCCGCCAAAGCATCGATCAAATCCATCACCGCTTTGGGGTTTCCCCGCGCCAGGGCCTTCACCAAATCGAAAACCGGTTTATGACCGACACTTCCGAGCATGGTCAAAACACCCGTCTCACGCACCATCCCGTCGCCGTAGGCAATCGCTTGATCTAACAAACTCAATGCGTCGCGCATACTTCCGTTGGCGGCAAAGGCTAGAATTTTCAGTGCCGCAAGTTCAAACGCCAAACCTTCTTGTTCCAATACGAATCCCAATCGGTCTCGAATCTGAGTTGGCAACATCAATTTAAGATTCAGTTGTAAACATCGGGATAAAACCGTAATCGGAATTTTTTGAGGATCGGTGGTGGCCAATAAAAATTTGACATGGTCCGGCGGTTCTTCCAAGGTTTTCAATAAGGCATTAAAACTGTGCCCGGACAGCATATGTACTTCGTCGATCAAATATATTTTATAGCGGCCTTCGTTGGGCGAATACTGCACCGCATCCAACAATTCACGGGTGTCCTCAACTTTAGTACGCGAAGCCGCATCGACTTCGATTAAATCGATATACCGGTCTTCATCGACGGCTTTACATGCTGAGCAGTGTCCACAGGGTTCGAAAGAGTCTCGTGATTCACAATTTAGCGCCTTAGCCACAATCCTGGCGATGGTCGTTTTCCCAACGCCACGCGCTCCAGCGAACAAGCAAGCGTGATGCATTCGGTCGTGCTTCAACCCATTGACCAAAACCTGGACCACGTGTTCTTGACCCACGACTTGGGCAAATACGCGGGGACGCCATTTTCGGGCAAGAACCTGGTAACTCATGATTTATCGGGCGGGAAACAAAGAGGCGGTATTACTATTCGGCATGCTATCGTAACTGTTCAGATTGCAACGGTGAGACGAATTGTTACGAGGCGGCAAGCCGTGCCAGCCACACCCCGGCACACGAATCCACTGCTACCGTTGCTCCCTTCCAGGCCTGGCGGAGTTTACAGTGTATCGTTGCGAAGGGACCGACACTGCTCACCATAATCGAATAGGATACTCTTGAAACGCGGGGTATTCCCCCGAATCGAATTGACGGACCAATTATCCAGGATCATAGACTGCTGTACAAGCAAAAAACGATTCTGGCCGGTAAAATTTTCATTGGAGATAAAATTCATTTCCAATTCCTAATCCCAAATGTTCGTCGGCCCTGCCTTGATTTACCGCTATTTCGACCAATCCAATTGAATTTTGATACCAGAATGCTTGCCCCACTGGGACCGAACAAAAAGTGTCCGCTTCTGAAACCACATGATCGTTGATCACTAATCTTTTCTCCTTGAGCGAAGCGCCATACCGCAAACCTGTCATTGCATTACCGTAGTGATCGATATAAATAATTTCGAGGAGATCTCCAGGCCAAGCCGACAAATCGGGGCCATCGTTGGGGCGCAATCCGGACATATCGCCGTTTTTCGCGAGTCGTGCGGCAATGGGGGCGAAAAGATCTCGGCCATGGAAACTCGTAGATAGTTTTTTAGGACGCCATTCGATGGTCCACCACTGAACCTGTTCAGCACGTTTGGCAACCATATTCAACAAACCGTTTCCCGGCCCAACAAACCATCGTTCATCGGCCTTTAATACAACCGGTCGGCGACCTCCCCCAACACCGGGATCTACCACACACACGAAAACCGAACCCACCGGGAAAGACGAACTTATGGCCGCCAACAGATAAGCGCTTGGGCGGGGTTTTCCAGACGGTGCGCCGCACATAAGATTGATAACGCCAACATCCGGCGCTGATTGCCGCAAGACCAATTCCATTTGACCTAAGTACGGGCCTTGGCAACCAAAATCCGTGAACAGTAGAATCACAAAAGATAGTTATTTATCTAGGAGGCTGTCATCACGGGGAATTAAGAAACTTGCCGCACAACTCTTAAACGTTCTTTGATCTTCTCAGATTCTTGGCTATCGAATTGAGCCCGGCGACCATCCAAATTCTCAAAATCAAAAAGACCCGTGTCGGCCAATTGGGAAGGCGCGACATTTTGTAAACCGGAAAAAATGGTTTCTATCCGGCCCGGAAACTCCTTTTCCCACGCTTTTAGCATTTTTTTCATGGCTTGACGCTGTAGGTTTTCCTGGGTGCCGCAAAGATTGCAGGGAATGATGGGAAATTGCTTTGAATCACTATAAACACGAATATCCTTCTCCCTGCAATAGGACAGCGGCCGTATGACAATATGTTTGTTATCGTCGCTTAACAGCTTGGGGGGCATTGCTTTTATTTTGCCGCCGTAAAAGAGATTCAAGAAAAAGGTCTCGATGATATCTTCCCGGTGATGACCTAATGCAATTTTATTAAAACCATGTTTCTCGGCAAATCCGTAAAGAATGCCTCTACGTAACCTGGAACATAAACCACACGTGGTTTTGCCTTGTGGAATCACATCTTGAACAATGCTATAAGTATCTTTTTCAACAATGTGATAAGGCACCCCCAAATTACTCAGATATTCAGGAAGCACATGCTCGGGGAAGCCAGGCTGTTTCTGATCCAGATTTACAGCACTAATATCGAAATGAATTGGGGCATTGGTGCGTAAATTCAACAGAATTTCCAGCAGCGTATACGAATCCTTTCCACCGGACACACACACCATGACACGATCACCGTCTTCTATCATTCCAAAGTCGGCTATCGCCTGGCCAACATTCCTCCGTAATCTTTTTTGTACTTTGTTAAAGTTTATTTGATCTTTCTTCGCTTTCAGGGTCATGATTTAGGTCGAATCGATGGTTTTCTTTGGAATTAGAATAAAACCCAGGTGATTGTCAGGCGAAATTATGTTTTACGAACTAGGGTTAGCGATCTACCGCGAGCGTAGCAGTCTTACGTTGAGAATTTTACGATTGAAGATTGGTCAGGGCGGATTAAGGGGAATGCGAAATGTTCAGGTTATTCTTGGGCGACCCATCAATTGGTATACCGTTGAAAAACCAAACTGGCGTTGGTGCCGCCGAAACCAAAACTGTTCGACATAATTGTATTCAATGTGACGCCGTCCCGGCGTTCACGGATGAGAGGAAATCCTTCGGCCCCGGGATCCAGAGTGTTGATATTCGCTGAGGCGCTGATAAACCCCGATTCCATCATAATTAATGAATAAATCGATTCATTGACGCCCGCCGCTCCCAGAGCATGGCCGGAAAGCGATTTGGTCGAACTTATACTGGGAATATTATCCTGAAATACTTGTTTGATGGCCTCTAACTCACATGTGTCACCGACGGGTGTACTGGTGCCATGGGCATTAATGTAATCTATCGGCCCATCCACTGTAGCCATGGCTTGTTGCATGCAACGCACCGCGCCTTCACCGGAAGGTTGGACCATATCATAACCATCCGAGGTCGCCCCATAACCCACGAGTTCACTGTAGATTTTGGCGCCACGGGCCTTGGCGTGTTCCAATTCTTCCATCACCAGCACACCACCGCCACCGGATATCACGAAACCGTCACGGGTTTCGTCGTAAGGTCTGGAAGCAGTTGTCGGCGAATCATTGTACTTGGATGAAAGCGCACCCATGGCATCGAACAGCAATGTCATGGTCCAATGCACTTCTTCACCACCCCCGGCAAAAACTACATCCTGCTTACCCATCTGAATTTGTTCCGCCGCATTGCCTATGCAATGAGCGCTGGTTGAACAAGCCGAACTGATCGAATAGTTTATCCCTTTGATTTTGAATGGCGTAGCCAAAGTCGCCGTATTGGTGCTCGACATTGTTCTAGGCACCATGTAAGGCCCAACCTTCCTCAAGCCTTTCTCGCGCAGGATATCGGTTGACAATAACAGGTTCGCGGTGGATGGACCGCCGGAGCCCATTATCAAGCCCGTCCGAGGGTTCGAAATCTCATCGTCCTCCATTCCAGAATCTTTAATCGCTTCGGTCATGGCGACATAGTTAAACGCTGCTCCATCCCCCATGAACCGTTTGACCTTTCGATCAATTAAGTCCTTTAATTCGAGATGTATTGGGCCATGTACATGGCTTCGAAAACCTAAGCCTTGGTACTCGCTGCTAAATTCGATACCCGAACGCCCGTCCCGCAAGGATGACAACACTTCTTGTTTATTGTTTCCGATGGAAGAAACAATCCCCAAACCCGTCACAACAACACGTCTCATAATAATGTGCCCTCAGAAATCATCGGTAGATTCAAACAACCCTACCCGTAGATCGGTGGCTTCATAGATAGTCTTTCCATCAACATCCATCACCGCATCGGCAATCCCCATGGTTAATTTCCGCATAATTAATCGCTTAATGTCAATGCGATAGGTTACAAGCTTGGCGTCAGGCAAAACTTGACCTCTGAATTTGACTTCCCCAACGCCTAGAGCCCTTCCTCTGCCTGGTCCACCCATCCAACCCAGATAAAACCCGATCAACTGCCACATTGCGTCCAAACCCAAGCAGCCGGGCATGACCGGATCCCCATGAAAATGACATTCAAAAAACCACAAATCAGACACGATTTCCAATTCTGCGCAAATCTCACCTCTGGAATATTGGCCACCGTGCTCATTGACATTGGAAATCCGGTCGAACATTAACATGTTCGGAAGCGGCAATTGAGCATTACCGGGTCCAAAAAGATTTCCGTAAGCGCATTCGAGTAGTTCCTCCCGCGTATAGCTGGACCGCTTTTGCATCGCGTAACAATTCCTTTAGAACATTAGTTAAATACTCTATTATCTCTCAGAAAAAAAATAAATTCAGTAATAAAACCTGGATTTCTGATTTAAATACGGATAGCAGGGTGCGAAATATTGGTTTCACAGGGGACCAAAAAACCTTAGCTTCACCCACTGGATTTGAAAATTGGGACAGCTTTAATTCACCCCTTTACTCCATCAACGTCAAATGGGTATTTTTTTTGATCACCGCGGAATCAAGAGCTTGTGCCCTTAGCCGTAGTAAAGTCACTGATTCAGACTTTAGGTAATATTAACCAATCCCAACTTGATGGCGTTAACCACTGCTTCCGTGCGGTTGGTAGCCTGGAGTTTCTGCAGAATCACGCTGACATAGTGCTTCGCGGTTCGCTCACTCATCTTGGCGTCTTCGGCAATCTCCTTATTACTCTTACCGGAAGCCAACATACCAATAACTAATGTCTCACGTTCGGTCAGTACGCGCTGTTTGAATTGACGCCGTTCCTGTTTTCGCCCGACGTATCCCATAACGACTGATGTCACGACTGGGTCCAGGTACGATCCCCCTTGTCCGACAGTCCGAATCGCATGGACACGCGTTCGACGGGAGCGTCCTTTATCACGTAGCCTTGTATGCCCATTCTGATAGTTTCCGTTACCAACCAATCGTTATCACTGGCTGCGTAAATAACCGTAGCAATATCGGGCTGAGTATTGCGGATTTTCGTCAGCGCATCGGAACCCGAAATGTCAGCTAGATTGAGATCGACCAAAATCACGTCGGGGAAGAGCGATGCGACCTTTTCGCAACATTCCGCACAATTACTGGCTTCGCCGACGATGCTAAAGTCTGATTCAACATTTAACTTTGCAATGAGTCCAAAACGGACGATAGGGTAATGATCGACGATCAAGATCCGTGTTCGGCTTTCATTAGTCTTCGCCGTTCTATCGGTATTTTCTTGTTCTATGATTTCCATTTGGAATTTCCCGCGTAAAAGGTGAAAAGGATCATGGGTTCCTTTGTTGATTTCTCTATGGGAAAGCATGAAGCAAGATAGAAACCAATAGATTGATTGCTCACAATATCAATAGGTTACAACCTACACCAAAAACGAAATCAGACTACACACGGGGAGATGTAAACAATCCGGACACCATGACAATTGGAGTCTGATCAGAATTATTCTGCAATCCATATCTATTTTCCTCCTTTCCCGCCCCAATCCCTATGAAAGGACTCAATCAATCTAAACCTTTTCTAAAAATTTTACATTTGACCGACGGCGTCCAAAGTATCAAGGGGATATGATTCGTAACACTCTGAACTGATGTGAATTAGGTCTATTTGGCAAATCTTTTGCTTTTATTGATTTAAGGAATCACAACACGGAACGTCCTTAAAATTGATGGATGAAATCTAAATGACCAAAATTAACAAGTATCGATCTGGAAAATGTACGACTATCCGAAGATTCTTTTTCTTGGTCTTTCTGACAATGGTGTTAGCCGGAATTTATGGAGAAAGATCCATTGCGGCGGAAACCTTGGATTGCCGTGTTAGTTGCATGGATAATTTCGAACACAAACCAGGGCTTGGCGCCTCATGGTTCAATTTCAGACTGATACCAAGGTCTCTTGTTAGTTTTGATGGAAATCCACTTTTCCTGTCACCGGGCATAAGCTACGATAATTTAAACCCTGAATTGGACGATCATCGGCGCCATAGTTTTTTTGCCACGCTTGGGGTCGTTGAGGCGGATCCACATTGGGAGTCCACTTCCATCCAATTCACTTTAAGGCCGGCTAGAAATTGGATGATGCGATTCAGCCGCGGTTGGTTGATCGAACCTAAAGGCCTGCTCCCAAGTATCAATATCGAACAAACTTCATTTTCAACCCTCCACCGGGTGAGAACCAAAAATACTAAATGGTCATCAATTTTTAAATGGGAACGGAATAATAGTAATCCCGGTAAAATTTTCGATACGGTTTTAATCCAATCCCAATTTACCGTGGGAAAAGTCCACACTCTTTTTGGACGCATTAAACACGCACCGCTTAATCGATCTCTTTTGGGTACAAATCGAACCGCAGATCCAGCCTTTGCAGGTCATCAATTGAAGTTAGGTTATCACCATGAATTTCCCAAAACCGGAAGCACGACATATCGTGTAGGAACTACTATTGCATTGAATGGAGCATCACCCGAATATAACTCCCTATATCATAAAGGGCGCTACTCGGTCTTTACATTTTTGAACATACAATTTGATTAGGGGCTATCTGCCCCAAGCTTTTGTCAAAAAAATCCAGCCTTGGCGTTATGCCCATGGCAGCTTCGAAAGTGTAGTTTCGGCCGACAAATTATCGTGGTTTGATTCATTTAATCAAGTCTATTCCAATCTATAAATGGCCCTGAAACAGAGGGGTAGAGAATCTACCTGAAGAGGCAAATCAGGCAATACTCCGCTCCTGCTCAAAGATGGTTTTGAAAAGTTTACGTTTGGCCTCATTCATCTGTTTGACTGCGTCATTGTCGCTGATTGAGAAGGCAATTGCATCCAGCTTTTTAAAGGTGGTTCCCAGTTTGAGATATTGGTTTGCATCAGGTAATGATTTGAGCTTCTCGTAGGGTGTCATCATTAACTTGTAGGGATAGCTCTTTTTCACCTTTCCTTTGTTGTCTTCTTTTGGGACAGGAAAAAAGCAAGGACGATGGAAGTTGATATAGGGGTTGAAATACTCTCTGTGAAATTCATTAAGTTGAGGCGCCCAGTACCCCGGGATATGGTCGTACCCCAGATGTTTGCGGATGATGGTTCCGTTCTTGGACTCGGCGAGTGCATTGTCGTTGGAATGGCGTGGGCGTGATTTGGTCAGGTCAATATGGAGCTTTCCGAGCAGTTTTGCCACGGTATGATTGATGTATTCCGAACCGTTATCCGCGTGAAATGCCAGGATGACAAAAGGGAAGATTTCGATCAGCATCTCCAGGACCGGAATCATGAAACGCTCAGTAATCCGTTCTACGGAGAATATACATTCAAATTGCGTGACTTCATCAACCGCATTGATATGGTAAACCCCTTTGATCCCATCCAGGTCGCCCTGATGGACTGTGTCGATCCGTAGAAAGCCTGGTTTACCTTCTGAATTGGGTTTTCGTCGCTCGCCTATCTGAGAGCGTTTTGAAGCGGTTTTATCAAACTGGCGGCGCTGTCGTTGATAACACGTAGAATGACGAAGATTATAGAGATGGGCAACCGAAATCTTTGCTAAGCGCTCATAGCGATAATCCTCATAGATCAAAAGCATCCGCTCACAGATCTTCTTGGTGGCTGCACCGCAGAGTGTCCCATGGAGCTTGTCGGTCTCAGCTAACAGCACTGCGTCCTCAGGGCGGTAGAAGCGTTCAAATCCCGATGCTGTACGCTGTTGGCGCTTGATGTATCCGGTTTTTTTGTATTGCTGTACCAGCCGTTTCACTTGCCGTGGAGAATAGCCACTCACCTGCTCCAGATAGCGGATGATCAATCCCTTACCGTTCTTTCTGCAAGAGATATAACTGAATTTGACCAATGTACGCCGAATCCACTGGTAGCGCTCTTCCTTGTTGGTAATTGAAAACTCAACCTCCACAGTTCCTTCGAGAAAGATGCGGACGTCATCCAATGTTTTTATCTTTTTGTCACTCATATAGATCACCATAGGTGACCATCATGAGCAGAAATTACTTCTCAGGTACAGGGTCGTTTCACGTTGGAATCACGGCTCCCGTTCAGGGCCATTTCATATTGGACAAGACTAAATCATTGCGTAAATGACATCAATATCTTATAATCGGAAGTTACCTCAAAACTATCTATTGTTCTCAATACTTTTTGCCAACCACGTTTGCTCCGCGCCTTGAAAACAGTTTGGTAGTGGCAGATTGCGCCTACGATTAATATCAATCCTTTGCTATCCTTACCTAGGAAATCGTTTGAATTTCCTATTTAGTTCCCGAACCCTAATTAAGGAATATACCGTGAGCCAGAATTTTATCTTTACTTCGGAATCCGTATCCGAGGGACATCCCGACAAAGTCGCGGATCAGCTTTCCGATGCCGTATTAGACGCCATTTTTTTACAGGATACCCGCTCGCGGGTAGCGTGCGAAACCATGGTCAAAACCGGTATGGTCATTTTAGCCGGAGAAATTACTACCAACGCTTGGGTTGACACCGAGGACTTGGTCAGAAACGCAGTCAGGGATATTGGCTACGACAATCCGGATATCGGTTTTGACTGGCAAACCTGCGCGGTCATCAATGCCATCGGAAAACAGTCCCCGGATATTGCCATGGGTGTCGATGAATCCGAAGACCACGAACAAGGCGCCGGCGATCAGGGCTTGATGTTCGGGTATGCCAGCAATGAGACCGACGTGTTGATGCCCGCGCCGATTACCTATGCTCATCGTCTGGTTCACAAGCAATCGGAAGTGAGAAAAAACAAAAATTTGCCGTGGTTGAGACCGGATGCGAAGAGTCAGGTGACGTTCCGATACGAAAACAATAAACCCGTGGCGATTGATGCCGTTGTATTATCCACCCAACATTCCGCCGACATTAAAGAAAAAGATCTTCATGAAGCCGTTATGGACGAAATCATATTGCCGGTTCTTCCAGATAAATGGCTGCATAAAGACACCCAGTATTTCATCAATCCCACGGGACAATTTATTGTCGGTGGGCCAGTAGGCGACTGTGGATTAACCGGGCGCAAGATTATTGTCGATACGTACGGTGGCATGGCGCGCCATGGTGGCGGAGCATTCAGCGGTAAGGATCCTTCCAAGGTCGACCGTTCCGCAGCCTATATGTGTCGGTACGTGGCCAAAAATATTGTAGCGGCAGGCCTGGCGGAACGCTGTGAAATTCAAGTGTCCTATGCAATTGGCGTTGCCGAGCCCACATCAATCAGTATAGAGACTTTCGGCACTGGTAAGATCAATGAAGATCGATTGATTAAAATCATTCGTGAACATTTTGACATGCGCCCCAAAGGATTAATTGCGATGTTGGACCTGCTTCGGCCAATTTACCAGAAAACAGCCGCCTACGGTCATTTCGGTCGAACCGACGAAAGCTTTAGCTGGGAACAAACCGATAAGGCGGAGATCCTTCTGGATGCCGCGGGTCTAACCCCGCAAAATAGTTTTTCTACCAACGATCTAAGCCTTGCGGAGACATAAAATATGAGCATACAACCTGTCACCAACATCACACCCGACTATAAAGTTGCCGATATCACCCTCGCCGAGTGGGGTCGCAAAGAAATCGCTATCGCGGAAACCGAAATGCCGGGCTTAATGGCCTTGCGTAAAGAACATAAAGACCAACAGCCCTTGCGTGGCGCAAGGATCGTAGGATGTTTGCACATGACTATACA
Organism: Methylococcales bacterium; assembly: GCA_963664935.2. Lineage (GTDB taxonomy): Bacteria > Pseudomonadota > Gammaproteobacteria > Methylococcales. The sequence continues at coordinate 1,683,404 of CAXXSE010000007.1, read as the reverse complement.
GACAGCGGTTATAATCGAAACGCTCATCCACCTGGGCGCTGAAGTCCGCTGGTCCTCGTGTAATATTTTTTCAACCCAGGATCATGCGGCGGCAGCCATGGCGGCGATTGGTGTTCCGGTGTTCGCCTGGAAAGGCGAAACCGAAGAAGAATTCTGGTGGTGTATCGATCAAACTATTTTCGGTCCCAACAACTGGCGTCCCAATATGATTTTGGATGACGGTGGTGACGTCACCATAGCTATGCATGAAAAATACCCTGATACGATGGACGGTGTTCGTGGGCTATCGGAAGAGACGACAACAGGGGTTCATCGCCTTTATGAAATGGTGGAAAAGGGTACGTTGAAAACCCCCGCGTTTAACGTCAACGACTCGGTGACAAAATCAAAATTCGATAACCTGTATGGCTGTCGGGAATCGCTCTTAGACGGAATCAAACGGGCAACCGATGTGATGATCGCGGGAAAAATCGCGGTCGTTTGTGGTTACGGTGATGTTGGTAAAGGCTGCGCACAGTCGCTACGGGGCCAGGGCGCAACGGTTTGGGTGACCGAAATCGATCCAATCTGCGCATTGCAGGCTGCGATGGAAGGGTATCGGGTTGTTACCATGGAGCAAGCGGCATCTGAAGCGAATATTTTCGTTACCGCAACCGGGAATATGAGTGTTATCACCCACGATCATATGGCGGCGATGAAAGATCAGGCCATTGTCTGCAATATCGGGCATTTTGACTCCGAAATCGATATCGCATCGCTCCGCCAATACGAATGGGATAACATTAAGCCGCAAGTTGACCATGTCATTTTCCCCGATGGCAAACGGATTACTATCTTGGCTGAAGGCCGCTTGGTTAATCTGGGTTGCGCCACGGGACACCCGAGCTTTGTTATGTCCAATTCGTTTACCAATCAAGTCCTTGCTCAGATCGAACTTTGGAATAATTCCGGAAAATATGAAAATAAGGTCTATGTCTTGCCTAAAGAATTGGATGAAAAAGTAGCTTCTTTGCATTTGAGTAAATTGGGCGTTTCACTCACCCGTCTTTCCGAAGAACAGGCGACATATCTTGGTCTGCCAGTTGAAGGTCCGTTTAAACCCGAGCATTATCGTTACTAAGCTACGAAGATGGCGTCACAAAAAAATTACCAGCCGGTTTTAAGCTTCGAATTTTTTCCGCCTCGCACTGAAGAGTCGGAAGCTATGTTCGATGTGGTCTGCTCAAAGCTGGCCCAGCTTAACCCGGCATATTTTTCGGTCACTTTTGGCGCGGGCGGTTCGACCCGCGATTTAACGCGTGACACGGTATTTAAAATTAAAGAAAAAACTGGGATAGAAGCCGTGCCTCATATTTCGGGTATTGGCTCCAGTGAAGATAAAATCCGAGAAATTTTACTCGACTACAAAACCATTGGAATCAAAAAAATTGTAGCGTTACGCGGCGATTTACCCTCGGGTACATATTCACCGGGGGCTTTCCGTTACGCTAACGAATTGGTCGAATTCATCCGCGCGGAAACCGGTGATGCCTTCGACATCGAAGTAGCTTGCTATCCGGAAGTCCATCCCCAGGCAGTCAACCTGCAAATGGATATCGATAATTTCAAACGCAAAGTCGATGCCGGGGCGAATGGCGCCATCACCCAGTATTTTTACAATGCGGAGTCCTATTTTCACTTTGTCGACCTGTGCGAAAAGAAGGGGATTGATACCCCAATCGTCCCTGGTGTGATGCCCATTGGCAACTATTTTCAGCTTTCACGCTTTTCCGAAGCCTGTGGCGCCGAAATCCCCCGATGGGTCAGAAAGCAATTGGAATACTACGGTGATGACCGATCATCCATTCAAGCCTTCGGTCTGGAATTCGTCACCGCACTATGCGAAAGACTGCTGGAGAATGGTGTCCCCGGGTTACATTTTTATACCATGAATCAAGCTAGATTGGTCACCACGATCTGGGAAAACCTCAATCTACAAAGCGTTAATAAACTCGCGGTTGTCGATACGGCACAGTGAATAATCCAAAGGTGATGCGCGGGAACTTTTGGACCTTTTGATGTGCTGTGCGAAACGCTCGGTTATACTTACCGCAACCACTAAAAACCGGCGCTACGATTAGCCTTAAACCTTCCGCCGTACACTACGTTCGTGATGTATTACGGTTGAAACAAAACGCGCCGTTGATCGTGTTCAACGGCAAAGGAGGCGAATTTTCCGCGCAAATTCAAAAACTAGCCCGCAAAACAATCGTCATTTCGATTGAAGAGTGGATCGACCGCGAAAGCGAATCACCAATCAAAATAGATCTCGGACTAGGCGTCACCCGTGGTGAACGCATGGATTTCGCCCTGCAAAAAGCCGTCGAGCTTGGTGTATTCCGGATTTGCCCGATAATCAGTACGCGGACGGTTGTTCAACTCAAGGACGAACGCAAAAACACTAAACGCATGCATTGGGAAAAAATTGTACACAATGCCGCGGAACAATGTGGACGGAACTATTTGCCCGAAGTCGCGATCCCCGAACAGCTTACCAACTGGATACGCGACAAAAACGGGTTAAAATTATTCTTTGATCCCCGTTCTGAAAAAACACTTCAAGATATTGAATGTCCAAAAGGGCATGTGGTTTTGCTGTCGGGTCCGGAAGGTGGCTTTACCGAAACCGAACGCGATCAAGCCAAAGCCGCCGGATTTATCCCGATCCGATTGGGTCCACGCATCCTCAGAAGCGAAACCGCTGTTCTCGCTGCAATCGCGGCAATACAAAGTTTGTGGGGGGATCTGGGAGGTTATTCGAAAACAGAGTGATTTGCCACGGATAAGTGAATTTTAGTGAATAACCGTCCGTGGATGTAAAAATACGTTGAATGCTTTCATGTATGGTATGAAGATAAACCGACCGATCCTTTTAAGGTACTCCCCATTGTCCAGATCGCCACCCATTGAACTACCGAGTTACATCCAATTTTGATTATTCTTCCGCATCCGCAAATAAAAATCTTCCATAACAGCAATAAAAGAGCCTTGCTTATGCCAAAATTGAGGATAATCGCCACCTTTTTTAGCGCGAGTACGCAGGCGTATTTTTGCCCGCTGTCGCCCTTTGGGTGTTAGGCGTGCGGGAATAATGACTCTAAAGCCCGCGTCTTCCAAAACCCAGGCGGATTCTTGTAAAAACTCGAAAGCTTCATCCAGGCTAAGGATTAAGCTTGCTGGCCTAGCGGTTTCCATACCATGCCAAAGCTTCGGATAAATTCTAGCGGCATGCGCCAAATGCACTAATATTTGCTGCTCGATGCCATCGCCGAATTGCCGAGTGATAACTTTATGATGACTATCGCCATGCGCCCAAAAATCCGCTAAGTCGAGTTTAAAAGAGAGGTCTTCGTGCGAATTTAATAAAAAGCTCAGTCACCAATGATCGACTTGCTCGCGTAATTGCTGAGGATGCAGGTTTTTATTTTTTTTGGTTTTGACCTCATCCGTTTCCACCCAAATATAAAACTGACCTTTTTGAACAAAATTTACCTTTGGGTAGGGTATCCAAATTCCATGTATTACTTCCATGATTTGTAAAAACTAAAGAATGAAATCTTACTGCATATGGTAACCGTTCACGGTTAACAGCTGACGGCTTATGAAAGCTGGATATATGAGGAACCTATTCGTGCTACTTTGAACCGCAAATGGATTTTATCAAATAAATAGGGAAATTAGGTTATTTCCTGCTTTTCCACGGTAGCCTCTCTATTCTCGGACAACCTCCTGGAGAAGAGGTATCGATTTCGCTCTTGTCAGGTTGCTTGGCTACACGTTACCATAATGATTTAAGCAAAGAGATTGCATTGTGATTCGAGGTAGTATTGTCGCCCTGGTTACACCAATGGAAGCGGACGGTGCGGTTGATGAGAAAAGTTTAGATCGCTTGATCGAGTTTCATATCGATCAGAAAACCGATGGGATCGTGGCCGTCGGCACCACGGGAGAATCCGCCACACTTGACGAGGATGAGCACTGTTCGGTAATTCGTCAAATAGTGGAATCCGTTGCGGGCCGCATTCCGGTTATTGCCGGAACCGGTGCGAATTCGACGAGGGAAGCGATTAATTTGACCCGAAAAGCAAAACAAGTCGGCGCCGATGCCTGTTTGCTGGTCACTCCATACTACAATAAACCCACTCAAGAAGGTCTGTACCTACATTATAAAGCCGTTGCGGAAGCTGTTGATATTCCGCAAATATTATACAATGTTCCTGGGCGGACAGCTTGTGATATGTTAGCGGAAACCGTCGCCCGCCTCGCGCCAATCGAAAACATCGTAGGGATTAAAGAAGCGACCGGTGATCTGGAACGCTCAAAGCAAATACAAGCCTTGTGCGGGCCGGATTTCCCGATTTATTCAGGAGACGATGTGGCCACCCGGGAAATTTGTTTAATGGGGGGGCAGGGGGTTATTTCCGTGACATCCAATGTGGCGCCCCGGCTCATGCATGAAATGTGCGCCGCGGCGATGGCGGGAGGTGCGGTCAAGGCTAAGGTATTGGACGACCAGCTCTTGGGATTGCACAATGATTTGTTTATCGAATCCAATCCGATTCCCGTAAAATGGGCGGTATCCAGGATGGATCTTATGAAAGAGGGAATTCGTTTACCACTTACCTGGCTTTCCGAGCAATACCATGGAACTGTTACCGAAGCGATGGAGCGGGCGCATGTATTATAACGTGGCTTGTTCCCTCAAATGAAAATTGTCAATCGATTTTTGATTTTTGGCTGCATAATTGTCATTTTTTCATCCGCGTGCGGTTCGATTAAAAAATCACTCCCCGATAAACGGGAAAATTATAAGTCAGCCAAAGAATTACCCTTGCTGGAAGTTCCCCCGGATCTGAGCGGCTCGGTTATCGATGATCCGTCCCTACAAACACCGGATACCTCGGGTATCGCCAGCTATACCGAGGCACTTGAAAATGACTTAGTTCCCAGTGAATCCGAATTTTCCGATCCACCTCAGCCAGCTTCCGTTTCTTCTGACGATAGCGGCTCTTTTTTAGAGATTTATGAACCTTTCCCGCAAGCCTGGCGGAAAGTAGGGAAGGCCTTAAGTAATTTGGAGATCGAGATTGCGGATAGAAATCGTTCCATAGGTATGTATTACATACTTTATGACGATTCGGATGCAACCCAGGCGGATGAACCGGGGTTTTGGGCCGGTCTAGCGTTTTGGCGCGACGTCAAAGTTGAGGAAAGGGAGCGGCAATTCAGAGTGAAATTGGAACGGTCGGTTCAGAGTACAAAGGTTTTTTTGCTGGACAGGGCTGGGAAAAAGCAATCACAGGGCGTCGGGCTACGCTTTTTGAAAATGATGGAGGAAAAATTAAACTCCAAAAAATCTTGAAAATAGCGGGCCCCTCAGCGCTATCAGCCTTCCGTTCGCGACAGTTACTCGCCGACCTGATAGAGATCGATCCGAATATCAAGGGGATCGAAGGTTATTATATTCACTTCGTGGATACGGGCAGAGAGTTGACGGTTGATGAACACCGTATTCTAACCCGGATTCTCAGCTACGGGTCAAAACCCAGCAATCCCTATCCACTATCCCCGTGTTTTTGGGTCATTCCCCGACCGGGTACTCTATCTCCTTGGTCAAGTAAAGCAACGGACATTGCCAAGCGTTGCGGACTGGGAATTGTGCGAAGAATAGAACGCGGTATCGTCTATTACTTCGAGGGGATTAAAGGCTCAATTACCTCAGAATGTAATAACACACGAGTACTATCCCTTATTCATGACCGCATGACCCAGGTTGTGGTCCCCGTTGATCGGCATCTTAATTTGTTCAAACATAGGATCCCAATTGCTTTGGAATCCATACCCTTGATGGATCGGGGCCGGGTTGCCTTAACGAAGGCCAACGCTGAAATGGGATTGGCGTTATCGGAAGAGGAGATCGAATATCTTGAAATAAGCTTCCAAGCCTTAGGGCGGGATCCCACCGACACCGAGTTAATGATGTTTGCCCAGGCGAATTCCGAACATTGCCGCCACAAGATATTTAACGCTCAATGGCGGATTGAGGGTCAAGAAAAGGAAAAAACCTTGTTCGCGATGATTCGGAATACGACTCAATCCAGTGGTGAAGGCGTTCTTTCGGCGTACAAGGACAATTCGGCGGTTATGGAAGGCTCTGAAGCCCAGTTGTTTTTGCGGGATCCAATGACCGGACAATACCGGTATATGAATGAATCCGTTCATATTTTAATGAAGGTGGAAACTCACAATCATCCGACGGCTATTTCCCCGTTTCCGGGGGCGGCAACAGGCTCGGGTGGTGAGATTCGAGATGAAGCGGCGACCGGGCGGGGCGCTGCCACAAAAGCCGGATTAACGGGATTCTCAGTTTCGCATCTGAAAATACCCGGTTTCAAGCAGCCATGGGAAGTTGACTGCGGTAAACCGGACAGAATCGCTTCGTCCCTACAAATAATGCTCGACGGGCCCCTAGGCGGGGCGGCTTTCAACAACGAATTCGGGCGTCCAAATTTGTCCGGATATTTTAGAACATTCGAACAAACGGTTCCTCAAAACAGCAATCAATACCGGGGTTATCATAAACCCATCATGATCGCCGGCGGGATGGGCAATATCCGCCCCGGATTGGTTGACAAACAATCTATTTCCCCCGGCACGCCAATCGTGGTTATCGGTGGTCCGGCAATGCTCATCGGTCTCGGTGGTGGTGCGGCATCTTCTCAGGCGTCCGGTGTAGGTTCGGAGGACTTGGATTTTGCCTCGGTACAGCGGGAAAATCCGGAAATGCAGCGGCGCTGTCAAGAAGTGATCAATCATTGTTGGGCTTTGGGGGAACAAACCCCGATCATTTCGATTCACGATGTCGGCGCCGGCGGATTAGCGAACGCTATTCCGGAAATCATACATGACAGTGAGCGTGGGGGCCGTTTCGAATTGCGTTCGATTCGGAGTGATGACCCTGGAATGTCGCCTATGCAGGTGTGGTGTAATGAATCCCAGGAACGCTATGTCATAGCGGTTTTTCCCGACCGATTAGAGAGGTTCGAAGAATTCTGTCGGCGGGAGCGTTGCCCGTATGCAGTGGTCGGCCAAGCAACTGAAGCTGGACGTTTAGTGCTGGACGATCAACACTTCTCCAATACGTGTATCGATATCCCGATGTCTTTGCTGTTTGGAAATACACCTAAGATGGTGCAGGACGTTGACCGTATTGAACCCGTACGAGAGCCTTTGATTCTCGATGATGTCGATTTGGCGGAGGCAATAATGCGAGTGTTGCGGTTTCCCGCGGTTGCGGATAAAGGCTTTTTGATTACGATCGGCGACCGATCGGTGACGGGGTTGGTGACGCAGGATCAGATGGTCGGACCCTGGCAGGTTTCGGTGGCGGATGTGGCGGTGACGGCATCGGGTTTTCGAGGCGAAACGGGAGAGGCCATGGCAATGGGTGAGCGTCCTCCCATTGCCTTGATTAACGCTCCCGCATCCGGACGAATGGCCATCGGCGAAGCATTAACCAATTTGGCCGCCGCAAAAATCGCATCGCTTTCGCGGGTCAAGATGTCAGCCAATTGGATGGCCGCAGCGGACCTTCCTGGTGAAGATGCCGCGCTGTTCGATACTGTAAAAGCCGTTGGGATGGAGCTTTGCCCCGCATTGGGTATCGCTATTCCGGTGGGTAAAGATTCACTGTCAATGACAACTGTTTGGTGCGAAGGTAACACTAAGAAGACCATGGCTGCCCCGCTGTCTTTAGTGGTGACGGCGTTTGCCCCAGTTGAAGACACTCTCCAAACCCTCAGTCCTGAATTGAAGATGAACCTCGGGGAAACCCGGCTGATTCTCATTGATCTTGGGGGCGCCAAAAATCGGCTTGGCGGTTCGGCGCTTGCTCAGGTTTACAATCAGATGGGGGATCAATCGCCCGACCTTGACAATCCTGATCATTTTAAGGCGTTTTTTGAAGTCATACAGCGTTTGAATCAACAAGATTTGTTGCTGGCCTATCACGATCGTTCGGATGGAGGCCTACTGGCATGCTTATGTGAAATGGCTTTTGCCGCGCGCACTGGGTTGACCATCAACCTTGACGATGTGTGTAAAGACCCACTCGCCGCCTTATTTTGCGAGGAACTGGGGGCAGTGATTCAAGTTGGCCAATCGGATCTAGGTGTGGTGATCGAGCACTTGACGCAAGCGGGTCTCGGAAAAGTGTATCACGACATCGGTGTTCCGGATTCAACGGGAACGATCAAATTTAATTTTAAAGGTCAGGCCTTGTGCTCTTCATCCCGTACGCATCTGCAACGTTGCTGGTCGGAGACAAGCTATCGTATGCGGGCTTTACGGGATAATCCGGAATGCGCCAAGCAAGAGTTCGACGGTATTTTGGACGATAACGACCTGGGGTTGAACGCAAATATTTCGTTTGATTTAAACGAGGACATAAGCGCACCCTTTGTCAATAGTATCCGTCCCAAGGTCGCCGTCCTCCGGGAGCAAGGCGTCAACGGCCACGTAGAAATGGCGGCTGCCTTCGATCAGGCTGGTTTTGATAGCATTGATGTCCATATGAGCGATATAGTCGAAGGCCGCATTAATTTAAAAAACTTTGTAGGTTTAGCCGCCTGTGGCGGTTTTTCCTATGGCGATGTGTTGGGCGCGGGCGCGGGGTGGGCGAAGTCGATTCTTTTCAATACCAAAGCGCGCGACCAGTTCGCGGATTTTTTTCTGCGTTCGGACACTTTCGGTTTAGGTGTGTGCAATGGATGTCAGATGCTTTCCCTTTTGAAGGAACTCATTGTTGGGGCTGACCATTGGCCCAGGTTCGTCAAAAACCAATCAGAACAGTTCGAAGCCCGTGTAGTCCTTGTGGAAGCCCGACCAAACCCTTCAATTTTCTTTAATGGCATGGCCGATTCACGAATGCCCGTGTCGGTTGCTCATGGTGAGGGGCGGGCCGAATTTACGGGCGATCCGCAACAACTCATTAAAGAGGACTTGGTAGCATTACGATACGTCAATTCCCGCGGATCGCCAACCAACCGGTTTCCGGCGAATCCCAACGGATCTCCCCTGGGTATAGCTGGACTAACGACGCTGGACGGGCGATTTACAATCATGATGCCCCACCCCGAACGATGCTTTAGAACCCGGCAAAATTCCTGGTATCCTGAAGAATGGCGGGAATACGGCCCATGGTTGCGGATATTCAGGAATGCGCGGGTTTGGGTTAATTAGAAGTATCTTCAGGCAACCTTACCGTACGACGTTAAATTAATGCGTTACGAATTTTCCTAATAATCTCGGACAGCCTCCTAGGATGCCGTGAGTTTGACCATCCAACTGGACACTCCTTTTTCGATGATATCAAGAGCGTGTCGAAAAGCGTCTATCCCGAGGCGATAGGGATCGGGGATGTCAAAATTATCCCATTCTCCCAAGCGGAAAACTTTTCCTCGAGCACTCGGATACCGGCCCTCGATATCTCGTTTATGATGAGGTTCCATGACCAGGATCAGGTTGGCCCATTTGACGAGCTTAGAATCAAGTTGTTCTCCCCGGTGCTCGGAGATATCCACGTGGCGCTCATCCATCAGTTTTAGTGCGGAATTGTCCGCCGCGTGCCCGACTAAGGCGCCGATGCCCGCGGAACGAACCTCTATCCCCAGATCCGGGTATTCTTCAAAGGCTTGGCGAAACAACGCTTCGGCCATGGGGCTACGGCAAATATTACCCGTACAAATAATCAAAATATGGTTCATTAAATTCATAATTCTTTGATTGTCCGTTGTTTTCAATTTTATAACACCGATAATAGGCTAGAATATAGTCGTAAGGAGCAGGGCATGTGAATGTTTTTTTCCACGAAAATAGATTCTTATGTCCGTGCAACGATAACAAATTAAATAAACTAATTTATAAAAGAACTCCACTGATAGTGGATGGGATTTCGTTTTTTTTTGGGGGGATACCCGAAATCCCCTTATCCATTTTAGGTAATTCTTTTTATAGAGGGTTCCCGTTGTTTATCAACGAACCCCGTGATATATGAGGAGTAGAGATGACAGGATCACAACTTCACGGGATGCTATTTCGAGCTTTCGTACCGGTATCCTTGGCTGTTCTTCTTTCTGGCTGTGGCGTCACGCAAGGGACGTCTATCAACTACAAGGTACATCTCAATCTACCCTTGAACTTCCAGGACCTAAGGGGAGCGGGCAGCTCCCTAAGACGGTCAAGGTTGAAGCAATAACCGCGGAACTGATTGTACGTGATGAGCGTATTCGTAACGAGCGATTGAAAGCTACGCTAAATCAAAACAATCGTACCAAAAATGAAGTAGATTCCTATGCCTATGTTATCGGCCCTGGTGATGTTCTTAGTATAACCGTTTGGGATCACCCCGAACTGACCATCCCCGCGGGTTCGTTTCGTGGCGCCGGTGAATCGGGCAACTTAGTTAGCAATGGCGGTACCATCTTTTTCGCTTTCGCCGGTAAAGTTAAAGTAGCTGGTCTGACCCAAGGCGGGGTACGCGATTTACTGACCAAAAAACTAAGTTACTACATTGAGTCTGTACAAGTGGACGTACGCGTGATTTCGTTTCGTCACCAGCGGGTTTATATCGTGGGCGAAGTTAGATCTCCCGGGAGACAATTCATCGATGACTTGGCGCCAACCCTGGCTGAAATGATAAACCGAGCAGATGGCTTTAGCGCTGAAGCGGACCGCCGTCACATAACCTTGACGCGCGATGGTGAAACCTATCTGATCGATTTTCTGGCTTTCTACGAAGATGGCGATTCCAGTCAGAACGTTCTTCTTAAAGCAGGTGATGTTGTGAACGTTTGGGATCGTGATCTCAATAGGATTTTTGTTCTCGGCGAAGTAGTGAATGCAGGTTCCTTTATCATGAACAAACACCGCAAATCTCTGGCGGAGGCTCTCAGCGATGCTGGCGGGGTGAACAACCTTACATCCAATCCGCAGGGTATACGTATTTAGGGGCGGTGGGAAACAATCGGAGATATTCCATTTAAACACCCGTTCACCGGATGCGCTGATTCTCGCGGACCGTTTCCCGCTTCGACCCAGGGACGTAGTTTATGTGGACTCAACCGACCTGGAACGCTGGAATCGAGTCATCAACCAAATATCGGGTACTGTCGACTTGCTGAACACACTTAACGAAACAACATGGTCAGCTTTTCCGGGTAGAGTTCTCGGAAGATAAGGCTTAAAAACAACCAATTAGGGGGCGGGGTATACTTAGTGTTCTCGGTGTCATTTCGCAAAAACATTTCTGTAAACATTATCCGTTGGATTCTTGACTTAGTCAGTTATTTCAGTGTACCTATAACTCAACGAAGGAAATCCGAACGCTGAAAAATTTCTTTTGCCCCTTTTATTCTTTTCGAAATACGTATGAAAATTCCCAACATTGACCAATCTGATATCGCCTCCGCTTATTCTCATATTTCCAAACCTGATCGTAACGAGGAGGAAATCAATCTTATAGAATACAAGGCTGTCCTGCTGGAAAACAAATGGAATATCCTGATAGTTACGGTTCTTGCATCTTTGTTAGGAGTGGCTTACTGCCTATTCGCCGAACCTGTTTATCAGACTAACACGCTGTTACAAATCGAGAAAAAACAGTCGTCCGCTCTAGGTGCGTTAGATGATCTGGTTAACCCAATGGAAAGCAAAAGAAGCTCCTCAGACGCCGAAATAGCCATCCTCCGCTCGCGCAGTATACTGAGTACAGCGGTAAATAACCTTTCCCTCGATATCATCGCGAAACCGATCTACTTTCCAATGATCGGCAAAGGTATTGCTCGGCGATTCGTTAGCACGGAGCAAGGTGTAGCCCGTACTTGGTTTGGGCTACCTCAGTATGATTGGGGGGCTATTTCCGTGGAAACTTTGCAGGTTCCCCCGCATTTCCTAAACAAACCACTTATCTTAGAGGCGGGTCAGTCCAGCAACTACCGGCTCTTTGACTCGGAGAACCAGCTTCTACTGCAGGGTCGTGTTGGACAAAGAGCCGAGAAGGTGTGGTCCGGTGGAGAGAAAATCCGTCTATTCGTTTCCGCCCTGAAAGCTCGTCCCGGAACCCATTTCCAGCTTATGCGTTTTTCGGTACAGCAAGCAACTAACCGTGTCTTCAGCAATTTTTCCGTTGTGGAGCAGGGTAACAAAACCGGAATCCTCTATGCTACCTACACGGGACCGGATTCGATGCAAATTACCAAGGTGCTCAATGAGATCGCGAACCTCTACGTCCGCCAAAGTGTAGAACGCAAATCCGAGGGAGCAAAGAAATCCCTGGCATTCCTGGATAAACAACTGCCACCGCTAAAACATAAAGTGGATCTAGCCGAGGCTGCATACAATGAATACCGTATTCGACATGGCTCCGTCGACATGACGGAAGAAGCCCGTATCGTCTTGACGAATAACGTTAAGGTGGATACCGAGATCATTACGCATAAGCAAGAACTTGAAGGATTGGTGCATCGATTCAAACCCACTCATCCGCTGGTCCGCGGGTTGAAAAGTAAGATCGCTTTGCTCCAGAGAAAACAAAAAGTAAACGACAAGAAAGCCGAGAAACTGCCCGCCACTCAACAAGAAATCCTACGCCTGGCCAGAGTGGCCCAGTCCGCGGCGGCGCTCTACGGAACACTAATCAATACCGCTCAGCAACTTCGCGTTGCCCAAGCCAGCACTGTTGGTGATGTCCGGATTATAGATCATGCTATCAACCCGGAGAAATCCATCAAACCGAAAAAGAAAGTTATTGTGTTTATTGCCATGATCGGTGGATTATTCCTGGGCATATTGCTGGCCTTCCTGCGGCGGGCGATACACAATGGTGTAGACAACCCGGATGAGTTGGAACGGCAACTCGGTTTACCGGTCTACGCTTCCGTTCTCCACAGTGACAAGCAGGCCAAAATGAACCAAATCACTAAGTCCGACAATGCCGCGTTCGGAATTCTTGCTCACAACTTTCCCACGGACCAAGCCATTGAAAGCCTGCTTAGCCTGCAAACGGCGTTGCATTTTACCCTGATGGCGGCCAAAAACAATATCCTTTTGGTAACCGGCCCGAGTCCCGGGGTGGGGAAGACCTTTGTCGCCCTCAACCTGGGTGCGGTGTTTGCAAAAAACGGGAAAAGCGTAGTCGTTCTTGACGCTGATTTGAGAAGAGGGACGTTACATCGTTATTTGGGCATTTCTCGTAACAACGGACTGTCAGAGATGATTGTGGGTGACGACTCCGCGCCAATCAGTTTCCGAAACACCCAGATCGAGAATCTGCAAGTCATTACCACCGGAGTATTGCCACCTAATCCAGCCGAACTACTCTTGCATGAATCTTTTGGTAAGCGACTGGAGCAACTTTCAGGAATGGTCGATGTTCTCATCGTCGATGCGCCGCCTATTTTAGCAGTTACTGATCCAGCCATCATCGGCCGGTACGCAGCCACCATTCTTATGGTGTGTAAAGCCGGTCGGCACCCCATGCGCGAGCTTGAGCAATCGGTTAAACGGCTACAACATGCAGGCGTTCATGTTAACGGTTGGGTGTTTAACGATTTGGATATATCCAGTTCCCGCTATAAGTACTCCGAGTACGTCTATCACTATGAATACGCCAAGTAACATTTCGCGGTAACCTCTTCGAATTAAGTTTAATGCAGCCTTGCCGAACCAAAAAAGTAGGAATTAATTAAGAGAGTCCTAAGCATGGCACATACCCGTTGATAAGGATCTAGCAATTATTGGAGTTATGCGAACAATGAAAAAAGCTTTGATTACAGGCGTTACCGGACAAGATGGGGCGTACCTGGCCGAATTCCTGTGTGGCAAGGGCTATGAAGTTCATGGTGTCAAGCGCCGGACGTCTTTGTTCAATACGGATCGCATCGATCACCTGTATCAGGGCCCGCATGAAAAGGATCGTAACTTCATTCTTCATCATGGTGATATGACTGACTCGAGCAGTCTGCTGCACATTGTGGAAAAAGTGCAACCGGACGAGGTTTATAATCTGGCGGCTCAGAGCCATGTGGCCGTTTCCTTCGAAGAACCAGAATATACAGCAAACTCCGATGCTCTCGGTGCTCTACGGATACTTGAGGTCATCCGTAACTTACACCTGGAGAGAAAAACTAGGTTTTATCAGGCATCCACCTCTGAACTATTTGGCAAAGTACGGGAAATTCCGCAAAAGGAAACTACGCCGTTTTATCCCCGCAGTCCGTATGCGGTTGCAAAAATGTATGCCTACTGGATTACCGTCAACTATCGTGAAGCCTATGATATGTATGCCTGCAATGGAATTCTGTTTAACCACGAATCTCCTTTGCGTGGCGAAACCTTTGTTACCCGTAAAATTACCCGTGTTTTGGCTCGTATCTCACTTGGGCTGGAGGATTGTTTGTACCTGGGTAATCTGGATGCCAAGCGTGACTGGGGTCACGCAAAAGATTATGTCGAAATGCAATGGCTGATGCTGCAACAGAACCATGCTGAAGACTTTGTTATCGCTACCGGCAAGCAGTACTCGGTGCGTGATTTTGTCAATGCCGCAACGACAGAGCTGGGCATTGAATTGCGCTGGGAAGGAAAGGGCGTCGAAGAAATGGGCATTATTGATAATCCCGGTGATACCACACTGAAAAAGGACAGTGTTATTGTGCGGGTTGATCCTCGTTATTTCCGTCCCACTGAAGTAGAAAGCCTGCTCGGAGATGCCAGTAATGCCAAAAAAAACTGGGTTGGCAACCTAAAATTTCGTTTAAAGAACTGGTAGCCGAGATGGTGAAGCATGATGTTGAACTCGCTCTGCGGGATGAATTGTGTCAGAGCCAGGGTTTAAAAACCTTCAAATACAGCGAATAGGGTAGATATTTTCGAATGGACAAAACTTCAAAAATCTATGTTGCAGGTCACCGCGGTCTGGTTGGGTCGGCATTGATGCGGCGATTGGGAAAAGGCGGCTATGAACATCTCGTAACGCGCACCCACAAGGAATTGAATCTGCTACATCAGGCGGAAGTACATGAGTTCATGCAGGTGGAGAAACCGGACTATATTTTCCTCGCTGCCGCAAAAGTTGGCGGTATTCGCGCCAATAACGAATTGCGTGCGGACTTCATCTACCAGAACATGGTGATCGAAACCAATGTTGTGCATGCTGCCTATAAGGCTGATACAGGTGGCTTGATGTTTCTGGGTTCAAGCTGTATCTATCCACGCGATTGCCCACAGCCCATGAAAGAAGAACACCTGCTTACTGGCCCTCTGGAACAAACCAACGAACCCTATGCCGTAGCCAAGATCGCCGGTATCAAACTGTGTGAATCTTTCAACCGCCAGTACGGTACGAATTATGTTTCGGTGATGCCGACAAACTTGTACGGTCCCCATGACAATTTTGACCTGCAATTCGGTCATGTTTTGCCGGCGTTGATACGCAAGATCCACGAGGCAAAAATCAATAATGATAAGACCGTTCCCATCTGGGGTACCGGCAAACCCAAGCGTGAATTCTTGCATGTAGACGATATGGCGGACGCTTGTGTGTTTCTGATGGAAAAAGATAGCCGTGATGGAATCTACAATATTGGTGCGGGAGTAGATGCCACTATCCACGAAGCGGCTGATACAATCAAAGAAGTTGTGGGATACGAAGGTCAATTCCAGTTCGACACCAGCATGCCCGATGGTACGCTACGCAAACTTCTGGATGTCAGCCGTATGACTGGGCTTGGCTGGAAGGCACGTTACACATTGAAAGAGGGTCTAAACCAAACTTATGAATGGTATGTTGAAAATGTTGCTTAAGGTGATTTCAAGCAAGTCTCTGATTTCTAATTATAAGTAGATTGTAAATATGTGTGGAATTTCTGGGATAATTTCACGAGATATCGATTGTCAAATTCCGGTGGAATGGATTGAGAATATGATGGCGGTGCAAAAGCACCGGGGTCCGGATGACTGGCAACATGTCAGGTTGACGGGAGCACGTCTCGGGTTTAATCGGCTGAGCATCCAGGACGTTTCTGACAATGGCAGGCAGCCCATGAATTTGCCGGGCTCAGAGACGACAATCGTTTTTAATGGCGAGATTTACAACTTCAAGGAATTGGCCGAGTCTCTTACTTCCGACAATATCAATCTTAGCTCACGATCCGACACGGAAGTGCTTTTGCACCATTTCATTCGAAATGGTGAACAATGTTTGGATGCGCTAAACGGTATGTTCGGCTTCGCCGTCTATTCACCATCCGTAGGAGAACTGTTTTCCGCAAGAGACCGGTTTGGGATTAAACCGTTCTACTATTTCAAAAATGAAATTTTTTTTGTTTCGCTTCGGAAATCAAAGCTCTTCTCACTCTGCCATTCGTGCCGAATGAACCTAACCTGACAACTCTCTATTCGGCGGTATTTAGGCGTGTTTGGGATGCAACACCGGAGACTTGTTTCGAAGGTATTTTTCAGCTTCGCCCCGCACATTTTTTTAAACTGCGTAGAGATTCGTGGCGCTTGGATATCCGGAAATACTGGTCACTTCCTGAGCGCGCCGCCGCCGTATTTGAAATGTCAAGGATTGACAATGTAGTTGAGGAACTCCGTGAACTACTGGCTTCATCGGTGAAGCTACGTCTTAGGAGCGATCGATCAGTCGGCTTACTGCTGAGTGGAGGAATGGACTCGTCCAGCATCGCCGGCATGATTGCTCGGAATACGGCCAGCAACGGAATTTCGCAAGACAATTTTTCCGGTTTTTATTCCATGGCTCTTCAGGGCGATACTTTCGACGAGTCGTGTTACGCTGAAAGTGTCTCAAAGCATCTCGACATTGAGTTGCGGAAAATGGAAGTTGGGGATCTACCCCTGACTGATTTGATTCCTTCTTCAATATGGCACAATGATGAACCGCTCGATTCTTTAAACCGATGTGTTCATTGGCATATGATGAAAACGCTTGCTTCCCAGGGTGTTATCGTTATCCTAAACGGTCAGGGGGGGGGGGGATGAAACCATGGGAGGGTACTACGATTTCCTTATCGGTAGCACCTTGCTCGATTCGTGGCACCATAACGGTTGCGGCGGTGTTCGAAGAGACTGGCAAGATACAAAGATTCTTTGTGGTTTAAGTTCAGGCTGGATGTTGGGCCAAGTTGCCAAAAACTTAATGGGCCATCGTTTCGCAAGGTCCTATCGATCCATCACCCAAGAAAAAGCTTTAACCCTTGCGTCGCGCAGTTTTTTGTCGGCGGGATTTTTCGGCAAAAGTGCCCTGGCAGCTGTCTCGGTAAAAGGGGACCGAGTAAACGATCAACTGCTGCGCTGGCTGCTTAGAGATACGGTTCCGGCATTGTGCCACTATGAAGATCGCAATTCCGCGGCTCACGGATTAGAAGAAAGATTTCCTTTCCTGGATTATCGAATCGCGGAGTTTATGTTTCAATTACCGGGCTTGCTTAAGACGCGGAGGGGCAGGAGTAAATTCCTTTTGCGCGAGGCCATGAAGGGTATTCTGCCTGAAGATGTCGTTGAGCGGCACAGTAAGTTGGGACTATCGGTGCCGGAAGATAAGTGGGTGAGAGGTCCGCTGTCAACCTTCATTCGGGATATCGCGGCGAGCCAGTCATTTAAGCAAAGAGGCCTCTGGCAGGTATCCTCATTTACTCGGCAGTCGTGAGTTAACAGCGAGAAAAGCGGGGCAAAACTACCCTCTCCATCGTAGTATGTTTGATGAAAAATTTTGAAGATCGCAGAGAATTAGAGCATAGAACGCCTCATTCAGTTTAATCGTCATCTATTTCATCGGAAACAGCCATCAAGCGGGCACGGATCTGTTGAATCATGCCATTTTCCTCAAGTCGAAAGAATTGTTTGAGGAACAATGGCGCTAAAATTTGCTTGACGGTTTTCTCCGATGGCAAATCACGCGATTGAGTGCGAAGATAAAGCGAGTGCTCAGACCAAATCGTATCTTGATACTGGAGCGCAATCAATTGCATTAACCCCAAGGCAATGGAGGCACAGAGCACGAAGATTTCATAGGCTCGCCAGCACGCTTGAACGGTATGAATATCCTGGGGCTGTGGGGCTTTGAGAAGACGATTGGAAAAGGGGCGTCTAGAATGTTTTGGCAATTTTTTAGTCCAAAAACGAAATTTAAAGGCGCCGATCACATGCTTTAACATCGCGAACATGATTTCAATGCGGGTTCTAGCACAATACAGTTCAACGGCATCAATGGCTGACAGCGTTAAATCGGAACTCATTAGAACCATTGGGCCTTTTGAGGTGACGGCGAGAATAAATAACACCTGATCAGCGATGGGCCGCCATAACAGTGTAAGCGTCATAACCCGGATGGATTCGGTTTTACCGTAGACTTGACAGGTCACCGTCTCAAACAAATGAAGGTGGTCGAAGCATTCTCTTAAACACACTTTCTCGCCATAGAGCGGCTGAGGTCCGGGGCGAGAGGCGGGTTTCGGTGGCGCGGGGAAATAACCCACATAGCTATTCTTGGCTTTGACCAGCACCTCAACCCACCGCGCCTGATGCTGGATTGAATAATAGTGGCAAGCTCGAAATACGCCCCCGGTTGAAAAAAAGGCATCCAACACCAAATAACACAGACAGTGATTCGTCACCGCAAAATGAATCGCCATGGCCACCAAGCGGTCGGTGAGCTTGATCCGACATGGATTATCGCGCTCGTCGTTCAACCCTAAATGAGCCCATCCCTGATGAATTTGAAGCTGCAAAGGACAACAAAAACAAGCGGATAACGACCCGATCAAGATGCCAATGCTGCCCCAACATTGGGCCCGAAAATAGCCGGGTTTCGTTTGCGTCTCCGATGACTCGTGCATCGATACCACGCCGGGCATCTTGCGTCCATCTTTGATCACCGCGGTATGGTCACCCAGAAGTATCGCTCGTCCAGCTACTTCAACGGATTTTCCTTGGCGATTCACAAAATCTTGCCAAGCATCGAGCAACGCCCCATAGACATACGCTTTGGATCTAAAAAAACGGAGCAAGCGGTAATAACCAAGTTCATCTAATAGCCAGAAACGACACAACGACGTCACGCCGATCATTTCTCCTGCCCCCATAAATCCAATCACAATGGCGCAGAACAACAACCAAGTACTCGATCTGGAAAAAACGCTTTGAAAGCTTTCTAAACTCTGAGAAATATACTGTTGCACGGGGTCTCCTCCTTCCATCTGTACTTCTACAAAGAAAAGAAGGATCCGTGTTTTTTAGCAAATGTCTAGTCGTAATTATCGATTTCTATTTTCTACACTACTCATCTTTTATGAACACCAGTGGGCAATCTTAAAGCGCAGAGCTATCAATGGGTGATAAGACTTTCTTCCGTTGGTCGAGGTGACACATCGAAAAAATGAATTCAGGGCCTGAATAGTTACGTCAAATCGGATAGAACTCGTGACTGACGAGTTATTGACCAAATGTACAACAAAAAGAAATAAAAAAGGTCCAATTGGCGGATGTATTCGATGGGGTATCTTTCGTATAATTCATTTGAACCTGAATTCGTGACTTCAATTCGGGATAGCATGGTGCAATTTGTCGCCGGAGTTATCGGCAATCAATCCCAACGCCCCACGAGGTGGTGCGATATAAGAAGAATTATAATGATGTTAGATTTAAACACTATTATAGAACCACCAAAAACGCTGTTTGGCGCCGTCAATTATTTACGCAATGTGTTTAGTGAGGAAATTAAAGAACATATTCGCGGAATGTCTAAAGAAGCGATGGGAATGCTAAATTTTGGCTTGGGGTCGCAAGTTCGAAATGGCTTGTGTCTCAATGGGAAAAATCCAAAATTAATCGCCAATTGCCAAGTGACCAACGCCGAGGAAGCCAGCGAACTGATTCTCTATACGCTATGGTTGGCCTTGCGAGGCGAAAAGTCGCGGCATTCTTAAAGCGTAGAGAATCAACGTAAACGTTTTTGGCAATCGTTCACGGTTGTCGGTTAACACCGTTTTCGTTATCCCGATCATCTTTTTCGTACGTTCTTACTGCTGCTTTTCTTAGGGGTGGATTCGTCTTTATTTCGTTCCTTGCCTTTGTTTTTAGCGCTATTAATTGAATTCCGGGAGGTTCTTCCTTTATTTAAAATGGAAATCCTTAACTGCTGACCCGATACCCAAACCTTTTTCAAATCGTTGAAAATATCTTTGGGCATACCTTCGGGTAAATCGACCACGCTGTGGTCATCTTGAATATTGATACGTCCGATGTATTGACTTTCGATCCCGGCTTCATTTGCGATGGCGCCGACTATATTTCCCGGTTTAACCTTGTGATTATGACCGACTTCAATGCGGTAACGCTCCATACCTTCTTCAGGCGGCGCCTCTTTTCTCGACGGACGCTCACGACGTTCCTTTCGAGGTTTTCTTTCATCTTTGTTCCAGCTATTATCCGCTTTCCGTTGAGGTTTATGCTGTAACAGAAAGGGGGTATCGCCTTGTAATTGTTGCGCAAGAGCCGCGGCAATTTCCAGTGCCGGTATGTTATGTTCTTGCTGATATTGCTCAACCAACTGAGAAAATAACCCTAAATCCTCAGTCGCAAGGGTGTCGGTAATGCGTTGTTTGAATTTGGCGATACGTTGGTCATTAATAACTTCGGTTGAAGGCAGTTCCATTATCTCGATCTTCTTCCCAGTCGCTCTTTCTATGGCGTGCATCAAACGTTTTTCACGCGGTGCGACAAACAGGATAGCATCACCCTGCCGACCCGCACGACCGGTACGCCCAATACGATGCACATAAGCTTCCGTATCGTAGGGAATATCGTAATTAACAACATGACTGATACGGTCTACATCCAATCCACGTGCGGCAACATCGGTGGCGACAACAATTTCCACTTTAGCATTTTTTAATTGTCCAATGGTCCGCTCACGCTGATTTTGTGGAATATCGCCGTTGAGGGGGGCCGAGTTATAACCGCGCGCTTGCAGCTTTTCGGACAACTCAACCGTTGCGGTTTTGGTGCGAACGAAAATAAGCATGGCATCGAAAGGCTCAGCTTCAAGTATACGGGTTAAGGCATCCAGTTTATGCAAACCACTGACCGGCCAAAAGCGTTGCCGGATGGTTTCCGCCGTGGAGGTTTTAACCTTAATAATAATTTCCGTGGGTTCATTGAGGTGTTGCGCGGCAATTCGGCGGATTTGTTGCGGCATAGTGGCCGAGAACAATGCGGTTTGCCGGTCTGATGGCGTTTGTTCAAGTATCCATTTCACATCATCGATAAAACCCATACGCAGCATTTCATCACCTTCATCCAATACAAGCGTACTGAGGTTACCCAGTTTTAAGGTGCCTCGACGCATATGGTCCATCACCCGTCCAGGCGTGCCTACGACCACATGTACTCCGCGTTGTAACCCACGGATTTGCCCACGGTAGTCCTGGCCGCCATAAATCGGTAACACATGAAAACCTTTGATGTGCGTGGCATATTTTTGGAAGGCTTCGGCCACCTGGATGGCCAGTTCACGAGTAGGCGCCAACACTAAAACCTGTGGGTCTTTTTGTTTTAATTCGAGATTGGATAAAATCGGTAAAGCAAACGCTGCGGTTTTACCGGTGCCGGTTTGCGCCTCGCCCAGGACATCCTTGCCTTCAAGCAACAATGGAATCGTTTGAACCTGGATGGGTGTCGGGGTTTCATAACCCACTTCATCCATTACTTTTAGAATAGATTTTTTCAGCGCGAATTGATTAAACGCGGTTACCGTATCGGTAGTCATGTGTAGAACCTGAAATAGATGGAAGAATACGTGAAATGCTTTCGGAAAACGGACCCGATAGCACGATACGGCATTAAAATCCGGCTAAATTGCTTGTTGACAGCCGTAAATAACATTTTAACCGTTTTTACTTTTTCTCGTACGTACCCGAAACTGTTTTTAACAACAAGGTACTCATGAGCCGGAGCATCCTAAATGCCCAATCCATCGAGAATCCCAGTGAAAAGGTGTTTTGTTCTGGGAAAATGAGTTTCAAGACGCTGAGGATCGCCCAGGCGTTTGTATGGAATAGCTTGAAAAGGCTACCCGTCCCAATTGATTATTCGAATCAATGGGATAATTGGGATAGTCACGTCACCTATAGCTGCCCAACGCAACGCTGTTTAAATACACAGCTTTGGGCAGCCGGTTTCACAAAACACTTGAAAGGTTACTCAATCGAATTAAGCAACCTTAGCGCAGTTAGACGATAGTCACGTTAGCTGCTTGCGGGCCTTTCTGGCCTTGTTCGACTTCAAACCGCACCTCTTGTCCTTCAGCAAGTGTTTTATAGCCGGAGCCCGTGATTGCTATGAAATGGACGAAGACATCTTTGCCGTCTTCCTGTTCTATAAATCCAAAACCCTTTTTTTCATCGAACCATTTCACACGGCCTGTTGTGGTACTCATTAGGGATCTCCTAAATTAATTGATCATAATCGATAGCGTAATTCACCAAATCGATGGCGTGCTGAAAGATGCAGGATTTACTTACGAACAGACAAGATGTGATAGCGGAAGTGTCATCGAAATTGCACAGACATAAATAGTAGCTGTATTCTTTACCAGCGCCCGAAGTGTAACGTATATTTTTGCAAAGTAAAGTCTTGTCCAATATGAAATGGCCCTGAACGGGAGCCGTGATTCCAACGTGAAACAGCCCTGTACCTGAGGAGTAATTTCTGCTCATGATGGTCACCTATGGTGATCTATATGAGTGACAAAAAGATAAAAACATTGGATGACGTCCGCATCTTTCTCGAAGGAACTGTGGAGGTTGAGTTTTCAATTACCAACAAGGAAGAGCGCTACCAGTGGATTCGGCGTACATTGGTCAAATTCAGTTATATCTCTTGCAGCAAGAACGGTAAGGGATTGATCATCCGCTATCTGGAGCAGGTGAGTGGCTATTCTCCACGGCAAGTGAAACGGCTGGTACAGCAATACAAAAAAACCGGATACATCAAGCGCCAACAGCGTACAGCATCGGGATTTGAACGCTTCTACCGCCCTGAGGGCGCAGTGCTGTTAGCTGAGACCGACAAGCTCCATGGGACACTCTGCGGTGCAGCCACCAAGAAGATCTGTGAGCGGATGCTTTTGATCTATGAGGATTATCGCTATGGGCGCTTAGCAAAGATTTCGGTTGCCCATCTCTATAATCTTCGTCATTCTACGTGTTATCAACGACAGCGCCGCCAGTTTGATAAACCCGCTTCAAAACGCTCTCAGATAGGCGAGCGACGAAAACCCAATTCAGAAGGTAAACCAGGCTTTCTACGGATCGACACAGTCCATCAGGGCGACCTGGATGGGATCAAAGGGGTTTACCATATCAATGCGGTTGATGAAGTCACGCAATTTGAATGTATATTCTCCGTAGAACGGATTACTGAGCGTTTCATGATTCCGGTCCTGGAGATGCTGATCGAAATCTTCCCTTTTGTCATCCTGGCATTTCACGCGGATAACGGTTCGGAATACATCAATCATACCGTGGCAAAACTGCTCGGAAAGCTCCATATTGACCTGACCAAATCACGCCCACGCCATTCCAACGACAATGCACTCGCCGAGTCCAAGAACGGAACCATCATCCGCAAACATCTGGGGTACGACCATATCCCGGGGTACTGGGCGCCTCAACTTAATGAATTTCACAGAGAGTATTTCAACCCCTATATCAACTTCCATCGTCCTTGCTTTTTTCCTGTCCCAAAAGAAGACAACAAAGGAAAGGTGAAAAAGAGCTATCCCTACAAGTTAATGATGACACCCTACGAGAAGCTCAAATCATTACCTGATGCAAACCAATATCTCAAACTGGGGACCACCTTTAAAAAGCTGGATGCAATTGCCTTCTCAATCAGCGACAATGACGCAGTCAAACAGATGAATGAGGCCAAACGTAAACTTTTCAAAACCATCTTTGAGCAGGAGCGGAGTATTGCCTGATTTGCCTCTTCAGGTAGATTCTCTACCCCTCTGTTTCAGGGCCATTTATAGATTGGAATAGACTAGTAAAGAAAAAGTTAACAAAAGTCGCTGGGTGATTTTCACATAACCCTACCCCGGTTCAAAAGAATAGTGTCCGTCATAGTGATGACTTATACGATGCAATGATTGACATCCTTTTCAGTCTAGGAAATCACTCGATCATAGACCCCAATTAGATACGCCAAACGATTCTTTCTCTCCTCGGTCAACCGATCCCAATCGAAACGCCATTGCCAGTTTTCCTCGGTTGTACCGGGTGTATTCATGCGTTCTCCCCACCCCAGTTCCAGAATATCTTGCATAGGAACGATGGCCAACCGTGCAACCGACGCCATGGCGGCTTGAACAAGCACCCAAGGCATGGGTTGTTGTGGATTCCCCAGGTATTCATAGACATAAGATTTTTGTTGGTCCGGAAGATGCTCGAACCAGGACAGGGTTGTATCATTATCATGGGTGCCGGTATAAACGACGCTATTAACGAGATGGTGGTGGGGTAAATAGGGATTCGACGATCCTCCATCAAAAGCGAAGTGTAATATTTTCATTCCCGGCAAATTAAATTTATCCCGGAGTTCCTCAACCTCCGGTGTAATAATCCCGAGATCCTCGGCGATCAAGGGTAATTCTCCGAAATTTGCGTGGATAGCCCTTAACATCGCATCTCCCGGCGCTTTAACCCAGCGCCCGTTAATTGCCGTCGGTTCGACGGCGGGAATTTCCCAATACGATTCCAATCCCCGAAAATGGTCGATACGGATCCAATCGAACAACTGCAATTGAGTGCGCATGCGCCGGATCCACCAGCTGAAGCCGTCCAATTGCAAGCGTTCCCAATTATAATGAGGATTGCCCCATCTCTGTCCGGTTTCCGAGAAATAATCGGGTGGGACGCCGGCAACCACTTCGGGTCTCCCGTTTTCATCAAGACAAAAATATTCCCGGTTTGCCCACACTGCATCGCTATCCCCGGAGACAAAAATAGGCATATCTCCAAACAACAATACACCTCGCTGATTCGCATAGGTTTTGAGTTCTCGCCATTGTTTGGAAAAGATGTACTGCTCGAATTTAGCGGCTTCCATCTCCTCGGCCAAGCGTTGATTCGCAACGCTTATCGCATCTGGATGGCGATCCCGCATCGGTTCTGGCCAATGTTCCCAGGACTTACAATTGTTCTCCTTCCGCAATGCCATATAGCAAGCGTAACATTCCAGCCAATCGGCTTGTGCCTGCTTAAACTCTTTGAACTCCATGCTGTCCTTACTACCGGCATTTCGATTAAATAATTGATAAGCCTCCCGCAGGCGAGCGAAACGATATTCCCGGGAAAGTGGCGAAGCGTCCGTTGAACCGGACTGGGATAACCATCCCCGATCCACCAACCAATCCAGATTGATCAACAATGGGTTACCGGCATGGACGGACAAGCACTGGTAGGGGGATCCATCAAGATGGGTGGGTCCCAAAGGAAGCATCTGCCACACCGAGACACCGGTATCGGCGAGAAAATCGACAAATCGATACGCCTCTCTTCCCAGATCGCCGTTGCCGCAACAGCCGGGTAAAGAGGTAATATGCAGTAAAACGCCTGCTCGGCGCCTACTTAGTCCATTCCCTGTTTGAATCAATGTTTCACTATTAACGCACGAAATGGATTTTTTGGCCTAACGATTCAGGTGTGACGAGCCTGATACCTTGTGGACTCACATAAAAGCGTTCCCGGTCCACCTCCAGATCTTCACCGGTCACCATCGATTCGGGAACATTACAGCCTTTTTCAATGATCGCTTTGGTAATCCTGGAATGTCTTCCGATATTGACATCGTGGAGAATCACCGAATCCGTGACTGTAGCATAGGAATTAACCCGGACATTGGTAAATAACAATGAATGCCTGACGGTTGCTCCCGATATGATACATCCCCCGGAAATAATGGAATAGACCGCCATTCCCCGCCGTTCATCGTCGTCAAAAACGAATTTAGCCGGCGGCGCCTGTTCCTGGTAAGTCCAGATCGGCCAATTCTTATCATAAAAATTTAATTTCGGATCGATACTCACCAGTTCCATATTAGCTGACCAGTAACTATCCACGGTCCCAACATCGCGCCAGTAACTCTGCTGACCGCTTTGTAAATCCAAAAATGGGTAGGCAAAAACCTTTGCGTTATCGATAACCGACGGAATAATGTCTTTCCCGAAGTCACGGCTCGATCCCGGAGTATCCGAATCGCTGATTAACTGCTTAAAAAGAAAATCACGGTTGAAAATATAAATGCCCATGGATGCGAGGCAGTATCCAGGTTTATCCGTCATTTGCGTCGGAATTTCCGGTTTCTCGACAAACCCGATAACCTTCAGTTTATCGTCGACGTGCATGACTCCGAAAGCACTTGCGTCGACGACCGGGACCTCGATACAACCAATGGTGAGGTCCGCGCCATGGCTCTCATGGTAGGCAAGCATGGCGCCATAATCCATTTTATAGATATGGTCTCCGGCCAGGATAAGTAAGTGGTCGGGATTTCGGCTGCGTAAAATGTCCAAATTCTGATACACTGCATCCGCCGTTCCCGCGTACCATGACTCCTGCATGCGTTGCTGGGCCGGCATCAAATCCACGTATTCGTCGAATTCGCCGCGAAGAAACCCCCACCCCTTCTGAACGTGGCGAATTAAAGAGTCCGCTTTGTACTGAGTCAATATACCGATTTTCCGGATACCTGAATTAATACAATTCGATAACGTAAAATCTATAATTCGAAATTTTCCACCAAAGGGAACGGCGGGCTTTGCCCGCCATTCGGTCAAACTATTAAGCCGACTCCCGCGACCTCCAGCCAAAATCAAGGCCAGCGTGTTTTTAGTCAGCGAGACGCCTCGGCGGCGTTCGATCCGATTATATTTAGGCATTATATAAACGCTGGGTAAGGTGCAAAATATTCTCGCTCTTTGCGGATTTGTCGACATGGGTCTACCATTGTAATCGTATAGATTACGCGAAATGACACCAATACCACAGGAAATAAAGATAGGAAAAATGGCTCATCCAAGCCCTGACTTGATTAAAGTTATTGAAGCGCGGCATCACGATCCCTTCACCGTACTGGGTCGCCATGATCAAGGTGATACCGAACTATTCCGTGCATTTATTCCTCGGGCTGAAACGATTTTTCTTGGGTCCGATGGTCCTGAAATGCAACGACTTCAAGGAACCGACCTTTTTGAATTAAGTGTAGCAAAAACCACGGTTTCTTCTGAAAACCAGTTGGTTTGGATCGATAAACAAGGACAAAAACACCAAACGGTCGACCCCTATCGCTTTTTACCGCAACTGTCCGATTTTGATCTGCATCTTTTTAGCGAAGGCAAGCACTGGGCCTTTATCGCATTCTCGGCGCAAATTCGCATAATGTGAATGGTATCGAAGGAACGCTTTTTGCGACATGGGCTCCCAATGCTCAACGTGTCAGCGTTGTAGGTAACTTCAATCAATGGGATGGGCGTTGTCACCCCATGCGGGTTCGCGGTAACAGCGGTGTCTGGGAGTTGTTTTTACCTGGGCTAGAATCCGGAGAGCCTTACAAATTCGAAATCAAGAGCCGCGACGCTGACCCTATCGTGCTCAAATCCGATCCCTTCGGAAGACAATTCGAAGTGCGGCCCAATACCGCTTCGATTATCGTCGGTCCCGATAGCTATCAATGGCGTGATCAAAAATGGACTCAAAGAAAACAAGAAATCGATTGGCTTCATAGCCCGCTTTCCATTTATGAAGTACATCTGGGCTCATGGCGAAAAGATGAAAACGGCGGTTTCCTGAATTTTCGGGAGCTTGCTCACCAACTGGTCGAATATATTTCGGAAACCGGGTTCACCCACATAGAATTGTTGCCGATATCCGAACATCCCCTGGATACTTCCTGGGGGTATCAGACTACTGGTTATTTTGCACCCACAAGCCGACACGGAAGCGCGGATGATTTTCGCTATTTCGTGGATTATTGCCATCTTCACGGTATCGGCGTTCTGCTGGATTGGGTTCCCGCGCACTTTCCGAAAGACAGCCACGGCCTGGCGCAATTCGATGGCAGCGCATTATACGAGCATGACGATCCAAAACTTGGAGAACATAAAGACTGGGGTACAAATATCTATAACTATGGCCGCAACGAGGTTAAAAATTTTCTGCTGGCGAATGCCCTTTTTTGGCTGGAGGAATTCCATATTGACGGGCTCCGTGTCGATGCTGTCGCATCCATGCTCTATCTCGACTACTCGCTAGAAAGTAATGAATGGGTTCCGAACATGTATGGTGGCAATGAAAATCTAGAGGCCGTCGATTTTCTTCGTGAATTGAATACCATCACTCATGACCGGCACCCAGGAACGTTAATCATCGCAGAAGAGTCAACCGCATGGCCGCAAGTCAGTCGACCGACCTGGACCGGCGGTCTGAGCTTTAGCATGAAATGGAATATGGGATGGATGCACGACACCTTGTCCTATCTGAGCAAAAACCCGGTTCATCGGCATTATCACCAGGATCAACTCACATTCGGTATGTTATACGCTTTTACCGAAAATTTTGTTTTACCTTTTTCCCATGACGAAGTCGTACATGGCAAGCGCTCCATGATTAACAAAATGCCAGGGGACGAATGGCAACGCTTTGCTAATTTGCGCTTGCTTTACACCTACATGTTCACCTTTCCGGGTAAGAAACTCTTGTTTATGGGTTGCGAATTCGCTCAAGGAGAAGAATGGAACGCCGACAAAGCCCTTGATTGGTATGTTCTCGACTATCCTCTTCACCAGGGCGTTAAAACTCTCGTTAGTGACTTAAATCATCTATACATCGATCAAAAACCGTTGCATCGCTTCGACTTCGATCCGCAAGGCTTCGAGTGGATCGATTGTAATGACGCAGCGAAATCGATTTTAAGTTATATTAGAAAAAGCGATGATGAAACAATCGTTGTCGTCCTCAATTTTACACCGGTTCCTCGCCACGACTACCGAATTGGCGTACCCAAACCAGGGAGCTATAAAGAAATCATCAACTCGGATAGTGCCTATTATGGGGGATCTAACCTGGGGAACAGTCAAGTGGAAGCTGAGTCCATTCCATGGATGGGACACCCCTACTCCATAAGCTTAACGCTTCCACCGCTTGCGGGAATCGTATTCACATACCTTCGGCCCTGACCTGTCGGCGCTATCAATCGGAAAGGTCCACAGCGTCCCGTCCACGGCTGTCACTTAATCGATGTCTAAAATTCTATTCGTTACCAGCGAAGCGTATCCTCTCATAAAAACCGGTGGTTTGGCTGATGTTTCCTCAAGTCTGCCTTGGGCTTTGCAAAAGCTTGGAGCTGAAGTACGGGTTATTATGCCTGCTTATCACGATGCTCTTCTGAAGGCACAATGCCGAAAAACCATTTGCAGTTTCCACCATGAAGGCAATCAAGTTTCGATTATTGAATCCCAATTAGCTTTGTCGGGCGTCAAAATATGGCTGATTGACTGTCCGAAATACTTCAATCGGCCGGGCAATCCTTACCTATCGGAAGACGGCGGCGAATGGCCCGATAACGCTCACCGATTCGCTTTTTTCGCCAAAACAGTGGTGGAAATTTCCATGGGTCGAGCCGGGCTCCCCTGGTACCCGAATGTCGTTCACTGCAATGATTGGCAGAGTGGCTTGGTTCCAGCCCTTCTTTCATTTGAAACACGTCCCCCCCGCAACCGTATTTACCATACATAATCTGGCCTACCAGGGATTATTTGACTATTCGGTATTCGAAGAATTAAATCTCCGAACGAAATTGTGGCATTACCAAGCACTGGAATTCCATAATAGAATTTCGTTTATCAAAGGTGGATTGGTATATGCTGATCGGTTAAACACCGTAAGCCCAACATACGCGCAAGAGATTCAAACATCAGCATTCGGATTCGGTTTAGAGGGACTACTTACCCACCGAAAGGACCGGCTTAGCGGCATTCTCAACGGCATCGACATCGAAACCTGGAATCCGGCCACGGACGAACATGTACCACAAACCTATAGTTCGAACTCCTTGCGAAAAAAAGCAGCCAATAAATCCGCGTTGTAAAAAGAATTCGGTCTACCTTGTTCCGCCAACGCACCAATGATCGCATCAATCAGCCGGTTAGTGGCGCAAAAAGGAATCGATTTATTATTTGAAGCCTTGCCTGAATTGATCAAATTGCCGTTGCAAATGGCTTTTCTCGGTAGTGGTGAGAGCAAAGATGAACAAATTCTCGCTAGTTGGGCGAACAATTACCCCAACCGGATATTTTTTCGTCAAGGATACGATGAAGCATTATCCCATCGTATCGAGGCCGGAGCGGATATTTTCTTAATGTCGTCGATGTTTGAGCCCTGCGGTTTAAATCAGATGTACAGTCAGCGCTACGGTACTATCCCCATCGTTCGCCGTGTCGGCGGCCTGGCGGATACAGTTATCGATACTAATCCGGAAACCCTGAGTTCGGGTGAAGCAACCGGAATCGTTTTCGAGCAGCCCACCGGGAATGCCTTATTAAAAGCTGTGAAACGAGCAATTAAACTTTACCGAAACAAAAAGCATTGGGAACAAATTCAACTCGCTGGGATGCATCAGAATTTTTCCTGGCAAAATAGCGCAAAACAATATATGGATCTTTATGAATTGGGGCTAGCGGATACCCGCCGAAAAATACGGTACTAATCGGTTTAACCTGGATCCGAAGCTTCAACGCGGATAGCAGGGGCAACCTCCGTGCCACAGCGAACTAGGAGGCTGTCCGAGAATAGGAGCCGTAGGGAGGGAAAGCGGTTTTGAGTCCATTTTTTCGATTAAATGAGGCGAATACTTGCTGTATTTAACGACAAACCCGCCTGGAGCGGGTTTGGACCGCTGAAAGTGGCCCATAGGTGTGAAATATAGGGATGTATTTCATCAATTTAATCGAGAAAATGGGCCAAAATCCGCTTTTCCGCAGTAGGCTTTCTATTCTCGGACAGCCTCCTAGTACTCCGTCAATATAGGATTGATGGATACAGCGAGTCGGGAAGTGATTAGCCACAAGGCGCGCCTCGCAGGCAATGGTTGTTCCCTTGCTAAGAGGTGCAACACCGTGGATGATCGCTTCCCGACTCGCCCGAAGGGAGCTTCCCAAAGCGCCCAATACAGCGTTGCGGCCCTTGACAAGGGAACAACCATTGCCTGCGGTCCGCGCCTTGCCTTGAATGCTTTGGAAAGCTCTGTATTCATCAATCCTATGTTAGCGGAGTACTGGTTTACATTAACGCTTTAACCGCCGTTCAATCAAATACCAGATCAATGAATACAAAAGCCCTCCGATCCCAATCGCAAAACAAAGGCCCGCGATACCCGCCAATCCATTGAGTTGATCTGGAACTTCCCAGACCAATGCCGAGCGTTGCGAATCATTTAACTTAGGATTGACATAAACCTCAATTTTGCCCTCCGGTTGGAAGCGATTGATAATCTCCACCGCGCTACTCCGGGAAGTAAAATTCTTATCATAGAGGAAAACGTTAGTTTCGGTGTGCATTTGGCCCCGATGTTCAAATTGATATTTAACCATGGGATTAAAGGTCGAGGTCCCGTCCTCGGCATTTTCGCTTAATAATTTCAAACTGGATTCCAATACCTTACCGTCTACCGTGGGCCATGGATGCGGCTTAGGTAAATACCACGCATCATTTTTCCAAAGGTAAAGCGAAACTATCAAAGCTATTACCAAGCAACCTATCGTTATAAAGCGCATAAAACCCCTATCTTAGAAACCAAAAGCCAAGTAGAAAGACGAATCTCCAATGGATCGTCTCAAAATTCGTATCATTACAAAAAAATTTCCTAACCATTCAAGCGAAAAACCATCCCCCGGAAAATAATTTCAGGGACCGGTATATATTCTACCACCCGAAAAAATTAAAATATTTTCGGCAGTCTATTCCAATCTATAAATGGCCCTGAAACAGAGGGGTAGAGAATCTACCTGAAGAGGCAAATCAGGCAATACTCCGCTCCTGCTCAAAGATGGTTTTGAAAAGTTTACGTTTGGCCTCATTCATCTGTTTGACTGCGTCATTGTCGCTGATTGAGAAGGCAATTGCATCCAGCTTTTTAAAGGTGGTTCCCAGTTTGAGATATTGGTTTGCATCAGGTAATGATTTGAGCTTCTCGTAGGGTGTCATCATTAACTTGTAGGGATAGCTCTTTTTCACCTTTCCTTTGTTGTCTTCTTTTGGGACAGGAAAAAAGCAAGGACGATGGAAGTTGATATAGGGGTTGAAATACTCTCTGTGAAATTCATTAAGTTGAGGCGCCCAGTACCCCGGGATATGGTCGTACCCCAGATGTTTGCGGATGATGGTTCCGTTCTTGGACTCGGCGAGTGCATTGTCGTTGGAATGGCGTGGGCGTGATTTGGTCAGGTCAATATGGAGCTTTCCGAGCAGTTTTGCCACGGTATGATTGATGTATTCCGAACCGTTATCCGCGTGAAATGCCAGGATGACAAAAGGGAAGATTTCGATCAGCATCTCCAGGACCGGAATCATGAAACGCTCAGTAATCCGTTCTACGGAGAATATACATTCAAATTGCGTGACTTCATCAACCGCATTGATATGGTAAACCCCTTTGATCCCATCCAGGTCGCCCTGATGGACTGTGTCGATCCGTAGAAAGCCTGGTTTACCTTCTGAATTGGGTTTTCGTCGCTCGCCTATCTGAGAGCGTTTTGAAGCGGTTTTATCAAACTGGCGGCGCTGTCGTTGATAACACGTAGAATGACGAAGATTATAGAGATGGGCAACCGAAATCTTTGCTAAGCGCTCATAGCGATAATCCTCATAGATCAAAAGCATCCGCTCACAGATCTTCTTGGTGGCTGCACCGCAGAGTGTCCCATGGAGCTTGTCGGTCTCAGCTAACAGCACTGCGTCCTCAGGGCGGTAGAAGCGTTCAAATCCCGATGCTGTACGCTGTTGGCGCTTGATGTATCCGGTTTTTTTGTATTGCTGTACCAGCCGTTTCACTTGCCGTGGAGAATAGCCACTCACCTGCTCCAGATAGCGGATGATCAATCCCTTACCGTTCTTGCTGCAAGAGATATAACTGAATTTGACCAATGTACGCCGAATCCACTGGTAGCGCTCTTCCTTGTTGGTAATTGAAAACGCAACCTCCACAGTTCCTTCGAGAAAGATGCGGACGTCATCCAATGTTTTTATCTTTTTGTCACTCATATAGATCACCATAGGTGACCATCATGAGCAGAAATTACTCCTCAGGTACAGGGCCGTTTCACGTTGGAATCACGGCTCCCGTTCAGGGCCATTTCATATTGGACAAGACTTCGGCTAACCAATTTTCTAATTTAGGTGTAAACTAAAGGTGTGTCCCCTGCAGCGTACGAAGCGTTCTGGGTTTACTCTTGAGCCTAATTTAGAACCCAGGGAACAGAGTAGTTTATGATGTTGCGCAAGCCCATATTTTATTGGGAAGCCTGATTCGGAAACCTTTGTTCCCACCTGAACCTATCGGTTCAAGGGCGATAGCACACTACGGCGCAGGCGGGGGATGCCTTATCCCTCTGAATGTATATCCCCGTTTTATTTTCGCTCGCCGCTCGTTATGAACATCGCGTCACCGTAGCTGAAAAACCGGTAGTTATTTTCAACCGCGTGCAGGTACGCTTCCATAGTCCGTCGATAACCCGCGAAAGCGCACACTAAAATTAACAATGTCGATCCTGGAAGGTGAAAATTGGTAAGCAAGGCATCAACGCATAAGAATCGGTAACCCGGCTTTATAAACAAGCGCGTTTCCCCTCTTGTCGGTTTGATTTCACCAGTAGTCGATGCCGATTCCAAAGCTCTTAAAACCGTTGTCCCCACCGAAATAACGCGTCCCCCGGATCTACGGGTTAACCCAATTGCTTCAATCACGGTTTCGTTCACTTCGTAAACCTCAGGATGCATGACATGATGCCCTATATTCTCACAGCGTAACGGAGTAAATGTTCCACTTCCTACATGAAGCGTTAAAGAAGCGGTTCGCACTCCCTTCGAACGTAATTTATCAATCAAACCCGAATCAAAATGCAGTCCAGCGGTGGGTGCGGCGACCGCGCCAGGTTTTTCCGCATATACCGTCTGATAACGATCACGATCATTATCATGATCCTGTCGCGTAATATAGGGTGGTAATGGAATATGCCCAATGTGTTGCAGCATTTGAAGCACATTACAGTCGCCTTGGAACTCAAGGACGAACAAATCTTCTTGTCGGCCTGTCACGGTACAACTGTATTCATTTCCGATATAGATCATGGCGCCTATTTTTGGCGATTTACTTGCTTTGATTTGGGCAAGAACACATTTATCGCTTACTAAACGTTCCACCAGCACTTCAATTTTCCCACCCGTTTCTTTTCTTCCGAACAATCTGGCTGGAATCACCTTGGTATCATTAAATACCAATAAATCTCCCGCATTAACCAAGTCGGTTAAATCCGCGAATTGAAGGTGTTGGATATTTCCATCGCCTCGGCGCAAATGCATCAAACGGCTGGCAGTGCGCTCGGTTAGGGGTTCTTGAGCAATCAGATGTTTCGGGAGCTCATAGGAAAAGTCGCTTTTTAGCATATGTTCTAATGCGTAGCTAACCTGAGCAAAACCCACCGAATGCCTCTGAAAAAGACACGGAACGTGAAGTTGGCCTCATACGTCGGTAAAGAAGCAAAGGGTTTTGTAATAGCGAAATAGAAATAGGGTCAAGTTACTTTCTTCATAATACTGTTTATCGCCTCGTCAATTTTGCGAGCGAAAACCTTAATATTTAGGGTGGGTAGAATGGCTTTCAAATTCAGCTTACCAGTACGGAGTACTACCCGACCAACAGTTTTTTAAATAACTTCAAATACCGTTGATATCTTTGTTGATCTATTTCGCCGTTTTCCATCGCGGGGCGAACAGCACACCCTTTATCGTTAAAATGTCTGCAATTTTTGAACTGGCAACGATTGATATAGGGTTGAAATTCCCGAAATCCACGGGCCAAATCTTGTTCGGAGATATCTGCAAGACCGAAAATGGCAATTCCGGGGCTATCGATCAGATCACCGCCCTCCGGCAAATGATAAAGCGTCGATTTTGTAGTGGTATGGGTGCCTCTCCCGCTTCCGGAAGACAATGCCGCGGTTTGCAGGTTCTTATCGGGCAATAGGATATTGCTGATCGATGATTTGCCGACACCGGATTGTCCTACCAACATGCTGGTATGATCTTTTAGACACTCGCGAAGTCGATCAATACCCTCGCCAGTTTTTGCACTGACGCGATGAATCGGATATTTTGCACGGGCATAGACAGAAAGGTTTTTGTTGAGGGCGGCGATTTTTTGGACGCCTCCCAAATCAATTTTATTAAATAGCAAATGCGCGCCAATACCATGGAGTTCGCACACCACCAGAAACTGATCGATCAAAAGGAGGTCGCAAACGGGTTCGGTAGCAAAAACAATGAGCAACTGATCGATATTGGCCGCAACGGGCCTGGTTTTCGATTTGACACCCGGCCGAGACAAAAGCGATCTACGCGGTAAGATCTCAATTACACGGCCTTGATTATCGCCACAAGGTTCCCAGAGAACCCGGTCGCCGACCGCTGGCATCCCTAATCGTCGGCGGGTATGGCAAACGATTGTGGAGCCATCCGCGGCTTCAACGGCAAGTGCTTTCCCAAGATGCGAAACCACTTGCCCATCGATCAGTTCTTGCTGCTGTTTTTTCGAAATACCTTGATCCTCACTTTTAGGCGCTGCTAGCGGAACGCCCCATTTTCCCATCCTAAAGTTTTATACCGAAGTAACTGTTCATATTGCCCCTGATTTGCTTCAGAACAAGGCGAAAGAGCGCAGTTTACAGGTGTAAATGAGCACTTTCAACGCAGTTATGGAGCTAATCAGGGGTGAGCTGAATAGTGACATACCGGATTTTCTAATTTTGCCGACAGATTGGCGATACGAATCGACGCGGGGGGATGGCTATAATGGAATGCCGAGTACAACGGATCGGGAGTGAGTGTATTGGCGTTATCCCGGTAGAGCTTAACCAATGCGCTGATCAGTGCGCTTGGGCTTGTATAAATCGACGCGAAATCGTCTGCTTCAAATTCGTGCTTGCGCTGAAAATATGCGGTTATCGGCTGAAGAAAAATCGTAAATAGCGGGGATATTAGGATAAAAAGCACAAGAGCCACGGCATGCGACGGCTCTGGAATCCCAAGCCCCGTATAAAACCATTCGCATTCGACCAGCCAACCCAGCAATGCCAGCCCAACGAAACTGACGACCGACGATGTAGCCAGCATTTTAATGACATGTTTGCGCTTGAAATGCCCGAGTTCGTGAGCCAATACAGCCTCTACCTCGTCGTGCTCTAAGGTTTTCAATAATGTATCGAAAAAAACGATGCGCTTATGGCTACCCAAGCCCGTAAAATACGCGTTGCCATGCCCTGAACGACGCGACCCGTCCATGACGAATATACCATTGCTGGTAAACCCGCACCGTTCCAACAATGTTTGAATGCGCTTATCCAGTTCTTGATCGGAGAGTAGCGTGAACTTATTGAATAAAGGCGCGATTAGTGTCGGATAAGCCCAACTCATGAACAACGTGAAGGTCATTAGGATCGCCCAGGCGATCATCCACCAGTACCAACCGGTGGTGGCCATGACCCATAGGATTAACGCCGCTAAAGGACCTCCGATTAGCACCGTCAGTATTAAATGGAG
Organism: Methylococcales bacterium; assembly: GCA_963664935.2. Classification (GTDB taxonomy): domain Bacteria; phylum Pseudomonadota; class Gammaproteobacteria; order Methylococcales. The sequence continues at coordinate 1,646,421 of CAXXSE010000007.1, read as the reverse complement.
TCCCGTATCGCTCGCAAACTGCCCGGGTGTATTTTTGTTGAACCCAAAGCGTTCTTCGATAGAGAAGGTATGATAAATCGCCAGTGGCTGTTCGAGTAGATGCGATACGACAAAAACGGTCAAGATGATCGCAACTCCCGTGGACACGGGGGATAAATGAAACTCGGACCAGAATCCCGAAATCCACCCGATCACGCCACCCAAAGTGAACACTAACAATAGAATTACGTCGATAATGCTTTGAAATATACCCGACCGATTTTTCGCCACGGTATAATCGGCCGCTTTCTGGTGCGCCTCAATCGAAATCGAATTTTGGAAGGATTCGGGCACCTCATTTCTATGGCCAACTACAAACGCCGTTTGCCGCAGGGTCAACCAAATTTCTAACGCAAAAGAGAAGGCTAAGGCCACTAGAAAAATTATCGTAAAACTATTCATTATGTTCACTGTAAATTGAATACCGATTCTACAGGGTAGCGCCTGAGTCACGCGCTGGCAAGTCTTAGAAAATACTTTATGAAAACGAACTAAAATTAAGCGGATGAGCACAAAATTAGATCGACTTAATCTGATTTGGATTGACCTGGAAATGACCGGACTTAATCCACAACAAGATTTAATCATTGAGATTGCAACCGTAGTCACCGATAAGGATCTAAATATTTTAGCGGAGGGCCCGGAATTGGTAATCCATCAAGATAAATCGGTCTTGGATTCCATGGACGACTGGAATCAGCGGCATCACGGTCAATCCGGATTGATCAAGCGAGTCAGGGAAAGCCCTACTAACGAGCACGCGGCGGAAAGCCAAACCCTTGAGTTTTTACGGCAATGGGTACCCTCGGGCGCCTCCCCAATGTGTGGCAACAGCATTTGCCAAGACAGACGATTTCTATTTAGATATATGCCAAAACTGGAAGCATTTTTTCATTATCGTAACCTCGATGTTTCGACCCTTAAAGAATTGGCGAGGCGTTGGGCTCCCGAATTAACCAACGGCTTCATCAAGAAATCTTCCCACCGTGCGCTCGATGATATTCTAGAATCTATCGATGAGTTAAAGTTTTATCGAAAACATTTCCTCAAGTAGATATTCGAACTTCCGATTTTTCTTCTGATGTTACGCTGACAGATTCAAGTCTTTTATAAACACGATGTTTATACCTTCCACACGGTTGTTGGAGAAACTCGATACTCATCAGCTACCCAGCCTCGATCAGGTTCTAATCGAACTCATCGATGCGTGTAATCAAGATGACGTAGCATTTGAGCGTCTAAGTGAAATCATCAAAAAGGATGCGGCATTAACGGCAAAAGCGCTGACTATCGTCAACTCCTCAATGTATGCACAAGCTAAAAATGTAAACAGCCTGGAACGCGCTTTAATTACCCTGGGTGTGGAAACGATCAGAATGATCGCGATCACCGGCGCTATTCGCAAAGCGCTGTCTAGCGACAAGACGGAAAATATTATCGACTTGAAACTTGCCTGGAAAAAATCTCTGTATTGTGCATTTATCTCAAAATCCCTCGCCAAACTAGTCGGTTACCGATTACACGACGAAGCCTACATCACCGGTTTATTACATAATGTCGGCGAACTGGTTATGGCCTGTAATTTCCCCGCGGAATATCGGTATTTACACCCGGCTTCCGGAGCCCCACTGGCTTCCCAAGAGAAAAATCAATTTGGATTCAACAGTTGCGAGGTTGGCGCTTGGCTGGTCGATCAATGGCAACTTCGGTCTTTTAGCGCCGATGCCATTCTTTATCAAAACGAATCGGCCGCCCAAGTGGAAGGCGCCCATGTTCTAGTGAAAATTATTTGGCTAGGAAGCCGGCTGGCAACGGATGCGATTAATCAGCGCGAGGAATGGTACGAATCGGGTAATCGTTTCTTTGGTATAACAACAAGCGCCATTAAACAACTGATCGCTGAAACCGATAAAAAGGTAACGTCGATCGCAAGATCCATTCATGTTAATTTAGGCGATGATCGCAAAAAAACGACCTCGAGTTCAGTCAATTCGCTTCCCGTAGCGAAAGAAATTCTAAGCGAACAATCGAATGGATTGTCGCAATTATCCGAGCGAGTTCAAGAGGAAGCATTATTAAACAGTGTGCTTCCCTTATTCGATGGCGCGAATTCCGATTCGCGGTTACTGCAAAGCATCCAGTTGGCGGTCAATATTCTATTCGGAATCCGCCACGCCATGATTTTCCTTCTGGATAAAAAGGACTTTCAGCTCGTAGGGATGGTTCCAAATCGTGAAGATTCCTTTATTAATCAGCTGAAAATATCCCGTTCGGACGAAAAAAGCATTCTTGTTGAAGCATTGAATACCGGAATACCGATGCACTCCTTCGAAAATACCACGCGCTCCTCCAGCAGTATTATTGACCGGCAAATTGTCCGGCTAGCGTCAAGCGATGGCATTTTGGTCCTCCCAATGAAGACGGCCAACAGCGAAATCGGTGTTTTGGTATTGGGAATTGAAAAATTCAGGCTTTCCGGCTATGAAAAGCAATTTCGATTAATGATGAAATTTTCGACCGCTTCGGCCACGTCCCTTGCGCTCCGACAGCATGTTCAGAAGCACATTCGATCGGAACAAAACGCCGTATCGTTGCCGATAAAACAGGATAGGCTTAAAAAAATCGTTCATGAAGCCAATAATCCATTGAGTATAATTAAAAAATATATCACAATACTTACTTCAAAGTTCGGAGACCAACACGGTGAGGAATTGGCGGTAATCAGTGCGGAACTAGACCGGGTAAAACGTATTATTCGGGAAATCTCGAGCCAACAATCAGAAGATGGTGGTTCAAAGCTGCCGACGGACGTCAATGCTTTAATCATCGATCTGGTTACAATCAGCCGAAGAGCTTTATCCGAACCCCAAGAAATTGAGATAGTTTTTATGGGAGACCCCGGCATGGACGAAATACTCGTTAACCAAGACGCACTCAAGCAAATCTTGCTTAACTTGATCAAAAACGCTGTTGAGGCGACACCGGCCTCGGGAAAGATAACGATTACGACTAAAAAGAATGTCAAAGTAGATGAAGATCGATACGTGGAAATTAAAATAGCCGACTCGGCTCCGGAATGTCTCCTGAAATTCAGAAAAAATTATTTCAGCCGGCGGAAATCGTTGCTGGTGAAGAGCATGGTATTGGTTTGATTATTATCAATAATTTAATAAACGAAATTGGTGGTTTAATCGACTTTCAAAGTTCCAAGGAGAAAGGCACGATTTTTCAGGTCTTAATACCGCGATAACAAAAAGAAAATAAAAACAGCATGGTTGAACCAAGCGCTAGCATTTTGCTTGTCGATGACGAGCCCCATATTCTGACGAATCTTGAGCGGATTTTTTCGGCCAGGGGTTATTCCGTATCGATTGCCGACGGGGGAGAGGAAGCCCTGTCCATGTTAAGAACACAAAAGTTCGATGTATGTGTTCTCGATCTGCTGATGTCCGATGTAACTGGGCACGACGTAATGGACCGCATCCGCGCTGACCGGTTAGATACCAGTGTTGTGATCTTAAGCGGCGATACCAACATTGATGCCGCCATCAGTGCATTGACCCACCGGGCTTATGCCTTTGTCAAAAAACCCTTCGAACCTGAAACCTTAATAAAAACCATCGACGATGCTATTTCCACTCGGAAATTAAGAAAAGAAAAAATAACGCTGGAGTCTCAGTTACGAAAATCCCAAAGGTTTTATCGCTACATCACCCGTCATTCCCCTGACCTGATTTATTTGGTGGATCAGCAGGGACATTTTATCTATGTTAATGATTGGGTTGAAGGTTTGCTGGGAATCAAACGTGGCGAACTGACTGGAAGACACTACAAGGAGATTGTTGTCGACGAGGATCTCGCGGCCGCGAATTATAGATTTAACGAGCGTAGAGCCGGCGCACGGGCCACCCGCAATCTGGAAATCCGCTTAAAAAAGCAACAATATACCGGTTCGGGCATCGCGGATGTGGTGCCCATCGAGCTCAGTGCTGAAGGCATTTACACCAACCACGACATCGGCACCAAAAGTTTGCATGGCACACTGGGGGTAGCCAGGAATATTAGTGCCCGCAAAAAACGTGAGAAGCAAGTCACTTTTATGGCTTATCACGACAGTTTGACCGGTTTGCCAAACCGCCTTTTGCTAAAAGACCGTTTCGATCAAGCCTTGGAACAGGCAAAGCGGGGCGATTATTTATTGGTTGTGATGTTTTTAGACCTCGACGGATTTAAACAGATCAACGATTCTCTCGGCCATAAAGTGGGAGATCGTTTACTCCAGTCTTTCAGCCAGCGCTTAAGGGAAGGACTGAGGAAAGCGGATACGTTGGCGCGGATCGGTGGTGATGAATTTATTCTCATGCTGCCCCAGCTTCAAAGCGTTAAATATGCCGAAGTCGTCGCGGAAAAAATTATTGAGAAATTCGACAACCCGTTTGTAGTCGATACCCATGAACTGGTTCTTTCCGTGAGTATAGGAATCTCTGTTTTTCCTTTTGATGGCGATTCCCAGGAAAGTTTGATCGAACATGCCGATGCCGCCATGTACAACGTAAAAAAAGAGAGGGGTAAAAGCTATAGCTTCTATTCCTCCATGACGGAATCCACCCAAAAGAAAAATACAATTTTGGAAACGGACCTCCACAAAGCATTGGAAAAATCGGAATTCACCCTATTTTACCAACCTGTATACGGAGTAAGTGAGAATCGGGTAGCCGTTGTGGAGGCCTTTCTACGTTGGCATCATCCCGAAAAAGGCTTGTTTTTCCCTGAGTCCTTCTTAGCCCTGGCGGAAGAAACCGGCGTCATGCTACCTATAAGCGTATGGGCTTTCGAGACAACGTGCCAAGCATTGAAACGTTGGGATGAACAAGGATTGATTCCAATAAAAATTTCACTCAATGTTTCCGCCAGCCATATCAAACAAGAAGATTTCGTCGATACCATCATTGATATTTTCAATAGCTACGATCTTCCTCCCAATCGGCTGCAAATAGCGCTGAAAGAACATGTCCTGAGCGAAATACCAGGAGGCATTACCGAGAAATTGGCCGAATTAAGACGTAACGGAATCGAAATTGTAATAGAAAACCGCGAGATTGATGATTCTTCCTTAAGCTTATTGGCAAAGCTGCAGGTCGATGCCATAAAAGTCGATTGCGCCGGTCTTGAATTATCTCTTGACGAAGGGCTTTTACCGATGGTTGCCGGATTCATCGACAAAGCAAAACGCATGGGCTTACAAGTCATCGCCCAAAATGTGGAAACCGAAAATCAAGCCTCCCGATTGAAAATGCTTGAATTCGATGCCGTGCAAGGATTTTTATATCATCATCCGGTCTCGGCGGAAGCGGTATCGCATCTGTTGCCGCAAAAAAGGTGGATGTAGCGTAGGCGTATCCGTTTACGGTTCAAAGTGGCACTGATTCGTCTCCATCTTTTATAAACCATCGACCGCGAACGGTTACAAATAAAGCTGTCCCCATAGTCTACAGTGAATAAACCGCGCTAAACCCAGTTCACCAAGGTAAGAGCGGGTTGGATCCGTTCGTAGTGACGGATATTATTAGTCACCAAGCTTGCCCCCGCCGATAGTGAATGCGCGGCGATCAGCATGTCCATCCCACCGATTGGTCGGCCTGTCGATACCAGTTGGTGGCGAATGTCGGCGTAGTAGTCCGCGGCCTCCGCGTCCCAGGGTAATGCTCGGATAATTTTCAGAAATCGACGCACACCGATATGAAGTCGATGCCCAGGGGCTAAACGCTTCAAACCATACATCAGTTCAGCGCGCGTGATGACGGATACACACACCATCGACGGCAAAACTGTCGAGAGCTTCGCCTCTATCGCCGGTGAGCGCCCTTTGATGATGTAGCTTGCCGTGTCCGTATCGAGCATGGCAGCACGCTTATCGGTCCTTTTCGCTAAAGAGGTTGCGTTCTTGCGATGCAATATTCATTGGACGTTCGGCCATAAAGTCGGCAGGTACGTCGATGGAACGCGTGAACTCGAAGAAATCGCTCCAGGTGTTGGATCCAGGACAGGAAGACAATATTACATCACCTGTCACCTCATTGCGGGAAATATAAACCTTGTCACCATCGAATCGAAATTCGACAGGAAGCCGAACTGCCTGACTGGCGCCATTTTTGAATAGCTTGGCAATTTTAGTCTCGGTCATGGTTACCTCCTAGAACAATCTTAAAAAGTATATATATGAATATATACTCGCTGTAGACCGCGCACAAGTATGGAATAAATTTTTAGATGGATGGATGTAGGGCAACGGGCCAGATCCCAAATTACGATTCTCTTGTTAACGCGATTTTCGAATAATCACTCCAAATGTTTGTTCTCATTACGGGCTGACCCCGAGATTCCCAAACGATTATTCTCAAGTCGGGATCTGACTATTGAGTTGTCCCAGTAAGGCCGTTTCTTCAGGTGGTTCAACAACCAAATGGATATGGTTCGTCATAAGACACCAAGCGTACACGCGAATGCCATAAACCTCACGCCATTGTGACAATGGTTTCCAAATAATATTCAAAATCCGAGTCCACTGCAAAAGCAACTTGCCGATTGTGTCCCCTTTGCACTATATGATGCGGGTAATTCGGTAACACCACACGCCCGACTCTAGGCATACTAACTTCCTATAAATAATTTCACTTGCCAGAAGTATAGCTCATAAATAAATCTGTCCCCTTTTTTTATTCGACGGTCTAAATCGTCGATAACCGCGTTGCAACAGCTGGAAAGAGAATGGCTATTCCTGTGCTGTCGTGCCTTGTTCTCGGCGATTTATCCTCGCCGTTTAATCCTAGTTATTTAGTGTGCGGGGTACTAGTTGTCGCTGTCGTTTAAGCTAAAAACTTTAGAAGGATTGTTAAAATCCCAAGTTGGCGAGGGTCAGTATTTAACAAAGGGATCGCAGAAATTTCGATTTCTACCTAAGCTTATTTATATTCTTTCCAGTTTGTTAAAAAGACAAAGCAATAATAACCTGGAATTTTCATGACTACGCTGCGAAAATACATGCAAAATCTCATTTTCAGCGGTTCGGAAATTGTTATTTTGATTCTAGGAGACTGTGAAAATGGAAGGCAATTAAAGCATAATCCATGCTGATGAATAAAGTGAAGCACGAAAAATAGCTTCGGGAGTTTGGTTCGCATATCAAAATTGAAATTCAAAGAAATGCCACTCAGTCTATCGAATATCGAATCTGGTTCTAAGCTCAGTGTCATTTCGGTCTTCAACCGCTATCTAAACCGAGGTGGCGAGGAGGTCGTGTTCGATCTTGAAGTGAAACTACTGAAGCAGCACGGTTGTTCCGTGAGACGGCTCGAGACGCCAATCGAGATTCCCAATGGATTCATCAATTCAATTCATTCAGGGTTATCGGCGATATGGTCTCGGACTTGGTATAAGCGACTTCTCAGATTATTAGAAGCGTATCGCCCCGATGTGATTCATATTCATAATACTTGGCCAACTCTTTCGCCGTCTGTCATCCACGCGGCGCGCCGTTTTAGTATTCCGGTGGTCATGGTTGCATAATTTCCGATTGGTATGTCCTGGGTCTATGTTGTTTCGGGATGGTCAAGTTTGCGAATTGTGTCTTGACATGAAAGTCCCTTGGCCCAGTGTCCTCCACGGCTGTTATCGGGGGAATCGATTAGCGACAGGCATTGCCGCAACGACGTTGAGCATGCATCGTTTTCTCAAAACGTGGAATCGCGATGTCGCCCGTTACATTGCCTTGAACGAGTTCTCGCGATCCAAGTTCATTGAGGGCGGACTTCCGGTCGAGAAGATTGTTATCAAACCGAACTTTGTTTCACCTGACCCGACTAGCGGTCGGAATGACGGAGAATTCGTTCTCTATGTCGGGCGATTGTCGGAAGAAAAAGGGACCAATTTGATGCTTTCCGCTTGGCACCATCTCAACCGCTCGGTTCCACTCGTCATCGTTGGCAGTGGACCACTCGAGGTCGAAGTGGTTAGCGCGGCAACCCGAAATCCAAACATTACCTATCATGGATGGTTGCCACGCGAGAAGGTGTTGAATATCATGCAGTCAGCTGCTATTCTCGTTTTTCCTTCTCAGTGTTATGAAAACTTTCCGATGTCGATCGTCGAGGCTTTCGCGGTCGGACTCCCGGTTATAGCGACAAATCTTGGCGCAATGCAACGGATCGTCGAACATAATCGAACAGGACTCCATTTTGCGCCCCACGATCCTCAAGATCTTGCCGCCAAGATTAATTGGGCCTTTGAGCACCCTGAAGCCCTAAGGCGCATGCGCCGAGAAGCGCGTAAGGAATCCAAATATACTGCACGGGAGAATTTAAGACAATTACTATCAATATACGATTCCGCAATCGCGGGATGCTCGCGGGGCAGGTTAGCTCACCCTAAATAGGCTAATGCTTCGACATTGGGTTGATTTCGGAGGACAATTTTAAACGGATAATAAGTCTTGTCTTCCTTAAATGGGGAGTGGCTGGCCGTCCATTGTGTTGGGTATTGGTACTCCTAGCAACTGCAAAACGGTAGGCGCTAAGTCGAGCACGTTTCCGTCCGGCAGACGTCTTCCAGGAAACACGCCCGGCCCCTTGATCCAGATGCGCGATTCAATCGTATGGTCCCCTGTGCGAGGCGAAGTGTTGGTATACTGTGGCACATGTATCGTACCGACCCGATCCGATAGACAAGTTTCCAAGAGACCGAGGTCGGTTCGAAACACAACCATGAGATCAGGCAAGTCGCGATGGTGATATAGTCCGAAAGCCTCGGACGCCGTCACTACCTTGCTGACAATTGGTTGGTCGCTTTTTGGTTCTTTTAACGCGAGCAACTCGCATCGGATTTCGTCAATAAGTGCCGCGGCCTCCGGACCGGGTTCGACACGCCCGCACGGCTCTCGCCCTTTCAAGTTGAGCCGAATCGCACCGCAACGGTTATTATAAAGGGCAACCGCCCGAGTCATCGGCGATTCCAGGGGCTCCAAAAGTCCTCCGATCGATTCCTGGGCCTTTCGGACCAATCCTAAGCCGGTGAGACATTTCAGGGCCGGTTTCCAGCTCTTTGGTAGTTTACGCGCAAGAACTTGGGCTTCACGAATTCGTCTGGCGAACGCCGCATCATTGGAGGACGACATGCCCAGGCGCACTAAGACCTCTGGAAGAAGGTGGTATCCACCGATATAATGCCCCATCCCGTGACTGGAAAAAACCAAAACAGTCGTCTTCGGTCCGGCAGCTCGGATCAAAGCTGCCACCCCTTCATCCACACGCTGGTATAAAGTTCGAATGGCACCACGAAGCCGTTGAGGTGCATGCGGATCGTGGCGAGGATGACGAGAATCTTGAAAATGCCAGAATTGATGACCTACGCAGTGGGTCTCACCGTAAGCGCAGTTAAAAAGATCCCAGTTTTCCCGTTCCATCAAGTCCAGTAGCAGATCGGTTTTACGTTCGACACCCTTGAGGAGCTTAGTAAGAAGATGATCGTAGTCAGCAAGCGAGTCGCCGTGATCGTCGCAAGATCGAATGGGGTGATCGTCAAGACGCACGGGTAAATCGTGCAGTAATTCAGGTGGAGTACACGAAGCGCCAAAAAAGCGGTCATGGAGACCCCACTCGATAAGCTGGATACCGTTGAAGTTGTGTGACTTTGCGGCCTGGGGAATATCGATGAGGGCAACTCGCTGGCCAGTTTGACTCGCCAAATCCCAATAGTTGTCCCGTGGATCAACTTCCTTTTCGAGAATCGGACGTAATTTCGCTTCCCCCGTGTGAAGTTGAGCGGGATGATAATATTGTGACATCCTTCCAACGGATCGGCCAGTGTTGAGCTCCGGCCAAATGGCCCCGGGAAGAGTTTCCATGCAATTGCCGAGACGTCCGACGCTTCCCGTCGCCGTCAATCTCGCAAAGCCTGGAAGTATGCCCTCGCCGGCCCAGCGTTCAATCAACGTTGCTTCAGCAGCGTCTAAACCAATTACAATCACTTTCGCGGGCATCGGTCTAGGACTTCCAAACAAGCGTATCGAAACCCATCGTGAGTCTTCTATAACGCCGAGCAAAATACCGTTGAAGCATCCGAACTAAGTAAATTCGTAACGACCATAAAGGATTAAATAAAAATGCTCTAATAGCCGGCAGATCTCCATAAATAATTTCTACCTTGAGATTAATATAGTTAGAAAAGTTATTTTTGATTGGAATTGGACTTATTCTTGTTGCAAGCAAGTCCGACGATTCACTTATTTTCTTTGTGTTACCGCCGGTTAGCGATTCGCGATGAATTCGATACGCGTATATAGGTTCAGCACAATAATGTAGTTTTAGCGGTTCGCGCAGGCATCGCAACCAAAGTTCGAAGTCTTCGGCCGGTACGTCCCGATATTTTCCGACGGACTGTAACGCCCCTTTCCGAATCGCGACCGATCCATGGATAATCGAATTGTGGCCGCATTGCATGAAATAACTAAAGGGCCGAAGGACAAAGGATGCACCTCTGATTTCATTGAGCTCATTGATCAGAAACACCCGGCTGTGGAACAGATCCCATCGGTGTGCCTGAAAGCTTCGGGCGATAATATCTAAACGACTGGTGTGGCTCAAGTCGTCGGTGTCTTGAAGTATCATCAGATCGCCCCGGGCCATATCCATCAGTTCGTTTCGCGTCTCAGCGATGCCTTTGTTCGACCGAGACTTGATTCTGATTCTCCGGTCTCGCTCGGCCCATTGATATAACTTATCCAAAGACCCATCAGTGGAACCATCATCCACAATACAAATTTCGAAGTTTGGGTAGGTAGAAGCGCCTAAATTCGACAGGCAGGCATCAAGATGAACGTATTCATTGTAAACCGGAAGCAAAATTGATATCTCTGGAAATTTTCTATCCACCTTTTCTAGATGATCGTTTTCAGTCAACTATTGATCCCCGTCTTTTTTGAATTAATTCACAAAATATTCCTAATCGACTACCTACAACTGTTCGAAGCGCTGGCCGGTCACGGGCTCTTAGAACAAACCGATTTTTATGAATAATTGCTGTAACCAATCTTTCTACCTTATCTAAAACACCAGTGGGACAAAATAAGCTTACTATATATTATTGCAGCATTGGCCATGAAATCAATGATAAAGCAGCAATTTTGAAGTCAGCGGACCAACATTTAGGCTTTCTATATTCTTGGTTATTTGATGAAGACTAAATGGAGGCTTATGGATTTAAAACCCTATCCTAGACCCGAAATCCTTTGGGCGCGATAGAGGAAAATTCATTCTGCTTCGTATTATCTACGCGTTCATTTCTGTTTTTTTATAGGCAAACCAGAGAACCGATAGCACTATGACTTGAATTACGAGCATCCCCATTAATGTGCCACGAAGGTCAAATAAGCGCATGAGCGGGTATACGCTTAGCAGTGTAAATAGTGTAGACACCACGTTAGCGATGAATATTGGCTGTGTATTTTCCAAGGTTCTGAGTCCAAAGCCGAATGGTAAACACAAAGCCCTCAGCACATAAATCACTCCAATCCAGCGTATAACATAGCTGTATGGAATATACTGATCTCCGAAAAACAACCTAAACCAGAAATCGGGTGTGACGGCAAACACACCCGCGATTAGAGCCGTCATTACACCCACCGTCCATGAAAGACGGCGGAGGAACGTCGACAAACCCGATATACCACCGTCCAGAAAAATCCGGCTTGACCGACTTGGCAGGATGTTCTCTATCCCCTGAAACATGATGTGCGTTACCCCCATCATGTTCTGCGCGGCCCGCACTGCCCCGACCGATGTCGCGTCCAAGTGCACACCCGTCGCAACCAAAAAAAGATTCCCTGTAGTCCACTGCAAAAGAGAGGACCCAACTAGCTATTTACCAAAATGCCAGTGTTCACTGACGGTTTTACCGAGAGATCGCCCAGACCAATCCAATCTGTCGGTACCAACTAGCAGTATGACCGCACTGCACATTGCGGACGACGCCAATATCCATAGCACCATGGCACTCGTCAACACCCCTTCAACAGCGAAAGAAAGCCAGATGATGACAACGATTTGCCCCAAATATCGACAACCGTCGCCGACACAACTCCAGACCGGCTTTTCTATGGTGAAATAATAACGGCGCAGGAAATCCTGTACCTGGGTGAAGAAAACCGCCGCTGTCAACGGAAGTGTCAGACCGGCTATTCCATAGTCGGGAAAAATTAGGGCACTTGCCGTTACAGCGATTAAGGATAGTCCGGCGCTGAGTATGGCGAACGCAATCTGCTGGACAAACACCGCACCATAATATGCTGGGCAATTGGCGGATTCCTGCCTTGCGCCAATCGTCATCATGGGCGCATTGATCGCAGCATGCTGGATGCTTTGCACGAACAGAACCACCATCCAAGCCAGTGTGAAGCGGCCAAACTCGGCAATTCCAAGTGCTCGAGCGAGAATAATGCCAGTTAGAAAATTACTGCCTGACACCATTGCTTGGTCGAAAAGCACCCAATTGAGGTGGCTATAACGACGGATCAGGCTAGATAGAGCAGAAGTCACTAGCTGCCTGTCGGAGAAAAGAAGTTGTAGCGAGGGAAAGGTGGTTTGAGTCTAATTTTTGCATTATTTGATGAAATACATCTTTGTATTTTACCCCGTTGGGATCGCCATGCGGTCCTAATTTGCTCCAGGCCAATTAGTGAGGGGAATATTGGGTATATTTAACAACTCTTGAGTCACAAGTTCTATGCCGACTTAACGCAACTATTCAGACTCTGAATCCATTTATTCGATGTGTCATCTCGACAAGCGAGAAAAACTCTTATGGGGCAAAATGAGACAAATTTATTTATATAAGATATACCTATTCCCGTTCTGTTTGGTCTTAGGCCTACCCGGTCGTCGATGTTCTATCCGCCGGCCAATTATCTTTTTAACCTCTTCTACAAAGGGACCATTCCCCGTGAGTTGGCCTCTCGCTACTGCTTCTTGAATGAACGCCCATTCGCCATCGGGAATCGCGCTTTGTAAATATTCTCGATAGCGTATTTGTCGCTCTTCCGTACTCTCCCCTAAAGCAAGATAACACGGATCAAAATCAGGCATTACTCGCTCATGCCCCTTCATTCGTGCTTGGTAACTCGACCATCGGTAATCCTGAGCATCGGCAACCCTCCGTGCACGGAGGGGATTCAATTCAACGTACCGAATACACGCTAGAAGGTATTCGTCCGTTTGTATCGGGCTGGATTTGTAGCGACTCTCCCACAGCGTTCCACTCCGTCTTTCTAATCGATTCACATAGCGCGTTTGCCGACCAGAAAGCCGTTTCATGAGTTGTCCCAGTAAGGCCGTTTCTTCAGGTGGTTCAACAACCAAATGGATATGGTTCGTCATAAGACACCAAGCGTACACGCGAATGCCATAAACCTCACGGCATAGTCTTGTCCAATATGAAATGGCCCTGAACGGGAGCCGTGATTCCAACGTGAAACGGCCCTGTACCTGAGGAGTAATTTCTGCTCATGATGGTCACCTATGGTGATCTATATGAGTGACAAAAAGATAAAAACATTGGATGACGTCCGCATCTTTCTCGAAGGAACTGTGGAGGTTGAGTTTTCAATTACCAACAAGGAAGAGCGCTACCAGTGGATTCGGCGTACATTGGTCAAATTCAGTTATATCTCTTGCAGCAAGAACGGTAAGGGATTGATCATCCGCTATCTGGAGCAGGTGAGTGGCTATTCTCCACGGCAAGTGAAACGGCTGGTACAGCAATACAAAAAAACCGGATACATCAAGCGCCAACAGCGTACAGCATCGGGATTTGAACGCTTCTACCGCCCTGAGGACGCAGTGCTGTTAGCTGAGACCGACAAGCTCCATGGGACACTCTGCGGTGCAGCCACCAAGAAGATCTGTGAGCGGATGCTTTTGATCTATGAGGATTATCGCTATGAGCGCTTAGCAAAGATTTCGGTTGCCCATCTCTATAATCTTCGTCATTATACGTGTTATCAACGACAGCGCCGCCAGTTTGATAAAACCGCTTCAAAACGCTCTCAGATAGGCGAGCGACGAAAACCCAATTCAGAAGGTAAACCAGGCTTTCTACGGATCGACACAGTCCATCAGGGCGACCTGGATGGGATCAAAGGGGTTTACCATATCAATGCGGTTGATGAAGTCACGCAATTTGAATGTATATTCTCCGTAGAACGGATTACTGAGCGTTTCATGATTCCGGTCCTGGCGATGCTGATCGAAATCTTCCCTTTTGTCATCCTGGCATTTCACGCGGATAACGGTTCGGAATACATCAATCATACCGTGGCAAAACTGCTCGGAAAGCTCCATATTGACCTGACCAAATCACGCCCACGCCATTCCAACGACAATGCACTCGCCGAGTCCAAGAACGGAACCATCATCCGCAAACATCTGGGGTACGACCATATCCCGGGGTACTGGGCGCCTCAACTTAATGAATTTCACAGAGAGTATTTCAACCCCTATATCAACTTCCATCGTCCTTGCTTTTTTCCTGTCCCAAAAGAAGACAACAAAGGAAAGGTGAAAAAGAGCTATCCCTACAAGTTAATGATGACACCCTACGAGAAGCTCAAATCATTACCTGATGCAAACCAATATCTCAAACTGGGAACCACCTTTAAAAAGCTGGATGCAATTGCCTTCTCAATCAGCGATAATGACGCAGTCAAACAGATGAATGAGGCCAAACGTAAACTTTTCAAAACCATCTTTGAGCAGGAGCGGAGTATTGCCTGATTTGCCTCTTCAGGTAGATTCTCTACCCCTCTGTTTCAGGGCCATTTATAGATTGGAATAGACTATTGCGACAAGGTTTCCAAATAATATTCAAAATCCGAGTCCACTGCAAAAACAACTTGCCGATTGTGTCCCCTTTGCACTATATGATGCGGGTAATTAGGTAACACCACACGCCCAACTCTAGGCATACTAACTCCCTTTAAATAATTTTACTTGCCAGAAGTATAGCTCATAAATAAATCTGTCCCTTTTTTCTGTTGTGCCTGTCCCTGGCATTGGGGACAATGGCGATCGCGACAGGAGTGGTATTGTGGCTGATCAAAACCACACTGCCGCAATGCATTTGCAAACCACCCAACGCTTCGGTGCGGCATTGTTCGATATGCCAACAGGCGCGTTGTTTAACTGGGTTAAGGGGATGCTGGGCCTGATAGTCGGGTAAAAAACGCTCGAAAACGGCTTGTAGTCCCGCAAAGCCTGTCATGATGAAAGCTCCAGCTTTGCCAGCAGGTCGCCCCCGGCTTCGGCTTCCTGGTAACCGGGCACCCAATGCGCATACCGCAAGGTAGACTGGATGTTCTGGTAACCAAGCAGACGCTGCAGTTGATGGAGAGGCATGCCTTCTTACAGTTGGTGGGTTGCATAGGCGTGACGAAGGCTGTGAATGCCACCGATCTTCTGGATACCCGCGCACAGTTTGGCTTTCTGAAATATTTTTTGCGCGCTGGTAATACTGAGCGGTAACCTCTTATCGCTGCTGGGAAACAACCATTGCGGGGGCCGTTGTAAGCGCCAGTAGTTTCGTAATATCTGCAGTAAGGTCGGTGACAAGATCACCGCCCGGTCTTTGGCGCCTTTGCTCTGTTCCACGCGCAGCAGTCGACGTTCACCATCAATATGGCATACCTGAAGCTTCATCAGTTCACTGACACGAAGACCACAACCATAGCAGAGTGTCAGCATCATTCGATTTTTAATATTGCTGTTGGCTAAAATAATGCGACTGACTTCGCTGCGCATCAGTAACTCAGGGATGCGCTGTGGCCGCTGAGGGACATGCAGCTTGACACCAAAACTATCTCGGTTCAGTACCTGGAGATAAAAAAAGCGCAAGGCGTTTAAATAAAGACGACAAGTAGCCGGTGATAAATGCCGTTCTTTCACCAAATACAAAAAGAACGCTTGCAGTTCTTGTCCTGACATTTGATCCGGCGAACGATGGTAATACTTGACCAGATCGTTCACCGCGTGAAGATAACTGCGATGGGTTCGGGGAGATAGACCACGCACCAGCATGGCATCGATCATTTTTTGACGTAACAGGGTCATCGTACTGCTCCTCAAATATAAGACCAAAAGCGGTCTCTAAGGAGTGTGCGACTATTTGTTACAAAGGGGAATTCTGGGGCCTGAGGAGTACAAAGCCACCGCGAAGCGGTTTAGTTCAACAAATGATTATAAAGTTTCCGCATATCTTCCCTTTTTTTTGCTCTCGAGACAACGAATTTGTGTATCAGGTCCGATTAGCTAACCGTATATCATCCTAAAATAACATGATATCCATGTTCCGGAGATCATGACAATGTTAACAATTCCTATTAATTTAGCTCAACAATATGAAACGTTGTTAGTTCAACAAGACATTCCAATCAAGCAGCGTTCTCACTATTACAAGTGGTTACGTTACTATCTCGATTTTTGTGATAAATACCAATTCGAACTCTCCGAAAAGCGCAGTTTCTCGGCTTTTAACGAAAAATTGCGCTCCAAGAACCAATCGGACACTCAACGTCAACAGGCTAAAAAAGGGGACAGATTTATTTTTTCTAATCGATCATCCGTCAGTAAATAAATCTGTCCCCTTTTTTGCAGAATATAAAGAACTATTATTATTTTATAGTCGCCTTTGTTGTTGGATGCTTTCTTCAGTAGTCAATGCCGAAGTATTGACCATTGACGAAACCTGCACAATCTCTATTCTTAACCGTTCCGTCCAAGCAGCAGCGAATGGCCGATGGCGTATTGATAATGTGCCTTCCTTTATGGGGCAGGTTCGCGCGCGAGCCACTTGTGTGCGAGAGGGTCAAACCGTTTCGGGTCAAACGGGGTTTAGAACCATTGATCCTAATTTACTGACAATATTTGGCGATTTCGAGACAGTTGATGACGAGGTTATTCCTGTATCCCTCGACTTTGCTACCGGTAACAATACGGTATTATTCGGCGACCAAACTTACTTCAGATTACGCGTATTCGCGAATTATGCCGATGGTCGTCGCGAAGATGTGACACGTCTGTCCAGCGGCATTAATTATACTATTTCTAATCCCGATATCGCGACGATAGACCAAAATGGTGTTTTACAAGGGTTGAGCAGCGGCCGCGTGCTGATTATGGCGCGTAAAGACGGGACATCCGCGGCGCTTTCGGTCACCATTGTAACCACGGGTGACAGTGACGGAGATGGCTTGCCCGATGACTTTGAGCAGGCCAATGGCCTTGATCCAAACGACCCTATTGATGCCGCCGAAGATGGTGATGGTGATGGATTATCCGCCTTGGATGAGTTTCTTGCCGGAACCGATGTTAATAACTCGTCAGTCACGAGTTCTATCCGATTTGACGTAACTATTCAGGCCCTGAATTCATTTTTTCGATGTGTCACCTCGACCAACGGAAGAAAGTCTTATCACCCATTGATAGCTCTGCGCTTTAAGATTGCCCACTGGTGTTCATAAAAGATGAGTAGTGTAGAAAATAGAAATCGATAATTACGACTAGACATTTGCTAAAAAAACACGGATCCTTCTTTTCTTTGTAGAAGTACAGATGGAAGGAGGAGACCCCGTGCAACAGTATATTTCTCAGAGTTTAGAAAGCTTTCAAAGCGTTTTTTCCAGATCGAGTACTTGGTTGTTGTTCTGCGCCATTGTGATTGGATTTATGGGGGCAGGAGAAATGATCGGCGTGACGTCGTTGTGTCGTTTCTGGCTATTAGATGAACTTGGTTATTACCGCTTGCTCCGTTTTTTTAGATCCAAAGCGTATGTCTATGGGGCGTTGCTCGATGCTTGGCAAGATTTTGTGAATCGCCAAGGAAAATCCGTTGAAGTAGCTGGACGAGCGATACTTCTGGGTGACCATACCGCGGTGATCAAAGATGGACGCAAGATGCCCGGCGTGGTATCGATGCACGAGTCATCGGAGACGCAAACGAAACCCGGCTATTTTCGGGCCCAATGTTGGGGCAGCATTGGCATCTTGATCGGGTCGTTATCCGCTTGTTTTTGTTGTCCTTTGCAGCTTCAAATTCATCAGGGATGGGCTCATTTAGGGTTGAACGACGAGCGCGATAATCCATGTCGGATCAAGCTCACCGACCGCTTGGTGGCCATGGCGATTCATTTTGCGGTGACGAATCACTGTCTGTGTTATTTGGTGTTGGATGCCTTTTTTTCAACCGGGGGCGTATTTCGAGCTTGCCACTATTATTCAATCCAGCATCAGGCGCGGTGGGTTGAGGTGCTGGTCAAAGCCAAGAATAGCTATGTGGGTTATTTCCCCGCGCCACCGAAACCCGCCTCTCGACCCGGACCTCAGCCGCTCTATGGCGAGAAAGTGTGTTTAAGAGAATGCTTCGACCACCTTCATTTGTTTGAGACGGTGACCTGTCAAGTCTACGGTAAAACCGAATCCATCCGGGTTATGACGCTTACACTGTTATGGCGGCCCATCGCTGATCAGGTGTTATTTATTCTCGCCGTCACCTCAAAAGGCCCAATGGTTCTAATGAGTTCCGATTTAACGCTGTCAGCCATTGATGCCGTTGAACTGTATTGTGCTAAAACCCGCATTGAAATCATGTTCGCGATGTTAAAGCATGTGATCGGCGCCTTTAAATTTCGTTTTTGGACTAAAAAATTGCCAAAACATTCTAGACGCCCCTTTTCCAATCGTCTTCTCAAAGCCCCACAGCCCCAGGATATTCATACCGTTCAAGCGTGCTGGCGAGCCTATGAAATCTTCGTGCTCTGTGCCTCCATTGCCTTGGGGTTAATGCAATTGATTGCGCTCCAGTATCAAGATACGATTTGGTCTGAGCACTCGCTTTATCTTCGCACTCAATCGCGTGATTTGCCATCGGAGAAAACCGTCAAGCAAATTTTAGCGCCATTGTTCCTCAAACAATTCTTTCGACTTGAGGAAAATGGCATGATTCAACAGATCCGTGCCCGCTTGATGGCTGTTTCCGATGAAATAGATGACGATTAAACTGAATGAGGCGTTCTATGCTCTAATTCTCTGCGATCTTCAAAATTTTTCATCAAACATACTACGATGGAGAGGGTAGTTTTGCCCCGCTTTTCTCGCTGTTAACTCACGACTGCCGAGTTAATAACGGTGATACCGATGGCGATGGTATTAGCGATGGTGAAGAGGTGATCACCGGAATCGATGGTTTATCACCAATCCATTGCTGGCGGATAGCGATAGCGACGGTATAAACGACAACCTTGAGATATCGGTGGGCTCCGACCCGACCGACATTAACAGCGTCAATATCGGCGCGAGTATCGTCGGTCTCAGTATCGATCCAGAATCAGCGGTGCTGACATTCAACAGCATTCAAGGCGTCGATGCCAGTGTGCAACTTCGTGTTGAAGGGACGACGCTGGATGGTGAAAGTATCGATTTAACGCCGATTTCAACCGGTACAGACTATAACTCATCCGATCTTGACGTCTGTAATTTTGGCGGACGTTCGGGTGAGGTGTTTGCCGGTAATAACGGCAATTGTATTGTGACAGCCGATAATAGCGGCTTTAACGATACCAGTAATATCGATGTTCAAAGCTTTGATCCGATTGCCTTAAGCTTTTTGCCGCGTAACGATGAGCCCAAAGCAATATTTGTTGAACAGGGTATTGCTTACATCGGCACTAACGACGGATTACAAATTATCGATGTGTCCGAGCCGCAGGCGCCGTTTGAAGAGGGCGCTATTTCCTTAGGCGCCAACGTGAACAGTATTGTTGTGCGGGGCGATTATGCTTATCTTGCGACTTCGACCGTTGCGTTAGTCATCATCGACATAAGCGATATAAACGACCCTTTCGTGGTCGCGTCCTTGGGTGATACGGTCGCTGCTACCGATTTAGCGCTCTTCCGCGATGAATTGTATATTGCCGCGGGGAATGACGGGCTTTGGTTTGTCAATATCGCGGACCCTTTATCGCCTCGTCAAATTAACACCTTCCAGGCTAATTCATCGATTAATGCCGTGGCTGTGTCAGCCACGGGGAATCAGTTAGCGGTTATTGATGGTAGTCGTTTGCGGCTGATGACCCCTCAAGGTTCCGGTTTGTTTACCGAAGATGGCGGTGTAACTTTAAGCAATCCACAAAATGTCGAGATCGAAAGTAATATCGCCTACGTTGCTGATGTGTCCAATGCACTCACATTGGTGGATATTAGTGATCCCATGAATCCGCAAGTTACCGCGATTCTGAATTTTTTAAATTCGGGTCGCCCACGCGACGTAGCGTTGGCAGGCAAATTTGCATTTTTGGCGGACACCACTTTTCCCAATGGTATACCAATTGTCGATGTAAGCGATCCTAATGCACCGGCTGCACGTACAGTGGTTGACTTTGGTGTTTTGGGATTAGGCGGCGCTGACGCTTATGACATTGCCGTCGATAATCAATATATCTATACAGTGACCACCCAGGGCCTACAGATTGCTCAGTACCAGCGGTTCATCGACAATAGCAATATCCCGCCAACCATCGAAATAACACAACCCCTTGTTGGCGCCAGTGCATTAGAAGACGGTACGATTAATGTTATTACCCGGGTTCAGGACGATGTCGCGGTAGCCCATGTTAAATTTTATGTCGACGGTGAGCTGTTATTTACCGATTTTGCACCACCCTATGAATATGTACTACCGCTCCTCATCAGGTCTGGGATATTACCCATCGGAGTCACAAGAAGGAGTTTCTTCGCACATTTTCCCGTGATCGGAAAATATAGTTATAGTGGCTGTTTGAGGCGAAGAAAGGCTATGGTCTGCCTATTGCCAGGCCGCACCGGGCCGAACCAAGCTATCTTAATTGAATCTATGGGGTCAAACTCGGGTCAGTATCGATTGATATTTTAAACGGTTGAGCTCCGATACTTTTCTTTCACTCAATGATCCGTAGAACTGTCGTCGTCAAAGTGCGCAATGTCCCTGGCAAACTACGCCAACAGCCCGATTAAACCTAAGATGTTAGGCACTGAAATTCGATGGCAAGAAGTATGGCCAAGCAATTTCAACCTCTACTAGCAATTCATCTCATTATGAGATATGGTTAGAGCATGCACATTATTACACGGAGGCGACTGTTGGATTTTGTGGAAAAACATCCAAATTCCTCAACTCCCTTGGATGCATGGTATCGAATTGTCAAGCAGAGCGAAATACCTAACCTCTCGAAATTAAGGGAAATATTTCCAAGTACGGATAAAGTTGATGACTTAACCGTATTCAATATAGTTGGCAATAAGATAAGACTAATTGCTGCCATACACTACAATACCCAGTGTTTATATATTCGCCATGTGTCAACACATAAAGAATATGACAAAGAAAAATGGAAAGAATTATGAATAGTCAATTAGAGAACATCTCGAAAGCATGGCCAACTATTAAATCTATATTTTCCGTACCACACTCTGAGGATGAATATCAGGCCTTAGTTAAGACACTGGATAGCTTAGTAGATGAAGTGGGAAACAACCAGGACCATAAGCTAGCACCTGTAATGGAAACAATAGGAAATCTAATAGAAAATTATGAAGATCAAGAATATAAAATAGAAGACTCTTCTCCTGTAGATGCTTTAAAATATCTCATGCGGGAACATGGCTTAAAACAATCTGACCTAAAAGAAATAGGAAGCCAAGGTGTGGTATCTGAAATATTAACTGGTAAAAGAATTCTAAATCTTGAACAGATTAAGAAAATTAGTAATAGATTTCATGTTTCACCGTTGGTTTTCATTTAAGTTGTATAGTATTGGTTATCAAAAATGCATAACAAAAAAAATAACTATTCAGATCCCTCCTGAAATCCGCCATTTCCGCGTTGAAAAATGATCATTTACACGTGTAAACTCACATTTTTCGCCTTGAACCGCCGAATTTCAGGTGCAATCTGAACAGTTACCCTGTGATAGGGGGTTTGAATAATTACCAAAAAAATCAAGCGGACATTCAAAGGAATTTACTGAATGTCCGCTTCGGAGCATTTCTGGCCATTCAGTTATTTTCTCTCGATAACTGGACTGGGTTGGGCCAATTTGAGCCGTTCTCAATGTATTGAATACGCTGCCGTCGCTACGTCGTCTATTCTAGGATAGCCTCCTAAGCTACTAACAAATCGACTAATATACCGACTCAAATTTATTATTTTCCATGTTGTTTCAATGCCCACACCACATGTTCACGAACCACCGGGGAAGGATGGGATTTCCTGGATTCCAAAGCTGCGATTATATCGTTCGAGGTCGGTGCATTGCCTAACGCGACCGCGATATTACGAAGCCAACTTTCAAAGCCAATCCTTCTGATCGCCGACCCTTCGGTTTTTTTCAGAAACGTTTGTTCGTTCCAAGAAAACAGGTCGATCAATTTGGGGCTATCCAGTTGGCTCCGGGGTGCAAAGTCAGATTCTTTTGACAGTTGGGCAAACCGATTCCACGGGCAGACTATCTGACAATCGTCGCAGCCGTAAATCCGATTGCCCATCATTGTACGGAATTCTTCCGGTATCGACCCGCGTAGTTCTATCGTTAGATAGGAGATACAACGGCGTGCATCCAAGCGGAAAGGCCCTACGATAGCCCGAGTGGGGCAAACATCGATACAGGCTTGGCAGGTACCGCATTGCTTTGAAACCGGATTATCGATCGGTAATGGGAGGTCGGTATAGATCTCACCCAAAAAGAACCATGATCCCGCACTTTGGTTGATCAGATTGGTATGCTTTCCAATCCAGCCCAAACCTGCTTTTTCCGCGAGTGCTTTTTCCAGCACCGGACCGCTATCGACAAAAACCCGATAACCGAAAACGCCAATTTCCTCGGCTACTTTTTCCGATAATTGTTGTAAGCGTTTACGTAAAATCTTATGGTAATCACGGCCTAATGCGTATCGGGATATATAACCTTTTTCCGGGTTGGCCAGCGTCTTCTCACTGGATTCGAAGTATTCCGGCAAATAATCCATTCGCGCCGTAATGATACTCACTGTTCCTGGAATTAAATCCCCGGGACGGCTACGTTTGATACCATGCTTTTCCATATATCGCATGTCACCATGAAAATCACTCTCCAGCCAATCGTTTAGATTTTTTTCAGCTTGGTCCAGATTCGTATCAGTAATCGCGATCTGCTGAAAACCGAGTTCATGACCCCAGGTTTTAATGTCGGCGGCGAGTTGGGAATAGTTCGCGCCGGGCTTAGCCCTCATTTTTACCCGATCAGGTTAATTCCGAATACACAAAACCGGCGGCGTAGCAGCGATGTATTGAGAATGTAGCGATTGAAGATCGGCCAAAGGGAGACTTCAAAATATTCAAATAAAAAAACGCCCTCCAGCGCCAATAACGATATTAATCAGCCCGAGGGAAAGGTTAATGCCGATGATTTGTCGAATTTTCCCCAGGTTAATCCCGCCATCGCTCCATGTTTCCGTCACTACGGCGGCTTGAAGTTTTTGATAAGGCCCGACGTTCAGGTAAATGAATAAACCAACCATGATCATGGCGATACTATTCATTATATGTATATGAATCCCCGCGGCCGCCATACCCCCTAGAACTCCAAAAATCATCCAGTATCCACTAGCCAGCAATAACAGAATCGATAGCCAAACCCATGGAAAAAAGCGCTGAAATACCCGAGTCCAAAGTCGCAAGCGAAGCGGCGGTTCGAGTAATATCAAGGCGACCGGACGCAAAGCCATATAGGCGAAGAACATTCCACCAACCCAGACCACAGTGGCGAAAATGTGTAGGATGATTGCAATAGACATTATATTTCATATCCGGCTATTTCTAGGATGGTGTATTTTATCGTATTATTGAGCCCATGTTGGACTATTTTCAAAATGACGGATGGCTACCGATAGAACGTTGATTGATGCGTTGCCTAAATTTCTCTATCGTGCTGAACAGGTACGGGCCATGGACGATTATGCGATCAATACTTTGGGAATCCCCGGATTGGATTTGATGCAAAATGCGGGGGCGGCGTCGTTTCAAATTATGCGGAAACAATGGCCGAAGCTAAATCATATTTCTATTTTTGCTGGCTCTGGGAACAATGGTGGCGATGGGTATATTGTTGCCCGATTGGCCATGGAAGCCGAATTGACCGTCAGAGTCTTTGCTTTGGCGCCCCCGGAAAAGCTTCGAGGCGACGCACGATTGGCGTGGCAAGCCTTCCAATCGGCGGGCGGCGCCACCGATGCGTTTACGATAAACCAAAGTCCTGAAAATGGATTGATTATCGATGGTTTGCTGGGTACCGGTCTGGATCGGGAAGTATCGGGCCGGTATGCCGATGCGATCAAAATTATCAACAAGTTTAATGGTCCTGTATTAGCATTGGATATTCCTTCCGGACTGCATGCCGATACCGGTTTTCCCTTGGGAAACGCGGTAAGAGCGGACCGGACCGTCACGTTCATTGGTTTAAAGCAAGGGCTTTTTACCGGCTACGGTCAGGAATATTGTGGCAACATCAGCTTTGCCTCTTTGGGTGTTCCCCTCGCGGTTCAAGAAAGTCAGCAACCCTCGTCCGAACTGATCGGGGTTGATGATGTCGTTTTGCCGCCAAGGAACCAAAACGCCCATAAGGGAAACTTCGGTCATGTTTTGGTTATCGGAGGTGAACAAGGATACCAGGGCGCGGCACGGCTCGCCGCCGAAGCGGCGATGCGGGTTGGATCCGGATTAGTGAGTATCGCCACCCGGCAGGCCCACGCAAGTGCGATGAATCTCACCCGCCCCGAAATAATGTGTCATGGCGTGGAGTGTGGCGGAGAATTGCTTGAGTTATCACAACGGGCAACGGTCATTGCAATCGGTCCGGGTTTGGGGCAGTCCTCCTGGGGGCGGGAAATGTTAAACACGATTTTTCAACACAACTTGCCTGTTGTGATCGATGCCGATGCGCTTAATTTATTGGCTAGACAACGCTGTTTTCGAGATAATTGGATACTGACCCCACATCCCGGCGAAGCCGCCCGGTTGCTGGAAAAAACGGTGGAGGAAGTACAAAAGGACCGCATTGCCGCCGCCACGGCGATCCAAAAACAATACGGTGGCATTTGCGTTTTAAAAGGCAGTGGGTCGGTGGTATGTGAGAAAGAAACAATACCCGGAATTTGTCCACTCGGTAATCCCGGGATGGCTACGGGTGGAATGGGTGATGTTCTGACCGGGGTCATTGCCGGATTGTTGGCGCAACGTTTAACCTTAGGTAGGGCCGCACGTTTCGGTACGGTTATTCATAGCGCGGCGGCGGATTTTGCGGCAAAAGCTGGAGAACGCGGTCTGCTTGCGGGGGATTTGATGGCGCATCTGCGAAAGTTGGTTAATCGATGAGAATTGACCTGAAAGATGAATCCCAAACGATGGCCATCGGAGCGGGTTTATTTAAAAGTATTCCACGCAATGGTGTCATTTTTCTAGTGGGAGATTTAGGTGCCGGTAAAACCACCTTGGTACGCGGTTTTTTGCGTGCTGCGGGCTACGATGGCATTGTCAAGAGCCCGACCTATACTCTAATGGAAGAATATACCCTGAATAACACGCGGGTTTTACATTTCGATCTATATCGGCTTGCGGACCCCGAAGAATTGGAATGGCTGGGAATTCGCGATTATTTATGCGACGATGTCATATTTTTTATCGAGTGGCCAAAATTCGCCGACGAATTCTTGCCCTGCCCGGATATTCAATTCACGCTAGAGCATACAGGCCATCATCGAGGGTTAAAAGTGGCTGCGCTTTCGGACAAAGGCAAAATAATTGAATCACGATTAAAATTAGTAAATCCATTGGACAAACAATGAAATACCGATGAAAGCTCAAATAATACTTGCAGTTTATCTCCGATAGGGTTATTTTTAGATAGAGGTAGGGGGTAATCCGTAAGATGCGGGGAAAAACGAACCGTTTATGTTTGGCATTGTTTGTTCTTTGGAACATACCCGTTTGGGCGCAACAATCTCAGCTCGAATCCTTACGTATTTGGAACGCACCCGAGCGGACCCGTTTGGTTTTTGATGTCACCAGCCCCCAATCACACCGGATATTTACGCTTGAAAACCCGCCCAGGCTGGTAATCGATCTCTCAAACACGGTATTAAACACCAAACTCCCGCAACATCTGGGAAACCATTCGGTATTCCACGGAATCCGTAGCGCCCCGCGAAATAAGAGCGATCTGCGCGTTGTTGTCGATCTCAAATCTTCCGTTAGACCTCAGAGTTTTCAACTGAACCCCAATAAATCCTATGGGTACCGTTTGGTCGTTGATTTATACACCCGGACAGCATCCGCCAAAAACGCCAACAAGCCCAAAAAGACATTCAATTTTGATGGATTAGCGCTACGCGATTTGGTTGTCAGTATTGATGCCGGCCATGGAGGCGAGGACCCTGGGGCGCGGGGAGCGCGGGGGACTAAGGAAAAAGATGTAGTATTAGCAATTGCCAAGCGCCTGGCTCGCTTAATCGAAAATGAACCCGGCATGCGTCCGGCGATGACCCGGACCGGCGATTACTATCTGGGATTGCGCCGTCGAATGGCAAAAGCTCGGCAAGTAAAGGCGGACTTGTTCGTTTCCATCCACGCCGATGCCTTTAAAAATCGAAACGCTCGCGGCGCCTCGGTTTATACTTTATCCGAGCGGGGCGCATCGAGTGAAGCCGCAAAATGGTTGGCGACAAGGGAAAACGCCGCCGATCTGGTTGGCGGAATAAAACTGCGGGAAAAAGACGATGTTTTGGCCAAAGTGTTGCTTGAGCTCTCGCAAACGGCAACACAGGAAGCGAGTCATGAAGCCGCAACGCATGTACTGAAAAAGCTTAATAAATTAGGGGAAATGCACAAGCGGCATATCCAAAAAGCCCGATTCGTGGTACTAAAATCACCGGATATTCCATCGATCCTCATTGAAACAGCGTTTATTTCTAACCGTTCGGAAGAGAAAAATTTAAGAAGCACCCGTTACCAACAACGATTAGCGACAGCGATCTTTAAAGGCATTCGCGAATATTTTCTTCAAAATGCACCACCGGGAACCCGCTTGGCGATGCAAAAACATGTTATCACCCGCGGTGACACCCTTTCAGGAATTGCTAAGGAATACGGTGTCAGCATGAAAACATTACGCACCGCGAATTCTTTATCCACAACCCGGATTCGGGTTGGTCAAATTTTGACGATTCCTACTGGGAGTTAGTGGGTTATCAGGATCCAGGCTTGGACACGGGAGGCTGTAGGAAAGTAGAAAGCCTAGCGGCCTTAGCCTAGGAGGCTGTTCGGGAATAGAAAGCCTACTGCGGAAAAGCGGATTTTGGCCCATTTTCTCGATTAACTTGATGAAATATGTCCTTGTATTTCACACCTCAAGAACTGGGTTCGGATGAATATAAAATATCATTCCTTTCCTTACTCCATATGACAGGTCACCCACTTTTTTTTGTATCTGACCCTAGTTATTTTTGCTAGTTATTCGTGGCGAAGCTGTCACGCAATCCTTTTGGATTTATGGGATTACACATTTGCATATCAACATCACATAACTGACCCGCAATTCAGCTAAGATTAATGTTTACGTACTAAAATCGATAACACACGAAAAGTAATTACCATGAATGGAGTACCCAAAATGAAACATGTCCTTTACACTTTTTCACTTCTTGTCATTTTGAATGGTTGTGCGACTCTCGATCCTTATACCGGTGAGCAAAAAACAAGCAATGCCGTAAAAGGTTCCGTTATCGGCGCGCTTTCAGGCGCCGCAATTGGCGCAATAGCGGGGAAAGGAAAAGGGGCTCTGATTGGCGCCGTGGCGGGTGCGGCTACCGGTGGTGGAGTCGGTTACTACATGGATAGGCAAGAAACCATACTTCGCCAAAAACTTGAAGGGACAGGTGTTCGAATTCAACGAAACGGTAATCGCCTTAAACTCATCATGCCCGGCAACATCACTTTCGCGAGCAACTCTCCCAATATTCACTCGGGATTTTACGAAACCTTAAATTCCGTTACGATTGTGTTAAAAGAGTTTGATTCCTCTTCTCTGGATGTTGTCGGATACACCGACTCAACAGGAGGTTTCCAACATAATCAAACCTTATCGGAACGGCGCGCCGCCAGTGTAGCTAATTATTTGACCGGTCAGGGAATAAGCCGCGGCAGAATAGCTGATCGAGGAATGGGTGAACGCTACCCGATAGCCAACAACGATACCCAACAAGGACGCGCGGTAAACCGGCGGGTTGAATTGGATATTCGCCCTAATAGCTAATCTCGGTTGGGGGATTGGGTAGCGGCTTTTTTCCGTTCTTAATTCCTAGGAGGCTGTCCGAGAATAGAGAGCCTACTGCGGAAAAACTGGATTTGGCCTGATTTTCCCATTATTTTGATGAAATACATCCCTATATTTCACACCTGTGGGCCGCTTCCAGCGGTCCAAACCCGCTCCAGGCGGATTTGTCGTTAAATACAGCAAGTATTCGCCTCGAATAATGAAAAAATCAGGCTCAAACCAGCTTTCCCTCGCGACGACTCCTATTCTCGGACAGCCTCCTAGCATCATTGGGGTAATATTTCACAAAGAACCAAAGGTAGGCCCTATGGTTTTATAATTTAACCGCCCCATTTTTCTTTGCCTATTGACGACGGGGTGGGACCTCATATGTGTTTGTGGTTACTTTAATCAAACTGTCGAAGCTCAAACACAGTATGGTCTGCCTATAGGCAAAGTTTCAACTGACCAGCTTACCTAACTATGTTTTGTAAGCTTATGAGAAGCCCATCCGGCTCGACGATTCCCATACTGACAATTTCGTTGGCTCGTTGCTGGGTACGGGCTTGGCCGTAAATCCGAAGTTGTGGCGCATTACCGGACGGGCGAATGTGCGCAATATTGTCGTTGCCGAAAAAACAGCGCACGCCATCCTGGGTATTGATTCGTACAATGGGCTCAAAGCCTTTAGCCGGTGAAAATATTTGTTCCAGCACCCGCTTTTTCTGAAGGATCAGTTTGGCCCGCGGATCGTCAATATTCCACTCATCAATATGCTGTTCGCCAGCGCCCTTCAATACGATACGATTTCCGAAGAATTCCAAGATCTTACATTCATCGGCTGGGGCTTTGAAATAGTCCAATATTTTTCGACTGATTTCTTGGGGGAAATTATCGAGTAGATCTGCTTTTCCATACCAATTGGGCAGCCTGTCGACGAGTTCGGATAAGGTTATTTTTTGGTCAACGGCGGAACACAGTGCGCACAATATCGGCAAAATGGCGTCACGGGTGGGTAAAGACTTAAGTAGGCCGTGGTTCATATGAATATCGGAACCCACCAGGAATCCGCCATTCGCTTCCCAGGAAACAATCTTGGAATACCCTTTCTCCCGCATGGCCTTGATTACAAAAGGCGAGCCGATTCGGGTTTTTATGGTTTCAATCCTTTTGGCGGCGAAAAATTCGTAAACAGCCGGGTTCGTGCTGATAGGAACCGATACGGAATCTCCATCTAAATAATACGCAACCACAATACCTAGGAGATCACCCGGAATAAACCGCAATTCAACGGGGGCGTTATTCAAACGCAATATTGTTTTAGCGCGTTCCCGGGTTTGCCCTTTGAAAAGATTAGCGACGAATTCACCTAATCCGGAAACAACTCCCCGAATTCTTTGAAGAGAGCCTTTTTCATTTACGGCGACCAATAATGGCCGATCACTATCGCCGTCGGTCGACAAAATAGCATCAATCCGGCCATATCTCGCCCTTTCCTTAAGCACAAACTTCAACAGCATGGTCAAGTGTTCATTCGAAATTGCCTCGGTATCGATAGGAACAAAGATATCGCTACGTCCCGCCGGAATAACCTCCGCACCCAAATTTCTCAGTAGTTTGGGCAAAAGATCACGGCCGACGGCGCTGTACTCAAAAAACACGACACGTTGACCCCGCAAGGTGTTTTTCGGAGCGACGACACGATTACGCTCAACAAACATTTGTTCCGCTTGTTGGTTTACACTAGGCAACCTGGGGCAAAACTGAGGCTTCAACATTCCGTTGGTATCGAATAGCGAAGATTCGGCGGGTTGGATGAGTTGATTCTGGCGGGCTTGTTGTACAGCGGCAATGATACCGGCCTCATCCGATTTCATCACTTCGCCGTCACAGCGGTTGGTTTTTAGGCCATTTCGATCAGCGGGAATATGACTGCCGGTCACCATAAAACTGGCGACACCTCGTTGGAGTGCGTAGCACGTTAAAGCGGGTGTGGGAATCCGTCCTACATAGTCAACTTGATAGCCAGCATCTAAAATTCCACGCGCCACCGCTTTCAACATACGTTCCGTGGAAACGCGAAGATCACCGGCCAAAGGGATAACGATATTAGACCTCGGAATATCCTGTCGGCATGTTTTGCCGGATTCATCAAGATAGGTTAATGCGCCAACCGTTAGGCAGTAGACTTCAAGATCGGTCAAATCCTTAACCAAGCCCCGCACGCCACTGGTCCCAAACTTAGAGGCGACAGGTTCATAGCGCAGCACTTCAACCAAGGTTTTGGATGGTAATTCTAAAGTTGTGGACTTCCCAGGAGACTGTCCGAGAATAGAAGTCGTAGCGAGGGAAAGCTGATTTGAGGCTGATTTTTTCATTATTTGAGACGAATATTGGGTATATTTAACGACAAATCCGCCTGGAGCGGGTTTGGACCGCTGAAAGCGGCCCACAGGTGTGAAATATAGGGATGTATTTCATCAATACAATGGGGAAATAAGGCCAAATCCAGCTTTTCCGCAGTAGGCTTTCTATTCTAGGACAGCCTCCTCGTATTCATTTAGGAACTCTTGCCAAAAAAAGATTGCTCTCCATATCGGAGGACAGATCATAGTGTTGATTCGCCGGAACAAGAAAAACCTGTCCGGAGCCAAATTCATGGTGGGTATTTTTGCCGGTTAAAATCGACACCCTTCCCTGCGTTACAAGCATAATGTGAACGTCGTGTTCGGAATGACAAACATGATTTTGATGTTTGTCGAGATGTATCCTGCACAATTCGAATTCCTGTGCCGGTGTTTGATACCACTGGAAACAACCACTATTGTCCGACTTTAGGTTGAGTATTTCCGGATTGCCGCTGTTGAAGGTCAAGACTTTTAGCAATTCTTGCACGTCCACGTGTTTTGGGGTGAGTCCACCCCGAAGCACGTTATTGGAGTTGGCCATTATCTCGATACCGCTGCCTTCCAGATGCGCATGAAGTTCGCCGGCCGGCAGATACAACGCATCACCCGGCCGAAGATGGACGAGATTCAACAAACAAATGGAAAACAAACCCCGGTCCTTATGCGGTCCATGGGAAAATACCTCATCGGCCTTGAGTACCCAATACTCCATCGATTCCTTGCCGAAAGCATGCTTTGCCTGCTGTGTTTTCAATCGCTCAACAAAAGGCGATAAAAAGCTATCAATGTTCGCTTGCGACATCTCCATGACCTTCGTGTACAATTCTATTAACGACTTTCGCGTCGGTTGAAAATACTCGGCAAGCAATCCAAACTCCGAGATTGTATTGAGCAGGGATGCAATTTGGCTTAGGGGTTTAAATCCACACAATGCGTAAAAATCGGTCAGCGCCGATATGAGCTCGGGTTTGTGATTGTCATCTTTGTAGTTTCGGTCGCGGTTGTCGAGAGCGATACCTTTCGCATTTTCCAGGGCAAAGCCATCTCGCGCCTGCCCTGCACTGGGGTGAGACTGGATCGATAAGGGGTATCGTGCCGACAGGACCTTAAACAGGAAAGGAAGATGGCCATTAAAACGGTTTGAAGTCTCAGCGCCAAGTACGAATTCAGGCGCCTTTTCAATCAACGCATTCAACGGAACAAACTCCGACCCTAAAACCGCATTAGAGGGCAAATCAGGGTGGGCCCCAATCCAAAGTTCAGCATAAGGCCGGTGGTCGCCGTCACACTGAGTAAGGTGTTGGATATAGTCAAATCCTCCCCACTCATAGTATTGAACGGCGCATCTCAATTCGATCAAATTCAGATTTTCTTGAAATTGGGTACTAGAATCATCAATGTTATTAGCCATGGCGCTTGTGTGCATTGGCATTATGAGGATGTGATTTTGAAGCGCATAACCAAAGTTTAGCGCAAAGAGTCAGGCTTTCCGAATACCGGATCCACCCTAAAGAATGATCAGCTAAAACAAGGAGTAACTACTCCGTACTAAGATATTAGTTATTAAAAATGGTTTTATTTAGGGCAATTCCCCTCGATCTTTCAACCATCGTTGTCAACCAATGGCACATTATATTTTTCTATAATACTTTTTATTTCTTGCGCATGGGCTTTAATCAAACCATTCAACTGTTCTTTTCGAACCTTATCTCCGTATCGCACACCCATTGACATTGGGAAATCGAACTTTAATCCCGGCTGCGATTTCATCGGTAATAAAGCAAAGTATCCAGGTTGACTATTCGTAATCAAATATCCCGCAACGGGGCCCCACACAATGGCCATATCGACAATCTGATTCTTCAACTCCTTTTCAATTGTTAAGGCTACATTCATGGTCGCATCGCCGGTCATGGTTTGATAGGGCACGCCATTTTCAATAAAACCATTATCGTGCAACCAAGCCGTACCCGGCCCTTTATCAAACATGGCGATACGAAGATTTTTCTTGCGCCGGGGATCTAAATTGGCTAAGTGACCCGGTGTTTTAAGATCATCCCATCCACGGTTCTTAGCAATAACCAAAGCGTAAGTCGAATGATAATAAGGTTTCGTGGTTAGCGTTAATTCATAACCCGTGGGAACACCCATGACATAATCGCACTTAAACCGATCTTCCTCACCGGCCTTTTTCTTTAAGGTATTTCGAATAAAACCCATTCTTTGTGGAAACCAAGTGTACTCGACACGTTTTCCAATTTTTTTCGCGAATAGTTCGGCGATCTTATTCTCAAATCCCCCGCCATTTTTATCGGAATAGGGGGGGTTATTAGGATCCGCGCAAACTCGGAATTTTTCATCGGCAACAGCTTGAGTCGCAGAAATGATATTGAACAATAACAACAGGCGGAGAAAACTTAAGACACGAATAAAAATCCCCATGATCATACCTTAAAAATTATTAATTCAAAAGTTATATATAAAAAAAACGCCCTGACTGAGAAACAGCCAGGGCGCTATATTGCAAATTTACGCGTGGGGTTTATTATTTCGGCAAACCAAACACGGTAAACACACCACCTAATTGAGTAAAGGTACTTAGCGCCCGGTACGCGCCTACAGCACCGAGACCCTCGGTATCACCTTCCAAACCTGCTGCCATGCCGATACCGGCCCAACCACCAAGTCCAGACAAGACACCTAAGTATTGTTTACCCTTATAACTCCAGGTATTTAGGTTCCCAATAATGCCGGATGGCGTTTTGAACTTGTACAATTCTTTTCCTGTAACGGCATCAACGGCTTTGACGTATCCTTCCAGAGTGCCATAGAAAACTACGCCCCCCGCTGTTGCTACCGCACCACTCCAAACCGAGAACGGTTCTGAGATCGACCATTTGATCGTTCCCGTTGTTGCATCCCAAGCTGTAAAGGCGCCCAAGTGACCATATCTTGGATCGGATTTCGCGTAAGGCGCACCGGTTTTGGCATCGACATGGGCCGGGAACATACTCAGGGTAGCGCCGACATAGGGCTGACCTGCGGTATACTCGACTTCGAACGGCTCGTAGTTCATGCACACATGGTTGGCCGGGATATAAAACAGCTTGGTTTGAGGCGAATAAGCAACGGGTTGTTGATCCTTACTGCCGAGAGCGGCAGGACAAATACCCTCGGTGTTTTCATCTTCGCCATTTTGATGGGTGCTGTATTTTGCGACGACCTGGGGACGGCCTGTTTTCATATCGACGTGCGTCGCCCAATTCACTGCTTTATCAAAGGTCTCGGCAACCAGCAATTCACCTGTCACTCGATCGAGGGTGTAGCCGAAACCGTTGCGGTCGAAATGAACTAGGGTTTTCCGCTGTTTGCCCTTGATCATCTGATCGACGAGAACCACTTCGTTAACACCATCGTAGTCCCACTCGTCGTGCGGTGTCATCTGGTAAACCCATCTTGCTGCTCCGGTATCAACATCGCGAGCCCAAAGCGTCATGGACCACTTGTTGTCACCAGGCCGCTGAGCCGGGTTCCAGGTGCTCGGATTTCCAGACCCGTAGTACATTAAATTCAACTTAGGGTCATACGCATACCAACCCCAGGTTGTACCGCCACCGATTTTCCATTGATCACCCACCCAGGTTTTCAAGCTGGAGTTTTTGCCGACCGGTTTCAGTAGAGACGTGGTTTTGTTGGGATCGATCAGCATGTCCGCGTCGGGTCCAACGCTATATCCTTTCCATGCCAGACTGCCATCTTTCATGTTGTAGGCCGCGATGAACCCACGGACACCGAATTCTCCCCCAGAGATACCGGTTATGACTTTGTCCTTAATAACCAACGGCGCATTGGTACTGGTCATACCGGATTTTGGATCGCCATTTTTGATTTTCCAAACGACTTTCCCGGTTTTGGCATCCAACGCCACTAAAGTAGCATCGCCTTGCGCCAAAAACAGTTTTCCATCACCGTAGGCCAAGCCCCTGTTGACGACATCGCAGCACATCACCGATATAACTTGGCTAATGTCGGTTCCTGCATCGGGAGAATAGTTGTATTCCCAAATAATCGATTGTTTTTCCTGATCCAACGCGAATACTTTATGGGGATAGGGCGAGTGAATGTAGATTACATCGTTAACAACGAGCGGCCCCCCTTCGTGACCACGAAGCATACCGGTGGAGAAAGTCCAAACCGGTTGGAGAGTATTGACGTTGTTTTTGTTAATTTGGCTTAATTTACTATAGCGCGTGCCTGCGTAGTCTCCTCCCCAAGTAGCCCAGTTCGCGGGATTTTTGGTCAGTTTCTCTAATTCGGCATTTGCATAGGACAGCCCGGGGATGGCTAAAATAGAGGCACATATCAATGCCATCAGCCAACTTTTCACGGGTTTTTTCATATCTTCCTCCTCGGATTCCATCATGAATAAACAGAGAACAGTTTCTCTATAAAACCACCTGAACGACGGCATTCAGGCGTTGGGAAATATTGACGCACGTGCCTCCCTGTACAATTCCCAGCACAAAGCTCCTAGGGTGTAAATTGAAGGATTTCGCGCTAAATGTCAATAGGGACGTGTCTTTTTTCAAAGAACTTGAAAAAGGATCGGAGAATCTGTCTCGAAAATACGTTAGAAACAATCAAATTCTTTGCCTGAATTGGTGACTTCAATGCGGATAGCAGAGTGCAAAATATTGGTTTCACGGGAGGTCAAAAAAGACTTAGCTTCACCCCCCCAGCTTAAAAACTCGGGGCAGATATGTTTTTCGGAAAATAAGGCTAAAATACAGCGCAGGAATAGCCACCCTCTTTCAAGCTGTCGCAACGCGGTTATCGACCATTTAGACCGTCGAATAAACGTAGTTATTTAGTGTGCGGGGTACTAGGAGGCTATAATCTACCCGCCAAATACATCATCCCTACCGTTGGGTCGGTCTGGCGTGGAGGGGATCATTCCGCAGCGGAATTATTGGCGTCCTGTTATCGGGAAACGATGCTATTAGCGCAAAAAAATAAAATCGAAACCTTGGCGTTCCCAGCGATTTCTTGCGGCGTGTACGGATACCCGCTTGATGACGCGGCTCAAATCGCTATCGGCACGCTCATCGAATGCCAGCGCAATAACGAAACTCTTAAATTGGTATGGCTAGTTTGCTTTAACAACGATACCTTATTGGTCTATAACAAGCATTTAAAACAAATCCAGGCTTCGAAATGAGCAAAAAAACCATATTAAGCGACCAGGAATGGCGCCGGAAGTTGACGCCGGAACAATACGAGATTTGCCGAAATAAGGGCACCGAGCGTCCGTTTACCGGTAAATACACCGATTGCAAGGATTCCGGCACGTACCACTGCACCTGCTGCGGGGAGCCGTTGTTCGATTCCAAAGCCAAATTTGATTCCGGTTCAGGATGGCCCAGTTTTTGGAAAACAACCGACGCCGATAGTGTTTCTGAAATTTCGGATACCAGCCTTGGAATGCGGCGAGTCGAAATCACTTGCAAAGCGTGCGACGCCCATTTAGGACATGTATTCGAAGATGGACCTCAACCCACCGGTCTGCGGTATTGTATAAATTCGGCATCACTGGATTTAAAAAAAGAAAAATGAACGGTGTTTTCAAGCCTATTAGCCCGCCAGCACGGCAGCATGCCCAAGATCTGTTAGATTTCATCGATTCCAGCCCCAGTCCATGGCATGCGGTCTCCACCTTAGAAAATACCATTCTCAAACACGGGTATTCCCGCCTGGACGAAAGCGAAGATTGGCGCCTAAAGCCTGGGGGACAATACTATGTTATTCGTGATGGATCCTCCATTATCTTCTTCGTATGCGGTGCTAAACCACTTAACCGGACCGGATTCCGCATCGTTGGCGCGCACACCGATTCACCAGGTTTACGAGTCAAACCCCAGCTCGCCAAGCAAAGCGATAGATTTATCAGGTTGGGTGTCGAAATCTACGGCGGCCCCATCCTCGCGACCTTTACCGATCGCGACTTAAGTCTCGCCGGACGTGTCAGCCATCGTGACGAAAAAACACCACACGGAATAAACACGCAACTGATTCATTTCGAAAAACCTTTGGTCCGCCTGCCGAACCTGGCCATCCACATGAATCGCGCGGTCAACGACGAGGGATTAAAGCTTCATAAACAAAACGAAATACCATTACTCTTTTCCATAGCCGACGATGGCGAGCCCGGCCCCCAGCAGTTCCCGCGGTTACTTGCCGATAAACTGGAATGCGAACCTAATGATATTCTGTCCTGGGACCTCAATGTATTTGATACTCAAAAAGGCGTGTTTTTCGGTCAACACGAAGAATTTCTTGCCGACAGCCAGCTGGACAACCTTGCCTCCTGCCACGCCGCACTCACCGCCATCTTGACTGAGAACGCCTCGAATCCCGGTAGTACCACCCTTTGCGCTTTTTTCGATCATGAAGAAATCGGCAGCGAAAGCATCAAAGGCGCGGACGGTAGCTTTTTACCCGATACACTGGAGCGTATAGCGCTTTGTTTGGAAACCGGCGCGGAAGGCTATAAACAAGCCTTGTCGAACAGCTTTCTGATCAGTGCCGATATGGCCCACGCCTATAATCCCAATTTCCCCGACAGTTACGAACCGGATCACAAAGTTTTGGTCAACTCCGGCCCAGTGATCAAAATCAACGCGAACCACCGATACACTTCAGAAACCGTTTCAGAAGCCCTATTTATACGCTACTGCGAACAAGCCGGTGTACCCTGGCAAAAATACACACATCGCACCAATATTCCCTGCGGAAGCACCATAGGCCCATGACCTCCGCACGTCTTGGCATCAGATCCGTGGACGTCGGCAACCCCATGTGGGCCATGCATAGCGTTAGGGAAAGCGCTGGCGTTTTGGATCGCTTATGGATGAGGGATATTTTGACGTGCTTCTTTGCTACATAACTCTTTGGTAACAGTTCACGGTCATCGCTTATCAGGAAGGGGTCAAGTTGCGTTCTTCATGATACTCATTACCGCCTCATCAATTTGGCGAGCGAATACCTTACCTTCACGCTTCATCTTTCTAACTTGATGGGTAATAAAGCTAACCGAGCCAACGTGACGCAAATTAAAGTGCACGGCAATGTACTTGAGTTTTACACTTGCTAATTCCTGGCATAAATACATCGCAATTTTACGTGCATCATTTCCCTTTTTCGGTCCTTTAATCACCGTCCTTAACTCATCCGGAGTTGTCCCGTAGATACTCGCAACACCTTCGACGATCGCTTTCATGGTTATATTAGGTTGCACAACCCGTGACTTCTCCTCCGCGTTAAGTTTCGGGAGCAATGTATTGTATACCCAGGTCTTAAAATCCCTATCCCCTATAATGGCCGCTAGATTACTCCGTTGGTAGTAATGCATGGTATCGTCATCAACGCCTTCCATGATATAAGTCGCATAGCCTTTGTACCGCTGTTTGTTTCCGAGCATCCTATACGTCGTTTCTCGGTGGAGCCAAGCAGGAACCTTCGCTTTAGCTAAATACGCCGGATAACTAGACCAGCGATAGTTCACCAAATCCGCTACTAGCGGAGACTGCCTATCGATGGGATTACGATGGATATATCGTGATAGCTGTAAAAGATAAGCGTCTTTATCAACCAGGATCGCTTTGAATCGCCCCCGGAACAAGGGACCGTCGGTCTGTTTGAGCCGGTTGTGCCGCTGGGTATACGCCATTAACATGGCGCATAATGCGACTGAGATTCGCCATCGGTGTTTCTATCAATAGGTGATAATGATTTTCCATCAAGCAATAGAGGCATGAACGACACATTGGAAACGCCGATGGGCGTCATCCAGAGTGTCGAGAAAGGCATCATAGTACCGGTTATCATGAAAAATGGTTTGCTGATCGCGGCCACGATTCATAACATGATAAAACGCGTTTTCGTATTCAATGCGGAGTGGTCTAGGCATGAGAATAGTGTAGTTGATAGAGTATTATGAAGCAAGTTACAGTCTTGTCCAATATGAAATGGCCCTGAAGAGGGGGGTAATTTCTAACGTGAAATGGCCCTGAAACCGAGAACAGATCATAAATTGAGGTTAACTTACGCTTCAGAAGTGTCAAGGAGATTCCTCCGCTACGCTACAAACTCCTCCTTGACACCTCTTCCGCTCCAGTTAAAAGGTTATTCATGATCTGTTCCCAATTTCAGGGCCATTTATAGATTGGAATAGACTTTTGTTACTTGACCCCTTATCGTTCTTTTAATCGAACGTTTCTATCCGATAACCATCGGACTTCCAACTTAACACGCTGCCTTGCTTTTCCCATTGGGCAAGCACAACGCGGTACGCGGTTTCTCCGTCCAAATTGATCTCGTGAATTTTCGGTCGATGTGTATGCCCATGAATAAGCCGTTTAACCCCATATTTTCGTAGAATTTTTTTAGTGCTATCCTGGTTAACATCCATGATTTCCGACGACTTTTTACCTTTTTCCATGTTGTTGCGAAATTGATACCACCAAGCTATTAACAGACGGAAAAACAAAGGTTTTGACAGCATTTTTCGCTGCCACGATGGATTGCGGGTTTTGTTTCGAAAGGCTTGATAGGCGACATCGTCGGTACACAGCAAATCACCGTGCATTAAAAGGGTTGGCGTACCGAATAAATCGATGACGGTGTAATCGTCCAGCAAACGTGCGCCGGTTTCCTCGGAAAAGCGCGAGCCAATGAGAAAATCCCGGTTACCTTGTTGGAAAAACACTTGGGTACCGGAATCGGTTAATCGCCGCAAGTGCCGAATGACTTCTCGATTGGGTGGCCTGGGGTCGTCATCACCAACCCAGATGTCAAAGATGTCACCCAGCATATACAGTGCTTCAACACCCGATGCCCGATTGTCTAAAAAATGGAGAAATCGCCGGGTATTTTCCGGTCGGTCCTTGCTGAGGTGTAGGTCCGAGATGAATAGGAATTCGGAAATCACCGCCAGAAGACGGTTTATTTAGTCAACACAGAGGCTTTGTCGATGACGATAGGCGTTTGCGGCACGTCAGTGGGAAACTGACCACCAGAACCGGTTTGAACTTTCGCCATATCGTCAACGACATTCATTCCTTCGGTCACTTCTCCGAATACGGTATAACCCCAGCCTTGCGAGGTCTGACTTTTGAAATTTAAAAATGAATTATCCGTATAATTGATGAAAAACTGGGCGGTGGCCGAATGCGGATCGGACGTCCGGGCCATGGCAACTGTTCCACGGTTATTCTTCAAGCCGTTATCGGCTTCGTTTCGAATCTGGCCTTTGACCGGTTTTTGTTTATAGTCGTTGGTGAACCCTCCGCCTTGCGCCATAAACCCTTTAATGACCCGATGAAAAATGGTGCCGTCGTAAAAACCATCGTTGACATAGTTGACGAAATTTTCCGTCGTTTTGGGTGCTTTTTCAGCATTCAGTTCAATAACAATATCGCCGAGAGAGGTTTCCAGCTTGACTGTTGGGTTATTGGGTTCCATTGTATTGGTTTCCGTCGCTAATGAGATTGGCATCAAGAATAAAAGAATCAACCCGAGAAAAAATTGTTTTCGCATGACCAGGACATTGAGATAAATGAAAAAGCGAATTCTAAGGGTTTTGAAGGCAATTAGAAAGTTCAAATTGATTTGGTTGTTGGTTGGACTGCCGTATATCCTAGGAGGCTGCCCAAGAAGTTTGCGCAAAGAAACCCAGTCAATTATAATTACTGGCTTTTTTTAAATACCGTAAGTGGGGCATAAACAATAATGAAAACATTTAGCGCAAAACCTGCCGAAGTTCAGCGCGATTGGTTTGTAATAGACGCGAAAGGCAAGGTGTTAGGCCGTTTGGCGACCGAAATAGCACGGCGGCTTCGGGGTAAACATAAACCCGAATATACACCACACGTCGATACCGGCGACTACATTGTTGTTGTTAATGCTGATATGGTTCATGTTACGGGTAATAAAGAAAAAAATAAAATGTATCACCGTCATACTGGGTATGTTGGCAACTTAAAATCAGTTAATTTGGCGAAATTACGAGAAACGCATCCGGAAAGGATTATTAACTTGGCGGTCAAGGGGATGTTACCGAAGAATCCCCTGGGTAGGGCTATGTTCCGTAAGCTCAAGGTTTACGCTGGCCCGGAACATCAGCATCAGGCACAACAACCAACAGCTCTTGAAATCTAATTCACAAAATTAAGAACCTTAACTATGGCAGATACATATTATTACGGAACCGGGCGTCGAAAAAGTGCGGCCGCGTGCGTCTACGCTAAACTTGGATCCGGCAAATTGACCATTAATAAACGGTCGCTAGATGGTTATTTTGGTAGAAAAACGGATCGAATGGTGGCTTGTCAAGCGCTTGAACTTGTTGAAATGATGGACAAGTTCGATGTGAAGATTAAGGTAACGGGTGGTGGACCGTCCGGTCAAGCGGGCGCCATTCGGCATGGGATCACCCGCGCCTTACTCGAATATGATGAAACATTAAGGCCAAAGCTAAGACAAGCAGGATACGTCACAAGAGACTCGCGCGTCGTAGAACGTAAGAAAGTCGGTCTGCATAAAGCGAGAAAACGCCCGCAGTATTCTAAACGCTAATTGCGTTGTATTGGATAACTGGAGTGTGGTAGCGCTGATCATGTAAAGTTTTGGCGGATAAGACCGCCCGGGTTTAGGAAGCCTCCTAGGAGGCTGTCCGATAGAGTGTGATCTTGGGGAATCGTCTAGCGGCAGGACTACGGACTCTGACTCCGTCAACCCAGGTTCGAATCCTGGTTCCCCAGCCAGACTCCTTTTTCTCTTTCTTCTCCAGGGATCACACCGCTTCCTATTCTCTACTATAAACCCCTTGCTCCCGCCGCCAAGCTTGGTGATGGTATTGATAAACCGCGCTATTCCCCAAACGATTGACTTTGATATTTGGCAACCCGGCAAAGAATCCCTGACCAAATTCAAAGACGCTTTTCAATTTACCCTTCGTTGTCCAGCCGTCATCAATCGGCAATACATCAAGGTGCGCCAAACGGCTCTTCGCGCCTACTCCCGTTTTTGTACCAATAGTCCAGCCCCACTCGCCAAAACTGGGGACATTATGGTGGTACTGCTCTACAAACGAAAAACCACTGTGACGAAGGGTTTTACCGATACTCAAAAAAGCATTTTTGGCATGGTAGGGTGAGGTCGATTGAACCGCCATCGCGCCATCCCCGGCAAGCAATTGACTTAGTTTGGCATAGAATCGCGCCGTGTATAATTTATTCAGGTCGGGATGGCTGGGGTCGGGAAGATCGACAATGATGGTATCGAACACTCGCATCGTCTCAAGGAGATGATCTACTTTTTTAAATGCGTCTCCGACGATAATCTTAACCCTCGGATCCCGTAAGCTGTGGCGATTCAGTTCGAGTAAGCGTTGATTTATAGCTATGCCTTCAACGATGCGTGGGGCCTTAAAAAAATCGATAATGTCTTCATCAATGTCGATGAGCACTACCTGTTTGGGTGACCAGCGCAAAACATCGCGAAGGGCCAAGCCGTCGCCTCCACCAACAATGAGAATTTTTTCATGTCGCGCGGAAGCCGCCATGGCGGGATAGGTCAGGAGGGCGTGATAAATATGTTCATCGCGGGAGGAAAATTGGGTTCGCCCGTTAATATAGAAATCCATGACCGGCGCTTGTAGCGGATCAATGGTTCGCTCCGTAATCACCATCTGCTGATAACGGGTCGTCAACCGGTATACGACACTGTCCTTATATAAAATATCCTCCATTGCCGCATCCCACTCCGGTCCGTATTGACCGATCGTTATGATAAGACTGGCGACAATCACATGGGCGAGCAATAAAAAATGACGCCATTTTATTTGCTCGAAAAACAGGAAAAAAAACACTAATCCAACGCATAGATTAGCCGCGGCGGTGATTGAAGCCGCCAACGTGGGTTCCAAACTCAGCATGAATCCAACCCAAATGGCGGCCCCGAACCCGGCGCCAATATAATCCACTCCATAAATGTCGCCGGTATTGTGCGTGAGCCTACATCCGTGCATAGCTTCTCGCACCCTAGCAACCAACGGGATTTCCGCTCCTATCAAAGCGCCCAGGACAAAGCCTACGACATAGGGAACGATTTCGGTTACACCGAATAAGGCTTTAATAAAGCCACCCATTGGCGCCAGATCCGGTGGCATACCAAAAGTTTCCGCGATACGCGCGGGCAAGGTATGCGTCAAGGCAAAAACACCGGCGATCACCAACACACCGGAGCCACCTAAAATCGCAATGATTAGCTCAAGCCATGCAAAACCGGTAAAGGGGCAAGCGATGTATCGCGCCGCGAATGCACCGATACCCATGGATACGATCATGACGCCAATCATGGCGAAAATAACGGCTTCAA
The DNA here is from genome assembly GCA_963664935.2 of Methylococcales bacterium. Classification (GTDB taxonomy): domain Bacteria; phylum Pseudomonadota; class Gammaproteobacteria; order Methylococcales. The sequence continues at coordinate 1,603,125 of CAXXSE010000007.1, read as the reverse complement.
CGGCGCCCAATACTCTCCCGGTGTAATGGGAGAGTAAATATTCGTAAATTAAACCGCATCCCGCCAAAACCGCCATGATTACGAACAGCGTAAAGTCTTTTAGTTTTAATGACTTCATCTGTTTTACCGAATAGGGATTTTCAAAGGGTACGGGAATATTCCAAAGCACGAATCCGTAGGATGGGCGGAGGAACGAAACCCATCGATAAAAAGCTGGAAAATGCTTAAACGAAACGAAATAATGCGGAAAACAATGTAATCATCCACCATCCCCACTTTTAGACGGATGGAATTCAAGCACGAAACTTTTTATTTTCAAACCGGCATCCTCGGCAAAGCCTTCCAAATTACCGGCGCCACTCAGCACTTTTAAATAGACATCGCGTTGGTATGCCTCACCAAACTCTTCGCTATAAATTTCAGGCAACTGTAAAAGCGCTTTTTCCAAGTGTTCGTTAAACTTGGCTTCCGCGATAAACAAGCTGGTGTTCGCATAGGGATTATTTCCCAATGTTTGGTGTGTTTTCGAAAAACGGTCGATGCCCATTTGAGTTATTTCCAGCAGAGACTGAATCTCAAAATGCCAATTTTGGTTGGCGATTGGAAGAACAATCTCACTGTATGCGGGAAACTCTTTGACAAAAGGTTTCTTAGTTGAGCTGCATCTCAAATTTTCGGTTATTTCGTCGCATTTGATCTCGACTTCGAGGGGTTTCACCATAACCACCGGGCTTGATGATTTTCCAGCGGCGTCTTTTGAATCAGCTGGAGCAGGTTCCATTTTTTCCGTCGATGTTACCGATTTCTTATCATCAACTGAAACTTTGGGCTGGTGGGGCAACGCGCAGGACAGTAACAAAGCTAATACCGAAAACCCGGCCAAGCGGAAAAATAATTGACCGGTTAAAGGTGTTAAAGCAAGTTTATGTATTTGAAACATACGAAAAGGATAGTAATTTCAATTACACTTATCAATCATAACCTTAACCCCAAAGGATTCTCCGGATCAACCCCATCCATGAACGGCAGACGACGATCCTGGTTGGTAATTTGATAGATACGGCCCAACCAGTTGTTGAATAGCGCCTTTGTGCTATCACGCCAGGTATTATCCAAGTGAGGCATCACTTCGGATTCAGGAAATGCCGGAAACTCTTTTCCGGTATTTTTGGCAATGATCACCTGCTTGTGGAATTCCCCCAGCACACGCCGGATTTCGCTATTAAAATAATGCGCTGGAAAAGGCGGATAATCCGCTCTTTGTTCATGAAAAAAGCAAGATACTTCCCTTTTATATTCTTTGAGCAAGCTGATCAGGTCGTATTCGGGGTGGCCTTGAAAAAAAATAATACGAAACAAATCAGGACTGACCGCCAGATGCACCCCGGCATCTTCGCTTTCGACCAATACTTTCAAACCGGCGGATTCGAGATCTTCTTTAAAGACTTCGTTAAAACGCGAATGGGGCACATCAAAACGGGTGTTAATATCCGCCACAAGAGGATGGTGACGCGCGACCACCCTGTGGGAAAACACCCCCCACCGCTTTTCACCCAAATGCGTCCGTTTTATTCCGTAGCAATATTGGAGCAAGGCATGGGTCGCCAGACAAGAACAAAGAATCGAAGTCACATCGCGTTTTGCCCAATCCAACACGGCAGTCAAGGGTTTCCAAAAAACTTCTTTGGGAAGGCTGGGCTGGGTCACATTGGCGCCGCTCACGATCAGTGCATCCACGCCATCCCGCTGGATTTTTTCAAACGGTTCGTAGAAACGGGCGATATGATCCTGGGCCTCGTGGCGCCGTTCCATGCCGTCGATGGTAAACAGATGAACATGAAACTGTGCAATTTCATTCGATGTCCCAACCAAACGCATAAATTGCCGCTCCGTTGCCTCCAGGGCCGCATCGGGCATCATGTTCAGAAGCCCGATATGTAGCTCCCGGATATCCTGGTGCAAGGCGTAATCGGGAGACAAAACCTGCAGACCCTCTTGGCGGAGGCGGTCGAAAGTCGGCAAAGGCGAATGGGCGACTAAAGGCATTGATTACTACCGATATCCAATGAGATTTCCATGTCAACCTTTGTTGGCGATCGCATCGGCCACCAACTCAAGAAAGTCTTGTTCACCATCAACGTCTTCAATATGCCGGGCATCGATAGCGTAGCCGTAATGATCCGTAACCGCCTCATAGCGTGGCAGCCGGGAGCGAAACAACTCGGGAAACACCCACGTCACAAATTCGTCCGGGGGCATTTCCTCGGGAATTGCATAGCCCGAAATATTTAAAAACCGTGGCAGTTTTTCGTCCAAAAATCGTTCCCGATAATACAGCGGTTTGGGCTGTTTTTTTGCCCGCTCGATGAGCTGATCCTCCAATTCCGTAGAGGTTTTCAAATAAACAATCAGCGAGTGTTGGGCGAGAGTTTCAATGACCTTCGGTTCATCCAGTTCGCATACGCTACCCCCTGCGTCGTTTATAAAATGTTTATAGCCATAGATTCCCTTGGCTTTATCGATGAACTTCGGTACATCGTACATGGCTGAAATCTCAGCCTGGCGGTGCAACGCCTGCCTTCTTTTAAATTCCGTTAAAGACAGTCCACCGAGACTCGGATCACCAACCTTTCCGAGAAAGGTCGATATCGGCGATAAATTATTGACGGTAATATTACTGCAGATATAAATCGAATCGGATACCAGTAGATCCCGCAGAAACGGCACTCCGATAGCCTGCCGTTTAATATTATCCAAAATCGGCTCTTCCAGATACTGGGTGCCGATCCGATAATCGCCCGAGTAATGAAACCATTTGTGTTTGGGTAAGTTATTGGCCAGTGTGGTTTTTCCCACACCGGACATTCCCAACAAGGTAATCCGTTTGGTTTCCCAATCCAGGAATTCCCTGGAACTCATTTTCATGTTGGTTTTTTACTCTTCGACGCTGTTTAGGGGATTTTACAGCTTATTCGCGATTGGTTCAGCTTTTGATTTTCTATAGCTAAATTTGACCTCCATGTTTTTTTGCGATAGATGATAATTCCACAAATATAGACAGACAATGCGATTTCTTGAGTTCGACATCCGCAAAAGTTTAAATTACCCGAATTGCGCGGGATAGGGCTACGTATTCAAGGCGGGCTAAGGGGCGCGTAGCAGAGTGGTGCAACACGGAAGACAGCGTCATTAGACAGCCAGGACGAGTAGTTTAATCCTTGGAAGGTGCTTAAGTCCCTACAGTGATGATATTGCTGCAGTTATCGGGTTACCAAAGAATCAAACTATCAATGAGCATGAATTTACGATGCTTTAAATTAGAAATTAAGTTATCTTCCGACGTTTCTTTGCACTACACAATAAAGCAATAAAACCCGAACCGAATAACCAGAAAGCAGCTAGCGCCGGTGTCACTAACACTACTGTATCCAAGTCATACCCTATCAGGTCTAATACCCTTAAATCCGCATCACTAACCGAAACAATCGCTCCCATGGCAAGAGACGGATCCAAGTTGCCAATCAAGATTCCTGTTAGTTCATTATCCTTAAAATGGCTCGCTTGCCGCCCGTCGCCATTAAAAAATCCGGTCGAAAGAGCCAACTCATCATCCAAATCGTCGAAGAAGGCGCTTCTACCTGGAATTAGATTACGAGCGTTTGTAGTAAAATCCGAATTTGTATCTGGATCATCTAAACTAATATCATCACTAAACCGGAATAAATCCAGGGGACGAGGTGAAATGTTGCCAGTCATTCCCTGATCGACCAAGCCATCGTCAGATTCCGCGGAGGCGTCTGTCTTAATTGCGTTAACAAGGTTATCAAAACCAGTTGCAGAGTAACCGATGAGGCTTGGCCGATGACATTAGGGCTACCAACGGGTTCAGAACAAAACTATCACTATGGATTGGCGCCGCTAGGCAAATATTCTTTCGGGGCTCTCCTACGAAACTACTCAAACAACACCAACTCCGCCCTAACATCAGCCCCCGAAGGCAATTCGATATCCCGTGTCCGTATCCAAGCCACGATATCGCGCCACAGTATTTCCGCTTGCAAATCGCGAAGCAGCATGTGATAGCTGTTTTTATAAAGCGCGATTTTCCATGCGCCATTGTCAGCAATAGTCCTCAGCATCTCGTAAGTAGGCCGTTTGGGAATCACCTCGTCTTTTTCGCCATAAAGCACAAGCGTTTTCAAACTAATTTCGGGCGATTTATCTAAAGCCTCGTCCATCAAATCAACCAGACCATGTATGGCTTCAATTCGGGTTTCCTTGATCACCAAAGGGTCGCGGGAAAGCGCGCGAAGCATTTCGATATTATCGGATGGCGTGATACCCAAACCGTCGCCGGTGACGGTCATCCAGGGAACGGTATGGGAAGTCAGCCAGAGTACCATACGCTGATGCCAAGGCATGGTCGCCCGCCCCCAAACAGCGGGAGCGGCCAAAATTATTCCGTCCACATTCGGCGAGTTTCCACGTGTTACCGCGGCGATCACAACCGCTCCGCCCATGCTTTCTCCGAGCAGAAAAACAGGTATTCCGGGGTGGCGATCTCTTACCAGCGACACAATCTGCCCCAAATCGTTTGCATAGGTTTGGGTTCCCGCCCACAATCCCCGGTTGGGCGCGGAGCCGAACCCGCGTTGGTCGTAGGCGTAGCAGGCAATTCCCGCCTGACTGATAAACTGACCCGGCGCGCTGAAAAAATTGCCGTAGTCGTTAAAACCATGCAAGGCGATTACAGCAGCGCTGGGATTCCCCCCGGCCGGCAGCCAGCTATGTACCGGAAGCCTGGCCCCGTCACTCATCGAAAAAGCAAAATCGTCCAGCCTGGGTAAATAATCGGTATTCTTAGGGGGATAGGTCATGGGTACACACGAAGATAACAACACACAAGCAATAATTTGGAAAATTCTTTTAAACATCAGAATCTGATTTTAACGAATTTTTTAACCTGAATTCGCGACTTCAATGCGGATAGTAGGGTGCAAGATATTGGTTTCACCGGGTATCGAAAAAGTCTTAGCTTCACCCATGGGTTAAGAGCCAATCCATAGGGTTAGACTCGATCGATATACTCGCTCTTTGTAGGCTTTGACTTTTTATCGCCTCCCTTCGGTTTGTACCGGACTCTTCGGTTTAAAAGGTGCTTGATTTTATTTTTCAACGCGGCCTTTCTCATTGCCTTTCCGGACATTGCAAGCGGCAATGTTAAAACCATAATGCCTTGAGAAATCCAAATAACGCGGATTAACGCCAAGGGTAACCCGGCGGCGATTTTGAACGGCGGAGATCGGAAATATGAGTGGTACCGAAAAAACTGCAGAACCTAAAACCGGCACCGTGTCCGCCGCTCGGGTTGACCCGCTTGTTATGTTTTTGATCTGTTGCTAACATGTGTATTTACATACTGATTATACACATGGGTGTGCGATGAGAACAAACATTGTAATAGATGACAAGCTGATGACTGATGCTCTAAAGGCTACAGGACTAAATACGAAAAAGGAAGCTGTAGAACAGGGCCTGAGGCTGCTTATACAGAGAAACAAACAACAAGCTATACGAAAATTGAGGGGCAAACTTAGGTGGGAAGGTGATTTAAACGAAATGCGAGGCAGGAAGTGATACTGGTCGATACCAGTATTTGGGTTGATTATTTCAATGGCAAAGATAGCAAACATACGGATACTCTCGACGCAGCTCTTGTCGAAGGCACTGTAGTTATTGGTGATTTGATTCTTTTGGAGATACTGCAGGGGTTCAGAAGTGACAAAGATTACCAAAGGGCGAGAACCACGTTAGGTACACTCGAACAGTTCGAAATGTTCGGTCACAGCATGGTGATAAAGTGCGTGACTAACTTCCGAGGGTTGCGAAAAAAGGGTATTACCATCAGGCGTACGACTGACGTAATCATCGCCACGTTTTGTATCGATAACAAAATTCCTTTGCTATTCCAAGATCGTGACTTCATCCCTTTTGTAGAAAAGCTGGGCCTGATTCCGGTGCTGAAGGAAACATAATGGATAAGGTTAGATTGTGTGAGTGGAGCGAACCACAATCTAACCTTATTCGTTATGTAACTTGGGAAAAGGATACGCTACCCTTTTCCGAGTGAATGCAGAAGATATTCAAGTCTTGTGTAGCCACATTTATCAATCAAATATCGCCTAACCATGCAAATCCAGCTGAGTCGTAAACCCGCCGCTCCTCGTTCCTCACCGCTCTGGGTTAACCAGCAGGTTCCGCAAAACGTTATGTTCGCAACAAACAATACTACTCCATCCTAAAAAATTAAGTAGAATAATATGTCCGCTATCAATGAAAGGGATCAAGCATTATCAATTCTTGATTCGAACCTGAATAAACTATCAAGACTATACAAAGAGTGCTTCCTCTCTATGGGGAAGGGGCATTGTTAGTATATGCCCAAGATGTTATTGGTGCGGTAATCCCAAGCAAAATGAATTACAGGACAAAAGAAGAGCTGCTTGATATATTTGATTCGCCAAGCTCTCAAGCTAACTTGGTCGAATTGGTTGATCATTATAATCCCAAAAAGGAAGGCTTAATGACACTAATTACCAGTCATTCAAACGCAACCTTTTTCGTCACTGTAAATCTCAAATAAGAATGCCAAAAAAAGGCTTTATCCCAAACAAATTGAGACCATGGATAGAAGCGAGGAAAAAATATCGCTTGTCTCATGTCCAAATCCAGATGGCCAGAGAGCTTGGCTTAAACCCGAAGAAATTCGGTAGCCTTAGCAACGCCAAGCAACAGCCATGGAAACTGCCACTTCCTGAGTTTATCGAAGAAATATATTTCAAGCACTTTAAAAAGATGGAGCCAGAGGATGTAAAGTCAATTGAGCAAATGGTAAAAGATAAAACAAGAAAAAAAACAGCAAGCAAAGCACGTAAAGAAATGGCAAAGATAAGTGACAAACCGACAATCACATAACCATGCAAATTCAGCTGAGCCGCAAACCGTCGGATCAGAGGAGGCCGCAGCCTTCGTCTGCCCACGGAACCGTGCCCGCTTGATAGCTGTTTCCGATGAAATAGATGACGATTAAACTAAATGGGGCGTTCTATGCTCTGGTTCTCTGCGATTTTTAATATTTTTCATGAGGCATACTACGGTGTGGTGGGGAGTATTGACACTCTTTTTTCGCAATTAACTCACGACTGTCGAGTAAATAATTACGAATACGAAGTAACCCACCCAACTTATTAATTGTTTATTCCATGACCGAAATTGGACAAATTGAACGCGGAAGTCTTAAACAGCGGATCGGACTCGATAGGTATGTAGTAGGTAATAATAAACTTTATCGAGACCGACCCCTTTGGTTTTTGATTTTGTATTTTACACCCTTCGAATATCACTTCCCAACCAACCCCCCATACCGTCTAATCCTCTGCCCCAAAGTCCCGCTAAATATCTCCTCATCAGCCACGATATTAACCTTTTCCTTCGCCCGGGTAATACCCGTATACAACAATTCCTTAGTCAATACCGGGTTCATAACTTCAGGCATGACAATCAGTACTTCGTCAAATTCCGAACCCTGGCTTTTATGGATGGTCATCGCGAAAACCGTTTCGCAATGAGGTAACCGGGACGGTAAATATTTTTTGACACTGCCGTCAGGCCGCTCAAAAAACACCATTAATTTCCCCAAGATTTCACCGTCGGGCATGCAAATGCCGATATCCCCATTGTAAAGGTGCATACCGGCATCGTTTTGGGTCACCATCACGGGACGTCCCGGATACCATTGACCTGATCGTGGTATCAGGGTTTGTTCGACCAATTGCTTTTCGACGTTGGCATTAATATCCCGAACACTGTTTTTACCATGCCGATTCGCGCAGAGTACCTGGAAAGCACTGAAGGCCTGGTGGATTGCTTTAAATTCGGCGCCGGCATTGAGTAAGCGCAAATATCCCACTTGTTTTTCCGCGATGTATCTTGTCAGATTGGTTTTCAGAATGGAGACGTTTGCCATGGTTTTCGACCCGAGAATATCCCAGGCGTGCTTCGCTCGTTGCTGGTTGACCGCTTCCGCCAGGGCTTTAATATTCCGGTCAAATCGGTGTGATTTTTGTAATTTAAGCGTCCGGTCCGGCAAGGCCGTGGTTAAATCGGCCAGTACCGCACCCGATTCGACGGATGCGAGCTGGTCCTTGTCCCCAAGCAATAACAACCGGGCATCGTATTTGAGCGCCGCAACCAGTTTACTCATCAGGGCCAAATCAACCATTGAGGCTTCATCGACGACAACCATGTCGTAAGGCAACGGATTCTCTGCATCATGACGAAAGTATGGAGATGGAGGCCGAGAACCCAATAATCGGTGCAAAGTCGTAACGGTTTCCGGTATCCGTACTTTAACGGCATAGGCACAAGGCAATGCTGCTTTGCCGTTGCCAATGGCAACCTGGAGACGCATCGCGGCCTTTCCGGTCGGAGCGGCCAAAGCTATTTGAATGGGGCTTTTTGACAATTCCAAAAGCAGTGCAAGAATTTTGACCACGGTGGTAGTCTTACCGGTGCCGGGTCCACCGGTGATGATGCTAAAGCTTTGAGTCAGAGCAAGCTTCGCGGCTTCTCTTTGCCAATCGGTTTGGTCATCGGAACTCTGAAAATAGCGCGTTAGCGCCGAGTCAAGATGCTCGACGGGATGCACTCGTTGGGCCAATTGATGGATTTGGGTGGCCAAGCGATTTTCGTAGCACCAATAGCGGCGGAGATAAAGACGGTCTTCTTCCAGGATCAAAGGACTATGGCCTTTTTGAGATACCAGCCCGGACGCCCGCATCAATTCTTGCGTTTCCTCGTCGATCCGAATGCAACTATGACCTTGGCTAAGTTCAGAAGAAAGCGTTGCGACCCATCCTTCAAAGTATTTTTTTTGCTTGCCATCCAAACGGGTGCGTTGGGTCAAAAAACGGGCAAGCTGGTTATCAAGACGGCTAAACTGTTTTTCTTCGGTGTTGATGATCATACCGAAATCCCAAATACCCTGGACAGTGCTTCGAGATCCCGTAAGTCCGGGCGGTCTTCGTATACACCACTCATGGCCCGCGCAGGCTCCATGCCGCGGACGAACAGATAGCGCACACCGCCAAAGTGGGTTTCGTACTGATAATTTTGCAAACGATTTTTAAGGTATTGATGCAAAACCAGGGTGTATATCCAGTATTGCAAACCATAATTATGTTCGCGCATCGCCCGGATCAAGGTTTCGATTTTATAATCGGCCAAGCCGTTGGTTTTGTAATCCATGACGTAATAACGTCCTTGGTGTTCGCAAATCAGGTCTATAAAGCCAGTGAGATAGCCTTCCATTTGTTTGGCGTGCAAAGGTTCGAAAGCAATCGAAGCGTTCAGAATTTTGTTGACCTTAGCGGTATCCATGGCCGCCATTGCCAAATAGAAGGGCATTTCTTTTAAGCAATGACCTTCATCCAGGTTTGCCAGACAAAAATCAGGGTTGTCGGCGGATAAAGGCGTTTGAACGACTTGCTTCAACAGGGAATCGATAATATCGGGTTCGCTGAGTATCAAGCCATGGCGTTGACACGCCGCATCACGGATTACGGAAAAATCATCACCGTCGGCGATAGCCCGAAAATTAACCTTTTCCAGAATTTCGTGGACTACATTTCCAGTATGGGCGCCTTTGGGAAGCCGTTGTTCCGATTTTTCCGATGTATCCCGCGCTTGCTGTTCCTGAGCCTTATCCAAAGGCAATTCGGGTGCATCCTTTAAGCTTAAAGACGAAAGGGCCGTGTAACTGCTCATTTGCAAATTCGTGGTTAACCCTCGTTTACGCCGACGTGCGGCAAATTGAGGTGTTTCAGTTTGTAATCGGTAGCTGCCGCTTTTTTCAATTGGCGCATTGAGAAGACGGTATTCAAAAGCATTCGGAGCTTTCTGGCGAATTGCTTGCAAATTAGCGCACTGTTGAGAGAAATCGACACCCATCAATTCTTCCCGCCAATTTTCAGCGGATGCCGCGTGAAGCAAGTACGCCATTGCCGAACTATTCGGCGCATTTTTCGGGCGCACATCGGCCCACACCAAATAACAGCGCAACTGAGCCCGGGTTAGGGCAACATACATTAGCCGTAGATCTTCCGCCAATTCCTCGCGCAAAGCTTGATTCCGGCGGGTCTCAAAATCCTTCGACCCCAAATCGATCACGATCTCGCCATTTTCATGACATCTGATCAGGTGGCGCTCGCTCTTAAGCCGCGCACTTCGCTGCCAAAGATAAGGACAAAAAACCACGGCGAACTCCAGGCCTTTTGAGCGGTGCATGGTCACGATCTTGACCGCATCCGCGTCGCTTTCCAGTCGTAATTGCCGTTCGTCGGTACTGATGCTTTGGTCACTAATCGCCATGCCCAACCACTCTATAGTTTTGTGGATTCCCAACCGCAGGTCGACCGCGTTCTGTTGCACCAGTTCGATCAAGTGATGGAGATTGGTCAAACGCCTTTCCGCCCTATCCATTTCCGATATATTTTGGCGTATTTTTTCTTGGGCCAGCAAATGATGCATCATGGCCATCAATCCGACGCCATTCCATAGCTGATAGTAATCTTGAAAGCGTGAAACCCATAAATCCAGAGCGTTTTCATCGCTTATGGTTTGGTAAAAACCCTGGCCGTCCAGTTTAAACCAAGATAAGGTCAAGGCCTGCTTTACACTATTCAAATCCCCCGGATTGGCAACCGCGCGCATTAAAATCAGCAAATCGACGGCTTCATCCGATGCAAAAACCGATTCGGTACTGTTAAGCACCGAAGGAATACCCACGATCCGCAAGGCATCTTGATATTCCCGCGCCTGTTTATTGGAGCGTACGAGTATAGCGATATCTCCGGGCCGCAAGTGTTTTGATTGATTACCCCGGACTATTTCCGCACCTCGACTGGTGTGGAGAAGTTCGAGAATTTCCATGATCACGGCACTTTGAATTTCGACCCCAGCCTGAGGGGCTTTCCAGTAACCGCTGTCATGCTCCGGATTTTTTCCCAACTGCCAAAGCACCATCGGGGCCGACGCCTTGCCCGATTGTTTCAATGCGCCTTGCTCATTGGATAACGCGGGCTTTACCTCGATATACTGTAATTGGTCCAACAGAAAAGGATTTTTGGTTTCCCCGCGAAACAAGGTATTGCAGGCTTGCACCAGAAGCGGGTGGGAACGCCAGTTTTTCTTCAGGGTAAAATGGTACCGGGCCTGCTTTAGCGCGGAAAAATAAGAAAAGATATCCGCTCCTCGAAACTTGTAGATCGCTTGTTTGGGATCGCCAATCAAATAGAGAAAATGTTGATCCGAACCGAACAGCGTGGCAAAAATATGCCATTGAGCCTGATCGGTATCCTGAAATTCGTCGATCAACGCTATTTTATAACACTGTCGTAATTCTGTTTTTAGAAATTCGGCGCTTTCATCGTTCAGAGCATCGGCCAGACGGGTGATCAAATCATCGAATGATAAAACGTTAAGCTGTTGAAGGCGCTGACCCATGGTAGTCCGCAGATATTCAACCAGCGCCCGGCGAAACGCGAGCGTGACTTTCGTCATCGCTTCCACCAAAGCATTAAAGGGCTCCGGTTTCAAGCCCAAAGCGTCAATGTACGCTTGTTTACGCTCGTCGCCGGTTTGAGTTTTAGTTTTTCTCAACTTGCTGCCGTTTAATCCCTTCTTTAATCCATCCTCTGTTAAGGCCGACAAACACTCTTGAGAAGGCATGATCGGCGTTTGCCCGTTCAACCAATCGCCGATGGCTTGACGATTGGGATCAAAATTACTCATATAGTCCGTTTTGAACAGTCCTTCAGAAAATGCCGAAGCTACAGCACAACAAAGATCATCCAGTTGATCGCGGGCCTGTTCTCTCACATTCCTGAAAGCCTCCAGGACTTTTTCCAATTCTTCCGCGGGTGGGTACACCTTGGTCTTGGCCCCTGCGTTTTCAATGCTCGCCAAGAGTTGGTCCGGTGTCGCGTATTGAGAGGTTAAAACAGCTGTTTCGGATGGCGTACGGGCATAAACCTGCTGCCTCCAAAAATCATCGGCTATTTGTTGACGGACGACGCCAATATCCCCTGTAAGCTCGGAATCGAATAGCTGGGCGCTTTCCAAGGCATGTTCCTTGAGGACACGCAGGCAAAAACCATGAATGGTCAAGATGCCGGCCTGGTCGATATTCAACAGCGCGAGCTCCAATCGGCTACAAGCCAAGGCTTTATCGATATCAAGGTGTTTAGCCCATGCAATGAGATCAGGACTAATTCCTTCGGTGTATCCGCTCAAAGCCCGTCTAGCTTCGGACAATCGCGCACGGACTCGTTCTTTTAGTTCTTCGGTTGCGGCATTGGTGAAGGTCACAATAAGCAATTCTTCGATACGAATCGCCTTTTCCACCAGAAAACGCAACACCAGCATGGCTATTGTGTAGGTTTTTCCTGTACCGGCGCTGGCTTCGATGAGGTTTATTCCCTGACGCAGGTCTGATTGGATGGCGTCAAACGTGTCCATGTGCGGCTTCCCAAACCGGTTGCAAGCGGTTTTTACAGTATTTTTCGAAGCTATCACCTAATAATGCGCCGGAATCTTCCACATTCTTAAAAAGCAGACTCATTTCAGCTTGGTAACCCTTAGCGATATCCATAATCAATTTTTCCCTGGCAATCTCAATGGCCGACTTTCTAGCCTTTGATTTACACGCTTGCTTCACGTACGCCAAGGCTGACTCGACAAACAGAACACTGGGAGATTTTTGCCCTTCCAGATAGATTTCAATCAAACCCAGCAAATCATCGTCCTGCCCGAGTTCACGCTGAAACAGTAAATCGTCATCCTTGCTAAGCAAACAGGTGGATTGGGGATTCACTCGATTAATAATCAAATGATGCAGCCATGCCTTCAGAAAATCTTTTCCTTTAAGTCCAGCGTAACGGTAAAGCAAACTACCTTGTTCATAAAGATTGGAAAGTTTTCCAATCAAACGATAGTTGCCGATTCGAATATCGATGGCTTGATCCGGAAGTGGGCTACCCACCCCTTTTCGTTTAACCTGTTCAATAAAAACATCAAGCTCCCGGCGCTTACTTTCGAATAATAATTGTCCGGGAGTTCCTGAAATCCAGTGACCTAGAGCCTGTAATTTTTCAACCGATAAAGCATCATCTTGACCACCGAGTTGCCCGGAAATCCACCCTTGGTCGATGTCATACCCCTCCAATCCTTCCACCACGAACGGTTCCCGTTCCTCGACGATTTCCTGCATTCCGCCCAAACGGAGTTGCAGTATGCGCCGAACAAAATATTTGTGGGGATTTCGGAAAAACTCAAATAAATCGGCCAAATCCATGGTTTCATTTTTTTCGGCCTGAACCTCTCCGGACCACCAAGTCTGTCTTTCCTGTTCCGGCGCCGCTAACGCCATGGCTGTATCGCAATGGGATTGCGAATAGCTGAATAATGCGCTACGCCTATCAAAATAACGGCTACTAAAAGGTTGTAAGGGGTGCTTATGGAGCAGATTGCGAAGTCCGAATGTTCCTTCCAATATTTCCAATAACTCACTGATGACCACGGACGGTGGAATCGAATTATTTTGATGGATCGATTGACCCACATAGGTCATGAGCAGTTTTTCCCGCGCGGCGAGTAAGATTTCCAAAAACTGGTAGCGATCGTCGGCCCGGCGTGAACGATCGCCCTTTCGAAAATTCCGGCCCAACAAATCGAATGTCGGACTTCGGTCTATTTTCGGAAATTCTCCCTCATTCATGCCGAGTAATGCAATAACCTTGAAAGGGATCGAACGCATGGGCAACATGGAACAGAAAGTTAGCTGACCCCGCAAAAAACCCTGGGATGATTTCCGCTCGGATAATGTACTCTCCAACCAGGCGATAATAACTTCCAGGGCAACATCGCCGCTATGAAAACCCTCAAAAACATTCGCCAATTCCGATAAAAGCTCATTCAATACGTTGCGAGCGGATTCACTCGCCGATGCTTCGGCAAAAAGTTTATCGGCATATTGATAAAGCCGCTCAGCCCAGGCTTTTAGCGATTTTGGCTGGGTGAAGTCGGCGCTCGCATCAAATAACAGTTGAATAAATTCGCTAAGTCCACCCAGTGCCTGGGCAGTGGAACCTTCGATCTCGGCGTAGGGAAGGACATCCTCCACAAAATCCCGATCGTCGCCCACGGCAAAACCCATGAACAACCGGTCTATTCCAGCCCGCCAGGTATTCGGGTCCAAAGCCGGTAAGCCGAGCTGTTGTTTATGCTCGGCCGAACGACCCCAGCGAATACCGGTTTGATGAACCCAATGACGAATGTATACCAGGTCGGTTTCGGACAGACCGAAATTCGGATAAACCACTGGGTTTTCCAACAAATCAATTACCGCTTGCCAGCCAAACCGGCTTTGGCTGAGACGCAAAAAACAGACAAATGCTTCCAAAATACCATGGCTGGCTCTTAAACTACGGTCGGCTACAGCGTGCTCGATATCCGAGAATACCGCTGAAATAAAAGGGGCATAGACTTGTATATCCGGCCCCATTACCACAATATCCCGCAATTCCAGATTGGGATCGCATTCCAATGCGTGCAAAAGTTGATCTTTAATAACCTCCACCTCACGCATTCGCGAGTGGCACGCATGAAAGCTAATCGATGCGTCGGTATCTAAAGGTTTTTCCTCGAGATGGTTGGATAAAAGACTCTGTTGCAAGTGGCCTAAGTTGCTTAAAACCCCACCTTCGTTCGCATCGAAACTGTCAAATTCAAGATTGAACATATCCCGCTCGAGCAGCATCTCTTGAAACTCGCGTCCTTGTTGACCCAGGCTTGCCAGCAATGGGTGTCCTGTTTGGAAAATTGCTTCGAGTTGTTGTTGCCCGGTTTTCTTTAGGTTCCTTTTTGCAATCCGTCTTTTTGTTTCGAGATCGGCCCAATACGTTTGCGTAGGATTGAGCATAAAGAAATGCACCTGGACATGGCGCGACAGTCCATGCAGGAAATCTAAAAACAGCGGCGGCATTGTATTTAGCCCAAATATCGAGACTCTTTCGGGTAAATCATCCGCGAAGCTTCCTTCGGACGACAAATTGAATTTTTCAATCAGTTCCAGCCAAAGTGAGCCACGATGACGATTTCCTACCCGCTCGATGAGTTTATTCCAAAGTATTTTCTGCCAGCCTTCCGAATCGGCTACGGTCACTACGTTCCCTTGCTCCCAGGCCGTTAACATATCCGGACGTAACATTTGGTATTGGTCAAATACCCGAGCTAACTGTTGGGCTAATTGAAATTGTTTTAAGGCTTTGTTCTCACCAGCCAAATAGTGCATCAACGGTTTACAGTCGTCGTCCTCCAGATCGGACAAAAGAAAAAAAAACAACCACACCATGTGATCGCGTTCAAATGATTCATCGGTCAATGAATTATCGAGGGTTTGCGCAAGGGAGCCGAAAAATCGGCTGGGAAATAGAAATTTATAATTTCCCCACACGCCAAAATGAGATGCTAACCGTTGAGATAACCAGCGCTCCATTCCCTGGCTTTGAATAAGGAACGTTTCGCTCTCAAACGCGGAACGTAAAGGCAGGGTCTCGATTACCTTTATTAAGTGGGCTAAGAGGTTTTCGGCTTTATTCGATGTATGCAGGATGAACATAAAGTCTTAAATCTCAGCGATAAATGCAGCGATGAAGAAATCATATCAACTCCGAAACTTGAAAAAAAAGGAACTCCAATAGGGCCGTATGACCTTCTTATCGGTGGAACCGCCCTTCTCCATCAAGCAACCTTAGTTTCCCACAATACCACGGAATTTGAACGAATTGATAAACTGCAACTTGAAGATTGGTATTACTGAATCCGTGACTTCACTACGGCATAGGGCACAAGCTCTTGATTCCACGCCGGTTACACTCTATTTGCTAGCCCTACCCGAAAAAAAGCGCATCATCAGCGGCAGCGCTAGCGCTATCGCCGGCAAGAGCCCAAGCATTGCTTCTACTACATCAGGACCCACATAGGCGAGGAATACGGCGAGAGAAAGGAATAGCATCAGCAGTGGAATCCTGACAAACGTCCAAATGCTTTCATGTTCGGATTCTTCCCACTCGATTACGTCCTCGGGTTCTTCGTTGTCCAGTATGAACCGACGCAAGCTATGACTGGCAATTCGTAGCGATGGATCTTTTCGCAACAGACCAAGACGAAGAAGGCGCTTTAGCGGATGAACATTGAGGCAATTCACCATGTTGCCTTGGGCCATTCGGTAAAGCAGGTACCGCTCTTTGGGAGAACAGCGCCCCCACAGAGAACGGTGGAACAACATAGCTCGCGCTGAGACCTCATCGACGATCTCCCGTTCGGTTAACGGAAGCGGTTTGGTCAAGTGAAGCGGGGTACGAAAAAATTGCAGAAGATTTTTAAAAAGCGATATTTTCTCCAGATTTTTCTGTTGCCTGACTGCTTCGCTGAACGCCCATCGTTTCCGGATACTCTGCCTGATACCCTCAAGTTCACTAAAACCGCATTCCTGACGTAGTAGTCGCTCGATCGGTGCATATTCCTCATTACTATACAAGAACCCACACTCAAATTGTGAAAACAGATTTACCCAGACTTCAGAATCTTCGGAGTTCGGGGAATGGGACCAGGGAAGCATTTCCGGTTCTGTAAGGCTAAAAAACGGAAACCGTTCGGTCACTATAATAAGCGTGTACTCAGACCTGACATTAAGTTTATTCAGGACGTTCAGTACAGTCATGATAGCCGCCCGATCATTTTTAAGCGCCATCAATTCACTGACCATTATTACTTTGTTGTGTTGGTCAACCGTCCCCTCCGATAGTTGTTGAAGCCGGTTTCTATGTTTTTCCCGCCGCATGTTTAGACAGTTTTTGTCCACATTTAGATTTTTCGCCAACTTTCTTATTTGATTCTTATTTGGCGCCAGCAGAATCCGGCGGATCCCAGCCCAGTCGCCATCCTTTTCAAGTAACCAGCAAGAGTGGAGATTCGGAAAATCAAATCCCAATAATCTCATGCCGACGGAACGCAATGCAAACCATAGGGACACAACGACCACAACTACACCGATGACCAGAAAAATCAAAATCTTGAGGTCATAAGACCCTACCAACTGCTCCGAAGGCTCGGCTAAAACATGGAGCCCCCACCCTTCGGTGGATATAAGGTATACCGATTTTTGTTCCGTGGGCCCTCGATTTCGCCCCAAACACCACTGCCGTCAGTGGAACTCGGAAATACAAGCTCGTGGAACACGGCGGAAAGTTGAGAATACGGTGGAAAATTCTCCGCCAACACACTGGACGGGTACCGATCAAATACCCTATCCTCCTCTAAAGCTAACGAGCCCGTTTCACGGTTGTCCGGGAAGGTTAATTCACCATTCCAAATGGCCGCTCGCATATTATGCGGTGAACCTGGGCACGATACTGACACCAAGTCACCGGTATAGATTCCTCTGCAATCATATTGTGGTATCCCTGCTTTCTTGCTGTAGATGAGAGGGTCCAGCCGTTGTAGATCGCTCTTTATATCCAGACTATGGCGGTTCAATTGATGAGCTAGGTGAAAGCGGGTCAGATGCGCCAACTTGTCAGCCTGTAGACGGGATAAGTCCGCGAAAAGCACATACGCAGGGAATGCCGACAACAGTATCAGAACCAACAAGCCTGAGAAAATAGCAGTACGTCTGAGAACAGTGGATTGGCGCTGAATATTTTTCTCAGCCGCTTTTTTCTGCTCTCGACAAAACCGGGTAGTAAGGGTCAAAATTCCACCTGTAAAGACAAGGGCAAACAGGAGTTTCATGTTAATTTCTCCTTCGATACCCAACAGTAATTTAATTTCACCTCCCCATATTCCGAAAAGCCCAAATGCTATACCAAGGACACTCAGCAACCGTTTCCAACGATATCTCAGACGTTGATTTTTTTGATGCCAACGGCAATCCAGAAAAAACGTCAGCAAACCCAATACATAGGTAGGCAAAACCGCCAGCTGGTATACGCTTAGCCGAGCAGGCAGCCCCCGTGCATCGTCGTAAGTGGCCCAAAGCAGACCCGCGCTCAAGATCAAAACGCCGATAAGGTACCCGTAACATCGACCCAGCCCAAGCTGCAACCAAAACATCCGCCAGCCTTGTTCGTTTGGGCCCAGGTGAACCGCTATCAATATAATGAATATTACAAGCACGTATGTCATAAGCGCCGCGGAAGCCGAAACAATGGTTTCGAAATTTAGAGTCCGCAACAAGGTCTTGTTGTAGAACACCACCAGCGACCATGGTGTGAACGATAATGGCTCGATTCGAAAGCGGTGGGACTCGCCATAATAGCCGCCAGAAAGAAGATTGTGCCTCCTAGCCTGGACCGCCGCAATAAGCTTTTTGTCATCATTCGTCTCGACATAGAAATTCTCCAATAGGCTACGGCTGTTATCGGAATGGTAGAGGACATCTCCCGTTGCATCCTCAATAACCGAAAACCCAAATGCTGGAGGCATTACGGTGGCGAATAGGCTACGCATGGTACCGAGCGTCACCCGGACTTTGGGTTCACAACCGGATAATCCTGCCCGATCGCTCTGCCCCGAATCGACTTGGGTCGATAACGCCGTCAAGTACAATCCATGATCGTAGGTAAAGATCCTTTCAAGGAAGAAGCGACCTTCGGGATGATTCCACGTCTGACCGTCTCTCGCTCGAAGAAAATATTTACGCGATGGAACCTTGATAGCCTTAGCGAAATTTCTACGATAAGTCTTTTGCGAAGCAACTTGTTCTCCATCCGAATTAAGTAGAAACGCAAGTTCGTATGGGGGTTTGAGTGTCTTTCTATTTATAACTGTTTTCAATGCAGATTTGTAATCGCTTTCCTTGAAATTGGTACAATTCAGAGAACCAGTGTCCGATTTTTTGGGGAAATTTTCCTGTATTCCTGTTGATAGCTCCGATGCAGCCATAAGTACCGATATTGGTGTTAACTCACCAAACGCGTTCCTGTTGCTCTGGATTGCTTCTTTTAGTTCAACCTTAAAATTGTTCATAATCTTTAAGGATATTCTACCAGCAACCTCATCCATGCGATCCTTTAGGCCAGCGTAGGAGGCGATATCCAAAAGGATTAACGTCGGCAACGCCGACTAGCATTATCAGCGATGTAGCAAGCAAGTGGAGTTGTCCCGGTCCAGTAAAACTGGATGGAGATGCGAACCTCAAAATAAGAAAGGGTACGGAAAGGGCGATTAATAACAAAATCAGCACTAATGCCGCCGTTACATTGAGGTATAGACTCATGGCGTCGGCATACATTCGTCCTTTGCTCACTACGCCGACCACATGCCAAACATCGACATCGATATATTTTTCCTTGTCGGCCAAAAATCTCTGCTCCTGCGATGGCAGCATGGGTTGCAGGAAGAAAAATTGGGACACGTCCCCGATATCTTTCTCTACGAACCGTGAGTAACGATCAGCTTCTCGACCACTGCCTTTGCTCCTATTCGCGCTAGATATCTCATTACTTGTACCAGCAACACTATCCGATAAACTACCCACGTTCGTCTCGGAGAGCTCAAGCAAACCCGAGAAATCCATAAATCGGGAAAAATCGTTCTGGCCACCGCCCTGTTCAAATCCAGCTGATCCACGTTGCCCACTTAACTCTTTTTCCCCGGACCGGAACAACACTCGACCCTTGTGGTCCACTATCAGAATCTGGTCGAAATACTTCAATGCATGTTTCGGAAGAATCAGATCACGCAACGGTATACTCGCTTTCAGCAGCTCGCCAGTATTAAGATCGGCGCGATTTCCACAATCAGTTACCTCAACCCTCCATTGACCGGCTCGTTTGACAGTCTCGAAAAAGCTATTTGGCAACGGCGACTGGTACTCGGTGAGATCACTCAACTCCAGAGACTCATTTGTACCACTGTCATTGTCATATTTCCTACATCCCACTTTTTGGGTTTTAGTATCCGCCGCCGCAGGATTATCCCCGGTCTGCGCCGGATTATTCCGTTTTAGCCCGAAAAAAACGGTGTTCTTATATACGGGTGAACTACTTAATTGCCTGCGATAGTTCTCAGCTTGGTGTTTCTCGGCGGAAAGAATATTTACAATGTCCCTAAACCTCTCCTCTATATCCGCTCGATCTTCTTGTAGAATTTTCGTTTCTTTGCAAGCTTGCTCCTCAGGGTCGTAAATGCACATATAGGTGGCTATCCTATCCCCGATTTTTTCAATACCAGAATATTTATCCAGCAATTTAAGGCTCTCAACTGACAGATTGGATTTCTGTAATTTTGTTTTCGCCCCAGCAGCATTCAACGCATTCTTGCTAACGCTCTTTAAATCATTTAAGCGGCGTTCAAGATCGTGTATCGCAGTTGTCCGAGATTTCAGTTCGTACTCAAGGGCCTTTCCGTTTTGAAATACATCCCGATATACCGCGCCAGGGTCCGATAGTTCGTGCAGAATATCACCATACTCTCTATCCATCCGTGAAAAGTATTCAATTAGGAAATCAATCTTTTCAATTGGAGCAGACAAAACATCAAGCCTTTCCCTCAAATCGGGGATGTTGAATCTTTTTTGATTCAAATCATAGAACCGTGTCTTACCTATGTCGACCAACAACTAATCATACCTGTCAGACAGACTCTTGGTTTTTTTAATCATGCTTTGCGGTGCCGATATTTTTTGGTTTGAAATGTTTTTCCCTTCTTTCTTTAGCTGATCATTTTCGTTTTGTGCTTTTTCGATCTTTTCTCTATATTCCCGACTGAAGGTATCCAATCCATTAATCGTCTCCACAACCTCTCGTCTATTCTGCCGTAGCATTAAAACAGCAGTGGAAATCGCCAACTCGGATATAGGCTCTTTCCAGGGTTGATCCTCTATCTGACTGTCGCTAATAAGGTTTGCCTTACGAAGCAGATTAGCAAATTCTTTCATCCCTTTTTTTAACAGCAAGTTATGGCTTTCTTTTTCTTTTATCACATTTTCTTTAGCGTCCTTCAAATCAGCGAGTTTCCTCTTAAGTCTTTCCTGTTCGACGGTCTCAGACTGGCGAGCGGCGACCCACGCGTCCAACTTCAATAAATAACGCGAGAATATCTTAGAGGCAAGATCTGGACCGAAGTTTGAAAAGGTGAATAGGTTATCGAATTGCGACAGCCCGGTATTGAAATGCCGCTCAACCTCGTTCAGCGCGCGAAAACGCTGCTGAACGGCGAAATCCAGCTTATTGGTGAAATAGACGAAGAAATACAGACTCGCGGGAAGGATGAGAACAGCAAGCGTAACCGCTAGATGCATCCATGTTTTGTGTGCTTTACTTGTATTATTTGTTTTTGTATCACCAGCCACAGTCCCCCTCCTGGCTGAAAAGCAATTTTGGCGCCAGTCTAACACCAAACCGCTCCCGGTTTCCAATCGTCGATAGGCATGCAGGGTGATTTCGTTCACACCAAAATACCAAAGAAACTTCAACTGGTTACATTAAAATCTGAACTTTCACGCGTGAATGCGGTATAAAACACCCGCATTTTAATAACGCGAGAGAACCGTTTTGCACTTGTCACAAGTGATTGCCCGTCCCATCCAGGCTTCAGAAGAAATCCATTTCCTGCGCCTGATGCAATCCTATCATTACCTGGGTGCAATTCCCAAGATTGGCCACACACTCCGGTATGTCGCTACTTGTGAGAGTGAGTGGTTGGCCTTGTTGAGTTTTTCCGCCGCAGCCTTGAAGTGTGGTGCCCGAGATCGCTGGATAGGCTGGGATTTTCGCCACCAGTACGACCGGCTCAACTTAATCGCCAACAATTCACGCTGTCTGATTCTGCCTCGCCACCATTACAAGAACCTGGCCTCCAAGGTATTGTCCTTATGCCAACGTAGGATTCAGGCCGACTGGGTGGAGCGTTTTGGCTATTCCTTGCTGCTCCTGGAGACCTTTGTCGATCCGACACGCTTTGTGGGTACGATCTACCAGGCGGCCAACTGGCGGTATGTGGGCGATAGCCGAGGATATCGCCGCATCCAGGGTGGTTATAGCCAAACCCGTCTCACGCCCAAGCGAGTCTTTGTGCTACCCCTTAGGCGCAAATGCCCGCGCCTTACTCTCTCGCCCCCTATTGAACGAACGCTATCAGACAGGAGTACCGAGGATGAAACTTACCGCCGAGCACATGCAATCTTTGCCCAAATTTTTTAGCCCGATCAGCGATCCCCGTCGCACCCAGGGCCGGCGTCACCCACTGCCTGCCGTGTTGGCCATCGCCACCGCAGCGGTACTGTGCGGCACGCGCGGCTACAAGGCGATTGCCGATTGGGCAAAAGCCTTAAGTCCCCAGACGCGTGCCCGGTTCCATTGCCGCTACCGCGATGGACAATATGGGGTTCCCAGTGAAAGTATCCTACGTGACGTACTGATTCGAGTAGACCCCGTGGAACTCGACCAAGCCTTTCAAGGCTGGAATGCACAGTACGGCGCGATCGATGAAAGTCTGGCCATTGACGGCAAAACAATGTGCAATGCAATCGATGAAAGCGGTCGTCAGACCCATATTATGAGCGCCGTCGGTCACCAGAGTAAGCAATGCGACACCCAAAAAAAGTCGGGACCCTACCCGTAGAAGGCCGTGACGAGGAAAAACAGACCAATGAAATCAAAACCGCCATCCCACTGTTGGATGCAATCGACATCCAGGGAAAAACCATCACCGCCGATGCCTTGTTGACCCAGCGTGAATTAGCCCGGTATCTGGTTGAGGATCGGGCCGCGCACTATCACTTCACCGTCAAAGACAATCAAAAACACCTGCTTGAAGAGACCGCTTTCTATTTTGACAACCTGGATCGCAAACCCGATCACAGTACCCTGGACAGCCCCAACCATGGCCGTATCGAGACCCGACATATATGGGTTACTACAGCCCTCAACGATTACCTGAACTTCCCTCATGTGAGGCAGGCTTTTAAGGTGGAGCGCATCACGATTGACAAAACAAGCGGCAAAAAGCGACAAGATCTCGCCTATGGGATTACCAGCAAAACACCAGACTTGGCCTGCGCCGCGCAAGTGCTTCAGGATAACCGTGCCACTGGAGTATCGAGAACAGCTGCCATTACATCATCGACTGGAATTACGATGAAGACCGCAGTCGCATCCGCACAGGACATGGCCCGGGAAACATGACTCGCCTACTACGATTCGCTGTGGGCGTCATCAAAAGCAAAGGGGTGCGCAGTGTGTCGCAAAAGATGCGGGAGCCCACCATGAACACTCGGATGGTCTTTGACTACTTGAAAATGACTCGGAATTCTTGCCCAGTTTCATTGCCTTGATGGGTAGAACAAATTTACCGTGATAGGCATGACTATTTAGCCACATACTTGGCAAACCGTGCTATTGGGGGATAATTTTATGTAAAACGGTACACCAAAGGTCAATGTAACCATCGGAATGTTCACAATCGATAGATAGAAATTGGGGGACATAATACCCAAATACTTCGTCGCCCCTTCGCGGACGCGTGGACTGAAACCACCGATGCCTTTGTAAGCCTTTCCGCGTTTCCTTACCACCGAGTTGGCACGGGATATTGTTCGATTAAATGGTCTGGCATTAATATAGACATTCCGTTCTGAATCGCTTGGCAAATGAGCATTCGATCAAACGGATCACGATGGATATCAGGAAGGGTACTTAAAAGCAGAGAAGAATCTTCATCGACCGGGAGCGGTTCAATTCCATGTTGTTGCCTTTGCATCGGAACGAATGTTCTCGGGGAATCCGGTAGCGGTAGTTTCCCAAGTTTGTTTTTCACGACAATTTCCCACGCGGATGCCGCGCTCAGGAATACCTTGTTATCCGAAGAACGAAACATGTCTCTTGCGGTTTTCGATAATCGATCATCATCGGTAATTATCCAAAGAAACGTGCAAGTATCAGTTTCATTCGCTCGTCCGTCAAACCCATTCAGGATGTCATCGGACAAGGGTTCAAAAAAACAGTCAGGCACTTGAAAAATTTCTTTGGCTAAACCAATTGGACGTTCTTTTTTAGGTGCGTCAGCAATCGCCCGTATTTCAGCCACCGGTACATTTCGTTTACAAAGAAGTATCGTATCCCCCTTTGATAGTTGGTTCAAATATTTTGAGAGGTGCGTTTTAGCCTGGTGAATGTTAACCTTAATCATAACTCTAATAATGACTATCTAATTGACTAAGTATATATAAGTATATAGGTGATTAGAGAATCCACCAAATTGATGTCTGAATTCGTGGCTTCACCAAAAACTATACCTAATGAACAATGCCTTTCTTGAAAGCGCTTAACGGTCCGCTTGACACTGATCGTCGAAACACCAAAAGCGCGGACTATATCCATTTGGTTGACATAACCATTCTCAATAAAACTGGTCGGTAATCATTACCGAACGAAGCGATATCACTTTCATCGCGCGAAAAAAGTAGAGTAAACATTTTAAACGAGACTGGGACAGCCTCCTAGGGTGCAGTGAGTAATTTTTGACTGCTACAGAATCATGAGCTTGTGCCCTGTGCCGGAATGGAGCCACGAATGCAGGTTCGAATCTGTTAACCTCGGCACATTTTTGAAACGGTTTTTGCGTTAGCATTAGTTCAACTATCCTGAGTAAGTCTCAGCGATGATTGTGTTAGTTGTGGGAAATCCTGGAGTGTCGACCATGAGGTTAATTCAAATATTTTTGCTTGTTTCTTTATCTTCCGTTTCGTTTTTGGGTTTTGCTGAGCATTTAACCAGGGATGCATCGATTGGAGGTGGTCTTGGAGGGGCTATCGGCGGAGTGGTTGGCGCCGAGGCAGGTGGACGGAGTGGCGCCATTTTGGGCAGCGCGGCGGGGGCGGCAATCGGCACCGCGATTGCTACTCAGAAAGATCGGCGTTACGTCTACACCAGTCCACCCCGGCCAGTACCCGTGAGTCGAAAAGATTGGTATCAACACCATCATAAAATTTCTCGGCACTGTCCGCCCGGACTTGGCAAAAAAGGCCGGTGCTAGTTGTCGACCCTCACTGTTTCGCGAACATCGGTCATAATTATCTTTTGCTCATAATTTAGATTTCGTAGTTTTTTGACTATGACTTCCTTTTTCTGGAAAGAGGAAGTCAAGGGTCTTTTAAAGACTCTTCATATATTCGACCAAGGCCATGCGATCCTCGTATCCTAGCGCGGGTAACATAGTATCGTCTGGTTGCTTGGTTTTACCCGCAGCATACTCATGGCCTTTGTTACTATTGCCCTTTTTGCTAGTGATGAATTCGAAACCGTCGTATCCCTCGGACTTAAAGCCAACCTTGACCGGATCCAACTCGCGGGAACCCACCATGAATGTTTCAGGGCGTTTCTCGCAGCCCGGTTCGGTGTCAGGGCACTTGGCGGGCAACAATAGATCGTAGAGCGTCGGCACCGAGCCGTTATGCAGATACGGCGCCGTCGCCCAGATACCATTCAATGGCCGGCCTTTGTATGCCTGCAAGGATGCGTATGGATTGTGGGTGGTATCCACGGGATAGTCGCCCTGCTTGAGGGAGACCTTCACTTCGTTTTCGGCAAAAGACTTAATTAAAACAGTGATCCATTCAATCGTGCTGAGCAGCGTATTTTTGTCAGGGTCCGGCGTAGCCACCACGGCAGTGGTGGCGTAGGTTAATAAAGCCGCAACAGGCATACGATCCTGTAAAACCAAGGAGCTGTCACTCGCTCCCACATACAGGTCTTTGATGAAGCCACTTTTGCCGGTATAGCCCACACTATTTTCAACCATTTTCGGATCGGTGCCGACTTTCTTATAATCATTCATGAAGGCAACGACCTTACGGTATTCATAGTCGCGTACGATATGTTGGTGACACGCGGCGCAGTATTCTTCGAACAGTTCTTTGCCGCGGACGACCTGTTCCTTATTCAATTCCGGCAGAACGCCTTTGAGATTTTTGTCTTCCCACATTGGCGATTGTAAAGACTTCAGTTGCCCTTCGATCTTACGTAAATTACGCATGTTGACCGAGGACTGAAAACGCACCAAATCGCCCTTGGTGGTCTCGCCAAACAAGCTGCACTGGCCGGCGATGATCTCCGCAAGACGACATTTATCGGTTATATACCAGTCTAAAGTACCAAACACCCCAATAACCTCACCGACATTACGACCCATTGGTCCGACACCGGCGTTGGCGCCAATACCGTTCCACTGCACGAAATCATGCTGGGCTATATCCCATAGAAAGGGATAGCTGACCGGTGCGTTTGGAGAGTTAAAGGTGCCGTTGCGAAGATGTTTGACCACTTCCTTAACGGCGCCTAACCGGGAACGCCCGTTTTTAATTAGAGCCGCCAATGTACGGCGAGTGATTTCATCGCGGTCATTAGCGGTCAGGATACCTTGGGCGCCGTCCATGATGTAGTTGACCTGTTCATTGCTCAGCCCCGCTATTCGGCTAACCATTTCATGCAACTGATCCTTGGTCAGCAAATGCTCAAGCACACGGTTAAAGATACGGCCAAACGCATCCAAGCGGGCATAGCCATAGCGGGTCGCACTACGGTTGATGATGTTGTACATGCTGGTGCGCATGACAAAGGTATCGAGATCCTTCAGTACTTCGGCTTCATTGTCGTACTCGCCTAAATCCAACACCGCTTTGACGAAACGTTCGCGTTTGGCTTCGTCCTGACTGGTCACTTCCAACGCCTTTGCCAAGTCCTTTAAAAACGTATCGACGTCACTGGCGGAGGGGCCTCCATCAATGCGGACCGCGGTACCCTTGTAGTTAACCTGCGAGGCGTGACAGGCCGCGCAGGTAAAACCCACATAGGTCCTTTCCGTGTCCGATTCACCCTGATAGGTGTCTTTGACGATACCCACGGGTAGCGCATCAGGATTGCTTGTGGTCGCTTTCTGAACCAGATAACGGTAATGGTTCATATTGGCGGGGGAGCGGAATAATTCTTCGGAGTCCGCTTGCTCCAGAACTAAGAAGAAATCGTAGGGCAACAGATCGGAACCTTGCGTTGTGTTGTAGTACCAGAGGCTTTGGGATGGGTCCCAGCCCTGATCCGGATAAATTACTTTTGAAAAACGATCTCCAAAGGCATCCGGTTTGTCCATCCCGACCGCAGTGGCGCCACGATCCTTGTCGTCGTCCGAGTATTCCCCGGCGTATCTGAAGTCACCAGCCTCGTAGATAATCAGGACGACAATGATGATTCCGAATGTCAACCACAAATTATTGCGCAACCAATAGAAAAGATTTTTCATGAGCTTCCTTCCTGTTTTGTTGTCTTGCTGAAATTGCATTATTTCAGCGGCCACCTTAAATCCTGAAACGAATGGATTTTAACGCTACATCAAGGGGGAATGCAACACCGTGATTCTAATAAAATCAAGCACTATAGATTGTTGGTATTTAAATTACACAACATATCACCTGTAAGCTATTGTTTTGTGGTAATCCGGATCCCGATATTTTTGCAACTAATCATCTTAATATCTTTAGCTGCAAACACTTGTTCTCAAGCCCGGGCAAATGACCAGATATCGATCTTTCCCACACCTGACCGACGCACAAGTTTAGCGAATTCATTAACGGTATTTCCGGTGGTAACGACGTCGTCGATAATTGCGACGTGATCGGCGTGGATCGCGTTTTTCATCGCGAATGCTTTTCTTAGGTTTTTTTTCCGTTGTTTGGCCGGAAGATCGAACTGAGGTTTTGTGTCTCGAACACGAACGCACGCATTCAGGTTTAAGGGTATCCCGAGTTGCTGTGAAATCGGTCTGGCGATTTCAGTGGCCTGGTTGAATTGCCGCTGGCGATAGCGGTGCTTGTGCAAAGGTACGGGAATCAGAAGCTCGGGTTTGGGGTCCAGCGCGGCAAGTTTATCCGCCATTATTTCTCCCATCAGTCGGGCACAGGCGAGATTGTTGTGGTATTTGAGTTGACGGATCAAATACCGGGTTGGAGCGTCATAGATAAACAATGATTGGGAAGTATCGAAAGCCGGTGGTTTTGTCAAACAGTTGCCGCACGTGAGTGGGTTAGTGATGCCCTGAAGCGGTATCCCGCATACGGAACAGGCATGGGAATTCACCGGAAGCGATTCAAAGAAACCCCGGCACAAATCCCAGTTACCACATCCTGGCGCTTCGCATAACAGGCAGGTAGGCGGATAAATCAAATGTTGTATAATATTGATCCAGTTGTTCACAAATTAGAATTATAAAAGTTGACAAGTTTGCGTGTTGCACTTTGGATAAAAGGATACCCCTATGCCCGTACAGCCCATTATAGATTTTCGTGCCGAGCCGGCTGAATCAATTTTAGAAATTCGTCACAACTGGCGGATTGAAGAAGTCGAAACCTTGTTCGCGTTGCCCTTCAACGATCTTGTTTTTCGTGCTCAGACAGTTCATCGTCGATATTTTGATCCTAACGAGGTTCAAGTTAGCACTCTTTTAAGTATAAAAACCGGGGCATGTTCCGAGGATTGTAAGTATTGCCCTCAAAGTGCTCGGTACGACACCGGGCTGGAAACGGAATCCTTAATGCCCATTTCAAAAGTGTTGGACGCGGCAAAAAAAGCAAAACAGCAGGGCGCCTCCCGCTTTTGCATGGGCGCCGCCTGGCGTGGCCCAAAGGATGGGGATCTTGACCTAGTGGCTAAAATGATCGAAGGGGTCGCGGCTCTGGGACTGGAAACCTGCGTGACCTTAGGGATGTTGACCGATGGCCAAACCCAACGCCTTAAAGATGCGGGCTTGGATTATTACAATCACAATTTGGACACGTCCGAAGCCTACTATTCCGAAATCATTACAACCCGTACCTATCAAGACCGCATGGATACACTTAAACGGGTACGCGATGCCGGAATGAAAGTGTGTAGCGGTGGCATTGTCGGTATGGGGGAAAGCGGTCAAGACCGGGCAAAATTATTGGTTGAGCTCGCAAATTTGCCGAGTCATCCGGAAAGTGTCCCCATCAATATGCTGGTGCAAGTGGAGGGAACACCTTTAAATGGCATTGAGCCCTTGGATCCTATTATTTTTGTTCGAATAATCGCGGCAGCCCGGATATTGATGCCTAAATCAAGGGTAAGGCTTTCTGCGGGGCGCAACAGTATGAGCGATGGGATACAGGCATTGTGTTTCCTGGCGGGCGCGAATTCGATTTTTTATGGAGAAAAATTATTGACGACGGATAATCCCGTCGCGGAAAAGGACTTACGTTTATTTGATCGTTTGGGAATGTATCCGTCCGGTTTGAACCAGTAGACGTAAGTATCGAAGATCAAAATGGACCTTAGTATTTAAAGTGGAACGCAAAGATTAACGGTGGATAGCGTACTGCTGGAAAGTCAACTTCGGGGACTCAAAGAAAAAAAACTATATCGACGACGTAACATTTTGCAATCGCCTCAAGGTGTATCGGTAACCTGTAATGGTCGTAAATTGCTCAATTTTTGCAGTAACGACTATCTGGGTTTGGCGAATCACCCGGAAGTAATTGCAGCACTGAAAAAAGGTGTAGACAAATGGGGCGCAGGCAGCGGATCAGCCCATTTAGTGTGTGGCCATGGGGAAGCTCACCATGCATTGGAGGAAGATCTGGCCCAATTTACAGGTCGTGAAAAGGCTCTTCTGTTTTCGTCCGGATACATGGCGAACCTGGGTGTTATTTCCGCTCTGGTAGGGCGCGGTGACCGGGTTTTTGAAGATCGTCTGAATCATGCATCGCTATTGGACGGTGGAATAATATCAGGCGCAAAGTTTCAACGTTTTCAACACGCGGATGTTGACGCTTTGGCCCAAAATCTTTCTCGACGTCAGGGTAATAAAACCCTGGTTGTGAGTGACGGTGTTTTTAGCATGGACGGCGATCTGGCGCCCTTGCCCGATTTGGCGACGGTATCCAGATCCGCTGGCGCATGGTTAATGGTGGACGATGCCCATGGCTTGGGTGTACTGGGTCAGAGTGGAAAAGGAACGCTCGAACATTTTCGATTGGAGCCGAGCGATGTACCGGTGCTGGTCGGGACCCTTGGAAAGGCATTGGGTACTTTTGGAGCCTTTGTCGCCGGTAGCGAAGTCTTGATAGAAACGATTATTCAGCGTGCGCGTACGTATATCTATACGACCGCGATCCCGCCCGCTATTGCCGAAGCGACCCGGGCCAGTTTGCGGGTGTCCGAATCGGAAGCGTGGCGGCGCCAAAAACTTGGAAGCCTCGTGCATCGATTCGTCAAAGGCGCCAAGCAGTTAGGTTTGCCGCTTATGGATTCGGTGACGCCCATTCAGCCGTTGTTGGTTGGTGGTAGCGAACAAGCGCTACGATTCAGTGATCAATTGCACTCGTTGGGGTTTCTAATTAGCGCCATTCGGCCACCGACGGTTCCAGAAGGTAGCGCACGGCTTAGAATTACCTTTTCAGCGCTTCATGAGGAAGGGCAGGTTGATTTATTGTTGGAAGCATTGGCGGAAATTCAGAATAAGGATAGCGGTGGTTCATGAGCAGCATGTCAAATGTTGTCCTGGTTCATGGGTGGAGTATGCATTCCGGTATGTGGGGGCCATTCGTAGACACGCTTGGAGAAAGCCATCGGGTAACCTGCCTCGATTTACCTGGACACGGTCACGCTCCGATGGTGGAAGAGTTTAACCTTCGGTCTATTTCCGAAGTTTTGCTTGGTGCGGCCCCGGAGAAAGCGAGTTGGATCGGGTGGTCGTTGGGCGCAACTATCGTTATGCATCTGGCCAGATATTTCCCTGAGCGGGTGGAAGGTATCGCGTTGCTTGCCGGCAATGCCAAGTTCGTGGCCGACGATGAATGGCCGTCGGGGATGGAATTGTCATTGTTGAGGCGGTTTGGGGCGAACTTGATCGAGGACAATCGTGGCGCGGTGTTGCGGTTCCTGTCCCTCCAGGCCCAAGGTTCCCCGGCAACGAAACATCAACTGAAAGAGTTACGCGAACGTTTGGATAGCCGGAGTTCACCTATTGAAAGTGCGCTGCTCGGCGGTTTGGATATCCTGGAGCATGCGGATTCAAGGCGAGCCCTGAAGAACCTGCAATGTCCGACATTGCTGTTATACGGTGAATTGGATACTTTGGTTCCGGTTGCCGCCGGTGAAGCCATGAAAGCGCTTTGCCCTAAGGCTCGCTTGCACGTTGTTAAAGGTGCCGGACATTTGCCGTTTTACACCCATACCGAAGAGACTGCTTCGGTCGTTAAGGCCTTTTTGAAGGCGTACCGTGTATGACCCAGTTGGATAAAAAGTGGTTGCGCCATGCTTTCGATAATGCTGCCTTGGATTACGATGGGATTGTTTCGCTACAGAAGAAAATCGGACATGAATTACTTGGGTTATTGCCGCCGAAGAGTAAAGATTCATTAACGATTCTCGATGTTGGGTGTGGAACGGGATTTTGTATCGGCGAGCTGGCGAAAAGCCATTTGAATGCGCGATTTATCGGTCTGGATATTGCGATGGGTATGCTGCGGCAGACACGTTGCCACGTGAAGACTAGGGTGAATTTTATTTGCGGTGACGCCGAAGCATTACCACT
The DNA here is from genome assembly GCA_963664935.2 of Methylococcales bacterium. Taxonomy (GTDB): domain Bacteria; phylum Pseudomonadota; class Gammaproteobacteria; order Methylococcales. The sequence goes on along the minus strand of CAXXSE010000007.1, from coordinate 1,571,403 downwards.
TCGCGGCAATAGTGTGGATTTGATCGTTTCCAACCTGGTGCTACAGTGGTGCCCTAATCTTGAAGGGGTATTTTCAGGTTTCCGGAGAATTCTCAAACCCGGTGGTGTGCTTTTATTCAGCCTGTTCGGTGATCGAACGCTGAACGAATTGCGTGATGCTTGGAGTCGAGTCGACGAATTCAGTCATGTTAATCATTTCCATAAATCGGACCCTTTAAAACAACTCATGTTGGATGCCGGATTGGTTGAATCCGTTGTGGATTCCCAAATACATTGGGTTCAGTATCCCAGTGTTTTAGATCTGATGCGGGAACTTAAAGGAATCGGCGCCCATAATGTTACTCTCGGACGTCGTCGAGGATTAATAGGAAAAGGCCGATTTAATCGTATGGTTGCCGCTTATGAGGCTGCGATGCCAACTAATGAAATCCATGCAACCTATGAAGTGTTGTTTGGGACCGCGCGTAAAAGGAGTGCGGTACCGGAGAGGATTGCCCAAATTCACAATGTGGCGTAACCATGTCGGGAAAACGTGGTTTTTTTGTTACCGGGACCGATACAGGGGTTGGTAAAACCAGGTCTACCGTGGTTGTGATGGAAGTTTTAAAAAAACGGGGTTTCAAGGTTTCCGGAATGAAACCGGTTGCTTCAGGATGTTGCATGGAGGATGGGGAGTTGATAAATGACGATGCTTCTTTAATAGCTCAACATGCTTCTTTTGACATACCCTATCGCATCGTCAACCCCTATGCATTCGAACTTCCCGCATCGCCTCATATTGCGTCGCGGCAGGTGGGGGTAACGGTGCGTTTCGAAAAAATTTTAGACGCTTTCCAGCAACTTCAGAACCAGTCGGATATCGTACTAATCGAAGGTGTGGGCGGTTGGGAAGTACCTCTGAACTCAGAACAGACGGTTGCGGAACTCGCTTTGGCCTTTGGGTTTCCCGTCATATTGGTAGTTGGTTTGAGGTTGGGGTGCTTGAATCATGCAATTCTTAGCTACAAAGCGATCATTCGGACAGGTTTGATTTGTGCCGGTTGGATAGGGAATCGAATCGATCCGGATTTTGCTTTCATCGAAGAAAATATTCAAACCCTCCAACAAAAAATCGACGCGCCCATGCTTGGGAGCTTGCCATACGATCCTGAATTTTGTCCCGATATGCTAGTGAAGCACATGAATAGTTCGGTTTTCGAACAGGCCGGATGAACAAATTTAGACAGCCTCTAATATGCGGAATTTAAAAAACGATCCGTTGTTTTGCCCCAAATGTGGGAACGGGAGTTTTATAAAAAAGAGTTACAAGGAATACCAATGTGAATCCAGCGCTTATCAATTCATCATTTACAAAAACGTGGCGGCGGCTGTCGGCGTAATCATTGTGTACAACGAAAAAATCGTGATGACGGTTAGGGCTAAGAACCCCGGAAAGAATTTGCTGGATCTACCAGGCGGTTTTGTTGACAAAGACGAGAATTATGAAGAGGCCGCAAAGCGAGAAGTCAAGGAGGAACTCAATATTGAACTCGCAAATTTAGCTTATTTATGTTCGGCGCCCAATACCTATCTATACAAGAATATCGAATACCGAACGCTTGATAGCATCTTCGTGTCTTACCAAGATTCGATAGCGGAAATTAATATCGACAAGAAAGAAATTGATGCTTATAAGCTGGTCAGTTTGGAAGATCTTAATTCGGCTGATATAGCGTTTCCGTCTATAAGGGCTGGGATTCAGGTGTATTGTGAGTTAAATAGGCAAAAGATTGGACTGAATCCGTGAATTCGATGGGGATAAAGAATAAAAAAGGCGTCAAGTCTTGCGCTCCAGTGAACACAAGAAAAACAAACCCGGTGTTTCCTCCTAATTTTTAGAACTAAAAATCAACTCGGTAAAGACGAGTTGTCTTGGCGTTATCGATATTTTCAAACCTACAACCCAAGGGTTACCTATTAGACAAGCCTGCCCGTATCAATACCCCGCCGGGCGTATCAGTATCAGCATTTTTTTTAGGTGTCGAACTTGGGGGGAATGTTTCTTCCTTAACCGCCAGACGTGCGCCGTTTGATCGATTAAATTAAATGCGCGTAGCGCCCCCTCTATTCTCTATAGTACCGTACCTATTTTTTTAGATCAGCAATTACTCAAACAAATCAGAATGACTACCGCATCTTTCAAGACGTAACACATCTTCCGTTATTTCATAGATTAATAAAAAATTTGGTTGGATGTGGCATTCCCATTTTGGTTTCCAGTTTCCTGATAAGCAGTGAGGAAGATATTCTTCTGGTAAACCGCTGTGAGTCGCCAATGCTTCGATGGCGGATAATAGTCTATCGGTATGCCTTGGGTTCTTTTTTGCTATTCTCAGGTCTTTCTTGAAACGATTTGTGATTAGTATTTCTCTCACATCACATATCCAGAAGTTCCTGAATACTCACTGACTCAAGGGTTTTTTCCTCAAAAGCATTAATTGTTTTTTGATTAGGAACTTTTAATTCAAGAGGAAATTCCCCTCGAATAGCAACTTGCCTTAAAAATAAACGCATTGCACCTGATGTTGACATCCCTATTGAAGCCAGTACTTTTTCAGCCTGCCCTTTGACCTCAGGATTAATTCGACATCTTACAGTAGATGAATTTGTTGTAGCCATGATTTTATACTCTCTCAATTGCTTGCTGATAAAGTGTAACACAAATGTGCTACACAGCTCTAGGCATTTGGACGCTGTAGTGGGGTAACCGTTTAGCCCCCTGCTATTTTTTTAAAGCATTATCAAGCAGCAGCGGGAGAAACAATCGGTGGCGCCATATTGCCTTTGCGGCGTTCAGTGATGACCTGTGCAAGATAAGGCCATGGCGTAATGTTGCGTTTGCGACAGGTTTCGATCACGCTGGCCAACAGTGAAAATAATGGGAAAATCAAGCCAAATCCAGCTTTTCCGCGGTAGGCTCTCTATTCTCGGACAGCCTCCTAGGCTCGCCTTCGTCAGTATCCTGACAAACTGAGGCTTGTGCTTATTCTCCGAGTTATCGGTTTCTGCTGACGTCTGCTACGGCGTTTCACTGCTGGGTGGCCGTGAACTGTGTTCCGTGAGTTCTGATTCTGACGATCATACGCCTCGATAAGATCGGCAACCAATTTCAAAATCAACGCCTTCCCTTCATTCCATGACAGCGAATCAATAGTGCTGGCATTAAGCTGTTGAAGGTCGTATCGACTCAGTTGCATGATTGTTGATTAACCATCTATGGGTGATCCCGATGGTTAATATTTTTTCACAACTTGAAGGCATTGGATATTCCAATGCCGCCCACTTCATCACTGCCTCGTTTCAAGATTCCCTTTCATCCCAATGAATTTGGGTCTTCGATATCAAATCGTGCCAGCTGAGTTTCTTTTCATTGAACAAAACCCACAAAAACCCCAACCCGCCAGCACCCCAAGAAAACATTGCCCCTACAAACCTAACCAGAGCATGGCGCCAACCAAGAGCTTGGTGATCCAGGGTGCACAAACGGATTTTCCAAGCACGCATTCCCAGGGTTTGCCCTCCATGGGTCCAAAACCAACTAAAAAACATGAAGCTGACCCATAGCAAGTACAAAGGATAAAACCATTGTCCGGAATTAAAAGCCTTTCCATCATTCAATGGCAATAGCAATGCCGTTGTTAAAAAGAAAACACTGCACAACAAAATCCCATCGTAAAGAATCGCCCCCATTCTTCGGAGAAAACCGGGCGGGGGCATTTTCTTCGTCTTATCGTTCATGGGTTATGGCCGTGTTTACCGCATTCATAGTGGAATTCCGCATGATAATCCGATACATTCTAACTTGAATCCGTGACTTCCATGCGGATAGCAGTGTGCTAGGAGGCTGTCCGAGAATAGAAGTCGTAGCAAGGGAAAGCGATTTTGAGTCCATTTTTCCGATTAAATGAGGCGAATACTTGCTGTATTTAACGACAAATCCGCCTGGAGTGGGTTTGGACCGCTGAAAGCGGCCCGCAGGTGTGAAATATAGGGATGTATTTCATCAATTTTATCGGGAAAATGGGCCAAAATCCGCTTTTCCGCAGTAGGCTTTCTATTCTCGGACAGCCTCCTAGCTATTGGTTTTCAGGAAGATCAATGACTTGTGCCTTCCGCGGTCGTGAAGTCACGGATACAGACTTAAACCCCAACAACCAAATAGGGCTTGTAAAATCATCAGACATCGTTTCATCAAGCAGCTATTCAGCAGTTTTCTGGATTTGCTTCCTATTTTGGTTGTCGTCATTGTTTTTCAAGTATTTGTTATCCAGCAACCGCTCCCCGACATCCTTAATCTTTTAGTTGGTACGGGTATGGTCATATTGGGTTTAACCTTTTTCATCGATGGCTTGGAGCAAGGTTTGTTTCCCATAGGGGAAACCATGGCCCATGCTTTTGCCCGTAAGGGTAGTATTTATTGGTTATTGACGTTTGCTTTTTGTTTGGGGTTTGGAACCACCGTGGCCGAACCCGCATTAATCGCGGTGGCGGGTGAAGCGGCCGAAATTGCCGCCAAGGGCGGGGTGATCGGGGATACTCAGGACGCCAGAAGTTCCTATGCGCTGGGATTACGTTTGACCGTTGCATTTTCCGTTGGTTTGGCCATTGTGGTCGGCGTTTTAAGAATTGTTCGTGGGTGGCCAATCCATTATTTGATTATTACGGGATATAGCGGCGTTGTAATGATGACCGCCTTAGCTCCGGCTGAAATAATCGGTATCGCTTATGATTCCGGAGGCGTCACAACCTCTACTATAACGGTACCACTTGTCACCGCTTTAGGCGTTGGGTTAGCCTCCTCAATTAAAGGTAGAAACCCTATGGTTGACGGATTTGGCTTGATCGCCTTCGCATCGCTTACGCCTATGATTTTCGTGATGGCGTACGGAATGTTCGTCTGATGGACTTCATTATCGACCTTGGCGAATCCTTGGTACGCACAACGCTTGATGTCCTTCCTATTGTTGCGATCATCATCGGATTTCAAGTTTTAGTCATCCGCAAACCCATCGCCCATCCCAAACACATTCTGATTGGTTTTTTGTACGTATTGATCGGTATCGCTTTATTTTTGAAAGGTCTGGAAATGGCTTTGTTTCCATTAGGTGAATTGATGGCGCAACAACTTACCGCGCCATCATTTATTCAATCCGCTAATGAGGGCCACACCCTATCGCCGGGTGACTACTACTGGGTCTATATTTTCGCTGCATCGATCGGTTTTGCCACGACATTAGCCGAACCTTCGCTTTTCGCCGTTGCGATTAAAGCCGAGGAAATATCCGGGGGGGCGATTCATGCCAAAGGCTTGAGGCTAGCCGTATCGATAGGCGTTGCTTTCGGTCTCGCCCTTGGCGCTTACCGTATCGTCACGGGAACCGAGCTGTATTTGTACATTATTACCGGCTATATCGTGGTGATGATTCAAACTATTTTTGCACCCAAAATGATTATTGGCCTTGCTTATGATTCCGGAGGCGTCACCACCTCTACGATTACAGTTCCTTTGGTCACTGCGTTGGGATTGGGGCTTGCGTCTAACGTGCCTGGCCGAAATCCAGTGCTGGATGGATTCGGGCTGATTGCGTTTGCCAGTCTTTTCCCTATAATTGCCGTACTCGGCTACGCGCAACTTTCTAAATGGATAAGCCAATTCAATCGACACAAATAAATAGATAATCATCATGCGCTTTAAACTTATTGTAGTCTTCGTTGAAGATGATAAAACCGACCTTGTTCTGGAAACTTCGCGCGAATACGGTGCGACCGGCGCCACGGTCATCAATAATGCCCGAGGCGAAGGCATCCAACAATCCAAAACGTTCTTCGGTCTAACTCTGGAAACCCAGCGGGACGTGCTATTGCTTTTGGTCGAAAAACACCTAAGCCGAACTATCTTGGAAGCCATCGCCCGTGTCGCCGAATTTGACACCAAACCGGGTACCGGCATAGCATTTCAAGTTGACGTGGAAGACGCCATTGGCGTCATGCACCAAGTCGAAGAACTCACCCAAGTTGTCGAGGATGAATTATGAGTGACAAAAAACCGGTTATCCGGGTGCGCGATGTCATGAAAACAAATTTTGGACCCATTGAAAGAACCGCTACAATCCATGAAACACTGGACAAAATGAAGGCATTGAAGACCGCGGTTCTTATCGTCAACAAGAAACACGAGGATGATGAATACGGTATGATTACCGTTGGCGATATCGCCCGGCACGTACTGGCTAAAGATCGGGCGCCGGACCGGGTTAACGTATATGAAATTATGGAAAAACCGGTCATATCGGTGTACCCGGAAATGGATATCCGCTATTGCTCCCGGCTGTTCGCTACCCACGACTTGGTCCGTGCTCCCGTTCTCGAAAATGGGGGAATTATTGGTACGGTTAGCCCCAATGCGTTGGTAATGGGCTGGATAACCCGGCTTAGCTGAACGAATCCGGGCCAGGAGGTATTTATAACTTTTTTGAATAAAAATAGTAATTCTTATTCTTTTATTTAATATGCGCACGCCGTACAATCTGGTGATCATTTGAAATAAGACCCTCTTCGATAGTAATAAACGATAATATGAATACGTGGAAAGACCTTCTATCCGAACAGATAGATCCCAAGCTTGCCCAGGAAATCGAAATTTTCGAAACCCAGATCTTGCTCAAACGCCAGGGTAAAATTGAAGATAAATTATTCGCTGAAACCCGATTAAGGCGTGGCGCCTATGGTCAGCGGTATGACAATGGCCAACGGCATGACGGCATCGCCCCGCAAACCTTGTCATTTCCGTCGAAAGACATAACCAAGGGTCACGAAACCATGTGGGATGCGCCAGGAATGCTGCGTATCAAAATTCCTTACGGCGGCCTGACGGCTGATCAGATGGATGTATTAGCCGATGTGGCGGAAGAGTACTCCGACGCCATCAACCATATCACCACCCGGCAGAATATACAGCTCCATTACATTCACATCGAAGATACGCCTTCCATCATGCGGCGGTTGGCTTCCGTGGGTATTACCACCCGTGAAGCGTGCGGTAATACGGTACGCAACGTCACCGCCTGCCCGATCGCGGGAGTATGCCGCGATCAAACATTCGATGTGACCCCCTATGCCAAAGCCTGCTCGGAATTTTTACTCGGTCACCCGGACGCTCAGGACTTCGGCCGCAAACTTAAACCCGCGTTTTCCGGGTGCGCGGATAACGCATGCGGGTTAGTCAATATCCATGATTTAGGTTTTATCGCCCGTACCCGGCAAGAAAAAGGTGTTGCCGAACGTGGTTTTGAAATGTACGTCGGCGGTGGTTTGGGAACGGTGCCTTATCCAGCTAAACTGTTCGATGCCTTTGTGCCTGATTCGGAGATTCTACCCCTGTCGCAGGCGATATGCCGAGTTTTTAGTCGGCTGGGCGAGAAGAGGAACCGCAATCGGGCGCGTTTAAAATTCCTGGTCGACCAACTGGGCATCGAAGAATTTCGCCGACTAGTTTTGGAAGAACGCAAAGTTTTACCCCATGATCCGGCATGGACCGATTATCTCAAAACAATCCCGGATTATGAGGAACATCCGCTTAAACCTTCAAATGGGGATTCCATCGGTACAACCAACGAACCTGATTTCGAAGCCTGGCGGGCCACTAACGTCTACACGCAGAGGCAAGCGGGCTATGCGGCGGCCACCGTGACTCTGCCTTTGGGCGATATTTCCTCCTATCAGTTTCGTCAATTGGCTGCTATCTCCCGGCGTTATGTAGGCGATCATGTACGTGCTACCGTGGACCAGAACTTGATCTTGCGCTGGGTCATCGAAGCTGATTTAGCGGATCTATATCAGGATTTAAAAACATTGGGTTTGGGCGCGCCAGGCGCAGGCACCATTGTAGATGTCACCGCCTGTCCGGGCACCGATACCTGCAAACTGGGCATTGCTTCTTCGCGCGGTCTGGCCAGCGAACTCTACGCTCGACTGGCGGCAAAATCCCAGGAGCTCGATGGAGCAATCCGCGGTTTGCACATCAAAATCAGCGGTTGTTTTAATTCTTGTGCTCAACATCACTTGGGCGATCTGGGTTTTTATGGGGTAGGTCGTAAAGTGAAGGGTATTACCGTACCCCATTTCAGAGTGGTGCTCGGTGGACAATGGGAACACAACGGTGGTTCTCTTGGATTGACGATAGGCGCCGTGCCGTCTCGCCGTATTCCGGATTTTATCACCCTTATAACCGATCGGTATCTCAAAGAACGGTTAAAAGAAGAAAGTTTCTTAGACTATACCCAGCGAATCGGTAAGAAGGCGTTAAAAGCCCTGGTCGATGAGATGGCCGTCGTGCCATCCTACGAAGAAGACAGTTCCTTTTATTCGGATTGGCACGACCCCCGTGAATTTTCCATCACCGACATCGGCAGGGGCGAATGCGCCGGTGAAGTAGTCTCGCGGGCCGACTTCGATCTGCAAGCCGCGGAACGGATATATTTTGAATCTCAGTTGTCTTTTGACGATGGCGAATACCAAGCCGCCGATGAAAAAGCCTTTGCCGCCATGCTTGAAGCAGCAAAGGGATTGATTCGTACACAATATCTCGATATTACTGACGGTCCGGATGATATCGTCGAACAATTTCGTAAGCGCTTTTATGACACCGGATTGATCCAGGATAAATATGCGGGTGGTAAGTTTGCCCAATACTTTTTCCAGCGGTATGCCGATAAAGACCGCCCATTCACTCAAGAAAGCGCGCGTCATCTGATCGAAGAAGCCCAGCTGTTTCTTGAAGCGGTATATGCCTGCCACTCGCGGTTGCTCGAACAGCCCGCCGCACCGTTGGGACTGCTTGGCGCAGCTGGTGCTCCGACGCAACTTCGGATTTGATCCAGTACCTCAATCCATAAATAACCGATAATATAGGAGAGAATAAATGATTGATAACAAGGCAAACAAACGCAGGAATATGGGTATCTTTCAAGTTTGTTTAACGCGGTTATCGATAATTTAGGCCTCATGTTTTATTGGTTAGTTGTGGATTGAGGTACCGTATGGAATTACATAAGCTCGGAGTCAAAATACTTTGCGAATCAGCCGATATTGATTTATTGGAATTTATACCCATCTTTCATCGCTGGATTCAAAAACGAGAATTACCCGGTGTGTTGATCGATGTAGCGGAATACGCCCACGTCCAAGGCGGTCCCGGTGTTTTGCTAATCGCCCATCAAGGCAATTACGCCATAGATGAATCCAGTCATCGGCGAGGCTTGGTCTATTACAACAAACATGATTTATCCGGCAAGCTCCAACAACGGCTAACACAAGTGGGTAGAACTGCCCTGGACGCTGCGTACAAGCTGGAAAAAGAACTAAAAGGAAAAATACAGTTTCGTGGCCACGAGTTGGAGATCTTCGCCAACGATCGCTTGGTTGCACCGAATACCGAAGAAACATTGACGAATTTCCGGCCCTATCTGGAAGAATTTCTCGGCACACTCTACAACGGAACCGGCTATACCCTGGTACGGCAACCCGATCCCAAAGAGCGATTTTCGGTGAGGGTGCAGGCCAGTCAATCGTTTGAGGTTAGTAGCCTGTTGGACCGTCTGGGTGGCATCCAAGAATAGGTTCCTGGATCTCACACTGCCGATCTCTCCCCTGGTTCTTCGATACCCTGGTGATCCACAACCTGTTATAGAACGGGAAACAGATATATCGAAAGGTGATGCGCTAACAGCTTCTCATTTCTCCATGAATTGCCATGTTGGTACACATGTGGATGCACCCGCGCATTTCTTGAAGGATGGTGTAACCCTTGAGGGTTTGCCACTCGAACGATTTTATGGGCCTGCCGTTGTTCGCGAATTATTGGATCGCGATGTTATCGGGATTGAGGATTTAAAAGATGCGCACCTTCCCGCGCAACGGCATCTTCTATTAAAAACCAGGAATTCAGAATTACTCCAACTCGATACTTTTTCGCAAAACTATTGCACCTTATCGCCGGAAGCGGCAAATGTTTTGTGCGGTCTCCAGCCGCTTTCGGTTGGATTTGACTATTATAGTCTTGATCCTTACCAGGACGATGGTGCTTTTCCAGCCCATACGATTTTGGCACGGTTCGGAATTCCAGTATACGTATGTCTCAATTTGCTTGAGGTGCTGGCTGGGGAGTATTTGTTTTCGGGGTTTCCACTGAGGCTTGCTGGGGTTGAAGCTTCACCGGTTCGGGCTGTATTGGTGAAAAGTGATTAGGAGAGACAGTGCATTAACCAACTGATTGGTCTATTTCCGTGACCAGAAACGTAGAACACTAAGGACGCCCATAATGGTGGTGATATGGCGCCGAATTCAGGGGGATACAATGTTGAACTGGAGTAATGTTATTCTGGCCCTATTAATTATTGTGGTTTAGGATCGGGATTGTTTGATTGATCAGGCATTTGACTAAATTTTCCATGTTTTATGGTTTAATATCCAATAGGATAGAAAACAATGCCGTATATAGGAGGTAAATACGTGGAAAAAGTTGCCGGTTATTGCACTGTTATCCAGTAAAAGGAAAAAAGAATGAACACATATATTATTTTATGGCTAATACTTATTACAATAGGTTCTGGATTAACTATCTATGGTGGTAATCTAAAAAATAAAATAGATAGCGAAGTAACGTCAAAAGCCACACAACAAAAGATTGAAGAAGTTCTTTCAGAAATTAATACTGTAAAAAATACTACAACTGATCCAGGTGCGTCTAAATCACTAGAAACCATCGAGGATGATTTTAAAGATTGGGCTTCTCAATTCCTAAAAAATAAAGAAACTAAAAAATAAAGAAACTAAAAAACTAAATCTTGAGCGAGATAAACTAAGTGCAACTCAAATACAAATTGATAAAAGTACAGTAGTGAGACCGATGTTTGAACATGTGCTAGAAACACTAAATAAAATAGCAATGGCGTATAACCATGAATCAGGTGAATCTATCGAAGTTGAGGTTTATGTGTTTCCAGAAAATATGTACTCTGACGAACTAAAAACACCGGCGGGGAAAGTGATTTTTTTCAACAGTGTCGTTTGGAAATTTTTTACGTATGCAAAAACACTAAGTAGTGTTGGTACTTATCCAACGCTTACGCTATATGTTGAAGATAGTAAAGAAGAAGATAGTAACTCTATGTTATCATTTAGTGCGCTACATATAAGCGTGTCGAATGAAGATGATAATATGGTGGTTATAGTCCACAGCGATGGATTCCCCTTAGCACATGGTCTTCGTGATCAATTTAAAGAAAACGAATATAAAGAAAAAATAAAAAAATTACTTCAAGAAATATTTGAAAAACAATTATTATCACTAGACGCGAGGAACTAAAGGCATGGCTAAGAGGGATAGGAAGGAAACAAAGGGATCAGACCCCAATACCGCAACAAAACCTAGGGTTTCGAGTAGACTGGGGACTCCCCTGGCCGTAGGATAAGGTTTGTGTTCTCCGTTTGCCGCCTGGTTTCCCGGCGGTGCCACAATATTCTATCCATAGCCAAAGTTGCACCCCAGTCCCTCTCAGAACCGGACAAGCGGCTTTCCCAACATCCGGCTCCTCGGTCTGCCATTCAGCGTACCTCTGCTAGATCGCAGACGACGCCTATCCATCGCAGAATGCGTACTCACTGCGTTTCACCCCTTGCATGGTGGCAGTGTTTCCTCTTCGTCGGACGACAAACCGTGGGGACCTTAGCTCCGAGGGCATTACCCCTCCTCATCGCTAACCGTTGCGGCGTACCGGTCCCCATCACTCGCGACGCGGCCATTTGTGCATCTCTTTTTATATTGATACACATACTCGGGTACTACTTTGCGCGTTGCCCCAAGAGCCCTTGCTCGTCGCTCGCCTGGTTGCTTGCCTGCCGTTGTGCATCTCGATGCTGTCTGAGACTCCGGGGGGGCAGTCGGTACTCGTCTCTATCGTACCACCTGTTTCGCCTACGCCCGACCTGATAGGATCGGCCCTCACCCAAAATACATTCTTCTCGGAGCTATGGTTCAGATTCAGAGCATACACCCTTCACCTCGTTGCACTCGCTTATCTTCCCGTCCGGCTTCCACCATCCGGTCATTACACTTCCGAGCGGTTGACTAAACCTTACTCGGGAGAGCTTCCCGCTTGCGCGGCTCTCTCTCAGCTGGCAAACATTGCCAGGTTACCCAGGTCACGAATTACGAATCCTGGAGGAAGACAGAGCAAATTTTAAATATTCTCAATTCGCGACCCGCCCACTTTTTTCTGAGTATCTCTCGTAAAAACCCGGGGTCAGGGCTCTCATTAACACACGACTTTTCATAGGTTCATTAGTAAATCCCACAGTGGCACATTTTTCCAGCGTTCTGTAATGTTTGTGCGAGTTTAGTCGTTAAAACCACTCAACCTCCTACACGTACACTCCCGCGACCAAACCTTCGCGCACCCTATCAACACGTACCCTTGTGGCCCCTCCCTACGAGAGTTTTGATAAATCCGGGTTAAACAATTACTAAAATCGACACCATCGTCACGTAGAATGGTACAAAATCTTCAGCCCTTAGATACAATAAATTCAGTATTCATGGCAAATTTTCCCGGTAAACAGTTAATATCTCAATCACATCATCGTTAATGCGGTAAACAAAACTGTATTTCTTATATACCACTCGCCGGACGTTGTTTCCATATTCATACATTGGGCTGCCAGATTCTGGGAACTGATTCAGTATAGTAACCAACCAGGTTTCAATACGGCCCAGGTAACCCAATACAAAATCATTGGATAACTTTTGTTGATAAAGGTACTCCGCAATCTCTTCCATGCGTTGGCGGGCACGGGGTGAGAATACAATCGCGCGTTTACTCATATGTTGCGCGTATATCCCTCATTACATCCTCGAGCGATACAGAATCTCCTGCCTCCAATTGTTTAATGGAAACCCCAATGTCCTGCCTAATTTTTTGCTGTTGAATGAACTCAAAAAAAGCTCTGGCGATGGATTGAGAATCATCGCCATAAGTTTGCTTGATACTTTTTTCAAGCTCCGGGTTGTCAATGTGGATGTTCAACATCGTAATCTCCTGAAATTAGAGTTTTTATAGCTCAGCAGATTTTGCAGGTTTTTTTAATCATTATCCAGTAATTTAGTCGATGGTAAGCGTTGCCAGTTAACTGTTACCTGAATCCGTGACTTCAATGCGGATAACAGGGCGCAAAGTATTGGTTTCACGGGGATTAAAAAAATCTTAGCTTCACCCATACATTTTTTTAACCGTTGTGGAATCGAGAGCTTGTTCCCTGTGCCGTAGTGAGGTCACGGATTCATATATGGTCCGCCCCGTATTGCAAGACAAATTTCGTTCGTGACAAAAAGAAATATTGCTCCCATATATCCGGCCTTTTGTTGAGAGACTATAAGCCCTCTGGCCCTGATGGAATCAGCACATTCCCACCTCATCAAGTCTTCGGCCTCGAATGGACCCTTGACCCCGTCAGGTTCAATGGAATGCAGGTGCTACCTTTTTTGCCAGCACTTGAATTTTATCCGCGCAATTCGTTGATAGTTGTTTCCGTTCTTTTTGCTTTGGCAATCTGTTTCTTAACTTCTGTGCGCAAAGTCTGGGTCCGTCAAGGACGAACGCAGACGATCATCCATGACGCATGTTTAGGCGTATAGGGGAACACAATGCGCCAGTTACCCTTACAGAAATAATCTTCTCGGGTCTGCATGGATTTCAATATTCCGCTCTTATCTTTTATTCCGAGGTCTTGGTCTTGTGTATCTTCACAAAAACCGGGAACAAATCGTACCAAGCCTTCTGATTTATGCGTATTGAGCTGGTCGGCGACGAAATGATAATCCGAGGCATCGGGGTTTCGATCGATGAGATGTTTGATTAATTCGACAAAATCCACACAAATAGGCCTCCCGACCAGTATTCCGAGCTTGACCTCGATTTTGACGACGATATCCCTTTTTGACATCCCTTCACCACCCAAGCTATACCGACAAAATGACCCAGTTCTGGCCTGATTTAGGCAAAGATTTCTTGGCTTGATAAACTTGATCCCGCCTTTGTTGGTGCGGTCGGTTTCCCGACCGCTCAATCAAACAAAGTAAATTGGAACGCTACGATCCTATCGAAAGCCACGAAAAGCATTGAACGAATATCTCCGCTCCGCAAGGCCGTCCGCTTTCAAGGTTACGCCGCAAAAACCTCAAGTGTCTTGAGTGCATCATCGTCAGCCTAACCTACCATCGCACTATTATGCGTCATTGTTTTTCGGAAAGGTTTGGCTAATTGGTCACTTCAACTTTAATCCATTCCGCAGTAACTGAAGAAAGTTTTTCAGCTTCTTTGTATTTAACCTCGACTGAACGCCCTGGCTTACAATCAGCTATTTTTCCAACTTCATTGGTTTTACGCATTTTACTTTTATCTAACCAAATCTTCGTATCATTTTTAACCTTAACCGAAAATGTTCCAGACGAATCTGTGATTGTGATTACACCGTTTTGGCTATCAATACTATTGATTTCTCCAATAATGGTATCCGTTTTCGAGATACCCGGTGATTTTCCGATAGGAATAAAGATCTCTGATGACTGTTGGGTATGCCCATAGAATGAGGCGGCAGCAAAAAGAATCGCTGTAAACAGTGTTACGCTTCGCTTCAACATAATTAACTCCTTACTTTTTTTGGAAATATGAACGACTAAAGGAACCCTGTTAGTCGGTAATTAACTTTCTAGCTCGATTCAATGTATTGATCGCTCGTTTTGCTAAATTAATTCTAGAATTGGGTGTGCTTGCAGCCTTTTCAGTAAGGATACGAGCGCGGTTTAAGCGAGCCACCGCTTTTGGGTGTAAACCCGCACCGGCGAGTACCGTAGCCGCATCCTCAATATCGAATTTCACTCGCTGAATCAGATCCTGCGGGTGTTCGCCGGCCAAGTACTCATTGTTGGCCACTGCTTTTAGTATGACATCAACCTCACGGATATTGTCTAAAGCGTTGATGACTCGTAAAAATGCAGCTATGGCGACTACTTGTGTCGTATCCAAATTTATCCGACCTTGCGGCGAATCATTTATGAGCTTACCCGAAGGTGAGTTGGCAAAAGAATCACCATTGTAAAAAGCGACCGCAGCTTCGATTGTTTCAACGGAATTGTTGTGGAAAAACGGTGGCGTATCAGCCGCCTCCACCAATGACGGTGTATTGAAAGCGCCGCTACCCGGATTGCCATTGCCATCATCTGGAGGGTTCAATTCACCGATTAGGTCCGCGGGTTGGTCTGGAAGATTTTCTACCCCAGTGTTAAAGTTAAAATTCCCGGCATTAGGGTCGAAACCAACGTTGGCGCCGGCGTTAGCATGGCAGTTTTGGCATAGGCCCTCGTTTTGAAACAACTCCTGTCCACGCAACGCGACTACATTCTTTAAGGGCAGCGGCAATGCTAAATCTTTTTGTCGACCCAGGCTAAGCTGAAACGCCTCCAACGCGTCTAATTCTTTATCTGTTGGAAGCCTGAAATCGATACCCGCGCGTCGTTGAGTTGTTTTGGTAAAGTGTTGAATAACCGCGCCAGTAGCAAATGATCGCAAACTATGATCTCCAGGCGCCCCATCGCCAGACCATCCGGTTTGAGGCCCCTGGACACTGTCTATCGAGACTCTCTGAGCGAATACATGTGGAACACCGCGCATATTGAAATTTTTTGAAAGGTCGCCGAATCCATCTTGATTTTCCAAGATTAATCCGACTTCTCGCATCAGTTTCGGATTTTCGAAATTCTTTTTCAATGCCGGGATGAATTCCGCCACGAATAGAGGATCATCTTTAGGCAAAGTTGCAATAAAGGCTGGATCTATTGTCAAATTATTTTCCGCACGATGACATGTTCCACACGTTCGTCCATTTCCGCTAAAGGTTTCGTTAAAAAATAGATTCCGCCCTTTTGAAACCAGTGGATCACCAGGATTTTCGGGGTCTGGCGGGCCTTTGGAGCCATTAGGCGGGGGCGCATGCTGATGTGAGTACAATTAAACCTGTCAAAAGAAGGGATAAACTAAACTGAATTATTTTCATTGTTAAATCCTCATTAAGAAAGTCGTAAAGGTTTTGAAAGAACGCAAACTGGGTTCGATAGGCTGCAGAGCAAATGCCGGATTCAACGCATCCTGGTGTTGATTTCGACGAATCGGTTAACTAACTGGTTCCTTTGGGAGAAAGCAGGTCGGAAACCTATCATTGATGACCTCAAATATTTAGTTCATAAAGCTGGCAAACGGTCTTATCGATAAGCATTTTGCAGGGCAACCCAGCCTTTTCCTCGAAAGGTTGGTATAAGTAGCGTGTCAATAACTCATACCTCCCCCTCGCGAGCTAGGCAAATTATCGCACGAATGTAAGATTACAGGTATCACCCATTTGTACTAGTACATTTGGGTAGTTGAAACAGGATTCGGATAGGAGTCGTGGGAAAATAAGCGAAGCATCATCCGCCATTTAAACCCCCAAACGTCATCATCCACTCCAATCTCTTCGCATCATCTAAATCCCCATCCAATCAAAAGCAATCGGATCTCCAGTATCATTAAAGTCAGCAATGATGCATAACGCTTGTGAAGCAAGCGGCTTAACCCTTTCTTTTTTCGGCATTGTTCATTAAGTATAGTATCTGGTAAAATAGCGATTTCCATTTGAGTAACTGACTATGCCGACTTGCCCTAAATGTCACGCAGAAGACTGTACTAAAGAGGGTATAGTTAAAACCAAACAACGATATAAATACAAATCGTGTGGCTATAGGCATACCGTTAGACACCGGGAGATAAGTCTTGATATTAAGCGGCAAGCGCTTGAACTTTACCTGGAGGGGCTTGGTTTTCGCTCGATTGGCCGGTTTTTGAATTGCAGTCATGTTTCGGTATATGACTGGATCAAAGCGTATGGCGAATCAATTGAGGCAATTCGATCGGACGCGGGGGTTGAGATTGTAGAAATGGATGAAATGCAGACTTACATTGGCGTAAAAAAAACGATTGCTGGATCTGGATTGCTGTTGATCGACATGGAAAGCGCTTTCTCTCGTGCGTTGTAGGCTCCCGCGACACGGGAACCGGGCGAGCATTATGGGACGGCCATCAAAACCACCCACATAAAAGGTGTGATGAGCGACTATTGGAGCCCTTATGAAAAGTTTATCCCGACTGAATTACAGACACAATCCAAAGCTGAAACCTATACGGTAGAAGGCTATAACAGCTTATTTAGACACTTTCTTGCCCGATTACGCCGAAAGTCTAAGTGCTATAGCAAAAGCCAGGGAATGCTTAAATATTCAGTCCTGCTTTTAATGCTCAAATGGTACGGAGAATTATGGACTATACTTTCCTAACAATGCCCAAAAAAATTAGGTGTTATGCCGAAACAACATTGCTGACTAATCCAATCATACGTGGAATTTGACATAAAGATTTCGTTATGTCGAAAACTATACGCATATTTGACATTATCGTATTAAAACGCTAAGTTTCCGACATAAGAACTTTATAATGTCAAAAACAGAGGTGGTTTCGGATATAAAATGAATTTAAACGACTACAAAGCAGGCCGGTACAAACAGCAGTACCAATACAAAAGTTTTGCTCCTGAGCCAATCAATCACGTCTGGGAAATTTCAGATGCTGCAATACAAAACCTGCTAAGTGAGGCAGACCACACGTTGGGTGAACTAAATGCGTTCTCGCAACTGGTTCCCGATGTGGATTTCTTTATCGGTATGCATATCGTCAAAGAAGCCACCCAATCCAGCCGTATCGAAGGGACGCGTACCAATATGGAGGAAGCCTTGTTGGACAAGCAGGATATCGACCCGGAGAAGCGAGACGACTGGATCGAAGTACAAAACTACATCCAGGCCATTAACACTGCTATCCTCCAGCTGGAAACTCTGCCTTTGTCGAATCGCCTACTTAGAGACACGCACAAAACTCTAATGCAGGGCGTACGTGGAGAAACCAAATTGCCGGGCGAGTTTCGTTGCAGCCAAAACTGGATCGGGATCAGTCTTAAAAATGCCATATTTGTGCCACCCCATCACGAAGAAGTGCCTGAGCTGATGAGTGATCTGGAAAAGTTCATCCATAATGACGAATTGCAGGTACCCCATCTGATTAAAATCGCCATCGCTCATTATCAGTTTGAGAGCATCCACCCCTTTCTGGATGGTAACGGTCGACTGGGGCGTTTGATGATCGCGCTTTATCTTGCCACCTTCGGGCTATTACACAAACCGGCCCTATATCTATCAGACTATTTCGAGCGGCACAAAACCCAATATGTTGATCACCTCATGGCGGTGCGCGAAGGCAATCAAATAAAACCATGGCTGGTATTCTTTTTATATGGCGTACGGGAAACAGCTAAAAGCTCGATTCAGGTGTTTAAAGACATTTTGGCATTAAAACGACGACTAGAACGCGAAATCCTGCCGCATTTCAGCACACGCCGACAGCAAAATGCCCAAACTCTGATGCAGACGCTGTATCAAACCCCGATTATAACCATCAAAATAGTGGCGGAATTGCTGGAACTAAAGCCTAATACCGCTGCGGTGCTGGTAAACGATTTTGTCAAATATGGCGTATTGCATGAGTTGACGGGGAAACGTCGTAATCGGATATTCTGGTTTAAGGATTATGTTGTGATTTTCAAGCAGGAACAGGAGAAAGGATAAGTACTCATATCAGTGATAGGCTCGGTATGGATACCCAAGAAGGACTGTGGAAAATCAGAAACTTATGAATTAAGATAATTTGTCGGTTTTTTGTTTGAAAATTCCAGTGGAATGCTATTATAGAATTTTAGGATGAATACAGGCTTGATTTTATCTCTAAGCACATGATAATTATTGTTTTGTCGTTTTACGAGAAAAAAAAGGTGTCAAGTCTTTCTAAGCAACATTCATACATCAAATATCCCATAACCTAGTCTAAGATAAACAAATTCAAAGCGATACTGAAACGGAAAAAGAAGACTTAAATATACCAAAAATCCACAAAATCTTGGTAGGGTCATATTTGGGGAAGATAGCGAAAAAGAAAGCTGGGCGAAGTAAGGTGATTATCTTGGCCGACCGGCCAGAGTAATTGACATTAGATACCCTTGCTGACTTTAATGACGCATAAGGTCTTGAATTAAGACTGGAATAATAAGATGGTCTTGAGAAGTGGTGACTAAATATTTAGAGTGTAAATATTTAGTATCGTAATGGTGATTGGCGCCCTTAATTTAGCGGAAGATGCTTCGTGCTACTGCCCAAATGCATTTGCCTTGTACTTTGCATTTTTACAATTCTGATTTATCAATTCCACCAATTTTAATGAGGTATTTCTGTAATCCGACTTCAATGGCTTGTTGCCGTGAACTGGAACTGAAATACGAGCAGTTACGCTGGTTCTTGCATAAATATGGTGGCTACCATTGATTCGCTTTGTTTTCCATCCCTTTTCTTCAAGAAGCTGGCAAAGCCTTTTGCCGCTGATAGCTTTCAAACAGCTATCTCCATAACCTTATCTTTTCCTGATACGGTAATATCCTGAACATCTACTGATAGACAACCCTCAACAGCTTCATAAAGGTTGTTCAATAATTCATCAAAGGAATCGCCTTGAGTCGCACACCCGGTAATGGCGGGTACTTCCGCCCAATAGCCTCCTTCTTCCGCTTCATGTATTACTACTTTCAGTTTCATATTGCTTCCTCATTTATTTAAGAAAAAAAGGGTCCCCCATTAGCTTGCCGCTGTCAATATACTAGTCTTGTCCAATATGAAATGGCCCTGAAGAGGGGGGTAATTTCTAACGTGAAATGGCCCTGAAACCGAGAACAGATCATAAATTGAGGTTAACTTACGCTTCAGAAGTGTCAAGGAGATTCCTCCGCTACGCTACAAACTCCTCCTTGACACCTCTTCCGCTCCAGTTAAAAGGTTATTCATGATCTGTTCTCGGTTTCAGGGCCATTTATAGATTGGAATATACTTATAGCAAAACCTAGGGTCAAAAACCTAGGGTCAAGTCGCGAAATACGAATCCCAGAGGAAGACAGAGCAAATTTTTAATATTCTCAATTCGCGACCCGCTCCCTTTTTTTCTAATAGGCAAAAACATTAGTGCAAAGATTTGCCCCTTTTTTCTGAGTATCTCTCATAACTCTGCTGCGCAATACCCGCTGGGTCGTTTATACCACGCAATGAACATGCGTTTACCCAACGCGAAATGTGGGATCGCTACGCGTCTAGATCGAGCTATAGATGCGACGGGGCTTTCACCCGCTGGATTAAGGCCTTTTCGGTCGCTATAACCTGACTCCTTTTACTTTAAACCTGAATCAGTGATTTCACTACGGCACAGTGCGCAAGCTCTTGATTCCACGCCGGTTAAAAAAATATCCACTTAACCTATGGGTGAAGCTAAGATTTGTTTAATCCCCTGTGAAACCAATATCTTGCGCCCTGTTATCCACATTGAAATCACGGATTCAGGTTAAAGTGTCACGCTGCAATGATTTTAATTTCGAGATCATGGTGCAATTTCCCTGCATAATTAACAAGGCGATCCAAAGTAAAGTTCCCAATCCTACCGCGCAAGATATCACTGATTCGTGATTCATCTACTCCGATTTGGGTGGCAATGTCCTTTTGAAGTAGTCCATGTTCTCTTTGGTACTGGGCAATCAGCTGGCAGAGTTGGTACTTAGCTCGATCGATTGTCGAAGCATCCACAGGCAAAGCGATGTTGCCACCTACATAGTTCAGATCAGAAAGCTTGTCGCGGACCTTTTTTAGAGTCACTTCGTCAGGAAACTGCGTCTGAGACTGACTTCTTTTCATAATTTATCTCCGAAAGCAATTAATAATTCCAATGAACATGTGGTGATCCCGCATGCACCAGACCAGACGATAAAGTTTTCTTTGATGCTCTAAGCGATCCAGCACAAAGTACTCCCATGCACCATCATACTCTTCAGGTAGAAACTCTTTCCCATCCAAGTATTTCACCAATTCTAAAATCAAGGCATCGTTAATATCTGAATGCTTCGTTTCAAAGTACGGGTCAATGACCACCTCATTGATGTTTCTACCATTTACGATTATGTTAGCTGCATAACTACGGCGCTCGCCCATACTAATTCCAGAATAATTCAAGTTGCTTAATTTAGCAAGTATCTTCTCTTGATATGTCGGAGAAAAATGCGGGGTCATAGTATTGCAAGACAAAATTCGTTCGTGACAAAAAGAATATTGCGTCCATATATCCGGCCTTTTGTTCAAATGAGAACTGGGTCGGACCAAGCTATCCTATTGATTATCGGAATTTAGGTTTAAATAAAACGCGTTTTTAGCGCTTAGAAGCCGTTTTTTAGGTCCAGAATTGGCACTGTAACGAACTCTATGCTCCCTCAGTTCGCCATGATTGTTACTCCCCGCATATTTCGACCCGATAGTGTTGGTTGACGTATTTCGTTGATTCCGTCGACAAATGTTTTGCTTTCTACAGCAATAATTTCCGGCTCTCGGGTCAATCAATACGGTCAGTATAAAATTACGATTAAATACCTAAGCGTATCAACTCCAACAAGCCTCTTACACCAACTTCCAGCCTGTTACATCGATCTGGATTGTGGTATTACCATCGGAAAACCAGATATGTTCATCCTGAATCGTGCACGTCAGTTCCATATTTCTTTGCACCAATGCGTCCAGGGCCGATAAGTCTTCTGCGTTCAGACTGATGACTGACAGATTTCCGAACCGTGATAATTTCTCTTCATATTGCTGCCACCATACCTTAGCGCCACTAACGCTGTAACAATAAACAATCACCCGCCGCGCTCTACCACAGGCCTTGCGTACCCGTTTTTCATCGGGTTGGCCGAGATCAACCCACAATTCAATTTCGCCACTGAGATCTTTCTGCCATAGATCGGGTTCATCATCCGTACTCAAACCTCGGGTAAAGCTCAATCGGTCACTGGCATTCAATGCAAATGCGACGATACGAAACATCATGCGCGTGTCAGTTTCGGAAGGGTGTTTTGCGATGGTCAACGTATGCCCGGCGTAATAATGCCGGTTCGTGTCCGAGATCTGCAACTCGGCTTTGTAGATAGTCGCCTTCAGAGCCATCGGTATCAGTTGCTAAAGCTATTCACGCTGGCTCATTGGTTCAATTCTTGATAAGCAGAATCCTCAAAAGGGTTTACAAAAGTGACACCTTTTAAATTTTGTCCTGATTGAAAATCTTCTGAAAACAGCTCGGTTACATTATTTTCACAAGCCACTGACCATAGCATGGCATCCCAGAAAGAAAGCTTGTGCTTACCCACTGCTTTCAAGGCATATTCAACAGTATGAGTAGAGGGGAGTATGGTTGGAAATAATAATTGCCAGTCTTTGATTTGAGCTTTTGCATCTGAGTGCATCGCGATTCCTTTGCACGTTGCGGCATAGTAGAACTCCGATAACGACTGTAAGGTCAGCATACAATCATATCTTAATGCGCATTTTTCAATGAGTCGAATAGCGGTAATTTGCTTATATCCAGCATCCTTGTCAACGGCATAAATTAGAATATTTGTATCGAGACTCACCCGTTTATCGCTCATACAGCTCGTCTCGGTTTATACCTTGACCGCCTAAGTGATAACCCTCTGTACTACGACTTATTAGCCTTTTCAAGGCTTCTTGTTGAGCTGCGTTCAGTATTTTTTCTTCAGTGACCGGAATCAGTTTCGCGACGGCTTTGCCGTGCTTAGTAATCACGATCTCATCACCCTCGTGAAGTGATCGAATGTATTTTGAAAGATTTTGATTTGCCTCTCGTAGGTTTATCATTTGCTGCATAATGGCCTCCATTGTAGGACGTCCTATAATTTTAACAAAAACATTCAGAAGAACAAGATGTGAAAACAAAAACTGGAGTCATATATACATTAAAAGGTAAGCGAAACCTAGTAGGCTGCCCGAGAATAGGGGCCGTAGCGAGGGAAAGCGGTTTTGAGTCCATTTTTTCGATTAAATGAGGCGAATACTTGCTGTATTTAACGAATTTAATCGGGAAAATGGGCCAAAATCCGCTTTTCCGCAGTAGGCTTTCTATTCTCGGATAGCCTCCTAGTACCCCGCATTGAAAATTAAGGTCTTCGCTCGCAAAATTGACGAGGCGATAGACAGTATAATGGGTCAAGTAACTTGACCCGTACTTCATACTCAAAGAAAAAATCGAGCGCGTTTTAAACCGAAAGGTGGCGGTAGAAAGTCAAAACCCTATGAAGAAAAACGACATCGATCAACCCTTAGGTTTCTCTTCGGTCATTACAGACTAAAGGTGAATGGATTGATGAGTTCGATTCCACACTCTTGGAAATCTTTTATGTTCCTTGTTGCGACGATAAACCCATTTGCTCGAGCGATGGCCGCAATTTGCCCGTCTAAATCAGACAAAGGACGATCATTTTCTTTTCGAAAACCCTTAATTGCACCATAAATTCGAGCCGCGGACTCGTTAAAATTTAAAATGCGAGACTCAAAAGCTGTTGTGACGAATTGTTCAAATCTATCTTCAAGCAATTGGCGTCTTTTGCCTTTCGGCATAACGCGGAGCCCGAAACCGATTTCAGCGATAGAGATGGTAGTCAAATAAAGCGTTAAAGCATCTTGGCTATTCAGCCATTCAAGCACTGAACTCGCGGGTGGTGATGTCATAAATTCCGATACAACATTGGTATCTATAATAATCACTCAGGAAATTCCATTGGTTCCGATACTTCACGTACCGGTATATCTAGTTCTTCTCCAGTATAAGCCGGACTAAAAAGGCGCACTGCCAGATCACCCAACCGTTCAGGCGCCGCAACTCCACGCTTAAGTATTTGTCGGGCCTCTTCTTCGACCCACAAGGAGACTCTAATCATGGAGTGCTCTTTTCGTCTTTTTTCCGTAGGATGTGGTGAGGCACCAGTACTCCGACAATTTTGTATTGATGGGTTCAGCGTTACTGTGGTGTTTCGCAACAAGGCACAGCACGAAGGCCATAGCCCTTTGTCAAGTGCTGTAACGCCGTAGCGGGACACCCCAGTAGCGCCCGAAGGGTTGACCTGTCAGCGCCCATGGCTGCGTGACGCCTCTTGCAAAGGACTATGACCATTCGCTGCGAGGCGTGCCTTGCCCTGAGCACTGACAGGCCAACTGAACCCATCAATACGATGTTGTCGGAGTACTAGTAATCAAAGCTTGATTCATGGTAATTTAAGAACGTGCTTGGTTAAAAAATAATTCACAAAAAAAACCTAAAAGGATCGCCATATGTCACCCGATATTTTAATTACCGTTGCTGTTACGACCGTTATTCCATCGATTTTCGGCGTTGGCGTTTTATTGTTCGGTACGCCCCTATTGCTGATTTTGGGGTATGACTTTGTCCAGGCTTTATACATTCTGCTGCCTATTTCCCTGACCATTAATTTGTTCCAAATCGCCCGGCATTATGAGCATATAGATACTGATTTTTATATAAAAATACTCGTTTATACTATACCGTTTGTAGTGGTTTTTCTTTTCATCGTTTCCAGCGCGAACATCAATATCGGTATAGTGATTGGGGTCTTTTTATTGTTGGTAGCCCTCAAGAATTATTCCCCGCAAGTGGAAGAAGCCGTTGAATCCCTGGTTGAGTATGAAGCGTTGTATCTGGTCGTCATGGGCGTTATCCACGGTTTGACCAATTTGGGCGGTTCTCTACTGACCGCAATCGTTCATAGCAAAAACTACGAAAAACATCAGACCCGCGTGACCATTGCAATTGCCTACGCTACGTTTGCACTGTTTCAGCTGCTAACCCTTTGGTTCGGAGCGGCTTCCAGCGAGATCATCTATTCCGAAATCGGCATCTATTGGGGCTTTGCCTTGATGACCTATGTCTTTTCCGAGGAGACCTTTTACGTGGGCATTGATAACGAAAAATATACTAAGATCTTCGCGGTATTCTTATTTGTTTCGGGGATATTGTTGATCGGTAAATCCATTTAGCGTAACTATTCAGCAACTGTTCAGATGTAACCGTTTAACCCCATCGAAGAATCTGAGGTTGTTATATGGGTTTCGTTCCTCTATCCATCCTACAACTCATTGTTATTGCGTAGGATGGGTGGAGCGGTAGCGAAACCCATCAATTAAAAGATGGGAGGACTAAACACGTACCTTCAGATTGCCCCTGAAATTCGTCAGTTCAAGGCGAAAAACGTGAGTTTACACATGTAAATGATCATTTATTACTCCACGCATCCATGCGTTCCGCCCTTCGGGCCAGCCTTCGGCTGTTCAAAAACGCTCCGGGCGTTTTTGTAACGCAGAAAGGGCGGATTTCAGGGGTGAGCTGAATAGTTGCTTAGCTGAATAAGGTTCGGCCACCATCCACCGCCAGAATTTGGCCCGTTACATATTGAGCTTCACGGATAAAATAAAGCACCGCCCTGGCAATATCGTCCGGGGCGCCGGTACGGTTTAGGGCTATTCGCTCAAGAATCTTGGTTTTATTAGCGTCGGTGACCTCACTTTCCGGCCACATAATTGCGCCTGGCGCAACCCCGTTGACCCGTATATCGGGCGCAAATTCTTTAGCCAATGATCGGGTCAAAGCAGCAAGACCGGCTTTCGTAATGCTATACACCGAATGTCCTTTTAAAGGCCTTTCAGCATGAATATCGATGATGTTGACTATGCAACCCAATTGTTTCTTCAGAAAAGGTTGTGCCGCCTGACATAGGAAAAATGGTGCTTTTAGGTTACTGTCGATGAGTTCATGCCAGTGTGCTTCGGTGGTTAAATCCACTGGAGTTGGATAAAACAAGGATGCGTTATTGATCAGTACATCTAACCTGCCCCAGACTTCAGATGCTTCTCGCATCATTGAAGGAAGTCGGCCGGTGTCGGTCAAATCCGCGTGCATACAAACGGCGGTATTGTCCCGAACCTGGTTTAGTTCATCACACAACGCTTTGGCTTCCTCGGCTGATGTACGGTAGTGCAGTACGACGTTGGCGCCAGTTTTGTGCAAGCGGCGGGCGATATCGGCGCCCACACGCTTTGCCGCGCCGCTAATAAATGCGATTTCGGTCATGGACTAAACTGTAAAACAATAAATGCTCGCATACTTGAGATGTTGATGGAAAACCAAATCAAAATGCGCCACGGCCTGTACGACAACACGCCATATTCAGTTTGCTAATCTTGGTTTTTTCATCCTGTGGGCGAGCGCCACCTTTGCCCCCGTTGACCGAAGGCACCGTGATTCTCGCTTTCGATGATAGTTTAACCTAAGGCAGTAGTTTTGTTTTAATCATTTTAATCACTGAAACGGTAACGAATTAGCCGCATATTAAGGAGTTTTGTCTTGAAGTTGATTATTCAAATTCCCTGCCTAAATGAAAGCGAACATTTGCCCGCAACGATAGCCGATTTACCCAGAATTATAGCGGGGATCGATTCAATTGAAGTGCTGATTATTGATGACGGTAGCACCGACAATACTTCGGAGGTAGCCGAACATTGTGGCGTTCACCATATTCTGCGTTTCCCACATAATCGCGGATTGGCTGCTGCTTACCAGGCCGGCGCCAATGCTTGTTTTCGTCTGGGTGCGGATTTAATCGTTAATACCGACGCTGACAATCAATATTCCGGTTTCGACATACCCCGCTTGATCGAACCCATACTTCAGCAAAGAGCTGATATCGTAATAGGTGACCGCCAGGTATCGGAAATCAAGCACTTTTCGCCATTAAAGAAGTTCCTACAACTATGGGGCTCCAGTCTAATACGCAGCATCTCCGGCATACAAGTTGTGGATGCAACGAGTGGTTTTCGTGCTATGAACCGGGCTGCTCTGGCTCAACTGTTCGTCCATAACCGGTTTTCATATACTTTGGAGACCATCATTCACGCAGGCAAAGTAGGGCTGAGTGTCGAAAATGTTAAAATCTCCGTCAATGATCAGTTACGCCCCTCCCGGCTTTTTGGATTCATTCCAGAGTATTTAATGCGCAGTGGCATCATTATTTTCCGTTCATACGCCATGTATTCACCGATGCGTCTGTTCGGTTATCTGGCTGTAACCTTGTTTTCTATCGGCGCATTTTTGTGTTTGAGGTTCTTATATTTTTATTTTCAGAACCCTGAAGTCAGCGCCCATATTCAGTCCTTGCAACTCGGTACGGGAACGGTCATCGTCGCTTTCATTGTCGGTCTGTTTGCACTACTCGCGGATTTAAACGCCAATAACCGACGCTTGTTGGAAGAAACTCTAGCCCGGGTACGGCTTATTGAATCTTCTTTAGACCCCGCTAAACTTGGCAATATTCACGGTCTGAGAACGACCGATAAACAAACCTGGACCCGGAATTAATCGTGCAGCCAACTGAAAACATTGTGGGCAACGTTTATGACAAATACGAAACCCGCAATCCAATAGCACGATATCTGATGTCAGGTTTTATTAATGCCGTTACTGGTTTTTACAATCAGCTCGGACCCGATACAGTTCTTGAAGTGGGGTGCGGCGAGGGTAGGCTGATTCACCTACTTATCGAGCAGGCCGCGAAACTACCTCGGCAAATTGTCGGATGTGATCTGAGTATCGATTACATTGAGCCAGACCTCAATCCCGCCATTCAATTTGAGGCGGCTTCCATTTATAAACTACCATTCCACGATGATCAATTTGAACTGGTGATTTGTTGTGAAGTACTTGAACACATCGAAAACCCCGCGGCTGGATTATCCGAGCTGGCGCGGGTAGCGAAACAGGCGGTTTTGATCAGTACACCGAGGGAACCTCTGTGGCGCATATTGAATATGGCCCGAGGCAAATATCTGGCTAATTTAGGTAATACTCCCGGGCATATACAGCATTTCAGTCGCGCCGAGTTAATTGCGATGGCGCAACAACATCTCACATTGCTTGGTCTGCGCAACCCAATGCCGTGGACTGTATTGTTAGGTCGTCCTATTGCTTAGCAATGCCTTTATTACGCAAATTCGTTGCCTCAATAGTCATCTGTGCTTCGATATACTGGCTGGGGCAAAGTTTCATACAGCACGGCGCCCAACTGCATAATTGGCGCCCCACTACGAATGCGCTGTTGATGCTGGCTGTATGCAGCCTGATCTACGGTTGTAATGGTTTTTTACTTTCGTCGGCATGGTGGCGCCTGTTAGTAATTCACGGTTCCACCGAAAACGACCGATTACTGTGCCACATAATTTACAGTCGCACGCAAATTGCCAAGTACCTTCCGGGCAATGTTTTTCATTTTGCCGGGCGCTATACTCTGGGAAGAGATGCGGGTATCAGCAAACTGGCTTTGATCGGCAGTACCTTTTATGAAACTTTCGGTGTCCTGTTCGCTGCTGGCGCTTTCAGTTTGGCGGGTATCCTCTTCTATCGCCAAACGGGTATTCAGGCTCTTTCTATCGCTAAACCCTCCATCGACTTGGTTCTGCTGCTGGGGATTCTGTTTACCCTGATCGTGATCGTCCACAAGATTGCAAGGTCCCGTGGCATCGTATACAAAAAAAAGCAGGTATTGCAACTGATCTCCGTCGGTACAATTTACGTCGCTTTTTTTTTGGTGTTCGGGGTCATTGCGTGCATGGTTGTGGGGATTACAACCACCGTCAAAATGGGTGATTTGGTATTAATCGTCACGGCTTTCTCTATAGCTTGGGTCGCTGGATTCGTTACACCCGGCGCTCCCGCGGGTTTGGGTGTCCGGGAAGTAACCCTAGTATTATTGTTGAGCCCGCTACTGGGAGAAGTTGCCAGTTTATTATCCGCTTTGCTATTTCGTTTGGTGACAATGACAGGTGATTTGCTGTTCTTCTTGGCTAGTTTTATCCTTTCTTACCGGCGTTCCGGAAATGGCCCGGATTTAGCCTAATAATCGAGAACGAAGTATGGATACAACGGCAAGTAAAAACCTTATTTTCAAAACCACCAGGGTATTGTTGATTTTGTTTTTAGCCTATTTCTTTCGTGTCGTCATGGTGGATAACACAATCCTTCCGACTCCGATCAGAAATGATGCGCGCGAATATTACAGCTATGCGTTAAACATGAAGTTTAATAATACGTATTCCCGCAATTTTCCCAAGTCGGTAGTCGATCCAGCCTACACACCAAAACCGGATAAAGTTCGTCCCCCCGGTTACTCTCTATTTTTGTACCCTTTCGTCAAGTTTCCGCCTGACATGGACATGGTCCATCAAGTCCAATTCGCGCAGGTCATTATAGATACCTTCACGGTATTGGTAGCCTTTGGTTTTTTTAAATTATTTTTGTCTTACCGCTTGGCTTTATTCACCTCTTTTCTGGTAGCTATTTCACCGCATTTGATAGCCATGAATATCTATATTTTGACCGAACCCTATTTACTTTTGCGTTTACTCTGTATTTGTACGTTACGGCAAGGGGTCTGCAAAAAGGCAGTCTGGGTTATATTTTTCTGAGTGGTTTTCTCCTGGCCGTCACGGTCCTGATCAAACCAACCATGAATTACTTCATTATTTTCCTAGCCGGAATGCTGCTATTTACCAGCCCCAAGCGGAATTTGCTCAAAATGAGCTGCGTTTTATTATTAGGCTATCTTGTCACAATCGCCCCTTGGAATATTCGAAACATGGGGATAACGTCAGGTGACTCGGGAAAGGCGCTGGCCAGTCTGAAAAATGGCAGCTATCCTGGTTTGATGTACAACAATGATCCAAGAACCCGGTCTATTCCGCACAGAGCGGACCCCCATTACGGAAAAATAAAAACCTTGGAGGAATTTTTACCCATCCTGGCAACTAAGTTTTCCAAAAATCCAGGGGAGTACCTATTCTGGTATTTATTCGGGAAACCGCTCATGTTCTATTCATGGAATACGGTTGCCGGCATGGGCGATATTTATGTCTATCCGATCGCTTACTCGCCTTATTTGGACAAACAACTCTTCCGAATAACCCATGCCTTGATGAAAGGCGCGCATCCTCTTATCGTGATAGCCTCGCTCATCATGCTGGTTATGGTTTTGTCGCCAGCGGGTCGAAAATGGATTCCCGAACATGCCAGAATCCCCTTAACGTTGTGTACGGTGGTCTTGCTATATTTCACGCTATTACATATGGTTGGAACCCCACTACCCCGGTACGCCATCCCACTTAGGCAGATCCAACTGGCAATGACCACCTTCATGTTCAGTTTCGTTTACAGCCTGGTTAAGAATCAGGGGCACTTTATCAAAGAACCGAAACCCTTAGCTGAAACTCCGCCCCCGGTTGGCGATTGACCAAATCGACACTGGCATGCATTTGATTGGCCAGTTGTTTCACCAGGGATAAACCAATTCCAGTACCCGATGCGGTGCGTGTCAGTTCGTTTTCAGTGCGATAAAATAATTGAAAGATTTTTTCCATCTTGTTTTTTTCGATACCTGGCCCATAATCGCGGACAAAAAATACGATGGTTCCCGGATTTTCAGCATCCAATCGATAACCACAGTCAATGACCGCGCGCGATTTATCGGATGAAAACTTCACCGCGTTGTCGACCAGATTGATAAATATTTGGGAAAATGTATCTTCCTCAACGAGCAACCGAATATTTTGGTCATCGCTTTCAGGTTTAATCATATTTAATTCAAACCCTGACGCTTCGATTTGAGATACCGTTTTGGTTTGAATCAATTGGAGGAGTGACGACGGCTGGTAAGGTGCTAATTCCAGGGAAGAATGATTGTGGCTTAACTTGGATAATTGCAGGACGTTGGCGATCAAGCGCGACAACCGTTCGCTTTCAAAGAAAATAAAGTCGTAATAGGTGCGGCGCTTGTCATCATCCAGGACCCAGCCGGAGCGCAGCATTTCACCGTACATGCGGATTGATGTTAAGGGTGTTTTTAATTCATGGCTGACAGCGGAAACAAAGTTGCTTTGCTGTTGCGCCAAGTCTATTTGTCCGCAACCCAAGCTATACAAGCCGATGGCGCCCGCCAGCAGCAGCGACACTAGCGCGCCGGCCAAAACATCGGTTAACAAAGGGTTGCCGGAAGCATACCAGACGGGTTGCGCGCCAAACACAAGCTTAAGTTCATTCAGCGGTGGCGCAAGCAGTGTCTCGTGGAGCATCCGTCGGCTGAAATCGGGTTCTTCGTTGGAACGGAAGTCGGCTAAACGTATGCCTGATCTATAAGTATCCATTCGTTTTAACTCAGCGTTTCCAAAAACAATACTCAACCGGCTGTGTTGACCCATTTGGCTGGCCTGGAAAATAGGCTGTATGGTCGCTTGAAGAAAATCGTCGATGGTAACAATAAAACCTTGGATATAACGGCCATTGTCTTGCCAGACTCGCCGAAAAAAACAAATATGGTCCGTACCGAGAAGACGTATCTGTAAGGGATCCACCTCGCTTTAAAAGGTCAGGATTTTTACCCTATTACCAATATCGTTTGCAATAATATTGTCTTGTACCTTCGATACCCGCGCGCTGTTTTTTTCTGGAGCCGCGGGAGTGTTTAAGGTGGACGATGACAACCCATAGCCCTGATCAAACAGTGCTTGAGCGGCGGATTGATCCGGAATTTGTACTTTTTCCTTACGACTGCGCGTTCGAGCCTTTAACTTACTAAAAGAATTCGCGTATTGTTTTTTAGTCACTTTCTTGGCTTGACCATAAGCCCGGTTTTCCTTGATTGGACGGGATACTGATGCCTGATGGGTTGAATCGATCTCCAATTCGTCGGATCGATCGGACCTAGCTGGTTCTTTTTCATCATAGGGTTGACCGTGAGGCTGTTCTAAGAGAGCATCTTTGTTTGAGCCAAAATGCATACTCGTCGCTGGTTCTTCAGGAAATAGCGAGCTTAGACTTTCCGCTAATTCAGTCATCACGTTCTTTTGTCTTTCCCTTGCTCGATTAGGGCGCGGCGCGGACGCTTCTCGCTTTTCTTCATCCTTGGTCGTAATAACACGGTTGCGCGCCGTGGTCAGCAATTGCCGTAGCTTGGTTTTGAACGCGACTCGATGTTGCAATTCCTCTCCGCTTAAACCGTGTGAATTCGTTTTCACCGGATTTTCGGTATCGGGTAATATCGGTGTATGTAAGCTACCGTCAGGATTGATTTGAAAATAGCCAAACAAACCGGGAATAGCAATGCCGGGCGGAAATTCCGACAATGGTGATAGTTTTACCCCTTTGCTTTTGAGCAAAGGGTTTTCCAGCACGTTGAAAAAACTGTACTCGGCAAAGGGGCGTTGTTGCTCGGGATCCAGGATCGCCAATAAGCGTTGGTCGATGCGGTGAGTCAGCTCCTCCGCTTGGGTGCGAAACTGAAAAACAACTTCATTCCGTTGCTGGGTATAAACTCGATCCAGCAAAAATATAATGGGGATCGTAAGCACTAAAAAGTATCCAACCAGTGTACGTTGTAAACGGCGTTTTGCGGTTGCCGCGGGCGCCTTTGTATAATGCTTTTTTTTAGCTCGACCGATTCTCATTGCAGCGCTTTTGATTGACTCAAAAGTGACTCCTTTGCGCCTCCAAAGCGCTCAATAATTTATATCCTTCCCCCCGCACTGTTACCAAGAATTGCGGATTCTTGGAATCAATCTCGATTTTCCGTCGCAATTTAGCCACATGTATATCGACCGTACGGGTTTCAATATGAGCCGCTTTATCATAGCCCCAGATCTGTTCGAGCAATTCCTCTCTTGACACCGGACGATCACTGTTCCCTTGTAAATATTGCAACATTTCAACTTCTCGCCGGGTAAAAGCTAAGGGCGCATCGGCTTGGTCATCCCATTTACCCATTAGGTTGGCCACATCAATCTTAATCGTGCTGCCAACCACCAGATAATCGGGTTGCTTTTTCAATTTTCGAGAACGCTTTAATACCGACTCGACCCGTAACACCAATTCGCGTACCGAAAACGGTTTAGCAATATAATCGTCAGCGCCTAGACTGAGGCCGGTAATAATATCTTCTTCGCTGGTTTTAGCAGTTAACATGATGATCGGTTGATTAAGATCGTGTTCCCGAATCTTATCGCACACGTTAAAACCGTCCAGGGAAGGCAACATAACGTCCAACAATACCAGGGCATACTCACCGGAAATAGCCATTTCCAGCCCCTCCAGTCCGTCCATGGCAAATGCTACCTCGTAGCCATGAAATACAAATAGATCGCTTAAACCGCGCACAATCGCTTGCTCGTCTTCCACGATCAATAATTTCAGTTTTTCCGACATTCGTTACCTCACGAATAATTGAAATGTAACTGTTCAGATTGCACCTTAAATTCGTCAGTTCAAGGCGAAAAATGTGAGTTTACACGTGTAAATAATCATTTTTTTACGCAGAAATGGCGGATTTCAGGAGTGAGCTGGATAGTTACTAACCCAATATAAATATGGCACAAAACAACCCTTTGGCGTGTAAAAGTTTTGTAAAATCGGCGCCCGAAAATTTTACAAGTTTGTGTCTACAAACCAGCGAGATTATTGGCTTTAATAATACCCCATGCTCATTACATCTTTGAGTAAACCCAAACCAAATCCAATGGGGTTTGTTATGTAACTCAATTCGGAGAAATCCATGACTCATTTAAAATCACGCTTATCAAAAATCACGACTTCAAAACCACTGGGGTTAGTACTATTCATGATACTCGTATTGATGACGGCCGTGCTTTTGGCCGCTCCTAAAGGTATTTTATCGAATCCTTTAACGCTAACTGGCAAACCGCCGACGAACACCGATGAAGTGCTTAAAATTCAGGGCAAACTATCACAAAGCAAGTTTGTACAAGGCGCTAATGGCGCTGTTTATCTAGAAATATCTATCGACACACCCAAAATGGTGGCTGGCGATCATAGCGCAAGCGCTACCGATATGATTATTATCTTAGATCGTAGCGGTTCGATGTCAGAAGACAATAAATTGACCTATGCCAAAGTCGCCATTCAAGATGTGTTATCCCGATTGGGTCAAAATGACCGCTTCGCGCTGATAGGGTTTTCCGATCGCGCCAAAATTTATTCTGGATTGGTAGCTGTCACCGACGCACAACGCATGCGGTTAAACACCATCGTTGCTTCCGTCAAACCGGGTGGTGGTACGAATATGGGGGCGAGCTTAACACTAGTCCATCAGATGATCAGCGAACAATCCCCCAATCGACGCCGCAAAATACTGTTGCTTTCAGACGGTCAAGCGAATCAGGGAATTGTCGATCCGGCTCAATTGGCCCAATTAGCCGCGCAAATCGCCCATAAAGAATCCGTCGTGTCGACCATAGGTATGGGATTGGGATTCAATGAAACCCTGATGGCGTCCCTGGCCGATCACGGAATGGGGAACTATTCCTATTTGGAAAGCCTAGCGGGATTGGATCAAATGCTAGCGAAGGATTTATCGGATACTCGCCAAATCTACGCAACATCCAGTTATTTAGATCTTATTTTGTCAAACGGTGTTCGGCTTGTTGATGCGGGTGGTTATCCGATAACAACCACCGTTGATGCTAAACCCAGGGTGCGTGTTGCAACGGGCCAATTATTAGGCGGAACAAAAAAACAATTTTTTATGACTTTCAAATTTCCGACCCAACACATTGATACTCTAGATCTTGCCAAAGTCACTCTGGGGTATCGGCATCACGGACAGGACCACCATTTGCCGATATCTCCCGAAACACTCCAAATAGCTGTACTGGAGGTCGAAAAGAAAAGAGAGGCCGTGGCGTCGATTGAGGGCGATGTATACAAAAAAAGCTGGTTGGAAAATAACCTGGGAGTAATGAAGCGAAAACTAAGCGCATCGATTCGTTCAGGAGATAAAAAACGAGCTAAAAAAATCGTTAGCGAATACCGTCATTCGGTTGATATGGCTGCTGCTGAAAGCAATATGCCCCTGCCATCAGCTGCATTAGACGATACCCTAAAGGATATGTATGAGCAAATTGAACAATCATTCGCCGGTAGCCGAAGCGAGCAGGAAATAAAACGCAACCGGGCGGCAAAAAACATGCAACTGGATTCCCGCATGGATCAACGTATGACCCATTAATGATGATCCCATTCTCCTGATTCCCATGGTCTCCGTGGGAACCCTCTTCCGTTCCGACGTATACATCCCCCCGACAGCATTCCCACGCTGGAGCGTGGGAACGAGAAATAAACTAAATGAGAGGTACTAACATGACACTGATTACACGACTTTCACGCTTGTTAAAAGCCGATGTCCACAGCTTATTAGATAGCATTGAAGAACCCCAAAGCCTGCTCAAGCAAGCGGTGAGAGAAATGCAAGAAGCAATCGACATAAACGAAAGCGAGCGAAAACGGATCACAAAGCGCATCGAACAACATAACGCCCACTATGATCAAACTAGCCAAACAGTCAGCGATCTGGAAAACAAAATTGATCTGTGTTTTCAGCAAAATAACGCCGATCTGGCGCGTACGTTCATTCGCAAAAAGCTGGAAACCGCCGAAAGGCTTACGTGCATTGAAAGCGAATTATCATCGTTCAAGCAACAAAGGGAAGAAGCAACTTTACAAATTGCCAATCGCAAAGAAAAATTGGCTGCGGTGATGGATAAAATGAACGTGTTGTCGGATGCTGCATCCACCGATTCCGTCAGCCCCTTTGATGTGAATGCTACCCATTACAGCGTATCCGACGACGATGTCGAAATAGCGTACGTGGCGGAAAAACAAAAACGTTCCCAAGTTTAACTGTTCAGCACCAAACGGAACAGTTACGACATCGTACTGGAAAGTTACTTTCAAACAAGCGACGAAATAGGAGGATCGATTTCATGAAAACACCCACTCTCATTGGACAAATAGGCATTGCCGTCGCGTTGACCTTAGCTTGTTATCCCGCGGCAACGCTATTGCAGCATTGGTTGCCTCCGGAAATAGCAATAAAAACTCTATTCGGATTGTTACTACTGACTTATATAGTGTACTTATGCGTCCTGGCGCCAATACGGCCTGGAAAAGTCATACTGGTTTCAACCAGTACGATCCTTGCCGGCATCTTCCTATTTACCGCCTCATCTCCATTAGGGCTTGTAGCACTGGCCGTGGGCCTATTTTGTCTCAGCCGGACGCTGTTGTTTTACCGAAGCTTTATCGGATTGTTATCGGATGCCATGCTGCAAACCGGTGCCGTATTCACCGCGGTATGGGCGTATTCGACAAATGGCAGTCTATTACTTGCTATTTGGTGTTTCTTTCTCTGCCAGGCTCTTTGGGTATTTATCCCAATAGGCGCTAATAAGCAAACGTCCAAGAACCCACGCTCGAATATGAGAAACGATCATTTTTCCCATGCTCATCGCATGGCGGAAACAGCACTTGCGGTAATGTTTCGGGAATTGTAGACTGATACAATATACAGTTCTTGAAAGGGATAAAGCGAAAAAAGCTTCGGATTGTTGTCGGAGCTACGGGAGGCTATGGATAGCGATTAACGACTTTTTTTCAAGCAAAAGGGCTTCATAGGAGGGATGACCAAGGTGTCACGCCCTATAATATAAGGAATTGCGCTTATCTTGATGAGTTTAAGAAGGAGAAGATTGTTTGGCTAGAGATGTCCCCGAGACCAAATTTTGCATTTTCATCAAAAGAGATATTCGTATTAAACACTTCATATATTCTTACTGGAGAAAGGCTCAAATGGATTTTGGCAATAGCCAATTCGTCCGTGCTGGATTGTTATTTTCCGCTAATCTCAACTGATGTACGGGGGAAAACTAGACGCTATTTTAAACAATATGTGGAACTGCTGCCTATCCCGCCTTATGAGACTAATTATGCATATTACCTTGAACCATTGGTTGACTACTCCTGCCTAGCCAAGAAGAATGACAACAAACTCCAATCCGCCTACTTCGAACAACTCATCGACGGCCTAGTATACGAACTTTACTTCCCAGACGACATCAAGGCCGCCAACAAAGAATTCCTCCTCAATCTAAGCGAGCTTACACCCATCACCGACGACATCACCGAAGCGGAAAAGCTCGCCATTATCCAACGCGAATTCGACCGTCTCTACGACCCTCGCCACCCGGTGCGCAATAATCTGGAAACCCTGGACAGCGTGGCGGTGGTTCGCACCATCCGCGATGCGTTGAAATGATGAATGCCGCGATGGAAAAAAAGATCATTATCATCGCCGGTCCCAAATGCGCTG
Source organism: Methylococcales bacterium (assembly GCA_963664935.2). Classification (GTDB taxonomy): domain Bacteria; phylum Pseudomonadota; class Gammaproteobacteria; order Methylococcales. The sequence goes on along the minus strand of CAXXSE010000007.1, from coordinate 1,534,032 downwards.
GAAAAACGATCTTTGCCGGTGAATTCCTGCCCAACGAGGCGGACTGCCCCAACTTCGTCAATGCCGATCTAATTGCCGCCGGGCTGGCGCCTTTCGTGCCGGATTCCATCGCATTCAGGGCCGGTCGCTTAATGCTGGCGGAAATACATAACCATGTGCGCCTGGGCGAAAGCTTTGTTTGAGACCACCCTAAGTGGCCGTCACTACTCCAGATTGATACCGCAATGGCAGTCGTCGGGCTACAAGGTCAAACTCTTTTTCCTGAAACTGGCGTCGCCCGAATTGGCGATTGCGCGGGTCAAACAGCGAGTCCGAACCGGTGGCCATCATGTGCCTGAAGCTATCATTCGACGCCGGTTTGCAGCCGGGCTGCGTAATCTTGAAGCGCTCTACAAACCCCTAGTGGATGAATGGGCGCTTTATGACAACTCCGGGCCAACCCCACTACTTCTCAAAGAAGGAGTTAAAGAATGACTAGCAAAACAAGCGATCAAACCACATCTGATCAAAAACGGGACCTCGATCTGGTCTATGCCGAGATCGCCTTGAAACGGGCAGCCTGCAAGGCCAGGGAAATCGCCAGAAAAGCCGGAACATCTGTCATTGTCCTCAAAGATGGTGAAATCAGGGAAGAATAAGGCGACAACCATGCGCATTCAGACCATTGAGATCACCAATTACAAGGCCTTTCTTGGCACCCACAAAATCAACGTGGGCGGCAGGAACCTGTTTATCTATGGCGAGAACGGCAGCGGCAAAAGCTCGCTGTACTATGCGCTGAAGGACTTTTTCCAGTCATCCACTGAAGACATCGATCTTAACGAACTCGAAAATGTCTTTGTCTCCGAAAAGAAGAAGGGTAATACATCCATTAAGGTTGTTTTTAAGCCGAATAGCAAGAGCCAGAACAAATTACAGATTTATCACTTTAACACCAAGATAAATGATACCCGAGCGACGGGTGATACCAGCATACGCGATGGCAACAAGCTGAAAAGCTTTCTCACCTACAAGCACCTGTTGGCCGTCCATCACCTTAAAAAAGATAACACCATCAATCTCTTCGACCTACTGGTCAAGGGGGTGCTTAAACACTTCAGATATTCACTAACTGGTGGGCGGGAACTGGGCGAGCTATGGGAAGATGTGGAAGAGACCATTGCCAGATCCACCGGAAAGGAGTATCCGATCAACAAGAAAAAAACGGATGTAAATGCTGTAATCAAAGCGTTTAACGAGGCCTTTGGGGAACTTTTCAAGCCGGATAGCCCGGAATATATCCTGAAGCACGCCACATCCATTCTTGATCACTTCAATCACCACATCGATCTAAACCTTCTATTCCCACAACTGCGCCCGAATAGTGATTATTCTGACATTGCTAGCGTTAAAGTTCATGTGAAACTGGAGTATGCTGGCAAACAAATCAACAAACCCCACCTGTTTCTTCATACCTTGTCCTGATCTGAGTGCTTATAACTTGCAAACATGAAAGGATACACCAGTCTGTTAACTTTAGTGATCCTCGCGGCAATTGGCGCGTGCACCCAATCCATTCACCCTGGCCCGGGATTGGGAGAACCCGCATCGCTCGCGGAAATTGAAGCCTGGAATATCGGGGTTTTCCCCAACGGCGTCGGTTTACCACCCGGCGGTGGAAATGCATTGGAGGGTGAGAAAGTCTACACCCGATACTGTCAATCCTGTCATGGATCGGAGGGCATCGGCGCCACCGCCGAAGAACTTGCTGGGGGGGGCAATGGCTTAATTCACGCGTATCCCGATAAAACCATTGGAACCTATTGGCCCTACGCGACCACGGTTTTTGATTTTACACGCCGAGCCATGCCATTAAATGCACCGGGTTCCCTTGCCGATAACGATGTTTACGCGGTGACGGCCTATTTACTTTACATCAATGGCATCATTGACCAAATGACGGAAATGAATGCCCAAACATTGCCCGAAGTGAAAATGCCGAATAGGGATGGTTTTTTTCCGGTTTTCGGAGATAATTGAAATAGCAATGCACCAAAAAATCCAGACCACACTCGAAGAATCTTTCGGATTTAGTAGCCTCCTCCCAGGGCAAGCCAAGGTCATGGAGCATCTTTTGGATGGCAAATCGGCGGCGGCCGTGTTTCCGACGGGTGGAGGGAAATCGCTGTGTTACCAATTGCCTTCCTTAATGTTGTCGGGCGTGACTTTGGTGGTATCTCCATTGATCGCACTCATGAAAGATCAGATCGATGCGCTCACGTCACGTGGAATTGTGGCTCAACGGCTGGACTCAACCTTGGATGCCGAAGCCTACCGGGCGGTCATGGAACAGCTTCGGCACGGTCAACTCCGGATGCTTTATGTTGCGCCTGAACGATTTAACAACGAGCGGTTTCGTGCGTCGATTCGAACGCTTAAGATCTCACTGTTCGCGGTCGATGAAGTGCATTGCATTTCGGAATGGGTCATAATTTCAGGCCGGATTATTTGAAGCTGGCCGGATACGCGCGGGAATTTCAAGTGGAACGAATTCTCGCGCTCACCGCCACCGCTACGGAGCAGGTTCTTAAAGATATCTGTTCCGGTTTCGACATAACCCCGGAATGTGCGGTACGCACCGGTTTTTACAGGCCAAATCTCACATTGAAAACCATGCCTGTGACCGGCCAACAAAGATATTCGACATTGCTGGAGAACCTTCGCGATAGCCCGCCGGGTCCCACGATTGTTTACGTCACCCTGCAAAAAACAGCGGAAGCCATCGCCGAGCGGCTAATTGTGGATGGGTTTCCGGCCCGCGCCTATCACGCCGGCATGAAGGATGATCATCGAAGCGCCGTGCAGGATTGGTTCATGTCCTCCGAGCGTTTTATTGTGGTCGCGACCATTGCTTTTGGTATGGGAATCGATAAGGCGGATATCCGTTATGTTTATCATTATAATCTTCCAAAAAGCCTGGAGAATTACGCACAAGAAATCGGTCGTGCCGGGCGCGACGGTGAAACCTCGGTTTGTGGAATGCTGGTGTGCGCCGACGATCTCAACGTACTGGAAAACTTTATCTACGGTGATACACCCGATTCAAAAACCTTGTACGAATGGATTGATGGCTTGTTCGCACTCGGCAATCAATTCGATCTTAACCTTTATGAACTGTCGGCGACATACGATATTCGCCTGCTGGTACTGCGCACTTTGCTTACCTATCTTGAACTCGATGGATACTTACAGGGAGGTACGCCTTTCTATTCGGATTATAGTTTTAAGCCATTGATGAGTTCCGAGGAGATTCTCAGCCGCTTTCAAGGAGAACGCCGTGAATTTTTGTCCAGGCTGTTTCGGCAAGCCGAGAAAAAGGTAAGCTGGTTTAAAATCGATACAACCGCCGCGGCGGTGGCTTTAAAGTTCGATCGCGATCGCATCATTCGGGCGCTGGACTGGTTAGGTGAACAACAAATGCTGGAAGTCAAAGTGAGTGGTGTCCGTCATCGTTACCGCCGACTGAAATTACCGGATGTTAACGCTAAACTGGCAGGGGAATTGAGCGCTCGGGTTCTGAAACGGGAAACGGCTGAAATTGCAAGGTTGCACCAGGTTTTGGAACTCGCCGGTCTTGATAGTTGCCAGACCTTGTTTTTAGCGGCGCATTTTAGCGAGAAACTGGATCGGCCCTGCGGCCATTGTTCTTGGTGCCGGAACGGCAAGAACGCGGATCTTTTTCAACGAACCAATCAGACTATAGATTCAGAGCTTTCGGATGACGTTCAAAAGGTGTTGCAAGACGCCAAGGACGGTGAATATCTAAAACAACCCCGAGCCCTGACGCGTTTCCTTTGTGGGCTCAGCTCACCACGGATCAGCCGGGCGAAACTCAGCCGGCATCCGCTTTTTTCGCGCCTAGAGCATATTCCTTTCAAAGAAGTGTTGGATTGGGCTGAGCGATTGTTGATCTGAAGTCGGGTTAGTAGGCTGTCCGAGAACAGCTCAAAACATAAAGCATTCTATATCCCCGAGTTCATCTCGCCACCACGAATTTTACAATCGGAGAACGATGTTTGCACGGCGCGCTTGGGTGTCAAATAGGTAAAGTTAGTGCCTAGTTTTCGAATCTGGCCGGGAAGCATGCATTTTCCGGCTGCTTTGTCAGCGGCCGTAGCTACGGGGTGCAGGGGAGCCATAGCGTGCGGTTTTCTATCGAGGCTGCTGCAGGCAGTGATAGTCAGGAAACCCATTAAGAAAACAATCTTGCAAAGGCCGGTTAGCTGACCGGGGAAGGAAAAGCAGTATTTTTTCATTATCGTACAATCCAGGATAAAACATTTAGAAGAATCACAGGATAACTGGATTTTGCACGGTTTACTGAGAACCAAATCGCAAAAACAACGATTTACAGGTTCGAATCAACAGGGAATTAATGCGTTTAACCATTACGGGTTAGTTCTAATTTGCCAGAATAATCGATGTAGCCTCCTGTCATTAGAGTCGATGGTAGCGGAAGAATTTCCAAAATAGTCGGGAAATATCAGGTGCTTCGGGATAACTGAACTTCCCGGGCTTCCCGCCGTACCAACCGTGGTCCGGACCCTCGATAATCAGTGTCTCTATCAATGTTTTCCTCGAATCATCGCGATATTTCGTATGCACCCATGGGGTGCCGCTGGTTTCCCCCGATTCGACTTTGAATCGTTTTGCGGTACCGATTCCGAAACATTGAGCCCAGCTATCACGGATATTGTGGGCGGCTTGAATATCCACTGTTTTGTCGTCCCGCGAATGGACGATAAAGATCGGAACTCGACGCTTTCGCCTATCCATGGCGACGGTCATCGCGTTGGAAATTTCCTCGATTGATTTAAATTGACGCCATCCACTGAGTGGTGCCGCAACCGCCCGTTGGGTCTCCGAATAAGGAACACCGGCTACCGTCGCGCCGGATGCGATTTTATGTCCATGTACGACCATCATCGCGGTAGCCATGGCGGCGCCCGACGATAGCCCCGCTACATGAATTCGTCTCCGGTCAATATTGAATTCGGTCTTTAGCTGCTCGATAATCCCCCACAAATCCTCTACCTCACCGCTCCCGGCCTCAATCTCATTTTTCGACCACCACCCCCAACAATTTTTGAGGCGTAACCCTGTGTAGCTGGTGACGAATGGATACACCACGATAAACCCCGCTTTATCAGAAATTGCGTCGAAATTGCTAATATGCTGAATTTGTTCGTCGCATTGTTGACAGCCGTGCAACACCATGACCAGAGGCGTTGATCGTCGCCAAGTGTAGTTTGGTGGTACATGCACCGTATATTGCCGCATACGAGAACCAGGGTACGCCTTTGCCAAATAAGTGCAGATACGATTTTCACCGGAGCGGCGGAATGGTGATCGGATTTTCGATACGCGTGTTAACATAGCTTTTGAGGTATCGGTCGCGTAACCCAATCCTGATCGTAGTGTTTTCATTATCGAAGTTCCGTCCGATTTTTCAGAGATCGGTTTCAATTGCCTTAATCTTGACAACAGATGCCTGGGAAATTCCCGAATTGATTTTACACTGAGACCGAAGTAGATGAGCGATCTTAGCTTGGAAATACTTTTTTTTCCACTGGATAGTTTTACTTCGGCGCGTTTTTGGCCGCGTAAGCGGAATATTTCAGGCAAAAATGAAATCATATTTTAGAAATTAATTAGGTAAATTTTAGTTCGCGTAAAATTGTGGCAAAAAGTGTGAAAAGCCGTTTTAATGGTAATCTGGCTTGACTAAAATTGCAGCGCCCTAGCAAAATATAGCCGATACTCACAAGAAAGCCCCACCCGAAATCATTGGTAAACGGTGTATTTCAAGCAATATAAAATCCCATTTTTGATAGAAGCAAATAGGATTGTCCGATGAGGCTTTACAAGAAAGAAATACCATTCTCAGAACAATGTGCTTGTATTTCACGGCATCGATATCGACTTTCTCGAAACCTTCCTCCATTGCTTGCTCAAGCGTAGTGTCATCTCCCGTGTTGTCCGATGAAGATTGGATGCGGCGTGCACTATCGCTCGCCATGCGTGCGCAAGAGGCCGGGGAAGTTCCGGTTGGCGCGATTCTCGTTAAAGGCAACGTTTGTTTGGGTGAAGGTTGGAATAGTCCAATAGCTACCAATGATCCAAGCGCTCATGCGGAAATTAATGCTTTACGCCGTTCCGGCGCGGTTTTGCGAAACTATCGCCTGATCGATACAACTTTATACGCGACCTTGGAACCTTGCGTCATGTGCATGGGGGCGATCATCCATGCACGCGTTGGTCGTCTGGTTTTTGGGGCTTACGATCCCAAACGGGGTGCGGTAGAGAGTGTTTTGCAATTGTCCCATTGTGAATGGTCCAACCATACAATTGAATGGCGGGGTGGTGTATTATCCGAACCATGCGGCGCCCTATTGAAAAAATTTTTTACGGCCAGACGATAATCAGAAAAGTACTTTGTTGTCCTGGAAGCTATCGAAAATTGATTTATTCTCGGCAGTGTCCCTATGCTTCGCCATAGCATTCTTTTCGATAATGTTTTCCTGGGTTAACCACACCAGCAGGTCAAAGTACCCACGAACATTTTCGACGTATCGGACCGGCTCCCATCCCCGTGCGTAGCCATGTTTGGTTTGTTTGTACCATTTTTTCTGGGTCAGCAGCGGCAACGATTGTTTTACATGGATCCATTTGTCAGGACTTCGGCTCTGCCGCTGAGTGATGATGCGCGCATCATTGAGATGGCCAAAACCAACATTGTAGGCAGCTAAGGCCAGCCATGTCCGGTCAGGTTCATCGATTCTCTCGGGAATTTTCTTTTTATTCCTCATGAAATATCGCGCACCACCTTCGATGCTTTGCCCAGGGTCTCGACGATTGGTTACCTTGAGCTGTTTAGCGGTAGCTTGGGTGAGCATCATGATTCCACGAACGCCTGTAGGCGATACAGCGTTGGTGCGCCAATGGGACTCCTGGTATCCGATCGCTGCTAATAAACGCCAATCCATGCCATTTTTATGGGCTGCTTTTTCAAATTGCGCTCGAAACTTGGGTAAACGATTTGCGAAATGCTTGCGAAAAGTACAGTTATCCACATAACCCAAGGTAGTGGCGTGGCCATAATGCCGCTCGATCAGTTGATCCAGGGTTTTGTCTTTTTTGATTTTCTCAAAAAAACGAACGGCTTCGTTGTATAGACTCATGTCACCGGATTTGGGAAATGCCCAGGCAAGTTTTCTGGGTTTGGAAAGGTCGAAAGCCACGTACAATTTTGGGTAAAAACGGCGAACCAGTGTGATTTGGTTTGAATCCGCTACGGTATAATCGATTAATCCTTCGTTGACCAAGTAAAGAAGACCGTCAGTATTTAATTCGGAATTGACGTCCCATTCAAGTTCGGGATTTTCCTTTTTTAAACGTACTAAGCTGTCGATGTGGGTTGTACCGTGCACTACTTCCAAAATCCCTGCGCTGAGATCGGAAATTTTTCGAGGTCTCCGAGTTCTCGCCCGGTAAACAAGTTGTTCGGTGATAGTGGTGTATTCAGGGGCGAAGCGCATTGATGTTTTTCGCTGATCGGTTACCGTTAAACCGGCTGCCGCAATATCCGCTTGTCCTTCGGAGATCATCGAGAGAATTTGGCTGAAAGTGTCCGGGATAATGAATTGAGCTTCTACCCCGAGCCTTTCGGCGAACAGTTGCACGAGATCATGTTCCAAACCGGAAAATCCATCAGCGGATTCATAATAGGTAGTGGGATCGAATCGGGTTAGGACTTTGAGTTTTCCGGATTCTACTACTTTCTGGAGTTGAGGTTTTCTTTCTTGGAAAAAGGTTTTGCTTCCTTCACGCGCTGCTAGCAGCGTAACTACAACTAAAATCAAACCAATCAAGAATAGTTTGAAAGTGGTGAATGGTGTAGACTGCATAAAAGCTATAGCCGGTTGCGCAATGTAAACATGCTTGACTCAATGTCGGCAGCTTCTGGGCTTTATTTGGAGAGCTGACAGAGCGGTTGAATGTGCTTGACTCGAAATCAAGTGAGGGGCTCACGTCCCTCCCGGGGTTCGAATCCCCGGCTCTCCGCCAAATATTATAAAAAAACCAATTAAAAATAAGTGCTTATGCTGTGCCTATAATCTTTTGTCCCCGATCTAAATTTGCTATAACCTCATTCAGCAGCAATCACGGATCTACTTTAGCACTTCACAGCGTTTATTACTTTATCAATTTTAGTTTTTACAAAGAATAACGTCACCGAAGACAACTCGAATGCACGATAACAGCATCCAGCTGATCGTCGATGATTAATGCGTTACTTAATCGGAATTAGCTTTGGCTGGTTGTTGTTGCTCTCTAACGCAATCTGCTTTTGCCGCCATTCAATATAAGTTTCCGGTATTTCAAATATCGGGATCGCTTGAATCGTTATAGGATTACCATCAGGACCAGAGTGCTCCAAACCATAGTTTCTTTATTCCCATATCAATCGGGTTTTCTGATGTGTTCAATCGTCTCCTTTCGACCCAACCCAATATCATTGAAGATAAAAATTCGAATGTCGGGAACGGCTTCAAACGATTTTTAGCCGGATAGCACGATAATTGGGGATGATATACAAAGATAGGATAACTCCAGCTAATAGACGTACCCATTCACATTGCCGATCAAAATGTCTACTATGAGCAAAGATCGAATGGTGTATCTGAATAACTCGGCAGTCGTGAGTTAACAGCGAGAAAAGCGGGGCAAAACTACCCTCTCCATCGTAGTATGTTTGATGAAAAATTTTGAAGATCGCAGAGAATTAGAGCATAGAACGCCTCATTCAGTTTAATCGTCATCTATTTCATCGGAAACAGCCATCAAGCGGGCACGGATCTGTTGAATCATGCCATTTTCCTCAAGTCGAAAGAATTGTTTGAGGAACAATGGCGCTAAAATTTGCTTGACGGTTTTCTCCGATGGCAAATCACGCGATTGAGTGCGAAGATAAAGCGAGTGCTCAGACCAAATCGTATCTTGATACTGGAGCGCAATCAATTGCATTAATCCCAAGGCAATGGAGGCACAGAGCACGAAGATTTCATAGGCTCGCCAGCACGCTTGAACGGTATGAATATCCTGGGGCTGTGGGGCTTTGAGAAGACGATTGGAAAAGGGGCGTCTAGAATGTTTTGGCAATTTTTTAGTCCAAAAACGAAATTTAAAGGCGCCGATCACATGCTTTAACATCGCGAACATGATTTCAATGCGGGTTCTAGCACAATACAGTTCAACGGCATCAATGGCTGACAGCGTTAAATCGGAACTCATTAGAACCATTGGGCCTTTTGAGGTGACGGCGAGAATAAATAACACCTGATCAGCGATGGGCCGCCATAACAGTGTAAGCGTCATAACCCGGATGGATTCGGTTTTACCGTAGACTTGACAGGTCACCGTCTCAAACAAATGAAGGTGGTCGAAGCATTCTCTTAAACACACTTTCTCGCCATAGAGCGGCTGAGGTCCGGGTCGAGAGGCGGGTTTCGGTGGCGCGGGGAAATAACCCACATAGCTATTCTTGGCTTTGACCAGCACCTCAACCCACCGCGCCTGATGCTGGATTGAATAATAGTGGCAAGCTCGAAATACGCCCCCGGTTGAAAAAAAGGCATCCAACACCAAATAACACAGACAGTGATTCGTCACCGCAAAATGAATCGCCATGGCCACCAAGCGGTCGGTGAGCTTGATCCGACATGGATTATCGCGCTCGTCGTTCAACCCTAAATGAGCCCATCCCTGATGAATTTGAAGCTGCAAAGGACAACAAAAACAAGCGGATAACGACCCGATCAAGATGCCAATGCTGCCCCAACATTGGGCCCGAAAATAGCCGGGTTTCGTTTGCGTCTCCGATGACTCGTGCATCGATACCACGCCGGGCATCTTGCGTCCATCTTTGATCACCGCGGTATGGTCACCCAGAAGTATCGCTCGTCCAGCTACTTCAACGGATTTTCCTTGGCGATTCACAAAATCTTGCCAAGCATCGAGCAACGCCCCATAGACATACGCTTTGGATCTAAAAAAACGGAGCAAGCGGTAATAACCAAGTTCATCTAATAGCCAGAAACGACACAACGACGTCACGCCGATCATTTCTCCTGCCCCCATAAATCCAATCACAATGGCGCAAAACAACAACCAAGTACTCGATCTGGAAAAAACGCTTTGAAAGCTTTCTAAACTCTGAGAAATATACTGTTGCACGGGGTCTCCTCCTTCCATCTGTACTTCTACAAAGAAAAGAAGGATCCGTGTTTTTTTAGCAAATGTCTAGTCGTAATTATCGATTTATATTTTCTACACTACTCATCTTTTATGAACACCAGTGGGCAATCTTAAAGCGCAGAGCTATCAATGGGTGATAAGACTTTCTTCCGTTGGTCGAGGTGACACATCGAAAAAATGAATTCAGGGCCTGAATAGTTACGTCAAATCGGATAGAACTCGTGACTGACGAGTGAATAATTTAACGCATTCATAAACTCGGTACTATAAGTTCGCATCAACCCGGCCAGAGGTTGATCCCGCGCGTTCGCAACCAGTTCTTCGAGACGGTCATAAGCGTCATGGCTCCTGGAAAGAATGAGTAATCTGTTTTCGGTATGAAATTTCACCAGCTTGGCTATCGTCACCCCTTCTTCTACCCGGGCCATCAAACGATCATAGGCGAAAACCCGGTCGAGGAATTTTTTCCGCAAAAAAATATCGTCCAGCGGTTTTTCTTCCTCTACCGGCAATAGAGGGAGGATCTCCATCAATACACGGGCAAAGAGCCCTGCTTCATCACCCAGTAATTTTCCTTCCCGAGTGTAGGTTTTCGCCTTTTTACCACAGCTTGGCGATCCACTTTTTAAAATATATCCTCTAATATTGTTAAGTTTTCCGGCGGTCACCCGGCCGAATTCCATTAGCGCTTCGGTTACATTTAATTCCCGATTTTTCACGCCGACGGCCCGAATATCATTTTGACCCCACGCCACCAACTGGATTGGCGGCCTGGGCACACCCATCCCTATAGCCATTTCGGGGCAAATAGAAACGAATTCAAAATTTCGGCTTAGTATATCGACTATGTAGGAGTTTTTTCGGTGCAGGCCATCGTATCTGACCGGCTCACCCAGTAGGCAACTACTGATACCGAGGCGGATTTTTTTCCTATCCACAAAACCTTATTTATTACGGACTAAGAAATCGTCAAGCAAGGGCTGTAACCGTGGAATCTGCCGTTGCCGTTTAAGACGGGAAGCCAGGACAATATTCTTAAGTTGCTCTAAAGCCTGATCGAAATCGTCGTTAACAATCAAAAATTCGTATTCACCGAAATGTGAGATTTCAGCCAAGGCGTTAGACATCCGTCCCTTAATAACTTCGTCACTATCCTGAGCCCTCCCCTTGAGACGTTGTTCAAGCTCAATCAAAGATGGCGGGATAATAAAAATGGAAACCGCGTCCGGTATTTTCTTGAGGACCTGTTCGGCGCCTTGCCAATCGATTTCTAATATCACATCGCATTGGTCCTTTAGCGCTTTTGTTACGGTTTTTTCCGCCGTTCCGTAGCTATGACCAAAAACCTCCGCGAATTCCAGGAATCCATCCTCGGCTATCATTTTTTTGAAATCTTCCCGGTCAACAAAAAAATAGTCTTGCTCGTCGGTTTCTCCAGGCCGTGGTGATCGGGTGGTATGGGAAATCGAAACCACCAATCCATTGACGCAACGCCTCAAAGAAGTTACCAGACTGGTTTTGCCGGCGCCCGAAGGCGCCGATATAATAAATAATATCCCCGAGGTCATAGCGATTAAAAAGGATCATACAATCTGAACATAGGAATCTATTATATAACCGTTCACGGTTCTTTAAAGAACTCGACCGGAGCGGGAGCGGAAAAGGGGACAGATTTATTTATGCGCTATAACTCTGGCAAGTAAAAGTTTTTGGTAGGAAGTTAGTATGCCTAGGAGGCTATCAGATAATAGAGGGCTTACCGCGGAAGAGTGGATTTTGGCCGGATCAAAACTGGCCCGTATTTATGGAACCGAGTACGACATAATTGCCATTACTTAAATTATTCCAATATAATAAAAGTGTCAATAAGTAATATAAGGCACGGATCATGAGTCAATTAATCACTTTAGGAAAATCTGGAAGATTGGTTATACCGACCCAATTTCGCAAAGCGCTGGGTTTGAAGGTAGGCGAAGGTGTGATGATTGCCTTAAAGGATGATCATATCGAGATATCACCCATCGCAACGCCAGTCAAACACGTGCAGGAAAGAGTAAGTAAGTACCTGAAACCTGACGATGACTTGGTTGACATTTTATTCAAGCAACGCAAAGAAGAAAGTTCTGATGAGCATTGGCTACATTTGAATTGTTCGCATAATTTTAACGGCTTCAAAATCGAGAACCGAAAAGATTTTAATTTTCCACAGACTCAACAGGCATGAATAAGGGATGAAGTTATTTTTAAACCACGCTAAAACGATACCGGGAGCACTCCTCCTAATAACGCTGACAGCTTGTTCGTCAACGTACTATAAAGCAATGGATTCCGTCGGGTACCATAAGCGGGACATCCTGGTTCACCGCGTTCAAAAAGCCCGGGATAGCCAGGAAGAGGCCAAGCAGCAATTCCAATCGGCCTTGGAAAAATTTAGCGCAATAACTAATTTCAAGGGTGGAGAACTCCAGGACAAATACGATAACCTGAAATCGGAATTCGATGAAAGCGAAGCTAAGGCAAACGATATCCGCTTTCGGATCACCGAAGTTGAAGACGTGGCGGAAGCCCTCTTTGCTGAATGGGGAATTGAATTAGAGCAATATAGCAACCCGTCGTTACGCAGAAATAGTCAGCGTAAATTATCGGCGACTAAAACACGTTACGCTCAACTGATTAAATCCATGAAGCGCGCCGAATCCAAAATTGAACCCGTACTTTCGGCCTTCCGCGATCAAGTGCTTTACTTAAAACATAACCTCAATGCCCAAGCTATCGCGGCGCTCAAATCTGAACTTGCAACGGTGAAAACCGACATTTCAACTTTGATTAAAGAAATGGAAAAATCGATCAAAGAGGCGGATTCCTTTATCAAGTCTTTGGAGAGTACCTCAAACCCTAATTAACGCATAAAATAGGAGGCCTAAATGATCGATAACTGCGTTAAACAAACTTGAAAGATACCCATATTCCTGCATTTGTTTGCCTTGTTATCACTCATTTTTACTCTCCTATTTTACGGGTTATTTAGGGTTTGAGGTACTGGGCGTTTTACCGAGTGCTTCCAGACGCTGGATTTCCGCGTCGCTAAAACCGGCGCGTTTCCGAAAACCATGATTAAAAGGTCCTCGAATCGTTCCTCTCAAGAATTCGTTCAATAGATCGAAATAGGTTTGTTCCGGATCTAACTTCCTTTGCGCGCATACCGTGTGGAACCATCGTGATCCAATCAGAACATGCCCAACCTCGTCATTGACTATAGTGACTAAAATTTGAGCACTGCTATAATCTCCAACACCACGCAATTTTTCGATCATCCTTGGTGTTACATCCAAACCTCGGGCTTCCATATACCGGGGCACCAGCGCCAAGCGCGCTAGAAGATCATGATCGGTGTCCTCCGCCACTTCCCATAAACCACGATGGGCGGGGAGCAATCCGTAATCGGAATTCAGCTCCCGTAACCGTTTCCTAATCAGCGAAAAATGTTTAGCTTCCTCAGTGGCAACACCCAGCCAATCGCCATAAAAACGTTGGGGCATATTCTGAAAACGGTAAATAATATCCCAGGCTAAATGTATAGCATAGAATTCGATATGAGCGACGGCGTGCAATAATGCGATACGCCCTTCATTGCTCGCCATACTCCTGCGCGGGAGTTCGCGAGGATCGACCAATTCGGGACGCTTGGAAAAACGGGTGGCGGAAATAGGTTTCGGTGGCTTCTCGAAATCACATTCGAATTGTCCTTCTTGCCATAACCCAGCGGCCGTGGCGGTGAGATCCAACTTTTGTTGAATCGAATCTGAATGCAAGCATTGCTCAGCAAATTCAAAAATTGAGTAACTCTTCATGATACTAAAGCTTCGAGACATAATCTTCTTAGTGGCATACAGCGGCCTGATTTACTGGCTATCCGATCAGCCTTCGTTACCCAGCCCTCTGTCGTTCCCCCACCAGGATAAACTTATCCATGCCATCGCCTACGCTGTGATGGGATGGTTATCCTGGCGCTGTTTTTCTATATTTTTCAATCGCCGATTATCGTTAACCATCACGGCACTAGTGTACTGCATTGTATTCGGGTTAAGCGATGAATGGCACCAATCCTTTGTCCCCGGACGATCATCGGATGTTTTCGATTGGATTGCCGATACAATCGGGGCTGGTCTTATGATAGCGTGGCTCCATCGGAAGGAGGTGACGGTAGCTGTTCGAGAATCGTGCTCATAGTAAGCTAAAATACAATTAATGACTATTTATCATTTAGTTATTGGTATATCCCCTGGTATTGCATCCCGTAGAGTTCACTTCATAGTCTATTCCAATCTATAAATGGCCCTGAAACAGAGGGGTAGAGAATCTACCTGAAGAGGCAAATCAGGCAATACTCCGCTCCTGCTCAAAGATGGTTTTGAAAAGTTTACGTTTGGCCTCATTCATCTGTTTGACTGCGTCATTGTCGCTGATTGAGAAGGCAATTGCATCCAGCTTTTTAAAGGTGGTTCCCAGTTTGAGATATTGGTTTGCATCAGGTAATGATTTGAGCTTCTCGTAGGGTGTCATCATTAACTTGTAGGGATAGCTCTTTTTCACCTTTCCTTTGTTGTCTTCTTTTGGGACAGGAAAAAAGCAAGGACGATGGAAGTTGATATAGGGGTTGAAATACTCTCTGTGAAATTCATTAAGTTGAGGCGCCCAGTACCCCGGGATATGGTCGTACCCCAGATGTTTGCGGATGATGGTTCCGTTCTTGGACTCGGCGAGTGCATTGTCGTTGGAATGGCGTGGGCGTGATTTGGTCAGGTCAATATGGAGCTTTCCGAGCAGTTTTGCCACGGTATGATTGATGTATTCCGAACCGTTATCCGCGTGAAATGCCAGGATGACAAAAGGGAAGATTTCGATCAGCATCTCCAGGACCGGAATCATGAAACGCTCAGTAATCCGTTCTACGGAGAATATACATTCAAATTGCGTGACTTCATCAACCGCATTGATATGGTAAACCCCTTTGATCCCATCCAGGTCGCCCTGATGGACTGTGTCGATCCGTAGAAAGCCTGGTTTACCTTCTGAATTGGGTTTTCGTCGCTCGCCTATCTGAGAGCGTTTTGAAGCGGTTTTATCAAACTGGCGGCGCTGTCGTTGATAACACGTAGAATGACGAAGATTATAGAGATGGGCAACCGAAATCTTTGCTAAGCGCTCATAGCGATAATCCTCATAGATCAAAAGCATCCGCTCACAGATCTTCTTGGTGGCTGCACCGCAGAGTGTCCCATGGAGCTTGTCGGTCTCAGCTAACAGCACTGCGTCCTCAGGGCGGTAGAAGCGTTCAAATCCCGATGCTGTACGCTGTTGGCGCTTGATGTATCCGGTTTTTTTGTATTGCTGTACCAGCCGTTTCACTTGCCGTGGAGAATAGCCACTCACCTGCTCCAGATAGCGGATGATCAATCCCTTACCGTTCTTGCTGCAAGAGATATAACTGAATTTGACCAATGTACGCCGAATCCACTGGTAGCGCTCTTCCTTGTTGGTAATTGAAAACTCAACCTCCACAGTTCCTTCGAGAAAGATGCGGACGTCATCCAATGTTTTTATCTTTTTGTCACTCATATAGATCACCATAGGTGACCATCATGAGCAGAAATTACTCCTCAGGTACAGGGCCGTTTCACGTTGGAATCACGGCTCCCGTTCAGGGCCATTTCATATTGGACAAGACTTCATTACCCTTTTCGGAAAAGGGGTGCTAAAATGCGGTCCGGATTCATGGAATTAATTTAGAAAATTGAATCGTCCGGATGTCCGATAATCCGAATTACCACCCGTCGTCTCCCTCCGTGATTGAAATAAAAAGTAGTTCCGTGACGTTACCCTTGCTTAAATTGTTGGGTAATGATCTTGAAGAAATGTCTAACCAATTGATGGAGAAGGTTCATCTGGCGCCTGATTTCTTCATCAATGCCCCTGTTATTATTGACCTTCGTGAATTGGTGGAGAAAAAAACGGAACTGAATTTTTCTGAGTTGATTTCAATGTTAAAGGGCTACGGAATGAATCCCGTGGGTGTCCGGGGTGGCAATGAAGCCTACAATGAAAATGCGAGATCGGTGGACTTGGCCGTGCTCTCGGACGCCAGATCCAAGCAAAAACCCGAATCCGTGGATCGGGAACCTTTGGTTAATCGCGAAGAACCGCGGGAGACACGGAATTCGGCGCGGATAATTGATCGGCCAATTCGATCCGGTCAAAAAGTGTATACCGCTGGTGCTGACTTAATTGTCCTGTCACAAGTGAGTCATGGGGCGGAGATAATGGCCGACGGTAACATTCATATCTATGGAACGTTGCGCGGACGGGCATTGGCGGGCGTGAAGGGGAACTTGGAAAGTCGTATTTTCTGTCAGGATTTCAGAGCGGAAATCGTTTCCATCGGCGGATATTTTAAGATCGGTGAACATCTCGATGCATCACTGCTCGGGAAGCCGGTACAAGTTTATTTGGAAGGTGAATCACTCATTATCGAGCCCATCTGAACGGTTGGAATAGGGTTGGAGGAAAGTATTTTGGCAAGAACGATTGTAATTACTTCGGGAAAAGGCGGCGTGGGGAAGACCACCACCAGCGCCTCGGTGGCAATGGGTTTGGCGCGGAAAGGGTGTCGCACCGCAGTGATTGATTTTGATGTAGGATTGCGCAACCTCGATCTGATCATGGGTTGCGAACGGCGTGTTGTTTATGACTTCATTAATGTCATCAACGGGGAAGCTAATTTAAATCAAGCTTTAATCCGCGATAAACGTTGTGTCGATTTATATATTCTGCCCGCTTCCCAAACACGTGATAAAGATGCTTTGACTAAGGAAGGGGTCGGGCGAGTCTTGGATGAGCTAAAGAAAGATTTCGAGTACGTTGTCTGTGATTCTCCGGCCGGAATCGAAAGAGGGGCTAATTTGGCTATGTATTTCGCCGATGATGCTTTTGTTGTAACTAACCCGGAAATCGCCTCGGTTCGCGATTCTGATCGAATGCTTGGGATTCTCGCCAGTAAGTCTCGGCGGGCCGAGCAAAATGACGATCCTATAAAAGAGTATCTTTTGCTTTCACGATATTCGCCAAAGCGTGTGAACATGGGCGAAATGTTAGGGGTCGATGATGTTCAGGAAATTTTATCGATGGACTTGTTGGGCGTGATCCCCGAATCGGAATCGGTGCTCGGCGCCTCGAACTCAGGAGTCCCGGTCATACTGAATAAAGAGAGTGACGCAGGGCAAGCTTACGTGGATGTCGTGTCCCGGTATTTGGGCGAAGATTTACCCCACCGCTTTATTAATGAACAAAGAAAAGGTCTGTTCGGACGATTGTTTGGAGGTTAAGCGATGGGTTTATTGGATTACTTTAGAACTTCCCGTTCAAACAGCGCCGCAATCGCCAGAGAGCGGCTCCAAATTGTAGTTTCCCACGAACGCGCTGAAAGAAACAAACCCTCTTATTTGCCGAAAATGCAGAATGAATTATTGGCGGTAGTCCGAAAATACGTCAATGTGAATCAAGACGCAATTTCCATTACCATGGAAAAAGACGAAACCCGGGAAGTACTCGAACTCAATATTGTCTTGCCGGACAATGGTGGGCTAAACGGGTAAGGCATCTTGCTAAAGATGCCTTATATCAAACTACCTGAATTTTTTCTTCTATAAACTGCGCCAGCGCCTTGATATTTGGGTAATCGAACAGGTCCGTGATATCCACCAACCCCGGGTATTGCGCGTCGATCTTCTCGTGTATTTCCGCCAGCGCCAGAGAACTGATGCCTATTTCAAACAGGTTATCATCCAGTGCAATGGTTTTGTCGGTGACAACCGAACGGCAAATGGTGTTGAGTTGCGCCTCGATATTAACTTCTGAGTCACCTGTGCTTTCCTCAAAGACAGGTGACGTATCCAACGCCTTAATTTCGGCAACAATCCCGTCGTATTCCCCGTCGCGGTAGCTATCGGCGAGCTTGTGCCGTTGGACCTTGCCGCTGGTTGTTTTGGGGATACGTTGTATCGGTAGTACGTGTTTCACTTCGACGCCGGTTGTTTCGTTAACCAGCTTGCGTATCTGGTGTGTCAGCGGAATGCAGGACTTGATATCACCGCGATACAGTATAAACACGATCAACTCGTCTTCTCCGTCTCCAGGTTTTCTGGCGCCAGAGGCAACCACCTTGCCGAGTTCAAGTTCGTCGAGTTGGTGAATGATATTCTCGATGTCGTGGGAGTAAAAGTTCTGACCGTTGACGAAAATCACATCTTTGACGCGGCCGGTAACGACCAGTTCACCTTCGTGAAACAATCCGAGATCGCCGGTATCCAGCCAACCTTCCATATCAAATATCCGGCTGTTGATATCGTCCGCTAGGTAATATCCATTGGTGACGTTGTTACCCTTGAGCAGGATGCGCCCGACAAAACCTTCGGCTAATTCCTTGCCATCGGAGTCAGCGATGCGTACACCACACTCGTTAATCGGACGACCGACGGTCACAAAGGTCATTGCATTTATATCGTCTGGCTCGACCAATTCGAGCTTCTCGCCAATACCCAGTCGTTGCCGATTTGCACTGATGGTGTTTATCTCAGCATCGAAATCCGGTAATGATACGGCGAGGCTGGCTTCAGCCAGACCATACACCGGGAACATGACATTTCTTTTCAGCCCGAAGGGACTCATGGCATCAAGGAATTCGTTGCATAACTGTGCCGAGATAGGTTCGGCGCCATTGACGATGAGCCGGACATGGGACAGATCAAGATCGGGAAGCCCCCTGGATTCGAACACCTTCAAAAAATGTTTAAAACCGAAATTGGGTGAGCACAAGATGCTGGATTTCTTTTCCGAAGTAACGCTCAGCCACGACAACGGTCTGCGCACAAATACGCTGGTATCCATGATGGTATGATTGCCGTTGAGCGCCAGAGGCATAAGGTGAAAACCTATCAAGCCCATGTCGTGAGTCAGTGGCATCCAACTGAGATACGTATCGTCGGATGTAAACGAGGTGCCGCCAATGATCGCCTTGATGTTGGTAAGAACATTTTTGTGGGTCAGCACCACACCCTTAGGTTTACTGGTCGAACCCGATGAAAACTGAATAAACGCCGTATCGTCCGGCGAGGCTTCGTGTATCGCACCCGCGCTGGAAATATCGTTTATGGATTCGATAGTGATCGAACGCTCAACTATCCTTTTCCCTTCACTGGCCAGTTCGTTGGTATTGAAAAACCACTCCATCTTGTCGAGTAAGCTTTGCTCGGTATAGATATACGGTGACGTCAACTTGTTGAAGATGCGTGCCAGTTTGAAACGGTGTTCATCGCTGATACCCACCGCAACAGGTACGGGGACGATGCCGCCATACAGGCAGGCCCAGAATGCGTCGATAAAAAACTCGTTATTGTCGGTCAACAGTATGAGTTCATCACCAGGCTGAAGACCGCGTTCTTGAATATGAAACAGAACGCCCAGTGCGCGCTGACGAAGGTCGCCGAAACTCACCGAGGTTATTTTGTTCTGGCCGCGGATATACGTTATGCCGTGATGCTCGCTGGCATTGCCGTCCAACACCTGGGTCAATACGTCAAAATCAATCATCAACTAGGAGGCCTAAATGACCGATAACTGCGTTAAACAAACTTAAAATATACCCATATTCCTGCGTTTGTTTGCCTTGTTATCACTCATTTATACTCTCCTATCTTATGGGTTATGTAGGGTTTGAAGTACTAGCGTGCTTCAACGGACATCAATATGCTGTTTCGGGTTCGGAGGTTTATGCCGGGATCGAGTTCGATGGGTTCACCCGGAATATATCGAAGTTTGAACTTGGTGGCCAACAATGCGAGATGAGTCTGCATTTCGATGTAGGAAAAAAATTCACCGATGCAACGGCGCGACCCGGCGGAAAAAGGAAAAAAGGCGTATTTGTGCTTCAGTTTGGTGCCGTCTTCGCGGAAATGATCGGGGTTGAATTGATTAGGAGTATCCCAGTATTCCTGTTTTCTATGGGTCAAATAGGGAAGCATGTAAATATCCGTGCCGGGCGACACAGTATAACCACCCAAATTGTCTTCGCCTAGGGCTTTGCGGGTAAATAGCCACACCGGCGGATACAGGCGCAGGGTTTCGTTGATAATCTGCTTGGTGTACTTGAGTTTGGGGATGTCTTCAAAAGCCAGCTGATCGTTGACGAGCACGGATTGTATTTCGTCGAGAAACCGTTGTTCAATATCGGGGTTTTGTGACAGCTCGTACCACGCCCAGTTCAAGGTTCCAGCCTATGTTTCATGACCGGCGATAATCATTGTCATGACTTCATCAATCAACTCCTTGTCGGTCATTTGATTACCTTGCTTATCACTCGCGTCCATCATTAACGACAACAGATCAAACGGATTACGGTTGTTTTCACGCCTGTCATCGATAACTTCCTGAACCAGACGGGTCAACTGGCGAAATTTCATCGCCACGGCCAAGTCTCGGGTCGTATCATCGGTCAGAAAAGCGA
This sequence comes from Methylococcales bacterium, assembly GCA_963664935.2. Taxonomy (GTDB): domain Bacteria; phylum Pseudomonadota; class Gammaproteobacteria; order Methylococcales. The sequence continues at coordinate 1,513,178 of CAXXSE010000007.1, read as the reverse complement.
AGGGGTTGTTCCCGCGCGATTCGATAATGTAATCAAGGTCATCGCTGAACAAAGCGCGCAGTATGACTTCGAGAGCAAACTCGCTGGTCTGTGTGGTTATATCGATGGGTTTCCCATCATCGGCGTGTCGTTGCCACAACGGAATTAACGTCGATGTCACCGATTTAATCATTGTGGACAGTTGGCTTATATTACCTCGGCTGAACGCGGGCTGGATCAGTGTCCGTTGGCGACGCCAGAAATCACCGCCGCTGACAATAATGCCATTGCCCAGCAACATTTTTACGCGTTCAAAACCGACACCCTTGATGTAATTACCATGGTTGCCAATAAGTATATGTTGTACGTAATCGGCGTCGATGACCAAGTGGGTAGAATTGCTGCGTCCGGAGACGGACAGCTTGACGATATCGCCGTATTTTTCGACCATGCCGGTAATGGCATTAAGCGTGTCGAGATCCAGGTTCAGGGTAACCGTCTCCGAGGGCCCAGGCGGAAATGTGTTAGATGGGTTGGGTTCGGGCATGATGGTTTAGTTCAATAATCTTGGGCGGGTAGCGAAGGATAAAACCCGCGGGAGTGGGATTATATTACAGATGTCTGGATTCAGACAGCTATCTCGATCCAGCTATCAACAAGTTGCGTAGTCTATGGTCTGTTTGTATACGATTCGTAGCTATTCAGCTCACGGTTTGTTTTAGCGATTACTGCGTTCAGTATGCCCAACGAAACCTGCATTACTTCGTCCGTAATCTATACAACTTAACCCATCTTCGTGACTTATATTAATAATCCCCCTAAATTACAATAAGTTAAAAATTTTATCCTGATGTATCTGGATTAATTCCTTGTTATAAAAAAAGTACGCCAACTTTAAGAGGGCTTCCGCCCAAAGGGGAAAGCAGAATAAGAATCAATAACCGGTTCCTGTATGGAGTGATCGGGGGGAGTCAGGAGACGGTAATATTTGAGCCCCAGCTTACTCGCTTGCTCTTGTATCCAATAGCGCGGAATTCTGCTTAGGTGATTGTCCCGATAGCCGCCACCGACATTGGCGTGTGCACCCACAAACCAACGTTGTTTAACGCTGATCGTTGGCTGCTCTGAGCCGGTCCAGGGCGTGTGTGCTGAAAATTCGCCCTGAATTCGTCCAGCGCCAGCGCTTGAGCGGCATGTTCGACGATGCTGCAAACATGTGTGTTCGCGAATGTATTGTAGAGATCGACAGTCTTTTTTTTCTGACCAGCCGATGATTCTTGGTCTGTTCTGTTTGAGCGTTTGGACAATGGATTGCCGATTGCGATGACCGTATCCCAGACGCCGAGGAAGGTTATTTTGACTTTTATAAAGTTCTCGTTTTTGATGCCCTTTTTTAGGTGTGGGTGGCAGTTGCAAACTTTTCCACCCGCAGTGTGTTCAATGTAATGAACTGCTAGCTGTTTGCCGGAGACATCAGAGTTAAGACCAAAGCGATCAAACACGCCGACCAGGGTGCGCTCGGTAAACGCTCCGCGGCTAAAGCCGAATACGTAGATCTGGTCTCCCTCTTGATAGTGCCGAGCCAGTGCGTCGTAGGCTTATCCTATGTTTTCCGCCACCCCGCGGCCAAAAACCCCTCCCCGGAACTGGTTAAAAAAGCGGGTTCCCGCACCCTGATCGTAATATCTGAGCTGTTGAGCGGCTTCTATTCGTACCTTGTTGCGCTGATCCTTTTGTTTGGATAAATCAATATCAACACCGCGTGTTTGCTCATACAAGACGCGCACGTTTGTGCGACTTCCCGGGGCATTCCAGGTTCCATCCAGATAGAGTGCGATGTTTTTTGCCAAAGGTTTTGTCCGTTTGACGTTTTTAGTATTAAGGACAAGAAATTCAATGCGTCGTAATTTTAATGTATTTTCCCGTAACCAGTAACTACCATCGTATTTTAGTGTGTCAATTTAGATGACAGAGTGAACCCCGCCGATAATAATACATTCAACCAAATTATTCTGTAGACTCCGCGCTGTCCCATCGCTTCGCGTTTCCACCGCGATCTTTTTCAAAGGTTTTCTCCTCTACAAGCGCGGCTATTCCCTTCAATAGCCACGCCCCACTATTAAACAAGCTTGGGTAACGGGCAACCCCTGGCTGTCATTCTATAAGATAGGACCGATGACGGGGGTTTGATAGGCAATACGATGTTATGACTTGGTGCGGGTGGCATTTATTCACTGCGTTCACACAGACTTTGGTAGCGTCTGAAAGGCTGCAAGATTTTGGGAGTAAAGCACTCAACTTGCAAAGGTGGGTATCGTCCTTCGGCTTATGCCACTTACTCCAAACCTAGTAATTATCAACTTATGGTATTTATCTTGACTGGGTTGTCGATTTTCGGACGATTGATTTTTGTCTGCTATCGACCCCTATGTGTAGCTCAACATAACATAGAGACCCTGTCCGGACACTGGGAAAACAAATGGAATTCCCTTTCGCTATCAATCCCATTAATACATTGCTTCTCCGTCGCCCTGATTAATTTTTGATTTTCTATTAGTCAAAGTGAGGAACGAACAAACGCCACTGAACTAAAATCCTTAATATCCAGCCATCCTGTTCAACAAAAACCAACTCACTAGAAAAAACCTGTCAAGTGGGTTGCCCGATGCCAAGCAATTTGTAAAGTACGGAGTTGCTACAGAAGGGCACAGCCGCGCTATTCAATTAGAAAACCCATGAAGTCGTTCGCGGCGAAAGCATAACGGATCGGAACGGTCAAGGTACTACGGACTTGATTTATCCAATTAAATATAAAGACTAAGGAAGTCAATATAGGCTATCAAATCTTGGGAAGTGTGTACTTCAGGTAATAGGGTCAAGTAACTTGGCCCCATTTTACCCAACGATAATAATACATTCAGCCAACCTATTCTGTAAATGGTTCATCCATATAGATTCAGCATTACTTCGCCCGTAATCTACCCAACTTAAGAAGAGGTGTATACAATAGTGTATGATTTGGTATGCATAGAGGTGTAATTGTGCGGACTAACATTGAACTAAACGATGAACTAGTACCCCGTACCCCTAAATAACTACGTCTAAATCGTCGATAACTGCGTTGCGACAGCTTGAAAGAGGATGGCTATTCCTGCGCTGTCGCGCCTTGTTCTCGGCGATTTATCCTCGCCGCTTAAACGTAGTTATTTAGTGTGCGGGGTACTAGTAATTCAAGCTTTTCGATATGCAAACGTGAACTAGTACATCTGGCTTTGAAGGATTTTGTGGAAAACCGTCGGCGCAAAGATGTCCGGGAATTGATCGGTAGAGTCAGCATAGATCCGAGCTATGACTATAAATCCCTGCGCAATTCTTCGGAACCCAATGTATCTGATTGATACTTCAGTTTGGATTAACCTCTTTCGACAACGGGATACACCCGCAACCCATTATTTTAAACGCCTATTGTAACAGCAGGTTTCTTACGGCATCACGGGCGTAATCCTTCAGGAAATTCCGCAGGGTGCAATAGATCAAAATGACTAAAAAGAGCTTTATGATTATCTGACCACCCAGCGGTTCTATCATCCGTTGGACTCTGTAGATAGTTATGCAAATGCAGCTGATCTGTACTACCGATGTCGCCGACAGGGCATTACCATCCGTTCCTCCGTTGATTGCCTGATCGCACAGATCGCGATCGACCATAAACTGACTTTATTGCACGATGACTAGGACTATCAGCAACTAGGAGGCTGTCCGAGAATAGAGAGCCTACTGCGGAAAAGCTGGATTTGGCCTGATTTTCCCATTATATTGATGAAATACATCCCTATATTTCACACCTGTGGGCCGCTTTCAGCGGTCCAAACCCGCTCCAGGCGGATTTGTCGTTAAATACAGCAAGTATTCGCCTCAAATAATGAAAAAATCAGGCTCAAACCAGCTTTCCCTCGCGACGGCTCCTATTCTCGGGCAGCCTCCTAGCGAAGGTTTCGGATCAACTCGTTTTGGTGGACATGAAGTAACAACCGATGAGGCAGTAATTTAGTGAGTCGTGGGCAACTCGAATTCCTGACCATCGCATTAAAAGAGCCAGATAAGATCTATAACTGTTTGTTATTTATAACTAAAAATGAGAGCCGCCCATTGCGCAAAGCTAGACCGATCAGTACGTTGCATAACTAATCCCGGCAGTCGAATAAAAAGATTATTGGAGACTGTTACTCCCTAAAGACATCTATCCAAATTTAACTAATCCAATTCACGGTTGGCGTCAAATATGTTCAGAACCAATATCGCTGGAAGATACGCATAGTTATGAGGTAATATTCCGCCAAATTTTACTTACATCGATGAGGGCGTAACCCGCGTTCCGCTCTCGCTATGAATCAATGACCTAGCGTATCGTTTAAGAAGAAAGAATCAAACACTTACGTACCCAAAACGGTCAATTTTAGTCATGGAGTAAACAATCAAAGAGTTAGGGCGCGGAAGGCGGGTCACGCCCCATCGATGACCGCTTTCGGCTATTACCGGCCGGTCGATAATTCCAGGTGAATGACCGGTTGATACTCAAAGCGGTCGTTCGGATCTTCGGAGCGATGGTCACTTACCGATCCACTGCGGACCTTCGTGAAAACTTCATGTCTACCCGGGGGCATAAGACAAAACCTTTTATCCTTACAAGATTATGTGCGCAAATGTGTGCCTATATCAAGGGCGACTTTTCTCCCCGCACAACGATCAACAGGGGTGGTTTTGATATCCTAATCCATCCACCAATCTGTCTGACATAGAAACGTAGTGATGTATGCATAGATTGTCGAATATCATCGTTGCAGGAAATTTGGGTAAAAAATATTGGCAAACGATAGTGACCCATGGATACTCCTGGACGAACTTATCGAGCTTTTCCTCGTACTGGATGAGGTCGTCGCAACCGGGTAACCCTGTCGTAAACCACTCCATTTCACCCATCAACAAAAGCCGTTTGATGCCGCTGTTTTGACATCGAGAGATAATCAATTTCCAGAATTGAAGCATTCGATCGACATCAAAACGCTTGTTCAAGATGTATGAATCCGATACCGAAATCATTTCGAATGTGCCTTTATTTTCGATAAATGATTTATCGAAACCTTCAGCCATGAGCATGTTGACCAATGTTTGCTTGTCACTATGATAGAGATAAACGGTTTTAGCCGTTGGTGACCGATGCGTTGCCAAAAACGGCCGCAGTTGTCGCCATTGCTCGTCGGTATCTTTGAACATTGTGCACACGTGAAACGGTAGATGCATTTCGATTTTGTGCGATGGATTCGATTGCAGGTGGTTGTTTCCAGGATGTGTGGGTATTCCGACAGGTGCTTCAATCAATGCCAACAGATCGTTCAATAAAAACCGTCTTTCATTACGTTACCCAATACGGAAACAGGCTAGCTGGCCCGTGTTACTCCATCGGCGCAGTAAAGATTTACTGACTTTAAGCAAATAGGCAGCTTCGGATATTGTCAAAAACTGATCTATTTGTCGCATGCAGCTAACTGTAATCTTAAAGTTTCATAACGGCTTGTTATCAGCGGACGTGTGATACGCGGTGGCCGATAAGACCGGTTCAGGGGTTTGCTCTACACGATTGAAAGGCAATTCCACGGATTCCGTAGCTTAACCAATTATACATCTTATAGGAAGTCTTAGTCTTGTCCAATATGAAATGGCCCTGAAGAGGGGGGTAATTTCTAACGTGAAATGGCCCTGAAACCGAGAACAGATCATAAATTGAGGTTAACTTACGCTTCAGAAGTGTCAAGGAGATTCCTCCGCTACGCTACAAACTCCTCCTTGACACCTCTTCCGCTCCAGTTAAAAGGTTATTCATGATCTGTTCCCAATTTCAGGGCCATTTATAGATTGGAATAGACTTAGGAAGGGCTTTATTACCATCTTTAGTTATCTTTAGTTGATTAATACTAGTAATAGTTATCCTTACTAATCCACAAAAACTTTTAATAACTAACTGAAAATAAAACTATTTATGCAAAAGATAATTTGATACGCTGTCCACTACTAAAGAGGGCTTGCGGTGGTCATTATTCGGTTGGCAACGGTCATCGACGGATTTTAATAAGTCATTAACCGCATCGTCTTTCGGGGATCATAAATGTCAGCACATATTGGCCGTAACATCTCTGTGAGTCGTTATGTTGTATCGACGCAGATGATCAATTATTAAGGGGTGATTGACGGTGAGCAGCATCAAGAATTTCGTAGGTATCGTTGCCATTTTTCTCGCAGGTTGCGCAACTTCTGTACAGCACAACGCGGAGGCCAACCGAATCAGCAAGCTTGAACGGATCATACTGAAATTGGTAGCGCCGCCCTTCTTGCCAGTACACGAACAAGTCGCACTGGGCGCTCCTAAAATCATCCAAGTCCGTTTGACGGTGGAAGAAAAAGAAATCAACATCGGCAACGGCGCCAAGATTCAGGCCGCAACATTCAATGGCTCCATTCCTGGACCCATCATCGTAGTACACCAAAATGATTATCTGGAATTAACCTTGGCGAACCCCAAAACCAACACCAACACCATGGTACACAGTATTGATCTACATGCCGCAACCGGTGCATTGGGTGGCGGTGGTTTAACCAAGGTCAAACCGGGCCAATCGGTTGTGATCCGGTTTAAGGCGACTAAACCGGGTGTATTTGTCTATAATTGCGCACCTGGTGGACTGATGATTCCTTACCACGTTGTTTCGGGTATGAATGGGGCCATTATGGTATTACCCCGCGACGGGTTAAAAGATAAGTTAGGAAGCCCGGTGCGCTACGACCGAGCGTATTACGTCGGAGAACAGGATTTTTATGTGCCTCAGGATGGAAACGGTGCTTACAAACGATACGCCTCGCTACCCGAGGCAATGGAAGATACGCTGGCGGTGATGAAAACCTTGCAGCCGACCCATGTCGTATTCAACGGTGCAGTCGGTGCGTTGACCAAAGCAAATAGTTTACAGGCTCGCGTGGGTGACAAAGTACTCTTCATCCACTCCCAGGCCAATCGGGATTCTCGGCCCCATCTGATCGGGGGCCATGGTGATTTAGTATGGTCCACTGGATCGTTTGCTGATACCCCGCAATCTAATCTTGAAACCTGGTTCATCCGTGGCGGGTCTGCGGGAGCAATGCTGTATGAATTTCAGCAACCTGGCACCTATGTTTACCTTAACCATAATTTGATCGAAGCGGTGCTGTTGGGAGCGGCCGCACATATCAAAGTCGAAGGGCAATGGAACGATAATTTAATGGTGCAAGTCAGGAAACCCCATCGAATGGGTCATTAAAATGCAGCGCCAAGGAGGATTAACGATGAACAATTTGCTTGCTTTGACGGTCGCTTTAATCTTATGGGAATGGGCGAGTCCTCTGTGGGCGGGCGAAAGCACCACAGTACAACCAAAGTTTGTCGTATGTACCAATTGCCATGGTGCCGACGGAAATAATCAGGAACTCCAGGGACCCAATTTAGCAGGCCAAAACAGCCCGTATTTGATCAAGCAAATCAATTTATTCCTTAAAGATACCCGGAGCCATCCGATTTTAAGCTCGGATAGCTTCAAACTGGGCAGTGATGAAGCCGAAAGTTTAGTGGCCTATTATGCTAATTTAAAACCTGAAAATCCGCTGAATAAGCTTAGTGTAGACGGTGAATTGATGTATTCGCCCTGTTCTGCGTGCCACGGCGCCAATGGTGAAGGGATTGCACCTTTTCCGAGACTGCTTGGTCAAAAGCCCGCCTACCTGGAGCAGCAGCTAGTCAATTTTAAAAACGGCGTGCGCCAAAGCTCAGTGATGCAGGCAATGGCCATTAACCTCTCGGCAGTCGTGAGTTAACAGCGAGAAAAGCGGGGCAAAACTACCCTCTCCATCGTAGTATGTTTGATGAAAAATTTTGAAGATCGCAGAGAATTAGAGCATAGAACGCCTCATTCAGTTTAATCGTCATCTATTTCATCGGAAACAGCCATCAAGCGGGCACGGATCTGTTGAATCATGCCATTTTCCTCAAGTCGAAAGAATTGTTTGAGGAACAATGGCGCTAAAATTTGCTTGACGGTTTTCTCCGATGGCAAATCACGCGATTGAGTGCGAAGATAAAGCGAGTGCTCAGACCAAATCGTATCTTGATACTGGAGCGCAATCAATTGCATTAACCCCAAGGCAATGGAGGCACAGAGCACGAAGATTTCATAGGCTCGCCAGCACGCTTGAACGGTATGAATATCCTGGGGCTGTGGGGCTTTGAGAAGACGATTGGAAAAGGGGCGTCTAGAATGTTTTGGCAATTTTTTAGTCCAAAAACGAAATTTAAAGGCGCCGATCACATGCTTTAACATCGCGAACATGATTTCAATGCGGGTTCTAGCACAATACAGTTCAACGGCATCAATGGCTGACAGCGTTAAATCGGAACTCATTAGAACCATTGGGCCTTTTGAGGTGACGGCGAGAATAAATAACACCTGATCAGCGATGGGCCGCCATAACAGTGTAAGCGTCATAACCCGGATGGATTCGGTTTTACCGTAGACTTGACAGGTCACCGTCTCAAACAAATGAAGGTGGTCGAAGCATTCTCTTAAACACACTTTCTCGCATAGAGCGGCTGAGGTCCGGGTCGAGAGGCGGGTTTCGGTGGCGCGGGGAAATAACCCACATAGCTATTCTTGGCTTTGACCAGCACCTCAACCCACCGCGCCTGATGCTGGATTGAATAATAGTGGCAAGCTCGAAATACGCCCCCGGTTGAAAAAAAGGCATCCAACACCAAATAACACAGACAGTGATTCGTCACCGCAAAATGAATCGCCATGGCCACCAAGCGGTCGGTGAGCTTGATCCGACATGGATTATCGCGCTCGTCGTTTAACCCTAAATGAGCCCATCCCTGATGAATTTGAAGCTGCAAAGGACAACAAAAACAAGCGGATAACGACCCGATCAAGATGCCAATGCTGCCCCAACATTGGGCCCGAAAATAGCCGGGTTTCGTTTGCGTCTCCGATGACTCGTGCATCGATACCACGCCGGGCATCTTGCGTCCATCTTTGATCACCGCGGTATGGTCACCCAGAAGTATTGCTCGTCCAGCTACTTCAACGGATTTTCCTTGGCGATTCACAAAATCTTGCCAAGCATCGAGCAACGCCCCATAGACATACGCTTTGGATCTAAAAAAACGGAGCAAGCGGTAATAACCAAGTTCATCTAATAGCCAGAAACGACACAACGACGTCACGCCGATCATTTCTCCTGCCCCCATAAATCCAATCACAATGGCGCATAACAACAACCAAGTACTCGATCTGGAAAAAACGCTTTGAAAGCTTTCTAAACTCTGAGAAATATACTGTTGCACGGGGTCTCCTCCTTCCATCTGTACTTCTACAAAGAAAAGAAGGATCCGTGTTTTTTTAGCAAATGTCTAGTCGTAATTATCGATTTCTATTTTCTACACTACTCATCTTTTATGAACACCAGCGGGCAATCTTAAAGCGCAGAGCTATCAATGGGTGATAAGACTTTCTTCCGTTGGTCGAGGTGACACAGCGAAAAAATGAATTCAGGGCCTGAATAGTTACGTCAAATCGGATAGAACTCGTGACTGACGAGTTAACCTGAGCGATGAGGAGATCAAGTGGTTAGCGGTTTACCTAGGTTCTAGCAAGAAACCCGATGGCATGATAATCAACGAAATCGATTCGAATGACGTTCGGTACATCCAATAAAGTGATATTTACGGTTTAAGAGATCGTGATGCGTGTGTTATTAATCTCATCAGCATTTTCCGGATTAACGCAACGTTTTTTCACTGAATTGAAAGACGCCGGTTATCTGGTCTCCGTCGAATTACATCAAGGTGATATCCCTCACTTGTTAAAGGGTGTGGCATTATTCAAGCCGGATTTGATTTTTTGTCCCTTTCTGACCCAGCGCATTCCTAAAGAACTGTATGAGAAATATACCTGTCTCATTATTCACCCAGGAATTAAAGGTGATCGAGGTCCGTCATCGTTAGACTGGGCTATCCAGAATGGCGAGTCAGTATGGGGTGTAACTCTATTGGAAGCGCGTGAAGAAATGGATGCAGGAAATATTTGGGCGTCTAAAACCTTTCCTATGCGCACCACAACAAAAAGTAGTCTTTTTAATCGGGAGGTCACTCAAGCAGCAATCGACTGCTTATGGGAAGTTTTAACCTATATAGATACCCTGGATTTCCAACCAGAGCCGTTGGATTACAGTAAAGCTGATGTCAAAGGCAAACTGCGGACCTTTATGAAGCAGAAAGACCGGACGATTAATTGGCAACAGCAAACCAGCGACGAAATTCTCAGACGAATTCATGCAGCCGATGGAAGTCCCGGTGTGCTTGATGACATCAGCGGCCGGTCGGTCTATTTATACAATGCGCACAAAGCCGATCAGTTATCGGGTAAACCGGGTGACATTATCGCCACCTCAAACTATGCCATCTGCCGGGCTACGATCGACGGAGCCCTCTGGATAGGTCAACTGAAAGCGCAAGGTAAAAAGGCAATCAAGTTACCCGCCACCTTGGTGTTGCAGGATTGTTTGCCAAAGGATATCAAAACCATTGATATCGATTATACGAAACAAGGACGGCAACTCCCTTGTAAGGAAGTCTGGTATGAACAGGAAGGTGACGTCGCCTACATCCATTCACATCTTCATAATGGTGGCATGTGCACCGAGCAATGCCAGCTCTTATTAACCGTCTACCGGCACGTCGCAAAACTGCCGGTAAAAGTCATTGTGCTTATGGGCGGAGAAGAATCCTGGTCCAATGGTATTCATCTTAATCACATCGAACACGCCGAGAATCCAGCCCATGAATCCTGGCTTAATATCAATGCCATCGATGATTTAATTTATCAAATCATCACCACGCCGGATAAATTAACCATTTCAGCGGTTGCCGGTAATGCAGGTGCGGGCGGAGCGATGATGGCGTTGGCTTCGGATATGATTTTTGCCCGCGAAGGGGTTGTCTTTAATCCTCATTACAAAAATATGGGTGGACTTTACGGATCTGAATATTGGACTTATTCGTTACCTAAACGGGTCGGCCGGGAGATGGCTAACGCACTAACCGCGCAGTGTCTACCGATAAGCGCTCGAAAAGCAGGGCACATAGGGTTCGTTGATAATGTTTTAGATAAAAACCATGACATTTTTTATGCTCAGGTAAGGCAATTGGCTAACCTTTGGATATCGGATAATAAAATATTGCAAGATTGCTTGTCGGAGAAGGCAAAAAGGCGACGGTCTGCTGAAATGGAAAAACCGTTAGCCGCCCACAGAAAATACGAATTAACCCAAATGTATTCCAACTTCTATGGCAGTGACGATTACCATCAAGCACGAAGAGGGTTTGTCTTTAAAATGTCCCCCGGTATTGATACACCGGACAATATTGCGATTCATCGAAAGCCCATGGCGCGGCTTAGGTTATTTTTACAACGCGCCTAATTGATGCGTCTCGAGCATCATTCCTAACAGTTTGTATTGAAATAATTCGAAGATGGAATGGGTATCATTCACGCGAAGGTCTGTCCCATAACACTTATCTTCAGTTGAGAACAAATGTTGCTGGTGATCAAACATAGCTAGTTTTTGGTTGATCGGGTTATGTGTACAACAATCATCCATGTCCTTGGAACAGGCTCCGGAGTTGGTAAAAGCAGTCTATGTCTCGGTTTGCTGGCCTGGCTCCTCAAACAAGGTGTTCCAGCGGAAAAACTGGCCTATATCAAACCAATGACTCAGTGTGTTGAAAAACAGCCGGTCACCTTATTCTGTGAAAAACATGGCATTGCCTGCCAGGCAATCGGACCGGTCATTTTTTCAAAAGGCTTCACACGTGAATTTCTTGATGGCCAGACGCCAGGGCGGGACATTCTGCTCGACGAAATTCTGGTTGCAATTTACTCAATCGCGGTCGATAAGCAATTTCTTTTCGTAGATGGTGTAGGGCACCCAGCCGTTGGGACTACCGTAGGACTATCGAATGCAACCCTGGCCAATGCTCTCAGAAATTGCGTGGTCCTCCTGGTTGCTCAATCTGGAATTGGCGCAGCGATTGACAGTATCGCGCTTTGCCTCACGTTTTTAAGGGCAAATGGGATAGCGAAGGTAGGCGTACTGTTTAATAAAGTTACCCGCCCGTTAATGTATGAATTGTCTTCGTATGTTGAACCAGCTGTAAGGACACTATTCCCGGATGTTGAAATCCATGGTTTCCTACCAGACGTGGAGACGATTCGTAGAGGGGCAGTACCCTTCAACAACGTAGATGCTATCGCCGATTGGATCGACGAAAATATTTCGGTTAAACAAATGTTGTTTCCAACACAAAGTAAGGTGTAATCGTTGGCATGATTCGTCTGCTAAACTTTTTCCTTCCCAATCTGCCGGGCGGTCTTGGTAGCCCTTGATCGGAACCGTCAGAATCTTTGATCCCATTGACACAACAATGGCTTTTAGTCGTCGCAGACCTTTCGGTTTATCCCAAAAACTGTCATTTTCAGGAGACAAACCCCACAAAAAATAGGACGGAATTCAATCGTTTTAATCTATTAAAAATGTCACTTGGAACCAATCTCCTAACACTCAAAAACTAATCCGGCTTAATGGGTTTTCGGAGATCTTACAAAGCCTGATTTTCATTTAATCATCAATTAGTACCCGCGAATAGATGGTTTTCTAAGTGGCCGCAATTGGCCTAATCCGGCCAATCGACCTAATTTTCTGAATGTCAGCTTTGGAGCAGATTCCAGATGTTCAGATTTTTTTCATCGGACAAGTAGTCAAGGACGGCACCTGTTTAACCACCTGTGCCAAACCAAAGCCCTATCTTAATCAGATTCGAGTTGGAGTAATGGACGGACATGGGGTTCTCGAAGAACCGTACGTTGGTTGGCGCGTTGTTCCGAATCTGGACACGATGACAAATCACCGTCGCTATCCATAAAGATAACCACTGACGGGCGTATCTTGATTCATTGTTTCGGTGGTTGTTCTCCGTCTGAAATTCTTGTGGGATTGATTATTTCGGAATTCGATTATCAAGAAAAAGTAACCAGCAATATTGCGATTGGATACCGTCCTTTGGCTTGCTGTATTGATATGCTGAAAGAGGCCGAATATATTAATCCAACTGCGATTTGAAATCGCAGTTGGCCGAACATTAAGCCCTGCCTGGATTATTTCTGGGGGGATTTTTTTTGTGCCTATCAAAACACACTTGATTTAATCCTTAATTAATAAACAAATTGCGCATGCTATACGGAAGGAACATCTCGAAAAGAAAGGGTTAGCGAAAAAAACTGGTAACTTAGCAACTAATAACCTATAATTTTTATAGGTTAGAAGCATGGGTGATCTATACACCATATGAATGTTGTTCCTTTCAGACTATCCCCAAAAGCCGCGCAACGAGAAATACAGGGCCTCGTAAATAATAAAAGTAAGATCATCCTTCCGGCTATTCCTACACAAGGCTCGATGGCTGCGTGTTTAAATGATATTCAAATCTACCGTTGCGTACAGGAGGGGAAAATGACAGGGTTTCCGATTAAAAATGATAACGGGGATTTTGAGTGTACGTTCAAGCGAATTGGTGCTGGCCGAATGTTGTATTTAACCGTAGCTCTAATCAACTGTGAATTTGGCGATCAGGAGAGTAAAGAAAAATGTTTATTCGTTGTCAATGTTGACCACGATGAGTAGAGACGATGAAAAATTACCAAGAACCCTATCATTATATTCAGTGCGGACTAGATAATGTCTATTTACGCAACGGCTTTACCTGTGTTGATTCGCGTTATGGTAAAGGCATTAGTATAAAAGATGTTGAAGGTTTGCATCGTCTTATCGGTCAATTCTTAACGAATAAAACAGACATTTTAATGGCTAGTGAAATTCGGTTTTTAAGGACGGAATTGGATATGTCTCAAAAACGTTTAGGAGAGCTCATTGGGAAAGATCCACAGACAATTGCATACTGGGAACGTGGCCGTGGACCTATCCCAAAAGAGTCGGATTTCTGTTTACGACATATTTACCTCCAACATCTCAATAAGAGGGCTGGTTATGTTGAAATGGTCGATAAGCTAAATGGAAAAGACCGGGAAGATTATGGACGTATAGAATTACAAGAAGTAAATCAAAAATGGAAAATAAGTACGGATTGCATTAATCAATAAACCGATTCCGCGCCCCCTGAAAAGTTTAAAAATCATCTCATTTCGCTAGGCTTCTTCTGTGGAAGCGTAGTAGATCAGATTTATTTCCAAGTCTATTTTTACTTCGAAATCGTGCAAAAGCGTCAACATTTATGGTTTCGATAAATAAACTTTGCGATAAACGCTTATAACCTCATGTATTTATTAGAGCTGGTGGACAGATTCGAACTGACGACCTGCTGATTACAAATCCCAAATATAACTTTTTAATATCATTAATATTAGTCATTTACGGCGCTTGCTAGTCCAATAATGGTTGTTAAATGTGACAAAAACAAGGATATAGACAGTTAAATTGACACAAATCTGGCACACGAATTTATAGCTGAAGAAATTAAATATGTAACCGCAACCTAAACCACTAAGGGTTATGATAAATAGTTACCGCGATCACAGAATTTCAATAACCAAAACGACACATGAGTGAAAATCCCTACGGCAAACCACAAACACCATCGAGCGCGAAAACACCACGGCAAATGACGCCGAAAAGAAAACTGGCTTATTTTTTTCTTGGGCCGGTTGTGATGTTCATTGTCCGGGTCATCTGGACAAGTTGTCGCGTAAAAATTATCGGTCAGGAAAACATGGATCGTGTCCTTAAGGAGGGAAAACCGGTTATCCCCTGTTACTGGCACCAGCAACATATTTTTTGCAGCTGGTATATGCTGAACCAGATTAAAAAGGGCATGAAGGTCGGTTTTCTGATCAGCCCGTCGGTGGATGGTGAGATCCCGGCAAGGCTCGTTTCCGCAAGAGGCGCCCACGTTATCCGTGGATCATCAAATCGTACCGGTGCGCAGTCGCTACGCGACATGTACCAGATTATCTCAAAGGATGGAATATCGCCGGTCACCACTTCCGACGGACCCACCGGACCGATATTTAAATTCAAGCAGGGTGCGGCCATGGTCGCCCGCATAACTAAAACCTCCATGCTGCCGTTGGCCTATGCGGCAAAAAATGCGCGGCGCCTGGGTTCCTGGGACCACTTCATGATCCCCTATCCGTTTACAACAGTTGTGATTGCCATCGGAAAACCGGTGATGGTTCCGATGGGTAAGGCAAGCGAAAATCTGCAGCTGTATCAGGACAAGATGGAAACAGCGATCAATGGCTTGATGGAAACGGCGGCTAGTCAGTTGTGAATGCCAACCGTGAGCAAGCGTTCGTTGGGTCGTTTTAGTGCTTTCTGTATTCTAATTTTGTTTGGCTATAATTTATAGTCACCATTCAGCATGCTGTGTGTAACTTACACGATCGTCCCTTTTCTACTAAAGAACAAGGAAAAATTATGTGATTTACACGCCTAAACGTAGGCTTTTCTACCGTTATGGGGTAATAACAGTAATTTATTGAATGGTAACTTTTTTCTATTCAAACTTGGGGATATTTAACATGGCCGATGATATTGGCGTTGCAGCAGGAAAGATCTGGAATTTTCTTGATGGAAATGAGTCGATTAGCGCGACAAAGCTCGCCGAACAAACGGGTTTGGCAAAAAACGATATGCAAAAAGCAATCGGTTGGTTAGCGCGCGAAGGAAAGATTGATATTGAATACCGCGGTAAATCAGAGTATTTTGCGTTGGCGTCTTGAACCAAACGCCATGTGTGCAGGGGAAAGGCATCTAGGAGGATGTCCGAGACTAGAAAGCCTACTGCGGAAAAGTGGATTTCGGCCCCCATTTCCCTGATTACTTAGATGAAATACATCCCTGTATTCCACACTTCCAGTGGTCCAAATCCGCTCCAAGTGGATTTGTTGTCAAATACAATAAGTATTTGCCTCGTAATTTAACTGGAGCAAATTAGGACCACGAAGTGACCCTGGCGGCATAAAATATAGGGATGTATTTCGTCATTTAATCAAAAAATGGCCTCAAAACCGCTTTCCCCACGCGACGTCTTCTATGCTTGGACAGCCTCCCTGGGACTCCCTCTATCTAATGTCAATTACTCTGGCCGGTCGGCGTCAATTATCTTGGCCGGTTTTTAAGTGTTGTTATTTATCTCATGTTTTTTCCCTCTGGTAGGTTTTGTTGCCGGGGTTGGCGTAACGGAAGGAGACCGTAGGGCGACTGGAGTTACGCCAACCCCGGCGGGCGCCGTTGAAGGTGCTATTTTTTGGCCATGGCGGCTTTTTTTCGGTAACTTTGTCCGTGTAGTTCGATAATTGTCGCGTGATGGACCAGGCGGTCAATTGCAGCCACAGGCATCATGCTGTCCGCGAAAATCTGATCCCAGTCACTAAACGTTTGGTTGGCCGTGATGATAAGACTTCCCGTTTCATAGCGGTGGGCAATAAACTCAAACAATACCTGGGTCTCTCCATCACTGCGTTTAACGTAACCTAGATCATCCAGAATGATGAGTCTATACTTATCGAGTTTGTGTAGGTGACTTTCCAGGCAATACCCGTCTCTGGCGCGTTGCAGCTCTTGCACCAATGCGGTTGCTGGGTAATGCCGTACACGCACGCCTTGTTCTATCAGTCGTGCTCCGATAGCACAGGCCGGGTGCGTTTTGCCCAGGCCACTCGCGCCAAACAACAAAAGGTTCCGTGCCTGTGATATCCAGTCAACGTTGTTAGACAGTGCCTCGATTTGTGCACGGTTTATGCCTTTATCCTGGTCAAAGTCGAAGCTGGGCAGCGTTTTCCCAGCGGGCAGTTTTGATTCTTTGTGGTAGCCGGCCAATCGCCGGGAATGACGATGGGTGATTTCCAGTTCACACAATGCACTGAGAAATTGCTCATGGCTCCATTTCCGTGCTTTGTCACTGCTGGCAAGCTCCGCCCAGTGGCGGCCAATGGTTGCAAGCCTCAGCTCTTTGAGCATGACCGGTAAGCTTGTACAGGTAGACATTAGCATGCTCCCGAAGAGCTGAGCAGCGCCTCATAGTCGTCCAGGGCGTGTTGTTCGACGTCAACGCTGGGGTGTGGCTGCGCTTTTCCCTCAAATCGTTTTTCTAGCGTGCACACGCCTGGCAAGTCGTCCGGCTCCGCTCGTTTCATCAGGTATTCACCGAGTGTCTTCTCGCAATCAGCTCGTGCGGCCAATGCCAGTATACCCACCATCCATTTACAGGCCGCTCGTGGTTCCATGCGTTCATCGGCGATTCGCCACAGTTTCCGGTAATTGTCGTTTGGCAGAAGGTCATCGCGCAACATGGAGCACCGAAAGGCTTGTGGCTTTTTCGCCAAGTTGCCGATCAGATGACGATAGTCGATCTGACGGGCTCGCTCACGGCCTTTGGGATGATGATTGCGCGGCAACTCCAGTACCGCACTGGACCCTAAATAACCTTTGAGATGATCATCATAAAGATGAATGCGCAACCTTGAACCGACCAGTCGGGAGGGCACCGTATAAAGCACTCTCTTAATGGAATGGTCCGCCCCACTTTCTAACCGGCCTCACATGAGCCATGATGTTGGTTTTTAATCGAACATCAAAACAAACGAGAGGGGATCCATGAAACAGAAAAACGCAAATACCGAAAAAAAAGTGATTAAAGTGTTGGGCATTGACCTGGCCAAAAACAGTTTTCAACTTCACGGCGTCAATAAAAAAGGCCTTGTTGTTCTCAAAAAGAAGCTGAGCCGTCACCAATTGGCCGCTTTCATCGCCAATCTGCCGCCGTGTCTTATCGGACTGGAAGCCTGTGGTGGCGCTCATCACTGGGTACGTACTTTTTACCCAGATGGGCCATACGGTGCGTATGATCGCACCTCAGTTTGTCAAACCGTACGTCAAGTCCAACAAAAACGATGCCGTCGATGCCGAAGCCATTTGCGAGGCCGTACAACGTCCCAGCATGCGTTTTGTTCCGGCCAAGGATGTCGAGCAGCAAGATATCCAAAGCGTGCATCGGATTCGCAGTCAACAGGTGGCCAAGCGAACCGCGCAGGCGAACTAAATTCGGGGACTGTTATTGGAATACGGTATCGTCATACCCAAGGGGATCGCATACATCAGAAAATCGATCCCGGAGATACTTGAAGATGCGGAAAATACACTAACCCCATTATTTCGGGAAATACTCCGTGAACTCTACGATGAGATGGTACATCTCGATGAACGGATCGATACATTGGAAAAGAAATTAAAAATGATCAGTGTGCGGAACGAAGATTGCCAACTTCTGCTCACGATCCCGGGCATAGGTTTGCTCACGGCAACCGCCCTGATCGCGGCCATTGGCGACATTACGGTATTCAAAAATGGCCGGGAGTTAGCGGCTTGGCTCGGTCTAGTGCCACGACACCATTCCACTGGCGGCAAACCGACCTTGTTGGGTATCAGCAAGCGCGGTGACTGTTACCTTAGAACCCTGTTGATTCATGGCGGACGGTCCGTCGTTCGGGTAGCTCATCTACATCAGGATAAACGCAACCTGTGGATTAGCGAGATCAAACAAAGACGAGGCGAAAACATCTCAAACGTCGCCGTGGCCAACAAGAATGCGCGCATCGCCTGGGCATTGTTGAGCAAGAAGGAGCGCTATCGTGCCGCTGCCGCATAGGCGGGGTAGAGCATTGATTGAAGCGCTCAATAGGGGTTTAACCCCTTGCCGCGCGGCTCACCCCACCCTCGCCGGGAGGCAGGGGCCTGGATTCTCCGGCCCCCGCCATAGAGGGTATTGCCAGTTCTGGGCCCGTCAAGGACTACTCGACGCAAGCGTCTGCGTTCCTCCTTGACGGGCCCAGAACTGGCGCACAGAAGTTAAGAAACAGATTGCCAAGGTAAAAAGAACAATAACAACTATCAACGAATTGCGTGGATAAAGTTCAAGTGATGGCAAAAAAGGTAGCACCTGCATTCCATTGAACCTGACGAGGTCAAGGGTCCAATAGAGACCGATAACTTGATGAGGGGGAAATGCGCTGATTCCATCAGGGCCAGAGGGCTTATAGTCTCTCAACAAAAGGCCGGATATATGGGAGCAATATTTCTTTTTGTCACGAACGAATTTTGTCTTGCAATACGGGGCGGACCATATATGACCTCGGTAGTGCCGGTGCTGCTGACAGCGGCAATGCACTCGGTGTAATCGGCACTGCGATGACAGGGCAGTGCGCCAAGAGATGCCCGTTCCACCTTGATCCGGTCCTGGTGGCGTCGGTTGATGCCATCCGTTACCGTGTTCAGAAACGTCTGATAGTCGCTGAGGGTATCAAAATCACGTGACCCACGAAGCAATAAGGCTTGTTCGATACGCCACTTGAGATGCCCGTGTGGTGACTCGACGGAGTCATTCTCGTGGCCACGTCCTCGGTTATTTCGCGTCGCTTTCATGCCATAGTTCTGGCACAGATCGGCGTACCGTGATGTGATGTCCTTTTTCTCGTCTTGATCCAGGTTCTTGAAGGCCGCGGATAGGCTGTCCGTTCGGTGTTCCTTCGGGCTGCCACCCAGGCGCCACAGCGCTTCTTGTAATCCCGTCGCCAGGGCCGTGAAGCTTTCTCCGTCCAGTACCGCCATCGCGTAACACCATCCGGAAAAGGCCAACCTGAAATGGTAAATCAAGTGTTTGAGTGGCTTGTTGCCTAGAGTGATCGCCTCACTCTTTAGCTGAGTGAAATCAGACAAGCCCTGCAGACCCGGTGGGTGTTCTTGCAGAAAAACAACGTCCTGTTCCTTGCCGTATTTGGCCTTCCACAGCTGCACACGCCTTTGCAACGTGCGTTTCTTGGAGTCAGGATAGCGCTCTGGATCACGTTCTTGCAGCATCTCAAGCAACGTTGTGGCCGATAGATTGGGTGCGTTCTTGAGTTTGCCGACGAGTTCGCTGTCCCAAACCTCGGTAAAAGGGTCATCGCGCGTACGCCAATGTCGCATTGGCCGCTTGCCTACCTGCAGCTGTCGTTTATCGATCCGCCGACCGCTACGCACAGATATCCCTGCAACCGCACTCGATGTCTCCTGTGTCTTGTTTTCGTTTCTCGTTTTCATGTACAAATTAACCTGTTGTTCGTTGATTCTTTTTCCCGGCATCACGCACTCTCTCAATCAGAAAAGTAATGCCAGGAACCCTATCAGAATACCGGCCAGGATAATTGTCGCCGACCGGCCAGGTTAATTGTCACTCAATACTCAGCCACACTGGCGTAGTCCTTGAGATAGATATCTTCATATTTGACGGTGCGCCACAGGCGTTCTACGAAAATGTTGTCGAAGACGCGACCACGACCGTCCATGCTGATTTGAATAGCCTCAGCTTTTAATTTCCCGGTAAACACGATTGAGGTAAACTGGACACCTTGGTCGCTGTTGAAAATCAAAGGCTTCCCTCGCTGTAACGCCTGTTCCAGAGCATCTAGACAAAACGCCGTATCCATTACCGCCAAGACATCACATGACGGCTGTACCAATCGATAATGGCGACTAGGTACATGAACCCGATAGGCATCGGGACATAGGTTATATCCACCGCCCAAATGTGGTTCGGTGCCTCGGCTATAACACCCCGCAGAAGATAAGGATAAACCTTGTGTTGGGAATGTCGGCAACTCGTCCGAGGTCCGGGCGCCAGCCCTTCTAGTCCCATTTGCCTCATCAAACGCTGAACTGTGCTGTTTCCTCTGTGATTTCATTAGGTTGCCCAATTTTTGTACCGACCATGAGTTTTACTTAGTGCCTGGGCGAGAATATTTATTCTCTTGCAAAACAACGATATAGGGTAAAATACTGGCTTGAAGATTCGATAAACTCTATTCCAGCATTAATCCACCGAATATCATAACTAATTGTTATTTAATGAGTTATCTAATCACAACCCGAATCGGCTAGATACTGAGTCTAAAAATCCGGTCCAATTTTACCCAAACTTCGTCGACACATAGCCCATGAGAAACGTCCTATCACCACAATTGCAAATTGGACAAACGGATATTGCCAATATCGCCATTGATGTCACATCCCGCGACGATATACCGCTCGTCTTGCTTGGCCTACAACACATTTATTCAACGGAACCCTTGAAACAGGCTGTTTTCAAAATACTGGAAGAAGTCACACCGTTCAAAACCGCGGAACACACAGACCTACCGGTCGCGGTGGCCACCGACAAAGGTCGCCCGGGTATGGATCAATGGGCTATTTTGGTATTGGGCGCCTTACGCTTGGGTTTAAATGCTGATTATGATCGCATTCAGGAATTAGCCAACCAGCATAGAACACTCAGGATGATGCTGGGACATGGTTTATTCGATGAGGATAAGGTTTATCATTTGCAAACCTTAAAAGACAACCTGAAACTGTTTACACCGGACATCATGGCGCGTATTAATACGGAAATCGTTCGCGCTGGCTATCAGTTGCTGGATCTGGATGTTCATGCCTTGATCCGGGGGCGTTGCGATTCGTTTGTGCTCAAAACCGATGTGCATTTTCCAACGGACATCAATCTGCTCTATGATGCCATTCGAATACTGATTCGCCTGTGTGTTAATTGGAGCCAAGACTATACATTGCCAGGATGGCGACAACATCGGTATAACCTGCGGCAATTCAAAAAACTGTATCGAAAAATACAAAAGCTACGCCATTCCACCTCCAAGAACGCAACCAAAAAACAAGCACGGGAAGCGTTAATCCGCGAAGCACACCAAGACTATATTGACTTGGCGCAAGTGTATCTTAACCGCGTCACGGACAGTGATGAGCGATTAAAAAACACGTATCAAGTGCCTGAGGCCTATTGCTTGAACTCAAGATCTTTAGCCAACATGCCGAGCGTCAAATCGATCAAATCAAGCGTCGCGTTATTGAGGGTGAAAAGATTCCCCATGATGAAAAGGTCTTCTCCTTATTCCAGCCCCATACCGAATGGATCAGTAAAGGTAAAGCAGGCGTTCCCGTTGAGCTGGGTATACGGCTTTGCATTATCGAAGACACCCACGGTTTCCTATTGCATCATCGGGTCATGCAACACGAAACGGATGATAAAATAGCCCTTGATAGGGTCAAAGCCACGCAGGAAAAATTTCCCGGTTTCAATGCCTGCAGTTTTGATAAAGGCTTTCATAGTCCGGATAACCAATGTGAACTGAAAGATAGGCTGGACCATGTCGTCTTGCCGAAGAAGGGTAAATTATCCCGCGCGCAAAAGGCCTGTGAATACGCCGATGAATTTGTTCAGGCCAAAAAGCAACACTGTGCCGTTGAGTCAGCTATTAATGCATTACAGGTTCATGGATTGGACAAATGTCCCGACCATGGCATTGAGGGTTTCGAACGCTACGCGGCATTGGCGGTGTTATCCCGTAATATTCAAATTCTCGGCAGCATTGTGCGTGGCCAAGAAAGAGAAAAGCTTGAGATCCTAAAACAAGCGGCCTAAACAAAAGCGGATTTAGGTAGGATAAGCATCACAGGATAGGTGTGCCTAAAAAATGGTTTTATGGGCCATTTTGGGTGAACAATGTGTATTAGTATCAATACCCGTTGAATATTCACAATATCTGGAGAGTGATCTGAGGTGTTATTGGAGCACCCTTTTTTAATGTATGCTTTTTCGTTCAGGCACTATCTATACAAGCGCAACCAACCTGATCATCAAACCGGCTGGTCTATAAATTCTTTCAATGTCACCCAGGATTATAAATTAGTCAGCAAATGGCGCTACCAACGAAACGACGGTACGGTCATGCCAAATTCCAATTTGATGACAACTTACTCAGACGATAGAGAAGCCGGCCTGGTTATCTTTTCCGTGGCAGATCAGAACACCGGATATTTAATCCTCCTGAACAGTGAAACATGCAAGCGGGTAGATCAAATTGAATTTAGTGGAGCCCCGCATTCTCTATGCCACTAGTTATTGATGACAGCATATATCTGCTGCGGGTGAGCGCCTTAAAGTTTTTAGACGAGCAAACAATATGCTTAAGTTCTATAACAATTTTTCCTTATATTCAGTTATTAAAAATATCGCATTTTAAACAGAATACGTAGTATCTATGTGGCCATGTGTCATAGGTAAGCCAAATCATGAAACTTAGCAAATTGGAAGAAACTAATATAGCAAGTTCGCGCCGGGTAGAGATTCGTATTCAAGGCCTGACAAGAGATGGTCGGGATCGAAAAACGACGCGTGCAACCTAAAGACTCTGTATCTTAGTCGCTTGTTCTTCCAACTTCGCCAACATTGAACGCCTTTCCTCAAGACGTTTTTGCTCTTTGGCGACAACTGCCGGAGGCGCCTTTTTGACAAACTTCGGGTTGTTGAGTTTAGCTTCAACCCGAGGCAGGTCTTTTTTAATTTTCTGAATTTCTTTATCGAGCCGCGCAAGTTCCACTGACTTGTCTATTAAACCCGCCATCGGAATCAGGATTTTCAGTTCTCCAACCAGACTAATCGCGGATTCCGGGGTCTTTTCGTCTGCGGACAACCACAGCAACGACTCAATTTTTCCAAGCTTATTCAGAAGTTGAATGTTGTTATCCAACCGCTGGCGGTCTAATTCAGAACCGTTTTGCAAGAGTATCGCTACGGGTTTACCCGGCGAAATATCCATCTCGCCTCGAATCCTCCTGATACCCAGAATGAATGCCATCACCCATTCCAACTCATCGGTCGCCGCTTCATCAACAAGGTCTTCACGACTTTTCGGAAAGGGTTGTAGCATGATGGTTTCGCCTGATTGACCCGCCATCGGTGCGATACGTTGCCAGATTTCTTCGGTGATAAATGGAATTAGGGGGTGAGCCAACCGGAGGATCGATTCAAGCACCCCCACCAAGGTTTGCCGTGCGCCTCTCGCGTCGGCTTCATCGGCATCTTGCAGTACGATTTTCGACAATTCCAAGTACCAGTCGCAGTATTCGTTCCACACGAATTCGTAAATAGCGTGGGAGGCGAGGTCTAACCTGTAATGTTCTATAGCATTGGCAACCTCACCGGTGACCCGTTGCAAACGGGAACGGATCCAACGGTCCGGAAGACTGTAGGTGCAGGATTCGCCGTTCAATCCGGTATCCTTACCTTCGGTGTTCATCAACACGTACCGGGCCGCATTCCACAGCTTGTTACAAAAGTTACGGTAACCTCCTATCCGGCCCAAGTCGAAACGAATATCACGCCCCGTCGACGCCAACGATGCGAAGGTGAACCGTAGAGAATCGGTGCCGTAAGATGGAATACCATCGGGGAAATGTTTTCGGGTTTGTTTTTCGATGCGTTCCGCCATTTCAGGTTGCATAAGGCCCAACTTCCGCTTTGTCACCAAGTCTTCCAGTTCAATTCCGTCGATCAAATCGATCGGGTCCAGAATATTACCCTTTGATTTGGACATTTTCTGGCCATCGGAATCGCGTACCAGACCATGAATATAAACCTTGTGAAACGGAACATCGTCCATGAATTTCAGGCCCATCATTATCATTCTCGCGACCCAGAAAAAGATGATATCGAAGCCCGTGACCAAAACGCTAGTGGGATAAAATGTTTTGAGCTCTTGTGTGTTGTCCGGCCAACCCAACGTCGAAAACGGCCATAACGCGGACGAAAACCAGGTATCGAGTACGTCTTCATCCTGACGTAACTGAGTGTTCGCTCCAAGTTTGTGTTTTTCCCGAACTTCCGCTTCGGTGTGGCCGACATAAATCGTTCCGTCGGCATCGTACCAGGCTGGAATTCGATGCCCCCACCATATCTGACGGCTGATGCACCAATCTTCAATATTACGCATCCATTCAAAATAGGTTTTATCCCAGTTTTCGGGAATAAACTGTATTCGGCCATCTTCCACTGCCTTGATCGCGGGTTCCGCGAGCGGCGCTGCTTTGACGTACCATTGGTCGGTGAGCAGGGGTTCGATCACCGCATGGGAGCGGTCTCCACGAGGGATCATTAAATTGTGATCCTCTATTTTTTTCAGCAAACCTTGGGCGTCCAGATCCGCTATGATCCTTTTTCGGGCTTCAAATCGGTCCAGTCCCTGGTAAGCCTTGGGCGCTTGATCGTTGATATTGGCGTCGACGGTAAAAATATTGATGACCGGCAAATCATGCCGTTTACCCACCGTATAATCGTTAAAGTCATGGGCCGGCGTAATCTTTAAGCAACCCGATCCGAACTCAGGGTCGACGTAGTCGTCGGCAATAATCGGAATTTCCCGGTCGGTTAACGGCAATTTGACGTATTTACCGACAAGACTTCGGTATCGATCATCGTCAGGGTGCACGGCAACGGCGGTATCTCCGAGCATGGTTTCAGGCCGGGTTGTGGCGACGATCAAATATCCACCGGCATCGCTCAATGGATAACGCATATGCCACAAATTGCCCTTCTCTTCCTTTGAAATGACTTCAAGATCGGATACCGCGGTGTGTAACACGGGATCCCAATTGACCAATCGTTTACCACGGTATATCAATCCCTCCTCAAACAAGCGCACGAATACTTCGGTGACCGCTTTCGACAACCCTTCGTCCATGGTAAAACGTTCCCGCGACCAATCCATGGACGTTCCCATACGGCGAAGTTGCCGGGTAATGTTATTCCCGGATTGTTTTTTCCACTCCCATACGCGATCGATAAATGCATCCCGGCCCAAATCGTGACGGGTCTTTCCCTCGCTGTTGATCTGGCGCTCCACCACCATTTGAGTGGCGATACCCGCGTGGTCGCTTCCGGCTTGCCAGAGGGTGTTTTTCCCTTTCATCCGATTGAAACGGATCAACGCGTCCATGATCGTGTCTTGAAAAGCGTGCCCCATGTGCAGACTTCCGGTGACATTGGGCGGCGGAATCATAATGCAATAGGGATCGCCTTCATGACTGGGTGAAAAATAACCCTTCGCTTCCCAAATGTTATACCAATGCTGTTCCAGCCGGTGCGGATCGTAGGTTTTATCCATGGAATATTATCCTTGTTTAAATGCGAGTGGAATCTATTTTGTGGGTTTCGATATCTAGACCTTGTCCCTGATAATGCCGATATCTTTTCCTACCGGCATCGCGAATCTCTGCATTTTGATTAACCAATTCAATAAGACGTGCGAACCGGCTATAGCCTTCGGGAATCGTAGGGCTCAGATTAATCAAAACATCATCGAAACCCGAAGGCTCAATGTCATGGGCCAAAATAACCGGTACTTCGGATTCCGGTTCGTTACCCATCGCCCGATAATGGGGAATGAAACTCCCCGCCCGGAATGTCCAAAGCAAATCATCCATGACTTTATTCTGCATCACCGACTCGGTACGGATGACTATCTTATGTCCCAACCGGTATGCCTTTTCCGTTAATTGGCACGCCAGCACATGCCACGCGCTTTGATTATCAGACTGCAATACGTAGAAATCAATGCGTATCATGAAGCCTGGTTAAGCAGGTATTGGACTAATAACGGTACCGGTCGTCCAGTAGCACCCTTTTCACCTCCACTTTTCCACGCCGTTCCGGCGATATCCAAATGAGCCCATTTGAATTTTTTCGCGAAGCGCGACAGGAAACAACCGGCGGTAATGGTCCCACCATCGCGTCCGCCAATATTGGCCATATCGGCAAAATTCGATTTCAATTGATCCTGGTATTCTTCCCACAGCGGCATGCGCCAAACCCGGTCGCCCGATGTGTTACCGGCTTGCTCTAAGGCTTCGCAAAGCGTGTCATCGTTTCCCATCAAACCACTGGGATGACGACCCAGGGCAATTACACACGCGCCAGTCAGTGTCGCAATATCGATCACGGCCAACGGTTTAAATCGTTCCGCATAGGTCAGTGTATCGCACAGGATCAGGCGGCCTTCGGCATCGGTATTTAGAATTTCAATGGTTTGCCCCGACATGCTGGTGACGATATCACCGGGCTTATTGGCGTCTCCATCCGGAAGGTTTTCAGACGATGGAATCAAACCCACAACATTGATGGCAAGTTCCAGCTCCGCGATGGCTGAAATGGCGCCGAGCACACTCGCCCCACCACACATATCGTATTTCATTTCATCCATGGCCGCGGCCGGTTTAAGTGAAATCCCACCCGCATCGAAGGTCAACCCTTTGCCTACCAATACAATGGGACTGGCTTTCGGAGGCCCACCTTTATAATCCATAACGATCAATTTGGCCGGTTGGCGACTACCCCGGGAAACCGAAAGCAAAGCCCCCATGCCGAGCTTTTTCATCCCGGATTCCTCGAGTATTTTAATTTTAAGGCGTTTATGCGCTTTCCCCAGATCCAGAGCCTGTTCCGCCAGATAAGTCGGGGTGCAGACATTTCCAGGTAAATTTGCAACCTGTTTTGCAAGCCTGACACCCTCCGCGATAGCCTTTCCCTGCGTTAAACCAAGATTAATCGAGGTTTTCTCAGTTTTTGCGGTAGCTCCCAAATAAATGTGCGAGAGCGGTTGGTTATCCGGTTTCACGGATTTCATTTCGGTAAATTTGTAGTTACCCGCTTCGAATGCTTCGGTGATCTGTCTCGCTTTCCATAAGCTATCCCGATGTTTGACCGACACCTCCATCAAAGCGACAATCGCATTCTTCGCACCACAGTTTTTGATCGCTTTAATGGTGTTCCCCAAGGCCTTTCGATAATCTTTATCATCTATGTCTTGATTATCGCCGAGACCTACCAGTAGAATTCGCTCGGCGTAAGCATCGGAGACATGGTTGAGCATCAATGTATCGCCTACCTTGCCTTTGATGTCGCCACGCTTCAAAAGGGCGGAAATGAGGCCGTTACAAGATTGGTCGATTACCTTGGCGGAAGGGGTCAATTTCTTCTTTTCGAAAAAGCCGATAACCAAACAGCCACAACGTTGTTTTTCTATAGAACCGGTTTTAATAGAATATTCCATGTTAGATACTCATTGCGTTTTGATTAGTTACACCTTTTTTACAGTGTAGGGAAAATAAAGCCAGTCTACAAAACTTAATATGAAAATCCACCTTTTTGAAAGATCATTTGTGAAACGCACCCAATTTATCTCGGTGATAGATCGCATGATCGCCAGCGACATTGTTAAAACTTTGTTGACGGTAATATCCGTTTTGGTGCTGATTATCGCGACCCGCCGGTTCCTCCGAATTCTCATAAAAGCAATCGAAGGTGAAATTTCGGGGGAGACCATCATGTCTCTCCTCGGGCTGAAAATAATCGGCACTGTTTCCGTACTGATACCATCGGCTATTTTTTTATCGGTTCTCATGGTGCTCGGCAGGATGTATCGGGATAATGAAATGACCATCCTGGCTGCGAGCGGTGCCGGTATTTTCCGAATTTTCAGGGCGGTTCTTGTGGTAGTGATCCCCCTAAGCGTCCTTATTGCGTCACTGTCGTTGGTCATTCTTCCCTGGTCGGTCCAGAAAACCCAAGAAATTATGAATATCGAGAAACAGACCGCCAATATTCGTGGTATCGGTGCGGGAAAATTCAGTGAATACAGCCGCGGCGACATTGTATTTTATGTGGAGGAGCTCACCGATGCCAATAAAATGCGTAATGTCTTCGTCCAAAATCGTCAGCATGGAAAACTGGGCATTATCAATTCCGAAGGAGGGCATATTAAGGAGGATGCTTCCGGGAACAGTTACATCGTACTCGAAAATGGCTATCGTTATCAGGGACTTCCAGGAACGGCTGATTACTCGGTCACAAAGTTCGGAGAGTACGGCGTCAGGGTCGATAAAAAAGTCACGACGGTGATCACACGGCGTGAAGCCACTTCTTCGATCGCATTGTGGTTATCGCCCTTGGCGGCGGACCAAGCTGAACTGCAAAAGCGAATATCGATCCCCTTGGGTGCACTGGTTTTAAGCCTTCTTGCCGTTCCCTTAGCTAGAATCGCGCCCCGAGGCGGTGTTTACGGTAATTTTCTAACGGCGTTTTTGATCTATTTCAGCTACGAAAATTTAGTGCAAGTGTCGCAAATCTGGGTTGTTAATCGATTGGTACCTCCCTGGATAGGCATTTGGTGGGTTTATATTTTAATGTTGTTCGTCATTTTGGTTTTGATTGTCAGAGCACTCGGTTTCGAATGGGTGGTCCGCGCCATTAACAAAAAGGCAGTCCGTTGAAAACTCTAAATCAATATATTGGTGTAGAGATTATCAAAGGCTCCGCTGTTTCCATTATTGTACTGCTATCAATTTATAATTTCGTTACTTTTGGCGACGAACTGGACGATCTCGGAAAGGGCAATTACGGACTCAAACAAATCCTGCAATACTTGGCGCTGACTTCTCCGCGCAATTTTTACGAGTTAATGCCATCGGCAGCCTTGATCGGAACCTTGTTTACGCTCGGATCAATGGCGAATCATCGGGAACTTTTGGCCATGCGGATATCTGGGGCGACTCTGCTCCAGTTAATCAGAGCAGTGTTGAGAGCTGGGTTAGTGCTTGTGATTACCACGATTTTAGTCGGTGAGTTTATTGCACCCGACAGCGAACGTTCGGCGCAATTACTCAAAGCGACCTCGCAAAAAAAACAATTGGCCCTCGAGACAAAATACGGATTCTGGTTACGCAACGGCAATACCTTTATCAACGTCCGTAATCTTGGTCCGGGAGAAAAACTGGGTAATCTCAGTATTTATGAATTTGACGACGCCCATCGTTTAATCCAGGCAATTCATGCCGATCAAGCCGACTTCACGAAAGGTGAATGGCATCTTAAAGAACTCAAACGGACCCGCTTCAATGACCATGAGATCTCCGCCGAAACCTTGGCCAAATCAACATGGGATTCCCTATTCGACCCCGAACTTACCAACATTCTTGTGGTTAAAGCCGAAAATCTATCAATCGTGGGTCTTTTGAAATATATCTATTATCTTAAAGAAAACAACCAACAATCGGACGAGTTCCAGTTGGCGCTATGGAGCCGGTTGATCAATCCGCTGGTCACTTTAGTCATGCTGCTTGTCGCCCTACCCTTTGTCTTTCGATGGGATCGGGCCATGAATACAGGCCAAAGAATGGTCATAGGCGTTCTGATTGGTTTGGGGTTCAACCTCTTTGATCGAACCTTCAGCCATATCGCCTTAGTGTATGGGTTGAATCCGGTATTCGCCGCGGTTTTTCCATCGGTTTTGTTTTTGAGCGCGGCTATTGTTGCGATTAGGAAATATTGTTGATTGGTGGGAGTAGCAGGTGTGATAGCTCAATAATCCAAAGTAGAATTTGAAATGCAACTCAAGTTTAGATATAACTAACCTCGCTCAAATGCCTTACTCAAGTTGATTATTACTTGAATCCGCATTGAAGTAACGGATGCAGGTATTATTTATTCCTTAAAATTAATTGGTTTGAAAGTTGAATGAGCAGCGGCATCGCCAGCCTAGGAGTTTAAAATGAATACAAAAAGTCAGAAAGGAAGATGGTCCGTATTTTTAATATTTGGATTGTTAACAGCCTGTACGTCAACACCTGATGTTCCCCTGGGACAAGAAAAGACGATGAAGGGGGAAGACGAGACCATTACGGCTATCGGTTCATTACTCCTGGGCCATCTGGAAGAACATTACCGCGATGAACGTAAGCTGCGTGATACTCACCCTAAATCCAATGGACGTCTAAAAGGCACATTGACCGTAAACCAGGATATACTCGCTGATTACCAATACGGTGTTTTTCAAGGTGGTAAAAGCTATCCGGTTTGGATGCGGTTTTCGAATTCGGTCGAGGAAATCACCGACGATGAAGAAACCGATTTTCGTGGATTGGGCGTGAAAATGTTCAATATTGATGGAGAACGCCTGCCTGAACCCGGTGATGAACTCAATACCCAGGATTTCCTTTTGCTCGGCCACGACGGTTTTTTCGCGGGTAACGCGGAAGATTTTTTTGACTTTTTCGATGCTAGTTTCAATGGCAGGGCACCCCTATATTTAGTTACTCATTTGCGTGGAGCCTTAAACCTATTGACGGGTGCGAAACGCTATGCGAACCCATTGAACGTCAATTGGAATAGCGTCAGCCCCTACGCCTTGGGTCCAAAAAAGGAAAATGGAAGTTACAAAAATGTCGTGCGATACGGAATTCGTTCCTGCGGAAAAAATAGCGGAACCATTCCCGACTCTCATTCGCCGGATTACCTGGAAGAGAACCTACAAGACCAATTGAAAAACGGCGACGGTTGTTTGGACTTTATGATTCAACTTCAGTTGGATCCTAAAGAGATGCCAACGGAAAACACAATAATACGGTGGGATCAGGATAAATCGCCTTTTATTAAAATCGCCACGATCAATATCCCATCACAAACATTTACTTCAGAAAAACAAAAAGAATTCTGCGAAAATTTATCTTTTAATCCGTGGCATGGACTCGCAATTCACCGCCCGCTAGGCAGCATCAATCGAGCTCGAAAATCTGTAATGAAACTGATTTCGGATTATCGCTTGAAACAAAATAATATTACCCGAACGGAACCGACGGGCATGGAAGAATTTTAGAGGTTGCATTGCATCGGTTGAATTAGGTACAAAAATTGTTGTTTCGCAACGCGAAGAGTTAATATAGGCTCCACGTATTTTCCAAGCGTAATAATTGGTAATGAGGAGGCTAAAATGAATTTTAAGAACAAACTAAATGAAATAAAGGCGGCGCCAAACGTCGGCACGAATGAACAGGAAATTCGATTGGTGGGGGGTTTAGTAGTCCTCATAGCGGCGGCCGCTACGGCGAGTGTTCTATTGATGCTCGTTGGTGTTATTCTGGTTGCGACGGCCTATTTGCGGTGGTGTCCCGCCTATGACAAACTCGGTAAAAATACATGCGAGGAAGGTAAGAATGTCGGCGCTAGGGAACAAAACATCCGTTACGGTATTGGTGCGGTAGTGATCTTGGCAGCGGCGGCTTATGGTAGTGTTATTTTACTTATTGTGGGTGCTATTATCGCCGCTACAGCCCATATTCGATGGTGCCCTGCCTACTATAAGCTCGGGAAGAATACATGCGTTACGGAAAAATAAGCCGTTAAATCCGGCGCTTCGGCGTCTAAAAAAATAAAGACACAAAAGCACATGGATGTGCAATCTCGCTATTAAACGTTCGTCTCCCCAGGTTTCCGCCCATACTCCAATCAACCGCAATCTATCTCGGTAAAATTGTTGATCGATTTTACATGCTATAGGTGTAGCGCCTCGTAAAGTTATATAACTTTTTGATCTTTCAAAATGTTTTTGTTCTGGTATGAATATTGATTATATTTAGCTTGATTTAGATAACTATATCAAGTAGAGATGACCGATGGAATTTAAAATGTGTTTAAAATTGCTGGTGGATCAAAACGGTTCGGATTTGTTTTTAACAGCGGATTCACCACCCATTGTTAAAATCGACGGCCGTATGAGACCCGTCGGTAATGACAGGCTCAGTGCCCGGCAAATCCAGCAGATCGCCTATGCGGTCATGGACGGAGATCAAATAGCCGGGTTCAAGGAAAAACCTGAGATGAATCTGGCTTTGATTGAACCGGGTATAGGCCGTTTTCGTGTCAATATATTTAAACAACAACATCAATTGGCGATGGTCATCAGAAATATTCAAACCCAAATCCCAACCCTCGATGAGTTGGGTTTGCCGGATATTTTGAAAAAAATCATGATGCAAAAACGAGGATTCGTACTATTCGTCGGGGCGACGGGCAGCGGTAAATCAACTTCGTTAGCGGCAATGATCGATCATCGCAATAGCCATGCCGCGGATCACATCATCACCATTGAAGATCCGGTTGAATTTATTCACTCCCACAAAAAATCCTTGGTGAATCAACGTGAAGTCGGGATTGACACCGATTCTTATGAAGATGCGCTCAAGAACACTCTACGCCAAGCGCCCGATGTAATAATGATCGGCGAAATTCGGGCGAGGGAAACCATGGAACATGCGATCAGTTTTGCCGAAACAGGCCATCTGTGTTTGTCTACCTTGCATGCCAACAACGCCAACCAAGCCTTGGATCGAATTATCAACTTTTTCCCCGAAGACCGGCGCGGTCAATTATTGATGGATTTGTCTTTGAATGTACGCGCGTTTGTGTCGCAGCGTTTAATTCAGACATTGGATGATAAACGCGTCGCCGCCATTGAAATTATGTTGGGGACACCTTTGATCAAGGATTTGATTCGTAAAGGCGACGTACATTTAATTAAGGAAGTGATGGAAAAATCTGAAAATATCGGAATGCAAACCTTTGATAGTCATTTGTTGAAAATGTATCGACAAGGACTGATTTCATTGGACGAAGCGCTACGCAATTCGGATTCACCGAATAATCTGCGCTTAAAAATTGAACTGGCGGAGAAAGGAGAACTCCATCAAGCGCAAAAGCAGGGGCTGATCGGGAAGAAGACATGCCTAAATTGGAGTTAGACCTCTTGGATCAACACGATGGCAATATGTTTTCAGCCAACGAATTCAGACCCAGTTGAGGCTAATTTTACATTCGTGAGTTGAAAATAATTCTAATTTAAGTAGGATGGCCTCAATTAGCAAGTTAATGGGGGCCATCAATGCGGATTTTACACACCATGATTCGGGTCGCGAATCTGGAAAAATCAATACAGTTCTATACCATATTATTGGGTATGAAAGTGTTGCGACGGAAAGACTACCCCGACGGTCGTTTTACCTTGGCGTTTGTGGGTTACGGGGATGAAGAGGACCATGCCGTAATCGAGCTGACGCACAATTGGGATATTAAAAGTTATGAACAGGGAACCGGTTTCGGCCATATCGCCATTGAAGTGGACGATGTTTATCGAGCAGTCGCCAACATCAGAGAACAAGGCGGCAAGGTAGTGCGGGATGCGGGTCCCATGAAACACGGCGCCACCGTCATCGCGTTCATCGAAGATCCGGACGGATACAAAATCGAATTATTAAGTCCCAAAAGTTGATCCGGAGATATGGCCAATCGGGCTTGTCCATGTTGGACAGTCTGTTTTTGGGTCGCCTTCAATAGAATTAATCCATCCGCTCACAAAGATAATAAAGTCTCGGAGCATACAATTCACGATAGTGCTTTGTTACAAATCACAATCAAATCATGCGAACCAGCCAATTTCCACTTAATACCCTAAAAGAAATTCCAGCGGATGCTGAAATCGTCAGTCATCGTCTCATGCTGAGAGCCGGATTGATCCGAAAATTGGCGGCTGGTTTGTATACTTGGTTACCCTTGGGTTTAAGGGTATTGAGAAAGGTTGAACGAATTACCTGTGAGGAAATGGATGCAATAGGCTCACTGGAAGTGCTTATGCCCGCTGTGCAGCCCGCTGAATTATGGGAGGAATCGGGACGTTGGGATCAATATGGCCCCGAACTGGCTCGTCTTAAAGATCGTCATAATCGGGATTTTTGTCTGGGACCGACCCATGAGGAGATTATTACTGATTTGGTTCGAAATGAAATCAAAAGTTATAAACAACTTCCCGTAACCTATTATCAGATTCAAACCAAATTTCGCGATGAGATCCGGCCGCGCTTTGGCATTATGCGCGCTCGGGAGTTTATTATGAAGGACGCCTATTCTTTTCATCTCAGCCAAGAATCGCTGGAAGAAACGTACCGGCAAATGTATAGCGCCTACACTCGAATTTTCGAGCGGCTTGGGTTGACGTTCCGTGCGGTTATTGCCGATTCCGGGGCCATCGGAGGCCAAGTTTCCCATGAATTCCATGTATTAGCCGAGTCTGGTGAAGACGCTATTGCTTTTTCCGATCAAAGCGATTACGCCGCCAATGTAGAACTTGCGGAAGCCAGGGGAGGGGATGGGGAGTTTGAATCGCCCAAGGAAAAACAAGTATTGGTTGATACTCCGGGTCAACATAGTATTGAAGAATTGAGTCGGTTTCTGAATATCCCAGCGGAAAAATGTCTTAAGACTTTGCTGGTAAAAGCCGAGAAAGGCGGCATCATCACCTTGTTGCTTCGAGGCGATCATGAATTGAATATTCTAAAGGCGGAAAAATTGGAGGGCGTTGCCACACCCTTGGAATTCGCCACCGATAGCCAGATCCAAAACACCGTCGGGTGTCAACCGGGGTCTATAGGTCCACTGGCATTAAATATCCCTATTGTGGCGGATCGATCTACGGCGCAACTTTCCGACTTCGTTTGTGGCGCGAACCAGGATGGAAAGCATTTTACTGGCGTTAATTGGAACCGGGAACTGCCTCTGCCAACCCGTTTGGAAGACATCCGTTCGGTTAAATCCGGTGATTTAAGTCCTGACGGTAAAGGGACTCTCTCCATCGCGAGAGGAATTGAAGTAGGCCATATTTTCCAACTTGGTACTAAATACAGCGAGGCGATGAACGCCAGGGTTCTTGACGAAAAAGGAAAGAATCAAACATTAATTATGGGCTGTTACGGAATCGGCGTATCCCGGGTGGTTGCGGCGGCTATCGAACAAAACCATGACTCACGAGGTATCATCTGGCCAGAGGCGATCGCCCCTTTTCAAGTTGCTCTGCTCCCGATGAACATGCATAAATCGCAACGCTTAAGAGAAAAAGCCAACGAACTGTACCAAAAACTACTGGATGTCGGTATCGATGTATTGTTTGATGATCGTAAAGTTCGCCCAGGCATCATGTTCGCGGATATGGAACTGATCGGGATTCCCCATCGCATCGTTTTAAGCGACAGTGGTCTTGACAACAATACGGTGGAATATCGTTCGCGTAGATCGGCTGACAATGAAATTTTATCGATGGATGAGATTGTTGCATTCCTTAAGGACACTCTAAATAGGTAACTTTAAGCATAAAGTGCAATAAAAGAGATAGGAACACCGGAATCACAAGACATGACCCCTGATAAAATAGAGTCGGTAAAAAATTACCTCCTTGATTTACAGAGTCGAATATGTGCTGAACTGGAAAAGGAAGAAGTCGGGACCCGGTTTAGAGAAGACCGATGGCAACATCAAACCGGAGGGGGTGGGAGAAGCCGGATTATTGTTGATGGCGATACAATCGAAAAGGGAGGCGTCAATTTTTCCCATATTCAGGGGCACGGATCTCCCTGCCTCAGCTACCGAGCACCGACCGGAATTAGCGGGTAGAAAGTTCCAGGCTTTAGGCCTCTCTCTGGTTATCCATCCGCTCAATCCGTACGTACCCACATCACATGCTAATGTACGGTTTTTTATCGCGGAAAAAAAAGCCGAACCCGCGATTTGGTGGTTTGGTGGAGGATTTGACTTGACACCCTTTTACCCTTTTGAAGAAGATGCCGTACACTGGCACCGAACTGCATCCGAGGCATGCAGAGCTTTTGGTGAAGATGTCTATCCTAAATTCAAACGCTGGTGTGATCGTTACTTCTTTTTAAAACATAGAAACGAAACCCGAGGTGTAGGAGGATTATTTTTTGACGATCTGAACGATTGGGGTTTTAAAAAATGTTTCGATTTTATGCGCAGCGTGGGAGACTATTATATTCCAGCCTACCTACCTATTCTTCAGCGTCGAAAAAACACACCCTACGGTGATCGCGAACGAAATTTTCAACTTTACCGGCGGG
This sequence comes from Methylococcales bacterium, assembly GCA_963664935.2. GTDB lineage: Bacteria > Pseudomonadota > Gammaproteobacteria > Methylococcales. The sequence continues at coordinate 1,476,377 of CAXXSE010000007.1, read as the reverse complement.
GACGCTACGTTGAGTTCAATCTGGTTTTCGACCGGGGTACTTTATTTGGCCTGCAATCCGGGGGCAGAACCGAATCGATCTTGATGTCGCTTCCACCCCTGGCCAGTTGGAAGTATGATTGGAAACCGGAAAAAGACAGCCCGGAGGAATTACTTTATAAGAAGTTTTTGGTTCCCAACGATTGGTTATGACCCATCGCTTGCCGCGTTCATCGCGTCTGGGGCATCTACAGCGTTCACTGCATCCACACCTTCGGCCTTATTCCCCGAATTCGCTGCTTCGCTGTTACGTGCGGCAAGATGCTCAATGACAGTGTCCAGGGAACCCGTTCGAGCGATTTCATTTTTTATACTGCTTCGATAGTTTGTCACCAGACTAATGCCTTCGATGATCACATCGTAAACCTTCCACTCGCCTTTTTTATTGATCATCCGATAGCTAATCGAAACTGGGGCTGAACCGGATTGTAAAATTTTTGTTTTAACGATTATTTTTTATCCTCCGGTTTTAGGTTCAAAGGTGAAAAACGGATTTCCGAATCGGCATATTCGGAGAATGCTGTCGTATAGGTACGAACCAGCAAAGTTTTGAACTCTGTCTTAAACCGTTTTTTCTGATCTCGGTTGGCTTTTTTCCAATGCTTACCCAAAACGTAGGCGGAAAATCGATGAAAGTCTAAATGCGGCTCAACAACACTCAACACAAACTCACGGGCTTTCAGCACATCGCTTTTAAAATTTTCATCAAGCAATCGTTTTTGCAGTACGGCTGCTATTTCCTGAATCACTTTTTGTGGAGGCAATAAGGGCTCATCAGCTTTTAGTGAATGACCACAAACAAGACAACACGTAAATCATGAATCCGTTTAATGCGGCCGATTTACGAGGGAGGACAGAGTTTTTCATAATTTTTTGTGATAACCTTTTTCGGATAGGGAACGAGTATGATAGTTCAGAAAAATAACCATAATAATTAAAACCATAGCAAAAATGAATGCCGATGTCAGAAAAACGAAAATATAACATTTCTTTTCCGCGGACACGGATGCGAAGGATGCGGCTGAATTCTTTTAGCCGGGCCTTGATGAAAGAATCGACGTTGGCGATCAGCGATTTGATTTACCCGGTTTTCGTTTTAGAAGGCAAGAACGTCCGCGAACCGGTTGAATCCATGCCTGGTGTTGGAGCGCTTAAGTTTGGATTTGCTTGTTAAAGAAACCGAAGATTTAGTTCGTCTCGGGATTCCAGCCGTCGCTTTGTTTCCTGTCACACCTCCTGATAAAAAGTCTGATAATGCATGCGAAGCCTATAATGCGGACGGTCTTATCCAAGTTGCGGTTAAAACCCTTAAATCGGAATTTCCCGAGCTCGGTCTGATCACGGACGTTGCACTCGACCCTTTCACGACCCACGGTCAAGATGGTCTCATTGATGAAACCGGCTATGTGGTTAACGATGAAACCGTTGAAGTGTTAGTCAAACAGTCGGTATCCCATGCTGAAGCGGGAGCGGATATCGTGGCGCCCTCCGATATGATGGACGGGCGCATCGGTATGATTCGCACCGCATTGGAGACCGAAGGCTTTATCAACACACGTATCCTTGCCTATTCGGCAAAATATGCCTCGAGCTTTTATGGCCCGTTTCGAGATGCGGTGGGTTCAGGAAAAAATCTTGGTGGAGGTGACAAGTACAGTTATCAAATGGACCCAGCCAATTCCGATGAGGCGCTTCGTGAAATTGCTTTGGATCTGCAAGAGGGCGCCGATATGGTCATGGTTAAGCCAGGTATGCCCTACCTCGATGTGGTTCGCCGAGTCAAGGATCGGTTTGGGGCGCCGACCTTCGTGTATCAGGTGAGTGGAGAATACGCCATGTTGAAAGCCGCGGCCTTAAACGGATGGCTAAATGAAAAACAGACGGTTCTGGAATCTTTGCTCGCCTTCAAGCGCGCCGGAGCCGATGCGATATTAACCTATTTTGCTAAAAGCGCGGCAATGTGGATTAATGAATAACGATCGAATCACTGGAAATTGTAGCGAATAAATACTGATATTTTATATTTGCAGGGGTGACTAATCCGCGATAGTATCTACGTAGTCTCGTTCCACGAAAAAATAACTATTTTGGAGGCAGTAGGAAATGGCCAAGCAAGATGTAGGTCCGCCGGTCGAGGGTCCCGTCAGTAATTTTAAATTCCATGTCGAAGAAGCGATTTTGATTGTTTTAATCATTTTGTCCGTATCCGGCGTCTCGCTCACAAACTTTTCTTCAACGGATGGTTGGTGGTATTGGATGGCGATGATCTTTGTTTTTGCTATCGCGGCCATGGTCACGGGGGCCATTGAAGCAAAAAAAGGGACTCATTTCGTAAAACATCTTTTAGCCACTCAAACCATCCACTGGTTGGGCGCCATGGCGACTATGGTCGCTGCTTTTTCGTTTTTACACGCCGAAATTATGGACGAACAGGCCACGGGATTGGTCATCCTGTTGATTCTTGCATTGGCCACCTTTCTGGATGGCATGCGTATCGGATGGCGGTTCAGTATGATCGGGGTATTTCTTGGGATGACAGCTGTCATTATTGCCTACATTAAGGACTTTTTATTGATTATTGTGGGTCTCGCGATTGTCATTATTGGGATTACGATCTACTGGGGAAAAAATAAGCGGATGAAGCAGTCAGTGGCGAACTAATATTGGACATTTCGCTTTATATCTAAAATTAGATGCAAAAACCCGAACGCTACGCGGTATTTGGCCATCCGATCAATCATAGTAAGTCACCCGTCATTCACGCATTATTCGCCGAACAGACAAAACAGCTCGATTTCGAGTATACCGCTCAAGACGTCCTCCCCGAATATTTCAAAAGTGCGGTCGAAACTTTTTTTTCCGAGGCTGGTAAGGGGCTGAATTGCACTGTACCGTTAAAACAGCTTGCCTGGGAGCTTGCTGGAGAAAAAAGCGTACGGGCTGAAGTCAGCAAAGCAGTGAATACGCTTGCACTAAATCCGGATGGTACGATTTTCGGTGACAATACAGATGGGATCGGTCTGATCAATGATTTAGTCCAAAATCTCGGGATGAATCTAAGGGATGCAACAATTCTGATTCTTGGTGCCGGTGGCGCCAGCCGGGGAATACTTAAACCCCTACTCGACCAAAACCCGAAAACCTTGGTGATTGCAAATCGAACCTTATCCAAGGCAACGCAACTGGAACAAGAATTTCGAGAATTCGGGTCTGTGTTCGCGAGCCATTTAGAGGATTTGCAAGGCCAAACCTTTGATTTAATCATTAATGCAACCGCTGCAAGTCTCCAAGGGGAAGTACCGCCCCTACCCGAAGACATTATTGGGTCCTCGGGTAATTGTTACGATTTAGCCTACGCCGATAAACCCACTGCCTTTGTTAGTTGGGGTGAACACCATGGCGCCTTAAAGAGCGTTGATGGTCTTGGAATGCTTGTGGAGCAAGCCGCGGAAGCATTTGCAGTGTGGCGTGGGGTTCGACCGGAGACCGGTCCGGTTATTGCCGGAATGAATGCGGAACGAGATTTGGCCTTAACAATCTGAATCTCATATGGAAAAATTTTCTTATCGTGCGTCACAAGCAATAACTTTTCGATTTGCGCTTGCACTATCAATAATCGATCGAACGGGTCGTTGTGATGGTCGGGTAATTCAGAGACGGCCAAACAATGCTGGTGTTCAATCGAAAAAGAAATAATGCCATCACGGCTCAGCCTCGGCGGGATGAATTGTAAGGGCGGTTCAGGTAATGGTACCTTCCCCAGCCGATATTTTATAGCTATTTCCCAAGAGCTTGCCGCGGACAAATAAAGTCTGTTATCAGAATCCGATATCAAATCCAATGCGTCAGGCGCAATCCGTTCAGGCGTAGTCAAACTCCAAAGCCAAATGTGCGTATCTTCTAAACGAAGGGCAACTCCCGACCCATTGCGGACCTTCGAAAGAAAGGTAAAATACAACACGGATCCCACTTCAATTCCCGTGATGGCGTAGGAATCCAAACATGGAACTATTTGATTGTGTAGTATGGGCCCAAAATAAGAAAGCGAGTAGGTTTGTGTTATGGGTTGTTGGCAAGTGACGGCGGAGCGCGGGTTTTTGATGGCCGAATACCCCGTTGATTGCGTGAGTGCCGTTTTAAACGGGGAGTTAAAGGCCACCGTTGCTTTCATTGAAAATGTGGCTGGTAATTTACCCTACCACATTGAGAAGGGTACTACGCGCGAAGTTTGCCGCAATTTACCGATTCCTGATTTTAGCGAACTTGGTAGGCTTAAATTATCCTACCATGAGCGACTCCATCAAATTTATGCATTTCTCACCAATGCGTATCTTTGGCCGCCAGGAGAAGAGCCGGTTAATTCGCTGCCAGCTCAACTCGCCATTCCTTTTGTGCAACTGTCAGATTATGTCAAACGACCACCCATATTGAGTTATGCCAATACGCAGCTTTGTAATTGGCGGGTAGTTGATCCAACAAAATCTCTGGATAATCCCAAAAATCTAAAAACCCTCCAGACTTTTCAAGATTTGCCGGATGAAGAATGGTTTTGGGTTACTCATATTGCGATCGAGGCCACCGGTGGTCGAGCAGTTATGGCTTGTAACGATGCTGTAACGGCAGCGAAAGCGGGTGATGCGGATGGGTTATTTAAGGCCTTGGATATCATTGTTGAGGGTCTTACTAAAATCATTGCACTTTCAAAACGCATCGAAGAAGGTTGTGATCCTAATATATATTTTAAAACTTTAAGACCTTTTCTCTTTAGTGTAGGAGAAGGCCTTATTTTCGAAGGGGTTAAACGATATGAGGGCAAACCTCAGAAATTTTATGGCCAAACTGGCGCGCAAAGCTCGTTGATCCCCGCCCTTTGTGGCGTGCTCGGTATTAAACACCAAAAAAGTGATCTGACCAGTTATTTAGAAAATGTCAGACAATATATGCCAAAAACCCATCGGGATTTTTTAAGTGTTCTGGATGGCGATTCCGTGAGGACATTAGCTGCTAAATCAAATATCCTTAAAAAATGCTATAACGACTGCATAAACCTCATACTAGCATTTCGCCGTTTCCATCTTCAATTAACCGCTAAATATATCTCTAGCAAGGTTAAAAGTGGAAAAGGCTCCGGCGGCACTGAATTCACGAAGTGGCTGAAGCTCATGACCCACGAGACGGAAGAGCAAAGTCTATTCCAATCTATAAATGGCCCTGAAACAGAGGGGTAGAGAATCTACCTGAAGAGGCAAATCAGGCAATACTCCGCTCCTGCTCAAAGATGGTTTTGAAAAGTTTACGTTTGGCCTCATTCATCTGTTTGACTGCGTCATTGTCGCTGATTGAGAAGGCAATTGCATCCAGCTTTTTAAAGGTGGTTCCCAGTTTGAGATATTGGTTTGCATCAGGTAATGATTTGAGCTTCTCGTAGGGTGTCATCATTAACTTGTAGGGATAGCTCTTTTTCACCTTTCCTTTGTTGTCTTCTTTTGGGACAGGAAAAAAGCAAGGACGATGGAAGTTGATATAGGGGTTGAAATACTCTCTGTGAAATTCATTAAGTTGAGGCGCCCAGTACCCCGGGATATGGTCGTACCCCAGATGTTTGCGGATGATGGTTCCGTTCTTGGACTCGGCGAGTGCATTGTCGTTGGAATGGCGTGGGCGTGATTTGGTCAGGTCAATATGGAGCTTTCCGAGCAGTTTTGCCACGGTATGATTGATGTATTCCGAACCGTTATCCGCGTGAAATGCCAGGATGACAAAAGGGAAGATTTCGATCAGCATCTCCAGGACCGGAATCATGAAACGCTCAGTAATCCGTTCTACGGAGAATATACATTCAAATTGCGTGACTTCATCAACCGCATTGATATGGTAAACCCCTTTGATCCCATCCAGGTCGCCCTGATGGACTGTGTCGATCCGTAGAAAGCCTGGTTTACCTTCTGAATTGGGTTTTCGTCGCTCGCCTATCTGAGAGCGTTTTGAAGCGGTTTTATCAAACTGGCGGCGCTGTCGTTGATAACACGTAGAATGACGAAGATTATAGAGATGGGCAACCGAAATCTTTGCTAAGCGCTCATAGCGATAATCCTCATAGATCAAAAGCATCCGCTCACAGATCTTCTTGGTGGCTGCACCGCAGAGTGTCCCATGGAGCTTGTCGGTCTCAGCTAACAGCACTGCGTCCTCAGGGCGGTAGAAGCGTTCAAATCCCGATGCTGTACGCTGTTGGCGCTTGATGTATCCGGTTTTTTTGTATTGCTGTACCAGCCGTTTCACTTGCCGTGGAGAATAGCCACTCACCTGCTCCAGATAGCGGATGATCAATCCCTTACCGTTCTTGCTGCAAGAGATATAACTGAATTTGACCAATGTACGCCGAATCCACTGGTAGCGCTCTTCCTTGTTGGTAATTGAAAACTCAACCTCCACAGTTCCTTCGAGAAAGATGCGGACGTCATCCAATGTTTTTATCTTTTTGTCACTCATATAGATCACCATAGGTGACCATCATGAGCAGAAATTACTCCTCAGGTACAGGGCCGTTTCACGTTGGAATCACGGCTCCCGTTCAGGGCCATTTCATATTGGACAAGACTAGCAATTGTTGTAAGTCTCGGATAATATTAGTATGCGTTGTTCTCGGCGATTTATCCTCGTCGCATAATCACGGTTATTTAGGGGGGTACTAGCCTGGCATATAGGGCTCCCGCAACTCGCTCATCACGTCAAATTGTCCCAATTTAAAAAGCACCGTCGTGGGCCGAAAAAGCCACCCCCCCAAAACGTGACCAATTTCCCAAGCACCCCATGTCTCAACGGCTAGGAGACTATCCGATAATAGAGAGCCTCCTAGCTTTTTTAAAAGACATAAGGCAATTCGAGCACGGTAATGTTGTTGCATTCAGTAGCTTGGAGTCTAAGCCTGGCGCTTCCCGCGCTTGATATTCTCAAAACAACAAGCATGATTTGACTGCCTTTGTTTTGAGCCACTGACGACACGACATGTCCTACACTTTGGTGAGGTTGATCATCGCCATCGTAAATGGGGGCGTTGGGTATGATTTGTTGATTGCAATCACAGGAGGTCAAGAACATTCGCTGTTTTAATTTTCCCAGGTAGTGGGTCCGCGCGACAATTTCCTGACCGGTGTAACAGCCCTTATCCAAACCGATACCATCCAATAAATCCAAATTCAGCATTTGCGGGATAAATTGCTCGCTTGTTTCATTAACCAGATTGGGGATTCCATCCCGGATATCCATTTCTTCCCATTTTACGGAATTGGTTTCCTGATATTTCCGAGAGTCCGCCATATCGAGCCACAAGGATTTTGCCTGCTCCTCCGGGGCGAGTATCATTAACCTTTCGGAAAAAGACGATGGTTTAATGACGACCACATTTCCGGATACAACGGTTTCGCCATTTTCCCCAGGGGTTTTGAGTGTTGCCGAGCCGAAGGCGGGAAATTCTTTTGGTAGATTGGAAATACCAATTTGTCGCCAGCGTTCAGTCACGTCCTGTATCTGGACCTCAGAACGCAGAATGTACATTTTGAGCCGTTTGATTACAGCGGGTAGCAGTTGCGCTGGACCCAACCAATAAAAGGTCGATCCGATTTTAAAGGCGCGGAATATAATAATCGTTCGCCCCTTGGGATTGCAGTATGCGCCAAGGGTGCTTTTTGTTTCGGTAACCAGATTGATGTTACAAGTGATCTGACCTTGTAGAAACGTGGCGGCATCATTGCCGGAAAACGCTATAATACCGCAACCCGCAAGAGGGCAAATCCATTGTGGTGGGGAATGGATTTGATTATCAAAAGTAACGCCCTCATGGATAATCGTTGCGCCACGTTCACTTAGAAATTTTTTCCAATCGTTGGTCATAAATGTTTAAGACGGTTATGCTTTAATGCTAAAGGAGTAACAATACTAGAATCATGAAACCATACATTCCGAATAAACCACGGAACGACACGCCTCAAGACGCTTCGGATAAGACTATTGATAAACCAAACGAAAATCAATCAGCCGAAGAAATCGGGGGGAGGAAAGGGCCGGATCCCACGCGTTACGGAGATTGGGAAAAGAGTGGCCGGTGTATCGATTTTTAGATTTGTCGCCACTATTCAGCTCACCCTATTTTGCTCCATAATGGCGACATCGATGGGGTCCGGAGCATTTTTGAATAACATAGGCTTATGGGTGGAGTATGGAGTATTCGACGGAGTCGGTTGAGATAGTCGGGTAACTATATTATCCTAGCCTACAAAATAATAGGGTTTTTCTCGTTGTTTTAGCTGGGTCTTTTTACGTAAAAGATGGACATTCCGCCGGAAAAACGGGCGCCTCACGTTTCTATTTCATAAAAAACTACAGGAGAAAACATAATGACGGGGAGCAATCGGCCTCTTTCTCCACATCTGCAAGTTTATCGGTTGCCCCTGACGGGTATATTATCGATCATGCACCGTGGAACCGGTGTGCTTTTAACGATTGGGTTGTGTCTATTGGCATACGGTCTTTGGGCATTGGCGCAAGGCGAAGAAAACTATTCGGCATTTCAATCCGGGGTTGATTCGGTGTTCGGGCGCATCGTGCTTTACGGCTGGGTTTTCGGATTGTTTTTCCATTTTTGTCATGGAGTAAGACACCTTATCTGGGATTTCGGCAGCGGATTTCTCAAGCACCACATGAACTTTTTTGCCCTGCTTGAGATTATCTTAGCTGTCATCTTGATGATCGCGGCTTTTGTCTTTTCAATAGGATAGGGGCGAGTATGGATATTAGAACACCTTTGGCGAAAGCGCGGAGCTTAGGGTCGGAAACATCGTGCGTCGTGCATTGGTGGTATCAGCGCGTAACCGCCATTGCATTAATTCCATTGTCTCTTTGGTTTGGTTTTGCGTTAATGTCGTTGCCGGGGGCGGGTTATGGTGAAGTCGTGGAGTGGATACAACAACCCTGGAATACTTTGGCGTTAGTCATATTTGTCATGGCCTCTTTTTACCATGCAATCCTTGGGATTCAGGTGGTTCTTGAAGATTATGTCCACACCGAGTGGCGCCAGACCAAGAGCATCTTAGTAACCAAGCTGGTTTTGATTTTTATTGCTTTATGCATGCTTTTCGCAGTGCTGAAAGTTGCATTCACAGGATAATAGATGACCGGAAATTACCACATTACAGAGCATGATTACGACGTTGTTGTAGTCGGCGCGGGCGGAGCGGGTTTACGCGCCACCTTTGGCATGGTGGAAAAAGGGCTCAAGACCGCCTGTATAACCAAGGTATTTCCAACCCGAAGCCATACCGTTGCCGCCCAAGGCGGAGTTAGCGCCGCACTCGGAAATATGGGCGAAGACGATTGGCGGTGGCATATGTACGATACCATCAAAGGATCGGACTGGCTCGGGGATCAGGATGCGATCGAGTACATGTGCCGTGAAGCGCTTCCGGCGATTATAGAACTAGAACATTATGGCGTCCCTTTTTCACGGACTGAAGACGGTAAGATTTACCAGCGAGCCTTTGGAGGGATGACTACTCGATACGGAGAGGGCATCGCACAAAGAACCTGCGCTGCGGCTGATTTAACCGGCCACGCCATCCTCCACACGTTATATCAACAATCGCTCAAACATAACGCCGAGTTTTTCGTCGAGTACATCGTTATCGATTTAGTGATGGTCGATGGTGAATGCCGTGGTATTTTAGCTTGGTGCCTGGATGATGGCAGTTTGCACTTTTTTCGTGCTCATATCACCGTGTTGGCCACCGGAGGTTATGGTCGGGCGTATTTTTCTTGTACATCCGCGCATACCTGTACCGGGGACGGTAACGCCATGGCTTTACGCGCCGGATTGCCGTTACAGGATGTCGAATTCGTCCAATTTCATCCCACCGGGATTTATGGTTCGGGATGTTTGATCACCGAGGGCGTTCGGGGTGAAGGCGGTTATCTAACCAATTCTGAAGGAGAGCGGTATATGGAGCGGTACGCGCCCTCCTCGAAGGATCTCGCGTCAAGGGATGTGGTCAGCCGTGCGTCGACCATTGAAATTAGGGAGGGACGTGGTGTCGGGCTCGAAAAAGATCATGTATTCTTACACCTTGAGCATTTGGGCAAAGATATAATAAAGGAAAGGCTTCCCGGTATTTCAGAAACAGCGCGGATCTTCGCGGGAGTTGATGTCACTAAGCAGCCGATTCCGGTGCTTCCGACAGTACACTACAACATGGGTGGAATTCCGACCAATTACCATGCGGAGGTGGTCACCGTGGATAACGAGGGTACGGAAAGCATTGTGCCGGGGTTGATGGCTATCGGCGAAGCTGCCTGTGTTTCCGTGCACGGCGCTAATCGGCTGGGATCCAACTCGCTGTTGGACTTAGTGGTGTTTGGACGCGCTGCCGCGATTCGTAGCGCGGAACTGATTCAATCCGGTACACCTCATAAACCGGTTCCCGACGGAATCTTTGAAAAACCCCTGGATCGCCTTGATCGCTTAAGGTACGCCGACGGAACGTCGACAACTGCGGAATTGCGGTTGGAAATGCAAAAGATCATGCAAAATCATGCGGCTGTATTCAGAACCGGTACGGTGCTTGACGAAGGCGTCGAAAAGATTAAAGCGGTCCAGGAATCGTTTAAAGATGTGAAGGTCGCGGACCGCTCGTTGATTTGGAATACCGACCTGGTGGAAACGCTTGAATTGGAAAATCTATTAAGCCAAGCGATGGTTACGATTACCGCGGCGGCGAACAGGAAGGAAAGCCGGGGAGGACACGCCCGGGAAGATTATTCCGAACGAGACGACGAAAACTGGTTAAAACATACCTTGATCTGGCAGGATGAAAACAAAGACACTTCGATCAATTATCGTGGAGTTCACCTCTATACTTTAAGCGATGAGGTCGAAGCGGTACCGCCGAAAGCCAGGGTTTATTAATTGGTAACTATCCAGCTCACCCCTAAAATCCGCCATTTCCGCGTTACAAAAACGCCTGGAGCGTTTTTGAACAGTCGAAGGCTGGCCCGAAGGGCGGAAGGCATGGATGCGTGGAGTAATAAATGATCATTTACACGTGTAACCTCACGTTTTTCGCCTTAAACCGACGAAATACAGGGGCAATCTGAACAGTTACTACATCGTACTGTATAAATAAAAAACTAAAATGGAACGCGAACGATGGCCGAATTCACACTTCCCAAAAACTCCGTAGTCAACCCCGGAAAGACATTCCCAATAGGGAAGAGCTCGGAAAATATTAAAGTTTTTAAAGTGTATCGTTGGAATCCGGACAGTGGCGAGAATCCACGCGAGGATAGTTTCGAAATTGATCTTGACCAGTGTGGTCCGATGGTTTTGGACGCCATCAATAAGATCAAGAATGAAATCGATGCCACTTTGACCTTTCGCCGGTCCTGCCGGGAAGGTGTGTGCGGTTCGTGTGCGATGAATATTAATGGTCGAAATAGCTTGGCGTGTACCAAGGCGATCAGCGATTTTGACGGCGACATCAAAATTTATCCCTTGCCGCACATGGAAGTTATCAAAGATTTGGTCCCGGACATGACCCACTTTAACGCCCAGTACGCCACGATAAAACCGTGGATTCAAACCGAGACGCCAGCGGGGGATCGTGAACGATTGCAGAGTAAGGAAGAGCGCGTCAAGATGGACGGATTATACGAATGCATCCTATGCGCCTGTTGCTCCACCAGTTGCCCCAGCTATTGGTGGAACAGCGATCGGTATCTTGGTCCGGCAATATTGTTGCAGGCCTATCGCTGGATTGTCGACAGCCGTGATGAAGCCACTGAGAAACGGCTCAGCGAACTGGAAGATTCCTTCAAACTCTACCGTTGCCATACCATAATGAACTGCACCGATACCTGTCCTAAGGGTTTGAATCCGGCCAAGGCGATTGCTGAGATCAAAAAATCAATTGTCGAACACCAATAATCGCTCCAAATTGGCGTGGCGTTGCCGACGCGGTACGCTGGAGCTGGATTTTATGTTGGAGCGGTTTCTGGAGCGGGAATACGACAATGTATCTCCTTCGGAAAAAATGGCTTTTGACCGCTTATTGGATCTGCAAGATCCTGAATTATTAAATTATCTCATGGGCCGGGAACGACCCGTGGACGAGGATTTAGTCGCGATTGTCAAAAAAATCCGCTCCGTTTCTACAAATTAGGGTAAACCGCTCCAAAAATCTTTTAGTGCTAAATCTGTTCATCCACGGACTAGCGGTCGTTGCCAGCGCAGCCAATGCCCTGCCGTGGTGGTCGCGAATTTTAATATTTATGGGTGTCTTGACCAGCCTGTATTTTTCCTCAAAGCGATACGGTCTGTTTGGCGCCATTCCCTGTATTGAAATAAGTTTTGCCGACGGCAAGGGATGGTCCCTACGAATTGGCGATAACGATTATCCTTCGGTTGTCTTGCTGCCTTCAAGCGTAGTGACGCCCTGGATAACCATATTGCATTTTAAAACAGAAAAAAAAGTGATCCCCGTGGTGGTGCTTCAAGACAGCTTAGGGCAAGAAAACTTTAGACGGCTGCGTGTATTTGCAAAAATAGTTGGATGAAAAAGCAATGCCTATGCGGTTCCAGTCTGATATACGATCGGTGCTGCGGACTGTATCATTCCGGTGAAAAATATCCCCCTACCGCGGAAACGTTGATGCGTTCGCGCTTTACCGCGTTTGCCATGCACAACAAAGCCTATCTGCTATCTACGTGGGAGCTATCAAAACGACCCTCAACTGTTGATTTTTCCAAAAGTTTGCTCAAATGGAGCCATTTGGAAATTGGTCAAAACGACCCTCAACTGTTGATTTTTCCAAAAGTTTGCTCAAATGGAGCCATTTGGAAATTGTCAAATGCAAGAAAGGGGAGGCCAACGATAAGAGAGGACTGGTGCAATTCAAGGCTTTCTACACACAGGACGGTAATCAATACGTTTTGAACGAAACCAGCCGATTTCGCAAAGTGCGGGGGCGTTGGTACTATCTGGATGGTGTCGTAAAAATCAACACCCGCCAACAAGGGTAATTGGGTATAACCCGGCTCCTTATCGTATCATCCCAACCGCCATCCTCATCGTTCTAAACCGACCAACCCCTTAAACCATCAAAATCAGCAACGGTGCATGACGCTTCGTTTGCGCACCCTAGTACCCCGCACCCTAAATAACTACGCTTATTCGACGGTCTAAATCGTCGATAACCGCGTTGCGACAGCTTGAAAGATGATGGCTATTCCTGCGCTGTCGCGCCTTGTTATCGGCGATTTATCCTCGCCGCCTAAACGCAGTTATTTAGGGTTCGGGGTACTTGTGGATAATTTAAAGACCTTTCAATACCGAAGGATGAGGCTTGAAAGATTCCCTATCATGCTGTTTGCAAACGGCAAACTGACAATTTCCCTTATCGACTGCGTGCAGCCTAAGTTGTAAATTGTTATCTCGTGTACACCGCGAACCTTTCGCGGTACTTGCCTGACATTGGGTTGCCTTTTCTGAAAGAACCAGAACACCATCACTCTGCTTTTTCTTCGGTTTTGCTTTTGAAGTTTTAGGGGTTTTGGAAAGGGACTTGGGTTTCGTGGGTGCTGGGGACTTTGCCGACATACTGTCCTTATAGGCAACCCATACAGCAAATAGAATAATAGCTATCATCAAATAACTTCCAAAAGAAAACCCGTTGTTCGATTGATGTGCCGATTTTGGGGTGGCTGGAGCGGCCTTGCTTTGTTTTGGTTTTTCAGATGTTGTTTCAATGGGAGCAGGGTTCTGCTGCTTTACCTTCGTTCGAGGTGTGACTTTCGGCGTACTTTTCGGCTTGGGAGATAAACTTGCCGAAAGCTCCGGACTTCTATAGATGATCGTTGGTTGAAAGTCGTAAGCTGGATATCGGGCATCGTCACCCGCAATCGCTTGAAAACTCAAGAAGCAATTAATAAATAGGGTTAACGTACTCGTTAAAAGGATTTTTTTCATATTCCCATCCTGTCATTAATTCTGAAGCGCAATATTTACAACCCCTCGATACCAGTATCCGGGTGACATCTATCAAAAATTACTGCGTCAGGCGTTTTTTTAATTAGTGTTTTCGAAAGCGATGGTTAAGCTTATCCATCACCCTCTCTAACTCCCCTTTCGGGTATACTCTCAGAATTACGGTGTTTGGTAAAGTATTAGTCTTGTCCAATATGAAATGGCCCTGAACGGGAGCCGTGATTCCAACGTGAAACGGCCCTGTACCTGAGGAGTAATTTCTGCTCATGATGGTCACCTATGGTGATCTATATGAGTGACAAAAAGATAAAAACATTGGATGACGTCCGCATCTTTCTCGAAGGAACTGTGGAGGTTGAGTTTTCAATTACCAACAAGGAAGAGCGCTACCAGTGGATTCGGCGTACATTGGTCAAATTCAGTTATATCTCTTGCAGCAAGAACGGTAAGGGATTGATCATCCGCTATCTGGAGCAGGTGAGTGGCTATTCTCCACGGCAAGTGAAACGGCTGGTACAGCAATACAAAAAAACCGGATACATCAAGCGCCAACAGCGTACAGCATCGGGATTTGAACGCTTCTACCGCCCTGAGGACGCAGTGCTGTTAGCTGAGACCGACAAGCTCCATGGGACACTCTGCGGTGCAGCCACCAAGAAGATCTGTGAGCGGATGCTTTTGATCTATGAGGATTATCGCTATGAGCGCTTAGCAAAGATTTCGGTTGCCCATCTCTATAATCTTCGTCATTATACGTGTTATCAACGACAGCGCCGCCAGTTTGATAAAACCGCTTCAAAACGCTCTCAGATAGGCGAGCGACGAAAACCCAATTCAGAAGGTAAACCAGGCTTTCTACGGATCGACACAGTCCATCAGGGCGACCTGGATGGGATCAAAGGGGTTTACCATATCAATGCGGTTGATGAAGTCACGCAATTTGAATGTATATTCTCCGTAGAACGGATTACTGAGCGTTTCATGATTCCGGTCCTGGAGATGCTGATCGAAATCTTCCCTTTTGTCATCCTGGCATTTCACGCGGATAACGGTTCGGAATACATCAATCATACCGTGGCAAAACTGCTCGGAAAGCTCCATATTGACCTGACCAAATCACGCCCACGCCATTCCAACGACAATGCACTCGCCGAGTCCAAGAACGGAACCATCATCCGCAAACATCTGGGGTACGACCATATCCCGGGGTACTGGGCGCCTCAACTTAATGAATTTCACAGAGAGTATTTCAACCCCTATATCAACTTCCATCGTCCTTGCTTTTTTCCTGTCCCAAAAGAAGACAACAAAGGAAAGGTGAAAAAGAGCTATCCCTACAAGTTAATGATGACACCCTACGAGAAGCTCAAATCATTACCTGATGCAAACCAATATCTCAAACTGGGAACCACCTTTAAAAAGCTGGATGCAATTGCCTTCTCAATCAGCGACAATGACGCAGTCAAACAGATGAATGAGGCCAAACGTAAACTTTTCAAAACCATCTTTGAGCAGGAGCGGAGTATTGCCTGATTTGCCTCTTCAGGTAGATTCTCTACCCCTCTGTTTCAGGGTCATTTATAGATTGGAATAGACTCGACCGATCCAAGCTCAAATATGTACAGCGACTAAAATTAGAAAAACAAAAACGATGCGAAGAGATTCGACGGTTTTTTCTGAAAAAGGACAAAGAAAATCGAATGCTTGTCCGATTGGAACAAGGATATCGTTACTCTTGTCCGGAAATCGTCAAAGAATTTGCCGAACAAGTAAAAACAACGGCCAAAAAGGCGATAGACGATATTGGAGATTGCCAAGTATTGTACAAAATAGGCAATTACAAGGAAGCAATTCTAGCCTGTAAACCTTATGCCGAACAAGGTAACGCCTTCGCTCAGTATAATTTGGGTACAATGCACGGTGTTTTGCGGGATTATAAAAAGGCCATTAAATGGATCCGAAGATCGGCGCATAAGGGCTATGCAAAAGCCGAGCATAGTCTGGGACAGTTTTACTACAATGGGACCGGCGTTAGTCAGAATTATAAAGAGGCCATGGAATGGTTTCGCTTGGCGGCGAACCACGGATCGGTTGAAGCCCAAATGATATTGGCGCAAATGTATGGCAATGGCGAGGGTTCGCCCTTGGATTATCAGGAAGGTTTAAAGTGGCTTCGGCTGGCCGCGGACCAAAAAAACATCGAAGCATTATACAGACTCGGACAGCTTTATTTCCATGGCCTCGGCGGCGTAAATCAAGATTATCACGAGGCCTTTAGATGGTTTCGCTTAGCTGCCGAACAGGACAGTGGCAAAGCACAAATTAAACTCGGCGAAATGTATTCGCGAGGTGAAGGCGTTTCTTCGAATCCTAAGCAAGCATTTGTTTGGTTTAGCCTGGCGGCGATGAAAAGCAATAATTTGGCGTCAATCGAACGTGACAAATTGGCAAAGAGCCTGAGTTCCGATCATCTCAGGGAGGCGAATATTCAGGTTCAGGAATTATCCGTTAAACAAAATCGAAAATAATAATTTTTATAACTACTCAGTACGATGTCGTAATTGTTCGGATTTCAAGGGTGAGCTGAATAGTTACATTTTTTGGGATTAAAAAAATTTTGATGTGCGCTCAATAAGAACCGTTATAACAATTCTGGTTTTGCTGGTGATCCTATTCATCGTTGGTATGGGTGTAATGTCATTTCTAAATATTTCCCACTCCAAACAGGCATTGTCCGAACAACGTCTAAAACAAATCGAAGCAACCTTTTACTCGAACTTTGATAGCATCGAGATGTATGAAATGCTGGTTCAAGCAAAAGCTGAGGAAATCGCTCAGTTAGGCGGACTTTTTCATAATCTGAAAAACGATACCAAACAAGAATACACGCACGTCATCGAAACAGTTCTCCTTAAGAAATTAACGCTCTTTCAAAATGCCATTGGGATGGGATTATGGTTTGAACCCAACGTCTACAAAATTAACCTGCGAAACTTTGGCCTTTATTCTTATTGGAACAAAAAGAAAAGTCAGTCGGAAATAACCTCTACGTTTAGCAATCACCAACTCGATTATCACCAACAAGAATGGTATACAGCGGCCATTCCTCGAGATTGGAATCCAGCCAAGAAGAGACCCAAAAAATTCTACTGGACGCCTGCGCGTTACGATCCATTACTGGATGCCGTCGTGATTACGCTTTCGGTTTTGATGTACGATCAAAACGATAAAGTTATTGGTATCGCGACTGTCGATTCACCCTTTAGTAAAGTTGTTTCCTTACTCAATGCGGTTGATGTCACTGAAAATAGCTTTTATTTTCTGATCAATCCAAAGAATCAAAAATTTTCCAGTCTCGCCGAGGATAAATCACCCGAATCGCAATATTTGTTGTCATTACTCGAATTGAAACAGTTCGATAAATACGAGTGGAATGAAAATATCGTAGCGTCCAATACACCCAGAAAAGAAATGAAAATGAAGGAGTTACCCGTAGATGGTGGTAATCACCTGTTGTTTTTTTCTAAAACCCAGTCGGGTATGATATTTGGTATCAGTGTTCCAAAAACAGAGATTTATCAACCTATTGAAGAAATGCGGTGGCTAAATTATCGAATTACTGGAATTATCATCTTCATTTTGCTTGTATTGTCAGCGGTAATCCTATACATCGTCGGGAACATTATGCGATTACTCGATACTCTGTATACCGACAGGGAAACGGGATTACCGAACCGCACAAAATTATTGCAGGATTTCAAAACTGAAAATCACACTGGAATAATTCTGATTAACATTGATTCCTTCAAACAGATAAACGACTTTTTCGGTCCGAGATGTGGTGATTTTATATTGAAGAGTTTTGCCAGTAGGTTGCAAGAACTGGTGGTAAACGGTAAAGATTTATTTTCTAACCTGGCTGGACTTTATAAATTACCTTCTGACGAGTTTGCGATTCTCATGAAACAGCACATTGATGAATCGTGGTTGCGTTTCTATCTAAAAAAGTTATCGGAATTCGCCGCCGAGCAAGTCTTTCACTTCGAAGGGCAGGAAATTACTCTGAATGTTTCATTGGGCGCCGCAACTGATCGTTACGTAGATTCCGGTCAAGAGCAGGTACACGAAATTTTATTGTCTTCGGCAAATATCGCATTACAGCTAGCCAAGGAACAAAAAAAAGATGCGTTGATTTATGATGAGACTATTCGGGTTCGCGAAGATTACGAACAAAATATTACTTGGGCGAAATCGCTAAAAGAAGCATTAGCTGAAAACAGAATCGTACCTTATTTTCAACCGATCGTTAATAATAATACAGGCACGGTTGAAAAATTTGAATGTTTAGTGCGGCTTATCGATGAGCGTGGAAGGCCAATTAAACCCGATAAATATCTTAACCTTTCAAAAAAGCTGAAGCTTTATCCTAAAATAACATCGCGAATAATCGAGCAAAGTTTTAAAGCATCAAAGAATGGAGGCGTTTCAGTCTCCATCAATCTTTCCTACGAGGACATTACCAATCTTGAAACGACATCCTTTATAAAAAACAAGCTCTTGGAATATAATATCGCGGAAAAAGTATGCTTCGAATTACTGGAATCCGAAAGCATCGATAATTACCGCCAGGTATATGAGTTTATAAATGACTTGAAAGACATGGGGTGTAGTATAGCGATCGACGATTTCGGCACGGGATATTCAAACTTCGAGCATTTATTACGGCTTAATGTCGATACGGTTAAGATCGATGGAAGTTTAATCCGAAATATCGACAAAGATAAAAATGCTTTGATTATGACGCGCGGAATCGTTGGGTTCGCGAAAAAACTCGGCCTCATCACCATCGCCGAGTGCGTACATTCAAAACAGGTGTTCGATACCGTTGTTGAAATTGGTATCGATTACTCCCAAGGGTTTTATTTTGGCCAAGCCCAGCGGGAAATAAACAAAAAGCTCCTTCTTCGTAAAGGAAGCGACTCGGTCATTCCTTTGGAAAATATTCGAACCCTAAGAGGGGGCTTTCCGAAAGTAGATTGATTTAACCAACATGGTCGCGGATTAAGTCGTACAACTGATCTTTCAACGCAA
This sequence comes from Methylococcales bacterium, assembly GCA_963664935.2. GTDB lineage: Bacteria > Pseudomonadota > Gammaproteobacteria > Methylococcales. The sequence goes on along the minus strand of CAXXSE010000007.1, from coordinate 1,457,215 downwards.
TACGCTTTTTTTTAAGGTCTTCCATGTATTCATCGGCCACGGGTTGATTAGCGATTTCCAAGTCTCGGATTTCCTTATCCAATACGTCATGTTCGCCCATTAGCTCGCAAAAATCCGGGTTTTTCTCGGCAAGCCCTTCGATTCGGTCTTTGAATTCTGGAAATTCGTGAAAAATATCGTGGTTTTCACCAAGCATCAACAGCTCCTCCTGTTTTGATTTTAGAAACGACCCCTATCTTCTGAGTACTCCCAAACGATTATAGCGATGTATTTTCATAAGATCTACCGACGGTCTTTTCCGTTATAGCACGCGCGAATTGCCGCCCATATTTCACATGAAGATAGATAATAAGACTTAAGCACGCCGCTAGAAAACAAAACACCGACGGGTATGTCGCGACAAAAAATATCTTGCCCACGTTGTACGTTATGACCAATCCTACACCAAACAAATTGACAATTTTGTGGGAGGAGATTAGAGCCGCCAGGATAATGGCGAAACCATAGGCCCATTGGCTCAATACGAAAAAGGGAAAATAGAAGTCATACTGAATACTATTGTTGACGATTTTCACTAAGACAGGACCTTTGACGATGTAATAAAGAAAAAACAAACTGACACCGACCCCAACAACCAAGCAAACCTTCAACAGCTTTTTACGAAAGGCATTGATTTCCATACGGTGGATCGCATAGGGCGTCAGCGTGGCCCATAAGCTATAAGCAATGAGCGGAAATATAGAGGCCAAAATGGACTCCAACCAATGTGGGCTGGAATAAACCCGGGTTAACCAGATACACCCTTCTACAAATTGGTGCAGAGCAAAAATCAGAGGAAAAGCAGCGAAAGGCAGATCGGTTTTTTCCCTAACTTGTTTTAAGGTAGCGATACCGCCGACAGTCAGGACGGCACCGGATATAAAACTTGCTTCCGCGGAAAAACACACGCTAATTTCCCCAAATTTTTTCGCCGGTTATCTTCCGGCAGACTTCCACGCCCGAGCGAAAAGCATCTTCGTGAAAACCATAGCGGAAATAAGACCCGCAAAAGTAGGATATGCCATTTTCGTTAAGTTGCTTTAAGCGAGATTGGGCATTCACCGCTTTCAGATCGAATATCGGATGTTCGTAATTATTGTCTCGAAGAATCTTGGCTGGGTCGACCCGACCCGTATCATTGACGGTAACAAAGTAGTCCTTCTTTTTCGACACCTTCTGGAGTGTATTCATGTGATAGCTGAAAGACGATTTCAGATTGCCATCCTCGTCGTATTCAACCAAATAATTCCAGCCCGACCACAAATGACGCTTGTCCGGCATAACGCTGGAATCGGTATGAAGAAGAACTTTATTATTGGAATACCGAAAGCTACCCAGAACCTCCCGCTCCAAATCCGTCGGATCGTTTAATAGCCTAAGAGACTGATCCGCGTGGGCGGCCAAAATCACATGATCGAATTTCCTGGTCTCCCCCCGGCAATCGGTGACCTCGGCAAAACCATTATCCCGCTTAACCGACGTAACGGCGCAATCCAGTAAAATTTTATCTTTGAATGGCGCGATAATTTTATCTCGATAAGCACGGCTACCTCCTTTAACCGTACTCCACCGCTTGCGCCCCAACAGGCCTTGAAATGAACCATGATTTTCCAGAAATTCGATCATGGTCAAGGCGGGATAGTCCAGCATATCTTTGGGGGGAATCGACCAGACCACCGCAATAATTGGGATCAGATAAAAATCCAGAAAATCATTGCTATAACCTTTTTCAATCACATACTCAGCAATACTGTATTCGTGATATTTTTTTTCCTGTAAAATCTCAGTTGCTTCACGGTAGAATCGTCCGGTTTCCCTCAATAAACTACGAAAACGCTGATCGAACAGATTTTTCAGGTTGCTTGGAAACCAACTCAGACCTTTCGTATTATATTCCCAACCCGTTGGGAGGATTTTGAAACTGAAGCCCATGGGACAACGGATGCTCGGCACCTCAAGTTCGGTAAGCAATCGGTTGAACAGCGGGTAATTTTCATCATTGAAAATGACGAAAGCGGTGTCGGTAAATACGGTTTCGTCGGCGTCTTCGATTACCGCGGTATTAGCGTGTCCCCCAACATAATCGTTCTGCTCGTAGACGGTGATATCAAATTTGTTGTGAAGAAAATGGCCGCACGCCATACCCGCGGCACCAGTGCCAATGATTGCTAAGGACGATTGATTCATGTTTTTTTATTGTTATTTTGAAGACCCCAAATAATACAAAATCTTGGTATTTGATGCCACTGGAAAAGGAAAGTTGAACAAAATCTCTCTAATAACTCGCCTAATAAAAAAATTTGATCCACTTCTCGAGTTGCCAAAATGGGATTGGTTTCGTAAAGCTCTGGAACGGCTGGATCTTGAGTTAAGCGATTTCTTTTTTGTTCAGATCGGTTCCAACGATGGCATCATTCACGATCCGCTTTTCCAATATATCAATCGTTACCATTGGCGTGGAATACTGGTAGAACCCATCGATTATTATTTCGAGCGGTTGAAGGAGAATTACAAAAATAATCCACAATTGGTTTTCGAAAACGTAGCCATTTCCGAAAAGCAAGAAATTCGTGATTTTTACCGCGTCAGGGAAGGACTGGATTTTCTTCCCGCATGGAGCAAAGGCTTGGGAACCTTCTATCCGCGGGTATTGCTAAAACACCGATGGATGATCCCCAAATTAAAAAACTACATTGTCAAGGAACGCGTTTCCTGTATTTCCTTGAAACAACTGCTTGAACGCCACCGTGTTGAAAAAATCAATCTGCTAATGATTGACACCGAAGGATACGACTACGCGATTATCAAGCAACTTAATTTTGACATAATTAAACCAAACATCATCCTTTACGAACAGAAACATTTGAATAATATTGATAAAAAAAACTGCGAACAATTACTGATAAGCCAGCGGTATTCGCTATCAAGGCATTTCAGCAATACCATGGCCGTGCTGCTTCACCACTAAATTCGTTCGATTGATCTATGTCAATACACCATCTTCGGGATCGTTTATGATTTGCGAAAAGACCGCTTAGGGAAACAGGCTTTTGGCTTCCTTTACACGATTCAATGTGCTAATGTTTGTACCTTTAAAATCCGAAGATGCTTTTGTCGTTAGGTTCGCGAAGGCTTATTTATCCTGATGTCTCTGGTTAGGCTAAGCCTTGTGGGCGCCAAGCAACCAGATAAATCATCTTGTTAATGTTAAAATATAAAGAGGGGAATCATGTTAAACCAAAAATTAATTAAAAGCGGCTTGATCGCGATGTTCGTACTTTTTGCCTCTGCCGGGGCAACCAACATTTGGGCTCATGGCGGCGTAGCAATTGAAATCGATACTTGTCGCATCCCGGTTGGAGATCAGTGGGTGCATTTTACAGCGTATACCCCGCAGCAATCGGCTGATACCGAATATTGTAACGACATCCCAAATATGGGGTATACCAATCTGGTGTTCGACTATGAGGGTCGTATTTTGACCAAATTGGAAGTGGAATTTTCTATTACCAAAGAGCCGGAAGGCAGGGAAATCTACAAGCAGGAACCGCAAATTCATAAAACCGGAACAATCAATGCCGTTATCGATTTCAGCGGCCCCGAATTAGGGGAAGGCGACTATCTAACGCATGTGACGATTGTCCACGGCGATCAGAAAATAGATGCCCATCTCCCATTCAACATAAGCTCGGGGGGCGTAGGCATGACTTTCGACGGAACAATGATCGCGATGATACTGCTCTTAGCGGCGATGATTGGCGGCGGCCTCTTTTTGATGAGAAAAAAGGAAGGAGAAGAATAAACGTCTCTTAGAACATTTCTATGACTTTGATAACATCCAAGCTTCTTCCCCCTTGGTGCGGGGGAGAAGTTTAACCAGATTTTTGTAGGCTCTAACCTGAACCCGTGACTTCAATGCGTATTCAGGTTTAGAAAGCAAATCCAAATTTGATGAACAATATAATGATGCGAAAACATCCTTTAGACAGCCTGTTGTGCGCTGTTGTCATTGGATTTTTGATAGTCCCCGGGCATGCCTCGGCACAGTTGAGACTGCCGCCTTCTGTCGAAGTCGATAAGGGCAAAGTCGAACCGGTGTGTAATGTTGTGGGTCGAAAAACCTGGAGGGAGTCGCAGGTTATCGAAGGGGTCCAGATACAGGAATCAGTATTGTGCGATCCTGATAACCCTTATACGGTAGCGGCCGCGGTCAAGGGCACCAATAATATTTCCATGGCGACATTGATGGAAACCAATTTTGCAACGGATTCCATTATCAAGAAAAATGATCGCGATGGCGACGGGGATCCAGATGATATTATCATCAAGCTGGAAGTCATGGAAATTAACGGCCATTCCCCTGATTTCGTGGGTGTGGTGCCGACTTTCGATATCGCTCCGGGGATACAACCCGGCATGTGGGTGTTCGCACCCAAGACCCGGGGCATGTCCACCGAAAGTTTTGTCAGCCTTGTCGCCAACCCCATGATTCGCGCGCCATCACCGGTTATTCGTGTTGAGCAGGGAGATACTGTATGGATTGTATTGGAGAATACCCATTATTTTCCCCATACCATCCATCTCCATGGTGTAGATCATCCCTTTGAGGATAGTACGGGGGAAGGTAACGACGGCGTACCCCAAACCAGTGACAAATATGTATTGCCGGGTACTCGCAGGGTTTACGAGATTCGTCCGCGGCAAACGGGAACCATGGTTTACCATTGCCATGTACAAACCCATACTCACTTGGCTATGGGATTGGTCGGCATGTTCGTCATTGAGGAGAATCAACCAGATAATTGGGTGCAAACCGTTAATATCGGCGCTGGCCACGTTCGGCATCCGTCGGTGGGTGTCTTAGAAGAATACGATCAGGAGTTTGATTTGCACTACCATGCTTTGGATAAAGAACTCCACAATATTATCCAGAACTATAATGATCCGCGGCTAATCGCTAAAAAAATGAATCGCGATTATGATCTGACCGATGCTTCCGAGGACTATTTCACGCTCAATGGACGTTCCTTTCCCTACACGATAAGAGAATCGCTTGTGGTGGTCGAACCCAACCAATACATAAAGTTAAGAATGTTAAATAGCAGCAGTGGGATGGCTGCTATCCATACCCACGGGCACAAAGCAACGATTACCCATTACGATGGGATAGAGCATAACCCGATAGCTCAGATCACTCGAGATGTATACGATATAGCCCCGGCACAGCGCTACGATTTAAAAATAAGTACAATCGACGATGGGACCCATTCGTACGGAAAAGGTATTTGGCTATTTCACGATCATATCGAGCGGGGCATTACTACCGACGGTATAAATCCCGGAGGGAATGTGAGCGCGATAGTCTACAAGTCGTACCTCACGGAATCCGGCTTGCCCAAAACTAAAGGAATTGATATCTCAGCTTATTTCGGTAAGAAATTTCAAACCGGGGGGATCCCTGTATTTGCCAATCTTGACGCTTGGAATAGCTTAGGAGGAGTGTTTGGTCTTGAGCCTGAACCAGCGCCGAAACAGATCATACCAAAACCCGCGATAACACCTCCCGTGGTTGAATCCGGTGGAACCGCATTTCGAAACTTTTTCGTCGGCCTTCTACTGGGCCTTTCAGTATATCTATTGTACGTCCGGAGAGAGCATGTTGCCCGTTTAACTCACCAAGCAGTGGTCTTACTCAAATCTACAACCGGGGGAACCAATAATGCTTAGGGTTTGCTTGATTGCGCTTATTGGCTGTATTCCGTGCTTATCCCCGAGCTTGGCCCAGGAGCCCGAGGATTTCGTTATACACGATAGCCTTATGGATCATGGAAACGGCCATTTAATGGATATGGGCGGTGGGATGGTCATGGGACAGAATACCGAAGTACTTCCCGGAGGATGCGACAGTATCTCGGAAGAAAAGGAAATTACCGTCCGGGCCGGTCACAAATATTCCGAGAAATTTCCAGGAACGATCTTTGCCTTTGACCAACAGCAATGGAATGTGAAACCGTGCGCAAAACTCACCGTTCGTTTCATTAATGAAGACAATATCCGGCACCAATTCATGGTGCACGGACTACCGAAATATATTTATAAAGCGGGGATGTTTCATTTGGAGGCTACGGGGCCTAGCGAGATTTCAGGTACATTTATCGTACCTGGATACGACCAAACCTATTTGGTGCATTGCGATATTTCGCAACATATGGAAAAAGGAATGAAGGCGCAGATTGTTGCCGGTAAAGGCGCCATCAGCATGCCCAGCATTCCTGGATTGACGCCGCAAATTATCCCCGACTCCTATGATGATGAGAGTTTGAAAACCGGAGGGCCACCGCCTTCTCCCACTACCCCAGTAACTTCTGTTACCGTTCCAACGGGTGCAGGCGGATCGCTACTTACCGGAACACTGATCGTCGGTTTGGCTTTTGGCTTGTTCGGTGCGCCGGTATTGGCCAGACGCTTTAAGGGCATGGCGCCCACGGAAATTGTAGGGGGATTCTCCGCGATGGCGACAGAGCTTGTCAACTGGCTAACCGTCAAAACGAAACCCTTACTCCAACTTCTCGGTGCAGTTAACAAACAGAGCATCCTGGAATCGATAGGTAGTTTTAAAAAAGCTGCATTAGCGCTTCTGGATGGGTGTGAAAAAAGCCTGGCCGAATTAATAAAACGCTTTAAATAATCAACTTCCAAACTGATCGCCTCAGTTTCTGACTTGGAAAATATCGATCCGTCCATAGGTATTTGGGGATTATTTATTAGCGCCTTTATTTCCTCAACAATCGCACCAGGGGGGTCCGAGGCGGTGTAGGCCTTCCTGGTTTCCACGACAAACCTGTCGCCATTATGGCTACTTTGTGTCGCGACGGCTGGAAATTCACTCGGCGCCGTCACAACGTTTGGATTAGGCGCCTTGGCCGCAAGGGGTTATCCTGTCGAAAACCTCGCGGGAAGCTACCACGAAAAAGCATTGAATACCGTTCGCCGGTGGGGTGTTACGGCTCTTTTTTTTTCTTGGTTACCGGTTATCGGTGATGCATTTTGCTTGGCCGCGGGTTGGTTGCGGTTGTCTTTTCTTCTCTCTTTAGCCGCAATTACATTAGGTAAAGCTATCCGCTATGCTATTGTGATCTATGCGTTTCTGTAATGCGATATATAATCTGGTAGCCGGTACCGAATTCAAACCCATAAAACGTAAATGATCAAAACTCCCGAGGAGATTCCTGAACAGGTCCGTCTGTCATGGTCTGAATTCTCCCAGCTGATCTGGCGCCCGGTCGACTCCGGCCTCATAAACAAAACATTTTGCTTAGAAAACGCCCAGGGTATTCCTAAGGTCATCGTGCAACGGTTGCATGCAATTTTTGAAGGTGCGGTGAATCTAGATATCGATGCTGTGACCGGACATCTTGAGAGTAAAGGCATGGTTACTCCTAGATTGATTCCAACCGATGCCGGTAACTTATGGATCGAGGTGAACGATGCGGTATGGCGAGCGCAGACCTTTATTCCCGGATTGACCTTCGAAAAAGTCATTGATCGGCGTATGGCATTCGAAGCGGGACGATTGGCTGGACGATTTCATCGAGGACTATACGATTTTCACTACACTTATCGTTCTCCGTTCAGAGACGTCCACAATACCGGTGCCCACCTTAATGGCTTAAAGAAAGCATTGGCTCAACATACCAAACATCCGTTGCACAAAAATGCAGCACGCGCCGCCGATGTACTTTTGTCAGCCGCCACCCATCTTCCGGATTTGCACGCCCTACCCTTAAGGCATGGCCATGGTGATCTGAAAATTTCAAATCTGCGTTTTGACCACCAAGGTCAGGGAAATTGCTTAATCGATCTCGATACGCTGGGCCAAATGCGTTGGCCGTTTGAAATGGGCGATGCGCTTCGTTCCTGGTGTAATCCAAACAAGGAAGATGAAAGCAAGACAGCCTTGAACCTGGACCTGTTTGATGGCGCATTAGCGGGATACGCTTCAGTGGATATTTCGGTATCGGAACAAGAACGGAAGGCTCTGGTCGACGGTCTGATCCAGATTTGCCTGGAACTTTCCGCGCGTTTCCTCAGCGATACCTTGAACGAAAGCTATTTTGCGTGGGATTCCACGCGCTATCCCAGCCATGGCGCCCACAATCTGTATCGTGCCCAGGCAATGTGGGAACTTTATAATAGTGTAAAAAAACAAAGATTACAGGCGGAACAAATTGTAAATTCTCATTTTGGATGAACATTTCTTCGAAATGTAACACACCATGGATAAAACAATTTTCCAGCTCTTCAAAACCTTGACTCATGGTGTGTATGTAATCGGTGCAACCGATCAGAAAACATCCAATGCTTTCACCGCCGCGTGGGTCATGCAAGCCTCTTTCACCCCTTTATTGGTCGTTGCTAGTATCAACGCCTCGCACACCTCTTACGCTTTACTTAAACAGAGTGGCGTTTTTACTATTAATATACTAACCGGCGACCAAATCGAATTAGCCCGACATTTTGGGCGGCCAGCAAGCATGGAAAAGCTTAATTCCATAAAGTGGACGCGGAAAAAGACGGGGGCGCCCGTCCTTTGTGATGCGATGAGTTATCTTGAATGTGAAATAAGTCACGAATCCCCCGCTGGAGACCATGTATTGGTGGTGGGACGGGTAATCAACGGAGCGATTTTAAACCCGATCGGATTACCCATGAATTATCGAGACACCGGAGAAATGGATGGAAGTATCGATCTATATCCCGAACACTTCTGAATTTAGATGGATTATCATCCCAAGGATTTTATCGAAACTTCGCAGGGTCTTCTGTTCGCGGTATTGGATACAGAAGAGGAAGAAGGCCGTATTCTAGGTTTTCTTCGATATATCCGCTCAAATTCGTCCCTTATTAAATTGACAACGGAACAAGCCAACCAGTTTCTGCACGAAAAATTTCCGCAATTTATGTATTTCTCGAAATCTCGAGAGGCCCATGTACACGGAGTGTATCGCGGAAAAATTCAACATCATTATAAACCGCGGCAACATATCGACACATTGAAAAAACGCCGACACCGCGATGCAATCGAAGATAAAGCGCTCAGACTAATCGGTATTTTTCATCACCATGGAATCAAATACGAAAACATGGGGATAACCGGCTCAATTCTGATCGGTGCTCAAAATCCCGAATCAGATATCGATTTGGTAATCTACGACCGAGCCGAGTTCTTTGCTGCGAGAAAAATCATCCAACAGGCCATAAAGCAGGGAACGTTGGATAGTCTGAACACTCCCTTATGGGAAAGTGCGTATCAGCGACGGGGTACGAGTCTAACGCTGGAAGAATATATTTGGCACGAACAACGTAAATTTAATAAAGCAGTATTTAAGGGCATAAAGTTTGATATCAGCTTGATCGAAACGACGGAAAAGCCCGTTCATCAGGTCTGCCGAAAGTTAGGATCCGCCAGAATTCATGCGCTTGTCTCCGATGATCGGTTTGCGTTCGATTATCCCGCGTGCTATAGGCTCGATCACGATGAAATAGTAGAGGCCCTGAGTTTTACCCCAACCTATAACGGTCAAGCCGGTATCGGTGAAACAATAGAGATTTCAGGAATTATTGAAGAATCAGGGGATGGTTGCCGCCGAATCATTGTCGGTTCAAGTCGTGAAGCTCCGGGTGAATATATCAAGGTTCTATCCTGAAATTACTAGTTTACGAGAATCCCGCAGCCACGATCTTTATGCAATTACACAGGAATCAAAAGTTTGCAACTAACTTTAGCACCCTTTAAAGCAGTCATTCTTGATATGGATGGCTTGATCCTGGATACCGAGCCGGGTTATCGATTGGCATGGCAAAAAGCAGCTGCCGACATGGGAACGCCATTGAACGACGCATTTTTTAAATCGCTTTCGGGTTGTGCTTATGAACGCGTTGAATCCGCGTTGAAAAACAGTTGTAGAAAATCGTTTTCTTTGCCCCATTTTCGAGAATTGAGCGAAATATTTTGGCGAGAACACATTGAACAATATGGCATTCACACCAAACCCGGATATAGAAATTTACTCAACCGTTTACGATTATTGAATGTTCCATTTTGTTTGGCAACCAACAGTCAACGAAAACATGCGGACCAATGTTTGGCTTTGGCGGGGATCCGTCAAGATTTTGAAATACTGGTAACACGAGATCAGGTGAAAAATGGGAAACCGGCGCCGGACCTCTATTTAAAAGCATCAACTACAATTAAATTTACACCGGGAAAATGTTTGGCGGTAGAAGATTCAATGCCGGGTATACAGTCGGCCTTAAGCGCGGGCGCAATGCCAATTATGATCTCGGATGACCCAGTATTGTTCGGTCCCCGTAAAAAATACAGCTTCCCAATATTGGAATCGCTATCCGACCTAGCGAATCTATTGTAGGAGTCTGGTCCGAGAATAGGCTAATCCGTCAAACGGACGTTCAGATTGTACAAATGGCCATTAAGCAGTTGGCCAGATGTCAGAATCTTTGACATCCAGACTGCCGAAGGTCAAGGGTTAAATAGACAGGTAATCAACAAGACACAGCATATTTGGCTATTTAGTTCCTCGGCAGTCGTGAGTTAACAGCGAGAAAAGCGGGGCAAAACTACCCTCTCCATCGTAGTATGTTTGATGAAAAATTTTGAAGATCGCAGAGAATTAGAGCATAGAACGCCTCATTCAGTTTAATCGTCATCTATTTCATCGGAAACAGCCATCAAGCGGGCACGGATCTGTTGAATCATGCCATTTTCCTCAAGTCGAAAGAATTGTTTGAGGAACAATGGCGCTAAAATTTGCTTGACGGTTTTCTCCGATGGCAAATCACGCGATTGAGTGCGAAGATAAAGCGAGTGCTCAGACCAAATCGTATCTTGATACTGGAGCGCAATCAATTGCATTAACCCCAAGGCAATGGAGGCACAGAGCACGAAGATTTCATAGGCTCGCCAGCACGCTTGAACGGTATGAATATCCTGGGGCTGTGGGGCTTTGAGAAGACGATTGGAAAAGGGGCGTCTAGAATGTTTTGGCAATTTTTTAGTCCAAAAACGAAATTTAAAGGCGCCGATCACATGCTTTAACATCGCGAACATGATTTCAATGCGGGTTCTAGCACAATACAGTTCAACGGCATCAATGGCTGACAGCGTTAAATCGGAACTCATTAGAACCATTGGGCCTTTTGAGGTGACGGCGAGAATAAATAACACCTGATCAGCGATGGGCCGCCATAACAGTGTAAGCGTCATAACCCGGATGGATTCGGTTTTACCGTAGACTTGACAGGTCACCGTCTCAAACAAATGAAGGTGGTCGAAGCATTCTCTTAAACACACTTTCTCGCCATAGAGCGGCTGAGGTCCGGGTCGAGAGGCGGGTTTCGGTGGCGCGGGGAAATAACCCACATAGCTATTCTTGGCTTTGACCAGCACCTCAACCCACCGCGCCTGATGCTGGATTGAATAATAGTGGCAAGCTCGAAATACGCCCCCGGTTGAAAAAAAGGCATCCAACACCAAATAACACAGACAGTGATTCGTCACCGCAAAATGAATCGCCATGGCCACCAAGCGGTCGGTGAGCTTGATCCGACATGGATTATCGCGCTCGTCGTTCAACCCTAAATGAGCCCATCCCTGATGAATTTGAAGCTGCAAAGGACAACAAAAACAAGCGGATAACGACCCGATCAAGATGCCAATGCTGCCCCAACATTGGGCCCGAAAATAGCCGGGTTTCGTTTGCGTCTCCGATGACTCGTGCATCGATACCACGCCGGGCATCTTGCGTCCATCTTTGATCACCGCGGTATGGTCACCCAGAAGTATCGCTCGTCCAGCTACTTCAACGGATTTTCCTTGGCGATTCACAAAATCTTGCCAAGCATCGAGCAACGCCCCATAGACATACGCTTTGGATCTAAAAAAACGGAGCAAGCGGTAATAACCAAGTTCATCTAATAGCCAGAAACGACACAACGACGTCACGCCGATCATTTCTCCTGCCCCCATAAATCCAATCACAATGGCGCAGAACAACAACCAAGTACTCGATCTGGAAAAAACGCTTTGAAAGCTTTCTAAACTCTGAGAAATATACTGTTGCACGGGGTCTCCTCCTTCCATCTGTACTTCTACAAAGAAAAGAAGGATCCGTGTTTTTTTAGCAAATGTCTAGTCGTAATTATCGATTTCTATTTTCTACACTACTCATCTTTTATGAACACCAGTGGGCAATCTTAAAGCGCAGAGCTATCAATGGGTGATAAGACTTTCTTCCGTTGGTCGAGGTGACACATCGAAAAAATGAATTCAGGGCCTGAATAGTTACGTCAAATCGGATAGAACTCGTGACTGACGAGTTAGTTCATTAAAACACTATATATTGTGTATTAACCCGGATATTCAAAAAATTCTTATTGTTGGACTCGATCTTGCTTAAGCCCTAATCATGTAATTCCGTAGGCTGTTTGACCACGATAACGCAGCTTTTTTTAAATCGCTTTCCGACAATATAAAGAGGACGATCATGAAATACTTTTCCCGACTAGGTTTTATTTTATTGGCCATGTGTCTTTTTCAAAGCCACAATGCTTTCGCGTTCAATATTCAAGCGGTGCAGGACTCATCTGACTTGGGTTTTTCGCTTGGGAACCAGAAGTATTACACTGAAACTGAACGCAGTCTATGGTCCCAAACATTCAAACATTTTGAAACCATAGTTTTCGAAGAAAATATTTTCGATAATGGATCACACATCGTAAGGATCTCAGTACCGGTTATAGCCCCTGGTGGGTTAGGTCAAATTATTGCCATCAACAAAAGGATATCTAATCCAAACAATTTGGATTGGGATTCAATTTTAATCGAGGTTAGTGGCGTTAGCGGGGCCATTGACGGCACCCCGATTCCGAGCGCAGACCTCGCTGACCCTACGGTTGGCGCGGGTGGTGGTAGTGCGGCTGCGCTGCATCTTTATGGCCCGGTATTTAACTATGTATCTCAATCCAGTGATAATGTGATTTTAGATTCATTTAACACGATTTTCTACGATAATATATCGTCGTACGCAGTAGATATGGATGGATTCATAAACCTATGGTTTACACTCGCTCTTCCCGAGGGCGTAACATTCTATCAATTCTACATTACTCAAACCTTTATCGGTTCGAACTACATTGGAGGAGGGTCGGGCGGACCGGGTTCGACAGTACCAGAGCCTGGAATCCTACTTCTAGTTGGCCTGGGCTTCTTAGCACGGGGATTAAAAGAACGAAAGAATTAACCCGCGAAGAAACACCCCAAATGTGTTGAGAAGAAATTTATTCTCCGGATGTTTTATATACAATCCGCATAATTTCGAATAGGACAAGCTAAATCGAAATGGAATAGTTCTCTAATCAGTCTCCGTGGCGCCACCGAAATCGTTTTTGTGGCGCCACGCACCGATCTAATCAGGCAAGAAATGTACTACTAACACGCATCTATACATCCATATCGGTTTCCATGGATACTATCAGGGAACATCGCAACCATATCTGATTCCCCACGTCACGAGTACAATCCCTGGACAACCACATTGGAAAAACGGGACGCTTCCCTTTTACATTCTCGTATTACAGCCCTTTTTCCGCCATCGAAAAATTATCCAAAAAAAAGAAACATCCCCTTTACCCAATAACAGACGATTACCCAACCAACCGATCCACAAAAACAACCGGATGCACCACTTCAATATTTAACTCTCGTTCACGAAGTCCCGCACGCAAATGCATTGCACACCCAATGTTGGAAGAAACCACAATTCCAGGCTTTTCTTTCTCTATTGAATCGAGTAATCCCTCAAGAAAAGACTTTGCGATTTTGGGATGTTCGAGCATATAACTTCCGGCGGCGCCGCAGCAATTGATCGACTGGGGTTGTACTATCGGAAAAACACCTGAAATACTGTTCAGCAGGCGGTAAGGCCCCTGCTCTTCATGCATGACATTTTTTAGCGAACAGGGTGTGTGCACGTACACTTTTTGGCTACAAGGCTTGAACGGGAGATTGTGAAACCTTGGACTGTCGACGAGAAACTGGTTTATATCTCTCGCTTTAGAGGAAAACTCGGCCCCTTTAGCCCCTAAATTTAGATATTCTTTAAGCATCGCGCCACAACCACTGGCAATGCTCAGGATGGCATCCGATTGATAATTATTGAACGTTTGAATATTGGTTTGAAAAAGTTTGTCGGCGTTATGCTGATCGCCCGCATGCAAATCCAAAGCGCCACAACACACCTGAGCCTCGGGTAAAAACACGCTATATCCAAGCTTGACCAAAAGATTGATTGCCGAATCGATGGTTTCATTGTCGATTATCTCACCCATACAACCGGTAAAAATCCCGACGACACCGACTTCCTTGTTTAAAGCGGGATAAACGTTTTTACGTTTCGGCAAAGGTTTGATCGCGGGTAGCATCGCATCCATTCGGGCGCTTCCCAAAACGTTGGTTACTCCAATGTTTTCTAAAAAATGCCGAATACGGGAACTTTGGTAGTGACGTAACAGGCTATTCAATAGCCTTGTTTTTTGTTTAGCACGTAATATCTTACGAATTACATCTGTTTTGAACCTATTACCGAAAAAGACTCGATCCGTTCTAACCTTTTCTCGAAAACCATCGACCAGCTCCCCATAAGGGACTTCAGCGGGACAGATATCTTCGCAAGACCGGCACATCAAACAGGAATCGATGTGTTTCAACAGCTTGGAATTGAGCTTCAAAGCGCCGTTGGACCAACCCTGTATTAACGCGATCCTTCCTCTAGGCGATTCGTTTTCGTCCAAGGTCAGTGCGTAGGTCGGACATTTAGGCAAACAAAGCCCGCATTTAACGCAAAGATTCGTTGTTGAAAAGTCGTTGGGGGGGTTCAAAAATTGGGAACACAAAAATTTAATGGTCTACACGGGTTAGCGGTGTAGGTTGGATAAGGGTAGCGTCATCCGACATTTTGGCTGGATTTTGGAGCTATTCCCGAGAGTCTCCTAATTTCAATTTCAATAACTTATTAACTTCTTGCGGGTTGGCTTTGCCCTGGGTGGCTTTCATCACTTGACCTACAAAAAAGCCAAACAATTTTTCCTTACCACTTCGGTACTGCTCAAGTTGATTGGGGTTATCGGCAATCACCTGATTGACGATCTTTTCGATGACGCCACTATCGGAAAGTTGCTTGAGCCCTTCCCGCTCTATGATGTCATCGGTGGAATCTTGCCCTTGCCAGAGCAGCTCGAAGACCTGTTTCGCTATTTTACCCGAGATAGTTTTGTCCGCTATGCGTTGCAATAATCCTCCAAAACGTATTGAGTCTACTGGAGAATCTGAAATTTCGAGTCCGGCTTTATTCAAGGCTCCGGACAGTTCTCCGGTGATCCAGTTGGCGCATATCTTGGGATCAACCCCCGATTGATCTATCACGGCCTCGAAATAGCCAGCCATTTCGCGGGTTGCGGTCAGAATCTCCGCATCATAATCGTTTAGACCGTATTCGCTCATAAACCGATGGTATTTTTGTTCGGGCAATTCTGGGAGTGTGGCTTTCACCTTTGCCTTCAACGTTTCGTCTATTTCCAGAGGTAATAAATCGGGGTCGGGAAAATAACGGTAGTCGTTCGCTTCTTCCTTACCGCGCATGGAACGGGTCTCGTCTTTGTTGGAATCGTAAAGCCGGGTTTCCTGAATCACCTTCCCGCCACTTTCAAGGAGGTCAATTTGTCGCTCTACTTCGTGATTGATCGCCCGTTCAATATACCGAAAAGAATTAAGATTTTTGATTTCCGCCCGAGTTCCATATTCATTTTGCCCCTTGGGTCGTATCGAAACATTCGCGTCACAACGAAATGAGCCCTCCTGCATATTACCGTCACAAATTTCAAGGTAGCGCACCAGCGTGTGGAGTTTTTTCATGTAGACCACAGCTTCTTTCGCGGAGCGTAAATCCGGTTCGGAAACAATTTCCAGGAGAGGCGTCCCAGCCCGATTCAGGTCTATTCCCGAAAACCCTTGAAAATCTTCGTGAAGTGATTTCCCAGCATCTTCTTCCAGATGCGCTCGGGTGACGCCTATTGTTTTTTCAACACCGTCGATAACGATATCCAGACGCCCTTTACCCACTACCGGCAGTTCAAACTGACTAATCTGATAACCCTTGGGCAAATCTGGATAAAAATAGTTCTTGCGCGCAAACACTGAATAGGGGGCAATCTCCGCATCAATAGCCAACCCGAATTTAACCGCCATGTGAACCGCCTCCTGGTTTAAAACCGGCAATACACCCGGCATCCCGAGATCGACAACGCACGCCTGGCTATTAGGTGTCGCCCCATAAGCCGTGGACGCAGCGGAAAAAATTTTAGATTTGGTGGCCAGTTGCGCGTGAATTTCCAGGCCAATGACCGTTTCCCACACCATCGTTAAACCTCGTTACTAAAAAAACCGTCTATTCATAAGCTTGAGGGCAACGTGTGTGCCAATCGGTAGCCTGCTGGTAGCGATGGGCCACATTCAATAATTTCGCCTCGGAAAAATAGTTTCCGATGATCTGCATACCCACGGGTTTTTCCTGAACAAACCCCACCGGAATAGAAACCGCGGCGACTCCAGCCAGATTGGCTCCGATGGTATAGATATCGGATAGATACATGGCGATAGGGTCGCTGGTTTTCTCACCGATCCCAAATGCCACCGACGGTGTAGCCGGTCCCATCAAAACATCCACTTCGGAAAATGCCCGCTTAAAATCATCACTGATCAGGCGTCTGATTTTCTGAGCTTTTAGATAATAAGCGTCATAATATCCCTTGGACAGCACATAAGTGCCAATAAGAATCCTTCTTTTAACTTCGGCCCCAAAACCTTCCCCTCTGGACCGGGTATATAAATCGGCCAGATCTTTCGGATTTTCACACCGGTATCCATAGCGGACGCCGTCGAAACGGGATAGATTGGTCGAGCATTCCGCCGGCGCAACCACATAATATGCGGGTACCGAAAGATTCATATTGGGCATCGAAATCTCTCGCACCGTCGCGCCAAGTTTTTCGAACTCATTGACCGCCGATTCAATAGACTTGGCAATCGCCGCATTGAGCCCTTCTCCAAAAAATTCCTTTGGCAAACCAATTTTCAAACCGTCGATCGAATCATTCAAGGTTTCCGAATAATCCGGTACCGGTTGGTCCACGCTGGTCGAATCCTTTACATCAAAACCAGCCATCGCTTGCAATATCAATGCAGCATCTTCCGCCGTTCGGGCCATGGGTCCCCCTTGATCCAAACTGGAAGCAAAGGCAATCATCCCCCATCTCGACACTCTTCCGTAAGTAGGTTTTAATCCGGTAACTCCACAAAATGCGGCGGGCTGGCGTATGGAGCCGCCGGTATCGGTCCCGGTGGCGGCTGGAACCAGTCGAGCGGCAACCGCGGCAGCTGAACCACCGGAAGACCCTCCGGGAACCGACGACGGATCCCAAGGATTTTTTACCGGTCCGTAATAACTGGTTTCGTTGGAGGAGCCCATGGCGAATTCATCCATATTGAGCTTACCGAGCATCACCACCCCCGCCCGGCGAAACAACTCAACTACGGTGGCATCGTAAGGCGCGATAAAATTATCGAGCATCTTAGACCCGCAGGTGGTTCGGATTCCGTTGGTGCAAAAAATATCCTTATGGGCCATTGGGATGCCCGTTAATGGGCCGCTTTCGCCCTTGGCAAAGACCGCATCCGCCAATCTGGCGTCTTCCATCGCTTTTTCTTCGCTTATCGAGACAAAACAATTGAGTTCCACGCCGTACTTTTTTATCCTCGAAAAAAACGTTTGCGTAAGTTCCTGGCTACTCATCTCACCAGCGCGTAACATGGCGGATAGTCCGGCGATGGTTTTGTTATGCATAAGCGGTCGTAACAATCCTCTTGTAACCGTTTATATAAAAATCAAGCAAGGTTATAATAGAAATAGATTTTTTTAAAGACTCTCAATAAAGCACAACGTCATATTTACTAGATGACTTTCGGAACCAGATATAATCCTTCCTCGACCCGTGGCGCTTGCGATTGGAAATAGTCTCTTTGATCGATTTCGCTGACCACATCCGGGCGCAGACGTTGCGCTTGATCGAGGGGGTGAGCCATCGGCTGGACACTTGAGGTATCGACGGCGGCCATCTGGCCCACTAGATCCAATAATCCGGACAAATCTCTTGCATATTCATCGATATCTTTCTCATCGATTTGAATCCGTGCTAGCCAGGCAATCTTATTGACGTCTTCCGCTAACAATGACATTAAAATAGCTCCATAGATACTTATTACACTGATTAATAATGGAAAAGCTTGACCAATCTGTAACTATTTAGCATAACCCTGTAACTGTTCAGATTGCGGCTTATTTTTGTGAGTACAAGGAAAAAGCGCGGAGTTTATAAGTATAAATGAGCACTTTTGGCGCGGTAATCGCTAAAATAAGCCGTGAGCCAAATAGTTACGCTAATCTTTGCTAAAGTTTTTACAGAGACAAATATCATACCTTAAATCTTGCCCCAAGCCCCAACCGATTTGTTAGCTTAAATAATTTTTTGGTAAAAAAATATGTTAAAACGAATTCGCGGATTATTTTCTAGCGATCTTTCAATTGATTTAGGCACCGCCAACACTTTAATTTACATTCGCGATCAGGGCATTGTGTTGAACGAGCCTTCCGTCGTCGCTATTCGTGAAGATCGCCTGCGTGGATCGAAATCCATTCAGGCGGTAGGCACTGACGCTAAACTGATGCTTGGCCGAACGCCGGGGAATATTACCGCAATTCGCCCGCTCAAAGACGGTGTCATCGCTGACTTTACGGTCACCGAAAAGATGCTCCAATATTTTATCCACAAAGTTCATGAAAACAAACTGCTTAGACCTAGCCCCCGGGTTTTAATCTGTGTTCCGTGTGGTTCCACCCAAGTAGAGCGCCGCGCCATAAGAGAGTCCGCCGCGGGAGCGGGCGCCCGGGAAGTATATTTACTCGAAGAACCCATGTCCGCCGCCTTGGGAGCGGGATTACCGGTCCATGAAGCTCGAGGATCGATGATCTTGGATATCGGCGGTGGCACTTCCGAAGTCGCGGTGATTTCATTGAACGGCATTGTTTATTCTTCATCGGTGAGAATCGGAGGTGATCGTTTTGACGATGCAATCATCAATTATGTGCGCAGAAACTACGGTACGTTAATCGGCGAATCCACCGCGGAACGCATCAAACACGAAATTGGTACGGCTTATCCGGGTAGCGAGCTGCTGGAAATCGAAGTCAAAGGACGAAATCTGAGTGAAGGGGTTCCTCGAAGTTTTACATTGAACAGTAACGAAATTTTGGAGGCACTCCAAGAACCGCTTTCCGGGATTATCGGATCGGTCCGGGTCGCCCTGGAACAAACGCCACCGGAACTCGGTGCGGATGTTGCCACCTCCGGTATCGTTTTAACGGGTGGGGGCGCCTTATTGAAAGATATCGATCGTTTGTTATCGGAGGAAACCGGGCTTCCGGTACTGATAGCGGATGATCCGATGACCTGTGTGGCGCGGGGGGGAGGCCATGTGTTAGAGGCGCTCGACGAAAAGGGCACCGCAACATTTTCCCTGGAATAGCGGCCTTTGTTTCAATTACCCCATTTAGTGGAGAAGCCTTCCTATAAAACTTATATTTACCAAAGGTCCCTCCGTCAGTACTCGCTTATTCGTCGGAGTACTGGTGTCGCTCGTTTTAATGACGGCCGATCACCGGCATACCCTCTTAATTCCACTTCGATCGGTTCTATCGGTTCTTATTTATCCGCTTCAGCTCATGGTGAATCTCCCCTTTGAAGTCAGTCAAAGAACCCTTGAATCGGTTTCGAGCCACCAACAACTCCTCGAACAAAACCAACAGTTACGCAATGAACAACTGGTTTTAAAATCGAGATTACTAAGATTCTCGGCCTTGGAAAAAGAGAACATCCGATTAAGGGCTCTCCTTGAAACGTCATTTAAACTCGGCGAACAAGTACTCGTCACCGAATTGCTTTCGGTTAATCTTGCTCCGTACGAACACATCGTCATGGTCAATAAAGGCAAACGCTTTGGCGTTTATGATGGACAGCCGGTGGTAGATTCGTATGGGATTGTGGGGCAGGTGCTAAGAACGAATCCCTTGAACGCCGAAGTCATTCTGATCACCGATCCCAACCACGCTATTCCGGTGCAAATAAACCGCAATGAACTGCGCACCATCGCCGTAGGAAGCGGGCAAATCAATCGCTTGAATCTACCTTATTTACCCAATAATACCGATATTAAGAAAGGCGATTTACTGGTTACTTCGGGTCTCGGCGGCACGTTCCCACAAGGGTATCCGGTCGCTAAGGTCACCGAAGTTTTCCGTCAGCCGGGACAACCCTTTTCTTGGGTCAGCGCCGAGCCCATAGCCCATCTCGATCGAAGCCGAGAGCTCCTACTCGTCTGGACTAATTCGGACCCCATCCCCTTAACCCCCCTCGAATCCGAACTCGAACCGGATTCTTCTACGAAACAACAAGATCATGGCAATCACTAGAACCCACGGAAATACGGTAATATTGATCAGCCTAATGCTTGCCATGGTGTTGCGGATTCTGCCCTTGCCTCAAACCTTGGTGATCTACAATCCGGACTGGGTGGTATTGGTGGTTGTTTATTGGTGTTTAGCGGTACCCGAAAAATTTGGGGTTGGATGGGCGTGGATTACCGGATTGTTTTGTGATGTATTAACCGGCAGATTACTTGGGCAATACGCCCTCTCGTATTGTATTATCGCTTTTGTCTGTGTTAAAACTCACCAGCGCTTGAGGGTATTCCCCCCCTCTCAACAAGCTTTGATCGTACTTTTTTTGTTATTGTTAGGTCAGTTACTCATTTTTTGGACCCAAGGTATACGCGGAATTACCCTTGACCCCTGGCGCTATGGAGCATCATCCGTATCGGGCGCCCTGGCATGGCCCACGGTTTTTAAGCTGTTGCGGAGAATGCGGCAAAAACATCGGGTGCAATAACCTTGACCCGCATAATATCCATCAAGGATACCTTCGCGGAGAATCGGCTTTTTTTGAATCGGGTCGCCTTCGCCTTCGCGGGTATACTGCTGCTTATTTTTGTGTTGTCTTTTCGATTGATCTATCTACAAATAGTCGGTCACGAACATTATGCGACGCTTTCCCACAGCAACCGGATAACAATTTCACCGATCCCTCCAACGCGCGGTCTTATTTTTGACCGAAATGGAAATATTCTTGCGGAAAACCAACCGACCTACAGTTTAGAACTTGTGCCCGAACAGGTTCCTGACCTGAACGCTACGCTATCCGAATTGCAAACATTGTTGAACCTCGAAGACGAAGAAATTGAACGGTTTCGAACGATTCAACGCCGTAGTAAATCCTTCGAGAGCATTCCATTACTGCTAAGACTCAGTGATGAGAAAGTGTCGCGCTTTGCCGTGCGGCTACCGCATTTCCAGGGGGTGGATATCCGAGCCCGATTAGTACGCAATTATCCTTACGCCAATTTAACTTCGCACGTGATCGGCTATGTCGGACGAATCAATGAAGCGGATTCAAAGAAACTGGATCCCTCCAACTATAAGGGTACCCACCATACCGGTAAAACCGGAATTGAGAAATATTATGAACAGATATTGCACGGTAAGACGGGCCACGAACAAATTGAAACAAATGCTCAGGGCCGATCTATTCGCGCACTGAAAAAAACAGCACCATCGCCTGGTGTCGATCTTCATTTAACCTTAGATATAGGCTTACAAAAAACAGCCGATGAAATGCTGGGAGAGCGAATTGGCGCCGTCGTGGCCGTTGAAATCCCTACGGGTAATATACTTGTCTTTCTCAGCAAACCCGGATTCGATCCCAACCCCTTTGTTTATGGAATATCCCATAAAAACTACCAAGCTTTACAAAATTCTCCGGACCGGCCTTTGTTTAACCGGGCACTACGCGGACAATACCCGCCCGGATCGGTCATAAAACCCTTCGTCGCGCTTGCCGCATTGGAAAAAGATATTATTGATGGAAACGATAAGATTTATTGTCCCGGATATTATAAATTGCCAAACATCGATCACATCTATCGTGACTGGAAAAAATACGGTCACGGATTAGTGGATATGAAAGCGGCCATCACCCAGTCGTGCGATGTTTACTTTTATGATCTTGCGCTCGGTCTGGGAATAGAGCGAATGCACGCTTTTCTCAGCCAATTTGGATTCGGCAAGAAAACAGGCATCGATATTAATGGTGAGAAATCCGGACTTTTACCGTCGAGTGAGTGGAAATCGAGAACGCGTAATCAGGTTTGGTTCCCGGGTGAAACTCTGATTACGGGGATTGGTCAAGGTTTTACCCAGAGCACCCCGCTCCAGCTCGCAAAAGCAGTCGCACTTATTGCAACGCGGGGAAAATCTATTCAACCCCATCTGGTTAAAAGCATTCATAGTATCAATTGGACAAAAATAATCGATCCAATCAAATCCGATATCATCAAGGTCCAAGACGAGCATTGGAATAAAATTATTGATGCCATGGTCGAAGTGGTCCACGGCCAACGGGGAACAGCTCGACGATTAGGCCGGAACATTCCCTATCGAATCGCGGGGAAAACAGGAACGGCGCAAGTTTTTACGGTTAAGCAGGACGAAGAATACAAAGAAGATGAAGTTGAAAAAAAACTACAGGATCATGCCTTATTTATTTCCTTTGCACCCGTTAAAAATCCTAGCATTGCAATCGCAGTCATTGTGGAAAACGGTGGCCATGGAGGCTCAGCCGCGGCGCCCATAGCCGGCAAGATTATTGACCAATACCTTCGGTCCGCGCTATAAAAATGGATCCATTCCCCGAATATCACCAGCTAAAAGAGAGCACTTCGTCCTTTGTGTTAAGGAAGCTGCGCCTCGACCTACCCTTATTCGTGGCGCTTGTCTTACTGTCCGTAATCGGCTTTTTGATCCTTTTCAGCGCCGGAGAACAAAACGTAGATCTTTTGATCAAGCAAGCGGTTCGACTGGCTATCGCCTTTGCAATCATGTTTATTCTGGCGCAAATTCCCCCACGCCACTTACAACGCCATGCGCCATTACTGTACACCATCGGAATCGTTCTACTCCTCAGCGTATTGTTCCTGGGGCAGATCGAAAAAGGTGCCCAACGATGGCTAGATCTCGGCCTATTCCGATTCCAACCCTCCGAAATGATTAAGATAACTACACCGCTCATGCTTTCCTATTATCTCGCGGAACATCCGCTCCCACCGAGGATAGGGTCCCTATTTTTTTCGGGTATTTTGGTCCTGGCGCCGACCTTGCTGATCGCCAAGCAGCCCGATCTGGGTACCGCACTACTGGTGGCAAGTTCTGGCGCGGCGGTTCTTTTTTTTGCCGGAATTTCCAGAATGATTATCCTGAGCCTTTGCATCAGTGGCATGGCTCTTGTTCCAATCATGTGGTATTTCATGCACGAATATCAGAAAGCCCGAGTGATGACCCTTTTAAACCCCGAAGCCGATCCCCTGGGCAACGGTTACCATATTATCCAATCAAAAATAGCAATTGGCTCTGGCGGTTTGTATGGAAAAGGCTGGCTCAACGGAACTCAATCTCATCTGGAATTTTTACCTGAACGGTCGACTGATTTTATCTTTGCGGTTTTTGCGGAAGAGTTTGGATTAATGGGTTGCCTAGGGTTGCTGACCTTATATTTGTTAATCATCGGTCGAGGTCTGCAAATTGCCGTTCAAGCTCAGGACTCCTTCGGTCGACTGCTTGCCGGAAGTCTGACCGCAACGTTTTTCGTTTATGTCTTCGTCAACATCGGTATGGTTATCGGCATTCTTCCCGTCGTTGGCATTCCCCTACCCCTCATCAGTTATGGAGGCACTTCCATGGTCACATTACTGGCGGGCTTTGGCATATTGATGTCGATACAAACCCACAAAAAACTCCTGACTACTTAGATAAACTCATGATTCTATTTCGAACCTATTACTTCACACATCTTTTGCTGGCCGTATTGGTAGCTTTCCCCACCGTTTCGAATTCCGCTCAACAAAAAAATCGACCCGAAGTCCTTGCATTCGTCGATGAAATGGTTGAAAAACATGAATTTGATCAACAAGCATTGCTAAAGCTATTTAAGCAAGCAAAGGTCAATAAAACTGTACTCAAAGCAATCCAATCACCTTCGGAAGCCAAACCCTGGTATCAATATCGAAAAATTTTTCTTAACGAATCCAGGATAAGGAAAGGAGTCGCCTATTGGAACGAGAATGAAGCAACTCTGCTTTTGGCAACGAAACAATACGGTATCCCTCCCGAAATCATTGTCGCCATTATTGGCGTCGAAACCCTGTACGGTGGCTATACAGGGTCATTCAGCGTCTTGGATTCCCTCTTCACCCTAACGTTCGAATACCCCAAACGGGCTCCGTTCTTCCGAACCCAGTTGGAACATTTTTTAGTATTATGCCGAGAAGAAGCCTTGGATCCTACTGTTCCAAAAGGTTCATACGCGGGTGCGATGGGACTGCCACAATTCATGCCCAGCAGCTATCGAAGCTATGCTCGGGACTTTGATAATGATAATGTCCGAGATATCTGGCATAACAATGCCGATACCATAGCCAGTGTTGCGAATTATTTTTCTAAACATGGCTGGCGAACGGATGAACCCGTGGCTTACCCAGTCACTGTAAACGGTAACCGACACGAATCCGCCTTGGAGAAAGGATTAAAACCTAACCGTACGATTCAACAATTGCGAACACTCGATATTCAGATCCCGCAACTGGTGAATCCCGAGGAAAAAGCCCGTCTTATAAGCTTTGAAGAACTAGCGGGCCCGAATTTCTGGATCGGTCTGCAAAACTTTTATGTGATTACCCGGTATAATCACAGCGCTCACTACGCCATGGCGGTTTTGCAATTAGGCAAAAAGATTCTTGCCCGGAAAAAATAAAACTAAAATGCCCCTTCGAATAATTTTTGTTTCTTTGATTTTTCTGAGTTTGGCGCTCACATCTTGTACCGGGACGGTAAAGGTAAGCGACATTCCCGACGGCGGCCCCCCTTTTCCCGTCGACGTTGAAACAGTTACCGATCCAATTCCAAAGTACGAACCGAAAAGTCCCGGTGGCAATCCGAAATCGTACGTTGTCTTAGGGCAGCGTTACGACGTGATACCCGAGAGTAAAGGATTTACTCAACAGGGCATCGCATCGTGGTACGGCCGGAAATTCCATGGCAGGAAAACCTCGAACGGCGAAATTTTCGATATGTATGCCATGACCGCCGCCCATAAAACATTGCCGTTACCCACCTATCTCCGTGTCACGAATCTCGAAAATAACCGCACCATTGTGGTACGGGTTAATGATCGCGGCCCCTTTGTCAAAAACAGGATCATCGATCTTTCTTATGTCGCCGCGCTAAAACTCGGCATTCAAACTAAAGGCACCGGTTTTGTCAAAATTGCCGCTATCTCGCAAACTTCCGAACACCCCAAAAAACCTACTCCAGAAAAAGAAAAGGTGGAAAATCGGGGCATGTATATACAAGTTGGCGCTTTTAGCGAGAAGGAAAATGCCGTCAAATTGAAGAACAGTGTGAAATTAGCCGGTCTACCGGCGACCCGAATCTCCGAAAGTTCCCATCACAAAGAGCCCAAAGAGCCTATGTTCCGTGTACAAATGGGACCTATTCTATCACTGGACGAAGTGGATCGGCTTTCGAAACATCTCAGCGAGCAGGGATTTAGTAATATTCGGTTTGTAGTGGAGTGAATGTATTTGGTATTCCGTTGGCGAGAAAAAAAGGGACAGTGCGTCCGGCCAAGGTCGAGGACCTTCGGTAGATTTCTAGGTAGTTGTCGCTTTTTGTTTTCCTCCCATGGAGGAAAACAAAAAATATAATTTTCTTCATCTGACGTTTTACAAATGGGTGGTGCGAATGTCCCCAATCAATCTGAAACATGTCCACTACTCATATAACTTTCAGATTGCATTTCCATCAGCCGAGAAACAGTCCGTTCGAATTCGAAGGCGCCATCACCTTCGGTATAGAGCTGATTCGCCGGAACTTCAGCGGTACAAATCAGTTTGACCTTATGTTCGTACAGAGCATCGATAAGTGTCACAAAGCGTTTGGCTTCGTTGCGTTTATCCAGATGTAGACGAGGAATACGTGCGACTAACAGGGTGCTGAATTCGCGGGCGATTTCTAAATAATCCGCTGGACCCAAAGGTTTTTCGCAAAGCTCTTCGAAGTGGGTCATGGCGACATCGCCATGAACGGCGGAAAGGGTCAGTTCCCGTCCCAAAACCTGAAGGGCGCCGGATTTTATAGGCGCATGGTTAGTGAATTCATTGTAACTTTGTTGGAGAAACCGGTCGGCGGCTTCACCTAGCGGGTAAAAATAGGTTGTCGCCAACGCATGGAGATGCGCTAAGCGATAATCCTGAGTGGCGGTCAGTTCTACGACCTTCGCATTGTTTTTTAAAAGGTCGATAAAGGGAAGAAAAAGATCCCGTTGTAGCCCATCGGTGTAGAGATCGTCGGGGTGCCGGTTTGAAGTCGCGACGATAACAACGCCGAGCGAAAAAAATTCACCGAACAACCGGCCTAATATCATCGCATCGGTTATATCGGTTACATGAAATTCATCAAAACAAAGCAGTATGAAGTCTTTTCTAACTTTTTCCGCAAGAGCGCGGATTGGGTCACCCTCGTTGTTTTGACGCCACTGATGGTTGAATGCGTGCACTTCGAGCATAAACGCGTGAAAGTGTACCCTTCGTTTTTGTTTTATTGGGCAATTCTCGAAAAACAGGTCCATCAACATGGATTTTCCGCCTCCTACGCCTCCGTATATATAGAGGCTTTTACGTCGAATCTGCATCGTGGAAAAGATCATTTGGAGGCGCGATCTGCTTTCAGAATGTGCATATTGAATAACGTATTCCATAAGCTTCTGCAAATAGTTGACAGTCCTAATTTGCGCTTCGTCGTACCAGAGATGTTTTTTAGAAACCTCGCTCTGATATAAACTCTCCAGGTTTCTATCTTCGCTGCCGGAATCATTAAATTCCGGCGCAATAAGTTGACGAAAAAAATCTTTTAACATTGGGTTTAGTTTAGTACCTCGATCCACAAATAACTATTATATTGCGCTGCTCTATATGTCCTATAGACGTGTAGCTACGTCAATACAAAGTGGGTATGAAATAGGTCCATCTTGAGGTCATTCAGCTTGAGTTCATACTTGAAGGGCAGAATTGCATTTGAATACCATTCTGGTTGATGAGGAATATAGTGACTCATGTTCTGGCAGTCATAACCTAAATCTTGGTTTATAGGGAGGATAATCCATAGTGAACATGGCCATTGGATTTGTTACGGGTGCCGCATTTTGGATATTTTTGTCGGACAAGGCTATTAACTCGTTTAAAAAAAGGAAACGCCAATGGTTCGATCCAAACCCTGAAAAGTAGAAGTATTGCTTGCGGGAATACGTAATTTACTTAAACAACGCAGATTACAACCACTTTAACACAAACAATCCATGGTTAAAGTGTCGACACGGACATTCCAAAGTATCGGTGCCGGTTGCCAAGCCTAGTGGTGAGTGAAAGAACAACACACATTGAGATATTTATAAAAAATAGGGGGAGAAATGGCAAAATTATCTGAAATCGAAGGGATCGGTAATGCATACGCGGTGAAACTCGAAAACGCGGGGATTACCTCCATTGAAAATCTGTTAAAAACATGCTGCGAAAAGAAAGCGCGAAAAAAATTAGCGGCAGATACAGGGATTAGCGAGAAATTAATCCTGAATTGGGTTAACCGAGCGGACCTGTCGAGAGTCAAAGGCGTAAGCACACAATATGCCGATCTTCTTGAATGTGCGGGCGTCGATACCATACCTGAACTCGCTCAACGAAACGCTGAAAACCTACAAGCGAAAATGGCCGAAGTAAACAATGAAAAGAATCTTGTCCGTAAAGTGCCAACAAATTCTCAAGTGCAAGATTGGGTTTCTCAGGCAAAGGAGATGCCTCGGGTAGTGAATCATTGAACCGATACGATCTTAAATTTTTGGCGATTTGTTAAAAACGAAAATTTAATTTAGTTAAACTTGGGAGTTGAAAAATGGATCTAATGAAAATTGGTACGGATTTGCTGATGAGTAAACTCGGTGGTGTTGAAAATGCCGAAAGCGTTTCAGGTGCTCTCGGCCAACTGCTTGGAGGAGAGACGACGGCAATTTGGATATTGGTGGATTGGTATAAAAAATGATGAGCAACAACGACCTTCAAGGATTAGTCGGTTCTTGGCTCGGCGATGGAGACAACGATAGTATTTCCGCGGATAAGATTACCGAATTATTCGGGGGTGAAAAGCTGTCGGAATTTGCGTCGAGTTTAGGTGTGGATCAAGGAGCTGCTGCTGAGAGCCTTTCCGAAGCAATACCTCAGATGGTTGATAAGGGAAGCAATGGTGGCTCACTGCTGGACGTGGTTGGTGGAGTTGACGGGATAGCCGATTTAGCCAAAAAGCTCTTTTAACGGGTAGACATATAAGGGATTTTAGTCATTAATTCTTAGTGGCGCTATCCTCGATACTAAAGAAACGCAGAGGTTGGGTGAAAGCGGATCGCTGGATGCGGCAGGCGTGTTACCGGTGGCGTAATGGGACATTCCTATCTCCTCTAGGAGGCTGTCCGAGAATAGATAGCTTACTGCGGAAAAGCGGATTTTGGACCATTTTTCCGATTAAATTGATGAAATACATCCCTATATTTCACACCTGCGGGCCGCTTTCAGCGGTCCAGGCGGATTTGTCGTTAAATACAGCAAATATTCGTTTCATTTAATCGAAAAAATGGCCTCAAAACCGCTTTCCCTCACGATGACGCCTATTCTCGGACAGCCTCCATCAAAACTTTCATTTTGGCTTTTGCGTCGATTGGTACTTCACCGTTTTCAAAGGCTTCATTGGCGATATGCTCGTAGAAAGTCGTGGCTTCTTTGCTCATGCCGTCCTCACCCGTTTTACGGCCATGCATGGCTTCGGACCGCAGTTTTTCCAGTTCTTCCGCAAGCTTTCCCATTGGTGTTGATGTTGGTCGATTAAATTCTCCACCTTCTCGGACAGGCTTTTATAAAAGGCAGGGTCTTCATCGCTATGTACCGTGCAATGCTTGCGAATAGCATGTTCCATTTCGCTGGCTTTTGCCTCGGCATTTCCAGCTGCATGTTTATTCAAATTTTCTATAAAGTCATCGGCTAACAGTTCAACGGGAGGCACTTTTGGGTTAATGCCCAAACTAATTAGATGCTCGTTAATTAGATCTTTTACTTTCTCGCCTGCATCGCCAAGGCTTAGGCTTGTATCTTTATAGCGCTCTTTGGCCACACGTAGGATATAACCAAAACGCTTGGCGGGTACGCGGTAAAGATTGGCGGCTTGATGGGGTAGAATAATGTCCAGACTCATCAGGAATTTCTTCAAATACACATCAAAGTCTGCACGAATTTTTTCGTCTTTTAATAGTTTTACCGCCTCATGCACAATAACGGCATCGGCGTTAATGCTCGGCGCCTTCCCTTGAACAAACGCTCCAACTTGCGCGATTTTATTATCCGCTAACAATTGAAGTAAACGTTGGTAGCGCTCCTCTAGCACAGGCATTTCCGAGCTAATGTTTTTTAGTCCCCGCGCCAGTTCCTGTTGTTCATCAGCGGCAGCGTATAAAGTCAATGCGTCAGTCAGCTTTTCCGTTAAGCCAATGTAATCGACAATGTACCCGTCAAAATAGCTGGTCGCCTTGCTTGAGACGTTCATCGTCCAACACAAAGCCTTTGATAATGAACTCTTTCAGATGTTGGGTCGCCCAGATACGGAATTGGGTGGCTTGATAGCTGTTAACTCGATATCCTACCGCGATAATGGCGTCGAGGTTGTAGTACTGGGTACGATAGTTTTTACATCAGGGGCAGTATATTCCAAAATGGAACATACTGAATTTGGCTCTAATTTCTTGGTGTCAAAGATGTTTTTTAAGTGTTTGGTGATCGATGGGCGTTGTACACCAAATAGCTCAGCCAGTGCTTTTTGCGTGAGCCAGACTGTTTCGTCCTGAAAAAACACATCGATCTTGATGGCTCCGTCTTGTGCCTTGTAGAGTAGGAATTCACCTTGGCTTTCTGGTGGAGTGTTAATCGGCATGGGCCGTCTCGGTTTCATCAATAGTAACGAGGACATTGCCGGTTAGGAGGTCGTGCATTAGGCCGGATTTTTGGCTCCTTAATTTTTTATGATCTAAGGCGAGTGTTTCTATTTTTTTGTCGCAGGCGTTTAGTTGATCACTTATGCTTGACATTTCACTATCCCTTTTAGGTTTTAGGATAACTCGGCAGTCGTGAGTTAACAGCGAGAAAAGCGGGGCAAAACTACCCTCTCCATCGTAGTATGTTTGATGAAAAATTTTGAAGATCGCAGAGAATTAGAGCATAGAACGCCTCATTCAGTTTAATCGTCATCTATTTCATCGGAAACAGCCATCAAGCGGGCACGGATCTGTTGAATCATGCCATTTTCCTCAAGTCGAAAGAATTGTTTGAGGAACAATGGCGCTAAAATTTGCTTGACGGTTTTCTCCGATGGCAAATCACGCGATTGAGTGCGAAGATAAAGCGAGTGCTCAGACCAAATCGTATCTTGATACTGGAGCGCAATCAATTGCATTAACCCCAAGGCAATGGAGGCACAGAGCACGAAGATTTCATAGGCTCGCCAGCACGCTTGAACGGTATGAATATCCTGGGGCTGTGGGGCTTTGAGAAGACGATTGGAAAAGGGGCGTCTAGAATGTTTTGGCAATTTTTTAGTCCAAAAACGAAATTTAAAGGCGCCGATCACATGCTTTAACATCGCGAACATGATTTCAATGCGGGTTCTAGCACAATACAGTTCAACGGCATCAATGGCTGACAGCGTTAAATCGGAACTCATTAGAACCATTGGGCCTTTTGAGGTGACGGCGAGAATAAATAACACCTGATCAGCGATGGGCCGCCATAACAGTGTAAGCGTCATAACCCGGATGGATTCGGTTTTACCGTAGACTTGACAGGTCACCGTCTCAAACAAATGAAGGTGGTCGAAGCATTCTCTTAAACACACTTTCTCGCATAGAGCGGCTGAGGTCCGGGTCGAGAGGCGGGTTTCGGTGGCGCGGGGAAATAACCCACATAGCTATTCTTGGCTTTGACCAGCACCTCAACCCACCGCGCCTGATGCTGGATTGAATAATAGTGGCAAGCTCGCAATACGCCCCCGGTTGAAAAAAAGGCATCCAACACCAAATAACACAGACAGTGATTCGTCACCGCAAAATGAATCGCCATGGCCACCAAGCGGTCGGTGAGCTTGATCCGACATGGATTATCGCGCTCGTCGTTCAACCCTAAATGAGCCCATCCCTGATGAATTTGAAGCTGCAAAGGACAACAAAAACAAGCGGATAACGACCCGATCAAGATGCCAATGCTGCCCCAACATTGGGCCCGAAAATAGCCGGGTTTCGTTTGCGTCTCCGATGACTCGTGCATCGATACCACGCCGGGCATCTTGCGTCCATCTTTGATCACCGCGGTATGGTCACCCAGAAGTATCGCTCGTCCAGCTACTTCAACGGATTTTCCTTGGCGATTCACAAAATCTTGCCAAGCATCGAGCAACGCCCCATAGACATACGCTTTGGATCTAAAAAAACGGAGCAAGCGGTAATAACCAAGTTCATCTAATAGCCAGAAACGACACAACGACGTCACGCCGATCATTTCTCCTGCCCCCATAAATCCAATCACAATGGCGCAGAACAACAACCAAGTACTCGATCTGGAAAAAACGCTTTGAAAGCTTTCTAAACTCTGAGAAATATACTGTTGCACGGGGTCTCCTCCTTCCATCTGTACTTCTACAAAGAAAAGAAGGATCCGTGTTTTTTTAGCAAATGTCTAGTCGTAATTATCGATTTCTATTTTCTACACTACTCATCTTTTATGAACACCAGTGGGCAATCTTAAAGCGCAGAGCTATCAATGGGTGATAAGACTTTCTTCCGTTGGTCGAGGTGACACATCGAAAAAATGAATTCAGGGCCTGAATAGTTACGTCAAATCGGATAGAACTCGTGACTGACGAGTAGGATAAGTAGACTTCTAACTTTCTCAATTCCAAGAGCTGGTTGAGACGTAGTATTAGTAACATCTGAAATTTGTTTAAGGAAATGACTTGTATCCAAGCAATATCGTATGTAAGAGCTATTCACAAAAGGTTTTATCAAAACAACATTTGCACTTAATGCATAATCTCCTTTGGATATCACTTTGGGTTTTCTGATTGTCCCTATTTTTCCAAAAATAATGTCACCTTGTTGTGTGTTAAAACGTCTTCTCTGCTTTTCAAAGGCTCCTGGAACTATTTTTCGACAATTATCAATGTCAAGTTCCCCGAAATTGTCAAAATCCCCAATCCCAATGTAAGGCACACCATCAAGTTGTTCTGGTGGTGTTCTATGATCAGGTTGAGGGTCAATAATGGCGGATACGTCCCCAAAGGGGACAATCATCCACTCCTTCGGAATCCACCCAATAGCCGTTTCTTGATACAACTCTGGCGCCTGCTCTCTGGGAGGCCGGAGTTTGCCATCGGCGGTGATGCCACGGGTAAACAGGTCGTGCATTAAGCCGGCTTTGATTTGGTGGTATTTTTCAATCAGCGCCTCGGTTTTTTCGATGGTTTGTAGGATGGTAGCTATTTTTTTCTGCCGAAGTTTGTTCTTTGGAGCATGGATTTCGATTTCCCTAAGCTCTTTTTGATTAAGTTTTGCCCTTGTACCACCTTTGATAAAGGGCATAATATTTTTATGCTCTAAAGAGTAAAACAGATAGTCAAAATAAAAATTCTCTTTTGGCCTTAGAATATGAGCATGGTTATTTATCCAGCTTTTTCCGGTTATTTTGTATGCAACAGGTCGCGTAGAATACTCGTCGAAGTAGCCACCGTCTTCAGCCATAAGAATAAGTGGTTCATCAAATATCCAGCCATCGATAAAGCCTTGAAGACCATTGGCTACATAATATGGGGTGTTTCCAGGAGTTTTAGATCGTTCTTCTTCATTTACTGGAATACGCATGTGATCCAGTATTTCAGTACACTGATCTAACTTATGTTGATACCACTCACCCATACCCCAACTCCACCATATACCCCTTCAACTCCTCCGAAGCAGCATCCCGTTCCGCCTCAATCGTCTTAGCCGTAACAGCGTATTTCCCCCAAAGATTTTCAATCGCTTTAATACAAGCACGTTGATCGGCACGTAAATAGGCGCGGTAAGTCTGTAACAATACCATCCGTAACCGATCGATAATCACAGTACGAGCTTCATCATTGGATATTTTCGCGCGAGCACTTTCGACTAGTTCATCCCTTTTACCTTCGACACCTTTGATCGTTGCTTTGAGGATTTTAACCTCATCCTCTAGCACTTTATGACGCTCCAGGCTTTGGATAATGGTTTGTGCCCGTTGATAGGCGAGCTTGCCTTGCGCTATGACCTCGGTCAGTGGGGCGGAATATTCGGAGTCATGTTTCACCCACGCAGACAAGTCGAAAATGCGCTGACCATTATCAAATTCAGGCTCTTTTTCATCAGCCCTTCGATGCAGTAGGTCGCTTTTTTGGCTCCGATAGGTAGTCGATCCGCGATTTTTATCTCAGCAAAAATATTGCCTACCAGATCTTTCACGGTTTTAAGCTAGGTCTTCCATTCGGCGTTGGCGGTTTTGAGTTCATCCTTTTTGCTTTTAACTTCATCGCCTGGCAGTACGCCACTGTCTTCGGTGTCTTCAAAGTCCTCTTCACTGGCGTCCGAAAACAGGGCTTGCAGTTCGGCCAAACGTGCTTGGGCCTGCTCCATGTCTTCAAGCACTTTGGGAAACAAGCTTTCAGAATGTCCTGGTCTGGGATCAGTTCTGGCCCCCAGCCGCTGGCGGCAATGGATTTAAAGTCGGCCTTGAGTAGATCGATATAGTTGGCAAATGCACCACGCACTTGTGAGGTGGTTAGCAGTTCTTAGGTTGCCAGTGCTCGGCCAATGCTGTCTAGCAGGCTGCTACGCATAAGATAAACATTACCGGATTGCTCGTATTGATTTTCCGGATCGGGCGCTAAGGCTTCAACGATTGGCAGATTAGCCTGCTACCAGTATTCCAGCTGTTGCAAAAATTCGGTATGGCGAGTCATCACACCTTGGTGGGTACTGACGAAGTCGGCAATATCACCTTTTTCACCAATGCCGGGCGCTATATCCAGATAGTTTTCGTCCCTTGCCACAAAACAGTCGTCACGCAATTGTGGGTAGTTAGACCAAAAGTGTTCAAGGCTATCGACCTCGGCAATCGGTACACCGCCGTGTAAATGAGCCCGAACATCTTGGGGCTCCGGTGGTGGTGCGTTATCCACATAACGGCTAATGTTGCAGTTGTAATCTTCGGCTTCGATTTCCGTCTTGGGTACTTGGCGTGCGTAAGCCGGTATATCCTCACCGGAGCGATAGGCGTGGATGATTTTGTCAATATCTTCGGGACGCAGGTGATTTTGAGCTTTGCCTTCACGGTATTCGCGGTCGGCATTGATGAATAACACTTCATTGCGTTCGGCGGAACCTTGTTTGTTCATCACCAAAATACAAGCGGGAATAC
The DNA here is from genome assembly GCA_963664935.2 of Methylococcales bacterium. GTDB lineage: Bacteria > Pseudomonadota > Gammaproteobacteria > Methylococcales. The sequence continues at coordinate 1,422,258 of CAXXSE010000007.1, read as the reverse complement.
CGGTGCCATAAAACAGGTTGCTGGGTAAACCGATAACGGCTTCTAAATAGCCCTGTTCAATAAAGTGTTTACGCGCTTCACCGCCACGGAATAATACGCCGTGAGACATGACTGAGGCTAAACGGCCCTCGTGTTTGAGTGCGGGGTGGTGAAAAACCGTAGTTTTACCATTTTCGATAACTTCTTCATACCAGCTTTGGTTCCATCGTGCACGAGGCGGAACGAAAAAGTACTTGCCGGAATAACGATCCCGATCCGCTAGTGCGTCTTCAATATCTTCGGGCTCCATTCCTTTGTTGGCTAATTCTTTTCTTATCTCAATCCACCTTTGGTCAAACAGGTCACTGGCGCGCTTGAGGAAGAGCATTCCGAATATGTATTCTTTATATTCGCTAGCATCCATGCTGCCACGAAGGTCATCGCAAGCGGTTAATAATAGGCTTTCTAATCGAGCCAGGGTTAGTTTAAATGTCATTCGGTTTCCAATTCCGTTTAGTCTGTTTGTTTCGGGCTTGAATTAGATTATTGATTATTAATTCTTCGCAAGGCTATCCTTTCTTCCGAAGAAAACCGGGAACTGGGTGAAAACGGATCGTCGGGATGCGGCAGGATATTCCGCAATTGCTCCTACCTCCCCTAAGAGTTTTTAGTCCCGGATCCTTTCAAAATAGAAAGTAGCACCCATACTCCACCAATTGCGGCGGCGCTGAACCCAAGCAGCCCCAGGGCCGGTAATCCCATAATAGTAGGCCCTCCCGTGACCGTCATGACTATGGATGACCCAATAATTAATGATGCCGTAATTAAGCCAACCGTAAGCCGGCTGGCGGCGTTGTCGACTTGTTGCCCAAATTGTTCAACCTGGGTGATATCGATGTTGATGCGGAGTACACCGCTTCGCATCGCTTTTATTAAACGACGCAAGTCCCGGGGTAAGCCCGAGAATAAATCGATCAATTCGACGACATTACGGCGGCTCTTTTTGATCAACACTTCGGGTTTGTAGCGATCCAGAATGACTTGTTTTAGATAGGGGGCAGCTTCAGAAGCTAAATCGAAGTCCGGATCAAGTTGGCGTCCCATGCCTTCCAGTGTAATCAGCGCCTTAAACAGCATGGTTAAATCCGGAGGCAGGGAAAGATGGTGGTCGCGTAGTAAAGTCGCCAAGTCGGACAGGATATCGGTGATATTCAGACGTTTGAGCGGCACTCCATGGTAAGTATAAATCAGAGTTTCGACGTCGGTGGCCAAGGTTTCGGCATCAATCAATTTTTCACCCCCCCACTCTAAAAGAACGTCCGCCACCGAATTTGAATCTTGTTCAACCATAGCATGCAGCAGGTTAACAACCTGATGGCGCCGAAATTCCGATAACCTTCCGACCATACCGAAATCGAGAAAGGCTATCCGATTGTTTGGCAGGTATATGATATTTCCCGGATGGGGGTCGGCATGGAATAAGCCGGCGACTAATACCATTTTCAATACAGCTTGGGTTCCGGTTGCCGCCAATATTTTGCGATCCAATCCGGCTTGTTCTAACAGTGTGAAATCACGGCCATTAAATCCATCGATATATTGCTGAATATTGACTCTTTCGCTGACCCATTCCCAGTACACATTGGGAATTACAATGTTCGGGTCATCGTCAAAATAAGCGGCCATTCGCTCTGCATTGCGGCACTCCGCGGCCAAATCCAGTTCGCGGTACAGGGATTGCGTAAACTGATGAATGACATCCCGTGGTCGATAGTGGTGCATTTCAGCGAATTCACTTTCAGCTATTTTTGCGAGGCGTTCTAATAGGCGCAAATCCGCATCAATGGTTTTTCGAATGGCCGGTCTTCGGATTTTAACGACCACTTCCGTGCCATCTTGTAGGCATGCGCGGTGAACTTGGGCGATTGAAGCCCCCGCCAGCGGATTTTCCTCGAAATACTTGAATACCTCTTTGACGGGTAATCCCAAGTCCTCTTCCAATTGTTTACGGATCGCCTTGAACGGCAACGGCGGTACTCGATCCTGAAGTTTTTCGAATTCCTCAATCCATTCCGGTGGAAACAGATCAACTCGTGTCGCCAGAATCTGCCCGAACTTAATGAAAGTAGGTCCCATCTCTTCCATTGCCCTCCTGACACGCTCAGGCGGTCCCAAGTAAGGCTGTTCCTGGGCATACTTCCAATGCAGTACCCTACCGGCGCGCGCCAAAAGATCCACCAATCCCATTCTTCGCACGACGTCTCCGAACCCGTAACGGATTAGGATTGAGGCGAGATCGTGCAGACGGCCTATATCGCGAACCGCGCTTAACGCTTCAAAAAACATGGTGGGAGTCTACGTCCTTTAATCTTTGTCGTCTTTTTTTGGGGAGACTTGCAAGCTGTCGGCAATCCCAGCTAAAATGCCGCTGGCAATTTGGGTGATTTGCCGAGTGGTGGACATTGCTAAATCGGCGCCGACCTTAAATCCAGTCGTGCTCGCACGATGCATTTGGTTCTGTAACGCCTGAGTGGTTTCGGTGACACGTTCACCGACGGCGGTGCCGCTGTGACGTGCATGATTGAATAGATCTTCCATGATTTTGGCCGCCGATCCCGAAGCGGATTCTCCGGTTTGCTTGATGGTTTCCAGAAACAATTCTTCCAAAGCCCTTAAATCGTTAAGCGATTGCTTTAATTCCTGTTCGGAGAATTCACCAGCCCGGCCAACGGCTTCTTCGATGGCGAGTTTGGAGGCTTCCGCTGCTTTGACCAAAGCCTGGTCCAGACCACTAAATGCTTGTTGCATGGCATCGCTAATGTTTTCACCTAGCTGTGACGCTCCCGAAGTAGCGCCTTCGCTAACGGCCTGAATGATTTTCTTGACGCGTTCGGTTTCCAACCGACCGTCTTTTAGCGCCGTGAGCGTGATGTCATGAACTTCTTGCTGAATATCCGTATATCGTTCCAAAGCTTCCTTGGTTGCGTTTCGGATTTTTTCGGTATCGACTGTGTTATTTTCGAATTCACTCATAATCTTTTCCCGGGAATGTCCCATTGGTTGCTAAGAAGGGTTCAGAAAAACGCCGATACAGCCGCCTACGCCAAAATTAGAATTTTTCGATATCGACATTTGGTATTTCCAGCCGCATCGCGCCATCTTTCCAGATTACCGTGCCTATATCCACCCATGGTTCGGCAATATTTCTATTGCGAAGATTTTTCTCCCATTCCATAGGCGTTTGAACTTCCTTCATTTTTAAAGTCAGTTTTGCATCGTTAAGATCGAGGCCGACTTTCGCTCCCCAAAACGCCGTGACCTTTTCGGTAAATTTTTGGAACCGCAACAGTTTGACATCAGCCATGACCGCGACATTGGCCCACATTGACTGGATTCTACCCCAATTGGGCGCAACAATCCGCCCTTCTTCGTTGACGAAAGGAAGAAATATTTCCCGCTCTTGTTTATCGTAATAGCTAAACGCAAACAAATGGTTAAATCCTTCGAAATGGTCGTGTAGGTACAGGCCATGGGGTGTTATTCCCAAAAAAGCATGGGAAAATAGCAGTACACCGTCACTGACGCCGGTTACAAGACGGCTTATCGCCGTTGCATTTCGATCAATACCAAGACGGTGTACGATTCCGTAGTGGATCGTACTATTGAGCTGTAGAAACAATATGACTACCAGACACTTAGTAATTCGGTGTGCGCGTTGCCGTACCGTGCCGGTATGTTGCGTAAAGGTTTTCGCCAGCCGTTCCTCGATTAAAACCTTTGTATTATCCGAGCGAGCGCGGGTGGTATTATCGATTTCTCTTGTTTGACTGACCGAGATGCGCCGAAAATGACGGGCGCAAAGAGGGTGAATCCCCGGCAGCTTCATGACCAACCCCACCAAGGCGGGGTATCCCATCTTTAACAATATTTGTATGTAAGTATTTATGCCTTCAAAAAGTTGTCCTTTACGATTTATCGCGTAAAGATTTTCTAACAACTGGTTGTCGGAAATCCCATCGAGTACTCGGTATTGTCTTGCGTATTTCCGCGACCCCTTAAATTCGATGGCGTCTATAACATCGAAATGCTTCACGGTGATTAGCACTCTATTATGCTGGAGGCATTCCTGATCATAAAAAACCGTAAGCATGGGAGATTTGAGACTAATCGCTCGTTTTAAACAACGCCACCAGGAAAAAGGAACCATTAAAAAATAAAAAACCAGCATTCCAATGCCAAAAGGATATATGTTGAGGGAAAAGGTAATGCCCGCATGAAAAACGATGCCCATGAGCATTAATGGCGCACGAAACCGTCGAAAATAAAAAAAGAATATAAAAACAAACTGAAAAACAAAAAGTATATATCCGATCACCATCTGCAAAGACTTTATATTTAAAAGCCGGGACATATCAATCGCGGAAATGTAATAGGGCATTGTGGAGGGTAGCCAAGCCCCTAAGCCATTGCGCCAGAATTCCGCTGACAGTTTATGAATGGCCGAGTCAAAATATAGGATACCTAAGCAGAAACCCAGCGGGATAAAATAACTTAAAACCGACACGTTTCCCGGTGATTTTTCGTGGTTTTCAAGATTGAGATTTTTCAATTTGAAGCGGATATTGTCGAGCGATAACGCTCTTTCGGACGGCAAAAATATCAGCAGGAAACTTCCAGCGACCATCAGTTGATCAAAACCGCCGTCGAAGTCCTGCCACATGGGTGTAAAACCGAGAAACAGTAGCCAGAACGTATAAGTCAACAAGGCGGCCAACCGTGTATAGCGGCCAACTGTCAAACTCAGGGCGGCGAGCCCCCAAAGCACCAAGAAAAACGATAATAGCGGGGATGCCGGATCCAGAAAAGGAACCGGGTCGAAAATCAAGTGGCGAAAGTAAAAAAGAAAACCGATCTCGTGGAGCGTCACCAGTCCGAAAAAGATCCGAAACACACCAAGTCCCGTAGCTGGGACCCGTTTTTCGAGCCCTTTAATGATCAGTTGGAGCATGTTTTTAATATGGTGGGTGAATTACCAAATTCTAAGAGAATAGAATCGAACTATTCGGATTTTATCGGTTATACTCTAACACTTATTAAGTGCCCACTGAATATGTGCCATGAATATTACTCTATCGATTGATGAAAAAACGGTCGCTGAAGCACGCAAAATCGCCTCTGCATTGGGGAAAAGTCTTAATCAATTAATCCGCGAAGATTTAGAGCGCCTCACTCAGAAACATCGACGCGACAGTGATTTTGATGAATATAAGTCATTGAGGGGTCAAGGGAACTCTAGGGGTTGGAAATTCAATCGGGATGAACTTCATGAAAAATCGTAGTTTTCTTGATACCAATATTTTGATCTATACCGACGATGCGGCGTTTCCTGAAAAACAATCCATCGCGATGGACATCTTGGAATTGGGATGGAATGCCGGAAATACTGTTTTGTCTACGCAAGTACTACAGGAGTATTTTTCAGCGGTGACACGAAAACTGGGAATCCCGGCTGAAATCGCTCAAAGGAAAATAGAATTATTGGCGCGACTTGAAATCGCTTGTATCGAACACCAGGATATTCTACAGGCGATTGATCTGCATCGCCTTAATTGTTTCTCATTCTGGGATTCCCTGATCGTCGGGATGGCGCGGAAAACTGGCTGTAGCATTTTGTATTCAGAGGATATGCAGCACGGTCAGCAAATCGGTGGCGTCAAAATCGTTAACCCGTTTATTTAAAACAAAGGGCCGCGTTCATAGCAACCGATCAAGCCACTTTGTTTTGGGTGCATAATGGTCCAATAAGCCCAAAATTTCCGTTTGTTGGTTCTTTTCGGCTAATGTTCGTACGTTTTCTTTCTTTTTATTGCGAAGATTTGGATTGGCCCCATGGGTCAGTAGTATCTTTACAATTTCCGGAAATTTGCGCTTCGTCGCTATCAATAGAGCCGTATTCCCATGAAGGTTTCGGTCATTCAATGCAGCGTCTTCGGTGATCAAAAGCTTTGCGATTGAAGGTGAACCAACGTAAGAGGCCAGCATCAGAAGATTATTCCGGCTATTTTTTGTCTGGTACTCGAAAGTCTATTCCAATCTATAAATGGCCCTGAAATTGGGAACAGATCATGAATAACCTTTTAACTGGAGCGGAAGAGGTGTCAAGGAGGAGTTTGTAGCGTAGCGGAGGAATCTCCTTGACACTTCTGAAGCGTAAGTTAACCTCAATTTATGATCTGTTCTCGGTTTCAGGGCCATTTCATATTGGACAAGACTCTCGATACTGGATCCGTGTTTAATGAGCAACGATGCGACCGATGGTTGCTGGCTTAAAATGGCCCGGGTTATGGGGGCATGACCCGAGCTATCGGCGGTATTTGGAAGAGCGCCCTTGTTTAGCAACAGTCGTACGATTTCGATTTTTGCCGTATCGGCGCCATACCACAGCGCGCTCCTCCCATCGTGGTTACCAACAGATACATTGGCTCCCTGATTCAGCAGTTTTTCCAATACTTCCGCCATCCCCATTTTAGCGGCATGTATTAGCGCTGTATTACCATTTTTATCGCGAATATCAACCGATGCGCCAGCTTGCAGCAACTTTTGAATAATTTTACGTTGTTTCTTTAAAATTGCGAGTATTAAAGGTGTTTGGCCCACTGCATTGGATACATTCAGTTTTGCGCCCGTATTGACAAGCGCATCAACTATAGCCTCATGATCTCTGGAAACCGCGATAATAATGGGTAATTTGCCCATTTCGGCGCCTATTTCGGTTTTAGCCCCTGCATTCAGAAGAATTTTGACGATATCCAGATGACCTTGATATGCGGCACGGGAAAGCACCGTATAACCCTCATCATCTATTGAATCCAAAGATTCATGGGTGTTGGCTAAGAGCGTGGATACGGCTTGGGATTGTCCTCGCCATGCGGCGATCATCAAAGGAGACCAGCCTTTAAAAACGTTTTTAGAGTTGTTGGCGTTGGGTGATAACCGTGCCAACACGTTTAGAGGGACTTTCGCCTTCGCCGTTTTTATTTTGACTACTTTTGCCCCGCTGGCGAGTAACAAATTAGCGATTGCTTTGTATTGACCCTTGAGCTTGGATTTTTTTCGGGCTTTTGTTAAAGCCGTGTGGCCTCGTTTGTTTTGCAGATGTACATTGGCGCCACGTTTCAACAAAACACTAGCGATAGTTCGGTACCCTTTCTCGGTTGCCACTATAAGGGGAGTATTACCATTTAGATCTTGGCTATTGATATTGGATCCGGCGGCGCTAAGCATCTTTACAAGATTTTTGTGTTGATTCCTTGTCGCCAAAAGCAAAGCGTTATCACTGAAGTTGTCGGTTATTCGAACCTTTGCCCCCTTATTTAGGAGAAATTGCGCAATCTCGTGGTGTCCGTTTTCGCTAGCATCCATCAGCGCGGTTCTACCGTTTTCATCCTTTGCATTTATATCGACGTCACTACTCAGTGCATCCGTCAACTCGTCGATTAATCCCCGCCTGGCCGCCCACCGAAATTTCGTGGATGGATTCGCTGGTTTCTTGTTTGTGTTACGCTTGGACAATGTATATCCCGGTTTTACTAACGCTACATCGGTGTTTCCGAGTTTTGCGCGAGCCATTCGATGGCCCTTGGAAGCCGCTTTTTGAAACCAGAACTTGGCCTTTTCTTTATTGGCCTTCGTTCCCCATCCGTTTTCGTACATATTTCCGAGACTGAACTGAGCTCTTGTAAAGTTTTTTCCGGCTGCTTTATCAAACCAATCGAAGGCCAATTTGTCATTCCGTTCTACACCGCATCCACAACGGTACAACGCGCCTAGCTGAAATTGGGCCACGGGATCTCCAGTCTCCGCCAAAGGTTTCAATAGGTTTAGAGCCAGACTAAAGTCTCTCACGCGGATCGCCGCTTTCGCCTGATGGATATCGGCGAATACGGGGGTAGCCAGGACATTAAGGCTAATGGTGAAAATGAAAATCAGAGACAGCCGATTTCCCATACAGATTTGTTTTCTATAGTCTTTAAGAAAAAGAATTTGGCCAAATGCAGTTATGCGTGGTCAGCGAGTTCCTTGAATTTCACGAACAGTGCAAGTACCTCATCGGCAGCATTGTTGAATTGCAAGAGGGTCTCTGCGACCTTGTTTTTTAGATCGTCGAACGTTGGGAAATGATGGAGATGGGTTCCCTGTTATTTGATTTTTTTCCACAGCTTCTCGATTGGATTGTAGTCGGGTGAGTAAGACGGCAATTGGTAAACAGTCAGTCGGTCTTTATGGTCCTCAAAGAACGCCTTCATTGCCTTGCTGGTATGGTAGCGCGCACCATCCTGTATGAGTACGATAGGCTGTTTGGTTTGTGCAAGCACTTCGGTCAAATAGGTCATGTAGGTTTGTGAGTTAAAGCGTTCTTCCTGGCATTTGTAAAAAAACCGTCCCGTAAAATAATCAATCAAGCCGAGCACCTTGTAGCCTTTACGCTTGCCGGACGTCTTGATGGTCGGTTGCTGGCCTTTTCGTGCCCACGTATAGCTGAGCGACCCCCATTGTGGAAATGACGCCTCATCGCCAAATAACAGTAGCGCCTTTTTTTGTTTTGCCTCGGCTAGAATCGCTGGCCACTTTTGATCCAGCCACTGTTGGCGGGCCTCTTCATCCAGGTGATCGGAAACAAACCGTGCCTTTTGATAAGAAAAGCCCATGTTTTTGAGCAATTGACTGATATAGTGAACGCAATAGAACACGCCAAATCGCTCATGGATTAAGCCTTGAATCATTGGACTGCGCCAGCAATTACCCACAAACCCTGCAGCCGCGGGGCCCGCGTCTATGACAGCCGCTAATTCACTCCGTTGTTCTTTGGTCATTTTCGAAGGCCTTCCCGGTGGCTTCTTCGATCTCAGTCCGACAACACCGCCGACCAACAAACGCTTGATCCATTGTCGAACCGCTTCGGCTGAAACTCGAAGCATTTTGGCCACCGCTTGAATAACCTGCCCCTCAGCGAAGGCCAGAACTGCTAAGATCCGTTTCACCCACGGCAAATCACCTTTTTGCTGGGCTCGCTTCAATTCTTCGAGCAAATCATTCTGGTGGGCCTTGGAGAGATTAAGTTTAAAAATTAACATGGGGCAGCTCCTTATTGACTAGAGATTAACCCATGTCAGACTAAACACTTGTTACTCTAATGTCTAATCGAGCTACCCTGTCGCTATTTTGCCCAGCACGCCAAGATCTTTTTCTTAAAGTCTATAGTTTAGATAAATGTTTGAGTATCCGGTCACGGTTGTCAGCTTGCGGTATAAAGCGACACTGACACCCTCCAACATATATAAACCATCAACCGATAACCAGGAACGGTTATCAGTATGATTCGAGCGGTCCGGAAAATTTGAGAACACCCTCACAAATGGGGTTATGCCGTACCAAACTTAGTTTCGATCTGGACTCCAATATCTTTCAGAAAACCCGTGGGGAGTACGCCACCGGCACATACGATGACGGAATCATTTTTTATTCTGACGGCTCGATTGGGCTGTTTAATGTGAACCGAAGTTTCACCGATGCGAACCACCTTCGATTTGAGCAAAATTTTCAATCGCCCTTTGGTTTTTGCAACCTCTAAATTTTGACGATTCTTTTGTTTGGCGCGCGAGAATGCTTCGCCTCGATAACTGAGCACAACGCGCGTATCGGGCTGTTGGGAAATCACGATAGCGGTTTCCAATGCGCTGTCTCCGCCACCAACAACCAATATACGTTTGCCAGCATATTGTTTGGGGTCATTGAGCTGGTAGACTACTTTGGTGAGTTCCTCGCCGGGGACATTGAGTTTACGCGGGGTACCGCGTCGACCGATTGCCAGTAATACCGTACGGGTACTGTAAACTCCCTTATTGGTTTTGACGGTAAACCCATCGTCTTGTTTTGTAACGGTATCCACGCATTCGTAAAAGGACACTTTCAGACCTGTTTTTTCAACAACCTCCCGCCAATATTCCAACAGTTTTTCTTTGTTCGTTTCTCTAAAACTGAGGGTACCGACGAGCGGCATTTCGACGGGCGCCGTCATTACAATTTTCCCCCTGGGATAATGGGAAATTGCGCCACCGAGTGAATCTTGCTCAACGGTTTTAAATCTCAGTCCGGAAGTCATGGCGGTCAGCGACGTAGCCATTCCCGCCGGTCCGGCGCTGACAATTAAAACATCTAAATCATGGGCGGTTTTATTATCCAATGCCTCACCGATAAATTCCATGGCTTGCACACCTTGTGTCACCGCATTCCGAATCAAACCCATCCCGCCCAGTTCACCAGCAATATATATTCCGGGAATATTGGTTTCAAAAGTTGGTTTTACAAAAGGGATATCCACCCCTCTTTTCGCCGTCCCGAACACCAATGAAATGGCATCGACGGGGCAGGCTTGGTGGCACGCGCCGTGGCCAATGCAATGAGTTGGGTTGATAAGGTCGGCTTTGCCACTGATAACGCCCAATACATCGCCTTCCGGGCATGCCGATACGCAGGCGCCGCAACCAACGCATCGGTTTGGGTTAATGAGGGGGTGTAAAGACGCCGGTTCGGTCAGGCCAGCCTGCTGAGAAGCGTTAAGACTTGCCCGGGCGCGGCGATTTCGCAACCGTTGGTTGGTGAGGTAGCAGACCAGTATGACGGCTAAAAATATGCCGTATATGGAAAGATGCGCGTAGTTTGTCAATTTAGGTCTAAAATTTTCCGTGTGATCGAAAAATTATAGTCTGTTTGTTGATTTCGTCGCTAAAGGTTCTTTGAAGAACCGTCAACCGGCAACCGTGAACCTATACGTACGAGACATTGAAAGAAACAAAACCAAAGTCCGGCCACAGTGCAAACCCAGGCGCCAAACGGCGATCGGAACTCCAAAAGCTTTACGCGCCTCAAATTACCAAACTCACAACCCCGCTGTTTTTCCTGGTGGTGACTGCAATTCTTGTCTTCTGGTGGACATCTAACCTGGAGGATTATATCAATCCGGAGTCGGGTTTAGGTTATGCGCTGGGTATTACAGGCGCTAGTTTGATACTGACTTTATTGCTTTACTCGCTCAGGAAACGCGCCCGCTGGATGAAGAAGGCCGGCCCTGTTAAATATTGGTTTAAAGCTCATATGAAGCTGGGGGTATTGGGTCCGGTTCTCATTTTATATCATTGTGGATTCAACCTGGGTTCCACGAATAGTAACATCGCTCTTTTTTCCATGCTGATAGTAGCTTCTAGTGGATTAACCGGGAGATTTCTGTATGGGAAAATCCATTATGGACTGTATGGAAAGCGTGTGACATGGGCGCAGTTGAAGGAAGATGAAACGTTCATGAAGTCAGGGCTCCATACTATATTTGCCGTCGCACCGGATTTGCGGGAGCGAGTTTTTGGCTACGAAGAGAAAATAATGAAACCGAGTAGCAATTTGATATACAGCTTTTGGAAAGTCCTCATCGTTGGGTTTATGACTAGAAAATCTTATATGAGTTCGGCCCTTCTTTTGGATAAAGCATGCATAACCCTGGGGCGACAAGTGGGGTGGAGCACAAAAGAACTGAATAAACGTAAAATCGAAATGAAACGATACTTGACCGCCTATTACGGAACCATCAGGAAGATCGTCGAACTATCGTTTTATGAAAAATTGTTTTCGCTGTGGCATGTTTTCCACATGCCCCTTTTCTATATGCTTATCGTTACCGGTATTTTTCACGTGATAGCGGTACATATGTACTAAGGATTTTGCAAAGATTGAGTTATCCTCCTTTGTGTACAGATCCATCCGTTATCGAACAGCCTTCCCCCGGATTAGGCCCTTCTAAAACTGCGAACTCGGTTCAAAAAATTAGTTCTCTATTAGGATATGTTATTATTTTAACTATGCTTATTAGATGCTAACGCTCTGGCCACATTCAAAATTCAAGCAATGAAAAGCACAACGATAGTATTTCGATATTAGGGCCGGTTAGCGCAACAAAAGATTTTGGTTATTGCTCAATTTGGGTTGTTAATGTGCTTTCATGCACTGGTAGTTGCAGCCCCAAATTTTGACTTTGACCATTTGCAAACCGGGTACGAACTTTCCGCGGCGCATAGAAGAGTTGAGTGCTCGGAGTGTCATGTCAACGCGGTCTTCAACGGTACTCCGCGGCGTTGTGCATTTTGTCACAGTGGCTCAGGGTTTATACGCGGCAGTGCAAAGCCGATAAAGCATGTTCCAACGAACGAGGATTGCGATAGCTGTCACCGGGGAAGTTCATGGCCAGTGCACGTTTTGACCATAGCAACGTCATTAACAACTGTAATAGCTGCCATAACGGGTCTAGCGCGACACCAAAAGACAATCGGCATATACTGTCCACTAGTAGTTGCGAGGATTGTCACCGCACCAGCGCTTGGATTCCGGTTTTAAGAGTCGACCATAATTCGGTGATTGGGACGTGTTTTAGTTGCCACAACGGATCAATCGCCACGGCTAAGAACGCTACCCATATTCTGACCACCAACGTATGCGAGGATTGCCACCGTACCAGTGCATGGACACCGGTCATACGGGTCGATCACGACCATGTCATCGGAACCTGCTTCAGTTGCCACAACGGAACTGTCGCTGGTGGTGTTGATAACACAAACTTCCCTCATAATTTGGTCGGAAATCAGTGCGACGACTGCCACAATACTAATTCTTGGAAGTAGTTTTAATGAATATCCGATTAGGGGCAAGTATTTTACTTTTACTAACTCAGGTGTTTTTTGGGGTTTCTTTTGCGGCTACATCGAGAGTTGAAGGCCGCTTACTGGATGACGTTAGAATTTCCGAAGGCGAACAGTGTTCCAAAATCGTAATCGCGCTGACGTTACCTATCCAATATATCCGCCATTTTCCCGTCAATCAGGGTGATGAACTTAGAATAGAATTAAGACCGCTAAGAGTGGGACGATCAGACGTGGACGCGATATTTAAACGCGAGTCTTTTGTTTACGAACACTCTAAAACTTTGCCCTTAAGCGAAATTTTGTACGAGCCCGATTTCCCCGAAGGGGGGCCATTTTTGACCTTAACATTCGATCGGATTGTTTCCTACTTTGTTAAGCCGGGCATTGATCATCGGAGTTTGATTATTTTCATTGCCAATCCAGGCCAGAACTTAAATCGGGAAATTTGCATTGATTTCGATTCCAATCAATCGTTAGGCATCTTACAAAGATTAAACTACCAGTCTTGCTTATCTATGGCTCCGTCTTCTGTGTTGCGCCAAGGGTTACATAGCCCACTATGCGCTCCTTTGCGCGCCTTGAATACGAAGCCCTATCCGGCGCAATCCGGGTAGTTTAATCTTTTCCAGACGCCTTAATTTCACGATAGGACGACACTTGACCTTAGATCCACACCCGCCCAGCCATCTCTTAGTCCATTATTCCTCCAGGTATTCAATATAATGCGTCGCCCGACCACATTATCGAGAAGCCTTTTTCTGTGCTTGACCTTAGGTTTTGAATCAATCCTTGCACAATCCAGAGTATTAGAAAATATCGAAGTCGTTCCTTCCATAACATCCGCCGATTTGCTCATTCAGTTAGAGCTCAATCATAAGCTGACCTATTTATCCCATACCCCGGTGGGTTCGGGCTCCAATTTTCAGATTCATGTTCGCTTGCATGGACTAGGGACCCAAACATTGCCGGGATTACCCGACAGGGAAAATATGCCCTGGAGACCTGAACGCGGAGTATCTCTTCGTACAATCAGTTTTGAGAAAAAATCAGAATCTGCCGGAGTTATCCATTTGGGATTTAACGAAAATGTTCGGCTTCAATCGGTGGAAGTATCGAAAACAATCGGGTTGTCCACTGGGGTAGCACAACGCATGGGCAATGAGGTTCCTACAATTCCTCCACCCCCGGTTCGCGCGCAAGTGGAGCCGACCCAGACGGTCGACGCTAACTTGGAACGTATCATGGGGAAAGCAAAAACAGCCATGGCCGATAAAGACTACGGGCAGGCGATTTTGCATTACGAAACCGTTTTATCGTTTTCCGATAATCGCTTTGGTGAAGAAGCTATGGAATTTCTCGGTCTTGCGCGAGAGCGCAATGGCCAATTCGCCAATGCTGAGACCGTATATAAGAAATATCTGGATAAATACCCAAAAGGCGAGGGTGCGGGGCGTGTCAAGCAACGTCTTGCGGGATTATCGACGGCACGAAAAACACCCAAGGAAAAACTGCGTGTAGCGAAACCGCAATCCCAGCGGGCCTCAAACTGGGATGTTTTCGGGGGGTTTTCTCAATTTTATGAAGGACGGGCCTTAGCGAATGAGACCGATGCCTTAAAAGTGGACGAGTCATTCGTCACTTCTGATCTTGATGTCACGGTTCGAGGTGAAACCTACGGCTTCGATATTCGTTCGCGTTTTTCAGGTGGATACGCATTTGATCTTTTATCCAATGGGCCAGGCGATGAGAAGCGAATCAGTAATTTGTTCCTGGAAGGAACCCATAAAAATACCGAATCTTCAATTCATTTCGGCCGGCAAACGCGTAATGACGTAGGTGGTGTAATCGGGCGTTTTGACGGTTGCTCGTCAGCGTTCCCTTAAGCGATGAGGTTGTCGTAAGTGGTGTGACCGGGTTTCCAGTTAATTCGGCCAGCGCGACACGGGTCGAAACCGATACCTATTTTTATGGGTTGAGCGCCGACTTCGGAACCTACTGGGACGCATGGGATTTCGAAACGTTTATCATCCAGCAAAAACCGCCTCTGGGGTTACCGATCGGCGGGCGATCGGTGGTGAAATCCGCTATTTTCAACCGGGGCGTTCGGGATTTGCCCTGGTGGATTACGACATTCTTTTTGACGAGCTTAATATCTTTTTGTTAAGTGGCCAATTCCGTTTTCCCGATGATACTAATCTACACTTCACTCTTGATTACCGTAAAACCCCGATTTTAACGACCACAAATGCGCTTATAGGGCAGGTCGAGGATTCGCTCGACCGGTTGTTGGACTTACCGTTCTTATCCTTATCTGATGCGCGGAATCTCGCGGAAGACCGAACGGCAACCAGCAAATCCGCGACGATCGGATTATCAAGATCGATATTTACAAGATTCCAGATCAGCGGTGATTTTACCGTATCAAAATTCTCGGGAACGCCCCAATCGATTATCGATGACGGAGATAACGATATCACCGATGATGATATTATCGCGGCGACCGCCGGTACCGACACGGAATATTTCTATTCGCTGCAGCTTTCGGGCAACAGCCTGATAAAAAATGGCGACTTGGCTATTCTGGGTTTCCGCTTCGCCGATCAGAGCTCTTTGGACCGCTACACTTTATCACTGAATACACGCTATCCATTCACCAGAAAATTTCGGGTAAACCCTAGATTTGTAGTCGACATTAGAGATAACGACAATGGCGATAGCCAATTCACGCTACGTCCTTCACTCCGGACAGTCTATAGAATCTGGCGGGGATTTCAGCTTGAGGCGGATATTGGTGGTGAATGGCGCAGCACTAAACAAGGGGGCGGAATCGACCGGACCCGTGATTTTTTCTTTTTGCTGGATTATCGGATTGATTTTTAGGCCTGATTTGATAACTCGCAACAGGATGTTGGTCTGTTAATTGGATCTTTTTGCGGATTTATTTATGTTGCCAACAATGCGGACGGATTTATTTTTACGAATCGATCATTCGTCAGGACTGATCAGAAAGGAAGCTTAATACAGACATGGTACTCGAAGGAAATTCTCTTAGTATTTTTTTATCTTGAGTAACGAGTGGAATATTAAATTGATGCGCTAGGGCAACGGATTCGCAGTCGTAGGACGAACAATTGCTTTTTTCTACAAGAGCGAGAACTTGCGAAGAAGAAACATCAAATTCATTATTGAACATAATCGATTCGGCGCTATCTTGAAGTTGGAGAGCTTTTTCAAAAGTAATGACTTTCTTTCTAAGGTAGATCGCCAGCACATTTCGAAACTCACTCTTCCAAAGCGCTGGCGCAACCCAATGTGAATCCATCCTATATAGGGCGTCAACTGAATCTGAGTATGATGTCGGGAGAAATAGATAAGCGATAATGTTTGTATCCGTAATAATCATGGTCTGCCTTCATCAATCGCTTGATCGATATCTTCCGTTGTAATGATATTAGGTGCAATATGAGAACGAAGGCTTTGAATATTCTTAAGGGTATCTTTCGGAGAGAGTTGCTTTGGCAATAGCGTACGCTTAAGGCATACGATAACTTCACTATTAATACTTCTGTGGTGCTGCTTAGCAACAATTTTGAGTTCCTCGTAGAGTTCCTCCGGGATGTTTTTTATGGTCAAGGCAGGCATCGGAATTATCTCCGCAAATTATACGTGGTTGCGTTATGGAATCAATTCGCAATACAATAGCAAAAAAAGTCCTGATAAAGCAAATGGGGTGAAGTGATGCCGGGCATGCTAGTGAGTTGATGAAGTTAAACAACAAAGGAACAGTTTTATTTTTACGAATCGATCATTCGTCAGTATATAAATCTGTGCCTTTTTTTTGTTCGTATCGTAGTCATAAATATCCTCTCGCCGCAACATGATACAGCGCACCAGCAAATTCTATTCTCAACGATCTCGTCATTCAAAATAGGATAGACACCTTATTCTTAATTCGCGACCTGGGTAACCTGGCAATGTTTGCCATCTGAGAGAGAGCCGCGCAAGCGGGAAGCTCTCCCGAGTAAGGTTTAGTCAACCGCTCGGAAGTGTAATGACCGGATGGTGGAAGCCGGACGGGAAGATAAGCGAGTGCAACGAGGTGAAGGGTGTATGCTCTGAATCTGAACCATAGCTCCGAGAAGAATGTATTTTGGGTGAGGGCCGATCCTATCAGGTCGGGCGTAGGCGAAACAGGCGGTACGATAGAGACGAGTACCGACTGCCCCCCGGAGTCTCAGACAGCATCGAGATGCACAACGGCAGGCAAGCAACCAGGCGAGCGACGAGCAAGGGCTCTTGGGGCAACGCGCAAAGTAGTACCCGAGTATGCCCTATATGTCAGCTATTAATGTATTACAGGTTCATGGATTGGACAAATGTCCCGACCATGGCATTGAGGGTTTCGAACGCTACGCGGCATTGGCGGTGTTATCCCGTAATATTCAAATTCTCGGCAGCATTGTGCGTGGCCAAGAAAGAGAAAAGCTTGAGATCCTAAAACAAGCGGCCTAAACAAAAGCGGATTTAGGTAGGATAAGCATCACAGGTTAGGTGTGCCTAAAAAATGGTTTTATGGGCCATTTTGGGTGAACAATGTGTATGAGTATCAATACCCGTTGAATATTCACAATATCTGGAGAGTGATCTGAGGTGTTATTGGAGCACCCTTTTTTAATGTATGCTTTTTCGTTCAGGCACTAAGTAAGCAAGCCATGGTATTGCGGTTCTGCAATAGAAACTTTACGAGAGAAATCCGGGTGAACTCCCTTGCGATAGGGAATAGCAAGAAATGGTAATAAAAGAAGGCTACCCTCATATTTTTAAGAGCTTTCACGATAGTTATCCCATTTTGAGTTTTGATTCCGCAGCTCACCAACGGGCCCTTCATGTTTTATGGTTTTTTTATGTAACCAATTTAGCTCTTTTGAGCAACCCTGGGCTATTTTTTATCGGCAATCCATGATATTTTTCACCATTCCACCGTGTTTGTTCGTCATTTAATCGATATGCTGATCCTCAAGGTATAAAAACCGAATTCAATTTCATTCGAATTTAGGAGATACACATGAAACCATTACTGACATTAGCATTCTTTGTCATAATCTGCACCAGCATATCTATGGCTGTAGCTATGCCAGGCGGTGACCAATCGAAAGGCAGTCGTATGGAACATAGACTGCAAAAAATGATTCAAAATCTAAATCTAACGGATGAGCAACATGAACAAATGCGTGCCTTGATGGAATCACATCAAAAAGAGCGTCAGGAATTGCACAAGAAAATGCAGAAAAACATCAAGGCCATGCTGAATAGCGAACAATTGGTCAAGTATAAGACGCTCCACGAGGCGCGCAAAAACACGCACAAGGGAAAATGGACCAAACGCCGGAGGGAAAACAATTGTCATCAACAGAGCTATCCAAATAGAAATCCCGAAAAATAATTTCTGTTAAAACTTCATCCTGAAAGTTGCGTAATGCTCTGGATGCCAAAAAATAATTAATTTTGTAAACTTAGACCTTAAAATAGTATATAGAATTTATATTCAGGCACTCACAGAATTTAAGCAAACTGCGGTCAATCGGCTGTAGTTGGATTCAAGCCCATGGCTCAAAATTTTAATACATCGAAACGCCATTCTGCAGAAAAAACTACCGCATCCAGCTCGCAGCCTGGTATTCGACCTTTGATCCTGCACATAGCCTTGGTATGCCTGTTGATTTTTTTCGGTGACGTGTGGATCGATGTACTGATCGCCTCCATAGATCTATTTTGGGACGGGTTACAATCCCTCATCGACTGGCACTTTCAAATCGAAGGATACTTGGTCCTAGAAGTTATTAAGGAGAAATTCGAATTATCCGATCGATCAGCAGATTTCATCGCCTTTTATGGCTTGATGCCGTTCAAGCTTTTAGTCGTTGGTTACATCGCATTGCGGCTTATTCGCTGGATGAAATGTTTACCTGGAGTCATGAAATACTGGCTGTTAAAAGAAAAAGCTCTGTATGTGAGCTCTTGGCAACAACTGTCCTGGTATTGGAAACTTGGCATAATCGGTGGAATTTCGACGGCCATGATGTTTATGTTCTGAGAATCCATGGGGTAACCCCTAGCCCGATCCAAGCCATAAAGATGGCGTTAGAAAGTCAAAAGCCTTTAAAGAGCAAGTACATCGAACGAGGCTGACCCCAAAGATTCCAGATTCGCTGATGCACTTGACCTCGCGATTTCGGGTGGCAGCCAGCGTGAGCGACACCGACCGCCACCCTTGGCTGTTCGCTTTATGCGGATGCGTTTTCCACCAGGACCAAGCGATTGCTGATTTCATAATCCCCGCGGAAGGTCCCGGCGCCGCGACCCTTGATGTCGGTCTCCCGAATTCGTAGTCCTCTGAAGTCCTAGATGCCGGTGCCGTTGTGAGTGCCTTTGGCACCCTTCTTGCCCTCGTTCTCCTTGCGGCCGAGAACCCTTTGCCGCTGAACTCGTAGGTCCAGAAGGGGGCCTTGCTGGTGTCCCTATAGTCGAAGCTGACATTCAGCATGAAAGGCGTGAAGAGATCGGGACCGAGAATTCCAGCCAGCCAGTCGGTAATGGGACCGATGGTCTGCTTTTCGATCTCCTTCTTAAACTTAGGGTCTTTGAGGATTTGCTTAACCGCTTCTTGGGTGATCTTCTTGCCGGTGGTGTCGGCATCTTGGTTGGAGACCTTGTTGGAAGCGGCGGCGATTGCGAGATCGATGCCGATGCTGAGAATGTTGGCCAAGATTTGGCCTATAGCGATCGAGGTGTCCTTGTCTAATAGGTCCGATTCGTAGACCAAGTAGGTGCATTTGAATTCGGTTTTTTTCTTAGGAACCACTTCGAATTTGTAGAAGCGTTGGAAGTCATTGTCCGAGTCGCCGTCCTTGGCAAAGAGATGGTCGTAGCTTTCGGTGTCGACCGATTGTTTTTGGTAGTGCGCATTGACCACAGCCTCTAAAAAGAGGGGTCGCGTCTTGTGCTAGCACAATAATTAGCTATGCGTTGATTACGATAATAATTATCGCCTCATTGTATAAAGGTTAATTTTTAGGAATCTTAGTAATGTACGGTATAATAACGTACATTAAATAAAAGGAAGGTTTTACTATGCCGAAAGAACCTATTAGAACATCCAGATTAGAAGCCCGTATCGATCCTAGTGTCTTGTCAATTGTCAAACGTGCCGCCGAGCTTCAGGGTCGAAGTTTGAGCGATTTTGTCGTCACGGCGGCTCAGGAAGCGGCTCATAAAACAATTGAAGAAGAAGGTGTTATTCGATTATCCGCGGAAGATCAGGTGCGTTTTGTTGAATTACTTCTCAATCCACCCTCGATAGCACCGGCTCTTCTGCGGGCCAAAGAAGCGCATGAGAAATTGTTTGGATCGATTGATTCGCGGTGACAGACCCATTTCACATCGAAGTTTTAACATCGCAACACAACAGGAAAGAATTTTTCTCTGGCGATGATGCGCTTGACCGCTATTTCGCCGAGCGTGTCAGGCAAGATATACGCCGCCGTGTGACGGCCTGCTATGTCGCTTTGGAAACCGAAACTGGTTGTATTGCGGGTTATTACACCCTTTCCGCCTCAAATATACCATTGGCCGATATTCCGGAAGAAATGACAAAGCGTCTTCCTCGTTATCCGGCTCTACCGGTCGCAAGATTGGGCAGGCTTGCTGTAGATAAGGATTTTCAGAGTCGCCGTATTGGCGGAGGGTTACTGTGGGATGCGCTTATGCGATCCGCTCGCTCCGAAATTGCGGTTTTTGCTTTGGTCGTTGATGCTAAAAACGATCAGGCGGAATCTTTTTACCGTCATCATGGCTTCGTATCTTTCGGATCAATCCCAAGACAATTAATTCTGCCTTTGTCGCAACTGTCATTCTAAAGAATAACCGCTCCCCTTACTGGCCTACATGTCATAAGACGTGTAATTAATAGCGGCGATATTATCATTCTTGATGATAATTCCAAACGGGAAACGCGTAGGGTGCATAAGCCGAGACGTCATGCACCTTAGATAGTTTCGCCCTATCCTACATTTTCACGGACGTAGCATCGCACTTAGGCCGCTTTCCAAAAGCTTGCGCCTGCCGGTATAAAGGCGCTGCAATAGTCATACGATCATTCAAACCCTTTATACGGGATTCGTGTGAAGGATGGGTAGACATGAATTCAGGAGGTTGGCCGCCTTTTCCCGCGCGATCCATATTCCGCCAAAGGTCGACGCTTTGTTCAGGATCAAAACCCGCTTTGGCCATCAAATCCAATCCGATTTGATCGGCTTCAGCCTCGTGGGTTCGGCTGAAAGGGAGGATAATGCCGTACTGCGCACCAACACCAAGCAATCCCAATGCTTTTTGTCCAAGGATGGATTCCGGAACGGAGATAGCTTGAATCATCTTTAGTCCGTTACTGATCGCCATCTTCTGGGACACACGTTCGTTACTATGTTGGGCCTGGACATGACCGATTTCGTGTCCGATCACGGCGGCCAGCTGATCTTGATTCTCCGCCACTTTTAGCAGCCCGGTATGGACTCCAATCTTGCCGCTCGGCAGGGCAAAGGCATTGGGGGTCTCGTCCTTAAACACGACAACCTCCCACTCACCCCCGACTTCGCGAGTAATCGCATCGGCGACACAATGAACGTAGCGATTGGTCACCGAATTTTTCTCGATGGGTTTTTCCTTTTTCATTTTGTCGAATGCCTGTAATCCCATTTGATTCATCTCGTAATCGGGCATTAAGGTCAATTGGCTACGCCCTAGGGGCGAGGTCGCGCAACCTTGGAATAATAAAACCGCAAATAACACCAGTGCCGTGGAAAAGTTCATAGCAGTCGATCCTCGCAAATATAATTAACCCAAATGCTTTAACTTATGGGATTCTTGTTTGCCTTTAAACAGTTCACCCAAAAACCTGAAAACCTTTTTAATGCCACTCCAAATCTTCGGCAACAACCACGCCATGAAAACGATAAAAATGACTAAGACGATAATGAAAAGCGCGGGGTGGGTTATTGATGTCCAAACACCCGCAACCACCACAATGTCTTCGGTAATGGACGCCGCCCAATTGGTAAATGGCTCCGGAGAACTATTAATCATAACCCGGGACCCCGCTTTGCCCGCATGGGTCAGCGTTGCCAATCCACCGCCAACAAGTGCCGCCGCAACTTGAACCGCGGGCCCAACCTCGCCTACCGCTCCAGCGGCCAACAATGCACCCGCTGGAATACGTACAAAGGTATGAATAGCATCCCACCCGGTATCGACCCCAGGTATTTTGTCCGCGAAAAATTCAACGCAGTACATTAATCCAGCAGCCGTCATGACCAGTGGATTCGCCACTATTTCGAGATCGGGAGGCAAAACGACATCACCGGTATTAGCAAAAAAACCAAGCACCAACAACGTCGCGTAAAGATTGATTCCACTCGCCCACGCAACCCCCATGGTCAATGCGATGGTTTGGACAATTTCATTGAGATTTTCCATCAATCACCTCCTAAAAACCAATAGTTTGTCAAGATTAACATATTAAGCTGAACCAAAACCAAATACTGAACTCATAAAACCCCAAATCGTGTAAAATTAGGTTTTTAATCCAATTTGGAATAGGAGTAATGGAATCATTTAGAGGTACAACGATTGTATCCGTGCGCCGTGGAGATAAAGTGGTTATCGGCGGAGACGGCCAGGTCTCATTAGGAAATACCGTGATGAAAGGTAATGCGCGGAAAGTCAGAAGACTCTATCATGATCGGGTGATTGCCGGATTTGCGGGTGCAACAGCGGATGCCTTCACTCTATTTGAGCATTTTGAAGGCAAACTTGAAAAGCATCGGGGTCAATTGGTTAGGGCGGCGGTAGAGCTGGCGAAAGATTGGCGAACCGACCGGGCGCTTAGACGCCTTGAAGCGCTGTTGGCAATTGCTGACAGCAAATCTTCGCTGATAATCTCAGGAACCGGAGACGTTATTGAACCGGAGGACGACCTCATCGCTATCGGTTCCGGCGGACCCTTTGCGCAGTCAGCAGCCCGTGCTTTGCTGGAGAACACTGATCTAGGTGCGAGCGATATCGTCGAAAAAGC
Organism: Methylococcales bacterium; assembly: GCA_963664935.2. GTDB lineage: Bacteria > Pseudomonadota > Gammaproteobacteria > Methylococcales. The sequence continues at coordinate 1,399,407 of CAXXSE010000007.1, read as the reverse complement.
GTTAAATATTGCCGGCGACATCTGCATTTACACCAACCACAATATTGTATTAGAACAGCTGGATTCTGAAAAGGACAGCCAAAAACCATGACTCAAATGACTCCAAAACAAATTGTTCAGGAATTAGATAAACATATTATAGGGCAAACCGACGCCAAGCGAGCTGTTGCTATTGCGTTACGGGATCGATGGCGTCGTATGCAGGTAGAAGAATCCCTGCGTGAAGAAATTTCGCCAAAAAATATCTTGATGATTGGCCCAACCGGGGTAGGCAAAACAGAAATAGCCCGTCGACTCGCAAAATTGGCAAATGCTCCTTTTATCAAAGTAGAAGCAACAAAATTTACCGAAGTGGGTTATGTCGGCCGCGATGTCGAATCGATTGTCCGCGATCTTGTGGACATGGCTGTCAAGAATACCCGTGAATTGGAATTGGAAAAGGTGACTCATCTTGCTGAAGATGCGGCGGAGGACACTATCCTGGACATACTGATACCCCGTGCAACCAACACGACCGATACGGAAGCGCAATCAACAACCCGGCAAAAATTCCGCAAAAAATTACGTGAGGGCGATCTCGATGAAAAAGAGGTTGAAATAGAAATTAGCGCCTCCCCGGTCGGGGTGGAAATTATGGCGCCTCCCGGCATGGAAGAAATGACAAACCAGCTCCAAGGAATGTTTCAGAATCTCAGTTCCGGACGAACTCGCACACGGAAGCTACGGATCAAAGACGCGTTAAAGGTACTCCAGGAGGAAGAAGCCAGCAAATTGGTCAACGAGGACGATATCAAGCTACGAGCGGTTGAATCGGTTGAACAGAATGGCATTGTTTTTTTAGACGAAATCGATAAGGTCTGTAAACGATCGGAGTATGGGGGGGCCGATGTTTCCCGAGAAGGCGTTCAACGCGACCTCCTTCCTCTTGTTGAAGGCTGCACGGTGAGCACTAAATATGGCATGATCAAAACAGATCATGTCCTGTTTATTGCGTCGGGTGCATTTCATCTTGTTAAACCGTCTGATTTAATCCCGGAATTACAAGGACGATTGCCGATACGCGTTGAACTTGACGCACTCTCCGTTGGCGATTTCATTCGTATTTTGACGGAACCCGATGCATCGCTCACGGAACAATATCAGGCGCTCCTGGCGACGGAAGGACTCAAGCTTGAATTTACGGAATCCGGGATAAAGAAGATCGCCGAAGTGGGTTGGCAAGTCAACGAGTCTACCGAAAATATTGGCGCCCGGCGGCTTTATACCGTATTGGAGCGGCTTCTGGAGTCAGCTTCTTTTGAGGCAGCGGATATGGTTGACAAAAACATTGTGATCGACGAAGGCTACGTGGACGAACATCTTGCTGAACTGGTTCAAAACGAAGATTTAAGCCGGTATATTTTGTAACCCAAATTTACTCTACGGTTACCGATTTAGCCAAATTCCGAGGTTGATCTACGTCCGTTCCTTTGATCAAAGCGACGTGATAGGCCAAAAGCTGTAATGGGATCGTATAAACAATTGGCGCCACCACTTCATTGGTTTCCGCGACCCGCAATAGCTTTACGCCTGGGACGTTATCCAATGCAGCGTGAACGTCAGCGAACACGTATAGTTCACCGCCCCTGGCGTGTACTTCCTGCAGGTTCGATTTCAGCTTTTCCAGTAATTCGTTGTTTGGAGCTACCGATACAACAGGCATTTCGTCGTCTATTAACGCTAAAGGACCATGTTTAAGCTCACCGGCGGGATAGGCCTCGGCATGGATGTAGGAAATCTCCTTGAGCTTTAGGGCGCCTTCCATCGCAACCGGATAATGTTCTCCACGCCCTAAATAAAGGGTGTGGTGCTTATTGCCGAATTCTTCGGCCCAGATTTCGATTTCTTTGTCTAATTTAAGAACATCTTCGATTTCTTCGGGCAATCCCCGCAATTCAGCGACGATTTTTGCCTCGGCATCTTCTGAAAGACCATTTTTCCGACCCAACGCTACGACTAGCAACAAAAGAGCCACAAGTTGGGTGGTAAAGGCCTTAGTGGATGCGACGCCAATCTCCGGACCCGCCCGTGTCATCAGAACCGATTCAGATTCTCGAACAATTGAGCTTTCCGGAACATTACAAATGGCAAGCGTGTGGGAATATCCTAATTTCTTCGCGACTCGGAGGGCGGCCAAAGTATCCGCCGTTTCACCGGATTGGGAAATAGTGACGAATAGAGAATTAGGGGATACAACCGTCTTTCTGTAGCGAAATTCACTGGCGACTTCGATGTTGCATGGAAGGTTGGCAATGGATTCCATCCAGTATTTCGCCACCAATCCCGCATGATAGCTGGTGCCACAAGCGATAATTTGAACGGCTTGAATGTGTTCGAAAGTTTTTGAGGCTGCCGGGCCGAAAGCAGCGTCCAGTACTTTAGTCGCGCTAATACGATCGGCAATCGTTTTTCTTATGGCGTCGGGTTGTTCGAATATCTCTTTCTGCATGTAATGGCGGTAATCGCCCCGTTCCACGGTATCCGCGGCGATTTTTGTCTCGCTAACCGGCCTTGAAACCGGCTCGCCGGTAATATCGAAAACCCGAATGGAATCGGTGGTAAGCTCGGCGATATCGCCCTCTTCTAGAAACATAAAGCGATTGGTTTCACCCACCAAGGCGAAAACATCGGAACCGATGAAATTTTCATTTTCACCTATTCCAATAACCAACGGGCTTCCCTTTCTCGCTGCAATCATTCGATGGGGATCGGTTATACTCACAACTCCCAGAGCATAAGCGCCATCCAATAATTTACAGGTTTCGCGAACCGCATCGAGTATGGATAACCCTGTTTCCGAAAATTCGTGGAGTTGGTTGACGATAACTTCCGTATCGGTTTCTGAAGAAAATGTATAGCCTTTAGCCGTTAACTGAACTCTTAGCTCTTCGTGGTTTTCAATAATGCCATTATGTACGACCGCAACGGAATCGCGACACACATGGGGATGGGCATTTTGTTCTGATGGTATCCCGTGCGTAGCCCATCGAGTGTGAGCAATGCCAACGGTCCCAACGAGTGGCGACGTATCAAGGAACGCTTCAAGATTTATTATTTTTCCTTTCCGCCGGGCGCGGCTCAACCCTCCGGACGTATTCAACACAGCTACACCAGCTGAGTCGTACCCTCGATATTCGAGTCGTTTTAAACCTTCCAGTAAAATAGGGGTGACGTTGCGATAAGCGATTGCACCAACGATTCCACACATAAATTAGCTCCTCTTCTTAACTGGACGTTGCCAATTTTTTATAGAAATTTGATTCGAGCGGCTTAGCGTTAACGCATCAGCAGGGGTATTTTTTGTAATAGTCGAACCCGCACCTATGGTCGAATTCTTAGAAACCGTCACGGGCGCCACTAATTGAGTATCGGAGCCAATAAAGGCGCCATCTTCGATGATGGTTTGGTATTTATTGGCGCCGTCATAATTACAGGTGATCGTCCCAGCGCCAATATTTACGTCCGCACCAATTAAACTATCGCCAACGTAGCTTAAATGATTAATTTTAGAGCGTTTTCCGAGCTCCGATTTTTTTATCTCGACGAAATTTCCTATCCGAACGTTCTCAGCCAGCTTAACGTCGGGCCGTATCCTGGCGAAGGGACCAATTCGACATTGCTTACCAATATAAGCCTCTTCTATAACACAATTTGGCAAGATTTCGGCATCATCCAATATTTTCGTATCTTTAATGGTTGTATTAGGACCGATTTTGACACGGTTACCGATCCGAATCTCACCCTCCAACACAACGTTGACGTCAATTTCGACGTCTTGACCGACTTCTCTAACCGATCCTCTCAAATCAAATCGATGGGGATCCGCGAACGTCACCCCGAGTTCCATTAACCTATTTGCATTGTTAATCTGATACGCCCGTTCCAGATGGGCGAGTTGAATTTTATTGTTAATCCCTAGCACTTCGTCGACCGTATCAGGTTGAGTCGTACTGATGGGAATGCCTTCAGAAACTGCCATTGCTATGACATCGGTCAGATAATATTCTTGCTGAGCATTGTTATTGTTCAATTTTGATAGCCAACGTTTTAAATTCCCGGCGTTAGTCGCGAGAATTCCGGTATTTCCTTCTTTGATCCTTTTCTGATCATCGTCGGTATCTTTTTCTTCCACTATCATTTGAACTTGACCGTTTCGGTCACGGACTATTCGACCATATCCGCTTGGGTCATCGAGATTTACCGTCAATAATGCAAGACTGTTTTGGTTGGCGCATTTCAACAAACGAACCACGGTTGATTCCGCCAGCAATGGAACATCACCATACAAAATCAATACGGTATCTTCATCGCCAAGCACTGGAGTAGCCTGCATTACAGCGTGTCCGGTGCCCAGTTGCTCGGTTTGTTCAACCCACGTTGCTTTAAATTCCGCAAGCTCAGAACGAACTCGATTTCCGCCAAATCCGTAAACGATTGTTATTTCACAATCGCTAAATTTTTGGGCGAGATCATAAACATGGGTCAAGAGTGGTCTACCACCAATTTTATGCAATACCTTTGGTATATCGGACCGCATTCTTGTGCCTTGGCCCGCTGCTAATATTATTGTTTGGAGCGGCATGAATTGTTTCTTTGTACTTTCTCGAAGGAATATCTATATAAAGCTTAGACCACATTCGGCTACAAACAAAAAAGCCCGATGGTATGGACCAGTATTGGTCCACAATCCCCCGGGCTTTTTGAAATTTTAATGACTACGATGATTCTTTAGGCGCTTACATTCCCAATCTTGGAAAGTTCCTCATGACCTTCGCTTCATTAATCGATTCAAAGCTCTCAATTGCGTTACCGCCTGGGCCATTTCCGCCTGCGCTTTAGCGTAGTCGATCTTACCCGATTTATCGGCCAATGCTTCTTCCGCGCGTTGTTTGGCTTCCAGTGCGGCAGCTTCATCAATGTCCTTCGCGCGAATAATAGTATCCGCGAGGATAGTCGCAAGGTGAGGTTGAACTTCCAGTATTCCACCGGAAATGTAAAATGGCAGTTCCTCTTTTTCATTTACTTTTACTCGCACCTCACCCGGGGTCAATCGAGTGATAAATGGAGCATGCCTCGGGGCGATCCCTACTTCACCAAGATGGGCAGGCGCAAAGAGCATTTCAGCCAGGCCGGAATAGATTTCCTCTTCCGCGCTCACGATGTCAACATGAATTGTCATGGTCATAATAATATTACGTGACGGTTAAGCGGAAGCCGATTCCGCTTTTTCAACTGCTTCTTCGATCGTGCCCACCATATAAAAGGCCTGTTCGGGAAGCGCATCGTATTCGCCTTCGACTATACCTTTAAATCCTGCGATAGTATCCCTTAACGACACATACTTTCCTGGTGAACCGGTAAATACTTCGGCGACAAAAAATGGTTGTGAAAGGAATCGTTGGATTTTGCGGGCTCTGGATACGGCAAGCTTGTCTTCTTCCGATAACTCATCCATCCCAAGGATCGCGATAATATCCCGCAATTCCTTATAGCGTTGCAAAGTGCTTTGAACCGCACGGGTCGTATCGTAATGGTCTTGGCCAATCACAAGGGGGTCAAGCTGACGACTGGTCGAATCTAAGGGATCGACCGCGGGATAAATTCCGAGTTCAGCGATCTGTCGGGAAAGAACCACGGTTGCATCCAAGTGGGCGAAGGTTGTTGCGGGGGAGGGGTCGGTTAAATCATCAGCAGGGACGTAAACGGCCTGGATTGAAGTGATAGAGCCAGTTTTAGTCGACGTAATCCTTTCTTGAAGAACACCCATTTCTTCAGCTAAGTTCGGTTGATATCCGACCGCTGACGGCATACGACCTAAAAGCGCGGAGACTTCAGTGCCCGCGAGGGTGTAACGATAGATATTATCTATGAACAACAAAACATCGTTCCCATCTTCCCGAAAAGCTTCCGCCATGGTCAACCCGGTCAATCCAACACGAAGCCGATTTCCCGGGGGTTCGTTCATCTGACCATAAACCAACGATACTTTGTCAATTACGTTGCTATCGGTCATTTCATGGTAGAAATCGTTGCCTTCACGGGTACGCTCACCGACTCCGGCGAATACGGAATAACCACTGTGTTCGATTGCAATATTACGGATCAACTCCATCATATTGACTGTTTTACCAACGCCAGCTCCTCCGAACAATCCGACTTTGCCACCCTTAGCGAATGGACAAATCAGATCGATAACTTTAATCCCAGTTTCGAGCAACTCATTAGTCGCCGCCTGATCTTCATAGGAAGGCGCCTCACGGTGAATCGCCCACCGCTCTTTCTCTCCTATCGGACCTTTCTCATCAATTGGGTCACCTAGAACATTCATGATTCGTCCAAGGGTTTTTGTTCCCACCGGAACGGATATTGGTGATCCTGTGTTGGTCACCGGTAATCCTCTGCGAAGTCCGTCCGTGGTACCCATAGCAATGGTCCTTACAATACCGTCGCCCAACTGTTGCTGAACTTCCAGTACGATTTCCCCGCCTTCGACATCCAGAGCATCATATATTTTAGGTAGCTCTTCACGCGGAAATTCGGCGTCAACCACGGCGCCAATTATCTGAACGATTTTACCCGAACTCATATTTCGTTCCTCTTTTTAATCTTTTAAGAATTCTATCGATAATAAAAATATTTAAACTGCTGCCGCGCCACCGACGATTTCAGAAATCTCTTGCGTAATAGCAGCTTGTCTTTGTTTGTTATACACTAATTGCAATTCGTCGATCAGCTTGCCCGCATTATCCGTCGCGCTTTTCATGGCAACCATGCGAGCCGCTTGTTCACAAGCGTTATTTTCGACGACACACTGGTATACTATGGATTCTATATACCGAGTCATTAGGCCATCAAGCACTTCCTTGGCATCGGGTTCGTAAATATAGTCCCAAACACCTTTAAGTTCTTCTTGTATTTCCTCCGCGCGGATAGGCAATAACTTCCCTAGATCCGGATTCTGAGTCATGGTGTTCACAAACTCATTATGAACAATATACAAGGCATCTATTTTCCCGTCATCATACTGTTTGAGCATGACCTTAATCGAACCAATGATTTCCTCCACACGGGGCGCGTCGCCCATCTTAGTGGTTTGCGCCACGATGTTGGCGCCAATATTACTAAGAAAAGACACCCCTTTACTACCCAATGCGCATATATTAATTTCTAGTTCTTCGGATTCCCATTTTTGCAACTCTGGCAATATTCTTCTAAACAGGTTTGCATTCAATCCACCGCAAAGTCCCCGGTCCGAAGTGACCACGATTAACCCGATTCGCTTTGGTGTTCTCTCTACCAGATAGGGATGCTGATATTCAGGATTCGCATGGGCCAAATGTTTGATGATTTGGGCCATTTTTTTTGCGTAGGGCCTGGTTGCCCGCATTCGATCTTGGGTTTTACGCATCTTACTCGCCGCAACCATTTCCATGGCTTTGGTGATCTTTTGAGTATTTTGAATACTCCCAATTTTGCTGCGTATTTCTTTCCCACTAGCCATTCTTATACCCTTACCATGAGTGGTTTTTTACGAAATCGTCGAGGGCTGACTTCAGCTCTTGCTGGATCTCGTCGGTATAGTCGCCGGTATCATTGATTGTATCCATCAATTGTGCGTGCTCGCTTTTCATATAGCTTTGAAGAGCACTTTCGAAATCCCGAACTTTTTTGACTTCAATATCATCAAGCAATCCTTCGGTAACGGCAAACAGCGACAATGCCATTTGCGCCACATCCATTGTCGCATACTGGTTTTGCTTCATAATTTCGGTTACCCGCTGTCCACGTTCGATTTGCTTGCGGGTGGTATCATCTAGGTCCGAAGCGAACTGGGCAAAAGCAGCCAATTCGCGATATTGAGCTAAGTCTAGGCGAATACCACCACCCAGCTTTTTGATTATTTTTGTTTGTGCAGCCCCACCGACACGAGACACGGAAAGACCAGCGTTTACAGCCGGGCGTATGCCTGCATTGAATAGGTCGGTTTCGAGAAATATTTGACCATCAGTAATTGATATGACGTTAGTTGGCACGAATGCCGACACATCACCTGCTTGGGTTTCAATGATTGGTAATGCGGTCAATGATCCGGTTTTACCCTTCACCTTTCCATTTGTTAATTTCTCAACCTCATCGGCATTTATCCTTGAGGCACGCTCTAATAGTCTGGAGTGAAGGTAGAAAACATCTCCCGGATAGGCCTCACGACCAGGCGGACGGCGTAACAACAATGACACCTGACGATAGGCCCACGCTTGCTTGGTCAAATCATCGTAGACGATTACCGCATCTTCTCCGCGGTCCCTAAAGTACTCACCCATGGCGCAGCCGGAGTAGGGTGCGATAAACTGTAACGCGGCGGATTCGGAAGCCGACGCTACAACGACAATGGTATGTTCCATTGCGCCATGCTCTTCTAATTTCTTGACGACATTGGCAATTGACGATCGTTTTTGTCCAATGGCGACGTAGATACACTTAATCCCAGTCCCTTTCTGATTGATGATCGTATCGATCGCAATCGCTGTTTTACCGGTCTGGCGGTCACCAATAATCAACTCGCGTTGACCACGGCCAACGGGTATCATCGAATCAATGGATTTCAATCCTGTTTGAACTGGTTGGGAAACTGATTGCCGGGCGATAACACCGGGTGCGATTTTCTCAATAGGAGAGCTTAAATCAGTTTCGATAGGACCTTTACCGTCGATAGGTTTACCTAATGTATCAACCACCCGACCAAGCAACGCCTCTCCAATAGGAACCTCAAGAATCCTTCCGGTACATTTGACGCTATCACCCTCGGTTAAATGTTGGTAGGCGCCTAAAACAACCACGCCGACTGAATCTCGTTCAAGGTTTAATGCCATTCCATAGGTATTTCCCGGGAACTCAAGCATCTCGCCTTGCATCGCGTCCGCAAGTCCATGAACACGTACAATGCCGTCGGTCAAACTGACAATGGTCCCTTCGGTCCGCGCCTCGACGCTTCCCTCGAAGTTTTCTATTTTATTTTTGATCAGATCACTGATTTCTGATGGGTTTAATTGCATTTTTTTTCTCGCGTCAGCTGCTGAGTCTCTTCGACAATTGATCTAGTCGTCCTCGAATCGTGCCGTCAATTACCTTATCACCAGCCCGCATCAGCACACCGCCAATAAGCGAATCGTCAACTTCCACATGCAGCCGTACATTTTTGGATAAGGATTTTTCGAGCGAGTCGGTCAAATGTTGCTGGTCGGCTTTGGACAAAGAAAAGGCTGTTCTAATGTCTACTTCGATATAACCTTCATTCTCGGCCCGAAGCTCTTCGTAAAGCCTACCGATCTGTTGAATCAAATTGAGTCGGTTGTTTTGTATCAGCAATTTGACGAAATTCCGGCCTTCATCACTGATTTGGCCTTCGCAAATGCTGAGCAACACCCGAACAAATTCTTCACGCTCGACACGAGGATTGTGGGCGGCAAGCGATATTTGCTCATCGTCCATTACACCGGAAAGAAAAGCCAGGGCATGGGACCATTCTTCGGTGGTTTGGGTTTCCGCGGCTCGCTTAAAGACCGCCTCGGAATAAGGTCTGGCCAGGGTCGCTAATTCGATCATTAGGACTGACCTAACTTCGCGGATACATCTTTAAGGATACTTTGGTGCTTTTTCCGGTCAATTTCGGATTGCAGAATTTGTTCCGCCGCATCGATAGCCAAGCTCGAAACTTCTTGCCGCAAATTTTCTTTCGCTTTCTGAAGTTGCTGATTAATCTCGGCTTTCGCTACCGAAATCAAACGTTCCCCCTCAGTTTTAGCATCGGTCTTCGATTCTTCAACTATTTCACTAGCACGTTTTTGGGCCAAGCCGACAATATCCGCCGCTTGAATTTTGGCACCCTTCATCAAGGATACTGCCCGTTTTTCGGCCAGCTCCATTTCGTGTTGTCCTTTATCAGCCGCAGCCAAGCCTTCCGCAATTTTCTGCTTCCGCTCCTCAAGCGCCTGGATTAAAGGAGGCCAAATGTACTTCATGGTGAACCACACCAGAAGGGCGAAGGTTATCATCTGCCCGATGATAGTCGCGTTGATACTCACAGCGCTGTCCTCTTATAACCGAAATTGATGTTTAATTCAGCCACCAGCCGCCGCGGTAACCGCCGACAAGAATGGATTTGCGAAGGTAAAGAAAAGAGCTAAACCAACCCCGATCATAGTGACGGCATCGAGCAAGCCCGCGACGATGAACATTTTGACCTGAAGCATTGGGACCATTTCCGGTTGGCGCGCGGCGCCTTCAAGAAATTTACCACCCAACAATCCGAAACCGATAGCGGTTCCCATTGCGCCCATACCAAGAACCAGACCGACGGCAATTGCGGTCAATCCCTGGACATCCGCGATTAAAGCTGCGATTTCCATGTTACCTCCTCTAAGGTTTGATGATTAACGAAAAGAAAATTGAGACTAGCGACAACCTTAGTGATCTTCATGCGCCAAGCTAAGATACACAATTGTTAACACCATAAAAATAAATGCTTGTAAAGTAATAATTAAGATGTGGAAGATGGCCCATGGAAGACTCAACATGGGTTGTATATACCACGGCAACAGCGCGATTAGGATGAATATTAACTCACCTGCGTATAGGTTTCCAAAAAGACGCAAACCCAGCGAAATAGGCTTTGCTAATTCTTCAACCAATTTTAACAAAAGATTAAAGGGCATCATCCACGGGCCGAAAGGCGTAAACAGCAATTCTTTCCCAAAACCAATAATTCCTTTTACCTTAATGCTGTAAAATATGATAAGAATAAACACCGATATAGACATCGCGAATGTCGCATTCAAATCGGTGCTGGGTACAACACGCAAGTAATCGATCCCCATCAACGAAGCCAGTCCCGGCAAGAGATCAACAGGGAACAAGTCCATAAAATTCATGAGAAAAACCCAAACAAATATGGTCAACGCCAAAGGCGCGATTAGCGGACTGTGGCTATGAAAACTATCTTTAACCTGGGTGTCGACAAATTCAACGATCATTTCCACAAAATTCTGCAATGGGCCGGGAACCCCTGAGATCGCTTTATCCGCCGCTGTCTTGAATACAACAACAAGCACTGTCCCGAGCAGAAATGAGAAGAACAGTGTATCAATATGAAATGACCAAAACCCCTCCCCGACCGATAGAGGTGTCAGATGATGAATGATATAACTGGTTGCCCCACCGGCATCTGCTTCAGTTGACATTTAGTCTCGCTATAATTCTGTTGATTGCATCAGGAGTGCAAACCAAAAAACCGATATTACCGCCACAAAAGCAATAAAAAGTGGCACGAACAATAATCCTGGTAGTTGAAAAACCAAGGTAAAAAGTGTCGCGGTAATAATTAGCTTGGCGGTTTCGCCCGCATAAAATGACCGCAAAATTTGTTGAGCGGCCATCCCCCTTGATCTCGAAATCTTGTAGAAAAAATAGACATTCGGTATAAATCCTATTAATCCACCGAGAAAGGCTGATTTTGCAGCCTGTATGCTGAAAAACCCAAGGGCTGCGCTCGTCATGAACACGACCACTATCACTTGGGCAAAAAGTAATTTCCGGATAGCAAAGAAATAATCTGCTTTTGCCATCCAAGCTCAAAGTTCAGCAAAGCGGCGAATTATAACCAGCGGTCCAGTTGAAATCAATATCACTTCAAAAAAATCAGCAATTATGGCTAAATTAATTTCGTTCGGGTATTTTTGGCAAATGGAACCTTTGGAATTGGCGTCCTAATAACCACCTGTTATATATTTTTCGAGTTCGTGAATCGTCACTTCCTGATCGGCGATGATCTGCTTCACGAGATCTCCAATACTAATCACCCCTACCAATTGACCATCATCGATTACCGGCAAGTGCCGACAACGTTTGTTCGTCATCAATGCCATACATTCCTTTACCCGGTCATCCGGCGATACGTAAATCACCTCTTTAGTCATCGATTCACCGACCGTCATATCCTCGGACGCCCTTCCCTTTAGCCTGACTTTTCGCGCATAATCCCGTTCGGAAAATATGCCCACAAGTTTGTCTTGTTCCATGACCAAGACCGACCCTATATTATGTTCCGCCATTAACTTGAGAGCTTCCAAAACCGTAGCATCGGGTTTGATTGATAAAATCTGATCCCCTTTAATAGCCAAAAGCTCGCGTATACTATTCATGTATCCTCCTTGCCACCCTACAAAAAAACGGCGGCGTATTATTATTCAAATTTGGAATTGGCTCAGTCTCAATGGAGTAGCACGCTCCTGATGAACCGTAAATTGAACAATCATACCTCCAACCTTCTTTCCATGCATAGAAAAATTCTGGAGATCGCAAAAACACACCATTCTAGTCCTCACGTTCAAGATGATTGAAGATTATTTCAATTTGTTTAGCAACTGGATATTGCTTCACCCGCATTGGGCCGAAATTGCGGTATTTTTCATAGCGTTGGTGGAATCTCTCGCCGTTGTAGGCCTGGTAATTCCCGGGGTGGCTATGATGTTTGCGGTGGGGGCGCTAATTGGCGCCAGCGTATTACCCTTTGCATCAATCTGTTTATGGGCGACCGCGGGCGCCATCTTCGGTGATAGCTTAAGTTTTTGGGTCGGCCGGTATTTTCAATTGGAGCTGCGACACTTTTGGCCTTTTCGGTCATACCCTTGGATGATCGATCGTGGGGTACGATTTTTCCATGCCTATGGGGGTCGAAGCTTGATATTTGGACGCTTTTTCGGACCGGTGCGCGGGGTAATTCCTCTAGTAGTCGGCATGCTGGATATGCCAGTCGGACGTTTTCTCGTAATTAGTATCTTTTCCGCCACAATTTGGGCGCCCGCCTACTTGCTACCGGGTATGGTCTTCGGAGCATCCCTGGAATTGGCATCAAGAATGGCCGGACGCCTGGTTTTTCTCATCATATCGGTCATCGCCCTAATTTGGCTTATTTTCTGGCTGCTTAAAAAACTCTACGGAATTTACCGGCCTCGCGCCTTGAGTTGGATCGCAGTGATCTTTGTGATTGGATTTCTCAGCATCGAATACGTGAACCTAAGTAAGCAAGATACGGCGGCTACCGTTCAGGGAAAAACTGTTACCCGTTCTTTCTGGTGGAATAAGGGCTGGAAATTGCTCTCGAATGTGAACGAAAATGTTTCCGATCATCGACAGCGGTTGACTATACAGTCGCCGGCATCCCTGGATGATATCCGTAAATTGTTTTCGACTCAGGGATGGATAAAACCGCCGATGCTTAACTTTCAAAATGCGCTGCATTGGTTTAACCCTGAAGCTCATATTAATCAAACTCCAATTCTTCCTCTATTTCGGCGGAACAAACGCGAGGCTTTAGCCCTGATTAAGCAGCAATCCGATTCCACCGTCTTGGTACTGAGAATATGGCCGAGCAGTTGGGCTATCGACGAGACTGGGGCAACTCTATGGATCGGCGGGATCGGTAGCTTAGAATTAAACAAAACGTCGATTTTCTTGAATCTACCCGAAGAAATTTCGATGAATACCCAAAGCCTCTCCACGATGGAATCAGATTTGCAAGCGATGGTGACGCCCGGTGGTTTTATTGTTCAAACAGTTGCCCTTAATCCTCCGGTTATTTTACTGATGAAGCAAGAATGAGGGCTTTGAAAAAACCACACAACTACCAGTTAAATCTGGTGGGTTAGAATAAAGGAATAAAGTCCGGATACGGGTAGTGAACGAAAACTTTCAGGCTGCTCTTGTTGATATATAAAAGTCTATCAAAACACAACATGAAGTACTCAAAACAGCGCTTAATCAAGAAATATTATGTTCATTAAATATTGAAGTAACAAATGGCGTGGATTGCAAGAACGGATGAATACTTTTAATTGATGATATTAATCGTGGTGCATATTCTGGAAATTCAACCAGCGTAGGATCTTTGATTCCAGGTCAGTGTAAAATAGCAATAACTGATACTATAAATGATAAAGATGTAGGAGCGGGAAAATCCTTAATCGTATCACCAGATAAAATTGAATTAGCATAGCAGCTAATAGGGATAAACCACGGATTTCTAGTTGTCCAGATTCCTTAAAACTCAAACCGATACTCACTTAATTTCAAAAACAGTTCTTAACATGAATGATTGTGTGATTCTTCTGCATGGATTGGCTCGAAGCAAACGATCGATGAAAAAAATCGAACGCCATTTGGATAAACTGAATTATCAGGTTTTCAATATCGGCTATCCATCCACTCGTTTTAGAATCGAAAAACTATCGGAAAATACGATTACTCTAGCACTGAATTCGTGCCGCCAATATTCAGCTAATAAAATTCATTTCGTAACTCATTCAATGGGTGGAATTCTCATCCGTTATTTTCTAAATCACCATAAGATTCCCGAGCTTGGACGTATCGTGATGCTTAGCCCACCGAACAAAGGTAGCGAAATCGTCAACCAATTAGGTCGACTCTGGCTGTTTAAGGCGATTAACGGCCCGGCGGGAAATCAATTGGGTACCGATCCGGATAGCCTGCCTTCTAACTTAGATCCTATTGAATCCGAGATTGGCATAATTACCGGAAACAAAACCCTAAATCCTTTATTGGCGAGGATCATTCCTGGTGAAAGTGACGGTAAGGTTTCCATAAACAGCGCAAAACTGGAAGGTATGAAAGACTTTCTGGTCGTTCCCCACTCGCATTCTTTTATAATGCAAAGCTCTTTAGTGTGCGAACGGATATCCTGTTTTTTACAACACGGATATTTTAAAGAATAGATTTTAGGGCCTGGAAGAAATTAATATACCCTGGTTGCGCCTGATAAAGCCGTGTTCAATGCGGGTTTCGGTTATTTTTACTTCTCGTGGAATACCATCAAGATCTCAAGAACAGCGCCCATTATTGGTCCTTAAAAATAATTCGAGGTTCGGCCTTTAAAAAATAGTCGGCATCAAACTCTTCCGTACAAACCGCGTTGAGGGTTACCTCTTCAAACATCCAATAATGTTGGCCTCCCTCCTTAACAGCGTAATGTCAGTTATATTGACATTGAATCCAGCCTTGATTTAAGGGACCTATAACTTGAGGATTTTTAGCCTTTGCCACATATTCCAAAACATCCCCTTCCGGATTGCCACAAACCTGAAACCGATCAAACCTGATGCGCCCATCTGACGGCATCGAGCGACCTGCACGATTAACGCGGCCATTCAGGGCGCTTTTTGGCAAATTCTTTCTTCAGAGTTGGAAACGGATAAAAATATTTAGAAAGAAACCTCCATCCCCAAAACAATCCGATCATTTCGATCAAACTGTCCAAATATCCCCTGCTTATCTCCATAAAATATATCAGCAGCCAGCCATGTTTCAATATTGTCTTGCCATTCGTAACTGATCTTTGGCCTTACGATGCCGTCTCCATTGCTGGTATTGGCGATAAAATAGTGCTCGGTAAAGTAACCTATTTCACCACGCACCATCCAATCGCTGAAGGCATTGCTGAAGGTAGTACCGATCACATGGGTGCGTTCGTATTCGGGCCTAATAGTAACAACAGGGTTAGCACCCACTACTGATAGTTTTTGTCTAAGAACCTGTAGATTATTGTATTGATAGAGGTAATTAAAGGTGATGTCCCAACCCTGCCAGAACCTTGACAGCGGAAGTTCCGTGTCATTCTTCCATCCAAGTTTCAATGGCGAGATTGGGCACACTATCGTTTAAAACGATTAAGGCCAATAAAAGTCCCCCCGTTCCGTTGGCAAATAATCCGCATTAGGGTCGCGAATCGAGTACCGGTCTGCTGTTGGTTTGCTGGTTGGCTGAACAATACCGGAAAACCCACGGCGTGAATTCGAACTAAACGGTTACCGTATTTGTCGGCTTTGTTGATGCGGTCTACTTCGGTTATTACGGCGTCAATCGACGGGCCGGAAAATTCATCGCCGAAAACGTAAATACTAATTTTTCTCTTTTGGGTATAAAAGGTCCGAATCGCGTGGGTAATACCTTCGACCGGACTGCTGTTACTGAAAGAATTCCAGGTGCGCAAACGTTGAACGATGGCTTTCCGGCGGGCCGGTGTGTCGGGTATCCATTTGCCCCGGTATTGGGAAAACATATAGTTGCCCATATCATTCATGACCTGGATACCCTTGACTTTAGGGTATATATCCAACGTTTCAGTCACTTTTTGAATCACCAGGCTCCAACTGTAATTGTACATGCTACCCGAGGTGTCGATGACGAAGATGATGTATTCGCTGTCTACGGGGATACCACCTATAAGCCCGGGGTTTGACCGCTTTCCGGGGTTACGAGACAAGCGGCGCATTTCCTCGGTCAGGTTTTGCTTGGCGGAAGCGAGTTGGCCTTCGATAATATTTTTAACGTTGGCTTTCTGCTTGGACGAAGAAAATTGGCCACTAAAATTGGACAAGCTGCCCTGTAACGTTGCCAGTCGTTCTTTTTGCTGTGAGAGTTGTTGCTGTTTGGCGGTCAGTTGTCTATTTAAGACATGGGTTTCCCCCTTAATTTCCGCACGTTTTTTTTCCAGTTGTTCAACCCGGCCTGAAAGATTCTTGTGGGTTTCTTCGATAACGGTGGGTTCGGCGTATTTGCTTAGCACCAACAATAGAATGACGGCTCCGAACCCACAGCAGACGATGTCGAGGAACGATAAGCTAAAGACTTCTATCGTTCGTCTCGTCCGGTTTTTCATGGCCAGTCTTCGGAAGGACTCAGCAGTGAACCTTTTGTTCGGATCGCCAATTTCCAAAAGGAACTGGATGCGTGAGGATCTCCCTCCATGGGGAATAGGATGGTATTGACCGGAATACCAGGAGGCAGCTGTTTTAATGCTGCCCGGAAATATTTAAGGCGTTGTTCGCCGGAAACTTTTCCTCTACCGGATTTGGTTTTCCCCTGGGTAGGAAGCCCATCGGTTAGCAGGAAAATGTTATCCGGGCGTGGGCGCATGGATTTGAGGCTGGCGAATGCGTTGTAGAGACTGGTGCCTTTTTCCGGAGCAATCCGCTTTAATTTATCGAAGGCCTTATTCAAATAATTTCCACCCCTTGCCGGAAGCCATTTGGACTTGGTTCCCGGAAGTAATGGTTCGCTTGATTCGTTGAAATTATAAATTTGAAACTGGCTGGATGGAGGGATTTGGCTGGTCAGCCAATCCACGGTGGAAACCACCCGTTGCCATTTCGCCGTGCGAATTCGTTGGATTTCGGGAAGATTTCTTTGCCGGATAATATTGACGATTGTAGTATCGAGCATACTCGCCGATGTATCCACTAAAATGAAAATCCGTTTCCCTCCGACTTTTAAGCCGGTTAGATATTGGCGGTCGCCCTGCCAATAAACGATCTAACCTTATTCCCGCCAACTTCTTTTGTATCCAATCGCTGAGATCTTTTTTCCAGGGATTTCAGTTCGCTTTGCAGTTGAGCAATCCGCTCGGTGCGTGCGAGTGTCTTCTGCTCGAGTTCAGAGATATTTTTTTCCTTATCTTGGATAGTGGAAACAACAATTTTCGAAAGAGCTAATGTTTTCACTAATTCCCGATCGCTTTGATCCAAGGAATTTTTCAGCCGCACAAGATTTTTTCGGCCATCCAAAACTTCCTGTTCGAGGATGTCGACTTCCGAGAGTAAATCCTTATTGATCTGATCGCGGTACGCCACGGTTTTCGAGCTTATTATCATCACTAGAAGAATCACCGCGCCGAAACCACAAAACATTACGTCAAGGAAAGCAAGACCGAAAATATTGACGGACTTTCTTGCCATGCGCCTTAAATGTCAGGAATTGGATATATGCGGTCGCGCCACGTCGATCAATCGTGGATCCGGACCTGTAAATGCCGAATCAGGTATCGATCGCAATAGGTTTCGGTATCCAATACCAGGCGTTCCTGTACCAACTGGAGTTGGTGAACGACGAACATGAGGACAATGCTGATAAGCAATGCAATCAGCGTGGAATTAAAAGCAACCCCGAGGCTCTGGGTGACCCCCGTAATATCGCCTTCCACGGCTTTGTAGGCTTGACCCAAGGCTTCTCCAATACCGCGCACGGTACCGATAAAGCCGATTGAGGGGATCGCCCAGGCAATATAACGGATCATGCTCAATTCGGATTCCAAGCGCTCGGATTCGGAGTCGCAAACGTTGATTACAGCGGTTGAGACATCTTGTATATTCCGAGTTGAACCGAATCGATGCAGCCCGGTGAGTAAAGCGCGGGGCAGCAGATAATCCCGCGTTTCGTTAGGCAAAGCCTGAAGGGTGCTTGAATACGCGTGGGAATCTTCGGGAAATATCCGTGTTGCTTCGGACACCGGAATCAATTCTTCAAAGAGTAAGCCACGTTCGCGAATAATCGCCGTCCCTTTGTATCCCATGATGGCAAAAGCCCAGAGCATAAGGATAAAGCAAATTTCCTGTTCGTAATCCCTAAGCGTTACAAAAACCGAGCGGATTGGCACATAATTTTTATCCTTTTGCACTTGCTCGATCTGAGCTCTAATAATTGTATTAGCCTTGGGCCTGATAACGGCCACGTACACGGCATGGACAATGATGACGGCAATAACCAGGGAAAATACTTGATAGACAAATTCCGTACCGAGGATTTTTTTCATTATGAGTCAAATATCAGCAGGAAAGGAAACGGCAACGTCGGCGGAAATTTTCTCGCTCGGAACGAAACGCTTTGAGCTTGCCGGATTGGATTTTTTAGCTTTGTTGGGTGTCGATGGTTGATTTGCAGTGGTTGCCAATTTATCTTTGTTAGTACTATTTTCCCGAGAGCTAGAAGGCATATCCTCGGATAATGAGTGCATCGGAATGATCAACAATATTATAAGTATGGAAAAGTTTTTCATTGAGCGTACCTGGCAATCCTAAACCCTAAGTCGGGACGCTTTTTTTGGCTGTAATCTCGGTACGATAAACGCAATTGACCGATACTGCCGTGTTTCCAACTTGAGCCTCTGATGGTGTGGTGGATTCCTTGCCTCTGGCCCGTGGGGTCCTTTAAAAGTTGAGTGCCCGAGCTTGGATAAACGGTATAAATATCATGAACCCATTCCGCGACATTTCCCCCCAAGTCATAAAACCCAAGGTCATTAGGCTTAAAGCTTCCTACCGGTGCCGTTGCGGGAAAACCATCCGAATAACCCGGTAGTGCACCGGCGACTAAAGTGCTCGACGAAACATCGGCATAATTCCCCTCCACGCGGGTAGGTGGGAACCCGGAACCCCAGGGGTATTTCAATGGGGTATTTCCACCGGTAAAACGCGCGGCCCAAGCCCATTCCGCTTCCGTAGCTAAGCGATAACCCGAGGGGATAGGCTGGCGAGCCACGAGTTTAGGTCCGTTTTTGATATAGACCAGGGCTAAGGATTCTCTTTCGCTTAACCAGTTGCAGTAACTTGCCGCTTCCTCCCAAGTCACGTCCACTACCGGGAGATTGTTTTGGTCAAGCGAGTACCTTTGAACCGAACCTGCAATGTGAGAGGGCTTAAATTCGCGGAACTGGGCATTTGTAACCTCCATGACCGCAAGATAGAACGGACGGGTCAATTCAACTGTACGAAGCGTTTCATTCGTTCTTCTTCCCTGTTCACGACGGGACGCACCCATGCTGAAGCGCCCTGGTTTGACGTAGAGTATCTTCTGTCCCGCGGAGGTGTTTAAGGATTTCGGAATAGTTTGGGATTTTGCCGGTGACAAGCGGATATTGATTTCCTTCGTGAAAACCATACTCGGCGTAATGCTTGTTTTATAGTTTTCATAGCCCTTCTTTTTGATTTCCAACGTATGGGGAATTGCACTCAACTGAAATTTCCCTCGGGGACTCTTTATTTGCTTGCCATCGATATAAATTCGGCCCCCGCCGGGTGTAACGTTCAACATCACATGACCCAGTTTAGGCGCCAACTTAAGGTTGAGCTTTGCCTGCTTCGCGGGTGCAATGTTGACGGTGCGCATTGTGGATTCGTGTCCAGTTTTGGTCAATACCACCCGATGCTCCACCCCCGAAACAAGTGATAAATTCAAGGGGGTTTGACCGCGATAAATGCCATCGATGGTAACGGTCGCACCTGGTGGACTACTGTTTAGCGAAAATTTTCCATCGGCCTTTTTAAGTATAATTTCCGGGAGGGTTTGGGCCTGATTGGCTTTGACAATCCAATTTATTTGCTCGGGTGCATACCCTTCCAGTTGTGCTTTCAGCGTATGGGCTCCATCAAAAATATCGACCGTTAACGGGGTTACTCCTTTTTCATCTTCATCGATCCAAATTACGGCTCCAGAAGGATTTGAACTGATCGAGATGGGTGCCCATTTGGGGATCAGGTTGACAACAAGTTGTTCGGTTTGCCCCCTACCTTCAACTACAAAATCGCTTCGATAAGGGAGATAGCTTTCGGAATCGACGGCGATTGTATGCTTTCCGGTGCTGAGTTCGATAGCATCGGATGGAATCTCGTCTATTTTTTCGCCGTCTATGACAAGGTCCGCATTCACATTGGGTAGTATGGAAAGGCTGAGATAACCCGGAAGTATTTGCAACGAGAAGTTCTTTTCCTGGGTCTGTTGTTCGCCCACCTCGATTATTTCTTTCAATGAACGGTAGCCCGCTTTCTCGACGACAACAAGGTAATCCCCTGGAAGGAGTAAATAGCGGTCGGCCAAATTCAATTTAAACAACCCACCTTCAATCTCTAATTTATCGGGCTCCGGAAGTATTTCGATCAAGACCGATTTTGCTGAGAATACAAAGCCACCCGTAAGCAAAAGGCCTATAAAGGCCAATGAAAGAACGACGATTACTGGTTTACGGTGGAGACGCGAACCTGCGTCTGCTGGCAAAGATACAGCTTTTAGCGGTGGTATCTAGGGCGGTTGAACGCGGGGTGGAATAGCTTGTTCATCCTGAACGGTTTCAATCCGAAAAACCAGGGAATCGCCGGAAATCTGGCATAATATCCGGGCATTTTCGATTTGCACGGTATCCCCATTGTACAACCAGCACGAGTCGAAGATTTGTTCCAGGTTCCGAAGGACTTTAGTGTCCTCCCCGGGTTGGATAAAAGGTATCCCATCCGCCAACCCGAGAAAGGCGCATACCCCTTCCGCTTCCACACCGGGAAGCTGGAGAGCCGCACTATCCCCAACGCCAAGTGATAAAGGAAAATCGTCGGGCCGGAAATCGCGCGCGCCCTCGGTATCGTCAATACGAATCGATCGACTCAAATCGGTTCCTCGCAACGCACCACAAATGCCGTCACATTCCGGTGGCCATCGACGATTATTTCTTTTCTGATGTCTCGATAACCAGGACGTGCTCCAACCACCGTATATGTTCCCGGACGAAGCATCAGCTCCCGTGTTGAAAAGGTTCCGAATCTGCCAACTTTGTAGATTGCGATTTCGGTCATATTGTCAGATTTTAGCTGGATGGAAACCGGCGTGCTGGCATACTGGATTTGCTTCGTCAGCGAAGCAATCTTTTGGCTCAACTTAGGCCCAGTATTCCCCAGGGAATTAGCGAATGTAAGCAGCTTTCGGGCATGCGCCAAGGGGTCTTTTGAGTACAGCCGTGACGGTTGTTTAAGATAGTAATCCAATTGCCCGTGAACCTTTACAAAATGCTCACTCCGAACTTTCCCTTGCTGGGCGAACTGGACATCGGGGTCCAATGCGAGTGCTGACGTGTAATGATGCATGGCTGTTTTCCAGTTTTCAAGTCGCTCCGCGGCCATGGCCTTTTGTTTGTGAAAGTTTATTTTTTCGATCTTAAGACCCTCATTGGCTTGATTCAACGCTTCATTGATTTCTTTTGATGCGGGCTTGATAGCGCGGGCTTTTTGAAACGCCTTCTTTGCCTTCGAGTAATTGCCAAAATTCAAGGCCTCGAATCCTCCGGTCATTATTCCATGGAAGTTTTGCTCAACAATAATGCGCTTAATCCGGTTTATCCCAATTTTCGCCAGCTCCAAGTCCGGATCAATCGAAGCTGCGTTTTGGTAATCCATCAGCGATTGTTCGAATCGTTGTTGGGTTTCGTGTTCTTTTGCCGACGCCAACAGTTCGAATACTTGTTCGATATGGGTAGCACGACCCAAGCCCCGGCGCGCGTAATCATTGCTCGGATCCATGGCTAGAGCCAGGGTGAAATGCCGATGAGCGCCTACACCATCCCCTGAAATTAGCGCGCTATAGCCCTTTTTTATTGTCAATTCTAAGCGTTCGGGCAGGATTGTTTCCAATCTCATTAGGATATCGACCCCCTGGGAGTAAAGCGCCGCGGCTTTAGTGTACTGTTCGTCGCGGAAAGCCTCATCACCCTTTTTGGCGATACCCACCAGCTTAGAATATTCTTCGCCGCCCCATTGCTGTACAGCCTTTTCGGTCAATGTTTTTTGTGAATCGAGTAGTTCGCCGAGTATTTTTTCCGCTTTTATTCGATCCCGCGCTTCGGCGACTTTCCCAAAGCTGTCTTCGGCCAATGCCGGTGTTGGTAATTTTCCAGATTTTGGCGCCTGAGCAACGACTACGGTATTTTTTTGGAATATCGGTTGTCCCCCTCTTTCTTCAGAAAGCCTTGCTTCAAGGGCAGCGGGCAAAAACACAAAAATTCCCAGCGCCACGGCAATTAATAGAAGAAAGGAACATATAAGAATGATGCGCGTCGTGCTATCCCTCTGAGGGTCGGAGAATTTCACCCGTAAGTCGCTTCCAATCGGCACGGTATCGGGGGCAACAACCAGAATCTTTTTTCGCTCCGGATCCTGCAACGAAGTCATAAGAACTTAAGGTTGGCGTTACTGGTGTAGATGTGCATCGCTTGGACCGTCTTCCATATTATCCACGGGCATTAACGCAAAACCTGTTTCAGATGCGTAGATTTCCCTGAGCAAGCGCCGCCAGCTTCGGTATTGTTGTTCGGCCGAACCGGTTAACTTAACAGTGTGGCCTTCGACCTCGACCACCATTGGCGCGACTTCGGCTTCAAACGAATCATCCAATTCCCGGATGGCATCCTCATGGATCTGGGTATCCGCGCTTCGATCATATCCGCTTTTAATCGCGGCAGCACCGCCGAGTCTTGTCCAATATGAAATGGCCCTGAAGAGGGGGGTAATTTCTAACGTGAAATGGCCCTGAAACCGAGAACAGATCATAAATTGAGGTTAACTTACGCTTCAGAAGTGTCAAGGAGATTCCTCCGCTACGCTACAAACTCCTCCTTGACACCTCTTCCGCTCCAGTTAAAAGGTTATTCATGATCTGTTCCCAATTTCAGGGCCATTTATAGATTGGAATAGACTGCCGAGAACCATAACGTTGCGCAAAGTGGATGTATTGCCCCCCGCCAGGACTTCCAATGCAATGGCCCCAAGGATCGCCGCGCCTCCAAGCATATAGCGGTTTCGTACGCTACCTTCCACCTCGCGTAAAGCCAGGACTTCTTCCCGATGGGCTTTGCGCCAGCTTTCGTAAGAGTCCCACATCTCATCGTAAAACAGATCGTAATGCTCGTTGACGGTATCGACCAACATATTTTCGCGTTCCCGAATACTGAGAACCCGCATCATCATAGGGTCGGAATACGCTGGAAGATGATCGACCCGGTAAATTCCATCATCGGTTTTCCTTAAGTAATCCCCGAAAGCATCCGGCGCCAAGCTTGACGCGAACTTTATCCGGGATATTTGCCGAATTTCCTGTATTTGCTTTGAAGTCAGGGTTGCACGGGCTTCAACCAGGTCATTGGCGACTTTATTGTAAAGATCCTGAAATATGTCCTTTTCATGCTTTCGATTTTCGGAATAAAATCCGGGCTTAGCTCCCGCTGCGTACGTTCTTTCAAACCAGACCGCTCCACTTGCGTCCGATGCCGTAATCCCAAGAACCAATACATCGCCATTCGATTCTAAAATTCGGCCTTTCACGAAGACATCCATGGCCGTGGTATCGTCGGGTATGACCCTAACCGCGCCCCATTGCCCTGACCGCTGTAGCGTACTTTTCAAATGGTTGGGAATAAAACGGGACTATGATTTTCGTACGCCGGGTAAGATATCTTGCTCTTCAGCGTCAGCGTCAATTTCATTGATTTCAAATATTTCGATTCCAACATCCATGAGATCCCGCTCACGAATTTCGGATCGAGCATTGGCCAAATTTGTGGAATCGACTGTCGTCGTATTGAATGCGCACCCGGAAATCAAGCCAAACAAAATGATACAAACAGGCATGGAAAGTTTCGATTTCATCGTGAATAAGATCGGCTAATTGTTACCTTGCTTATAGAGCTTATATTCGCCCCAGAGCTTTTCCCGTAACGCCGGATCGGTTTCTTTTTCCGCCACTTCACGCAACTGACGGGCGACAATATCATCGTCGTGACCACCGGAATTTTCGGACGGTTTCCCCTGTCCCGTCACCGACCGGCACCCTGGTTGGACCGTCCATTTCCAGGAATGTCACCATTTATTCGATTCTTTCTTGAAAATCCACCTCACTGCACACCAACAGTATCCGGACGGCCTGATTCCCCCCTGCCCGAATCGCCGGATACGTTCTCTCCATCGTTTTCGCCCGAACCCGATTCTCCACCCAAGCCTGACGCTGATCGCGACATTTTTTTCTCTTCCGACAAAAGATCATTTTCGATCAACAGCATTTCATCAAAATCCTGGAGTCGGCTGTTTAACTTTTGTTCTAATTCAAATAGCTTTTCCTGTTCAGTTTGCGAGGAGGGAAAAGGCTGGGTATTATCGAATTTATCGTCAATAGTCTTCGGATCGAATTGAGAATCGAATGAACTCGCGCTATCGGTTTTATTGTGCTCCGCCTGGACGGCAATCGAACACAACAACCAAAAAGTAATCCAGAATGCACAAGAGCAAAGTTTCATGGAAGTGTAGACTTGATGATTTAGGGAAATAGCGAGTAGCTATTCATTTTTATCATAACCCCTGAATAGGGTCAATTTGTACGAATGAATGCAATGTCGACGTATGAATCAAAAGTCGTACATAAAGCCCACGATTAGGGTCGTAGGATGGGTTAGGCGCGCACGGTTAAGTCTCTATGGTATCCGCCTAACTTTGAGTGCGCCGTAACCCATCGTAGCAGTTGGCGATGACACAGGGGATCGATATCTACCAAAGTTGTTCCAAGAACCAAAAATCGTAACTAAATATACCCACGATTAGCAACTATAAGTTTATAGAGTTGGAACTATTCCATCATTTAATAACGTTAAAAAAAGGATTAGAATCCGAGTAATTATTCAGCTCACCCCTGAAATCCGCCATTTACACGTGTAAACTCACGTTTTTCGCCTTGAACTGACAAATATCAGGGGCATTCTGAACAGTTACGAATTCAAAAAAATTACAAAACCAAAAAGGTGTACGTGTTTCACTTTAAGGTAGTTTAAAAATATCTTTCCGGAGTAGTACTATGAAACTCAAATATCTATTGGCTGCGATAGTTCTTATTTCAGCCCACAATCAGTCCCTCCATGCCCAGGATGGGTTCGATGCGGCGCCGGTTTTAAAAAAGTCGGAAACCATTACTGGCCAAGCCATACGCTATCCGAATACCAGGAACCCGGAAGTCTCTTCGGTATTGGTGACCATCAATGTGGGTGGGGAGAGCGGTCGGCATAAACACCCGGTATCACCGCACATTTATATCATTGAGGGCCAGGTGACCATCGAATTCGACGACGGGAAACGCCAACAATTTAAGGCTGGCGAAGCATTCCTAGAAGCGGTTGATACTTGGCATAATGCCAAAAACCTAGGCGAGACCCCGGTAAAAATGCTGGTTGTCTTTTTTGGAGAAAAGGGTCAAAAAAATCTGATTCGTCCCTGGTAATCATAATTAAATAGCATGCTATGTATTTCAAAATGAAAAAACTAATTTTAGTACTCCTTTCAGTAAGCGTTCTAATCGGATGTGGGAGTAATAATAACAACAGCAAATCTAAATCCAGCCCCACAGCGAGTGTTCTGAAGCATAACAAGGCGGTAACGGTCACAGGAATAGCCAGAGTAGGAAAATCCCGGATTACCAGTGGAAAAGTCGTAATTGCCGGTATCAAAGGTGCTGTCAAGGCTTCTGCCCATTTTAAAGACAACCCCAGTTTTTCCCTTGAAATACCTGCGGGAACAAGCTATCCGGTATTACTATCGGTCTACCCCGACACAGAACCCTTCAAACGAACCACGCTTAAAGTCGTGGTCATGAATCCGTATTCGAAGGACCAGGTCGTTACACGGACCACCACGGCTATAGCCGAAAGCGCGCTTGCGCTAGGCGGTTATACCGCTAAGAACATGATGCAAGCAACGCGAACCACCTCGCCGTTTCCCGACCGCGATACAAGTGTCGAAGGATTTAATGGCGATCCCACCGCACAATTTGGGGGTTGGCACTAATTCCCTCAACATAGGATTGATGGATTACCTGGGAGGCTGTCCGAGAATAGAGAGCCTACTGCGGAAAAGCGGATTTTGGCCCATTTTCCCGATAAAATTGATGAAATACATCCCTATATTTCACACCTGCGGGCCGCTTTCAGCGGTCCAAACCCACTCCAGGCGGATTTGTCGTTAAATACAGCAAGTATTCGCCTCATTTAATCGAAAAAATGGACTCAAAATCGCTTTCCCTCGCGACGACTCCTATTCTCGGACAGCCTCCTAGCACGCCATCTGCACATCGGTGAGTGTCGGCAGTAAAGATATTTCCATGGATCCCATGTGGAAGTATTTCAATGCCTGCCTGATAGGCAGATCGTTCTCTTCAACTTAAACTACAGTAATACTAACCAATTTTGTAAATTTCATGGGTATAGGAATATGAAATACCGATTGCCCCAAATAACTTCAAATCGACTTTGGGGACGACGCAAGGACGCTTCGAGAAACCCTACGACGATAATTTGTTTGAATTTCTTTCGTCGGTTGTTTTTAAGCTTTTTACCTGAAAAACACGAAAGAGGCAGAGCAATCTCTTTTCGTTCCACTTTTCTTCCGTCTTCCTCTACAGGCAGTGAGTCTTTAACAATTTTATAGAACACTGCTATTATCTATATTTTGATGATTACTTAAAAGTAGTGACCGCTTCTCATTAAACGAAAGAAGGTTCTATTTTCCTATGGGCTGTTTTTTTCGCCATCAAGTAGACTACTCAAAATGTTACATCCACAATTCGCTATAGGCGCGGTATTCACTGTCGTCGCTTTAATGCATCCCAGGTCCACCACCGCGTCGGAATCGGACGGCTTACTTGAACTCATGAAGGTATTACATGAGAACAAGACTATCACGGCGGCTCAGTACGATCGTCTTAAGAACGTCCTTTCGAAGGATGCCAAACCGGAGCAGGATTCAGTAAAAGTCAGCACTAAAGGCGGATTGAAAGTCACGTCCGGCGATGGTGATTTTAAGTTTCAGTTTGGTGGTCGGCTGATGGTGTATACTGCGCTCTACGATCAAGACAAAGTGGATCTCGGTGACGGTACCAAATTTAGGCGCGCACGGTTATTTGCCAAAGGTTAAATGTATGACAACTGGAAGTTTAAAACACAGGTTGATTTTGCCGACAATGAGGTCAGCGCCAAAGATCTCTACATTAAATACACTGGATTTAAGCCTACAACGGTTACTATTGGCCAACACAAAGAACCCTTCAGTCTGGAGGAACTGACAAGCTCCCGATATAGCACCTTTATGGAAAGAGGTCTTCCAAACGCCTTTGCACCTGGCCGTAACATCGGTGTCGGTCTGCATACTCATGGTCAGCAATGGACTCTAGCCGGGGGTATTTATGGCGAGGGCGCTGGCGATGATCATGTTGCCGGTCAGAATGAGGGTTGGGGTTCGACCGGACGTGTGACCTTCGTGCTGGTTAACGAGAGCAATCGAGTTATCCATCTAGGCTCCGCGGTATCCTACCGCGCACCCAACGGAGACAATATTTTTTCAATTGATTCGCGCCCGGAATCCGATGTCACGGACGTGAAGCTTGTCGATACAGGCGACCTTACAAATGTAAACGATTATTCACTGTATGGCATGGAATCGGCGTTTGTGTGGGGCCCTTATTTCATACAGGGAGAATACATGCAAATGAAAATCAATCGGGACCGTGGTATGCCCGATGCTACCCTTGATGGCTGGTATACCTACGTGAGCTGGTTTCTAACTGGCGAATCTCGCGCCTACGAGTTCGAAGATGGTGAGTTCGCCCGTGTGAAACCCATGCAAAATGTTGGTTCGGGTGGGTTTGGCGCCTGGGAGGTTGCAGCCCGGTACAGCACTATTGATCTGGATGACGGATTAGTAAATGGCGGCACGGAAAACAATCTGACGATCGGGCTGAATTGGTATCTCAATCCCCAGGTGCGATTCATGGCTAACTATATCCACGTTGACACTAATTCGAATGCTGGTAACGAAAACCCAAACGTCTTGCAATTTCGCGGACAACTTGATTTTTAGAGGTATAAGCACCATGATCAAAACCTGTAACCAACTCTTTTTCCTCGGTACGATGCTGGCGCTTCTAGCAATGCCAGTGTCAGCAGCTACTCTGACGATCGGTTCAATCTCCGATGAACCAACCAAGGAGTTGAAACTTTTCCTGCCAGTTATCAACTACCTTGCCGCACGACTGCAAACCGCCGGTGTTGAAAAAGGCGATGCCATCGTGGCGCGGAGCATAGAACATATGGCGCAGTTGATTCGGGATGGTAGAGTAGATCTCTATATCGATAGCCCATTTCCAACATTGGAGATCAGTCAACTTTCCGGTTCTCGCCCCTTACTCCGACGCTGGAAAAAAGGCATCGGTAGCTACCACAGTATCGTATTCGCACGAAAAGACAGCGGTATTAAGTCCGCTACGGATTTACGAGGTAAGACTATTGCATTTGAGGAGCCATTTTCCACCTCATCCTACTTTTTGCCCAAGACTTCCCTCCGCAAACTGGGACTGAAACTCGTAGCGGTATCAGACCCGAAAACGCCCGTCGATTCGGACCATGTGGGTTACCTATTTTCAGATGATGACGAAAACACCCTTGTTTGGGTATTGCGCAAGCGGGTGCAAGCGGGTGCGATGAGTTTCCCAAGCTTTAAAAATCTACCCGAGAAGCTCATTAAAAAACTCACCATCGTGCATTCAACCATTGAGGTTCCACGGCATATCGTCAGTTTCCGAAGCGACCTCGATCCGGCGCTTATCCTGCGGATTAAAGATGTCTTACTGCAAATGCATGAATCGGAAGACGGTAGTCAAATTCTCAAGCAGTTCAAAAAAACGGCCCGGTTCGATGAGTTTCCGGGCGGCGTCGATTTGGCACTTGAGCCACTACGTGAACTGAGTATCTACATTGGGAAAAACAACGCGAAATAAAGTTTTAAAAATAGGCATTCGTTTTCGGCTGGTTTCCTTTACGTTGGCAATCGTTGTGATGGTAGGTGGCAGTATCACGGTCTATGCCTTTTTAAATCAGACAAAGAATATTGCCCAAGACTTCGAAGCCCATGGCCGCAACTTGACTACCTTGCTGGCGAAAACCCTGATCGACCCTCTCTATGAACTCAAAATAACGAATGCATCAAATCTAGTTGCCGCCGCTATTGAAAATAAGGATGTCGAAGCCGTCTATGTTCTGGACCCAGAGGGCATGGTGTTGACAGACGGGACTGAAGACAACAACTATCAATTTGAAACGATTGAAAGCTTTACGGCAGCCAACCGCATCGCACTCGAAAACGAAAGAGTCGAGATTAAACACTCCCCAGAACACTTGTATATTTCCATCCAAGTCATTTCACCGGGGAATGAATTATTGGGGTATTTACAAGTGGTGTTATCGCCACGTCGGGCTATTGACCGGCAGCATGAGGAGCTCATCACACTAATTTACATCGTCGCCACCCTCTTCCTCGTCGGAATGATATTTGCCTTCCTACTTGCTAAATGGTTTACCCGGCCCATCGAGGCGATGGTCGAAGGCACCGAGAAAATCAAAAATGGCCACCTGGATACGATCATCAAGTTGAAACGCCGAGACGAACTCGGGTATCTGGCATCCATGATTAACCAGATGACCGCCCATCTTGGGCAAACCACCGTTTCGAAACGTTTCGTGGAAGATATTTTCCGCTCGATTCATGATTCCGTAATAGCGGTCAACGAAACTATGGTCATTGAAATGGTAAATCCGGCGACTTCAACATTGCTTGGTTTGGATGAAGAGAAACTCATCGGTCAATCGTTTAACGAATTTATCGAAATGTCCAATGGCGCGGCAATCACTAAGAATGAACTCATTGAATTAACGAGTAAGCAGGGTAAGGAAATCGTTTTCAAGGGTGCCGAAAAGACGATTCCTGTGTTGTTTTCCGCCGGGCGGTTGCACTATGGAGTGGGCTATTCGACGGGAATAGTGTGAGTGGCTAAAGATATTACCAAGCAAAAAGAAGCCCAGAGGGAGTTGCAAATGCACCGCGACAATCTTGAGAGACTGGTGGAAGAACAGACTTCCGACCTACGAGAAGCAAAAGAGACCGCAGAAACCGCCAATAGGGCCAAATCTGAATTTCTCGCCAATATGTCCCATGAACTGCGCACGCCGATGCATGCGATCCTGGGCTTTTCCAGGTTTGGCATTAATAAGATTGAATCGGCCCCTACACAGAAAATCCTCAGGTACTTTAACCAGATTCATGATAGCGGACAACGATTGCTGACCTTACTCAATGACCTGCTTGATCTGTCGAAACTCGAAGCCGGACAAATGGTGCTCAACCAAGAACGAACCGATCTTTTAAATATAGTCAATACGATCAAAGAGGAACTGGATACGGTGACAGTGGACTCCAAGGTTACCGTGAATATAGACAATCCAGACTTTAACACCGAAGCCGAGATCGATAGAGCACGGTTTGGCCAGATCATTCGAAATATTCTTGCCAATGCTATCCGTTTCACACCGGCGGGTGAGTGTATCGACATCAGCTTCGACCAATCCTCACTTCCCACGGGCCATGGTCAAGACAATGATAAAGACATATCGGCGCTGACGGTTATCGTGCGCGATCGGGGAATCGGCATTCCCGATACCGAACTCGAGACCATATTCGACAAGTTTGTCCAAAGTAGCAAAACCGATACGGGGGCGGGCGGAACGGGGTTGGGTCTAGCCATTTCTCGGGAGATAGCTACCGCTCACCGCGGAACCATCCATGCGGCAAATAGTCCTGACGGTGGTGCTGTCTTTTCGGTATCGGTACCTGTACGGAAATTGACGATCCAGGACATGGAATTAGCTACAAGCGTTTGAGTAATTTGTCCCAGTTTTTTGCCCTTTCTCGAAAAAATTTTCAGATGCTTTGGTATCCCTTGATATTTTGCGGCTTGTTCGTTTATGCGTTAGCGCTGGTCTTATACTAGTATTAGAAAATACAGATATTAACGGTCTGTATCAAGTTGGAAAATCAACGATAAATAAATAGATTAAGCCACTCATCAGCCGTCGAACCGACAACAAAGAACCCTGTGAACAAACTAGGTTTACACAACTTGATATTTGGCATTCTTTTCGGTGCCTGCATTCCATTTAGCGCCTGGCTGTTCGATATCGCTATTAACGAACACAGCCTTGCGTGGAGGAGTGTACTGCGGATCCACGCTGACAATCCATTGCATTGGATCATGGATTCGATGCCCTTGGTACTAGGTATGATTGGTTACATCGTTGGCATTCACCGACACCGCCTGAAAATCTTTACTGAAGGATTGGAACAAAAGGTCTCCGTTCTAACACAGGAACTACAGACCAAACAAGCTGAGCTAGTGATCCGTGAACATGAACTTAGCGAGTTTATCAACAGCGCTCCAGTCTCGAATTGGATGACGGGTCCCAGTGGTCGCTCAGTCAAGCTTAACAATGCCATCCTTGGGTTTACCGGTAACCGTTTTGAACAACAGTGTACCGCCAAATGGACCGGCGAAGGTGTGCACCCCGACGATCGCGGCGCCTGTCAGGAAATTTACCAATCAAGCATTGCAAATTTCACCGCTATTGAACACGAGTATCGGTGGCGCAATGAAAACGGAGAGTACCGATGGATTTCGGAAGTCGGAATACCGTGCTTTAATGCCGAACAAAAATACTTGGGGCATACCGGAATCAGCCTTGATATAACGGATAGAAAACGCTCTGAACAAGCGATCCAATTGTTATACAAGGATCTGAAAAGCAAAAAGGAGACGATCGAAGAGGCTAATCGCGCCAAATCAGAATTTCTCGCCAAGATAAATAAGGAGATCCGTACACCGATCAACAGTGTGCAGGAAATTTCAGAACGCCTTATAAAAACCGATCTCAATGCCAAACAACAGCATCTAGTACAGGCCCTACAAAGTTTAGCGGAATCCTTATTCACAACCCTCAATGAATTTACGGGTTTCTCCAAAATCGAGGCGAACAAGGCCACCCGTCACCAAGAGTTACAATCTAACACGCGCATCCTGCTAGTGGAGGACAATTTTACCAATCAGGAATTGGTCCTGTGTATGTTAGAAGAATTGGATTTCGACATTGATGTGGTGGATAACGGGCGCAAAGCTCTCAAGGCTTTGGACCGAGCCCGTTATGATCTTATCCTGATGGACTGCCT
The DNA here is from genome assembly GCA_963664935.2 of Methylococcales bacterium. GTDB lineage: Bacteria > Pseudomonadota > Gammaproteobacteria > Methylococcales. The sequence continues at coordinate 1,366,627 of CAXXSE010000007.1, read as the reverse complement.
GATGCCCGAGATGAACGGCTTTGAAGCAACGCACGAAATCCGCCAGCGCGAATGTAAGAGCAAGCAGAATCAGCCGATACCGATCATCGCACTTACCGCGAATACCCTGAAAGGCGACCAGGAAAAGTGCATCGAAGTAGGGATGAATGATTTTCTAGGCAAACCGTTTACCGAGCAGCAACTGTGCGAAGTAATCCAACGCTGGTCATCGGTTGCCAGCGATCTAACCGAGGCAAGAATGGGCCTGACAATGGTTCGGAAATGACTCCGCCGAACGTTGAATCCTCGGATGTACTTGATGTAAGCGTTTTGGATAAATATCGTAAGCGCGAACGCACGGGTCGGAAAAATTTGTTGAGCAGAATTCTTGACGCTTTCCTCGAACAATCGCCTCAACATATTGACCAACTTCGAACGGCGATTTTGGATGGCGATTCACCCGGAATTCAAGCCGCCGCGCACACTCTAAAATCGAGCAGCGCCAACGTCGGGGCGATGGCGCTTTCAGCCTTGTGCAAGGACTTGGAAGCGCGGGCTAAAGATCATAACAACGACGGTATCAAAGAACATTTCGCGGAAGTCGAAGCCATGTATGCAATCGTATGTGAATTCTTGATTCAAGAGTGCGAGGCACTGCCAGCATGAGTTCGCCGGTTACCTCCGCTACGCCGATAGCGTTGATTATCGACGATGATGCGGTATTCCGGGTGACCACACTAGACTATCTTGAGGAAGCGGGATTTGACGCGCGCGAAGCGGAGGATGGCCTTTCGGGCTTGACGGCATTCGATAAGCTGGATGCTGATATTGTACTTTTGGACGTTATGATGCCCGATATGGATGGATTCACAGTCAGTAAAAAACTGCGTGCCTCACCCAAAGGCGAACACGTTCCAATCCTGATGATCACAGGGGCTGATGATATCGAGTCGGTCAATCGCGCCTTCAATGCGGGGGCGTCGGATTTCGCGACGAAACCCGTTAACCATGATCTATTGATTCACCGCATTCGCTACATGTTGCGTGCCAAAGAAGTCGCGGCGACACTTAGGGAAAGAGAAAATAGCCTAGCTCACGCGCAACGCATCGCGAAACTTGGAAATTGGGAGTGGGATCTGCAATCGGATCAGTTCAGATTTTCCGACCAGATGAAAAATATTTTCGGATGGTATTCAAAGGACATTAAGATTACCCACACCGCCATGCTGGATGCGATTCACCCGAAAGATAAGGCTCAGGTTGAACGCACATTAAATAATTCGTTGCAATCCGGTAGCGATTGCCAGTTTGAATGTACGGTATTGAGATCCGATGGGACCGAGGTCGTCACGTACCACGAGACGGAAGCGGTATCAAGCGCCTCCGGCGTACCGATTCGCTTGTTAGGTACTATTCAAGACATAACAGAACGCCGAAGTGTGGAAACCCGTATCCATACGCTGGCTCATTACGATCAATTGACGAATCTTCCAAACCGCAATTTTTTTTATGATCATGTGCGTCAATCCATAGCCCATACTAGACGTACGGGATTAAATTTAGCGGTTATGTTTCTCGACCTGGATGGTTTTAAGAATATCAATGATAGCCTTGGGCACGATGCCGGTGACGAAATGCTGAAAACAATCGGCAGTCGGCTTTCCGACACTCTGAGGAAAGGCGATTTAGCCGCCCGGTTGGGAGGAGATGAGTTTTGCGTCCTTTTGGAAAACCTGCCCGACGATAGCCTTGCGGCGAATATTGCGGGCCGCCTCTTGACCACCTTAGGAAAACCAACCCGAATCGGTACCAACAATATCTATCCTAGAGCGAGTATAGGGATTGCGCTTTTCCCGCGGTATGGCGACAATCTGGAAGCCTTGATCCAATCCGCTGACAACGCGATGTATGCCGCCAAGGAAGCAGGCAAGCATCGATATGCCTTTTATCGGCCGGAAATGACGGTCTTGGCTGAGCAACGATTAGGCTTGGAAAACGATCTTCGAATCGCCGTCGAAAGAGGTGACTTCGAACTACATTATCAACCCCAAATATCACTCGAAACCGGTCGAATGACGGCTGTCGAAGCATTAATCCGTTGGTGGCATCCCGAGCGCGGATTGGTTCCGCCGGATAAATTCATACCGGTGGTGGAAAAGATTGGTTTGATTGCGCCACTGGGTGAATGGGTATTGCACACGGCCAGCCGACAAATGGTCGAATGGCGTGAATTATCGTTGCCCTTGCGCCATGTCGCCGTCAATATTTCAGGATCACACTTTAGCGATAACACCCTTGCCCAGACGCTTACCGATGTAATGGATCAAACCGGGATTCAAGCGAGCGAGCTCGAGATTGAAATTACCGAAGGCGTTATCCAGACCACTGAAGAGAGCATCCATAGTTTTCATCAAATCAAAGACCTTGGGATTAAGATCGCAATCGATGATTTTGGCACAGGCTATTCCTGTCTGGGTTCGCTTACGCGGCTACCTCTCGATTGCCTTAAAATCGACAAGGTTTTCATCCAGGAGATGTTGGTTAATCTGGATAATTCAGCAATTGTCGCGACCATTATCGCGATGAGTCGGGTTTTGGGTTTTTCCGTTGTAGCCGAGGGTGTGGAAACGCTTGAACAAGTACAATATCTTCGTGGAATTGACTGTCAAGTGGTACAGGGTTATTTTTTCAGTAAGCCCGTTACCGCTGACAAAATCCCGAAACTAGCCGCCACTGATTTTTTCCTTTGCCAAAAACAAGACGAAGTGGATAAGCGGGTCGTGGAAGGAATCGAAATATAACCGGATGAGCTCGGCCATCATGGAAAAAATAAGTAAAGAACATGTCGAAAAGATAATTTCGCGGGATGCGCGGCAGCCTTCTTTTACTTATGGACTTCCTTACCTCCTGCAGTCACTTAGGTCCGACAATTTGGACAACCAAAAACTGGTTGAGATCGTAGCTCGTTTCCCCAACATTGCTACACGACTACTGTTTGTCGCTAATTCCGCGTGGACGGCCCCTCGTACCCCTATCGAGAGCCTGGATATGGCCTGCGTCCGTCTTGGTTTAACCTTAGTCAGAAGTATCAGTGTTTCGATTTGCGTTTATTCGACTTTTAATCTGAAACGATGTATGGCATTTGACGCAAAGCGTTACTGGAGTGCTGCGTTGCTGGTTGCTGATGGTGCGAGTTGGCTCGCATCCTGCCCATTAAAACCCACTACTTTGGATGAAAAATCCTTGCACACAGCGGGTTTGCTGCACAATATTGGACTCTTGTGGTTAGCTGAAAAATACCCAGAAGTCACTTCCCAAGCGCTGGAAACAAACTCCGCGGACGGCGATATGTCAACCGTGGAAGCATTACGCGCCACCGTCGGTACCGATTATTGTGAGGTCGGTGGGTTGCTCGGGCGTGCATGGTCATTGCCACCTATTCTGGTCACCGTCATGGAACAACATGACAATACGGCGTACGCCGGTCCGGATTCTCAGAGCGCCTTGCTCGTGGGTTATGCCGCTAAAATGGTATCGGCTTTGTCCAAAGGGATTGAAGTACGTCCGGAGATTTCCGGGAAGAGTTGCTTGACTTTCAACCCATCTGATCTTGACGCGGTCTATTTGAAGCTGGCGGGCAAGTTAGATGAATATGGGGAGTTAGCACAAACACTGTTTCCGAACTCCTGATGGTCGAAAAGAGGACCGGGAGTGCAACGATACTTTTCAATTTTTTTAACGCCGCCCACCATCCGCTACCATCTCGATAAGTTCATGGTGGTACCTTTTTGAAATAGCGGACCAGCGGAAGGTTTCCCGACAGAAATTCCGGGCCTGAATAGCAAGCGTGTTCAGGTGGGCGGAATCCTCCAACAGGTTGACAATTCCATCTCTATACACCCGTGGATTTTCCGGTTCGACCAGATGGCCATTTTCACCATGCACAATGACGTCACATAAACCTTCTATCCCCGAAGCAATGACAAACAACCCAGCGAGATTGGCTTCAAGTACGGATATTCCGAACCCCTCCATATCTTTCTGAACTCTAATATTGGGTTGAACAAATAAATGGGCTTTTGCTAACAGTATCCATTTTTGTTCCTCATTGACTCTGCCGGTCATAAACACCCGTTGACCGAGCTTTCGCTTGGAAATCGATTCTTTTATAGAAGACATTTCGGGTCCATCCCCTACCACAATATAAACTATATTTTCGTCTAGCGAAGGCATGACTTCTCGAACAAACCAATCAATACCTTTGCGCCTGACCAAACGACCGACGGTAATCAATATTTTTTTCCCAAACAGATTATCTCCAACCAGTTCTTGCAGGTTTACATTTTTGAAGGGACGGTTTTCGTAGGGGTGGGTGACGCCGTTAGGAATTACCTTTATTTTTGTATCAGCGATTCCACGCAGAACGGCCTGGTCCGCCGTGGCCTGACTGACCGCGAATATTCGGTCGACCGAAACCAAAAATCGTTTCAGCCAGATTCTTTGGTAAAAGGGGTTCGAATAAGTCACATCCAAACCATGGAGAATACACGCCACGGGTTTCTCCGGGTAAATTTGTTTTAGAATCCTACCGGTTATCGCCAGCACACCATCGCCAAGAAGTATTACATCGTAGCGCCGGGCAAGCCAGATCGATCGAAGCACGCACCAGGGTAAAAATAAGGGAAGAAGGCGCTTTCCATAGGGGTTCACGATCGCCCCAACTTTCACGAGTGAAGCCAGCCCTTTACGGATGGCATAATTTTGCTGCTCCAATCCCCCTAATGTTGGAGGATACGATCGCGAAATAAATAAAACTTTCACTCGTGATCGGTTCGCCGAAGATCGTCTTCTATGCCTCGATAATGCAGAGACGAAACTTGCTCTGAAAGAATGCCGATAAGAAAGTTAAACAGTGCCGACATAAACAACAAGACACTCATGTTGGTAAATCGTCCTACGGTAAAAAAACTATAGGCGTATAGCGTCAATCCACAGATGAACAACACAGCGCTGATCGGTAAAAATAATCGCATGGGTGAAAATAAAGCCCCAATTTTTAAGATGATTAAAAAAAATCTGGAACCATCTCTAAAGGGACTTATCTTACTTTTTCCTTCCCGTTTTCCAGCATTGATAGGAATATAAGAAACTGGAAATCCCGCCCGAAAAAACGCCATGGTAATGGTGGTGGGATAGGAAAATCCATTGGGTAACAGGTAAAGAAATTTTCGAAAATGCCGGGTTCTCACAACGCGAAAACCGGAGGTCAAATCAAGAATCCTTCTTCCAACCATATAGGATGCAAAGACATTGTAAGTTCTATTGGCAAGACCTCTCAAAAATGAAGCGTGTGAGTCGAATGCGCGGGCGCCGACCACCATCTCAAAACCCTTGTCCAATTCCTTGAGTAATCGGTGGATATCATTGGGGTCGTGCTGACCATCGGCATCCATAAAAATAATAATATCGCCACTCGCGTGACGAGCACCGTTTTTAATTGCCGCGCCATTTCCTATGCGATAAGGGTGGGAAACTACGCGGACGGAGTATTGTTCACAAATCGCCTGTGAGCGATCCGTCGAACCATCGTTGACGACGATAATCTCAGCGTTCGGACAAACCGATTGAATTTTAGGGAGTAAAATTCGCAGGTTTTCCTCTTCGTTAAAACAAGGCAAGACGACGGAAACCAATTCCATAGTATGAAGACTCCCAGAAATACTCTAGGTTAGCGGACGATAGTGACCGGACACGATGCGTTGTGGAGAACCTCCGAGCTAACGCTTCCGATAAGGGATTCTTTGAATTTAGATTGTCCTCGGGACCCCATAACGATAAGATCAATTCCGTTGGTTTTGGCGTATTTGCAAATTTCAACCGGCGGTTTGCCTCTGCAGGGTTCAAAATCGATCTCGAGGACACCGCTATTGACCGGTGAACACAAAGCATCGGAATAAGGATCATCCACATATTTAAGAATCGAATCGTGGAAACTGTCATGGGAAAGGTCGTCCATTTCCAAATAATTGACATAGAACAATTCCAGTGTCGCTTTCTCCTGGACATGGATCAAAGTCAATGAGGCGCGGCATAGACTTGCAATCGTCAGCCCCAGCCACGCAGCTTCCAGAGAAGGCTCCGAATGGTCCAGTGGAACTAGAACTTTTTTAATTGATTTCGGCATCTTAAATATCCATACATTATGTAGGCGTTAAACGTGGTGAATTAGAATTTTGTTCCGTATCCGAACAGAGTAGCCTCAATGTTATCATGGTCATTCAAATAATGCGTTTTCTTATGAGTTGGTGTTGATGGTGAAGGAACTTAATTGACCAATCCACCCGTTAAACCACACCTTGTTCAAATGACGGAAAAACCACTGATCGAAATTCGGAATCTTAGCAAAACCTACACAGAAGGGAATTTGGAACATGTGGTTCTTCAAGGTATTAACGAAGTAATTCAAAAAGACGAATTCGTCGTGCTTTTAGGCCGAAGTGGGTCCGGTAAATCGACATTTTTAAATCTCATCAGCGGCATCGATTATCCAACAGCGGGTGAGGTGATCTTTGACGGTGATGACATAAGCACGATGTCCGAGCATGAACGCACTATTTTCCGGAGAAATCATATTGGATTTATATTTCAGAATTTTAATCTGATTTCGACACTGACCGTTGAAGAAAATCTTTTGTTGCCGTTGGAACTCAAAAAACGTATCAGCAGACAAGACCACGACGATGTTTTATCCATTCTTGACGAAATTGGGCTTGCGGGCAGAGAAAAGACTTTTCCAGACCGTTTATCCGGTGGCGAACAGCAGCGGGTAGCGATTGCGCGTGCGTTGCTTCACAACCCAAAAATTGTGCTTGCGGATGAACCCACGGGAAATTTAGATCTGGAAACCGCCCGTGACATCTTGGATCTGCTTGACCGTCGGATCAGAGCCCTCGGTAAAACCCTGCTGATGGTCACTCACAGCGTCGAAGTCGTCGGGCTTGCCGACCGTATTCTAACCATAAACGATGGGCACCTCGAAGATATTACGGCAACCCTATGATCCCCATTTTTGCTCGGGCGAGCGGCAATTTTCTCCGCCGGCACATCAGTCAATTAATATTGACCATTTTAAGTATAGCACTAGGGGTTGCGGTAGTGGTTTCCGTGGATCTTGCGAAAACTAGCGCCTTAGAGTCGTTTGATCACGCGGTACAAGCGGTCATTGGTCGCGCCACCCATCGGATCGTCGGTGGGCCCAAGGGTTTGGACGAGCAGGTCTACAAACGATTGCGGCTAAGCGGCGATATCCGATATTTGGCGCCCAAGGTCGAAGGACTTGCCCGAATCGATAACGAGTCTCGTACAATCGTTCGAATTCTCGGGGTCGATCCTATGTCGGAAGGAGAATTCCAATCGGATTGGTATAAAGGCCTAGGCACAAAACAAAGCGATATAAACCTTACACGATTAATAGTTGAACCTTCCACGATCATCGTCACGGACGGCACCGCACGGCATCTCGCCATTGAAAACCGGCAATCTTTCGATGTCTTGATCGGAACAACCCGCAAGCCGGTGGTTCCATCCGCGATTTTGCCACCTCAAAGTTCCTCTTCGGAACAAGCGCTCAAAGATCTTTTGATTGCCGACATCTCGACGGCCCAAGAACTTTTAGGCTTGGTCGGCCGACTGAGTTATATCGATTTAATACTGGATGACACACCGAGGCATCGGGAAATGCTCGAAAAAATCAAAAACATGCTTCCGGAATATGCGGAGCTCATTACCCAAGGTTCGGGACAACAATCGGTACAGGAAATGACCCGAGCTTTTTATACTAACTTAACGGCCTTAAGCATGCTTTCGCTCGTAGTGGGCATGTTTTTGATTTACAACACCATGACTTTTTTAGTCGTGCAACGTAGAGAAATACTGGGTGGTCTGCGTGCACTCGGGGTCACTCGCCGGCAAGTTTTCTTGCTTATATTGTCCGAAGCCACGCTAATTGGTGTAATGGGAACTGTATTAGGAATACTCGTGGGAATTGGGCTCAGCCATGTTTTTTTAGAACTAATTTCGAAGACGCTCAATCAAGCCTATTCCTTTTTGAATTCACCTCAAATTATTATTTCCCCGATTATTTTGGCTAAAGGAGCACTGCTCGGTATCGGCGCCACAATCGTGAGCGCGATCATCCCCGCAAAAGCCGCGGCGCGGTATTCCCCGCTCCAGGTCATGCGACGCTCGCAACTCGAATTGAATACGCGCACTGCTTTGTTCACTAAGACAATTATTGGGTCGCTATCCTTATTGGCGGGTTTTGTCGTCTTGTTGATACCGAGTAAAAGTATCGAATTAGGATTTGTGAGTCAGCTTTTTTTTGTGGTTGGTTTCGCGCTTTTAACCCCGATTCTAACGGTACTGATTATGGAATTCATTCGTCCTACATTAGCGCGTAAGTTTGGCGTGATCGGCTATTTACCTGTCCGATTTATCACGGCTTCATTGAGTAGAACGGGGATCGCCATCGCGGCCTTGCTGGTGGCCATCGCGACTAGCAATGGGATCGAGCTTATGGTGGGAAGTTTTCGAGTATCGGTATTGCAGTGGCTGGATGCGCGCCTTGATGCTGAACTTTATATTTCGAATCCGGCGCCTACGTCGACGGGGCTTTCACGACCTTTAACGCAGCGGATCAAAGAAATTTCAGGGGTAGAAGCAGTTTCCACGGTACTCCGTGTGAAAATAACGAAACAAGGCTTGGCGACTCGATTGAATGCTTACCAGATGGCGCCGGTGAGCTACACGGGGTTTCATTTTACCGAAGGAGCTTCGGATAAAATCTGGAATCTATTCGAGCATGAAGATGTTGTAATTGTCACCGAATCTTATGCGTATCTACACGATGTTAAAGTGGATCAAAAATTAATGCTCCGCACGGAAAAGGGTGTTCAAGCCTTTCGGATCGTAGGCGTATATCGTGACTACAACTCGGGTCGGGGCATCGTGTCCATGAGCCGGAAAACCTATGATCGATACTGGTCCGATGACGGATATTCCGGAATCTGGGTCTATACCGGAAAAGGCGTCGATTTGAATCTTGTGCGTAAAGCCATTGAAAACGTCAGTGATACCGATCAGGTACTTGATATAACGGAGCAAAAACGTATCGTCGACCTATCGATGGATGTTTTCGACCAGGCTTTTACCATAACCGAAGTCCTTAAATGGTTGGTCGCTACCATCGCTTTCGTGGGCGTGTTCAGCGCTTTAATGGCGCTTGAACTCGAGCGTACCAGGGAATATGGGGTATTACGCGCGATCGGTGTTACACCCGGTCAGTTGCGTACTGTAATCTATACGGAAACAGGATTTATGGGCTTTATCGCAGGTATACTTGCACTCCCATTATCGTGCTTGATTGCCTGGATTCTGATTTTTGTGATTAACCGGCGTTCGTTCGGATGGAGTATGGACTTTATCCTCGATTGGGGTGTTCTCGTACAAGGACTGGGTTTGTCGTTGTTGGCGGCTTTGTTGGCGGGTATTTATCCAGCCAACAAAATATCCAAATTGAATCCGGTAGAAGCTTTGCGAACGGAGTAATCAAAAAACCCCACTAAAACCCTTTTATTTTTCTTAAAATCCATGGCAAACCCCCGTTACCGATTATTCGATCCCGAAGTTCTCGCTGATCCTTACGCGCTTTATAAGACGATTCGAGAAAATACCCCAATATATTTTGATGACACCACCGGTTTTTGGGTCGTGACCCGATACCAGTACGTTGTGGACCTGTTGTGTCATCCCGATATTGGTTCAGATCGAATCTTTATGGCTGACCAACAATTGGCCGGGCTGCCCGAGGAGAGTATTAAAGATTATAAAGATAGTCTGAAGCACTCCATGCTGATGATGGATCCCCCAGAGCATACACCAATGCGTAAAATAGCCAATCAAGGTTTTACCCACAAGGCCATCGAACGGTGGGCGAAACAAATTGAAAAGATATTCAATGGGCTGCTTGATTCGGTTTGTCAACAAACGGATTTCGATTTTGCATCGGATATCGCTGGGCGATTTCCCACCGAGGTGATCTGCGAATTATTCGCAATTCCGAAGACTGATCGCCAAGCATTTAAGGAGCGGGCGGAGATCATTGCGGGTTTTTTCGGTCAAACTTTATCTCAAGGATGTGAAGATACCGCGCTCAAAGCGAATGAAAGTAGTCGGCTTAACCAATTATATCTGAATGACCTGATCGAGAAACGGATTGAACATCCGGGTGAAGACATGATTAGTCTGCTCATTAAGGCTTTTGCCACCGAGATGGTTAATCGGGAGCAACTTATTTCGTTGTGTCTACTTATGATTACAGCGGGCCATATTACAACCATTGACCTTTTAAGTAATGGTGTTTTTCAATTGCTGGACCATCCGGGCCAGTGGGCATTGTTAAAACAACATCCTGAGCTGGTGGACAACGCCGTGGAAGAGGTATTACGTTACGATACGTCGGTGCCCTTTACCTTCCGAGTCGCAAAAAAGGATATTACTTTCCACGGTTTTACCCTACCTAAGGGAAGTTTGATCGCTTTAGGGATAGCGGCCTCGAACCATGATCCGGAACTTTGCCGGGATCCCGATGTTTTTGATATCAAACGCGAGAAATTACGGCATTTAGCCTTTGCGGTGGGTCCGCATACCTGCTTAGGTGCGCCATTAGCGCGTATCGAAATGCGAATCGCTTTTAAAATCCTAATAAACCGAACGCCCCAATTAGCGTTTATAAAAGGACGTCCACCGATAATTAAGAGTGATACGATTATGTTTAAAGGCTTTAAAACACTGCCGTTGACGTTATCCTGAATCCGTGATTCCAATACGGATAAAAGAGTACAAAATATTGGTTTCACAGGGGATCAAAAAAATTTAGCTTCACCCACTGACTTGACGGACCACAATTTGCGTCGGACCACGGTAACGCACAGATATATAAAGAAAACAATCTTCAAAAAGGACTATATTTGGGCTTAGAACGCCAGTTTTATGGTCAAAAAGGTAGCTTTAAGAGTATGTTCGGGAATATTACGCCTAACGACTAAGGATTGGATCACTGGGTCTATCCTAGTAGTCTGTCAATGTTGTATTGACGATTAATTAAAGTAGAATGTTAGGTTTTAATTCTAAGCAATTGAAACCCAAACGCTAAACATGTCCGCAAAAATCTACCGCGTTAATTTAACGAACGAAGAAAGGCTTGAGCTAAAAGAGATTGTATCAAAAGGAAAAGCTGCAGCACATAAACAGACCCACGCTCGAATTTTGTTACTTAGCGACGAAACCAGTTCTGAGGGTAAAAAAAAGGATAAAGAAATAGCCAGGGCATTGGGTACAAGCCTACGAAGTATTGAACGCGTGCGAAAGCGATTTGTAGAAGAAGGATTGGGGAGTGCCGTTAATCCAAAGCCTCAAAAAAGATACCGATCAAAAAATCTGGATGGAGCAGGAGAAGCCTTTTTAGTTGCAACAGCCTGTTCGCAAGCTCCGGAGGGACGGGTAGATTGGACATTACGGCTACTCTCTGAACGATTAGTTGAATGCACTATAACAGAGAGCATAAGCCATGAAACGATTAGGCAGACACTAAAAAAAACGAACTCAAACCGTGGCTAAAACAATGCTGGTGCATTCCGCCTAAATCTAATGCAGACTTCGTGTGTGCAATGGAATATATATTAGAGGTCTATCAACGTCCTTTTACACAAGATGAGGTTTTGGTGTGTATGGATGAAACGAGCAAGCAGCATACAAAAGAAACGCGTACCCCGTTACCGATGCGTTCTGGAGAATCTGAAATATATGATTTTGAATATGAACGAAATGGCGTCAGTAATCTGTTTATGCTATTCGCACCGCTTGAGGGCTGGAGGCATGTCAAGGTCACAAACCGGCATACTAAAGTGGACTGGGCACATCTCATTAAGGAATTAGTAGATGAACACTACCCCGATAAAAAAATCATTTTAGTAATGGATAACTTAAACACGCATAAATTAGGATCACTGTATGAAGCGTTTGCACCCGAGGAAGCACGTCGAATTGCAGAAAGGCTGGAAATTCATTACACGCCAAAGCATGGCAGTTGGCTTGATATGGCAGAAATAGAGATTGGGGTGTTAAGTCGTCAGTGTCTTGATCGAAGAATAGCTGATCAAAGCACATTACGAACTGAAATAAACGCATGGCAAAAACAAAGAAATCAAAAAGCGGTATTTGTAAACTGGCGCTTTACCACCGCCGATGCACGGATAAAATTGAAATCACTATACCCGTCAATACAACATTGACAGACTACTAGGTAAGTCATAGATATAATGAAAATTATAGATTTACGGATGAACTGATATGCCCAGAGCCAACCGACATCATATTCCCGGACAAGTCTGGCACATTACCCATCGGTGCCATAAAAAGGAGTTTCTTCTGAAATTTTCCCGTGATCGGAAAAGATGGCTGCAGTGGCTGTTTTAGGCGAAGAAACGCTATGGCCTGCAAATCCTTAATTACACCGTCACATCCAACCCTATTCATCTGTTGGTTATTGATGGGGATAGGGATGTAATACCAAAAAGTCTCCAGTTGGTCGCCGGCAAAACAGCTCAGGAGTTCTACAGAAGAAAAAACCGAAAAGGCGCCTACTGGAAGACCGGTACCACGCGACGGCGATAGAGACGGGCGAAAACTTTCTTCGATGTCTCGTTTATATCGATTTAAATAGGGTAAGAAACGCTGTCGTTATCCATCCTTCTTCTTGGGTGCACGGTGGTTACAATGAAATCCAAAACCCTCCGCTCAGGTATTTACTTATTGATCGAGAACGGCTAAGCGAATGTTGCGGTCTGGAAAATGATGAACAGCTTCGAAAACAACACCGGCAGTGGGTAGAAGAATCCATTCATAACCCTAATGGGAATGCGCGAGAGCCGGAATGGACTGAGAGCATTGCGGTAGGAAGTAAGACATTCGTTGACCGAATCAAGGAAAAACTTCAACCAAAACTATCGGGTCGAACTGTGAGGGGGGGGATGACGATCATTACGAACTGAGAGAGAAGAGGGCTCGTTACAATGCCAATTTTGGACCTAAAAAAGGGCTTCTAAGCGCTGAAAACGCGTTTTATTTAGACCTATAACTCAAATAATCAATAGAATAGCTTGGTCCGACCCAGTTCTGATTTTTTCAGCTACAGCGATATATTCTTACCCGGTATGGTATATGACTGAAGAGGAGGTTGAGGAAACTAGGCAGCGCTACATAGATGCGCTCCAACCTCTGTTTTTGCCGGAAGACCCAGTCAGTAACGACATAGTCAGGTACTTTGCTTCGTTGCTTAGAATAGTAGGAATGGAAGACAAGGGGTGGGATCCATATATTGAATCAAGAGGAACTCTTGAGGATCTGAATGCAATCCTCCAATATGAAAAATCTGAAGACATCTTTTTAGATAAAGACTTTACAATGTGGAGAATGGGATTACTGATGTATAGCCACATAGTAGAAATGGATGCTCCATATGAGGTTATTACCAATCTCCTTAGATTTCGTCTCGGCAAAGGATATAGCCATAACCCTTACTATATGTTTTTTAATAGCAAGGAGAAGAAGAAATTCAAACGATCTGGGATATACCCAAAACAGAAAATCAAAATCATAAAAGAACTATCTGAGGAAGCGGAGATACCCATTGGTGATGTTTTAGAAGAATTCTACGATGGCAATCTCAGGAACTCGATTAGCCACTCAGACTACATCCTTACAGATGATCAGTTCCGAGTTAGAAATGGGACAGGTTCCATAGGTGCGTACAGTATAACCCTAGAAAGACTGAACGAGATTATTACAAAGGCGAAGTTGTTTATTTCCACATTCTTTGGATTAGATAGAACGGCCAGAGAAATATGGGGAGAAAAAAAGTGCCAAGCAATTCCATATGATCCAACATACAAAGGTCTAATAGAGATTTTGGCTGATGAAAATGACTTGATGTGCGGATTCAAAGTGCACTGGCCGAATAACTCAGAGTCAACGTATCGTCGCACTCAAGATGGCATCGATATGACTAATTGTATGTTGGATTTAAAAAATTCAAATATTGAATTTATGGTCGGTTTGTACGCACGTCAACAAGTGATTTCAGTCCCTTGGTAGAGGCAGATGGTATTCCTGTATATACAAAAATAGAAGGAAGCGAGGAAATACCAAAGTGGAATTCATAGCGTGATAATAAGCTCACCTAAGGGGGATAGGAAGGGGTTTCTAACCCCTCCCTCCCACACCACCCCGCATACGGGTCCGTACAGGGCGGTTACCAAGAGTACCGGACCGTAGTCGGGCCAATGAATATTAATATCGAATGGTGGTTACAATTCGGGTCGGACCACGGTAACGCATAGATATATAAAGAAAACAATCTTCAAAAATGACTATATTTGGGCTTAGAACGCCAGTTTTGTGGTCAAAAAGGTAGCTTTAAGAGTATGATCGGGAATATTACGCCTAACGACGAAGGATTGGATCACTGGGTCTATCCTAGGTAAGTCATAGATATAATGAAAATTATAGATTTACGGATGAACTGATATGCCCAGAGCCAACCGACATCATATTCCCGGACAAGTCTGGCACATCACCCATCGGTGCCATAAAAAGGAGTTTCTTCTGAAATTTTCCCGTGATCGGAAAAGATGGCTGCAGTGGCTGTTGTTGGGAAAAAAGGGGACAGATTTATTTATGAGCTATACTTCTGGTAAGTGAAATTATTTATAGGAAGTTGGTATGCCTAGAGTCGGGCGTGTGGTGTTACCTAATTACCCGCATCATATAGTGCAAAGGGGACACAATCGGCAAGTTGTTTTTGCGGTGGACTCGGATTTTGAATATTATTTAGAAACCTTGTCACAATGACGTGAGGTTTATGGCATTCGCGTGTACGCTTGGTGTCTTATGACGAACCCTATCCATTTGGTTGTTGAACCACCTGAAGAAACGGCCTTACTGGGACAACTCATGAAACGGCTTTCTGGTCGGCAAACGCGCTACGTGAATCGATTAGAAAGACGGAGTGGAACGCTGTGGGAGAGTCGCTACAAATCCAGCCCGATCCAAACGGGCGAATACCTTCTAGCGTGTATTCGGTACGTTGAATTGAATCCCGTCCGTGCACAGGTGGTTGCCGATGCTCAGGATTACCGATGGTCGAGTTACCAAGCACGAATGAAGGGGCATGAGCGAGTAATGGCTGATTTTGATCCGTGTTATCTTGCTTTAGGGGAGAGTACGGAAGAGCGACAAATACGCTATCGAGAATATTTACAAAGCGCGATTCCCGATGGCGAATGGGCGTTCATTCAAGAAGCGGTAGCGAGAGGCCAACTCACGGGGAATGGTCGCTATGTAGAAGAGGTTAAAAAAATAATTGGTCGGCGGATAGAACATCGACGACCGGGTAGGCCTAAGACCAAACAGAACGGAAATAGATCAATCTTATATAAATAAACCTGGCCCCCTTTTTTTGTCTCTCTGAATGTTGGCAGTGGACCCACGGTCCTGGTGATTCTGACGATCATACTGATGTTTCTGACGGTGGTGTTCTTCACAATCATCATGAAGCGGCCGACCATGCGGGGTCGCAAGTTGCTTGATGAAATGGCGGGCTTTCGTGACTATCTCGAGGTTGCCGAAAAGAACGAGATGAATCTGCGGAATCCGCCCGAGAAAACGCCAGCTTTATTCGAGGCGTATCTTCCATTTGCGCTGGCGCTCGGCGTTGACCAGGAATGGGCTGAAAAATTTGCCGGTGTGCTGGCATCAACCCGAAATAAGAATGGTGGACCTTATCACCCAGCCTGGTACCACGGGGCGTGGAGCACCTCTAATCTGGCAAAGAGTACCAGCCATTTGTCGAGCAGTCTTAATACGGCCATCAGCAGTTCTGTGACACCGCCCGGATCGTCGTCCGGCGGCGGTGGCGGTGGTTTCTCTGGTGGCGGCGGCTGGTGATAGTCGAACTCACTTCACCAGAAAGGGTCTGACTCTTTTTCTTATAATGTACCAACGCACCGAGTAGTCAATGAACTCACCGATCTACAATCTGCGGCCTCGCCGCCAGGGCACGATCCCGACGGTCATATTCGCGCTGTTGATCGCAAACGGTCTTGTGTTCGCTTTGCAACAGTTCGACCCACGATTTATGTTTGGCAATTTCGCGTTGTGGCCGTTCGGCGTACCGAGTTCGCCGTTCGCACCGTGGCAGCTCCTGACTTATGGCTTCCTGCACGGCGATGTGATGCACCTGGCATTCAACATGTTCATGTTGTGGATGTTCGGCAAAGATCTCGAAGGCCTCATGGGCTCGCAACGATTTCTGATCTACTACCTGACCGGTGTCATTGGCGCAGGAATTATCCAGCTGCTTGTTGCTGGCACCCAGGGCGGTATTTACCCAACGGTTGGTGCATCGGGCGGTGTATTTGCGCTGTTGCTGGCGTTTGGCATGACCTTTCCAAATCGTATGATCATGTTGCTGATCCCGCCGATACTAATGAAAGCCAAGTACATGGTCATCATTTTCGGCGTCATGGAACTTTACCTGGGCGTCAGTGGTGGCGCTCCCGGCGTCGCCAATTTCGCGCACCTCGGTGGTATGCTCTTCGGCTTCGTGCTGTTGCAGTACTGGAACAAGCCGAGACGCCGTGGATAACCTCATCGCATTAGCGGCGGCCACCCTGGTGCTGGTCATGCTTCCGGGACCAAACGTCGCGTTGATCGTCGCCAACAGCATTCGATACGGAATTCGAATGGGTTCGGTAACGGTGCTTGGTACAACCGTCGGTGTGGCGCTGCAACTTGCGACTGTGCTGCTCGGCATGGCCGCCATCATTGAAATCGCTGTCGATGCGCTGATCTGGATACGCTGGGCAGGTGTGGCTTATCTCATCTGGCTTGGGGTTAGCACCTGGCGGGAGCCAGCCGACGATCTCAGCAAGATTACCGCAGTGCCGGCGGTGTTCTGGCGAGCCTGCATGGTCGCTGCAGTCAATCCGAAAACTTTGCTGTTCAATGCGGCATTCTTGCCGCAATTTGTCCCGTCGGGCGGCAACGCCACCCTGCAACTTGCCGTGGTATCGGGTGTGTTTCTAAAAAAAGGGGACAGATTTATTTATGAGCTATACTTCTGGCAAGTAAAATTTTTTATAGGAAGTTGGTATGCCTAGAGTCGGGCGTGTGGTGTTACCTAATTACCCGCATCATATAGTGCAAAAGGGACACAATCGGCAAGTTGTTTTTGCGGTGGACTCGGATTTTGAATATTATTTAGAAACCTTGTCGCAATGGCGTGAGGTTTATGGCATTCGTGTGTACGCTTGGTGTCTTATGACGAACCATATCCATTTGGTTGTTGAACCACCTGAAGAAACGGCCTTACTGGGACAACTCATGAAACGGCTTTCTGGTCGGCAAACGCGCTACGTGAATCGATTAGAAAGACGGAGTGGAACGCTGTGGGAGAGTCGCTACAAATCCAGCCCGATCCAAACGGACGAATACCTTCTAGCGTGTATTCGGTACGTTGAATTGAATCCCGTCCGTGCACAGGTGGTTGCCGATGCTCAGGATTACCGATGGTCGAGTTACCAAGCACGAATGAAGGGGCATGAGCGAGTAATGCCTGATTTTGATCCGTGTTATCTCGCTTTAGGGGAGAGTACGAAAGAGCGACAAATACGCTATCGAGAATATTTACAAAGCGCGATTCCCGATGGCGAATGGGCGTTCATTCAAGAAGCGGTAGCGAGAGGCCAACTCACGGGGAATGGTCGCTTTGTAGAAGAGGTTAAAAAAATAATTGGTCGGCGGATAGAACATCGACGACCGGGTAGGCCTAAGACCAAACAGAACGGAAATAGGGCAATCTGAATTAAATAAATCTGCCCCCTTTTTTTTAATCCGACATCTTGCGGCCTTGTGGATACTACAGAAGTTTGAGTGAACGCAGTGAACAAGCATAACCGGTAAACCAGATCATGACATCGAATTGGCTATTCAACCCCCACCATCGGTTACATCTTACAGAGTGATAACCAAGGATTACCCGTTATCCAGGCTTGTTTAAAGTGAGGCGTGGCTATTGAAGGGAATAGCCACGCTAGCAGGTGATTAAACCTTTGAAAATGATCGCGGCGGGAATGCACAGCGCTGGGACCGCGCGGAGTCTACAAAAGCTGGCTAAAGCAAACCGTTCAAACGAAAACGGGGAAGGCTTTATTTTAGCCCTATGTGCCTGAAAATGTATCCATTCCCATTTTTCAAGTCAGTGGGTGAAGCTAAGATTCTTTTGATCTCCTGAGAAACCAATATCTTGCTCTCTGTTATTCGCATTGGAGTCACAGATTGAGGATTATTTTCTGGCAAAGATACGTAGGGGCCTACCCGAGAAACGGGGCTGATTTTACGATTGAAGATGAGACGCGAGACGTTCAAGCCGTTTCCGGACGCCTCTAAACGAAAAAAAGCAGGTCTATAAACCCGCTTTTTGAAAATTCTCGCTGCGACCGATAAGTGCACTCTCTAGCGGAGTATTTATCTTAAATTTTTATTTAACAGCTTGTATACTGCGCTCGGGAGTACAAAAACCTTCCGGTTTCACCTCCGTACACCCGAACACAGTACAGATTTCTAAAAGTGTATTAGTCTTTTTGTCCGATGAAAAACAAGCCGACCATAGCACCAATCCAAATACCGAAAAGAACTGCAATTTCAGGAACCATATCTACCTCCTCAAGAAAAATTCAAAAATCTTATTTGATACCGTGAGATTATATCCGGCTATCTGTGTCTTGTTTCTCCCTAACTAAACGCCAACGCCCAAAAACCCGCACTCTCCACACCCTTCCGTATGGGCTTCGAAGCCTACAAAATGATCGAACGACGTTCCACATTCACCTACACGGCCTTACAACCCTTGTTACTTACTCTTTATCCTCAGGTTGGATAGCCTGACGGGGATAGTATTGCATTTGCCAGTCTTCGTCAAGTCCAAGTCTTGTCCAATATGAAATGGCCCTGAACGGGAGCCGTGATTCCAACGTGAAACGGCCCTGTACCTGAGGAGTAATTTCTGCTCATGATGGTCACCTATGGTGATCTATATGAGTGACAAAAAGATAAAAACATTGGATGACGTCCGCATCTTTCTCGAAGGAACTGTGGAGGTTGAGTTTTCAATTACCAACAAGGAAGAGCGCTACCAGTGGATTCGGCGTACATTGGTCAAATTCAGTTATATCTCTTGCAGCAAGAACGGTAAGGGATTGATCATCCGCTATCTGGAGCAGGTGAGTGGCTATTCTCCACGGCAAGTGAAACGGCTGGTACAGCAATACAAAAAAACCGGATACATCAAGCGCCAACAGCGTACAGCATCGGGATTTGAACGCTTCTACCGCCCTGAGGACGCAGTGCTGTTAGCTGAGACCGACAAGCTCCATGGGACACTCTGCGGTGCAGCCACCAAGAAGATCTGTGAGCGGATGCTTTTGATCTATGAGGATTATCGCTATGAGCGCTTAGCAAAGATTTCGGTTGCCCATCTCTATAATCTTCGTCATTCTACGTGTTATCAACGACAGCGCCGCCAGTTTGATAAAACCGCTTCAAAACGCTCTCAGATAGGCGAGCGACGAAAACCCAATTCAGAAGGTAAACCAGGCTTTCTACGGATCGACACAGTCCATCAGGGCGACCTGGATGGGATCAAAGGGGTTTACCATATCAATGCGGTTGATGAAGTCACGCAATTTGAATGTATATTCTCCGTAGAACGGATTACTGAGCGTTTCATGATTCCGGTCCTGGAGATGCTGATCGAAATCTTCCCTTTTGTCATCCTGGCATTTCACGCGGATAACGGTTCGGAATACATCAATCATACCGTGGCAAAACTGCTCGGAAAGCTCCATATTGACCTGACCAAATCACGCCCACGCCATTCCAACGACAATGCACTCGCCGAGTCCAAGAACGGAACCATCATCCGCAAACATCTGGGGTACGACCATATCCCGGGGTACTGGGCGCCTCAACTTAATGAATTTCACAGAGAGTATTTCAACCCCTATATCAACTTCCATCGTCCTTGCTTTTTTCCTGTCCCAAAAGAAGACAACAAAGGAAAGGTGAAAAAGAGCTATCCCTACAAGTTAATGATGACACCCTACGAGAAGCTCAAATCATTACCTGATGCAAACCAATATCTCAAACTGGGAACCACCTTTAAAAAGCTGGATGCAATTGCCTTCTCAATCAGCGACAATGACGCAGTCAAACAGATGAATGAGGCCAAACGTAAACTTTTCAAAACCATCTTTGAGCAGGAGCGGAGTATTGCCTGATTTGCCTCTTCAGGTAGATTCTCTACCCCTCTGTTTCAGGGCCATTTATAGATTGGAATAGACTGTCCAAGTCTTGTCCAATCTTTCTAACGGAAACGAATGGATACCGGCCGAACCACCTTCGCAAAAATAATTCCGAACTAAATTTCAGCCAAATCTCCCTTCCGTTCCAACCAGATTCGGCGATCCGGCGCCCGTTTTTTCGCCAAAAGCAAATCGAGCTGTCCGGACGCTTCTTGGTCCGGGCCTGCCAACAGCTGGACCAGTCTGCGCGTATCGGGGTTCATGGTTGTCTCCCTTAACTGAGCCGGATTCATTTCTCCCAATCCCTTAAATCTTTGTACGTTAACTTTACCTCTCAGTTTTTCAGCTTCGATTCGGTCTAGAACACCTTGTTTATCTTCCTTATCCAAAGCATAAAAAACCTGCTTACCCACATCGATCCGAAAAAGAGGGGGCATTGCGACGAAAACGTGTCCGGCTTCTACGAGCGGCCAAAAATGCCGTACAAACAAAGCACACAATAAGGTGGCAATATGGTTTCCGTCAGAATCGGCATCCGCCAGTATACAAATTTTTCCGTAGCGCAATGCACTCAAATCATTTACACCGGGTTCGACCCCGATGGCTAAAGCGATATCGTGAACTTCTTGCGAAGCCATGACTTGCCCCGGATCGACTTCCCAAGTATTAAGAATTTTCCCCCGCAAGGGCATAATCGCTTGAGTATCTCTATCGCGTGCCTGCTTAGCCGATCCTCCAGCCGAGTCGCCTTCCACCAAAAAAAGCTCGGATCGGGTAGGGTCTTGACTAGCGCAATCGGCAAGTTTTCCGGGAAGCGAAGGTCCTCCTGAAACTTTCCTCCGAACAATCTTCCGCGCTAAACGCAACCGCTTTTGCGCATTGGCAATAACCAGTTCCGTCAGCTTTTCTCCAATATCCGGGTGCTGATTCAACCACAAACTAAAACTGTCTTTTGTCGTACCCGAGATAAACGCCACGCACTGCCGGGACCCGAGTCTTTCTTTAGTTTGGCCGGAAAACTGCGGATCCTCCAGTTTAACCGATAAAATATAATTGCATTTCTCCCAAACATCTTCCGGCGCAATTTTTACACCGCGCGGTAATAGTTTACGAAAATCGCAAAATTCCCGAATCGCCTCGGTCAACCCTGCTCGTAATCCGTTGACATGTGTACCCCCTTGAACGGTTGGGACCAAGTTGACATAGCTTTCGGCGATGCATTCGCCAGCCTCCGGCGCCCAGGCAAGCGCCCACTCAACTGCTTCGTGCCCCCCTTCAAGTGAACCGGTAAATAACTCGGAGGGCAGGCGCTCACCCTCTCCCAATACACTCAGTAAGTATTCCTTTAAGCCATCTTGAAATTGCCACGAATAGAATGCATCCCTCAGATTATCGGTTAATGAAATATAGAGGTTTGGACAGAGTATGGCTTTTGCCCGCAGCACGTGTTTTAAGCGTGAAACCGATACTTTATTGGAATCAAAATATTTTGCATCCGGCCAAAACCGTACGAGGGTTCCGGTATTGGATTTTCCTACAGTCCCAATTTCGGCCAAATTGCCCGTTTTTTCACCGGCGTTGAACGACATCCCATATACTTTCCCATTCCGTTTAACTTCGACTTCCAAACGCTCGGATAGGCCATTAACGACTGAAATACCGACACCGTGCAGTCCCCCCGAGAAACGGTAATTTTTGTTGGAAAACTTTCCACCGGCATGGAGGCGGGTTAGAACGACTTCCACCCCGGATACGCCTTGTTCCGGATGCCGGTCCACGGGCATACCACGGCCATTGTCATTAACCTCAATAGCGCCATTTTTTGACAAAACAACTTCAATACGCGTGGCGAAGCCCGCTATGGCTTCATCAACGCTGTTGTCAACTACTTCTTGGATAAGATGGTTAGGGCGTGTGGTGTCGGTATACATTCCGGGACGTTTGCGTACGGGGTCCAACCCGCTAAGTACTTCAATCGCCGATGAATCGTATTGAGTGCGCATGAATCAATTTACATATTCTAAATCAGATTTAAGTGTATCAGTAACCGATCAGTATTGAAAAAGCCAAATTTTTTTCGGACCATCTCATAATGTTAATCCTAGAACAAACAGTAAACTAACTTGTCTAATCGACCAACGGATCGATAAACAAAAAAGAGTCTACGGCTACTCGAGAGTATTCTTGTTTGATGAACTTGGATTCAGCGATTGTTCATGATCGCTTCATTAAGCTGAGATACGTCGTCGTATCGACGTGGCCGCATTGGAGAACCATTATTATGCATTACTTTGATATCCAAAAGCTTGGATTCCCACACACCCTAAAAGAGAGCATGGATTGGGGTGTAGCAATTGTTTGCTGTAGTTTGCTGCTATATTGCCCAACCGGTGACGCAATTACTCCCCGCCAACCGACGCTTAATATTTTTTCTACTCAAGTGATAGAAAACATCAAGGAAACGGGGGATGCGGCGCGTATCCTGGAGACCGATCTACAGAGTGTGATTGAGGAATTGGAAAAACATCAGGAACTTTATACGGAAAGTAAGTGCCAAGGAGTAGTTAGTGATCAGGGGTGTGATCAGATAAGTCGGCAAATGGCATCATCCTATAAAGCGATGCTCGATACCATGGCGAATCGATTACCGGAAATGGAACGAAATATCCAGATAACTCGGGGCGCCTTGAAAACACAATTGGCGAAAGAATTAGGGCGCAACCGAACCGGCGCCGATTTGCAGCGGCTGTTACGAAATAACAAGCAAAGTATATCTTCCGTACAAAGAACACGCGTACGGCAACAGGGTGCACGCTTAAGCGATCGCTTTCGTAAATATTTTTTATTGGTTAATCAAAGCAATACTGGATCCCTTGCGCTGCTGGGTTCAGAAATGTATCTCGATATGGACGAGACATTAGGGTTGGTTCAACTGACTCGACAACAGATTCATCGAGCGCAACTCTACGTCGATTTATCGGAACGCATGGGGACGATTACGCCGGAAATGGAACAAACGGTATCCGAAGTCAAACGGATTATTTTTGGGGAGTACGACGATGATTCCGATTTCGTTCCAGCCACATTGGAGACCGCGGACAAACCCGGAAAGTTTTGCAGCGAATTTGATGCAAATTGCTAGTACGCCGCCATTTCTCCAAATTTTATTGCCGAAACAAGGCAGGATCTTAATATGAATTTAACGAGATGTACCGTCAATTACGGGTTCAAAGCCTGCTTTTTTTTGCTTTTATCTATTTTAATATCGAGCTGCCAAACTACAAAACCCAAGGTCTATACCTGCACGCTCCCTTCCGGGTATAAGGTGGAAAGCGCGTTTGCTCAGGCTACCGCCGACCTAACCCATTTACAATGTCATTACCAATTTGACCAATATGTGGGCAACCTGTTGGAAATAACTACATCCGATCCAAAAGAGAAAAACAAGGAGTACTTTAGCAATTTTTTGGCCGATGCCAAGCGCAATGGTGTCATCAGTCAGCGTCAAGCCAAACAATATTACCGGCGATACTTTAGTCCTGATTTTGTATCCTTGGGTACGATGCATAACAATTGCACGACCACGTGTCGGCATCAAGTGGAAATAGTTAAAAAAATGAAACTGGAGCTTCATGATAAAGAATTGGGGTTATTGAAAGTGGTCGGTGACAAAGCATCCTACGCCCAGGCTGACCAGGAATTTAATCAATTGCTCATCCTAATAGATGCGACCTGCCTGGCGTGTCAAGCCTCTAAATAAGCTGTTCCCATATGGAAAGCTCCAATAGTCTGGGAACGCGATTCTTCCGGGGGGTCATTACAGGCGTTATAACTACCCTTATTCTGTTAGCCGCTTTATACACACTCAATATGATGGGGTTGATCGTCATCGCGATTAACGCGCTGCCCTATATCCCTGAAATACTGAACTGGGCGTTTGAAAACCTCAGATTGTCCATCGTCCCCTTCACACTCATCATGATTTTTTACTTTCGAGTCTTATTCCAATTAAAAAAATCTTTGAGTGATCCAAGGATCGAGCCGGAGCGAATCGCTCAGCTCGAAAACTGGGTAAACATTTCCATTAGTTTGTTTTTTGGTGTCGGCGTCATTTGGACCGCAATCGGTATGCGGAGTGCGCTGATAGTGGGTCTCAGTGATTTGGATGGCGCCATGGCCGCGCAACTCGGGTCTTTCGAAATTCTACGCCGCTTGATTAAAGGAGGCATATTGCTAGCCTTATCGACCACCATATTTGGGGCCGTGGGTGGCTATCTGATGCGGATAAACAAAATCTTTTTAGTTGGCGCTAAACTACAACAGTTTTATAGCCAACGCACACGTTCTCAAATTAGGTTCTTTGAGCAACGCTTAGATAATATTGAATCCTACCTGGCTCAACTGGCCACCAAAAATAACGATGGTTCGGCAAACAAACCATGATATCTCCTTGGGCTAGCGAACGTCTTTTGTTGTCCGAACCCACGGCCGAAGATGCGGAAATCGAGGCATTGCAAACCGATGTCATGCGTTTTATGGCGATTCTCGGTTTTATCCTTTCGGTTATTTTTGCCTTAGTCCAATCGATACCTTTTGTGCCCAAAGATATGCATCCTACACTTGAGAATTATGAATCACTCAAGCGTGACGTTGCCAATCTTCAAAACTACATCGAAAGCCAGCTTGCCGCCTTAGATTAAATCGGGTTACAACTCAAAGAATCAGAAGTATTGAAGACCGAGAAGATGTCCGAACTAAAACAGCTTAGCGAGCAGCGAAACCAACTTATTAGCGATGCTAAACTGAGCTTCACCGAATTCAAACAACGCCAAAACAATCTAACCACGATAGAAAATCAAATAAAAAATCGGAAGAAATCGTTACAGGCATTGCGAACAAGTGTCGAACGTGATCGGAACGCACTGCGGAAAACACAAGAGAACTACGAGCTATTAAAGGAACGAATGCTTGCGGTTCAGCGAGAGCGAAAAAAAGTTTTGGTTGAGGACATCGTTGCCGCTCCAAAAGCCGCCGAGACACTGAAAGCAAAACCGCGGGCAGATCCAATTGAAGTACCGAAGGATGAAACCGTCGAGCGTCCTTTGCCGCCAAAACGGGTCGGTTTTACACTTAAGTTTGAATCGGAAGAGGCATTCAACCGACTCCTCGAAAAGAAATTGATAAGATTTTATGTTTTTTTGGGTGCCAAAACCTGGCGCGTCCGGCTCCAAAAAGAAATACCCGAATTCGTCAGCGTGTCGAAACCCCAACAGTACCAGGAAATGGACCCTGCTACGGTGCCTGCGTTATATGCTACGTATTTTAAACGGACGGTTGCGAGCCATGGGCGGCATTTTGAAATATGGGGTGTCATTTTGCCAAAATCCATTTCACGCTCCATTCAATTAAAGATACGAAACAAACAAGGCGGCGATGTAGTCATTAATGGCCAAGGCGGGATTCGATTGGAAAACTCAAATCCTTAAACACCATGAAATTACCGCGTACGTTTTTGGTCACCGCACTCGTTTTTCTATCCATCCATTCAGCTGTTTTCGGAGCCGATCGAAAACAACTTGACCCCTGGTTAAACGATGAGCTTTTACCTTTTTTGGAAGATCGACTGGGCCGCCATCCACGATTAAAGGGCCAACCATTTGAAGTGGTTGGCGCAAACCAAAATAGTGCGTTGGGTAAAATGGACGGATTGACAGCGGAAATTCTTCGGAAAATTGTGGATCGGTTGCAGTCAGTACCCGGTGCGAATTTTGTAGAGCGTTCGACTATCAAACCTTGGAGCGATCGAGGAAAATCGGTCGAACTGGCGTGTGATCCCCAGGGGGAAGCCACCGTTCAAGTCACCATTGAGGTGGATAATTCCTTGGACTCAGGTGACGTGCGTGTCGCTGTGCAAGCCATGGATCTGGTGGAAAACAATTGGGTTCGCGGTTTTAAGAAAATATGGATCGGTCAGCCGACGAGTAGAGAAAAGCGGTTGATGGCCAAGCAAATTGTCGACCGGAAGCTCTTAGGATCGCGTGCGCTCCCGTTTAGAGGCAATCAACCTGATTTATTGGCTTCGTTTCTTGCTGAAAACCTAAGCTGCCACTTGATGCGCACGGGAGAACCCAACCTGAAAATTTTTCT
Source organism: Methylococcales bacterium (assembly GCA_963664935.2). Classification (GTDB taxonomy): domain Bacteria; phylum Pseudomonadota; class Gammaproteobacteria; order Methylococcales. The sequence goes on along the minus strand of CAXXSE010000007.1, from coordinate 1,340,024 downwards.
TCGGAATCCAACGGAAAAACTTCCCGAGTTTTTGCGGACAACTTTAGGTTTGTTGAGCCACTACCTCGCCCGATTTCGAGAGGTTGAAATCACCAATAAAAAACACACTGCCAATGTTATATTGATTTCAAATGTCCACACGATTGACTCGAAGTTGCTTCAGATCTCCCTATTGTTACGAAGTCTTGATAAATCGATACGTCTTCCCGGGGTGGGAACCGAAGCCTATGTTTACGTTGATTCCACCGCCGCTTTTACTCAACTCGGCAGTCGTGAGTTAACAGCGAGAAAAGCGGGGCAAAACTACCCTCTCCATCGTAGTATGTTTGATGAAAAATTTTGAAGATCGCAGAGAATTAGAGCATAGAACGCCTCATTCAGTTTAATCGTCATCTATTTCATCGGAAACAGCCATCAAGCGGGCACGGATCTGTTGAATCATGCCATTTTCCTCAAGTCGAAAGAATTGTTTGAGGAACAATGGCGCTAAAATTTGCTTGACGGTTTTCTCCGATGGCAAATCACGCGATTGAGTGCGAAGATAAAGCGAGTGCTCAGACCAAATCGTATCTTGATACTGGAGCGCAATCAATTGCATTAACCCCAAGGCAATGGAGGCACAGAGCACGAAGATTTCATAGGCTCGCCAGCACGCTTGAACGGTATGAATATCCTGGGGCTGTGGGGCTTTGAGAAGACGATTGGAAAAGGGGCGTCTAGAATGTTTTGGCAATTTTTTAGTCCAAAAACGAAATTTAAAGGCGCCGATCACATGCTTTAACATCGCGAACATGATTTCAATGCGGGTTCTAGCACAATACAGTTCAACGGCATCAATGGCTGACAGCGTTAAATCGGAACTCATTAGAACCATTGGGCCTTTTGAGGTGACGGCGAGAATAAATAACACCTGATCAGCGATGGGCCGCCATAACAGTGTAAGCGTCATAACCCGGATGGATTCGGTTTTACCGTAGACTTTACAGGTCACCGTCTCAAACAAATGAAGGTGGTCGAAGCATTCTCTTAAACACACTTTCTCGCCATAGAGCGGCTGAGGTCCGGGTCGAGAGGCGGGTTTCGGTGGCGCGGGGAAATAACCCACATAGCTATTCTTGGCTTTGACCAGCACCTCAACCCACCGCGCCTGATGCTGGATTGAATAATAGTGGCAAGCTCGAAATACGCCCCCGGTTGAAAAAAAGGCATCCAACACCAAATAACACAGACAGTGATTCGTCACCGCAAAATGAATCGCCATGGCCACCAAGCGGTCGGTGAGCTTGATCCGACATGGATTATCGCGCTCGTCGTTCAACCCTAAATGAGCCCATCCCTGATGAATTTGAAGCTGCAAATGACAACAAAAACAAGCGGATAACGACCCGATCAAGATGCCAATGCTTCCCCAACATTGGGCCCGAAAATAGCCGGGTTTCGTTTGCGTCTCCGATGACTCGTGCATCGATACCACGCCGGGCATCTTGCGTCCATCTTTGATCACCGCGGTATGGTCACCCAGAAGTATCGCTCGTCCAGCTACTTCAACGGATTTTCCTTGGCGATTCACAAAATCTTGCCAAGCATCGAGCAACGCCCCATAGACATACGCTTTGGATCTAAAAAAACGGAGCAAGCGGTAATAACCAAGTTCATCTAATAGCCAGAAACGACACAACGACGTCACGCCGATCATTTCTCCTGCCCCCATAAATCCAATCACAATGGCGCAGAACAACAACCAAGTACTCGATCTGGAAAAAACGCTTTGAAAGCTTTCTAAACTCTGAGAAATATACTGTTGCACGGGGTCTCCTCCTTCCATCTGTACTTCTACAAAGAAAAGAAGGATCCGTGTTTTTTTAGCAAATGTCTAGTCGTAATTATCGATTTCTATTTTCTACACTACTCATCTTTTATGAACACCAGTGGGCAATCTTAAAGCGCAGAGCTATCAATGGGTGATAAGACTTTCTTCCGTTGGTCGAGGTGACACATCGAAAAAATGAATTCAGGGCCTGAATAGTTACGTCAAATCGGATAGAACTCGTGACTGACGAGTTACTCAAGCGCCGATGAAAAAACGGTTGATAGCTTCTTTTCAGCTTATCACCCCTTGGCTGCGAAATCCTTGCCGACAGCGTGATCCCTGGGAAAAGGGATTTATGAGCTTAACCGAGGTTAGCCGTCTTCCCAGCAAGGGGTGTTTCGCACTACGATTAAAAGCAGCTAACACTGCAAAACTGTATTTGATAGGGCAAACGAACGATAACCAACTCACTCGGCTGTTTCCGGATTCATGCGATGTTCTCAGTCTGGAGAATTCACTTGCCGGGGGAAAGATACGTAAAAATCAATCTATTCATGCGCCGTTATGGGATAACGGCAAACGAGGGTTTTTTCAACTTGACCAGCGGACGGGCATCGAAAGAATTTATGCGGTCGCTGTCTCCGACCCAGCAATCGAAGCAAAACTAAAGCAGCGGTTAAGCCGTATCGGAGACTTATGCTCGGCGCAAAAAGACCACAGGATGCGTCAAGCACAAGGTTTCCGCACCGAGCTAAAGGGTCTCGCTGATGAAAGCCAGGGAGGGATGGAGTGGATGGAAAGGAGTTTTATTCATACACGTTGAAGTGGTTTTGCCGTCACTGTTTAGATTGGCTTGCCAGGTAAGTGAAGTCCATCTACTCCTTTCAAAACACAAATGACATTTATCACCACCAGCTCGATTTTTTGTTTTGATTCTCGTTGTCTTGGAACTTGAATTTGGCGATAACACCCAAGCTAGGATCGTTGACATTGAAGGTAATTGTTTTAACTGAAATTCTGCCAAGATGAACTTCGCCGCCGTCGAATGGTTTGATATTTTTTCTATCCCGTTTTTCGGTTCTAGCCGGGTATAAAGCAGTTGTACTGAAAGTTCCTCGGAGCTTAGCGGCTATAACTCGTTCAATTTCAGGCAGTGTTTTGTTCCTCGTATCAATTTTCACCGGTTTTTCATTACCTATCGATATTTCAATACCCCCGCCTTCCGCACGGACGGTTTTCTTAGCTGCTGATTCATTAATAACAACGTTAGCTACCGAAGCAAAGTCTGTCATATCGATCGCAATTTCGATACCTTTAGCACTAAATGAAGGGCCACCAATTTCGACGGTAAATTTTTGGTTGGTAAAATCTCTAAGTGTTATTTGGCTAAATGCAATTCCTTGCTTGTTTTTAATGATGACATAGGGGTCTTTGGTGTCTTTAATCCTGTCCGCGGTAAGCCCCCGAAGGGAAGGTCTCTTATATGCCATACCGCTTATTAGACTGTCGCCGATTCTTTTGGCTATCGAATTCGCATCGTCGGGTTTGGCGAGGTCAGGTCCTTTAATAAAAGCCAATCCGGTGGACCCGGTTTGGAGGCCATCCTTCATGCGCCAATAAACGGAAATGGATACAATGGATTCCCCTTTTTTTTCCGGCGCCCCGGTGTGGATGCGCAGCTCATCTTGTCCGGCGGGAATCGCAGCGTGTGATTGAAGTGCGCTCACCCCTATCCCAAGAGCAAAAATTACGATTAGTGTTCGATTTATGATTCTTTTCATACACACCTCATCTTGATTAATCAATTATTTTTATAAACTGTGTTTTCCTGCTTCCCTTGCCACTCATCCACCAGAAGTCGTGCTTCAACGATTTGTTCCGGCGACATTCTTTTAGCAATTTTATCACGCCATTTTTTCGCTTTCGGATTACCGTTCAATATCCCAATATCGAACCAGAAATGAGTTTTCACGAAATCTTTTGATACACCACTTCCCGTATAATACATCGTTCCCAAGTTGAACGGAGCATATTTATCGCCCTGCTCAGCCGCCTTGCCGTACCACTTGACCGCCTCTATCAGATTTTGTGAAACACCGTCACCGCTATCGTACATCCATCCCAGATTGTATTGAGCAAGCATGTTGCCTTGTTCCGCCGCTTTTCGATACCATCTGACAGCTTCTTGGGGATTCTTCGCAACACCATCGCCATCGCGATACATTTGCCCTAAATAATACTGGCTCATGGCGATACCTTGTTCCGCAGTCTGTTTACAAGTCGTGTAATTAACACTGGGGGCTTTAGTTTTTTCATAACAAGTGCCCCAGGCATTCATTGATGATAGGGAGAATAATAGGGTCAATAGTAAAGTCTTGGTATTCATCAGTTCTCGGATAGCCTCCTAGGGCCAAACTGATGATTATACCTAATACTTGCTCCATTTTTCGGCATTATTCATTGTCCAATTAATTTTTTACAGTACGGTACAGGTGAGTATTGCACTGTGGACATACGCTATTGCTAGGCTCCCAATCTTGCCACACGGAATGGCAAATAACGCATTCAAATTCAGCACGTCTTCTCGGTATTTCTATTGTGGGAATATCAATAGCCTTTTCTAATATCGGTGTAGCGGGATAGCCGATCCCTTTTTCTATTGCCGTGCCGCACCGATCTAGACTTATCCTCATTGGAATGGAAGCGCTCAAGCATGTGGTTTGTTTTTTGTTCAAGACTTTTTCGAGCTGTCTCTTCACAATGTTTGTACCGTGGATGAAATATCCATTTTTTAGACGCAATATCGTTAACCAGAAAATTATAAAGAATTTCATGGTAGGTCATTTTTGAGTCTTGTGCCGCACGAAAAAGATTGGGCGCTTGTTCAAGCGAAAGGGCTACAATGCCACATTTAGAATCTGCGGGATTGCTGAAATCATTGGGTATATCCCTGCCCGGGTGAGTAAAGTAAATAATGAAAGAAAATTCCCCCATGTGGCCAAATATGTCAACGGACGAGCCCAAGAAATTTTTTTCTATTTCGATACTGGTAAGGCTTATGTTTTGCTGTTCCGCAACGGTAAACGGTACACTGATAGTGATCGTATTGCGCAAGATAGGCGCTTTCACAATCGGTATAGGCGGGCAAAGCCATGCTCAATGTATCGTCGACGATTTGGCGAGCCATCAGGCGAACCGAAACGTAGAACGAAAACTCGCATTCCGTTTCAGTTTTTAAGTAACCCGTCCGGCTTGCGTGGGCGAAGTGCCATTCATTGATATTGCCATGACGGGCAATCAAGGGCGTTTTGCATGAAGGGCAAATGCATCCACATTGCTTTCCTCGGGGAACCTTGGAAACATCCAGAAATCGCCCGTCTTTTTCGCTAAGTCCGAAGGGGATTAGGTTGAAGTCCATAGGTGTGTTTTTTCAAAAACGTAATCCTTCCATTAGTCTCCTTCATGGTTGAAACCATCGTCTTTAGCTCTTGATTTTTCGTGCTCGTGCTCGTACACGTTAACGAATTTTGGTATAACTTGCTATGCATTGAAACCATGCGCATCCGCAATGGCTTACCTTGCGTAAAGGCAAAGACATCATCAATATTAAATGCAGTGACCGAAAAGCTATTGAGACTTCACGAACATCCGGTTTTTCAGGGGATAACATGACGTTAACTCCGTTTACGAGCACGTTCACGAGCACGTTCACGAGCACGTTCACAACCTATGAACGTTTAATCAGAACCCGGACTTTACGTCCTTCATTTTAACCCACCAGCGTTAGCTGGTGGTTGTTTAGTTTTTTCAAGATCAATCGGTCAGTTTTTTTACTGCCACCCTTTGTCGAATAGTTTTTCCAACTGGTCGTTGAATTGCCGTTTTAGGTGTTCGATATCGTTGTAATCAGTGTGAAAATGTCCGAGATCGGTAAGTTTGTCTTGGAAATCCCAGAGAGTATTGAAGTCTTGTCGGTTCTTTCGAGATGGCTTCGTACCGGTAGTGTCCTTGAAAAATGTGTAGATCAACGGTTTCCCTGATTCTTTAAACTGCTGATGTGCTGTATCGAATTCTTCCTCGGTATATTTACCCGTTTTGGTGAAAAACAGGCTGATAAAAATATCGCAATCCTGGATTGCTTTGTTATATTCATCCTGTAAACCGTTTTCAGCCATCGCATCGAGAAAGTTTTCCCAACGGATAATCTGCAGATAAATACCGCGTTGACGAAATAAGTCATTTTGTCGTCTGAAATATGATTCGAACTCATCGCGATCTTCTTTGAGTTCGGATGACGAAGCCAGGAAGATTTTGATCGTTCGTTCGGAGATTTCGGGTTCCGAGTCTGGCGGATTTGTATCCGCTTCATCTTCGGCCCAGTCCGGCAATTGCTCGACCTTGATGCCGTCAAGTAATTCCAAAACATCCACGTCTTCATAACGGGTAGGACATTCCACCTGCAGCTTGCCGTCTTTTTTACGTTGCAACAGCCGCTTTTGCTCAAAGAACTCCGGTTCGGTCAATTTAATGCAACGGCTGCAATTGCACGGAACCTGCTTATAGACCAAATCCGGTAAACCGTGGAAAGTCTCGTTCAGGGCATCCAGGTCGGCGCTGATCACGTTCAGCAATCCTTTGCGTTCCAAACCACGGGCACGCAATACGATTTCCCCACCTTTTTCCGGAATTTCCGCCAATAGTTCAGTTTCATCGCGCTCGAACAAAACACCGGTAATCCAGCTTAGTTCAGGACGAACCACGAAGCGATGCATGCGTACAATCAGTCGGCTGATTAAACCTTTGGGTAGAAATTCGTAGCGGTAGCGCAATACCAGATCACCGGGTTTTGCCCAATCTTTCATCGGTTCCGGCCTGGACGGCGACAACAATTGCGGGGCCAACCAGGTTTCGCTTGCTTGATCGGGAAGCCGAAAACAGAGTTCAAATTTTTGCATCAAAGCCAAAAGCTCCAGGTGCATGTCGGCGTAGTCTGAATCCCGCCACAACCGTCGGCAATCGGCTACGTCAAAATGGCCCCAGTTTGCTTTGATGGTTTCGTCATCCAGTATTTTAAAAACCGCCTCAGTTGCCCATTGGTTTTGCAAAATCACAGTGCGAGTCAACAGCGGGTCGTCCTGAAAATGTAGAAATACGCCTAGGTCATGCAGGTAATCACTCAGATAAAGCGCTTTGTCGCGGTCGAATTCCAGATGTTTGCGGTAAATATCGAAATACGCCTGCTGTGAAATATACGGTTTACTTTTAGACAATATTTCGATGTCGTTTCGGATGGCCACCCATTTGGCGGGTAATTCTTCACCGATGTGTGGTAGCTGTTGTGAGAAATACTCAATCGCTTTGCGTAAATCGTCAGCCGCATCCGACATTTCCAGGTTGCCGCGGTAAAACGTCTTTGACGTTGTCAAAACTGCCCTTGATACCGGATTTGTCGATGGTTTTGCTGCGACCGCTTTTTTCGTTTTGAAAAACCAGCACCGGACTGTGACCGCCGAGCAAATCGACCACTTCGAGCCAATATTTAAAACCGGTATCGTGCACGGATTTGTAATCTTTACGGGCATCGTCCAGCAGCACATAAAGGGAACGTTTGGTCAGAAAAAACTGATGGGTTGCATGATAAATTTCCTGGCCGCCAAAATCCCAGACATTGAGGCGGAAGTTTCGGCCGTTTTCTAATTTATATTCGTGGCGAACAATGTCTATCCCTTTGGTGCTTTCCTTCTCGCCCGGCAGTGGTTTGTCGGTTTGGTACAAACGTCGCAACAAACTGGTTTTTCCCGCTCCGCCTTCGCCGATGATCAACATTTTGGCTTCGTATAGGTGATCGACGCCTTGTGTTTCCTTCTCGCGGAAATAATTTAGGATGGCTGCATTGCCCTGTTTGACGACTTCGGCAGGGGGTTGGTTAAAGGGCAATTTTCGACATAAATTCCGTTACCCTGCCAGGAGGCAGAACTCCACTTAACTTCGATACCACTTTCTATTAGTTTCGAAATATGGCTCAGATCGCTCACCTGGGTGCTCGAAACGTTAAGCAGTTGCAGGTCGGTGAGGCCGGATAGAGGAGTCAAATCATGAAAGTCAAATTGCTTTCCATATTCACCATTCAACCAAAGTTTTTTCAAATTTGTTAACTTAGAAAATGGGTTGGATTTAACAGTATTATTGCGAAACCAATTTGGTATCGAAAAACCTGAAACATTGGAATTCAAACTTGAAATATTATTCGAGGACCCAGTGTTCTTCGTTTTTTGGCTGCTAAATCCTTCCCCATCGAAATACCCCCACGTTTCCTCGGCAAACGACAATTCTTCCAACCAGACCAGTTCACCCAGCTCCCCGGGTATCCCAGTCAAACCACAATTACCAAGATCCAAAAACCGAGAGCGGTTTTTTTCGTTTTCAGCGATAAGTTTTAGGGCAAGGTCCGACATGGCTGTATCCGTATCAGTGGGTTGGTTTCCTTTATATCAAATCAGGGCAATGATTACATTTTATAATGGACTGAAGATCGCCGAACGCCAAACTTTGTTGTTCGCTAGGAAACTGCTTGAGATTGCAAACCACCACTTTGGATTCATGGTTTTGTCTCAAACTAAAACAAGTCTTACAACTCTTTATAAAGTGACACAGTTTGAGCTGCCGTTTGCAGATTATTGTCAAGCGTGGCGACACGCAAATTCTCACGTAACGCCAGGGCCAAGTAAACGGCATCATAGGCAGTTAGCTGGTATTCGCGAGCGATTTTTACGATATTAAGATCTGTAATATCAGGTTGTATCGTATCTGTATGAATATCGAGTTTTTGTAATAACAAGAAAAACTCCTTTGAGCGGTCAATATTTAGACGTTTTCGTCGCTCACCGATCAGCAGCGTATTCATTACTTCCAGATGCCATAATCTCGGGACGATGGCTGTCTCGTAAGAGAGCTTTTTCAATATCTCTGTTGCGTATTCGCCTTCCTCGTCCTCAAAACACCATGCCATGGTGACGGAACAATCCAGAACAAACATTAGTACCTCAATCCAAAACTAACCGAAAAAATATGAGGTCTAAATAATCGATAACAGCGTTAAACAAACTTGAAAGATACTGATATTCCTTCGTTTGTTTGCCGTGTTATCAATCATTTATCCTCTCCTATGTTACCGATTATTTATGGGTTGAGGCACCAGGAGGTTGTCCGAGAATAGAGAGCCTACTGCGGAAAAGCTGGATTTGGCCTGATTTTCTCATTATTTTGATGAAATACATCCCTATATTTCACCCCTTCGGGGTCACTTTAAGTGGTCCAAATCCGCTCCAGGCGGATTTGTCGTTAAATACAGCAAGTATTCGCCTCAAATAATGAAAAAATCAGACTCAAACCAGCTTTCCCTCGCTACGGCTACTATTCTCGGACAGCCTCCTAGCGACGCCCTTCTCTCCGCATTTCTTCGATGGTTTCACCTGGCGGCAAAGGTACTTTCCTATAATTCAGCAAGGTCTGAACAGCTGCCTTTTGAACGTGCTTATCACCTGACTTCCAGGGAGAAAGACAAGCGATTATTTTTCCATGCCGAGTTATCGCGATTTCCTGCCCTGCTTCAACTTTTCGTAACACTTCAGACAAGTGAGTCTTAAGGTGATTAGATTGCAAAGTAATCATGATGTATAAAATAGACCGGTTGCGACTGGTTTATATTTTAGCCCTAATTAAGCTGGTTTTGCAATCTGGGCCTTTTCCAATGTGAAATGAGCCTGAAGGGGGGTATTTCACATTAGAAGAGGCTTAGGCTGGCAGAATCCGAAATTATGTGCCGCAATATTAAAAAATATGGCATAAAGATATTATCGTGGTGAAAACAATATCAAACGAGGTGCAAATCGGAGCGCAAGGGCGCTTGGTGATCCCCTCCGCATTGCGGAAATCGCTGAATTTGAAGCCCGGTGACAAACTTATTGCCCATCAGGTAGGCGAAAGCCTGGTGCTGGAGCGACGTGAGGCCATCGAGAAGCGGCTATGGGCACTGTTGTCACGCATCCTGCCAGCAGTGTTCTGAAACTACCCTAAATCTGGCGATCTGAAAGTGGAGGAATATTTTCTTCTTTTTTTCTTGAATCTTCACATCTAAAACCCTTCTTTTCTTCCTCGTCTTATTTTTTGTTTTCCCCCTCGGATTTTGGGTAAATCATCGGTATTGTGCATCATGAAACTTCGTACTACGAGAAGACGTGATGAAGCGACGAAGAAGACGTAAGTGTCGGCATTGTCGGGCATTATTCCATCCTGATCCACGCAATGTCCGACATCAAAATACTGTTCGAAAGTAGCCTGCCGGAAGGCGAGTAAAGCAGCTAGTCAACGCCGTTGGTTAAACAAGAAAGCGAATAAAAACCATTTTTGTGGATCGGCCAATGTACTGCGGGTACAGACCTGGCGACAGGCCCATCCAGGGTACTGGCGACGCAAGCGATCCATAAGCAACGCTGCGTTACAAGAGGACTTATTGGCTCAAGCTGTTGAATCAAATGACGAATCAGGCCTCTTAATGAGGTCTGCGTTACAAGATCTCTTAGCCAACCCAAGCCTGATGTTAATTGGGCTTATCGCTCATATAAGCGGATATACGTTACAAGATGACATTGCGGAAACGGGCCGCCGATTGGTAGGGTTGGGGGGTGATATTCTCAATCCCCAAGGAGGTCAACATGTCGATCAAGCGTGTATTATGTCCGGCACAGGTCCGCCGGATTCCCCCTAAGTTCAGTTGGATTGATCAGCGACTGGTTCGCCATCGATTCATCGGTTCCTGTGGTACCGAGGCGTTGGCGCTGTACCTGTTTTTGGTGACCGTGGCCGATGCTCAAGGACTGAGTTATTACTCGGATCGTTCAATCCTCAGCCGGTTATCGTGCTTGGATACAGACCGGCTCGCTCAAGCCCGTACCGAGCTGCAACGCGTCGGATGGATTGCCTATCAAAAACCCCTTTACCAGGTCTTGACACTGGACATCCCAATACGCTCAGACGATCCTCAACTACGTATTCCAGACCAAAGTGGCCCCCTATCGACACGGCATCGAACCGCCGAGCCCGTTGAGATGATTAAATTACTCCGCCGTGCTTTGGAGGGTCACCATGATTCGCTATGAGACCTACTGCAAGATTCACGATTATTCACAACGACAGGGTTTAAAGGTCTCGCAAATTGCCCGGGAGCTCGGGCTGGATACCAAAACCGTCGCCAAGTGGATCAACGTCAAATCGTTTGCCCGGCGTCAATCCACACCGCGCCGTAGCAAGCTCGATCCGTATAAAGATCAGATTGTGCGCTGGCTGGAATCACATGCCTACAGTGCCACCCAGATCTTTCAGCGGCTTAAAGACATCGGCTATGACGGTGGTTACAGTATTGTCACGGACTATGTACGCCTCGTTCGGCCAAAGCGTCAACCGGCCTTTTTGACCTTGTCGTTTGAGGCCGGCGAATGTATCCAGATGGATTGGGGCGAATACGGTGCGGTCAATGTCGGATCCAGCCGTCGGCGGTTGAGCTTTTTTGTCATGGTGTTGTGTGATAGTCGCCTCATGTACGTGGAATTTACCGTCTCGCAAACCCTGGAACACTTCCTGGCCTGCCATCAAAATGCCTTTCAGTTCTTTGGGGGTATTCCGAAAAAAGTCATGGTCGATAATTTGAAATCCGCCGTCCTCAAACGCGTGGTCGGACAGGCACCGGTCTTTAATCCGCGTTATTTGGATTTCTCAAGGCATTATGGCTTTGACATTGCCGCTTGCAATGTCCGCAAAGGCAACGAAAAAGGCCGCGTCGAAAATGGCGTCGGTTATGTCAAAAAGAACTTCCTCAATGGCTTGGATATCCCCGATTTCAGTGCCGTCAATCCAGCCGCCAAACAGTGGCTCGATTCGGTCGCCAATGTGCGTATTCATGGCGAAACCCATGAACAACCCATCGTGCGTTTTGAAACTGAAAAAAAGGCCCTGCAACCGTTACCGACTCAGCCTTACGATGTCAGTGTGATCCATCCCGTGCGGGCCTCAAACCGCTTCCGTGTTAAGTTGGATACCAATCGCTATTCCGTTCCCGCCGAGTATGCCAGCACCCCACTCACACTAAAAGCCTATCCCGATCGAATTGTCATCTACCACCAAGATAAGCTGATTGCCCAGCATGTTCGCTGTTACGATCGACACCGGGATTTCGAACTGCCCGATCACCCCCGTGAATTGCTGGCTCAACGGCGTAAAGCCTACCAGCAAACCTTATTAAGACGTTTCCTGACCTTGTCGCCCCGTGCCGAACACTTTTATCAGGAACTTCAACACAAAAACCTCAATACCCGTCATCATTTGCGCCAGATCCTGGCCTTGAGCGAGATCTACGGTGTCGATAAAGTCGCGCGCGCCATGGACGATGCCTTGACGTTTAAAGTCTTTCGCAGTGAATACATCGCCAATATCCTTGAGCAACGGGAACGTCAACTCCCACAACCCGGCGCATTACACTTAACACGCAGTCAAGATCTACTCGATCTGGACCTCACCGAACCCTCTCTTGCGATCTATGATCGTTTATCCGATAAAATCTGAATCAAGGAAAACCCTCATGACGACTAACACCCACACAACGTCAGACGAGCAACTGCTCCATCATCTGACGTATTTAAAACTCACGTATATACAAGAACATTTCGAATCCCTGACCCAACAGGCCACAAAAGAACACCATTCTCACGTCCACTATCTCAACAACCTGATGGAAGGTGAAGCCGCGTTGCGCCAAGATCGCGCCGTGCAACGGCGTATTAAACTGGCCCGCTTCCCCACCCTCAAAACCCTAGAGCAATTTAACTGGACCTGGCCAAAAAAGATTAATCGTCTTCACGTGCAAAACCTGTTTCGACTGAAGTGGCTTGAAGACAGGGCCAATGTGATCTTCCTCGGTGGCGTCGGTTTGGGTAAAACCCATTTAAGTACAGCTCTTAGCTATACCGCCTGTTTAAAAGGTCATAGCGTGCTGTTTGCGACCGCCGTCGATATCGTCAATACCCTCAGCGCCCAGCACACAGGCAGACTCAAACTTGAAATGAAAAAATATCTCAAACCGTCCCTGTTGTGCATTGACGAACTTGGCTATTTACCGCTCGATAAAACCGGTGCCGATCTGTTGTTTCAGATCATCAGTCATCGCTATGATAAGGGCTCTATTATTCTCACGACCAACCGCGCATTCAAACACTGGCCGGAAATCTTTAATAATGACAGTACCATTACTTCCGCGGTACTGGATCGATTACTGCATCACGCGGAAACCATCGTGATCGAAGGTCAAAGCTATCGCATGAAGGATCGGATTGAGACTTAAGGGTACTTTTACACTACCCCGGAAAAACCGACAATAGTAGCGTTTGTCGGTTTTTTTTGCCTCGATTTTCAGCCTCGATTTTTATATCGGTAGTTTTAAGGTAAGTTCGCGTCGTCGGTAGCACCAAAACCACTGCCCAATCAAAATAAGTATCCTCGCAGACAGAAGCGAGTGGAAAGGATTGATTGCAGTACTATTGCAGTTCGTCTGTTATCCGCTGATTTTAAGCCTATTTATTAACGAATCCGCAGAATTGTTCTGAAAGTCTAGGTTAGGAATTCTGAAGGTGCGGCCTAGTTTTGAGGACGTATGCAATAGCATAGTTAAAGTATACGGGTTGTTTAATAAGAAACAAATTCTTGCATACTTATTTAATATATTGTATAGTAATTATGCATAAATTAAGGTTGATACCGCTCGAACGATTCGTTGTGAGCGAAAATGTTAACAACCTCGGCATAGGTTGACATCTTTAGCTCAAGGCGTACCTTCCGTCGAGTCTAACTTTAAACTAATTTTCATAATACGGGGATTTAAGCATGAACGCACAAAAAAACCACAATCCATAACGCGTAAAATAACCGGTGCAACGATGGTTGAGTATGCCATTATGGTGGCTCTAATTGCGGTCGTATCTATCTTTACCATTCAATCTTTAGGGGTTACCGTGAACTCCACGTTTTCAACCGTGAATGATACGATGAGCACGATTGGAGGTGGTGGTGATACCAATGCTCCATAAGATAGGGATCGTTACGGCCACCAAATGAGCCCTTGGTTTTATGGTGCTTCTCGTCTCGGTGTCAGTATTTAATAGGATAGCGCCACTGTCCCGGGTGGAAGTGGGTAAACAACGCCCAACCAATCGGCAAAACGGACTGCATATCCTTAATAATTTCTTTAAAGAACTTTACAGCTCAGCAGCCAAGCTAATAGCTTCTGAAGCTTGACAGCTATTTCGTTGTCCGGGTTAGCCAGCCATCGTATATGGAGCTTGGATTAACCACTCGCTTTATCAAAAAATGTACACGATACGGATGGCAACCCACGCCGTATTCTACGAATCTGAAAACGGCCGGTTAAAGCAGCTTAGGCTGTAACAGCCAATCTTCTGACCATGCAGGAGATCTAATTTCACCAAGCCGTTGCAGAGCATCTGCTTTGCTAGAAAACCATGGCAACCTGGCGCCTAGAAAAACCCAATAACCCGCGAAAAGTCTGAACGAGATGAAAGATGTTATCAAGTACCCCAGTCAAAATAGTCCGTCGGGAAACAGTTGTTATCCTCACTTAGCGCTGACGAATCCCCTTGCGACCCGACCAAAAACTTTGAAAGAGGCAGGATTAACCCCTGATTTTGTGGCTGATTTGCTTTGCAAGCATTTATACTCCGGGGGAGTGCAGGATCTACGTCAACTGGTACAAAATATTGCACTGGTCGGAAATATTCTGGAACCGGTACTTGACCAACTACGCAGTCAATCGCAAATCGAGATTCTTTCCGCTGACGAATCCAGTCAGGGCGTGCGGTATACATTAACCGACCGGGGTCGAATAACCGCATTAAATGTCCTCGAAAAAGATGGCTATTCGGGGCCTGCGCCAATTCCCCTCGACCAATATACCAAGCTTGTCCATCAACAATCCGTCGAAAACCGCAAGGTAACTAAGCAGGAGATGCTTGCAGCATTCGCCGACACTACCATTCACGGCAATATTTTGGACCAACTCGGGCCCGCGCTTCAGTCAGGCCGCGCCATGATAATTTATGGTTTGCCGGGTACCGGTAAAACTTTTATTTGCAAACGATTAAGCAGGCTTTTAGGCGATCCAGTTTACATTCCCCACGCCTTGATGGTCGGTGAAACTGTGATCCAGTATTACGATCCAGTTATCCATATCCCCGAATACTCGGAAAGTCCAGACCTGGCCAATACTCATATTACTCAGGGACACGATGCTCGATATGTTTATTGCAAACGACCGGTTGCCATCTCCGGCGGTGAATTAACCTTAGAAATGCTGGAGATGGAATATGACCCCGTCACCCGCCAAACCCAGGCCCCGGTGCAGCTTAAAGTTAACAATGGCATTTACATCATTGACGATCTGGGTCGGCAACGGGTGCCAACGGGCGATCTGTTTAATCGATGGATCGTACCCTTGGAGGAACATATCGATTATCTGACTACGCATACAGGAAAACGCTTTCCTGTCCCCTTTGATCTCATTCTCATTTTCTCGACAAACCTTCACCCGCGTGATTTGGCCGATGATGCTTTTTTAAGAAGGTTGGGATACAAAATCAATTTTCAACCGTTAAACCGCGATGAGTATAAAAGAATATGGGACCAAGAATGCGACAAACAGTCCATGCAATGCGACTCGAAAATTCTTGATTTGCTTTTCGAAATTTACCAAAAAGAAAAACAACCGCTGTTACCCTACCACCCGCGTGACCTGATTAGTCTGGTAAATAACCATTGTCGTTATAACGAAGAGCCCGCTGTCATGTCCTCCGATCGCCTGGAAGCTGCGTGGAACAATTACTTTGTAAATCAGAACGACGAGGAATGACCATGAGTTTAAGATTTTTTTTCATATTATCGATTGCTCTTGTTTTAGCCACTGGATCAGCATGGATGGCCTATCAATGGATATCCGATCCCGGCAAAAAGCGGGCAAACCCCGGTCACACTGCAATCCCGGTTCGATCGGTTGTCGTCGCTGCTGACAATATTAGCTTTGGAACCAAACTGGAGCTGTCGCAATTAAAAAAGATCGAATGGCCATCATCAAGCATCCCCAGTGAGGCCTTCCAAGAAATAAACCAACTAATCGGTCGAATTGCAACCCGCCGTTTCATTAAAAACGAGATTTTCCTTCAACAAAACGTACGCGAATACCTTGGCGGTAGCACATTATCCGCTTTGATCGCCAAGGGCATGCGTGCGATAAGTGTTAGGGTCAATGATGTTGTCGGCGTAGCAGGATTTATTTTGCCGGGTAATACGGTCGATATCGTGGCCAGCCAGAAAAAAGGGAAAACCCATACTCTATTACACAACATTAAAGTACTTGCAGTCGACCAGGAGGCATCCCCGGACAAAGAGAAACCTGCGGTTGTACGGGCACTTACACTGGAGGTGACACCCATACAGGCCGAGGTTTTGGTGACCGCATCCCAAAAAGGAACCCTGCAGTTCACGCTGAGGAATCCAACCGATCAGTCAGTAACCAGAAAGTCTAATCGGACAGTCTATACTAAACAACCAAGGCATATGGTGAAAAAATTTTCTTGGAAAACCAATAAGCTTTCGTCATGTAACGGCACATATTGTTAGGTTGAAAAAGGGTGTATATAGTTGATCAATCAATGCAGGATCCTAGCTCAATGGCAACATTTGTCTCTCGTCATTGGGTTAGTCCTCTGTGGAAATCTGCGGGCAGCACAAATGGAACCAATCCATTTGCATTTTCAGGTTCCCGTCAATAAATCAACTATCCATACCCTGGAAAAACCGGTCAAAAACATCATAAAAATTGATTCAAACCAACCGCCTAATATTGCAAATATAACCCTTGTCAATGGCCACCATATTTGGATCCACGGTAATCTAGTTGGGTTCACCAACACGCTGTTGGTGGATGATGACAAGCAAGTTGTTTACATTCTTGACGTTGAAGTGACTCCAGACATTGAAACCCTCAAACGACGGTTTCATGAGTTGCTGCCGGGAGAAAAAATTGGAGTGCGGAGTGCGAAAAGAAATATTGTACTCAGTGGGGAAATATCCAATCTAGTCAAAATGGAAGCTGCAGTGCGACTTGCCCAGGGCTTTCTTGTCGCTACAAAGCAGCCCGACAATGCCGAAACGCTCCCCAGTCAACCCTATGTTGTAAATCTTATGACGGTTGGCGGTGCCCAACAGGTTATGCTCAAGGTGATTGTTGCCGAGATGAAGCGATCCTTTGGAAGAGAATTAGGTGTGACCTTTCACGCCACTACCACCGGTAGCGACGGCCAATTTGGTATTGCCAAAGGCGGCACCAGTTTTGATGAAACAATCCAGTTCTTTCGTCCGTTAGTCTCTAACATATCATCGAGTGGAATTTTTGGTCTTTTTTCGGCCGGTAGCTGGTTGTTCGACCTAACTATAGAAGCCTCTCAAGATAACGGCTTGATCAAGCTATTGGCCGAACCGAATCTAACTACATTAAGCGGTGAAAAAGCAAGTTTTCTTTCCGGTGGTGAATTCCCGTTTTTAAGCGATTGCGGACAAAATCAATGCAGCGTTTCATTCAAAGAATTTGGGGTTGGTGTTGATTTTCTGCCGACTGTATTGGATTCGGGTCGGATTAATTTGCAAACAGCGGTAATCGTCAGTGAATTATCCGACGAGGCCTCTTTATCCCTGGTTGCGCCCAATGGGTTAGTGCTCAGCCAACCGTCGTTAACCGAAAGAAAGGTTTCAAGCACCGTTGAATTAGCGGACGGGCAGACTTTAAGTATTGCTGGATTAATCCGCGATAATGTGACCGAAACTGCAACCCGGTTCCCGGGCCTGGGCGATATCCCGTATTTAGGTATGCTGTTTCGCAGCCAACAATCTGATAAAGAACAAACCGAATTGGTCATATTTGTTACACCTAACCTGGTCCGCCCGATACCCAGAAAAGACATCCAGCTTCCTACCGATTCGTTTATCGAACCCAACGACATGGAATTCTATCTACTAGGACGGATGGAGGCCCGGTACCGCTCACCAGATTCGTCGGGTTACCAAAACGACAATTCTAATAAAGCAACGGGATTTGATCGGGGGAATGGGTTCGAAGGAAATTTTGGACACCAACTTTACAACGGTAATTCTCGATGAATATTTGGCAAATAAACGAAAGGCTTTTATCAATCAAGACAACCTGTTTGTTGATTGCCTTACTGTCGTCGCAAGGTTGTGGGCAAGATTGGCAGGTTGAACCACTCCGTGTTGATCAAAAGTTTGGCGATTCAGTGGTTAGCGTTTCGGCTGCGCAGATATATGATCGGCAACGTGCCCAGAATCCAATTGCCGATCCCCCTAAAAAGCTGGATGGTGTTGTGGGTCAGGAGATCCTCAAGTCTCTCCGCACCCGAGGTCAAGTTAAAAAAACGGTCCGTTCCATTAATATCGATAAAAACAGGTAGAAATCGCTAAAGAACGGTGATGAACGGCAAAAGACAAGTGGCTTCACAAAAAGGTATCTTCCTTCCACTGGTTGCAATCGCTATTTTTGTCATACTTGCAACAGGGGGGCTGGTCATCGATTTGGGTCAAGCCTATGTCAATAAAACCAAACTGCAGAGCGCTGTGGATGCAGCGGCTCTTTCAACTGTAATCAGTCTGTGGAATGACGGGGAAGGTTTCCCCGATGGGGTCGATGTCACGGCAGATGGCCGGGCAACTTTTCAACGGTTCACTTCATTCCCAGAGAATGCGAGCCTGGGTAATGCTGTCGTTGAAATAAAATATTGGAACAATCCATCCAGTGACCCGGCCCCAGGTAGCGTTTGGGTTGCAAACGCCAACGCCAATACTCGATTGGCCAGAGCCCGAGTTAATAGGCTTACGACCGATACCATGCTGATGCGGGTGGTGGGTTTTAATACTGTTTCCGTTAGTGCGACAGCAGTAGCTGGCCTTCAGGGAGTGAAGTGTGGTTTCCGATGTTCATCGAAATCTCCACCAAGTAGGTTTGCCATCCCGATGCCGACTCTGGTCGTGCCTGGCGGAACGAATACGCAGGTACGAATCGTTCTATTCAAAGACCCCGATGGTGGGGATGCTTAGACGGATGTATCGCCAAGGTTCCCAAGGTGGAGCGATGATCGAATTGATTTTGGTGCTACCGCTATTACTGCTACTGACAGTCGGCATCATCGAGCTGGGAGCAATATTTTTTACCTGGAATGCATTAAACAAATCGGTTCTGGATGGTACGCGTTACCTGACCGATCCTAAGGTATCGGTCAGGACCGGAAATAGCATTACCATTACGCCGGCCAATCTTCAGCGCGCTATCAATTTGGTCAAATACGGCAAATTTAACCCAACACCCGGAACCGACCCATTGGTTGTCAATTTTACCAATGCCGATAACCCACAATTCGTAGTCAACAATCCCGTATTCAGAGATTTTCTGGGCGGAGATGGTAAACCCGATCACGTGGTAGTTACGGCAACCTATACCCATCCATTGATCGTGGACGATACCCTGGACGGGATCATGGGTTTTTTTGGGGGGGATTTCAACGGTGGCAATATTACTTTATCGTTGCCTGCTACCGTGGTCATGCGGATACGATGAAATCCAAATACACCGGAGCCGTCCTAGTGGAGCTGGCGTTCACCGCACTAATGTTCTTTACTATTCTATTTGGGGTGATCGAATACGCACGCCTCCTTTTTACCTGGAACACGCTAACTGAAATCACCCGCCGGGCAGCTCGATTGGCTGCAGTTTGCCCGCCCAACCATCCAGTCCTTCGAGAAAAAGCTGCGTTTGTTTCGCTACCCAACTTCACACCTGAAAACCTACGAGTACGTTATTTTGACCAAAATGATCTCGAGCTCCCTAGTTTGGCTTTTGGCACTGCTTCGGATACCAAAACAGATCCAAACTCTACCTATAGCCAAAATTTTGGCAATATCCGGTATGTTCAGGCCACAGTTATCAATTATCAACACGGTTTAATCATTCCTGTAGTCGGCAGCATACTCTCTAGCCCAGTTTTTACTACGGTGATTCCCCGGGAAAGCCTTGGAATAGGACCAACAAATACCGATTTCAACGACTGCGATTTTCCCCCATAAGAAGCTTCGTTTTTTTGATCAAAGCCCTGGTTTAGTCATGTATCGGAAAGAGCTGTTTTAACAACTACTTGGTAACGGAAGAACTATTCGGAGCAAACAATTTATATGGAAAAAGATCTACTAACCCTGTTGTTACTTGGGAGAAGTGAAAGCAACCTGGTAAACCAGAAAGAGATTTTGTCAAATCTTAACGGGTATCAGATTGCAATTCGGCTAATTCCATCAACTACTCAGGACCCCTTTGATGGTATCGACAAACTTCCCGACGTAGCAGTCTTGAATCTGAATAGGGACGCCGAACACGACCTGGAGACCTTAGCTCTAAAGCGCGACCGGGCGTTACCATCCGTTATACTGGTGGGCAATGAAAACCACCAAAAATACCTTCGGCTTGCACTGCAGATCGGCGCTCGAGATTTCCTTTCCCCCCCCCCAATATTGAGCAACAGTTGGTCGATTGCCTGGTGCGAATGCATCAAGAAAAAACTGCAGCACGCAGCCCAAAAGGGCGCATCTGTGCCATCATAAATGCCAACGGGGGATCCGGTGCAACGTTCTTAACCAATAATCTTGCTCACATTGTTGCGATCAAAGAATCGTTGAGCGTTGCCGCAGTTGACCTGGATTTACAATTCGGTACCCTCGGCCTCCACATGGATCTCGTTCCGAAACACGCGTTACCAGAAGTTATCAATAATATCGATAAGATGGATGGCACAGCTCTTGACGGTTATATGAGTAAGCATAGAAGTGGGGTTCGGTTACTCGCCTCGTCGAATGATTGCGTGTTGCTTCCTTCGGATATTCCCATAGATAAACTTGACCGATTAATCCGATTAGTGGGACAGAGTTACGACAGGGTTTTTGTTGATCTCCCACGCCAAATTGATTCTCTGACCGGGACCATCCTTGCAAATGCCGATCATATCATCATCGTCCTCCAGCAGAGTTTAGCGGGCGTTCGCAACGCAACTATTTTAAAACGGATAATGACCAACGAACTGGATATTACGGGACAGAAAGTTTGCTTTGTTGTCAATCGCTTTAACCCTAAATCGGTGGTCAGCGCAGGCGATATCTCCAAAGCCCTCGACAATGAAATAATTCATTGTATCCCCAACGAATTCGAAAAGGTTGCTCAGGCTTCTGACCTGGGGGTACCTCTGTACGATTACGCAAAAAGATCAAGAGTTACCAAATCGCTTGTTAAACTCGTGGATACGCTGCGGATGGGTTCAAATGCTCCTGCCAAGAAACGAAAATGGGCTTTGGAGTGGTTGTTTGCGAGTCGTGTATAGAGAGGAAAACTATGAACTTAAAATCTCGCCTTTTTCAGCTAAAGACTAGCGTAAAAAAAGAAAAACCCACTGAAAATGATACCCTTGAGCCTACAAATGTTGCCCCAGAATTCTCGAAGTTAAACATTCCGACCCTAACGGAACAAGAAATAGAATACAAAGACATTCTCCATAAAAAGTTGCTTGATGTTCTGGATCTATCCTTAATCGCGAGCGCTGATCCCGGAGAAGCGCGTATGCAAATTAGCAAAATCTGCGAAAGCGTACTCAATGAACTGTCTTTTCCTGTGAACTACAACACCCGGCAATTATTAATAGAAAAAGTCAACGATGAAATTTTGGGGTTCGGTCCATTGGAACCGCTACTAAAAGATCCTACGGTGTCTGATATTCTTGTGAATGGCCCGAAAAAAATCTTTGTAGAGCGCTTTGGTAAACTCGAAGTAGTCGACATCAAATTCAATAGTAATGCCCATTTATTAAAGATTATCGACCGAATAGTGGTCAAGGTTGGCAGGAGAATCGACGAATCGTCTCCTTTGGTAGACGCCCGCTTGCCCGATGGGTCTCGCGTCAATGCCATTATTCCTCCACTTGCGCTTGACGGACCTGCTTTGTCAATTCGGCGGTTTTCCGTGGATAAACTAAATCTCGATGATCTGGTCGCTAAACAAAGTATTAGCGAACAAATGGCGGAAGTGTTTAAAGGCATGGTAAAAATCCGAAAAAATATATTAATTTCCGGAGGTACTGGATCGGGAAAAACGACCATGCTCAATGCTCTGTCCAATTACATTCCAGAGAGCGAACGCATTGTTACCATTGAAGACTCGGCAGAATTACAGTTACAGCAGAACCATATCGTACGCCTGGAAACGCGGCCGGCGAATATTGAGGGAAAAGGGACGATAACACAACGGGATTTATTAAAAAACGCCCTGCGTATGAGGCCGGATAGAATTGTTGTTGGCGAAGTTCGTGGAGAAGAAGCATTCGACATGTTGCAGGCGATGAATACAGGACATGATGGCTCATTAACCACAATCCATGCGAATGCTCCACGTGATTCATTGGCTCGGGTGGAAAACATGGTTTCCATGGCAGGATACGATTTACCGGCAAAGACCATTCGTACCCAAATCGCTTCAGCAATCAATGTGGTTCTTCAATTGGAACGCCAACAAGATGGCAAACGCCGAGTAACAAGTTTGGCCGAAATTAGTGGAATGGAAGGCGAGGTGATCACCATGTCGGAAATTTTTAAATTCGTTCGAACTGGCATTAGCGAGGAAGGAAACGTACTCGGTTATTTTAAAGCAACCGGCATAGTACCTCGTTTTTATGAAACATTTAAGCAATTCGGTATTGACATGAACATCGAGGTTTTTAGTTAGAGTACGTCGTATGGATCAAACAACGCTAATTACATTTCTGGTGCTAGTTTTCGGAACAGTGCTTCTACTGTCTCAGATTATCCTCGTGCCATCCTTCGGGACGCGAAAGAAAGATATCAATCAGTTTAAAAAACGCCTAAAAAAAATCTCCGAAGAAGGAGCGTCACTACAACAGGTTTCGCTGGTTCGGGAGAAATACCTTAAAAAACTAAACCCACTGGAGCGTTGGCTCGAATCATTTTCCATCATATCCCATTTGGAAAATCTAACGGAACAATCGGGAAGGTTCTATCCGGCGTATCGTGTTTTTTTGGTGATGATTGGTTTAGCCGTGACAGCCGCAGTTATCACATGGGTAATTACATCAAATTATTTGGCCGTGATTGCTGTGACGATCTTGGGGTTCTGGACGCCGGTTATCAAATTAAAAAAGGATCGGGCCGATCGGTTAGCAAAATTTGAGGAACAACTGCCTGATGCGATTGACATGATGGTTCGTTCGCTGCGCTCCGGTTATCCATTTAATGACGCGATGGCTTATGTTTCTGACGAAATGCCTAACCCAATTGGCAAAGAATTTGGAATAATATTCGACGAAATGAATTTTGGTCGTGATCTGAAAACAGCGATTCTTTCAATGCTAGCCCGGGTCCCAAGCATGACGCTGGTAACAACGTTCACCGCGATCCTGATACAACGGGAAACAGGGGGAAGCTTAGCCGAAATCCTGCAGGGAATTTCCTCGTTGCTTAGAAAACGTTTTCGATTTCAACGACGCATTCAAACGCTTAGCGCCGAAGGAAGAATGTCGGCATGGGTATTGGCCCTGCTCCCATTTTTCTTCTTTTTCATCATGTATTTCATCAATCCGGATTATCTAATCCCGCTATTGACGACCGAGTCTGGACGCTATCTTCTAATCGCAGCAGTCCTGCTTGTTATCGTTGGATCATTCTGGGTACGCAAGCTAATCACGATTGATATCTGATACGAGCCTAGGAACGTGGAAAAATTATCAGGGTATTCCTTTTTGTTTCTGCAAGACCAACAAACGGTCAAGTGGATATTTGTTGTTTTCGTTGCTGCCGCTGTATTTATATTATGCCTTGCGCTGTTGATTCTTGGGGCTCGCGCTTTCCACCCGGTCAACAGACGCCTCAATGCGATAACCAAAACCAATTTGCCCACTCATTCACGGGGCAAACTAACCACAAATATCGAAAATGTCGGTGGCCTTGTCGCTCCATCCAAAAACTCCAGCGACCGGGTCGACGCCAAGCAGCGCTTACAGTATGCCGGCTACGGTGACAGCGCATTAGCCTACTATTTTGGTATAAAAAGCATTCTCATGCTGTTGCTTCCCGGCCTAGCTTATTTAACGATGCTTTTTTTCCGACCGTCGAATCGTCTGCAAGCATGATTGCCATTCTTGTTTTCGGCGCGGCAGGAATGATTGTACCAAGCTTTTACCTTGACCATATGGTGGCACAACGTCAACGAGAGATCCGGCACGGCATGCCGGATATGTTGGATTTATTGATCGTTTGCAGCGAAGCCGGTTTGGGCTTCGAAGCAGGACTCGATCGGGTTGGCAAAGAGATTGCGTTGAATAATTTAGAGATTTCCCGGGAACTAGGGATAGTCAGTGCCGAAATGAGAGCAGGTCTTGATCGGCAATCATCGTTACGCAACTTGTATTTGCGCACTGGGGTTGAAGAAATGCGATCGTTGGTCTCGGTTTTGAGCCAAAGTGCCCGCTTCGGCACAAGTATCGTTGATGCCTTGCGTGTTTATGCGGAAGATTTAAAGGATAAACGTCTGCAAGATGCGGAGGAACAAGCTGCTAAACTTAGTATTACACTATTGTTTCCGTTGGCATTCTGTTTTTTCCCCTGCATATTTATCGTGATACTGGGTCCAGCTATGATATCCGTCTACAAAGCTTTTGCACATTTGGGTTAATTAATGAAAAACTTATTAATATCTATGTTTTGGTGGCTCGCAATATGTTGTCTTTCCGCATTGTTCGTTGGATGCTCCACAACACCAACTAAAGTAGATAGCTCTCCCTCTCATTCGAATTTGATTCATCAAGAAAATATTTTCAAATAACTCGGAATCATGGTTGATTCTGTCGATGAAGCATTGGCAAAAGGTGAGGCAGCTTTGCAAGGCGCACAGCGGAATAAAGCATTATTTTACTTCCAACAAGCCCTTGAATTGGACGGCAACAACTTAGTTGCCCTGAACAAAATAGCAAAAGTCTATAGCGGATCTGCAATGTGGGACCAAGCTTCTCTGGTGTATAAGAAACTAGTGACGTTGGATCCGACCAATGCCGATACACATGAGCAGTACGGACTCATTCTATTCAATAATCGTATCGAACAGGGAGCAATCAAAGAGTTGTCATTAGCCCTGGATTTGAATCCAAAATGCTGGAGATGTTTAAATGGGTTAGGATTTCTGGCGGATCTAAGCGGCGAATATAAAAAAGCCGTTTCTTTTTACGAAAAAGCATTAACACTATTTCCGAATAATCCAATTGTATTAAATAATTATGGTTATTCACACTATTTGGTTGGTAACTGGCAAGATGCAAAAAAATATTTTAAGCAGTCATTACGAACCAATCCCAACAATCCCCTCGCGATCAGAAATCTCGCTTTAATTGAAACCCGAGAACAGGATTACCAATCGGCGATCTTACTGTTCGGTAAAGTAATGAGTGAACCCGAAGCTTATAATAACGTTGGATATTTTTGTTTATTAGACAACCGATTCGAAAAGGCTGAGGAGTTTTTAAAAGTTGCAATTAAGCTTTCACCGTCGTATTACGCGAATGCTCATAACAATCTTAGACGGCTGGCTTCGTTGCGAACCTTAGGTCGCCCCAGTCACATGGACTAACTGGAGTTTTGTTAAACCCTATACGAAAATTGCGCGAAGGCCGCTAAACGGAAATACTCTGCCTCGCTAGCTTGATGATCGATTTTGGAAAAATATTGGTTTTCAACCTATCGCGTGGGCTTCGTTCAACGGAAACCTCGCCAGATCAAAGCTCTGGCGAAGTTATGTGGGTTATGTAACGAGGGCACGTTTTTTGTCCGCGAACCCGAAACCAATAAAGCTTAGGAGTATCATCAAAACAATCGGAGATTCGGGCACCTGCCCAGGTTGCTGCTCTGGCTGCGGGTCCCCCGGTGGCTGCCCGGAAAAACTGTCTACTTCAATAAAAACGGCGGCGTCGAGAAATCCATCCGCGGTATCAGCCACAGCAAATTTCATTTGATGAGGCCTATGCCCAATCCAAATTTACTCGCTGTGATAACCGTGGTCAAACCATCAAATGCCGTATCCAAAAACTGATTCGGAAATCCATTAGTATTCTCAACATTGTTTCGATAAAAAGCAGAATTTGAACTACCATGTACCGAATTGATCGCAATCGGAGTATTAGTGCCGGGGATAAGAGCAATATTTTCCCCGTCTACAAATAACGCGAAGACATCATTAAATTCGCTATTCACAAAATCGATGTATTCTTCTGATGCAAATACGAAATTAAAGAACAGGTCACCGCCAATACTGCCATCGCTAAACTGGAATTCAAATTCGAGAATCGCCGCGTCAAAAGTACTCGTACCAACGATCGACGAGAGATCTTGGTCCCCAGGTTGTAATCGATTGGCATTTGGGTCTGCAAGTGCCTCAATGAACAATGGAGAACTCTCAGTTTCCGTCACGCTATTATTAGGATTTGGACCGGGAATATCGTCTACATTACCCGTCATGAGAACGATACCCGAGTTAAAACCAACCGGGTTGACCCCATCGGTAAAAGTAGCCGCCATATTGGCGGTGCCGGTAAACGATTCACTACCGGGAGAAACCGTAATTCCAGTCCCTATGATATTATTAATCAAGGTATTTGGATCGGTTGTTGGCGTCAGTAAAATAGCCTGGGCTAAACTAGTAAAACTCAATGCTCCAGCAACGAAAATTGCCTGTATATCTTTTATGCTCATTTTCCACCTATATATTGTTAAATTTCAATTTTGTCGTTTTGAATTAGAACCAGCACAACTTAAGCCGTAGGCTATAAATATTAAAAATATCATCCTATTATCAAGTATTTTTCATATTACTATAGCTTATCTGTAAAAATTATTGACATATTTTTAGTAAATGGGAAATAGATTTATCTCCTTGAGCACCAACAATCTTGGTGCCCCAAAACATTTTGGCTCATGAGGCCAAATTGATGTTCCCAGGTTATGTTTGGGCGACGGAGGTGAATTAGGAGGCTGTCCGAGAATAGGAGGAGGCGCTACGCACATTTAATTTAAGCGCTTAAACGGCGCACGTCTAACGGTTAAGGAAGAAAATCTCCCCCAACCTCTCGACACCCTGAAAAAACACTGATACGCCCGGCAGGATTTTATATGAGCTAAAGTCTATTCCAATCTATAAATGGCCCTGAAATTGGGAACAGATCATGAATAACCTTTTAACTGGAGCGGAAGAGGTGTCAAGGAGGAGTTTGTAGCGTAGCGGAGGAATCTCCTTGACACTTCTGAAGCGTAAGTTAACCTCAATTTATGATCTGTTCTCGGTTTCAGGGCCATTTCACGTTAGAAATTACCCCCCTATTCAGGGCCATTTCATATTGGACAAGACTAGCTATTGACACGGGCTGGCTTGTATAGTAGGTACCCCATTTTTTGTATAAATTTTTGATTCAAATCAATTTCAAGTACCCTCTAATTGACTTATCCTGTTTTGTATAAGAAACTTAGGACGTTTCCGGGTTTTGGATCTGATCACAGTTTTATTTCAAGATTCTCTTATAGATAGACAATTTTGTATTTTTGTTGGGTTAACTAATCTGCTGGGGTTTGTTTGTTGTCTGCGCGTAGATCGGTACCATGTAAAGATTCACTGGTTTGTTTCGAAAAGCGATAGCGACTTCGGCCTTAAATAACACAATAACAGGCCTGATTACCACTTGGGGTGTACCTGTTCAGATTGCCACTATTTCGGTTAAGAAAAAGGAAAAATGCGAAGTTTTGATGTGTAAATAAGAATATTTGACGCCGTTATAGAACAAAATAGGGGTGGCCGAATACTTACGAATAAACACAAAGCCGGAGATAATGAATCGGATGACTACAATGAAGGGGATTGCTCCGTGATTAATACCAAGCAGCTACTGGGTATAACAGGCTTGTGTTTGTGGATGAATAATGTCGCGCGAGCGGATTATACGCTGAATATGACTCAGGGCGCATCCAGGCTTAGCCGTGAAATCTATGATTTGCATATGCTTATCTTTTGGATATGCGTTGCGATAGGGTTCGTGGTTTTTAGCATCATGTTTTATTCCATCTACCATCATCGCAAATCGCGAGGCGCCGTTGCGGCTCAATTTCACGAAAGCGCGGTGGTTGAGATTATTTGGTCAGTCATTCCTTTCATCATCCTCATCGCCATGGCTATACCCGCGACCAAAGCCATGATCAACCTTTATGACACCAGCGAACCGGATATAACGATCAAAGTAACCGGTTATCAATGGAGGTGGCGATACGAATATCTGGATGAGGGTATCGATTTTGTGAGCACTCTGGGTGCTGAAAGTAATGAGGCCCGACAGTTGGGGTCCGATATCGATCCGGGCACCGTCGAAAATTATTTGCGGGATGTCGATAATCCCCTGGTGATTCCCATTAATAAAAAGATACGCTTCTTGTTAACCTCTGGCGATGTGTTACATTCTTGGTGGGTTCCGGAATTCGGCTGGAAACAGGATACCGTCCCGGGCTTTATAAACGAAGCATGGACCTTGGTGGAGAAGCCAGGCGTTTATCGCGGGCAATGCGCTGAACTGTGTGGCAGAGGGCATGCATTTATGCCCATTGTGGTCATTGCCAAGACGGAAGAGGATTATCAGCGTTGGGTGGAACAACAAACAGCTTATCCCAAAGCCAAAGTCGTCGATACGGAGAAGGACTGGAATAAAGATAATTTGTTTACAAAAGGGAAGGAAGTTTACAGCGCAAATTGCGCCGGTTGCCATCAGACGAAAGGGCAAGGTATACCGGGCACCTTTCCGGCCATAAAAGGTAGTCCGGTTGCGACCGGTAACATGTCCAAACACATTGATGTGGTGCTTAATGGGAAGGGCGGAACTATGCCGCCGTTTGGCGGTAGTTTAGATGTTGTCGATCTGGCGGCGGTCATAACCTACCAACGGAATGCCTTTGGCAACGATATGGGGGATTTCGTTCACCCCTCTAATGTCAAATCTTATTCCGTTGATGCAAGTGTGGCTGAAGATAAGGGTGGCGACAATGAAAAATCTCCCGGCCAAGTCCAAGATAGCGATGAAGCGAAGCCCGTGAACACGGAAACTTTGACCGTGAACGGAGAAGAAGTCTACAACACAAGTTGCGCCAGCTGTCATCAAGCGAACGGTCAAGGTGTTCCGGGGACATTCCCCTCGATCAAAGGCAGCCCGGTTGCTACGGGTGAGAAATCCAAACACATCGATGTGGTGCTCAATGGGGTAGGGGAAATGATGCCTGCGTTCGGTAACATTTTGGAACCGGAGGAATTAGCGGCGGTGATTACCTATCAGCGAAATGCCTTTGGCAACGATATGGGGGGCTCGGTAAATAGTTCCGAATTTGAAGCGCTTCTCGACGGCGAAGAGTGAATCTGAATATCTTGGGAAAGTGGTCTTCCGGCGTGAAGCATCGGCGAATCGAATTCGTTTTATAATGTACTGCGGAGTAATGAGGGATAGGATATGACGGCGGCGGAAACAACACACGACGATAACCACGAACATGGACCCGCGAAGGGGATTACCCGATGGCTCTTTACCACCATCCCTTTCAAGGTGAAATAAAACACGATATATCAATAGGATAGAAAATAGTTGTAGACAAGCACCTTAATCATCTGGAAAATATCAAGGGAACTTATATTCGATGATGAGGGGTAGACATGAAATTCGACGACATTTTTCAGCGTTTTACAGAGAAAAGCCCGGTCGCCGTGAGCGTTCACATTCTGCTCGAACGGATATTCAGTCCGGACAAGCTCAATCAATGGTTTGAGAAAACAGCGGTTAACCAATATACGCGGGAGTTGTCGTTTTCGAGCCTTTTTGAATTGATGAATGGCGTGGTATTCAAAATGTTCCCTTGTGTCTTCAATGCCTATCAAAGTGCGGACGAGACGATTGGCGTTTCGGTCACGTCAGTCTATAACAAGCTGAACGGACTGGAAGCCTCTACGTCAGCTACCCTGGTTCACGATACCGCGCAAGAGATGACGGAGATTATCGAAGCCTTAGGCGGCCCGTGTAAACCGTGGTTACCGGGCTATCGTGTCAAAGTGCTGGATGGCAACTGTATCGAGGCGACAGAACATCGTTTGCAGGTGCTCCAAAACACTAAGGCTGGACCCTTGCCAGGAAAATCACTGAATGTGTACGATCCCGCGTTAGAGATGGTCATCGATGTGTTCCCCTGCGAGGATGGGCATACGCAAGAGTGGGCCTTGCTGGGGACGGTATTATCGACGGTCCAGGCACGGGATATCTGGATTATGGATCGTAATTTTTGTGTCAGGGACTTTCTCTCGGGAATTGTTGATCGTGGTGGCTTTTTGATCTGCCGCCAACATGCGTCGATGCCTTGGACGGCTCTCGGCGATGAACGTTATGTGGGCAACACCGAGACGGGAAAGATTTATGAGCAATGGATCGAGGTCACCGATACGGCAGGGAGGGTTCGGAAATATCGTCGGATACGGGTTTGCCTGAATACCGCGACACGCGACGGTGAGCATGAGATTTGCGTGTTGACGAATCTACCGAAATCAGTCGCCGATGGCAGACTGATCGCCGAGATGTATCGTAAGCGCTGGACGATTGAAACCGCGTTTCAAGAATTGGAAGCTCATCTCCATTCGGAAATCAACACCTTGGGTTATCCGAAAGCCGCCTTGTTTGGATTTTGCATTGCCCTGGTGGCCTACAATCTATTGGCTGTTGTTAAAGCAGCGCTCCGGGCTGTCCACGGCGAAGAAACCATCGAGAATGATGTTTCCAGCTATTATTTAGCCGGTCATATTGGCAGAACCCATGAAGGCATGATGATCGCCTTGCCATCGGAGTACTGGGTTGGATTTCAAAGTCTTCCGCTGACTGAATTGGTTGAGGTGCTCCTACAACTCGCTCATCACGTCAAATTATCCCAATTTAAAAAGCACCGTCGTGGGCCGAAAAAGCCACCGCCAAAACGTGACCAATTTCCCAAGCAGCCACATGTCTCAACTGCTAGACTCCTTGCGGCAAAGAAAAAGAAAAAAATGGCACCTTGAAAGGGATGCTCTTTACCACCAACCATAAGGATATCGGGACTCTTTATTTGCTCTTTGCATTGGCTATGTTTTTTCTGGGTGGAACCATGGCGTTGATCATTCGCGCCGAGTTATTTCAGCCCGGTTTGCAATTCGTCGATCCCCAGTTCTTTAATTCCATGACCACCATGCATGCCTTAATTATGGTTTTTGGCGCGGTCATGCCCGCTTATGCCGGATTGGCGAATTGGATGATCCCCATGATGATTGGCGCTCAGGACATGGCTTTGCCACGAATGAACAATATGAGTTTTTGGGTATTGGTGTTTGCAATACTGCTTTTGGCCAGTACTTTGTTCATGGAAGGAGGTGCGCCCGCCGCTGGGTGGACGCTATATCCACCGCTGGTTCTGCAGGGAGGTGATAATCTACCCTTCGCAGTTTTCGCAGTGCACCTGCTTGGACTTTCATCGATTATGGCATCCATCAACATCATTGTGACGGTATTGAATATGCGGGCTCCGGGTATGACCATGATGCGGATGCCGATGTTCTGCTGGACCTGGTTAATCACGGCTTATCTTTTAATTGCCGTGTTGCCGGTTTTTGCCGCTGCCGTCACAATGTTACTGACCGACGCTCATTTTGGCACCAGCTTCTTCGATGCCGCCGGTGGTGGCGATCCAGTCTTATACCAGCATTTGTTCTGGTTCTTCGGCCATCCGGAAGTCTACATTATTATTCTCCCTGCGTTTGGCGTGGTTTATACGATTCTTCCGACATTCTCGCGTAAGCCATTATTCGGGTACAGCTCAATGGTTTATGCGACTTTATCCATTGCTTTTCTGTCTTTTATCGTCTGGGGGCACCATCAATTTACCGTGGGCATGCCCTTGGCGGGTGAACTCTATTTTATATACGCGACCATGCTGATCGCTGTCCCCACTGGCGTTAAAGTATTCAATTGGATGGCGACAATGTGGCAAGGATCGATGACATTCGAAACCCCGATGTTATTTTCGATCGCATTCATTGTACTGTTTACCCTGGGAGGGTTTACCGGACTGATGTTGGCTATCGCACCCGCTGATTTTCAATACCATGACACCTACTTCGTCGTGGCACATTTTCACTATACGATGGTTGTGGGCGGAACTTTTCCGATGTTCGCGGCGGTTTACTATTGGTTGCCTAAATGGACCGGGCATTTGTATAACGAAAGTCTGGCCCAGCTCCACTTCTGGCTTTCGTTGATTGGTTTTAATTTGACTTTTTTTCCGCAACATTTTCTGGGTTTGGCGGGGATGCCGAGAAGGATTCCAGATTATGCAGTGCAATTCGCGGAGTTTAATGCTATTTCAAGCATCGGCGCCTATGTCTTGGGATTTTCGCAACTCATTTTTCTTTACATCGTAATCAAGACTATTCGTGGGGGTGAGAAAGCCAGCGATGAAGTTTGGGAGGGTGCAAAGCGGTGGGGTTTGGAGTGGACCGTTCCTTCTCCGGCGCCCTATCATACTTTTGAGTCGGCTCCGGATATCAAATAGCGTGTTTTCAATGGACTACATGGGGTATTGTGGATAGAGCGAGATCTAACCTGCTTTTTGCGATTATTATGGGGGTAATCGCTGTTGGTATTTATGTGTTGGCGCTGTTTTTGATTGCTGGCCAATGAACTCGGCTTTAATCAAGGCAAAAAATAAGTCACTTGTAGGCAAGTTGTGTCTGATTGTCATTGGAATGTTTGGCTTCGGTTTTGCGCTCGTACCGATTTATAATGTTTTTTGTGATTTAACGGGGTTGAATGGCAAGGTAGGGGTCGAGGCCGCCACCAAAACGAATTATGAAATTGATCCCAGCCGGGAAATAACCCTCGAATTCGTCACCGCCGTCAATGAAAGTACGCCTTTAGCATTCGGGGCGGAGATGGCTAAAATGAAAATTATTCCGGGTCAATCGTATACGGCGAAATTCTGGGCGCGGAATCTTAAAGACGAAAGCATTACGGTACGGGCCGTACCGAGTGTCGCGCCGGGATTAGCCAATCAATATTTGAAAAAAACCGAATGTTTTTGTTTTTCCGAGCAGGTATTTGGAGCCGGTGAGAAAAAGATAATGCCAGTACGGTTCGTGATCGACCCGGACTTGCCGGATGAGTATAAAACCGTGACCCTCGCTTACACCTT
The DNA here is from genome assembly GCA_963664935.2 of Methylococcales bacterium. Classification (GTDB taxonomy): domain Bacteria; phylum Pseudomonadota; class Gammaproteobacteria; order Methylococcales. Next base: position 1,306,717 of record CAXXSE010000007.1, on the reverse strand, counting down.
TTTTGATGTATCAGAGAATTCTAACTGAAGCAGTTTGATAAGAACCAAGGGGAAGAAGATGTCAACCGAAGAGGCAACTACAGACGAGGCCTATTATGTGCCGAACAAAGCAACGTGGCCAATTGTAGGGGTGGTAGGACTAACTTTGTTTTTGGCGGGAATTGCCAATTTGATTAATGAGTCATTATTGGGGAAACCCATGGCGATCACCGGCTTAATTATCTTCATCATGACGTTGGGGGGGTGGTTTAGCCAGCAGGCTGCGGAAAGTGAGGGGGGTTTGTACAATTCTCAGGTAACCGTATCGGATGGGGATGTTCTGGTTCATATTCTCTGAAGTAATGTTCTTTGCGGCCTTTTTTGGAACCTTATTTTATATTCGAATTTATTCGCTGCCGTGGTTGGCCGGCGAAGGGGCTGGACCGGGGGTTTCCACCTTTGAACATATCTGGCTCGACTTGGCTCCACATTTTGAAGGATTATGGCCCACCAATGGCCCCGGTGAACGCGGTGGAGAATTTGAACAAATGGGCGCTTGGGGATTGCCAGCGTTGAACACCCTAATTTTGCTTTCGAGTGGTGGCACGGTGACGTGGGCGCATTGGGGCTTAATCGAAAACAACCGTGAACAATTGATCAAGGGATTGGCGGGTACGGTGGCCTTGGGATTTCTTTTCGTTGCTTTCCAGGCTCTTGAATATCACGAGGCCTATACGGAAATGGGTTTAACCCTGGGGTCTGGTGTGTATGGCTCGACGTTTTTCATGTTGACGGGTTTCCACGGATTACATGTCACAATCGGAGCGATTATTCTTTCGGTGATTCTATTTCGTAGTATCCGGGGGCATTTTAGCCCCGAAAACCATTTCGCTTTTGAGGCCGCGGCGTGGTATTGGCATTTTGTCGATGTGGTCTGGTTGTTACTCTTTATTTTTGTTTACTGGCTGTAACTGTCCAGATTTGCCTCTGATTCACTCCATAACCGCGTTGAAAGCGCTCATGTACACTTGTAAACTCCGCCCTTTCGCCTTGTTCTGAAGCGAATCAGAGGCAAATCTGAACAGTTTCGATTTTTTAAGGACCCCTGAAATCCGCCATCAACTGCATTGTAGGCGCAAAATTTTGGCCTGAAAAAGCCTCTTGATTCCACAGTGGTCAAAAAAATAGCCACATATTTATGGGAGCAATAGAGCTGTTCACGTTCTCGTTTGAAAGAATTGCTCTAATCAGATTTTGTAGACTCCGCGCTGTGTATTTTAATTTCATTGAGCCAGCCCTATGAAGAGAGCAAGGCTTCGGTTCAATTGAACGAGTATTTCATCGCTGATTTTTCCAACCTGTTTTCCTATTCTTTCCCGCCGCAAAGCTAATATTTTATCCACCATGATTTGGGACGGGGTGTTCAGTCCATTTTCTTTGTCAGGTTCAACGGTGATACGAAAGATAGGAGCGTCTTGCAAGTCACTTGTTAACAAACACACCAAAATACTGGCATGGGTATCATTGAAAAGATCCGATTGAACAATCACAGCCGGGTGGGCTTGCCGTAATCTCCTGGAGCTGACGCAATGACGATATCCCCGCGTTTCATGGCTCCGATGTTACATAGCTCGGCAGTCGTGAGTTAACAGCGAGAAAAGCGGGGCAAAACTACCCTCTCCATCGTAGTATGTTTGATGAAAAATTTTGAAGATCGCAGAGAATTAGAGCATAGAACGCCTCATTCAGTTTAATCGTCATCTATTTCATCGGAAACAGCCATCAAGCGGGCACGGATCTGTTGAATCATGCCATTTTCCTCAAGTCGAAAGAATTGTTTGAGGAACAATGGCGCTAAAATTTGCTTGACGGTTTTCTCCGATGGCAAATCACGCGATTGAGTGCGAAGATAAAGCGAGTGCTCAGACCAAATCGTATCTTGATACTGGAGCGCAATCAATTGCATTAACCCCAAGGCAATGGAGGCACAGAGCACGAAGATTTCATAGGCTCGCCAGCACGCTTGAACGGTATGAATATCCTGGGGCTGTGGGGCTTTGAGAAGACGATTGGAAAAGGGGCGTCTAGAATGTTTTGGCAATTTTTTAGTCCAAAAACGAAATTTAAAGGCGCCGATCACATGCTTTAACATCGCGAACATGATTTCAATGCGGGTTCTAGCACAATACAGTTCAACGGCATCAATGGCTGACAGCGTTAAATCGGAACTCATTAGAACCATTGGGCCTTTTGAGGTGACGGCGAGAATAAATAACACCTGATCAGCGATGGGCCGCCATAACAGTGTAAGCGTCATAACCCGGATGGATTCGGTTTTACCGTAGACTTTACAGGTCACCGTCTCAAACAAATGAAGGTGGTCGAAGCATTCTCTTAAACACACTTTCTCGCCATAGAGCGGCTGAGGTCCGGGTCGAGAGGCGGGTTTCGGTGGCGCGGGGAAATAACCCACATAGCTATTCTTGGCTTTGACCAGCACCTCAACCCACCGCGCCTGATGCTGGATTGAATAATAGTGGCAAGCTCGAAATACGCCCCCGGTTGAAAAAAAGGCATCCAACACCAAATAACACAGACAGTGATTCGTCACCGCAAAATGAATCGCCATGGCCACCAAGCGGTCGGTGAGCTTGATCCGACATGGATTATCGCGCTCGTCGTTCAACCCTAAATGAGCCCATCCCTGATGAATTTGAAGCTGCAAATGACAACAAAAACAAGCGGATAACGACCCGATCAAGATGCCAATGCTGCCCCAACATTGGGCCCGAAAATAGCCGGGTTTCGTTTGCGTCTCCGATGACTCGTGCATCGATACCACGCCGGGCATCTTGCGTCCATCTTTGATCACCGCGGTATGGTCACCCAGAAGTATCGCTCGTCCAGCTACTTCAACGGATTTTCCTTGGCGATTCACAAAATCTTGCCAAGCATCGAGCAACGCCCCATAGACATACGCTTTGGATCTAAAAAAACGGAGCAAGCGGTAATAACCAAGTTCATCTAATAGCCAGAAACGACACAACGACGTCACGCCGATCATTTCTCCTGCCCCCATAAATCCAATCACAATGGCGCAGAACAACAACCAAGTACTCGATCTGGAAAAAACGCTTTGAAAGCTTTCTAAACTCTGAGAAATATACTGTTGCACGGGGTCTCCTCCTTCCATCTGTACTTCTACAAAGAAAAGAAGGATCCGTGTTTTTTTAGCAAATGTCTAGTCGTAATTATCGATTTCTATTTTCTACACTACTCATCTTTTATGAACACCAGTGGGCAATCTTAAAGCGCAGAGCTATCAATGGGTGATAAGACTTTCTTCCGTTGGTCGAGGTGACACATCGAAAAAATGAATTCAGGGCCTGAATAGTTACGTCAAATCGGATAGAACTCGTGACTGACGAGTAATACACTTTGAGGGCATAGGATATGTTTAATTTACTCAGAAGAGCGTTTCTTTTCACTCTCCCAAAAACGGTTGTTTATGACAAGAGATAGATCATTTATTTTCTTATTTGCAAATAATATGGTTTCAAAGTGATGTTTGAGGGCTGATTGCAATAGCTTGGGCCGAAAAAGGTAATGTTTGCGGGTCATTACAACGAATAATTTGATGATTAACGTCCGCTCCTGGCCGAAAGCGGACATTCAACCCGATTTCCTGAATGTCCGCTTTTCATCAGTTCCGGACATTCGGATATTTATATTCAATGGTCGTGGTCGGTCGCTAGCGGGCACAATTTGTTAGATCAAAATTAAGCCTTCATCTGGCTACATTTCGGCGTATCCATGACTATGCCTTACCCCGTTTTCGTGGCTTAAATCGAATCTCAAGCGGTCATATTTTCATACAATCCTGCAATCACCAATTTATTTGATCCGATAACCCATTGATTATCTGTTCTGTTTTGAAATGTGCATGGATTTTGCTCAAAGCAGGGTGTCATTTCTCGTTTGACATTCTTCATTTAAGTTAATGAAATAGCCAAGGACGGCATTTTTACCTTCGATTAAATCTTCTTTTTCTACTTTTAAAACTTATTGGGCTTCTCGTGGTGTACAGGGAATTTTACATTGCCGAATAGAAAACGCCACGCTTGAGATGGCAAAACAAGCGCGGCGCATTTAGACAGAAAATAAAAAAGCCATCACTGGCTTAAGGAGGTATTGTTGAAAATGGCTTATTTCTCAACATCTACCCTAGGGCAAAACTTGTGCACAATTCAAAACTAATTAGTTATTCAATGGGTTATAAAATTCAATAAAACAGTTATACCGGAATAGCGAATAAATTGAGTCATCCGGGCAGTACAAAACTGTTAGAAGCTATTGAAGTAAACCTCACGGGACAACGAACCTTAGTCTTGTGAGATGTGATCATTTCCATTGCTTCTTTCGAGCGCATAGGGGAAAATCCAGCCAACCGTTAAATTGTACGAAGAAGTAGCGGTGACGGGTTGCTGGGGTCTACCCCGGTGGCTGATGTTCGCGCGTAGGCGTATTATTCACTAAAAATGTATAATAGCCTTGTTATCCTTACATTTGGTAACTATCAATAATCAAACTATGCGCTTCTATGCCTTCGATCCCGAACCTTACGACTATTACCGAGGGCTTAATCGGTGTATTGGCACAACCCCCCCACCAGGGGTATGGGTTTAGGAGTCCCGGCGAGATACATTTCACAAATACTTTTCCGTAGGATCCGTTATGCCGAGACCTAAAATCAAAGAGTTAACCCGACGTCAATTGGGCTGCTACCGATTCCGCCATGAAGATAAGATGACGCTTGTTGCCATTGGCGATGAATTAGGAATATCCGAAGGAATGGTCAGGCAGCATTTGAAGATTGCCGAGAAGAAGCTCGACCACAAAGCCCTACCCACGGCACATGTGGCCCGCTTAGGCGAAAGAATCGCGCGCAACAGTTCCACATTTCAAGACGCCTTGGGAGACCAAAGCACCGCCACCGTGTTGCGGTTGATGGGGGAAAAGCGGCTGGAAGCGATAACCATGCTGGATAAACAAGTGTTGGCCAAAGAAACAGGACGTGGCCTGGCCCAAATTATTTCTATTTTGTCGGATAAGATCCAATTGCTTAAAGGCGAACCGACCGCAATCACCAAGATTGAAGATGTCCGAAAAATGGATGAAGTAGCCGTGCTTTTGCTCGCAGAAGTGAAACGAAGGGGAATTGTTTTGGATGGGGATCTGGATCAAGAGAGCCTCACCTTCCCACATTTAATCTGAGATGACATTCTACTTCACTTTGGCGTTGTAACCCGCTGGGAGTCCCCAACCAAGGATAGGTTGGTCCCGTGGCTTAAACTCAATTGGCGGGTTCCGGTCGGTGCCATAGGGCATCGTTTTGGATGGCTCAGATCTTTACCCTGTTACGGGTAACATAAGGCTAATCAATTCCCTATTGTGTCTCCGGAAATTTCGGTATAGGCTGCAACAAATTCAGTTGTTTTAAGATAAAAACTAAAACATTTTCGAAATCGTGGAGTGTTGTGAAAATAATATTCCAAGTAGGAGGTAATGTTTATGAACGCAGTTATTCTTCTGATAGTAGTAATCACCATATTCATACCCGCCACAGTTCCCGCGCAGATATATATATACAGGGTGTTTCAAGAATAATGGACGGATCGTTAAGTTTCAAGCTGGTCCCAATCCGACAAAGCCATGTAAAAAGAAAGAGGTTCAATTTAGTGTGAATCAGCAAGGCCCAGCAGGACCACAAGGGGACCCTGGTAAGACGGGACCACAAGGTGATCCTGGTACCGATACACTTGGAAGCCTAGAGTGCATGGATGGCGAAATAGCAAAATATAATGCCGCCTCGACCCTTTGGGAATGTGCTGCGGATGAGCCATCTGAACCACAAATTGAACAACTCGTGATTCGCGACGGTAGTGGAAAGCTAGTGGGAGAAATACTCAACTTTACCAGGGGGCTTGGATGTTATCGCACGATATCGAGGTGATCCAGCAGATGCTACTTATTTTAGTACGCACCCTTATGTCGTGGTACAACTCAACCCTGGTTTTTTCAGATTCGGATTCGAGGGTAATATTGATTTCGAATTGCCAGACTGCGAGGGGGAAATTTATATCAGTAACCCGACGATTGAAGCTTTCGATCTCCTCCGAATTGAGGTTACTAACGATCCTGTAGTAGGTGCTGTCGCGTATGTGCCCACTATCCCTATTACGTCAACGGGAATCGTTTCGCGGTTATCTCGACTTCAAGACGGTGGTGGTTGTGTGAATATCTCAACCAATGATAATGGAGTATTTGCCAAGCCAGTTGAACTCGGCTTTTTCCCACCATACAGTGTAACCAACTGAATTCATGAATATTTAGAATATCGCTTCCACCGAACGGAACAGTTCCGGAACGATTAATTAACAATATATTATTGTAATGGGCACGGCGGCTGCTGGTAATCGGGATAGGGAGCTACTCAAGTAGCCCCCTCCCACAGCACCGTACATACGGGTCCGTATACGGCGCCTAGCCTGGTATTACCAGAGATACTTCATCGGGCAAATCGAATTCATATCAAGTGTCTATCGGGCCGTAGCCGGATGGTGAATCTTGCACCATAGCGTGCGGATGGAAATGAGTCCTATTTGTTCAAAATATGTGTTGCTCAATCCGCTGTTAGTGGCCAATGTTTTGGACAAACGCCAGTAGCTTTTACGCGATAGCCCTAAACGAATGGCATCGCGTTTATTAACACCGAGCTTGATCAGCGCTCTAATCCGACGTCTCGGTCTGCGCCACTGTTTCCAATAGCACATCCTGAGTCGCCTTCGAATCCAGCCGTCGAATAGAACCGCATCGTCGTACTTCAACCCACAGCCATAATGCGCCATCCAGCCTTGAACGTATTGTTTAAGGCGAAAAATGCGCGATAGTATGGAAATACCGGGCATCGGCGGGTGATGCGTTTTAACTCGCGTTTGAATCCCTGAACTTTGCTCGCCACGGTTTTTAATTTTTTACCGTGGATTTTAAAGCCCAGCACTGAACTGTCTTTAACCTGACTGACTTTACTTTTGCTCGCGTTCACCTTCACTTTGAGCTTGCGCTCCAAGTAGCGGCTGACACTCGCCAACACCCGCTCACCCGCGCGCTTGGATTTGACGAAAATCGCCACATCGTCGGCATAACGGATAAACTTGTGCCCTCTCTTTTCCAGCTCCTTGTCCAGATCATCCAATAGGATATTACTTAATATTGGCGATACGGGGCTGCCTTGCGGAATCCCGATCCGAGTCGGCTGTAGCCGACCCTTGACCATCACCCCAGCCCGCAGTAAGCGACCCAGGAGTTTCAGCAGACTTTTGGACTTGACGCGTCGACCCACGCGATCCATGAGAATATCATGGTTCACGGTGTCGAAAAACTTCTCCAGGTCGATATCGACCTGAAACCGATAGCCTTGCCGATAATACCCCTGAGCTTGCCGTGCGGCTTGCTGGACGGATCGTCCAGGCATATAGCCGTAGCTGTTAAGCGAGAAAGTAGGATTAAATATCTCACCCAGTACCTTTGCAATCGATTGCATGAGTACCCGGTCTAACACACAAGGAATGCCCAATCGGCGCATCCCCCCTGACTCTTTGGGAATCTCAACACGAAGTGCAGGGGTTGGCCGATAACTTCCAGCGCGCACCTGATTCTTGATGATTTTCCATTGCGGTCTTCCCCACTTCGGGAATCGTTCAATGCTGATATTATCAACACCGGGCGCGCCCTTATTGGATCGAACCTTTTTCCATGCCTCAGCTATACATCGATTCGATACGATGTATTCCACCGATGCAAGATCGATAGGCGATGGATTCATGACGCGCCTGGTCTCCAATTCCCCGGTCGGGGTTTGCGAATGACCAAAGCTCACGAGCACCACCTTATCACACTGCCTTCAGACCTTTCCCCAACAACATCATTGGGTTCTCGTCCTCGGCTGACTTCTGCCCTGTTAACGCGCACCTTCGCAGGCTCTGTTCCACCGCTGCCGTTAGGCAACTTAGGCAGGCAGATCTCCCCGGGTAAAAACATGATCTTTCCCTGCACAACCACTACATTTACCCTCCCCCAGTGATCCAGAGGGGCTTCGTCATGTTGTGCTGACTCGCCCTGAGGTTCGGCCTTATATGTAGTTTATTCACCACGTCCCTGTGGTTCCCCCTTCGGGCCAGCTAAAGCTGTTCAAATTCGTTCCTGACGAATTTGTCTGTCCGTTGGCTCGCAGGTTTGCACTTAGGCTTCTTTCAGCGGGTTGGTCGCCCTTCCGCACCTTGCCCTCGGCTAGTACTTTTAAAGTTGTCAAATATAACTCCTTTCTGGATAATGTACAGGGGACTTGCACCCCATAAAATCATGCCCATGCCGGGCACACACAAGGCAAATCCAGCTAAGCCGTAAACCCGCCGTTCCTCGTGCCTCGTCGCTCTGGGCTTGCGGCCAGCTGATTTGCGGCGTTATGTTTTCTCAGGAGTCCGAGTGATTTTAGGCAAGAACGGAAAATTTAAAGGCAAAGGATATGTTTGCTTTATTGATGTCTTGGGTTTTTCCAATGACATCATTAAAAACTGGCACAATGCTGAATCCAATCCGTTAGAAAAAATACTATCTATCAAAGATAAGATGCCAATCTTTGACGAATCCAATGACAGTGATGAAAGCGAATTACATCGTAAATATGTCTGTAGGGTTAATACAGTCTCCGATAGCGTGACAATATGCTTCGGCATTGACGAAGACATAATCGTAGGTGATATGGTTTTAGGTCTTGAGGCGGTAATAGGTAATATCGCGTACATTTGGTCAACGTTCATTCGCCAAGGTTACACTATCAGAGGAGCAATTGATTTCGGGGATATCTATTGGGATATCAATGAACTGATTGGCCCCGCCTTTATCAATGCTTATCGGCTTGAGTCAGAAGTTGCTAAAAATTCAAGAGTAATAATATCTTCTAAATTAAATGGTGAGCTCAAGAACTTGTTTAATAATTACGAGAGTGTCTTAACGGAGCACTTGATCAAGCGATTCCGAAAGGATGTAGATGGTTACATTATCGTTGATCCAACTTTAATTTATGATTCAGAAGAAGAAAGAATGGAATTAATCCAGGAATTAACATCTATGAGAAGTGAAGTTAAATCGGGAATCATAAAGGAGAAATACACTCCACTGATTAGTATGTTAAGAGAAGTAAAACCTACGGAACTTACTGGAAATGAGTTTGGCGTGTACTAAACATAACAAGGCAATGGTTCGGAATTTTAAAAGCTCCGGCCAAAATACGGCCTCCACTTTAAAAATCCACACATTGCAGCGTTAGGGGCTAGATAAAGAATCTGTAATGCGAATAGTCATGCCATTTTTTGAATACGGATCAACTGACATGGATTCCTATTCATTTGATAGTTTCCCATTTCACATTGAGCGTCTGAGATCCGATGACATCATCGACACGAAACTATTTTCAGATCAAGATATGTCTTATATGCGGCTTGAATCCTGGTGTTTGGTATTTGACGGTGACGATATTGAACGATACATAGAAAGGTCTAACTTGCTACTTATGGACTTTCGCATCGCTATTCAATATAAAGGTCCCGTCATTAAGTATCGCATATGCAAAGAAGATTACCAATATTGCCGTAGGCTCAACGATCCCATTCTCCATAATTATGAATCTGGCATAAACAGAAAAATATTTGATCGTTCTGACATTGAAAAGGTTGATACTTATTTTGGTCGTCTTATCGAAATGAATGAAGTTTCGCATAGAACAAAAAATGCATTATATTTCACATTCAGAGGCATGTCCGCAGCAAAATGGATTGATGCTTTCATGATCTCGTCAGTCACGAGTTCTATCCGATTTGACGTAACTATTCAGGCCCTGAATTCATTTTTTCGATGTGTCACCTCGACCAACGGAAGAAAGTCTTATCACCCATTGATAGCTCTGCGCTTTAAGATTGCCCACTGGTGTTCATAAAAGATGAGTAGTGTAGAAAATAGAAATCGATAATTACGACTAGACATTTGCTAAAAAAACACGGATCCTTCTTTTCTTTGTAGAAGTACAGATGGAAGGAGGAGACCCCGTGCAACAGTATATTTCTCAGAGTTTAGAAAGCTTTCAAAGCGTTTTTTCCAGATCGAGTACTTGGTTGTTGTTCTGCGCCATTGTGATTGGATTTATGGGGGCAGGAGAAATGATCGGCGTGACGTCGTTGTGTCGTTTCTGGCTATTAGATGAACTTGGTTATTACCGCTTGCTCCGTTTTTTTAGATCCAAAGCGTATGTCTATGGGGCGTTGCTCGATGCTTGGCAAGATTTTGTGAATCGCCAAGGAAAATCCGTTGAAGTAGCTGGACGAGCGATACTTCTGGGTGACCATACCGCGGTGATCAAAGATGGACGCAAGATGCCCGGCGTGGTATCGATGCACGAGTCATCGGAGACGCAAACGAAACCCGGCTATTTTCGGGCCCAATGTTGGGGCAGCATTGGCATCTTGATCGGGTCGTTATCCGCTTGTTTTTGTTGTCCTTTGCAGCTTCAAATTCATCAGGGATGGGCTCATTTAGGGTTGAACGACGAGCGCGATAATCCATGTCGGATCAAGCTCACCGACCGCTTGGTGGCCATGGCGATTCATTTTGCGGTGACGAATCACTGTCTGTGTTATTTGGTGTTGGATGCCTTTTTTTCAACCGGGGGCGTATTTCGAGCTTGCCACTATTATTCAATCCAGCATCAGGCGCGGTGGGTTGAGGTGCTGGTCAAAGCCAAGAATAGCTATGTGGGTTATTTCCCCGCGCCACCGAAACCCGCCTCTCGACCCGGACCTCAGCCGCTCTATGCGAGAAAGTGTGTTTAAGAGAATGCTTCGACCACCTTCATTTGTTTGAGACGGTGACCTGTCAAGTCTACGGTAAAACCGAATCCATCCGGGTTATGACGCTTACACTGTTATGGCGGCCCATCGCTGATCAGGTGTTATTTATTCTCGCCGTCACCTCAAAAGGCCCAATGGTTCTAATGAGTTCCGATTTAACGCTGTCAGCCATTGATGCCGTTGAACTGTATTGTGCTAGAACCCGCATTGAAATCATGTTCGCGATGTTAAAGCATGTGATCGGCGCCTTTAAATTTCGTTTTTGGACTAAAAAATTGCCAAAACATTCTAGACGCCCCTTTTCCAATCGTCTTCTCAAAGCCCCACAGCCCCAGGATATTCATACCGTTCAAGCGTGCTGGCGAGCCTATGAAATCTTCGTGCTCTGTGCCTCCATTGCCTTGGGGTTAATGCAATTGATTGCGCTCCAGTATCAAGATACGATTTGGTCTGAGCACTCGCTTTATCTTCGCACTCAATCGCGTGATTTGCCATCGGAGAAAACCGTCAAGCAAATTTTAGCGCCATTATTCCTCAAACAATTCTTTCGACTTGAGGAAAATGGCATGATTCAACAGATCCGTGCCCGCTTGATGGCTGTTTCCGATGAAATAGATGACGATTAAACTGAATGAGGCGTTCTATGCTCTAATTCTCTGCGATCTTCAAAATTTTTCATCAAACATACTACGATGGAGAGGGTAGTTTTGCCCCGCTTTTCTCGCTGTTAACTCACGATTGCCGAGTTAGGTGAGCAAACCTTAGAAAAAGATCGCGGCGGAATTGTGAAGCGCTGGGACAGCACGAAGTCTACAAAAGCTCATTAAAACAAACCTTCCAAACAAAAACGAGGACAGCTTAATTTTAGCTGTATTCGCCGAAAAATATATCCATCCCAGTTTTCAATCGGGGCTGTAGCTAAGATTTTTTCGATCCCCCGCGAACCAATATCTTGCACCCTGCTATCCGCATTGGAGTCACGGATTCAGGTTTAACACCCGAAGCCGCTTCTTTCACATCCAGATCTGAAAATATGGAATCTATTTACGGTTCAAAATAGTACGGATAGGTTCCTCATGTCACCAGTTTTCATAATCCGATAACCGAAAACTGGTATTAATCCAAGGCCCGAACGACACGAAACCCGATATGGCTTGCGCGGCGGTCAACTTGTGCCGCACTTCGATTTGACGAGCGTAATGAACTGGAAGGGCTTCCCCAACTTCCACCTCGAATTCTTGGACCCATGTCTTCCGTGCGCCAATCGGAAACCCATTCCCAAACATTTCCGTGCATATCGTATATGCCCCACGGATTGGCTTCCTTTTCCCCTACGGCGCGGGCGAACCGGCGATCCGAGATACTATCGGCATACCAGGCGAATTCACTTAATTGCTTGGAATTATCACCGAAACTATAGGTTGAAACGGTACCGGCACGCGCGGCATATTCCCACTCCACTTCGGTGGGCAAATGGTAGCAGGAACAACGTTCCAGTTTATTTAAGCGTGTGATAAACTCTCGAGCCTCAAGCCAATTCACATAGACCGCCGGAAATCGGTCACCGACCTGAACATTACCCCGTGCCAGCCAGGGTTGAGTACCCATAATTTTTTTCCACTGGTTTTGGGTAACTTCATATTTACTTAAGTAGAAAGGTTGCTTTATTTGCTCCTTCCGTAATTCTTTTTCATCTTCATCGCCTGTTTTTGAACCCATAACAAACTCACCAGCCGGCATTAGAAGAAGTTCGATTCCGGCGCTGTCGGCAATCTGTTTAGGGTGAAATTGCTTCACTCTATCACTTGAGAAACCCTTCCCCGGCACATAAAAGGCGGCAGGTACAAGAGCATTGCCGGAGCCTTGAGTGTGGAAATGGTCCGCGGAACTAAAAAACGGCCATAAACAACCGATCAATAAAACAATTTTTGCCTTCATAAAAACCTTCCCGTGTCTGCCGTCAATCGGCGACGAACACTTTCAAAGAGAAATGCTCAGAGTATAGTACAAACGGTGTTGTTTCCGGGAGTACGAATTCCGCGATCAGCTGTCGGATAGCGCCTCATTAGGGAGAAGTTGAATGGTTACTTATTTTGTAACAATTCAGCATACTCGGCATAACTGTTCAGATTACCCCCCTAAAATTCGTCAGTTCAACGCAGGAATGGAGGTTTTCAGGGGGTAAACAGTTACATTATTTTTTCGATCATTAACAGCCGGGGTGGGTTTCGGTCCCTGAGTCCCGGGGTTTCCCAACTGATACGAAAGTCATGGCTGGAAAGTGATTGTCCAAAGGACTTGACCGCCACCGCTTCTTCCAGTCCGCCAGAATGGCCGGTATAGGCAACAATAGTGATTCGCCCTGAAACAGCTAAAACCTTAACGGCCGCTTCCAAGGCTGCCAGAGTGGTCGTTACCGATGTTTTGATCTGTTTATCGCTTTTGGGGCGGTATCCAAGATTAAACATGACCGCTTTTATCCGATTATTCAGGTGAGCTGGAACAAAAGCTAAAAGATTCTCATGCCCACCCAACACCAGTTCCACTTGTTTGTCCATACCGTGACTGAATAATCGCCGCCGGGTGTTTTCGAGCGCCGACGACTGGATATCAAAGGCGTAGACCTTACCGTGGTAACCAACCATTTCCGCGAGAAACAAAGTATCGTAGCCATTACCCATGGTTGCATCAATTGCAATATCGCCGGGTCCTAAAACCTACGAGACATACTTGTGAGCACGTTCAACCAGGGAAATGGGTTGCACTGTAACGGCTTATACCCGCTTCCAAGGGTAGTGGCGTCCCTTTCAACAAGAAGTTGACAAACCGATCGGCATACCAGGGAATCGTCAATACACCTTTGGAACCAAAACCATTGAATATTGAAATTCCCGCGGTTCGAGGGTGCATCCCGATAAAGGGTTGCTTATCCAGGGTATTCGGCCGGATACCGGCTTTGTGATCGATGATATTAAATTCGATGGAATGACGAAATATTTGTTTTAGGGAGTGCAACAATTCCCTTTTTGCCGATTCGCTGGGTTTTTCATCCAGCGGAGACCATTGGTAGGTGGTTCCCAACGAATACAACCCATCGCCTAAAGGTAACAGCCATTTTCCACGGCTTATGATTTCGGGGGGAAGCGCCCGATCCGTCTTTAGCGTCAAAATTTCTCCTTTGGACGGTTGAAAGGGAAGCCATGAAAAAAAAGGATTATTGGTTGCCCAATTACCTTCGCAAAAAACGATGTTATTAATGTCGTATCCAAGCCAATCAAAACCCGAATCTTTAATAACAAGATCGTGATGCGAAAAGCCTGTTCCATTAAAACAGTGGGTACCGCTGAAAAAAGATTTCAAGCTCTCCAATAATCGATAAGTGTCGAGATAACCGCAAAATTTCTGACTATAGCCTCCCAGCGGCGCGTTTAAATCATATTGAGCAACTTGCTCGTCAAAATTGTCCTCCAGGTAAGAAATATAGCTGGGTTCAATTTTACGCTTTTGCCAGAAAGCGTACTCTTGTTCAGAACTGAAAATCCGCAACAATGATTTTTTGAAAAAAAACCGTGTCTCAAAATAATTTCCCAACGATTCGTATAGCCCTTTCGCGGAAGACAGAAAAGTTTCAAAACGGGAGTCTTTCGTAAACCGTTTGCCGGTAATGGGATTAACCAAACCCGCTGCCGTTCGCGAAGCGGAAAAACCAGTGTCGTTATCGACGATCATGACACGTTGGTGGTGCTCGATTAAACGCCAGACCAGTAGACTTCCGGCCAAGCCATGACCGACGATGAGGAAATCAATTGTCTCCGACAATGGGGCATCCTTCTAAACTCATAATGGGGTGCTTTTCGTTGAAAGGCCATCTTCGGTCACTCCCTTCCCAATAGCTTTAACCCGCTGGTTCCACCGAACTAACGCTTCCTCATAATAAACGAAGATACATCGTTCACAACCCCGATTGCAGCAATGGCTTGGGTCGGGTTTTTCCGGCCGAGGGGGCAGCTTCGGGGAATTAGGTTTTCCCGATGGTTGTTCGGTTTTCATTATTTGATTTGTATTCGTTTGGTTGTTTAAAGAACCCTGTAACACGAAGCCTTTTTCAACGCGGAAATAGCGGATTTCACGGGTGACCTGAATAGTTACTGAGAAATTTAATAAACGATTTTATTTTTATCGAGATATAACGGCGCGGTAAATACATGGCGTAAATGGGGAGAGAAGGTACTCGATAAGGGCTTAGAATTTTTTTCAAGGCGCCTGAGTTCAAATAGGGTGCGGCCGTAACATCGGGCGCCTGGAAGATCCCCATACCTTTTTCGGCGGCCTGGCAAAGAACGCTGCCATTATTGGAAGCAAAACACCATTGTGGAGTAATCGTCCGGATTTTGTTTTCGCATTGAAATATCCAGCCTTCACCGTGAGGGGTTCCGAGAAACTGCAAGCATTGGTGATTTTGCAGGGCATCGATTGTCATCGGTTCACCGCGTTTCTTCAGATAGCCGGGAGATGCGTAAGTGCAGAGTTCCGTCGTTCTGATTATTTTGCCGATAACATCATTATCCGGTTCATCCGTAATCCGGATTACAATATCGAAAACGCCATCATTAAGATCAACATACTTGTTTTCAAGCACTAATTGAATATCGACGTTGGAATAATCGTTTTTATATGCTTCGACCGCTGCCACCATATGCATCATGCCAAAATCAATGGGCGCGTTGATTCTCAATAACCCTCTAGGCTGTTGGTCGATTTGGCTGGTCATGTCCTCCAGCTCGGCCAAGTCGTTTAACAGTTGTTTGCAGCGGGGATAATATTGCCGACCTGCCTCGGTCAGATTAACTTTTCGGGTTGTGCGATTTAACAGGCAAACACCCAAGTGCTGTTCCAGGTGGGCGACGTGTTTGCTAATCATTGGTCCCGACAGGCTCAATCTTTCCGCCGCCGCCGCAAAGCTCCCAAACTCGGCGACCCAGCAAAAGGCAGTCATGCTTTTAAATTGATCCATGTTTAATAACCATTTGTTACTAGTATGGTAACATTCTATGCCTTTATTACAATTGATGAAATAATTAAGATATGAGGTACTTAAGGCCACTCGAACCTACATTGCCAGTCCATAAAATTTAGTGGGCGGGGTACTAGTAGTCTGTCAATGTTGTATTGACGATTAATTAAAGTAGAATGTTAGGTTTTAATTCTAAGCAATTGAAACCCAAACGCTAAACATGTCCGCAAAAATCTACCGCGTTAATTTAACGAACGAAGAAAGGCTTGAGCTAAAAGAGATTGTATCAAAAGGAAAAGCTGCAGCACATAAACAGACCCACGCTCGAATTTTGTTACTTAGCGACGAAACCAGTTCTGAGGGTAAAAAAAAGGATAAAGAAATAGCCAGGGCATTGGGTACAAGCCTACGAAGTATTGAACGCGTGCGAAAGCGATTTGTAGAAGAAGGATTGGGGAGTGCCGTTAATCCAAAGCCTCAAAAAAGATACCGATCAAAAAATCTGGATGGAGCAGGAGAAGCCTTTTTAGTTGCAACAGCCTGTTCGCAAGCTCCGGAGGGACGGGTAGATTGGACATTACGGCTACTCTCTGAACGATTAGTTGAATGCACTATAACAGAGAGCATAAGCCATGAAACGATTAGGCAGACACTAAAAAAAACGAACTCAAACCGTGGCTAAAACAATGCTGGTGCATTCCGCCTAAATCTAATGCAGACTTCGTGTGTGCAATGGAATATATATTAGAGGTCTATCAACGTCCTTTTACACAAGATGAGGTTTTGGTGTGTATGGATGAAACGAGCAAGCAGCATACAAAAGAAACGCGTACCCCGTTACCGATGCGTTCTGGAGAATCTGAAATATATGATTTTAAATATGAACGAAATGGCGTCAGTAATCTGTTTATGCTATTCGCACCGCTTGAGGGCTGGAGGCATGTCAAGGTCACAAACCGGCATACTAAAGTGGACTGGGCACATCTCATTAAGGAATTAGTAGATGAACACTACCCCGATAAAAAAATCATTTTAGTAATGGATAACTTAAACACGCATAAATTAGGATCACTGTATGAAGCGTTTGCACCCGAGGAAGCACGTCGAATTGCAGAAAGGCTGGAAATTCATTACACGCCAAAGCATGGCAGTTGGCTTGATATGGCAGAAATAGAGATTGGGGTGTTAAGTCGTCAGTGTCTTGATCGAAGAATAGCTGATCAAAGCACATTACGAACTGAAATAAACGCATGGCAAAAACAAAGAAATCAAAAAGCGGTATGTGTAAACTGGCGCTTTACCACCGCCGATGCACGGATAAAATTGAAATCACTATACCCGTCAATACAACATTGACAGACTACTAGTTTTCCGACACTTACTTTATGACAATCGTTTGATCGTAACTCATTAAAATTTGTCACAATGCATCCTTGGGAAGTGGTGGATCTACGGACACAGAAGGTTCCCCAATCGATTTCGATCGGGTTAAGCTTTCACGTGTATACGCGGGAGCAACTACAAAAACTTATAAACGATCTTCCGGAAGGCACAACTCAGAAGCAGAAGGGGGATATCATTCCATTTGTACGGGTTCAACTGGAAATAGGAAATATACCCGTGCTCCTCAAAATTAAAGAATGCACCCAACCTCGGTGCATTCGGCTTTTTCTATCCGCCGGTCCGAATCATCGAAAATGTCATCACGAACATAAGTGTCCGATTGATAAGCTCTATTAAACCGGAATCAGAGGACTTAAGACGGATGCGGGTTAGTGCATATCGCCAACGGGTGCGGCAAATGCATCAGCAACCAGTGTGGCGACGTTATCTCCCGTCAATGTGTTGAGAAACGCAACCAAGTCGCCGACTTCCATAGCGGTCAGGGTTAGCGGTTTGATCAATGGATCGAGATTTTCATTTACAACCCCACCTTGATTGTAAAACTCAACAACCTGTTTTAGCGTTAAAAAAGAACCATTGTGCATATAAGGTGCGGTGAGGGCGATATTTCTCAGCGAGGGCGTTTTATAAGACCAACGATCTTCTGGCTTTTGCGTGACTTCATAACGTCCCAGGTCATTGGGTTTCCGCTCGGAAACGGAATTGACCGCCGCCGCATCAATCTCGAAGAAGACGCCCGGCGCTACTTGCACGAGGTGTTTAGATGGTTCTTTGAGCATGGCTTCGCGATAGCCCACACCTGTATTGTGCAAACGATTATCCATGAACAGCGCGTCATTTTTCCTAATATGATGGCAGTTAACGCAGCCAGCTTTTCCTCGAAACAAATGAAACCCTCGCTCGGCTTTATCGTTTATCGCCTTAGCGTTTTCTCCGTAATACCAATGATCGAAGGGTGAATTAGCGGAATTTAAAGTGCGCTCGTAACTGGCTATGGCCATGCCGATTGTTTCCATGCCGGGACCACGATTAAAAGCTTTCTCGAACAAGCCATCATAATCGGCGCTGTTGGTGATCTTAGCGATGACAGCGCCAACCGATGGATTGGCCATTTCGTTGCTCGCCAATAGCGGCCCCCAAACCTGCTGCTCTAAGGTATTTTCGCGGCCGTCGTGAAACAACCATTGGGCATAGGCGACATTGTATAGCGTCGGAGCATTGCGTTTGACCGTTCGCCCTTCGATACCCACCGACGTTGCCATCTCGTTACTGCTAAATCCCTGTTCAGGAATATGGCACATGGCGCACGAAACGGTGTTGTTCAAAGACAGGCGGCGATCGTAGAATAACTTTCGGCCGAGTTGAATTTTCTCCGAAGTGGGGAGATTATCAAGAGGCGCCGGGACTGTCGTCAATCCCAATGGAGGGTGAATAACAAATTCAAGCAAATCGATCGGCTTTCCGACACGCTCCATTAAACCGATGGCCTGGGTCTTATATTCGGGCGATTCATAGCCCGTTTTTTGATCGCCGCCACGATAAAGTGGTTCGAGATAATGGGTCTTCGTTTGCGCTGTATCCTTTAGATCAAAGCTATCCTGGATCGCTACCCTTCCGGATCGTTCCATCAGTAAGGTTTTTATATCGTTAACCAGTGTATCCGGATGCAAAAATGAGACACTATAAATATTACGCAAACGGCTTTGTCGATCGATTAAATAAACCCGCAAAATGTGCGAATAAACGCCGGTAAACCGGCCGTTTTTATCGTATTCTTTTTGCCTGCTTTGGTTATAGTTTTTAAGAATCGGTTGCAACTGTTGTTCCGAACGGGTCGTTAAAAATCGCCAATCCAGCTCACCGTCTCGGAAGTCATCGCCATAGTGTTCCATCACTTCGGGAGTATCGAATTCGGGATTAAAACTCAAGGTCAACAATCGGACCCGATCGGCCAGTTGAGGTTCTTTGTTCAGTCTTGATTTGACACGGTGCAGGACGGACGTTGCCAATGGGCAACCATTGATATCGCTACAAGTGGAGAATATAAAGCTCAGTAAAACCACTTTTTTTCGCATTAATCGGGTCAAAGAATACTCATTCCCGTCCGAATCGATCACTTGACCATTGCTCGCCTTGCCCAGCACAGGCAGCGAGTATGTCCCAGCTTCGGGTGCGGTAAACGCTAAGGAACCGTAACCAGGTGCTAAAACCACGTCTTGTCGAGCCATTTCGGGTTTGGCGCCAAACCTGTTGGCTAATACTATGAACAATAGGCCCACGCCCAACAAGACGAGCATTCGAAACGGAATAGAGTGACACATAACCAAACGGAAAAAGCCATCCCTGGCAATTAGACGCTATTGCACCGGCTACAATTGACTTAAAACATCGGCTGTTTGCGCTGGCCGAATCGAGGAATACAATGATTTAGCGCCAAAACGCATCTGATGGGGACGCCCTAACTTTTCTTTGCGAAAATCGATGGCGAATTGTTCGGTCAACTGCTTGCCGTCCCATCGGTAACTTTTGAAATATTGCTCATTATCTACTCCTTTTTTATCCCAATTCGCTAATAGGGATGAAGTGTAATACAAACGCTTACCGTCCCAACTGGACGAAACCATGTTGACCTGCGCGCCTATTTTCTTTTCATAGACTTGCTTCGGGTTGAATGGGTCTGAAATATCGAAACCATGTGTCATACCGTCCATAAAGGTATTCACCCACAACATGTTGTCGTCGCTTTGTATCGAGATGTCAACCGGTAGTGGAATTTTGGACGGGTCGCCGATGTCAGCCACATCACGGGCTGACCATTCGCCTTTGTCATTTTCGTAAATGAGCCAGATTTTCGATGTCAGAGCAGTCGAGGTGAAGCAGTAGTTGTGATTAGAGTTCCACGCACAGCGAATTTCCAAAGGTGCACCCGGAACGTCAAAGACTTGTTTCGGTTGCCGAGTATGCAAATTCCACAACACCACGGTATTACCAAAATGTTTCATCGCCTCAGGATCCTTAAGCATTTTGCCAAAATCCATCATATAGTTTGACCAGCCGGTGAAGGAAGATGTCAACATCACATTCCGCCGGGGTAAGGCGCGGACGTCATAACCATAGCCATCCGCGAATTTCCCGGTTTTAACGGCGCCATTCAATTGACTATCCGTTGGCATCCAGTACGTGGCAACGTAGTCCCCTTCATTGGTATATTCAACCAACGCGGTGCGTCCGCCGTGATCTTTATTGTTGGATAATCCGGTGATCATCATGCGTCCGGGTAAGGCATACGTGGTATGGGGACCGACGACGCCACCACTTTTCGCGACAAACGAAGTAATCGTTTTATGCAATGTGGGTTTAGCGGGATCGCTATGCACATCGAATATAAATATTTTGTTGGTATCCAGGCCAGCGGCCCACAGATACCGGCGGTCATCGGTAAAACCCGAGTGATGGGCTTCGTTTCGTCCACCGACCGACAACTGGTGAATGACTTTGCCATAAGAGGGTGAACCAGGTTTAACATCGACTGTCACCAATTTATCTTGTTCGTCGCCAAGACCTTCCATACCGAGCGTCCAAACATAGACATAGTCTTCCTGACCAACAATTTTGGCCATGTAGGGCGACATACAGGTTTCATCAGCTTGTATCGGCATGGCGCCGAGGCTGACTAAAACAACCGTTACTAACGAAATCGCTCCGTGTTTTAGGCCGTTTATAGCGGTTTCGAAAATACGTAGGAAATACTTTTTCATTGTCATAACCTCATAGTGGAATTGCGGATTCGGGTATCATATTAACGTGGTTTATTCATCTAGCAAGTTTTCGCTTTCAAAAAAGGTTTGGGTTGTAGGCAGTTCTCTATTCTTGCGCTGTCTCATAGTGCTGTTCAGTGGATCGTTGATGGATCGGGCTACCGCTCAAACAGCATTATCAAGCGACAATCATAAGCTTTTAAACCCTATCCAGGCTAGGCAAAAGGGTGATAGTTTATCTTTTCCTACTGCCTCCCAATTTTTTGTTAAAGATCTGCGTACCGACCACTCGGGATTGATTGCACTTCTGCTGAAACAGGCCGATTTTCATCGAATAAACAAAGAAAATGAGGCTGCCGAACAAAGCTATTTAGAATCCATTTCCATTTTGGAAACCCAGGCGGGTGTTTTTGATCAAGCTCTTATTACTCCGCTAACCCAGTTGGGTCATCTGTACCAAGACACAGGCAGGCTTCAAGACGCAGTCGAGATATTTCAGCGCGCCAAGCATATTAGCCACCGCAATGGGGTACTTTATAATTTGGGTCAAGTCGACATTGTAGAATCTTTATCCGAATTGTACTTAAAATTGAACCGTTTTGACGCTGCCGAGCGGGAGCAGTGGTATCGATTATTTACTTTTGAACACTATTTGGATAAAAACACGGCTGCCTTGTTGCCCGCGATTTTCAAATTGGCGGATTGGTATCGGCGCGCGGACGATTTGGACTATGAACAATATATTTACGAGGAAACGATTTCGACACTGGAAGCCGCAATCCAGCAAAGTAAATTTGATCTTGTGATATCGTTGCGTGCTTTTGCTACCAATTATAGGCTACAGGGAATTGCTGACAAACAAGGCCTAAAAGCACTTGAACGGGCACTAAAATTAAGTGAAAAAGATATGGAAATCGCACTCATGCAATATGCCGAAGTACTGATCGACATGGGTGATTGGTATGTGATCGCGGCTAAGCTTGAAAAGGCACAAAGTTTTTATGGACGGGCGTGGCGGTTTCTTGAGTCGGAGGGGAGTACAGATGAGCAGCTTCAATCGCTGTTTAAGGATCCATTGGCTTTAATTAATAGGAACCTCAAAACACGGCACTCCTCGGGGATTAGGCTTAGACCCAACTACGCGATGCGATTTTTCCATGGTGTGGCGGTACCGTGGCATTTTCCAAAGCAAGCCGAGGAATTTCAAAACGATCCATTGGAGAACAAAGTGGTTTTGAATACCATCGGATATATTGATGTTCAATTGAAGGTTAAGGAAGATGGGACCGTGGAAAATGTAGTCGTGCACAATACGGAATTGCCACCTCGGTTCAAAGAAACGGTTTTACATAACCTTAGTGAATTGCTCTTCCGGCCACGGCTTGTCAACGGAAAACCGGTTACGGCCAACGAGATAAAATCCCGGCTGATTTTTCTCAAGGACTGATACCCATCAAGTCTTTTACCTGAGCCGCTAGCCCTTCGCACGCGGTATTTTGGGTGCGGGCAATCAAGGGGATGGGTATGATAAGCGCAGGCAGGTAGGAAGTTCCCGATACTTCCGCGCTTATTTTGCCTACCGCCTGGGTCAGTTTCAAATCCCAAATAGCGGCTTCGTAGACCGATTCCTTGTCCCACCAAGCCAATCCAAAACACCCTATGCCAAAAGGGGTTACCGAGCAGGCCATAGTGCCTCCCTGATCAACTTGGTCGGTATCGCCGTTTAGCCAGACGACATACCTGACTTTTGTTTCGGTGATCTTTTGTCTAACTCCCGGTTGATACATGAGCTGCAATAATGCGCGATGCGAGGTTGGCGCCGTTCTGGGTTCAAACCAAGGAAACAACTCGTCCCTAAATTGGTCGCTCGCAAAAACCGCTAAATTGGCGTTGCCATCTTTTAATTCGTCGTAGAGGCACTCTTTAAAGCTTTCTTCGGTTTCATCCGAACTGCTTTTCTCATTTGTCAATATTACGATAGCTTCGCCATCGTTTAGATTGTTTGGCGTTACACTATAGTTGACTTGCTCAATCGTAGCGGTAGAGCAAGCTGAAGTGGCCAAAATTATGTCAACAGCGAAACCCCGTACGTTTTTCAAGTGCAACATTCCGTTTTGGTTTTTGCACGGATAATAGCGTTGATCTCCGGCGTGGCGCCAAGCTCAACCGCTATCAGTGTCGCGGCATCGCGTATGGCTTCCTCGGTGGCTTCAGCGGCGGCCCCGAAAGGAAGAAACCTTCTTCTGCGATCTCTTCCGTAACCGTTAACCGACCAAGCCGCAATTAATTCACCGTGTGAGGTGTACAGCGAAAGGCCGTAGCGGATCGTTGCTTCGTAGAAGTCTAATCCATTGTTACGTGGTTTTGTTATAGCGTAGTCATCGACCGCGAGGATGATGACGGCATCGGTCGATACGGCTTCCAGCGATTCAATAGTCAAATCTGATATTCTTTCAACCAATGTAAATAAACTTCCAAACAACTCATCGAAAACTGCTTGTTGCGCTGGGCCAATTTGGTTGACCATTACCGAACCATCGGAACGCTCCTCGCGGTATTCATATTCGAGAAAAGAACTAGGATAATAAATCGAAACGTTGAGCGGCAGCGGTTCTATAAGGGGGGTGGGAACAGTATTTTCGATTTGAAAGTTAAGCGTACAACCAAACACAGCGACGCCAATAAACACCCGATGATGAGGGGTCTCGATTTTCTACAAAATGACGGATTTTCAACAATCTTGGAATTTGTTAATATCACGGTATCTAGGAGGCTGTCCGAGAATAGAGAACCTACTGCGGAAAAGCTGGTTTGGCCAAATTTTCCCATAATATTGATGAAATACATCCCTATATTTCACACCTGTGGGCCGCTTTCAGCGGTCCAAACCCGCTCCAGGCGGATTTGTCGTTAAATACAGCAAGTATACGCCTCAAATCATGAAAAAATCTGACTCAAAACAGCTTTCCCTCGCTACGGCTTCTATTCTCGGACAGCCTCCTAGCCTGAGTGTTGCTATATGTCATTTCGCGGTTCAACTATAAACACTTAAAGCCGATGAAAAAAGAGTGGAGCAGCCAGGGAAAGGTAAACTTGTGATTCGTCTCATTTTTTTGCTGTGTGTTTTTCTGGTGTCCTGTACCGAGCACCGTGTAATAAAGACATACGGGCCACCGGTCAATAAGGCTCAAAATGAAATCCCGAAGAATCAGTTGCTGGACGTTGGTATTCGTATTTTCGATTTTGGAAGAATAGAGGATGATAAGCCATTAATCGATGAACATGTAGTAGCGGAAGTTCGAAAGGCTGAAGCATACTATATGGCGGTTGAACTCAGAAATACGATAGAAGAGTCCGGCCAATGGGGGCTGTTCGCACCATTCCATCCGAAATGGTGGATATCGATATCTAGGTTTCAGGCAAAATCATCGTTTCAAATGGCGCATCGCTGGTTTTAGGTATCGAGGTACGCGATGCCGCCGAAAATATCTGGCTGAACCGGGAGTATTCATCCGAAGCCAGCAAATATGCCTATCAAGACCAAAGTGTTGCTGATCGGGATCCGTTTCAAAATATTTATAACCGGATCGCAAACGATATGCTCAATGTGAAACGCTTGCTGGCGCATAATCGTTTAAATGCAATTCGGACTATAGCCGAACTCCGGTTTGCAAAAGATTTGTCTCCGGACGCCTTCGGAGAATATCTTCGAGAGCTTGGAAGCGGTGCCTACACTATTAATCGGTTGCCGGCAATCGACGATCCCACGATGGATCGAATTCGGCTCATACGTCTACAACACAATACAATGATCGACATTTTCGACCAACACCATTCGAGATTTT
This sequence comes from Methylococcales bacterium, assembly GCA_963664935.2. Lineage (GTDB taxonomy): Bacteria > Pseudomonadota > Gammaproteobacteria > Methylococcales. The sequence goes on along the minus strand of CAXXSE010000007.1, from coordinate 1,281,756 downwards.
GCGCGAATATCCGGAAACCTTATCGAAATTGGCGCAAAAGCAATTACCAAGAAACCATTGCGCTAAGAAAAACCGAAGCAATATCTGAACGTCGGGTAGTTTCGGGCGGTATTTCCATGGTGAGCAGTGTGGCATCTCTAGTTCTCAGCGGCGGTACAAGTATCAACGCCATGAACAGTTTAATATCGGGGATGAGTAGCGCAACCGATGGCTTGAACGATGATTCGACTCAAATTCACGTCGAGGCTATGCGAGAGATCAGTGACGCGTTCACGTCGAACGTTGCTACTCAAGTTGTGGAGTTGGAGGGTAATACATTTGTACTGGAAGGTTCCGCGCAAAAACAGTACAGCGTTTGGCGTCAATTGCTGCGAAGTGCTTATGCTGAGGAAACGGGTTTTTCTTTGCATCCCTTGCCCATCAAGGATACTAGTACCCCGTCAAGGTTATATTGACGGGGTACTAGAAAAAAGCTGTCCCTGTTTTCGTTTGAAAAGTTCGTTCTAATCCGTTTGGGTAGACTCCCCGCTGTTCCAGCGCTCCGCGTTTCCGCCGCGATTATTTTCAAAGGTTTTTTCAACTACTAGCGCGGCTATTCCCTTCAATAGCTACTCCCCACTTTAAACTAGCCTGGATAATGGGAAACCCTTGGCCACCACCCTGTAAGATAGGACGGATGGCGGAGGTTTGTCAGGGTATCCGACGTCATGGCCTGGTATCCCGGTGATGCTTGTTCACTGCGTTCACTCAAACTTCGATAACATCCGGAAGGCCGCAAGATGTCGGATAAAAGAACTCAACGCGCAAAGGTGGGTGGCGGCCGACAGGCCGCCTTAAGAGTTAACAGGCGCGTTGATGGTATAGTGAAATCCACAATGAGTATTTCTGGTCTATTCAATATTCATTGGCCCGACTACGGGTCCGGAACTCTAGGTAACCGCCCTGTACGGACCCGTATGCGGGGTGGCGTGTGGGAGGGAGGGGTTAGAAACCCCTCCCTATCCCTCTTGGGCCACATGGGCCGCCCATGGCTTGATCTCCGTCAACGCGGGACCGATTTTGTGCTCTGCAACCTCTGTGTCGTGCGCGGCCTGTGCGCGAAGCCAGTAGCCATTGGACAAGCCAAAAAAACGACATAGCCGTAAATCGGTGTCTGCCGTAATTCCACGTTTCCCCGCCACGATTTCGCTAATACGCTGAGCTGGAACGCTAATCTCTTTGGCCAAACGGTACTGACTAATACCCATGGGCTTTAAAAACTCCTCTAAAAGGAGTTCGCCGGGAGTAACAGGTTTGAGCTTATTCATAGGTGCCCTCGTCAATGGTAGTCTACTATCTCTACGTCTTCAGCACCTATCTTCGTCCAACGAAAACAGATGCGCCATTGATCATTAATACGGATACTGTGCTGGCCAGCTCTATTGCCCTTTAATGGCTCCAGTCTGTTCCCCGGTGGCACCCGTAAATCGTTCAACTGGTCAGCGATCTCTAGCTGCCTTAGCTTTCGCCGAGCCACTACAGCGATGTTTACAAACTTCCTTACACGGTCGCCTCTGGTCAAGGCTTCTGTGTCTGCACACTTGAACGATATGATCATGCTTAATCATAACGCATAGCATGATTAACGTAAAGCGTGACTATAGGCCCAACGTCGCGCATCACCGGAAAAATACATCTGCGAAGCGGCGCAAAAAGAAAAGGGGACAGATTCATTTTACGATAAAAAAATGGTTAAAATAAATCTGTTTCCATTCTTTCACATAGCGCGTTTGCCAACCAGAAAGCCGTTTCATGAGTTGTCCCAGTAAGGCCGTTTCTTCAGGTGGTTCAACAACCAAATGGATAGGGTTCGTCATAAGACACCAAGCGTACACGCGAATGCCATAAACCTCACGCCATTGTGACAATGGTTTCCAAATAATATTCAAAATCCGAGTCCACTGCAAAAACAACTTGCCGATTGTGTCCCCTTTGCACGATATGATGCGGGTAATGAGGTAACACCACACGCCCGACTCTAGGCATACCAACTGCCTATAAATAATTTCACTTGCCAGAAGTATAGCTCATAAATAAATCTGTCCCCTTTTTTTGTTTTGTTTAGTGTTTAGAGGGGCCCAGGGGCAAGCGCAGCACAGCCACTGAAAAACCAGTCCGACTCAATTGGCCTTGTTAGCCTGTTTTTCAATGTACCTCCCGTCCGCGAATTTATGCAAGATACTAACTATGAATGTTTGGTATGGAATACCTTCCAACATAGCTAGCTTTTGAATTGTAGAAAGGTCTCGACTTGCAATACGAATATTTATTCTTTTATCTTTCCTGAAGGTCTCAGCAGCATATTTCTTATGTTTTTCAATTTCTTCCTTTGCATTCGAAATTGGTTGTATTTTTCCTGATTCAAATGCATCTAGGATTTCTTGCTCCTCTTGATCGAATTTGTATTTGCCCATAACTATTCTCCAATAGACCTTTTTATCGCTCTGCGACTAGGTATAATCGTTTTTAGAAAAACACCTTCTTCTGATTCAACATACGGAACCAAATAAGCGTAGTTATTCACAGCAACAACAGAAATTAATTGGTTTGGGTAACGTTCTTGATTTGGATGTGGATATACGTCCAGCTCATCACCAATTTCAATGTGGAAGACGATTTCCTCGAAAGATATGCCTCTATCGTTCCTTAGAATTTCGTTTTTCTCTCGATTCCAGTCGTAGCTCTTCATTCGCCGATTATAGCACAATGTATGCCTTTTGCATTCAAAGGCTAACGTCTAAATAAGCCGCGCGTCTTTTTGTGTCGGATTGATTTTATGGTTGGACGAAGCCGCTATCGCGGAGAAAAGACCACACGCCCTGATTAAATCTAAAATGTAACCTCAACCCCTCGTTTAGAGGGACCATTCAACCACGAATATGAGGTTACAGTGTCATGGCAATACCCATCAATAGAAATTTCAAGTACGATTATCAAACGTTACTGCAACACCTTAGGCTTAAAGGTCTTCAACCTAAGACGATAGAGGCCTATTTGCGCGGCATTGGTCGCAGTCGACGGTCTGTGTTCCTGATAAAAATATCTGGATTTGTTCGATTGTTTCGAGTTGTGTGTCGTTCCTGTGGGTTTTCATCCTCCCATCATGAACAAATCCAAGCCCTATTTCAGGCTCATTTCACGTTAGAAATAAACCCCCTCTTCAGGCTCATTTCACATTGGAAGAGGTTGTTACATTTTGAACCGTAAATGGATTCCAAATTTTCAGATCTGGATATGAAAAAGCCGATTCAATAATTGAACTAAATATCAAGAAGGCTTAAGCCAATACAAGATTCTTTAAATAACCGTAAACTGACAACCGGCAACCGTGAACGGATACCCAACTCAAAGCCAGAACCCATCGGGCTATTTCGAGAAATAGCTCCGAGTGACCGAAAAAATGACCGGGCTCAATAACACTAGTGCGATCAGGTTAGGAATGGCCATCAATCCGTTCATCACATCGGCAATCAACCAGATCACAGTGAGTTTGCCCATGGCGCCAACGGGAATTGCTATCAGCCACAACAACCGGTAAGGCAGCATGGCCTTGACGCCGAAAATATATTCGGCACACCGCTCTCCGTAATAACTCCACCCTAAAATAGTGGTGAAGGCAAAAATAATCAACCCGAAAGTGACAACATATCCGCCTATTCCCACCAGCCCGGATTCAAATGCCATGAGCGAAAGCGCCGCGCCGGTTTCACCGCTATTCCATACACCGGTCAACACGATAACCAAAGCCGTTAACGTACACACAATCAAGGTATCGATAAATGTGCCGAGCATGCCTACCATGCCCTGCTTGACGGGATCATCGGTTTTAGCCGCGGCATGGGCGATAGCGGCACTGCCCAAACCCGCTTCGTTGGAAAATATTCCCCGCGCGACACCGTAACGGATTGCGGCCCATACCGCCGCACCCGCAAATCCTCCGGTTGCCGCCGCACCGTTGAACGCACTGTCGACAATGAGTTTTAAAGCCGAAGGCGCCTCTTCAATGTGCAAGCCAATGATGGTTATGGCGCCCAGCAAATAGGCCAAGGCCATAAACGGGACCAGTTTAGCCGCAACTTTGGCGATCCGGCCGATTCCACCTAAAATTACGGCAGCCGTAAATATCGTCATGGTCATCCCGGTCACCCAGTTCGGAATATCGAATTTCGACTGAACGGCATCGGCCACCGAATTGGCTTGAACCATATTTCCAATACCAAAAGCCGCGATCATTCCGAACAAAGCGAATGAAAATCCCAACCATCGCCATTTTTGGCCCAAACCATTCCGGATATAGTACATCGGACCTCCCACATAATTACCCAATGCATCCGTTTCCCGATAGCGAACCGCTAATACCGCTTCGGCATATTTTGTAGCCATCCCGAATAGCGCGGTCACCCACATCCAAAACACAGCGCCCGGTCCTCCCAGTGCAATAGCGGTGGCCACCCCAGCGATATTGCCAGTTCCAATGGTGGCCGACAATGCCGTCATTAACGCTTCAAACGGTGTGATGTCGCCGCTGTCTTTGCTTTCCCGGCCTTTCCATAGGAGCGCGAAAGCTGTACCCGTTTTCCGCCAGGGCATGGCCTTAAGACCTAAGGTGAGATAGACCCCAACGCCAAGTAATAGCGCCAACATAACCGGCCCCCAGATAATGTCATTGGCCAAACCCAAGACTTCTTCTAATTTTATTTTTTCCATGATGTCAACCAATCAAAGATTCGTTCGTTATAGAAAGTGAAAATTCATTAAAGGAGACCACTCAATGAAAACCAAACTGATGACTTGCACCCTATTAACTTCTCTAATAGTAGCGCCTGCCTGGCCGGACTTTGGAGATGGAGTCGAAAATCGTCTCGACAAATGGGGAAACCGTATTGAACACCGTTTAAATCGCCGTGGCAATAGGATCGACCACCGGTTGGATCAAAAGGGTGATCGGATTGAAAAACGATTTGATCGAAAAGCGGACCGAGCACGCGATGCCGGTCACGAAAAAGCCGCAAGAAAACTTGAGCGCAAAGGCGACCGTATCCATGCCAGATTGGATCGGAAAGGAGATCGTATTGATCGACGCTTGGACGGAAAAGGCGAAAGGTTTAACCACCGTTTTAAACAACATAGGAATTAAACCGTTGTTGGTGGTCACTACGCCCCATTTTGAAGAGCGCATGGTAGATTCTGAATAATTACACTCCAGGTATACCAATATCGTTCTAGAAGCGATTTGATTATAAAGATGAAGAATCGACCCTTTTCCTACTCTGAATTGGGAAAGAAAACTGAGTCGAAAAAGTGAAATGATTCCCGAATATATGGATTGGGGGATGGGTGTTTGGGCTTTAGCTTCATGAAGCCATATTTAAGGCCGATGCGGCCTATCTATCAATCCAGAACATTCGACAATGGGCTCATGACGGCATTGCCGGCGCGATGTAAGACATGAGTATAAATCTGGGTTGTTCGGATGTCTTTGTGGCCGAGTTGTTCTTGAACGGTGCGGATGTCCATGCCGCGTTCCAGAAGGTGGGTCGCGAAGGAATGGCGAAGTGTGTGACAGCCCGCTGGTTTTGTAATGCTTGCTTTTCTTATGGCGATTTTAACGGCTCTTTGAATAGAACTTTCATCAAAGTGATGTCTTCGTGTAATCCCAGTGCGCGGGTCAAGGCTCCGCTTCCGAGCCGGAAAAACGTATTGCCATCCCCATTCTTTTGGGGCATTCGGGTATTTTCGCGCGAGCGCATTTAAGGCCTAATTTTGCGTGCTCGCAGCCACTTCCCGCGTAACAGCCAGATGCGTTAAAAACGCGACCACTTCCTGCTCGCCCATTTCCCGTGGATGTCGCTTACTGTGAAAGAAAATAAAGCGCTTGATCCAGGAAACATAGCTCTGTTCAGTTCGAATACTATAACGGCGTATTCGAATCGCTTCACGAACGCGATTTATAAAAGGCGAAGATCGTTTTTCTGTTGGCTTTTATGCTCTTGTTTGTATTTTCATACAGTATCTAGGTCAAGTGATTTAATCAAGTGTAATTTTCATGAAATGCCTGTATATTACGTTTGAGGGTACCCGGTGGATTTCTAGTGAGCTGCTTTAACCTGATGAAACAGCGGAGAAAAATAGGTTTAAGAATTGAGAATTCCGAAATGCAAGTGAGCAATATGTTGGAACTTCCTAAGTTAAGACTTAGGAAGTTCCTGCCGACTCAATGTTATGTTCCAATTAACGAAAGACCATGAGTGATGTAATTAATTTCTATAGTGTTACCGGTGAATTTGGAGGGTTTTCAAACTTCGCAGCCTATCCTGTTAAGTTAAAAGGCAAGGTGTGGCCCACGAGCGAGCATTACTTCCAAGCAATGAAATTTGAATCGGCCTCTGACCAGAATGAAATTCGTAAAGCCAAAACACCAATGGAAGCAGCTAGAAAAGGCCGTGATAGAAAACGTAAGCTAAAACGAAACTGGGAATCAATGAAAGACAATGTCATGAGAGATGTGGTTTTAGCAAAATTTGACCAGCAAAATGATCTAAAACAACTGCTACTATCCACCAATGACGCAAAGCTTGTAGAGCATACCGAAAATGATGACTATTGGGGTGATGGTGGTAACGGCAAAGGTAAAAACATGATCGGACAGATTCTTGTCGAAGTTCGAGCCAAATTCAGAACATACCAGCCAATAAAGCTGACGCAAAAAGACGCGCCGCTTATTGGAGCGTTATGCTCAATACATGCAACCCCATAAATCGGAGATAAATTAATGAACAAGGCATCATTGTATTATACATACTGGCAAGATGAAAATATGTGGCTAGGATATCTTGATGAATATCCTGATTATATGACGCAGGGAGAAACATTAGATGAGTTGAAAGAAAATTTAATTGATATTTATAAGGAGCTTCCCGGTGGCCACATTCCAGCCGTAAGACATCATGCGGCGTTAATTATGGCATGAAAAGAAGAGATTTGATTTCTAGGCTTAAAAAAACAGGGTATGTTTTGATTCGACCTGGCGGGAAGCATGATTGGCATCAAAATCCAGAAACAAAAATCTCTCAGCCAATACCACGCCATCGTGAAATCAACGAATATCTTGCCAAACATATCATCAAATAATTAAGTTAAGCATAACCAACTCTAGTAAGACTTTGGGGCTTATTGAAGGTAAGCTACCACCAAAAGTGATGAGCTTGGTTGTTGAGTGCGCACAAGAGAATCAAGACGAATTACTTGAGAATTGGAATAGCATCCAAAATGAAGGGAAATACCATAAAATTAAGCCGTTGGTATAGAAGAGGTGAATAACTATGTTGTGTGTGAATGAAGCAAAATATGCTGGTGGTTATAATATCCACCTATTATTCAATAATGGAAAGGAAGGTACTGCAAACCTTGAAAAAACTATATTCAATGACAAGCGGCCAATATTTTCCAAGCTAAAAAACGAATCTAATTTTACGAATTTCAAGGTAGCTCATAGTACTGTTATCTGGTCTGATGAACTAGATTTGGCACCGGAATATTTGTTCTATCTAACCTTCAAGGAAAATAGTGATTATCAAGAACAATTTAAGAAGTGGGGGTATATCGTCCAACAAGACACTCAACCTGAAGCAAAACCCCCTGTTTCTTCAAGGGTTTTTGTGTAGTTCAGTTTCAGTGACTTCGTTCCTCGTCGCTTTGGGTTAGCCAGCAGGTTACGCAAAACGTAGGTCTACGCAAGCTCATACCGATTCACCAATCAAAAATTTAGAGACGCCTAAAGAGGATTAAAAATGAAGAAAAAATAACTACTGTATTGCTAGCCTTATTAAGTACCGCTGTTTTTTCAAGTGAAACAGTTACGACTCAGAATTTTGTTCGAGCCGAAACTGATATGCAAATGCGGGGTTATGTAAAAAGCTTCAAATCTTTCGGCCAATTCCACCATAACCGAGCTATGTATGATGTAACAAAGCAAATAACGATTCGACCAAATACTGACACGATGTATTCATTTGGTGTTTTTGATTTAACCGAAGACTTAAGCTTAAGCATGCCAAAAACCGATCGTTATCAATCGGCTATGGTAGTCAATCAGGACCATTCTCTCTTTGCTTTGTATGAAGTGGACTATGTTCTAATGCAAGACAAAATTGGTTCCCGTTACGTATTTATTATTATTCGGACATTTTTGGATCCAAATGATGAAACTGATCTAGAAAAAGCCCATGAAGTTCAAGACAGGGTGAAAACCTCGCAAAAAGGTAAAGGTGAATTTAGTGTCCCTGAATGGGACAACTAGCCTGATATATAGGGGCAGAACTAACCATACAGGAACAGACATTTGAAATTTGATCACCAAGCCTTTACCCACTGGTTCCGCGAATCGTCACCGTACATACATGCACATCGGGGTCGTACTTTTGTCGTGTGTTTTGGTGGCGAAATTATCGGCGATTTGGCTTTCAAAGGACTTGCGCAGGATTTTGCTTTGCTCAATAGTCTTGGAATTCGACTTGTTTTGGTGCACGGAATTCGGCCCCAAATCGAAGAGCGATTAAAACAACGGAACATAAAGTCGAAATACAAAAATGGCTTACGCATCACCGATGAGTTAGCCCTGCTTTGCGTTAAAGAGGCGGCCGGAATAGTTTCGGTGGAAATCGAATCGGTAATGTCCATGGGTATCACCAACTCTCCCATGGCCGGAGCACGGGTGCAAATTGCTTCAGGAAATTTCGTTACCGCAAAACCCTTAGGCGTCATTGATGGAACCGATTTCCGGCATACAGGCGATGTGCGCCGCATCGATAAAAAAGCGATTCGCGACAAACTGGACCAACAAAATGTGGTCATGATTTCACCTATTGGCTATTCACCGACAGGTGAGGTATTTAACCTGAATGCCGAAATGTTGGCGACATCGGTGGCGATGGCTATTAAGGCCGACAAATTAATTCTGATGATGGAACAGGGTGGTCTGAAAATTGGGGGCGGCGAAAAAATACCACATTTGACTACCCAAGAAGCGAAAGACTTATTAAGGGATCAAACCGATTTGCCTATGGAATTCGAGCAGCATTTAAGAGCTGCGATCATAGCCTGTGAGTCCGGTGTGGGCCGTACACATTTAATTCATCGTAAAATCGACGGCGCTCTGCTTTTAGAGCTGTTTAGCCGTGAAGGCATCGGAACATTGGTTAGTCTGACGCCCTACGATCTTTTACGCAACGCTACTATAAGTGATGTCGGTGGAACCATGGATTTGATCCATCCCTTAGAAAGGGATGGAGTTTTGGTTGAACGAAAGCGAGAAAATATGGAAATAGAAATTGAAACGTTTTCGGTCATGGAACGGGATGGACTGATTCTTGGGTGTGCGGCCTTGCATGTGTTTCCTGAACAAAAGATGGCTGAGCTCGCTTGCTTGGCATTGCATCCTGACTATCGTGGTCAAGGGCGGGGTGAGCGATTGCTTGATCACCTTGAGGATAAAGCAAAGGCCATGGGTTTAAAAAAACTCTTCGTGTTGACGACGCAAACCAGCCACTGGTTCAGGGAAAGGGGATTTGAAACGAAAGATATCCAGGAGCTACCGATCGAAAAGCAATTGATCTACAACTACCAACGTAATTCCAAAGTACTTATTAAGACGCTGCCCGCGAACGGTGATCGTAGTTAATAGAGCTTTTTATGTGCTTTTGTGTAAATGTTTTCCAGAGAGGTACCCCGAGGGATTTACGGGTACTGACTCAGGCATTAGCAAATGACCAAGTTCCGAAAGGGCGTGTCGGTACACGTTTTTCTTAAAGTAAACCACTTCGGTCAATGGACGCCAAAAATCCACCCAACACCAAGCATCGAATTCAGGGCGTTCGGAATGATCGAAACACACGTTTTCCTCACTCGCCAATAACCGAAGTAAATACCATATTTGTTTTTGACCGATACAGATCGGTAGTGTGTTTTTGCGGATAAAACGTTTGGGTAAGTGATATCGCAACCACGATTTTGTACAACCCAGCATTTCTACATGCTGGCTTGTAAGTCCTGTTTCTTCATTTAATTCACGATACATTGCCTTTTCGGGGGCTTCGTGCAGTTTGATTCCACCCTGGGGGAACTGCCATGCATCCATACCCGCCCGTCGCGCCCAGAAAACACGGCCGTCGCGATTGCACAGAATGATTCCAACGTTAAACCGGTACCCGTCGGAGTCGATCATGGTTTTTTTTCTCCGTATCCAAAAGTTGGTAGAATACGCGCCTCGTTTATAGAGGGCTGTTCGCGAGCAAAGGCTCTTGTGAGAGAAAGCCTAATTGAATTCCTTGTGTTTTCTTCAATCCTTTTGAACAACGTACTTACAAAAAATAGTAGGTCAATTGTAATTATTTTTTGTCTTTTTTTCCAATTTGATAGAGGAATTCTTTAAACGTGAGCTTGGTGATTTTTGATTTAGATAACACCTTGATCGGTGGTGATAGCGATTATCTTTGGGGACAATTTTTGGTGGAAAAGGGAGTTGTCGACAAACATGAATATGAGGAAAAGAACGCGGAATTTTATCGGGATTATCGCCGGGGAACACTGGATATTGCCAAATTCCTCAAGTTTGCCCTCAAACCCTTAGAAATGAATGATATCGAGACACTATATGGGTGGCGCGAACAATTTGTTGAAGAGAAGATAAAACCGATTATACTGCCGGCGGCTTGTGAACTGGTTGACCGATATTCACAACCCTCTAATTCGTTGTTGGTTATGACGGCCACAAACCATTTTGTAACCGAACCCATCGTGGCTCTGTTTGGAATCGATAACTTATTAGCCACCGTTCCGGAACGAAAAAATGGGCGGTTCACCGGTGATGTAGAAGGTACTCCATGCTTTCGAGATGGTAAAGTCACGAGGCTTGAAAGGTGGTTGTCTGAAAATAATGTGAGTTTCGAGGATAGCTGGTTTTACAGCGACTCCCATAACGACCTACCATTACTATCCTTGGTCGACCACCCGGTTGCCGTCGACCCCGACGATACCTTGAATAAACACGCTACGGACGCGGGTTGGCCCATTATAAGTTTGCGTTAATTCGCATTTCTCACTTTTTTTTAATGACATAAAAAAAAGTGCCCTTTTCTTCGTATTGATCCAGAATTTTGTTGCCGGTTTGATCTGAGAAAACACCGAAATCGAGTACCGAAGCGGCGTCGGTCGATAGCACTTTTATAATGTTCCCACTTTCCATGCTCACCAAAGCCTTCTTTAAACGCAGCAATGGAAGCGGGCAATTGAGTCCACTGGTGTCGAGCACTTGATCAATTTGTTCCAGCATTTTTCTCCTACGAAAACTTCTATTCTCGGACAGCTTCCCAGGAGGTTGTCAGAGAATACTTGATTGAACCTGAATCCGTGACTTCAATGCGGATAGCGGAGTACAAGAAATTGATTTCACGGGGGATCAAAAAAATCTTAGTTTCACCTATTAGGTTAAGTGGGTATTTTTTTGACCGCCGTGGCATCAAGGGCTTGTGCCCTTTACCCTAGTGGAATCACGGATTTAGGTTGCATTGTAAGTATCCTAATTCACGCTAGACTTTTCGATATCCAACACGTCTAACGCGATGAAACTCAACACTCACAAACTCGCCCTATTCTACTTGATTTCGCGGGATTTTCGGAACGATATTCGAGATGACGACCATCTTCCGAGCGCCAAACTAATGTTCACCTCCTTTAAAGCCTTTGGGGAATACAATATCACTGGCATACCCGAGAGAACATGAAAATTAGCATTCGTACTCAGCTGGTTCTTTACACTTTAATAATTACTTTTTTAGTTGCCGGCGCGCTTTCGGTATACGCCGTGGTTTCACGGCAACGCGCAATCTACCATGATTTCTCGGCCCAGGGCCGAGTTTTGTCAAATATGCTTTCTACAACTTTGGTCGAACCTCTGAATAATGGCGGGATTCCCGCGGCAACTCGTCTATTGCGTACCGCGACAAAACAAACGGATATCGTTGCGGCTTACGCTTTGGATGCAAACGGCTATGTTCTCAGTGATGGTACTGACGACAATCCTTATGGGCAAATGCTGGTGCCAACCGTTAAGATTTTGGGAAAGGTCATCCTTAATCCCCGCCGTACGGTTACCCAACAGCACGATGAGCATCTGTATATCAACACGCCGGTACGCGCATCGACCGGGAAATTGGTGGGCTACCTCCATCTGGACCTCACATTAGCACGTGCCAACATCCGGGCATTCGACGAGACATTGGTGTTAGCCGCGATGACCGGTGGACTTTTCCTGTTCGGAGGATTGCTGGCCATAGTGTTATCGAAATGGTTTGCCAGTCCACTGGGACGTATGGTTAAAGGTACTGTCGCACTCAGCCGGGGTAATTTTGACACTCGAATTGACATCAGACGTAGTGACGAATTCGGGGAATTGGCGCAAACCATTAATCGGATGGCGGAAAACCTTGGCGCCACCACGGTATCAAAGCAATACGTCGATAATATCATTCACTCCATGGCCGATGCGTTGATTGTGGTTGATTCCAGTCTACTGATCGAGACTGTTAATCAGGCGACCACGGAGCTACTGGAATTCGACCGGGAAGAACTGCTGGGTAAACCGATCGATCAGATTATTCGAATCGACTCTAAATCTTCGGTAACAACGGAAATGTTAAGCGATTGGACGATGCACCAAAACGTAGAATTGGATTTCATCCAAAAATTCGGACAGTGCGTGCCGGTATCCTTTTCAGGATCGGTTTTGAAAAATGAGCAAGGAGACATACGGGGATTCGTCTGTGTGGTCCGGGATATCAGTGCGTTGAAGGTAATGCAGGCCGAGTTGGAAAAGACCCGCGATAGTGCGGTGCAAGCGGCTAAAGCCAAATCTCAATTTCTTGCCAATATGAGCCACGAGATACGGACGCCGATGAATGGAGTTCTCGGTATGCTGGATATATTAAACGATACCGATTTAACGGATGATCAGCGCGATTATCTGGAAACGGCCCACGGTTCCGCCGAATCTTTATTAGGGGTCATCAACGATATTCTGGATTTCTCCAAAATCGAAGCAGGTAAGATGCAAATCGAACGAATTGCTTTTGATTTGCGCGAGGTAATCGAGGAAATAGGCGCGTTGTTGGCCGAATCTGCTCAGGCTAAGGGTTTGGAATTGATGTGTTTTATGCCATTGGACATTCCCTCAAGCCTCCAGGGTGACCCGACTCGATTACGGCAGATACTTATGAATCTGGCGGGTAATGCAATCAAGTTTACCGGCCAGGGTGAGGTATTTTTACGTGTGACAAAAAAGTACGACGAGCAGGATTCCATCATATTACTTTTTGAAGTGCGCGATACCGGCATCGGCATCCCTCAACAGCAACAATCTGAGTTGTTCGATGCCTTTATCCAGGCTGACGGTTCTACTTCCCGAAAATTCGGCGGCACTGGGCTCGGGCTGACGATTTGTAAACAATTGATCGAAAAAATGGGAGGGAAGATTGGTGTTCGCAGCAAGGAGGGTCAAGGCTCAACATTCTGGTTCATTCTGAAGTATCACAAACAAAAACAGGAAAATTTTAATATTGAGAGAATAAATCAGGATGACCTTGTGGGACTACGTGTATTGGTGGTCGATGATAATGAGACAAATCGCCGGATCTTGGCCCATTATTTAAAGTCCTGGCATATGGAATTTGAGAGTCTTCCCAGCGCCGTTGGAGCAGTGGAGTGTATGAAGCACGCCGTCACGGTGGATCGGCCATTCCATGTCGTATTGCTTGATATGCAGATGCCGGAAATGGATGGCATTGCTTTGTCTCGGGCTATTAAATCGGAACCGGAATTGAGTAAAACACGGTTGGTGTTGTTGAGTTCCGTGGGAATATCGCAACAGGACCAGTCCGTCGAAGGAATTGATGCAAGTTTAAACAAGCCGGTTCGGCAATCTCGTCTTTTCGATACCATAGCCAATGTGATGGGACAATGGCAACCTGAACAACCCAATAAAAATATGCCGGATTTGCCGCCACTTCAAGCGCGTGTACTACTGGCGGAAGACAATCTCGTAAACCGGAAAGTCGCTTTGGCAATGATGAAAAAATTGGGTTTGGAAATCACCGTTGCCACCACTGGGCGAGCCGCGGTAAACGCTGTTCTAGCGGAAAATTTCGATGCCGTGATCATGGATTGTCAAATGCCGGAAATGGATGGTTTCGAGGCGACTCGCGCGATACGTGAATGGGAAGCCAAAAACAATCAAGGACACCTCATTATTATTGCCATGACCGCCAATGCCTTGGAAGGTGATCGTCAAAAGTGCATTGAAGCGGGCATGGACGACTATTTAGCGAAACCGGTGAAACAGGCATCCTTGCGGTCTATGTTGGAAAGATGGCTGGTGGATAAACCCCAGATACCCGCCGCGACCACAAACCGGTTGACATCCACCGGCGATAATCACGCTTCGCGGCTTATCGATGCCATCGTGCTCGGAAAACTCAGGGATCTAATGGGTGACGATTTCCCATCGTTACTCGAAGACTACATCGAGAACTCAGGTAGTCTAATGGAATCCATTGCTCGGGCTTTTACCGAGAACGATACGAATTAAGTACATATTCTAGCGCACAGTTTGAAGTCCTCGAGCCAAAACGTTGGAGCGATGCCGCTATCCGAAATAGCTCAAAAACTCGAAATCATGGCGGGAAACAACGAGTTGCCTGAAGCCCAGCCAATTCTTAGCGAACTCTAACCCGCCTATCAAGCCGCGATCGGCGCACTCAAATCGGAATTGGCGATATTACCGAAAATAAAAGTGGGTTGATTATTTGCGCGAACCCGTAACACCACTACGACGTATGGTACAAGACCGTATTGAGTGGTCTAAGCCAAGCAATAGATGATACAGTGAAATATCGAACGCCGTGATTTGGCTAGTACTTCACACTTTAAATAACTACGTCTATTCGACGGTCTAAATCGTCGATAACCGCGTTGCGACAGCTTGAAAGAAGCTCGCTGCAATCTTCCCATCTCAGAGGCATGCGGCTTGTCATGAAACGAGACAGGGAAAGTATTCCGGTACAAATAAAAACGGCGATAATAGGGCTCAGCAATAACGGAAGCAGCGCTTTTTTGGCAATTGCCGCGGTTCGCAATCCTTCGGGCCCAACTTCGGCTAACGCGGCGCCAACTAAAGCTCCCAACAACGCATGGGTTGTCGAAACAGGCCAGCCCATGCGCGTTGCTATCAACAGCCACAGACAGGCGCCGACCATCGTGCTGCACAGGAAATCATAGGATATCGGAAAATCGGGCACGAGAAAGGCGCTGCTGAAAGTTTTTAATAGAGCGGCTCCCCAGGTAACGGCGGTGAGTCCTCCAAGCGTCGTACAGAGGGCGCCCCAAATCAAAGCTTTTTTCGCACTGGTGGTTCCACATCCCATCAACGTGGCGACGCCTTTCGACATATCATTGGCTCCGTTGGCCCAGGCCAACAGCAGTACCAAGCAGGTTACCAGAATCAATGACGTGTCCACTTAGATTTTCTCCTCCAAAACCACTAGTGTGGATTTTACCATCTCCTCGCTCGTTCAATTCACAAACCGGACTCTCGAACAAGTTTCCAGGATTATGGGTCATGATCCCCTTGTTGATGAATTGCTATCTTAGCGATGTGTTTTTCGAGACTTGGAGGGTATCCCTCTCAGGGGGGGGGAAGGGGTTTCGAGTAGACTGGGGACTCCCCTGACCGTAGGATAAGGTTTGTGTTCGCTGTTTGCCGCCTAGTTTCCCGGCGGTGCCACAATATTCTATCCATAGCCAAAGTTGCACCCCAGTCCCTCTCAGAACCGGACAAGCGGCTTTCCCAACATCCGGCTCCTCGGTCTGCCATTCAGCGTACCTCTGCTAGATCGCAGACGACACCTATCCATCGCAGAATGCGTACTCACTGCGTTTCACCCCTTGCATGGTGGCAGCGTTTCCTCTTCGTCGGACGACAAACCGTGGGGACCTTCGCTCCGAGGGCATTACCCCTCCTCATCGCTAACCGTTGCGGCGTACCGGTCCCCATCACTCGCGACGCGGCCATTTGTGCATCTCTTTTTATATTGATACACATACTCGGGTACTACTTTGCGCGTTGCCCCAAGAGCCCTTGCTCGTCGCTCGCCTGGTTGCTTGCCTGCCGTTGTGCATCTCGATGCTGTCTGAGACTCCGGGGGGGCAGTCGGTACTCGTCTCTATCGTACCACCTGTTTCGCCTACGCCCGACCTGATAGGATCGGCCCTCACCCAAAATACATTCGGTAGATTTCAAAGTAGCTGTCGCATACCTTTCGAAAGGTTACTATCAAGCATTTCGATAACTAAATGGTAGTAAAAAAAAGGGTCAAGCCACTTGCTTCATAATACTGTTTATCACCTCGTCGATTTTGCGAACAAACGCAGGAATATGGGTATCTTTCAAGTTTGTTTAACGCGGTTATCGATCATTTAGGCCTTCTATTTACTGGGTTATTTAAAGTGTGAGGATAGATGGACCCATCCGATTGGACAGTCCAATCGGCTTTTTAAGTGATAATGCTGCCTTCATTTAAGCCGCTAAAGATTGCGGCATATTAAAATAAACTTTATCAGGCGTTGAACTGTCGAGACCCTGATGACGTCGTTTTTCGTTGTAGAGCTGGAAATACTGACCTATCTCAGTTTCAGCCTGCTTGGGTGTTTCATAGGCTTTGAGATAAACTTCCTTATATTTTAAACTCCTCCAAACACGTTCGACCATCACATTATCGATCCATCGGCCCTTGCCATCGATACTAATTGCTATTCCGTTGTCTTCCAGCTTTCCCGTGAATGCGCTACTGGTAAATTGCACATCCTGATCCGTATTAAAGATCTCGGGTCGGCCATGGGTATCGAGAGCCTCCTGGAGTGCCTCCAAGCAAAATCCAGTGTCCATGGTGTTCGATAAGCGCCGCGACAGGACCTTTCGGCTGTACCAATCGATAATGGCCACACAATATGTGCGGAGTACTATTCCAAAAACTCATTTAAAAATTCGTCAACACCTCGAAAATAAGTGTCACCACTCGTAACAAACCCGTCGTTATGGCCTCCTTGAATTTTCAAGAATTTTTTCGGTTCGTTAGCTACGGTATACAGCTGTCGCCCGTGTTCAAATGGAATGATTTCATCGTCGGAGCTATGTACTATCAAGACCGGGCAATTGAGCCGCTTTAGGTTATCCTCGGAGTTGTATTGAAATTTGCTGAGCCATCTAACCGGTAATAACGGATAGACCTTCGCCGCTAGTTCCGGAATCGATGTAAAACCGGATTCGATGATTAAAGCCTTTGGGGGGTGTGCCGTAGCGAGTTGTGAAGCGATGGCGCCACCCAAAGAGCGGCCGATAAAGATGATTTTTGAAGGTGAAATATTTCGCACTCGTATCAAATAATGCCACGCCGCACTAGCATCCTTGTAACTGCCCTGTTCGTTGATTTCCCCCTCGCTTTCCCCATACCCACGATAGTCGAATATCAAAGTGCTCATTCCTAACCGGTGGAAAATAGACAGAGTCTCAAGGCGATGAGAAATATTGCCGGCATTACCGTGGAAGAAAAGTGCTACTCCACGCGGTTTAGGATGAGGAATAAACCAACCGTCCAAGGTCAAATCATCTTCGGTTCTCAGTTTCACCGCTTCGTAAGCTAAACCAACGCGTGAAGGTGTGGAGAGTTTGTCTTTGGTGGGAAAAAACAACAGATTAGATTGCATCAGGTAAACGAACAACAAAATGAGTCCGTATCCTCCGGCGATCCAGAGAATTGTTGTTAGGTAACTATGCATCAGTTATTTTCTTCGTTTTCGATTTCTAAAGCGCGTTTATAGAGTGGTTTTTTGCGCATCCCCGTGATATCAGAACACAATCCTACGGCTTGCTTCAATGAACACTTTATCAACAAAATACGTAAAATACGTTCGTGCTCAAGCGTGATTGTATCGTTTTTTTCGCTAGCCGAACTTCCTTCGACGAGGACAACGAATTCGCCCTTATGGGTAATAGTATCCGTGTTCTTTCCCTGGTGAATATCACCAATAGTCGAATACACGATAGTTTCAAATGTTTTGGTCAATTCACGGGCTACGGTGATTTTCCGTTCCGGCGGAAAAATATCGTGGAAATCTTCTAAACAACGGCCAATACGATGGCTTGATTCGTAGAAGACAAGGGTCTCCCTGGAATCGAGTAATTTTTGAAATAGGGTTTTTCTGGTGGCTTGGCTTCGAGGCAGAAATCCTTCGAAACGGAAATGATCGGTGGGTAACCCGGAGGCCGATAGCGCGGCAATCAACGCGCAGGGGCCGGGAATCGGAACTACTTTAATACCCGAATCCTGGGCCAATCTGACCATGGGAAATCCAGGGTCACTGATTAACGGGGTTCCCGCATCTGATATGATTGCAATCGATTCTCCTTGGATCAGACGGTCTAGTAACATTTTCGATTTCGTCAGCTCGTTATGCTCGTGCAAGGACGTCAGTGTGTTACTAATACCGTGGTGGTTCAATAAATGTCGGCTGTGGCGGGTGTCTTCCGATGCGATCAGGTCTACGCTTTTAAGGACCTCAATGGCCCTAAAGCTAAAATCGCCGAGGTTGCCGATTGGTGTTGCAACAATGTAGAGTATGCCTTTAGTTTTTGACACAATTTAACTCCGACCAATTCCTTTGGCTGATGATTATCACATGGACTAGTGCCTCACACCTTAAATAACCCATTTAATGGGTTATTTAAGGTGTGAGGCATTAGCTGTTCACGCGAATTATTTTATTGCATCGCTTCAAAAAAATGCGTTTTTTAAAAAATATTCTAACCCTTTTCCTAATCGCACTGATCATGGTCGGTTGCGCTCAAATCTATGAACGGACCAAACCTAGTCCTACAAACCTGGCTCTTCAGCGAGCCCAAGCCTACCTTGACCATGGCAATTTCCAAGGCGCGGCCGATATTTTTCAACAGCTTTCCAGAAAATCGGTATCACCCGAGCGTGAGTCATTTCAGATGCGAACTCTATCCGCGTTGATTCGCGCGGGTAATAATATCGCGGCCAAGCAAGTCGCCGATGGGATCAATCCCGATAATCTCACCGGGCGTCAACGCTCGCAACTGTTTATGTCCTTGGGCCGAATTGCCCAGGAGGGCGGCAAACCCGAACAAGCATTAAATTATATGAAGCGGGTAAAGCCGCAACAACTTAACGATGCTTCGAAGCTTTCGCTTTATCAATATCGGGCCGCGGCTTTTTCCAATTTGGGTAATATATTGGAAAATGTTAAAGCCCGAGTCAAAGCGGGTATTTATTTACGAAACCGGGTAGCCATTGAAAACAATAATTCAGCGATCATGGAAGCACTCAACCTCCTTACAAGGCAGTCCCTGGAAACTCTTCGGCCACCCCCGCCAGATACTCTGGGTGGATGGATGGCTTTGGTTCAAATTTTCAAACGCGATTCGGCGAATGCACAAGGAATAGCGCAACGCTTGGCGCGTTGGCGGAGGGATTTTCCTGAACACCCGGCTACCGAATCATTTATACAGGCTTATTTAGCCCGGCAAAACCAGCGGGAGTTCAGTACTCCCACAAACATAGCGATACTCCTCCCACATTCGGGGCCTTACGCAAAGTTAGCGAAAACGATTCGGGAAGGAATAATTGCGGCGTATTACGATCAAGACGACGGTTTTAGCCCGGGTATACACTTTTATGATACGCAATCGGGTAATCCGTATTCAACGTACCAACAGGCGGTCTCGAAAGGGGCTGATTTTGTCATTGGCCCCTTAACCAAGAACAATCTCCTTGCCTTAGTTCGGGGGGGCGAACTGACGGTCCCAGTATTGGCGTTAAATCGATTACGCGAAACATTTAATCAACCTAAATTCATTGAATTCGGTCTAAGCCCCGAAGACGAAACCGAACAAGCCGCAAGCAGTGCTTGGTTCGATGGCCGCCACAAGGCGCTTGTATTCGCCCCGTCCACCAATTTTGGGCACCGTTTGGCGGCTCATTTTTCCCGATATTGGCAAGATTTGGGTGGTGAGGCGCTTGAAGTACAAACCTATACGCCCAAAGAAAGTGATTTTTCCATACCAATAAAACAATTACTTGATTTGGATGAGAGCGAGCAACGGTTCAACCGCCTCAAAAAATACATTTGGGATGCCAAATTCGAGCCGCGCCGCCGCCGTGATGTCGATTTTATTTTTCTTGTGGCCCAGCCGCGTGAGGCTCGGCTGATTCGTCCCCAATTCCAGTATTTTAGGGCATCTCATGTCCCGGTTTATGCGACATCGCATGTCTTTAGTGGACAAATCAATCCATCCACGGATCGGGATTTATCGGAAATTGTATTTTGTGATATCCCTTGGTTATTCGAAGAGGGAGGGCAGGATGCTTCGGCCAAATTATCGCTTGAAAAGTTTCGTCGACAGTCGCCAGGGGTCCATTTGCGTTTGATCGCCTTAGGTGTCGATGCGTTTAATGTCGTTCCCCATCTAAATCGCTTACGCCGTGATCCGACAGCGCGATATAATGGATTGACGGGAGCGCTTTCGATCAACAAAGATAATCGTCTTCAACGCCAACTCCATTGCGCGAAATTTGAAAATGGAATCCCCCAGCTCAGAGGGTTAGCGCCTCATTTGCAAGTTGGCGGTGAACATAATACGTCGAATTTGTTTTCCGACGAACCGAGCGTAGGTACGGGAGTCATTAAATCGATCCCCTGAAAATTGGAGAACGGGCCGAAGCCGAAGCCCTCAGGTATCTTCTAAGTCAAGGCCTTGTCCTTGTGGAACGGAATTACCGATGCCGCCGGGGTGAAATTGACTTGATTATGGAGGATCAAGGCACGATCATTTTCGTTGAAGTCCGTTACCGTAAAAACGTCAGATACGGTAGCGCGTTAGAAAGTGTTGATTATTATAAACAATCGCGTTTAGCGGCCTGTGCGGGCCATTATTTCTCGCGCTATGATGTCGATAAACCCGCACGGTTTGACGTGGTCGCAATCACGCCCGAACAGGAAAGCATAAGAATAGAGTGGGTGCGTGACGCATTTCAGGTGTACCTGTACAGATTGCCCCTGAAATCCGCCATTTCTGCGTTAAAAAATGATCATTTACACGTGTAAACTCACATTTTTTTCCTTGAACTGACGAATTTCAGAGGGCAAGCTGAACAGTTATAAGGGTATGCTAAATCGTTATTTTCAGGTTTGAGATTATGGCCCTTAAAGATCGTATAGAAAGTCATTTTAACGCGAGCATCGAAACCAAACGGAAGGCGTTGGACGCTTTGCCGGATAGAATTGAACTCGCCGCTCGGAAAATAGTTGACTGTCTCCTGAACGATGGCAAGATCATGACTTGCGGGAATGGTGGGTCCGCCGCCGACGCCCAGCACTTCTCGTCCGAAATGCTCAATCGTTTCGAACGGGAACGTCCGGCGTTGCCCGCGATAGCGTTAACTACCGACGCTTCAACCATCACTTCTATCGCTAACGACTATCATTTTGACCAGGTTTTTTCAAAGCAAATTCGGGCTCTCGGACAAGCAGGAGATGTTCTGATCCTTTACACGACCAGCGGTAACTCTTCTAACCTAATGCACGCATTGACTGCTGCTCATGATCGGGAAATATCGGTGATTGTGGTTTCCGGAAAGGATGGCGGTACGCTGGCTACTCTGCTCGGTGAAGCGGATATTGAAATTCGGGCGCCATCCCAATCCACGGCGCGAATCCAGGAAACCCATTTGCTGATAACCCATTGTTTGTGTGATTTAATCGATCACCAACTTTTTGGTGAACAAATTGACGAATCGTCTGCCTGATGCATTAGTTGGTCGATTAAAACAACTGTTTCCACCACAGCGCCTGTATCTGGACCCGGAAGAATGTTGGGTTTATGGATATGACAACAGCGGTCGGCAAGCTTTACCCGATGCCGTGGTGTTTCCCACCGCCCACCAACAGGTTTTGGAATTGGTCGGGCTTTGTAATCAGTACACCGTTGCCTTAACGGTTAGAGGCCGAGGAACAGGGACAACCGGCGCGACGGTTCCAATCGAGGGTGGAATAGTCGCTTCAATGGAGCGCATGATCAAGGTCATCGAATTTTCTCCGGAAAATCGGTACGTGATCGTTGAACCCGGTATTACCAACCAGGCCGTACAGGACGTTGTATCGGAAGCCAGGTTTTTTTGGCCGCCCGACCCCACCAGTTCCGCATTCTGTACCATTGGGGGAAATCTGGCTAACAATTCGGCGGGCCCCAGGGCGGTCAAATACGGTACCCCGAGGGAAAATGTCTTAGGACTCAGGGCCATAACCGGGGCAGGCAGGGAAATCAGGGTGGGTGTACGGACCAGTAAAGGCGTGGTAGGTTATGATTTCACCCGTTTGCTTATCGGCTCGGAAGGCACCTTGGCGATTATCACCGAAGCAACGCTCAAATTGACACCCATTCCGGAATCCAAGTGCACCCTCAGAGCAGTATATCGAAGTGTTGCCGCCGCCGCCGCCGCTATTTCCAAAATTATGTCCCAGCCGGTCATCCCTTGTGCTCTTGAACTAATGGATCACCAAGCGATTAAAATGATCCGAGGCTATGCCGCTACCGATCTTCCCGAAGACGCAGGCGCTTTATTAATGATCGAGGTCGATGGCCCCAAAGCCAGCATGGACGATACCATCAGGCAAATGAAGGAAACCGCGAGTATTGAAGGTATTATTGAGGTTTCCATTGCAAAAACGCCTGACCAAGTTGCAGCGTTATGGCAAAGCAGGAAAGCGCTATCGCCTGCTCTACGTAAAATCGCCCCCCACAAGATAAATGAAGACGTGGTGGTGCCGATCACGGAGATTCCAGCCTTGATCCAAGGTTTGGAGGACTTATCGAAAAAATACCAATTGCCTATCGTAAACTTCGGCCATGCGGGAAACGGTAATATTCATGTCAATCTATTGTTGGATTCCCAAGAGCCTGGTGCCCAGAAAAACGCGCAAGCCTGTCTGGACGAGGTTTTTTCCCTGGTGCTAAAACTAAACGGTACACTTTCCGGAGAACACGGAATAGGGTTGGAAAAACGCGATTATATAAATAGGGAACTGGATAATAATACCTTACAACTGATGCACGATATCAAAAACCAGTTCGATCCCAATAATATCCTAAATCCGGGGAAAATTCCGGCTGTTTCGTAGTCTGGATGGAGCTTGCGTAATCCGGGATTAACACTCTCATCAACTGTATAGGATAATGGTAATGAGAAATTCTTGGTCGGAATAATCTTAACCCCTGTTTGTCAAAATCGACCTTAAATCAAAAAATATCTCTATTGTTTTTGGCACTACGATTACGCAATTGTCATAAAATCAATTAGTTGAGTGACGTGGAATCTGAAAATTAGAAATGTAGTGCCCTACGAATAGGCAGGGCAGCATAACTATATGAAATTATTGATAATATCCAGCTGTGTAGTGCCAAAACACAAAAAATTCATGCGTAACATATTGTTTTTAAGGAATAAATAAAATAGTGTGCCGAATATGGGTTAAGACGACGCTTCGGTTCGCAATTTCCCGGAGGAGGGAATTGATCTATTCGCCGATTTTGTCTATAAGCTCACGTATAACTGACCAACGTTAGTTCACGGCATAATCAAACCCAAAGATGGAAAATAACTTGAAAACCGACCTTTATCTCGAGTCAACAGAGAGTATTTCTCGACGGCGGCATGGGCGCCTATAAAAAAGTCGGGGAGTACATTGGTTTTCGAGCCTTTGTTTTTTCGGTATTTTAGAAATACTTTACCCGCCAAAAATAATGCTTCTTTCGGTATAAGCTTTATTTCGAAATCAAGCCGGCTTATCACATTTTCTATTTCCTCGATAGTCGAAAATGCGATCGAGCACTCCGTGTAAATTATTGAGTTGATCACGAAATGATTTTCCAAGTCCAGGCTTTCCAGTTTTGAGGCGCACCATTCGAACCATTCAGATGATGGATCGGCCAAATCAGTGACAACACAACTGTCAACCATTATGGTAGACACTAACCATCCCGCGTTAAGGCCATTATTTCCTCCGTGCTCATTCTTATTTTCCCGGCTTTATGAGCGATTCGAAAGCGGCTTTCTTTGTCTTTTTTGGGCCGGATTTTTTTTAGATACCATCGCCCGTTTTCATCCTTTAAAAATTCGATTTCCGACTCCGCGGGCTGTATCGCCATGTCTTTACGTACGTTTTGCGGTATTGTTACCTGACCCTTTGTTGTTACTTTCATGTTTGTTTGTTACGAGTATTACTGTACTAGTAATACTATAAAGCCAGCGAGTTTATTGTCAAGGTTTGGTGGGCAGTAGACCTTTCCGGTTGGACAGTCCAATCGAAGGGGGTCACTCCTTTTTGATCCCCCCTTTAAAACAATCGTGCACCTTGCTATCCGCATTAAAGTTACCGATTCGCCTTCACTTATGATAGGTCACCTTAGCCTCTTCATCGGCCTCAGCAAGACACCCGATCATAAACACTTTTTCTTCACTTCCCCTCAGTTTTTTCAAAGCGGCCTCTTCATCCTCAGGGGAAACACACACGATCATTCCTATTCCACAATTGAATGTCCTGAGCATTTCGGCTTCGTTTATGCCACCTTGTTGTTGTAACCAGGCAAAAACAGGAGGCGTCTCCCAAGCCTCTAAATCAATGATTGCTTTGATATTCTCGGGCAATACACGGGGGAGATTCTCGGTTATTCCGCCCCCTGTAATGTGGGCGATGGCGTGGACGTTAAGGTCGTGGAGCAACGCCAGTACAGGTTTGACGTATATGCGCGTAGGCTCGATCAAGTGGTCACCGATGGTAGCTTGATGAAACGGATTGCTGAGGGCAACCCTATTCGTTTCGAGTATTTTACGAATTAAGGAATAGCCATTGGAATGCGGTCCCGACGAGGCTATACCGATTAATTTATCGCCGATACGGCACGCGCTCCCATCAATGATGCGCTCTTTTTCAACGATACCAACGCAAAAACCCGCGAGATCATAATCGCCTTGGCTATACATTCCCGGCATTTCCGCCGTTTCACCCCCGATCAGGGCTGCGCCGGCCATTTCACAACCCTTGCCAATACCAGTGATTACCCCAGCGGCGACATCCACATCCAATTTCCCGGTGGCGTAATAATCAAGAAAAAACAAGGGCTCGGCGCCTTGAACCACAATGTCGTTGACGCACATTGCTACCAGATCGATACCCACCGTATTGTGGCAACCCATTTCCACCGCCAGCTTTAGTTTTGTACCAACCCCATCGGTCCCGGAAACCAAAACCGGCGATTTGTAACGGTCCAAGGGTAATTCGAATAAACAGCCGAATCCACCTAATCCTTGCAGAACGCCGGGCCTTGCGGTTTTGCGGGCTACCGGTTTTAGACGTTCGACCAGTGTATTTCCGGCGTGGATATCCACACCAGCACTTTTGTAATCAAGATTGGAATATTGTTGGCTCAAGGTTTTTTCTTATAATCGTGCGGCGAATTGGCGTAATTCTAACAGTTTAAGAATTCAAAGAAGCGTCGGACAGCCAAAAAAGATTCATCGACCAAATTACAAACCGATAAATTACACATATAATTCATTCTGTATATGCTCCATTGACCCCAGGGACCGATTCGCGAATCCTTAAAATGCGTCTTCTCAATACAGATCTTTAGCAACTCGGCCTGATTATGGTATGGTAACTTCATGCATAAATACCTGATGGTTTCCGCCAGAAGTAATTCACCCCTGGAGTGGCCGTGGATATCCATTTTCTTACTTGCCTTTACGATATTGCTGACGATGCAATCAAATGCATTTGCGGTTGAAATCAAAAACATCTATCAAGGCAAAGCCACTATTGAAAATCAAGCCCAAAGAAACAAAGCCATTAGAAAGGCGTTAAAAGGCGTATTATCCAAGTTATTGAGCGATCAGGCGCGATCTGATAGTGAGGCAATTGAGGCGATTCTCGCCGAGTCCCCGCGGTATGTACAGCAATATCGTTTTAAAAACCAGCATCCCTCTGAAGTCTCGACAAACGGAAATTCTTCGAAACTATTGGTCGTGGACTTTAACCCCTTTGCTTTAAATACCGCACTTGAAGCCCAGGGCTTTCAAATTTGGGGAGCGGACCGGCCCGAAGTGCTTCTGTGGCTGGTTGTGGAAGAAAAACGCAAACGTAATCTGTTCACCGCGGATGCGATGCCGGAATTGGAAACCGTGATAAACAACGCTGTTGAGCAAAAGGGCTTGACCTTACTGTTTCCGTTGATGGATTTAACCGACCGGCGGCGCCTGACGGTCAACGATATTTGGATAGGTTTTGATGACCGAATTAGGCAGGCTTCCGAGCGTTATGGTGTCGATCATATATTGGCCGGTCGGCTTTTAGGAAAAACCGCGAACAAATGGAATGTAGACTGGAAATTCTTAGCGCAAAATCAGGTGGACGAATGGCAGGCGAAATCAGTGAGTCTTGAGCAAGCCGTCCAAGCGGGAATCGATCGGGTTTTCCAACGGATGATTCCCGTTGATGCATCCGAAGGATTGGACATCGGCGCTTCGGAGGTAGAAATAAAAATTTCCGGGATCACCAACCTGAGCGATGCCCAGCAGGCGGAAAATCATCTCAAATCGCTGTCATCCGTTTCGTCGGTTGAATGGTTGATTATTCAACCGGGATTTGTCGTTTTTGGTCTAACGTTAAACGGTGATCAAAAGCAACTGCAACAGCTATTGGCAATCGATGAAAGCCTCACACCGGCCATTCCCGGACAAGAACTCGACGTACTGCATTATCAATTTTCGCCGTGAAATTACGCGATTTACCAAATCTGATCTGTATCGCCCGGATTCTTCTGATTTTTCCGGTCATCGGTCTATTGGTTCAGGCACAATTCGGGTGGGCTTTGGTGATTTTTTCCATCGCGGCGATTTCGGACGGTGTTGACGGCTTTTTAGCCAAACGCTTCGGATGGATAAGTCCCCTTGGATCGCTGCTGGACCCCCTTGCCGATAAGTTACTACTGATGTCAGTGTATATAACCTGCGGGATACTGGCGCTTATACCAAATTGGTTAGTTGCCCTGGTTGTTCTACGGGATGTGATCATCGCGGGCGGCGCTTTGATTTACCATTACCGGGTTGAACCCTTAGTAGGCCAGCCTCTTTTTTCCAGTAAAGTGAACACCGTACTGCAATTTATTTTAATTATTGCCGTCGTGGTTAATGTGAGTTTTTTACCGCTTTCCGAAGTATTCATCGCATTCCTAATCGGCGGTGTACTCGCCGCGACCGTGTGGAGTGGTTCCAAATATGTCGTTCTCTGGTTTAGCCGGTCTCGATATAGAACTGCATTGAAAAGCGGTGCGGGTACGTCTCGTTAATCATTCACGGTTTTTCAATTTCGCCGACGGTAATGTTTGAGCACGGTATAGCAAGACAGACCGATGCCTACCCGCACTCGCAATTATCCATGAGCCCGTCGGATAAAAAAAGCTCCATAATGGATCGTGTGTCAGGTTTTTCCCACTTCTATAACGCATCCGTCCCAGCTTGAACTATTTGGCCGTCTTCATTGGATTTAACACCACTGATGCCAATCGCGCCTACGATTTCTCCATCGTGGATAAATGGCACACCGCCTTCTATGGGTAACATTCCAGGCATGGCTAGATAACCCTGGTGACCACTAGCGACGGTTTCTTCCCAAAATTTTGTAGGGCGGCGGAACATAATAGCGACCTTTGCTTTGGTGATGGCGACTTCGATGCTTCCCAATTGAACCTTTTCCCGTTGGAGGTACATCAGGTGTCCCCCATCGTCGACGATAGCGATAACCACATTCCAGTTGTTCTTTTTGGCTTCTTGTTCCGCTGCATGTGCAACTCTTTTTGCGCTATCTAAGCTTAGTATTTGTTTTTTATACATATTTTCTCCTGGTGTAATGGTAGTATTCCGTCAAGATTGTATTGACGGAGTACTAATTTCAATGAACGGAACTCACAGGATAGAAGCGCTGGAGAACTTCATCCAAAAAATTCCAACCGGTTTCAGTACAACGGATATTATTATAATTTTTTTCGAGTAAGCAATCCGCAAAGCATTTCGAAAGTTCGGGCTCAAGTGTAGAAAAGTGCATGCCGGTACGCGATTCAAATGACGATTTATCAAATCCTTCCCGTATTCGTAGGTTATTCATTAAAAATTCGAAGGGAAGGTCCTCTATTGCTACGGTCGACCGACCTCCCAATCGGTTTTCTTTCGAAGCTTGCGCCATGTATTCCGATGGCTGCTTTTTCTTCCAATAGCGGAACAGTTTCCCTGAGCGAATATCGGTGATTTTTCCATGCGCGCCCGCACCGATGCCGAGATAGTCACCGAACCGCCAGTAGTTCAGATTGTGTTGACATCGGTATCCTGTTTTTGAAAATCCCGAAATTTCGTATTGTTGGTATCCTTTTGTCTTTAAGCAATGGTGTCCGGCTTGTTGGATATTCCAGGTGGATTCGCTGTCCGGCATTTTGGGAGGGAATTTATAGAAGAATGTATTCGGCTCCAGAGTGAGTTGGTAGTAGGATATATGCGTCGGTTCTAACGCCAGACAGGTTTGTACATCCTCCATGGCTGCCTCAGTCGTTTGTTCGGGTAATCCGAACATTAAATCTAAATTCAAATTTTCAAATCCGGCCGAATGCGCCAGTTCTACAGCATGGATAGCCTCCTTGCGGTTATGAATCCGCCCCAGTTTCTTTAACTGGAGATCTTGGAAACTTTGTATTCCTATGGAAAGGCGATTAACCCCCGTCTGCTTGAATTCAATGAACTTATCCGCCTCGATCGCCCCCGGATTAGCTTCCAGGGTAATTTCGGTATCGGGTTTAAAACCGATTAAGCGATCGAGTTCATTCAGGAGGCGCGCGATGGACTCCGCCGAAAATAAGCTTGGCGTTCCTCCGCCGATGAACACACTGGAAATTCGCCGATTTTGTACGAAATCCAACTCTTGGGACAGGTCGTCGATCAGTGCATTGATGTAGTCGCGTTCGGGTATGGTTTGTTTCAATTCATGGGAATTGAAATCGCAATAGGGACACTTGCGAATACACCAGGGCATATGAACATAGAGACTTAGAGGCGCCAATTGCAGCAAATCACTCATGGTGGTGATTAATAATAGACCTCAAATTTTTGGATTTTCAAGATGCTCCTTTTTCCCAGGTTTACGATATCCTTTTGGCCGGATCGCCACACTCGATTTAACGAGGGTGCATCGATTGCCATCGGCTGAAAAATAAGCATATTCGAACATTGGCGTGCTGCGGCCTTTAGCCTTGAGTTCATTGCGAATAAGGGCTTCTTGTTCGGGTGAGAAATCGAATCTCAGCTCCAGATCGGTATTGCCCTCCGATTGAAAATCCAATGCCAATGACCGGGTCCAAACCGAAAATCCTGGGAACATTCGGACGCAGGCCATCGCCGCGATAGGGTCCGCGAGGGAGGCTTGGAATCCACCAAAAATACTGCCTCCTGAATTTTGGGCAATCCAGGTCCTCGGCAAACGAATTCGTACGATTCTCCAATTGTCGCTAAGTTCTAGTACTTTTATCCGCATCAACCAAAAAGGCGGAAACCACTCAATTCGCCGAACATCGGACAAAAGCGGCGTGTACCATATCAATTGGCGAAGGGTCACGATAGTACCTCAAACCCTAATTTATGGGTTCTTTAGGGTTTGAGGTACTAAACTCTTACTGGCTATCTCGAAAACATCCCTTGAAATTCCTTCCGTGCCTATGATTCGCTGAAGTTGTTCTTGCATCGATCGTTGCCGGTTTTCATCGTAACGGCGCCAATGGGTAAAGGCGCCTAACATCCTGGCCGCGACTTGCGGATTGGTAGCGTTCAGTTCAATGACGTGGTCAGCTAGAAAGGCATAGCCCGCGCCATCCTTTTGATGAAAATGCAGTGGGTTTTGTTGCGAAAAGGCGCCAATTAATGAGCGGGTCCGGTTAGGATTGTTAATATCGAAAGCCGGGTGCTGGCGTAGTGTTTTAACGGTATCAAAGGTTCCGGGCATTGACGACATCGATTGAATGGCGAACCATTTATCGATGACCAAAGATTCCGCCTCCCATTGTTGGTAAAAACTTTCCAAACACTGAGGTTTGGCGGGGTGATGGCTATTGATAATCGCCGATAGGGCGGCAATCTGATCGGTCATTGTGTTGGCCGTTTCAAGTTGTCGTTGGGACAACTTGTAGCTATCTTCGTTTTCCAGTTCTTTAAGGTAGTCAAGACAAGTATTTTTGAGTGTTCTCCGCCCCACCGCCGCGGGGTCGAGTTGACCCGATTCATCACCCTGTAAGTTTTGGTAAATTTCTAAAAAGTTGTTGTGAAAAGTCGATGCTATAGTTGACTTCACGGCTTGCCGCGCCTTGAAAATATTCTCGACATCGACTAGTTCCATTTTTTCCCCTAAATAGCTTTCCGAGGGTAGGGTCAATAGTAGGGATAAATAACATAAATCCTCCCACTCCCCGGACAAAATGTGACGATAAGCTTCAAGAATGGTGTGGTCAAAATCGGTATTCGTTTCGCCTTGCCGGTTACGCTCGACCAGTTCGAGAATTATTCTACTGGCCAGCTGTTGGCCAGCTTCCCAACGGTTAAACGGATCACTGTCGTAGGTCAAAAGAAACGCTAATTCTTCGGTGCTTTGGTCCATGGAGAGCTTCACCGGAGCTGAGAATCCACGCAGGATCGAAATAACAGGTTTTCGATCCAGATCGATCAAACGAATCCGTTGTGAGGATTCTTTAATTTCCAACACGTTTTCAGCCCCGGTGTTTTCATACCCATCAATGTGTACGGGTAATTCCGAACCGTCTTCCGCTAGCAACCCCAAAGCGATCGGTATATGCAATGGCTGTTTGTCGGATTGCCCGGGCGTTGGAGGGCAGCTTTGATTGAAGTTAAGGATTAAGCTTTTCGATTCCGGATCGTATTCACTGGAAACCCGTACCTCAGGTGTGCCTCCTTGCGTATACCAGCGCTGGAATTGTTGGAGATCGATTTTATTGGCGTCTTCAATTGCTTTGACGAAATCATCGGTGGTTACCGCCTGCCCATCGTGTCTTTGGAAATAAAGATCCGTCCCTTTGCGAAAACCATCAGGTCCCACCAGGGTATGAATCATTCGGACTACTTCCGCGCCTTTTTCGTATACCGTTAGGGTATAAAAGTTGTTGATTTCCATATACGAATCGGGACGCACCGGATGGGCCATCGGTCCGGCGTCCTCCGCGAACTGCCGGGTTCGCAGCATATTTACATCGTTGATTCGTTTAACACCCCGCGAAGTTTGATCGGCAGTGAATTCCTGATCACGGAACACCGTCAGACCCTCCTTGAGGCTCAGCTGAAACCAGTCCCGCAAAGTTATCCGGTTACCGGTCCAGTTGTGGAAGTATTCGTGTCCGATGACCGCCTCGATACTTTCATAGTCCGCGTCGGTGGCGGTATCCGGACGGGCCAAAACATATTTGCTGTTAAAAACGTTTAATCCCTTGTTTTCCATGGCACCCATATTGAAATGGCTCACCGCGACGATCATATAGAGGTCTAGATCGTATTCCCGGCCATAAACTTCTTCATCCCACTGCATGGCTTTTTTTAGGGACGCCATGGCATGCCCGCATTTATCGATATCCTGTTTTTCAACATAGATTTTTAAATCGATTGTGCGCCGGGAGCACGTTAGGTAGGTATCTTCCAGGCATTCTAAATGTCCGGCAACCAGGGCGAATAGATAACACGGTTTCTTGAAGGGATCCTCCCATTTGACCCAGTGTTGGTTATTTTCGAACTCGCCTCGTGACACCGGATTTCCATTCGAAAGCAATACGGGATAGCGTGTTTTGTCGGCAATAATGGTTGTTGAAAACCGCGCCATGATATCCGGACGATCAGGAAAATAGGTGATCTTGCGAAATCCTTCGGCTTCGCATTGGGTGCAAAACATCCCATTGGACAAGTAGAGTCCTTCCAACGCTGTATTAGTCTTAGGGTTGATCCGTGTCGTGATTTCCACAACGAAACTTTTTGCTTTAGCCGTATTGAGAATAACCAGGGTATTGTCCCCCATCCGATAAGCATCAACATCGATTAAACGTCCATCCAGGCGTACCGAGTCGATTAACACATCTTCGCCGGTCAATTCCAAATCCCCGGAGGAATTCACGGTATCCGGGTTTTTCACCACATGCATCCTTGAGACGACCTGCGTATTTTCCTCTTGCAGGCTAAACTTCAGTTCGACCGTTTCTATCAAAAAGTCGGGGGGCTGGTAATCTTTTAGGTATGTCGTTTTAGGATTGGCGTCGCGCATTATTAAAATTGATATAAAAGATGTGCATGTGATTGATTAAAGGATTCAGGGGTTAGTTTGCCAAAGCAAATAATTTATTGTTGATGCTCATGGCCAATGCTTTACCGATTTGAACTATTAGTTGAGACAAGTCGCTCGGACAGCCTCTTAGGAGGCTGTCCCAATAAACCGCACGTTTTCATTACCTGTAAAATGATCCGGGGTAATCACATATGTTCCATATATGGATGGTTCCCAAATCGATTTGGCTACTTCATCGTTTCCGCCTGACAGTACCCAGGCGAATCCTCCGACGATTGCTCCCACTCCAGCGTAAACCGATTTGATCGGAAGATATACCAAGGTAGACAGACCGCTAACGAATTCGAGCCCGCCTCGTCGAGTTGAGTATAGCCTCCCCCATCATCCGCAACGGCAAAGGAGTTGGAAAGGGCTACCGTTACGAGCATTATCAGCGTGAAAAACAACTTTGCCATTTTTTTTTGATTTCGCATACCGACTAAGATCCTTGAATACCACCCTCGGTCAACTTTCCCGGGTTTAGTAATTTTTCCAGTTCTTGCCGGCTCAATTCGGTCATTTCCTCGGCAACGTCGATTACGGCTCGGCCTTGCTTGTATGCCGCTTTTGCGATTTCAGCGGCTTTCGCATAACCGATGATGGGATTCAATGCGGTGACTAAGATAGGATTGCGGGATAGGGCAATATTTAGATTATCCTGGCGCACCGTAAAACCGGAAATCGCTTTATCGGCAAGCACCCGCGTCACATTGGCGAGAAGCTCGATACTTTGCAAAAGATTATAGGCAATCAACGGTAGCATGACGTTCAGCTGAAATGAGCCCGATTGTCCGGCAATGGTTACCGTAGCGTCATTGCCGATCACTTGAGCGCACACCATGGCGGTCGCTTCAGGAATCACCGGGTTGACTTTACCGGGCATAATACTGCTGCCGGGCTGCAATGCGACCAGTTCAATTTCGCCCAGCCCCGCGAGTGGCCCACTGTTCATCCATCGCAGATCGTTAGCAATTTTCATTAAGCTAACCGCGATTACTTTAAATTGGCCGGATAGTTCCACCGCTGCATCTTGCGTGCTTAAGCTTTCAAAAAATGAATCATTGGGCTTGAACGCCAATCCCGTTTCACTTTGGAGTTGGTCGGCAAACCTTTTCGCAAATTCAGGATGGGCGTTGATACCGGTGCCGACGGCGGTTCCGCCTTGGGCCAGGCAATAAATTCGCGGGAGGCTGTCATTGATCCGATCGATTCCTTTTCGAATCTGCAATGCCCACCCACCTAGTTCTTGGCTCATACGGATGGGCATGGCATCCATCAAATGGGTTCGCCCGGTTTTAGTCACCCCATTCAATTCCCCGGCTTTGGTTTCGAGAGTTTGCGCAAGATGTTCTAAAGCAGGCAACAAGCGTTGCTTTGCTTCTATTGCCGCGCTGACGTGAATAGCCGTCGGAATGACATCGTTGCTGCTCTGCCCCATGTTGACATGATCATTGGGGCTGACCGTTTGTCCTGTCCAGGAAGACGCCACCTTGGCGATCACTTCATTCGCATTCATGTTGGTGCTTGTTCCCGAGCCGGTCTGGAATACGTCCACCGGAAACTGATCGAACAGATCCCCGCTCATGACCTGCTCGGAAGCCCTCACAATCCCGTGACCGATTGTGCTTTCCAAAACACCCAAATCCATATTGACCTGAGCGGCGGTTTTCTTAATCAGTGCTATGGCGCTAATGAAGGCCTTGGGCAAGGGTAGCCCACTGATCGGAAAATTATCGATGGCGCGTTGAGTTTGGGCCGCGTATAGGGCTTCAGTGGGAACCTTGAGCTCACCCATACTATCTTTTTCGATACGGAAATCGTTATTCATTTTGATATTGTTCTCGCGTTTCCCGGCTAAATGGGCCAGTCATGTTTATGACTGAGTGCGAAAATAGTACCCTAAGTGAGATGAGCCGAAAAGTTTCTCGACAAAGTTTTGGAAAAACAGAGGGTGGTTTGGTACACTTTGCGACGCTATGGGAAAGAAAATTTAATTTCTAGCTCCCAAAAATCATCAGGCGATCCGACTCGATTATCGCCTCAATGAGTTGACCAAGTCCGGAAATTCTAAATCCCTCGGCAAGGTCATTGTCACCTTTACCTGCTTCCTTGGCCTCTGGAGAATTCAACAATCCCCGCCGTTGGGCGGCGGATACGCAAACCACGAGATCTATTTTATGATCACGCGCCAAATCGGACCACCGCTTAACCACTTGAGGTTCATCGTCCGGAGGGCGCGCATAGGCTAAAGCGTTGTAGATACCATCGAAATAGAAAAAAACGCGATAAATCTGGTGACCGGTTTTTAGAGCCGCCAGGATAAAACGGTACGCCGTATCCGCTCCTTGAGCTTGATAGGGGCTACAATTGATCTGTACCGCAAACTTCATTTATCCTGATTTCCGAAGTTTTTTCCGCAACAACATCCCACGAAAAATGATTACGCGTCCGGTCCAAAGCCTTCTTGGAAATAGATTGGGCTAACTCATTATCTTTTAATAGGCGCAACAGATTTACGGCAACTTCCTGACTGGCGGATCCATCGATACGAAAACCCGTCACTTCGTGCTCTACTGCGTCGCCGGTGCCACCGGCCATTCCCGCGATTGCAGGCTTAGCACAGGCCGCCGCTTCCAAAAACACCATTCCAAAACCTTCGGTATCGCCATCAATTTCCCGATTGGGCATTACAAATAAATCACAAGCATTGTACCATCGCGGTAGCTCCCGCGTAGGTACGTGTCCCAAAAAATGTACACGGTCCGATACGGCATGAGTTTTGGCCAGTGACTCAAGGTATTCTCGATCTTCGCCAATACCGATAATAGCGTAATGTACCTCGAGACCTTGGTCACGCAGGCATTGAAGCGATTCGATTACCCGGTCAAAACCCTTGCGCCGGGTTAGACGGCCAACGGATAAAACCAACTTTTGATCCTCTCCAAGTCTTAGCCGGTTTTTTAAATCAATACAGTCCAATCCCGGACGAAAGCGGTCGATGTCGACTCCTGGAGAAATTAGCAGGATTTTTTCAGGACGTACTCCAAGTTTGAGTAATTCTTTCTCCGTAAACCTGCTGTTGGCAATTACTCGGTCCGAACGAAGATAGGTATAACACATGGCCTTAAATTTCCCGGACTGACGCCAAGTAGTGATCTCTTCCCCATGAGCGTATACGATCAATGGCTTGCGAAACAAACGCGCCACCAATAATCCCACCAGGCCTTCAGGGAGCACCCGTCCGGCATGAACGACATCGATTCGGTGGGTCATTAGCAATCGAAGACACTTCGTCAGCAATTTAACGTACATGGCTAACGATTCGGGACGTAACCAGGGAACCCGTTTTAGGTTCACCCTGTGAATCGAATTCGGATGATTGGCGTCGTGGGCTTCGGCGCCATCGACTTGGGCAGTCACAATATGAATGTTCTTATCCCCCAACCGACGGTAAACCTCGTCAAACCATACAGCCGTCCCGCCCTTGGTTGGGATAAATAACTCGCTAATAACCAAAATATTTTTCATTTTTAAAATCTGCTTCAATTATCCTTTAGCAATGGAGAGTACATCTCGAATAGAACGAAATCCAGGTGACTGGTGCAACTCTGGAATGATGGCGCATAGCGCTCGAAGATGGTTGCCTTGTTTTAGCAGCACAGCCGCATGATCCAATCGCGCATGGCGTAGGGCGCCACGCAACCCTACCCGGATAGGTTTAGGATAATCCTCCGATTCGCCGATCAGAGACGAAAAGGCTTCCACGGTTTGCTGTTGGGCGCGGAGTGGATTACTACGAGTTGCGCTGTTAGCATGAATGACATAGGCTGCTAACGGTCGACAAATTACGCCGATGCAGTCTACCCTAGCGCACAGCCGGACGAGAAAATGGACATCCTCGCAAACCGCGAATCGGGTAGGGTAGCCACCCAGTTGGATAAAATCTGAGCGCCGCAGGGAAAGCGTATGGGTATCGCCAAAATGTTGGGCGATAAAATCCTCCATTTCATTTTGCACTAAAATCGCCCGATTCTGTTTATCCGCTCGTTCAATTAACGTTAGCCCAGCGGCATTATCCGTCATGGAACGCTTAATTAAACCCCCATCAGCATTGCGGTAGTCAAAATCGCTCGTTAAAAAACCCAAATCCGGGCATGCATTCAGGTAATCCGCATGGGCCTGCAATCGATCCGGATAGTAAAAATCGTCGGCATCCAAAAACGTTAACCAGTCTCCAGTCGCGACGCGGGCGCCATTATTGCGTGAAACCGAAACGCCCTGATTGGTTTGCTTGAAATAACGCACATCGTCGGAATATCCTTTGACTACTTCCGCGGTCCGATCTTCGGAACCATCGTCAATGATGACAATTTCGTGGGGTGGATAGGATTGATTCAACACCGACTCGATGGCGCGTCCGATGGTTTTTCACCATTGAATACAGGGATAATAACGGAAAATTTAGGTCCTCGGATCATTTTTTCATCCTCGAAAAACCAAATAACAGAAACAGTAGCGGAATAAACAACCCACTCAAATATAACCATTTTCGGGCTGAATGAATGGCCCAAATTCTTGCGGCTCGTATATACACAACCGCACCCCAACGGGTTTCCAGCAAGTCGAATTCGCCTGTACTATCCAACGCTTGACCTAATTGATCGGTGGAAATAAACATTAGGTTCGGGTATTCCCGTAACGACTGAATCAGTAACTGTTCTAATGCCTCGAGAGCGTTATCCATTTCCGCTTGACTTTGAATGAAATTAAAGCGATGGGTTTCCAACAGCGTAGGTTTAGCCAAGCGAGAGCGCGCCTTTAAATGCTCTAGAGCGGATTCCGCCGAATGTCCCAGCGAAGGTTCAAAATAGGCGTCGCGGACAATCGTTTGGAGTCCGGAAGAATGATGCTGTCCATTCGATAAAACACTTGGATCGGAAATAGTCCCTCCCTGTTTGTTTCGCCCGATGCATCGAAATCCTGGAGTGACAATCCGTTTCAGTCCCGACTGATACCAAGCTTGCTCAACCGAATTATTCCAAACGAAGGTCGGTGGAACAACCACGGTTGGCTGACACTCGAATATTGCTTGAAAAGCCTCAACCTCTTCTAAAACCGCCGACACAATCACTTCATTAGACAGCGAACGGCTAGGAAGCTCGGATGCATCCACCCACCGACTCTGAAGGTGCGAAGGTAACTGTTCGGTCATTAACCATCGTTCATTTTCCAGCAATGCCCGTAGTTCCGGTTGATGATTGACGGCGGCCAATAGCGACGGAGGCCAAAAGTGCTCCATTCCATGCAGCTGCAGTGAAAAAACGTTTTTCTCTACACCTTGGTTAATGGCGTTCCGAATAGGCGCGAAGTCTTTGTTATCTAATGAAAGTCGATGATAGGTATTGAAATCGGAAGCTTTTATTTTCTCGGAATCCGGAATGCCGAAAATCAATCCTAATGTCATGCCCGGATGGCGACCTTGGTTATCCTGATATCGTGATAATAGATTCGCAATAGCCTTTAGCGCCGAAGCTTGCTCTAAAGGTCCGGCCCCCCAATCGTCACTTTCAATGATCAGGACCGGGCTGCGCAGTACCGGTTCGTTCCAGGCGGATTCCCACTCGCGCCGATAGCGTTTGATAAGAATTACGCACCAAATAATCGTCCATAAAACTACGCCAAGCACTACGATGGGAAGCATTGAAACCGCTAAATCAGCTATAACCCATTTCGCTGGCGATTGATTCGACGCCAGACATTATCGCTTCGATTTTCCCCCGATTGTGGCTGTCTTTCCATTTGTCCACGCGGATTTCGGAGAAGGTATTGTAAGGTTTGTTCAATACTTCCGAACAATGTCGTTTTAATGCTGGATCGAATGTTACCCCGCAGGCTTCAACCAACGATTCAAATTGCCCAACCGGATCAGAAATTAAATCTTCATAGTGCACTTCATGCCACTGCCCATTCGGAACAGTGGGTTTTGCGCGTAGGATTGCCCGATTCATGGCGCGGTATTGGAAAGCGCATACTTCTTCAATCGACCGATCTATATAATCCCGCCATCCTTCGGCTAGGAAAAAGCACCAGCGCTGAAACCGGCCCTGCTCGATATTGACTTTGGCGGGTAAATCGTCGGACCATGTGGCAAACATGTTTGCTTTCTTCCAACCTTCGATCAACGAATGGATATTATCGCCGGGGCTTCGTTTAATGTAGACAAAATGAGCATCGGGAAATAATCCGTGGAGGTAAGCAACACTCAGCCCGTTTTGGTTATTTTTATCGACAATGCGCCGACGTCCGGTCCGTGCAAAGTAGTACTTCGATACGAAATCACGGTCCGCGATACATACCGCGGTTTCCGCGATAGCATGGGTGTCCCATTGACGATTGGATGGAGGGTGCAGTTCGCTCCAAAAATCATGGGTTTCACGGTGCATTGAGCCGAGATCACGTGCCTCGGAATAGGTTTTGTACACCAAGGTTGTTCCCGCCCGGCTACAGCCGATCACAAATACAGGTTTAATCAGCGTCGGATTAAAAACGATACATCCCACTTATCGGGCTCGAACCAATGATCGATTCCCATGATAACGGAGTGTCTTTCGGGTTTTTTCGAAAAAATTCGAGGACAATTTAGCAGCGATGTTTAGATTCATACTTAAAATATAATCCGGTTTTCGCCTTTCGGCAAAGCCATCTTCTTTTTAACAGTTGCTGGTCACCCAAAACGAAGGCATAAAATCCGATCATTAATCCATTGACTATACTTTTGGACTAGATAACCGTTTTCTCTAGACACATTTATGGCGGTTTATGGTAAGGCTATTTTTGAGAGAAAATCGGTCTCCTATTTCCAAAACCACGAAAAAATAAAAATGCTACCAAGCGTTTCGCGTAATTTAATCTATCCACTGCAGGAAAGGCTTTTACGGAGGCCAACTTTTTCCTATCTACGAAACCTCGAAGAATCCCAATGGATGTCTCGAAGCTAAATCGAAACGCTGCAACTCGAAAAATTACGATCAATACTTACCACCGCACTTAATCATTGCCCTTGGCACGCACGCCGAATTCAAGAAGCGGGTATCGATCTCGATCAGATGACCCTCCAGGATCTACAGCGTCTTCCTCCAATGACTAAGACCGATGCTAAGAATCATGGCGGTAATATGGCATGGGACAATGTACCCGGTGGCGCCTTCCCATATACAACGGGTGGATCGAGTGGTGCGCCTTTGAGTTTTTATTTCGGCCGCTGGCGTCAGGCATCGGATGCCGCGGGTCGTATTCGAGCCAGACGTTGGTGGGGTGTAAACGTGGGTGATCCCGAGGTTTACCTTTGGGGAGCCCCGGTTGAATTGAATAATACAGACCATATTAAAGCAACCCGGGATCGACTCCTGAATCAATTGGTGCTCAATGCATTCGAGATGTCACCTGCGTCCATGGGTCAATATCTTGAAGCCATAAAACGCTTTAAACCGAAATGCATTTACGGCTATGCCAGCAGTATTGCACTCCTTTGCGCCTATGCTCAGGATTCCGGTACTCCTATCGAACTTCCTAATCTGAAAGTCATCTGCACCACCGGTGAACCTCTCTATCCCGATCAACGCAAACTCATTAGTGATACATTCAGCGTCCCCGTGTCCAATGAATTCGGCAGCCGTGACATAGGATTTACCGCCCACGAGTCGGCCGAGGGGCAAATGCTTTTGATGAGCGAAAGCATTATTTTGGAAGTACTGGATTCCGGTGGCAATCAAGTTCCGCCCGGTGAAACCGGCGAAGCCGTGATGACCGGCCTTTGTTCCTATGCTCAGCCTTTCATACGTTACCGGACCGGGGACATGCTGACTCTTTCATCAACATCCGACAAAGTGGGGCGCGGACTTCACGCCATTGAAAATGTTCAGGGTCGACAAACAGATTTCCTTGTTCACGAAAATGGATCCATTATTCACGCTTTATCCGCGATCTATATAATGCGTGAAATTCAGGGTATCGAACAATTTAAAATTGTTCAGCATCAATTAAACGATTTCGAAATATTAGTGGCGCCGAATGCTCACTGGGATGATACCGCAAAACGAAGGGTCGAGAATGGCATGAAACAACGTTTCGGCGAAGACAGTATGATCCACGTCAGTTTAATGGAGAAAATCGCATTGGAAACTTCGGGCAAGGTTCGCCAAGTCGTTAGTCACGTCCCCTTACCCTTAGATTTAAAAGAAAGCGTCGAATCTTTCTAAAGGGTCAATATAGAATCGCACAATATCATATGGTGTCAGCAATGGCTCGTGTCGCTGTATTCACGACGAAGCAGGATTTCGAAAAAAATCCTGGAATCCGGACCGATATTGGTTTCGAACCTACAAACTGATTGAGCGTATGCAGCACTTCCCCGGTAACCTAAGGACCTACCGAATAGTTTCGGTTTCACTCGTGGTTGTCTTCGTTCAAATCTTTGAACTCATTTTGCTACAACGGAAATACGACCTCTTCAGCGGTGGGTTTTTACAACCTTACGCTTTCCTGTCCGCTGGATCGAATCCAATTTATTAATCTAACCTTATGGATAGACGGCGTTTTTTTCTATTTATTGAACATGGTATGGTTCACTCTCGCCAAACGGTGGAAAATCCGACCAAGTCTAATCGCCTTTAATTATGCTTTTATTTGTTCCGCCTGCATGGGAGTATGGCTGACGCTTAAATTCAAGGTCCTCTCCTATTTCAGCGATACCATTAATTTTCAATTGGTCCAAAACCTCGGTGGCGGCGATTTTATGGAAGCCCTGAGCTATGTTGCCGATGAAACCGCGATTTTTGGATTGAGTCTCGTTGTTCTGGTCATTATTTACTGGACAGTGCTGCGAATCCTGATTCGGAGACCCATACACCGAGTCAATATTGATCAATCGTCGACCCCTAGTTTGTGGAAAATTGCCTGCCTCGTAACCGGTACCGTGGCAGTTATGGTATGGATCAACTCAGATGCGGCTCTGCGTTATGGGTTTAAGAAAAAAACATCGTACGTGTTGATGAGCTATGGATTAAACAAAGTCACGGATATCGATTTGGATGGATATGGACTTTTTTCTTTTCCGCCAGACCCCGCGCCTTTCGATGACAATATATATCCCGGCGCATTGGACCGTCCCGGAAATGGCATTGATGAAGACGGGTTTGGTGGTGATTTCCATTGGGCAAAACCTGGCCAGGACGTCTTCGAACTGCTTAAACCGATGCCTGGTAACCATATCATGCTGATCGTGCTCGAAAGCGCCAGGGGCGATTTGATTAGAAAAACCGTGAATGGAAAACTCGTAGCACCGTGCGTGACTAAAATGGCGGAGCAAGGCGCCAGCGTCGAAGATGCCTATGCCCATCAAGGTTATACCGCACCCTCACTCAAAGCCATTTTCAACCGGACTTTGTCTTCCGGAATTGATCGGATATCGCTGGTCGATTTTTTGGAACAATCAGGCTACTCGTTTTCCTTCATTTCGGGTCAGGACGAATCATTCGCTAACATCGCGGGATTCACGGGCATGAGCCATCCAAACAGGTACCTGTTTGATGCCCGTTCAGCATTGGAGGATCGGGTTTACGCCAGCAAGGACCCCGGTAGCTTGCGTTTAAGTGAGGAACGTATTGTTCGCCAGTTTGATACCCGGATCCATCAGGTAGACTGGAATCAACCTCAATTTTTCTATATTAATCTGCAAGCGGCCCATTTTCCCTATACCCATCCCTCCATGCCCGCGAATCTCACCGATCATCCGATCCCGCGCTCGGAAATCACCAAAGCCAATAGAACGTGGGTGGAGATGACTTATTGGAATGCACTCTCCGTCGCCGACCAAGCGGTCTGTTCATTAATAGACCAACTTCAGAAGCTCAATGTTTACCAAAATACCACGGTCATGATCCTCGGAGACCATGGTGAATCGCTATTTGACGATAATTTTCTAGGCCACTGACATGCCTTGAATCAGGCACAGACCCATATACCTTTAGTCATCAACCATTCCGGCCTGGGTAATCTCGGCGCGGTAGGCCAACTCGATGTTGCGGAATTACTGGTGCGCATTGCCACAAATCGATTGGAAAGCGCGGATTGGAACGAGCGGCGTGAGCCTGTTCTTCAATTGGTAGGATCTTTGCACAATCCCCAGTTGGTGGGTACCGTCGCATCAGATCACGTTCGCACCATTCTGGATCTGCGCACCCGCATGATCTTCTTCAGCGACCGAAAAGGCTG
The DNA here is from genome assembly GCA_963664935.2 of Methylococcales bacterium. Classification (GTDB taxonomy): domain Bacteria; phylum Pseudomonadota; class Gammaproteobacteria; order Methylococcales. The sequence goes on along the minus strand of CAXXSE010000007.1, from coordinate 1,238,853 downwards.
GATCGATTTTCCCAAAGCCTGGAATCATCCAATTTTCAAAGAAAGAACACGGGTTCTGCTCAACCTTTGGGAAAACGCTCGGTGGCTGGATTATCTTAGTAAACGTACTTAGTGCCTCACACTTTAAATAACCCAGTAAATAGAAGGCCTAAATGATCGATAACTGCGTTAAACAAACTTGAAAGATACCCATATTCCTGCGTTTGTTCGCAAAATAGACGAGGTTATAAACAGTATTATGAAGCAAGTGTCCTGACCCCGTCCCGGGTTATCCGCACTTTGGAATGTTCCAATCTCCGACCTCGGGCCCTATCGAGCGATTTAAGGTACTCTGCTATTATGCGCCTGTCCATGACCGATCAATCCATAATGTTCATCGCCTTCCATTCAGAATAGTGAAGCGATGCTAAAAGATTTAAGACACCGATTAGTGGTTAGAAAATGCGCGAGTGAAATCCACTGGCGCTTAGCTTTTATTTTGCTAACACTGATTATCACTTCCGTAGTTTGGGCGGCGGACGAAACCTCTAATCGCCTGATGAGTCTTAAGCTGGAGTTGAGGAAAGACTTTCCTGAAATCAAACACATAAGTATTGCAGACTTTTTTGTTGCCCCCGATAATACCGTACTGGTAGATGTGCGCACTGAAGAAGAGTTTCGGATCAGCCGAGTTCCCGGCGCTATTCATATCGACGACCCGGATAAACTTCTTGCCTTTGCAACCGAGCATGCTAACGAATCGATTGTGTTGTACTGCAGTGTCGGTGTCCGCTCCTCAGAAGCTACCCGGTTGCTGCAAGATCACGGTTTCAAGAACGTGGCCAATTTAGAAGGCTCCATTTTTGAATGGGCCAACGAAGGCCGACCGCTGGTTAACAATCAGGGCGCCACGAATGTCGTGCATCCATACAATATCTGGTGGGGTTGGCGTTACTTGTCGCCCGAAGTCCGGAAAAGTGTTGATGCATCGCACATTGATGGTGATGCCGAAAAGGACAGCGAATGAGGCAATGGAATCAAGAGCTTGCGCACCGCACCACCGTGAAATCACTGATTCAGGTATCAGATAAAATTTTCGAAAATGGGTTGTCTGAATTACTAGGTTTGGGAATTATTACGGATTACATCTATCATCCGATCCGAGTGATTTAACATTAATTAATTATCTAAGATAATATAAGGAATTACCCATGATTAGTAAAATAAATATTTTATTGTATATCACCACCTTATTCTTCGGAAATACTCATGCTTGGGCCGAAGATTCTCAAGGTTTAGAAAGAGCCACTTTCTCCATGTATTGTTATTGGACGGGAGAGGCTGCTCTTGGCGCTTTATCCGGAGTAAAACGAAGTAATATAGGCTCACTTGATGGTAAAGAAGTTGTGGAAGTTTTCTATGACCCGAAGGAAACAAATGTAACGGAAATGGTTCAAGCCCTTAAGAAAAGAAAGTCTTTTTATTCTCTTCTCTATCGGACACCACAAGAAAAAAGGGTCGCCTTGGCGTCCCTTTCAGGGAAAGAGATGGAAGCTGGCTCTCAAACCGTGAGGTATATTGAAGCCAAGCATTCACTAAAGGTTAGATTTCCCGATATTTACCCTTTAGATCTTTCAGAAGAACAAGCATTACGTCTTAATAGCTGGGCGCATTTCAGTCGGGGACCGATGCCCCAAGTTCTCATTCCCGAGCAATTCAAGCAATTGGGGAAAAACTAGCTGATCGTAGCGAAATTCAAAACACGTAAGGTTATCATAATGAAGAGGATCGCCCTTATTCTCACTTTGCTTTTTCCCTTAACTCGTGCCGCAAGATCCACCACCAAGCACACAAAATTTGGCACAATGATGATGATTCAGTTTAACCGCTTTAAATGATTCTTTTAATGTTTGTCCCATTTCAAATCTTTTGTCGTAGGGCAAAAGAGTACATGCCAACACTACAGGCCTATCTTGTCCTTTGCGTTTCACAATCATTCTTGATGTGGCACACATAATATCTTTCGGGTTGATCCCTAAAATACCCCAACATTCAGTTGTAATTTCTGGCGCCTCAATACCTTCATCCATTTCTGGAAATAAAACCAATTTCTCCGGGTTCGAAGTATCTAATGAAATATTGTTTTCACTAAAGAACCGATCATACCCGCTACGCATATCCGCATCGGTTTCGCCCCAGTAAGTTCGGCCTGCAACACTGAAATCAAATTTATTTTCAGAGAGCCATTTTAACCCTTCAACGGCAGGCGCCCAGGCGTTAAAGCCCCGTTCCTCAGAATGTTTTTCTTCTAAATAATGATCAATTGAAACCCGTATTTTTAATTTGTCGCCATACTCAAATTTGAGTTTTAAAAGTTCTTCTTTGTATTTCTGCATCGGCTTCATCGCATTGGTTAATGTCAGTGCTGAAAAACCGCGCTCTAAGCAGGCTTCTAATATAGGGAGCATTTCTTTATTCATAAACGGCTCACCGCCAGTAAATGCAATCTCCTCAGTGCCCATATTTTCTTTTTGAATTTCGTCTAAGTACGCTATAACTTCGGCAGCTGTAATATAAACCAATCGATCATTTATGGGGCTCGACTCGATATAACAACCCCTGCATTCAAGATTACACAAAGTTCCTGTATTGAACCAAACCGTACTGAATTGAACCGGTTCAACCCACGCCCGCTTCTCTCCCTTAGCCGTTATATCAGGGTCTTGAAATTTTCTTTTCGGTCTACTTTCAACTTCCATTTTTATTTCCTAAATTTCAATTCACGGCAACCAAGGTCTAATAAACGACTTTTTGTAACTGGACGAAAAAACTGGTCATTCTTAGATACAGTGAAAGGCGCTAAAGCTAGTGCCAACCTCTATAACCTTTATAGTTTGATCGAAACCGCCAGGGCCAATGCCTTGGAACCCCATCACTATTTGCGCTACATATTTAAAGAACTACCCGTCGTTCAATCACTTGCCAACCTGGAAGCTCTACGTTCCTACAACCTCAATGTGAATCAAATTAATTCGGTCACATATTCACTACTACGGTGTAGTTAATTGATCGCTTAAGTTTCTCAGATTAGGGCAACCATCCCCCCACTGCCTGGATCGGTGACTGGTAATCCATCGGGGTTACCCAAAGCACAACCGCATAACGGGGCGCCAAGATTTTACTGGTCGGCACGCCGATGGCGCCGACGTATTCATCGTTATTTAGCTTGAGTTCGGTATTGTCCAAGGCCAATACGACAAAGTCATGGTGAAGTATCCGGCCGGTATTTTCTCCTGATTTTATCCTGGAAGAAAGTTCAAAACCTAATAGTGCAACGTTAATATCCAAATTGTCCTTCGAAACTCCGCTGGGCCGAAAACGAATATCCGCTTTGGCGCCATCGATTCGGACATTGAGTACACCGCTTGCGTTGTTCTTTGAAAAACCGAAAAAGCGACGCCCTTTCCACGGGCGCCATTCCTTCCCATTATTTAGAAATCCCGGCGTATAAACGGTCGTCACGGATCCTTGCTGAGCGTATTGCTGCTGCCGCCGACTATAGACCGGGGACGCAAACCGGTCTCTCCAACCAATATAATCCCAATAATAAACATGAAATCCCAGGGGAATAAATTCTTTCCACAGTTTCGGATCGTTTTTCAATGAACTAACCCATCTATCCGCGGGCGGACAACTGCTGCAGCCTTCTGACGTATACAACTCCAAGAGGTTGACTTGTGCATTTGAACTTGAGAACGATAACGGGGCAGCAGCCAATATTTGGACAAAACCCATCAACATTATTGTTGATATCACATTTCTTTTTAGCATATATTTCTCCGATTTGTTGTGTACATTTCTGGTTTAGCAAATTCCAGCTTCATCCGATATGCAATGACTGGTTGCCACCCCACATGTTTTCAGCCTAAGCAGCTACATTTCACATTTCACCGATAATCCGTCCATTCGAATCGGTTCATAATATTCTTTCAGAGATCAGATTGTCTGAGATTACGTTCTTCAGAAAAAAAACCGTCGGGCCTCGTATTCCAATTGTCGTTCCAGTTGCTCACCGGTAAAAGCATAGTTTGGAAGCCGGGGGCAACCCCACGAGGCGCAATTCAGCGCGAAGTGCATGCGAGGTTCTGAAAATCCTATTCTCAGTTCGAATATCCAAGCTGACGTAGCTATTATTTTCGTCGCCATGCATGATAACGCTCGACCCAACGCAAAATGGCCTGTGGCGCATGCGCCCGTTTCCAATTTCCCGCCACATATTTATTGGCCTCCGCGAGGGTGGGGTAAATGTGGATCGTTCCGAGAATCTTATTGAGTCCGAACTTATGGCGCATGGCGGCTACATATTCAGCGATCAGGTCGCCGGCGTGATCACCAACGATCGTCACGCCCAGTATCCGGTCTTTTCCGGGAACTGTCAGTACCTTTATGATTCCGTGGGCTTCCTCATCGGCAATGGCACGATCCAGGTCATCGATTCCATAGGTAGTGACTTCGTAGGCAATCCCTTTTTCGTTGGCTTCCAACTCGTTCAATCCAACCCGGGCGACCTCCGGATCGGTGAAAGTCGCCCAGGGAATTACCGAATAATCCACGGCGAACTTACGAAATCCGCCAAATAGGGCATTTACCGACGCATACCAGGCTTGATGGGCAGCGGTATGGGTGAACTGGTAGGGCCCGGCCACATCGCCGCAAGCATAGATATTGGGATAAAGCGTTTGCAGGTACGGGTTGGTTTCGATGGTTCGAGCTGGGGTGAGGGGAATATTCAGCTCTTCCAGGCCGAAACCTTTAGTATTGGCGACCCGCCCAACGGCCACCAGCAATTCGTCGAATTCGATTCGGACTTCTTCTCCCTGATGTTCTCCAAGGCGCTCGCAAACCATTATCTTTCTGTTTTCTTCAATGGCAAATCTCGTCGGCTTGTGTTTGACACGAACATCAATTCCTTCGGATTTGAAGCGTTCCATGACCATTTCGGATATTTCCGTATCCTCACGGATCAGGATTCTGGACGCCCTTTGCACTTGTGTTACCCGGCTGCCGATTCGTGCGAAAGCCTGCGCCAGTTCACAACCGATAGGCCCCCCACCCAAGACAAGTAGACGTTCCGGTAATTTGCGAAGATCCCATATGGAATCCGAGGTGAAATAACCGACTTTCTCAATTCCTTCGATGGCAGGTACGAACGGACTGCCGCCGGTGCCAATAACGATGTTGCGTGTGGTTAGTGTCTGACCGTTGACCTCCACGGTATAGGGTGAGGTGATTCTGGCTTCACCCTGAACACAGTCAACGCCCAGTTCGGTATAACGTTCTATTGAGTCATGGGGCTCTACTTTTCGAATGATAGTTTGTACCCGCTCCATGATATCGGCGAATTCGAAGTCAACGGTAGCGGATTTGATGCCGAATTCCTTAGCGCGTTTGACGTGACTCAAAAATTTGGCCGAGCGAATCAGCGCTTTGGAAGGCACGCAGCCAGTATTCAAGCAATCGCCTCCCATCCGGTGTTTCTCGATTAGAGCAACTTTTGCTTTGACGGCCGCTCCGATATAGGTCGTCACCAAACCCGCGGAGCCTGCTCCAATAGCCACCAAGTTGTAGTCAAATGTTTTGGGTTTTTTATACTGACGCAATACCTTCCGCGCTTTGATCAAGGACACCAGCTTTTTAGCGGCTAAAGGGAAAATACCCAACACGACGAACGATAAAATCAAACCCGGCGATAAAATGCCGCTCAAAGATTCAATCCCGGCGATCTGGGTGCCGGCGTTAACGTAGACGACGGTACCCGCCAACATGCCGAGCTGGCTTACCAAATAGAACGTCAGTGTCCGGATCGGAGTCAGCCCCATGAGGAGATTGATCACAAAAAACGGGAATGCCGGAACCAACCGTAAAGTAAACAGATAAAAGGCGCCGTCTTTTTCCACCCCGGTGTTAATCGCGTTCAAATGCCCACCAAACTTGCTCTGCACCTTATCGCGTAATAGAAACCGTGAAGCCAGGAATGCCAGGGTCGCGCCTATGCTGCTCGCGAACGACACGATGAGTGTGCCGATTACAAGGCCGAAAATGGCGCCTCCAACCAGAGTCATCAGCGCCGCGCCAGGTAAAGACAATGCCGTTACCGCAATATAGACGCTAAAATAAATCAGCATTGTCCGGCCGGGATGAGATCCGTAATAGAGGTCGATCTTCGTTTGTTGGGATTTAAAAAATTCCAGTGAAAAATACTGTCCCAGATCAAACAGGAAAAAACTACCGGCTAACAGCAGGATAATGATGAAGAGTAGGCTTTTACCTTTTGTCATCGACTGCTCCTTGATGGATTCGAAAAAGTTAGCGTGCTTCGTTCAGGTTCCAATCATACGCGTGATCGATAGCGCCATAATACTGACTTAACTGCTGCCTCAAATCGGGTTCCGCGTATTGCATAAGATGCGCAACAAGCTTTTGGTTGTTGCCTCCGAAATCTTCTGAATACCAATGGTAAATGCTGGAAACGAAGAGGTTACCATTTTCGAATCGAACGCCTCACGGATGGTTTACATAGTCGTGAGCGCTTTGATTCAAAAGTGAATCAATATTGTTGGCGGTAAAAGCCATTGACGCGAGATTCGGACAACCGTAACTAGCGCAATTCACTGCATAATGAATTCTCGGACCCTTCCAAAGAGGCCGAAGGATCTTATGCTCAATATCGTTTAAGGTCAGTTTATTCCCCGCAATATAAGCGATATCATCGTCCCACGGGCCAAAGCTGAAAAACCCTTTTCCAATTTTTTTAATGCTTTTGACCGGATAGTTTTCGAGTATGAGATCGATTGTCAAAGCATTGTAAAGGTTGATCCAATAAGCCATCTGCTCTGAACGCCGATATGTTCTGGGATCGATCGCCTGAAGTTGAGCCAGATAGGTTTTCAGTGTGTTTTTATCATCCGCACTCACCTGACTATAGCGAAATCGGTTCACCCCCGAGGGGTGATCTGATTGCAGATAATTATCCAGAATCTTCTGCCACGGTTGGTGGTCAATAGCCGACGGATTGGATTCGTCGCTTCGATCCCAATTTTGCGTGTCCGTCGCAAACCCCGGAACGGTAATCAACATAAGCGGCACAAGTGTCAGGCAAGCCCAAAGGAGTCTAGGAGGCTGTCCGAGAATAGAAGCCGTAGCGAGGGAAAGCTGTTTTGAGTCAGGTTTTTTCATAATTTGAGGCGAATACTTGCTGTATTTAACGACAAATACGCCTGGAGCGAATTTGGACCACTGAAAGTGGCCCCAAAGGGGTGAAATATAGGATTGTATTTCATCAATATTATGGGAAAATCTGGCCAAAATCAGCTTTTCCACAGTAGGCTCTCTATTCTCGGACAGCCTCCTAGGTGTGATTCTGTTCATTGTTACTTTTCTTTTTCTTGTGTAGCTTTGTATTTGAAATTGACCGTTAAGGAACACTTTTTATTTCATCCGGATAGGAATATCCTTCCTCTGCGGCATTTGGTTGCGATGATACCACGCTATCATGTACGCACCTTGTTAATGGAACTAAGCGCTTAAGGAATAGGCTGTCGGAGAATATCGATATTAGGAGATTGGCGAGGAACCGATGAATCTACGGCGGGCAAATCCGATGGACCGCACACTGGTATCGTTTTATACCCTGATCGCACGATATAATAAGTTCCATGCAAAACATAGTCATCGTAGCATTCTATAAATTTATTCCAACTCCGGATTTTGAAAAACTCCAATCTCCTTTGCTCGAGGTTTGTCTAGATGCCGGACTTAAGGGAACTGTTCTACTGGCGAAGGAAGGTATCAATGGAACCCTGGCTGGATCGCGGGAAGGAATCGATATCGTATTGGATAATTTAAAGCAAAACCCCCGTTTTACCGATATGATCGCCAAAGAATCGGTTGCCGATAATGTACCATTTCGGCGCATGAAGGTAAGATTGAAAAACGAAATTGTCACTATTGGTAAACCGGATGTCGATCCGAATGATCGAGTGGGAACATATGTTCCGCCGGAAGACTGGAATACATTAATCAACGAATCCGATGTCTTGCTTGTGGATGCCCGAAATGATTACGAGGTGGGTATCGGTTCCTTCGAGGGTGCGGTTAACCCCGGGACCGATTCGTTTAGGGAATTCCCCGCTTTCGTGAAAAACAATCTGGATCCGAAAAAACACAAAAAAGTCGTAATGTTCTGTACGGGTGGAATCCGCTGTGAAAAAGCGACTTCTTTAATGCTTGATCGGGGATTCGAAAAGGTTTACCACCTTCAAGGAGGCATTCTAAAATATCTCGAAATAGTGCCAGAACAACACAGTTTGTGGCATGGCGAATGTTTTGTATTTGATGATCGGGTTGCCGTCAATCATAGCTTGAAACCCGGTTCTTATCGACAGTGTTACGCCTGCAGACGTCCGCTTTCCCGGGAAGATTTATCGTCGCCTTACTATAAGGAGGGCATCAGTTGCCCCGAATGTACCGATTCGTTAACCGACGAGCAACGCAGTCGCTTTAGCGAGCGGCAAAAGCAGATAGAACTTGCCCGTGAACGTAACAAAATCGGCTAGGAGGCTCTCTATTCTCGGACAGCCTCCTAGTACCTCACTACCTGTTTTGTACAGTTTTCGGCGATGTCCCTACGCGATCCGGGCTCGCATGGCCATCGCCTACGCGGGGGTCAATGTGGAGTTGCGGGAAATTTCCTTGCGTAACAAGCCCGAGGCATTGTTGGCGGCTTCTCCGAAAGGAACGGTTCCCGTGTTGTTACTGCCGGGACAAAGTGTCATGGATGAAAGCCTCGATGTGATGCTTTGGTCCGTACGCCAACAAGATCCTGATGGGTGGGTAGGTCCCGACGGTTCGATTGGCGCCGAAGCCCGCGAATTGATCGATATGAATGATAGTCAGTTCAAAGTGTTTCTGGATCGATACAAATATTCGGTACGCTTCCCCGAGCATCCGCTGGAGTACTATCGGGCGGGCGCGGAACAATTTTTAGGTTTTTTGGAATCCCGTTTGTTTGGCTCACCCTTTTTAATGGGTAATCGCATCTCGTTAGCCGATGTCGCTATTTTCCCATTTGTCCGTCAATTTTCAAAGGTGGATCTATCCTGGTTCCAATCGTCATCTTATACCGCTTTGAATGCATGGCTCGGCAAATTTGAGCAGGGTGAATTGTTTAAAAGCGTTATGAAAAAGTACGAGTTGTGGACTGATGGAGAGGATGGCGCACCATTCGGACATCACGCGAATCAAGAGTCTATTCCAATCTATAAATGGCCCTGAAACAGAGGGGTAGAGAATCTACCTGAAGAGGCAAATCAGGCAATACTCCGCTCCTGCTCAAAGATGGTTTTGAAAAGTTTACGTTTGGCCTCATTCATCTGTTTGACTGCGTCATTGTCGCTGATTGAGAAGGCAATTGCATCCAGCTTTTTAAAGGTGGTCCCCAGTTTGAGATATTGGTTTGCATCAGGTAATGATTTGAGCTTCTCGTAGGGTGTCATCATTAACTTGTAGGGATAGCTCTTTTTCACCTTTCCTTTGTTGTCTTCTTTTGGGACAGGAAAAAAGCAAGGACGATGGAAGTTGATATAGGGGTTGAAATACTCTCTGTGAAATTCATTAAGTTGAGGCGCCCAGTACCCCGGGATATGGTCGTACCCCAGATGTTTGCGGATGATGGTTCCGTTCTTGGGCTCGGCGAGTGCATTGTCGTTGGAATGGCGTGGGCGTGATTTGGTCAGGTCAATATGGAGCTTTCCGAGCAGTTTTGCCACGGTATGATTGATGTATTCCGAACCGTTATCCGCGTGAAATGCCAGGATGACAAAAGGGAAGATTTCGATCAGCATCTACAGGACCGGAATCATGAAACGCTCAGTAATCCGTTCTACGGAGAATATACATTCAAATTGCGTGACTTCATCAACCGCATTGATATGGTAAACCCCTTTGATCCCATCCAGGTCGCCCTGATGGACTGTGTCGATCCGTAGAAAGCCTGGTTTACCTTCTGAATTGGGTTTTCGTCGCTCGCCTATCTGAGAGCGTTTTGAAGCGGTTTTATCAAACTGGCGGCGCTGTCGTTGATAACACGTAGAATGACGAAGATTATAGAGATGGGCAACCGAAATCTTTGCTAAGCGCTCATAGCGATAATCCTCATAGATCAAAAGCATCCGCTCACAGATCTTCTTGGTGGCTGCACCGCAGAGTGTCCCATGGAGCTTGTCGGTCTCAGCTAACAGCACTGCGTCCTCAGGGCGGTAGAAGCGTTCAAATCCCGATGCTGTACGCTGTTGGCGCTTGATGTATCCGGTTTTTTTGTATTGCTGTACCAGCCGTTTCACTTGCCGTGGAGAATAGCCACTCACCTGCTCCAGATAGCGGATGATCAATCCCTTACCGTTCTTGCTGCAAGAGATATAACTGAATTTGACCAATGTACGCCGAATCCACTGGTAGCGCTCTTCCTTGTTGGTAATTGAAAACTCAACCTCCACAGTTCCTTCGAGAAAGATGCGGACGTCATCCAATGTTTTTATCTTTTTGTCACTCATATAGATCACCATAGGTGACCATCATGAGCAGAAATTACTCCTCAGGTACAGGGCCGTTTCACGTTGGAATCACGGCTCCCGTTCAGGGCCATTTCATATTGGACAAGACTTCAAGTGGACTATTCTAAGATATTATGAGATGCTAGAATTCCTTTCGCTGTTAAAGGTGAATACATGCAAATGAAAAATCGGGCGCCCGATACAAACAAACTAGACCAGATTGTTGCCGATGCACGGGGTAATCGCGACGAGCGTGAAAAAGGCTATAGAGAACGAGCGTTAAAACTCTACCCTTGGATCTGCGGGCGATGTAGTCGCGAATTCAACCACAAAAATCTTCATGAACTCACCGTTCATCACAAAGATCATAACCACGACAATAATCCACTCGACGGCAGTAATTGGGAGCTTTTGTGCCTCTATTGTCACGATAACGAGCATGCACGGTATGGGGATAAAATAGAAACGGCTACTCAAGGGCGAAATTCGGCGAACGCGCCGGAAGCTACCTTCAATCCCTTCGCCAACCTTAAGGATTTGTTGGATAAGAAATAATTTTCCACTTAGCCATACGCCGAAAAATGCTCGTAAAACCAATCACTTCATTTCCGTAAAAATAGAGGGAAAAAAAATGAAAAACATTTTCAAATTTACCTCACGTATTATGTTGGTAATGGTTTTTAATGTTTCGGTACAAGCTGGCGACTCACCCAAGTATCCTGCCGAAAATTTCGAGCCTTACGTGCTATACCAAGACAGTAGTGTCATTGAACAGACCCGTTCGGCTTCGGTAAAAAAGTTCGAGAAAAAAGAATTGAAGATTGTTACACCGAAACCGGATAAAGCCGTTTGGGATAAGCCCTCCAGATCAACGCCCGCTAAGACTTCTAATAGGGCTGTGTCCTCGGGGTCGGAAGGTTTACCCCTTGGAGCCATCGGTTTGGTTGCGCTTTTAATACTTGGTGTTTTTTGGATTAGTCGAGAAGAAGTAAAACCGGATGCTCTACCCGAAGCGGAAGATGCGGTGACTGACATTGCGGAGGAGACACCTGAGTTTTTCATACAAGCTAATTGGGATAAGGAGAAAGAAGTATGGATTGCAACGATTGATGATGTCCCAGGTCCGACAATTGAAGCCGAGACGACGGAAACCTTGATTGAGCGGTTGAATACTGAACTGCCGAAAATATTGGAACAAAATGGCGTCGAATATTCTTCTCCGGTGACTTTCCAGTTGCAAAGCGAAGTGACGAGTGTAACATCGGAATAACTGTTCAGATTGTTCCTGAAATTCGTTAGTTCAAGGTAAAAAATGTGAGTTAATACGTGTAAATGATCATTTTTTAACGTAGGAATGGTGGATTTCAGCAGTGAACTGAACAATTACGCATCGGGTGGTTGATGTCGGATATAGAACGACATATTCCTATACACAGTAGTGGGATAAGTGCTTTTATAGAGATTCCTTTACCCACACTCCAGTTCTAAAAATCGAGGAAAAACCAATTTTTAAAGAGTATTTCCTCATCCTCGTCAGTACGGTTCTGGTCAATAACTTCGTTCTGGTCAATTTCCTCGGGTTATGCCCGTTTTTGGGTGTATCGCGGAATCAGGAAACGGCTTTGGGGATGGGGTTCGCCACAATGTTTGTATTGACCTTGTCTTCGATGGGCAGTTACCTGGTTAATCATTATCTGTTAAGCCCCTTGGGTTTAGAATATCTTCGAACCATTGCTTTTATTGTGGTCATTGCCTCGGTGGTTCAGTTTACGGATATGGTGGTTCGCAAAACCAGTCCCTTGCTTTACCAAGTACTTGGAATGTTTTTACCGTTGATTACAACCAACTGTGCCGTACTCGGTGTGGCATTACTCAATATCCAGGCCCAACATAACTTTGTCGAATCGTTATTTTACGGTTTTGGCGCGGCAACCGGTTTCACCCTTGTGCTTGTGCTTTTCGCCGGTATCAGGGAACGCATCGAAAGCGCCGATGTTCCGGGGCCTTTCCAAGGAATTCCCATCGGCCTTATAACCGCCGGCTTGATGTCCATGGCATTTATGGGATTCACTGGCCTTATCAAAACCTAAGAGGATGTTCGAAATCTTTCTTGTCAGTGTTTTGTTTTCTATGTTGGGCTTGATTCTGGGATTTGCCCGCAACGGATTTCAAGTACAAGGAAACCCGTTGGCCGATGCCTTGGATGCAGTGCTTCCCCAAACTCAATGTGGGCAATGTGGTTTCCCCGGCTGCCGTCCCTATGCGGAAGCCGTCGCTGAAAATGAAGCGGATATCAATCAGTGTCCCCCAGGGGGTGAAAACACAGTCGCGGCATTGGCCGAATTGATGGGAATAGACCCTAAACCATTAAATGCCGAATATGGGATTGAAAAACCAAAAGCTATTGCCTTCGTCGTGGAAGCCGAGTGTATCGGGTGTACGCTTTGTATAGACGCCTGCCCGGTGGACGCCATCCTGGGCGCCTCGAAAATGATGCATACGGTGATCCAAACAGAGTGCACGGGTTGTGAACTTTGCATTGAGCCCTGCCCTGTAGACTGCATTGTGATGAAACCGAATGAGGAAACCCTTGACGACTGGCAATGGTCAAAACCGGTGATGCCCTGTATCCGCTGTGGAGATTGTGTTACCGCCTGTCCCGCGAATCTGCTACCCCAAGAACTCTATCATCAGTGCAACACTAGCGCTTTGGACCAAGCAGGTGAATATGGTCTTATGGATTGCATTGAATGTGGTCTTTGTAACAATGTTTGTCCCAGCCAAATTCCCTTGGTGCAATATTTTATGGCCGGAAAAAAACAGCTCGAAGCCAAGCAACGCGATCGAATAAAAGCCAAGCTATTCAAACTTCGTTATGCCAATCGTCTTGAAAGATTACGACAAGCCAGCGACGAACGAAAACGGAGTATACAAAGAAAAAAACAGGCATTGAAAAAAATCACCATTACCCCTAGCGGCGACTCCTATTCTCGGACAGCTTTCTAATACCACGCTGAGAACGCGTGGGTGTGGATTGTTTGTTCTGATTAGACGTATGTTTGGTCAGAAAGGGTCGTGATGCGCTTTTGCCACGAATACCTTCAGGATTTGTCCCCGTCCCCGTGGGTTGATAGCGGGGTATCAGGTGGCGTTTGCCGTTACCGATTAGGTTGGCCTTACCCATATTCTTTAACGCTTCCCGGAGTATGGGCCAGTTTTCCGGATCGTGATAACGCAGGAAAGCCTTATGCAAACGGCGTTGTTTTCTACCCTTGGGTGAAACTACCGTTTCGGATGTGCGGCTCACTTTATGGAGTGGATTCTTAGCCCCGTACCACATGGCCGTCGCCATGGCCATCGGTGAGGGTAGAAAGGCCTGCACCTGGTCAGCTCTAAAGTTATTTTTCTTTAACCAGATGGCGAGATTTAACATATCTTCATCGGTAGTGCCGGGGTGCGCCGCGATGAAATAGGGGATCAGATATTGTTCCTTGCCGGCCTCTTTGGAATATTTGTCGAACATCGTCTTAAATCGATCGTAGGAACCCATACCCGGCTTCATCATCTTGGACAACGGACCTTTCTCGGTGTGTTCAGGGGCGATTTTAAGGTAACCGCCGACGTGATGGGTAACCAACTCCTTGACGTATTCCGGCGTTTCCACGGCAATGTCATAACGCAGGCCGGAAGCAATCAGAATTTTTTTTATGCCGGGAATCGCTCGGGCTTTTTGATACAATCGAACCAACGGCATCTGGTCGGTATTCAGGTTTTTGCAAATACCCGGGTGTACACAGGACAGGCGGCGACAGCTTTTTTCTATTTCTTCATCCTTACAAGCCAACCGCCACATATTGGCGGTGGGTCCACCCAGATCGGAAATCACGCCGGTAAACCCGGGCGTGGTATCCCGGATGGTTTCGATTTCCTTGAGAATGCTTTTTTCCGAGCGGTTCTGGATAATGCGCCCTTCGTGTTCGGTAATGGAACAAAAAGAACAACCGCCAAAACAGCCACGCATGATGTTGATGGAGAAACGGATCATCTCATAGGCGGGTATATGGGCTTTTCCATAGGCCGGGTGGGGCACACGCTGGTATGGCTGTTCGAATACCTTGTCCATCTCGGTTGTTTCCAGCGGCAGGGGCGGAGGATTGAGCCAGAGTTGCCGGTTACCATGCTGTTGAACCAAGGCGCGAGCATTACCGGGATTGGATTCCTGATGCAAAACACGCGAAGCATGGGCATAAAGCACCGGGTCTTTTTTGACCTCATCGAAACCGGGTAAACGCACGACTGTTTTAGCTCGATCCAATACCCGTGGGTGTCTTTCGAAACAAACTACATTACTCTCAGTTGCAGGCGCCGTCGATTGCTCTTTGACCTGGCAGCCGGATGTCTTGGTTGTGTCTTGGTAGGGGTTGATAGGCGGGTCGATAGCCCTTGGTTTATCAATATCACTGGAATCGAGTACTGCGTAGTCTTCAGGAATTCCTTTCACGGTAAATGCCGTGCCGCGTAGATCCCGTATAGTTTTAATATTTTCGCCCCGCGCCAGACGGTGCGTAAGCTCGACAATGGCGCGTTCGGCATTACCGTACAGCAGAATATCCGCCTTGGAATCCAGCAAGATGGAACGCCGTACCTTTTCTTGCCAATAATCGAAATGCGCGATGCGGCGCAGGCTTGCCTCGATACCGCCGATGACTACCGGTACACCTTTATAGGCCTCATGACAACGTTGTGTATATATTATTGTGGATCGATCGGGACGCTTTCCGCCTTCGTTGTTCGGCGTATAAGCATCGTCGGAGCGAATGCGGCGCTCGGCGGTATAGCGGTTAACCATGGAGTCCATATTGCCGCCGGTAACACCGAAATACAGGTTTGGCCGACCCAGCTTCATAAAATCCGCGGTATTGTTCCAATCCGGCTGCGCAATGATGCCCACACGAAATCCCTGAGCCTCCAATGTGCGGCCAATCACCGCCATACCAAAACTGGGGTGGTCAACATAAGCATCGCCCGTCACGATAATGACATCACAGGAATCCCAATCGAGGTCGTCCATTTCTTCCCTCGACATCGGAAGAAATGGTGCGGGTGTAAATTTATGCGCCCAGTAACGGCGATAGCTGAAAAGTGGTTTGGTAGCCTGCATGTTGAGAATGGGAGGATGAATAAAACGCTTTATGTTGGGGAGGTGATTATAGCAGGCATTGTCAAACGGTATTGCGTTGCAAAAAGGAAGGGAATACATGGAGGCGCAGTCATTAACGCATTCATGGTCTTCCCTTAATCCGCTGTAACTGTTTAGACGGAAAAGCAATCCACTAAAAAAAGCCGCAACCTGAACAGCTACAGGGTTATTCTGAATAGTTGTTTTTGGATTTACCGATTAACAGCCCCTCTAAACCCCAATTGGCGCCACGCTTCGAAAACAACCACGGCTACCGTATTGGACAGATTCAGACTTCGGCTATTATCCATCATGGGAACGAATAAACAGGATTCAAATAGCAAATCATCAAGTTGTTCAAGAGGTAGCCCCCGAGTCTCCGGTCCAAACAAAAAACTATCTCCTAGCTCGTACCTTACATCCGCATACGATTGGGTTCCATGAGTACTCAGCGCGAACAGACGGTTCGGACACGTTTTTTTAATAAAATCGTTCAGGCATTGGTATTCCCGAATTCGCGTCCATTCATGGTAGTCAAGCCCAGCGCGCCGGAGTTTCTTATCTTCCAATTTGAAACCGAATGGATGTATCAAATGCAATGCCGAACCGGTATTCGCGCAGAGCCGAATGATGTTCCCCGTATTGGCGGGAATCTCGGGTTCGAATAACACAATATTGATATCGTTCGTGATCATTCAAAAGCAAAAAACGCCCACAAAAAGCCTTGAATTAATGCTCGTTTCCCAATGTTCGATAAGGTACAATCCCAAGTGTGACCCATTGGCGAGGCATCTTACCTCTAAACAGTGATCGATAGAACATACCATGAAAGGCGACACCAAGGTAATTGAATATTTAAACCGGGCGTTGGCTAATGAACTGGCGGCCATCAACCAATATTTTTTACACGCTAGAATGTACAAAAATTGGGGTTTGGAAAAGCTCCACGAAAAGGAATATCACGAATCCTTGGATGAAATGAAACATGCGGATCAATTGATCGAACGGATTCTGTTCCTCGAAGGTTTGCCTAACCTTCAAGATACGGGGAGTCTTATGATCGGGGAAAACGTCAAGGAAATGCTAAGCTGCGATCTAAAACAAGAAGAACAGGCCAACCCATTGCTCCGGGAAGCCATTGCCTACTGTGAAAGCATCAAAGACTATGTTTCCAGAGGCGTCTTTGAATCCATATTGGAAAATGAAGAAGAGCATATCGACTGGTTGGAAACCCAATTGGATCTGATCGAAAAACTTGGGCTCGAGAACTATCTCCAGTCTCAAATATAATGCCGCGATTATAGTAGACGCACACGGTTCCTTAGATTAATCGTGGTCATAAATCGGCGCCTTCTTAAGCCGTCCGTCGCCGCTGCTATGTTGACCGCATTGGCTCCGCTTAGTAGTGTGTAAGCTTGGGAATCGTTCTGAGTACTGACCCTATTCACCGTGTTCAACAGGAGGGCGATTCGGACGCTAACGACATTTCCCCATGCTAAACCTGGGGTGTTAGCGGGTAGGAATTGGTTGGCAAAGCCGTCTCCTGTATTATCGATACCATATACAATCTGCATGTTTTCCACGCCATCAACAATGGGCTGGAAGTTGCCGCCATCGACGCGGCATTCAAGTTCGTTATTGGCTTCGTCAATCCTAAAAATCATTGATACGGCATTTCCTGTTCCCGCATCAACCAACCCCCCTAAACAGTCCTCGATAAGGCCATCAGGATTGCCGATTCCATCTCCACTTCCCTGATACCGAAATGTAATACTATCTGACGATCCAGAGGCACCATCTGTACCTACTATGACCTGGCCATTATTGTTAGTATAAACACTATCTACCAAAAACTCGGTTGCATCATTGGTCAAAATATCCGACCGGTAACCCGCCAAACGGATATTTTTTGAAAGTACCTCCACCGCGAACCGCCCATTCTCCTGCAATCTTGAATATCCGTCGAGCGTGCGGTAGCTCATCTTGCTGGAAACGAATATCTGGGTAACACCGATTAACAAAAGAGAACTCACGACAAGCGCCACCATTAATTCCACCAGCCCTAAGCCCAGTTGATGCCGAAATCTGAAAGTCTTCATGGTCTTAACCCCAACTGAAAAGTAGTATTCGGCAAACCAGTTCTCCCATCGTCCCACTGCACGGTAATCGTACGGATCGAATTACCACAAGGGGGAGCAGCACAATTGATCAAACCCACCCCGGAAGGTAGTTCCGCCGCCAGCGAATTGAGCCAATCCGCACGATCGGTAATTGCGAGAGCATTTCCAGAATTGGTTGTGTTGCAGTTGGAGTCGGGGTCTGGAATCTCATAACAATTAGCAATTACAGCCACCGAATTCGACCGCATCCGGTCAGCCATATCGTGGGCTAACATGACTGCTTGACTGCGGAGATACGCACCATGGTTACTCCGGAGTCCACCGGCTTGTAACCCTGCCAACCCCAATAACCCTATGGATAAAACCAGAAGCGCTACCAACACTTCGACAAGAGTAAAGCCTTTCATATGCGTCTTGATTCTCATTCTATTCTCCATCAGCTAGGGTGCATTTAAGGTCGCATATTTGGAACGTACGACCTGAATAGCCCCTTGACCGAGATCGTCATTGCGGGAGTCAATTTGAAAAATATGAATCGCTGATCCGCTAACCCCCCCGGTTGAATTCAAAGCGGAAGACTCACCAGCTAAGGTATGAGACCCGGTGTACCAAACGATATATCTGGCATTATCACCCACTGCGGAATTCGTATTGTCTAGATCGATCTCTATATCATCTAGCGTAACATTTAATTCGTCGAGTAATGGGATTGAGTCAGTAGCGGTGTAAAGCCAAGTTTGCGTGCTAAAGTCTACGGGAACTGCATCATTAGCTTCCGCCAATACAATACCTTCAGCAAGTCTGAGGCTGGATTCGGTGTTGTTGAAAGCGTCGATTTGCGCCTGCAAGTTTCCCGCCATTTTTGATTCTAAAATGGTAGCCTCCATTGAGGCCACACCGATTGCGGTCATCAGGGAGAGCATGATCAAGCTGACTACCAAAGCGGCTCCGCTTTGGGCATGCCTTCTAATCTGATTGGGACTATAGGTATTTAAAAACATTTTGTTTTCCTGAAAGCTGCAAACACAAATACGAGTTCGGGTAGCAGACTTAAAGCAAAACCGATGCCATTTTAATATGCTATTGTTTTACAACATTTCTTTCTTACAGATCGAGATTTGTGTAAAAATTTTCGATCATTGGAAATACGGCAGTTCCCCTTCCAAAGTCCAGCCCCCCCAGTCTCTTCATCGTAGAACCAATCCTGCTTATCGAAAATGGTTTTTTCTACAATACCGGGTTCCCTAATATAGCGAATCTCGACGGTTTGATGGAGGCGATCGCCATCCTCGGAAAAGGCTTTACGTTCAACCTGGTACGATGTCACTTTCACATTGCGAACGGACAGATAGTCATAGTTTTTCTGAGGATCTTTTTGAAATTCGAGGGCATCGGCATACCGGCCCCAACGAATGGCCGATTGATAGGTCCACAGTGTTTCGGTCAAGTCTATTCCAATCTATAAATGGCCCTGAAACAGAGGGGTAGAGAATCTACCTGAAGAGGCAAATCAGGCAATACTCCGCTCCTGCTCAAAGATGGTTTTGAAAAGTTTACGTTTGGCCTCATTCATCTGTTTGACTGCGTCATTGTCGCTGATTGAGAAGGCAATTGCATCCAGCTTTTTAAAGGTGGTCCCCAGTTTGAGATATTGGTTTGCATCAGGTAATGATTTGAGCTTCTCGTAGGGTGTCATCATTAACTTGTAGGGATAGCTCTTTTTCACCTTTCCTTTGTTGTCTTCTTTTGGGACAGGAAAAAAGCAAGGACGATGGAAGTTGATATAGGGGTTGAAATACTCTCTGTGAAATTCATTAAGTTGAGGCGCCCAGTACCCCGGGATATGGTCGTACCCCAGATGTTTGCGGATGATGGTTCCGTTCTTGGACTCGCCGAGTGCATTGTCGTTGGAATGGCGTGGGCGTGATTTGGTCAGGTCAATATGGAGCTTTCCGAGCAGTTTTGCCACGGTATGATTGATGTATTCCGAACCGTTATCCGCGTGAAATGCCAGGATGACAAAAGGGAAGATTTCGATCAGCATCTCCAGGACCGGAATCATGAAACGCTCAGTAATCCGTTCTACGGAGAATATACATTCAAATTGCGTGACTTCATCAACCGCATTGATATGGTAAACCCCTTTGATCCCATCCAGGTCGCCCTGATGGACTGTGTCGATCCGTAGAAAGCCTGGTTTACCTTCTGAATTGGGTTTTCGTCGCTCGCCTATCTGAGAGCGTTTTGAAGCGGTTTTATCAAACTGGCGGCGCTGTCGTTGATAACACGTATAATGACGAAGATTATAGAGATGGGCAACCGAAATCTTTGCTAAGCGCTCATAGCGATAATCCTCATAGATCAAAAGCATCCGCTCACAGATCTTCTTGGTGGCTGCACCGCAGAGTGTCCCATGGAGCTTGTCGGTCTCAGCTAACAGCACTGCGTCCTCAGGGCGGTAGAAGCGTTCAAATCCCGATGCTGTACGCTGTTGGCGCTTGATGTATCCGGTTTTTTTGTATTGCTGTACCAGCCGTTTCACTTGCCGTGGAGAATAGCCACTCACCTGCTCCAGATAGCGGATGATCAATCCCTTACCGTTCTTGCTGCAAGAGATATAACTGAATTTGACCAATGTACGCCGAATCCACTGGTAGCGCTCTTCCTTGTTGGTAATTGAAAACTCAACCTCCACAGTTCCTTCGAGAAAGATGCGGACGTCATCCAATGTTTTTATCTTTTTGTCACTCATATAGATCACCATAGGTGACCATCATGAGCAGAAATTACTCCTCAGGTACAGGGCCGTTTCACGTTGGAATAACGGCTCCCGTTCAGGGCCATTTCATATTGGACAAGACTCGGTCAGTTCCATCTGTTTCCTTTGTGATAGGATGGTGCAGGAGCTTGTTATGAGGCAAATCATAACAATCAGCGCTTTAAAAAATAAATGTGAGCTCCGCTTCAGTAGCGTCATTTTATCTTGGTTTCCATTCGGACATGTTAGGTTTTATATTCGGCGGGCCAGTCATAATCCGAGTTCTTTTTCGACAAGTGCTTTGACACCGGGATAATCAATTTTTCCCGATCCAAGCAGGGGTACGCTTTGTCCACCGAGAATCTTTTTCGGAAGATTGATCTCGCTAATGCCCTCGGCATTTTCAATAAGCGCTTTTCGAGTGGCTTTGGGTTGCTCGGTGACCAAGATCAACCGCTCGCCTTTGCTGGTATCGGGCACCGCGACGACAGCACTCAATGCATCGGGCCAGGCTTTGGACGCCACGCCTTCCGCTATGGCCAGTGAAACCATTTCCCCTGCGATTTTTGCGAAACGTTTGGCTCTGCCACAAATCGTAATATATCCGTCTTCATCGATATGGACGATATCACCGGTATCGTACCAACCATTTCCACAGTCGGAAGAGGGTGGTTGAATTTCTCCCGGCTGTTGCGCCAGCAAATAACCTAACATGATATTCGGACCCTTGACGTGTAGCCGCGCGCGCTGTTTCACCCCGGGAACTTCCCGCAATTGATATTCTATTCCCGGGATAAAGCGGCCTACCGTGCCTTCTCGATGTTCCATGGGCGTATTGGCTGAGAGCAGCGGACTGGTTTCCGTTGCCCCGTAGCCTTCGAAAATACGAATGCCAAACTTGGACGACCAACTGTTTCGCGTCGTTTGCTGCAGTTTTTCCGCACCCGCAAAGACGTAGCGGACACTATAAAAATCGTAAGGATGGGCGTGTTTTGCGTATCCAGCGAGAAAAGTATTGGTGCCGAACAAAATCGTTGCATTAATTTCGTAAGCTACTTCGGGAACTACCCGAAAATGTAATGGTGAGGGATAAAGAAAGGTCTTAATACCCGAAACCAGGGGCAGAATCGTCCCGGCGGTTAAACCAAACGAGTGAAACAAGGGTAAGGCGTTGAGGATAATATCTCGGGAGCTGAAATCGATTTTAGACGCCAACTGCTGGAGATTAGCAAGCAAATTGTAATGCGATAACACCACACCCTTTGGAGTTCCTTCCGATCCCGATGTAAACAATATCACGGCAGGTTTATGATGATCTTGCTCGGAATCCTTATACCAATAATCGGCTGCGAATGATTTTACGGACGCGCTTATTTTATCTTTCAAGGAAATCCGCTTGCCCAAATCTTCCAGATAAATAATCTTCGCATGCTGGCTCAACGCGTTCGCGGACTTTTCCAACTTCGCGGCCTCGATAAACCGACGGGACGTTAATACCACTTTAAGCTTTGCGGAGGTGCACGCGCTCTCCAAACTTTTAGGACCCATGGTGTAATTTAACATCGTGGGGATTCGCCCATAAAACTGTAACCCCAGCATTACGATAACGGTCCGGGCAACATTGGGTAACATCACGCCCACAAATTCGCCACTGTTCGTGAAATTCCGTATCAACCCTCCCAGGCAAATAGACCGGGTAATCAATCCATTGTATGCCAGTGGCTCACGGTTAATGTCGTCCAATACCGGATGACCGCCGCCATGAATTCGGCGTGCGTCTAAAATCGCCGAAATCAGTGTCGTCCGGTAGTTGCTGGTGGCAAAAATCATTTCGGTCATCAATTCGGCAAGCATTCGCCCTGCGTATTTTCTTCTTTCCCGCGCTACGATATCCTTAGGTGGCGAAAGTTTGGCCGGGGCAAGTATATTGATCGTTATTTTTGGAAACCAACGTAAGCGTACACGTCCTCTAAGCCTGGAAAAAGGTGTATATTGGGTACCATCAATGCGAATTGGCAAAACCACCGCGCCGGACTTATCGGCAATCATCCCGCTGCCGTCATAAATTTTCATCAACGAGCCGGTGACGGTAATTCGGCCTTTGGGAAAAATAACCGCCTTATTGTCCTGTTTAAGAAATTTGACTAGCGCTTTTGAGGATAGGGGATTCGTCGGGTCCATTTTAAAAACACGGGAAAATCCCAAAAATGGTTTAATCCAACGACTTTTAGCAACGTAAGTATCTATCGCGAAAGTCACATTGTTCGGCAGGAATACCCCGAGCAGCAATGGATCCAGAAACGAAGTGTGGTTGGCGACGATAAGCACGCGCTCGCCGGCTTTTGAATAATTTTCAAAACCCGCTACCTTGACTTTATACAATCGGGTTAGCAGCCAATATAAAATTGTCTTAAGCATTTCCTACTCCGTAAATCGAGCATCTTCCAAACGAATTGGGAACTTTGTTTCGATCAAACTGGAGCAATTCTATGCAAATTCAGCGACTAAAGCGATTGTTTGCGGAAAGTAACGGTATAGCGCCTCAACAGACGCGGAAATACGATAACCGAAATTTATGCCAATGAACTAAATGATGGATACCATTAGGAACGTTTTTTTCGTAGCATTTCGCAACTGTGAACTCTTTTCACCGTACACCTATCCGCTTTTTAGTTTCTGTCAATTAGGTAATCTATGATACTGTGTTTATAAGCAGCACCTTTTCAGACAAATAAAAACAAATAGTGGATTGAGAACGAACCGATGAATGAAAAATCAACCATTGAAGACGAACGATTTACGTTCGTGGACAACAAAACCGGAGTCGGATACCAATTTCCCTTGATTCAGGGTAGCCAAGGCCCCGCGGCAGTAGATTTGCGGAATTTTTATCCGCAAACCGGCCTATTCGCTTTCGACCCGGGTTATACCTCAACTGCGTCATGCGAGTCCGAAATCACTTTTATTGACGGTGAAAAAGGTATTTTATTGCACCGGGGTTATGCCATCGAAGACCTTGCACTCCATAGCGATTATATGGATGTATGTTACTTGCTGTTGCAAGGTGAATTGCCCTCCCCGGAAGAAAAGGCGGAATTTGAGAAAGATATCACCGAACATACGATGCTGCATGATCAGTTAAGTGTATTTTTTCAGGGATTTATGCGAAATGCCCATCCAATGGCCGTCATGCTTGGTGTAGTCGGCGCCTTATCGGCCTTCTACCATGATAGTACCGATATTAATGACCCCAATCAACAAATGAAGGCATGCCTTAGACTCATCTCGAAGATGCCGACAATCGGGGCATTTGCTTTCAAATATTCCCTGGGGCAACCTTTTATTTACCCTAAAAACGACCTCAAGTATTCGGAAAATTTACTGCGGATGATGTTCGCGGTACCCACCGTGGAATATGAAGTCAGTCCGGTATTGGCCACCGCAATGGACCGAATCTTAATTCTCCATGCCGATCATGAACAAAATGCCTCAACCTCCACGGTCCGGCTCGCCGGATCGTCCGGCGCCAACCCTTTTGCGTGCATTGCGGCAGGTATCACTTCACTGTGGGGCCCTTTGCACGGAGGAGCAAACGAAGCGGTTATAAAAATGCTCGACGAAATAGGTGAAATAAAAAATATACCCGAGTTTATTCGCCGTGCAAAAGATCCGGATGATTCATTTCGTCTTATGGGATTCGGCCATCGAGTTTACAAAAATCACGACCCCAGGGCTACGATCATGCGTCAAACCTGCCACGAAGTTCTGGAAGAGTTGGGCAATAAAAACGATCCCATGCTCGAAATCGCCGTTGAATTGGAAAGAATTGCTCTGAGCGATGAGTATTTTGTAGCCAAAAAACTCTACCCAAACGTGGATTTCTACTCCGGCATAATACTAAAAGCGATGGGAATTCCCACCAATATGTTCACTGTCATTTTCGCTATCGGGCGTACAGTTGGCTGGATCGCCCATTGGAAGGAAATGATTGGGGACGGAGATCGCAAAATCGGGCGTCCACGCCAGCTTTATATCGGACAGACGAAAAGAGATTATACCGCTGTGGAATCCAGACAACATACGGAAAAACATGGTTGGAGCTGGCTTTGGGGGTCGTCTAAGTAAATTGAGTAGGTGTCGGGAAGTTGACCGAGAAGACAAAACCGCGGCGGGGGAGAAAGGGGCCACTAAGCTCTTTCTTTTCTGGCGCCCCTTGCCAAATGCCCTATCCGCGATTTTTCTAAATTTTGAACGAATTTATCCAATTCATAAAGTGGCCGTTTTTCAACAGAGCGCCGCAAAACCTCAAGTAGCTTAGACGCAATCCCGTTAGCCATCTACGTCGACCAATCGGTAATATTTTCACATTACCGTTTCCAATCCAACTATTTAATCAATTGGAAATCACTCTTGATGTTTCTCAACCGACGATCAAAAGGTACATGGAGATTATAGAGGGGACCCTCATATGGCGAAAACTGCCGAGTTACGACAAAAACCCTAAGAAACGAATCGTAAAAATGCCCCGAGGCCATCTGAAAGATACCGGTCTTATTCACTATTTCTTAAATATACATTTCACCGATGATCTTAAGGGTCATTATCTGTATGGCAGAATTTGGGAGGGCTTTATAATAGAGCAACTGTTGCGAGATCTGGAAAGGAATCTGATTAAGCACGATGCCTATTTTTATAGAACGCACAATCTATCTGAAATCGACTTAATCATAGAGGGAAGGTTCGGGTTGATTCCCATCGAAATAAAATCAGGAAGCGCGACAAGTAAAAAACAACTTCGAATACTGGAGGGATTCGTTAAAAAAAATAATTGCCCCTACGGAATCTTGATCAACAATGGGGATGCCGTTTATCGAATGACGGATAGGATTATTCAAATTCCGGCGGTGTTTCTTTAAATTTTTGCAAGATGTCTCAATTGACAATTCTTGGGATCTTCCGTATCTTTCCGTTTAACGAAAAGGGTGGTTTGATTTTCCTATTTTCTTCTTGTGGGGTTTCGAAACGATTGCTATGTCAGCGTTTGTACCTGGGTTTGAACACCATGTCTTCGTCAGTTATGTGCACGTCGACAACCTGAAATTTGATAAGGATATCGGGTGGATCGAGACATTGGTCAAGCGCTTGCGGGAAGCGCTGCCGCAAAAGCTCGAACGGGGCGAAGCGGACATCTGGCGTGATCCGCGCCTGAGCCCGAACGAACCCTTTCCCCAGGGCTTACACGACGCCGTTAGTGGTTCCGCCACGCTGCTCGTCATTCTCTCCAGGAGTTATCTGACCTCCGAATGGTGCCGCAAAGAACTAGAGCTGTTCCTGGAAGCCGCCGCGCCAAAGGGCGTATTTTTCTGGTACTTCTCGATACCCTGGAACACCAGCGCTGGCCCGTTGCCTTCGAAGGTCTTCTTGGGTATCCATTTTTTGAACAGAGTGTCGAAGGCAACCCGCGTACACTGGGCACACCCGCTGCCGATGATCCCTGTAATCGCCTGTACTTTCAGCAATTGGACGACCTCAGTATCGGGCTGGCGAAGAAACTTTTTGAACTAAAGGATGCGGCAATGCCGTCGGAATCGCCCGGGTTGTCAACTGAGCCGCTAATTACCGATGACAGCCCAGCGGTGTTCCTTTCGGAAGTAACGCCCGATTTCGCGGAGGTGCGTGACAACGTTCGCCGCTATCTCCAGCAAGCCGATATTCGGGTGTTGCCAGAAACCTATTATGACCGTACCCCGGAGAAATACCGTAGTACCGCGCAAACCGATCTCGACCAAAGCCTGCTGTACGTCCAATTGCTCGGGCAATTCGTCTGGCCAAAGCCACCCGATCTGCCCAAGGGTTACGAAAGCATGGAGTTGGACGTAGCTGAGGAAAAAAGCGTTCCCATTCTGCGTTGGCATGCCCCCGAGTCGGATACCGCATCGATCAAGGATCAACAGCTGCTGGAGCGCACAGAGGTCATGGTCATGGGCCTTGAGGAGTTCAAGCGCGAGATTGTCAAGGCGGTAAAAAAGCACCAGGCCGTGCAAAAGATGCCGGCCATCGATGGCGAAGTATTCGTACTAGTCAATGCCAGTAGCTTAGACGAGCAAGCCACGGAGACCATCGGACAAGTATTCGACGCACAAGGCATCGGATATGAGATCGTCAATGAAGGCGAAAACATTGGACCCTTACTTGAAGGAGATGATGTACACGGCTTGATGGTCGTTTACGGACAATGCGAACAACAGTGGGCCAAGCGGCAAGTGCGGATGTGCCGCAAACTGCTGTTGAAAAAGAAACAGCCAGCACCGGTCTGCGCGGTCTATATCGGACCACCCATTGACAAGCCCGCCCTGGGGATCCGCTTGCCCCAAGTTCCTCTACTTGATCACCAGGACCCCAACCTCTTCGCTACCTTTTTATCGGCGGCACAGGAAAAGTTAACCAGTACATGACGGCATCTTCACCCTATCCCGGTCTGCGCCCCCCTTTCAACAGGAAGAAGCGCACCTGTTCTTCGGTCGCGAGGACCAAGTGGAAGATATGTTGGCGCGGCTGGAAGAACAGCATTTTTTGGCTGTCGTAGGCAGCGGCGGCTGTGGTAAATCGTCGCTGGTGCGGGCTGGGTTGTTACCAGCGCTGGAGCAGGGTTTTCTATCCGACGCCGAGCCAAACTGGCGCATGGCCGTCATGCGTCCTCGTAACGCGCCGTTCACCAATCTCACCGCGGCCTTGATGGAACAATCGGCTTTGGGCCGTGAGCAAGGTCATGGTGCTAACGCTGGAGCATTTCTGCAAGCCACCTTGCGGCGCGGCGCGCTCGGCCTCCTAGAAGCTGTGGTCGAGAGCCACCTGCCCCAAGAGAAAAACGAAGGAACCAATCTATTGTTGGTGGTAGACCAGTTCGAAGAGATCTTTCGTTACCGTAAACAGTCGGCCAGCGGCAACGACGCTGATCTTTCGTGGCCTTATTGCTGGCTTCGGCACAAGCCAGGCAATCCGGTGTACCCATCTATGTCGTTATCACCATGCGCTCCGATTTCATCGGCGACTGCGCTTGGTTCAACGGCTTACCGGAGTCCATCAATGACAGTCAGTTTCTCACCCCTCGACTGACCCGTGACCAGCATCGCTCCGCTATTGTCGAACCGGCCCGGCTACAAGGTGGCGACTTGACCGATGCTCTGGTCAACCGCCTGCTCAATGACCTTCGCGGCGACCCGGATCAACCGCCGGTGCTGCAACACGCCCTGATGCGCATGTGGACAAGCGCCAATATCAGCGCGGCCGCACCGGACCTTGACCGTGGAGTGTTACCAGTCGATAGGAGGCCTGTCCGGCGCCCTGTCCAGGCACTGCGATGAGATATTGTTTGACAATCTTGACGACCACCAGCACATTGCTGAAGTCATGTTCCGGGCTTTGTGTGAACGGAGTACCGATCAGCGCGATACCCGGCGGCCGGTATCGTTGGGCGAGGTGGCGGATATTGCTGGGGTTCCGGTCGAGGCTGTTCGACCCGTGGTCGATGCTTTTCGTGGTGCTGGACATAATTTTCTGACGCCGCCGTTGCCCATTCCGGTGGATGCGGAAACTATCCTGGATATTAGCCACGAGAGATTGATTCGGCAGTGGCAGATCTTAAACGATTGGGTGGTGGCGGAATCGGAATCGGCGCGGCAGTATCAGCGTTTGGAAGACGCAGCTAAGCGGCGTGAACAAGGTCAAGGCGCTGAGTTGTGGCGTGGTGTTGATCTGGATAACGCTCGGGTATGGAGGGACGAGGAAAACCTACCCAAGCTTGGGCGGGGCGATATGGGGACGTTTATTCATTGGCGATGGAATTTCTTGACGACAGTGAGGCTGAGGAGGAACAACAGCGAAAGGATAAAGAAAGGGATCAAGAGCGAGAATTGGAGCAGGCTCGGGCATTGGCTGAAGCTCAAAAAAACCGGGCCGAAGAGCAGGCTAAAGCTGCGTCCCGGTTGAAGAAATTGGCGGGGTTTATTGGGGTGTTGTTGGTGGTTGCTGTTGTAATTGCGGCTTATGCGGTGAAGCAACAGGTTACTGCGGAAAACGCAACTCGGAAAGCTGATGAGCAAAGTAGAGTGGCGTTAAGACGCCTGGCGCGTTATTTTTCTGTGGAGGCTTCAAATGTAAAGACAAACCCAAACCTTAGGGCGCTACTGAGTTTAGAAGCCGCCAAAGCAGCCTTTATCCCCGCGTCTGAAACAGCATTACGCGACGCAATAAGGCACAACTTGGTAACACCACTACGCTGGCCGAACACGAAAACGCGGTCACTAGCGTCGGATTTAGCCCCGATGGCCAGTTGCTTGCCAGCGGAAGTTGGGATAACACCGTGCGCTTGTGGTCCTTGGCCGAGACCGCCACCAAACCCCGGGTGTTGCGTGGCCATGAAGACAAGGTTCACAGTGTCGCGTTCAGCCCCGATGGCCAGTTGCTGGCCAGTAGAAGCTGGGATAACACCGTGCGCTTGTGGCCCCTAGCCCTGCCCTTTACCCACAAATTACCCAGTATCCACACTGCTGGCCAGCAGATACCCATCGCACAGGAGCTGAAGATAGGCATATCCCTTCCACGTGATCTGATGCCCTGGTGGTGGATCTCTCGTGCGCCCGAGGTATCCACCAAGAGAGGCGACAAGTCGTACGGCTTGTCCCAGTTGCGTGGGTGGCTCAATGTTTTTTTTACTGCATAGGCGCTCAACACCTCGATCTCGATATCCGAGAACAACACTTCGGCAGGTAGTCCCGGGCACTCCCTTCCCAACAGAGTCATCAGCATGATGCGCCAGGCAATCACCATGTTGATTGCAACGCCACGCTTCAAACGTTCGGCCGTTCTATAGGCCAGTTTTTCAATTCCGCATCCGGATTTTAGAACCCGGTGCCAATCTTCGATACGCCAATGCAGCTGATACCAACGGATACACTCTTGAGCGATCAGGTTGCTGGTGACTACGATGGTGGTCAGCAGAAACCACTCCAGCGGTGTTTCACCCGGTGGTGGCGTCTCTTCACGTATGTGGACCACCGATAACTTCAGGGGCGGCTTGTCTTTGTGGTCGGATGGAGGCGGCAGTTCAACCGCCTGGTATCGCAAGGCGACTTGCGCGGTGCGTTCCGCTCGGTGCGGGCGTGCTTTTTGTTTGCTCAGCTTGGGGCATGCACTCTGTCGGGAAATCCGGATACTGAGCGTACTGCGCACCGCACTTCGTCTCAGGCTATCAAACAGCTTGTACTCTCCCTGCGTACGACGGTCATGTTTGGCGCGCACCAACAGGTCAACCTGTGAGTGGCGGGGTTCATTGAACAGTTCAAAAAAATCGGCCTCTCGATCCATTACACAGATCTGATGGGTCGATGGCATATCGGTGGCCAATGCGTTGCTGTCGCGAAGACTCTCTATCCAGCAGAAGTTCTTTTTCTCTTCGATGGGCTTTTTGCTGGAAGTTGCCTCCTCTTCCCGCTCTTCTTTTTTACCCTCCGGTGCTTCACACTTGGCGCCCAAAAGACCCAGCGGAAGCCCATCCGTCGTCACCACCATGGTGGAGTGCAGGTGTAAACCACGGCTCTGTGCGCTGGTCTGATTGGTACCGATTACACCCAATCCTTCGCATTGCGCCAAGCTGTTGTAGTTCAGGTCGGTACCCTCCTGGAGACACAGGACCGTCTGCTGTGCCATCATCCGTTGCAGGGTGCGTTCGCGGTGTGGTGCGAGTATAGCATCCAGGGTGATGGCACAATCATCCGGCTTGTCGATCATTCGATAGTAGCCCTTTACCAGCGGCCAGTTGCCTTGCGCCGCGCCGCTGAAAGCCTCCCCCGGCTTTTCCGCCTGTACCAGGGCACTCTCGACCAAGCGTTTATTCAACCGCTCATCCCCTAACCGGGCGCCACCGAATTCATTGTGCGCCCACTGCTCACCATCGAGCCCATCCGCGATCTCCAGTGCCTCCCGAACCACACGTTCTATCCCCATCCCGCGGCGAAAGTCGCGCTCGAGTGGATAAACGTAGATCGCTTTCACCGTTTCGCCGCATTGATTAGCGCTATCCTGGCGTCCCCGCCCCGAAGTTTGGCCCACTTCAATCCAATTGGAGGCCTGATAGCAGGTACCGCGATAGGCCGATTGATCCACAAAGCTTTCCACCAGCCACGGGCGATAGCCGTAGCGCAACTCGAAATCGTTCGCTACCCGGCGTAATGACATCCCCAATACCCGTGAAGCCAGGTTGTGACAACGTACCAAGGACCGAATCAGAAAACGACTCAGGTTGATCACACGATGCAGCTGCTGTCGGCGCGTCTGGGCATCCCAGCCGATCCATTCGTCCCTATCCTTGAGTTGCAAGGCGGATGCACTGAACCCCAATCCACCGAGCCAGCCGTGCTCCGAGCGGATCAGGTAGCGAATCTGCGCACCGACCAATGGACCCGCACCTCTCGGGTGCTCCTGGAGCATCAACTCGTTCCAAATACGAACCTCGCTGTCGGTTTCCACCCGGATCAGCTGAAGTTCCTCGACCCATTCCGCCGATGAAGGAAGCTTAAGAGGTTCTTCTACCGGCTCTGTCAGTCGTCTCGGCCCTGCTTGCGGGGACTGCCTTCGCGCTTGCGGCAACTGAAATCGCCCGGCCCGCTCCAGTTCCCGAAGGGCCTTGAGGCAACCGGCTTTCTGTGGTCTGCCAAAGGCATTGAAGAAGGCAAAGTGCTCGCACACACGCTCGGCAATGGCACAACGATGGGCATCCGCATTGTCCTCCAGTATCTGTTGGACGACGATAACCGATGCCGGCTGTGATAGTGTTTGTTTGATCAGGTTCTGGGTTTTCATGCCGCCATGATGGACGGCATCGTCCTAAAAGTTCAGGACTTTTTTACGGGTAAAGGGTAGAGCTAGGAAGGCCGCAGCGGTTTGTTGAACC
This sequence comes from Methylococcales bacterium, assembly GCA_963664935.2. Lineage (GTDB taxonomy): Bacteria > Pseudomonadota > Gammaproteobacteria > Methylococcales. The sequence continues at coordinate 1,207,256 of CAXXSE010000007.1, read as the reverse complement.
TGGGATTTCGTCTCTCCCGATTTTTTCGTAAACTGCTTCCAGGGCTCATCGTGTTGCAGGCTCTTTTTGAGCAATGAAGCGGTCTTGTGTTTGATATCGTAGATATAACAGGTGTCTAGCATAAAGCGTTCGATGCCGCTTTTGATATCCGATCCTTGATCACCCAAGATCATGCGTGGAACACCGGTTTTTTCGATCGTGTCCTCTAATTGTTGATAGACGATCTCGCCATTGGATATTTTTACCGGGTAAAGCGCAATCGGTTCAACCGCCTCGTGTTTCAAGATCAAATGGGTTGGCGGTAGGCTGCTCAGACGAACACCCAAGATTAATAAACACTTTTCCACACCCGACTGAACCGTATGATCAATGATCCATACCCAATCGTCTGCCTGCTGCTTCGGTCTCATGAGTTTGTAATAGCCCAGCCGTACCCGCCAAAATCGACCGGCATACCAGGACGAGCAAGGGCATGCGGGTAGAAACAAGGGGATCACCCAAGCGATCGTGCGACTGGCACTGTGAAGGCTTGCGACAACCGACAAAACCAGGGTAACAAACAGCCAGATATAACCAATGGAATAGCGGTGATAGCGGGGGATTTGTTTAAAGCGATCGGAACTGAATAGTGGTTCGCTTAATTCGCCGTTTTTTTTACACGACCCGTATCGGGTGCTCGATTTTCGCGCGCTTTCATTTCAGCGAGCTCTTTTTCCAGTTCGATGGCCTTACTTTTCCAATCTAATTTCCTATTTTCCAGATACCGGACCCGGTTGTTGAGCCTTTTGACGGTGGCTTTAGCCGCTTTGCACTTGATTTTCCATTGATCCCGACTCCGTTCAAAAAACCTGAGCAGTTTTCGTTTGGGACTTTTATAGGTTTTCGTTTCACACGCGTTCATCAATGACCCCGTTTTGATCGGTAAATTATGGGATCATGTTGATAACATAGTACGTCGGAAATGTCTAATGTATGCTGTTTGGTAGGCGCTGTTGTCGATATCAGGTTTTACCAGCCTACGGCCTCGTTTGTTGTTTTATCCGGAACAATAATGGTCTTTTATTTTAGCCTGATATTTCCTCCTTTATCGCTGATTTTCATCAGCCCAGCCTAAGGGTGAAACTAAGATTTTTTTATCCCCTGTAAAACCAATATCTTGCACTATAATTACATTCTCAATTGATTTTTATGGAAGAAGCGAAATCACGCTAAATAAAATTATTCACCTTATGAAATTAGTTATCATTTTCCTCGCTTTTTGTTTGCTTTCATCACCGCTTTATGGCAAAAAACTATACAAATATAAGGATGAGCAAGGGCGCTGGTCCTTTTCAGATAAACCACCTAAAACATCACGGCAGGTCGAAGTTAGGCAGATAAAAGCAGAACCTAAGCGATACGTTTGGGTGGAAAAAACCGGGAAGAAAAATAAATCGGAATACTTCGTTATAAACGATTATTCTGGCCCTGTTGAAATTGAAGTGCTTTTCGAAACAAAAAGCAATGTTTATTCCAATCCGGAATTACCTAAGCGATTTACCATACAACCTGGGCAATCAGATACTTTGTTCCAAATTGCAAGTATTGATAAATTCAAACCATGGAGTTTTTCATTACAATACCGTTATATCATTGGTAACCCTTCAATCGCTCATGATAACGATGCGGTTTATCGACCTCCATTTCCTTCGAATTTAAAATTCCCAATCTATCAAGCGTTTGGCGGTAAATTCAGCCATACTAACAAACAAAACCAATATGCTGTTGACATCGTTATGCCAGTAGATACTCCGATTCATGCCGCCAGGTCAGGTAAAGTAATAGAAGTCAATAGCGACTATTACAATAGCGGGACAAAAAAGCATATAAGAGCCGGGCTAATAGCGTGAGAATTTTACATGGTGACGGGTCCATGGCTATTTATGCCCATTTAGCACTGGAAAAAGCACGGGTATACCCTGGGTTAAAAGTTTCAAGCGGACAATTAATCGGTTTCTCAGGCAATACCGGTTTTACCATAGGTCCTCATTTACACTTTGCGGTTCAGATTAATAAGGATATGGAACTGGTCTCCGTTCCATTTAAATTTACCGGTTTGGATGGCGTAGCTCGTGAACCTGTAGAGAATACAGATCTCTAACCCTACCCTATCTGTTTTTATCGACCGCACATCGGTATCATATAGCTTTTAAGTTAAAGCTTAAGCCTTTAGACGCCATCCGTTTATGACAGAAAGATGTTCGAAGATTGAACGTAATACCCTGGAAACACAGATTAAGGTCGACCTGAATCTTGATGGAAACGGATCTTCTTCTTTGAACACGGGGATACCGTTCCTTGATCACATGTTGGATCAAGTTGCTCGGCATGGATTGTTGAATTTAACGATTTTGGCCAAAGGCGATCTCAATATCGATGCACACCATACCGTGGAAGATATCGGCATTAGTCTAGGTCAGGCATTCGCCAATGCGGTTGGAGATAAACAGGGAATCCAGCGATACGGGTTCTCCTATGTTCCCTTGGACGAAGCATTATCAAGAGTTGTTGTGGATTTTTCCGGACGCCCCGGACTTCATTATGATGTCGATTTTCCGCGAGCTCGGGTGGGTGACTTCGATGTGGATTTATTCGTTGAATTTTTCCAGGGCTTCGTCAACCACGCGAACGCTACTTTGCATATTGATAACCTCAAGGGACGAAACGCCCATCATATCGCTGAAACCATATTCAAGGCTTTCGGGCGGGCGGTGCGCATGGCGGTGTCGCTGGATTCGCGTATGCAAGGGATTATTCCTTCCACTAAAGGTAGCCTTTAAGATGAAGGCTACGGTTGCCGTGATCGATTATGGAATGGGGAATCTTCACTCTATTTCTAAAGCCCTGCAACATGTATCCTCCGATACTGAAATATCGGTGACTTCGGATCCCGATATAATTTATCGTGCAAACCGGGTGGTATTCCCGGGTGTCGGAGCAATTCGCGATTGCATGGACGCGTTACACCGATTTCGGTTGGTTGACGTGTTAACCGAAGTTGCAAAAACCAAACCTTTGCTCGGCATTTGTTTAGGCTTACAAGCATTGTTGGATAGTAGTGAAGAAAATAGCCGAACTCAATGTATGAGTGTTTTCCCCGGTGAGGTTGTTCATTTCCCGGAATCATTGGCGGATGGGGACGATGGCCCCCTAAAAATTCCGCATATGGGGTGGAATCAGGTGTGCCAAGGGGTCTCCCATCCTTTGTGGAAGGATATTCCACAACATAGCCGTTTCTATTTTGTTCACAGCTATTTCGCAAAGCCAAAAGACATCAAGCATGTTATGGCGACGAGTAACTATCCGGACCCGTTTGCTTGCGCCATTGGTTACGGAAATATCTTTGCCGTCCAATTTCACCCGGAAAAGAGTCAACAGGTTGGCTTGCGCTTTCTAAGCAATTTTCTGAATTGGGATGGCAAGACTTCGACAAAGCCAAAATAACAGTGGGAAGCCAATGTTATTAATCCCGGCAATCGATTTGAAGGAAGGAAAGTGCGTGCGCTTACGCCAAGGCCGCATGGAAGATTCAACAATTTTTTCTTCGGATCCCGTGGCAATGGCCGGGAAATGGGTGGAAGCGGGCGCTAAGAGGCTTCACCTTGTTGATTTAGACGGCGCTTTTGCCGGTCAACCCAGAAACGCCAAGATTATCCACGAAATTACCGAGTCATTCCCCGATGTTCCCGTTCAAGTGGGTGGAGGAATCCGCGATGAAGAATCCATTCAGCAATATCTGAACGCGGGGGTCAGCTACGTTATCATTGGAACCAAAGCGGTAAATACCCCGCACTTTGTTAGCGATGTGGGCGCCGAATACCCCGGGCATATCATTGTTGGTCTGGATGCGAAGGATGGTAAGGTAGCGATTGATGGTTGGTCAAAACTTTCACACCACGATGTCATCGATATGGCCCAGCGGTTTGAGGCGGATGGAATAGTGGCGATAGTCTATACTGATATTTCGCGGGATGGGATGCTGGATGGGGTCAATGTGGAAGCGACCGCGAAATTGGCAAGGTCGACCCATATACCAGTCATCGCTTCGGGCGGTATTCAAAATCTCGACGATATTTTGGCCTTAGGAGAAGTAGTCGCTGACGGCGTGATGGGAGCCATTACCGGACGGGCAATCTATGAAGGAACCCTGGATTTTGCCGAAGCGGCAAAGTTGGCCGAAAGATTCTGAAAACGGTTTATAGTTAAGAGAAGCGCGTGGGACTGGCAAAGCGTATTATTCCGTGTTTAGATGTTGATAACGGTCGGGTAGTAAAAGGTGTTAAATTCGTTGAAATCCGCGATGCGGGGGATCCGGTTGAAATCGCCCGACGTTACGATCAAGAAGGCGCTGATGAGCTAACCTTTCTAGATATCACCGCGAGTTCCGATGAACGTGAAACCATGGTCCATGTGGTAGAGCAAGTGGCGGGGGAGGTGTTTATCCCGTTAACGGTTGGCGGCGGAATCCGAACTCTAGACGACATACGGCGGATGCTGAATGCCGGAGCGGATAAAGTGGGTATCAACACGGCCGCTGTTTTTAAACCGGAGTTCGTTCAACAAGCCGCGGAGCGGTTCGGATCCCAATGTATCGTCGTGGCTATAGATGCTAAGTGTAGTAGTCGAGATGGAACCTCTTCTCGCTGGGAAATATATACCCATGGAGGAAGGAAGCCTACCGGATTGGATGCAGTCGAGTGGGCGCGTAAGATGGTAAACTTTGGCGCCGGAGAAATCCTTTTAACCAGTATGGACAGGGATGGCACCCGAGAAGGATTTGATTTGGCGCTGACACGCGCGGTCAGTGAAGCGGTTACCGTACCGGTGATCGCCTCGGGTGGTGTCGGTAATCTGGATCATTTGGTGGCGGGCGTGGTCGAAGGAAAAGCGGATGCGGTTTTAGCGGCGAGTATTTTCCATTTCGGTGAATACAGTATACAGACAGCGAAACGGCGAATGGCGGACCAAGGAATCGAGGTGCGGTTGTGAAAAATATCGGATAAAAGGACTATTCGGTTTGGACGAATCATTCATTATTGAATTATATATGAGGGTAAAATAATGGGTCCTAGTATTTGGCAATTATTAATTGTTTTAGTTATTGTGTTGCTTTTGTTCGGAACCAAACGGCTTCGTAACTTAGGCGGCGATATGGGTTCGGCGATAAAAGGATTTAAAACCGCGTTGAAGGAGGGTGGAAGCGACAAAGATGTCGCTTTGGATGCAGTCGATGAGGGAACTACGGAAGATACTATTATAGAAGGTCAAGTGACCTCCAAAGATAGGGAAAAGGTTTAGTCACTATCCCGCTCATCCCTGAAATCCGCCATTTCTACGTTACAAAAATGCCTGGAGCATTTTTGAACAGCCGAAGGGCGGAACGCATGGATGCGTGGGGTAATAAATGGTCATTTACATGTGTAAACGCACATTTTTCATCTTGAACTGACGAATTGCAGGGTCAATCTGAACAGTTTCGACATCGTGCTGAATAGTGAAGAAGTTTAGTGTTTGACATTGGCTTTTGGGAGCTTGGTTTAGTCGCATTGGTAGCCTTGTTGGTGATTGGGCCTGAGCGTCTTCCCAAAGTAGCCAGGCTAGCCGGGTTTTGGGTAGGAAAGGGTCAACGCATGGCTGCTTCGGTCAGACATGAGATCAAAGTCGAACTTTATGCGGAAGAACTTCGACAGCGGATAAAAGATCAATCCCCGGAAACCGAAATTCGAGAAATCATGGATGATACTTCGCAGGCTCTAGAATCTATATCGAAACTTCCGGAAGAATTGGAAAAAACGCAGGAATCCGCTCCACAAGAAAAATCCACCCCAAAGTCTCAAAAGCCCCATGATACGGAATGAGCCAGCCAATGATGTAGAACAAGAACAGCCGCTGATTTCGCACTTGGTCGAATTGCGCGATCGGCTGTTGCGTGTCGTCATTGGCGTTTTAGTCGTATTTATAGGGTTAACACCTTTCGCGAACGAAATATACACCTACCTGGCAGGGCCTTTGTTACAACATCTGCCGGAAAGCAGCACCATGATTGCCATCGATGTAGCTGCTCCATTTTTGACCCCGTTTAAACTGGTTTTGGTGTTGGCTATTGTGGTGTCCATGCCACTGATTATGTACCAGTTCTGGGCCTTCGTAGCGCCTGGCTTGTACCGTCATGAACGGCGGTTGGTACTACCGCTTTTGGTTTCCAGTACTCTGCTTTTTTATGCGGGTATAGCCTTTGCCTATTTCGTGGTTTTCCCCCTGGTCTTCGGATTTTTGACCGCAACCGCCCCCATCGGGGTGGCGATGATGACCGATATCTCCAAATACCTGGATTTTGTTCTAACCCTGTTCCTCGCATTCGGAATGGCCTTCGAGGTGCCCATCGTCACGATCCTCCTTGTTTGGATTGGAGTAGTAACCCCCCAAAAACTAAAGGAGCTTCGCCCCTATATTATCGTAGGCGCCTTCATTTTTGGAATGTTGTTAACACCCCCCGATGCAATTTCCCAAACCCTGTTAGCCATACCGGTCTGGTTATTATTCGAATTGGGCCTACTGTTTTCCCGATTTTTTGTTAGAAAGACCGATCAGGAAGATGGGGCTCAGCTGTTATCGAGCGACGAGGGAAGGATCGCGGATACCCAGCGTATGGACGATTGATTTAGACCAAAGTACTGAAATTATTTTGCATCCTGAAGTGACCATAATGTAGCAAAATTCGTTAAGATTATTGGCCGAGACAACATTGTGGAATTGTAAAAGAATACCGGGTGATCTTTGCAAGATGCCTTATTCGGATTTAAACCGAATCACTTTTTTTAAGGGACTGCAATTGATTTCCTCAACGACGGCGCCTTGGCGTAATCGCAGTGTCAGGGAAACCATTTCGGCGATGTCGGTGGGTAGGAGATAGTTCTCTTCGTCCTCACCGGGTTCGAAATCCAATGCGTCGAAGAATCCGGTTTTAACCATGCCGGGATTAATAATAGTGACACGGGTACCGCTTCGAGCGCATTCCTGGCGCAAAGCCTGGGCAAAGCCGCGGAGTGCGAATTTACCGGCGCAATAAACACTGCCTTTACGGCTTCCCTGGAGTGCTGCTTCCGATCCGATAAAAATTATATTTCCGTTTTGAGTACTCTTAAGGTTTTGTATGAATGCTCGGACAACATAGGCTTGGCTGGTAAAATTAAGATCGATTTAAGCATGAATCCGCTCGTAGGAAAATTCTTCGAGCGACCCGAACCTCCCTTGACCCGCGCAGAGAACAAGGGTGTCAGTTTAAGGGAACTGTTTGGCTATTTGCTTTAGATTTTCGGGAAGCGATGTTAATTTGGATAGGTCTATGGGAAAGGAATGGAATTCCCCGTGTTTTGTTTCGACCTCAGCCCGGTTGCGGGATAATCCAATCACTCGATTGCCTTTTTCCAAGAGGTTTCCCGCAATGGCTTTACCGATTCCTGAACTCGCACCCGTGATCAATACCGTCCGTTTCATAATGAGCAGGGAAAGAACTTGTCTTCTGGGATATATTGCAGCAATTGTTCGGTGCAATAATCGGTGAGTTCGGTTTCCAGCGAAGCTTTATACGAGATCATACCATTAGTACTCTCCAGGGGCGCCGCGAATAGTTTTTCCTTGGGATATAGCTTGTGCACTTTGCGAAACATTTTTTCCGGGAGCCGAAAACTACCGAGACTGACCGAATGAATCTGATTAACATCCAATATGTTGAAGGCTGTTTCGAAGAGTTTTGAATATTGCTCAAAACAGCCTTGTTGGTAAATCAACGGGTCGAACCGGAGACCCAGGGTCCACCCGGCTTTTTGTAACTTCAGCATGACTTCGAAGCGTTTTTCGACCGATGGGACTTGGTGTTCCAATGTATTGGCGATCTCTTCCGGCGTAAAACTAAAGGCGACAATGCAGTTGTGTATCGGGTCGGTTGCCAACAGCATTTTGATTTGCGTGCTTTTAGTGCGAAGTTCGAGCCAGGCATTGCTAAGGGAATGGAAAACCGGAACAAAGAATCGCGCAAACCCAGTAATGGGTTCAAGCGCCAAACTGTCACAATCGTAACCCGAGAAAAAATGAATTTCTTGCTGTGGGTTGTCGGTTACGATTTGGCGTATTTCCCGGTCGAAATCCTCGTAATTAACGAAAACCACATAATTGGCCGATTGGTACATACCCTGTAAAAAGCAATATCGGCAATCGTAAAGGCAATTCAGCATGTGGGAAAAGTAAAAATTGCGGCGGGCACCAATACCATAGCCGGGCGGTGTTGCAAGCAAAAAATTCTTAAACTTTTCCGCTAAAATCAACGCGGGTCTTTTTTTTTGGAGCCGGAAGTTTTGCGCTTTGGGATTAAATACTTCGCTGTACTGTTCGCATAAAATTCGCCGGGCTTTTGGAAAGCGGCTACAGATCTCACGTGCCCTAGGGTGATCTGAAATGCTTTTTTCTACATAAATAGTATCAACCATCTGGGTCTACAAATTGTAGGTCGACTTTCTCATTCGCAGGCAATCCCTCTTTCCCGCGGGACTGTTCCAATATAATCGACATGGCGTTCAATAGGTTCTCCAACCAAGTCAGCACTTCTTTTCCTCTTTTAACAATCATAAGGGTAAGACATCGATAGGTGTACTTGCTCTTTATAAGTTTTAGACTTTCTATCACCACCTTTCGGCGTGGATCTAGGAGGCTGTCCGAGAATAGCGATCGTAACGAGGGCAAGCTCGATTGAGTCAGATTTTTCGATCATTTGAGGCGAATACTTACTGTATTTAACAAATTTAATCGGGAAAATGGGCCAAAATCCGCTATTCCGCGGTAGGCTCTCTATTCTCAGACAGACTCCTAGGTGGTTATGTTTCCGCCGAATCGGAAATCGGGAGGCAAATTCCAGAAGCCGAAGAATGAAACGACGATTGGGAAGTGTTCTTTTGAAGGGTACCGTATTGCCTATTATGCATAGATGACAACGTTCCCATCATCGCAGTCATCCACGTTAATTGAGAAATTATCCTTACAGCTGATTCGAGAACAAACTGTAGCTGGGTTTCGTTGGTACGGGTATCCTCAACAAGAAACTTTCGCTTGAGTGGGATACGATCCAGATGTATTATCTTGCCAGCTGCGGATATGCAATAGTCGGTTGCGGTCGAATGTCAAAGAATCATTTTTAAGCGATCAAACAACATAATGAAAATGCTGAATTGGTTACTATCCGCGAATAAGACTGTAGGCCACTATGACACCTAAGATCAATTTTATCGACCTCAAAGCGCAATACGTCGATCTGAAGGAAAGTATCGATTCCCGCATTCAGGCGGTTTTGGACCATGGTCAATACATCATGGGCCCGGAAATGCGGGAACTGGAAGAAAAACTGGCCGCTTATACCGGGGTAAGGCATTGTATAGCTGTCGCTTCCGGTACCGACGCGCTACTGATTGCGTTGATGGCTCTCGATGTTAAGGCCGGAGATGAAGTCATTACCACTCCTTTCACTTTTGTCGCAACCGCGGAGGTCATAGCTCTTACCGGAGCGACGCCAGTATTTGTTGATATCCAACCGGATACCTTCAATATCGATCCGCCGTTGATCGAAGCAGCAATTACTCCAAAAACGAAGGCCATCATTCCAGTCTCGCTGTACGGTCAGGTGGCCGATATGGATGAGATCAACGCGATTGCCGCCATACATGGAAACATCCCGGTTATCGAGGATGCTGCTCAAAGTTTTGGGGCGACCTATAAAGGTCGTAAAAGCTGCAATCTTTCCACTTTCGGATGTACCAGTTTTTTTCCGAGCAAACCGCTCGGCTGTTATGGCGATGGCGGTGCAATGTTTACGAACGATGACGGGTTGGCTGAAACTGCCCGCCAGATACGGGTTCACGGCCAGGAACGCCGTTACCATCACACACGCATTGGAGTTGGTGGACGAATGGATACCATTCAATGTGTGGTGGTGTTGGCCAAACTGGAACGTTTCGACTGGGAACTTGAACGTCGAGACGAAGCCGGAAAGCGGTATCTAGAGCTTCTTGGTCAATCCGATTCAATCATTCTTCCGACTGTCCGCGAAGATAGGAATTGTATATGGGGTCAGTTTACTGTTCAGTCCGAGAATCGTGAGAATATTCTGGACAAACTCAAATCCGAGGGAGTGCCCACAGCGGTACACTACTCTGTACCCCTGCACCGGCAACCAGCTTACGAAAATATTTGTCGTATAAACGGGGCTTTGAATTATTCCGATAGAGCGTCAAGTCGAGTGTTCAGCTTGCCGATGCATCCTTACATCGATTCTGACACCCAGAAGCACATAGTTCAATCGATATTGGGTTCGGTTGCCGTATGAGTAGTCGGGTCGTTACGATTGTCGGTGCCCGCCTACTGTATACAGCATACGGCTTCACATTTGATGAATTGCTGTTTGGGTTCCTGTCCGAGTAAAGACTTTTGCCGTCAATTGATCTTTCAAGTAGCTTCGAATCGTCAAAAGAAAGAGGAGTGGGGATTTTGGAGGGATGGAGAAAAGAGTGATATCGTGCTTGGTTTGAATAGCCTTGCGCCACTTTTCTCGCTTAAAATTTTCAGGTTTTTGGTGTCGGATCAAAATGCTTGAGCTCGGGAGGTCAGACCTTAGGTTTCCCAATAAAATGATCGTCACTTAATTACAGAAACTTACAATATATGGAAGTTACTGTAAATTAATGATATGACACCGCTAACTGAACTCATTATTAAATCTGGCGATGCAAACCGTATTTTATCCGCCCGGCAATTGGAGCGCTTGCTGGGGGCAGTAATGCTCGTCGTTATGGCCAGGTTAATCGTGCGCTTAAGACGGATGAATTACTTCAGGCACGGCGTGGGTTGTATCTGTTATCGAATGAATATCGTACTAAGCCTGCTCACCCCTTTGCTCTGACGCAGCGTATTGTGCCAGGTGGTTATGTTTCCGCCGAATCGGCGCTAAGTTTTCATGGCTGGATTCCGGAGGCGGTGCGTAGCGAATTGAAACAAGGCTATTTGTCCGGCGCGGCAATTGACGTATTTTAAACAGAGCACTACGCTGGTAAACTAACAGAACTGAACCATTGCCTGCTAACTTCGCATATGGAGTCGATGGCTACCGATTGTCGGGCTCAAATGGAAATCGAAGCAACAACGGAAGCGATTCGGATTATCCAAAATCAGCCGCGTGAAGGCCTCGTTTCGGATGAAGACTTCGAAGTATAGCGAGGCATTAGTTAACCCGGAAAGCTATCACTTTTGCGCTGTATTTTCCGGACTCTTTGAGTACTAAGCCCAAGGTAATTAGGCGAATCTCCTGTGAATGCCCCATTAATCTCTATTATTACTTGTTCTTATAACGTAGATAGATATATAGGGCAATGTATCGAAAGTGTCATATCTCAAAGCCTTGATGATTTTGAGTACATAGTTATTGATGGTGGGTCAATAGATAAAACAGTCGAAATCATAAATTATTATCAGCATAAGTTAACCTATTGGCATAGTAAGCCAGATAGGGGCATCGGTCATGCTTTTAACTTAGGTATGGCGCAATCTAGGGGGCAATGGATTATGTTCTTGAATGCTGATGACTATCTTGCCTCACCCTCGATATTGGTTGATATCGCTGAGTTTATTCAAGCTAATATTGATGCTGATGTCATATATGGACAAATGGTTAGAGTGAGTCGAACCATGGTCCCTAAAGCGATTGAAGTACCTTATGGGGGAGAATTCTCGTGGGGTGAGTTTAAAAAAAGAGATACTATTCCATATCCTGCCGCATTCACGAATAGGGTCTATTTTGAGCGAATCGGTAACTTTGACGAAAGCTATAAACTTGCTATGGATTATGAGCTGTTTATGCGTGCTGGCGACCAATTAGATGCTCGTTATTATGATGGTGTAGTTACATGTATGCGTGAAGGTGGGCTTAGTAGAGTAATGGAGCACCAAGTTTACGATGAATGGAGAAAAGCCCATAGAAAACATGGGCACGCTTCTAATTGGTTTGTTAACTCTTATTATTATTATTATCACTATTTTCGCATTTTGTTGAAAGGCCTGTGTGGCCCAAGATGTGATGGATAAAAATCCCCCTGTGGTAAGAAGTGACCACTTCTACATTGATGAGGAAATAGACAAGGCGGTGGAGGGCTATTACGTAGCACCACTTGCCTGGGTGAAAAGGCACCGAGAAATCAAAAAAACCTCGATCCCTGAAAATTACATCTTAGCAATAACAAATTATCAGTTCTTTGTGGTCTTTACGTTGGGTAACTCAGAGGCACCCTAATGAATGATTCAGATTCAATTAGTGAGCGTTATCTTTCTTCTGATTATTTAACGGATAATCCAACGTGGGATATGGAGGATAGCGTCTGGAAAGCCAATCAGGTTATTTCCATTTTATACAAAAATAAAATTGTTCCTCAGTCGCTTTGTGAGATAGGTTGTGGTGCTGGAAAAATATTGGCATCTTTGAGAGAGGTATATAACGATACCGCTCTTTCTGGATATGATATTGCGCCTCATGCAAGCAAGTTTTGGAAACAATATGAAAATAGGAAAATCGATTTTATTCTGGGAGATTTTTTTGAGCTCAATGCAAAACATTATGACGTGCTAATGATGCTTGATGTTCTTGAGCATGTTCCTAACCCACTTCAGTTCCTTGTCAGTGCTAAATTCAGTGGAAAGTATATTGTTGTGCATTTTCCATTGGATCTTTCCGTTTTAACTGTCTTGCGAGAACAGCCACTGTTATATGTTCGTCGCAAAGTTGGGCATATTCACTATTACACAAAGGGTTTAGCATTGGAGCTTTTGCAAGAAGCAGGGTTTGATGTTATTGAAGCTCACTTTACTCACGCCTACATGGTTTCTTCGCATTCCACTTTTAAAACCTGGCTAAGCCGCCTCCCTAGGCTATTTTTTCGCATTTTTGGCGAAGACTTTGCCGCGCGTTGTCTTGGAGGGGAAACATTGATGGTACTGGCTAAGCCGAAATCGCTATGCTAATTATCTATGCACCTAACGTTAATACGGGTGGAGGTAAGGTTTTACTATTTTCTATAATAGAAGCAGTTATTTATGGTCGCCATTCAGTTAAATTATATGCTGATAGCAGGTTAGATGGCCAGCTCACAGACTATCTTGAGCGGCTTTGTGTTTCTTGGATTAGGCCTACTTTTAAATCGAGGCTTAATGCGGAAAGAGCCCTAGCCACAAGCATAGTGGCAGAAGACTATGTGCTTTGTTTAGGAAATATCCCTCCTCTTTTTAGTTTAAAAGGAAAGGTTTTTGTATTTATACAAAACCGTTTGATACTTGATTCTGTAGCAGCATCTAAATTTAATCTGTTGCCAAGAATTAAGCTTCGGGTTTTGTTTGCTGTTTTGAAATTGTTGAGTCGTTACTATGAACTAATCGTTCAAACTCCGTCGATGAAACGACTTCTTTATGAAAAACTAAAGAAGGATTCACGAGTATTGTCTTTTTTTCCAGATATTGCCAAAGCTAATATGGAGAATGACCAACCTTTCAAGTCGCACGAATATGATTTTTTGTATGTGGCGAGTGGCGAACCGCATAAGAATCATCAAATGTTATTTGATGCATGGAGAATTTTGGCCGAACAAAATATCTATCCCACTTTGTGTGTTTGTTTGAACGAAAAATACAGTAAAAAACTATTAGCTCGGGCCGAGAAAATAAATGCAAGATTCGGTACAAAAATCAGTAATAAACCGCCTGGAAACCAGAGTAAGGTAATCCAACTTTATCGAAATAGTACAGCGTTTATTTACCCGTCTCTATGTGAATCATTTGGTCTTCCGCTGCTCGAAGCTCAGTCTTTTGGAATGCCAATTATTGCAAGTGAGCTCGATTATGTGCGAGATGTAGTCGTGCCGGTGGAGACTTTCGATCCAAATTCTTCCGTTTCAATAGCGCGATCAGTTCGTCGTTTTTTGAGTGAGACGCGGACAGAGCCAGAAATAAGGACGATAGATAGCGACGCCTTTATGAACCAGTTGTTTGGTATCTTAGACGTTGATATCAAGGATTAAATCGCTCCCAATATTATAAGCAATAGATAAGCTGCGCTTGTTTTTCCCCTATTCTGAGTCGAGAAGGTCAAATGACTTCCCTAAAACTGAACGATTACCTATTCGTTTGCTTGGCAGCAGACTGTCTCGAAAGAGACAATAGACATCTACTCGGTCCCTACCTTCCGCGCTAGTTTCAGCAATAGACGTAGGCGTGGAACGAACAACCCCCCAATTAACAGCCGCAGCCGCCCGATTACACTACCAGAGAATTGGTTTAGACTGATTTCAACATGTTCGATGTTCCCGTAATCTGGAGAGCGGGCAACTACCAGGCCATCTCCCGAGCAACTTTCCTCAACCGTATGCGCTGCAATGATCAAGTACCCGGCATCTCGAAAAAATTTCAAAACAGGTTCATGGTTTGAACCATGCGTTGAAATAAGCGCGTACCCTACTTTTTGTTGTACTATCGCCTTACGAAACCCTTGTAGCATATCAAGTTCTGCACCCTGAATGTCCGAATGTAACAAATCCAGGAACTCAACGCCCTGGTCAGTAATAAAATCGTCCAGTGCAATCTGGTCGATATTGTAGTGGGCACCGTCCCAATCAACAAAATCTGAATCGGGTTTGCTGACTGCGCCTATCGATCCACGGTAAAAATGGCCCTCGAAACCATTTAGACGGAAATTTTCCTTTCCCGCCTCCAGTTTGTGCGCATTCGGCTCGATGAGATAATTTCTCGCATTTTCGACTTCTGCATGGAACCAAAGTGAATAATAGGCCCAGTAGCATCCAAGTTCTAACATTACTGCGCCTGCTGGAATGTCTTTGAGGACTTCATGAAAGACTTTTTCTTCCTGAGGCTCATGATGTCCACGCAGACAGTGGATAATTTGAGTCATCCATTCGCCATGATAGGAACCACAGCCAATCCTAAGTCCGTTATGCATAATCTGACACGAAGGATTTTCACCAACAACCTTACCGGCATTGGCTGCTTTTGGTATCGCCTCAGTATCCTTGCAGGTTACAGTCGCGGCAATCCGCAGATAGTTTCTGATTGTTTCGCCCAGTGTCATCCTGATTGGCTCCAGATACCTCTTAATAGTGGTCGCTAACATCACCGGATGAGTGTTTCTCTATACTCGCAAACCAGCAGTTTGCCCACACGCTGAAACGATAGCCGGAATACAGGACAGCAAGCACGAAACCACGCATCCCGTCCCGGAATCCCTGACGCAACAAAAAACGAACGAGAAACTCACGCACCGGTTGCCACAGTAATTTGACTACCGATGGCTGGATCCCTGCCTCAAAATACTGGCGACCTTCCAGCGCACCATAAAAGCCAAGTGTCTTGGAGCAATATTTTTCAATACTGGGATAGGCCAAATGCAAAATATGAAAATCAGATTCCAGGTATCGCGTCCGCGGATGGTCCCGCAATGCGTCAAAATTCATATGAACGGATTTTTCGGATTCTTTGTAGCTTTCCAGATAAACGTTCTTCCTGAAAAAACGGCGCCAATTTCCATTAAAAAACCCACCGTGGTGTATCCAGCCGCCGAAGTACCAGTAGAGACTCCAGAAGGACACGACATCCACCGATTCATCGGCTGACAAATCGCGCAGTTTGTCAGCGAGAACCGGCGTGAGCCGTTCATAAGCGTCCAAAACCAACACCCACTCATAGGAGGCACTCGCAATCGCAAATCTGCGGGCAGGTTCCACAAAACCAACGCGGTCATGCAACACGACACGCGCGCCCATTGTCCTTGCCAGCTCTACCGTACGGTCATCGCTACGCATGTCACATACCACA
This sequence comes from Methylococcales bacterium, assembly GCA_963664935.2. Lineage (GTDB taxonomy): Bacteria > Pseudomonadota > Gammaproteobacteria > Methylococcales. Next base: position 1,191,308 of record CAXXSE010000007.1, on the reverse strand, counting down.
ATTTCGTCAGCAAATCCTTTAGTGCTGACAATGCAATCGCGAATGTTCTCTTCCTCATTGAGGGTATTAATAACAACTGAAATCATTTCTGTTAATGTCCAGGGTTCGGGAAAGCCACAAAATCACTAGTACGTTCCATTGCGGCCTCAAGGCCATCAAAAGACACTTGAGCACCACCGAGTTCAAAAACTGTATACCCTTGATCCTGGATAAAGTCGATTAGGTCGCCCGCTTCATAGGGATAGGGTTTAAGATTTCGTTGATCCATTTCAAATACCAAAACCGGCCCATTTGATTTCAAGAGATCCACCGCCCCCTTTAACACTAAAAGTTCCGCGCCTTCAGTATCCAGTTTGATCAATCTGACATCCGGCTTTCCTGCTTTGTCCCAAAGTTTATCCAGTTTTTCTGTATTAACCTCGCACGGGGTTGTGTGTCCTGCGCGTTTTGTGTCCATAAAACCGTCACCTGACGCATGGCGTCCTTCGTATACTTGAAAAGTCGCAACTCCAGAACGATCGCTCAAAGCCAGTTGGTAAAACTCGATCTGATCGCTCAGGTCATTTGCAACCACGGTTTTGCGGAAAAGCTCTGCCTGATGAGGACCAGGCTCAAAACACCAGAGTTTCTGCTGCGGATATTCATGTATTATATTGAGACTGATAAGGCCAATATTTGTGCCGACATCGACCACAATTCCCTCTGGAAGCCGCTTCAACTTTTCGGCAACCCAGGCAGACAGCTTGTGCTCATAAATTTCGCCGCGGGAAATCCCCTTCACCAGGGAAGTGCCTTTCGAGTAAAACACTTCAAATCCACGATAAGTCAGCGTGCGTTCATAGGGTCCAGCCATTTCGCGCAAGGTAATCGGCAAATCATATATTCTTTTGGCAAGCGGTCTGAGGTTAGGCGGTACCATACGCTTGAGGGCTAGTATGAATCTGTGTCGCATACTGTAAACGAACTCCGGGATCAGTGCATTTAAGTGCAACAGACGAGATTGAAATGACCCTGCCCCTGTGATTCGGTCAATTCTTGCAAGGTCACGCTTATCTTTGGTTTCTCCGCGTCTCGCCTTCATTTCACGCAATAGCGGGAGAGACAGAAACTTAATACCCTGACACCAGAAATAGTTTCGTGGGTCAAGTACGAGATCATCAATTGGCAAGGCGTAATGCATGGCTTCGTCATTGTGACATCCAATCAAATTAGTGGCTGGAGCAGTAGAGACCTCACCTGCAAATAGAAAATCAATATCGGCTACATCTCTTACGCCATACGCAGCCATCACTGCGCTACCGTCAAGGCATATTCTCTCTTTCATCTCCGGGCTACACGCGATCAACACCTTGAACCGCTCAAGTAAGTCGTTGAACTTGTCGAAACTGGAAAACTGAGAATGATTGAGAAAATGAACACCATTGTCATTTAGAATCGCCTCGGCCAGTTCAATCCCCTGCTCGTGCTGGTCATTAATATGAACTGAGTCATTGCCAATGCCATAGATATCACGAATGCACTCTTTTACTTGACGTAATTTTTCTGGATGAGAGCAATCCAGAAAAACAAATTTTACCGGCCTGGTTGTAGAAAAACGACTTTCAATATGGTGGCGCAGTCCTGGAGATTCCCTCGCGCCGCCGCCTAACCACTCCTCGCCTTGGTACAGGAGACGTATCAAATTGCCCCGACCACATCTGGAAAAATGTACATCCTTTTTATAAAAAATGTCTCCGCAATCTTGCAGGAGACTGTCTACTTTGTCTTCATGTCCCCTAGCCACAGGGAATACAACCAAAATTCGTAGATCCTTGATACGACGGACAAATTCCATCGCCATTACATCAGAGCAATACCCTGGCAACCCTAGTCGCCGTAAATAGGCAAAGTCATAAACTGTCGGGGCGACATTAAATCTAACGACTCTTATTTTTCGATCCAAGGCAAGAGCTGCGCCGAGTCGGTGTGCTCCATCGATTATCACATCACCCCGTCCTACCGGTACTAGACCCCGACTTACATCAAAACCGCTGTTACGCATTGATTCGACGAGTGATTTAAATCCAGAAAGATAGGTCTCAAAATCATTCTTTCCCGAACCATCACCTTCTTTGAACCCGCCCCAGACCCGTAAGTGCTCGCGATAAAGATGAACAGGCCAGTCTGATGAGCGACCCAGGCTAACTAGGCGAACATAATGGGTCTTTGCCATGACATCAAAGCGTGCGAAATTTACCAGAGACCGAGGGCTTACCCACTCGGCCTCATGCTCGCTGTCAATCTTTAGCAGAGTCAGTAAATGAGGATTAACAGCATTCTTAACCGCATCTCTGCCTAGTAATTCTGTTGGGGAGTTCATAGCCGAGCGGTCTAGTCTCTATACGAATCGTCCACGATACCAATTCCATAAGTGAGGTAGTCGAAGGCGCCACGTGATGTCCTGGGAAACCCAATGGTCATAGACTCGTTGCCGTTTCACTACCACATAATTTTTGTCAAGGAGGCCCATAAAGTCAGATTGACGATTAGTGGGAACGCCTTCATAGGCCTCAAATGCATGAGCATCCCGCTCGGTCTCGCAAATTATGCGTTTTATGCGACGGGTGTCCAGATAAGGCTTTAATGTCTTGAGAACAGCGAGATCCAGTCCCTGAATATCAGAAACGTATAAATCTATTCGCTCCACACCTTTTGATTGTAAAAAGTTAAACAGATTGATACCAGGGACCTCTATTTCCCGTGTTACCTGTATATCGTTTCGTGTCTTTTCCCGATATTCATCTCCCAGTTTGCCAATAGACGATGCAGCGTCATCATCATGCACATTAAACTTCACGGGCCCATCTGATTCGGTTAGCGCTGCATTGACAATATGCACGCCTGATCTCTTTTGGTAACGCTCTGCGGCTTTTGCCGCAAGTTCGGGAATAGCTTCAAAGCCATAGCAGACGGCAAATTTGCGTTGTAGTTTGTCGAATGAGCCACATCGATTCAGCCCACAGTAAACCAGCGTATCAGCCATCACCGGACCCGACAGCGTCTTCTAACGCCATGACAAGTGAATTGGGATAACTGACCAGTCTTGCTGGACGGGTTTGTTGAATTTGCTGTCGCACTGCTTCGACAACACCCCAAGCCTCATCCGAAAAATCGTCGAATACGACAATTGCATTCGAAACAAGCAGCGGAAAAAACAACGCAATGTCGCACTCTACACCTTTGCGGGTATGGTCGCCGTCAATAAATAAGAATCGAACCTTGCTGTCCTGCAGCTGTGTCGCCGCCTCTGCATTGGACATATCCAACAAGTTGACATAGTCCCAAAGATCCAGATTGCGCATATTGGATTCAAAATTCTGGCGCAGATCGCTAAGATCGGTCCGGCTAACTTTATACCAGTCCTCTGTTCCTTCATTCCCTTTGAAATGATCAATGGCGAATAGTTTACCATTTCGGGAATCTCTGACTGCTCGCGCCAGGAATGAAGTCGAATATCCTTGCCAGGAACCAATTTCCACCACATCGCCTTTGATCATTTGGGTGACACACAACATATACAGGCATGATGCAGATTCGCGTGACAGCATCCCAGGCACGGATTCAGATTCAAGTGCGATTTGCTCGATATCAGTAACAGCGTTTTGGCGAAGAAAGTCACGAACCCTAGTACCCGCCGAAAGTCGCTTCTTTCTGATAAGCTCCAGGTTTAAAGCAGCCAATCCCGCCTTTACTGCAGTACTAATTAGGTTTCCTGGAGCAATTTTCATAAACAAATTATATGTTTTCCATATGTTTGGATCTACCGACTGATTTGATCATACAGCGACAAGCAAAACCCAGCTAGCTATTATCCAAGAAGCCCCTATCAGCAGGCGCTTTTGCCAACGAAATATTACAATACTTTGACTTCTATAGAAAATCACTTCGTTGACTAAAGTAAAAACCAGGCCAGAAAGAACCCAGGCCAACACAGTAGCATGCAGGGAATAGAAAGAGGCTACGATTAGACCTGCAAGCGTGACGAATGACCTGATAAAAGTGTATCGGGTGTAGATATGCGCAATATCGAGAATCTTAGCCATATTGGTATTAATTACAGCCATGAAACCAGTTGGCATTACGACACAAAACATTTGCAAAATCGGTACCATCTCGATCCATTGATCGCCAAGCACCCAGGGAATCAGTACGGGAGCTGTCAATACAAAAACCACCACATAGACCAGCAGGGTGATCCCCGCAACCCAGGTATACTGATAATATCTTCTGTTAAAGCGTTGTTTTTCGCGATTTTCTGATATATCTGTAAAGACTACTTGTTCAAAGGGACCAATAGACAGGGTAGGAATCAAAAACGCCAATTGGTTACCGAGGCGGTAGTGGCCCAGTTGCCCTGATCCTAACTGACTGCCAACAACAAATGAATCTGCATGGGTCGTCATGTAGCCAGCTATACGTTGCAAAAATACATGTTTGCCAATGCGGAATAGTTTGCGGAAGTCGGATCCATGCCAAACCGGGCGCACGATACGATCCTCACACGCAAGCAACCAAACACTTCCAGCTGCCTGTGCAGCCACAGATCCCAGAACCAGTGAATAAACTTCAAAACCCAGCATTACAAGAACCAACCCGAAATACCCATGGTAGCCGGAATGACTGCTTGACGAATTGCTAGTACCCTATAGTTCTGTGTTCTCATGTGTTCCGTGACAAGTGGCCCCGAAATTGCCAAGAAGAACATTTGCAAACTCATCAATACGAGAATCGAACCCATCTCCGGTTCATGAAGGAAGGCCGCTAGAACCGGAGCACAACCGAGTGTTATTACGAACAACACTGTTGCAATACTTAATTCGACAAAGAACTGCAAAGAAACAAAGCAGCGGCGGTCTTCCTCAACAATAATAGCGTGGTTCAGTCCAAGATCCTTGAGGATTTCAAACAAGGCAATCCAGGCCACTCCAATCGCAAATAACCCAAACTGGGCAGGATCCAGGAATCTTGCAATAGCAATTTGGGCGAGCGGACCAATCAGTCGACCAGCTGCTGTTCCCAGAATATTCCAACCAATTCGACGTCCGAAACGACTATGCAAAAATCAACCTACCACCATCAATGCGTTTTTTTCGAGGTTTCGACCTTGCAGCAAACGACTTGGCGAAACACGGTGTACCCTATACTCCTGAACACCAACGACAACTGCACGTTAGAAAATGCCGGCCAAAGCAAAAAAATAAGAACTTACCACTAGTTGATTGCATTTCCTTTCTTTACATCTAGTCACGTCCGTATATCTTTCTGCAAATAATCAAGCTACATATGTTGCGTAACATTTGAAATCGACAGAAATAACCTTTAGACGGCAATAGGCTAAATAAGTAGAATCGCCTTAGTTTGACACGCAGAAATGTACTAAAGACCTGATGAGTTGTCAATCACGAGGTTATTGGATGCGGAAATATCCATGACGGCGATAGTTGGACCTGTGTTAACGAAGCCTCAGTTCGATGTAGATCAGGAGTAAATTCGTTCATAATCAAGGAGTATTGATATTTATACCTAGGAGTCTTTAACGCAGTGGCGTTGGGCAATGACTAATTTTCGGATGTCCGAATAATTTGCGGATGCGGTGCTTAAATTCTGCTATTTTTTGAAAAAAATAATATTACGGTGGTAGTAGCTTTGATTTTGTTTCCTTTCGTTTAAGTCGTGTACGCGAAAAAGTCCCAGGATACCTCTCAGGGTAGGCGAGGGCGATGAACATTTCCCGCCTGATCTGGGATGGGGTTTTTCCTTTGCCAATATAATAAAAACTTATTAGAAAAATAAATCAAAAATAAATTGAGATAAATGCTTCCAAAAAGCAGATAGCTTCGTCCTGGAACATAACCAAAATGCACGTACCTGTATGCAACTACTTGTGCTAACAAGCAACATAAAATGATATTTGATTCGCCCAGTTTATAAATAGAGATCTCTATTCCAGCAGCCACGGCAGCCAATAAAAACATCGAGAAAAATAAAAATATTAAAGAGCCTGGGTAATAAAAGAAAGCTAAAACGCCAGGTAATGAAATAAAATGATGTTTTGACCAATCTGCACGGAGATACTGGGATGAAATTATTTGCAAATCATAAAAACTAGTGCCATAGTTAGAATACTTTTCATTCCATGCTGTTTTCCATAAATCCCAACCCAGTTCTGGATAGCTTGATACTGCCATTACACCTTCAATTCCAACCCATCGGGCTAGTAATAACAACCTAGTTCTACTCGCCATCCTATTTCTTTCAAAATCACTTGTCTCATTAACAAGCGCCTCATAATTAATGGGATCATAACCAAAGCTGTGTGATCGCATTTGCACTACAATACCGACTGAGATTACAAATAAAAAAATGAACATAAATAGCGATATCAGTATAAAACGAATGCTTGTAAAAATAGAATGATATTTCAAACTATTACTTGCACCAATGAATAATGCGCTTACATTAATAATCATTCCACGACTTAACATAGACACGTTGGAAAAAAACTTTCCAATATACTTAAAGCTACAATAAAATACGAGGTTTTCTTATTCAACAAAAATTCAAAGTGTAATAACAACGATGAGGTAGATGCTCCTCCAAATAGTAGCAACCATGTATAAACACCGTTGAGTCCATATGGTAATATTGTTCGCGGTGGAACTCCTCGTTGATAGATACCAAAATACGCGTTTGTTAAACCGACAGTTATAAATAATGTGGCAAATACAAGCCAGACAAGTTTTCGATATTTTTGGTAAAAATTAAATAACCCTTTTAAACCAATTTTTTTAATACTTCCAGGGTAAGAGAAAAGATATTTTTCCCTCATTCTGCTGGCGATTAGAAGCGCAAGCACACCACAAGACGATACAAGAAGCGCATGATCGTGTGCCGCACCTGAGTAGTCAAAGTTACCGACAGGTATAATAAATTTACCATCTAAAAATGCCATTCTAATGGAAAACTTAAACCAAAACCCTAGCCAGAAAAATAAACCTATAAATAAATCGAAAAAAAGTCGTCCTTTTCTAAGGCCGAAAAGCAGTAGTGTATTAATGGCTAGCGTAAAAACTATACATATACCAATTCCCTGGGTAATTAATATACGCAAGATAAGACAAAATCCAAATTGATAGATAAAAGATATATTTTAGTAAAAAAGGAATATTAATCTTCATCATTATACTATTTATTATGAATTATTAGCGGTAATTGAAAGCCTACTTAATAATACACCACATAGGAAAAACATAATGATTCCAGGGTAGGGCTGTCTAAATCCAACTTTAAATGAGTTGTCGATCAATACAAAGAATAAAACCAAAGCGGACAGTACAATGAAATCGGGTGAAACGGTTGTTGTATGGATCATCGGGTATAGTTTTCTGAGCGTATGCCAAATCAAGAATATAAATGGAAGTAGTGCGATAAAACCGAAGTTATAAACAAGATCTAGATAATAATTATATGAACTTGGCGCCACATCCCGACCCGGAGCCTGTTCATGTCCAAGCATAAAACTTTGAGCATTCTTCAATATACCGTTGAAATACATCTTCCAATAGTGGATATGGTCTTGCGTATGCAGAGGCGCGCCCTGTTCAAAACTCCAATTAAAAGTATGGGCGAATGAGGCATGGGATTTCATTGCAAAGATATACGCGAATAAGAATACTGCGATCAATGTAACTAACAGCAACGAAAAGCGCCCATAACCGCTCCGAACCAGAATAAGCATTATCGTAGGTGCACAGATCAGCACCATTAGTAATGCTAGAAGGGAGATTGATGCCGCCGTGTATACGCCGATAAACGGAGCAAGGAATAAGAGCAATCTCCTCATATCCTGGTGTTTATAAAGTGAAACTAGGGCCAAAAAATAAAGGCCTAAAAAAATTATCGGTAGATATTGTAAATGTTGGTAGATACTAAAAATGTAGAGGTAGGGCGTTAAGAATCCTGTACCCTGTATAATCGTAGCCGACACCTGGATAGGAATTATAAATACCAGAATATATAGAAATATGGCCTCAAAGCGGTATCGCCTATGTTTTGGCGGAACATAGGATTGTCCTAACAGTAATCCGAAAACCGGTAAAACAAGAAAAACCAGGACCCAAGTTTGTATGTTCGTACGATTAAATTTTCCTGGAATTCGAATCATCGCTATGCAATATTTTTCGTGCTCTAGAACTTTTTCATTGTGCATTGATGGCAAAGCATAGATAGCGTAGTTTAAGCAAGCATTCAATAAAAACAAAACAGGCAATATTCCGGATCCCAATAAATAGTATGCAAAAGGGACTGACGAAATGATCAATATATTGGCTAAAACATCAGGCACAAACATCAGGCACAAACACGCTGTGCTTCTGAATCTGAAGGATACGCATACGACGGCGTTGGGCTAAAATCATGACGCCACCGCCCACGATAGAATATCCGATAGATTTTAAAAAAAACCGATTCACTCCCTTCCGCAATTCCTGTAGCAACCGATCCGATAATTGTGAACCCCACAAAATAATGGATGATCACAATAAATTTTGTAAGTCTGTCGGTGGAAGTAGTTTTTAAATTTTCTTGCTTGGCGATTAGACTTGGGCCAACCGCATAGGTATAGATAGCATTTAGCATTCCGCCTATCGCAAATGCGGAGTAAAGCATTCCCGCCACAAATTTGCCGACAAGAAGTGCTAGAAGGACGCGTAAAACAAAGGTAGAAATTGCAATAATCCAACTAGAGCCTACGTGCGGTAAGAAATCTCTCAAGTTAATATGCACGAACTCGTTTGATTCGCTAACCATACGAACCAGAAATGGGATTATTTGAAGAACCGGAGAAAACGCCCAAACAAAGAGTACAAATCCGTAAAAGGGTTTGTTTTCCAATCCAAAGGCAATAAGCAGAAGAGCAATGCTACATACCTGAGTTGTTATAAATAGGTGGGCGTAGTGTATATCGTTGACTTTTTCTCTTTCATTGATTTGTAATTCGGCAATCCATTCCGCACTTCGCCGAACAATTATGGTAATCGCCAGCAAGCTTGACGTTTCAACAACCCCACCGCTCAAATAGAAGGCGGCGAACGCCAGAGGAAAGAGTAGTATCCCGCGAAAAACAAATTGTTGTTTCAAGTGAGCACTGGAATCGCTGCCAAGAATTAAATTCCTCGCATTGGCTGAAAAAGCTAAAAACACCGCTAGAGTAGCGCCTTGAATCAGCCCCACATCCGCTGCCAGTTCCGAATAACCAAGAAAACTCAAAGCGATTAGAAATACGGTTACAGAAAACATATTCACTGCGATCACAATTGGAAAAACCTGCGATTTCAGTAAATTCTGAATCCGTTGAATACTATTCACGTAGCCTATTTACTGTCAGGAAAGTCTTAACCGGTAGTGCGGCAAAATATCCAAAAAATAGCGATTTTGAACGAACACCAGCTGTCTTCCTATGTGGGTCCACAACGAAAGTAGATTGCTCAGGCACAACAATCCAATGTCTTCTTTCATAAAAAAACGGAAAACACCGCGCCAAATATTAACCTGGGAAATAATTTTGCTAGCATATCAAATACTTTCTTCGATACAAATAATTGGTCCGGAGGCGACAACAGGATATTGGGGAAGTAGGTACGCTAAGTGGAAAGAACCCCTCCGGTACCGCAACCAACCCCGCACATTATCGATTGGATGCAAGGCATGTTTTCGCATTATATTTACAACCTGTGCAACCCTCTACGGGCTGCCTTCCGAATACCCAGCTGGGTTATCATCAATATAGGCTTCAGAAAGGTAGCGGTCACGGACCGGTTTGGTGTCAGTCACGTAGACTTACCACTCTCACGGTGTAAATTTTGTTTTATGTGAGCTTGGAAACAATGAAAAGTTTAGGTAAACTAAAAGCGTGAATTGATAATAATCAAATATAACCAAAGGCTTACATTACCTATCGCATTGAATTCAAACGGTCGTCAGCGACTAATTCCGACTCGCTGATTTCGTAGAGACATCAGTGTGAGCCCTTATCATCATCGCTCTCCGACTTTTTGTTGCGTGAGAAGAATGAAACCAGTTTATACCAATAAAGTTTTCCTGCTACCAGGAAACCTGCTATTGCGCCAATAATCCCCTGGATAATCATGCTTCCGGTAGCAGGATCAAGATAAGCGAAAGCTGGCGCCGACGTTAGCGCCAGGATAAATAATGCCAAGATTAATGTGAAAAAAACTGCACATTCATACCTTTTTAACGATGTTGTAAAAAATATAATGCGTATCGAGGGCTTTTACATGGGTACACTCCACTGTAGTCACACCCAAAGCCAACAGCCATTTTGAAACTTTTCGCGAAGGGACTATAGAGTATTCTCCTGTATTGAAACTCCTAATTTCATATATTATCTGATTCTCGCATTTGTGCAAAAGTCATATTCCCATTTTTAACGAAGATAGCCCGTACTCTGGCAATTTGCCGCTGATGACACGTCCCTTTTCCATCGAATTAATGGAAACAGTTTCGACGTCATCCATTGATATTTCCTGGAATGGACTACTAAACACTTCAGCAAATAACCGCTGCACGGACACGGATCGTAAATCATAACCGGGCTCTACTTTTGGAGAGCGAATGCTGAAATGCGTTGAGTAGTTATCCACCAAATCACGTTCAGAAAGATTTTCCCAGAATTGCCCTGATGATATTCGCGAACCGTGATCTCCATTGATTACAATTGTTGCATTTTTAAATTGTTCTAAATTTTCGATTTTATCCATGAATTCAGTAAGTTTTTTGTAAACACAGGAAACCTGCTCAAAATACAAACCGTAATAAGCCTTCCTGGTTTCCTGAAAAGCTTTGGCTTTCAAATTTTGAAATTCTTTTAAAAAATAGGGCTCTTCCAGGGGTTTTAGTTTGGTGTTGCAGTCTTTTGTAAGAATATATGGCGCATGTGGGACAAGGAAATGGGCAAAATAAACCTCTCCACCTTTGGTCGACTCTATATCGTTAGTAAAATTATCAAACCATAGTCTAAAGGACTGGACGTCATATCTCGGAGCAAGATAGCCATCCTCATAAATTAGTTTAATTAACTTGTGTCCTATGTAGCTTGAATAGCTTTTGGATGCTTTTTGTAAAAGAAGACTAAAAATAATTGAATTGATTGACATCTGTGAATTTGAGGTGTCTGTCTTAGGGGGAGAAATATAGATGCTGGCTGGATTAAATGAATTTAAGGTTTCACACCGAGTGATGTTTCCACCTTTACAGAAGTTAACATGCGATGATTGATATACATTGACATCATAGCCACGATCTTGCAAATCATCAAAAAATCTAAACTGGCTGCCAGATAAATATTTAGAACCGGAGCCATAAGTTTCGTCAGTATAATCGTAGTTCAGCATGTTTGGAATCGACATTCCGGTATAAAAATGCCGGCTGAAGGCTTTTCCATACAAGCGAAACCTGAAGCGATTGTGAAAATTTCGGACAAGTTGGTAAGTTTCCTCGCCACCGGGTAAGTCGAGGTCTATCCCTTCCGTACCAATCATTTCGTCCAAAACAATGTGAATTATTGGTGGTAGATCATTTGCTTTACCGTGTGAAGGTACATAGGTAATGGCAGAACCTTTGCCCGTTGAATAAACGTGTATGACTATTGTAGAAATAAAAATGGCCCCAAAGGCTGAAATTAGAATAGTTGCGAGATTATCGCGAAGGAGCCAGCAAAGTGTGTATACAACAAGAAAAGCTATGAGGAAGCATATCACTTGCCATATCTGTATGACAATTTCATACCCATAGCCAAGAAACACTCCATGCTCAAACGGCCATAATGATACTGCCATTTGTTTTCCCCCATAGGAAAGGTCAATAGCCAGAATGACAACCCCAGCAATAATAAATTGTTTCAGAAAATTGATTTTTGTTGAGCTTGCTTTAGCGCGAACATCAAGTCCTGTTATGAATGCCCCAATCATTAAACAAAAAACGGATAACACAACGAGGGGTATCAGCAAATGGTCGGCTGACTTAATATGGCTTGAGCCAGATAATAAAGTATCAACAACCGAATGCAGATTTCCTATTATCGGCGCCATTAACGCCAGGAACGGAAAAATAAAATAGAAAATTCTATTTCTCTTCATAATAAGGTTCCTTGGGTTAATATCAGCATGGATTATTTATAGAATGACCTACCCTGACCGCATTCATATTGAAATGATTGCATGGAGTCATCCTGAACGGTACCCGAATATTGGCTTAACGGCGTTTAAACCATATTAGGCAGCGGCCTGTGTTTGTTACAGTTTCTTCACGGACAACATCGGCATGCCGAGCAAGCGTTTTGTGGAATATTTCAATAGTGTATTCGTCAAAAATGTCTTTGCGTAGTGCAAGGAGTTCCTGAACCATGGGGTCGGTTTTAGGTACGAACTCAATTACGCCCTGTGGTGCATGCGCTACCAACCATTCGATGACGGATTGAAGCGGAATATTACGGCCTATGGCAAGGTGATGCACGAGCGCCAGCGCTATCACCGCATCGGCATTGCGGCGTTCAGCAAGACCAGCACGCTCAATTTGATTCCATCCTTGGCTCGGCGTTGGGTTCGCCGCATCCAAGTGGAGAGGTAAAAAGTTTAATTCCTCTTTAACAGCCCTTGCGTATGCGCGCTATAGCGCTCCCGTATCATACTCGAAACCAATAGCCATTTTAGCGCCAGTTTCTAATGCGACTTTGGAATATTCCCCAGTATTGCATCCTATGTCCCATAGGGTTTCTGGCTTTACGGTTGAGCAAAATTTTTGAATAAAATATTTTTTGTTTTTTGTTTCGTCATTTCCGTATGACGTGTTTTCAGCATATTCTTTCCATACTGTGGTATTTTCCGGTAATTTAAGCGAGGCGATAAACTTTCTAAGGCCTACCAGCATGTTACGAAAGCTTGATAGGGGTAAGCGTTTGTCGGCAACGGATTTTGAAACTTCTGAATTCGAACCTGAACGACGATCAAACCAAACAGGCAGCACAAGATTGGTCATTACCTGTGGTTTAATCCGACTCAAAAAAGGTAATACTGACGTCATTGATGCAGATGGGATTCCTTCGGGACTGCCGCGGTACCAAGCGTTATGCGGTATACCCATTTGCGATTGCAACAGCAAAGGATTCAGGAATTGCTCACAATATTGGCGATGTCCATTCCAGAATTCCCCGTCTTGGTACGGACGGAAGGATAGATGATCGATAAAAATCGGCTTTACCCCGATAAACTGAATATTAAAGGCGGATGCGTCTGAGAGCGTTACCCCTTTTGCCAGAGCCATAATATGCACATCAAGGTGCAACAAGGCAGCATCTTTTAGTGCGCTGAATGACCATTCGAATGGATAAGAAATAAAGGGCAGTGGAGTATGCTCCAATATGCGGACAACGTTGTCATTTGTTTGCTCAAAGTCATCCTTGTCGACATCCCGCCAGGGTACGAGAAAACCCTTGTCGACCAGATCGGTCAAGAAGCCCGTCGCTTCGACAGTCTTGAAGTCGTCATACCCGTGCTTTGTTATGGTTCTAAAAACACGGCTATTATGCAAAAACACTTGACCTGAAGGGTCGCGATAAGATCCTTGAACTGCTTCTAATCTAGCCATGTTTTTTGCAGCCTTGTTACTATTATTTGGCTCAATTATACAGAATAATTAAAAATTATCATCGATTAATAGGTTGCGCGAAAATAAGGTTAGAGGATGGCTGGGCGAACGCTTTTCATCCAAGTGAAAATTGAATAGATTATGGAATTTGCGTAGGATAAGCAGGAAGCTTCAGTGGTTTTGACTGGGTGGTATACTCAAGTTGAGAATGCGCTCATCGTTGTATTTAGTAGTTTTTTCTTGTAATTGATTTCAGAAGAATTGTTGATTCGTCTCGGCCAAGAAAAATACAAACGACCTAGATGAGAATCCTGATCGTCAGCCAGTATTTCTGGCCTGAATCGTTTCGCGTCAATGATCTTGCGCTTGCTTTGGTGTCTCGTGGTCACGATGTTTCCGTCCTGACAGGATTGCCGAATTATCCGTCTGGGAAATTGTTTGAAGGATACAGTTGGGCGTCTTGTGGCACGAGTGACTACGAAGGAGTAGCGGTGTTTCGGGTTCCCTTGTTCGTACGCAGGCAGGGAAAGTCATGGCAACTGGCGCTCAATTTTCTATCATTTGTTCTTTCGGCGTGTTTGTTGGGTCCCTTTTTCTGCCGACAACGATACGACATTATATTTGTCTACGAACCTTCCCCATTTACCGTGGGTATTCCCGGTGTTTTGCTAAGATGGCTTAAAAATATCCCGATGGTTTTTTGGGTTCAGGATCTCTGGCCGGAAAGTCTTTCCGCGACCGGCGCGGTTCGATCACCACTACTGATAGGCTGGGTCGGTAAAATGGTGAGCTTTATTTATAAGCGGTGTGATCGGGTGCTAATACAGTCGCGTGGTTTTGCAGAACCAGCCATTGCCGTGGGCGCCTGCCCAGATCGTCTTCGGTATTTTCCAAATTGGGCCGAAACTATTTTTCAGCCGGTTGAGGTGGAGAACGACACGCTGGAAAGCCGTGAAATGCCACCTGGATTCCGTATTGTGTTTGCTGGTAATTTGGGGGCTGCGCAATCGCTTGAGACCGTTGTTGAGGCGGCTAACAGACTCAAAGACAAGATAGATATCCACTGGGTGATTCTTGGCGACGGCCGCCGGGAAACTTGGTTGCGAGGAGAAATCACTAAATACACCCTCGAAAATACCGTTCATGTTCTTGGGCGGCGCCCGCTGGAATCAATGCCACGTTATTTTGCCTTGGCTGATGTATTGCTTGTTACGCTACGTCGAGACCCAATTTTTTCCCTCACCATTCCATCGAAAGTACAATCGTATATGGCGTGCTCTCGGCCATTGATAGCCTGCTTGGATGGTGAGGCTGCAGAAGCAGTTAGGATATCGGGCGGTGGGCTAGCCGGGCCAGCCGAAGATGTTGATGGATTGGTCGCTATGGTTCTAAAAATGTATGGGCTTTCTGCTGCGGAGAGGGAAGAAATGGGACGCAAAGGAAGAGCATATTTTGAAGCAAACTTCGAAAGAGAAAAATTACTCGATCAGCTTGAAGATATGATGGAATAAGTTATTCGGGAGAGGACATGCGAATCTTGATTCTAGGGGGCAATGGAATGCTCGGGCACCAATTGCTAGAAAGTTATCAGGAAAGACACGTCGTAAAGGTTACTTTACGTGGTGATCTGACGGAATATGCGCAATATGGGTTGTTTCGCGAAGAAAATACCTTTTCAAGAATCGATGCTTGTAGTCAAAAGGCCGTAATCGGGGTTCTGGATTCGTTTCATCCTGAAGTGGTTATCAACGCCATCGGTGTTATTAAACAGTCCGATGGCGCGAAGTCGACTATTCCGAGCATTGAAATTAATGCGTTATTACCGCATCGCTTGGCGGAGCTCTGCCGGGAACGGGGCGTGAGGGTAATTCAATGCAGTACGGATTGTGTATTCTCTGGACGAAAAGGGGATTATGGTGAAGATGATACGCCTGATCCAATGGACCTGTACGGTAGAACAAAATTGTTGGGTGAATTGCATGATACCCATTGCCTGACAATGAGAACTTCTATTATCGGATTGGAATTAGGGCGTAAGAAAAGCCTGATCGAGTGGTTTTTGGCGCAACGGGGAGAAGTACACGGATATCGGCGCGCGATTTACACAGGGTTGACTACCATGGAGTTTGCCCGCACTTTAGAATATATTTTGCTGAATTGGCCGGAGTTGTCAGGTGTATGGCATATCGCCTCGGCGCCGATTAATAAATATGAAATGCTCAATCGGCTGGTTGAAATTCTGGAACTGAAAGATGTCCACGTTGTGCCGGAAGACTCGTTCGTCTGCGATCGCGCCCTTGACGGTTCGAGATTTAGAACTGAAACTGGGTATGTTGTTCCCGAGTGGGATAGTATGCTCATCAAGCTGGCTGAGCAAATACGTAATAAATATAAAACACGACTTCGGAAATAATTCATGATTTTTAAAGACAAGCGAATTCTGGTAACTGGTGGTACCGGATCACTCGGTAAGGTGTTGATACGCAGAATTTTATCGGGCGAGTTGGGCGACCCGGAGAAAGTGATTGTATTATCCCGAGACGAAGCCAAGCAACACGAAATGCGTATGGCTTATCTGCATCGGACGGTGACGACCGATGAAGTTATATTTCGTAATTTTCAGCAGGTTCTTGAATTTCGAATCGGCGATGTTCGCGATTATCATGATGTGTGCTCCGCGTTAAAAGGTGTGGATATTGTCATTAATGCAGCGGCGCTGAAACAAGTACCAACCTGCGAATATTTTCCTGATCAGGCGGTATTGACCAATTGTTTAGGGGCAATGAATATCGTTCGGGCTGTTCGAGAACAGGGGTATCAACCGGAAACCATCGTAGGGGTTAGTACCGATAAAGCGTGCAAACCGGTCAATGTCATGGGGATGACTAAGGCCATCCAGGAACGGATATTTACTTCGGCGAATGTGCTCAATCCCAAATCCCGGTTTATCTGTGTGCGTTATGGAAACGTGTTGGCGTCGCGTGGGTCAGTGATCCCATTATTTCACAGCCAAATTTTACATGGCGGGCCGGTTACGGTGACTGTCCAGGAGATGACCCGTTTTCTTTTAAGCTTGAATCAGGCTGTGGATACGGTTATTGCGGCAATTTCTGGCGCCCAGCCAGGCGATACCTATGTGCCCAATGCTCCGGCTGCCACGGTAATGAATCTTGCAAAAGTTTTGGTTGGTGATCGGGATATAGACATTCGCATCACGGGCATTCGACCGGGAGAAAAATTGCACGAGATTATGGTGTCCGAAGAAGAATGTCATCACACGGTTAAACGAGGTGACTATTATGCAATTCGTTCTATGCTGCCGGAATTGCAATAGGATGAAAACCGAGAGCCCGCATTAAAATCCGAATTTAGCTCTTTCGACAGTGTCGTGACATTGGATAAGACCAAACAGCTACTCGAACGTCATCATTTGCTTATCGGGATGGCAAAATTGGCTGAGGGTGGAGAATTGCTGGCCTAAAAAATGGGACGAATGAATAATTTGAAAGTCATGACTTTGGTGGGTACACGGCCGGAGATCATTAAACTAAGCCGGGTGATTGCAGAGCTTGAAATGCATACAG
Source organism: Methylococcales bacterium (assembly GCA_963664935.2). GTDB lineage: Bacteria > Pseudomonadota > Gammaproteobacteria > Methylococcales. Next base: position 1,174,023 of record CAXXSE010000007.1, on the reverse strand, counting down.
ACCATGTATTGGTGCATTCCGGACAGAACTACGATTACGAGTTGAATGAAGTTTTTTTTCGCGATTTGGAAATTCGTAAACCCGATCATTTTTTGGAAGCCGCGGGAGAAACAGCCTGTGAAACCATCGCTAATGTCTTGGTGAAAACAGAGCGACTTATTTTGGCCGAAAAACCCGATGCCTTTTTGGTATATGGCGATACCAATAGTTGCTTAGGAAGCATCGCGGCGAAACGGCATAAAATACCTGTTTTTCACATGGAGGCTGGGAACCGTTGCTTCGATGAACGGGTGCCTGAGGAAATAAACCGCCGGATCCTCGATCATATCAGTGATATCAATATGCCACTAACGGAACACGGTCGACGTTATCTATTGCAAGAAGGGGTGCGCTCAGAAACTGTGATCAAGACGGGATCCTGCATGTCGGAAGTGTTGGAATATTATAAATCCGGGATTGAATCGTCGGATGTCGTGCGTCGCCTGGATTTGAAGGAGAACGATTATTTCGTAGTCAGCATTCACCGCGAAGAGAACGTGGATGTACTCGAAAACCTTCACAACCTTTTGGAATCGCTTGATGCTATTTCAAAACAATTTGAAAAGACAGTTATTTTCTCTGTGCACCCGAGGACGCGTATGCGCCTTGCATCGTTGGGCTTCTCCCCTGATAGAAATCGAATCCAGATGATGAAGCCCTTGGGATTTCTGGACTACATTAAATTGCAACAACGGGCTTTTTGCGTGCTTTCCGACAGTGGTACGATTACCGAAGAATCCGCGTTATTGGGTTTTCCGGCTGTAACCCTTCGCAATACCCATGAACGTCCGGAAGGTATGGATTCAGGTGTGCTCATCATGAGTAGCTTGGAAAAATCCCATGTCATCCAGTCCGTATCGGCGATTACCAATCAAACTCGCGCCAGTGAGACAGTTCCGGATTATCAAGGAGGTTCGGTTTCTCGCAAAGTACTTAATATTATTTTGAGTTACACCGGCTATGTTAGGCGCACGGTTTGGCGCGATCAATAAGTCACTATTTAACTCACTCCGGAAATCCGCCATTTCTACGGCAATCTGAATAGTTACAATAAGGATGCGAAAATATTTGGTCACAGGAGCTACTGGATTCGTCGGAGGAGTATTATGCCGTCGGTTACGGGAATCAGACGTTATGTTGCGGGCTTTAGTCCGTAACGCGGTTTCCGGAAACAACCCTTGGGATAATACGATCAGAGCCGATATTAGCGCCGAATCGTGGCGGGTTAATCCGTGTTTAGACATTGACACGGTGTTCCATTTGGCGGGTAAATCCCACGCATTGACCGAGCTGACACAAAAAAAGGACGAGTACCGGCAAGTGAATACCGAAGGGACGAGGAAGCTGTTGGAAGCCGCCCAAAAAGCAGGCGTTAAGCGATTCGTTTATTTTAGTAGTGTTAAGGCAGCCGGTGAGGGAAACGGTCAGCTGCAGGATGAGTCGTGTTGTACTGCTCCCGACACGATTTATGGTCAATCAAAATTAGAAGCGGAAAAACTGGTTTTAGGCGGTGGCTATGTGCAGCATCCGGTAGTGATTCGTCCTGTTATGATCTATGGACCGACACGGAAGGGGAATTTGCCACGCATGATCATGGCGGTGGATAAAGGTATTTTTCCGCCACTTCCGGAAGTTGGCAACAAACGCTCCATGGTTCATGTGAACGATGTTGTCCAAGCAGCTATTCTTGCCTCGGAAAAATCTGAAGCTAGGGGGCAAACATATATTGTTACGGACGGGGAGGCTTATTCCACACGGCAGATTTATAGTTGGATTTGCAAAGCAACCGGTAAGTCTGAACCGGGAATTGCGGTACCACTGGCTCTGGTGCGATTATTGGCAGTTACCGGGGATATGATAGGTAAGGCGCGCGGGAAGCGATTCCTGTTTGATTCCGATGCAATGGAAAAACTTGTGGGCTCCGCGTGGTATTCTTCAGAAAAAATTCAAAGCGATCTAGATTATAGTCCCGTTCAGAATCTTAGGGCAGCAATTCCGGAAATCGTCCGCTTCCTGGATCTGGGACTTACCGGCGAATAATTGCGCTATCAATTTGCCGTTATAGCCGGTTATAACGCCCCATGAATCCATTTTTGTTTGTCTTATCCGTTCTTGTAATCTCTGCTTTTTGTACAGGGCTTGTCCGTTTTTATGCCATCAAACACAGCATACTCGATATCCCAAATAATCGCAGTTCACACAGTGCCCCCACCCCGCGCGGTGGGGGGTTGGCAATTGTACTTAGCTTCTATCTTGCGCTCGTCTATCTGTATTTTAATGGACAAGTCGGATTTGATTTATACATTGCACTGATTGGCAGTGGAATTTTGGTGGCATTTATAGGATTCTGGGATGATCACAGACATATTTCGGCCCGGTATAGAATTGTTGTTCACTGTGCGGCGGCGGTATGGGCTTTGTTCTGGCTCCACGGATTCCCTAGAATACCGGTCAGTGGTGTGTCAGGGGGGATTGAATGGTTGGGTTTCTTTGCTGGAGTGTTGTTTTTAGTTTGGTTTCTCAATCTCTTTAATTTTATGGATGGGATAGACGGGATAGCGGGGCTAGAAGCAATATTCATTTTATTATCGGCCGGAATACTTGTCGAATTCAATGAAGGGTCACATGGATTCGTACTCATACTGATCGCTTTAGCCGCGGCGTGTTTTGGGTTTATATTTTGGAATTGGCCACCCGCCAAGATATTTATGGGGGACGTAGGAAGCGGATTTCTTGGCTTAATGTTAGGTATCCTCGCTATATCAAAACCACTGGAGCGGGATTTATCCCTTTGGAGTTGGTTTATTTTATTCGGTGTTTTCTGGGTGGATGCGACGCTAACGCTAATCAGGCGAATAATCCGTGGTGAACGTTGGTATGAACCTCATAGCATGCATGCGTACCAGATTGCCAGCCGTCTTTTGGGAAGCCACAAAAGAGTGACTCTATCAATAATGCTGATAAATGTAGCTTGGTTATTTCCATTTGCCGCTATCGCAAGTTTATGGCCTAATACCGGCATGGTCTGTTTAATGGTTTCCTATACTCCCTTGGCGGGTTTGGTGTTTCGGCTGAATAAAGCAGACACCTAAGAGGCTCAACATCACACAATCATTAATGAAATTAATCGAAAAACTCCAATCTTCAAAAGTCATATTCGTACACGATCTGTTGATGATCCCGGTTGCCTGGGTCGGGGCCTATTGGTTGCGGTTTAATCTTGGAGATATTCCAGATTATGCATTGACTGCTGCGTTGAGTGCTCTGTGGATTGTCGTCTTTGTTCAGGCGGTTGTGTTTCGTATATTCGGACTCTATCGTGGGGTTTGGCGATTCGCCTCAATGCCTGATTTTCTTCGGATTTCCAAAGCTATTGCTTGCGGTGTATTGGTCATCTCGATCCTACTTTTTTTCCGGGATAGATTGGTGAGTGTTCCCCGCTCGGTAATGCCGCTTTATGCGGCATTGTTGCTTTTATTGCTTTGTGGGCCACGATTTTTATACAGATATTTAAAGGATAATTGGCGAGAGCGTTTGCCAGGTAAACGCGCAATCATTGTTGGGGCGGGGATGGCGGGCGAGATGCTTGTTCGAGATCTTATGCGTGAGTCTGATTCGTCATATTATCCGGTGGGATTTGTCGATGACGATAAAAGGAAAAAAAGACGCGAGATACATGGTTTACGCGTGATGGGTTCATGCCGGAGACTACCGAAACTGGTGAAAGAACTAAACGTCGAAGTAGTATTGATCGCCATTCCCTCCGCTATTGATGTTGACATGCGCCGTATTGTTGGAATTTGCGACGATGCTGGGGTGTCTTGTTTGACTCTCCCAGCGATTAGGGATATTTCGAGTGGCCGTGTAAGCGGAGAGGAACTTCGTAACGTTTCAATTGAAGATCTTTTGGGACGTGATCCCGTCCGCTTAGACTGGAAAGACATCAGAAGAAAGCTTGAGGTATCAACGGTTATGGTCACGGGAGGGGGTGGTTCAATAGGATCGGAACTGTGTAAACAACTTGCAAAGTTGCCTGTTGTATCTTTGATAATATTTGAAAAAAGTGAGTTTAATCTCTATCAGATCAAGTCAAATTTATCGCATCATTTTCCTAAAGTTGACGTCCAAGCTATTCTGGGCGATGTAACGGACAGCAATTCAGTGGACCATGCCGTCGGACACTATAAACCCAGTGCGATTTTCCATGCGGCCGCCTATAAGCATGTTCCCTTATTGGAATACCAAGTTTGCGAGGCGGTAAGAAATAATATTTTGGGAACATACAACGTGGCCCAATCAGCGATGAAATACAACGTGGATGAATTTGTTTTAATCTCAACCGACAAAGCCGTTAACCCGACCAGTATCATGGGTACGACAAAAAGAGCGGCGGAATTAGTGTGTCACAGCTTGCAAGGCGATTCGGATACTAGTTTCATTGTCGTTCGGTTTGGCAACGTCTTGGATTCAGCGGGCAGTGTAGTTCCTTTATTCAGAGAGCAGATAAGATCTGGCGGGACGGTTACTGTTACCCATCCCGAAATTACCCGGTACTTTATGACTATTCCCGAAGCTTGCCAGCTGATTTTGCAGTCAGCCGCTGTGGGAAATGGGGGCGAAGTGTTTGTGCTCGAAATGGGTGAACCAATAAAAATCAGTTATTTGGCGGAACAGATGATCAGACTAAGCGGCAAGCGGTTGGGTGAAGAAATAGAAATCACCTATACCGGTTTGCGCCCGGGCGAAAAATTGTATGAGGAGTTATTTCACGAGCAAGAAAAACTACGGCCCACAGAGCACAATAAACTATTATTGGCTCGGTCAAGGGGTTTTCGGCCCTCGTTGATAAAACGAAATATTGAAGAAATTCAACGCGCGTGTTCAAGTTACGATGAGAAACGTTTGTTTGAGCTATTAATTCGATTGGTTCCGGAATATTCGAGTGCTGTTAATGAAAATGGAAACGTTGTGTACGTTAAGTCATTAGCGTCGGCAAAGGGGCAATAGGAGATCACCCCAAATTTCACTTAATCGCCTGCAATATCCCATAAAACCAATAATTCTTTTTAAGCGCGTCGAATTGCCTGATGGATCCGACGATATTGCCGTGTTGAACTTTAGTACGCCATCCGACAAGGGTGCAAAAAATACCCGCCGGCAAAAACATTTTCGAAATCCAACTTAGCCGTCGTAGCGACGGTTTGATGTTTTCCGTAACGTCGCCGATCCGTATATTGCAAAACCCCGTTTCAACCGCATATTGGCGGTGTAAATCCGCTGAGTCGATGTCGTTGATTGCCCAGCCCCGTAACCATTGTCCAAGTAATTTGCCCCCATCGGGTTGGTAGGAACTCGGTGTTCGCATATATTCGGCCATCACTAACCTGCCCCCCGGTTTTAGCAGGCGGTAGGCTTCCCAGTAAAAGTCATGCTTTTGCTCGGCATGACACACGCTTTCACACGCCCAAACAACATCGAAACTTTCATCCGGAAAACCAGTTTCAATATAGTCTCCCAATTTTATCGTGACTTTTTCGCTAAGACCCTTCAATTCGATATAAGCGCGTGCGGTTTTTATTTGAGACTCAACGGGCGTAATACCGACCACTGTAGCGCCAGTATTTTCAGCGATCCATGTCGCGCTACCACCTTGGCCACATCCAGCATCTAAAACCCGGTCATCGGATTGGATCTTCACTGTTTCAGCAAGAACCCGGTTCATGTTAACCAAGGCTTCTTGATGGGAGGCCGTGGTTTTATCGTAAAACCCGAAATGAACCGCACGATTATTATTATTTAACCATAACAACCTGTAATCGAACCAGGTTTGATCGTAGTAGGCGATAATATCATCGATATCTTTTTTTTTGTGGGAAGGTTCCGTCGCGAAATCCATTATTCTAATTCAAAGAAACTCAGTTACGAAAGGGTTTGGAGCCTAATCGAATCCAGAAATAATTTCAAGCTGGATCACTTGATTGGGAAATGAAGGATTAGGGTGCTTGAAGACAAAATATCTTCACCGTACTAACATCATTCAAACCATTTACGAGTTGGGGAAAATCCTTTTTGACGCGTTTTCCAAGGTTGGTAATTGTCGGTCGGACGCATGCCTTCATCGTTTGAACGATTCGGCGTTGCAGAGTCCTGAACAGACTTATCCATTGTTTTTCAAAGCGGCCGCAACCCCACCTTCGTTCAACAGATCGGCAATTCGTTCACGGTTGGGTAGGGTGGAATTTTTAATCTCAGCCACCAACTGTTTCATCGTATCTTCCGCGCGAAGATAACGAATGGCGAGCTCTCCAATAGCTTTTTCGGACATCTGTTCAAACCAATCCAGACCTTCGCGGTAAACGATCCGGCTGGCGAGTTCCGAAGCGCTAATGCGGGTCAGAAAGGCGATGGGGATACGTTTAAAAATATTGTCGGCGGTTTCATTTAATACCGGTGGTAAGTGTTCCGTCACCAACCGATGAGTCAAGGCTTGGTCTTTCTCTTCCATGGTCTCAATAACTTGGGTAATCGCATCGGTGGCTCGGTTAATCGCATAGCTTATGCGGGCACTCAATTCCGGAAGAGAAATGTCGGGTTTGTGGCGTTGTTCTCTGAACAGCGATTCAGCCTCCAACTTTGCTAGCTCACGCAGTTTGTTCAGTACCTCTTGAATAAACCGCTCTTTGATTTGTAGAAAATCCTTTTCCATGAGCAACATGCTGGCGACAATTTCGTAGCTGCTGCAAATAACCCCGCATTTATTGGCCGAGCTATCTTTGATAATGATAACACCCTGTTCCGATAAGCGTTGCCGTGCTTCCGGGGTGATAAACAAATTGGCGCCTTCCACGATTACGCGGCTCGACGGTTCGCCTTGATCACTCAGGAAATCCTTCCAGTTGCTTTCATTCATAGTGCGGGGTCGGCCACCGGCCGGTATGAACGCGTCCGCGATCAATCGGTTATGAAGCGTATTTCGTGCGTGCATCCCACCAGGTTGATCGATTGTTAGAATTCGGCCACGAGGCCCCAAGCTTTTGGGATCAAAATGCTGTACAGGCAATTCCTTGTCAACCAACCGTAAGAGTTCGTCAATATTTAATCCATCGAGATCTTCGAGGCTCCCACTTCCATCAGCAATGCCTACGATACGGGCGTTACCGCCGAATTCCCGGTGTAGCAGACGAATTTCGTTACCAGCCACATCACCATCCGGACCGCCCGTAATTTTGACTGAAAAGCTCTGTCGGCGCGGATCTATACCACAAGATCGCAGGGCTGCTTCAAGGAAAACGGTAACCCCTTCGCTAGTTACCCCATATAGTTTGTGATTGATTCCCGCGCCGGGTTTAGAGCTCATGAAAGCATCCGGAATGGGGTGGCCTCGATGGCGTGCTCGCTCGACCGTCCATATAATCAAGCTATTTGAAATATTTTCGTCGGGCCAAGGTAAAGTAATTCGTCCCGTCCGTAATAATCCTTATTCAGACGTTTTTGTTCTGAATCGTTGATAATTAAGTCCAGCAACGCATCGGTATAGGCGCGCCCGACCCAATCGAAGCTGCTGTCGGGATGCGCCAGAATCACGCCCTTTGATCCCCCTTCGGGTATGTCCTTGTTCTTCAGTTGTTGCGCTTGGGCCAATCCGTATACTTCATCGTATAATCGCTCGGTTTCAAGCGCGTATTGCTCCTGACCCAATGGGCGAACAATTCGAACTCCACCCCGCGCAATATCACGAAAGCGCACATGAAATCCATCGAATCCACGCCCCGAAATGAAAAATACACCAAAGGGATTTTCCTCTCGTCCCTGGGATTTCAGGAAAGAAGGATCGATTCGCAACGCCAAAGCAAAGCGATCGGGAGCGTATACGTTGCAACGTAACGTCATACTCACCGCTTTGAGAACCAACTGAAGTATTTCACAGTCATCCGGGTTTTCAATATCGGTGTTTAGGCGTTCCAACAAGCGTATAGCGTTTTGGGAAAGATCCGAGTGGCCGACGGTCTTAAAGCGAGCGAGGAAAAAGGCCGCAATTTCCTCAGAGTATTGAGCATAGCGCAACACAGTTTGTGCGATCCGTTCTCGGGAAAAAGTAATAGGATCACGTTTGACTAATAATTGATGCACTAAATGGCCCAGCGCCACAAGGACTTCGGCTTGCAATGGGTCCTGGCTCGGCAAGCGTTGAGAAAGCTGTAGGACCGCCTCATCGAGGTAAATGAGCCGCTTAATATCACGTTTCATTCGTTGCCATAGCGCACCTTTAATATCCAGGAATTCTCCGGATCTGTGGACCAGAAAACTGAGCAACGAAATAACATTAGAATCGTTTTCTTCAAAACTGTCGAGATAAGCGCGCTGAATATCCACACCCTGCTTTCCAAGGTAACGGGTAATCCTTTCGAAAAGCAGCCGCCGGTCAGCGTGATCGACGCCCACGGCAATACTGCTTAGCCCTAGTTCGTTACGGTTTTCCAGCCGAACCAGACCGTTCCCGGACCGGCGAATCTCCTCTACCAACACAAACTGCTTGCAAATTTGTTCAGGAGGTGTGGTTAGTAGATAATCCGCGGAACAGGTTTCGAAATGTTTTTCGAGCCGAGCTACACTTTCCATACTCTCTTGTTGTTTCGCATATTCCAAAACGAAAGTGGTTTTGGCGCACTGTATGGAATGGGTCGAATCAAAGGGGATACGATCCCCAAAATCGAAAACATCCAATACCAGGCTACTGTCGCTCGCGGTGTACACATGGGCCGAACTCAAGGGTTTTTTGTCCGGCAGGCGTTGCACGAATTCACCCAATTGTCCCGGGTAGCTTCGGTCGCTAATAAAGGTATAACACTGTCTTTCCTCATCCCATAACGTGAGCGCCTGGGACAATCCGCTAGCTTCAGCCGCGATAATCGCTTTGATGTGGCTCAGTCGGGTATCCTGGTTGGTATCATGAAAATAGGCGGATGGCATAGTAGCCAGAAACCGTGGCGCGATGTCTTCCGCCGCTTTTTGCAATCCTTCAAGCAATTCGTTAATAACATCGGAAGAATTGGATTTGGTATTTGTAGGGTATTCGGGTGTGTTTGTGTTTCTTATGCCAGCCGTATTTTCCATTGGGACCTGCGTATTTAAACTAGTGAAATTCTGTTTATTAGACTAGCAGGCTTTCGTTGATTGTGGCCTAGTAAAATTGGCCTTATACAGCTGGAACAGGATGAACGGTTTTATGATAGTTGCCGATAATCTTACGTACGTACCTTTGGGTTTCACCGTAGGGGGGAATACCTTGATAACGTTGCACCGCCGATTCGCCGGCATTGTATGCGGCTAACACGAATTTCACATTACCATTAAAATGCCGCATCAACCAATTCAAATAGGCTATGCCGCCGCTAATGTTCTGCACGGGGTTCCACATATCCTTTACACCGAATCGTTTGGCTGTTGCCGGAATCAATTGCATTAAGCCATGGGCATTTTTTGCCGATAGCGCGGCGTAATTGAAGGCTGATTCGGTCCCGATAACATGGAGCACCAAGTCAGGGTCAATGCTGAATTCAGGTGCAATCAGACGAACCCAAATTTCGATATGTTGTTTCGACACTGGCATCCCCGGCGTGAAAATCGGGCAAGACTTGTCGATTTTCGGAGAGACGCTTGGAAATCGTTTTAACATCGTCTCGCCGTATTGACTGCCCAAATTCGCAGCTCGTTTAAACCAACCCATGGCGAGTTCCAAATCGCGTGGGACACCCCTTCCGTTAAAATAAAGCCACCCCATACTATAAAGCGCGTTCTTGTCGCCTTGAATCGCAGCCAAACAATATAAGCGAAAAGCTTCTCGATAATCTCGTTTGACACCCAACGCACGCTCATAGCGAAGCGCCTTGGCTGTCAAAGCTTGTTGAGAACCGGCAAGCGAATCGGCTGCGGCGAAGCAGCTAAACGAAAGAACAACAATGGTAATCAGAATTTTTAAATGCATAATTTGAATACGGCACAAATTACGCCACAAATATTTTTCCTATAAATTCATAGAGATATTCATCCAAAATAACAATAGTGGCCAAAAGTGTAAAACACATTGACAATTAGGGCAGGTAACGTTGTCCGTTTGGCCAATTGTGGATTCCACAAGCTTCATCCAGACTCCCGTGGATATTGGCTCTTAAATATATGGCGCAATACAGAGAATGGAGCCACGAATGAGCAAGGCAGGTCATTTTATCTTTTCAAGTGGCCTATAAGCTTACCTTTGGATAACAAAATAGCCGCGGCGCCCAAAATCATGCGAAAATCGGTCTAGATATCACGATTTAGCTTGACGATTTGCGATTTTATGCTTTTGATTGCTTAAGGCTATAGAATATGAAACTATTCAACATGATGTCGTAATTGTTCAAATTGCCCCTGAAATTCGTCAGTTCAAGGCGAAAAATGTGAGTTTACGCGTGTAAATGATCATTTTTTAACGTAGAAATGGCGAATTTCAGGGGTGAGGTGAATAGTTACTTGAGTATTTGCTAAAAATGGTCAAGAATACCTCCTTTCAAAGGAAACGCGCTCTAGAAGGCTGTCCGAGAATAGAGCCCATTGTCTACTAAGCTATGGATCACAAATGTCTTGGCTTAGTGCTTGGGCGGTAATAATAACTTTTATAAACTACGTGTCGGAGGATCGAAATGTCAACAGTGCTTATTGTCTTAATCGCTATCTTAATTGCCTATATTATCTATATGTTGGCTAATGCATCGGGAGAAATCCCCTCATTTGGACCACCCAAAACTGAAGCGGATGTGCCCAAAAAACCCGCCAAAGCAAAACCAAAAACACCGGCTGCATCAGCAAGCGCTAAAGAATCGAAAACAGTGGCATCCGGATTCAAGCACCCTGAAACGGGTGAAACAGCCGCAAATCCAACCAACTATCGATTTGCTAAACGGTGGATTAAAGACGCTTTAGTATCGGACGGTTTATTGGATCGCCGATACAGTAATAACGAACTCAATAAATCGGGCGTCAGCAAAAGGGTCAAAAAGGCTCTGGAACAATTTAAAGCAATGGAAAAATATCACGACGCATAGAAATCTGTAGTGACATCACACTCAGCTTAAATTGTCCTATCGAACGACTAATCTGGCTATAGCGATTTTTAGAGGACGTTGAATCGCTTGATTGCTGTTTACTCAAGAGGCATGAATTCTTTCGCCATCAGGATGCGCTTGGCGTTGGAAGGGTGGGTGTAGAAGGTATACTCGATCCAGGCGGAGGGAAGAACTTCCGATAGGTTTCGGTGTGCGATACGATTCCGTGCTCTGATGAAGGTATCCGGATCCTGAGTCAAGTCAAGAGACACTAGATCGGCCTGGGTTTCCATTTGCCTGGAGACCCAATTTCCGGGAACCATCGCGGCATACATTAGTAGAATATATAGGCCGTAGGCGGGAATGACCAACCCGGGGTCACTGCGGCCGGATAGGCCGCCTACCCTATTGTCAACACACCAACCTAGAATCAGGTGACTGACATAGAACCCGAGGCACATGCCGATTATTCCCACCACAAGTCCTTTATAAATATGTTTCTCTCGCCAGTGGCCAATTTCATGGGCGACTATAATCGCCACTTCGCCCGCATCGAAATTATTCACCAAGGTATCATGTAATACGATACGTTGGGTGCCGCCGAAACCGGTGAAATATGCGTTGGCGGTGCGTGACCGGCGGCCCGCATCGGAGATTAGAATTTCTAAGTTGTCGATACCCCCTCTCCGTCCCAGGTTCGCAAGCCGGTTTTCCAGTGATCTGTTGTCTAGCTTACGGAACTCATGGAATAAAGGGTCTATGATAACCGGCGATAAGACTGTGTATCCGACCGCAAGCAACGCAACCATGCCCGCCGAAAGCGCCCACCACCAGCGCGGCAAGGCAGCAAACAGTCCAAGGACGATAAGCCCGATCGCCACGACCAAAACCCAACCAATTCCGAGCGATTTCGACACGTCGAGGAGAAAACCAGCCAGGGAATCGTGTCGGAGTCCGTACTCCTTTGCATGAAAAAAGCGGGCGATCAAGAATGGTAAACGAATTAGCGCAAGGCCCAAGTATAGGGCGGAGAGTATCACTAAACGGCCTAGCCACTCCTTTCCCCGCGTCAGTGATAGCACCCAACGCCCAGATTTGCCGAAACAGCTGGCAACAAGCAATCCCAAGGAAGCCAGAATAACTCCGCTCTGTACGCAGAACAGTACCAGCCGTACCGAGTGATAATCCGCTGCACGAGATAGAAATTCGTCGTCGTAGTGTTCGGTTACGATTCGCTGCAAGTCGGCGTAGTCGGTAGACGCTCCCACGGAAGCAAAGGCTATAAGCGCTACGCCCCCGGTGGTTATTAGAATTTGAGTCCGCATGGGAGAACGGTCCGGTTAAATTTGGGATGAAGAAACGATTCCAGCAAAAACCTTCGATTTTTGGTAGGATCTAAGCAGTTCAAGTAAAGTACCGACACAGTAATAAATATTATCGTGCATCCATGGACTCCTCAACTATTTTGCCGCCGATTCGCTGGCGTAAAAGTCTCCACTTTAAATTTCTATTAGCGCAACTCGTTCTATTGCTTTTTGTTATTTGTGGAACGGTCGCTGTTATATTCGTTGTTGAAAGAGCCGTTCTGGTTAAGCAAAGTCATGATCTTGCCAAGCAAGTTGGCCACAGTGTGGTTTACAACCTTGAAAGCAGACTAGCGCAAGCCGAGACCCTAGCCATTTCACTTGCTGAAATTGGGGAAAGGTTGGAAAAAAAAGCGGCCCTTTTCAATGACATTATTCCTCGCCTCCTCGATCTTGAGCCAAACAATCCCCTCATCGCCGGAGGCGGTATCTGGCCGGAGCCCTTCGCGTTCGACCCTAAAGTTGATCGGAGAAGTTTTTTTTGGGGCAGGAACGCCGAGGGAACACTCGAATATTTTGATGAATATAACAAACCCGATGGGCCGGGGTATCACAACGAAGAATGGTATGTTCCCGCCTTGAGGCAGTTGAAACACGAAGTATTTTGGTCAAAATCGTACGTGGACCCCTATTCCATGGAACCGATGGTGACCTGCTCCGCCCCCATGGTTAATGATGGCGTGGTATCCGGTGTTGCTACGGTGGATCTCAAGTTGGCGGGTATCAAGGAATTTTTGGATAGCACGGCCCAGGCTGTCGGAGGGTACATCTTTGCCGTTGATCGGAATAATAAGTTTATCGCTTTTCCAAATGAATCTTTAGCAAAGGCAAATCCAAGTGGTGGCCAATCGGGTGAAGCAGCGGAATTTATAAATGCCAATGAACTGGGGAAAAAAGAAATATTATTTAAGCCAATATCGGATGCATTAACGGCTATTAATAGTGACATAATCGATAAAGCGAGTACTGATCCCAGATATACCGCACAACTGGTCTCAAGCATAGCCCGGGACAGTTACCAGATCAATGACGTGGAATCCCAAGTGATAGGATCAACTATTATTGATCCTTTCAAAGGGCTGCGGGATATAGAGTTTAGCCGCCTGTTTCTAGAGGATGATGTTATTTTAAACAGCCCGGTCATGGTTTCCATCTTTCATGTTAAAAAAACCTACTGGAAAGTTGTGGTGGTTACACCCACTTCGAAGTTTAATGCAGCGGCTGACGCTGTGACGCGAAATGTCGCCCTCTATATTATTGCCATCGAATTGCTGGGTTTAGTCGTTTTGTTTTGGGTATTGAGCCGTATTTTGATTAGACCTATCAGCAACATGGCGGCGAATTTAGTCGAGGCCGAAAAACAGGGAGGGGCGCGCGAAAATCCATTGGACGAATCCGCTCAACACGAGCTTGGATATTTGGCTAAGGCCTTTAATCAAAGGACGAAAAATCTAATTTATACGAAAAATGAACTTTCATGGGTGGTTTCGGAGCAAATCAAAATCGAGGAAGTTCTTCAAGAAAGGGAAGAAAACCTAAGGATTACGCTCGATTCTATCGGTGAGGCGGTTATTGCATCCGATAAGGAGAATCGTATTGTCCGGATAAATCCGGCGGCGTCTACAATGTTGACTATTTCTCCTGAAGACGCGGACGGAATGCGGATACACGATTGTTTTACGCTATTCGATCCGGACACTAAAAAAACACTCGAAAATCCAGCGGAATCGGTATTGAAATCCGGGGGAATCGAATCCGAATCATATCGTAGTATTTTGAAAACTAATTCAGGAAAAGAAAAGCTCGTTTCTTATCTTGCCGCGCCAATACTGGATGTTAAGGAAAAGACTGTTGGTGCGGTACTGGTGATTAAGGATATCACCGAACAAAATCAAATTGAGGCGCAGTTTATAGAGGCGCAAAAAATGGAATCCATAGGTCAACTTGCTGGAGGCATAGCCCATGACTTTAATAATATGCTTGGAGGCATCATTGGATCTTTAGAATTAATAGAGTTGAAATACGGCCATCAAAAAGATCTGAAAAAACGCCTGCGAATTTCTATGGACACCGCGAAGAAAGCGGCTGATTTGACTCAAAACCTATTGGCATTTTCCAGAAAAGCCGTTGTGGAATCCGTTCCCATTGAAATCCATAAGACCATCCAGCAAAGTATTGAATTACTAACGTACGGCACCGATCGAAAGATTTTGGTAAAAACAAAATTTGAAGCAGCGGATTCGGTCGTTATTGGTGATCGGGTTCAACTTCAAAACGTTGTGCTAAACCTCGGGATTAATGCGCGGGATGCGATGCAAGATGGGGGGGAATTGCTTTTCGCTACATCCAATAGGGTTCTGGATAAAGCGTACTGTGCTGATTCGCGCCATGACATTTCGCCCGGTGGATACTTGGTGATTAGCGTAAGCGATACCGGCTGTGGAATGGAAGACGACGTACGTAAGAGAATATTCGAACCCTTTTTCACAACCAAAGAGATTGGAAAGGGGACCGGCCTGGGTTTAGCAGCGGTCAGCGGTACAATTTCACACCACAATGGATTTATCGAAGTTGAGAGTATTTTAGACCAAGGATCGGTGTTTAAAATATATTTGCCCGCTCAGGAAACTCCTATGCCGGTCATGAAAAAACCTCTTTATGAACCTTGTAAATTAGCCTCAAGTCTCCTACTCATTGTCGATGATGAAACCCTGATTCGGGAAAGTCTGAGAGATCTGCTTTCACATCTTGGTTACAATGTATTAACCGCGGCTGACGGGGAAGAATGCCTCCGGATTTATAAAGCTGAAGGCGCGTCGATCGATCTGGTCATATTGGATATGGTAATGCCGAAAAGGGGAGGGAAAGAGACTTTTGAAGCCTTGTTTAACATGGATCCGGAGGTCAAAATAATACTGGCTTCGGGCTATAGCAAACATATTGCCGTCAACAAAATGCTTAGGGATAAATCTTGCGGTTTTGTACAGAAACCGTTCAGGGTCGCCGAGTTGAATAAGTTGATTGAGAAAATACTCAACCCGCTATTGGCATCCTCACTGGAATAGTCACAGAGGAACTTCACTGCTTCTTCTACTGTCAACGTTGTTATACAAATCCCAAAAAAACATCAACAACATAAGGAGGGAGAGGCCATGACATTACAACAACAAACCCCCGCATTGAACTTATTCCAACGAGTATCTCCAAGACGCCAGGGAATACATTGGACGGGAATGAGCGTGTTTGAATTTTCCGTAGCGAAAGCGGCACTGAAAAAAGGCGTTTTTGGTGTGGTCATTATACTTTTTGGCTATTCAGCTTTGGCGATTGGAGATGAAATTCGTCTCATAACCGGCAAAACAATCCATACCAACAAGATAACGAAGAAAAACGGTCAGATAACCTATGAAACACAAGGGGGTTACGTTAGCTTTCCCGCCTCGATGGTCAAAAAAATTATTTATGGGAAACCCTGGCTAAAGGTGAGTGCTCCAGCCCAGGCGCCCACCAGGGACCTTTCTGAGCAACTTCTCAAAGTAATGTATTGTTCACGGAGTCGGCTATCGATAAGGCGAATCTGGCGACCGTACTCATCAAAACCGCGGCAGGAGGATACGGGTCCGGCTTCTTTATTAGTGACGACGGTTATATTATTACCAACCGCCACGTTGTAAGAGAGTCGGACGAACATCAAAAGGAAATCGATGAAAAAGTCAAAAAAGAGCAGGAAGTATTTGCGAAGGAGGAGCGTGAGATAGATCGGTGGTACAAACGGATAAATGCAAAAAACCGCTATGTGCGTCTTTTCGCTAAATATGTGCGGGACGAGAAACGGAGAAATTATGGGGTGCCGGGTGCTCTACAAGTCCGTAATCTGAATGAAGACCGTTTTGAACTCGACCGTAGAACTTTGCGGAACGAAAAGGCGGACTTCAATGATCGAAAAAAGGAGTTTGTAGAAGATAAATCAAAATTTGATGAGTGGAAAGATGAGGTTCTCGATGCCCGTTACACGCTTAGGTTTCAGGATGAGTTTGAAGTTACACTCGCGGATAAGTCCAATCGGAAGGCTCCACTTCTCTTGATAGGGCTCAAAGTCCATAGAGTATAATGAAGCAAGTTATGTGACCCCTTTTTTAATTTTTTCAAATCGACAATGCTGTATGGGAACCGAAAATTTTATATCTGGTTGAAGTGAAAATTCAATACCCGTGAACTACACTAAATATCAACAGCGATGCACAATGTGTCGTAATCTGTATTCAACCTGAATTAGTGGCTTCACTACGGCACGGGGCACAAAATCTTGATTCCACGGCGGTCAAAAAACTACCCGCTTAACTTATGGGTGAAGCTAAGATATTGATATTCCGTGAAATCAATATCAATATCTTGCACCCTGCTATCCGCATTGAATTCATGGATTCAGATTTAAACTATGATCGTGTTGGGTGCGCCTAAGCAAGCCGTTCCGAGAAAGAATATATCCCAGCACGATTCGTAAATCAGGCGCCCATGAACATACCTATCCCTTTGGTTGATTCAACAACCGATCTTAGCCTGTCGTTGGCGAGTACTTACAATTATACACTCGTCTTCCTCTCGATCATTATCGCATCGGCATCGGCCTTTCCCGCACTACAAATAGCGGACAGACTCTCTATCGGTGGCAATCGCCTTATCGTGCGGTCGGTTTGGTTGGTGGCGGGAGCGATCGCGATGGGATGTGGTATTTGGGCGATGCATTTCATCGCCATGCTCGCTTTTTCATTGCCGATATCGGTGAATTATGAATTAATTCTGACCTTAGGTTCGTTGGTTACCGGCATTATAGCCAGCGCTATCGCGGTTCATTTTCTAAGCCACACCGTGATAGGAACCTGGCGTTTGCATTTAATTGGATTGTGCATGGGCGCCGGAATAGGAGCCACGCACCTTATGGGCATGGCGGCGATGACCCTGAACGCCAAAGTACTATACAATCCAATATTTCTAGTTAGCTCGGTGTTTATCGCCTATTTTCTTGCTACGGCATCGATTTGGGTAAAATTCGTACTCCGACGAAAATCACCATCAAACCCCATCTGGATTCACCTTTGCAGTGCTCTTATTATGGGTTGCGCCGTGGCGGGTTCGCATTATATCGCCATGGCGGGAGTCTATTTTTTTCCAATCGAATCCGCCGTGGGAGACCCCAGTAATCTGGATTTAGTAGGGCTGAGGTTTGCGGTTTCAGCCATGGTAACGGTCATTCTTGTCACGGTATTTTTTACTTCGTTCATACAGCGCCAAATTGAGGATGTATCGCAAGCGCTTATGGATAGTGAAGAGCAAGCTCGGTTTTTGCTTCAATCCATCGCCTGTGGAGTCTGTGGAATTGATCAATGCGGTTACATCACATTCATCAATCCCGCGGCGGCGAGTATGCTGGGCTATGCCGAAGCATCGCTGACCGGATATTCTTGGCATACCCAATTTCAGCATTCGAATCTCGACGGTACTCCCTATCGCTTTGAGAATTCGCCTGTATCCAACGCACTTCGTGATGGCGCGGTTCACTATAGCGATGAACATTTGTGGAGAAAAGGCAAAACTCACTTTCCCGCGGAATTAACCTGTTCACCTATTCATAAGAATGGCAATATAGTGGGTGCGGTGATTACGTTTTTTGACAACACCGAACGAAAGCGTGCTGAAGAGCTGAAGGAGCAGATTGAATTTTCAAAAATTCTCATTCAAAGCCTACCCATCGCCGCCTTCGTATTAAATACCGAACATCGGGTTATCAGCTGGAACGATGCCTGCGAAGAACTGACCGGAATCAAGGCCGATGCGGTAATCGGCACAAATGAGCATTGGCGCAGTTTTTACCCATCACCACGGCCTTGTCTGGCCGATTACGTATTAGATCCCTCTATTTCGCGTATCGAAGACCACTATGCGATTTTTGAAGCGTCGGAATTGGTTCAGGGTGGTTTTCATTCCCAAAATTGGGTTACTGTTCGCAACGGTGAGAGTCGATACCTACTGATCGATGCGGGACCGATTTTCAATCGTTACGGTCAATTAATCGCCGTGGTCGAAGTCCTAAGAGATATTACCGAAAGCAAAAATTCAGAACAGGCGCTGATCGAAGCTCGGAATGCCGCTGAAGCCGCTACACGCGCGAAAAGCGATTTCCTGGCCACCATGAGTCACGAAATCCGGACACCCATGAACGGCGTGCTTGGAATGGTACAGGTACTGGGGGAGACGGAACTTTCCAGCGAGCAGCGAGATTTTGTCGACACGATTGATAAATCAGGCAAGGCCCTACTCACCATCATTAACGATATATTGGATTTTTCCAAAACCGAATCCGGAAAGCTGGAACTGGAAGTAATGGATCTGGATATCCAACAAACGGTCAAAGATGTTTATCAATTGATGGTCACCAGCGCCCACGACAAAGGTCTCGACTTGTTGGTTAATTTTAGTCCCGATTGTCCACATTTCGTTATGGGTGACGCTGGCCGCATCCGGCAGATACTCCTTAACTTGGTCGGCAATGCTTTGAAATTCACCGAGTCGGGCTTTGTTGAGATACGCGTCGGATGTTTGGAACGGTTAGAAGATCAAGTGGTTTTGGCCTTTGATATAAAAGACACCGGTATCGGAATCAACACAGAGGCGCAAGGAAAATTATTTCAATCCTTTTCTCAGGCCGATGTATCGACCACGCGAAAGTATGGGGGTACGGGCCTTGGCCTGGCTGTGTGCAAGAATCTGGTGACACAGATGAACGGCGCAATCCGCGTGGAAAGTCAGGCCGGTACCGGTTCTACATTCTCGTTTACCTTACAATTACCGTTGTCGACTAAAGATGAGCCGGACTTAGCGGGTGATCTGGAATCGAAGGTTTCCCTTAGTCCAACTACGATTTCGCTTGAAAATACTATTTTGTTGGCGGAAGACAACTGTATTAATGAAAAGGTAGCGGTTACCATGCTGGAAAAGCTGGGCCTTCGAGTGGATGTGGCCCACAATGGTAAAGAAGCCATCGAAAAAAACCAAAATAATTCCTATGATTTGATTCTAATGGATTGTAATATGCCCGAAATGGATGGATTTCAAGCCACCCGAGAGATTAGAAAACGTGAAACGATCTCGCGAATCCCCATTATTGCGCTGACCGCGAATGCCATGGATGAGGATCGTGAAAAATGCCTCGCGGCGGGAATGGATGGCTTTATCAGTAAACCCTTTAACAAAAACGTTCTGGTTGAAATTATGGGGAATTGGCTGGGGAAAAACCAGGACCATGAATGCCCGGACTCTGCTATTTTAGCGGAATCTGAAGTGGGCGATTAACCCATCTCAATCTATCTACTTCCTGCAATCTATCTACTCCCTGAATTCGTGATTCCATTATGGCACAGAGCACAAGCTCTAGTCTTGTCCAATATGAAATGGCCCTGAACGGGAGCCGTGATTCCAACGTGAAACGACCCTGTACCTGAGAAGTAATTTCTGCTCATGATGGTCACCTATGGTGATCTATATGAGTGACAAAAAGATAAAAACATTGGATGACGTCCGCATCTTTCTCGAAGGAACTGTGAAGGTTGAGTTTTCAATTACCAACAAGGAAGAGCGCTACCAGTGGATTCGGCGTACATTGGTCAAATTCAGTTATATCTCTTGCAGAAAGAACGGTAAGGGATTGATCATCCGCTATCTGGAGCAGGTGAGTGGCTATTCTCCACGGCAAGTGAAACGGCTGGTACAGCAATACAAAAAAACCGGATACATCAAGCGCCAGCAGCGTACAGCATCGGGATTTGAACGCTTCTACCGCCCTGAGGACGCAGTGCTGTTAGCTGAGACCGACAAGCTCCATGGGACACTCTGCGGTGCAGCCACCAAGAAGATCTGTGAGCGGATGCTTTTGATCTATGAGGATTATCGCTATGAGCGCTTAGCAAAGATTTCGGTTGCCCATCTCTATAATCTTCGTCATTCTACGTGTTATCAACGACAGCGCCGCCAGTTTGATAAAACCGCTTCAAAACGCTCTCAGATAGGAGAGCGACGAAAACCCAATTCAGAAGGTAAACCAGGCTTTCTACGGATCGACACAGTCCATCAGGGCGACCTGGATGGGATCAAAGGGGTTTACCATATCAATGCGGTTGATGAAGTCACGCAATTTGAATGTATATTCTCCGTAGAACGGATTACTGAGCGTTTCATGATTCCGGTCCTGGAGATGCTGATCGAAATCTTCCCTTTTGTCATCCTGGCATTTCACGCGGATAACGGTTCGGAATACATCAATCATACCGTGGCAAAACTGCTCGGAAAGCTCCATATTGACCTGACCAAATCACGCCCACGCCATTCCAACGACAATGCACTCGCCGAGTCCAAGAACGGAACCATCATCCGCAAACATCTGGGGTACGACCATATCCCGGGGTACTGGGCGCCTCAACTTAATGAATTTCACAGAGAGTATTTCAACCCCTATATCAACTTCCATCGTCCTTGCTTTTTTCCTGTCCCAAAAGAAGACAACAAAGGAAAGGTGAAAAAGAGCTATCCCTACAAGTTAATGATGACACCCTACGAGAAGCTCAAATCATTACCTGATGCAAACCAATATCTCAAACTGGGGACCACCTTTAAAAAGCTGGATGCAATTGCCTTCTCAATCAGCGACAATGACGCAGTCAAACAGATGAATGAGGCCAAACGTAAACTTTTCAAAACCATCTTTGAGCAGGAGCGGAGTATTGCCTGATTTGCCTCTTCAGGTAGATTCTCTACCCCTCTGTTTCAGGGCCATTTATAGATTGGAATAGACTGCTCTTGATGCCGCAGCGGTCAAAAAAATAGCCAAATATCTAAGGGTCAAATAGAGCTGTTCCTGTTCTCGTAAAAAAGGGTCAGGCCGCGAACTTACGGACTAAGAATATTTAAAATATGCTCTGGCTTCATCTAGGATTCGTAAATCGTGACTTGATCTCGTTTTTTTATAGTGCGATAGCCCTGAAAAGAAGGGCCACTGTGAAGATAATTGAATCTCAGTCTGGCAGGCAAGCTAACGGTTAAACCCGAAACCCGCCGATTAAATTTAGACTCTCTCAGCCAAAATCAATACAATCCCCTATTAATATAGTGAGCTAAACCAAACTTCGGTGACGGCTTAGTTCAACAAACATTTATCCGTCATGCTATCGCACGACAAAAAATAGGGGACAGATTTATTTTAACCATATTCACCATAAAATAAATCTGTCCCGGTTTTCGCTAAAACAATCGTTTCTAGAAGATAAATACTACCGTCATCAAACCTCTCCTCCCTGACGCAAATACCACAAAATCATCGCTAGGTTAGCGGCATCCACCTCTTGTCCGGATGACACCGACGTGTGTCTCATCATCATTTCCATCATTTGACGGTAGTTTGCGGGATCGTCCCAACCTCGGTAGCCTTTGATCGCTTGATCGCGAAGGCGTGCTTTCATTTCGGTGGCAAACTCATCCACGGCCCGGTAGAGCCTTTCGATTTCTTGTTGTGTGTCTTGATCCATAGTCACCGGTACCCTGGTAAAAAACTGAAGGCACCATTATAGCCTGGCCAATTTTATATTTGCTTATTCGCGATAAAATAGCTACTTTACACGACTTCCGTTTTCATTAACCAACAGCTGTTAACCGGCAACCGTGAACCGTCATTTGCCGATCTCAATCGAGAGTGCTTCCAGCTCATCCCACCGGGAATAAGCATTCTCCAAATCCTGGTCTAAGAATTTTAATTCCGCTAAACTCTCGGTAATTTTTTCCTTATTTTGTTGATAGAAATCAGCGGAGGTCACACGGGTGTGGAGTTCCTCTTGTTTGGTTTCTAAGGTTTCTATTTGCAGGGGTAGCGCTTCAAGTTCACGTTGTTCCTTGTAGGTTAATTTCTTCTTTGACTGTTTGAGTTGAGATTCTTCCCGGTCCTTTTTATTTTCTTTTGGTGCATCGATATGATCAGGCCGTTTGTTTAGCCAATCACTATAGCCTCCCACATACTCTTGAATATGGGCATTGCCCTCTAAAACCAGGGTGCTTGTCACGACGTTGTCGAGGAATGAACGGTCGTGACTGACCAGCAATATTGTCCCATCGAAGTTGATTAAAAGGTCTTCAAGCAGCTCCAGGGTTTCAACGTCAAGGTCATTGGTCGGTTCGTCCATCACCAAAAGGTTGGCTGGTTTGGAGAATACTTGCGCCAATAATAAACGGTTTTTTTCGCCTCCCGATAGACTGCGTACCGGTGAACGGGCGCGGGCGGGGGTGAATAAAAAATCCGCCAAATAGGACATTACGTGCAGCTTGCGGTCATTGATCACAATGAACTCATTCCCATCGGCAATCGAGTCGGCAACTGTCTGATTGGGATCGAGCTTCATCCGCATCTGGTCAAAATAGGCGATTCGAAGATTTGTACCTTGTTTAATGGTCCCGGAAGTGGGTTGAATCTGACCGAGCAACAATCGAAGCAAGGTGGTTT
The DNA here is from genome assembly GCA_963664935.2 of Methylococcales bacterium. Classification (GTDB taxonomy): domain Bacteria; phylum Pseudomonadota; class Gammaproteobacteria; order Methylococcales. The sequence continues at coordinate 1,150,996 of CAXXSE010000007.1, read as the reverse complement.
TGCCGGAACCATTGGGACCGATTAAACCGATCCGGTCTCCTCGGATGATAGTGGTTGAAAAATCACTGATAATGGGCGCATCGCCATAACTAAAACCTATTCGTTTGGCCGCGACAACGCGTTTACCCGAACTATCGGCGAGTTCCAGTTCTAATTTCGCTTTGCCTTGGCTTTCCCGTCGTTTTGATCGTTGGTCCCGCAATTTTTTCAGCGCGCGTACCCGGCCTTCGTTGCGGGTGCGACGTGCTTTTATTCCTTGTCGAATCCAGACTTCCTCTTGGGCAAGTTTTTTATCGAATTCGGCGTTGTGCCGGGCTTCTTCTTCCATGGCAGCCGCTTTCCGGCGTATGTAGTCGGTATAATCTCCTGGCCAGGAAACCAATTGTCCTCGATCGAGGTCGACAATCCGGGTAGCCAGCGCTTGCAGAAAGGCTCGATCATGGGTGACAAAAAGCACCGCACCGGCAAATTGCCGCAATTGCTGTTCAAGCCAAATTATGGTGTCGATATCCAAATGGTTGGTGGGTTCGTACAGCAGTAACAATTGCGGGCCAATTACCAAGGCACGGGCCAAGGCAACCCGCCTTTTCCATCCACCGGAAAGTTCCGATGTATTCATGTCTCCGTCCAAATTCAACCAGCTGAGGGTGGATTCGACCCGCTGTTGCAATAACCAGCCGTTGTGAGATTCCAGTAAGTGTTGCAAACGTCCCAACTCTTTCAACTGCCGTGAATCTTTATCCGAATCCATTCGTGTTGATAACAGGTGGTATTGACTCAACCACTGCCCGATATCACCCAAGCCCTCGGCGACGGTATCATAGACCGTCGCGTCATCCGGCAGTATCGGCGCCTGATCCAAATAGGCTATTTTAATTTCCGGTTGCCGCCAGACTTCGCCATTTTCGGGTTGAATATCACCGCCGATGATTTTCATCAACGTTGATTTCCCCTCGCCATTGCGGCCGAGCAATCCAACGCGTTCGCCGGGGTCAATTTGGAAATTCGCGAAATCGAGTAGAGCGTGGGTTCCGAAAGCAATCGAAACCTTAGAAAGGCGTATTAGTGGCATGGATATTTCGTTCTAAGACAAATGGTTCTGAAGATAACGCCTAAGTGAATCCAAGGCAATCGTCGCTGCTACGGTTTGTTTGCGCTTAGCAGGCCCGCCCGCCTTAGAAGCATAGTGAAAACAGCCGTTTGGCGTCGCTAATCCAGTGAATAATTTAATCGTGCCGACCTTATCGTTTAGCGCTTCGGTATCCTGATGCCATAGCTGGACCAAACCTATATCCGCTTGGGATCGTTTGCAAGCCGCCACCGCCAGATTTTCGACTGCTTCGTTGACACTCTTGTGATCAACAAAATCGGGGGGTTTGCAATCGTATCGTTCAAAGACTCCGGATACGTCCTGGACAACTACACTTTCCAGAAACCATCGATGATGGGCGCAGCGGCTGGCAATTTGGCCTCCACTAACGGTTTCGACAACAGCTAACGAATTACCCGCTTTTGATAACAATAAATCGATTACGTCAACCAACGTTCGTTCCACACCATTCAGACCATCGATACTGAATACGTACTTACCGATTGTTTGAGCAACCTGTTCGGCAAAATCCCGAAGTTTTGTTTCGGAGAATTCTGGTGGGAATAGTAATTTGGTCTGGTTCTCCAAGCTGCCGGTGCGAAAGCTTAAAATCACCTCGCTCGGAAATTCAAGGGTATTCAATTTTTGCTGAAGTCCGAATTCTCCAATTCCGACGGTGCGCAAGGTGACCAAACGCCATGGTTTCAGATCGAAACGCCTAAGCAATTCCGGCTTAATCCGTTCGCGGAAAAGATTACGCATTTCGTAGGGAACTCCGGCAACGAAACTAAACCAACATTTCCCAATTTGGATGGCGAATCCAGGGGCTGTACCCCAATCATTGTCTAATCGGGTGGCGCCTTGAGGAATCATCGCCTGTTTCCGGTTGACTTCCGGGATTCCGCGCCCTAAACGGATGAAATGCTGGCTAATATTATGCCATGCTGTTTGGTCGAAGATTAGTGGTCGGTTAAAAGCGAGCGATACCGCTTCAGCCGTCAAATCATCCTCGGTTGGTCCTAATCCACCGGTGCAGATGCTGCATTCGGCGCGAGCGGAAATTTCTCTCAGTACGCTGACCAGCTCGTCCACACGATCACCTACCGTAGTGTGTCGAGTAATTTGGAAGCCCATTTCAAACAAACGCTCGGACAACCAAGCTGCGTTACTATCCATGGTTTGTCCATTAATGACTTCCTCTCCTTGGGAAAAAATTTCGACGGTTGGCATTGAGGAGACCAATAATCCATTGTCAATCAATCAAACCACCCGATTTCTCATGGAAAACAACTATTCCGCATTGCCGGTATCGATGGTATTGTCTTCGATCAAAGGGGTTTCCAGTCCTTCGATTTCTTGCAGTGCTCTACCCGCGATGCCCTGAAGGTCTCCATACATACCGACAGTCGATTCTATGACGCCTTGTATTTGGGCTTCTCTTTTGGCCCATAAACGCGTCATGGATTTTCTTTCATGGTCTAAATCCGCTTACATATCCGAGAATTTTTCAACGATAGCTTAAACTCGGTGGCAAAACCTCGGGCCGGTTAGATAGTCGTAGACCAACGCCATTTTTGACTGCTGCCCCTCTTGGGCTTGTTTGGTATTGGCGATTTCAACCAAGGACTGCCGAAGAGCAATTGCTAAAGGCACGGCATAGCACGGCGCTGAAATCCATACCCCGTCAACCGCCCCGAAAGTTTCTATATCCCTCGGCAAAGTTTGTGAAATCAGAATAGCAAGCTCCGCCTTTGCTTCGCGTTGATCACCACGAAGCTTTGCGAGCCAGCCATCGCTCCAGTTCTTGGTTGCGCTTCGATTCCTAAAGTATTGAGCCACAGGCTTGTCCTACCGGACCCACAACGCATTGTAAGACATCACCGCCAAACTCACCTTTGGCAACCGGTTCTATGCTATCGAATGGAAATTTTGATTTAAGAGTATCTTCAAGCACCAGCTCAAGCACTTCGCCCTGGAGTTGTTGCGATCCTTGCTCAGCCTTTCGCTTCAGCTCTTCAATCTGGCGCTGCATCGAAGAAATCTGTTCCTCTTTCTCGGCGACTTTAAGCTTCAAGCTGTCCTCAACTTCTTTCTTTGCCTTTTCACGGATTATATCGATGGATTCCTGAACACGCTTTTCAACCGTCAGATCAAGTTCGCGTTTTGCGTCATCGAGTTCACGGTGTTTACGTATCAGTTCCACTTGGGCCTTTTGGGCTTCTTCAAGTTTTGAATTGCGCTCTTTCAGGACCTCTTGCAGCGCCACCAATTCATTAGATTTCGCTTCGAGGTCGAATGCGGCTACTAGTTTAGCTTTTTTGGCCTCTTCAGCAGTTATCGCCAAGCGCTCTTTCTTAAGCTTTTGTGAAACCTGATCATCGATTGCCTTTTGGGTGTCCGCAACAGCCTGTTGCTGCTTTCGAATTTCTTCTTCACGCTTAGCGACATTTTGTTCCTGCTGGACCAACTTGGCCTCGTATTCCTTACGTGTAGCCCGCACCAGCGGGGCCGCCAGAGAGTAGGTTAGCTTGATCTCAGTGGAACAGTTTGGACAGGTTATTGTTGGCTCGGTTGTCATAGTCCCTTTCAATACAAATTAGCATCTGGGAAAGATGCCTTAAGTTGAGGGCAAATGTCAATTGTAGTCCGAATGAAGCTTGCGGAATCCGGGAGAGAAGACATCGGCTGAGACTGCCGCCAAACATGGGGTCCATGGAACGTAAATCAACACTTGGAAAAAGGCTGTATTGGCGATCATTCCGGAAGCGTTCTCCAAAAAGAAAAAACGATCAACAAGCATTCATTGATGTCAATATTGTCCAGACCAATTTTTAAAAAAATTAGGGTTTCAAGTATAGATTTCCTAAAAACGTTCATATTTAGGAGACGCCTGCCTAGGAGGCTGTCCGAGAATAGAAAGCCTACTGCGGAAAAACGGATTTTGGCCCATTTTCCCGATTAAATTGATGAAATACATCCTTGTATTTCACACCTCTGGCGTCGCTTTCAGCGGTCCAAATCCGCTCCAGGCGGATTTGTCGTTAAATACGGCAAGTACTCGCCTCATTTAACCGGAAAAATGTACTCAAAATCGCTTTCCCTCGCTACGACTTCTATTCTCGGACAGCCTCCTAGTCGTCTGAAAATGACCGATCATTTTCAGAGAAATTGGCAGCGCGACCAGTTATCCACCTGTATCCCAGGTATTTTATTGAAATGTTTTTCATTGTTACTGACTACACGATAACCTATCGTTAATGCCGTAGCGCCAATGAGCAGATCAAAATCGTCAACAGTATTGCCAGCTCGCTGCAAATTCGCTTTGATGCTTCCAAAAGTATCCATGATTGAACAACTTAGGTCGATAACAGGATAGATTTCTAGCATACGATGTACTTTAGCCAAATTCTTCGTGACATACTTCGATTTCTCGGCGCCGTAAACTAGCTCACCGTAAGTGATCACCGAGATTGCTTTTGGAGCATCCGCGTGAAGTTTAAAGTGCTCAACAACCGTTTGATGCCCTTTTAACGAATAGATTAGGGTATCTATATCCAACAGATACATCAGAAAAGCGCCTCAACCCGACTCTCGCTATTTCGATCCTGTTTAATCTCTTTGATGATTTGTTCCGCGCTTCTTTCATCCTGCCAAGTACCACACAATTCTATAAAATCTTTAGTATGGAATTTGTTTTGAGATGCGGGAGCGGAGAGGTACGCTTTTAATATTGCAACCACCTCCTGGCTAATGGAGCGATTGTCCATCGCCGCTCGTCTACCTAGTGCTTTATAGAGCTGATCGTCAATCGACCTTACCTGTAAATTGGCCATACCTACCCCTGCTTTTAAGAGAAAAACATATGTATGCGATTAGCATAAACATAAGCTCATGAACATGCAAGCAATATGCATGATCAAAATAATATCGGGGATTTGAAGATAAGGGGTCATGGTGCTTTCTTCATAATACCAATTACCTCCTCATAAATTCAGCGAGCTAAAGCTTTAGCTTCTCGCATCATATTTCTTATTTGATGGGTAATAATACGAACTAAACCAACGTGACCTAAATTAAAGTACTTGGCAATGTCCTATTTCCGGGCATAAGTACGTCGCAATTTTACGTGTGCGGCTACGATTCAACACATGATAAAATGCGTATCCATATTCAATGCACAATGAGTGGAGTTTAGCCATGCGAAAAGCATAGCCGATAAGTAGTGTGAAGCAAGTGACTTGACCCTCTATCTATAATTTCTTTCCGTCAAGCTATTTCGGTAGCCTTACAAAATCCACATGCTCTGACCACAGGGCAACGAATATCCCGGGATAAGAAAACATGTTCTATATTTTGTTATTATCCTTTTTCTCAAATTCAATAACTTAGACATGCGATTGATACAAAGGTATGAAGAAAGTATCGAATAAGAAATGGGCTCATTTTTCGCTTCTTGCCGTGGTTTTTGCCATTATTGGGGTTCCTGGCATTTCAGTGCCGGAACCACGACATTCGAACGAAAGGGCCATTCAAACCAACGAGGCTGAGGCGCCTATTCTCTTAGCCCAACAATCCGGACGTCCCCCTCCGAAAATCCGATCTCAGCCCACTCAAGACGGAGCGGGTGCTAAAATCGATGTTTGCCGTAAAAATCCCAATCATCACACCATCCAATTAACCGCCGGTGGTTCAGAAGCCTCGGTTGCTGGTTTTGTCCAACGCGGCTCGTGGAACGAGCCGACTGGATACGTAAAAACATACCTCCGTGGAAAACCGTGGTTTCGAGTGGTTTATGGTAATTTCTCGTCGCGGGAAAAAGCGGATGCCGAGAAAAAACATCTTCCTGGAAATTTATTGAGCAATTCGCCCTGGATACAAACATTCGCGGCCCTACAAAAATTAGCCGGGGGATGTGAGCCTCCTGAAAAAGTCGTCAAAAAAATTCAGAAAAAACCAAAGCGCACCCAAACCGCAAACCTACTTAAGGGAAAAGGTCACGCCTTCGACTCCGATGGGTTTCGAACCCAAATTGAAAAAAATAATTCTGAAATCGTTGCCCTCTATCTCCAGTCCGGGATGGATCCCAATATTGAAATTCTTAACCAGAATTCCGGGGAACGCTATCCTGCTCTTGTTTGGGCAACACAGCACCCAAAAATGGTTGAATTGTTACTTCGACACGGCGCCAATCCTAATGGGTCAAATGCAGAGGGATATTCGGCATTACTCGATGCTTGCCGCCAAGGCAATCTCAGCTCGGCCAAAATACTCCTGAAATACGGCGCCAAAGTAAATTCCAAAGCGTACTCCGGCAAAACTCCGATTCTCGCCGCCATTCAAATTGAATCCTTGGATATTGTTAAAGCGCTACTTAAAAAAGATCCTGCTATTAAAGAAGACGAGAGTATCCTGATAAGCGCCGTCAAACAGGGAAATCCCGAAATGGTTGAATTACTCCTCGAAAATAGTATCGACCCGAACAAAATCTCGGTTAATGGCGGAAATGCTCTTGGAGTCGCCGAGGATCGCCATAATTTTTATAAAGACAACGATCCTCCCAACGCATTAAAAATGTTCAAAATAAAAAAATTGTTAAACAAACATGGATCGACCATTGGCGTTAATGCGACGAATATAGAAAAATTCGTCTACCGCTATCTTAAATTGAACCAGGACGATTCGGTCTCGAATATTATCAAAGTTTATGCTGAACACGTGGACTACAACGATAAAGGCATCGTGACACGCAGGGCCGTTAAAAAGGACAAAGAAAACTATTTTTCACGTTGGCCGATCAGAAAATATACTTTAAAGGGGCCGATTCCTCGGTCAAGAGCAAATCAAGGGGTTCAAGTGGAATTTGTTTACGGTTACGAAATCACCGATAAAACCGGGAACAAGAACCGTCAAGGAGAAATATTAAGTAGGCTTACCTTAGTCCCGGAAAAAGCGGGGTTTATTATCGTGAGTGAAAAAGGCGAAGTTTTTAGAAAGTAAGCGGTTGGTTGCAATTCCATTTATAAGGCCTCGAATTGGCCAGAAAAGTTAAAGGCTGTTTGATATTGACGATTAATGCTCAATCATCCGCTTAATGGAAACAGTTTTCCTTCCAGGAATAGATAATTTACCGAAGACTTCATCAACCGTCTTGGTGATTGGTCGAAGTAAGACCTCGTTATTTTCGGTCACGACAAATTCAATTTTGTCTACCGCGTGCAGGCGCAGCGATTCCCGAACTATTTTTGGAATTGTTACCTGCCCTTTGCTGGTGAGGGTAGACAGCGGCATAACTTCATTTCGTTACAATTTGCATTGCGAAACGTAGATGGTTATCTTTGCCATGGCGAATATTGAAGAGAGAGGGCATTTTGAAAAAATCAATTTTATTAGCTTGTATATTGCTTGTATCGGGTTGCGCATCAAACGGGCATGCGCCTCGCTGGGGATACGCAGGTCATGAGGGGCCTGAAAATTGGGCGAAATTAAGTCCGGACAATTATGCTTGCTCCGGTAGAAATCAGTCGCCTATTAATTTGACTCGCTTCACTGATGCTGATTTGTCACCTATTGGGTTTAATTACAAGCAAGGCGGTTATGAAATTCTGAATAATGGACATACTATTCAAGTCAATTATGAAAAAGGAAGTAGTATAAAAGTTGATGGTATAACATTTAATTTATTGCAGTTTCATTTCCATGCGCCAAGTGAAAACCATATTAATGGCCAGTCTTACCCACTGGAAGCACATTTAGTTCATGCCGATAAAAACGGGAATCTTGCGGTAATAGCAGTGATGTTCAATGAAGGCGGCGAAAGCACAGGGCTCAAAGCAGTCTGGCCAATGATGCCAAAGCTCGCGGGCGACAAATATGAATTACCGGAAACTGTTGGTGCGGAAGATGTCTTACCGAAACAACGAGACTATTATCGCTTTAACGGCTCTTTGACGACTCCACCTTGTTCAGAAGGCGTACGCTAGCTGGTGATGAAGAATGCACTAGCGGCATCAAAAGAACAGATCGATGCACTAACTCGTGTTCTACATGAGCCAAATAACAGACCTTTACAAGCTGTAAATGCTCGAATTATATTAAAGTAACTCTTACCCCTGAAATCCGCCATGTCCGCTCCCAGTTTTCATCGGTTGTTACCCAATATCCGTGAACACTTACCTTTTCCGCTGCCGCGCTTCTTTCTTGGCAGCTTTTCGTTCGCGAAGCACAGCGAGTTCGGCGATTTCTTTTTCCATTATTTCGGGCGTTTCCAAACTCACTCTACCCAAGGCGCCCGAGCGTAATTCCGTCAGCAATATTTTAGAGGCTTTGTCCAATTCCACCTGTCCGCCCGAGCGAAGGCAGCCGCGTTGTTTGCCGATGGTTTCCAGTAATTCCAGTTCGTTTTGGGGTAATTGATCCAGTTGATAGCGGGTTTTCAGATAGCCGGGGTAGGTCTGTAGGAGATAAGCGGCGGCGAAGAATGCTACGTCATCGGATTTCAGAGCGGTATCCTTTATGGCGCCGGTAGTTGCAAGCCGATATCCACTGTTTCTGTTTTCGACGTTGGGCCAGAGGAGGCCCGGCGTATCGCATAATACGATACCGTTTTTTAGATCGATGCGTTGCTGCCCTTTGGTGACCGCGGGTTCATTGCCTGTTTTGGCGATGGTTTTACCCATCAATATATTGATTAGGGTTGATTTGCCGACGTTGGGAATCCCCATAATCAAGGCTTGAATGGATTTAACGCTTTTTTCTTTAACCGGCAATATTTTACGGCACAGATCGGGGAGCTGCCGTATCTTTTCGGGTTCTTTGTTTGTTACGGGGAATGTTTTGACACCCTTTTCCCGGTCAAGGTAAGTTTGCCATTGCAGCGTTATCTTGGGGTCGGCAAGATCGATTTTGCTCAGCACCTTGATGCACGGTTTATTTTTGCGAAGGGTAGCGATCATTGGGTTCTCGCTACTGAAGGGGATACGGGCATCAAGCATTTCAATAATCAAATCGACCTTTGGCAGGGTTTCCTTGATTTGCTTGCGCGCCTTATGCATATGGCCGGGGTACCATTGAATCGGCATGGCGGTTTCCAGGGAAGGATGCGGGTATTTTAGAGAATGGACCATTATAATGGCATTTGGGTTTAGCAAATAGAAAACAATCATTTTTGGGAGGCAACTTGGTAGAATTTTTGATTGAATACGGTATGTTCTTGGCAAAATCGTCGACGGTGGTTTTGCTCTTTTTAGTGGCCGTTGGCGGTGTACTTCTTATGTTGATGCGGACACGCTCCAAATCTCTGGACGAAGAACGCCTGGAGGTCAAAAAGCTAAACGAAAAATACGAGCAAATGAGCGTAATACTAAAATCCGTTACATTGCCGAAAAAAGCTTTTAAGCAGGCGCTGAAAGAACTGAAAATCCGGCAAAAAGAAGATCAAAAAGTATCGGGTGATACTGAACGCAAACGGATTTACGTACTGAATTTTCAAGGTGATGTGCGCGCCAGCGAAGTCTCGTCGTTACGGGAAGGTATTACCGCGATTTTGACGGTGGCAAAGTCTTCAGATGAAGTCGTGGTGCTTTTGGAAAGCGCCGGAGGTGTGGTGCATGGCTATGGGCTCGCGGCTTCCCAACTCCAGCGAATTCGTGATAAAGGCGTCACTCTTACGGTTGCGGTGGACAAAGTTGCCGCCAGCGGAGGTTACATGATGGCCTGCGTGGCGAGCCGTATAATTGCCGCTCCCTTTGCCATTATTGGTTCGATCGGAGTTATCGGCCAGATGCCCAATTTCAATCGGCTGTTAAAAAACCTTGATATCGATTACGAACAGATAACCGCCGGTGAATATAAACGCACTTTGACTGTTTTTGGTGAAAACACCGATAAAGGTCGACAAAAAGCCCAGGAAGAACTTGACGACACTCACCGGTTGTTTAAGGAATTTGTTGTAGAGAATCGGTCCGAGACCGATATCGATACCATTGCCACTGGAGAACACTGGTATGGCCGACGCGCTTTGGAGTTGAAACTCGTGGACGAACTGTGCACCAGCGACGATTATTTATGCGCGGCAGCCGAACATGCGGACATTTTTTTGGTGAAATATTCGCACCGCAAGCGACTGGTGGAAAGGCTGTTTTCCTCGGCTGCTTCGTTGTTTAATGGGTTATAGGAGTCTGTCCGAGAATAGAGCGGACATTGCGCACCCTTTTTTCACGATTTAAATTATTTTTCCCGGAAAAAAATGTAGACATGAAAACAGGCTCTTGTAAGCTAGCGCCCGACGGGGCGAAGTAGAAGCCCACTTTTAGTTTTATCAAAAAAGTGGAGCGAAACGATGGTTTTGAGAGAGCGTGTTGAATCAGAGTATAGGAAAAATAAACCACTCTTGTCGGCTCCTCCCATAACGCTCAGGTTAGCCAGGGCAAAACCTACCAGAGTATCGACCGAAGTCAAAGAACCTGAAAAATGCCCTACGAATTATTTGAGCTTTTTCAAGTACAAAAAAGCCACTGTTTGCAACTTCACTGAGAGCCTCGGATATGAAAATTCGATCCAATCCGTAAGATGTCTTAAGGACCCATGCCGCTTCAATGAAGACGATATGAGTTAGAAACTTAGGGTCTCCATTTTCAATTAGCTCCTTAGCAGCTTCACCTTGTTTAACATCGTCTTGTGTTAAGTAACGGATCAGAATGTTAGTATCAATCGCGTCCATGTGACGGCCAACCTGAGCTAATTGCGTTATCCATATCCGTAATAGAAACGGGTTTTTTATTTTTTATTTTATTTTTCAAGATGCCGGCAATGGATTTATTTGTATCGATTTTAACCAGAATGACCTCCCCACCTGGTCTGACCTCGAAGCCAACTTGAGAACCGGCCCTAACGCCTAAGCGCTTACGAATGCCTATCGGAATAGTAACTTGACCTTTAACCGTTAACTTTGATATTTGCATAGGATGTTCCAAGCGTTCGTTTTGCTTAAAGTGTAATACCAAAAGGTATTACTTATCAAGTGGCGAGTTAGAAATCGTAGCCAAATGTAATAATCCACCACTCGGGGAATAACTACTCAGCCGATTAGGCAACTATTCCGCTGAAAATGACCGGTCATTCCGGGGAACGTGAGCGATTGCACATTGCAAAAACACTGGTAGGGTTATTTCTACACTAATCGGTCACGATCAGTCAATTTTGTCAGTGGTTTTTCGCATTGATTCTCCATCGAGTAAAAGTCGTTAATTCGGGGTTAATTTTCGGAGATTAATGATGAATTATGAGTGTATGCTAGGGTGCGGAATGTCCGATAGAGGGCCTACCGCGGAAAAATAAAGATAAAGGTATCCGTTCGATTCAACACAAATCCACCGCGAACGCTTTCAGGTCTTTTAACGAAACAATTTCAAGCGCTTTCTGGTTTGTTGCGAGCATAACGACACGGGGGCGGCATCGAATTCGAAGGCTTCTTGCCAGCGTGCGGCGCACAGGCACCAACGGTCATCAGGCTTGAGGCCCGGGAATTTGAATTCGGGGATTGGTGTGCTGAGGTAGTTACCGCGAAACCGGCTAAATTCCAGAAATTCTTTTGTAACCTGGATGCACACCGTGTGTGATCCGAGATCCTCGGGGCCGGATTCGCAACAGCCGTTGCGGGTAAAACCGGTTATGGGATTGCACGAACATTCCTCTAGAGGTTCGCCGAAAACGTTTTTTTGTTTCATCGTAGAATAATTATTTTCGGACGACTCCCCAGGAAAATTCGTGCCGCTCTTTTCCCGACGGTTTGTGTCCTTATCGTATGTAAAAAATTTCAAAAAATAGGATAACGGCAATAGGACACGTGGGTCAATGGCTGCCAGAGAATACGAGGCCCGTTATTCCGATCCGACCTACGCCGGGTAGCTTGATTGCCGGGTCGAAAGGGTCGATTCCGAAATTAAGTCCTAGTGCATTGAATTCCAAGCCTTCTACTCGAGCAACCGTAATCCCGAGCAAACCAAACATCGACAGTTGGTAGCCGGTACCGCTCGGCGCCCTGTCAAATAAACGTACCCCGCCGAGGTAATCCTTGCCGATCGCGGTCGTTGGCAATTCAAGATTCAGTTCCGGTAATTGTCGCGCAATCCATGCGACGAAGGTATTGCTATTCGGCCCGGGCCACACCGTATAGTCGCTTTGATAGGGATAGCTCTTCGCCGCGGCTTCAATTTGTGGAATCAAATTACCGGCTTTTTCACCTCGGACATCCAATAATATTTTTGGCCTATTACCATACCATAATCGGTCCGGTATATCGGTTTTGGATACAACCACCGGCAAGCCTCGCCATGATCTCCAACCTATCACCTGGTGAACCCGATAATTTTTTGCTCCATTGGTCTTTGTAGCAAACCACGTATGAACGCCGAAAATGCCGCGCCAATTGAAAGCACGTGCCGCATATACTTGTACGACTGCCTCTGGTGTAACTTCCGGCCGTGGAGCGATCGCTATGCTTTGCCGCGATGCCGTACGCCAATCGTCGTTCAATTTAATCGAGCCCAATGCGGAAACGTAGATTGGCCCCGTTAATAAAACCAAAAGGAAAATGAAAAATAAATACCGCTTCATAATTTATCTGTATAAATGGATTGTATTGGAGTCGTCTAATGTTCAGCCCGTACTTTTCACAAGTTTCGATTATTTCAAATTGATGAAAAATTCCGTGGAAGGAAAACGAATTTACGAGATAATTCTCAGAAAATAAACCACACTTTCCCTATGATAGAAAATATTCTAGCGTATTTAATAACGAGAAATTAATCATGAAAATTTTACTGTTGCTATCGGTCAGTTTGATTGTACTACCCTACACGATCCTGGCCTCGGATGAGCATCCGTTAGAGGAAAATGTCGATGCCATAATCGAAGGTCTGATTCGGGGGAGAAGAGCGGCTGAACCCTATAGGGAAGCCCCGGAAAATTATCAGGCTATCCAGGAATATGAAATCGAAGAAGAACCCACGCAACCGGCTAGAGAAAAATTAGAGGTAAAAGCAAGAATAAGTCCCAGTATTGCACCTGAAACAAAATGTGTTGAATATGGCTGGGGGGATGACAAAATCCGGTGCAACACTCGATTGGAATAAGTGCGACGGTTCAAGCTGAATCTCTGACTTCACTAGTACTCCGTCAATATAGGATTGATGGAGTACTAGGTAACAAAGAAATAGTCGAATGAAATAGGCTTTACATATAATGAGTCAGCGCCAGGAGGCTGCCCGTGGTACAAAGCCGGTTAAAAATGTAAGTCAAGATTGTGTGAACGATGGTTGGTTTCACATGGATGGATTCATTCAAGCATCCGTTTCTTCAGGCTTACCAACAAATCAATATAAAATTCCATGAATATCATCTTGCGGGAATACGGCCGTGTAGTCTGGCAAAAAAAATATTTCTTTTTTCTGGTGCTATTCGCTTTGGCTTGCGCGACGACATTGGATTTAACCGTCCCGGTTTTTTATAAAAATATTGCCAATGGATTGACCGAACCCTATTCGGAAGAAACCCTCGAAGTATTACTTGCAAATTTAACGCTCATCGCGCTTTTCTATGTGGGCGTCTGGTGCTCGTGGAGGTTGCTTGAAGTAGGTATTATTCCTCTGGATGGAGGCGGTGTTAATCTGTTGGAGAAACGTTGTTTTGAAGTCCTTCAACAACAAAAATACAGTTTTTTCGAGAATAACTTTTCGGGAAGTTTGATCAAACAGGCGTACCGGTTCTCGAGTTCGTTCGAAATTCTAATGGACTGGTTTCTGTTCCACTTTTTTCAGAGTATTCTCGCGATTATCATTTCATTTGTCATTTTTTCTCAGCAACAGACGGATTTCGCTCTTTACTTCCTGATTTGGGTGATTGCCTTTATTTCCTGGAATGTCGGTTTCTCTATTTGGAAGCTTCGTTTCGACAAGGAGGTGGCGAAATGGGATTCAAAGGTCGGGGGCGCCTATTCTGACGCTATAAGCAATATTTTTGTTGTTAAAAGTTTCGCATTGGAAGCCGCTGAGCAATCAAATGTAGATCATGCTTCGAATCTAGTCTACAAGAAAAAGAAGGTTGCCTGGATCTTGATGTTTGTTTCCTTTGCGATCCAAGGTCTGATGACCTTCAGCATTGAGCTGGTGCTTATTTATTCGATGATCGCTAAATGGAAAACGGGGCAGTTCCAAGTGGGGGAGTTTGTGTTGTTTCAATCGATCCTGCTGATGTTAATCCAACGGCTGTGGGAATTTGGGCGCAATCTCAGAAACTTCTCTACAGCCGTGGCCAACGCATCGGAAATGGGAGAAATATTCCGACAAAATGATATTGAGAAAGATCATGAAAAATCAAAACCATTAACAATCAAAAATGGCGATATTTTTTTTGATAAGGTTAGCTTCAATTATTCCAGCGCTAAGCAACATTCGGTCGGCCTGTTTCAGAACTTTTCTCTCAAAATTAAAGCGCGAGAAAAAATCGCGTTGGTGGGTTCGACCGGGTCCGGCAAGACTTCATTAACCAAACTACTGCTTCGATACTTCGAGCCCCAGAATGGCGCACTCTATTTCGATGGAATGGATGCTAAGGATTTTACGCTGAAATCTTTGCGTAGTCAGATTTCATTAGTCCCGCAGCAACCGGAATTGTTCCACCGATCTATCCGTGAGAATATGACGCTGGGTAAGGAGATTTCGAACGTTGAGCTGATAGAGCTTGCTAAAAAATCCCGTTGCCTGGATTTCATTGAGAACCTTCCCGAGAAATTTGAAACCCCAGTGGGCGAGCGCGGGGTCAAACTTTCTGGCGGTGAAAAACAGCGTATTACCATTGCGCGCGCCTTTTTAGAAGAAGCGCCGATCTTAGTACTGGACGAAGCTACCAGCGCCCTGGATTCTTTAACCGAAAAACAGATTCAGGTTGCTATTTTCGAACTCATAAAAGATAAAACCGCTATTGTGATTGCTCATCGACTCTCAACGATATTACGAATGGACCGAATATTGGTGCTTGATGCAGGGCGTATCATAGAAGAAGGGACGCATAACGCCTTGCTGGAAAAGCGAGGCAAATACTACGCTATGTGGGAGCAACAGAGTGGTAACTTTTTGGATCTTGCATAAAGATCAACGAAAGCAACGGCCAAAATCATATTGGTAAACCCGGGCCAATCAATCGAGTCGATTCTTTTATGAGCGGATAAAAAATCCTGTCCACCGCACGGTCCCGTAAGCTGCTTGTTGCACTTTCCCGCTAGGAAATCCGGGTTATTCCTGTTCCATTACAAAAATCAAGGCCCAGATTTTTGCTAAAAATAAACTGAATCGTTATAATGAGGAATTTTGGGACTGGGCAGTCCTAATCGTCAACTCCTTGCTTTACTGTGTGAAACAGAAGGCTGGTAAACCGGAAGGGGAATAAATGAGACACTATGAAATAGTTTTTTTAGTTCATCCCGATCAAAGCGCGCAAGTGCAGGCAATGATTGATCGGTATCGCGAAATCATCAAAGCCGCTAGCGGGACGATTCACCGTCTTGAGGATTGGGGCCGCAGACAGTTGGCATTTCCCATAAACAAAGTCCACAAAGCGCACTACGTATTATTGAACGTAGAGTGCACTAAAGAAACCTTGGATGAAATCGAAAACGGATTTCGTTTTAACGACGCAGTATTACGATATTTGACACTATCGAGAAAACAAGCAATTACGGAGCCTTCTTCGTTGGCGAGGAAGGGTGGGGAACCCGTCTCTCCGAAGACTACCGTCGAAAGTCAACCGAAGATCGAAGTGGTTGACGACTCCGATAAATCACCGGATCAAACTGAAACCTCTTCAGAGTCCACTGAAACCGCCTCAGATTCTACGGAAGAATAATTCGATGAAACCCCGTGTTGGTTTCGTGACTCAGATTTTAACGGTACTTTAGATTTAAAAGGTCAAAACGATGCGTCAGATTAAACGAAAAAGTTATAGTAAAATCACTACGGATAGTACATCCGAAATCGACTACAAGGATTTAGAAATACTTGGCGAATACATCTCGGAAACCGGGAAAATTGTACCCAGCCGCATTACCGGCGCTAGTGCAAAGGCTCAACGGCAATTAGCGACGGCTATAAAGCGAGCAAGATTTTTGGCTCTGTTGCCGTATTGCGATTCCCATAGAGACTAGCACTACGAACGCCCGATCATAGAAAGTCAGAGGCGGAAATGCGGCTTTGTGGTAAAACCGCCCTATATTAGCCGAAAAAATGGACTCAATACCACTTTCCCTCGTGACGGCTTCTATTCTTGCAAAGCTTTATGTATGGCTTTCCAGCAACATTAGGGTGTAAGTATTGCGTTTACTAGCCTCATTCATTATGCGGGGGCGGATGCAAGCGATCATGGCTATATCCTCGTTTGCTCTTTTGTCGCTCATGATACCCCCGGTCAGTCTATTTAGTTCGGCGGGCATCGCTCTGGTGGTGCTTCGAAAAGGGTTCGCTGAAGGCATGGTCGTCATGTTGGGCGCAGCCGTCGCTATTGCTCTATTAGGGTTGTTGGTGACCGGAAATATGCTTGTGGTCACGGGGTATGGATTGTTGCTATGGTTACCTATTATCTTGATCGCATTGGCGCTCAGGGAAAGTGGGCAATTGACCTTTGCCGTTGAAATTACCGTTATCGTTGGGGTGTTCGTGGTCGGAGCGGTTTATTTGTTGCTCCCCGACCCGGCGGCCGTGTGGAACGAACGACTCCAAGCCACGATTGAGGCGGTTTTACAAAGCGGTATAGCAAACGAAAATCAGGCGATCATCAAAGAAAATATTGAAAAGATGTCGCGTTTTATGACCGGACTGGTAGCCGCTGGGTCGATAGCGAGTTTGATGTTTGGGTTGTTGCTTGCACGGTGGTGGCAAGCAAAACTATATAACCCCGGGGGGTTCCGTTCGGAGTTCCTAGGGTTGAGACCTCGTAAATCGTTAGCGTTCGCTGGGTTGGCGTTCGTATTGATTGCCAGTATGGCTAGCGCCGATCTGCGGGAAACCGCCTGGAACTTGGTGATAACTTTGACCGTTCTGTATTTAATCGTTGGGGTTTCGGTGTTGCACCGGATTATTTCCGGAACCAAGGCTAAACAACTACTTTTAACGGTATTCTATCTGGTCATCGTTTTTATTCCCCATGCATTGCTACCCGTGGTTTTGATTGGTTTTAGCGATGCGTGGGTTGACTGGCGAAATAAGTTTTGTAACTATTCAGCTCACCCCTGAAATCCGCCATTTCTGTGTTAAAAAATGATCATTTACACGTGTAAACTCACATTTTTCGCCTTGAACTGACGAATTTCAGGGGTAATCTGAACAGTTTCTAAGTATTTAGTTGATTAATAATCATTATCGTAATACGAGGTATTAAAGATGGAAGTAATTCTTATGGAAAAAATTGCAAATTTGGGGAATTTGGGTGACCAAGTGACCGTTAAACCTGGCTATGGGCGCAACTATTTAGTACCACAAGGTAAAGCGACTCTTGCAACGGCTGAAAAACTGGCCGAATTCGAAAAGCTGCGCGTTGAGCTTGAGAAGAAAGCCGCGGAAGAAGTGAAAGCAGCGCAAATTCGAGCCGAAGCGATCAGTGCACTCACTGTGACAATCACACAAAAAGCGGGTAACGAAGGAAAGCTCTTCGGGTCCGTTGGAACACACGCAATAGCCGAGGCGGTCACTCATGCGGGACAAGCACTGAACAAAAACGAAGTACGATTACCAGATGGTGCGTTGCGCCACACGGGTGATTATGAAGTTGATTTGGCTCTTCACCTCGATGTAGTGGCCAAACTAGCCCTAAAAATCATCGCCGAATAAAGCGGTATTTACCCGTATGATTGTCGTAACGGGCGGCGCGGGGTTTATCGGTTGTAATCTGGTGGTCGCACTGAATCTTCGAGGATTGACTGATATATTGGTGGTGGATAACCTCAAGAATGGAATCAAATTCAAGAATCTTATTCATGCTGAAATTTCGGATTATCTCGACAAGATATCTTTTGTCGACAAGATAAAACAAGGACGGTTTGAAGGGCAATCAATAGAGGCGGTATTTCATCAGGGCGCCTGCAGCACAACCACGGAATGGGATGGACGCTATATGATGGAGAATAATTACGAGTACTCTAAAACCTTGCTCCACTTTTGCCTGGAGCGGCAAATTCCGTTTATTTATGCTTCAAGCGCGGCTGTTTACGGCGCTGGAAAACAGTTTGCGGAAGATCCCGTTAATGAGGCGCCACTCAATGTCTATGGTTATTCAAAGCTTCAATTCGATCGATACCTTAGGAAACGATTTTCCGGGATAAACACACAGGTGGTCGGACTACGTTACTTTAACGTGTATGGCCCTAGCGAAGGTCACAAAGGGACTATGGCCAGTGTCGCCTATCATCTCAATAATCAAATGTTGAATACAAGGACAGTTCGCTTGTTTGAAGGGTGTGACGGCTATGGCAATGGTGAGCAAAGACGGGATTTTGTCTATGTCGAAGATGTAGCCGCCGTTAATTTGTGGTTTTTGGATCATCCAGAGATCAGTGGTATTTTTAATGTCGGGACCGGTCAAAGCCAAACCTTCAATGATGTCGCCAATGCGGTCCTCAACTTTCATGGCAAAGGCGTAATCGAATATATTCCCTTCCCCGAGCACCTGGACGGGTACTATCAAAGCTTTACTCAAGCGGATATCACCGCGTTACGCGGTGCGGGCTGTACCCATCGGTTTCACACAGTGGAACAAGGGATTAAATCCTATCTTGAAGTATTGCATTATTCCTAGTGCGAATTTTTTATTCGTTCGTTCTTTATTCAATTACACCCCTTTTCTTTCTTCGCCTGCTGATTCGTGGAAAAAAAGCCCCCGGTTATCTACAAAGATGGAATGAAAGGCTTGCTATTTATCGGATAAACGCGTTGAAAGAGTCCATTATTTGGCTCCACGCGGTATCCGTTGGCGAGGTGGAAGCCGCATTCCCCTTGATTCAAAAAATCCAAAAACATTTCCCTGAATACACTATCTTGGTGACCACCACCACTCCGACAGGATCTTCGCGCGTTAAGTCCTTATTCGGACAATCCATACGGCATGTTTATTTACCCTATGATTTGCCGGTATGTGTTCGGCGGTTTTACAAGGTATTTAACCCGAAAATCGGTATCATTATGGAAACCGAAATCTGGCCAAATTTATTTTATTATTCGGCTGAAAACGCTACACCATTAGTGATTGTCAACGCCCGTTTATCACAAAAGTCCGCGGCTGGTTATGGTTATTTCCGGTCATTGGTTAAGTTAACTTTGGCTCAGGTTTCCTGTATCGCGGCGCAGACGGAAGACGATGCCAAACGCTTTATTGAAATCGGCGCTGACGCGGAAACGCTGAAAAGCACTGGAAATATGAAGTTCGATTTGGTTCTTCAAAAGGATATTTATAGCGATGCGGCGATATTACGGAAAGAAATATTTAATCAACGGGCGATTTTCATTGCCGCAAGCACTCATCAAGGGGAAGATGAGCAAGTTCTGGACGCCTATGCAGCCATAAAAGAGCGGTTTTCCGATCTAATACTTATCTTGGTTCCCCGTCATCCGGAACGCTTCGATACAGTCGCCGAGTTATGTTTAAAGCGAGGGTTTGATATCGTTCGCCGTAGCGAAAACCAAGCTTGCCGTCCGGAAACAAATATCTTCCTGGGTGATACCTTAGGCGAACTAAAGATTTTCTACGCTGCGTCGGATATCGCGTTTGTAGGTGGAAGTCTGGTGGCAAGGGGCGGGCAAAACGTATTGGAACCCGCAGCTGTTGGCGTCCCTGTCATAATGGGTCCGCATACTTTTAATTTTAAAAATATCGCCCAAATGTTAATCGAAACAAACGCTGCAATCCGGGTTGCAAATAGTGACGATCTGGCAAACCGTGTGATTGATCTGATGGCGGATAAGAAACAGCGTATTGAGATGGGTGAGCATGGGAAGACGTTTGTGCAGAAAAATCGGGGTGCGGTTGATAGGACGATGGAATGTATATTGGGTGTTATGGATGATGGGTAAAATGGGTAGGAATTTAAACCTATGTTTTCTAACAACTAAAATGCTTTGATCGGTTGAGACAGCACCATCACCCCTGGACCTGCAAGTGCAGGTTGTTAGGGTCCGGCGAAGAGTCGCTTAGAGGCTAGGAGGCCCTATTATTAGTCTTCCCCTTGTTTGCCGAAAAGCCCATGGGATAACACCCTATCGGCCAAGCGCGCAAATGGCATGCTTTGTATCCATACGGTACCCGTACCTTTCAGGGTAGCCAGAAACATCCCTTCGCCACCGAATAGCATACTTTTTAAACCGCCACTGAGTTTGATGCTATAGTCAATTTCGCTGGTGAAACCGACCAGACAACCAGTATCCATGCGCAGAGTTGCGTTGTTGAGCTGCTTTTTGACAATGGTGCCACCGGCGTGGATAAAAGCCATACCATCGCCGCTCAGGCGTTGCAGTATAAAACCTTCGCCACCGAAAAAACCACTGCCCAAACGTTTGTTAAAGGCGATGTCCACTTGAGTGCCTTTAGCGGCTGCCAGAAACGAGTCTTTCTGACATATGACGTCACTGTCCAGTTCCGCCAGGTTGAGTGGAATAATGGAACCCGGGAAAGGCGCCGAGAAGGCCAATTTGCGGACAACTTTGCCCTCATTTGTGAAGTGGGTCAGAAATACCGATTCGCCGGTCAGCATGCGTTTGCCGATATTGAAAATCGAACCTAGCACACCACTACTACCATCGCCCATTTTAGCGCTAAAGTCGATATCCTGTTCCATATAAGTCATGCTGCCGGCTTCGGCGATGACGGTTTCGTCCGGGTCCAGGGCGATTTCGACCATCTGGATGTCGTGGCCAATAATTGTGTAATCGATTTCGTGGCTTTGCATAGTGGAATTTATTGAAATCCTTCGTTTTTGAAAACTGACGTATTTTTGGATTTATCGGACAGCATCCTAGGGATTTGATCCACGAAGATAGGGAAAAGTTTTAACCGCCCATTGAGTCGGTTGATTTACAAAATCGCTATATTTTTTTCTATCCCGGCTAATGTAATAAGTCATTAAAATATCGACGATATCTTCATCCAACCAGCGACCACCGCTCAAATTAAAGAGCGTATTGAATTAAACAGCCTCCCAGCTAGTACTCCGTTCAGAAACCCTAAGCCGCAGAAAGTATTAACAAAAAATTGAAATTAGTGGATGAACTCCCTGGTGAAATCGGGTGTGCTTTTGAGCTAACCCATTGACGCATAAATAAAACCTCAAAATCACCGGAGCCGACAATGCGCGAAAAAGGCACTATCCAGAGTAGTATATTCGAACTAGTACGCGGAACACGAAATTGGACGGGAACTTCAATCGATGTCTGATTGGTTGAATGAAACCCGGTACCAGTATGGAATCGAGAGTTTGTGCCCTGTGTCGTAATGAAATCAACGATTCAGGTTTAACAAAGCAACATTCTTTCGTTCAACCAATAGGCGCCAATGCAAGCAGTGATAGCCGAAAGTGGGATTGTCACATGTTGACGATACCAAGGTTTGTTGCGGAACCACACGCCAATGGACATGAAGCAAAGGCGGATAGAGTGGACCCATGGGTCAAGACAAAAACCCACTTAGTTTAAGTTGTACATTCAACTTCAATAGCAGCTGGATGGCACTGCCCCGAGTTTGTCTTTGCTTTTGATCTTGCTTTTGCGGTGGAGGACCCCCCCGTGGAGCGTAGCGGAACGGGGGTCCTCCACCGCGCCGCCGAATTTATCCACTATCACTGCTCCGCCACCTGTAGCGGTTCGATATACGGCGTTGGGCGTCTTTTGCCCCAACGACTGGTGCGGACGCTCGCCGTTGTAGAAGGCGAAGTACTCCGCCAGACCCAGCGTCAATTCGCCCATCGACCCATAGCCCTTCAGATACACGTCCTCGTGTTTGACGCTACGCCAGAGCCGCTCGACGAAAATATTGTCAAACGCTCGCCCCCGACCATCTATGCTGATGTCGATGCCTTCGCGTTTTAACACCCCGGTGAAGGCTTCGCTGGTGAACTGTGAACCTTGATCGCTGTTGAAGATTTCCGGCCTGTCGTGGGTCCGCAAGGCCTCTTCCAAACAATCGACACAGAATACCGCTTCCATGTTGTTACTGATCCGCCAGCTGAGCACCCGGCGCGAGTACCAGTCGATGATCGCCACCAGGTAGGCGAAGCCATGCGCCAACCGGATATAGGTGATATCCGTGTTCCACACGTGGTTGGGCCTAACCACAGGAACTCCGCGCAGTAGGTACGGATAGACCTTGTGCTCAGGGTGTGCACGGCTGGTGTTGGGCCCAGGCGCCATGCCGGACAGTCCCATCCGCCGCATCAAACGTTGTACCCGCTTGCGATTGACGGTGTGCCCCTTCCCCTTCAGGAATACAACCATCTTGCGGCTGCCATAGAACGGATGCCGTGTGTATTCTTCGTCAATCATGTGGCTGAGCAACAGATCGCTTTCATCGGCCAGCTTGGGCTTTTGATGCGCATAAAACGTGGCGCTAGATACCCCCGCCAGAACACATTGCTGGACTCTGCTCAACTCATCCTCTTTGTCGATCCACACTTGCCGTATCATGACAGGCTCATCCCGGACTTTTTTTTAAGCCAGTCAAGTTCTACCTTCAATTTGCCAATCTCGCTGTACAGTAGCTCAGGCTCCCGGTACGCAGCCAGCTGCTGGGGACCACGCTTGCCTTCAAACAATGTTTTGGCTTGCTCCTGAATGGCCTTATTCCACTGCCCAACCTGTACTGGGTGAACACCGTGCTCCTGACCAATCTCGTTGATCGTCTTCACTCCCCGCAATGCCTCAAGACCTACCTTCGCCTTGAACTCAGGTGTGTGGACCTTCCGCTTTTTTGCTTCGCTCATTTTTCCTCGCTCCTAAAATAACAGAGCACAGCTTAAACTACTGTCTTAAAACCGGGGTCCACTATAGGATAATACTCAATTGACCCAGTTCAACACCGATACTAAACGCAATCAATCCAGTCACGAAATGATCTGAAACCAAACCAATTTCGGTCAACACGCCAGCGAAACCCAAACCATGTAACAAACCAAAGCCAAAAATCACCAAGATCCACCATCGACTTAGTTTATTCGAATAAATATTTTCTACACAGACTTAAATCATTGAAATGGCGATGAGTGGTTCGACTATCAAAGCTGAAATCTTGGCAACACTTAACACGCCTAACGCTAGCGTCCCCTTTGATTTCTATAATATCTATGACTTACCATGGCCTGACACTGTGATCCAATCCTTATTCGTTAGGCGCAATACCCCCGGTCATACTCTTAAAGCTACCTTTTTGACCACAAAACTGGCGTTCTAAGCCCAAATATCGCCCTTTTTGAAGATTGTTTTCTTTATATATCTGTGTGTTACCGTGGTCCGACCCGAATGGACGCTTTTCCTCTTCTTCGCTAATAGCTAAGTCCAATATCTGAGAACGCAGATTGAACTTTGAATATTTCCGCCATCACGTCCATCACGTCCATCACGTCCATCACAGAATGTGGCCTAGACCTGTTAAAACGGGTTCATCACGACCCGCCCAACGACCAAGCTAACTTGACCAAAACCCTCCCAGAGACTTGGTAGAAGCCTCGAAGCCTGATTTCACAACAAACCCTTGTAAAGAACCATAGGGTTTTGGTTCAAGTTGAGCGTTTGGTTAGCGCATTATGCATACAAAAGCCGACGTCCTTTGGGTTCAGGTATCGGATCACCAAACTCCTGTGCGGTGTCCAACCAAAGTTCGACGGCTTCGTTCATGTTTTTCAATGCCGTAGTCTGAGTGCTGCCGTGTGCCATGCAACCCGGAAGCTCTGGTGCTTCGGCTACGAAAGCCTCATCTTCTTGGCTCCAGTAGATTATCACTTCGTATTTATGCATCTTCGTCTGCTCCTAAACCGTACCTCAGAATAACGCTTCGAACTTGGCGAACTTGATATGGCTTTGCATTTACCCCATCACGTTGGAGATTTAAACGTTCTTCGACGTTGCCACAACGAAAGATATGGTGGCTACCTCGAATACGTTCTTCAAACCCAAGGCCCTTCAGTAAGGACCGTAATTCATCAAAGCTAATGTTTGCGTCAGAACGACCTTGTAGAATCTTGCGAAGTAGTTTATCAGCTTTGGTCATTTAGAAAGTTTAACTGATCCGGGATTATTGGGCACTAACGTGGAGGATAAGGAACGCTATCAGCGCCTGACTTGATCCGATTGATAGCGTTGACATGGCGACACCATACGCAGTTGTTACGCCTCATGCCCTTATCCTCCACGATAGCTCCGCGAAGCGGAGCTATCGGCTTGGTTAACCTGGGCAAAACCCTTCCAGAGACTTGACGAAGACACTGAAACTGAAAGGCACTAAAAACTTTGAAGAAACAAAGGGTTTTGCCTCAGGTTGAACCTTTTGTTAGCGTTTTATGGGGTCATGCGGCGTCTGTAAGTCTCTGGTTTACAACGTGCCAAAATATGGATGTTTCTTCATGCTTCTGATCAAAAAAATTCTCGAAAAAGCCAACTTTGTTTAAAGATTTGGGGTATGAATACCGCTCACCATCTTCACCAATTTCCGTTATCCAATCTTTTGGTTCACCCGAATCTAATACATCAAAAAGTTCGGGTGGGTAAAGATATGGTTTTCCAGCGTCGTTCAATATTCTGTAGTCATCTGCCTCTATCCCAATAACGAAGTACGGTTGAGCTTCGGATAGGTCAGCATAGCTGGGATTCTTTGATTTGAGCTTAATAATCATTTCTCTGTAACCACCTTGAGTTTGGTTTCAAATCGACCGATGCCATAATGTTCATACCAGTGGTATTCATAGAAAGTTCCGTCGTTCTCGAATACTGGGCTGCTTTTCTTGACCCATTTTGACCGTTGACCTCCATATTCCTCAAGGAGTCTTTGAACATCGCGGATACGCTTACCTTTTGCGATTACTCGCGACCGTGCAATTAATTCTTTGGTAAGTTCGATTGATCCATCTCCCTATTGTAATGATGCGCTAACGTTTTGCGTAACCTGCTGGCTAACCCAGAGCGACGAGGAACGAGGAGCGGCGGGTTAGCCAGTCAGAGTTGACGCGATGGTTGGACGAAGCCGCTATCGCGGAGAAAAGACCTCGAGCCCTGATTAAATATAAAATGTAACCTCAACCCCTCGCACCGAGGGGTATTCAACCACGAATATGAGGTTACAGTGTCATGACAACACCCTTCAATAGAAATTTCAAGTAGGATTATCAAACGTTACTGCAACACCTTAGGCTTAAAGGTCTTCAACCTAAGACGATAGAGGCCTATTCGCGCGGCATTCGTCGCATTGGCTTGTACTTTGAGCATCAAGTTTATGATCTTTCAGAGCAGCAGTTGACGGATTATTTCTCGAAGCTTCTCAGTACGCATTCCTGGAGCGCGGTTAAGCTCGACCTGTATGGCCTCAAATTCTTCTATCAGCATGTCCTCCATAAGCCCTGGGTGAACGTTGATTTGATTAAGCCACCGCGGACCACACGGTTACCGGATATCGTTACCATTAAGGAAGCGTCGCGTCTCTTTATGGCGGCCCACAAGTTGAGCTACCGGGTGTTCTTTTTTACCGTCTACAGTCTCGGCTTGCGTCTCGGTGAAGGACTTCGCCTCGAGGTCGGTGATATCGATGCTGAGCGTCAGCGGGTGCATATCCGCGATGCCAAGGGCAATCAGGATCGCTTGGTGCCGCTGCCCGACGCCACGGTGGATATACTCCGTCGCTTCTGGTCGGTGCATCGCAATCCGGTATTACTCTTCCCGAATCGCAAAGGCGGTCTGAAAGGCAGTCATACGGCGACCACACCGCTGGATCGTGGCGGCGTCCAGACGACCCTGAAAAAGCTTGTGGACGCCTGTGGGATAAAAAAAAGATTACCCCACACAGCCTACGCCACAGTTACGCCACCCATCTGATTGAATCGGGTGTTGACTTACTTGAGGTGCAAAAAAATCCTCGGCCATAGGAGCCTCTTAACCACCGCCAAATATACCCACCTGACAGCCACTACAGACCGTCACACAAAGACCCTGATCAATGATCTGATGAATGGCTTCTCCATACAATGGGGGAAGGTCAAATGATACTGTTATCATCGATCATTAAGACTTTTGGCACCGAGTTTCTGGCGCAATATGCAGGGCAGCTTCTGCCCTCTCATCGCAAGGCACTCGCCGCCATGGAGATTTGCCGGACCCGGCACAGCCCCAAAATGTTGGTGGGCTGTGACGCCTGTGAACGCCAGACCTATGTGCCGCACTCCTGCGGACACCGCAACTGCCCACACTGTCAATCCCACGAAAGCCAACAGTGGTTGGAGCGACAACTCAAGAAACAGGTGCCTGCCGAGTATTTCTTGGTCACGTTCACGTTGCCCGCCGAGTTTAGACCCCTGGCTTGGTCACGTCAACGCCAAGTCTTGTCCAATATGAAATGGCCCTGAACGGGAGCCGTGATTCCAACGTGAAACGGCCCTGTACCTGAGGAGTAATTTCTGCTCATGATGGTCACCTATGGTGATCTATATGAGTGACAAAAAGATAAAAACATTGGATGACGTCCGCATCTTTCTCGAAGGAACTGTGGAGGTTGAGTTTTCAATTACCAACAAGGAAGAGCGCTACCAGTGGATTCGGCGTACATTGGTCAAATTCAGTTATATCTCTTGCAGCAAGAACGGTAAGGGATTGATCATCCGCTATCTGGAGCAGGTGAGTGGCTATTCTCCACGGCAAGTGAAACGGCTGGTACAGCAATACAAAAAAACCGGATACATCAAGCGCCAGCAGCGTACAGCATCGGGATTTGAACGCTTCTACCGCCCTGAGGACGCAGTGCTGTTAGCTGAGACCGACAAGCTCCATGGGACACTCTGCGGTGCAGCCACCAAGAAGATCTGTGAGCGGATGCTTTTGATCTATGAGGATTATCGCTATGGGCGCTTAGCAAAGATTTCGGTTGCCCATCTCTATAATCTTCGTCATTCTACGTGTTATCAACGACAGCGCCGCCAGTTTGATAAAACCGCTTCAAAACGCTCTCAGATAGGCGAGCGACGAAAACCCAATTCAGAAGGTAAACCAGGCTTTCTACGGATCGACACAGTCCATCAGGGCGACCTGGATGGGATCAAAGGGGTTTACCATATCAATGCGGTTGATGAAGTCACGCAATTTGAATGTATATTCTCCGTAGAACGGATTACTGAGCGTTTCATGATTCCGGTCCTGGAGATGCTGATCGAAATCTTCCCTTTTGTCATCCTGGCATTTCACGCGGATAACGGTTCGGAATACATCAATCATACCGTGGCAAAACTGCTCGGAAAGCTCCATATTGACCTGACCAAATCACGCCCACGCCATTCCAACGACAATGCACTCGGCGAGTCCAAGAACCATCATCCGCAAACATCTGGGGTACGACCATATCCCGGGGTACTGGGCGCCTCAACTTAATGAATTTCACAGAGAGTATTTCAACCCCTATATCAACTTCCATCGTCCTTGCTTTTTTCCTGTCCCAAAAGAAGACAACAAAGGAAAGGTGAAAAAGAGCTATCCCTACAAGTTAATGATGACACCCTACGAGAAGCTCAAATCATTACCTGATGCAAACCAATATCTCAAACTGGGAACCACCTTTAAAAAGCTGGATGCAATTGCCTTCTCAATCAGCGACAATGACGCAGTCAAACAGATGAATGAGGCCAAACGTAAACTTTTCAAAACCATCTTTGAGCAGGAGCGGAGTATTGCCTGATTTGCCTCTTCAGGTAGATTCTCTACCCCTCTGTTTCAGGGCCATTTATAGATTGGAATAGACTTCGCCAGATGTATTCGACGATGATCCAATGCTGTTGGGATACACTGCGAACCTTTAGTCAAAACGACAAACAGCTTCAGGGGATTCCGGGCGCTATTGCTGTTTTACACACCCATTCTCGCTGTCTGGATTTTCATACCCATGTGCATATGATCATGCCTGCAGCGGCGATTGATGCGTTGAATAAACTTTGGCGAACCAAGAAAAACAAGCCTAAAGTCAAAAACAAGATCAAAACCAAGAGCGGTTACCTGTTCAACCATCAGGCACTGGCCAAAGTGTTTCGCGCCAAGATGCTTGAGGAAATGACTCAGGCAGAGCTTGTGCTACCGGCTAGACACCCTGAACAGTGGGTCGTGGACTGCAAATCGGTCGGCTCCGGTGAGAAGGCGTTGATCTATCTGGGTCGTTACCTCTATCGCGGCGTGATCCAGGAAAAGGATATTGTTGCCTGTGAGGCGGGTCAAGTGACTTTTCGCTACCCAAATAGCAAGACCCAGCAGATTGAGCTTAAGACCGTTTCCGGCCCGCAATTTTTGTGGTTGATCCTCCAGCATGTCCTACCCAAAAGGTTTAGACGGGCTAGGAATTTCGGTTTTCTGCACCCCAATAGCAAACACTCGATACAGTTGCTTCAGTATTTACTCAAACTGGATCTAGGCCGAGCATTGGCATGGCTTAGAAAACGACCCACACTAACCTGTCGGTGTTGCGGTGGTCCGATGAAGATTATCAAAACACGGGTTCCTCCGCTGTTCCCATGGAAGGTGGCGGTACCGACATGATAATACGCTGGAGCCATTGATCATGTAAACGCTACCACCCCTGCGGATGGATTTAAATTCAGTGTATAGCGCTGAGGAACCCGCTTGTCTAAAAAATGGGTAAAATAGGCGGAATTGGCCTCACTAGAAAGGCATTCTTACCACACGTTGCTGCAATAGCAACCGTATTCGCTGGATCTTGAGGTTTGCGGGTCACCGTAAGCCTTGAGAGGCCGCGAGACTCAAAAACATATTTTCATAGAGAAACTGGATCATAACCGACGGGCTTGTCCAACAAACGGTTAGATTGTGGTTCGCTCCGCTCACACAATCTAACCTTATTCGTTATGCAATGTGCGCGACTTTTTGCGCTACGTTTTCAGATAAAGCTACTGGTAAAAAGAAAGATTCTGGATATACATAGTCCTCTCCCGACTCATCAACTATTCGTAACTGACGGTGCTTAGCAGCTACTTCATCTGGCATTAACTGGTATAATTTGCGAAGCTCAAGCGATACCTCGTAGCCTGAATTATTTATACAAATAACAAATTTAGGGTTTGTCATATACATTACTCCAAATACTGCTTTATTTTAAACTCACGCTTTCCAATCCCGTGGGCTTCGTACCAATGAATCTCTGCATTTAACACAGTTCCATCTGCCAACCTGATAGTAGCTTCAGCAGCTACTTCATCTGGCATTAACTGGTATAATTTGCGAAGCTCAAGCGATACCTCGTAGCCTGAATTATTTATACAAATAACAAATTTAGGGTTTGTCATATACATTACTCCAAATACTGCTTTATTTTAAACTCACGCTTTCCAATCCCGTGGGCTTCGTACCAATGAATCTCTGCATTTAACACAGTTCCATCTGCCAACCTGATAGTAGCTTCACCTTTACATTTTCGCCAGCGACCTTTTCCGTAGATTTTCTGTACGCGAGGAAGTTCCCTAATTCCAGTCCCTTGAGCAAAGCTTTCAGAATAACGAATGTCGCTAATAATTTCGAAATCCATGCTGGTATTCTATGTGATTTATCCTCTTGATGCATAACGACCAAGCTCAGCCGAGGAGGCGCAACAGCGCCGACGTCGGCTGGAGCGCCGTGTTATGTGGTTATCTCTGCTCATCATGTGATCTATGGCTATTAGCATTGCATATATAGCTACCAAACCTCTCCACATGCTCAATATGCATTCGCCAAAGGCAAAATGCCGCGAATACACTAAGAAGAAGAGACAACCATACTTGCGAGGATATAGGTGTCTTATAAATCCATAAACTTGTAGGAATAATTGCAGAAGAAAGCAATAACGAAATAGCGCCGTTACCAACTGCTTCTTTGATAATGTTTAGCCTTTCAGCATGAACCTTTTCGTGTGTTGTAGAATTTTTATGAAAGGAGTGAAGATCTGGAAAGAATTCTTTTCGAGTTTTATCTATATTTTTTGGGTGTGTCCTTAGTAGGTGTAGTTTTTCACCTATATATTTGACAACAAACCCCAATAACCAAGAAAATCCTCCAACGATAATCCATGTGGCAAATGTCATTTTGGAGTGCAGAATACTTATTTTTTCTACCCCTAAGATACCTATACAGACACCTAGGATTAGCAAAATACCAGGCACTATCTTTCCAAACAGATCCCGAAGTACAAATTTGCTATAGAATGAATCAAATAGTGCTGCTAAGTCCATTTTTCTTCTCCGCAATAATTCTATTCACATAACGACCGAGCTCAGATGCCGCTGTGGAGCGTAGCGGAACAACGGTCAGCTGGAGTGATTGGTGTGTGCCCGGCATGGGCATGATTTTATGGGGTGTAAGTCCCCTGTACATTATCCGGAAAGAGGTCATTTTTGACAACTTTAAAAGTACTAGCCGAGGGCAAGGGCGGAAGGGCGACCGACCGTCTGAAAGAAGCCTAAGTGCAAACCTATGAGCCGACGAACAGACAAATTCGTCAGGAACGAATTTGAACAGCTTTAGCTGGCCCGAAGGGGGAACCACAGGGAGGTGGTGAATAAATTGCATAGTAGGCCGAACCCCAGGGCGAGTCAGCACCACTTGACAAAGCCCATCCGGATCTCTGGGAGATGGTAAATGCAGCGGTTGTATAGGGAAAGATCATGTTCTTACCCGGGGAGATCTGTCCGGCTTTGCGCCCGTCAAAAGACGGGAGCGCTTTATGCAGTAATGCATAAGGTGATTGGACAAAAGTCAGCAGAAGGCATAGTAGTGGAATCATGATTTTATGATGAAGCGAAGGCCTAAAGCCAAGAGAGGAAATTACCCATCAAGCTTTGTGCTCAGTTGCGGCCGACAGGCAGCCTTAAGGGTTAACAGGCGCGTTGATGGTTTAGTGAAATCCACAATGAGTATTTCTGGTCTATTCAATATTCATTGGCCCGACTACGGTCCGGCACTCTAGGTAACCGCCCTGTACGGACCCGTATGCGGGGTGGTGTGGGAGGGAGGGGATAGAAACCCTTTCCTATCCCTCTTATGTCTTTTACCCATTATGCACTGAGCCTATAATCAAGAAGGTGTGGAGATTTTTCAAGAAGCTCAAGTAAAACTTTTGTAGAACCACTTGGCTTTCTTTTTCCTTGCTCCCACTGCCTTATTGAAGATGGACTAACATTTAAGACCCTAGCAAATACTGTTTGACTGAGGCTCATTTGTTTCCTGATAGCTATGATCTGTTCTGCTGTGAATTGAACCTTTGGAATTTCTACCCCCAATGAATCAAGTTCTTTTTTTGTAAAGGAGACTTTTATTCCAGAATTCACCATATTCTGAACTGTTTCACCAATTGCACTTTTTATCGAATTTCTCATTCTACCTCCTCTAAATCAAATAAGACTTTTTGTTCCAAAAATTGTTCAAGCTGCGCTGAGTTCAAAGCTAAAAGATCATTTCCTAGTTTCTTGAAATATTGCAATTCAGCTTTGTCAATATTTGGTTTTTCATTCTTTCCAAATCCATATAGAAAAATTGCTTTGTTATTTTTTTGATAAACAATAATTGTTCTGAATCCTGAGCTTTTTCCACTGTGTTCTCTCTTGACTCGAACTTTAAACAGGTGGCTCCCTATGTCTGTAGTAGATAACCCGTCTTCTAAATTCTTGATAGCCTCTAGCAAATCTTGATTCGTTAAATTAACCTTTTTAGACCATTTCTTGAACCATTTAGTAGATAGTCTCTTCATAACGAGACTATAGCACATTGTGATATAGACGTTAAGCTAACTCTGAAATTTAAGCATCCCTCTGGTAATAGGAGTTTTGGACATAACGTCGCAAATCAGCTGGTCGCAAGCCCAGAGAGACGAGGCACGAGGAGCGGCGGGTTTGCGGCTCAGCTGGATTTGTTTGGTTATGTTTTATTTTCATACTCTAGTGCTTCTTCCAACATATTAATAAGAAGTCGAGCCTCTCTTGTGCTGAGAGTAATTGGCGTCATTTGATAACTGGCAAATGATGATTGGCCAAGCTCTAGGCCAACTTGATATTTATTTGGTTTAGGAAGCTGCGTTTTAACCACATGAACTTTTACGTTGGCATTAAAAATACCCCGCTTGCTACCAACTTTATTTCCAATGGTTTTCACCAGTTCTCCGCCAAAAAATAAACCTTTTCCTTTTTTGTAAATGCTACGAAAATGAAAAATACGATGAAGGCAAAAATGAATACAAAAATTAAATTTTCCATATTTCCCTTTTAGACATAACGCCCAGGTTAACTTGGGCAAAACCCTTCCAGAGACTCGAACGAAGTCACTGAAATTGAATTACACAAAAACCTTTGAGGAAACAAAGGGTTTTGCCTCAGGCTGAACCTGATGTGTGTGCCCGGCATGGGCATGATTTTATGGGGTGCAAGTCCCCTGTACATTATCCAGAAAGGAGTTATATTTGACAACTTTAAAAGTACTAGCCAAGGGCAAGGTGCGGAAGGGCGACCGACCCGCTGAAAGAAGCCTAAGTGCAAACCTGCGAGCCAACGGACAGAAACTACATATAAGGCCGAACCTCAGGGCGAGTCAGCACAACATGACGAAGCCCCTCTGGATCACTGGGGGAGGGTAAATGTAGTGGTTGTGCAGGGAAAGATCATGTTTTTACCCGGGGAGATCTGCCTGCCTAAGTTGCCTAACGGCAGCGGTGGAACAGAGCCTGCGAAGGTGCGCGTTAACAGGGCAGAAGTCAGCCGAGGACGAGAACCCAATGATGTTGTTGGGGAAAGGTCTGAAGGCAGTGTGATAAGGTGGTGCTCGTGAGCTTTGGTCATTCGCAAACCCCGACCGGGGAATTGGAGACCAGGCGCGTCATGAATCCATCGCCTATCGATCTTGCGTCGGTGGAATACATCGTATTGAATACGTGTATAGCCAAAGAGCGCTATGGTGCAAGATTCACCATCCGGCTACGGCCCGATAGACACTTGATATGAATTCGATTTGCCCGATGAAGTATCTCTGGTAATACCAGGCTAGGCGCCGTATACGGACCCGTATGT
This sequence comes from Methylococcales bacterium, assembly GCA_963664935.2. Taxonomy (GTDB): domain Bacteria; phylum Pseudomonadota; class Gammaproteobacteria; order Methylococcales. Next base: position 1,117,601 of record CAXXSE010000007.1, on the reverse strand, counting down.
ACGGTGCTGTGGGAGGGGGCTACTTGAGTAGCTCCCTATCCCGATTATGTGGATATCTATACACGAACCTCACCTGAAAGAATTTGTTTAGTCATTTTTGTTGCTGCTTTGTCCGCTTGGGACATGACCTTATTTACAGTATGCTCTTTGCCAACATCCGCACTTGCATACATTAAATTCACAGTCCTAGGCAAATAGAACTCTCGCAAAACCGGCCTTTCCCCAGAGTTATATAACTCCAACTCATCTAGATATGCATCCACAATTACAAGTATATTTTTACCTGGATTATCAACTTCCCTCTTTATCAACTGACACCAGGCGGCCTTTTCTGGAGATTCAATATCTCCCTTAACTACTAAATATGGGAGTGATTTAAAGTGTATTCATACTTTTTCTCCGTTCTCATCAAGCCTTGGCGCTCCTTGAAGAATACAGCTAACTGATAATTTATTTTCACGATCAGTATTTGTATCTATTACATAAACAATATCAGCTCGCATCAAGCTATAGTCCGGATGGAGTTGCATATTTTTTTCATCAACAGGATACCTCCGAATCGCTTTTTCTTTCTTCGGCCTCGCATATGCCCATTCAACATTTGCAGTCTTGGGTATTAACACCTCTTTATTATTTCCAAACTCTAAATTACCAGTTTCTTTGTTAAAGGTAACCCTATCTGGATATGGACCACCTTTAAAGTTGGCCTCAAGGGTTACAAATCTGGGTTTCACTTTTTGTTTAGAACTCATAACTTATCCACATAACGGTTTTAATAAGCGGCGCACGCTCCGAACCTAGATTCGGAGAAACTCGCTGTCATGCGTCCGCTTGATTTTCTGGTTAGCTGCTACTCCTAAATACAGAACCATTTTGGATTTAACCCCATACCCTCAAGTTCTTCTTTTCCATAGATCCGTGCAAATGGTAAGGCTCCACTCTTTGACCATTTTTCAAAAAATTCCCTTGCATATCTGTGAGCATATTCCTCCTTGTCTAAGGAGGGCTTTGCATTATAAACCGCTGTTATATATTCATCCTCCGCTTCAGAATCAGACTGAATCGAGGGCCTTAGTGAGTTATAGAGATAATCTACAGCATGGCCAATTTCATGAGGAAGCGTTCGAAAAAGCTGCGTATTTCTCACTGCTGCTATTGACGTGTTAATCTCATAGCCCCGTTTTACTTTCTCAATACGATGCCCATCAGCTTCAAGTGAGTTCAGTTCCTTCTTCTGGTATGGGTTTAACTTCTTGCTCCATTTGATGGTGCAATCAGATTGAATAGCTTCAAGATACACAGCCGGACCTGAATACCCTCCTAAATCAGCGTAATAGACAAAGCGTCCCCAGCAAGGTTTCAAAATCTCTTCTTTCTTCTTAGGCTGTCTAAATACTAATAATTCTATTTCTTCTAAGTGTTCTTGCTTCAACAGTTCAAGGACACGAATAACGTCATGTGGCGTACACGCATGGATATAGCCTTCTTTGGTTGGCTCAACAACCAGATTTATTTCATGTCCATTATTAATAAAAGGATGAAAAATTGGATTAGTCAAACGCTCCCAGAATATTCTGTAGTCTGCCCAGCGCTCAGGAACAACCAACTTATTATTCTGTGAATGACCACTTTTATCAGTGCCAATATTTCGATTCCTTTTTGTTGGATTCCATGCGCTATGTTTCATGTCTTCTTGCAGCTAACGGTTGAGTTGTGGGGATTTCACGAAGCGCAGCGTAGTGAAATCCCCACACGAACGATTTGTTAGCCTTTTATGGGCGAATATATACATGAACAATTAACTCTTCCGTGTTTTTATTTAAATCAGACTCTAGTCCTCTAGGGTTTGCAATGCGACCATCTGGGTCATATACAAAGCAGATTAATGCATCACAATCTGGGTGTGAATTGTATCTGTGAATATCCTCTATTAATTGACTGCCAACCTCTTTTGCGCTTAAACCTTTTCTTGTTTTTTTCAGCTCTACAACAATACGCTCTTGTTTTAGTAAAAAATCTACCCGTGTTGATTTTCCTGCATTACTTGGCACCCACTCTTCAGGGCGAATATCTTCAAAATTAAGATGTAGTAATGCATGAAATAAATCCTGAACATCATATTCATCTTGGATATCGATGGTTTCTCTATCGTTGTATCGTTCTCTTACTTGACGAGCCACCAAATGAAAGCGATCACAAATATTTTTTACTACTTCTATCGGGTTTATTGTGTCGGATGTGGTTCCAATATCGCCTGACTCAATTTCTTCTTTAACAGCGGCAAGTACACCAATCCCTGTTTTTGCTGCACTAGTATATGGCTTTTTAACTTTATCCTGAAATTCCAGGAAATAAGGACTTGTTGATGAAAACTGCCTTTCAAGAAACGATAAAGATTGAGTTTTCCATGTAGCGAATGATGCTGTGTCCAATGTTGGAAAGCCAATTACATTAGGAGGACTTGGTCTATGCGAGGATAGAACCTCGTTACCTTTTTGAATTAGAAGCTCAACTTTTTCCAACATTCCCATATTAATTCCTTGTAAGGCTAACGCCAGCAATAACCTGCGTTTTGTAGTGGTGTTTGAGTTGTGCTAGGCTTTTTTAGCACAACTCAAACACCGCGGAAAAACGTCCGAGTTGATTGCTTTTGTTATATTTTGTATTCGGCATAGCTTGAAATTACAGATATAGTTGCTCCTAAGACAAACACAGCCTCACTTCTAGAAAATGATATATATTTATCATCCTCGTCAGGATGATGTGACAAGTGTGTAAAATTCACTATTTGATCAACTACATGAATAAACCGCTGCTCTTTAGAGATGCCCCTTTTATCTGTTTTTACAAGTTGTCTAATTGACCGTATATCTACCCAGCCAGATATAATGCTTTCCAATGAAATTCTACATTTAGCAACAACATCATCATAATTTCCATGATAAAGGTGGTGCTTAGCTTTATCTATTGCAGTTAGGGCTGTCTTTATTTCTTTGCTTGGGTTATATCCATTGGTAATTCAAATATCAAGCCACCTCTAAATTTCATAGATTTAAGAGTATTTATCCATTCATTTTGGCTCGCCTTATACCAAGCTGACGTTAAATTACATAATAAATTATGGCCGTCATAATATTCGCCTGAGATATCGAGTTTAAACTCCAACTCTTTTCCTGACCTTAGTATCTCGATTTCCTCCATTACGTCCTTAGGTAAGGACATTTCGTATAGAACCCAGCCTTTTTGCTCGTGATTATGTGGCTTAAAAGTTCTGGGGACTTCTGGCGTTGCTACGCCAAGAAATGAATTGTCTTTTCCGATGTATACCTTAGCTGAGGTTTTATGAAAATAGGCTAGCTCTTCTTCATGAGCAGGCATTGAATACTCGACGGAAAACCTCAGGACGTATGTTCCTATAGCTGGTGCACCAGATATGGACTGTATTTTGAAATCTACTATGTGGTGGCCACTTGATGTTGTAATGCTCAAATTTTAATACCTAAATAGGATATGTGTACAAAAAATATAAGGTTTAGCTAAGGGGCGCAAAAACGTTCCAGAGCGTTGGGAAATATACCAAAGCTTTAATTCACCAAAACCTTTAAAACAAACCAACTGTTTTTGCGTCACCTTGAGCACCGTGTTAGACGATTCACGGTACAAAGTGCGGTTCCTCTGCGATTATTTTTATACATTCGAACATGGGCAGTTCTTGATAGATCTCGCACCATTGTTCAGTATGCCTCATATACGAAAGATTAAATTTTTCATTCCCTACGTACTCCATCCTTGCGAATTTCGTTTCAAATGACGGCGAAATCGCGCTCGGACTGGGGCAGTTATATTTGGCACAGAAGTAAAAATAATTTCGATACCACTTTGAGTATATGTCTACGAGATAATTAAAGTCGTTTTCGGTAGGAGGTGGTTTTATATGCTTTGGTTTCAAATCATTTTCGATAATCTCACCTGCCTTTTCATTCAGACTACGCTTGATAGAGTCCGGTACCTGAGATTTCGTCTTTCTCGGCGAGGATGGTATCCACATTTTTCTTTTACCTGCCATTTTGGCTCCAGACTTTCATACCATTATGGTTCTTCTTTCGCCTAACGGTAAGGTTAACCTGGGCAAAACCCTTCCAGAGACTGGAACGAAGTCACTGAAGCTGAATGACACAAAAACCTTTGAAGAAACAAAGGGTTTTGCCTCAGGTTGAACTTGTTGTGTGTGCCCGGCATGGGCATGATTTTATGGGGTGCAAGTCCCCTGTACATTATCCAGAAAAGAGTTATATTTGACAACTTTAAAAGTACTAGCCGAGGGCAAGGTGCGGAAGGGCGACCGACCCGCTGAAAGAAGCCTAAGTGCAAACCTGCGAGCCAACGGACAGAAACTACATATAAGGCCGAACCTCAGGGCGAGTCAGCACAACATGACGAAGCCCCTCTGGATCACTGGGGGAGGGTAAATGTAGTGGTTGTGCAGGGAAAGATCATGTTTTTACCCGGGGAGATCTGCCTGCCTAAGTTGCCTAACGGCAGCGGTGGAACAGAGCCTGCGAAGGTGCGCGTTAACAGGGCAGAAGTCAGCCGAGGACGAGAACCCAATGATGTTGTTGGGGAAAGGTCTGAAGGCAGTGTGATAAGGTGGTGCTCGTGAGCTTTGGTCATTCGCAAACCCCGACCGGGGAATTGGAGACCAGGCGCGTCATGAATCCATCGCCTATCGATCTTGCATCGGTGGAATGCATCGTATTTAATACGTGTATAGCCAAAGAGCGCTATGGTGCAAGATTCATCATCCGGCTACGGCCCGATAGACACTTGATATGAAGTCGATTTGCCCGATGAAGTATCTCTGGTAATACCAGGCTAGGCGCCGTATACGGACCCGTATGTACGGTGCTGTGGGAGGGGGCTACTTGAGTAGCTCCCTATCCCGATTAGCTGCATTCTTCAAGTCGCTGGTTAAATGGGGCTATACAAAAAATGCCGATTATAACCACGATATACGATATCCAGCCGTAACCTGAAGGCACTAGGGGACTCAAGAAAGCTATGACCAATAACGCAACACCAACGATAATTCCGAACCCAAGATTACTTTTGGCCTCCACTTTGTATTTTTTCGAGCACGTAGAACATACGATATACCGTAAAGCAAAACACATCGAAAAATATTTAAATTTGTGGTTACACGATTGGCAATTTTGCACTTTTCTTCCTTTGCACGCTAACGCCCAGTAGAGTGGACCCATGGGTAAAGACAAAAACCCACTTAGTTTAAGTTGTACATTCAACTTCAATAGCAGCTGGATGGCACTGCCCCGGGTTTGTCTTCTCTTTTGATCTTGCTTTTGCGGTGGAGGACCCCCCCGTGGAGCGTAGCGGAACGGGGGGTCCTCCACCGCGCCGCCGAATTTATCCACTATCACTGCTCCGCCACCTGTAGCGGTTCGATATACGGCGTTGGGTGTCTTTTGCCCCAACGACTGGTGCGGACGCTCGCCGTTGTAGAAGGCGAAGTACTCCGCCAGACCCAGCGTCAATTCGCCCATCGACCCATAGCCCTTCAGATACACGTCCTCGTGTTTGACGCTACGCCAGAGCCGCTCGACGAAAATATTGTCAAACGCTCGCCCCCGACCATCTATGCTGATGTCGATGCCTTCGCGTTTTAACACCCCGGTGAAGGCTTCGCTGGTGAACTGTGAACCTTGATCGCTGTTGAAGATTTCCGGCCTGTCGTGGGTCCGCAAGGCCTCTTCCAAACAATCGACACAGAATACCGCTTCCATGTTGTTACTGATCCGCCAGCTGAGCACCCGGCGCGAGTACCAGTCGATGATCGCCACCAGGTAGGCGAAGCCATGCGCCAACCGGATATAGGTGATATCCGTGTTCCACACGTGGTTGGGCCTAACCACAGGAACTCCGCGCAGTAGGTACGGATAGACCTTGTGCTCAGGGTGTGCACGACTGGTGTTGGGCCCAGGCGCCATGCCGGACAGCCCCATCCGCCGCATCAAACGTTGTACCCGCTTGCGATTGACGGTGTGCCCCTTCCCCTTCAGGAATACAACCATCTTGCGGCTGCCATAGAACGGATGCCGTGTGTATTCTTCGTCAATCATGTGGCTGAGCAACAGATCGCTTTCATCGGCCAGCTTGGGCTTTTGATGCGCATAAAACGTGGCGCGAGATACCCCCGCCAGAACACATTGCTGGACCCTGCTCAACTCATCCTCTTTGTCGATCCACGCTTGCCGTATCATGACAGGCTCATCCCGGACTTTTTTTTAAGCCAGTCAAGTTCTACCTTCAATTTGCCAATCTCGCTGTACAGTAGCTCAGGCTCCCGGTACGCAGCCAGCTGCTGGGGACCACGCTTGCCTTCAAACAATGTTTTGGCTTGCTCCTGAATGGCCTTATTCCACTGCCCAACCTGTACTGGGTGAACACCGTACTCCTGACCAATCTCGTTGATCGTCTTCACTCCCCGCAATGCCTCAAGACCTACCTTCGACTTGAACTCAGGTGTGTGGACCTTCCGCTTTTTTGCTTCGCTCATTTTTCCTCGCTCCTAAAATAACAGAGCACAGCTTAAACTACTGTCTTAAAACCGGGGTCCACTATAGTACTCTCCCCTAAAGCAAGATAACACGGATCAAAATCAGGCATTACTCGCGCATGCCCCTTCATTCGTGCTTGGTAACTCGACCATCGGTAATCCTGAGCATCGGCAACCACCTGTGCACGGACGGGATTCAATTCAACGTACCGAATACACGCTAGAAGGTATTCGTCCGTTTGGATCGGGCTGGATTTGTAGCGACTCTCCCACAGCGTTCCACTCCGTCTTTCTAATCGATTCACGTAGCGCGTTTGCCGACCAGAAAGCCGTTTCATGAGTTGTCCCAGTAAGGCTGTTTCTTCAGGTGGTTCAACAACCAAATGAATAGGGTTCGTCATAAGACACCAAGCGTACACGCGAATGCCATATACCTCACGCCATTGTGACAAGGTTTCCAAATAATATTCAAAATCCGAGTCCACTGCAAAACAACTTGCCGATTGTGTCCCCTTTGCACTATATGATGCGGGTAATGAGGTAACACCACACGCCCAACTCTAGGCATACTAACTTCCTTTAAATAATTTTACTTGCCAGAAGTATAGCTCATAAATAGATCTGTCCCCTTTTTTTAAAGGACTTAGTATAGTGGACCCATGGGTCCACTCTATAGCTTTAGTGACGTAGGGGAACCACGCCAGAATTAGGATTATGGTCTAAGCCAATATCACGAGCATGCTCTTCAAAGGCTTTGTTTTTCCAGAAGAAGGCGCCTGGCATTGTGGTAGGCACCACAAGCACGTAGAACAAGGCACGCCCTATTAATGCAGTGACTGCTAAACCACAAAAGAGCACACTTATAACAACAAGCTGTAGGGGTAGCGGTAATAGATTACTCATGAGTAAAACCGCCAATACTAAGTTAGCAACCAGTAAGCTGTTACGCAGCAGATAGCTTTTACCGAAGGTGGTTTGTTGAATGTAATGCGAAGCTGCACCTTCATGTTCTGCGCCATTAAGCTCTTTACCTTGAGCCAATAAGCCGATCATTTCAATTAACAAACCTAAGCCCACTAAATAAGCACAAGGTACAAAAAGAACGTTCCAGTTGGTTAAATCGATTAACCAAAAGATTGGCGCAAATAAAATGGGCAACGCCAAAGCACCTATGGAAATTGCGTTACCTAAAAAATGCGTGCCAGTACTCCAGTGGTTCCAAAAGGGTCGTGCAGGAATTCGATAACAGCGATACATATAATATAAACCTACTGCTCCTGACACTAAGGCAAGGCCTGCAAATATTTCTGACGCTATAGTTAAAGTTGTTAGTAACCACCCCCACTCACTCATACCAAAGGGCAGTGTAAAGGGTAACGCAAAAGATAAAATCTCAATTAACCAAGTTTGCGAAGGTAACAACACAACAAAATGCATCGCCATAAACACCATGAATAAAAATATACCTAAGCCTTCACGAGAAACAGGAGAATGCCTTAGGTTATTAAAGCCCCTATAAAAACGCAGGGGTTTACCTAAGTGAATGGTAGACAAGAAAAGACCCAGCGCACTCGCACCTAAACACACTAATACGGCCAATAAATAGAAGTCGCTATTTTTAATTTGTTGCATGGCATCTATACCAATCCATGCACCCACGGTTAAGGCAAAAAACAAACCTAAGGCGCACTGCACTGACAAGGTAAAAATAACTAAGGGGTTTTCACTTGAAGAAAGCTTATTCAAATTCCAATATTTTTCTTTCCCTAACTTTTGATCAACAACAGGTTTATAAAAACCTAGTTTCTCGTCTTTTTTATATTTCAGCGGCATCTCATCGGTGCGCGTTACCTCTTCAGGCATATTTTTGATTTGTTGAAAGCGAATGTTCGGTTGCGTTATTTCTGGATCAGGAAAGCCAGGGATACGGTTATCTATTTGCTCTCTTTGTTCAGGCATGTTTTCTATCACACCAAAATCTAAGGCATTGCCTACACAAGCTGACACGCAAGCTGGTTTCAAATTTTGCTCTAATCGATCTACACACATATTGCATTTTTCAACTTGCCCGGCAACCGGATCTAACTGTGGTGCGTTGTATGGACAAACCCATGTGCAATAACCGCAACCAAAACAAATATCTGGGTCTTGAATGACTGCTCCGTATTCGGGGTGTTTTGTATAAGCACGAGTCGGGCAACCTTTTAAACACACGGGGTCGTCACAATGATTACACGCCATGGAAATATTCATGCGGGTGTGGTTAGGAAAAGTTCCACCTTCTACATAACCGACGCTTCTAAAAGCTAAATGCGCAGGTAAATCATTTTTTTCTGAACAGGCAGATTCACACGCATGACAACCAATACAATTATCGGCAGTAAAATGAAAACCGTGTTGCTTGTTACGATTAGGGTTTTCACCAATTTCGTCAATCAGGTTAACTTTTAAACTTTCGCCAAGCCCCTCTTCAACTAACGTTATTTTATTGCCGTAACGATTTTCTTCTTGTGAAGTGGGGTCATATAGTTTGGCGTAGCCGGGCTCATCATCACGTTTTTCAACCATGCGATCATGTTCTTTTGCTAAAGGTAGCTCTGCAGGCGCAGCCCTAGTGGATGCCGCATCAATAAATACTGCACTGTCCATACTTTCTTTATTGATCATGTCTTTATTGAAAACTTCTTTGTTGAGCGGTTTATTCATTAGAAGGCTCTCGCTTCAACATTACTACGTGCCGCCGCCTGTTGGTCACACTTTTCAATACGCACTGCGCATTGCTTAAAGGCAGGCTGTCTTGAGTAAGGGTCTAGTAAACCTAAGCTCAAACTATTAACACAGTCATAAAAATGAAAAGGAATAAACAACATATCTTTTGGAACACGCTGTGTTAGCTGCACCATTACTTCAGCGTCACCACGTTTATTGACTACGCGCACGTATTCCATATTTTTAATATTAAGTTCTTCCGCCGCCTCTGGATTCATTTCCATATAGGGCATAGGAGAAAACTTATTACAGTTTCCGACTTTTCCTGTTTTTGTACGCGTGTGAAAGTGCTCTACTACTCGACCCGAGTTCAACCAAAAAGGATATTCGTTCACAGGTCTCTCATTGTCTTCAACATAGGGCATGGCAAGTAGTTTGGCTTTTCCATCTGGAAACTGAAAAACACCGTCGGTGTAGAGCCGAGGGTTACTGCCACCTTCCCCTTCTTTACAGGGCCACTGCATACCTCTTTGTTGCTCGATGAGTTCATGTGACATGCCCGAAATATCTAACATGCGCTCACGGCCATTAACACTTTTTCCATTTTTTGAAAGTTGTTTCATTTCATCGAACACTTCAGATGCCGTTTCTGGGAAATGAATTTTATTACCCCGCTCCCAACGCTTTGCAAGTTCTGAAAAAATCCACATGTCAGACTTTGCATTCCCAGGTGGCTGAACAACTTGCTTGGTTAAGTTAACGCGCCGCTCAGTGTTCGTAAAACAACCTTCTTTTTCTGCCCACACTGCACCGGGTAGATACACGTGGGCATATTCTGCTGTTTCGACATCCTCGTAAGTGTCTTGCACGACACAGAATTCTAATTTTTCAAAAATTTTACGCATGCGATTTGTATCAGGCATTGAGGTCATGGGGTTTGTTGCCACTATCCACAAGGCTTTTATTTGTCCTGATTCAATCGCAGGAAAAATATCGGTTTCTTTTAAGCCAACTTTTTCCGGGAAAAAACTTTCATCGACGCCCCAAAATTCAGAAACTTCCTTTCGATGGTCAGGATTTTCTAATTGCCGATAACCCGGTAAGCCAGAACAAGAAGACCATTCTCGCGTACCCATGGCATTGCACTGACCTGTAATAGAAAGGCTGGTGCCTCCAGGCTTTCCAATATTGCCAGTAATTAAATTCAAATTATTAATTGCGCAAACGCCATCGGTTCCATGAGTACTTTGGTTGATTCCCATAGTCCAAATACTCATGGCTTGGTTAGCTTTGGCATAAATTCTTGCTACTTCGCGAATGGTCTCTGCATCTATTCCACAAATCTTCTCTGCACTTTCTGGGTCATATTCTTTGAGTAGGTCATACAGTTCGGAATAGCCTACGGTATGTTTATCAATATAATTCTGGTCTTGTAGGTCTTCATCTAAAATGACATGCGCAAGTGCATTTAAGAAAACTAAGTCTGTACCGGGTGTAATAGGTAAATAATAATCTGCAAATTGACCAAACATGGTTTTACGCGGATCAATAACAATGACTGGGAACTTTCTTTTATCTAGCGCTTCTTTCAAACGCCAATAAATAATGGGATGTTGCTCAGGCAGATTGGAGCCAAATGCCAATAAGCACTCTGTGTGCTCAAAATCATCATAACAACCTGGCGGACCATCTGAGCCGAAGGAACGTTTGTATCCTGCAACTGCAGATGCCATACATAGTGTGGTGTTGCCGTCGTAATTATTGGTTCCGATAACGCCCCGTACTAATTTACCTAAAGTATAAAACTCTTCAGTAAAAATTTGCCCGGTAGAAACAACTGCAACGCTATCTCGGCCATGTTGTTCTTGAATACGTTTAAATTCAGCAGCAGTTTTATCTAATGCGCTATCCCAGCTTACTTCTTTATAGGGTTCCGATACTTTATCGCGCATTTTAGGCTCTAGGCCTCGCCCAATTGCGTCAAAAATACCGGCCTCGGTTAAACCTTTTACACAAAGCTTACCTCGATTGACATCAGCTCCGCCTACTCCGCGTGTTGTTACGGGCTTGCCATCTTTATTAACACCAATTTCAATTGAGCAGCCCACCGAGCAATATCCACAAGTCGCGTACTTCCACTCGCTCACTTGTTTATTGTGAATAATAATGGGGTTCTTTTTTTTTCGGCCGAACAACATAAATTTTACTTCTAACTATTAGGTTATTTACTAGAAAGTGGCGTGATATCTTAACTATGCTGCAACGGCTTCCGTATCAAAAATTAATACATCTTCTCTCTCTAGTTTTACTTCCCAAGTTTTTAACGTAACGCTTTCATCTTCTAAACACTGACCCGTTTCTAAACAGAAATGTTGTTTATGAATTGGCGAGGCTACTACGGTTTTTTCTGATAAGGAGCCTACAATGCCTCGAGAAATAACATTGGCATTGCTAAACGGATCGTAATTAGAAACTGCAAAAAGTTTATCGGTATCTGATGATTTAATTCTAAAAACAGCAACCTGCTGAATACCTAACAAAGCTGCAACACCACTATTAGGTACGATGTCGCTAAGCTGACAAATTGATTGATACATAAATCACTCCTCTGGGTTCGATATTTTTTAAATAAAAATTTGAGATGATTCTAAACTTCGACTAATTGCAGCTTGCGCTCACTAACACTTGCAGGTCGATTTTGTTCACGCTCTTTAACAAACATAACGTTTCCGTCACTTTGCTCACTGTTAACAAAATGACTAAAACGTTTTAGCTTTTCAGGATTTTCAACCGTTGTTTTCCATTCACATTGATAGCTAGAAATAATAGCTTCCATTTGGAATTCAAGCTCATTGGCAATTTCTAGCTTATCGTTTATGACAACATTAAAGTTGGATAGTAATTTACTTTTTGCGGAATTCTACCGGGAACAACCCGTTTTGTTACAGAAATACTTCTTGATCGAATAGTATTTTAAAAATCATCTAAAAACCCATTATAGGCCTCTTATAGCGCTTTTGGTTTTCCTTGATAGGCTTCGCTTTTCGACCCATCCTTCATGGCAATTAAAATCTCTAGATCTGAACATTTGTTTATTGTTCTAACCGAATATATGCATTTTATATGCCATTAGTTAAGTCTTTGAACTTTTTACTAAACTCAACCGATTAAGCATATTTCTCGTGCAGAGGAGAACACCTGAATTTTCATAAGCGTATCATTTTGGTGCAAAGAACTACTTCTTAAATCCACTTTTGGTTTGTGATCGTAGATTCTAGAAAATAGAATAGCCATTCAACTTGGTGAACTACTTTAACTATGGAAATTAGCTTAATGAATTCACAATTGATTTATGCAATAATATATTGTCCTAATCGACAAAAATTAACGAGTCACAGGGGAAATCAAATGAACAAAAAATCCTATCTATATATTTGTTTAGTGTTCTTAGCAAGCTTTTTTGTCGCTTGTACCTACACGTCTCAAGGCATCTTCCTGGATGAAAATCGTTCCGCCATCCCTGAACCTGATGACTATTTCGGCGATTCGGCGGAAAAAATAGTTTATACCGATCAAAATTGGGATCCATCGGACAGTTTGTGATTTTACAACACGTCCCAAGGCTCCGATATGATTCCCTACGATATTTTTATTCATCTAGAACAAAAAGACCGTACGGAACTGTTTCGATCCGATAAAAATATACGGAAATATCGTTATCTTCCTCAGCCCCCAAGCTGGGACAACGAAGACGGTTTGCCGATTGGATTTGTACGGGATGAATACTTGGGGAAAGCTTACGTCGGTTTAACCTGTGCCGCCTGTCATAGCAATCAAATCAACTATAAGGGTGTCGGCATTCGCATTGATGGTGCGCCAACTTTAGGGGATATTGGGTCGTTGCTGGAAGATTTGGGGACCGCCTTGCAAGCTACCGCGGATAACGAAGAAAAATTTCAGCGTTTGGCTAAAAACGTTTTGCAAAACAATGATTCTGAAGAAATTAATGCTTTCCGGAACGAACTTCAAGCGGTTACCAAGAGTCTTCATGGTTACAATCGCCGGAACTCTCCGCTGCACAACGGAGAAGTCGTTCCCTACGGATATGCCCGACTTGATGCATTTGGACGAATCTTCAATCGTGTTCTCGGTCATCTGACGCCTGGAATGGATAATTATAATCCAGCCAATGCGCCTGTCAGCTACCCGTTTTTATGGGATACTCCCCAACATGATTTTGTTCAGTGGAATGGAGTGTTGAGCAATACAGGAGAAGGCCCCTTAGGACGCAATACCGGAGAAGTCCTCGGTGTATTCGCAACTTTCGATCTGGAGAGAAAGAAAGGCGATATCGGATATCGATCGTCCGCGCTCAATAGAAACCAGATTCGACTAGAACGCCAGGTTACGAAAATGATTTCCCCCCTTTGGCAAAACCTGACGGACCAAAATATCTTTCCGAAAATTGACCAAGCGTTAGCCGAAAAAGGAAGGGATGTTTTTGAAGAATATAAATGCCATCTCTGTCACGAGGGAATTGACCGTGAAAACCCGGACCGTTTAGTCATTGCCCAGTTTACCAGCCTTGGTCTCATTGGAACCGATAAATTTATGGCTGAGAATGCTATAACGGATAAGGGGAAGAGTGGATTGTTTAAGGGTAAGAAAATGAACTCGCTGGACCCAAAGTCTAAACGGTTTGGAGAAATGGCACTGGCGGCTGACGCCCTTACCAAGGCCGTTACCGGAGTAATACTTGAACCCGATCACGACAAATGGTTTTTCCACCGGTGGGCCGATAAAATCTACGATTTGGTCGTGGCTTTTTTCGATAATCCCGTTAAAGTCGCTGAAAAGCACTTCGATTTTGAGATTGTCGGCGATGATCCGAAATTTCTTTTAGCGTACAAGGGTCGGCCTTTAAATGGCATATGGGCCACCGCACCCTATTTGCATAATGGATCGGTACCGAACTTGTACGAACTTTTTCTGCCTAGTTGCAGTGCTGAAGAATCCGCGGCAGGAACCAAATGCAGGTCGCAAACCTTTACCGTCGGCAGCCGTGAATTTGATCCTAAAAAAGTTGGATTTGAAATTAAAAGCAAGGAAGAATATCCGGGACTTTTTGTCTTTGACACGTCAAAACCAAGTAACAGCAACCGCGGGCATGAATACGCCGTCGGTAAGACCCCGGTCATTAAGCTGGATGATAACGGAAAACCCCAGCGCGATGCGAATGGGGAGCTAATTCTGGAATCCTTCACACCCATATCCGACGAAAAACGTTGGGCGCTGGTTGAGTATTTAAAAACCTTGTAGTAAAACCTGAATCAGTGACCTCACTACAGCACCGGGGTCAGAGTAATCGACAACTCTGACCTCTGAAATGCCCCCAAAACTCCAAATCTCCGTTGGTCAACACTCCGACCAAGGCATCAAAACAGACAATCAGGATTTTCACGGTTATGTCTGCCCGGAAGAACCTCAATTAGGCTATAAGGGAATCGCCATAGCCATCGCCGATGGTATGAGCGGAAGCGATGCCGGAAAGGTCGCGAGTCAGGCAAGTATTGTCAGTTTCCTGGACGACTATTTTTGCGCTCCGGATTCTTGGTCGGTAAAACATTCAGTACAGAAAATACTGTCTGCTACCAATAGCTGGCTCTACAGTAACGGTCATTCAAAATATCAATCGACCAAAGGAATGGTCTGTACATTAAGCATTCTGATTGCTAAATCCCACACCGCGCATATTTTCCATATTGGAGACAGCCGAATTTATCGCTTAAGAAACAATAATTTTGAGTTATTAACGCGCGACCACCGTATCTGGGTGAGTGAAGGGAAAAGTTATCTTAATCGGGCTATGGGCATCGAACCCCATCTCGACGTTGACTATCGATCGTTTAATTTGGAGCCAGGGGATATGTTTCTGCTATCCACTGACGGACTCCACGATTTTATTCAGGATCGCGAGCTGAAACAGATTATTGATGACGGTAGAGACAATCCGCAAGAAGCCTCTGAAACGATGGTTGCCAAAGCTTTGCAAAATGCTAGCGACGACAATGTTACCTGCCAAATTGTCCGAATCGACTCCTTACCTTTGGCGAAGTCCGATGAAATCACCCGTTTGGGCGCGAATCGTCCGTTTCCTCCGCCACTCGACCCCGGTATGATCCTCGATGGTTATCATATACAAGAGGAGATTCATGCTAGCAAACGGACCCAGATTTATCGAGCTTATGACGCTAAAAATGAGCGGAATGTGATTTTAAAGACACCGTCGGTCAACTATGAAGATGACCCGGTGTTTATCGAGCATTTTCTTCACGAGGAGTGGGCGGGTAAAAGATTAAATCACAATAATATATTAACAGTCCTCGGTAACGACCGCCCGAAGCGATGCATCTATTATGTAACGGAGTACATCAAGGGACCGACTTTACGGCAATGGATGGACGATAATCCCAAACCGGAAATTAAAATCGTGCATGGGATCATCGAACAAATTTCCAAAGGATTGGGGGCGTTTCACCGCTTGGAAATGCTGCACCAGGATCTAAAACCGGAAAACGTGATTATCGACGAATCCGGCGTCGTCAAAATCATCGATTTTGGATCCGTCAAAATTGCTGGAATTGCGGAAACTAAAATAGCGGATTCCGGCGATCCGATACTGGGCACCCTAAACTATGCCGCGCCCGAATATCTTTTAGGTCAACGCGGCGACGTGCGTTCCGATCTTTTTTCACTCGCCGTGATCACCTACGAGATGCTCAATGGCGCCTTGCCCTTTGGAAAAGACATGCCGGAAAAAGCCAGCCGAGCCAGATTGGGACAATTGCAATACGTTGCAAGTATGGAACACAATCCAATGGTCCCTGGTTGGATGGATGGCGCTTTAAAAAAAGCCTTATCGATAAACCCCAATCAGCGATACAACGTTCTATCCGAATTCGTTTACGATCTAAAACACCCCAATCCACGATTTATCGGCGGCGCCAAAGCTACGATACCGCTGATACAGCGAAATCCCCTGTTATTCTGGAAAAGTCTCGGCGCTATCCAGTTTTTGATAATTTTAATCTTGGCTTATATTCTTTCAATTTGATTCAAGAGAGTGAAAAGTTTGGTCTAAACTCACAGTAGAAAATAAGCCTCGAAGTTTCAATATCAAAAGAGTGAGTTAGTTATCCGATGAAAAGCATCTTTAGTCAGATAAAAACCGATCCGAATCAGTTTTGATGGTTTGTACTGGTTTTCGTGGTTGCAACGGGAATCCGTCTAATTGGTATTAGCCACGATCTTCCTTTTTCCTTCTATGGCGATGAACTGCATTTAAAGAAACGGTCAATGGCCCTTTTGGGTCGGGTGACCTGAATCCCCATTGGTTCCACAAACCGGCGTTCCTCATGTACATTCTGTTGGGTTGCTATGGAATGTTTTTTGCCATCGGCTGGTTATTCGGTCAGTTCTCGTCCGCTTATGAATTCGGGGCTTACTTTTTACAAGATCATGGAATGTTTTTGTTAATCGGGCGCGCGGTTGTCGCGGCCTTTGGAGTCGGTACCGTATACGTTGTATACAAGATTTCCATGCGCTGTTTCGACCACTTCCCCATAGCCGTGGCTTCGGCATTTTCAGCCGCGGTATTGGCCCCCGTGGTTCTTGGTTCCTATGTGGTAAAAGCGGACGTACCGGCCGGATTTTTCATTGCCATTTCGCTGTACGTGTTTTTGGCGACCGAAGAAACCCAACGTTTACGACCCTTGATCGTCGCCTCATTATTGGCGGGAATCGCGGCGGGAACCAAGTATTATGGAGTCATTCTTATTCCGGTGTTTATCGGCGCCCAGTTTATACACCACTATAAATTCGAAAACGCCTGGAAAGATGTTTTTCTCAGGTCGACACTTATTATTGTTATTTTCATTGTTGGCTTTTTCGTGGTTTCTCCCTATAACTTTCTGGATCCCACCTGGGGTTAATTCGTTCTTAAAACGTTGAAAAATGCATTAGGAATAGGAGGAACCACGGTAGTTTTCGACCCTGACAGTAAAGTCGAATTTAAGGCGGGACTGGGTTCTATTCCAGGCGCCACCTGGTACTTGCTTAGCAGATTCGTCAAACCGCATTTTTTTGGAATGCCACTGACGATTTTCGCCATTCTAGGATTAGCCTGGATGATACAATTAAGGAGATACTCGTATTTATTTATCTTGGGCGCACCAATACTCTGCTATGGTTTGCTAGCTGTTATGGCAGCGCCCTATCACCTTTCACCACGGCACCTAATCGCAATTTTCCCAATTTTTTGTACGCTGGTTGGACCTGGCATATTCTTCATTGTAAGCAAATTTCGGTTGACGCCAAAGTGGTCGGGGCCTTTGTTCATAGCCATAATGGTGGGCTCGGTTTTTCAGACCTCCAAAATAGCCGTTCAACGTACGCAACAAATCAAGCCAATTAAAACATTCAAGCCATCGCTTATGGGTGGAAAAGGTCCGGATATTTTTATTTACGATATTTTAAAGACGGGTACGTTCGAATACGCTTTGCGTTAAGTTTAGATCTGAATTAGTGACTTCACTACGGCACGGAGCACAAGATCTTGATTCCAGAAAGATTAAAAAATACCCACTTAACCGATGGGTGAAATAGAGCTGTTCTTGTTTTTACGGTTCGTTCTACTCAGATTTGGTAGACTCCACGCTGTCCCAGCGCTTCGCGTTTCCGCCGCGATCAATTTCAAAGGTTTTGCCATCGACTAGCGCGGCTATTCCCTTCAATAGCGACGCTCCACTTTAAACAAGCTTGGGGAACGGGTAACCCTTGGTGGTCATTCTATAAGACAGGATCGATGGTGGGGTTTAATAGGCAATCCGATGTCATGGCCTGGTATACTGGCGGTGCTTGTTCACTGCGTTCACTCGAATTTCGGTAGCCATCCTCAGGTGCGGGTGTTTGTCGTGCGCGGCAATGGCTTTGACGACCAGATTCACCTCCTCACCGCTTTTATTGCGAAATTCCGTGCCCAAGGTGTATTTGTGATAGCGATTAAAGCCTGACACCACTTTTTCAAAATGCACTGCCACGTCCAGGGTTTGCCGGTAGATCGGTAAATGCTCGTATCTCGCCATCGTAAAAAAATCCCGCAAACAATGCGCCTATCGTTTGTTCATTCATCATATACTCCTA
Organism: Methylococcales bacterium; assembly: GCA_963664935.2. Classification (GTDB taxonomy): domain Bacteria; phylum Pseudomonadota; class Gammaproteobacteria; order Methylococcales. The sequence goes on along the minus strand of CAXXSE010000007.1, from coordinate 1,099,120 downwards.
GTTCTCCATCAATCCTATGTTGGCGGAGTACTAGGGTAAAAGCGTAAATCGGGTTTCGCGTTAATTGCAAGTACATTAAGGCAAGATTGATTTCATTAATAGGAAACAACGCTTTACCCATCTTCGTGACTATTTTTCTCGTAATCCCTATAAATCAATAGCTTGAAATTTTCAAAAGTAGCCAGTTGGCACTACATATTTTGTATTTTTGTATAAATTGCTGAATTTTGAGAATTTATTTTCGTAAATTTAAATTTTTACTCAATAGTGATGATATTTTTTTCAAAAAGCAATGAATTCATCGTCAAAAAAGACGAAAATGGCCCTACAAAATAATTTAAAAAAGCACCATTGATTTTAAAGAGCTTTTTTCATGAAAAAAGCTCTTGGAACAAGGAATCAATGACTTAGAGGACTAAAAGTCACGAAGATGGGTTAAATAATTGTTATTTAATTAAAATAAAGATGTGGCGGCGGATTGAAACGGGCGTCTCGGGATAAAACGGCCTAAAGTGCAAGATCGATTGACAACCCGGCCACCGATAGGATACCCATCCGATTACCGGGGGTTGTCCTATTCCGATAAATAATTGGGATGCTATCAAAGTCTGTGTGAACGCAGTGAAAAAACACCTCCGGTAAACCAGACCATGAACATCGAATTGCCTATTAAACCTTCGCCATCAATCCTGTCTCACAGAGGGACAATCAGGGGTTGCCCGTTACTCAAGTTTGTTAAAAGTGGGGCGCCAATATTGAAGGGAATAGCCGCGCTAGTCGTTGAGAAAACCTTTGAGAATAATCGCGGCGGAAACACGAAGCGCTGGGACAGCGTGGAGTCTAGTAAAGCTGAGTAGAGCAAACCTTTCACGCTCAGCTTGAATACTAATTCCAGATTACTTTTTTTCCCGCGCTCGTATCAAATTCGTCCGCTTCCGGTTTCACTCATTTCCCCTAAATTTCCTCATAAATTAGGACGGATTTGATTTAGGCATATTTGCCATAAAAAAAATCCGTCCCCTTTTTCGATAAATCGAGTAAACTACCCATCTTTTCACCTCAACTGAAGCACTAGCAAAAAGTACATAGGCTAAGTGCAGCCGTTACAATAACCAAAAATACTATAAATAATAAGAGCTTGCTCTGGAATATTCGCTACAGGTTAGTGCCATGAATCATCCATTGATACTTGCTACTCTGCTTGCACTCTTTTGGCTCGCTTTATCCGGCCACTATTCGCCGTTCATCTTAATGCTGGGTGTTCTCTCGATAATGCTTATCGTCTGGCTGAATCAAAAAATGGGCATTTCCGATAAAAAAATTCTACCTCCGGCTTTATTGAAAAAACAGCCTAGGTACTGGTGCTGGCTGCTTGTCGAGATCGTCAAATCGAATTTCCATGTGGTGAAAAAGATCTGGCAATTCAAACTGGATATCGAACCGCAATTCACTAAAGTCGCCAGCCCATTTCGAACCGACATGGTCAAGGTTATACAAGCCAATTCTATCACCCTGACCCCCGGTACGGTGACCGTTAGCGTCGGTAAGAATGAATTACTTGTTCACGCGTTGACCAAAGAATCATTAAAGGCGCTGGATAGCCCTGAGATGCAAAAACAACTGGAAGCGCTAGAAAAAGATTTATGATCTTGGCGATAACCACGATAGCCTTGCTGGTCGCGATGGCCTTAACTTTGGTGCGCGCGATACTTGGCCCCAGTATTTTTGATCGAATACTGGCGGTAAATTCTTTTGGCACCAAGATCGTGTTGTTCCTTGGTGTCTATGGTTTTCTTACCGGCCGGCCAGAATTTCTTGATATTGCTCTGCTTTATACCTTGATCAGCTTTATCAGTACCTTGGCTGTATTGCGTTTCTTTGACTCTGGCGTGTTAATTACCAACAAGGATGAACAGTCTTCATAATGTGGGATTTGATTCTCCTTTACACCAGTAATGTATCGCTGATCCTTGGCAGTTTTCTGTCACTGTCCTTAGGTCTGGGTTTAATTCGCTTTCCCGATTTCTATTCGCGTATGCATGCCGCGGGCGTTGCTGACACTTTGTGTGCGGGTCTGATTGTGTTCGGGCTTAGCCTGCAATCCGGATTCAACCTGGTGACGCTGAAACTGTATTTGATACTGCTGTTTATCTGGTTCACCAGTCCAACATCCAGTTTTACATTGGCGAATACAGCCTATCGCGCTGGCCATGGTGTCGACAAGACTTCGGAGGAGGAATCGTCATCGAAGTCTTAATCAACATTGTTCTGCTTGGCTTTCTTGCGGTCGTAGCCGTCTCCGTCATGATGATGCGTGATCTGTTTGCGATTGTCATGCTTTTCGGCATCTATAGCTTATTGTCCGCGGCTATATTTGTTACGTTGGATGCGGTTGACGTGGCATTCACCGAAGCAGCTGTCGGCGCCGGAATTTCGACCATATTAGTTCTAAGTACCTTGGCGCTTACTTCATCCGAAGAGAAGCCACCACAGCATAAATTTTTTCTGCCATTGCTGGTCGTGTTAATTACCGGTACCGCGCTGGTGTTTGGTACCCTGGATATGCCCGATTTTGCCGATCCGAATGCACCGGTTCATCAGCACGTCGCGCCCCGTTATATCCATGATAGTTTTCAAGAGACGGGCTTACCTAACATCGTCACCTCGGTGTTGGCCAGCTACCGTGGATACGATACCATGGGTGAAGTCGTTGTGATTTTTACCGCCGGTATTGCCGTATCGTTGTTACTCACTTCAGTACGACATAAACGGAATGAACCGGGTAACCTGAAAGATCTGGGGCATCACCCCATCATACTTTATGTTTCGCAATTAATGATCCCTCTGATTCTATTGTTTGCTCTGTATGTACAATTCCATGGGGATTTTGGGCCGGGCGGGGGGTTTCAAGCCGGTGTAATCTTTGCCGCGGGCTTTATTCTCTATGCCATGATCATCGGCATCGATAAAATTCGTGAAACCTTTAGTTCTGCATGTTTGCGCTGGTTGGCGGTAACGGGTGTGGTTCTGTATATCAGTGTAGGCATTGTGACCCTTTTATTAGGTGGGGAATTCCTCAATTACAACGTCATTGCGGAAGATCCTGTCGAGGGACAGCACTGGGGCATCTTTCTGGTTGAACTGGGCGTCGGCATTACCGTAACCGCTACGATGCTTGGTCTGTTTCTGACCTTTTCAGAGGTCAAGCGATCTCAATGAGTACCATTCTTGAACTCTACAACTACTGGATATTCATCTTCCTGATGATGATCGGCTTTTATATCGTCATCGCCCAGGGCAATCTGATAAAGAAAATTGTTGGACTGAATATCTTTCAAACTTCGGTCTTTCTGCTCTATATAAGTATGGGCAAAGTAGCGGGCGGCACGGCGCCCATTCTGATTGACGCCGATGTCACATATTCCAATCCACTGCCCCATGTGTTGATTCTCACCGCCATTGTCGTTGGCGTTGCCACTACGTCGGTGGCCATGGCGCTTATCATTCGTATCCACAAAGCTTACGGTACAATCGAAGAACACGAGATTCATGAGCAGGATGCTTCGCTTTGATCAGTGATCATTTACCGATATTCCAAGTAGTATTGCCGTTACTAGCGGCGCCAATGTGCGCGTTGGTTAGGCGTAAGACGCTACTCTGGGTGATCGGGCTGACGGTCACTGTCTGTACCGCTGTTATCGCCTGGCTATTATTACAACAAACCAGTCAGGGCGTGATCAGCTATGCGATCGGCGGGTGGGCTGCTCCGTGGGGAATCGAATATCGTGTCGATACACTCAACGCCTATGTGCTGCTGATTGTTACCAGCATTGGCTCCCTGGTCATGCTGGGTGCTCGCAAAAGTATCGAGCATGAAATTGACGAACAGGATCTGCCACTGTTCTATAGTGCCTACCTGTTATGTTTTTCAGGACTGTTAGGTATTACGATCACCGGTGATGCTTTTAATCTCTTTGTCTTTCTGGAGATCAGTTCGCTGTCCAGCTACGCTTTAATCAGCTTGGGTCGCGATCGACGCGCTCTGACTGCCGCGTACCAATATTTGATCATGGGTAGCATTGGCGCGACCTTTATCCTGATCGCCATCGGTTTGATGTACATGGTAACCGGCACATTGAATATGAACGATCTGGCGCAACGTCTGCCTGAGGTAGTGCATTCGCGTACAATGTTGACCGCCTTTGCCTTTCTGTTCGTCGGCGTTAGCCTGAAAATGGCGCTGTTCCCGCTTCATTTGTGGCTGCCAAACGCTTATGCCTATGCGCCGTCGATTGTCAGTGCTTTTCTTGCCGGCACTGCCACCAAAGTGGCTGTTTACGTCATGATACGCTTTATCTTTACGATCTTCGGCGCTGAATCCGAGTATACCCGTTTACCCGTTCACGAGATTCTGATGCTGTTAGCCATTGCCGCTATCCTGCTGGCATCAATGAGTGCGATCTATGAAAACAACCTCAAACGGCTGTTTGCCTATTCCAGCGTAGCTCAACTGGGCTATATGGTGATAGGGCTCAGTTTTCTGTCAGTCAGCGGCTTGACTGCCAGTCTGCTCCACTTGTTTAACCATGCCATGATTAAAGTTGCATTATTTATGGCCCTCGCCTGTGTGGTGTACACCCAAGGCAATGCCATGATGGGCAACATAAAAGGCTTAAGCAAGCGCATGCCCTGGACATTCGCCGCTATTGTCATTGGCGGCTTTAGTCAGGTCGGTGTGCCACTTACCGCCGGATTTATCACCAAGTGGTATTTGGTGGCGGCGGCGATAGAATCCGGCCAATTCATATTAGTGGCTGTCATTCTGATAGGCTCCTTACTGGCGTGGATCTACGTTTGGCGAATTATTGAGCAGGGCTATTTTCAAGATCAAGAGAGTGATGCTCCTGTGGTTAAACAAGAAGCGCCTTTAAGCATGTTAATCCCGACATGGATACTGGTACTGGCCAATTTCTATTTCGGTATCGATACCCGCTTAACGGTTAATGTGGCCCAGACCACCGCACAGCAATTACTGGGAGTCTCGCCATGACCCCGCAAGATATGATCTTGGCCTGTTTATGGATTCCACTATTGGCTTTGCCATTGATCGTATCGGCCAGAAACCATCCCAATTTGCGTGAAGCAATTTCACTTCTGGCAGCCATTAGCCTGTTTTTTGTTACACTGTCGTTGTTAAGTGACCATAATGTTGATCAGCCGGTGGCCGTTGATCTGTGGTCACCTTTACCCGGTATTTCGTTTTCGTTTCAAAGCGAAACACTGGGTTTGATCTTCGCCTTGCTCGCCAGTTTTCTCTGGTTCATTACCACGATCTATGCAATCGGCTATATGCGTAGTCACAATGAAAAAAACCAGACACGATTTTATGCCTTCTTTGTGATTGCCATCGCGGCAACCATGGCCATCGCCTTTTCCGCGAACCTGTTTACTCTTTTTGTGTTCTACGAGGTACTGACTTTCTCCACTTATCCGCTAGTGGCCCATGCTGGTACCGATAAAGCGAAAAACGGCGCACGCACCTATTTGAACATTCTCGTTATCACATCTATGGCTTTCTTTTTGCCTGCTCTTATCTGGACCTGGCAACTGGCGGGCCATGTAGATTTTCGTCCGGGAGGCATATTGCCCGACTCGGTCTCCGAAACCACGCGCGGCATCCTACTGGCCCTGTTTGTGTTCGGCGCTGGAAAGGCTGCTATTATGCCCATCCACCGTTGGCTACCTTCGGCGATGGTGGCCCCAACTCCGGTCAGTGCTCTGTTGCACGCTGTTGCCGTGGTCAAGGCTGGCGTTTTTACGATATTAAAAGTGGTCATCTTTATCTTCGGTATTGATAATGTGCGTAATACCTTCAGTAGTGAATGGCTTGTGATGTTGGCGGCCACCACCATTCTTTTGGCCTCAATGGTAGCTATGCGCAAGGATAACCTCAAAGCGAGGCTGGCCTATTCCACTATCAGCCAGTTGTCCTACATTCTGCTGGGCGCCCTAATCGCGACAAAGCTTAGTATCACTGGATCTACTATGCACATGGTGATGCACGCTTTCGGCAAGATTACGTTGTTCTTCTGCGCCGGCGCCATCCTCGTAACATTGCATAAAACCGAGGTCAGTCAGTTAGATGGAATCGGCAAACGCATGCCATTTACAATGACCGCCTTCCTGATCGGTTCGTTGGTGATCATCGGTCTGCCGCCGACGGGTGGGACTTGGAGCAAGTGGTATCTGGTGTTATCCACCATCGACAGCGAATACTGGTATGCGTTGATTATTCTGATGATCAGTTCACTTTTGAACATCGCCTATCTGTTGATCATCCCTGCCCGTGCCTTCTTCAGATCTGAGCCTTCAAACAATTACACGGTCACCGAGGCGCCAATCCCAATATTGATTGCGCTGGCTGTCACCTCGCTGGGCTGCGTAACGCTGTTTTTTGCCGCGAATCCTTTGTATGACATGGCCCAATCCATTGCCTTGGAGTCCACGCCATAAACAACGAGCAAACAGTCACGAGCATAATGTACCGGTTGAATTGGCCGGGAATGGCGTAATTGATATGGAAGCTCGGTATCGGTGATAACTGGATGCAAGGGTATTCAACTGTTGGGGTCGGAGGTATTTTCAGATTTTCCGCCGACTCGCAATATCTGCTTTTTTGAGTTTTTTTGAGACCGCGCAATGCACGATAAAACTAAAGACCCTTCAGAAAAAGAGAAGACTTACTGGCTCGATAAAGAACGGAACGTAAATATCGTTATTAAGGCACTCGTACTAATATGTGCGATATTACTAATGCTTGATTTCTTCTACCACAAACATGCCCATTTTGAATTCGAAAATTGGTTCGGTTTTTTTGGTTGGTTCGGTTTTGTCGTTTGCGTCGGTCTTGTATTGGCTGCGAAAGCTTTGCGTATTTTCTTGAAGCGAGACGAAGGCTACTATGATTCTTAACCTTCTTCATCCAGCGATAATCTTGATTGCGGGCGCCCTTGTAATACCCTTATTACGGGGGCGTATGAGAAACGCTTACATGCTTACACTTCCATTAATCTCGCTTGCAATCCTACTTTTCCTCCCGCACGGAGAAAGCGCGCGTATTGATGTATTTGAGTATACCTTAACGACCCTACGCATCGATCGGTTGAGTTTTATTTTTGCACTAATCTTTCATATCGCGGCATTTCTAGTAACACTCTATGCCATTCATGTAAAAGACACATTGCAGCATGTTGCGGCGCTCACATACGCGGGAGCGGCAATCGGTGCAACGCTTGCTGGCGACCTCATTACCCTTTTTATCTATTGGGAAATAACAGCCATAGCGTCGGTTTTCTTGATATGGGCGCGCGGGACGGAATGCGCATACCGAGCGGGTATTCGATATATCATTATCCAAGTGGTGTCCGGGCTATTACTCCTATTCGGAGCATTGCAGCAACTAAGTGCAACGGGATCTCTGACGTTCGACCATATGACCTTAGGAGATCCTGGCACATGGCCGATTTTTATAGCCTTCGGTATCAAGTGTGCATTCCCGCTTCTACACAGTTGGCTAGAAGATAGTTACCCGGAAGCAACTATTACCGGAACGGTTGTGCTGTCCGCGTTTACGACGAAGCTAGCGGTTTATGCGCTGGCTCGTGGATTCGCCGGTACCGATATGCTAATTTGGATCGGCGCGGCCATGACCGCATTTCCTATCTTCTACGCTGTGATTGAAAACGATTTAAGACGGGTATTGACATACAGCTTAAATAATCAACTTGGCTTTATGGTGGTGGGAATAGGCATCGGAACGGAGCTGGCACTCAATGGAACCGCTGCGCATGCATTCTGCCACATCCTATACAAGGCCCTTCTTTTTATGAGCATGGGCGCCGTGCTTTTACGCGCGGGTACGGTGAAAGGGTCCGAGCTGGGGGGCTTATACAAATCCATGCCCTATACAACAAGCTTTTGTATAATTGGCGCCGCATCGATTTCGGCATTCCCTCTTTTTAGTGGTTTTGTGTCAAAATCTATGATTTTGACGGCCGCCGCGATTGGTGATCACACCGTAGTATGGCTTGTGTTGCTGTCCGCCGCTGCCGGCGCCTTCGTCCACTCCGATATCAAGATTCCCTATTCTGCGTTCTTCGCGCACGATAGCGGCATCCGGTGTAAAGAAGCACCGAATAACATGCTTTGGGCCATGGCCATTGCGTCTATCTTTTGTATCGGCATTGGCATCTATCCCGCACCACTCTATGCGCTATTGCCCTACGATATTAACTTCGCGCCTTATACGGCGACACACGTCATCACGCAGTTGCAACTTCTCCTTTTTTCAGCACTCGCGTTCACCTTTCTCATGAAAACAGGAGTTTATCCACCGGAGCTTCGAGCAATCAATTTGGATGCGGACTGGTTCTATCGTCGCCTATTTCCCTCCCTCTGGAACCGCTTCATTGTTTTTACTACACCGATATGGGAGGGAGGAAAACAACTGGCCATAAACAGCCTGAGATGGTCGGTCTATCGAATCACGCAACACCATCGATCAGATGGCGTTCTGGCTCGAACCTGGCCCACCGGCAGCATGGTATTGTGGGTCGCTATTTTGTTGGGTGTTTATATCGTGCTTTATTTGGTCGCGTATTAGTTACGTTCTAAAGTATCCGGTTACTGTATTCAGTTTAGGGTTTACTATTTAAAGCGGCGTTCGTAGCTTCCATCTATCTTATTTGCAACTAATGTGGGCCGAAATGGGTGCTTGCGGGTCCTATTGGTTATTTTTTCAGGTTGCTACATCTATCTAAGAGGCTCTCTATTCTCAGACAGCCTCCTAGTTGGGACGTAGCGCCAAACAGGAACAATCCGCTCCAACAGGCAACCCGTCCCATGTTCATAACAGCGGCCATCCTTGGAAAGCCTAAACCCATGATCGGCGAATACAACCAGATCTTTGTTTGGATCGAGTTTCGGGAGTAACGATTTTAGACCTATTTCAATTTCGGTTGCCGCGAGTTTCGCGAGATCGTCGAAGGGCAGTGTACAACGATGAATCAATTGATCGATGGCATTGCATTTTTCAAAGGGATGATCGATGTCATGATTCAAAAGTTGCCGATAGAATCCATCGGTTGTGGTTTCGGCCGATACTTTCGCGAACCGATGGTCCTCTCGTGTCCAAGCGTTCAACATTCGATCAATTGTATTTTGCAATGATCCTATTAAAGCGATACCGAAACAATCCAAAATCAGCCACTGAGTCTCCAATGCTTCGGTCAAGAGTTCAGGGAGTGTTGGAAGCGGCTCTACTGATGTATTGGCTAGCGCTTCGAGCCGGTCAAGCCATTTTCGTCCACCCAAACGATGAAGCTGTATATGATGCCGATAGAGCGCCTCGATGACTTGAGCAAGTGCTTCGGGACTCGATGGATCTTGGGGGTGTAATAAATGCTTGACCGCGAACGTCACTGTTTCCCGATCGGATGGGTTATCGGGTAGAGGAATCCGGCCGTCGATGAGCCAGCCTAGAATCCGGTCTTGCCCGGCCTCGTCCAGACCAAGTTTCGACAAGCTAACAACCGCAGCATCGCTCACCCACTCGGGACGTAGCGACTCGGTAATCTTGGTGAGATTATCCGGAGCCAGCTTTTCCGGTAATGAAATACCGAAGCGTAAACTTTGCTCCGCACACCAACGGGCAATGTCCTCGGCGCCATTTCGATTATCCTTCCACCCTGAAAATTGCAGACGTTGACCTTCAAAACGGGACAACTCACTTTCGATAGCCTTGATTAATTTATCCGGCTCCCATACCCGTTGAGTAAAAATTTCCAGAAGCCGCGTCACGTCCACCTCTTGGGCCAACTTAATCCCGGACAAGTATTTGTCGAATAGGGCGATATCGGCTACTTCCGGGACGGATTGCCTGCCTTCCAGGTAGCTATTCATGGCCTCGGTGGGCTCGAATCCCTCTTGCTTCCAATCCCGAATCCGGTCTTTAACGGTATCTTGTTGAAAAAAAAGCCGAAGTTGTGTTTCTATTTGGTCTCGTAACGTTTCGAAACTTTTAATAGTGACCTCGATTGGCGCCGTCGAACCGGTAAAACCACAAGTGCATAAGGGTTGATAGTCTAAGTTAACCAATCCCCGACATTTTTTTCTCTCTGCTTCTCCGCAAAGCGTTTCCAGGCCCTTTAACGCATCGGCCAGTCCCAGATGGTGGCTGGCGGCGACCCGTGGCGGGCGCCAATCCCAAATGGCGTGGCTGGATTGGTTTTCCCACCAGTGTTGATGTTTCTTGACGTAATCAGTCTTGTAAAGGTCGTAGAGTTCGCCAGCCCGCGCCAGCCATTCGTCCAGTGTATTGGTGCGGTCAAGGTCGGGCGCTTGGGGCAAGTTTTCAATCCGCTCGACGACTTGAGCCTCCGCATTTTCTTTCAACGCCGGATGATTGAATAAATGTTGCAGCCGTTGCAATTCGGCAATTAGCCGGGGGAGCCGTTCCGGCAAATCCTTAAAGGCGTGTATGTCCTCGAGGAATCCACTGATCGAGCTGATTTCATATTGGAAATGCTCGAAACCCTGTAAGGTGTGATCGCCTTTGCTTAGATTATTCCAACAATGAATATGATTCCGCAAGCGTTCCAGCAAATGTTGCCCGAGCTCAGCGGACTGCAACTTCATTACCACCTCCTGTAGCCGTTCGGTATGTTGGCGTCCGATAGCGCAAAGCTTTTCGACGATACGGCGTTGCGCGAGTACAGTCCATTGCTTCGGGGTGACGATATTCAGTCCGTCGCAAAGCCGTTGCATGGCGTCGAGTTGCTGGGTGCTTAAGGCATGGCCCAATTCGACCCGGTCATACTGTAGCGGATTGGATAGGGTTTCGAAGGATTCGCGATAGGATTTCCGATCCTTCAGGATATCGATCTCCCCTTGAATCAGCAGAAACACCAAAAGCAGATTAACCTGGTCGGGCACCAATCCATAAATCGGTTCCGCCAAGTGTTGATGTACGGCCTTCGGCGATGGACCGTGATTGAGTAATGGCATGAGCAGTTTAACTAATTCCTGCTTCTCGAGATTGGCGGGCAAAGTGTAATCCCGCGCTGCCCGGCGCATCAAACCCATGGGAACCAGATAGGCTTCACGAATCAGTTTCACGTATTCGTCGGCATCGGCGCGGCCGAGATCGTCCTGATTAGCGAAACGCATCAATCGCAACCAGGCTTCTTTAGGCAACGGGCCGTGGGCAGGGGCAAAACGTTCAAAAGCCGGATAACGACGGCGCAACATCCATATCGCCAGACTTTCGAGCCAACTGTCCAGTGAACTTTGTTTCTCGGTCCGGGGCGGCGTTTCCCGATGGCCTTCCGGTGTTATCAATGTTGCTTCGATCCAGGTGCTATTTATTAGACGTTGGAAAGTTGGTATCCGCGCTTCCAACCGCCGGCCAATGCTTTTGGTGAGTTCCGGGGTGAGGGGTTGTTCGCCAAGATACACCAGGGCAGCGAGCTCGATCATATCGTCGGTGACGGTGATTTGCGCGGGTTCCAGAACATAAATTCCGACCAGCGGAATGGACTGTCCCCATGGTGGCCGGATACAGAGGGAAAGTGCATCGATTTGGGTGGGTTCGTCTTCCCCGAACCACACCGCCAATCGACGTTCGTGAAAATGCCACTGAACCCGCCGGTGTTGCCATTGATTTCGGGGCAAGCGGAAGGGATTTATGCCGTCGGCGGGCAACATCGGCGTCAGGGTTTCCAGGATTAATAGATCCTGTCCCTTAAGGCGCTCTATTTCGCGGGTTAACAGCTTTTCCAGTTGCGCCCGCCCGGTGTCTTTGAGGTTCAAGCGAAATTGATGCCCTTTTCCCACCACATAACGTCCTTGTTCCGACAGTTTGGTTAACACCTTGAGCACAATCACCCGATTTCTTTCCGGATCGGTGCGAACGGCCCCGAACATTAACCATTCCACCGCTTGTTCCGATGAAAGAGTTTCCCTCGCCGGGGATAGATGACAGAGAATCAGCAATTTCAATAAACGTCCGGCAAGTGTACGTAGCGCCTGCTTTTCAAACAATTCATCCAGATGTTTTTGATACCAGGGTAAGACTTGTTGTGCTAAGGGTATAAATTCGGGCTGGAATTCGAAAAGATCGCGGAAATGATCGACGATGGCGTCGGGGGTCAGTAAACTGCCCCAGGGTTGATCCAGAAACGCTTCGATATTGCGGGCGGGGTCACCCCGCAGCCTGGAAACCACGAAATCGACCACTCCGCGCGCTTGGGAAAACCTATCACGCACTTCTTCCAGTAACTCCAATGTCACTGGGTGCAATGGATAGATGGATTTGAAAAGGGCTTCGTCAAAAACACTACGCGTAAAATACTCTCGAAAACCCAAGGCTAGTTTGTCGACTTCCGCCTGGTAGCCGGGCTTTTTGGTCAGGATACTGTCGGCTATGAGGGTTTGCACATGGGCGGGCGTCAACAACAGGCGCATCGGGTAACGGTCTTTGATTTTACGGTAGAGACCGTATTCCAGTTCGCCAGTATGCTCAATGGCTTCCTGCATTGCCGCAATAATCCAGAAGCGTTTGTCTTGCGCCCACTCCCCAAGAAATTGCAGAAAGCGGATATCTTCGGTAAAGGCGCGGGCGTCGGCTTTGGAACGCAGGAATTCGGAAAGTTCATCCAGCACCAGCAGTAATCCCCGGCTGTTTTGGTCCTCGAACTCCACGTCCCACATTTCACGGCGGTCCCCGGTCCGCACTTCAATATTCAGGGTTTTCGCTACAATGTCCTCGAGACGGTTATCCGCGCTGAAATTGACCAGCGAGACCGATGCGGCGGCCGGGCACGGCGAAACAAATTCACCGGCCAGGATTTGCTGGATAAGATAAGCGAGAAAATGGGACTTGCCACAGCCATAGTGGCCAATCAGGAAGATTCCGCAACCGCGCGTTCTACCGAAGAGTTGACGCAAGGCCCTTAAATGACCGTTTACCTCCGGCGTCAACAAAAAACTGTCGGTAAGCCAGGCGGCGTTAGCGGCTTCCAGATCGTCCAGACGCACCACGGTTGGATGCGGCCTGACTTCCACATAATCGGCTATGCTTGCGGAATGCTCTGCCATGGGCGCTATTGTACACTACCCCTTTTTTACATATTTAAACTAACTGCGATAAAAAAGTCAATGCCGGTACTTTAATCGGTTTTTCGGTTTCGAAACAGTTCCGTTCCACATAAGCCATGTCCAAACATACTTGAAATGCATGCCGGGCCGATGTTTTAGCCTGAAACCACGCTAAATTGGGATTAAGCGGCGCGTTTCCCGCGGTTTCCCCCGAGTTCAAGTGCTATACGTCGGGTATATGATCGCCGCATAAAATCGTGTTCATCGTAAAATGGTAATAACTATTTTACGATACTACACCAAATGGTCAAATTGAATTGTTTAGTTGTGGGCCACGTAAACTTGGCTTCGGTGTTCCTTTACAGGATATCCACAGCATCAGGGTTAATATTTTTAACTTTTGATAATGCAGTTTTAAATTTTGCTTTATTTCCTTTTTCCGCGCGTTCAGATAAATATTTTTCAGTCATTAGAGCTGACATCTTCTCGGCTAAAGCAGTAGCAACAAATTGATTTATTGAAATATTATCTTCCTTGACTAAATTCCTGACACTTTCATGAAGCGAGTCAGGCAGCCTTAAACTAATTGTGCTCATGATATCTCTCCTATTTTATGAAGAAACTTTTGTGGGGTCATTACGTTTACATTAAATTCCTTTATACCTTTGAAATCTTTAACATTGTGCGTCACAATATGATTACATTCAGATTCAACAGCTAATTCAAGCACGAAATCATCTCCTGGATCCTTTAAGTGAGGCCTCCATAGGAAATGCACCCGTCGATGGTTACCCACAGTACATAGGTAATCAATAATTTCTTCTATATCCGAGTGCGTAAGCCCGATACGACGCGACATCCGTTTAGCTACAGCCTCATACTCGAGCACCAACGGTACAGACAAAAAGGAGGAAAGTTAAGGGTGTTTGGGAAGATCATTCGACACTAGACGAAGATTTGGCACAAATTCGAAATGAATTTGACCGTTCTAATCCCACGTCATGACAAATGTCCTGATTTATACCTGCATTCTCATTGATTATTCTAAAAATAACGCGAATACAATAGATTACTTTGAGAATTTGGTACAACCACCCGCCGTATCCGCCTTGACGGTAACGGGAATCATGACGGGTATCCGAAATACTCGGGAACAACAGTTATTTAGTAATTTGTTTCAGGTGTTCAATGTTATGCCTGTGACTCATGAAATTGCCGAGCACGCGGGTTTGTATCGCCAACGCTATTTCAAGAGTCATCATGTGGGTGTCGTAGATGCGATCATTGCCGCTACGGCAAACCTGCACACACTTGAATTAGTCACTTTGAATATAAAGCATTTTCCAATGATTCAAGGGCTTGTTAAGGCTTATTCCTAAATCTATGACTCCACGAAAAGGTAACGGGCCCCACATATTCGTACTTGAACTTCATAAATGCCAATATACGTTCTGAGGCAATACATCTGTTCGAGGATTCAGGAATAAACGGGCTCTGCGGCTTTGCTTGGCCATTTTTAGCGTTTCATTTAGTGGGGTTTTTATCCTCTTTGAATGGGATGGAGATATATCTTTGAATTTTCTGAAAAGAGTGTAGTTTGTGCAAGACTTAGTGCGGCGGGGGATGAAGTAAGCTTATTCGGCCTACTAAAATAAATCTGTCCCGTTTTTTATGCGCTTTTAGAGCATAAATAAATTCTTATACCCTACTGATGACAGCTGGCCGATGGGTTTCTCCTTTTTTTGTAAGGTAGCGTAAGCGATGGCAGGGTTATTGGTTTCTCAAGCCACAATGGGTTAAAGTATTGATGTTTCTGTATCTGAAAGGATCAAGAAATCATCAGCTAAGGTGGAGAATGAATAACAATATGCGGTTACTAAACGTACCCACTGAAGAACCCGTCCGTTACAGCACCAACTTCATCCAAACGGCTGTTTGTGAACTTAGATTCCCAATATTGTTGGAATTGGAGGATAAATCTCCGGTTAAGTTTCAAAGTGCTCTGAAGAAAAGATATCCATTTTACTCGAAACAACAGGGTATTTCTCTTGGAGCAAACACCGCATCTCCATTAGCTAACAGATACCTTTTTGAATCGAAAAAGAAAAACTGGCTAGTCACCCTAAGCCCTAGTTCTTTAGCCCTAGAAACAAGTAAATACACTTTATTCAAGGACTTTTCTGATCGCATTGACGGATTACTTAATACAGTTGGTGGATTCTTGGACACAGATTTTTTTACACGTGTTGGGCTGCGTTATATCAATGCCATACCTCTTGATGATTATCTTATCGATGGTTGGATTAACCCGTCCCTGATTACACCCGTAAACGAAGGAGTATTAGGATCATTATCGGCATTTCAGAGTGAGATTCGGGGATATATACATGAAGGCGACTATACTTTCAGACATGGCGTCGACACAAATACACTCAAAAATGGGAACCCAACTGCATACATGCTAGATTTCGATTACTATAGCGAAGGCACCGAATTTGATAATGTCCTCCCACTTATTGAAAAATTTAGTCACCAGAATTTTTCATTTTTTCGTTGGACTCTAGGTGAAAAGGCAAAGGAAACGCTTGGTGAAGGGATCGCCAAGAAATGATGGAAAACATGAAGAGCGTAGGAGAGTCAAGCACTAATACCAAAAGTGCGCCACCTTTGCCCGTAATTGGGTCGAATATTACGCCAATTACAGAAGAAGGTTCGAAATCACATTTTAGTGGACAAAAAGATACTCAAGTGTCTAACGGAGTATGGTTTTTTTACACCTCGCAAGGTCAAAAAGAAAGCACCCGGTTAAATTCAGATCTACAACAAGAAATACCAATAATAAATCAAACGATGCTCGACGAGACTCAATCACATAATGAGATTGAAGATACGAACGAAACACGAATTGCTTTATTAGCTCGAAAGTATGCCGAAAGCCAGTTCTCTCAGGAGGAATCTGCCCGCTTAGATATTCTGACTGAAAAGGTTCGCCGTCTTATACCAAGTATCACCGATAAGGATCGTGAAAAAATGGAAGACCTCAATTCGAGATTAACCACGATTTCCACCGTAAATAATGAAATCCGCCGAAAGTACAGTCTAGAAAAAAATTAGTGGCACTTTTCCGTTACCCCAAAACAATACACAGAAGAACTTTATCTCCAGGCCCCTTCAAACGTTATAAAACGTACAAAAAATATCTACGAAAAGAATTTAAGGCCACTTGTGTCTATTGTCGAATGCCAGATCGCTTATCTGAACACAACTATTATGCGGTAGAGCACTACAAACCTATACATAAATTTCCGGAGCTGGGGGTCAAATATTCGAACCTTTTTTACTCCTGTGGTACCTGTAACACTTCGAAAGGTACGTTCTGGCCTGATGAGAAACAAAGAGCGGCAAACATCTTTGTTACTAATCCATGCGGCCATCAAATGCATAAACACTTAGGGATTCTCCATGATGGGGTAGTAGAACCTTCTTCGAACGCAGGTAGGTGGACTACTGACCTCTTGCTTTTAAACGAACCTTCGCGGATAGATTGCCGACTTTTTTACCTTAACGTAAAAAAGAAAACCGAAAATACGAATAGTGAGCTGCGAAATACACTGAATAGCTTAAAACAAAAAAAAGAATCTATTACGACCGATGATCATATAGAACTAGATAATGACATTGCCAAACTTCAAAAACATTTAGATGAAACAGAACAAATTCTTAGTCATATTGGCAATTAAACGACCGAATACTTAAAAAATTATCTTTCTTCGATCGAACTGGGGTTTCGGATGTCTCTACCCGCACCTATAAATTTAATAAATAGCGTATTAACTTCGCTCTCGTAGGCACAAGATGATGTTATATTTTTGCGTTACACAGGAAGTCCCCGAAAATCACCCCCCCGCAACAGGTGGCCAAACCGCCAACACATCCCCATCTTTCAAACAAGTTTGTCCCCGTTCACCAGCATCCAGATAAACCCCATTCAAAAGCACCAGATGGGTCATTTCTTTCGGTACACCGAAACGGTCGATAATCTGGTAAGGCGAAGTACTGTCTTCGAGATCGATGTCGACGGTATGAGCCTTGGTCCCTGGCGGGAGATAGTCGCTAAGCGTCGCGTAAAGCTTAAACTTAATCCTCACTTAGCTAATAAATGCGAGCATTAAACCCAATCGCCTGAGTATTAGCAAGATAGGCCTCCATCATCCGAGTCGGATCCTCCATGAGCTTGTTTTTCCATACGCCCAGTTTGATCTTACTATGAATAAGCCCCCGCAAAACACCAACATGCTGGGTTAACCCTAGGCTGGTGGCGCCCACCAGCATATCGTCCTCAAATTGAAGGTTTATATATTGAAATCGCTCCGGATTGTAAAGCTCGGCGGATTCGCCGTGTTCAACACCCATCCATTGGCCGAATGAAGTGGAAATCAGGCCCATGGTGTCCAGAACGTTCATATTGACGCTGCCACGGTGTAGCGCCTTGGCTAAGCCCGCCATATTCCGGGCGGCCAGCTGTCCGTGATCGGCGGCGGTGGGTTGGATGGCCTGGACCGAATACTCTCCCGTAGAAAAATCCAAACCTTGGGCAACGTCCCCCGCGGCAAATACATCGGGTACATTGGTCTGCATATTGGCGTTGATGAGAATACCTTGATCGGTTTGTATACCGCTGCCATCAAGAAATCCGATATTGGATTTGACCCCGGTCGCGGAAACGATTAGATCCGCCTCAATGGATTTTCCGTTATCAAGATCCACCCGGAGTGAAGGTTTGTTCGATTCGGTTTTGGCGCCTCCCCTAATGGATCTCCACAACTGAGCGAATACGCCGCCCCGAGGTTCCTGACTCGATTTGATTGCCGTCACTCGTGTCGTGGTATGAACATCCACACCCTTTTTGATACACCATTGCTTGATCAGGTTACCGGCTTTTTCGTTCATCATGCGGGGCACCATACGGTCTTCCATTTCTACCACCGTCAGGTCCGCGCCGCTCTTTGCCAAGGCCTCAAGAATAATGCAACCAATAAATCCTGCGCCCATCAATACCACTTTCGCACCGGGTTGGCAGCGGCTTGCGATATTGCGGGCATCCTCCAGGGTCCAACACGGAAAAATCCCGGGCAAATCCATTCCTGGAATGGGTGGAGATACCGGATAAGAACCTGTTGCGATCAGTAGTTTGTCAAAATCGAGTTGTTCGCCAGTGTTTAAAACCACCACACGCTCAGTGGATTTGACGTTATCAACTCTACCGGTTTTGAGTTGAATCCCTTGGTTTTCAAAATGATCGTTCGATTTCCGCAGATGGGTGCCTTGTTCGGGGATCCGTTTAACCAGGTAATACGGCAACGCCATACGCGAATAGGGAGGTTCCGGCTCGTCTCCGATAAGGGTTATCGTGCAATCTTGATCCAATTTACGCAGTGTTTCCGCCGCGATGACGCCAGCAGGACCCGCTCCGATAATGATGTGATGCATGGCCGGTTTATAGGGCTAATCGATCCAGCGTCTCGGATGTTGGCACACCATCAGCGGTCCAACCGCGCAGTTGGTAGTATTCCGGCAGCATTTTATCCAGATCATTGACTCGCCCCTTGGCGGGACCGGTTTTTGCCGCATCTTTCAACATACGTTTCGGCAAGGTATCGTCTTTTCCGGTGAGACCCGCGTCCATATTGAATTGACGTTCCAGATTCCAGATACGTTCTCCGGCCTCGAACAGGCTATCCACGGTCCATTCGCCTTCGCATGCCGCCGCGATCTGAGGTGCGATATCGTCCAAGGTCCAGGCGAAGGTGGTAAAAAGACACAATCCGGATGAATCCACAGCTGCGGTGACATCTTGAAAAGCTTTGACCAATGCCGGTTTGCCTTCGGTGACTAGTGGATCGGTTTTTTCAGGGATTCCCAAAATTTCCGAAGAAACCGTATAGCTTCGAAGATGGCAGGCCCCCCTGTTGGAAGTTGCATAGGTCAAGCCCATTCCTTGGATAGCTCGAGGGTCATAGGCGGGAAATTCCTGACCTTTGACCGTCATGGAAAGGTCGGGCCGCCCATACTTTTCGCAAAAGCGCTTCGATCCCTGCCCAAGTTCTTTACCGAATCCTTCGCCTTTGGCAGTCAATTCGGCCATTTTAGTTACAGCTTCGGCCGACCCGAAGTTGAGTGCAATGCCTCCAGTATCCTGGTTAGTAATGACACCCATTTCGTACATTTCCATGGCCGCGGCTAAGGTTGATCCAAAAGAAATCGGATCGAATCCATCTTCGTTACACAGAAAATTAGCGTAGGTCAATGCGTCGATATCATCAACACCGGTATCAGAACCCAGCGCCCAAGCCGCTTCATATTCCAAGCCACCGGATGCCCCCCAATATTCCGGTTTGTTGGCTACGGTATAGTGTCCTTGATCGATGGTGGAAATACGCCCGCAAGCAATGGTGCAGCCGAAGCAGGCCGCGTTAGTCACCAGATTGGGTTTGCCATCGCTTTCACGGGGTTCGTGCATGGCCTCGCCGGAAATTCTGTCAGCGCCTTCGAACTGTACTTCTTGCATATTGCGGGTGGGCATCGCACCCACCTCGTTGATGACGTTCATCAGTACCTGGGTTCCGTACTTCGGCAGGCCCTCACCTGCCACTGGATTATCCGCCAGAACTTTTTTACCGGCTTCCGTGGCTTTCATAAACGCGATTGGATCTTTGATGTTACCCACGCCACGGGTTCCTCGCACGGCAACGGCTTTCAGGTTTTTCGACGCCATAACAGTACCCACACCCGAACGGCCCGCCGCCCGGTGCAGATCGTTAATGACCGCCGCGTATAGACAGCCTTGCTCCGCCGCCCGGCCAATGGTGGCGATGCGGAGCAAGGGATCCTGGTGTTTTTTATGCAATAATTCGTCGGCGGCCCAAACAGATTTTCCCCATAGATCATCCGCGGGAATCAGTTCGGCCTTTTCATTTTCCACGTAGAGATAAACCGGACTGGCCGCCCGGCCTTCGAAAATGACCATATCCCAACCGGCGTTCTTAAGCTCGGCGCCGATGAATCCTCCCGAGTTTGAACAGGCAATCGCGCCTGTTAAGGGGCTTTTGGTAATCACCGAATAGCGTCCCCCGGTAGAGGCCATGGTACCGGTCAACGGACCAGTCGCCATAATCAGTTTATTTTCCGGCGATAAAGGATCGACTTTGTGGTCGATCTCTTCGCTCAAGTATTTAGTCGCTAATCCACGCTGACCAAGATACCGTTTCGCCCAATCCATATTGAGCGGTTCTTTAACACAGGAACCCGTTGTTAGGTTGACGCGCAAAACATTTTGAGTCCAGGCCACGATTTGAACCTCCGGAAATTAATTGGGTGATTGGGAGAGTGTTTGCTCGGCATGAGCCCGCATTCGGTCAAGACCGGTATGATCGATATCCACGTAGGTAATGGCATCGGTCGGACACGCCTTGGCGCAGGCCGGGTCTCCCCCGCAGAGATCGCATTTAATCACTTTCCCGGTATCCTGGTTGTAATTGACGGTACCGAAAGGACAGGCAATGGTGCAGACCTTACAACCGACACAAACATCGTTGATAATATCCTTTGATCCGGTATCGGCGTTGTAGACGATGGCTTCGACCGGACACGCGTGCAAACACCATGCTTCGCTGCACTGAGTACAGGTGTACGGCGCAAAGCGGCCTTCGTCGTGGAAAGTGAAGATCTTTATTCTTGATTTGGAAGGGTTGAATACCCCTTCGTTTTCATAGGAACAAGCCATTTCACACTGCAAACAGCCGGTGCATTTTTCAGGCTCGATTTGTAAGGATTTGAGCATCTGGATCCCGCCTAATCAGAAAAGGGTTTCACTAACGATAGTTCCAATCCTAAATAGATTGAAACTATCAGTCAACTATAAAGTTATAAAGTTCTATGCAGCGTCGCTCCGCCCCGCCGCCAAATGATTCTGGTTTTTCCAAGGACGATTCGCGAACGTAATCGCCACGGCAATGGTAATCAGCAACCAATCCCTGCCAATCAGTATTAAGGATGTCCAGGTATAGTCTCCATAAGGTTTACTAATTTCCGAAATCAGATCACTTAATAGGATAACACCCAGAATAAAGGGAATAAAAAATTTGATCAGAATGTCCCAAAAGGGTCCGAGTTCGATCGACGAAATTTTATTGATGTGCGCACGTAAAACCGGGAGTTTGAACATCCAACCGACCACAATGCATTCGAAAATTCCCACCACGACCAGACCGTAATGGGTTACAAAATGGTCAACGATGTCCAGCCACAGTATTCCGGCCTCGGTTGTAAAAACAATCGAACCCAAAAAGCCGAGTACCGAGACGCATGTGACCAGGGATTTTCGATTCAAATCGAACTTGTCCACCATAGCGGAAACAAAAGCCTCCATTATCGAAATAGCGGACGAGATGCCTGCCACCGTCAGACAAAGGAAAAACACCGCTCCGAAGATATTGCCGTGGGGCATTAAGCTGAGTGCTTTGGGATAGGCTACAAACGCCAGCCCAATGCTTTGTGAAACTACATCCGAAATGGCTTTATTTTCTGAAACCGCCATAAACCCCAATACCGAAAATACCGCGCAACCGGCGAAAATGGAGTAACCGCTGTTGATCACGGCAGTTAGTATCGCGCTTTTGGTGATATCGGCTTTGTCCGGCAGGTAACTCGCATAAGCGATCATAATCCCAAACCCAAGACTGAGGGTAAAAAATATCTGGCTGTAGGCATCGATCCATACTTGCGGCTTACTCAATTTTTCAAAGTCCGGGGTCACATAGGTTTTTAGGCCCACGAAAGCGCCTTCCAGAGTGAAAGCCCAAAATACCATGACAGTCGTCAGCAGCAATAAAAGCGGCATTAAAATCTTGTTTGCGAGCTCTATGCCCCGCTGTACTCCACGGTAGACAATAAACCAGTTAATAAACCAAATAACCGCCAATCCGGTAAGAATAGGGGTTTGAATTTCACCAATCTCGGAAGGTGTATCGCTGACGTGCAAAAATTCCTGGAAAAAATATTGATTCGGATTGCTTCCCCAACCTAAATCAAACGATAAAACGAAATAATTTAAACACCAGGAAATAATAACCGTGTAATACAAGACGATTCCGAACATCACGAAACATACCGCCCACCAGCCGAGCCATTCCCAGTTTTTATTGATTTTCGCGTATGCTAAGGGCGCGGAACCAACCCGTTCATGGCCAACCGCGAATTCAAGGATCAGTAGCGGAATACCCACGGTTAACAACGCCACGATGTAGGGAATCAGAAACGCGCCACCACCGTGTTCGTAAGCAAGGTAACTGAATCGCCAAATATTCCCTAAACCGATCGCGGAACCCACCGCCGCCAACAAAAATCCGAATTGACTTTTCCACTGCTCTCTTGCCATTGTTTTACCTCTGTGTGTTGAATGTAACCTGCGGTAGGCTCTCTATTCTCGGACAGCCTCTCAGGGGAAGACTAATCGAGCAAAGTATAGTTCGTGACCATTATAACGGCTCGGGGACGAACGTTTCTAAGAACTGGGCCGGGCCACGCTATCCGATTAAGTATTGGAGATTTAGGTTTAAATAAAACGCGCTATCCAAATACTTTTTTCCTCAACACCAGAAAAACGAATTTAGGTAACGCGGTTTGGCGCAACAGACGATTGGGTTGAGTAATAAGTCTGTACAGCCATTCAAGATGAAGCTTTCTAAAAATTCGAGGGGCGCGTTTTACCCGGCCTGTAATAACATCAAATGTACCTCCAACCCCTTGACATACCTTAGTGTTAACTTGAGATAAGTCTCTATTCATCCAAACTTCTTGTTTCAGGCTCGGCCAGAATGATAGTCAAATTTGAGACTGATTTTTCAAAATCAGCCCGCTTGTAATGGTCACTCACAGAATTTTTCCGTATCGCTTGATTTCGTCCTTTAATTTTTCTCCTGCGGAATTCATATCGACCAAATCAATACTATAAAGCGTGGGCAAATCATCCAACCAGATTCTAAAAGCGTTTAGATCTTTTTCGGCTACGATACCTCGATACTGTATAGCTAAGTCTATATCCGAGTGCGGGTGCGCCGTGCCTTTCATCCACGAACCAAACCATATGAGACTAGCCCGGTCCTTAAATCGGCGGGTAAATTCCCGGGCGATGGAATTGACAATAAATTGTACGCGCTTAGCTTCCGATCTATTCTCAAGTGTTCGATAATTTTCCAATGTAATAAATCAGTTCCCTAACATTTTGACTAAAAATATTGTCGCCATAACGGTTAAACCGAGTTTACAATGTCCTCATAAATCGTTTCGATCGGGCAACGGTAGTTAACCGATACGAATCGACATTCATCCCCATGGGAATAGGATTCGATTTGCCAAGCGTCGTCGTTTCGCCGGTAACATTCAATCTTAACCTTATCCTGAGCTACAAGCACATACTCCTGTAGGCTGGGAAGTTTTTGGTATGCAACCAATTTTTCGAGTCGATCTTTGGCTTCCGTGGACTCGGAAAGGACTTCGAGAATCAAAACAGGGGCTGTTTCAAATTTGGCGGTTGGGTCAAATTCTCCACAAACCACCATCACATCAGGATAATAGAACTTAGTACCGATTTGTACCTTCATATCCGACATATACACACGACATGGTTTCCCGCGGTAGTGCTGACGGAGTCTAGAAAGCGATGTGGAAGCAATCAAATTATGCCGCGCGCTGCCACCGACCACGTTGTACACGAAACCGTCAACGTATTCGTGGCGCACATTTCCACGTTCCTCCAAAGTAAGGTAGTCAGCGATTGATAATACGTCCAACTTTTTTACAGTAGACATTACTATTCCAGCAGTCTATTATAGCGTTGTTTATTTCCTTCTAAGAATTGTATTCGTTTAACCGTGAACGGTTACCTTTAGATTATACGCTCCACATGCGAAGAGTATAAATCAACACGCTTCATTGCTAACGGGCAAGTTCGAACAAGCAAGGATCAGTTCAAGATAAACGTTATAGCGGCAAGCCTGTCGGCGATGCGCGTTAAAGGCGATTTAACAAAACCATTGAGAATGGTTTTCGTCAGCGGGCCTAGTACTCCGTCAATATAGGATTGATGGATACAGCGTTGCGGACCTTGACAAGGGAACAACCATGGCCTGCGGTCCGCGCCTTGCCTTGAACGCTTTGGGAAGCTCTGTATTCATCAATCCTATGTTGGCGGAGTACTCGATTCGCGGGGCAAAAAAAAGCCCCTGGTTCTTCAGCGAACCAAGGGCCTTTTGATAAAAGACGTTCAGATATAGATTTTAGAACAAGAACCCGAGGTAACCACCGGCGGTGAGGCCGTCGATATTGACGCCATCAAGCGCATTATCGGTTATATGGTAGCGAGCATCGAGGCCTACATTAATGGTTTTCCAGAGGTTGTATTCGACGCCTGCGCCAAGCTCGATTCCCACTGTAGTGTAGGTTACACCATCAGAGGGCGGGCTGATCACGTGAAAGGCAAAACCGGCCGGAATGATCCAAGGGCTAAGGCCCTGCATACCCATAAAATTATCAAATTTGATTTTGGGCGCGGCGCTCAGGGTGAATTGGGTGACGGTGACGCTGTTGCTACAACTTCCGTAGGGACCTGCGCCATTCGCAGTAAGAGTCCCATTAACACCAACCCCGTTACAAACGACCGAAAGGGGGGTGTTCCCTATCGCAAATACTCCTTCTGCGGAATCGTTAGCAGCCGTGCCCAGCGGCGCCCGCCGCAGATCTTCCTGATCGAATTCCTTGTATTCGAACATGATTTCGCCCCATAGACTGGTGTCATCCCAAAAACCAAAGAGATCGGGGGTCAGTTGGTGTTCTATGGCCGCGCCAAAATACCAGCCGTCCTGGTTGCCGTTCTCGTCGTTTCCAGTTATTGCACTTGTCGTGAGTCCTGCGCCTGTCGGGTTTGCGAAGCCACCACCATTATCCGCATTAGCATCGGTCAGGATATCCCCATAACGATTGACATCGTTTCGAGCAAAACCACCCCGAAACAACACCTGACTTTTGGTTTCGTGCTGCGTCATCATATTCACCTTAGCCACCCATTATTCCAATTCCATCATTTTTTCCGCGGGTTTTTCGGCCTCGGTACGGACCCGGGCGATCTCGTTTTGCATCATTTGCATCTGTTCTTCCATTATTTGCAAACGTTTTTCCAATGCGTCGGTATAAGGATCAGCCATGACCGCGCTGGACGCGGCAAGTGTTGCTACAGCAACACATGCACCAGTGTTTTTCAAAAATTTCTTCATCGATTTCCCCCCCCTTTTTGAGGTTTTTTGTCAAAAAAAGCCTAGGATTCGCCGATAAACAACAAAACGAGTCCTATCACAAATCGAATACTAGCAAATAAATACCCCTAGTCTTGTCCAATATGAAATGGCCCTGAACGGGAGCCGTGATTACAACGTGAAACGGCCCTGTACCTGAGGAGTAATTTCTGCTCATGATGGTCACCTATGGTGATCTATATGAGTGACAAAAAGATAAAAACATTGGATGACGTCCGCATCTTTCTCGAAGGAACTGTGGAGGTTGAGTTTTCAATTACCAACAAGGAAGAGCGCTACCAGTGGATTCGGCGTACATTGGTCAAATTCAGTTATATCTCTTGCAGCAAGAACGGTAAGGGATTGATCATCCGCTATCTGGAGCAGGTGAGTGGCTATTCTCCACGGCAAGTGAAACGGCTGGTACAGCAATACAAAAAAACCGGATACATCAAGCGCCAACAGCGTACAGCATCGGGATTTGAACGCTTCTACCGCCCTGAGGACGCAGTGCTGTTAGCTGAGACCGACAAGCTCCATGGGACACTCTGCGGTGCAGCCACCAAGAAGATCTGTGAGCGGATGCTTTTGATCTATGAGGATTATCGCTATGAGCGCTTAGCAAAGATTTCGGTTGCCCATCTCTATAATCTTCGTCATTCTACGTGTTATCAACGACAGCGCCGCCAGTTTGATAAAACCGCTTCAAAACGCTCTCAGATAGGCGAGCGACGAAAACCCAATTCAGAAGGTAAACCAGGCTTTCTACGGATCGACACAGTCCATCAGGGCGACCTGGATGGGATCAAAGGGGTTTACCATATCAATGCGGTTGATGAAGTCACGCAATTTGAATGTATATTCTCCGTAGAACGGATTACTGAGCGTTTCATGATTCCGGTCCTGGAGATGCTGATCGAAATCTTCCCTTTTGTCATCCTGGCATTTCACGCGGATAACGGTTCGGAATACATCAATCATACCGTGGCAAAACTGCTCGGAAAGCTCCATATTGACCTGACCAAATCACGCCCACGCCATTCCAACGACAATGCACTCGCCGAGTCCAAGAACGGAACCATCATCCGCAAACATCTGGGGTACGACCATATCCCGGGGTACTGGGCGCCTCAACTTAATGAATTTCACAGAGAGTATTTCAACCCCTATATCAACTTCCATCGTCCTTGCTTTTTTCCTGTCCCAAAAGAAGACAACAAAGGAAAGGTGAAAAAGAGCTATCCCTACAAGTTAATGATGACACCCTACGAGAAGCTCAAATCATTACCTGATGCAAACCAATATCTCAAACTGGGAACCACCTTTAAAAAGCTGGATGCAATTGCCTTCTCAATCAGCGACAATGACGCAGTCAAACAGATGAATGAGGCCAAACGTAAACTTTTCAAAACCATCTTTGAGCAGGAGCGGAGTATTGCCTGATTTGCCTCTTCAGGTAGATTCTCTACCCCTCTGTTTCAGGGCCATTTATAGATTGGAATAGACTCCCCTGCAACAAACGATTTTCAATAATATTAAGCGGTTTAAAGGTATTTCCAACGAAATGCTCGAATATTTTTAGAAATTGTGGCTAAATAACAACATTGTTTTTCTAAACGTTATCGGTTTACGGTTCAAAATAACACGCGCAGGTTTCTCTTGTATCCAAAATTCATTAGTCTTCTTCAGGGTTGAAACCATCGCCTTTAAGGCAATCGGTTTTAGCTCTTGATTTTTCGTGCTCGTGCTCGTGAACGTACACGTTAACGAATTTGCATAAATTGCGATGCATTGAAACCATGTGTATCCTCAATGTCTGACCTTGCCTGAAGGCATAGACATCATCAATATTGAGTGCAATGACCAAACGTCTATTGAGACTTTATAAACATTTGCTTCTTCAGGGTCTAACATGAAGTTAACTCCGTTTGCGAGCTCGTTTACGTTCACGAGCACGTTCACGACCTATGAACGGGTCTTTAATCCGTATCCGAACTTTTAAGTCCTTCATTCTCACCCACTAGCTTTAACTGGTGGGTGTTTAGAAACTGTTAACCGGTAACCGTGAAACATTAATATAATGACTGACGTGGTAATCATCGGCGGGGGCATCATTGGCTTACTGACCGCACGAGAATTCTCGCGCAACGGCGCCAGTGTACGATTATTGGAACGAAGACGGATCGGACTCGAAGCTTCCTGGGCGGGGGGGGGTATTCTGTCTCCACTTTATCCGTGGCGGCAGCCGGAAGCGATTACCGTGCTGTGCTCCTGGAGTCAGACCCAATATCCTGGTCTGGCGGATACTTTGACAGCGGCGACGGGAATCGATTCTGAATGGGCCCGAACCGGGATTTTAATTGCCGATAATCCGCGTAGTGGCGACGCTGAGAATTGGTGCGCGGCTCACTCTATTGAGTTTAAGCCTGTCCTCGGTGAAGATATTCAAAAGTTCGGGTCTGGCCTTCGAGTTTCGACGGAAAACCCAATCTATCTCCCTGGTATGGCGCAAATCAGGAATCCGCGTTTTCTTAAAGCGTTGCGCATGAATTTGGAACATGTTGGTGTGGAACTCTTGGAAGGACGCCAAGTTCTGGATTTTGTCGTTGAAAAACAACATGTCCGTCACCTAACAACAGCACACGGAAAGGTGTTCGGCGACCATTTTGTTTTGGCGGCGGGAGCGTGGACCCGCGGGATTTGTGAAGGCTTGTTAGCCGACCTTCGTGTCGAACCGGTTAAGGGCCAAATGATTCTTTTTAAAACCGTTCCTGGTTTTCTTTCCACCATCGTTGTCGATCATGGGCATTATTTCGTGCCACGAAAAGATGGCCGTATCCTGGTGGGGAGCACATTGGAAAAATCAGGTTTTGACTGTGGTACGACCGATGCCGGACGCAATGAGCTTGAAACTTTTGCCTATTCCCGCATGCCGGGTTTAAAGAAATTTCCATTGGAAAAGCATTGGGCCGGATTACGGCCGGGTACGTCATCGGGTATACCTTATATACATAAACATCCGCGAATCGACAATTTAAGCGTCAATTGCGGACATTTCAGGAACGGTTTCGCGATGGGCCCGGCCTCCGCAAGGTTATTACTGGACCTGGTTTTGGAGCGCGACCCGATTGTTTCTCCCGAACCCTATTCGGTGTATCGTGAAGAGACAACTAGCCTTTAACTCAAATACTTAACGACAAAAACAGCAGCTGTTACCGTCAAACCCAATGACCAAAACATAAAGCGGTCAAGTCGGTGGATAATCTCATCAAAGCGGTTGTCGACCTGCTCAAAGCGTTTATCGATTTGCTCGAAGCGTTTATCCACCCGTGCAAAGCGATCAAGCATATCTTCACGAAGCTGTTCGCGAGCTTTTTCCGCGGCATCAAAGCGTTTATCCATTTGGTGCAAAATCTGTTGAATGAGGGTACGTTGATGTTTTAGTTCCTCTTCAACCCGTACAATTCGTTCACGCAGCTCAATTTCAAAGACAACAAGCGGTTTCCCAAGACTTTCTTCAGCAATCCATTCCGATAGGTGTTGTTTGATAAAACTAATATCTTCGTTTGCCAATGCCATGACGCATTTTGACTTGGGTAATTAATGATGGTTCACTGGGAGGCTGTCCGAGAATAGAGAGCCTACTGTGGGAAAGCGGATTTTGGCCCATTTTCTCGATTAAATTCGTTAAATACAGCAAGTATTCGCCTCATTTAATCGAAAAAATGGCCTCAAAACCGCTTTCCCTCGCAACGACTCCTATTCTCGGACAGCCTCCAATAGTATAACAACATTAGCGCTACGCATTCTGGCGATATACAGAAGTGGGGTTCCGTTTCTGAAAACACAACATCCAAGCATTTCCGCGTCGCGCGTGTAAAATTCATGGATAATATAAAGTATTTTGAATAATACGATTCAAAGCACTCACTATTTGCTGCCTGTTTTATGTATGACAAGTCTGGTCTTCGGGCTAGGATTCGCACCGATTGGTTCGGCGGAAACCCGTATTTCAGGAATCGACGGGGAAGCACTGGATAACGTCCAAACGATTCTGTCGCTGAATCAAGAAAACTGTGAATCGCCCGCTTGGAAGATCGAGCAATTATTCGAACAATCCGCATCGGAAATTGACCGAGCCCTTCGGGTTTTCGGTTATTATCATTCCACCGCGCAAAAATCGCTGGTTTTCGACAACGACTGCTGGCGCGCGCAATTCGACATCACGTCCGGAGTACAAACCACCGTCAGCGACATTGCAATCGTCATTGTCGGCGATGGCAAAAATGATTCTGAATTCCGAACCCCGTTAGATAAGTTCTCCTTCAAAAAAGGCGATCCAATGCACCACGGACGGTATGAAAAGCTGAAAAAACGTATTAGCTCCTTGGCTCTTGAAAGGGGCTATATAAAAGGCGAATTCATCGAAAAAACCTTAAGGATACACACGGACCGTCACGCGGCATCGATAAGGCTGGTATTTAATACGGGAATCCGCTTTCGCTTCGGAGCAATAACCGTTCATCAGGATGTGCTGGATGCGTATTTTGCGCGAAGCTTTATCAAAATCGATGATAACGAATATTATTCAAGTGGCCGTTTGGCAAAGATTTACAACGATTTATCGAGTAGTGGGTATTTCGAACTCATCGAAGTGCGTCCTAATATCGAACAAGAACAAAACGGCAAAGTTCCAGTCGAAATCACACTCGTTGCCAAGAAAAAACACGGATTCAGATTTGGTGTGGGTTTTGATACTGATATCGGCCCTTTGTTCAGCGCTTCCCACACTAACCGCCGAATCAACCCTATCGGCCATTCACTTACCAGCAATCTCAAACTCTCCCCGGTATTGTCAAGTATCGACACCGAATACTCGATCCCGATGGACAAACCGGTCAGTGATCGATTGAGTTTAGGGGTTGGCTACCAGGTTCTGGACAGTGACACCGTGGAGTCTCAAACCGCCACGGCATCAGTCCAATTGTTAAAAGTCTTTGAAAGCGGCTGGAGGAGAACGTATTTTCTGGATTTGAGTCACGAGATATTCTCAACCGATGGGGAAGATAATGAAGCTACTCTACTCGTCCCCGGAGGCAACTGGCGGCGCTCCGTTTCAAATAATCTTCTTCGTCCGACCCAAGGGTATAGCGTATTTTTCGAGCTTAAGGGAAGCTACGAAAACCCGCTGTCCGATGTCAGCTTTGTTCAAGCGGAATCACTCAACGCATGGATCCAAAACGCGCCTTGGGGCGGGAAATTTATTGCTCGCATCGACCTTGGCGCAACGCTGGTAAGTGAATTTGAAAAACTTCCGACCTCCTATCGATTTTTCGCTGGAGGGACCAACAGTATCCGGGGTTATGATTTTCAAGAACTCGGACCGGTCGATGACGAAGGCGACGTCATTGGTGGACGATTCTTAACGATAGTGAGCGCCGAATACGAGCATACGGTCCTAGAAAACTGGGGTTTGGCGGTTTTTGTCGATCATGGTAACGCATTCAACGAGAATCGTATTTCATTGAAAACAGGCGTTGGCGTGGGACTCAGGTGGTATTCGCCGATTGGGCCGGTCAGAATCGATATGGCTTTTCCACTA
This sequence comes from Methylococcales bacterium, assembly GCA_963664935.2. GTDB lineage: Bacteria > Pseudomonadota > Gammaproteobacteria > Methylococcales. The sequence goes on along the minus strand of CAXXSE010000007.1, from coordinate 1,068,016 downwards.
AATGAGGCTGAATCGTCGATTCGATTTCATTTTGCCGCAGGCGCCAGGCTGTGACCGGACGGCTGTTGTTTGGCTCGACCTTCGTCGGCTTGGTCGCTGTTATCGGAGTTTCTTTGGTCATCGTCTTTTTTTTAAGCACTGAAAATGGGAGTCGTTGGATAATTCGAAATATTCTAGTGACGGTACCCGGTGAGATAACAATTAACCGCATTGAAGGAACCTTGACCGGCCGTATAGAATTGATCGGAATAGAATACAAAGACCCGTCCCAGCGAATTTCGATAAACACCTTTTCTTTGGCTTGGCAACCAAGTGCACTTTTGAAAGGTACTGTGTTGCTTAAATCCATCGTCGTGCGTGGAGTAGATTTTAGGGTTGGTCAAAATCCACCGGAGTCCACGGATGAACAGCAATTCAACCCAGCCATGTTAAAGGAACCGCCAATCAAACTCATTGTCCAGCAACTATTGATCGAAGATATCCGTGTAACGACCGGCGATAAGGTCCACAAAATTCAAAAAATCCAAGTGGCTGCGTTCTACGACCTCGATAAGGTGCACATAGATTCTCTATCCCTGGAAGCGCAGCCGCTGTCGGCGCGGATCAATGCCCAATTCCTCCTTGATTCAAATCTACCTTTTGAACTGGGAATTGACTGGAAATTAAGCCCATTGGGTCAACCTCAATGGAAGGGCTCATCCCAAGCGAAAGGCAACCGAAACTCAATCGCCATCAACAACTTCGACTTGTCGTCCGAAAATGGCGATGTTCAGATAACCGGAATGGTTTCCTGGAACGAAACTCCGAGCTTATCGCTAGCGATAAACGCCCATGATTTCGATCCTGTTGTATTTATGCCGGAATTACCTGGACGCTTGACTTTGGACAGCCATGTAAAAGGGCATTGGTTGAATGAAAAGATCTGGGGAGAAGTCGATATAAAAAGCCTAAAAGGCCAGCTACGAGGTTACCCGCTTAGCGTTTATGGCCAGTTCGATATTTCCGAGCAGCGTGTGACTTCCAAGAACTTGCATATTAGTTCGGCCAACAATTCGATCATTTTGAATGGAACCGCCGGAAAAACCGACGCGAACATCGATTTTTCCGTTGATGCTCCGGCACTGATCGCCTTATGGCCCACCCTATCCGGTGAACTCAAGGGAAAGGGGTATTTTCAGGGAGAGTATGCCAAACCCAACCTCCTCGTAAAAATCGATGGCCACAATCTGCGCATGGGAAACCATAGCGCTGATACGCTTTCGTTCGAGGCTGACTATCGATCCGACCCTTCAAAAAACTCAAATGCCCATATGGTGGGACTGGGTATTGAATTCAATGGAAATCAAATCGATACGCTTAACCTTAAAGGCGAAGGTAGTTTGGTTGATCATCAGTGGGACGCAAAGCTAGTGTCGCCAATCGGAATGATCGATACTCATATAAAAGGCTCCGCAACAGGCAATGCCTGGGACGGTGATATTGATCGGCTCGAATTGGATGGCCATGAGTGGGGGACTTGGAAGCTAAAAAACCCGACTCGCATCGCTTTCGCACAGGAGGAAAACGAGTTTGTAATCACGAGCGATAAAAGTTGTCTGGTTCACAAGGATGCTATGTTTTGCGTTCAACTGCAACACCCCGAAAACGGCGGTCTTTATGTTGATGCCGAGGCGCGATCAATTCCATTGACGCTGGCCAAACAAAAGCTTCCGAGAAACATGGACGTCAAGGGTACATTGGATGCGAAAGGCTGGATACGATATGAAAAACAAGGTTTGACCGGCTCATTCGAAATCGCGCTGCCCAATGGCGCTACATTTTCGATGAACCTTGGCGATGAACCCAAACAGCTTTCGATCGGCCATTCAACCCTTATCGGAAGCTACGATAAGGACACGATAAAAAGCCGATTTGATTTAACCCTGCCGAATGGCGATGGTCTGCTAGGCGATTTGCAAATCGGTTCCGGAAAACCAAGACCGATATCCGGACAAATCATCGCTGAAATAGACAGACTCTCGCTATTTGACCCTTTCGTACCTGACTTCGCGCCATTGAGTGGAACATTGAATGCCGATCTGGCAATTTCCGGGAACGTTGACCACCCGATAGCGAAAGGGGAAATTCTGTTAGCGGATGCAGCTACGGATTTGCGTCGTCTGGGGATAAAGCTTCATGGTATCCATCTTCAGGCTTTGACCCAAGATTTCGATTCAACAAGCATAGCCTTTAAAGGCCACGCGCAATCGGGAGATGGACAACTTGAATTAGATGGGTCTTTAAGAATGGATGCCGGCGGGGGCTGGCCCATTGAAATGAACTTAGCCGGAACCGATTTCGAGCTGGCTCGGTTACCGGAAGCGCAAATTCTGATTTCACCGGACTTAAGATTTGTTAGGTCTAAATCGAGTCAAAAAATAACAGGTACGATTACAATCCCTAAAGCCGAATTGACCTTAGGCGAATTGCCCGAATCCGCCATCGCGCCCAGTCAGGATGAATTCATCGTTGGCGAAAGGACCAAACCGATCAAACATCGATATCCGAGCATGGACGCCAATCTTTCGGTGACCCTCGGAAAGGATGTTAGTTTTTCCGGTCAGGGCTTGAAAACCAATTTATCAGGCAAGGTCGACATTAAAAAAACGGGAGAGAGAATTCGGATGCATGGAAGAATAGCTCTAAAAAATGCCCGTTACCGTGCATATGGACAAGACCTAAATGTACGACGAGGTGAAATATTGTTTAATGGCCCCGCGGACAACCCGTGGCTGGATATTGAAGCGGTCCGGCTTTCAAAGTCTAAAGACGTTACCGTAGTCCTCCGAGTTACAGGACCCGCGAAAGCTCCACAAACGCGTATTTCATCGACACCACCTTTACCCGAAACCGAGGCGCTTGCCTACCTTTTAACCGGCCGGGCTCTAAACCGAGCCAGCCGATCCGAAGCTAATATGATCGGCAATGCCGCGCTTAGTTACGGGATCGGTCAATTGTCTGGGTTAACGGAAAAGCTTGGCATCGACGAATTTGAAGTTCAGGAAGACGAAACGCTTCAAGATACTTTCGTTTCGGTTGGCAAATACTTGACGCCTGATTTTTATGTTGGAACCAGTGTGGGTATTTTTAATCGGAGTCCGGATCTGGTCTTAAAACACCGGTTAACCGATGAATTCAGCGTGGAAACCTATTCGGGCGAGTCCCATAGAATCGAACTTAAGTACGAATTTGATGTGGAGTAATTCAATAAATTCGGCTTAATCCGCGCCTTGAGCTATAGCTTGAAGCGTGGGATTCTCAGAGTCGGGGAGAAATCCTCTAGCCTGCATTGACCACATTCGCGCATAATGGCCGTTAAGACTCAGCAGCCGACTATGATTGCCGTCTTCAACAATTTCCCCTTCGTGAAAAACCAGTATTCGGTCCAGGTGCGATAGAGTCGAGAGCCGGTGCGCGATAACGATGACCGTTTTATCTCGCATTAAATAAGCAAGACTTTCTTGGATAAGCCGTTCGGTTATTGAATCCAAGGCGCTGGTCGCCTCGTCAAGCAATAAAATCGAGGCGTTTTTTAATATCGCGCGCGCCAGGGCAATGCGTTGCCGTTGCCCTCCGGATAACTTTACACCGCGTTCGCCCACAAGTGATTCGTAACCCTCACCGCTATCCATAATAAATTCGTGGGCATGGGCCTTCTTTGCCGCGTCTATCACCTCCTCGTCGGTGGCATCCAATCGGCCGTAACGGATATTTTCCATCAAGGTACGGTGAAACAACATGGGATCCTGGGGAATCATGGCGATGGTAGCACGCAAACTTTCTTGTGAAACAGTTTGGATATCCTGCCCGTCGATCAAAATACTTCAGGATTGTGGCTCAAACAGGCGTAACATTAGATTTAACAGGGTACTCTTCCCACTACCGGATAAACCAACAAGCCCCACTTTCTCACCCGGCGGAATCGATACCTTAAGATTTTGAAATACTGGCTTGCCCGCCGCATAGCGAAAGTCGATATGATTGAATTGAATGGCGCCCGCACTGATTTTTAAGGACCGCGCGTTATAGTCGTCCACCACTTCATGGGACCGTACGATGAGGCTCACGCCATCGTTAATATTCCCGACATATTCGAAAAAATCGAGAAAGCGTCGGCTTAATCCACGCGCCTGCTCGATTAACATCAACGACAAACTCGCCGCCATGGCGAATTCACCGACGGTCATGCCGTTTTCGCTCCAGATTTTGAGCGCATAACCGATGATTCCGAGCATGAGCACCATGGCCGCGAGAAACTGAAACCAGCGGATTCGTTCCATAAACCAAAACGTGTCCCGCGCACTTTTAACTTCCAGATTAAGATAGCCCTCCAGGTAAGCCCGCTCATAGTCACGCCGCGCAAACAATTTTGCATTCATGATATTGGTCACCGAATCGACGATCTTGCCACTCACTACGCTTCGTGCCGCTGCGTACTCCCGTGCATATTGGCGGCATCGCGCCGCGCGAGCAGAAATGAAATCAATACATAAGCTGAAATCCAAAGACCCAGGGTTAGCGCAAGCTCCGAATTCACCCCGGCGAGTAATATCAAAGAAACACCGAATGAAATCACCAGCGGCCAAAAATCAAACAATACGGTCCACGTCGTATGCGCCACGCTCATGGAAACTTCGGCAATTCGATTGGCGAGTGAACCAGCGAAATGACTTAGAAAGTAGCGTTGTGAATGATGTTGCAGATAGGCGAACAATTCCCTGCGTACTCTCCGTCGCAACGATGGTCCCAGCATCACCAAGATCGCGCCGCTCGCTCGGGAAAATAAAACTATGCCGAGATTCAGCAGACCGAATAACCAAAGGGCGGATTCCACCTAGCCCCAAACCGGGATGTTGAGCGACTGCGCGGCCGCCACGGCATCCATGATCTGTTTAATGGCATAAGGTAACAAGATCGAGCAAGCGGCCTGACCGGCCTCAAGCACCACCATTACCAATACGCTCACCGCATAAATTTTTGCGTAGCGAATACAATACGCGAATGGCGTAGCCGGTAACGGCGGCGCTTCGGACGCGCGATTTATATTTTCGGGTGCGATGGTTTCCACGTTTGAATCGCCAGATTTAGGGTACTTTCAGATCATCGCTGGCAGGAGCTTGTGTTTCTCTTAACTGCACTATTTTATCAATGGCTCAAACCAGCTTTTCCTCGCGACGACTCCTATTCTCGGACAGCTCCTACTATTTCCTAACACAAGGTTACGTCAGACCATATAGTTTATATTAATGGTAATTTTGAGTCCAAAAGCCCTAAATACCACAGTGCAAAGCTTTAGCGTAGAATTTTGGATGATGGACTTAACAACCACCGTCTAAAAGACGGAGGGTTAGTGTTACGGACTGAAAGTCCGGATACGGGTTAAAGACCCGTTCATAGGCCGTGAACGTGCTCGTGAACGGAGTCAATCTCATTTTAGAGCATGAAAAATAGATGGTTACGAAGCCTCGATAGATTTTTGGTCATTGCATTCAATATGGATGATGTTCTTTGCTTTTAGGCAAGAGGTGAGATTGCGGATTGCAGGGGTTCAACGCCTCGCAAGTGATGCTAAAACTCGTTAACGTGTACGTTCACGAGCACGAAAAATCAAGAGCTAAAGCTAATCGCCTGAAAGGCGATGGTTTCAACCTTAAAGGAGACTAATGAACATGGATGGTTGAGCTTGGTTATGCTAACATAAAAATAGTCCACATATATTTGGAAATTAAGTATGCCTCAATTACATTGTTATGTGCCCGATGATCTTGCCAAAAAGTTTCAGGGAAAAGCGCGGCAGATGCACCTTTCCGTATCCAAATACCTTGCGCTTTTGATAAAAAAAGAGGTCGAGCACCAATGGCCTGAAGGCTATTTTGAATTATTCGGTGCCTGGCAAGGCGAACCGTTGAAACGTCCGGCACAAGGGGATTATGAACAACGGTCGGATTTTAGATAATCCTGAATCCGTGACTTTCCTACGGCACAGGGTACAAGCTCTTGACTCCCTGTGAAACCAATATCTTGAACCCTGTTATACGCATTGAAGTCACGGATTAAGGATCATGTTTCTCCTCGATTCCAATGTGTGCATTCGCCTATTGAACCAAAATCATTCAGGCATTATTCAACACTTTCAAAAACACCATCCTGACGAAATTGCGCTGTGCAGTATCGTCAAGGCGGAATTGATCTACGGTGCGCGTCATAGTCAACAGGTTGAAGCGAATCTGCAATTGCTCGAAAGATTTTTCAAACCCCTATACAGCCTTCCCTTCGATGATCGTTGCGCGGAAGAAGCCGGCCGGATTCGTGCTGACCTCGTAACCCAAGGTAAACCAATCGGCCCTAACGATCTGCTGATCTCCGCGACAGCCCGTGCCCATGATGCGGTACTAATCACCCACAATGTCAGAGAATTCACACGTATCACTGGTCTGAGGCTGGAAGATTGGGAACAAGCATGAGGAAAAAGGGAAAGCAGGTTAAATCTAATGGAGGTACTCGATTTACTTTACAATAAATTTGTTCCCTTTCTTCCAGTCTCTCAGAAATGTCGGCGCAAAGTGTAACTTGCATGCTGCTCTGAACAATAATTCCTTGACGTCACTCTTGGCATGGGATACTTATAAAAAAATTTATTCGTAGTCCATGTTGGGCGAAGGGCTGAAAATATTCGTATCATTTCCGCGCGGAAGGCTGACCGTCAAGAAATAAACCAAGATTATGAAGGGTCCACTTCTGCGCCGCCAATCAGCGCAAACAACTCGCACGCCTGTGCCGTTACATCACGCGCCAATGAACGACTCAAACGTAACCGCGCGGCGATGTCGTACTGAAGCTCAAGAGCCCGTATCAAGATGGGACCACCCACATCGTCATGTCACCGCTCGACAAAATCGCCGGGAGCGATTTTGAACAACCGAAGGTTGGCCCAAAGGGCGGAGGGCAGGATGCCCGGAGTAATTCATGCAACGCTTGGCCGCTTTAGTGTCGCAGCCAAGGCTCAATCTCATCCGCTTTGATGAAATTTCCCTGTATCATCCTTCGGGTCGTTAACGTGGTCCAAATCCTTTCCAGACGGATTTGTCATGGCTGATAGAGTCTGAATTCGGTGGTTTTATCGAACTATTGTCAAGCCATCCTGGCGCAACGTTTGTGGTATAAACAAAGCCCAGCTCGGACTTCATGTACTGTCATTCGGCAAGCAGCGAAGTGACATTAGGCCACTTCGGTCTTGTCTCACCCCAACACCAAATACCGTTTCTAAATCATCCCTGGTGAAGCGGCTGACGTCGATAATCCGACAGATCATCTCAATGAAATATCTTGCCCACCGTACGCCACCAGAATCAGCTGGGCTCGCTTTTGCTCAAGAGAATGTTCGACATCGAACGCTGTCCTCATTGTGGGGGTGAACTGAAAATCATCGCCGCCATTGAGGAACCCACGGTGATCGCTAAGATCCTTGCCCATCTTGGCTTGCCCACCAGAGCACCGCCTCGCGCACCGCCCCAGGCATTCTGTCTATCCGTAACCGCCTAAATCCAAACCAACAGCCACTTCAATCCGGCCTGCCTGTGCGGTGCACGCAGACAGGTTCAGTCTTGATCCGATGATTCCCTATGGTCTTCGCCTTCCAAAACGACTCAATTTGCCAAAATCTTGGCATTGATCAGGGAAAAAGCCTTCACAAAGAGCTAGAAATTCCGATTTTAGATCGTGATTGACAATTCATTACGCCATTTATACTTTCTTATCTCGGCAGTCGTGAGTTAACAGCGAGAAAAGCGGGGCAAAACTACCCTCTCCATCGTAGTATGTTTGATGAAAAATTTTGAAGATCGCAGAGAATTAGAGCATAGAACGCCTCATTCAGTTTAATCGTCATCTATTTCATCGGAAACAGCCATCAAGCGGGCACGGATCTGTTGAATCATGCCATTTTCCTCAAGTCGAAAGAATTGTTTGAGGAACAATGGCGCTAAAATTTGCTTGACGGTTTTCTCCGATGGCAAATCACGCGATTGAGTGCGAAGATAAAGCGAGTGCTCAGACCAAATCGTATCTTGATACTGGAGCGCAATCAATTGCATTAACCCCAAGGCAATGGAGGCACAGAGCACGAAGATTTCATAGGCTCGCCAGCACGCTTGAACGGTATGAATATCCTGGGGCTGTGGGGCTTTGAGAAGACGATTGGAAAAGGGGCGTCTAGAATGTTTTGGCAATTTTTTAGTCCAAAAACGAAATTTAAAGGCGCCGATCACATGCTTTAACATCGCGAACATGATTTCAATGCGGGTTCTAGCACAATACAGTTCAACGGCATCAATGGCTGACAGCGTTAAATCGGAACTCATTAGAACCATTGGGCCTTTTGAGGTGACGGCGAGAATAAATAACACCTGATCAGCGATGGGCCGCCATAACAGTGTAAGCGTCATAACCCGGATGGATTCGGTTTTACCGTAGACTTGACAGGTCACCGTCTCAAACAAATGAAGGTGGTCGAAGCATTCTCTTAAACACACTTTCTCGCATAGAGCGGCTGAGGTCCGGGTCGAGAGGCGGGTTTCGGTGGCGCGGGGAAATAACCCACATAGCTATTCTTGGCTTTGACCAGCACCTCAACCCACCGCGCCTGATGCTGGATTGAATAATAGTGGCAAGCTCGAAATACGCCCCCGGTTGAAAAAAAGGCATCCAACACCAAATAACACAGACAGTGATTCGTCACCGCAAAATGAATCGCCATGGCCACCAAGCGGTCGGTGAGCTTGATCCGACATGGATTATCGCGCTCGTCGTTCAACCCTAAATGAGCCCATCCCTGATGAATTTGAAGCTGCAAAGGACAACAAAAACAAGCGGATAACGACCCGATCAAGATGCCAATGCTGCCCCAACATTGGGCCCGAAAATAGCCGGGTTTCGTTTGCGTCTCCGATGACTCGTGCATCGATACCACGCCGGGCATCTTGCGTCCATCTTTGATCACCGCGGTATGGTCACCCAGAAGTATCGCTCGTCCAGCTACTTCAACGGATTTTCCTTGGCGATTCACAAAATCTTGCCAAGCATCGAGCAACGCCCCATAGACATACGCTTTGGATCTAAAAAAACGGAGCAAGCGGTAATAACCAAGTTCATCTAATAGCCAGAAACGACACAACGACGTCACGCCGATCATTTCTCCTGCCCCCATAAATCCAATCACAATGGCGCAGAACAACAACTAAGTACTCGATCTGGAAAAAACGCTTTGAAAGCTTTCTAAACTCTGAGAAATATACTGTTGCACGGGGTCTCCTCCTTCCATCTGTACTTCTACAAAGAAAAGAAGGATCCGTGTTTTTTTAGCAAATGTCTAGTCGTAATTATCGATTTCTATTTTCTACACTACTCATCTTTTATGAACACCAGTGGGCAATCTTAAAGCGCAGAGCTATCAATGGGTGATAAGACTTTCTCCTGTTGGTCGAGGTGACACATCGAAAAAATAAATTCAGAGCCTAAATAGTTACGTCAAATCGGATAGAACTCGTGACTGACGAGTTTCTTATTTGAATAAAAAGGTGGTTTATTCTTCCTATACTCAGAAATCAATCGTATCACCGCGCTTATCAATGGCTCGGTACAAATACGTCCACTTCCCTTTGACCTTTACATATGTCTCATCCACCCTCCAGCTATAACCCATGGTGGGTTTCCAGTACCACCGCAGGCGCTTCTCCATTTCCGGGGCGTAGTGCTGAACCCAACGGTAGATCGTCGTGTGATCGACTTCAACACCCCGTTCCAGCATCATTTCCTCCAGGTCCCGGTAGCTGATTCCATGTTTACAGTACCATCGAACGCAACCGAGGATAATATCGCCTTTAAAATGGCGCCACTTGAAATCATTCATTACTTGTTTTTCCGATAAAATCGGATTATGGTCATTTCATTGCGGTTTTTGCAACAGAGCCAGACAGTTTAGATTGACGGAAAAGGGGTAGGGGAGTCTAATTAATTCGTGTTCCTATATGCTAGCGAATATTGAGGAAATAAATAATGGTACGGATTATTGATGAGCTTGAAAAGATCGCTGAATGGTCAAGAGATAAAAGGGATTGTTATGGGTGTTACCAGACAGTCATGGGACTCGCCGATTCCATGAAACGTGTGCCATCGGGCTTATTGAACTTCATCGTTTTCATGATTTTCGTATTAATATTTGTAGGCATCGTTTATGGAATTGGTGTATTTGAAGAAGGCCCTCCTAGTATCAAGTCTGTAACTGGATTGAGTGAAACGGGAAGCCCACAAACTGGTTCTACGGATATAGGTGCAGCAGGCAAAAATGGAGGCAATGTTGTAGGGGAGGAAGAGAAGAATCAATTAGAAGAATTACCGGAATGTACACCAAAGGATGATATAAACAAATTTAAAGATCTAGCTAAAAAATATACTGACAGGATTAGGACAGCGATTAAGAAAGGCGGAACATATACAGTCCGTAGGTCAAAAATTGTGCTCGGTTGTATATCGTATCCTGGCAAAAAGCTAATAGATGTGTGTTATAAAAATAAAGTTAATATTCCCATATGTGCGGCTGGTATTACGATCGCAAATGATTGGGGTATTGCTTATACTTTTACAGATATTAAAGAAGAACCGGGAGAAAAACCAGCTATGGATTCTAAAAAGTCAGGCGATAATAACCAAGAAACCGTTCCTGACAATACCGTAGGGGAAATTGGTGGAGAAGATAAACTTGTTAAACCTATAAGAAAACTCATGGTACCGATATCGAAACAAGAAGATATAAAAAATATAGGGAGAAAAGCATGTATAAAAAATGGGACGGACAAATCTGACCTACTAGGTATTGACTTGGGAGATATTACTTTCGTAGGTAAGAAAGAGTTTGGATTTGAGTATGAATGGAAAAATAATAAAGGAGGAAAGACGAAGTGTACCTACGTAGAAAATAAAGGAACACTCATTGGTTAATCTAGAGGTAGTGAAATTAAGCGATACCCTTATTGGGTTGTCTTCTACTTTGGATGCTTTATGAGAGAAAGTATCACGTAATTACCCGTTTCTATGAGAAAGTAAAAACGATAATCCCGGGTGATGCGCCCCTGCCGCACGTCATTTTTCTCATCATACTTTTTCGCGTGAAGGGAAGGGTAGCGAATATCCGTTATGAGGAAATCAAGTTGTTTATCGGCAAGGGCTTGGATTTTCGGGGGCAGGGCTCGGTAATCACGTCGTGCTCGTTTCGTCCAAAGCAGCTTCATGCATCAGAAGTAAGTGATTCCTTAAAATCATCCATGGAATCATACGGCCCATGAACACGTCCGGCTTTGTAATCATCCAATCCTTCTGCAATTGATTCATCAATGAGCCGACGAGAAATAACCTCTTGGGGCTCGAGAGAGATAAGGTTGTCTTTGACCGTAATCTCAAGCGTATCGCCCTCTTTTAGATCAAGTTGCTTGCAAACTTTCATAGGAATAGTGACTTGCCCTTTTGATTTGATCTTCACGTATGGCATTGTTGTATTTCCGCTGTGTTTCATATTTCTTGAAAAGTTGGAAATTCCAACTTATTATACCTTCATCCTATCTCTTTCCGGCAAACTGTCAAGTGGAAAAATTAGGAGAAAGATCTATTCGGAAATAACGATCTAACGCAGACGAGAGATTCAGTCTGCGTTAATTTAAACGGAGTAATATTACCTCCGGTAACAATTCCAAAAAACTAAAAGGGGATAAAACGAAGAACCCCCAAAAACGACGATTCTGGTGTCTACTAAATCGTTTCGTAGAAAATTTTGTCTACTAATCACAAAATACCGATTAAATAGACAGTTATTTCGGTTAATTTCAGGCGTCTTAGAATTTGTAAATTAGTAGACAGAATTCGCTCTAAGTCTACGAAGTTACTGGGCTTGCTGGAATGTACTCTCTCAGATTCGTCACTCTTGGGGTTTTATCTGCAAACCCCCTAAAAGGGAGGGGTTGTGGTGTTAAAACGTATACCTTTCAAGGTGACACTTGTAAAGTGGTGGATAGGAAAACTCAACCACTATGCACTGAAAGTGCATAGGTTGCGACTGGACTGAAAGTCCCAAATCCAACTATTCAAGAATCATATTTCCATTATCTTTATTAGAAGGGTTACGATGGTGCTCCAGATATTCCTGAACCATTTCATCGGTCACATTCCCTGTCGACCATGCCCCATAGCCTATCGCCCAAAAATGCCGCCCCGAATAGCGCTTCTTTAAGGCGGGGTAACGATACTTTGTCACCCATACCAAATGGGCTGTGAATCTCGTAACTGTATGGCCACTTCGTATCTGTTCATTCGTTTAAAATCAGTGTGTAGCAGCTAAAACCTTGCACTAAAGTGCATAGTTTTGACTAGCGGTCTGAGACCAATAAACGCCCTTTTTTATCCTATTGGAGAGCATAAAAAAGTGGGGTGTATTTCGCTCTAGCCTTTTCTGGTCGTTCGATCTGGCAGATACTCAAATTTTAACCGATTAGAGCGTTCCCGTTCAGACCGCTTCAAATCCAGTGACCGCTTTCGTCGGGTTCGTGCCATGAGCCGTCATTCGGACCTACCTTCACGAATATATAATTTACTCCGACCGAAATGGCACTCACTTAAGCTTTTTCGATGTCCAATTTTCTTCACTTTTTGCCGAGCTTCAGGGCGTGGTATCGTTAACATTGGATAGGCTTTTGGTCTTCGTTTTATGGCTATTGGTTCTATACGTCCCGAGCGGTTTCCGACACGTTGCTGAGCCATCATTTGAAAAAGCATCTCTAGCTTTTCATCATCCAGGTTTTGTAACTCCTGCAGATAAATCACCCACGGGACGGTCCGGTTCAGAATGAGCTGACCGCCTGTACCGTACTAGATGCGAGTATCCACGCGGCAACGACCGCGCCGAAGGTGCTGATTCTGAATGGTGAAGGTTTCATCGCCATCCCTCCTTGAGAACGCGCTGGATCGTCAGGAAGAGCCAGATTTAAGGGCAAACGACATTGTCGAGACGAACGCTCACGATGCAAGTAAAATGAGCATCTCGCTCTAGTACAGGCCAGTGTTCTGTCGCGGCAGAAGCAGCGCCTATGTCGATTCTTGGCTATCCCGATCCGGCTGTCACTTCTATTTGGCCTTCCATCCCCTTCTCGCGGTGGCTTTCGAAAAACAGAAGCTGCTTGTCGCAGGAACGTATAGATGCCCGATCGGGTAGGCCGAAGCACGATCGTTGCCGATTCACCAGCAGACACGTCCAAATTTACTTCCATCCCCGCCTCGGGAGCCTCGACAATGAAATTGTGAGGTGTAATCAAGTCGCGGTTGGTGAGAATCAATTCGGCCGATGTGCCGGCGGCAATAGAAACGGTCTTCGGGTGAAACTGATAATCCCCAAGATCCATGTCAATTCGTTGAACTCCTTGGCCATCCTGAGCGGCTGACGCCATGACTGGGGAAAGCCAGGTAGGGTGGGGCATGCTGTTTCTTTTTATGCCCACCAACACCGCAAACCAATACAACAAAACATTAACATGACAAAGACACAAACCAAAAAACGAATGATGATGGAAATGACCGAACAACACGGTGGGCAAAAAAACCTGCCCACCCTACGCAAACCTACAAATGATGGTAACTTGATATGCCGAATTACCGCCGCGCCAATACGCCGGGCGCTTGCTACTTCTTTACCGTGGTAACGTTTCGGCGGCGGAATATTTTGACCGATAACGATTGTCGTGTCTGGTTGCACAATGCCGTGTTAAATACTCGGAAAAATCATCCATTCACCGTTGATGCCTGGGTATTGCTGCCGGATCATCTGCATTGTATCTGGACGTTACCCGCGGATGACAACAATTTTTCGATGCGTTGGAATGGCATCAAACGACGATTTACAACATTGGCAAAACACCGCCTTCACAAACCGGAATGGCTTAATGCATCGCGACGAAGACACCGGGATGGAACCATCTGGCAAAGACGTTTTTGGGAACACCAAATCCGCGATGACAATGATTACCAACGCCATGTGGATTATATTCATTACAACCCGGTCAAACATGGCTTGGTAAACAAGGTTATCGACTGGCCGCATTCGACATTTCATCGATATGTCAAACAAGGGATATATCCAACCCACTGGGGTGATGCAGCTAGCTTTAACGATAAAATGAAATTTGGGGAATAACGTGGGCATGCTTTTTCTTAGCGGCGCGGATTTTGCCCCACTTGTGGTGCCCGGCGCATGGCGGAAACGGCCACCCATTTGGTGGAACGGTTCATCCCAAAGGTGTCCGTGCGCCAATGGGTGCTCTCGTTTCCGATCCCGCTGCGCTTCCTGTTCGCCAGCCATCCCGATCTACTCTCGCCGGTCCTGCAAGTCATTAACCGCGCCATTTCGACTTTTCTGACCCAACAAGCCGGATTGAAACGTACCGAGGCGCAAACCGGCGCCGTTACGCTCATCCAGCGTTTTGGTTCCGCCGCAAATCTCAATATCCATCTGCATTGCTTGTTCCTCGATGGCGTCTATCGGATCGCTGGCGACGTACCGGTATTTCAGTCCGTGTGCGCGCCCACTGCCGAGCAGTTGCAGACCCTACTCACTAAGATCATCAAACGGGTCATGACGTTACTAACGCGTAGAGGCTACCTTATTGAAGAGCAGGGTATCACCTACCTGGCCTAAACCGATGCCGATTCCGCCTTGGCGCCCCTGCAATCAGCATCCTGTACTTACCGAATTGCATTCGGACCCCGGGCTGGCCAGAAAGTACTAAGCTTGAAAACCGTCCCGACAGAACCCAAGGTAACTGCCAAGCGTTGTGTCAGCGACCATGGCTTTAGCTTGCATGCGAATGTGCGCTATGCCGCCAATCAGCGCAAACAGCTCGAACGCCTGTGCCGTTACATCACACGCCCGGCGATGGCCAATGAACGACTCAAACGTAACCGCGCGGGCGATGTCGTCCTGCAACTCAAGAGCCCGTACCGAGATGGGACCACCCACATCGTCATGTCGCCACTCGAATTCATGCAACGTTTGGCTGCTTTAGTGCCGCGTCCCAGACTTAACTTGATTCGTTTTCATGGCATACTCGCGCCCAACGCCAAATACCGTTCTGAAATCATTCCAAACGAAGTCGACGCCAATAATGTGACTGATAAGCACGATGAGGCGACTTGCCCACCGTCCGCCACCCGCATCAAGCTGGGCTCGCTTACTCAAGCGAGTGTTCGATATCGACATAGAACGCTGTCCTCATTGTAGGGGTGAACTGAAAATCATCGCCGCCATCAAGGAACCCATGGTGATCGCTAAGATCCTTGCCCATATGGGTTTGCCCACCAGTCATCTGCACATCCTTGCTTCGTTTGCTGTCCCGCCAGTACATCCTGTACATGCGTTCGCGCCTCCTATCCCGGCGCTCACCCACCTCGTTCACCGCCCCAGGCATTCTGTTTATCCGCAACCGCCTAATTCAAACCCACAGGCACTTCAATTCGGTTCTGTCTTGATCCAACCCTCCTTTATGGCCTTCGCCTTCCAAAACGAAACAATTTGCCAAAACCTTTGCATTGATCAGGGAAAAAGACCACACAAAGAGCCAAAATTTCCAGTTTTAGATCGTGATTGACAACTCATTGCGCCTTTGGTACTTTCTCATTTGAATAAAAAGGTGGTTTATTTTTCCGATTCTCGCCTCGGCGGCTCAACAGGATATCACTCAACTGGATGAAAAACTGTACCTGAATGTCTTTGGATCTATCCCTGCTACTGCACAAAAAAGAGCATGATCATCCCGCAAACGCCAATAGCCTCATGAACACTAACGCCCCTCGCTTTTCTTATACCGGTAAAATTACTCCCAATAGGATCCTGGCCGGGATTATACTCATTAACCCTCTTTTATCTTGAAAATTAGCGCATCTATTATTGTGGTCATTCTCAATCTTGGTCGACCAGAATCTCTTTGAACAAAAGACGCAGAGGTAAGGGTCATATCTAAAGAATGGTGTGAGTCATTGAATCGTGCATCCAATCTTGAGAATGCATTGACTGTCACTTTTTTTTAAATTCGTGATTCGGGACCTTACCCCACTGTTTTTGTCGCAGCGTCCGTGCGTCGCCTCGTCGACATCGTCATTGTGTACGCCGGCGAGCGACAGAGCCTTCTCACTGGTGCGCGGCACGCCGAGCGGACGGCACTGGCTAAGCGGAGGCGGTGCGGGGCGAGAAAAGTGCGTTTGTTTGACTTATCCGCCTCCACCGACTGCCTCTTCCAACAACTACTCGCCGTGAACCGCGCCGGCTAGGCGACCAATCAGCGATGGCACGCGGGAGTCGCGCGCCACTATCGAGCGATCGTATCCGCGGCGTAGGTCAGGGCCACCAGCGGAGCACGCGTTCGATCGAGTGGTAGAGCTCGTCAACGAGTGCGGTGCCGCCGATCGCTGCTGCGATTGGAGAGAGCGTGGCGAGGACTTCGATCGCTTCGTGGCGAGGATGATTGCGGGCCCATTCGATCGCGAGACGCCAGCTGACTTCCGCGGAGGGAGGGTCGCCAGCGAGTGCGGTTGCTACGCCGGCGAGCTGATAGCGGCGGTGGATCTCGCGAAGATCGAGGGCTGCGCGCAGCGCGTCGAGGAGTGCTTGCGTGCGAGTGTTGGAGGCAGTCGCTTAGGCGATCCCGAGAAAGGCTGCGACCCGATGTTCCTCGGGCGCAGAGTGCGCGTATGCTAGCGAGCGGGCGACTTCGCCGGCGCGCGCGAGCGACGGCGCGAGGCGTGCGGCGAGGTAGCTTCGCGCGTTCTCTCCCGAGTAGACGCTCGATCCGATGCCTGCGTCCACTTCGATCGATTCGATCGACGCAGTGCAAACGCGATTGTCGATCATCCGCACGCGCTCGGCTGATAGGGACGGCGCTAGCGCGACCAGCGCGGCTGCAGTGACACCGTCGTCTCGACCCACGGCCACTAGGTCGAACGCCGTGAGAGCGTCGCCTAGCGATGCCATCCTAAGCGCGAGCTTTCCGGCCACCGCTGGATCGTTCGCCGCCAGAACGAGAGGAACATCGAAGGTGCTGGCCTCGTAGAGCCTTAGCCCGTCCATCGGATCCTCGGGAACGATCTTGCTGGCGAGAACACTCCGGGCCTGATCGAGCGTGAAGCACGGAACAAGCTTGTCGAGCAGGCCGCGATGGGACCTCTAAGCCTCATCGAGAGCGCGCTGTACCCAATGCTCGGACCTCACTGGATCGAGATGCGGAGCAAGCATTGCCGCGATTTCCGCCAGCTCGTCGGCATCGCTGATGTGAACGCGATTGAGTAGGCTCAGGCCTTCATCGACGCAGCCCAGCTCGAGCCAGGGCGCGACGCGATGACGGAGCATGATGCCTTCGATTTGCTCGTAGGCTCGACATGCGACGATTGCTTATTCTTTCGCCTGCACGCTCTGCTTCGAGGTCACCCGCGATATGAGAGACGCCAGACAATGCGCACATCCCTGTTCGATCGTCAGACTTCGCGCGACACCCAGGAGCTGATCGAGAGCTACAATCTCGAGCGCAGGTGGGATCGTCTTCAGCGCATGCTGCCATGCGACGAGCGGATTCCCTCGTGCGTGACGAACGAAGAGTTCGGCGGCGTTCTGGCGTACGTCCAAGGAAAGGTGCGGCAGCATCCGCGCGATCTGATCCGTCCCAGAGGGCTCGCCGATGCGCTGCGCGGACGAGAGCACTGTGGTGAGCTCGCGAGGGGTCAACAGTGGTGCGATTTTCTGGTAGGCGCGCTCGCGGTGATCGGCTTCTAACAGGTGATAGATCGCCTCCAGCGCTTCTCGGAGCGCCGCCTCCCGCTGCTCCGCCGGCCTCGCGCGCGACTTCGATCAGCGCTTCCGCCTTCTGCCATCCATCGAGGCGCCGGCGGATGATGCGCAGCGCCCGATCGAGCTGCTCCGCGTTCAGCAACGGGATCAGATCATCGAGGAGCGACGTCGCATTCGTTCGCTCTTCGATCTCGGAGAGGGCTTGCTCGATCAGCGGAGCGCGACGCTCAGCCGCTAGCTCCGGTCCAGTGGCAACGATGCACCAAGTGGCTTGGCCTTCCAGCGCCTTGCAGATCTCTCTGTGCCAGGCCTCTGGCGCATGCTTGGCGAGCTGCACGAAGTCATGCGGATGCTCGATCGCGGCAGCGATCAGCTCGTCGAGGATCAGCTTTTGATCGTCGGCCGAAACGAGAGGCAACAGATCTCGCAGAGCATGTTGGCGCATGATTCTCGAATCGAGCGCGCGAGCCTCCTCCAATGCTTCCGCGACCTCCTGAGCTCGCCGCTCGGGATCGAGATGCTCTACCAGCATTCCGACGACGAACGCTCGGTGCGCGACGCCAACCTCGCTCTCTGGCGCGCGGACCTGGGCAAGCTCGCTCTCGATCAGCTCGGAGCACCGAGGTTTGGGCAGCAGTAGATACAAGCGTAGCGGCCGAATCCCGATCGCGGACACGATCTCGATCGCTTCCGCTGCCATCGTGCTATCGACTCTCTGAAGCACGTGATTCGCAATCGGCGGGAGGTTGACCTCTTCGTAGCGGGAGCCGGCATTCAGCACCCACGAAACGATGCGGCGGAGGATCGAAACCAGCTCGGTCTCTCTCGCGACCGCCGCGAGCGACTGCATCAAGTTGCTGCGAGCGAGCATGTCGGCTTCCTCGATCGCGCTCAACGCGTCGTCGAACCTACGCGCGCGGTACCAGCTGTTTCGATGCTCCTCGTCCTCCGCAGATAACAGGGAGAGCAACTCGGTCTCGGATCGCGACCCGGCGAGATGTCCGACCACATGGTGCTGGAAGTACCCGTCGTCCAGAACGCTCCACCACGCGTTCCTCACCGGCGGCTGGTAGCTTTCGAGCAGAGCCTCGCCGAGGCCGGCCAACTCGCGCGCGTCCTTCCCGATGAACGCGCAATGAAGGTCGTGCAGCCGCACCTCATACTTTGCAGGATCGCCGTGAAGCTCGAGAAGCGAGCGCTGCCGGAGGAACACCAGCAGCTTCTCGGCCCGGTGCGGGGGCAGCGCGCTCCGCTTCTCCCAGAAACGCGCGATCGCCGCCCGACGCCTAGCTCACCGTGGCGTGTCGTCACCAGCATTCTCCCGCCGGCTCCGAGGACGCGAACCAAGGGCGCGATCTGCTCGGCCGACGTCGCATCGTCAACCACCAGCAGGAAGCGCTTGCGCTCCAAGATTCTCGCCAGCGCTTCGACCGTCGAGGTCTCGTCCAACAGGTCGATGCCGCAGAAATGGGCGAGGCGGAGCAGCGGCGATTCGCTCAACCAGTAGATGCCGTTCTCGAAGAGCTTCGTCAGGTGGCTCCTCACCGCTTCGACGAGGTTTGCGGCAAGCACAGTCTTTCCCACACCACCCATTCCACTGAGCACGGTGACGCGATGCTCATGCTGGTGAGTCTCGGTGCCGGTGAGCTCGCCCAGGACATCGCCGAAGATCCGTTCGAAGTCGTCGGGTCGCGGTCGAAAGTGCGGCGGTCTCTCAGGTGGACGACCGAAGATCGGAGCAGGAGGCGGCACCGGCGCGCTGAGGATCTGCGCCAGCGGATCGAGCGCCAGCTCCCTTCCATCGATCGCGATGAAGCTCGGAGCATGAAAGTGGCGCAGTTCCGCAGGAAGACGTGCATATGGATCGACCGTTCCTTCTGGCATGCGCCGCAAAACGGGAACGACCGGCTTGTGCTCGGCCAGCGCCATCTGCCATTCCGCGCGTACGTAATCCGATAGCAGCGCCTTCGGTCCGATCACTACGACCACCCGATCGATGCGATGGATCGCGTCACGAATCTCTTCGGTGAACGTGAGACCGCGGCTCGGCATGCTCTCCTTGTCGAACCAGACCTCGAACCCGCTCGCTCGAAGGAATGCGTGCACGCGCGCGGCGAACTCGTCGTCGTCGCCCCGGGCGTAGGACAAGAAGACAGAAGGCATGGTCAGCTCCTCTCGACCTGTACTCTCGGCATTTTAGACAGATAAATACTATGCTTGCAGATTGATTGGCTCAACGGGCCGCTGTGTTAAGCTTCTTTTCTACCAACCTCAGTCGATTCCTATAGACTCGATGATCAAGTTTTTTTACCTTAAGAAATTCGACAACGTGTGACGGCCAGTAAAATCAAAGGTTGGCATTTTCACTGCTAGCTGACTCTCTGAGCTGCCTGCATTCTGTGAGGAGCGCAACTGCTTAAGAATCAATAGGGCTTAAACTTGAGCTAAAAAACTTGATCATCGAGTATAGAGGAGAAAGCTCACGACACCGACAGCAACTACCAATCGGCATGATACCATACCCGAGGCAACCCTGTTTACTTAAATGTTCACGTATAGGCATTTCAAACGCCATTTTAGCGTCGGCGAGGCCAACGCGCAATCCCCAGTCTTGTCCAATATGAAATGGCCCTGAAGAGGGGGGTAATTTCTAACGTGAAATGGCCCTGAAACCGAGAACAGATCATAAATTGAGGTTAACTTACGCTTCAGAAGTGTCAAGGAGATTCCTCCGCTACGCTACAAACTCCTCCTTGACACCTCTTCCGCTCCAGTTAAAAGGTTATTCATGATCTGTTCCCAATTTCAGGGCCATTTATAGATTGGAATAGACTTTCCCCAGAACTACCCTTGGCAAGCCCCGGCGGAACTCGCTCGCGGCGTTGGGGACGGCGCTGGGCGTCGTCTTCACCCCGCGCCACCGCCATGTGGGCTTGTGACCTAACTCTGCTGTCGAGCGTCGTGCCGCTGGCCGCGAGGAAGCGGCTAGGCACAGGCGCTGAGGATGATTTTTGTAGCGCTACGAGTTGGCAGGAGGTGTCATGTCGGCGGTCCCTCAGGCAATGTAGTGGCTCAAACGATTGTCGATGGCCAGCTTATTATGCCGCTGACTGGCAGAACTCACAACAAGTTGACTAATCCTAATAAGCACCCTCTTGAAGAGTTAGAGAAGATGAGACACAATCGACGTGGCTGAGTGTTTCCTCCGATCACGGACTGAGTTAAGAAACGGATCGAGATTCTCAGCTCACGATCGAGTGTTTACGGTGCTATATACCGCTAGAAATTGAGCTAGCACTGAAGAGATGTCGGTCGCGGCCTCCGCCCAGCATCTCCATGCTCTCTTTACTTGACAGTACTGGGTGCGGCAGCTATCGATCAATAATGTGTACGGAAGGATGATCGTGACTGATCCCGTAGCGGAAATCTTCATCAGCTATGATCGGCAAGACGCGGGTGGTTGGACCACTATGCTTTATGACAAGCTTACCCAGCAATTCGGAGAGGATCTGGTGTTTCGCGATAGGCAGAGCATCCTATCTGGTACTCGCTGGAGTAACGAGATTGAGCGCAACGTGCGCGGATGCCGTGCCTTCATCCTGACCATTGGTCCTGACTGGCGTGGAGAGCGGGTGATGAGTGCGCTCCAGCGTGAAGACAACTGGGTACGCCGCGAGGTGGAGTTGGCACTAGAAGCGGACAAACACGTGTTTCCAGTGAGAAGAATAAGGGGTCAAGTCACTTTCTTCATAATACTCTATCAGCTATACTTTTCGCATGCCTAGAACCAAAGGGGTCAGACTCGTTAGATAATTAGTTAATTGCATATCCGGCTAATTTTGATAGGGTTTACCTGCGAATACTTAGAAAAGTATATCTATCGAGTCTGAACATTCCGCTGGAATTTTCAAGTTAAAAGGTCACTAATTATCTTAATTCATAAGTTCGATTCTCCTTAATGAGTTTAAAGATCATTCGTGTTAAATGACGACCTAAGGCACGGATGGCTTGATTGTGTTTTTTGCCTTCCGCGCGTTTTTTCTCGTAATAGCGTTGTGACTCGGGTACCTGTTTTCGATGGTGGTCAACGGCAATCATCATGGTCGCTTTAGCGCGGGTATTGACCTGTTTAGGTGTCTTGGATCGCTGGTAGGTGCCTGAACTATTATCCAAAGGGGCCATCCCGATGTAGAGTCCTAAGCTTCCCTCGTTTTCGAAGCGCTCCAAGGTCCCGATTTCCCCGGCCAGGTGAGAGGAACACAGGGTTCCAAAGCCCGGGATACTCCATAAAATCTGAGCTATCGGTGAATCCTGCATGAGCTTCTCGATCTTATGCTCCAGCGATTGGATCCGCGTATGCAAGTCAAGCAACCCCTGTGCATCCTCCAAAATCATATCGCCCTGATAACTGACCTGTGGGCTGAACAGAGCAGTCGATTGCCAGGCTTGAATGCGGTTGGCGTAGGTCGGGCCAATGCCCTTGATTTTGAGCAGGCTTTTGCGTTGCATCCGCTTGATTTTAACTAGATCGTCGGTGGCTATCAGAAACCGTAGAAACCACAAATTAGCGGCCTCACCGGTAATCTCCAACAAGCCAGGACAGACCGCTTGCAGAGCGGCTCGGAAACTATTGAGACAGCGGGTCCGCATCTCGACAAGCTGCTTTCTTCGACGCGTTAAACACTTGAGCTGTTCATTGGTCTCCGTGACTGGGATGACCTCCTGAAGGACATTACGCGCACACGGCAACGCATCGTGCAGTTAAAACAGTTGTAAACTTTGTCGTGAATCAATCGGATCAGACTTTGCGGCGGCCGGGAAAATTTCCTTGAATCGCGCCAACTTGAGATTGTTGACATTAAAATAACCGATAGCCGTGTGGAATGACCAGTTGATCCAAAGGTCGTGCCCAGCCATTGTAGGCTTCCATTGCTACAGCAACGGATTCATTATAATCCTGCGCCAGTCGGTCAATGCGTTCAAAAAATAGGTCGAAACCCTGGGCGTTATGATCGATGAAAAATTCATCGAGGATGTCGCCATTAGCATGGCCAATGGCCACGGCATGGCGATAACAACCGATGTCGATACCAACACGGATTTTGGGTAGAGGGGATGTGAACATAGCCTACTCCTAATTGTGTAGGAAAAAATCATCATCCAGCCGTCTCGTCTACCTACAGAGCCACAGTCGAATTGACCGGCACCATTCCGGAAGACGCCCCGGACGATGCAAGTGACGGGGGCGGCATTTCAGACTGAGTGAAACCTGTAAAAACAGGCCACCAACCCCATAAGCCACACCCCCATCAAGCTCGATATTACGCCCAAACTGAGGTGTCCGCCACTTGATTAGAATCAAACCCGACCCGGCGGCGACGCCGGCGCGCGGGATGACTGTTCCGCTACGCTCTCACAGTCATCCCGGTCGGGTCAGAGGGAGCCGCAGCTCCCGTCTGCCCACAGAACCATGCGTACGGGTCCGTACACGGCTCCTCACGCAAGACATGCTCAATATTAAAGCCTACGCAATCCATTTCCTATTCAAGTTTGGCAAACTCCGGCCAACTTACTTAGACTTTTCCTAATAAAGACTGACTGTTAACATTTCGCAGTCCATCATCACAGGCCCTACTTGTGTAGTGTTCTTTCAACGATCTCGCACACTCAATTCATTCGCTATTTACGACGCAAATAGTTGACTGCTCCTTTTAAAGGCTGATCTCAGACACTAATATTCGACCTGTCATCATGATCACTTACATGTTCCGCCCTTCAACTCCAACTTCCTGTCACTGATTCGATGTTTTATCCTCATCCATGTCACCCTGAAATCATCGACACCAAATTTTACGATTACTATGGCTTCATCCGAAGACCCTCGGTTCATAACGCGTACATTACTGCAGCGCTTAGGGCTTAAAGAATCGCAGTTACTCCGACCCAAAGCCGACGGCCCTTCACTGGGTAAGATAGTCACCCGTTTCTCGGTCTACCTACCTTCAATACAACAACACATTACGATGAGAATATTGGGCTTCGGTGGTCGCGGGCACCGTACCCCTGTGTTGCCGCCTTACGAAGGTTCACTTACGTTTAGGTGACCGATTCGGCTAGAGCTTCTGATCGATCCCGCATTGGCTCTCAATCACCGTGATTCCCTGTTGGGTAGAGACTGAGAGTTTCTTTGGGCACCCTTGCTTTCGCCTACTTCTTCCCTTCTCACAGGGTGAAGGCAAGTCTATTCCAATCTATAAATGGCCCTGAAATTGGGAACAGATCATGAATAACCTTTTAACTGGAGCGGAAGAGGTGTCAAGGAGGAGTTTGTAGCGTAGCGGAGGAATCTCCTTGACACTTCTGAAGCGTAAGTTAACCTCAATTTATGATCTGTTCTCGGTTTCAGGGCCATTTCACGTTAGAAATTACCCCCCTCTTCAGGGCCATTTCATATTGGACAAGACTAAGGCTGGACTTTCACCAGCTAGCTGACTACCATGCCAGTCACACCACCATCAAATAAAAAACATTTTGATGTTGGATTTGATTCTAAAATTCTATGGTAGACCCTTATGATTTCTTTCTCGTATTCATTTCACTTTCGGGCTATGAGCTAATTGCTAAAGATTTAGCCATAGTGTTCAAATTGTTCGCGCTTTCTAACACCGAACCGGGTAAGCTTGGCAGAACAAAGCTAGGTATTGTTCGAAGTACCGTAATGCACCGCCAGCCAGATGGTGTGTGTAGTTGGGTCCGTCCACTTAACGAGGTGTTTCGCGAACAACAGGGGGTCAGGTCTTTCCTTTTGCCTTTCAAATAGGCAAAAGCACCGCTTTGTTTGGTATCGTTGTTCGATATCGACATCGAACGCTGTCCTCATTGTAGGGGTGATATGAAAATCATCGCTGCCATCGAAGAACCTACGGTAATCGCTAAGATCCTCGCCCATCTCAGCTTGCCTACCAGAGC
This sequence comes from Methylococcales bacterium, assembly GCA_963664935.2. GTDB lineage: Bacteria > Pseudomonadota > Gammaproteobacteria > Methylococcales. The sequence goes on along the minus strand of CAXXSE010000007.1, from coordinate 1,043,139 downwards.
ACCTCCTCGCGCACCGCCCCAGGCATTCCGTCTATCCGCAACCGCCTAACTTCAAACCCACACCGACTTCAATCCGGCCTGCCTGTGCGGTGCACGCAAACAGGTTCTGTCTTGATCCAACCCTCCTTTATGGCCTTCGCCTTCCAAAACGAAACAATTTACCAAAACCTTTGCATTGATCAGGGAAAAAAACCACACAACGAGCCAAAATTTCCGATTTTAGATCGTGATTGACAAATTATTGCGCCATTGGTACTTTCTCATTTGAGTAAAAAGGTGGTTTATTCTTCCTATACTCCGTAGTCAGAGAATAAACCCCGAACTACCTTCATGTTCTCATGGATTTCTCAAACCAGATCACACGGCGGGAAACATCTTTAAATTCTGTCGTGAAATGGATCGGTTTCATTGTTCTAATTCCTTACCGGAAAACGCTTGCTAATGAATTAAGATTGTATCGCATAGTGATCGTCGGTATATTCATATCCCTGGTTTTGTCCACTTAAAAATAGAGCCTCTGGAAATTTAGCAATGGCAAATATTCTAAAACCGGCAGGGCATCTGATTGGTTTTCTAGTAGGCCGTTTCACCTGGTCCGCTCCACCTTGGCTTGCTTTTTTTTGTAATCTTAAGAAAAGTAACCCTAAATCTTTTTGGGCGGGCATATTGGTTCTTCTATCGGTTTTTGGCGCCTATCTGTATTACCAAAGCTTGCCAAAACCGCTATTTATCCAAGCAATAATCACAAAACCGGATCTTACGGAAAACGTCAAAAATCCTACTCCGGATTCGTTAAAGGTCGAATTCAGCTACGATCTTAGCAGCTTGAATCCGGACCAGCCGCACCCCGAAGGAATGCCTAGTGTTGCGCGAATTGACCTGGTTGCTAAAAAAATAGCGGAAGGCGTACGGATAGATCCGGCCATACCCGGGGAATGGAAATGGATAGATGACCGTCGTTTAGAATTCTCGCCGTAAAGAGATTGGCCTCCCGGCGCCCAATACGAGGTGACTTTCGACAAGAGTATTTTTGTAGAAGAAGCTAAGTTTAAGTCGCTGACTTATGTCTTTACCACACCCCCGTTCAGCATCGATATCGGTAAATTGGAATTTTACCAGGATCCCCGCGATATCAGTATTAGGCGCGTCATAGGAACATTATCGTTCAGTCATCCGGTCAACACGGAAATGCTGGAAAAGCATGTGTCTTTTTTGATGCGTCCATCGGTAGCGGAAGTCGATGCCGATTCCAAGCGTTATACGTTTACCGCCACTTACGATCAAAACCAACGGGAAGCCTACCTTCGATCAGAGCCCATAGCATTACCTCAGCAGCCCAATTATATGAAGCTGGTTTTGAATAAGGGTATTCAATCGGTTTTAGGCGGGCAAGTGTCGGAAAAAGAAATAACCGAAAAAATATTAATTCCCGATATCTACAATTTCTTAAAAGTCAGCACCGCGAAAACCGATGTTTTGCCCAACGCGAAGCAACAGCCGGAGCAGTTGCTGATGTTGACCTTCAGCGATGACATTTCAGAAAACGAGATTTTAGACAAGCTAAAGGTTTATCTTCTACCCGAACGAAATGAGAAGCGGAAATCAAAATATTGGCGAGGACCACGAGAAGTCACGGAAACGGTTCTTCGGAATGCATCGCCGGTTTATTTAAAGCTTATCCCCAATGCAAGATCCTTTGCAAAAGCCTACAACTTTGTCTTCGACACGCCGGAGGGAAGATACCTCTACGCATACATAGAACCGGGATTGGTGTCCGTTAATAAGTTCGTCAAGCGCAGCCTGTACGACAATGTATTCCGGGCGCCGTCCTATCCTAAAAAGGTCAAGATCGTGGGCGAAGGCTCGGTGTTGACTTTTTCCGGGAACCACCGGCTGACCTTACTAGCTCGTGGCCTTAAAACTTTAAAGGTTGTTGTCGGAAAAGTGTTGCCGAACCAGGTACATCATTTGGTGAGTCAGACAGGTGGCGACATCAAAGACCCTCATTTTTATAACCACCGATTTTCGGAAAAGAATATCTCCGAATACCGGCGGGCAATCATCGATTTAAAGTCGGCACATCCCAAAATAACCAATTATTCTTCAATCGATCTTTCAGCGTATCTCCCGGAAAAAACAAATCAATTCGGATTGTTTTTCATCGAAGTGAAAGGATGGGATAAGAAACGGAACAGAGAGGTTTACGGGAGTTCGGATAAACGGTTAATTATGGTCACCGACCTGGGCGTGTTGGTTAAAAACAATGCGGACCAGTCCCACGATGTTTTTGTTCAGTCGTTTCAAAGCGGCAAACCGGTTACCAATGCCCGTGTTGAATTGCTTGGCAAAAATGGTCTTGCTTTGTTCGAGCGGACTACCTCCAATGATGGTCACGTTCGCTTTCCCAGTACCAAGGATTTTTCGAATGAAAAAAAGCCGAACGTATACCTTATAAAAACACGCAACGACCTATCGTTTATCCCTTTTGACAGGCATTCTCGTCAAATTAACTATTCGAAATTCTATGTAGGTGGGGTTCGTCCCCAAAATTCAGGAAGTCATAATTTAAGCGCGTACATCTTTAACGAGCGTGGGATTTACCGGCCCGGCGAGACGGTCAACATTGGTGTAATTGTCAAAAAAGAAGATTTGGGTAACGTCGAGGGAATCCCTCTAGAACTTGTTATACGCGGGCCACGGCACAACGAAACAAAAGTTCATAAATTGAGCTTGCCGGACAAAGGGATTTTCGACTTCAAATATGCCACCGAAAAATCGTCGGATACGGGGACTTATAAAGTTGACCTCCATCTGGTTCGGGATAATCGGCGACGGGGCAAATTATTGGTTCGGGAAATTTTAAAGTCGAAGAATTCCAACCGGATACCCTTAAAATTGAAAGCAGGTTGATCGGTGCAGCCTCAAAAGGCTGGACATCGCTCAAACAGGTACAGGCGAAAGTCGAGTTGCGAAATTTGTTTGGTACTCCCGCACAGGATAGAAAAGTCCTGGGAAATATCAGCATCAGACCGACAAGTTTTAGATTTACCGGTTTTAGTGAATATACCTTTGTCGATCCTTTCGGCGATAAAACCGAAAAACCGCTCATACTAGATGAAACGCTAAAAGCCGAGAAAACCAATGCCGATGGCATCGCGGTCTTTGACATTTCCCTGGAGCGATTTGCTTCGGGAACGTATACATTCAATTTTGCCGCCGAAGGCTTTGATGCAGGGGCGGGCGTAGTGTATACGCGCACAACGGTATGATGCTATCGCCTTTACCTTATCTGATAGGCTATAAGGCTAATGGCAAATTGGACTACATCAATATTGATGCTGATCGATCCGTCGATCTGATTGCTATCAATTCCAATCTGGAAAAGCAAAATAAGACAGGGTTAAAAACCAAGTTAATTGATATTCAACATGTTTCAACGCTGATCAAACAACTCGTCAGTCACGAGTTCTATCCGATTTGACGTAACTATTCAGGCCCTGAATTCATTTTTTCGATGTGTCACCTCGACCAACGGAAGAAAGTCTTATCACCCATTGATAGCTCTGCGCTTTAAGATTGCCCACTGGTGTTCATAAAAGATGAGTAGTGTAGAAAATAGAAATCGATAATTACGACTAGACATTTGCTAAAAAAACACGGATCCTTCTTTTCTTTGTAGAAGTACAGATGGAAGGAGGAGACCCCGTGCAACAGTATATTTCTCAGAGTTTAGAAAGCTTTCAAAGCGTTTTTTCCAGATCGAGTACTTGGTTGTTGTTCTGCGCCATTGTGATTGGATTTATGGGGGCAGGAGAAATGATCGGCGTGACGTCGTTGTGTCGTTTCTGGCTATTAGATGAACTTGGTTATTACCGCTTGCTCCGTTTTTTTAGATCCAAAGCGTATGTCTATGGGGCGTTGCTCGATGCTTGGCAAGATTTTGTGAATCGCCAAGGAAAATCCGTTGAAGTAGCTGGACGAGCGATACTTCTGGGTGACCATACCGCGGTGATCAAAGATGGACGCAAGATGCCCGGCGTGGTATCGATGCACGAGTCATCGGAGACGCAAACGAAACCCGGCTATTTTCGGGCCCAATGTTGGGGCAGCATTGGCATCTTGATCGGGTCGTTATCCGCTTGTTTTTGTTGTCCTTTGCAGCTTCAAATTCATCAGGGATGGGCTCATTTAGGGTTGAACGACGAGCGCGATAATCCATGTCGGATCAAGCTCACCGACCGCTTGGTGGCCATGGCGATTCATTTTGCGGTGACGAATCACTGTCTGTGTTATTTGGTGTTGGATGCCTTTTTTTCAACCGGGGGCGTATTGCGAGCTTGCCACTATTATTCAATCCAGCATCAGGCGCGGTGGGTTGAGGTGCTGGTCAAAGCCAAGAATAGCTATGTGGGTTATTTCCCCGCGCCACCGAAACCCGCCTCTCGACCCGGACCTCAGCCGCTCTATGCGAGAAAGTGTGTTTAAGAGAATGCTTCGACCACCTTCATTTGTTTGAGACGGTGACCTGTCAAGTCTACGGTAAAACCGAATCCATCCGGGTTATGACGCTTACACTGTTATGGCGGCCCATCGCTGATCAGGTGTTATTTATTCTCGCCGTCACCTCAAAAGGCCCAATGGTTCTAATGAGTTCCGATTTAACGCTGTCAGCCATTGATGCCGTTGAACTGTATTGTGCTAGAACCCGCATTGAAATCATGTTCGCGATGTTAAAGCATGTGATCGGCGCCTTTAAATTTCGTTTTTGGACTAAAAAATTGCCAAAACATTCTAGACGCCCCTTTTCCAATCGTCTTCTCAAAGCCCCACAGCCCCAGGATATTCATACCGTTCAAGCGTGCTGGCGAGCCTATGAAATCTTCGTGCTCTGTGCCTCCATTGCCTTGGGGTTAATGCAATTGATTGCGCTCCAGTATCAAGATACGATTTGGTCTGAGCACTCGCTTTATCTTCGCACTCAATCGCGTGATTTGCCATCGGAGAAAACCGTCAAGCAAATTTTAGCGCCATTGTTCCTCAAACAATTCTTTCGACTTGAGGAAAATGGCATGATTCAACAGATCCGTGCCCGCTTGATGGCTGTTTCCGATGAAATAGATGACGATTAAACTGAATGAGGCGTTCTATGCTCTAATTCTCTGCGATCTTCAAAATTTTTCATCAAACATACTACGATGGAGAGGGTAGTTTTGCCCCGCTTTTCTCGCTGTTAACTCACGACTGCCGAGCAGTTTAATAAAGCGGCGGGTTGTTGGACCAAAGGAAGCATTGCAATTTGTTGACGGTTGGGCGAACTGTTTTGTTGAAAATGCGAGGCTCGAGTTTTTCCTTTTACATCTGATTTCGTTCGTTTTCGAAACAGTCTGAACTGCTCGGAGGCCCGGATTTCAATAACTATAATGCCCAGCGCAAGCAGTAGGGTTAGAGCGATTATACCGCGAAGCAGCCATGTTCCAATCCACTCGGGCGGTTGCAGATCCCGTAGAAATTTTTGCAACCATTCCCAATTGGTTTTACTTCCGGGTTGCTGCTGTTTCAACCAGTCAATAAACCGTTCCCAAAGGCTCTTGGCTTTTTCATCCTGTACCACCAACGTTTTCGCCAATAGTTCGTTCAATCCCTTGAAGTCAAATTGAATAGGGGAAACGGTTGCGGAAAAATCCTTGAAGATGCCCCGCAGATCCCGTATTGAAGCCGGTGTCGCATTGCTAAAGCGTGGCAAATCAATCCGGCGCGCAATATCCGGGTTTTCAAATAGGTTTTTTAGCCGTGGACAGGCTATTTCGACTAATTTACCCGGATTCGATTCAAGGTTCTTAAAGCAATCCCCCAAACCTTGAAGTGCTCGATAATCGGGCAGTTTTTCCGTCGCGGCTGTCGCGGCATAACCAATTAATAAGAGCGCTAAAAATAGGAATACTTTATGCGCTCTGGATCGCCAGATCAATCCGGTCACCGATATCGCTCCCCTCTTTTCGGAGCGTCAGATCGTTAAAATTCGCCAGCATGATCGCTGCATACATCGGCATAATAAATCCATTTAGGACGATATTGATTAGGGAATAGTATAAATTAAATACAGTTTCGAAATTGGGATCTTCAAGACTGATGTCAGAAACAGCCAACAGCAACGTAACTTCCCCAAAGGATGCCACGGAAAACAGTATAATCGCGATAATACCCGGAACGCTGAAGATTATCGCGGTTCGCCACCAATTTCCCCAAACCAGCCCGTGGCTGCTTTTCATGGCTTGAATACCGCGTTCATCCTTAAGTACGATAATAACCGTGTAAAGCATCAAAGACAGCATCAAAATAATGCCAGGGATTACCAATAATGCCATACCGATCATTATCGCCACAATATACAATATCGCGCCCCACAGAACAGGAAATAAAAACCCGAGACCTTGATTTACGCTTTCGCCAAATCCAGGATCATGATTTGTCGCAATAGCCCAAATTCTTACAATCATAGCGTTATAAAATGCCAGATTGATAATAATGACGGCAACGGCAAAAATGGCGATGGCAACCCAAACGCCAGGGTTCGAGAAGTCGGTTTCGGCGGTCGTGTCGGGCAAAATACCCGCAATCACATAGGGTAAAGCGGTTACAATGGAGGGAATAACCGCAAGGAAAAAAGCTTGTTTAAAACTTTGTGTGTACAGTTTGAATCCCGCATCGAGAACCTTGCCGATGCTTTGTGGTTGCGCGGGGAGTGTCGCCATGGGAGTTCTCCTATTGAGCCAATGTGATTTTAGTTTAGTACTTCGATCCATAAATAACTATCAATTTGCGCTGGTCTAAATGATCGTCGGCAGCGTCGCTGTCCTTGAAAAGGGCCTGCCATTCTCCACGGAAAGCGCCTTGCATTGACGCTTTTGTGAGGCTCTAAACCCGTCAATATAATCTTGAAGGAGTACTAATTGTAGGTTAGGGAAGCGGAACGCCAAAAAAACTAAGGCTATAATCAAAAAGCATCTATGAACGCACTTTCAATACGCGATTTAGGAAAAACCTACAAGAACGGGCTGGTCGCTTTAAAAGGCATGGATTTGGATGTTAAAGCAGGTGATTTTTTCGCGTTACTGGGACCCAATGGCGCAGGCAAATCCACGGCCATCGGAATAATTTGTTCTCTAGTGACGAAAACCCGGGGCCAGGTTAAAGTTTTTGGATTTGACCTGGACGAAAAACCTGAGAACGTTAAAAGCTGTATCGGGCTGGTGCCCCAGGAAATAAATTTTAACCAGTTTGAGACGGTTCGCGATATTGTCATCAATCAGGCCGGGTACTATGGAATTGCACGTGGTGAAGCATCTTCCAAAGCGGAAAAATATCTTCGTCTCCTTAGCCTTTGGGATAAAAGGGATAGTATATCCCGGCAACTCTCCGGCGGGATGAAAAGACGGTTGATGATCGCCAGAGCTTTGGTCCATTCCCCCAAGCTTCTTATTTTGGACGAACCCACCGCCGGTGTCGATATTGAAATACGCCGCTCCATGTGGGATTTTTTACAAGACATTAATGGTCAGGGTACAACAATCATACTGACAACCCATTATCTCGAAGAAGCGGAGAGCCTTTGCCGTAATATTGCAATTATTGACCGTGGAGAGATTGTCGAGAATTCAAATATGTCCGGTCTTTTAGCAAAGATTCGCACCGATAGCTTTGTCCTTGACCTGAAAAACCCCATCGATTCGGTTCCAATGCTGCCGGACTATGGGTTTGAGTGGATTGATAAATTGACGATTGCCGTCGATGTGCCGAAAAACCAAAGTATCAACGGTTTATTCGACGGCTTAAGCCAACAGGGTATTGAGGTCGTCAGCATGCGTAACAAATCCAACCGACTCGAGCAGATGTTTCTGGATTTGATCAAGAATACATCGACCCCATGAAATATTCGGTAGCGTTTAGGACAATTGCTTACAAGGAAGTTCGCCGGTTCGCGCGGATATGGCCTCAAACTATATTACCGCCCGCCATTACCACATCACTGTATTTTTTGATTTTCGGTACTTTGATTGGCAAGCGAATCGGAGAAATGAACGGTATAAGCTATATGGACTACATCGTCCCTGGCATTATCCTGATGTCCGTCATCAGCAACTCCTACTCGAACGTGGTCTCTTCGTTTTACTCAACAAAATTCCAAAAACATATTGAGGAGATCCTGATCGCTCCGGTTCCGAATTGGGTGATCCTGGCCGGATATGTGAGTGGTGGAGTTGCCAGGGGCGCCTGTGTCGGCCTGATCGTCTCCGGGGTATCCATGACTTTTAGCGATTTCCCCATCGAGCGGCCGGACATCGTGGTGGCGGTTCTTTTCGCGACGTCCCTGTTGTTTTCCTTAGCCGGATTTATAAACGCCACTTTTGCCAAAAGTTTTGACGATATCTCAATTATTCCCAATTTTGTGTTAACGCCTCTGACCTATTTGGGTGGGGTTTTTTACACGATCGATCTGCTGCCTGAAATCTGGCAAACCATTTCGCTCGCCAATCCAATTTTGTATATGGTAAACGCGTTTCGATTCGGATTTTTCGGTGTATCGGATATTAATATCGTCACGGCCTTTGCCATTATTCTTGGATTTATTGTGCTGCTGGTAGCAATCAGTTTGTTTTTATTGCATAAAGGTATCGGTCTAAAAACTTAATCCATGGGTCCCGCCAACAGCTACATAAATTTATAACGGAAAATTAATGAACGCAACACTGGAAAAAACCGTTCAAGCACTCCGGATGGACAAAATTCAAAGGCATATTTTTCTGTGCTGCGATCAGTCCAAGCCGAAATGCAGTGGACGGGAGGAAAGCATCGAGGCATGGGAGTACTTAAAAAACCGCTTAAAACAACTGGGGCTGGTTGAGAATGGCGGTGTATATCGTACCAAAGCCAATTGTCTTCGTGTCTGCCAACAAGGGCCAATCGCCGTTGTCTATCCGGAGGGCGCATGGTACCACTCGTGTTCCCCGGAAGTATTGGAAAAAATCATTCAATGCCATCTTATCCGAGGCGAGCGGGTCGAAGAAAATCTGATTGTTGATTGCGGGTTAAGTACGACTCCTACCGAGAATGGCGATCATAGCGAGGGCAGGCATGGTTGAATCAGATTATTCGATCAAATAAAGTACTCCTCTTTGTCCAGACCAATTCCCGACTTGACAATTACCGTTATTCATCTTAAAAATTAAGTATCCAAACAACATTTAGTTAAATTTTTCTTGAACGCAATTCCTTTAAGTTTTCTTTTTGTCGCTCTACTTATTTTAATTATACTGTCGGCTTTCTTTTCCGGGTCGGAAACAGCGTTAATGGCGCTCAACCGGTATCGGCTCCAACACTTAGTCAAAGCAAAACATCCAGGCGCTTTACGGGTACAAAAGCTTTTAGTCAGGCAAGATCGACTCATTGGACTTATTCTACTCGGTAACAATTTTGTCAATATTCTGGCCTCTTCCTTGTCTACGGTTATCGCGATTCGCCTTTGGGGAGAAGTGGGAATCGCGGTTGCTGCCTTTGTTCTGACCTTAGTCATTCTAATCTTTGCCGAAGTTGCCCCGAAAACCTTAGCCGCCAAAGATCCGGAAAAGCTGGCGTTTCCCGTGTCAGGGATATTTTTATGCCTTTTGCGATTGCTTTATCCCTTGGTCTGGATGATTAATTCCATTGCCAATTTATTACTCAGAACCATCGGCTTCAACCCGGAAAAAGAAGTCTTGACACCCTTAAGCAAAGACGAACTTCGCACGGTGGTTGCCGATTCCGGAATATTGATTCCCGAACGGTATAAAAACATGTTATTGGGGATTCTCGATCTTGAATCGGCCACCGTTGAAGACGTTATGATTCCCCGAAATGAAATTATCGGTATCGATTTACAGGACGACATCGGCAAAATCAAAAAACTAATCGAGGAGACATCCCATACTTATCTGCCTGTTTACCAGAAGAGCTTTGATCAGGTTGTTGGAATAATCCACTTGCAAAAAATACTGCCTTGGATTGCCGACAAACATTTTAGTGTCAAGGTGATCCGTAAGTATTTAACTCAAACTTATTTCATACCCGAAAGCACCCCTTTGCATCGCCAATTATTAAATTTCAGGAAGGGAAGTTTGAGCATCGGGTTGGTTGTTGACGAGTACGGCGATGTACAAGGCCTGGTGAAACTGGAAGATTTATTGCAAGCAATAGCAGGTGAATTTACGACGTCTTCGCTTGACGTTCAAGTTCAACAGGATGGGAGTTATCTGGTTGACGCCACCATTACGATTCGTGAATTGAACAGTATGACCGGTTTATCGCTACCAACGGAAGGGCCTAAAACATTGAACGGGCTCATCATCGAACACCTTGAAACCATTCCTAAACCCGGCACCAGTTTGAAACTCTTTGACCACCCGGTAGAAATTCTAAAGATCGATGGCAATGCGGTTAAGCTTGCGCGTTTTAAAATGCTGAAATAGTCAAAAAACGAAACATTGATTCGCACAGCATAAATGCACGATGTCGTAACCGTGAACGCAAACCATTTTCTGACTATACTTAGCGGGTAATGCGGAAACCCTTCTTTTCAACACTTTTTTCGAATGACTAAACTGGTCCTCCATTTCCGGGGGAAGTGCTTGGATTCCTATCGGTTTGACGAAGAGGAAGTCACGATCAGACGCGATGAGTAATGCTCTATTAAAATCGATAGCCTCGCCGTTTCACCTGTACATGCTTCTATTCGGTTGAATGGAAAAGAAGCTGAGATAATCGCGTTAAACGATGACGCTCCGGTATTGATTAACGGCAAAAAAATCGAACAACACCCATTGACCGATGGTGACCACATCGGTATAGGCAAACACGTATTGTCTTATATCCTGGACGAAGTCATATCCAAGCCCGATATGGATCCAGAATTTGTAAAATCCCCAACGACCCCGGTTCCTCCAAAGGAAATCGATGCCTCACTCACTTCCCCGTGTGCAAATATCCAAATCTTGAGCGGTAAAAATATCGGACGGGTCATCTCCTTAAAACAAGCCATGACCCGCTTGGGGAAACCCGGCTCAAGTACAGCGATAATTTCAAGGCGAAAAGGGGGATATTTTCTTTCCTCCCTGGAAAACGGATTATCAATTAAAGTCAATCAAGTACCCATTGACGATAAGATCATTAAGTTAAGTAATAGCGACAAAATAGAACTTGACCAAAGCGCGATGCGGTTCTTCTTTTGAGGTAAACCTAAATCCGTGACTTCACTACAGCACAGGGGAAAAGCTCTTGATTCCACGGTGGTTAAAAAATACCTACTTGATTTATGGGTGAAATAGAGCTGAGCTGTCCCTGTTCTCGTTCGAAAGATTCGTTCTAATCCATTTGGGTAGACACCGCGCTACGCATTTCCACTGCGATAGGCAAGGCCCGCTCTTGGGTTATGACCCTCTTCGCGGGGAAACACATCGATGACCATCTCTAACGCGGGATCGTACACATCCAGTGATTTTCCCGGCAAGGGTCCAGCTTTAGTGTGTTGGAGCACCTGCAAACGATGTTCCGTCGCAAGGTTATTGATGGATTTCGTTTCTTAACCCATCCTACGACTAATTAAAAGGCGATGCATGAATTTAAGTCGTTGCCATCAGGCTTTATAGGTATTCCGTTACCACTCTCAACGGCGATACGAACTCTTCCCGTCCGAATTAGCGAAATCATCCGCGAAGTTCCGCGTGTCGGTATTCCGGTTCCAACGAAATCATCGCAGAGTACAAGGCTTCTACTAAGATTTGTGCGACCATTTGGTTGGAACGAGATCCGATCAGGATTAGAGCTATTACTTCGTAGCGTAAACCCTTGGGGTAGCTGACCACCGATCCTCATAGTGGGGTTACCATCTTTGTTACCATCCCGCTCCGGGTCTACAAATATTTCCCAACCGTCCCTCCACTCGTCTACCCAACTGCCACCTGTGAAGCGTCCTTCGTGTATTGTAACGGAAACGCCTCTTTTGATAGCTTCGCTTCGAGCGAATTGCATTGCGCCAACAAATGCATTGATGTGAACCGTTAAGTTATTTCTGCGTGTGGTATTGCGAAAGCTTGAAACGACGATGGAAATCACGATTGAGGCAACCACCAGTGTCACTGCAAGTTCGATAAGAGAGAAACCCTGAGTTCGATTCCTTTGCATATTATTTTTTCAAAATATGTTTCTTGATATAAAGCCGTTCTTCTAATGAAAAAAAAGTATTGATAGCCTTCACGAAATCATCTGGCGTGTTTTTTATATTGACGTGATTCGCGCAAACATCATCAATTTTAAATTCGGCTTGCACAAGTTTTTCACCCAAAAACGAGTTTTTTTGTTCAAATTGGATGCCGTAAACATATTCATCGGACCCACCTTCTTCCCAAATTATCCGGGCTTGCAGAAAATATTTGGCTAGATCGTTAAATATAAATTGCAACGCAAGCTTTTTACCGATTTTTAGCTTCCTATTGGCCCGAATCTTGGCACCAAGGGAACTCACGTCGAATAACGCGAATTTTTCATATTTTCCAATTTTAAAAACATCGATCACCTTCACCCAAACTTCGATGTCACGATTAGTAAACCGCAAAGCATTGCGGTTTTCAAGATAATCCAGTTCCATATTCTCATCAACATCCGGTGTTTCTAATTGTATATTTTATAGAAAGTCTCTCAACTCTTCATTGCTATCGCTTGAAGATTTTTGTAAAAGCTTTGCGGTATCTGTGTCGGTCATCATGGGTTACTTGTGGGATTATCTGCCATTAATATAGTGTAACTAATCAGCTTACTCCCGAAATCCGCCAGTTCTACGTTAAAAAATGATCATTTACACGTGTAAACTCACATTTTTCGCCTTGAACCGACGAATTTCAGGGGCAATCTGAACAGTTACAATATAGCAACGGATTTACAACCAAGCCGGTATCGTGGAGACTAAACGTATGATTAATCGTTAGATGCATCACAAAAATCATTATCAACCTAAAAATCCTATATTTTTGAAGACGGGCTTGAGAATTTGGCGGTTTCAATGATCCAAGAGTATTTCTCGAATCTCCCGGTAAATTTACGCGGGATGGTTTCTAAACTTTGGCGAGACTACGAATGCCAATGCAGTGCATTCAATATCAATCCGATAGAAGATGATCGAGTATTGGTAATTTTAGTAAAAGTATGGTGCTGCAGTCAGTTCGTGTCCACTTGGTGCATTCGCCATCCCGATTTGTTCCAGGACCTGGTTTTGTCCGGCGATTTATTTTCTAAAAATATGCGGCAATATTTTCTCCTGACTTTAAAAAACCGGGTTGATACGCTCGAATCAGAACGCGATGTAATCGCCGAATTGCGGCGCTTTCGAAATCGACAAATGGTTCGCATTGCATTTCGGGACATCGGGGCTTTGGCTGATTTAAGCGACACCTTGAGTGACTTAAGCGTACTTGCGGAAGTTTCGTTGCAGGTTGCACACGATTACTTGTTCAGTCAATACAGTGAAAGGAACGGAACGCCTCGATTGAGCGACGGCCGTCCGCAACGGATGATCGTGTTAGGAATGGGAAAACTGGGTGCATGGGAGCTTAATTTTTCCTCGGACATCGATTTGATTTTCGCTTACTCGGAAGATGGCATGCTTCCGGACCGGAAGCAAACAAGCTACGGTGAATTTTTTAGCTGGATGGGTCGAAAGCTTATCGACTTCATTGAACGCGTGACCGAGGATGGATTTGTGTTTCGCGTCGATATGCGGTTGCGGCCGTTTGGCCAGAGCGGTCCCCTGGTCATGAGTTTTGACGCCATGGAAAATTATTATCAGGCCCATGCCCGAGAATGGGAGCGTTACGCAATGATAAAAGTGCGACCCGTCGCCGGAGATCTAGACGCAGGCAAACGTCTGCAATCAATGCTTCAGCCCTTTGTTTATCGCCGTTATCTTGATTATGGAGCTTTTTCACGATTGAGAGAACTAAAGGTCAAGATCACCCAGGAACTGCGGAAAAATGGGAGTGTGCAAAATATTAAGCTGGGACCTGGTGGAATACGAGAAATAGAGTTTATCGGTCAGGCTTTTCAACTCATCCGTGGGGGACGCGATAGAGATTTACAGGAACGCCAAATATTAAAAGTCTTGGAAATCCTGGGTGAACGCGCTTTATTACCGGATTATGTCATCGATCGGTTAACCAAGGCGTATATATTTCTAAGAATTGTTGAAAACCGGTTGCAGCAATACGCGGACCGGCAAACCCATGTCTTGCCAACCGATTGCGAGCAGCGATCAATACTGGCGTATTCGCTTGGATTTGCCAGTTGGGAATTATTTAAAGACAGGCTTGATGCCGTGCGTGATCATGTCCAGGGTGTTTTTGAGCAGGTTTTCGAATCGCCTCAAAAAACTCGTCATCGGAGTACCGCGGAGTGGGTTTGGAGTGCCGAAAGATATGATCGGGAACCGCTTGAAGGGATCAAGCTAATGGGATATAGCAAACCGGAGAAGGTCTTGGAATTAGTGACCACATGCCGAAATTCTTATGCTATAAGACAACTCACCGAGAAAGGAGCGGACACCCTGGATTCGCTGATGCCAATGGTTTTGGCCGCGGCAGGGCGGATGGAAAATGCTGAAGGCGCCCTTAATCGTATTCTGAATCTCATCGAAACGGTAGCACGCCGCGAAGTTTATTTAAATTTATTGGTTGAAAATCCCGTGGCCTTGTCTCAGTTAGTCAAACTAGCTTCCGCAAGCTCATGGATAATGAGCTACATTGCCCGTTTCCCTTTGTTGCTCGATGAATTATTAGACCCCCGGAATCTTTTGGTTCCTTTGGCTAAAAAGGATTTGGAAAAAGAGTTGATACGTTGTCTTGAGAGGATCGACCCCGATGATTTAGAACAGCAAATGGCGGAACTACGGCATTTTAAACAAGTGCAGGTCCTTAAAGTGGCCGCCGCGGATATTATGGATGCGATTCCCTTGACTGTAGTCAGTAACTATCTAAGCGAAATCGCCGAAGTGATTTTGAACCAATCGTTATTGTTGGTATGGCGAATGCTTGCGGAGAAGCATGGTGTACCGCCGGGGAGCCGAAAGGATACAATTTCCGGATTTTGTATTATTGGCTATGGAAAACTGGGTGGCTTGGAGTTGGGTTACGGTTCAGATTTGGATTTGGTATTTCTCTACGGTATTGAAAATAGAGAATCTTCCACCAATGGCCCAAAACCGATTCCATCTGGCCAGTTTTTCGTCCGCCTGGGCCAACGCCTCATAAATTTTCTAAATACGAACATATTTGCCGGTGTATTGTACGAGGTCGACATGCGTTTACGCCCAAGTGGGAATTCAGGCTTGTTAGTGAGTCCCATTGAGGCTTATGCCGATTATCTGGCCAACCAAGCCTGGATATGGGAACATCAAGCTTTAGTCCGCGCCCGTTTTGTCGCGGGTGATTCAACATTAGCCAAGCGATTTCAACGAATTCGAGTCGATATCCTCCGTCAAACACGACAAAGTGACTTCCTGAGAAAGGAAGTTGTACAAATGAGGCGAAAAATGCGAGACACTTTAATCTCGCGTAACAGTCAATTATTTAATCTGAAACAGGGAGTTGGGGGTATTGTCGATATTGAATTCATTGTGCAATACTGTGTATTAAATAATGCCGATACCTGCGAGGATTTGACGAGATTTACCGATAATTTTCGGTTATTGGAAAGTTTGTATGCTGCTGGAATACTAAGCCAGATCGAGGCGTCGGTGCTTAAACAGGCGTACAGAAAATATCGAAACTCGAGCCACCGGCTAGCCTTGAAAAATAGCAAGGCAACCATTTCCAAACAAGAACTCGGCGATTACCCGGAACAGGTTCGAATGATTTGGGATAAACTATTAGCCTGAATCCGTGACTTCAATGCGGAACTTTGAGGAGAATTGATAATGTCGATGGCGGACAGAGAAGGTGTCATTTGGCTTGATGGCGAGTGGCATCAGTGGCGGGATGCAAAGGTCCACGTATTGACCCATACCCTGCATTATGGCGCTGGGGTATTTGAAGGTCTGCGCGCCTATCGAGCGGAGCAGGGTACCGCGATATTTCGTTTGCGAGAGCATACCGACCGGCTTTTCCGATCGGCCCATATCTTAAAAATGGCGATCCCGTACGATAAAAACACACTGAATCAAATACAATGCGACGCAGTCCAAAAAAATGGTTTAGCAAGCGCCTATATACGGCCAATGTGTTTCTACGGAGCCGAAGGTATGGGTCTGCGTGCCGATAATTTGAAAGTACATGTTATGGTAGCCGCTTGGGAATGGGGCGCCTACCTGGGTGCGGACAATATGGAAAAGGGTATTCGTATCCATACGTCGTCGTTTATTCGCAATCATGTGAACAGTTTGATGAGTAAAGCAAAAGCCAATGGAAATTACATGAATTCCATCCTGGCTCTTCAAGAAGCGCTGGCTTCCGGATTTGATGAGGCTCTGTTGCTGGACCACGAAGGTTATGTTGCCGAAGGCAGTGGGGAAAATATTTTTATCGTTCGAAATGGGAAGCTTTACACACCCGATTTGACCTCCGCGCTGGAAGGCATTACCCGGGATACTATTTTTGTTCTCGCTAAACAGTGTGAACTGGAAGTGATCGAGAAACGTATTACTCGTGACGAAGTCTATATCGCCGATGAAGCATTTTTTACCGGCACGGCCGCGGAAGTCACGCCCATCCGTGAATTGGATGGACGTTCCATCGGCAACGGTGGCCGGGGACCGGTTACCGAGCGATTGCAGTCCTTATATTTTGACGTGGCCCATGGAAGAAGTCGAGAACATAACGAATGGTTGACTGACGTTTCCTAATGCGGGTTCTTATCGTTAAAACCTCCTCCCTGGGTGATTTAATTCATACCCTGCCAGCGGTTACCGATGCAGCGAAACATGTTCCGGGAATACGCTTTGATTGGGTAGCTGAAGAAGCGTTTTCGGAAATTCCATCCTGGCATCCCGCTGTCGATCACGTGATTCCGATTGCAATCAGGCGCTGGCGCAGGAATTGGTCACTGGCTTGGGCCAAGCGAAACATTCAAAAATCCTTCGCTGGTCTTAGAGACCGTCACTATGACCGGGTAATCGATGCTCAAGGCTTAGTCAAAAGCGCGATTGTCACCCATTTGGCTCGCGGTAAGCGTTATGGCATGACGCGACGGTCGTGCCGTGAACCACTGGCGTCGATCGCCTATGAAAAGCGTTTTTGCATCGCCAAAGGGAAACATGCCATAAATCGTGTGCGTGAGTTGTTTGCCAGAGTATTTGATTATCGTTTCGCGGTAGAAATTGACTACGGCCTGAATAGAGAGAATTTTGAATTTTCGAAACATAAACCTTACTTGGTATTTTTACATGGAAGTAGTTGGCCATCCAAATTATGGCCTCAAAAACAGTGGATAGAATTGGCGGCTCTTGTTGAAAAAGCCGGTTTTCGGATTTTTCTGGTTTGGGGTGATGCTAATGAAAAGGAACGCGCTCGGGAAATCGCATCGTCCTGCAACCTGGCAACGGTATTACCGAAAATAGATATTACCCAGATTGCCGGTTTGTTGTCCGGGGCCGAAGGGGTTGTTGGTGTCGATACCGGACTTTCGCATCTGGCGGCGGCGCTGGATGTTCCTGGCGTAACACTCTACCTGGCGACCGATCCCAATTTGACGGGAACATGGGGCCGACGACAAACTTGTCTAACATCGTTATCGCACTTCCGCGACAAGCGTCAAATCGAAACAGGCCGGTTGGAAGGACCGAATATTGTTGAAATCCAAGCACTGTCAGCTGAAAATGTATGGCGATATTTAACGACGGTAACACCAATTTTAGAGGCCGCGAACTCACCCGGGGTAATTAGCTGCTAAGACCAATATATCTATGGTTAACCCGGAAAGTTCTTTGGTCACGACAGCTGAAATCACTAATCGATTAGAACCCGAGGTTCAAATCGAAGAACCCGGCCGGAATGGGCCGTTGGATCTTTATCAACAATTTACCGAAGCTTTGATCCGTTCGGGTAAACTTCGGGAAAATGAATTGTCCCGAGCCCGGCGATTCGCGGCGCAGGCCGATGACGAACCCTTATCCACTTTACTGGTTAAGCTCGGTATGGTTTCGGAAAAAGATGTCGCGGAAATCTTGTCCGAAGTGGGCGGTTTTTTTCTAACACGTACCAATGATTACCCGGAGGTGTCACCATTAGCGGAAAAAGTCTCCCTGCGTTTTCTGAAGCAACATAAAATTGTTGGAATCGACGATCGTGAAGATTCAGTGGTGCTTGCCATGGCTGACCCGTTAAATACATACACGATAGATGCCATGAGTTTGGCTTGTGGCAAGCCGGTTTTACCTTGGGTGGGGATCGCATCTGAAATCGAAAGCGCCATCGAAAAACAGATGGGCGCCGGGAAATCGCAGATGGACCAACTCGTCGATAGCCTTGGTGGTGATAGAGAAATCGACGAAGACGACGTCGAACATCTTAAGGACCTTGCCAGTGAAGCGCCGGTAATCCGAATGGTCAATCTGATTTTCCAACAGGCGCTGGAAACCAAGGCCTCGGATATTCATGTATAACCCTTTGAGCAACATCTAAAGGTTCGTCTGAGGGTGGATGGCGTTCTGCGCGACGTTGAAGCTCCACCGGTACGGTCGACCGCGGCGGTCATATCCAGGATCAAAATCATGGCGAAGCTGAATATTGCCGAACGGCGTCTACCCCAAGACGGCCGTATTAAAGTCCAGGTTCAAGGTAAGGAATTGGATCTACGTGTGTCCACTATTCCGACCATGTATGGGGAAAGCGTGGTGATTCGTTTGCTTGATAAGGAAAATGTGGTTCTGGATTTCAATACATTAGGCTTCGCAAGCGATACCTTATCGCAGTTTCATGATGTTCTGGCAATGCCCCACGGTATTATTCTAATTACCGGTCCGACCGGCAGTGGCAAAAGCACCACACTCTATACCGCGTTGCATAAATTGACTCGTCAGTCACGAGTTCTATCCGATTTGACGTAACTATTCAGGCCCTGAATTCATTTTTTCGATGTGTCACCTCGACCAACGGAAGAAAGTCTTATCACCCATTGATAGCTCTGCGCTTTAAGATTGCCCGCTGGTGTTCATAAAAGATGAGTAGTGTAGAAAATAGAAATCGATAATTACGACTAGACATTTGCTAAAAAAACACGGATCCTTCTTTTCTTTGTAGAAGTACAGATGGAAGGAGGAGACCCCGTGCAACAGTATATTTCTCAGAGTTTAGAAAGCTTTCAAAGCGTTTTTTCCAGATCGAGTACTTGGTTGTTGTTCTGCGCCATTGTGATTGGATTTATGGGGGCAGGAGAAATGATCGGCGTGACGTCGTTGTGTCGTTTCTGGCTATTAGATGAACTTGGTTATTACCGCTTGCTCCGTTTTTTTAGATCCAAAGCGTATGTCTATGGGGCGTTGCTCGATGCTTGGCAAGATTTTGTGAATCGCCAAGGAAAATCCGTTGAAGTAGCTGGACGAGCGATACTTCTGGGTGACCATACCGCGGTGATCAAAGATGGACGCAAGATGCCCGGCGTGGTATCGATGCACGAGTCATCGGAGACGCAAACGAAACCCGGCTATTTTCGGGCCCAATGTTGGGGCAGCATTGGCATCTTGATCGGGTCGTTATCCGCTTGTTTTTGTTGTCCTTTGCAGCTTCAAATTCATCAGGGATGGGCTCATTTAGGGTTGAACGACGAGCGCGATAATCCATGTCGGATCAAGCTCACCGACCGCTTGGTGGCCATGGCGATTCATTTTGCGGTGACGAATCACTGTCTGTGTTATTTGGTGTTGGATGCCTTTTTTTCAACCGGGGGCGTATTTCGAGCTTGCCACTATTATTCAATCCAGCATCAGGCGCGGTGGGTTGAGGTGCTGGTCAAAGCCAAGAATAGCTATGTGGGTTATTTCCCCGCGCCACCGAAACCCGCCTCTCGACCCGGACCTCAGCCGCTCTATGGCGAGAAAGTGTGTTTAAGAGAATGCTTCGACCACCTTCATTTGTTTGAGACGGTGACCTGTCAAGTCTACGGTAAAACCGAATCCATCCGGGTTATGACGCTTACACTGTTATGGCGGCCCATCGCTGATCAGGTGTTATTTATTCTCGCCGTCACCTCAAAAGGCCCAATGGTTCTAATGAGTTCCGATTTAACGCTGTCAGCCATTGATGCCGTTGAACTGTATTGTGCTAGAACCCGCATTGAAATCATGTTCGCGATGTTAAAGCATGTGATCGGCGCCTTTAAATTTCGTTTTTGGACTAAAAAATTGCCAAAACATTCTAGACGCCCCTTTTCCAATCGTCTTCTCAAAGCCCCACAGCCCCAGGATATTCATACCGTTCAAGCGTGCTGGCGAGCCTATGAAATCTTCGTGCTCTGTGCCTCCATTGCCTTGGGGTTAATGCAAAAAGTCTATTCCAATCTATAAATGGCCCTGAAACAGAGGGGTAGAGAATCTACCTGAAGAGGCAAATCAGGCAATACTCCGCTCCTGCTCAAAGATGGTTTTGAAAAGTTTACGTTTGGCCTCATTCATCTGTTTGACTGCGTCATTGTCGCTGATTGAGAAGGCAATTGCATCCAGCTTTTTAAAGGTGGTTCCCAGTTTGAGATATTGGTTTGCATCAGGTAATGATTTGAGCTTCTCGTAGGGTGTCATCATTAACTTGTAGGGATAGCTCTTTTTCACCTTTCCTTTGTTGTCTTCTTTTGGGACAGGAAAAAAGCAAGGACGATGGAAGTTGATATAGGGGTTGAAATACTCTCTGTGAAATTCATTAAGTTGAGGCGCCCAGTACCCCGGGATATGGTCGTACCCCAGATGTTTGCGGATGAGGGTTCCGTTCTTGGACTCGGCGAGTGCATTGTCGTTGGAATGGCGTGGGCGTGATTTGGTCAGGTCAATATGGAGCTTTCCGAGCAGTTTTGCCACGGTATGATTGATGTATTCCGAACCGTTATCCGCGTGAAATGCCAGGATGACAAAAGGGAAGATTTCGATCAGCATCTCCAGGACCGGAATCATGAAACGCTCAGTAATCCGTTCTACGGAGAATATACATTCAAATTGCGTGACTTCATCAACCGCATTGATATGGTAAACCCCTTTGATCCCATCCAGGTCGCCCTGATGGACTGTGTCGATCCGTAGAAAGCCTGGTTTACCTTCTGAATTGGGTTTTCGTCGCTCGCCTATCTGAGAGCGTTTTGAAGCGGTTTTATCAAACTGGCGGCGCTGTCGTTGATAACACGTAGAATGACGAAGATTATAGAGATGGGCAACCGAAATCTTTGCTAAGCGCTCATAGCGATAATCCTCATAGATCAAAAGCATCCGCTCACAGATCTTCTTGGTGGCTGCACCGCAGAGTGTCCCATGGAGCTTGTCGGTCTCAGCTAACAGCACTGCGTCCTCAGGGTGGTAGAAGCGTTCAAATCCCGATGCTGTACGCTGTTGGCGCTTGATGTATCCGGTTTTTTTGTATTGCTGTACCAGCCGTTTCACTTGCCGTGGAGAATAGCCACTCACCTGCTCCAGATAGCGGATGATCAATCCCTTACCGTTCTTGCTGCAAGAGATATAACTGAATTTGACCAATGTACGCCGAATCCACTGGTAGCGCTCTTCCTTGTTGGTAATTGAAAACGCAACCTCCACAGTTCCTTCGAGAAAGATGCGGACGTCATCCAATGTTTTTATCTTTTTGTCACTCATATAGATCACCATAGGTGACCATCATGAGCAGAAATTACTCCTCAGGTACAGGGCCGTTTCACGTTGGAATCACGGCTCCCGTTCAGGGCCATTTCATATTGGACAAGACTCTCCAGTATCAAGATACGATTTGGTCTGAGCACTCGCTTTATCTTCGCACTCAATCGCGTGATTTGCCATCGGAGAAAACCGTCAAGCAAATTTTAGCGCCATTGTTCCTCAAACAATTCTTTCGACTTGAGGAAAATGGCATGATTCAACAGATCCGTGCCCGCTTGATGGCTGTTTCCGATGAAATAGATGACGATTAAACTGAATGAGGCGTTCTATGCTCTAATTCTCTGCGATCTTCAAAATTTTTCATCGAACATACTACGATGGAGAGGGTAGTTTTGCCCCGCTTTTCTCGCTGTTAACTCACGACTGCCGAGAAATTGAATACTCCGGAGCGTAAAATTATCACCGTCGAAGACCCGGTCGAGTACCAGCTCGAAGGCGTCAACCAAATTCAGGCGAAGAGCAACATTGGTTTGACTTTCGCCAGCGCCCTGCGTTCTATCGTTCGGCAAGATCCGGATATTATAATGATCGGTGAAATGCGGGATTTGGAAACAGCCCGTATCGCTGTACAGGCTGCTTTGACCGGGCACATGGTGCTCTCCACTTTGCATACAAACGATGCCGCTGGTGGGGTTACCCGGCTGCTTGATATGGGTTTAGAAGATTACCTGCTGACTTCAACGATCAATGGTATTTTGGCTCAACGCTTGGTGCGAAAATTATGCGAGCATTGTAAACAACCGTACAAGGCCTTGCCCGAGGTAGCCGAGGAACTGCAATTACACCGCTTCGGCCAAACTCGAAATCTAACGTTGTATAATCCCTCAGGGTGTGAAAAATGTGGAGGTATTGGATATTCAGGACGAATGGCTATTGTGGAATTCCTAGTGATGACCGATTCGATCCGGCGTTTAATTATGGGCCACGCCGAAGCCAACAAAATACATGAAATGGCATTAACGAGTGGCATGGCCTCAATGTATAGCGATGGATTACGGAAAGCCGTGGCCGGTCAGACAACGCTCGAAGAGGTGATGCGGGTCACGACCGACACCTAAACCATGCCCAATTATTTCTACAAAGCCGTCACGCGCGATGGTCTAACCGTAAGCGATTATAGCGATGCCCAGGACGAATCGGCATTGATCGATAAGCTTCAGCAAGACGGATACATCCCAATAGAAGTCGTTCTCGCGAAATCCAAATCGTTCGCTTGGCTACGTTCGAATAAGTCGGCTAAGGACCGCCTATCGTCGAATGAAGTAGCCATGTTCACCCGTGAGCTGGCAACACTGACCGAAGCAAGCTTACCCCTGGATCCTGCTCTTACCCTGCTCATGGATTTGAGCGATGAGAACGGTAAGCTCTACAAATTGGTAGAAGATGTTCTCGACCGGGTCAGCGGAGGGAGTAACTTATCCGATGCATTGGAGGCGCAAGAAGGGACTTTTACCCGGTTTTATCTGAACATGATTCGCGCCGGTGAAGCCGGGGGAAGCCTGGCCCAAGTATTAAGGCGACTTTCCGATTATTTGGAAAGGTCCAAAGAACTCAGGGATACCGTAACCACGGCGATGATTTATCCAACGATCTTGTTGGTTATGGCCTTGACGTCCTTGGTTGTGCTTTTGACGTTTGTGATTCCTCAGTTTACGGAAATGTTCGAGATGGCTGGAACGGAATTGCCGGTATCGACACAGATAGTCGTCTCAATCTCCGATTGGCTACAAAGTTATTGGTGGGCATTGATCGCCTCGGTCATTATCGGAGTCAATTATATGCGTTTTCAGCTGGCGGACAAAGAAGGGCGCTATGTATGGGATAGCCGGTTTTTGAAAATGCCCCTGGTCGGCGATCTTATTACTAAAGTGGAAGTAACCCGATTTAGTCAAACTTTGGGTACGCTGCTGACCAATGGCGTTCCGATGTTGTCCGCCCTCTCGATTGTGAAAGAGACAATGAATAATCGCGTTATCGCGGAAAAAATCGAGGTTGCCGCTAACAGTTTGAAAGAAGGGAAGGAATTGTCAGGTCCATTAATCGAATCGCAATTGTTTCCAAAGATGGCCATTCAAATGATAAAACTCGGCGAAGAAACCGGGAAATTGGAAGAAATGCTTGAAAAAGTCGCTACGGTCTACGATAAAGAGGTCAAAGTCGCAATACAGCGTGTGCTAAGCCTGATCGAGCCCGTATTGATTATCGGATTGGGTATACTCGTCGCCGGAATTATCGTTTCGGTTTTGATGGCGATATTGAGCGTCAATGATCTGGCGTTTTAGATTCCAAACGAATTTCGTTCATGGGCCATCATTTTTTGTTCAAAAAACTTAAGGGAAAAGATGTGAAGACAAAACATGGTTTTACCAGACACTTTGACATAAAAAACCAGATCGGATTTACATTGGTCGAATTATTGGTTGTGATCGCCATATTGGCGTTATTGGCGGGTGTGGTTGGCCCACAGGTCATGAAGCGACTGGGCGAATCCAAATCCAAGACCGCAAGAATTCAGATGGAGGATCTGTCCGCGGCTCTGGATATGTACGCCTGGACGTAGGCCGATATCCGACGGGTGACGAAGGGTTGACCGCTTTGGTGGAACAACCATCCGATACCAGTTCCTGGAGCGGCCCCTATTTAAGAAAGCAAAAAGTGCCTAAAGATCCTTGGCAAAATGAATATCGGTATGCCTCCCCTGGGGAACATGGCAAATTCTATCTATCGACGCTCGGCGTCGATAATTCCGAAGGCGGTGAGGGTGAGGACAGGGATGTTCTCGGTTGGGAATAACCGGCGAAACGCCGCTAAATTGACATGCTGGAAACCAGGAGGCTGTCCGAGAATAGAAGTCGTCGCGAGGGAAAGTGGTTTTGAGGCCATTTTTTCGATTAAATGAGGCGAATATTGGGCATATTTAACGACAAACTCGCCTGGAGCGGGTTTGGACCGCTGAAAGCGGCCCATAGATGTGAAATATAGGGATGTATTTCATCAATTTAATCGAAAAAATGGTCCAAAATCCGCTTTTCCGCAGTAGGCTTTCTATTCTCGGACAGCCTCCTTGGAGCCGCGACAGGGGCTTCACGATTATTGAGCTCATTGTCGTACTGGTAATCATGGTCATGGCCGCCGCGATTACAGGACCCAACCTTATTCGCGGACTGGCCGGTGTAAAATTGAAGTCGGCGGTAAGATATGTGGCGTCGGCGCTTCGTCATTCACGAACTTATGCGGTTATTACGGCCCGGGAATCCGAATTTCATTTGGAGCTGGAGAAAAATTCATACCGGGTCAGTGGTAAACAAAAGCTTTACCGCTTGCCGGAAGCCGTCCGGCTTAAGCTGGTGACCGCCGAATCCGAAATCACCGGTGATGAGGAAGGCGTGATTCGATTTTTCCCCGATGGTTCTTCGACCGGTGGCCGGGTCACTCTGGAGGCCGACGAACACAAGCACCACATTGATGTCAATTGGCTCACCGGTCAAGTGGTTTCGCGAGTGGAAAATTGAAGCGGGAACAAGGTTTTTCCTTATTGGAAATCTTGGTTGCTTTTACCATTCTGTCATTGTCGTTGGGCGTTTTACTGAGAGTATTTGCCGGTAATGTTCAATTGGCGGCGGTTTCAGGCGACTACACCCATGCAATTTTGCTGGCGGAATCCCGGCTGGCGGAAGTGACGGCGATAACCCCTGAGGAAGGAGAAACCATCGGCAAATTCGGAGATCGATTTTTGTGGATAACAAGCATTCGTCTTTACTATCCGGGATTAGAGGAGTTGGATCTCGAAACGCTATCGGTTTCCCCTTACCGGATTCAGGTAAAAGTGGCGTGGGGAACTGGCGATTCCCCCTCGTTCCATAACCCTGACGACCCTCCGGCTGCAAACCAAATCTTAGAAATTGTTGTGAAAATTCTCGTTGCCGAACCCGCGAAAGGAGGGATTCACCCGAATTTCCGCGAGCGTCAGATCGGATTCACGCTCGTGGAGGTCCTCATCGGAATGACTTTGCTCGCGGTCATGATGGCGCTTATTTTCGGTGCATTCCGAATCGGTGTGACGAGCTGGGATGCTGGAGAAAAACGTGTTATTGAAACCAACAACCTTCTGATTGTTCAAAGTTTTTTGAGATCACGCATCATGAGTGCGCAACCCCTATTCGATGATTTTGGCGATGACGAGAAAGAATTTTCCTTTATCGGTACCGAAAATTCACTGCAATTCGTGTCTTCTCTCCCCGCGCGAGGGGGTTTCCAGAAGTTTATTTTGTTTTTTGACAATGAAAATGAGGGAATGCTGAAGATATCGGTTGAACCCTTTTTTCCAACTTTCGACGGCAGCGATTCCGTTAAAAACGAAGTCGTTTTACTGGAAGCTATCAAGCAAATGAACCTAAGCTATTTTGGCTCCAGCTCCTTTGGTGAGGAGGCGGATTGGCAGGATCAATGGGAAGATCAAGAAAACTTACCCGATATGATCAAGCTTGATCTGAAGTTCCTCGATAAATCGAATCAGTCCTGGCCTCCATTTTTAGTCCGTCTTCGGATCGCTTCGAATCAAAGCTGAACGCTGAAATTTGTGTCGATGGATTTCAACCCTTCAAATGGAAAACAACCGGGCGCCGCCTTAGTCATCGTATTATGGTTTATCGTATTGTTAACGGTTATGGCCGGGAGCTTTGCGCTGACCATGCGCCGCGAATCCGGCCTGATCCGTAATGCAAAACAACAAGCAATATCCGGAGCACTAGCGGATGGAGGGCTCTATTACGCCATGATGATGCTGCTGCATTCGGATCCGGAACTTAAATGGAAGGCCGATGGAAGGATTTATGAAATTTCCTTAGGTGGCGGAAAGGCCCGCGTGCAAATCTACGACGAAGCCGGGAAATTTGATTTAAACCAAACGGATGCCCCGGTTCTTCAAAATTTATTTTCCAGCGTTGGCTTGAATGACGAGGATGCCGAATCCCTGGCGGATGCGGTGTTGGATTGGCGGGATGAAGACGATTTAACCCATTTGAAAGGAGCTGAAGAGGATGATTACCAGAATGCCGGGCGCAATCATGGTCCTCGAAACGGTGCTTTCCAATCAATTGAGGAATTCGGTTTAGTGCTTGGTGTGAATTACCAAGTCTATAAGGCTATAAAACCGTTGATTACAATTTATTCGGGGCAACCCGGAATCGATCCGACGATCGCATCGAAGGAAGCGCTTTTGGCTTTTCCGAATATCGATATATCCGAAGTGGAAGATTGTATTCTTTCACGTTCCGACCCTCTCGCGAATTCGGTTTCAGCGTGTGAATTCCAAGGAATTCAAGGTGTAAGTAGTGGCGGAAATAAAGATAACTTCTATAGTATAAGGGCGGAGGCCAGAACATTGGATGAAATGGTCACAGCGGTTTCGGCAATCGTAACGAAAAAGACAACTGCGTCCGGAGTACCCTTCACAACTTTACAGTGGAGTCGGTTTCCGGTGGGTCAAAACTCGTTATTTTCCCGAGAAGTAACCAATTTTTACGCGGAAAAAACCAATTAATAGACTTTCTCGGCAATGATTAACTTAAATACAGAGATTCCACCGGATTTCGGGAAGTTCTGGCGTTGGTGGACAGCGGAGCTTAAAGCTTTGGCGCCACCGTCGTTTTTTGAGCTGATTAAGCGAAAACGGGATTTTCTGGTGCTGACGAAGATCAGCGGAGCCATCGAATTAACACACGTCAGCGACGGTGTTAGTCGGCATTTAGGCGTATTCGCCCTCAATACGGAGGGGCAACGGGCGCAGCGCCATTTATTTTCCGAGCACAAAGAGCTAGCCGATACCGAAATTATTCTCAGGCTGAGTTCGGAGCAAGGTTTGCTGAGAATATTTAAATTACCGGCTGCAACCCAAGAAAATTTGGCGAAAGTGGTCGCTTTTGAGATGGACCGCCAAACACCCTTTAATGCCGATCAGGTGTATTACGATGCAACAGTGGTAGAAAAATTAGTCAATTCCAACCAAATAAAAGTCGAGCTTGCATTAGTTTTGCGTTCAAGTCTCGATGAGATGCTGCAGGAATTATTCGATTGGGGTTTGCGTCCAAATATTGTCGATATGGCGCCAGCTGGTGAAGAGGATTTTTCCAAGCCGTCTTACAATTTGCTTCCGGAAGCATCACGATCAAAACAGCGGGATTTGCCAAAATTATTTAACATCACTTTGTCAGTGGTTTTAGGGCTTCTCCTGATTCTGATTTTGGTCATTCCAATTTGGGCTAACAAAACCTATTTAAACGATCTTGAATTTGAAGTTTCAAAAATAAGCAAAGTGGCCAACAGAGTCCAATCCATGAAAAAGCAGGCTGATACCCAACTCAAGGAACTTGGTTTCCTGCTCGAAAAAAAGCGCTCCGATCCGGTCATGATGGAAACTTTGGAGGAACTCACCAAGTTGATTCCCGATAATTCCTGGCTTACAAATTTCGATTATAAAAACAAACGGCTAAAAATACAGGGCCAATCGCCGACGGCATCATTGCTGATCGAAACCATTGAGACGTCTCCATTGTTTCAAAATACTAATTTTGTTTCTCCGGTGACGCAAGATCGAAGAACCAAGCTGGAACGGTTCCAAATTGTAACTGAAGTTGTCAATAAGAGAATAAATGGACGGACAGCTGATTCAAAATCGTGATCGTTGGTTAGCTATCGCCATCCTGATCGGCGTTATTGGATTATTCCATGTGGTCGCGGTTATGCCGCTTTTGTCGATCGCCAGTGGTTACCGGGAATCGATTGAGGATCTGGAGTTTAAATTACAGCGTTATAAACGTATTGCATCTCAAAAAGATGCTGTCTTAAATCGTTCGGCGGAAATTAAGAAGAAGCAAGCATCCAGTAAGAATTTTATAGCTCGGAAATCTTCAGCCTTGGCTGCCGCCGATTTACAAAAATTAATCAAGTCGTCAGTATCCTCGGCTGGCGGTGGTTTGACCAGTACCCAAGTGATGCCCGGCCGGGAAGACAATGGTGTTATGCGTGTCGGAATAAAAGTCCGTATGTCGGGTAATATGAAAGTATTGAAATCGGTCTTGCACCGGCTCGAGTCGGAGCGGCCGATGCTGATCATCGATAAATTGAATATTCGCTCCGTTAAAAGCCGCCGCCGGGATAAAAAAACACGGAAACTGGTATCGTCGAGTAAGCTCAATGTCGATTTTGAAGTGGTCGGCTATATGCGGGAATGAAGACGATTAAAGTTGCGATACATCAGGATTTTCGTTTAACCGCGGTCTTGGGGGGCGCCTGTCTGTTTCTTTTAGTTTTAGCTCTAATCGAATGGGTGATTATCAACTATAGATCTACACCTGAAGAGATTGTAGCGCTTAAGTCGGGGAGTCTTTCCACAAACATCAAAGTGGGTGAATTTTCGCTGGACCCGGAAGATAACTTTAGCGAAATTGTCGAAAGACCCCTATTTTTCACGGATCGTAAACCACGGGAAGACGAACCCGAGATTGCCACAAGTCCCGATGTTGCAAACGCGCCCAAAAAACTAAACGCTAAATTGATGGGTGTGTATACCACCGCCCAAGGTCTGACAGCGTTGGTTTTGAATTCCAAGGGAAAATACAACCGCGTCAGAGAAGGAGACGATGTAGAAGGTTGGGAAGTTAGAGAGCTATATGAAGACCGGGTGATATTTGCCGCGGGGAATTCCAATGAAGAACTCAAGTTGCGAAAACCCAAACCGATAAAAGCGCTAAGTAGACCGCCCAAAAAATCCAGAATACAGAGGCGAGCGAAAAAATGAATATCGGACTCATTAATCGATTAAATCAACCATGAAATGCTTAAAAATTAAAGTCTGCCGTGCATTTTTAGTCATTACCGTTTTGTTGGCGGCCTGTACCAATTCACAAAAATTAAAATTGGAACCCATTATCGACACGGTTATCGAAGAACAAGCCGAAGTATCGGGTCTTGATCAACCCAACTATCCACCGGCGGAAGAGGAATTTGTCGAAGCCGAGTCCATGGTCTATCCGGGTAGTGGTTATTTCGTCGGTGCGAAAAAAAGCCCTCGAACACAGCAATCGGCGAAAAAAAAGGGCAAATATACGCTTAATTTCGATGGCGCTGATTTGGGTGAAGTTGCCAAAGTGATACTCAGCGATACACTCAATAAAAATTATGTCATCAATCCAAAAGTTGGGGGTAGCGTCACCCTGCAAACGTCACGGCCGCTGACCAAGGACGAATTACTCCCGACTTTGGAAATGATACTGCGCATGAATGGCGTAGTGTTACTGCATGAAGACGGATTGTACAGAATCGAACCGGCCGCCCGAGCATTGTCAGGAGCGCGAATGTCCCAATTCGGTACGGTTGGCCAGCGACTTCCATCGGGATACCGAGTCCAAATAATACCGCTTCGCTACATCGGTGTGCAGGAAATGCAGAAAATCCTGGCCCTCTATTGCCGCCCAAAGCAGTCGTTCGCGCCGATGTATTCCGAAATCTCTTGATGGTCGCGGGAACCTCCAGGGAATTGGAAAACATTCTGGAAACGGTATCAATCTTTGACGTCGACTTCCTCAAAGGCATGTCGGTAGGGATTTATCCGCTTGCCAATGTGTATGCGGCTACCGTGATCAAAGAGTTGGAAAAATTGTTCGGTGAGGGTGCGGATTCGCCGGTGGCGGGCATGTTTCGCTTGGTTCCCTTGGAGCGGCTCAACGCGGTTATGGTAATTACTCCGCAACCGGACTATCTGAAACAAGCCCAGCTGTGGATAGACCGCCTGGACAAAATCAATACGGCTTCCAGCGGGGGGGCGCATGTTTACCGGGTTCAAAACGTTGACGCCGTTGTATTGGCGGGAACCCTTAATGATATCTTCGGCGGCCGGAAAAAGAAAAGCGAAATTCCGCGGGCATCCGTCGCCCCCGGATTGAAACCTAAAGAGATCGCCGCCAAGAAAAAGCAACCTATAAAAAAAGGCCCATCGAAAAAACAACTTTCTCTGGATGACGTGGGTGAAGTCCGCATTATCGCCGATGCAATCAATAATTCCCTGGTGATTGTCACCACCGCACAGGAATATGAGGTTATTTAGGAAGTGATTAAAAAACTGGATGTTGTTCCTCTGCAGGTATTGATCGATGCCACAATCGTTCAGGTCCGGTTGACGGACAATTTGAGATATGGACTGCAATGGTTTTTCGAGCACAAAGGAAGTAATCTCCTGGGTACCGGGATTTTGACGGAATCGACCGAAGCACTCACTAATCCACAGCTTTCAAGCGCCTTGGCCCTGGTTTCCCCCGGATTCTCTTATGTACTGGCGGCGAACGACGTTAGTGTTGTGTTGAATGCGCTGGCTAATGATTCTAAACTTGATGTAATTTCATCCCCTCGTTGATGGTATTAAATAACCAGGAAGCAACTATCAAGGTAGGAGACCAAATCTCGATCAGGACCAGTGAAACAACCAATACCAGCAGCGCCACTCCAACCACGGGTGGTGGTAGTACAGCCGCGATCACATCCCAGTTTCAGCAACGCGATACAGGCGTCACCCTAACGGTCAAACCCCGGATTAATCCCGGTGGTTTGGTCATTATGGAAATCGACCAGAAAGTCGACAATATAGGCTCGTCCAGTTCTGGAAATAGCGGGAATCCTGATATTTTCCAACGGCAGATTAAGAGTACCGTAGCGGTTCAAAGCGGCGAAACTTTGGTGCTTGGTGGATTGATAAGCGTGATAAATGATCAATCTAAAAGTGGAATACCTTTTTTACACAATTTACCGCTAATTGGATTTTTATTCGGAACGACTACGACACGAGTGGAGTGGCAAGAGCTAGTGGTCTTGATTACCCCCCGTGTGGTGGAAAATATGCGGGATGCACGCGCCGTAACCTTGGAATTTAAGCGAAAAATGACTGGGATATATGAGAATTTGCCCGTTAACGAACACGAAGAGTAATTGAGTCGGTAGTCGTTTAGGATAGAGCTTCAAAAAAATACCGGTTAGGACGCTATTCCTAACCGGCCAATTCGATGGAACGACAATATTTTTAAATTTATAAAATCCGCGAGATAAATGTCCGACAAAGCATACTCAGCGGCTCGTCCATCGTTTCCCTATACGCCGCATCGCCATTTTGAAAAATTGGTGACTGAATATAACGTATATCCCGAGGAGGATTCCAAATATTTTTAGATAACTTTTAATCCTACCCATCGTTCAACCCAAAAGATTAATTAATGAAGAAAGTGATTTAGTTTATCGAATGCACTTTTAATGCCATTTAAAAAAATGGCTAAATATCAATGAGATAATATAAACTGGATTAACTTCACCAAAACTTGTAAATATTCCCGACGATCATTTGGATATTGATTGTCCGGCAAGTTTGATTTCAGCACGTTCTTGACGGTTGTTCCCATTTTTCAAAATGAGAATCGTTGCTTTCAATACATATTGTTTGAGTTCCCTAACAAAACACCTTAGTATATGAGGATTTAGTCCTGTATACCTAGGAATTTTCAAAACTTACAATTCACATTCTGGAGAGCCATTCAATGTCAAGACAAGAGCAAATCAGTACACTCGAAAAAGAGTGGGCGGAAAACCCTCGTTGGAAAAATGTAAAACGCGATTACACCGCGGTGGATGTTGTTAATCTTAGAGGTTCGGTGCAAATCGAACATACATTGGCGAAACGAGGCGCGGAAAAGCTCTGGAATATGATTCATACGGAACCATTCGTTAATTCTCTTGGTGCATTAACAGGTAATCAAGCCATGCAACAAGTTAAAGCCGGATTGAAAGCTATCTATCTGTCGGGCTGGCAGGTGGCGGGCGACGCCAATATCTCCGGTGAAATGTATCCCGATCAATCACTCTACCCCGCCAACAGTGTCCCGCATGTTGTTAAGCGTATTAACAATGCTTTGCAACGTGCGGATCAACTACATCACGCCGAAGGCAATGATGATGTGGATTGGTTTGCGCCGATAGTAGCCGACGCGGAGGCCGGTTTTGGCGGAGTGCTGAACGCGTTTGAATTAATGAAAGGGATGATTGAGTCCGGAGCGGCTGGCGTGCATTTCGAAGACCAATTGGCTTCCGCGAAAAAATGCGGTCATATGGGTGGAAAAGTCTTGGTTCCGTCGCAAGAAGCTGTTCAGAAATTGAACGCCGCGCGGTTAGCGTCTGACATTATGGGAACCCCGACGGTGATCCTCGCTCGAACCGATGCGGAGGCAGCCAATCTTCTGACTTCTGATGTTGATGATCACGATAAACCTTTTTGCACCGGCGAAAGAACCGGTGAGGGGTTTTACCGAGTCAAGAATGGTGTCGATCAAGCTATTTCCCGTGGTTTGGCCTATGCGCCCTATGCCGATATGGTCTGGTGCGAAACCGGGAAACCGGATATGGATTATGCTAATAAATTCGCGGAAGCCCTCCAAAAAGAATACCCGGAGCAACTGTTGGCCTATAACTGCTCGCCATCGTTCAATTGGAAAGCTAATCTCGATGATGCATCCATCGCTAAATTCCAACGCGAACTTGGCGCCATGGGCTATAAATTCCAGTTTATTACGCTGGCCGGTTTCCATGCATTAAACCACAGCATGTTCAATCTTGCGAGAGGTTATAAGGAAAGGCAGATGTCAGCTTACGTGGAATTGCAGGAAGCTGAGTTTGCTTCGGAAAAAGATGGGTATACCGCTACCAAACACCAACGTGAGGTTGGAACCGGGTATTTCGATGCGGTGACTCAAGCTATCAGCGGTAGCGATTCTTCAGTGACCGCTCTAAGCGGTTCTACCGAAGAGGAGCAATTTAGAGCCTAATGAATTAGCGCTTGAAGAGCCTTTTGGCTCTCATTCAAGTCATTTCTAAAGAAATAGCCTCGCTGGAGAGGGAATAGTTCTTTCCACCAGCGGGGCTTTTTTGTGGGCCTTTTAAAGTTTTTGTAGGCGCTTACCGTTTACGATTCAAGGTGGAATCCGGTTCCTCTTTTCGGAAATATATTATCGGGTTGTGTCGGCCCTGAATCGACCGAAAATTCGAAGTCTGGGGGGGTTGGGGAAAAGCTTTACGACTTTGCCGTTGACCGGCAAGCCGCGTTAGCTATCAGTGAAGTACCGCTGAAGTAGGGATCAAATTTGATCCCTACTTCAGCGAATTTAAAACGTTTTCGGCGTACTGCTCTGTAATCGCTTGCGATGTTGTTCACATCCATTGTCGCACCACAGATATTATTCACCAAGCCGCTAAGATTCACCCGCTGCTAAGGCGTTTACAACATTTTCAAGAGCGGTGAGACCAATACCAAATTCTGTGTATGCTTTATCTATGAGTTCTTTTTCTCCAGCGGCATCGCCTTTGTTCGCCGCTTTTAGGCTATTTTTCGCGTAGATTCCACCGTATTTGATATTAGTCAGAACCCGTTGAATGATGGGCGCCATTTTTTCACTGGCAATTTCTTTTAACGCCATATAAGACTTTTTTGACATTTTATACGCTTCCATCCGCTTGTCTTCCCTCAGCAGGTTTAAAGCTTCCTTTCCAAGCTCAAAGCCTTTAGTCGCATTTTCTTTGTTCTCAGCCGGAGTTGGGATATTCTCCATGGCAAAGACTCCGGTCACAGTAAACAAGCTGACGAATACAGCTATTAAAGCAACCCGTAACATTCTGTTCAGTATCATTGGTTTTTTCCTCACTACTAAAATATTTAACAAAATTAACCAGGATCATTATAACTAGAAACAGATTTAAGATCCAATGCGCCTTTGTGGCTCGGCAGGAGACAGTAGTTTACCGTTCCATTGATGTTTTAAAAAAACCACGCGCTGCCCGGCCATGATCGTCCACCACGGTCACGCTAAAATCCCCAATTTTAGATTGCCAAAAAAATACTTTATTCCGATTTGCTTTTCCGACGTAGGATCCATTAATAAACCAAAATAATTCTTTTGCATCGGTATCCACAACCGCTGATAGGGGTATCCGGTCTTGATCGGGCAAATCGCTACGTAACACATAGGTGACATCGTGTTGGGGTGATTTAATCACGGGATTTTGGCCCGACATACTTTTGTCATTCAGATCACACCCAACACCGTATTCGGGAGGAAATTTTAGCGAGATCCCCGCCATTTGGAAGATATGCAAAAAATCGGAAGGCCAGAATTCATAGACTTTGCTGACTGTCTTTCCAGGAATGCTCCGACACGACCTCAATCCTGTGTTTTTATCAATCGGAACCGCTCGGTGGACCGTTGAAACTTTTATGGGAGAAACACCCGGAATAAACCATGAATCCATTGCAACGGGGCAATGGCGTCCTGGTAGATCACCTGTATTCGCGCAGACGGAGACTTTCCGCAAATTGAGTCGAGAAGGGTCTATAAAATCTGTAATTTTCCAACCACGATTAGCTTGCAATGCCTCGAATAATTCAAACAATAAAGGCCCGGCCGCGGTCCTGCCAATGAAGGCGGAATTGCCATGGCCTTGGAAATTACCGACCCAAACCGCCAGAACATGGGCGCCCGATATCCCTACCGCCCATGCATCTCTAAATGAATGCGATGTACCGGTTTTCCATACCACATCGTTATGCCTGAATGTTGAACCGATCATATTCAAACTCGATGGTGTGGGATTATCTTTTAGGATATCCATGATCAAAAAACTTGATTCAGCGCTTAGAAGCTGTTTCTCATCGGATCTATCGATTGGTACGTCAAGCAACTTTTGGATGGGCTTTAATTTTCCCCCATTGGCAAGCATCGCATAGAGTTTCAGCATTTCCTCCATTGTGATTTCGCTGCCACCCAGTACTAAAGCCAAACCATAGTAGTCTTCTTCTTTTAAGCCGGTAATACCGGCTTCCTGGAGAAATTGATAGAAACTCATGCCTGATAATTGGGATTGCAGCGTGACCGCAGGCACATTTCTACTGGTTATCAGCGCATTGCGGGCAAACACCGGCCCTAAGAATCGCTTATCGTAATTTTCCGGCGTAAAACCGGCGAAACGGCTAGGCGAATCCTTCAATAAGGTCATCGGATGAATCAAGCCTTGATCCATCGCCAATGCATAAACAAAAGGTTTAAGCGCGGATCCCGGTGAGCGCTTGGCGGATACCCCATTAACCTGCCCGTCGATGGCCCGATTAAAAAAATCAGCCGAACCCACCATCGCTTCCACTTCCATGGTGTCGTGATTCAGTAACAATGCTACGGCGTTATGGATACCTTCATTTTTTCTCCGCTGGACATAAAGGGAAATTATATTTTTTACGATTGCCTGCTTTTGGCTATCGAGGATTGTGTTAATAAAGCCGTGTGTTAACCAGAGCAAATCGGCATTCAGGTTGTTCACGAAGTGAGGCGCCAGGAACGGCAGTGCATCGGGGGATCTGATGGAAAGTGCTAATTTCAAAAATACCTTTTTATCGATATCTTGAGGATGGAATACAATCCAGCGGCGATACAGATAGCCACGTGCTTTTGATAATGCTATCAAACCTTTTTTTGACGTGGGATTTCTACGACTGGGATTCTGTGGAATAACGGCCAATGACAATGCTTCGGAAAGACTAAGACGGTCGGGCCGCTTGTCAAAATAGATCAAGCTGGCGGCGCCAATCCCCTCGATATTTCTTCCATAAGACGCTAAATTGAAATAGGCCTCCAAAATTTCGTCCTTTAGAAAATGCCGGGGCAATTGTATTGCGCGAAGGATTTGCCAAATTTTCCCTGGAATTTTTGTTGTCTCCATCCGCCAGCGAAGACGCGCCACCTGCATGGCAATAGTGGAACCACCTATCCTCCGTCCCCTAGTGAAGTAAGTACTCCAAAATGCGCGCAGTAACGCGGACACATCAACACCAAAATGATGATGGAAATTTTTATCTTCGTAGAGAATTGTCGCTTGCTGAAAAACAGGGGTAATCTTGTTTAATGGCGTATAGAGCCTGTATCTTTCGTCGCTTGCCAGCGTGATTCTAAGGAGCGTACCTTTTTTATCCAAAAAGGCCCGCGAATAATTTTGAAAGGTGATCAGATCGGGTTTTGGACAAAAAACATAGCCAGCCGCGATGAGTAAAACCGCGATGGAGCCGGACTTAATGAGAAGGCGTGACTTCAAATCGAGCGGCCGCGGTGCTGGCTTTAATCGATCGGTCATACATTGATTCGGCAAAGGCGGGCGGCGCCACGAAGTTTCCGGCGGCTGTCAGCTTGACTTTATATTCCAGTTCTTTGATCGATGTATCAAAAGCGCCATAGAAAATCACCCGATCTTCGCGAATATCAACATAATCAGCACGCCAATTAAAGGCTGTTCTAGGCACCGAACTTCTTACGACTTCAAAACCACCCGGCAATAAATCCACAACCGCAACGTTAGTCATGGGTTTTTTTAAGGCCCTTATGCGTAACCTTACCGTGATTTCTTTCCCTTGCCCAAATGTATCAAGCTGATTACCGTCGTCATCGACAAAATCTCTGCTAATTTCTAACCCCTCTCTAATCGCGGTTTTGGGCAGGTTTTGGTTAAAACCCGCTTGAGAATTGAGATAGAAAATTGATTGATCGGATTCTAGAATGATCCGCCTGGCCACTATTGAATACAGAGCTGTCAAAAATGGTTTGTGTACGATAGTCAGTGGGATGGTTTTGCCTTCGTTATTTCTTATACTGAAGAGAATTTCTTCATCGAAATTATCCTTATGCCTTAGCTTGCTATAGTCTATTCCAATCTATAAATGGCCCTGAAACAGAGGGGTAGAGAATCTACCTGAAGAGGCAAATCAGGCAATACTCCGCTCCTGCTCAAAGATGGTTTTGAAAAGTTTACGTTTGGCCTCATTCATCTGTTTGACTGCGTCATTGTCGCTGATTGAGAAGGCAATTGCATCCAGCTTTTTAAAGGTGGTCCCCAGTTTGAGATATTGGTTTGCATCAGGTAATGATTTGAGCTTCTCGTAGGGTGTCATCATTAACTTGTAGGGATAGCTCTTTTTCACCTTTCCTTTGTTGTCTTCTTTTGGGACAGGAAAAAAGCAAGGACGATGGAAGTTGATATAGGGGTTGAAATACTCTCTGTGAAATTCATTAAGTTGAGGCGCCCAGTACCCCGGGATATGGTCGTACCCCAGATGTTTGCGGATGATGGTTCCGTTCTTGGACTCGGCGAGTGCATTGTCGTTGGAATGGCGTGGGCGTGATTTGGTCAGGTCAATATGGAGCTTTCCGAGCAGTTTTGCCACGGTATGATTGATGTATTCCGAACCGTTATCCGCGTGAAATGCCAGGATGACAAAAGGGAAGATTTCGATCAGCATCTCCAGGACCGGAATCATGAAACGCTCAGTAATCCGTTCTACGGAGAATATACATTCAAATTGCGTGACTTCATCAACCGCATTGATATGGTAAACCCCTTTGATCCCATCCAGGTCGCCCTGATGGACTGTGTCGATCCGTAGAAAGCCTGGTTTACCTTATGAATTGGGTTTTCGTCGCTCGCCTATCTGAGAGCGTTTTGAAGCGGTTTTATCAAACTGGCGGCGCTGTCGTTGATAACACGTAGAATGACGAAGATTATAGAGATGGGCAACCGAAATCTTTGCTAAGCGCTCATAGCGATAATCCTCATAGATCAAAAGCATCCGCTCACAGATCTTCTTGGTGGCTGCACCGCAGAGTGTCCCATGGAGCTTGTCGGTCTCAGCTAACAGCACTGCGTCCTCAGGGCGGTAGAAGCGTTCAAATCCCGATGCTGTACGCTGTTGGCGCTTGATGTATCCGGTTTTTTGTATTGCTGTACCAGCCGTTTCACTTGCCGTGGAGAATAGCCACTCACCTGCTCCAGATAGCGGATGATCAATCCCTTACCGTTCTTGCTGCAAGAGATATAACTGAATTTGACCAATGTACGCCGAATCCACTGGTAGCGCTCTTCCTTGTTGGTAATTGAAAACTCAACCTCCACAGTTCCTTCGAGAAAGATGCGGACGTCATCCAATGTTTTTATCTTTTTGTCACTCATATAGATCACCATAGGTGACCATCATGAGCAGAAATTACTCCTCAGGTACAGGGCCGTTTCACGTTGTAATCACGGCTCCCGTTCAGGGCCATTTCATATTGGACAAGACTGCTATATGCGCCTAATGCCAGAATGCTATACGCTGCGGAAATTGTATTGTATTCACCTTTGAAAATTGGGTTGATAAGCTTCAGTACGTCATTACCCTCCAAAGCCATCGCGCGATCCTCAAAATGTTTCGACAACAAATATACGTATTGGGCATCTCGGGTTAACGGCGAATCAAAATCACTCGAGATGGCCCCATCGTGGGCCCCTAATGTATATTGATCTATTAACGCGTCCGCGGTACTTTTCATCCGTAACAATTGATACGTTGCGGCCATATACACCGCTGTTAAATCGTTCTCCTACGTTGACTTAAAATCCTTATTCAAATACTCCTGTAAATTGACCAAATAATTTGTAGTGACCTGCCCGAGCCGGGTGAGTATATAGATCGCATGCGCCCATCCCTTTCAAGGTGCCATTTTTTTCTTTTTCTTTGCCGCAAGGAGTCTGGCAGTTGAGACATGTGGCTGCTTGGGAAATTGGTCACGTTTTGGCGGTGGCTTTTTCGGCCCACGACGGTGCTTTTTAAATTGGGATAATTTGACGTGATGAGCGAGTTGTAGGAGCACCTCAACCAATTCAGTCAGCGGAAGACTTTGAAATCCAACCCAGTACTCCGATGGCAAGGCGATCATCATGCCTTCATGGGTTCTGCCAATATGACCGGCTAAATAATAGCTGGAAACATCATTCTCGATGGTTTCTTCGCCGTGGACAGCCCGGAGCGCTGCTTTAACAACAGCCAATAGATTGTAGGCCACCAGGGCAATGCAAAATCCAAACAAGGCGGCTTTCGGATAACCCAAGGTGTTGATTTCCGAATGGAGATGAGCTTCCAATTCTTGAAACGCGGTTTCAATCGTCCAGCGCTTACGATACATCTCGGCGATCAGTCTGCCATCGGCGACTGATTTCGGTAGATTCGTCAACACGCAAATCTCATGCTCACCGTCGCGTGTCGCGGTATTCAGGCAAACCCGTATCCGACGATATTTCCGAACTCTCCCTGCCGTATCGGTGACCTCGATCCATTGCTCATAAATCTTTCCCGTCTCGGTGTTGCCCACATAACGTTCATCGCCGAGAGCCGTCCAAGGCATCGACGCATGTTGGCGGCAGATCAAAAAGCCACCACGATCAACAATTCCCGAGAGAAAGTCCCTGACACAAAAATTACGATCCATAATCCAGATATCCCGTGCCTGGACCGTCGATAATACCGTCCCCAGCAAGGCCCACTCTTGCGTATGCCCATCCTCGCAGGGGAACACATCGATGACCATCTCTAACGCGGGATCGTACACATTCAGTGATTTTCCTGGCAAGGGTCCAGCCTTAGTGTTTTGGAGCACCTGCAAACGATGTTCTGTCGCCTCGATACAGTTGCCATCCAGCACTTTGACACGATAGCCCGGTAACCACGGTTTACACGGGCCGCCTAAGGCTTCGATAATCTCCGTCATCTCTTGCGCGGTATCGTGAACCAGGGTAGCTGACGTAGAGGCTTCCAGTCCGTTCAGCTTGTTATAGACTGACGTGACCGAAACGCCAATCGTCTCGTCCGCACTTTGATAGGCATTGAAGACACAAGGGAACATTTTGAATACCACGCCATTCATCAATTCAAAAATGCTCGAAAACGACAACTCCCGCGTATATTGGTTAACCGCTGTTTTCTCAAACCATTGATTGAGCTTGTCCGGACTGAATATCCGTTCGAGCAGAATGTGAACGCTCACGGCGACCGGGCTTTTCTCTGTAAAACGCTGAAAAATGTCGTCGAATTTCATGTCTACCCCTCATCATCGAATATAAGTTCCCTTGATATTTTCCAGATGATTAAGGTGCTTGTCTACAACTATTTTCTATCCTATTGATATATCGTGTTTTATTTCACCTTGAAAGGGATGATCGCATGCGCCCTAACACGCGCCGCTTCAAGGCTCGTGACATTTCGACCCACATATTGCGTTAAGAAATCCTTAGCCCGTTGAATCATATCGGCCGGAACCGGATAGCCAAGATCCTGGGAATCGATTAAAAAGTGCATGACATAAACACTTGGAAATTCGGCTGCCGAACGCCCTCCGGGCCAGAAACTGAACCCGCCCGTACCTAATTGGCGCTCGCGCAATTTATCGATCAGATAAGCAAATTTTTCCCGAGTTTTTTCACTTTCGGGTTCAAATCCTGGATGAGTCATAAGACCCACCAGAGGGAAAACCTTACTGACGACTTGTTCCGTACACCCGTGGGGGAAATGCTCGAGATAAGAAGAAAGCCCATCCACCAAAACTAATGGACTGGCGGAGGCGGCTATATTCTGCTTCGCTAAATTAGGATAAAGCAGTCGCGGCACGGACAGTTCAATAGAACCATCTTGTTCATACCCACTATTAAAGCTTGAGTAGTACGGCATAGCTGGCCTGACACTTAAGCTAACAGTCCTTTGCCCTTCTTCATCAGCCAATTTCGCTGTAAATTTCAATTTCGCCGCACCCAACCGGTTTTTTACTTTTACTCTAAAACTCGCTCTTCCTTCGTCGCCTTCGCTAATTTTCAGTTCGGTTTTATTAGCAGCGACAACTTCAAGGTGTTCCGAGGTTTGTACCGTTACGTTGACGAGTGCATTTTCCCCCGAGTTTTCCACCAGATTTGTAATACCTACCGCCACTATAAATTCGTCACCGGGTGCAACATGGGTCAGTACATTCGGTGTAATAACAAAGGGTCCCCTTACCAAGGCGGATCGAGTACTGATACCCATAGCATCCTCGCTCACGGCCACGGCCATCACCCGCATCGTGCCCGAGAATGTATCCGGTATCGTGAAGGAGATCGTCTTCTCTTCGCGGCCGCCTTCCACCACGCCCGACCAAAAGACGGCGGGTTTGTCGGTCTTTCTAGCAAAAGGGTTAAGGTTTCTTGCAATAGCTTTCATACGGCCTTGACCACCGCCACTGGCCGATGATTGAGTAGTCCAATGAAAGTCCGGCAGAATCAGATCGAGTAATTGCAGTGTCGTCACGGCGAGTGAGCGTTTCCTTAAAAAATGCCCCAAGGGCTCCGGTGTTTTGTATTGAGCGACCTGCAATATCCCTTCATCGACAGCAAAAACAACTAGTTTGGAAGGTTTTGATGTCTTGTATTTGATCACCATTTCTTTTCCCGGATGAACCAAGGCATCGACATCCAGACCCACATCAATCTCGCGTTGATTCCGATCAATTGTGAAAGGAGCAACCGCGTAGCTCAGTGGGCTGGTGAAGATTTCCTTTGAATGAACCGAACGCAGAAAACTGACATTGACATAAGCGTTACCCTCTAGATTATTGGGAACACGAATGGACTTAATCGTACTTTCGGTGGTTGTGTGAAACCACTTGTGGACCTGAACTTTATCGGTTTCTATGGTGATCAGACCAGCGCCAACATAGGGCGCCTTAATATTCATTTCTATCTCTTCGCCAGCTTTGTAGTCGGTTTTATTTAATTTCAGCTGTAGCTCGGCATTATTCTCTAAATTTCCTACAAGATTGGATTGACCGACGACCGAAAAGACTATTCGGCTCAATTTGATGCCTGCCGGGTTATAAATTTCCAGCGCGAAATCACCTGGGTTCGCGGTTGGCAACGCATAGACGGTTCCATTTTTCTCGATATCGAGCGATCCATTTTTCACCTCCTGCTCTTTATCGACAAATTGATATTTATAGACGCCGTTGTTTTGTTTGACTCGGCAGTCGTGAGTTAACAGCGAGAAAAGCGGGGCAAAACTACCCTCTCCATCGTAGTATGTTTGATGAAAAATTTTGAAGATCGCAGAGAATTAGAGCATAGAACGCCTCATTCAGTTTAATCGTCATCTATTTCATCGGAAACAGCCATCAAGCGGGCACGGATCTGTTGAATCATGCCATTTTCCTCAAGTCGAAAGAATTGTTTGAGGAACAATGGCGCTAAAATTTGCTTGACGGTTTTCTCCGATGGCAAATCACGCGATTGAGTGCGAAGATAAAGCGAGTGCTCAGACCAAATCGTATCTTGATACTGGAGCGCAATCAATTGCATTAACCCCAAGGCAATGGAGGCACAGAGCACGAAGATTTCATAGGCTCGCCAGCACGCTTGAACGGTATGAATATCCTGGGGCTGTGGGGCTTTGAGAAGACGATTGGAAAAGGGGCGTCTAGAATGTTTTGGCAATTTTTTAGTCCAAAAACGAAATTTAAAGGCGCCGATCACATGCTTTAACATCGCGAACATGATTTCAATGCGGGTTCTAGCACAATACAGTTCAACGGCATCAATGGCTGACAGCGTTAAATCGGAACTCATTAGAACCATTGGGCCTTTTGAGGTGACG
This sequence comes from Methylococcales bacterium, assembly GCA_963664935.2. Taxonomy (GTDB): domain Bacteria; phylum Pseudomonadota; class Gammaproteobacteria; order Methylococcales. The sequence continues at coordinate 999,673 of CAXXSE010000007.1, read as the reverse complement.
GCGAGAATAAATAACACCTGATCAGCGATGGGCCGCCATAACAGTGTAAGCGTCATAACCCGGATGGATTCGGTTTTACCGTAGACTTGACAGGTCACCGTCTCAAACAAATGAAGGTGGTCGAAGCATTCTCTTAAACACACTTTCTCGCCATAGAGCGGCTGAGGTCCGGGGCGAGAGGCGGGTTTCGGTGGCGCGGGGAAATAACCCACATAGCTATTCTTGGCTTTGACCAGCACCTCAACCCACCGCGCCTGATGCTGGATTGAATAATAGTGGCAAGCTCGAAATACGCCCCCGGTTGAAAAAAAGGCATCCAACACCAAATAACACAGACAGTGATTCGTCACCGCAAAATGAATCGCCATGGCCACCAAGCGGTCGGTGGGCTTGATCCGACATGGATTATCGCGCTCGTCGTTCAACCCTAAATGAGCCCATCCCTGATGAATTTGAAGCTGCAAAGGACAACAAAAACAAGCGGATAACGACCCGATCAAGATGCCAATGCTGCCCCAACATTGGGCCCGAAAATAGCCGGGTTTCGTTTGCGTCTCCGATGACTCGTGCATCGATACCACGCCGGGCATCTTGCGTCCATCTTTGATCACCGCGGTATGGTCACCCAGAAGTATCGCTCGTCCAGCTACTTCAACGGATTTTCCTTGGCGATTCACAAAATCTTGCCAAGCATCGAGCAACGCCCCATAGACATACGCTTTGGATCTAAAAAAACGGAGCAAGCGGTAATAACCAAGTTCATCTAATAGCCAGAAACGACACAACGACGTCACGCCGATCATTTCTCCTGCCCCCATAAATCCAATCACAATGGCGCAGAACAACAACCAAGTACTCGATCTGGAAAAAACGCTTTGAAAGCTTTCTAAACTCTGAGAAATATACTGTTGCACGGGGTCTCCTCCTTCCATCTGTACTTCTACAAAGAAAAGAAGGATCCGTGTTTTTTTAGCAAATGTCTAGTCGTAATTATCGATTTCTATTTTCTACACTACTCATCTTTTATGAACACCAGTGGGCAATCTTAAAGCGCAGAGCTATCAATGGGTGATAAGACTTTCTTCCGTTGGTCGAGGTGACACATCGAAAAAATGAATTCAGGGCCTGAATAGTTACGTCAAATCGGATAGAACTCGTGACTGACGAGTAAACTGGATTATCAGTGAATTGGTTTCGACAACCCTTCTGCCGGATAATCGTAGTTTGACCAATGGGGAATACTGCACCGTCATTCATCGGATCGATACCCGGTCCGCCCAAGGATTTTCTGACTTATTGGGTACCCTTGACAAAACAATCTATGGCAACCGGCCGATCGATTCCAATGCGATGCAAGATTTATTCATCCGAGCCGATCATGTCCTGGGAGACTGTCTGAGAATAGGTCGGGGACCGAGGGAAAACCGCCTTGAGTGATAGATTTGTCACACTCAGCGCCGGTCTTTTGGCGATCTGGCTGGTTTTCATCGTGCTGGGTCCCAAACCCGACCTTTTAGAGCCTAAACTTTCCCAGCCTCTAAGTAGCGATACTGGAAAACAAGGATTACTCGGTCTGAAACACTGGCTTCGGCAGGCCGATATCCCCACAATTAGCCTGCGTAAACGCTACCAAAATCTGTTCGACAACAAACGCCTCGGTAAATCGGGTAATCTATTGATTATCAGTCTTCCACAGCGTGTTCCGGCTCGGGAATATGAAAGCAGGACCCTTCAACGTTGGCTAAAAAACGGCAATAGCGTATTGCTTTTGGTGGCTAACGGTGATCGTCCCGAATGGAGTCTGGTTTCCAAAAATCAGGATATTAATTCTATTCTTGGGTTATTCGACCTATCGTTCGAACCGCCTCCCAAAACCGATCACCAAGACCAAAACAACCGTGATGAAAAACAAGAGTTTAGCAATCCAAGGGGCTTACGCCTTAGTCCGATTGGCGCCCATCCGGTTGCGACCGGAATCTCATCGATAAAGGTAAAATACAGTAAAAATCTCGACAAAAAAAGGAGGTTGACCAGAAACCGGAAAGACTTGGTGATTTTGAATCTCGCCATCGATTCGGAAAACGGCGAACAGGCGATTTGGGGACTCCGTCTCGACACCGGTCATGTGTGGATCAGCCGGTTCGCCGATTTGTTTGGAAATATCAGTTTAGGCCAGGGCGATAATGCCCGTTTGATCGCCAATATGATCGGCCTTTCTCTTGGGCCGGAAGGGGCGGTCATTTTCGACGATATGCACATGGGATTGAGCGATTTGTACGATCCTAAAGCCTTTTACCACGATCCACGATTGCATCGCACGATTTGGTTTATTTTAGCCTTCTGGCTCCTCTATATTCTGGGGTTCAATAACCGCTTCGGGCCAGTGCGGAAGGCCGTAATACGGCGTTGTATGTCCGATTTCGTCCGTGCCGCCGGTGGGCTTTTTGCCCGACGGGTCGGCAAAAATGAAATTGCACGAAGACTGATCGGGCATTTTCACAACGAAGTACGAGCGATTTTTTCTTTGCCCACAACCGGAAAACCGGTTTGGGAGTTATTTCAAAACCGCCCCAAAGTCGATGCAAAAACCTTGTCGCAATTTCGCGCCATTCAGAACAAGGTCGAAACCGGAGCCAAAATCGACCTGGTCCGACTCACCTGTATTATTTGTTTCCTAAGGAAGACAATCCGTTGAATTCTCCAGCCGAAAAATTAAAGAGCCTTTTAACCCAAGAAATTTCCACCCATGTTTTCGGCGCGGAACAGCTGATCCATGGTTTTTGCCTGGCGCTGATCGCCCGTGGACACGTATTGCTTCAAGGTGTACCTGGGCTCGGTAAAACTTTGCTGGCTAAAACAGTGGCTGGATTGGTCGGGGGTCAATTCAAAAGGATTCAGTGCACGGCCGATCTAATGCCTTCCGATATTACGGGTATCCATGTTTACCGAATAAAAGAGCAAGAGTTCGAATTCCTCCCCGGCCCTTTATTTGCCGATATTGTCCTTGTCGATGAAATCAACCGGACCGGACCGAAAACCCAATCCGCGCTGCTGCAAGCCATGGAAGAAGGTTTCGTGACGGTGGAAAGAGAAGATTACCCGCTGGCCGATGATTTTTTTATTATCGCAACCCTCAATCCCCACGAATTTGAAGGTACCTATCCACTGCCGGAATCACAACTCGACCGATTTATGCTATTGCTGGAAACCGATTATCCCCAAGCCGATATCGAAGAACAAGTGCTGAGAAGCTATAACCAGCCTAACAGCAAACCTGAGCAGATTCATTCATCGCATGATTTTAAATCCTTGATCGATGAAGCCCGAATCCAAGCCGGCGGTGTCCATGTCTCCGACGCATTATATCGATACGTCAGTACTATCGCTTCAACCAGCCGCAATCAACCCGATCTTGAATTGGGTATTTCAACCCGCGGCGCACTTGCGCTGATGCGCTCCGCAAGGGTGAATGCCGCTTTACGCAGCAGTGATTTTGTCAGTCCCGACGATGTTAAGGCGGTCGCGAAGCAAGTTATTTCGCACCGTATCTCGCTGAAACCGGAAGCCGATTTGGAGGGTATCCGGCCGGTCGACGCCGTGGAAAACATTTTGGCCCAAGTAGAGGTGCCTCGTGATTGAAGGAACACGCTAAGCGAATTTAATACCACACAAATCCTGATGCATATTACCCGCCCGCTGCTATCTGTTATCGGGCATAATCGTAGTCCTGGGGATTTATGGTCAATGGGCTGCACCCCTATCCGCCGATGCTTGGAAAATTCCCCTCGCGTTTATTTTGCTCGCACTCATATTTGAGGCATTTCATATCGGCAAAAGACCTGTTTCAATCAAACGCCAACTTCCCAAAACAGGATTTCTAGGTCAGAACTTCACGGGGCATTTAGTCGTTTATAACCCAAACTCCGAACCATTGGATCTGCGCGCCGTCCAGGAGTTACCGGTTCAAACGAAAGGTCAACGGACAATCCATGAATGGTCACTAAATTCCGGGGAACAGGACTCCCGCCCTTTCGAAGCAATCCCCATACAACTTGGCGAAATGAATTGGCGATTTGTTTATACCCGCCGATTGGGGAAATTCGGACTGGCCTGGTGGAGTCGAAAATTATCGATTGTCGATACCATGACCGTCGTACCCAATATTTTGCGGAATACAATCGATTCCAGCGGTAATCGCCCATTGGGCGAAACCTCCTCACGCCGTAGCGGCTACGGAGGTAATCTATTGCACATGCGGAAATATGAACCCGGCGATCCACTCCGAATGATCGATTGGAAAGCGACGGCGCGCAGACAAACCCCAATGGTTCGCGTGTTCACCGCGGACCAATATCTGGAAGTGATTTTAATGATCGATTGCGGACGTTTAAGCAGTTTGAGTACGACCCGGCTCACCCGGCTAAACCATTTCATCAATTGCGCCGCCAGACTGGCTCAGCAAGCTATCGACAATAACGACCGGGTTGGTCTCATCAGCTTTGCCGAACAGCCTTTGGCGAAATTACCCCCGGTAAACGCCTATAGCGGTCTCCTCCGGGTTCGTCATTTACTTGGGAATCTTCGCCCCTTGAGTCAGGAATCAAACCCCTTACCCGCGGTTGCTTCGCTCCCCGGGTTAATCAAACACCGATGTCTAGCGGTAATATTTACCAATGTTGAAGGCGACTACCTGCAAAGCTCTCTGGTCCGAGCGGTGAAATTGCTGAGACCCAAGCATCTCCCTCTGATAGCTACCCTCGAAGACGAAGAGATCAAAACCCTGGCAACATCCCCCGCCAAAACCTGGTTAGATCCCCACTACACTCTGGCGGCCCAGGAGTTCGAACATTCCCGCCGGGAAGCCATCGGCGCCTTGAAAAACCAGGGAGCGCATGTCGTGTCAGCCACGCCCGACAAACTGGATCGAGCGGTTTTGAATCGTTATGAATCGCTTCGGGCGCGGAGGAGGATATAGACGGTAGTTCAATACGTAACGGACGAGACGTGGTGGAGCGATGACATGGTTATTCTTTGAAGCAAAGGTTTGTGCCCTTTTTATCTAAAATCAAATAAATGATATACTGCTAGTACTTAAATAAGTACTTTCATGGGCACTCAAATGAATACTATTACGGCGAAAGATGTTAAACGGCGTGGAGTCATTGCGCTGGAAGAGGCATTGGCAAACGGCCCGGTGCATGTCATTAAAAATAATCGTCCTATCTGTGTTGTATTGGCCGAGGCAGACTACCAAGACTTAACCGGGAAACAGATAAAAGGCCCATCATTGCTGGACTGGATGTTGAACAAACCTGCGACGGGAACACAAACCCCGAATACCATTAAACAGCAGATTCAAAAAGAACGAGATTCGTGGGGATAGCACATACCGTATTTCTTGATGCTTGCGCCATTATATACTGGGTAGAAGGCTGTGATCCCTGGTACGGCATTTTTCAGCAACAACTTAAACGGCTTCAACAAGCGCATGGAACGGTAAGAATAGCCATATCGGACTTAAGCAGATTAGAATGTCTCGTCAAACCATTAAGAGATAAAAATCCCGACATCGTCAGCCTCTACGAAACCTTTTTTCACCACCCCGATTTAATTATTCAGAAATTAATACCCTCGGTGATAGAACAGGCTCTCAAAATACGAGTCGAGCATGGCCTGAAAACGCCGGATGCTATACAAGCCGCGTGTGCGTTGGAAGTCGGACAACCGATTAGTTTTATGACGGCAGACAGAAAGTTTTTGGATGTCGACGGTTTGGATGTTGCCCTGATTGGCACTGAGCCCCTGTAATTTCACCCGATTACTGCCGAAACTAGTTTCCGCGCCATGCTTGGTTATTTAGGATTGGTTTCCACTCTTGAATCGGCTTTTTTGCATACTGATTTGAAAATCGGGTATTTGTTTGCGATTCTGAAATAGTTGGGTATTGTGTCTCCCTGAATTCCGAAAAAAGGGGAGGATCGATTTGCTGTGGACATTGTTGGTTTCTGTATTCTTACACAGTATATCGGCCAAGTAATTTTATCAAATGTAATTTTTATGAAATGCTTGTATATTACGTTTGCATGAAACCATGGATTTCTTACGAAACCACAATAGTCTTTTGAAATAACGAAGAAAAATGGCTTGAGAAATGAGGATTTCAAAATGTTAATGAGCAATATGTTGGAACTTCCTAAGTTAGGACTTAGGAAGTTCCTGCCGACTCAATGTTAGAGTTAATAAAATAATAAGCATGAAAAAGGAATTCAAAATTGCCATTTATGTCGTTACAGCACCATTGATATTGATGGCTTTATACATAGGTTTCCTATGGGCGTCATACATTGACGACACAATCAAATCTGGTACAAAATACGGCTTCACTATTGGTGCAACAAAAGAACAATCATATACGGATATAGTAAGAGCTATTAATAACTATCAGGTCTTAAAATCCATGTGGTTTATGGCACACGTGCTGGTGACATGTTAACCATATCACCAGCACCAATGAACTTTTATAAAACAGAAAAGCATAATGATTGGTCTTTACTACTAGACGGTGAAGGCGAATTTTTTAATGTGATAAAGCTTAATTTTAAAAATGAACAATTGTCAGAAATATATAGACATAGACAATACTTTGAGTTACCGTAAAAGCTCTAACAAGGCGCTGTACCGGGATTTTGTTCCGCTGCGCTTATCGGGTCAGAGGGAGCCCCGCAGCTCCCGTCTGCCCACAGAACCGTGCGTACGGGTCCGTACACGGCTCCTCACGCAAGACGTATCCATTGAGAAACTTCAAACCAATGTGCCAACTTTCGGTCGGACCGTATCACCTGCCCCATCACATTGATGAACCAACTATTCGGATAGGCTCGCGTCACTGCTCGCGCATTTGAGAGAACCCATCGTTTGTCGTTAGCAAATACCGTTTTGGCCGCATGCCTAGGCGGTACACCCCGTTTAATCAGTTTTCGATACAGATGCCGTTTCCTCTTTTGTTGAGACACTAACCGCGACCGTAACCGTCGCCTGATATGGGCTTCGATTTTCTTCAATTGCGAGGGATAATAGGTCAAACCATAATAACTTGACCAGCCCACATACCATTGATTGATCACTTCCAATGTCGTACCCAGAGTCTGATGCGTGCCTCGTGGGGTCAGCGCTTTGACTTTACTCATGGCCATTTGCAGGGCTTTATGCGCGATCGCAATCGTCCCCTTCACCACGGTAAAACCCAAGAACTTGACCTGATCGGATTTGGCCACTTGGCTTTTGTCCCGATTCACTTTCAGTTTGAGCTTTGTTTCGATGAATTGGCTGACCTTTTCCATCACCCGCTCCGCCGCTTTTTGCGATTTCACGAAAATGTTACAGTCATCCGCAAACCTGCAAAACTCCAGTCCACGTTTTTCCAATTCCTGATCCAGTTCATCCAGAACAATATTGCTGAGCAAGGGGCTTATTGGGCCACCTTGCACTGCGCCTTCCTGGCTGGGGTTAACAACGCCATTAATCATGACGCCGCATCGCAGCATGATCCCGATCAGGCGAAGTATCCGTTTGTCGGATATCCTCTGCCCCATTCGGGCGATCAGTCGGTCATGATGGATTCGATCAAAGAATTTTGATAAATCAATATCCACCACGTAGGGCTTGCCGCTGGTGACAATCCGTTGGGCCGCTTGTACCGCTTGGTGTTGGCTTCGTCCAGGACGAAAACCATAACTGTGCGGTGAAAAGTTGGGCTCGAAGATCGGTTCCAGAAGCATTTTCAAGGTGGCTTGTACCACCCGATCCCGCACCGTCGGTATACCCAGCAATCGCACACCCTTGCCACCGGGCTTGGGTATCTCGACTCGCCGGACTGGCGATGGCTGGTAAGTCCAATCTGTTAATTCCTGTTGCAGTTGGCTTAGCTCTTCGTCTATACGGGTTTCAAAGTCCGCTATGCTCACGCCGTCTATGCCGGGTTTGCCTTTGTTCTTTTTCACCTGTTTAAAACCAGCTCTCAAATATTCCTGTGAGCTGAGATTATCGAAAAGTCTTGGTTCCTCGATCAATAGGTCACTTTCGTTCATTTCACTCTTCTGTGTAGTGGTCTTTCGTCAATCTCGCACGACCCATTCATTCACTGTTTACGACGCGAATAGTGAATCGCTCCTTTAAGGCTGATCTCAGACCACCAGTCTATAATCAACGGCCATGGCCGCTTACGTGTTCCGCCCTTCACCGCCAACATCCTGTGGCTGATCCGATGTTTTATCCTCATCCATGTCACCCTGAATTCAACGGCACCGAACTTTACGATTACTATGGCTTCATCTGTAGACCCTCGGTTCATAACGCCTACATTACTGCAGCGCTTAGGGCTTAAAGAATCGCAGTTACTCCGACCCAAAGCCGACGGCCCTTCACTGGGTAAGATAGTCACCCGTTTCTCGGTCTACCTACCTTCAATACAACAACACATTACGATGAGAATATTGGGCTCCGGTGGTCGCGGGCACCTTACCCCTGTGTTGTCGCCTTACGAAGGTTCACTTGCGTTTAGGTGACCGATTTGGCTAGAGCTTCTGATCGATCCCGCATTGGCTCTCAATCACCGTGATTCCCTGTTGGGTAGAGACTGAGAGTTTCTTTGGGCACCCTTGCTTTCGCCTACTTCTTCCCTTCTCACAGGGTGAAGGCTGGACTTTCACCAGCTAGCTGACTACCATGCCAGTCACACCACAAAATCCCGTAAGCTGGGTCGTTAGACCTCTGATCAAATACGGAAACTTATGTTGTATTGTTATGCGAAAAAAACCTACTGGAATAATTTCTCAAGCTCAAGTAAATCTTAAAGGATTAGAGACGGAATCTATCGACTTTCCAGAAGCAAAAGAAGAAATAGAAAAGTTTATTGCTGATCATTATGTTGAGGCCGCACAAGGACAAGGTGTTAATATTTGTTTAGGTAGTTTGAATAAAACGGATGATTTAGATTTTGAGTGTATTTTAGATGGTATTACTGGTTATCTTGAGTTGACTGAAGTGGCCTTGCTAGAAAAATCTGGCTATGACAAAGCGAAGTCTACATATAACATATATGAATTTTCTAAATCTGTTGCTTCCAAAATAAAGACAAAGGCAAATAAATATAAGGGATCGACCAACAGACCAATAGTATTGCTTTTGTATATTACCGATTGGAAGTTCGCACCAAGTAGGCAGGTAATAGATTTGCTCGAATTCTGTTTACGTTATGGCGTCCATGGACTAACAAAAATTGATTGGTATTGTCCTTTAGTTGGAGGTAGAGGCTCACTATATACAATATACCCTTCTACACGTGAAAACTGGTCTGGGTTTAGTCCAGGGAAGCTTCGTGGTATGTTTGTAGCAATTGCGGACGTAACGAAACCGGTTGTGGTTAATCAGGAAATACAATGAAATCAACTTTAGTTTGGGGCATACGAGGTCTAATCTGGATAGGGGGCTACTCAAGTAGCCCCCTCCCACAGCACCGTACATACGGGTCCGTATACGGCGCCTAGCCTGGAAAAAAAGGGGTCGCGTCTTGTAAGCCCATAACAATCCGCCATCCTTCATTTTACCCAGGATTACTTCGTAAACATATCCGCCAACTTTAGAACTGTCACGATCAACGCAATCATTCCTATCGACCACCGCATATTGGTGTTAATAGCCTGTTCGATCTTTAGCTCGATATTTTTTTCAAAGGCATCTAATCGGCCATTGATTTCTGCTTTCAGCAAGTCGAATTTCCCTTCCAAACCTTGAAACTTCCCCTCCAGCCCTTGAAACTTCGCCTACAAAGCTTTTACACTTGTCGCAACCTCATCCAACCGGTTATCTAGGTGGTTTATATGATTGTATTGTGACTTGAGTAACAAAGTATTGATATCTTCATTACTTAAGCCTTCCCCACGGGAAAATCGCTGTTCTATCTCCTTGACCTTGGGAGTAATCATTTCAATCAATAGGTCGTCGACGTTGGTTTTTTGCATTCTCAATATCGGTTTTGGAGTTGAGCTTTTGATTATATCAAGTGAATTCAGGTTTGCATCCTTTTCTGGTATCTGTTAACGGTTTACGGTTTACGGTTTACGGTTCAAAGTGGCACTTTTAGGAGGCTATCCGAACATAGAGAGGCTACCGCGGAAAAGCAGGAAATAGCCTAATTTCCCTATTTCTTTGATAAAATCCATTTCCGGTTCAAAGTAGCACGAATAGGTCCTCATATCTCCAGCTTTCATAAGCCGTCAGCTGTTAACCGTGAACGGTTACAATATGCAGTAATATTTCATTCTTTAGTTTTTACAATTCATGAAAGTAATCCATGGAATTTGGATACCCTATCCAAAGGTAAGTTTTGTTCAAAAAGGCCAGGTTTCTGCCAGACCTCGTCATCATGACATTCGATCCTGACGCATTTGGCTATTTTGGCAAATCGCTGAGTGATATTATGCAGAAGATGCTCAATCATCGTGATTCCAAACCACGCAAGGCATGGGCCGCGACCTCGAAAAAAGGACACAGAACCGCCATGGAGACACACATCTCAATGAGGGCGGGACTGATCTGTTTGATGATCCCAAAGATCTCAAGGCCAAGATGTCGTAATACCCCTTGTTGTCGTTTCGGGGATCGACCGCATTTTCTTTTGGACTTCTCGTAGGAAAACAGGCGACAACACCTTCCAGGGTTGTACAGACTTCAGTCGAACCGTTATTTCACGGTATTCGAGGAAACGACAAGCACATCGAGCACTCCATTGTTTCAAGAGCATGAGGAAGGGGGCCATTGGACAGGAGCTCGTTAAGCTGGGCGATCAATTCACGTTCCGCTCTGTCCTGGTATTTTTCATACAGGTTTTGCTCGTACCGCGCAAAATCCTCTGTACCCAAAACTGACGTTATTACACTCTCTACGATCATAACCCGATCCTTTCGTGGTTGTGACCTACACCGAACTATCGGGGAATGGTCGCTATGTAGAAGAGGTTAAAAAAATAATTGGTCGGCGGATAGAACATCGACGACCGGGTAGTCCTAAGACCGAACAGAACGGAAATAGATCAATCTGATATAAATAAATCTGTCTACTTTTTCCCGTAATCTTTGCGAGATACCTTATTAGGCACAAAAGCGACAATTCGCAGCGGTGCGCCGCTTACCCCTTTGATTTTCATCGGCAATGCAAAAACGGTTGTTCCTTTTGCCGGTAGCTGATCAAGATTGCTCAGGTTTTCAAACCCGAGAATATTTTTTTTAAAGAGAATTTGATGGGTCTTGAACTCTTTTGACTTTCCAAAATCGATGCTCGCCGTATCCAGTCCGACAGCCTTAATCTTCCGTTTGTCGCTTAGGAAACGCGCCGCGTTGGGATGAATTCCAGGAAAACTGAGTTCATTAACACCTTGTTGGCCCCTTGCAAGTGTCCCCAAATAACGTAGTTTATCCGGCCAATACCGGCTAAACCCAGTGTTGAAAAGCACGATAGCCCCGTCGGAAAGTTTTCCATGGATTGTTTCCCATTCGGTAATGTCTTGTACTGATACCTGATAATCTCTGTCAATTTTGGCTTTTTCAGAAATATCAATAACGGGGGCGGTGCCAACCAACTGCTTGATCGGAATTTGTTCGACGGTTTTTCCGTTTTGGTAAAAATGAATGGGCGCATCCAAATGGGTCCCACCATGCTCGGCGGCGTGAATATTGTATGCACTGTAAAAATAACCCTTCTCGTTAAACCCCTCGAAAACGGTGGTTTTTTTAAAGCTATCGGCTGTTGGCCAGTAAATGGTCCGGTCCGAAAACTCGTGGGTCAAATCAACCCACCGCCCATCGGACAAATCCAACGCGAAAACGCGTGGGGGAATCAATGACACAAAAAACAGTATCAAAATGGTTTTGAAATCAATCATTATAATTTTATTCGCACTTGTTTGGTTAAATTTGTACGACTCAGTATAGAGCGGACATTCGAATTATATATATGAGCGGAAAAATCATTAAGTATGAATACCGATGAGGTTGTCCACAATAGAGAACCCAACGCGGAAAAGCAAATTTTGACCCATTTTCCAGATGTATCTATTTCCCCATTGACAATATAAACAAGCAATCTTAATATTCTTACTAATGTCTTACCAAGAAAGTCATGATATTGTGCAATCAACTAAACTTTCCAGCAAAGGTCAAGTCATCATTCCCAAAACTTTTCGTTCCGCTTACCATTGGGAGGTTGGACAAGAACTTATCGTGATAGATACCGGTGATGGTTTACTTTTAAAGTCTACAACCCCATTTACTAAATCGAATATCAACGAAGTAGCCGGATGTCTTAAATACACGGGAACGGCCAAAACCCTTGAGGAAATGGAAAAAGCCGTTGCTCAAGGCATTGAAGAGCAATTCCATGATTGCGATTGATACCAACATCATTGTTCGCTTTTTAACGAACGACGATCCAATTCAATATAAAAAAGCCTTAAACCTTTTTAAAAACGAATGGGTATTAAGATTTGCCTACGAATTCAAACCAGAGCAAATAGCCTCCGCCCTGAGCAAACTGTTTGGCTTAGCCAATATTCATATTAATCACCCCGCACTTCTTGCGCAGACGATTGCTTGGCATGTACAAGGATCGGATTTTGCCGACGCATTTCATTTAGCAGCCAGCCAACAATACAAAAAGTTCTACAGCTTCGATAAAAATTGGTTAAATTAGCCAAGAATGTTATTGGATGCGATGTTGTTTGTCTTTAGGAGGTTGTCCGAAAATAGGAAGTCTAATATTCTCGACCCATTCATTTTTATACAGAAACAATCATGTTCAAACTGGACGCACTGGGCAAACTGATCCTACGCTTAACTGTCGGTATTTTGATGCTTTTTCACGGCGTTGCCAAACTCAATAACCCCGGTAGTATCGCCTTAATCGGCAAGCAACTCACCGCTGTAGACTTACCGGCCTTCATCGCTTATGGTGTCTATGCTGGAGAAATCATTGCCCCCCTGATGTTAATCCTCGGTTACCGCACCCGGTTCGCAAGTTTGATCACCGCCCTCACCCTGGTCGTTGCCATCGGCCTGGTACACCGAAGCGAACTCCTTGACCTCGGCCAACACGGCGGCTGGACTTTGGAATTGCAGGCCTTTTATTTATTCGGCAGTCTGGCGATTGCTTGTTTGGGTAGTGGGCGCTTGGCGGTGAGACCGGATTGAGAAGATTATGGCGGGTTGTGAATTACGAAACAATTGGGTAACTATTCGTAATTCGCGATGTGCTGGTTGATGGGTCTATTCATTTTGTGCTTGCCCGGTTTGCCATCGGTATCGAGTAAGTGTTAATAAACTCGGGCAACTCAATCTGGCGGTTAAATTTGCATTCTTCACGTATATATCGTACATTCTGTACAGAATGTACATAAGTGTAGATGAAAACGATGAAAGAGTTGGGGGCTGAACAGGCACGAAGACATTTACCTAAATTGTTGGATCAAGCTCATCGAGGTGAGGCAACCATTATTACTAAGCATGGCAAACCATATGCTGCTCTGGTGCCCCTAAGTGCTATTCCTCCAGAGGTTCCGGTAGTTTCGGTTTTTGGTCTTCGGGGAAGCGCAAAACACTGTTGGAGCGATCAGCCTAATAAAGATATTAACGACATCCGGGAAGACTGGGATTGAATATTTTAGCGCGGATTCCGGATGGCGTAACCGTTACCGTTGATACAGCTCCAATAGTTTATCTCCTGTCTGATGTCCAACCGCTTGCAGACTATTTCGCGCCTCTATTCGAGGCTGTTGAACAAGGGAGAAATCGGATCGTCATTTCTACCATCACCCTCACTGAGGTTTTGGTGGGGCCTTTACAAAATGGCGAAGACATTCTTGCGGAACGTTATAGGGTATCTCTTACGCGGGCACGAGGTTGGTCAACAGTTCCCTTGTCGAATGGCATAGCTGCTCGTGCCGCGAGGATTCGTGCCGGTCATCGTCTTAAGCTGCCTGACGCAGTACAGGTTGCGACGGCGCTGGAAACCGATTCATATGCACTCGTGACTTACGACCGCGATTTTAAATCGATTGATGAAATTCCTATCATCGGTTATTGACAACTTTCACCTATATCAAATCAAGCGCACAAACACGAAAGGGGCAGAGTAAAGGGCTCAATGGATCAGCGCTGGGGGCGCGAACACAGCGAAAGCCCAGGTAGTCGAACTGGACATCGGGCCAGTCGAAGAACCGGTTGTCGTTTTGGGAAAGGATGAAACTCCAAGTGACAAAATCCGGATACAGTGTCTTAACATGAACGGCTAACTTTCAAAGCCAATATATCTCCAGTCTGACCAAGCCGGGACTAGTATTCCGACAACTTTGTATTGATGGGTTCAGCGTTACTGTGGTGTTTCGCAACAAGGCAAAGGACTATGGCCATTCGCTGCGAAGCGTGCCTTGCCCGGCCGCACTGCCCCTTTTTGTTTTTTTGAATATCGTCGTGGTTTCAATTTAGTACCTTCACACCGGCGACTAGGCTTGCTTTTGCCAATGCTTTATCCAACGTTGCAAGCGGCAATTTCTTGCGCAATGCGAGTTCCAAGTAGGTAGCATCGTAAATTGATAGACTGTTTTGCTTAGCGAGGTAAAAACTATCTTCCCAGACCATCGAATCTGTTTCTCTGTCAATTTCATCCGGTAATTGCCTCAGATCGATTAGAAGATCCGGTATTTCGCTCTCTGAAATGCGTTTTCTACGCAACGCCGCCAACAAAGCATTGGTAACTTCTAGAGGCCAAAGGGAAGGAACATGGATAGTTGCTTCGATTAATCGATCTCTCAAAGATTGAGTGCTGTCTGTAGCTTCATCGGAGAAATACCAGCTTAGTGCAATCGAGCAATCCATAACGAACGACATTAGTATTTTCTACCTTCGTCGATCAGTTCGCGGACCGTGATCTCGCCCAGGCTATGGGAGGCTTGAAACTTTTTCATGCGTTTGATAATCCCCTGCCGCCGTTCACGGGAATGCGTAGAGATAGGCCGAAGCTCAGCGACAGGACGGCCGTGTTTGGTGATGATAAATCGCTCACCGTTCTGGACTCGCTCAAGCAGTTTTGGAAGATGGGTTTTAGCTTCGTAAGCGCCGAATTCTGGCATCTCATTCACCTTATATTTAATAGACTAGTTCTAGACTAGTCGTTTATTGAGCATATTGCAACAGTGAAAAGTTGAGAATCGCCTCATTTAATCGGGAAAAGGGCCCAAATCCACTTTCCCTCGCAACAACTCTATGAACAAGGAGTTATGTCTTTAGCCTCGCTTGATACGAATATTAAATATTAGCAGCCTGATCTAAAACTTCGGATGCCCACTGATTGATGCTCTTACCATGCACTTGCGCGGCAGTGGCGACAGCCGCATGAACATCCGGAGAAACCCGCAGCATCAGCTTACCGGAATAGGGTTTTTGCACGGGCCTGCCGGTTTCCTCACTGATCGCAATGTAGTTATCGACGGAGTCATGAAACGCGCCTTCTAATTCATCGACTATTGCGCCATGAAAACCAACAATATCTTTAATACCCGCCAAATGACCGATAAAAATACGGTCTTCCTCATCATATTCAATATGGGCGACGTAGCCCCTGTACTTCATCATATTCATAGTGTTATACCTGCCTGTTCCAGGAACTTTCGGGCATCTTTTACTCGATGACGTAGCGCTTCATTGTCCGGGTGAGGACGGTGAAAATCTACCCGGATATCGTTCAATACAAAACTGACGGCGGAGCAAGCCCTTTCGGTTCGAGATCCACCTAAGGACAGAAACAACGTCTCGATATTGCGCCATTCGATATTCCCACTAACCGGATCGTTGAAGATGGCCTCGAGTGTGTTTCTGTTCTTGCTGTTCATTGAGCCTATGATAGCATTATTTGCTATCACGACAAGATTGAATTGCTTGCCCTTTTGGGTGTATTACGACTTTGGTTGCGAATTACGAACAGTTCCCCTATTGTTTCTTCATTCGCGATCTGATGTGTATCTTCCCCCGGAAAAATAATGGCCAAAGTATTTATTAGCTACAGCCACAAAGACGAGCAATGGAAGGACTTGCTGCAAAGTCATTTAAGCGTTCTAGAAAAACAAGGCAAACTTGAGATCTGGGAAGACCGCCAAATTGAAACCGGAGAGGACTGGCTGCATGAAATCTAACAGAAAGCGTACGCAAGCTATCGGATGTTCAATTTAAGAATATATTAACTAATTTGCGTGAACAGCATTTGCTCACCGAAAATCCCGATACCCTCGACACCCACCCGCTGGTACGCGAATACTTTGGCCATCGACTGGCAACGCAATATCCTGATGCCTGGCAACAAGCACACCGCTCACTCTATGAATACTACCAAGCTGTGCCGGACAAACAGCAACCCGACACCCTGAGCCACTGTTTGCTGCTATCGTTCATGCTTGTGCGGCTGGATTCCATCAATGTCCGCATCGGCAAACTCCGTGAAAAATACCTCATAGCTCATCCGGAAGGGTTATTATCAATGTAAGTTTGGCGTATTCTCTCTCGCTTCTCATCAAAATAATCCGCATAGGCGCGAATTACTCTGCCGTCCGCCACCTGTTGGCGACCAGCGCCAATAGGTTGCTCAAGCGGATGGGAATTCGACCGCCGGATCTGGTTTCTAAGCGCTTCTCGAATTACCTCGCTGGCTGAGCTGTAATGCCCGGATTTCAACTGGGTTGTCACGTATTCCTCAAGTTCAGGGGTGAGAGAGATGTTCATGGTTGCATCCGGTAATGAATATGTAGATTTAGTATACGAAAATAACAAACATTGTCAAAGTCTGTTATTTTTGAAGAAAGAGGGGCGGAAATATTTTTTAAGCTGTAATTCTAGAGTGAAATTGGTCCGGCTCAATATTTAGCCAACATTCGAAATATATGTATGGTCAATATAATTGATCATGAACACATTATCGAGTTTTGTCGCCAATTTATAGCAGAAACATATATTGTATTGTTGACGATAACCTCATAACGATTCGAATGGGGATTATAGATCGCAAAACAGCATTGAGGTAAGATAGTATACGACTTCGATTTCTCGGAACTGAACTGGGGAATTACACAAAAACAGGAGTAATCCGTGTCGCCAAAAAAAAATAATTTATTGGGTTTCAATTGTATGTCTTTTGACGGCGTGCGCTTCAAAAGGACCGCCAACATCTATAGAAGGAACAGCGAATGAGACCCCGGCCCACTTACCGGACCAACAGTACACCGCTCTTACGAAACTGTTTTCCGGAGACATGAACGATGGAGAATTGCAACGGGCAAGGCGGTTAATAGACGAGGTAAAAAGTGCGTATCCCCCGGACCATCCCCGCTTGGAATCGATCGGGTTAATGGAAAAATACACGAACGATACTATTGCCAACCGTTCAAAAATAACCGCCCTCAAACGGAAAGTGAAAGCTCTAAAAACAGAAGTTGGGCGTCAGGGCAAAGCATTAAAGGATGTTAGACGGAGTCTGGTCGGTCAATAACAAATTTAGCGGCTCACATTTCCAATTGAGCATTGATCTTCTTTATCAATCCGGGGAAATCGATCGGTTTTGAGTCGTAGTCGTCGCAACCCGCATCCAGAGCGCGTTGACGATCACCCGCCATAGCATGGGCGGTTAACGCAATGATCGGTATGGATGCTGTCTCTGGATCAGATTTCAGACGTTGTGTCGCCTCCCAGCCATCAATATTGGGAAGGCTCATATCCATGAGAATCAAATCGGGTGGGGCGACGGCGGTTGCCATTTCAATGCCTTGTTGTCCATCCACGGCAATATCCACTTCAAATCCTTTTCTTTTTAGCCGCCTGGACAACATGTCCCGGTTCATCTCATTGTCTTCAACAAGCAGAATTTTTGTCATTTCATATTATTCTAATAGTGTAAGTTCTTCCAGGGCGTCCCACAACTCTTCAACTAAGGTTTCCTGGTTTGTTCCTATTTTACTGATAATAACCCCCCCTTTATTTTTTACCTCAATCAATTCTTTTTCAGTCATATCCTTAGCTGTCACCACGATAACAGGAATACTGCGCCAGGAGGGGTTCACTCGAAGATGATTGAGGAAAGTGATACCGTCCATCTCGGGCATCATGAGATCTAAAATAATAACATGAGGCTCGGATTGTTCCAGCTTAGTTAGAGCCTCACGGCCATTAGCGGCTTCAACTATTTGCCATTTTTCCGATCCGAAAATCTTTCCATACAGTTGCCGGGTAGTTTTATCATCTTCGACAATCAAGATTTCGGCGTTTGAATGTTCTTGTATAAGTGTATTTAATGTTCCAATCAGGGTATTTCGATCGACGGGTTTGGACATATATTCGGTGGCGCCCAGCGAATACCCTAATTCCTTCTCGTCGGTCATGGTCAACATGATAACGGGGATGTTGGCGGTTATCGGGTCTTCTTTTAATGCTTTTAAGACTGCCCAACCATCCATTTGCGGCATCAGAACATCAAGGGTGATTGCACTGGGTCGGATTGTTTTCGCTAATTTCAGACCTTCGGATCCCGAATAGGCGGAGACGATGGAAAAGCCGTTTTTTGCGGTAAGTCGCCTTAATAAATCATGCATCGTACTGTCGTCGTCGATGACCAAGATCTTTTTGCCGGGCGCATCGACGTTGGGGAGTCCAACCTGTTTCTTGTGCTGCCCGGAAACAGCCAAGGGAATCGTGAATGTGAATGTTGATCCTTCATTCGGCTTGCTTTGGACGGTAATGCTACCCCCCATCATCTCAGCGAAACGCTTGCTAATAGCCAATCCCAATCCTGTACCGCCGTATTCTCGTGTGGTGGAATCATCCGCTTGGGTGAATTCATCGAATACCTTGGCTTCCTGTTCCGGCGTCATTCCTATTCCCGAGTCGGTGATTTTGAATCGAACTATATCCGCACAAGCCATTTCACATCGGCTGACACTCACACCAATATGTCCTTTGTTTGTGAATTTGCTGGCATTGCTCAACAAATTAAATAAGGTCTGCCGGACTTTGGTGGAATCAGCCCGAATTTGACCTAGGGTGTCATCGAAATCCAGTTTTAACTGATTACCATTTTTTTCAATCAACGGTTTAATCGTATTCAATACATCATTGACCATTTCTCTGACACTGAAAGACTCAATGAAAAGCGTCATCTTCCCCGCTTCTATTTTGGAAAGGTCGAGCACATCGTTGATTAAGGCTAATAGATGTTTGCCCGCGGACTGAATCTTCGACAAATCATCGGAGAAGACTTCCAATTCCATCTCGTCAGCATCTTCCATCAATATTTCGCTATAGCCGATGATGGCATTCATCGGCGTTCGAAGTTCATGACTCATATTAGCCAAAAATGCACTTTTAGACTGGTTCGCACTCTCTGCCTCGACACGGGCCGCGCGGGCTTTTTCCAGGGCATTTTTCAGTTCGGCGGCCATATGATTAAAACTGTCCGCAAGCACTCCCAGTTCATCCTTCCGCTTTATCTTTATATGATAATCCAATTTGCCGTCGGCGAAAGAATCCGCTCCTTTTTTCAGGGCCAGAATATTGTTTCGAATAAAGCGGACAAGGAAAATACTAATCGCACCCGCCAGAACAATGGAAATTGAGAAAATCCAGAGATTCAAATTCCGGATGAATTGCGCCGTTTCCGTATCGTTACGGGCGGATTTCATGACCGTTTCTTTTTCCCTGTCCTGGATCTCGGTCAGTTGTTCCAGAATCTGAACTATTTCCGTTTGCGGTAAGGGAGGCGTCTTTTTCACGGATGATAAATAAAGCTCTAGCCACTGGTTTTTTATAAGTCCGTAGGTTTCGGCGAAACGATCTATCGCCTCATGATCCTTCTCCCCGGATAAGACACGCAGTTCTTGAACATAATCGCTAATACCGGTCAGTTGATTCTCGATACTCTGAAATTCTTCGGCATTGAGCTTTTCCGTATTGATGCTCCGCCGGAGGTTGTAGTATAGATTCGCCTGTTTTACACGCCTCAGAAACTCATGTTCGACGGTCGAAGCCAACATCCGTCTTTCGACTGAGGCCCTAAAGGCTTCCAGGGTTTTGGCCCGCTGTTCGCTACCCCATAAATTAATCGCAAGGTTGCCCGCGAACAGGCTTAAAATAAGTGCGAACGATAAAATTAGTCGCTGACCAATACTCAGATTCATTTTAATTTTTAAATGGCTACCTGGAAAACTGCTTTAGGATATTTGGCTTTAGCGAAAATTACAATCGATTTTCGACCCGCTGGTGGATACCTCCGAAAGCCCCATTACTCATAAATACCAAATGATCTCCCATACGCACATCGGCGATCAGGCATTCTATTATTTCATCTATTGTCGTGTATACACGGATACAGTCAGATGCTTGCGTCAGTGATCCAAGGTTCCATCCAATATTTTCAGGTTGATATATTAACGTAGAATCCGCGGATTTTAAGGAATCCGCCAAGGAATTTTTATGGATCCCCATACGCATGGTATTGGATCGGGGCTCAAGTATTGCGATGATTCGTTGCGTTTTCACTTTTTGTCGCAATCCTTCAAGGGTGCTAGCGATTGCCGTGGGATGATGAGCGAAATCGTCATAAAGCGTTATTCCTTTAACAATGGCACGAATTTCCATTCTTCGCTTAACCCCCTGAAAATGGCATAATGCTTTAGCGGCATGGCTTGGGCTAATCTCAACATGATGAGAAGCCGCGATGGCGGAAAGGGCATTGTATACGTTATGTAATCCACTTAGGTCCCAAGTGACGGTTCCTTGGGAGTCGCCATTATGAACTACATCAAAACTAGATCCATCGGTAGAATTCAAATTAGCATTCCAGCCATCTTTTCGGTGGCTATCGATACAAATCCGTTCTAGGGGGTCCAACGTCCCCTATCCAATACATCATCCAAATTTTTATCATTTTTCGGAACAATGATTAGACCATTCCCTGGAATGGTTCGAACCAAGTGATGGAATTGGGTTTTTATTGCATCCAAATCCGGAAAGATATCAGCATGATCGAATTCCAGATTATTTAATACGAGCGTTGATGGGCGATAGTGAACGAATTTTGAACGTTTATCGAAAAACGCCGTATCGTATTCATCCGCTTCTACAATAAAGTAGGGAGAATTTCCCAGCCGGGCGGACAATCCGAAATTAATGGGTACACCACCGATAAGAAATCCGGGTTTAATTCCCTGATGTTCCATAATCCACGCCAGCATACTACTCGTCGTAGTTTTACCATGCGTTCCCGCTACAGCTAGAACATGGTGGCTCTCTAAAATATTTTTAGACAACCAGCCCGGGCCTGAAGTGTAAGGTAATCCCTTGTTTAAAACCGCTTCAACTTCTGGATTTCCACGTGATAATGCGTTACCAATTACAACCAGGTCAGGTTTTTTATCGAGATTACGGGCTTTATACCCACGGTTTAATTGGATTCCCTGAGCTTCCAATTGGGTGCTCATCGGGGGATAGACATTTTGGTCAGATCCGGTGACTTCGAATCCTAGTTCCCTGGCGAGAATGGCGACACCCCCCATGAACGTACCACAAATTCCCAAGATGTGTATATGCAATTGAAATACCTTTAAGTTTCGATTATGCCATAATATTATAATTTTTTTAAGCGTGGCAATATACGCAATTGGCGATATACAAGGTTGTTTCGATCAGCTTCAAAGGTTGCTTGATAAAATAAACTTTAATCCCGCCATCGATCAACTATGGTTTGCTGGGGATTTAGTCAATCGTGGTCCGGATTCGCTTGAAACACTTCGATTTATAAAGGGCTTAGGCGATTCCGCTATTTGCGTCCTGGGTAATCATGATCTTCACCTGCTTGCTGTCTCAAGGAAAACACGGAAAACCAAGCGGGACGATTCGCTACAAGAAATCCTCAATGCATCGGACTGTGATGAGCTATTACTTTGGATTCGTCATCGTCCACTGATCCACAGGATGGAACATTTCTGTTTAATCCATGCAGGTCTTCCACCACAATGGGATGTGGAACAAGCTAGCACCCTCGCGCGCGAAGTTGAAGAAATTTTGGTTAGCGATGATTACGAGATTCTTTTGAAAGAAATGTATGGTGATGCTCCTAATCAATGGTCCGATACTCTCGAAGGATGGAACCGAATTCGATTGATTATCAATTGTTTTACTAGATTACGCTATTGTAATTATGACGGTAAGCTTGATTTATCGTGTAAAGCCACACCCGGGAATCAACCCAAAAATCTGGTTCCCTGGTTCAAAATTAAAAATCGGAGAAGTCGCTCTACTTGTATCATTTTCGGCCATTGGTCCGCTTTGGGATTTCACGCGGGAGACAACTGTTATTGCATTGATTCCGGGTGTGTTTGGGGCGGTCATCTAACCGCTCTACGTCTCGATGGACATATAAATAGAACGAGTATAGCTTGTCCTTGTATCACGAAAATGGTAAATAAACCGTTAGTTTAAAATTATTCTCTTTTAAGCGATTAATATTCTGTCATATACGATAAAACTATAGTTATAGGGATTTTCATCGTCAGCAAAATAGTCCTGTCTCGATTCAACTTTCCACTGTTCTAAATCGAGGGCAGGGAAAAACCGATCGCCTTCGAAATGATGATGTATCCGAGTCAAATATAACCGTTGCGCAATGGGAAAGCAGGTTTCATAAAGGCTTTCTCCCCCGATAACCATGAGCGCCGGTTGATCTTTAAATTTTTCCAGTACGACTTCCAAAGAAGGACAGATTATACAGTCGTCAGGTTGATAGGTTTTATTGCGAGAGACGATGACATTGGTCCGGCCAGGTAACGGACGCCCGATAGAATCAAAAGTCTTACGCCCCATTACTATGGGTTTACCCATCGTTATTTTGCGAAAATGTTTCAGATCCGCTGATAAATGCCAAGGTAGACTATTGTTAATCCCGATAACTCTATTTTCAGCCAATGCCGCAATTAAACATATCTGAGTTCTAGCATTTATCACACTGAAATTGGCGCTCGAATCGCGGAATGGGGGTTGTAACCGACCAACTGAAAATCTTCGAATTGATAGTCGAATATTGAATTGGGTTTTCGTAATAAATCCAAGCGGGGTAGGGGTTTAGGATCACGTTCTAATTGTTCGTAAACAATGGCTTCGGTCAAATGATTTAAATAGATATGGCAGTCACCAAAAGTATGAACAAATTCTCCTACTTCCAAATTGCATTGTTGAGCGATCATATGCGTAAACAAGCTATAACTTACAATATTAAACGGAACTCCTAAAAAATAATCCGCGCTACGCTGGTATAGCTGACACGATAGTTTATTTCCGTCGATGTAAAACTGGAAAAGGCAGTGGCATGGCGCTAAAGCCATGCGTCCATTTTCAACATTTTTTTGTGGTGTTTGGGTTTCTACGGGTAATTCACCGGGATTCCAAGCGCAAACTAAGAGACGCCGGGATAATGGATTTTCGTTGATTTGTTCGATGAGATGGCTAATTTGATTAATCCATCGGCCATTCGGTGTTGGAAAAGAAATCCACTGCCTACCATAAATCGGTCCAAGATCCCCGTGAGAATCCGCCCATTCATCCCAAATAGTGACGCCATTTCGATTAAGGTAAGATACGTTCGTATCGCCCTTTAAAAACCATAGAAGTTCATATATTGCACTTTTTATATGAACTTCCTTAGTCGTCAGTATTGGAAAACCCTTACCGAGATCGAACCGGATTTGGCGCCCAAAAACAGATCGTGTGCCGGTTCCGGTTCGATCATCCCGGTCACTTCCATTTTCGACAATATCCTTCAGTAAATCTAGATACTGCTTCATTATCTTCGATAGATGAATCAGTGATATTGTCTTCGATAAGCAAATAATATTAGTAAAAACCCTATTAATATCATAGGGATAGTAAGTATCTGCCCCATCGTCAACCAATTGAACGCTAGATATCCCAAATGAGCATCTGGCAACCTGACGAATTCTATAACAAAACGAAATAGCCCATAAAACAACAGAGCCATGCCTGTTGGGGCCATACGTGGCCGTGGCTTACGAAGATAAATAGATAAGATAAAAAATAGGACTATTCCTTCGAGAAAAGCCTCATATAATTGCGAAGGATGGCGAGGTAATGCCCCTGCACCTGGAAAAACCATAGCCCATGGTGCATCAGTAATCTTACCCCATAGCTCACCATTTATAAAATTTCCCATTCGGCCCGTGAATAAACCAATGGGTACAAGCGGCGTATAAAAGTCTGAAAGCTGGAAAAAACTAAAACCGTTTTTATTTCCGTACATCCAAGCGGTAATATACCCGCCTACAGCGCCTCCGTGAAAAGACATTCCTCCTTCCCAAACCTTAAAAATAGAAATTGGATTGTCTAAAAACAACGGTAGATTATAAAACAATGTATAACCTATGCGGCCACCAAGGACTACACCTATTGCAATATAAAAAATAATATCGTCTACTTGATCGGGGCTAAGCTTGAAGTCTAACCGTTTAGCACGATATCGACCCAGTAACCATGCGCCCGCGAAACCAAAAATATACATCAGGCCATACCAATGAACTTTAAGTGGGCCGAGAGATATCGCGACAGGATCAATATTTGGATATGTTAGCATTTGGAATTTTTGAGGCAATCTGGACTAGTTACGACAGCGTTCTTAATGGAACTAAAAAACTTTCGCTTAAAAAGTGTATTTTCGGTAATTACTGAAACAACGTACTTCCCGTCTTAACTTATTTTCAGGACCACTTCTTAAACATCAAGATTTTCTACTTCGAGCGCATTTTTTTCAATAAATTCACGTCGAGGCTCCACTTGATCACCCATTAAGGTGGTAAATACCTGGTCAGCGGCGATGAGGTCTTCTATGGTGACTTGTAAAAGCCTCCGTGAATTGACATCCAGAGTGGTTTCCCAAAGTTGTTCAGGATTCATTTCCCCTAATCCTTTGTAACGCTGAATATGTTGACCCTTTTTTGCTTCGCGCATTATCACTTCAAAAGTTTCTTTGAAACTAGAAACTTTCACTTTTTTGTCACCCACTTGAATGAATGAGTTCTCATTGAAAATACCCTCGGTCTTTTTTCTAAAATCCACTAAAAGATCGTAATCGGCTGAACGGAAAAATGCGGGGCTAATCTCGAAGGTCTGGGTATTACCGTAGAGTTTTTTGCTTATCGTTGCTACAAATTCTCCATTGTTAAAATCTATAGAAGTCGATAAGTAACCGGAGAAAATTTTATTTTTATTTACAAATTCCACGAGTACTTTAAACCAGTTAACAACTGCTTCTTCATCTTCTAATTCGCCGACTTTAAGACCCGGTAATAGGGTTACTGCTTCTAAAATCGACTCATGAATGCGGCGGGACAGTCTTTGTATTATATTAAGGACTCTAAGGTAATCAGTGGCTAGGGCTTGGAGACCAAGGCCTTGAATTGCTGGGCTGTCGTCTTCGGAAAATAAGCTTGCCTTTTGTAGAGCCAATTGTAATAGATAATCATTTAACGCCGGGTCGTCTTTCACATAGTGTTCTTGTTTGCCTTTTTTTATTTTATAAAGGGGTGGCTGGGCAATATAAATATACCCGTGCTCGATCAGCTCAGGCATTTGACGATAGAAAAAGGTTAAAAGCAACGCCCGTATATGTGAACCATCAACATCGGCATCAGTCATAATAATAATCCGGTGATACCTTAATTTCTCCAAGTTGTATTCATCTTTACCTATCCCGCATCCTAATGCCGTAATTAAAGTACCCACCTCATCCGAGGATAGCATCTTATCAAATCGGGCTTTTTCTACGTTAAGGATTTTACCCTTGAGCGGTAGTATTGCTTGTGTTCGCCGGTCACGCCCCTGCTTCGCCGACCCACCCGCCGAGTCACCTTCCACTATAAACAATTCCGAAAGAGCAGGATCTTTCTCTTGACAATCGGCAAGTTTTCCCGGTAATCCCGCAATATCCAAAGCGGATTTCCTTCGGGTCATTTCCCGGGCTTTGCGAGCTGCCTCGCGAGCGCGAGCTGCTTCGATCATTTTACCGACAATACGTTTCGCTATTGATGGGTTTTCCGCTAAATACTCTTGTAGCTTTTCATTCATAGCGGATTCAACTATAGGCTTAATGTCAGATGAAACCAATTTATCTTTAGTCTGGGAAGAAAATTTTGGATCAGGCGCCTTTACGGATAAAACAGCCGTCAACCCTTCCCTAGCGTCATCACCCGTCGTGTTAGCGTTTTGTTTTTTAAGAGTCGGTTGAGAGTCAATGTACTGGTTTAAAGTCCGGGTTAAAGCACTTCGAAATCCAGAAAGATGTGTTCCACCATCACGTTGGGGAATATTATTAGTAAAGCAAAAGATATTTTCCTGATAGGAATCGTTCCACTGTAAAGCGGCTTCCACAACGACTTCTTGCTTTGTCGTTGAAAAATAAAAAACCTCTTCAAATAAAGGTGTTTTATTTTTGTTTAAATGCTCGACGAAAGCTCTAATCCCTCCCTCAAATTCAAATAGATCTTTTTTATTAGAACGCTCGTCTTCCAAATAAATTTTGACACCGGAATTCAAGAACGAGAGTTCACGTAGGCGTTTCGCAAGGATATCGTAATGAAAATCGATATTAGTAAATGTTTTTGGACTAGGTCGGAATGCTACTGAAGTGCCACTATATGCTGTTTCACCTACAATTAATAAATCCGTATCCGGTTTACCATCTTCATACTCCTGCCGATAAACTTTTCCGTCTCGTTTTATTTCCAGGATAAGCTTTTCTGAAAGCGCGTTAACGACCGAAACACCGACACCGTGTAAACCACCTGAAACCTTATAGGCGTTATCATCAAATTTTCCGCCGGCGTGTAGTACGGTCATGATAACTTCGGCGGCGGATCTACCTTCTTCTGGGTGGATATCTACCGGAATCCCTCGACCATCATCAGAAACAGAGACTGTTTGGTCACTATGTATTTTAACAGTTATTTTTTTGCAAAAACCAGCGAGTGCTTCATCAATTGAATTATCGACTACCTCAAAAACCATATGGTGAAGCCCTGTACCATCGTCCGTATCACCGATAAACATTCCTGGTCGTTTGCGGACCGCATCCAAACCCTTTAAAACTTTTATATTTGAACTATCGTACTTCTCTTTTTCGTTACTCATTAAATAACATTAATTTAACTGGAATAAAAACAACCTTGTTCCACGTGAAACACTTTTTTATCCTTAAACTCTTTGCCTAGCGCTCCAATCTCGGTTGCCGTAATAAAAATTTGAATTTCTAATTTATTTAAGTATTCCATGACAATTCCCTTGAATACCGCATCCAGCTCCGACGCTAAATCGTCTATTAAAATACAATGTGGTTGAGATAGAAAGTGATCAGCCATTTTTACCTGAGCCATCTTTATCGCGAAAATAAGAAATTTCATTTGTCCTCTCGATAAATTACTTTTAGCATTCTTCCCATCCACTTTAATTTTAAAATCCGCTCGGTGTGGTCCATTTTTCGTAAATCCTAAAATTAAATCCGATTGTTCATTTTCCATTAAGATTTGGTTTAAAGTTTTTCCCATAGGCCAACCTTGGTAAAAACAAAATTCATATGTTTTGAAAGGTAAAATTCCTGCTGCCGTTTCTAAAAAATATGTTTCGAATTCTTTAAAATAACTTTCTATTTTTTCTGTTAAAAGATTTCCATATTTTACTATTTCGACACGCCATGGATCCTCTTTATTGGTTTGCGATGTTTTTATAAAAGCGTTTCTTTGTTTTAAAGCCCTATTATATTTTTTCCACGTATCGACCGACAATTGTTCCATGTGGAACAATCCGTAATCTAAAAACCTTCTTCTATTTACTGGTCCTTCCTCTAAGAGGTTAAAACTACCAGGATAAATAATTTGGGTCGGTAAGATTTTAACAAGCTCCGTACGATCATTTTTTCTTTCCCCATTTATTTTTATCTATATTTTTTTTCCACCTACTTTAATTCCTATTTGACTAAAATTTTTATCGTCGCAATTAACCTCTCCGCTGACTACAAATTCCTTTGAGTCATAATTAATGGTATCTCGAATATTTGGTGTCCTAAACGAACGACCTCTTCCTAATAAAAAAATTGCTTCGAGAAAGGCGGACTTTCCACATCCATTTTTTCCAATAATTAAGTTTATTCCGTTTGTTGGTTTAATAGCGACTTCACAAATATTCCTCACGCTTTTTATATTCAATGAAATAAGCGCCATTCTCACCTAATTTTTAGATTTTCATTGGCATTATTAAGAATTTTTCATTACCGTCTTTTATCTCTGCCGCTATAACCATCGATTTTTTTTGTTGTTGAATGTTAATTAAAACATTCTCTGACGTTATCCTTTTCAAAGCGTCTAATACGTAGCTAGAATTAAAACCCAATGCCATCGATTCGCCGTCGTATTCAATCTGCACTGCTTCCGTTGCTTGTTCTTGTTCATTGTTATGGCTTGCCAGAACAACTTCGTTATTATTAATCGTAAACACTACACCACGACTTATTTCATTCGACAAAATAGACACCCTACTCAAAGCTTCTTTTAAATTTATGGTATTTATTTTAATTACATTTTCAGTAAGAGATGGTATTACATTTCTGTAATTTGGAAATTTAGTGTCCATTAACTTCCCCAAGAATACTAGATTTCCTATCTCTACTGATAAAAATTTTTTATTAAATCGAAATTTAACTTTTTTATTTTGTTTTTCACCTATTAGTCTTAGTAACTCCAATGCTGCTTTTCTAGGTAGGATGGTTTCTAATGTTTCAAAGATTGGTTCGTAAAGATCCACTTTGCTTGTAGCAAGCCGATGACCGTCGGATGCTACAAATATGAGGTTTTCTTTTTCAGCTCGAAAATATATCCCATTAAGAAATTTTCTAACATCCTGTAAACCCATACTAAATACTGTATTGTCCATCGCTTTTTTCAAATTCATTTGCTCAACAACAAATTCGTAGTCTTCTTCGATTTCTTTAAACGTTGGAAAATTTTGCGCGGCTAAGGTTTTTAATAAAAAGTTACTTTCTTTACATTTTATTTCCAGTTTATCGTTATATCCTCTAAGAGAGATTTCTGAAGCGTCTGGTAGGAACTTGCAGATGTCGACGAGTTTCCTGGCTGAAACGGTTAATTCCCCTGTTTCTTCTACATTTCCATAGGTTTTCGCTACTATTTGTATATCAGAATCGGTTGCTACGAAGGTTAACGTATTGCTTTCTGCTTTTATTAAAACGTTCGATAAAATTTTTATTGTGTGCGCCTTTTCGATAACGCCTGTAACTTTCTGTAAGCTTTCCAAAAATTCTTTGCGTTGGGCGACGATCTTCATAATAAAATATTATTTATTTATTTGTTATTATAAGGCTTATAATATCAGTGAATTACCTTTTTTTCTTTTTGTTATCATGATTTTATATTGGTTTTTCCTTTTGGATAGTTTTGAATTTATTTGTGGGTAAGAGGTTAATAAAATTTCTATTTTTCTTTAACACCCAATTTATTCACAAGCTGTGCACATCAATTTGTTAATGTTCGAAATAAATTTGAATGGTCTTCGGTAATCCGACTGTCGCTCGTAAGTAACTCTTTAACTCTTCGACAGGCATGTAGTACGGTGGTGTGGTCCTTGCCACCAAATTGTTGTCCGATTTCAGGCAAACTCTGATTTGTGAGTTCTTTTGCCAAATACATCGCCATTTGTCTTGGCCGCGTTATTGAACGAGTTCGTTTGCTTGATAACAGATCTATCACTCTTATTTTGTAATATTCGGCGACTGTTCTTTGAATATTTTCTACGCTGATGAGTCTATCTTGTAGCGCTATTAAGTCCTTTAGTGCTTCTTTCGTAAAATCCAATGTTATTTGTTTTCCGGTAAAATCAGCATTAGCAATAACACGTCTCAATGCACCTTCTAACTCTCTTACATTCGAACGTATCCGCTTCCCGATAAAGAACGCTACTTCATATGGTATCTTTGCATTGAATAACAATGCTTTATTCATAAGGATAGCGACTCTAGTTTCTAGATCTGGTGGCTCAATGGCTACAGTAAGTCCCCAGCCGAAACGTGATTTCAATCTTTCTTCCAAGCCTTTAACTTCTTTTGGGTAACGGTCACAAGTTAAAATTATTTGATGCTTATTCTCCAATAATGTGTTGAAAGTATGAAAAAATTCTTCTTGAGTCCTTTCTTTACCGGCAAAGAATTGTATATCGTCGATCATTAATGCATCGACAGTACGGTAGTAGCTTTTAAAATCATCAATTTTATTGTGTTGTAACGCTTTCACCATGTCGGCGACAAATTTTTCTGAATTTAAAAAGCATACGTTCGCCGATTTATTTTTATCCAAAATCATATTTCCGATGGCGTGCATCAAATGTGTTTTACCTAATCCTACGCCACCATAAATAAAGAGTGGATTGTAAACTTTACCTACATTTGCAGCTACTTGAATTGATGCTGCTTTAGCCAGTTGATTTGATTTACCTTCAACGAAGTTATCGAACGTAAAAGCAATATCTAGATTATTAGGGATGATAGTTCTAGGAGTTATCTTTTTTGAATTTTGCGATAATGATTTTTTATTGGTTTTTTGTTTTTTTGTTTTCGAACCGATTTCCAACAAAAGCGATAGCGAAGGATTTGAATATTCCTCTATGATAATTTCTTGAATTCTGGAAAGATAATTTTCTCGTACCCAATCAAAAACAAACTTGTTCGGAGCAAGTAATCGAAACTCTTCTTTTGACTCAATTACTTGCAACGGTCGAAGCCAAGTGTTGAAGTCCTGACTCGATATTTCTCCTTCAAGTTGTAATAAACAGCTTGCCCAAAGTGTGCTCATTTTCCTAAAACTTTTTATTCAGAAGTGTAAGGCATCTAAAAAATGTTAATTGACCAACCCTGCATAATTACAACGCCGTCTTTTTGGTTGCACCAGGAGCTATAAATCCAATATACGCGGCGTGCATACGAAGCCTCGTAGAACAATTCCGGTCATTCACTCCTTTTATAATGCCACCTGAAAGGGCAAAGGTTTTTAAAACAACCGATACGATAAACCTACTATACAGGATTAGTATTTCGTCTACAGCGTTGACTCTTTTATACTAAATAGGGTACATTTAACCGTTTAACTGCTAATCACGTTTAAGGTTGGCTCTGAGGATGAATAAATGAAAAGAACATTTCAACCAAGTCGTATAAAACGTGCTAGAACCCATGGTTTCAGGGCAAGAATGCGAACAAAAGGTGGTAGGCATGTGGTAAACGCCAGACGGGCTAAAGGGCGTGTTCACCTAACAGTTTCATCTTTTTGAAATTTGAACGTTTTTACTTTCGTAAACATCACAAGTTAATCACTGCTGCGGAATTCAAACGTGTTTTTTCAAAACCGAAAAAATTATTTGGCCAACACTTCATTTTTTTAGTTCGCAATAATCACTTAGACTATCCCCGTTTAGGCTTTGCGATTTCCGTGAAAAAGATACGAAAATCCATAACGCGTAATGTACTAAAACGAATAGTCCGAGAGAGTTTCCGATTAAATCGGTACCAATTGGTGAACTTTGATATCGTTGTTATGGCAAGTGCTAACGCAGCTAATGCTACTACGTCTGATTTAAGAAAATCCGTTAATAAACAATTAGAAAGAATCAAAAAGTCATAAAACATGGATAACTTAAGATTTGTACTAATGCTTCTACTAGGATCGATTCTTTTTATGATTTGGGAAGCATGGCAAAAAGATTACGGGCCAAAACCAGATATCACGGTAGTTCAAAAACAACAGCCGGAGTTTCTAGAAACCCTCGATCTCAAAGACGGCGTACCGGCATCGGCTGGTGTACCAATTGAAAAACCGAAAATAGAATCGCCAGTACCTGTCGTTAGTTTGCCTGAAAAAGGTCAAAAAATAAAAGTAACAACGGATTTTTTAAATATTGAAATCGATACGCTTGGTGGAAGTATTACCCGCCTTGATTTGCTGGATTACCCAATATCTAAGGAACAAATCTATACGCCAATTAATTTGCTTAATGATGAAGCCGCTACTTTATACGTCGCACAAAGCGGAATTTTAACGAGCGGTTATCCGGCTCCAAATCATCATACGCAGTTTCAAACTGACGAGACGTCTTATCGTTTATTGTCGGGAGATAAAGAACTTAGTGTTCCTTTAAGCTGGCGTAGCGACGATGGCATAGAAATTACCAAAGTATTTTACTTTTACCCTGGAAGTTACCGAATCGATGTCGAACATCGAATTGTCAATAATTCAGATCTCGTTTGGAAAGGCAGGCAATACACACAACTTCAACGAAAAGATCGAGAAGACGACTCGGAATCAACGTTTATCCGTACCTATACCGGCGGAGTAATTTATAACGAGGAAGACAAATACGAGAAAATTGATTTTGAAGATATGTATGACGAAAATTTAAGCCTAGACGCGAGCGGGGGCTGGAGTGCAATTATCCAGCATTATTTTTTGAGTGCATGGATTCCACCTACGGAGGAGGAAAATCATTATTACACTAAATCGCTTTCGGATTATCGTTTTGTTATTGGTTCGTATGGTAAGCCAATCGAAGTTCAACCCGGTGAGCAAAAGGTATTAAGCTCAATTCTCTATTCGGGTCCGAAGATACAGCAAGACTTGGAAGTTATTTCTCCCGGACTTGAATTAACGGTTGATTATGGATTCCTGACAGTCATCGCCAAACCAATTTTTTGGTTATTAGGTAAATTCCATGGACTGATAAATAATTGGGGTTGGGCGATAATCTGTGTGACTTGTGTCATAAAACTCCTGTTTTTTAAGCTTTCTGAGACCAGTTACCGTTCCATGGCTAGAATGCGGAAAATTCAGCCCAAAATGACATCGATACGCGATCGCTTTGGAGAAGATAAACAGCGTATGAACCAGGAAATAATGGCCCTTTATAAAAGAGAAAAGGTTAATCCGCTGGGAGGGTGCTTTCCAATTTTGGTTCAAATACCAGTTTTTATTTCGCTTTACTGGGTGTTACTTGAGAGTGTGGAACTCCGACAGGCGCCGTTCATATTTTGGCTCGAAGATTTATCGTTAAAAGACCCTTTTTTCATTCTTCCACTAATGATGGGGGTTTCCATGTGGATTCAGCAAAAACTTAATCCCGCGCCCATTGATCCTGTACAAGAAAAAGTCATGAAAATGTTTCCTTTTATTTTCACGGTCTTTTTTATGTTTTTTCCTTCTGGACTTGTTTTGTATTGGGTTGTTAATAATACTCTTTCCATTCTTCAGCAATGGTATATCACTCGAAAAATCGAAGCAGAAGGCTGAGGAACTATTCTGCTCGTCCTCCAGAAAATCGCCATTCCCAGCCAAGAAGTCGGATGACGCAACGTTTATCCAACCTATATAGCTTGCAACGCTGCTATCTGTATTGAAGAGACGAATTGGGTTACAAGCATTGTAGATTTGTCCGGATTATCACCCAATACTGAAACGATTGTAGCGTTAGCCACACCTCCAGGAAAAGGTGCTGTGGGCATCGTTAAAGTATCAGGCTCAAATATTCAGAGCCTTATGCAAGGGATTTTAGGTTTTTTACCCAATCCTCGTAGTGCACATAGGAGTTCCTTTATCGATTCTGACAACTCCGTCATTGATTCAGGAATAGCAATTTATTTCCCTGCGCCCCATTCGTATACCGGTGAAAACGTCTTAGAACTTCAGGGCCATGGTGGGATTGTGGTCATGGACATGTTATTAAAACGCTTATGCTGTTTAGGCGCGAGAATGGCGAGGCCTGGTGAATTTACCGAACGAGCGTTTTTAAATAATAAGCTTGATTTAACGCAAGCCGAAGCCATCGCGGATTTAATCGAAAGCGATACCGAAAAAGCAGCACGATGCGCCCAACGATCATTGCAAGGAGAGTTTTCTAAAAGGATAAAGTCTATCAAAGACGTACTTGTCGATCTTCGAATGTACACTGAAGCATCAATCGATTTTGTCGATGAAGATATCGATTTTCTAAGTGATGGTAATATTGAAAAACGCCTGCACGAATTACTGTCCAGTATTGCATCCTTAAAAAAAACCGCTCAAAAAGGTAGTTTACTTCGCAACGGCATGACTATCGTGATCGCCGGACGACCCAACGCCGGAAAATCCAGTCTGCTCAATTTCTTGGCCGGAAATGAAACAGCCATCGTTACCAAGTGGGAAGGAACCACCCGTGATGTACTTCGCGAAACCATCCAGATCGAAGGTATGCCACTCCATATTATCGACACCGCGGGCCTTCGACAGACGGAAAACCAAATCGAAAAAGAAGGTATTAAACGCGCCTATAAGGAAATCGAAAAAGCGGACCGGTTACTCTATATTGTCGATAGCGTTATTTCAAGCGATGATCGTAAATTACTCGCAACATTTCCAAACCCCCTCAAAATTACCAAGATTTTCAATAAAATTGATTTAACCGGAATTAAACCAAAGCGTGTCGATACATCAGAACATACCGAAATCTTTATGTCGATCAAATATAATCAGGGAACCGACTTACTAATAGACCACTTGAAACAGTGTGTAGGGTTCGAACAAAATACTGAAGCGGTTTTTACAGCAAGACGACGCCACCTCGTTGCTTTGGATGAAACTGAAAATTATATCCACAGTGCAGTTAATTCTCTTGGGCGAAACGTCCAATGTGAATTGTTGGCTGAAGACTTACGTCTCGCCCAAAACACACTATCGACAATAACCGGGGAGTTTACATCGGACGATTTACTTGGTGTAATATTTTCGGGGTTTTGTATCGGGAAGTAATCAGCTAAAACAAACGTCAAACAAAGTCCAATAATAATTGCAAAATCGAACACCCGTTTACGAAAACCCTCCCTGATTTTCACCCTTCGGACGGCATTCGCCGTTCAAAACCACCCCCGGTGGTTTTGTGAGCAAAAGAGCGTGGAATTTTGGCTAGCGCTTATACTTAAATCGTCTGTTAAAATAGCGTTTATGAGTATTGGAAATATTTACCTTGACCCAAAAGAACTGAGTCCCCACATCAACAGTTTACGGGAAAGTGGCAAAACAATAGTTTTTGCCAATGGTTGTTTTGAGCTTTTGCATGTTGGCCACATTCGTTACCTTAGCGCAGCAAAATCTTTGGGTGATTGTCTTATTGTCGCAGTCAATACCGACGAATCAATGAGTCGTATAAAATCTGATCGACAACCGGTGAATCCTGATGTTGAGCGTTTTGAAATAATCGCCGCCCTAGCAGTTGTCGATTTTGTTGTGCCTTTAAGTAACGACACACCCAATTCGCTTTTAGAGTTATTCCGTCCACATATTCACACCAAAGGAACCGATTATACGCTGGGTCAGATCCCAGAACGCGCTATTGTTGAGGCTTTTGGTGGTCGGGTTGAGCTTGTCGGCGACACTAAAGATCACAGTACTACGGCTATGCTCGAAGAACTGGCTAAACCAGATAGAGTCATTTGATTTTTTATTGCTTTAATTTGGTTTTGACAAACGTCTTTTCGTATGGACGCACATATTGTAGGAGTTAATCCTTGTTAGCTTCGAGGTAGCATTAAAGGAAATAATCTGGTTCCGAATCAATAAGTGGTACTACAGAATCAAGTTTCTCAGGATATTGGATAAGATCTTCTATCCACCAGTTAACGTGATTGTATAAGCAAGAAACTTCTTTACATTGCTTCGTGGCATTAAATTGATCGATTAGAGTAGCTGTTCGTTCTCGCGTTTCGTTAAAGTTTTCAGTTGACGCATAGGAATCTTTACCACCAATCCGACCATGGGGTTGGTTGCGATAAACAGGACAATTGTACATACCCAAAGGGCTTAGCACTTGCCTGAAAAATTGCATATGGCATGTCTTCGGTTGATTTGTATAGGATTCATGACTCCTGTTTTCCAATACCTTTAGGTTTGTTGTTTCATAAACTTTAAATTTATCATCTTCCAGTTGTTTTGCTTCATCTACCTGTGAACGAATTCGGGCAATGATTTCGTCAAGGTGCTTATTAATAAATCGCAGATCTACAACTTCAGCGTTATTGGCCTCGGCGCGTGTTAAAAAGGGTTTGTAAGCAATATAATCAAAACCATATTGTTTGGCTCGTTTAGCAGCCTCCACCATTTCATGAATATTTTCTATTATATTTGCGTCGTTGATTGACGCTCCCTTCCAGGTAACGATGAATGAAAAGCCGATTTTAAATCTCGGGTTAACCGCCTTTATTTTGGGAACTTCTTCGCATATCTGATCAAGGGATATTGGTTGTTTAGGCAGATGCATCGCCTGAAATACGCTGTTACTGCCTGAATCTAGAGAAAGTCGTACCCAATCATTTTCGTCAAGACAATCGGCTATTTCTAATATTCGGCGCAAACGCGACCCATTTGAGACAACTGATACTTGCAAACCTAACGACTTTATTAATCGAACAGTTTCACCAAACTTGGGATAAACAGTCGGCTCACCACCACCAATTATAATGACTGAACGCAGACCTTTCTTAGCCATCAATTTGATAGAATCAAGTAGGGCTGCATGGTTGTATTTCGTTCTTGTATTTAAAATATCTTTATCAACACAGTGATCACAGGCAAAATTACATGCTGTTGTTATATCCAGATTAATAGATACCGGTGCGAAATCAGGTACTCGATTT
Organism: Methylococcales bacterium; assembly: GCA_963664935.2. Lineage (GTDB taxonomy): Bacteria > Pseudomonadota > Gammaproteobacteria > Methylococcales. The sequence goes on along the minus strand of CAXXSE010000007.1, from coordinate 962,815 downwards.
TTTTCAAGTTCAGAATATTTTCCACCCTTAGGGTTACGACATCCGGCTTGCCACTCAACGTATTCTCTGACTACTTTCAGAATTTCGGGTTGCTGTAACTTGGATGCAAAGTCATGAATTTTTGACAATTCGACATGGCGCTCAACATTGTTGTTAGAATTCGGTGTCATACCGGACGAATCAGCCTTTGATTGTGCCAATTCATCGCTATCGTTCGTCGTATTTACGGGCATTTCGTTTGCCATAATTAATTTCTCAGATAAATTTCTATCATGCTACACATAAACATACCGTTATATATCTAGCGTGTTTAATGCAGTTTTATTCAATAGTTCAAGTGCTTCTATGTTCGCAATAATCGCTTGGCGATCAATCGCACACTGGTTAACTATCTTTTTCATAAAATCTGCCACTAATAAATTTAATGGATCGATCGCTTCTACACTTTTTTCATTTCCTTCAAACCAAATACTATAGTCGGGTAATACTATCCTACGCGATAGCGTGTGGCCATTAATACTATACGATGCTGGTCGAGGTATATCCTCACAAACAGTTGCTGAAAAATCGACTGTGATATTACCATCACCAGAATGTTGATAGTCGAACATTAGGTTCATCTGACGCTGGCTTTTATCAGTAAAATGTAGTTTTGGCGTGAGAATCTTTCCGTTGCCAACCAGCGCGTACAACATGCTCAACAGATGAGGTGCCGCATCCAAAATCATATCAAGCCCTGGCCGGATTGGGCTCAACAACATCTTAAATTCAGTTACAGGTTGTCTCTTAATGCCAGGGTAGAGTTCATAAAATGATGACAGTGTGTAAGGCCATTGGGTCACTAATGACAAATAACACTTTTTACGAATAAATCCGTCAACAATATGACTAGTTTCCGAAACATTATTATTCTCGCTTCCCCAGATAAGGGGCTTTTCACACAAACAATTTGCACCTGCACCTTGTACCATCTTTAATTGCTGAAGATGAGACTCATATGGCGTGCAGATAACAACAATATCAGGTTCTTCCCTTTCTAAGGCAGGAGCCAGCGAATTGTAAGCGGCACACCTAATTCCGTATTGTTCTAGTAAATTCGCCTGGGCTTTGGCTGAAGTCTCGGCTGTTGTACCCACAACTGCAACGACTTTTGCGTCGGCCTTCGAAAAAGCGTGGGCCAAAAATTCTCCAATTCCCTGACGACGGCGACGTGCACCTACAATGACAACCCGAAGGACCACTGATTTTTCCGACGAATGAATAAGCTACTGTTGTTAGTGCTAAGGTCAACGTTTAAAGACTGATGTTTGGTTTCAATGATGATTTTTATGCTAACTGAGTTGCAGATGAGTTTATAGTCTAAGCATTGCCTCATTTAAAAATCCCAAGCCGATGGTCCAACGCTTCGACTTTCATTATGACTTCTCCGGGAGTAATCCCAATCATACAACGATGATCTTCCGGACAAATCTTCTTATGACAAGGGCCACATGATACGTCGTGTCGCACAACTTCCTGATAATCCAGGTTCACACCACTCCATCTTGGGTCTGTTGGCCCCATTACCACGACTGTTGGTACTTTAAAGGCGGTAGCAAAATGTCTCGGACCGGTGTCGGTTGCTACCAATAGAGCCAAATCCCGAATGATGGGCTTGAGTACGTCCAGATTAATTGGTTTATCTGTAACGATGGGCCTGGTTTTCATTGCGGCCGCAAGTTCTTTAGTTATTTTTTCCTCACCCGGCCCGCTCAGGATAATTGTCCGTAGACTATAGGTTTCGCTAAGATGATCGGCAGTTGCAGCAAAATGGGTCGAAGGCCATAATTTACTTTGACCAAATGATGCGCCTGGGACTAAACCAATCAGTCGTTCGTTTGTCGCAATGGCTAACGATTGTTTTAACGCAGTAGCTTGATCTTCACACGTTTTTGTCACCGTTAATTGCGGCCAGCTATGAGTAGTTTTAACGCCAATCGCTTCACACAACCTACTATATATCTTGGGCATCGGCATGGGCATGGGCTGCCATTTCTTTTTGAGTTCTTTACTTAATATAGGCTCGATTGCTTGGGTAAGAAAAAAGCTTTGTCCACCTTTGGCAAAACCTATGCGAGCGGGAATACCCGCGACAGTCATTACAAAAGCAGTACGTAAGGAATTAGTAAACAGTAGGCAGAGATCAAATTGTTTTTTTCTTAAATTATTTATAAGTCGGACGAGGTGGCCCAGTCCGAACGAACTATCGTCAATAAGTAACTCATCGAAAAAATCACTACCATTTATCACCTTTGATTGCGCATTTCTGACAAGTAGCGTAATTTGTGCCTCAGGGAATTGGTGTCTTATATCAAGAAAACTCGCTGTAGCCATAACCAAATCACCTATAGGGTTAGGGCCGCGAATTAGAATATTTTTAGGAGCAGTGCCGGATAAAATTTTCACGTGTACGAAATAACTATCATTTAAAGTGTCTGTATATTTTGTTGGAAAGCAACCTAAATATTCCTAAAATAGAAGATATAGACGCCCCATCCTAATCTAAACCGAGGGCTACCATAAAGAATGGATACCTCAAAGTGCTAATATCCACCGAGCACGAATAATTGAAGGAGAAGCGTCTATGAAACAGAATATAATCTATGTGGGTCTTGATGTCTATGATACTCAGTACCACGGATCAGCTTTGTGAAGAAAGGATCAAATCTTTGCTTTTATTTTATTTGCCGTATCATTAATCATATCCGCCAATCTTATGTCGATTTCGATTGCTCTTTAGCATCGTATAACAATCCCTGACACGCTTGCATAATGGCCCAACCCAAAATACGAGGCAATTTCATTGAGTGGGTAACCTGCGATTTTTCGCGTAATATAAATGGCGGCCATTCGACCCAGGTTTCTCCTTCCCCTTCCCCGCGATCCAGTTCGGAGTATTTCTTCTTCCGAAACAGAAAATATATCTGCGACCGTAGTCACGATAAGCGATAGCGAAGGTGTACTAACCGCTTCTCGTGTTTCGGGAATTTCTGGATCGCTGTCCAAATTCGACATTAGATGCGTCCGAAACCCATCGCTACCGAGAATTGAAAGCCGTTTACGTTTGCCGAAAAATGTTGCCGTTTCTTCGTCGATACCCGCCTCCACAAAGCTTCGGTACTGTTCCTGTCTTTGGCCTTGTCCGATCATGCCAAGAACAAAATCCACGTGTAGCCATTTCGGAACCAATCCATCCCCGACATACCCACGATAACTTGACCACGGATAATCCGATGCTCTCTCAACCAATCCGGCGGCGGCAGGATTTAAGTGGATGTGTCGGCTCACATTCAGCAAGTATACATGGATTTCCAATTGGAACATACGGTTCAAATCCGCAAGTAATTCCAGAAAAACACAACGCTGGTGATCGTCGTTTAAAATGGTTCGATACCCACCGCCACGATTCATTACGTGGTACCAAGCGCCAGGGTAATTTATGCGTAACGGACGGGCCATGGAGGAAGATAGTATAGCTAATAATTGAAGAAAAGACTTGACGCCTTTCTTGACCCCTTTCTTCCTTTCGTGACCCCTTTCTTGTTTCGGAATTTATCGAGTGGTTTCCCGGAGTCAAGAAGAAACAAGCACGTGAAGTATTGGAACATGCGGCTCGGAGTTTGGATGTTGCTTGAGTGAAAGTGCTGTTCGATCAAGGTACTCCTGTCCCAATTCGTCAACATCTATCAGCGCATCATATAATCACAGTTTTTGAGCTCTTACTCAAATACCCAATTTTCTACGGAAAGGTCAGGAACTCTATTAAATTCTTGAATATTGTTTGTAACCATTACAGCTTTCAGGCTTCGAGCATGAGCGGCAATTAAAAGGTCATTATTACCAATCGGAGTATCCTGTTTTTTTAGTAGTGCTCTAATAGAACCATAATGTCTTGCAGCATCTTCTCCCCAAGATTCAATGAGTAACCTTAGCGTGAAAATATCAAGCTGTTTCCAGCGTGCCTTCCTCATGGAAATATCTCCATTCTCAATGCCGAAGCATAGCTCACCGTAGGTTACTGATGAAATGCAAATATCGTTTGTGGCCTTGAATTTATGCCGTAGTTTGTCGGAGTGGTTTTTCAAAACATATATGCAGATATTGGTGTCAAGCATATACATTAATCAAAATTTCTCTCTTGTGGTTGGACATCAAGCCTGTCTTTTAAAAAATCATCGTCAAAGGCGGGTTTCGAATCAAAGAATTCATCCCATGTTGGTCTTTTTTCAGAAAGAATGATATTTTGGCCTTGTTTTGAGATATAAACTTCGTCAGTATCAAAACGATACTCTTTCGGTAAACGTACAGCTTGGCTTCGGCCATTCATGAAAATTTTGGCTACTTTGGTGTCCATAAGTATTCTCTTACTGGCGTAATATATCTAAAAGTATATACCGCCTAAAGGCAAAAGCAAGGATTTTTTTAATCCAGTGAAATTCAAAGAGAAATATAACTAACTAGGAGGCTGTCCGAGAACAGGAGTCGTCAAGAGGGAAAACAGTTTTAAGGCCATTTTTTTCGATAAAATGAGACGTTGGAAACCTAATAATGGAGACGACTAAGTGTATACGAATAAGATCAGTGAATCAGATGTGTTGATCTGGCGCCCTAGCGGTGTTATTAATTTTAAATTGGTATCGAAAGCGATAGATGAGATAGAAGTATTCGAAACTAACCATCCAGGTGGCTTTAATCGATTTGCAAATTTTACGGATGTCGATGGTATTTGCCTGACCTTTCAAGAGATGCGGATTTTGGCCCAAAGACGTTCGGACAACTACCATGGCCGGGAAGTGCGGACCGGTTTTTTAGCTTCGACGGATTTACTCTTTGGAATGGCTCGAATGTACGGAATTATGCTACAGACGACGCTGATAGATGTGAATGTTTTCAGGACTCTTGAGGAAAATGCAGCCTGGCTCGGGGTAGAATCTTATCGCCTAGTCGACTACTAAGAGGTTGTTTCTTCTCAATATCTCAAGAATTAGATGCTTTACGCCGGTTAATTGTCCTGCTGGTAACCTTTTCTGAAATCGTATTCAAAATCATAATAGCTGTCTCTAAGATCGTATTTGACGTTTTCAATTGTTTTAATTCCCTGGTTCGCAAGACTCGTTAAGGTGAACAACCCTTCTGTAACAGGTCGCACAATATCCCCTGTTGTATTCCCAATCTTCTCAGCAATGGATTTTTCCTCAGTGTGGGCGTTATGAGAAATCGCAACGAGTAAGACGAATAACGGGACGGTCAAATATTTCATTTGGTATTCGAGAATCGCTGAAAGTAGATTTGATGATAATAAAATTGGAAATCGTTAACTGTGATCCATTAACCGTAAACGGTTACCATAAAATTATAGCTTGAGCTTAATGCTTCTGGCCCAATAACCTGCTAAAAAAGACCCACTGATGTTATGCCAGATACTAAAGATAGCGCCGGGTAAAGCCGCCATTGGGGAGAAATATTTGATCGCCAGTGCCACACTCAGTCCTGAATTCTGCATCCCGACTTCAATGCTGACCGTCCGGCAGATTTTAGTGTCGTAGCCGATTAGTTTCGGAAGAAAATAGCCTGTAGTGAGCCCCATTAGATTATGTAAAACGACCGCGATAACAATCGTCGCGCCGGTTTGAGCAATGCTTTTCTGGTTTATGCCGACGATAATGGCAATTATGATTACAATCGCCATCGCCGAAATCAGGGGTAGCACCGGCCTGACGTTATCCACGAATCGGCTGAATGCACTATTGATTGCGGTGCCTATCAATACCGGTAACAACACAATCTGAAGAATACCGCAGAGCATATCGAGAAAAGGCACGGGGACCGTTTGGTGTAGATATAGATAGCTCAACGAAGGCATGGCTACAACGGCTACCAGTGTCGATGTCATGGTTAGGAGGACCGACAGAGCAACATCTCCGCGAGCGAGATAACAGATCACATTGGAGGCGGTACCACCGGCACTGCTACCAACCAGAACCATACCGACCATGTGCTGGGGCGACAAACCAAGGCTTGTCGATAATAACAACGCGAACAAGGGCATGAGTAAAAACTGAATCATCACCGTCAAAGCGATAATGGCCGGTCGACGGACCGCATTCAAAAAATGTTCCCAAGTCAAGGTCATTCCCATCCCGAACATGACGACGGAGAGGAGGGGGATTATGGAAGATTTTATTTCAGAAAAAGGGAGTGGATAACAATAAGCAATCGACGAAAGAACAATAGCCGCTAAAGGAAACAGGCGAACAACGGGGTTCATTTGCTCAAGAATGGTAACTGTTCGTGTTCGGATTGCCCCTGGAATTCGTCAATTCAAGGCGAAAAACGTAAGTTTACACGTGTGAATGATCATTTTTTAAACCGGAAATGGTGGATTTCAGGGGTGAGCTGAATAATTACCAAGAACGCATTAGGCATAATGTGACTCTATATACCGCTCTACAATTTCCTGAAACTCTTCGGCGATATGATCGCCCTTTAGAACCGTCGTGCTTTTACCGTCTACGTAAACCGGGGCGATGGGCGTTTCGCCCGTACCGGGCAGACTGATCCCTATATTGGCGTTTTTGCTTTCGCCGGGCCCGTTAACCACGCAGCCCATGACAGCCACATGCATATTTTCCACGCCGTTATATTTTTCTCGCCATTCGGGCATACTTTTGCGCAAATATGCTTGTATATCTTGGGCGAGCCTTTGGAAGTAGTCGCTCGTTGTTCTACCGCAACCCGGGCAAGAAATCACCAACGGCATAAAGGATCGGATGCCCATGGTTTGCAGAATTTCCTGGGCGACGATGACTTCCTCCGTTCGGGAGGCGCCGGGTTCGGGTGTCAACGAGATGCGAATCGTATCGCCGATACCCTGTTGGAGCAGGACGGCTAACGCCGCGGTAGAAGCCACTATTCCTTTCGAACCCATACCCGCCTCGGTCAGTCCTAGATGCAGAGGGTAAGAACAACGATCCGCCAAGCTTTGATAGACGGAAATCAATTCCTGAACACTACTTAATTTGCAGGAAATGACTATTCTATCACCCGGCAACCCCAGGGCTTCGGCCTGTTTCGCGCTTTCGAGGGCGGAAACCATCACCGCTTCACGCATAATTTCCGGCGGTTCCTGAGGTTCGTCCAATAGGGCGTTTTCGTCCATTAACCGGGTTAACACGGCTTGGTCCAAGCTGCCCCAGTTGACACCAATTCGCACCGGTTTTTCATAGCGGCAAGCGATTTCAATCATCTGCGCAAATTGGGGGTCGCGTTTTTTGCCTTTGCCCACATTTCCGGGATTGATTCGGTATTTCGCCAATGCCTCGGCACAATCCGGATATTGGGCAAGCAGTTTATGCCCATTGAAGTGAAAGTCACCAATGAGAGGCACATCACAACCTTTTCTATCCAACAGTTCGCGTATTGGCCCTACCGCCGCTGCTGCTTTATCCGAATTAACGGTGATCCGCACCAACTGCGATCCGGCCTCGGCAAGTTCGAGGACTTGGTTCACGGTACTGTCAATATCGGCGGTATCGGTATTGGTCATGGATTGAACCACTATCGGTGCGTCCCCTCCGATTTGGATCCCGCCAACACGGACTCCGATTGATTTTCTTCGATTAGTGAATTTGCTTGACATAGGCTGGATACATTGAAATGTGTTTTAGGACTGTTAAGGTTTCAACCTTGTGCAATACTTGAATGAGTACAAGAATCGCTTTATAAGAAATATTGCAAAGATTAAATTCGTCGTGTTAGTAGGAAAATTGAAAGAGTGCTGATCAATTATTTTTCGGATATTCACTTAGAATTCGGTTCCATGGAAATCCCCGAAAGCGGGGCAGATATTATTATAGCAGCCGGTGATATCGGGATCTACAAACAAGGTTTGACATGGTTGAAGGGCGCTCGGAAACCGGTGATTTACGTTGCCGGTAATCATGAATTTTATGGACGCGAATATTTTGATACGATGGATCTTCTTAACGTGATGTCGGCAAATACGAATGTACATTTCTTAGAAAACAAGTCGATTGTAATCGATGGTGTTCGATTTCTCGGTTGTACTTTTTGGACCAACCTCGGCGGCGAGGAAAACGATCGCGTTGAGGAATTGCTGGTGTCGGTCAACGATTTTAAAAAGATACATTACAAAAATAACTTGCTCAAGATTGAAGTCTACACCGGACTCCATCGAAATTCGAGACGATGGTTGACCTCAGAATTGGAAAAACCGTTTAGTGGGAAAACCGTAGTGGTGAGCCACCATGCGCCAACCAATTGGAGTTGGAATAATTCACCCACTTCAATAACGCGCTTTGCCTATTGCAACGATGTTCGTGCGGTGATTCACAAGTACGACATTGCCGCATGGGTCCACGGCCACACCCATAGCATTTCCGATTATACGTGCGCCGGCGCCCGCGTTTTGTGCAATCCTAGAGGGTATACGGGACGGAAGATGGTTGAAGGGTTTAATCCCGTTAAAACTTTTGAAATATAGCGGTAATTGAGGTGATTCAGGGCTTTTTTCACCCAATCAAGCTTCCGGCTGAATATAGTTCAACCACTGCTGCGCGGTCTTTTTGACCTTTTTGTATTTCTTGGCTTTTCTGAAGGCATTTTTGGCCTGTTGGTGCAATTTAAGCTCGTAATTGGCCAGACCGAGGAGAATATAGGCGTTTCCAGAATCTTTGACGTTTCCTTGTTTTAATCCCTTCAGTATAGAGTTGCGCGCTTCGGACCAGTTTTCTTCTTCGATATAGATACGGCCGAGCCGCACATACAATTCACCGCTGTTACTCAGCCGTGCCGCATTCTTTAACGCGATTGAGGCCTTTTTGAATTCCTGGGCTTGGGTCCATGCATTTGCCAGCAATTCGAAATTTTTCGATGTTTTTGGGACGACGCCTTGATCTAACTGTTTTTCCAACAACCTTGCACCTTTATAGGGGGCATCCACGAATAGAAATAAATTGACGAGGTCGAGAATTTCTTTTGGCGTAGTGAAATACCCGGATTGATAGGCGAGCTCTTTGATTGAAGCGGCCTTTTTGTTCTGATCCATCTGCTGATAAACAGAGGCTAACTGCTCCCAGTATTCCTTGTTGGGGAATCGTTGAATCAGGTCTTTCAAAACCGACGCTGTCGCGGGTAAATCCTTTAGCTCGTAGTGCAACGCCAGCATTAACTGGTACCAAGGTTCCTTCGGATATTTCGTGGAAGCTATGGCCTTTTTCACATAGGGTAGCGCTTTCCGGTAACGCTTTAATTGTGTGAAAACATGGGCGATAAGGATATAGTCGTCAGCGCTGACTTTTTCAGCCGTTTTGATCCACGGCTCCATTATTTCCGCCGCCAGCCGATATCGCTCGAGCTTAATATAGATTTGCGCTAAGTTGATTAAAGCCTGCTGTTTTTGATCTTCCGGCAACGCCTTTGTATCGAGGCTTTGCTTCATGGCCTCGGCGGCTTTTCGGTATTGGTCGAGCATCGCGTATACCGACGCCATTGACCTTAACACCACCGCTTTTTCGAATGCTTTTTCTTTGACCTTCGGAAGCAACTGTTTAAAAATACCGAGCGCTTTACGGTATTCGGATTTATCAAGATGAGTTTCGGTTGCTTTGAGTTGCTTATAAGTGTTGGGCGATACACTCGGCGAATCCGACGATTTGGAGGACTGTCCACCAGCTACGTCGGTTGCGGTCAGGAACCAGACGATCAATATCCAATATTTATATGATCTTAACGCCATATTATTTTTTTAGTTTAAATTCCAGAATTTGAACCACACGTTGTTGCACCGCTTCACCGCCAACAATTTTGGGTTTGAACTTCCATCGAGTGATCGCTCGAATAGCCTCACGGTCAAAAACGCGACGTGGATGCGATTCCACGACAATTGCATCGACTACGGCGCCTTCTCCGGTAATCAAAAACTCGATTTTTACCCAACCTTCTATTCGCTTCATTTGGGCGCGCATCGGATAACGTGGCGGAATTCTTACTAAGGGAATCAAATTCGTACTAATACTACCCCGACCGACCATTAATCCACTCACATTTGGACCTCGAAAACGATTAGCTTGAATAGGCATATCAAGATTCGGTATATCGAATTCCGGGGTATTTTGAAGCGGATTTACTTGCGAGACTTCCATCTGCGGTGGCGGTGGGCGCTTTTTCGGTGGTGGTTTCTCGGGTAAACGCCGTTCCTTGACATTGAGCTCGGTTTGCCGCTTCATGCGAATAAAATCCACCATCGATAACTCGCGTGATTGTTGCAATACAACTTGATTGTTCAAAATCATGTATTGCATCAGCCAAAACAGACCCAGCGTAATCGCTAACCCGCAAAACAGGGCTTGCCCCAACATGAACGGTTTTGTATCGAAATATTGTCCAAGCATCTTGTGTTAGCGACTGTCCGAGTACATCATTTTGTTTCGTCAGTACTTACGTTTTACTGAGAATCGGTTTCCGTCGCAATTGCCGCGTTAGTAATTCCCGCCATCCGTATTTGGTCCATAACCTGCACTAAATCATGGGTTTTGGATTCGCGGTCAGCGGCGATAATGACCGAACCCAAGGGATTCTCGGCATGAAGACGCGCAACGTTGGCCCGAACCGCTCGAATATCCACGACCCGTTTATCGATCCAAACCTCACCATTGGGTTTAATGGATACTATAATGCGGCCGTGTTCATTGCGTTGGGCTGTTTTTGCCGTGGGCCGGTTGACGTCGATCCCGGATTCCTTGATAAACGAAGTGGTCACGATAAAGAAAATCAGCATGATAAATACAATATCCAACATCGGCGTCAGATTTATTTCTGACTCTTGCTCATTGTTGTTCCTGTTTAGTCTTCTGCGCATTGTTATATTCTTATTCAAATCGAAGCTGGTCGGCCAACCGGTGTCCTTCATCCTCGGCCCGCGTTTCAATTAAGCGGCAAAAATACAGTCCGGGAATCGCAATCACCATTCCAGCCATGGTCGGGATGGTGGCGCGGGAGACACCCGATGCCATGGCTCGGGCACTACCCGTCCCGGTGATCGACATCACGTCAAATACATGAATCATTCCCGTTACCGTGCCTAAAAGCCCTAAAAGCGGACATAATGCAATCAGGGTTTTAATGATCGGAAGCGTTTTATGTAGCACGCTATTCGATTCTGATATGATGCTTTCTCTTATGGCCCGAGCACGCCAGGAACGCCTATCACTTCTTTTCCGCCATGTACGTTTCCAAATTTCCGCCGCAGCCGGATAACCGAATTGAAAAAACATAAAACGTTCCGCGATTAAACTCCAGAGCACCATAGAAAGCGCCAGTATTCCCCAGAGTACCGGGCCACCCGTGTCGATGAATATGCGAATAGTTTCGATAAACCCGTCAAGCCCTAGCATTTCCGCCTCGTTCCAATGCTTTCGCAATTAATCCGGCGCTTTGTTCGCCTAAGATCTGAGTCATAATTTTGCTGCGTGCTACCATCAAGCTATGCAAAAACAACAAAGGTATAGCAACGATCAAACCCAACATTGTAGTGACCAATGCTTGGGAAATACCTGCCGCCATTAGCTTCGGGTCGCCTGTCCCAAATAAACTGATCGATTGAAAGGTCGCAATCATTCCTGTCACGGTACCGAGCAATCCTAACAAAGGCGCCACCGCAGCTAGGAGTTTGACCAATGACTGCCCGGTTTCCAACTTCGGCACTTCTCGAATTACCGCTTCGTCGATCAATAACTCTAGATTTCCTTTATCATTCCACTCTGTATTTTTGGAAGCGGATAACACCCGTCCCAGGGGGTTATCGTCTATGGGATTGTCAAGATTCGACAATTGCGATTGCATTTTCTTATTTGTCCGGCTGAGGCTTAGCACGCGTACCGCTACGATAACCAAACCAACGGCACCAAGAATAAGAATGATGTATCCGATCACACCGCCCTGATCGATGCGTTCTAGGATACTGGGCGCCTGCACCAGCATACCAAGAATTACACCCCGAGTGGGATCTATGGCTAAAGTCACTTGGTCAGATCCGGGGGATTTCAAGTCATCCAACAGTTCAAGGTATCTTGACGAAGGCTGCCGTGCAAGATCAACAATACGACCCGTTTCCGGTAAATAACGCAGGTAGCGTCCATCCGCGATCAAATTAAACAGCCCCACACGATCCACTTGCGTATCTCTAAGCTCTCCGGACGCCGACATAACTTGCGCTGGGAACCTGACCACTTTTCCTGCTTCTGTAATTTCCTGCTGAAGCCTGAACCATAGTTCTTCCAGTTGTTTAATAGTTGGCAGTTCTTTGCTAGAAGCCATGTTAACAAGCACATCGGAACGTCCGGGAAACTGAGCTGATACTAATGAGGTATTGAAGTTAACTCTCAAGTCACCGGCCGCTTGCCGCGCCACGCCAAATAATTCCCCAAGTATTCCGGTTTTTTCCTTGAGCACCGATTCGAGTTCGACCAATTCAGCCTCGGCCGCTTCAAATTGGTGTTTCAACTTTTTGCTGGCGCGTTCTTCTTGGGCTAATTTCGCCTTCGCTTCGGAAAGCAATCGGAGCTGCTGATTTTTTTCCGCCAAAAACCGGGCCTCTCGTTCCTTATTAATTTTACCTTCGACGCCTTGAGATGCTTTGACTTCGCGTAACAACTCATCGACATCCAAATGCGCGGAATAAACAAGCGGGCTAAAAAACAAAGCAATAAAAAAAATCAACCTTCTCATTTGACCGCCTCCGGTGCCGATACAGGCAATATCAATAGATCAGGCGCCACTTCTTTACGAGCGATCCGCAAGCCATTCCGGATTGGTTTTTTATACTCATACGGCAGTAATTCCCAGCTTTTTTCGACTCGATTCCAGGTTCCTGTTTCGTTGCCGTCCAAGGTTTGATAATACAAGGCCACCCGGCCAAGCCGAAGGAAATTCACTGTTCTAGGTGTTCCACTATCCTTTAAATCGGCCGGGTAAGCCTCGATTGTTTGCCCGTAATCGTTTTCGATTTGATATGCCTCCAGGATTCGACGATATTTTTCCGCATCGGTTACATCGGCTCGCAACATCATAGCTTTGAGATTTTCGATCCGCTTGTGGCGTTCATCCGGTAAAAAGGGAAAATCCAATTCTACAAAGGTTTCGATGCTTTCAAGCATTCGCAAAATCAACGGGACAATTTCACGCCAAGTGGTTTCAATTTCCACAAGCTGCCGCTCGATAGACTCTTTTTCTTCCTGTTGCGATCGCAACATTTTGCGCAAATGGCCGTTATAGGTTATCAGTGTGTCAGTTTCACGGGACACTCGTCTAAATTCATCCAGTGCTTTCCGTGTTTGACCGCTGACCCTGTCGATTTTTTTCTGTGATTTGACCGCGGCTTGATTGATTGTGGTCTCCGTTGCGATGGCTTGATCGAGGTTATCGGCATCGCTGTTAGGCGGAAATCCCAAAAAAATAAACAATACGGCCATTGTTGGGTATGAGAATTTCATAAGATTGTTTTTTTTAGGTAAAAAAATGTAATCGTTCAAGGTTATCGGTTTGGTTCAAAGTATTACGCATAGGTTCCTCACGTCTCCAGCTTTTATCACAACTGTTAACCGATAACCGTGAACGCTTACATTTGATCTTTTCCAGACGCCTCATTCGGTTTCCCACTGTGGTCGCTCGGAAAATAACCCTTGGATATCATCGATGATAACGTAGTTAATCGGGATTAATATTAGGGTAATAAAAGTGGCGAACAAAATCCCAAAGCCCAATGATACAGCCATGGGAATCAAAAACTGTGCTTGTGTATTTTCCGCGAAAATTAGCGGTAACAAACCGATAAATGTGGTTAAGGAAGTTAACAGAATTGCACGAATTCGGGCCTTACCACTTTCCATAATCGCAGTTTCAATCCCTATGCCACGCCGCCGTTTATTATTGACAAAGTCCACCAACACCAAACTATCGTTAATCACAACTCCGGCCAGCGCCAACATCCCCATAATACTTTGTATCGTAAGATTCATGCCCAGTAACAAATGGCCCAAAATCGCGCCGAGCACTCCAAAGGGCATGGCCGCAATAATCATCAACGGTTGGATATAGGATTTGGATGGTATTGCCAACATAGCATAGATGGCAACAATTAGTCTTGTCAAATATGAAATGGCCCTGAACGGGAGCCGTGATTCCAACGTGAAACGGCCCTGTACCTGAGGAGTAATTTCTGCTCATGATGGTCACCTATGGTGATCTATATGAGTGACAAAAAGATAAAAACATTGGATGACGTCCGCATCTTTCTCGAAGGAACTGTGGAGGTTGCGTTTTCAATTACCAACAAGGAAGAGCGCTACCAGTGGATTCGGCGTACATTGGTCAAATTCAGTTATATCTCTTGCAGCAAGAACGGTAAGGGATTGATCATCCGCTATCTGGAGCAGGTGAGTGGCTATTCTCCACGGCAAGTGAAACGGCTGGTACAGCAATACAAAAAAACCGGATACATCAAGCGCCAACAGCGTACAGCATCGGGATTTGAACGCTTCTACCGCCCTGAGGACGCAGTGCTGTTAGCTGAGACCGACAAGCTCCATGGGACACTCTGCGGTGCAGCCACCAAGAAGATCTGTGAGCGGATGCTTTTGATCTATGAGGATTATCGCTATGAGCGCTTAGCAAAGATTTCGGTTGCCCATCTCAAAGTCTATTCCAATCTATAAATGGCCCTGAAATTGGGAACAGATCATGAATAACCTTTTAACTGGAGCGGAAGAGGTGTCAAGGAGGAGTTTGTAGCGTAGCGGAGGAATCTCCTTGACACTTCTGAAGCGTAAGGTAACCTCAATTTATGATCTGTTCTCGGTTTCAGGGCCATTTCACGTTAGAAATTACCCCCCTCTTCAGGGCCATTTCATATTGGACAAGACTGTCTATAATCTTCGTCATTCTACGTGTTATCAACGACAGCGCCGCCAGTTTGATAAAACCGCTTCAAAACGCTCTCAGATAGGCGAGCGACGAAAACCCAATTCAGAAGGTAAACCAGGCTTTCTACGGATCGACACAGTCCATCAGGGCGACCTGGATGGGATCAAAGGGGTTTACCATATCAATGCGGTTGATGAAGTCACGCAATTTGAATGTATATTCTCCGTAGAACGGATTACTGAGCGTTTCATGATTCCGGTCCTGGAGATGCTGATCGAAATCTTCCCTTTTGTCATCCTGGCATTTCACGCGGATAACGGTTCGGAATACATCAATCATACCGTGGCAAAACTGCTCGGAAAGCTCCATATTGACCTGACCAAATCACGCCCACGCCATTCCAACGACAATGCACTCGCCGAGTCCAAGAACGGAACCATCATCCGCAAACATCTGGGGTACGACCATATCCCGGGGTACTGGGCGCCTCAACTTAATGAATTTCACAGAGAGTATTTCAACCCCTATATCAACTTCCATCGTCCTTGCTTTTTTCCTGTCCCAAAAGAAGACAACAAAGGAAAGGTGAAAAAGAGCTATCCCTACAAGTTAATGATGACACCCTACGAGAAGCTCAAATCATTACCTGATGCAAACCAATATCTCAAACTGGGGACCACCTTTAAAAAGCTGGATGCAATTGCCTTCTCAATCAGCGACAATGACGCAGTCAAACAGATGAATGAGGCCAAACGTAAACTTTTCAAAACCATCTTTGAGCAGGAGCGGAGTATTGCCTGATTTGCCTCTTCAGGTAGATTCTCTACCCCTCTGTTTCAGGGCCATTTATAGATTGGAATAGACTCAATTACCAACAAAATTCCGGATATCAGGCTGGCGAATGATTCCCTTTGTTCCCTTGTTTCACCCTGAAAGGAATATTTGACTCCAGGATGCCTGACTAGGTTTTCCGAAAGGTACCGTGCTAAATCTTCACTTTCCTCTAGGAAAAAAGGACCACCCAAAGCCAGGTAAAGGTTCAATCAATTTTGTAACCGCAGATTTTTAACATCAATCAATGCACTTTGAGAGTTAAATGCTCGGCGCTGAGATTCCAGTAAAGTAATGATATCGATTAACCCCGCCAGATATTGTTCCAACGCCAGGTTTTCAGCTTCAATTGATTCATTTTCACCGTAAGCGGAATTGCCAGCGATGATGCAATTATTATTTTTCTATTCATTATGTTTCTTCTTGGTTCAAGTGGATAATCAAATCGTTAAGGCAAAGAATGCGCCATACTTTAAATCTTTGATTACGACAAAATTAAAATTATCAGGCGAAAAGATATTAAAACCTGGAAAATTAATAACTTCGAAGTGCGTCCCGCGAAAGGAAACGTAAAAAAACCGCACCAAACCTGATTTTCACCATGAGACTTGGTTCACCGTTAGTCGGTTAAAAACACAAAAGTATGGCAAATGCCGCAGTTGCTGATCTGTTTAGGTAAAATCGAAGTGGATTGAAGTATAACCTCAGGGCCAGAAGCGGGTGCGGGGTACTGGTACTCTGTCCGAGAATAGAGAGCCTACTGTGGGAAATCGGTTTTTAATTCATCAAATCGATTTCCGACAAATCAAAATCAGCATGCACCCAGGCCTTTTTGTAGCGCAACTCAACATTATCGGCCTCATCCATTTTATTTTGTGCTCGTAAACTGGTCATCAAACCGAAGAGAGACCAGCCGTTTTCAGGATTCCGTTTTAAATCCTGCCGATAAATCTGCTCGGCCTGTTTCGATTTTCCGGCTTTCAGTAAAACCGCGCCCAATGGCTGACGAACCGGATGATACCAATCGGAAGGCTCGTTATAGCGCAATGAATCCTCCAGTCGCACCGCTTCGCGAAGCAGTGTTATGGCTTGAGCCGTATTACCCTTTGACGCGGCAATTTTTCCGCGTAGGACATGTTGTGCAATTTCAAGTATCCGTCCAATCGTATTCATACTCCAGATCGATATTTTGGCGATAGCGGGCTCTTTGGAGATTTTTTCCAGTTCCTTCAATTCCGACTGCGCTTTCCCCAAATTTCCCCGAGCCACGAATGCCTGACCGCGAGCATAATGCCAGATGGCATTTAGATAACGAAGATCGTTTTCCGGTAGAGGCCGGTTTAGCAGTTCTTTCCATTTGGCAAAGCGTACAAGCGCGAACAATGGCGTTGCATAATAATGTTCCAAAGTTGCCATACCGGACTGGCGCATCGCAACGGTATCGACATGACTAGCGGTTGATTCGGCCGCGGCGATGGCATCAGCGCCGCGTCCCGCCTTACTGGCCGCGGCCCATAAAAAATGGTGGTTATGGGGGATATAGGCAAGCGGGTAAATACCTTCGATATGATGATGCTCCATGTAATCGTGGTCGACTTCGACCGCCTTTTGATTCGCGGCAATGGCTTTTTGATAGTGACCGGTTCGGATATAAATATGCGCGGGCATGTGTACCAGATGCCCCGCTCCTGGAACCAGATCCCTCAGGCGGTCCGCGCTGGGAAGCGCACGTTCGGGGGTATTGGATGCTTCCACCGCATGAATGTAAAGATGATTAGCTCCGGGATGAAGAGGTGCGTATTCCAAAACGCTTTCTAAGGTGGCTACGATTTCAGGCGCCCATGGTTTTGCTCTTCCATCACCGGTCCAGTAATCCCAGGGGTGTTGATTCATCAACGCATCGGCGAGTAAGGTCCCGACATCGGCATCGTTGGGGTAGGCCCTTACAACATCCCGCATGGCGTCGGCATAGGCTGTATCCAATTTAGATCTGTCTTTAATGGGGGTGGCAGCGTAGCGTTGTCCTAAAGCTTTTATTAAGGCCTGTTCTTTTCCGGTTACCTTTTTGGATAATACCAATGCCCGCTGTACGGCCTGGAAAGCATTGGGTATCGAGTGATCATCCATCACCGCATTGATATTGGGCCCCAGAACAAAGGCGATACCCCAATAACACATGGCGCACCGTGGATCGATTTGTATCGCCCATCGGAATGAGCGTTCCGATTCCCGGTGATTAAAGGCGTAGGCCAAAATCAAGCCCTGATTAAAATAACGTTGGGCCAGAGGATGTTTTGCGGTAATCGGGAAGCGGTGATTACCGAGTCCTTCGAACAGCTTTACCGGTTGGGAGTTTGAATCCACTTTTTGCTCCGATGCGCACCCGTTCATAGCGATCAAAGCCATATAGAATACTGTTAATAAATTTTTCATAATAGTTGTGTAACTATCCAAAAGACCTCTATACTTGTTCAAAAAAATACCGACTTGCGAAGTGCTTAAACCGAAAATGCGTTGCCGTTCAAAGCTAATATTGAAAAAATGTCCGGTTGACATCTACTGGTTTCACAGTATACTGGACGCACATTTTAGTTTGGTGGGATTGTCGCCAAACTGCTTCATAAAATTTTTTTAAGAAGGTAAAATAAACATGGGTGGAATTCTAGAATTAACTGAATATTTAAAAAATCCAATTGGGATAATAGCGACCATAGCTGTTTGCGCGGGAGCGTGGTATCTTTGGAAATGGGTGACGACTGACGACGACAATCAACCGTAAAAACGTTGGATTTCCGCATGTGGCTATACGATTTTTCGGTGTAGCCACAAGTGGAAGTTATATTTTCTTAATTTCCACTTACTCCCATCTCACACCGTAATAGAGTTGAGGATATTTCTTCATAGACACATAGACACATAGACACATAGACACATAGACAAAGCACCTCCTCTACTAAAGCTGTTTTGTACGCTAAATAGCTCTTCCCCCTAGAATTTCCTGTTCTGGTAAACAAATCCGTAAAACTTCCGTTTTACAGATTTTATCAAGTTAAAATATATCGCAAAAAGCTTTCGAAAGAACTTGCATTTTCATCGGGATTGTATAAAACTACATGCACTTTTATACATGACATTCTCTATGATGGAACTTACCCAAATTCAACAGCAAATTCTTGAGTTTATCAAGCAATCTATCCGTGAAAGGCAAATGCCGCCCACGATGCATGAAATAGCCGAGCATATGGGATATCGCTCTGATAACGCTGCTTATCAACACCTCACCGCGTTGAAGCGAAAAAAATTTATCAGCCTGGAAGGCGTTTCCAGAGGCATACGATTATTAAAGCCCTCGGGGATTCCAATTGTGGGCCAAGTCGCTGCGGGCGCGCCGATTCTGGCGGAGCAGAACATTGAAGATTATTTGCCTTTTGACGTCGGAGTGTTCAAACCTGCGGCGGATTTTCTACTGCGTGTCAAAGGCATGAGTATGTGCGATGTCGGTATTATTGATGGCGACCTGTTAGCGGTGCACAAAACGCCTGTCGCCACACGGAATCAAATTGTGGTCGCCAGAATTGGCGATGAGGTTACCGTCAAACGTTTCCGGCAACGGGGGAACATCGTCACACTGTCTCCTGAAAATCCGGAGTTTAAGCCGATTCGCATCGACTTGCGAAAGCAGGATGTCGCTATCGAAGGGATCATGGCCGGTTTGATCCGGTTTGTTGACGATTAGTCGTTTGGCAGCTAGTAGTCTGTCAATGTTGTATTGACGATTAATTAAAGTAGAATGTTAGGTTTTAATTCTAAGCAATTGAAACCCAAACGCTAAACATGTCCGCAAAAATCTACCGCGTTAATTTAACGAACGAAGAAAGGCTTGAGCTAAAAGAGATTGTATCAAAAGGAAAAGCTGCAGCACATAAACAGACCCACGCTCGAATTTTGTTACTTAGCGACGAAACCAGTTCTGAGGGTAAAAAAAAGGATAAAGAAATAGCCAGGGCATTGGGTACAAGCCTACGAAGTATTGAACGCGTGCGAAAGCGATTTGTAGAAGAAGGATTGGGGAGTGCCGTTAATCCAAAGCCTCAAAAAAGATACCGATCAAAAAATCTGGATGGAGCAGGAGAAGCCTTTTTAGTTGCAACAGCCTGTTCGCAAGCTCCGGAGGGACGGGTAGATTGGACATTACGGCTACTCTCTGAACGATTAGTTGAATGCACTATAACAGAGAGCATAAGCCATGAAACGATTAGGCAGACACTAAAAAAAACGAACTCAAACCGTGGCTAAAACAATGCTGGTGCATTCCGCCTAAATCTAATGCAGACTTCGTGTGTGCAATGGAATATATATTAGAGGTCTATCAACGTCCTTTTACACAAGATGAGGTTTTGGTGTGTATGGATGAAACGAGCAAGCAGCATACAAAAGAAACGCGTACCCCGTTACCGATGCGTTCTGGAGAATCTGAAATATATGATTTTGAATATGAACGAAATGGCGTCAGTAATCTGTTTATGCTATTCGCACCGCTTGAGGGCTGGAGGCATGTCAAGGTCACAAACCGGCATACTAAAGTGGACTGGGCACATCTCATTAAGGAATTAGTAGATGAACACTACCCCGATAAAAAAATCATTTTAGTAATGGATAACTTAAACACGCATAAATTAGGATCACTGTATGAAGCGTTTGCACCCGAGGAAGCACGTCGAATTGCAGAAAGGCTGGAAATTCATTACACGCCAAAGCATGGCAGTTGGCTTGATATGGCAGAAATAGAGATTGGGGTGTTAAGTCGTCAGTGTCTTGATCGAAGAATAGCTGATCAAAGCACATTACGAACTGAAATAAACGCATGGCAAAAACAAAGAAATCAAAAAGCGGTATTTGTAAACTGGCGCTTTACCACCGCCGATGCACGGATAAAATTGAAATCACTATACCCGTCAATACAACATTGACAGACTACTAGTACTGTCCGAGAATCGGAACCGTAGCGAGGATAAGCCTCCATCACACCCATGACCGTGGATTTAGATGACCTTCTTAAAAATACGCCCTCTCTTTGTAAGGGCAATCGCCTATCTCCAAATTCGGCATCAGGGATTTCAACCGGTTTTGCGCAATTGGACGCCGTACTTGTGGGAAAGGGGTGGCCTTTGGGAGCGGTCACCGAGCTTTTACCCGAGGCGATGGGTATTGGTGAACTGCAGCTGTTATTGCCGGCTATTCGGGATGCTACCCGGCGGCGGCAGCGAGTGTTGATCGTCAACGCCCCTTACCAACCCTACGCGCCGGCTTTGGCGCAAGCTGATATTGATTTGGACTATCTGTTTGTGGTGTCTCCTTTAAGCCGGGAAGATGCTTTATGGGCAGCGGAAAAAGCATTGCATGGAGGTATTTGCAAAATATTATTGCTGTGGCCGGATGGTTTCGGCAACCGCCCTACGGATAACACGACTATCCGGCGTTTACAGGTAGCTGCCCAAACCCATGGAAGCGCAACTATTTTGTACCGTCATCCTTCGCAACCGAGTCACGTACGTATCAATCAATCCAATTGGGCGGCATTAAGGCTCAAGCTGAGTAGCACCGACAAAGGATTTCGGGTGGATGTGCTAAAAGCCGTGGGCAGCCATGCGAAACCTTCGGTTTTATTGGGTGAAGGTTTTCAAAATCAAGATCCGAGTACCTCGATCCATAAATAACTATCATTTTGCGCTGGTCTAAATGGCCGACAGCAGCGTTGCACGCATTGTAGGTTGGATAAGCGTAGCGCCATCCGACATTTTGGCGTTTGGGTATCCATTGTCGGATGGCGCTACGCTTATCCAACCTACGCTTGCTTGAAAGATACCCGGCATATTTAACGACAAACCCGCCTGGAGCGGGTTTGGACCGCTGAAAGCGGCCAGCAGGTGTGCAATATAGGGATGTATTTCATCAATTTAATCGATAAAATGGTCCAAAATCCGCTTTCCCGCGGTAGGCTCTCTATTCTCAGACAGCCTCCTAGACAGTCGTTAGAAGATACCGGAATAGCATCTGAGCCAAAAACATCACCATCCCCCGCCCTTTGGCTATGTATTTATCTTCCCCGCTTAGCCATGGACGCATTGAAGTGTGACGATGCAAAGCCACTGGCTACCACCGAAGAGCACAGTGGTAGAGTTCTGATCTACGCTTGCAATTGTAAAGCACAAAACCAGGGTATCGAACCCGGTATACCCTTGGCTGCCGCATTGGCGTTATGCGAAACACTTAAGATATTTGCCAGGGAACCGCTGGCTGAACAGCAGCGATTGAACCGCTTGGGCTTGTTGGCTTTCGATTTTTCCCATACGGTCAGTCTATACACCGCCAATAGTGTGGTATTAGAAATTAAAGGCAGTTTAGGGCTATTCGGCGGGATGAAAAAACTGCTTGATTGTCTCGATAAACGTCTTAAGAAATTCGGTGGTGAAACAATTGTCGGTTTCGCACCTACAGCGCGTGCTGCACTGTGGTTGACCCAATACGGTAATAGCCGCTTTATAACCGAAACCAAAGAGTTGATACCGGCGCTTCGGGATTTACCGATTTCGGTATTGACCTCTGATAAACGCCGTTTAATTCGATTGAATCGAAGCGGTATTGCCACTATAGCGGACGTGTTGCGGTTGCCAAGAGATGGAATAATTCGGCGTTTCGGCGCCCACCCTATGGATAATCTGGATTTAGCACTAGCCAAACAACCGGAACCTCTGAATTTGTTTCATCCACCTGAAACCTTTTCGGCATCGGTGAAATTTTGCCAGCCCACTGATAAGCTTGAGCACTTAGCCTTAGCCGCCTCAACATTGCTACAGCAATTGGAAAGCTTCCTGGTGGAACGGCAGGCGGCTACCCAGCATATTCAGTGTCTATTAAAGCATGACAAGCACCCCACCACGGTAATCGATATCGGCAGCAATTTTGAGATTCAACGGGCCGATCGGTTTCTGTTACTCCTGGAAGAACATCTGAACCAAAGGCGGTTGACCGCCGAAGTGACGGAGGTGACAGTTTATTTAAATCAGATGGCTGTTTTTTTTCCGGAACAATTGGATCTGTTTGATACCTCCACCGTGGATGAGAACGCGTGGCAACGGTTGGTCGATCATTTTCGGGCGAGGCTGGGAGAAAAGGTACTGCAATCTCTGAGCCTGCACCCGGACCATCGTCCGGAAAATGCGGGAACAACTTCAGCATTATCCGGTACGATAGAAAAAACCAGCGAAATACCTCGCCCGGTCTGGATTCTATCTTGTCCGGAACCTCTAAAAACATCACCACAACAGCTCTATTGGCATGGTCCCTTGTCCTTAAGTGATGAAGTGGAATGTATCGAGCAAGGATGGTGGGACGAGAATGACATTCGACGCAATTATCGCATCGCCAAAAACTCCGATGGCAGCTGTTTATGGCTGTTCCAAGACCATCGAAGCAAGCAATGGTTTCTTCATGGGTTGTTTGGTTGATACCTGAATTCGTGACTTCAATGCGGATGTCAACGGCCTTGCTCACCTGACGATTTTACGCAGCGAAGCAGTATAAAATTGGTTAGGTGAAGCAATTTGTTAGCCCCTTCGTGACTCTCGAACTGCATCCAAAATATTTTGAGTCGTAGCTTTAGTTTTGATGCCAGGAACATCAAATGGCGAGATTTTCTTTTTCAATGTTAAGGAAAATAATGCTCCATCCCTTCTTCGGATTTTGACTTCCTCTTTTTGTGCGAGCATCAATAGTTTAGAGAGATTTTGACGTGCTTCTGAATAGGTAAATGCTTTCATTGTCAATTTACTCCAATATTATAATATTAAGTTTGGATGCGACCTGCTTCATGCGTTTATCTAGCGTAATCAAAGGGGACGCTACCCTTCTTTATTAATATTTAACTCTAAATTAGATATTAACATGCTTGCGTATTCTACGCGTTAAAGGGTAACGTTCCCTTTATTCCGTTTGGTAGCCTGCATGTCGAGAATATGGAATGGATCAACCGCTTTATGTTGGGAGCAGGCATTGTCAAACGGTATTACATTGTGAATGGGTCATGGGGAAACGCTATTATTATCTTGAATCCGATTTTGGTTTAGGCCATGAGTTACTCGACTTTGGCAAACGGTTCAGATCGTCAATGACTTGCACTTGGTGAGGGCCGCTGTTCGACCATTCCCAGAAAATGAGATTACGATTGTTCTCCGAGCAGCCGGGAGCAAAACTTCGCACCAGAATGCCCGCAATATTTCGAGATTTTAATTGATCGGCCAGATCCCAAGTTGGAGGCCCAATCCTTTGAGCGGTCATGTATTCCCATGCACAATCAAGGTCCGACGAGTAAATATCGAGGGCATTCTGAATTGATGGATCAGCCAAATCGACAATATCGGCGCAGTCCACCTGGTAAGGAATAAGTGTCATTGGCTGGGGTTTAAATGGAAAACCCTGCTGCGCTTCCATCCACGCGGTTGTTGGATCTAATGAAGTGTATAGCGCTGAAGTTCCGGGTCGATTAAAGCGCCCGCCGTATTTTTTCGCACCTCCATCAGAAAGGGGCGTATAAGCCCACATGGGATGATGAGCTCGATAAACCACTCCGGTAAATCGAAACTCCGGTACGTTCAAGCGTAGCCACCATCCGCGATTCGAGAGAGATAAGTTTTAACTAAATCCGCACGACCCTCTTTTAGCAAATCTTCGGCCGTTTTATCACCGAATGAAGGTAACGGCTGAGAACGAAACCAAGCAAACGCACGCCCTGGACTACCGGACCATTGCGTAACCCGGTTGATAATTTCCACAGTATCCCTCAATCTTGCCTGGGTCGCTCGACTCCTCAGCCGCGTGCGCTTGGATACCGAATCGCGTGATAGCCCAGTGACTGTCGCCAAATCAGTCTGGGTGATGTGTAGCGCTTTAGCGAGCGCATTCGCGGCGATAAAACCTTCGTCGGTGATAACCTGTTGTAAAAACGTTACGTTTGCCATGATTGCCTACTTAACCGCCCATAATAAGGGTCTTATTATGGGGCAAATAGATGGGAAATGCAAAGGTGGTGGGGGTGTTTGGTAACTGTTTATTCCTGTCTCTAGGAATCAAAGGGGAGGCTACCCTTTTTTATTAATATTTAACTCTAAACAGATATTAACATGCTTGCGTATTTTACGCGTTAAAGGGTAGCGTCCCCCTTTTTTTCAGTTTCTTTGGCCTTCCAGGACGACGATGTTCGATTCGACGACCAATCATTTTTTCAACTTCTTCAATGTATCGGTTGTTGCCGGTCAGTTGCCTCTTGCAACCGACTCCTGGATTAATGCCCATTCTCCAACAGGAATCTCGCCTTGGACATATTCCCGATACCGTAATCGCCGCTCTTCACCGCTATTTCCTAGAGCTAAATAACAGGGGTCGTGATCAGGGATGACCGATCCCCTGTCACTTACCCGCGCATTGTAACTTGACCACGGATATTCTCCCGCATCGGCTACCATGCACGCTCGCACTGGATTTAATTCAACATACCGACAACACGCAAGAAGATATTCGTCAGTTTGAATCGGGCTTGATTTGTATCGGCTCTCCCATAGGGTTCCGCTTCGTCCTTCTAACCGATTCACATACTGCGTCTGCCGTCCGGATAGTCGCTTCATCAATTGTCCCAACCTCTCAACTTCATTAGGCGGTTCAACAATCAAGTGGATATGATTGGTCATTAGACACCAAGCATAAACGCGTACCCCATAAACATCCCGGTATTCCGACAACGTCTCCAGATAATATTCGTAGTCGTGGCTTGCGGCAAAAACCACTTGTCGGTTATGACCCCTTTGCACAATATGATGAGGATAATTTGGCAATAACACACGGCCGACTCTCGGCATTTGTTTTCTATCCCAGCACGAATATTAAAGATACTAGAATTGTAGCTTATAAATAAATCTGTCCCCTTTCTTTACGCACGGTTCTGTGGGCAGACGGGAGCTGCGGCTCCCTCTGACCCGATGTGTGGCTGTAGCGTAGCGAAAGCCGCGCCGCTTTTGGCAGTCTGCGTGAATGCTTTTGTTAGCTCTTTATTAGTTTTCCTGAAGTTACTACTTTAATAAAATAATCTAACAACTCTATGGAGTTTTGTAAAATTCCTTCAAACACCGAAACTAAATCTTTAGTGCCAATATCAAAATCGGAGGCAATTTTTTTATAATTCCTTCCCTTACGATGTGCAGCGCTGCTAGATCGCAAGTTTTGTAGTTTCCTTAGAAATTGTATATAACCTTCGGAAGGCTACACGCCTTCTTGTTTTAAAACAACTTCAAGCCTTGATATGCCTCCCTTTAAATCACCTTTTATCGACTCATCAATATATTTATTCAGCGATTTCTCATTTAATGAGGCTATAAGAATTTTTGTAAGGCCAAGGACAAGTTAATCAAAATCACTTTGTTCATTTGTCGATGGTATCCTCAAGCTATCAAAGTGATGAATATCATCGTTATTCAGAGGCAATAATATTTCCCAACCTAAGTGCTCGAGATTGAGTTTATGGAGCTTATTGTATTTAGATTTGAAGATGTGTTCTGGGCGATCTGAATCAGTAAATTGAGCCAGTATTTGCCTCTTAAAGTATGTCTTGCTCACGCTTCCTTCAGGATGTATGTTGTGAGATCGCCAATGCAACTGTTCTTGGTAGGGTAAATCACGGCCCAAATCACCAAGCCACACACAAACTTTATCGTCGTGGTGATTATCCATTTGAAGACCCCATAAACTAGCGCAACGAAGGTAAGAGTCTTCTACAGAGTATTTGCTTGGCTGTCCGTAATATTTATACAGGACTTCTTTTTTAAAGTGTACTGCTGTCAAATAGTTTGGTGCTTCAGGATTCGCCCCAAAATTATTGGCTAACAGATCTGGGTTGGAATTGAATGATATTTCATCACCAACCTCATTAGTATCAATTATGAAATCAACATACTTTTTCTTTTCTCCTTTACCAAAGCCATAAAGCCCACTTTTAGATTTAGGAAAAGGGAGAATCAATTTCTTTCCTAAGAGACGTGAAAATGCTTTGTACTCACCACCCATACCACCAAAATTACCATAACAGAGAGACCATATAGAAAGTTCATCTTTATAATCTTCACAACCCTCTTCTCTACGTAGCTCTTCAAGTGATAATGTTGTGTGTTCCCTGCAATCAAATTGAATTGATAGGTACATATCCTTTAAGGCTAGGAATTGCTTTAACTCTTTAACCCGTATTTTTATGCACTCATCAGTCATTTCAATAACTGTGGTTTCATTTCCATCGTCACTTATCTTGATGTATCTATTGTTTTTTTGATCATGATATAAATTATGAAAAAAACGAAACTCTTCAGCCACTTCTTGGTAGCCATCCCGTGCACCATGAAAATCCCTACTAATTACCAAAGGCTCGACACCACTGTCTGAGCCAAACCGGAAGTATTCAGGCGTTTCTTTTCCATTTTCATAATAGACACATGATCCGGGAATGCCTGATTCATGAGATAAATCCCAACTATAGCTTTCTAGTATTTCATCTTTTTGGTCAATAGGTATTAGGGCAGGGTGAATACCGTAGTTGTGGGTGCATTTTTCGTAATTAGATAAATAAACTGTCAACATTTCTGTCGGCTTTGGTTCTTTTAGAAGCCTCTCAAGCATCATTTCTTGTGTGAGGCGTTTCTTTTCATTCTCAGTATTCATGACAATTCCATGTGATGTGTTCATGAGCTAACGCCTCGCATCACCGGCAGCAAAATGCAGAGCGAGGAACGAGCGGCGCATTTTGCTATCCGAGTGGTGTGACTGGCATGGTAGTCAGCTAGCTGGTGAAAGTCCAGCCTTCACCCTGTGAGAAGGGAAGAAGTAGGCGAAAGCAAGGGTGCCCAAAGAAACTCTCAGTCTCTACCCAACAGGGAATCACGGTGATTGAGAGCCAATGCGGGATCTGAAGGAAGCTCTAGCCAAATCGGTCACCTAAACGTAAGTGAACCTTCGTAAGGCGACAACACAGGGGTAAGGTGCTCGCGACCACCGAAGCCCAATATTCTCATCGTAATGTGTTGTTGTATTGAAGGTAGGTAGATCGAGAAACGGGTGACTATCTTACCC
The DNA here is from genome assembly GCA_963664935.2 of Methylococcales bacterium. Lineage (GTDB taxonomy): Bacteria > Pseudomonadota > Gammaproteobacteria > Methylococcales. Next base: position 934,840 of record CAXXSE010000007.1, on the reverse strand, counting down.
AGTGAAGGGCCGTCGGCTTTGGGTCGGAGTAACTGCGATTCTTTAAGCCCTAAGCGCTGCAGTAATGTACGCGTTATGAACCGAGGGTCTTCGGATGAAGCCATAGGAATCGTAAAATTTGGTGTCGATGATTTCATGGTGACATGGATGAGGATAAAACATCGAATCAGTGACAGGAAGTTGGAGTTGAAGGGCGGAACATGTAAGTGATCATGATGATAGGTCGAATATTGGTGTCTGAGATCAGCCTTCAAAAGGAGCAGTCAACTATTTGCGTCGTAAACAGCGAATGAATTGAGTGTGCGAGATCGTTGAAAGAACACTACACAAGTAGGGCCTGTGATGATGGACTGCGAAATGTTAACAGTCAGTCTTTATTAGGAAAAGTCTAAGTAAGTTGGCCGGAGTTTGCCAAACTTGAATAGGAAATGGATTGCGTAGGCTTTAATATTGAGCATGTCTTGCGTGAGGAGCCGTGTACGGACCCGTACGCACGGTTCTGTGGGCAGACGGGAGCTGCGGCTCCCTCTGACCCGACTATGCGATTGTTAGGGGCCATTTAACGTACCCATGAATTTGTCTCGTACCTTTTTTGTTGCATAAAGCTTAAATAACTCCCTATCCAGAAAAATATCTAGACAGCAATTTAGGAGACGTTGGAGCTGCGCTAATAATTGTAGATTTTCTTTAGGGTCGTCAGTGATCTCTATACGCCCGTGTGTCATTTGGGACCTTAGATCATACAATCCTCCAATGTCTTCTTTGGTAGTACCATTTACCTGATTCAAGAGAGTTGCCACCCTTGTTTTTATTGCCTCTGTGGCACTACCAGACTTATCCTTAGAAAATAGAGATTCTATTGCGGCCATATACATCATGACTCGGCAGTCGTGAGTTAACAGCGAGAAAAGCGGGGCAAAACTACCCTCTCCATCGTAGTATGTTTGATGAAAAATTTTGAAGATCGCAGAGAATTAGAGCATAGAACGCCTCATTCAGTTTAATCGTCATCTATTTCATCGGAAACAGCCATCAAGCGGGCACGGATCTGTTGAATCATGCCATTTTCCTCAAGTCGAAAGAATTGTTTGAGGAACAATGGCGCTAAAATTTGCTTGACGGTTTTCTCCGATGGCAAATCACGCGATTGAGTGCGAAGATAAAGCGAGTGCTCAGACCAAATCGTATCTTGATACTGGAGCGCAATCAATTGCATTAACCCCAAGGCAATGGAGGCACAGAGCACGAAGATTTCATAGGCTCGCCAGCACGCTTGAACGGTATGAATATCCTGGGGCTGTGGGGCTTTGAGAAGACGATTGGAAAAGGGGCGTCTAGAATGTTTTGGCAATTTTTTAGTCCAAAAACGAAATTTAAAGGCGCCGATCACATGCTTTAACATCGCGAACATGATTTCAATGCGGGTTCTAGCACAATACAGTTCAACGGCATCAATGGCTGACAGCGTTAAATCGGAACTCATTAGAACCATTGGGCCTTTTGAGGTGACGGCGAGAATAAATAACACCTGATCAGCGATGGGCCGCCATAACAGTGTAAGCGTCATAACCCGGATGGATTCGGTTTTACCGTAGACTTGACAGGTCACCGTCTCAAACAAATGAAGGTGGTCGAAGCATTCTCTTAAACACACTTTCTCGCCATAGAGCGGCTGAGGTCCGGGTCGAGAGGCGGGTTTCGGTGGCGCGGGGAAATAACCCACATAGCTATTCTTGGCTTTGACCAGCACCTCAACCCACCGCGCCTGATGCTGGATTGAATAATAGTGGCAAGCTCGAAATACGCCCCCGGTTGAAAAAAAGGCATCCAACACCAAATAACACAGACAGTGATTCGTCACCGCAAAATGAATCGCCATGGCCACCAAGCGGTCGGTGAGCTTGATCCGACATGGATTATCGCGCTCGTCGTTCAACCCTAAATGAGCCCATCCCTGATGAATTTGAAGCTGCAAAGGACAACAAAAACAAGCGGATAACGACCCGATCAAGATGCCAATGCTGCCCCAACATTGGGCCCGAAAATAGCCGGGTTTCGTTTGCGTCTCCGATGACTCGTGCATCGATACCACGCCGGGCATCTTGCGTCCATCTTTGATCACCGCGGTATGGTCACCCAGAAGTATCGCTCGTCCAGCTACTTAAACGGATTTTCCTTGGCGATTCACAAAATCTTGCCAAGCATCGAGCAACGCCCCATAGACATACGCTTTGGATCTAAAAAAACGGAGCAAGCGGTAATAACCAAGTTCATCTAATAGCCAGAAACGACACAACGACGTCACGCCGATCATTTCTCCTGCCCCCATAAATCCAATCACAATGGCGCATAACAACAACCAAGTACTCGATCTGGAAAAAACGCTTTGAAAGCTTTCTAAACTCTGAGAAATATACTGTTGCACGGGGTCTCCTCCTTCCATCTGTACTTCTACAAAGAAAAGAAGGATCCGTGTTTTTTTAGCAAATGTCTAGTCGTAATTATCGATTTCTATTTTCTACACTACTCATCTTTTATGAACACCAGTGGGCAATCTTAAAGCGCAGAGCTATCAATGGGTGATAAGACTTTCTTCCGTTGGTCGAGGTGACACATCGAAAAAATGAATTCAGGGCCTGAATAGTTACGTCAAATCGGATAGAACTCGTGACTGACGAGTCACCTAATAGCGCGGAAAAAGGATAAAGGGTAGAGAAAGGGTCAAATCTTTGCTTTTATTTTATTTGCCGTATCATTAATCATATTTGCCAATCTTATGTCGATTTCGATTGCTCTTTGGCATCGTATTACGATCCCTGACGCGCTTGCATAATGGCCCAACCCAAAATACGAGGCAATTTCATTGAGCGGGTAACCTGCGATTTTGCGCGTAAGATAAATGGCGGCCATTCGACCCGGGTTTCTCCTTTCCCTTCCCCGCGACCCGGTTCGGAGTATTTCTTCTTCCGAAACGGAAAATATATCCGCGACCGTAGTAACGATAAGCGATAGAGAAGGTGTACTGACCGCTTCTCGTGTTTCGGGAATTTCTGGATCGCTGTCCAAATTCGACATTAGACGCGTCCGAAACCCATCGCTACCGAGAATTGGAAGCCGTTTACGTTTGCCGAAAAATATTGCCGTTTCTTCGTCGATACCCGCCTCCACAAAGCTTCGGTACTGTTCCTGTCTTTGGCCTTGTTCGATCATGCCAAGAACAAAATCCACGTGTAGCCATTTCGGAGCCAATCCATCCCCGACATACCCACGATAACTTGACCACGGATAATCCGATGCTCTCTCAACCAATCCGGCGGTGGCAGGATTTAAGTGGGATGTATCGGCTCACATTCAGCAAGTATGCATCCGGTTCGATCAGAATAGCTTTGTATCGACCACGAAAAAGCGGACCGTCCGTTTTCTCAATCCGATTTTAACGTTGCGTATAGACGCCATTTAAATGCCGCATTCCACGCTGGAGATACCCCTCGGGGTATGGACCAGAAGATGATAATGGTTATCCATAAGGCAATATGCATGGATTTCCAATCGGAACATACGGTTCAAATCCGCAAGTAATTCCAGAAAAACACAACGCTGATGATCGTCGTTGAAAATGGTTCGATACCCACCGCCACGATTCATTACATGGTACCAAGCGCCAGGGTAGTTTATGCGTAACGGACGGGCCATGGAGGAAAGATAGTGTAGTTAATAATTGAAGAAAAGACTTGACCCTTTCTTTATTGAACGAATCTTCGAGGCCGCTAAAAAGCTGGAGGATTTTCCGGAAATTGGAAGGCACGTACCGGAAGCCGAAGAAAGAAACGATGTTAGAGAATTGATATTTCAGGGTTATCGCATCATCTATCTGGCACAGTCCGACGCCGTTTCCATTATCACTGTTATCCACGGGAGTCGGGATTTAGCGGACACAGAAAAGCAACCGTGGAATATGGACCAATGATGTGGCAAAGAAAGACCTGACGCCTTTTTTTTGATACTTTGGTTTCCTTTTTTCCTATTGTATTTCCCTATCTGTATCTATTGGTTCATTGGTAATTAAATAACCAACTATGAAATATGCTATAAACCAAGCAAAAAATAAACAACCGACAAATATCAATCCATTATTATACTTAACACTCAATACCGCCACTAAAAAGAATAAGAATACCCATATATATCTAGACAACGATTGTATATTATGAAATATTTTCTTATCTTTCACATGGTATATAAGCATAATTCTATTATTACTGACATTCACAGTCTGAATTAAATACATCTCTATTAGCCACCGCACCGTATGCAGCATTCATGCTTCCTAACTGTGCAGCTACCGCACCTGTTGGTTGCAAAAATGTACCTGGAACCGCTCTAACAAAACCTGAAGTATTGTTGATAGCAATTGGCACTGTCGAACCTGCCGGAACAAATGGATTTCGGGGAAAGCCTCCTACACTAGAAGCGTATTTACCGCCTCCAAATAGCTGTGCACCTTTTGAAGCATTTATAGTTCCACTCGCAGCTATGCCAGCAGCACCAGCTCGGGTAGTAAAATGTGTCAACACAGCCGGAATCGCACCAAACGCCTGAGCAGCCAACGTACCAGTTGTTCCAGCAAGCCTACCCCCATAATATGCTGACGCGCATATATTAACTCCTCCATCTACACCCAAATTATCTCTAAACCCCTGACCACTAGCAAAACCTAATGTTAAGGTTGCAATTATCCCATCTCCAAGTCCAGCAGAACCATCTACAACACCTTGCGGCAATGACGGAGGAACCCAAAGACCATATGGATCGTAATACATTATCGGATTACTCAATGCGTAGCTATATGTATTTAGCCCGCCTAATAACCCAATCGGATCACTGGTAATATACCGCCCAATCTCCGGTGAATAGTATCTGTGATGGTTGTAATGCAGCCCGGTTTCCTGATCAAAATACTGTCCTGGAAAGCGTACATTGTTTTCGATCGTTTCGACCGTGATGCTAGCTCGTCCGAAGGGATCATAATCCGCCTTCCACGCTACGCTCTGGGTGGCATCGGTGAGCACCTGAGGTGCCCCCAAATGATCGGTATGATAATAGAAGGTCTCGCTCGTTGAAGGATTAGTTGCCGATGGCGTGTAGTTGATTGTCAGTTTTGGGCGTGTGACGGCGGTGCTGGCCTCACGCGAATCGAAATCAACGCCGTCGATGGTTGCTGCGTTTGCCAGAACGAATCCGTGGTTAGGACGGACCCCATTCACCCAATCCTGCACCACAGCCACACCATTTGCGTTTAAATCAAGCTGGTAGATGCCGATAGAAGATGCGGTAACGGTTCCGAGGACATCAGAACCACGATCCGCCACACCTTGAGCACCGGCAATCACCCAGGGAATCCCATTCCTGGCCGCGGTCCAATTTGCCTCAGCTTCATTCCAATCGGTCAATACCTCATACAGCTCATAGCTACCGATTGATGAATTGGAAACATTGATCGTGATACTCGCCGCGTTCACCTGTGCGTCCGATGAAAGCAACGATATATCCCAAAATAGCAAGGCAGCGATATCGTTTCCACTCTCCGACGGGTCATCGCCGTCGAGGAAAAGATCTCGTTCGCTACTGACGTTGGTATTGGAGAGGGACTCGACAAGCGATACGTCTCTCGTTCCATCGTAAGCCGCATCGGGGAAAACACCATCCTGAAAGCTCAGGACGGTATCAGTGCTGCCGCCCGGTAAGGAATAGGTCACCGATAATTTGGGTCGACCTGTCGTCGAAAAAGCCTCACGCGAATCGAAATCAACGCCGTCGATGGTTGCTACGTTTGCCAGAACGAATCCGTGGTTAGGACGAACCCCATTCACCCAATCCTGCACCACAGCCACACCATTTGCGTTTAAATCAAGCTGGTAGATGCCGATAGAAGATGCGGTAACGGTTCCGAGGACATCAGAACCACGATCCGCCACACCTTGAGCACCGGCAATCACCCAGGGAATCCCATTCCTGGCCGCGGTCCAATTTGCCTCGGCTTCATTCCAATCGGTCAATACCTCATACAGCTCATAGCTACCGATTGATGAATTGGAAACATTGATCGTGATACTCGCCGCGTTCACCTGTGCGTCCGGTGAAAGCGACGATATATCCCAAGAAATCAATGCGGCGATATCATTTCCACTCCCCGACGGGTCATCGCCGTCGAGGAAAACATCGCTTTCGCTACCGACATTGGTAATGGGGGGGGGAACTCGACAAGCGATACGTCTCTCGTTCCATCGTAAGTCCCATCGGGGAAAACACTATCCTGAAAGCTCAGGACGGTATCAACGCCGCCGCCCGGTAGGGAATAGGTTACCGATAATTTGGGTCGACCTATCGTCGAAACAGCCTCGCTGGAATCCAGATCAACTCCGTCGGTTGTAGCGGAGTTTACCAAGACAATGCCATTGTTGGGGCTCGATCCATCCACCCAACGCTGAATTGCAGCGATACCCTCAGCGTTAAGCGACAACGCATAAACGCCGGTCGCCGGTGCACTTACGCTCGTCAATAAAGACGAACCGCGATCACTGCCACCTGTCGCTCCGGGACTTTCCCAGTTATTGCCGTTGGCAGCCTGGTTCCAGTTCGCCTGCGCTTCGTCCCAAGCGCGCAACAGTTGATAGAATTGGTATTGTTCGCCGCTGGGATTAATGACCGACACGGTTATTGATGCGGACTGCACAGTTGCCTCAGCAGGAATCGCCGATAAGTCCCAACGAATCAACGTCGCCAAATCGTTTCCGGTACTGCTGGGATCGTCGCCATCGGCCTGCAAATCGACATTCCCGCCGAAATTACTTGCCGGTGCATTTTGCGATATGTAGGTATCGGAGGTCCCGGTATAGCTGCCATCCGGTGCTAGCCCGTTTTGAAACTCTTTTGTGCTCACTGTGGGAGAATTACCACTACTTCCCACTGTAACAAGCGCAAGGGGTGTACCGTCAATGTAGATATATTACACTTGTGTGTTACCTGTACTGTCTATTTCCGCCAAGAGTAACCCACTTTGATCGTAATAATACAGTGTCGTCTCGGTACCGACTTTCTTAACGCGTTCGCTACGTCCGTTGTAGGTGTATTCGGCAATTGTGGTACCACTCAAAGTTGTCACCGTTATGAGCCGGTTGTGATCGCCATAGACATAGCTGAAGTTTCCGTCTTGTGTGGTATTGCCGTTGGCATCGTAGCCATAATTATCGGTACTACCGTTGTTAGTCTGTATCAGACGATGGCTGTTCGTGTCGTAGGTGTAGGTCTTCGGATTACTGCTGTTGATGTCGTCAGTTAGACGATTGCCATTGGCGTCGTAAGTGTAATCAAGATCGCCATAGAGGCCGGTGGCATTAGTGAGGTGATTGATTTCATCGTAGTTAAAGATTTGGTCGCGGGCTGCATCATTAATATTCAATAACGTAGTGATATTGTTGGTATCGTCAAATGTGTAGCTTAGGTCCTCAACAGATCCCGTGGTGAGTGCCGTCAGTCGATAGTCCAGATCGAAACCCTGAGCATGAGTAAGCCCATTGCCATAAGTGAGTCCGTTCATTGGTCCTAAGGGTTCATAAGCGATGTTGCTGGCGAGTATTTCTGTAATAGCATCCTTAGTAGTAGTGACACCATCAATCTGCCCTAAGGCATTCCGAACATAGTCCACCGTTCTGCCACTGGGATAGGTGATCTGAATGAGTTGATCCGCTTCGTTGTAGGCATAGCTCACAGTTTGAGTAATGCCGTCAATGGAGGAAGTTTGTGTATTCCGGTTACCGGTAGCATCATAGCTTAAAGTAGTGGTTCCACTTCCATCGGTCATCACACAAAGTTGGCCAATACCATTGGTACAACTATCGTAAGTTAAGGTAACGTCTTGGCTGTTATCGGGATAATCGATGCTGGTCAAGCGATTCAAGGCGTCATAAGTAAAACTCGTGGTAATTCCTCTGGCATCGGTCTGATTAATAGGATTCCAAGCACTATCGTAGCTAAATGTGGTGAGGCCAGTGTCGGGGCTGTCTTTCAATACGAGATTATCCAGTTCATCGTAGTTAAAGGTCGTAGTTAGACCACGGGGATCTGTCAAGCTGGTTAGGTTATCTCGGGCATCATAGGTGAAATCTGTTATTCCCTGGTTTGCATCGGTAGAAGATGTCAAACGATTCAAGGCATCGAAGGCTTGCTGGGTTTCTTGACTTAAGCCCGTAGGATCAGTGGTCATACTGGTCCGATTGCCATTGTCATCATAGGTATAAGTGGTGTTTTGATTGGCCCCGCCTATCGATTCGATGAGCCTGTTTAGGCTGTTATATGTGTGGGATAAGGTGCGTGTCAATGTACCTTGCGGATCTTTAATTTCTTCTTTGGTTCTGTTACCAAAACTATCTAATGTGTATTCAATCCGATTACCGAGATTATCCCCGACCGCAATCAAGCGTTGGGCCTCATCGTATTCATTTGAAAGGAAGCTACCATTGGGTAAGGTAACTTTGGTGATGTTACCCACGCCATCGTAGTCGAAAGTGGTGATTTGGCCATCAATCGAGCGTGTTATTATACGACCCCGCGCATCGTAGGTTAAATTTGTAGTGATGTTATTCGCATCTTGTACAGTTAGCGGCTGGCCATGGGCATCGTATTCAGTGATATTGGTTTCATGGCCCAACGCATTTGTGGTTTTAATGAGGTTTCCGAAACCATCATATTCAAAGGTGACAATGTCACTGACATCGGTTCGCGGGCCGTCTATCGTAGAAAGTAGTCCATATAAACCAAAGATATTGGTCGTAGTGCGTATCACCTCTAAGTTAGGAAGTGTCTTCGCTTCTACGGTTAGCAACCGGCCTTGGGTATCATAGCTATAGGTTGTTTCTCTACCAGGCTCCGTAACCTTGGTGGGTAATCGAAAAGTAGGGTGCCATTCCGTGGTAATGGTTCTTTCTTCCGGTGTACCGACAGCTTCGGTACTTGATGTTTGTAAACCACGACTATCGTTGATGACGGTAGTTTGATTCCCGTTAAAGTCGGTTTTCGAGGCAATAAAGCCATTCGAATCGTAGGTAAAGCTATGGGATTGTCCTGCACAACTTGCACAAGGTCCACCATCTATTTGGCTCGTCTTGATGACACCATATTGAACCTCAAAGTTATAAGTTCTGACATTGCCCAGGCTATCAGTAACCGTGGTAGTGTCATCGGCATTGTAGACAATATCCACACGCTCGGCGCCACTAGCATGTTCAGAAAAGATGGCGCGCCCCTGACTATCATAGCCCCAACTGGCAAAGCGGTTGCCGGTTTCATCAGTGATGCCGGTAAGACCATTAGGGAAGTTGACGTCTTCGTAGTGGTAGAGCCGTTTAGGGTTGTCACTCGGATCATTCGGTGTCTCATCAGGATAGCTAACCGAAGCGAGATTACCGTTAACATCGTAGTTGTAGGTGTATGTTTCGCCAGCAGGATCTACCATTTCGGAGATGCGGGCGCTACCATCGTAGGTAAAAGCTAAAGTGCGGCCAAAAGGGCCAGCGACTTTATCTAGAGTGTCAGGATCAGCATCACCACCTTCAGCAACCGGGACATCATAGTCGAGCGTTTGCGCGAATCCGGCGCGGTTAGTAAGCGATAACAGTTTCCCCGCTATATTATAATCCTCGACAGAATCATCCGATGCAACGTAACGCCAGCCAATACGAGTGCCTTGCCCATCGAGAATTTCTTCAAGTCGAGTTGTCACATCAGGGTCTGGCTTCCAAGCAACGCCATCATATAAAAACTCAAAGGTCTTACCGTCTTCTCGGTGAACTTTTGTTGTTATCGCATCCGAGGCGGTAATAGTGCGATCATAGCTATTACGCCAATACTGACCAAGCCCGGTAGTTGTTCCAGTTGCCGTACTATTATAAAAACGCCGGAAATCCACAGCAAAGGGACCGAGACCAATGTAGTCATTTTCCTGTTGAAACTTGTTACCCGTACCAATATGCACGGGGTTTCCTGCCAGAGGTGTGCTGAACCCTTCGCACCGACCAACGTTTTTAAGTGGGTCGGGAGGCAAAGGGTATTGTTCAGTAATATTGCTAACCGTAGCTTGACGAACAGTAAGCACAGGCAACGTGGTAACTCTATAATAAGAACTGTCAGGTTGAATGCAATTGTTAAAGGCCGCATACATTATATCCGGCTTTAAAGTAAATGGGCTGAGTTCATCCGGAGCATAGATATTGACCCCTAATTTAGAGATACGCGCAGCAGGATTACCTAGTGTCCACTGATTACAATTTCTCCATTCGATGTTGGCTCCTGAAATTTCAATTATATTAATAGGATAGTTATCACTATAGTAGTGATGGGTAAAACTACTATTAGCAAACCGAAACACCAAATCTGTTGAATTGATTTTATTAGTTCCAGACCAAACTCCTGTTTTCAATGCTTCATCTTTAGTCCATTGTAATGCTTCTTTATAGGTTTTATAGACAGGGGATAGTCTCATTAACCATTGCGAATAATACCTCCCTGTCGATACTTAACCAATCCAACCGGTTTCCGCATAGGCGGAAAACGAAAAAAATGGCGATGTCGCAACAAACAGAAAAACGAGTAACAATCGAAAAGGTATATCATTGCGTCTTGATTTCATGAGTTATTCTTATTAATTACGTTCGGTTTTTAGATATGTCTAATGCACAATGGCTGACTTCGGTTTGAGCATAACACGGATTATGCTTAAATCGATTTTGTACGAATTACATCACAAATTCGAATTCAAATATATCACCCATTTGTACTAGTACGAATGGGTGATTGACGAATGTTCGAAAAGCTGATTTAAGATCCAAACCACAGCTTCGATTGCAAAAAAGAAAGGGTCAAATCTTTGCTTTTATTTGCCGTATCATTAATCATATTCGCCAATCTTATGTCGATTTCGATTGCTCTTTGGCATCGTATTACGATCCCTGACGCGCTTGCATAATGGCCCAACCCAAAATACGAGGCAATTTCATTGAGCGGGTAACCTGCGATTTTTCGCGTAATATAACTGGCGGCCATTCGAGCCGGGTTTCTCCTTCCCCTTCCCCGCGACCCGGTTCGGAGTATTTCTTCTTCCGAAACGGAAAATATATCCGCGACCGTAGTCACGATAAGCGATAGCTAAGGTGTACTAACCGCTTCTCGTGTTTCGGGAATTTCTAGATCGCTGTCCAAATTCGACATTAGACGCGTCCGAAACCCAACGCTGATGATCGTCGTTGAAAATGGTTCGATACCCACCACCACGATTCATTACATGGTACCAAGCGCCAGGGTAGTTTATGTGTAACGGACGGGCCATGGAGGAAAAATAGTGTAGTTAATAATTGAAGAAAAGACTTTACCCTTTCTTTTAATCGAAAAAATGGCCTCAAAACTGCTATCCTTCGTGACGGCTCCTATTCTCGGACAGCCTCCTAGCGGGGTGAAAATATCCTGAAAGTTTCCGATACAACTCCTGGTCTTGTTGGAAGTAGCGTCAAAATACAAATAAATGCCTTTATGGTAATAATCATCAATGCAATATAAACCTGACGCTTTTTTTAATAAAACCAAAAATGGGAGTAATGCCATCATGCGGCCAAGCAGCGATTCTACAAGTCCGATAGTCGACTTTTTTATAACTATTCAGGAGCAACTGAATAAATCACGTGAACTAGATTTTCTGGGGCCTTTAGCACTGAGACTATATTTGGTACCGATCTTTTGGATGGCTGGCACCAAAAAATATGAGCACTTCCAGAGTACCGCCGATTGGTTTGGGAACACCGAATGGGGCCTCGGTCTACCATTTCCAGAAGTAATGGCATTTCTAGCGACTACGACGGAAATTGTTGGCGCTGTCTTTCTGCTAGTCGGATTCGCGGTGCGATGGGTATCTATTCCATTGATGATAACAATGGTAGTGGCCATATTTGTCGTGCACTGGCCAAACGGGTGGCTTGCCATAGCTGAGGGCACTGAACTCTTCGCAACCGAACGCACAGTTGGTGCTATAGGGCGCTTAGATCGTGCGAAAGAAATTCTCAACACTCATGGAAACTACGATTGGTTAACCGAATCTGGAGAATTCGTAGTATTGAATAACGGTATCGAGTTTGCTACCACCTATTTCATCATGCTCCTTGTTTTGTTCTTCATTGGAGCAGGACGTTACTTGAGTATCGACTATTGGATACGCAATCGATTTAATGCAGGGTAAATCATCATGGTGCACATATTTCCCGAATATATTGAAATAAGGGGGCGCTACCCTTTTTTGCAAGATTGGGTATACTTCACGGATACCGAGAATAGTTCGAACCGTTTTTGCAGGTCTTCCGCACCATATTACACAGCGAGGTAACCGGTGCGAAGATGTGTTTTTTCTTGACGAAGATCGCGAGATTTATCTAAAATCCAGCAACCTAAATAACTACGTCTATTCGACGGTCTAAATCGTCGATAACCGCGTTGCGACAGCTTGAAAGAGGATGGCTATTCCTGCGCTGTCGCGTCTTGTTCTCGGCGATTTATCCTCGCCGCTTAAATGTAGTTATTTAGTGTGCGGGGTACTAGCTTGGTTGCGGAAATATTGTTCGATTCATAAAGTTCATATTTTGGCGTATTGCCTAATGACCAACCATGTACATTTAATCGCGGTCCCACAACAGGAAGATGGTTTACAAGAATATTGAAACCACTACACATGCGCTACGCTCAGCGTATCAATCGTAGGCAGGGTTGGCCTGGACATTTATGCCAATGTCGCTGAATCGCCATTTCATGAATCGACGATCAATGCGATCAAAACCGCACAACGGTCAGAACGAACCCTGTGGATCAGTCGGCAGGTGATCCGTGAATATTTGGTGAGCTTGACGCGACTGGGTACCAATGGTCTTCAGGGCCTCGAATGAGGCTGGAACGTCACCCAATCAACGGGTGATTGTCTTGATTCTGATGGGTGTCTGGTGCGGATCAGTTCCGTAACCACTTTTGAATGGTATTGAGTGTGTTTTCAGATCGTCGTTGTGTATTTATTTTTGCGCTTTAGAGCGTAAATAAATTTTTATACCCTATTGACAACAGCTGGCTAATGGGTGTCCCCTTTTTCCTCTGTATATTAGATTTGCATGAAATCATGGGTTTTTTACGAAACCACAATAGTCTTTTGAAGTAACTAAGAAAAAATGGTTTGAGAAATGAGAATTTCTAAATGTCAATGAGCAATATGTTGGAACTTCCTAAGTTAAGACTTAGGAAGTATTGGTCTACTCAATGTTATGGCAAATTACAGATTGCACATTAGGAGAGACAGATGGGTCTAATTAATGCCGAAATCGAGCTTTCAAATCCAAGAGAGGGAAACATCAAGCCAATCACTGTGAAATCTTTGGTTGACACTGGTTCATTGCATTTATGTGTACCAGAACACGTTGCTATTCAACTGGAATTAGAAGAATTATACAAGAGGGAAGTAACAACAACGGATGGAAGGAAACACTTGGTCCATATATGGGGCCGATATCAATAAAGTTCCAAAACCGTGGTTGTTTTACCGGGGCATTGGTGTTTGGAGACGAAGTCCTTTTAGGTGCTGTTCCAATCGAGGATATGGACGTTTTAATATCTCCGGCCAAGCAAGCTCTTATTGTTAATCCGGAGAGCCCAAATTTCGCAATGTCTGTAGCAAAGGGTATCAAGCCATAACATGGCGTTCAACCAGAAACAAAACATTTCAAAAAAAGGGGACATACTTATTAAGTTACAATTCCAGCATCTTTAGTATTAGCCGCGGGTTAGAAGGACGAAGCGGAACCCTATGGGAAAGTTAATAAAAATCAAGCCCGATCTAGGTGATAGAAAGCCAAGAGCCTATAAAGAGCAAATACATAGATCAAGTCGGACCATTCCGCTGGAATTTTCAAGTCGCAAGATCACTGATTTATCTTAATTCACAAGTTCGAAACTCTTTAGTGCAAGCTCAACAATCTCTTTTCCTTTCGTCCATACCGATGCTTTCCATTTGTTATCGTCAGGGTAGAATGCCTTAAGCAAGCATATTTTCATCTCCCTTGTTTTGGCATATCTGGAGGCACCGTGATGGTGCAGCCAGTTTTCTGCTCGTAATGCTTTAAAAACTTCCATCGGCGGTATCGTACCAAATTCCAAACCGACTGCTACTACCTCCGAATACGGCAACATTTTGGGTACGGCAAGCTTCAATGTGGTGTCGAGGTGAACAGACACTGATTCACCCTTTACCGTCGTCTTCACCAATGCCGCCCCCCAAATATCGATCGCGCGCCTGAATTCCGGTGAGTTGGAAGGGGTATTAAGAATTATCTCCGCGCTACCATAGTCACCCAGCCCAGTATGCACATCGACCATTACGACTCGATTTGGTTTGCTCGGAAAACGTTGGATGACCGATCGAAATTTATCATTTTACCATGTATTGTGGTTGCCGCCATAAAAGAGACCTCTAGGGTGTGAATATTGACCTTTGCTAACAGCTGCTTGAAATGCGGCAGTTCCAGCGGTTACTTTAAACCAGTGTAACCGCGCCCACGACGTGACCTCAGACCAAAAAGAAATTGAACTCGGTGCAATGACATCGGCAAGCGCCTCATAGGGGAGGTTTCTAGGCGAAGGTTGCGCATGATCCCTGAAGTTGCGATTAAGATCTACGTTGTCCTCGGTAAATCGACGGTGGTGCGCCATTCCATAAGGATTTAGCGCATGGATCATTATTAGACTCAGGTTTGGCGGGAGACGCGAAGCAAGCCCTTCCGTCAAAAGCCCCGTTTGAATACCCGAACCCGCGAAGCTCTCAACGCCGTGAGTGCCTGAACTAACAACTAGAGTGTCTATGGCGTCCGCTGATCCAAAATAGGCCACATCCATAAACAGTGGCTCACCTTCAGGTCCAACTTCTGGATGTTTAATACTGTCTACACTACCATTCGTTCCACGGACTGCATTAAGGAATTTTTCTCGCGCCTCGCTATAGCTTGATGAGAAGTAACTATTTTCTTCTACTGTTTTACATTCGAATCCGTCTTCTCCTCGAAGTTTAGGTTCGGGGCTTATCGTGGGAACGTTCCGCTTTCCTCCGACGCCCTCGCGGTCGTCGTTCGTTCCTTCAACGCACGGCGTTGGACCTTGCCCGTGGGCCCTTTCGGTAAGTCATCGAGGAACTGGATTCGCTCGGGAATCTTGTAACTTGCAATCCGTCCCTCCATAAACGACTGAATCTCCTCAGCCGTAGCTTTTTGCCCAGCGCGGAGAGCAACAAACGCCCAAACGACTTCACCCAGGTCAGGATGAGGTACTCCGATTACGCCTGCTTCTCGGGCCGCGGAATAATGGTACATGACTTCTTCGACTTCTTGCGGCGATATATTCGAACCGGCCCGGATGATGATCTCTTTCATGCGTCCCATGAACCAATAGAATCCTTCTGGATCGCGCCGCGCCCTATCTCCGGTCCGGACCCAGCTTTGGTGCATCCCGTCGGCCGTCGCCTCCGGATTTTCCCAATATCCGATCATCGCGCCGTCGCTCTTGGCCCAAACCTCACCGACCTCGCCCTCGGGCACATCGTTTCCATCGCCATCTACCAGACGAAGATGTACACCCAGCGCAGCCCGGCCGATCGAGCCCGGTCTCCTCGCATCCACGGTATTGACGGCATACGGAACGATCTCGGTCATCCCGCAACCTTCGAGGAGCGGCACGCCGAATTTCTTCTCAAACTCTTCCTGGAGCGCCGGTGGAACGGCGTCGCCGCCGACGACAATGGACTTTAATGAGCTAAGATCAGCCGTTGAAGCGGATGGATGGTGCACCATCGCGTTGAACATTACCGGCAGTCCCGCAATCCTCGTGAGCCGGTGTTTGGATACCAAATTGAGCACCATTTCCGGGTCGAATCTCGGAACGATATGGGCGTACCTCCGGAATGCATCGCACTCAGAAGGTAGGTCAAGCCGAGGATATGACTCATCGGGGGCATAACGGCGATTTCGTCTTCCCGGCTGAAATGGAACTGTTCCGCATGGCATTCGCCAATTTTCTTCACGGTACGGTGCGTATGCGTGACGCCTTTCGGCCGGGACGTCGTTCCCGAGGTGTAAAGGATCGCGGATACGGCATCTTCGGAGATTTCGGGAAATGACATGTCCGAAGGAGATGCATCGGAGAGTCTACCAAAACCCAGTACATGATTAAATCGGGAATGATCGCCAGTCACGTAGTATCGATCCATCTTCGAAAGAGATTTCCTGATGGGCTCGATCCTTTCGTACAAATCGGGCTGCGTGATACAGACCCGCGCCTGACAGTGATTCAGGGTGTACTCCAACTCCGGTTCGGCGAATCGGTTGTTAATGGGGACCGCGATGGCGCCGATCTTGAAGCACCCATAGTAACAAAAGACCAACTCGGGAGAGTTGGCGAGCACAATTGCAACACGGTCACCCGTTCGGACTCCGACTTCCCCAGAGGGATCGCCCCACATGATCGGTCACCTGGTCGAACTCGGCGTTCGTCCAGCTGGAATCTTCAAAAACCAGTGCCGACCCTGATTCGTCATCGCGCGAGCGAGCGTGGATCGTTTCGACCAGATTCATTACACCTCTCCTAAGCAGCGGATTTATTTGATGGACAGCCTCCTAAACGACCCCACTCAAGTGGAGAAGATTAAGAATAGGAAACATAAACGCACTTTTTGACCAAATTGAAATGTACTGAATAACCTATAAGTTGTCAATGTCGATGGTAACCGACGAAAAAATTGGGTTTTATGGTGTTTGAAATACACTGTTTACCAATGATTTCAACACAATTCGGTGTTTCGGGTGGATGATGGGTAAGTCAGGCAGTCGTCAGGGCGAAAGGGTCAAGCCCTTATTTTATCGATATTCGATAAACTGGCTTTCCACTCCCGGCCGAAAGCTGTCATTAAACGCGATCTCCTGAACGACCGCTAGGGTTAACTATTGGCAGCTTCCTTACACGCGCCTAATCCAACCTGTCGATGCCTATTTACCCAGTACCTTTGCCTGTTCCCATAAACCATCCAATTCGGCTAATTCACAATCTTTGAGTTTACGCCCAGTCCTGGAAACCTGTTGTTCAATATAATGAAAGCGGGATGTAAATTTTCGGTTGCCCTGCTTCAAAGCAGCTTCGGGTTCGACATTCAGATGTCGGGCGAGATTGACCGCTACAAACAACAAATCACCCACTTCCTCTCGAATATCTTCAGCATTGCCCGATTCAAATGCCTCGCGCACTTCTTCCAGTTCTTCTTCCACTTTAGCGAAAACCGGCGCTATTTCGGGCCAGTCAAAGCCGTGTCTTGAAACTCGATTCTGAATCTTTTCCGCTTGCATCAATGCCGGTAAGCTTTGGGCAATGCCATCCAATACGCTGGACGGTTCGGAATCGCCATCTTTACGCGCGCGTTCGTCGGCTTTGGCCGTTTCCCAGGCGGATATTCGTTGTTCGTCATTTTCGAATCGCATATCACCAAAAACATGGGGATGGCGGCGTGTCAGTTTGTCGCAAATCGACCCCGCGACCGCCTCGAAATCAAAAAGATTTTGCTCTTGGGCAATCCGTGACTGAAATACCACCTGCAACAATAAATCTCCCAATTCTTCCTGCAAATCCTCAGTGTCTTCGCGTTCAATCGCATCGACTACTTCGTAGGCTTCTTCGATCAAGTAGGGGACTAAGCTGGAGAAATCCTGTTTTACATCCCACGGGCATCCACGCTCCGGATCACGCAATCGAGCCATAATCCGCAACAGTCTTTTGGTATTTTCCACGCTTACAATGTGTACCCAAAATTGTGTCGAAACCGATTACGGAACGAAGCCATATCGAACGAATGGTTCTGCGTACCACTGGATTCGACTTTGACCGCACCCATCAAAGAGGCGATTCGTCCGATGGTTTTCCACTCCATGCCTTCCAATAACCCATAAATTAATCCCGCCCGATAAGCATCGCCGCAACCGGTTGGATCGACAACCTTGTTAGGATTCGCGGTTGGAATTTCATAGGATTGTTCTTGCGTATAGATTTTAGATCCTTCTCCCCCGTGCGTCACAATGACCGCTTTCACACGCTCGGCTATTTGCTCCGGAGACAGACCGGTACGCTCTTGAACCAACCGTGCTTCATAGCCATTCAACGCAACCCAGCTTGCCAGATCCAGAAATCGCTCCAACTCTTCACCATTAAACATCGGCAACCCTTGACCCGGATCGAAAATAAACGGAATTCCAGCGTCGGCGAATTGGGCTGCGTGCTGTTCCATACCTTCTTTTCCATCGGGCGATACAATGCCGATATCCACGTCGAGGTCCGCCGGTACCTTTTTCCCATGGGCAAAATTCATAGCGCCGGGATGAAATGCGGTAATCTGGTTGTCGTCCATGTCGGTGGTGATATAGGCTTGCGCCGTGTAGCTTCCTTCCGCTTCCCAAATATAGTCTTGGGGGATTCCACACTGATTCATCCATTGCGAATAGGGCGAAAAATCTTGGCCAACCGCCGCCATGGGTAGCGGTGCACCACCTAAAAGTTTAAGGTTGTAAGCAATGTTTCCGGCGCACCCTCCGTATTCCCGGCGCAATTCCGGCACCAAAAACGAAACATTTAAGATATGCACTTGTTCCGGCAATATGTGATTTTTAAAGCGGTCCTGGAACACCATGATTGTGTCGTAGGCGATCGATCCACAAATGAGTGCTTTCATACTTCTTTATTCTCCTTTCCAGAAAATTACAACGTAACGGTTCAAATTGCCTCTGAAATCCGTCTGTTCAAGGCAAGAAATGATCATTTTTGTAACGCAATAATGGTGGATTTCAGGGGTGAGATGAATAGTGACACTACAACAATACCGACAACCAGATAACCCCAGCCAATAGGATGGTCAACAATACCGCCGCTGAAACCGCATCCTTAGCCCGGCCGGATAGTTCGTGATGTTCGAGCCCAATTCTATCCACGATTGCTTCCACCGCGGAATTGATTAATTCGACTATGAGTATTAACGCAACACTACCGATCAACAGCGCTCTTTCGACACGATCCGACCCCAACCAAAAGCTGATGGGAACCGCAAGCAAGAAAATGATCACCTCCTGACGAAATGCCTCTTCATGCCGCCAGGTCGAGCGTATCCCCACTAACGAGTTTAATGCGGCGGCGGATAGCCGATCAATGCCTGTTCGATTTTGTGCTGCCATAATTGATGTCTCAGTTGAGGGCTAAAGTTGCTCAAAAATTACTTCGGTGAGTAAAGGTTAGATTGTTATCTGTCCTATAGTTACTCCTGGTAAGCCGAAACCGATGGACAGGTACATACCAAATTGCGATCCCCAGATACGTTGTCGATCCGGCCTACCGGTGGCCAATATTTGTCGTCTTCCAAACCGGAGAGAGGGAAAAAGGCTTGCTTTTTAGTATAAGGAAAATCCCAATCGTCTTTTAAAAAAAGCTTGTGGGAATGGGGTGCGTTATGTAAGACATTGTTTTCTGAATCGTCTACTCCCCCTTCGATCGCGGCAATTTCGCTCCGAATAGCGATCATCGCTTCACAAAAACGGTCCAATTCCCGTTTGTTTTCACTTTCGGTGGGTTCGATCATTAGCGTATAGGCTACGGGAAAGGACATGGTCGGGGCATGGAATCCGTAATCGATTAACCTTTTGGCCACATCGTCCACGGTTATTCCACAGGAAGCCTTAATTGGGCGAAGATCGATAATACATTCGTGGGCCACCATACCATTTTTCCCCGTGTACAACACCGGGTAATGGGGAGAAAGTCGTTTAGCGATATAGTTTGCACTTAAAATCGCCGTTAAAGTACCCTGTTTCAACCCCCCTGCGCGCATCATCGCGATATAGGCCCATGGTATTGTCAAAATGCTGGCCGATCCCCAAGGGGCAGCCGATATGGTTCCTATAGTACCCGACTTTGCCGCATCAGGATTGACGCCGCCGACCACCGGGTGATCGGGTAGGAACGGAGCAAGATGACCCAGGACGCCTATCGGTCCCATACCGGGTCCGCCGCCACCGTGCGGGATGCTGAAGGTCTTATGCAGGTTAATATGAGCCACATCGGCCCCAATTAACCCTGGCCTGCAAATTCCCACCAGAGCATTAAAATTAGCGCCATCCAGATAGACCTGAGCCCCCGAGTCATGAATCATTCGGCAGATATCACAAAATGCTTCTTCGAAAACACCGTGGGTCGAAGGGTAGGTTATCATTAAAGCCGAAAGATTTTTCCCATGTTCGAATACTTTCGCCTTGAGATCCTCAATGCTAATATTGCCGGCTGCGTCACACGCGACTACGATAACCTTAAGGCCCGCAAGCGTCGCACTCGCTGGGTTGGTGCCGTGGGCGGAAGCCGGAATCAGGCAGACATCCCTATGGCCCTCGCCACAACTTTCCTGGTATTTGCGGATCACGAGTAAACCCGCGTATTCACCTTGAGAACCTGCGTTGGGTTGAAACGAAAAGGCATCGAAACCGGTCAAATCGCACAGCATCTCTTCCAATTCTTCAAACAACTGTTGATAACCTTGGGTTTGTTCCAGGGGTGCGAAAGGATGGAGAGCGTTGAATTCGCGATAGGACAGCGCCTGTAACTCGGTGGCTGCGTTCAGTTTCATGGTGCACGAGCCGAGTGGAATCATCGAACGGTCCAGTGCGATATCGCGCCGTGCCAGTCTGCGCATATAGTGCATAATTTCGGTTTCACAGTGGTACAGGTGAAAAACCGGATGCCTGAGGAAATCATCGGTCCGCAGCAGTCCCCGTGGGATGCATTCTTCAGTTGCGAGATCCATTTCCTTAACCTTGAGCAATTCACCCTCATGGGATGAGAAAATCCGCCAGACGGCTCGCAACTCATTCCGAGTTGTGGTCTCGTCAAACGAAACACCCAAATGGTCGGCGTCTATTTCCCGAAAATTAATTTTCGATTCCCGAGCCTTTGCCGCAATGCGCCGAGCCCTTCCAGGAACATTGACTACAACGGTGTCGAAAAATGCTGTATTAACGACTTTAATGCTAAATTTTTTCAACCCATCGGCCAAAATCTGAGTCAAGCGGTGAACCCGCCCCGCGATCAGTTTTATTCCTTCAGGCCCATGATAAATCGCGTAAAATCCTGCAATAATCGCCAACAAAACCTGGGATGTACAGATATTACTGGTCGCCTTATCCCGTCGAATATGCTGTTCACGGGTTTGCAAGGCCATACGTAAGGCCTGATCCCCCATGTTATCCACCGAAACACCGATTATCCGGCCCGGAATAGATCGCTTGAAAACATCCCGCGTGGCAAAAAAAGCAGCATGAGGACCACCGTAACCCATCGGCACACCGAAACGCTGTGCGCTTCCAACCACGATATCGGCGCCAAATTCACCCGGTGGCTTTAACAAAACCAGACTCAAAAGATCAGCGGCCACCGTCACAATCGCAGCCTTGGAATGGGTGTGTTCAACAACCTGTTGGAGGTCCCGAATCTCACCGTTTGAACCTGGATATTGAATCAAGACGCCAAACACATTATGGGTTTCCAAATCAACGTGGGGGTCGCCTACAATAATCTCAAATCCTAAACCTTTGGCTCGGGTTTCAACCACGGCAATGGTTTGGGGGTGGCAGTCCCGATCCACAAATAAACAATTAGAAGTGCTTTTTGAAACCCGTTTTGACATCGCCATGGCTTCCGCGCATGCAGTCGCTTCGTCCAACAACGACGCATTGGCTAATTCCATGCCGGTCAGATCGACAATCACTTGTTGAAAATTCAGCAACGCTTCCAGTCTTCCCTGACTGACTTCCGCTTGATAGGGTGTATACGCGGGATACCACCCTGGATTTTCCATGACATTGCGTTTGATAACCTCGGGCATAATGGTATCGTAATACCCCATACCAATCATCGACCTAAAAACTTTATTGCGCGAACGCATCTTACGTTTGTAATTGAGCACCGCGGTTTCACTGAAGTTGGACTTCAACGACAATGGTTCCTTAGAAACAATGCTTTGAGGCACCGCTTTGTCGATCAGTTCATCCAAACAGCCTAAGTCCAAATATTCGAGCATTTGCCCGATCTGCTCATGATTCTGGCCAATATGGCGGCGGATAAAATCGCCCCCCATTTCCAGTTCCGTTAAGGATTTCTTAAGTAAATCCGGCATTGAGTTATTGATAATAGCGGTGAGGGACAAAAGGTAAGCTGACGACGGAAACCGGATAGAGGCGATCTCGAACCATCGCGTCCAGTCGGGCGCCGACGTGTGTGTAATTGGTACTGAGGTATCCCATCGCTACGGGGCTTTTTATCGTCGGACCGAACCCTCCACTGGTGACCCGGCCAACCATATCCCCCACTTTATTAAAAAGCCTGGCGCCTTCCCGAACCGGTACCTTCCCTTCAGGTTTAAGGCCTACACGTATACAATCAGGTTTTTCTCGAAGGTCTCGAATTATTTTTTCCGCTCCGGGAAATATCGCGGACCGGGCATTGCCACCAAGATATTTCTTCGCGATTATCCAATCCAGACCCGCCTCGATCGGCGATGTATTTTCGTCAATGTCATGCCCGTATAGGCATAAGCCCGCCTCCAGGCGCAACGAATCTCTGGCGCCCAATCCAATAGCTTCAACCTCGTCCTGGGCTATAAACAAGCGGGCCAGTTTCTCAATCTGATCCATGGGGACCATCAATTCATATCCATCTTCACCGGTGTAACCACACCGGTTTACGATACAGTCCGCGCCCTGGATGGACCACGAAGCCGAAGACATAAAGGGTAATTGGCAGGCGTCCGGGGCGAATCGATTCATTACTTTCGATGCCTCAGGCCCCTGTAGAGCCAACAATGCGCGATCCTTGAGTTCGATAACATCGCATTCGGTGAGTTTGGATTTTAAATGATCGAGTACTTGTCCTTTTCGGGAGGCATTGGCTACGATCAATAAATGATCTCCTCGATGGGTGACCATACAGTCATCGATAACACCACCCTGCTCGTTGGTAAACCAGGTATAGCGCTGCCGATTTAAGGGAAGACTAGTAAAATCACTGGGCGTCAGCCGCTCTAATGATTCGCTAACATGATCGCCACTGATCTTGATTTGACCCATATGAGAAATATCAAACAAGCCCGCGTGAGAGCGGGTATGCTGATGCTCCTTGATAATTCCGGATTGGTATTGGACGGGCATCTCATAACCGGCAAATCCCACCATTCGGGCATTCCATTCCAAATGCAAGGAATATAGAGGTGTTTTGCTTAGCGGCGAATTTTCCGAAGTCAATGGATTTGGCTTAGTGGCGTCGAAGGCCTATGCCTTGATCATAGCACTATAACCGTCCGCATCCATTAATTTCTCCAGCTCATTGGCATCATCAATTTTTACGGAAAATAACCATGCGGAAAATGCATCGTCATTAACCTTTTCAGGGCTGTCCGCCAAGTCTCCATTCGTATCGGCGATTACTCCCGAAACCGGACTGTAAATATCGGACGCCGCCTTAACCGATTCCACAACGGCGCACTGTTCCCCGGCCGACACTCGGCGTCCAACTTCCGGCAATTCGATAAACACCAAGTCTCCCAGCTCTTCTTGAGCATGATCCGTAATGCCCACTTTCACGACATTTTGTTCCCCAAGACCCACCCATTCGTGAGATTCCGCATATTTCAATCCGCTCGGTAGATTAGCCAACAATGCTCCCCCAATCATTTATAAAATAGATTATTATTTCATAGAATAATGCACATATCGGAACTTTTTTGTATAGAGGGCAAAGAATGTGCAAATTATTTCGTATTGACGCTACAGATTTTAACCTCGAATAGCCTCATAATGGTCTATCTGAGAATTAAAATCTTATCGGCTGAAATATAATGAACCCCGTCCTCTGGCAACCCTCTCCCCAGCGCATCGAAACCGCAAATATCACCCGTTTTATGGTAGCGCTAAGGGCCGATCAAGGTATTGATATTTCTGATTATGCATCGCTATACCAGTGGTCAATTGATTATCCCAAAGCGTTTTGGAGTTCATTCTGGGACTTTTCCGATGTTGTCGCCGAAACCAAGGGCGATGTTGTTTTGACCCATGGAAACAAAATGCCGGGGGCCAAATGGTTTCCGAAAGCACGATTGAATTATGCCGAAAACCTGTTGAAAAAGCGTAAAGACAGCGACTGCGCGATTATTTTCTGGGGTGAAAATCGGCAAAAACGAAGTCTTACTTACGCTGAATTATTTTCATGTGTATCGCGGTTAGCCCAAGCATTACGCCGAGATGGCCTCGAACCGGGAGATCGGGTTGCTGGCGTATTGCCCAATATGCCGGAAACAGTTATCGCCATGCTGGCTACCGCGAGTATAGGCGCGGTGTGGACAAGTTGTTCGCCAGACTTTGGAATCCAAGGGATTGTCGACCGTTTCGGACAGGTAGGGCCGAAAATATTGTTTATTTCCGACGGCTATTTTTTTAACGGTAAGGTATTCGATACCTCTAAGAGGATAGACAATATCGTTAAGGCAATTCCATCTATCGAAAAAACCGTCGTCGTTTCCTATATCCATGGTAGCTACGCCACCGAAAACGCAACGACAACCGGCTGGGATGAGTACGTTTCAAGGTTTCCGGACAACCCGACCATCGAATACGAGCAAGTTTCCTTCGACCATCCTTTGTTTATCCTCTATTCGTCCGGCACCACGGGACCTCCCAAATGTATTGTCCATGGTGTGGGGGGTACATTGCTCCAGCACTTAAAAGAACATCTGCTCCATGTCGATGTTCAATCGCAAGAGCGGCTTTTCTACTTTAGTACGTGTGGCTGGATGATGTGGAACTGGCTGGTTTCGGGCTTGGCCTCGGGCGCTACCCTGGTGCTTTACGACGGGTCTCCAATGTATCCTTCGCCCACCGCGCTTTTCGATATGGTCGACAAAACCCGGATCAATATATTCGGTGTTTCCGCAAAATATATCGATCAGGTCAGAAAGTCAGGTTATACACCGATGCAAAGCCACGACCTTTCTTCCCTAAGAACCATACTTTCAACAGGATCGCCATTGGTCCCCGAGAGTTTCGATTTTATGTATCATTCGGTGAAATCAAATGTTTGTTTGTCGTCGATTTCCGGTGGCACCGATATCATCTCCTGCTTTGTCCTCGGATGTTCGATAATGCCCGTTCGACGAGGGGAAATTCAGAGTCGGGGACTGGCGATGAAAGTGCGGGTTTTTGATGAAAATGGACGCTCGGTTCGTCAAAAGAAGGGGGAACTAGTATGCTCGGCGCCATTTCCCTCGATGCCGGTTGGTTTCTGGAACGATCCTGATCAGCTTAAATATCGCTCGGCGTATTTCGAAAAATATCCTGGAGTATGGTGTCACGGTGACTACGCCGAACTCAGCGAGCACGATGGTCTCATAATCCACGGCCGTTCGGACGCTGTCTTGAATCCAGGTGGTGTTAGAATCGGCACCGCGGAAATATACCGGCCAGTGGAACAAATCGGCGAAGTGATGGAAAGCTTGGTGATCGGTCAGGAGTGGAAGGGCGATTGTCGAGTTATCTTGTTTGTTACGTTGCGCCGGGATGTGGTGCTATCGGAAACATTGGTGGAAAAAATAAATCTGAGGATAAAAACTCACGCATCTCCCCGGCATGTTCCGGCAAGGATTATCCAGGTCAGCGATATTCCCCGGACCAAAAATGGCAAGATTGTCGAATTGACGGTACGGGATATCGTTCACGGACGTCCCATCAAGAATAGAGAGGCTCTTGCCAATCCTGAATGCCTTGATCAATTTTTGAATCTTATTGCGTTGAAACACTAGGAGGCTGTCCGAGAATAGGGGCTGTAGCGGAGTGTAGCCACTTCAATTTGGGGAGTGAGGGGTTTGCAGAACAAATGCTAAGTCATGTTGAAGTGGAGAAAGAAGACTTCAAGTTACCAAAACCCAGAAAAGGCCCGTTGCGCCATCTTTGGATAAAATAGAAAAACAGTCGCCTGAACGCAATATGGCGATTACTTTAGCCTATGAGACGGGAGCCTACAGCCAGCGCGAAATTGGTAAGTATTTTGGATTACATCCGAGTACGGTTGGCGTGATTGTTCGAAAATCGCGAGATTCGTAATTCGCGACTTGGGTAACCTGGCAATGTTTGCCAGCTGAGAGAGAGCCGCGCAAGCGGGAAGCTCTCCCGAGTAAGGTTTAGTCAACCGCTCGGAAGTGTAATGACCGGATGGTGGAAGCCGGACGGGAAGATAAGCGAGTGCAACGAGGTGAAGGGTGTATGCTCTGAATCTGAACCATAGCTCCGAGAAGAATGTATTTTGGGTGAGGGCCGATCCTATCAGGTCGGGCGTAGGCGAAACAGGCGGTACGATAGAGACGAGTACCGACTGCCCCCCCGGAGTCTCAGACAGCATCGAGATGCACAACGGCAGGCAAGCAACCAGGCGAGTGACGAGCAAGGGCTCTTGGGGCAACGCGCAAAGTAGTACCCGAGTATGTGTATCAATATAAAAAGAGATGCACAAATGGCCGCGTCGCGAGTGATGGGGACCGGTACGCCGCAACGGTTAGCGATGAGGAGGGGTAATGCCCTCGGAGCGAAGGTTCCCACGGTTTGTCGTCCGACGAAGAGGAAACACTGCCACCATGCAAGGGGTGAAACGCAGTGAGTACGCATTCTGCGATGGATAGGCGTCGTCTGCGATCTAGCAGAGGTACGCTGAATGGCAGACCGAGGAGCCGGATGTTGGGAAAGCCGCTTGTCCGGTTCTGAGAGGGACTGGGGTGCAACTTTGGCTATGGATAGAATATTGTGGCACCGCCGGGAAACCAGGCGGCAAACAGCGAACACAAACCTTATCCTACGGTCAGGGGAGTCCCCAGTCTACTCGAAACCCTTATTTCCGCATCTCTGTTATTGTCAGAATCGATCATCGATGCCTTAACCCTGATCAACCGAGGCTTGCATGATGTCATGCCCTGTTACGGCGTGAATGGCTTAACCGATGATCTATTAACCCATTATGACAACTGCAATGTTAAGTTACGGGAACGTTAACATGGATATTCTTATCGCACTTATACTTCTTGGGGTTGTTGGTCTGTTGATATACGCCGGTCTTGATGCTTCCAAGCATCCTAAATAGCGGAGTGCGTCGATTTGATTTGACTGCGTTTTCGCTGGATTCTATTGTAGTCAGTTTCAAAGTGTCAGGTGAATTTGGGTAAACATATGTGGTTGTAAAAGGCGTGACCCCTCTTTTGTATGGCCAGAAAGGTATCTGTTCGACTTTGTTACGACAACCGTTTGGAACACCCGCAAGCAGATCGTCGATCGGCTGCGGGATTATTATGAGTATTAGAACAATCTTGTCGGCCTGTTCCACGGGATCACCAAAAGCCATGGCTGGGTGCGCAGTACCGCAATGGAAGTCACGGTTCGACTGAAACCGCTACAACAAGCCAGACGGCGTCCCGCCCAGGAACAGCTTTGTCGTCAGCTCACAGCGTTCGGCGCCCAATCACCCGCGGGTAAGCACTTTGTCGTTGAGGTCGGAAAGGCGCCATTGGAATAAACGAAAATGTCACAAAATATTAGGCGATTTTTTGAAAAATGGAGAGGTCTGAAGATAAAGACAAACGTTCACTGTTACCGATTAATGAGTCGTTCCGGTTTCATTATCGCTATCCCAAACCGTCGTCATATTCGACCCTTTATATAGTCCCATTGGACTTATATAGGGATCAGACCCCAGGACGGGTTCTAGATTTATCTTCATCCTCCGGTCTTTATCATACATATAACATAATTCCGCGCAGCTTAGTGCCTCGACCCCCATTTGAAACATATTATCGTAGGGCGTATTTTCAAATTCCGGTGTTTTCTTGACCATTGCTTGAATATATTTCTCGTCATAGGCCTCGCATTCTAAGATAACAACCCGTGTCGATTCGTAACAAAGGTCATACCATGTCGACTTTGTAAAATTCGTATGGGTCATTTCCGCGATTTCGAATTCACTATCTGTAGAGATGCATTGGGCCGCATGACTAAATCCTTCCTCCCCTGTAAATTTAGAAATTAATTTAGTGGTTAATTTCTTTTCATCTACGGTCAAAATAATATGCCCTGGCTTTAGCTTCCCGTATCCAAGATTGGCCAGCGCACCCCACTTTGGAAATTTCTTGTTGGTGGGATGCGTGTAGTAGGTAGTGAATCTGATATAAGGAATGATGTCTTTGAGCAACCAATTGTAAATTTTAGTTCTCATTATATTACCAACAACATACCTTTGAATATTGACTAACATCATCGTGCTACCTCCAGGGGAATCCATTTTCCGTTTTTTTGCTCGGTAATTGAAGGGCCAAGGGGGCTATAACTTGAATACAGAATCGCAACTCATCCAGCTTGGTTCGCCAAAGCAAGAGGCGGTTGTTGTTCTTTTCCCCCGAAATCCTCTACGGTACTCGGCATATGATCGATATTTTTGACAATTTCTTCGGAAGCCAACATCAAACCCTGGCGGTAATAACCGCTGGCGCGCTCTTTGTCATCTTTTTGGAGCATTAGATCACCGAGTAGTTGATACGCCTCAACGCTCGATTCAATGGCAATACTATCCCCCAAGTATTTTTCCGCTTTTTCCAGATTCTCGGCTCGCAAACTTAATTTACCCAGAACTCGAAGAAGAACACTATCGTTTGGTCGTTTCTTTAACCACTTTTCCGCCAACCGCAGTTGCTTCGAGGGCTTTTCCATCTTAATACATCCATACAGCACCACCAAGGTATCGCTCCATCCTTTCTTAAGGGTTTCACGAACTGTTTCTTCGATTTCCAAACCTGATCCAGCTTCGATCATCGCCGAAAAATATAACGCTTGAACACCGGAAACAGCCTTAATATGTAAGGGAATCGATTCCCACAAGGCGCCTAATTCGTTTGCATCGCCCTGCTCGGCTTTATTTTTTAACAATGCGGTGTAGGTATCGGTTTCAATCCCTTTAATCTCGGCTTCCATCAATACTTTGTTTTCGTGCAACGATGGAATTAACTTACGAATCGACTCCCAATCCTCCAACGCTTCGTAGGTTTGGTGCAATAGCTTAAGAACAGTGGCATGGGTAGGTGCAATCGAGTTTAACGCACTTAAACTTTCAAGCGCCTCATCGAATTGATTATGCGACAACTGCAATTCCACTTGGGTTAAACCCACGGCGAATTGCGAACCCGGGGTACTTTCATAGGCCAGATCGAGGTATTCATCGCGGGTGTCAAAAGCCCCTTGAGCCTGGGCGGCCTTGGCGGCGGCCAAATAATGAACCAGCGCGGTTCCGCTGTCAGCAGCATGCCTGATCAAACCTTTTTCGGCTTTTGCCCAGTTCCCGTCCGCTGAATCTATATATCCTTCAACCAAAGCCTTCTGCGAGCGCACCGATTTCCGATCACTCCCCCGGGATTTTAGAAGCCTGGAAATTCCTAAAACACCACGAAGCAACTTTTGTACGATATACAGTACAAAAAAACTAATCAGAGCCAAAGCTACAAAAACGAACAACGAAGTTTCCATGGACCACGTCCCATAGCTAATCAGGACATAGCCGGGATCACCTTGTTCGACCAAAGCACCATGAAGAAAAAAAGCCACTCCGACGGCGACGAACAGTGCGAGCAACAAATAAATAATGTTTTTCACGATTACAGCTCCTTAGCCTTCCCTCCGAAGCCCATCGCCTTATCGCTTTCTATCCGAAGCTTAGTAATATTCCGTAACAAAACTAACGATCTGCTGATATCGGGAAAATCGATATCAAGGGCGACACCACGAAGCGCCTTAATCTCAGCGGCAACAACCTTGGTTTTATCCGCTTCGGTATCAAAATACCCCGATATCCAGCCCGAAGCGGCATCCAGGTTATGCCGAAAAAGTTGTTGGTTACGTTGGATCACCGCAAGCCGGGCCATTTCCAGTTTTAACCTGAGAGTCTCGCGAATTACCGTGACTTGCGCTTCCATCAAAACCGCTCCAACGGGACTCTCTATTCGTTTGATGGTCACCAATCCTTGAACATCCTGTATCGCCGAATCGAGAAACCCATCCCATCCCTCGGACTTCGATACCGGTTTTTGATCGTCCTTTCGATCTTTAGCTTCATCCACTTTGCCGGCATGGGGAAGAAGCAACGGCATGTCATGAACCAAGTCTTCCAAAGCTCTTAATCGGGATGATAAACCAACAATATCCGGGTCGTCCGATTTTTTTAGAATATTTATTTCTTTGGCCAACGCATCTCTTACTTTAAAAACCCCGGGGTCGCCACTTTCCCGCAATCTTTGGTCGGCGGCTTCAAGCGCCAGTAAGGATGTTTTCACATCGGCTACCAAGTGCAGACGTTCGTTGGCAACCGAAAGGAGATATTCGGCATCGGCAATCAACCAATCTCCACGGGTTTTGCCTAATTGACGTTGGATGCGTTGAACGGTTCCATCGAAATCACCCTTGGTTTTTTTTAGATTTTCTTCGTTTCGGGCCGTGTATTCGGATATTGTTCTTTCGAACTGGCTATCACGGGTAGCCAATTTTTTCTCAATTGTTAGCAGTTGGGATTGCAAATTAGCAACTTGCGATTGAAAATTCGTAATTTGCTTGGTTAGGTCAATAATCCGCGCATCTTCTTTGTCCAAGGCGCCAGACAAGCCTTTCTGCTCCGCGCTAATTCGTTCGAAAAGGAAATAACCTCCGCCCGCCATTCCTAGAATCATCATCACAATGATTGTTCCAAACAGCCAATTCTTTTTCGGATTGGTATTTTTGACTTCGGGTTCAGATGTTTTTCCCGAATCATTCCCGTCCAGCTGAATGTCTTGGTTCGTTGCTACCAATGTTTTCCCCCGCTTATTCTTTTAAGATGCCCTAGGAGTCCGAGAATAGAGATCCTACTTAGGCGTCGTCCGGAAATAACCTGACTTTTTAAAATCACAAAGTGCGTCATAAATTGCTGCATCTGAAGCTTCCGCCGCAAGGATAACACGAGTGATCCCCATTGCTAAAGCTTTCGCTTTCAACCGAGCGCTGATGACCAACATCGGTGTCACCCTCAGCAAGGCCAATCCTTCGAAGCCCATCATCGAAACCAAGTTATCCAAAACTTCTCCGCTGGTTACGGTCACCATGTCCAGGCCCTCATCGCGCCACAAGCACAGCACCGATGACATATCGGTTTTCGGCCGTATGCGCCGATAAACCTCAACGTAATTAACCTCCGCTCCACGGCTACGCAAACACTCGGCAAGGAGTTCACGCCCCCCTTCTCCACGCACGATAAGGCATCTTAAACCTTTGACGCGCTTCATTTCATCAGTGTCCAGCAACGCTTCCGTGTTGAACGGCCACTCAGGAATTACATCAACCTTAATTCCGATTTCGCGAAGAGTGTGTAACGTTGCACGGCCAATCGCGGCAACTCCGACACCAGCCGGAAAGATATCCGCGATATTGTACGCCTTTTGCGCAAAAGTAACCGCGTTTGCACTGATAAAAATAACCCAGCGATATACACTCAAACACCGGAAAACTTCGAAACTCCTTTCGTTATCGGGACTACGGACAATCTCCAAGGTCGGGAATCCTATGGCTTCCCCCCCTGAATCGTGAATCAACTGAGAAAGTTGAACCGCCCGCGCCACCGGCCGGGTCACTAAAACACGCAAACCACCAAGAGTCTGATTCGAACCTGTCGGGTCAATCAAGAGGTATAGAGTTCTTTCAAGATTTTATCGGCGCCGCGGGAAAGAAGATCTTCCGCCAATTCCAGCCCTAATGTTTCCGCATCATCGGCCAACCCGGTCATCGCCGCACGAACGATATTACGTCCATCGGGGCTTCCCACCAAACCCCTAAGCGACAATTTCCCCTGTGGGCCAAGTTCGGCAAAACCCGCGATCGGCACTTGGCAGCCACCCTGCAATCGCTGATTCATCGCGCGCTCGGCACAAATGCAAATAGCGGTTGTGGCATCGTTTAATTGAGCCATAATGCCATTAACGTCTTCGTCATCTATTCTACTCTCAATCCCAATCGCGCCCTGGCCTATCGCGGGCAGGCTCACATCGGTAGGCAATCGTTGTCGAATTCTGCCGGCGAATCCCAAACGCTCAAGACCGGCTGTAGCAAGAATAATCGCATCATAATCCCCCGCGTCAAGTTTTTTGAGCCGCGTATTAACATTACCCCTTAAACTAAATATTTCAGCGTTTGGAAAAATTTCGTTGATTTGGCATTGGCGGCGTAAACTGGAAGTACCAATTTTTACGCTGAAAGGCAGTTCATCCAAATTTGAGAATCGATTCGACACAAACGCGTCCCGCGGATCGTGACGTTCTAAAATCGCGGCAAGGCCCAAACCTGGGGGGAACTCCACGGGGATATCCTTCATCGAATGAACGGCGATATCGGCCGATCCCTCCAGCAAGCCTTGCTCCAATTCTTTCACGAACAGTCCCTTGCCGCCTATTTTCGCCAAGGGCGAATCGAGGATCTTGTCCCCTTGAGTCGACATTTTCACCAATTCGGTGGCAATACCGGGATTGCATTGCCGGATAAGCTCCGCGACGTGATTAGCTTGCCATAGGGCGAGCGGGCTTTTTCGGGTCGCGATACGGATAGGACCTTGGAACACAGGAGAATACCTTTAAATTGAAAAGGCCATTTTAACAAACTGGCTAGATTGTTTTGATGGCTAAATAAAATGGATGTTGAGCAAAGCGTAGCTTACCCAACAAATGATAACACCTACCGAATCTTCTCCAAAACCCCTTCAAGCTCCTCCAAACTCGAATATGCAATAACAAGACGTCCTTTGCCATTCTTTGAGTGTTGGATTTTAACCGGGGCGCCCAATTTACCCGAAAGATCGGTTTGCAGTCTTTCAATATCCGGATCCACGACGATAACCGGTACAACCTTGTTCGCTCGTATATCCTGGACGAGTTTCTCGGTAGCCCGGACGGTCATATTTTTGGCGGATACCTTGTGAGCTGCCTCGCTTTGTTGATCCAGCTCCAAGCCTAACAGCGCACGAGCGTGGCCCATTTCGATTTTGCCTTTACCGAGTAATTGTTTAACGTCGAGATGGAGTTCGTTCAAACGCAGTAAATTCGTTATGCTGACGCGGGATTTGCCAACCGCATCGGCGATCTGCTGGTGGGACATCTCGAATTCTTTCGCCAATCGCTTTAAAGCTTCCGCCTGATCCATGGAATTGAGGTCTTCCCGTTGGATATTTTCGATCAGCGCGATCGCCATTGCGGCTTGATCGTTCACTCTTTTTTCGATGACCGGAACTTCGTGCAACCCGGCCATTTGCGCGGCACGCCACCGGCGTTCTCCGGCGATGATCTCATACATATTGTCTTCGATCGGGCGCACGACGATAGGTTGCACCAGACCTTGAGCGCTGATTGAGTCGGCCAATTCCTGTAAACGATCCGGGTCTATGTCTTTACGGGGTTGATAACGGCCTCGTTGCAGAACTTCTACCGCAAGGGTTTTCAGTTTTTCGCCCTTGGGTTCCAACTCAATGTCTCCGAGGAGCGCATCCAAACCCCGACCCAATCCGCGAACTTTTTTTGCCATGTTTGATATGGTTTAATTATGGCCCGAATCCGAGACTTCAATGCGGATTCAGGTACTACTGAAATTTGACTCTTTTTCGTCTTTGCGCACAATTTCGCTGGCCAACGCCAAATAAGCCAAGGCGCCTTTAGACGATTTGTCGTAATGGATAATCGGCATGCCATGGCTGGGCGCCTCCGCAAGACGAATATTGCGCGGAATAAAGGTACGAAATACTTTGTCGCCGAAATGCCGGACAAGCTCCTCCGAAACCTCTCGCGTCAGACGACTGCGGCCATCATACATGGTGCGCAATAATCCTTCCAATTTTAAGTTCGGGTTAATACGCTCCTGGATATTGGATAGCGTATCCATCAGTGCCGAAAGCCCTTCCAAGGCATAATACTCGCATTGCATGGGAACAAGCAGGGTGTCGGCAGCCACCAATGCGTTTAATGTCAGCATATTAAGCGAGGGTGGGCAATCGATGATGATATATTCGTATTGCCCCTTGTATTGCCGCACCATTTCTGAAAGTCGGCTTTCTCTTCCTTTTTGGGTGCTGAGCAATTCGACCTCCGCCGCGGTCAAATCCGAATTCGAGGGAATGAGATCCATATTCAATTTTTCAAGATTGACTACGACTTCTTCAAAATTCACTTCATTCAGTAACAAATCGCAACAGGCAACACTGACTTTGGATTTATCAAGACCACAACCCATGGTGGCATTTCCTTGGGGATCCATATCAATAAGGAGAACTCGATGTTTTGTTATGGCTAACGATGCTGAAAGATTGACGCTGGTTGTGGTTTTCCCGACCCCTCCCTTTTGATTCGCGACCGCGATGATTTTACCCATGCCGTTTAGCTTAACAAATTTGACCGCTATTGAGGAATCAACGTGACCAAATGCCGTTCAGCATTGACTCCCGGCACTTTTAAAGCTCGAATAGTATAGTCAGCTACCGCAATTTGCTTTAATTCCTGTACTGGAGATTTTCCTTTCAACGCCAAAATTAACCCCCCATTTACAAGCAAGTGCCGGGTTTTTGCCTGGATATCGGAAAGCGATGAAAACGCACGTGTAATCACGGTATCCACTTTCCGGTTCAGATCAATATCCTCAACGCGGCCATGAACAACGGTGACGTTTTTCAGCTTTAATTCGATCGCCACTTGTTGAACGAACCGGGTTTTCTTTGAATCGCTATCAATAAGGCAAAACCTTTTTTCATTGTTCATCAAGGCGAGCGGGATACCGGGAAGACCCGCACCGGTTCCAACATCGGCTACGCACATTCCAGAGATATATTGATGGACGGCCAAGCTATCGAGTAGATGAAGCTGAACGATGGCCAGTGGATCGCGGATTGATGAGAGATTATAAATCTGGTTCCATTTACCCAACAATTTTTGAAACTGAAGTAGCTTGCCGATTGTGTTGTTGTCCACCGACAGTTCCAGGGCTTCCAATCCGTCGATCAAAACCTGTTCCAGCGATTCCACTGTTATCAACAATTTTTTTGGTATGGTATCTGGAAAAGATCAAACTACCCGCATTGCCGTGAATAGTTACTTTTCTTTAGATGAACCAGCAAAAGTGAAATCGCGGCGGGTGTTATCCCTGGAATACGCGCCGCCTGACCTAAGGTGTCCGGAAGCTGCCGATTTAATTTTTCGCTCACCTCCTTGGATAAACCCACGACGTTATTGTAATCCAGCTGTTTAGGTAAACCCAAGTCTTCGTAGCGCGAAGCGCGTTCTATCTCGCATTGCTGGCGTTGTATATAACCGGCATATTTAGCCTGAATTTCTACCTGTTCGTAAACGCGGATATCATGAGACTGTTGCAACGCCTCCGAATATTTCTCCAGTTGATCGATACCGACTTCGGGGCGGCGCAACAAATCCAACAGATTCACTTCGTGCGATAACGGCGATTTTAAAAACCCATTGATCGACTCCGCTTCAGATGACCCGGGCCGGATCCAGGTTTTACTCAAATCGAACCTTACTCGCTCCACTTGTTCGCGTTTGCGAAGCAAAGCCGCCCAGCGCATATCGTCCACGAGCTCCAGCTCCCGCCCTTTTTCGGTCAATCGCAAATCGGCGTTGTCTTCCCGGAGCATTAACCGGTACTCGGCGCGGCTTGTAAACATGCGATAAGGTTCTTGTGTCCCACGAGTAATCAAATCGTCTATCATCACCCCGATGTAGGCCTCATGCCTTTGTGGACACCACGACCCCTTGTCTTGGGCTTTCCGCGCCGAATTCAGCCCCGCAATAAGACCTTGAGCCGCAGCCTCTTCGTAGCCTGTCGTCCCGTTTATTTGCCCCGCGAAGAATAAACCTTCCATATGCTTGGTTTCAAGGGACGCTTTTAAATCACGGGGATCGAAATAATCGTATTCGATGGCGTATCCCGGTCGCGTGATATGGGCGTTTTCGAAGCCCCGTATCGAGTGTATAAACTCGCACTGAATATCAAAAGGCAGACTGGTCGAAACACCGTTCGGGTAGATTTCGTGGGTGTTCAATCCTTCCGGTTCCACAAAAATCTGGTGGGAGTCTTTATCGCTAAAACGTATCACTTTATCTTCGATGGAAGGACAGTAGCGGGGACCCACACCATCGATCGCCCCGGTATACATAGGGGATCGGTCCATCCCTGAACGAATGATATCGTGAGTTCTGGCATTTGTTCGGGTAATATAACAGGGGATTTGCTCAGGATGGTCATTGGCTTGACCCAAAAACGAAAATGTCGGAGTCGGTGTATCGCCCGACTGTTCGCTCAATTGATTAAAATCAACGGTACGGCCATCAATACGCGGTGGCGTCCCGGTTTTCAATCGGTCCACGCGGAAGGGGAGTTCCCTAAGCCTGTTCGCTAAAGCGTTCGAAGGCGCATCACCGGCCCTGCCGCCGGCATAGTTTTCCAAGCCAATATGAATGATCCCTCCCAAAAAGGTGCCCACGGTGAGGACAACGGTACGCGCCCTAAATTCCAAACCCATCTGGGTCACCACACCCGCGGCTCGACCACCCTCAACCATCAGATCCGAAACGGTTTGTTGGAAAATCCGCAAATTATCCTGATTTTCCAAAGCTTCGCGGACAACACTTCGGTAGAGAGCACGGTCCGCTTGCGCCCGGGTTGCCCTGACCGCGGGTCCCTTACTGGCATTGAGGATCCGGAATTGTATACCCGCCCGGTCAATGGCGCGCGCCATCAACCCACCCAGGGCATCAATCTCCTTAACTAGATGGCCTTTCCCGATCCCTCCAATCGCGGGATTACAACTCATCTGCCCAAGCGTTTCGATATTTTGCGTCAATAAAAGCGTATTGGCCCCAGTTCTGGCGGCTGCCAGCGCAGCTTCGGTCCCAGCGTGGCCTCCACCGACAACGATAACGTCAAATTTATTTGAAAACTCCATAGCCTAAGCGATTACGGCGCCAATGATAGCCCCAAGCAAAAGAGGCCCAACGTTTGCCAAGGCGAAAGTCACGCCCCCAAAAGCCGCGACTGCGCCGATGACGGGTATTCCACTGGCCAAAAGAAGCCAAAAAGAATAATGCAACACCCAATAGAACTCCCGGCAAGAACACCGCCAAAAGTGCGGCAACCACACCACCGGCTTTTTTACCGCCGACAATCCCGGCAATTAGTGGCCCAATAAAAGGCAACCAGAACAATAACAATGAAACTATAAACATCCACAGCATTGCAGCCATGATGCCGCCATTTTGATCGTTTGACACTTCAACACCCCTTTTTAAAAATCACAACGCAACGATTCATCTCACTCCTGAAATCCGCCACTTCTACGTTAAAAAATGATCATTTACAACCGTAAAATCACATTTTTCGCCTTGAACTAACGAATTTCAGGGGCAATCCGAACAGTTACATCACAGCTGTTCGCACAATCTATAATTGTTTTTTCCTTGGCATTTAACCTGATACATTGCGTTATCCGCCATTCGAATAAATTCGTCCAATTTGTTGCCATGATTAGGATAAAATGCAATACCGAGGCTAACCCCCAGATCTAATTTTCGTTCGATATCGAAATGGTTTTTTGACACTTCGGCGATAATTCTTTTGGCGATATTTTCCACTTCGTCCAAAGAGCGGAAATCGACCATCAGGATTACGAACTCATCCCCCCCCAATCTCACCACGGTATCGGCCCTTCTCACGCAACTTTCGATCCGCTTGGCTACCTCACAGAGTAGATAATCGCCAGTTTCGTGACCGAAAGTATCATTGATTATTTTAAACCCATCCAAATCGGCGAATATCAGAGCTATTTTCGACCGATTTCTGCGCGCCGTTGCTTTTTCCTTCCGGTACAATTCTTCAAGCAATCGGCGATTCGGCAGTTTAGTCAGGGGATCGTGCAGGGCGAGTTTTTTTATTTTTTCTTCGGCAGTTTTTCCGCTGGTAATATCCTGGATGGTACCGACCACCCGCACTACTTTTCCTTCGCTATCCCATTTTACAATTCGGCCCCGGTCCAAAAACCATCTCCACCGTCCCTTTTTCGTTCGAAGCCGATACTCAACTTCAAAGGATTTTTTTCCGGTTCTTTCACATTTTTCAAAAATGCTTGAAATCCGCTCTTTGTCAGCCGGATGGACCAATTCCCTCAGAGAAAGAAAATCCGATCCAAGTTCATCGGGGCCATAACCCATGACCGACCCCCAATTTTTATTGATTTCCGAGAATCCTGTCTTTAAGTTTATCGCCCATACGCCAACCCCCGTTCCATCCAACGCCAACTGCAATCTTTCCTGGCTCTTGCCCAAGGCCTTCTCGGTTTTCTTGAGATCCATGTTTTCTTGCTCCAATTTTTCAACCATATCCCGAAGAGACTGATTTTCCGTCTTCAAGGCTTGAGTATTTGCGTTTTTTAAATTCATGATTTTGAGTAAAAGGGACCAAACCCAACCGTATTCAAAAATACTTCATATCATAAAAAACCACAGTGGCAATTGTAACATTTTCCCAGTACCGTTGCTCTCCTCGGTTTTAGTATGTGATTCGTGATTTTCCTTAAGGTTCATAGTGTTTAAGTTACGGTAATGAAGCTTATCCAGCCTCAAGTTTCCAATTTCGTCCTGATTTGATTGATTTGTTTTGAAACTATGGCATCATGCGTACGCGATATTAGAAAGAAACACAGATTCAAAATAAATGAACACAACAATAAATTGAAGCTGGAGCGGGACTACCATTTTGGCGACGGGTACTGACGATTTTAACGCGCTCACTTCTTATGGCGATAGAGATGGCTCGGTAAATAAATCAACGGAGTTTACAACCAAGGCTGAAAGAAAAAACGGTCCGCATGTAAATGCGGCTGGATATCAATCGGCGAATAAACCCGTTGAGAATATTGCGCTTGCCGAATTGCTTGTTAATCATGATCACCAGCGTCGGGAATCAATATCCGAAATTCAACGGAGCAATTTAAATCTGGTAAGGTCCGGCAATCGGACCCAGCTTGAGCGCGGACGCGCAACATCAGACATTGGCTACGGCGAATTCAATAAGCCTGACCATTGGATAAGTCGATTGAGTTTCGCGGTTATTTTGCTTTGTTTTTTGGGGCTGTTTTTGTTTAGTCATAAGCTCCAAAACTATTCGAATGAACTACGACTCGCCATATTGTCATTATAGGAGCGGATTGACCTAAACAATTTGCCCTCGCCGGATGGGTTGCCTGCCCAAAACCTATTGGCTGAAATAAACGAGAAATACCTTCTTCTGGAGAAAAAAGTATCGGAAATCGCTAAAGCGGATATCCCTGACAAAATACCGGGTGTTCCACCCTCCGAAGGGAATAAGAAAAAGAATGATGTGCTGTATCAGACCCTTGAAAAGCGCCTGGCTGTATTAGAACAGCAGTTGTCGAACCAATCTTCGAGACCCGCTGCCCGGGTTGATCCGCCGGTTTCGCTAAAGACAAAAGCGATTGAACCGGGGACAAAACAAGTTGATGAACCCTTGACTACGAACCCTGTCGTTGGTCATCAAGGATGGATCGTTAACCTCTTATCGTTCAAAACCGTGCGATCCGCCGAGAAGGTAAGAAATCAGTTCGCGGCAAAAGGTATTCACACGCAACCTCACCCGGTGAACATCAATGGAAACAGATGGTATCGGTTACGAGCCGTGGGTTTTCCGACCCGGCGGAAGGCTGTTGAATTTGGTAATACAGCGAAATCAACCTTGGGGTTAGACACATATTGGCTCGCATTCGAATAAAAACTAACCATATTATATCCAAGCCTTATAATATTCTTATATTTGTCAAGCACATGCTAAGGTTATAGCCTTTTCAGAAGGAGCAAATATTTATCAACGAAAGATTTCCTTTACAAGAATTTTTGCCTTATGCCATGGTGGACGTAACCCGCGTTCCGCGCTGAGGATTTCATGGGTAAGCTGAGTAGTTACAGTAGTCTAGAAGGCTGTCCGAGAATAGAGAGCCTACTACGGAAAAGCGGATTTTGGCCCATTTTCCCGATAAAATTGATGAAATACATCCCTATATTTCACACCTACGGGCCGCTTTCATCGGTCCAAACCAGCTCCAGGCGGATTTGTCGTTAAATACAGCAAGTATTCGCCTCATTTAATCGAAAAAATGGCCTCAAAAACCGCTTTCCCTCGCTACGGCTCCTATTCTCGGACAGCCTCCTAGTAGTCTGTCAATGTTGTATTGACGATTAATTAAAGTAGAATGTTAGGTTTTAATTCTAAGCAATTGAAACCCAAACGCTAAACATGTCCGCAAAAATCTACCGCGTTAATTTAACGAACGAAGAAAGGCTTGAGCTAAAAGAGATTGTATCAAAAGGAAAAGCTGCAGCACATAAACAGACCCACGCTCGAATTTTGTTACTTAGCGACGAAACCAGTTCTGAGGGTAAAAAAAAGGATAAAGAAATAGCCAGGGCATTGGGTACAAGCCTACGAAGTATTGAACGCGTGCGAAAGCGATTTGTAGAAGAAGGATTGGGGAGTGCCGTTAATCCAAAGCCTCAAAAAAGATACCGATCAAAAAATCTGGATGGAGCAGGAGAAGCAACAGCCTGTTCGCAAGCTCCGGAGGGACGGGTAGATTGGACATTACGGCTACTCTCTGAACGATTAGTTGAATGCACTATAACAGAGAGCATAAGCCATGAAACGATTAGGCAGACACTAAAAAAAACGAACTCAAACCGTGGCTAAAACAATGCTGGTGCATTCCGCCTAAATCTAATGCAGACTTCGTGTGTGCAATGGAATATATATTAGAGGTCTATCAACGTCCTTTTACACAAGATGAGGTTTTGGTGTGTATGGATGAAACGAGCAAGCAGCATACAAAAGAAACGCGTACCCCGTTACCGATGCGTTCTGGAGAATCTGAAATATATGATTTTAAATATGAACGAAATGGCGTCAGTAATCTGTTTATGCTATTCGCACCGCTTGAGGGCTGGAGGCATGTCAAGGTCACAAACCGGCATACTAAAGTGGACTGGGCACATCTCATTAAGGAATTAGTAGATGAACACTACCCCGATAAAAAAATCATTTTAGTAATGGATAACTTAAACACGCATAAATTAGGATCACTGTATGAAGCGTTTGCACCCGAGGAAGCACGTCGAATTGCAGAAAGGCTGGAAATTCATTACACGCCAAAGCATGGCAGTTGGCTTGATATGGCAGAAATAGAGATTGGGGTGTTAAGTCGTCAGTGTCTTGATCGAAGAATAGCTGATCAAAGCACATTACGAACTGAAATAAACGCATGGCAAAAACAAAGAAATCAAAAAGCGGTATTTGTAAACTGGCGCTTTACCACCGCCGATGCACGGATAAAATTGAAATCACTATACCCGTCAATACAACATTGACAGACTACTAGGAGGCTGTCAATGTTATATTGACGGAGTACTAATCCGACTCCCAGTCACTACATCGAATTCGATTGATCGCCGCTGCAAGTTCCTGGATTCTCGGTAACGCTAATTCACCCATTTTAAACGGGGTCAATTCGTCTAGTCCTAGATTTTCAACCCGCTTATACAAGCGTTTTAGGTTGTCTATCATCGAATCGTCACTATCGGCATAGTGCTTGGCGAAATAGAGCATCATCCAGCCAATCGCTTTGGTTTGCCCAATATTAACCAGTTGTTCGACTTTACTTAGATCGATGCCATGGTTTCCATAGCGCATTTGCCCGGTTTGTTTGACTTCAATTTTTGCATCGCGTTTACCTTGGGACGCATCAAGGGTTTTTTTGCCCGGACGACGTGTGAAATTCAAACCAAGTTTTCCTTGTAGACCGGTATTCAGGCCAGACAGCGAATTTCCGGCCAATTGGAGCGCCTGTTTCGTCACGTCTTTTGGCTGGTATGCGTCCATCATGATAACCGTATCGGCTACTTCAAAATAATCGCCAGAGCCCCATGACGATTATACTGGATATCCCATAATGTTCATACAGATCGCGTACCCGGTGTAAAAACGGCGTAATTGGCTCTTTATCCTTCGCGACTAGCCGTTGCATACGTTCATCGCGGATCATAAAGTTAGTTGCGGAAGTATCTTCATCGATCAGCAGTAGACGGCTACCGGTTTCAATCGCCTCAATAATATTGGCGGCCTGAGAAGTGCTGCCACTGGCATTGTCCGTACTAAAGCATTGCGTGTTTCGTGCAAAGGGCAGATCGTCGATAAAGGCGCTGATATTGACCTTCGATATATTGCGGGCATCTTCGGCACGGACTTTCATCGCGCTAGCATCGGTGGCGACACGCTCACGGCCGTCACCCGGAATATGGTTGTAGACCCCCTTTTCAATAGCGTGCAGCACGGTTGATTTCCCGTGAAAACCGCCACCTACGATCAAAGTAACACCTTTCGGGATACCCACCCCCGGATAATGCCGGAATTAGGTAAATTCGGGGAAAATGCGAGTGAATTAACCCGTCCAAACTTGATAAATTCATGTTGTAAGGGGCGATCATCTATTCCGGTGAGCCGGGGCAAAACAGAACCTTGAGCAATAAAAGCGGCTAACCCTTCCGTATCGAGCCATTGACGGAGATAAATCTGATCCTCAATCGATTCCACATGCGTCTTGATGGCATCGGAGGTATAATGTTTGTACAGCATCGAATTTTTGACGACCCGCGGAACTTCGTCCAATAGCATCGCTTTCGCCGCACGCCCATCGATCGTGCGCAAATCGGCGGGTAACCCCAATGTTAATCGTACTTCGAGGAATTCCTTGGTCAACAGTACCGAATTGCGTCTTAAAACTTGTTGTCCGTATGCCGCGATTGATATCTGGCCGCTCTTACCCCTACGACCGTTAACGTGACATGTTATTGCATTGGCGATCTTTCGCCCGATAAAGTCTTCGCATGCAGTGCGTCTACCCGAAGTATGCCAGAGTTCCAGTGGAAATCCCGCACGGCTGTTGTCCACACGAATACTAATTCGCGACGCCAGTGCGAATGGATCGCCCTGAACGTGATCGATGCTCAGCGTAAAATCCTCGAAACGAAAGTGGCCTTTTATGCGTTTGTACGTCTTATAGGGCTTTCCATCTATTTCATTGAGGAGCTCAGTTAAGGTATGCATTGCAACGACTAATCCAGATTTAACTCATTTCTATTTTTCGCCATAACCACAGCCAAAATCACTATTATTTCAAAGCTTCAAGAAAATATAAAATCGTGGATTTATCTCTATGCCCCTTGTAATTTTGGGAAAAACCCCTATTACTTATGTATATATAGTTCGTTAGTCAAACAATCGCCACACTATAAATTCCTTTAAACAGGACGATAATTTAGCCGATACTTGACTTGGGAATGGAACTAAACGGGGGACTTATCGGGAATACATCACCAAGCTCGCGATTCGATGTATTCCTGACACTCTATAGCATTGACATCTATTACTACCCCAAAAGGATTTGCTTCGATCAAGTAAATCATCCTCCGCTGATACGCCTTTTGTAACACGAGCGATAACAATTATTATGGGAATACCTCAAACCTCATCCTTTGACACCGGCGAAATTAAAGCTATTAACCAAAAATTACCGTTTAAAATTAGTCCGAAGCCATGGCCTTCCGCCACTCAGGAATCGACTATAAAATCAATAGCGGTTCTGGGCAATCATCTTCCTAGGCAGTGTGGTATCGCCACCTTTACCGCTGATCTCTGTGATGCTATCTCTGAGTATGCATCGGACATCGTTTGTCAGGTTATCGCGATGAATGATAAAGCCAGGGCATACGCATATCCACCCCGGGTCCGATTTGAAATCGATCAAAACCGATTGGAACATTATCGAACGGTTGCGGATCGGGTAAATACCAGTGGAGCGGATGTGCTTTCCGTTCAACATGAATTTGGAATTTTCGGCGGCGATTACGGAAATTATTTGTTGGAGTTTCTGAGTCATATCGAGTTACCCATTACCGTCACTTTGTATACCGCACTCCAGTATCCTCCAGTGGAACAGCAGCAGATATTACAACAAATCGCCAAACGTGCTGACCGGGTCGTGGTGATGGGTCGGCATGCCGCTGAATTCCTGTATTCAATCTATAGAATTCCGAAAGAAAAGATTGTGTTAATTCCACACGGGATACCGGATATGGGATATATGAATCCGGACATAAACAAAGCAAAACTAGGGCGGAAAGGAAACCGGGTAATTTCGACATTCGGGCTGCTTTCGCCGGGTAAGGGCATTGAATATATGGTTGATGCGATGCCAAAGATCGTTCAGGATCACCCTAACGCCCAATACATCGTCCTTGGCAACACCCACCCCATGTTAAGGCGGAACATGGCGAAAAATACCGCCAAAGTTTAAAGCAAAGGGCGGATAGACTAGGCGTGGGTAAACACGTGCAATTTATTGACGAATT
Source organism: Methylococcales bacterium (assembly GCA_963664935.2). Lineage (GTDB taxonomy): Bacteria > Pseudomonadota > Gammaproteobacteria > Methylococcales. Next base: position 890,094 of record CAXXSE010000007.1, on the reverse strand, counting down.
CTTAACGCAAGAAGAATTACGTGAATACATCGGTATTGCAGACGTATTTGTGACCCCTTATCTTAATGAGGCCCAAATCACTTCGGGCGTTTTGTCCTATGGTCTGGGAATGGGCAAAGCCATTGTTTCAACACCGTATTGGCACGCCAAGGAAGCCTTGGATAACAACCGTGGCATCCTTGTACCTTTCAAAAGCGGAGAGGCGCTAGCGACCGAGATTTCCGGGTTGTTAGGAGATGCGGACGAACGACACAGATTGCAACTGCGAGCCTACCAATATAGCCGCCAGATGGTATGTGGCGAAGTTGCCAATCGTTATCTAAGAACCTTTGAAAAAGCAGTGGCTCACTCGAGGTTACAGGCGGTTCCGTCTATCACGGCGCAAGGAATCTAAACGAAAGCGGATTCAATATGGATCATCAGGTGCTGCCGTGCCCGAATTTCAAACATCTCAAGCGGCTAACGGATGATACCGGCATCCTGCAACACGCCAAATATCATATACCTAATCGGGATCATGGCTACTGTGTAGATGACAACGTGCGGGCTCTGCTCGTCGTAACTTTAGCCCGGAAAATTTGGCCCTACCGGGACGAACTCGATTCACTTGCATCAACGTATCTAAGTTTCATTTTGCATGCGTATAATGGCGAGTGTTCAAGATTTCGAAATTTCATGTCTTATGATCGAAGGTGGCTGGAAAATGAGGGTTCAGAAGATTCCCATGGGCGGGCTGTCTGGAGTCTTGGGGTTTACTCAGCCGAAGAACCAGTATGTTTGGAAAGCTCTCTCGCATATGAATTGTTTGCAAAATCCCTTGAGGCGCTCGAAGACATAAGCGCATCCCGCGCACTCGCATTCTCTGCATTAGGCATAGATGCCTACCTTGCCTCGAATCATTCCCAAATCCAATGTTTGAACATATTTAAACGCATTGCATCGACCCTGAAGCACCGGCATAAATCCAATGCAAACGAAAACTGGCCGTGGCTGGAGAACGAAGTCACCTATGATAATGCTCGAATTTCCCAAGCGCTGATTTTGGCGGGTCATAGACTCGAGGATCAGGAAATGAAGTCATTTGGTTTGGATTCGTTGGAATGGCTGATGGAAATTCAAACCTCCGATAAACAAAAATACTTTCAACCGGTCGGATGCGATGGGTGGTTTCCAAAGGGAGGATCGATTGCATTATTAGATCAGCAACCCCTCGAAGCCACAGCAATGATCGATGCCTGCTTTTCCGCTTTTGATATTAGCCGTGATCCCAAGTGGAACAGCTATGCGAAACTTGTTTACGATGGTTTTTGGGCGATAACTCCCTGCAATATTCGGTATATGACCCTATATCGGGTGGCTGTAAAGACGGTATTAGACCCAATGAAATTAACCAAAACCAAGGTGCGGAATCAACTTTGTGCTGGCTTCTCGGATACTTGGCGTTTTTCAAGACAACTTCTAAGTTCTAAAAGACCTTCCAGCTAATCCGCACGGATTAACTCTTTAGTAAATTCCGAAACCTTATTCCATACGCGCAAAAATTTCGTCCAAGTCTATGGTGGCGACACGGGTATATTGATCGCCAACCGCATAGGGAACGATAAGCTCACCGGCATGCACCATCGCGCCGCAAGAATAAACGACATTCGGGACATAACCATCGCGTTCGTCCGACGACGGAACCAAAATCGGGTCTTTCAAGATCCCAATAATTTTAGATGGATCATCAATGTCTAATATCTGTGCGCCTATGCAATATCTTCGCATTGCGCCTACACCATGGGTTAGCATTAGCCACCCTTCGTCGGTTTCAACCGGCGAACCACAGTTACCTATTTGCATAAATTCCCAGGGATGGGCTGGACGTTGAAAAACCTGTGATTCCTGCCAGAAATGCAGATTATCGGAAAACATAATGTGATTATTTTCGCCGTCTTGCCGCGAAAGCATGACGTATTGGCCACCGATTTTTCTGGGAAATAATCCCATTCCCTTGTTTTGAACGGCTTTACCATTCAGCGTGATGACCTGGAACGTAACGAAATCATCGGTTTCTATAAGTTGCGGCAAGATCATGGAACCGTCGTAGGCGGTATACGTCGCGTAGTAGCGAACACCGCCGTTATCGTCTACGAAACGCACGAAACGGGCGTCTTCAATACCACCACTTTCACTGTCGGATACGGGAAAAATAACGCGCTCGGAAACGTTATGGTTCGGATCGAAACTAATTTCGTAATTGGAACGGGCAAGCCACATTGCAATTTTGATAGCGTTTGCTTTGCGTTCGGGGTCAAAGTTCGATAATGCGTCGACCTCAGCAATTTTTTCATTGAGATCGTTGAATGTAAACGAATCCGGGAGTCGTTCCAATAGATACGCGGTAATATCGTTACAAGCGCCCATTTCGTTCAGCTTTAAATTAAAATGGTGGCGGTCGTAACTGCGGTTCGGGTGAACTTCCGGCGGCTCTATATATTGGCTATTAGGGTCGAAAAATAGGTCATTGTTTTTATCGATAATTCCACTTCGGAATTCGATGGACGAAATATGCCCTTCACCCACCGCGCGAAAACTCATAATAAAGCGGGTACTTCCTTTTGGCAGTCCATTCTGATCAGGGTGAATTACGATAGACGGATTAAACAAAGCAGCAGCCTCCACCGAATACTCACAGGTAAAATAGGCGCCTATCAGTTGCTTGACCTCCGGTGAAATATCATCCGTCGCATCAACGAAGTGCTCGATTCGTTGGTAGTTTTTTTCAAGCGCATCGCGGAAATTTCGATGGCGGTTGGAAAAATCGTGCAACACTTCATCGAGAAGCCGTTCGCATTCGTGCTCGCTCAATCGAAGCACCCGGTCGATGATCTCCTTTATCCGGCTTTGAGGGCTGGGAAAATAAGGTCTGGTTATGACCCTATAGTCTTCTGAACGAATTATTCCCGGATGTTTTTTTGCGGTAAGGGGCTTCGGGAAATTGGAGGAGTCTCCGTTTTTTTGCATTAACATTTTTATTTACGCATTATTCGATACACCATTGGGTTTAGGTATTAAGCATAGCGCGCCCGAAAATAATCACAATAGTATTCTAAGGGTACTGTTTCCGCAAACTCATCGACTTGCGCTGAATCCGTGACTTCAATGCGGATAGCAGGGTGCAAGATATTGGTTTCACGGAGGATCAAAATATCGCATTCGTTTACGGTTACCTGTTGTCGGTTTACAGTTCTTTAAAGCATTCTTGAAATTGGTTTCAACGCTTGAATAAGCTATTTTGCAATCCCGAATCTGAAAATATGGAATCCATTCACTGGTTCTGATTCGAAGTGGCGCTGATTCGTCTCTATATTTTATAAACCGTCAACCGAGAACCGTGAACGGTTTCAAATAAAGTTGCCCTTGTTTTGGTTTGAAAGGTTCGCATTAATCAGCTTGAGTAAACTCCGCGCTGTCCCAGCGCTACGCGTTTCCGCCGTGATCATTTTCAAAGGTTTGCTTATCAACTAGCGCGGCTATTCCCTTCAATAGCTACTCCCCACTATAAACAGGCTTGGGTAACGGGTTACCCTTGGTTGTCACTTTGTAAGATGGGACCGATGGCGGGGGTTAATAGGTAATCCGATGTCATGACCTGGTTTACCGGTGGTGTTTGTTCACTGCGTTCACTCAGACTTTTGTGGCAAGCATCAGAAAGGCGGCAAGAATTTGGAAGTAAAGAACTCAATTTGCAATGTTGGTGACGCCCTTCGGCGTATTCCGCCCACTCCAAGCCCAGTTACTATCATCGGATGATATTGACTGGGTTGTCGATTTTTGGACGATTGATCTTTGTCTGCTACCGACCCAAACCGATCATTGAAGATAAATATCTAAACGGCTGGTACGGCTCCAAAGCGGACGGTAAGGAAATTGGGGTGAATGACGGGTTTCGGCCAGGAGCCGTCATTCTATTTACACTTGATGATATCTGGATACGTTTATCATGAGTAATCTACGTGTTATCCATATCAGAAGAATGAGGATTGAAAGATAGTCTTTGTCAACTAAGACTGGCAAAAGGTAAGATAGGCGAGTCTAGATAATCATTTTTATGTGGAATGAGTGAGGGTGCTCGCTAATGGCACAAGGAAAGGATGACGAGATCGACCTAATACTCGAATGCGCTCGCGAGCTGAATCGAGAAGGTTTCGACTGGGGACACGCGTGGGGTAAGGCATTGCTCGAACGCCGGATTGCTGACTGGCCATCCGCATGGGGCAACGATCTTCAGATACTTCTTTATGGGGACTTCGCTCCGCCTGCCGCCGAGTTAAGGTTCCCAGAATTGGGGATAACGGTGTATCCAGAAAAGCTGGAGAACACCGTAATCCGGTCTGCAATGTGCGTTCTGAAGGCCACCGTCGAAATCTCTGAACTCAGTGTTCCCGCAGTCCTTGACGCCGTAAGACGCATCAACGTCCTGCTCGGGGCATGGACGCTCGTTGAATGGGGTAATGGCGGGTGTGGTTGGTGGTGTCACATCACCGCTGGCAGCATGGGGGCGTTGGCACTAAACTTGAGAATGAACACTTGTCAGCAGCTATCATGGGCGTAACGAAACTTCAACCTGAGCTACGCAAGAAAGTAGATTCTGCACTCTTCTGGGTACGCGAACCAAGGAATTTGCTTTTGGAGCAACACCGAAGTGACCTCCTCCGAGTCTATTCTGCGTACTGGAATGCCTTAGAATGCTTGGTCGATGCCGTATTGATTGTCCATCCACTTCCGAAACCATCGAAGACCGAGAAGCAGCAGCTGATCGATGAATTCATTGCAAATCGGAACGGCCCAATAGCGAGCGCTGACATCGCCAAGTGTTACCATGACATTGTGAATCCCGGATTTGTGGGACGTGCGTGTCACACGCTGCAAGTGTGCTTTCCCGAGGAAGCCGAGCACTATGCTAACGAATGCTTTCACATCGCCGATCGCACGAATCGTCTGTATGATATTCGCAATGCAATCAACCACGGTGATATCGATGCCGAAAACCCAGAGGAACTACTCCGAGTAGAGTCTCGCCTTCGGAAACTCTGGATGATCGTTTGGCGGATATTTGGCCGGTTGGTGCCATTTCCTGCGCCGATCGAGAGACCTTCCTCGGACAATGGCTCCACATAACCACAGCATCAACATGGGGAAATAAAGCTACGTTCGTTCCTCCCTACGCTTCATTTTTCCAGTTATGCAGGACGTTATGCGTAATAAATTATGATCAATCGTGGTTCTGTAATTGTACGCCCAAAACAGCCTTACATAAATTGGGCAACTAAATTGGACGACTCAGGAATTGTCCCAGACCCAGAAGATGAAAGGACGATATATTTAATACCCGAGTATGACGATGATATAGAAGCGATGGAAATTCTTGCGAAATGTTTCGACATCATTTTTGAAAAAGAACTTGGGGGTTGGCACACTGACGATTCTGCATGGCCTAAGAATCGTACTTTTGATAAGTTTCGCGAATGGTTTAGCTTTGAGTTTCATTCTGTTGTTGAAGATTTATGTGGTTATGAATTCGTTGACGATGATTACGTATAACAAGTCAAAGCAAAACGACGCGATTTCACCGTGCGTTTGTTTGAATCGTTAGTCCAGCTTAAACGGTAACCTTCCGAATATTTCCTTCGGGTCAACATTTGCCTTTCATTTAGAAGGTTTCAGTGTCCGCTTTGAGTATAAAGCAGACATTCAACCTAATTTTCTGAATGACAGCTTCCAAGCATTTCCGGCCATTCAGTTATTTACCCTTTATAACTAAGACGGGGTTGGGTCGATTAGACCCATTCGCAATGTATCGAATACGCTGCTGTCGGTACGATGAAAACTATTTCAAGTCAATATAACATTTGTACGGTATCGCCAAAAATCGACAACCTCGTAAAAATATACATCACCAAATAAGATCAATGTGGTTTGGCGTGGCGAACGTACGCCGAAGGTCGCCACTCATCTTTGCACGTTGAATTCTTTACTTCCGGCACCTTGTATCCTTTGTGGATGCTACCAAAGTCCGAGTGAACGCAGTGAACAAACACCACTGGTAAACCAGACCATGAACATCGGGTTGCCTATTAAACCCCCGCCATCGATCCCATCTTACAGAGTGACGGCCCGAGATTGCCCGTTACCCAAGCCTATTTAAAGTGATACTTCGCTATTGAAGGGAATAGCCGCGTTAGTATGATGGGTAAACCTTTGAAAATAATCGCGACGGAAACGCGGAGCGTTGGGACAGCGCGAAGTTTACAAAAGCTGAGTAGAGAACCTTTCAATCGAGAACGGGACTGCCCTATTTCGCCCCTGTGTACTCCATCGAGGTCATATTGGCGGGTTCAGAACCCCGTTAATATCACCTTGATGGAGTGCTAGGAGGCTGTCCGATAGAAGGAAATTGGATAAAATCACGGGCAATGGACTCCAGCCCAAGAGGAACTAAGGGCTCATCAGAGGCCCGTTTCCTTAGTTCTCGGCCAACACTCCTCTCAATTTCTTCATGGCATTTTTTTCCAACTGACGAATCCGCTCCGGAGAAACGCAATAGCGATCGGCCAATTGATGGAGCGTTAATTTTTTTTCGTTTAACCAGCGGCTGGTCAAAATATCCAAACTACGTTCGTCAAGACCTCGTAAAGCAACGGTCAGATTCTCCTTTTCTCGACCCGCCCATTCCGAATGTTCACACAATGCCGCGGGATCATTATCCTGCTGGTAAACAAAAGCGGCGGGAGCAACGTTTCTCTCGTCTGAATCATCGCCATTACGCGGATCAAACGCCATGTCGTGGTTCTCCAAACGCCTTTCCATCTCGTAGACGGTATCTAATTTAACGCCAAGATCGCCTGCCACGGACTGAGCCTCATCTTTGCTCAACCACCCCAAGCGCTTTTTTGCTTTTCTTAAATTAAAGAAAAGTTTTCGTTGTGCTTTGGTGGTTGCGATTTTTACGATCCGCCAATTGCGAATTACAAATTCATGGATTTCCGCGCGAATCCAATGCACCGCAAAGGAGACAAGGCGAACGCCTACAGCTGGATCATAGCGTTTGACCGCCTTCATCAAGCCGATATTTCCTTCCTGGATAAGATCGGGAAGCGCCAAACCATAACCGCTATATCCCCGCGCGACATACACAACAAAACGCAAATTTCCCATTACTAACTGCCGTGCGGCATCAAGATCATTCTCTTCCCTAAACCGTTTCGCCAGCGCATGTTCTTCCGCAGCCGAAAGTTTCGGAAACTGGTTCACGGTGTTTACATAGGCGTCTAACGAGCCAACGGAAAGATTAAAAGGCAAAGCCAAAGCGTTATTCATATAAAGGTCTCTTGATAGATTAAGATTAATTTTAGCACTCCTGTCCTTAGAGTGCTAACAAATTTTTAGTTCCCTCTATTTCGGTCGTAGGTGCTTTAAATATCCCCCTAATACCAACCAGGCTCCGGCAATGCCCAACATCACCGATGCCTGCATTAGAAATAAGCTTTTTCGCAAACCGAGACCCTGAATTTCAAAATGACTGTTATAGCGAAAAGCAATTTGATTGATGGGTTCATCCAATAAATTTATGATTAAATGAATAAAAACCAAGGCAAGCATACCGCTAAGCGCACCGTACCAAAAGCCACTGTACAGAAAGGGTCTGCGAACAAAACTGTTAGTAGCCCCAACAAGTTGGGCGACCACAATCTCTTCCTTTCGGTTTTCCAATTCCAGACGGATAGTATTTCCCACTATAAAAATAACCGCCATTCCCAAAAACACGCTCAACACAAAAATACCCCGCCGCACCAGATCGATGATCGAATTAAGCCGCTCCATCCATTCCAGATCAATTTGGACGAATTCAACCCCCGGCATTCGCTCCAGCTCCAAAACCAAACCGCGCAACCCATGGATTTGGTTGTGAGCTTCCATCGGTTCTACCCGAATAACCACAGGCAAGGGATTATGCTCCAAGGTCCCCAGAGCTGCGTCAAAACCGCTATAGCTTCGAAACTCCCTTAACCCCTCCTCCTTAGAGATCAACGTCGCATCTTTCACCTCGGATTTGGCGACAAGTTCGCTGACCATTTTTTTCCCCGCCTCATTGGTCACCGAGTGTTTTAAATAAAGCGAAACATAGTGCCGTGTTTCCAAAACCCCAGTGAGCTGTTTAACGTTTTCCACCAAAAGGTAAAACCCGCTAGGCAATGTCAAGGCAACAGCGATGACAACAATAGTCATCATTGAAGAATAGCGGGATCGGTTCAACCGGCGCAGGCTGGAAACAAGCGTTTGTGCATGATTATGGAGATAAGAGCGGAACCACTCGCTAATGGGGCGATTATTTCGACTCGAAATGTGCCGTTTCTTTTCAGAATACTCGGGTTTGATGCTTTCCACTCTCAGACGATAACCGGAGCTGAATCCTGGATCAACTGCCCGCGATCCAAACGTATCATCCGGTTACCCATGTATGATATCAATGCTAAATCGTGACTGGCGATCAACAGCGTTACACCAACCTGGTTAAATTGTTTAAAAAGCTCCATAATTTCCCTTGATAGTTCGGGATCGAGATTTCCCGTCGGTTCATCGGCCAGAATCATCGGTGGCTTGTTGACGATAGCCCTCGCTATACTAACCCTTTGTTGCTCACCTCCCGACAAGACCATGGGGTAGCGCTTTTCTTTGGCCAACAACCCCACTTTGTCCAAAGACGCGCGAACCCGGCGACCGATTTCTCTTGTCGAGTAACCGGATATGACCAAGGGAAGCGCCACGTTATCAAACACCGTACGGTCGTGTAATAATCGGTAATCCTGGAAGATTAAGCCGAGCCTGCGTCGCACCCATGGAATATGCCGATCGGATAAACGATTCAGGTTGCGGCCGGCAAAAATAACCTGCCCACGGCTACATCGTTCGATCAAAGCAATCAACTTGAGCAAAGTACTTTTCCCCGCCCCGGAATGGCCACTAAGAAAGACCATCTCCCCTTCTTGTATGCGCAGTGTTACGTTTTGAAGGGCATCTCCCCCTTGCGGATACCGCTTGCTGACATTATCTAAACGAAGCACTTTGAAACCAGAATAAAATTAGTGCAACCTATTCGCCCCAACATCAAACAACGCATCAATAAAATTATTGGCGTCAAAATCCTGCAAATCATCGATACCTTCGCCTATGCCGATAAACCGAATCGGAATTCCGAAACGCTTTGCCAAGGCAAAAATCACACCGCCTTTCGCTGTACCATCCAACTTTGTCAATGCAAGCCCCGTAAGTTTGAGTATTTGATTAAATTGTTCAGTCTGGTTTAGCGCATTCTGACCAGTCCCCGCGTCTAACACAAGCAAAATCTCATGGGGAGCGGTGGGGTCCAATTTGCTGGTTATTCTTTTAATCTTTTTAAGCTCTTCCATGAGGTTGGATTTTGTATGGAGGCGTCCCGCGGTGTCCGCTATCAATACGTCGACACCTCGGGCTTTCGCTGATTGCACGCCGTCAAAAATAACCGAAGCGGAATCGGAGCCCGTATGCTGTGCGACAACATGGATTCCATTTCGCTCACCCCAGATCTGGAGCTGTTCCACCGCCGCGGCTCGAAATGTATCACCCGCCGCCAACATCACGCTATGCCCTTGCATTTGCAACCGTTTCGCTAATTTACCAATCGTGGTTGTTTTTCCTCCCCCATTGACGCCCACCACAAGTATCACAAAAGGAGCATCCGCTGACCCGATATCCAAGCGCTTGCTGCACGGCGCCAACAGCATCAACAGATGATTACGAAGCAATTTGATGACCGCTTCACTATCATTGCATTCGTCGCGTTTAACATTTTGGGTCAAGCTTTCCATAATTGCCGCCGTAGCGTCCACGCCAACATCGGCCATCAATAGATTCGTTTCGATGTCCTCGAAGAGTTCTTCATCGATGGCCTTTTTCCCGAGAGGAAGGTTGACCAATACCCCCGCCATTCCGGAACGCGTGCGGTTGAGTTGTGACTTCAGCCGGACGAACAGGGATTCTGGTGACTTCTCTACATAAACATCCGGCTCGGTTATGGGGATATCAACCCCCTTGTCCGTTACCAGAGCTTCCGGCTGGCCATCAAGACCTGCATCCACCCTGAGCTGTTCGGGAATCCGAATACTTGAGGTGGAATAAAACCGTATATAGGCGACCGCCAGTAGCAGGAGTACCGCAATCCCGTTATGGGCCGCCGCAACAGCAACGGGCATTCTCAATATGACATTGGCGATCCCAAGACCAATTTGGAAAAATAACAGCAGGCTGATAAAAGCCCCTCCTTTAGTTAAAGCTTTTTCTTCCCGGCAACCAACTGCTTTAATTGCAAGCAGACTCAACACCAGAAAGGTCAAAATCGCGCCCAATCGGTGTGTCAAATGTATAGCCGCACGGGCGCTGTTACCGAGGATACCTCCCTCGTAGTCGATAGCGATGTCGGTGGAAATCATGAAAGCTTTGAGATAATCGACACTCGGCCACCATTTGCCGAGGCACGTCGGAAAATCCGGACAGGCCAATCCCGCATAGTTGGAACTGGTCCACCCACCCAGGAAAATTTGAACCAACAACACGAAAAAACCAACCCTGGCAAGCCATTTCAAGGTCACACGACCGGAAACGGCTTCAATATTTGGCGTCGTTCTAAGATACAGCCAAAACAACAGATAGAGTGTCAAAAACCCCATAATTAAATGGACCACAACGGTCAGAGGCATGACGTTGAACAACACCGTCCACATCCCCAACGCCACCTGAAAAATCACTAATAAGAGCAACAGGAACGATAATTTGACCGCAACCGATTTATTGTGCTTTCGAAAACAGGACGATATCGCCAAGATCAATATCATTAAACCCAGAGCACCGGCCAAATAACGGTGAGCCATTTCTTTCCAGGCCTTTTCGGTTTCCAACGGCCGATCCGGAAAGGCCTGATTGGCTTGAGCAATATCTTCCGGAGTCTCGGGAACGATTAATTTTCCGTAGCATCCGGGCCAGTCGGGGCACCCCAACCCAGCATCGGATAAACGGACGTAGGCGCCTAAAATAATAACGCAAAAGGTCAGAACCAAGTTGAATAAAATAAATTTTCTATACATTAAAACGTATCCGTTTAGCTATCTTACCTGAATCCGTGACTTCAATGCGGATAACAGGGCGCAAGATATTGGTTTCACAGGAGATTAAAAAAATCTTAGCTTCACCCACCTGCCTGTGGCAGACAGGTAGGTTAAGTGGTATTTTTTTAACCGCTGTGGCATCAAAAGCTTGCGCACTGTGCCGTAGTGAATTCACTGATTTAGGTCTTAGTTACCCAATTTGAGAAACATTGAGTAGTTTTTTCATATCTTTTTTAACACGGTACGGATCGAATCCCGACGGATACCACATCATCAAATTGCCTAAAGGATCCATTAGCAATAGCATTCCTTGGTCTAATGGTCCGCCCAAAACCGACGAAACCCGAGCGATAAACGATTTTCCGGGCCGAACCCGTAGTAAGGCGCCATCGTTATCCAACCGACTACTGGCAACATTATCGCCAACCACTAGCAGCCGGCGTACACGCATCAAATCTTGATGAAGCATTAATCGAATCTGCTTAGTCTTATGCAAGGATTCACGGCAAGGCAATTCGCAATCGTTCTTAGTGATCAAATGAATCATGACCCAACGTCCTTTCAATTGATTAATAGGATACTGGCTCAACCGGTCCAAACCGATGAATTGCGTGCGATCAATTTTAATAACTGGAACGATCAAACGACCGTAATTGGTTGTCCCGTCAATCCATTGAGGGTTTTTATATACTTGCCAGGCAGCGAAAAATGGCAGCACGCAAATCAAAATAATGCCAGAGATCAAAACACGTGGACTCATAGTTTTTGACTATCAACTCCTACTTGAGTACCAGAAAAATAGAATGGTCAACGTTGTTGCCAGTGCAAACCATTGAAAGGCATAAGCGCGATGTTTCGAGGGTGGCATCGACGATTTGAAAACCCAGTGACGATAATAGCCTTGGCTGGCATCCCGATCCAGCAAAATTTGAAACGGCAATAACGAATATCCCAATACTTCGGACAATATCGATTCATCGACAACCTGAACAATTGCGGGCCAACCTTGGGACGGCGTACCAGCGCCGTCCAGCTTGAATCCTACGCTTGGAAAGCGATCGATAATCCCCGTCACCGTCACCTCTTTAACATCCATATATACCTGGGGTAAATTATTGCGGTCTATGCCTAACGGCAACCAACCCCTATTCACCAAAACGGAATGCTTACTGAATTGAATGTGCAATGGCGTAAAAACAAAAAATCCAACCTTTCCATTGACGATCTGATTATCTATCAAAAACTGGTGTTCCACATCGTAAATTCCCTTTAATACAACCGGCCGATACCTTAAATCCCCTACCGTATCATAGTTTTCATCCAATTGAATCGGCTGCTGGTTTCTTCTAAAGTTCTGCTGCTCTAACAGAACCTGCTTCCCCTCGGCACGATCGAGCTGCCAATACCCTAAACACAAAAGGCATGAAAAAATCGGAGCGAATACAAGCGTCGGAACCAAACTCGGTTTGAAATAAGGCATCTGGATAGCAAATTCATCTCGATTCACCGAGAATAGGCTATTGATCTCTTTTCGGAAACCATTATGGCGGTAAAAATCTTTGTAATTTTTATATTAGTCGTAATTTTGGGATCTTTGGGGTCCGCATTGTACACCATGGTCAGGGGGGCTGAGCATCCTACTCATACCGCGAAGGCATTGACCGTGCGCATGGCTCTTTCCATTGGGCTGTTTATTTTTCTAATGATTGCTTTTGCTTTTGGATGGATTACACCTCACGGGCTAAGGTAAAAACCGAAAAATTAATAAAGGCGTAGTGGCACCACTGATTCAGTGGTTCTAAAATCTCTAGATGTCATTTATATATCCTCGTATTCGCGCGCTGGTTAACGCACTAAAATCTGTCCGTTTTTTTGGTCCTTTCTTGGGATAGCAATTAAAAAAATACATGGGGAAATTCCAATCCTTTGAAAACATGTAGTAAGTATTCACTGGGCGAATGGATTTCGCGTGGGAAGTTCGGGAAAAAGGGCGAAGTCGCGATCCGCCGTCAGAAACTCTTCTACACCATGGGCTACGCAGATCGCGGCAACGCGCGCGTCGTGAACAATGGGGCCACGTACACGCGGTCGTCTCACAAAACCTTGCAGCACTAATAGGAAGTCGTCGGTCTCGCCAATTAGAGCATTGCTGGGTGAAGCAGTCCAGGCGTCGAGCTGATCCCACGCTCGATCCGGACTGGTGGCGGAATCCTTCCAGATGCGTGAGTTGGTGGTTACGCTGAAAAACTCGTACAAACACGGCCACGGGATCACCCAAGTCCTCGTGTCTTCGGCAAGAGTCCGCACAAGATCACGGGCCACCGTATGGTGTCGCGAGTCTCTCCGGTGCGCATAAACTAGGATATTCGTATCCACGGCAATCATCGTGGTCGCGGCTCGCCATAAATTTCTTCACGAAGATCCTGCCATGACCATGCATCCAGTGGGTCGGTTGCATCGGGATCGCCGACACTTCGATCAGGCAGCTGGTAGTGCACTTCTGGCGAGGTTTCCGCGAGGATGCGGCGCAACCCATCTTCGATCACTGCACGCAATGGACGGCCCGCGCGTTTGGCGTACCTTTTCGCGCGCACCATGAGTTCGTCTTGAATTTCGACGGTGGTCTTCATGCGCCATATTACCAATATTATTTAATATGGGCAACCCATATTTACGTTGTCCGAGTTGCGATAGCTCGGAGCAACGAATAAATAAAAATGGAAAAAAGGGAAGGATTTATTTTATGCCTAGACTTGCTCGAGTAGAAGATTAAACGGAACGCTACCTTTTTCCGTGCACTTTTTCACTGTTATTTAGCGTTAGGAAATAGTGTTGAAGAACGGCGATTGAGGTATTGAGAATATGTACGAAGTGTGATTCCTGCTGGAGAATGGGAATTTACCAGAAATCGGTTGCAAGAGGCCAACTGACGGGCAACGGCCTATATTTTAGAGAAGTTGGAAAAATCACTGATCGTCGAATTGAGCATCGTCGCCCTGGAAGGCCAAAGAAACGGAAACGTGTTGAAAAAATAAATCTGTCCCTTTTTTCATAAGGTAAGTTCACCTCGTTGGTAGCAACCAGGTCTAATATTGCACATTTGATTGTCGTTCAAAAAAAGAAAGGGAGCTTCGGAGTACGCGTTTATGCTTGGTGTCTAATGACCAATCATTTCCACTTGATTGTTGAACCACCGGGTGAAGTTACGCAGCTGGGACAACGGATGAAGCGACTTTCGGGACGGCAGACGCGATATGTGAATCGGTTAGAAGGGCGAAGCGGAACCCTATGGGAGAGCCGATACAAATCAAGTCCGATTCAAAACGACGAATGCCTTCTTGCGTGTTGTCGGTATGTTGAATTAAATCCTGTGCGAGCGCGCATGGGATACCTGGACCAATAAATCATTGTTTAAGATGTTCATTAATTAAAAAAATAAGCGCCTATTCTTGACAACAGCTTCCCAAACATTCTATCATCAAATGGTAACATGTTATTATTGGCAGGTTTTAATATGACAGCGCGGACACCCAAAACCCCGAGTGAAAAAATGCATGACTATCGCACACGTTTAAGAGCATCCGGATTGCGTCCAGTCCAGATATGGGTACCGGACACCCGCGCCAAGAACTTCGCTAAAGAAGCACGGCGTCAGTCTTTGCTTGTCAGCCAATCTGAAAGTGAAAACGATGCGCTCGATTTCATTGATGCCGCTGCCTATGTAACTCGTCAGTCACGAGTTCTATCCGATTTGACGTAACTATTCAGGCCCTGAATTCATTTTTTCGATGTGTCACCTCGACCAACGGAAGAAAGTCTTATCACCCATTGATAGCTCTGCGCTTTAAGATTGCCCACTGGTGTTCATAAAAGATGAGTAGTGTAGAAAATAGAAATCGATAATTACGACTAGACATTTGCTAAAAAAACACGGATCCTTCTTTTCTTTGTAGAAGTACAGATGGAAGGAGGAGACCCCGTGCAACAGTATATTTCTCAGAGTTTAGAAAGCTTTCAAAGCGTTTTTTCCAGATCGAGTACTTGGTTGTTGTTCTGCGCCATTGTGATTGGATTTATGGGGCAGGAGAAATGATCGGCGTGACGTCGTTGTGTCGTTTCTGGCTATTAGATGAACTTGGTTATTACCGCTTGCTCCGTTTTTTTAGATCCAAAGCGTATGTCTATGGGGCGTTGCTCGATGCTTGGCAAGATTTTGTGAATCGCCAAGGAAAATCCGTTGAAGTAGCTGGACGAGCGATACTTCTGGGTGACCATACCGCGGTGATCAAAGATGGACGCAAGATGCCCGGCGTGGTATCGATGCACGAGTCATCGGAGACGCAAACGAAACCCGGCTATTTTCGGGCCCAATGTTGGGGCAGCATTGGCATCTTGATCGGGTCGTTATCCGCTTGTTTTTGTTGTCCTTTGCAGCTTCAAATTCATCAGGGATGGGCTCATTTAGGGTTGAACGACGAGCGCGATAATCCATGTCGGATCAAGCTCACCGACCGCTTGGTGGCCATGGCGATTCATTTTGCGGTGACGAATCACTGTCTGTGTTATTTGGTGTTGGATGCCTTTTTTTCAACCGGGGGCGTATTTCGAGCTTGCCACTATTATTCAATCCAGCATCAGGCGCGGTGGGTTGAGGTGCTGGTCAAAGCCAAGAATAGCTATGTGGGTTATTTCCCCGCGCCACCGAAACCCGCCTCTCGCCCCGGACCTCAGCCGCTCTATGGCGAGAAAGTGTGTTTAAGAGAATGCTTCGACCACCTTCATTTGTTTGAGACGGTGACCTGTCAAGTCTACGGTAAAACCGAATCCATCCGGGTTATGACGCTTACACTGTTATGGCGGCCCATCGCTGATCAGGTGTTATTTATTCTCGCCGTCACCTCAAAAGGCCCAATGGTTCTAATGAGTTCCGATTTAACGCTGTCAGCCATTGATGCCGTTGAACTGTATTGTGCTAGAACCCGCATTGAAATCATGTTCGCGATGTTAAAGCATGTGATCGGCGCCTTTAAATTTCGTTTTTGGACTAAAAAATTGCCAAAACATTCTAGACGCCCCTTTTCCAATCGTCTTCTCAAAGCCCCACAGCCCCAGGATATTCATACCGTTCAAGCGTGCTGGCGAGCCTATGAAATCTTCGTGCTCTGTGCCTCCATTGCCTTGGGGTTAATGCAATTGATTGCGCTCCAGTATCAAGATACGATTTGGTCTGAGCACTCGCTTTATCTTCGCACTCAATCGCGTGATTTGCCATCGGAGAAAACCGTCAAGCAAATTTTAGCGCCATTGTTCCTCAAACAATTCTTTCGACTTGAGGAAAATGGCATGATTCAACAGATCCGTGCCCGCTTGATGGCTGTTTCCGATGAAATAGATGACGATTAAACTGAATGAGGCGTTCTATGCTCTAATTCTCTGCGATCTTCAAAATTTTTCATCAAACATACTACGATGGAGAGGGTAGTTTTGCCCCGCTTTTCTCGCTGTTAACTCACGACTGCCGAGTTATTAAAGCTTAAAATATGTTTATCGAATAGAGTCATACTCACCTCACACTCTCAAACCTAACCGGCACCAATTCACTTATTTGTGTCTTTTTTGTGTCACAAAGCAGCTCAACACACGTTATTAGGTTTTCAATTTCTGGATTGCTGTAATGGGTCGTCATTCTTCCTGATTTGTGCCCAAGCAAATCTTGCCTATCCTCAAATGAAGCCCCCGAGAAGGAAAATACCCACTACCTACCAGCATTAAATCTGAGTTTATTGTTTTTTAACAATAAGATTTTCGATACGGGCTTCTTTTAGGGTTTGGCGTTATCACGATCATTTGACCGCTTTCGGGTCATTTCCTGCCAGTCAAAAAATTCAGGCGAATGTCCGGATATTACTCAAAGGCGATATTCGGATCTTCTAAGCGATGGACGCAACTATGTCTTAAAATATCTTAATTTAGGGTAAATAAATCTGTCCCTATTTTTTTATTTCATTTTTTTACTAAAGATAAATAACAGGGATCATAATTAGGTATCAACGGCCCGATGTCACTTATCCGCGGACTGTAACTTGACCATGGATAATCTCCCACATCCGCTACTATGCGCGCTCGCACTGGATTTAATTCAATATACCGACAACAAGCAAGAAGATATTCATCGGTTTGTATCGGGCTTGATTTGTATCGGCTCTCCCATAAGGTTCCACTTCGTCCTTCTAACCGATTCACATACCGCGTCTGCCGCCCGGAAAGTCGCTTCATTAATTGTCCCAGCCGCGCAACTTCATCAGGCGGTTCAACAATCAAGTGTATATGATTGGTCATTAGGCACCAAGCATATACGCGCACCCCATAAACATCCCGATATTCCGACAACGTCTCCAGCTAATACTCATAGTCGCGATTTGCGGCAAAAACCACTTGTCGGTTATGACCCCTTTGCACAATATGATGAGGATAATTTGGCAATACCACCTGGCCGACTCTCAGCATTTGTTTTCTATCCCGTCTCGAATACTAAAGATACTGGGATTGTAGCTTAAAAATAAATCTGTCCCCCTTTTTTACTGGCGGGGTGACAACGCCGCAGCACCACTAGCGCCACTGGATCTGGGACAGATCGACTCGACGCTGGTACAAACAGAGCTATTGCCCGCCACCACCCTGTCCCTGGTCGCCCATCTGCGGGAGGATCCGCCGGTCTCGGATTTGGCTCAGGCGAGCACACTACTGACGCAAGGCGACGCCCTGTTTTCGCAGGCCGCCTCGGTGTTGGGATCGGCCGACTAGTCTACAAATAGCCGAACCACTTTGAGGTCGTCGAAGGAAACTTGGCCTTTGAGTTTTTGGTGGACAGGGGCGAGATTGCCATCGGGAGAATCTTTGAAGGCCGCCAGGATTTTATCGAAGTCTTTGATAGATTTTTTTATGTAATCGATATCGGGGAGATGGTCGAGACCCTTTAATTTTTCGAGATGGCTCACAATGGTGCCGATGGTCAGACCACGTTCACTTGCTATTTCCGTAAGCGGTATTTTTCGTTCGACAAGTTCACGGGTGATATGGTGGGTTGCAGTCTTGTTGTCCTTTTCATTTTGACTGTGTGACTTTTCGTCAGAAGAGATGACTTCAATCTGGTTCAATTTCTTGAGTCTGCTGCGGATCCCACCCGGCTTGCGTCCAAAAATGGAACTGAGCGCTTTGACAGGCACTTTTTCGAGAAATAACCGAGTCAATTTTTCATCGTCCTCCTCTGCCCAAGGCGCGTATGCATTCGAATAGTCTTCCGGATATTCAGCTGTTGATTGTGTCTTTTGGGCGGCACGCTTTTTCTTTGCCCCGAAACGATGCGTCAATACATCCGCTTGTCGTTTCTCTTTATCTCGATCAGAAATCTGCCGCAGGATCTCACTGGCCGATTCTGACCACTGCTTGAATATTTTGTCTTGCTCCAGAATTTTTGGGTGCACCGTGAGGGCCGTCTCGTTGAGTCCCAAGAGCTTAAGCCCGGACAAGGAACGCACCCGCGACAGCGCCACATAACCCATACCCGGTTCAAACGCATCTGAAAGATCCATCTCCGCAGCATCCAAGGTCATGCCTTGGCTTTTATGTACCGTAATCGCCCACGCCAGTTTCAGCGGCACCTGGGTGAGTCTCGCACGCACGATGCCTTTCTCTTCATACTTCCACTCTTCCGGTTCGGCAACGATCAGCGCATTGTCGAAGGTGTGCACGAGCGGCCATCCTGCGTCGTCATCAAAATCTTCTACCCTTCCCAAGGTACCGTTTACAAAGGATCCATCCATCGCGTTTTTGACAAACATCACTTTCGCACCCACTTTTAGCCGCAGATCCACAGGCGCCAAACAACCGCGCTTCAAGCCTTCAACCAAGGCACTGAAGCCTTTGGTGTTCATGTGAAATACTTTTTCCTCACCTTCCAGCGTCCGCAGCTCTCGAAAGTTGATGCTGTCGACATTGACGTTGCGTGCAAAAAGTTGGGTTGGGCGCACACTTCCCTCAGGATCTTTCTTGTACCGTGTACGCAGTGGCACTTTAGTTTGCTCGCCTGCATGACCGCTTCTGATGTCATTGAGTACCGTCAGCAGTGGGTCGTCGCCTTGGCGATACTGCTCGTGCAGATAGCAGATTTGAAATCCGCCCGTGTCCCACGCGCTCGATTCATACGCAAAGGCTTTTGGTAGGCTCTCACGCGACACCGGTGGCAATTGGAAGAAGTCGCCGCACAGAACGACCTGTAAGCCACCGAAGGGTTGGGTCAAATTGAGCATATGCCGGGCGATGCGCTCGACCATATCGAGCTGATACGGATGCAGCATGGAAATCTCATCGATGATCAGCACTTTGGTCTTTTTGTAGTTGCGCTTTACGCGGCCATTACGCAGCAGTGCTTCCAACTCATTATCGGCAAGTGCATCACGCACACCCATCCCGCTCCATGAATGAATTGTTTTACCGTTTAGATGGGTGGCGGCTATGCCCGTCGAAGCGGTGACCGCAACGCCCACACCCTGATCCCGCAGGTATTTGATGTAATTATTCAAAAGATACGTCTTGCCGGAGCCGGCAGCGCCGGTAACGAAAACGTTGTTACCCATTTTGAGAAGATCGAGCGTTTCATCTTGAGTCATACAAGCAATGCTGCCGGAGTGTTCCGCCAGTTTTTGGAGATCATGACCGACGGTCACTGAGATCTGATGACGCAACTGCCCCCGTGATAGGTGCTGTAGGTGAGGCTCCGTTCGCTGTCGCTTGCCGGAACCCACTTGCTGATAAAGACATCACGCCCGTCGGTGCTGTCACCGTAATGTCCCCTATTTCTTCATATCCGGTTTCTTTTTAGGCCGACCTGGCGCAACCCAACCGATCTTCTTCCCGATAGCCGCCTCCACTTGTGCTTTAAATCGGTCATTACCCAAGGGGGTCCCGGATTGCAAACTTTGTCGAAACAACCCATGAACGGCACCCTCTAAGTTCTCATCAAACAAAGCTTGATAGGCTTTTTGCCGGTGTTTCGCTGACGCGCTTAAGGCAATGTATTCAGCATGGTGTTGCACAATCGCATGACTCACACCTAAGGCATTGGCTGGGTAGCTCGACCAACGATATTGTGCCGGGTGATCCACCATGCCCGTTCTCACGGGATTCATTTCGATATAACGCATACAGGATAATAGATACGCTTGGGATTGAATAATATGACCCTTATGCCGTCCCAATCCTTGAAACAACTGACTTATCGATGCTTTGGTTTCTGGTGTCACCAACAAATGGACATGGTTCGTCATCAAAACATAGGCGTGGACTTGACAGCCAGAGGCATCCGCCGCGTGTTTTAAACAACGTAAATACTCTAAATAGTCTTGGTCAGAAAAAAAGACGGGATCTCGATTATGTCCCCGTTGCATGACATGCGCTGGCATGCCAAAAAAGGGGACAGATTTATTTTTTCCGTTGTGACGACTGTGTCCATGAAAAGCTCGTAGCTTTATGATGAAAATTTCACCCTTCGGGTCGCTAACGCGGTCCAAATCCGTTCCAGACGGATTTGTCATGGCATACTCGCGCCCAACGCCAAACACCGTTCCGAAATCATCCCAGACGAAGCAGTCAACGCCAATAACACGATAGATAAACAGGGGTCAGGCGCCTCACCAACCGTCGGCTATCCGCATCAGCTGGGCTCGCTTGCTGACAAAATCGCCGGGAGTGATTTTGAACGGCGAACGTCGGCGCGAAGGGCGAAAGCCAGGGAGGGCTTTCGTAAACGGGTGTTCGATATCGACATCGAACGCTGTCCTCATTGTGGGGGTGAACTGAAAATCATCGCCGCCATCGAGGAACCCACGGTGATCGCTAAGATCCTTGCCCACCAGGGCACCGCCTCGCGCACCGCCCCAGGCATTCTGTCTATCCGTAACCACCTAAATCCAAACCAATAGCCACTTCAATCCGGCCTGCCTGTGCGGTGCACGCAGACAGGTTCAGTCTTGATCCGATGATCCCCTATGGTCTTCGCCTTCCAAAACGAAACAATTTGCCAAAATCTTGGCATTGATCAGGGAAAAAGACCACACAAAGAGCCAAAATTTCCAGTTTTAGATCGTGATTGACAACTCATTGCGCCATTGGTACTTTCTCATTTGAATAAAAAGGTGGTTTATTTTTCCTATTCTCTGGTGCGCGCTTTTTTGCGGATAGCTACGTTGAAAAACCTTGCTGTAAAAGGCTATAGCGGCAGTTTTCCGTCTTGCCTTCCATAAAACATCACGCACCCTGAACGCAAGGTTTTGATCTGCGACGAGTATATCAACATCCGAAATTTATTCGATAATTATTAATTCAACCCGCCTATTCGTGCGACGACCGGCTTCAGTACGATTTTGGCTAATCGGGTTTTGCTCTCCTAATCCTTTTATTATTAAATTATTAGGATTTACGCCCCTGGCAACTAAATGACCCTGTACCAATAAAGCTCTCTGTTCTGATAACCAGATATTGTAGTCTTCGGAACCCAAGCTATCGGTGTATCCAATAATTTCTAGTTTCAGCGATGATTGCCTTTTTAGCCGTTCAGCAAAGCCATCGAGGATCGATTCCGAACGCTGGTCTAATTCCGAGGAATCATGATCGAAAGTGATTTTTTCCAGTTGCTGGTCGTTTGGCGTAAATGCAGCGCTTTCCGTTGAATCCATTGCTTTTGCGGCAAGTCCTTTGGTTGATCCAGCGATGGAGCCTACGCCTGCTTTGGCTTGCTCTGTCATGGCATGGGTCGAATCTGATATTGAATTACCCGCGTTCCTCGCTTTATCGGCTGTTGCATTACCAAAATCGTCTAGCTTGCTACGTGCAGATTGCGCTAGATTACTTGTGGTTTGCTCGGTTTTATCGACACCACTCGCGAAAGAATCTTTTATGCCACCCGCGACATTTGATGTTGCAGACCCCATTCTTTCCATACCGTTCTCCACACCGGTACCGATTTTACTAAATGTATCCTTCGTCGTATTGACGCCATCCGCGATGGAGTCTTTTGCTGAACCCATGGTTTCGCTTGCTGAATCACCTAGATTCAACATTGCGTTCTTTGATTTCGCTAAGCCATCGGTCAGTGAATCCTTGGCAGTATCGACATGCTCGCTTGTCGCATCAACCAAGTTTCCCACTGCATTTTTCGACTTAGTGAGCCCATCTGAGAGAGAACCTTTAATCGAATCGGTTTTTTCTCCAAGAGAAGATCCGACTTCACTTATTTGTTCTTTAACGGTGTCTCCGGGCACCCTATTTTCTGCTTGTTGTTCGGTGTCGCTGCCGCATCCGCCAACAGCGAAAATCACCAAAATTGAACTTGTTTGAACTATTTTTCTGGCCATAGTAGCCTCCTATCTTCCTAAGAGGGGGTCTTGCAAATATGAATTGATTTTTTGTAGACCCATAACACGGATATTCTATGAATCGTGGTTCATCCACGATATTTTCGAGACGACCTTGAAAGGGTCAGGTCTCGAATAATTTCGCTAGCATAGCGTATCTACCAATTAGTCTCAATCACCAATCAATATAATTATTCAGACCCCCCAGGCAAATTTCCGGCAACTATTCAGATTGCCCCTGAAATTCGTCAGTTCAAACAAAAAGAAAAAAAAGGGGTCAGACCCTTATAGACCCTATATATATTTTTGATTGTTTTGACGGAAAGTTTGATGAAATTGTGAAGGAATGGCGAAAAGTGAAATTGAATCGATTTGTGTAACAATATTGTTGACAATGATTTTTAGGAGTAAATGTTCCGGCGGGTGCAATTCCAAATGATGGGCCAAGCGCCGGGGTAGCTATGCTGACTGCCTTGGTATCTGCGTTACCCGAGCGAACTGTAATAGCCATGTGGCAGCGACTGGTGAATTCAGCCTGAAAAAAAGGGGACAGATTTATTTATCCAGAATTCAGACATTTTAAGAGATAGTTGCGTCCATCGTTTTGAAGATCTGAATGTCGCCTTTGAGTATGGAGCGGACATTCACCTGAATTCCTCGAATGGCGGGTAACAACCCGAAAGCGGTCACTAACGTCAGTAAATCCATGCCGGAATATTCCCTCACGTATCTTCCAACGATATCAGTTATGAATAGGTCTTACGCTAATCGTGAATCGGGTTAGATTGATTTGAATAGATGTATTTAGGGATTAACCTTCTTGAATAACCTTTTTATTCCACTGCCGGATTTTTGCTGGGATTAGTTGTGCAAGGTCCTGATCAGTCTAGCTTTGTGCAATGGGCGGCTCTAATATTAGTTTATAAAAAAATTGTTACTGATTCCGCCAGGCTCTTTTAATGCGATGGTCGCGCGTTCGAATCGCGCACGGCCCACAATAAAAACAATGCTTTATGAAACTTTCGCATGGTCTCTAAAATATACTGCTCCAAAATTACCCCTTTTTGGACTGCATAACTGCTCAACGGAATGACGTAAGTTTTCCATTTCTGCTTGCGCTATAGTGCGTTGTCATGTGCTTAGGACTATGGCCGAGCAGGTCTTCCCTGTCCTCCAAGCCAACACCGGCAGCACGTCACCGCCGCCCGAACGCATGGCGTAGGCCATGCTCCCCGCATTGAGGAATCTCCGCCCGTGTCCTGGCATCTCTTCATGCATGTCCATTGATTCGTTCCACCGGCTTTCCTTTAACAAAATCATTGTGCCTTCAGCGCTGTAGATCGATGATGCTCCATTGAACAATCGCTACAAGGCTCAGATCATCAACAAGAGTTGTTTGTACTGGCGGACGATTTAAGTCAACTTCTGGAAGCATCCACCCAACGTTATAGCGCCCTGATCGTCGCTAAACTGGCGCAACCGATGGATACCGCAAATCAAGAGCACGATTATCATACCGTCGATATCAATCATGTCGAAGCACGACGGAAACAAATTTATGATGCCTTGAATATTAAACATGACCTCATCGGGCCACGTAAAACGGTTATTGGCAAGAAAAAATCTGTAGTGCCAACCGAGACAGGTTAAAAATTATAACTTACTGAAATATTGGGTGATTTTTAATATAAGTCACGAAGATGGGCTAATAAAAATCCAACGGATCGACATCAAGGGACCAACGGACCCGCTTGCCGGAGGGAAGCGCCGAAACTTTTGCTAAAATCAGCTCAAGCAAGCGATGAAGGTTTTTCCTCTCCGGGCTTTGAAATAACAATTGAAAACGGAATAAACCCGCTTTTTTCGTTAAAGGCGCGCTAACGGGGCCAAACACGCTAGTATCTATAATCCTCAATTCCACCGCCAGATTTCGCACCTCTTTTAATAACCGCATAGGAGACTCCGTGTTGGTGGCTTCAGCCCGCATAAGAGCCTGGAAACTAAAAGGTGGAAGCAACGCGGCTTTTCGTTCGGCCAGGGCGTTGTCGACAAATCCACGGTAACCTTTTTGAATTAGGGCATTCAATAAAGGATGATCCGGATTATGGGTCTGAAGGATGACTTTTCCGGGTTTTTGTTCACGCCCCGCCCTGCCCGCCACCTGAACGATAAGTTGAGCCAAGCGTTCCGGAGCACGAAAATCGGTGCTGTACAAGCCCGCATCGACATCCAAAATTCCCACCAATGTCACCGTAGGAAAATGGTGCCCCTTGGCCAACATTTGAGTGCCCAGAAGGATATCGACGCACCCACTGGTTACCGTTCGCAGAACCGATTCCAAATGGCCCTTCCGCTGAGTACTGTCTCGGTCAATTCGGACAATTTTTGCGTTTGGGAATAACCCCCCCAAACCCCCTTCAACCCGCTCGGTCCCAAGTCCCAGGGGGTGAAGGTCTTGTGCTCCGCAACTTTGACACAGTTTCAAAATGATTTGTTCGTATCCGCAATGGTGGCAACGTAGTTTTCCATGGCTGACATGAATCACCAAACGACTGTCGCAACGAGTACAGGACGCGATCCACCCGCACCCATGACATATCAGTATGGGTGCAAAACCCCTGCGGTTTAGAAATAATAATACCTGTTCTCCTACAGCCAAAGTCCGCTTTATTTCAGCCACCAACGGAGGCGACAGACCTTCTTCCAAGGGTTGATTTCGAATATCAAGCAATTTAATTACCGGTGGGAGGGCTATCCCGGCCCTTTCAGGCAAGAAAAGTTGTTCAAAGCGTCCCCTTTTAGCGTTAAAAATACTTTCGAACGAAGGGGTGGCCGAACCTAACAACACGGGTATGCCCAATTGCTTGGCGCGGACTATTGAAATATCGCGAGCGGAGAATCGAAATCTCTCCTGTTGCTTAAAAGAAGCATCATGCTCTTCGTCAAGAATGATCAGCCCCGGATTGCGCATCGGCGTGAATACAGCCGACCGGGTACCTAACAAAACAGGCGCCAAGCCTTGCCGGAAACAAAGCCATGCCTGCTGCCGTTCGGATTCGCTCAACCCCGAATGGAAAACAGCGATGGGTTCGGCAAGGCGTTCACGAAATCGCGCTTCCAGTTGAGGCGTTAAACTGATCTCCGGAATCAATACCATGACTTGTTTGCCTTGCCGTAAGGCAAATTCAATCAAACCAAGATAGACTTCGGTCTTTCCACTGCCGGTGACACCCTCCAAAAGAAAGGTCTTAAACCGCCCCATGGCGCGGCTCACTTGCTCGATAGCCATTTTTTGAGCTGGGTTGAGCGAATATGACGCCGGCGTGGCGCTTTGAGCACAACTTAAGAGAGTTGGAATCCGTTTGATTTCAATCAATCCTTTTTCAACCAATTGTTTTGCACTATTTCGCCAGTTACAACCAAGTCCGGCGAGGTCCCGAGCGCCCAATCCTTGAGGAGACGCTAAAAGCATGCGCATCAATTCGGTTTGGCGACGTGCTCGACTCAAATCGCTTATTTGCGAGGTTCTTCCTTTTTCCGTTGTGAACAAATATTGGTGACTGCTTAACACCGCGGGTTTACCTTTTCGCAAAGGGATTGGAAAGGCGCTGCTAATAACCTCTCCCAAGGGATGATGGTAATAACGGCTCGTCCACAGTAAAAACTTTAGATCTTTGGTGGAAATCAAAGGTTCTTCATCGATAATTTCACCGATGGGTTTAAGCCGCGACAAAGGCATTTCCGAATGATCAGCCACTTCAATAAGATAGCCAATTTTTTTTTGACCGCGAAAGGGGACGGTTATACGAATCCCGGGGCGTAATTCGTTACCATTACAATTTTCGGGCGGCAGATAGTCGAAGATGCGTCTGAGCGGAATTGGAACCGCAATCCGGAGGATTTTAGACATTCTTCAAATTCACCTTATTATTCAGATTCTAGAAAGTAGACCTAACTACTTATGTCAACGAACAATTTCAAAGTATCCACAAAATCTGTGGATAACTCTGTGGGAAAAACCGGAAGAAACACCGACAAACCACCAAATTCCGGTCCGTATCGACAAATTGTAAAAAATGTACGCAATTTTTAAACCTCTATATAATCAATTACATATAGTTTTTAATTAATTTCAAGTATTTTTTGCAACACAAATTTTTTTTTATTGTTAACTTTTTTTTAGACTGTGCATAACTCCCCTGTACAATAGAATTCTTGAAGAAAATGTATTAGGAGCCTGTCCGAGAATAGAAAACCTATTCTCGGGTAGCCTCCGAGGCGACTGTCTGAGAATAGAAGTCGTAGCGAGGGACACAGCTGGTTTGAGTCTGATTTTTTCATTATTTGAGGCGAATATTGGACATATTTAACGACAAATCCGCCTGGAGCGGGTTTGGACCGCTGAAAGCGGCCCACAGGTGTGAAATATAGGGATGTATTTCATCAAAATAATGAGAAAATCAGGCCAAATCCAGCTTTTCCGCAGTAGGCTTTCTATTCTCAGACAGCCTCCTACTTATACGAACCGCGGGGGTGTTCTCGAAGTGCTAACCGCGCCGAAGCGTCGCCATTATAAGTCAATGTAAAGAAAAACATGGATTTATTCAGTCATCAGGTCTTACGTACGGATACCTCCGGCATGCCGTTGGAATGGATCAATTACCAGGAAGCCGCGAAACTTTATCACCTTGAGCAAGTCGTTTATGCTTGCGGTATCCATCTGTATACAATCCATGGTGGCGCCAATGCACACACGGGGTTGCGTAGTATCATTGAGGTTAATTCGATCGTAGCCACCTATAGCAAAAATTATGCGCTTCAAAAGAAAGCCCATACTTACATACCCCCGTTAAACAACAAAACTTTATTTAAGCGGGACAATCACCTGTGTCTTTATTGTGGTAAGCGGTTCAGACATAGCGATCTTTCCCGTGATCATGTCACCCCTTTGAGTATGGGCGGGAAGGATATCTGGAATAACGTTGTAACCGCTTGTAAACGTTGCAACAATCATAAAGCTGGCCATTTGCCGGAACAATCGGATATGCAACTGATCGCCATCCCCTTCACGCCAACTCACGCCGAATACGTCTATTTGCAGGGTCGAAAAGTGTTAGCCGATCAAATCGAGTTCCTCCGCGCCCATTTTCCTCGCAAAAGTCCTCTGCGGCAGCGGCTCAACTGAAAGAATTCAAGTCAAAATCAGGTCTATAGTGAGTGCCAAGAAAGCTGAATACGCCCGTTTAGTCACGGCCTATTCCGAAGATCTTTACCGTTATGCGATATGGTTATGTAACTCGGCAGTCGTGAGTTAACAGCGAGAAAAGCGGGGCAAAACTACCCTCTCCATCGTAGTATGTTTGATGAAAAATTTTGAAGATCGCAGAGAATTAGAGCATAGAACGCCTCATTCAGTTTAATCGTCATCTATTTCATCGGAAACAGCCATCAAGCGGGCACGGATCTGTTGAATCATGCCATTTTCCTCAAGTCGAAAGAATTGTTTGAGGAACAATGGCGCTAAAATTTGCTTGACGGTTTTCTCCGATGGCAAATCACGCGATTGAGTGCGAAGATAAAGCGAGTGCTCAGACCAAATCGTATCTTGATACTGGAGCGCAATCAATTGCATTAACCCCAAGGCAATGGAGGCACAGAGCACGAAGATTTCATAGGCTCGCCAGCACGCTTGAACGGTATGAATATCCTGGGCTGTGGGGCTTTGAGATGACGATTGGAAAAGGGGCGTCTAGAATGTTTTGGCAATTTTTTAGTCCAAAAACGAAATTTAAAGGCGCCGATCACATGCTTTAACATCGCGAACATGATTTCAATGCGGGTTCTAGCACAATACAGTTCAACGGCATCAATGGCTGACAGCGTTAAATCGGAACTCATTAGAACCATTGGGCCTTTTGAGGTGACGGCGAGAATAAATAACACCTGATCAGCGATGGGCCGCCATAACAGTGTAAGCGTCATAACCCGGATGGATTCGGTTTTACCGTAGACTTGACAGGTCACCGTCTCAAACAAATGAAGGTGGTCGAAGCATTCTCTTAAACACACTTTCTCGCCATAGAGCGGCTGAGGTCCGGGTCGAGAGGCGGGTTTCGGTGGCGCGGGGAAATAACCCACATAGCTATTCTTGGCTTTGACCAGCACCTCAACCCACCGCGCCTGATGCTGGATTGAATAATAGTGGCAAGCTCGAAATACGCCCCCGGTTGAAAAAAAGGCATCCAACACCAAATAACACAGACAGTGATTCGTCACCGCAAAATGAATCGCCATGGCCACCAAGCGGTCGGTGAGCTTGATCCGACATGGATTATCGCGCTCGTCGTTCAACCCTAAATGAGCCCATCCATGATGAATTTGAAGCTGCAAAGGACAACAAAAACAAGCGGATAACGACCCGATCAAGATGCCAATGCTGCCCCAACATTGGGCCCGAAAATAGCCGGGTTTCGTTTGCGTCTCCGATGACTCGTGCATCGATACCACGCCGGGCATCTTGCGTCCATCTTTGATCACCGCGGTATGGTCACCCAGAAGTATCGCTCGTCCAGCTACTTCAACGGATTTTCCTTGGCGATTCACAAAATCTTGCCAAGCATCGAGCAACGCCCCATAGACATACGCTTTGGATCTAAAAAAACGGAGCAAGCGGTAATAACCAAGTTCATCTAATAGCCAGAAACGACACAACGACGTCACGCCGATCATTTCTCCTGCCCCATAAATCCAATCACAATGGCGCAAAACAACAACCAAGTACTCGATCTGGAAAAAACGCTTTGAAAGCTTTCTAAACTCTGAGAAATATACTGTTGCACGGGGTCTCCTCCTTCCATCTGTACTTCTACAAAGAAAAGAAGGATCCGTGTTTTTTAGCAAATGTCTAGTCGTAATTATCGATTTCTATTTTCTACACTACTCATCTTTTATGAACACCAGTGGGCAATCTTAAAGCGCAGAGCTATCAATGGGTGATAAGACTTTCTTCCGTTGGTCGAGGTGACACATCGAAAAAATGAATTCAGGGCCTGAATAGTTACGTCAAATCGGATAGAACTCGTGACTGACGAGTTATGTAAAGATCCTACTTTGGCGCAGGACCTGACCCAGGAAACTTGCCTTCGAGCTTGGAAATCTTTGCAAAAGCTTAAAGACCAAAAAGCGGCAAAAAGCTGGCTTTTTACTATCCTTAGAAATGAGTATTCACGGCAATTCGCGCGTTACCGCCCCGAGTTCAGCAATGTCGACCTCGATTTTCTCGAAAAAAAGGATACCCAAAACTATACCAGCACCGAGGCCTTCGCTTTGAGAAGAGCCTTGGACGAGCTCGCCGAAGAATATCGTGAGCCCCTTATATTGCAAGTGCTTGGAGGGTTTAGCTGTGAACAAATTGGAACCCTATGCGGGGTGAGCACGGGTGCGATAATGACCCGTTTATTTCGAGCCAAGCAAAAGTTGCGTTCAATTTTGGCGCCTCAATCCACGGATATTGAATAATGCAGTGTATTGAGTTTCAAAAAAATTACTCGGCGGACTCCACCTCCGTGAGCCAACGTTTAATAGAACATAAAAATAATTGCCCGGAGTGTCAGCGGTTTGTTGATGAGGTGTCGGAAATAGATGATCGTCTGAAGCAGGCATTTAGGATCGGAGTACCTGGGTATCTCGCCGGAAATCTTTTAGAGATTCCTGAAAAACAAAACAGAAAAACGTATTATTCCGGTTTTGTAAAGCTTGCTATGGCAGCTACGGTGATACTCGTTGTAGGACTAGCTTCATTACAACTGTCTAGTCCGCTAGACGAGTCACACCCAACCGAATTTGTTTACGAACACATTATCCACGAACCCTAGGCGCTGACCGCCTCCAAAACCGTTAAACAGGCTGTAGTTCGCGCAACCATGAGCAATTTTGGAATCGCGCTCAATTCCCCAATTGGGAAAATAACCCACATCAGGCTTTGTCCCATTGGAAATACTCACGGATTACATTTGGTAATACAGGGAATAAACGGACCGGTGACACTGCTTTTTTTGCCTACCGTCCAAATCAATCAAAAGACTCCAATAAAGCATTATGAATTTATCGGTTTCATTACACCAACCGAAGTTGGGTCAATCGCCATAGTCGGTGGTGAAAATGAGCCCTTGGAAAATATAGAAACCAAGGTTGTTGACGCTGTAGAGTGGTTGTGAGGAAATATTCTTCAACGCCGTATAAAGAAGTACTACTTTCCACGCTACAACGACATTAGCCCCGCAAACGGCTGCACGGTTACATAATCACCGGACTCCACGGATTTACCATCGTGGGGAAGAATGATAAAGCAATTAGCCAGACTCATGGATGTGAGTATTCCGGCGCCCTGTTTTCCTGTCGTGCGTACCCACCATTCTTCATTTTCGTCCTGTTCTAAAATACCCCGTTGAAATTCGGTTCGGCCCGGTAATTTCCTGATCCGGCCGGTTGACCGTGCTTTAAATTTAGGGACCGCGGGAGCATTTTTTATTCCCATCAATTTTCTGAGCGCGGGGAGTACGAATTGGTAGAAAGTGACCATGACGGCGACCGGATTACCGGGCAACCCAAAGAAGATTGCATCCTTCACTTTCCCAAAAGCGATGGGCCGCCCCGGTTTGATGGCTACTTTCCAGAATTCTACGTCCCCCATATTCGCCAACACTTCTTTGACATAGTCCGCCTCGCCAACCGATACCCCACCCGACGTGATAATCATATCGACATCGGTTACGGTTTCACTCAGCGCATTCCGGAGCGATGCTTTTTGGTCGGGAATAATCCCCAGGTCGACGAAATCGACTTCCATACGTTGAAGCGCACTGGCCAAGGTAAAGCGGTTGCTATCGAATATTCCACCGGGGGGTAACACCTCACCGATGTCGTGGATTTCATCTCCAGTGGAGAAGAGGGCAACCCGAGGTTTTCTTTTTACCTTGATTTCCCCAATGCCTAGGGAGCTAACCAAACCTACATCAGCGGGCGTAAAAAATTGGCCGGGCGTCAGGACTACACTGCCTTTTTCGATATCTTCTCCCGCGCGCCGAATGTTTTGACCGATTGTATGGCGGGCGTCGATGTGGATATATTCCCCATCCAATCGAACATGTTCCTGCATGATTACCGTATCGGCGCCTACGGGTATTTCAGCCCCGGTCATAATGCGACTGCATTCGTTATGCCCGAGGATTTGATCGTAGGGTTTACCGGCCAGCGCCCTTCCCTTAATCGGGATTTTTATCGTGTTCCCGGATAAGGGTAACGATTCAGCGCTAAGCGCATAGCCGTCAACGGCTGCATTCGTATGGGCCGGGACGTTCAATTCCGAGGTAATTATTTCGTCTAAAACCCGAGCAACCGTTTTTATAGTTGGAATTTTTTGGTAGCCCGACACGATATTGACCGACTCCAAGATTTGCCGGACAGCATCGTCGACGTTCAGCGAACCGTATATTGACCGCGGATCATCACAGCTCGGTTGCGATTGAATAGAATTTTCGTTCATAAATGAAATGGGCTATTTGATGATTCTCTCCGCCGAATCCCTTTGGCCTTGATTATCCACCCAACTTATCCTGATGCGATCCCCGGATTGGCCCCCTTTGAAATGGAAGGAAAAATAGGGGTCTTTTGAAATTCCGGTTCCAAGGGAGCAGGTGGTAATCTCCCGATCATTGTGTTCAACGACGATTCTTTGTATAAAATGCGCGGGAATCGTTTTTCCGCTAACTTTGTCTTTATTTCGTCCAGTTTCCATGGGATGTGCGATGAGCGTTCGGATTCGAGTGACGCCGTTAATGGACTTGAGTCGAATTTTTATACTGGACATGAACTTTTTCAGTCTCGTTAGCAGCCGCCTACCGTAACGGAAACCTGTTTTTGGGTTGAATAGAGTTTCCCATCGGCCCTGGCGACCACTATTACGTGGCCGGTGTCCGCCATCCTAATGCGCGTCCGGACAAACACTTCCATACTTGGGCTCAACTCGAAATCGGCAATCAAGGGCACTGGGTTTTGGGCGACAAAAATGACGAGTCGGTCGACCTGCTTCAAAGTGCTGGTGACCGTTACCGGGACAAAGGCGCCGTCCTGGGCGATTCCGGGGATTTTGAGACGAATACGCTTTGTCTTAGTCGTTTCGGTTTGTTGGAACAGATTAAGTAATACTTCGCTTAATTTTTTGGCGTGGAACGCTTTTTCCGGCCAGGTTGCTTGAGCAGCTCGCGGAAATATCAGACCAAACTTCGCGACGAGGCCCAAACATAGGACGGAAAAAGCACTTTTAAGGAATCGTCTTCTAGGAGGCTGTCCGAGAATAGAAGTCATCGCGTTCCACCGAAATCTATTGGCCGAATGAGCATTGTGGGTCTGTCCTATGGTTTAACATGATTTTCGAAAAACAGGCTCTCAAATTGTTTTGCGGCCCATTCGGGGTTTTCTTGGCCGCAGACGGCATTGATGACGGCCAGAAGATCCGCACCGGCATCAAGCAGGCTTTTACCATTGTCCCGAGTAATGCCCCCAATGGCAACAACCGGGATATACAAGCGTGCTTGTATTAGCACATCCAGGTTTGCCAATGGCGCTTCCGATTTGGATTTCGATGAAAAAAATCGGCCGAATGCTACATAGCTAGCTCCCCGTCTTTGAGCAGCTTGAGCTCGATCCAGAGAAGAATAGCATGAAATTCCCACGATCGATTCGGAACCAAGTAGGTTTTTTGCGATATCGATATTCTGATCGTCTTTCCCCAGATGAACACCATCCGCGCCTATACAGGCGGCCAGTTCGATATCATCATTGATAATCAAAGGTATACGAGATCGGTGGCAAATGGCTAATAGCTTTTGTGCAATGTCAACCGGATTTTGGTGTGTTTTATGCCTAAACTGAATGACTTTCGCTCCGCCGCGAATTGCCGAGGAAACCGAGTCGAGTATTTGTTGTGTTGTTAGCCCTTCGGTTTTGGTTATAACATAAAGACCCGAGGACGGAAATTTCAATTATTCTGACCAGGAGACTGTCGGGTAATGGAGGGAGCTGGAATCTCGGATAGTTTCCAAGATATGCGTCGATCCGGAATGTATTGACCTTTGCCTGGTTGATAACCGTTTTTCAAGGTATTCCAGGTATATTCCTGGGCATGTTCCACCGCGGAAAAATCATCAAAACCCAAGGCTATAAATCCGGCGATTGCCGCTGCCAATGTACAGCCTGAGCCGTGATAGCTATGCGGCAATCGCTCCCAATTGAAACAATCGGTTTTCCTCTTTAAAGAAAAATACCGGTTGACCACATCCTTGTCACTTTCGTGTGTACCCGTGATCAATACATTTTGACAACCCAGGGCCAGCAAGGATTGACCGCAGGTCTCAAGGCTTTTTTGATTTGACGATAGAATGCGCGCCTCTTGACTGTTTGGTGTCAGAATAGTGGTCATCGAGAACAATCGTTCTTGCATCGTACGGATCAGATCGGGATCCGACAACGAGCTACCGCCGCCCGCTGTCAAAACCGGATCGAGAATGACTGGAATTGTCGCATACCGTTTTAAACACTCCGATATCGCCAAGGCAATACTCGAATGGCCCATTAGCCCTATTTTTATCGCGGCAACTGAAAAATCGTTAAGGATGGTATCGAGTTGGGCGTTAATCCGCTCTGGATTTTGGGGATAAACGCTAATGACATTTCGCGTATCCTGGTCGGTTAACGCGGTAATAACGCCGCAGGCATGGCAGTCCAACGCGGCAAGGGTTTCGATATCAGCCTGGATGCCGGCGCCACCACTTGGATCGTGCCCTGAAAGTGTTAATACTACAGGCTTTTTCTGAGGCATTTTTTCTAATAATCGACGTATTTATTCGGAGAAACAACCCCTTCATTTTTTCGTCCCTTTCCCGTAGGCTGTGGTGAGGCACGAACCGCATCGTTCGCGTAGCCTCTCGATTGATGCGGTTCGTGCCTCATCACATCCTACGCGAGACGATGGGGAAGGTTAGTTTTTCCTTGGTTATTTAAAGTGGGAGATTAACAACATCGAATGTTAACCCAAGCCTCCATTCCTCATGAGCTCTTCCACCCGTTCCAAATCAGCTTCGGTATCAATTCCTGCCTCGGGTACTTCTAAAACCTCTATTACCCGTATCCGTTCACCATGCCAAAGTATGCGGAGTTGCTCCAAGCGTTCAATTGTTTCAAACGGACAGGGTGATATGTCGATATAGCGCTTCAGAAATCCAACCGTATAGCCATAAATACCAATGTGCCGCAAATAGGTTGAACCGGTGATGACGTTTTGGCTACCCGCTTTAAACCGTTCCCTATCCCAGGGGATCGGAGCGCGACTGAAGTAAAGTGCATCGCCGAAACGATCAACGACAACCTTGACTACATTGGGGTCAAACACGTTTTCGTCATGGGTTATCGGCGTTGCCAGAGTAGAAACGAGTGTCTCGGGATTTTCGGCGAGCGCCCTGGCGACATCGTTAATTAGTGCTGGCGGGATCAAAGGTTCATCGCCTTGGAGATTGACAACAATATCCGAATCGCACCAACCCAATTTGCCAGCCACTTCGGCCAATCTATCGGTACCGCTTTCATGATCTCCACGGGTCATTACAGCTTGGATCCCCGCATCGTCAACTATCTTGAAAATACGTTTATCGTCCGTGGCAACGATAACCTGCGCCGCATTGGTTTCCAATGCACGATCGCAGACATGGAGAATCATGGGTTTTCCCGACAGGTGAACAAGGGG
The DNA here is from genome assembly GCA_963664935.2 of Methylococcales bacterium. GTDB lineage: Bacteria > Pseudomonadota > Gammaproteobacteria > Methylococcales. Next base: position 854,701 of record CAXXSE010000007.1, on the reverse strand, counting down.
TTTTCCGGGTAAACGGGTTGACGCGTATCGCGCCGGGATTACAACGTAAAAAGGTGGTTGCGGTGCAGTCACATTAGGTCCCTAGGAATCTAACTGAGTTGGTAACTATTTAGTACTACTCTGTAGCTGTTCAGATTGCGGCTTATTTTTGTGAGTACAAAGAAAAAGCGCGGAGTTTATAGGTATAAATGAGCACTTTTAACGCAGTAATCGCGAAAATACGACGTGAAATGAATAGCTACTTCAGTTTGTCGTATTCCTCGAGTGTTATTTTTCTCGCCTCATCTTCGAGCATGACCGGGATATCGTCTTGAATGGGAAAGGCAAGCCGATCCCCTTTACAGATTAATTCCTGATCTTGTTTGTTGTAAATTAACTTGCCTTTGCAAAGGGGGCACACCAAAATTTCAAGTAGCTTTCCGTCCATTAATTTTTTCCGCCAACTTATTCAATATCATTTCACCAAATTCCTTATCCACAGTGGCTTCAGCTGGAACATACCAATGGTGCTTTCCAACAAAAGTCTCACACTTTACCGCATCCTTTTCGGTCATCAATACTAGCGCGCCATCTCCATATTCAATATTCGAGGGCTTAAAATCGTGATGGTCAGGAAATTCCCGAATATCGAAAGTTAAGCCTATCTCGCTGAGTCCATCAAAAAACCTTTGGGGATTCCCGATGCCCGCAAGGACATGTATGTTTTTTCCGACAAGATCGATCAGTTGTTTGCTTTGGGACGGATCACGAATATTGACCGCCCTTTTCGCAACGACCTTGAAAGTTGACCCTTCACTCACGGAGCGCCCGTTATAAATCGTAAAATCAACTTTTTCGAGTCGCGCCATCGGTTCCCTTAAAGGCCCCGCTGGCAAACAAAATTGATTTCCAAAACACCGCTCGGAGTCGACCACGGAAATTTCCATATCTCTACCCAAAGCATAATGTTGAAGTCCGTCGTCGGAAACAATGACATCACAATCGTGCAATTTAAGCAACGCTTGGGCCGCGGCCACACGACTCGGTCCGACAACCATGGGACAAGATGTTCGCCTGGCGATAACCAAGGCCTCGTCACCAACAATGCGGGAATCACTGTTTACGCACACATGTTGCGGCCATTCTTTTGCCGTACCACCGTATCCCCTACTGATAATACCCGGTTTAAACCCTGCCTTCACTAAGATTCCGGCCAGCCAGATAGTCAAGGGTGTTTTCCCGGTGCCTCCGACGGTGATATTACCCACGACGATAACGGGAACCGAGAGATGGTGAATTTTTTTTAAGCCCCTCCGATATGCGGTTTGCCGTGCTCGAATGACACAGGAATAAAACCAGGATAAAAGGATTAAACCGGGGGGTGGTTTTTTTCGGACGTACCAGACGCCGACAAGCCACTGAGTTAGGCTTGTTTTGAACGTTGACATGAATTTAGAACCTGTTCAAGATCTTGAACAGGTTCTTAGATCGCGATTGAAATATTCGCTTTCATAGAATCCACGACAATTTCGAACGAAATTACTCCGAAGCGTTTTGAGTGGCAAACGAAATTTTCACAAAACCCAATTGCTGCGCGGCATCCAATGCACGAATTACGAACCGGTGCTGAGCGCTTGCATCCGAACTGATCAGGAGCGGTGGTTTTTTGCGATCCCCAGCAGCGTTTGAAATCGCTTTCTTTAAGGTTTCCAATTTCCGATTTACCACCTGATGTTGATTCACGTAATAATTGCCAGTCGGGTCGATGGTAACTTCTAAAACATCGTCGGCTTGCGACTGTTTCCCCGAAGCTTGGGGTAAATTGATCTCTAATTGGTTTTCCCGGTTGAACGTTGTGGTCACCATAAAGAAAATCAGCAACAAAAAAACCACATCGATCATCGGAGTGAGGCTAATTTCAAGATTGTCTTTTCGCTGTCTTCGGAAATTCATAGGCGACCTATTTTAAGGTTGATGATATCGGAGTACTAGGAGGCTGTCCGAGAATAGGAGCCGTAGCGAGGGGAAGTTGGTTTGAGTCTGATTTTTTCATTATTTGAGGCGAATACTTGCCGTATTTAACGAAAATAATGGGAAAATCAGGCCAAACCCAGCTTTTCCGCAGTAGGCTCTCTATTCTCGGACAGCCTCCTAGGATTCCGATTCTTGCCTTTCCCCATGAATCACATCGATCAACCTCAACGCTTCTTCTTCCATTCTCAACACCAAATAAACCACGCGCCCTTCGAAATACCGGTAAAACATCAAACTGGGAATGGCCACGGCCAAGCCCGCCGCCGTGGTCATCAAGGCTTCGGATATGCCACCGGCCAACACACTGGGATCTCCGACGCCACTGCTAGTGATCAATGCAAATACCTTGATCATTCCCACAACGGTTCCAAGCAAACCTAAAAGTGGTGTAATCGACGCGATTGTACCCAGGGTGTTTAAGAATCGTTCCAATTCATTGACGACTTGCCTACCCGCTTCTTCCAAGCTAACCCGCATCATTTCCCTACCGTATTTCCGATTGACCAATCCGGCCGCCAGAACGGCGCCCAAAGGAGAATTAGTTTGTAACATGCGGATTTTGGAACCATCCAACTGATTCTTTTTGTACATACTCCAAACCTGCGGGACCAGCTTCGGTGGAATTATCTTCTCGGTTCGCAAGGTCCAAAATCTTTCACAGATGATACTCAAAGAGACTACCGAACACAGAAGAATCGGCCAAATAAGCAACCCTCCACTCTTTATGAGTTCCAGCATGGTTCTTTTATCCTCTTAAAATCTATTAGAAAATACAACTATTGTAACCAGTATAGTTCCCGTGATGCATCATTGGTACAGAAAAAATCAAGATTTCAAAAATAGCAAAAATAGGGGTAGATTCGCGCATTACGAATCCCGCGATTTTCGAACAATCACGCCAATCCGGAAAAAGGGGACAGATTTATTTATGAACTATACTTCTGGCAAGTGAAATTATTTAAAGGAAGTTAGTATGCCTAGAGTCGGGCGTGTGGTGTTACCTAATTACCCGCATCATATAGTGCAAAGGGGACACAATCGGCAAGTTGTTTTTGCAGTGGACTCGGATTTTGAATATTATTTGGAAACCTTGTCACAATGGCGTGAGGTTTATGGCATTCGCGTGTACGCTTGGTGTCTTATGACAAACCTATTCATTTGGTTGTTGAACCACCTGAAGAAATGGCCTTGCTGGGACAACTCATGAAACGGCTTTCTGGTCGGCAAACGCGCTATGTGAATAGATTAGATAGACGGAGTGGAACGCTGTGGGAGAGTCGCTACAAATCCAGCCCGATCCAAACGGACGAATACCTTCTAGCGTGTATTCGGTACGTTGAATTGAATCCCGTCCGTGCACAGGTGGTTGCCGATGCTCAGGATTACCGATGGTCGAGTTACCAAGCACGAATGAAGGGGCATGAGCGAGTAATGGCTGATTTTGATCCGTGTTATCTAGCTTTAGGGGAGAGTACGGAAGAGCGACAAATACGCTATCGAGAATATTTACAAAGCGCGATTCCCGATGGCGAATGGGCGTTCATTCAAGAAGCGGTAGCGAGAGGCCAACTCACGGGGAATGGTCGCTATGTAGAATAGGTTAAAAAAATAATTGGTCGGCGGATAGAACATCGACGACCGGGTAGGCCTAAGACCAAACAGAACGGAAATAGAGCAATCTGATATAAATAAATCTGTCCCCCTTTTTTATGACCTTTTTTATAATCGAAGTTGCAACGCAGAAGACAGACGAAAAGACAAGTAAGATGAGTAGATTATTTTTTGCGAGTTGCCTAAGGTAAAAGCCTATGAGTGACAATGTAAAATACAAACTCAGTTCAATTAATAAAGCACAAATAACCGCGGCTGCCCGCAAGGCGTTAATAGCAGCGGATTCGTATTATTACGCTTGGCCGGCAGAACAGCAAGAAAACTTTCGGGCAACTATGGGTGAAAACCCTCGGAATAGGGTGGAGTGTGTGCTGCTGGACAGTTTGCTAAATATTCAATGTAGTATAGATGACGTTAATAAGGTTTGGAGTGATCTTCCTCCATCAAAACTGAATATTCTTAATTGGGCTAGCTTGCTTACCAAAGGAATTGGGGAAGACTTTATTTCTCTCAACGAAATTCTAGCTGATGGCAAAAGCTTGCTGGATTTTACTACATTGTATGATTTTAACTACGATGACTATTTATTTCAGGAACAAGCCAATAAAAAGGAATTTCCTGATTATGAAGAGATGGATTATTATGCATACAAACATCCATCATGGGTCAGGTTATTGATTGAAGGCGACTTCTACTATGCAACATTCACATCAGTTGCGACTCAGTTGTATGATGATATTGAAGAGGCTGGTAGAGATTATATTGATCAACTAATCCCACATAAACTGGTTGAGGGTAAGGATCATGGCAAGCAAGTAAAAGGTGGTGTTCGTTGGGATATGAAAGAGGATGCGAATGGGCTAGAAGAACAGTTGAAAGAATTAAAACATCGCTGGTATCCTTATTTGCAGGGTCGCTGGCTGGGTATTAGCAAAGCTAATTCAAAACTCGACCCTGCGGTTTATACACAGGATAATCATTGGGATAATGACCCACATCGCAGTTTTATTTTCACCAATGAAGAAACTTTAAAGAAAATTCGCTGGCGACATTTTTTATCTGACTGTACATCATTAATGGCTAACTATGTTGTGGTTGAAAAACAACGAGAACAGGAAGTCAGCGATGCCAAATCTTTTCTGGATCGGAATTATCAGGATATATTAGAAAATTTTGATCCCAATGTTGTTAAGTTGCGTAAAAATAGAAAAGTTATTATGTCGACTGGGGCTCTTGATGATTTGGAAAAATTGGGGCGAGATGATGAACCCATTGAATAAAACTTATTTGAGGTCTCCCTTAACTGTCCAGACCTGAACTCAAGTCAAAGTGAAGTTAAACTGTGATGTGAGAAGCAAACTTGATGTTACATTGACGTTTTAGACCTATTCAAGATTGAAGCAGGAAAAGATAACTGGGGTCAGATACAAATTAAAGAATAATTGGTACACCGACTCACGGTACCCATGGAATTCAGAAGTTGTTTAGTAGGGGAGTAGGATTGCATTTAAATTGTATCTGACCCCAGTTATCGGCTCCTCATATCTCCACCTTTCATAAACCGTTAACCGATAACTGTAAACGTCTACTCTATATTTTGTACCTGCTCTCTCATTTGCTCAATCAGCACTTTCATTTCCACCGATATTTGAGTTGTCGCTGTATCCACGGATTTTGAGCCTAGAGTATTAGCCTCCCGGTTCAATTCCTGCATCATAAAATCCAAGCGTCGACCTATGGGGTCTGGGCTTTCCAACACTTGTCTAACTTCACCAATATGGCTATCAAGGCGATCCAATTCTTCGGCAATATCGGATTTTTGAGCATAATAAACCATTTCTTGTTCCAATCGGTCCGCATTTGGAGACGAGGAAATTTCAGCGAATCTGGATATCATTTTCTCACGGACATTTTTTAACACCATGGGGATCCGCTGACGCGCCGCCAAAACTTGGGTTTCCAACAATGCACACCGTTCCTCAATCAACTCGGACAATCGAGCGCCCTCACGCTCACGGGTATTCACAAGGTTTTCCAAGGTCGCTCCCAATATTTGTAGTATTTGAGCCGCCAGCTTTTCGCCATCGACCTTCTCTTCCTGGAGAATACCTGACCACGCGAGAATCTCTAAGGCGCTGTAGGCTCTAGAATCTACCACGGCAGCTTCGATCTCTTTAAGCGAGGAAAGCAATTGGCTTAACGCCGCGGCATTGACCCGCGATTGCGCGGATACCGCCTCTTTTTTCGTGCATATTAATGTACAGTCGATCTTACCTCGATTTAGAACCGCCGAAGTTAAATTCCGAATTTTGGGCTCTAAAAATCTAAAGCCCTCGGGTAACCGCAAGGAAAGATCAAGAAAGCGATGATTAACCGAGCGCAATTCCCAGCTAATTAACCAGGAACCGATTTCCGATTTCTCGTTGGCAAAGGCCGTCATGCTTCGAGTCATGGATTATTCACCTATAATGAAAGTTACGAAAAACAATGGAAAAAACTAATTCTTCATGGTAAACCGAAAAACCCAAACTGCGTTAAGCAATTGGAATTTTCTGGAACCCGGCACCATCGTGGATAGCTACATGATCGAACGGCCCATCGCCGATGGCGGATTCAGTTCGGTGTACCTAGCCCGACAATTATCGGACCAGCATCAGGTTGTAATCAAGGAATACTTGCCGCGGCGAATTGCTCATCGTACCTGGGGCAACGTTGTTGTCCCCAAAACCGAAGAAAATCGCGGCCTGTTTCTCAAGGGGAGAAGGCTGTTTATTGAGGAAGCAAAAGTTCTCGCGAAATTAAAGCATCCCAATATTGTTGAGGTCATCAATTTTTTCCAGCAAAATTCTACGGTCTATATCGTCATGACCTACGATTACGGAAAAAATCTCGCTTCCTACATCAAAGATAAGAAAGGAACGTTGAGTGAGAACTTCCTTCTCACTGTGTTCCCGAATTTGCTGAATGGGATCGAGACTATTCACTCCAATAATCTATTACATCTGGATATCAAACCCGAAAATATTTTGATTCGACCCGGTGACGACCCCGTGCTTATCGATTTCGGCGCCGTCCATCCCTTTCCGAATGGTCAGGAAAGCAAATTGGGCAAGGTATTAACCCAAGGTTTTTCTCCACCCGAACAATATGGCTCCCAGGACAATTTGGGGCCTTGGAGCGATCTTTACGCAATTGGCGCCAGCATGCGAAATTGTATTGCGGGAACACCACCACCGCGAGCATCGGATCGCGCAACCAACGATACGCTCATCCCCGCGGTTAAAGCTTTTAAGCGGCAATATTCCCACGAATTGCTTGAGGCAATCGACTGGGCTTTGCTAATCGATCCCACCGCGCGTCCCCAATCGGTGCAGGATCTACTTGGCGCATTGCCGTCCGCATAAATCAAGTCCGGAATTCTTAGCAACTTTCTACCGCGGAATAAAGTACATTGTGTTTTTCGACGGTCCCGGATTGAAGGGCAGTGGGAGCCCACGGTCCCAATAATGTTGCTGATCGTCATAGTGCCGCGAAAGTGGGTGACCGGATTGGCCGGTGGGCATATGCAAAATACCCTCTTCGGATTTTCCAGGCGAAATCACCATTCGCTCGGTTGCCCCATATTTTTTTCCGATGACTTTGACGCAATAGCTACAGCCACCCATTTCTCGAACCGGCATATCCAGAAAACGGCTTAGTATTGGCGCAACTCGGCTAAAGGGATGAGAAATAGCAAGCTTATTGGCGCTCCCCCATTGGAGATCGGTTATCGATGCAACCCCGAATTGGGCTTTGAGATTGGAAACACTTTGTTTTAGATTTTCGACTATCAACTCGTCCCAATTTCGGTATTGGCGATTTGCTAAGATAGCTGGAATTTTTTCCGTCAGCAATCGACGTAATGGGGTTTCCATCTTGTACCAACGGTAAGAAAACGAGGGTTCCCGTTCCCGGCATGCGCCAAGGTACGGTGTGATGACATGATAAGCCAGGCGCTTTCGAAATTCCACTAAAACGGGCAACCCCTTGCTGTTAGCATCAGCTTTTCCATTCCACTGTTCGAGCACTTGCCGGACATCGCGCAGCTCTGGGTTTTTATCGAGCGCGTTATCGGTCAGTACCGAAAGGGCCAAGTTTCGATAAAATTCATAAAATTCTGTATTCGTGTCCAATTGGAGCTTTAGAAAATCCGTTTCTTCTATATACTTCATACTCTTCAACCGTTGGCTAATGCGGAACGCTCTGTAGCTGTACGCATAATTATGTCCAATCGCATAAGGATACCTCGATCCCAACATACGATTATTCGCGGTGACTAGAAATCCTGAAGGCGGATCGATTATTTTAGGCAGTTCTTTGGGATTGATATAACTATTCCAGCCGATATCCCCCGTGCTCCAGGAGCGGCTGACCGAGCCATCGAAGCCATGCCGTAAAGGATATTTACCGGCGTAGGTCCAGGCTATTCTTCCTCGATCATCCGCTAACATAATGTTGGTTGGCGGAATGCCCGCGCGGTTAAAAATACCGATGGCCTGTTGCAAAGTCTCGGCTTTATCCAAGTACAGCATTTCCATGTTAACAGCGCCCGGTTGCAAAGCGGTCCATCGGACGGCAACGGGTTTCCCTAGCAATGTTTTAGAATCAACCGGCCCCCAAATGGTATTTTTTATCTCGATTTCCCTGGCGTCAACATCTTTAATCGCAATGGTTTCTTTTCTGATTTCAAAGGATTTCCAACCATCGGGACTCAAATATTCCGAAGAACTATCCGGATTAATTTCCAAAGTCACCAAATCGACGACATCGGCAAGAGCGTTGGTATGGCCCCAGGCTATTTTGTTGTTTGTTCCGGCAATGAGCAGCGGAAGTCCGGGTATCAGAATTCCGGAAAGCTCAATATCATCGTAACGAATTATTGCGCGATACCATAGATTGGGTACAGTCAGCCCTAAATGCATATCGTTAGCCAATATCGCCCTGCCATCGATGGTTTTGCTGGCGCTCACCGCCCAATTATTGGAACCGATCCACGCGGAATCGATATTAACGAGATTGGCGCCCACCCTATCCGTTTCTGGACCTAATAAAGAAGTTAGCGCTTTTATTGGGATAGGTTGCATTGGACGCCGTGATTCCCGCCCACCAAGCAACACGCTGTCATAGGCGTCGGTATCCGGGGTGAAAAAAGCGACAACCTCGGGAGGTAGGGTCGCGCCCATGACCGTCAGCATACGTTCATCGCGTTGATTCCAACTGAGTTGTTGGAACATAGCCAGCGCCACCAACATGCTATCTTCGGGTTTCCACAGTTCAGGTCGGTATCCCAAAACAACAAATTCGAACGGCAAATTTTCCATTTGCAGCAAATAGGCATTGACTCCGTCAGCGTAAGCGGACAATACTTGCTTTTGGTCTCCGGGTAGATTTTCGGCAATATCTTTCGCTACCCCAAGAAAATTCAGGTGACGTTGACGGATATCAACTTCGACCGCCGGTTGCCCAAACAGCTCCGCAAGCCTTCCTGCACTTTTCCTACGCATTAAATCCATTTGAAATAGCCGGTCACGGGCGGTAACGAAGCCCAAGATCTTGACCGCATCAAGGCGGGAAGAGGCCGATATCGACGGGATACCAAACTCGTCCGATTCGACGCTAACAGGCGATGCCACCCCTTGAATCAGGACTTCGCCGCTTAATTCGGGAAGGGAAGCATACAACTTGTACCCAATTGTCGATGCCGTTATCAGAAGAACAACGGCTGCGGTAATCGCCAAACCCATGGAAATAATCCGAATACTCATTTGGCTAATGGTATCGGTGATAGTTCATGGGAGCAAGCAACCCTATCCTTTGGGATAAGGATCACAAAATCACACATTCCCTATTGAAATCTTCGAAAAAATACAAACACCCCAAGGCTTTGCAACTAAACTGCTTGAGTATGTGAAGTGGTTAATGACCTACCGCATAAGCCTTCTAACCTTAGCACCGAAGATCAAAACCGACATGAACACGCCTAATGTAATTTCCGAAAAAGAGTTGACACACGGAGAATCGCATACGCTTTCCGATGCGGAATACAATATTCAATGTGCTCACAATAATCTCATCGCAACGGCAAATATCCTTTACAAACGAGGATATTTTAAATTAGCCAAAACCCTGTACGGGGAAAGTGAGAAAATTCAGACCAGCCAACAATGGTTAAAAGACGAAATCAGTGATTTAAATGGAAGATTATTGAACAACGTATCTTCGTAGGCGTTTACAGTTTACGGCAGCTGGAGACATGAGGTAGTTATGAACGCCATGTAGAACCGTAACCCAACAGGATCTCAATCTCTTAATCGCCCCTATTTTTGTCCACAAACTCAAGTCAAATTACTTGTTTATACGTGTGCCGCGCGTGTATATGAGCGTTTTCCCGATGTTCTGAAACGAATTCCTAAATTCGTGACTCCCCCAATGCTAAACAGTTAGAATAATACTTCATTTCAGATTATGAATTTCTAATTGAAAACCAAGCTGCAACGGTATTCACGCTAAGTTGAATGATGTCGATCGGAGTCGCCGAGAACAAAGTTCCAATACCAATACGCTAAAGTCTATAACCGTCTTTCTGAAACCCTATACGCTCAGGTTCATATGGGCGTTTTTGGCTTTGAGCATCGCCGCATGCGCCATGTTGGCGTTGCCACTCTCGGTGCGCCGGATCATCGATCAGGGCTTTTTCGAAGAACATGCGGAATCCATTGACCAGCATTTTTTAGTGCTGCTGGGGCTTGTCATTATAATTGCTGTATTCTCGGCAACCCGCTTTTATCTGGTGATGTGGCTGGGTGAGCGAATTGTGGCGGATATCCGTACGGCGGTTTACCAGCATATTATCCGTATGGATCCCGCCTTTTTCGAGGTGACCCGAACTGGAGAAGTTTTGTCACGGCTAACCACCGATACAACATTAGTGCAAGCCGTGGTTGGAGCTGGAGTTTCTATCGCATTGCGCAGTTCATTCATGCTGATTGGCAGTCTGGTGATGCTGACGGTGACCAGCCCCCGCCTCACCGGATTGATTCTTGTACTCATAACGTTTGTGGTTTTACCCTTAATTTTTTTCGGGCGGAAAGTACGCCGTTTGTCCCGAAAAAGCCAGGACTGTATCGCTGAATCCAGCGCCATGGCGGGAGAGACACTAAACGCCATTCAAATGGTTCAGTCTTTCACCCTTGAGGATTTTCACTGTGCCCGATTCGCAAGTTCGGTTGAGATGGCTTTCGTCGCGGCCAGGCAGCGAGTGCAAGCCCGCGCGTTACTCACCGCATTCGCGGTTTTAATCGTATTCAGTGCCGTTATCACGGTGATTTGGATCGGCGCTCAATTGGTGATTGCCGGAAAGATGAGCGTTGGCGAACTCGGCCAGTTTCTAATATACGCCATTATTGTGGCCACCAGTACCGCTGCGTTGAGTGAAGTCTGGGGTGATGTTCAACGGGCGCTAGGCGCAATGGAAAGATTATTGGAATTATTGAATAGTCAATCTCAAATAATCGCTCCTAAAAACCCATTGTTACTTCCGGGACGAGGGATCGAGAAAATCCAGTTTAAGAACGTCGGATTCAATTATCCATCACGCCTTGATGAACTTGCATTGAATAATTTTTCGCTTGAAATCGCACCTGGCGAAACCGTTGCGCTTGTGGGGCCATCAGGGGCGGGGAAAAGCTCGGTTTTTCAATTGCTGCTTCGATTTTATGACCCTCAGACCGGTATCATCAAAGTAGGTGGTGTGGACATATCGAAAATCGAGCCCAACCACCTTCGAGCGCGTATCGGTATCGTTCCCCAGGAAACGGTCCTGTTTGCCACCGATGTTATGGAAAATATCCGTTTCGGTAACCCGTCGGCAAGCGAGCTCGAAATTCGAAACGCCGCAATGGCCGCGGTAGCTGATGAATTCGTTAAGCGGTTACCGAATCAATATCATAGCTTTTTGGGTGAACGTGGAGTACGGCTGTCGGGAGGACAGCAGCAACGGATCGCCATAGCCCGGGCAATTTTGAAAAATGCTCCGATTCTGCTGTTGGATGAGGCGACCAGTTCGCTTGATGCCGAAAGCGAAAAACAGGTGCAAGAAGCGCTTGAACATCTAATGAAAGACCGTACAACGATCGTTATCGCCCATCGTTTAGCTACCGTTCTTAAAGCAGACCGGATCGTGGTAATGGATCAGGGTAAAATTGTCGCCATTGGCAATCATCTTGAATTGCTGAACCAGGGGGGACTTTATGCACGGCTGGCGGAGTTGCAATTTAATAATGAGCGACCATCAATTAAATCAGGTGGGTTAAAATAAGGGACTAAAAGTTTGGGTATGGGTCTAAGACTAATGGCACGACTTTAGGTTATGTAACCCTTGGCGCAACATGGAATACGGAACCATAAACAAGCAAGGCTGGTACTTTAATATTTGTAAAAAGCCTCAACTAGCGAGGACCGAAACATGAGCAACAATCCGGTTCCGGATGAAATTTTGGATACGGCATTGCGATTGGCCGATACGAAATCGTGGGAAACAGTTCATTTATTCGACATTGCGGAAAATTTGAATATGACTCTCGAGCATATCAGAGATTACTACCCGCAAAAGGATGATTTGGTGGAGGCCTGGTTTGATCGGGCGGATAGGGCGGTTCTATCGGTCGACCCTGGCGAGGATTTTTTGAATCGTTCGGATAGCGAACGTCTCCACACGGTGATTATGACCTGGTTGGATGCGTTGTTTCCCTATCGGAAAGTAACTCGCGAGATGCTGTATTACAAGTTTGAGTTCGGGCATATTCACCTTCAAGTGCTAGGGGTGCTTCGAATCAGCCGCACCGTTCAATGGTTTCGTGAAGCGGCGCGAGTAAATACGACCCATTTGCGAAGAGTCGTGGAAGAAGTTGGGACCACCAGTATTTATTTGGCTACATTTTCCCAATGGCTGTTTGACGATTCCCAAGGATCTAAAAACACTCGACTATTTTTGGAAAAGTTATTAACGAGGGCTGAAAATTGCGTCGACGCCCTTGATTCGCTTGTGCCGTAAATCGGCAAATGGACCCCATTACCCATGCGTTGACGGGTGCTTTAGTGGTACGGGCAAAACCGCGATGGGTGCTTCGCGAGGATCTGCTCAGTCCGTTTGCACGCACCGTCACCGTTGCGCTTGCAGCAGCTTTTCCCGATATCGACTATGTGCTGTTTTGGCGGGACCCGTACCAGTTTATAACCCATTGGCATCGGGGGCTTAGCCATTCTTTAGTGATGGTGCCGTTCTGGTCGATATTGCTTGGCATCGTGTTCGCTTCCGCCTCGGGCCAATTTGCGCAATGGAAGGCGTTTTCACGCTGGTGCGCACTTGGCTTGGTTTGCCATATTGCCGCGGACGTTGTAACGATTTACGGTGCCCGGGTTTTTGCACCGATCGGCGATTATTCCGCCGCTTTAAATCTTAGTTTTGATGTGGATCCATGGATTGGACTGATTGTTGGGATCGGTTTGGTCGGCAGCTATTATTATCCGGTTGTAGCGCGTTGGGGCCTGATGCTGGTTATAGCCTTTCTTCTTACCAAGGTTTTGATACAACGATCCGCTTTGGCGGTGGTAGAAAAAGCGGTACAGGCGCATGGGGTAATGGATTACAAATTTTATGCGATCCCCCAACCGATTTCACCGTTTCATTGGAAACTGGTAGTGGAGGGCAATGATAATTATAAGATCGCCTACGTTGATTTACTCAAGAGTGATGTTCAAGATAGTTCATTCTGGCTGTCGGCTTATAAATCAAAACATAGTTTGGCTTGGGATACGGTTTCACGCTTTGGTGAAACCATCGATGATAGGGCCATCGCCAAGAACATCTGGAACCATGCGGAATTTGCCGGATTTCGGCGATTCGCGAAATTGCCTGTTGTTTATAGAATTGATCGCGACACTGACGGTATATGCGTTTGGTTTACTGATCTGCGCCATATACTGCCGGGGTTACCGCCACCGTTTCGTTATGGAATGTGTGGTTCAGGAGGACAAGACAAATGGCAACTCTATCGAATAAGAAGATTCACGGAGAATATACGGCAACCGATATCGTAGGCGATTGCAAATCCCTAATATAATTCGTTGACAGGAGAGGGAAGTGGAACCTTCGTAGCGCTTTGGAAGTTCCTTTTCTTTGCTCTACTGATGCTGAAACGCGCCTTTTTTATTGAATAAATGCACGGCTGTTTCGATCATGCCATTGACGGCACTGGCCACTATAGCGCCCATGAGACCGGCCTTGGTTGGAAATCCCATCTCTTCTAAGACGGCCAGCACCAGTTCGCGCGCATAGGCTTTTTTCTCCCGGCCATTCTTCGCCAAAAATCGTTCCGCTTCGTGGGTGGCTGAAAAAATAAGTTCCGTAAACGCTAATATTTTTCGACGATTAGCGAGAAACCATTGTAAGGTTTCCGCGATGACCTTGCTGGGGTCCGACTGACTTTGAATAAAACCTTCTTGCTCCACCACCGCCATGGCGGCTTGAATTTCCGGGGAAAGCGGTATGGAATTCCAATAAAAATCGGATATTTTTTGAGTCAACCTACCCAGTATTCGGCCTATTGGCGCCAATAGGGTTGTAGCTGTTTGCCATAAAAAACCGAATAGACTCCATTTTTTTTTCTTGGGGGCGGGTGCGCCCATAGGTGTTAACTTAAGCCTCAAAGGCCTCTAAGCCAATACTCCGGGGCGTAGAATTGATCGGAACGGAGAAGAATCGATAATCCCGAGAGCGGCTTGGTTGAATGAATTCATCCAGGGAGTTAGATCGGCTGGGTTGGCGTGTTTTAATGCAACGGACCAAGATGCCGTTCAGATAGTCAATCATATAGACAGCTAACCGGTCGAGAGTATGGTGGTAGAGGATGTCAACGAGTGGTGCAACATGCCGGCGAAAGTGTTTTGCGGTTTTATCGAAACTGATTTCGCATTGCATCTGGCGCCAAGCCTGGGCGCGGGCACAGGAATAGCAGAAGGTGATAAACAGGGCAACAATACAGGTTCCAAGGACCTCGCAGGTGAGTCGATGAGCATTACTTTGTACTGTGGTGTGCTGAAGTTTCAAGGTTGATTTCATCTGCTTAAAAAAAAGCTCAACGGACCAGCGCAACGGATATAGCGCGAGCAATTGAGGCATATCCATGCCGTGATAGGATTCGGGGATATTGGTGATCCATAGACCCCAATCACACCAGCACAACGTTTATTGGCTGGGAACCTTGCCGCGCTTTGTCGACGTCGGTTAGCGATTTCTTCGGGCATTCGGGTGAGTAATAGGCGAGCCTGTGTTTTGTGCGTTTTATTGCCGACCCACACGGCCCAATCGAGGCCCGTTTGTTGATGTGTTAAGGTCATTGCGATGTTTTATCTACGGGCATTTTGATATGACATCGGTTTTATCGCGGCGGAATAGCCGGAGGATTTTGCAATTGAAAAGTGGTCCATCCACCTCTTTATAAATGAGCGGGTTTCATTCGTTTTGTTAGCCACTGCATCAGATAACTTCTCGGTTTATCGATTCCGGTACGGACATAATGCAGGGTATATTCGTTATTCAGTGTCGAATCCATCAAGTTGTGGGCGAATTTTCGACCACAGAATAGTATTTGATCGTTCTTTTTCAATTGGTAGTCGTCCCAGGGTAATGGAACCCATTGATCGCCACTATTCAACATAAGGGGAACCGTTGCAAGACGGTCGCTTCTAGCCCGTGGGTCTCGCAAAATATCTCCTAGCGCCAATACTTGTCCGTTGTCCAAAACCTTGAGCACTTCCGGGCTCATCTTATCGTCGATTCGCAGTGTTAATAAATGGGGTTTCTCATGACTGCCGACTTCATCTCGCAGCCTATCTAAAAGTTGTTCCAAAACATGGGCTTGATTCAAAGGAAGATTCATTAAATACTTAAAAAATGGTTTGAGTAATGGCGCGATTAAAAGCAAAAGGATTCGGCGTGCGGTAACCAGAGAGGGTTGCATAATAATATCGGCATTGGCGGCGTTAAACGCTACTTCATTCTCGTGCCCATTTTGCCTGACGATGCAAAAAAGTCTGGGATTTAGCCCACGCGCATTTAATAAAATACCCAGATTATGGCCATCGTCGTTGGTTCCGATAACGATCCCGGCTGCGCCTCCAATGCCCGCTTCGATCAGTGTTTTCGCGGTTGTTCGCCCAACCACGTATTTTCGAAGAGGCGCCATACCCGGGTCCACATGAGGATCGATAATGGCGGTTGGAATACCGTGCATTGTTAATGTTTCCAGAATTCCATGTCCCATTCGGCCATACCCGCAAATGATCCAGGTTCCGCGGGGTGGACAAACGGTGCCTTCCAGTGAAGCATTCTGGGCTCCGATTAACCAATCGTTGAGCGTGTATAACACCGGATTACAGATCGCAGCGCTCAGCCCTTTGGCGAAGGTTTTAAAGGGGTCGACTATATGAACGTCACGCCCCAAAGTAGCCAATGTTTCTTCGTAGATATCCACCCTCGACCGGGTAATCACTTTGACCTCAGGATTTAACAATCGCGCCAATGCCGTAATTTTTAAATTAACTTCTTCGTTATTGGTGATCGCCAATACTCCCCGGCAATTCGATCGCTGCAACCCTGCTTCAAGTAGATGCTTGGGGACGCTGGCGTCGGCGCGAAGTCCCGGCATCGATACACGGTAATTTCTCAGCGATAAGGCTTTGAATCGGGCATCGTCCGGTTCGATAATGACCGCGGGAATTCCTTGATCGCTGAGGCCGCGGGCAAGAAGGCTTCCGGTATCCCCAAATCCACACAATATATAGAAGGGTTCGCTAATTTTTAGCGCACGCTTGGTAAACCGCCGCTCCGCCAGCGCCTGTAAAAAATGGGGGTTTTGTAATAAATAGATAATCGCGCCAATGGCGTAAAACCAAGCGATTGCTCCGGTATACAAACAAACGATCGCCCACAACCTTTGGGCTTCACTGAATGCATAGGGGATTTCTCCAAACCCCGTTGTGGTCGCCGTATAGGTCATAAAATAAAATGCGTGGAAAAGCCCCATACGTCGGGTCTCCCCATTAACTTCCAGACCCGGTATTAACGTCATCCCAAGTATTGCAACGGCATACACCACCACCAAAGTGACCAGCGGCCGCCTCATCTCCTTCAATACAACGGAGGCTACCCGATCGATTTCTAGAGTAGCGGGCATTAGCTGTTAACGTCTTGACATCAAAGTATCCGATACAAGCATCACAACCGATATAACATTTGCCAAGAGCGCACCCGCCGCCAGGGAAACAATAGTTGTCATAGCGTCAGGCATGAGCCCCGTTTTTGTGACGTGTACCACCACGGTCCAATAAATAGCAGCCGCGATCAATTGAAGATCGGCCACTAAACTGGTCGATAATAATATCGCTCCAGTGTGCGAACGATCCCCCAGTTTTAATCCGGTGGTAATCATGTTCACCACAATCACCGCAAATAATTCGATACCATGGTGGTGGGCGGGGTTTCCCATCTCCCCCAAAACGAAACCGAAATTTAACGTTAACGCCAGTACGATGAAAAAACTAAAAACAACTTTCTCTACATTCATACTTGTCTCTATATTAAGTTATTGTTCTTTCGTGGGTGGAAGAACAAAATACTATCATTTTTCCGAGGATTTTTGCGCGTTTCGCCAATAAAATAGCCGAATCGCTTAACGGAAATGACACGCTTGGGAAGGAAAAGTGTTATTTCCGCCGATGTCTTGCAATAAATAACGCCAATCAATATGAATAGTAATACCTCAATAAGGCTGGATAAATGGTTGTGGACAGCAAGATTTTACAAAACCCGTAGATTGGCAACCGATGCAATCAATGGCGGGAAAATACATGTCAATGGGCAACGAACCAAACCTGGAAAAGACGTAAAAATCGGCACAAAAATCAAAATCAGCAAAGACCGGTTCAACTGGGATATCACCGTAGCGGGAATCAACACACAAAGACGCCCAGCGAAAGAGGCTATCCTATTATATGAGGAAACCGAAGAAAGCCATGCCCAGCGTCAGGAATTGGTGCTAAAAATCCGTGAGGAAAAACACTTTTATGCCGACAATAAGACTAAACCCAATAAGAAAGAACGACGCTTAATCCACCGATTTAAGGGGGATTGAAGGATTTAAAAACTGTAATTTACTAAGCGTGATACTCAATAATCCCCATGCCTAATACGCTCGCGCATCTGGGTGTTCAAGCTTTAGTCACCCGAACCATCGTGCGCAATGCGAATCTGAAATGGGTTTGCATCGGCGCCATTACTCCTGATCTTCCCTGGATATTTCAACGCGTTGTCAGGTTGGCGCCCGTACATATTGATGCATACGATATACGGCTTTACGCCATTACGCAGGCATCCCTATTGCTATGTGTGATCGCTAGTTTAGCGCTAGCGGCACTTTCTTCTCAATTTTGGAAGACCCTGGTTATCCTCGTGCTTGGCTCGTTTTTGCACTTATTACTCGATGCTTGTCAGATTAAATGGGCTAACGGTGTTCACCTGTTGGCGCCCTTTGATTGGCGGTTGTTACGTTTCGACTTTTTTTGGCCGGAAAGTTTTCCTTCGTACCTGTTAACCGCATTCGGACTGCTTTATGTTGTAGTCAATTGGCGGCGAAGTGTTTCAATGCCTCTTGGCATATCGGGGCAATCGATCAAGCGGCTGGTTATGGTAATAACACTTCTTGGCGCCTACTTTTTACTTCCAGTTTTTCTTCTTCAATGTCCTGAGAAAGCAAACAACCATTTTGTGAAAACTTTGCGTTCCACCCATGATCGAACCGGGAATTTTATAGAGCTTGATCGAACGGCCTATATACACGATCCTTCCGGGGGTTATCTGCTTATTTTTAGTGGGGAAAAACTGAGCGTGGACGGTTTAGATCTGGATCACTCCGCTACTGTTTCAATTCGTGGAATTTTCATCGCCGAAGATCGGGTTCGAGTACAAGAATATCATGTTCACTTAGCGGGTTTTCGTAGTGGTGCATCCTACCTGGGCTTAATCCTCGTGACGCTTATGCTCGTTTGGGCAAATATAAAGCCCACCCGATGATTGCATTGATGTTGCGATTCGGATATGTGAAATAACTGGACGCAGCCATCGCTGATTGCTAAAATTGTTAGTTAAATTCTATGCTTATGAGATCAAAGCGAGTCGTCTAGATATTCTTTATTCGCTCTGTCATTCGCCTATGACAGGGTTATGTTCTCTTACTATCTCCCTGCTCAGGGACACGAACCCAAATCCTGATCGACGACTTCCGGCCAACCGTGACCGGTTCAACGATGGTCTCTACGCACGAAGGATACTCTTTTTTATACGTTAATCAGCTACCAACCGCGGAGAAAGTCTATGACACTTAGAGTTGCAATCAATGGGTATGGCCGTATCGGACGGAATATTATGCGTGCGCTATACGAAGCCTGGCGTACCGACGAAATTAAAATTGTCGCCATCAACGATTTGGGCGACTCGGGCACCAATGCCTATCTAACCCAATACGATTCGGTCCATGGAAAGTTTCCCTATGAAGTCGTAGTAGACGGTGACTATATGATAATTAATGGCGATAAAATTCGTGTTCTCTCGGAACGCAATCCCGCCGACCTGCCCTGGTCCGAATTGGATGTTGACGTGGTTCATGAATCGACCGGGTTTTTCGCCTCGAAGGAAAAAGCCTCAGCTCATATTAAGGCAGGCGCCAAGAAAGTGATCATTTCCGCACCCGGAGGAAACGACGTCGATGCAACCGTCGTTTACGGCGTAAATCACAATATTTTAAAGGCCAGCGATACCGTTATTTCCAATGCATCGTGCACGACCAATTGTCTCGCTCCCTTGGTCAAACCTTTAACGGAAACGATTGGATTGGAACACGGTTTAATGACAACCATCCATTCCTACACCAACGACCAAGTCTTGACCGATGTTTATCATACCGATTTACGCCGCGCCCGTTCGGCCACACAATCCATGATACCGACAAACACCGGAGCAGCAGCGGCAGTCGGCTTAGTTCTTCCGGAACTGGCCGGTAAGCTTGATGGATTTGCTGTTCGCGTGCCCACCATAAACGTGTCCATGGTCGATTTGACCTTTACATCGAGCCGGAATACGTCCAAAGGCGAAATCGACGACATTCTCAAAAAAGCATCGGAAGGCCCATTAAAGGGTGTCTTGGCATACAACGATAAGCCATTAGTCTCCATCGACTTTAACCACGACCCGGCGTCCTCCACCTACGAAGCCCCTCTCACCAAAGTGATGGGCGGGACATTAGTGAAAGTCCTGGCTTGGTACGATAACGAATGGGGTTTTTCGAACCGTATGTTGGATACCACTATCGCCTTAATGAACGCGGCTTAAAAATACAATAAGCTAGTGGCTTTGAGGCGAACCAAAATACTCGCGACCCTGGGTCCCGCGACCGATAAACCGGGAGTTTTGGAGCACCTGTTTGAAGCGGGCGTGGACGTTGTCAGGTTGAATTTTTCCCACGGCTCGCCCGAAGAGCATATTGAGCGGGCAACGGCGGTACACGCTCAAACCTTAAAAACCGATCATTACGTCGCTATTCTTGCGGATTTGCAAGGGCCAAAAATCAGAATCGCCCGTTTTCGATCAAACTCGGTATACCTGCAAGAAGGCCAACGATTCGTATTGGATGTTGATTTGGACGAAAACGCCGGCGATCAAAATCAAGTTGGATGTGAGTATAAAACCCTTCCCCGGGAAGTTAAACCTTTCGATACTTTGCTTTTGGATGATGGGCGTGTCACATTGACCGTGGAAAGAATTGACGGTTCAAAGGTGGTCTGTAAGGTGGTTGTTGGTGGAGAATTGTCGGACAGCAAAGGCATCAATCGGCAAGGCGGTGGACTATCAGCCGCCGCGCTAACGAAAAAGGATAAAAACGATATCAAAACAGCGGCCCGGATGGGCGCCGACTTTGTTGCGGTTTCGTTTCCGCGAAATGCCGCGGATATCGAAGAAGCCCGAAGGTTATTAACCGAAGCCGGTGGAACAGCGGGGATTATCGCTAAAATTGAGCGCGCGGAAGCATTGGACGCCATTGAAGAAATTATAGCGGTGTCGGATGGAATTATGATTGCCCGTGGCGATTTGGGTGTCGAGATCGGTGATGCCGCTTTGCCATCGGTACAAAAGCATTTAATCGAATTGACCCGAAAAATGGATAAATCGGTCATTACCGCAACGCAAATGATGGAATCCATGACCTATGGTTCCTTACCCACCCGCGCGGAAGTATTCGACGTTGCCACCGATGCGGTTTTTGACGGTACCGATGCGGTGATGCTTTCGAGCGAATCGGCCGTTGGAAAGTTCCCGGTCAAAGCCGTTGAGGCCATGCACCGTGTATGCCTGGAAGCGGAAAAACGACGTCAAACCCAAACTTTCGAAAGGAAGAACGAAACCCGCTTCGAAAGAACCGACGAAGCGATTGCAAAATCGACAATGTTCGTCGCTAATCATTACGGAATAAAAGCCATTGTCGCGCATACCGAATCGGGTTCAACGCCCTTATGGATGTCCCGCGTGAGATCGTCGATTCCAATTTTCGCGTTTACCTCGAGTGAAAAAGCCTGTCGGCGGGTCACGTTGTTTCGTGGGGTGTATCCCCTTATCTTCGATGTGGATACCACCGATCACGCCCATTTGAATCAAGCCGTAATCAATGAACTCAAGCGCTGTCAAATGGTGACTAACGGTGATCACGTGATTATCACCAAAGGCGATTTGACGGGTGTTCAAGGCGGCACTAATGACTAACGCCATGAAGATTGTTAAGGTTGGGGAAGGTTTGGTGGAATAATATGCCCCTTGGTCTGCTCCAGACCTATAGGATTTGCCTGGAAAAGTGTTGATACATCACCCTATATTTTCGAGCATTTCGATCAAGAGGGAGTAATGGTTTGTCATTTTGTTATCGGTTGATGTCGTTCTGGAGACACAAGAGCAAAGGAAGAATAAATGTCCTTAGAGCTACCTGACAACAAATATCAACGCTTAAACAATTAACATCTATCGATCTCCGTCCGAGGGAAATCATTTCCCTTGAACAGTAGCGGCTCCCCCGCGGCTTTACTGAGAGCGTATGAAAAACAATTGCCGAAATTTAGACTTGCCGCATGTTTCCATTTACCGTAGATCCGCCAAGCAAGGCGGGCGAAATCAACTTGCGCGGCGTCAAAGGGAACGATAACCATCCCAGTCTCATGGATAAACAAATCGAGTAACGAGCGACCGAGTTCGCCCTTTCGCGCCTCAACGCCCAAGGCTGTCTCCATAAGTGTTGCGGCGGATATTAGTCGAGTGTTATCCGCGCTAATTTTGTGACAAAAACGCTCGCGTTCCGGTTCGTTGAAGAGGATAGCCACAATCGCCGAGGTATCGACCACCATCAATCCGGAAGTCCGTTCTTGTCGTAGCCGATGATTTCTTCGGGGGACCGTTTGTCAAGGTCTGGTAAAGCCGCGCAACGCAAAGCAATCTCATCCAGGCGCACAGCTAGCGGACGTTTTTTCATATGATGCGTAGTCTTGGCGCGGTTTAATTCACGCCGTAAAGCAGTTTTGACAACTTCGGTGAGGCTCTGTCCAGTAATACTCGCAAGCTCACGAGCTAGATCGTGAGCCACTTGATCTTTTATATTCATACCCATACTTCTACCTCCGCATCAATTTTATACCAATCTACCTGATTAGGTTAATTACCGACGCTGGTTTTGATATATTGCAATTTTCGACAAACATTTCCGTATCACTTAACAACCACCGTCTAAAAGACGGAGGGTTAGTGTTACGGACTGAAAGTCCGGATATGGGTTAAAGACCCGTTCATAGGCCGTGAACGTGCTCGTGCTCGTGAACGGAGTTAATCTCATTTTAGAGCATGAAAAATAGATGGTTACGAAGCCTCGATAGATTTTTGGTCATTGCATTCAATATGGATGATGTTCTTTGCTTTTAGGCAAGATGTGAGATTGCAGATTGCAGGGTTTCAACGCCTCGCAAGTGATGCTAAAACTCGTTAACGTGTACGTTCACGAGCACGAGCACGAGCACGAGCACGAGCACGAAAAATCAAGAGCTAAAGCTAATCGCCTGAAAGGCGATGGTTTCAACCTTAAAGGAGACTAATGAAGGCGTAAGCATCAGGGGTATAGCTCGCCGTCTCAAGGCGGTACAGGGGCCATTTCTAAGATTCGTAAGATAACCGGGATCAGATACGAGTTAAGTGTTTAATGTGTATCTGACCCCAGTTATACAGTTATTCGACTGTCCTATTTTCGCGACAATCTCTGTAGACCGGTACGATAATATTCTTTATTCTGTAGCCGACTCATTAAATCAGGGGAAGGGCCACGATGGTTAAATCCGAGCATATAAAGTTGGTCAAGGTCTTCGTCTCATCGCCGGGCGATGTGGGTGCAGAGCGCAAAGTACTCACTGAGGTTGTCGACCGTATTAATCGCACTGCGGGCGATGAGCGCCAGGTGCGATTAGAGCTGTGGCGTTGGGAAAAAGACGTTGCTCCGCAAATTGGTCCACAAGCCCAGGACGTTGTTGACCGCCAAACTCCAGAATATGGCATCTATTTAGGCATCCTTTCGGCGCGATTTGGTACACCTACGGACCAACACGGATCGGGCACCGAAAAGGAATTCAGGGACGCCTATAGGCGTTGGGGTGACTTGGGTAGTCCTTGGATTCTATTTTATTTCAATGAAAAACCGGATTTGCCGCGTGGTACTGAGGGTGTCAAACAATATCTCAAGGTTTGTGAATTCAAGGAGGAACTCGAAGCCAAAGGCATCACGGGTGCCTATGAAGGTGTACGTGGTGCCGAAAGAGGGTTTTTCGAACAAGTCGACAACCACCTACGGTGGATTTTACAAGACCAATTTCCTTTGGTCGAACGTTCGAAAGAGAGTGTAGGCGGTTCTAAATCGAGTGCTGAAAAATCACCTATCGTACCTCAAAGGTATCTCGACTGGTTACAACCCCAGTGCAGCAATATCGATCTACTGGGCATGGATACCAAAGAGCGCTATCCTGCCCGGCTGACCAGTATCTATGTGCCGTTGACAACCCAAGTTATAGACGAAGACGGCAACAAAAAAACCAAATCCGCGTCCAACGAAGATTTTCGCCCCGATTCCAAATCCAGATTGCTACTCGATATTCTCAACGAATCGTCTTTATACGTACCCGGTGCTCCAGGTTCCGGAAAATCCAGTTTCTGTCGTTGAGTGGCATGGCTTGCCTGCAGCGGTACCCTTCCTGAACATCCTTTGACGACAGTCGATGAATTCATCGAAAAATTTCCTGAAAAAATAAAGGGGCGTTTACCGTTATTGGTCAGGCTGAGGGACTTTTGGCATGTTCTGATACAGGTGGAAAGCCCTGAACTATCCACCGCCCAATTCGAAAAGGTGATGGGAATCTGGTTTGAAAACAAGCATCCGGATGGCATTAGCTGGCAAGACGTTCAAGCCCACTTCGCTAATGGAAACGCCTTGATCATTATCGACGGTGTTGATGAAGTACCGATGAAGGCCGGGATAGACGATCAAGCCTGGTGTCCGCGGCGGCGCTTGTTGTCAGGGTTGTACAGTGCCATACCTCAATGGTATAGCCAAGGAAACCGGGTGCTATTAACAGCACGTCCCTACGGTTTGAACGACTCTGATGTGACCCGGTTTGGGCTTCGAAGTGCACACATCGAAGACCTACCCAATGCTGTGCAGCGTTTATTGGCAGAACGCTGGTTTTACCTTGCTGAGGAAAGTATGGACACAGCCCGCGATAAAGCTGCTGAATTATTTGGGCATATCGACGCCCGCGACGGTCTCGACGATTTGGTGGCCAATCCTTTATTGTTGACCGCGGTTTGCGTGATTTATAACGAAGGCGGCCGCCTGCCACAAGACAAATACGACCTGTTTAGCCGAATTGTCGATAGCACGCTGTATCGGCGTTTCGAAAAGGTGGATATCGTCCGCGCGCGTCTGGGTGTGATTGCCCATGGTATGCACACCGGTGAAAGTTTGGGTGAGAGCCGGGAAAGTCCGGAGGCCGAAGTCACCTGGGACGAGATCGAACGCATGCTGACAGCTTACCTGGAGCACAATCTTTGGCAGGAACGCGGCTATAAAGACGTGGTGGAAGCGAGAGAACAGTTGTTGTCCGATTCGGGTCTTTTATTACCCCGGTCGGATCGGCGTGCGGCCTTTTATCATTTGTCTTTTCAAGACTTTCTGGCTGCACAACGCTTACTCGACAAAGACGAGGGTCGATTATTCGATATATTCCTGGAACGTTCCACAGTGCCTCATTGGCGACACTGTATTTCCTTTGTTTACGCGGCCTTACTGAGTCGCAATTCGACCCCGGAACGCGCCACACGCCTATTGGATCGTTTGTTGGAAGCGGTGGATATGGAGCGCTTGGGTTTAGCTGTCGTGGTATCGGATTGCCTGCAAATTCTCGAGGGCCGGCGTTATGAATTGCCTGAATCAAAGCTTAAGGGATTTAAAGCCCTCTGTTTGCAGGCAATCGGCAGTGAGAAATCGCTTGTGGAACGTCATTTGTTAGGGCTGGCATTGGGTCGTTTGGGTGATCCGCGTATTCAGCAGGATCTGCGCGATCACAGTGGCGATGGTTTTATGACCATAAAAGCCAGTTCTTACCTTTTAGGAGAGGAAAATTGCCTTACGCGATTAAAACGCCATTCAGAATTAGCCGATATCCGGTCACCAATGCCCAATACGCGGTATTTTTGAACGATCAAGGCTACGGCAACCGACAATGGTGGTCCGACGAAGGTTGGGTGTGGCGCGAAGAACGGCAAAGCGCTGAGCCCCTATATTGGCGGCATAACCAATGGAACGGGCCAAACCAGCCCGTGGTCGGTGTATCTTATTATGAGGCCGAGGCGTTTTGCCTTTGGGCCGGTGGCCACTTGCCGACGGAACAAGAATGGGAGGCCGCGGCGCGTGGACCCGATGGTGATGAATTCCCTTGGGGTGATCAATGGCGGGATGGGATTTGTAACAGTGCGGAATTGAAACTAGGCGTGACGACGCCTGTCGGTTTGTTTCCCGGTTCACGATCGAAGGCTTATGATCTCGACGATGCTGCCGGTAATGTTTGGGAGTGGTGTAATTCTTTGTATAAAAGGGACGAGGAATGGCGTGTGTTGCGTGGCGGCGCTTGGATCGATGTAGGTAGGGATGTGCGCTGTGCCATTCGTTTCAGGGGCGATCCCAACAATCGGTACGACATCGTGGGGTTTCGTATGGTGTTGTGATTTTCTGCCAGGACTTTTACCCCTTAACCGCTTTACACTTTTACCCCTTATTTTTCCTTAGTCACTCATTTTAAGACGGGCTAACCGGATAATGCAGGCAAAAGAGGACCTCTTAATCATTGACAAGGTGTATTAGCTGGTCGTTTGGAGCTGCCGTCATATCGCACAGTTTCCACGCACTCACCGCTTTACGCTTGGCGACAGAATGGCGAACCGGCTTTATCATATCCTGGAACGTTTGGTTTTCGCCAAATATAACCAGGATCGCTTGGCAACATTACAGGATGTTAATCTTGAACTGGAACTGTTGCGGATCCAATTTCGATTGGCCAGGGATCTAAATTGTTTATCGGTGGATAGTTAAAAACTTTAAACCTAAGATAGTGCTGTTTTCAGCCAACGATTTTATATTATCAACCATGTCATTACCTTATTCCATATAGAATTCGTAACTCCTATGCCTGCTTCAACACCCATTGTTTTTGTATCCTCTACAGCACAGGATTTAAAAGTCTACCGCGAACAGGTTCGGGAGACTATATTGGCGCTTGGTCTCGCGCCTAGGATGCAGGAATACTTTCCCGCCAGCGGAAGTCATCCACCCTACGACAAATGTATGGAACTTGTGGGCGGGTCTGATGTGGTGGTTGTGGTCATCGCTCATCGTTATGGTTGGGTTCCGCCCGACCAGCCGGAAAAAGGTGATAAAAGCATCACCTGGCTGGAATGTTTGAAGGCATCAGAAGACGAGGATAAAGAGATTCTGGCTTTTGTGATAGACGAAACTCTTGATTGGCCATTGGAACTGAAAGAGGAGTACGCTTTAAATGAGGCAATGTGGAAAGGCAAAGCTACGGCGAAACTCCTGGGAGAGGTGCAGGATCGGATCGAACATCTCAAGAATTTCAAGGAATGGGTCGATGTCAAAGGAATACGAAGTGAATTCACTACTCCCGAAAGTTTGAGAGCCAAAGTTGCCGAAGCATTGCACGATTGGATCACGCGGCATCACAGTAGTTTGGTGCTCAATGCAAATTCAGGAGACCTTCGCAAATATCTGAAATTCCTCAGGGAGCGAACAGGCTATATCGATATCCGTGGTCTTCAAGTCGGAAGCGGCAAGCCGCATCGCTTTCCTATCGATCAGCTTTATATTCCTTTAACCACGCTGAACCGACAAAGCGATGAGCTCAAATCCAAAAAGCGCAATGAACGGGAAGCATTGGATGCAGGCTCGAAATTGCGGCGGGAGCACGTTCCATTGCAGGAAGCCTTGTCGGAAAGATTATTGGTGGTCATCGGCGATCCCGGGTCGGGCAAGACCACGTTTTTGAAACGGGTGGCCTTTTCCCTGATCCAGTCGCAGACCGGTGAAAAATCCGATTCGGGTCCAATAGATCTTGGCCTGGATGAGCCACTGTTTCCGCTGATGATATCGGTGGAGGGTCTGACCCGCTTTATCAGGACTGGGGGTGGAAAAGAGCACCCGTCAAAAGCGTCGAATCGATTGGCTACCTATCTTGAAAAAACAGATGCTGGAGATCATGCCGGGTTATCGGCAAAGTGGTTCCAGAATCGTTTGAAAGAAGGGCAATGCCTGGCCATGCTTGACGGTCTTGATGAGGCCAGCGATCGAGTTGAAAGGGAAGCAGTGTCAGGATTGATCGCAAATCTCGCCGTGACTTTTGCCCAATGCCGCTTTGTGGTGACCACCCGTCCCGGCGCCTATCTTGGCGATGCTATCTTGCCGGGGTTTTCCGAAGTGCGTATTGCCGATCTGCCCAATCGCGCGATCGAAGAATTTCTTAGGCATTGGTGCGATGCGATTCATATCGATGCCCCTTCCGAGGCAAAAGCACATCGTCGGGAGTTAATCGATGCACTTCGCAGTCAGGCGGAAATACGCCGGCTGGCGCGCAATCCGGTAATGTTGACGGCCTTGGCGGTGGTGCATTGGAACGAAAAGCGTATTCCCGAGCAACGCGCCGAATTGTACGAATCGATCATCACCTGGTTATCACGCGCTCGGGAAAGGCGGCCCGGCAGACTGGCCTCCGACCGATGTGTTGAGATACTTCAGGAGCTGGCGTTGACGATCCAGAACAATGCGAGTGGCAGGCAGATCCAAATCGGTCGGCGGGATGCGGCGGAACGGATTGCGGACGAACTGGCGCTAGTATCGGGAGGTGACCCGATGGAAGTTCCCCGCCAGAAGATCCAACGCGCGGAAAGATTTCTCGCTGAAGAAGAGTTGGACAGCGGTATCGTGGTCAAGCGCGGCAACGATATTCGCTTTTGGCATCTTACTTTTCAGGAATATCTGACGGCACGGGCCGTGGCTGGACGGGGGAGACCGAACAACGATCGATCTTGTGGCAACGACCGTCGCCGGTCTATCTCCCTGAATGGCGCGAAGTAATTTTGCTGTTGTTTGGAATTCTCCATCAACAAGGCCGCGGTAAAGTCGATGGATTGTTTGAGGATTTTATGGACCATCTTGGTGATTCATCGTCGCTGGCCGATAAAGCGCGGTGTGTCGGTTTGTTGGGGGCTGTTCTACGCGACCTGTCGCCCTTTTCGTATCATCCAGGTGACGATCGTTTCTCTAATATCTTGGATTCAGTGATGGGGATATTCGAAGCGGGATCCCCAGAGTCGATACCGTTTCAAGACAGCTTGGCAGCAGCAGATGCGCTTGGGCAGGCGGGCGATCCGCGCTTGAACGACAATAATCCGGAGCAGTGGGTGGATATTCCTGAAGGAACCTGTCTTTTGGGCGCGCAAAAGGAAAATTCGAAGGATCCAGGCTACGATGAAGAAGCTTACAAAAATGAGGTGCCGGTCAATGAAGTGTTTCTTGATGCCTTTCGTATCGGCCGTTACTCGGTGACCGTTTCGACCTATCGAAGCTTTGTGGATCATGGAGGTTACGAAAACGAGGATTACTGGACCGAGGGTGGCTTTTCGCAGTTTAAACAACCTGAGAATTGGGAAAACCAGTTGGAATTTCCAAATCGACCGGTGGTGGGGGTAAGTTGGTACGAGGCCCGAGCCTTCTGTTCCTGGGCGGGTGGAAGGCTCCCCACCGAGGCCGAATGGGAAAGGGCCGCTCGCGGGGGTGACGGCCGGAAATACCCTTGGGGGAACCAAGAACCGGACGAATCGCGCCTCAATTTCGATTCTAACATTGGTCATCCAATCCCGGTCGGCTTGTATCCCACCGGATCTTCCCCGGAAGGCCTCCTGGATATGGCTGGAAACGTCGTAGAATGGTGCAACGATTGGTACGATGAAGATTACTACGGCAGACGCCCTCAGTCCAATCCGCCTGGCCCCAAAGAAGGGGAAGTTCGTGTGTTGCGTGGCGGCGCTTGGATCTATGGTAGTAGGAGTGTGCGCTGTGCCCTTCGTAACTGGCTCGATCCCAGCGATCGGAGCTACAACGTGGGGTTTCGTATGGTGTTGTGATTTTCTGCCAGGACTTTTACACCTTAACGGCTTTATTGCTTTACCCTTTTAATATTAACTGTTCACGGTTGTCGACCTATGTAGGACGTGGTGAGGAACGAACCGCATCAACCGAAATCGCGGTAGGGCTTTTTTAAGGGTAGTCATAATCATCCATCCGACGTTGCTGCGGTTCGTGCCTCACCATATCCTACGTGTGTTTTACGCAGTGAGCTTGAGTCATAAACCATGCTATCATGGGCGCTTTTATATCTACCCTGCGATCAGTTCACAAAGATCAATCGCATCCACCCAATTTAGGAGTTAATAATGCTGGATGAACCCACCAAAACCAAGGTCGAAGCAGCTGTCTTTCAACGTCTGCTCGACCATTTACAAAACCATAATGAAGTCCAAAACATTGACTTAATGGTTTTGGCCAGTTTTTGCCGCAATTGTTTGTCCAAATGGTATACCGCCGCGGCACGCGATCAAGGCGTCGAAATTGACTATGACGCAGCACGCGAATTGGTTTACGGCATGCCTTATTCCGAGTGGAAAAAGCGTCATCAAACCGAAGCGACGGCGGAGCAAATAGCCGCTTATCAAGCCCATCAAGAAAAACGCAAAGAAAAGTAAGACGTACGCGGTCCAGTTAAAAGTCCATGGTATTCTGGCGAATGATCGGTCAAACCATGGTGGATTTTACTCACTTCATTCAATCGAAAAATGGACTCGAAACCACTTTCCCTTACGACGGCTTCAATTCTCGGACAGCCGCGATAACGGATAGGGTGATTGTAGTGGCGTATCGCCTGCTAAGCCGAGAGGTGTTACACAATGTTTTGTAGAATCGCAGGGGTCTAAGGGTTTTAGCATGTCGTTATAGTTGCCCTTGATGCATTCTTCTTTGCCGATTCTTGGTTTGCCGTACTGGCCATTGTCGCAGACCGTCTGAACGGTCTGCATCATGCCACGATCTTCGTGGCCCAGAATATGGCAATGTAGAACAAACTCGCCTGTGTAGTCGGTCGGTTGTTGTCGAATCTTGACATAGCCTGGGCTGCCTTCTTTCGTACAACAGGTGCAAACCGATTCTTTGCCGGGTACGGTTGTAACCCAAGTGCCTTTTGCTCCACAGGTCGCCTCGCACTTTTTCGGAGCGTCCGCATTGTTCCAAATGGGCCCGGCGGACAGTGCCCAACACCCTAGTGATTTACCATTCAATAGCGGGTAGCGCGATGGTGTCTGGAATACGCATCTGGCGTCAATGCGCGTAATTCCTCTGAACGATAAACCGCCTGGCAGTGCTTGCACTTTTTTTGAATGTCCACTGCCTGGAATCCGCCGGCGTCAAGTGTGGCCACTGCTTTACGGGATGTTTTGTGAATAAGCAGTTCAACGGCGCAACAATCGCACCGATGCGCCACCGGATGGAAATGTAATTGCGGCCTTTGCGGGAAAAGATAACAGGGACTCATGCTGTCCGACAATTGATCAACCCTTGAGCGGAGCAGTTTTACCCTTTCATGATCGGTTTTTTTTAATGTCATAGTAAGTCAAGACGTAAACCAGGCTCTTTTGCGGCACGGCGATGCCCCGTTTTTTTAATCGTAAACCCAACGCGGACTCATCAATGACACGCTCATTTCCCCTAATAATCTCAAGCAGAATATCAATAACTCGTCAGTCACGAGTTCTATCCGATTTGACGTAACTATTCAGGCCCTGAATTCATTTTTTCGATGTGTCACCTCGACCAACGGAAGAAAGTCTTATCACCCATTGATAGCTCTGCGCTTTAAGATTGCCCACTGGTGTTCATAAAAGATGAGTAGTGTAGAAAATAGAAATCGATAATTACGACTAGACATTTGCTAAAAAAACACGGATCCTTCTTTTCTTTGTAGAAGTACAGATGGAAGGAGGAGACCCCGTGCAACAGTATATTTCTCAGAGTTTAGAAAGCTTTCAAAGCGTTTTTTCCAGATCGAGTACTTGGTTGTTGTTCTGCGCCATTGTGATTGGATTTATGGGGGCAGGAGAAATGATAGGCGTGACGTCGTTGTGTCGTTTCTGGCTATTAGATGAACTTGGTTATTACCGCTTGCTCCGTTTTTTTAGATCCAAAGCGTATGTCTATGGGGCGTTGCTCGATGCTTGGCAAGATTTTGTGAATCGCCAAGGAAAATCCGTTGAAGTAGCTGGACGAGCGATACTTCTGGGTGACCATACCGCGGTGATCAAAGATGGACGCAAGATGCCCGGCGTGGTATCGATGCACGAGTCATCGGAGACGCAAACGAAACCCGGCTATTTTCGGGCCCAATGTTGGGGCAGCATTGGCATCTTGATCGGGTCGTTATCCGCTTGTTTTTGTTGTCCTTTGCAGCTTCAAATTCATCAGGGATGGGCTCATTTAGGGTTGAACGACGAGCGCGATAATCCATGTCGGATCAAGCTCACCGACCGCTTGGTGGCCATGGCGATTCATTTTGCGGTGACGAATCACTGTCTGTGTTATTTGGTGTTGGATGCCTTTTTTTCAACCGGGGGCGTATTTCGAGCTTGCCACTATTATTCAATCCAGCATCAGGCGCGGTGGGTTGAGGTGCTGGTCAAAGCCAAGAATAGCTATGTGGGTTATTTCCCCGCGCCACCGAAACCCGCCTCTCGCCCCGGACCTCAGCCGCTCTATGGCGAGAAAGTGTGTTTAAGAGAATGCTTCGACCACCTTCATTTGTTTGAGACGGTGACCTGTCAAGTCTACGGTAAAACCGAATCCATCCGGGTTATGACGCTTACACTGTTATGGCGGCCCATCGCTGATCAGGTGTTATTTATTCTCGCCGTCACCTCAAAAGGCCCAATGGTTCTAATGAGTTCCGATTTAACGCTGTCAGCCATTGATGCCGTTGAACTGTATTGTGCTAGAACCCGCATTGAAATCATGTTCGCGATGTTAAAGCATGTGATCGGCGCCTTTAAATTTCGTTTTTGGACTAAAAAATTGCCAAAACATTCTAGACGCCCCTTTTCCAATCGTCTTCTCAAAGCCCCACAGCCCCAGGATATTCATACCGTTCAAGCGTGCTGGCGAGCCTATGAAATCTTCGTGCTCTGTGCCTCCATTGCCTTGGGGTTAATGCAATTGATTGCGCTCCAGTATCAAGATACGATTTGGTCTGAGCACTCGCTTTATCTTCGCACTCAATCGCGTGATTTGCCATCGGAGAAAACCGTCAAGCAAATTTTAGCGCCATTGTTCCTCAAACAATTCTTTCGACTTGAGGAAAATGGCATGATTCAACAGATCCGTGCCCGCTTGATGGCTGTTTCCGATGAAATAGATGACGATTAAACTGAATGAGGCGTTCTATGTTCTAATTCTCTGCGATCTTCAAAATTTTTCATCAAACATACTACGATGGAGAGGGTAGTTTTGCCCCGCTTTTCTCGCTGTTAACTCACGACTGCCGAGTCAATAACAACGGACTCGGATGGCAGGGTCATACTGGTAGCCTTTTCATCAAGCACCCGTCTTTTTTGCCACTGTTCTTGCGCTTGTGAATCCTCATTGCTCACGTAAACAAACATTTGTCCGGGTGATGAGCGGCGCTGAAGTGCCTTGGCCTTGATCAGATGGGTTAACGCGTTTTGCACCTGGATACGCAATAGGGTCTTCAATGCCTTGTGCGTCATGCCGGCCGGTGAACTTGAGATGGTCTCCACCAGCGTGTTTTTAAGCGTCCCATGTCTTGAAAAGGCGATGTGATCATAAAACCACAGACCGTCCCTATTGAATCTAACGGTTGATTGAAGGGCGTGGTATTGACCGGCATGTGAATAGCTGGTGAGTATCTCAACCTTTTGCAAATCCCGGAATAAACTGCTCCGCGGCCTGCTTGCAAGTTCGTGCCGCATCTCTTTAAGTGTCATCACGGTTTTTGACTGGAGTAATTGTCGAATGAGGTTCGGATAGGATGGTGTTTGGGTCATAGTGGGACAGTTATGCATCATTCATATAAATGATACATAATGATCCCACAATGGAGGGAGAAAAGCTAGGTTTGCCCTCTGTAAGTCATTGTTTTTCGATTTCTTGGGAGAGCGTTTGTTGAAAAAAGGTGAGACTATTGTGGTCCGGAATAATTTAATATTCTTTTTATTTCAAGTGGATAAGCCGGGTACAACCGCCTTTTGTTACCATAGGGGGAAAAACACTGGAAAAACGATATAGATCAGCAAATTATCTATGCATTGCAATGTATGATAGACGCAGGTGTTTTAGTTCTATTGAGGCAACCTGCGTAGTCAAAGTTGTTTTTGAATTCATCGGATCGACAATTGGTTAAGGCCAGGTTTCGGGGTTCAATCGCCCGAAAGTGAGTAGGCCTTGGAGGCTAAATTGGCCGCGCGAAAGCACCAAAAGCGACCGGCAATTCTGGCCGAAAAGGCTTTTCGGTAGTAGGTTGACTATTCTCGGACAGCCTCGTAGGTATGGATTGTGCTAATTCAAAATATATATTTGATGGCGGAGCACACCTGTGGAAGTGAAATTATTAGATTTCGGTCAGTTGTCGTCTACCGCGGGGGGGGGGGGGGGGGGGGGGGGGGGGGGGGGGGGGGGATTGAATCATCTCCCGCCGGTGGCAAATTCAATATTTTGGGAACCGGCTAGACCCCCGGATTTGACAATGTTCTAGCGGTACAGCTCGGTACTCTCGCGGAAAGTTTTATATCTCGTGAAAACGGGTTTGAAGATTTTGAAGAAACCATAAATTCCTTTCTGGAGGAGGGTGGCATAATCTCGCCGCTTCCGGCGGAATTTTACCGGCAACCGCCAACTGATGATGTAGGCGAGCTGCTGTTTTCCCCCGCTAATATTTCAATTCCGCATATCGGGAATCCTGATAAATCGCTTGGCCGGAAACTTCAGCGCCATTACGGACGAAATTAAGAGTGTTCCCGGAAAGTTTCTAGATACGGTGATCGAGACCGCGGGTTTTAATCGGGAAAATATTTCGGGGAATGCGCCTTTAGCGGAAAACAAAATACACGTCGCTTCGCTGTCAAAACCACTCGGACAGGCCAATTGGAATCAAGAATTTGGAGATCGGATCATTTGGTTGATCAATAAATCTCATTCAACCGTGGAGTTGCGCCTGACACCCCCGAATATGGGATCGATAGAAGTCAAAATTCAAACCCTGCGGGATCAGGCGAACATCGCATTTTCTTCTCAAAATGCGCAGGTCAGAGAGGTTTTGGAATCCGCTATTCCAAGGTTACGGGAAATGCTCGGAGCCCAACAAATCCAGTTAAACGATGTGTTTGTCGACCAACATTCATTTAGCAGCCAATCCGGAGCGAATCCAAACCGGCAATTCTCAGGTGAGACATTTAGTGATTCCCCCATCGATAATATGGCCGAGAATATTGAAACAAGCGACGATATTCACGAACAGAATATTTTAACCTCCGAAGGTGTCCTTAGCCTTTATGTTTAACACGTCATGGCGCATTCGAAATGCGACAAAATGTCGCATTGATAATACAAACCGAAGTGCTAATATTAAATTAGCTCATCACTTCCTCCTAGCTGAGGATTGGGAAGGGGGATTGAGTCCCCCCTTCCCGATATTTCCGTTCTTTGAATCCCCAAAAGTTAGTTTGATATTCCTTTTTTCGGAATAAGAGTATCCAGCAATCCCGTAGCGGCATCTTCGATCATATCGAATACGCGTTCAAAACCGTTATTCCCACCATAATAGGGATCGGGGACATTTCGGGTATTCACATTCCGAGCAAAATCGAGAAAATATTTGATTTTAGAGCGATGTTCCTTGGGGCAAGCTTCGATAACAAGCCCATAATTGTCATCGTCCATGACCAGGATATGGTCGAATTCCTCAAAGTCGAGCCAATCCACCCGGCGTGCTCTGAGCATGCTGATGTCCATGTCGTGGTCGCGCATGGTGCTTTGGGCTCGCGTGTCGGGCGCTTCGCCTACGTGATAGGCGTGGGTTCCGGCGGAATCTACTCTAAATTCATCGGTTAATTGCTTTGTTTCGAGTATTGCGCGGAATACGCCCTCAGCCATTGGTGAGCGGCAAATGTTGCCCATGCAGACGAATAGGACGGATATTGGGTTTTTGGTTTTCATGGTGGAAAGTGTGTTTGTTTAGGGGTTGAACTTGCTTTTAACCGATTCAATCAACGATTTGATCGCGTTTTTTTGTTCCGTCTCATCGCGGCCCATCGCGGCGAGTATGCTCGTATAGTTAATTAATACCTGATTTAGATTGGGGTGTTCGTGGCCGTTTCGCAGCTTAAACAGCACTAAGATTTCCACCATCCGGCGGCTCAAGGGTTCGGCTTCTTCCGGCCGGTTGGTGGCTTGAAGCAGTTGCGCCAGGTTATTGAGGTGGGTGGCGACGTTGGGATGTTCGCTGCCTAAGCTGGTCTCGTCGATGGCCAGGGCGCGGCGTAGGAGGGGTTCAGCCTCGACGAATAGCGCTTTTTTAAGGAAATAGACTCCCAGTTGACTCATCAGCCGGGAAGTCTCATTCACCGCGACTACGTATTCCTCCGCCATCGAAAGGAGGGATTGGGCATGGGGCCGTAACGGCTCGACGATGCCCCAGGTGCGGACGTCGTCCGTATTTTCGGGCATTACCGCGTTAACTATCCGCACCCCGAGACTAATCCATTGGCTCCGCTCGGAACGGCTGGCATTGGTGCGTTCAACCTGTTGAATGAGCCGGTGCATGGCGAGGTCGGCTTCGCCTGCCGGGTCGAGTAACGACAACGATGTCAGATCATCGACCGCATCCATGATTTGCGATTCACTTACCTCGCTTTGACCGTTCGCTGCGTCCGAAATCCGTAATCCATCCGCGAGTAACGCGCCATTGTCAGCCAACACCGATATCGGAACGGGGTCGGGGGCGAACCACGCCAATATGCGGAGGATAAGCCGCGCCAACGGACCGAGATTGACGATACTGGTGCGCCACGTGGTGGCAATGGCGTATGGATACCCCATGACCGATTCATCATGCCACGACAGTACCTGCTCGCGTTCCCGGTTCCAAAGGTCGAGGTAGCCACGAAAACCGAGATGTTCGCGACGGATTTGAGCGGCGGATTGTTCCAGGGCCAGGGGCAGATAACCCAGCAGACGGGCGAGTTCGGCGGCATCATGGGGATCGTCGTGGGTTTGCAGGCGGCCGCCCCGGGTTTGGTCGAGTAGAAAACGTACCGCTTCATCCGGCGGCAAGGTGTCCAGATCCATTCCAGCCAGTTGGCTGCCCCAACGCCGGTAGCGGGAGGTGATAATAACCGCGCCACGATTGAGCTTGGGCAGCAGCGCCATGACCGCTTCGGATGCCGATTCGTCGTCCGCGTTGTCGACGATCAGAAGCCAATGATTATGGCATTCCAACCATCGGATGACGGCTTCATATCGCGATGCTTGGCCGGGAAGCGCCTGTTCGGGTAAATCAAGCATTGAGGCTTCGGCGAGTTCCGCGATATTGGCCGAAAGCGCAGCGGGGGTATCGGCGCGGACGAAAAGGATATGGGAATAGTCCGCCAAATGGCCCCAGGCATATTCCACGGCCAACCGGGTTTTACCGATGCCTCCCAAGCCCTGGATGCCCACCGGTTGGGAAATCGCGGCGACGCCGCCCGATTTGAGGCTCGCCGCCAGTTGCGCCATTTCCGCCCCACGGCCTTTGAACGCGCGGGCCAAGGCCGCGAAGGGCAGGTTGTGAAGGGTCGCGGGTGTCTCGGCGGCGGCAACCGCTTCGACATCCGCCGGATCGACTTCGACCAGACGCGTACGGTAATCGGCAAAATTGAACGCTTGGTCGAAAAACCGTCGAGAGTGTTGCTCCGGGATCCAGAAGATTGCGTGCAATTTCTGATCGCGGAACGAGTCGCGGTGCAAATTTAAAGCGTTTATCAGCTTTTCCCCACTGGACGTTAGCAAGGTATCGCTTTGAACATGAATGGAAAAGATATCGCCTTTGCCATCCCGCCTCAACTCTACCAGCCGCGAAACCGGATTGGGCGCCAGCTGTTCCAAGGTCACTTCATCGACCTTGATGTCGTGGCCAGTGAATTTCTCCACGACCCGCGCGGCGAGTTTTTCCGGGAGCCGGTCTCCGGGGTATAAAACCAAAAGGAATCCGGCGCGGCCGCTTCGATGCCGTCGTAGCAGGGGCGAGACGATTTCCGCGGAGACGTTTTCGGCCATCGTCCGTCGTCCCAAAGGTCTTTAGCTACTTACCATCGAGCAGCCGCTGGACGGCCGGATGGACGCCGTACCAACCTTCACCGTTGGGATAGAAAATGATAGCTTTGAGGTGAAGTAACGGGGGAATGCCGTCCAGACCTTCCGGGTACGGGTCTCCTTCGACTTGCCTGAGGACTTCGTAATCCGCCTTTTTCAGTACTCGGCGAAAGAATCCGGTCTGCTCGTTCCAGATTCGCTCCACGTGTTCTTGTTCCACTTTGTCCGCGCGCTCGTCGTCCGCGAAACCGCACGCATCGCCGCAGTTTCGGATCATGTCGCGCAGGATACCGCCGGATAAGCGGAACAGAGATTCCAAGGCTTCATCCGAGAATAGATCGAGATTCGCGTACTTTGAGATCACGTTCTTGGAGAAGGAGAGCCCGTCCAGGTCAATTTTCTTGGATCCGGGGCCGGCGAATACTTTGATGTTGGGCAATGTCGAATGGATCTTATTCGCGTTAGCGCCGAATTCCCGATCATTCAATATAGCAAGCGGTACGACGATGAGCTTCGCGACGTTAGGCTTCATCAACGTCACGAAGTAATTGTTAAACAATTGCAGGCACGGACCGACATCCACATGATCAAGCCCATCAAGCACGCAGAGTGGCATGCGGCCCGTGGCGTTCACGAGTGCTTGGGTCAAACTGTCCAGCAAATGTATGAAGCCGGTGATATCGTCGTAGATCTTATCCCGAATAGTTTTACGTTTTCCGCCTCCCGATTTAATTTCTTCGCCCAATACCAAAAACGGCAGCGATATTTTCAATCCGGCCTTGCCCTTTGTCTGAGTCTGAATACTCTCTTCGGTGATGATTTCCTTGCCCCACGAATCGATCCGCTTGGCGAGCTCCGGCGGAATCTTGCACTTCAGACGGTCCGCTTCCGCGGCACAGGCCTTGGCCATTGCGAAAATGACGTCCGTATAATCGATGTTGTGGATATCGAATTCGTCGGAAATGCTGATCAGTAGGGGTAAGTAATGCTTTCGTAGTTTGTCGTTATCGATGAGGCGATTCAACTCCGTCGATTTACCCGCCCCGGTATGCCCGGTATAGAACCAATGGAACGGCCGCCCATTTTTTTGAGCCGCGATCGCCTCGCGCACGATTTTGCTACCACCTTCCTGGCGTTTGACGTAATAGTGCGCGAAGTCCGGATGTTTCGGGTCGAGCACGTTGTGTCCGTCCAGCGCAATACTGGCATCGTCGAGGGTTTGGGCAATGTCAACCATAGTGGAATAGAATGTAGGAAAAATAAACGTCGTTATTCGTCAGATAGAAATGTACTGTCGATCGTTGGTGTTATTCACCGACCTAACAAACGTAAACCCGGAGCAATTCGTTGTCCAACATATTGGTGAACTGTATTCATATACTCTCGCCCAATTTTTGTTCTTCTTCTGGCGACAAACCGGATAACACCCAATATTTTTACGATTTCCTCATTGCTAACTTCCCGCAAGTCTTTGGTTATAGCCTTTTCAACGCAATCTACTCCATTTGCGATTAGCTGATTATCGGTGTCGACTTGCTGATCTCCGAAATGATGAATATCGATGAGTAACTCAATAATTTTTATAGCATCACTGTCTTTTAGACGATATCCGTTTTCTATGTCGTACGTGCATAAGGCACCTTCAATTGCATTTCCGTAAGATTCAAGATCCATGTTACCGTCCATTTCAGAAACGGAATACGCGGTAACGTCAGTGTATTTTCTTCTCGGGTCTTGAAAGTATCCGCATCCTAAACATAATTCGGCCTTTCTTGTGGTTCCACAACATAAGCTGCATACGGGACTTTCAGCGATCAAGCAAACCCGTTTTCCTTTTTTTGAATGACATACCGGGCACTTCGCCATCTTTAATTTAACTCTTTGATTATTTGGGTGGTATTAAATCAGGTTTGGGCGAAAAATTTTCTCGCTCATCTATGGGCGTATAATAGCCAAATTGACGTCGAAAAACGAATTGTGTCGGCTGCGATATGATAGCCCCCGGTGAAAATGCTGGCGACCCGATCGCCGAATATGTCGCCACGATGCGTCGCAATTTTGGTTTAAACAAGATACTGAGTACTATTCGGGGTCTGAGTACTAACGGAACCGGAAACCGGGTTAAGGGTGTTTTAGCCTTGAATTGTCAGATACCGGTAGAATGTCGCGCGTGAGATGCTAAGAGTCGAGCATATTTTTTGAATATTGATCGTTTTATTTTTGTGCATTTCCTTGGCCGTAACAACGCGAGGATCGTTCGCTGTAATGGCCTTTCGTCCACCTTTCTTTCCTCTGGCTCTGGCGGCATCTAGTCCGGCCTTTGTTCTTTCCTGTATCAGCCTGCGCTCAAATTGGGCAAGAGCCGAAAATATATTGAAGACGAACTCTCCAGAGGCTGTTGTCGTATCAATAGTTCCATCACAGATGGATTTAAATCCTATTTTGTTTTCAAGGAGTTGTTCGATAAGCTTGACCAGATGAGACATGGAGCGTCCCAGGCGATCAAGCCTCCATACGAGCAAAACATCTCCCGGTTCTAGCCGCAAGACAGGCATCAAGGCCTGGGCGGTCTGCTTTTGCGCCGGATGCTTTATCGACATATATATTTCTTTTTATGCAGCCCTCTTTTTTCAGGGCATCAACCTGCAAATTTAAATTTTGTTCGTTAGTGCTGACACGAGCATATCCGATTATTTTTCCCATTTTCAAATTCTATCTTGCTTTTATAGCACAACAATGAGTTTATAGGACATTGTTTTATAAGACGAGAAAATTGGACAAGAGAAGCAAGAGTTTCTCACAGTTCGTTTCGGGCTTAAAAACTGCCTTAACAAACGACCGTTTTTTGAGAGTAGGAAAATGCCCGTAGAATTTTTATCGGATGAACAACTAAAACATTATGGGCACTTTTCGTGCGCACCATCGGAAGAACAACTGTCCCGTTATTTTTATCTGGACGATACTGACAGTACGCTGATTAAAAAGCGGCGCGGCGATCACAACAGGATTGGTTTTGCCGTGCAGCTTGGAACAGCACGGTTTATCGGAACATTTCTGAAAGACCCCACAGATGTTCCCGAAAACGTCACCGTTTATATCGGCCAGCAACTGGGGATCGATAATCTTTCCGTTCTGAACCTATACGGTATCGGAGAAACGCGGCTGGATCATATTGCTGAAATAAAAGAGGTTTACGGATATAGAGATTTTACAGCCCGGGCCGAGTCATTCGGCCTTGTCCGGTGGCTTTACAACCGTTGCTGTTTCGGTAACGAACACCCGAGTGTTCTTTTTGATCTGGCAACCGCTCGTCTAGTGGAAAGAAAAATCCTGTTGCCTGGTGCGACGGTGCTGGCCCGGCTGATTGCCCGTGTGCGCGACCGGGTAGCAAAAAACCTTTGGTCTTCGTTAGATGAGCTAACAACACCGTTGCAAAGACAGCGCTTGGAATGGCTATTGGAAGTTTCCGAAGAGGATCGCCAAAGTCATCTTGATCGCTTGCGACGTGGGCCTGTCCGTATCAGCGGCCCCGCTTTGGTTGCAGCGTCGAAAAGAGTCGAGAAAATCCAGGGCCTGGGTGTTGGTTCCATTGATCTTTCACCGTTTCTGCCTGGGCGGGTCAAAACTCTGGCACGCTATGCGGCTCGTTCAAGGGCGGCCCATATAAAGCAAATGCAGGATAACCGGCGGACGGCAACGCTTTTATCATTTGCCAAAAATTCTGAGCTTACAACCATGGATGATGCGCTTGCCCTTCTGGATTTACTGGCCGATAAAATTTTCAAGGGGGCGGGGGAAGCGGGAAAGAAAAAGAGGCTGCGTACTTTACGTGATTTGGATAGAGCTGCCCTTGATTTACGCAAGGCCTGTGAGGTCATTCTGGATGATGCTTTGCCACCCGAAAACCTACGGGACCTGCTGTTCAAACAAATCCCTCGATCCCAGCTTGAAGAAGCATCCGCGCGTGTCGGTAAACTGGCACGACCTGTAGATGACAATTATGAGCAGGAAATCACGGAAAGTTACCGGTCTGTCCGACGCTTTTTCCCGAAAGTTTTGCAAACAGTAAACTTTTCCGGCATCCCGGCAGGAAAACCAGTATTGGATGCCATGGACTTTTTATATTCCATTGAAGGTAACAGCAATCCAGATATGACAGGCGCACCGCTTGCCGGAATTTCGAAAGGCTGGCAGCGCCGCATTATTGGTCAGAACGGATACATCGATCGGCGGGCCTACACGCTTTGTATTCTGGAACGGTTACAAACAGCCCTGCGCCGCCGGGATGTTTTTGTGCCTGCCAGCATGAAATGGTCCGATCCGCGTAAAAAATTGCTGTCAGCAACCCGTTGGAATTCCGTGAAACCAAGATTTTGCAATTCCCTGGGCCATCCTAAATCAGGTGCGGAAGGAGCAGAATTACTTGCCGGACAACTGGATAATGCCTATCGGGAAACCTTGACCGGTCTTGATACAAATACGGCGCTGATGCTTCATCCGGCCAATGAAAACCGAGATTTTACCCTATCCTCCCTTGATAAGCTTGGGGAACCAGAGAGCTTAATTCAGCTTCGAAACGAAATAGCAGCTCGTTTGCCGTGTGTGGATTTACCGGAAGTGTTGCTGGAAATCCATGCCCTGACCGGTTTCGCCGATGAATTCACTCATATCAGCGAAGAGAACGCGCGTGCCGACAATCTTGCTATCAGCCTCTGCGCGGCCCTGATAGCACAGGCTTGTAATACTGGGTTGGAACCTGTAATTGATCCTTCTTTTTTGCCGCTCACACGCCATAGGCTAAGCTGGACAATGCAGAATTACGTCCGGGCTGAAACGCTGATCCGCGCCAATGCTCGCCTGGTTGAAAGGCAAACCAGCATTCCGCTTGCATCGTTTTGGGGCGGCGGCGAAGTGGCATCAGCGGATGGAATGAGGTTTGTGGTGCCGGTACAGACTATCCATGCTGGACCGAACGAAAAATATTTTGGCCGCAGACGCGGCGTGACCTATTACAACTTTACCTCCGACCAGTTTACCGGCTTTCATCATCTTGTCATCCCCGGCACATTGCGGGATTCCATGTATATTCTGGAAGGGTTACTCGAACACGAAACATCGCTCAGGATCACAGAAATTATGACCGATACCGCCGGAGCCACTGAAATCGTATTCGGCCTTTTCTGGTTGCTGGGTTATCAATTCTCGCCCCGGCTAGCCGATATTGGTAGTTCCCGGTTCTGGCGCTGTGATCCCCAAGCCGATTACGGTGCGCTAAACGCTCTTTCTCGCAATCGCGTTAAGACGGATATTTTCATCCGACACTGGGATGACATCCTGCGCACGGCTGCATCGTTGAAAATGGGTACGGTCAGCGCATCAGAATTGATCCGATCGTTATTTAATAGCAAACGCCCAACCACCCTGGGCAAAGCCATCGCTGAACTCGGAAAAATACCGAAAACTGCTTACATGCTGAATTTTATCAGCGATGAAACGTACCGCAGGCGTATCCTGACCCAGCTTAACCGTGGGGAAGGACGGCACGGTCTCGGTAGAGAAGTTTATCATGGCCACAAAGGGGAATTGCGCCAACGATATAAGGAAGGCCAGGAAGATCAGCTTGGAACCCTCGGACTGGTTCTAAACGCCCTTGTACTTTGGAATACGATTTACATGCAATCCGCTCTGGATCAAATGAAAAAAGACGGTTATGAAATTCTTCTGGAAGATGTAGCGAGGCTTTCACCCTTGGGGCATAGCCATTTTAACTTTCTTGGGCGCTATTCCTTCCATCTCGAAGGAGCTCCTGCAGAAGGAAAACTCCGCCCGTTGCGGAATCCATATGAGCAGAAAATGCTGGTTATTTGAAATCCTTAACCCGGTTTCCTGTTCCGTTAGTACTCAGACCCCAGGCATGAATTTAAGCGCCACTTTCAAACGGGCTATTGTTCCCTCCCGCCGCTATGGCGGAAAATTCTATGATAAAAAATACATGCCCGGTCCACGCCGGGGTGGCGGTCGCCGCCGCAGTTTTAAGCCGAAATGGTGCCGCTGAACACTTCACTCATCAATTGTTCAGCCCTGATTTTAATCCCTTAACGCAACGATGCGCCCATTAAGCTTAAAATAATAAAATCCGCTTTGCGTATTAAGCGTTTCTAAAACGCAAAAGGAGTGCGCCTCCGGCTTACGTTATTTTATTGTCCTTGGGGCCAGCCCCAAACTCCGGGATATTGATACAACAATGATAGGGGGTAGTCATTGAGGATTATGGAAATTATGAGCGTTTTTGTGGCTGATAGCCTTTGAAAGGGTAGTTGTTTAGTCAATGACTTTTACATATTATGCTATTTTGCCCACAAACGGCCCGGTTCAAACCTAAAATCAGCAACATTTTTAATTAAATAACAATCGTTAAAGAATTTATTCCTGCTAATGGTATATATATTGCCTAATGCAATTTACCTTTTATCTAACTTTAGGAATATATTATGGGCAAACAAACGAAAGGTGCATTCTTTGCGGGACTTTTGTTATTGGTGATGCTACCCACAGCACAAGCGAGTTTTTTTAATTTATCCTATACCTTAACTGCTGGAGGGTTGCTTGAGGCCGAACTTGAAGGTAATTTACAGATTGATGGCAACACGGTCATTATTACGGCCATCAACGATGCTCAGTTCAATGGCGCACCAACCCCTGGACCACTCAATTTCTTCGATTCTTTATCCAACCTTGATATCTCCTCCGGATTGCCGCCGCGCTTGTCATTGGATGGTAGCAGCGCGCTGGATTTTATCGCCTGTTTTACGCCTGCGTGTTTTGGCGGATTCTTATTCGATACAGTGATCTTTAATCCTCCGAATCCTATCTTCCTTAGTAGCCCCTTTTTTGGAAGCGCCTTTGAACCTCTCAATGGGAGCTACAGTTTAGAGGCCGTACAAGATCCTCAAGCCGTGCCAGAACCTCAAATCATGCCGCTGTTTTTGATCAGCGTGCTGGTTCTAGGCTGCATGCGTAGAAGGTATGAGCACCCATCGATAAGACGCACCCCGACGTTTTCGTTGAATCCAACTC
The DNA here is from genome assembly GCA_963664935.2 of Methylococcales bacterium. GTDB lineage: Bacteria > Pseudomonadota > Gammaproteobacteria > Methylococcales. The sequence continues at coordinate 809,804 of CAXXSE010000007.1, read as the reverse complement.
TCGCTTGATGGATGAGGTCTCAACACCACCCTGAGAATGATGGAGACGCCGAAGACCGCCAACGGTGATAGGTCACCCAAAGTCCGCCTCTGTCCCTTCGACCCGGCGGGCTTTTTGCTGCGATGTTACAGAATAGGCAATTCTGTAACATAAAACGCGTTTTGATCGGCATTGCCGACCCGAATTATAAGGCTTGCCGTCTCTGACCTTCTCCGATATTGTTACACTTCACTAGACAAGTGTAACGCCTCAATCAGTCGATGCGTCAGCGGTTGATTGCGTTAACTTGTTAGCCGCTTTTAGTTCAGATTGAATTGTAGAAATTATAGAGTTCTTTAGGTCTTTTTCATTTGGTCCTTTCATACCCATAACACCAAAAATAACAGTAAGAGACAATCCTATTACCGCCAGAGGTACAGACCATCTAGTCATTTTGCTTGCTTTGGTATACTCAATGTTTCGCATAGAAATGACCGTATTTAACTCGCCAAAATGGAATTTTATTGATGACTTGTCGCTATTCTTTATTGCGTCTTCTAAACCGCGGAATAGTCTCCTCTCTTCCTCGGGTAAGTTTTCAAAGGGGGCGGCCTCGTTCTCTTCCAAAATGAGATTACTTATTTTTTTATTTCGTTCTTCCTGTTTACCTACCTCATCAGAATTAGAGGGATCATTCACTTTCACTAGAATATCTTGAAGCATATTGGATACGATAATTTCAGTAGAATGCTGTCGCTCCACCGATTGTTTAATGTTCAAAATAACATCCAAGTCTAAGATAATACCGTTGTCTATATTACCTTTAAGCAATTGTAAAAATTGCTCATTTGCTTGCTTTTGTCGCTTGTTCGAATTATCGAAAGTGATGGTTAATAGGTGGACTAGAAATGCAATAGATACCACTATTATTAGAGGAACAATTCCAAAAAAAATGTCTAATGGCATATTCCCTATCACGGCTATACGAAGTTTGCCTTGGCGAATACGGGCATTACATCAAGCCCCAATACTTTTGATTTCACGCCCAACAGTATTGGCCGATACGCCGAATAATCCGGCAATCTCCCGTTGTGTTTTACCTTGAGACAATAGCTCTTGAATGTGTTGGACCTGCCCCGTCGATAAAGCTTTAGGCCGCCCGACATGCTTCCCACGCTTTTTGGCGGCTTTCATCCCGGCTTTGGTTCTCTCCCGGATCAGATCACGTTCAAACTCCGCCAGTGCGCCCATAATATGAAAGACCAGCTTTGCCGCCGGTCGTGGTGGTATCAATGGCGTCTGTCAGGCTTTGGAACCCTGTGCCTTGATCCCTGAGCTGTTCAATAAATTCGCATAGAAACCCCAGAGAACGACCTAATCTGTCCAGCTTCCAGACCACCAGTGTTTTGTTTTTGGCTCTAACGGCCAGAAGCGCTTCCGAAAGCCCTTTGCGTTCTTTGGTAATGCCGCTGATGCCTTCATCGGTGAATATTGTTTTGCACCCTGCGGCCTTGAGTGCATCAATCTGCAAATCCAGATTTTGCTCGTCCGTGGATACCCGCGCATAGCCGATTTTCATGACCGTATTATTGACACACCATTTTGATGATTTCAAGGGCTTTGTTTATCAAAAACTTAGGCGGTTCCGTTTTTTGTGTCAAAAGGGGTCCCTTTTGCAATTTATTTAATCCAATCTATATCAATGAGCTGGGTGGGTATTGTTTTTACTAACAGAGGGTTTCTTTATTCCAAATCATCCAACCACTGCCGAACGTGTTCGGCATATGGAGACTTGATTTCCTCAAATATCGATAATGCATCCTGGAAGCATATTTTAGCTTTTTCCACCTGACCCAAGTCACGGTAGGCGATCCCCAGGTTGCCGATGAAGGCGCTTTCACCCTGACGATCCTGCGTGTTTTGGGTGGCTGTGATGCCCATTTCAAGAACGGTTATCCATTCCGTTTTATAACCTTGGATATCCAAATAATCATCCATCGCCCACACGAATTGTTTAGCACTCTCCCAAAATTCTTTTTCAACACAAAGTCTGACAAGATACAGCAGGTGCGCGCGTTCTTTATCTAGGCGTCGATAACCTTCCACGCCTTTTGCTCTTTGTGTTTGAGTGAGTGTGAGGTAATATGTGATCAAACGATGAATGGTGTCATCATCTAGGATGAGACACTCACGCACATAGGTATGAATCAAGGCATGGGTGACTTGGTATCGATCATCGACGATATTCAAAAAACCCCAATTCACCAGCTGCCCCAATCGTTTTTCGGCTTCATAGACAGGCACATTTAAAGCCTCGGCAATGACGGCACTGTCAAACGGTGCAAGTGCGAGCATACCTGTCAACGCTAAGGTTGATTTAGCTTCTTGACCGACTTGCACAAGACTGCGCTCTAATAGGATGGGTACACTTTGATCGCGGCGTTTGCCGTGATCCAAGGCATTTAAAGGGGAAGCTTTCAGCCATCCTAGGTAGCTGGATGCGTTGGTTTGGCGATGAGATAAATAGAACCCTGCCAAACGCACCGCCAGAGGCAGATTGCCGACTAATTCACAGATAGCCCGAACGGTATCTTGATCGTCTGCCCGGCGTTTACCCCAAGCCTGTAACAGCTCGATTGATTCATCCGTGGCTAAGGGCGTGATGTCGTTCCAATCATCGAAGGCATCTTCGCTTCTTCGGCTGGTGACAAGCACGCCACATCCTCCGGCGATGGCATAGATTTTTGCTAAATCATCAGCTTCTTCGGTGCCATCCAAAACCAATAAGAGCTGTTTACCAGACAGCGCTCTTTGCGCCCCGGCTTCGGGTGTCGGTTTCGCTTCATCGCCTAAAGCTTGAGCAATCATTTCTAACGCCAGATCAACCCTAGGCTGGTTGTAAAACGTATGAAAAATAATGCCATCCGGAAAGGAAGCCGGAATTTCATTCTCTGGTGCCAACGTCCAGATGGCTTTGGCGGTCAGCGCGGTTTTCCCCATTCCTCCAGGACCACAGATCGTGACGACTTTGCCAGGTCGTAAAGCATTCAAAATGTTTTCGAGTTCGGTTTTGCGGTTGGTAAAGTGCGGCGCTTGAGGTGGTTTAAACAGCGGAATGCGTTTGCCGGACGGCGTGATAACGATATTAAACTGTTTATCAACCTGCTGTCCTTTCTGGTCGATAGCTGTCATGAACAGGCGCTACCTAGAAAAGTACTGATATTTTTTCGATGGCTTGACCAATCGCTCCCGCCAAACCGGACACGCCGGACACCAATTCTTTTGCTTTTGATAGGTGTTTAATTAACACTGGTTTTTCCGGTGCTATCTTTTCAGCTTGTGAAACGGCTTTTTTGAGCTGATATTCGGCATCGATAGCGCTATCGTTATCCAGCGCTTTGTGCTCAATCGCCGTAGTGAGTTCTCCTTGTAATTTCCTTAATTCGTTGGTTAATTCCAGTTTATTCTGGATTGCTCCAATGTCGATGTTTCCAGCCGCATTGTATTGATACGTCACCGTTTGATTGCGTTGATCGAATACAGCCATGCTTATCTCCAAACAATTACCCAAGACATTGTACCTTAACATAACGGCTTATATGGCTGTTCATGACAGCTTTATTGTTGGTTGGGGAATTGCAAAAGGGTTCCCTTTTGCAATGATTCCCACATCAAACGATGCTGCGCAAACGAACAGGTGTCTTGAGCCACAATAATACGATCCAACACCCGGAGATCAAAAGTAAGAGGAAATTTAAACAGCCATAAATCGGCAGGCCTTTAACGTGTCCTGTTCATCATTTCGGTTGATTCGATTTTGTCGGAATCTTCGTGACTCACCCAATCTTCGGGCATTTTCCCACCCAGTAGATAAGCAAAAGCAATAACTTCGGCGATGGCCACATAGAGTTCTCTGGGTATCTCATCATCCAGTGGAATCGAGCTGAGAACCTTAACCAGATCGGTGTCGGTGTGCAGGGGTATATCGTGTTGGTTGGCCAGTTCGATAATGCGATTGGCAATATCGCCTTTCCCCTTGGCGGTGATTTTGGGCGCATTTTCGCCATCGTATTGCAAAGCAACGGCGACATTGGGTGGATTGAGGGACTTCCGATCAGACTTTTTCATCGACCAAAGGCTCATGAATGTTGACAGTGGGTTCGGAGGGTGGTTTTCCGCATCTCGCGCCAAGGTGACCCGGGTGCAAGTCGGCTTTTTGAAACCGTTCTTTTAACAAGCCTAATTGGTCCTTGATTAAGCGGGTGGACTTGTCGTCGCCGCTCCAGAAAAAAGCATCCACTTGTTCACCGGAAAGGCTGAGTTTGCAGTTTATAGTTTCAAGTCCTGGTGGATTTAGTTGTAGGACAACAGTCCATTTACGTTTAATCTCTTTGTTTTCCCGATTTTCCTCATCGCGAATAATGCGTAGTTTTGTTATTTCGGCGTTTTGTCCATTGAGGAACGGCAATTCGATCTGCCAGACGTGTTTGCCATTTTCTTCATTCGGTATGGATGCCAGCTGGTTCAAAACAATCTTAGCGAGAACGGCTTCGCTTTGGTTGAGTAAATCTTTCAGGTCGGTCCGTTCAGGAACAAGCAACGGGGGCGAAGCTTGTTGAATCTGATTGTGGTTGATTGATGCCGTGAAGTTATTGCCCTGAGTCGGAGTGGTTTGGGTTTGCGGACCTGAAATTGGTTGAGAAGCTGTATTCTTCAAAAGGCCTATTAACCGTAATAGCTTGGCTTTTGTGTCGATATGAATTTGAGTTTTGCTCGACTTTTGCGGATTGGCGAGTTTTTTTTCTAAAAAAAGCCCGGAATTGTGAAATGCTTTTTTCAAACCCTCGGGCCGGATAATATCTTTCAGTTGCGGAAAACCATTCGCCAAAGCGATGACTATGGGACGCGATGACACTGGTAACGCCGATAATTTCGAGTTGTTTTGTATCAGAATTAGAAGTTGATCCTGAAGCTTGGATGAGCTTTCCTGCTTAGGTAGAAGCTGGCGGGTTGTACGAAGCATAACGTCCGCGGTTTGAGGGGTCCCGAGAAGTTTCAATTGGGGTAGGGGAGCGGGTTTCACGACTTCCAAATTTAGGATTTGGCCAGGAACCGGCTTAATTAAAGTTTTTGCTCTGACAATGGAACCATTAAGATCGAGCTGTAGCAGATTTTCTCCGGGTAGCCGGGACAACACTTTGGCTTGGAGTTGTTGGCCGATTTGTAAATCCTTGATGAAGTTTATTTGAAGGCGGGCTAGAGTTTGGTCCCGCGAAACGATGGGGGTTTTGATTTCCATTTCAAACTGCCGGATCAATCAAGTACCACCCGCATAGCGGGTGGTTTGAGGAAGCCCCCTTGAAGGGGGCTAAGAGCTTATATTTAGGTGGAATCCTCAACCCCAAAGAACTAGCATAACTTTCAATAAATAATTCCACATCAAACTGGAAACATATTTTTGAAACTGCTCTGAATATTAATCCCTTAATGTTCCATCTATTGTTTTTTCCGATGTTTCAGCGTGATCCAATTCTTCTTATTACCTTGACGTATGACCAAGTGAATTTAACAAATCTTTACGCTGGAACGGCAGAGCCTATTTGCATCGCACCGGCAGAGCCGGTGGCTTAATGTAAGGAGTTAACTACTGTGTGAGCATTTTTTGGATTTCCCCAATTTCCTCCTTCGCGATGTCTAATATATTCATACTCACGTCGAGATTAAGTTTGCCGGACACAAGTTTCCGGTATGCGGGTAATTTATCCATCCGTGGAAATTTGTGGATATCAATTTGACCGACAAAACTGTGCAGTTGCGAAATGATAACGAGGTCGGTGTAGTCGGGTTCGGGCTTGGTATCGTGATGCCAATTTTCGGCGTTGATCACAACGTCTTCAAAATCTTTCGGAAAATCCCATTGACGAATGATCAGGACCCCGATTTCTCCACGTAGTTTCTGAATAGTTTGCTCCAGATCTTCAGGTTGAAGCGCCAACTTAGGATGTCGATCGACATAGGTTAGTATTGGAACCACGCCGATATCGTGGATTAACCCGGCCAACATTGCCCGATCAGGATCGAAGCCCGGTGACTTGTGGGCTAAGAGCGCGCTAATAGCCGCCACATAGCTGCTGTGTTCCCAAAGCGCATTCATTCGTTTGCGGATGACGGGGGATTTCGCTTTAAATACGGATTTTAACGAAAAACTGGTAATAAGGCCCTGTGCCGCTTTTAGGCCCAATCGGGTCAATGATTCTGGGCAACTTTCAATTTTTTTGAATCCACGGTAAATGGGACTGTTGGAAACCTGAATCAACCGCGCGGTAATCGCTGGATCCATTTGAACCGCTTTGGCGATCTTAGTGTTATTGGCTTTATCGTTGTTGATCGCCCGGCGAATCTTCATGGAAATTTCCGGAATTGTCGGGAGTATTAGCCTCCCGGCCTGCATATCCCGATAACATTCCTGAAACAGATGGTTATCGGTGAGATCCGCGGGGAAGTTTGGTTTTTGTTGTAGGTGCGCTGATTGGCTTATCATGTGTGTTTTCAGGTTGAATCGGACCTAAAATTATCGTTGATCCAAATACACTTAATATTAGTTTAGAATGGGCCAATTTTACGAATCCTTAATCTTTTGAAGCTTGTCAATGTCTGGAAATACGATTGGGAAATTATTTAGCGTCACCTCATTCGGTGAAAGCCACGGGATCGCGATCGGTTGTATAGTCGATGGTTGCCCACCGGGAATGAATTTGTCCGAATCGGATATCCAGGGTGATCTGGAAAGAAGGCGGCCCGGTAAATCAAGGCACACCACCCAGCGGAAGGAATCCGATACGGTCAAGATTTTATCCGGTGTTTTCGAAGGCAAGACGACCGGGACGCCCATTGGTTTGATGATCGAGAATGAGGACCAACGCTCCAAAGACTATTCCGAAATTGCCGACCGATTTCGACCGGGGCATGCCGATTATACTTATTACAAAAAATATGGAATTCGTGATTATCGGGGCGGCGGGCGCTCATCGGCGCGTGAAACAGCAATGCGCGTTGCCGCTGGCGCCATCGCCAAGAAATATTTGAAAAACAGGTTGGGGGTGGAAATAAGAGGCTATCTGGCGCAACTGGGGCCAATTAAAATTGATCTGGCTTCATGGGAGGAGGTGGAAAAAAATCCGTTTTTCTGTCCGGATCCCGCCAAGGTAACGGAATTGGAAACTTATATGGATGCGCTTCGCAAGGCAGGTGATTCCATTGGCGCAAGAATCAATGTAGTCGCCACCGGCGTGCCTCCTGGGCTGGGAGAACCTATTTTTGACCGTCTCGATGCGGATTTAGCCCATGCTCTGATGTCGATTAACGCTGTTAAAGGCGTGGAGATCGGTAGCGGATTTGCCTGCGTTGAGAGTAAGGGCTCCAGGTTTCGCGATCCAATCACGCCCGATGGGTTTCAAAGCAATCACGCTGGGGGTGTGTTAGGTGGGATTTCCAGCGGACAGGTGGTTACCGCGAGCATCGCATTAAAACCGACTTCCAGTCTCCGGATTCCGGGGGCGACGGTCAATTTAGCCAATCAACCGGTTGACGTTGTTACCAAAGGCCGCCATGACCCCTGTGTAGGAATTCGGGCGACACCCATTGCCGAAGCTATGATGGCGATTGTATTGTTAGACCATTATCTTCGTCATCGGGCGCAAAACTCAGATGTTTCAGTGTAGTTAATATCCCGAAAAGGATAAAGGGGGCTTAGTCTATGGCGAGGGCGCCCTATTGGAGATTATCCGGATTTTATTTGTTTTATTTTTCCACCCTGGGTGGATTCTTGCCCTACTGGGGGTTATACCTCCAAGACAAAGGATTCAAAGCCGAACAGATCGGTGAGTTGGCGGCAATGCTGGTGGGGACAAAAATAATCGCGCCTAACCTATGGAGTTGGATCGCGGACCACACCGGCCGGGGTATTTTGGTTATCCGGTTGGTATCGTTTTTGGCGGCCCTAGCATTCGCTGGTGTTTTCATCTATTCGAAATTTTGGTGGATAGCCTGTGTTACCTTGGTGTTCAGTTTTTTTTGGAATGCCGCATTGCCTCAATTCGAGGCCTTAACCTTAACCCATATACACGATGATACCCCTCGTTATAGCCGAATTCGGATTTGGGGGTCAATCGGCTTTATATTGGCCGCTTTGTGGATCGGGCGAGCGCTGGATGTTTTTGGAATATCATTTCTTCCAAGTATGATTCTAGTGTTAATGACGGGTATTTGGCTGGTTAGCCAAACCGTTCCGGAAGCTGTTCCCAGCCATCTCGGCGATCAACAAAAAGGGTTGCTCGAAATTATAAAGAATCCGACGGTTATTGCTTTTCTTGTTGTTTGCATACTTGTTCAGGTTTCCCATGGACCTTATTATGTTTTTTATTCCATTTATCTTGAGGAAAATGGATACACCGGTACTGAAACAGGACAATTGTGGGCCTTGGGCGTTCTTGCCGAGGTTGTTTTGTTTCTATTTATTCATCATTTATTAAAACGATATTCCTTGCGGCAAATTCTTTTAGTCAGTGTTTTTTTGAGCATGCTTCGGTGGTTAATGATTGGGTGGGGGGTGGATCACTTGTGGGTTCTGGTAACGGCGCAATTGTTGCACGCTGCAAGTTTCGGTTCCACGCACGTCGCGGCTATTCATTTGATCCACCAGTATTTTCATGGCCGTTTTCATGGCAGAGGACAGGCATTATACAGTAGTGCGAGCTTTGGAGTGGGAGGCGTGGTGGGAAGTTTGTACAGTGGATTCCTATGGGAAGGCCATAGCCCGGCTTTTGTTTACATGATTGCATCGGGCATTAGCGGACTGGCCTTAATCGTAACCTGGAACTGGGTAGGAAAACCGTAACTCTTCAGCTTGCCCCTGAAATTCGCCATTTCAGCGTAACAAAAACGCCTGGAGCATTTTTGAACAGCCGAAGGCTGGCCCGAAGAGCGGAATGCATGGATGCGTAAGGTTTGATAGACAATCCGGTGATTATATAGCCTAAAGCCGGTAACGCTTGTTCACTGCGTTCACTCGGACTTTGGTAGTATCTGATGATATTTATCTTGACCGGAATGTCGACTTTGGACGATTGATCTGTGTCAAACACCTAGTCGTTCAGGACACTGGGGGCACAACTGGAATTCCCTTTCAACATCGATCCCATCAATACTTTGCTTCTCCATCACCCCGATCAATCTATGATTCTCTATGAGTCAAAGTGAAAAACGAACAAACGCCACTGAACAAAACGCTTAATATCCCAGCCATTCTAATCAACAAACACCACCGAACTTGAAAAAATCTATCAAGTGGTTTGCCCGGTCTCGGACAATAAAAAACCACCCGCTAAAAGCAGGTGGGTTTAAATTACGGACTGAAAGTCCGGATACGGGCCGAATAGACCCGTTTAAGTTTCGGTCCGAAAATCATCATCATGGTTCGCTTCACATTGGTGGTCCAATTACGTCTTTATCATTTCATCGGTCATTTGACCTAAAGTCGCGCAAAAATAGCCTAGAGCCCAAAAATGCAAAAGGAGTATGATAAATCTATCCGCCTAAAGGCGGAGGTTTTAACCTTGCGAGAGACTAATAAATCTGTCCCGTTTTTCCTCTCCCGTTTTTCCTCTAGGCAGGTACAACTTTATTTGCACAGGGTCCCTTCTGGCCTTGCCCAACTTCATAGTCTACTTTTTGACCTTCATTGAGCGAAGCATAACCACCCCCACTTTGAATTTCGGAATGGTGAACAAATAAGTCCTTTCCTCCGTCGTCCGGGCTAATGAAACCAAAACCTTTATCTGCGTTAAACCACTTTACTGTACCTGTACTCATGTTGTCTTCTCAATTGTTTCGGTGAATGATTATGGACTCCCGACTTCAGTTCACCGCTGAAAGTCGAAGTAGCGATATTCTCACATTCGTGTATCAGATACCACTTTCTATGGGTGTTTCCTGATCACCTGTTAATGGAGGTTGTTCGGAGTGAGCTTCCTCAGTACCTTGGTTCAACTTTTTTAAGCGTTTTTCTTCCTTCTTTTTATTTTTCGCAAGCTCTTTCTGTCGTTTCTCAAAGGTATAATTAGGTTTTGCCATTAGAATTTTCTTGCTTTAATTTAAATGTGGGTGATGTTGGCCTCAAACATATAACGCCAGCCATAACCGGCAGTGTGACTGACATGGTAGTCAGCTAGCGTGTAAAAGTCCAGCCTTAGTCTTGTCCAATATGAAATGGCCCTGAACGGGAGCCGTGATTACAACGTGAAACGGCCCTGTACCTGAGGAGTAATTTCTGCTCATGATGGTCACCTATGGTGATCTATATGAGTGACAAAAAGATAAAAACATTGGATGACGTCCGCATCTTTCTCGAAGGAACTGTGGAGGTTGAGTTTTCAATTACCAACAAGGAAGAGCGCTACCAGTGGATTCGGCGTACATTGGTCAAATTCAGTTATATCTCTTGCAGCAAGAACGGTAAGGGATTGATCATCCGCTATCTGGAGCAGGTGAGTGGCTATTCTCCACGGCAAGTGAAACGGCTGGTACAGCAATACAAAAAAACCGGATACATCAAGCGCCAACAGCGTACAGCATCGGGATTTGAACGCTTCTACCGCCCTGAGGACGCAGTGCTGTTAGCTGAGACCGACAAGCTCCATGGGACACTCTGCGGTGCAGCCACCAAGAAGATCTGTGAGCGGATGCTTTTGATCTATGAGGATTATCGCTATGAGCGCTTAGCAAAGATTTCGGTTGCCCATCTCTATAATCTTCGTCATTCTACGTGTTATCAACGACAGCGCCGCCAGTTTGATAAAACCGCTTCAAAACGCTCTCAGATAGGCGAGCGACGAAAACCCAATTCAGAAGGTAAACCAGGCTTTCTACGGATCGACACAGTCCATCAGGGCGACCTGGATGGGATCAAAGGGGTTTACCATATCAATGCGGTTGATGAAGTCACGCAATTTGAATGTATATTCTCCGTAGAACGGATTACTGAGCGTTTCATGATTCCGGTCCTGGAGATGCTGATCGAAATCTTCCCTTTTGTCATCCTGGCATTTCACGCGGATAACGGTTCGGAATACATCAATCATACCGTGGCAAAACTGCTCGGAAAGCTCCATATTGACCTGACCAAATCACGCCCACGCCATTCCAACGACAATGCACTCGCCGAGTCCAAGAACGGAACCATCATCCGCAAACATCTGGGGTACGACCATATCCCGGGGTACTGGGCGCCTCAACTTAATGAATTTCACAGAGAGTATTTCAACCCCTATATCAACTTCCATCGTCCTTGCTTTTTTCCTGTCCCAAAAGAAGACAACAAAGGAAAGGTGAAAAAGAGCTATCCCTACAAGTTAATGATGACACCCTACGAGAAGCTCAAATCATTACCTGATGCAAACCAATATCTCAAACTGGGGACCACCTTTAAAAAGCTGGATGCAATTGCCTTCTCAATCAGCGACAATGACGCAGTCAAACAGATGAATGAGGCCAAACGTAAACTTTTCAAAACCATCTTTGAGCAGGAGCGGAGTATTGCCTGATTTGCCTCTTCAGGTAGATTCTCTACCCCTCTGTTTCAGGGCCATTTATAGATTGGAATAGACTGCCTTCACCCTGTGAGAAGGGAAGAAGTAGGCGAAAGCAAGGGTGCCCAAAGAAACTCTTAATCTCTACTCAACAGGGAATCACGGTGATTGAAAGCCCGAGGATCTGAATGAAGCTCTAGCCAAATCGGTCAACTAAACGCAAGTGAACCTTCATAAGGCGGCAACCGGGTCTTCCAATCAAGCATAAAAAGACAGGAACAACAATGAGGAAAAGGCATCAGGCCCTTTATTTATCACATGGCGCGCCAACTTCGCGGGAGTTGCTCATTGATCGGGCCGTACCGCCCCATACTTTCTGTTTCAGCCGTTCGGCCAGCCGATTCCGCGTATCTTCCAGGTCATAGTCGGCCTGAAACCAAATCCAATAATTACCTCCGATCAAAAAGGAACATCATCGTCAAAATCATCGAAGCCACTATTGCTTTGAGTCGGTTCGGTACTCGGTTCGGTACTCGGTGCGGTACTCGGTGCGGATGCGATTTGGCTTGGATCCGCCGGATTCGGTGCGGGTTGCGCGGGCTGTCCGAAACTACTGCTAGCATTGTCGTCGAAATTCGCCGTACCGCCGCTACGGCTGTCGAGCATTTGCATTTCATTAGCTATAATTTTCGTGGTATAATGGTCCTGTCCGTCTTGACCCTGCCATTTGCGGGTCTGCAAACGCCCCTCCAGATATATTTTGCTGCCTTTTTTAAGGTATTCTCCTGCAATTTCCGCCAAACGGCGATAGATTGTTACCCTGTGCCACTCAGTCTGGTTGCGTTGTTCGCCGGTTTGCTTGTCTTTCCAAGATTCAGATGTAGCAACGTTAAAATTACAAACCGCAGCCCCATTAGGCATGTAGCGGACTTCGGGATCCGCCCCTAGATTACCGATAAGGATTACTTTGTTGACACCTCTACCCGCCATAATTCATTCTCCGAAACAAACAAAAATCGTAACTATTCAACATAACCCTGTAGCTATTCAGGCTGGGGCGCAAGGCTATACAACCTTTCTCGATCCAACCTAGTGTTATCCACTTTCAAATAGGCCACACCATCATCCGCCAATACCACCGCTTCCGCAACACCTTCGATCTGGCTGATTTGCTTTGACATAAGGACGGCTTCATGCTCTTGTAGTAACCCCACCGAAAGCAATAGACTGCTAAGATGCTTGGGTGGTTTCATGCTTAGTGCAACCAAAAACCAAGTCATGGCCGCCAAAGTACAAAATAGAAAAACTTTTTCGAGTCCAAAATTGCCGTAGATCCAGCCCCCGCACAAGCCTCCCGCGAAGGCGCCCAAGAACTGAGACGTGGAATATAGTCCAATGGCGGTACCTTTTAAATCCGCTGGAGCAATCTTTGAGATAAGCGAAGGTAAGGTGGCTTCGAGGAGGTTGAATCCCATGAAAAATAAAAACAGAAATACAACTGTACCCACCAAATTCCCGGACAGTTGGGATATACCAAAATCCGCTAAAACCACGACCGATATTGCCCACAAAAATACGGTTTTCATCTTTCTCTTTTTCTCGGCAACGATCACAAAGGGAATACAGGCCGCCATTGAGAGTAGCAATACCGGAAGGTAAATCATCCAATGTCGATCGCCTTCAACACCCAAATTTCGCAGGATAAGGGGCAAAGCGACAAAGCTGGCGGTTAAAATGAGGTGTAAAGCGAAAATGCCGAAATCCAGCCGTAGTAGATCCGGGTCGCTCAGGACTTGCTTGAACCTTGCGGGAACCGGTTCGGTATCTCTGTGGAAGGTGCATTTCGTCGGTTTGGGTACGACCCAAAACAATACAACGATACCGGCAAGCGCCAATATCGCGGTCATTCCGAATACACCTTGAATGCCTCCCCAATGTCCAATGACGGGTCCGAGCACCACGGCGATAGCAAAAGAAAAGCCGATACTGATGCCGATCATGGCCATCGCTTTGGTTCTATGGGTTTCTTGGGTTAAATCCGCGGCCAAAGCCATGATCGCGGAGGCGATTGCACCGGAACCCTGGAGTGCGCGGCCCGCGATAACACCGTAGATGGATTCGGAAAAGGCCGCAAGCAAACTACCCAGGGCAAAAATCAGCAAGCCGGCCGCAATGACGAGCTTGCGGCCTATACGGTCCGACAACATACCAAATGGGATCTGGAACACAGCCTGAGTCAGACCGTAAATGCTAATGGCGACACCAATAAGAAATGGTGTTGTTTCCTTCAGATCTTCCGCTAATAGGGAAAACACCGGAAGAATCATAAACAATCCCAACATTCGTAAGGCAAAAATACTGGATAAACCAATACACGCCCGCCGTTCAACGCGGCTCATCGGGTTAGTAATGTCTTGGGGTTGATTCAACGCCTGATTCTCCTTTGCTATGTAACCCTAAAACCCCTTATAGTAGCAGGTTCTTTACCGAGTCTAAATCTAACTATTCAGCCACCCCTAATTCACTCCATAACTCCTTACATTAAGCCACCGGCTCTGCCGGTGCGATGCAAATAGGCTCTGCCGTTCCAGCGTAAAGATTTGTTAAATTCACTTGGTCATCCGTCAAGGTAATAAGAAGAATTGGATCACGCTGAAACATCGGAAAAAACAATAGATGGAACATTAAGGGATTAATATTCAGAGCAGTTTCAAAAATATGTTTCCAGTTTGATGTGGAATTATTTATTGAAAGTTATGCTAGTTCTTTGGGGTTGAGGATTCCACCTAAATATAAGCTCTTAGCCCCCTTCAAGGGGGCTTCCTCAAACCACCCGCTATGCGGGTGGTACTTGATTGCGTTGAAAGTGCTCATTTACACCTGTAAACTGCACCCTTTCGCCTTGTTCTAAAGCGAATCAGGGACAATCTGAATAGTTACATGGGCATGCTGAAAAATTAATTGAAATCTAACATGGAAACTATCCGGATCAGGGGGGCTCGAACCCATAATCTAAAAAACATTGATCTTGATCTACCCCGCAATCAACTGATTGTGATTACAGGGCTTTCCGGTTCAGGCAAGTCGTCGCTCGCATTCGATACGATTTATGCCGAGGGGCAAAGGCGTTATGTCGAATCTCTATCGGCTTATGCGCGCCAGTTTCTTTCGATAATGGATAAGCCGGATGTAGACCACATCGAAGGGCTATCCCCAGCAATTTCAATCGAACAAAAATCCACTTCGCACAATCCCCGGTCGACCGTCGGCACCATTACCGAAATTTACGATTATCTCCGCTTGCTATTCGCCCGGGCGGGACAGCCCCGCTGTCCGGAACATGGTACTTCGTTAGAGGCGCAAACCATCAGTCAGATGACCGATCACGTGTTGGCTTTGGAATCGGGAACGCGTTGGATGTTGCTGGCGCCAATCATTAGCCAGCGGAAAGGAGAACACATCCAGGTACTCGATGATCTCCGCCTCCAGGGGTTTATCCGAGCTCGCATCGACGGAGAGATTTACGAATTGGATGATCCTCCTACCCTGGATCTTAGGAAAAAACATACCATTGAGGCCGTGGTGGATCGATTTAAAATCCGTGACGATCTCGCAATACGGTTGTCGGAATCTTTCGAGACCACCCTAGGATTGGCCGATGGTATAGCGCTGGTGGTGTCGATGGACAATCCTAAAACCGAGGTGGTGTTTTCCAATAAGTACGCGTGTACGCTTTGTGGTTACTCCTTAAGCGAACTCGAACCCCGAATTTTTTCCTTTAACAATCCCAAAGGGGCTTGTCCGGGTTGCGACGGTTTGGGGGTCAAACAATTTTTTGATTCGACGCTTGTTGTACACAGTTCTCAACTGAGTTTGGCCGGAGGCGCCGTGCGAGGATGGGATCGCCGCAACGCTTATTACTATCAACTCATTACTTCGCTCGCCAACCACTATGGTTTCGATCCCGAAGCCCCCTTCAATGAATTATCCGAGGAACATCAAAAGGTGATCCTATACGGGAGTGGGAAAGAGGTGATTGCTTTCAAAATGTTGACCAGTCGTGGAACGACCCGAACCCGTCGACACCGTTTTGAAGGTGTTCTTCCTAATATGGAACGGCGTTACAGGGAGACCGATTCCACTATGGTCCGGGACGAACTAGCCAAATTTCTGTCCAGCAAGGCTTGCGATGACTGCCATGGTGCCCGATTAAACCGCTCGGCGAGGAATGTCTTTATCGCCGACCGACCCTTAAACCAACTCACTGCTTTACCGATTCGGCGTTCGTTGGAGTTTTTTCAGGATCTGAATTTACCGGGGAAAAGAGGAGAGGTCGCCGCCAAGATCACCAAAGAGATTCGAGGGCGTCTTGAATTTTTGGTCAACGTAGGATTGGATTACCTCTCCCTGGATCGCGGCGCCGATACATTGTCCGGTGGTGAAGCGCAAAGAATACGGTTGGCCAGTCAAATCGGCGCTGGGCTTGTCGGGGTCATGTATGTGTTGGACGAGCCTTCGATCGGGTTGCACCAGCGTGATAACCAACGACTACTGAATACCCTGGTTCAACTGCGTGATTTGGGTAATACCGTTATCGTGGTCGAGCATGACGAAGAAGCTATTAAAGCCGCGCAACACGTGGTTGATATCGGTCCCGGCGCTGGCGTCCACGGAGGACATATAGTTGCCCAAGGCACACCTGAAGTGATTGCCAAACACAAAAGCTCGGTGACGGGTCAATATTTGTCGGGCCGAAAACAAATAGAAATTCCCACAAAATCCAATATTAACAATGTAGATCACAAACTCCAGATCAAAAATGCCGGTGGCAATAATCTGAAGAACATCAATGTTGATATCCCCGTCGGCTGTTTTACCTGTGTTACCGGCGTTTCCGGGTCTGGTAAATCCACGCTCGTTAACGATACCTTATACCGCTATGTCGCTAGAGAACTCAATGGCGCCAGCATAGTGCCCGCGGATTGTGATTGTATTCAGAACCTTGAACTCCTGGATAAGGTCGTTGATATCGATCAAAGTCCTATTGGCCGGACTCCACGATCGAATCCAGCGACGTATACGGGTTTGTTTACACCGATCCGCGAACTTTTCGCCGCTACGCCGGAAGCACGGTCGCGCGGGTACACACCGGGACGCTTCAGTTTTAATGTAAAAGGCGGCCGTTGCGAGGCGTGCAGGGGCGATGGCGTCATCAAGGTTGAAATGCATTTCCTCCCCGATGTCTTCGTAAAATGCGATATTTGCAGCGCTCAGCGCTATAACCGCGAAACCCTTGAAGTTCGCTACAAGGGTAAAACCATTAGTGAAGTGTTAGGAATGACCGTGGAGGAAGCCGAAGCTTTTTTCAGTGCAATCCCGGTGGTATCCCGGAAATTGCAGACCTTAATGGATGTCGGGCTGAGCTATATTACGCTGGGTCAGAACGCGGTTACCTTGTCGGGTGGAGAAGCCCAACGGGTTAAGCTGGGGCGGGAACTGTCGAAACGGGATACCGGAAAAACCCTGTACATTCTGGACGAGCCGACTACCGGACTGCATTTTTTCGATATCCAGCAATTGCTCAATGTGTTGCACCGGCTGCGGGACCATGGGAATACCGTTATCGTGATCGAACATAACCTTGACGTGATTAAAACCGCCGATTGGGTAATAGATTTAGGACCCGAAGGCGGTGATGGGGGAGGGCGTGTCGTTGCCGAGGGTACGCCTAAACAAATCGCCAAGCATCGTAGTTCCCATACGGGGCGCTTTCTGAAACCGATCTTTGCTGGAAAAACCACATTGGCGAAGGTTTCCAGCTGATGTTCGAGTGAATGTAATTCCGTTAAATTTGCCTTTATTTAGGGTGTGGTTTTCAAACCATTCTTGAGCTTCATCGAAGTGGTTCCAAATAAACGCTTGCATGCACCAACAATATATCTCAGCCACCCGAAGAATCAAGGTCGATGTCAAGGCTCTCGAACCTGGGATGTTCGTTTGCGACTTGGATCGTCCCTGGATGGATTCTCCATTTCTTCTCCAGGGTTTTTTGTTGAAAACACCTGGAGATGTAAAGACCGTCAGAGAAGTTTGCGACTATGTTTATGTCGATCCGGTCAAAGGTACGAATAAGGATCAACCTTCAAACCGTATCGAATATACTACTTCTATTGAGTTTGAGGACGAAATTGAAAATGCATCGCAAAGCTATGGTCGTGCTTACTCATTGCTTAAATCGACTATGGACAACATCCGTTTTGGCAACGCCATTAACGTGGAAGCAACCAAAGAAGTCGTCAATGAATGCGTCGATAGCATCGTTCGCAATCCCAATGCTATGTTGCTTCTCACACAGCTTAAAGATAAGGATCAATATACCTCCCAACATATTCTGAACGTCTGCATTTTGGCGGTGATGTTGGGGCGGCATCTTGGACTACCCGTGGGCAAACTGGAAGAGCTGGGTCTGTGCGGGTTACTGCACGATATGGGAAAGATGAAGGTGCCCAACGAGATTCTTAATAAAGAAGGCCGCTTGGATTCCAGCGAATTAGCCATTATGAAACGCCATACCAGTCTTGGAATGGAAGTCCTCATGTCCGCCCGCGGAATCATACTTAGTGCGGTCGATGTTGCTCATAACCACCACGAACGGCTGGATGGAAAGGGATATCCTAGAGGACTTACGTCGTACGGGATCACGGAGTTTACCCGCAAAGTGGCTATTGTGGATACCTACGATGCAATTACCAGGGATCGGGTTTACCGGAAAGGACGCTCCCACCTGATGGCGATCAATATTCTCGCGAAATGCCGTAATACCCATTTTGATGCGGGTTTGGTGAAGAAATTCGTAGAATGTATCGGTATCTATCCCCTTGGAAGTCTTGTTGAGCTCAATACCGGTGAAGTCGGGATTGTGACCGAGGTGTCGCCTAAAACCCGAATGGCCCCCAAGCTATTGATGATCATGGATAAAATTAAAAATTTCGCCGATAACGCATGTTGGATCTAGCCAATCCATCGGCGAATGGAAAAGAAGGACCTTACGAAATTAAGGACGTACTAACCCAAAACGCCTATGGAATCGATTTGAATATTTATGTGGAAAAAGGTTTGAAGTTAAGGGGTTCGCCGTACAGTCATCAGAAAGCGCCTACAGTTGCCGCTTAACTTTCTAGTACCCCGCACACTAAATAACTGTGTTTAAGCGGCGAGGATAAATCGCCGAGAACAAGGCGCGACAGCGCAGGAATAACCATCCTCTTTCAAGCTGTCGCAACGCGGTTATCGACGATTTAGACCGTCGAATAGACGTAGTTATTCTTAAAATAGCTGATGTGCTCTCTTCGCGGCGTTGTCAGTTTCTGAAAAGACCTCATCAAATATGCCATCGCCTTTGCTGTAAGGTCTGTTAAGCGATTGTTCTAAGCGATGAATAATATCGGTACAATTTGAAAATGGACGATCGATTTTTTCAAAACCCTATATGTCAGAATACCGGCAAGCTAGTCTCTTTAAACAAAGAGATTATTTCCCGTTTATCCCGTAATCTAATAGCCTCCTTCACCATCTCGCGGCTGAGGTGCGGCGCGAATAACTCCATAAATTCAAACATATAATTCCTTAAAAACATATCCCGTCTGAAACCAATGTTAGTCGTACTACTGCCAAATAAATGACTGGCGTCCAAAGCCATCAAATCCTGATCGACTTTAGTGTCATAGGCCATCCGCGCGACTATACCGATCCCCAATCCCAGGCGAACATAGGTTTTGATGACATCGGCATCCACGGCGGTTAGTGCGACTTGTGGGTGCAAATTGCGTTTCGCGAATGCTTCATCCAAGCGAGAACGGCCGGTGAAACCAAAAACATAGGTGATTATGGGATATTTAACGACATCGTCCAAAGATATGTTTTCTTTTTGCGATAAGGGATGATCGTGCTTGACCAAAATACACCGGTTCCACTGATAACACGGGAGCATAATTAGATTATCGAATACTTCTAAAGCCTCCGTTGCAATCGCAAGATCCGCGATTCCGCGGGATGCCAGATCGGAAATTTGCATTGGCGTACCCTGATGCATATTCAAACTGACATCGGGATATTGTTCCATAAACCGTCTTACCACGGTCGGCAATGCATAGCGCGCCTGAGTATGCGTTGTAGCGATTGATAAACTCCCTTTTTTTTCATCGCGAAATTCCTGTGCGACATGCTTGATATTTTCTGCTTTTTCGAGAATTTCACCCGCCATTTTTACGATTACTTTGCCAACGGATGTCATTTCCGTCAGATGTTTACCATTTCGCAAAAAAACGGGTAAACCGAGTTCGTCTTCCAACAAGCGAATTTGTTTACTAATACCCGGTTGAGACGTATACAGGCTTTCCGCAGTCGCTGATACATTTAGATTATGGCGCGAAACCTCCCATATATATCGAAGCTGTTGCAATTTCATGAAATCTTATATTCCATTTAATTATAAAATAAGAATAATATATTCCTTTTAATTATAAGGATTAAACGGTACATTTCAACGCTTTTCCGCTACCAAGTCATACAATGGATCTCCTATATGTTCTAACCGGTGCTGTCGTGGGCTTTGTCATTGGCCTGACCGGTGTTGGAGGCGGATCCCTCATGACTCCTATTCTGGTTCTCGGTTTCGGGATCAACCCGGCTATTGCGGTTGGAACCGATTTGCTTTACGCGGCAATTACCAAATGCGGCGGCGTTTTTTTCCACAATCGCAATGGAACTATAGATTGGAAAATTGTCGGACTGCTCGCATCCGGCAGCGTTCCTACATCAATTCTTACGATTTTCGGGCTAAAATGGCTAACATTGATGAACCTTGATTACGAAAGGATAATGACGTTGACCCTAAGTATCATGCTAATTGGTACTTCGTTGGTAGTAATCATGAAAGATCGGTTGCTTAGCTACATGCACGGCGCCGTAAAATTTTCTAACGGCAATACTAAGCAACGGCACCGCATCAGAACCTATCTGACCGTCTTGTGTGGTATTTTATTGGGATTCGTTGTGACCGTTTCGTCGGTTGGCGCGGGAGCTATTGGCGCGGCGATCCTATTCCTATTATACCCATCGAAACGCTCAACATCTATCGTCGGCACGGATATCGCCCATGCCGTACCGTTAACCGCGATTGCCGGGTTCGGTCATATCCAATTAGGCTCCGTCGACTTTCAGTTACTGGGCGGATTGCTCGTGGGCGGTCTTCCCGCTATATATTTGGGAAGTCATATCGGTAAAACCATGCCGGATTCTTTACTAAGGCCAGTAGTTGCCTCGGTTTTGTTCGTTTTGGGCCTAAGATTAGCTTTTTAACCACTAGCGCTTTTTTAGCACGCGGGAAATAATATAATTAGATATATTTTTGGGTTAATGGTTTGCACAAGATGACATTTGTGGTGGTCGAAAATTGCATAAAATGCAAATTCACCGATTGCGTGGACGTCTGTCCGGTCGACTGCTTTCACGAAGGAGCGAATATGTTGGTCATCGATCCCGTCGAATGCATTGATTGCACACTTTGCGAGCCCGAATGTCCCGCCGAAGCGATATTTTCCGAAGATGACCTTCCCGAGGAGCTGGAAATTTTTATTAGCTTAAATGCGGAACTTGCCCTCGAATGGCCGATCATCACCGAAGTCAAACAACCGCCTGACGACGCGGATCAATGGAATGCTAAGAAAGGAAAATTAAATCTCTTAGAGCGATAACGACGGTTTGCCCGGACTGTTATCCTGAGTACGTGGACGCTTAGTTTTATTCTTCCGCATCTTCACTTTGTGAACGATCCACTAATTCAACAAAAGCCATTGCTGCTGCGTCGCCCGATCTATATCCGCATTTTAAAATTCGAGTATAGCCCCCTGGTCGCTCGTTGTAGCGCGGCCCCAATTCATCGAACAATTTTGATACGATCAACCTATCCCTCAATCTAGCGAACGCCAAACGCCTTTTTGCCACGGAATCATTTTTTGCCAGGGTGATCAACCGTTCCGCGAATCCCCGAAGTTCCTTTGCCTTAGGAAGCGTTGTCTTAATTAATTCATGTCGAAATAACGCAACAGCCATATTGCTAAAAAGGGCCTTTCGGTGGCTACTGTTCCTATTAAGTTTTCTACCCGATTTACGGTGCCGCATTATCGTTACCTTTGTAAAGTTTCAGCTTTTGTTTGGATTGCATCGTTTAGGCTTTCGGGCGGCCAATTTTCGAGCCGCATACCCAAGGACAAAACTCTTGAGGCCAAGACATCCTTAATTTCCGTTAAGGATTTTTTCCCTAAATTCGGCGTTTTCAATAACTCCACTTCCGTTCGTTGTATCAAATCGCCAATATAAAAAATATTCTCCGCCTTTAGGCAATTAGCGGACCTTACGGTGAGTTCAAGATCGTCAACTGGACGTAATAGAATCGGGTCAAATTCAGCTGTTTCTTCTTCCTGAACCGTTTCTTCGACATCTTGAAGATCCACGAAGATGGAAAGGTGCTCATGAAGGAGTCTTCCAGCATACCGTACGCATTCTTCAGGATCGACGGTTCCATCGCTATCCAACTCAATGATGAGTTTGTCCAGATCCGTTCTTTGATCCACACGCGCCGGTTCGACGGAGTATGTGACTCTGCTAATTGGACTAAAACTGGCATCCATCCGCAAAACGCCTATGGGCTTATCCTCTTCATCGCTTGGATCCGTGATAGCAGGTCGATATCCGCGGCCTTTTTCTACTTTTATGGTCATATCGAGGTGACCCGAATCCCCGAGATTTGCTATGACGAGATCCGGATTTTTTATATAGACATCGTGCGAAACTTCAAGATCTCCGGCCGTGACTACACCAGGCCCTCGTTTGTCTAGTTTTAACAGGGCGTCCTCATTGGCGTGCAACGTTACAGCAAGGGACTTCATATTAAGCATAATATCAACTACGTCTTCTTGAACCCCCTCTATTGCCGCATATTCGTGAAGTACACTGTTAATTTTAATTTCCGTAACGGCAAATCCTGGGATAGAAGACAATAAAACTCGCCTTAACGCATTTCCCAAAGTATGACCGAACCCTCGTTCCAAGGGTTCTATTACGATCTTCGCACTGGTCGGCGATGCAAATTTAAGAGTCGAAACTCTGGATTTTAAAAGGCCTGAAAAAGCACTTTCCATTGAATTACCTCAGAGGGGATAAAAACCGATTATTTCGAATAGAGCTCTACGACGAGCTGCTCATTGATTTCAGACGATAGTTCCGATCGATCTGGAAATTCTCTAAACACCCCAAACATTTCGTTCCGATTAACCTCGACCCAATCCGGAAATCCATATTGCTCAGAAATTGTCAAAGCATCCTGAATACGTTGCTGCGTTTTAGCTTTTTCCCTAATAGAGACAGTATCTCCACTAGCAACCCGATACGATGGAATGTTGACGGGTTTATCGTTCACGATAATCGCTTTGTGGCCGACTAATTGGCGGGCTTCAGCCCTAGTACTTGCAAAACCCATTCGATAGACCACATTGTCTAACCTGCCTTCAAGTAATGAGAGGAGGTTTTCTCCCGTCGATCCTTTTTCCTTGGCGGCCTTTTTAAAATAATTTCTGAACTGTTTCTCCAGTACACCATACAATCGCCTAAGTTTTTGTTTTTCCCTAAGCTGTAACGCGTAATCCGACGATCGCGCGCGTTTTTGCCCATGCTGTCCCGGCGGTTGATCTAATTTACATTTGCCATCTAAGGTTTTCCCCCTACTTTTCAGAAATAAATCTGTTCCTTCGCGACGGCTTAACCGACATGTTGGACCAAGGTATCTTCCCATATTATAAAATCCTCTGTGATTTAGACCCTGCGTTTTTTGGGTGGACGACAGCCATTATGTGGTATTGGCGTCACGTCAGTAATATTATTAATTTTAAAACCAAGATTGTTAAGCGAGCGTACCGCCGATTCTCGTCCGGGTCCTGGCCCTTTTATACGGACGTCGAGATTTACCATTCCACATTCCTTGGCTGTAATCCCAGCCTTCTCCGCGGCAACTTGCGCCGCGAAAGGAGTACTCTTCCTTGATCCTCTAAACCCGGATCCACCTGCCGTTGCCCAAGCTATCGTATTCCCTTTACGATCAGTGATTGTAATGATGGTATTGTTAAAAGAAGCATGAATATGCACAATTCCATCTGAGATCTCCTTTTTTATACGTTTCCTTGAACGTACCGCTGTCGCCATATTGTTTTACCTCGAATTTACTAATCTTTTATCGTTTAATCGGACGCCTGGGACCTTTTCTTGTGCGCGCATTGGTTCGCGTCCTTTGTCCCCTCACCGGCAGACCGCGCCGATGCCTAATCCCTCGATTGCATCCTAAATCCATCAATCTTTTAATGTTTATCGAGACTTCACGCCGTAAATCCCCTTCCACCGACAATTTAGCTATTTCGACTCGCAACCGATCGACGTCGTCTTCTGAAATATCTTTCACCTTCTTGCTTGGATCTAACTCGACAACACGGCACAATTCTCGCGCCGTCGGACGACCGACCCCATAAATTGAGGTAAGCGAAATCTCTATATGTTTATTTTCGGGTATATTGATTCCCGCAATACGCGCCATTCAATTTTTCTCCACATCGTAATTCGTGCAACTTTGGACTTGAAACGATTGCACAATAGTAATTAATTGTGTTCTAACCTTGCCTTTGTTTATGTCTTCCATCTTTGCATAGCACTCGGATTACTCCTTTCCTCTTGACGATCTTACAGTGCCGACAAATTTTTTTTACCGATGCTCTTACTTTCATTTCCTATTACCTAACTAAGATTACCTAATCATTCCCGTATTTGCCGACTTGGTTTTGAGATTTGCTTTTTTCATCAACCCCTCATACTGTTGGGTCATCATATGGGACTGCACCTGAGAGATAAAGTCCATCACCACAACCACTATGATCAGAAGCGACGTGCCGCCAAAATAAAAAGGGACATTCCAATAAAGTATTAAGAACTCCGGCAACAAACAGACTGCCGTGATATAAATAGCACCCGCAAGCGTCAATTTCGTGAGTACGCTATCCACGAAATTAGCGGTTTGCTGTCCAGGGCGAATCCCCGGGACGAACGCACCGGATTTCTTAAGGTTATCGGCTGTTTCTTTTGCATTAAATACTAATGCCGTGTAAAAGAAACAAAAGAAAACAATTGCGCTCGCATAAAACATTACGTATATGGGCTGACCGGGCGACAATGTTGTCGCAACGTCCTGCAACCAAGCAAACCCCTCTGCATTGCCGAACCAGCCAGCGATAGTCGCGGGAAATAATATAATGCTCGAAGCAAAAATTGGCGGGATAACCCCCGCCATATTCAGTTTTAACGGCAAGAAACTCGTTTGCCCGCCGTACATCTTGCGCCCTTGTTGCCGTTTGGCATAGTTTATGACGATTCTCCGCTGCCCACGTTCAACAAAAATCACGAAGGCTGTAACGGCAACGGCAAGGAAAAACAAAACCAGAATAGTGAATGAACCCAATTCCCCAGTCCGTGCTAATTCTAAAGTTCCACCGATTGCTGACGGTAGACCGGCTACTATGCCCGCGAATATGATCATGGAAATTCCATTTCCAATGCCGCGTTCGGTGACCTGTTCGCCTAACCACATCAGGAATAATGTGCCCGAAACCAGCGTAACGGCGGTAATCAAAACAAAATGGAATCCAGGATTAATCACAACCGGCAACCCGCCCGCGGTTTGGGTTTGCAGTGCGATGGCCACCCCAGTTGCCTGGAATGAAGCAAGCACAACCGTTGCGTAACGAGTGTATTGGGTGATTTTACGCCGACCGGATTCACCCTCTTTATGTAGTTGTTCGAGTTTTGGTATCGCATACCGCATCAACTGCATGATGATTGAGGCGGATATATAAGGCATTATCCCAAGCGCAAAAATACTAAGCCGCTTTAGGGCGCCACCAGAGAACATATTAAACATGTCAAAAATAGAGCCGCTCTGCTGCTCAAACATAAGAGCAAGGGCGTTTGGGTCAATCCCCGGCACGGGAATGTGTGCTCCGAGCCTAAATACGAAAAACGCCCCGAGGACGAACAACAAACGCTGGCGCAGCTCGGAAAACTTACCCGCTTTAGGACTAATTAATGGCTTGGGTGTATTCACTTAGGCTTCTATTTTCCCACCAAGCGATTCAATTTGTTTTTTTGCTCCCTTGCTAACCTTGATTCCCTTTAAATTTATAGGTTTATCTAAAACCCCCGAATCAAAGATCTTGACCCAAAGGATATTATTTCGGATTAAATTACGATCCTTCAAAACAGCTAAGTCAACGACTTCCGCATCAATCCTATTTAATTCCGACAAATTGATGTGCGCTGTAAATTTTTTTCTCCTGGAAGCGAAACCTACTTTGGGCAACCGCCTTTGCAAGGGCATTTGCCCCCCTTCAAAACCCGTTTTATGAAATCCACCGGATCGTGATTTTTGACCCTTATGGCCACGGCCACAAGTTTTACCGAGCGTGCTTCCGATGCCTCGCCCGAATCGTTTAACCTTTTTTTTGCTTACTACACTTGGCTTTAACGTGTTCAAAAACATGGTTACGTTTCCTCGACTCGCAGCATATAGTTTATTTTCTTAATCATTCCACGATTCGAAGGTGTATCCTCAATGTCGACTGTCTGGTGGATTTTTCTTAACCCTAGACCCTGAAGACAGGCTTTATGGGATGCAAGCCGACCGATTTTACTCCGAATGAGTGTGATACTAATCCTGTTTGCAGCCATTTTTTACCCCGTAATTTCTTCCACGGTCTTTCCGCGCTTCGCTGCGATGTATTGCGCATCAGGCATATTTACAAGACCTTCTATTGTCGCACGTACAACGTTTATTGGATTATTCGTGCCAATACATTTTGACAACACATTGTGAATCCCAACAACTTCGAACACCGCTCGCATTGCCCCACCAGCAATGATTCCGGTCCCTTCAGAAGCGGGCTGCATGTAGACTTTCGCCGCACCAACATTTGAAACAATCGGATATTGAAGCGTGTCGCCTTTGAGAGATACACGACGCAAATTCGTCCTTGCTTTTTCCATCGATTTTTGGATTGCGATCGGTACTTCTCGCGCTTTACTTAAACCGTATCCCACTCTACCTTCACCATCACCGACAACCGTCAGAGCCGTGAATCCAAATTGACGACCGCCTTTTACAACCTTCGCAACTCGCCTTACATCAACAAGTTTTTCTTGTAACCCATCCGAATTTCCAGGTTTCGTACCATTAGCCATTTCTTACCCCTAAAACTTTAAACCAGCTTCCCGCGCCGCATCGGCCAACGCCTTAATACGGCCATGATACTTGAATCCTGACCGATCAAACGCAACTTTAGTGATACCAACTTCATTCGCTTTTTCAGCGATCTTAGTCCCAACAGCCGCCGCGGACTTAACATCGCCGGGGTATTTAGCCTTTGACTCTATCTTGTCCTGTAAAGTCGATGCACTTCCTAAGACTCGCGATCCATCCGATGTTAGGATCTGAGCATACACATGTTTCGGTGTTCTAAAAACCGTAAGCCGATCAATCCCCAGCGATTTAATTCTGGCCCTACTTTTTTTTGCTCTTCTCAGGCGCTTCATTTTTTGCATTTCAGACAGCTCCTACTTCTTTTTAGCTTCTTTTCTGACAACATGTTCATCTGTATACCGTATACCTTTTCCTTTGTACGGCTCCGGTGGGCGAAACGCTCTGATATCCGCGGCAACCTGGGATACTTTTTGTTTATCGCTACCATTTACCAAAATTTCTGTTTGGCTTGGTGTTTCTATTGCAATGCCATCCGGTATTCGATATTCAATTGGGTGGGAAAAACCCAGTGTCAGATTCAATACAGGAATCTTAACTTGAGCCCGGTACCCGACCCCTACCAGCGTTAATTTCTTCTGAAATCCAACATCCACGCCTGTGACCATATTATTGATTAGAGCCCTTGTTGTACCAGCCATCACGATTATTTTTTTTTTATTTTTGCGTGGTTTTACGCGTACTATTTTGTCATCGACTTTTACTTCAATTTCATTGTGAACTAAATAGTTAAACTCGCCTTTCCCCCCCTTAATGGAGACTCTATTGTCCAGAATGCTAAACTCGACATTAGGCGGTATTGTAATAGGGTTATTCGCTATTCTAGACATGGTCCACCTTTACACATAATCAAGACACCAAACAAATGACTTCCCCGCCTTGACCAATCTTCCTAGCGGACCTATCAGTCATCACGCCCTGAGAAGTAGAGACGACGGCAATCCCCAAGCCACCTAGCACGGCCGGTAACTCACCTTTAGATTTATAAACCCTCAATCCGGGCTTGCTTACTCTCTGTATTTGATCAATAACGGGACGCCCATGATAGTATTTTAAATCTATCACCAGCTCCGTTTTTTCCCCGACCTCCGTAGTCGTATAGTTTTCAATATATCCTTCTTCTTTCAAAACTTTACAAATTGCCACTTTTGGTTTCGAAGACGGCATTGAAACGCTTACTTTTTCGGCTCTTTGTCCATTTCGAACCCGGGTAAGCAAGTCCGCGATTGGATCTGTCAGCATTTTTTATCTCCATAGAGAGCTTTGTATCGAATCTTCATAGGGTTCTTTCTACCAACTTGCCTTAACCACTCCGGGCACTTCTCCTCGCATAGCGAATTCTCGAAGCTTATTGCGCCCCAAACCAAATTTTCTATAAAATCCGTTTGGACGCCCGGTCTCGCTACACCGATTTCGTAGCCGGACGGGCGCTGCATCCCTCGGGCATTTCTGCAATTGAAACTGCGCATCAATTTTAGCGTCGGCATTCGTATTCGGATCTTTTATGATGCCTTTAAGTTTCTTTCGTTTCTCCGCGAATCTAGCCACGGTTCGCTGGCGCTTTTTTTCCCGCGCAATTATCGATTTTTTTGCCATCGTCCTTTAGGTACTCTTAATTGGTAACTTAAACATCTTCAACAAAGCGCTTCCCTCTTCGTCTGTTCGAGCACTGGTTGTAATGGTAATATCCATACCGCGAATTGCATCAACTTTATCGTAATCTATTTCCGGAAAAATTATCTGCTCACGGACACCCAAAGAATAATTTCCACGCCCGTCAAACGATTTTGCGCTCAACCCTCGAAAGTCCCTAATACGAGGGATAGCAATGCTTATCAATCGATCAAGGAATTCATACATTCGTTTTCTTCGAATCGTCACTTTACAACCGATTTGCATCTCTTCTCTAATCTTAAAACCCGCGATCGATTTCCTGGCTTTGGTAATCACTGGTTTTTGCCCCGAAATTCTCAACAAATCGCCGACGGCGGATTGAAGAATTTTTTTATCGACCACCGCCTCACCCAAACCCATGTTAAGGGTGATTTTTGTAACCCGAGGGATTTGCATAACCGACTTATAATCGAATTTTTTAAAAAGGTCCGCTTTAATCTGATTATTATACAGTTCTTCTAATCTTACCATGCCCCTTTCAGCCTCCGTTAAACATCAACTATTTCTTGCGTTGATTTGAAAAAGCGCACTTTTTTCCCATCCTCCAGAAAGCGAGAGCCTATTCGATCGGGTTTACCGGTTTCTGGGTTATATATGCCTAAATTAGAAATATGAATCGGCATTTCCTTTTCTATAATTCCTCCGGATACGCCTTGGTTTGGGTTCGGTTTTTGGTTCTTTTTGGCTACATTAATACCGTCAACAAACACTTTCCCATTAGCTGCAATGCGCGACACTTTACCTCTCTTACCCCTATCCTTACCTACTCGCACCACTATTTCGTCGCCTTGTTTGATTTTGCCCATTTTATATACCCAGTTATTACAAGACTTCAGGAGCCAATGAGATAATTTTCATGAAGCGGGCCGACCTAAGTTCCCTTGTCACCGGTCCAAAAATACGGGTACCAATTGGCTGCAACTGATTATTCAAAATTACCGCCGCATTACCGTCAAACCGTATCAACGATCCATCCGGGCGTCTGACACCTTTCCTGGTTCTTACGACTACCGCATTATAGACTTCGCCTTTTTTGACGCGTCCTCTAGGAATCGCGTCTTTTATGCTAACTTTTATGATATCACCGATATTAGCATAACGGCGATGAGAACCTCCAAGCACTTTAATGCACATGACATTTCTCGCGCCACTATTATCGGCGACATCCAGTTTTGACTGCATCTGGATCATAATTCTATCCTATGGTGAATTTGTTAAACGTTATACTTCCGAAGATTCAATTATCCTATCGACCTTCCAACTTTTTCTTTTCGAGATAGGTCGACACGGAGTAATAGACACTAAATCACCTTCTTTACATCGATTTTCCTCATCGTGCGCCAATAATTTCGTGGACCTCCTGATATATTTTCCATAAACCGGATGTTGTACAACGCGCTCCACTAATACTGACGTAGTTTTGTCCATTTTGTTACTGATCACCACTCCGGTAACAGCACGAACTTTCTCGCTTACCTCACTCATGCTTCAGTTCTCTTTATTTCGTTCAATATGGTTTTAACACGGGCGATCCCCCGACGGACGGATTTGACTTGGTCCGGCCTGGACAATTGCCCACTTCCTTTTTGCATCCTCAAATTGAACTGTTCCCTACGCAAATCAATCAATTGTGTTTCAATCTCAGATTTTTCTTTTTCTCTAATTTCTTTTGAATCCATCATAGCACTGTACGAGAAGCGAAAGTCGTTCTGACTGGAAGTTTCGCTGAAGCCAGCCTAAATGCCTCCTGCGCCAGCTGTTCGGAAACTCCTTGTATTTCATAGAGAATCGCTCCGGGTTTTATCTGAGCGACCCAATATTCTACGCTCCCTTTTCCTTTACCCATTCGCACTTCTAAAGGTTTCTTGGAAATAGGTTTATCGGGAAATACACGAATCCAAAGTTTACCCCCACGTTTGACATGTCTTGTGATCGCACGACGCGCCGCTTCGATCTGTCTCGAAGTAATTCTCCCACGTGTCGTTGCTTTCAAGCCATACTCACCGAAGCTCACCCGATTTCCCTTAGCGCTAAGACCCTTATTTCTAAGCTTTTGCTGTTTACGAAATTTCGTACGTTTAGGTTGAAGCATTACCAATCCCTAGATTATTTGATTTTTACTCGATTTTTTTATCGAGGAATGATCATCGAAAATCTCCCCCTTAAAAATCCATACCTTAACCCCTAGAACGCCATAGGTGGTTTGTGCCTCCGCAACACCATAATCAATGTCGGCTCTGAGCGTATGAAGTGGTACTCGACCTTCACGATACCATTCGTTCCTAGCGATCTCCGCTCCATTCAGACGTCCCGCGACATTGATCTTAATTCCTTGCGCACCTAATCGCATGGTATTACTAACAGCGCGCTTCATCGCACGCCTGAACATAATACGCTTCTCTAATTGTTGGGTGATACCCTCGGCCACTAACTGCGCATCCAGTTCGGGCTTTCTAACCTCTTCGACGTTCATCTGCACAACGATTCCCATCATCTCGGAAACGCTACGCCTCAATCGGTCAATATCTTCCCCCTTTTTCCCAATCACTATCCCCGGCCTAGCCGTATGAATTGTAATCTGTGCATTGCTTGCGGCTCGGTTAATTTGAATTTTACTAACCGCCGCATGTGCCAATTTCTTTTTGAGGAATGCCCGAACATTTAAGTCCTGACGCAACATTCCGGGATATTCTTTTTTCCCCGCATACCATCTCGAAGTCCAATCCTTTACATAACCTAAGCGGATTCCTATCGGATTTACTTTTTGTCCCATGTTCCTCAGCCTATTTATTCGTATTCTGATACTTTCAATGTGATATGACACGTGCGTTTCAAGATATGGTTCGCCCTTCCTTTTGCCCTGGCCCTAAACCTTTTCAACGTTCGCCCTTCATCCACGAACACCGAGGTTACCTTCAACTCATCTATGTCCGACCCTTCATTATGCTCTGCATTAGCAATTGCTGATTCGAGTATTTTTCTAATTATTGAAGCAGCTTTTTTTGTACTAAACCTCAAGATATTAAGCGCTTTTTCCACCGGCAACCCCCGAATTTGATTGGCTACCAGCCTCGCTTTTTGTGCTGATAAAGGCGCGCCGCTAAGTTTTGCTGAAATTTCCATACCCATTTATCTTGATTTTCTATCCGCGATGTGGCCCCGATACGTCCGAGTAGGTGCAAATTCGCCCAGCTTGTGGCCAACCATATCCTCTGTAATCAATATGGGCACGTGTTGCCGCCCATTATGGATCGCCAGTGTGAGTCCAAGCATATCGGGCGAAACCATCGATCTTCGCGACCATGTCTTGATGGGGCGCCGATCATTTTCGGCAACCGCCTTTTCAACCTTTTTCTTTAGATGAAGGTCTACAAATGGGCCTTTTTTTATCGAACGCGGCACCTTATCTCCTCTTTCTAACTATTTTTGTTTGCGACGTCTAACAATTAGCTTGTCAGTTGTTTTATTCTTTCTTGTTTTATAACCTTTGGTGGGTTGTCCCCACGGAGACACAGGATGCCGACCACCGGAAGTCCGACCTTCACCACCACCATGTGGATGATCCACGGGATTCATGGCAACACCCCTTACAGTAGGCCTTTTCCCTCTCCATCGTGAGGCGCCCGCCTTGCCCAGAGAAATAAGATTGTGTTCGGAATTCCCCACTGCCCCAATGACTGCTCTGCAATCCGAGTGAACTTTCCTCATCTCTCCAGAGCGTAACCGTAAGGTAGCGTAAGAACTCTCCTTAGCAAGGAGCTGCGCTGTCGCACCGGCACTCCGGGCGATTTGCGCGCCTTTGCCAGGCTTGAGCTCGATACAATGGATTTCCGTTCCGACCGGTATGTTTCTAATCGGCATGCAGTTTCCAATTTTTATCGGCACCGAATCCGCCGAAATGATTTCCTGTCCGGTTTGAATTCCCTTCGGAGCAATAATATACCGCCAATCGCCATCTCGATACCGAATTAACGCAATATTAGCCGTTCTATTCGGATCATACTCAATCCTCTCCACCACACCGGCGACATCGTTCTTATCCCGTTTAAAGTCGATGAGTCGGTAACTCTGTTTATGTCCGCCGCCCCGATGCCTCGTCGTTATCCGACCTTGATTATTGCGGCCTCCTCGCTTGTTTTTTTTATCCACCAAACGCTGGAGCGGTCGACCTTTAAAAAGGCCGTCCGTTTTCACCTTGATGACGAAACGTGACCCTGGAGATGTTGGTTTTGATTTTATAACCGGCATACTCGACTAACCTTTATCCATTTTTTTTTATTTCCTAACCAATGAATCGTTTACGCAGTCGCGAAATCAATATCATGACCCGGCTTTAGCTTCACATACGCTTTTTTCCAGTCGGAGCGCTTACCCAAGTATTTTCCGAATCGTTTGCTTTTACCTGTAACATTCAAGACATGAACCTTCTCTACTTTAACGTCAAACGCCAATTCCACCGCTCCCTTAATTTCCATTTTTGTCGCGTTTTTTTTCACACGAAACACAAAGCGTCGGTCCGCACCAGCGCCACGGGAACTTTTCTCGGAAATGATTGGCGCTAGTATAATCGTTATTAGTTTTTCAGGTGTCATCCTAGGCGTTCCTCGACATCTTTTACCGCTTCACGGGTCAATATTATTTTTTTTGACGCCATCAAATTCACAGGATTTAAATCAGCCGATATACACACATCGACATTCACTAAGTTTCTAGACGAAAGGGACAAATTCCTGTCCTCTTTATCGACAACAATAAGAGCCTCAGTCGTATTATTTTGCTTCAGTATATTGTCAAGTTGCTTTGTTTTGGGTTCTGCTGGCGACAACGACTGACTCACGAACACACGTTCTTGACGCAACAGTTCCGATAAAATTGAACGCATCCCCGCACGATACATCTTTTTATTCAATTTTTTATCGTAGACTCTTGGACGAGCCGCGAATGTCACCCCCCCTGACCGCCAGATCGGACTTCTACTCGTACCACTCCTTGCACGACCAGTTCCTTTCTGCCGCCAAGGCTTGCTCCCACCGCCTTGTACATTAGCACGGCTTTTCTGACCTTTCGTACCCGACCGCCCCCTCGCTAGATACGTAGTCACGAGTTGGTGCACTAAACCTTCATTGTAAGCCTGTCCAAATACCGTTTCAGACACATCAATCGTTTGCCCTGGGTCACTATCAGTTAGTAGTGGTATTGTAAGCGGCATATCCTATCCTTTTCGTATTTTTTTTATGGCGGGCGAAATAAAAACATCCCCACCTTTTGGCCCTGGAACGGCGCCTTTTATTAAAATAAGGTTCCGATCTTCATCTAATTTTACGATCCGAAGATTTTGGGTCGTCGCCTTTACCGCGCCCATGTGCCCAGTCATTTTCTTCCCTTTAAATACTCTTCCCGGATACTGACATTGCCCAATCGAGCCGGGGGCACGGTGAGATAATGAATTCCCATGGGTCATATCCTGTCGTTGAAAATTATTCCGTTTGACGCTCCCAGCAAATCCCTTACCGATGGTTTTGCCTTTCACATCTACGAATTGCCCTTCCTGGAAAATATCCAAGCGAACCTCCGATCCTATTTCGAATGATTCAAGGCCACTATCGGATTCCACACGGAATTCCCACAAACCACGACCCGCCGTTGAATTTGCTTTCGAGAAGTGGCCTGCCAACGGTTTAGAGACTTTGGAAGACTTTTTTTCCCCAGCCGTAACCTGAATAGCACTATATCCATCGCATTCTAATCGTTTAATCTGTGTAATCCGACAATGCGCGACCTCGATAACCGTAACAGGGATCGATCCACCTTCCTCCGTGAAAACGCGTGTCATTCCTCGCTTTCGCCCAACCAGACCTACAGCCATCAACGTACTCCAATATACCCTAAATCTAATTTAATTTGATTTGAACATCCACTCCAGCCGACAAATCGAGCTTCATCAAAGCATCGACGGTTTTATCGGTAGGATCTACAATGTCCATTAACCGTTTGTGAGTTCTAATCTCGTATTGATCTCGCGCATCCTTATTGACATGAGGCGAGATTAGAACGGTAAATCTTTCCTTTTTTGTTGGCAGCGGTATTGGCCCTACGACTTGAGCACCCGTCCTTTTCGCGGTTTCCACAATTTCACTCGCGGATTGATCGATAAGACGATGATCAAAGGCCTTAAGTCTTATTCTAATTCTCTGTTTTGACATTTCTATTCGATAATCTTTGAGACCACGCCAGCACCCACGGTACGACCCCCTTCACGCACCGCGAACCGTAACCCATCTTCCATCGCAATCGGCGCTATCAGCTTCACCGTAACTTGAATATTATCCCCAGGCATCACCATCTCAGTACCTTCAGGCAACTCAACCGATCCGGTTACATCCGTCGTCCTAAAATAAAATTGGGGACGGTATCCATTGAAAAACGGGGTATGCCGTCCACCCTCATCTTTCGATAACACATAAATCTCCGCCTCAAAATAGGTATGCGGGTTGATCGATCCGGGCTTCGCTAATACCTGGCCACGCTCGACATCCTCACGCTTGATCCCTCGCAACAATACACCGACGTTATCCCCCGCCAATCCTTCGTCCAATAACTTTCGAAACATCTCAACCCCGGTGCATACGGTTTTCATCGTGTCCTTGATCCCAACAATTTCCACATCATCGCTGATATTGACCTTGCCCCGATCAATCCTTCCCGTCACTACCGTACCGCGCCCGGAAATCGAGAATACATCCTCAATCGGCATCAAAAAGGCTTTATCCAAGGCCCGCTCCGGCTCAGGGATATAATCGTCCAAAGCCTCCACCAGCTTTATCACCGACGGAATACCAATGTCACTGGTATCCCCTTCCAGAGCCTTTAATGCCGAACCCACGATCACCGGTGTATCGTCTCCAGGAAATTCATAGCTATCCAATAACTCCCGAATTTCCATTTCGACCAGCTCGATCAATTCGTCGTCGTCCACCATGTCCGCCTTATTCATATAGACGACGACATAGGGCACACCAACCTGACGCGCCAGCAATATATGTTCACGGGTTTGGGGCATCGGGCCATCCGCCGCCGAGCACACCAAAATCGCTCCGTCCATCTGCGCCGCTCCGGTAATCATGTTTTTTACATAATCCGCGTGCCCAGGACAATCAACATGCGCGTAGTGGCGTTTCACCGACTCATACTCCACATGCGCCGTCGCAATGGTTATACCCCGCTCGCGTTCCTCGGGTGCGTTGTCGATTTGATCGTAGGCCGTAAAATCTCCTCCGTGCGCCTCCGCCATTACTTTGGTCAATGCCGCCGTCAATGTCGTCTTACCGTGATCGACATGACCAATCGTGCCCACATTCACATGCGGCTTAGACCTTTTAAATTTAGCTTTGGACATCAGCTATTTCTCCTTACTTCTCTCAACCCCATGACTTCAAATTACGAGGCCTTTTTGATAATCGCTTCGGCGATATTGTTCGGCGCCTCTGCATATTTCTCGAACTGCATCGAATACGTCGCACGTCCTTGGGTAGCTGATCGAAGGTCGGTTGCGTACCCAAACATATCCACTAACGGTACTTCGCAACGAATAACCTTTCCCGACGCTGAGTCCTCCATACCTTGCACCATCCCACGCCGCCGATTGATATCACCAACAACATCGCCCATATAGTCTTCGGGGGTTACCACCTCGACCTTCATTACCGGCTCGAGCAGCACCGCACCCGCTTTTTTCGCGCCTTCCTTAAAGCACATTGAACCAGCAATCTTAAATGCCATCTCACTGGAATCCACATCATGGTAAGAACCATCATAAAGGCTAACTTTGACATCGACCACGGGGTATCCGGCTAGCACACCATTCTCCATCTGCTCTCGGACCCCTTTATCCACCGCGGGAATATATTCCTTTGGAATAACACCACCAACTATCCCATTGACAAACTGATAACCCTCTCCCGGCACCAAAGGCTCTATCCGCAACCAGACATGCCCATACTGACCACGACCACCCGTTTGCCTGACAAATTTCCCTTCCTGTTCAACCGGTTTCTTTATGGTTTCTCGATAAGCAACTTGTGGAGCGCCAACATTTGCCTCCACATTAAATTCCCGCCGCATCCGATCAACGATAATCTCAAGATGCAGTTCGCCCATCCCGGAAATAATAGTTTGCCCGGACTCCTCATCGGTATGCACTCGGAACGAAGGATCTTCCTGGGCCAGTTTACTCAACGCAATCCCCATTTTCTCTTGATCCGACTTCGTCTTAGGTTCCACGGCAATTGATATAACAGGCTCAGGGAACTCCATACGCTCTAAAGTGATAATGTTTTTTGGATCGCATAGCGTATCCCCTGTGGTGACATCCTTTAATCCAATCGCCGCCGCAATATCTCCAGCTTGCACCTCTTTGATTTCTTCCCGGTTATTCGAATGCATTTGGACAATACGGCCGACTCTTTCTTTTCGGCCTTTAACGGAGTTGTACACCGTATCCCCTGAACGCAACACGCCCGAATACACCCTGAAAAAGGTTAATGTACCGACGAACGGATCGGTTGCGATCTTAAAGGCAAGAGCGGCGAACGGTTCATCATCCGATGACGACCGCTCGGCTTCCGTTTTGACTGCATCATCCAAAACACCCCTAATCGCGGCCACTTCCGCTGGGGACGGCAAATAATCGATAACAGCATCAAGCATCGCCTGGACACCCTTATTTTTAAATGCGGACCCACATAATGCCGGCACCAACTCATTAGCAAGGGTTAGTTCACGAAGACCCAACTTTATTTCCTCTACCGACAACTCACCGTCATTCAAATACTTATCCATTAAAAGATCGTTTGCCTCGGCAACCGCCTCGACAAGGATCTCACGGGCCTCACGACATTCGTCGAGCATATCGGCCGGAATTTCCCTTTCTTCGTATTCCGTACCGCGCGATTCTTCGTCCCAGTAAATCGCCTTCATCTCAATGAGATCTATAATTCCTTCGAACCGATCTTCAGCGCCAATAGGCAACTGAATAGGCACAACATTACTTCCCAATCGATCTCTAATCTGTTCAACGACGCGCAAGAAATCCGCACCCGCACGATCCATTTTATTGACGAATGCCAAGCGTGGCACACCATATTTATTCGCTTGACGCCAAACCGTTTCCGATTGCGGCTCAACCCCACCTACAGCACAAAAAACCGCGCACGCAGCATCAAGAACCCGCAACGAACGCTCGACTTCAATAGTAAAATCCACATGTCCCGGGGTATCAATAATATTGACTCTGTATTCAGGGAATTGACCATTCATCCCCCGCCAAAAACAAGTTGTTGCGGCGGATGTAATGGTAATACCCCGCTCCTGCTCCTGTTCCATCCAATCCATGGTAGCCGCACCATCATGAACTTCACCAATTTTATGCGAA
The DNA here is from genome assembly GCA_963664935.2 of Methylococcales bacterium. Lineage (GTDB taxonomy): Bacteria > Pseudomonadota > Gammaproteobacteria > Methylococcales. Next base: position 771,727 of record CAXXSE010000007.1, on the reverse strand, counting down.
ACACCGGTGTAAAACAGAACCCGCTCCGTTACAGTCGTTTTCCCCGCATCAATGTGGGCCATTATCCCTATGTTACGATATCTTTCGATTGGAGTTGCCCGTGCCACCGTCTTTACCTATACACTTTAAGATTTATGTCCGATCACCTTATTACCACCGATAATGGGAAAAGGCTTTATTCGCTTCCGCCATTCGATGCGTATCCTCTCTCTTTTTAACCGCGGTACCGCGGTTTTCAGCAGCATCCATCAACTCCCCGGCCAATCTGAACGGCATTGACTTTTCCCCCCGCTTTCTTGCTGCGTCGATAACCCAACGCATAGCCAACGCCATCCTCCGAGTTGGCCTAACCTCAACGGGCACCTGGTAAGTTGCGCCACCAACCCGTCGAGATTTAACCTCCACGAGCGGCTGAACATTCGAAAGAGCTGTACTTAATAACTCAAGGGGCTCATCTTTGGTTCGACCTTGGATACTGTCCAAAGCGCCATAAACTATCCGCTCGGCCACAGGTTTTTTTCCACTCTCCATAACCATGTTAATAAACTTCGCGAGGAGTTCACTCCCATAACGCGGATCGGGGATAATTTCCCGCTTAGCTACAAATCTTCTTCTGGACATGACAAATCCTATATCAACAAACCTGGCGCTTTAGCTTTTGGGTCTCTTGGCGCCGTACTTGGAACGACCACGCTTCCTCCCATCCACACCCGCGGTATCCAGGCTTCCTCGAACCACGTGATAACGAACACCAGGCAAATCCTTTACCCGCCCACCCCGTATCAAGACAACCGAGTGTTCCTGCAAATTGTGGCCTTCACCACCAATGTAACTCGTAACCTCGGCACCATTTGTGAGCCTAACCCTGGCAACTTTTCTTAGCGCGGAATTTGGTTTTTTTGGCGTAGTCGTATACACTCGAGTACACACACCGCGACGCTGTGGACACGCATTTAGCGCCGGCACATTGCTTTTTTCTTTTTTTCTAGCACGCGGCTTTCTAACCAATTGGTTAATTGTAGCCATTTACATCTCCAAACAATAAAACCATTGGGGACATTCGATAAAGCAGGACGCAGACTACCTCACAGAGACGCCATATTCCCACAAAAACCCAGACCAGCATAACCAAAGTTAGGCGCCTAAGACTTTTTCCTCGCCCCGATGTGAATCCACCATAATAGTAAAATAAAACCTTTGTGTCAAGGGGGAGTCTTGTCCAATATGAAATGGCCCTGAACGGGAGCCGTGATTCCAACGTGAAACGGCCCTGTACCTGAGGAGTAATTTCTGCTCATGATGGTCACCTATGGTGATCTATATGAGTGACAAAAAGATAAAAACATTGGATGACGTCCGCATCTTTCTCGAAGGAACTGTGGAGGTTGAGTTTTCAATTACCAACAAGGAAGAGCGCTACCAGTGGATTCGGCGTACATTGGTCAAATTCAGTTATATCTCTTGCAGCAAGAACGGTAAGGGATTGATCATCCGCTATCTGGAGCAGGTGAGTGGCTATTCTCCACGGCAAGTGAAACGGCTGGTACAGCAATACAAAAAAACCGGATACATCAAGCGCCAACAGCGTACAGCATCGGGATTTGAACGCTTCTACCGCCCTGAGGACGCAGTGCTGTTAGCTGAGACCGACAAGCTCCATGGGACACTCTGCGGTGCAGCCACCAAGAAGATCTGTGAGCGGATGCTTTTGATCTATGAGGATTATCGCTATGAGCGCTTAGCAAAGATTTCGGTTGCCCATCTCTATAATCTTCGTCATTCTACGTGTTATCAACGACAGCGCCGCCAGTTTGATAAAACCGCTTCAAAACGCTCTCAGATAGGCGAGCGACGAAAACCCAATTCAGAAGGTAAACCAGGCTTTCTACGGATCGACACAGTCCATCAGGGCGACCTGGATGGGATCAAAGGGGTTTACCATATCAATGCGGTTGATGAAGTCACGCAATTTGAATGCATATTCTCCGTAGAACGGATTACTGAGCGTTTCATGATTCCGGTCCTGGAGATGCTGATCGAAATCTTCCCTTTTGTCATCCTGGCATTTCACGCGGATAACGGTTCGGAATACATCAATCATACCGTGGCAAAACTGCTCGGAAAGCTCCATATTGACCTGACCAAATCACGCCCACGCCATTCCAACGACAATGCACTCGCCGAGTCCAAGAACGGAACCATCATCCGCAAACATCTGGGGTACGACCATATCCCGGGGTACTGGGCGCCTCAACTTAATGAATTTCACAGAGAGTATTTCAACCCCTATATCAACTTCCATCGTCCTTGCTTTTTTCCTGTCCCAAAAGAAGACAACAAAGGAAAGGTGAAAAAGAGCTATCCCTACAAGTTAATGATGACACCCTACGAGAAGCTCAAATCATTACCTGATGCAAACCAATATCTCAAACTGGGAACCACCTTTAAAAAGCTGGATGCAATTGCCTTCTCAATCAGCGACAATGACGCAGTCAAACAGATGAATGAGGCCAAACGTAAACTTTTCAAAACCATCTTTGAGCAGGAGCGGAGTATTGCCTGATTTGCCTCTTCAGGTAGATTCTCTACCCCTCTGTTTCAGGGCCATTTATAGATTGGAATAGACTGGGGGTTTCGACTAGATTTCGTTCCTTTTTTTCTTCCGATCTATCACGAGTTATAGCTAAGAATCTTACCCGAATCTGAAATCAGATCTATTTAAATATCTTCAGTATTTAAGGCTTGCTTCAAAGCCTCTTCCAAATCATCCGATTCCCCACCCACAATTTCACTTTCACCAGCCATTCTCTCAAGTGATCTCTTCCTTTTCCTTTCACTGTGATACGCCAATCCCGTTCCTGCGGGAATCAATCTCCCCACTATCACGTTTTCCTTTAATCCAAATAAGTTATCGCTTAACCCTCGAACAGCCGCTTCAGTCAATACACGCGTCGTTTCCTGAAACGATGCCGCCGAAATAAACGATTCGGTTGAAAGCGAAGCTTTGGTAATACCAAGTAGTACTTGTTGAAAATTTGCTGGAATTCCACCCCTTTTTTCTACTCTATCATTTTCTTCAAGAATCCGGGATCGGTCGACTTGTTCTCCCATCAAAAAACAAGAATCTCCAGCATCCATGATTTCCACCTTGCGCAGCATTTGCCGGATGATCACTTCAATATGCTTGTCGTTAATCTTTACACCTTGAAGCCTATACACATCTTGGATCTCCTTAACCAAATATGCCGAAAGTTCTTCTGCTCCTCGTAATCGCAAGATGTCTTGAGGAGTCAGTTCGCCTTCCGCGATGGTCTCCCCTTTTTCTATATGTTCACCTTCGAAAACAGTGGTATGACGCCACTTCGGAATCAACGTTTCTACTCGCTCCCCATCGCTACTCGTAATGATAATTCGCTGTTTTCCTTTGGTTTCTTTACCAAAACTCACGGTCCCCGAAGCCTCAGCCAGAATCGCCGGATCTTTGGTTTTTCTACCTTCAAACAAATCGGCAACTCTTGGTAAGCCCCCAGTGATATCCCGAGTTTTACTTGATTCTTGCGGCAACCGCGCAAGCACATCGCCGACTTCCACTAATGCTTCATCCGAAATGCTAATAATTGCACCGGCGGGTAAGAAATACTGTGCGGGAGCATCCGTATCGGGAATGAAAACATCTTCGCCTTCTTCCGTGATAAGCTTCACCATGGGACGAAGTTCTTTTCCAGCCCCACTTCTTTGTTTGGGATCGATAATGACTAACGAACTCAGACCGGTAACATCATCGGATTGCTGTTTCACGGTGACACCATCGACAAAATCTACAAGACGAACTTTTCCATTTACCTCAGTCACCACAGGGTGCGTATGCGGATCCCAACCGGCAATAACCTGCCCGGCTGAAACTTTTTTACCATCGCCGACGGTCAATACCGCACCATAAGGAAGTCTATAACGTTCACGCTCTCTGCCGTGCTGATCGATTATACAAACTTCGCCGGAGCGAGAAACAGCAACCAAGTTACCTTCCTTATTTTCTACCGTTTTTAAATTCGAAAGCCTGATAGAGCCTGCCGATTTAACTTCTATACTATTAATCGCGGCTGATCGCGAGGCGGCGCCACCTATATGGAACGTCCGCATCGTCAACTGGGTGCCCGGCTCACCAATCGATTGGGCGGAGATTACACCGACTGCCTCACCGATGTTAACCCGATGCCCCCTTCCCAGGTCCCGCCCATAACAGGCCGCGCAAACGCCCTGCCTTACCTTACAACAGATAACGGACCGGGCTTGGAGCTGGTCAACACCACGCTCCTCCAAAAGGTTAACCCAGCTTTCATCAAGGAGGGTTCCTTTTGCCACGATCACATCATCGCTCAACGAATCAACCACATCCGCCGCCACAACTCTACCCAACACACGCTCCGACAGGGGCTCCACGACATCCCCCCCCTCAATCATTGGCGTCATCAATAGACCTTCGCTTGTTCCGCAATCAAGCTCGGTTATGACCAAGTCTTGCGCTACATCAACAAGCCGCCTCGTTAAATAACCTGAGTTCGCAGTCTTTAGAGCCGTATCCGCTAGACCTTTTCTAGCGCCATGAGTGGAGATAAAATATTGGAGGACGTCCAAGCCTTCACGGAAATTCGCGGTAATCGGCGTTTCGATAATAGATCCATCGGGCTTTGCCATTAGACCTCGCATCCCCGCTAGCTGGCGGATCTGCGCGGCCGAACCCCGCGCGCCGGAATCCGCCATCATAAATATCGAATTAAACGACTTTTGCGAACGTTCCCGACCGTCTTTATCTTTGATTTTATCGGTCCCTAAACCACTCATCATCACTTTGGCCACCTGCTCATTTGCATGGGACCATATGTCGACGACTTTATTGTACCGTTCACCATCGGTCACTAACCCGGAAGCGTATTGCTCTTGAATCTCCTTGACCTCCTTTTCCGCGGTTTCGATAATCCCAGTCTTTCCCTTAGGTACCACCATGTCTTCAAACCCAAATGATATCCCCGCACGGGTCGCTTGGGAAAAACCAAGGTACATCAACTGGTCGGCAAATATAACGGTTGATTTGATACCAAGACCTCGGTAACACGTATCGATCAACTGAGAAATCGCACCTTTGTTTAAATCTCGATTGATTAAATCGAAGGCTAATCCATCGGGTACGATCGCCCAGATCAATGCCCTTCCAACAGTCGTATCCACACGTTTTACGGTGACGGTTTCGTCCCCATCCCCAAGCCTGGTCTTTTCAACCACACGCAGCTGGATCCGAGCGCCAAGTTCAACAACATTTTCGTGCAGCGCCCGAGACACCTCATCAACATCAGCGAAGATCATACCCTGACCTTTTCCTTCATACACTTCCCGACTCATATAATACAAGCCGAGAACCACGTCCTGGGTCGGGTTAATGATCGGTTCCCCATTCGCGGGTGACAAGATATTATTGGTGGCCATCATCAGACTGCGTGACTCAAGCTGTGCTTCAATCGATAGTGGCACATGCACAGCCATCTGGTCTCCATCGAAGTCAGCATTGAACGCAGTACAAACCAAAGGATGTAATTGAATCGCCTTTCCTTCAATCAGCATGGGTTCAAAAGCCTGGAGTCCAAGCCTATGAAGTGTTGGCGCCCTATTTAGCAGAATAGGATGCTCCCGAATCACTTCTTCCAAAATATCCCAAACACTTGCGCTTTCTTTTTCCACAATTTTCTTCGCCGCTTTTATTGTGGTCGCCAATCCGCGAAGCTGAAGTTTGCTGAAAATAAAAGGTTTAAACAGCTCAAGCGCCATTTTCTTGGGCAACCCGCATTGGTGCAGTTTGAGCGTAGGACCGACAACGATGACGGATCGTCCCGAATAATCTACACGTTTACCTAACAAATTTTGACGAAACCGCCCTTGCTTGCCTTTGATCATATCCGCAAGAGACTTCAACGGACGTTTATTGGTCCCGGTTATCGCTCTTCCTCTCCGACCGTTATCGAGTAACGCATCCACTGACTCTTGCAACATTCTTTTTTCATTACGGACGATAATATCCGGAGCATTCAAATCCAATAAGCGTTTCAGACGATTATTTCGATTGATAACTCTGCGATATAGATCGTTCAAATCGGACGTTGCGAATCGCCCCCCATCCAAAGGAACAAGAGGCCGGAGTTCCGGCGGAAGAACTGGCAAAACCTTAAGCACCATCCATTCCGGTCGATTGCGTGACGACAATAAGGCTTCAATGACCTTTAATCGTTTCGAAAGCTTTCTAATTTTTGTTTCCGATTTGGTCTGACTAATCCCTTCCCGTAACTTTATAACCTCCGCTTTAAGATCCATCCCCTTAAGGATTGCGTAGATCGCTTCCGCTCCCATCTTGGCTTCAAATTCATCGCCGAATTCTTCAACCGCGCTTAAATATTCGTCATCGGTTAGTAGCTCGCCTCTATTCAAGGAAGTCATGCCCGGATCAATGACGACAAATGCTTCGAAATAGAGAACACATTCGATTTCGCGAAGCGTCATATCCAATAGTAAAGCAATCCGGGAAGGAAGCGACTTCAGGAACCAAATGTGCGCAACGGGACTAGCGAGCTCAATATGCGCCATTCGTTCACGCCGTACCTTGGAGAGCGTTACCTCAACACCACATTTCTCACAAATAACCCCACGATGTTTCAGCCTTTTGTATTTACCACAAAGACACTCGTAGTCATGAACCGGCCCAAAAATCTTGGCGCAGAAAAGCCCGTCGCGTTCGGGCTTAAATGTCCGATAATTGATGGTTTCAGGTTTCTTAACCTCGCCATATGACCATGAACGAATCATACTCGGAGAGGCCAATCCAATTCGAATCATGTCAAACTCTTTAGCCTGACCTTGTCGCTTTAAGAACTTAAGTAGATCTTTCAACAGAATTCTCCATTATTTCGTTTTTCAAGCTCCTCACCGAAAAATCGTTTAATCGGGAACAGCGCTGGAATGAGGTGTTTACGAATCTTCCTGCTCTAATTCGATATCTATGGCCAAGGATCTGATTTCTTTAATCAATACATTGAACGACTCCGGCATTCCCGCCTCCATTCGATGATCGCTATCTACTATATTTTTATACATCCGAGTCCTTCCGCTTACGTCATCTGATTTAACCGTTAACATTTCCTGAAGCGTGTAGGCCGCACCATATGCTTCAAGCGCCCAAACCTCCATTTCGCCAAATCGCTGTCCACCGAATTGTGCCTTTCCACCCAATGGTTGCTGGGTTACCAAGCTATAGGGTCCGGTCGACCGAGCATGCATTTTGTCGTCGACAAGATGATTCAGCTTCAACATATACATATATCCAACGGTTACCTTACGATCAAAGGAATCTCCTGTTCGGCCATCGAACAATTGAATTTGCCCGGACGCTGGAAGTTCCGCCAATTTCAAGAGGGATTTGATCTCTTTCTCGGAAGCGCCATCGAAGACTGGAGTCGCCATGGGGACACCATCGACGAGATTCGACGCAAGCTCCAAAATTTCTTCATCGTTCAGCTGATCAAGTTCTTCCTTCCTGCCACTGCTATTGTAGATTTGATCTAATAATTGACGAATTTCGGCGATTCCCGATTGTGACTGGAGCATAGCCCCAATTTTTTTGCCAAGGCCTTTTGCCGCCCATCCGAGGTGGGTCTCTAAAACCTGGCCAATGTTCATTCTGGAAGGCACACCCAAAGGATTAAGGACAACATCCACCGGCGTACCATCTGCTGTAAAGGGCATATCCTCGACCGGCACGACTTGAGAGATGACACCTTTATTGCCGTGGCGCCCAGCCATTTTATCTCCCGGTTGGACTCTGCGCTTGACGGCAAGATAAACCTTTACCATCTTCAATACACCGGGAGCCAAGTCATCCCCCATCATTATTTTTTTACGCTTTTTTTCAAATAGCAGATTACACTGCTGTTTTTGGTGTTCGATTTGCTCAACCATCCCTTCGAGTTGAATATTAAGATCTTCATCTTGCAGACGAATATTCAGCCACTCAAGACGGCTAATTTCTCCCAGATGTTCCACGGTTATTTTGCTTCCAGACTTTATACCGGTAGGCCCGGATTCTACCGTCTGCCCTTCGAGCAATCGTTCGACATGATCATAAATATAATTCTCAACAATCCGGAGCCGATCATCCAGATCTTTTTTGAAACGGTCAATCTCGGCCTGTTCCAATTGCAAAGCACGTTCATCCTTTTTAACGCTATCCCTCGTAAACACCTGAACGTCAATAATTACCCCATCCATGCCCGACGGAACACGCAGAGACGTATCCTTAACATCCGACGCTTTTTCGCCAAAAATAGCTCGAAGCAACTTCTCTTCCGGCGTTAATTGAGTTTCACCCTTCGGCGTCACTTTACCGACCAAAATATCGCCGGATTTGACCTCCGCCCCAATATAAACTATTCCCGATTCATCCAACTTCGACAACGCTCCTTCACCAACATTTGGGATGTCAGCGGTAATCTCTTCGGAACCTAATTTTGTATCTCGGGCAACACAGGTATTTTCTTCTATATGTATTGAAGTAAAACGATCCTCCTCTAATACCCTCTCCGAAATCAAAATGGAATCTTCGAAGTTATAACCATTCCAAGGCATAAAAGCGACAAGAAGATTTTGTCCTAACGCCAGTTCCCCCATATCGGTTGACGAACCATCCGCCAAGACGTCCCCCGTGTTGACAATATCATTGGGCTTAATTAAAGGTTTTTGATTGATACAAGTGTTCTGGTTAGATCTTGTGTATTTAATGAGTGTGTAAATATCGACACCCGGCTCTCCAGATTGGGTTTCATCGTCATTGACACGCACCACGATTCGTCCCGCATCCACTGAATCAACCACACCCGAACGGTTGGCCACGACAGTAACCCCCGAATCCTTTGCGACAACTCTTTCCATACCTGTCCCTACCAGGGGCTTTTCCGCTTTTAACACGGGCACAGCCTGGCGTTGCATATTCGAACCCATCAACGCTCTATTGGCGTCGTCGTGTTCCAAAAATGGAATTAAGGATGCGGCCACCGATACAATCTGCTTCGAAGAAACATCCATCAATTGGACTGCATCCGCTGAATACAAAGCAAACTCATCCTTGTGTCGACAAGAAACCAATTCATCGACTAATCTGCCGTCACCATCCACCCGGGCACTTGCTTGGGCAATCACATACTGCCCCTCTTCAATAGCCGACAAATATTCAACTTCGTCGCTGATAAGTCCATCAACGACTTTGCGATACGGCGTCACCAAAAAGCCGTATTCGTTGGTTTTCGCATAGACGGCCAATGAATTTATTAACCCAATATTGGGCCCTTCCGGAGTCTCGATAGGACAAACCCGCCCGTAATGTGTCGTATGCACATCGCGCACTTCAAAACCGGCCCGCTCTCTAGCGAGTCCACCCGGCCCTAAAGCCGAAACTCTTCGCTTGTGAGTGACCTCCGAAAGCGGGTTATTTTGATCCATAAATTGCGATAATTGGCTGGAACCGAAAAATTCCTTGATCGCGGCGGCAACCGGTTTGGCATTAATGACTTCCTGCGGCATCAAGCTTTCCGAATCAGGAAGGGAAAGCCGTTCCTTAACCGCACGCTGGACCCGAACCAAACCTACTCGGAATTGATTTTCAACCATTTCGCCTACCGAACGAACCCGTCGATTTCCCAAATGATCAATATCATCAACAACTCCACGCCCATTCCTGATATTGATCAATTCCTTGAGGACCTCAATGATATCCTCTCTGTTCAATACGCCTTCTCCGATAATTTCGTCCTTTCCAAGCCGTCGATTGAATTTCATCCGGCCAACCGCAGATAAATCATAGCGTTCAATGTTGAAAAAGAGATTATTAAACAGATTTTCAGCAGCATCCTTCGTGGGGGGCTCACCGGGGCGCATCATTCGGTAAATTTCAACCAACGCCTCTAGTTGAGTGGTTGCAAGATCAATCTTAAGCGTTTGAGAAATATACGGACCACGATCAAGATCATTCACAAAAAGGGTTTTAAATTCGGTGATTCCAGCTTCAACGATTGCTTGGAACAACTCATCGGTAATCTCCGCGTTCACGGGTGCGATTACCTCGCCTGTCTCCTTATCAACCAACGGCTCAGCCAGCATTTTGCCAAACAAATGATCGCTAGGTATTTTTAGATCCTTTAACCCAACCTTGACCATTTGCCGGATATGCTTGGCTGTAATTCGTCGGCCTTCCTTAATTGTGGTCTTATTGTCAATGACAATATCAAAATCGGCCATCTCCCCTCGCAACCGCTCCGGAATCAATTTTAGGAAGATCTCACCCTGTTGAAGTATATAATCATTGGTTTCATAGAAAATCTTGATGATCTCTTCCGTGCCATACCCCAACGCTCTCAAAAGTATTGTAGACGGCAATTTTCGACGACGGTCTATACGAACGAAGACACAATCCTTGTGGTCAAATTCAAAATCAAGCCAAGAACCCCGGTACGGGATCACACGGGCATTGAAGAGCAGCTTGCCGGACGAATGGGTTTTCCCTTTATCGTGATCAAAGAATACTCCGGGCGAACGATGCAACTGTGAGACTATGACACGTTCCGTTCCATTGATGACGAAAGTCCCGGTCGGAGTCATCAGGGGAAGCTCCCCCATATAGACTTCCTGTTCCTTTATATCTTTGACAACTTGAGATTTTGCGGGTGCATCTTTATCATAGATGATGAGTCGAACCAGAACACGCAATGGCGCGGCGTATGTAGCTCCGCGTTGCCGACACTCAGCCACATCGAATGTTGGTTCGCCAAGTCTGTAATTTACGTACTCTAAGACGGAATAACCGGAATGGCTTGTAATCGGGAATACGGATTTAAAAGCGGTATGCAAACCCTTATCAACACGATTTTCCGCCGCAACACCCGCCTGTAAAAAAGCAGCGTAGGAATCGATTTGCGTTGACAACAGATAGGGAACTTCCAAAACCTCTGGAATAGTACCAAAACTATTTCGAATTCGCTTTTTCTCGGTAAAAGAGTAGACCATATTGTTCCTGACCTCAGATCACAATAAAAACCCAACGTAACTATCCAACCCGCCCCTGAAATCCGCTATTTCTACATTAAAAAATGATCATTTACAGTTGTAAACTCACATTTTTCGCCTTGAACTGACGAAATTCAGGGGCAATCTGAACAGTTACGATCCAACACGCACGAAAGGCTAACGATCTTTGACCGCCAGCCTACTCCGCGGGAATAAAAAAATGAGCCTGGATTATTTGATTTCCACTTGGGCTCCAGCCTCCTCAAGTTCCTTTTTAATTTCCTCGGCTTCTTCCTTGCTGGCCCCTTCTTTGATCGTTACCGGGGCGCTTTCAACTTGCGCCTTGGCCTCCTTTAACCCTAAGCCAGTGATTTTGCGAACTGCTTTGATCACCGAAACCTTATTCGATCCAAAACTGCTCATTACCACATCAAACTCGGTCTTCTCCTCGGCAGCGACTGGAGCATCATTCGCGGCAGGAGCCGCCGCGACGGCCGCCGCGGCTGATACGCCAAATTTCTCTTCCATAGCGGAAATCAAATCCACAACTTCCATTACGCTCATACTCGAGATAGCCTCTAAAATTTCTTCTTGCGAAACCGCCATAATTACACCTCTAATAATTAAATAATTGACACTAACTATTCAGTTCACTCCTGATTTGCTCCATAACTGCGTTAAAAGTGCTCATTTACAACTGTAAACTGCGCCCTTTCGCCATGTGCTGAAACAAATCAGGGAAAATCTGAACAGTTAGGTAGCTAAGCTAAATAGTTACAAATTGAAGCTTTTATGCCGCTTGCTTTTGGTCTCTTACCGCGGCAACAGTACGCACCAACTTCGAGTGTGGCTCAGCCAATGTCCGCACGAATTTTTCCACCGGAGCCTTCATGACCGCCATCAACATACTCAAGGCTTGATTGCGATTTGGAAGCGCCGCGAGACGATCAAGATCGGCTGCCCCATAAAGGCGACCACCGATTGCTCCGATTTTCGGCTCAAGCTTATCGTGATCTTTGCTAAACTCCGTGATCAAGCGAGCGGCGGCGCCAGGCTCCTCTTTAGAAAATGCAAGGATTAAGGGCCCCAGCAATCCTTCCTTCATACATTCGAATTCAGTACCGTCAATCGCCTTGCGCGCGAGGGCATTCTTCACAACTCGAAGATAAACTCCCATATTCCGCGCGTTTCTACGAAGCTCCGTAAGCTCGGTTACCGAAAGACCTCTATATTCCGCCGCAACCGCCGAAATTGCTTCATTGGCGATAGCCGAAACTTCAGCGACAACCGTTTTTTTCTGATCTAAGCTCAATGCCATTTGCAAATACCTCCTAGAATAAAACTGAACAGTAATACAATAAAAGAAAATTATCGTATTACCATACACCCGTAACGGTTTTCATTTTACCGGTTACTCCCCAGATCCAATCCACCGCCTACGCAGGCTAAAATATTAAGTGCACCTGCACACCCGCGGTCTTTGACGGTTACCAACACCGCGGTAACCCAAAGTCTTGTCGCCAAGCAACTATTCAACTCACCCCTGAAATCCGCCATTTCTACGTTAAAAAATGATCATTTACACGTGTAAACTCACATTTTCCGCCTTGAACTGACGAATTTCAGGGGCAATCTGAACAGTTACATCACTTATACAGAAACGCTCGCCGGATCAACCCAAAGGCCAGGGCCCATCGTGGTTGATACAATGATTTTTTTCATGTACACGCCCTTAGCCGAACTCGGCTTGACTTTTTTTAAATCGACCAACAACGCATCTAGGTTTTCCTTCAACGCATTAATTTCAAAATCGATTTTTCCGATTCCGCAGTGAATAATGCCCGCTTTGTCAGTTCGATACCGTACTTGGCCCGCTTTTGCATTCCTGACAGCGGCCGCCACATCCGGCGTAACCGTACCAACCTTCGGGTTAGGCATGAGACCTCGTGGACCCAAAATCTGCCCCAGCTTCCCCACAATCCGCATGGTATCGGGTGAAGCAATCACCACATCGAAATTTAGATCGCCCCCCTTTATGACTTCCGCCAAATCATCCATTCCAACGATATCCGCCCCAGCCACCTTTGCAGCTTCCGCGTTCTCACCAGCGGCAAAAACGGCGACTCGAACACTCTTACCAGTACCGTTCGGTAAAACCGTGGAGCTACGCACTGCTTGATCCGATTTTCGGGGGTCAACACCTAAATTAACGCTGACATCCACCGATTCTTTGAATTTAACGGTAGATAATTCCTTTAAAAGTTTGATCGCATCTTCGATTGTATATTGGTTTAAACGATCAGCTTTATCTTGGAAAGTTTTTATTCTTTTGGATATTTTCGCCATCATTCATCCTCCACATTTAAACCCATACTTCTCGCGCTACCCGCTATGGTTCGAACCGCGGCATCCAGATTAATCGCGTTTAAATCGGGCATCTTTGTTTTCGCAATTTCCTCTAGCTGCTCGCGCGAGACCTCCCCTACCTTGACTGTATTGGGTGTACTGCTTCCTTTCTCCAACCCCATTGCTTTTCGTAATAACACCGAGGCGGGCGGCGTTTTTGTAATAAATGTAAAACTGCGATCACTATAAACCGTAATAATGACCGGAATCAGCATCCCTTTTTCCGTGCTCTGAGTCTGGGCATTAAACGCTTTACAAAATTCCATGATGTTAACGCCGTGCTGGCCGAGAGCCGGCCCAACCGGTGGGCTTGGATTCGCCTCACCCGCTTTTACCTGTAGTTTAATAAAAGCTTCAACTTTTTTTGCCATTCACTTCACTCCTAACGGGTTCAAGCCCCACACAAGCCCCTCCTAGATAACAAAACCGAAAGATCCCTTGGAAGCAGCCGCCCGAGGCTCTTAACCTTTCTCAACCTGTCCAAAATCTAATTCGACCGGCGTAGTCCTACCGAAAATAGACACAGACACAGTCAATTTATTTTTTTCGTAATTGACCTCTTCGACCACACCATTAAAATCCTTAAATGGACCGTCAATGATACGAACCACCTCTCCCGGCTCAAACAAAACCTTGGGCCGTGGTTTATTAACACCTTCTTCTACGCTATTTAAGATCTTATTCGCTTCTTGATCGGTAATCGGTGCGGGCCGATCTGAAGTACCTCCGATAAACCCCAAAACCCGAGGCACACTTTTGACCATATGCCAGGTTTCATCATTCAACTCCATTTGCACCAGCACATACCCGGGGAAAAACTTACGGTCACTCTTTCGCTGCTGCCCCATCCGCATTTCAACGACCTCCTCGGTTGGCACCAAAACCTCTCCAAAATATTGATCCAAACCCTCACGTTTGATCAGCTCTTCGAGCGAGCGCTTAACCCTGTGTTCGTAATTCGAATAGGCGTGAACGACATACCAACGCAATGCCATATTAGCTACCCTGACCCGTCAACAACCGCACGCCCCAAAGGAAAAACATATCAAGCAACCAAAGAATAATCCCTACAACCGTTACCATTAACATAACAATTAAGGTTGTTTGCACGGTTTCAGCCCGGGTAGGCCAAACAACTTTTCTTATTTCAGCTCTAGCATCCGTACAAAAACCCCAAAGCGTTTGCCCTTGGGGTGTCGTAAGACTCAGGGCAAGCGAAATGACGCAAATACCAATTAGGCCTAAAACACGATAAAGTAAAGAGTATTCCCCGTAGTAATAAAAACCACCAATCGCCGATACCACCAGCACTAGAGAAAATAACAGCTTAATTGAATCCAAAACCGAAGAAACTGGTTCCGACTGAACAGACATTAATAAATTCCCGACCTATATTAAAATTTCAGATACTCGCCAACTGGCAGGCCAGGAGGGAATCGAACCCCCAACCTGCGGTTTTGGAGACCGCTGCTCTGCCAATTGAGCTACTGACCTGTATAAGCTAAAACCTTATGATGGCATTAAATGTATTGAGAACTATTCGATAATCTTTGAGACCACGCCAGCACCCACGGTACGACCCCCTTCACGCACCGCGAACCGTAACCCATCTTCCATCGCAATCGGCGCTATCAGCTTCACCGTAACTTGAATATTATCCCCAGGCATCACCATCTCAGTACCTTCAGGCAACTCAACCGATCCGGTTACATCCGTCGTCCTAAAATAAAATTGGGGACGGTATCCATTGAAAAACGGGGTATGCCGTCCACCCTCATCTTTCGATAACACATAAATCTCCGCCTCAAAATAGGTATGCGGGTTGATCGATCCGGGCTTCGCTAATACCTGGCCACGCTCGACATCCTCACGCTTGATCCCTCGCAACAATACACCGACGTTATCCCCCGCCAATCCTTCGTCCAATAACTTTCGAAACATCTCAACCCCGGTGCATACGGTTTTCATCGTGTCCTTGATCCCAACAATTTCCACATCATCGCTGATATTGACCTTGCCCCGATCAATCCTTCCCGTCACTACCGTACCGCGCCCGGAAATCGAGAATACATCCTCAATCGGCATCAAAAAGGCTTTATCCAAGGCCCGCTCCGGCTCAGGGATATAATCGTCCAAAGCCTCCACCAGCTTTATCACCGACGGAATACCAATGTCACTGGTATCCCCTTCCAGAGCCTTTAATGCCGAACCCACGATCACCGGTGTATCGTCTCCAGGAAATTCATAGCTATCCAATAACTCCCGAATTTCCATTTCGACCAGCTCGATCAATTCGTCGTCGTCCACCATGTCCGCCTTATTCATATAGACGACGACATAGGGCACACCAACCTGACGCGCCAGCAATATATGTTCACGGGTTTGGGGCATCGGGCCATCCGCCGCCGAGCACACCAAAATCGCTCCGTCCATCTGCGCCGCTCCGGTAATCATGTTTTTTACATAATCCGCGTGCCCAGGACAATCAACATGCGCGTAGTGGCGTTTCACCGACTCATACTCCACATGCGCCGTCGCAATGGTTATACCCCGCTCGCGTTCCTCGGGTGCGTTGTCGATTTGATCGTAGGCCGTAAAATCTCCTCCGTGCGCCTCCGCCATTACTTTGGTCAATGCCGCCGTCAATGTCGTCTTACCGTGATCGACATGACCAATCGTGCCCACATTCACATGCGGCTTAGACCTTTTAAACTTTGCTTTGGACATCAACTATTTCCCCCTCAAAAAAAGAGCACTCATTTTTATGCATTCAAAAACTGGAGCCCATAACCGGATTTGAACCGGTGACCTCTTCCTTACCAAGGAAGTGCTCTACCGACTGAGCTATATGGGCCTCTAGAAACCAACAGCCAGATTAGTTTAATATCCCTATTCGTAAAAAAGCTTATTTAAACCGTCTACGTTCAGGATTCGTATGACTCTCTAGCGTCGGGTTCTGTTATCCAGTCTACGGCATGGAGCGGGTGATGGGGATCGAACCCACATCATCAGCTTGGAAGGCTGAGGTTCTACCATTGAACTACACCCGCAATTCTCGCCGCAAGGAAACCAACGAAAGGCCACTAAATTTACCCGATATTCTTATACGAACCCCATCTACCGGTGGAGGGGGGAGGATTTGAACCTCCGAAGGCGGAGCCGTCAGATTTACAGTCTGATCCCTTTGGCCACTCGGGAACCCCTCCGTCACGAAAGCCGGTAATTATCAACCAAGAAAATTATAATGTCAATAGCAAGTTTAAATCCAAGCTTTTATACGCCGTGCATACTATTCATGAAGCCTTGATAATCCCCTTGCAATAGCTCGGGCAACCGATCCATTGCCTTTGATATCCCCTCAAAAATTGATTTCTCTTCTTGCACCGGAGGTTTAGCCAGCACATACCGGGATACTTGCTCGCTTGAACTCGGCCGACCAACACCAATCCTCAAACGACAAAAATCGCGTAAATTTAAGCAGGTGATTATATCCCGCACCCCATTGTGCCCGCCGTGGCCCCCATCTTTTTTAAATCGAACGACTCCAACGTCAAAATCCACTTCATCATGCACCACCAACATGTTACACGGAGACACCTTATAATAATTCGTAAAAAAACTAACCGACCGGCCACTATGATTCATATAGGTTGTGGGCTTAAGCAAATGAACGGTTCCACCAAAAAAATGACTTTTCGACACCAAACCCTGCACTTGCGAGGCATGCGCAAATTTGATTGAATGCCGCTTAGCTAGTTCGTCTAAAAACCAAAACCCAACATTATGCCGGGTTTTCTCATAGGCTTTATCAGGATTTCCGAGCCCCACGATCAGCTTGATCGAATCCAACCCCACCCCTAAATCAATAAAGTTGATCCGATTTGTTACTCAGTTTCTTCCTCGCCGTCACCCTCTCCTTCACCCTCACTTTCTTCACTACTTGCAACCCGTGGTAATTGGATACTGGCTAAAGTCACATCACGACTTTCACCATGCATCAAAACCACAACCCCTTCAGGAATTTCTATTCCCGACAAAGATACCAATTGCCCTACATCGACACTTGCTAGATCAACTTCAATAAATTCCGGCAAATCAGCCGGCAAACAAGTAACCTCCAAATCGGTTACAGTGTGCGTCACGACACCCCCCTTCTTTACACCAACCGCTTTTTCTTCCCCAATAAAATGGAGGGGTATACGCACCCGTAACTTTTGCGTTTCGGATACTCGTTGAAAATCAATATGAAGAATTATTGGCTTGCTTGGATGACGCTGAAGATCTTTTAATACAGCCCCTTCCTCAAGACCATCTACCTTTATTTTAAGCACGTGCGAATAAACCGCTTCGTTTTCCAAGCCCTTAGCCACACTATTATGGTCCAGACTCAATAATACCGGCGGTTTCCCACCCCCATATATTACGCCAGGAATTTGGCTCGCACGACGCAAAGCACGCGCCGAAGCCGTACCCACCGACGACCTGCTTTCCGCTTCAAATTCAAAACTGTTTCTCATCTAATCTTCTCCAAACTATCTCGGCCGTTTACGGCCGCTATTCTCGCCAAATTTTAATCAACATACATAGAGCTCACGGATTCACCAAAGTCCATCCGCCTAATCGTTTCCGCAAGCATTTCCGCGATTCCAAGCTGCCGAATTCTACTGCAAGCCACACCCTCGGCACGAAGCGGGATAGTATCCGTTACCACCAATTCATCCAATTGCGAGCGTTGTATATTGTCAATTGCAACACCTGACAACACGGCATGTGTACAATAGGCAACGACCTTCACGGCGCCCTGCTCTTTGAGAGCCACCGCCGCCTGGCACAAAGTCCCCGCGGTATCCACCAAATCGTCAACCAAAACGCAACTACGGCCATCAACATTACCAATGATATTCATGATTTTTGCCTCATTGGGTCTCGGGCGCCGCTTATCGATAATTGCCAGATCGGCATCATCCAACCGTTTTGCTAGAGCCCTGGCTCGCACCACACCCCCCACATCAGGAGACACAACCAAAATATCCGGATATTTCTGCCGCCAAATATCACCGAGCAAAATTGGAGATGAGTAGACGTTATCAACAGGAATATCGAAAAAACCCTGGATTTGGTCAGCGTGTAAATCCACGGTTAACACACGATCCACCCCGGAACATGAAATCATCTCCGCCACAAGCTTCGCGCTAATCGGCACACGGGACGACCGAGTTCGACGATCTTGTCTGGCATACCCAAAATAAGGTATCACCGCAGTTATAATGGACGCTGAGGATCTTCGCAAGGCGTCGATAATAACCAATAATTCCATAAGGTTTTCGTTAGTGGGCGCACATGTCGACTGAACGACAAAGATCTCCCGCCCCCGAACGTTTTCTTCAATCTCGACCGAGACTTCACCATCGCTGAAACGCCCTACACTCGCCAATCCCAAGGGAATATTGAGCTTACGAACTATCCCTTGAGCCAGCGGAAGGTTAGCGTTCCCCGAGAACACCATAATCCCAGCGTCGTTCACAAGACCACTCCAAACACAATACGAATCGTAGAAGAAAATTTGGCTGGGGCGCCAGGATTCGAACCTGGGCATGCGGGGATCAAAACCCCGTGCCTTACCGCTTGGCTACGCCCCAAAAACTTCAAAGCGCCGTCGACAATCGTTCACGCAAAGGCGAGAGACTCAAACCTTTCGAAACAAATGCACGCCACCGTCCAGCCAGCGACGCAACAACCTGCTCCGCTCTTGATTCGGATTCAAATGCCGCAAACACACAAGCCCCCGTGCCCGTTAACCGCGCCTGACCAAATCTTGACAAATCGTCCAACGCCGCTCTCACCTGTGGATAGGTTTCAGCAACCACTTGCAAACAATCGTTTTCCGTCCACCCCGAAATAAACTTATCAAGGGTGACAGGATCATTATTTCTTGTCAATCCCGGAGAAGCAAATATATTTGAGGTCGAAACATGGCATTCTGGTTTCAACACAACATACCAAGGTTCAGGCACTTCCACCGGCGTTAGAATGTCTCCTACCCCTTCAGCCCATGCGGCTCGACCGTACACAAACACTGGCACATCGGCTCCAAGCCCCAATCCGAGCCTTATAATCTCATCGAAACTCAAATGTAAATCCCACAATTTATTCAAAGCCAGCAATGTTGTTGCGGCATCGGAACTCCCGCCGCCAAGACCAGCCCCCATGGGCAACTGTTTTTCTATTTCGATTTCGACTCCATGAGGATATCCGCTCTCCTTTTGCAATAATCGCGCAGCACGCAAACATAAATTTTGATCATCCGGCACGTTAGAAAGCGGTGACTTTAAGCAAATCGTCGGCTGGTCGATTAAATCGAATGAAATGTAATCGCAGAAATCGATGAATTGAAATACGGTTTGCAATAAATGGTAGCCGTCTGGTTTTCGACCCACAATCCGTAACATCAAATTTAATTTGGCTGGTGCGGGCCACCGAAGGCATTCCTGATCCGTTATTTTTGCATTTACCTTATTCAACGTAATTATTTAGACTTCTTCCCGCAAATTAAACAAATTTTCGTATCTACTCAACCCCTTGACTCCAACGATCAATTACCAATTTCAAAATAACATCGTCGTTTTTTATTTCAATCAATTTCGGCACTGTATATTTATTTAGAACCCTATATTTTTTTATAAAAACCTCCCAATCTTTGTGCCATATCTTCCTCAAGAATCCATTTGTATCATTTTCTATACAGTTCTTCGCATTCGGCTCCGTGACGCCCAGAACCCAATATTTTAACGCCGATAATGGCGCCTTAAATCCGAACCGACGCTCTAAGGTTCGCCCCGGATTCTCTGACACCTCAGTATTACCTTTCGAGTCGGTGATTCGGATAGAATCGGGATAGATCAAGATTTGAGTGGCGCCTTGGCCGAAAGGCCCCGAAAGCTGAAGCTTGTCTAGCTCAAAGGAATGAGACCATTCAAGATTCGCGTGCCATGAATCATTATGTGTTTTGACTGCCAAACGTCCTTCGAACCGCCAGGCATCAAGCTTGTATAGAACCCGGCGATCGCTTTGCGATAGTTGAGAAGGGACGATTCCGGTCCAAGCGCAAGCACTTAAATCGAACAATACGAGAGTAACGATTGCGTACCTGAAGAACTTTTGAATTTGCAATAGAAAGGTGTTTTTCAAAAAAACGCACAAATCACTCGTTAAACGCAGCAGGGAAATTCTCTTTTATTTTAAGCAAATAGGTACTATCCGGGTCTTCATTCAAGGCCTTATTCCAGACCGCTTTTGCCTCGTCTTTTTGTCCTCTTACCCACAAAATCTCTCCAAGGTGAGCGGCAATCTCAGGATCCTCGTTCAAATTATACGCCCGCCGCAAATAATCCAAGGCAATTTGAAAATCTCCTAGTCTATATTGCAACCATCCGTAGCTGTCTATAATCACCGGATCGTCCGGTTTGAGTTGAATTGCCCGATCAAGATAGGTTCGCGCTTCTTCATACCGATCGGTTCGGTCGGCAAGCGTATACCCCAACGCGTTCAAAGCATTTGGATCATCCGGGGTTTTTTTCAATATACGCAGTAGATCCCGTTCAAGGATATCCAGACGATTCAAGCGTTCGGCAACCAACGCTCTGGTATAGAGTAATTGCGAATGATCAGGCGTGGACTCCAATGCCCGGCTAAGCACGCCGAACGCAGCCTCATAGTCACGACTTTCGCTCAACAACTCCGCTTCCAGTAAATAAAAACGATGCGCCTGATCAGGAAAACGGCGATGCAAAGCACGCAAATTATTTTGAGCTTCCCCCAGACGCTCATCGGAGGCCAGAAGAGATACAATTGTCATTTGCGCATCCAAAACCAAGGGACCTCGAATAATTTTCTCTAGCCACGAAATGGCATTTTCGATTCGCTTATTTTTTGCATCAATTCGCCCGAGATAATAAAAAGCCTGATTTTGCCATTTAGGCGCATCGACTAATTTTAAAAACAGATCCCGGGCCTCGTCCCCCTGTTTATTTTGCAGCTTTACCAAAGCCAGTGAATAAAGAGCGTCGTATTGTTTGGGTTTTTTAGCGATGATACCTTGCAATTCTTTTTCCGCCGCGGAATAATCTTTCAAGTCAACCAGATATTGGGCATATATCATATGCAGCTCTTCATTTTCCGGCTCCTCAGTCATCATCTCCTTTAGCAACGACAATGCGGTTTCAGATTCACCCTTTTGAGCAAGAATCCTCACCTTGACAATACGCGCTTGTCTCCATTCTGGACGAAGTTGGATGGCCTTTGTTATCTCCAAATCCGCCCTATTCAATTCGGTTTTCGTCATGGCCAGTAAAGCGTAGGCATAATGCACATCCGGGTCATCGGGAAACGCCTTATTCAAACGGTCCATAAATTCAAAAGCACTCTCTTTACCGGTCTCTTTGTCCATATGCCGGGTCATGTCCATGATGATTTTTCGAAAATCCTTATCCTTGAGGACTTTCAATGCTCTAAGATGATCAATGGCTTTCTCGTATCGCTCTTGCTTGATATCCAGCATGGCGGCAATTTTCCTCGCATCCACACTTTCAGCATCCATTTGGAGCCAGAGCGTGACAGCTTCCGATGCTTTTTCCTGGTTGTTATTGAACAACGCAATCTGGGTCGCCCGTTCCGCTATCTTCGGATCGTTGGTCCATTTCGTTGCTTTGATATAATTTTCCAGCGAAACATCGTAAGCGCCCTTTTGGCCCGCTATTTCAGCACCGAGCAAAAGATACAATAAATCCGAGGAAATAGATGAAGTCACCACGGATTCAGCAGCTGAATCCGTATCGGTTATCTTCGGAGGTGAGCCGGTTTCGAGCGGTGCATCGGAAACCGTCGCACACCCGGCCAATAGGACCAACAGATATAAAACCAAACAAAAAAGACACTTCTTCACTAAAATGAACTCATACATCGGAAGGGGACTTGAGAATCACTGAAACAGGCATAAAATGCTTTTGGTTTTCCAATTGTCACACCGAATAATATGCACTGTTATGGATTGGACATCACGAAAAATGTAAAATTTGCGCCAAACCACATTTTTTTTTAAATTATACCTCAATAATCGATTTACCCGTATGTCCCTCACGAAATGACCCTTTGCGCACTCGGTCTAAACCAAAACACGGCCCCGGTCTCGATCCGCGAACGGCTCGCGTTCCCAACCGAAACGCAAAGTATGGCGCTAAGCGATCTCATCAGCGTTCCCGAAGTAGACGAAGCCGCGATCCTATCCACCTGCAATCGTACCGAACTCTATTGCGGTATAAAACCGGAACACCAAAAAATTATAGTTGACTGGCTGGCGCAATACCGCAAAATCGACCACGCCGAGTTCAGTCCTTATCTCTATTTTCATACCGAAAGCGATTCAATTCGTCATATGTTCCGAGTGGCCTGCGGTCTTGACTCAATGATCCTGGGAGAGCCGCAAATACTCGGCCAGATGAAATCCGCGTACCATGTTGCCAGTACAGCGGGAGCTTTGGGGAAAGACCTGGGGAAACTCTTTCAATATACCTTCGCGGCGGCTAAGAAAGTCCGTACCGATACCGCCATAGGGTCGAGCCCCGTTTCCGTGGCGTTCGCGGCGGTTCGGCTCGCCCAACGGATTTTTGACGATATCAGGCAACAAACGGCAATTCTGATCGGCGCTGGTGAAACCATCGAATTAACGGCCCGGCATTTGCGCGAAAACAAAATCGGCCAACTTATTATCGCGAATCGCACCTTCGAAAACGCCCATGTACTCGCCGCCCGGTTTGGAGGCTTTGCAATAGCGTTATCAGAACTACCCGATCATCTTGCAAACGCGGATATCCTGGTTTCGTCAACCGCCAGTCAACTCCCAATCCTGGGCAAAGGTTCCGTGGAAAGCGCCATCAAAATTCGCAAACACAAACCCATGTTTATGGTCGATCTAGCGGTTCCCCGCGATATCGAACCCGAGGTCGGACAACTCAACGATGTTTATCTCTATACGGTTGATGACCTTGAAAACACTGTCGAGGAAAGTTTACACTCCCGTCGTCAGGCGGCCAAGCAAGCCGAGGAGATCATCGATACCGAAGTCGAGCATTTTATGGCTTGGTTGCGCGCTCAAGATGCCGTCACAACGATTCGCGATTTTCGAATGCAAGCCGAATCAATCCGGGATGAAGCGCTTGCCAAAGCATTACACAGTCTAGGGAGCGATATCTCCACGGAGGAAGCTTTGAGGTTATTAGCGCACTCCTTGACCAATAAGTTGGTCCATGGCCCAACCACTCAGATTAAACGGGCGGGCATCAACGAACGCCACGAATTGATTGCGGCCGCCCAAGAAATTTTTCAACTAAAAGACGATACGTGAAAGATTCGATTAAACAAAAACTTGAAAACCTTAATCTTCGCTTTGAAGAGATCGGAGCGCTGTTATCTCAACCCGAAACCCAAAAGGACCAAAATCGTTTTCGCACTTTGAGCCAGGAATACTCTCAACTCAACCCACTCATGGACCGGCATATTAAATACCGTGAGACCTTAGAAGAAATCGAATCTATTCAATCCTTATTAGAAGATAATGATATTGAAGTCCGACAGTTGGCGAAAGAAGAAATTGAGGCCGCTAAAAAGCATATGGCAGTACTGGAAAAGGAACTTCAAGTCCTATTGCTCCCAAAAGACCCCAACGACGACCGGAATATCTTCCTGGAAATCCGAGCCGGCACCGGTGGCGATGAAGCGGCTATTTTCGCCGGGGACCTTTCTCGCATGTACCACAAGTACGCCGAAACGGGTGGTTGGAGCATCGAAGCCATTAGCGAAAGTCTCGGAGATCATGGGGGCTATAAAGAAATCATACTCCGCATCTCCGGCTCGGAAGTTTATT
This sequence comes from Methylococcales bacterium, assembly GCA_963664935.2. Taxonomy (GTDB): domain Bacteria; phylum Pseudomonadota; class Gammaproteobacteria; order Methylococcales. The sequence goes on along the minus strand of CAXXSE010000007.1, from coordinate 747,309 downwards.
CTCGACTTAAATTCGAGTCAGGCACCCACCGCGTTCAACGGGTTCCTGAAACCGAATCCCAAGGCAGGATTCATACCTCCGCTTGTACCGTGGCCATCATGCCGGAAGTCGAAGTGATCGATGAAATCGATATTAATCCTTCGGAATTACGCATCGATACCTTCAGAGCATCCGGCGCGGGGGGGCAACACGTCAACAAAACCGATTCCGCGATTCGGATCACCCACCTACCCACCGGAGTTGTTGTAGAATGTCAGGATGAACGCTCCCAACACAAAAACAGGGCGCGTGCCATGTCGCTGCTCCAATCCCGTCTACTCGCTGCAGAACAAGAAAAACAACAATCGGAATTGGCCGAAAATCGGAAAATCCAAGTCGGCAGCGGAGACCGCTCGGAGCGGATACGAACCTACAATTATCCTCAAGGACGCCTAACCGACCATAGAATCAATCTGACGCTCTACAAGTTAGAGCAAATACTCGAAGGCGATCTAAATCCGGTCATCGACCCGTTACGAAACGAACATCAAGCCGAATTGCTGACAAAACTAGCCAATGAATAATGAATATTAGGTTTAACCGTATCCAGGTAAAGCATATTGGCTGATCGGCATTCCCGACGAAATCCGCAACATTGGCCCAACAATACCCAATAAATTCGATCCATGAAGTCCTTCGCCGGGCCAAGGAAAAACTGACCGCAACCAGCCCGACACCCCACTTGGACGCGGAAGTATTAATCGCCCATGCCCTTTGCAAACAACGCAGTTATCTCCACACTTGGCCGGAAAGGGTGCTGGAATCGCATCAACTGAGTGCGATGGAAAATCTGATCGAAAACCGATACGCTGGAAACCCTGTTGCTTATTTGGTAGGCCAAAAGCAATTCTGGTCTCTGGATTTAGATATCAATCCCAATGTACTCATCCCGCGACCGGAAACCGAACTCCTGGTGGAACTTGGTTTAAGCCTCATACCAAAGGACAAAGATTGGCGGATTGCCGATCTCGGCACCGGCAGTGGTGCGATTGCCATTGCACTCGCCCACGAACGCCCCGACCTCCAAATCGATGCCTGCGATAATTGCCGCTCAAGCCTCGCACTCGCTGAAACCAACGCAAAGAACCATTCAGCGATGAACATCGCCTTTTATTTGAGCGACTGGCTTTCCAATCTCCCCGACCAAAAATATCATCTGATTGTTAGCAATCCACCTTACATTGCGGAAAATGACCCGCATTTACACCAGGGAGATGTTCGCTTTGAACCGGTTAACGCTTTAAAGTCAGGGCACGATGGTTTAGATGCCCTTAAAACCATTTCAAAGGACGCAACCAATCACCTTCAGCCCAAAGGTTACTTGATTTTTGAACACGGATATACGCAAGCCGGGCTCGTCGCCGACCTCTTGGCCGAAGATGGATTTTCCGACATTTCCGCGTATCGTGATCTATCCGGTCATCTCAGAGCCACAGTGGCGAAATGGCTTCCCACGGATGGCTAAAATATGGTCTTCGTTATTCTCCACCACATGCCAATGACCGACGAGGAAATCGAAATTCCACTCTCTCTCCTGAACCAATTGGCGCATCATGCCCAATCCTCCCCACAAATTGAGATCTGTGGGCTCATTGGCAGTCGAAATGGTGTGCCGATATGTTGTTATCCAATAGACAATATTTCATCAATGCCGGAGTCACGGTTTAAAATGGATGCGCAACAGCAGATTAATGCTATGCGGACTATGAGGGAATCTAATCAAGATCTGTTCGCCATTTATCATTCGCATCCTAATTCCGAAGCATCTCCGTCTGAAAGGGATTTGAATGAAGCCGCCTATTACGAGGTTCTTTATATTATTATTTCTCTGGGTGTTCAAGGAAATCCGGAAATACGGGGTTTTTGGATAAATAAGTCTAGAGAATTTAGGGAGATCAGGCTGTTGGCTCACAATTCACATAGAATTTCGTAGCGAAGGGTCTCAGGGGCGTTTGGGTACAGGCATTAGAATAAAGCTGTCGGCTTTTTGGAAAGACAGGTTCCATATTTGAGAACTTTATAAGGAAGCATAATGCTTGAGATATAAACCCACCTCAATGATGCGGAGTAGCACGCCTATTTTGCAATTCGCGATTAGCATAAATTGCCCTTATTAACGGGTTATCGATGAAACCTTTTACTTGTTGACTGGTAGCACGTAGAGCGATAGCTCCAGCAGCATGAAGAATCGTTGTTGGCCCGGATACGATGCTAAGCAACTGGGCATTCAAATTTGTAACTCGGCAGTCGTGAGTTAACAGCGAGAAAAGCGGGGCAAAACTACCCTCTCCATCGTAGTATGTTTGATGAAAAATTTTGAAAAGATCGCAGAGAATTAGAGCATAGAACGCCTCATTCAGTTTAATCGTCATCTATTTCATCGGAAACAGCCATCAAGCGGGCACGGATCTGTTGAATCATGCCATTTTCCTCAAGTCGAAAGAATTGTTTGAGGAACAATGGCACTAAAATTTGCTTGACGGTTTTCTCCGATGGCAAATCACGCGATTGAGTGCGAAGATAAAGCGAGTGCTCAGACCAAATCGTATCTTGATACTGGAGCGCAATCAATTGCATTAACCCCAAGGCAATGGAGGCACAGAGCACGAAGATTTCATAGGCTCGCCAGCACGCTTGAACGGTATGAATATCCTGGGGCTGTGGGGCTTTGAGAAGACGATTGGAAAAGGGGCGTCTAGAATGTTTTGGCAATTTTTTAGTCCAAAAACGAAATTTAAAGGCGCCGATCACATGCTTTAACATCGCGAACATGATTTCAATGCGGGTTCTAGCACAATACAGTTCAACGGCATCAATGGCTGACAGCGTTAAATCGGAACTCATTAGAACCATTGGGCCTTTTGAGGTGACGGCGAGAATAAATAACACCTGATCAGCGATGGGCCGCCATAACAGTGTAAGCGTCATAACCCGGATGGATTCGGTTTTACCGTAGACTTGACAGGTCACCGTCTCAAACAAATGAAGGTGGTCGAAGCATTCTCTTAAACACACTTTCTCGCCATAGAGCGGCTGAGGTCCGGGTCGAGAGGCGGGTTTCGGTGGCGCGGGGAAATAACCCACATAGCTATTCTTGGCTTTGACCAGCACCTCAACCCACCGCGCCTGATGCTGGATTGAATAATAGTGGCAAGCTCGAAATACGCCCCCGGTTGAAAAAAAGGCATCCAACACCAAATAACACAGACAGTGATTCGTCACCGCAAAATGAATCGCCATGGCCACCAAGCGGTCGGTGAGCTTGATCCGACATGGATTATCGCGCTCGTCGTTCAACCCTAAATGAGCCCATCCCTGATGAATTTGAAGCTGCAAAGGACAACAAAAACAAGCGGATAACGACCCGATCAAGATGCCAATGCTGCCCCAACATTGGGCCCGAAAATAGCCGGGTTTCGTTTGCGTCTCCGATGACTCGTGCATCGATACCACGCCGGGCATCTTGCGTCCATCTTTGATCACCGCGGTATGGTCACCCAGAAGTATCGCTCGTCCAGCTACTTCAACGGATTTTCCTTGGCGATTCACAAAATCTTGCCAAGCATCGAGCAACGCCCCATAGACATACGCTTTGGATCTAAAAAAACGGAGCAAGCGGTAATAACCAAGTTCATCTAATAGCCAGAAACGACACAACGACGTCACGCCGATCATTTCTCCTGCCCCATAAATCCAATCACAATGGCGCAGAACAACAACCAAGTACTCGATCTGGAAAAAACGCTTTGAAAGCTTTCTAAACTCTGAGAAATATACTGTTGCACGGGGTCTCCTCCTTCCATCTGTACTTCTACAAAGAAAAGAAGGATCCGTGTTTTTTTAGCAAATGTCTAGTCGTAATTATCGATTTCTATTTTCTACACTACTCATCTTTTATGAACACCAGTGGGCAATCTTAAAGCGCAGAGCTATCAATGGGTGATAAGACTTTCTTCCGTTGGTCGAGGTGACACATCGAAAAAATGAATTCAGGGCCTGAATAGTTACGTCAAATCGGATAGAACTCGTGACTGACGAGTTTGTAAGCGAAGCTTCCAGATCTTCATCTACACCGAGCTTGGTAGTCGGCCATAAACCACCGTTTGGCCCGCGCTCTATACTGAATTTAGGCGGGGGTGAATTAACCTCTACGATTAATTCACGGAACTCATCCGACTCCTCTTGGAGCCAAGCGACCAAATTTTTGTCAATGCGCGACCCACTCTTTTTAGATAAAGCCATATTAAGCAACCTCAAGATACAATTCTGTCATAACCTTCCTGATATGCAAAATCGATGGCCCGAAGGATGTCAAGCCGCCCAAATCCGTGACGATGATCTTGACCCGCTTCACCCAGATCCTCAACAGCACTTTTCATCAGCCGTTGAATTAACAGGGCGCGATCGACCCCTTCCACTTTTTCCCTAATCGACGTGGCCGCCAATAGTAACGCAATCGCACCGGCAACGTGAGGAGTTGCCATTGAAGTACCGTTGAACGCCTTATATTTACCATTTGGAACTGAAGAGAGTATTGCTACACCTGGCGCGGTAATATCCGGTTTGGAATAGGGCAATGGTAAAGACTTGGGTTGAATATAGTCGCTTTCATAGATGATTTGGGTCCATCCACCGGAGAATCCCGCTACCCGATCGCGTGGATCAGTCGCTCCGATGCTCAACGCAAAATAGTCATTCCCGGGAGATCCCGTGGTTTGTTGCCCTTCGTTACCTATAGCAGCAACGACCGGCACTCCACGAAGCAGTGCCGTTACGATAGCCCGGGTATAGGTTGGTGGCGTCTCCGCATCCATTATCAAGCCCCCCAGCGACATACTGATTACATCAACGCCTTGCTCAAGAGCCCGATCCATACCCGCCAAGACCTGAGCATCACTGCCGCGCCCTGCTTTGAGAACTAAAGCAGCAGCTATGTTAGCATCCGGTGCAATACCGATAAACCGGCCGGAACTCTTACCCCCAGCAACCGTACCGGATACATGGGTACCGTGTTCACCGCTATCATTAGGACTGGAACCGCTAACCGGCTGCCCCATGGAGTCAAATTCGGCCCAATTTACGACTTTGCCATCAAGATCTAGGGTGCGATCCATCCACACCAGTATCCAGAATCCCGACTTTAGTGCCTTGTCCTTGCGTACCGTATGCGCCCCAAACGGACATTGCATTAGTCTTTTGCAAACCCCAGGTCGAGATTAAAAGGTCTTGGTCTTCCATCCCAAACGGGCGCGTTTCCTGGAGTATGGGCACTCTAAGCTCACGGTTCTTATGAATACCCTGGATGATGGATAGCTCGTCCGGTATTTTTGCCAATTCGTCCCGCTTGAGCCTCAGAGGCATCGATTGGGACGACCAAAACTGACTTGGATTTCTCTTAGCTTTTGCGCTTTTCTTTTTCAGTGTCAATATTCTTCCAATGACGTTTTCCACCAGTTGGTTTTTGAGCAGAGGCTGCATTGGGCTACCGTAGGTGTTAACTTAAGCCTCAAAGGCCTCTAAGCCAATACTCCGGGGCGTAGAATTGATCGGCTCAATCACTTCAACATACTTGCTTACGGCCTGTTGGCTCGATGACCTTGTGCTTAAATTTTGGGATTACTCCCGCCAGCCCAAGACTTTCTTTCCGGTGGCTGGCCTGCCTTGCCGGAGCGGGATTCCCTCCCGCAGGAATACGCGACCTGGCCCAGCCGCACTGCCCCCGTGATTTCGTAGTCACGTGATTGATATCTCTAATGGAGGATATCACAGCCCACTAGAAGATCCATTTACATCCTGGCCAATAGTTTTATGGGGGTATACTTGCGGCTGTTTTGGCAATTTCGTTCTGAATCGCTGTTAAGATGAGACTCACTGGGTTTTTAACATTAGTTGTGTTTTTAACAGCATTGATTACGCGCGCTTCAGGTGCAGCCGAGCAGCGTCCGGGAATTCATTTTCGGTTGGCAACTGGACTCGCATTTGACGACAACATCCGCGCAACGGAGAAAAACACCGAGTCCGACATAGTCTTGTCGGTTCTGCCCGGGTTTGAAATGCTATTTCAATTCGGCAAGCATCAGACGCATCTATCCTATCAAGGCGCTTTCGCCCATTTTTTTTCCCATCCAAACGAAGGGTACCTGAATCACAACCTCGCGGCCGGTGTTTTGTTGGATCTAAGCCCGCGGCTCGATGTTGAGTTTGAAGGCGGCTATTCGATAGCGAGTATTCCTCGTGACGAAGGACGGACTTCCTCCGCAGATTCCCCCGATAGATCCAAGACATGGACCGCTGACGCCAACATTGCTTATGGTCAACCGACAAGCCAGGGTATGTTAATCGGAAGCTATTCGAGAAACCAAATACGCTTTACCAACAATAACCAAGGCGCGCGGGACCGGAATCGGAACGAGTATACAGGCACCTTTTTATACCGGATCTTGCCGAAGACCCGGGTGCTGCTGGAAACATCTTTTGCCCGATTCGATTACCTGAGACCTAATATTGACGGTAGTCGATTGGACAGCGAAGAGTACAAGTTTTTGACAGGATTGAAATGGGATATCAGTGAAAAAGACTTCGGAGAATTCAAAATAGGATACTTACAGAAAAATTTCGACGACGATGATTCCTTCAAGGATGGCGGAGGTCTTACTCTATCGCTGGATATGCTCTGGGCGTACAACACCGTAAGCGAGATAGCCATCAATATGTCTCGAACTACCGACGAATCCGATCAGGAAGTGAATAGCGGCAATTCCGGTGGAACGGTTAACAGTACTATAGCTGCGAACCACAGCTACCGGTTTCGACCCCGGATCAATTTAACAACGGGCTTTTCGTTGGGAAGGGAGGAATTCATTTCCGACAACAGAGAAGATGACCGATGGGAAATTAGCGTTGGCGCTAGTTACGATCTGATAAGGTGGTTGACGATAGGCCTCGATTATACTCACGAAACCCGGAGTTCAAATATTTCTGGATTTGGCTTCGATCGGAACGTATTGATGCTCAATGCAACAACGTTATTTGACTAGAATAGACTGTCCCTAGCTTCTGGAAACTACAGCAATCAGCGACCCTTGGATTGGTGAGCGCTAGGATCAGCGCCTTGGATTTCCCAGGTAAAAGAACGACTCGGGCCGGTCATGGTGAAAGCGTAACTTCCGTCGATATTAGGACGGATTCTTTTGTTGGTTTCGTTATCAACCAGCTTGGATCGGCTAATCTGCGAATCCGGTCCCTGCCAACGCAGAACCACCTGGGCACTGGAATCTGACGAAAGCACTTCAAAGGTCCAAGCATCCTTCCAGGGTTGCAACTTTGTACGATGAAAACTGCTGGCATAGTTTCCGGATTGAGCACCCCACTCCCGGTGTGGAAAAACAATACTCAGGTAATCGTTGCCAAAAGGGTCAAGCTCGATAAGATCGTGGCTGTCATACTCATCGACACTGTCAGAAAGCTGACCAAATACGTTCGCACGGTCCACCTGACTCCCCGATTCGACGATCAGCCGGATGAACCATCCACTTGGATCGTCCGCTACCGGCCCATCCGTGCTTAAAGCGGCAGCCCCAGAAACAGGTGCAGATGCAGCACCACAGGATCCCCCAGATCCATCAGGCGTAGCGGGAATTCGCAACTGAATACCAGGTTTATAGGCCGATACCCACAAGCCATCCCAGAGGACCAGGCTACCCTCCATACCCATGGTAACGCCGTCGAAAGTCTCATAGCTCGACCCAGTCCATAGATGGGCCACGCGCGACATGATACAGCCGCTACCTGTAGTTTCACATGTCCCCGCCGGATCAGCTTCAGCCAGAGTTTTAATCATAGCCCCATCAACGACCAAAACATCGGCCCAACAGACATCATAGTTATGCGGATGCCCCACCTTATTACATTGTTCAGCAGAACTACCACAACCTGAGGGCGGGGAGGTCGCAACACCGGTCAACGGACTATCGGTCACACGATTGCTAGCCCCTTCGATATCGACTGTCTGGTCCACGGTCGTAATGATCCAATAACTTTCGCCCACATCGAGAGAATCGCTAAGCGTCAGTGCCACATAAGAAGCCGCCGCTTCGTCTCGCCGATAAACCACCCAGTCACCACCATAGGCACCAGAAAGATCATCACCGAAAACATCGGCTACCGTGTTCAGCATCCCTGGGTTGCAGGGCAAGGAAATCTGTTTCCAAACCCCACCGGTCAAGGCAAAGCTCGCCGAACAGGCACACGAACGGCCCCAGGCCGTGCCCCAGCGGCCATCCTCCGTATTCCCCGGAGGATCGCTTCCACAGTTCCCAAGGGTTGCAAATCCTTGCAAGAGCGCGTGTTCGTTGTACACCCAGAAACATCCGTCCACAGGGTCGAGCGCTGTGCCGCTGTAGTCGCCCCAGCGGCTGCTAGAAGGCGAACAGCCGCCAATACTATCAAAGGTACGCTCGTAGAAAGCGAGACCCGCCCGCAACACAACAGCCGGAGAAGTGCTCCCGGGCGGATCGACCGCAACCCGCGTGGTATAGTAAGAACTGGGAAAAATTGTGGCTGCCGAGGCCGAAAAACCGATTGCTACATCGTTGCCGCCGCTCACTGCAATAGACGGAAAAAAAGTATGCGTGTCGGGGGCGATATCGCTATCGCCCCCCTATACTTCCCTGCTGAACGAGCGCCAGACTCGCCAAGGTAGTCGTGTCCATCTGCCACCAATGAGCAGTGGCTTCGCCGACATCGTCGGGCGAAGTTGCAGCATTAGGATTAATGGTTGCTGTCATCCACAGCGAGCCATCATCGCGCCACACCGCGTCAAGTGCCCGCCGGTCGCTGGTGGCGATAGGAAAGCTACTGCCACTCTGTGGTGCCGAAGGCAATGGCGAAGGAACTAAGGGAATCAGCGGTTCAATATCGCCGATGTTCAGAAACTGCTGAGTGAATGTGGTCATCCCAGGCCCAATCGGATCGTCAACCCGTACAATCTGCACGGACTCATCGACGCCATTAGTAAACCCCGAATAGGAAACCAGCCAGGTTCCTACATTAGGGCTCGTCGGCGTGGTGCCAAACACATGCGCCGGCTGGGTTGTGGTGGCGTTGTCGAAAACATTATAGGGATCGAACAAAGACACATCAGCCGTACCACCGTCGTAGAAGCCACCGCTACCAAGCTCTTTATCAATCACCCACAACCGGACGCCACCAAAGGGCGCTCCAAAACTGAAAAACCCGAACAGGTTCGCGGTAATATAAACAGCCTCCTCATCGACAGCTAATCCTGGATAATCCGCCCAACTCGGGACACCCGTCGCCGATGGCGTAACCTCCACCGGAATTGAAGTCATGTTCCAAATGCCGTTAGGGTCACCGTCATCGGACACCGCTACCAGAATCCGTGAGATATCATCGGGGTCACCAAAGAAAGTATCGGTCTGCTCCAGGGTAACGATAACGAATCGATCGGCGAACTGGTCGTACAACACCTTCGGGTCGAAGGTAAACGTGAGCGGCGTTAGTGGGGCGAAAAAGTTTTGCAGCGAGTCATGAAAAGTCGTAGCAAAAGTTGCCGCCTTATTGTGGAAACGCACCGTCGTATTAACCACGTTAACGACGTCCTCAAGCCCCACCGCACCATGCGGATCAGGGGGAATGAATAAGAACCTCGTAAAATTCGCGTTATCGTCAAAATTGGTCGAATCGAAACTGGCCGATAGGGCCGATGCCAGCGCTTCGGGAGACGGCGCACTAATAGCCGACGAAGGATCCTCAGCCCCGCCGGCGGGGCCGATTTCGATATCATTGCCGAGCGGACGGCCCCTGCCTTTGGGCGTAGGGCGCGGAGGTTTGGGAATATCGTGGGCGCGTATTCCTTCATGCGCCGGCTCCACCGGCCCCCGCCTGTAAACGGCCGGGCGTTCATTGACCACCGCCGGCACCACCACCGGCGTAATCCCCGGAGGAACGCGCGGAGTTGGGCGCTCGCCGACCTGGAACTCCACCGGCTTATTACCTGCCGCTTCGGCCCCTGCCCTGACGCCATCAACCCCACCTGTCCGGCAACCACTTAGACACACGACCAAGGCCAGGATTGTGTGAAAATAAAACACTGTTGTGGATTTCTCGATCATCATCTACCAGCGCACATATTTCTTTAAATGGCGACAGACTACTAACGCCTCGCTGGAAAGTCAATAAACTTAGGCGACGCCCTTGTGTCCACGCAGGAAATCTAGTCCGCCAATGCCTGGAATTTCAACGCCAAGCTGACTGCCTCCGATGCCGTGGCCGCCGATAATTTCGGCTTTAGGGTTGCGCTGTCGGGCGATACCGCGCTGGTCGGGGCTGTTTTCGATGACGATGCTGGATCCTCCAGCGGCTCGGCCTATGTCTTTGTTAAACCCGACGGTGGTTGGGTAAGCACCACCGAAACCGTCAAACTCACCGCCTCCGATGCGGTCTTTAGCGATGCTTTCGGCATCAGCGTGGCACTGTCGGGCGATACCACTCTGGTGGGGGCTATTGGAGTCAACTGTCCTGCTGGTAGCAATTGCGGAGCCGCCTACATCAACCGTTTCCCATGCGCTTTCAGCGGTGCAGTAGCCGCCAGCCGTTGGAGAATGGTGAGTATGCCCTGCGATCTGGGCGCGGCCTACACCGTGGCCGATGTGTTTGGCGACAATTTTGTCCTCAACGACTACCAAACCACCTGGGTAGTTTACCGGCGCGATGAAGCCACCGACCGCTATATCTTGCAAGGACCTACCTCGGTGCTATCGCAGGATGCGGGCTACTGGCTGTTTAGCTTATCATCCGGCTATTGGGAAGCCGAGGGCAGCCTAACCACCTTTGTCCAAAGCGCCAATTGCGCATCGCCCAAGGGCTGTTATGAAGTCGACCTGACATCACCCGATTCGGCCGCCGAAACCAAGTTCAACCTGGTCGGCAATCCCGTCAATGTCACCTTTGACTGGGGCAGCGCCCGCTTGCTGGTTGACGGCCTCCTGTATACCCCCGACGATGCCGATTTTAACGGTTCCGTCAACAAAACCATCTACACCTACAACGGCGCCAGCTACGATGCCTTTGACGATATTACCCCGGGGATGATAGGCAGCTTGAACGCCTACCAGGGATTCTGGGTGGAATTGCTTGGCGGTGCTTTTGGCAAAACCGTTAAACTGTTTATTCCCAACGGTCAATCGATCGGGGCGCCTCCCGGACCACCGGGTTTGGGTTGGAACCTACCGGAAAGTCCTTTAACCGAAAAGTCGCTATTTGCCCGCCTGCTAGATTTTTTTATTCCCGGCGCCGAAGCAGCCAAGCCCACCTGGAACAGGAGTGGTACCTGACCTTGAGCGTCGAATCACAGGCCGAACGGCTCGCCGACCGACGTAATGTGGTAGGCCAGTTGCGGGCCAGTGTTGCGGGTTACGACCGTCATGACCTGAAGGAACTGGCGCCGTTTTCATCACCCTATCTGGCCCTTGTCTTTCCACATTCGGATTGGGACGAACACGCCGCGGATTTCACCAGCGATTACCATTACATCAACGATGGCCCCGACCAATGGTCGTTTGACGTCCGAAGTGACCACCCTGGACGCGAAATCACCCTGTATTGGACACCCATTCAACTATTGCAGGGTATTTGGACCCAGGACAATGGCAAGCGCACCTGGTCGAAGGAAAAACAGAAAGACGGCATGGCATTATACAAGCGTATGGTTTTGGAAGACTTAGATTTGAACGTTATCATCCCCGCGGTGGAAGACGATGGCACGGTGAACCATTATGTCTCCAATATGAACGGTCAGCTCGAACGTCATTTTCGTTGGGTTTTCAAAAGCAAAAACGGTAAAGGACCCAAAGCAAAAACCAAGCAACACAAAACCACCGCAACCGACACCAGCGGCTTCGATCCCAACGCCGATCCCATGCAGGAGCCGCCAAAACCCGGTAAGCGTATTGGTCAGCAATAAACCGGCGAGCACCGTCTAACCACACCCTTTGGGCCCGTTGCGACCGACCGCACGGGCCAATCGCTCTTCGATCAGCCTCTTTAAAGCGCTCGATCGTCGGGTGCCCCGAATGAACCCCCTATAAGTCAGACTAGTTGTCGCTTTTTGTTTTCCCGCAGTAGATCAGTCTGTTCTCGGACAGCCTCTTAGTGATTTATATCGCTCGGTCTCCAGCCATACGATCACACTATGTTTTAAGTGCACTATTTTGTTAAAGTCGTGCCATTGGGGTGAGTGATCTATAATCACAATGTATATTTTGGAGCATGCTATGCGTCGAACACAAATTTATTTTGAAGAACAATTCTTTGAGTCTAAAAAGAAAAAAGCTAGCAGTTTGAACCTTTCTGTCTCAGCTTATATCCGCGATGCGATGAAAAGAGACATGGAAGCTCAAATTAAAAAGCAGCAGCCCATTAATCTTTCTAATTTTTCAGGCCTCTGGCAAGACTATGATATTTCCATCGATTCTATCCGTGAAAAGGCATGGAAGTAATCATTCTTGATAGTAATATCTTGATTGAAATTCTTAAAGGCCAACAGGAGACCATCAATATAGTGCAAGCCTTGCCTCCACCGCTGAGTATTTCATCGGTTACAGCAATGGAATTGATTGTTGGCGCGCGTAATAAATAGGAAATTATAAAACTTGAACAATTTATAGATGTGTTTGAGGTGATTCATGTAAACCCGAATATCTCGATCCTGGCATTAAAACTGATAACTCAATATGCAAAAAGCCACGGCCTGGATATACCCGACAGTTTAATTGCCGCAACCGCCTTGGTTAATCGCGCAAAGCTTCTCACCTACAATATAAAAGATTTCCAATTTATACCCGATCTGGATTTATTTCCTGAATAGACATAGACAAGGAAAACCGACGCTACCTTTACACATTCTCATGTGGCGAAAATCGATCCAACCGCTTTTTCCTCATTTAAAAAAATCCCAAAAAAAGGGAAACGTCCCCAATATCCTGTATTGAGCACGACAGAAATAACTAAAGACCCGGATACATTGCACACAAATTCGCGAACAAAAGGATCGGAATAGAATTAGGTTAAATATCAATATCGGTTTTACAGAAACGGAAAGTAAGTAAATCGGGGAGATGGAACTTGAATTCACCCTATATTGTACCCAAACGGCGTGACTTACATGCAGAGGCAATCCCCACGGAACCCCGATAAAATGGTTTGTGCGAATAAGAACGGTGGGTACATTCGTATGCCTACCCAACTTGGTTTTTGCTGCTAATTATGTATTGTGTCCCCGGATTTCCCGAGTTAAAAAAGAACCTGGTTGTCGGATGGCTTAAGCAAAGGGACGGCGTTTAATTTGTGTCTGACCCCATTCATTGTGAAATACAAGGATGTATTTCATAAAATGGGCCAAAATCCGCTTTTCCGCAGTAGGCTCTCCATTCTCGGACGGCCTCCTAGTAGTCTGTCAATGTTGTATTGACGATTAATTAAAGTAGAATGTTAGGTTTTAATTCTAAGCAATTGAAACCCAAACGCTAAACATGTCCGCAAAAATCTACCGCGTTAATTTAACGAACGAAGAAAGGCTTGAGCTAAAAGAGATTGTATCAAAAGGAAAAGCTGCAGCACATAAACAGACCCACGCTCGAATTTTGTTACTTAGCGACGAAACCAGTTCTGAGGGTAAAAAAAAGGATAAAGAAATAGCCAGGGCATTGGGTACAAGCCTACGAAGTATTGAACGCGTGCGAAAGCGATTTGTAGAAGAAGGATTGGGGAGTGCCGTTAATCCAAAGCCTCAAAAAAGATACCGATCAAAAAATCTGGATGGAGCAGGAGAAGCAACAGCCTGTTCGCAAGCTCCGGAGGGACGGGTAGATTGGACATTACGGCTACTCTCTGAACGATTAGTTGAATGCACTATAACAGAGAGCATAAGCCATGAAACGATTAGGCAGACACTAAAAAAAACGAACTCAAACCGTGGCTAAAACAATGCTGGTGCATTCCGCCTAAATCTAATGCAGACTTCGTGTGTGCAATGGAATATATATTAGAGGTCTATCAACGTCCTTTTACACAAGATGAGGTTTTGGTGTGTATGGATGAAACGAGCAAGCAGCATACAAAAGAAACGCGTACCCCGTTACCGATGCGTTCTGGAGAATCTGAAATATATGATTTTGAATATGAACGAAATGGCGTCAGTAATCTGTTTATGCTATTCGCACCGCTTGAGGGCTGGAGGCATGTCAAGGTCACAAACCGGCATACTAAAGTGGACTGGGCACATCTCATTAAGGAATTAGTAGATGAACACTACCCCGATAAAAAAATCATTTTAGTAATGGATAACTTAAACACGCATAAATTAGGATCACTGTATGAAGCGTTTGCACCCGAGGAAGCACGTCGAATTGCAGAAAGGCTGGAAATTCATTACACGCCAAAGCATGGCAGTTGGCTTGATATGGCAGAAATAGAGATTGGGGTGTTAAGTCGTCAGTGTCTTGATCGAAGAATAGCTGATCAAAGCACATTACGAACTGAAATAAACGCATGGCAAAAACAAAGAAATCAAAAAGCGGTATTTGTAAACTGGCGCTTTACCACCGCCGATGCACGGATAAAATTGAAATCACTATACCCGTCAATACAACATTGACAGACTGCTAGGATCAGATACAAATTATTTAATGTGTGTCTGATCCTATTTAAGCGTTTTATTTGAACCACCTGTCCAACTATTAAAAGTCGATGCTACAATGCAAATGTTTTAAACATGAAATGGTGTGAAAAACATGAGCAAGATGGTTCAAATTCGTCATCTACCGGATGACATCCATAAGTTGCTGAAATTAAGGACGGTAAACCAGGGAACAAGCCTCTCCGAATATCTTGTAAAGGAATTGACTCTGATCGCAAAAACCCCATTGTTGGAGGATGTGCTGGATCGCATCCATAACAGGGATAAGGTTATGACAAAGGAAGATAGCCTTAAAGCGTTTCAGGTAGAACGCGCCACTCGATGATCTGTTTCTCGATGCTTCTGTAATTATCGATGTCCTGTTGGCTCGGCAACCCTATTGCGGTGAGATTCAGCCTTTGATTCAGAATGCCGAAATACTGACTGTGCCCCACCTATTGGATGTCGAAGTTGCTCAGGTTCTCCGTCGTTTTGTGTTGCGCGGTGAACTGGAACATCAGCGTGCTCGGCAGGCGATCGGCGACCTTCTTGACCTACCGCTAAAACGTTATCCCCATGAGCGGTTGCTTACGCGTGCCTTTCAGCTTGCGAACAATCTGACGATGTACGATGCTATTTACGTCGTTCTTGCTGAGGCTCTGGGTGCGACACTGCTGACACGCGATAAGGCGATGAACGATGTACCGGGCACGAGGATACGGGTTCAGCTGATTAGAAATTAACGCTAGAGCTAATCGCATGATACCGCCACCACATTTATAATCGTTTTCAGTGGATTCCATGCAGGCGGCACACCATACGTACGGATTATGATTCAGTAACACATTGAAATGGCAGGCATTAGAATCTATTGGTATTGAACTTAAATTCGACTTCGGATTTTATTTTCGGCAATGGCTCGGTGACATTTGATTGACGAATAGCGTATCGAAAGATTTAGCCCCAAAAATTAACCACATCTTTCGAGACTGACCCTATTGGTTTCTATTGGTTTGCTCTCGATTGTTGATATTATATTGATGGCATGGTAATTTACCATCATGGTGAAAACTCAAGTTCAACTACCTGATGAGCTTTATAAAGAAGCAAAGCGCATTGCGCGTGAGCGGGAAATGTCGCTGGCGGAAGTCATGCGTCGAGGCATCGAATATATGGCGCGAGTATACCCCCCACAATACAGCCTTCTCAAGCCTGGTCCCCACCAAATCCCCGGCATCTTGGTAGCTTTTTAGCTTCCCCTGATGATTGGCGTGAATTGGCAAACATGCCGCTTCACGACATCGAAAAAACTTGATATCTATTGATACCAATATCTTGCTCTATGCACAAAATATAGATTGTGCAGAGCATCAGGCAGCGTACCAATTTGTGCTAGATTGTAGTCACCGAGACGACCTGGTTATATGTGAATTGGTCCTGGTCGAACTCTACGTTTTGCTCCGCAATCCCTCAGTTTTAAAACAACCATTGCCCTCCGAGCAAGCGGTGGAAATTTGCTGCCTCTACCGCCAAAATCCAAAATGGCGGCTCGTCGAAAATGCACCGGTCATGGAATCCGTATGGGAAATAGCCGGTGAACCGGCATTTTCAAGACGAAAGATCTTCGATGTTCGCTTGGCCTTGACCCTTCAACACCATGGCGTTACCGATCTTGCAACCGTAAACACCAAGGATTTCCAAAATCTTGGACTGCGCCGTATCTGGAACCCTATTCTCGAAACTTATCCACACGACTAAGCTGCCGGAAAAGGTCCTGGTTCAGCCGCGATAACGATCTAAACAAGAAGGGTTTTTTCGCCCGATCTTTCGAGTCTGAATATTCCGTTGGATTGCCCAAAACGCCTTCTTACCGGCACGTGATATAATTGAACCACCCAATTCTATTAGGAAATATGAAAGAAACCAACGTAGATGACCTGCTGATCGAAATGATCACCCCCAAGGTTCAGGAAATCGAGCAAAGATTTTCCAGAGGGGAGGGTTTAAGCAACGAAGACATCAACACCTTGTTGCTAAAATCGCAATACAACCACATTAATCATTTAGACCGAAGGTTGGATGAGGGCACATCAAGCGTACAGGCTTTGGAATCGAAATTCCAAGGATTAGAGGGTAAGTTCGAATTATTAAAAGCGGAAATTAATGGTCGTTTCGATGCTTTTGAAAAAAATATAGAGCTGAAAATAGAACGAGCGATCAACACTAACATGCGTTGGTCCATCGGCATGATCGCCTTAATTGTCACCGTATTAAAACTGGCGGACATGTTTGTCAAATGATCGGTTGTGCCGAAAAGTATTTTATTACGGCAAACTCAATAGAGACTTAAGTTTTACCTAAATCAGTGACTTCAATGCAGATGGCGGGATGTAAGATATTGGTTTCACAGAGGATCAAGAGCTTGCCTGGTGTCGTAGTAACATCATGGATTCAGGTATTAGCAAGATAAAAAATAGGATTTAGCAAATTAAATAAAAACCCGGATACATTGCGCACAATTTCGCGAACAAAATTATAGAAATATAATTAGTTTCAATATCAGTATCGGTTTAACAGCAACGGAAAGTAAGTAAATCGGAGTAAATTATTATTCAATCGAGTCTGACCCTATTGGTTCCGTAAGAACTGCCATGAAACCATCTGTTGCTTTGGAATATCATAGGGCGGCCATTCGGCAAATTGTCGCACGGCATCACGCAGCTAATGCTAGGGTGTTTGGGTCTGTACTCAGTGGGCATGATACCGATGCCAGTGATCTCGATCTCCTTGTGGATACAACCCCCGATACAACCCTCATGGACATTGGAGCCATGCGTTATGAACTGAAAATACTTCTCGGTGTGGAGGTCGATGTGCTGACCCCTAATGGGCTTTCCGACAATTTCCGGGATCGGGTGCTCAAGGAGGCCCGCCAAGTATGGGTCCTACCGATTTACCACGTTTGATCCATTAACTTACACATATACTCGAAGCTATCAGTCGGATTAACGAGTATGTCGAAAATATGGATGAGTTAGCTTTTGTTCAAGATCACCGTACCCAAGACGCAGTGATCCGCAATTTTGAAGTAATTGGGGAGGCAGCCCACAATATCGAGAAACACTGTGCTCATTTTGCCGATGAACACCCCGAGGTACCGTGGATGATAGCCTATTAAATGAGGAATACCCTTGCGCATGGTTATTTCAAAGTGGATTTGTCCGTAGTGTGGCGAACCATTGAGGTTGACCTTCCCGTGTTGAACATGCAGATAAAAGAACTTCATACATCGCTCTAGGAGGCTGTCCGAGAATAGAGAGCCTACTGCGGAAAAGCTGGATTTGGCCTGATTTTCCCATTATTTTCGTTAAATACAGCAAGTATTCGCCTCAAATAATGAAAAAATCACGCTCAAACCAGCTTTCCCTCGCTACGGCTCCTATTCTCGGACAGCCTCCTAGGAGGATGCCTGAGAATAGCGAACGACGAGAGTAATATGGCCAATCAGGTTTGTCTGCGGTAGATCAGGCTATTCTCTGGCAGCTTCTTCGGAGAACCACTAATGGCTTCTAATGCCCATTTTGAGGCGAAAAAGGAGCTTTCAAGCGTGACTACACATTTTATTTATAATTAAAGACTGGGAATTCAAAGAGATAGCTTGGTCCGACCCGAACTTTGTTTTCCGAGTAAAACCTGCGTCGACAAAAGTTTGACACTTATCTACCCCAGCTTAAATCGTCACGGTGCTAAAACTGGCGGACATGGTTATCAAAAAATCAGTCGGTACGGCTATTGGAAATTTTAAACTCAAGATGTTTATTCATGATTTAATAGAGTTGTCCAACTGTAGTGGAATTATGCGTTTTAATAGCGGTACCCGTTCAGATGAATTTAAAATCGTATCAACAAGAAACAGGAAAGCTTGCGGAAAGAAATGGTAAGCCGCTCGGCGAATCGCACAGCAAGCATGCCCGTACGGCAACGCTATCCGTGGTTGGATGGGCCTATTAAATGACGGTGATACTCTCAGCTGAAACCGTAAAATCAATTGCAGAAACCATCGGCCAATTTGCCGAAGTTGATGCTGCATTCCTATTTGGTTCGTACGCCAGAGGAACCGCAACTCCGGGCAGTGATATTGATCTTGGATTGGTATCGACCAGTGCGGAAATTGGACTTCCCAAGCTGTCGATTCTCGCTGAACTGACCAAAGAAGGCATTGAAAACATAGACCTTATCGACCTGAGTCAAAGTGATCCTATTCTGCGTTTCGAGGCTGTGTCACCCAACAAAATGCTATGCGCTCGACTTGGATTTGATCGCGGTGAATACTACTCCCGGGTAATCCGCGAGTACTTAGATTTACTTCCGATACTACGTGTTCAGCGAGCGGCACTAAAAAAGAGATTGATTGATGGTTAATCCCGAAGTATTGCGTAAACGCTTGCAAAAACTCTCAGAATATCTCAGCATCTTGGAACAAAGCCGCAAGTACAGCTATACCGATTTTTCGGCGGATCCGGAACGATATGGTAGCGTCGAACGATTTCTCCAACTTGCAATAGAAGCGGTAAACGATATGGGAAATCATGTCATTGCTGACAACGAACTGGGAATTGTTAATCGGAGCACCGATATTCCCAATCTGTTGAAAGAGAACGGCGATATCGATGCCGAATTAGGCGATCAGTGGGTCAAAATGACGGGTTTTCGCAACATCTTGGTACATGATTACCTCGAAATCGACCTTAAGATCGTTTACGATGTATTGCAGAATCACCTGTCGACGCTTCAGCAAATTCAACGCAGCCTAGCCCGTTATCTTTGATCAATGATACGGCAATGTTTGAACGCATGTTCTCTATGATGTGGGGCGAAAAATAGGGTCGATGGTCTGATTATGTAGACAAATTTCGTACCGGATCGAAAGATAAGGTGCCTGAGTTTGTAGCCAATATCAATTTTAACGAGACAGCTTCTTAAACCAAACCAGGACGGCAAGGGGAGCGCCGGGAATCCTGATGATCTTCTTAGGTAACCAGAACAAACTCAGGCTGTCTCAAGATCTATTCATACCTGATGGCTGCTAGACTAGAGGATTGCTTCGCCTCGCAGTCATCTAATCGCATGATACCGCCACCACATTTATAATCGTTTTCAGTGGATCCCATGCAGGCGGCACACCATGCGTACGGATTATGATTCAGTAACACATTGAAATGGTAGGCATTAGAATCTATTGGTATTGAACTTGAGTTCGACTTCGGATTTTATTTTCGGCAATGGCTCGGTGACATTTGATTGACGAATAGCGTATCGAAAGATTTAACCCTAAAAATTTAACCACATCTTTCGAGACTGACCCTATTGGTTCCCAAAAAGGGTCAGTGACGTAATGGTACGTAAAACGGTTGGAATTGATGAACTGCCTTATAAGGGTCGCAAAGTTCCAGAGTTGAATTAAGAGTCTGTCCGCTAATTCGTGCTATATTCCTACCGGATTATTTATGAGATCAAAACTAGCCATGTTGAGAATCTGGCGATGATCCACAAAACGGCGTGACTTACAGGCAGAGGAAATCCCCAGGGAACCCCGATGAAGAATGCTTTGTGCAAATTAGAATGGTGGGTACAATCGTATGCCTACCCAACTTGGTTTTTGCTGCTAATTATGTATTGTGTCCCAGGATTTCCCGAGTTAAAAAAGAACCTGGTTGTCGGATGGCTTAAGAAAAGGGACGGCGTTTAATTTGTATCCAGCCATTCTACTTAAACGTTGTCAGTTCTTAATTCGGGACCTGACCCTTTCGTTTTCTAATCTGTCGTCTTTTCGACGGTGGTTGTTAAGTTTTTTCTATGAAAGAGGGTAGCCTAGCGCAAAAATTATCATATGCAGTAGCTGGAAGCGCTGCTGTACGCATTGGTGGCATGGTTGTTACCTTATTAGTTGGGGTGCAGCTTGCACGTTATCTTGGACCAGCTGGCTATGGTATCTATGGAACGGTGATGGCTCTGGTGGCTGTGATGACGGTACCTGCTCAGCTTGGTTTGCCACAGCTCGTTACACGCGAAATCTCGGCCTTCATGGAAACCGGCGGATTCGCCCGCGTCAAGGGTGCGATGATCTGGTTTGCGATAACGATCACTGCTGCATCAGCAATTATGATGTTCTTCGGCTATGTCGGCTTCCAGCTTTGGCCGGGGGATACATCGCAAGAATATTCACAGGCGTATGCGTGGGGACTCGTCTCCATCACTTTGATTTCGATGGTAAATTATAGCATTTCTGGATTGCGTGGTTTTCACCATGTTGTCAGCGCACAAATTTATGACGCCCTGGTGCGCCCGGCCTTGTTTGCAACCTTTCTGTTTATTGGGGCAAGTATGTTTGCTGGCCTTGATGCGCCAACCGCAATGGCAATTCAGGCACTTGCCGGTGTGTTAACGCTTATTTTATGCGTCTTGCATCTATTGAGAGTTACCCCACAGACAGTTCGCTCGAAAAGCGCCGAAAGGCACAGCAGTGTATGGCGCAAAAGCGCAACACCCATGGCATGCACCGAAATCCTGCGGGTTCTGGATGGGCACTATGCTGTCCTGTTGCTCGGGACAATGGCAGCCATTGATCAGGTCGGCATCTTTCGCGTGGCATTGGCGATGGCAGGATTTGCCGGCATGCCATCAACACTGATCAACCTTGTGGTGATGCCCTATGTCGCGCAGTTTCATGCCGCGAGAGATATCAAGCGGCTACAAATGATTGCGACTGGGTCGGCCATGGCCATGTTCGTTGGTACATTGGTCATCCTGTTTGCTATCATTTTCTTCGGGGAATCTTTCTTAATATTCGCTTTTGGTGAAGAGTTCGCACCAGCCTGGTGGCCGCTAACTCTGATGACCATTGCCTATGTGATAAACGGAATGTTTGGACCGGTTGCCATAATTTTAAACATGTGCGGACACGAACACACTGTATCCAAAGCTTTTCTGATCGGTCCCTTCGTTGGTGTTGTCATTACAGCCTCTTGTTTCGACACTTTTGGAATCGCTGCAGCGTCTATTGCCATGGTGGTTTCAGAGCTTATAAAGGGACTAATAATGTGGTGGGGCGGTAAGCACTATATATCCTTGGATACATCAATAATAAGTATTCCTACTTTTTTTAGAAGACGAATACAGGGTTCCTCAGAACCAGAGGTGAAACATGGCTGAAGCTACAACTCGCTCACTCAGGCAAGTTGTCAAACAGGCTGTACCAAAACATATTATATGTATTCTTGCTAGAAGCAGAAATTATATTCGGCGGCTTAATACTTGGTGCCAGGCATTATTGGTTGTTCGCGGTAACACCAGTAAAGACACGGCTGTGCTCTGGCGATCCGTAATCCGTGCCCCGCTTAGCATGTTACGCGATCTTGATAAATGGCGGGAACCAATCTTGCTGGAAAATGCGGACGTTGTTGTAGAGGGTCTTGGTACATTTGCTATTCGCGGAAACTCGGATGATTTTGGTCATGTATTGCCAAAAAATTTCGCCGCAATTTTTTCTGTTATTCAAACACATGTTAAAAGTGGAGATACTTTAATCGATGCGGGGTCAAACATTGGTGTGGTGACAGTCTGGATGGCACATTGTACTGGTTCTACAGGTAGGGTTATTGCCATAGAGATGATGCCAAACACAGCTGATCAATTACGCAAGAATATTGCGCATAATAATCTATATCAGGTTGAGCTAGTTCAGATGGCTCTGTCTGACCGAGGGGGCGAAACCGTTATTGCAAACGTTGAACCAGGTGTCTACGGTCAGGCCAGTATTGTACCAGGCACAAATGCATCACAAACAGTACAAAAAGTTAAGGTCGAAACAACGACATTGGACGACATCACAGCTGATCTTGGCGAAGTGGCCTTAATTAAAATGGATTTGGAAGGCGCAGAGCCAAACGCATTGCGTGGTGCATTGAATACACTCAGTCGAACCAGAGCTGTTATATTCGAAAGTTGGACAGGCCGCAACGATGAGGCATCGAGAATACTGGCCGAAAATGGCTTTGCAATCTCCCCGATTGATGGCCGTAACTTCTTGGCCATACGTGGCAAAAAAACAAGTTTCATCACGTGATTTCCTTCGCCAGGCCATTTTTGGAACGTCTTACATTTGCCGCATTGGGGTCAGACCCGATGCTTGGCCTTCGGCTTCATAAGATCGCAGCGAGCGGGGTGCTGACAGTTCTCAATCTGCATCGAGTCGATGACAAAAAGGGCAGTGCCTATGATGAAGCCATGCATCCTGCTATATTCGATGAGCTTGTCGGTTGGCTAAATACGCATTTTCGCATCGGTGTTTTTGGTCTTTATGTCGAGAGCATAGATGAGTAGTGGTAAAGTCGCTTTTCTGCTACCCAGTCTGGGCATTGGCGGAGTAGAAACTCTGAGCATATCCCTCGCGCGCGAGTTTGAGCATCAAGGGTATGAAATTGATATCGTCCTCATGCAAAAGCGTGGTGAGTTAATCGATTCGCTACCAAAAAACTGGATTGTGATTGGGTTGAATGCCATACGTATACGCGCGGCAGTTGCTCCAATTTCAACCTATCTTCGTGATTACAAGCCGGATGCAGTGCTCGTCGCCTTGTGGCCTTTGACGAGCGCCGCCCTATTGGCCCACCGTCTGGTCAGATCCCCTTCGCGTATTGTGGTAAGTGATCACAACACCCTGTCACGCCAATATGCTTGGCGTGGTTTACTCCATCGTCTTTTTATGCGAACAAGTCTTGCGACCTACTATCTGGCCGATGTGCGCATTGCCGTTTCCGACGGGGTTGCCGATGATGTTTCCGCATTGTCGGGTATTGCGCGTGAAAGATTTGACGTCGTCCACAACCCGATGCCGCTTGTAATGGGCGAAGCTGTCGATATGAGTGTCGCCGAAGCTGCTTGGGATGGGTGGATCGGACCGCGCATTATTACTGTCGGTCGGCTGAAGGATCAGAAGAATCATCCCCTGCTAATCCGGGCTTTTCGGAAACTGCTGGAACAAACTGATGCTCGGTTGATAATACTTGGTACTGGAGAAGGGGAAAGCGAAACACGAACTGCAATTGAAGTCGAGGGGCTTTCCGGGAAGGTGTTTATGCCTGGTCACACAGAAAATCCAGTGCCATTTTATCGCTCTGCCAATCTGTTTGTGCTGTCATCCGATTATGAGGGCTTTGGCAATGTCATCATCGAAGCACTGGCCTGCGGATTGCCGGTGGTATCAACCGATTGCCCATCCGGTCCGGCAGAAATCCTCAAAAACGGTCGTTTTGGACGTTTGACGCCGGTTGGCGATGCTGATGCATTGGCCGAAGCAATGCATGATACGCTTGCTGTGTATCATGATAGTGATGCCCTGAAGCGCCGCGCCCAGGATTTTGCGCCTGACATTGTGGCCGAGAAATATCTGAAACTGCTCTTTCCCTATAAATCCGATGCCTGAAACGGTGCTGTCAAAACGGAGAAGTCCACGTGATTGAAAAATTGAAAACAGCACTATGGTTTGCACAGCGTCCCAGTCACTGGGCCCAGGCAGGCGAACTCGCCCTGCGTAAATTCCGCTCAAACTATGATGGATTCGATGCCCAGCGCGAAGCTTCAGGCTGGGCTGCAGAACGGGCAGTTCCCGTTGCCGATGCACTATCGGCTATCGGGCTGATGGTTGAAATCGATACATTGCCCACAATTGATCAAGCGCTTCTCGACGAAGGAGAGGCGTTGGCCATACGTTCCGCAGTAACGATGGGCGGACCGGGCGATGTCAATCTTCTTCATGCTGCTGTCGCCCTGACTGGTGCCACGCGTATCATCGAGACTGGAGTCGCCTATGGCTGGTCAAGTCTTTCCATTCTAGCAGCACTTGAAGGGCGAGAGAACGTAAAACTTGTCAGCGTCGACATGCCCTATCCGAAAATGAATAATGAAGCCTTTGTAGGACTTGTCGTCCCTGAGCACCTGCGCGGTCCATGGCAGATCGTACATAAGCCAGACCGGCGTGGGTTGGAAGAGGCGATTAACCTGTTTGGTGGGGAAATTGACCTATGCCATTATGATTCCGACAAATCATGGTGGGATCGACACTATGCATTCCCACTATTGTGGGCAGCGCTCGTCCCCGGCGGCATTTTCATATCCGATGATATTCAGGACAATATGGCATTCGCCAATTTTGTCGAAAACCGACAACTGACCTTTGCAGTTACGGAATTCGATGGTAAATATATAGGGATAAGTCGCAAAGCGTGAGTCAATCGGGCACAACAATGAAACGCGAAACGTTTCATGCGCACCCTCTCATCGGATATCAGATTGCACCCGGTGGATACCTCGCTGTCGATCTATTTTTTGTGCTCTCTGGCTCCATCATAGCGCATGCATATGAGCAAAGGCTACGAGAGGGGGTGAGTGTCCTTGACTTCTTCAATCTGCGACTCATTCGATTTTTGCCGTTTTATCTGGTCGGTACCTGCATCGGCGCAGCGCTGGGAGTGATTTTGATCATTACGGGTTCAACATCAGCGATGAGTTGGTCTGAGTTTGGGCTTGCATTAGGTTTTGCAGTGTTTCTTTTGCCTACATTTGCCATGGGAAGAGTTACAGACGATATGTTCCCGCTGAATGTACCTGCGTGGTCATTGTTTTACGAGCTAATCGTGAACATTGCCTATGCGGTGTTGTTGCGCTGGTTGACAACAGCCGTATTGATCATTGGAATGATGGTCTCTGGTGCGTTCCTTACCAATGGCGTACTGAGCCATGCCGGTGTGGATTTTGGACCTGCTTTTGCGGACGCAACCTTTGCTCTGGCACGGACCATTTACCCATTTTCCGCAGGGTTGTTGATTTATCGTTTTCGCAGCTCAGTACCCGTAAATCAATTTTTGTTGGTTTTGGCGGCTACGCTGATCTTTTTCCTGCCAATTGATGGGCGAACCCGTGCTGTTTTTGACTTGCTGTTTGTGTTGTTTTTTGCACCTATGTCCGTATTTGTCCTTCTCAATGCTGGTAGGTTAAATGCGCCGACTAGATCATCATTCAGTTTTCTTGGGCGAATGTCATACGGGCTGTATGCAGTACACTATCCGTTAATCTGGCTTTTACGTGGTGTTCTAGAGAAATTGAAATTTAATCCTTTACCATGGGGCATTGCACTGATTGTTGTGCTCATGGTCTTGTGCGCAATATCTGAAAAGCGTTTTGATAGGCCATTGCGTTCTACATTAACCCGCCGGTTTGTTGGTGGACCTAGCCTGAAAAAGTAATTTCATGACCAATATTCTCTACATAACAAATGACGGTGTTCTAGAAGCTCTTGGCCAGACTCAGGTACTTTCTTCTACCGGTATCCGCTGGATGCTGTTGGACTATCACAAGACACCATCGATACGAGCAACTGCTTTTGACATAATTGTGGGTCGCCTTATGGATTACGATAACGCACTAGATGTAGAATCCGATCATGAGGTTTTGCGGGCTCGTGCCGCAGATTTTTCAATTGAAAAAGCTGTCGATCAATAGGCAAAATTACTGATGGGCTATTAAACATGCAACGGATATTGTTACTCATTCCATCACTGGTCGGTATAGGTGGTACAGAACGCATGGTGCACTCGCTGACCACCTTACTCGACGATTCGCAACGCGAGGTAATTCAAGCTTCGTTTGATAGCCCGGGCATTCAAAAGCATTTTAACAGCACGGCGGCCTTTTATACTCTTGGGCCCATACCACAATTACCTCTGCCTCTTAGGCCTTTCACCTATATACTGTCTGCCTGGCGTTTGCGTTACCTGAAAAAGCAGCTCGGCATTGATGTAACCATCAGCAATCTCTGGCGGGCTGACCTTATTAACATTCTATCAGGTGGTAAAGATCGGAAGATTGCGCTCTGTCACATTAATGTAGTCGGTAATGCGTCAAATCGCTTAATGATTTGGTTGCGGCCGTTTGTGGCAGCGATCTATCGCCGGTTTGATCGGGTGATCGCGGTAAGTAAATCACTAGCTCTTGAGCTCAAGGCGCTGTACCGCCTTCCACCCGGCCGCATCGGTAATATTGACAACTTCGTGCTTACACCCAGCGCAGTTTCAAGGTTGCCTACTGACGGAGTCCAACGCTTTGTTTGGTGCGGCAGATTCAGCCCAGAAAAAAATGTAGAAGGTCTATTGCATGCCTGGGCAACATTTGCTGTGCATCAGAGTGCTGTGCAATTGGTGCTACTGGGAGATGGCCCATTACATAATGAGTTAAGCGCATTGGTTACCTCACTAGGTCTTCGAAGCGGTAGCAAATTAAAAGATGTGGAAGCTCAAGTCGTATTTACTGGTAGGGTGTCAGATTCTGCGGCTTACATGCTTGGTGCACGCGCTCTTCTACTGAGTTCTCATGCTGAGGGCTTGCCCATGGTAGTGTTGGAAGCACTTTCGCTAGGTTTGCCAGTGCTGGCATCTGACTGTCAGGCTGGGGGAGTTCGAACAGCCTTGTTGGGACATGGCACTTGCAATCCGGATCGTACAGATATTGAATACACACCAGCCGGTGTTTTATTACCAGTGCCTAATATGGAATTTCCGAATACATTAACCATTTGGGCCGAAGTATTGCATTGTATAACTAAAAATAATGCCTTGCATAGGAGTATTTGTCTGGACACAATACTTCGCTCAAAACTTTTCAGCCCTGAAGTAGCGTATTCAAGATGGTGCGAAGAAATAAGCAGTATAATTGTGAATAGATAAGTAGAAAGGATATATTATGACGATAACGCATGAGATAAAGAGTATTTTATCATTTGAAAAAATAGTAAATGGTTTAAAAGAACCTTCGAAAATATATAACTTTTTAAAAGCGTTACTGTTTGATGTAAAAATTAGAGAGCAATCATTATCAAATAAGTTGAATTCACATAAGATTGCGCTTCACACTATAGGAATGCTGGCTAGCATAGAGAATGGATTAGAAATCCGTGAGATAGCTTCATTGGTATCAGATAATAGATTAAAAGAGGCGGCTAATAGATTAGGGCGTCTTTTGTCGGGTTATGGCTCTGACAAGTCCTCAATCCATAATTATCATTATTTGTATGCTCAAATACTTCTCGATAAAGTAAACGTGCCCGTAAAATTGCTCGAAATAGGTCTAGGCACGAACAACATTGACGTCTTGTCAAATATGTGTCATAAAGGTAGGCCAGGCGCGTCATTGAGGGCCTTCAGAGACTTTGATCAGAGGTATGAAATATATGGAGCGGACGTAGATTCTCGTGTGCTTTTTAATGAAGATAGAATTAAAACATATTTTGTTGATCAGGTTAGACCGGAAACTTTTGATGAATTAAGGTCAGTACTATCGAATGTGCGGTTCAATGTTATGATTGATGATGGGCTACATACTCCAGAGGCTAACCTAAATTTCATTGCATTCGCAATAGATATGATTACGAGTAATGGTGTCATCGTAATTGAGGATATTAAGGAATTGGATATTGATTACTGGGTAGTTCTTGCTAAAATAATGGGTTCAGGATATGAGTGTGTTTTATGGAAGGGGATTTTTGAATATGTATTTGTTGCAACGAAACGTGGCGATAATAATCAATGATAGAGTGGTATTTGACAATAGTAAATGAGCAGAATTACTAGCGATAAAAATTCACTGCAAGTAGTGTTGTACTTATCTCAGAATGGTATGTGCGACCATATTGGGCGTTCACAGGTTGTGCCATACCTAGTAGGCCTCTCGAAAATAGGGTATGCCATCCATATAATAAGTCTTGAGAAGAAATTTAGGACTGCCGACTTTAATGAAATGGATGAAATACTAAATGAATCCGGTATTGCCTGGTCGAGGCTAACCTACCACAACGATCCGCCACTAATATCAACAGTCTATGATTTATTAAATATCTTACGTTATGCCATAGGGGTAATAAAGAAGAAGGAAGTATGCTTTGTTCACGCCAGGGATTTTCCTATGGCTTTAGTGGCATTTGCGATAAAGAAGCTTAAGGGTATTGGATATATATATGACTTTAGAGACTTTTACGCAGATACAGGATTAGAGATAAAGCCCTATAAGTTTGTTTATCGTGCTTTTAAGTGGATGGAGCCTAAGTTGATAAAGTCAGCGCGAAAAATTGTATGTCTTACGGAGGAAGGTCGGGCATTGCTATCCAATTGGTATTTTAATGGAGGTGCGAACGCTGGATCGTGGTTTAAGGTTATACCTTGTTGCGCCGATTTCCAGCTCTTTGATCGAGATACAATTTCTGTAGGTGATATTGAGAAAGCAAGGAAGGCAATTGGTTTAGGTGATGACTTTGTGCTGCTTTACTTAGGAAGTATGCATGATATATATCTTCCTGAGGAGATGTTGGCGCTATTTAAGCAGATTCTAAGGATCCGTAAAAATGCGAAGTTTGTTTTTCTTATCAACAATGGACAAGACATCGTTGAAAAAGCAAGTGATTCACTCGGGATTGATAGAAGCTTATTGCGCTTTCATACGGTAGATCGTAATAATGTACCTGCGTTTTTATCGCTAGCTGATATATCGGTTGTGTTTATTCGAGCAAGCATATCAAAGACAGGTTGCTCGCCAACAAAGTTAGCCGAATTGTTTGCGCTGGATATCCCAGTGATTGCAAATACCGGTGTAGGAGATCTGGATAGTATAATATCTATCGAAAAAAATGGATCGTTAGTTATCAATGATTTTGATGAAGACACCCTTCGTCATGCCGCTGAACAAGTGATCACCATTAAGCAGGAACGGAATATTCCAATTCGAGAAAATAGTATGGAGTTTTCGCTTCCTGTGGGGGTTGCGGGCTATTCAGATGTATATCATGAATTGATGAGTGATGCTGACCGCGAGGAAGGTCTACGTGCTTAATGTGGTCATTATTAACGGAGGCCGCGGCGCAGCCGCGATCATCCCGGCGCTGCTAGAGCGGCAGGGTTTGCATGTTACTTCGGTGGTCAATGCTTACGACGACGGGAAGTCTACAGGTGAAATCCGCCGATTTTTTGGGATGTTGGGGCCATCCGATATCCGCAAAGTTCAGGAGTTAATGTTGTCCGAGGACGATGTTGACTACCAGGCCAATTTGCATCTGTTTCGCTATCGATTTCCGGCGGACTGTAAGCGTAACAATGTGCTCGAGCAGCTACGTACTTTTGTAGATGGCTCGCACGAACTCGTTGGTGTATGTTTTACCAGTGCAAAGGTTCGTTCGGCGCTGCGATCTTTTGTAGCTGAATTTCTGGCGGGGCTGAGTGTCATCGAGAAAGTGATTAGCGAGCAATTCAGCTTTGCGGACTGCTCCATTATGAACTGCATCTATGCAGGAGCCTTCATGTTGTTTAACCGCAATATAGAACAGGCCACGTTGTTCATCGACAAGCTTTTCAAGCTCAAAGGCACCGTGTTGCCTACAAGCATTGAAGACAAGAAACTTGTGGCTTTGCGCGAGAATGGTCAGATGCTTTATAGTGAGGCCGAGATTGTGGAGCTGCGCTCTAACGTGCGGATGGAACGCATTTATTTGCTGGACAAATTGCTAGATAAGCCCCGTTTTGAAACATTAAATACTGATGAGAAGCGTTATTACCTGAAGCAGCATCACTGCTATGTGGGCGTATCACCAAGTGCGAAATTAGCGCTGAAGCAAGCTGACGTGATTATCTACTCAGCGGGTACTCAACATTCTTCGCTCTATCCCACCTACATGTCTGCTGGTCTAGCACAAACCATTGCCGATAACCGCGCAGCGTATAAGGTGTTTATTACAAACATCGGCGCGGATTACGAGACGCCAAGATACAAGGCGTCCGACTACATCCTGGGTGCAAACCGCTATCTAAATCTTTCAGATGAACGCAGCTACAGCATGGGGGAAATGTTTGATGTTTTGCTGATTAATCAAAGTCGGCTGAAGGCGGATGAAACATATGTGGAATATGACGAGGACGGTTTCGTCGAAATTACTGTTCCTCGGGTCGTCGATGCGTTCGAGTCCTCAGCGTCACCAGGCAAGCACGATGGAGTTAAAGTGGTACAGACGATTTTGGACCTTTACGACGTCGCTTCAACGCCTGCCTGAAACACATGGAGTCTTTGATCAACCTGGCAGAGGTGCTGCGCAGCAAGCGTCTTTTGATTTTTGATTTTGACGGCACGGTAGCTGATACCAGCCCATTGCATGCCAAAACCTTTAAGCATACATTGGCACCTTTTGGGGTTTCGGTTCATTACCCAGATATTGCTGGTTTGAAGACCCGTGATGCTATGCTGTACTGCCTCGATCAACCGGGTATAAGTCTTGATGCGGCAGTGATCGACACACTGGTGTCCGAGAAGCAAGTCAAAGTTCGTCAGCTGATTAAAAGTGATTTGGAGCCGATGCCGGGTGTTGATGCCTTTTTGCGTTGGGCACGGCGGCGCTTCCAATTGGCGATGGTTACCTCCGGTTCACGGGGTAGTGTCAGCTTAGCACTAGAAAAGTTGGGTTATACCGGCTGGTTTGATCCTTTGATTTGTGCGGAAGATGTTACTAATGCTAAGCCAATTCCTGAAGGATATTTAAAGGTTTTGAATTTGACCCAGACTAAACCAAATGAAGCTATAGTTTTTGAAGACTCAAATATTGGCATTGCATCTGCCAAATCAGCAGGATTAGAAGCAATCGATATACGAAAAATAGAGCTTACTATTATACGTTAAAGTTTACGAAAAGATAATAATGAAAATTATTAATATAGAATGTCCAATATGCGAAAGTAAAAAAACAGCCTCGATTAATGGTTACGAGAAAGATTATTTGGTTAGATGTAGCCAGTGTTCATTTGTGTATTCTAATCTCAAACCGACAAAAGATGAGCTTGATAATACTTATGGTTTGTATGAATATTCCAACTCAGTTCCAACTGAGGTCACGATCGAAAAAATAAAAAAATTGG
Source organism: Methylococcales bacterium (assembly GCA_963664935.2). GTDB lineage: Bacteria > Pseudomonadota > Gammaproteobacteria > Methylococcales. Next base: position 715,575 of record CAXXSE010000007.1, on the reverse strand, counting down.
TTGCCTTCTTGATGAATCAAATTCACATAAAAAATGTACTCGATATTGCCTGTGGTAACGGTATTATTCTTTGCCAATTTAAGAAGCTAGGCTACAATACCTATGGAACGGAATATGACTCTCGTCTCGAAGAGATTGGTGAAAAAAAAGGATTTACAATGCTTCCTGGTGGTGTTTTACCATCAAAGCCAGATGGCAAAACCTCGTTCGATTTGATCATATTTACTGAGATTATTGAACACATTAATAATCCAAAAGAAGTTATTAATAATATTTACAATTTGCTTAGTAGTAACGGGATTTTGTATATTACAACTCCTAATTTTGATAGTTTGGAGAGAAAATTACTTGGCAATGGATGGGGTATGATCTGCTATCCTGAGCACATCTCATATTATTCTCCGAAAACCCTTCACAAGCTATTGACCAAATCTGGATTCAAAAAGATACATCTGTATACAGAAAACATAAGTATATTCAGAATTGTAGAGTATATGAGGAATTCAAAAAACGAAAAAAATGTCCATTTAAACCCTGAAGCTATCTCTGCCAAAGCACAAAAACTGGTAAGTGAAAATATTTTTGCGAAAGCAATCAAGAATCTTCTTAATAAATTACTTAATATTACAAAATCTGGAACATCAATTGTTGCAGTGTACAGAAAAATAAATTAGTCATATTATTTTTACTTTTTTGACCAATATCTATCCTCAGTTTGGAGTAGTTTTGAATACGATCGCTGTAGTCGTAACCCATAATCGCCATGAACTACTGGCTCGTTGCTTGGATAACATACAGGCACAAGTATGCAAACCAGATGAGGTTTTAGTCATTAATAATGCTTCCTCTGATGGAACAGTCGAGATGTTACAGCAGCGTGAGGTGTTATTCATCACTCAGGATAATGTAGGATCTGCTGGTGGGTGGGCTCGAGGAATCCAATACGCTCTTGATAAAGATTTCGATGCCCTATGGCTAATGGATGATGATGGCTTTCCTGACAAATATGCTTTAGAAAGACTGGTATTAAACTTTGCCCCTGATATTGCTTGCGTATCTTCCGTAGTGGTTCGTGAAGACGATCCACACAAATTCGTCTTCCCATTCCCGATATTGAGCAAAAATCATTTTCCGGTGCTTCTTTCGTACAAGCGAAAGATCACTACACTGGCTGAATTAAATACCCGAGTAGACGGTGGTGTTTACGACTTCGCTCATCTCTTTAATGGTGCCCTGATTAATATTCGTGCGGTGCAGTCGATTGGGAACGTTAACACTGACTATTTTATCTTTGGCGATGAGGTGGATTATTTCTTTCGACTGCGAGAATTTGGGCATGTCCAATCAGTTTTGGATGCAATTCATTATCATCCCGACGTTACAAGCAGACCTTACACACCTCAGAAGGTGTACTACTATGTAAAAAATACCATTATTCTTCATGGTAAGTATTTCGATCAGGTGCTTTTGCGCAATGTTTTTGCAATTGCCGCCGCCATATGGCGCACAACGCGTCGAAATGGTTTGGGCACTGCCATACGTTATATTGGAGGCGGAGAAGGCCAGATACTCTATCGTGCGATATGGCGTGGACTGGCTGGCAGCTTAGGTAAGGATTATTAAATCAGGTAGCATTCGCGTAATAGTCGCTGCAGCTGGTCGAGGTTCCCGTGTGGGTCTGCCTTATCCAAAAGCCCTATTTACAATTCAGGGGCAGCCTATTCTTGTGCATATCTTGCGTCTACTTACAGAGATCGACCCCTATCCTGCCGTAATTGTAAATCCAGAAGGAAAAGCTCCTGTCCAAGCCGAACTCGATTCACAAGAACTGGTTGCGGAATTGATAGTCCAATCAGTCCCCAAGGGAATGGGGGATGCTGTGCTTTGCCTAGAACATTCTCAGGCTGATCCCAAAGATCATGTGATTTTGGTGTGGGGTGATATCCCGTTTATTCAGCACGCCACTATTAGAACGCTCGTGTCCCGACACTTACAGAATAACAACGACCTAACCTTTGCCACACGTGTTGTCGATAAGGCTTACACGGTGGTGTGTAGAAATGTTGATGGTGAAGTTGTAAACCTGCAGGAAACCCGAGGAACAGGTAAACCACTGGAGAGAGGGGAGCGTGATATTGGTTTGTTTATATTTCGTTACGTACCAGTAATGGCAGCACTAAAGGCTGATTTGCCTGGTAAATTTGGCAAACATACCGGGGAACATGGCTTCTTGTATATCGTGCGCCATCTGGTTCAACAAGGATTGAAAGTAGAAGCGTTGCCGATTGCGACGGAATTAGACTTGGTTTCCCTCAACAGTTTGAGCGATGTACAAACTTGGATGAAGAAAGGGTAAATGTGTGGCATCGCCGGTGTACATAGACGCCTGTCTATACTTGATTTATCTTCAAATTGGCATCAGTCGATGCTTCCAACTTCCGGACGTTATTTCATCGCCTGTAATGGTAAATTTTATAATCATTTGCACTCAAGGAATCAGTTGAAAGTAGTTAGTCTGCAGCCAATTGAAGGGAAGGGCCACTCCGATATTCAAAACCCACTTGCCAATGCTCGATCATCGGGTGATGGAGCCGTCCTGGCGTATGGATATGGATATGGATATGGAAATCAGAAATAGCAAGGGTAAATGGGCTTTGTGTCAGACACTCTATAAATATGTACCTAGGAGACTGTCCGAGAATAGTGAGCCTACTGCGGAAAAGCGGATTTGTCGTTAAATAGCACAACTATTCGCCTCATTTAATCGAAAAAATGGTCTCAAAACCGCTTTCCCTCGCGACGGCTCCTATTCTCGGACAGCCTCCTAGGGGAGATAATCGAACGGCCCAAACCGGGTTTTGGAATTCCTTTGGGTTACTGGTTGAGGGGTGCACTGCATGACTGGGCTAAGTGCATGCTTGATCCTATCCATTTATCTCGAGAGGGTTATTTGTACCCAGAACTTATGTGGAAAAAATGGACAGAACACCACACGGGAAAGCGATATTGGGAACACTGCTTGTGGGCTGTATTGATGTTTCAGACTTGGCTTAAAACTCAATCCGAGGGAAATTGATATGCTGGTTTTTTGGTTAATGTATCTAGTACCGGCTATAGCTGCGCTTACGTTTGGAAACGGTATTCGTAAGCAAAGCGAACCCTTCTCCTGGTATTGCATAGGGTTTATTTACATATGGCTAATCGGTTTTAGATACCAAGTTGGAGGAGATTGGGGCAGCTATATTAATCATTACCTAGACGTAATTGGAATTCCTCTGAATGAAGCAATTGTTGGGACAGATCCAGGGTATGCGGCGCTTAACTGGATCATGGCAATTTCGAGTTTGGAGATTTTTGGCGTCAATACGGTATGTGGGGCCATCTTTATCACGGGTCTATGTACGCTCTGTCGCCAACAACCAAACCCTTGGTTGGGGTTTGCCGTAGCTGTGCCTTATTTGCTAGTCGTAGTAGCCATGGGCTATAGCCGACAGGGTGTCGCGCTGGGGTTTATTTTTTGGGCGCTAGCGAGTCTCGAAAGTGGAAAGTTCCAGCGCTACTTGTTTTTCATTATTTGTGCAACGTTGTTTCATAGGACATCCGTATTGATGGTGCCTCTAGGCATTTTTCTTTATGGTAAAGGATGGTTTTTAAGGTTGGTGGCCGTTGTGTTAGCCAGCTATGGGATTTGGGATGCATTGCTTGCGGAAGAACAGGAAAGGTTGTGGACAAGCTATGTCGATGAACAGATGCAATCTGAAGGTGCAAGAGTACGAGTTTTTATGAATCTGGTCCCGAGTTTGTGTTTGTTGATCTATTGGAAACAGTGGAAACAGCGTTTCCCCAACCCCTGGATTTGGTTCTGGATGGCGGTGTGTTCAATTGTTAATGTTGGACTGGTTGATCTCGCGTCAACGGCTGTCGATCGTATTGCGTTGTATTTTACGCCAATACAGGTGGCTGTATATTCCCGGTTACCTTATTTAGCGCGTAATCAAGTTTCTCCTCAGACTATGACTCTCGTAATATTATTGGGTTACGCCGCTGTACTCTTTGTTTGGTTAAATTACGCCACCCATGCTCTATATTGGCTTCCTTACCAGAATCTGCTTTTTCAATGAGCAAGCAGGGCAAAACCATCGCCATTGTGATCAATACATCGTGGAATATTTATAATTTCAGAATGGGGTTGGTGACAGCATTACAAAAAGATGGATATCGTATTGTGACAATTGCTCCGCTTGATGATTACTCACAGAAGCTGGAGTCATTGGGCTTTGAGTATCACAATATCAATTTTAATAAATCCTTTTGATGTGGGCTAATTCTTTAAGCGGCAAGACTTCCACACGATCACTCAACGTGAAGCGTTTATCCCCGGGGTAAATCACAATGATGCTATCCAGTTCCAAATCGGTGAGGGCACTTCGAATGGAAGGCGTCATGCGAGGTGCATCGGTGCGTTTACACTCAATCCCGAGTGTGCGTCCGTCTTTGAGCAGAATCAGATCGATTTCCGCGCCTTGATGCGTTGCCCAGAAATAGGCGCTATCAGGGCGAACTATCGATAGTACCTCTTCGATAACGTAGCCCTCCCAGGATACGCCAAGTTTGGGGTGGGTCATTAAATCACGCGCATTGCCTATCCTTAGTACCATCCACCCTAAATAACCATCATTTTGCGCTGGTCTAAATGGCCGATGGCAGCGTTGCAATCACTTGACAGAACCCAACTATGCCAGCGTGCTTGCGCCTTGCTCTCGTCCATTGATCCTCACCGCAAAATACCGTTTATTTAGGGTGGGTGGTACTAGTAATTGATGAAGCAAGCCAGAATCAGGAATATAGAGTTAGGGGGATTTCACCTGGCGTTTCCGTATATTGACGTGCCAGGCTTAGCGGGTCTTCTAGCCCGGATTTCTCACAACTTCCGTAGCGAGGGGCCACAAGGTTGTGTGGTAACAAGGCGCACGAAGGTGCGGAAGCGTACTCACAGTACGTTGAGCACCAAAATCAAGCGCAACGCAGGCAACGCGCGGTATTGTGGTTCCGCAATAGGAAGTTTGTGAGAAGTCCGGGCTAGATCAAAATAATTGACTGAGTCTTCTGCTACAAATTCACGGGCCAGCGTGGTTTTGCCGCACTGCCGGGGTCCTGTTAGGGTGACGATACGGTTGCGTAAAAGTGCGGTTTGTATTCTTTGATACCATTGTTTTCTTGCAATCATTGTGGAACTATACCATGAAAAATATTCGTTATATCTATTGATTTTCATGGCAAAAAGGGAAGTATCTTAGAAGATTGTCTGGTTGAAAATGATCGAAACGAAAAAGTGGTAACATCAGGCCAGATTTTTGAAAATATGAGGTTAAGCAATCGGGCAGTTATTTATGCATCATTTGCGAATATGTTAGTCTTTGTGTATGAACAAAGAGCACGATCATTCTTATAAGCTGCTCTTTTCAGAACCAGAAATCGTCATTGATTTATTGCAAGGTTTTGTAAAGGAAGATTGGGTGAATGAACTTGATTTCAGTACGCTCGAAAAAGTCTCCGGCAGTTATATTTCTGACGATTTGCGTGCTCGGGAAGACGATGTGATCTGGCGGCTAAAATATCGGCAAAGCTGGATATATGTTTATCTGCTGATTGAATTCCAATCGAGCGTCGATAAGTACATGGCGGTCAGAATCATGACTTACATGGGCTTGCTTTATCAGGATCTGATCAAAACCGGCCAACTGCTCCCGGACAGCCGTTTGCCTCCAATCTTTCCCATTGTCCTTTACAACGGTGAAAAACGTTGGAATGCAGCAACCGAAATGAAAGATCTTGTTTGCAGTGTGCCGGGTGGATTGGAGAAGTACCTGCCATCACTCAAATATCTTATACTCGATGAAGGCACATATGAACTTAATAAGCTCACGCCTTTGAAAAATTTAGTGGCGGCTATCTTCCGGTTAGAAAACGCGACCTCTCGCAACGATATTATCGATGTTATATCTAATCTGATAGAGTGGCTGTCAAAGTCCGAACAAATTCGATTGAGGCACAGTTTCAGTATCTGGATTAATCGTGTATTACAACCGCCTGAAGATTATGCTCAATCGATGAATGAAATTAATGATTTAGTGGAGATTAAAACGATGTTAGCACAACGCATACCGCAATGGATCCGGGAAGGTGAGCTCCGTGGTGAAGCTAAAGGTGAGGCTAAAGGTGAGGCTAAAGGTGAAGCCAAAACACTATTAAAATTGCTCAATCTAAAATTTGGTCATTTACCTGACCGAGTGGAACAACAAGTCAATTCAGCCGATAAAGATCAGTTAGACCTTTGGGTGGAACGTCTCTTAAAAGCTGATACTTTAGATGAAATATTTTCTGAAGAAAAATGAAATCGCTAAGCGCTTTAAGCCTTTCCTCACCCTATAGTGCTGTTGATTTAACGATATCAGGAGGTACTCTTTGACGGAGTAGGGGAATATCTCATAGGGGAGAGTATTCGGCCCCGCAGGCTGGTGGCGATCTCTTTGCTCAGCAGTTTGGATGATGAGCAAAGAGATCGCCACCAGCCTGTCTTGTTGAAAATAATCATGAAAGCTATTCCTAAGTTTCCCTAAATGTGTGGGTTCGCTGGTTTTTTTACGCTAAACAGTCGTCTGCCCGACGCGCCTGAACAAATCGCGCGATACATGGCGGATGCTATTGTGCATCGTGGGCCTGGTGATGCGGGTGTATGGGTGGATACAGACAGTGGAATAGCCCTTGGACACAGACGGCTGTCTGTTCTGGATCTGTCTCCGGCTGGGCATCAACCAATGAGCTCTGTTTCAGGGCGTTATGTGATTGCCTTTAATGGTCAGATTTATAATCATTTGGATTTAAGGGGACAGTTGATTTCGTCCCCTCACCCCAACCCTCTCCCACAAGGAGAGAGGGCGAATAATGAGTGGCAAGGACATTCTGATACGGAGACTTTGCTTGCTTGTTTTGAGGCTTGGGGCGTCGATGAGTCTCTGAAGCGTTCAGTCGGTATGTTTGCTTTTGCCGTTTGGGATCGGGTGGAGAAACGACTGTATTTGGCGCGGGACAGGATGGGTGAAAAACCGTTATATTATGGTTGGTGTAATAATGGTTTTGTTTTCGGTTCCGAGTTGAAAGCATTGCGGAAATATCCGGGGTTTTCTAATGCTGTATCAAGAAATGCCTTGTCGCTTTATTTTCGCCATTACTATGTCCCTGCACCCCATACGATCTATCAAGGCATTTTCAAGTTAGAGCCAGGGTGTCTTCTTAATATTTCGCTTTCAGCTATAACCCAGTCGCCAGTTGATACACCCTATGTCCCCTGCCGTTATCCTGCTTGGGGGATTCGTCGATACTGGTCGCTACAAGCAAAAGTCATGGAAGGTCAATCATCCGTTGTGCATAATGAACAGAATGGCCTTGCTTCGCTTGAGTCGGCGTTAAAGGAATCTATCCGATTGCAGTCAATCGCGGATGTTCCCCTGGGTGCTTTCCTTTCCGGTGGAGTGGACTCCTCACTGATCGTGGCATTAATGCAATCGCAGGCGTCCAAACCTGTTAAAACATTTACCATCGGCTTTGATGAAGAGGGGTATAACGAGGCTGAATATGCCAAAGCAGTTGCTGAACACCTGCATACCGAGCACACCGAACTTTACCTCAGTGCCCAGCACGCGATGGATGTGATTCCGCTGCTTCCCCAGTTGTATGACGAACCCTTTGCGGATTCTTCGCAGATTCCCACTTTTCTTGTCGCCCAGATGGCGCGAGAAGAAGTCACTGTAGCGCTGTCAGGCGATGCAGGTGATGAATTGTTTGGTGGATATAATCGTTATTCCTGGGGACCGAGCGTCTGGAATAAAATATCCTGGCTTCCTTACAATGCTCGTCAGAAGATTATCCAAGTCCTTATCGGTCTGTCCGGCAAGGTTGGTTCAGATCAACGGGGACTAAATCGTTTTCTTCCAGATAAACTTCGAATTGGATTGCTGAGCGATAAACTTGAGAAACTAGGTCAACGTCTGGAAAACGTAAATAGTATCGATGACTTCTATTACAGCCTGGTTTCGGAGTGGAGAACTCCAGAAGATCTTGTTATTGATGGAAAAGAACCCAAAACACTGCTTACTAATCGCTCCAAGTGGCCCGATTTAAATGTTCCTGAACACCGTATGATGTACTTGGATACAATGACCTATCTACCCGATGATATTCTGTGTAAGGTGGATAGAGCTGCAATGGGTGTGAGCCTGGAGACGCGTGTGCCAATGCTGGATCATCGAGTAGTTGAACAAGCCTGGAGATTACCGCTGGAAATGAAAATCAAAAACGGCGAAGGAAAATGGGCATTGCGTCAGATACTATACAGATATGTACCCAAAATATTGATCGAGCGCCCCAAGCAGGGCTTCGGTATCCCTCTGGGTGACTGGTTACGTGGGCCATTGCGTGATTGGGCGGAAAATCTGCTTGATCCGATTCGGTTGAAGCAAGAGGGCTTTTTGCGTCACGAGCCTATACATGAAAAATGGACCGAACACTTGGCGGGCGTAAGAAACTGGCAGCATTCGTTATGGACTGTACTGATGTTTCAGGCTTGGCTGGAAAGTCAAAAGGGATTGAACTGAAATGTTTACATATTGGTTTATGGATCTGGTTACGGCTTTATCGGCGCTGTCAATTTCTGGCTATCTCAGATCAACAATACCCAACATATTATTGGGTTACGCTGCAGCACTCTTCGTTTATCCACATTATGCCACGCATGCTCTATATTGGCTTCCTTACCAGAATTTGCTTTTTCAATGAGCAAGCCGGGTAAAACCATCGCTATTGTCATTAATACATCGTGGAATATTTATAATTTCAGGATGGGATTAGTGACAGCATTACAACGAGATGGATATCGTATTGTAACTATTGCTCCGCTTGATGATTATTCACGGAAGCTGGAAGCATTAGGCTTTGAGTACCACAATATCAATATTAATAATAAGGGGACAAACCCTTTTGAAGATGTGAAGCTGATATGGGCGTTTTATCAGCTATATAAAAAGGTTAAGCCGGATTTATTATTGCACTATACCATTAAACCCAATATTTACGGGACGATTGCAGCCAATCTGGCGGGTGTGCCTGTTATCAGCAATATTTCGGGTCTTGGCACAGTTTTTCTTAATAACAAAGTGTCTTCCAAGGGTGCAAGGCTACTCTACAAGATAGCTTTGAGGACTTCTGCAAAAGTTTTTTTTCAAAATAAAGAGGATAGAGCGCTTTTTATTGACTCAAAATTGGTTGCTGAGGATAAAACAGGTTTATTACCGGGTTCAGGTATTGATACGGTCAAGTTTTCACCGAAATCTGGTGTGCGGGTTAGTTCGCCTCTCGCATTCTTGTTTATAGCAAGGCTGGTAAAAGATAAGGGTTTGGTAGAGTACGTCGAAGCGGCCAGGATATTAAAAGCAAAATTCCCGAAAGTGCGGTTTATTGTCTTGGGGGCGTTTTATCCTGGCAATCCAACGGCGATTACACAAGAGGAAATGTCCAGATGGGAGCAAGAAGGTATTGTAAAACATTTGGGTACCCGTGATGATGTACCCTCTGTTATTGCACAAGCTGATTGCGTTGTTTTGCCTTCGTATAGGGAGGGGCTTTCACGGGTTTTGCTTGAGGCGGCAAGCATGGCCAAACCCATTGTGGCGACGGATGTTCCGGGTTGCCGGGACGTTGTCGATAATGGTATCAATGGTTTTTTGTGTAAGCTGAAAGATGTAGACGATCTAGCGACACAGATAGAAAAAATGATTCGGCTCGAGCAAGTCCAACGGATTCAGATGGGCCAAAAGGGACGGGAGAAAGTGATTAAAGAGTTCGACGAGGCGATTGTTATTAAAAGCTATAAAACAACAATTGAAAATATCCTGATGCGTGGAGGGGCAGGCCTTTTAAATCCCGTGTGAAACCTATATCCTCACACCGATATTTTACTTTGAGCCTACTTTTTTATATCCGCTCACGAATCACGGTCCAAAATGGGCTTGAAATGAAATATCTCTTCTATCTTCTTGTCGGAGTCACGTTATTTTTTTCATTGTCTGCGGCGCATATTACACCTGCAATAATTGTGAATCATGACAAGTTTGCGCATTTTGTTGTGTTTTTTGTGTTGTCCTTTTGTATGAATCTAGCGTTTCCAACACATGCAATCAAAGATTTAACCGTTGTCATGATTTCTTTAGCGGTTGGTATTGAGCTTTTCCAGTATTTATTTGCACACCGTGAGTTGAGTGTTGTCGACCTAGGAGCGAGTGTGGCGGGTATTTTTGTATATTTGATAATATCAAAAATAATAGGCAGAAAGTATAAAATCGGTGGGAGAAAATTCAATGATTCCTGACGGAGGATATCATTGAGCACTTAAGCAACTTGATTATGCTTAAACCCTTCAAACCCTGAGCCTGGCGCTTCCGTACGCCCTGCTCGATCGTTTTATGGGAATATATTTGAGGTAGTTATATGGATTCAGGTGGATATTTCGTTATGAATCGCCGCTATTCGCCTTACTAATTTGCTCCAGGCGGATTTGTCAAAGGATCAGAACAACGCAATCAACACGCGGCATTGTGGTTCCACAGTAGAACGTAGCGAGAAATCTAGGCTTGCTTCCGATGGGGGTGTGCGACTATTTTCTTCATACATTATTCCACATTCAATCGTTAGGTGATATGATATTCGTCGCGAAAAAATTTGCAAAAGTGACTTTGCGTTTGTTAGGGGACTACGCGAAAACATAGGGGGTGACGCTATGCGGTTTAATAGCGAAAAGTAACACGTACATACCAAATGGGGGGGAGATGAATGCGTTATTGCTGATGGCTTTTTCGTTTTGCCTATCAGTCATGTTGAATAGGTCTATAGCGCCTATTGGCAGGAAAATAGGCTTGGTCGATGTGCCAAGCGGCAATCGACGGCATCGATACGAAACGCCTTTGGTCGGGGGCATCGCTATGTATCTGGTCATAGTCGTCAGCTCTAGCATTCTATACTACAGTGGTGAGAATGGTTTTTCCGCCTCGGTGCTTGTTGCCGCCGGATTGTTGACATTTATGGGGGCGTGGGATGACCGGTATGGTTTAACGGTAAAAACCAGGCTGGGCGTTCAAACCTGTGTAGCAACAATCATCGTACTATTCGATAACATTATTATTCGATCATTCGGCCCTTTACTCAGCGATGAACTTTTTCAACTCGGTATATTGGCCGTTCCTTTTAGCGTATTCGCAATTGTAGGGTGCATTAACGCCTTCAACATGGTCGATGGCATTGATGGGCTTGCGGGAATGATCGCGTTAGCATTTTTTTCCACTACCGCCTTCTTGACGGTGGTCAATGGAACAACCGCTCAATTAACACCGCTGCTGTGCCTAATGGGCATCGTTATCGGCTTTCTAATTTACAACTTTCCATTCAAGGTAACGAAACACGTTTCTGTCTTTATGGGTGATGCAGGAAGCAATCTGCTGGGATTTCTGATCGCAGTTTTATTGATACGGTCGCAAACTGGGCCGAATATGATCCAGCCGGTCACGGCACTCTGGTTGATTGGCATTCCTATCTATGACACTGTCGGTGTCATATTCAGACGTATAGGTATGAAGAAGTCTCCTTTAAAAGGGGACCGCAACCACCTCCATCACTTGTTACTTGACGCAGGTTTTGGGACTAGACAGGTCGTTTTGATATTATTTGTGTTGCAGATTGGAATGGGCTTCACTGGCGTTTTGGCTTTATCTATGGGCGTACCCGATTCGGTCATGTTCTATACATTTATTTGTGGGGGATGTTTATATTGTTCCCTTACATTAAGACCACATCGAGTGGTCCCGGTTTTGCAGCAAACCCATGAACGAGTTCATTATGATAAACCTAATCATCAGAGGGTGTTTGTTGGTAATTTACCCGCTGATAAGGTCGAGGCTTTGGGGGTGGTTTCTCAACTGTTTAGTGATCATCCATCAAATCAAGCGTTTCATTTGTTCAGCAATGTGGATAAGCAGGGTAAATCTCAGCGGTGTTATTGTGTGGTACGTGTAGAATCCAATCTCGATGAGTTTCTGAATTATCTGACAAATAAAAATGCTGGGGAGAACCGCTTAATTTTTCGGGAATACCATTATCGAAAAAAAAGCGACCGACGGTCTGAGATGGCCGGGTTTTCAGGTAAAAAACCGTCGCAACTTGAATTGTTCGCAGACAGAAGACGCTTTCGGCAAAATCCTTTAATTTATAGTTCTATCCGGGACTAGGAGGCTGTGCCGCCCACAAGTACGGCATCGGGCAGCATACTCGCTGCACTTTTTCAAGCACCGCCCCATCATTGAGTGCTCCACGACGTAGGTCAACCCAATCGTCCCACTGGCCATGGGATATCACATCGTCAATGGCGGCCAAACTAAGTTGTTGATGGTATAGGTGGCGATGCAACATAGAAATTCTCAATACTATTAGAAAACGTTATTATCTAGACTGGCGCAAAGCCAGCCCCTGGTTCCGCCAGCAGGCCGCGATGGAACCCATGGCTAAAAGCACCATGAAATATGCTGCATTGGCGGGAATACGAAAATTAAAGTCAACCAGACCGTGCACAAGAAGCGCTGACGATCCCGACACGGCGGCGACCAGTACACCGCCTGTGAGCGGGTCACCTCGAAGTTTAAAGGCTTTTATTATCTTCAGCAGGATCAACGAGATGGCCGAGCCGAGCAACAGTGTTCCAATGATGCCCTGCTCCGACAACAGTTCCAGATGATCGTTATGCGCATAACGCCGTGTTTTCTGACGCGCCAAACGTGGATCTTTATATCGGGGATAGGCCCACCGCCAGGTACCCGCACCAGTACCAAAAACCGGATAATCTGAAATGATCTCCAGAGTGGATTGGTTGACGATGCTCCGATCAGACTTTAAGCCCGCGGATTCTAATTTATTACCTAACGAGCCGGTTCCGGTTAACGTGATTGTAGTTGCAATCAGGAGAACAATAACGAGTGGGAAGAGCCTGGTTTCGCGCACACCTTTACCCCCGTGTATCCTCGCTAAAACAAGGGCTAATGAGATTCCGATGAAAAGACCAGCTATACCACCCCGTGAGCCCGTAAAAAACAACGCTGCAAGCATTCCAATGATATAACACAAAAACAAACTTCGTTTAGACATGACAAAGTCTAGCATTGCGACGACGCGGATTTTCCAGCTAGGAAACCGCTTCCGGTTTCGTCGTCGAGAAGCGAGAAACCGACCCACGGTGACGGAAATAACGATCTCGAGAAAACCGGCAAAATGATTGCCATTAATGTAGGTTCCCGAGGTCGTCCCCCGGCATAAATGCCAAAATGCGTAAAAAACCTCGGCCACGCCAACATAAACTAGGACCGTTGTGAGAAGCAGCATACGCTGATAACGATCCACCAATACCAGGGTGAGAAAAAAAATCGCGCAGTAGGCGCTATTTTTCAAAAAGGATCCTAACGTGGCGCCTGAATCGATGCTTAAAGGAATACTCGAAAATTCCTGATCCAAATACACATAAGCGTAAACTTCGTAGGCCGCCGGATTCAACAGCTTGACTAGCATAACCGGAAGGGGGAACGATTGAAACAACTGAAAGATAAGCCACAGCGCTAGAAAAATCAGCGGAACTTTAAGTTTGCCTAAAACGACGGGTAGGGGCGCTCCGATCCGACTTTGTTCTATCAGCCAGATTGAAAGCATCGAAAAGCTAAGCACTTCCATAATGGCCCATGCCCAGGCGCGGTGACTTCCGAAAGGAATCGGCAACCAGATTACCAATCCGAGCAACCCGAAAAACAGGCATTGATTGAGTATCGGTGACGGCTGCCTTACTTTGATTGCCGTATTATTCGCCATACTCTTCCAGCATCGATTTCAATAATTTCCGCTGTGATTTAGTTTTGAGCATGGGCTGCAAATGAGGAACCCACCTAGACCTAATAGCGCGATAAATCACCCATTCAGGGTCATTGGTTAAGGTAACGTCAATGGTTTTCATGACCTTTGATTTCAAGTCATCGTCAGATTCGTCCCATAACAGCATCCCCAGCCCCGTTATCTTCGTATATGTAGTCTTTTCAAAAGGACCATAGGTGATGGCCCGTTCAATGGCCAAAAACATCTCTTGGTCGATTTCCTGATTATCAAATTTAACTTCCGCCAATTTGACCCAGGCCTCACTCGCCGTAGGCCGTTTTTTCAATGATTGCCGGTAATGTTTGATAGACTGACTGCGATAATACGACAGCTGGTCAGGCGGAAACACGGAGAAACCCCAACGCACATCTATTTGACCCTGATAGAAAAGGTATTGCGCATGACAAACCGCGCCACGGCCATGTTTTGCCGAACGGTGTCCCAAAGCTTAGGTAATACCGGGTTGTCATATTCCTGTTGAAGCCTAACTACAGCATCAAACGAACGTGATGCCATGAAATCCGCCCACCCCCAACACGCAGCCCAAACGACGAGGCTTACGCTCACCACTGCGGCACATCCCCAACGCACGTTGCTGCTTAATGCAGTTGCCCTTGCCATCATCTGGCGAGAGGATAAACCACTCTATGGATTCTCTTTTAGCGTTCTATCGAAGTGAGAAAAAAGGGCAGGGACTTGCCCGCAAATACTCTACCCCTTGTCTATTTGTAAATCAGACCCTTTAGATACGTTCACGAAATCCCATATAAAGGCTTCAATCGCGGCTACCGCTATGCGCCGACACACTCAGGACGGACTCACCTGACATTCCGGGATATTGTCGTCCACTGGCGATTTGCATGTACAGTTTACTCCAGGAAGCGGCGGCTCTTGATTCTGTGACCTACAGGCACGTTCTACTCCTTTACATTCCTTAACTTTTTGATCTGGAGGAAAGGTACAAAGACAATTAACTCCTGGTTCGGGGATAGCCTCCGGGCTACAGGGCGGCAATGCAGCGACAGAACCGGTAACCACCAACAACAAAATAACGAATAAAAAAGCATAAAATTTTTGCATCTTACTTTCCCCATAGTCGAGCCATAACGGCTGTAATTCCGAATCCCGCATAAAACAATCGAATACTGTACTTATGCTTCTAAGCTAATATCAGTTCACCGGTCTCCGCGTTTATATGCGTAGTTTCACAGAAGGATATCAGCAATCCTGATCGTGGTCTATTGCCAACTAATAATCATTCTGACTGGCGGAAAACTCTGACTAGGAGGCTGTCCGAGAATAAACAGCCTCCTAGGTATACCGATAATCATAATGGTAGTAGGCGTCACCATAGTGCGACGTCATGCGGCTCACATCCACTTGGGTTAATACGGCACCCAAAGGCGTAATTCGTGCTGAATTCAAACGACGCAGGGCTTGTTTTTCGGTACGAATAGTTGTTTCTTCCGCTTTGATCGTCAGGATCACCACATCGACCAAATGTGCGATCACCAAGGCATCGCTAATGGCCAGGAGTGGCGGACCATCTAATACCAAATACTCGTACTGATTCGCTATCTCCTTAAGCGCCCGCTTAAATCCGTCTGAAGATAAAAACACCAGTGGATTGGGCGGCAGAATACCACAGGGTAGCACATGAAGATTCTCGCTGTCGCCCCATTGGGATGTACAATCCGTTAGCGCTACTTCCCGGGCGGCAAAACCGGTCATCCCCGGATGTTTATCGATTTTTACCATTCTAGCGATCCTAGGTTTGCGAAAATCTGCTTCCATCAGGAGGGTACGACCTAATTGGCTAAACGATACTGCCAGATTCGACGCCAGCGTCGTCTTTCCCTCAGCCGGATTAGCCGAAGTAATCAGAAAGGTCTTGGGTGGTCTATCCACGTTCGCAAACAGTATCCGCGTTCGAAGATGGTTAATGTTCTCGGCAAAGACCGATCGCGGATTTTCCAGCAATTCATATTCCGGTTGCTTCCCTTTAGACCTGACTTCAGTCAGGAAAGGGATGATACCCAGCGTATGAATACCCAGTTTGTCTTCTATACTGTCGGGTGTTTTGAAGGTGTTATCCAGTTTTTCCCGGATAAAAGCAAACAGATAACCCAGTATAAGTCCCAATACCCCCGAAACAAGAACGATCCGCATTTTGTTTGGCTTGTATAAGGCGTAAGCGGTGGCAAGGCAGAATCAATGATGCGAATATTCGAAACATCATAACCGCCAACCAACTCGGCTTCTCTAAGTCGCGCCTGATATTGATCGTAAAGTTGTATATTCTTATCACGTTCCGTCTCCTTCAGGACCAGCTCGGCATTCGCTTGCCGAAACGCCCGAATCTCCTGTTTTTGTTGCTGAATCGAGGCTTCGATGACGCGTTCGCGAACTAATGCATTCTGATTATCCTTACCCATGCTTTCAACGAGCTTGCCAACCTCCTCCCGAAAAACCCGCTCTACCTCCCGCAACTCGATATGAATCGCGATTATTTTGGGATGCTTATCCCCATAACGCTCGGCTAATCCTCTCATACGACGGTTCAGAGCAACCTTTTCATCCTTGAGTCGCCTGATCCCGGCATCATTTATAACGCCAGGGATCGAATCTATATCTTTTTCTTGTTTTAAAAAGTGTTTGACTTGTTCGTAAGAAATCCGCTTGTCCTGCCGTTCGGTTTGCGCATCGATCAACGATACGGCCAAAGCGGAAAGCCGTTGGTTTGCAACCTGTCTTAGATTCTCCGAATCCAAGATGCCTTGTTTTTGCTGTAGGGATTGAATTTCAGCCGTGGAAGCGGTTATTTTTTGTCGCAGTTGGGAAAGCTGGTCGTTAAGCCATTCCATATCCTGACTTACGCCGGACGATCTTGCCTCCAATCCAAATTCAATGTAGGCGTCACCTATAGCATTCGAAATTTTCGCAGCTTTCATGGGATCGGGCGATTCAAAACCAATGGTGATGATTTCGCTTCCTCTGCTTCTTTCAGTGGTGAGTCCCGCCTGAATCTGCTCAATTAGCTGCCCCCGCACCAACCGCTCATCGTTGTCTTTCCGTGAGGCATCACTCTGAGCCGGCAGATACCATTTGGTCCAATCCAACCGCTCCTTCCATTCGCGTACGCTTTGTAAAAAACCATCCTCTCGTTCAAGCTTGGATGCTCTTTCTTGCTGCAATTTTTTCACAAGACCAAGCTGGTCGATCACTTTTTCCATAATCGCCCGACTGCGAATGATTTCGAATTGGGTCTTATAGAAAAAGGTGACCAGGACAGCACTCGATTGCGTGCTCTGCGAACTAATCCGCGGGGGTTTCGGTTCTGCTCTCAAGCTAACATCCGCTTTATACATTGGGGTGGCGGTCCACGCCCGTAGTAACCCGGCAATTAATGAAATCAAAATAATAGAGAGGATTCCCCATTTGTGGCGCCTTACCGGGCGCCAATATTCCGTAAGATCGAAATCCTCAACCTCATCGGAGATCGTGAAATCATTTTCATCAACATCCACCCGGTCGTCCTGGGGAATAAAGCGCGTATCCGATTGTATTTTCTTTCTTGCTAGCATCGTTTAAAAAAAACTTTCGCCGATAGAGATTAAATCCCCCGGCCTTACAGTATCCGTTAATTTAACGCCCCGTCTTGGATTGCCAGGCTCCCCTTCGCGAGTGAGTGTGATCTTATCATCCTTTTCAAGGTGAAATAAAACACGATATATCAATAGGATAGAAAATAGTTGTAGACAAGCACCTTAATCATCTGGAAAATATCAAGGGAACTTATATTCGATGATGAGGGGTAGACATGAAATTCGACGACATTTTTCAGCGTTTTACAGAGAAAAGCCCGGTCGCCGTGAGCGTTCACATTCTGCTCGAACGGATATTCAGTCCGGACAAGCTCAATCAATGGTTTGAGAAAACAGCGGTTAACCAATATACGCGGGAGTTGTCGTTTTCGAGCCTTTTTGAATTGATGAATGGCGTGGTATTCAAAATGTTCCCTTGTGTCTTCAATGCCTATCAAAGTGCGGACGAGACGATTGGCGTTTCGGTCACGTCAGTCTATAACAAGCTGAACGGACTGGAAGCCTCTACGTCAGCTACCCTGGTTCACGATACCGCGCAAGAGATGACGGAGATTATCGAAGCCTTAGGCGGCCCGTGTAAACCGTGGTTACCGGGCTATCGTGTCAAAGTGCTGGATGGCAACTGTATCGAGGCGACAGAACATCGTTTGCAGGTGCTCCAAAACACTAAGGCTGGACCCTTGCCAGGAAAATCACTGAATGTGTACGATCCCGCGTTAGAGATGGTCATCGATGTGTTCCCCTGCGAGGATGGGCATACGCAAGAGCGGGCCTTGCTGGGGACGGTATTATCGACGGTCCAGGCACGGGATATCTGGATTATGGATCGTAATTTTTGTGTCCGGGACTTTCTCTCGGGAATTGTTGATCGTGGTGGCTTTTTGATCTGCCGCCAACATGCGTCGATGCCTTGGACGGCTCTCGGCGATGAACGTTATGTGGGCAACACCGAGACGGGAAAGATTTATGAGCAATGGATCGAGGTCACCGATACGGCAGGGAGGGTTCGGAAATATCGTCGGATACGGGTTTGCCTGAATACCGCGACACGCGACGGTGAGCATGAGATTTGCGTGTTGACGAATCTACCGAAATCAGTCGCCGATGGCAGACTGATCGCCGAGATGTATCGTAAGCGCTGGACGATTGAAACCGCGTTTCAAGAATTGGAAGCTCATCTCCATTCGGAAATCAACACCTTGGGTTATCCGAAAGCCGCCTTGTTCGGATTTTGCATTGCCCTGGTGGCCTACAATCTATTGGCTGTTGTTAAAGCAGCGCTCCGGGCTGTCCACGGCGAAGAAACCATCGAGAATGATGTTTCCAGCTATTATTTAGCCGGTCATATTGGCAGAACCCATGAAGGCATGATGATCGCCTTGCCATCGGAGTACTGGGTTGGATTTCAAAGTCTTCCGCTGACTGAATTGGTTGAGGTGCTCCTACAACTCGCTCATCACGTCAAATTATCCCAATTTAAAAAGCACCGTCGTGGGCCGAAAAAGCCACCGCCAAAACGTGACCAATTTCCCAAGCAGCCACATGTCTCAACTGCTAGACTCCTTGCGGCAAAGAAAAAGAAAAAAATGGCACCTTGAAAGGGATGGTGTGATCTTATCCAGCGACGCCCGGTGAGTTAAATCACCCGCCAGCGCGATAGCTTTTTGCACGGTTAGGCCATGCCGGTAACTATGTCCCCCTGGACTATTAACCTCACCGACGATATAAAACAGCCGGTATTGTTGAACACTAACCGTAATCCGAGGATTCTTAAGGTACCCGTTACTCAGTAATTTCTCAAACCGCTGTTCAATCTGACCCGTTGTCAAGTCTTGAACATCGACCTCACCAAGCAATGGGAAGGATATCGTGCCATTATGGGCGACATTAATGTTGTTAAGGCTCAGATCGTCCTCACCAAAGACTAGGATGGAAATGACGTCGCCGGGTGCAATTCGATAATCCTCGGATTGCTCCTGGTGCTCCTGGAAAGATTCGGAACCTTTATCGAAGGCGCACCCGATCAACAAGGAAAAAACGGTCTGAAAAAACACAATCCTAAAAAATGTCTCTGCTTTTCTCATGCGAATAAATTATACCCGTTGAAGAGGATGAAAAGGAGATGTTTTCTGTCGGGGGTACATTACGAACGCCAGCACCTTTGTCAATGATTTGCACCGATATCCGCTTCGATGAGCAGGGTATGAAGAAGGAGGTATAATTCAGCTATTGAGGCACCACCATTAAAAAGAGACGGAAGTAGATAGGGTAAACCTAATTCCACCGCGCCACATCTTGACTCTAACTCTACCGAAACCGGTCATTCGTGTACTGCAGCGGGGCTGGCGAATCCTGTAGACGATGGCGAACCGCTTCCAGAACCCGCCGAGGGTAAGGTGCCTGTGGTCCTTCTCGATGGAGCAAACCACGCCCAAGTTCGATGAGGTGAGAAAATTCACGAGGGTCAGATACCGGGGTCGCCCGCTGGCCACGCGCCCGCTTTTGGATCCAGCGGAATGAGTGACGGGTGCTTTGCGTGGTAAAAGTATAACTGCCGGACTTGATCCGCACTCGCTTGCCAGTGGTCATGTCGAATAAGCGCCCGCGGGAAATCCGGTCGGGCGGGCCATCCCAAGTGAGAGTCACCTCAATTCCAACCGCCGAGCGAACGTCAAAGAACCACTTGTAGCGTTTCTCTGAGCGATTCAGGGACCTGAAGTCGCTGGCGTAGTCACCCGACCGAGCGCCCCAATGGTTCTTCGGAAAGACCACCTCCAGGGACTCGTTCCCAAACGGGGGCAACTTAATGAGGTCGTGAGAATCATACCTTTCAACACTGTCGGAAAGCTGACCGAAGACGCTCCCAGAGTCTTTCAGGCTACCTGACTTGGCAGTGAGACGGATGAACCACCCGGGTGGCACCGTTTCCAACTCAACATCGGCTACGATTGCCGTGCCTCCGCCTTCGGGCAGCCCAACGAGAACCTCACTGAATGGGACAACTGGTGTCGATCTCCGATCTAGGAAGCGCAGCGCAATGCCGGGCTTGTACGCCTTGACCCATAAACCGTCAAAGTTCTTGAGGGTCCCCTCCATACCTAGGGTTTCGCCATCGAAGCTCTCGTGAGCACTACCATTATATTTGTAAGCAATGCGCGACATCACGCAGTCACCTGCGGGCGGATTCGACTGGCAACCACCCCCGGGATCCGCCTGCGATAGGGTTAACTCGCTCAAACCGTCGACTACCCGAACATCCGCCCAGTCCATGTCGTACCAGTAGGGGTGGCCTACCATGTTGAACCGACCGGTCGTCGGGTCAGCCTCAAGGAAGAAGTCGGCGTTGCCACTATTAAAATCCTCCTCAATGTTGACCGTCTGTGATTCAAGGTTGGTTATGATCCAATAGCCGCGTCCGACCTCTAGCGTGTCGGTCAGTGTCATCTTGACATAGACATCGTTCACCGCGTCGCGTTCGAAGACTACCCAGTCGACGTCATAGCCACCAGAGAGATCGTCACCGAAAAGATCTGCCACGATGTTGGAGCCGCCGGGATCGCACGACAGGGCGATCTGTTTCCATTGCATCTTGGTCAGATCGAATGTTTGGCGACAGGGGCCTTCCTGGTTAAAGAACCAGTCGAAGTCCACGCCGAACTCCATAAACGCTGTGGTAATCCGAGCGTGCGTAGTGCCAAAATCCGACGCGATGAAGGCGCCGCCGACCGAGCAGAACGCAAGACCCGTCATGTTAGTGAAACTCATGCTCAGATCGCACGAGGCGTCGTTGGAGATGCCGCCATAGACTAGGTTGACCACGTAGTCGTCGCCAGTGCCAGCGGTTTCGTCAGCGCCGCTCATCGCCAGCAGGATGGTGGCCACGCCGTCGGCAGTGGTCCTTCGTTGGTCCTCGTCGCTGAAGGTCCCCTGCTGCATCACTGCCTCGGTGGTGCCGGGGTGACCCATCACGCTCGCAGCGATGCGCTCCAGGTTCTGCGCGAAGTCGTGACCCATTGGCAGTGACGCCTGGTTTCGATCGTACGTCGAGGCATCCACCGGCACCGGCAGCGGGAGCTCGCCCGGATCGTTAGTGTCGATCCGGAACCAGTGCAAGTTGATGTCGTCACCGCGTATGTCGTCTAAGGTGCCATGGACGCCGTCCCCGGCCGGGGTTGATGTCGAAGACTCCGTTGACCCCGTCAGTAGCCTTGGTGGAGTTGGTGTCGTTACCAGGCAGTTCTGACTCGGAAGCCGCATTGACGTGCGCCAGCCCGATGCAGTGCCCCAGCTCGTGTAGCGCCACCGACTCGAAGTCGACCTCGCCAGCGGGGATATTGTTGGCCCCATCGTCGAGCACGTTGCCGACGATTGGCTGCAGCTGATTCCATATGGCAATGTTGTTCTGCACCGCTTTCTCCATGTCTGTCAGCAAAGAGCCGTTTGGAACAAGGCTCGACGGATCGATGCAGACCTCGACGGTCAGCAAGGTCTCAGTACCTGTATAACCCTGCGGGTGGAGGATCAAGTCGACCCCGTTGGTTTCTCCAGCGAAGATGTAGGCTCCGGCCAGACTGGGCCGCGGTAGGAGCAGGGCGATCATCACGACAAGAGTAGCAGCACCGATACGGAGGACTGTTCCTTGCTTCATGGTCTTCCTCCCTTATTCCGCTACCACTTGATCCATGAGTGCCCGCAGTCGACCCTCACATGCGGCGATTGACCGCACCGAAGCGAGATCCGGAAACCGCTTGGCATCCGTGTATACGTTGTTCCAACGGATCGTCTTGTCGAGCTTGTGGGACCTCCCCAGTCGTGCCTGCGAGGCCGGTCGCCGTACCATCTGTGTACTGACTTTAATCACTGTCTCGGTAACGTCCGATACGTGATAGAACTCACCCTGCGCGGCTTTTTCCCGGCTCATTGTCCGCCGCAGGCTCTTGGCCGCCTCAACGTCCCTGTTCATCAAACCATCGGCCGCCAACGACGAGAACAGCTCGTCAAACTCATCAGATGTCATCCACATCTCGTAGTCGCCGGCACGCTTTTTAAAAACAGGATAGTGGACTTGCACACGGCCGTCTTGGTAGATTCTCAGCAGAGGTATTGGGTCATTCTCCGCCAGCATACTGTGAATCAGGGTGTACTCCAGGACGATCTCAGCGCGACCGACGGAAAGCTCCGAGGCGTTGCTAGCGTCCGGTGGAGAATCTGCGGCAGCTTCGGCGAAAACCAGAGCCAGAGCCGCGAAGATTAGGATTCTTTGCATTCTCATCATGAGCCCTCGGTAAGTTGTTTACCCGGTAAGATATCGGAGACAGTGCTTCCTGTCAAAATAAGGTAAATATATTTTTATATGTCTCTACTTTTTCACTAACGATTGCGGCTAAGCGTTCATCAACAGGTGACCCAATTTGAGCAAACGTTCAAACAGCAATTTTTGCAATACTTGGTTCAATTCTCCGGAATGTACACCCGTTTCAACCACATGCAGCAGCGCTTTTACTTCTGCCTGTACACCCTACTCTCGACCATTAAATGATGCATCATGTCATCGTGAACTCCTCTAGGCTTCAGTGGCCTCATTAAATCTCCCGCCGATACACTTTTAGTTTATGAGGAGGTCACATTAGAGACTTTCACTTTTCATGTATAATCTACCCTCAAGAAGGGCACCGTGCGAAACATGAATTACACCCGGAGAGTAGAACAGAAGGAGTAAGTCGAAACTGTCGCATAAAACTCGATTCGCCGCTCATAGCGATGCAAAAATATAAGAATGAGGAATGCTTGAATGGCCGAGCTGCAGCCTTTCAATAATATTCACGACACGAAAATTAACAGCCACTGCTATTCTCGAATTCCATTTGGCGCGGACATGGTTCTCCTTCGCCAGGGCATAAACCGCTTGTTTGTACTAAACGATACAGCAACCTTCATCTGGGATGAATTTCTCGCTGGACGCTCGGTACATCAAATTAAAGATCAGTTGGTCGAGCAATACGGCATTGATCGCAATACGGCCACGGCGGATATTGAAACAATAGTATTGCAGTGGAAACAAGATGGTTTGATCGGATTAATGCCGGATGAGAAGTGTAAAGATTACTCGGGATTTTATAATCAACGCTTTATGGCGTCGGCATTGCAATCGGACCACATCGGTGATTACCGGTTAGGTTGTTTCGAATTCAGAATTTGCTCCGATGACGTTGAACTTAAGACGCATCCGGAGGCCTTGTTAATGCATTTGCGCACCGATGATGCCGGCGCCGCCGATCCGACTAAGCTTGATATTGTCAAAAACAAGGCGGGTTATAGTCTATACCAGGACGGGTTCAAACTGGCCGATGTTGGCGGTATCGACCACTTAATTTGCACTTTGCCCTATGAACTGGCGCAAATAGCGGCCACCCGGTTGGATTGGTCGGTGGTTTTACACGGGGCGGCGGTTAGTCACGGCGAGGCGTGTATTGTGTTACCCGCACCCGGGGGTTCGGGTAAGACAACCTTGACGGCAGCATTGGTGCACGGCGGATTAAATTATTTGAGCGATGATATAGTCCCCGTCGACAAAGCTACATCGCGAGCGATGCCGCTCCCGATTCCTCTCGCGATCAAACCCGGTAGCTGGCCGGTGTTGGAGCCCTACTACCCTGGCCTTTGCGATCAAAGCAGCTATCAACGCGGTGATATTCAGATTCGCTATCTTATTCCCCCGCGCACTGAATCTAATCCTCTGCCGATTCGTTACCTCGTGTTTCCAAGTTTTCGCTGTGGCGCCCGTGCTCAACTGGATCCCATTACCGGATCCCAGGCGTTACGGCGGCTGATGGACGCGGAACCTTTAATCAGAACCCCGTTGAATGCGGAATACGCCGGAAACTTTATTGCCTGGCTCGAAGCAATTCCGGCCTTTGAGTGTACTTACGATAGCCTTGACGATGCCGTGAAGCTCATTCGGCCATTATTGGTATGAACCCATTAGCGGCCTTTGATTTTCTTTGTCAATGTCTGGCGCCGTTTTATCCTCACAGCACGAACCGGTCGGTATTAGTCTATACTATCAGCGATCAAGCCATTGATTGGGACGAAGTCATTCTGTGCGCGGGACACCATTTAGTAACACCGGCACTGTATTTCTTTCTCAATGAAAAGAATCTGATTAAGTGCTTGGATTCGGAGCTCCAAGATTACCTGAAAACTATTTTTTCGCTGAATCGGGCGCGTAATGACTAAATTAAAGCCCAGACCAGCGCGATTATTCACAGCTTGAACGCGGTGGACATTGAACCGCTATTGCTCAAAGGCGTCGCGGGCTTGATGAGCGGACTTTATTCGGATAGAGGTATCCGCATCATTGGCGATATCGATCTGCTGGTCACGAAAGCACAATTATCAACCGCACAATCTATTTTACGTCAAAACGGCTATCGGACCACACCAATTCCTTGGAGCCGTCACGAGACAACTCACCATAATGCGGTCCCCCCTTGTTCATGAAGATGCACCAGCGCCTTTGGAGTTACACACCCGCCCAATCAATTTGGACGGGGATAGCGGGCCGTTGTCTGCTGAATATTGCCGGCGCGATGCGGTATTGCTTGAGACCAATAAAGCCGGGCGTTGTTGGTTACCGTCGCCGATATTTCGATTGTTACACAATTTTTACCATGCCCAACACCAGGATCGCGGTTATATTTTAGGTATTATCACGCTACGACAACTTATGGATTGGGTAAAGCTTCGGCAATCGTTCGATACCCAAATAAACTGGGTATATTTTCTGCGCCGGATTGAATATAATAAGTTAACATGCTCGTGTTCGGCGTATGCTTTGACTGCGCAACGATATTTCGGACAGGCTTATCCAGCGGGGTTGCTTGAGACACGTGGCGCACATCGTTTTATGCGCCGCCAACGCAATCGGATAAAAAATCGTTGGTACAGGCGTACTTATTCTATTGGTGCCTATTTTTTGATTGGGGTATATCGATTTCTAACACTGCGGAGTATACGGGCAACTTATGGCGATCTTTCGGTTAATCAATGCCTATTTATTATGATCAAAGATCTGGCTTCCCCTGCTTGGTATGTCCATCGATATCAGGATCTGAAACAACGCTGGAACTAAAACCGTATTTTTAAACCCTATACAAAACTGGAATTAAAATGTCAGAATCTGACAATACCGACAAACCCAACCCGAGCATTAACGCCGATACCGAAGGCCGACTCGAATCAGGCACCAGTCGCCGGGAGGCCCTCAAGCAACTGGGCCGTTATGCAGCCTATACCCCTCCAGTAATGATGATGTTATTGGTACCACGGAAAGGTAGTGCGCAAATGGGATCTTCACCACTTGGAACTCCACCGAATCCACCCTAAAATGTATCGCATGAAAACCGCTTTTTTGGCGTGGTATTAGAATCCAAGTTGTGGAAATCCGTAGCTGTTGTTTTAAATCTAAATCTGTGACTCCAACAAAGACACCCAGTGCGTCTATGGATATGCTCAATGCTCTGGATGCGATCCTCCTGGTGTTGGTGATCTGCACTGACCGCTAACCAAGAATAAAGCCGAGTGGGCGCTGTGGCATTGGTTAATTCTGTATAAATTCGGCTAGGGGACCAAGACCGTAAATGGCAACACTCGCCAGGGCCATTATATAGGGGTCGTTATCGACGCACCTACCAATCACCTCGATATGGAACCCATCGAATCATTAAATTCCGCACTGGAAGACTATCCCGGCACGGTGTTTTTTATCAATCATGACCGTGAATTCGTATCGTCGTTGGCAACCCGAATTCTATAAATGACCGCTTATAGCGTGGTCAACTTTAGCGGGAATTACGAAGAATACCTCAGAGATCAGGGCGTCGGGCTTGCGCAAGTAAAAACGGCTTAATTAATGGTTCCCCTCAATCGTGATTCGGGTAGAAAGTGTAAAATAAAGGGGACGCTACTCGATGTCATTAACTCCCTGATTTATCCTTCAATGAATACCAACAAGACCATTAGTTTATTGACTCGGCAGTCGTGAGTTAACAGCGAGAAAAGCGGGGCAAAACTACCCTCTCCATCGTAGTATGTTTGATGAAAAATTTTGAAGATCGCAGAGAATTAGAGCATAGAACGCCTCATTCAGTTTAATCGTCATCTATTTCATCGGAAACAGCCATCAAGCGGGCACGGATCTGTTGAATCATGCCATTTTCCTCAAGTCGAAAGAATTGTTTGAGGAACAATGGCGCTAAAATTTGCTTGACGGTTTTCTCCGATGGCAAATCACGCGATTGAGTGCGAAGATAAAGCGAGTGCTCAGACCAAATCGTATCTTGATACTGGAGCGCAATCAATTGCATTAACCCCAAGGCAATGGAGGCACAGAGCACGAAGATTTCATAGGCTCGCCAGCACGCTTGAACGGTATGAATATCCTGGGGCTGTGGGGCTTTGAGAAGACGATTGGAAAAGGGGCGTCTAGAATGTTTTGGCAATTTTTTAGTCCAAAAACGAAATTTAAAGGCGCCGATCACATGCTTTAACATCGCGAACATGATTTCAAAGCGGGTTCTAGCACAATACAGTTCAACGGCATCAATGGCTGACAGCGTTAAATCGGAACTCATTAGAACCATTGGGCCTTTTGAGGTGACGGCGAGAATAAATAACACCTGATCAGCGATGGGCCGCCATAACAGTGTAAGCGTCATAACCCGGATGGATTCGGTTTTACCGTAGACTTGACAGGTCACCGTCTCAAACAAATGAAGGTGGTCGAAGCATTCTCTTAAACACACTTTCTCGCCATAGAGCGGCTGAGGTCCGGGTCGAGAGGCGGGTTTCGGTGGCGCGGGGAAATAACCCACATAGCTATTCTTGGCTTTGACCAGCACCTCAACCCACCGCGCCTGATGCTGGATTGAATAATAGTGGCAAGCTCGAAATACGCCCCCCGGTTGAAAAAAAGGCATCCAACACCAAATAACACAGACAGTGATTCGTCACCGCAAAATGAATCGCCATGGCCACCAAGCGGTCGGTGAGCTTGATCCGACATGGATTATCGCGCTCGTCGTTCAACCCTAAATGAGCCCATCCCTGATGAATTTGAAGCTGCAAAGGACAACAAAAACAAGCGGATAACGACCCGATCAAGATGCCAATGCTGCCCCAACATTGGGCCCGAAAATAGCCGGGTTTCGTTTGCGTCTCCGATGACTCGTGCATCGATACCACGCCGGGCATCTTGCGTCCATCTTTGATCACCGCGGTATGGTCACCCAGAAGTATCGCTCGTCCAGCTACTTCAACGGATTTTCCTTGGCGATTCACAAAATCTTGCCAAGCATCGAGCAACGCCCCATAGACATACGCTTTGGATCTAAAAAAACGGAGCAAGCGGTAATAACCAAGTTCATCTAATAGCCAGAAACGACACAACGACGTCACGCCTATCATTTCTCCTGCCCCCATAAATCCAATCACAATGGCGCAAAACAACAACCAAGTACTCGATCTGGAAAAAACGCTTTGAAAGCTTTCTAAACTCTGAGAAATATACTGTTGCACGGGGTCTCCTCCTTCCATCTGTACTTCTACAAAGAAAAGAAGGATCCGTGTTTTTTTAGCAAATGTCTAGTCGTAATTATCGATTTCTATTTTCTACACTACTCATCTTTTATGAACACCAGTGGGCAATCTTAAAGCGCAGAGCTATCAATGGGTGATAAGACTTTCTTCCGTTGGTCGAGGTGACACATCGAAAAAATGAATTCAGGGCCTGAATAGTTACGTCAAATCGGATAGAACTCGTGACTGACGAGTTACTTAAGATACTGCACTGCTTGTTCTTCTAATAGAGACTTTTTATTGTATTTCATAGAAAAATTAGGCAATCCCGGATTCCGTTATAGGACTCGAATACCAGCATCGCCTTTTTGTCAAACCATCCGTTTTTCTAATTGTGTTTATAAATTATAATGGGTGGTCAGTAATCAGCATTTACAGCCGTATCTGGGGGTTCACGTCCCGTTTTAATCAGAGTACGATTGGGGTCGTGTGCTGTTTTTGGCAGCTCTACAGAGCACTCAGTTGTTGTTGGAACGGTGATCGATACAGAAATCGCCCATTGTTACAACACAACATATAGTCGGTGGAGGAGCTAAATGACTACCCCTTTAAATTATTCCTAATTTTATTTGATTCTAGAGTTTTATAATGAATAAATTGATTTGGTTAGAGATTAATGAAGTTAATATAGATTTAATAAAAAAAAATATATATTTAGGGTATCTTCCAAATTTTAGCAAGCTAATTAGTAGCAATGGATATATTAAAACAATTTCGGAACAGAAGTATGAGAATTTAGAGCCATGGATACAATGGGTAACCGCCCATACGGGAAAAACTTATTCAGAGCACAAGATTTTTCGATTAGGCGATGCTGCGGACGACGGACTCGATCAAATTTGGGATAAGCTTGAAACAGAGTTTGATTTGACGGTTGACGCAATTTCACCTATGAATGCCGGGAATAAAACCTTAAAATCGGCATTTTTTGTTCCAGACCCGTGGACTAAAACAAAATTCAGTGGGCCATGGCATCTAAAATTCTTATATGAGGCGATCGTTGGAGTAGTAAATAATAATGTTAGTGGAACGATTTCTTTTGGTGATCTCACAAAACTTTTGTGCGGTCTGTTAATTAATTTTCGAATAACAAATATAAAACAATATCTTCAATATATATTATCGCTAAGATCTGGGAAATGGTATAAAGCATTAATACTAGACAGATTGCTCGCCGATACATTTATAAAGCAATGGGAGTCTAGTAAACCAGATTTCTCTACTTTATTTTTAAACGCTGGCGCTCATATTCAACACCATTACATGTTTTCCAGCCCGTGCTATGAAGGTGATCTGAAAAACCCCGAGGAGTACATTAAACCAGGAAAAGATCCTCTGCTCGACGTTTATAAACTGTACGATGTCATATTAGGGGAGTTTTTAGAACTCAAAAATGTGAGGTTAATGTTGTTGACGGGATTGAGCCAAAAACCTAATCCTAAAATGGTGTATTATTATAGATTAAAAGATCATGATGAGTTTTTGAAAAAACTGAATGTTTCCTTTGATTCGGTGGAACCGAGAATGTCTCGAGACTTTCTCATAAGATGTCATTCGAAGAGTGAAGCCAAAGTATTAGAAAATACTCTTATGTCTATAACCAGCGAGGACAAGACGAAACTATTTAATATCGACAATAGAGGGAGAACAATATTCTGCATGCTCGCATATATAAAGGAAATCAACCCTGATTTTAAAGCACTTATAAACGGAGGCATGATAAACAACTTTCATTCATTAGTCGATTTTGTAACAATTGAAAATGGTATACATAAAACGGATGGGATATTTGTCGACACAGGTTTAAAAAAAGACAACTCTCCTGAATCTATGCCCTTAACTGATGTATATCATCGAACTATTGACTATTTTGAGAGTTACTGCGTGTAATCAGAACACGTAGCAAATAAGCGCCTTAGAGAGTAACCCTTACCCATCCTACCGAACATTAATGGTATTGCATAGGATGGGTAGAACCGTAACGAAACTCATCAATTACAATGTAGCGCGGGTCTAAACGGTTACTTTAGACGAGGCGTTAAGTACAAGCATGCCGTCAGGTTTGTTTAGCCCCATGGTGTTCGGGCGGAGGCACGAATGTAACTATTCAGTCGCAAATATTCAGACCCCTCCCCAGGAAATTAGACAAATTTTCCGTGTTACGAGATGATAGACAAAATGAAACTCATAAGACGGGCACAAGAGGATGGAACTCAACGATCATAGCCTACGCCAAATGGACGAAGATGATATCCGTAAACTACCTGTTCCGTACAACCGAGTGGGTCTGTTCAACATGTCGATAGTTGATGCGGACTAAAAACAAATTATCCGCCTTGCTCGCGTGCCCGCGTTGCGACGAGAAATTGGAATTATCGTCGAATCATAACTATCATTGCAAGGCTTGCAATATCGATTTTCCGGACGTCGAGGGTATCCCTTGGCTATATGCCGAGCCACAGGCAGCGTTTCAAGAATGGCGCGAGAGACTTAAATTCGCCACTCGGAAACTTGAACATGACTCCAGCCGTTTGCAACAAGAATTGGGAGAAGGCAATCTTCACCCGCTCACCCGAAAACGTCTTTCCCGATTGAAAGAGGCCTATGACAAACAGGTGCCACAAATGCAAGAACTGATGGCTCCGTTTAACTTGCGGGACATGCGGACAGGGCTACCAACTTATCTTGCTTTGCGTACACGCCTGCCGTCGAATCAGGGGCTGAGTACCTATTACTCTAATATTCACAGAGACTGGGCTTGGGGTAAGCGCGAAAATGACGAGTCACTTGAACTCGTTGCCACCGCTGCCACGAAGTACGGGGCACTAGGAAAAACGTTGGTATTGGGCGCGGGTGCTTGTCGTCTTGCCTATGACCTACACATGGCTACACCGACAGAGTTCACTGTAGCATTGGATTTTAACCCGCTACTATTGTTACTGGCACAGCGTTTAATGAAGGGTGAAACGTTCAACTTGTACGAGTTCCCAATTGCTCCGAAAACGTTGGAAGATCAGGCTGTATTGAGGACCTTATCCGCTGAGCAACCGGTGCGTGATGATTTTTATTTTGTACTTGCGGATGCTTTACGGCCACCGTTCGTGGTAGATAGCTTTGATACCGTGATAACCCCCTGGCTTATCGATATTGTGTCCGAAGAACTTCAACAATTTGCCCCCCGTATTAATAATCTGTTGGTTCACGGGGGGAGATGGATCAACTTTGGTTCCTTGACATTCGGGCATCCCGTACAGTCACAATGTTACAGTTTGGAGGAGACCCTGGCTGTGATCAAAAACTCAGGTTTTTCCGAGCCGTCGGTAAATGAGGCGACAATCCCATACATGTGCTCTCCAGCCAGTCGCCATGGTCGGCGTGAAACCATCTTAACCATTGCCAGTATGAAGGAGAAAAAGAGTGGTCCTCTACCACGATATGAGGCGCTGCCGGATTGGATCGTCAAAGGCAAGAATCCGGTGCCATTGTCGCGATCCTTTCAGATGCAGGCAGCTTCGACTCGAATCCAGGCGTTTATCATGGCTACCATTGACGGTAAACGTAGCTTGAAAGACATGGCGAGGTTAATGGAACAACAACGCCTTATGACATACGAAGAAGCAGAACCGGCGATACGGTCATTTCTAATAAAAATGTACGACGAAAGCCGTAAGAACTCTGCTCTCCAATAGTTCCTTATCGATCCGGAATTCGGTTATTAATTCCTCGTAGTTGTCATGGTTGATGGTACCTTCGACTTGAATGCAATGGATGTTGCCGTAGTGTGTTTAACAGCGTGATAAAGGGCGCTTCCGTACGCCTGCTTTTTTCAAAATTATTGAGTCTCTAAGTGCAAATAGGGTTGAAACCGACAAAGGAATCCAAATTTGCCCCCGCACCTAATCCATTGTTGGGCAATACCTCATTGAATCGGCCAATCTCATTATGCAAAGCCATGTAATTCAGGACGACGGTTTCCGCTAACAAATTAACGTTATTACTGGCGGGAGTTGCCGAGGTATCGAGGTGTCCATTGGTTTTAAAATAACCCATTTGTTGAGCCGTTGGCGATGTCATGGTCGGTCTACCCATGGGGTCGTAGACCAACATGAAGGTTCCGCCGGTTGTGTTAGCATCGCTGGTCCATTCATATTTTCCACGACCTTCTACCGAGTTATCGACCACGTCACGACTAAAAACCGAGCCATCGCTAAATACATAGACTGCCAGTGGTTGGTTCAAACGTGCCGCGTACTCGAATGCCGCACCCATCGCCGCTCCGGCTTCGAAATCCTTCAGATCACCAAGGCCACGTCCCTCGCCATGGTAGTCATAGCCTTCGAGTTCGATGGTGCCGGCACCGGCGAACCCGTTTATGACCAACTTCATGACCGATGCGGTTTTGCGGAAGGCTGCGTTGTTACTTACTTCATCGTCAGTGAAAATACTATTGGCCTGGCCCGTGATGAGTGGATCCAATCTGGGGTCTAAGACAGCCGGATTACTAAAATTTCCAGCTAGTGCGGTACTTTCGGAACTCGGCAGTCGTGAGTTAACAGCGAGAAAAGCGGGGCAAAACTACCCTCTCCATCGTAGTATGTTTGATGAAAAATTTTGAAGATCGCAGAGAATTAGAGCATAGAACGCCTCATTCAGTTTAATCGTCATCTATTTCATCGGAAACAGCCATCAAGCGGGCACGGATCTGTTGAATCATGCCATTTTCCTCAAGTCGAAAGAATTGTTTGAGGAACAATGGCGCTAAAATTTGCTTGACGGTTTTCTCCGATGGCAAATCACGCGATTGAGTGCGAAGATAAAGCGAGTGCTCAGACCAAATCGTATCTTGATACTGGAGCGCAATCAATTGCATTAACCCCAAGGCAATGGAGGCACAGAGCACGAAGATTTCATAGGCTCGCCAGCACGCTTGAACGGTATGAATATCCTGGGGCTGTGGGGCTTTGAGAAGACGATTGGAAAAGGGGCGTCTAGAATGTTTTGGCAATTTTTTAGTCCAAAAACGAAATTTAAAGGCGCCGATCACATGCTTTAACATCGCGAACATGATTTCAATGCGGGTTCTAGCACAATACAGTTCAACGGCATCAATGGCTGACAGCGTTAAATCGGAACTCATTAGAACCATTGGGCCTTTTGAGGTGACGGCGAGAATAAATAACACCTGATCAGCGATGGGCCGCCATAACAGTGTAAGCGTCATAACCCGGATGGATTCGGTTTTACCGTAGACTTGACAGGTCACCGTCTCAAACAAATGAAGGTGGTCGAAGCATTCTCTTAAACACACTTTCTCGCCATAGAGCGGCTGAGGTCCGGGTCGAGAGGCGGGTTTCGGTGGCGCGGGGAAATAACCCACATAGCTATTCTTGGCTTTGACCAGCACCTCAACCCACCGCGCCTGATGCTGGATTGAATAATAGTGGCAAGCTCGAAATACGCCCCCGGTTGAAAAAAAGGCATCCAACACCAAATAACACAGACAGTGATTCGTCACCGCAAAATGAATCGCCATGGCCACCAAGCGGTCGGTGAGCTTGATCCGACATGGATTATCGCGCTCGTCGTTCAACCCTAAATGAGCCCATCCCTGATGAATTTGAAGCTGCAAAGGACAACAAAAACAAGCGGATAACGACCCGATCAAGATGCCAATGCTGCCCCAACATTGGGCCCGAAAATAGCCGGGTTTCGTTTGCGTCTCCGATGACTCGTGCATCGATACCACGCCGGGCATCTTGCGTCCATCTTTGATCACCGCGGTATGGTCACCCAGAAGTATCGCTCGTCCAGCTACTTCAACGGATTTTCCTTGGCGATTCACAAAATCTTGCCAAGCATCGAGCAACGCCCCATAGACATACGCTTTGGATCTAAAAAAACGGAGCAAGCGGTAATAACCAAGTTCATCTAATAGCCAGAAACGACACAACGACGTCACGCCGATCATTTCTCCTGCCCCCATAAATCCAATCACAATGGCGCAGAACAACAACCAAGTACTCGATCTGGAAAAAACGCTTTGAAAGCTTTCTAAACTCTGAGAAATATACTGTTGCACGGGGTCTCCTCCTTCCATCTGTACTTCTACAAAGAAAAGAAGGATCCGTGTTTTTTTAGCAAATGTCTAGTCGTAATTATCGATTTCTATTTTCTACACTACTCATCTTTTATGAACACCAGTGGGCAATCTTAAAGCGCAGAGCTATCAATGGGTGATAAGACTTTCTTCCGTTGGTCGAGGTGACACATCGAAAAAATGAATTCAGGGCCTGAATAGTTACGTCAAATCGGATAGAACTCGTGACTGACGAGTTAAGTAAGGGCAGACTAAAAATATTTTCACCATCTCTCAATTCCATTACGATATCGGTACATGATAGTTCGTTTCATGACTTGGGTTAACCCATAAGGCCCAAGTCACTATACTTTCCCCTCACGGCTTCATCTGTCCGACGTGCGGTGACAAAACCCGGGAGCATACCGCTTCACGGCAGAGCAGGCTCTTAGGGGCCAACCGGATAGGCATTATTCGTTTTAAACAGAGTTTATTTTTTACCACCAGTTACCTGTTGATCTTTATTCACAAACTGATTGTAGATTATCTCGGTGTATATTTCTATTCACAGGGAAATCGGATCAGAATGCCAAGTACAAAAGTACTTTTGGAAATTATCATTGCCCCAGCCAACATAGAAAAGTTTGGCTTTGACGCCCCTTTTTTGTATCCATCACCTACGCGATTGGCAATTCATCGGATCTTTCGTACATTTCCGGTTGCCGAAAAAAGGGCGTTTAAAATTCCTATTCTCCTTCTCCATTCTCATTGCACGACGACATTATCGACCTCACGCAAAGCAAAGTTTGCTTGGTTCAATCGATCAGCAAAGAAACGAACCGTGTTACTAGGAACAGGATTGTCAACGGGAATGTTCTCCACCAGCTGTCCCCCGACCGCGACGTTGTATGTCTGCGTATTGAAATCAACGGTGACGCTAACCCTGCCCTTTACCCGTAAAAAAGTCCTGAACTTTTAGGACGATGCCGTCCATCATGGCGGCATGAAAACCCAGAACCTGATCAAACAAACACTATCACAGCCGGCATCGGTTATCGTCGTCCAACAGATACTGGAGGACAATGCGGATGCCCATCGTTGTGCCATTGCCGAGCGTGTGTGCGAGCACTTTGCCTTCTTCAATGCCTTTGGCAGACCACAGAAAGCCGGTTGCCTCAAGGCCCTTCGGGAACTGGAGCGGGCCGGGCGATTTCAGTTGCCGCAAGCGCGAAGGCAGTCCCCGCAAGCAGGGCCGAGACGACTGACAGAGCCGGTAGAAGAACCTCTTAAGCTTCCTTCATCGGCGGAATGGGTCGAGGAACTTCAGCTGATCCGGGTGGAAACCGACAGCGAGGTTCGTATTTGGAACGAGTTGATGCTCCAGGAGCACCCGAGAGGTGCGGGTCCATTGGTCGGTGCGCAGATTCGCTACCTGATCCGCTCGGAGCACGGCTGGCTCGGTGGATTGGGGTTCAGTGCATCCGCCTTGCAACTCAAGGATAGGGACGAATGGATCGGCTGGGATGCCCAGACGCGCCGACAGCAGCTGCATCGTGTGATCAACCTGAGTCGTTTTCTGATTCGGTCCTTGGTACGTTGTCACAACCTGGCTTCACGGGTATTGGGGATGTCATTACGCCGGGTAGCGAACGATTTCGAGTTGCGCTACGGCTATCGCCCGTGGCTGGTGGAAAGCTTTGTGGATCAATCGGCCTATCGCGGTACCTGCTATCAGGCCTCCAATTGGATTGAAGTGGGCCAAACTTCGGGGCGGGGACGCCAGGATAGCGCGGATGGGCTCGATGGTGAGCAGTGGGCGCACAATGAATTCGGTGGCGCCCGGTTAGGGGATGAGCGGTTGAATAAACGCTTGGTCGAGAGTGCCCTGGTACAGGCGGAAAAGCCGGGGGAGGCTTTCAGCGGCGCGGCGCAAGGCAACTGGCCGCTGGTAAAGGGCTACTATCGAATGATCGACAAGCCGGATGATTGTGCCATCACCCTGGATGCTATACTCGCACCACACCGCGAACGCACCCTGCAACGGATGATGGCACAGCAGACGGTCCTGTGTCTCCAGGAGGGTACCGACCTGAACTACAACAGCTTGGCGCAATGCGAAGGATTGGGTGTAATCGGTACCAATCAGACCAGCGCACAGAGCCGTGGTTTACACCTGCACTCCACCATGGTGGTGACGACGGATGGGCTTCCGCTGGGTCTTTTGGGCGCCAAGTGTGAAGCACCGGAGGGTAAAAAAGAAGAGCGGGAAGAGGAGGCAACTTCCAGCAAAAAGCCCATCGAAGAGAAAAAGAACTTCTGCTGGATAGAGAGTCTTCGCGACAGCAACGCATTGGCCACCGATATGCCATCGACCCATCAGATCTGTGTAATGGATCGAGAGGCCGATTTTTTTGAACTGTTCAATGAACCCCGCCACTCACAGGTTGACCTGTTGGTGCGCGCCAAACATGACCGTCGTACGCAGGGAGAGTACAAGCTGTTTGATAGCCTGAGACGAAGTGCGGTGCGCAGTACGCTCAGTATCCGGATTTCCCGACAGAGTGCATGCCCCAAGCTGAGCAAACAAAAAGCACGCCCGCACCGAGCGGAACGCACCGCGCAAGTCGCCTTGCGATACCAGGCGGTTGAACTGCCGCCTCCATCCGACCACAAAGACAAGCCGCCCCTGAAGTTATCGGTGGTCCACATACGTGAAGAGACGCCACCACCGGGTGAAACACCGCTGGAGTGGTTTCTGCTGACCACCATCGTAGTCACCAGCAACCTGATCGCTCAAGAGTGTATCCGTTGGTATCAGCTGCATTGGCGTATCGAAGATTGGCACCGGGTTCTAAAATCCGGATGCGGAATTGAAAAACTGGCCTATAGAACGGCCGAACGTTTGAAGCGTGGCGTTGCAATCAACATGGTGATTGCCTGGCGCATCATGCTGATGACTCTGTTGGGAAGGGAGTGCCCGGGACTACCTGCCGAAGTGTTGTTCTCGGATATCGAGATCGAGGTGTTGAGCGCCCATGCAGTAAAAAAAAACATTGAGCCACCCACGCAACTGGGACAAGCCGTACGACTTGTCGCCTCTCTTGGTGGATACCTCGGGCGCACGAGAGATCCACCACCAGGGCATCAGATCACGTGGAAGGGATATGCCTATCTTCAGCTCCTGCGCGATGGGTATCTGCTGGCCAGCAGTGTGGATACTGGGTAATTTGTGGGTAAAGGGCAGGGTTAGCCAGTTGCGCGCTGTCTGGTGGGAAACGCCGCAATCCGCGGACAGACCGTTAAGGTTGAGCAGCTGTCCCACCCGACCGGCACACAGGGTAACAAAACGCTTGAAGAGGTTTAAATCCTCCACTGCCACCAGTTGACGAAGATCCCGCTCCACATAGGTTTCGATATAATCACCCAGAGCCTGGGTCGGCGACAATCCTTCATGCCAAATACGGAGATAGAAGCCAGTGAGCAGCAGCCCGTTGAGGCTGACTTCATTCTGATGGGGACCAAGTTCTTCCAGAGAAAACGGCAATAATTTAAGTAAGGCGGTACGGCCGGCCAGCGACTGACTGACCGTAGTGGCTACCTCAAACTGCTGGCTACTATAGACTTTAAGAAAAAGATCTTGGCGTGCTGAGCAAAATAGCAACAGGGTAGCTCGATTAGACATTAGAGTAACAAGTGTTTAGTCTGACATGGGTTAATCTCTAGTCAATAAGGAGCTGCCCCATGTTAATTTTTAAACTTAATCTCTCCAAGGCCCACCAGAATGATTTGCTCGAAGAATTGAAGCGAGCCCATCAGAAAGGTGATTTGCCGTGGGTGAAACGGATCTTAGCAGTTCTGGCCTTCGCTGAGGGGCAGGTTATTCAAGCGGTGGCCAAAATGCTTCGAGTTTCAGCCGAAGCGGTTCGACAATGGATCAAGCGTTTGTTGGTCGGCGGTGTTGTCGGACTGAGATCGAAGAAGCCACCGGGAAGGCCTTCGAAAATGACCAAAGAACAACGGAGTGAATTAGCGGCTGTCATAGACGCGGGCCCCGCGGCTGCAGGGTTTGTGGGTAATTGCTGGCGCAGCCCAATGATTCAAGGCTTAATCCATGAGCGATTTGGCGTGTTCTATTGCGTTCACTATATCAGTCAATTGCTCAAAAACATGGGCTTTTCTTATCAAAAGGCACGGTTTGTTTCCGATCACCTGGATGAAGAGGCCCGCCAACAGTGGCTGGATCAAAAGTGGCCAGCGATTCTAGCCGAGGCAAAACAAAAAAAGGCGCTACTGTTATTTGGCGATGAGGCGTCATTTCCACAATGGGGGTCGCTCAGCTATACGTGGGCACGAAAAGGCCAGCAACCGACCATCAAGACGTCCGGCAAGCGTAAAGGCTACAAGGTGCTCGGCTTGATTGATTATTTTACGGGACGGTTTTTTTACAAATGCCAGGAAGAACGCTTTAACTCACAAACCTACATGACCTATTTGACCGAAGTGCTTGCACAAACCAAACAGCCTATCGTACTCATACAGGATGGTGCGCGCTACCATACCAGCAAGGCAATGAAGGCGTTCTTTGAGGACCATAAAGACCGACTGACTGTTTACCAATTGCCGTCTTACTCACCCGACTACAATCCAATCGAGAAGCTGTGGAAAAAAATCAAAGAACAGGGAACCCATCTCCATCATTTCCCAACGTTCGACGATCTAAAAAACAAGGTCGCAGAGGCCCTCTTGCAATTCAACAATGCTACCGATGAGGTACTTGCACTGTTCGTGAAATTCAAGGAACTCGCTGACCACGCATAACTGCATTTGGCCAAATTCTTTTTCTTAAAGACTATAGTGAGGATAAAGAGACCATTACGTTGATCTTCATCAACCAGTGTCTGGATATAGGAAAAGATCCGGTGCCTGCTGGATCTCATCAAGGATGGCGCCATCGGGTAGCCCAACCAGAAAACCACGCGGATCATCTCTGGCAAAGCGCCGTGTATCCATATTCTCCAAACTGACATATATTTTTTCGGCAAATACCTTACGACACAAAGTGGTCTTACCGCTCTGCCGCGGCCCAGTAACCGTTACCACGGGATAATGACGAGCACTGTCAAGAAGGACGGATTCCATGGTCCGGCTAAGAATTTCCATGATTCTACAATATCCCTTATATTATGCAAAATGCAATCCTATTTTTAATTTTGCATAAAAACGAGATATCCCCAACTAAAACACCTCCTTTTAAAATTCCAAGGACACAATATCTAATTACCTAATTTCTTTGGTCCCGATTTTTCACAACGAATGTTCCTTGCTTGGGTGGTATAGGTACCGCACCTAAAGGTAATATCAAAAAAAGGGTTGTGTCTCGCCAGTACATAATGTATTAGTTAACAGCAATGACTAAGAAAATTCACCCCCTACCCTCAACTCCCCACAATTTTGAGCTCGGTGCAATTCTCTCGCGCCGACGGCGACACAAAGCCGATTTGCAATCAAAATATATGATTCACAGGCTTGCTGTATTTGGGGTTTACGCCAGAGGTGAGCAAACATCGGATAGCGATATCGATATTCTGGTTGAATTGTGTGACAAACCATTAGGCTTGGCTTCCTTTTCGATGGTCCGAGAAGTCGCCGCACTGTTTCCGCTCAAAACAGAGGTTGTTTCTCGTGATGAGATCAAGAAGGATGTCTGAATGGAACCCTGAATTGCTTATTACGGACACCAAGGAGGCTATGGAAAAAGTCGAACGATATGGGGATAACCTGAGCGATTTTCGCAATAAAATATCGACTACACTGATCCCTTGATTCACCTTTTTCAAAAGTAAGGATGATCGATTTCCGCGAGGATCGAACAGCAAAACGTACGGTTTCCTGGGTGATGCTACAGGTTCTCATCGCGTTGTTGCCCGGAATTGCGCTGTTGACTTGGTTTTTCGGGGTCGGTGTATTAATCAATTGTGTCATAGCGATCATCGCCGCGGAACTGACCGAGGTTTTGATTCTTATCCAACGCCACAAACCGCTTAAACCCTGCATAACTGATCTAAGCGCAGTCGTTACCGCTGTACTTCTGGCGCTTTGTTTGCCATCCATGGCGCCTTGGTGGATCACGGTTGTGGGTACTATATTCGCGATTGGGATCGCCAAACATCTGTACGGCGGTCTTGGGTATAATCCCTTCAATCCGGCTATGGTCGGTTACGTCGTCTTGCTGATTTCGTTTCCGAAACAAATGGTCGTGTGGTTACCGCCGGAAAATATCGCGGCGGTATCTTTGTCATTTTGGGAAACCATGGAGGTGATTATTTTTGAGGCGGTTCCCAAAAAAATTGGTTTTGACACACTCACCATGGCCACACCCTTGGATGCAGTCAAAACGGGTTTAACCTTGAGTCGTCCGGTATCCGAGATCGTGCAGGGTCGTCAATTCGGTGCTCTGGCTGGCGCCGGATGGGATTGGGTTGCGGCTGGCTATTTGTTGGGAGGTCTCTGGTTAGTCCAACGTCGGGTTATCGATTGGCGTATACCTCTTAGTCTGTTGCTCGGATTATTCTTGGTATCAACCCCATTTTATATAATCGATTCAAGAGCTTTCTCAACTCCTGTCTTTCATTTGTTTGCGGGCGCGACCATGCTCGGGGCGTTTTTTATTGCCACCGACCCGGTGACGGCGCCGGCGACTGCTAAAGGCCGATTTGTTTTTGGCGCCTCCATCGGACTATTGATTTTTGTAATCCGCAGATGGGGAGGATATCCTGACGGTGTAGCGTTTGCCGTCTTGTTGATGAATTTAGCGGTACCCACGATTGACAACTATACGCGGCCTAGGAGGCTGTCCGAGAATAGAGAGCCTTCTAGAATGAAGGAGGAGTAAGCCTCATTCAACCAAACTACAAATCCGCTCTTAATTCCGCGGGTATACTCGGTGCATTCGCTGTAGTCGCACTGGGTTTAGTCACGGTAATTCATCAAGGGACTCAGGCCAAAATTGCCGCTAACGAAAGAGCTGCACTGAGTAGCCTTTTGTACGAATTGGTTCCTGATGGTGAATTCGATAACGATATCATCACCGATGTCATCATTGTAAAAAAAAGCTGGTCGGCCGGAATCCAAACGCCGTTAAAAATTTACCGCGCCCGGAAAAATGGTATCCCCGTGGCTGGGATTATCGAAGTCGTAGCGCCCGACGGCTATAATGGCTCTATTCACTTGCTGGTAGGTATCGATATGGACGGTACGCTCACCGGAGTGCGGGTGATTGCTCACCGAGAAACCCCCGGCCTTGGCGACGATATTGAGGCAGACCGCTCTGTGTGGATCTTGCAATTTAACGGTTTATCCCTGAACAATCCCGGTTCGGAAAAATGGGCGGTTAAACGCGATGGTGGTGTGTTCGACCAATTTACTGGCGCAACTATTACACCACGGGCAGTCGTTAAAGCTATTTATCGATCTTTAATTTTTTTCTCGGCCAACAAAACAAGCCTTTTTTAAATGTCGGCAAACTATCAGGATATTATCAAGGCCGGTTTATGGCATAACAACCAGGCCTTGGTTGCTTTGTTGGGTTTATGCCCTCTACTCGCGGTTACCAATACTTTGATCAACGGGCTTGGGCTGGGAATAGCCACCACATTGACCTTGATTTGTTCCGGAATGATAATTTCGCTCATTCGAAAATTCATTTCCCATGACATCAGGTTACCACTCTTCGTATTGGTCATTGCTTCGGTCGTGACCTCTATCGAACTCCTGATGAATGCGTATTTCCACAATCTTTATAAGGTACTGGGGATTTTTATTCCGCTAATCGTGACCAATTGCGCTATCGTCGGTAGAGCGGAAATTTTTGCATCAAAAAATCCGGTAGCGCCGTCCATGGTTGATGGCTGCGCAGTGGGGATAGGTTTTACTTTCGTACTAGTGGTGTTGGGTGGATTTAGAGAAATTTTCGGCTCTGGAACGTTGCTGTCGGACGCGGATTTGCTGTTTGGCGCAATCGGTACAAATTGGACCGTTACCATAGTTGAAAACTATCGTGGTTTTTTGCTCGCCATACTGCCGCCGGGTGCATTTATCGGTCTGGGGATCCTTGTAGCTCTTAAAAATATTATTGACAACAGGATTCAGATTGAACAAGGCGAAACGAAAAGAGATTTTTGACCGATTGGCCGAAGCGATCCCAGAACCTACTACGGAACTGCGATATTCGACGCCTTTTGAATTACTGGTTGCGGTTGTGCTATCGGCCCAAGCCACGGACAAAGGCGTGAACAAAGCAACGGAGAAATTATTTGCCGTCGCCAACACGCCCAAGGCCATACTGGACCTAAAGGAAGAAGGGCTAAAGGCGTACATAAAGACGATCGGTTTGTACAATAGCAAAGCCAAACATATTATCCGACTGTGCCGGATGCTTATCGACCTGCACCGGAACCAAGTCCCGGAAACTCGAGAGGAACTCGAATCGTTACCCGGTGTTGGACGAAAAACGGCTAATGTGATTTTGAATACCGCATTCGGCCAAGCCACCATCGCGGTGGATACACATATCTTTCGGGTTTCCAATAGAACTCGATTAGCTCCGGGAAAGACTGTACTGGATGTGGAGAAAAAACTGGATAAATGGGTGCCCCACGATCACAAAAAGGATGCCCACCACCTTTTGATTCTGCACGGACGTTATACGTGTGTCGCACGAAAACCTCGATGTGGCAGTTGTGTCATCGAGGATTTGTGCGAATATAATAAAAAGTTGGAATAGCTCGCCTGATAACCAAGTGGTTTATTGTAGCCTAACATTCAGCGATGATTCAGTTTGTAAGCATTACCTTACCCTACAGGTCACTATGACTATACCAAAGGAATCGGGTGACTATTCAGCGTGATGTCGTAACTGTTAAGATTGCTCCTGAAATTCGTCAGATCAAGGCGAAAAATGAAAGTTTATACGTGTAAATGATCATTTTTAAACGCATAAATGGCGAATTTCAGGGATGAACTGGATAGTTACGGAATAGGTTTGTTCTTTTTATCAGGAAGTAGTTATACTGCAACGTCTTTTTTTAATATAGGAGATATATTTCAATGACTAAGAAATTTCAAAAAAAACCTTTGGCGTTAACCCTCGGCGCGGCGGTTGCCGCTACCCTTTCCGCGGGATCGATTGCGAACGCGGAAACTAATCCGTTTGGAATGAGTGAACTACCGTCCGGTTATATGCAACTTGCCGAAGGCGGAAATTGTGGCGGGAAAATGGAGAAAAAAGCTGGGGATGGCAAATGCGGTGGGGATATGAAAGGAGAGGGTGGTAACTGCGCGGGAGATAAAAAGGAAGCCAAGAAGACCGAAGGAGAATGTGGTGAAGGGAAATGTGGTGAGGGTAAATGCGCGGGAGCTAAAAAGGAAGTTAAGAAGTCCGAAGGAGAATGTGGTGAAGGGAAATGTGGTGAGGGTAAATGTGCGGGAGCTAAAAAGGAAGTCAAAAAGTCTGAAGGAGAATGTGGTGGTAAAAAAGAGTAAAAATTAACTTACTCACACCAAATCAAATTAGACGCTAAAAATAAAAAATATGAACCTAAATCCCTACCCGGTTCAAGGCGCGGGTCTTGGTCTCAAAAAATCTTTTATGACTCAGATTGCGGAGACTCCGCCCGGCGTAGTGGATTTCTACGAAGTTGCTCCGGAAAATTGGATAAAAGTCGGAGGTCGATGGGGGAAACGATTCAGCGCCATGGCTGAACGTTTCCCAATTATTTGCCACGGATTGTCTTTGTCCATTGGAGGGCCACTACCTCTCGATCAAACTTTTTTACAGGAGCTGAAACAGTTTTTGCTGAAACATAAGATCCTGCAATACAGCGAACACCTCAGTTATTGTGGAGGCGACGGTCATCTCTACGATCTGCTGCCGATTCCTTTTACTGCCGATGCAGTGCAATATGTGTCCGGACGTATACGCCAAGTACAGGATATTCTCGGGCAACGGATGGCCATCGAAAATGTGTCTTATTATGCCGCACCGGGCAAGGAAATGGACGAAATTACGTTCCTTAACGCAATTCTCGAAGAAGCTGACTGTGATTTGTTGTTGGATATTAATAATATTTACGTTAATAGTGTCAACCACGGTTATTCCGCC
Organism: Methylococcales bacterium; assembly: GCA_963664935.2. Classification (GTDB taxonomy): domain Bacteria; phylum Pseudomonadota; class Gammaproteobacteria; order Methylococcales. The sequence continues at coordinate 671,087 of CAXXSE010000007.1, read as the reverse complement.
GAGGAATTTCTGAATTCAATTCCCGCGGACCGAATTGCTTACGCCCATATCGCTGGCCACTACGTTGAGGATGTGGATTTTCTTGTCGATACCCACGGTGCGGACGTAATCGATCCGGTATGGGCGTTGTTGGACAAAGCTTACGAGCTTTACGGTGTATTCCCAACGCTGCTGGAGCGCGATTCCAATATACCCCCTTTGGATGAACTCCTGAAGGAAGTGGAAATTATCAATAAAGCCCAGCTTAGCTACACTCCGGAATGTGGCGCTAACTATGCCTGAAACCCTTTTACCCTTCCAGAACACACAATACGAATTCGTTAAATATATTCGAGATCCCGAGAATAATGCAATGCCATCGAATATCGAAAAACGTCGTATGGAAATGTATCGGGAATTGGTATTCAATAATATCGAAGATTTTCTGGCGAGTAATTTTCCCGTACTCCGCAAAATTACCGAAAATGATCGATGGGAACCCATGGTATCGGGATTTTTAGCCCACCATAATTCCAAGTCGCCCTACTTTTTGCATATCCCGAAGGAATTTTTAAGTTATCTTCAAAATGAAAGAGAAGAAAACGAAAATGATTTCCGGTTCCTGCTCGACCTGGCGCATTATGAATGGGTGGAAATGGCGGTATCGTTTTCCCAGCATGAAATTCCGCACCACGATGAGATTTTCGAACAGGACCCATTGCCGCATGTGGCAGTGGTTTCCGATACAGCCCAGGTGTTAGCGTATCGTTTTCCGGTACAAAAAATTTCCCCGGATTATTTGCCCCAAACCGCACCGGATCAACCCACTTTTCTCGTCGTTTATCGGAACGGTGACGATGAAGTAACATTTCTCGAACTCAATTCCGTGACCCATCGATTGTTGCGGTTAATGCAGGACCAAAGGGGGAAGACTTCAGAACGGTTGTTGAATCTGATCGTGGAAGAATTACACCATCCTAATCCTGGAGTGGTTTTGAATGGGGGCAAGGAGGTTTTGTGCGATCTCGCTAAGCGGAGGGTTATCCACCGGGCTTGATCTGAATCGGTCAACCGGTAAAATATATTGCGATGGTAATAAATCTGGTAACATACGCTTAAAAGTGACGGGGGGGTTACTTTTTCACTCATGGTCCGGCTTTTCTGAAACATTGGAATTAACGTCAATTTTTCATCACGTTGGATCAAATATCCTTAGGGTATTTTTGATTCAAATTGAATATTTCGGTGTTACTTCTTAATGCGCCCAGATAAAGCTCGTGCCTAAAACTTAAAAACCGATTATTTGGGTCGATCAACCAAAATAAGGAGAAAAATCAATGAAATTTTCCTATCTAGTAAAAGCGTGTGTAGTCGTCTCGCTATTAGCGATGGCCGCCTGTTCGAACGATAACGGAGTTATAAGCTCTTCTTCAGCACCGTCAAGAACGGATCCTTTTGCTATTACGCCTGCCCCGGCAAAAACGGTAGTCGCCAAAGCTACGCCCGTGGCAAGTACTGGTCAATCAGCCGCGACTGTAGTGACTAGCGCATCCGATTTTATTCCGGGAGACGCCACAGGCTGCTGTGGTACGGGATGTACGGTTTCCTGCGAAGCGGCGGCTTCGACCCCAAGTTCGGGTGGTGTGGTAGCGAATGTTGGGTCGGCTTCGGCTTTCATTCCGGGTGATGCGGAAGGTTGTTGTGGAACTGGCTGCACCGTTTCCTGCGAAGCCGCCTCGGCTCCAAGTTCAATCGGAGGGATAACGGATGGGTCGGGTTCGGCTTTCCATCCTGGCGACGCGGAAGGTTGCTGCGGAACAGGCTGCAAGCAGGCTTGCGACTGAGTTTCAACGACATTTAAACTGCGTCCGGGCATTCTCCGCGATATGGAGAATCGCATAGTGTTACCGGACGTAGTTAATTTCCACATCTAATAGCACTCGGGGTTTATCAGGCATTAAGCCCCCCACCTCCTACGTAGGTGATTTAGGACGATTCGCCCTAACAGGTGATTTTTCTCCGGCCAAATCGGGTTCGCCCGTGGTCTCCAGCATCACCGCTCGAGCAGCATTCCTAAGTTTTACCGCAATTTGCCAACTATCGTTGTCTACATAAATTCCCGGATTGATGGCCTTGCCAATAGTCACAGTTACCGGTGCATAGTAACGTGGAAATAAACTATCTGGCCGCAAAATCGAGCGGGTGCCGTGAATCGTAACCGGTACGATGGGAGTTCCGGTCTCAGCGGATGTTAGAAACGCACCCATATTAAAAGGGAGCAGGCCCGGCATTCGGGTAAATGTTCCCTCGGGGTAAAACAACAATGAATTGCCGGTCTTTGCGGCTTCAGTAATGCGTTTCGCATCGTCGATGCCTTTTTTGGTATCGAAGCGTTCAACAAACAGAACATTGACGCGCTTTAGGAACGTTCCGGCAATGAATTGCTTCGTCAACTCCGCTTTAGCGACAAAACTGGTTTTCCCCGGTATGGCTACTAGCAACATAAGGTGATCCAGGTAGCTCGAATGATTACAAACAAATATACACAGCTTTTTTTTATCAGGTAGATTTTCCCGGCCGTGGATATGAACCGGTATCCTCACGGCAAATGTTAAAAAACGGGAAATGAGGTGTAATGTTTTCCAGCGAAGACTTTCGTTTGGACTTAACACAACCGCTAGCCAGGCAACCAGTGCCGATGGGGCGAAGATGATCCATGCATACCCAGCGAACAGCAGCGCCAGAATTTGCCGCCTTAGGCTTAGAAGCTGAGGACGAATTGACACGGTTAATAATGTCAAAACCTGTTTCCACACTGCTTTCGGCCCTTTTTCGATAAGACCACGCTCATAAATTTCACAACAAGCGGAACGTCTTATTTTTCCACTAGACGTTTTTAACACAGTGTAGCGTGGAGCCAAAACCACTTCTTCCGGTACGCTGCCGATCAAATTTAGACTGACGCTATTTATTTTTGATCGCAAATCTTCCAAAACAGAGGGCTCGGTTTCCCGTGTTTCAGCTAATACAATTAGACGCTCGGTGATGGATTGCCCATCGCTGCTTCCAAAGACCGCCACACAACCCTTACGGATTTTCGGAATTTCGCTGATGGCTTCTTCGAGTTCGTGTGGATAAATGTTTCGCCCGGCATGGATAATAATGTCTTTGACACGACCGGTCAGATAGATTTCACCTTCAGCGATGTAGGCAAGATCACCTGAATCAGCCCACTCGCCGTCAAATAACTCCAGTGTTTTTTCCGGATTTCGGTAGTAACCACAAGTAACCGACGGTCCGCGAAATTGCAATCGGCCTTCCTGGCGTTCCGGCAGTTCCCGGCTGGCGGGGTCCACAATGCGGATTTCGTGATCGCGCAACGGGCCGCCACAACACACGAAATATAAGGGGTTTTCAGTATTCACGGTGGGTACGGCATGGCCGGAACTGGAAAAAACATCTCGTTCAATTGCATCGACCCGGGGTCCCCGCCCAATCGCCGGGAAGGCTAAACCCAACGAACATTCCGCAAGTCCATAAACTGGCATTAAGGCTTTCGATGGAAATCCAAAAGGTTGATAACGCTGGGTAAACTGCTCTAAAGTTGCGGGTTTCACAGCCTCCGCGCCATTAAACATCGCTTTTAAACACGACAAGTCCAAACCATCGATCTCGCCATCCGGTATTTTCTTGGCGCACAATTCGTAGGCGAAATTCGGCCCCGCGGTCATGGTTCCACGGTTTCGGTGTATGGCCCAAAGCCATCGACTGGGTCTCGCCAGAAAATTTAAGGGCGACATGAGGATAAAAATCGCGGAAAAATAAAGGGAACCCAACCATGCTCCTATTAGGCCCATATCGTGATATAGAGGTAACCAGCTGACAAAAACATCGGAAGAATCGATGCCTACTCTTTCCCCCATTAGCCGAATATTCGCCAGTAAATTAGCGTGGGTCAGTGTTACCCCCTTAGGTGTTCCCGTACTGCCCGAGGTATATTGAAGAAACGCAATATCGTTCGGACTCAATTTGGGCTGCATCAACGTTGCGCCGGTCGAGCGAACTTCCCCTGGAATAATGACGGTTCGAAGCGTTTTCACCTGGGCCTTTAATAGCCGCGCCACCGATTTGGCTTCCGGTACCGTAATCATGATGACCGCCTGACAGTTGTTGAGGATACTTTGGTGGCGGAGCAAATGATCTTCAAGCTGATTAAGCCGTACCGGTGGATAGATGGGAACGGGAATACCACCGGCTAAAAGAATCCCGAAAAATGAAAACAGATAGTCTTTGCCGGTTGGCAACATAATCGAAACTGCTTGCTTGGCGGCCAACCCCTGTTGTTGCAGCGCCACGGCGATGGTTTCCGCGCCTTCCCACAGGTCCCTGTAGGTTATGGTTTCTTCGTCGTCTACTTGGTCATTATAAAGTTTGATATGGGGCCGTTCCGGATGGACTTGAAGATGCCATTTCAAAACATCGACTAAGGTTTGAGCCTGAATCGGTTGCTGCTGAACCTGGTCCAATTCGATTTGACTGACCTCAGGGGCTTCGTGGGTACGGTTGTCGGGGTTTGCGTTTAATATCTCCCGCAATAATTCACGGGGTGTTTCAACAGCGAACATGGATTGTTCCGATAACCGCACACTGAAACGATTTTCGATACGACTGATAAACTCCACCCGGGTGAGGCTATCCAGGCCTATCTCCGTATCAAAAGAGGTGTCCAGGCTTAAATTTTGAACTCGAACGTCAGGGACGTGAAATTCTTCAGCCAATTCCCGTATTGCCCCGATCAGCTCCGACGCGACATCGTCTTCACGGGTCGAATCCTGTTGTTTTTCGCTGTTGTTTGGCATGTTGGTTTCCCCTTTCCACCGTCAATGTGTATTACGATTAAAAATATTATACAGTTCTTAGATTCCATGATGGGTTTCGGACCTAAACAATCATAGGTATTTAATGGTTGAGTAGGGTGGTGTTTTTTGTTAAAACTACGTCCCGTATTTAGAAACTGCAAATGAGCAAAAAATAATAATGAAAAAAAATGCCATCGTTATCGGGACGGGTTCCGCGGGTTTGATAGCAGCGAAAGAGCTTAAGGAAAAGGGATTCAACTTACGAATTATCGACAAAAACAGTCAACTCGGGGGCATCTGGTCCAGTTTGCCCTGGAAAACATACACGCTGACTTCTTCCAAGTGGGTCACGGAGTACGGCTGTTATCCGATGCCGGACGACTATCCGGATTTTGTGACCAACGAACACATGCTTCAGTATTTAGGATCGTTTGTCGATACCTATCGGTTGCGTCCGCTTATCGATTTTAACGTCAATGTATCGGCGATTGAGAAAAATCAGGATGGCAGTTTTAACATAGTCACCGACTGCGAGCTATACGAAAATATCGATTATGTCGTCGTGAGTTCCGGATTACACGGCAAGCCATTCACACCTGAATTTGAGGGAATAGATCGATTCGAGGGTGAAACCATACACAGTTCCAAATACGAAAATCCGGAAGCATTCAGAGATAAAAAAGTGATTTGCGTCGGGCTTGGGGAATCGGGCGTCGGCTTGACTTCCGAATTGGCCCCGGTCACCTCGAAACTGGTGGTTTCTTCCGAAGGTGTCGCGGTTGCCCCGCGGGTGATCAAAGGTTCTCAAAATCCTTTCGATCAAATGCAATTTTGGCAAATAGGCCGGTACTTAATCGGCTATCAAGAAGTATTGACCACGGGGTTGAGTTGGTATTACAAGAAAATTCCCGCTTTCTTAAAAAAAATCAATATGGCGGTAAGCCTAAAGTTCTATTCGGATTACGGGGTGGATTTCAAACAGTTTGAACCCTGGTTTCCCAAAGCGCTTGTCCCCAACCATTTTCACGTCAAGTTTTGGTCAAAGCCACATAATTCAACCCGTAACGGCAATATGACCCGTAAAGACGCGCCGTCGGACGATCTCTTCTATTTACTCAAAACCGGTAAAATAATTCCAAAGGGTAAAGTTAAATCCTTCGACAGCACCGGTGTATTGTTTGATGATGGAAGTCATGAAGATATCGACTTGATTATTTTCAATACGGGCTATACGCCCGGTTCCAAAAATATCCAATTCCCAGATGGATGGGAGTATACCCATCGGGACCTTTTCAAAGGTTGCCTTCACCCCACAATGCCGAACTTGGCCTTTGTCGGAATGGTGCGGCCCACGATTGGATCGATTCCTGCCATGGCGGAAATGCACGCACGTATTATCGCGGCCTATTTCAGTGGCTCAATATCCTTGCCTTCGGAAAATCAGCGTATTGAGATCCTTGAGCAGGAGCAAATGGAACACAAAAAGCAGTTTCCCCATATGCACGAAAGATTTCCACACATTTACTTCTTCGACGACTGGATGGAAAAAATGGCGGCGATTATCGGCGCGGAACCCAGGGTACGGGACCACCTCACCAGCTTCGAAAAATTAAGGGCTTATTTTTTTGGAGCGCCCATGCCGTTACGCTATAGAATTCGGGGCGAGGGGAAACTGGAAAACGCGGAAGAAACTTATTTTAAACGTGTTAACACGGTTTGGGGCAATGCCTTTGGTAAATGGGCCTCGGCGGCTGTACTTATGCACTTCCTTACCCCCTATCTCCTATCGGTGATATTTTTCGTCCTGTCTTATAGTACGTTTGGTCTTTCAGTACTGCTTTCATTAGCTATTGGTGTATTATTTTTCCTTTTATACTGCTTTGTCGATTTGGTCCGATTTATTTTTTCGATTGGGTTTGGGCATACCTTATCGATCTTGATCGGGGTTTTCTTTGTCCGGGGGTTGAAGCGGGAGGCGCCGGATTTTGATGATCCTAAGGTGTTTCAGACAGTGGAATAGTAAAGACAAAATGAACAAATAGGCCGCCCATTAGATTCTAATGCTTGGCGAAAAATTATGAGTGGATACCTCAAGCCAATATTTGAAAACCAGGCATTGTTAGGCAAGTATAGTTCCTAATTCTCCGTTCCATTTGAGCATTAAAAGCAGGACTGAATATTTAAGCATTTCCTGGCTTTTGCTATAGCACTTAGACTTTCGGCGTAATCGGGCAAGAAAGTGTCTAAATAAGCTGTTATAGCCTTCTACCGTATAGGTTTCAGCTTTGGATTGTGTATGTAATTCAGTCGGGATAAACTTTTCATAAGGGCTCCAATAGTCGCTCATCACACCTTTTATGTGGGTGGTTTTGATGGCCGTCCCATAATGCTCGCCCGGTTCCCGTGTCGCGGGAGCCTACAACGCACGAGAGAAAGCGCTTTCCATGTCGATCAACAGCAATCCAGATCCAGCAATCGTTTTTTTTACGCCAATGTAAGTCTGCATTTCATCCATTTCTACAATCTCAACCCCCGCGTCCGATCGAATTGCCTCAATTGATTCGCCATACGCTTTGATCCAGTAATATACCGAAACATGACTGCAATTCAAAAACTGGCCAATCGAGCGAAAACCAAGCCCCTCCAGGTAAAGTTCAAGCGCTTATCGCTTAATATCAAGACTTATCCCCCGGTGCCTAACGGTATGCCTATAGCCACACGATTTGTATTTATATCGTTGTTTGGTTTTAACTATACCCTCTTTAGTACAGTCTTCTGCGTGACATTTAGGGCAAGTCGGCATAGTCAGTTACTCAAATGGAAATCGCTATTTTACCAGATACTATACTTAATGAACAAACCTTGGCTTATCACGGGTGTACGCAACCTTCCTTACTTTTTGATCGAAAACAAAAATTATTTCCATAGGATAATCAATAGTTATAAGCATTTTTAACGCCTCAAATCTATTCCAATCTATAAATGGCCCTGAAATTGGGAACAGATCATGAATAACCTTTCAACTGGAGCGGAAGAGGTGTCAAGGAGGAGTTTGTAGCGTAGCGGAGGAATCTCCTTGACATCTCTGTAGCGAAAGTTAGCCTCAATCATGAGCTGTTCTCGGTTTCAGGCTCATTCCACGTTAGAAATGGGTACCCCCTTCAGGCTCATTTCACATTGGAAGAGGCCAACTCTGGACATTTCTTTTCTAACCTGCAGCTAATGCTAAAGATAGTAGAATTGCGGCAGCTAACGATTAGGGTGATCATCGGTAGTGGAAAAGAGGGGAAAGACCTATTTTTTAGGAGATATATCCGTCAGGTCTTGTAATCAGGAAATACCCACTTTACGATAGAATAATTGAAGCAAAGGAACCAGAACTAACCGACTCAACGCCACCCTAAAAACTGTGTCAAATGTTCGGAAAGGGTCGATACATACAATTGATAAAGGATCAGGTTATTTTGCGCAGTAATCAAGCCAACAAAACTTGAAAATTTTCTATCGATGTGTGGCCGCTATAATATCATCCCAGATATCACGGTGTGGGTAACCGCTTTCGGTTTGTCGGATGAGGCCGGAAAGACAATATCGAATCTTGCTCCAAACTACAATGTGGCGCCGACGCAGGAGGTGCCGATTATTCGGATAAACAAGGCTAACAGTAAACGCGAACTGGATTTGGTCCATTGGGGACTCATACCTTTTTGGGCCAAAGATCTCAAGGTCGGTTATCGGATGATTAACGCACGCGCTGAGACGGTAGCGAAAAAGCCCGCTTTTCGGGCAGCTTACCGAAAACGCCGCTGCCTGATTCCAATAAGTGGCTTCTATGAGTGGATAAAAAATGGGTCCGCGAAACAGCCGTACCTTATCCGAATGAAGGATGTGGCGCCGTTTGCACTCGCTGGACTTTGGGAAAAGTGGTACAACCCGGAAGATGAAACCGAGCTGGAATCCTGCACGATTATTGTCACCGAGGCCAATAGATTCATGACTCCAATCCATGACCGAATGCCGGTCATTTTATGCCCAAAGGACTACAACCGCTGGTTAGACCCGGATGCTGAGGACGTGAATTTATTGTTGAGGCCATGTCCTGATGACTGGCTGGAAGCCTATCCGGTTAGTACCTATGTTAATAGCCCATGGAATCGGGACGCCAGGTGTATCGAGCGAGTTAAGATAAATTAGATGTAACTATTCAGCTCACCCCAATAAAGGGTTGAAAGCGATCAAATCAGAGTATTGGGGCGAAAGGAACGGCATCCTTGATGGTTTCGGTCACGAAAATCTCCATCCCGTATAAAATGCCAAAGGACGGCATAGCGCCGGCTTCGCAATCGGTAAGCAAAAAGCCGATCGGAAAACCTCAGCATACCCGAAACTGCCTCTCCAACAGGAATGTTCTGAATATTTCGGTTTAGTTCGATCCCTATCTTCCATGCGGCTGCTCTAACGAAACCGGCATGCCGTTTAATCGGTTTTCCAGCCAGACCAGTACTTCTTTGCCCGTTTTAAAGACTTTGAGGTATTTTAAATCCGGTGGATTGCCGGACGAAACCACCTCCCATCGGCTAAGGCATTGTTCAAGACGCGATTTCTGGTGGTCCGTGAAATGCCATTGTTGAAGAAATTCGTTGAACTGGGCTGGAGGCGACTGCAAAATGGATTGGGCCATTTGGCTCAGTTGATTGGCGGTATTTTCGATGTCTTCGATATTTGCATTCACTAACAACGAGACTTGTTTTGGGTTGATTTTCTGACGGGATACCGAGTCATTATCAGAAACAATTTTAAGGCATTGTATCAGCTCTGAGGTGGAGAAACGCCGAGCTGTTGGGTAAAAACCGGATGCTTCCATATCATAGAGGACGTCTTGGGCATATTCGGTTTCCGGCCGTGCAACTGTTGTAATCTCGGCGCTTGAGACGGACGGTCGGTACAGTAAGGGTGGATACCAGCGGTAACCGGTTTCCTCATCGACTATTTTGTGGACTACGAACATCTGACCAAGCATCGGACGACGATGCCCGGCGATTCCGATATTTAGCCAAACTGAATATTTTAGATTGCCGAAAAGCATTTGAGTATAGGCGACGGCGGCAGCGGCGGATGTTTTGCCGATTCCACTAATCGTCAATGTGGTAGCGGCTTTTTCGTAAACCGGAAAAGCCGAATGGTCCATTCGACGTTTGAGGCCAAAATATTCAACGAGTGGTTTGGCCTCGCATTGCAGGGCGACCACAAAATGAACATAGGGAAATGTCACGGTAGTATCGTTCAGTCCGCGTAAATTTGACAAAGCGATTGGTAATACTCGACTTCATCCAGCTTGTTTCTTTTCCGCGCGCCGTTTAAGTAAACGCGTGCTTTTTTGACCAATGTTTTTCGCGTAGCGTTTTCATTATCGAGGCTCAATTCGCCCTGATCTAATATTTTTTTCAAGGCCTTGATCCTGAAGCGATCCATTCCCCAATATTTCCGTGACAATTGATCATCATGGCCTCCGTACTTAATGATCAACGGTTCGTTGATGAACGATACCGGATACGAAGACGTGATGCGTAACCAGAGGTCGTAATCTTCACCGGCCGGCAATGTTTCATCGAATACCCCGATCTTTTCGAAAACCGAGCGGTGGATGATAACGGACGATGGCGATATCGCGCACAAGGCTAAGCAATGATCAAAAATCCAGCCCCCTGATTTGGCGTGCTTTTTCATCGGATTAACCCGAGTACCGTTTCGTATCCAAATTTCCTCGGTGTGGCACACACGGGTACTGGAATCTTTGGCGATCAATGCCAATTGTTGGCCTATTTTATCGGGAAGCCATTCGTCATCGGAGTCAAGAAAAGCGAGCCAGTGTCCCTTCGAATTTAAAATTCCAGTGTTGCGCGCCGCGCTGACGCCAAGGTTTTGCTGGTAGATATACTTGACCCTGGGAAATTCTGTTTTGACAAGTGTTTCGGTATCATCGGTCGAACCGTCATCTATCACAAAAATGTCGCCCGCATCGTGGCTCTGATTTTCAATAGAGCGTAATGTCCGCTGCAAAACAGCAGCTCGATTATAGGTCGGGACAATGATCGAAACGGGAATTTTATGGGTCAATTTTTATCATAACCTTATCAGGAACGGAACACGGTCACATATAATTTACGGGAATATTGTTGTTTTCTTCAAGATCGCATAAAGTATGCGCACTATTTTTGATTGTATATAGAGGGCAAACGATCTTGATGAAGCAATATTCTGGATAGGACCGGCGTAATCAAACCAATAAAATGATTACCGAATTAATGCAAGAAAGGCAACAGGTATGGTCATTATATTGTACGGCCGCGGGACTTGAACCTTTTACCAATCGTGAATCCATAGAGGCTAAGGTAAAGGAGTTTTGTCAAATTCTAGTCGATTACATTTCATTGGGACACTTTGGAATATATCAGCGTATCGCGGACGGGCAAGAGCGGCGTTCGAAAGCGGTCAAAATTGCTGGGGAGGTTTACCCAAAAATAGCCAGCACAACCGACGCAGTCGTGGCGTTCAATGATAAATATGATTCCCTGCGCGGTGAAGAATTGGTCAATAATTTGTCGGGTGACCTATCCCGGCTTGGCGAAGTGCTAGCTGCTCGTATCGAACTTGAAGATCAATTGATTGCCGGTATTGTCAATTAATCGTATTTCAGCGGCAATTTGAACAGTTACGGCATCGTGTTGAATAGTTACAAATAACCTACGCTTTCGGCAACGTCACACCTTGTTGTCCCTGATATTTTCCCCCACGGTCTTTGTAGGATACTTCGCATTCTTCTTCGGATTCGAGAAAAAGAACCTGAGCAACCCCTTCGTTAGCGTAAATTTTTGCCGGAAGCGGCGTAGTATTGGAGAATTCCAGTGTTACATGCCCCTCCCACTCAGGTTCCAGAGGCGTGACGTTTACGATAATTCCGCATCGCGCATAGGTTGATTTACCCAGGCAAATTGTCAAAACATTGCGGGGAATTCTGAAGTATTCAACGGTCCGCGCCAATGCGAAGGAGTTCGGCGGTATGATGCAGACATCGGACTGTATGTCGATAAAACTGTCGGCATCGAAATTCTTGGGGTCAACGATGACCGAATTGATATTGGTAAAAATTTTAAACTCGTCGGAGCAACGGATATCGTAACCGTAACTCGAAGTTCCATAGGAGATAAGTTTCCCTTGTTCGGATTTTTGGACCTGCCGGGGCTCAAACGGCTCGATCATGCCATATTGGTCGGCCATTTGGCGAATCCAGCGGTCGGGTTTGATACTCATAATCTCAGTTATTCTGGACTTCGATTTTTGGAAACATCCCTTTAAAATCTTTAGCCCGTTTCGAAAGCGATGCCGCCAGCTTTCGAGCGATTTCCCGATACATTTGCGCTGCTCTGCTATCCGGGTCGGCAACTACGGTTGGACATCCGCTGTCCGCTTGTTCTCGGATTTTGATATCCAAGGGTAAGGCGCCAAGCAATTCGACCCCATGCTTTTTCGACATCCTCAGACCCCCGCCCGCCCCGAATATAGATTCCTCGTGGCCGCATTGGCCGCAGATATAGATACTCATATTTTCGATGATTCCAAGGACCGGAATCTCAACTTGTTCGAACATTTTTAATCCTTTCTGGGCATCCAATAGGGCGATATCCTGGGGTGTCGTGATGATGACCGCCCCACTAACGGGGATTTGCTGCGAAAGGGTGAGTTGTATATCACCGGTACCTGGTGGAAGGTCTACAATCAGGTAGTCGAGATTATCCCAATTGGTATTGTTCACTAACTGCTGAAGGGCATTGGTGACCATCGGACCACGCCATATCATCGGCGTATCCGCATCGACCAGGTAACCGATAGAAATCGATTGCAGCCCGTATGCGACTTTGGGTTCCATGGTTTTGCGATCCCGGCTATCGGGGGGACCCGACAAACCCAGCATTAAGGGTTGGCTTGGCCCATAAATATCCGCATCAAGGATTCCCACACGCGCCCCTTCGGCGGTAAGCGCTAGCGCCAAATTAACCGCGGTTGTCGATTTTCCAACGCCCCCTTTGCCTGACGCGACCGCAATGATGTTTTTTATGCTTCGCATAGGTTTAAGGCTTTTCTGGACCACATGGGATACGATTTGTGTGGCGATTTTAATATTAACGGTATCGATCCCGTCGATATTTTCGACCCTCGATTTTATGTTCCGCGACAGCACTTCGTGATAACCCAATGCAGGGTAGCCCAGAACAATATCAATCGACACGCTTGAGCCTTCTACTACTATGTTTTTGACGCATTTGGACGACACTAAGTCTCGTTCCAAATAGGGGTCGATAATTTCTCTCAGAATCCGCTCAATATCGGTACCGCTAACCGTCGTCATTCAAAATCTCCAAAGCCAATGTGACAAACGATGAATTGTACTCAATAAATGAGATCGGCGCAGATCTTAGAATTCACCAAGCTACTGGGATGCAATATTGTGGGATAATATGGCTTAAATTTAAAATCCCTTGATCCTTACTAAAAGATGCCCCACAAAAGAAAAATCTTGGTGACAAGCGCTCTACCTTATGCAAATGGTCCTATCCATTTGGGCCATTTAGTGGAATATATTCAAACCGATATTTGGAACCGCTTTCAAAAACAACGTGGCCATACCTGTTATTACGTTTGCGCGGATGACACTCACGGTACGCCGATCATGCTCAAAGCCCAACAGGAAGGGATAGAACCGGAACAGCTTATCGAAACGGTATGGAAGCAACACTTGGCGGATTTCACGGATTTCGGTATCGTTTTCGATAATTATCACACCACGCATTCGAAGGAGAATAAATTTTTCTCTGAATTAATCTACAAACGCCTGCGGGACGGTGGTCACATCGAATCCAAGGAAATTACCCAAGCTTATGATCCGGTGAAGGAAATGTTTCTCCCGGACCGCTTTATAAAAGGCGAATGCCCGCGATGCGCGGCGAAGGATCAATACGGCGACAATTGCGAAGCTTGTGGTGCCACCTACGCGACGACCGAACTTAAAAATGCCGTTTCGGTGGTTTCAGGTGAAACGCCCGTGACCAAAGAGTCTCTGCATTATTTCTTTAAGCTGTCCGATTTTGCCGATATGCTGAAGGAGTGGACCCATGCCGGGCATTTGCAGCCCGAGGTGACCCATAAAATGAATGAATGGCTGGATTCGGGATTGCAGGAATGGGATATTTCCCGCGACGCACCTTATTTCGGCTTTGAAATTCCGGATGTCCCCGGCAAATACTTTTATGTCTGGCTGGATGCGCCGATAGGCTACATGGCCAGTTTCAAAAACTTGTGCGATACTAACGGTATCGATTTTGACGCCTATTGGGGCAAAGACAGCGATGCTGAACTTTACCATTTTATCGGCAAGGACATCGTCTACTTTCACGCCCTTTTCTGGCCCGCCATGTTAACCGGCGCAAATTTCAGAACCCCCAGCGCAGTCTATTCCCACGGATTTCTCACCGTCAATGGCGAGAAAATGTCCAAATCCCGAGGCACTTTTATTAAAGCCCGCAGCTATCTAGATCATCTGAATCCTGAATATTTACGCTACTATTTCGCGGCTAAATTGGGTCAGGGTGTTGAGGATATTGATTTAAACTTCGAAGATTTTAGTCTGCGCGTCAATTCCGACCTGGTCGGTAAGGTCGTCAACATCGCCAGCCGGTGCAGCGGTTTTATTAAAAAACGATTCGCTAATGTTTTGTCCGCGAATTGCTCTGAACCCGAATTGTTCAAGGAGTTCGTCGACGCCAATATACGCATCGCCGAGTTGTACGAATCCAGGGAGTTCGGCAAAGCAATGCGCGAAATCATGACGCTGGCCGATCGTGCGAATCAGTATATCGATGAGAAAAAACCCTGGGTCATCGCCAAGCAAGACGGCGAAGAGCAGGCGCTGCACGATGTATGCACGATAGGCCTGAATTTGTTCAGGGTGATTACAGCTTATCTTAAACCCGTTTTACCCGCTTTGACCGAGAATGCGGAAAAGTTTCTGAATATCGATTCCCAACCCTGGCCGGATAAAGCTCAGTTTTTATCCGGACATTCGATTGAAAACTTTAAACCATTGATGACTCGGGTTGAGGTGGATAAGATTGGAGCAGTGGTGGAAGCATCCAAAGAAAACCTGGATCAGGCAACGCCACGAACGGATGGAGCGCTGGCGGATGACCCGATTGGGGATACTATCGAGTTCCCCGATTTCGCCAAAATTGATCTGCGTATCGCCAAAATTATCAAGGCCCGGTATGTCGATGGCGCCGACAAGTTATTGCAGCTTACCGTGTATATAGGGGGAGAAACCCGCAATATTTTTGTCGGGATAAAATCGGCTTACCAGCCGGAAGCCTTGGAAGGAAAACTAACCGTGGTTGTTGCGAATTTAGCGCCCCGAAAGATGCGGTTTGGCGTTTCCGAAGGGATGGTATTGGCTTGTGGTCCGGGCGGCAAGGATCTTTGGATACTACACCCCGACGATGGCGCGCAACCGGGCATGCGGGTGCGATAATGTGGAACGATATCTTACCACCACGAATAAAAGTGTACCGTTATGACCAGGACATAAGCCAACTGCAGCAACGCAAGAATCGATTTCCTACGTTCCCAAGCGCAAAAAATGCCAAATAAGAAACCGGAGATGGATAGTGTCATCACACCACTGATGGTCCAAACCTGATGTGGCGCAAAAAACGTGAAGGCTTCGGCACCGACGAACAGGCACCCTAAGGATAAAATTATCAAATACCGAGGCATGCAAACCGCGCACGGCTCTTGTATTGTTTCAAAATCCTTGTCCCGAAGGACCAGGATCACGGATGCCACAAAAATAGCCAGATATACAACGGAAACCATAACGACCTCTCTCCTCTATTCAGCCCGTCGGGATCGGACCGGAAATCCAATGGTACTTTCAAAATCTATTGCACCTTACAACTCTGTCGGTGTCAAGTGTTGGGAAATTGCCAACATTAGGGAAACACAATGCTTTGGTCTATTGGAATAACTGGGTTCACCTATTGGATAGACCGTGTCAATAGCTAATACAATATCCTACCGGGCATATCAGCGTTTTTTTCAAGGTAACGAAGTTGGGAAAAATTTTCTTCCTTAACGGTCAGGCGCGCGCCGTTTGAACGTTTCAATTAAATGCGCGTAGCGCCTGCTTCTGAGTACGAAGTTTCATGATGCATGAATATCGGCACTTTACCCAAAAACCGAGGAGAAAACAAAAAAGAAGATCACGAAGAAAAGAAGGGTTTTAGATGTGAAGACTCAAGAAGAATAGAAGAAAATAATCCTCCACTTTCAGATCGCCAACTTTGAGGGACTATCGGATCACCGATGACGTAAAGGCTCTGAACTTTTTTTTCCGTATTAATCTCTAAGCGCTTTTCTGGGCCTACCACGCTTTAATAACCCGATCTTCCGATTTAAAACCGTTTCAACCTGCGCTTTAAATCGATTATTACCTAAGGGTGTTCCGGATTGTAGACTGCTTCGTAGCAATTCCAGTTGATCCTCTCCCAAATCATCGTCAAACAATTGCTGATAAGCTTTTACCCGGTCTTGGGGTATCCTTCCTAACGCTAAATATTCGAAATGGGGTTTAATAATGGCGTGGCTAACACCCAGGGCATTCGCCGCATAACTAGACCAACGATAACGGGCTGGATGATCAACATACCAGCTCTAACCGGATTCATTTCAATATAACGCATACACGCCAGGAAATAAGTCTGCGATTGAACAATATGACCTTTATGCCGCCCATCCCACAAACCACCATGACGCTGATAAGTCACGTTCACATAGCGCACATAATGCCGTCCCAAGCTCTGGAATCATTGACCGATCGACTGTTTACGGGTCGGCGTCAACAACAAATGCACATGATTGGTCATCAAGATATAAGCATGAATCGCACACCCACAAGTGTCAGCCGCTATCTTTAAACAGCGCAAGTACTCCAAATAATCCTGATCATCAAAAAATACCGCTTCTTTATTGTGTACACGCTGAATCACATGCGCTGGAATATCAGGAAGATAAAATCGTGGCTTCCGAGGCATCCCTAAATTTAGGTCTGAGTCTTTAGCTTCAATGCGGTTTCAGGTTAAAGGGTGTCGAACACGTAGTCCTTTAAATCGACGAAACCCCTTGTCGGTCGTCACCCATTGACAATTCCACTCCATCGCCAACGCTGCGTGATACGCATCAGGCACATCATTACCTTGTGCTGATATGGCTTCCATACATCGCAAAAACAATCCCCAATGCTTAGCGCCTGGGGCCAGACAAACCGCCCGCGGAGCTTTTTTTATTTGCTGGGCAAAACCAACAGCTTTCTTCAAAATAGATGGTTGTTCAAAGAACTTTGGATGGGTGACCACACGAATAAAACCACTCAACACCAAATCAGAATAACCATAGGCCCTATCAGAATGAATCATAGTTTCCAACCATTCTCGGTACCTGTGATGGTCTCGGACATCCTCCCGATGCGCATAAACAAGCACATTTACATCCATTAAGATCATTGTTGATCATTTATAATATCGAGCAATGAACGCCCATTGTCCAAGTCGATCCCAGGTTTTACACCCGAACCTGATGCTGTGATGAGTCGTGTTGTCTGATTCGTTTGAGTTTGATCATCCTGTTTTGCAAACGATTGTCGTAATGCATTTTCAATGACACGAGCCAAGGTAATATTCTGCTCAATCGCTTGATGTTTAGCGGATGTTAATAGCTGATCATCGATGTTGATTGTTGTTCGCATGGTTGATTCTGGAATTACACGGGTTGATGGATTTATAGTCTAACAAGATTGTATATATAGGGTCTGACCCCTTTTGTTCAGTATGCATCCGGTTCGATCACAATAGCTTTGTAACGACCGCGAAAAAGCGGACTGTCCGTTTTCTCAATCCGATTATAACGTTGCGTATAGACGCCATTTAAATGCCGCATTCCACGCTGGAGATTCCCCTCAGGAGTATGGGCTAGAAGATGATAATGGTTATCCATAAGACAATATGCATGGAATTCCAATCGGAACATACGGTTCAAATCCGCAAGTAATTCCAGAAAAACACAACGCTGATGATCGTCGTTGAAAATGGTTCGATACCCACCGCCACGATTCATTACGTGGTACCAAGCGCCAGGGTAGTTTATGCGTAACGGACGGGCCATGGAGGAAAGATAGCATAGTTAATTATTAAAGAAAAGACTTGACCCCTTTTGACCCCTTTTGACCCCTTTTTCCATGCAAGAAATCTGGGAGGCAAGAAATCCAGCGAAAGCAGACTTTCGCATTTTGCGTACAAACCGGCAAGTTTTAACCTGGAATGCCCTGATCGATGGGATTATTGGAGTAACTCCCCAAATTCCGTTGATACCAATTAGCTGTAGGCATAGAAAAGATGAATCCGCCAGGCACGGTGTTGCAGGCTGGAACTCATGCGCATAAGATAGGATAAATTCAGAATCTCGTCGAGTGGGATACAACACATAATAAAAAAGATCAGGTCATGGATTCAGGAGAAAACCGCAATGGGTCGTTAGCCGGAAGCGGCAATCTAGAGCTATTTCGGGTGTTCCTAGCGTCTCCAGGCGACGTACCACTGGAGCGCAAGTTGGCGCGTGAGGCCATCACCCATATCAGCAGCGAGCGGCGCTTTCGAGGCCGTATCTCTATTGAAATAATCGCTTGGGATCAACCCGGCGCGGCGGTTGGCGATGGAGGCAGGCCTGACACCGCAGGAGGCGATCGCGCAGGGTATGCCCAAACCTGAAGACTGCGACCTCGCTGTCATTGTATTGTGGTCGCGGATCGGCACTCAGCTTCCCGTCGACTTTGAGTTGAAAGAGGACGGATCGCCCTACCTCTCCGGCACCGAGTGGGAATATCTAAACGCCCTCAAGGGTTATCGGGCCAACCGCAAACCGTTGGTGTGGGTTTATCGCCGCGAGGATGCGCCTCAATTCGCCGCCAATGATCCCGAGTTAACCGCCAAACTTGATCAATGGCGCAAATTGGAAAGTTTCTTTAGAGCCTTTAGCAACCCCGACGGCACGCTGGCTGGCGGTATCAACCATTACGAAGCACCGGATGATTTCCGTCAGAAGTTTGAGGGCCACCTGAGCGATCGGTTAGACAAGTTGCTTGAGTCGCTGCCCACAACAGAGGCATCACTTTCCGGCGGAAAATCCATGGCCACACCAATCTGGACGGCCTCTCCCTATCCTGGCCTGGAAGCGTTTACGCCGGAACAGGCCCCGATCTTTTTTGGACGTGGTCCAGAAATCGATCAGCTGCTACAACAGTTTGCCAACCCGAAAGTGCATTTTGTCGCCGTCGTCGGTATCTCCGGTTCGGGTAAGTCGTCGCTGGTTAAAGCGGGACTTTTGCCGCGACTACGCACCGGCATCATCGGTAACGGGCCATGGGCCGACCTTATCTTCAAGCCCGGTGAACGGGGTGGCAACCCCTATCTGGCGCTGGCCTTCGCACTCAAATCCCAGCTGGAAATCTCCGGCCAGACTGAGCAGGAAATCGCCCGAGCGTTGCAGGCCGACGCCAGCGTTGCCCAAAAACACCTAACGGAAGTGCTGACGCAATACGCGCAAGCCACCGAACTACTACTGGTAGTGGACCAATTCGAGGAGCTGTTTACGCAAAGTACGGCGGATGACCGTAAAGACTTTCTCACGCTGCTAGGTCACATCGTTGCGCAACCACACGTGCGCGTCATCGTCACAATGCGCGCCGACTTTTATGCCCGTGCCATTGAAGAACCCACATTGGCAAATCTGCTGCGTCGGGATCGCGGTACCTTTCCACTGGATCCACCCGGGATGAGCGCCATTCACCAGATGATCATTCGGCCTGCCGAAGCCGCCGGCGTGGAGCTGGAAGAGGGGCTGGCGCAACGCCTGCTCGATGATGCTGGCGAAGGTCCCGGCGCCATGGCGCTCATCGCATTCACACTGAATCAGCTTTATCAACGAGATGAAGGTTCGCGTTACCTGAGTATCGATGCATACCAGGCCTTTGGCGGCGTACAAGGCGCAGTACAAAAACGTGCGGAATCCGCGCTACGGGGACTGTCCGTCAATAGCGATATTGCGTTACCAATACTGTTTGCCAACCTTGTCGAAGTCAATGAGCAGGAAGTTGCGACCCGTCGTCGTGCACCGAAATCGCAGCTACACGGTGACGCGGAAACGGTCGCCGATGCACTCACCGAAGCACGGCTGCTGGTTAGTGGCAAAGGGGAAGACAATAAAGCGATGCTGGAAGTCGCTCACGAAACCGTACTCAATGGTTGGGATCGGTTGCGTCAATGGATCCGCGATCACGCCGAGGCCCTGCGCACTCGCCGCGATCTGGAACGTGTCGCTACAGAATGGGAAAAGTCAGGCTACCACGGCAGCGCGCTGCGTACCGGCAAGCTGTTACAGCGCTACCTGAGCTCGGCTGAGCCACGCTCTACTGAAGCAAATAAGTATCTGACTGCCTGCAAACGGCGTCGAATGGGATTTCGCATCGGCTATGCAATACTGGGCCTTCTAACTGTCGCCACGTTTAGCATCCTGTTCCACGTCAACAAGTCTGACTACCCACCTACATTGGCGGCGAAAGCTTTGTTTGTGCAGATGGGAATCTGGTCTGTACCAGAACGAATAATGATGACAATTCGGGCAGGCGAATTTGAGATGGGTGATCTTTCCGGAGGTGGGAATCCTGATGAACGCCCTGTTCATCTTGTTCGGTTTGCAACTGCGTTTGAGATGGGCAAATACGAGGTGACCTTTGATGAATACTACCTATTTGCTGCAGCGACAGGGCGAGATAAACCGGCTGATCAAGGTTGGGGGCGAGTTGATCGGCCTGTCATCAATGGCAGTTGGGACGATGCGGTTGCCTATGCTCAATGGGTTTCGGAACGTACGGGCTTAAATTACCGCCCGCCGTCAGAGGCAGAATGGGAATACGCCGCACGCGCGGCGACACCCACACCGCGTTACTGGTCTGAGAGCAACGCAGACGAAAAAGATGAAGCCTGCGCCTACGCCAACGTATTCGATGCGAAAAACGAATCACGCATTAAAAGCGCGTACAACACCACTTGGGAACCATTTGATTGTGCGGACGACTTTCCCTTCACTGCCCCAGTGGGACAATTTGCAGCCAATGATTGGAAGCTACACGACATGTTGGGGAACGTTTGGGAATGGAATCAGGATTGCTACATTGATAGTTATGACAACGCGCCACCGGATGGATCACCGAGGGAATCTGCCGACGATAGCGATTGCTCTCTCCGTGTGTTGCGGGGTGGCTCCTGGAGCATCGAACCACAGAATGTACGTTCGGCCGACCGTCTCAGGAGCACGCCAGATAACCGCATCTTCGATATCGGTTTTCGGCTCGCCAGGACACTTTAACTTTTTTCTCTTTTCTTTTTCCCTTTTGAGGGTATAGGGGCGAAGCCCCATCGAAAATTTTTTAAATGGTCCGAAGTTCTTTACCCAAAGCCGTTCAGGATTGTCATAACCTTCTTATCTGGCTGATACCATTACTCGATAATTTCCCCCGCAGTCGGCGGTTCACGCTCGGCGAACGGCTGGAATCAGGCTTAATCGAGATACTGGAACTATTGGTGGAAGCGGCCTATGCGAGAGACAAACGTGCCATACTAAAACGCGCAAACTTACGCCTAGCGGTAGTCCGACATCTCTGGAGAATAGCCCATGAGTTAAAGACAATCCCTACCAAACGTTATGGGCATGGGGCTAAACTTCTGGAAGATTTAGGCAAACAAATCGGCGGCTGGTTAAAGAGCGTTGATACACCCTAAAGAAATCATTTCAACATGAAACGCTTGGGTAGAATCTGGCCTGAGGTGATCAGCTTTGACAATCTTCTCAGCGGTTACCTCAAAGCCCGTAAGGGCAAGCAATCGGTCTCCTCCGTGGCTAAATTCACCCTGAACCTAGAAAGCGAATTACTGAGCCTGCAGCAAGAACTTACCGCACTGAGTTATCAACCCGGTCACTATCGACTGTTCACCATTTATGAGCGTAAAAAACGCCAGATCGCCGCTGCTCCGTTCAGGGATCGCGTGGTGCACCACGCGATTATGAATATTATCGAACCACCAATCGATCGGCGCTTTATCTTCGACAGCTACGCCTGTCGACAAGGCAAAGGCGTGCATGCCGCGGTGTGGATCGCTACCAGGAATGGTCGAAACATTATCCGTACGTATTAAAGATGGATATCGAGCAATATTTTGCTTCCATCGACCACAATGTCTTGAAATTCAAACTACATCACTATCTGAAAGACCGATATGTTCTCGCGCTGTTCGATAGGATTATCGATACGGCGCCCGCAGCGACTGGTAGAGCGGACTTCTATTATTTTCCGGGAGATGATCTGCTGACGCCAACTGAGCGTACAACCGGGCTGCCGATAGGTAATCTAACCAGTCAGTTTTTTGCCAATCTTTATCTGGATGCCGTGGATCATTTCATCAAGGAGCAACTCCGAGTTCGTGCCTACCTGAGGTACGTCGACGATCTGGTGATTCTGGGCAGGGACAAAGTGCTGTTGCACGAGATTCGGGAGAACATACGCGAACGTCTTGCGGAAGATCGCTTGCGTTTGCACCCGCGCAAGGCACATATCTATCAAACGGCTCGCGGCATCGATTTATTCGGTTATCACGTGTTTCCCCATAAGCGGAAGTTGCGCAACGACAACGGTCATACCTTTCATCGTCGGCTACGCAAATTGGCCCAGCTTTATCACGAAGGTGCGTTGGATTGGGAGGACATTCATCCACGGGTCAGAAGCTGGATCGGTCACGCCATCCATGGAGAAACTGAGGGTTTGCGTAAAACCCTGTTTGCGAGTACAGTTTTTAATCGAGGGTGATGCCGAGCTTCTCTCCGTGTGTTGCGGGGTGGCTCCTGGAACAACGAACCACAGAATGTACGTTCGGCCAACCGTAACAGGAACACGCCAGATAACCGCAACAACAATATCGGTTTTCGGCTCGCCAGTCCGCCCGCCTGCTGTCAAGGCTTGCCTTGATTGGAACCGGAATTCTCGATGCCTATGGGTATCGGAAGCGAGTCAGCGGGTGTCCATGGCATTGCCTTCAGGCTCGTCAGGATGATGCAGCCGAATAGCCTCCGCAGGGCAGCGGTGAACCGGGATGAGTAGCGAGTGCTAAAATCCCGTTTCGTTTTCTTCGGTTCGAGCAAGAGATACACGAGTATTTTTACCAATCCTTCAATCTTTAAATACCTATTTTGGGCTGGTTTCTACCCATGACCGAGTGTCTGTTTACAGTATCACCGTGCCGTTTACCGGTAATTGTCGAATGACTCTTAATGGCCGAAAGCGTTATTGAACCTAATTTCCTGAACGTCCGCTTTAGAGTATTTCCAGTCGCTCAATTATTTATCTTCAATGATCGGTTCGGGTCGGCACCAAACAAAGATCAATCGTCCAAAAATCGACAACCCAGTCAATATAAATATCATCAGATGATAATAACTGGGTTCTGTAGAGTGGGCGGCATAAGCCGAAGGGCGCCATCTACCCTTGCAAGCTAAGTTCTCCTCCATCATCTTGTCGCCTTTCAGATGCTACCAAAGTCTGTGTGAACGCAGTGAACAAGCATCACCGGTAAACCAGACCATGACATCGAATTGGCTATTCAACCCCCGCCATCGGTTCCATCTTACAGAGTGATAACCAAGGTTTACCCATTATCCAGGCTTGTTTAAAGTGAGGCGTGGCTATTGAAGGGAATAGCCGCGCTAGTCGATGAGTAAACCTTTGAAAATAATCGCGGCGGAAACGCGCAGCGCTGGGACAGCGTGGAGTCTACCCAAGCTGACTAGTACCCCGCACCCCCGCACTCCCTCGCTACGAAAGTTGTGGGAAATGCGGGCTAGAAGTGAATATTTCTGTGACCACGGTGAAATCAAGAGCTTGTGTCCTCGGCTATAGTGAAGTCACGGATTTGCAGGTTGAAAGCAATATCAACAAGGCTTTCAGACATTACAGGGTTCTTTAAATAACCGTAAACTGAAAACCAGTAACCGTGAACGGGTACATAAACTTATTCACCGATTCTTCCAAATATTGGTTCATCGGCCATTGTCGCCACATCGACATGAATGTCGACATCCTCATAAAGAACTCGGCAGTCGTGAGTTAACAGCGAGAAAAGCGGGGCAAAACTACCCTCTCCATCGTAGTATGTTTGATGAAAAATTTTGAAGATCGCAGAGAATTAGAGCATAGAACGCCTCATTCAGTTTAATCGTCATCTATTTCATCGGAAACAGCCATCAAGCGGGCACGGATCTGTTGAATCATGCCATTTTCCTCAAGTCGAAAGAATTGTTTGAGGAACAATGGCGCTAAAATTTGCTTGACGGTTTTCTCCGATGGCAAATCACGCGATTGAGTGCGAAGATAAAGCGAGTGCTCAGACCAAATCGTATCTTGATACTGGAGCGCAATCAATTGCATTAACCCCAAGGCAATGGAGGCACAGAGCACGAAGATTTCATAGGCTCGCCAGCACGCTTGAACGGTATGAATATCCTGGGGCTGTGGGGCTTTGAGAAGACGATTGGAAAAGGGGCGTCTAGAATGTTTTGGCAATTTTTTAGTCCAAAAACGAAATTTAAAGGCGCCGATCACATGCTTTAACATCGCGAACATGATTTCAATGCGGGTTCTAGCACAATACAGTTCAACGGCATCAATGGCTGACAGCGTTAAATCGGAACTCATTAGAACCATTGGGCCTTTTGAGGTGACGGCGAGAATAAATAACACCTGATCAGCGATGGGCCGCCATAACAGTGTAAGCGTCATAACCCGGATGGATTCGGTTTTACCGTAGACTTGACAGGTCACCGTCTCAAACAAATGAAGGTGGTCGAAGCATTCTCTTAAACACACTTTCTCGCATAGAGCGGCTGAGGTCCGGGTCGAGAGGCGGGTTTCGGTGGCGCGGGGAAATAACCCACATAGCTATTCTTGGCTTTGACCAGCACCTCAACCCACCGCGCCTGATGCTGGATTGAATAATAGTGGCAAGCTCGAAATACGCCCCCGGTTGAAAAAAAGGCATCCAACACCAAATAACACAGACAGTGATTCGTCACCGCAAAATGAATCGCCATGGCCACCAAGCGGTCGGTGAGCTTGATCCGACATGGATTATCGCGCTCGTCGTTCAACCCTAAATGAGCCCATCCCTGATGAATTTGAAGCTGCAAAGGACAACAAAAACAAGCGGATAACGACCCGATCAAGATGCCAATGCTGCCCCAACATTGGGCCCGAAAATAGCCGGGTTTCGTTTGCGTCTCCGATGACTCGTGCATCGATACCACGCCGGGCATCTTGCGTCCATCTTTGATCACCGCGGTATGGTCACCCAGAAGTATCGCTCGTCCAGCTACTTCAACGGATTTTCCTTGGCGATTCACAAAATCTTGCCAAGCATCGAGCAACGCCCCATAGACATACGCTTTGGATCTAAAAAAACGGAGCAAGCGGTAATAACCAAGTTCATCTAATAGCCAGAAACGACACAACGACGTCACGCCGATCATTTCTCCTGCCCCCATAAATCCAATCACAATGGCGCAGAACAACAACCAAGTACTCGATCTGGAAAAAACGCTTTGAAAGCTTTCTAAACTCTGAGAAATATACTGTTGCACGGGGTCTCCTCCTTCCATCTGTACTTCTACAAAGAAAAGAAGGATCCGTGTTTTTTTAGCAAATGTCTAGTCGTAATTATCGATTTCTATTTTCTACACTACTCATCTTTTATGAACACCAGTGGGCAATCTTAAAGCGCAGAGCTATCAATGGGTGATAAGACTTTCTTCCGTTGGTCGAGGTGACACATCGAAAAAATGAATTCAGGGCCTGAATAGTTACGTCAAATCGGATAGAACTCGTGACTGACGAGTAAAGAAATATGGCAACACTTTGGTTGAGGCCGTAATAAACATCCCGACCGTCAATATAACTTTTATCAGCCTGATAATTATTTCGATATCGATCATAAATATCATTGATTTGGTAAATTTCGACTATGGGTTCATCGATAAACGGGCCATAGTTGCCGAACCATTTACGGGCGATCATGGATGCTGGAACATTTTTGACTTCGGTAAACCATTGCTGCACGGCGACCAGTCTTTTCCTGGACAACTCATCATTATAGAGCTGTCCCCCAGGTTGGGAAGCGCGTGCATCCAAGCCAATCTTCAAGGTTCTGTGAGATTCAACCCATTTTTGGTAGACCGCTTCCAAGGGGTGTTGGTTGTTGATCATAAGATAGCCCTGGGAAGAATCGCCCCACAACTGGGGATATAAATCAGCATCGTCATAATTGAAGCGTATCAAACCTTCATAGAATTTCGCCGAATTAAACATGTACACCGAAGCCATGGCGCTCATCGTCGGGCCGCATACTTTTTCGCATACAAGAATGTGACTCAGGATGTCGCCATAGGAATACTCACCGCGTTTAACTTTTTCGGTTTTCGAGACGATATGACCGCAAAACATGCTTAGCGGTGTCCCCTGTTTTCTCAGCTTCATCCGGATGGCGCGGTCCAGTTGTTGCGCATTAAAAAAACGCGTCACGGACTGTTCACCACTTTCCGCCTCAAGGTAGGTCATAATAGGCGTAATGAAAAAGAACAATCCGGCGTCCTCGCTTTTGCATTCGTTAAATACACCAATCTGACTCGGGGCCAGCTGAATCGTCGGCTTGTTTAAAAGCTCGAATATTTCTTCATCAACTTTTATACCGCTCCTCCCGGGTCCACAACCCGCCTTGGTGACCGGTATGGTTAACACGAAGGCGCAAAGCGCCATAAAACCAAAAGTAATTCGAGCAACGCAAGTCATTATTTTCTCCTTTTTTAACAGGTCAATTGTTTTTATGCCAGGCGATTGTGGTGTCCAAAGTATTCCAATTCACCTGCCGTGGAATATAGTGAATAGGATTCGAACCGTCTAAAAACACAGTTCTGGGAACAGTGAAGACCGGATGCTCCCGCAACGGAATAAAAAATTTCCAAAGAAGTTTTTGATCGTCAAGCAGGAACTGAATATTGTCGTTATTTGCCGTTTTGTAGGGTGAGAAAATTTCATTAAGACGTTTATCGCTTCGGATTTTGTCATATTCAGCATCTATGGAAACGATTAAAAAATGGATGTCAGGATGCCTGGAATGAAATTCAAAAAGATCGCGTAATTCTTCAAGGCACGGAACGCACCATTCCGCCCAAAAATGTACGACATTTTTTTTAGACCGTTCGAGATCCGCTTGAAGCCTTTTGATTCGGCCGACCCGAATTTTGTTCGATGAAACTTTATTGACGGCTATCCGCTGAAGTTTTTTGGCTTGAACACGATGGTGTTGTGGATTCTCTTCAATAAATTCGCTTATATAATCGCCATGGACGTCATCAAGTTTGAAGTAAGCCATGGGTTCGAAAAACAACGCATCCGGGAATTTCCGCGATCCACGATCCAATTTAATCACGCGTTGATAAAGTGCAATCGCGTCTTTATAACGACGTTCGTTAAAAAACGCGGTCGCCAGATTATTAAGACTTGGTAGATGGTTCGGCGTTTTCGCTAAAATTTGTTCCCACATTTCAATGCTTCTGGCCCACAAACCTTTATTGTAAAAAGCTTCCGCTTTCAGATTATATAAGTCCTGCTGCCTTAATATTCGCTGAACGACGATGTGATTCGGGACCGAGGATGGTTTTGGTTCGCATAATCCGGGGTTCTGAATAATCAGAAAGAAAAGAAAAAAAATAACTTTATTATTCATATTCGGTACACATTAATCGAATACAATGGAATTGGACTGTATTATGCCAATAAAGTTGTGATCTAACTTTTTTGGCTAATCCTTGTCCGAAGGTTTCGTTCCGGTTCCGCAATATTACACGAGGTACTAACTATGCGTTTTTTAGGATTTCTGACGGGTATTGCCCTGCTGGCGATTTTATACGTGGTAATGACCGATTCCCAGACGCTTCCGGGAAGTCAAAATAAATTAGCGAATAATATAAGGGAGATGCTGAACAACGGCGCGGAAAAGGCAAGTAAGCCCGCGAAAAATCCGGTTCATATTGAAAAAGAAAAGATTGACCGTCCCATCCAAAAGAATGCACCGAAGCCTAAAAAATCGTCGGCGCCGGTCGAAAAACAAAACATTAATCTTCCAAGAAAATTGGCCAAACCAATTCCGCCTAAAGACAAAATAATAGTCCTGCAATCAAAAGCGCCGGCACAATCGGCTGAATCTAAGATGTTGGCGATGTCGATGGAGAAGCCCAAGAAAAATAATCCAAGTCCCCAAATTGTCAAAGTGGAAAAGAACACCGTCGGGGTTAAGGCATTAGCTTCGATCAATAATGCTCCGCCTAAGGAACAAGTACAGTTGCAGTCTTTTTGGGGGCCTTTTAAAACTCGGATTTCAGCCCGGGGTTTTGCGGAGAATTTGGCCAAACGCACCACCATCAAATTGGAGATTGTAGAGACTCGCCAGGGCGCTTTTATGGTCGCTTATCCTTATATTTCCGAAAACGAACGTCAAACCATAGCCACAATAATCGAGCAACGCACCGGTCTGAAACTGAGTGATCCCTAGGAGGCTGTCCTGACTTGCCGCAACGTTCTTTTCCGCTTTCTCGGAATCATTGTTCTGGCAAGTATCGCCTTCGATGCATTTGGGAAAGCAAATCTTAGAGGGCGTGTACTCGCTGATTCCTGGCGGAATTACAGACAAATGCACGCGGATGATCCACCCGCATTTCGATTCAAGTACGATAATTGTTTTCGATCCGCTTCACAACGCAATGACCTGCCGCTGACCCTTTTGTTGGCGGTCGCAAGAGGTGAATCGGATTTTAATCCTAGAGCGGTTTCCAAGGCCAATGCCATTGGTATTATGCAAATTCTATGGCCAGGAACAGCTCGCGACCTGGGGTTCAAGCGAAAATCGGATTTATTTAAGCCCTGCGCTAATATTCAAGCTGGCGCCCGTTATCTAAAGTTTCTGGTGGACCGGTATCGTGGGGACTACAATCTAGCGCTTGCGGCATACAATTATGGGCCCAACCGGATCAAACAAAACGGGTCCGTGCATTCGATTCCTAAAGGGGCTCAATGGTACAGCGCGTATATCTACGATCACCTGCAATACGTTATGGGACAAGGGCGAGGGATCCGTAAACCCCGTCAACGAAGTACCTTGCCAGTTTATTCCTCGCTCGGCAGATACGCGGTCATCGTTTTCAATAAACCCTTTCGTGCGCGGGCTTTTCGGGAATATCTCCAATCCCGATTGACGGATATCCGCTTTGACTGGTTCAACAAAGGCTTGGGCCGTTTTGAAGTGGTTATGATGTACAACGATAGAAAGGAATTTCGCCGTAACCTTAATAAGCTGAAAGCGTTGGGTGTAGCCTTACAAACAAACGGGGACGGATTTATTTTACGATGAATATAACTAAAATATATTTGTCCCCTTTTTTAAAAGAAGCAAAGCCAAATGCATTCAAAACAACGTAATTGAGCAGGGAAGCTTAGGAGCATTCGAAAGTTTCCTGTCCAAGGTAAGTAAAGTACCCCCAGTTTGTGCAGCTACCGCAACGTAAAAAGCATCATAGGGACTAAAGTTATTTCGGAGTGACCAAATGACCGAAACTAAATTCCGCGCATCGACACGTTCAATCGGCCAAGCTTGTAAACTTTCAATTGCAATTGATGCCCGATCAGAACTCAATAGCTTAAGGCGCACATTTCGCCGGGCAATGGAGATGACTTCAATGTCCATCAGTCCGGCGGTAATAGACAGACTTCCCTGGATCAACGCATCAATTTTAAGCCCGATAGGTGTGCGAACAAGATATTCGAACGCAGCACTGGCATCGAAAACAAACAGGCTCATCGCTCCTCGCGTCCTGCGTGTAAGTTCTTGACGGTTTCCTGTGGTATTTCGGTCGTTGGAAGTTTACGCAACGATTTTTCAAACGCCCGTAACTGTATCTGTTGTTTTAACTGATTTAACACCAGTGCGGAAACACTGGAATTATCCTCTTTCGCCCAAATTCGCAAGGCCAGATGTAGATCTTCTGGGATGTTTCTAATTTGTAGGTGTGGCACGGCAAAATCCTCCTAAATAGAAAACATGTCATATGGGTGAATATAACATGAATCAAACATGAAAGCTCTATCATTAGTCTAGCTGCCATCAACCAACAAAACCCGGTAAAATAGGCCGAATCGATTTCAATTAAGGCCCCTAAATGAAACTGGCTACTTTTACAAAAGACAATCAAACCCGAGTAGGCGCCGTCGTTGGATAGGAAATCGTCGACTCAACCGGCTCTGCTTCGATTCCATTAGAAATGAACGAATTCCTCGCGGCTGGCGAAACTGTAAAAGCCGCCATGCAAAAGCTTATCGATTCCGGGAATAACCGCATAGCACTCGGGAATGCCCGACTCGAAGCGCCCGTCCCTAAACCTTCCAAATATCTCGCTGTTAGCTTGAATTATGCCGACCATATTAAAGAAACCGGCAAAGAAAAACCGGAGTTTCCTACTTTTTTCAACAAACAAGTTGGTTGTGTGATCGGACCCGATGTGGCGATTCACCGTCCACGAGTATCTAAAAAACTGGATTACGAGGGTGAAATGGCCTTTGTCATCGGAAAACGCTGCCGACACGTTCCAAAGGACCAAGCACCAGGAGTAATCGCTGGGTTCATGGTTGCTAACGATGTTTCAGTCCGCGATTGGCAGGTTCGGTCTCATACCCGGACTCTCGGGAAATCCTTCGATACCCACGGTCCGATCGGGCCTTGGATCGTCACCTCCGATGAAATCGGAAACCCACACACTCTGGATATAAAAACCTGGGTCAATGACGATCTCAGGCAGTCATCGAATACCCGGCATCTGATTTTCGATTGCTATACGATTGTGGAATACCTGAGCACCGTTATTACATTGGAACCGGGTGATATCATTTTCACCGGCACCAGCAGCGGGGTTGGTGTCATGATGAAACCCCGAGGATACATGAAGCCGGGCGATGTGGTTAGGGTGGAAATCGAAAATATTGGAATCTTAGAAAACCCGTCATCGAAGAACCTGACGATACACGTTGCTATTGAAAATTTTGTGTAATTGTTCAGATTGCCCCTTAAATTCGTCAATTCAAGGCGAAAAATGTGAATTTACATGGGTAAGTAATCATTTTTTAGATCAGAATTGGCGGATTTTAGGGCGAAGCTGAATAGTTAACAACCCGGTTCACTATTGAAGCTGCTACTATGTGATCATGAAAGTTTATTTGGTCGGTGGAGCGGTTAGGGATCACTTGTTGGGGCTCCCGGTAAAAGAACGTGACTGGGTAGTGATTGGTGAAACACCCGAGGCTATGGTTGCACAAGGTTTCAGGCCAGTGGGCAAAGATTTTCCAGTGTTTTTACACCCAAAAACCCACGAAGAATATGCGCTTGCCCGGACCGAACGCAAAACCGCGCCCGGCTATCGGGGGTTTTCCATCAATGCGTCACCCGACGTTACTCTAGAGCAAGACCTTTTGCGCCGTGATCTAACGATTAACGCCATCGCCAAAGACGATGTGGACACGCTGATCGATCCCTTTGGTGGTCAAAAGGATTTAAGTTCCCGTTCGCTTCGCCATATTTCATCGGCTTTTGCTGAAGACCCGGTACGCATATTGAGAGTCGCCCGGTTCATGGCGCGCTACCAACACCTGGGTTTTAAGGTTGCCGGGGAAACCATGGAATTAATGAAAAACATGGTTGCTCAAGGAGAAGTCGACGCTTTGGTGCCGGAACGGGTCTGGTCCGAACTGGTTAAAGCGCTGTCGGAACGCACTCCCACTCAGTTTTTCGATGTCCTTCAGCATTGCGGTGCGTTGGCCAGACTTTTTCCGGAAATTCACTGCCTTTACGGAGTGCCTCAACCGGCCAAGTACCATCCTGAAATCGATACCGGTATACATACCATGATGGTGCTGGAACAAGCCGTAAAGCTATCCGACGACCCACGGGTTCGGTTTGCCGCCCTCACCCATGATCTAGGTAAGGGTATGACTCCGAGAACACAATGGCCAGGTCATCGTGGTCACGAAAAAACCGGACTGACAGCGCTTGAAGGTCTTTGCGAGCGCTTGAGAGTACCCAACGACTACAAAAAGCTCGCCCAAAAAGTTATCCGATTCCACGGCAATTGCCACCGCGTTTTCGAACTACGTTCATCCACCATGGTGGATACTCTGCAATCATTAGATGCATTCAGGAAAAACGAATCACTCACTCCTTTTCTATTAACGTGTATCGCCGACGCGCGGGGCAGAAAGGGCTTGGAATCCAAACCCTATCCGCAAGCGGATTTTTTCTTAAAGGCCCAGCGGGCGGCCCTGTCCGTTGATGTGACCCCATTCATTCAACAGGGATTTGAAGGAGCGGCAATTGGGCAAAAATTAAGAGAACTCAGGATTAAAGCCGTTGAATCTTGCAAAAGGGAAGTTACGACACAATAAACATAGTTACTTACCGATTAGTTCTTCTGGAGTAAAAATAGTTGATGGTATGACGCTATGCGTCCGGTATCAACTTTCGATCCTTGGGTGCGTCATGGCGTTGGCAATATGAGCACAATTCCGTGTTAGCAAAAAGTCTGTTCCGTTACCGCTATGATCACACAAACCCCGTTTTCCCTCTTCCAATCCCCTAATACGGACTTTTTCAAGAATCGGTCGTAATCCTTCGGCCAGAGCGTAGTGGTCAAGTTCCGGGTAGGCAATCCATTGGGCATTGGTCACATCGTCGCCCGCTATGGGTTCTGGAGCTATCTTATTGGGGAGCTCGGCTAAAAAATCAAGTATCACATAGTGAAATCCCTCCACCCTGCGTTCGACCACGGCGATCAGTGACACCACGCGTATTCCCTCGATTCCGGTTTCCTCGCGTATTTCACGCCGACACGCCTGCACCACACCTTCTCCAGGCTCCAATTTACCTCCCGGGGCATGCCATTGACCCATCGCGGGCGGTTGTCCTCGACGGACTAAAAGAACCCTATCGTTAGCGTCGAAAATAATTGCACTGACCGCGATAGCGGGTATTGGAGGATATATGTCTTTTACTGCCATGCTCAATGGTGTAGATTGGTTATCGTTCCATGAATTGTTTAGATTTTGGTATATCATATCCGAATGAATAAACAAAAGTCCTTTCAGCAACAGGCCGCGGATCAAATGTCTAAGGAGGCCTTGGGTATAGCCAAAAGTATCCAGCGCCCCGAGCAAACAAAAAAACAAACGAAACTCATAGCTCAAGGGATTTCCCAAGGGATTGAACTTTACAAAAAACAATTCAAGGAGAAAAACCGCAATCTTGACCGGGAGAAGAAAAAAGTTGCTCGAAAATTCGCTGAATTGGAACAAAGTCAATCCTATACACAAACCGAAACTAAATCCGCCCTTGGAAACAAAGCAGGTTTTGCTCTTAGTGCGTGTGGCGTAATTTTCGGATTGGTGGCGGTTTTATGTTTTGGTCTTTTCGTTCTTGATGTGGACGTTAAAATAGCAACTTACCTATATCCGCATACCGCTTATATACCGGCCGGAATAACTATGGCTGGATTATCGGTTTGGATGTTTTGGGCGCGGCGTTAACAAATAAAACTATGACCATGAATGATTCCACTGAATTTATTAAAGCCCAGAAATTCATTCCCGGTGGCGTCAATTCGCCGGTACGCGCCTTTAAGGGCGTCGGTGGGACACCGGTATTCATCGATCGTGCATCCGGGCCCTATCTTTTTGATACCGATGGCAAACGATACATCGACTACGTCGGGTCTTGGGGGCCTATGGTATTGGGGCATGCCCATCCGGACGTCGTTAAAACAGTCCAAGAAGCATGTTACAGGGGTCTAAGTTTCGGCGCGCCAACCACCGTAGAAACGGAGATGGCGGAAACTCTTTGTAAATTAGTACTGTCCCTGGAATTAGTGCGTATGGTTAATTCCGGCACCGAAGCCACAATGAGCGCCATTAGACTGGCGCGGGGTTACACTGGCCGGGATAAAATCGTTAAGTTCGAAGGCTGTTACCACGGTCACTCCGATTCGTTGCTGGTAAAAGCGGGGTCCGGCGCTTTGACCTTGGGCGCTCCAAGTTCACCCGGTGTGCCTTCAATACTCGCCGAACAGACGCTAACGCTGGAATACAATAATAATACCGACGTCGCCGAGGTTTTTGATCGATATGGATCCGAGATTGCGTGTGTTATCGTCGAACCAGTGGCCGGAAATATGAATTGTATTCCTCCACTTCCTGGATTTTTACAAGCCTTGCGGGATCATTGCGATCGATCTGGTGCGGTATTGATTTTCGACGAAGTTATGACCGGATTCCGGGTAGCGCTCGGTGGCGCCCAGGAATATTATGGGATTAAACCCGATCTCACCACGTTGGGAAAAATAATCGGAGGCGGCATGCCGGTAGGCGCTTTTGGAGGGAAAAACCGGATTATGGAGCAAATAGCGCCTTTGGGTCCCGTGTACCAGGCAGGTACCCTATCAGGCAATCCGATAGCTATGGCCGCCGGCTTGAAAACTCTGGAATTGATTTCGGCACCGGGTTTTTTTGATACACTATCGGCTAAAACCAAGTATCTAACACAAGGTATTAAAAAAGTAGCTGATGCCGCTGGGGTTCCCTTGTCCACAAACACTGTCGGCGGTATGTTCGGTCTGTTTTTCACCGATGCGGACGAAGTTATCCGATTCGACCAGGTTATGCAATGCGATCAGGCGCGATTTAAACAATTTTTTCATACCATGCTGAGCCAGGGTGTTTATCTCGCGCCATCGGCATTCGAAACCGGGTTTGTCTCATCGGCCCATTCCGAGGAAATACTCGATCAAACTATTGCCGCCGCAGGAAAAGCGTTCCAACAACTATGACATCGGAAAATAAACTTTGGGGCGGGCGCTTCACCCAATCTACCGATGCCTTCGTACAGGCATTTACCGCTTCGGTTACCTTTGATCAACGCTTGGCGCAATACGATATTCAAGGCTCCGTTGCCCATGCCAAAATGCTTGAACGTATCGGCGTGTTAACGGAGGCCGAAACCAGCGCTATTGTGGAGGGTTTAGCTGACATCGGTGTGGAAATAGACCGGGGTCTTTTCGATTGGTCGATAGTGCTTGAAGATGTTCATATGAATATCGAAGCCAAGTTGACCGAACGCATTGGAGATATTGGTAAAAAATTACATACAGGACGATCGCGTAATGACCAGGTTGCCACCGATATTCGATTGTATTTGAGGCAGGAAATTGGCCGGATTTTATCTGAAATCCGGCGCTTACAGATCGCTTTGTTAGATCTCGCGGAAAAAGAAGCCGACACCATCATGCCCGGCTTCACCCATTTGCAAGTCGCCCAACCGATTACCTTTGGGCATCATTTAATGGCGTGGTTCGAAATGTTATCCCGGGATTGTGGACGCTTGGCCGACTGCCGGGATCGAGTCAATGTCATGCCGCTTGGGGCCGCGGCGTTGGCGGGTACCAGCTTCCCAATCGACCGGGATTATACCTGTGAACTGCTTGGATTTGACCGTCCAGCCCCAAATTCCCTGGACGCTGTCAGCGATCGGGATTTTGCGATTGAATTTATGGCTGCCGCCAGTCTGATCATGACTCATTTGTCCCGTTTTTCTGAGGAACTGGTGCTATGGTCCAGCGCCCAATTCGATTTCGTGGAACTCCCCGACGCCTTTTGCACCGGCTCGTCGATCATGCCGCAGAAAAAAAACCCCGATGTTCCGGAATTAGTGCGGGGCAAAACGGGTCGGGTTACCGGGCATCTGGTGTCGCTACTCACATTGATGAAAAGCCAACCGCTAGCCTACAATAAGGACAACCAGGAAGATAAAGAACCACTGTTCGATGCCGTAGATACCGTTCAGGGTTCATTACGGGCGTTTGCCGACATGATGCCCCACGTTCAAGCCAAACGAGAAAAAATGTACGATGCCGCTAAACAGGGTTTTTCGACGGCAACCGACCTTGCCGACTATTTGGTGCGCAAAGGCATACCGTTCCGGGATGCCCACGGGATCGTCGGTCAAGCCGTTCGGCTGGGAATCGACAGTCAGCGGGATCTTTCCGAATTGTCATTGGACGAGTTCCACGCATTCTGTCCTGAAATTGGGCAAGACGTCTTCGATGTCCTGTCCTTGGAAGGTTCCGTATCGGCACGAAAACATAGCGGGGGAACAGCGCCCGAATGTGTCCGCGAAGC
Source organism: Methylococcales bacterium (assembly GCA_963664935.2). Lineage (GTDB taxonomy): Bacteria > Pseudomonadota > Gammaproteobacteria > Methylococcales. The sequence continues at coordinate 634,730 of CAXXSE010000007.1, read as the reverse complement.
CATAATGAAAGCCAGAGAGCTTATCGATTAAAAACGCCGAAGGTTTACAATCATTTGGTAATCGGATTATCATTGCCCAAATATTTGAAAATCTATGTTCCCACTTCTATAATCAAGGACATCGAACGTTGCAAAAACGTAAGTTAAGAGAATGATGATTAACGTCGACGGCCCGGCTTCCGTAGAAATTCTTGAGAAAATGCCCTTAGGTGTTTTAATTGTGGATAAGGGCCAAGTGATCTGGACTAACGAAACCCTGGCGAAAATACTCCATGTGACGAAAGATCGGTTAATCGGTCTTAAAGAACCTCTGGATTCAAATTCGATTTTCGCGCCGCTGTTTGAGAAATCCGAACGGTTGTGCGTGACCGAATCGAACGGAAAAACCCGTTGGTTTGAACGCGAATGCATTACGTTCGAAGGAATCGATGGAGTCACGCATTTTTTTAGGGACGTCACCGAAACCGCCGAGTTGGAAGAAGAATGCACTCAGCTCCGTATCCGTGTGAGTTCACTTGAGACCAAAGATCCGGTTACCGGGTTATTGAACAAAAAAGCCATTCTACAAGTCCTGGACAACCAGTTAAGCCGAAGTAGACGGTATGGAAATCCATTATCGGTGCTACGCTTATCTATACACGCAACGGAAACGGGCGATTTGGATGAACCGATACGCGACTTCGGACAGAGCTTGAAAGATCAGCTTCGATGGGCCGATCAAATCGGTATCTTGGACGAGACGACATTTCTCATCGTTTTGCCGGAAACCTGTTTAGACGATGCAAAGGAACTTGCGAGTAATCTTACGGGGAACCGCACCAGTATCCTGGCCACCAAATCGTCGAGTTGGTCAATCAGATTTGGCGCAACGTCCTGGCAAAAGGGAGACGATCCAACAAAATTATTGCGGCGTTTAGACCGCGATCAAGATTTAAGTTTAATCGCCTTAATGAGCTGATTGATCAACGATACGCTTTCCAGCAACCGCCAGAAACCCATCAATCTGGGTGCACCGGGTAGCGATATTGGAAGGCGGGAACTAATATCCATCGCCCGGCGGTTCCAGCACCTCCATCAACAACGGTTTCAGCGGATTCAACAGTTTCTGCTACCACGTCAACGGCTTTTTTTAGAATTACTTCCGCTAATTTTTCACGGTAACTATCCGGCCCTCCCCGGTTTCATCTCCTCCTCCACACCTTTTGGAATCACCTATTATATCCCAGCGAAACATACCTTATCCTACGCAAAGAAATTATCGAACAGTTTCACCTACAAAAAACGTGCATTAAAATCCTATTCAATCGACGCAATTTTTCTGATGGGGAGCGCGGGGAGCGTTGCCTATTCAACAAGCAGTGATTTAGATATCTGGCTTTGCCACAGGTCCGGACTCAAATCCGGCGAAATTGGAGAATTGCAACAGAAAGCCACGGCCCTGGAACAATGGGGTGCCACCCTTGGCCTTGAGGTGCATTTTTTTCTAATCGATACCGAAGGATTTCGCCGGGGTGAAGGCAGCCCTATCTCTACTGAAAGTTGTGGAAGTATCCAACATCATTTGTTATTGGAAGAGTTTTACCGAACCGGTCTATATATCGCCGGTAAATTTCCCGTATGGTGGCTGGTTCCATCCCATCAAGAGCGATTTTACAAGGACTATGTCGCTCATCTGATTGGCAAACGCTTCATACAAAACATTTAGACTCTGGACTTCGGTGGGCTGGAAACCATACCACCCGAGGAATTTCTTGGGGCCAGTTTATGGCATTTGTACAAAGCAATTAGCAGTCCCTATAAGTCCCTGCTAAAGCTCTTGCTCATGGAAGCATACGCCAGCAGTTACCCGGATACAGCATGGGTGAGCTTAACGCTTAAGCGCGCCGTTTACGAGGGAACCACCGATTTGGACCAGTTGGACCCCTATATTCTGATGTATTTGAAAGTTGAAGAGTATTTAATCGAACGGGAGGAATTTGATCGTTTAAAACTAGCCCGCTATTGTTTTTACCAAAAAGTCCGCGAATTGAATAATACGGTCGTGGGTTCGTCGATGAGTTCCAGTCGAAAATACTTGGCTTCAATGGTCAGTAAATGGGATAACATTCGTCTCCTGAGTGTTCGGGAACGGAAGCAATGGAGTCTTCAGGATACTCTGGAAGAATACAAGCTGGTAACCAAGGAATTAATTAACAGTTATCGGATGTTGAACCAATTTGCCGGAAAATTCGCCAATGACCGAAACCCGGAAAATCATGAGCTAAAACTGCTGGGCCGGAAACTGTATTCGGTGTTCGAACGGAAACCGGGAAAAATTGATGTCGTGTACACCGGTTTCGACGTTCGCTTACATCAAGAACAACTTGTCATACAGGAAGTTCGATTTGCCGATGAAGAACAAGGCTGGGTTCTTTTCGCCGACGCTCCAGAAACAGACTCGCCAGCTTCGCCAACACCCATAAAAAAATCCCATAGTTTACTTGAATTGCTAACTTGGATTTCCGTAAATGGATTGCACAGTACGAATACCAAGATCCGACTGGAAACCGAATCAAGCAACGTTAACAAAACCGAATTACGCTTGATTCATGACTCGGTATCGAAATTTCTAAAGCGAAAACGCTCTGATTCCGATGAGCTCGAAATTTATGCGGGCGCCCCCGATCTTCATGCCACCGCACTATTTATCAATATTGGGCAAGATCCCATGTCGACCCGCAAAGATGAAATGCAAACCGCGAGTAATCGGGGCGATGCTTTGAGTTTCGGGTCGATGCGATCAATTTTGATATGTAGTATCGATCAAATCGTATTGACGAGCTGGCAGGAAATCCTGATTTATCGCCATTTGGAATTAAAGGGATTGTTGGATTGTTTTTGTGATATTCTCAACAAATCCGGGGAATCACTCGATCAAATCGGTTTCGATTGTTTCTGTTTTGCCTCGACGCGCTCGCAACGTATCGCATCCCGTATAAAAGAAACGTTTGAACATTTACGCGACATATTTGCCGATCCGTCCGATGCAACATCACCGCGATTCGTTCTCAGGGGTGGACAGGCTTTCTATGTTTTTAACCGTGTCGACTCGGCTGTTCGATATTGGAACGTTGTCGACGAAACACACCTTTTCACTGAGCTGGCGTCTCCTCAACCCCATTTCAGTCCCGTTGTATTCGACCACGAAGCGGTAACGACATCACCGCTCCCCTATATCTATCAATTGAATAAACCGGGAGTTGTTCAAGTGTTCTGTTCGACGAAACCCGATGTCGCCGAAGTATATATTCTCGACGAGCGTGGCTCATTGTTCCGCCAGCAAAGAGAATATGCAACGCTTCAGAGTTTACTCGAACCCTACAATCTTTTTCTGCACTCGGTTTTTGATCATTATGCATTTCTAGCCGATATCGCAATCGAATATTACTCCGTGGAACAACAATCAACGGACGATTTTGTAATCGAGCCTATCGAGTTTAAAACCAGGTTGGGGCATCAAGCTATTAACATTCGAGTTTCAGCGGACGAGTTGGCGCTCAATGAAACCGCGTATACGATCTACTGTAACGATCAAGAATTTTCTTCCATGGAATACGGCGATGCCATATTCAGTCAAGTCGCCCGAAACATTTTCCAAATCCGTCGGGATGGAAAACGCTATCCCATTTGCGTCGATGCTATAGACGTGCCTCTCAAGATCTTGGGCATAGATTTACTTTCACGGCTGCAGACTATCCATCTACTCCAGTACCGACAAAAAATCGAACAGCGGTTGGATCAGGCTGAGTGATGAAATACGTCCTTGTGTTTGACTTCGGTGGAGTCGCTTCGCGGCCCTAATTTGCTCCTGGAAAAAATGAAAGCGATGATCATAAATCGAATAGTCTCACTGCTTGAGGACGAGGAGCCGCTAGACCTGGTCGACTTACCTGTGCCGGAGCCGGGCGTGGGCGAGGTGCGTATTCGTATTAGCGCCTGCGGGGTCTGTCACACGGAGCTGGATGAGATCGAGGGCCGCGCCGCACCACCGCGCCTACCCGTGGTACCTGGGCATGAGGTTATCGGTCGGGTGGACCGGTGCGGCCCCGATGCGACGCGCTTTGCGTTGGATGCACGTGTCGGGGTCGGCTGGATCCACAGTTCTTCGGGGGCGTGGGACGAGAATCTTAGTCCGGCGTTTACCGCTACCGGGCGTGATTGCAATGGTGGCTACGCCGAGTATCTTACTGTTCCTGAGGGCTATGCCTGTCCGATCCCTGAGATGTTTTCGGACGCCGAGGCGGCGCCTCTACTGTGCGCCGGCAGTGTCGGCTACCGTTCTCTAAAACTGGCCAAGCTTGAAAATGGCGATGCGCTTGGACTGACCGGTTTTGGTGGGTCGGCGCACATCGTGTTGCAGACAGCACGCTACCTGTTCCCCGACTCTCCGGTATATGTGTTTGCACGGGATCCCGAGGCGCGTGCGTTTGCCATGGAACTGGGGGCGACTTGGGTTGGCGACACGGGAGCGCGCGCACCTGTATCGTTACCGGCCATTATCGATACCACACCGGCCTGGAAGCCGGTAGTGGAGGCGCTTGCCAATCTATCCTCGGGGGGGCGACTGGTCATCAATGCCATCCGCAAGGAGGACCGCGACCAGGAATACCTGCTCAAGCTACGTTACCAGCAGCATCTATGGATGGAAAAGGAGCTCAAGTCGGTGGCGAATGTCACCTACCAGGACATTGTCGAATTCCTGGCGATCGCAGCCAAGGCGCCTATTCGTCCGGTAGTACAGACTTTTGCCCTGGAAGAAGCCAACCGCGCCTTGCTGGAACTGAAAAAGGATCCGGTGCGAGGCGCGAAGGTGTTGTTAATGGGTTGAGCTAGCGCTACCGTGCCATTCGCCAAGGAAAAAGTTTTGGAAGAAAAGTAGCCTGGGTGTCATCGATTACTACTCGTCGTGATCATTCGAGCATTGCGTCGATGGCCGCATTCCACGCAAGGGCCAGATTACCGCGATTATAGCCGTCGCCACCCAGAGCGATGAATCGCCCTTGACAAAATTCATCGGCAATCGCGCAAAGTCGCCATGTAGCATGACGGTGCGCAGCCGGAGAAAAACTCAGATGGGTAATTGGATCGCCTTTGATACTGTCGCCAACCGCTTGAAAAAGAATAATCTCGGGTTTTCCATAACCAATAGAATCCTCGACTTCGGGCCAGACACGAAAGAATTGCTACTGTTTCAAACAACAAAGATAAAGTGCGTCTTCGTCGTAAAAATCGTATATCCGTAAAGTCAAACCAGTAATGAGCGCGTTTAATTTTTTTCGATTGGGAAGGCGATGCGGAACCAGCCTCGAATCGTTACGCGTCAACTGGGCTTGAAATGATGCCCCCATCGGGTGGCTAATGATGATCCGTCCGTTGACATTCAACCGGGGTCGTATGGCCTCCAGAGTTTGTCTTTGATTGCAGACATTACCAAACATGGCGTTAAAAAACACAACATCGAATGAACCGAACTTTTGTGGTAGATCGATCACATCGCCGCACCAGAAGACTATTTCCGGAAATCGCACCTGAGCTTCAGCGAGCATGGCCATGCTGATATCACAACCGACGATGTCGGTCACGCCAAAAAAACGAAAATCGGGGATCAAAACACCAATACCGGTACCCACGTCCAAAACCCGGTTGCCGGGCATTAAATCAGCCGCCGCAACGATCCGCCGGGTTCGTTCCTGAATATCTTTCGCGATGACCTGGCGAAAAACATCAACCTGAGCATCGAATATTTCCCGCTGGTAAGAATTGTGTTGCTGGCGCTTGTCAGACACGTGGGCTGCCTCGGTTTAAATCAGCTTTTGATCATTATATCGCTTCCGGCGATAAGGTGATTTATCCTATGAACGTGAGTTCATGCTCGCTGGTCCAGTCCTCTCCGATCAATTGAACGAAAAGAAATAAAGGCTGTGGTCTAAAGTGCATAACGAACCGCGATCTTAACCAGAGATACAGAAAAATAGAGGAGAAATATTATGGAAATTCAGACACTAACAACATTCTTCATGTGGTGTGCGATCATAAACGGAGGCCTGTTAATCCTTTGGACCACTGTGTTTATATTAGCCCCTGATCTGGTGTACCGTACACAAAGCAGTTGGTTCCCCATTCCCCGAGAAACCTACAATGTGGTCATCTATTCGTTCCTTGGGTTGTTCAAAATCGTCTTTATTGTCTTCAATGTCGTTCCTTACCTGGCTTTGCTGATTGTCGGGTAAAAAAAGACCGTCTCGCAAGGTCTTGTACTAGGAGGCTGTCCGAGAATAGGAGCCGTAGCGAGGGAAAGCGGTTTTGAGGCCATTTTTTCGATTATAATGAGGCGAATACTTGCTGTATTTAACGACAAATCCGCCTGGAGCGGGTTTGGACCGCTGAAAGCGGCCCGCAGGTGTGAAATATAGGGATGTATTTCATCAATTTTATCGGGAAAATGGGCCAAAATCCGCTTTTCCGCAGTAGGCTCTTTATTCTCGGACAGCCTCCTAGTACCTCACACTTTAAATAACCCAGTAAATAGAAGGCCTAAATGATCGATAACTGCGTTAAACAAACTTGAAAGATACCCATATTCCTGAATTTTCTGAAAATGTCAGTCGCTTGGGGATTGCTATTGTGGATTTTGATGAAGAAGAGCTTGATAAGGAATTGGCTTTTCTGAACTCGTGAAGAAAATTATTGTATCTGACGCGAGCCCATTAATTGCACTGGCAAAGCTTGATCGGTTGGACTTGTTGTTGAGTATCTTTTCCGAAGTCCATATTCCGAGAGCTGTTTATCTTGAAACGACTTGTGATAGGCATCGTCATGACGCCCAGTTGATTCATGACTATTTGGAACAACATGCAACGGTACATAACGATTGCAACGATGAAAACTATCAATTACTCAAGGCTATTCTGGGTGAAGGAGAATCCCAAGCTTTATCGTTGGCGATTAAGTTGGGTTGTGGTATTTTGATAGACGAGCGGTTGGGTCGACGTGTTGCCAAGCAGTACGCTATTTCCAGCGTTGGAATCAAGGGTCTTCTATTACAAGCTAAATCCACAAGTCAAAGCAGTTCAACCATTGATTACAAAATTACAACAAAATAATTTTCGATTGTCAGATAGAGTTATTGATCTGGTTTTGCGTAAGGCGGGAGAATTATAGAAATAATAGCGGTCATGTAAATCCTACGAACATTCCAAACCATCCCAACGAATGACGACATGCAATGCTTCATCTACAAAAGCAAGAAAAAACAGGAACTCTACCTTTATGTTCTTAAAAAAGGAGATTTCTCAATGGTTCCCCAATCCTTGTATCAATCTATCGGTGAACCGATCTTTGTCATGGATCTTGATTTAGCCCCGGAGCGGAAGCTTGCCAGAGAGAGTACCACAATTGTTTTACAAAACTTGAGGGTAAAAGGGTTATCATTTGCAGATTCCGCCTACAACAATACCGGGATCCCGTAAGCATCAATAATATGAATCGTTCAGATTTAAAAAACAATGTGCGGATCAGGAGTGTTGCAGTTGCTCTGATTCTGAATTGTCTTGGGGGATGCGACAAAATCTCCCAGGAGAATTACGATCAATTAAAAGTGGGTATGGAATACCCAAGTGTCGTTAAGCTACTCGGTGAACCAAAGTCGTGCGAAACGCTTCTGATGGCGAAACAATGTCGTTTTGGCGAAGACCCAAAAACCATCAACGTAAAACTAATTTCAGATAAAGTCATTCTGTTTTCTAGTACCGGTCTTTAACCTGAATCCGTGAGTTCAATGCGGATAACAGGGTGCAAGATATTGGTTTCACGGGGGATTAAAAAAATCTTAGCTTCACCCACCTGCCTGTGGCAGGCAGGTAGGTTAAGTGGGCATTTTTTTAACCGTTGTGAAATCAATAGCTCGTGCCCTGTGCCGTAGTGAAGTCACGGATTTAGGTTTATATTACCCAAATCCTTAACCAAGAGCATTCCGAATATTTCCAGGCACTTGATCGACACTATGGCAATAGGCTGGATGATTAATTCCAGCGGCAAAGTTTGCTCCAGCTCGAAGTGACTCGATCATTTTAGTGGTCATCTCAAAACGAAGAAAGTGTACCGCCGAAGTGGCTGTGTCATTAGTGCGTTCCAGGTCTTCGTCAGCAAACGGTATGACGGGGTCGTGCTCATTCACCCTTAGCCAGACTTGTTTTTCTATGCCCATCAACTTTTGGAGCTTCTCACGCCTTTCAATGGGATCCGGAATTTCAATCATGAAAGTCGCTTTTAGGTTGCGACCATCGGGTATTAATGAGTTGTAAACCGCCAATTCCTCTTCGATACCTTTTTTCTCGAAGATTCGTTCGATCCGAAGCATTTCTTGGACCTGATACTGCATTGTGAGTCGATCCTCAAAATACAGTGTCGCATTTGGGCCTAGCGGTAAATGTCTATTTTTTTGTGGCGCAGGACTTTGGTGCGAAAATCCGCGCGGATGTCGGTGTATTGCTCAAGGGAATAAAGGTCTTTTCGGCTCAATTTATCCATCGTTAAATTCCATAAGCATGGCGTAGAAGTGAAAATGGACTTTTAGCTTGCTGTTTTTGTCCATACCAAGCGCTATGTGGTGTCCCACAAGCGGGCAATCGCTCACGAAATGATCCGCTTTTCCCATCTTCGTTACTATTTTTCTCGTAATCTCTATAAATCAATAGCTTGAAATTTTTAAAAGTAACCAGTTGGCACTACGAATTTTGTATTTATGTATAAATTACTGAATTTCGAGAATTTATTTTTATAAAATTATATTACTACCCAGTGGTGATAAAATTTTTTTAAAAAGCAATTAATTTATCATCAAAAAAGACGAAAATGGCCCTACAAAATAATTTAAAAAAACACCATTGATTTTAAAGAGCTTTTTTCCATGAAAAATCTATTGGAACGAGAAATCAATAGCTTAGTGAACTAAAAGTCACAAAGATGGGTTGGGATTGCTTTACTTTTTTAACCACTAGCCTACTAATTTTCCGCGAGATTTCATGGGTTTCACTTCGCACACCATAATTGTGTATTCCGCCCCAACGTGACCGCTCATTCCGATTGAACGTGACCGTTTTTCGGGGTTTTCCCGGAATCATCGGTCACGATATCGGAATCGGTGGTCATTATTACGGAATTCATTGTAAGACACTGGAATTCTTATCTTTAATCCGGCATAACTTGCTCCTTTCTAAAGTAGGAGAAAGACGATGCCAAACCGGAGAATTCTAATGCGACAAATCAAAGAAATATTACGCCTCAAATATGAAGCAAAACTCAGCCATGAGAAAATTGCACGGTCGTGTGGCTTATCAAAAGGCGCCATTGGTAAATATGTGAGTCTGGCTAAGGCAAAAGGGCTCACTTGGCCTTTGCCTGAGGGGATGGATGAGCCACAACTCGAAGCGTGTTTGTTTCGAACTCAAGCTGCGCCTTCTCAATATACCTTGCCTGATTACCCCAAGATTCACCAAGAGTTAAAACGTAAAGGCGTGACCTTACAGCTGTTGTGGGCGGAATATTCCGAGGTGTATCAGGATAAAGCATATCGGTACAGCCAGTTTTGCCATCAGTATCGACAATGGCGGGGTCGGCAGAAGCGCAGTATGTGTCAGGTCCATCAGGCCGGCGAGAAACTCTTCATTGATTATTGCGGACCCACGGTCCCGATTGTGAGCCGGGAAACCGGCGAAATAAGGACCGCTCAAGTCTTTGTGGCGGTGATGGGTGCGTCCAATTATTGCTACGCGGACGCCACCTGGACGCACAGTTTACCCGACTGGATTGCCTCGCATCAGCGCGCCTTCCGGTTCTTTGGCGGGATGGTCGCGTTATTGGTCCCGGACAACCTTAAATCGGGTGTTAACTTGGCTTGTCGCTATGATCCAAAACCCAATGCCACCTATTTGGAGATGGCTCAGCATTACCAAACCGCCATCCTACCGGCACGACCTTATAAACCCAAAGACAAAGCCAAAGCGGAAGCCGGTGTTCTGTTAGTTGAACGTTGGATACTGGCGCGTCTGCGGCATCATACCTTCTTTTCATTATCTGACCTCAACCAATCCATTACAGAACTTTTGGAGGATTTAAACCGCCGACCTTTTCAAAAGCTTGAGGGTTCGAGATTATCGGCATTCGAATTACTGGATAAGCCCGTTCTTAAACCGTTACCCGAGCAGCCCTATGAATATGCCCTGTGGAAAAAAGCCAAAGTCAGTATCGATTATCACATTGAAATCGACAAGCATTTTTATAGTGTTCCCCATCAACGGGTCGGTCAAAAACTGGATGTCAGAATTACCGCGACATCGGTTGAAGTGCTCCATAAAAGCCAACGGGTGGCCAGCCATGCCAAACAGCACAGCGGCGGCTTCTCAACCTGCCCCGAGCATATGCCCAAGCACCACCGTCAACACCGTGAATGGTCACCGAAGCGGTTTATTACCTGGGCACAATCCATCGGCCCCTGTACTGCTCAAGTCGTTCAACAGGTATTACACGGGCGCCCTCATGCCGAACAAGGGTATCGGGCGTGTTTAGGTCTACTCCATCATGCCTGCCGGTATAGTCAAAAACGACTGGAAGCGGCCTGTGAGAAAGCGTTAGCGATTCATTCGCCGAACTATCGAAGCATTACCTCCATTCTCAAAAAAGGGCTGGATCAGTGGCCAAAAGAAGATACCGCACAAACCGAATCTTCCGGTCCGGAACACGACAATGTTCGGGGTTCAGACTATTACCACTAAACGGGCAGCCTGAATCCATCTGTTCCATAAAAAATAATATCCGGTGATGGCGAATCCAGCCATCACCGGATTCACACACGATAGGAAACTGATGATGTTGACACAACACACCCTTCAAAAACTTCACACCCTGAAACTCATCGGCATGCTGGATGCCTTTGAACAACAACAAGCTCAACCCGAGACCCATGATCTGTCCTTTGAAGAGCGACTCGGACTATTGGTGGATCGAGAAATACTCTATCGGGAAAACAAACGCCTGGAACGGCTATTACGCGGTGCAAAACTCCGCGTCAATGCCTGTATTGAAGATATTAATTATCGTCATCCACGGGGTCTCGATCGTTCGCTAATGGCTTCGTTAGCCAGCTGTGACTGGATCGGCAGACAACTCAATCTGTGTATCGTCGGCGCCACCGGGACCGGCAAAACCTGGTTGGCCGGCGCCTTCGGTAATCAAGCCTGTAGACAAGGGTTATCGGTCCGTTATCTTCGCCTACCGAGACTGTTCGAAATGTTACGTATTGCCCATGGCTATGGGAGCTATCCAAGGCTCATGAATCAATTGGCTAAAACCGATTTGATGGTGTTGGATGATTGGGGCTTACAAAAACTCTCCGCACCCCAGAGAAATGATATCATGGAAATTATTGAGGATCGTTATGGATTACGTTCTACTCTGATTGCCAGCCAACTGCCGATTGAACATTGGCATGACTACGTGGGCGATGCCACGCTTGCGGATGCGATTCTTGACCGACTTCTACACAATGCTCAACGACTTTTACTCGATGGAGAATCAATGCGAAAAACCACTGACAAAATTGACTGATCGTGACCGATTAGTGTAAAAATAACCCTACCAGTGTTTTTGCAATGTGCAATCGGTCACGTTCCCCGGAATGACCGGTCATTTTCAGCGGAATAGTCAATAGCTGCCATCATGTCCCGAACAGCCTTCAATAACCTCGATCAACGTGTCTGGCACAAGGGCTAATGCGTCGCGTGTTTTAAGACCGATATTTCGGACACGTTTTTTGATCGGGCCAAAGACCCGGATGACGATAACTTTGATGATGATTGTCCGCTTCGAGTTGATCGACAAGAGCCTAAAAAGGGCAACGGCAAAAATGGTATCGATGCCTTTACTGGCGCTAAAAAGCGATTGATCAGCCATGAAGCTTTAAATCATGGAGACCACTGTCAGGATTGCCTCAAAGGTCGTGTCTACTGGTTGAAAAAGCCGGGTTCATTTTTAAGGTTTACAGGTCAGGTGCCAATCGATGCACAGATTACCTACCTTGAGAAGCTGCGCTGTAATCTTTGTGGAACGACCTTCATCGCTTCACTTCCAGAGAATGAAAGCACCGAAAAATATGACGATTCCGTCGGTGTGATGGTCGCCCTTTTAAGATATGGCTGTGGGCTGCCCTTTTACAGGTTAAGCAAGCTGCAGTCGATTCTCGGCATTCCTCTTGCGGATTCAACCGCCTAGGAGAGAGCTGAGAAAGCTGCAAGGTAAGATCTATCCGGCTTACAATGCACTCGTCAAAGAAGGTGTCCAAGCAGATCTGATCCACACTGATGATACCACTATGCGGGTGCTCTCTCTTAAAAAAGAGACTAGGTTGGGTCGTAAAGGGATCTATTCAACAGGGTTACTCCCAAAGTTTGAAGAAAAACAGATCGCTTTTTTTAACACAGGGAATACATGCTGGGGAAAATCTCGAAAAATTACTCTCTCAACGAGCCAAAGATCGCTCGCCACCGATTCAGATGTCAGATGCTCTCTCTCGAAATGTGCCTAAAGAGGTAGACCATCCTTACCAACTGTAACGTGCATGCCAGGCGTAAATTTGTGGAGATTTTTGATGCCTATCCGGATGGCATACTGTTGCTTGTTTATGTTATGTATCATGGTCCGGCGGCACACACGACCGATAAGACCGCTTGTACTGCCTATCCGTCCGTGCGGCCCGAGTCGTGCGCCGATGCCAGCCGGGGCGATCTCGGGACTCTCGATCGTCCACGACCCGATCCCACACCGCCACCGAGTCCGCACCCGCAACGTCACCCGTTGACTGAACGCCGGGAGATCGACCTTGTCGACCTCTATGTTGTCAGACCTATCCGCTGAGATCAGGCGAGGTCGAAGCGATCGAGATTCATGACCTTGTCCCACGCAGCCACGAAGTCACGAACGAACTTCTGCTCGGCGTCGTCACTCCCGTAGACCTCAGAGATCGCCCGGAGCTCAGAGTTCGAACCGAAGACGAGGTCGACGCGGCTGCCGGTCCACTTGAGCCCGCCCGTCCCGCGATCGCGACCCTCGAATACGTCCTCGGTGTCCGAGGTCGCCTTCCACTCCGTCGCGATGTCGAGCAGGTTCACGAAGAAGTCGTTGGTCAGCGTCTCGGGTCGGTCGGTGAAGACCCCGAACGCGGACTGCCCAACGTTCGCGTTCAGGACGCGCATGCCGCCGAGGAGGGTCGTCATCTCGGGAGCGGACAGCGTCAGCATGAATGCCTTGTCCACCAGCAGGTGCTCCGACGAGAGCTCTTGGCCCTTCTGCAGGTAGTTGCGGAACCCGTCGGCGGTCGGCTCGAGCACGGCGAATGACTCGGTGTCGGTCATTTCCTGCGTGGCGTCGGTGCGCCCCGGCGTGAAGGGGACCTGCACGCTGTGCCCGGCCTTCTTCGCAGCCTCCTCGATGGCTGCGCAGCCGCCCAGCACGATCAGGTCGGCGAGCGAGACCATCTTCCCGCCTGTCTGCGAGCCGTTCCACTCCCGCTGGATTCCCTCCAGGGTCTCCAGCGCCTTCGACACGCCGGACGTCACGTTGACGTCCCACTCCGCCTGCGGCGAGAGGCGAATGCGCGCCCCGTTCGCGCCACCGCGCTTGTCGGTGTCACGGTAGGTCGAGGCCGACGCCCAGGCGGTCGAGACCAGCTGGGAGAGGGACAGGCTGGAGTCGAGGATCTTGCCCTTGAGCGCAGCGACGTCCGCGTCGTCGATCAGTTCGTGCGTGACCTCGGGCACCGGGTCCTGGAAGAGCAGCTGCTCCTCGGGAACCCACGGGCCGAGGTACCGGATGACGGGTCCCATGTCACGGTGCAGCAGCTTGTACCACGCCCGGGCGAAGGCGTCAGCGAGCTCTTCCGGGTTCTCGTAGAAGCGCTTCGAGATCTCCTTGTAGGCCGGATCGGTGATCAGCGCGAGGTCGGTCGTCAACATCATCGGAGCGGTCCGCTTCGATGGGTCGTGCGCCTCCGGCACGGCCTCCTGCGCCTCGGGATTCTTGGGGGTGAACTGGTGCGCACCGGCAGGGCTCTTCGTCAGCTCCCACTCGTAGTTGAACAGGTTCTCGAAGTAGCCATTGTCCCACTTGATCGGATTGTCGGTCCAGGCGCCCTCGAGCCCGCTGCTGATCGTATCGCCGGCTTTGCCGCTTCCATAGTTGCTCGTCCAGCCAAAGCCTTGCTCCTCGATGCTGGCACCCTCGGGTTCGGGACCCTTGTACTTCTCTTCGTCTGCACCATGGGCTTTGCCGAACGTGTGTCCGCCGGCAATGAGCGCAACCGTTTCCTCGTCGTTCATCGCCATGCGACGGAACGTTTCTCGAATGTCCGTTGCTGCAGCGAGCGGATCTGGGTTACCGTTCGGCCCCTGCGGATTGACGTAGATCAGGCCCATCTGGACGGCGCCGAGCGGATTCGCCAGCTCCCGGTCGCCGCTGTAGCGCTCGTCGGCGAGCCACTCCCGCTCCGGGCCCCAGTAGACGTCCTCCTCGGGCGCCCAGATGTCCGCGCGGCCGCCGCCGAAGCCGAAGGTCTTGAAGCCCATCGTCTCCAGGGCGCGGTTCCCGGTGAAGATCAGAAGGTCGGCCCACGAGATCTTCCGGCCGTACTTCTGCTTGATCGGCCAGAGCAGCCGGCGCGCCTTGTCTAGGTTCACGTTGTCGGGCCAGCTGCCGAGGGGGGCGAAGCGCTGGTCGCCGCTGCCGCCACCACCGCGGCCGTCAGCGATGCGGTACGTACCTGCGGCGTGCCACGTCATCCGGATGAAGAGCGGTCCGTAGTGGCCGTAGTCGGCCGGCCACCAGTCCTGCGACTGGGTCATCAGCGCATCGACGTCCTTCGCCAGGGCTTCGAAGTCGAGGCTCTTGAACTCCTCGGCGTAGTCGAACTCCTCGCCGTTGGGATCGGCCTGGGGGGGGTTCTGGCGGAGGATCCGCAGGTTCAACTGGTTCGGCCACCAGTGTTGATTCGCTGTGCCGCCAACGGCCTGGTGAGCGGTGCCCATCACCGGGCACTTGCTTGCGCTATCTACGTTTTGGTCAGTCATAACTGCTCCTTTCACTTGAATGTTGGTTGCAATAAAATGGGGCCTGATTGGCCTGCTGTTTGTGAATTTTGATTATCACTAACAGGTGCTCCTGATTCAGTCGTCAATTGTGACATCTTTAATATCTTCTGTGAAATGATTGATTGAAGGGAAATTTCATGCTTCAGTATATGGAACCTTTTCATAAGTCTATTCCAATTTCTATAAATGGCCCTGAAATTGGGAACAGATCATGAATAACCTTTTAACTGGAGCGGAAGAGGTGTCAAGGAGGAGTTTGTAGCGTAGCGGAGGAATCTCCTTGACACTTCTGAAGCGTAAGTTAACCTCAAATTATGATCTGTTCTCAGTTTCAGGGCCATTTCACGTTATACCTAAATCCCTCTTGGGCGTAACCCGCGTTCCGCGCTCGCAATAAATCAATGACTTAGCCTATCGTTTGAGAAGAAATAATCAAACACTTAACGTACTCAAAACGGTCAATTTTTGTCGTGAAGCAAACAATCAATGAGTAGGACGCGCAAGGCGGGTTACGCCCATCCCTCTTCAGGGCCATTTCATATTGGACAAGACTTCATATATCCGCATATACATCAAAATAATATGATCCCAAGAGAAGTCAAGGGATACTACCTCTGTTACAATTTTTAATGGCTCACTTCTTAAACCACATGCCAGGTTTTGAATCTTGGCAAAATCATCACAGAATTACTTAGAGGCTCGCGAAAAAGTTTCAATTCGAAACCAGGAAATTATAGTCTTTATAATTTGACGAGTCCAAGAGAGTCTTGTCCAATATGAAATGGCCCTGAAGAGGGGGGGTAATTTCTAACGTGAAATGGCCCTGAAACCGAGAACAGATCATAAATTGAGGTTAACTTACGCTTCAGAAGTGTCAAGGAGATTCCTCCGCTACGCTACAAACTCCTCCTTGACACCTCTTCCGCTCCAGTTAAAAGGTTATTCATGATCTGTTCCCAATTTCAGGGCCATTTATAGATTGGAATAGACTTAGAGTATAGGAAAAATAAACCACCGTTTTATTCAAATGACTCGTGAGTTGTAAGTTCTCTGTTAATTTAGCCAAAATATGACGTAACATATTGAAATATAGGTATATATTGAAAAACCATTGCAAAATACAATTTCTTTGTTTTTCAGTCGGTTACGAAGAACTTACAACTCTCGAGTCAAATGAGAAAGTACCAATGACGCAATGAGTTGTCAATCATGATCTAAAACCGGAATTATTGGCCCTTGGTGGGAACTATATCTCCGATGAGTGCAAAGATTTTGACAAATTCAGCTGGTTCCAAAGGCGCAGGCCATAGAGGATGGTTGGATCACGATTGAACCTGTATGGGAATTAATGGTGACAGGTCTCCCATTGCACGCCAAAATCCACGATTTAACAAAATATTTGCAGATCGCGATTTGGAAAGAAGGAATTTGAGATAAATCAGTGTTTACCCGGAGCCAATTTTACACCACGCCGCTCATATTTCATGTAGGCCTGCATGGCAATCATCTTGGGATCATCCGCGAGTAGTTGTTTTCCCTCTAAGGGGTTTTTAATACACCAGTTAATCATCTCGAACAGCGCGGCTACTTTACCCAGTTGTTTTTGGAACTTCGGGTAAGTTTCCGGATGGGTATTTGTTGCATTCGGGTGGCATTGCGCGCATGCGACAGCATTAGGGGTTTTCAGCGCACCATGAAACAAGTCTTCCCCCTCTTTTACCACCTCCATAAACTGAGCTTCCCATCGTGCCAGCTCCGGATCCGTAAATTCGTCTGCTTTGAGAGAAATGTTCGAAAACACCAGCAAGACAACCGATAGTACTATGACATTGTTTTTTTTCATTTGGACAATTCGCCTCCTCGACCCTTCTTGAATTCCAAAAATCTTTAGTAATGCGTCTGCGGACGTGTTCGTTTCGCCGTTTTATATTTAGAATCGACGGGGCGTTTTTGCTTTTCATCAAACACCACACTTCGATTCGTATTCTCGGCGAGCATTAAATTGACATCAACATGTCCGGAATGCACGTCGATAAATTGCCAGCCGGTCGCATCCCGTTCGTTAAACGGATCGGCACGGTTCATTTCGATGATCATTTTAGGCAGATAGCTGGCTTGTTGTGAATACGTGGATGGATAGGGCCATGGCCAAGCGGTCGCCATAGCTGATGCGAAACTGATATTACCAATCTGGTTATACTGGATTTGGTGGACGTGACCGTATAGCACCGATACTTTCTTAAACGGTTTTAAAATAGCCTGAACCTGCTCGGCATCTTCCGTCCAGAAATTCCAACCCCTATAAATTTTTTGAAGTGGCGAATGGGAGAGGACAACAAGGGGTGTTGTTTTATCAACCTTAGCCAAATCACTTTTCAACCACGCCCGCTGCTTTTCCCCAACCATGAATGGAGATCCATTGGGATTATCCAGTCGCGCCATCTGTAACATTCTGGCCATGCCGTTTTCCCAATTCTTATGGGTCCACGAATCATGGGTGACAATACTATTCAGGACAACGAAATGTACCCCCTTGTGGTCAAAACTATACCATTGCGGTCCGAGCTGAGATTCCCAGTATTCGCCTAGATCCACGTAGTAGTCGTGCTCGCCCATGACGTAGTGCACCTTACCGTTGACCGCGGACATTATTTCCAGTCCATGGTCGATTTCTTCGCGGGTGCCGAGCTGAGCCAAATCGCCACCGTAAATAGTAAAATCAGGCCTTGGCGTCAGCAAGTTAGCCTCAGCGACTGCTTTAATTAAGCCGCGGTCCCAGTTTCGAACGAACTTATTGCCTTTGAGGTGGGTAATGTGCGAATCCGAGATATAGGCAAAAGTAAACCCCGGCTCCTTACCAAACGCAACTTCTACCAAGCTGAGAGGTAGAGTACTCGCCGCAAGCGCAATACCACCCTTCTTTAAAAAATCACGTCGACTTTTAGAATTTTTCATCGAAATCCCCGTTATTAATTTTGCATCAGACTCAAAGCGTTCGGGCTTGTGAGCGCTTTCATAAATCTCACTAAGTCCTTCTTCTGGCGGTCCGTTAAATCGAGCGGTCGAATACCGCCACTTTGAAAATCATCGACTGGATCGGTCTTTTTCAATCGTCCGCCGTTATTATAGAAATCCACTACATCTTCAAGTGTTTCCAGACTACCGTCGTGCATATAAGGCGCCGTCAAGTCAATATTACGCAAAGTTGATGTTTTGAAAGCGCCGATATTTGTCACATCTTCGGTTACCGCGAATCGACCCAACTCCGAAGTGTTTTCAGCCGTGAGCACCGCACGATCCACATTCGCGCCTTGTTGTTTGGAATTTAGAAATTGTTGAGCCGTTTCATTGACATTATTACGGATTCGTTTGAAACCGATACCTAAATTATGGAATTTGTTGTCAGTAAATAGTGCGTGATCTTGTTCAATTGTATGACAGGACACACAACGGCCCTGACCCACAAAGGCATTAAAACCCCTTCTTTCCGAGGGACTGAGTGCTTTTCGATCACCCCCGAACCAATACCGATCGAAGGCGGAGTTACCCGAAATCAGAGTACGCTCAAAACTCGCGATCGCCATCGATACTTCGCGCATCGTGATTTGGTCGCTTGATGCACCAAACACATCTTTGAAGGCACCGACATATTTCGGATCACTACGCACAACATTAAGAATCGGTTGGTGATCCTTGAGGTTCATTTCAACGGGATTCAAAAACGGTTGTTGTGATTGCATCTCAAGCGACGGCTCTCTTCCGTCCCAAAACATCGTCGAAAAATAGGCCGCATTAACCACTGTGGGAGCATTGCGGGTACCGGTTAACTTATTGACCCCTTCCGAAACCCGAAGCCGATCCGTAAATGCCTTAGAGCCTTCATGGCAGTTTGCGCAACTGACCGTACCGGTAGAACTGAACCGCTTGTCGTGAAAGAGCTTTTTCCCTAATTTAATCTTGTCCGCCGACTGGGGATTATCCTTTGGAACAGGGACATCCGGCAACCCCAATGGCGCTGCGAACAACCCAGGGGAACCCATTATTGTATAGGCCAAAAGACCTGCTAAAAACTGCCTCATTCTCCGCCTCCTCGTTTATCCCGTTAGCAGTAATATACTTTCTTGACCGGTATTCCGCAACCGTTCCATCCAAAATTATCTCAACTGTTCGCCCAGGCATCTGGAAAATATTAAACTGCCAGAATTGCGCCGGATAGGGCTTCGTATTCAAGGCGCGCCAAGGGGCGCATAGTGGGCTATGTAACCCTTGGCGCAACACAGAAGACGGAGCCATAGACAAGCAAGGCTGGTAGTTTAATCTTTGCAAGATGCCTTAGTTCGGTATTGATCCGTTCCGACCTTATAAATACTCATTTATCCTTGTGTCCGGGGCAAAACATAGGCATTTGAAGTAGTGTAAAAATAGCTACAAACCGAACAACTCCTTGAGTTTTTCACCCGGATCCGGCGCCTTCATTAAGGCTTCCCCAATCAAAAAGGCATTAACACCGCTTTCCCTCATTAAAACGACATCTTCAGCGGTATGAATCCCACTTTCGGTGACCACTAAGCAACTGTCCGGAATGTGCCCCATGAGATCGATAGTAGTTTCAAACGAAGTTTGGAAAGTGCGCAAATTCCTGTTGTTGATCCCAATTAAGGGGTGTTCCAAAGCAAGTGCTCGGTCCAATTCCACCCTATCATGCACTTCAACCAGAACATCCATATCCAGTTCCGTGGCGGTATCGGCCAATTCTTTCATTTGACCATCGCTAAGCGCCGCCACGATAAGCAAAATACAATCCGCTTCGATTGCCCTCGATTCAACAATTTGATAGGGATCGATCATAAAGTCTTTTCGTAGGACCGGTAAAGAGCATCCGCCTCGAACCAGTTGCAAATATACTTCTGAGCCTTGAAAAAATTCACTGTCCGTGAGCACTGAAAGGCAGGTTGCCCCACCCTTGACATAACTTTGGGCAATTTCGATGGGATTAAATTCTTCCCGCAACACGCCTTTACTCGGGGACGCTTTTTTAATTTCCGCAATAACCGCGGGACGGCCATTTTCGATATTGGCCTTTAATACACGATAAAAACCTCGAGGATTAGAAACCGCTTCGATCTGTTCTTGAAGGTCAACGATGGACATTCTGCTTTTTCGGTTTTTAATCTCTCCAACCTTATGTTGAATAATTTTTTTTAAGATATCGGGAGTATCCGAAAACGCGGGGGTATTGATATTAGCCACTACAGATCGAGATTTTTCGGGTGGCGGTCTAAACGAGCGGCTTAACTGAACCAGCTCATCCAGTTTTTTTCGCGCGCCACCTTCCTGGATAGCAACTCGAGCTTTTTGAATTCCCGCTTCAAGACTATCGGTTAGATTTGCCGCATAGATAGCCGCGCCAGCGTTTAACAAAACGATATCCATAGCAGGACCCAAGGTATTTTGGAGTACTGCCTCAATAATTCCGAAACTCGCTTGGGGATCATGGACTTCCAGTGCATCCAAACCGGTGCGGGAGAAACCAAATTGTTCGGGTGTCACGGTATAGGTATTGAGTCGTTCATTTTTCAATTCGGAAATCAGGGTCGGCGCACCGATGCTGATTTCGTCTAAACCATCTTCAGAGTGTACTACCAGTACATGGTGACTTCCAAGTTTCAGCAAGACATTGGCCAACGGTTCGACCCAGGCCTTATCGAAAACCCCGATGATCTGGTTAGGAGCACCGGCGGGGTTGGATAAAGGACCCAGCAAGTTGAACAATGTTCTCACACCCAGTTCACGCCTTGGTCCGACGGCATGTTTTGTCGCGCCATGATGATTTGGGGCGAATAAAAATCCAATGCCTACTTCATCGACGCATTGTTTAACCTGCTCCGGACTAAGATCTATATTAACCCCGGCAGCTTCCAATACATCGGCACTCCCGGAACGGCTGGAAACAGAGCGGTTACCGTGTTTCGCAACTTTGGCTCCAGCCGCCGCGGCTACGAAGGCGGCGGCGGTCGAAACATTGAAGGTGTTCGCGCAATCACCACCGGTACCGCAAGTATCTACCAAATGAGGCCCCTGGACCGATATTTTCGTTGCCAGCTCGCGCATCACCCCTGCCGCGGACGCGATTTCATCCACCGATTCGCCTTTGCACCGAAGAGCAATCAGAAAACCGGCGATCTGAGCCGCGGTTGCATCCCCCCGCATGATGGTTTGCATCACATCACGCATTTCGTCAGCGTTGAGATTTCGCTTCGCTAAAAGTTTTTCCAACGCAGCTTGGATATTCATATCTTAAAAATACAGCTTAGGAATCGGCTAAAAAATTCTTGAGCAGATCGTGCCCATGCGCCGTCAATATGGACTCAGGATGAAATTGCACGCCTTCCAGATGGTATCGTTTGTGTTTGACACCCATGATTTCTTCACGGCCACCCGAGGCATCCTGGGTCCATGCCGTGACATCCAATTCATCCGGGAGGCTGGCTTGGTCGATGACAAGAGAATGGTAACGAGTCGCTTCAAAGGGGTTAGTCAGACCGGCGAAAACGCCTTCGTTTTTATGATGAACCATCGATGTCTTACCATGCATAATGCTTTTGGCGTGTACAATCCTTCCCCCTAAGGCGAAACCGATACTTTGATGTCCCAGGCAAACGCCCAATATCGGTATGGCGCCCGCAAATTCATGAATCGCGTCCACCGAAATCCCTGCCTCGTTGGGGGTACAGGGACCTGGTGAAATAACAATGTGGTCCGGATTAAGTTTCTTGATCTGGTCAAGGTTCACTTGATCATTGCGAACGACCTCGACATCAGCGCCTAACTCACCCAAATATTGCACAAGGTTGTAGGTGAACGAGTCGTAATTGTCAATCATCACGACCCGCTGATTACCCATTTTCACCGCCTTCCAAACCCGCTTCCGCCATTGTCACCGCACGGAAAATTGCCCGACCTTTATTCATGGTCTCTTCCCATTCTTTCTCCGGCACCGAATCATAAACAATACCGGCGCCCGCTTGAATATACAATATTCGATCTTTGATCACCGCCGTGCGGATTGCAATTGCCGTATCCAAATTACCCGACCATGCAATATATCCTATCGCTCCGGAATAAACCCCCCGTTTGACGGGCTCTAACTCATCGATGATCTCCATCGCCCGTATTTTTGGAGCGCCACTTACCGTACCCGCCGGAAATGTGGCGGCCAAGACATCGAAAGCATCTTTGCCATCCTCCAATTTCCCGGTGACATTTGACACAATATGCATGACATGGGAATATCGCTCGACGATCATTTTGTCGGTTAATTCGACACTGCCAATTTTAGCGACCCGACCGGTATCATTTCGCCCCAGGTCGATCAACATCAGATGTTCCGCGAGCTCTTTCGGGTCATCAAGCAATTCTTTCTCCAGTGCCAGATCTTCTTCCCTATTTTTTCCACGAGGTCTTGTGCCCGCAATCGGTCGTACCGTGACCTCACCATCTTCCAGCCGAACCAGGATTTCCGGAGAAGAACCTACGATTTCAAAATCGTGCAGGTTCAAATAATACATGTACGGTGACGGATTAAGACAACGGAGTGCACGATAAAGATCAAGAGATGTGGCGCTAAAGGGAATTGACAAACGTTGCGACACAACAACCTGCATAACGTCACCCGCAACGATATACTCTTTTATCCGTCGAACTGCATTTTCAAAACCCTGCTGAGTAAACCCCGATACAAAATCGTTTTCAGATACAACTCGATTTCTATGTTCCCGGCTGTTGATCTTTTTTTCGCGCAATTGACGTACTAACTCATTTAACCGATCCTGGCATCTCCGGTAGGATCCCGCATCGGCCGGATCACCGTGGGTGATCAATAAGAGCTTTCCGCTTAAATTATCGAAAACCAGCATATCCTCGGAAACCATGAGAATAATATCGGGTGTAGCAATAGGATCGGGCTTAGTGTTTGAACGCAACCGAGGCTCAATATAGCCAATGGTTTCATATCCGAAATAACCGACCAAACCTCCATTGAAACGAGGTAAGCCAGCAATTTCCGGGACTTTATACCGCTCCGCGAAGAATTTTATCCATTCGAAAGGATTTTCGCACTCCGCTGACTCGACGATTTCACCATTTTTTTCCAGATCAATATGTTGTCCCGTCACTTTCACTACAACTTGACAGGGAAGGCCAATAATGGAATATCGTCCCCACTGCTCACCGCCGTGCACGGATTCAAATAGATAGGAATAAGCCCCATCAGCCAATTTTAAATAGGCGCTAAGAGGTGTATCCAGGTCGGCTAAGACTTCACGAGTTACCGGGACATGATTAAACCCTAGGGAGCCAAACTCTCTGAATTCGTCAGGCGTCATATCACAAACTGATCAGAATGCGTTTAATATTAATTTTCGAAAACATTTGGAAGATCGGCTAGTGAGTCAATAATCAAATCAGCATTAAGATCTTCTACCCGAAGCCCGTTAAGATAACCATAAGGCACGCAGAACACCTGAAACCCAGCCGCACGCGCCGCTTGGACATCATTGACGGAATCCCCAATCATCAATGAACGCGCGGGAGCTACATTGAAGCGTTCCGCGGTTTTTATGAGCGATAACGGATGGGGTTTCAAGTGTTCAAAATCATCCCCACAACCAACGTAATCAAAATAACGTCCCAAACCGGTACGTTCCATTAATGGTCGGGTAAAACGGGAATGTTTATTAGTCACGCAGGCCAGATTGAATTCACCCTTGTATAATTGCTGAAGACCGTCGATAACCCCAGGGTACAGGCTACTCCGGGCACTAACATTATCAGCATAAATTTCCGAAAAAACTTCAAGCGCCCGTTGGAATTCCGGTGGATCTTCGTCGGGCCGCATTTCCCCTGTCAAAGCCCGCTTGACCAGCATGTCTGCGCCATTTCCGATCCACTCCCTGACCCGTTCTTCACCAACCTGAGCGCGGCCCAAATGGCACAACATCTCACTAGCTGCAAAAGCAAGATCAGGTGCTGAATCGATTAATGTTCCGTCGAGATCAATAACAATAAGTTCTGGCCGTTGCATCCGTTACATCCTCCGCACATGAAATTTTAGCATCCGGGGCACGCACTTTTTCACGGATGGCTGCGTTGGAAAACCTTATTGGAGAATAGCTACAGCGGCGCTTTTCCGCCTTGCCCTCCGCGAAAAATCACTCACCCCAAACCCTAATATTCCATATGCGAAGGGTGTGCGTTTGCCAATTCCTCGCGCATAGACGAAATGACCGCCGAATAATCATCTTGACCGAAAATCGCGGAACCCGCAACAAAAGTATCCACCCCAGCTTCGGCGATAGCTTTTATATTATCGGGTTTTACGCCACCATCGATTTCCAACCGTATCTCCCGTCCGCTGGCATCAATGCGCTCCCGGACTTGGCTCACTTTTTCCAGAATATAGGGGATAAAGGATTGACCACCAAACCCCGGATTCACCGACATCAACAACACCATATCAATTTTTTCCATCACGTAATCAAGATAGTGCAATGGCGTCGCCGGATTAAAAACAAGGCCCGCTTTGCAACCACAATCCCTAATCAGCTGCACGGAGCGGTCAATATGATCCGAAGCTTCCGGATGAAAAGTAATATAAGTAGCACCGGCCTCGGCGAAATCGGGAATAATTCGATCAACCGGTTTTACCATCAAATGAACGTCAATTGGCGCGGTGATGCCATAATTTCGCAACGCCCTACAAACCACCGGCCCAATCGTCAAATTGGGTACGTAGTGATTGTCCATGACATCGAAGTGAACCATATCCGCACCCGCGGCCAATACAGTATCAACCTCCTGGCCCAACCTGGCGAAATCGGCGGATAAAATCGACGGGGCAATCCAAAAATTTCCCATTAGCAAAAAATCACGGCGTAAAGAGGTGAGATTTTAACTGATCAGCCTCTCTGTTTCAGCCTTAATGTTTTGGTGCAAGCAGTGGACAAAGTAGAATTAGGTGTTTTGATATATGCAGGCATCTAATATACTGAGTACTTCATTCAAAATATCGTCACATGCTTTTTCAAGAAATTTTACTTGACGACTCATGTAATCAATTGATTTTACCTGCTCAACCATAATAAAACCTGTTATTGATGACTTTTCTGAAATCTCTACATGAAAAGGAATCTTACGATTTGTATTGGTAATTGGACACACGATAGCAAATCCGGTTGCTTTATTGAATAGCCCATTACTAATCACTAACGCCGGTCTTCGCCATTTTTGTTCAGGTCCTGATTGAGGGTTAAAGGTTACTACTATAAAGTCTCCTTTTTCTGGTGTATAAGTAGACACTTACTAAACCTCTTGACCAGAAGGAATCCCCCAGTTTTCTTCATCTGCTACTACATAGTCCTTTGACATTTTACGAATTAAATCTTTGATACGATATTTGCCATTTATTTTAGGGGTGGGTTCCACAATGATTTTTCCATTCTCGACAGATATATCAACCTCTTCACCTATTTTTATATGAGAATTTTCAAGAATATTTTTGGGAATCCTTATTCCTTGACTATTTTCCCACTTCTGAACTTTGGAAAGCATATAATTTTTCCGGCTTGATATGTTTCTACAACAACATGTTTATACAAGTATATACGAAGTAATTTTGTCGTCCAAGAACAGAAGAGAAAAGGTGACACTAGGCTTTTTTGTGCTTTGACGCGCTTTCGCCTTGCCTTAGTCCATTGATTTTCAACGCATAATACCGCTTATTTATAGATCGAGGTACTAGTGGGAATTCCGAACCTCTTCAAAGACATATTGGTATTGTCCCAACATCATTTTCAAAGTAAATCGTTCCTCAACCCGTGACCGATTAAATTCACCCATTTGTTTTCGTAAACCAGGGTTCTCGGCTAGAGTATTAATCTTTTTGGCAAATTCAGCTACATCCCCCAAAGGGCATAAATACCCCCCCCTCCCGTGTTCAATCAATTCCGGTAATGAAGAGCAATCCGTTGCAACAACTGGCAACCCACAAGCCATCGCTTCCAATACAGCAACACTCATCCCTTCGCGAACCGTAGGCATCAACAGCACATCGGCCGAATTATAAAGTGCAGGCATATCCTCATAGAGAACCGCACCGATGCAGCGCAAATTATCCTCCATAATGGTCAATTTGGTTTTATTTAACCCTCGGGTATATAAAAGTTCGATATTATCATTGAACTTTTCAGCAATGCGGGGCAACCATTGCGCACCTTTACGCAGAGTTAAATTACCACTGAACAAGACTTTTATTTTTTTTGTATTGTAGTTTTGGCTCCGTGGGTGAAATAAGTCTGTATCAATTCCATTGGGAATGACCTGGATATCACCGTCAAACCCCAAATCCCCCTTAACCAATTGCGCGGTAAAATCGCTGACACTGGTTATTTTTTCTGCTTGCTTTAATGATCGTTTAATAAACCATTTCAAATCGGTCTGATAATGGAGCTTTTGGAGGGTGGTACTGTATGGGTGCATGAAACCATCCAATACATAGTTATGAAAAGTTAATACGGTTTTTGCATTGGAATTTATAAAAAATGGCGCATAATCCGGTGTTGTATGGACAATATCACAGTTATTCTCTCTGAAAAACGGTAGGAAGAACGGAACAATCGTCCAGTAGGGGTGATATGCTTGCACTCCGTAGTTGTCAATGTGCTTTTCGAGAACTTTGTGGACAATGAAAGCACCGTTACCTGTGCATATTGGGCTCACGATTTTCACAGTGATGATTTTGACCTTGGAAACCATCGAAGCTGAGAAATTGCGAAATAGAATTTTTCTGCCGCTGACTTCGTGTGCATTAGCATATAGAACAATGATTTTTCGATAGGATTTGATAATGCAGCTGAACCGTGGTACCACGCATGGCTAGAATCCACAAATCGTGTCTCCGACGGTCTAAAAAAGTAGAAAACCATTCGAGCGATATCACCAAAACTTAATGGGGATGCAAGCGTTCGCGCATGTTCCGGGTGATGGGATTGTTCTATGTCGACAGGAAGTGCGGAGATAATTTCAATATCTTCTTTTACCGGCCGGGTAAAAAAATTGCTTGATGTAGTTAAAGCGGCTTCCATGAAGAACTCGGGGTAGGTTTCCAATATATCGGTATTTGTAAGTTCATTAACGTAATTGAGAACAGTTTTTCGTACTGTCTCGAACGATTCAAAAAGTTGGACTTGATCATCTTTGGCCCTAAAAACAGGGAGGATTCGGCCGGAACTTTCAATGTATTTCTCGACGGAAGGATGATCCGAAATAGTAAAAAGATTTTCGATTACCGAGGCGGTACCTTGATCAAACAACCAAGGATGTTTTTTTCCCGTTAAGCAATGTCCATCGCGCTGGTATATGAATGCGGAAAAAGTACCCGTTTCGGTTAACCTCATATGATCTTTTTTCACGCCAAGGTAATAACCATGAACATTTACATTTCCCGCGGTACCGGTAAGAATTCGCTTTATCGAGCGTTGACAGGTTAGGCGCCATCCAGTATCCACTAATGCCCAAGAATCGTCGTCGAATAACCCTTCCTGCCGAAAATACTCCGATACAAGCGCCCTCGCTTTACTGGCTCTTTTCGTTATATATTGGCTCATTGATGGACTCAGTAAAAATTGCCAAAAAACCTTCAGTTCTTCATTGCTAAGTTGCGCACTAGTAGAATCAGGAGATAAACCAAATTTCACCAACTCTTTTTTCACGTTCGCTATTGATATATCGAGTCGTTTCAAGATATCAAGTATGCTCCGGGAATTATGAGTGTGGATAAGCCAATCCACGTCCTCCGTATTCAGGTCAATGATCGAAGGGAGATATAAGGCTTGCCGAGAACCGTAAAGATATCGGAATTCAGGGGGCGATTGCGCTTTCGATAAGCTTCTTGCAATTTCTAGAAAAATCTGTCCATCTCTGGATACGAAGTAAAGTCTTTTTATTCCTTTTTCCTTTGCGTCGGTCACCACCCAGTGGACGTAGCTAACCAAAAGCGGTGCAATTACATTAGCTGCGATATTAGCTAATTTAGCTGTTTGTCGAGATTCGTGATTAGCGGATAATCTTGCGACCCGATTGAGGCCGGTAATTTTCGAGATTACACTAGGAGTGCTTTTAAATTTTCTTAAAAGGTGTTTTTCTTGTCGGCTTAGCTCTATATCTTTAAAAACGGTTGCCTTTATCCCTAGTTTAGAGGGTACGACAAAATCGGCTTTGGAATTATCGCCATAATGATGTAATTGGGTTGGAAGCAATCTTTCCCGTGAAAGCACATGCTTGAACAATCCGCCAGTACGCTTGGTTAATCCAACATCACTTGAGACATAGACCGGTTCGTTTTCGAACGCGAATCTATTTTCTAATAGCAAATTTCGTATGAACTCCCCTGGTAAATACATGTCCGAAATAAAAATAATTCGGTTTCCTTGTTTTCTAAGAGCGTCAATCTTGAGTCGAGTACTTAATATGGGAACCAATGATTCCCTTTCAAGCTCCATCTCTTCGCGCATCATTTGTTCTGGGTCAATGTTCCACTGAGATAACTCATAGAAATTGCCATAGATTTCTTTGAGTGTTATTTCTTCTCGTTTTCGAGCAGTGACTCTAGCCCGCTTTTCCGCTTGAACGCGTGATTTTGCAATTCTTTGTATTGCTCTTTCGCTAAGCTTTTCTTGCTGGCGGGATGTTATGTTTTTTGCTAAGTCGTAGAAAAGATCACTGGGGCGACAATAGCGGCGTGTTATGCAAGTATCAAAGATGTCAAATGAATAAATCATATTTTTATTCGGTGAATTTTGAACAAGTTTAGATCAACGAATTACCCCAATTCGTTTTGGGATTGCTCCCTGCTCTGATCCCCTGCCTCGGACTCCAACCGAACATTGAAGCCCCTGACCCGGCCTATAGCAGGTTCTTCTAAACGGACGGGCACATATACGGGCCTAAGGGCCATGGCGAATGCACGCATTCCTCGCCATATGCCAGCGGCAAGGCGTCCTGGGAGAATATAAGAGAGAAAGATATATATGTTTACCGCAAGGCTAATTGCTTTATTCGGAAGTGCATGTGCATCGAGTCGCCGCAGGTGCTTCCGTCCCCAATCCGCTCGGCCAATCCCAATCTGCGCATCCGCTAACTCCAGAAGTGGAAAAAAGGGCTTGGGACGCGTCTGAAAGTCAAAACGCCCTTCCGTCATAAGAAGTTCCGCAGTTTCTGATAGCCTCTGGATACATGCACGGCATTGCTCCTTCTCTGCTTGGGATTCGGGGCGAGGCATATTATTCAAGAGAAGGGTGAAGTGCTGCAGGAGGGTTAGAATATGTTCCTGCGGAATCTTACCGGCATCCGAGGCTACTGCATTCGAGAAAGCTAGAAAAAGTGGCGATGCTTCGTATCGAAAATATCCATGGTATACGCGTGTAACATAGCCACCAATCATGTGTGTCATGAGGTCATGCGCCACTGGCCTCTCAAGCAAACAGCGCATGTATGAGCACCACACTTGAGCATTTGTTCGCTGCATATCCTCTTTCTGTTTGGACATACTCACCGCCACCTGTCGGTATACGCATCCGACGGTATGGAGCATTACCGATTCCCATCCTGCTGCTGCAATTCGGCAGATAAGTTCATAGTCCTCATGTCCTCCATGGATCATTGACTCGATGCAGAATCCACCCAGTTCACGCAGCAAGATCATCGGAAAGAGATAGATATGTGGAGGACCTGGATTGACCCAGCAGAGTCGATGGGTCAGTTTACCGAATTCCGGTACAACGTCGGCATCAGCCCGCTGGCTATTTTCATAGTGAAGACGATATCCGCAGATAGCGATGTGATTCGGCAGGTTGGTAAGAACTCGCATCTGTTGTTCAATGCAGTGAGGCAAAAGCCAATCGTCCGCATCCAAGAATTTCAGATAAGCCCCACCCGATGCGTTGATTCCGGTATTTCGCGCACCTGAAAGTCCTTTGTTCTTCTGGCATATTAGCCGTACTCGTTTCCCAAAAGGACGAACCACACTGGCCACATCATCGGGCGATCCATCATCGACCACAACTATCTCGATACACGAATAAGTCTGTTCGAGGCACGACTTGATTGCTTGCGGTAGGCAATGTGCCTGCTTGAAGCAGGGAATGACTATCGAAACTAGAGGGTCACTCATACCATTCTCTTCATTTTAAATACATCGAAACGTTTCCATCGTATTCTACAGTCGAGTCGCCCAGGGGAACCTCCCCCCAGGCTCTCACAGATCCGTACTTGAGATTCTCACCTCATACGGCTCTTCATGTCCCCGGCAAATCACCAAGTTTGCGTAAATCATTAGTTCCTCCCATCTATATAGGTTGACCAAAGATTTATTTTGGACATGTCAGCCCCTTCGCTTCATCTCCATTACAGAAACTTCATCACTACTACGAGCTGATCCGCCCCTGTGCTCCGCATCGGTACTCAGATCCTTGCGGGGCCTCCACTTGGATTTCTCCCTTAACATCGGAACGACAGGTTCCCACGCTCCATAACAAAGCCTAAGATAATTCATGCCGCCTTTATGCCGGACATCATCCAAGCCGTAACCAGATTACTCTTGGACTCATCATGGAGCAGATCTGCAACCCCATTTTTGATGTCACCGTACACGCTTTCGACACGTCAACAGCGGTTCGCTTGCGCTCATCTCCAAATCTCACACCTGACAGAATCTTTGTCCTGCCTTTTCCTGTGACGTTCACAACCTTGACTCTTAATCAACGCAGCTCACAGCGGTTTGGCAACTACTTCTGGAAGTCGTCGCCGGAGGGCCCTCCTCCATCTTTATTATAGTTACGAGCAATACCTTCTTGCTCTCGTGGCACACCAGACCCTTGACTTACTCTCAATACTTATTGTTTGCCAAAATAAGGCATTATGATCATGAATAAGGTATAAGGAGCTTGCTATTAAAGATGAATTACCTGTGTTGCACAACAGTTGAGTACAGAGTCTCTGAAATCAAGGACACCTACTATTAAAACGACTCACGTATCCATTGTTACTCTGGGTCATGCAATCTAACACCAATGCCACCATCTATATTGATTACGGATCCACTGATAAATCGTGAATGCTTGGAAAGCAGAAAAACGACTGCATGAGCGATGTCATCGGGTTCTGCTATTCTGTTTAGGGGATGAAAATATTTTAATCGTTTATAGTTATCTTTTAGTCCATCGAATCCAGCCATCAACATATCTGTGTGGGTAGCGGCAGGTTGTATCGCATTCACGCAAATTCCACGTAGTCCTAGGTCAACTGCTAGTGCTTGAGTTAATCCTAATAAGGCTGTTTTGCTTGTTGCATAAGACACAAACTTTGGTTTAGTTGCTTTGGCGTGAATGCTACCGATATTTATGACTGACCCCTCATTTTGCTCTAGTTCGTTCAAGAACATCTGGGTCAAAATAAATGGGACCGTTACATTGATATCCAAAGTATTTTGAAAATCCTGTAATTGGATAGCGCCAGTGGATCCGGTAATTTGTATAGCAGCGTTGTTTATAATCGCTTTAAGCCTTCGCTCGTTTACCGCTGCCATTATAGAACAGTAGAATTCATTTCTAGATTTATCCGAACAAACTAATTCTCTTAAATCGTATTGGATAAAATAAGATATTTCCGATTGGGAAACCTTTATATCCGTACCGATTACCCAATAACCTTCCTGTATTAGTATTTCGCATAAAGCTTGGCCAATTCCTCCAGACGCCCCTGTTACTAAAATGGTTTCCCTACCCATTACTCAATGTCAAGGAAATCAAATAATATGTCGATAACACGAAGACTCGTCGCGCGGACAGCTTCTTTAGTATTAGACGCATTGTGGGAGCCGAAAATGCATCGTTCGAAACCCCTTAAACTGGAATTCATTGGTAAAGGCTCGTTCTCCATTACGTCTAATGCCGTGGAATGCACTCGACCATTTTCTAATGCAATGAGCAGAGCAGCTTCGTCAAAGAGTGGTCCTCGAGCCAAGTTAACTATTCGAACACCCTGTTTACATGCATCCAGAGTTTTTTCATTCAACATATGCCTGTTTTGGCCATTCAACGCGCAAGTAAACACTAGAAAATCACATTTACCTAGATTTTGTGGCCAAACTGACAGCTGTGCTTTGGTGGAATGGGTTAGATCTGAATATACCGGATCATAGACAATGACCATCATATCAGAAGCTAATAGGCGTTTTGCAGTTTGTTGGCCGATGTCCCCATATCCAATGAGGCCTACAGTTTTTCCTTTGAGCGAAATTCCTCTTGGTTTAGGCCAGTGGCCATTGCGTACGCCACGGTCAATTAAAAACGTTTCTCGAGCTAAGGCGATGACATAACCCATTGCTAAATCGGCAACTTCGGCGCCAAACATGCCTGGGGTATTGGTGATGGCAATACCAAACTCTTTTGCTGCCTCAAAATCGATGTTATCGATTCCGATACCCCACTTCACCGCAGCCTTTAGGTTGCCAGATTTACCACTCAAGAATACATCCCGCGAAGCCAAATCATCGCCGATGATCCAACCATCGTATTCCGGTAGGCAATTGACCAATTCTCGCTCGCTCAATGTTTGCTCGAGTTTGGGTATGGTGATTTCTACACCTTTGTCCTCAAATACTGGCCGAAATTCGTCGATCATGCCTGCCATTGGTGGGCAGGTAAGTAGTATTTTCAATCTGCTTTCCCCCAATGCCATTGAATCTTAGCCATTTGTAAGGCAATTATTTCTTTCAAAGGCGGAAAAAGTGATGGATACACTTTGGCACTATGATTTAGCAGGCATATTTGTTTCGAGACTTGATTGGTTTGATGGGAAAAATATAAAAAATGTTTCAACTCATATTGCGGTGAGTAATAATAGCTTCTGCTATTTCCCAATCTACCTGATCGTCTATATCCACCGATTCTAGCTTAGGCGTTTCAAACAAGACAGGATGTTTGCTGATACGTGCTCTAGCCGACCTGAAACTGGCTGAACTGAAAATATACAAGTTGGAGTTCTCTTCAAACCAAGGCTCCAAGTCTTGGGTTCTGATTAAGGTATTCGGGTCATGATTAACAGCTAATCCATTCTGCCGATAAAAACGCGTCTGGAATTTTGTTACAGAAAATAGCGAGTCGGCATTGCCGGATTGTAGAGCAGACTTATATACAGACAGGGCCTGGCGGATGGTTTGAGCAGTTAACAATGGATTGGTTGTGTGCGTCATCACATAGATTTCGGCAGGGACTTTGCTGATATCATCCGCGAGAATGGCGTTCATACTAACAAAATCGCCGCATAATTCGGATTTGCGATCTCTGATCTTGATCTTCTCCGATTCCCCCAACCCGTGATTGTATAAAATTGAACGGGCATCTGTATTGATTACTATTTGATCAATATCTTTTATTGACAATAGAGTATCCAGTATCCAGCGAAACAATGGCTTCCCAGCAAGTTCGCGGAAATTCTTTCCGGGTACCCGCTCACTGTGGGCTTTCATAGGCAGTAACACAACGATCCTTTCCTGATTGCTCATATCAAAAATCAGGGTGCTTCAAACTATTGGGATAATCTTCGTAACACTGCCCGTGCAGGCGCACCTTCTGCCCCCTCGATTTTCAGAGGCAAACAGATCAGTTCATAAGCACCCGCTTGCACAGAAGCCAAATTCAATCCCTCAATAATCACAACACTTGCTTTTAATAGGATTTCGTGGGTCAAGGAACTATCTTCGTACCGTTGTACTGACAGATAGTCCACACCTACGACGCGGACCGATTGTTCTACCAGCCACTCAGCGGCATCGGCTGATAAGGCAACAAAGTCTTTCTTAAAACCAGGAATACCGCTTTCCCAAAGCGTGGAATTTGTTGTACGAAATAGAACTCGTTCCACACTGGGTAGATCCTGCTTTTCAAGCAATTCCGCGGTAATTACGTCAGCATTCGGCAAATCAACTACGCAGCATTTTCCTATCAACTGGTTAACAGAAATATTTTCAACTGTTTCACCGTGCTCTAGAAAATGCCATGGCGCATCTATATGCGTGCCAATATGAATGTCACATTCCAGCTTTGAAACATTTGCTTCCGCTCCCGAGGTCATACGTTCACAAGGTACCAATTTAAATCCCGAACTACCCGGCCATACTGGCATGTCCGCGTTTAATAACACGGATATATCAATGTATTCCATTGGAAATCTCCTTTCGGTGTAATTCGCTATAGTCGATTACCCGCTTTTTACGCTCAGGTTGTTCAATGTCATTGGGCCTGTGTTTGTACTCGTTTGGATAATAGAACGTATGCTTTAAATCGCCACTAACGGCTCCATGCATATTAAAACCTTTATACGTGCCCCAAAACTGCACCAATCGAAAAGCTAAGATACTTTTGAGCTGACTCCAAATTACACCATCATTCAATGCATGATACAGATCGCTAACAACATTCTGGCCAAATAAGCGTATAAAATCAATAAGATTGAAATGTTCATGGGGAAATATTTGCTTGTAGGCAATTGCTTCTCGGCGATAGCGGTTATAAATCCGTTTATAAGTTTCGTTGTGAACATGGATTACTTCTGCTTCAGCCTTATAGGCTATTTTGTACCCGTTCGCCTTAATCCGCTTTGCCCAAGCTAGATCTTCCAATCCGGTCAGGTTTTCATCATAAGGGAAAGATTCCCATAAATCCCTGCAAATAACCGCATTAGCATTGTTGCAGAATTGGATTTTCTGGTTAGCCTTGGATTGTTCTGGGAACCATTTGGCGAAAACCTGATGCTCTGAATATTTGGTAAAATTATTCCCTCGTTGTTTACCATAGGAAATCGCTATATGCTCATCATTTAAGGGAGCGATTAATTGCTCCAACCAATCCTGATATACCGGATAAACATGGGCACTGGCGACAACAATATATTTCCCCTCTGCTCTACTACACCCAACGTTTAGCGAGTAACCGAATGAAAAATCATCGGGATGAATTGAAACAATTTCAACTGGGAAACGGGAGGCGATTGATAGGGTTGAATCGGTTGAGCCAGAATCGACAAGAATAATTTGTATGTCCTTTATCGTTTGTTCCAAGATTCCCATTAGCAGTCGGCCAATATTTTTTTCTTCGTTAAAACAACGAATTATAATAGATATTTTAGGTTGCGCCTGTCGAGTCATCGGTAAAAGATTTTAAATTGAGTTCCACCACCTTATAAGCAGGATGAGTACAGGAGCTTCTTTCATTCAACAACGATAAACATTGGAGAGTCGCATCCGGCTGCAGGCCCATATAAATTTTCAGTATTTGGCAAATGAAATGCAAACGACAACCATTCGCGGAAAAACATGGAAACACAGTAGAAAGTCATTTATCGGATACGATCACCTATGAGTACAGCCACATCGCATCCATTATCTTAATTCTAGCGCAAAGAAATTCATGTGGGATCCGCTTGATATTGGAATTAATATTTCCTTCGGTTGGCTATCACTAACATGGTTATGAAAAATCTACGGCTCTCTATTCTCGGACAGCCTCCTAGGTGGCGCTATCATGAGTGGTATCCCTAATTTTTATCAATCACCGATTGACTCCCCTTCAAAAATAAAAATCCAATTAACATGCTATTCTTGGTTGAATGAGATGTGTGGTTTTCTATTCTAATGCATTATCTTCTCAGTATAAAATTCAATACAGAAGTAGCGGCAAAACAGTCAGTAACAAAAAAGGTATGAATGCTTCCCCAGGCTTTCGTGCGCCTGAAAAAAATAGCAACTGTGGATGTCGCTATTACAAGTAGCGAGACATTGCCTTTCCGGCTAATTTTTCTCCCTCAATGTATAGAATATATTTTTCAGTCCGGAAAATATATTTCGCGTTCTAGGTCGTTTTAGCCAGACAATGAATAAAAAGTGAGCTTTCTTAATGCCGGAGAGGAATGCTCAGAGATATTAATGCTTCATAATAGGATGGATAAAAATGATTCGTAGTTTAAAGACAATAGGAATTTCCCAGATCTTTACAATGAGAAAACGAAAATGATTGGTGAAGCAAAATCTGCCATCGTGTTGGGAGGGGGTGCTGTAGGTATCAAGTTTCATGTTCCTAGACTAATACGTATTGGCGGTTTTACCGATATCTGTGTTGTTGAGCCAAATCAGAAACGAGTTGAAGAACTAAAAAACCAATTTGCGTCAAATCAGATTATCTCAATTACGGAATCTCTACCGAAGGGTAAACCATTTTCATTGGCGGTTATTGCAACCCCTCCCAAATTTCATCTGTATTATGTCCAGGAACTAATAGGACAATGCGAAGACATTTTGATCGAAAAACCAATTGCCAGAACTGTTGATGAAGCAATTAAAATTGTCCACCTATTAGATCAAAATGGTGTGCGAGGATATATTTGTCATATTCGTAGAACCCTTAAAAGTTTTTCTTTTGTTCGGACTATATTATGCGATGGCTTGTTTGGCGACCTTCTCTCTGTGAGTGTGCGAGAAGGTAGTGTTTTTAATTGGGATGCCGCATCAATAGGGTCATTCTCAAGAGACCTGAATGGGGGTGGGGTACTTATGGATACCGGCCCCCATACACTGGATCTTTTATTCCAGGTCTTCGATAGCGTGGATTTAAAAAAGGCATGGATGGATGCTGACTACCAAAATAGCGAAAAAGCGATAGAAGCAAATTGTATATTAGAGTTAGAAACCAATAATGGTGTCCCTATAAATGTTCTGTTGAGTAGAAACCGTTACCTGCCTAACATGGCATCTTTTCAGTTTGAAAAAGCAAAGGTTCACGTAAATGTTACCAATAACACATTAAGTATAGAAGCAAACGGCGGAACTAAACTTCATTGTATACCAGGTGACAAAATAACTAGCCCAATGGATTTTAACGATTTATTTGATAAATTTTACATAAACTTTATAGACAAGAAGATGAATGAAGGAGTGTCGCCAGAGGATGGACTTAGGGTAATTAGAATTATAGATAAAGCGTATGAATGTTCTACATTGATGACGGGGGCCTTCTAATGAAAATAGCAGTATTTGGTGGCACCGGGTTCCTTGGGTATGATTTTGTCCGCTATGTATTGAAAAGTGGCAATATAATCCCTGTGGTTTATTCTTCAAGCCCCAAAAGCATGGTGAATGTGGCAAGGCATGATTTAGATATTAGACAATATTCCGTAAGCATCCCGGAAGATATGGTGCTCGATCCAGATGTTGAATATATCGTAAACTTTTCGCATCCGTTTCTCGTCAGGGAAAAGATATCGGCAAAAAAACAAATAGAACGATTTGCTAATTTGGTGCGTAGGCAAAAAGAGCAAAATCCTGCGTTAAGATTAATACATGTAAGTAGCATGTCGGTATATGAACCCTTCGATAAGGATCATCGTTTCGGCGAAGATTTAAAGCTCGACCCATCCATCAATGACAAATATGCCAGCGAGAAAGTATACGCCGAATCAATCCTGAGGGAGCTTCCGGATGCCAACGATTGGCAACTGCATTTACGACCAACCGTAGTGTATGGTCCATATTGTAGAGTATGGACTGATCGAATAATGGAAGCGTTTGATAGCGGCAATGTCGCTTTTTCTGATCTTTCCGGGAAAATCCAGCCTGTCTATGGAGAAGACATATCCAAATTTATCTATGATCGGATAAACGATTTTAAGCCGGGAGTGTACAATTTTCCAGGTCCGGAGGAAATGACGTGGAAAGATTATATTGAGACTTATCGTTTGATAATCGGTAAAGGTTGCCTTGAACGCATTGAATTAAACAATACAAAACAAAGCACAAAATTCGAAGGCGTTGAATTCTATTCTAGTAATTTTCGTGAATTAATGCATGTTATACGGAGGGAGCCCTCCTTTGATCGAATAGCCGTTAGGTTAGCACAAAGGTTACCAGATCGTGTAGTGCAGATGATAAAAGACATTCTTTTGGGTAAAGAAAATCAAAAATCGAAAAATCAATGTGTGAAAGAATTTAAAGGTAACCTTTTATTTTCCACTCCGTTTTATGGAGAAGATAGACTGGTGTCTGATCAAAAATTAAGGAAAGACTTTCCAAATTCAAAGTACCATAAACTATCGGAGGTCAACGACATAATGAGAGAATATTATCTTTATAGGTTCACGGATAAGGTTTTTAATTAAATAATGAAAGGATGGAAAAACCTGATGACTATAAAACACTAAATGCATGTTATTCCAAGAGAAATCCCCATATAAAGGAATTGTTGGAAAATTTGTCCAGGCTACTTGAAAACGTCACGTCCTAATTATATATTGGTTAGCCCCTTGACATGGGGAATACTTTATATATTCATTTTTGTATTAGGAATTTAAAGGAAATGTTTAGGATGATTGTTAAAATTTCATTTAATTAATATCAAAAAAAATCTTAGTGATCACACATTATTTAAGCGTATTTAATTCCCTAGAGAAACTAGCTTTTAAAAACGCTACGATTAATGGGAAAGTCTACTCTGTTCTATCGGTATTTTGAAAAAATACATAAAGACCTGCCCGAAATTATAAAATACAAAAATATACATAAAGGACAGCGTTGTTTTTTGCTTGGAGGGGGACCATCGTTAAAAAAAATCGATCCTACGTTTTTAAAAAATGAGATTACTTTTGGAGTAAATGGGATTTTCCTAATCTACGATTGGCTTGGGTTTGAACCGACATACTATGCGGTTGAAGATTTCCTAGTATACGAAGATCGTTGGCAGGATATAAAAAAGCGGGTTAAAAAATCAACTTGCTTTTTCCCCGTCCAGTTTTATTCAGAAGAATTCGACAGGGACAATCATATATATTTTCGGGGAATATATGAATTCGACCCGAAGGCGGGATTTCCGAGGTTTTCTGAAAATGCAGCACGATTAATGTGGATCGGGGGGACTGTAACCTATATCTCCATACAGCTAGCATATTACATGGGTTTTGATGAGGTGTACTTGTTAGGAATGGATCATAATTACCTTAAGCCGAGCCATGTCAGTACAGAAGGGAATGTTTGTAAATCAAATGGAGATGACCCTAACCATTTTCATCCAGAATACTTTGGAGCGGGTTATCGGTGGCACGATCCGCAAGTAGGGCGTATGGAACAAGCTTACGTAAAAGCGAAGCAAATGTATGACCTGAATGGAAGAAAAATTTTTAATGCTTCCGTTGGCGGCAAATTGGAAGTTTTTGAAAGGAAAACCTATGACGAGCTCTTTAATGTATCCTGAGCTTAGTGTTGTTTGGTACACGTGGAATTCAGATAATCACATATGTTGATATTTTCATAAATAGTGACATATATGTTTATTTATTCGATTGCGCTGGTTCAAAGTTTCTGCCGCTAATTGTTTACGTGATGATTAAAAATAATTCATTATGATAGTTGATGGCAATGCTTACAAAGTAAACATACTGATGCTCTGCATGGAATCAGAAATTAGTGTCACTCTGATGGCTGTCGAAACTTTATTGGAGAATCTGGAAGAGAGCGTTACTATTAGCGTTCTATTGAACGGAGGGCATAGCTCAAAAACTGGAGAGTTATTTTCGAAGTATGGAAACATAAAATATTACGAATCAGAAAAGAACCTCGGTGTGGCTGGTGGCAGAAATTTTCTCCTCCGCACAGAAGAATGCAAAGCCTCAGATATCGTCATGATCATCGATAATGATGTTATCCCCCCTCAGGACTATATCAGAAATCTTCTCACTTTCCTGCTAAAACATGAAGATGCTGCCATCGTCGGCGCTGCCGTAGCCGACATCAAGACAAACTTGGGTCTCGACAAACTAGATCAGTCTCCCAACAAGGGTGTATGGGGAAATAACATATTAAAGCTTCAAAGCAAGGACATAAAACAACGCGTATTAAGTAATCTCGACTCAGATAAGCTATACCACATGGGGAATCATGAAAATTACTTTTTTGCTTATTTTTCAATACTTCCTCTAATATTGTCTTTGGTAAGCCGCTTTCTGCAAGTACTCGGGATAGATAAACAATTCTTACCCAATTTAAAATTCAATA
Organism: Methylococcales bacterium; assembly: GCA_963664935.2. Classification (GTDB taxonomy): domain Bacteria; phylum Pseudomonadota; class Gammaproteobacteria; order Methylococcales. Next base: position 594,404 of record CAXXSE010000007.1, on the reverse strand, counting down.
CTAGATGCTTAGAATCCATCAAACAAGGCGCCGATAAATATCCGGTTTCAAATGTCGTGGGTTGTAGCCAAGTTTTTAGAAGAACACTCCTCGATGAAATAGGGTACCTTGATGATAGATTCAATCCCTATGCATTCGAAGATGCTCACTTTTGCATACGCGCATTGAAAGCAGGCTACCGAAACTACGTGGATACGAACACTTGGCTCTACCATGGCACGGATTCTCGGCACAAAGATAGAACCGTTCAAAATAGATTTGAACACATAGCGAACCACTATGAAAAACAAACCATACTCGCATCGTTGATTCTATCCAACCCTGTCAGGCTCAGGTTCGTTATGGTCAAATTATTGTTCGTTGGCCTTTTAATTTCAATCGCAAAAGCGAATATTCGTGAAATCCGGCATCTCAATATCAGAACGCTCGTTTGCGGAACTTTTTTTCTATCGCTTGCAAAAGCAAACCAAAATACCGTATTGGGCTACAAAGCAAGGGTAAGAGGATTCATCCAGGGGCTCAATACCTTAGGGCAAGATACGGATGAAGAAAGAAATGTCTGTTAGAGTTCTTTGATTTAGAGGAGTGATAAAAATTGAATAAAAATGAAAAAATACAAATCTTAAGCCTCGATCTTTTTCGAACTCTCAGATACGAAATAGAAATTGTAGAAAACATCCAAAAGCTACTCGATAATCAAGGAATCGGATGGCACTACATCCTGGACCTGGCCTGGATAGTTAGTAAAATTAGACGACTGCCAAAAGGTTCACTCATTTTAGATGCGGGTGCTGGAGGAGGATTAGTCCAGTTTGTCCTCTTGGAACTTGGTTACAACGTGATCAGCGTGGACTTTGGCGACCGCAAACCCACCTGGGCTCAGGCTAGGAGATACGGCAAAGTCATCAGCTATCTTAACGATCCCACTCAGAAGTTTTTCCATCCGTATATAACATTCCTCAACAAATCCCACAAAAAATATTCTAACCACGGACTAATGGGATTTGCCAAGCGAATTTTGGAAAATCTAATAACAAAAGAGGAGAAACGTGGAAATATAATCTCACGAATAGAAGAGAACAGCTATAGACCAAAACCAGTGTCTGGTGCCGTCAATATCTCCGAAGAAAACATTATGGGTTCCAGCCCACCCACAAATTGTGGAAGGCTCTTTTTTTATAAGGCTGATATCAGAAATATGCACTTGTTACCAAATGAGTACGTCGATGCTGTTGTCTCGGTGTCAGCACTCGAGCACAATGATCACGAGGATGTCGGAAAATGTATAGAAGAGTTGCTCCGTGTCACTAAAAACAATGGCCAATTGATAATTACGGTTTCAGCTTCACAGGCAAAGGACTGGTTTCATGAACCCTCCAAAGGTTGGTGTTATTCCGAAACTACCCTTAAAAAACTCTTCCGACTTCCAAAATCCGTTCAAAGTAATTATTCGCAATGGGACGCGCTTTTCACAAAATTGAAAAAGGATAATAACAAACTCCACGAAAGGCTTTCCGACTTGTATTACCAGTCTGGAAATAATGGGATGCCGTGGGGAAAATGGAATCCAGAGTACCAACCAGTGGGTGTTGTGAAAATTAAACAGTGAATTCGATAGCCTACGTGAAAATCTAGCCATCAAGTATGCTTTCTCGATTGACGCGGTTTACCAACCACGGATGTCAAAAGAATAAGTCTATTTTGATAAAAGCCCTATAGGCTTTTTAACTTCCTCAAATTCGATAGTAGATCTCTATTTCCCCTGGATTCACTCTGAAATTCAACATGCAAGTGTTTCACATTACAGGCCAAAACCCGACACTAAGCAACTACGGGTTGTCAATTGGCAAAATCGGTGTCGTTTTCAGCAGGTTTTCGAAATAATTTTGATGATCACTCGGGTCATAGAAAAAAAACGCGCTTGTTTGGCCACAACTGACCATACTTTTCATCAGGCAAAACGCTCCCCGGCCGGATCATCTCAAACGAAGCAACAGCGTAGTGATAGTTTCGGGCTATGTAACTCATGCTCTTGGGGTTCCAGTAAGCAACATGCCCTTTGTGACTCATATATCCGGGATTGTTGTTGTCCTCGATTGCCCCCCCAGGATAGAAATGGGTGGTTCCACAGATCACACCGCTAGGATTAAGTCGGCTCATTAATAGAGAAAAAGCCGATTTGGGTTCGGCAAGATGTTCGAAAACCTCAACGGCAACAATGCCGTCGTATGCCTTGTCGGCAGGTAAGGAATCAGGGGTGAAAAATGCATTATCGCCAAAAGCTGCCTTCCTATATTCGACAACATCTTGACTTATATCGCAGCCAACCACATCCACTCCCTCTTCCCGCAAGTCGGCAAACGTTTGAGTATTACCAGTACCATAAAGAAGGAAGCTTTTTAGGCCCACATTCTGCATCAGCATTTTAACAAGGTAGTATTCGCGATATCCGCCACCTCCCGGGCCCGACCAAGATCCCTCCATCCCCATCCCCTTGCTCAGAGTTCTTAGATCGTAATCAATCGCAAAAATGAACTCGCATTCCTGACACTGGTAAAAAGACCTCCCGTAGCCCTGTTTATGCATAGTATTCCCGTTGCAAAGTTTACACTGTGGAGGCGGATCCATCCATTTGCAGTCTTGTCCAATATGAAATGGCCCTGAACGGGAGCCGTGATTCCAACGTGAAACGGCCCTGTACCTGAGGAGTAATTTCTGCTCATGATGGTCACCTATGGTGATCTATATGAGTGACAAAAAGATAAAAACATTGGATGACGTCCGCATCTTTCTCGAAGGAACTGTGGAGGTTGCGTTTTCAATTACCAACAAGGAAGAGCGCTACCAGTGGATTCGGCGTACATTGGTCAAATTCAGTTATATCTCTTGCAGCAAGAACGGTAAGGGATTGATCATCCGCTATCTGGAGCAGGTGAGTGGCTATTCTCCACGGCAAGTGAAACGGCTGGTACAGCAATACAAAAAAACCGGATACATCAAGCGCCAACAGCGTACAGCATCGGGATTTGAACGCTTCTACCACCCTGAGGACGCAGTGCTGTTAGCTGAGACCGACAAGCTCCATGGGACACTCTGCGGTGCAGCCACCAAGAAGATCTGTGAGCGGATGCTTTTGATCTATGAGGATTATCGCTATGAGCGCTTAGCAAAGATTTCGGTTGCCCATCTCTATAATCTTCGTCATTCTACGTGTTATCAACGACAGCGCCGCCAGTTTGATAAAACCGCTTCAAAACGCTCTCAGATAGGCGAGCGACGAAAACCCAATTCAGAAGGTAAACCAGGCTTTCTACGGATCGACACAGTCCATCAGGGCGACCTGGATGGGATCAAAGGGGTTTACCATATCAATGCGGTTGATGAAGTCACGCAATTTGAATGTATATTCTCCGTAGAACGGATTACTGAGCGTTTCATGATTCCGGTCCTGGAGATGCTGATCGAAATCTTCCCTTTTGTCATCCTGGCATTTCACGCGGATAACGGTTCGGAATACATCAATCATACCGTGGCAAAACTGCTCGGAAAGCTCCATATTGACCTGACCAAATCACGCCCACGCCATTCCAACGACAATGCACTCGCCGAGTCCAAGAACGGAACCATCATCCGCAAACATCTGGGGTACGACCATATCCCGGGGTACTGGGCGCCTCAACTTAATGAATTTCACAGAGAGTATTTCAACCCCTATATCAACTTCCATCGTCCTTGCTTTTTTCCTGTCCCAAAAGAAGACAACAAAGGAAAGGTGAAAAAGAGCTATCCCTACAAGTTAATGATGACACCCTACGAGAAGCTCAAATCATTACCTGATGCAAACCAATATCTCAAACTGGGGACCACCTTTAAAAAGCTGGATGCAATTGCCTTCTCAATCAGCGACAATGACGCAGTCAAACAGATGAATGAGGCCAAACGTAAACTTTTCAAAACCATCTTTGAGCAGGAGCGGAGTATTGCCTGATTTGCCTCTTCAGGTAGATTCTCTACCCCTCTGTTTCAGGGCCATTTATAGATTGGAATAGACTTTTGCTCAACATTCTCAGGCGAAGGCGTACTTCTTTCATTACCCTAAAGCCGAATCCTTTAATTCCCTCATGCATAAGAATATTTACCACTTTGGCAGGCAAGGAGCGTGGTTTGGTTCTCATCTTCTTCCGCCACTGGCTATTCGCAATAGGAAGATACCTAATAACACCCCTTCTAGCGCACCTCTAAACATAGGAATCGAATACGACTGCGGTTCGGTTGCTTGAGTCAATACCAAACTATTTGTTGAGAATGCTTCTTCCACCTAAGTCACTTCAGTCAGTGTTGATTTATTAATCGGAGTAATGATGTCTCACAAGCCGAACAAGGTTATTTGTATGGACAGACGCAATTCTACTTTGCAAAAAAACGAATTCACATCGTTTAAAATCCAAATATGGTGAGGGGTTGGAGACTCTAAAATGGTATTGTACGTGTAGATTTTTAATTAACCCTAATCAGATTTCAAACTTTTTATTAATTAGCGCTTGCCAAAGACGCAGGGAGGGACCAAAGACACAATGATTTTTTACTCTATTCAATTTTAAGATATTAATATTATTTTGCCTAGAAATCATATTTTTCTCCTTAGAAATTATATTAATATCTATAGAATTTTGTTTTAGTTTATTGTAAAGTAGATTCCGTCTAGTCACTTCAAAAGAAGGTGAGTTTAACATTTCACTCGGTTGGGTATCAACTAGTATATGTTTTGGATAGCCACACGCCTTATTGTAGTCGTCAAATGTTTCTTCCAACCATTCGAGTTCACTAAACGGAATTCCCTTAGGCATTGTCGTAGATATTGAAGGATCAAGAGCGGATATAAGGTTATTCGCTAAGGCCATGGCGTTATGGCACGTTTCATTTCCAGGACTCATATAGCTTATTTCGGCTTCGGATTTAGGCCAGTCAACCATGGCATCATCCCAGGGTAGCCCCATTTCTTTCTCAACAATTTGATTCAGCACATTGATCGGATCTTCCACAAATCGCTCATAACTAAGAATTGGCCAATTTTGTTTTTTGAATAACTGCCAGTCTTCATGAAACCTGCGCATTCGCATTCTAAGAGGCGGATCCTCAGCAGTTGTGCCATTCGTACCATAGAATTTTTCTAAAAGCGATGCAAATGAATAGCGAACATCTCTCACAACAAGCAATGGATAAACGCTCCACCCCATATCTCTATATATTTCGGCTACATCTACGCAGCGAAAGCTACCGATAGTCATTTTCCACCCAGGTATAAGGCGTCTGAACCTTTGAAAGGTCAGTTAAAATCGTAGAGTTTTCCATGTCGAACACCCCATCCATATCGTGTCTTTGCAGGAAACACCAGGAAACAAGTGTTGTGCCGCCGCTTTGAAGGCCGGCACAAAGAATCATAGTTTTTGGTGTTGTTTTGGTCATTATTCGATACGTTCAGACATGATTATTTTCCACTGGCGGGGTTTAGTCCTTTACTATTTCCCTCTATGTCGCTATGGGCGTAACCTGTCTCCCACGCCCTAACTTATTGATTGGTTGCTCTATTACAAAAATTTAATGCGTTAAGTACGTCAGTGGTTGATTCTTCCTTCACAAAGGGTGTTATAAGTCATTGATTTTTTGAAGCGCGGAACGCGGATTACGCCCATATGCATTTTATAAAGCTTATTATATTATGGCCTGGCAGCTACTCAATAAAAGCCAACAAGCCCTTTGACAGATCAGGGAATCGCGAGCATTTATCACATACGTAGTCTCGATAAAAACGAAGTAATTTAGTATCATGAGTATAGCCAGATTTGATTTTCATGGCCGCAAGCGTGTCGGAAATCCACGATTCAGTGGGATCGAGCTTCAGGAACTCCGCGAGGTCAACCAGCATCTTGCGAGAGATTTCGTGCTCGAAAAAATAAAAAAAACGATTCGGAAACTTTGTTTTAAGATCGACAAACCAGAATATTTCATCCAGAACTGCTTGAAGTACCTCAAAAACGGAAGAGTCTTTACCTAATCGCTGAAAAAGATTGACGTGGCCAGTTCTAAGGTTTGATACAGCGCAGTCCAATGGGTTCCGAATAGGCATTAAGAACCGAAGCCTATCTTCGCTCTCAAAAATGCTGGCCAAATCAACGGACCTTTCACGAATCAAGTTGGCTGTATGGAGTGGTTCTTTCCAAAATAGACATTTGATTAGTTTTTTCGTCATCCCTGAACCGTTTTTTGTATAAATCTCTTTCATTTTATGTTTGGAATCAAACGCATGTGAATATACTATCGAGCCTCCTAGATCTCCTCTTTGTCCTTTCTCAGAAATTTTTCTGGCAAACTGAATAAATCGATCAAGCTTATCTTTGTTGTAATTCCACAGGAAATCCACCTCTCCCTTTCCGTATATCCGCTTTCCAGCGTGATTAAGGACCTGGCAGTTTGGATGCAGAAATAGTATAGATGCTGTCAAAGTTGTTAAATTTCTATACGGCCCCAGAGCAAGACACACCGACTTAACGGTCTGAACATCCAAGCATAGAGATGTTCTCATGTCGATGGTATCACTCAACCACAACCTGAATAGCATTAGTGTTTCCCTGATTGCATACGCACTTCGTTGTATTTGCTGTTTCATTACAGTTATTCAGATTCTTCTTAGGATTCCTGCGATTAAAATAAATCAATAAGTTATAGGGTGAATTATTACAAAACAAGAGAGGAGAAATAGATTAAACTACAAAATGAAATGAAATATATTCAAGTCTTGGTGAATGAGATATTCATTAGCGAAATAGTCGATCCGGTTTTCCTTACTTCACAACCATGTCCTCATATCTTTATAAATCGCGGACAAGGTCGAGAAGGGGCCATGGAAGGTAGTGTAACTTCCCATACCTAGTAAGTGCGATGTTAATCTCAGCAGGATTAAATGATGTAACTTTACTTCGATCAAATACTAGTGGCTTTGTCATGGATGAATGATAAAGATAATTATTGGTTATCGGACTCATTTATAAGACATGGCTTATTAAGGATAGGCCGCCAGCTGCCGGCGATGGGTGGAAAGATAGTCTTCGGTCAGCCACGCACCTTGGAGCTGAACGGGCGCAAAGCCGCAGAAATCGCCAGTAACGCGAATTGTTTTGCAATTGATATGGCGGATTAAAATTTCGCCCAGTTTATCCGCCTGGATTCCCACGTTGACGGAATAAATTCCAGGGTTCAGGGAAAGCGAATTTATATTGACGACGATACGCATTCGCCGACCGGTATTGGTGAACTGGCCACCGTGAAATGCCGAATGGCAATGCGCGACGGGTTGCAGGTCCGGTCCCAGAAAGGCGATGCCGATACCGAAGAATCTGACAGAAGGATCGACAGTTACATCCAAAAGGATGGAGAGGCTCCCAGGATAGGCTATGGTATCGGAATCATATCGGCCATCACTTTCCAGTTGGATGTCGTGAATCGTCGCCTTTCCGCTGCCTGCGATCAGGCTGATGCTAGGTGTCGCCGATAGAGAATGGTATTCATCAATTCCTCGGGTCACGTCGCTGCCGCAATAGCAAGGAATACCTTTGTTTAACACCATCACGCCGGAGCAGATTCTTGAAATCTGCGGCATGCTGTGAGACACAAGGATAACAGCAGTCTTTTTCATGATGCCGTGAATCGCATTAAAACAATTCGCCCGGAACCTGATATCCCCCACCGCCAGCACCTCATCCAGAATCAGGATATCCGGCTCCATCTGCACCGCAATCGCAAATCCGAGGCGCACATACATCCCGCTCGAATAGTGCTTTACCGGCATATCGATAAAGTCCTCTAGTTCAGCAAAGGATACGATATCGTCGAATTTTCTGTCAATTTCCTTTTTCGATAGGCCAAGAATCGCACCGTTGATATAGACGTTTTCCCGGCCAGTCAGCATAGGGTGAAAGCCAGCACCAACTTCGATGAGGGCGCCAACTTTGCCGCGAATGGTTATCTTACCTTTGTCGGGAAGAATGATGCCATTCAACATTTTTAGCAACGTACTCTTACCTGCACCGTTGGGGCCGATTATACCGAGGCATTCACCGTGCTTCACTTCAAAGGAAACGTCCTGAATCGCCCAGAACTCATCCTTTCGTAACGCATCGTTCTTTCCTGGTAATTGCAAGGTTTCATAGATAGCATCTTTTACACCATTTACCATCGAACTCTTTAGCGATTTACAGAATTTCTTGCTCACATTTTCGACTGTAATCAGTGTATCTGACATCGTTAATGAGTTCCGATTTGTTTAGGCACGTTCGACGATTCTCGGCAGAGTTACATAAAAAACGTACGAACCCAGAAAAAACATCCCGAAGGCGAATAATGTTGCACCTATTAATGGTTCGACGTTTAGAATCTCGCCGCTGGATAGTAAGTCCTGAGTAGCGATTAGCAGCGGACTAAAGGGATTGATAGTATTAACCAGAATAAACGGTTCCCGAATCGGTGGGGGATAAAGAATAGGGGCAAGAAACATTCCGAAAGTCAAGACCATCCCCAGTGCATTGGAAATATCACGAATTATCAGGTTGGCGATAGAAAATATAAATCCCATACCCAGCGCCATAAGCACCATCGGTATCAAAATCAGAGGAATAGCAAGCGCCTGCCAGGGTGGAACGATGCCATACCAAACAAATACTACGGAGACCGGGAACAAGCGAATAGCAAAGTCGAATAATGCTTGACCGATGGATGAAATCACCAACGTTTGCTTCGGAAAGTTGATTTTTGTGACAAGCGAGCCAGCTCTTACCAGGCTGGTAGTGCTGCCGATCAAACAGCTTGAAAATAGCTGCCAGATGGACAAGTTCCATAATGCGAATGCTACATAAGGAATTGGCGTCTCCCCCATGGGAAAGACACGGCGGCTTGCGAGAAAGGCGAAAATAGAAATGGTCACGATTTGCGGCAATACCGCCCACACATAACCCAGAATCGATTGACGATAACGCACGGAGACGTCGCGATAAAAAAGTCTAAAGACTAATTCTCGTGCAGCCCATAACTCGCGCCACATTACTAGCCATACGCGGACAATGCCCAGCCGCCGCATTGAATCCGGCGCATAGATGGTTTCTTTAAGTTTGTTTGTCGAATGCATTCGATGGAGGAACCCTGTTGATCTGGAATATGCGGAATTTTAAATTATTCGGATATGCGCTTATCCAGGTAGATTAGAATAGCTTACGGATACAATTATAGTTACGAATTATCTTTTTTACCGTGATCCCAAATTAAGAAAATCTATGTGAGTGTTTTATATCGAGAATTACAACTATTTGGCTTCTTACTAGGGTGGTAAATCAAAAATTTATGTACTTCGTATTGAAACAAATTTGAGGCTCAATACGGTTTTTTTTAGTGCGTAAATAACGAAAATCATTGTAGTTATTCAGATCACGCAAGCGAGGATGGCGAAAAACCTGGAGTTTTCTTAGATTTTCGTCCCCCTACAGATTCTTTGTACAGTCACCCAATGGCGCCTGGCTATTCAGGCATTCCACGAATCCTCTTGTTACGATTGTCCTGGGTATGAAGTGGAAAATTGTTATTCTTGAACGCACCACCTAATGTTATACTGATCCAGCCCACTAATTTACAAACTGTTAATTTTCACGAAAGGCATTTTGATGCTAACGCCACGTACAGATTCAAAACGATAGGAAAATTTCAATATTATGAAACAATTAGATGTTACCCTGATTAGGATTCTGCAGTTCTATGTGTTTGTCTTTTTTACTTTCTTGGTGTTGGCGTACTTTGGCGCATTACTATTGTTGCCGCTTTCTTTATTGGTGAATCTCGTTCGTATTTTAACCGTAATTGGCTTGTCAGAAGTGATTTCGGTTCTTTTCGCGCTGCCGGTGGTGGTGTATCTCGGTTACCTGGTTTACGGAATGCCTCGCCTGACTAAGATAATAGTGGATACAGGATTGGAATTGGTATCTATTGGCCAAATGCGGATAAAGGGTTTTGATGAAATTGTTGCCACCCTCAAAAACAAGGAAGCGCAATCCGAGGATCAATCAATTCAAACGAGCTAGGAGACTAGCTCGGAATTTGTTGAACCTACCGTAAACCTTGGGGTTCGTGGAAACATAATCCCCCTGGGAATCATATTAATGCCTAAAGTAGTTACCACCGAACCGTAGAATCGTGTTCACCGCATTTTTACCCCAACCCTTAAATCCTCTTCCAATCCATCACTCGTTTCCACCTTCCTGCGTATTAACCAGGAAAAGCCGCCGTGGCGCCGGAGGTCTGAAGCTGTCGTCAATCCTTATAGGGTTTTTGGAACTTCTACGCGTTTCACCCTCTGCAAGCTAAAACAAAGTCAAAAAATATTCCCCGCTTTTTTCTTCTTAGCTTGTCGATATGGCGATCGAATCTTTCATATTCAGTAAAGTAATGAGCTGCTGGGGAAAAACTGTCAATGACACCTACCGAATCATTGGGGTTCAGCGCCACTAACAGATCATTTCCGGTATCGCGTAGGCTTTTATGTATCTGGGCGCAATATAGCTAGATGCGCCGATGTGGGCGTTAAACACGATATAGTCTCATACATTGTTTGGGGAAGTTCTGAATAAGTCACTTTTGTCATTCCGATCATTGAGAGGAATCTTTACAAGCCTTTAAATTGTATTCAGTTCGTGCAAGTTATATTTCTCGTTTTGCTCGAAATGACAGTTTATTCAGAGGTTCCTTTATTTAATTCCTGAAATAGCCTCTCAAAAAATTCAGCGTACAAAGTCATCCTGTTTAATGCCTGTTGATAAGCCTTTTCATCATATCGGTGACTGAGAATATTCCTGTCATCCAGAGCCTGCATCCATAACAAATAATCATCTTCATCAAGATAACCCGCCTTGTAATAGCTTTTTATGGTTTGCTTCGGTGTTTTTTCATCAAGCCCTTCTTTTTGCAATAAAATTACTTTGACCAGCTTCCAGCTTTGTTCTGTAACAATTTCAAATTTTTGAACCAATCCATTCTCCAGTCCATCAATGAGTCTTGGATCCAGTATTTTCTGTAACGATCCGTAATCAACGCTTGTCAAATATTTAAAGCCGTCCAGAACCTGCTTGAAGCTATTGAGTTTTAATTCCATGTTATTGTTTGTTTTAGCGCCTGTTGTCTGAAAAATTCTGAAGTTTTCGAGAAATCAACTAAATCGACATTATAGGGAACAAATGATTCTTCTATTTCATCCCGCAGATTTGATAGACATTTATCACCCAGGTCCTTCGAAGGTAGGATGCCTATATCAATATCCGCCATCAAGCCCGCGGTACCCTTAGCTCTAGAACCAAACAAAAAAAACTTGCTTCCTTTTGGCAATCGCTCCATGAGTAGTTTTTTCAAATAACATTCGCTCTTTTGGTAAAGAGCCTTGGACTGTGCCGAATCACAAGGCATCGTCTTTCAATTGGAGATAGTATTGAGCTAAAGAGTCTGGAGTATTATAAGGTACACCTCCATTTAATCCTCTGGGGGTGGAGGCGCTAACACCTCTCTATTTCCGTTCGCTTCGGTATGACTGACAACGCCTGCCGTTTCCATATCTTCCATCATGCGAGCCGCGCGATTGTACCCGACCTTAAGGCGTCTTTGGACGTAGGATATCGAGGCTTTGCGGCTCTCAGTAACAATTCGAACGGCCTCATCGTAACGCGGGTCACTTTCATCGTCCGAAGCGGTGAGTAGATCGCCCAAATCTCCATTGTCTTGGTTTTCTTGTAGTATTTCATCCAGATAAGCCGCCGTTCCCGAGGATTTTAGAAAATCGACCACGCGATGGACTTCCTGATCCGAAACAAAAGCGCCATGGGCTCGTAGCGGGAGGCTGGTTCCTGGCGGCAAAAATAGCATATCGCCGTTGCCGAGTAAGCTTTCCGCACCGGCTTGATCGAGAATGGTTCGTGAATCGATTTTCGACGAAACCTGAAACGACAGCCGCGTCGGTATATTTGCTTTGATCAACCCGGTCAATACATCCACCGAAGGACGCTGGGTCGCCAATATCAAATGAAGCCCGGCAGCACGGGCTTTTTGCGCCAACCGGGCAATCAATTCCTCTACCTTTTTACCCACGATCATCATCATATCCGCGAGTTCGTCGATTACGATGACAATATTTGGCAACGGTGTTAACACAGTATATTCCTCCCCTTCCTGTAAAGGAATATCCGGCTGAAAAAGTGGGTCTTTGATGGGTTTCCCTTTTTCTTGGGCCTCGCTTACCTTCCGATTGAAACCCGCCAGGTTTCTAACCCCTAGCATGGACATTACACGATAACGCCGTTCCATTTCAGCAACGCACCAACGCAGGGCGTTGGAGGCTTCTTTCATATCGGTAACGACCGGCGTCAGCAGATGAGGAATACCTTCGTAAACCGATAGTTCGAGCATTTTTGGGTCGACCAAAATGAGTCGAACCTGATCGGGCGTTGATTTGTACAGGATACTCAGAATCATGGCGTTTACCGCTACGGATTTTCCGGAACCCGTAGTACCCGCGACCAGTAAATGGGGCATTTTCCCCAGATCCACCACGACCGCGGTTCCGGCAATGTCTTTGCCCAACACCAGCGTCATGGGCGATGGAGAATTCTGGTACTGTTTCGAGGCACAAACATCCCGAAGCGAAACAATTTCCCGGTTTACATTCGGAATTTCCAGTCCAATAACGGATTTCCCTGGAATTACCTCGACGATCCTGACGCTCGGCACCGACAATGCGCGGGCAAGATCTTTGGAAAGCGCGCTGACCCGGCTGACTTTGACACCGGCGGCGGGTTCGATTTCAAACCGAGTGATGACAGGGCCGGGAAGGACCGCGACGACTCTCACTTCGACGCTAAAATCGGCCAAAACAAGTTCTACCTGTCTCGACATTTGTTCCAACTCGATATGGGAATAGCCTGCCGCACTCTGATCAATTTCGTCCAGCAGTGTAATTGACGGTAAACTTGTTCGACCAGACTTCGAGGGTAGCGGTGTAAAATATTCTACGGGTTTAGCTTCAAACTCCTCGCTATTCCCCAATCTCGGTTCGATCTTTATCGGCGGCGGGGCGGGTATAGATGTCTTGGCGATCCGGGGAGACGGAACAAACGATTGCCTCGCGGTCCAAGTATCACAAAGCCGACTGTAGGATTGACTCAAAAACCGATAGAAGTAACGCAAACCATTTAAGGTATATTTCCCAAGGGCATCAATGACGCCTACCCAGGAAATCCCCGTGAATAAAGTCATTCCGGCGAAAAATGTGGCGAGCATCAGCAATGAAGCGCCCGTGATGCCAAATGATGCGATCAGCCATTCGGCGACTTCTTCACCCAGAATACCCCCGGTGGTGCCCGGCAACGGCAACTGGGTGCGAAGGAAATGAGTATAAGTCATGGCGGTGCCGGAAATTAGGGTAAGGGCGAACCCTATCCAGCGAAGCACCAATATCCATGGCATGGCGGCTTCCCCATCTTTACCCTTATACAAAACGTACCCATGGTAACCAATCATAATAGGGAGCAAATAAGCCATGACCCCAAATAACGAGAGGATAAAGTCTGAGATCCATGCGCCGACCCGTCCTCCGGCATTGTTGATGGTTTGGCCGCTACCGATGTGACGCCAACCCGTGTCTTCCAAATTGAAAGTGACCAGGGATAACACCACAAACAACGCAACAGTAAAAAAAGCCAAAAAAAGGATTTCACGTAATCCCCGATAAACCTGTTCCGTTGATCTGTCCACGATTGTTTTACCTTTTACTCGAACCATATTTAAGCAAATTCTAACTATGCATTGTATCTTATTATAATTAATATATATATAAAGCTGAATCAATGACTCTTTACGAATTGAAGCCACATTGTCACACTACGCCGATTTTCTTACGATATCATTCCATGCTAAACAACCGAGGTCCTGAATGAGCGACCCGAAATATTGCCGACTTCTTATCCTGGGTTCTGGCCCTGCCGGTTACACCGCGGCCGTGTACGCTGCCCGCGCAAACCTGAAACCGGTATTGGTGACCGGTATCGAACAAGGTGGGCAACTCATGACAACCACCGATGTTGATAACTGGCCGGGGGATATCAGCGGGCTGCAAGGACCGGAATTGATGGATCGAATGCGCAAACACGCCGACCGTTTTGATACGGAAATCGTTTTTGACCATATTCACACGGCCGATTTGTCGACGCGCCCCTTTAATCTCAAAGGCGATTCGGGAAGCTATATCTTCGATGCATTGATTATTGCGACCGGCGCATCCGCCCGCTATTTAGGACTGCCTTCCGAAGAAGCATTCAAAGGTAAAGGCGTTTCGGCTTGCGCGACCTGCGACGGCTTCTTTTTTAGGGGGAAAAATGTAGCGGTCGTCGGCGGCGGTAGTACGGCCGTGGAAGAAGCCCTTTACTTGTCCAATATCGTCGCAAATGTCACGGTAATCCACAGGCGCCAAAAATTTCGCGCGGAAAAAATTCTTGTCGACAAACTCATGAATAAAGCGAGCGATGGGAATGTCGCCATTGAATGGGACCATGTTCTTGAGGAAGTTCTGGGTGGCGAAATGGGTGTCACCGGTATCAACATTAAAAACGTTAAAGATGAATCGGCCAAGCAGTTGGGTCTTGATGGGGTTTTTATCGCCATCGGGCATTCCCCGAACACATCAATTTTCGAAGGCCAGTTGGACATGACCAACGGCTACCTAAAAATACACAGTGGAAACCAAGGTAACGCCACCGCAACGAGTATCCCAGGTGTTTTCGCGGCGGGCGATGTATCAGATTCGATTTATCGCCAGGCAATTACCTCCGCCGGATCGGGCTGCATGGCGGCGTTGGACGCGGAACGCTATTTGGATAATTTAGATTAGTCCCTTTTCAAACCGCTAGGAGGCTGTCCGAGAATAGGAGTCGTCGCGAGGGGGAGCGGTTTTGAGGGCTTTTTGATCCATTCCTAAATAGTCAATACATTCCACCTTAATTTATCAAGTTCCTCAAAGTGGCGCTTGTACCTGTCGAAATTAGCTTTGATTTTCTTTGCCCAGTATTGCCGATTCTTCTTCGGCAGTCTGTCTCCTCTTTTGCATTTATGGCCGTGCGAGAAACAGCCATGTACAAAAATTGACAAATTTACTTCTCAAGAAATCTTCCGGTGCAATTCCTGGCTGCTTCAAAATGGCCCTGAGGGGAATAGGACCGATTTCGAGAGACCAAAATAATCAAGCCTACTGAGGCTACTCACCCACCCACTCTAATCCTTTGCCCAACCCTGTCGATTCCACTACATGGCGGCGGTCAACGAAAACTCCGTGATTGGAAACAAATTGGTCAGATAGGCATATTCCGATCCAAGATAAAATCTGACTTATCGGCCGATTCACTTTTTCTTATTGACTGAATTTTGTACAGCCCCGAAATTCGTTTCCTCCATTCGTTTAGACATAAATTCTAGAATTGGCTTTATAAGTAAAAGCCAATGTTATGAAGCCTATATCTTTTTTTAGTTCTAAAAACAACACAATTATACTTTTCATTATCGAAAGCGAATTTTTCTTTTTAAAAACAGGCGTATTTTTATCAGATTTATCTTGACTTAGTTGAAATTGCTTCCTATAGTGCGGGTGGTGGATTATGGGGCAAAATGGTGAAATGTGGGTGAATAGGGAGGTTTTCTACGATGAGGTGTGGATTTGATACTAGGGCACAACTCGGTCAATTTGGATACCAAAGGGCGTCTGGCAATTCCTACTAAATATCGCGGTGATCTGCAAGATTTGTGCGGAGGGAAATTGGTGCTCACCTTAAATCGGGACAAGTGTTTATCGCTTTATCCGATGCCGGAGTGGGAGGTGATCCAGGAAAAACTTCGTCGCGCCCCATCGCTCAACCGGAGGGTAAAACAGCTTCAACGTTTGATATTCGGTCATGCTACACCCTGCGAGATGGATGGCCAAGGTAGAGTGATGTTGCCCGAGCGATTGCGTGAGTACGCGGACTTGGATAAACGTATCGCGTTGATAGGCCAAATCACCATGTTTGAAATATGGGACGAAGACAGCTGGAATGAGGGGTGTGTCAAGTGGAACGAGGAAGTTAACGTTGGCGATTTAAGCGAGATCTCATCCGATCTTGAGTCATTGCAATTGTAGTTAATGGGCGCTGGTGGACATTGTGCTGTTATGGTTGACGAAGCCATGGTTGGGTTGAATATTTGTCCCGACGGTTACTATCTTGATTGTACTTTTGGACGGGGAGGGCATAGCTCAGCAATTTTAGAGCGTTTGGGAACCCGCGGCAAGGTAATAGCGCTCGATAAAGATGGGGATGCGGTGAATTCAGAAATGGCTCGGCAATTAAAATGTCAACCACGCTTTGAAATAGAACAAAGTAACTTTGCCTGTATGGGGGATGTTATCGAAATCCACGGCTTAAGTGGAAAGTTATCCGGGGTTTTAATGGACTTGGGCGTTTCTTCTCCACAACTTGATAATGCAGATCGGGGATTCAGTTTTTACAAAGATGGACTGCTTGATATGCGTATGGATACTCGATCGGACCCGAATGCCGCCGAGTGGTTGAATGTGGTTTCGGAAGCCGAGATGACCAATGTATTTCGAAGATTTGGCGAGGAGCGTTTTTCCAAACGGATTGCCCATGCAATCGCTCAATATAGAATTCACGAACCGATTAACAGGACATTGAAGTTAGCGGCGATCATCGAGCAGGCCGTTCCCGTGAGAGAGCCGGGAAAACATCCGGCCACCCGGATATTTCAAGCGATACGTATTTTTATCAATCATGAATTGCAGGAATTACAAGAAGGTTTGCGGCAAGCGTCTAATGCGCTGAAGCCGGGTGGCAGGCTGGTGGTTATCACCTTTCATTCCTTGGAAGATCGAATCGTAAAACGGTATATCCGAGACCAAAGCCGAGGAGATATTTTTCCATCGGAACTGCCGGTTCCCGCGTCGGCGATTCGACCCGTGTTAAAAAAAATTGGAAAGGCGCAAAAACCCAGTCGTGAAGAAGTGTCGAAAAATTCGCGCGCGCGCAGTGCCGTTCTCAGAATAGCGGAGAAATTGGCATGATTAAAAGGGTATCGGCGGGCGTATTGATGTTGTTGTCGGTGACAACGGCGGTTGCGGTGGTTTATGCCAAACACCGCGCCCGTGGGTTATTTGGTGAGATTCAGCGTTTGGAAAGGGAATTAGACAATTTAGAAGTTGAATGGGGTAAATTGCAACTGGAGCAAAATACTCTGGCGGAACTCGGCCGCGTTCAAAAATTTGCATACGAAGAATTGGAAATGGTCATTCCCGAAAAAATCTTTCCATTGTCAACTAAAAGGTAGTGGGTTGGTGAGCGCTTATCATTTCAGAAACCAACGCCCCGAATCGAAATTAAAATTCGTCGGACGGCGACGCTTGGTGTTGGTTGTGTTGATGGGGTGCATGGCCATGTTGTTCGGCCGGGTATTCGATTTGCAGGCCTTGGAGAGTAAAAAGTTTTTGCAACGTCAAGGCAAGATAAGACATGTTGCGGTTGTATCCATGCCGGCCCATAGGGGCAGGATATTGGATAGGAATGGAGAGCCGCTGGCAATTAGCACACCGGTCGAGTCCGTTTGGATAAATCCCCAGCGTTTTGAAATAACTACGCGCGACCTTAAACAATTAGCACGGGCATTGGATATGCCGGTCAAAAAAGTCCGACAAAGAATTGATGCAAAATCGGGGCGTAGGTTCGTTTATTTGAAGCGCCGGATGGATCCCTCCCACGCGGGAGCGGCTAAAGACCTCGATTTGCAAGGGTTAAATTTTGAGTACGAATACCGCCGCTATTACCCGGCGGGTGAAGTGATTTCACACCTTATCGGTTTTACCGACGTCGACGATGCCGGTCAGGAAGGCTTGGAGTTCGCTTATGACCCGTTGTTAACGGGCACGGCGGGGAATAAACGGGTCATCCGAGACGGTAAAAAGCGGATTATCGAGGATGTTGAGAAAATCAAATCTCCCATCCCCGGTGAGGATCTGATGCTAAGCATCGATCAACGCTTACAATACTTGGCTTATCGGGAGTTGAGAGCGGCCATAAAGGCACACAAAGCCCGTGCGGGCTCCTTAGTGTTGCTCGACTCCCGGAGTGGCGACGTACTAGCCATGGTGAATCAGCCTTCGTTTAACCCGAATAACCGGGCAAATCTGCGCGTGGCTCGCTATCGAAACAGAGCGATCACCGATGTGTTTGAACCGGGCTCGACCATAAAGCCTTTCGTCGTATCCTGCGCGATCGAAAACGGCCTATTTAGACGTGATTCGAAAGTGGATACCAGCCCTGGTTTTATGCGGGTGGGGCGAAATGTCGTTCGAGATTTTCGGAACTACGGTTTGATCGATGTTGCGCGAGTGTTACAAAAGTCGAGCAATGTCGGCATCACAAAGATTGGCTTATCGCTTTCGGCCTCCCAGCTATGGCAATGCTACAACGGACTTGGGTTTGCTCGATTATCCGGTACGCGATTTCCGGGGGAAGCCGTTGGACGGTTGGTGGATCATAGCCACTGGAATCGATTTGAGCAGGCGACGATGTCTTTTGGATACGGTCTTTCGGTTTCGGCGCTACAGCTCGCACGGGCGTATTCGGTTATTGCGAATGACGGAATGATGCCTTCTTTGCGTCTGTTAAAAAAGGGGCGAGGCGAAGAGCCGGTTCGAGTCATGTCCGAGAAAACCGCCGTAACCGTAAAAAATATGCTTGAGAGGGTGGTTACCCGGCAGGGTACGGCTCGTGCCGCGGGTGTTCCCGGTTACCGGGTGGGCGGCAAAACCGGAACGGTAAAAAAGTCGACGGTTGGGGGTTATTCAAATACCGACCATGTTTCGATTTTCGCCGGAATGGCGCCGATTTCAAATTCCCGTCTGGTGATGGTGGTGGTTATTGACGAACCTTCGGCGGGTGACTATTACGGAGGTTTAGTTGCGGCTCCGGTATTCTCGAAGGTGATGGGCGTTGCATTGAGAATGTTGGGCGTAACGCCCGACAATCAGGAAACCATGCCGTTGTTGGTTCTGAATCAAGGTGACACGGTATGATGCCTGCTATTGATCGGGGGAAAGGCATGACCTTGAAATCGATACTGGAGGGTATTGCCGTAGAACCGGATATCCCAGATATCGTGGTCGGCGGACTACAACTTGATAGTCGAAAAATCAAGCCAGGCGATATCTTCGTAGCATTAGCGGGGACACGTTGCCACGGTATGCGGTTCGGAGAGCAGGCCTTTGACCGGGGTGCGGTCGCTGTGCTTTTTGATCCCAAAGAAGGTGGGAAAAAAATAGCTGATCAATTTGACCCAAAGAATGAACGGGTATTACTAGCAATCGACGAGTTGGATCAAAAACTCGGTTTTCTGGCGGACTGTTTTTATCATAAACCCTCTGAAAATTTGACCGTAATCGGTGTGACCGGGACCGATGGCAAAACATCTTGCAGCCACTTTATTTCTCAATCTCTAGCGGGGAAACGGCAATGCGCGGTCATTGGGACCTTGGGTTGGGGATACCCGGACCAATTGCACACTACCGATCATACTACGCCCCATTCAATCGAATTACAGTCTATCTTGGCCAGGTTGCGGCAGCAGGGCGTGGATACCGTGGCCATGGAAGTTTCTTCACACGGGCAGGTGCAGGGGCGAGTCAACGGTGTGCGATTTACCGGGGCTCTGATTACCAATATTGGCCGGGACCATCTTGATTATCATGGCGCTTTCGAGGCTTATATTGAGGCTAAGTTACGAATTCTAAGCGCTCCCGGATTAAAATTCGTAGTGGTCAACCTAGACGATCCGAATTGCGAGCGTATCGTCCAGAAAACACCAAAAACCGTCAAGATTTTTGGCTTTTCCAGATCTAGCGGAAAAGATCAAAAGGTCATTTATAAAGTGTGTGCATCTGAAATCGCACATAACGAAAACAGTCTCAGCTTTAACGTGGAATATCGTGGATCCCGAGCGAGCCTGAATCTATCTGTTTTAGGCGATTTTAATGTGGACAATGTGTTGGCCACAATGGCGTGTTTGATTGCGATCGGTTATTCCCTGAAGCAGTCAGTCGCTTTGGTTGAGAAGATTAAAGCGATTCCCGGGCGATTAGAACGATTTTCAAGTGGCTCCCGGAGCCCCTCCGTGATTGTTGATTATGCCCATACCCCCCAAGCCTTGGATAAAGCGCTTTTGAGTATGAGGCAGCACTGCAAAGGACGATTATGGCTGGTTTTCGGGTGTGGTGGAGATCGGGATCGGGGTAAGCGTCCTCAAATGGGACGAATTGCGGATCAACTCGCCGATCGGATAATTATTACCGATGATAATCCGCGTAGCGAAGACGGCCGGAGGATCGTTGAACAAATCCTCGAAGGTTGTCAACGTGCGGATATTCGTATTGTTCGCGACCGTGAGGCGGCAATTTGTGAGGCGATCAATCAGGCCAAATCCGACGATTTGGTGCTTATTACCGGAAAAGGGCACGAAACAACTCAGGAAATCAACGGTGTGAAATACCCTTTGAGTGATCGTAAGATCGTTCGCGAAGCCTTGTTACAAAGCTCTCAAGGAAGCCGAGTCAGATGATGATGCAATTGAGCGAACTCAGCCAGGTGGTGCGGGGAACTTTGCACGGCCCGGAAGTTTCGTTTGATTCGGTGAGCACCGACACGCGAACGTTGCGATCCGGCGATCTTTTTATTGCACTCCATGGCCCGCGATTCGATGGTAGTAAATTCGTTCATCAAGCCAAGGAAAATGGAGCGATTGCCGCCGTGGTTCCGAAGCTATTCGTCGACGGCTTACCTTTGGTTATTGTCGATGATACACGCATAGCACTCGGAGAATTGGCGGCTGCGTGGCGCCAGAAAATTGGTCCACTGGTGGTAGGCGTTACGGGTAGCAATGGAAAAACAACGACGAAAGAACTTATAACGGCTGTATTGGGAGTCACCGGTACAGTCTTATATACCGAGGGAAACCTTAACAACGACATCGGGGTCCCTTTGACATTATTACGGTTAACCGAAGAACACCGGTTTGCCGTAGTCGAGTTGGGGGCCAATCATCCGGGTGAGATTGACTATATCAGCAAGATCGCAAGCCCGGATTTCGCATTGATTACAAATGCCGGTCCCGCTCACTTGGAAGGGTTCGGAACGGTCGAAGGTGTGGCAAGGGCCAAAGGAGAGATCATTGATTCGGTCTCTGAAAACGGAACGGTCATTTTAAATGCGGACGATCAATTTTTTGAATTATGGAAAGCAAGGGCCGGTCGGCGGCGGATAATAAGTTTTGGTTTTTCGCCAGAGGCCGATGTGCGAGTAGACTCGTCGTCGATTGAAATGATATCGCCAAACATTGGCTCCCAATTTGCCGTGGAATACTTGGGAAGTCAATATCAAATAAAACTATGTTTGGCCGGAAAGCACAATATTTCCAATGCCTTGGCGGCAACAGCGGTGGGATTGGCCGCTGGAATGTCATTGAGCCGGATTTCAGTAGGTTTAAGCCGGGTAAAACCAGTGGTTGGACGGCTACAGCCACTTCAAGGGATCGGCGGGGCTTTGGTTATAAATGATAGCTATAATGCCAATCCGTCTTCACTTGTGGCGGCGTTGGATTTTCTGTCGGGTATCCCCGGTAAACGTTGGTTAATCTGTGGTGCATTTGCCGAATTGGGTGAAGGGAGTTTGGAGTTTCACGAGGAAATTGGTCAGAGGGCAAAAGCGGCTGGTGTTTTAAAACTTTTTACAGTCGGTCCCGAAACCAGGGAAGCGGTGGCGGCTTTTGGCGAAGGGGCTTTGTTTTTCGAGCACCACACCGATTTAATCGATGTGGTGAAAAAACTTGTCGATGAAGACGTTGTAATCCTCGTCAAAGGATCGCGAAACCAACATATGGAGCGGGTTGTGGACGCTTTAATCGAACCCGTTTCCGAGGAATAGCCCATGTTGTTGTATTTATCGGAAATACTGACCGAATACATAGGGGCATTTCGAGTATTTCAATACTTGACCTTTCGCGCAATCCTAGGCGCATTAACGGCTTTGGCGATCTCTTTTATTGTAGGACCGTCGATGATTCGTTTGCTACGTGTTAAAGACATCGGTCAGAGCATTCGTGGCGATGGCCCTGAGTCGCATTTTTCCAAGACCGGAACTCCCACAATGGGTGGCGCTTTAATTATTGTAGCGATTCTGATCAGTACATTGCTATGGGCCGATATGTCAAATCGATATGTTTGGGTCGTATTGCTGGTTACACTCGCTTTCGGGGTCATCGGGTTCATCGATGATTACAAGAAGGTAATATTACAAAACAGTGTTGGACTATCGAGCCGGAAAAAGTTCTTTTGGCAATCGGTATGCGGGTTCGCGGCAGCGGTCTTTATGTATACCAGCGCGGTCAATCCGACGGAAACGCTATTTATCGTACCGTTTTTTAAGAATGTCAGTATCGACATGGGTTGGTTTTATGTGGTGCTGACCTATTTTGTCATTGTCGGCTCAAGCAACGCCGTGAACCTGACCGATGGGTTGGACGGATTGGCGGTCATGCCGGTGGTGTTAGTGGGCGGTGCGCTTGGTATTTTTGCCTATACCTCGGGAAATTTTGTTTTTGCCGAATACCTTGCGATTCCCTATTTACCCGGAGCGGGCGAGTTGCTTGTATTTTGTTTCACGTTGGTTGGCGCGGGTCTCGGATTCCTTTGGTTTAATGCCTATCCAGCTATGGTTTTTATGGGTGATGTGGGTGCTCTGGCGTTGGGAGCCGCCTTGGGTGTCGTCGCCGTTCTGGTCCGCCAGGAGATTGTATTAATGATCATGGGCGGTGTATTCGTCATGGAGACCGTGTCGGTGATCATTCAGGTGATATCGTTTAAATTGACTGGGCGCCGTGTTTTTCGAATGGCCCCGATACACCACCATTTTGAATTGAAAGGGTGGCCGGAGCCACGGGTCATCGTAAGATTTTGGATTATTACGGTTATTCTGGTTTTTATCGGATTGGCAACCTTGAAATTACGATGAACCCTATGGGTTTCGGCGAATTTGAAAATGAATTTTAACGCGGAAAAAAAGGCTGCTCCGGCACGGTGGAGAACCGATAAATTTCAAATCGATCCGCTTTTAATAACCGTAGTCGCACTTTTACTTGCGCTTGGGTTTGTGATGGTTTGTTCAACCTCATTGCACCTCGGGGAGAAGTTAGCGAATGACAGTTTTTATTATCCAAAACACCAGTTAATCCATATCATGCTCGGCGTCATTGCGGCCTCCGTTGTCCGGTTTTTCCCGATGGTATTTTGGGAAAAAACCGGGCAACCTTTTTTTTTGATTGGATTATTGCTTTTGATTTTGGTTTTGATTCCCGGATTAGGCGTTCAGGTGAATGGAAGTATGCGGTGGCTTTCAATTATCGGAGTGCGAGTGCAAGTATCCGAAATGGTCAAATTGATTTCCATTATATATATGGCGGGGTTTTTAACCAGGCATTCGGAAATTGTGCGTACTTCCGTCAACGGTATGATCAGGCCACTGACATTATTGTCGGTTGCTTCGGTCCTGTTACTGATGGAGCCCGATTTTGGCACCGCAGCTATTTTACTGATGACCGCGCTACTCATGATGTTTATTGCGGGTGCACGGATTTGGCAGTTCGTTTTATTGATCTTCTTGATAATGGGGCTTGCCTTTATATTGATTTTCACATCGCCTTACCGCATGGCCCGCGTACTTGCTTTTCTAGATCCTTGGGCTGACCCGATGAATAGTGGATTTCAATTGACCCAGGCGCTGATCGCCTTCGGCCGTGGCGAATGGCTGGGGGTTGGGATTGGATCCGGTATACAGAAGCTTTTCTATCTCCCCGAAGCCCACACCGATTTTATTTATTCGGTGATTGCCGAAGAATTAGGTTTGGTGGGTGCGGTGACGGTTATCGTGTTGTTTACTGTATTGGTTTGGCGGGCTTTTGCTATCGCTCATGAAGCCGACCTGACCGGTGATAAATTCGCGGCTTATTTAGCTTCCGGTCTTGGTATTTGGTTTGGATTGCAAGCCTTTATAAATATGGGAGTCAATATGGGTATGCTTCCGACTAAGGGACTTACCTTGCCACTCATCAGTTATGGGGGGGGGAGTATGATAGTCATGTGTGTCGCGGTGGCGTTGCTTGCCCGGGTGCACTCCGAAGCTGTCCAGGCATCTCGAGAGACTCCTAAGGGAAAACCGGAATGGCTGCTCGGGTGATGATCTTGGCGGGGGGAACAGGCGGGCATGTGTTTCCGGCGGTCGCTGTCGCCAGGAATTTACGCGATAAGGGCGCCGATGTTTTCTGGATGGGTACAAAACGTGGTTTGGAAGCAAAAGTTGTCCCTGCCGCGGGTTTCCCGATCGATTGGTTGAAAGTGGTAGGATTCCGCGGAAAAGGACGGTTAAATCAATTGAAAGCGCCGTTTATGTTTATTCGAGCCTGTTTTCAGGCGGCGGTTATCATGTGTAAAAGAAAACCGGGTGTAGTGTTAGGGATGGGGGGGTATGTCGCGGCGCCTGGTGGATTAATGGCGGTGTTGATGAGAATTCCATTAGTCATTCACGAGCAAAATCGTGTTCCCGGCACGACCAATCGATTGCTTGCCAAAATCTCCCAGGTGGTTTTGGAGGCATTTCCAGGTAGTTTTAGTGGTGGTGTCGAAGTAGGGTATTCTGGAAATCCCTTACGCAAGGAAATATCAGCCTATCGGACCGATGAACGAAAATGTGGGTCGATACCCCGTGTTTTAGTGCTTGGAGGAAGCCAAGGGGCTCAAATTCTGAATCAGATCTTACCCCAGGCTTTAGCGTTACTCGGAAAATCGGTTGAAGTGGTTCATCAAACCGGAGTCAATGGATTAAAGGATACCGAAATCGCATACGAAAACCTTGGTATTAAGGTTCAGGTGAAGGCCTTTATCGGTGATATGGCCAGCGCCTATCGCTGGGCGGATATCATTGTTTGCCGTGCGGGAGCCATGACCATCAGCGAATTACAGGCAACCGGAATGCCTTCTATCCTGGTGCCGTTACCCCATGCCATCGACAATCATCAAATGCGCAATGCGGAATACCTTGCGGACGCGGGAGGGGCGGTGATTATTGCTCAACCTGATTTAAACGCCGAGGTTTTAGCGAAAAATTTATGGTGTCTTGTCACCGATCAATCTCAGCTGGACAAAATGGGGAAAGCCGCTCGCTCGCTGGCGAGAATGGACGCGACCGATACGGTTGCGGATATTTGTTTGCGGGCGCTAAAGGCCTAATATTCGTGAATCCCATGTCGACACCCCAGAATATTGCCGATACCTACCGAATGAAACGGATTAAACGAATCCATTTTGTCGGAATCGGTGGATCGGGTATGGGAGGGATCGCTGAAGTATTTTTGAATTTGGGATTTGAGGTCTCCGGTTCGGATATTAAAGAAAACATGATGACTGCCCGGCTGCTGGAATTGGGCGTGGATATCGGTATTGGGCATAGTGTAGACAACGTGAAAAACGTCGACGTCGTTGTTATCTCCAGTGCCGTTGATGATTCTAATGTCGAGGTCAGTTGGGCTAAGAGTCGAAAGATACCAGTGATTCCAAGAGCTGAAATGCTTGCTGAACTCATGCGGTTTCGATTTGGTATCGGTGTTGCGGGGACCCATGGAAAAACCACGACTACCAGTTTGGTCGCGAGTGTGCTAGCGGAAGCGGGATTGGATCCGACCTTTGTTATTGGCGGTCGTTTGAACAGTATAGGAACTCATGCGCGGCTGGGGCAAGGGGAATATCTGGTGGCGGAAGCCGATGAAAGCGATGCCTCTTTTCTTTATCTGCAGCCCATGATCGCGGTATTAACCAACATTGATCGCGATCATATGGGAACCTATTCCGGCAGTTTCCAAAAGTTAAAGGATGCCTTTGTTGAATTTCTCCATCATGTTCCTTTTTATGGTTTGGCGATCGTTTGCGTCGATGATGCCGGAGTGTCGGATATTCTGTCGGCAATTTCTAAACCGATCGTTACCTATGGAACGCGTGAAGATGCCGATATCCGTGCGGACAATATTCGACAAGAAGGACTTAAGAGTACCTTTGTCGTCCGTCGACCGAACAGGGCTGAGAATCTTGCAATTGAGTTGAATATGCCTGGACGGCACAATTTGCTGAATGCGTTAGCGGCAATCGCTGTTGCAACGGAGTTGGGTGTGTCGGATCAGGCGATTTGTAAAAGTTTGGCTGAATTCAAAGGGATCGCACGGCGATTCGAATTCAATGCTAAGTTGGATGTGCCCGGTGGTGATGTCTTGCTTTTCGATGACTATGGTCATCACCCAAGAGAAATCGCGGCAACGCTGGAATCGGCCCGGATTGCTTGGCCCGAAAGACGATTGGTGTTGGTCTTTCAGCCCCATAGATACACGCGTACTAAAGATTTATTTGAAGACTTCGTGCAAGTTTTATCGTCGGTTGATGTGTTGGTTTTACTTGATGTTTACACGGCTGGCGAAAAACATATTAGAGGCGCCGATGGGCGTTCGTTGAGCCATGCGATCAGGGTGCGGGGGCAGATCGATCCGATATTCGTGGAAGATGCCGTTGATTTGGTGGGAATTCTTGTAGGATTTATAAAGGAGAATGACGTTGTGATGACCATGGGCGCGGGAAGTGTCGGACGCATTGCCGCTGAACTACCGAACCAACTCGAAGCTGAGTTAAGACATGTTGCGAGTCACTAAAAATGCTATCGGCCATATCGACTAAGCAAATGGTAATGAAAGTAGGTTTTGCGGGCGAACTTCGTTTTAATGAACCGATGTCGAACCATACATCATGGCGAGTGGGCGGGCCTGCTGAACGCTTCTATATTCCGAAAGATAAAGACGACCTTGCTTTGTTTATTGCATCACTCGATATCGACGAGCCGATATATTGGGTGGGTCTTGGCAGTAATCTTCTGGTAAGGGACGGAGGAATCCGGGGGACTGTGATTTCTCCAGTTCGGTTGAAAACGATGAAGCGAATCGAGGATTCGAGACTCTACGTTGAAGCTGGCGTGCTCTGTCCTCATGTGGCCCGCTTTGCAAGTGTGGAGAATCTAGTTGGCGCCGAGTTTTTTGTCGGTATTCCCGGTTCGGTGGGGGGTGCAATGGCGATGAACGCCGGTGCTTTCGGTGGAGAAACCTGGAATCTTATCGAACGCGTGACCACGGTGAACCGAAGCGGAAAGTATCGCCGCCGTACGGCCAGCGAATATAAAGTAGGTTACCGCGAGGTGTCAGGACCTGATGGGGAATGGTTCGTATCGGCTGAAATGCGCTTAAACCCATTCGATTCCGGAGAAAGTCAGGCCAAGTTTAAACAACTGTTAGCGCGGCGTTCAAAGACTCAGCCCATCGGTTCCTCAAGTTGTGGTTCGGTATTTCGTAACCCGGAAGATGATTATGCCGCAAGGTTGATCGAAAGTATTGGAATTAAAGGCGTGCGTATTGGCGGTGCGGAAGTTTCGGAAAAACATGCGAATTTTATATTGAATACGGGAAATGCCAGCGCAGCGGATATCGAATCGTTGATTCAACATGTTGTGGATTCCGTCGACCAAAGACAAGGTATCAAGCTTCATCCCGAGGTGCGAATAGTGGGTGAAAAGGCTGAAGCACTGCAATGATGGGTTTGCGGAAAATAGAAGAACCAGCTGCGTTTGGGAATGTTGGTGTTCTGATGGGCGGCGCGTCTGGTGAGCGTGAAATTTCTTTAAAAGGCGGGAATGCTGTTTTGTCGGCGTTGCAAAGCCGTGATGTTAACGCTGTTGGTGTCGATGTGGGTGATCGCCCAATGGAAGCATTGGGGGGCCAACATTTCGATCGCATGTTTATCGTGGTGCACGGTCGGGGTGGAGAAGACGGGATGCTTCAGGGTTTACTGGACTCTTTAAAGATTCCCTATACCGGAAGCGGGTTACTGGGATCGGCGTTGGCCATGGATAAGCTCAAAACCAAACTATGTTGGCGTGGGATGGAAATTCCAACACCGCCATGGTGGGTATTGAAGGACGATGATGATATAGGCCGGTGTATAGAGAAACTGGGATTTCCCGTTATCGTAAAACCGGCATTGGAAGGTAGTAGTCTTGGGATGAGCAAAGCCGGAACCGTGGATGAATTGATGGATGCGTGGAGTCAAGCATCCGGATTCGGGTGTGAGGTTTTTGCCGAAGCATGGATAGAAGGAAAGGAATATACCGTGGGTATTCTGGACGATACTGCCTTGCCGGTGATCGGTTTGAAAACACCCCGAGAGTTTTATGATTTTGAAGCTAAGTATTGCTCGACCACAACGGAGTACATTTGTCCGTGTGGTCTTGATCGACGGGCGGAACAGGATGTTCAGACCATAGCTTTGAGGTCGGCGCATGTTTTGGGTGTAGAAGGCTGGTGCCGGGCTGATTTGTTGATCGATTCAAGTGGGAAACCGTGGTTTATTGAGGTGAATACGGTTCCCGGTATGACTGACCACAGCCTAGTGCCCATGGCGGCGCGGGCGGCAGGTATGGATTTCGAGGAGCTGGTTTGGAGAATTTTGGAGACTAGTGTTGAATGTGAGTCATCAAAAACGGTTTAACAATCATCCCGGTGTTTGGGTGGTGCTGATTGTTTGCTTGTCACTCGTTTGGCGATGGATTTCCAGTGACTATTCAGAAATCCGTTTCGTGAGGCTTGAGGGTGCGTTTCAACATATTAGGAGGGACTCAATCGAAGCAGTTTCGAATCCGGCGGTACAAACCGGACTCATTGCGCTTGACCTTATGTATCTCACGGAAAGAGTGACTTCGTTAGCTTGGGTGAGTGGGGTAAACATTGAGCGAATATGGCCGGATACTCTGATATTGAGATTAGTTGAACAGAAACCTTATTTACGATGGGGAGTGAGTGGCCTGCTCAATAGCGAAGGGAAGCGCTTTAACCCAAATAATGTGGGCCAATTTTCGGAATTGCCCGTGATTTATGCGCGGGATGGAGATGAAGCATCATTGTATCGGGTTATGAAGAAAATGCAGGCTGGCTTGACCGATTATGGAATGGAAGTTGAGTCGCTCACCATTAGTGATCGAAAAGAATGGATTGTGGGGTTGAAGGGGGGCATGGAATTAAAGTTCGGTCGTCGCTGTCCCTTGGAAATGTACGAACGGTTTATACGTTTGTTACCTCTATTGGGTAGTGAATCAATTGATTCGATTGAGAGTTTTGATATGCGATACCCCACGGGGTTTGCGGTGCGGTTAAAACGGGATGGAGTAATTGGATAAAAAGTTAAACATTGGGGTCGATATGCGATTGATAGCAGATCTGGCGCGTCGATGCCGCTAATTTATTTGAGTTTGTCATGGGAAAAAAAACAGATCGAAATTTGATTATTGGTTTGGATATCGGGACATCCAAAGTTGCGGCGATTGTCGGTGAAGCAAATGAAGAACAGGGTAT
Source organism: Methylococcales bacterium (assembly GCA_963664935.2). Taxonomy (GTDB): domain Bacteria; phylum Pseudomonadota; class Gammaproteobacteria; order Methylococcales. The sequence goes on along the minus strand of CAXXSE010000007.1, from coordinate 564,755 downwards.
TGATGTTATCGGCATTGGAAAGTCGGTATCCCGCGGACTAAAAAAAGGTGTTGTCGTCAATCTGGAATCCACGGTTCACTCCATACAGCGGGCGATAGAGGAAGCGGAGCTTATGGCGGGGTGCCAAATTCATTCTGTTTATGCCGGAATTGCCGGAAGCCATATCAATAGCCTGAATTCACATGGGATCGTTGCCATAAAGGAAAAAGAAGTGACTCAATTCGATGTTAACCGGGTGATCGATTCCGCTCGCGCAGTTGCAATACCGTCCGATCAGAAAATCCTTCATATTCTTCCCCAGGAATACATTATCGATGGGCAAGAGGGTATCAAGGAGCCGGTGGGGATGTCCGGGATCAGGCTCGAGGCTCGGGTTCACATGGTGACCGGCGCCGTTAGCGCCGCCCAAAATATTATCAAATGCATTCGCCGCTGCGGCTTGTATGTGGACGATATTATTATCGAACAGTTGGCGTCTTCGGCCGCGGTACTGACCGACGATGAAAAAGAACTTGGCGTATGTTTGATCGATATCGGTGGCGGCACCTGTGATATCGCGGTGTTCACCGAAGGAGCGATTCGCCATACCGCGGTGATTCCAATCGCAGGCGATCAAGTCACGAATGACATCGCGGTGGCTCTGAGGACGCCGACCAAAAGTGCGGAAGAGATAAAAATCAAACATGCTTGTGCTTTAACCCAATTAGCGGATTTGAACGATACCATTGATGTGCCCAGTATTGGCGATCGGCCGCCTCGGCGTATCTCCAGGCAGAACTTGGCGGAGATCGTCGAGCCGCGTTACGAGGAGTTGATGATGCTGGTTCAGGCTGAATTGAGGAGAAGTGGATTTGAAGATTTAATTGCCGCCGGGATCGTGCTCACCGGTGGTAGTTCGGCAATTGAAGGGTTGATTGAGCTGGCGGAAGAAATATTTCATATGCCGGTGCGTCTTGGGGTTCCCAAAAACATAAAGGGTCTTGGCGACGTAGTGGACAACCCAGTGTATTCAACCGGCGTTGGATTATTAAAATTTGGACAGCAAAGCCGGGTCATGATGGAACGAAATTTGGTGGTTGATTCCAATTTGAAATCGGTCTGGCAAAAAATGAAAAGTTGGTTTCAGGGTAATTTTTAACAGTGTGTGAGGGGAAATGACATGAAATTTGAACTATTAGAATCTTATTCACAAAATGCGGTTATTAAGGTGATTGGTATTGGAGGTGGCGGCGGTAATGCGGTCAATCATATGATGAATAGTAATATAGAAGGGGTCGATTTCATCTGTGCGAATACCGACGCGCAAGCGCTCCAAAGCATCGCCGCACGAACCGTATTACAGTTAGGCAGCGAATTGACCAAAGGCCTTGGCGCGGGAGCCAACCCGGAAGTGGGTCGGCAGGCGGCAATGGATGATCGGGAAAGAATTCAGGAAGTCTTGGAAGGCGCTGATATGGTGTTTCTAACAGCGGGTATGGGTGGTGGAACCGGTACGGGCGCAGCACCGATCATCGCTGAAATCGCAAAAGAACTCGATATTCTGACAGTAGCCGTTGTGACCCGTCCATTTCCATTCGAAGGCGCCAAACGGGCCGCGGTTGCCAATAACGGTATTGAAGAGTTGGCGCAATTCGTCGATTCCCTGATTACTATTCCGAACGAAAAATTGTTACCGGTTTTAGGGAAGGAAATCAGTTTGGTCGATGCCTTTAATGCGGCCAACGATGTCCTATTCGGTGCGGTACAGGGTATCGCTGAGCTGATTACCCGGCCAGGTCTCATCAACGTTGATTTCGCGGACGTACGGACGGTTATGTCGGAGATGGGCATGGCGATGATGGGCACCGGCGTTGCTACGGGCGAGAATAGAGCTAGAGAAGCCGCGGAGAAAGCTATTGCAAGTCCATTGCTGGAAGATATCAACTTGCAGGGTGCACGGGGAATATTGGTCAATATTACCGGTGGGCTCGATTTGGCTATCGGTGAATTCGATGAGGTCGGAAACGCGGTTAAGGAATTTGCGTCCGACGATGCCGTAGTCGTTGTGGGAACCGTAATTGATCCCGAACTCAAAGACGAACTCCGCGTCACTATGGTGGCAACCGGATTGAAAAACCAAAGTCCACAATTGGTCGAACCCGCCATAAAACTTGTTCAAACAAGCAATAATGGCAAAGTGGATTATGGAAAACTTGAAAGGCCTGCGGTTATGCGTCAAAAAGCGGAGCGTGTTCGCAATTTTCGTGCTGAACCTCAGGGCGATATGAATCTGGACTACCTGGATATCCCTGCTTTTTTGCGGCGGCAGGCCGATTGATGATGAAAATCGAAGCGTGAATACTGCGCTAATAGTCCATTCCAATCTATAAATGGCCTTGAAACAGAGGGGTAGAGAATCTACCTGAAGAGGCAAATCAGGCAATACTCCGCTCCTGCTCAAAGATGGTTTTGAAAAGTTTACGTTTGGCCTCATTCATCTGTTTGACTGCGTCATTGTCGCTGATTGAGAAGGCAATTGCATCCAGCTTTTTAAAGGTGGTTCCCAGTTTGAGATATTGGTTTGCATCAGGTAATGATTTGAGCTTCTCGTAGGGTGTCATCATTAACTTGTAGGGATAGCTCTTTTTCACCTTTCCTTTGTTGTCTTCTTTTGGGACAGGAAAAAAGCAAGGACGATGGAAGTTGATATAGGGGTTGAAATACTCTCTGTGAAATTCATTAAGTTGAGGCGCCCAGTACCCCGGGATATGGTCGTACCCCAGATGTTTGCGGATGATGGTTCCGTTCTTGGACTCGGCGAGTGCATTGTCGTTGGAATGGCGTGGGCGTGATTTGGTCAGGTCAATATGGAGCTTTCCGAGCAGTTTTGCCACGGTATGATTGATGTATTCCGAACCGTTATCCGCGTGAAATGCCAGGATGACAAAAGGGAAGATTTCGATCAGCATCTCCAGGACCGGAATCATGAAACGCTCAGTAATCCGTTCTACGGAGAATATACATTCAAATTGCGTGACTTCATCAACCGCATTGATATGGTAAACCCCTTTGATCCCATCCAGGTCGCCCTGATGGACTGTGTCGATCCGTAGAAAGCCTGGTTTACCTTCTGAATTGGGTTTTCGTCGCTCGCCTATCTGAGAGCGTTTTGAAGCGGTTTTATCAAACTGGCGGCGCTGTCGTTGATAACACGTAGAATGACGAAGATTATAGAGATGGGCAACCGAAATCTTTGCTAAGCGCTCATAGCGATAATCCTCATAGATCAAAAGCATCCGCTCACAGATCTTCTTGGTGGCTGCACCGCAGAGTGTCCCATGGAGCTTGTCGGTCTCAGCTAACAGCACTGCGTCCTCAGGGCGGTAGAAGCGTTCAAATCCCGATGCTGTACGCTGTTGGCGCTTGATGTATCCGGTTTTTTTGTATTGCTGTACCAGCCGTTTCACTTGCCGTGGAGAATAGCCACTCACCTGCTCCAGATAGCGGATGATCAATCCCTTACCGTTCTTGCTGCAAGAGATATAACTGAATTTGACCAATGTACGCCGAATCCACTGGTAGCGCTCTTCCTTGTTGGTAATTGAAAACTCAACCTCCACAGTTCCTTCGAGAAAGATGCGGACGTCATCCAATGTTTTTATCTTTTTGTCACTCATATAGATCACCATAGGTGACCATCATGAGCAGAAATTACTCCTCAGGTACAGGGCCGTTTCACGTTGGAATCACGGCTCCCGTTCAGGGCCATTTCATATTGGACAAGACTTAATTTATCCAAAAGTGAAGTTTTGTGGTATTCTCCCATGGATTTTTTTAAGCAATTTAAAGTTTGATGCTAAATGATTAGGCAACGAACGCTCAAAAACGTAATTCGAGCGACAGGCGTAGGGTTGCACACCGGTAAAAAAGTGTATCTGACCCTGCGTCCCGCTGCTCTCGGTACCGGAATTCGTTTTCGTCGAGTCGATTTGGACAAAGTGGTGGTTATAGAAGCAAAACCTGAGAATGTAGGTGAAACTCAATTGTCCACCACCCTGGTAAAAGGGGATGTCAAAATTTCTACGGTCGAACATTTGTTGTCGGCGTTGGCCGGTTTGGGTATCGATAATGCATATGTGGATGTCAGCGCGCCGGAAGTTCCGATTATGGATGGTAGCGCAGGTCCCTTTGTTTTTTTAATTCAGTCCGCCGGTGTCGAACAGCAGGAGGCTCCTAAAAACTTTATACGGATAAAGAGAAAGATTAAAGTGAAAGATGGTGACAAATGGGCTTGCTTCGAACCTCTTAACGGGTTTAAGGTGACATTTACCATCGATTTTAATCATCCGGCCTTTCATAAGGATGCACAAACCGCAAGTATCGATTTTTCTTCGACCTCGTTCGTCAAAGAAGTCAGCAGAGCTCGAACCTTTGGGTTTATGCGGGATATAGAGGCTTTAAGAAAGCAAAACCTAGCGCTTGGAGGCAGCATGGATAATGCGATTGTTGTCGATAATTATCGGGTATTGAACGAAGATGGTTTGAGGTACGTCGACGAATTCGTCAAACACAAAATTTTGGATGCCATTGGCGATCTATATCTCTTAGGCCATAGCTTAATTGGGGCGTTTACGGGTTATAAGTCGGGTCATGGTTTGAATAATCAATTGTTAAAGGCGCTTTTGGAAGACCGGAGTGCCTGGGAGTATGTTACGTTTCGTGATGAAGAGGAAATTCCGATATCGTATATGCAACCGGTTTATATGACGAATTAATAATTCAAATATACAAGGAGACCCTCTATTCTTGGACAATTTCCTAGCTGACGCCCAAGATTAGGATTTGTTCAAATGCTTCAATTCCAGAGTAAGCGCCAAGCGGGAAAGGGCATTTTTCAGTTCAATATTCGAAAGAGAATTAGCACTGCTTCTAAGTGCATGTATGGTTTCCGGTGAAGGGGTTTGGGGAGGATATTCCCGGTTTGTATTGGGCGATGCGGGTGGTATAAGCACTCGAAGTTTAACCTTGGCGACGGTTTTCGAGGGCAACTGCCGGTTTAGTTCATCGATAATCGAGGCGCCATGAAACCTTAGTTGTGACGCCCAAGCGGGTGAATCGGTATACAAAATTATATTATTTTCCTTGGCCACGCAGGCCACGCAGTGTTCGCGAAGGAAGGGGGGCACCGCTTTTTTGACATCAATCAGTAAACGGTTTTGTTCTTGTAGGCGGCCGACGATGGACGAATGAATTTTCCCCGGCCTGGATAGGATCTTGCTGATGGCTAAAGGTTTGGGGGGAAACATGGCGATGGAATGGAGACGTTTTTAATAGTGAATAATTAACTGTAAAATATGCAATTTTTCAAACAATCGACGAAAGGTATAAATGTAGTTTCGTTAAGATATCTGGTCGCTATACCGGTGCTTATAGTGTTGTTCGGGATCTTTTATACCGGAATTCAGTTGGGTAGTCACGTCGTCAGGCGGTTTAATATAGTCGAAACCCAATGGTTTCGTACGGAGTTGAAAGAGCAACAAGATCAGATGGCCGAGCTGAGTCGTCATTCTGATGATCGAATGGATGCTTTAGCGGTTAGATTGGCGCGGCTTCAGGGCCAAATGCTACGCTTAAACGCAGTCGGACAACGTATTGTCGAGAAAGCAAAATTGGATGTTTCAGAATTCAATTTTTCTGAAATTCCCGCGCAAGGTGGTTTGGGCGCTGACTACAATATTCAGTCACACGACGTTGACAGTTTGATGGCTGAAATGAAGGGTTTGGCGGACAACATTCAGCAACGGAATATACAGCTAAACGTTCTCGCCAATATCATCGAAACACGCAGCCTGGAACAAGACATTTATCCTGCGGGTAAGCCGGTGAAGCAGGGTTGGTTGTCCTCCGGATTTGGTTGGCGCACCGACCCATTTACAGGAAGTCGTAATTTCCATCACGGCGTCGATTTCGCGGGGAAACGAGGGACTGAAGTTGTTACCGTTGCTTCGGGGATAGTGATCGTCGCTGGAACTAAAGGCGGATACGGAAAATTCGTAGAAATCATGCATGGCGATGGTTTTGTTACCCGCTACGCCCACAATCAACAATTGCTGGTAGCGGTTGGGGATAAAGTTGAGAAGGGACAGGCGATTGCCAAGTTGGGGTCGAGTGGGCATGCGACCGGGCCTCATCTTCATTTTGAGGTGTTGAAGGGGGGGAAGAAGATTAATCCGTTGGGTTATATTCGGCGGGTTCGGGGGTAGTTCGGGTTAGAGGGGATTCTTAGCGAGATCTCTAACAATGGATATTCTTATCGCGCTTAATTCTTATTGGGCTTGTTGGTCTGTCTATATACGCTGGTCTTGATGCTATCAAGAGCATCCTAAATAGAGGAGTGTATCGCCTTAGCTGACCTGACCGCATTTCTGCTGGCTTCTACCGTAGTCCGTTCCAAAGTGTCGGGTGGATTTGGGTGAAAGGATGTAGTCTTACAAGACGTGACCCCCTTTTTTTCTGCTTTTTCCTTTATTTTCTCGGTCTCGTTTCTACGATTGGTTTTCGGTATTTGAAAGCAGGCGCCTTTCCATATCACCGGAGTTGGGTTTATGATTTCAACATTAAAAGTGGAATCGATGAATTTAGATCGTAAGCCTGGTCTATTGATTTGGATAGACTTTACCGTTTTATTCGCTGCCAGCATTTTTATTGGGTATATATTAGCGGCCACAAGTCCGGCGCTAGCCCAAACACCCTCTGACCAAAGTCCAAACTCCAAGGTTTTGGAAGAACGAATCAAAGGAAACAAAGCACAGTCCACGATTCGGTTTCAGGAGCTTAAGGAGCAATTGGATAGGCAGCAACGCACTTTGCAGCGGGAGATGGAGTTTAGGCTAGGTGGCATGAACGACCGGCTGAATATTTATTTTGGTTTAGCTGGCATGTTCTTGGCAATTCTATCATTTGTTGGATTCACCACGATTAAAGCGTGGATTAAGAAGACCATTGAGACAAAGACCGAGGAAGAGGTTACGAATTTCCTAACCCAAGAGCGTCTTGAGCGATTGATTGAGGAAAAAGGCCGGAATGCTATCGACCAGATTGTTGAGGGGGCCGTAAACGAGGCAAAATCGCGCCTTTCCGAAATCGACCACTTGCAAAAACAATATGAAGAATCACTTAAACATTTAAAATCAAACGAGCCAGTAATAGATGTCAGCAAACCGCTAACACAGGCAGACACCGAAACTCTGCAAGAATTTCAAAATAGCATGGAAAAGGTGAAGACCGAAGAACAATATACTTTCGATGACTGGTATTACAAAGGCATTAGTGCTTATGAAAAATCGGAGTTTGAATCGGCGATCAGTTCCTGGACGCGGGCGATTAAACTCAATCAGAATGATAAAGCCGTATGTGTGTATAGAGGCCTTGCTTATTCCAAGGTCGATCGGCGTGCGCGGGCAATCGAAGACTACGACAAAGCCATTGAGCTGGACCCGAAATATGCGCTAGCCTACAACAACCGGGGTACTAGCTACGGTGCTCTCAAACAGCACGAGCGGGCAATCGAAGACTACGACAAAGCCATTGAGCTGGACCCGAAATATGCGCTGGCCTACATCAACCGGGGTAATCGCTACGGAGATCTCAAACAGCACGAGCGGGCAATCGAAGACTACGACAAAGCCATTGAGCTGGACCCGAAATATGCGCTAGCCTACAACAACCGGGGTACTAGCTACGATGCTCTCAAACAGCAACAGCGGGCAATCGAAGACTACGACAAAGCCATTGAGCTGGACCCGAAAGAAGCGTTAACCTATCTAAATTTGGGCGAGTTGTTGCTAATTACGGGTAATTACACGGGCTCAATCAAAGCTATGGTTACGGCACAAACACTTAGGCTTGATGTAGAGTCTGGAATCATTGCTTTGTTGCTGCGATGGATTTCCCAAACACTCCTCAGCCAGGATTGTAAAGAAACCTCAGAGGAACTCGATGCAGCACTCAAAAACAGTTTCAAGCTAACATTCTCTCTTGATGCCCTGGAGTCATACCTTAAAAAGGCGAACCTTGACGAAGCGAAAAAGGATACGATTATGAATAAAATTACAGCCGTCAAACGCGCGTCTGGTTAAAATGTGAAAATGAAAGGGGTCGGTCTCAGTCTATTCCAATCTATAAATGGCCCTGAAATTGGGAACAGATCATGAATAACCTTTTAACTGGAGCGGAAGAGGTGTCAAGGAGGAGTTTGTAGCGTAGCGGAGGAATCTCCTTGACACTTCTGAAGCGTAAGTTAACCTCAATTTATGATCTGTTCTCGGTTTCAGGGCCATTTCACGTTAGAAATTACCCCCCTCTTCAGGGCCATTTCATATTGGACAAGACTGTCTCGATAGATTGTGTTATTATCGCGGTAATATATTGATTCCCCAGGACTATACCTATCGAGTCCAAACATGCTACTATTAAAAAAGGTCAGACCAGTATACCGTTAATCAGCTTTTGTAGACTCCACGCTGTCCCAGCGCTTCGCATTTCCGCCGCGATCTTTTTCAAAGGTTTTCTCCTCTACTCACGTGGCTATTCCCTTCAATAGCCACGCCACTTTAAATAAGCTTTGGTAACGGGTAGCCCCTGGACGTCGCTTTGTAAGATAGGAACGATGGCGGGGATTTGTTAGGCGATCCGATGTCATGGATTAGCGCCGGTGGCGCTTGTTCACTGCGTTCACTCGGATTTCGGTGGCATCTGAAAGGTGGCAAGATTTTGGAAGTAAAGAACTCGACTTTTAGCGCCTTTCGGTTTATGCCATCTACTCCAAACCTGGTTATTATCCTCTGACGATATTTATCTTGACCGGGTTCTCGATTTTTGCACGATTGATCTCTGTCTGATATCGACCCTTTCCGTACACTGGGGAAACAAATGGAATCCCCTCCCGATTTCGATCCCATGAATACTTTGTTTCTCCGTCGCCCTGATTTATCTTTGATTTTCTATTAGTCTAAGTGAGGAACGAACAAACGCCACTGAGCTAAAACCCTTAATATACAGCTACCCTGATCAACAAAAACTAATTCACTCGAAAAAACCTGTCAAGCAGGTTGCCCGATACCTATCTAATGTCAATTACTCTGGCAGGTCGACGTCAATTATCCTGGCCGGTTTTTATGTGTTGTTGTTTATCTCATTTTCTTTTCCTCTGGTAGGTATTGTTGTCGGGGTTGGTGTAATGGAAGGAGCCCGTAAAGAAGTGGAATCCACCGCCCTCTATACAGATTAAATCGATGGCATTATCGTAATACCCAATCCGTATCGATGGAGAATTTTTATGACTGCTGTAACCGTTTCGCCAAAGTATCAAGTCGTAATTCCTATAGAAGTAAGGGAGTCGCTAGGGATATTTTCTGGTCAAAAAATCCAGGTTCTTAGCTATCAAAATCGGATAGAGCTCATCCCGATTAAGCCCATGAAGGAATTGAGGGGGGTTTCTTCATGGCATTAGTACGAATGTGCAACGAGACAAAGATAGAATGTAACTGTTTAGTTCACCCCTGAAATCTGCCGTTTCTGCGTAAAAAATGGCCTCAAAAACGCTTTCCCTCGCGACGACTCCTATTCTCGGACAGCCTCCTAGGATTTCTCCCGGACAGTCACAAAAGCTGTTCGGGGAAAAACTTATCTCAGCTGATCTACTACTTTGTCACTTCGACATTATCAATACCAGCCTCGACAAGGCTCGGCCCGCCTAGGTCCGCAGCTTCAATTAGGATTTTTACGGTTTGACCGGCAAAGGCGTTCAACATTGCGGTAGCTTCAGCCCAGGAACCGTTGTTATTAGTGGAAGTTCCCAGCTGTTCAAATACCGTCTCGGTCGTTGCACCGAGAACCTTAACCCGGAGAAAATCAGCATTGTCGGAGCTATTACGGTGAGCCAGGTAATATTGGAACGTAAGCTTCAAATTACTATCTGAGGGCAGGGTAATGGCAGGTGACAGAATGCTGGTCACACCATTATCAATATCATGCGCACCAGCCCGGGAACCCGCCAAGCGGCCGGTAACCAGGTCATTAACACCACTGACCGTGTCGCCTAACTGTTTAATCCCGTTCGAAGTGGTCGATCGCGGATTACCCCGCTCCCATTGACCGGTGATTGCTGAATCTCTTCCCGACGGGTTGACCGACCAGCCTTTATCGGTTTCGAAATTGTCACTAAAAATTACCGCGCCAGTACCAGTATCTATCCCGGCTTCTACCGCGAAAATGAGGTCATCATGATCGGAGAAACGATCATTGCCGCAAGAAGTTCTGTTTTGCTGATAGCGAAAATGCGCACGAACAGCCTGCAGCGACCCCGACGGAAGGGTGTAGGTGGTCGATAGCGTTTGTTTACCCGCAGCGATTGGTGTCAATGTTTTAATAAAGTTCCAATTGGGATCATTAGCGTTCGCGGCAAAGTAAATATCCAAATGGTCATCTTCTGGTGAAGTCCAGGCCCAAACCGTGATATCGACACGTACAGTCTTTCCCGCAGCGAAACTGCTAGCATCCGTGGTAGATATTACGATGCTGTCGATTGATTCATCAACATGAAATTCACCCTGGGCGCCATCCGCGCAGGAACGGTTGATGGTGTTGGGCTGGTTAGGTTCGGGTCCCCTCCCGTCACGTCCGACAATAAGCGTTCCTGAATCGCAGATCTTGCCTGGGTTTGCGCATTTGGGGGCCTTCAGAACAGAGTCGAAGACAGCTATTCCATTACTGCTGTTATTGACGGATATAGTGACCGAATTACTCGAACCGATATTTCCGGCATCGTCATAGGCCTTGCCGGATAGGGAATGACTGCCATCGTTTACGGTCGTTGTATTCCAGCTGAAACTATAAGGCGCTACGTTATCAGTGTTGATAAGGTTATTGTCAATATAAAATTCGACTTTGGTCTCACCAACATCGTCACTTGCCGACGCAGTGACCATTGTCGTACCACTGACGATGGCGCCACCACCAGGAGCCGTAATCGATATGACAGGGGGAATTTCATCAACCCGACAGGCATCGGGGAGCTTGAAACCATTGGTTGGACGAGTGCTGTTGGATCCACCGCTGACCGCATCTACCCCCAAACCAAATTTTGCAAAAGCAGACCAGATACGACATACATCCTCACCACTATGCAGCACCTTGGCTGCATCGATAATGCCATCACGAACCTGGGTAAAGGTTGGATTGCAAGCGGTATTCTTCAAACCCTCATTAACATAAAGCATCATACGCTGATTACCGGCATTACCCAGTGCATTGTATAAATTTGGCTCGAAACCCCAATGATCCACTAGCGCCCAATAGACCTTCCAGGCAGCTTGCGCCCAAACCGAGCCCACGCCATGTGGGATTGCCATTCCACTGATGCTTTCATAAGTCCAGTTGTTAATGGCTGGATCTGTACTGTAACGTTGGGTGCGAATACCGGGGCCACTCGTAGGCTGACCAAAGGCATAGGTTCCTATTCCCCGGGGATCCGTACTTTTATCGCCGACTTTGGCGGTATAAGCCAGTGCCCACCAGTCACCATCCCTTTCAAGGTGAAATAAAACACGATATATCAATAGGATAGAAAATAGTTGTAGACAAGCACCTTAATCATCTGGAAAATATCAAGGGAACTTATATTCGATGATGAGGGGTAGACATGAAATTCGACGACATTTTTCAGCGTTTTACAGAGAAAAGCCCGGTCGCCGTGAGCGTTCACATTCTGCTCGAACGGATATTCAGTCCGGACAAGCTCAATCAATGGTTTGAGAAAACAGCGGTTAACCAATATACGCGGGAGTTGTCGTTTTCGAGCCTTTTTGAATTGATGAATGGCGTGGTATTCAAAATGTTCCCTTGTGTCTTCAATGCCTATCAAAGTGCGGACGAGACGATTGGCGTTTCGGTCACGTCAGTCTATAACAAGCTGAACGGACTGGAAGCCTCTACGTCAGCTACCCTGGTTCACGATACCGCGCAAGAGATGACGGAGATTATCGAAGCCTTAGGCGGCCCGTGTAAACCGTGGTTACCGGGCTATCGTGTCAAAGTGCTGGATGGCAACTGTATCGAGGCGACAGAACATCGTTTGCAGGTGCTCCAAAACACTAAGGCTGGACCCTTGCCAGGAAAATCACTGAATGTGTACGATCCCGCGTTAGAGATGGTCATCGATGTGTTCCCCTGCGAGGATGGGCATACGCAAGAGCGGGCCTTGCTGGGGACGGTATTATCGACGGTCCAGGCACGGGATATCTGGATTATGGATCGTAATTTTTGTGTCCGGGACTTTCTCTCGGGAATTGTTGATCGTGGTGGCTTTTTGATCTGCCGCCAACATGCGTCGATGCCTTGGACGGCTCTCGGCGATGAACGTTATGTGGGCAACACCGAGACGGGAAAGATTTATGAGCAATGGATCGAGGTCACCGATACGGCAGGGAGGGTTCGGAAATATCGTCGGATACGGGTTTGCCTGAATACCGCGACACGCGACGGTGAGCATGAGATTTGCGTGTTGACGAATCTACCGAAATCAGTCGCCGATGGCAGACTGATCGCCGAGATGTATCGTAAGCGCTGGACGATTGAAACCGCGTTTCAAGAATTGGAAGCTCATCTCCATTCGGAAATCAACACCTTGGGTTATCCGAAAGCCGCCTTGTTTGGATTTTGCATTGCCCTGGTGGCCTACAATCTATTGGCTGTTGTTAAAGCAGCGCTCCGGGCTGTCCACGGCGAAGAAACCATCGAGAATGATGTTTCCAGCTATTATTTAGCCGGTCATATTGGCAGAACCCATGAAGGCATGATGATCGCCTTGCCATCGGAGTACTGGGTTGGATTTCAAAGTCTTCCGCTGACTGAATTGGTTGAGGTGCTCCTACAACTCGCTCATCACGTCAAATTATCCCAATTTAAAAAGCACCGTCGTGGGCCGAAAAAGCCACCGCCAAAACGTGACCAATTTCCCAAGCAGCCACATGTCTCAACTGCTAGACTCCTTGCGGCAAAGAAAAAGAAAAAAATGGCACCTTGAAAGGGATGCCACCAGTCACTAAGCCCTTCCCCAGGCTGCTGGCTATTAGTAAGACAATTGCTGTTGGAAGGTCCACCGACTAAGCGAGTAGAAATCCCGTGACCATATTCATGAATAATGATCCCATTATCCAGATCACCGTCTCTTTCATGGTTGGTTGTGTCCCATAGAAACATCTGCATGCGCGGTGCTTAACCATCCGGTGTTATCTGGAAATTGGCATTATTGGCGCCATCGCCATCCTGTGCTTCAGCGCGAACGCCGTCGTTACCCCTACCTCCTTTGCCATAATTATTAGACTGAAAATTTCCAGCCGCCTCATCGAAGCCATATTGATACTGAATATCATGGATTATATTATTCCAGTAGAATAGATTAGCTACCGCGGCATCGCGATAAGTGTTTGGCCGTGAATTCAGCGTCACCGGGAAATCAAACTTCAGATCGGCGCCGCCATTGGGACTGGATCCTGAATCGGGAGAGTTATCAGCATTTACATCGGTATAGGCATGTACATTGTTGCCCCGGGTCGTGGTGAATTCCGCTCCGGCTGCACCATTAGTATCATGCCAACCAAAGGGTGATGCACCACTATTGGCCGGATTATTTTCAAGCGTGCGAGCGTCCGCGGGTGGCAAGGGATTAGTGTGGTTGGGACTTTCTGCGGGTCTTGCATAAACACGGTACTGAGCGGAGATGACCCAGTCAAATCGGGTCCAAACCTTTCCGGAAACGGCGTCTACCGTAAAATCGTAAACGTGTTGTTTATCAAGCGTGTAAATCTGGAAATTCCAGACTAAATTCATCATGCCATGCCGAATTGGAAGCCACATTAAGCTACCCTTTATGGGTTCCAGCGAAATATCACTACTCTGAACAGTGGAAAGCTGTTGAACTCCAGCGGCTGAGTTCAGTACTTTCGGTTTCCTTACGCCAGATAGACCTATTTGCCGTGCCGCTTTTATGACCGCATCCGCCAAATCTATTGATGGCTTTAAAGTATTTGCCGCTTTATCCATTCCGAGCATCAAGTTATTATTGATGCTCAGTATTCTCTGTCCCTGACTGACATTCATTTGTAATTGCCCCGAGTATACCGGTATACCATCATACTCCTGAGACATATAAATATGCGTAGCTCCCGAAACAACTGAGTAAACGTTATCGCTAACCTTCATGTTTGTCATTTCATTCTTGGTCATACCCATCATTGCGGCATTAGCCTTTAAAAACTCCATCGCCACAACCATTGGTTGCCGTCCAATTTTGGCGGGACTAAGAAATCCCGTGTGACTGCTCAAAGAACGCATCACACCGGTATTTTTATCGATACTGTAAGCGAGATCTGGAACTTCTATAGCCATCTTAGAAGCGGTTAGCCGCCGTGGCGCAGGGATTAATTGACTAAATCCCTGGTTAAAGGCGATACGGACATCGAAATGACGATTTTCATATCCTTTCTCATTTGTGTCTGCCGCAATGACGAACTCATTGGTCAGTATTATGAAAATCAACATAATGATCGGAGTACCGATGACCCGCAGAATGAATCGGAACTTGGTCGGCTGTTCAATATAGTTCTTCATGAGCTTGCTCCTTTATGGTTATATGAAAGCTCTTGATTCTGAAAGCTCAGACCCTTTTGAACGAATTGAATTACCCCACAAGGAAGCCAGGCTATAGATCTGATTGATAATGATCCTTTTATCGGTTGGTGGCAACGGATACGTTCAAGAAAAATATACCGAGTGATTTTTTTCATAATGTCTGGCTTGGTGAAACGATATGTTTCTGTATTACGCCTTTAGCTTTACCGATACTTTGATTTGGCATTCTTTCGAATACGCCATCGGTCTGGCCTAGTTGACGATTGTAAATAAACTGGTTGGTCAGTACGCTTTTGACATAACGAGCAGTTTCTCGGTAGGGAATTAATTCGACCCATACATCTTCCGGGATAGCGTGTTTGGGCACCCAACGGCGAACCTTGGTTGGCCCGGCGTTGTACGACGCTACAGCCAATACCAAATTACCGTTGAATGAATTTAGCAGTCGTTTGAGATAAGCGGTGCCGAATTTTATATTGGTGTCGGGCTGAATTAGTTGGTATGAACTCGGCTTTTTTGCTTTGAGTTTGCGCGCTAACGATTTAGCCGTGCTCGGGAGAAGTTGCATCAAGCCCAATGCGCCAGCGTCCGAGCGAATGTCAGTGGAAAAAATACTCTCCTGACGTGCGATCGCAAATAGCCATGTCGTGGGAACATTCATTTGCCGACTATATTTGATCATCGCTTCTTTGTGGGCCAAGGGGTAACGAATCGATACATCGTCATACATTCTTGCTTTGGCCAAAGCTATTATTGCTTGGTTATGCCATCCCCAATTCGATGCAATCCGTGCGGCGGCGGCGAGTAACTGTTTATCTTCAACAGTATGGGTTAATTGGCGCCGCGCCTCTACCAAGCGATTCAGTAAATAAAATTCTTTGGCGCGCTGCACCATGGGCAATTGCCTGGCCTTATTCAAAATGACATTATCAAGTTGTAGGGGCTGGTGTTGGATCTGTCCTGCCTTGCCCAGTTGAGCGGCAGCCAGAAATCCGTAAAAATCCCGTAATCCCGCCAAGTCTTTGTAGATTTCTTGGGATTACGAATGCTCCCCAAGTTGAGCTAAACTCCGGGCCTGCCAGTATTTCCACTCGTTTAATTCCGCCTCTTCTTGGGGTAATTTGTCTAACCACACTTGGGCTTCCCGCCACTTTAACGCCGCCAAAGCATGACGTATTCGCAGCACCCTGAGTTCACCGGTTAGTTCCGATTCCGGTAAATCATTAAGCCAATCCAGTTTTGGTTGCCCGGCTTTATCGGCGAGGTTAAGTGTCAATGTTTTCCAGACCGCAGTTTTTTCCGACTTACTAAATTCGCGTGAATTTTTAATTTTTTGCCACGCGGCTAAAGCCTTTTGCGATTTGCGCCAGGCAAAACGGCGGATCGCGTAGGCAAAGACTACCGATTCTTTCGGTGATCGCCGTGCTTTTTTCGCGCTATCGACAATACGGGCGGGATGTGTTCTGAGCTCAAACCAAAGGTCGACCAGATAACGTTCATCCGCTGGTAATAAATCTTTGAGGTACCGCACAATTGATGGGACGCCTTTAGTCATCGCTAAAGCGGTTCGTTGCCAAACCAAGTCGTCCGTGCGATGACCCTATTCAGCCCAATAAGCAAATACACGATTGCATGCCTCAGGGCGGGACTTGTGGTAAAGCCATAGGTCATTGATCTCGTCGATAGCTCCTTGATCGATCGTGTCGTTGTTTATGCGAATTTGCAGTTGATAGCATTGTAGTTTGCTACTCAACCCGGGTTTGTAAAAACCGAGAAACGCTGGGTAGTCCTTTTTTTTACACAATGATTTCAGCCATCGAACCCGAAGTTTGTCCGATTTCGGCGTATTCGGGTAGCGTTAAAGAAAGGAGCGGACCTTTTGATTGGTAGCTTTACTCAAGTGGTAACGTAAATCCCGATAGAGCAAATAAGGTGCCAGAGGATAATCAGGAATTTGTTTCAGGTAACGATGATAATTCCTGATATTACGCCGTTTGAGGGCGTCTTCGGCTTTGACATAGAGTTGCCGTTGCTTACGAAATTGGTCATCGATATCGACACGGGCCGCAGTGCTGATTCCGGGGAATAGACCAATACTAATGAATAAACAAAAATATTTGCCCATGGCATACTCACGATTAATAACCGAATGGAATCTTGAGTATAGTGGACACTAGGAGGCTGCCCGAGAATAGAGAGCCTACTGCGGAAAAGCGGTTTTTGGCCCATTTCCCCGATTAAATTTGTTAAATATGCCCAATATTCGCCTCATTTAATCGAAAAAATGGACTCAAAACCGCTTTCCCTCGCGACGACTCCTATTCTCGGACAGCCTCCTAGATCTGTTTGATAGGGCCGCTTTTTCCGAAAAAAATCTCGCGCATCTCTTCCCGAACGTTATGGATAATTTGTTGTTCCTCTCCGGCTTCGAGTTTTTCGCTTGAAGGTGCAAAAATATGATCGGTTAAATCGATGTCTTTTAGGATTATTTTGGTGAGAAATGTATTTTCTTGGGGTATGGTGACGTCTGAGCACTGATATTGTTCGAGGGTGCTCAATGGGATCGAATCAGTGATTGACGATATCTCGTGATCGCTGAACAATTTCGTTCCTTGGACAGTACGGGTGAAACCGCGAATCCGGTAATCCATCAAAGCAACGTCGGGACGAAAATTTTCGATGATAAAATTCAATGCGCGCAGAGGAGGAATTTTTCCACAAGTGGAAACGTCGAGATCGATTCGAAAGCATTGGATTCCTTCAGCTGGATGGTTTTCGGGATAGGTGTGAACGGTGATATGGCTTTTGTCGAGGTGGGCGACGAGTGTTTCGGGTAATAAAGAAGGTTCTTGAAGCAGTAAACCCGAGTTGGTCGGAGACATTCCATCGGCGACCATCATGGTGACACTGGCGCCTTGTGGCGCGTAATTTTGTTGGGCAATATTTAAGATTGTAGCGCCGACGATTTTAGTAATTTCCTCCAGGATCCGGGTTAATCGCAATGCGTTAAAAGATTCGTCAATATAGTTGATGTATTGGCCATGCGCATTCCGTGCATAGCAAACCTTGTAAATATTCAGATTAAGCGATTTGGTCAGATTGTTAAATTCGGAGAGTTGAAGTTTGTCCATGAAAAACGCCACTGGGTTAACGGGTTATCCCTGTGTCACTTCAAAGTCGTGGGTAATTTTTGCTGTTTTTCCGAGCATTATGGAGGCCGAGCAGAATTTTTCAGCGGATAGTTGGACGGCGCGCTCAACCGCCGGTCTTTTCAAATTGTTGCCGGTTACAATTAAATGGACGTGTATTTTGCTAAAGACCTTGGGAATCGATTCGACCCTTTCGGCCAATATTTCAGCGATACAATCGGTAACGGGATGCCGTCCTTTTTGAAGGATGTGGACCACGTCAAACGCCGTGCAACCACCCATTCCCAGCAACAACATTTCCATCGGCCGAATCCCGAGATTGCGGCCACCATTTTCCGGGGGGCCATCCATGACGACGCTGTGGCCACTTCCTGACTCACCCAGAAAAAGCGCGTTTTCAATCCACTTAATACGAACGTTCATAATTCGATTGTTCCTTAATAAAAAAATGGATCATCTTATCATATATCTGATGATGTGGGCTTTACTTATTAGGCTTGTAAAATTGACCGAACTGCTACACTTAGGGGGTTTCCCCTCTACCCCCAAGTATATTTATGCCTTTACTCAAACCTGTTCCATTAATTGCGGACGATGCGATGGATGCGCTGTTGCATTTTTGCCACAAAAGGCGGTATTCGACCAAGTCTGAGATTATCCGTCCAGGAGACAACGGGGATACGCTTTATTATATCGTTGAAGGTTCTGTTTCCATCAGTATGAAAGATCCAGATGGTCATGAAATCATTCTTACATATTTGAATAAAGGTGATTTTATTGGTGAAGTCGGGGTTTTCTTGGGTGGGGAAACACGGGGTGTAACCGTGACAACCCGGCAGGATTGCATGCTTGCGGAAATTAGTTATCAACGGTTTGCGATGGCGCTTAAGGAAGAGTTGCAAGAGTATGCGAGCGACTTATTGCACCGGCTTGGTAGACAGCTTTCAAATCGCCTGTTGTCGACCAGCCGCAAGCTTGGCCAATTAGCTTTCCTGGATGTTACCGGCCGGATCGCGAGAACATTGATTGATTTGTGTAAAGAACCCGATGCCATGACGCATCCTGATGGTATGCAAATTCGGGTTACCCGCCAGGAAATCGGCCGAATCGTGGGCTGTTCACGTGAGATGGTGGGGAGAGTGCTTAAAGATCTGCAACAGGAAGGACTGATTACGGCAAAGGGTAAGACGATCGTTGTGTACGGAACACGTTAGACCGGGGTAGCGGACGTCACAAAAAGTGCGCCGGAACGTGCACTATGTTTTTACTGATTGATTCGACTTGTACCGAGATTCAATTTATATCCAGCGGATTGCCTCCTGCTCTATCGATTTTCCTGATATTCGCATGGTTTGAATCAATACGTTGATTCTCTCCCTTGACGGTCATCAAAAAGAACAGGGGGTACTAGTCGGGCTTTACCCAAACTACTCTCCGAAAAACCTTCGTTTTTCGGAGACGTAACCGGAACCACCAAAAAGGTCGCAAAAGCGGCCTTTTTATATCCCAAAACTGTCTCTTGTAATTAATCTCCGAATACCTCACGACAGAGATGAGTTTTAGGAGATTGTGGTGAAGCAACATTCACAATTTTGTATCAAGCGGGTTCGAAACGCTTCACATGAATCGTATCGGCCCGCTTTTGTGCCTGTGCAAGATCATAGGACATTTGCATGCGCAACCAAATATCAGGCGATCCCCCAAAAGCTTTGGACAGGCGCACAGCCATATCCGGGGAAATACCGGATTTACCATTTATGACATTGGAAAGCGCTTGCCGTGTCACACCAAGAATTTCAGCCGCCTTGGTAACGGATAGTTTCAGTTCTTCAAGACACTCGTATTTAACAAGCTCTCCAGGATGGGGTGGGTTTTTCATGGGCATTGTTTAATCCTCCTAGTGATAATCGACCAGATAAACATCGAAAACATCGCTCTTTTCAAAACGAAAAATAATCCGCCAGTTTCCCGAAACCGTAATACTCCAAAACCCTTTCAGGTTTCCGCTTAAGGGATGGAGACGAAATCCCGGAAGATCGAGTTCTCCAATATCGGCGGCATTATCGAGCACGAATAGTATCCGTCTTATCTTCGTAACATATTGGCTTAAAACACCGCTGGCATTATCGGATTCATGAAGCCGTTTTAAACCTCGATGCTTGATCGTCCT
Source organism: Methylococcales bacterium (assembly GCA_963664935.2). Classification (GTDB taxonomy): domain Bacteria; phylum Pseudomonadota; class Gammaproteobacteria; order Methylococcales. The sequence continues at coordinate 544,766 of CAXXSE010000007.1, read as the reverse complement.
AATCACCCTTTAACCGTACAGTGTCAATTGACACTTGTCAACTAAAAAGTGAGGTAATAGGATTTCTAGACCGTTGCAAAATGGACCCCTTTTGCAACGGTTACGATCGCCGATTTGCGCCGGCAGCCGGCACGTCTGTTTTTATTCAAAAACAATAGCTTAATAACATTCATGATTTTGCTTGATTGTTGCAAAAGGGTATTGCAAAATAAAAGCCATGAAAATCGGCTATGCAAGGGTATCGACGGACGACCAAAATCTTGACTTGCAGCGGGACGCTTTAACCGCTGCCGGATGCAAAACCATCTATGAGGATCAAGGTATTTCCGGGGCCTCTTTTACCCGTGATGGCCTGACAGAGGCGTTAAACGCTGTCGGAGAGGGAAACATACTGGTCGTGTGGAAACTTGACCGTCTGGGGCGTTCCCTTGGCGACTTAATCCATATCATGGACAATCTCGGGAAAGCCGGGGCCGGGTTTGTGTCGTTGTCTGAGGCAATCGACACCACAACGGCGGGCGGGAAGCTGCTCTTTCACATGATGGGGGCGCTCGGCGAATTTGAGCGCTCCTTGATAGCGGAAAGGACAAAGGCGGGTATGGCAGCAGCTAAAAAGCAGGGCTTGAACGTGGGACGGCCTAGGAAGCTGACAGAGGCACAAATTCAACATGCGCGGGAAATGCTAGACAACGGACAATTGACCGTGGCTTATATGGCTAATCTTTACGGGGTCAACAAATCCACCCTGTGGAGGGCGTTGAAAGTGGCTTAGGCATTGTTACACTTGACTAGACAAGTGTAACAAAATCACCCTGTTTCGGTTTTCCCCGTGATGACGATTTTTCTGGACAAACCCGAATAATTTCTATACATTTGTATATACAAGTGAAGGATTGACCGTGTACGAATGGTATCAAGAAAAAAGCGATAAAAACCTGTCAAAACGCGGTCTAAGTTTCGCGGATGCGGAAACAGATTTTTCCGGTCCGTGCGTGACGTTCGAAGACACACGGTTTGATTACGGTGAACCGCGCTTCATCACGTTCGGACTTCTCGATGAGCGGATGGTGGTGATTGCACACACCCCGCGCGGCGATAAAACGCGAATAATTTCAATGAGAAAGGCAAATGACCGTGAACAAAAAACCTATCAAGAGCGACTTGAAGCGTCTCGACGCAATGCGTGACGAGGACATTGATTATTCCGAAATCCCGGAATTCGATGAAGCGTTTTTGCGCACCGTGGAGATGAAAGTATCACCGGGAAAAAAGTCGATAGCACTGCGTGTGGATACGGATGTGCTGGACTGGATGAAGGCGCAAGGCAAAAGGCTACCAGAGCCGGATTAACGCCATTCTACGGAGCTATTACGAGGCCCATCAAAAAGACGCGCGATAAACGGTTCACTCGCCGATTTTGTTACAGAATTGCCTATTCTGTAACATCATAAAATATTAGCGGCGGCAGGACTCTAACCTTCGACCTTCCTGCCCATACAATATGACCATCACAATCTTAGTAGGCAGTCAGCAAAGACGCTCTATCTTGTCGCACATCGTCATGATCTGCGGACCTGGATATCTTGTTATTTTAGGATGATATACAGTTAGCCAATTGGACCGAACTCATAATTTCACTGTTTTGGAAGCAAAAGATAGGGAAGATATGCGGAAACTTTATAATTATTTGTTAACTTTCATTGAGGAAAATACCATGAGTACATATCCGAGGACATTCTCCCATATTGGGATTTCCGTTCCAGATGTAGAAAAAGCAGCGAAATTTTACAGTGACGTTATGGGTTGGTATCATATCATGGAGCCAACAGTTATCAGCGAAGAGTCGGACACACCGATCGGACAAATGTGCATTGATGTGTTTGGAAGTGGTTGGGGTTCTTTCAAAATCGCCCACATGTCCACCGGAGACAAAATCGGCGTTGAAATGTTTGAGTTTAAAAACAATGAGACTCCAAAGGACTTTGAATACTGGAAAACAAGCACATTTCATTTTTGCGTGCAGGACCCAGATATATAAGGGCTTGTAGAAAAAATTGTAGCTCACGGAGGCAAACAAAGAATGCCAATACGTGAATACTATCCAGGCGAAAAACCCTACAGAATGTGTTATGTGGAAGATCCATTTGGTCTGATCTTTGAAGTTTATTCGCATAGCTATGAATTAACTTATTCGCAGGGTGCTTATTGAAAGTTAACAAGTCGTTCAATGCGACCGCTTTCAGCGGCGTATTAACTCAGCGTTAAATCCATTCGTGGAGTGTGTTACAGAATTGCCTATTCTGTAACATTCGGCTGCCTTGGTTGTAATGTGGCTTTACTTGTTGGACAAAGAATTCGTCGGCACGCGTCGGACAACTCTAAGTCAAATCTGACTTGCGGTTCTTACACTTTATGTCAACAGTCACTTACAATGATAGGTAGATTTAAACCTCATTTGTAAAAAAAACCAGTTTTAAGAAAACCCGATATGGTTCGCCTTTTATTTTTTATCACAAGCCTTGCGCTCACCGCCTGTGGTGTAGAAATAATGTCCGATACGTCCGCAATGAATCAAACGGCGGTGTCTGTTGTGACACCTGGAGGCGAAAAAAATGGCGGCATTATCTTTGCCACTTCTGCAGTGGCAAGTTTTGAGGAACCTTGGGCAATGTCGTTTTTACCTGACGGTCGTCTTCTGGTGACGGAAAAAGCGGGACGTCTCCTCATCGTTTCGCAGAACGGAGAGAAGTCATCCCCGATATCGGGTATTCCCATTGTTGATTATGGAGGCCAAGGCGGACTTGGTGATGTCGTTCTGCACCCGGATTTTTCGTCGAATGGCTTGATATATTTAAGCTATGCCGAAGCGGGCGACGGAAATATTCGCGGCGCTGCGGTCGCGCGCGGAAGGCTTACCTTAAGTTCCAATGGCGATAACCGACTGCTCGACCCGGAAATAATATGGCGACAGCAACCGAAGGTACATAGCCGTGGTCACTATGGCCATCGTCTTGCCTTCTCGCCCGATGGTTATCTTTTTATTACGTCGGGCGAACGCCAAAAGTTCAACCCGGCCCAGGACATGCAGCAAAACCTCGGGAAAATTGTTCGACTTAACGATGATGGTTCTTTACCACCAGACAATCCTTTTGCTGATCGCGGCGGCATTACGGCACAGATATGGACGCTTGGTCATCGTAATCCACTTGGCCTCGTTTTCGATTCTAAAGGTCGTCTGTGGAGTCATGAAATGGGACCGCGAGGCGGTGACGAACTCAACCTTATCATGCGCAGCGGCAATTACGGGTACCCGATTGTATCAAACGGTAACCATTATAATGGCCATCCGATCCCAAAGCATACAACGCGGCCCGAATTCGATGCGCCGAAAGCCTGGTGGACTCCGGTAATCTCACCTGCCGGTTTTATCATCTATTCCGGCGATCTATTCCCCACATGGAAAGGCAACGGATTCATTGGCGGTCTGTCATCCAAAGCTCTTATCCGGGTCGCCTTCGAGGGCGATGCCGCCTTTGAAGTGGAGCGTTTCGACTTCGACGAACGAATCCGCGAAGTTGAACAGGGACCGGATGGCGCGATATGGCTGCTTGAGGATAAAGTCGGTGGTCGGCTTCTGAAGTTGATCCCGACTAGGAAGTAAGATGCGTGATAGCTTCAAACCCCTTTAAGCGCTTTTCAAAGGTTATCAGCCACCTAAAAGCCAACTCCTTCCCATAAAACTTCAATTCCCCACCCCTATCATTGTTGTATCAATATCCCGGGGTTTTGGGGCTGGCCCCATAATTAATAAATTTGAGCGAAGCGAACTCCTTTTAAAGCGCAAATAAGCAACATTGAATCGCCTAAGCACGGCGAAAACTAGAAGATTGTCCTAGAACAGACTCATATACAGTAGACAAACCTAATTAGATAGCTTTCCCGATTAATTTGATTAAATACAATGATATATTTAATCAAGTGATAATAAAACCGAGGCGAATCAGACTTATCCTCTCTATTCTCGGACAGCCCACTTAAGTTTACGAGATTGTTTTGATTCGAATCATTTATTTAATCGTTTTCCCATCAATAATAAGGGATACTATTCCACTTCCTTTTACATAAGTACATTTGGCTTTTTTGAAATTCTTATAGGGTTGGTCCCATGTCAGTGTAACGGTGGTAATTCTGTCTCCCGTAGTTAGTGTTGGTGACCCCGCACTCGAGCCGGTTGCATCTTTAATTGCGGTGCCACAAAAATTCGATCCGTGGGTTGTCAATTGATAACCTTGCAGTAGCAATGCTCCCTGTTCTTTCTCCTCGTTGCTTTTTTTTCCCAAGACTATCACGCCAGCGCCTACGACTATGACGAATATAAAGCCAAGAAAAAATTCTTTCAACGGAAGCTTGGTGGGTGATTCTGACATTTTTGATTCCTCTCAGTTTTATTGAATAACAATTAGCACACCAATTTTACTGTATTTTTTCCAGTTTTACATATTAGGACTCGCCCCAAAAAACCTGAATATCCCGCATCTCATTCTCAGGCCGTCTTTGGCCGATTTGCAATCGCAAAACCTTCAACGTAGTGCCGCTACGCTGTATAAACCCATTAGAGTCTGAGTTAAGCTGAGGGATATCAGACGTTACCAGACTCGTCGGGTGATTTTTTTTGTTGGCGGTAATAATAAACACAGCCCGCCACGAGTAACACCACGATATAGGGCAAGTATCCACCCAACGCGTCAGAGCTACTCTTGTTTTCATCCTTAAACTTGTATTTGGTTATGACGGCAATACTGGGATCTTTGAGATCTATCGTGAATAATTTTTCTCTTAACCTGGAAAACTGTATTTCACCCTGATCAAATTCCTTAACATTTCTCTCATCTCCGTCGGCCGAATTGGGATATATCGGGGATGAACTAAAACTTCCACCTAGCTTCCTGGCCAATGCTTGCTCGATTGCCGGAAGCGCCTTGCCGGTGGTGTCGATCAGTGCGGTTTTGTTGCCCATGGTTACTTCAATACTACCGCCCGTCGCTCGGAAATTTTTTGTCTTTGGCGCGGCGTATCCCATATATGCGACCTTATCGACGGCTGCCGATTCAACTAAATAAATCGCTATCCGCACGTCCGACGCTGAAAAAGACGATCCACCAATTTCCGCTGAAAACTTTTGATTCGTATAATCCCTGATGGTGATTTCGGCAAATGACATTCCTGCTTTGTTGGTCATAATAAATTGCGGATCTTCCGGCCGATCATCATGGCGTATAGCGAATCCACGCCAGGACGGAAGCTGGTTGACCATCCCTTCTTTCATCGCCGTCACCATCTTTTTTGCCGTTGACGCCGAATTGTCGGGTTTAGGCTGGTCCGGTCCATGAAAAAAAGACAAGCCTGTACCTTGGTATCGAAGTTTTCCATCGATGCGCCACCTGCCCGTAATTGAAATGATGGTCTCGCCATTTCGCCGGGGTTCTCCCGTATGTATCCGCAAATCATCTTGTCCCGCGGGTGTAACCGCCATCGCGGGTATTGCATCCAAACAGAACGATATGACTACAAATAGTGAACAAAGGGTTTTGTCCATTTTATTCATAAATTAAGGTTTTTCCCTCATCTTTCAGCAATCAACAAAAAAATAACGCCATCGTAACAAGTATCACGAGTTGATCACAATCAATTTGATTGAGATGGTTTTACAAGCATCCGGAAAAAAGATGCCAAAATTAGCCAACCACAAGCAGTTAAAAAAAGCAGTTGACACAAAAGCATTATGAGGTATACTGCACCGTATAAATGGTGCGGTGCAGCAATACTGGCCGAATTTATTTACTTCTTTCACTTTCTCAGGGGAAAACAACCATGCAACAAAAGTTCATCGATTTAATCAGCAAATTCAATGAAGTGACTGTCGGTACGACTAAGGAATTAATGGAAACCAATGTTCGTGCTTTTAAAAAATACTCTGAAAAACAGATTGAAACGATTAATGTATATACCGAGACAATCAAAAAGCAACTCGGTTCGGTGTCCGAAATAAAAGACGAAAAGGACGTTAGGGAATACATAAAAGCTCAAACAACTTAAATGCAAAAATCCGCTGAAACTTTCTACGAATCGGCTAAGGAATCCATGGAGATGATTACGGAAAACACAAAAGAAGTGAATGCACTGATGAAAAAAGGAATGGACACCCCCGCTGCTACCTTGAAATCCGTTTCAGGACAAAAAGGCGACTAGTCCGGCTTGTTCTTGTGGGACCCGAAACGCTATCTTGGACAAGGTGTGTTGCAAGCCGTAAAAAATGTTCAATTAGTAGGTGATGATTTATTTGTCACGAATAGAGCCGTGATTTCCCATCGTTCCGATGAGATAGAGGATACTACCATCGCTGATTTAGCGGTTGTGACATCGGCGGGACAAATCAAAACCGGCTCCCTGTCAAGATCTGACCGGGTCGCCAAATATAATCGACTTATGGTTATCGAAGAACTGCTTGGCGAGAAAGCATCGTATCCCGGTAGGGAGGCCTTTTACAATCTCTAATTTAGAGGACTGATTTTCGGTAAAATGTCAGGTTGTGTGCGGCCAGCATTTGTCAACCGGCGAACTCAACGATAGAATGACCATTGCTTGCTATTTCCTTGTGTGGTTTTTTCAACCTCTCAAGATCAAGGAGACTTTCGAGCATATCAATATTAGCGTAGGCGGTTAATGGTCGGTCGATTTAGCGATCAAAGGTTGAGGCGGAAACGTATTATTCACGATAAAGTAAAGTTTGTCGGGTTGAGGAGCGATTAAATGTATTTTATGACCTTATTGGTGTTTGCCTGCAGCTTTATCTACGGACTCAGCGCGATTCTGTGTAAATACGGATTGCAACAGGGCGCTGGTTTAGGTTCCTACTCTCTAGGGTCGATCCTCAAGTTTCTGATCCACAACAAGATCTGGCTTTTAGGCGTGTTATTAAGTTTCGCGGCCAACATTGCAATCGTCGAATTACAATCGGTACTGGATGTGTCGGTGGTTTATCCAATACTGAATTTTTCTTATATCTTCGTTTTGTTACTCGGCTATTTTATTTTGCGAGAATCGCTCAACTCGCAACAATGGTGGGGTGTGTTGCTGGTGACCCTTGGCACCCTGTTAATCATTTTTATTGATACGCCCGCAACCGGAGAAGGAACCGACACCCAAGTTTTGGTTTTAATCAGCTTGATATCCATTCTAGGTATTGGAGCCATTGTATATACCGTCTATAAGCAAAAAGTCGAAAATTATGAGATTGCCTATGCCATATGCACCGGAATTGCCTTGGGGAATGTTGAAACATATGTTAAGGCCAATACCAATCTTGTCATCACTGAATTGGGCCATTTTTCTATTTTTTCCTTAGATAGCGTACTGTATTTTTTCAGTTTGTGGCCCTTCTTTATACTGATTTTTTTTGGTGTGGTGGGCTGGATCTGTATGCAAATCACCTACTCGCACGGCAACGTCTCGATTACCGTGCCATTATTCGCGGTCATTCAAAGTGTGTTCACCCTTTCCTTCGGGTTTCTAGTGTTTGGAGAATACTTTGGTATCCAAAAAATTATCGGCGTATTGACGATCATTTCGGGGGTCGTGGTCGTAATATTCTCATCCACGAACGAACCAAGCGTAGAACCGGCTTGATTAAAACGCTTTCGATGGGATCTTCTACGAAGTCAATAATCTAAATGCGCGGTTACATCCCTATTTAATATCCATTCATCCTCCTTTACCGCTTCTTGCTCCGTCAACACACGTTTCGAAATATTTCGAAGCGCGAATAGGCGAATTCGTGGCATAATCAAACGCTATGCAAAAATATTTTTCTTCTCCATGGCTTATTATTTAGCGGGTATTATTATCGGCTTAGTATTGATAGTTTTCGCCGCTGATCGGTTTGTTGTCGGAGCTGTGGCAATCGCCCGTAATTTTGGTATCTCTCCGTTGGTTATCGGTCTTACGATTGTCGGACTCGGTACTTCCGCCCCGGAGATGTTGGTTTCCGGGATCGCGTCCTGGCAGGGGAATACCGGATTGGCGGTGGGTAACGCTTTGGGGTCTAATATCGCAAACATCGGATTGATATTGGGTGTTACCGCGGTTCTTGCTCCGGTAACCGTTCATTCAAAAGTATTGAAACGTGAACTCCCTGTTCTCTTGGGGGCAACCATGATTTGTTTTTTCCTAGGATCAATACGGGGACTCAACGTTGTTGATAGCGGGTTGATGATCGTGGGATTGGGTGTATTTCTGTTTTGGCTTGTCAAATCGGCGAAAGGTGTACCGAGATCCGACCCTTTTAACGAAGCGATCGAGCATGAATTACCGAAAGACTTGCCGCTTGCTAAGGCATTTTTCTGGTTTGCTATCGGATTGACGGGGCTTATCCTAAGTTCTCGTCTTTTAGTATGGGCCGCGGTGCATATAGCCCAGTCGTTCGGCGTTAGTGATCTGATTATAGGATTGACTATTGTTGCATTGGGCACAAGCCTCCCGGAACTTGCCGCATCGATTTCAAGTATATTAAAAGGTGAAGACGATCTTGCGCTCGGCAACATCATCGGTTCGAATATGTACAATCTTTTAGCTGTGTATTCGTTGCCCGGAATATTTCATCCGGGACCGGTGGCGCCAGAGGTTCTGACTCGTGATTTTCCCTGGATGGCGGGATTTACGGTTGCGTTATGTGTTTTTGGTTTCAATAGAGGAGGGCACGGCCGAATCAATCGGCTCGAAGGGAGCGGGCTTCTTCTCGCTTTTTTTGTGTATCAATTTCTTATTATTTCGGGTAGCCGTTGACCAAAATGTCAAGCAAGAATCAGGGGCCGAACCTTAGGCGCCTCGGGCTAGAAGTCATCCAAATCGAAACGGAGTCAATTTCCGCGTTGTCTGAGAGGGTAGACCAAAAATTCGAACAGGCCTGTCACTTGATGCTGTTGTGTAGAGGAAGAATTGTGGTGACGGGAATGGGAAAGTCCGGGCACATCGCCGGTAAGATTGCCGCAACGCTTGCAAGCACGGGTACTCCGGCTTTTTTTGTTCATCCTGGTGAAGCCAGTCACGGCGATTTAGGTATGATTACAGCCCAAGATGTGGTTCTGGCGGTGTCAAACTCGGGTGAAACCGAGGAGATCCTGACTATTTTACCCATTATTAAGCGCCTTGGCGTACCCTTGATTTCGATGACCGGCAGGCCAAGTTCGACGTTGGCGAAACAAGCTTCGGTGCATATTGATGTTAGCGTTGAAAAAGAGGCGTGTCCTTTAGGGTTGGCGCCGACTTCAAGTACTACGGCCGCACTGGTGATGGGGGATGCTTTAGCCGTATCGTTGTTAGACGCCCGCGGGTTTTCCCGGGATGATTTTGCGCTTTCCCATCCGGCTGGCAGTCTCGGAAAACGATTGTTACTGAAGGTGAATGATGTTATGCACAGTGGAAAAGATGTTCCGCGGATATCGGAATCCGCCGTAATCAGTGAAGCGTTACTGGAAATGACCGAAAAGAAAATGGGTATGACCGCTGTTGTGGATACTCAGGATCGGGTTTTAGGTATTTTTACGGATGGTGATTTACGGCGGATGTTCGCGAAGGATCACGATATCCATACCACGCCCATTACAGAAGTGATGACCCTGGGTTGTACCACTATCGAAAAAGGGATATTAGCGGCGGAAGCGGTTAATATTATGGATTCCAAAAAGATCAACGCGCTTTTAGTGGTGGATAAAGACGATCGTCTTATAGGCGCTTTGAACATGCATGATTTACTCAAGGCGGGTATTATTTAATGATTGAAGTGGTGGAGAAGGCAAAAAAAATTCGCTTGGTAATCTTTGATGTCGATGGCGTACTGACACCGACGGCAAATTGTATATTGATCATCAAGGACATGAATTTAAATGTTTTCATGCGCGCGATGGGCATGGTGTGAAGATGCTACGTCAAAGCGGCGTGGAAGTGGCTGTGATCTCCGGACGCTGTTCCGAATCGGTTGAAATGCGGATGAAGGACCTGGGGATCGATCATGTTTATCAGGGGCGGGAGGATAAGGTTGCTGCTTTGGAAGAATTGTGCGTTCAATTGGCTGTTACTCATGAGCAGGTCGCGCACGTTGGTGATGATCTTTTGGATCTGCCAGTGATGCAACGCGTGGGTTTGTCGATTGCCGTAAACGATGCAAACTTCGCGGTGCGTGAACGCGCTCGGTGGGTGACCGAAAAGAATGGAGGAGACGGCGCTGTGCGGGAAGTTTGTGATTTTCTTATGCAGGCGCAAAATACCTTGGATAGCGCTATAGCGGCCTATCTTTGATTTTTGTATGACTCTCGGATTGCGCATTTATGTTGTCATGGTCTTGGTGGCCTTGGGCAGTTTTTGGCTTTCCGGATTATTTTCGATAAGTCGGGATCCTTCGAGCGTACCCGATGGCGGCGGCATAGATTATTACGCCAATCATTTCGAAATGACCGTTACCGATGAGAAAGGTTTTCAGAAACACCGGCTTAAAGCGGATTCGATGGTGCATTTCAACGCTAAGGATTCGACCGAATTGGAAAAGCCGATTGTAACCCTTTTTAACCTGGACAGGCCGCCGTGGGTCATTCGATCGGATACGGGAACTATTTCACCGGACGGAGCAAAGATTTTTTTCGGAGGTGATGTTTTTGTCGACCGTGACGGCGCGGAAAATGTTAGACCAGTTAAAATTGTAACAAGAAACCTATGGATGGAGCCCGAACGAAAATTTGCGGAGACCTCGGAGTGGGCGGATATTCGCAGTCTATCCGACAACATCAGTGGTGTCGGAATGCGTGTGTTTTTCTCTAATCCTATTCATTTAACACTGCTTGCAAAAGTTAAGGGGAGATATGAAGTGTACTAACGCCTTTTTTCTCTTGATTTGGGTTTTGTTGTTTTCGGCGAACGTCTGGTCCTTGGATACCGATGCGCGGCAACCGATTTATATTGAATCCGATGCCGCTACCTACGATGAAAAAAAAGGTGAAAGTGTTTATACGGGGAATGTGCAGGTCACTCAAGGCAGCATGCGGATGAATTCGGACCGTCTTGTTATTCTTATGAGTGAATCGGGGGAAAAGGAGCTGAATAAAATGATTGCAACCGGTAACCCGGTTCGATTCAAGCAAAAACCGTCCGACGACAAGGAGGAGATTCGCGGCAAATCTTTGCGCGTGGAGTATTATGGCAAAGATGGAAAGTTGATTTTGCTGGAAAAAGCCAAGGTTGTACAGGGGAGCAATACTTATACTAGTGAACGGATAGAATACGATACCAAGAATTCGATCGTAAAAGCTGGCGCAAAAGACTCAAATACAAAACGAGTTCATGTGACGCTGCATCCTAATAAATGAATGCCCAGGTTTCTTGTCTCTCGGTGGCTGATTTAGCCAAAAAGTACAATAATCGAAATGTTGTCGATGACGTGTCGCTACATGTAAAAAGTGGCGAGATTGTTGGATTGCTGGGGCCGAATGGGGCTGGGAAAACCACTACGTTTTATATGATTGTCGGATTGGTTAAGCCCGATCATGGAGAAATTTCCGTGGATGAGCTGTCAATCACGAAGATGCCCATGCATGCTCGCGCCCGGTTCGGGCTTGGCTATCTTCCTCAAGAACCGTCGGTGTTCCGAAAATTGACGGTGGCGGAAAATCTACGGGCGGTTCTTGAGATTCGAGCCGATCTCAGTCCGGGACAAATCGAGATAATGATCGACGAGTTATTGCAGGAATTCAATATTGCCCATCTGAGAGATCAAGCTGCCATCGGGCTCTCCGGTGGGGAAAGACGTCGCTTGGAAATAGCTCGGGCGCTGGCCATTGAGCCCAAATTTATATTGCTTGACGAACCCTTTGCCGGAGTGGACCCGATTTCAATTCTCGATATTCAAAATGTTATACATCACCTCCGTAACCGTGGTATCGGTATTTTGATTACCGAACATAATGTCAGGGAAACTTTGGGGATATGTGATAGAGCGTACATAGTAAATGAAGGCAAAGTAATAGCCGAAGGGGGTACCGATGAAATTTTGAACAACAGTGAAGTTAGAAAAGTCTATCTAGGAGAAGCTTTTGATATGTAACACTAAATATTTTTAGGAAACCTCGATAATTGGTGAGAGCCCCCCACGCTGAACCGAATGAGCTAAAATAACTAATAATGTTCGCAAAAAAAGGAGAAAAATGACGCTTTGTTGAGGTCATAATGATTGAAGCGATGAAACAAACTCTACAACTCAAATTAGGTCAGCATCTAACGATGACGCCCCAATTGCAACAAGCCATCCGGCTTTTGCAATTGTCGACGCTTGATCTTAAGCAGGAGATTCAGGAAGCGCTTGATTCCAATATGATGTTGGAATCCACTGATGAAGACACAGTCTCTGCGGATGATTCTTCGCAGTCCGCAAACGACTCGCTGGAAAAAGGGGTAGATCAGGAAGGGTCCAATGGTTCGGACAGCGAGGAATTGAATAGTACTGGATCTCAAACCGATATTCCGGATGACCTTCCGGTGGATACTTCGTGGGACGATGTGTACGATAATGTCCGTACGGCAACTTCTACCTTGCCTGCTTCGGAGCAAGCCGATTTTGAATTCCAAAAACCTGTTTCAGAAACGCTCAGGCAGCATCTGTTGGGGCAAATAGAACTGGAGCGATTTTCCGAGCGGGATTCAGCAATCGCTATGGCTATAGTCGATTCGATTAACGATCATGGGTACTTGGCCTCGTCGGTTTCAGATATCCATAAGGGATTGTTAGGTCAGTTGGAAGATCTGGAATTCGATGAGGTCGAGGCGGTTTTGCATCGGGTTCAAAATTTCGATCCTCTGGGTGTTGGCGCGGTGGATTTGGTGGATTGTCTTTTGATACAGCTCAATCAATTGCCGGATGAAACGCCATGGAAACAGGAAGCGCGTAGTTTGGTCGGCGATTCGCTGGAGCATTTGGCGGCTCAGAATCAATTCAAATTGAAACGCGATCTGGGCTTGTCCGACGAGGACTTATCTCAGGTCGTGTCGTTGGTCCGCTCCTTAGATCCACGTCCCGGTACCCGTGTCGAAAACAGCGATTCCCAATATGTGACGCCGGATGTGTTCGTGACCAAAAAAAATGGGAATTGGCGGGTTGCGCTAAATCCGGATACCGCGCCAAAATTACGGGTCAACCCATTTTATTCCGGTCTAATCAAGCGAGCGGATAACAGTGCGGACAACACGTGCATGAAAAATCACTTGCAAGAGGCTAAATGGTTTTTGAAAAGTCTGCAAAGCCGAAGTAAAACCGTACTTAAAGTTGCTAACTGTATCGTGTCGCATCAACATGAATTTCTGGAATCCGGTCCTATTGCCATGAGACCGCTGGTGTTAAGGGAAATCGCCGAGGTTGTTGAAATGCACGAGTCGACTATTTCCAGGGTTACGACACAGAAATACATGCATACTCCAAACGGAATTTTTGAATTTAAATATTTTTTCTCGAGCCATGTTTCCACCGAGGCTGGAGGAGAATGTTCTTCAATAGCCATCAGAGCGTTTATTCAGGAGTTGATCGATAGTGAGAATACCGCTAAACCCTTAAGTGACAATAAGATCTCGGTTTTATTAAAATCAAAGGGTATTAACGTTGCGAGGAGGACAATCGCGAAATACCGAGAGGTTATGTCCATTCCGCCTTCCAACCAGAGAAAGCGTGTTATATGAGCTGGAGTACTAGTTTGAAATTCAATTAAGAAATTAGGAGGAGAGTATGCAAATAAGCGTAACTGGCCGTCATTTAGACGTAACCACTGCCTTGAAACAATACGTTGAATCAAAGTTTGAGAAGCTTGAGCGTCATTTTGACCACGTTACCGATGTTCATGTGATTTTGGGCATTGAGAAAATTAGCCAAAAAGCAGAGGCCACCGTGCAAATTAGCGGTGCAAAGTTATTTGCGGAAGACCAAAAACAGGATATGTACGCAGCCATAGATGGTTTGATCGATAAATTGGACCGGCAGGTTCGAAGACACAAAGAAAAAGTGACCAATCATCGGTGATTTTGCAACGAACTGTAGGAACTGGCATCATGATGGGTTCATAGCCTTGAAAATACGGGTATTTAATAAATCCCGTCGGATGCTTTCTTACTAAACCCATGAAATTAATTGTTGTCAGCGGGCTGTCAGGTTCCGGTAAAAGTATCGCATTAGAAACTCTGGAAGATAGTGGTTATTATTGCATAGATAATTTACCGGTAACTTTGCTGGAAGCATTTGTCAAGGAAGCAGTAAGCGATGACCAAAGTGCTTATGAAAAAGCCGCGGTCAGTATAGACTCCAGGAATAAGATCAATAGCCTGAATGAATTCCAAAACACGCTTGAATTGGTCGAAACGTTAGGAATCGAGTGTGAAATCCTGTTTCTTCAGGCCGATAATGAGACGTTGATCAAACGCTTTAGTGAAACCCGGCGCAAACATCCCCTTACCGACCGAGACCATACTTTAAATGAAGCGATAAAACTAGAACGGGAATTGCTCGTCAATGTGTCGAAACATGCGGGCGTACTTATTGATACAACCCGGACCAATATCCACCAGCTACGCGAATTGGTTCGGGTCAGGGTGGGCGTAAAAAGGCATCAATCGCTCTCGCTATTCTTTCAATCCTTTGGTTTTAAACATGGTATTCCGATGGATGCGGATTTTGTGTTTGATGCTCGTTGTCTACCGAATCCACATTGGCAGCCTTCGTTGCGAAGCTTGACGGGGCAAGATCAAGCGGTCGTCGACTTTTTGGTGGAAGCGCTGGAAGTTGATGAATACATGGACGATGTCGACACTTATTTGCATAGATGGATTCCTCGTTTCGAAGCCGAAAATCGAAGTTATTTGACTATTGCGGTGGGTTGTACCGGCGGGCAGCATCGATCAGTCTATTTGGTTGAAAATTTGGCCCGTAAATTTTCGCCTTCATCATATAATATTCTGGTCGGTCACAGGGAATTGGCTTAGCCCGGATTTATTAGGAGGCTGTCCGCGAATAGAGAGTCTACCGCGGAAAAACGGACTTTGGCCCATTTTCCCGATTAAATTGATGAAATACATCCCTATATTTCACACCTGCGGGCCGCTTTCAGCGGTCCAAACCCGCTCCAGGCGGATTTGTCGTTAAATACAGCAAGTATTCGCCTCATTTAATCGGAAAAATGGACTCAAAATCGCTTTCCCTCGCTACGCCTTCTATTCTCGGACAGCCTCCTAGCATATTGTGTAGGTAACCGAATTATTAGTAAATGACGGCTGACCTGTTGCCCGTGAAGCCTTGTCCCTATTGAAAGCAGATATTCCTCCCGACCAAAGGTAATGCCCACTACTGCTCGAGAAGATCACACCGAAAATCGTCTCCAGGAACTAGCCTATAAGCTGGATACTGGCGCTTTCTTCCAAGTGCGTGGGATGCTTAAATCCTTGTGCCCGGCGGAAATTTCTTATGTATTAGAAGCATTACGCCCCGACGATAGAAAAATAGTCTGGCGTCTGGTGGAACCGGAATTAGCCGGGGAAATATTGGTCGAACTCAACGACGAAGTGCGGAGCGGTTTGATTGATGCCACGGATGCGCGGGATTTGGTCAATGCCGCGGAAACCATGGAAACAGACGATCTTGCCGATATCCTGGATGATTTCCCCGATGTTGTATTGAAGGAAGTGTTGCGGTCTATGGGTAACCAGGATCGTCAACGCTTAGAATCGGTGCTTTGTTTCGATGACGATAGCGCTGGTGGGTTAATGAATGTGGACACCGTGATCGTCGGATCTGATGTTAGCCTGGATGTTGTTCTAAGATACTTGCGGTTGCGTGGCGAAATTCCTGACCAGACGGATAGTTTGATCGTGGTTGACCGAAATGATATTTATCTGGGGGTTTTGTCTCTGTCGGTCTTATTGACACGTGACGTTTCATCAAACCGTAAAAGAATTGATGGCGACCGATATCGAAGCGATTCCAGTCGATTTTTCGGCCAGCGAGGTGGCGTTATTGTTTGAGCAACGTGATCTGGTTTCAGCGCCGGTGGTTGACCGGAATGACAAACTGCTGGGTCGAATTACAATCGATGATGTGGTTGATGTTATTCGTGATGAAGCCGACCATTCATTTATGAGTATGGCGGGTTTGGACGAGGAGCAGGATATGTTTGCGCCGGTCATCTTGAGTACAAAACGCCGATCCGTTTGGTTGGGCGTCAATTTATTGACGGCATTACTGGCATCCTGGGTAATTGGAATGTTTGAAAGCACTATCGAGAAGATGGTCGCGTTGGCGGTTTTGATGCCTATTGTGGCGAGTATGGCGGTATAGCCGGAAGCCAAACCCTGACGTTGGTCATTCGGGGCTTGGCTTTGCGTCAAATCGGCAAAACCAATGCCCGTATTTTGGTGGCGAAAGAACTGGCAGTTGGTGTGTTGAATGGGCTTATTTGGGCGGTCATTGTTGCCCTTATCGCGATGCTGTGGTTTGATAATATGGACATATCGGTTTTGATCGCCGCGGCGCTGTTGATCAATTTGGTTTGTGCTGCGTTTGCCGGAGCAGTCATTCCATTGGTGCTGCACCGTTTGAAAATCGATCCCGCATTAGCCGGTGGGGTGCTTCTGACCACGGTAACCGATGTCATCGGTTTTTGGGTATTTTTAGGCCTTGCCGCAGCATATTTGGTGTAAAGCCGGGATACCGTCCGCGGGGATTGTCAGTTTACGGTATAAAATGGCGTTCGTCCGCTCCCCCCCCTTATACGTCCAGCTTCTATATACCGTCAACCGTGAACCATGACCATTAGTTATAGTTAAAGCCCGAGATCGACCAATTCGCATAATCGACTTCATACCCTCCGGTATATTTGATGGTGCAAATAAACGGTTTTTTTAAAGGGCCCTGTTCCGAAATCGGTACATCTATATGGGATTTGATGACGTAAGTGTATCCACCCAGTCCCCATGCTTGGTAGTTTTTGTCGTAGAACGTATCGGAATCGCCGAGTTCATAGTTTTCGCTAAGATAACGGTGACAATGGAGTAACGCAAAATTTGTTTTCTCGTTGATTATGCCGTCGGGGTGGGCCTCATCTTCGGTATTTTCAAAAAATAAATCCGAATTCGCAATATTTGTTACCGTGGGCAGAACCACGGTATTTTGAAACACGTAGAGCGAGGTAACAAAAAGTATAAACAGAATGATAGAAACAGTCTTCTTTCGCATCGCCATAGCTTTAACCATAAAAGTTGGAATCCCTGAATTGAGTAAAAATAGAGTTCATTATAAATTGATAATTGACTGGGAGCCATAAAAACATCGTGTTATTTTGCTGAGTTTCGATAAAACGCTTAAAAGTAAGGTCTGAGCAAATTAGGTATAGCCCGAATCTAAATTACAATTACCGTTTTCTTTCGCTTGGGTTGTCGATTACCTGATATCGCTGAGAACTTCGATCTAACCTGCCAATGATGGAGGGTGATCAAGTACGGATACAGATAAATCTCGCGTAATCCGCGGACATCGGATAACCTGGACTGCGTTCGTGGGAAAAAATGATTAATTTCCACGAAATCGATCCGCATGAAAAGCTGAGAGATTTCATCCCTAGTCCTCTATTTGAAAATAATCCAATAATTATTTTGGAAAAAAAATAAAACCACTGGAAAAATGTTGACACCAAAAGACGAGGTGGTACACTTCCCCCTATCCTCAGGGAAGGTAGGAGTGTTAGGTGCCTTAATCGGGCACAAATTGTTAATGGATTCGTCCCAAGCTAGACGGCTTGGATTCTAATAAACTAAATAGGAGGTAATACCATGGCTGCAACATCAGCGAGTGTTACGACCGCAGTGGCAGGTGAACGGCCTTTGCTGGACACGAAAAACCTGATCTTTGTGTTAATAATCTACAATGTTTTCTATATGTATGTCCGTTGGTACGAAGGTGTTTTTGGCTGGTCCGCCGGTCTTGACGCATTTGCGCCGGAGTTCGATACGTATTGGATGACCATTTTAAAGATCGAAGTTCCGTTGGAATTCATTTGTGCAACTTCGATCGCTGCATGGATGTGGAAAACTCGTACCCGCGATATGGCTTCTGTAAGCAAACGCGAAATCCTTCGTCGGCATTTCCATCACTTTGTGTGGTTGGTTGCTTATGCGGAAGCTATTTACTGGGGTGCAAGCTACTTCACCGAGCAAGACGGTACATGGCATCAAACAATCGTTCGTGATACCGACTTCACGCCGAGCCATGTCATCGAGTTCTACATGACCTACCCGATCTATATCATTACAGGTATCGGCGCGTTCATGTATGCCTATACTCGGATTCCTTTCTTTAACAAAGCTGTATCATTGCCTTATATGTTGGTTGTGATCGGTCCGTTCATGATCTTCCCGAATGTTGGGCTGAATGAATGGGGACACACTTTCTGGTGGATGGAAGAACTTTTTGTTGCTCCTCTCCATTATGGATTTGTATTCTTTGGATGGTTTGCGTTGGGTATCTTGGGTCTGTTCCGGCATATTTTTGAAGATCTAAGCGACTTAATTGGTAAAGACGTTTGCCCTGACGTTTAAAGTTTTAAGGGTTTAGTGTTGTATTAGGAATTAGAATCCGCTTGTGATGGACCAGTGGACAAATCGCCCCGACTCGGAATCGATTCCAAGTCAGGGTGGTTTGCTAGGCGCGGATATAACACAAATAATTAGTATTTGGAGGTAAGTGATGAGCTCAACTCAATCTGCTGTTACATCTCACGCAGAAGCGGTTCAGGTATCAAGAACGATTGATTATCTGGGCCTTTTTATCCTATTTTTTGTAATCTTAGGCGGTTTCCATGTCCACGCCATGTTGACCATGGGTGACTGGGATTTCTGGGCGGACTGGAAAGACAGGCGTCTGTGGGTAACCGTTACGCCGATCATGTGTGTAACTTTTCCCGCTGCTGTTCAAGCAATCATTTGGGAGCATTTTAAACTTCCTTTTGGCGCGACCGTTGCTCTTCTTGGCCTGATCCTGGGCGAATGGGTTAACCGCTATTTCAACTTTTGGGGATGGACATATTTCCCGATTAATTTCGTATTCCCCGCCACCATGATTCCGGGCGCGATTGCATTGGATGTCGTTCTGTTGTGCACCAACAGCTACATGGCAACCGCTATTTTCGGCGCGACCGCATGGGGATTGTTATTCTATCCTGGTAACTGGCCGCTGATTGCACCTTTGCATATGCCGGTTGAATACCATGGCATGTTGATGTCGATCGCTGATATCGCTGGTTATCATTACGTTCGTACTGGTACACCTGAATATATACGGATGATCGAAAAAGGAACCTTGAGAACTTTTGGTAAGGACGTTGCGCCTGTATCGGCCTTCTTCTCAGCGTTTGTTTGTATCTTGGTTTATTTCATCTGGCACTTCATCGGAAGATGGTTTGGCACCACGAAATGGTTGGAACAAACATAATACTCGAAGGTTGTTTAAAAAGGATTTAAAGTCGGTAGGGGTGTGGTTTAATCTTCTGTCGGCAATCAAAATGGATTACCAAAATCAAAATAAAGTTCTCGAAATGAGGAGGATATATGAAAACAATAGATAAGATCGGAAAATGGTCTTTTCTGGGGCTGGTGTTTGTTCTTTTAACCAGTCTCGGTGCGACCAGCGCGTTTGCGCATGGTGAAAAATCCCAAGCGGCGTTTATGCGGATGCGTACCATCATCTGGTACGACTTGACGTGGACCAAAGATGCAGTCCAAGTCAATGAAACCGTTGAAATTAAGGGTAAATTCCACGTATTCGCGGGATGGCCTGAAACGGTTCGTATTCCAGACATCGCGTTCTTAAATATCGGTATCCCGGGTCCCGTGTTCATTCGTCTGGAATCGTACATTGGCGATCAACTGGTGCCGCGTTCCGCAACATTGGAATTAGGTAAAGACTACGCGTTCCGTGTTGTTCTTAAGGCGCGTCGCCCTGGTGACTGGCATGTTCACACCATGATGAACGTCAATGGTGGTGGACCCGTTATCGGTCCTGGAAAATGGATCTCAATCTCTGGTTCCATGGGTAACTTCAAAAATGAAGTAACCACGTTGACTGGTAAAACCGTTGATATGGAAACTATTGGTGAAGCGGGGATCTGGAGTTGGCATGCGATCTGGTTCGCCGTTGGTATCGCTTGGATGGTTTACTGGTGTAAAGGTCCTGTATTCCTGCCACGCTTTATCATGTGCCAGGCCGGACGTGGAAAGGAGCTGATTAGCACCAGAGATAAGCAAGTCGGTTTGGGTTTCTTGGCAGCTACCTTCGTAATCGTACTGTTCGGTTATAGTAATGCAAATAGCAGCTACCCCATTACGATTCCGTTACAGGGTGGTTTGATCAGACAGATCGATTCGCTTCCTAATGAAGAAGGCGACATTCATATTAAGCTGCTTGATGCGACTTATCGGGTTCCTGGTCGTGCGATGAAGATGACTTTCTCCGCACACAACGGGGGTGATGATGCGGTTCAGTTGGGTGAGTTCCAAGCTGGAGCGATTCGGTTCCTCGATGGCGCGGTTCACGAAGATGAAACCCGTTATCCTGAAAATCTGCTCGCACCGAATGGGTTGACCGTCTCCGATAATTCTCCGCTTCAACCGGATGAAACTCGGACTTACACCATGACGGCAAGTGATGCGGCATGGGAAATCGAGCGTATGGCTGACATCATCTACGATCCAGATAGTCGGTTTGGTGGATTGTTGTTCTTCGTAAACGCAGAAGGTCGGCGTTATAGACAGTCCATTCAAGGACCGCTTATTCCGATCTTCATGTAAGACGAAATACCCATAATTATAATAAGAAGTTAAATACCTAAAGCCCCAAATCTTTGATTTGGGGCTTTTTTTATGCCTGATTAAAAAAAAATTAAAATGAAAGCATTATTTATTTGTGGTTCAATGAACCAGACAAAAATGATGCACGAAATTTCGAAATATTTAACCGACTTTACGCAGTTTTTTAGTCCATATTATTGTGATAAGTTTGGAAAACTGTGTATGAAAAGCGGTCTGCTCGATTTTTGCGTAATGGGGGGTGGATTTTTAAGGAATACCCTTGAATATTTAAACAAAAATTCGTTGGATATCGACCACGAAGGCCGAAAAGGTCCCTACGATTTAGTGTTGACTTGTAGTGATTTGATAGTACCTAAGAATGTACGCAGAACGAAACTCGTTTTGGTCCAAGAAGGTATGACCGATCCCGAGACATTCTTATATTATATTGTCAAGTACCTTCGTTTACCCAGATGGATAGCTTCTACGTCCACTACGGGATTGTCAGATTTATACGATATGTTTTGTGTCGCGTCAGAAGGTTATCGAGAATTTTTCATTAACAAAGGTATAAAACCTGAAAAGATAAAAATTACCGGTATACCGAACTTCGACGATTGCGTTTCGTTTCAAAATAATAATTTTCCATATAAAGGTTATGCCCTTGTCGCAACGTCTGACCGACGCGAAATATACCGATACGAAAATAGGCGAAAGTTCATCGAAAAAGCTAATAAGTTGGCGAAAGCGAAACAACTTATTTTTAAATTTCATCCTAACGAAAATATTAGCCGTGCGCAGGACGAGGTGGCAAAATATTCCCCTGAGGCGTTAACCTACTCAGATGCAAATACCGATCATTTGGTCGCAAATTGCAGTACCTTGATTACACGATTCTCATCGGTTGCGTTTATTGGGCTAGCATTAGGGAAAGAGGTCTATTCCGATTATCCGAACGAACAATTAAAACGTCTTTTACCGATTCAAAATGGCGGTCGCTCCGCCTATAATATTGCTCAAGAATGTAAACAACTGTTTGGATATTTATAATACAACTTCCTGATTGAAGAAAGTGCGGTCAAATGGGGCGAGGTGATTCTACCGATAAAACGGACCCAAACGTAACTAACCTAATATTAATTCAAGCACGTACGACCTCCTCACGCTTGCGAGCTAAAGTATTATTGGATCTTCTTGGGAAACCATTGCTTCTTAGGATGTATGAGCGCGTTTCATCGCTTAAAACAATTGCAAAAATCGTTGTTGCGACTACGACGGACCCACAAGATCAAAAAATCCTTGATATCTGTAATACGGAGGGTATAGAGGTATTTTGTGGGCACCCAACGGACTTGCTGGATCGACATTATAAAGCGGCTCTTTATTACGGGGCGGTGAATATAGCAAAAATTCCATCGGATTGCCCTCTTATTGATCCGGATATAATTGATAAGGTTTTCCAGGAATACTCAAAAACGAGTTGTGATTACGCAAGTAATCTTCATCCTGCGACCTTTCCAGATGGTAATGATGTGGAAATTATGACTATCGGGTGCCTAAAAACCGCTTGGAAAGAGGCGGTGGCAGCGATGGATAGAGAACATACGACTCCGTTTATTTGGGAGCGGCCGGGAAGATTTAAAATCAAAAACATTTCGTGTACCGTAGAACCGGATGGAAAAAAGGAGGATTTTTCAATGTCGCATCGTTGGGCTTTAGACTATTACGAAGATTATTTGTTGATTCGAAAGATTTTTGAGGCTCTCTATAAAAATAACAATAATTTTGGGATGAATGACATTTTAACTTTTCTCAAATTGCATCCGAATATCGAAAAAATTAACGAACAGTACGTTGGTGTTAACTGGTACCGCAATCATCTGAATGAGCTTAAAACGATTACTGCTAAACAAACAAAGATCATTTAACCTAACAAACCCGGTTTTAAACAAAAAAAAATTACCAAAACATGGACATTAAAAATCTGGAAAACTGGGAATTCCCAAATATTAAAAATTCCAATAGTATTTGGGAACGGTCGCTAGGATTGATACCAGCCGGGACCCAAACTCTCGCTAAAGGACCAACACAATTTTCAGAAGGGATAGCGCCGAAATATCTTGCAAAGGGAAAAGGCGCCAAAGTCTGGGATGTTGATGGCAACGAATACTTAGATTACAACATGGGTATCGGTCCGATTATCCTAGGTTATTGTCAGTCTGAGGTGGATGAGGCGATCACTCGTCAGCTTAAAAATGGAATTAGTTTTTCATTGATGCATCCATTGGAAGTTGAGCTCGCGGAATTAATGCGAAATTGTATCCCAAATGCCGAGTCCGTACGTTTTTCAAAGACAGGTTGTGACGTTACCAGCGCAGCTGTTCGCTTAGCTCGAGCGTTTACCGGTCGCGAAAAGATTCTTTGTTGTGGTTATCATGGCTGGCATGATTGGTATATTTCGGTTACAAATCGAGATTCAGGGATTCCTCACGCCACCTCCGAATTGACGAAAACGTTTAAATATAACCAGATCGATTCAGTATTGGGGCTTTTGGATACTAATACCGCGTGTGTGATATTGGAGCCTCTAGTTTTTGAAAAGCAACAAAATGGTTTTCTGTTGGAGCTGCGGAAAATATGTAAGGCAAATGGGACCTTATTGATTTTCGATGAAATGTGGACCGGTTTTCGATGTGCATTGGGTGGCGCACAGGAATTCCTCGGGGTTCGTTCAGATCTTAACCTGTTTTCCAAAGCAATGGCGAATGGAATGCCCATTTCGGCGATAACGGGGCGTAAAGATGTGATGGATCTATTGGAAGAAGACGTTTTTTTCTTTACGACATTTGGTGGCGAGACTTTATCGTTAGCGGCGTCGATAGCGTGCATTAACTTTATTCGCGATAACGATGTGTTGGAATATATCCATCGGCTCGGGAAGGACTTGTCGGATGGAGTAATAAGGATATTGTCGGATTTAGAGGTGGATTACGTCAATATTAGTGGTTACCCATTTAGGACAGTTTTGAATTTTTCACCATGTGGGACGGATCCATTCGCGATGAAGACTTTAGTTCAGCAGGAATTAATTCGCCGCGGCATACTTTGGAGTGGATTTCATAACCTATGTTATTCGCATCAACAGGAAGATATAGAAAATCTGTTAGAAGCGTATAAAGAGATATTTCCGCTTCTTAAAAAAGTAGTCGAAGAAGGCAATATCGAGTCGTACCTTATGGGGAAGTTGATACAACCCGTATTTAGACCCGAAGCCAAAAAAAAGAATTAGGCATTTGGTAGTTTCATTTTTCCAAATTGCCTTACCCTGTTTTTTTCGGTTTTACATGCTAAAAGTCGCCATTGGAGGGTCCTGAAAAATAAAACGCTAAGATTTTTTTGGTACGTGAAGATTATGATTGATTCGAACCGTTTTTCGCTTGAAGGTAAAACCGCGGTGATCACCGGGGCCGCGGGGTTACTCGGCTATTCTCATTGCAAGGCGCTAGCGGATGCGGGAGCCACGGTATTCGCCGCCGATCTTGATGTGGACGGGTGTCAGGTGGTAGCCGATGATATAAACGGGTGTGTGTTTGCTTGTCGAGTAGATGTGACGGAATCCGACTCAGTTAAAGCACTATTGGATAAAATTATGGAGACTACGGGAAGGGTTGATGTGCTGGTTAATAACGCTGCGATCAACGATATGTTTGAGAATCCTTCTACTTCATTGGAGCTGTCAAAGTTTGAAAATTATCCGCTGGAAATGTGGAAGAAATCGTTGGACGTTAATGTAACCGGTGTGTTTCTATGCTCTCAGGTTATCGGTTCGAAGATGGCCGAGCTAGGTTCGGGTAGCATTATTAATATTGCTTCGACCTACGCTTTAGTTGCACCGGATCAGTCGCTCTATGTTGATCAAGACGGGAAACAGCAATTGTTTAAGTCTGCGATATACCCTACCACTAAAGGGGCTGTGCTTTCATTTACGCGATTTCTAGCGTCATATTGGGGGAAAAACGGAGTCAGGATTAATTCCTTGTCGCCAGGTGGCGTTGAAAATAATCAAGATGAATGTTTTGTTGCTGAATATTCTCGGCGTACTCCACTCGGGCGCATGGCGATGCGGGATGATTACATGGGAGCATTGATCTATTTGGCTTCCGATGCATCTTCCTATATGACCGGTGCTAATTTGGTGGTCGACGGTGGTTTTACGGTTTGGTAGGATATCGACTTAATTTGATCCAATTTATAAAAGACGTACGAATGAAAATAGGGGATAGTAGAATCGGCGATGGCGAACCTACCTACATTATTGCTGAGATCGGAATAAACCATAATGGTTCGATGGAAATTGTCAAACGATTGATCGATGGCGCCAAGAAAGCGGGGGCAAATGCGGTTAAGTTTCAAAAAAGGGCGCCCGAAAAATGTGTTCCGAAAGAGCAATGGCATGTTCAACGAGATACACCTTGGGGACAGATAAGTTATATAGAATACCGTAAAAAAGTCGAACTGGAATTTGATCAGTATCAGGAAATTGATGAATATTGCAACACGATAGGGATCGATTGGACTGCGTCCTGCTGGGATGAAGAGTCGGTGGATTTTATCGAAAAGTTTGATCCTCCGTTTTACAAAATCGCAAGTGCTTCGCTGACCGATCTACCGTTGCTGTTCCGAGCGCGTGCAACAAAAAAATTGATTATGATTTCGACGGGAATGTCGACTATGGAAGAGATCGTCTCCGCGGCGAACGCCTTAGGGATTAACGAGCAAAGCGAAGCGGCTAGGTTACTGATTGCTCATTCGACATCCACGTATCCCTGCCAATTGGAAGAATTGAATTTACGAATGATCGACACGTTAAAGGAACAATTCCCCGGAATCCCCATCGGTTATTCGGGTCATGAAACAGGGCTGGCGCCTTCTTTGGCCGCAATTGTATTAGGAGCTACTTTTTTGGAGCGTCACATTACTTTGGATCGTGCTATGTGGGGTACCGATCAAGCTGCGTCGGTGGAGTTGGGAGGTTTTGAGCGATTGGTTAACAATGTACGAGATATCGAAAAAGCCCTCGGTGACGGAGTAAAAAAAGTTTATCCAAGCGAAATGGATTCGCGGAAAAAGTTAAGGCGTGCCGTTTAGCCTAATGAATTGGTAACTATTCAGATTGCCCTTGGAATTTGTCAGTTCAAGGCGAAAAATGTGAGTTTACACGTGTAAATGAAAATTTATTACTCCACGCATCCATACGTTCCGCTCTTCGGGCCAGCCTTCGCCTGTTCAAAAACGCTACAGGCGTTTTTGTAACGTAGAAATGGTGGATTTAGGGGGTGAGATGAAAAGTTATCTATCCAAAAAGATACAACTGAGAGATTGGCCAAGTCACGATACTTCCCAGTAAACCCCCAATAATCAAGTCGCTTGGGTAATGGTGGCCAGTGGCCAAGCGGGCCCACCCGATTAGAAACCAGACCAGCACAATAAAAATGGTCGCGCTGGGTATGACCAACATGATTGGGATAGAAATGGCCGCCGCTGACATGCAATGTCCACTGGGGCAAGAATAAAGGTCAAGAGGCTGAAGTAATTCGCAAAGATCCGGAAAGCGATCTATCGGCCTTGGGCGGGCGATGTACGTTTTAATCTTAGGATAGAGTAAATGTGCGAGGGCTAAAGAAATACCCGCCGCGATGATCAACGGTATCGCGTTTGATCCTTGAAAAAAAAATAGGCCACCAGCCCATAATGGATAAAGCCAACCGTTTCCAAGCTGATTAAACAATATCGCCAGTAGTTTTAACGCCGGATTTCTAATGAGTTCGGTTTGTTTTCGGACGATTGGGATTTCATAGGGGTCTAACCACGCCATAATACGGTGGATTCGCGGCCCCGTTTTGCGCGCGGCGTTAATTGAAATGTGGCCAGGTAGCGCAAGCGTTTTACTCTCAAATTGAATGGTTCTATTGGGCATTACTGTATTGTTTTATTGTAATTTATAAACAGCATCCCAATATTCTCATAGTCTTGTACGGCAAGTCAAAATAAAGAAGTTGTCGTGTTTAATCTTGGATGTCCGGTTTGGACAAAAGTGTTCAATTAGTTTTTAACTTGAAAATGGCGCCGTCTATTTCCCCGGATATTTTAAAAAAAGCCCGTATGATCAGGATGCTTTTGACCGATTGTGACGGTGTATTAACCGACGGGGGTGTATATTACTCAAATTCAGGGGAATCAATGAAAAGATTTCATATCCGGGACGGTATGGGTGTAGAACGATTGCGCAACCTTGCCCATATCGAAACAGGCATTATTTCCGGAGAAAAATCAATTTCGTTAAAACGGCGTTCAGAAAAACTGTTGATTGAAGAATGCCATTTGGGGATCAAGGAAAAGGGAGCCACCGTACGATCAATTTCCGAGCGTCGTGGAATCCCGCTGTCGTCTATTGCGTACATAGGAGACGATGTTAACGATCTGAGTGTTTTTTCATTGGTGGGATTATCGGCCAGCCCCCGGGACGCTATGTCGGAGGTCAAGAATCAAGCGAATTTCGTTTGCGAGCTGAAGGGAGGCGAAGGCGCTTTTCGAGAATTTGCCGAACTGCTCGTAAATGCCTTCCTGAGGGATGCATAAATGGCTAAAAAACATAACGAATTCATCTTTGAATCCGATGGAAATGAAACTACCCTAATCCGGGATTTTGAAGGAATGTATCGAGATTGCGAGGACCCACATGGCCAATCCAAAACCATGGAAACGCTGTCATATCAATTAGTTTCTGCTACCGTCGGACGTGCTATCAAATTAATACAGCGCGGCACAAACCGAAAATTGTCGATAATGGATATCGGTTGCGGCTTGGGGTATTTTACCGAGCATCTGAAAAAACAATTTCCCACAGCCGACGTTCGTGGGATAGATATATCCTTAGAAGCTTTAGTGAAAGCGTCTCGAAGAGCGCCCGATTGTGTTTTTCAACAAATTGATCTCAAGACTCAGCATCCAATCGATCTGGGAACTCAATTTGACGTTATGGTCGCTTTGGATTGCCTTTATTACTTTAAAGAAGATGAGATAGATTGGGTGTTAACTAATATTCGTGCCTTGATGGCCGATGGTGGATTTTTGGTGGTGGGTTACCATTTGCCGGAATCTATGCAATTCGGCTTGTATATTCAATCGCTAAGTGATGCGAAATCCCTATTTGAGGCCAACGGAATGTCAATTGTTTACAGTTTTGACGTAGAGGATAGTTTGGATATTGCCTATACAGGCCGTCCATTAGGACGTCATTTATATTTTTTGGCTAAAAAAGTCGGCTGACTTCAAGCGCTTGCTGGCGTCGAAGTTTCTAATATTACCTGAATCAGTGACTTCATACGGTACAGGGTACAAGTCATTGATTGAACAGCGGTAAAGAAAATACCCACATAACCTTGATGGACTACTAGGAGGTTGTCCGAGAACCATAGGTGTTAACTTAAGCCTCAAAGGCCTCTAAGCCAATACTCCGGGGCGTAGAATTGATCGGAACGGAGAAGAATCAATAATCCCGATAGCGGCTTGGTTGAATGAATTCATCCAGGGAGTTAGATCGGCTGGGTTGGCGTGTTTTAATGCAACGGACCAAGATGCCGTTCAGATAGTCAATCATATAGACAGCTAACCGGTCGAGAGTATGGTGGTAGAGGATGTCAACGAGTGGTGCAACATGTCGGCGAAAGTGTTTTGCGGTTTTATCGAAACTGATTTCGCATTGCATCTGGCGCCAAGCCTGGGCGCGGGCACAGGAATAGCAGAAGGTGATAAACAGGGCAACAATACAGGTTCCAAGGACCTCGCAGGTGAGTCGATGAGCATTACTTTGTACTGTGGTGTGCTGAAGTTTCAAGGTTGATTTCATCTGCTTAAAAAAAAGCTCAACGGACCAGCGCAACGGATATAGGGCGAGCAATTGAGGCATATCCATGCCGTGATAGGATTCGGGGATATTGGTGATCCATAGACCCCAGTCACACAGGCACAACGTTTGTTGGCTGGGAACCTTGCCGCGCTTGTGCGCGGCTTGTTTGGCGCTTTGTCGACGTCGGTTAGCGATTTCTTCGGGCATTCGGGTGAGTAATAGGCGAGCCTGTGTTTTGTGCGTTTTATTGCCGACCCACACGGCCCAATCGAGGCCCGTTTGTTGATGTGTTAAGTACTGGATTTCGTCGAACAAATTGATTTTCTCAAAACCGTTAGGCCCTTGACGATACAGGTTTAAACCGAAGCTGTTGAAGCGGGATAAAAAGAAGGCATCTGCTGCATCGATGGCGGCGAGTGCGTCAGCCACGGTGTAGCCCATATCGAATAAATACAGCGCACCGGTTTGCAGTTGTTCCGCTAAGACCCGGGCATAGTTTTGGTCGGTGGCAGTTTGTTTCTTTAAATCGACCAGGTTAACCGTACCGGTCAAATAATCGAACATGAGCTGTACTTTGCATCCGGCATGGTGATAGCCCGGAAATACGGCCGCGAGCCCTCCGGACAGTTTCCAGGAGGTTGAATCGATGATATTGACCGCCGTAAAATACTTCAGTGCCGCGACCTCAAGGGTTCGACCTTCGGTCTTTAAAATCGCCATAAAATCAGCCACCATTGCTTTCATAAAGGCACTGGCTTGCTGGGTAAATCGACGGTAAATGCCCGTTCGTGAAAGATCACTCGGGATTTCATCCGCCAAACTATTCAGGGTGAGTGTATCTGATTTAAGCGCACCGAAGGTGAGTGCGATAAAGAACTCGAAGGGATCGAGCTTGCGCAATCGCTGGATAAATCCGCAGGCCTTCGCCGAGGCTAGGATTTTGTTTCTGCAAAACAACGATTCAAAATGGATACATCAATATCAATGGGCATATTTATACTCAATCCTAAAAACAACAAATCAAAATATGATGAGAATAAAGATATGCGTGTCCTTTGTCTACTGTTTTCCACCTGACTATCGCGCCAGTACCGGCATAAGGAATTCCGGTGTTCCAGCGCTCACAGAGGGACTTGCGTGACTCACTCGGCTGAAATGCTTTCGTCAAACCCATTAACCTGTTGTTTATTCTATATAATATTTGTTAAGTTAACACCTATGATCTATGACAGCCGCTAATTCACTCCGTTGTTCTTTGGTCATTTTCGAAGGCCTTCCCGGTGACTTCTTCGATCTCAGTCCGACAACACCGCCGACCAACAAACGCTTGATCCATTGTCGAACCGCTTCGGCTGTAACTCGAAGCATTTTGGCCACTGCTTGAATAACCTGCCCCTCAGCGAAGGCCAGAACTGCTAAGATCCGTTTCACCCACGGCAAATCACCTTTCTGATGGGCTCGCTTCAATTCTTCGAGCAAATCATTCTGGTGGGCCTTGGAGAGATTAAGTTTAAAAATTAACATGGGGCAGCTCCTTATTGACTAGAGATTAACCCATGTCAGACTAAACACTTGTTACTCTAATGTCTAATCGAGCTACCCTGTCGCTATTTTGCTCAGCACGCCAAGATCTTTTTCTTAAAGTCTATAGCTGGCGCCCGTAATCGCGCGAGAGGTCATGATACTCAGCAGAATATTAGATAAAGCAGGTGCCAGCAGCGCAGTTCGATCGGTGTTGCATCGGGCCGGTCTGACCATGATCTTGCAGGTATGCGCCGCGGGACTCAGTTACGGCAGTCAGGTATTCCTGGCTCGCTGGCTTGGAGTGCATGAGTTCGGTGTCTACATATTTGCCTGGAGCCTGGCTCAGCCAATCGCGGTGGCTGTGGGAATCGGTCTGTCTCAGGCTTGCGGTGCGCTTCGTTCCACAGTACCTTAGTGAGGAGAACCTGAGCCATTTGCACGGCCTGATTCTGCGTAGCACCAGTATCGTGTTGCTGATCAGCATCGCAGTGGCCGGAGCCGGTTGGGTGATCCTGGGCGTTGCGGGCTCGTGGATGCCGGAATATTATGTGATACCTGCACAGTTGGCATTTTTGTGCGTTCCGTTTCTAACGCTGATCAGCCTGATTTCAGGTGTATCACGTGGCTTTGGCTGGGTCGGTATGGCCTATGTACCTCAGTCAGTGGCGCTGCCGGGACTGGTTCTTCTGGCTGTCTGGGTGTTCACCCTTGTCGTAGGCCAGCCGAATGCTGTAATGGTACTGACCATAGCCCTCGTGATCTGCGGGCTGATAGCTTTGGCACATGCCGCGAGGTTTCGCCGAGTGATTCCTGACGACGTACGAGCCTCCAAGCCGACCTACACAACGAAGTTCTGGCTAAGAGTCGCAATACCACTATTTCTGTCCGACGGTCTTTTTCTGATTCTGTGGAACGCGGACATCATTATGCTGGGCACCATGATGGGACCGGAGGCAACCTCCGTCTATCACGCGAGCGTGAGGACAGATGGGCTGACTCTGATGATTTTCAATGCCATGATGGCCCGTTCGCCGCACCGAAATTTTCCGCCTTGCTGGTAGAGGGAGATCGCGACAGCCAACAGTCCTTCACTCGTTCGATTGCGATCTGGACCTTCTGGCCAACCTTCGCCGTCGTTCTTGGCCTTATTTTTTTCGGAAAGGAAATCCTTGCGACATTCGGTCCAGACTTTGTTGTCGGGTATCCTGCCTTGATTGTACTCACACTTGGCTATCTCACGCAGGCGACGACCGGACCCATCAGTTCATACCTTGCGGTCAGCGGCAATCAGGATCACATCGTCGCTATCAATTTCAGCGCCGCTATTTTCAATATACTACTGAATCTTCTTCTTATTCCAACCTGGGGTGTGCTCGGCGCGGCGATCGGTTCCGTCGGGTCGATCCTGTTATCGCAGATTTGGACTTATCTCCTGGTACGGCGGAATCTCAAGATCAACCCGGTATTCTTTGCGCGGGTCGGCCAGCGGGGTTGAATTGACACGCGAGGAGCAAGCGAAACCTTGCCAGGTGAGCTTTATTCTGAATGCCCGGACCGGACAGCATCAATTAACTGCCAGCACCAGGTGTTTGCAATCGGTGCTGCATCAGGATTCGGCGAGGTACTGCGTCTCGAAATAGTCAATTGTCCGTCGCAGGCCTTCTTCGAGCGGGATTTCCGGTTTCCAATCCAGTGTCTTGATGGCCAGGCTGATGTCGGGCCGCCTGACCCGGGGATCGTCCTCGGGCAGAGGCAGTTTTTCGATCTTCGATCGGGATCCGGTCATGCCGATAACTTTCTCCGCGAGTTCGGCGATCGAGAATTCTTCGGGATTTTCCAGATTGATTGGGCCCGTGATATCGTCGGGGGACTGCATCAGGCGAAACAGCCCAGTTATCATATCGGATACGTAGCAGAAGGATCGTGTTTGGGTGCCGTCGCCGTACAAGGTTAGCGGTTCGCCCAGCAAAGCCTGCCGGATAAAATTCGAAACCACGCGGCCGTCATTGGGGTGCATACGAGGTCCGTAGGTATTGAAGATTCTCGCAACCTTGATGGGGAGATCAAACTGTCGCCGGTAATCGAAAAACAGCGTTTCCGCGCAGCGCTTGCCCTCGTCATAACAGGCACGGGATCCGATAGGATTGACTCGTCCCCAATAGTCTTCGCGCTGGGGATGAACCTCCGGATCACCATACACTTCGCTCGTGGAGGCTTGCAGGATGCGGGCTTTGACGCGTTTCGCAAGACCCAGCATGTTGATCGCGCCATGCACGCTGGACTTGGTTGTCTGCACCGGGTCGTTTTGATAATGAACCGGGGAAGCGGCGCAGGCGAGATTGTAAATTTCGTCGACCTCGATATAGATTGGAAAAGTGACGTCGTGGCGGATCAACTCGAAGCGGGGTTCGTCGAATAAATGGGTTATGTTCTGCTTTTTCCCGGTGTAAAAATTGTCTATGCAGACAACGTCCGCACCCTCGGCGATCAGTCTGTCGCAAAGATGCGACCCGAGAAAGCCGGCACCGCCCGTGACCGCTATCTGCTTCGATTCGCGAAGTCTCGTCATTTTATTACTCCGTTCGATCCCTGTGTTTGGCCACACTGCTTACAACTTTGGCCAGGAATGAGTTCTTACGCCGGGCGATTCGCCGAGCGATCCCCAGATTGTCAGGTGCTGCAGATCCGGTGGCGATATTGGCACAGCATATTGCATCGATATCGAGGAATTACATTACGTTAGCTAGTAGTCTGTCAAAGTTGAATTGACGATTAATTAAAGTAAAATATTAGGTTTTAAATTTAAGCGATTGAAACCCAAGCTCTAAACATGTCCGAAAAAATCTGCCACGTTAATCTAATAAACGAAGAAAGGCTTGAGCTAAAAGAGATTGTATCAAAAGGAAAAGCGGATTTTGGCCCATTTTTTCGATTAAATTGATGAAATACATCCCTATATTTCACACCTTTGGGCCGCTTTCAGCGGTCCAAACCCGCTCCAGGCGGATTTGTCGTTAAATACAGCAAGTATTTGCCTCATTTAATCGAAAAAATGGCCTCAAAACCACTTTCCCTCGCTATGGCTCCTATTCTCGGACAGCCTCCTAGTCGTCGGAGCGTTCAACTTTCAGTCGGCAAACTGAAACTACCAGTTTGAGCCGGTAGTTGTTCAATTTAGCCTTATTCGCCGAAAAAACTAACTGTCGCGGTTTTGCAAATATGTGGGTGAAGATAAGATTTATTGACCCCCCTTGAAACCAATATCTTACACCCTGCTATCCGCCCTGAAGTCACGGATTCAGGTATTTTTTACCCCACTGATTATACCGTAACCGGACATCCCTCCACGGATAATATAATATTGATATAGCCCCGTTAAGAAATTTGCGTGTTGCACTTCACTGCGAATGTGTAGCCAGCGGAAAAGTTTTTGAAGCGGATAATTTATCAGAGCGATGAGATACATACGCTTCGCCGAACGAAATGTGTTCTCCGAGATATCACGGTACTCAATGTTTTGAAATCCTGATTTCTCGACATACGACTGAAATGCATCCGGGGTAACGAGATTGGGTACGGACCAACCATTCAAACAGGTGACAACCATATCCCATTCTTTAGGCGTGAAGTGAGTCCTTTTTGCAAACCCATCCGCAACCACAAGGCGTCCCCCCTTCCTCAAAACGCGATGAGCCTCATTGACGAAATCCTCTTTATTCAGGGCATAGCAAGCGCTTTCCAAACCCCATACAACATCAAAAGATTCATTTTCGAAGGGTGTTTGACAGAAATCGGCGGCTTTAAATGTTACTATATCGGAAACACCGCGCTGCTTTGCGGACCGTGTGGCATGCTGAACCTGTTGTTCACTCAGTGTGATACCCAGGACCTTGGCGCCGTAAGTTTCCGCTAACCAGATTGCGCTCCCGCCAAGTCCGCAGCCGGCATCCAGAATATAATCCGATGCGTTAATTTGAATCTGTTCGGCGAGCACTTTGTTCATATTAAACAAAGACTGGTGATGGCTTTTGGTTTCACTGTCCCAATACCCATAGTGAAGGGCGAGATTCTTACCATTGGCCCAAGCAAAGCGGTAATCCCAATAGCAGGTATCGTAATAGTTTACGATATCGCGTGTTAAATCTTGCGTTGAAAGGGTTCGATAATCCTTATTCGGGCATACCGAGAATTCGGCGACGGCTTGTGTATTCACTGGTCAGTTTATTGTCGATTTCGTAGTTCAAGGTGTATAAAAAGAGTAAATTATAGTGCTCCCGATTGTCCAGACCAATTTTTCAAAAAATTAAGACAGGAGACAATAAGTTTTCCCAGATACACAAAAACGATCCTTGACACAAGAGCAAACGATTGCTAACTTCTTTGATTAGCACTCCAATTAAGAGAGTGCCAACCCCTTCTTTTCCTTCGAGACGAAATTGGCAACCCATCCGGAACTCAACGATCGCGCGCAGCTACTCTTAAAAACGTTGATAGAACGTTATATCAGTGATGGCCAACCGGTTGGTTCGCGTTCCCTTTCCCGCGACAGCGATCTGAATTTAAGCCCGGCCACAATTCGGAATGTGATTGCCGACTTGGAAGAATTGGGATTGGTTACTTCCCCCCATACCTCAGCGGGACGGGTCCCCACCGTTAGCGGTTATCGGCTTTTCATCGATTTTTTGCTTGAAGTAAAGCCCCTAAATACTCAAGAAGTTACCCAGATAAGAAGAGATCTCGATACCCATGATCCGGATAGTATTGTGGAAGCGGCGTCAAAATTGCTTTCCGATATCACCAAAATGGCGGGGGTCGTGATGCTACCGAAAAGGGAAGCTTCGTCGTTTCGGCACATTGAATTTTTAGCGCTTTCAAATAGTCGGGTTCTGGTGATATTGGTCACCAATGAACAAGAAGTCCAAAATAAGATTATTCATCCGTCAAAACAGTTCAGCGCCTCGGAACTGCAACAGGCCGCTAACTATCTTAACGCTATGTTTGAAGGCAAGGATCTTGTGGCTGTACGCAAAGCGGTATTAAAGGATCTAAAGGTTGCCGAGGAACGTGTTCATCGAGAAATGGCCGATGCCATCGAAATGGCCCATTTAACGTTTCAAAACGAAGAGATCCACGAGGATTTCGTGTTAAGGGGCGAAACCAATTTAATGGAGTTTTCGGATCTATCCGATGTTGACCGGCTACGACAGCTTTTTGATGCCTTTAATCAAAAGCGAACGATCATCCATCTTCTGGATCAATGCTTGGGTGCTGAGGGGGTACAAATTTTCATCGGGGAAGAATCCGGGTACGAACCACTGGGCAGCTGCAGCGTGGTCACTTCACCTTATTCCGTCGATAACAACATTATTGGGGTGTTGGGTGTTATTGGTCCTACACGTATGAAATACGAACACGTTATTCCCATTGTCGATGTGACGGCAAAATTATTGGGCGCCGCCTTGAATCACCAAAAATAGACCCCATTTAGTGGGTTCCGTGTCAGTTTGTTAACGTGTAACAATTCAGTTCCCCGCTATTTTTCAGCGAAACCGCGACACAAAAAAGTGTGGAGAGTTTTTGTGACGCAGTAATCGCAAACATAAGCCGTGAGCTGAATAGATAAGTTTTTCGTAACTGTTTAGATTGCCCCTGAAATTCGTCAGTTCAAGGCAAAAAATGTGAGTTTACACGTGTAAATGATCATTTTTTAACGTAAAAATGGCGGATTTCAGGGATAAATTAAACAGTTATAGTTTTTCTTAAGATTTTGGAGTGGATAATGAGTGGCGACCAAAAAAGTCTTGAACCTGAAGAGGATCAGCCAATAGAAGATCATCAAGAAGAAATTCAAGACCGGACCAATGATCTGGATGAAACTTTTTCCGAAATTACCCCGGAAGGGTCGGAAGCCATGGAGCAATCGGAAGTCGCGCCACAAACTTTGGAAGAATTGTCACGCCAACTGGATCTCGCCAATGCAAAGGCTGAAGAAAATTGGGACAAATTCGTCCGAATCCAGGCGGAAATGGAAAATCTTCGCCGGCGTACCGAGAGGGATTTACAAAATGCTCATAAATTTGGCTTGGAAAATGTCATCAAGGCATTGTTGCCAGTAATCGATAGCCTGGAACTTGGAATACAAGCTGCGATCGGTGATTCGCCGGAATTGGTTAAACTACGGGAAGGCAGCGTTCTGACACTAAAACAGTTTTCATCGGTTCTAGAGAATTTCAATTGTATTGCTCTTGATCCTGTCGGAAAGGTTTTTGATCCTGAAAAACATCAGGCTATGTCAATGCAACCTACAGCCGACGCCGAACCTAATATGGTTGTTACCGTTTTCCAAAAAGGCTACCTGCTGAATGATCGCCTGGTTCGGCCCGCGATGGTAGTAGTCGCCCAGCCCGACGTTGCACCCACAAAAATCGACGAGCAGGCTTGAAAAAAAACAGCTGAACCCCATATTTGAAAAATATCAATTTCGGCTTATATCAGTTATTTTTTGGAGAATTCAATGTCAAAAATTATTGGAATCGATTTAGGTACGACCAATTCCTGTGTGTCGGTGCTTGAGGGTGGTGACGCCCGGGTTATCGAAAACAGTGAAGGAGCCCGCACCACTCCATCCGTTATTGCTTTTTCCAATGACGATGAAGTCCTGGTTGGGCAATCCGCCAAACGG
Organism: Methylococcales bacterium; assembly: GCA_963664935.2. Classification (GTDB taxonomy): domain Bacteria; phylum Pseudomonadota; class Gammaproteobacteria; order Methylococcales. Next base: position 507,738 of record CAXXSE010000007.1, on the reverse strand, counting down.
CAAGCGGTAACCAATCCCGAAAACACGCTATTTGCCATAAAGCGTCTCATTGGGCGTCGATTTAAAGATAGCGTCGTCCAGAAAGATATCAAAATGGTACCCTACAAGATCGTCGAAGCCAGTAACGGTGATGCGTGGGTTGAAGTTCACGGTAAAAAAATGGCTTCGCCGGAAGTGGCGTCCCGTATTTTGATGAAGCTGAAGAAAGACGCCGAAGCGTATCTCGGCTGTGAGGTCAAAGAAGCAGTTATTACCGTTCCCGCTTATTTTAACGATTCCCAACGTCAGGCCACCAAGGATGCAGGGCGAATCGCGGGCCTTGAAGTCAAACGGATAATCAATGAACCCACCGCGGCGGCCCTGGCCTTCGGGATGGATAAAAAGGAGGGTGACGCTAAAATCGTTGTTTATGACTTAGGTGGTGGTACTTTCGATGTTTCGGTCATCGAGATCGCTGAAGTCGAAGGGGAACATCAATTTGAGGTCTTGGCGACCAACGGCGATACCTTTCTGGGTGGTGAAGATTTCGATTTACGGATCATCGATTTTCTTTCCGATGAATTCAAGAAGGAAAGTGGGATTGACCTCCACAATGATCCTTTGGCTCTGCAAAGGCTTAAAGAAGTGGCGGAAAAAGCCAAGATTGAACTTTCATCCAGCCAGCAAACCGATATCAATTTGCCCTATGTGACAGCCGATGCATCGGGCCCGAAACACCTCAATGTTAAATTGACCCGGGCAAAGCTTGAAGCTTTGGTCGAGGATTTGATCGAGCGGACTAAAGGTCCCTGTGAAATCGCGATGAAAGATGCCGGATTATCCGTTTCCGAAATCGATGACATCATTCTTGTCGGTGGGCAAACCCGCATGCCGAAGGTTCAGGATATGGTCCAGGAGTTTTTCGAAAAAGAACCGCGTAAAGACGTCAACCCGGATGAAGCCGTTGCGGTTGGCGCGGCAATTCAGGCAGGAGTACTAGGTGGTGACGTTAAAGACGTGTTGTTGCTCGATGTTACGCCGCTGTCCTTGGGTATCGAAACCCTGGGGGGCGTTATGACCAAAGTTATAGAGAAAAACACCACTATTCCGACCAAGGCGAACCAGGTCTTTTCAACCGCCGAAGATAACCAAACCGCGGTGACCGTCCACGTCTTACAGGGCGAGCGGGAAATGGCTTCAGGTAATAAATCATTAGGTCGTTTCGATTTGGCAGATATTCCACCCGCGCGGCGGGGTACACCTCAAGTCGAAGTCACTTTTGACATCGACGCCAATGGTATTCTAAATGTTTCGGCAAAGGATAAAGCTACCGGTAAGGAACAATCGATCATCATTAAAGCATCCAGCGGTCTAGCCGATGACGAAGTCGAACGTATGATCAAAGATGCTGAAGCCCATGCGGATGAAGACCGTGAGTTACATGAATTGATAAACGTTCGTAATCAGGCCGAATCCATGATTCATGCTACGGAAAAATCGTTGGAAGATCTAAGTGATCAGGTCGATGCCGATGAAAAAGGTAATATTGATACGGCAATCAACGATCTCAAAGAAGCACTGAAAACCGACGATAAAGAGGCAATCGATACAAAAACGAAAGCATTGATGGAATTGTCCGGCAAATTGGCCGAACGGGTTTATGCTCAGAAAGCTGAGGGTGAGTCCGGACAAGCGGAAACCTCGCCAGCGGGCAAAAACGAAACATCCGGCGAGTCTGGCGGCAACAGCGAGGATGTAGTCGATGCTGAATTTGAAGAAGTCAAAGACGAGAAAAAATAAAGCTTTCCTCTATCAATTTCCTGTTGAAAAAATTCTGGATATAAGACGCCGCCGACTTTCGAGTCGGCGGCGGTGTATATTATGACAAAAGAAGATTTTTATGACACGCTCGGTGTTTCGCGCAATGCAAGCGATGGCGAAATAAAAAAGGCCTATCGACGGTTGGCGATGAAACATCATCCGGATCGAAACGAGAATAATCCAAGCGCCGAAGATAAATTTAAAAATGTAAAGGCGGCTTACGAAATACTGGCCGACCCGAAAAAACGATCCGCATATGATCAATTTGGACATGCGGGTGTGGACCCGTCCATGGGTGGCGGTGCGGGTGGCGGGTTCGGCACCGATTCGTTCGGGGATATTTTTGGCGATGTCTTTGGTGATATCTTTGGCGGGGGCCGGCAACGCGGCGGTGGGGGGCACAGGGGCGCCGATCTGCGATACAACCTCGAATTGAATCTAGAAGAGGCGGTTGTGGGAACCGAGGTTAAGATTCGTATTCCTTCTCTGGTAACCTGCACCGATTGCCGGGGATCCGGAGCAAAAAAAGGGAGTTCTCCGGTAACCTGTTCGACCTGTCATGGACAAGGCAATGTGCGGATGCAGCAGGGATTTTTTTCAATCCAGCAAACTTGCCCGACCTGTCAGGGAAAAGGCAAAGCAATCAAAGATCCGTGTCGGGCTTGTCACGGTCAAGGGCGCGTTCAGGAACATAAAACCCTCTCCGTCAAAATCCCACCCGGAGTGGATACCGATGACCGGATTCGTTTAGCGGGCGAAGGGGAAGCGGGAGAACATGGAATACCGGCTGGCGACCTTTACGTCCAAGTGAGCGTTAAGGATCATTCAATATTCACACGAGATGGCGCTAATCTGTATTGCGAGGTGCCTATTAGTTTTCCCTCAGCGTGTATAGGTGGCGAACTTGGCGTGCCTACCCTCGGTGGCAAAGTCAAACTAAAGATTCCGCCTGAAACTCAAACCGGAAAGTTGTTTCGTCTGCGTGGCAAGGGCGTTAGACCCGTTAGAGGTGGCCCGGTTGGTGATTTACTTTGCCGGATCAAGATAGAAACACCGGTTCGTTTGACGAAGGAGCAAAAAGACCTCATCGAAAAATTGGATATATCCCTTTCAGGCGGTGGGAGCCAGCATAGTCCCCAGGCACATTCTTGGGTCGATGGGGTTAAGAATTTTTTTGATGATCTAACGGGGTAGCAATGATCAGAATAGCGATTGTTGGGGCGGCTGGCCGCATGGGCCAAAGTCTCACGCAAGCTCAGCAATTAGCTAGTGGTATAGAGCTCACCGCTGCCATGGAAAAATCCGATAATCCAGCTGTTGGAAGAGATGCTGGCGAAATCGCCGGGATAGGTCCTCTGGAAATCACAATCGGTGACAATCTGGAAGCTGTGATTGATTCCTTCGATGTCCTCATTGACTTTACTCACCCGAAACCGTGTTTGGCGCATCTTGATATTTGTCGTAGGAATGGAAAGCGCATCGTTATTGGCACCACCGGGTTTGATGAAGGGCAGAAGAAACAGATTGCCGATGCGGCCAGGGCAGTGGCTATTGTCCTAGCTCCTAACATGAGCGTAGGGGTCAATATTGTCTTAAAATTGCTGGAACTAACCGCGCGTGTGATGGGGGATGAATCGGACATTGAAATTATCGAAGCCCATCATCGCCATAAAGTCGATGCTCCATCAGGGACCGCTCTGCGCATGGGTGAAGTAGTTGCCGGGGTTCTCGGGCGGGATTTAAAGGAATCCGCCGTTTTTGGAAGAGAAGGACAAACCGGCGAACGAAAGCGCAACACCATTGGTTTCTCGACTATACGCGCCGGTGATATCGTCGGTGAGCACACCGTGATGTTCGCCCATGAAGGCGAACGGGTTGAAATTTCACATAAAGCCTCAAGCCGTATGACGTTTGCCAACGGGGCCATGCGGGCGACATCCTGGATTATGCAAAAGCAGACCGGTTTGTACGACATGCAGGATGTACTTGGGTTGTCGGATTGATTGGACTTTAATCGGCCAATTTATCCGCACGTTCCGTAGAAAATTCATGCTTTGTACACGTGGAGAACGACATTCATCGGTAAAAATTAATGACTGCTCTTAGAAGCGGCCCCTTCGTTTGGTCAGTCTATCGGGAGGGGAATCAAAGGGGACGCTACCTTTTTTATTAATATTTAACTCTAAACAGATATTAACATTCTTGCGTATTTTACGCGTTAAAGGGTAGCGTCCCCTTTATTTCACATTTAATCGATAAAATGGCCTCAAAACCGCTTTCCCTTGCTACGGCTCCTATTCTCGGACAGCCTCCTAGTCAAGTGTAACAAATGGGGTGTTTTCCCGATCTTAGACCGGCTCCAATTTTTGATCACACACCCGCACCTCAACCTTCCTTCCCAACCTGGATACAATAATCATCAACCGATCGATGGTGAAACGGTCCAAATCGGCATTGCGGATGCGGGAAAAATCCGCATAGGCTATACCCGTGCGTTTTCCAGCGGCCCGTACGGATAAATTCTCATCATCTAGGACACCAATGATTTCAGCGGCTAATAACGCTTTGGCCTGTTTCAAATCGGCATTCTGGGTGCCTATATCACGGAAAACGTTACCGCTGCCTCGTACCAGTTCAAGCTTTTCCGTCATAGCAACCGCTCCTTCAATTGTTTTATGCGTGATTTGATCAAATCGACATCCTGCTTTGGGGTCTTAATACCCATCTTGGATTTCTTCTGGAATGCATGAACCGCCCAGATGGCTTCACCGATCTGGACGGCATCGATCAGACGGAAAGCATCGGACCGAGATTCCAGCTTTGTGCCTCCCTCGGAGGTTGTCCGATCCTTCCCCATATGCGGATCAAAGCCCATGATCCGAATATCGTTTGAGTGACTTGCAGGGCGTAAAAGCGATGGCTGTTTTTGGAAGGGTTTTCGCGTTCAAGGTAGGTTATCATCTTAAAATTTCGGGAACACAATACCTAATTAACCTTAACTTTAGGTCAATGCGTGACAATCCCACTTCCCGCCATCATTGCTTGTATTGGCGCTTATTGGTTTAATGAAAGAATGTTCTCGTGAAATAAAAACCCAATTATCAGCATGAAAACCACCCCAGTTAAAACAATTCTCTTAAAACCCCAAATCGGTAACAAAGTAAGTGTAAAAGGTTGGGTTAGGACCTTCCGCAATAACCAGTTTATTTCGCTGAACGATGGTTCGACTATCCATGGAATCCAGGCAGTCGTGGATTTTGAAAATACCGATGAATCGCTCTTGAAAAGAATTCACACGGGGACAGCGCTCTCTATAACCGGTGAACTCGTCAACTCCAAGGGCCAGGGACAGACGGTGGAAATCAAAGTCGAGTATTTAGAAATTCTGGGGGATTGCAGCGCCGAACAATATCCACTCCAACCGAAAAGACATTCGTTGGAATTTTTGCGCGAGAAGGCCCATTTGCGCTTCAGAACCAATACCTTCAGCGCCATATCTAGAATACGGCACTCGTTAGCATTTGCGGTTCATCAATATTTTAATGACAACGGCTTTTACTGTATCCATTCACCCATTATCACGGGATCGGATTGTGAAGGCGCTGGTGAAATGTTTCGCGTAACTACGCTTGATCTCAAAAATCCTCCCCTGGAAAGCGGTAATGTGGATTTTCAGCAAGACTTCTTTGGCAAGGAAACCCACCTCACCGTAAGCGGTCAACTTGAAGCTGAGTTGGCGGCACTTGCACTGGGTAAAGTTTATACTTTCGGTCCCACCTTTCGCGCGGAGAATTCCAATACCAGCCGACATTTGGCGGAGTTCTGGATGATCGAACCGGAAGTTGCTTTTAACGAGATTGAAGACAACATCGATTTAGCCGAGGATTTTTTGAAGTACCTGCTGAATTATGTGTTAGAGCAATACCCCGACGATCTGGAGTTTCTTATGAAACGCGAGTTGTACGAGGAGAAAAACAAGAGGAAAGAGGAACGTCATGAATTGAATCTTCTGCAAAGATTACAATTTGTAGTGGAAAATGATTTTGAAAGAATCGACTATTCCGAAGCAATCGAGATTCTTCTGAATTCCAAGCCCCACAAAAAGAAAAAGTTTCAATTCCCAATAGAATGGGGCATTGACTTACAGTCCGAACATGAACGTTTTTTAGTAGAAAAACACTTCAAAAAGCCCGTTGCAATTACTGGGTACCCGGCGGAAATTAAAGCGTTTTACATGCGTAGCAACGACGATGGGAAAACCGTCGCCGCAATGGATATTTTATTTCCAGGAATTGGCGAGATAATCGGTGGATCGCAAAGAGAAGAACGCTACGATATATTGGCTGAGAAAATTAAACAGTTTGGCATCCCCGAATCGAGTATTTGGTGGTACCTGGAAACTCGAGAATTCGGAACCGTACCGCACTCAGGTTTTGGTTTAGGTTTCGAACGATTGGTCCTATTCGTAACCGGTATGGGCAATATTCGTGATGTTATACCGTTCCCTAGAACACCGTTAAACGCGGAGTTTTAGGTTCTCCTTTAGGAAAATGGTCGATTATCGCTAATAAGGGGTAAAACACATGCCGATGAAAAACCCGCCACATCCCGACCAATATGTTCGGATGAACTGCCTGGAGCCACTTGTGCTGTCCATGACCAAAGCTGCCAAGGCCTTAGGTATTCGCGTTACATGTTGAATAAACTGGTCAATGAGCATTCAGGTATCTCTCCTGGAATAGCTATTCGACTGGAAAAGATGGCTGGGGTACGGCTGATAGCTGGATACGTTTGCATATGAATTACGATCTAAACCGCGTTCGGCAAAAAGCCGATAAAATCATTGTGAATCCTATTGAGTCGAGAGTTTAAGAGCGGGGTGGTTCGCTATGTTCAATAAAGCCGGGGGCGATGTCGGCAATCCCCTGCTTGATAAGCCAATATTGATTTTTGGACATTGTTTATTACTGAAGTTCTCGTCTCGCCGAAATTGGCCTAAAAGCGGTCACTTATGTAAGCGAAACTTCGCCGGAATATAGCTTCTTAACTATGCGGTTTTACCAGTGGATAATCCACCGGGATGGACATCAACAAGCACTATCCCGTAAAATCCACGCATCAAAATTTCGTTGTCGGGTCAGAATTATTTAATACCTGTATAAGTGACTCCACTACGGAACAGGGCACAAGCTCTTGATTCCACAGCGGTCAAAAAAATACCCACTTAACCTATGGGTGAAGCTAAGATTTTTTTGATCCCCTGTGAAACCAACATCTAGCCCCCTGTTATCCGTATTGAAGTCACAGATTCAGGTCGTAATTCCCCCCATTTTTTCATATGAGGAAGATAGTGACCAAACCCGCGATTTTAGTGCTGGAGGACGGAACCACCTTTCGAGGGGTATCCATCGGCGTCGATGGCTGGACTACGGGAGAAGTGGTGTTTAACACCTCTTATACCGGTTACCAGGAAATTCTCAGCGATCCCTCCTATGCCCGGCAAATCATTACCCTCACCTACCCGCATATCGGCAATGTAGGGGTCAACGATGAGGATAATGAATCATCGAAGATTTTCGCCAGCGGTCTAGTTGTCCGCGATGTCCCTTTGCGCTTAAGCAATTGGCGCGCGCAACAATCGTTAAGTGAATATCTGGTTGCGCATAAAATTGTAGCTATCGCCGAAATCGATACCCGGCAACTCACGCGGATACTTCGTGATCGAGGCGCCCAACGAGGGTGCATTATGGCCGGTTATGATTTGAATCCACACCAGGCGAAACAAAAAGCGCTTGAGTTTCCAGGCCTTAAAGGCATGGATCTGGCCAAAGAAGTTACTGTCAACGCTTCTTACACCTGGACCCAAGGGACGTGGACACTAACGAAAGGATCGGTAGAGAAAACCGATAATGACAAACATATTATTGCTTATGACTTCGGCGTAAAACGTAATATTTTGCGCATGCTGGCCGAGCGCGGTTGCCGAATTACCGTGGTTCCCGCGCGCACTTCGGCGAAAGAAGTCCTCGGCTTAGCTCCTGATGGCGTATTTCTTTCTAATGGTCCCGGCGATCCGGAGCCGTGTGACTACGCAATCAACGCCATTAAATCTATTCTCGAAACTAATATTCCTGTTTTTGGTATTTGCCTGGGACATCAGTTATTGGCGCTAGCTTCGGGCGCCAAAACCCTAAAGATGAAATTCGGTCACCATGGCGCCAACCATCCCGTAAAGGATATCGATTCCGGCGCTGTATTGATCACCAGTCAAAACCATGGTTTTGCGGTGGACGAATCCAGTTTACCCGCGAACGTAAAAGTAACCCATCGATCTCTTTTTGACGGCACCTTGCAAGGGATCGAACTCACCGATTCCCCAGCGATGGGGTTTCAAGGACACCCCGAGGCAAGCCCGGGCCCACACGACATTGGAGGGCTTTTCGACCGATTCATTGAGAAAATGGATCAGGCAGCCACCCAGATTTACGACTCCTGATTTTTTAAATGCCCAAACGAACAGATATTCGATCGATTTTATTATTGGGAGCCGGGCCTATTGTGATCGGCCAAGCCTGTGAATTTGATTATTCCGGAACCCAGGCCTGCAAAGCATTGCGAGAAGAGGGATTTCGCGTTGTTTTGGTCAACTCCAATCCGGCAACTATTATGACCGATCCCGATACCGCCGATGCGGTTTATATCGAGCCGGTCGATTGGCAAACCGTCGCGCGTATCATCGAAAAGGAAAGACCGGATGCATTATTACCGACCATGGGTGGGCAAACGGCGTTGAATTGTGCTTTAGACTTGGTTCGTGAAGGCATATTAGATAAATTTGATGTCGAGCTAATCGGGGCCAGCCGGGAGGCCATCGACAAGGCGGAAGACCGCAGCCTATTCCGGGAAGCCATAGTGAAAATTGGCTTGGAGGTGCCACGATCGAAAATAGCCCATAACCTTGAACAAGCCCAGGAAGCTATTGAGCTAATCGGTTATCCCGCTATTATCCGACCATCGTTCACCTTAGGTGGCAGTGGCGGCGGTATCGCCTACAATCGGGAAGAACTCCTGGAAATCTGCGAGCGTGGATTGGATTGGTCTCCCACCAGCGAATTATTGATCGAAGAATCTGTACTCGGCTGGAAAGAATTCGAGATGGAAGTCGTGCGCGACTCCAAGGATAATTGCATTATTGTCTGTTCGATCGAAAATTTCGACCCCATGGGGGTTCACACCGGGGACTCAATCACGGTGGCGCCCGCGCAAACGTTAACCGATAAGGAATACCAAATTTTAAGAAACGTATCCATCGCCGTACTTCGGGAAATTGGCGTCGATACCGGTGGATCAAATGTCCAGGTGGCGATTCATCCGGAGACCGGGCGTTTGGTGGTGATCGAAATGAATCCCCGCGTATCGCGATCATCGGCCTTAGCTTCTAAGGCGACCGGGTTTCCTATCGCTAAAGTAGCCGCTAAACTTGCGGTGGGTTATACCCTAGACGAATTACAAAACGAAATAACCGGAGGAGCAACACCCGCTTCATTCGAACCCACCATTGACTACGTAGTCACCAAGATCCCTCGCTTTACCTTCGAAAAATTTCCGCAAGCAAATGGACGGCTCACCACACAAATGCAGTCGGTGGGCGAGGTCATGGCGATCGGTAGAACTTTTCAGGAATCGCTACAAAAAGCACTCCGAGGCCTCGAAACGGACGTGGATGGCTTGGTCGAAAAATTAGACCTCAAAGGTGCTGACGCCTTTGAACGGTTGCAAATGGAACTCAGGCAACCGGGAGCCGAGCGCTTATGGTACTTGGCCGATGCATTTCGCTATGGTTTATCGCTCGACGAAATTTTTGATCTATGCCAAATCGATCCCTGGTTTCTATCTCAGATTGAAGATCTGGTGCGGACCGAAAAATCGTTGACCCAACGAAACCTCGATTCGCTATCCGCCGACGAAATCTACCGTCTGAAAAGGAAGGGATTTTCCGATTCCCGCCTGGCCTCGTTGCTACATTGCAAGGAGATTGAAGTTCGATCCAAACGGCATTCGCTGGAGATACGGCCAGTCTACAAACGAATCGATTCCTGCGCGGCCGAATTCGCCACCGCCACCGCCTATATGTATTCGACCTACGAGGTGGAGTGCGAGGCCAATGTATCGGATCGCAAAAAGATTGTCATCCTCGGTGGGGGGCCAAACCGAATCGGTCAAGGAATTGAGTTTGACTATTGTTGTGTACACGCGGCACTGGCATTGCGCGACATCGGCTACGAAACCATCATGATCAACTGTAATCCGGAAACGGTTTCCACCGACTTCGACACTTCGGACCGGCTCTATTTTGAGTCGCTTACCCTGGAGGATGTACTAGAGATTGTGCATTTGGAGCAGCCTGAAGGCGTGATTGTCCAATACGGCGGACAAACACCTTTGAAGCTTGCCTTGGCATTGGAAGCCGCGGGTGCACCAATCATTGGCACCACACCGGACTCCATTGATCTGGCGGAAGATCGGGAACGTTTCCAAAAGCTGGTTGACCGTCTCAATCTCAAACAACCCCCTAACAGAACAGCCCGTTCTACCGAACAAGCCATCCATTACGCCCGTGAATTAGGTTTCCCACTGGTGGTAAGACCTTCTTATGTGTTGGGAGGCCGAGCCATGGAAATCGTGTATAACGAAGACGATCTAGAACATTATATGCACGCCGCCGTTAATGTTTCCCACGAATCTCCGGTATTATTAGATCGTTTTCTTGATGACGCGGTAGAGGTGGATATCGATGCCATTTGTGATGGAAATGAGGTTTTGATCGGCGGAATTATGGAGCACATTGAGCAGGCGGGTGTGCATTCGGGTGATTCGGCATGTTCGATCCCACCCTATGATTTGAGTGAGGAGATACAAGCCCAGTTACGAATTCAGGTCATCGCGCTTGCAAAAGCATTGAATGTCGTGGGGCTAATGAATGCTCAATTCGCGATTCAAGGAAACGAAATATACTTACTCGAAGTCAATCCAAGAGCTTCCAGAACGGCGCCATTTTTGTCCAAAGCCACCGGCTATCCATTGGCTAAAATAGGTGCCCGATGCATGGCTGGCATGACGTTATCGGAACAAGGTATAACGGAAGAGCGAATCCCGGATTATTATTCCGTTAAGGAAGCCGTATTTCCGTTTATTAAATTTCCGGGGGTGGATCCAATTCTTGGGCCGGAAATGAAATCGACCGGAGAAGTGATGGGGGTGGGCAAGACTTTTGCGGAAGCCTTTGGAAAAGCCCAACGCGGGGCGGGTGTTGAAATGATTGCTTCCGGTAATATACTAATCAGTATCCGTGACGCCGACAAGCCGCATATAATACCGATTGCTACGACACTAATTTCAAAAGGATTTAATATCATAGCAACCCGTGGAACCTCAAAGACGTTATCGGAACAAGGCATCGAATGCACCGTCATCAACAAAGTCACCGAGGGACGCCCTCATATCGTCGATTCGATTAAAAATGGCCAAATACATTTGATTATCAATACTACGGAAGGCAAAAAGGCTATTGCGGATTCGTTCTTGATCCGTCGCGAAGCCTTACACCATCGAGTAAGCTACACAACGACGCTAGCGGGCGCTCGCGCCACCTGTCAGGCACTCAATAAAATTAAATCCATCGATGTTAATTGCTTGCAGGAGCTTCACCAAACTTTTAGCGATTAGCTGACGCGGGTGAAATTTCGGCGCACAAAAGGTAACTATTGAGCACGATATCGTAACGGTTCAGATTGTCTCTGAAATTCGACAGTTCAAGGCGAAAAATGTGAGTTTACACGTGTAAGTAATCATTTTTTAACGTAGAAATAGCGGATTTCAGGGAATGAGCTGAATAGTTACCGCAAAAGTAAGTCTAGGAGTACACCATAAATGAGAAAAACACCGATCACTGTTAAAGGGGCAAAAAAATTAAGGGAAGAACTTACTGAACTTAAAACAGTAGTCCGCCCGCGCATTACAAAATCGATTGCGGAAGCGCGGGCGCACGGAGACTTGAAAGAAAATGCCGAGTATCACGCGGCCCGTGAGCAACAGAGTTTTACCGAAGGACGAATAGCCGACATCGAAGGCAAACTGTCTAACGCCGAAATTATCGATATCACCAAAGTTAACGCCAACGGTAAAGTGGTTTTTGGAACAACCGTTGAACTGGAAGAGTTGGAAAGCGGTGATATAGTGGTCTACCAGATTGTCGGCGAAGACGAAGCGGATATCAAAAAGGGACGCGTCTCCATAACTTCTCCCATAGCCCGAGCTCTGATCGGTAAAGAAAAAGAGGATATCGCATCGGTCCAGGTGCCGGGAGGTGTTAAGGAATACGAAATTCTTGGAGTACGCTACGAAAGCTAAAAGTAAATCAAGTGGACAATGGCTGTCCGAACATTTCCAGGATGAATACGTCAGGCGCGCCCGACGGGAAGGACTCCGTTCTCGAGCCACGTTTAAACTCAAAGAGATTAACGAACGCGACCACCTGTTCAAATCCGGGGACAATGTTATCGATCTTGGGGCTGCGCCGGGTGGCTGGACTCAGTATGCGGCGCAAATGGCCGGCCCCACCGCTAAACTGATAGCATTGGACCGTTTGCCGATGGAAGATATTCCAGGGGTTACGTTTATCCAGGGCGATTTTGGAGAAAACAGGGCCTTAGAATCGATAAATAACCTATTGGCTGGCGAAAAGATCGATATTATATTATCTGATATGGCGCCTAATATAAGTGGCATAAGGTCGACCGACCAAGCTCGGGCGATGAATCTTGCCGAATTGGCATTGGATATGGCGAACGATGTATTGGCACCGGGTGGTGTTTTCCTCGTTAAGCTGTTTCAGGGCGATGGATTTAACGAATTTCACAAGCAGGTTCAACAGACTTTTAAAAAAGTTGTTTTCCGGAAACCAAAAGCGTCTCGTCCCAAGAGCAGAGAGGTTTATCTTTTAGCTCGGGGGTTTAAATATTCCAAATGATCACCATACCTAATAACTAATGAACATTATATTGGTACACTTGTCAAATTTCGCGTTGGGATGCATTATTTCAGGTCTCAATTACGAGACACCGAATCGTTTGATTTCCTGCATGAGTAGCGCTGGAATCAGCGCCCGAGGCTTTGATGACTGCCAAAGTAACACCACACCAAAGGTATTTTCTAAACTTCAAGAAGAAATTCCTGGTAAAATTACCGTCACATTTAAGAAGACCGGCTACGTCTTAGGAGCGTAAGTTTTGAACGATATGATAAAGAACATTATTTTGTGGGTCATAATCGCGGTTGTATTGATGTCCGTGTTTAACAATTTTGGGGCGAAAGACACACCGACTACATCAATGCCCTATTCCGATTTTATTGCCGAAGTAAAAGCCGGACAAGTCCGACAGGTAAAAATTGACGGACGAACGATTAAAGGAAAGACTATGGATGGTAGGGATTTTGCCACCTACAGTCCCGATGACCCGGGTTTAGTCGATGACCTTCTTGCTAATGGTGTTGTCATCGTCGCGAAACCTCCCGAGCAACAATCGGTTCTGATGCAAATTTTTATCTCATGGTTCCCCATGCTGCTGCTTATTGCCGTATGGATATTTTTTATGCGCCAAATGCAAGGCGGAGCCGGAGGGCGTGGGGCCATGTCTTTTGGTAAAAGTAAAGCCCGCCTACTGGAAGAAGACAAAATAAAAGTTACATTCGCGGATGTCGCGGGAGTTGAGGAAGCTAAAGAAGAAGTCGTGGAAATGGTCGACTTTCTCCAAGATCCGAGCAAATATCAAAAACTTGGAGGACAAATCCCCCGTGGCGCACTCATGATCGGTCCGCCCGGTACCGGTAAAACCTTGCTGGCCAGGGCTATCGCCGGTGAAGCGAAAGTACCCTTCTTTACCATCTCAGGTTCGGATTTTGTTGAAATGTTTGTGGGTGTCGGCGCGTCCCGCGTACGGGATATGTTTGAGCAAGCTAAAAAGCACGCTCCTTGTATTATTTTCATCGACGAGATCGATGCGGTAGGGCGACAACGCGGCGCGGGGCTCGGCGGTGGGCATGATGAACGTGAACAAACGCTTAATCAGTTACTCGTGGAAATGGACGGATTCGAAGGAAATGAAGGGGTAATTGTCATTGCGGCAACCAACCGACCGGATGTCCTGGACCCGGCATTGTTGCGTCCCGGCCGGTTTGATCGTCAAGTCACGGTAGCCCTCCCCGATATTAGAGGCAGAGAACAAATTCTGAAGGTCCATTTGAAAAAAGTGCCCATGGCTGATGACGTTGAACCGAAGTATATCGCCCGGGGAACGCCTGGAATGTCTGGTGCGGATCTAGCGAATCTGGTAAACGAAGCAGCGCTTTTCGCGGCTCGGACTAACCAACGCTTGGTCAGCATGGAGCACTTAGAAAAAGCTAAGGATAAGATCATCATGGGCGCCGAACGGCGTACAATGGTCATGAGTGAAGACGATAAGAAATTAACGGCCTATCATGAGTCTGGACATTGTATCGTCGGTCGTACCGTACCCGAACACGATCCCGTTTACAAAGTCAGCATTATGCCTAGGGGCCGTGCTTTGGGTGTGACTATGTTTCTTCCTGAGAGGGATCAGTACAGTGCGAGCAAGCAAAAATTGGAAAGCCAAATTTCAAGCCTGTACGGCGGTCGTCTTGCGGAACAAATCATATATGGCACGGAAAAGGTCACTACCGGTGCCTCAAATGACATTGAAAGAGCAACGGAATTGGCGCGAAATATGGTGACTAAATGGGGGTTGTCCGAGAGACTGGGGCCACTGGCCTATAGCGAGGAAGAAGGTGAAGTTTTTCTTGGGCGTTCCGTTACGCAGACCAAGTCAACATCGGATGAAACAGCCCATGTTATTGATGAGGAGATTCGTTCGGTTATAGATCGTAACTATGAACGCGCGGAAACGATTCTTAGGGATAATATGTCGATTTTGCATAACATGGCTGATGCCCTGATGAAATATGAAACTATCGATAAAAATCAAATCGACGATCTGATGACCGGTAAAGAAGTCAGGCCGCCAAAGGATTGGGAAGATGACACACCATCTTCTGGTGGAAAAACCGTCGATGCAAAAGAGAGCAGCGATAAAATCAAACCTCAGGATGCTCCGATCGGAGGACCCGCTAGCCAACATTGACAATCTAAAAAAATTCCATCCCTAAGAATCTCACCTATTATTTAATATTAAAGCGGGATTACACGCTACGTGTGTGGATCCCGCTTTGCTACGCAACACTAGGATTCGGGCGCAATAGTTTTGAGGCAAGTCTTTTTGTTTCATGATCGCTCCAATCCTACCGCTTTGCTTTCACGATTAACTTTGAGTTTTGTTGCTCTGTAGAGAGGAAAGAATTATGGGGAAAAAATATTTCGGTACCGATGGCATCCGCGGTAGAGTCGGTCAACCTCCGATTACACCCGACTTCGTTCTAAAATTAGGTTGGGCCGTCGGAAGAGTATTTGCCGGAGAAGGTAATCGGAATGTTTTGATCGGTAAAGACACGCGGATTTCGGGCTACATGTTTGAATCGGCTTTGGAAGCAGGCCTTTCCGCGGCGGGTGTCAATACCCAAATGTTAGGCCCAATGCCCACTCCGGGAATCGCCTATTTAACACGAACTTTCCGGGCTCAAACCGGTATCGTGATTAGCGCCTCCCATAATCCGCACCATGACAACGGAATCAAATTCTTTTCGTCGGAAGGATTTAAATTACCCGATGCAATTGAACTGGCAATCGAGCAACAACTAGATCAGCCGATGAGTACCGTCGATTCTTCGAGTCTTGGCAAAGCTTCACGAATCGATGACGCCGCGGGCCGATACATCGAATTTTGTAAAAGCACCATTCCGTCTCATATGGACTTTAGTGGGTCGAAAATCGTTGTGGATTGCGCCAACGGATCGACCTACCATATAGCTCCCTATGTTTTTAGCGAACTTGGAGCAGAAGTCATCCCCGTCGGTGTTACGCCTGATGGCTTGAATATTAACGAAAATTGCGGAGCCACCAAGCCCGAGACTTTGCAACAATCAGTTCTGGAGCATAACGCGGATTTTGGAATCGCTTTGGATGGCGACGGTGATAGAGTGGTCATGGTGGATCATTTGGGTGAGCTTGTAGATGGCGATGAAATTCTATATATCATCGCCAAATCGCGTCTTACCTCTAAATCCCTGCACGGTCCTATCATTGGAACATTAATGACCAATTTGGGTTTGGAACACAGCCTGACCAAGATCGGTGTGGAATTAAAAAGGGCTCAAGTCGGTGACCGCCATGTCATGGAAATGCTATCGAAATACGGTTCCACATTAGGAGGTGAAAATTCGGGACATATTATATGCACTGATCGGACTACCACCGGGGATGGCATAATATCGGCTCTGCAAGTCATGGCCGAGATGTTCAAATCGGGATCCACCTTACATGAATTGAAAGGCGGCATGCGGAAATATCCGCAAGCATTGGTAAACGTAAAAGTCGAGCGAAAAACCGATCTCTCGCAATTCGAACCGATCCGGAAAGCTAAAGAAGCAGCTGAGCGGGAACTCAACAATAATGGACGCATTCTGCTTCGTCCTTCCGGTACGGAGCCTTTAATTCGAGTCATGGTTGAGGGCAAAGACCACGTCCAGGTCGACAATATTGCTAAGCAATTGGCGGCCGTAATTAGTGAGCAGTTAGCCTAGGAGGCTGTCCGAGAATACCCTCGACACCAACAAGTTGCTTTTTTTTTCATTTATAGCTAATCTTACGCGGCTTTTAAAGGCTGTGGGAGATCGTTCATCGCGGATAGATATTAAGCGGATCGATTCCCGCCGATATTGTTTGATGGAGTAACGAATGCGTCGCCCTCTTGTGGTTGGAAATTGGAAACTGAACGGCACGCGTGCGAGTACGCGGCGGCTTCTATCCGAAATCGTAGCGGGGTTGAAAAGCGACGTAACATCGGAAGCAGCTGTTTGCGTACCCTTTGTTTTTATCTCGCAGGTTGCGGAACAGCTGGCGGATACTGGTTTGTTATGGGGTTCCCAGAACGTTGCGGATCAGGATCATGGAGCCTTTACTGGAGAAATATCGGCATTGATGCTAAAGGAGTTTGGATGTCGATTCGCAATTATTGGCCATTCGGAACGACGCCACATATATGGTGAATCGAATGTTCTGGTGGTGGAACGCTTCAAACAGGCAATAACAAACGACCTCCATCCCATATTGTGTGTTGGAGAAACGCTGGAGGAACGTGAAAAGGACGATACGTTTAACGTCATCGAAAAACAGCTTTCACCTGTTATGGAAATTGCGGGGGTTGAATCCTTTGTTAATGCGGTCATTGCCTACGAACCGGTATGGGCTATAGGCACGGGCAGGGCCGCATCAACGGAGCAAGCCCAACAAGTTCACGCCTATATTCGGAAAATAATTGCCGGTTTTAATAAGAGCATCGCGGAAAATCTTCGCATCTTATACGGTGGCAGTGTCACGGCGGAAAATGCGACGGCTCTTTTTTCAATGGCGGACATAGACGGCGGCTTGATTGGCGGAGCATCGCTAAATGCTCAATCATTTTTAGAAATCATTAACTCGGTTAAATAATATGCACCAGGCCATAGTAATCTTTCACATTTTAATAGCAATTTCCATGGTTGGCCTAATACTTATCCAACAAGGTAAAGGCGCTGACGCAGGAGCTGCGTTTGGAAGTGGCGCCTCCGGTACTGTATTCGGCGCGCGCGGCGCGGCCTCGTTCCTAACGCGTGCCACGGCAATACTTGCGGCATTATTTTTCAGTACTAGTATGGTTTTAGCCTATTTGGCGGATATGGGTAATAATCCCAAACAAGACATTATGGATGCACAGGAGATTGTGCAACCCGTCAGTGACCTTCCCACTGGATTCCAGGACGAACTCATGGAAAATATCTCGGACCTCCCAAGCGACCTGCCTTTTCCGTCAACTCCGGAAAATAGTATGGAGGAGAGTTCGGCAACCGAATCCATGGACGAAAGCATCCCGGAAGATCCATCAAATCCAACAGAAAACTCGCCTAATTAGGATTGATTCATGACGTTCTTTTCGAGAGGCGATAAGAGGCGAATATTGTAAATGCCGATGTGGTGGAATTGGTAGACACGCCGTCTTGAGGGGGCGGTGACGTAAGTCGTGCCGGTTCAAGTCCGGCCATCGGCACCATTTTACAATTCTGACCTAAGAAACGTAACTTCTCAATAACCCGGGGCACCCTTAGAAACAATGGGTTATGATTGGGCAAAATGATCGTTATAGCCATATTTTTTAGGTGTCAAACGAGAAATCAATAACTTACAGTGCTCGCGTTGTTTCAAGGCTCCAATGTTTCGGCTATAAGTTATTGATTACACTGCTGCCACGGGTTATTGAGAAGTTACCTTTATCACAAGTAATCCATTGATATTTAGACGTTTATAAAATCACTCACAATCAAAAATGGCGATTGCTCCTCTTTCCAACCACATTTTGCGCCAATAGCATCCCACCTAAGAAAAATAAGCGATTAAAAGATCTTATGTCTCGCAAACCTGTATGGGAAAAATAAAAAACGCGAGAGCATTATCTACACCCGAACCCCTAACGGATCGGCATCGGTGCTCCGACTTTTCGTGTGGCGAACCCGCGCTCGATGAATGGCTCAAACGTCGAGCACTTATGTGGTTTGTTCTGAAAACAAGGTGAAGCGAATTAAAGCGAAACCAAGATTTTTTTGATCACCGGTGAAACCGATATCTTGCACCCTGCTATCCGCATTAAAATCACGGATTCAGAATTATGGCTTGGTTTCTTGATATAGATCCGACAGACCGCCGTGGTTGGGTACCGCCTTTAAACCGGCTTCGGCTAATTTAAACGCATCAAGGGTATTGCCTTGATCCAGCATTTCTTTTGCCTGAATCACAAAATGCTCGGCAATCCTTTCCATCCCCCGTTTTGCCGACGCGTTGGCGGGATCGATTTCCAGTACCTGACGGTAGGCGAATAAAGCATTACTACCTATGGGTTCGGTAATTCGGCCTATGTCGAAATGAAGCTCCCCAATTTCCAGAAACTTATCGATCTTGTTCTTTTATTCGGGTGTTAAGGGGCGGCTTCGTGCGATAACTTGCGGGGTATTCGATGTTGCCTCGGAATCGGCGGTATTCGTTTGATACCAATACATGCCGCCAACGCTAATCGATGCCGTCAAGGTTAACGCTAAGGGCCAAGCGTACGAAGTGGCCGTGCCGATTTCTTGGAAAAATGCTTCAACCGAGGGGTTCTACTTTCTCGTTCAAACTCAAGCGTGTGGCTTATCGCTTTCCATTGCTTACGGCTTATCCCCTTGATACGCTCTGGAACGGTTTTGTTGTTGCGCGCCAGATTCGCGGGAATTTTGCCAAAGGGGTGCCGGCCCGCAAGAACTTCGTATGCCACGCAACCCAAGGCATAGATGTCGTCCCGAACATCGGGGGGCTTATTTTCGAACATCTCGCAACTCGCGTATGCGGGAGTCAACCAGTTAAGATCCCCGGCATCGAAAACGGTTGTATCGCCAAGATTTTGTTGGCTGTCTTTTACCGCCCGAGCGATTCCAAAATCGAGAACCTTAACGACTTGTTGGCCGTTATAAAAAATATTTCCCGGTTTAAAATCCGAATGAATAATCTTTTGTTTATGAGCATAACTGAGAGCTTGTCCGAATTGATTGATAATTGACCAACGCTCTTTGAGGGGTTTAGACAGAAAACCCGGTTGGGCCATCACCGCATTAAGGGGCTGTCCTTCCATGCACTCCATCACCATATAAACATGGCTGCGGTCGACATCGAAATCATAGACCGTTACAACGTTGGGATGGGCCAGCTGCTGGGACTTTCTTGCCTCACGCTGCAACGCGATGAATGAATCCGGGTTTTCCTTGAATTCTTCCGACAATACTTTCAACGCCACGAATGGCTGCCGATCTTGCCCGTCAACCCGGTGTTGATCCTTTGCCTTATAGACTACACCCATTCCACCGCGACCGAGAACCTCAATAAGGGTAAATCGGTCCTTGAGGACTGAACCGACCTGGAGCGGTTCGGATGGAGATGCCGGCAGATTGGGCGTATCCACTATCTCCTCGCTCAAAGCAGGCGCTAATACGGTAGCTTCTTCATCTACCAGCACCGTTTCGCCTCTTAGCGCTTTTATTCGTTTAAAAATATTTTCAAGTTTGCTTTGGTCAAACACGGAGATCCTTCCCGCCTGACTCAATTGCGTAATCTGCTCGAGAATCGTTTTCGTATCCTCGGGAGATTCAGCCGCAATTTTTTCAAGCTTGAGCGTGAGTTCATCAACGTCCAGTTCTCCTTTTAGGAATTGGTTTACCGACGGTTCGATTGTATTCATTTAGGTGGATTTGAATTAATTTTGAGGGTTAGACCCATGGATTCGCGGCCGGAAATTGGATTTCCCCTCAACAAATTTCTCCATGACAATTACCAATTATTATATACTCACTGGGTTGTTTTGTGAGTATGGACTTATTTTGTTTGTTGCCACGAATTCGACCGCAAAGACGAATCCTAATGATCATTCTTCAATTTCCGCCCAAACTTGGGATCGATTTCAAAACATTAGCCCTTTGGTTTTTGTTAGCGCTTGTCATACTAAGCGGATTAACAGCGTGTTCCACTCCCCAGCAGCGGTTCGCCGCTGAAGCGGAACAAATGGGTTTCCAACGTCAGGTTCGGGTAATAGATCTTCCGCTGGTAATTTTCAAAAAAGGGAATCCTGACAATCGTCTTCCTTTACACGTCTATTTGGACGGTGATGGTACCCCTTGGATACATAATACGCGGGTTTCTAAGGATCCAACGCCACGAAATACTCTGGTCCTGAACCTTATGAAACTCGACCCAAGTCCTGCTATCTACCTCGGGCGCCCGTGCTACCATGGATTTAGCGAACAGCAGCCGTGCAACCCACTATTGTGGACACATCAACGATATTCCGAACGTGTTGTTGCTAGCATGGCTACCGTTCTTAAAGAAATATTGTCGCAAATTGCACCTAGTTACTTAGTATTAATCGGGTACAGCGGCGGCGGAACATTGGTGATGCTGCTCGCGGAGCGTTTTCCCCACACTTGCATGGTGGTGACGGTCGCCGCGAATCTTTCGGTCAATGATTGGGCGAGCATTCATGGCTATTCACCGCTAGCAGGGTCGCTCGACCCAGCGGCCCGGCTACCGCTGAATCCGAACATTATCCAACTGCACTTGGCTGGAAAAAAAGACCAAAATATCCCAGCCCATTTAATACAAAAAGTCGTTGATCGACAATCGAACGCTGAATTTCTACTCTATGAAAACCAAGACCACAGCTGCTGTTGGGAAGAATTATGGCCGTCGATTCTAACAAAACTCGCGGGCTATCCCGGTGTATGCGGTGAGCGTAGGAACAGGGGTTAGCGGCAAGGGGCCAATGAATAATCGATACCGATAATCGGGTAATCCAATCTTTGCAACGAATACAACGAATTGCTATAGTTTGCGAATAGGGATTGGAACGATTTGTTGTTAAATGATTCGTGGAAATCAATAAAATGGCTAAAGAAATTACCATAGGACGCGCGAATGCAAACGACGTAGTCTTGGCCTACCCCTCTATTTCGCGCAAACACGCGTCGATTCATCTCGTCGACAACAAGGAGATGGTGTTTCATGTGCACGACTTTGGTAGTGCAAATGGTACTTTTAAAAATGGGGAACGAGTCAGCGACGCGGAATTTCATGCTCATAACGATCGTATCAGTATTGCCCATATCGACCTCAAGCCTTCCCATTTTTTACCCTATTTTTACGATGAATTGGCGGAAGCGGCCGCTCTCGGTGTGTCAACATCGGAAAGGGTGCAATACAATAAAGTACACCGATTAAGCTACCAGCGGCAAATTTTCTATTGTGTTGTTATCAAACATATTTCTGACCAGGCCTAGTCCTGTTCGACAAGCATTTTTCAGCTTTCCTGTCAGGACTAATGAACGCAGAAAGATTATATTCTCTGCATGTTCCCGTTTCCAAAACAACCTGGTTCCTTTGATGCGTAGATTGATCACTCGGCGAATGGCACTTTCGACAGTACCGCTGCCAGTGGGTAGGCCATTATCGCGAAATGTTTGATACTGAAATCTGGCGTGATCCCCAAAATAGTCATTCAATTTCTTCAACGCCGCTTTTGGGGCTTTTCTTTTCCCGGCTAATTTGTCCCTGACCAGATCTTCAATGCCATTAATATCGCCATGCCAGAGTAGTTCCCGAACCTGTTTGGAGAGCTTTCTGCTTTGCTTGTCTGACAGTTTCAGAGTATCGGCGATCAATTTTTTCACCATGCCTATATTCTGTTTTGCATGGGTATAGTCGAGAATCTGTTTCGCCTGGCTGAGTTCCAGTTCACTCATGAGCTTCTCAGTTCTAGGCCAAATACCCTGTCCGCCATCCGCGCAAAAAACGATCTCAGATGCGTGTTCAAGGTTGATCGATAAAAGATACTGCTTGAGCAATTCAAAAAAATCATCCAAGCTGCCGCATGATCCATCGAGGATGGGACTGACGGATTTGATTTTTTTGCCCGTATCGTCAAATTGATTGATGGTCAGCAATCGGGGTTCAAACCACTCGGTGGTATAACCCTGTCTTTTTTGGCCGCTTTTGCGCTTGCCCCGTTTTTTGCGTCGTTCGCGGATACGTCCGCCATCCACGCAGATCAATATTTTGAGGCCAGGTTTCTGCCAGACCTCGTCATCATGACATTCGATCCTGACGCATTTGGCTATTTTGGCAAATCGCTGGGTGATATTTTGCAGAAGATGCTCATTCATGGTGATTCCTAATCCACGTAACGCATTGGCAGCGACTTCGAAAGAAGGACACAGAACCGCCATGGAGACACACATCTCAATGAGGGCGGGACTGATCTGTTTGATGATCCCAAGGATCTCAAGGCCAAGATGTCGTAATGCCCCTTGCTGTCGTGTCGGGGCTCTGCCGCGTTTACCCTTTGGCTTTGATCGGAGGAAAACCGGAGAGAGAACTTTCCATTGTTTGCCAGATTTCAGTCGAACCGTTATTTCGCGATATTCGAGGAAACGACAAGCACATCGAGCGCTCCATTGTTTCAATAGCATGAGGAAGGGGCCATTGGACAGGAGCTCGTTAAGCTGGGCGATCATTTCACGCTAAGCCATTTCCTGATGTTTTGCATATACATTTTGCTCGTACCGCGCAAAATCCTCCGTATCAAAAACGGATGTTATTACACTCTCTACGGTCATAACCTGATCCTTTCGAGGTTGTGACCTACTCCGAACCGGTCTCGTCTTAGGTGAGTAGCAACGTGCGGAAGTCGCGACGTAAGGGATAAACAAAAACGTCTTTAACCGAAACCTTGACTGTTCTGTCACGATCTTGGCGGCTTCGTCCTTTGGTCTGACCCATCTTGAGCCAGTTTGACGCCTTATAGCAGGTGCCGGCGTAGCGCGTGGTATCGACGAATGTTTCTACCAGAGCGATATCCGTGCCATAGCGGTGTTTCCAGTCCCGAGACAAACGGCGCAAACAGGCGCCGAGCGCATGACTGGCGAGATGAGGCACCTTAATCCAGTCCAAAATCAAAAATCGCGTGTTGTTGCAAATTAAACCTAGATTTCGCTCCCGTACCTCCGCCGACCAACCGATCCATCGATCACGAGCCTCCGTCTTCCAGGCGGCGGCTCCAAACAGCAGGCAACCCAGAAAACGCCCGTTTTGCCCTAAGATCAGGTATTTCATATTCTGCCCAACCGGGCGTCCATAGCTGAGATAATGATATTCCTTCAGGAGATAGTTGAAGGCTTTCTCGTATCCGGCACAGTGCCTCACATTGACGATTTCCACAGGCTGGATATCGCATAACAGGCAGGATACCGGGCTCCGATCAACCGCTATAGAATCAATTTCTGGAAGCCGTCGAGGGCCGAAACACTGGCATGGTGGAAGTTTTATTAAGGTGCGAGATTCGAGCTTTCGAAGCAGTTCGCGGCAGGCCATGTCTTTAATCTGACCGTCAGGGCGCCGCCAATGCCAACGCCCACACAATTCACGGGATAAACGCGTTCGATTCCATGACGGATGATGGTGGAGTAACATCCGAACCTCATCGACTTCCGCCTCTGTTACAAAGCGCCCTTGTATTTTTAACGGCCAGGCCATGACCTTGCATATTACGTATCAAGTTAGCTTGAGTCCAGCAATTTCTCA
Organism: Methylococcales bacterium; assembly: GCA_963664935.2. Taxonomy (GTDB): domain Bacteria; phylum Pseudomonadota; class Gammaproteobacteria; order Methylococcales. Next base: position 483,560 of record CAXXSE010000007.1, on the reverse strand, counting down.
TTTATATCGTAACTTTTTTGTATTGCACCCGTTCCGATTTTAGTTTGTTTTACTGGCCGAAAGGCCATGCCGATGAATTCGTGCAAACCTGGATGACCGTCACATCAACGAGTGCAAAAGCACTCACTACACCTGAAGCCGATATTTTTAAATTGCTGTCCAATCCCAAAGCGTCTGGATATTGCGCAAAATGTCATAGCATCGACAATAAAGACGATGATGCGGGCACAATCAACTGGCATGCAAAACACCCCGATCCCGCGAAACATTCGTTCACAACCTTTTCCCACCAACCCCATTTCAGTTTAATCGAGAGCAAGGGGTGTATTACCTGCCATTCATGGAATGAAAACCCCGCCATGGCGCATAAGGAAAGCTACAAAAGCCATGATCCAAGTCAGTATTCCAGTAATTTTTTACGTTTGAAAAAAGCAGCTTGCGCCGAGTGCCACACCGAAAAATTAGCGGGCGACGATTGTCAAAGTTGCCATCGGTATCATGTTGGGTTTTTTCCTGATTTAATGGCTTCTATTAAGACGCGTTAGGGGTTTTTCAATCGGCAATTCTAAATACGGCCTTAGCAATCATTCAGTGGTGATTCCGTACCCCGCACCCTAAATAATTGCGTTTAGGCGGCGAGGATAAGTTGCCGAGAACAAAGACGTGACAGCGCAGGAATAGCCATCCTCTTTCAAGCTGTCGCAACGTGGTTATCGACGATTTAGACCGTCGAATAGGCGTGGTTATTTAAAGTGTAAGGTACTAGTGGATCGCTTCGATCGAATCTTTTTTCTACGAAACCTGCTTATTCAACGGCGCATTCCGATACCGCTATCGGAGATTGAGCAGGAGCTCGAATGCTCAAGGGCGACGGCTAATAGAACCATCAAGATATTACGCGACAATTTGAATGCACCGCTGGTGTACGATCGAGACAGGAATGGATATTACTTCGCCGACGGTGATGGAAACGATATTCGTTTCGAGTTGCCGGGCCTGTGGCTGAACGCTTCAGAGCTCTATGCATTGCTGGTATCGGATCAATTGCTCAGCGAAGTCCGGCCCGGTTTATTAAAAGATCATATCAAACCGCTACGGTCACGCATCGAGAAACTGCTCAAGAAAGGACGTTATAGCAGCCAAAATCCCGAACACCGGATTCGAATACTGCAAATGGCGTCCAGACCCGCCAATCTGAAAGTGTTTCGCGATATTTCCACTGCCGTCTTGAGCCGAAAGCGTCTCCATATCCTCTTGATGTGTCAACACTTTTCCGGACACAAAGTTACGCCATTTCTTGAGAATTTTCGTAGTCTACCGGTGAACAATAATGATTGGCGGAATGAAGTCGTATTCGATTGTAGAATACCTCAATATATTCGAATATATGCTGTTTAGCGTCCTCCCGCGTTTTAAAGTTGCAATGATGAACCAGTTCAGTTTTCAGCGTATGGAAAAAGCTTTCAGAGACCGCATTATCCCAACAATTTCCTTTGCCACTCATGCTTTGTATGACACCGTGTTGTTTCAAGATTTTACGGTGACTGTCAGACGCATATTGACTGCCACGACCCGTATGCCAGATGAGTCCTTTTGCTGGTTTACGGCTCCAGATTGCCATCAGTAACGCATCGTTCACGAGCTTTGCTTTCATCCTTTTGTCCATTGACCAACCCACGACTTGTCGGGAATATAAATCAATCACCACCGCTAAATATAACCACCCCTCCTGAGTCTCTATATAGGTGATGTCACCCACGAAGTATTGATCAGGGTTCTCAACATTAAACTGTCTTTCTAACAAATTTGGCGCGATCGGTTTATCGTGCTTCGAATCAGTTGTGACTTTGAATTTGCGCTTAGTTTTACAGATCTCGGCAGTCGTGAGTTAACAGCGAGAAAAGCGGGGCAAAACTACCCTCTCCATCGTAGTATGTTTGATGAAAAATTTTGAAGATCGCAGAGAATTAGAGCATAGAACGCCTCATTCAGTTTAATCGTCATCTATTTCATCGGAAACAGCCATCAAGCGGGCACGGATCTGTTGAATCATGCCATTTTCCTCAAGTCGAAAGAATTGTTTGAGGAACAATGGCGCTAAAATTTGCTTGACGGTTTTCTCCGATGGCAAATCACGCGATTGAGTGCGAAGATAAAGCGAGTGCTCAGGCCAAATCGTATCTTGATACTGGAGCGCAATCAATTGCATTAACCCCAAGGCAATGGAGGCACAGAGCACGAAGATTTCATAGGCTCGCCAGCACGCTTGAACGGTATGAATATCCTGGGGCTGTGGGGCTTTGAGAAGACGATTGGAAAAGGGGCGTCTAGAATGTTTTGGCAATTTTTTAGTCCAAAAACGAAATTTAAAGGCGCCGATCACATGCTTTAACATCGCGAACATGATTTCAATGCGGGTTCTAGCACAATACAGTTCAACGGCATCAATGGCTGACAGCGTTAAATCGGAACTCATTAGAACCATTGGGCCTTTTGAGGTGACGGCGAGAATAAATAACACCTGATCAGCGATGGGCCGCCATAACAGTGTAAGCGTCATAACCCGGATGGATTCGGTTTTACCGTAGACTTGACAGGTCACCGTCTCAAACAAATGAAGGTGGTCGAAGCATTCTCTTAAACACACTTTCTCGCCATAGAGCGGCTGAGGTCCGGGTCGAGAGGCGGGTTTCGGTGGCGCGGGGAAATAACCCACATAGCTATTCTTGGCTTTGACCAGCACCTCAACCCACCGCGCCTGATGCTGGATTGAATAATAGTGGCAAGCTCGAAATACGCCCCCGGTTGAAAAAAAGGCATCCAACACCAAATAACACAGACAGTGATTCGTCACCGCAAAATGAATCGCCATGGCCACCAAGCGGTCGGTGAGCTTGATCCGACATGGATTATCGCGCTCGTCGTTCAACCCTAAATGAGCCCATCCCTGATGAATTTGAAGCTGCAAAGGACAACAAAAACAAGCGGATAACGACCCGATCAAGATGCCAATGCTGCCCCAACATTGGGCCCGAAAATAGCCGGGTTTCGTTTGCGTCTCCGATGACTCGTGCATCGATACCACGCCGGGCATCTTGCGTCCATCTTTGATCACCGCGGTATGGTCACCCAGAAGTATCGCTCGTCCAGCTACTTCAACGGATTTTCCTTGGCGATTCACAAAATCTTGCCAAGCATCGAGCAACGCCCCATAGACATACGCTTTGGATCTAAAAAAACGGAGCAAGCGGTAATAACCAAGTTCATCTAATAGCCAGAAACGACACAACGACGTCACGCCGATCATTTCTCCTGCCCCCATAAATCCAATCACAATGGCGCAGAACAACAACCAAGTACTCGATCTGGAAAAAACGCTTTGAAAGCTTTCTAAACTCTGAGAAATATACTGTTGCACGGGGTCTCCTCCTTCCATCTGTACTTCTACAAAGAAAAGAAGGATCCGTGTTTTTTTAGCAAATGTCTAGTCGTAATTATCGATTTCTATTTTCTACACTACTCATCTTTTATGAACACCAGTGGGCAATCTTAAAGCGCAGAGCTATCAATGGGTGATAAGACTTTCTTCCGTTGGTCGAGGTGACACATCGAAAAAATGAATTCAGGGCCTGAATAGTTACGTCAAATCGGATAGAACTCGTGACTGACGAGTTACAGATTAACCCAGCACGCTTCATCAAACGCCCAACCCGGCGCCGGCTTACGGTATACCCAAGGTCCTCCAATTTTCTTTTAAGACGGAGTGTCCCATAGGTTTCACGCCCTTCGAGAAAGAGTGTTTTGAGGTGATCAATCAATTCCTCGTTTTCTTTTTCTCGTTCCGTTTTAGGGCGTTTTAACCCGTCGTAAAAACAACTACGGGAAACGTTCAAAAACTGGCACATAGAGACCACTGTGAACTCATTTTGATGATCTTTGATCCAAGCGTACTTCACCGACTTTCTTGAGCAAAGTACGCTGCGGCCTTTTTTAAGATGTCACGTTCCTCCTTTAAACGTGCGTTGTCTTTTTTTAATTGTTTTAATTCATCGTAAAGATGCTCATCCGTTCGAGTCACAGTGGGCTGAGACGGATTGGTTTTAGTGTATTTACTGATCCAACCATGCAATGTATTCGGATTGACACCCAAATCTCTTGCTGTTTGTGCAATTGGTTGATCCGAATCAATCGCTAATTTGACCGATAATTCTCTAAATTCTGATGGATATACTTTTGGTTTTTCTTGACTCATTTTGGACACTCCCTTTTTCCGTTTATTTTACTTCAGGTTGTGTGTCCGGGTTAGTGTAGCCACTTCGCGGGCGCGTGGATTGATTGGGGATTCACTTAGGCCTCGAAATTTCAGGGTTAGAGCTGACTTGATGTGAATTATCGAAATGGGTTTAATCGATTGATTTCATGATAAACTCCTCTATAAAGATGTTCGGTGAACACTGACATAAGCTTTCAAGCTCATACGACTAAAAGTGAAACACTGGGTCCATAATTGACTGCCAAACTCAGCGTTGGGCTATGGCGTTTACTTCAAACTTTACGCCCCGAGCGAACTTTCGAACAAAGGTAGTCATCAAACAATTTAGCACGGTGAAACCCACGGTCTACATAGAATCATCCGTTATCAGCTATCTGACGTCCCGACCAAGCCGTGATGTCGTAATAGCAGCTCGGCAAGCGATCTCTCACGATTGGTGGAAAAATCACCGACAGCGGTTTGAGCTGCGAGTTTCGGCATTGATCGAAGAAGAAATTAGTCGAGGTGATGCATTGGCTATCGAACGTCGAATAGCGTGGATTGAAGGTATTCCAAGTCTTTCAGTATCCGATAGCGCATTAGAGTTGGCTGAAATGCTTTTGGCGCAAAGCGCGGTACCAAAAGGCAGTGAAGAAGATGCACTGCACATAGGCATAGCTGCTGCCCAAGGGATCGACTTTCTTCTTACATGGAATTTCAAACACATAAATAATGCCGAAACGAAATCGCTAATCGCCAATGTAGTGGAGTCTTACCGGTTTGTTTGTCCCCAATTATGTTCACCTGAAGAACTCGGAGGAACCTCGAATGATTGAAGATCCAATAGTTGCTGAAGTTCGTCGGCATCGTAAAGAACATGCCGCGGAATACGGAAATGACCTCAAACGAATCGTTGAAGCACTCCGTAAGCGGGAACGTGAATCAGAACGCACTCTTTTGAATCCCGGGCCAAAAATGCGTATGAACAAAACCGGGAGCTAACGAATGAGGAAAAAGGGACGGATTTATTTTACGGAAAATATAGCTAATATATAGGTGATTAGACAATCCGCAAAATTCATTGAAAAATATGGCCAATTGGGCTTGTCCGCAGTAGGCTTTCTATTCTCGAACAGTCTCCTAGCGTTCGGTCTGACAAAATTCCAGCAACACCTTCGCGCAACTTTGAATGGCTCCAAGATGGGCTATTTCAAACCCGTGGGTATTTTCGGTGGGAAAACTGAGGCACGCCGCCCTGGGAACATGGCCGGATTTCATCGACAACGACCCATCGCTGCCGAATCCACTCAGCGCCGCAAATTGCAGATCGATCGCGCACCGTTGAGCAGCATCAACGATTGCCAGATTTAATTCTTCGTCGTAAAGGCCATAACCGTCCTGAGACAATAGCACCGGGTTAAGGTCCGATTCGACTGGATATTCAGAGGCAATGGGGCAGATTTCGAGGGCAATGAGGGATTCTATATCGTGTCGTTGGGTAAAATGCAGAGCGCCTATTCCACCGACTTCTTCTTTCGCGGAAGCCACCAGATAAACATTTACCCGTGGTTTTTCCAAGTTCTTCGCCAATTCCAGAAGAATGGCAAGGGAGGCTTTATTATCCAAGGTATAGCTGGCAATATAGTTATCCATGCGAAACGGGGTCTTTCGGTGCTTTCCAACAACCATCCGAGTGCCTGGACGTATACCGGACGCCAGTAATTCAGACTTGGTCCGTTTCGTTTCCACCCAAGCGTTTTGCCATAGAAGCGGTTTTTCGTCCTGTTGGACTTTTTGAGGCGATTGGTGAGAAACATGCCGGGACCCGAAACTCAAAATTCCGCTGACTAATGCTTTATCGCCAAGCAAGTCGACAACTCCTTCGCCATACACCCAAGGGAAAGACCCCCCCAGTTTTCCGATCTCAATTTTTCCATCGTCCCGCACCTTTTTGACAATACCGCCAATTTCGTCTTTATGCGCGGTAATGGCGATCGAACGCGAAGTATCCATTCCCTCAACAAAAACAAAGATATTTCCAGCCTGATCTTGCTCGTGAATTCGATCTAAAGCCTTAAATTTTGTCGCCAATAACCGATCGATTTCAGCTTCAGCACCGCTGGGTGAATGGCGCATTACCAGTTCGGCAATGGTTGAGAACAGGTTTTCGTAGTCCATCATTCAGTTTTTTCGCATGGACGGTACATACACTCCGTCTTTGAGTTCCTGAAAAAAACTCGAGACAAAAGGATGATTTACCGGATCCAACAGCTGTGAAGGTTCCAGATTGCGCTCGGCTACATAACTTTCATAGCCGCCGTTATCCACCAATATGTGGTACCAAGGCTGATCTTTCGGGGGACGGCTGAGGGCGACGGTGTCATACCATTCATCGCTGCCTTGAAACTGGAAATCCACATCGACTATTACACCTCGATAGTCAAACAGCCTGTGGTGGACAATCTGTCCGATGGTGAATTGTGCTTGTTTCATTTGCGGTACCTCAAATTATAAATAAGCGAGAAAATGAGGCGAGGGTCATTTGTTGAGAGCAAGGCACGAACGCGCGGGCATAATGGGCTATGCCAAGTGTTTGTAACGCCGCTATCGACAATTTAGACCATCGCATTTTATCAGTTAGTTGTGATTTGAGGTACTAATACCTTTCCAAATTTCTTCGACATCGGTATTTTCTTCAATTCCCCAAAAATCGGTGGTTTTTTTGAATTGTTCAATAAAATCGAGCCCATAGACTTCGCAGCCACGAATGCAAAGCCGCAGATAATGCGCCTGCTCCGGCGAAGCGGATAAAAAGCTATACGGTGCGTAGTATTCCGCGATAAAAAGATATCCGGAAAAGCTTCCTATCTCATCATCATAATGGTGTACATCGACCTCTTGCAAGCTGTAAAATTTTTCCCGCTCTTTAAGGGCTTCGAAATTATTGGTATCCATTTCAAAGCAAATCCCATTTAAAGAGGCTTGGGAAGAGCTATGTTTTACGTTCAATACACACACCGGCTCGTTGGTTTGTGAATCAAAACGATAGCTTGAAGGCAGGCAGAAGGACCGGCTAAAACCAAACACCTTTGCTGGAAAAATATTGCCTACACCGGGAACCGTCGTCTTCAACGATTGGATATTGATTAAACTCCCGTAAGCAAAGATTTTCATTAGTCTCCTTTAAGGTTGAAACCATCGCCTTTCAGGCGATTAGCTTTAGCTCTTGATTTTTCGTGCTCGTGCTCGTGAACGTACACGTTAACGAGTTTTAGCATCACTTGCGAGGCGTTGAAACCCTGCAATCTGCAATCTCACCTCTTGCCTAAAAGCAAAGAACATCATCCATATTGAGTGCAATGACCAAAAATCTATCGAGGCTTCGTAAACATCTATTTTTCATGCTCTAAAATGAGATTAACTCCGTTCACGAGCACGAGCACGAGCACGGCCTATGAACGGGTCTTTAACCCGTATCCAGACTTTCAGTCCGTAACACTAACCCTCCGTCTTTTAGACGGTGGTTGTTAAGTTTGTCCATAATGACGAGCGCAACGAGCTAAACTATGTTACGAGCTAAACTATTGCCAAATTATCAACTATTATTGTTGAATATCTTACGCTGGTAAATACTACAGTTACATTTCCAGTGCAACTACGGTAGTATGCCGTTGTCAAAATTTTGATTGGATCGATTTTTTTAACTACTGAGAGGTAACAATGAGACTAAATCAGGTAATGCATCAATCAGAAGCACGGGTCATGGAAACCAACAAGGTTTTACGAAATACCTATGCGCTGATTTCGATGACACTCCTTTTCAGCGCCGCGACGGCAGGCATGGCGATGGTTATGAACCTACCGCCGTTCGGTATGATTATAACCATGGTCGGCTACTTCGGCTTACTGTTTTTGACATCAAAATTCAGTGATAGTGGTTTAGGCTTGGTCTTCATTTTCGCTTTAACCGGTTTTATGGGGCTGACACTGGGTCCGATTATCAATATGTACCTGACCGCGTTTAGCAATGGGTCCCAGCTCGTGATGACTGCTTTGGGCGGTACTGGCATGATTTTCTTGGGACTATCGGGTTACGCTTTGACCTCACGGAAGGATTTCAGCTTTCTCGGTGGATTTCTAATGGTCGGTATTTTGGTCGCCTTTCTAGCGGGGATCGTTGCCATGTTCGTACCCAGCATGCCGGGTATGTCATTGGCGGTTTCGGCCATGTTCATTCTGTTGATGTCGGGAATGATCCTTTACCAAACCAGCGAAATCATCCATGGCGGCGAAACCAATTACATCCTGGCGACCATTACGCTTTACGTCACCATATACAACCTGTTTTTGAGCCTTCTGCATATTCTTGGCGCGATGAGCGGCGACGACTAGCAGCAAGCGGTTCACATTGCTTAATAAAAAAGCCCGGAATTTTCCGGGCTTTTTTTGAAGGTAGTAATACCACCCTTATTTATCACCTGAACCCGTGACTTCACTACGAAAGTTATGAGGAATGTGGGCTAGGAGGCTGTCCGATTCCCTTTGAAAGTTTCCCTCTACTCACTACTCAGCTTCTGTAGACTCCGCACTGCCCAGCGCTCCACGTTTCCACCGCGATCATTTTTAACGATTTATCTCACTTACCAGCGCGGCTATTCCCTTAAATAGCGACTCCCCACTTTAAAACAAGCCTTGGTAACGGGCAACCCTGGCTGTCCCTTTGTAAGATAGGACTGATGGTGGGGTTTTTTAGGATATTCGATATCATGGCTTGGCGGAGGTGATACTTGTTCACTGCGTTTCACCCCGAGTTCGGTAGCCCCCGAAAGGCTGCAAAGTGTCGGAACTAAAGAATTTAACGTGCAAAGGTATGTAGCAGCCTTCGGCGTACGTCACCCACTCCAAGCTACGTTGAACTTATTTGATGATGTATATTTTGACGTGGTTGTAGATTTTATGCGATACCAAGCAAATGTCATGTTGACTTGAAATAGTTTTCATCATAGTGACAGCAGTGTATCCGATGCATTGCGAACGTTTCAAATCGACCTAACCCAGTCAAGTAATCGAGGGTCAATAACCGAATGGCCAGAAATACTCCGAAGCGGCCATTCAGGAAATCACGATGAATGTCCTGTTAATACTCTTATGTAAAGCTTTACATAAGAGTATTAACAGGCGAGTTGGTGGTTTAGTGAAATCCACAATGAGTATTTCAGGTCTATTCAATATTCATTGGCCTTACATATAGGGGGAGATTGTCACGCGAAGCCAAAGAGCAATTGAAATCGATATCACGTGGGCGAACACGATTAATGATATCGCGGATAATATTAAAGCAAAAACTTGAACCTTTATTTTCTTTATTTCTTAAACCCTCAGAGCTGTTTAGTAGCCTTGCCAAACGTCGTGCGGAAACTGATCACTAAATACTGTTGCCAATCAAATCACCCAACTAGAAATCTTCAAAAAAGGCTTGCTACAAAAGATGTTTCCTTCGGCTTCGCTCAGGAACCGAGTAGTATGAATTGATTTTACAATCAAACATTGAGCCCAAATTCCTGAGCGAAGTCGAAGGAGGAGAACAACACCATGACCGAAGATATTCGCTGGATTCAGCGCTTCGATAATTTCCAACGTTCGATGAAACAGCTCGATAGCGCCATGGCATTGCTGGAAGAACGTGAATTTTCCGCGCTTGAAATTCAGGGGGCGATTCAGGTATTTGAATATAACTATGAGCTTGCCTGGAATGTGATTAAGGACTTCTACCAATATCAAGGTGGAGCGATTGATATACAAGGTAGCCGCGATGCCTTTCGTATTGCATTTAATCGGGGTCTGGTGGCGGATGGTCAGGTTTGGATGGATATGATTAAAAGCCGTGCCTTAACGGTGCATACTTATAATGAAGCAATCGCGGAGCAAATTATAGAAGACATTATCCATCTCTATTATCCGGCATTGAGTGCATTAAAAGAAACATTGCTAGAGAAATTAGACAACGATGGCTGATCTATACGGATTAAAAGCCGAAGTCATTCAGAAAATTCAGATGGTATTTTCAGGTTTTCCTACTATCGAGCAAGCGATTTTGTACGGCTCACGAGCCAAAGGGAATTACCGACCTGGTTCGGATATTGATCTGACCTTGAAAACCAATGGAGAAGGGGGGCTTCATTTATTAACAGGCATAATGACTGCGCTGGATGATCTCAACTTGCCTTACAGTTTTGATATCTCTCTTTTAGGAGATATCAAAAATGACAACTTGATTGATCATATCAATCGCGTCGGTGTTATTTTTTATAAACAAAATAAATAATCAGCAAGCTACCGCACAAGGCATTAACGAATTACCGCAAGCCTATCGCTTAGATTTTTGATTCGATTTTTTTAGGTTTTTACTAAAGTGGACTCATGGGTCCACTTTAGGTCATGGCCGAAAGCCGCCATACACCCTTGCAAACTAAGTTCTTTACCTCCATCATCTTGTCGCCTTTCAGATGCTACCAAAATCTGTGTGAATGTAGTGAACAAACGCGGACGGTGTCATGCTATGATACCAAATTGCCTATTAAACTCCCATCATCGGTCCCAGCTTACAGAGTGATAACCAAGGGTTACCCGTTATCCGCATTGAAATCACGAATTCAGGTGTCAATTACGTCTTTCCCGCCCATATACGGCCTTAAAACTTCCGGAATTTGAATCCTACCCGTTTCATCTTGATAGTTTTCCAGTATCGCGATTAAGGCCCGTCCCGCCGCCACGCCTGAACCGTTAAGTGTATTCAACAATTCCGGCTTGCCAGTTTCCGGATTACGCCAACGGGCTTTGAGACGGCGAGCTTGAAAAGCCCTGAAATTACTGCACGAAGAGATTTCCCGATAGTTATTTTGACCGGGGAGCCACACTTCCAGGTCAAAGGTTTTGGCGGAAGAAAATCCCGTATCTCCGCTGCAAAGCAGCACCTTTCTATAGGGTAACCCCAAGCGTTTTAAAATTTCTTCGGCGTTCGATGTCAATGACTCAAGCGCCGTACTCGATTCATCAGGCTTCACCATTTGAACCAATTCGACTTTTTCAAATTGATGTTGCCGGATCATACCGCGAACATCTTTTCCGTACGATCCCGCCTCGCTACGAAAACAGGGTGTATGACAAACAAATTTTAAAGGTAATTTGTCGGCCTCGACAATTTCATCGCGCGCCAGGTTGGTAATCGGCACTTCCGCCGTGGGAATCAGATAAAAAAGCGGATCATTATTGACGGCGAACAAGTCTTCTTCAAACTTGGGCAATTGTCCGGTCCCTCGCAGACTGGCGGTGTTGGCCAAGTAGGGTACATACATTTCTTCGTAACCGTGTTCCGAAGTATGCAGATCGAGCATAAATTGAATCAATGCCCGCTGCAGGCGCGCCAGTGGCCCTTTGAGCGTCACAAAACGAGAACCCGCTAATTTTGCCCCCGCTTCAAAATCCATCAGTCCTAAAGCTGTACCCAGATCGACATGATCTTTGGGAGAAAAAGAAAATTCCGGAATTTTTCCCCACCGGTACACTTCGGAATTATCCGCCTCGCTAAACCCGACGGGAACGTCTTCATCCAGAATGTTGGGGATTCCGAGCAATAGTTCTTCCATTTGTGACTGAATTTCTGACAATTTAGCTTCAGCCTGCTTCAGATCGTCCCCCAGATTTTGCACTTCTTTAAGCAAAGGTTGAATATCCTCCCCTTTTGCCTTGGCTTGGCCAATCGCTTTTGAACGCGTGTTCCGCTCATTCTGAAGCCCCTGGGTTTGAACTTGTATGCGTTTACGTTCCTGCTCCAAACGGGTAAATGCCCCCACATCTAGATCAAAGCCACGCCTCTTAAGCTGTAATGTGACCTGATCCAGGTCATTGCGGAATAATCGAGGGTCAAGCATAAAGTTTGTTGTTCATTTTTTTACGCGGAAATGGTGGATTTCAGGGTGAACTAATAAGTTACAATTGTTTTCCGACCTGAAATCCCAACCATACACCGATCAAACATACGATTGTATTGCCAACGAAAACACTCAAAAGCATCAATAAATCATCCTTGAAAGAATGGCCTTCCTCAATTAAATAAAGGATCAGATACAATGTAGATAGAGTAATAAACATGCCGACCAAAATGACCACGATACCCGCCTTGTACTCTATATTCAAAGACGCCCGGCTTGCCAGGGTTTGCACCAAAAAGCCGATAAGCATGGCGCCGACAACATTCACTACGACAATGGCATAGGGGAAAACCCAACCGAACAATCGAACCACACCACCGGAATATAGAAACAGCGTTCTCCCCGATAACAATCCTAACCAAACGGCGAACAAACATGCCGCAACACTGGCAGCGATATTTATACCGGCCTTTAGAGGATTTCCTTGCTCAATTAGATGAAGAGTTTCCAGCGAAAACGTGGAAAACGTGGTAAACGATCCAAACAAACCCACCAGAATTGCCGCTCGGTATTCCAATGTAATAGCGATGCGTTGGAGAACCAGTGCTTCCGTTAACAAGCCGATAAGAAAAGAGCCGATCACATTGACGGCTAAAGTGCCGTAGGGGAACCCTCTACCCAGCCATTGGTAAACACCACTGGAAACAAAAAAGCGCAACACCGCACCTATCGCGCCGCCAGCTGCTATGACGATGATATGATTCATAGGTGGAATACCCTACCATAAGCTTTAAAAGCTTACCATTTTGCTTTGCCGTTTGGGGCTAAACACTTTAAGTGTCGATCAAATTATAATATTCAACTGTTTTCTTAGGGCTAAGGTTTGAGATGGACAAACATCACGAAAAAATTTCAACGCCGCCATCATTATCTTTTAAACACCGTTCATTTCTGTGTTTTCTTGCCACCCAGGCTTTCGGCGCATTTAACGATAACGTTTTCAAGCAATTGGTATTGCTGCTTGGCGTTGGCTATTTGATTGCGGGTGTCGGATATCAAGCGATCATCCAATTTCTTTTCGCCATCGCATTTCTGATGTTCTCCGGCTTGGCGGGTGACCTTGCCGACCGATATAGCAAGGGACGGCTGATGACATTGTGTAAGGTTGCCGAAATTTTTATAGCAATCGCAGGTGTCGGAGTTTTTGTTATGGTTACAGGCGATTCGTCAAATTCAAATGAGCCACCTTTGTATTTATGGCTGTTGGCGCTGGTTATTTTCACATTGGGAACGCAGAGTGCTTTTTTTGGACCAGCGAAATACGGCGGTCTACCGGAACTGGTCCGTGAGGCAGATCTCGCGCCAGCAACCGGCCTAACCCAAATGACAACATTTCTATCCATCATTTTAGGCGTGGCATTGGCGGGTTTGCTGGCGGATTTATTTGCCGACAGGCTCTATGCGGCCGGACTCGTTACGGTAACAATCGCGGTGCTGGGAACCTTAACTTCTTTGGGCATTACCCGGCGCCCGCCATCCGACCCGAAACGAAAGATCTCGCCACGATCATTCGTCAGCGTAATACCAACGCTGATAAATATCATACGCCGCGATCCGTTAATGTTTCGTATTATGATTATCTATTCGTGGTTCTGGTTCGTGGGCGGGGTTGCGATAACAGCGATCAATGTCATTGGCCGCCTGCAACTGGGTCTGAACAACTTTGAAACCAGCCTGATGGTATCCGTTACATCAATCGGCATCGCCGTGGGCAGCGTCGTCGTCGGTAAATTTTCTCAGGGCAAAGTCAGATTAGGGCTTATCATACCCGGCCTGGTTGTTTTGGTTGTGTGTTTAACCGCCTTCCTTATTATTCCCCTGCACTCGCCAACAGCCCACGATCTTGAACTGATCAACCAGATCAAGAATGCATCGGCTGAAATACAGAAAGCGGCTCAGATCATCCCTCTGGCTTCAACCCCTGTTCACGTCACGGTATCCATAATGCTATTTAGCCTGGGCGTTGCATCCGGTTTTTTTTCGGTCCCGCTTTTGACATTCATTCAGGCGCGGCCACCTTTCAGGGATAAAGGCAAAGTGTTCGCGGCGGTGAATTGGCTGAATTGGGTTTTTATCGTTGCGTCCGCTCTTTTTTATGGTGTGGGCATCAGTTTGACCGATAATCAGGCAAACCAGCTTCTCGGGTTTTTAGGTCTACTGACTTTTCTAGTCGGTATCGTGATGGTGCCTGGAATCTTCAGATTACTTCGCCAGGAAAAACCTGAATTTGTTTATTAGCAATCGAGTAATTAGTTTCGAGGTTTTTTGAAGAAAAAACCAAGTATGGGCAAAGGGAGACCTTGCTTATTCATCAATCACCTATAGGTGTAATATCGAAACCAGTCACCCTTTCTAAAGCGCTGAACTCCTCAGACAACCGCTCGAAGCCGTGCGACCTGCGCGTGCGGATAGTCATACGGTATTCAAATGTTTTTCCTTCTTCATTAAGATGGAAGCTGGGAGTCGCGGCGCTAAAATCTCGAGATTCGATCAGTTCAACCAGTTCCTGCTTTGTTGGATAGTCGTTGTGCCGGAAGCGGATACTCAGCCTGCCATAGTGCAGCGTGCTCATTTTCGACTCGATCCAGCGAAACGTAGACAACACACCGACGGCTAGCACCGTTGCCATAGCACTTGGGGCGTAGAAGCCCATGCCGATTAGGATACCGATCGATGCGGTAATCCAGATAGAGGCCGCGGTAGTTAGACCGCGGATCGTAAGTTGCTCTCGCATGATGACGCCCGCGCCAAGAAACCCGATGCCGGTCATGATGCCCTGGGCCATACGGGTAGGATCGACGCGGATGGTTTCAATGGGGACATCCTTGAGCAATTGCCATTGATAGACGGTGAGCAACATCAGCAGGGTCGACGCCATACACACCAACGTATGAGTACGGAACCCCGCCGGGCGACCGTGAAAGGTGCGCTCTAGACCAATAATCCCGCCAGCCAGAACGGCCGCAAGCAACCTTATCAGGGATGTGACGTATTCTTGTTCCACCCGACTACACTCCCGCCCCTTGATGGGGTCTATATCCGTTGGATTCTACGAACATTTCAACAATTCCAAAATATGGGCCGCAACGCTCTCCGCTAGAGCGTCAAGGTTATAACCACCTTCCAGCACGGAAATGATTCGACTTTGTCCATAGCGCGATGCGATGTCACTCAGTTCCCGGGTTATCCAAGCATAATCGTCTTCTACTAAATTCAACGATGCGAGAGGATCATCCCGATGGGCGTCAAAACCCGCTGAAATCAATAACAATTCGGGTTTAAAATGATGTAATGCTGGAAACACCTTCTTTTTTACAGCTTGCTGAAACTCCGTACTGCCGCTCCCAGCCGCAAGCGGGACGTTAAATATATTTCCAACACCGGTTTCATCGGGATTCCCGGTTCCCGGATACAAAGGCGATTGATGGGTCGATGCGTAAAGAACATTAGGCTGTTGGTAGAATGCTGCTTGAGTCCCATTGCCGTGGTGGACATCGAAATCAACAATCGCGACCCGTTGAATGTCGAATTGTTTTCGAGCGTATTCCGCCGCAATGGCAATATTATTGAAAATACAAAATCCCATGGCGCGTTCCGGTTCGGCATGGTGACCGGGAGGTCTCCCCGCGCAAAAAGCATTTAACGCTTTGCCGTTCATAACCGCATCGACAGCTTTACACACGGCGCCAACGGCACGAAATGCGGCTTCGCCGGAAGCCGTTGATAATATTGTATCGCCATCCACATAGTGGTACCCAGCTTTTGGAATACCCGTTACAATCCGATCGATATGCTTTTGTGGGTGGATCAAACGAATGGCGTTTTCAGCCCCACTTGGCGCATTTTTTCTAATCAGCGCCGAAAATTCGGGAGCATCTAATCGTGCTAAAATGGTGCGAATTCTATCCGCTGATTCCGGATGCCCGGATCCGGTATCATGCTCTTCGAAGCTTGTATGAGTGAATAACAGCGTAGACACGGCAATTTTACTAGCAAAAGTGGGTTCTTATCATAATCGCTTTTAAACGAATTAAACATATTGAATGCTAAGCAAACCTGATAAAATTAGCTTATTTTTATACAGCAAAAGCGTTTATTCAACGTCGTCAATTTGAGTTTCATTCCTCCACAACAACTGTAGGATGGGTAGAGGAACGAAACCCATCAGCGATTGGCGAAGAAAATTTTTAACTTTTTATATTTAACTAGTGAACTACAGCATGTTAGAACAATATCGAGCACACGTTAAAGAAAGGTCTGAATCGGGCGTCGTTCCGAAACCGTTAACCGCCGAACAGACCGCTTCACTGGTCGAATTGATCAAGCAACCGCCTGAGGGTGAGGAAAATTTTATACTGGAATTATTGACCGATCGTATCCCCCCCGGTGTGGATGAAGCCGCATACGTCAAAGCAGGCTTCCTCGCCGCCATCGCAAAAGGCGAAACAACCTCGCCTATTCTGACCGCGGAAAAAGCAACCGAATTGCTTGGAACCATGCAGGGCGGATATAACGTTGCTCCTCTCATCGACCTTTTGGACAACGCGTCCTTAGCGCCGATTGCGGTAAAAGCATTATCGCGTACCTTACTTGTGTTCGATGCGTTTCATGACGTCCAGGAAAAAGCCGATGGGGGCAATGAATTCGCTAAAACGGTAATGCAGTCTTGGGCTGACGCCGAGTGGTTTACCTCTAAACCAAAAGTCGCCGAAAAGTTGACAGTTACTGTTTTCAAAGTCACTGGAGAAACAAATACCGACGATTTATCTCCAGCTCCCGATGCTTGGTCTCGCCCGGATATTCCCTTGCATGCCAAAGCCATGTTGCAAATGCCGAGGGAAGGCATCACCAACAACGAAGAGCAAATTAAAGAACTGAAGCAAAAGGGCTTTACCGTCGCATACGTGGGGGATGTTGTCGGTACGGGATCCTCCCGGAAATCCGCGACCAATTCGGTGCTCTGGTACATGGGTGATGACATTCCCTATGTTCCGAATAAGCGGTCGGGTGGCGTATGTATTGGCGGTAAAATTGCCCCGATCTTTTTTAACACCCTGGAGGACTCTGGCGCATTTCCCATCGAATGCGATGTAGAGGGGATGGATATGGGGGACGTTATCGATATTTTTCCCTATGAAGGTGTCATAAAAGCGCACGACAGTGATCGAGTCATCGCCGAAATGGCTTTAAAAACCGAAGTTTTGCTCGATGAAATTCAAGCCGGTGGCCGAATTCCTTTGATTATCGGCCGGGGGTTGACCGATCGAACCCGTCGTGTATTAAACTTAGAACCTTCAACCGCTTTTCGTCGACCGGTCTCCGGCGAGAATTCGGGGAAGGGTTTTACCTTGGCGCAAAAAATGGTCGGCAAAGCATGTGGTGTAGAAGGTGTTCTCCCAGGCGACTATTGCGAACCCCATATGACTACCGTAGGATCCCAAGATACCACTGGGCCAATGACCCGCGATGAATTAAAAGACCTCGCCTGTCTCGGCTTTTCTTCGGATCTGGTGATGCAGTCATTCTGCCATACCGCCGCCTATCCCAAACCGGTCGATATCAACACCCACCATACCCTGCCCGATTTTATTAAGAACAGGGGAGGGGTCTCATTGCGGCCCGGCGATGGCATTATTCATTCCTGGTTGAATCGTATGCTATTACCCGATACCGTCGGTACCGGAGGCGATTCACATACCCGGTTCCCGATCGGTATTTCGTTTCCGGCGGGCTCAGGCTTAGTTGCCTTCGCTGCCGCTACCGGTGTCATGCCCTTGGATATGCCGGAATCGGTTCTGGTTCGTTTCAAAGGTGAAATGCAACCTGGAATTACATTACGCGACCTGGTTAACGCTATACCCTATACGGCCATCCAAAAAGGTTTGCTCACCGTAGAAAAGAAAGGCAAAAAGAACGTATTCTCCGGCCGGGTCCTGGAAATCGAGGGATTACCCAATTTGAAGGTCGAACAAGCGTTTGAACTCTCCGACGCCAGTGCGGAGCGCTCCGCCGGAGGTTGTACGATCCGGCTGGCCGAGGAACCGATCCGCGAGTACATTAATTCCAACATTGTCATGCTGAAATGGATGATCGCCGAAGGTTATGGCGAAGTCCGCACCATCGAACGGCGTGTTAAGGAAATGGAAAAGTGGCTGGAAAATCCAACACTTATGGAACCCGATGCCAATGCGGAATATTTTGAGGTGATTGAAATCGATCTAAATGAAATCAAAGAACCCCTGTTGGCCTGTCCGAACGATCCGGACGATGTTAAAACATTATCCGAGGTCGCGGGAACGCCTATAGACGAAATCTTTATCGGTTCGTGTATGACCAACATCGGTCATTTTCGCGCTGCGGGTAAGTTGCTGGAAAACTACGAAGGGGCCTTACCGACTCGCCTGTGGGTCTGCCCTCCGACCAAAATGGATCAGGCTCAGCTTGTCGAAGAAGGTTATTTTTCAATTTTTGGCAGGGTAGGTGCACGAACGGAAATGCCCGGTTGCTCTCTGTGCATGGGTAATCAAGCCAGAGTAGCGGAAAAGTCTACGGTCGTTTCCACCTCCACTCGAAACTTTCCCAATCGCTTGGGTAAGGGCGCTTTTGTTTACCTGGCTTCGGCCGAACTCGCGGCGGTGTGTTCGATATTAGGACGTATTCCTAAAGTCGATGAATATATGCAATATGCGAAAAAGATCGATGCCTTTGCCGCGGAAACCTATCGGTATTTAAATTTCGATCAGATTGATATTTATCGGGAAATTGCGGACACGGTTGAATTGAAGGAGGCGGTTTAACTATATACCCTAGGAGAAACCGCCACTAATTTGTTTCAGAACAAGGAATAAATGCGAAGTACCCATGGGTGCGAGCATTCTCGACGTTGTTATGGAACAAAATAGGGGAGTACCTTATCATGCCTATTGTCTCATGGATAACCATTACCATCTTTTGGTCCATACCCCGGCAGGAAACCTCCAACGCGGGATGCGGCATTTGAACGGCGTCTACACGCAACGTTACAATCAGATAGAAAAGACCGATGGTCTGCTTTTCCGTGGTCGATACAAATTTGAGAGTTGAAATCAATATCAGGAAAGTTTCAGGCACTAAAGGGCTCTTTGAAGAAACCGTAAACTGACAACCGATAATCGTAAACGGCTACTGTTAATGATTATGGATTGGGTCTCATGTCTACCATGATATGTTGATCAATTCTCAAGCGCTAACAGAGTAATGTCATCCCGCTGTGGCCCGGGCAACTCGCTAAAATAGGTTGTCAAATAATTCATTCGCTCCGCCAATGGCATGGCATGCAGTTTCAGCAGGATTTTAAGAAAGCCTTTGATATTCAGTTCATCGCCACTATCGTCACGACTTTCAATAACACCGTCGGAATAGAGATACAAGACGCCACTTCTCAATCGTAATTCCATACTTTTATATTGCACGTCTTGCATTATCCCCAGTGGAGGTGTTTGAGCCGCCAAGCTCTCAACATCGCGGCCCTGAATGATCAAGGTTGGGAGGTGACCGGCATTGATTAGCTCCAGAGAACCAGTTGCGAAATCTAGCTTTCCGATAACCATGGTGACGAACATGCCACGAATACAAGTGTCGACCAATTCCGAATTCAGCCGCATCATTAGATAACTCGGAGAACATCCGTCTCGCGCCAGACACCGGAAAATACTAATGGTTTTTGCCATTAAAATGGCTGCATTGGTCCCTTTGCCCGCTACATCTCCCACACAAAACCAAAGATACCCTTCGGCATCGCGAAAATAATCGTAAAAATCTCCGGAAAGTTGGCGGGCGGACAAATTAAAAGCCTTGACCTTTTCTTCTTCACTGTCGTCAGGTAATAGACTACGCTGAATTTCACGCGCTAATTCCAACTCTCTGTTTAATTCAGCCGCCAACGTATCCCGTTCTTTTAATGTTTTTTCCAATTGCCAGGTCATTTCCTGAAAATCGATATTGGATTCCACCAATCGTAAGTTAGCCTGTATCATAATTTGATCGTAATCGTCGGTAGCCGATGTTGAAATCCCCATTGTTACACTGGCTTGTCCTACATTTTCAGGTATTTCCTTCAATAGTTCATCCAATTGATATTGTTCGATGTCCGTATATTTATCCATCAACTCTCGGCATCGAGAGAGTACACTACCAGTATCGGTTGAGGTATATACGGCGGCTAGCCAGTCGGCGCAGATTAAAACGCACGCGAGTTTTGACCCTGGAGTCTCCTCGAGTTTGTCCAGTTTGTGATGGTAGCCAATCGCGAAACACAAATCAGTAGGCAGATGCCATTCCTTCGCTAACATTTGGCCTACCAAATCGTGGCGAGTGTTAAAAATCTCCTGTTCCAACTTTAGGCGAAAATCTGGAGCATTCACTCGTAAACGCGGCCATCGGTCTGCTTTGGCGGGATTCAAGTAAAACAATGCTAATAACCCAATGTCTTGCAGCATTCCCGCGGTAAATGCTTCATCTCCATCGATGTTAAATTGCGCGGCCAACATACGGGCAGTCGTGGCCCTGCGCAAAGTATCCTCCAAAAATAATTGGTGCTCAAAGCCGTTAATATCGTTTGATGACAACAGATCGCGGACCGCTAAACACAACACAAGATTGCGGATTGCCTTCATACCTAACACGCTTAAGGCATGTGTAACGGATTTTACTTGGGTCGCTAACCCGAAGTAAGGCGTATTGACCACCCGCAGCAGTTCGGCAGTCAACAAAGGATCTTGAACGACCAGATCGGCCATATCTCCGGGTGCGCTTTCGGTACGGGAACACAACTGCATGACCCGCATTACCGACGGATTTGGGCAGGGCAGATCAGTGGGTCGGATTTCTACAACAACTTTATCGGTCTCCATGGTGCAAGCTTAGTGAGGCAATGCGGTATTGCCAATCTCTTTGGAGTCGATTCGGAGGGATGTTGCTTGAATTGTCGGGAATAATGAAGCTTTTAGCTTTGGTTCCACCATAAAAAAAGCCGGAGCAAACCCGAAGGTTCGTCCCGGCTAGGGAGATTTATGCAATGAATGTGTTGCTTAATTTCCTAAGTGGGGATGGTGTTAAGCTGTAGCGTTTAACTCCAATCCTAATGGTTTAACCTGTTTACACCGTTTCGCGGTAGTCAGTCCAGCCATTCCTATCAGCAGGAGGATTAAGGAAGCCGGTTCCGGTACGGTCGCGTTAAAAGTGCCAGGATTGTTGATTATGGCACCGATCGTCGTAGAGGACACTTCTTTAAAATCTGCGGATATAAGAATCGGACCCAAATATCCTGTACTATTGATTGTTGCGATTGTTACATTTCCGAGCGTAAGTTGAATATACCAGTTTTCAATTGAGTTATCCGAAGTATATAGTAACCCGGTGAACGATGATGCTCCTGGTTGAGTAAGCGTCATGCCATACGCGCTAATCGTTAAGGAAACAAAGTTGTTATAGGTGCTAAGGTCAATGTACTTATTCGCGGGGAGTGCTCCTTCGGTTATAATCTCGACACTTACATAACTGGAACCGGTGTTCATAGTATTCCCATGATACGTGTGGGAAATCAGTGTGGCGTGGGCATTTCCCGCAAACATCGCAACACTGCACAAAATAGCTAAGTGATATGCCCATTTAATTTGGAATAAGGATTGAAGGATTGTATTTTTATTATTGTTCATGATGCTTCCTCTTGTTGTTATTAATTATGGTGTAGACTATATATGTAATTATTGTTGTGTTTCTATTGTTGACATATACAGGGCCCATGCCAAACCGTTAGAAGTGCCGTAATTCCTAGTGAATGGGTATTATGCTAGTAAACGCAAGGTATATTATGTAAAAAATATAGACAAACAACTCTAGGGAATAAATAAAAAACAACAAAACAATACATTATATGGTAACCGCGTATGTTAATAAGATATCGATAGCACCCCTAAGTTATCAGATCTACAACTGGCATTCCGAATGTAATAAATCCTGGTAGTGTACGGACTCAAATAGTAAAAAGAGTTCAACAGCGAGGCGCTACATGCGTCGAAGATTCCTCGTCTAAATCGGCGTAAATTGTCTTGAGATTTCCTTCCGGAAAATACAAGGTTCGGCTTGTGTCAGTGGAAGGAATCTTCGACGAAGTGCCGAAATTGTAAGACTGTCGTCGTCTGAATAGAACCCGGATTCTGAATACGCTTCTTAATGCACGGTCCTCATAGATAATGGTTAACTGGAATATATATCCCCCTATCCGATCCTTGCTTTTTAAATTGGATCCCGAGACAGCCCACCTACTATCGCTCAAGGGATTATCCATGATTCATCGCTGGGGTGGAGGTCGGCTTTTGGAAAAACCCCAAAACCCCAATCCGCTTCGGGTGATGGGTTTGAATTTCCCAAACCGGATCGGACTGGCGGCGGGAATGGACAAAAACGGTGATTACATCGATGGACTTGCATCCCTTGGATTCGGATTCATCGAGATCGGAACGGTTACACCCCGTCCTCAAGCGGGCAATCCGAAACCGAGATTATTCCGATTACCCCAATCAATGGCAATTATCAACCGGATGGGTTTCAACAACAAAGGTGTGGACTATCTCGTTGAACGCGTCAAACACACCCAATTTACCGGCGTACTGGGGATCAATATTGGTAAAAACTTCGATACACCGATCAATCGGTCGGCTTCCGATTATCTAATCGGGCTGAAAAAAGTATACGGCTACGCCGACTACGTCACCATCAATATTTCCTCACCCAATACGAAAAACCTTCGCCAGCTACAACAACGGGATGAAATGAAGGCGCTGTTGGAACAGATGAAATCTGAACAACACTCGTTAAAAGATATTCATCACAAGTACGTACCCCTCGTCGTTAAAATCGCCCCGGATTTAAGCGATGAGGAACTTTCGAAAATCGCTCAACAATTACTCGATTTTGAAATCGACGGCGTAATCGCCACCAATACAACGATCAGTCGATTTGGAGTCGAACACATTGCTAACGCGCATGAATCCGGAGGCTTAAGTGGGGCGCCATTGAAAAACAAAGCAACAGAGGTCGTATCGGTGCTCTATTCGGTACTCCAAGACAAAATCCCGATAATCGCCGCGGGAGGTATCATGAATGGCTCGGATGCGCGGGAAAAAATCGAGGCGGGCGCAAAGCTCGTGCAGGTGTACACGGGCTTGGTATACCAGGGGCCGGGGATAATTCGAGAAGTTATGGGTTATTTGGACGATTTGTAGCCTTATTGGTCTTGACATTGGCGAAGCGTACCTGAATTATGCTTTATTACAAGACTTGACCCCTTTTTTTCGAAGTTGCCGTCGGCTGGTGTGCATCCGCT
This sequence comes from Methylococcales bacterium, assembly GCA_963664935.2. Classification (GTDB taxonomy): domain Bacteria; phylum Pseudomonadota; class Gammaproteobacteria; order Methylococcales. Next base: position 459,952 of record CAXXSE010000007.1, on the reverse strand, counting down.
CGGCCATCGCTGTCTTTGTCTTTGAAAGATGATTATATAAAATGTCCAAAAAAACCGCTAGCCATCAACGAAGGAGGGTGATTTTTGGTAGTGACGCGGAAAATTTCGAATAGGTTCTACGGACTAAAAAAAATCCGCTGACACCGGTTTTTTCTGTTCGCTGTTATCCAAGTCCGGGGTTCTCAATACCGTTTCTGGGGTGTTGTAATCGGCTTCGGTGGATTCCGATGTGCTGACGTTTTCGAATTCATCATCGTCAAACAGCATGTCTTCAATGTCGTCATCTATCTCGTCAACAGGTATTTTTCCGTCACTAATCTGAAAATTGCGCCATTGCAAAAACGACTCACGGGTAAACACATAGGGATCTAAAGCCGCTTCGTTGATAAATTGGATCGAGCCATCCGCTCTGGCCCGAGTATCAACCAAGTCCAGACCCCATAGGGCCGGATACAATGTAAGGAGCGGATTTGTTAATGCTTCCACGGCAAAACTCGGCGTATCCCTTACAGTAGTCGGCCCGAAAAAGGGCAAAACCAAATAGGGACCTGAATCCACACCCCACACCGCCAGAGTTTGCCCAAAGTCTTCTTCATGCTGATCCCATCCAATTTTTTCAGCAACATCGAAGAGCCCCAGAATACCGACGGTCGAATTAATAGCAAAACGCCCCGAATCCTGAAAACCTTGGTCTACCTTTCCCTGCAAAAGGTCATTCAGAATAACATTGAGATTGGATAAATTTTGAAAGAAGTTTGTTACACCCGTTTGTACGATTTCGGGGGTAACTTTGGTATAAGCTCCCGCCACGGGCTCCGCTATGTGCTCGTCTACCGTGGAATTAAAGGAAAACATCGTTCGGTTAAAATCCTCATAGGGGTCTATTTCCGTTTTCTCACCCGAGGTAGTGGCGCAGCCCCCTAAAAAAAGGGCAAGAACGACTAAAAAAATAAATCGAACCATATTTTGCCGCCCCATTCTTCGTTTGGCTCTATGCGCACCCAATTAACCCGCTTTGGAATATTTCAAAGTTTTATGTTTAAGTTTGTCCAACAAGGCTTCAAATCCCTCGCGTTTTAGCACATTGGTATATTCGGCGCGTTTAACGGCCAAATCACTTACGCCATCAGCTTTAATATTGATAATCAGCCACTGTCCGCCGGTTTGTATCATCAGATAATCGAATTGTACTTCATTGCCATTGGATTCTACAAAAATAGTTCTGATAAGCATGTTGCCTCGTCGGGTTTTTTGATTCGATATGTATTTAAAATTTTCACCCGAGTATGACTTAAAATAATGGGCATATGTTGCAATATTCAAGCGGGTAAACACCTTAACGAATTCTTTTTTCTGTTCATCGCTAAGGTTTTTCCAATGCTTCCTTCCAAGAACGATTTCCGAAATCTTAGCTGTGGCATGGGTCTTTCTCACAACTTGGTCGAGGAACTTAAATCGGTCTTCGAACATAAACTCATTCCCTCGCTTCATCGCGTCGAGCAAATGAAGTTGAAAACTTTCCACAACTTCGACAGCGGATAGAGGTATTACATCCGCCGTTAGAGGTCTACCCGAAAGAACTTCAAGCAACACCAACACGAGTACGTATAGAACACGATTTTTTAACATTTTGAAACTTGATATTGCACGATTAGGTTAGGACGGGTTTACATTTTCGGATAAACCTATAGGACATTGTTTCTTGACGGATGGATCTGTTTGTCGCGAAAACCATCGAACAAATGAGAATGGTGCGTACAGACGATAAGCGCCGAACCGCTGAAAAAACCCTTACGTTCTTATTTTCGGACAGCCTCCTCGGCATTTTTTCGATGCCATTATAGGGTAGAGGCGAGCCAAGAGCAGTTAAGGGAAACTCATCCGGCGGCTAAGGATACTTAAATGACGTTCAATCCGCGGCTTCTAAGCTGACGACTGGTCTAGCCGCCGGCGCTACGTATCCATCGTGTTTCGGTTCGGGTTGAGGGACCATGGGACCTTTAGTCCGCGGGCCCATTAACGAGACATAGGCGGCTTTAAGCGGGTTTCTTAGGGTATCTTCAACCGCGGTGGCTTCATATCCGCAATGAGCCATGCAATTGGCGCATTTCGGATTGTTAACGGTACCGTATTTCTCCCAATTAGTTTCTTCCATCAAACCTTTGAAACTTGATGCGTAACCTTCGTCCACAAGCAGATAGCATGGCTTTTGCCATCCGAACACATTGCGTGTCGGATTGCCCCAAGGCGTGCAATTATAACTTTGATTACCCGCCAAAAAATCGAGAAACAGACTGGAATGGTTTAGTTGCCACTTACGTCCTTTACCCAGCTTGAAAATACCTCGAAACAAATCTTTAACCGCCTTCCCTTTAATAAATATCCCTTGTTGAGGCGCTTTTTCATAACTAAATCCCGGTGACATCGTAACGCCTTCGACTCCGAGTTCGGTCACATAATCCAAAAAATCAGCCACTTCCTCTGATGTTTCTCCTTGAAAGAGCGTACAGTTCACCGTTACCCGGAATCCTTTTTCCATTGCCATTTTTATGGCGTCGACTGCTCGATCAAATACACCTTTCTGGCATACCGATTGATCGTGACGGTCGCGGTTACCATCTAAATGCACGGAAAACGTGAGATAAGGAGACGGTGTGTAATCCTTGATGCGTTTTGCCATCAGTAAGGCGTTTGTGCATAGGTACACATATTTTTTACGTTGAATGATGCCTTCGACTATTTCCGGTAATTCCTTATGCAGCAAAGGCTCACCCCCTGCGATTGACACGATCGGCGCTCCACACTCATCGACTGCGCCAAGCGCATCCTCAACACTGATGCGCCGATCCAAAATTTCATCCGGATAATCAATTTTCCCACAGCCGGCACACGCTAAATTGCAACGGAACAATGGTTCTAGCATGAGTACCAACGGGTAACGCCGGACTGATTTGATCTTCTGTTTAAGAAGATAACCAGCAACACTTAATTGTTGACGTAGGGGTACACTCATTTGATTTCTCCGGTTGTATTTTGGACGTTCCAGGTGATGATAGGTTGATGGATCGATAAACGCCCTTTTCTATCTAAAAAAGCTTACTAAAATTTGTGGCTAAAAACCAGCAATTTGTTGTTTTTTTTTAACAAAGTTGCAATATTGGTAACCGTTCACGGATGTCAGTTCTTCAAAGAACGAGATAGCGTCGGAAAATATCCCTGATAGTAATGTCAACCGATAAGGGTATCCCTTTTTTAGCCAGAAGCTAAACGATGTGCCCAACGCGTTGTTTCCGGAAGCTTGAATCGCTGGGTACATTCCATGACCTTTTGCACCGATGTTTCCAATGAAACCAGATGTCCGCAAGATACAAAAATCGGTTTTACGGCTTTCCTCGATCGCAAAACGGCGCCGATAATTTCATTGCCGTGTACAAGCGGAGTCCACGCCCCACGTTGCTCGGGTACATTCCCGTATTTACCGACAAGCCGGGTTTTTCCTACGCCAATTGAAGGAATACCCGTCAATAGACCTAAATGGCATGCCAAGCCAAAACGCCGAGGATGAGCGTATCCGTGGCCGTCACACAATATTAGCTGAGGTGGCGCCGATAACCCGGCCAACGCTTCCAAAACCGCGGGGATCTCTCTGAACGAAAGTAAGCCGGGGACATAGGGAAATGTTGTCGGTTTACGAGCAATACTCGATTCCAATAGTTCAAGGTCAGGAAAACTCAGCAAAGCGACAGCCGCGCGAGTAATCTTACCGTGCTTGTCAAAGCCGACATCAACACCCGCGACTCGAGTTAGTCTCGGGTCGAATCGATCTACACAAACCACATAGTTTTTCAGCTCGTTTTGAATTTCACGAGCCTGTTGAGGCGTAACAACCCAAGGGTGGTTATGGTAAATTGTTATTTGCAAACTTCTTCAGATGCCCCGTTGGCAACTGGGTTACTTGGCTATTACGCCTTGCTTAGCCTGCGTTCTTCGAAAGCCGCTCTTCCAATACGGTAACTTGTTGTTCCAACGCTTCCAATTTCGACCGTGTTCGAGCCAATACCGCTTTTTGTACATCAAATTCCTCACGGGTCACCAATTCCATTTTGGCGAGTGTACTTTGTACGACAGTGCGCATGTTTCTTTCGAATTCTTGCCGCACGCCGGTTAAACCGGCAGGTACTGAATCGGCCAAACGTCGCGCTAGATCGTCAAGGGGTTCCGTATTAAACATCATATCGCTTAAATTGGGTTGAAAGGTTGATCATGTTAGCAAAAACTGGATCCAATCGCATTGCCTTTTCATTCTTGCGCTTGATTTTCAGTCGACAAAATGTTTAGGTTATCTAAGGATAATAATTAATGGTTTAAAGCAAGAGGAGGAATAATAATGAAATTAGTCACGGCAATATTAAAACCGTTCAAACTGGACGACGTACGGGAAGCGTTATCGGACGTGGGCGTTACCGGGGTCACGGTGACCGAAGTCAAAGGCTTCGGTCGACAAAAAGGCCATACGGAACTGTACCGGGGCGCGGAGTACGTGGTGGATTTTCTGCCCAAAATCAAATTGGAAGTGGCGGTGGATAACGATAAATTGGACGAAGTGGTGGAAGCCATCAGCAAAGCCGCCAATACCTCGAAGATCGGCGATGGGAAGATTTTTGTATCGAACCTTGAGCAAGTGATCCGTATTCGTACTGGAGAAACGGGAGCCGAAGCGCTGTAAGCCCAAAACGCCTCCCGGCATCGCGTCGATGATAAAGTGTATTACAGGGTTTGCAAGGGATTTCCGACTGGATAATAAATTTAAAGAGAGAGGGGATTTTGATGAACAAAAATAAATTCATAGGGCCGCTACAGGCTCTACCATTACTGCTGGTACCGTCCATTTCACGGGCGGAAGATGTTTTAAACAGTGGCGATACGGCTTGGATGTTGACCGCCACCGTATTAGTCCTGTTTATGACCATACCCGGCTTATCGCTGTTTTATGCCGGTATGGTGCGCACCAAGAACGCTCTGTCGGTCATGGTGCAGTGTTTCGCCATCACTGCGTTGATGACGGTATTGTGGACCTTGTACGTTTACAGCATCGCCTTTGGTGGCGAAGGCGCGTTTTGGGGCGGCCTGGACAAAGTGTTTTTGAAAGGCGTCGGTGTCGACACCCTGAGTGGCACCATCCCTGAAACGGTATTCATGGTGTTTCAAATGACCTTCGCGATCATTACCCCGGCGTTAATCGTCGGCGCCTTTGCCGAACGCATGAAATTTTCCGCGTTGTTATGGTTTATGGCCTTATGGGTGACTTTTGTGTATGGCCCGGTTTGCCATTGGGTCTGGGGCGATGGGGGTTGGCTCGGTAACAAAGGGATCCTGGATTTTGCCGGCGGCACCGTGGTGCATATCAATGCCGGCATCGCGGGTTTGGTCGCATGTTTGGTCTTGGGCAAACGGAAAGGTTATCCCACCACACCAATGCCCCCGCACAGCATCATGCTCACCGTCGTGGGCGCGGCCATGTTGTGGGTCGGCTGGTTTGGCTTTAACGCGGGGAGCGAGTTGGCCGCGGACGGTGTCGCGGGAATGGCCATGGCGGTCACCCAGATTGCCACCGCGACAGCGGCGTTGGGCTGGATGTTCGCCGAATGGGTGACCCATGGCAAACCCAGTGGTTTAGGCATCGCCTCGGGCGCCGTGGCGGGCTTGGTTGCGATCACCCCGGCATCCGGCGCGGTTGGCCCGATGGGCGCTTTGGCCATTGGCGCGACGGCCGGCGTACTGTGTTTCGCGGCGGCGGCTCATTTAAAACGCGCGCTTGGGTACGACGACTCTCTTGATGTGTTTGGTGTTCATTGCGTGGGCGGTATCGTCGGCGCGCTCTTGGTCGGTGTATTCGCCGATCCTGATTTGGGTGGCGCTGGCTTTGGCGATGGCATCAGTAGCATTGGCGAACAGGTCGGCATCCAAAGCATTGGTATCGTCGCAACCCTGGCGTACTCCGGTGTATTGACCTTTATTATTCTCAAGGTATTGGATCTTATTTTGGGTCTTCGGGTTTCCGAGGACGAAGAAATGGAAGGTTTGGATCTTGTATTGCACGATGAGGCCGGTTATAACCTATGAAATTGAATTCAGCCGGCCAAACAACGGAATGTCAAGGACATTGACGAGGGTTTTTGTCGGACATGGTTGAGTAACTTATTTAATCTTGAATTAAAAACAGGCGCCGCAGCGCCTGTTTTTTTCTCTTCCGTCCAGCAAATCAACTGCTAATAGTTATTTGGGATGAACGCAACACCTGAAAACTTGTCCCAACACACCCCGGTGATGCAGCAGTATCTTCGTATCAAGACAGAATATCCCGACAAACTACTGTTCTACCGAATGGGTGACTTTTACGAGCTTTTTTTCGAAGATGCCCGCAAAGTTTCTCAATTAGTTGACCTGACCCTTACCAGCCGAGGGAAATCCGCTGGAAGTCCGATACCCATGGCAGGGCTTCCATACCATGCCGTAGAAGGTTATTTAGCTAAACTTTTACGCCAGGGTGAATCGGTGGCGATTTGCGAGCAAGTGGGCGATCCGGCAACCTCTAAAGGCCCGGTCGCCCGAAAAGTTGTGCGTATCGTCACTCCCGGAACGGTTACCGACGAAGCCTTACTCGAGGAACGTCGAGAGAATCTTCTCGTCGCAATCATTCAGAGCGGCAAGCTTTTTGGAATAGCCAGTCTCGAACTCTCGTCCGGTCGGTTCGTCTTGCAGGAAGTCGATACCGAGGAACAACTGTTCAGTGAAATTGAGCGGCTAAATCCCGCCGAACTGCTCTTCAATGAAGATTGGAAATTACCGGTAGCATTGGCGGACCGAAGTGGCCTTTGCCCAAGACCCTATTGGCATTTCGAGTTTGAAGTCAATCTCCAGATGCTGTTACGCCAATTTGGGACTACGGATTTAAAAGGCTTCGGGTGTGCATCCATGCACGTCGCGATCTCGGCGGCAGGTTGTTTGTTGCAATACGTCAAGGATACTCAACGAAGCTCACTCCCGCATATTCAATCAATCCGAATCGAAAGCGAGAACGATTGTGTAATTTTGGACACCGCTACCCGGCGTAATCTTGAAATAGACCGCCACCCGTCAGGACGGATGGACTTTACGCTATTCGGTGTATTAGACCGGACCGCGACCGCGATGGGAAGCCGATTGTTACGTAGAATGCTTCATCGACCTATTCGCGATCATCGGCGTTTGGAACAGTGTCACCGGAGTATCGCTACACTGATTGAAAATAATACCTATCAGCAATTGCATCAACTGATGCGGCAAATCGCGGATATTGAACGGATTAGCACACGTATTGCTCTCAAATCGGCACGGCCGCGAGATCTTGTGCTCCTTCGTCAATCGTTAGGTGTCTTGCCGGACCTCAATAAAGTCGAGAAAGAATGCGGAGATCCATTGCTTTGCAAGCTTTTTTTAAATATCGGAGAACATCCCGAGATTTATACGTTAATTCAAAAAGCCATTGTGGAAAACCCACCGGTATTAATTCGGGACGGCGGCGTAATTGCTCAAGATTATGATCAAGAATTAGATGAATTGCGGGCTTTGAGTCAAAACGCGGACAAGTTCCTCTCGGACATGGAACAAAGGGAAAAGGAACGGACCGGGATCGCCACGCTTAAAGTCAGTTATAACAGGATTCATGGATTTTACTTGGAAGCCCCTCGCTCACAAGCGGATAAAATTCCCGAACACTATACAAGAAGGCAAACCTTAAAAAATGTCGAACGCTATATCAATCCGGAACTGAAGGCTTTTGAGCAAAAAGTATTATCGGCTCGCGAAAAAGCTTTAAGCCATGAAAAAGCGTTGTTCGAAGCTTTACTGGTCACTTTAGGCTCGTTTGTTTCCTTACTTCAAACCTGTGCGGAAGGCTTGGCGAAACTGGACATATTAGTCAATTTCGCGGAACGTGCTGAAAGCTTGAATCTCAGCTGCCCGGTATTTCGCGATCATTCGGGAATTAATATTGTCGATGGTCGGCATCCAGTCGTGGAAAGGGTATCTAACGAAACATTTGTCCCAAATGATCTTAGTCTATCGTCCGGGCATCGTATGCTGATTATTACAGGTCCAAATATGGGTGGTAAATCGACCTATATGCGGCAAACGGCATTAATTATATTGATGGCCCATGTGGGTTGTTTCGTTCCGGCGAAAACAGCCGAAATCGGTAAGATTGACCGGATTTTCACGCGTATTGGCGCATCTGACGACCTTGCCGGTGGCCGCTCGACATTTATGGTGGAGATGTCCGAAACCGCTAATATTTTGAACAATGCAACCGAAAACAGCTTGGTTTTGATGGACGAAATCGGCCGAGGCACCAGTACCTTCGACGGATTATCCCTGGCATGGGCATGCGCTGAATGTTTAGCGTCTGAAATAAACGCCTATACCTTATTCGCAACCCATTATTTCGAGTTAACAACCTTGGCCGATGATGAAATCGGTATTAAAAATGTTCATCTGGATGCCATTGAGCACGGGGATAAAATCGTTTTTCTCCATTCGGTAAAAAGTGGCCCAGCAAACCAAAGCTACGGTCTTCAGGTGGCTGCTTTGGCCGGAGTTCCGCCAAAAACCATCTTACACGCAAAAAATAAACTGGAAGTGTTGGAAAACAATGCCCACAATCTACAACGAAAAACCGAAGGGGAAAACATCCAGCTGGACCTTTTTAGCTCACCGGATTTTCATCCGGCTTTAGATCTATTAGAGAGGATCAATCCCGAGGATATTTCACCTAGGGAGGCATTGGAAATTCTATTTGAACTTAAAACACTATCCGAATAAAAGTACATTGTTGCAGGACTGTAATATCCAACACTACAATAGTTTTCTTTTTTAAAAGTTAACATCGCGGCTCTTTTGAAACCGGTTAGGAGTGGGGAAGGCCATCCCATTAAGATTTAACATCATATTATTTCGCATGGGATGTAACATGATACTATTCGCCCAGAAACCTGATTTTCAAGGGTCTCACCGGAATTAAGGTATAATCGAATATTGCTCGAAGACAAGACGTGACCCCGATTTTAGGATTTTAGTAGGATTTTAGCAGAAAAACCTTGAACAATGACGCCTAATCAATAATAATATGTTGCTATGCAGCAAACCTTGCTGAGGTAGTCTTGCCTAGATGATGCGCTTTTTCAAGGATTGCGTGCCCCCACCGAATTATGTTCAGATATTACAAGTTGGGGCCAAGAACAAGTCGTAACAAAGCAAAACGATAGGATTTTAACCCGATGATTCGTCATCGCGAATAGCTTTTACTATTTAATAATGAAACGCACTTGAGAGGTATTAAACATGAGTTCTAGTTCGAACAACAAGAAGTTGCTGACCTGGGTTGAGGAAATGGCCACCCTCTGTCAACCAAACAACGTCGTCTGGTGTGATGGCACCGATGAAGAATGGGATGCCATGTGGGATATCCTGGTAAAAGGTGGGACCGCCAGAAAGATCAATGAAGCCAAACGCCCTAATAGCTATCACGTCAATTCCATCCCCGCCGATGTTGCCCGTGTTGAGGACCGTACTTATATTTGCTCGGATAAAGAAGAAGATGCCGGTCCCACCAATAACTGGACCGATCCAGTAGAAATGCGGGGAACCCTTAAGGGTTTGTTCACGGGTTGCATGAAAGGCCGTACCATGTACGTAGTTCCTTTCAGTATGGGTCCCATCGGCTCGCCGATCGCGCATATCGGTGTTGAGCTTTCCGACTCTCCCTACGTGGTTACCAATATGCACATTATGGCGCGTGTTGGTCAGGCAGTTCTTGATGTATTAGGCGAAGACGGTGAATTTGTTCCCTGTATGCACTCTGTCGGTGTCCCTTTGGAAGCAGGTCAGAAAGATGAACCTTGGCCATGTAACCCGGACAATCGTTATATTGTTCACTTTCCAAGGACGCGTGAGATATGGTCTTTCGGATCTGGCTACGGCGGTAACGCGCTTCTGGGTAAGAAATGTTTCGCACTGCGTATTGCTTCAAATATGGCACGCGATGAAGGCTGGATGGCTGAACACATGCTTATTCTCAAGCTCACCAACCCGGAAGGTAACGTTAAATATGTCGCCGGTGCTTTCCCAAGCGCTTGCGGCAAAACTAACCTTGCCATGTTGCAGCCAACAATTCCCGGTTGGAAAGTTGAAACAATCGGTGATGATATATGCTGGATGAAGTTTGGCGATGACGGCCAGCTTTATGCGATCAACCCGGAAGCCGGTTTTTTTGGTGTCGCTCCAGGCACAAGCATGCAATCAAATGCTAATGCCATGTTGTCTTTGGAATCCAACGCCATTTTTACCAACGTCGCCCAAACCGATGACGGTGATGTCTGGTGGGAAGAAATGACCGATGAAGCCCCCGCGCATTTAATCGACTGGAAAGGTAATGACTGGACACCGGATTCAGACACACCTTCTTCCCATCCGAATGCCCGATTTACAGCCCGTGCGGGCCAATGTCCCGTTATTGCCGATGAATGGGAAGATCCAAAGGGTGTACCCATTAGCGCTATCCTGTTTGGGGGTCGCCGGGCTTCCGTTGTGCCTTTGGCCACCGAAGCACTCGACTGGAATCATGGGACCTTCCTCGGGACCATTATTGCCTCTGAAATGACAGCCGCGGCTTTCGGCGCCCTCGGTCAATTACGCCGTGACCCAATGGCCATGCTGCCATTCTGTGGTTACAATATGGCGGATTACTGGGGTCACTGGTTGAAAATGGGTGAAAAAGAAGGCGCAAAAATGCCTAAGATCTACTACGTCAACTGGTTCCGAAAGAATGATGCGGGCAAATTCATGTGGCCTGGATTCGGCGAAAATAGCCGTGTACTGAAATGGGTATTCGAGCGTTGTGCCGGTACAGGGGATGCAATTGAAACAGCCATTGGAAACATGCCGACCCTGGACGCAATCGACTTTGACGGTCTGGATATGACTCCAGAAGATATCGCTAACCTGATGCGCGTCGATATTGATGGTTGGTTATCAGAAATCCCAGGCATTGAAGAGTACTACGCTAAGTTTGGAGACCGTCTGCCATCGGAACTCATCAGCCAGGTTGCGGCACTGCGTAGGCGTTTGGAATCAGCTCAACAAGCAGTTGCCTGAATTAAGCTTTTAAAAGGTAAAACCAAAGGCCCGCTATATGCGGGCCTTTCTTTTTCTAACCCTTAAACCTTGCAAACGATCAATCATTGATGGGCGCAAAACAAAAATAGATAACACGGCGCCATCATTTTTTCGTTTCCTTTATCCCGGGACGACAAGTAATAACAATGATTTGTCAAAGATAGCAAGAATCGGGTTGCCCGTTCCATCCTAAAAGACTACATTATTCCATAATCACCCTGTAGTTGGGCTGACAAGGAGAAGATTTTGAACTCGGATTATGAACGGATTGCCCAAACAATCCGATTCCTCCACCAGAATGCACGAAACCAACCCAGCCTTGACGACATCGCGTCGCAGGTTGGATTGAGTCCTTACCATTAATACCAATTTTTGAGTAATCCGGTTCATCCCCACGGATGTGGGGAACACCAGTGTTAACCGCTGACCCCGAATTGGTAATACGGTTCATCCCCACGGATGTGGGGAACACTCCAATTATAACTAATTGGTTTATATAGATAAAATTGACCGTCTTATTTCTACCGAAAAAATAAGCATTTTTCTAAAATTTTAAAGAGCATTTTCTTCTTCGATCGGAAGAAATGAAACCAGACGTAAACCATCCATTTCCACTGGAATTCGGCGGTGGTCCACCTTCGTTCATATGCTTAAACTAATGCTGGAAACGCCTTGCGACGATAAACCAAAATATACAACGCTGAATTTATTCAGAGCCATCAATTATTCGATAAGCCTATTCTTGTAGCCCTATAACTCCGTTCAGGCCCGGTGCCTTTTTAATCTCATGGCTTTTTCGGTCATTATCGATAACTTGATATCGCTCCAACTGATTATATAAACGTAAAATATCCTGTTCTTTACACCTTACCTATGGAAAGCAAACCGCAGCCAAAAGCTTTGGCCGGGCCGATGCCTTTTTGCAGTTGTTCTATAAAGCGTTTTGGTTCCGTTAGGGTCAGTATGCCATCAAACAAAACTGTCTGTATTTTCCCACTACGCTCTTCTTTGGTTTTTCTGAAATAGAGCACTGGCTCCGGTTGCACGATCACTATATCCAGTTGCGAAAAGGCTTGTAACTTTTTCTTAATCCAGGTTTGCTGCTGTTCTTCGCGCAGCAAAGGAACGCGTACTGTTTTGCTAAAGATTTTGCCGTTCTTTGTAATCACGCCTTTATTGCTGTCTTTAATCGCTTTAATCGGATTCGCCCGCAAGTGAAAGCGTAAACGTTGTCCTCGTTTGAGTTTTAACGATACATCTCGCCAATCCAATACGATGGGACTTTGTTCTACTTGTTTCGGTTGCATCACTGACTGCATCAGTACTTGTGCACCAAGGCCTTTTTGCTGATTTTCAACGCGAAACAAAAAATCACGCTCAGCCTTTTCACGCCCAGGAAACAAGCGCCATAAAGCTTTATGCAAGTCATAGGAATTTTTGGCTTGCTGCCAGGGTATGTGGATTTTACTCAGGTACATTTAAATCTATGTCCCAAGCACATATACTTTCCTGTTATAGAATTGCCGAACAGTGTCAGCAAAAACAGGTTGATCGCGTACTATCATTGGCGTTGAGTTTTCCAGTTCAACATCGCTGTATAGCGTTCCCGCACACTACCTGTTCGATTTAAGGCGGCTAGTGCGGTTTCCGCGTTGATGACAGCTTTATTTTTATCCGGGTCACATAAAGGTTGATGGATAGGGCAGGAACGACGACCTAAGAAAGGGGTATAAACGGGTTGTTGTATTCCCCTCCATACTTGTTCCAGACTGTAAAGCGCACTTTCCTTGAACACTATCGCAAGCGTAAATTCGGCATCACAAAGATATTCGCGCCTTGAAACAATGGCGTCTTTCCGCATCTTACCATCCACTTTTCGGGCATCAAGCACTGTGTGATAGTCGGTTATTTTTTGCACGGAAAGCTTTTTAGACTCTAGCTGTTGAGTTTTATGCCGTTGTTCAACTTTGCGTTTATCGGCTCTGACCGTCATTTCAAAACTATCGCTCAAACTCTTTAATGCAGCCAGTTTGTCACGTTGAACACCCAAACAGGCCCCTAGTAACCCCACAATGGCGCTACGCGTCGGAAAAATCAAACTGGGGCGATAATCTTCATAGGTATGGCCGCCCCAAGCCTGTATTGCGCCCTGCAATTTTATGATCAGGTAATCGGGCATCGCTTATTCCATTCCGTTTTGCTCTATCCATTGCTCCAATTCTGTCAATGACTGCATCCGATTTCCCTGCATATCGCATTCCTCGAGGCTAAAAAAGCCCACTCGGTCAGTCAGTCCGTAACAGGCATGAATTTTGTCTTTGTACGTACAAAATGCTTCAATGGACGGTTTACGGAAACCGCCTTTAATTCCTCTGCCAACCGGTTCTTCAAACGCATTGGCCAATGAAATCGGTTGATCGCTAAAACTGACACAGGCCAAGTCCGCCATATTAAAAGCGGCGGTACTGTTTTGTTTAGCGGTCGGCACAACCGTTGCCAGTAGATGCAACGCATGCGCCGCAATCTCAAGGGCTTTTTCCCTACTCTCTTCGCCGAGATTTTCCTGTAATTGCCTGATATTCAAACTTGCGTAACGGTAAAAAACACCGCTACTGAATTCCTGGGTATCCAGATGCGCGGGTCCCATTTCACCAACTTCCTGAGTCAAATCATCGACTGCGGTAAACCAATCTATATCGCCGTCAACAGTGTGCGTGGTGATGACATGCGCAATGGCTAATGCGGCATAACGCTGGTCCATAATACCCGATGTCGCCATACGCCCAGACAAGGCGATATCGACACTGTTTTGGAAGGCATCATTAAACTTCTTAAATTTGTCCTTTTTAGTTTCCTTATCCCACACTTTCCCGAATTGTTTTTCATCCGGGTGTTTAGCCTGCAATTGCTGATAAAGATCACAGTATTTACCGATTTCCGAAACTGACCACGCGGCAACCGCACCTGCTTCAGTCCCTTCTACCTGTTCTCTATCAACTTCGTTAGCTTTGCCCTTTTTGACTTTTATCTTTAAATCTTCAATACCTTTTACACCGGCAATACTCCTAATCACCGTATCAATGATTTCCTCGGGAAATTTATCCTTTAGCTGTTCACGGTATTTATTACGTAACTCGTCAGTCACGAGTTCTATCCGATTTGACGTAACTATTCAGGCCCTGAATTCATTTTTTCGATGTGTCACCTCGACCAACGGAAGAAAGTCTTATCACCCATTGATAGCTCTGCGCTTTAAGATTGCCCACTGGTGTTCATAAAAGATGAGTAGTGTAGAAAATAGAAATCGATAATTACGACTAGACATTTGCTAAAAAAACACGGATCCTTCTTTTCTTTGTAGAAGTACAGATGGAAGGAGGAGACCCCGTGCAACAGTATATTTCTCAGAGTTTAGAAAGCTTTCAAAGCGTTTTTTCCAGATCGAGTACTTGGTTGTTGTTCTGCGCCATTGTGATTGGATTTATGGGGCAGGAGAAATGATCGGCGTGACGTCGTTGTGTCGTTTCTGGCTATTAGATGAACTTGGTTATTACCGCTTGCTCCGTTTTTTTAGATCCAAAGCGTATGTCTATGGGGCGTTGCTCGATGCTTGGCAAGATTTTGTGAATCGCCAAGGAAAATCCGTTGAAGTAGCTGGACGAGCGATACTTCTGGGTGACCATACCGCGGTGATCAAAGATGGACGCAAGATGCCCGGCGTGGTATCGATGCACGAGTCATCGGAGACGCAAACGAAACCCGGCTATTTTCGGGCCCAATGTTGGGGCAGCATTGGCATCTTGATCGGGTCGTTATCCGCTTGTTTTTGTTGTCCTTTGCAGCTTCAAATTCATCAGGGATGGGCTCATTTAGGGTTGAACGACGAGCGCGATAATCCATGTCGGATCAAGCTCACCGACCGCTTGGTGGCCATGGCGATTCATTTTGCGGTGACGAATCACTGTCTGTGTTATTTGGTGTTGGATGCCTTTTTTTCAACCGGGGGCGTATTTCGAGCTTGCCACTATTATTCAATCCAGCATCAGGCGCGGTGGGTTGAGGTGCTGGTCAAAGCCAAGAATAGCTATGTGGGTTATTTCCCCGCGCCACCGAAACCCGCCTCTCGACCCGGACCTCAGCCGCTCTATGCGAGAAAGTGTGTTTAAGAGAATGCTTCGACCACCTTCATTTGTTTGAGACGGTGACCTGTCAAGTCTACGGTAAAACCGAATCCATCCGGGTTATGACGCTTACACTGTTATGGCGGCCCATCGCTGATCAGGTGTTATTTATTCTCGCCGTCACCTCAAAAGGCCCAATGGTTCTAATGAGTTCCGATTTAACGCTGTCAGCCATTGATGCCGTTGAACTGTATTGTGCTAGAACCCGCATTGAAATCATGTTCGCGATGTTAAAGCATGTGATCGGCGCCTTTAAATTTCGTTTTTGGACTAAAAAATTGCCAAAACATTCTAGACGCCCCTTTTCCAATCGTCTTCTCAAAGCCCCACAGCCCAGGATATTCATACCGTTCAAGCGTGCTGGCGAGCCTATGAAATCTTCGTGCTCTGTGCCTCCATTGCCTTGGGGTTAATGCAATTGATTGCTCTCCAGTATCAAGATACGATTTGGTCTGAGCACTCGCTTTATCTTCGCACTCAATCGCGTGATTTGCCATCGGAGAAAACCGTCAAGCAAATTTTAGCGCCATTGTTCCTCAAACAATTCTTTTGACTTGAGGAAAATGGCATGATTCAACAGATCCGTGCCCGCTTGATGGCTGTTTCCGATGAAATAGATGACGATTAAACTGAATGAGGCGTTCTATGCTCTAATTCTCTGCGATCTTCAAAATTTTTCATCAAACATACTACGATGGAGAGGGTAGTTTTGCCCCGCTTTTCTCGCTGTTAACTCACGACTGCCGAGTTACGTAATAATGTCAATTGTTTGGTTCTATCCGAAGCCTGGCCGAATTGTTCTCTATAATAGTCCGATGTGCGTATCGCCCGTTTCAAACTTTGACTGGAAATACGCACCCGCCGGGTTCCGCCAAATATCGCGGTTATCTGCATCCCCATATCATCGCGATTCAGGCATGAAGGGTTGTGGGAAATCAAGATATGGTAATTAACAAAGTTTTTATCCGGCATGTGCATTTCCTTCTGCCTGTTGTAATAAATCGTGTAAAAATTCCGGCGCCAGATCCGCGCCATTCGGCCAAACAATGGTATCCAGTTCCTTATCCAGTTTCACCTGGCTGAACAGCGCCTGATCCTTAAGCGGTTCGAACATACCGCCCCATAGTGTTTGGCTTAAATCGACAGCGCCTTCCATGCCGTCATTAAATTTCAGCCATATTTGATAATCCCGTAGATGCTTGGCATCGGTAATATGTAAAATCATTGCTTACTCCAATGGGTCAATGGTGTTTAACGGTTCATGCCGTTGACAGTGTTGCCAGTTATCGTGCAACTCATCTCTGTGTAAATCCAACCACTCCAACACATGCAACAACGCCCGTTTAGGAAATCTACCTTCTATAACACCTTCATCAATGGTGACGGTAATTTCGTATTAGCCATATTTGGCATGAAAATGCGGCGGACTATGATCAGACCAATACATGGTGATGAGAATTCCCAAAAAACGACTGATAGTTGGCATTATGACTCCTGTGTCCGTTCGGGCTTTTTCGAAGCGGATAAATAGAAATCCTGCATCAATCGTTGTTTACTACGACCGCTTTTTTCTTTGCTTTTCCCCCAGTGAAACAGCATATTGCCAAAAACCGGATAATTCACAACCACATAGGGTTTTATCTGCTGTATAACCCTGCGTAATTGCGTTAAATCATTAGGATATTCACTGCGCACCACTATAAACAAACGCCGCTCGCTAATATCTTTATCCTGGAGTATTACGCCGAGTTTTTTACTTTCATTTTTATGCTGAGCAAAAGGCAAAAAATAAATTAACCGCGCTGACTGCGAGAGATTATCCGCAAAAACCATGCCTTGTATCAATCGATAAAAAACCGGGTTAGTTTTTAAATCGTCTGGTTCCACTTCCCGTCTTATCGATGCTTTGTCACCGTTGCTCAATGCCTCATATTTTTGGATGAGTGTTAGGTAATCATCAGAAGTTGGTTTTACATTCATACTTTGTTAAACCCTTTCAGTTTTCTTAAGTCATCATGTAAAGATGCTCTACCTTTTATAATAATTTTTAATCTTTTAGACTCATGCTCATAAGGAATAAGAACAGCATTAAAAACTGTCTCGCTTAAAGTCATCAGTTCATTTTTTGCATCTGAAATTTGTTGCCCTGCTTCATTCCATTCAATTTTCTTTAACAAATGGTGGATCAATGGCTCAGACAAAGCATAAAATTGATCAACCGCTTGATTAACCAAGCCATCAGCTCCAGTTGATTTTCCAACACCATAAAGTTTTGAGTGAAGAATGGATTTACAACCTAGTCCAAAATTCACAATGCCATTCAAATGATCTAAACCTTTTTCCCATCCCGATTTAAGCGAAAATAATTCATGGTTACGCTGTAAAATTAATGCTTGTTTATTGCGATAACCACCAACCATTAGGTCTAACGGTTGACGGCGGAACACTTGTTTAAATTGAGTAACAACAGGTGCGGGTGTATGTCCGCCTTTTTTGGTATCTTCTTCTATCAAAATTGAAGTTAGTTGTGTCCAAGCAGGAGCAGTAGTCCTAAATGATAAAAAACTCTCCATCTTTGTCGAGTCGCTCTTATCTTTATTGTCGAAAGTCCATTTTCTCGGTGTATGGGGATGCGGCCATAATCCATTAACATCAAAATAAAAATCTGAGCCAATTCGAAATTCTGAACCATTCGGCATTATCCTAATTAACACCGGCAACCAAAATAGTCCTCGAACAAATCCGATCTCGTGGGCATATAACTGTTTTCGATCCTTTGCCTTCTTTCTTGGTTTGGTGTTTTTTTATATAATTCTCCAACTTATCCGGTTCAATAATTGGATCAACCCAGACCGGTTTATTATTCCCTGCTGGATATAGTTGATTTATAAATTCATGATGTAAAACATTCACCCACACCGTTTTTCTCAGTGTTTCGCGCTTTATTAATGTATTAATTGGTGTGGGACCTCGTAATCCCGCTTTTTGCTTACCTGAAAAGCCTGGAGCATTTGAATTTTGATTAAATAATGTAATGGCAATATCACTTGGATCAGAGACCTTTACCTCGCCAACTTCATTGAAAAAAGCATGATTATTTCCCGCTGGCAAACCTAGAAAAAGTTTTTGTATTGGGGTTGTTTCCTCTGCATTAAACTCTTTAATTTGCATAAACGGCGTTTCAGCATGAAACAAATCAAACCAATCAATATACGGTTTGATGCCTTGTTCAAAATCGAGACCTCTTGGGTGCGAACCGGATAGGCATTGTTTTACCTTTTGGCTCAATACACCAAAGGCATTCAACGCCTGTTCGGCAATTTCTCCACGGGAAGCAAAATATGAGTTTAAGTTTTGTTCAGTACTGAGTGTTTCATCGACAGCATTTTGATATGGAAAGTACTTGCTAGAACCAATCCAGTCGCAAACGCTGCAAAAACCAGCCAGCATTGAAGGCATCGTTTGCGACACATCACTTAAAGACTGCTCTGATCTATGCAGAAAAAGTTGATTCAATGCCTGAATCCATTGTGCCCGTGCCTGTTTATCCTGCTGCCGAACTTCATTGCTGACAAAAGCAGGCGCTTGTGGTTCATCGCATTCAGGAATTTTGCCATGATGCTCTGCAACCTGCCGCATCCAAGGCAGAGCGTCATCCTCAGTAAGATAATCAAAACCGTAATCGTTAATTTCCCATACACACCATTTATAACCGTAACTACCATGGTCATAGTGGTTATCTATAGGCTTCAGAGCAGCAAACACATCCGTTTGTAATTGTTCAACCGTTTGTGGCGATTTCATTTGAAAACGGATATCCAGTCTCCCCAAATCATGGAGACCGATGAAAAACATTACCCAAGCATACACTTGTTCTTCCGATAAGCCCGTCGCATGAATAAAACCCCGCCTAATCCCGACACTATTTTTCCACCATTGATCCGCCACCGCCGCTACATCCAGAGAATGGTCGGCCAACAGATGATAAGACACGTAGGAACCACCCTTTACAACTTTCGTCCATTTGTTTTTGCGGACTTTTTCTTTGAGGTCCTGTGTTGTAATGTGATGTTTTCCAGCTACTTCGTCATCGCCAAGAATATTGGCGCAATAATCAACCTCTAGCGGTTTCTTGGCTTTTCCCCAGTACCGAAAATACGATTTCATCGAGATTATTTTGTGTGTTTCCGCGGATCTATACCGGCGCTCGCGATTGTGACAATCCGCGCGTTCAGGATATCCCGAAGTAACCCTATCGTGCGTTTAACCGTAGAGGGGGAGCATTCGAGTACTTCTCCAATTTCTAACAATGAAATCGGGGTACGGCTTTGAGTAAGAAGCTGGTGCAGTGAGAAAATGCGGTCGAAGTGATTCAATTGAATCATCTCCAGGATGAGCGAGGTATAAACATCATATGGTTATCATTTATCGATGTAAAGCTTAGTCTGCATTTCTCACCTCTCATTCGCAACGCAATACCGTTTGACAATGCCTGCTATAATCACCTCCCCAACATAAAGCGTTTTATTCATCCTCCCATTCTCAACATGCAGGCTACCAAACCACTTTTCAGCTATCGCCGTTACTGGGCGCATAAATTTACACCCGCACCATTTCTTCCGATGTCGAGGGAAGAAATGGACGACCTCGATTGGGATTCCTGTGATGTCATTATCGTGACGGGCGATGCTTATGTTGACCACCCCAGTTTTGGTATGGCGGTGATTGGCCGCACATTGGAGGCTCAGGGATTTCGTGTGGGCATCATTGCGCAGCCGGATTGGAACAATACCGCGGATTTTATGAAGCTGGGTCGGCCAAACCTGTATTTCGGTGTTACCGGCGGCAATATGGACTCCATGGTTAACCGCTATACCGCCGAGCGCCGCATTCGCTCCGACGATGCTTATACGCCGAACAACGAAGGCGGAAAGCGTCCCGATCGATCCACAATAATATATACACAACGTTGTCATGAGGCCTATAAAGGTGTACCGGTAGTCATCGGCGGTATCGAGGCAAGCCTGCGCCGCATCGCGCATTTCGATTATTGGCAAGAAAAGGTACGGCGTTCCATCTTGCTGGATTCCAAGGCGGATATTCTGCTGTACGGTAATGCCGAACGCGCCATTGTCGAGCTTACGCACCGTCTGGCGCGGGGCGAAAATATTAAAACTATACGGGATCTACGCGGCACGGCATTTACCGTGAAAGGAATTCCTGAAGACTACGCAGTACTCGATTCCAGTGATATTGATAAACCAAGGGCTATCGACCCGCCTATCAACCCCTACCAAGACACAACCAAGACATCCGGCTGCCAGGTCAAAGAGCAATCGACGGCGCCTGCAACTGAGAGTAATGTAGTTTGTTTCGAAAGACACCCACGGGTATTGGATCGAGCTAAAACAGTCGTGCGTTTACCCGGTTTCGATGAGGTCAAAAAAGACCCGGTGCTTTATGCCCATGCTTCGCGTGTTTTGCATCAGGAATCCAATCCCGGTAATGCTCGCGCCTTGGTTCAACAGCATGGTAACCGGCAACTCTGGCTCAATCCTCCGCCCCTGCCGCTGGAAACAACCGAGATGGACAAGGTATTCGAACAGCCATACCAGCGTGTGCCCCACCCGGCCTATGGAAAAGCCCATATACCCGCCTATGAGATGATCCGTTTCTCCATCAACATCATGCGTGGCTGTTTTGGCGGTTGTTCTTTTTGTTCCATTACCGAACACGAAGGGCGCATTATCCAGAACCGCTCGGAAAAAAGCATTCTCAAGGAAATCGAAACCATCCGGGATACCACGCCCGGGTTTACCGGCGTGATTTCCGATCTGGGTGGACCCACCGCCAATATGTGGCGGTTGGCTTGTAAGGATGAAGAAATAGAAAAAAGCTGTCGCCGCCTGTCCTGTGTACACCCGGGTATTTGCAAAAACCTGAATACCGACCAGATGCCGTTGGTTCGATTGTATCAAAAAGCCCGAGCGATTCCCGGCATCAAAAAAATTCTGATTGCTTCCGGCCTGCGTTATGACATTGCCGTGGAAACGCCGGAATACGTCAAGGAGTTGGTTACCCATCACGTCGGCGGTTACCTTAAAATCGCCCCTGAACACACCGAGAAAGGTCCGTTGTCCAAGATGATGAAGCCGGGTATGGGTTCCTACGATCGATTTAAGACGATGTTCGACAAATATTCCAAAGAGGCCGACAAGGAACAATATCTGATCCCCTATTTCATCGCGGCGCACCCCGGCACTACCGATGAAGATATGTTAAATCTCGCCATCTGGTTAAAGAAAAATAACTTTAGAGCTGACCAGGTGCAGGCCTTTCTACCCTCACCGATGGCCATGGCGACGGCCATGTGGTACGGGGCTAAGAATCCACTCCATAAAGTGAGCCGCACATCCGAAACGGTAGTTTCACCCAAGGGTAGAAAACAACGCCGTTTGCATAAGGCTTTCCTGCGTTATCACGATCCGGAAAACTGGCCCATACTCCGGGAAGCGTTAAAGAATATGGGTAAGGCCAACCTAATCGGTAACGGCAAACGCCACCTGATACCCCGCTATCAACCCACGGGGACGGGGACAAATCCTGAAGGTATTCGTGGCAAAAGCGCATCACGACCCTTTCTGACCAAACATACGTCTAATCAGAACAAACAATCCACACCCACGCGTTCTCAGCGTGGTATTAGAAAGCTGTCCGAGAATAGGAGTCGTAGCGAGGGAAAGCGGTTTTGAGGCTATTTTTTCGATTAAATGAGGCGAATACTTGCTGTATTTAACGACAAATCCGCCTGGAGCGGGTTTGGACCGCTGAAAGCGGCCCACAGGTGTGAAATATAGGGATGTATTTCATCAAAATGATCGGTAAATATGGCCAATCGAGCTTGTTCTCGCCGATTTATCCTCGCCGCTTAAACGTAGTTATTTAGTGTGCGGGGTACTAGTTAAGTAGCAATTTTCACTCAAGTAACTAAATCATGAGTTGAACAACTACTTAATATCAAGAATTTTCCGGCTTACGTGTTCGACTGAGCAAATTGTTAACCGCTTGTTCCGGTGAATTATTCTCGTAAATCATTTCATAGACTTGTTCTGAAATAGGCAACTCTATTTGGTGTTCTTCGGCAAGCAGGTGGATCTCTCGAGCGGCGGAAATCCCCTCGATTTCCTGGCCGATTTCGCTGACTGCCTGGTCGAAACCTTGGCCTTTTCCAAGCGCCAGGCCGAATCGCCGGTTCCTTGATTGGTCATCGGTACAGCTTAAAATCAAGTCGCCGAGGCCGGTTAAACCCATAAACGTGTCTTGCTTCCCTCCGACCGCCAGTCCAATTCGTATCATTTCCGTGAGCCCTCGAGTAACAAGGGCTGAGCGTGTGTTCGCTCCGAATCCAAGGCCATCGGCAACCCCGGTTGCAATGGCCAATACGTTTTTTACCGCACCGCCAATTTGCACGCCAATAATATCGTTTGCTGTATAGACCCGAAAGCGAGGGTTGTGGAGAATATCGGCAAGTTCACGTGCAAAGTCTGGTTGAGGTGATGCAACCGTGATTGCGGTCGGAAGATTATTAGCTACTTCAAGCGCAAAGGTCGGTCCGGAAATGACAGCCAGGGAAGTAGGAAACGGCAAATTATCGTTTGCGATCCGATGCAACAAATATCCACTCTTGGGATCGATTCCCTTGGTAGCCCACGCAATTTTACAATGGGGCTTGACGTGGGGACCGATTGCCTGAATCGTCTGGTTAAACGCATGACTGGGTACCGCGATCAGGATAATATGGCTGTCTTCCATGGCATCGGCAATCTCAGAGAGAACACGGAGATTTTCGGGGAGTTCGATACCTGGTAAATAGCGGTCATTACGACGGGTTTTCTCCAATACTCGGATATGATCGGTTTGGTGTCCCCACAATTTTGTGTTGTGCCCGTTGCGCGCGAGAAGGATTGCCAGCGCCGTACCCCATGAACCCGCACCGAGAACGGTAATATTGATTTTCGCCATTGAATGACCCAAATTAAATGTAACTGTTCAGATTGCCACTGAAATTCGTCAGTTCAAGGCGAAAAATGTGAGTTTACAAGTGTAAATGATCATTTATTACTCCACGCATCCATGCGTTCCGCCCTTCGGGCCAGCCTTCGGCTGTTCAAAAACGCTCCGGGCGTTTTTGTAACGTAGAAATGGCGGATTTCAGGGGTAAGCTGAATAGTTATCATTAATTAAGGCTTTGTGAACCCGGAGCCTGTGGGTTTCGTGAATCCTGAATATGTTGGGCATACAGGGCATCAAAATTTACTGGAGCAAGCAACATTGGCGGAAAACCACCCTTGGAAACAAGGTCGGAGACAGCTTCCCGGGCGTAGGGAAATAATACATTGGGGCAGAAACTTCCTAGCATGGGCCCCATTTCCTGCTGATTAAACCCTTTCAGCAAGAATATTCCCCCTGGCAAACTTCCGCGATATAAGCCGCTTTCTCCCCCAATTTAACCGTCAGAGTCGTGGTGATAGCCACTTCAAATAGATTGTCGTTTAGATCCCGGGTTTTACTGAATAGGTTTAATTCGACCGCCGGCTCCCACTTCTCGTTAAATATTATCGGTGAGTTGGGCGATTCAAAGGACAGGTCTTTAACAAAAACGCGCTGAATTGCGAATTGTTTTTCCTTTTGAACGGTATTTTCTGTCATAATTTTACCTTGGCGTATCGGCCAACTGGAGGAACAAACAATCTTAGCGTTTTTTCTTGCGCTTAATGGGGAGACTAAGGTCTTCCCATCCTTGTATACCGCCTTTTAACAGAAATACTTTTTCAAAACCAAGTTTTTGAAGCTTTTTGCACGTCTGTGGGGAACGGGTTCCAGATTGACATGCCACCACAATCGGGTGAGATTTGAAGCGCTCCAGTTCATTAATTCGATCATCCAATTTTCCCGCTGGAATATGGAGAGAGCGTTCGATATACCCTTTTGCATGTTCTTGTGGTTCTCGAACATCCAAAACGAGAGTATCGTCGTTGTCCAATAAACTTACGGTGAATAAAGGGGTTGCTATTTCGTATTTGCGCAGCAAACTCTCCGTAATATCTTGAAAAAGGATTACGGTAACCACAGCCAAACCACCGAAAAGGAAATAATGGTTGGTGATAAATTCGATATATTGATCCATTCAATGACCTTTCACTTGTGTATCGTCTAAAAAACTTAAGTTGGGTAAAAGAATCTGGCTTTGTCGTACCGATGATTTTTTGTACTAGCGCAGATATAAAAGGGTAAAAAGGGCTAAAATAATAACTGGTTTGACTCGAATTTGCTAAATTACCTGAGGACAAAATTTGTTTGTGGCGCAGTTTCCAGATGACGACAGTAACGTGGAAGGAGAATTGAATTCTTCTAAACCCCTCGTATTGCTGATATTCGATGGGTTTGGTTGCAGCGATTCTACTAACAAAAACGCCATTAGCCATGCCGATATGTCGGTTTGGAACGAGCTTTTAACAAAATATCCCCATACACAGATTGATTGTTCGGGTTCCGTCGTAGGTCTGCCGGAAAATCAAATGGGAAATTCCGAAGTAGGACATTTACATTTGGGAACCGGTAGACTTCTACCTCAGGACTTTACTCGAATAAACAAGGCAATCAAGGATAGATCGTTTTTTTTTAATCCGGTTCTTTGCCAAGCGGTGGACCGGGCCATTGAGGACGGCAGCGCATTACACATCCTGGGCTTGCTTTCGCCAGGAGGGGTACATAGCTATGAAGGTCATATAGCGGCAATGGTGGATCTGGCGATGCGGAAAGGTCTTTCCGATGTATTTGTGCATGCTTTTCTGGATGGACGGGATACGCCTCCTCGAAGCGCGGCCGAGTCCATTCGGGTGATGGAGGAAAAATTCAAACAGTATGGAAAAGGGCGGATAGCTTCCGTTATTGGGCGATTTTATGCCATGGATAGAGATGCACGCTGGAAGCGCATTCAACGGGCCGTTGATTTGATTGTGCACGGTGAGGCTGAGTTCTATGCGGCGAGCGCCATGAAAGCTTTGGAGATGGCCTATGTGAGAGGAGAATCCGATGAGTTTGTGAGGGCAACGGGTATTGTGCCGAAAGGAAAAAAACCGGTGGAGATTCAAGACGGCGATGTTGTCGTATGTATGAATTTTCGAGCCGATCGAACGCGTGAGCTTCCTATTGCCATGACTCAGCCCGGCGTTTTAGATCCAGGCAACCGTCCGCCCCCTAAATATGGAGGTTTCGTGACCTTAACCCGGTATAAAAAAGATTTTGAGTTTTCAGTAGCCTTTCCTCACGCCAAAATTTCCAACAGTCTGGGAGCGTTACTTTCAGAATTAGGGTTAAAGCAGCTTAGGCTTAGCGAAACGGAAAAATATGCCCACGTCACCTACTTTTTTAACGGTGGTAGAGAAAAACCGTTTGAAGGCGAAAAAAGGATTTTGGTGCCATCCCCGAAAGTCAAGACCTATGATATGAAGCCGGAAATGAGTTCCATCGAAGTCACCGATGAACTGGTAAAAGCTATTAAGAATCAGGAATATGACGTTATTATCTGTAATTACGCTAATTGTGATATGGTAGGGCATACGGGTAATTTTCAAGCGGCGGTTCGTGCGGTAAAAGCAGTCGATAAGGCTTTAGGACGGATTGTTGAAGCGATCAAAAAAACCGGAGGTGAATTGTTGATCACATCGGATCATGGGAATATTGAACAAATGGTCGATCCGGTGACTTGCCAAGCGCATACCGCGCACACTTTAAATCGGGTGCCTTTATTATATATGGGTCGTGATAAAAAGTTGCTCGATGGAGGGAGCCTTGCGGATGTCACGCCCACCATATTGGACATCATGAGGATCGATAAGCCAAAAGAAATGACGGGGCGGTCGCTTCTTCTGGACAGTTAGTTGTTCGCAAAGCCCTTATTTTGTTTTATGACTTTATCTTAATACGAATGCGCGCCTTTTATTCGCGTCAATCGATTGTTTTTATTTTTTTTGCGACGATAGTATTTTGGCAGGGGGCTACGGCTGCTGGAGATACGGACCCTAAAGTCCACAAAAAAAAACTGGAACGGGTCAGGGTACAAATCAAGTACATCCAAAAAACATTAGGGCTGATTGAATCGGAGCGCAATAGTGTCATTGGTCAACTGAAAACAATTGAACGGCAATATGGGCAAATCGCCAAATCGTTAGAGGGATTTCAAACTCAATCCATGGAGCTGCGCCAGCGCCTGGCGTCAATTAAGGCGCGAATTGGAACGTTGCGGACATCGGTTAAACAACAAGGCGAAATGTTAGCGGACCAGCTGCGTTCCGCTTATATGATGGGTCGTGAGGATCGGTTGAAACTCCTGCTAAATCAGGATGATCCCACCAGGATCAGTCGTTTATTATTATATTATGAATATTTAAATCTGGATAGGCTCCTAAAGTTATCGAATTATCAAAGCGAATTGAATGAACTTGGACGCATCGAAAACGAACATTTACGGAAATCCAAACAATTAGTGGCGTTGCTTGGCCGTAAGAAAAACGAGCAAAAAAATCTTGAGCAGGTCCGCTCGACGCGAAACCAAGTTTTGGCTTCGTTGGACCGGGAACTCAAAAACAAGGGCGATAAACTTTCGCATCTCAAAGCAAATGAGCAAAAAATAACCAATTTGCTTTTGTCCATCCAGCGGATTATGGAAAATTTTCCGCTGGATGAAAGCCCAAGTCTACCGTTTCATAAAATGCGTGGCCGTTTGACTTGGCCGGTTAACGGAAAACTGATCAAACGGTTTGGCGCCCGGCGGATGGGTGGGCGATGGGATGGCGTTTTGATTGGAGCTACCGAAGGAACGCCGGTGCGTGCAATTTCAAGAGGACGTGTTGCTTATTCCGATTGGTTGCGTGGGTATGGATTTATAACCATTTTAGATCATGGGGACGGTTATATGACTCTCTATGCTTTTAACCAGAGCCTCTATAAAGAAGTGGGTGACTGGGTTGATACGGGTGAGGTTATAGCGAGTGTTGGAAGGAGTGGTGGCCGATCAAGGCCCGGACTTTATTTTGGCATTCGAAAAAGCGGAGAGCCAATTAACCCGTTGACATGGTGCAAACGGGTTCGTGGTGGACGGGTAGGATGATTTTTCAGTAAGTAAATATTTTTTGTTATCGACTGTTTAATAGCTTGGAAATTATTTAAGCTCTTGGGCTCTCAAGTTGGAGAAGTTGCAAAATGGTGAAGTATAAAAACTTTCTTATTCTTATGTTGGGAGTGTTCCTGGGCGCGCTGGTGAGTGTGTGCGGAAATGTATTGGCCGAGCGTGATCAGGATGCTCGAGATAAGATTCCTTTTGACGATCTTCTGACGTTTACCGAAATTTTCGGCAAGATTCAGAAAGATTACGTAGAACCGGTATCCGATAACAAATTGCTGGAAGATGCGATTCGCGGAATGTTAGCGGGCCTCGATCCCCATTCCAGCTATTTGGACGAAGATCAGTACAAACAATTACGGGTGGGCACCACCGGCCGGTTTGGTGGGCTCGGTATCGAAGTGGGTATGGAGGATGGCTTCGTGAAGGTTATTTCCCCGATTGATGATACGCCAGCTCAACTGGCAGGGGTTAAAGCCGGTGATCTGATTGTTCGTCTTGATGAAAAACCGGTCAAAGGCATTACATTGGAAGAAGCAGTCAAAATCATGCGCGGAGAGCCAGGAACCGAAATTGCTTTAACCATAGTGCGTGAAGGTGAGGAAAAACCACTTAAGATCAAAATAATTAGAGCCATTATAAAAATCAAAAGCGTAAGGCAACGATTGTTGGAGAAGGATTTTGGATATGTCCGGATTAGCACGTTCCAGTCTCAAACCGGTGAAGGTGTCAAAGACGCAATCGACGAACTGAAAAAGCAAAACGAAGGGAATTTAAAAGGGTTGGTGTTAGATCTGCGCAACAATCCGGGTGGTGTACTCAATGCTGCCGTGGCGGTAAGCGATGCTTTTCTTGAAAATGGATTAATTGTATATACCGAAGGCCGTATTAAAGACTCTGAATTTAAATTTAAAGCATCGCCTAACGACATTATCAAAGGAGCGCCTATTGTGGTATTGATTAACGCCGGTTCCGCGTCTGCCTCGGAAATTGTTGCTGGTGCTTTGCAAGACCACAAACGGGCAGTGATCATGGGAGAAAAATCGTTTGGGAAGGGTTCTGTCCAAACCATTCTGCCAACCAGTAACGGAGGCGCAATCAAATTAACCACGGCCCGCTACTACACGCCTTACGGACGATCCATCCAAGCGAAAGGCATTGAGCCCGATATCTTATTGTCCAGAGTGCGATTGGAAGCATTGTCAAACTCCGAATTTAAACCGTTGAAAGAAGCCGATCTATCCAATCATCTGCGGAATGGTCAAAGTAAAAAGAAAAAGACGTCGGAAGATTCGGAATCGGGCGACACAATTAAAGATTCGATTAAACACGATTACCCCTTGAATGAGGCCTTGAATTTATTAAAAGGTATTTCTATATTGAGTTCTTCGAAATAAAGATGCATATCGTAAGCTGATATTTCCGATAAATTTATACAATAAGGATGGTAGTCGTTGTGTTTCGTACAGTCATAGTATTGGTTTTGTTAGTGTTAACACCGCAATTAGCAATTGCGGCGGAATATGAACTTTTGGGTCTGACGGGGACGCACCGGGGAATATATTGCGTGGTCATTTTTATCATCGCGTATATCGGCGTGATGACCGAAGAATTCACCCATGTCAGGAAATCCAAACCGGTTATTCTTGCCGCCGGGATCATCTGGGCTCATGTAGCGTACTTAGCGAGTACCATCAATGTACCTGTTGAAGACGTGCACGCCGCGGTAAAGCACAATTTGGCGGAATACGCCGAACTTATGCTGTTTTTGCTGGTGGCCATGACCTATATCAACGCCATGGCCGAGCGTGGGGTGTTCGAAGCTTTACGGTCTTGGCTGATTCGGCGAAAATTCGATTATCGTCAATTGTTTTGGATTACCGGTATCATCACATTTTTTCTGTCGGCCGTGGCTGATAATTTGACATCGGCGCTCCTGGTTGGCGCCGTCGTCATGGCTGTCGGTTCGAAAAGCCCATCATTTGTTGCTCTTGGCTTGACTAATCTAGTGGTTGCGGCAAATGCCGGTGGTGCGTTTAGTCCGTTTGGGGATATTACTACACTTATGGTATGGCAGGCGGGTAGAGCTACATTTTTCGAATTTTTCGCATTATTTGTTCCGTCGGTGGTCAGTTACCTTGTGCCCGCCGCTTTGATGCATTTGGCCATACCCGATGAATCCCCCGAACAGAATGACGAAGATCAGGCCCAAATGAAATCAGGCGCCTGGATCATTTGTGGTTTGTTCGCATTAACGATTGGCCTAGCGGTGAGTTTTAAGCAATTTCTTCATTTGCCGCCATTTATGGGGATGATGACGGGTTTGTCATTGCTCATGTTTTTTGGCTATGCGTTGAAATCAAGGCCTTTAAACGGAGAGATGGATTTCGACATTTTCAACGAAGTGCGGGGTGCGGAATGGGATACCCTTTTGTTCTTTTTCGGTGTTGTTTTTGCCGTTGGTGGATTAGGTTATATCGGATATTTAGAATTGCTATCCGCGGCCATGTATGGGGGCTTAGGCGCAACGACCGCAAATATTATAGTAGGTGTGCTGTCGGCGATTGTCGATAATATTCCAGTTATGTTCGCGGTTCTCAGTATGGGACCCGACATGGACTCGTACCAATGGTTGCTGGTGACACTGACGGCGGGAATCGGGGGTTCAATGTTGTCGATCGGATCCGCGGCGGGCGTTGCTTTAATGGGTACCTCACAAGGTAAATATACTTTTTTTAGCCACTTACGATGGACGCCGGTAATAGCCGTGGGTTATGTCGCCGGGATTATTACCCACTATTTGGTTAATGGCTGACCGAGCTAAATTAGTGTCTTTCGGGACTAGTTTTTCCCATAGTTTGTGCAAATCTTTGGCGGTATACCGCCAGCCAAAAGTCGTGGCTATGATTTTTCTGGGTTTTTCGGCGGGTCTGCCGTTTTTGCTGGTGTTTTCCACACTTTCAGCCTGGCTCAGAGATGAGGGGACTTCTCGAACTATTATCGGGTTTTTTAGCTGGGTTGGGATTACCTATTCGATCAAAGTGTTTTGGGCTCCAGTGATCGATAGGTTACCGTTGCCCTTGTTAACGCGGGTGATGGGTAAGCGGCGTTCTTGGATGTTGATTGCGCAAATAGGCATTGCGTGTGGACTGGTAATGATGGGTTTATGCGATACCCAATCCCAGATAACACAAATTGCGATGTTCGCGGTGTTCGTGGCATTTTCATCGGCAACTCAGGATATCACGGTCGACGCTTACCGAATTGAAGCCATGGGCCGTGACTTTCAAGGCGCTATGGCGGCGGCCTATGTATTGGGTTATCGAGTGGCATTGTTGGTAGCCGGGGCCGGTGCATTTTATATTGCGGCTTTCTCCAACTGGCAAACGGCATATTCGGTTATGGCTGGATTGATGATTATCGGTATTGCAACGACCTTGGTCATCGACGAACCAAAACACGAGATCATGGATAAAACGAAGGAGTTGGAACAAAACACCGAAGCATTCTTCAAAGTATCGACAAGCTCAAGGAATCCGCTGTCGCACCTTTTAGCTTGGTTTTCGGATGCGGTGATATGTCCGTTCGCGGATTTTTTCTCCCGCACTGGAAAGCCCGCCCTTGTGATTTTATCTCTGATCGCACTGTATCGGCTCAGCGATATCACCATGGGGGTTATGGCGAATCCGTTTTATCTGGACCTTGGTTTTAGCAAGACTGAAATTGCTAACGTCACCAAAATCTTTGGTTTTTTAATGACCATTCTCGGTGCTGGCCTGGGTGGGATATTGGTCCTCCGTTTTGGTATTTTGCGGCCCCTGTTGCTGGGTGCGATTCTGGTTATGCTGACTAATTTGCTGTTTGCTTTGTTAGCGATAACGGAACCCAATATCGTACTTTTGGCCATGGTAGTTAGCGCCGACAATTTAAGTGGAGGAATAGCCACATCGGTATTCATAGCCTATTTGTCCAGTTTAACCAATAGTGCGTACACAGCCACGCAATATGCTTTGTTCAGTTCGTTAATGACTCTGCCGGCGAAAGTTCTGGGCGGTGTTTCCGGTATGATCGTTGACGCTAGTGGCTATTTTTTGTTTTTCGTTTATGCAAGTGCTATCGGGATTCCCGCTATTCTATTGACCGCTTGGATATTAAAATTAAATAGAGGTGCAATGGTTCGTGCGCATGATATACAAAACTAAACTAATATTGCCGTTGTCGGGAGTGTTTTTTCTTGTTAAAAAAACGTTTGTTTCGTATAAACATCAGCTTTGTGTTAAGAATAGAACCACATAATAGAGATTATCTAAATGAAACTAAAAATCCATCCTGAATACAAAACTATAAAAGTGACCTGCAGCTGCGGGGATGTGTTTGAAACAAAATCCACGCTGTGTCGAGAACTTCATGTGGAGGTCTGTTCATCCTGTCATCCCTTTTACACGGGAAAACAGAAAATTGTGGATACTGCCGGACGGGTGGATAAATTCCGCAGAAAATATGGGTCGGCCTAAAACCGTGAAATTAGTCGTGGCGAAATGCAAAAAAGTGATTGGTGTCGTGCTTGAAACTTATACAAATGAATGTCAATCGGTTGAGGTGGTTTAATGTCGAAAAAGTCGTTAACGGTCTACGATCCATCCTCGGACAAAACAACCGAACTGTCTTTGATCGACGGCACGATCGGTAGACCGACTGTTGATATCCGGCCGCTTAGCGCGGATTTAGGTTACTTTACATTCGATCCCGGTTTCGTTTCCACCGCGAGTTGTAAAAGTGCAATTACCTATATCGATGGTAATGCGGGTATTTTACTTTATAGAGGTTATCCAATTGAGCAATTAGCTGAAAAAAGTACTTTTTTGGAAGTCGCGTACCTTCTAATGAATGGCGACCTACCGACATCCGATGAGTTGGGATTGTTTGATAATGAGATTAAACGCTATTCAAACATCCATGAAAAGCTACGGATTTTTCTCAATGGTTTTCACTATGATGCCCACCCAATGGCGATGATGGTAGGGATAGTAGGTTCTCTATCCGCTTTTTACCATGGTGAACTGGATTCGGAGGATCCCGAACATCGGAGAATATCGGCATTGAGAATGTTAGCGAAAATGCCGACAATCGCAGCAGCTTGTTATAAGCATACCTTGGGGCACCCATTCATGTACCCAAGACATGATCTCAGTTATTGTGAAAATTTCCTTAACATGATGTTTTCGCAACCCTCATCTCATTTTTTTATTCAAAAGGAATCGTACATGGAGCCCATCGCGGCCAAGGCGCTTGATTTGTTGTTTATTCTTTATGCCGATCATGAGCAAAATGCGAGCACGTCTACAGTTCGTTTAGCGAGCAGTACCGGGGCAAATCCGTAGCCTTGTATTGCTGCCGGGATCGCGGCGTTATGGGGGCCTTCTCACGGTGGCGCGAATGAAGCTGTTTTGAATATGTTGTCGGAAATCGGCAATGTGAAAGCTATTCCCGAGTATATAAAAAGGGCGAAAGATAAAAATGACCCATTTAGATTGATGGGCTTTGGTCATCGCGTTTATAAAAATTTCGATCCAAGGGCGACCATCATCCGAAAAACCTGTCACGAAATATTGGATGCCTTGTCGTATCAGGATCCTTTATTTGATTTGGCCTTGCAATTGGAAGAAATTGCCGGGAAAGATGAATATTTTCTTGAAAAGAAGCTGTATCCGAATGTGGACTTTTATTCCGGGATCATTTACAAGGCGTTGAATATCCCAAAGGATATGTTTACCGTTATGTTCACCCTGGCTCGGACCGCGGGGTGGGTATCGCATTGGTTTGAAATGATGGGAGATCCAAGTCAACGAATAGGTCGTCCCCGTCAGCTTTACACCGGGTATGGAACAAGAAGTTACCTGGATATTGAACAAAGAAAATAGGTAACTACTCAACTCATCCCTGAAATCCGCCATTTCCGCGGTCTAAAACAACGATTGGATCTCCTCCTGTTCAGAACCATCGAAGTCAGAGCCGCTTTGTTGCGGGGGCGGAGCAATGGTGGTCGGAACATTTTCGCTTCTAAAAATCTCAAAAATACCTTCCTGGGCGGGGCGCGCCAGAAAACCTGTTTCCGGATCGATCCGTACAGACACCAATTCTTCAGGTAGTTTGGGCTGGATTTCCGGAACGCCATTAAGTGCATGTTTCATATACTTCATCCACATCGGTAAAGCCGCGCGCCCTCCGGTTTCGCCAAAACCCAATGGCTTGGACGAATCAAATCCTACCCATGTGATCGTGACCAAAGATAAATTAAACCCATTAAACCATGCGTCTCTTTGTTCATTGGACGTGCCTGTTTTTCCGGCAAGATCGGTTCTATTAAGTTCCAACGCACGTCGGCCGGTACCGTTTTTTACCACATCTTGAAGTAAAGAATTCATTAAATAATTGACTCTCCTGGACATCACACTAGGAGCCCGTTGCTGAACAGGTACGCCTTTTTCATCACAGTCGTAACATGCAATTTTAGGTGATGCTTTATATACGATTTCCCCTTTGACTGTTTCGATTCGATCAATCAAATAGGGTTCTATCAAAAATCCGCCATTGGCGAAAACAGCATAGACGCGCGCCATTTCGAGCGGGCTGGCCGAGCCGCTTCCCAGTGCCAACGATAACGTTTTCGGTAATTGTTTTTCGGGTAACCCGAAGCGCAATCCCGAGTCAATAACCGAGGTTATTCCCAGTTCTCTCGCCAACCTTATGGACACTAAGTTTCTTGATTTACGTAGCGCCACTCGAAGCCGGGTAGGGCCATAAAATTTACCGGAATAATTCTTCGGCCGCCATTCCGTTTCCATGGTGGGTTCGTCGAAGACAACCGGCGCATCGTTAATGATGCTGGCAGCCGTAAAGCCTTCTTCTAATGCTTTTGTATACAAAATAGGTTTAAACCCGGACCCAGGTTGGCGTTTAGCTTGGACCGCACGATTGTATTTACTTTGATAAAAGTCAAATCCACCCGTCAAAGCTACAATCGAGCCATCATCGGGATTAATGGAAACAAGTGCTCCTTCGATACTGGGAACTTGCGCCAAACGCCACTTGTCATCCGAACTTAATCGGACTTTGATAATGTCTCCTTTTTGTACGATGTCTGAAGCAGATTCAGGTATGGAACCCCGGGTGTTGGTTGAGCGATATTTGCGAGCCCATTTCAATCCCGGCCATGGAATTTCTATAATTTGTGCATTGGCAAGCAAAACTTGAACGGACTTCGGGCCAACGGAAGTCACAACTCCTGGAACGGTATTGCCGATTGTCTTCTGATTCTCGAGCTGTTTTAGCCACTGAGCGTCAAAATCTCTACCCGCAAGATCAATGTGGCCATGTGGTCCTCGAAATCCATGTCTTTCAGAATATTCGCTCAGGGCTGTTTGCAAAGCGATGTTTGCATATTCTTGTGCGTTACTGTCCACGGTAGTGTGTACTTTATAGCCATCCGTATAGGCTTTTTCAGCGTACTTAAGAAACATTTTTTTGCGCACCATTTCAGCAATGTATGGCGCTTTTGCCTCGACCGATACACTATACAATCGGGCTGTCACCGGCTGGTTAATCGCCTGCTGAAATTGATTCAGGGTGATAAGATCAAGATCCCGCATACGCCGAAGAACGTAATTTCGACGGTTGATCGCCCATTGGGGATTAGTTATTGGATTGGCGATTGAGGGCGCTTTTGGTAATCCCGCGATCATTGCCAGCTGCGCAAGACCAAGTTCACCCAGGTTTTTGCCATAATACACTTGTGCCGCTGCCCCGACACCATACGCTCGGTGTCCTAAATAAATTTTATTAAGATAGAGTTCAAGAATTGCGTATTTACTCAATTCATTTTCTATTTTTATAGCGAGAAAGATTTCCTTTATCTTACGCAAAAAGGTTTTTTCCGGCGTCAGAAAGAAGTTCCTTGCGACCTGCATGGTAATGGTACTGCCGCCCTGTCGTTTCTCACCCGTCAGGATATATTTGACCGTGGCGCGTAATAGTCCTTGGTAATCAACGCCGGGATGGTCGAAAAACCGATCGTCTTCAGCAGCCAACACGGCTTGTATAAGTTTTTCGGGCGCTTCTTTGGTGGTTATGGGCGTACGTTTTTTTTCTCCAAATTGAGCGATCAGCTTGCCGTTTTTGGAATACACCGCCAGCGGAATTTGATACCGCACATCCCGAAGTACGTTAATGTCGGGAAGTTTTAAATAAATGTGATGATAAGCAAAGAAAAAGGCTACTCCAACGGATAAAATTCCTACGAACGTTAGAATTGATAGAACTATTTTCCATCGTGATGAACAGGATTTTGCCGATGTTTTTTTTGGTTTCACTGTTTTTGGTTATTTAAATAGCGTTAGAAAGCTGTCCGAGAATAGCGCCCTTAACAAGGGTTTGGCCACTGTAGATCAGACTGTTCTCGAAAGGCTCCTGGAGCGGTTTGTAGAGTAATTGCGTGAAGTCCATCTCGTGTGAAATAGTTAAATCAGTGTTTGCTACTATACTACATGAAACAAGTCAATAATTTGAAAATGAAGTTTTTGTTTGCAACCCTTATGGATCGTTACGCGTTAAATTGTAGTTGGTTTAGATTAGGAGCGAGTTCATGTTCTTAACGAACCGAAAAAAACCTGCGCTAGTGGGTATTGATATCAGTCCTACCGCGGTCAAATTACTAGAACTCAGTCAAGATGGATCACGGTTTCGTGTGGAAGGATTCGGTGTACAACCTCTTCCCCCGGACATTGTTGTCGACAAAGATATCACTAATATCGACGTAATCGGAAACGCCATCCAGAGCGCTTTGAAATTATCGAATTCCCGTTTAAAACATGCAGCTGTGGCCGTTGCCGGATCGGCAGTCATTAGCAAAGTCATTTCCATGTCGGCTTCTTTGTCCGATGATGAACTCAAAGATCAAATTGAATTGGAAGCCGATCAATACATCCCCTTTTCTTTGGATGAAGTCAGCCTTGATTTTGAAGTACAAGGTCCCAACGAGAAGAACCCGGAAATGGTGGATGTTTTGTTAGCCGCTTCGCGAAAGGAAAATGTGGAAGATCGCGTGGCGGCGCTTGAATTGGCGGGTTTAAAAGCCCAAATTGTCGATGTGGAAGCATACGCGATGGAAAACGCATTTTCGTTGTTGATCGATCAACTGCCGGACCATGGCGAAGACGTAACCGTCGCGATTGCCGATGTCGGAGCCACCATGACCAACGTTAATGTGGTACATAAAAACAAAATCATCTATACACGGGAACAAGCCTTTGGTGGAAAGCAATTGACGGAAGAAATTCAACGACGTTTCGGTTTGTCTTACGAAGAGGCTGGTTTAGCGAAAAAACACGGCGGTTTGCCCGACAGCTATATCTCAGAAGTGTTGGATCCTTTCAAACAGGCATTGATTCAACAGATTGGACGCTCTCTTCAGTTTTTCGTTTCGTCAAGCGCCCACCAGGGAATCGATTATGTGGTTTTAGCCGGTGGATGTGCTTCCATCGCGGGTATTTAGAGCTTAGTTGAAAAAACACTGAACATACCGACCATGGTGGCGAATCCTTTTATCAAAATGGCATTATCCAACAAAGTTAAGGCGCAGAGTCTGAGTAACGATGCACCGGCAATGATGATTGCTTGCGGTTTGGCATTGAGGAGTTTTGACTGATGGCTCGAATAAACCTTCTACCCTGGCGGGAAGAACTTCGCGCGCAGCGTCAAAAAGCATTTTTGTCGGCCAATTTTTCGGCTGCCGGGCTGATGGTTGCTTTGCTTTTTTATCTGCACATGCATATCAATGGATTGATTGAGTATCAAAACAGTAGAAACCGGTTTCTGCAATCGGAAATTAAAGTATTGGATACAAAAATTAAGGCTATAAACAAGTTGGATGGGAAAAAACGCCGGTTGATCGAAAAAATGAACGTTATTCAAAGACTCCAGAGTAGTCGACCGGAAATTGTCCATTTGTTTGACGAAGTGGCAAAAACAGTTCCTGATGGCGTTTTTATTAAATCTTTTACTCAAGCGGGTAATAATCTGACCGTTAATGGAAGCGCTCAATCTAACGCCAGAGTGTCCACTTATATGCGTAACCTTGAAGCGTCGCCGTGGCTAAAAAATTCGCAACTCACCATTATTGAAACCAAACAAAAATCCAAGCGATCCAGACAAAGCAATTTCGTCTTGCGGGTCAAGCAAGGAAAGGATAATCCCAAAAAGAAAGCGAAAAAAACATGAATCTCTCCGAAGTAAACTGGGATCTGGATAGTGCGGGAACCTGGCCGCTACCCATTAAGGCAGTAACTATCGTCCTAGTCTGCTTGTCGGTCGTGGGTTTGTGGGTTTACGTTGACACCCAGGATCAACTCCAGGTATTGGAAACCGTGGAAAAGAAGGAGCAGCAATTAAAAAAGAGCTTCGAAAACAAGCATAAAAAAGCAGTTAACCTTGAAGACTATAAACTGCAATTGCAAGAAATTGTAGATACATTCGGCACCATGCTCAGGCAATTGCCGAATTCCACGGAAGTGGCGAATTTGCTGGTAGAAGTCTCTCAAACCGGTTTGGCAAGTGGCCTGGAATTTGAACTTTTCAAGCCTCAAGGTGAAATTCGAAGAGAATTTTATGCCGAATTGCCCATCGAAGTTCGAGTTGTTGGCCGGTATGAGGAAATTGGGTTATTCGTCAGTGGACTCGCCGCGTTACCGCGTATTGTGACGATTCACAACGTCAAGCTCTCTCCTCGAAGCTCTGGAAATTTATTAACTATGAATGCGATTGTAAAAACCTATCGCTATATGAAAAACGGGGGCGTGAAAAAGAACAAGAAGAAAAGGAGAAGGGTTAAGAGATGAACGATATGAAAATGCGGCATGATTGTGCACTTTGGGTTAACCGCGTCGTGCTGAGTAGTTTTATGGTTATTACGCTCAATGCCTGCGGTGGTGATAACCTGAAAGATCTCAAAACCTATGTAGCCGAGGTTAAGGCAAGGCCAAAAAGAGGGATAAAAGCGCTTCCGGAAATCCAAGCGGTGCAACCCTTTATTTTCAATCCGGAAGGATTGCGTGATCCCTTTCGACCCTCTGTCCGGCAAGCTCCTCAGACAATTAAGGTGTCTAATGGGATCAGGCCTGATTTTGTGCGGCACCGCGAGCAATTGGAAGCATTTTCCCTAGATGACTTGAGACTGGTCGGTACGGTTGATATGAGCAAGAAATTGTGGGGACTGATCAGAGCCGGTGATGGCACCATCCATCGAGTGCGGACGGGGAATTATATGGGCAAAAATCATGGAAAAATCCTGCGTGTCTTAATAGACAAGGTCGAGTTGGTTGAGATTGTTGAAGATGGATCACAATCCTGGCGGGAACGGTCGGCCTCGATTGCATTAGCGGAGTAATTGTATGGTAAAAATTGACGGTTTAATGCATTCTAATTTGAGGAAAATCATGCCTGTTTCTAGATTCCTATCGTGTTCATTACTTTTACTTTTCACATTCACGTGTTCCGTACATGCGGAGCCGTTGACACTTGAGGCCGTTGAATTTTCGGTTTTGAAAGGGGACCGATTACAATTTCGGCTCCGTTTCAGCGGTGCGGCATTTGAGCCCAATGTTTTTCATACCGATAATCCGGCGCGAATTGCGCTTGATTTTCCCGGAGTGACGTCTCGATTAAAAAGCAAAGTCATACCCGTCAATACTGGAGCGGCAACGGCAATTCATGTGGTTGAAGCATCGGGACGGACCCGTGTGGTAGTGAATTTAGTGAGCATGGTGCCCTATGACACGCGAATCTAAGGGCGTGATGTTTTTGTCTCCCTGCAAAAGAGCAGTGCACTATCGACCGGCGCCGATGTTGGAACATCCGTGTCGACGGGCGCCACCTCCCCATTGCCGAAACAGACCATCAATAAAATTGATTTTCGCCGGGGTCCGAGGGGAGAAGGACGTATATTGATATCGTTAACCGACCCCAATGCCGTAGTCGATATGCAGGAAAGAGGTGGAAAGGTCGTTTTGAATTTTATCAATACCTCCCTGCCGGAACATCTAGTAAAAAGATTGGATGTAACCGACTTTGCGACCCCGATTAGAACTATTGATAGCAGCATGGACGGAAACCGGGCAAAAATAACGGTCACTCCGCTTACTCGTGACTATGACTACTTATCCTTTCAATCCAAAGGACTACTTACACTTGAGTTTCGTCCACTGACGCTCGCGGAAAAGGCGGCGGACCAAAAGAAAAAGTTTCGATTCACCGGAAAACGGCTTTCGTTAAATTTTCAGAATATACCGGTACGGTCCGTTCTACAGATTCTCGCCGATTTCACTAATTTGAATGTTGTCGCCAGTGATGCGGTAAAAGGAAATGTGACCCTAAGGTTGAACGATGTGCCTTGGGATCAAGCCATGGACTTGATTTTGAAGTCCAAGGGTCTTGCTATGCGCCAGGAGGGTAACATTGTTCGTGTCGGTCCCGCCGCGCAAATCAATAAGCTCGAAAAAGAAGAACTGGAAGCTTTAGCGGTCAAGGAAGAACTGGCGCCGTTGCGAACCGAAATAATTCAAGTTAACTATGCTACGGCGGCGGCAATGCAGGCGCTTTTGCAGGGGACCGTCGATAGGGGGTCAGAGCCCAATACCGGAGCGGCGGGATCGGAGCAAACTGGGTTTTTCGCGTCCGAGTCGGTCGCATCCCGAAGCGGTTCTTCCTCAAATCTCGGATCAATCTTGTCTAAACGTGGTTCGGTGAATATTGACCCACGAACCAACGTCCTTATAGTCAAAGATACCGCGCGAAATTTGGAAGCTATCCGACGGCTTGTCAGTGAATTGGATAAGCCCGTGCGGCAGGTGCTGATCGAGTCGCGTATTGTGATTGCCGCGAATGATTTTACTAAAGAACTGGGCGCCCGTCTTGATGTAAGAAAAGATCTAAATTCTTTTGATAGCCCATTACCGCCATCCCGAGCGGGTGACAATCCCACGGGGGTTGACCTTGCGAGCTCTGGCACGGATCTTCTGGTTAATTTGGCTAGCGCTGCGGCTGGATCATATGGTTTAACACTTTTCAAGGTTGGTGATTACCTTCTGGATTTGGAACTAACCGCCTCGCAAATAGAAAGTAAGTCCGAAACATTATCGAGACCCCGTGTGGTGACTTCCGATCAAACGACAGCGAGGATTGAAACCGGAGTAGAAATCCCCTTTCAATCGGTGAGTCAGAACGGAACCACCACCCAGTTTAAAAAGGCGGTGCTCAAACTCGAAGTCACCCCTCAAATTACTCCGGATGACCGGATTGTGTTGGAGCTTTCTATTACGCAGGACGCGCCTGGTCAATTGGTCGTGAACGCAGGGCCAACAATCAATACCAATCAGATCGACACGGTTGTCACGGTGGATAATGGTGAAACCGTCGTGCTTGGCGGGGTTTTTACCCACGATAAACTATACACGATCGAAAAGGTTCCATTTTTCGGTGATTTACCTCTCATAGGCCAATTCTTTCGAAGAACAGTCGATACAAACGATAAAAATGAATTACTGATTTTTGTCACACCCAAGATCCTCAAGGAAACAATCTGAATCTAAGACCTCAGGTCAATATTAAGCAACCAAAACTGCATCAGTCGGGTTTCTCCTTGAAACCCTAACCGCCAATGCCGATGTCGGACTAACGGCTCATCGAAACAACGGGATTTAGCGATAGAATCATATCCTAGTCGCAGGTCTCGCACGATGATCTGAAGTTACATCCGTTAGCTTCTAAAGTACATCCATCTAAAGTCAAAATTCATGTCCCTCTAATTCAGAGGGATTGATGAATTTTGTATCGTTAAGAAGCGGTTTATAATTGTCTATTCGTGTTAAAATCACCCATCTATCGTTTTGATATCCCCCATTCCGTCCCAATGAGAAAAGCACAAAATATTTTCCTTATCGGCCCAATGGGCGCTGGAAAGACAACCGTCGGGCGGCAATTGGCGAAAGGTTTGGGTATTGATTTTTACGATAGCGACCATGAAATCGAAGCTCGTACTGGAGCGGGTATTCCCTTGATTTTTGAATACGAAGGCGAGCAGGGATTTAGAAAACGCGAATGTTCGATGATCGACGAGTTAACTCGGATGGACGGCATCGTCCTGGCGACAGGTGGGGGAGCGATACTTGGAGCTGAGAATCGTGAAAATCTTAAAAAACGTGGATTTATCGTGTATCTTCAATGTCCAGTCGATTGCCAATTGAAACGAACCCGCAAGGATCGGAACCGGCCACTATTGCGCACCGACGACCCTAAGAAAAGATTAAAAGAGCTGAATGTGGTTCGTGGACCTTTGTATTCGGACTGTGCCGATCATCTTGTCGATACCCAAAAGTGGTCTACATGCCATGTGGTAAAGGATATTCTCGAAGCCTTTTCAGCGGCGGCGTAAGAGCCAAAAAAAGAAAAATAACAAGCTAAGCAACCCAGAATAAAGCCGTGAAAACACTAATGCTCGATTTGGGGGATCGTAGCTACCCCATATATATTGGGACCAATTTGCTTCAACAATCAACGTTGCTTGCCCGTCATATCGTTTCTAATCAGGTCATGGTGATTACAAACGAGACCATTGCTCCGCTTTATCTTGACCAAATTCTTGAAACACTTTCAAGCTTTCAAACGGAAACCCTGGTTCTTCCCGATGGAGAACGATACAAGGATCTGGAAACGACATCTTGGATTTTCGACGCGTTAATGGAGAAGTGGTTCAGCCGAAATGCGACATTGGTCGCACTAGGAGGTGGGGTCGTTGGCGATATGGCCGGATTTGCAGCAGCGTGCTATCAGCGTGGTATCGCTTTTTTGCAAGCGCCTACGACTTTGCTTGCGCAGGTGGATTCTTCGGTGGGTGGAAAAACCGGTGTTAATCACCCCCTGGGCAAGAATATGATCGGTGCATTTTATCAGCCACGGTGTGTTATTGCCGACACGTCGGTGTTGGCGACACTGGAAGACCGTGAATTCAGTGCCGGGATTGCCGAGGTGGTCAAATACGGGTTGATTAGAGATCCGGAGTTTTTTTCTTGGTTGGAGCTAAACATTGAGTCTTTGCTGCAAAGACAACCTAAAGCATTGTCGTTTGCAATCGAACGTTCCTGTATAAATAAGGCGGCGATAGTGGCCGAGGACGAACTGGAATCGGGGGTCAGAGCGCTGCTTAATCTGGGCCATACCTTCGGTCATGCGATTGAAACCGGTAGCGGTTATGGAAAATATCTTCACGGAGAGGCGGTTGCCATTGGGATTTGTCAAGCCGCTGATCTATCTCGCCGTCTCGGTTGGATTTCCGAAAACGATGTGGTACGGATAATCGAGTTGTTTCAACGGGCCAAATTACCCGTATGTCCACCATCGGAAATGGTCAGTTCGCGGTATCTCGATTGCATGTCCGTGGATAAAAAAAATCTGGATGGAAATATAAGACTGGTGTTATTAAAGGCTATCGGCCGGGCAAATCTACCCTGTACCGTCGACCAAACGTTGCTTGAGGCAACGTTAAATGAATACGGTAGATCCTGATTTTGACCGGATCAAGCGATCAGAGCCCGGCTCGGGAGGAAAGTAATCCCAGCGGGTTTAGGCATGATTCCCATCCCTTGCTCTCGCAAGAACGTGTTCAAAAATTCAATTTGCTATTACATTTGATTGCGAATATTTCCGGTCCAATTGTGGTTCGTGGTCCGGAGGGGATAGGCAAAAGTACTGTTCTCAAGGAGGTCAAGTCTCGTAGCTTAGATACCTGGAACGTTTGTTTTGTTGAAGCGTGGTCCGATCTTAATTTGGACCGGATGTTTCAAATGCTTAGTACGACGGCGTCGTTTTTCGTTAATCCATCCTTGATTGACGATTCGAAAGCTGGGCTCGGTGCGCAATTGAAATGGATGGAGGAAAACAGTCTGCTTCTGGTATTACTGCTTGACGATGCGGGTACCGTGGCGCCCGGGCTGTTACAAACTCTTCGCCAGTTTGCGGAGTCCCACCCGGCGTTGCGGTTGGTATATTCAATGAAACCTGAGGATTCGCTAGTCATGGGCGCGGATGGCGTTGCTATTGGGGATTGTCGTTTCGTCGATTTGCCACCCTTGACGGAGCGGCAATGTGGAGAATTTATAGGAATTCTATCAATCGACTCGCAAAGGCCGGAATCCTTTCCGGCAATGACTTCGTCGCTTATTCGTCGGGTTTACAAAGAAACTCATGGCGTCCCTGGAGAGATTCTCAAGGTTTTGTCCATGACGCCCAAAAATAAATCGTATGGTGAAAAAAACAAAATTACCCTCAGGTCCGTATTTCTAGTCGTATTAATATTATCCGTGATAAGTTTGTTTATTTGGATATCGTCGTTTCAAGATTGGTTTTTTTCGAGGGAGTCCGCATTAAGTGGCGTGGATGGGGGAGATAAGAGGAAAATACAGTTGGAAATTCCATCTGTTTCGGGCAGTATGCCAGTAGTAGAATCCGGCAAACTGAACGCCTCGGTGGAAAAAGCGATCAATAACGATAAAAGTACCAAAGCTAGGAAATCGCAAGAATCGGAAAACCCAATGACGGTAAAGGTCCCGCGTGTGGGTATTCCCGAAATCAAAGAATCAATCAACCCCAAAAAGACCCTAATTAAAGAGAAAACAAAACAGCAAAAACAAACAATTGTGGCCCTACGAACGCAGGTCGATCAATCTCGCGAAGAAGCGCCTTCTTTGATACAAGCGGATCGAGCCATTCCGAATCCCACAAAGAAAAAGTCGCGAGGTTTAGGTATTACCGGTGTTAAGGGAGCCGATTGGTTGCTGAGTCAAGAACCTACAAAATGGACCGTACAACTGATCGCGGTCAGTCAGCTTGATGCGCTCAAATCATTGATTGCTAAACATTCAGATCTCAAGCCTTTGGCGGCTATTCGATCAAGAACTAA
This sequence comes from Methylococcales bacterium, assembly GCA_963664935.2. Classification (GTDB taxonomy): domain Bacteria; phylum Pseudomonadota; class Gammaproteobacteria; order Methylococcales. The sequence goes on along the minus strand of CAXXSE010000007.1, from coordinate 415,371 downwards.
GGGCAAAGATTTTTTTTCGCTGTACTACGGCAGTTTCAATACCCTCGACGAAGCTAAAATCGCTATTAAGAAATTACCGCCATTTTTCAACAAACCCTGGCCTATAATATTCCAAGTGGTCCATAAAAAAATTAAACCTAAACTGATCCATTAATGTCGCATCCTGAAAACGATTGCCTTTTACGGGCATTATTACGGCAACCGGTTACGCGTACACCCGTATGGATAATGCGCCAAGCGGGCCGATACCTCCCGGAATATCGGCAACTCAGGCAGCAAGCGGGAAGTTTCTTAAATCTATGTACAAATCCTGAATTGGCTTGCGAAGTAACCCTGCAGCCATTGGAGCGATTTCGCCTGGACGCAGCTATTTTGTTCTCGGATATTCTGACAATTCCTGATGCCATGGGTTTGGGTTTGAGCTTTAACGAAGGGGAAGGACCCCGATTTGAAAACCCGGTAAGGGACGCGTCGGCTATCAACAATCTTTTGATCCCGGATCCTGAAGACGATTTACGATACGTGATGAATGCTGTTCGCTTGGTCCGAAGTCGTTTAAACGGGAGGGCGCCGTTAATCGGTTTTTCGGGAAGTCCATGGACGTTGGCGACTTATATGGTTGAAGGGGGAAGCAGTAAAAACTTTCGATTGGTAAAAGGGTTGATGTTTGAAAATCCGAATTTGATGCATCGTTTGCTCGACAAGTTGGCTGATGCGGTCACTGCTTATCTAAACGCCCAAATTGCGGCAGGGGCTCAGGCGGTAATGATCTTTGACACTTGGGGCGGAATCTTAAGTACTGAAGACTATGGAGCATTTTCTTTGCAATACTGTCAAAAAATCGTTCAATCTTTGTATTCTGAATACGAGGGTGTCGCCATTCCTTCAATTCTGTTTACCAAAGGTGGTGGACAATGGTTGGAGCAAATGGCGGACATAGGTTGCAGTGCGTTGGGCGTTGATTGGACCACCGATATCGGAAATGCACGCCAGCGTGTTGGGGACCGGGTCGCTTTACAAGGTAATCTGGACCCAATGGCTCTTTATGCTTCACCTGAAACCATCGAGCAAAAAGTGGCCACGACATTAAAGCGCTATGGCAAGGGGACGGGACATATATTTAATTTGGGCCACGGCATACTTCCCGATGTCAATCCCGAACATTTGGCGGCATTGATCGATGCCGTGCACAAATTTAGCCCAGTCTATCATAGCGGTACCCCCCCAAATTTGAAATAACTAGACTTATCCCAAGCATGAAAAAAGCTGGGGGGTTCCTGTCCATTTTTCTATCGGGTTGGATACTGGCTTTTGTTGACCTGGATGGAAATCCATTAACCGTTCGGATGGCTGCGATTGCAGTGCTGATGTCGGTGTTGTGGATCACGGAAGCGATACCTCTCGCGGCAACCGCATTATTGCCGTTGGTGCTTTTCCCTTTTTTCGGTATTTCTTCGAGTAAGGTGGTTGCCGCAACCTACATGAACTCGACCGTATTTTTGTTGATCGGTGGATTCATGATCGCGTTGGCAATGGAACGTTGGAATCTCCATACCCGTATCGCCTTGAACATAATTGCTTGGTTTGGAAACCAGCCGCGAAGGTTGATGCTGGGTTTTATGGTAGCGACGTGTTTTTTGTCGATGTGGATATCGAATACCGCGACCACCTTGGTTATGGTCCCAATTGCCATGGCTTTGGTTGCTCGTTTTGAGCCGGATTTAACAGCCGATCAGTCCAGACGCATCTCGGTGGGTCTACTATTAGCAATTGCGTATTCCGCGTCCATCGGCGGTATGATGACTCTGGTGGGTACCGCGCCAAATCTTGTGTTTGCGCGAATATATGAGATCAGTAATCCCACCGCCGATTCGGTTGGTTTTACCCAATGGATGATGTTAGGGGTTCCCGTAGGACTTTCAATGCTTACGATCACTGCGTTTTTACTCACCCTGGTCTATTTTCGGCGAATCCCCGCATCGAATGCTTTGGGCATGGCTGTGATAAAGGAAAGGAATAAATTGGCGGCTATTTGTTTTGAAGAGAAAGCCGTATTAACGTTATTCACAATTACCGCGTTTTTATGGGTTACGCGCAAAGGCCTCAAGCTAGGTGATTTTATATTACCGGGTTGGCAGCATTTCATCGATTCAGAGCAGTTGATCGATGATGGGACCGTTGCAATCTGCATGGCGTTTTTGTTATTTTTGATTCCAGCCCGGGATTCGAATGGGCGGAGGACCACACTCCTTGATAAGGATGTTTTTACGCAATTACCCTGGGGGGTGGTGGTGCTATTCGGCGGTGGTTTTGCGCTTGCATCCGGATTTGTTGACAGCGGACTATCCGGGTTTCTGGGGTTGCAACTTCGAGGGTTAGGTCAGGCCGGTATCATCCAAATGCTGCTGTCCGTTTGCGCCAGTATGACTTTTTTGACGGAGCTTACATCAAATACAGCGACCACACAGTTGATTCTGCCCATTCTGCAATCCGCTGCCAAAGCAATGTCAATCTCTCCTTTATGGCTGATGCTGCCGGCGACGCTGTCGGCTTCGTGCGCTTTTATGTTTCCAGTCGCGACTCCTCCGAACGCCATTATTTTCGGTAGTGGGCGCATCCGGGTTATCGATATGGTTAAAACCGGCCTGATCCTGAATTTGGCTGGGATTTTTGTGATTATTACGGTAGTTTGGATAGTGGCGCCGTTAGTTTTTGGGATTTCACGTTAACCCGCTTTTCCGCAGTAGGTTTTGATTGGCCAGGCACTTAAGAGATAAACACCCATTTTGCATATCACCGCCTCCGCATATGTGGTGGTTAAATACGACTATAACCTTTTCTTTCTCGTAGACTATAAGATACACCCCGTTTCATAGTACGATGTAAAGTCATTGCCGTAGGCGGTGGTCGTTCAATCAATTCTTTTCAAAACCACAATCGCAACCCGATAATTGCCGCAAAATTACTGACTTCCTCACCCTGACGTCGGGTGATATCGGCCGTATTTCCAAGCTTTCGCTCCCAGGAAATCCCAATATAGGGAGCGAATTCCCGCTTGATCTCATAGCGCAACCGCAGGCCCAGCTCGACATCGTTGAAACCGTCGCCAACGCCGAAGTTTTCCGCATCCCGTACCGCAACGTTGAGTTCGAAACGGGGCTGGAGTACCAGACGTTGAGTGAGCAGTACATCGTATTCGGCGGTGAGCCGTGCGGAGACATCGCCATCTTCGCTGATGAATAGGGCTGGCTCAATGTCAAATTCGTAGGGTGCAATACCTTGAACACCGATTACCGCAAAAGCACGTGATCGATCGGGGCCGTCGCCGTATCATAGGTGTTAACTTAAGCCTCAAAGGCCTCTAAGCCAATACTCCGGGGCGTAGAATTGATCGGAACGGAGAAGAATCGATAATCCCGATAGCGGCTTGGTTGAATGAATTCATCCAGGGAGTTAGATCGGCTGGGTTGGCGTGTTTTAATGCAACGGACCAAGATGCCGTTCAGATAGTCAATCATATAGACAGCTAACCGGTCGAGAGTATGGTGGTAGAGGATGTCAACGAGTGGTGCAACATGTCGGCGAAAGTGTTTTGCGGTTTTATCGAAACTGATTTCGCATTGCATCTGGCGCCAAGCCTGGGCGCGGGCACAGGAATAGCAGAAGGTGATAAACAGGGCAACAATACAGGTTCCAAGGACCTCGCAGGTGAGTCGATGAGCATTACTTTGTACTGTGGTGTGCTGAAGTTTCAAGGTTGATTTCATCTGCTTAAAAAAAAGCTCAACGGACCAGCGCAACGGATATAGGGCGAGCAATTGAGGCATATCCATGCCGTGATAGGATTCGGGGATATTGGTGATCCATAGACCCCAGTCACACAGGCACAACGTTTGTTGGCTGGGAACCTTGCCGCGCTTGTGCGCGGCTTGTTTGGCGCTTTGTCGACGTCGGTTAGCGATTTCTTCGGGCATTCGGGTGAGTAATAGGCGAGCCTGTGTTTTGTGCGTTTTATTGCCGACCCACACGGCCCAATCGAGGCCCGTTTGTTGATGTGTTAAGTACTGGATTTCGTCGAACAAATTGATTTTCTCAAAACCGTTAGGCCCTTGACGATACAGGTTTAAACCGAAGCTGTTGAAGCGGGATAAAAAGAAGGCATCTGCTGCATCGATGGCGGCGAGTGCGTCAGCCACGGTGTAGCCCATATCGAATAAATACAGCGCACCGGTTTGCAGTTGTTCCGCTAAGACCCGGGCATAGTTTTGGTCGGTGGCAGTTTGTTTCTTTAAATAGACCAGGTTAACCGTACCGGTCAAATAATCGAACATGAGCTGTACTTTGCATCCGGCATGGTGATAGCCCGGAAATACGGCCGCGAGCCCTCCGGACAGTTTCCAGGAGGTTGAATCGATGATATTGACCGCCGTAAAATACTTCAGTGCCGCGACCTCAAGGGTTCGACCTTCGGTCTTTAAAATCGCCATAAAATCAGCCACCATTGCTTTCATAAAGGCACTGGCTTGCTGGGTAAATCGACGGTGAATGCCCGTTCGTGAAAGATCACTCGGGATTTCATCCGCCAAACTATTCAGGGTGAGTGTATCTGATTTAAGCGCACCGAAGGTGAGTGCGATAAAGAACTCGAAGGGATCGAGCTTGCGCAATCGCTGGATAAATCCGCAGGCCTTCGCCGAGGCTAGGATTTTGTTTCTGCAAAACAACGATTCAAAATGGATACATCAATATCAATGGGCATATTTATACTCAATCCTAAAAACAACAAATCAAAATATAATAAGAATAAAGATATGCGTGTCCTTTGTCTACTGTTTTCCACCTGACTATCGCGCCAGTACCGGCATAAGGAATTCCGGTGTTCCAGCGCCCACAGAGGACTTGCCTGACTCACTCGGCTGAAATGCTTTCGTCAAACCCATTAACCTGTTGTTTATTCTATATAATATTTGTTAAGTTAACACCTATGGTCGCCGTATAACCAGTCGTAACGGAAATCCGCCTGAAAATCCCAGAAAGGTGCAATGAGCCGACTATAAAGCGCCTGCACTTCGACCTCTCCACCATCGTTCCCGAAACTATTGTCATCGCCCTCGGTTTTAACCCAGAACCGGTTGTAGTCACCACCGATCCAGCCCTGGGCGTCCCAACTAAAGGTGTCAGGACCCTCGTTGTTCCGGTATTCCAGTTGGTCGAACAGGAAAAAGCTGAATACCTGGTCATCCTCGACCGGTAGCGGCCAGGTGTGTCTCGCCATCAGCGGCTGTACCGAAGTCAATAAAACCATGAAAAGGATCGATTGCATGATTGCCACGATGGCGCAACTGCGTTGGTTTCTCGAGATTTTCATTAGGCTTGCCCTCCAATGCGTTGGACCACCGACACGACGCGGAACATGCCCGCATCCATATGGAAGAGAAGGTGACAATGAGTGCCCAATCGCCAAGCGCATCAACCGTGATATCCGCCGACACACGCTCTCCCGGTTTGACGCTGATAGTATGCTTGCGCGGTTTGTATCGTCCGGCGCCGTTGACGAGTTCCATCCACATGCCGTGCAGATGGATGGGATGATCCATCATGGTGTCATTAACCAGTGTGAAGCGTAAGCGCTCACCGTCATAAAAGGCAATCGGACCCTTCACCTCTGAAAACTTTTTACCATCGAACGACCACATATAACGCTCCATATTACCGGTCAAATGCAGCTCAATCTCCCGTTCGGGTTTTCTCTGATCCAAACCCGGATCAAGGCTGCGCAGATCGCTGTAGACCAATACACGGGACCCCGTGTTCTCAAGCCCATCGCCCGGCTCGTCCAGACGACTCCTTGGCATCATTGCCACGGCAGTAGCACCCGGACCGTGCTGGTCGGGGCTATGTTTTACTCCCTTTAGCGAATGGCCCATGGAACCGGTCTGCATCTTCATCCCTTCCATGGTATGCATCATCCCATGACCGGAGTGATCGGCGCTCATATCCATATTGGTCATGCCCATGTCCATCGAATCCATGTCACCCATGCTACCCATATCGGCTATGGTCCGAACCGGCCGGGGTCGCCGCGCGGGAATCGGCGCGGTCATACCCGGACGAGTTGCGAGGGTTCCCCGGGCATAGCCGCTGCGATCCATGGCTTCGGCAAAAACCGTGTAGGCTTTATCTTCCTTGGGTTCAACGATCACATCGTAGGTTTCGGCAACGGCGATTCGGAATTCATCAACGCTAACCGGTTGAACATTCTGGCCGTCCGCCTGGACGACCGTCATTTTGAGGCCGGGAATACGAACATCGAAGTAGCTCATGGCGGCCGCGTTAATAAATCGCAGCCGGATTCGTTCTCCAGGGCGAAATAATCCGGTCCAGTTGCTGACTGGGGCCATGCCATTGACCAGGTATAAATAGGTACTTCCGGTGACATCCGCAATGTCCGTTGGGTCCATTCGCATACGGTTCCAAGCCAAACGATCGGCCATCGTCGCACTCCAACCTTTCTCGGACACATCCCGAAAAAAGTCCTGCATGGTCAACCTTTGAGTGTTGTAGTAACTGCTCTGCTTCTTGAGTCTGGCGAGAATTTTGTGAGGATCCTCAAAAGACCAGTCGGAAAGCATGACGACGTACTCACGATCATACTTGAAAGGTTCGGGCTCGGCTGGGTCGATGATTAAGGGCCCGTAATGTCCTAGCTGTTCTTGCATCCCGGAATGGCTGTGGTACCAGTAGGTGCCGTTTTGCTTGACTGGGAATCGATAGGTGAAGGTCTCGCCCGGCTTAATTCCGGCAAAGCTAACGCCGGGCACTCCATCCATATGGGGTGGCAAGAGGATGCCGTGCCAATGGATGGACGTGTCTTCACTAAGCTGGTTCGTCACTCGAAGGGTGGCATTCCGGCCCTCTCGCAATCGCACCACCGGTCCCGGTATCGAACCATTAACGGTCACCGCTGCCGCATTTTGTTTGGCGATCTCGATGGTGATCTCGTGGATTCGCAAGTCAACAAGCTCCGAATTTTCATCGAAACTTTTCAATCCAATGTCGTGCCTGGCGTAGGCCGGAAGGATACTATCCAACCCAAGCAGCAGACTAATCGAGGCAGTATCCTGTAGAAAACGGCGGCGGGTTATCTTCTGTGTTTCACGATAACTTTGTAGCGACATAACATCCTCATCAATAAAATCCATACGAATCGAAGTCCCTAAAGGGAGATTCGAAATACGAAATGTTTTGAAGGTGTTTTCAAGAAAAGCGATACGATAAGCCAAAGCTTAAAGTGTTAGACAGGATAGGAAAGCGACCTAACCGGTGAACGACGAAACCAACCTGAATTACACCTTCGGTTAGAAGATGTGGATGGGCGGTTTTATTTCGGGGGGAAGAGTGACGCCATTAACGCCTATATCGGCGGGTGAAGCGTGCGAGTTTTAAGAATAAGCAGAAAAGAAATAGGTTGACGCAGTTAATCCGCAACCGCCACACAAATGGAAGACACAACTATCGCTGGAATGGCAGTCCATCCCCGTGTGGTGTTCTTGGCCCTCGGTGGCCGATATATCGTGTGCCATCGGATTATCAATATCGACATCGATTGCTGCCGAAGCCGATGACGAGTGATCGATTTCACGACCTCCAAAATCTGGGCAATAGGCAAACGCACTGAACACGGGGGATATTCCCATGAACAGTATTAATAATAGTGCGATGCTTTTTTTTGCCATTTGAAATTAAAGAGTGCTTTGGTATGAAGCCTAGTAAAAAAAACCCGGTTTTGTAAAGTGGACTCTTACTCCATCATTAAAGTTCAGATCAAAATTTTGGAGGGCTTCATCTTTCTTGATTTTTCTAATACGAGTGCTGTTATGCACTGGTATGCGAAATTTTATTTCATGTCTGTTAGCCCTTTGTACCGGTAGATTTCAAGGTAGTTGTCGCATAAATTATAAAATTAATGAACGAATTGTCTCTCTGAATTGATCAACTTTTGATTCACGTTATCAGGATTTAGACAAACCTCCGAGTGCCAATCCCAATTACGAATATCCTGACTCCATCGGCTCGGATTGGCTTCTTTAGCAGCCAGGTAAGTCGCTTTTCTCTGAATTAATATGGCCTGATCGTTTCCTGCATGACGTTGTGCGGGCGTCACAAATTGAATGCCGCTATGACGGTGTACCAGCTAACAAATCCAGTGACCCATTGACGAGCGTCTTCCAGCGTATCAAACGGTTTAACAGGATAATCAGGGCGGTATTTCAAGGTCCGGAACAAAGACTCTGAATAGGGATTGTCGTTACTGACCGAAGGACGACTTAATGAAGGCATGATCCCAAGTTTCTGAAGAGTAGCCAACATCGTCGCGCCTTTCATCGGACCGCCATTGTCAGAATGTAATGTCACCTGATCTTTAACGATGTTTTCCTGGCGACAAATGTCTCTAATGACATCGGCCGCATGGGCACAGCTTTCTTCCCGATACACTTGCCAGCCTACGATTTTGCGACTGAAAATATCGATAAACAGATAGAGATAATAGAATTGTCCTGTCACGCAGGTAGCCAAATAAGTAATGTCCCAGCTAAAAATCTGATGGGGGCTGTCGCGGTCAAGGCTTTCGGTTTGTTTCGTGAGGTGGGTACACGGCTTTTGTGCCGATGAGCCAGTTGATTTTACGCTTTAAGGATACGATAGAAGCTGGACTCCGAAGCGATGTACTCGCCTCGCTCAGCCAATATAGGCACGATCTGATGCGGCGCCATGTGTTTAAATTCATCTGAATTAGCAACCGATAATACACGGCTTCTTTCTTCGTCAGTCAGCGTGTTGGGTGGCATAAATTCACGGGTTTTACGAGCATCGTCCTTGATATCACCGGACTGTTTCCAGCGCTGTAGCGTGCGAGCGGATAAGCCTATAATCGCCGCGGCTTTGCTTTGGCGAGCACCCTGACTGATGGCCGAATCAAGCCACTCTATAACCTGTCTGCGTTCTGAGAGGGACGTCATCACGCCTTTTCCTCCCAGAACGCGTTGAACTTTTTTTGCAGCACCAATAAGGCAGCGGCTTCCGCCAGTGCCTTTTCCTTTCGGTTGAGTTCTTTTGTCAGCTGTCTGACTTGATCACGCAAGACTTTGTCTGAAGCTGTTTTAGCGACGGTTTGCAGAGGACAAAGAAAAGCTTTTTTCCAGGTTTCCAAGTGATGCGTAAAGACACCCTTCTGGCGACAGAATGCGTTTAGGACTTCACCTTAAAGGGCGTTACTTTCCATTAAAAGTTGAAAGCGCTGTTCTGTACTCCAGTCCTTGGGGCGTTTGCTCGCAGGTTCGTTAGACATAGATCCTCTTTGATAGATTTTTAACCAGTTTTTCAACGTGAAATGATTCACGTTTAATTCATCGGCCATAGTTTGTATGGTTTTAGGACCGCGTTGCAATACTTTTTCGACGGCTTGTTCTTTGAACGCTTTCGTATATCTTGTTGTCATTTCGCTTCTCCTCAAAAATTTCCCCCATGGGGGAAAATCAAAAAGCGATAACTAGCCTGACATATAGGCGTATACCGTATCGGAGAGATATCAAAAAAACTTGATCTTAGCGTAGATACCTTGCGGTATTATGAAAAGATTGGCTTGCTTCCGTCGGTGGCGCCTAACGAAGCGCGGATACGGATGTATACGGATAAGGATATTTCCCGTCTCCGGTTTATCCGGCGCGCCCAAACGATGAAGTTTTCGCTGACGGAAATGGGGGAACTCCTTCAATTCCGCGAAGATCCCACAGGCGCGAAAGCGTTGGTGCGGCAAATGGCCTTGAAAAAACTGTCAGCAATTGAAAAACAAATCGAAGATCTGCGGACTCTTAGAAATGAACTCCGTCCATTGGTAAGCCTATGCGCGCAAAGCAAGGATAATTGTCCGATTATCGAGGGTATTGATCGATATAAGGCGCACGAAGGTTTGGGCACGCAAGCGTTCTTGTCGTACGTCGAGCACCCAAATCGAGTGCATCACAGGTAACGCGCGACATCGTGGTTCCACAGCAGAAAATTTGTGAAAAATCCGGGCTAGTATCCCGTAATGACAGACTGACCGGTCGCGCGTACCAAGTAAGCCATCGCTACACGGTGATTTACCAAAGCAGTAACATGCTCCACCTCCGATATTAATTGGTCAGCTTGAGCCAACAGAACATCGTTTATAACCCCCTTGCCGGTCTTTAGACGAACTTGCTCTATCCGCAGAGCTTCGTCAGCGAGCGCCAGTACCGCCATTGTGTTTTGCATCCTTTTACCCGCTTCGTGAATATCCTCCAAAGCCGTTTTTATCTCAAAGCCGATTTTTAGCCGAAGATCGGATAACTGTTCCTGAAGCTGCTGGTAACGAGCATTTTCACGGTCCCTACGCGAATTGATAACACCGCCATCAAACAATTTTTGGGACAGCGTCAGAGACAAAACGGCATCATCTTGGATTTTGGTAGTGCCATCAATCCCACTGACTCCGAGATAGGTTGCTTCGAGATAGATCTGTGGCAGGTTGTTCGAATCTTCAACACGTACCCGCTGTGCTTGAGCACTAAGTTCCGCCACCAACGCCTGGTAGTCAGGACGTTCAACTAAAGCCCGTTCAATATATTGTTCAAAATCAACCCGAATGTGTGCACGGTAGCTAAAATCACCTCTAAGGTGCAAAATGCGTTGATCTGTTTCGCGCATGCCCACATAGACGTCGGAGTTCCGCACGGGTGACTTCGATTGACCGGGCACGGCGCATGATGGAGAACCTCCGAACTAACGCTACCCAATAAGATTTCTTGGACATCTGATCGTCCGCGCGAACCCATGACAATCAGATCAACCCCATATTCTTCAGCGTATTTACAAATTTCCAAGGGCACTGCGTTTTCACAAGGTCCAATATGCATATCAACGACCCCTGTGTTGATTGCTGCACAGAGCCTATTGGAAAAAGGGTCGTCCAAATACGTTAGGACAGACTCATGAAAACTATCGCAGGAAAACTCACCCATTACTGAATAATTGATACTATATAATTCCATTATCTCCTTGTTCATAATATGCATCAATGTCAGTGAAGCTCCCGTCAAACGGGCAATTGTAAGTCCGATCCAAGCCGCATCCAGGGAGGTTTCTGAATGGTCAATCGGAATAAGTATATTGTTAATAGATATATTCAATTTAAACGCCTCCAAAAAAGCAAATTAATCTGGCTAACCAGATAATTCAAAGGGCGTAACCCGCCTTGCGCGTTCTAACTCATTGATTTATTGCGAGCGCAGAACGCGGGTTACGCCTTAATTCAAATACCCTGTATTCCTCCCGCTCAAAGGCAGCGCAAAAAATACCGCCAAGATAATCTTATAAATAACTTCGAAGCACTTTTATTTTTCTGTTTTATAAGCTCATCACGCAAAAGGTTAGCTATTCCATGCTGAAATGTAGGGTCCTTGTAATTCAATGGGTTTAATTATAAAGCCCGTACCTACGTTCGGAGTCAACCAAGTATTGAAGTCCATCATGTTTTAAATAAAATGCTTGACTCTGTACTGTAATACTGGATGTATAAATAAATACTAATTCTCTATGAGTTAATAGTGGAGACGAAAATGAACGAGAGATCCAACAAATTTTTAATTCCTTTCATTGCTGGAGATGTATTTGCTGCAATCAGCATCCTCCTTTCGGCAATAACTATCGTCAATTTAACGCGATCTATTCCATTTATTCCTAATGAAATCGAAAGAACCATTATCGTCGAAGGTCAACAAGCTGATGTATTTATCCTTGATTTACCTAAACTATCGAGGCATTTCTTATGAAGAAAATAGGCCGCTCGATCACAACCATTTTAATAATACTGTTGGCGATATTTTTTGCGGAAGGTTTTTCTAAAACTAAAACGTCACCCCCAGAAAAATCAATATTTCAAAGCGTTGGAACGGTTGTTACCGTGGAGCCGGAAAACGGATTCATAACTATCAAAGATACCGGTCTTCCTTTTTGGTTAAAAACTATAACCATGCGACTTCGGGGTAATGATAAAAAAACCCTCAACACGCTCGAATTCGGTAATAAAATTAATTTTTCCGTTGCCAAGCATGGTAAAGGCGTTGTTGTAAGCCAAATTGCCAAATTACAAAAAAGCGATTAACACAAATGCGGTTGACTTATATAAGGCTCCATTCTTCCGATGCACCGATTAACGCCTGTTTAATTTATCGACCAGTTTTGGCCATCCAATCCTCGATATCCTGCTGACGAAGCCCACCACTCAAAGCACGGCGGTTGTGATGTGCATCATAAAAATACGTGCGAGGCAGTTCGCCATACCAGGTTGAATCAATCTCATAGCGCAAACGGGGCGCATAGGGCTCCGCGAATATCCACGACTCGACGCCGCTACCGAGCCCATACTTGATTAAAATCGTCCGGACCGCTTGTGTATAGCTCGCATCATCCATGGAAATCATCACGATATCCACGCGAGGATTTTCTCGAAGGGTATTAGCGATTAGGTTGAGATCCGCGATACACGGCGGGCACGCTACCGACCAAACAGCCATTAAAAACGGTTGACCCTGACGGGCATTGAGGATTTGAGTCAGACTACCGGACACAAACAGCCGTGTATCGTCCGCCTTTACGCCTTGGACGCTACCGACCGAAACAAACAAGCAGGCGATAAAATAGAGGATGACAATAACAGTAGATTTTGGTTTATTATCCAACAGTAATAACCGGTGATCCGGTTTTTCGAAACGGTTAATGGTGTCACGCATCGCCAGGCTATATAGGCTTTATCCAGCTTTTCTTTCTGTATGCTTCCAACCTCGTACGCCTTGATTGCGACGATAAGTTTTTCCGGCCTGGGGATGCTGCCAATCGGTTCTGTTGGTATTAACACAATGTCCTCCTTTAGTGGAGTTATTGATTTTAAAAACAAACACCTAAGGTCTTTGCTGGTGTAAGCGTTTAGTCCCCCATCTCTTTAATCGATGGGTTTCGCTACCGCTCCACCCATCCTACACAATAACAACGAGTTGTAGGATGGGTAGAGGCACGAAACCCATCAATAACCTCAGATTCTTCGATGGGGTCTAAACGGTTACTTGCTGGTTGGACATGGATTAAGGAGGAACAGTTCCGAGATCGTTCGCCCCGAAATTTACCGCGCTATCGCTCACCATTTACCTATGGTTTTGACAGGCCCACCAAATATTCCTTGACTTCGTATTATGATACGGTACTTATAATTATTTGAAGCTGAAGTGAAAATATAAACCGATATTAATGCCAAACTATAGAGGTTTACTTAATGAAAAGTACCTTAAGGAAATCATTGCAAACACTTGATTGCGGAAAAGAACACTGCGGGACGCCATTGGCCAATGCTTTACCTGATGAGCGGATTTCAATACGTCGGCGTATTTCGGGATATCTCCTGGCCGTTCTTGCGGTGCTTACATGTCCTTGCCATATTCCTATTTTTGCGGCATTACTGGCGGGAATAGCTGCCGGAGGTTTCCTGACTGAGCATTTCGGTACCGCCATATTGGTGTTTCTAGTACTTTTCCTGATCTCGGTGGCTGGTGCGATGTATTCGTTTAACGGTAGAAATCTATCCGAATAGTGTTGTATTAGGAGCAAACTTATTGAACAGCCTCATTGAACTCTCGGGAACGTTTGAAATATCCCAATCTAGCTTTTTCAGTCATTATCCCCGTGCGAATGGACGATGGTCGATCCCTTTTGCGGACGGCCGCCTATTTAGTCGGCGTACAGCGTATTGCCGGTGCTATTCGTGAGCAAGGAACACGCGAGTATTTTAGACGTTTAGAGAAAAATAATTAACCCCAGTAGCAGCATCACGCCAAGCCAAAACATAACCCGCTGATTCCGTCTCATCTTGCGAACAGCGCACGCCTCGACTTCCGATGCGCACGGGTTTGCTTTCACTAGATATAACACGCGAAATTTGTAGCAGGTATGAATCAATACCACACTGATTAGAAACAGCGAGGCCAAATCCATCGAGGTAAAGAAGCTTATTAAATTATCTCCCCGGCGCAATGTAGCCGCAATTGAAAGAATCAGGAAGTAACCGAAGGCAAGCAGGGCGGCGACCACTGCAGCCGTATCAATACGAAATGCACGTTTCGGGTTGATCGCCGGGTTGGCCGACACGATCTATTCTCCTATCACTTTACGACGAACGTAATACTCAAAATCATTGATCATTATCACCCTTCGTTATCCGACCAAAAAACATTTTGACATGATCTGCAGTTCCATCAAATACGGAGGACAATACCGCATGATAGGTTGATCTGAATACGATTAACCAATCATGGGCTACCCCCGGGAGAGGACCTTTGTGACCGGCGAAGCGCGAAACGGGGGTACCGGCCCATTGAATTGGAGTCAACTGCAGGGTCATGATCGCTGTATTTGCATCGGTCTTCATGATTGTTTCGAAGTCAGGTAAACACCCTTCGTTTGCAACGATCCCACCTAACACAGTTTTAGCAATTTCATTGGAAGCTTGTTGTAAATCGTGATCAGAAAAAGTCTGGCAAATTTCATTATTGAGCAATTTGGCTATTTGAGTATAGGTTTTGATAAAAGCGGACACGAAGCCCTTGCCTTCGTTGACCGATGCTGCCGCAACGAACCACTTTCTTCCGTCGTAGTCAGTAGCCGCTGTTTCGTCAATAATGACTTGATAAGCATCTGGGTAGCGTTGCCGACCCAGATCAACTTTGATTCGCTCAAGGGCTATGGGGCTTAGGCGAAATTGTTCATCTGTTTTTTCTAAGGGCCTAGAATTTTCAACTCCGCACTCATTTGGAATGTTGCCCACAACATCAGGTTCTACCAAAACTTGTGTCGTCGACTTATTCGTCTGATGCTCCGGGCTATTCGGGCAATCGTTTATTTTTCGAGTGCTTCGCATAACGCAGCCTCTAAAGTTTTAAAATGGAACTTAAATCCCGCATCTATAAACCGCTGCGGTATGACCCGCTGACCACCTAATAGTAGTGTCGACATCTCGCTCAACGCGAGCTTCAATACTAGAGCGGGCACTGGCAGTAAAGCCGGTCGCTTTAATAAATTTGCAAGGCATTGTGAAAACTCCTGGTTCGTAACTGGATGCGGCGCGGTACCGTTAAATACACCGTTCGCGCCAGTTTCGGTCAGTAAATATTCTATCATTCCAATAAGGTCTTCACGATGAATCCAGGACATCCATTGTTTGCCATCGCCAATGCGACCGCCTAAACCCAGCTTGAAGGGTGGCAGCATACGCTTTAAAAATCCGCCATCTTTACCGATAACCAGTCCGGTACGCAACAGACAAGTTCGCACTTCATAGTCGGTTGCCCTTATTGCTGTTTGTTCCCAAGCGGCGCACAGTTGGTGGGGAAAATCTTCCGTAAAAATACCTTGCTCATCGAGAATATTATCGCCCTGATCGCCATAATACCCAACCGCCGAACCGCTGATCAGCACGGAGGGTTTACTTTCAGCTATTGAAACAAAGTCGATTAATTGATGAGTTATTCCAACCCGACTATCAAGCAACTGGTTTTTTCTTTGGTGCGTCCAACGTGCATTAGCGATACCTTCACCCGCAAGATTGATAATGGCATCAAAATGATCATCCGGCTTCAGCAATTTGATCGAATTTACCAAAGCGACTGATTTTCCGCAGAGTTCGAGAACCTTGTCAGGACGCCGGCTCAATACGGTTAGAGCGTGTTCTTGGGCGAGTAGACGCGCACATAAGGATTGTCCGATAAATCCGGTACCGCCGGTCAATAGAATTTTCATTATTCACCTCTCTCAGTAAAGACATTGTGAAGCTTATTTACTGGCGACCACCTGATAAATAAACCTAAACCGCATTGATCATTAATTTTTCCAACTGCGTATACGATACCTGCCGTAGTTAAATACGTTGTCAAGGTTTTTAATAGAATTATCGAAATTTTCCATCGATTAATATCCTCGCCGGTTATGTCAGAACAGTGAGTTAGCCCGCTCCAACAAGGTCGTCGCAAAGGATGGCCTGCCGTTTTCAGGCAAATGATTAAGATAATCGTCGAAAGCTCGTGCCGCCGCTTTTTGATTGCCTGTCCATAACAGACTAACGCCCCGATAGTAGAGTGGCAAGGGACCCACCAGACGGGTAGTAATCGTATCCTGCAACGCTTCATGTTCCAAATGCGATAACAAAGTTGGTTCTAATCGTCCAACCTCTTTTAACAGTTGGGTCATTATGCTCTGACCCTCGTCACGTTCCAACCGCCGGTGCAAACTATCGAGTGTATTTTGAAATACTTTTTGCGCCTCTATCGCGGCTTGCGACAAACCCATACGCTGCTTCAATACCGACTCCAGGTAGGGAACAAGCAATTGCCAAGCGAAATTTTCTTCTAACTGAATCATTTCTAATGAACGAAAGCCTCGTCATCGTTATCGCTGGCGAGGAATGCAAGAGCCTGTAAATAATGAAAAAGCTGCGTGCGACTCGTCACGGGCACTCTTTTTAGATACTTAATGGCGCGTTGGGGATTACCGACTACCAACTCAGTTTCCGCAAGGTGCAGCAACGACGCCGGTGCATCAGATCGCTGCCAGTACAATCGGGCGTTATCCACGTCACCCTGATTGACTGCAATCATTCCGAGTAGGTCATCTTTTCCATCTAGTAACTCCCGCGCCAGAAAATCAGCATGTTCAAATTTTCCTTTCACCAGATAGGCACGAGCTAAACGACCAATGACCTCATTAGCATTCGGGGTTTGAAGAATTCGCGCCATCCACAACCCGAGATCCCGGCGCCACGGCGCATCGTTCACAGCAGCAAGATTTTTCTCCAAGGTATCAGCCAGCAGAAAGTATGGGGCGCCAAATTCCAACAATGCATTGTCATCCGTGTTAACAGGTCCCTGACCGATCCAGGATGAAAGCCCTTGAGTTCCAGTGATAAATCTGGATAACAATTCATATTGGCCAGATTCAATCCGACCCAGGTCGGCTGTTTCGACTGCCGACCAGGTTTGTTTGTATCGAGGATGTAACGGCAACTGACTGCCCACTAACAACAGGTCTCCTTTTGAAACCTGAAACAGGGCCGAGTGGGGAAACACCTTAAGAAAGGTACGAACCTCGGCCTTCAACAGCGCTGTCGATAAGCCGTAAAGTGGAACCCATTGGACGAATAGGCCATTTCACGTTAGAAATTACCCCCCTCTTCAGGGCCATTTCATATTGGACAAGACTGATTCTTGACTTGCTGGAAAAACTCCTGGGTGAATAAACGGGCCGGGCCGCTCATCCATGGATTGGAGGGTTCGGAGATGATGATGTCAAAGCGTTCGTGAGTTAATCCGAGGGCATGGCGACCATCATCCAATACCAATCGCAACCGGTGATCGGACAAAACTTGGTGATTGAATGCACCAAAGGCTCGTGCACCTTCGACAACCGCGGGCTCGATTTCGGCCACGGTAATCGAATTTACGCTGGCGTGGGTCGCGACAGATCCCGCTGTTACCCCACTGGCCAGCCCAATGATGAATACGCGCCGGGGAGATGGATGAAACAGCAAAGGTAAATGACCCGAAAGCACCTGAGTACTCATATCCGTGCCCGTCGAAGCATCCACCTTGCCATCGATTGCCAATATTCGATGGGGTATCCGCTTCAAAGTCGGTCGTTCAACGACGGAAACGGTTGATTGATTGCCCTCTTTGTAGAAGAGCAGCTGGTAAGCCGAGAATAAACGTTCTAAACGTTTCTTATCCGCGAGGCCGAGATAGAGGGGCGCTTCCTTGTATACCCCACTGGTCATCATAATAGGATCCCACTGTGGTGGATACCGTAATCCAAAGACGATGGCTAATAGGCCGGCAATAAGGGTTAACCGGCGGATATATCCCCTTCCTATAATCATAATGGCCGACAATAACCCAGCCACCACACTGACTGCCGCCAGTATCAATAATGCTCTCTGGAGACCCAAGACGGCAATCATTCCTCCGCCAGCGACCAGAGCGCCGACAACGTTGCCTGCCGTCATCCAGCCATAGGTTCGGCCGACATCCGATGCGGCTGTGGATTCCTTACGATCTACAATGCGCACGGCAACGGGAAAAGCTGCGCCTAGCAACAGAGTGGGGGCAGGATAATCAAGGAAGCGGCGAGGGTATTTACTAACATACTGGTGAGAAAGGAAATACCCCAATCCTGATACCAGGATAACAAAATAGGGGGTAACTCACCGAAAAGCCATAACCCTCCGGCCGAAGTAAGCGCTACCCCAAATTGCAGATGGGCAAAAACCAATGGCGGCGACCGTAAACTGCTTACTCGCCCGGCAATCCAAAGACTGCCTATCGACAAACCAACTATATATAAACCCAACATTAGCGTAAACGCATAGGTCGAAGATCCGGTCACCAGCACCAGGACCCGCGTCCAGATAACTTCATAGCCCATCGCGGCAAAACCTGATAAAAACAACATCAAAGGCAAAAGAATATTCCCTGGGCCTGCAGATGATAAGTTTAAGCGTGATATATCAGGGAGTTGACTTTGCGTTACGGATCTCTGCGTTTCGGGCCATCGCCATAGCACCACAGCCGCTATAGCTGCTATCAAGCTGAGTCCAATACCTGTTTGATAGGTTGCGGTGACTCCCACGCGAGGAATGAGGAATAATCCGGCGGTAAAAGCTCCAAACGCACCGCCACCAGCATTGATCCCATAAATCCAACCGGCCACTCGCGTTCGGTCTTGCTCTCTCGCCGCCAAAATACGTACCAGCAATGGTAACGTAGCCCCTAGCGCAATTGTGGGCGGCAATAACATGACCAAACCAAAACCGAGACGTAACCCATTAATTAATAAGGGATGATTTTCTACAAGCTGCCACACACTGCCATAAAGTAATTCTGCTTTAGTCAATAACCCGGGGAAAATTAATGCATAAAGGGCAACTGCGATTTCCAATCCGGCGTAGACTAAAAGCGGTGCTGAAAGCCGATAAGCGTACCGGCCCAACCAAAATGCGCCCAATGCCATGCCTCCCATGAAAGCGGCAATGACAGCTGCGGTTGCTGCTGTGGTTGAGCCAAAAAGAAGCAGGAACTGACGATTCCAAACGACTTGATAGACAAGTGCCGCGGCACCGGAAAATGCGGCGCAGGTTAGCAGTAATCGAGTAAACCACGAATTGCGATGTAAGGCCAAGGTGGATAGCATCACTGTTCTTTTTCAAGGTGTGATACAAGGCGCATAGCCGGAACTATGTTAGTGTAGCCGCGCCGCCGAAGACTGGAAATAAGATCAGCAAAAAAGAGGGCTATTTGTTTTCGATTCCCTTATGACAACACGCCGTATTGTCGGGGTTCTTTAAGTTTTTCATAGCATGTTGATAGCCCAACTCGATGAGTTCTTCGGTATGGCTGAAATCAAGCAATCCGACATCCGTACCAGCTTCCAATACTGTATGCGGTTCCATTATGATAAGCCGCGCGCGACTGCTGAAATGCAGGAGGTCCGCCTGATATTTGCGATGCATCGCTATGCTGAGACTGGCGATAATAATTTTCATCCAGCCCTGTACCGGAAATGGATTTTCACTGCAACACTGGTACAGCATACAGATCACCGTATCAGCACCTCTCGCTATAGCTGCATCCAAAGGTACGTTATTTGAAAACCCGCCATCAATGATCTGACAGCCGTCGATGTTCATCGGCGGTAGCAGGCCCGGCAGGGCACAGCTCGCTAGAAGCGGAACCACAATATCACCGCTTTCGAAATAAACAGGCTCTCCGGTTTGTAAGTTGGTACCGTCGACTATCAACGGAATTTCAAGGTCCTCAAAGCGGTGTACCGGTAGGCGCCCTAAAAATAGTTTGTGTATACGTGTGTTTTTTAAAAGACCATCAGAGCTAAAAGGTGTGAAAAAAAACTTGTGGTTGTAGCCGAATAAATGTTTTTTCCGAATGGCTTGCCAGAGCGCCGCCAACTCGTCCGGTGGTGCCCCGGCACCGATAAAAACACCATTGATCGCCCCCACCGAGCACCCGACGATTAAATCGATTTTGATTCCCAACTCAACGAGCGCCCGGTAAAGACCCACTTCTACGGCGCCCCGGCTGCCGCCGCCACAGAGCACGAGCGCGGTTTTTCCTTTTACGTTGCCTGTATCCATGCTTTTAACCTGGTTCGCCATAAGTTTGTCTACACCGTATTCAGATAACGCCATTGACAATATTAGCCAACATAGCATCCAGATCTTTGCCAAGATCACTCAACCCTTTGTAAGGTGCCAGCAGTACAGAGGCTTTTTGGTAATAGACCATAACCTTGCCACCGTCCTCCCGCACCATGATACGTAACGGCGGTACGATAAACGCAGACTTATCGTTGGCGTATATTACCTTGCCGTAGCGGGGATGGAACACCTCCAATACCATGGATTTGTCGGCATGTACACCCACCATTTTCAACATCATCTGATGATTGAAATCTTTTAACAACACCAGCATGTTAGCGGAAATGCCCTGTTTCAATTTAAGCACCGTCTGGTCGAAGTTTCTGGAAGATTCATTTGCGACAATGCCGGGTACAGCCAGAACTTGACCGGGTACGGTCACCGCAAAGAACGCGACCGCAAAAACCATGGCGGTAAATCGTGATTTTTTTAAATGTGTATACATGGTATTACTCCTCAAATGGGTTTAAAAAATTCAGATCTGTGATTTGGATATGTTCATACATGCATAGCTATTCTCCTCTGGTTATTGGTGATCTAAAACGATATAACTGGGAGATCATAGGTCTTTATTACCGGGCGACGTGCTTCGCAAAGTAAATTGCTCATCCATATAGAATCGCTTCACCCACGACATTACATCGTCCATGATCATATACGCCACGGGTATGGCGATCAGGGTCATTACGGTAGAGGTCACAAGCCCGCCGCTGATAGCGGTGGCGATATTTCTGAACTGTTCAGTGGCGGGCGGTGGATAAATGGCGACGGGAACTATAGCAATCACGGTAGTCAATGCCGTCATTAACACCGGACGGAGACGAAGCATACTCGCGGTTCTGACAGCCTCTTAGCGCGCCACCCCGAGACTGCGCAAATGTACGATCTTATCCACCATCAAGATGGAGTTAGACAGTACAATCCCCGCGAGGATCACCATGCCCCACAATACCGGCGGTGACCATGCCATGCCGCGTAGCGATAAAGCACCTAGACTCCCCACGCCTTCCAGAGGAATGGCAAGCATCAGAACGAGTCCGATGGCGAACGAACGAAATTCGATCACCAGCAACAGGTAAACGGCGATCAGCGCCACCTTGAGACCCGATTGCAATTCGTTAAACGCCTGCAGCATGGTGCCCATGAGCCCGGCCGGACCCACAGCATAGCCTTTAGGCGGTGTAATTTGCATTTTTGCCGGCATCATCAGACTCATGGTGGTTTCTTTGAGCCCGAGTTCCTTGTAGTAGCCGAGCACGCTGGCGGCGTACAGGGTGTCATAGCTGTGAATACGGTCGTATCCGAGCGTTTCGCGGATACGTGCCACTGCTTTAACCGGCACTTGACGACCATCGGGTATAGTAATTTTAAGGTCTCCCAGATCGTCTCGTGTCGCCGCGCGCTGGTCTCCCTGGTAGCGCAGCAGCAAGCGACTGTGATAAAGCATGGGTTCGGGGTGAAAAAAAGTATTCGTTTTGCCCCCGTTTATTGCGTAATAAACTTGGCCAACCACATCCTGAACCGTCATACCCATAGACTTGCTTAGGGCTTCATCGACTTCCACACTGAGTTGGGGAACGCCGTAAAGACTGTCCAGATACGGATCATGCAGGCCCCGAGATTCATTGTGAGCCATGCCCAGAATCTTACGCCCGTAAGCATGGACCTGATCAAGGTCAGGTCCTTTGACCAATACTTCGACAGGCGCCCGGGCGGCAGCAACCGGCGTCGGATTAATGGGTTGGAAAAACAACACGTCAAGATCCGGTAATTCGGCCTTGGCCCGACTCACAAGCCGTTCCTGGATATCCCAAAGCGTTTCGTCGCGCTCTTTGCGCGCAATCGTTAGATTCAGAATCATCCGGGCCTCATTCACACGATTTACCCCGTATCCGGTGAAATACTGGCCCCATACGGGCGATTGCCCGGTGAGCGCGGAGATGTCCTTGATATTTTTTTCAGCCAAAGCGATTCGCTCGATGTGGGGAATAATTTCGGCCATACGTTCGGCGCTGGTGCCGGGTTGTGCGCGTACGTAACCGAGCATGAGTGAGGTATCGGTAAGCGGCATTTGCTCCTGGCCCAGCGTATCGTAAAGAACCAGCGTCATCCAAATTAGTGCGCCAGTCGCCGTCACGACAATCCATTTGTAACTGATACCCCAGATGATAATGCGACCAAAGAAACGTTCGAATTTAAAATAATGCTTCAAAAACACCAGATATACGACACGTCCAATGGCACCCGGCGGACTTTCGTAATGGAGCGTCATCGACTCGCTGGTATCCATTTTATCGAGCGTATACTCATCTTCGATCGCACCAGGTTTCGGTTTGAACAGATAGGCCGACATCAGTGGCGTCAGCGTCAGCGCCATGAAAAGCGATGCGAGTACACTGGTAATCATCGGGATGGTCATACTTCTAAATCCAGACCCCATATCACCAGTCATCTGGGTCATGGGTATGAGCATAATAACGAAAGCGATTGTCGACCCCGCCACCGCGACCTGGACCTCTTCGGACGCGCGTATCGCCGCCAATCTGGGATGTATCCCGCGTTCGATATAGCGCCGAATGACTTCCACGATGACCACGGAATCGTCGACTAACTTCCCGACGACGAATACGAGACCCATCATAATCCCGAAGTCCCGTTGAAATCCGAGCATGTGGATTAGGAAAAATCCAAAAGCCACCCCGGACGGAAGAATAGCCGCGGCAATTAGAGCACCCCCTAATTCGCCTAAAAATAACAACATGACCAAACTCGACAACACCACCGCTATAAAAAATGAACGAAGCGCATTGCCATCATTCAGTTCAATAAAAAAGGTTTTGTCGAATACAACATCGAACTTGAGACCCGGATATTCAAATTCGAGCAAAGTCGCGAGCTTTTTCGCTTCTTTGGCAACCTTGAGGTAATCCCGGGTCGGTTCCGATTGTATGCCCAACCAAATTGCTCGTTCTCCGTTATAAAAGAAATCGCCGTACAGTTGAGCGTGAGTATCCTTTATTTCGGCGACATCTTGTAAATACACCAGCCGACCCTGATGATTTTTCACCGGCAATTTGGCCAAACGTTCATGAATCATACCTTCCTTGAATTCATTCGCGATACGCACTTCAATGCGAGAGTTGCCTTCGATGAGGGGGCCACCGCCACGGTCAAAATTGGCGTTGTCAATGGCACGGCGTAGGTCCAGAATGGACATCTCGTGCGCTGCCAGCCGGTCACGATCCACCAAAATTTGGATCTGGCGATCAGGTCCACCGAAGGTGCTCGCGGCCAGCACCCCGTCTATCTTCTGGAACTGTGTCAGAATAAGATTGTTGATCATCTCTTTGAGCGCGGTCCGCTCCACGCCCTTTCGCCGCACCGCGAACTGGATAATGGGTACATTCTGTCGGTCGACATGGATGAGGCGCGGCACCGTCGTGTTGGCGCCTGCTTTGGGCAATTCATTGGTGACGGTATCCAACAATGATTTCATTTCCCGTTGTTTTTCCGCCAGATCGACGTCATAGTCAAAGTAAACAACAATTTTCGAATAGCCTTCCTGGGAAACACCCAATAAAAAATTGACGCCGCCGACAATTTGAATGCGTTTCTCCAATGGGCGGGTGATATATCGTTCCATATCCTCGGCGGACATTCCTGGAAACCGGGTCACTACGCCCAGGTTAGGCGTCGGGATCCGGGGTACCATCCGTACTGGGATGGTAAGATAGGAATAGACTCCTAATGCAACCATCAAAAGCGCGAACACGATCGTGACATGGGGATGGTTGACTGCAAAACGCGGAAGGCTCCAGCGTTTCCCTTTGGATTCGGTCATTAGAACAAGCCCCCTTCGCGATGCACCACTCGTACGGTTTGACCATCGGTCAAGATTCGGTTACCGAGGGTAATCACAAACTCGTTGGGCATCACGCCGTCCAAGATCTGAACTTCACGGCCTGCCCGCAAGCCGATTTTGACCTGACGCAGTTCCGCGGGTCCTTCGTCGGAAAACGCAGGGCCGACAAATACCACTGTTCCCACTTCGGGGACGGGAGTCAACGCCGCCTCAGGTATAACCACAGCTTGCTCTACCCGTCGTTTGACCAGCTCGGCTACGACGTAAGTGTTGGTTTTCAAGATTTGTCCGGGATTAGGCAGGCGTACCTCGACAGTACCCGTGCGCGTCTTCGGGTCCACGGCCGGAAATACGACGGTCACTTCGGAACGGAGCAGTGGAATAGAATCAGGACCGTCGGTTTCATCGGACTCGACGACCCGATCCGCGAACATTTTGCGTATGAGACCGGAGTCCAACTGCGGAAACCGCAGGTAGACGGTCGTCCCCGGATGAATCCATTGCAGATCTTTTTCCGCGACTTCGATTTGGATCCGCACTTGATCAAGTTGATCGATCTTTAGCAAGGGCGTACCTTTTTTGACGTATACTCCTGGGTATACGCGCCGTTCGGAGATCCAACCATCGATCCGTGCCCGAATGGTGGAAAAATCCCGCTGGGTTTTGATCAGCTCGTACCTGGCCTTGGCGACGGCGTATTGCTGCCTCGATCGATCGAACTGGGAATGACCGATCGCACCTGTTTCAAACAGTTCGTGGTCGCGCTCTAACTCGCCCTTCCAGAACGTCATATCGGCAATGGTGTGTTTGATGCGGGGTTCGATTTCCGAGGTTTCCAGTGAAACCAATATCTCTCCCTTTTTTACCCGGTCGCCCGGATACACCTTAAGTTTTTCGACGTAACCGTCAATACGGGTGTACACCATAATCTCTTCGTAGGGTCGAACGTTTCCCGTGTAGGTTACGCGATCCTCCAAACTCCTTTGTTCCACCATGCTGATATTGACGCCTTGAGGTCCCACTACCGGCGGCGTGAACAGCATATCCGGGGTAAGTGCGGGCTGAACCCAGAGAGCGAAGGTCTTGGCGAACCATATTATCAAGGCAACACCTAGAATATTGACCGTCAGGCGCCGTAACGCCCGGCGTTCGGCATACCATTGCAATGGCGCCGGCGCGCTACCGCCTCGTCCAATGTGTATCGCCAGCCACAACAGCGCGCTGAGCGCCACTCCTATGAGCAACCAAAACCAATGGTCTTGAACTAAATCCACTAACTTGTTAAAAAAGCCGCTCATAGCGCCCTCTCTGCTTATCCGTAATGCTTATTGCAGGCTCTTGATAAATTCAACCAGAATATTAATTTTCTCGTCTGAAAATTTTGATCCATAGTCGGTAGGCATCATCCCCGGCGAAAAACCGTGGGGTACTTGTGCGTCGGGGTCAGTGATGGCTAGCCGGAGATATTTGTCATCGGCAACCACGGTGGTGCCATCAGACAAAGTGCGCTCACTGCCATAGAGCCCCTGCCAAGTGGGTCCTGGGCGTGGTTTCCCATCGTAAGAATGGCAGGAAGCGCAACCAGATCGGGTTGCAAGTTTAGCACCCTGCTTAAGGATGTCATCACCGGAGTAAGCGGGCATGGAAAGGATCGCACTGGCAATTGCGCAGCCTAGTGGAAGATAGACTAAGTTGGCTATTTTTTTCATAGCATCACATCCTTTTTGCGGGAGCAAAGGTAGTAGAATCGGTCAGAATGGTAAATAAAGCATCTAATTTAGACCCTACTGGGATATCGGGGCTAACGCCCATGCGTACTATTCGGTACCAGGAGCCCTTGACCGGCGCATGGTAGACCATTGACATGCAAAAACAGGTTAATTTTGCGTGATGGCCGATGGCGTTGGGTGAGTCTTGATGCGGCAACGAAACGAATTCAACTTCCTCGTTGGTAGGGTTGCGATAGGCAACGGCCAACATCCTGGATTCACCCGGTTTTAGGAAAATAACATTATTCTTAATGCGCATACCAATCGGTAGTTCCTCGCCTTCTGGCAGAGACTCCTGAGCCCATAAGCTATTGACCTCGTCGGTTGTTTCATAAAACTGAAGGCCTTCTCCGGGCAGAGACGTTGGGGAATAGACGATACTGAACCGCAATGCCACTTTACCCGATGGCGGTTCGGGAATATCCGAGGTTCGATCCTGGATAATGCTGAACATGGGTTCCATTGGCTTGCCTTTTTCAGCGGTTGCCGCTGATTGCAATCCGATTCCAGCGATTCCCAGAACAAGAAGTAGATACGCATTGATTTTGACTAATTTTATAGATTTCATTGTTGTCTCCTTCGGTTTAGCTTGGCTCGTTAATTCTGACCACCGGCCAGTTCACAATTGCTTTTGCACCAGGTGGCGTGTTGATGGCTACTCCGACCTTTATAGTTCGGTAGAATGCGCCACCCGCAGGCGCCTTAAACGTAATTGCCGCGCACCAACATAAGGCGCGTGCGAAGGGTAAAGCGGCTTCCGGGTCAACCAAAGGCGTGCCTACATAAAAGTTAATGTCTTTATTGGTCGGATTCTCGTAAACGACTACGAGTTTATAAAATTTGCCGGGCTCGACAAAAGCGATGCCATCGACCAGTTCCGTACCTCTCGGAATCGGCTCTCCTTTTGCAAGTGAGACTGTTGTAAAAGGCGGGCCTGATTTGGGTACCGCGAGATGGAATTTGAATCCCCCCGGTACCGCCGCATCGACAGCCGATGCCTGAAGTTGCACCGTGACTTTTCCTGGCGGAGGCAATGGTAAAAATTTTGCCCGACTATGGGCGACCCGCGATGGATCGATATTAATTTCAATCGGGTGACTTAAGCCCTACATGGCTTCAGTTTTTGCTTCGATCCGCATGCTTTTAATCAACGCGACCAACATATCGACTTGCTCGTCTGAGAACTTTGCTCCGTAATCAGTGAGCATCATTCCCGCCGAAAAACCCTGTGCCAATTGTGAATCGGGGTCGGTGATGGCTTGACGAAGGTATTTTGCATCGGCTACCACGGTTGTGCCATTAGATAAGGGGCGTTCACTCCCGTATAACCCGTGCCAGGTTGGACCGGGACGTGGTTTCCCGTCGTAGGAGTGGCATGCGGCACAACCGGAGCGTGTGGCTAGTTTCCCCGCTTGCACAAGGGTGTCTTCCCCATTAAAGAGGGAATTAACTAAATTATCATCCTCGGTACATCCTGGGATGGATAACAGCCCGAATATGATAAATATCAGCAAATATAGGAATACCGGTTTTACTACATTTTCGTGTATGTCCCGCATGATTTATCTCCCAAATTCAGCTGAAAAATAAACAATGAGGCTGTCTCTTCAATGTGCCCCATTATGTGTCATGGAATTTATACACCCCGTAGTTAGTACGGAGTCAAGGATTTAATTTTCGGGGTTTTTCATACGAAAAGACGGTTTTTAGGTTCTTACCGCCAGATTTTTGTGCTGTTAATTTTCTGGATCAGATTTCTCGCCCGAAAACATTTCCATCATTGGACTCTATGAAAGTTGCTAAAAAGCTTGACAACGTACCGTAGTACGGCCTGTATAAGTACGGAGTAATTTTTGAATTGAGTAAAGGTTGATATTATGGAAACAACTCCGATGACAATTGGACGCGTGGCGAAAATGGCGGACGTTAATGTGGAAACCATACGCTACTATCAACGTCGTGGCCTGATCATTGAACCACAGAAACCCATGTTTGGATTCCGGCACTATTCCGACAAAACGGTTTCGAGAATCCGCTTTATCAAGCGTGCCAAGAATATGGGCTTTAAGTTACGGGAAATCGAGGAATTGCTCAAACTCGATGATGGACACTGTGAAGATGCGCGCGCTCTGGCTGAGGAAAAATGTCGGTTTATTGAAGAACAAATAGCCGACCTCGTCGCAATGAGGGATATATTGGGCAAATTGATAAAAGGGTGCGACACTCATCCACTGGGGTCCCATTGCCCGATTATTGAAAATATGGATGATAGTGACATTGGGATCTGAAACGTTCAGTCTAAAGTCAGATTGGATGACGAATAATGAATCATTCCTGAGTTGTATTACTATTCGCAATCACTTGGTGAAATACCGTATACGAAGGAGACTTTTTGAATTTCCGCTTGACACTGGACTACGGTACAGGAATTACACTTAATAATATTTATTGAAATTAGGAACATAAATCTATGTCGACTGATATCGAAAAAACCTTTAAACGCCCCGGCTGGTTTGGAGTTGGCGCTGTGATTGCCGCGATTGGCGCCTCGGCGTGTTGTATCGGACCACTGGTGTTACTTTCCTTAGGGATTGGGGGTGCCTGGATGAGTACCCTGACCTCCATGGAAGCGGTACGCCCATTTTTTCTCATTGCAACGCTGGTGTTCATCGGCCTCGCTTTCCGCAAATTGTATCTGGCGCCTGAAACTTGCGAAACCGGTGACGCCTGCGAGTCGCCTTCAGTCAAACGAAACCAACGTGTTGTATTCTGGGTCGGCTCCGTGTTTTTAATCGGCTTGCTCGCTTTTCCCTGGTATGCCCCTTTATTTTTAGATTAGGAGAGATTGCTATGCGATTCAGTTTGATGAAATTATTAATAACGTTGATATTTTTGATGAGTTTCAGCTCGGTCGGTGCTCTGGAACCGGCAAATACACAAGCGGCACTGCAAACGGTTACCCTCGACGTTCAAAAAATGGATTGCCCGATGTGCAAAATTACCATCGGCAGAGCCCTCAAAAAGGTGGGGGGTGTGACCGAGGCCAAGGTTGATTATGACTCGAAAACGGCCATCGTGACTTTTGACCCCAATCAAGCGACTGTAGAGACCTTAACTCAGGCGACCACCAACGTTGGCTATCCGTCGTCTTTGAAAAAATAATGACGGCTTACATCGGGCGGTATCGAACATAGTTTGAGACCTTATCTTTTGGAGTGATTCAAATGTGGACGAAATATCTCAATATTGAAGGAATGTCGAGCCCGGACGATGCGTCTTCTTTAGAAGAAGTGCTGGAACGATTCGAAGGCGTGGAACTAAATGTTCTCTATAAAGAACGACTCGGTGTTCTGGAAGTGAGTAGCGATGTCAGTTTGGAAACCTTGAACCGTTGCATTGAAGATCAAGGCTATAAAGTCGAGGTTATCGATGACAAGGCAACAAAGCAATCAATGGACCTCTCTTTTTTTCCGTTTGTCCTGTGCGCTATCACCTGTCCACTGATCCTGATCTTTATAAGTTTGGGCGGTATGGGTGCTTTGATGTCAATGATGGCAGCAAGTCCGATATATTTTTTGGGGTTCGTGCTGATAATCGCGGGGATAGTGTTCTATCTCATCGGAACTCGATCAAAACGGTTAAGTAGAGGGCATAAGGGTGGAACCCTTAAAGCCTAATTTATCGCATCAATGAATGATAACCAGAAGGGGTTAATTTAATGTGGACTAAATCACTCAAAATTGAGGGTATGACCTGCTCCGGTTGCGCAACCGGAATCGAAAAAACACTGAATGCTGTAAAAGGCGTACAAATCAAGGTTTCCTTCGAGGATGCCGTGGGCGAACTGAAAGTCAGGAGTCACGCAAAACTGGATGCCTTAGTCAATAAGATTGAGGGAAAAGGCTATAAGGTGACACCGTTTAACGACAAGAGTCCGGTAACAGTTGATCAGCCAAGTGCTGCCGGAAACGGGGACGATAAGCTCCATGTTGCGATTATCGGCAGCGGCTCAGCGGCTTTTGCCTGCGGTTTGAAGGCAATTGAGCGTGGCGCTCGCGTCACCCTCATCGAAAAAAATCCGATAATCGGAGGAGCCTGCGTCAACGTCGGGTGTGTCCCGTCTAAAATCATGATCCGGGCGGCCCATATTGCCCAGCTTCAGAAAGACCATGCCTTTAGCGGCATCAAGAAAAATAAACCAAGAATCAAGCGTTCCGCTTTGGTTAAGCAACAGCAGGCCAGGGTGGATGAACTTCGCGGCGCTAAGTACGAAGATATCCTTAAAGCTAATACCGATATGACCCTTGTTCGGGGCGATGCACGGTTCTTGGATGCCCATACCCTGATTGTCGATCAGGACCATGGCGAGTATATCGAAGTCACCGCCGATCGATTTCTCATCGCCACGGGTTCTTCACCCGCGCTACCACCGATTCCAGGACTTGCCGGAACGCCTTATTGGACCTCGACCGAAGCCCTGGTCGCCGAACGGCTTCCAAAACATTTGATCGTCATTGGCGCATCCATCGTCGCCCTGGAGCTGGCTCAGGCGTTCTTGAGGCTTGGGTCTAAAGTGACACTGCTGGCCCGTCATACCCTAATGTACAACGAAGACCCCGCCATCGGCGCCGAAATGCAAAAAGCGCTCGAAGCCGAAGGCATGCGTATTCTTACCCATACCCAGGCGGAATCGGTTGAGTATAAAAAGCGGTTGTTTTCCTCTGGTAAATTCATTTTGACCACCCGACAAGAAACCCTTAAGGGAGACCACCTTTTAATTGCTACCGGACGTCCACCCAACACCGAATCGTTGGCCCTGAACACAGCTGGTATTGAGATCGACAGGTCGGGCGCCATCCAAATTGACGATCAGATGCGTACCAACGTCAGCCATATTTATGCATCCGGTGATTGCACCAGTCAACCCCAGTTTGTGTATGTCGCAGCGGCTGCCGGAACCCGGGCTGCCATGAATATGACCGGAGGCGATGAGGTGCTGAACCTTTCAACCATGCCATCGGTGATGTTTACCGATCCCCAGGTGGCAACCGTCGGCTTGAGTGAGTCCAAAGCTCATGCACAGCAGATCGAAACCGAAAGCCGTACCTTAACCTTGGACAATGTACCTCGGGCTCTGGCGAACTTCGAAACACGCGGCTTCGTTAAACTGGTAATGGTGGCCGAAACCGGCCGATTGATTGGTGCGGAAATTGTGGCCAGCGAGGCGGGCGAAATGATTCAGACAGCGGCCCTGGCGATCCGAAATCGGATGACGGTCGATGAATTAGCCGGTCAGCTATTCCCCTATCTGACTATGGTGGAAGGACTCAAGCTGTGCGCCCAAACCTTTGCCAAAGATGTTAAGCAATTGTCCTGCTGTGCGGGTTAATACTGGTACCTAAATCCAGGTAGGATTGATCGTAAAACAGGATTATTATGAAAAAAGCGCATCACAATGGTAAACCGTTCACGATTTCGAAGCTGGCCGAACAGACGGGTGTTAGCGTCCACTGTATCCGAACCTATGCCTATCAGGGATTGATTCAGGCTTGTTATAGGACCTCGGCGGGTTACTATCTGTATGAAGAACCCACGGCTGAACGGTTACGCTTTATACGAAAAGCACGAGAGGCAGGGGTTTCCATCTATCATCTGGTATCTTTGTTCGACGCCAGTGACTCTGATAATCAGACCGAAATGGAAAAATCGCTGGCTATCCTTGAGCGCTATATAAAGGATTCGCAAGACAAGCTTAATACTTTCGATCAGTGCTTGAGGCAAACATTTTTTGTCAAAACCGATCGTGGGGCGGTGTTGGAATAATTGGAGGGAAAGGAACATGAAAGAAAAATTCGGACAATTTTTCAGTTTGTTTGGTGCGGCTATCGCTGCTGCGTGTTGTCTGGGTGCTCCCGTCATACTCAGCGCCGTCGGCGCAGTGGGCCTCGGCTTTTTAGTGCACGACGCCTATCTATTTCCAATATTTGTGGGCTTCATCGGTCTTAGTTTGTGGATGCTATATCGCTCAGCCAACAAACATGAGCCAGTGTCGCCGGTGGCGAGCCTGCCCTTCTGGTTAAGTTGCGCCGGCGCTCTGGTCAGTATCGTAGGATTGTGGTTTACGGTAACCGGACTGGACCCGCAAGTGTGGGCTATTTATTTCGGGCTCGGATTATTCATAGCGGGAACCCTCTGGGATTTCGACATCGGTCGGCGAGCCAGGGCCTGCGCTGAGGAGACATGTGAACCTGAATTTCAGACGGTCGAAATTTCAACGGATAAAATCGACCCTGAACGTCGGCGATTAAGCGGTGCGGCCATGAGTATCGCGGGTGCAGGGATTTTCTATGGATTGTATAAGTCTGTCGACGTTTACGCGCCGAAAGCCGAGGAAGGTGACATTGCCTGCTGGGGAATTAACCAATGTAAAGGTACCACCGCTTGTGGCACGGCTTATAACGCCTGTACCGGCCAAAATAAATGCCGGGGAAAAGGCTATATCTATGTACCGGAAAAGGAATGTTTTGCTAAGGGTGGTGAACTTCTGGAAGGATCCGAAGGCGACCCGAAACGCGGCTAGGAAAACTAATCGCGCCAGATTTTCAAGAATGTATCCTTGAGGCATTCAAATGCCCACGCTAAATGATATAGTTGAAGCATTGCTTCCTGCCTTTCCCTCGCTAAACCAGGAAGAACAGAAAGTCTCCGTGCAAGTTCATCGATTACTGGCCCAGGGACATCCTTTAACCCACCAAGACGTCGCGGAAAACCTGCAAATATCCTTAGAAAGGATCAATTCAATGCTGAATAACTGGTGGGGAATCCATTACGATGAACATAACCGCATCGTAGCCTATTGGGGACTTTCTCTTGAACCGACGCAGCATCGTTTCGATGTCAATGGACAAATCTTATATACATGGTGCGCATGGGATACCTTGTTTTTACCGGAGATTCTCCAGAAAAGCGCTCGGGTGACGTCTCAGTGCAGATTCACAGACTCGCCTATCTCTTTGGTGTTAACCCCGAATAGGGTCCAGAAGGTTTCGCCCAAAGACACTTGCATATCCTTTCTGACTCCTGAAACCGTTAAGGTCAAGGAAAGCGTCGTTGACCACTTTTGTCACTATGTCAATTTTTTTGAATCATCAGACGTAGCGCTTGCATGGGTGAAAAAGCATCCCAGGACCTTTCTATTATCAATAGATGATGCATACGCAATAGGACGAAACATCAACGCAGCACAGTATCCGGCTATTATGGATAAGTCGCGATAACCAAAATTCGATGAGCAATCTATCAAAGCGGGGATTCTACTCGATTCCTACCAATTTGGTCATGGGTTTTTTGGGCGTTGGAAAAACCACGGCTATTCTTGATTTGTTGGAACGCAAAAACAACGAAGAAAAATGGGCGGTCCTGGTCAATGAATTCGGTTCGGTGGGGATAGACGGCGCAATTTATTCGGCCAGGGGCGTGGCGGTAAAGGAAATTCCGGGAGGATGTATGTGCTGTGCGGTTGGTTTACCGCTACAAGTTGCGGTCAACCGTTTGCTGCGGGAAGCTAAGCCAGACCGATTGCTAATTGAGCCAACGGGTCTGGGGCACCCACGGCGTGTGATGGAAACGCTGGATGCCGAATTTTTTAAAGATGTTTTGAACCCTCTCGCCAGCATTTGCCTGGTTGATCCTCGCAAATTGAATGACCCACGATACATCAACCACGAAAATTTTATCGACCAAATAGTGCTGAGTGACGTGCTGGTCGCAAACAAAATGGATCTGGTGGCACCCTCGGAAACACATCGGTTTACTCAATGGGCTAGTGATAGTGATATCCCCAAGGCTGTAGTAGCCCAAACCGTTAACGGTAGATTAAATGCTGATTGGCTTGATTTGCCAAGAAACCCACTTAGAAAAGCAAAGTTCCCCCATGCGCATGGTCGCCGGAAGATTGAATCGAACGTGCAAGGCAGTGAAAAGATTGAAGGTTCTAAATGGCAGCACCTGGAAAATTTCGGTGATGGGTATCGATCCCGCGTATGGGTGTTTCCCGCAGGTACACTTTTCAATTATGGCCGGCTAACAAACTGGCTTTCTGAAATGGCCCCAGAACGAAGCAAAAGGGCTTTTGATTACAGATAAAGGTTGGTTCCTGTTTAATTGCAGCGACGGATTGATGACCATCACTCAAACTAACCCCGCAATAGATAGCCGAATGGAAATGATTCTCCCAAGAGAAACGTGGGATTGCGTGGAACAAAATCTCGCCTCGTGCATCAGGCAATGAACCATTCTTTTGGCCTGGGCCTAGACCACTATTTTATAACCTTCCGGAATAATAAAAAATGCTTGACATCGTACTATGATACGGTACTTAAAATTAGGCAATTCGATGTTCGGAGTCCTCTTTGCGCAATATCGGTGTTTTTTTTAACCAAAATCTAATCGGAGGGTATGACTATGGATGTCACAATGTCACTAGGGTGGCTTGGCATGTTTATCGGCTTACTTGGATTTTCGGCTTTTTGGGGCTGGCTTTTTAGTTCAATCCAAGATGATATATTTGACCGCCACAAAAAAGGAAAAAGAGAAACCCTTGAAAACGAGCTGGCGGTAGATGAGAAGGCACTGGGGCTCGAGCATCCCTCTGTAGCCACTACACTATACAACCTGGCGATGGTCTACAGAAGCCAACGTCAGTACACACAAGCTGAGCCACTCTACAAGCGCGCGCTGGCAATAAGAGAGAAGGCGCTGGGCTCTGATCACCTCGATGTGGCCGCAATCTTGAATCAGCTGGCCGGAATCTACCATATCCAAGGTCAGGATACGCTGGCTGAACCGCTTTATAAGCGCGCGGAGACAATAAATAAAAATGCGAAAAAGACCAGCCCAAACTAATCCGATATAGGATTGTTCGAGTTCAAATTAACAAACGGAATATGAATTCTCGGCGCGTCAACCTGCGAATACTCGAAAATATTGAGATCAAAATACAATACCCCAACGGTTGCGGTGAAATGTCTTTTCCTTGCTGCTCAATCTGGCTGGCTTCTGTGTGCCCATTTTTTGATTTACTCGGTATCATTCACTATACGACACCCGTATTGTGTCGGGTATAACAAAATAGGAGAACAATTAAACCTAATGTTATAGATTCATATGGATATTTTGTGTTTGTTCAACCAGAGACGTCTGACGTATGTTCAGTTTTTACTCACAACAATTGGCAAATACTAAACATAACACTACTTACCCTGTATTTATTAATGAGTTACGGCGGGTTAATTTTTAAAAGGTATAAAAACCAGTGTCTTCAAGCCATATTCATATCTTTAAAAACGTGGGTTAGCTATCAACGGGCCCTACGCGCGCTTTTTAGCCATATACCCTTACTATGAGTCTTGGTGAGAAATCTGGGTTTGTGATTGAAACAGTAAAACTTTGTTTCGACCCTGATTTTTAGCGGTGTAAAGCGCCTTATCGGCACAATTTAACAAAACTCGCGTTGAGGCGATTTCGGCATCTGACGCAGCAACGCCAATACTGACGGTCAACTGGCCTCGAAAATCTGGAATACTGACTTTGCAGTTTGCGACCGCTTCACGCATCCTTTCCGCGAGCAGGTATGCAGCCGGATAGTCCGTATTGGAACAGATGACAATAAACTCTTCGCCACCAAGGCGGCCGATAACATCGGTTGCCCGGCCACTGGCTTGCAGCACTTTTGCGACTTCGGTTAATACCAAGTCGCCCATTTCATGACCATAGCTATCGTTTATCTACTTGAAATGGTCGAGATCAATGATCATGCAAATCATCGGTTGATTTTTGCGTTGACTATTGGCCCAGGCTTCTTCTAGCCGCAGCATGGCATAGCGGCGGTTTGGAAGCTGAGTGAGTTGATCGGTCATCGCCATTTGCTCCAAGCGCCGATTGGCGACGGCCAGGTCCGCGGTAAAACGACGATTTTCTTCACGTTCCGTTTCTATTTCTTTCTGCAATGCAACCAGCCTTTGGCTCGCTCGCACCCGGGCTTCCAAGGCTTTTATACTAAAAGGTTTGACAATGTAGTCGTCGGCGCCAGCTTCGAATGCTTGGACAAGCTCATGATCTTCCTCGCAAGCAGTGAGCATAATGATATAGAACTGTCTCCCGAATCGGGTTTTTCGAATTGCTTGACAAAATTCAATACCATCCATTTCCGGCATTTGCCAGTCGGTAATGATGAGATGAGGGTTTTCTTCCATGGCTAGTTTTAATCCACGCTTTTGCCTTCTTCAGCAACCAGAACTAAATGCCCCGCTGACTGAAGCAACGCCGAGAGCCGCTTTCGGGTGACTAAATCGTCATCAATAACGAGTATTTTAAGTTTCGATAGATTTGTATCGGTTTCAGGGGGATTTTGAATGTTTGACTTCAGCTCCTTTTCCATTTGCACCATCGATGGTAACTCGTGGCTCGGAATATCGAGCAGTTTCCCCCATCCTTGCCACTGCTGGATGACCCCATCAATAAGGTCATGGAGTGATTTTTTGTCTAAGGCTATTCGGGTAGCGTGTTGTTGAATAACGACAAGGATACTTTTTAGTTGTGAGTTCTCAGTTTGGCAAAGGAGTCCAATCTGGTCGGCAAATTCCAAATGGCGAACTAATCGTTTTGTTCTCGAATTGTTTAGTAATTCGAATTTTTCTTCGTTATTTCGAGCAGCGATTGCGGTGATCTGCGGTTGTGGAAGACCCCAATCTTTGAGCATGGCGGAAGTTAACTCCACATGGTCGGTAGCAAACTTAGCGCTTTCCATACTCAATAAAGTTTCACGGTCAGGAGATTTAGATAAAATTTCAGCGTATTCATCCGGGTATACACTTGCCAAAGCTAATCGTCCAATATTGCCGACCAATCCGCATGTATACGCTTCCTCGGGTCCGATGGCGGTATCATAGGCTGCAATCGCACGTGCGGCTAAGGCCGTGGCAATGGATTGAGACCAGAAGTTAGCATAGTCAAATGTTCGGCAACGCCCTGGGTGGCTATTCGATAAGATGGAAAGCCCGAGACTAAGTTGACTGACTACATTCGTTCCGAGTTGCACAACAGCTTCGGATATTGCGGTAACTGGCCTGTTCATCCCAAATCGGGCGGAATTGACAAATTTCAGTATGCGACCAGCGAGGATGGGGTCGCTTTGGATAAGGTGCGAAATGTCCTTGATGCGAGGATCATTGTCCTTTGTTAGGCGCATTAATTCCAAGGCGACTCCCGAAGGTGACGGCATCCTATCGAGTGCCTTTATTTCATCAAATCGTTTGCTTGCGAGCATATTCATTGATGTAAATCTACCGCCGGAGTTTCAGTATTTTTTATATTTTTCTTGGATGCAAACTCAGTCAGCGCTATACGAAGCTTTTCCAATTCAAACTGCAACAGGCTATTAATGTGTATGCATTGGCTGTGATCGCCAGAGCCTGCGGCCTTTTCGATTTGCGCGGCAAGATGACTAGCGTTTTTTGCATGGAAATGTCCTACCGCACCTTTGATAATATGCGCGGTATTTTTTGTTTCCGTCTGATCGCGACCTGAAACAGCGGTGTTTAAGGTGGTAGTTTGTTTTATGGACTCGGATATAAACAAGGTTGCGAGTTCTATAAATAATGTTTCGTCGCCATTCAATCCGGCGAGTGTTGCTTTGGGATCCCACAGGGGTGTGTGTTCATCCTCGTAAGCATCCGCGATGCCTATTTTGGTTTCCATCATAAGACTGGTGGTTTTGATTCCAACCTCCTCGCGTTCATCTCGACATGCAATTTTTGTAGCAGTCCGTCGACGTAGTCAATGCATCAATAATTTTCAATTTTAAGATTTCGTGTTTATGGTATTGATTGCAGCAGAAGGGAATTATGAATAAAATAGAAAGGCTGTGATGTTTTGAACTAAGTATAGATGGCCGTACCGATCTTGCGGGGTAGGTGCTGTTGAAATTTAGACAGGGCCAGTGTTGGCGCTATCTTGGTAACTCTATTTATCCAGGCCAATAAAGTCCCAAACCTTTTGGGTAAAAGAACGATTTTTTAGCGCTTGCTCTTCGGGTGTAGGTGCGCCTTCTCCATAGTTAAATGCGTAAACTCTGGCGGCGTCACTGGCTAAATCGTTCATCCCCAACTCGGTGTAAGCTTGTTCCATAATCTTTAGGGCAAGAGGTACGGCTTCCGTTCGTTGATAATTTTCTATCACCCGGTTGGCGCGGTTTAGAGTAGCAACGTAAGCGCTTTTTTTGAAATAGTAGCGCGCCACATGGATTTCGTACATGGCCAGGTTGTTCTGGAGCGCAACCATGCGTTGTTTCGCTTCTTTAAAATAGCGGCTTTGGGGGAACCTTCTTGTGAGTTCCGAAAAATCGCGATAAGCATCGTTGGCCGGGCCAGGATCACGTTGAGTCGTATCGGTGGGAACGAATCGCCCTAAAAAGCCTATACCCCGGTTATAATTGACCAAACCTTTTAAATAGTAGGCATAATCAACGTGGGGATTGCGGGGGTGAAGTTTTATAAAACGGTCTGCCGCGGCAATTGCTGAATCGGGTTCTTGAAACTTGTAATAAGCATACGCAATATCCATCTGGGCTTGCGCCGCATAGAGTCCAAAAGGATAGCGTGCTTCAAGTTTTTCGTATAGTTTGATGGCTTTGTCGTAACTTTCCCTATCCAGTGCGGCTTTTGCTTCCTCGTAAAACTTTTTAGCGCTCCAATCAGCCTCTTTGTCCCGTTTGTCTTCGAATATTGAGCAGCCAAATAGGAAGAGGACGCTAAAAACGACGAAGAATCTGAGAATATATTGTATATTCGTTGAGCTGTATTTTTCGGTACTCGGAAAAAGGTTCATATTTTCGAACACGGGAAAATTAGATTAGGAGGCAGTCCGAGAATAGGAGCCGCGGCGAGGGAAAGCGGTTTTGAGCCCATTTTTTCGATTAAATGACGCGAATACTTGCTGTATTTAACGACAAATCCGTCTGGAGCGGATTTGGACCGCTGAAAGCGACACTGGAAGTGTGAAATATAGGGATGTATTTCATCAATTTAATCGGGAAAACTGGCCAAAATCCGCTTTTCCGCAGTAGGTTCCTATTCTCGGACAGCCTCCTAAGTGAGTATACATTAAATCTTGTTGGGGAGCAGTTGTGTGAGGCATGTAAAAAGATTAGGGGCGGAAATTCCAGACGAATTGGGCGGTTTGCGCTTGGATCGTGTCTTGGCGCGTGTATTTCCCGATTATTCTCGAAACAAACTTCAGGCGTGGATACTAAAAGGTCGAGTGCATGTAGATGGGAAACGGATGAGAGCGAAAGATCGCGTTGATGGGGGGGAATGGGTCGAGGTGGATTCGGAGGTAGAGCCCATTTTGGATTGTGAGCCGCAGGCAATTCCCTTGGACGTTGTTCATGAAGATGCTTCAATAATCGTGATTAATAAACCAGCAGGTCTGGTTGTTCATCCAGCTGCGGGAAATCCAGATGGCACTTTGCAAAATGCATTGCTCCACCACTTTCCTGATTTGGTTTCAATACCCCGTGCGGGTATGATCCATCGGATTGATAAGGACACTAGCGGGTTGATTGCGGTTGCGAGGACATTACCCGCGCACAAGCTGTTGGTGGAGCAACTCCAGAAGAGAGAAATCCAGCGTCATTACATTGCGGTTGTCACCGGACGAATAACAGCGGGTGGCACGATCAACGCGCCTATTGGGAGGCATCCTGTTGACCGCAAGCGTAATACGGTCACCGATAATGGAAAACCGTCCGTCACCCATTATCGTGTTGTGGAGCGATTTTCTTACCATACGTTAATCCGGGTTCGTTTAGAAACTGGCCGAACTCACCAAATACGGGTGCATATGGCCCACATACGTTATCCGCTTTTGGGCGATCCGGTTTACGGCGGTCGCCTGAAATTTCCTCCGGGCTGCCCCAAATCTCTTGAGGAGCGATTAAAGTGTTTTCGCCGACAAGCGTTACATGCGGTGAGATTGGGATTTGTACATCCAGAAACCAATGAATTTTCTGAGTGGGAGATTTCTTTGCCGGACGATATGGAAATGGTATTAGATGAATTGAGACTAGCAGAGCCTCTAATCGCACCGGAGGGGCGTTAACTCATGAACTGGATGATTCCGAATTGGCCCGCACCATCGTCGATAAAGGTGGCAAGCACTTTTCGATCGGGTGGTGTAAGTCGGAGTCCATTTTTCAGTTTTAATTTGGGACAGCATGTTGGCGACGACCCCAGGGCAGTTTCCGAAAATAGAATACGCTTACATCGGGAATTAGAACTTCCGAATGAACCGATTTGGATCAATCAGGTGCATGGGTCGAGGGTTATCCGAGCCGGGCCCGATTTAACGGATCGTATTGCGGATGCGAGTTTTACCTACAACAAAAATGTGGTTTGTGCCGTGATGACGGCAGATTGTTTGCCTATTCTGATAACCGATCATCTTGGAAGTTTCGTGGCGGTTATACACGGTGGATGGCGTGGGCTTTTAGCCGGGGTCATACAAAACACTTTGGATGTAATAGGAGATGTGGATTTGCTGGTGTGGCTAGGTCCTGCCATTGGGCCGGAAAATTTCAAGGTCGGTGAAGATGTGCGAACCGCTTTCTTGAATAAAAGTCACTCTTTTGGTTCCGCATTCAAGGCCGTAGCTCAAGGGTGCTGGAAAACTGATATTTACCAAATTGCACGAATTTTTCTAAAAAACCGGGGTGTTAGCAAAATTTATGGTGGTGATTGGTGTACCTATACGGACATGGATCGTTTTTTTTCTTACCGCCGGGATCGTATTACCGGGCGAATGGCGACAATTATCTGGCGCGAATAGGGATACCGGTGTTTAACACCTTAAAATAATAAATCGTAAAAAATGTTATTAATCTGGATCATCATCTTTACTTTGCTCGGAGGGGTTCTCAGTGTTTTAGCGGCTTCTTTGTTCTTACTACTCTCCGAGGCGGCGCAATCACGGATATTGCCCCATGGTATCAGCTTCGCTACGGGTGCGTTGCTGGCTGTTTCGTTTTGGGGCTTAATTCCCCACGCCTTTGAAAAAGCCGATGCCGGGCAGATCCAAAACTTATCGTTTACGATCCTGATCGGGCTTCTGGTATTTTTCTTG
Organism: Methylococcales bacterium; assembly: GCA_963664935.2. Taxonomy (GTDB): domain Bacteria; phylum Pseudomonadota; class Gammaproteobacteria; order Methylococcales. Next base: position 374,240 of record CAXXSE010000007.1, on the reverse strand, counting down.
TTGGAGAAATTGCTTTTGTGGCGGCATTGTCATGCGGGGGGTTGTGAGGCCCATTCGGCGCCTAATGGCTTCTCCCAAAAATCCGCGGGGACGTTAATACTGATCGGAGATGGCATCCACAATTTTGTCGACGGGATTCTGATCGCGGCGGCATTTCTAAGCGATGTCAACTTAGGTATTGCAACCAGTCTTGCGGTGGCTGCACACGAAATTCCTCAAGAAGTGGGTGATTTCGCGATACTATTGGAAAGTGGCTATTCCCGCTCAAAAGCATTGTTTTTTAATGTTCTATCCAGTGTAGCAACCGTCGTCGGAGGGATTTTAGCCTATTACAGTTTGGGTGATCTCCAGGACATTTTGCCCTATTTTTTGTCGTTTGCCGCCTCCAGCTTCATATATATATCGGTGGCCGACTTGATTCCGACCCTACATACACGAACCGAAGCCAAAGAAACTTTTCACCAGATTTTGCTTATTAGCGCTGGGGTACTGCTGATTACTTTTTTAGATGGCTTTACGCATTCTTGAAAACCTCCAACAAATCCCCATTAAATAGGTAATCAATAGTCTAAAGGTGTTAAGCAATGAGGATGGATAAATTTACCAGTAAATTTCAGTTAGCACTCGCGGACGCCCAAAGTATGGCTTTAGGGCGAGATCATCAGTTTATTGAACCCGTGCATGTATTCATCGCGTTACTCGATCAAGAAGATGGTAGCGTTCGCCCTTTATTGTCGCAGTCAGGGTCTAATGTTGATCGATTGCGTTTGTTGCTAGGCGAGGAGTTAGGTCGATTTCCTACGGTGCACGGTGTGGGCGGTGACGTGCAAGTGTCACAGGATCTCGCGAAAATGCTTAACTTGTGCGATAAGTTGGCCCAAAAGCGGAACGATAAGTTTATATCGAGTGAGATCTTTTTACTCGCGGCTTTGGGATCAAAAGGTGTTTTGGCGAAGCTTATGGACAACACCGGGGTAAGGGGTAGCGATTTAGAGCAAGCCGTAGAGCAGGTAAGGGGCGGAGTTCGGGTTGACGATCCTAATGCTGAGGATCAGCGTGGGGCATTGGAAAAGTACAGTATCAATTTGACCGACCAAGCGGAGGCTGGAAAGCTGGATCCCGTGATTGGGCGGGACGATGAAATTCGACGGACTATTCAGGTATTGCAACGGCGTACAAAGAATAACCCGGTGCTAATCGGCGAACCGGGGGTGGGGAAAACCGCGATAGTTGAAGGTTTAGCGCAAAGAATTGTCAATGGAGAAGTACCCGAAGGCATTAAAGGCAAACGATTGCTATCGCTGGATTTGTCAGCATTGATCGCGGGAGCAAAATTCCGTGGTGAATTTGAAGAAAGATTAAAGGCTGTACTCAAGGATATCGCCAAGCAAGAGGGGCAAGTCATTTTATTTGTCGATGAGCTACATACCATGGTTGGCGCCGGAAAAGCCGAGGGCGCAATGGATGCAGGGAATATGTTGAAACCGGCGCTTGCCCGAGGCGAACTGCATTGCATCGGAGCTACAACGCTGGACGAATATCGACAATATGTGGAAAAGGATGCGGCGTTGGAGCGAAGATTCCAGAAGGTGTTAGTGGATGAACCCAGTGTCGAAGATACTATTGCGATGCTGCGCGGTCTGAAAGAAAAATATGAGGTTCATCATGGTGTGGATGTAACCGACCCGGCGATCGTTGCGGCGGCTACGTTTTCCCATCGATACATCACGGACAGGCAGC
>CAXXSE010000007.1:0-367500 GCA_963664935.2 Methylococcales bacterium | reverse complement strand
GAAGTATTGAAAAGGGACATAAAACGATTAAGGGGCCTGCCCAGCACCTAAATTCTATTTAGGGTCGCTGAAGGCGGAATAATCATGAGACTTTAACAAGTGTTGTGGACTGAGCAACTAGAGCAATTTAGGTGCTGGGTGACTGCGTACCTTTTGTATAATGGGTCAGCGACTTACTGTTAGTGGCAAGCTTAACCGAATAGGGGAGGCGTAGCGAAAGCGAGTCTGAATAGGGCGAATGAGTCGCTAGGAGTAGACCCGAAACCGGGCGATCTATCCATGGCCAGGGTGAAGGTTAGGTAAAACTGACTGGAGGCCCGAACCCACTTATGTTGAAAAATGAGGGGATGAGCTGTGGATCGGAGTGAAAGGCTAATCAAGCCCGGAGATAGCTGGTTCTCCTCGAAATCTATTTAGGTAGAGCCTCGTGTATAACGCTCGGGGGTAGAGCACTGTTTCGGCTAGGGGGTCATCCCGACTTACCAAACCGATGCAAACTCCGAATACCGAGCAGTTTGAGCACGGGAGACACACGGCGGGTGATAAGGTCCGTCGTGGAAAGGGAAACAGCCCAGACCGCCAGCTAAGGTCCCTAAATCATAGCTCAGTGGGAAACGATGTGGGAAGGCTCAGACAGCCAGGAGGTTGGCTTAGAAGCAGCCATCCTTTAAAGAAAGCGTAATAGCTCACTGGTCGAGTCGACCCGCGCGGAAGATTTAACGGGGCTAAGCTATGTACCGAAGCTGCGGATGCGTATTTATACGCATGGTAGAGGAGCGTTCCGTAGGCCTGCGAAGGTGCATTGAGAAGTGTGCTGGAGGTATCGGAAGTGCGAATGCTGACATGAGTAACGATAAAACGGGTGAAAAACCCGTTCGCCGAAAGCCCAAGGTTTCCTGCGCAATGCTAATCAGCGCAGGGTTAGTCGGTGCCTAAGGCGAGGCCGAGAGGCGTAGTCGATGGACAACAGGTTAATATTCCTGTACTACGATTTACTGCGATGGGGTGACGGAGAAGGCTAGGTCAGCCAGCGGTTGGAAGTGCTGGTTTAAGCGTGTAGGGAGAGAGCTTTGGTAAATCCGGGCTTTTGTTAATCCTGAGGCGTGATGACGAGTTGTCCTTTATTGGACAATGAAGTGATTGATGCCCTGCTTCCAAGAAAAACCTCTAAGCATCAGGTAGATTGTAGCCGTACCCCAAACCGACACAGGTGGGTAGGGAGAGAATCCCAAGGCGCTTGAGAGAACTCGGGTGAAGGAACTAGGCAAAATGGTACCGTAACTTCGGGAGAAGGTACGCCCTTGGTAGGTGATAAGACTTGCTCTTGGAGCCGAAGAGGGTTGCAGTGACCAGGTGGCTGCGACTGTTTAGCAAAAACATAGCACTCTGCAAACTCGTAAGAGGACGTATAGGGTGTGACGCCTGCCCGGTGCCGGAAGGTTAATTGATGGGGTTATCTTCGGAGAAGCTCTTGATCGAAGCCCCGGTAAACGGCGGCCGTAACTATAACGGTCCTAAGGTAGCGAAATTCCTTGTCGGGTAAGTTCCGACCTGCACGAATGGCGTAACGATGGCCACACTGTCTCCACCCGAGACTCAGTGAAATTGAAATTGCTGTGAAGATGCAGTGTACCCGCGGCTAGACGGAAAGACCCCGTGAACCTTTACTATAGCTTTGCACTGGACTTTGAATCTACTTGTGTAGGATAGGTGGGAGGCAGTGAAGCGAGGACGCTAGTTCTCGTGGAGCCGACCTTGAAATACCACCCTGGTATATTTAGAGTTCTAACTTAGGCCCGTAATCCGGGTTGAGGACAGTGTATGGTGGGTAGTTTGACTGGGGCGGTCTCCTCCCAAAGAGTAACGGAGGAGCACGAAGGTGCTCTCAGCATGGTCGGAAATCATGCAATGAGTGTAAAGGCAAAAGAGCGCTTGACTGCGAGACGGACAAGTCGAGCAGGTACGAAAGTAGGTCTTAGTGATCCGGTGGTTCTGAATGGAAGGGCCATCGCTCAACGGATAAAAGGTACTCCGGGGATAACAGGCTGATACCGCCCAAGAGTTCATATCGACGGCGGTGTTTGGCACCTCGATGTCGGCTCATCACATCCTGGGGCTGAAGCTGGTCCCAAGGGTATGGCTGTTCGCCATTTAAAGTGGTACGCGAGCTGGGTTCAGAACGTCGTGAGACAGTTCGGTCCCTATCTGCCGTGGGCGTTTGAGACTTGAGGGAAGCTGCTCCTAGTACGAGAGGACCGGAGTGGACGAACCTCTGGTGTTCCGGTTGTCACGCCAGTGGCATTGCCGGGTAGCTATGTTCGGACGGGATAACCGCTGAAAGCATCTAAGCGGGAAGCCTCTCCCAAGATGAGGTCTCACTGGATCCTGCGAGATCCCTGAAGGGCCCTTGAAGACGACAAGGTTGATAGGTCGGGTGTGGACGCGCAGTAATGCGTGAAGCTAACCGATACTAATTGCCCGTGAGGCTTGACCATATAACACCCAAGTGGTTTGTGTCGCGATACAATTTTTATCGCGGATGAGTACGAACCTGAGGGTCAGCGATATGATGTTGCGTGTGTACAGATTTTCAAAGAAGCAAAGAGGCGTTTAGGCAACGGACTAAACCCTTGTGACCAGTTTGCCTGGTGGCCATAGCGAGCGTGAACCACCCGATTCCATCTCGACCTCGGAAGTGAAACCGTTTAGCGCCGATGATAGTGTGGATTTATCCATGTGAAAGTAGGACACTGCCAGGCTTTTATTCCACCCCTAATTCGACTCGGATTAGGGGTTTTTTTATGGGAATGGTAGATGGCAAGGGCATGACCGAAAGAAAGTCATGTTTAGCAACCCCGCCTTATGACAACCTCAAACTAGGATATCGTGTTATGATAATACTTGACCACCACGGCATCGTAAGATTATTGCCAATCGACCCTTATTTAGGGAACCTGTAGGGGAATAGATCGGTCTGCTAAGGGGGGTTTCCGTTCGCGCAGCTAATCGGTAATAAATGCTTAGTATCGTATGTGAAATCGGCGTTTTCTGTTTTAAGCTCATCGCGATTTGTAGCGTCGTTCCATTGGCGATGGTGGCGCTTCCAGTAAGTTGGGTGGCTTTAGCACTGGTTATCCTCGGTTATGTACTAGCAATTGGGTTTTGGTTGTATACAGTACAGGGCAGGTTTTATCGATTGCTAAAATCCCAGAAATCCCGATTGACCGCGATAGCGTGTCGTGGGCATCGTATGAGAAAACGGATTTCGGATGACAAGGATAGGCGTAATATGGCTGATCTACTAGAAATCATCCAATTAACTCTGGATGATCGGAAAGAAGAGATTCCAATTACTATCCTGGTCCGAATAAGATTGATGCTTCGGGAATGTAAAAAAAACCTTGATTTTGAGAAAATGTTACGCCTCTACGAAATTGTTGTAAAAGTGGAACCAGCTTTACTTAGTGACGTCCTAAACGGACGCAATAGCTAAGCCGATATTATTTGGAGCCGAAAATGTCGATGCCAATAAAGTTTCCCAACTGGCTTCTAGATTTTATGGATACAGTTGATGGCGTTGATACGGAACAGCAAAAAGCGAGACTCAAAGCGATTGCCGAACTGCGTGGGCAAAAGGCGATTTACGAAGCGGAAATGGCGCACGAGCTTCAATTGTTAAAAATAAAGTTCGCCGAAGAAATTAACCGCGCCGAGGAACGAGAAGCCCGAATCACAGTGGACTATAAAGAATTTCTCGACAAAATTGACGAGATGAAAGTGCAGATTACAGAAACATTTCCGGATATGCCAAAGGCGTTTGCGTTGCTAATACATCAACATGCCAAGGGGTTGATTGATTCGATGTGGCGTAACTCGGATATCCACACCCAAAGTTTGGGTCGGAAGAAATTGGCGCGATTTTTAAGTGTTGTTCTCGATGATACGACACACGTTCTCTTAAATGAAGATACCCCAAAGATACCGATTAAGACGCTTAACCTCATTCAAAAATAACCCCCCGTTCCAAGGGTCATTAAACTTTTTGTTGATGTATTGAGTAACTCAAAGATGGGATCCAAGTTCGCATAAATGGAAGATAGTTTCACAGGGGTTTGTTCAAATAAGATGTGAACTTTTGTTAACCACTCAGGTCTTACATGATAAGCGTCGGGAACGGCGCTGGCCACTCATTTCCTCCCTTTATGAGTTGGCTAAATACCCGGCATCCCCAAGCCGGGACTGAAAGGCTCCGGAGCGTTCCCCCTTTTGCTCCGGAGTTTTTTCTTCTAACAAATACTCCATTGTCAATCGATTTCCAGCCAACTGTCCAGTGCACGGTGTGCGATTTCGATTCCCACACGGTCTACCGCGGAAAAAAGCTGTAGAGACCATGGAGTGCGGAGTTTTTCTAACTGTTTTTGAACATCCGTGAATATACCCCGCGCTCGTCCTCTTTTGAACTTATCCGCTTTGGCGAGTGCAATATGCAACGGAATCTGGCCGAATTCACAAAAATCGATCATTTGAAAATCAAAATCGGTAAGAGCGCGGCGGATATCGACCAGCAAAAAAATGCCACACAACGATTTCCTGCTAGTTAGATAATTTTCCGTTGTTTTCCGCCATGTTTTTATCACGCTGGCGGGAGCCTTGGCGTAACCATAACCGGGCAAATCAACCAGTCTCCGGTCATCATCAAGCTTAAAAAAAACCAGTTGTTGCGTTCTGCCGGGCGTTTTGCTCGTTTTTGCCAATCCTTTTTGAGAAGTAATAGCATTAATCGCACTGGATTTTCCAGCGTTCGAACGCCCAGCGAACGCGACCTCCCATCCACTGTCAGGCGGTGCTATTGCCAACCGGGGAACACTGGTAAGAAAGTTTGCCTGTTGGTATAAGGAATTCACTGTATTCTCGCACTGTGAAATAAATTACGGTAGTATTGAACCATACGAATATTTTTTACTGGGAGCTACAACATATGCTGATGAAATTGAGAGTTTTGTTTTTTACAATCCTCGCCAGTTTAACGGGGTTTTCATTCGCGGCGGGCAATGCCGAACTTGGAAAACAAAAAGCGGCTGCTTGCGCCAGCTGTCATGGTAATAAAGGTAATAGCGTCGGCCCAATGTTTCCACGCCTTGCTGGTCAGCATATCCGGTATCTCGTTAGCCAATTGAACGCATTCAAATCCAAAACCCGCTCAGATGAAATGATGGAGGCTATGGCAAGCGGTTTGAACGAACAGGACATTAAAGATATTAGCGCCTATTATGTCAAACAAAAACCACAGTTTACCAGTGATGATGAGCAATACCTTGATGAAGATGAAGAAATTCCAGTCACTCGGGAGTTGATAGAAAAGGGGGAGGCGCTTTATCGGGGGGGCAATTCGAACACGGGAATTGCGGCATGTATTGCCTGCCATGGCCCAACTGGAATGGGCAACGAGCCTGCGGGGTTTCCAGTGCTTACGGGACAATATGCTATATACGTGGCCAAATCATTGGTGGATTTTAAATCCGGTGAGCGAAATAACGACATCTCTACTATGATGCAAATGATTGCCAAAAAGATGACCCGGGAAGAGATTAATGCCGTGTCCGCTTATATTTCATCAATACGCTAATATACAATTGTAACTATTCAGCTCACCCCTGACGAGCTCCATAACTGCGTTGAAAATGCTCATTTACACCTGTAAACTGCGCCCTTTCGCCTTGTTCTGAAGCTAATCAGGTTCAATCTGAACAGCTACATAGGCTTTGTAATTCCGCTAGGAAAACTTGATCAACTCAATAACATTGGGAGTTAAATATGTTAAAAACAATACTATCACTGAATTTAGTGTTGAATGTATTGTGGGCTGGCGGTGTTTGGGCGGAGAATAATCCCCCCAAATATAGTGAAGGAAAAGGATACGAGCTGGTTCAACCTGCCCAGCCGACACAAGACCCCGACATAATTGAAGTCATCGAGTTTTTTTGGTATGGATGCCCGCACTGTTATCGATTTGAACCATACATAAGTAAATGGCTACGACAGCTTCCGGACAATGTGCGGTTTATCCGGCAACCCGCCATTTTCGGACCGCGCTGGTCGATGCATGCGAAAGCTTATTTTACCGCCGAAGCCCTAGACATTGTCGACAAAGTCCATGCGGATCTTTTCGACACTATCCAAAACAAAAAACAAAAACTGGAAAGCGTGGGCGAATTAGCCGAATTCTTTGCCAAACACGGAGTTTCAAAAACTGAATTTGACCAGGCTTTTAATTCTTTTATCGTTGATACGAGGATGCGCCAAGCCACCTCAATGGGCGCTCGCTATGGGATAACTGGGGTTCCTGCCATTATCGTCAATGGAAAATACCGAACTGGTGGCGCCATAGCAAAAAGTTTAGGTGAGGCGCTAAAGGTCACAAATTTTTTGATTGTAAAAGAAAGTACTTTGCGATAAAGAAAAAATCTTGATGAATACCCCTAAATCTCAGCTATATCGGTATGTTGTATGTTGAATTGGTTAGACAATCAGTTGTGATAAAAATCCCTTTTAATTCGATACGGACCCAACTGAATTGAAAGAATTTTAGATCCCAAAAGAATTATTCGCCCGTCGTAACGACTTTCTCCGGTTACGGTAAATTCAAATCGATATGAGCGCCATACTCGATTCTTTCCTATTTCATCTCGTTTAAACCAAAGACGATTAAGAGCGATGCAGTCGTCCAATAATTGTACATCCATCTTTTGGCAATGAAGTTTCGTTGCCGCCAATGCGACTTCCTTTATCCCTGTAGCGCTCCACCAGTAGAACAAGGTGAATACTAATATTGCAAACAGCATCAGGTCATCAACCATCCAACAATCTCAAAATTCAGCAATAAACCGAACACCAGGAATCCATGCCTTGCGATCTTTGGCGCTTTTCAATTTATCTTTAATGTATTGTAGGTCGACAGTTAAATTTGCAAAGCTATTGAGTTGAAATTTGAAATACGTTTCAAAAACCCGAGTCGAACGAATATCGCCGTTACCGCCTTTGAGATAGCCGTACCCGATGGCAAATTCGTCAATGGCGCGACCCCACAGGTTACCCGAAACGTTCAAACCTCCGCTCAGATCCCATTGGTAGTCAAGCGCGGCATCTTCATCTTGCAAATAGGCGCGAACGAAAATACCTTGGGTTTCACCCAATTGTTGGTCGAGCGATCCCCCTATACCCTGAAGTTTTTCGAAACCATCGCTCGATGGGTTTAAAAAGCGCGCGTTGGTGGTGTACGCCAATATACGGTAATGCCCCTCTCCCAAAATGCTTTCCGAGCTATAGCAAAGTTGAGTGGCGTAGTATTGATAATGCTTGTTTGCGTTATCACCGGTTTTAGAGAACATCGCTACGCCGGATAATCTCCATTGACCGGAATCGATTTCGATAGCGCCTCCCCAGTCATACGAAGGTAGATTGGTCACCGGGTCGTTTATAAACATATCATTTATAAACTGGGTCAACTCATCGTTGGCATATTCGTTATCGTCGACATAATTGGTACTGTCTATGATCCCGCCGGTGACTCCAATGTTCCGGTTATTATCGAATTCGAAGCGGTGTTTATACCAAGCTTCGTGAATGTAATCGCGGCCACTTCCGTTGATATCTCTGACATCGTCTTCCAGTGGATGTCCGAACGGAGTAAACGCACCCGCCCAAACATCGTTAAGTCCATTGCCCGCCGAATACTGGAGCAGGATATAGAATTGATCCAATTCCGTTGGTTTGAAATCCAACTCAAGATCCACACCTCCAGTACCTCGCCCTTTGTCAGCAACTGGTTTCCCTGTTTCGTCGATGTTGTTTTGGAAGAATCCGTATTGGTAGATCCCCTTGAGCGTTGCATTGATTGAAAGAAGGTCGTTTAGCTGGGAAGCCTTCGCGGAAAATGGAAATACCTGCAATACCAGTAGTGTGAGGATTCTTGCCCGGTTAGGGATTGAAATGCCATGAAGGTTTAATTTCAACTTTTAGGCGCGGATACTGAAATGAAAAGGTACGGTCACTGCCTCACAAGTCAATGCCGGATTGCGCCCGAACCCCGGCTCGAAAAGCATGTTTGACATCAGCCAGTTCAGTGACTGTATCCGCTGCTTCGATGAGGGCTTTGGGCGCGGTTCGGCCAGTAATAACTACATGCTGCATAGCGGGGCGCGCTTTTAGATCCGCCAATACGCGCTCCATATCCAGCCAACCAAATTTCAGCGGGTAGGTCAGTTCGTCCAGTACGATAAGATCGAGCGATGTATCGGCCAACATACCCTGCACTACAGCCCAACCGCGTCGGGCGGTTTCGGTGTCGCGGGCAAGATTTTGTGTTTCCCAGGTGAAGCCCTCACCCAGTACATGCCAAACTACATCTGGTTGGCGACGAAAAAAAGCTTCCTCTCCGGTGTCCGATTGTCCTTTGATAAACTGCGCCACACCCACTTTCATCCCATGCCCCAGGGAGCGCGCCAACATACCGAAGGCGGAACTTGATTTGCCCTTACCATTGCCGGTTAGCACCAGCAGCAAGCCTTGATCCCGATCCGCACGAACAACCGCGGCGTCAACCACCTGTTTGTAGCGCTGCATGCGCGAGCGGTGACGCTTTTCCCGATCATCCGTATTCACCCCTCTATTCCATTATGCGCCTATGCTGCTTGACGCTATCGGATACAAGCGTGAAGACCAAATGCACGATCACAGCCATGCCTACATAAAATGCCATGGATTGAAGATTGAATGGAAAGTACTTCACGAGCCGCACACCGAATTCCGCCAGACTTGTTGCCTCAAAGCTTCCGGAAAAGAAATAGAAACCGCCACTGGAAATAACCTCGCACAAACTCGCGCTCGCGAGTATGGTAGCCGTCAATATCACTAGAGTATGCCATTCAGGTTTGTAGCGCTTGGCATACCAATAGCCGGCTAGCCACAGGCAGGTATAGGCGGGCAGCAATAGGATATAAGCGGAACTGACGCAAAAATCGCTGACTCCACCATAAGAGATGGCCATGTAATCAAGCGCTCCGGCCAATATGATCAACAAGGGCAAAACTCGCCGCGAACGTAAATAGACGCCAGCAAGAAAAAAAACAGACCAGGAGGCGTCGGGCAAATGAGTCAGGCTTGCGAAATGATGACCCCGGGTTACTATGAGAAACAGCAGAAGCAGGGAGCCGATCATCCATTGGGAACGAGTAGTCAATGCTAGCATTTTATTATCCTCCTAATTCAATGTCTTAAAGAGCCTAGCCTGGAATTAGTTATCTTCGGCGAATGGCGCAAATTGCCTATCGATTGCATTCATCTCGATAGCTTAACGCGATTGAAACCGGAAATATACCTCGGCAATATTAACAGCGGGTCCCATTATGCTAATCCGCCGAATCCTTTTCCGGTGGTAAAATAGCCACGATTGCAGCCTCTCTCAAGACTAAACCGGGATGAATCGATGCCTTCTTTTTCAAGTTATTATTTTTTTATCCCCTCCATTCAAAACAATTGAAGCTTACTATCCAGATCGATTGATAATGTCACCAGGAAATTCCGTTCCGGTGAAGGGCTAAATCCGATATTTCCCGGTAGAAAAGGTGCAAAAGTAGTGATCTCGCTATATTTTTTGTTAGTAATATTGTTCACCCGTCCGGCAATTGTCCAAGCACCATGGGTATAAGCAACATTAGCGTTCCATACCGTATATCCCCCTCGTTTGCCTTGTGCATTGAGTATGTCAGCCTGGCTATATCGGCTTCCCGTGTATACCATCTCGCCAAACAGGCTTAATCCCTGAACAGGTGAGTATATGCTGTAAAAACTAAACAGATGCGATGAGACGAATGGAAGCTCATTACCATCCAATAGGCCTTCGATGAATTCCGCGTCTACATAACTGTATTGCCCGGTTAAGGATAGATTGGGCAAAATATACAACCTGGCTTCCAGATCCACGCCACGCCGTCGGGTATCGTCAAAATTTACATTACTGACAAATCCAAAATTGTCCGTCACGGTACCAATTTCGTTCTGAATTTCAAGTTGATATATGAAAGCGGATAAAAGCACCATATCATTCCACCACTCGATCCCCAACTCGTAGGATGTACCTTCTTGTGTTTTTAAAGGCGTAAATCCTCGGAAGACATCGGCAAGCTCATCGGTTTTGGCAAAGCGAAAATTTTCATCTCTACGAATATAAACTTTCAGGTTGTCACTCGCTTGGTACATAAAACCTATTTCCTTTACAGTAACGCTATCGTCAAATTCCGCATCCAAACTGGACTGACCGAAAATCGATTCCGCGCTGCCACTAAATTCAGCATCTATATGTGCATGGCGTATACCCAATGTCGTAGTCAAGCCATCCACCAATGGGAAAGTTCCTTGAAAGTAATAACTGTAACGATCTCTTTGTTGGTCGTTTTGAAAGGAGGAATCCCCAAATAATCCCCCAACGGACTGATTGCCAAAACCGAATTCCTCTTCCTCAACATCTCCGCCAACAGTTATCAGAATGGGACCAATAGTAGTATCAAAGTGTCCTTGGATCCGAGGCGTGTAGGTTTTGACTCGGCGATTTATATCGGTTTGCGATACCCCGAAAGTAATGCTTTCGGAAGGGCTCTCATTATCGAAATCCCTGTCCGTATATTCGGTCATCAATTTAAAATAGCTGAAAATATCTTGCTCGATCCCCAATCTTTTGACCTCCGTTTCAGAATCGACAAGGATAAACCCCGCCGCCTGTTGACGATCGGCATTCACCTGTGAACCTGAAAGCGCAGCCCTGGACGACAAAACATTATCGACCTTAAGATATTCCGCAAATACGGCGCCACTCGCATGATCGAAATTGATCCGGCCAAAATAGTTACTTCGGTCATTATCATTGTCGTCACGATAACCATCGCTTTGATTTTCTTCAACCGAGAATCGGTAGCCGAAGCCATTGTCAAAAACGTCACTAATACTTGCTTGATAAAGCGTTTGATCGAAACCGCCAAAACCGACCCTGCCACGCACGTTGAAATCCGTCGGTGTTCGCGTAATGATATTTATCACGCCACCGACCGCCTGATCACCAAATAATGACCCTGCGCTGCCCTTCATTATTTCTATGCGCAGTATATCTTTTACCGATACTGAATTGAGATCCGGCGCGGAAATGTCAGGGTTGTTCAAAGGCCTGCCGTCCACCAAAATTAAAACATTGGATACCCCGGTTTCCCCCATACCCCGCATACTGACAATGGATTGGTTACCGTCGCCAAAGGTATCGGCCACCTGTACTCCACCATGACTTCGTAAAACTTCGGTCAATAATGAAGCGCCACTGTTTTTAATCGTATCGCTCGAAATAATGGAAATATAAGTAGGCGTTATAATCTCCGGTTGTTCCGATCTTGTAGCGGTAACAACAATGGGATCAAGTTCGATGGCAAAAACGGAATAAGGCACCAACAGCATAATAGTCGCTGCCAGCTTGAAAGCATTTTTCATTTTTAATTCTCCGGCGTGCGCACCCGCACGTATATCGGTTATACACGGGCATTTACGGAGAAAAAAGATCTACGGAAATCAGGCAAAACGATCCGAAGACTGTAACATCGCCCTCCGCAACGCCAACAAATTGCTTCGGGCCGGTCTCCGGGCTTGCGAGGGCGATTAATCGCTATTCGGATCGCCTTCCCACGTCATATCGCAGTGGCTGTGTGATCCGCCTTTACTCGCTTACCGTTGCGGGGGCAGCGCCGGAATTGGCCTGGTTTTAACCAGTTCTCACCGGCTTCCCGTTTCATCCCAAGGATAGATACCCTTGGGACACCTGAAGCTGAGGAGGGACTGTATAGCAAGGGGGAAATGGTGTCAAATAATACAACCACCAGTTAAGGTTAGAACAAAGGACTAAACGTGGTTGAATAGGTCGTGCTCGTGAACGTAATCGTGCACGAGCATAAAAAGAATTAGAACTAAAGTTGCACGGCTTGGCTAATCAGGGGAAACGAGCACTATCCGTGTGTGACTTCCACTGTGCCATTATTGCACGCTTGGACGGTTTCAAAGTAATTCAGAACCCAACCTCGCATTTCCTGACCTGTTCCCCGTCGGTGCAGATGTCGTCACCTAATCCACCGTCTAGGATATCGAAACCCGCCCCTCCGTTAAGCGTATCGGCCCCCGTTTCTCCTTCCAATTCATCGTTTCCGGGACCACCTTGGAGTTGGTCGTTACCTTCGTCACCGCCAACTTTGTCGTCACCGGGACCCCCGTCTACGATATCGTTGCCATCTTCGCCGCTAAGGTAGTCATGACCAGATCCCCCCACTAATTGATCGTCGCCCTGGCCGCCTTTTACCCTATCATTTCCAGGACCACCGTCCAATTTATCGTTCCCGAACTCGCCGAGTACTTTATCGTCACCCGAGTTGCCCATAATCGTATCGTTTCCGCTACCACCTTCGAGACGATCATTTCCACCTCCACCCATGATGACATCGTCACCTCGGTCGCCGTAAATCCTATCATTTCCCAGGCCGCCATCGATACAATCGTCGCCAGCACCACCGTAAATCGTATCGTTGCCACCTAATCCGTAAATGAGATCATTGTCCGGAGTCCCCTCGAGCAAATCGTCTCCGGAAGTACCCATAATCACGTTATCAAATTGGGCCGGATCGCAACCGAGTGCTTCCAATGTGGAAGCCTGTACGCTGATCACTATATTTTCCGTGGTTACGACTGGGGATTGAGCATTGTCATCGACGGAAATGCTAAGCGGATAATCGCCAGCGCTACCCTCCGGAGGTATCCAGCTAAAGGTAGCGGTCCCATCGTTGTTGTCGGTAAAAATTGCGCCTTGAGGGATTGGAGATACCTTAAAGCCCAACTTATCCCCCGGATCAAGATCGTTGGCAATCATATTCATTTCCAGTAACGCTCCTTCCACTGCTGTCTGGTTACCGATCGGTTCCAAGGTCGGTGGATTATTGGTCAGAGCATCAAGGGCATTGACGGTAATGCTAATTTGCTTCGAATCGCTTTCCGCTGGGGTATTGTCATCCACTACCGAGATGGTGACGTTATAGTTTCCGGCGGATCCGGCTTCGGGAGTCCAATTAAATAGACCCGAACCATCGGCATTGTCGGTAAATGTCGCGCCCGGTGGTAAGGGTGATACGGAGGTGGTCAGAGTATCTCCCGCATCGAGATCGGTAGCCGTCACCATAAATTCAAAGGGTACTTCCTCGGTAGCGGTTTGGTTACCAATCGGAGCTAATACAGGTGGATTATTGATGATGACGCCTGGCGCGTTCACCGTTATGGTTACCTCCTCTGATGCACTGGCCATGGGTTCGCCATTATCGACAACTTTAAACAAAATATTGTAGTTCCCTATGTCGCCAATCGCGGGATTCCAGGTGAATTCGCCGGTACCATCCGAATTATCTTTAAAAGTAGCGCCGAGAGGGAGTGGCGATGCCGTCAAACTGAGTGCATTGAGATCCAAATCGACGGCTGTTATCGAAATTGCCAGTGTGCTTCCAACCTGTATGGATTTGGCGCCGATGGGATTCAATATAGGAGGCAGATTTATATCGCCCACGGCAATATTAAATACTTCGTAATCACTGATTACCGGAGTACCATCGTCCAGGACCGTAATCGTTATTGTGAAATTTCCTTCGAATTCAACGTCTGGTATCCATGTTAAGGTCGCGGTGCCGTCTCCATTATCGACGAAAGTAGCACCCAGGGGTAGGGCGGATGCCAGGATGGTAATTGAATCCGAATCCAGATCGAGTGTAGTGATAGTAAGCTTCAAAAGCGAACCCTCCTTCACCAATTGGAAGCTAATGGGATTCAAAACGGGAGGCTGGTTGACGTCACCGACGGTGATCGTCACTTCTTCGAAATCCGTTGCTAACGGATTCCCATCATCAGTTACGGTGAACAACAGAGTGTAGTTCCCCTCTTGATTGAGGACGGGCGTCCAACTAAAAACACCTGTACCATCGCCAAGATCGGTAAAAGCGGCGTTTAAGGGTAAAGTCGATGTTGATAACGTTAGAGTATCCAAATCTGGATCGCTGGCAATAACCATAAAGGTCAGTTCATTATCCGGTTGAACGGATTTTGAACCGAGTGGAGTCAATACGGGTGGACGATTGATATCGCCCACGGTGATATTGACTTGCTCGAAGTCACTCGCGACGGGGTTGCCGGTATCGGTTGCCGTAAAAACGATCATATAGTTCCCATCCGTACCAAAGCCTGGAGTCCAACTGAAATTACCGGTACCGTTTCCGTTGTCTACAAAAGTAGCCCCGGCTAAAATTGACGAACTAAGGACCAATGCATCAAGATCAGGATCGGTAGCGGTTACCGTAAACGTCAAGGTTTCACCTTCTTGTACCAATTTTGGGCCTATCGGATTCAATACGGGTGGACGATTAACGTCACCTACCGTAATGGTGACTTGTTCAATGTCACTCGCCACCGGGTTACCATTATCGGTCGTGGTAAAAGTGAGGAAATAATTCCCAGCAGTACCAAAATTCGGCATCCAATTGAATGTCCCCGTATTATCATTATTATCCGTAAAAGTCGCGCCCAAGGGTAAACTGGATACAGCGAGGGTGAGCGCATCCAAGTCCGGATCGCCGGCGCTTACTGTAAATGTCAACAGATCCCCTTCCGGAATCGTTTTCGCGCCTATGAGATTTAAAACTGGAGGGCGATTGACATTATTTACGGTGATCATAATATCTTCAAAGTCTGAAGCTATCGGGTTGCCGTCATCGGTTACCGTGAAGCGTACCGGATAGGCGTCCGCCGCATTAAAATCGGGCGTCCAGTTAAAAGTCCACACGCCATTTCCATTATTTTGGAAGGTAGACCCCGTCAATTGGGCCATTGTAACGCTTAGAGTATCGAAATCCGGATCGTTAGCGGTGACCGAAAATTGCAGAGTTTCACCCTCGTTTACCGCTTTCGAGCCGATCGGATCGAGCACGGGCGCATTGTTGACTACCGCGGAAGGAACACATAAGGCCGAATCGATTTCAGCCATGGTTGTATTGTTTTTGTCTACGAATTTGTTAATCAGATACAATCCCAGATTGGTATCCGCGGCAAAATTGAATATCCCGCTTTGCGAATGGCATTTAATACAAGAAGTAGTGGTATTATTGGCAAAATCCGCCGAAGTGGGTAAATCCACCCTGAGAAATCCCTGGCCGGAAGTGAGTGAATGCGAGACATCGGCGCAATTCGTTGTTACGCCATCTCCCGGAAAGACCGTCAGCAATGCTGAATTTATCGAAGAAGTCGCTAGAGCGTTATTGGTATTAATAAAAAGACTAAACAAACAGAAAAACTTAATGCCGTGTATAAATCTTGCCGACGATTGATAACCCATCATACTTACCTCTAGAAGACATTAACATTGAGAAAGCTACGGTAAAGCTTTCTGGGACGCGGATACATATCGAGGTATTCGTCCAACAGAGCACTAGGCTACCAATTCTCCACGGAGATTTATGGGAACCAATTCAAACTCTATCGAGTTATTCGAAATATCAACTGATTGTTGTGATGTGAGTCACGTAAGGGAGTGTCAAGATGTCCGTAGTACACAGCCACCCTAAATAACTATGTTTAAGCGGCGAGGATAAATCGCCGGGAACAAAATGCGACAGCGTAGGAATAGCCATCCTCTTTCAAGCCGTCGCAACGCGGTTATCGCCGATTTAGACCGTTGAATAGACGTAGTTATTTAGGGTGTGGAGAGGAGGCTGTCTGCGGTAAATCAGTCTGTTCTCGGACAACCTTCTAGCATAAATAAATCCATAAACCAATCCACCGATGTCGATTCCAATTCTTTTTGATTTTCAAAAAGACCGAGAATTTTTGTACAATTTTGCGTTGTCAGACGGGTTTTGAGGTTTTCGGCCAATTTGTTTTTTAACAATGGCATCCCTTCTTCACGCCGTCGGCGATGGCCAACGGGAAATTCAATCTGAATATTTGAGGTTTTGCTCCCATCGTAAAAGAAAACCTGTATGGCGTTGGCGATGGAACGTTTTTGTGGATCCAAGTAATCGATACTGAAGTGTCTGTTTTCGACCACATTCATTTTGTTTCTAAGATTATCAATTCGCGGATCCTGGGCTATTTTATCTTCGTAATGGCTGGCCGTCAGTTCTCCGAAAATCAATCCGATGGCTACCATATATTGGATGCAATGGTCCCTGTCGGCGGGGTTATTCAGTGGGCCGGATTTGTCGATAATGCGCGTAGCGGCTTGTTGGGTTTGAATTTCGATTCGATCGATTTCGTCTAAGCGATTTTTTACCGAGCGGTGGAGCATGAGAGCGGCTTCCACCGCCGTTTGGGCGTGGATTTCGGCTGGAAACGAGATTTTGAATAAGATGTTTTCCATAACATAGCTTGCGAAATTTTGGTTGAAAACGAAGGAATTGCCTTGAAATAAGACATCGAAAAATCCCCAGTTTTTCGCGGATAACGCGGTGGAATAACCCATTTCCCCGGTCATTGACATTAGCGCGAGTCTCACGCCACGACTGGTTGCATCGCCCGCTGCCCAGCTTTTTCGAGACCCGGTATTCGGTGCATGCCGATAACAACGTAGTGCGCCACCATCGATCCAGGCATTGGATAAAGCATTAACGATTTGCCGACGATTCCCGCCTAACAGAGCGGTTACAACGGCAGCGGTTGCGATTCGCACCAGTAAGACGTGATCCAGACCCACTTCGTTAAAACTGTTTTCAAGCCCGATGATTCCCTGTATTTCATAGGCTTTTATCATGGCTGTTAGCACATCCTTGATCAAAAGTGGCGCTTTCCCTTGGGCTATATTCCGTCTGCTGAGATAATCGGCGATGGCAAGAATTCCACCCAAATTGTCCGACGGGTGCCCCCATTCCGCCGCCAGCCAGGTATCGTTAAAATCAAGCCAACGAATCATGGTGCCGATATTGAACGCTGCCTGGGCCGGGTCGAGTTGGTAAGATAGTCCGGGTATCCGTGCGCCATTCGGAATTTCCGCCCCCGGGACGATGGGCCCCAGCAATTTCGTGCAGGCAGGATAGTTTAAGGCCAATAATCCGCAGCCCAGCGAATCCAGAAGACACAACCGGGCTGTGCTGAATGCTTCGGACGCCTCAATTGGGTAATCTAAAACGTAATCGGCAATATCGATAAATAACCGATCCGGCGTTAACTCAGATTCGGTTTTCAAGCGATATATATTCCCGTTTTTCAGGACCGATGTAGTCGGCACTGGGTCTGATTAGCCGATTATTGCAGCGTTGTTCAATAATGTGGGCCGACCATCCACAGATCCTTGAGCAAATGAACAGAGGTGTAAATAGGGACGTTGGAACCCCCATGAAGTGATAGGCGGGAGCACTGTAGAAATCGAGATTTGGAAAAAGTCTTTTTTCCACCCACATTAGATTTTCGATCGCCTCGGATACAGGGAATAGGATGGTGTCATGGTATTGTTCAGCTAATTTATTGGCCCATTTTTTGATAATAATGTTTCTCGGATCGGACGTGCTATAGACAGCATGACCAAAACCCATGATCTTGACTTTTCGATTCAATATTTCCCGGACTGATTGCCTTGCCTCATCGGGGCTGCCATGTTTTTGAATCAGTTCCATGGCCGCCTCATTGGCGCCCCCGTGGAGCGGTCCTTTTAATGTGCCGATGCCGGCTGTAACCGCTGAATAAAAATCGGATAAGGTTGCGGCGCAGACCCTCGCATCGAAGGTTGAAGCATTTAATTCATGTTCCGCGTATAGTATCAACGATACGTCCATGGCCCGGCGGTGGAGTTCGTTGGGGCGTATGCCGGTTATCAGGTGGAGTAAATGGCCTGCGATTGTGGGTTCGCCGGTTTTGGTATCGATGCGTTTCGCGGTTGAAACGTAATGATGCCAATAGCCAAGAATGGAAGGAAAAATTGCTAATAACCGATCGGCAACAGCGTGTTGATCTTTGAAATCTTGTTCCGGTTCTAAGGTCCCGAGCATTGAACAAGCCGTACGCATCATATCCATTGGATGCGCTTGTTTGGGAATGCGTTCGATAACCTCGATTAAAGGCCCCGGTATTGTTCTCAGTTTTTGAAGTTTTTCGCTATAATTTTCCAGTTGAGATTTATCAGGGAGGTTTCCATAAATTAGCAAATACGCGACTTCTTCAAAGCCTGCGTGCTCGGCCAAATCGAAAATGTCGTAACCCCGATAGGATAAACCTTTGCCTTCCTTACCAACGGTTGCGATTGCCGTTTGAGCTACGGAAATTCCGCGCAGCCCGGTTTGATTTTGATCGTCCAACTTGGCACTACCCAAAGAGTATTGACAAAGAAAGCTTATTAATGTTGGAGATCATTATGATTGAGTTGGTATGGCTAATCTCTACACGATGCTGACCCCTTACACTCGCTGCACCGTCGTAAAAGGATTATAAAAGTTAGAATCAATCCCGGCTAATTGGGATTCCGGGTGTAAGCGAGTCATTAGCTCCTTCACCTTATCTTCTTCTGTTTTTCGTGCGTATATAATGATCAAATATTTTCCGGACTCCAGGTCGTCGTGGAATTTGATCATTTTTTTGTTTTCGCTGGCGATCCCGGTTAACCCCCCTACCCATGCGCCGAACATCGATAGAACGGCGATAATGGCTAGATAGGCGAACCAAGGCATGTTGGGCCCGAAAGGTTCCGCGATCAGCAGGTACAATACAACCAACAGAGAAATGCCAAAACCTATCGCGGCCCCGACTAAACCGTCACGGACAATATCGAGTCGTTCGATATAATTTGCCGAATGGATATGACGTTTGTACAATCCGGCTTCGTTTTTACTGAGGACGTGGACCAGCCAGTCGGCGACCCCCGCATCGTGTAAATCGTGGGATATGCGATCGGTGCTATCGATACTACTCGTTAAATAATAGAGACATTTCATGGGCTTCTCTCCTTTGGAATCTGTTATTTTGTTTTTCGGACAGATAAGAAAAACCACTATATCAGTAATTGGTTTTTTGGGTCCATTTATCTACGGTTTATATGGCTAAAAAAAAGCGCGGGAATCGAAAACCCCGAAGATCGAAGAAAAAAATCAATTTTTTTAAGCGTTGGTATGGGCGCTATTTGCTTAGAGCGATCTTCGTGTTCGGCTTTATTTTGGTTTCTTATATCGGTTATTTAGATCACAAGGTCACCCGATTATTCGAAGGAAAACGCTGGTCCGTTCCTGCTCGGGTGTACGCCAGTTCAACCGAGCTTTACGCAGGTCTCGACCTGGCGATTTCGAGTTTTGTGAAAGTGCTCGAACGATTGAATTATCGAAAAGACACTCGCCTTTCGAGCGAGGCTACTTATTATCGGAAGGGACATCAAATTTTCGTGAAAACCCGTGTATTTCGGTTTTGGGAAAAACCCGAGCCGAGCCGGCGTATTCGCTTAACATTTTCAAAAAAACAATTGCGAAGCATTTATGATTTGGAACGAAATAAGGGGTTGCCAATCCTTCGTATGGATCCATTACAAATTGGAAGTTTTTATCCGACGCGAAAGGAGGATCGCATACTCATCAAACTAGACGATGTTCCCGATGCGCTTGTGGAAGGATTATTGGCCACCGAGGATCGAAATTTTTATAGCCATTCCGGTATTTCTCCGCGCTCGATTTTTCGGGCTCTGTGGGCCAACATACGGGCGGGTCGGATTGTACAGGGTGGTAGCACCATTACCCAGCAACTGGTTAAGAATTTCTTCTTAACACCGGAACGAAGTCTATGGCGAAAGGTTAATGAAGGATTTATGGCAATTATTCTTGATGCGCGTTACAGCAAGGATGATATTCTCGAAGCCTATCTTAACGAAATTTATTTAGGACAAGACGGGGCTCGGGCAATACACGGTTTCGGCTTGGCCAGCGAATATTATTTTGGTCGCTCGGTTAAATCCCTGGGTTTGGAGCAAATATCGTTACTGATCGCTTTGGTCAAAGGGCCATCCTATTATGACCCTTGGAAACACCCTGATCGTGTCAAGAAACGCCGGAACCATGTACTCGACAACATGCACATTGTGGGCGACATCACCTTAAGACGGGCCAAGTTGGCAAAAGCTCGACCCGTGGTGGTTAATAGGCAAAAAACGGTTGGCCCCGATCGATATTCCAGCTTTATGGATTTAGTCCGACGCCAACTCCGCCGGGAATATCGCGAGCAGGATTTAACCACCGAAGGCTTAAGGATTTTTACGACTTTACAAATTAATATCCAGGATGCCTTAGAGCGGACAGCAATAAATATGTTGCCACGCTTGGAAAGATTGAAGGGGGTTTCTCAATTGCAAACCGCTATCGTTATTACTCGTCGGGAAGGCGGCGAGGTCGCGGCAATGTTGGGTGGACGAAATCTTGGTTATACCGGATTCAACCGAGCCTTGAAGGCTTTGCGTCCGGTTGGGTCTTTGATAAAACCCGTGATTTATCTGACCGCCTTGGAAAATTCCGACAAATATACGCTCACAACAATCCTTGATGACCGCCAAATCCGAGTGCGAACCCAAACTGGAAAGGTTTGGAATCCCAAGAACTATGATCGCACCGAGCATGGTGCGGTGCCTTTGCATCGCGCATTGGCGAAGTCCTACAATTTGGCGACGGTTCGACTCGGCCTCGATTTAGGACTTGGCCGTATTATGAAGACACTGCGAAATCTAGGTGTCAGCCGCGAATTCAAACGCTACCCTTCGTTTTTGTTGGGGGCGGGTGAACTAACGCCTTTGGAGGTCACCCAGTATTTTCAGACCCTCGCCAGTGACGGATTTAACACACCGTTAAGGAGTATTCGCGCGGTTCTTTCAGGCGATGGCGAGCCATTGCAACGGTATGCCTTGACGGTACGCCAGGTTTCGGATCCGGCCGCGACCTATTTAGTGAATACGATATTGCAGGAATCCGTGCGGGAAGGAACCGGTAAAGCGGTCTATTCCATTTTACCGAAAACTTTCAATGTGGTCGGGAAAACCGGGACGACCAACGATCTGCGGGACAGTTGGTTCGCGGGCTTCACCGGCGATTATCTCGGTGTTGTCTGGCTGGGGCGGGATGACAATAAATCTATCCATTTGTCGGGTTCCAGAGGCGCACTAAGGGTTTGGGCTCAGGTTATGAAAAAAATTAGTAAACTCCCGGTTGATTTGTTGATTCCCGAAGAAATTGAGTTGGCGTGGATCGATACCGAAAATGGCTTAAGAGGGAACGAAGGTTGTCCGCATGCGGTAGAATACCCGTTTATACGAGGATCCGCGCCGGATGAATTTTCGCCGTGCGCTAAATCCCCGTCGGGTAAATTCGGTTTGTGGATACGGGAATTTATGGGTAATGAATAAATCGCGTACGGTTTTGATGATTGTAGTAGGTTTGGGGCTTTGTTCGTGCGCTTTAAAACCGACGGATCGAATTCAAAAGCCATCCGGTGAAGGTTCTCCACAAGCTCGTCAGGAAATCCTAATCCATTCGCCAAAGGAGGCTCTCGGGCAACCACCTTCGTCGAAAAGCTATGTTGCCCACCCAAAACCTATGGTGATGTCAGCGGCTGTGCGCCATTTGATGAAAGATGCATCCTATCTGGGCAGGCAGGGTGACCTGGATGCAGCTGTTACAACGATTGAAAGGGCTTTGAGAATTCAATCCAGAAATGCCGGGCTGTGGCATCAATTAGCTTCGTTTCGTTTACAACAAGATCAACCGGGTCCCGCTGAGAATCTGGCTAAAAAGTCAAATATCCTGGCGGGTGGCGATTTGGAATTAAAAAGAAAAAATTGGACCTTGATCAGTATCGCCCGTCGAAGACTGGGTAATGAGGAAGGTGCGTATCGCGCCAAAAGGAAAGCTGATCAGTATTGATTTTGGTAATGGTTTGCGGTTAACAGTTTATGGCTAATGAAAGCTGGAGACATGAGGAACGTATGAGTGTGACTTTGATGAGTAAGGCATCTTGCAAAATTGAATACCCGTCTTGTTCGTCCATCGTTCCGTCTTCCGTGTTGACAAGATCTAGCGTTAATGTGGACATGAAATCCTGTTTTTCCATTAACGTTTGGAATTGGCTTTATATTCCACACATCATTCCGATGTCGATAAAAAAGGATTTTATCGTTTAACCCCGTTCACATCCCGATCAGTATTCCAACGGTAAAAAAGGTTTTGTGGTAAATGGAGAAGTTAAGTTTTAACCCCGTTCACAAACCGGTCACATCTCCAACGTTGGTCTCGTTTGATGAGAAAAAGGCACTTTGGAGTTTTAACCCCGTTCACAAACCGGTCACATCTCCAACAGCACCTTTGTAAGCTGTTGATCCATAACCGGGAATCCGGTCGTTTTCGGCCCAGGCCTTCCTTCTGCTTCTCCCGCTCGATTGGAGACCACCAAAATAGGCGATTTCGCTATAAAAATCAATGTGCAGCCCGTATATTTTAATGTAATTTTGCAATTTATTGAATTACTTGTGCTTTATTGGATGTATCAGAAATTCGTCGCCGTTGTGAGCGACGGGCCGAAAATACAACGCTAAACAGTAAACAAATACCCAAATTGCTTGTAATTTGCCGCGAAGTTGCTCGAAATAACCGGAATCTGGTCCAATTATCTATTTTTGCAAAATACCCGCAAACACGGTTAAACTATCTACTCAACAAATATTCTGGAAGGCTGCCCTTACGCGGATGGCGATAGTCACTGTTCTGAATGGTCCAAATCTCAATTTGCTCGGTGTTCGAGAACCCGGCTTGTATGGGAATCAAACCCTAAAGAAAATACAGAATCGTATGGAATCGCTGGCGGATAGCCTCGACCATCGGCTGAATTTTTATCAAAGCAACGCGGAACATGAGATTGTGGAACAGATACACCAAGCCTACGACCGGTCCGTTGACTTCATCATTATTAATCCGGCGGCCTATACTCATACCAGCATTGCCATACGCGATGCGTTGCTGGCAACGGCTATACCGTTTATCGAAGTTCATTTGTCCAATGTTCACGCCCGCGAATCATTCAGAAAACACTCCTATTTTTCCGACATCGCCTGTGGTGTCATCACGGGGCTCGGCGCATTAGGTTACGAACTGGCGCTACGGGCGGTTAATGAATTATCAAAAGAAAGCAGATAACCATGGATATTAGAAAAATAAAAAAACTAATAGAGCTCATTGAGCAATCGGATATTGCGGAGTTGGAAATCAGCGAAGGGGAAGAATCGATCAGAATTAATCGGTATCCCAGCAACATTCAATTCGCCGCTCCGCAAACAATAGTTTCACCACCGGTAGCGGCGCCCGCATCCGCCGCCTCGACTTCAACGCCTCAAACCGATACTCCGGCGCCTGCCGAGCAAACTACCGGTCACGCAGTCAAGTCTCCGATGGTGGGCACCTTTTATAGATCATCGTCTCCGAGCGCGAAACCCTTTGTCGAAGTGGGCCAAACGGTTGCTGTCGGCGATACGCTTTGTGTTATTGAGGCCATGAAAATCCTTAACCAAATCGAGGCTGATAAAGCGGGCGTTATTACACAAATCCTGGTGGATAATGCCCAACCGGTCGAATATAACCAATCGTTATTTGTCATCGATTAAATTGGCTGGATCCTTCCTAGCCGCATTGATCAGCTTTATCATTCGGAAAACCCATGCTCGGTAAAATAGTCATTGCCAACAGAGGCGAAATCGCCTTACGTATCCTTCGTGCTTGCCGTGAACTCGGTATGAAGGCGGTTGCTGTGCACTCGGAAGCGGACCGCGATTTAAAACATGTCAGACTCGCTGACGAATCGGTCTGCATCGGACCCGCGCAATCGCAAGACAGCTATCTGAATATTCCCGCGATTATCAGTGCCGCGGAAGTCACGGATTCCGTCGCCATTCATCCGGGTTACGGATTCCTTTCCGAAAATGCGGATTTTGCTGAAAAAGTCAATCAAAGTGGATTTATTTTCGTAGGTCCTCGTCCGGAAACGATCCGTATGATGGGCGACAAGATTGAAGCCAAAAAAGCCATGATCAGCGCAGGCGTCCCCTGCGTTCCTGGGGGTGATGAACCCATTACCGAAAATAAAGCGGAGGCCATTCGGATGGCTAAAGACATTGGCTATCCGGTCATTATTAAAGCCGCCGGAGGGGGCGGAGGTCGAGGAATGCGGGTCGTCAATTCGGAAGCGGCTTTATTGAATGCTATCTCACTGACCCGAGCCGAGGCTGGCACCGCATTTGGAAATGATACTATTTTCATGGAAAAGTTCTTGGAGACTCCACGTCATATCGAGTTTCAAGTATTGGCTGATTCTCACGGCAACGCCATCCATTTGGGAGAACGCGATTGCTCTATGCAACGCCGGCATCAAAAAGTCGTCGAAGAAGCCCCAGCGCCTGGAATCACCGAAGAGATGCGTCAGGACATGGGTAATCGCTGTGCAAAAGCTTGCCAAGAAATCGGTTACCTGGGTGCCGGGACCTTCGAATTTTTATATGAAAATGGCGAATTTTTTTTCATAGAGATGAACACACGGATTCAGGTCGAACACCCGGTTACCGAAATGGTGACAGGCGTCGATATCGTAAAAGAGCAATTCCGTATTGCGGCAGGCGAACCGCTTTCCGTCAAACAAGATGACATCGTGGTGCGGGGGCATGCCATTGAATGCCGGTTGAACGCGGAAGATCCGGTGACATTTATACCTTCTCCTGGAAAAATCACTCAGTTTCACATGCCTGGTGGACCCGGCATTCGGGTTGAAACCCACATTTATAATAATTATACGGTTCCGCCCTACTACGACTCCATGATTGGTAAATTGATAGCCCATGCCGACAACCGGCAAAGTGCGCTCGCCCGAATCCGCAACGCACTGGACGAACTGGTTATCGAAGGCATTAAAACCAACATTCCCCTACAGCGTGAAATTATGAAGGACAGCGCTTTTAAAGACACCGCTCAAAACATTCACTATCTGGAGAAAAAACTCGGCCTTTAAAGCATTATTCTGAAACCAGCGCGTAGCTTCCACGACATTATAACGGCGTGGGTCCATTTATCAGTTGTCACCGATGGTTCAACCGCGATATCGGTATCAAAATTGATGTCGACTCTGGGCGCCATTTCAACAACCTTCTCTGATAACGCCAATCAACCACTGTACGAACCGGAACCCGGTACGCAACCTACGTGGCGGCAAACAAAAACTACAGGTTTATTCGAGGCTGAACAGGATACCGTTCTAATTCAATCTATCATCAACCATGAATTAAAAGCGCACAAACTAAGTCATTGGCATATTGAATCACTGGAAGATAGGGACTGGACACGAACCTGGATGGATCATTTCCAACCCATGCAATTTGGTAACCGCCTATGGGTCTATCCAAGCGAGTATTCACCGCCAAAAGACGACTCCGTCTGTATTTTGTTGGATCCCGGATTAGCATTCGGCACGGGCACTCACCCCACAACCGCACTATGCCTACAGTGGTTGGATGCGGCCACGATCAAAAACAAAGTAGTCATCGATTATGGTTGCGGATCGGGAATTCTCGCTATCGCCGCGGTTCTGCTTGGAGCAAAACAAGTCTTTGCCGTCGATACCGACCCCCAAGCACACTGACCACAACCAAAAACAATGCAATTAAAAATCACGTTGGAAGCAAAGTCATCCGATGCTATCCAAAAGCACTTCCCCCGACCCAAGCCGATATAGTACTTGCCAATATATTGGCTAATCCCTTGATCGATTTGGCGAATCAATTAGTCAGCCGAATCCGCACCGGTGGTCACCTGGTACTTTCAGGTATTTTGCTCGACCAAGTAACACAAGTACAAGACGCCTACTCGCCATACTGCCGATTTTCCGCCCATACTACTCAGGAAGATTGGGCTAGACTAAATGCAACAAGACGATAAGATATCCAGAGATTATTGATGGGTTTCGTTCCTCCACCCATCCTACAACTCGTTGTTATTGCGTAGGATGGGTGGAGCGGTAGCGAAACCCATCAATTTAAAGAGATGGGGCCTAAACACTCACGTCCGCGGCGCTTTGGATGCGCCAAACCAACCAGTAAAGACCACTTCTCAATGTTTACCCAATGCCCTGAATGCGAAACTCGCTATCGATTGAATGTCGGTGAGCTACGAATCGGACAAGGTCAAATAAAATGCGTCTGTTGCGGATCAATCTTCAATGCTTTGAATGCCCTTACTGATTCACCCAACCACGAAGGCTTCGATGAATACAATGCCGTACCGGAATTAGACGAAAGTCACGTGATTCATGTGTATTCGGCGGTTGAACAACAACCCGATGAAATCGCGGATCTCCCGTGGGAAAAACCGGTTTCACGGGGATCTTTGAAAGCGCGGTTTTTTTGGAGCACAAGCATGCTGTTTCTGCTTTTGTTATTAGGTTCGCAAATTATTTTTTTCCAAAGTGGCCAACTGGCGGGAAATAGCTTAGCCGGGCCCTGGCTATCTAAAATGTGTAATACACTGGATTGTCCACCGGATATTTACAGAAATGTGACGTTAATCGATGTCGTAGATCACTCGCTCTATCCAAAATCGGACCAGGTTCTTGAATTCCGCTCATATATCGTGAACAATGCCGAGCTAATGTTGCCCTTACCCACCGTTCAGTTAACCCTGCTTACCTTTACCGGTGATACAATGGCCAAACGTGTATTCCGGTCCGACCAATATTTACCGGATGATCTTAGCAATACCCGCATGCCGATAAATAAACGTTTGGAAATTAAACTGCAAATCGTCAAGCCTGATAGTGATATAGGGGGCTATACATTCAAGCTACTCTAAAATGCATTTTCTACGAGCGATCGAGAGTTTATTCGAGATCCACATTGAGTGAGTCGCTATAGGGCTCAATCCCCATATCCTGGGCGACTTTCATGGCTCGGAGGTCAATCATGGGCGAAATCACCATTGTCCGGGTCGCTTTACGTTTGTGTTTTTCTTCATAAAAGCGGACTTTGCGTTCAAAGATATACATACCGGCTTTGTCGATGGAAGATTTGAGTTCGCACAGAATTAGCAGACCGTTTTTGATAATAACATCTAGCTCCACCTGATCGGGGCGGCCGAAAACCTGGCCTTCGTCATCGTACTCATCGACACGCAGCACTTGCACACCAAAACTTTCTTCCAGAATACCCGCCAGAGCATTACGAAATGACGCTTCTGACTTAATACCCCATTGAGCTCCCAAGGCGCCAATACTCCGATCCTGTTTTTTCATAATCGCCATAATTTCTTCGTGGAGATGGTGCAGTACCTTTTGATTTTACTCACATTTTTGGTCATATCTCTCCCACTTTTGGTTTTGGGCTTCGCGGTCACTTCGCAATTCAGCCAGAATTTGATCGAAACGATCTTCGGTCTGTTGCTTCGGGGGAAACATACTTTTCGACAGCTCAAATATCAGCTCTTGTAGCTCCTGATCCTCTTTAATCCGAATTGGGAGCTCTCGCTTTATCAGTTGACGGATTTCGTCAGTATTCATGCCTGTCTGCTCAATAAAAAAATATTACCCCATTATAAACACTATTTATAGTGAGTTTCGTCCCACAAAATAACATGGGTCTAGCATAGAATTCTAGAACCAATTCTAACATCAAAATATTTTTTATTTGATGGTGCGGGATGACAATGGAACGTAGCGTAACAGTCATCCCACAGTGTGACTGGCAGGGTCGTCGGCTAGCTGGTGAAAGTCCAGCCTTCACCAAACTTGAACAGGAAAAGGATTGCGTAGGTTTTAATATTGAGTATGTCTTGGGTGAGGAGCCGTGTACGGCCCGTACGCTACGTTCCGTGGGAATCGAAAGGGCGTAACCTCTTCCGATGACCTAGTGACGGAGGCTGGGAAATAAAGGGACGCTACCCTTTAACGCGTAATATACGCAAGTATGTTAATATCCGTTTAGAGTTAAATATTAATAAAAAGGGTAGCGGCATCTTTGATTTCTTTTTGATTTGGATTTGAATCCCTTAAATACCTGCGGTGGCGCATTCATGAATTCATTATCGGAGTTGTCGATACAACTCCAACCCGGAAATTCTTTCCTCGATTTTTAGCATCATTCGCTTGTACGCGGGGCTGTCGACCACGCCAAATTGTTTTTTGAACGCAGCCTCGTTCATGGCTTCCGGTAAGTCGGATATGTCTAGCATATAAGTACCATCTTTGAGATTGTGTTCCATGATATTTTGAACGGTTAGCGCATCTCCTATTGACCGGACTATCGCTTCTCCGAACCGAATTCCCGCGCGGTCGGCCGCCAAGTCCGCGAAACTGAAACCGCTGCCAATTTTCGAGTCGGATATTTCCTTATACAATCCGACTACGTTCGCTACCGTGCTATTACTTGAAACCGCTATGGCCGCGGACGTCATGAAGTGTTGCGCGGTATCGATTCTCTTATTGAGTCTGATTCGGTACTTTTTAGGCCGAGCAAGGCGTGGTGTTTCAGAGAACAGGCGGGAAATATTTCTTCCGTTGACGTAGCTGCTCAATACGATCGTTAGGGCGGCATTTTCTTTGATCGGATTGTGGTTATTTGATCGTTGTCTCGCTAGATTAAACATCGGGGCCATCAGTTGGCTCAGTGAAAGCGACGTTCTTATGTTTGATCGATGGGTGACATCAACCAATTGGTTATGATAAATAAGCAACAATTCTTCGCTAATGCCCGTGGCGAACAACGTGTTGATATTTTTCATCATATTACGATCCCAGCGGTAAGTGATGTTTAAGGTTCGATCATTGATACTAATAGATTTAATATGTTCTCCAACCAGGCTACGAAAATTCGTCAACGGAGTGGCGTTAATGATGGACTCCAGTATCAATCCCGCAAATTCTTCGGGAATTGCGATTCGGCCAACGGAAAGTTTTTTAATAATCGGATTTCGATCAGCCGTGTTTAACAGAAAACTGACATTCAAAAACCGCCCCATGGGATTACCCGGCAACTTGATCGAGGCAACCCAATTCATTTCGTCGTGTTGAAGCTCAGCCGATGCCGTTCCGCTAGCGTAGGTTTGTAAAAGATAGTTTGAAGCGACGGTGAGATCTCTAGCCGTCAACGACACCTTGTTGACCGAACCCGTCCGATGCTTTCGAGAAAACGTACCCTTAAGAATTTTTGTGGCGCGGGCGATGTCTTTATGGGTCAGGGGTTCGATTGCTGGAATACGCGAGTTTTCGTCCACGGCCAGCAAGACTGTGACCATCAATAGGAGCACACCGATTGTAATCCAAAGAAAAGCAATTCTAACCAGACCAAACATTCGAGATTATTTTGTAAGTTAATCTTTAGAGCATATAGGAGGTTGGTCAAAAATAAGGGATGGTTGGTTTTCTATTTTCGGATGCCT
Source organism: Methylococcales bacterium (assembly GCA_963664935.2). Classification (GTDB taxonomy): domain Bacteria; phylum Pseudomonadota; class Gammaproteobacteria; order Methylococcales. The sequence goes on along the minus strand of CAXXSE010000007.1, from coordinate 337,978 downwards.
TCCCTCACCACTCGTAAACCCCGATAGTATACCTGAAAGTCTATTCCAATCTATAAATGGCCCTGAAACAGAGGGGTAGAGAATCTACCTGAAGAGGCAAATCAGGCAATACTCCGCTCCTGCTCAAAGATGGTTTTGAAAAGTTTACGTTTGGCCTCATTCATCTGTTTGACTGCGTCATTGTCGCTGCTTGAGAAGGCAATTGCATCCAGCTTTTTAAAGGTGGTTCCCAGTTTGAGATATTGGTTTGCATCAGGTAATGATTTGAGCTTCTCGTAGGGTGTCATCATTAACTTGTAGGGATAGCTCTTTTTCACCTTTCCTTTGTTGTCTTCTTTTGGGACAGGAAAAAAGCAAGGACGATGGAAGTTGATATAGGGGTTGAAATACTCTCTGTGAAATTCATTAAGTTGAGGCGCCCAGTACCCCGGGATATGGTCGTACCCCAGATGTTTGCGGATGATGGTTCCGTTCTTGGACTCGGCGAGTGCATTGTCGTTGGAATGGCGTGGGCGTGATTTGGTCAGGTCAATATGGAGCTTTCCGAGCAGTTTTGCCACGGTATGATTGATGTATTCCGAACCGTTATCCGCGTGAAATGCCAGGATGACAAAAGGGAAGATTTCGATCAGCATCTCCAGGACCGGAATCATGAAACGCTCAGTAATCCGTTCTACGGAGAATATACATTCAAATTGCGTGACTTCATCAACCGCATTGATATGGTAAACCCCTTTGATCCCATCCAGGTCGCCCTGATGGACTGTGTCGATCCGTAGAAAGCCTGGTTTACCTTCTGAATTGGGTTTTCGTCGCTCGCCTATCTGAGAGCGTTTTGAAGCGGTTTTATCAAACTGGCGGCGCTGTCGTTGATAACACGTAGAATGACGAAGATTATAGAGATGGGCAACCGAAATCTTTGCTAAGCGCTCATAGCGATAATCCTCATAGATCAAAAGCATCCGCTCACAGATCTTCTTGGTGGCTGCACCGCAGAGTGTCCCATGGAGCTTGTCGGTCTCAGCTAACAGCACTGCGTCCTCAGGGCGGTAGAAGCGTTCAAATCCCGATGCTGTACGCTGTTGGCGCTTGATGTATCCGGTTTTTTTGTATTGCTGTACCAGCCGTTTCACTTGCCGTGGAGAATAGCCACTCACCTGCTCCAGATAGCGGATGATCAATCCCTTACCGTTCTTGCTGCAAGAGATATAACTGAATTTGACCAATGTACGCCGAATCCACTGGTAGCGCTCTTCCTTGTTGGTAATTGAAAACTCAACCTCCACAGTTCCTTCGAGAAAGATGCGGACGTCATCCAATGTTTTTATCTTTTTGTCACTCATATAGATCACCATAGGTGACCATCATGAGCAGAAATTACTCCTCAGGTACAGGGCTGTTTCACGTTGGAATCACGGCTCCCGTTCAGGGCCATTTCATATTGGACAAGACTCCTGATGCCCAAGACCCCCCAACTCATGTAGAATTAAACGTTCACAATTCATAGAGTAAACCATAATTGGCGTGCATATATTACTCAGTAACGATGACGGTTATTCCGCTAAGGGTCTTCAATGCCTGGCTAAAGCATTGGAGGGATTGGCTGATATCTCGGTAGTCGCCCCGGAACGAAATCGTAGCGGCGCCAGTAATTCTCTGACTTTGGACCGCCCCTTGCGAGCAACTACCTTGGATAACGGATTCGTCAAAGTCGACGGCACGCCTACCGACTGCGTACACCTCGCTATTACCGGGCTATTGGCCGTAGAACCCTCCATGGTGATTACCGGGATCAATCACGGCGCTAATTTAGGTGATGACGTATTGTATTCGGGAACCGTGGCCGCCGCGACGGAAGGGCGCTTTTTGGGGTTGCCGGCGGTAGCAATGTCATTGGATTCGATGCATCCTAAATATTTTGAAACAGCAATGGAAGTAGTGGTCCAGTTATTCAAAAAAATACAACAAACGCCGTTACCAATCTACACCATACTTAACGTTAACGTCCCGGACGTGCCTCGGCAACAATTAAGAGGCTATCAGGCAACTCGCCTGGGACAGAGGCACAAAGCCGAACCGGTGATTAAATTCCTGGATCCAAGAGGCCGGGAAATCTACTGGGTGGGTTCAGCGGGACCGGAACAAGACGCCGGACCGGGCACGGATTTTCATGCGGTTAAAAATAATTATGTATCGGTTACGCCCTTACAAATAGATTTAACTCGGTTTGATGCCGTCGAGGGTTTGTCGAAATGGTTGCCGAACGGGGATTTTTGATGAATTTGCAAGGGATTGGAATGACATCCAGGAGGACTCGGGAACGGATGGTCGATCGCTTGGAAACCCAAGGAATTAAAAGCAAAGCTGTATTGGAAGTGATGAGTAATACTCCCCGTCACATTTTTATGGAAGAGGTACTGGCGAGCCTGGCTTACGAGGACGTTGCGCTGCCGATAGGCCATAGCCAAACGATATCGCAACCCTACATCGTGGCCCGGATGACCGAGTTGCTGCTGGAGACTACAAATCCCCAATCTGTGTTGGAGGTTGGAACAGGATCCGGTTATCAAACGTCCATACTGGCGCAATTGGTTTCCAAGGTCTATTCTGTGGAACGTATTCTCCCATTATTACAACGCGCTCGAAGGTGTCTGCTAGAGCTGGCGCTTCATAATATAAGCTTTAAGCATAGCGATGGTGGATGGGGGTGGAAATCACACGCGCCTTACGATGCGATTTTGGTTACAGCGGCGCCGGCGGAAATTCCAAACATGCTCCTGGAACAAATGAAGTTGGGGTGTGTGATGCTGATACCGGTGGGGCGTGGAAAACAACAAACCTTGCAAAAAATAACCCGTAAGGATCAAGGATGTGAGGTTGAAATTATTGAACCGGTGAATTTTGTACCGTTTTTGTCGGGTAAATCTTAAAGGCTGTTCCGTCAAAAAGTGATATTGGCTATAAACGACCCAAAATAACCTCATTTTGATCGCTTTCGTAACAATACATTTTAGCCGGACGGCCTCTTAACTTGAGGTGGCAATGTTTTCTCTTCTTTACAACAAAATGTTGGAATGGTCTCGGCATCGGCATGCCGTCTGGTATCTATCGGGATTGAGCTTCGCGGAATCATCTTTTTTTCCGTTGCCTCCCGACATCATGCTGGCGCCGATGTCTTTAGCCATGCCCAAAAAAGCCTTTAGATTTGCTTTATGGACCACGGTAGCGTCCGTTCTTGGTGGTTTACTCGGCTATTTAATTGGATTTTTCGTATTTGACCTGGTGTCGCCATGGCTACATGAATTGGGCTATTGGGACCGTTACTTGAAAGCAACGGAGTGGTTCGATGAATGGGGTTTCTGGGCAATTTTTCTAGCGGGGTTTTCTCCAATCCCCTACAAGGTATTCACTATAACCGCGGGAGCGCTCTCCATGGCTCTACTGCCCTTTACATTGGCTTCTCTGATTGGACGCGGAGCCCGTTTCTTTTTAGTGGCGTCATTGCTTTCGTGGGGTGGTGAGAAGCTGGAAATAAGTCTGCGAAAGCATATTGATAGGATCGGGTGGGCCACTGTCATTTTGATTGCAGGCGTGGTGTTGATTTATAAAATGTAAGCCATAATCGGGTCGAATAGAAATCCATTTACACGACCAAATGTTGCATCGTCGCAACAAAAAGTGGTTTTTTGCCGCAAAACCACGAAGTTTCTTGACTATTTCATAAAAAACTATAAAATTTCGGAACTTAGATATCAATATTTAGCCTAGCTTTTGCGTTGCTTCAGTCCTGAAGCCAAAGACTAAGCGGCTAAAGGTCGCTAATTCGGGGTTCGATCGGAAATTGATCAAGACAGGGTATGACGGACGGGGTTCAGGCATATATCGACACTAGTATGGAAATACCGTTAGCCCAGATGTCTGACGAAGCTTTCCAGTCTTCTCTATTGGCTCGGGTTTCACGGACCTTTGCGCTGACCATACCGCAACTTCCCGGCTCTTTGCATCCCGTCGTAGCCAATGCCTATTTGTTGTGCCGAATTGTCGATACTATCGAAGATGAGGTTGCGCTTGATGCGGAGCAAAAACGCGAATTTTGCCAAAAATTCATAGATATTATGCGGGATCGGGGGAACGCCGAAAGATTTATCCGTTCGCTAGCGCCGCTATTGTCGAATCAAACTATTCCGGCGGAACATGAGTTGATCCGGCATATTCCTAGGGTTGTTGCGATTTCGCATCAGTTTGAGCCCGAGCAATATGAAGCCTTAAGTTGTTGCGTTCAGACCATGGCTCGCGGTATGCCTCACTTTCAGGCCCAATACCTGAGATATGGTCTCGCCACCATGGAAGATATGAGCCGTTACTGCTATTTCGTTGCTGGGTGTGTTGGCGAAATGTTGACCAAACTGTTCTGCCATTACTCCACTGAAATCGCGGTTCATCAGGACCAGTTAAAAGATCTTGGCGTGTCTTTCGGCCAGGGTTTGCAAATGACCAACATTTTAAAGGATATCTGGGACGATTATGACCGGGGGGTTTGTTGGTTACCACAAGAGGTATTTGCACCCGGCGGATACGACCTGAAAGAATTGGTTCCGGACCACCATAACGAGAGGTTTAGGGAAGGACTGGAAAACTTGATAAGTATTGCCTATGGTCATCTGCAAAATGCCATGACTTATACGTTGATGATACCCAAAAAAGAAACAGGGATTAGGAATTTTTGCTTTTGGGCAATCGGTATGGCGGTATTGACCCTAAGAAAAATCAAGAAAAATCCCTATTTCAGTAAGTCGGTACAAGTAAAAATTTCTCGAACAAGCGTCAAATCCACCGTGGCACTCACTCGGATCGCGCAGATTAACGATGGGTTACCCCTTTTTTTATTCCACCGGGTTGGAGCGGGTTTGAACCGTCCTGGGTGGAATGCGCAATTTTTTGAATTTCGAAATACTTAACTTTAACCTGAATCAGTGACTTCATTACGGAAACGTCCATGATAGATAATTCTGCCGCATTATCCTTTGAAAATAACCGACAGTTACCCAATGACGGTATTGTTACCACGCCTGTCACCCGGTTGGATAAAACAATCGAAAAAGCCCGTGAGGCCTTGGTTAAGTTGCAGCACGATGACGGTTTTTGGGTATTCGAATTGGAAGCCGATTGTACAATTTCGGCGGAATACATCTTCCTGATGCACTATATCGGGGACATCAATACTGAATTGCAAGAAAAAATTTGCAAATATCTGCGTGCTCGTCAAAGCGCCGATGGGAGCTACCCTTTGTTTATAGGCGGGGATGGTGATCTTAGCTGTACTACAAAAGTGTACTTTGCCTTGAAGCTGGCTGGCGATTCTCCCGACGAACCGCACATGGTGCGCTCTAGAAAGTTTATCTGCGGCGCCGGTGGTGCGGCAAAGTGTAATGTGTTCACCCGAATCGCACTGGCCATGTTTGAACAGGTTCCCTGGCGCAGTGTCCCTTATATGCCGGTAGAAATCATGTTGCTTCCGCGGTGGTTTCCGTTTCATCTCGAAAAGGTTTCCTATTGGTCGCGTACGGTTATGGTGCCGTTATTCATTCTTTGTACATTAAAGGCCAAAGCAAAAAATCCGAACAAGGTCGATATCCTTGAACTATTCATCACCCATCCGGACAAAGAGAATCATTATTTTCCCAGTCGTGGCTGGTTGAATAAGCTGTTTTTGGCTTTAGATAAATTCGGCCGGTCGACCGAACCTTTCATTCCGGGGAAAATGCGCCAGCATGCGATTAACAAAGCACGGGATTGGTTCTGTGAGCGACTTAACGGAGAGGATGGTTTAGGTGGAATTTTTCCCGCGATGATCAACGCTTATGAAGCGCTTGTGTTGTTAGGTGTACCGCAAGACGACCCTAGGGTTATAACCGCTAAGAAAGCCATCTATAAGCTGTTGGTAATCCGTGAGCACGATGCCTACTGCCAGCCTTGCCTATCTCCGATATGGGATACTGCCTTGGCTGCTCTTGCATTGCAGGACGTTGATAAAAACCAAAATGAAGCGGCAATTTCCAAGGGATTAACATGGCTCTTGAGTAAACAGTTGCATAATGAACCCGGCGATTGGCGCGTCAACCACCCGGACCTGGAAGGCGGGGGTTGGGCATTTGAATTTGAAAATCCCCATTACCCGGATGTTGACGATAGCGCCGTTGTAGCGTACGTCATGACCCAGCAAAATGACCCCAGCTTTGATGAATCACTGCGACGCGCGGGTGTTTGGGTTGCTGGAATGCAATCGAAAAATGGTGGATTTGCCGCTTTCGATGCGGACAATACCCATTACTATCTCAATGAGATTCCGTTTGCCGATCACGGAGCCTTGCTTGACCCGCCAACGGTTGATGTCAGTGCGCGTTGCTTAATGTTTCTATCGCAACTACTTGATCAAAACGAGCAATACCAATCGGTTGTGGATACTTGTGTAGACTATATCAGAATCGAACAGGAAGGAGATGGTTCCTGGTTCGGCCGTTGGGGGACAAATTATATTTATGGGACTTGGTCGGTACTTGTGGCGTTTGAGGCTGCTGGAATATCCACGAATGATCCGGCAGTGGTAAAAGCGGTTGAATGGCTTAAGAGTATTCAACGCAAAGACGGTGGTTGGGGTGAAACTAATGAGAGCTATCATGATGCATCCCATCGAGGCCGATATCACTTGAGCACTTCGTTTCAAACAGCCTGGGCTTTGCTTGGTTTGTTGTCCGCCGGGGAAGCGGCGTCCATTGAGGTAAAAAGAGGAATCGACTTCTTATTGAGAACCCAACGTAACGATGGGTTTTGGGCCGATAATTGTTTCACGGCCCCCGGGTTTCCGCGTGTTTTTTACCTTAAATACCACGGCTACGATAAATTCTTTCCTCTTTGGGCTTTAGCTAAATACCGGAATCTTCACTAGAAGACTGTTCGAGAATCGTGAAACAAGTTGGCATCGTAGTCGCGTTGCCCGGTGAACTACGGACACTAACGAAACGTAAAATCCCAATCGGTTGTTGGGCGCGGATATCTGATCAGCTATTGATTGCTATGTCCGGAGCGGGGTCGGCCCACGCATCCGCGGCCGCGAAATTACTGCTCCAACATGGAGCCAACGCCTTACTCAGCTGGGGTTGCGCCGCGGCATTACAGAGTCGCCTTAGAGCCGGTCACTTAGTGCTTCCTGAGCAAATCAGGAGTGCGGATGGAATGCTTTATCAAGTCGATTCCGTTTGGCATCGCCAAATTTATCAAGCCGTAACCAATAAAATCGAAAGGCTGGATTCCGGTCCTATGGTCGAGAGCCGACTACTCGTCGCCACAGCGCATGAGAAACAAATTCTCGCCAATACCTCTAATGCTGTTGCCGTCGACATGGAAAGCGCCGCACTAGCGCGTCTCGCCGAAGAAAGGGATGTACCGTTTATGGCTGTACGCGCTATCGCCGACCCTATTGAGATGTCGCTGCCCGAAGCTGTTTCCCGTGCAATGGATCACAATGGCGATGTTAATATTTCACGATTGCTTTCCCATCTCATTTTGCATCCGGGGGGAATTGGCGCTTTGATCCGCTTGGGCCTACAGTTTCGTGCAGCGCAAACAATACTATGCCAAGTCTCCGATATATTAGAGCACAACTTTTGTGGGGTACATAACGCCAACAAAAACTGGGAGTCCGGTAGTACCTAGACGTTCCAATGGCAAGTAAGCTGGATATATTATTAGATAAGATTTTACTCCAGTGGGGAAGAGCCTGTTTGCGTTTCCCCTGGATCGTATTGTTATTATTTTTGGTCCTCAGCGCCGGTAGCCTTCATTACACCATCAATAATTTAGGCGTCAACACCGATACCACACAGATGCTGGCGCCTGACCTTCCGTTTCAACAAGTTCGGCGGCAAGTTAAGGAAACCTTCCCCCAAGATTCCGATACTATATTAATCGTACTCGATGCCGATACTCCAGAGCAGGCAAAAGCAGCAGTGCTCGATCTCGGTCAGCGGCTTAAAGCCGCAAAGGGTGCGGTCCAATCGCTCTACATTCCAGGGGAGGGAAAGTTTTTCGATAGGCAAGGGCTACTGTACCTCGAGGTCGATGATCTTGATTCTCTGGCCACCCACTTAGCGCGAGCTCAACCTTTTATCGGAAGATTGGCGGAGGACTATAGCCTAGCGGGTTTATTGTCGATTCTAAGTCATGCCATCGAGCATACTGATGATTCATTGCCGCTGGAAATTAACCCGTTGCTCTTAAAGATTGGCGCCGGTATCAAAGCGTCGAGCGAAGGTCGCTATTATAAATTGTCGTGGCAACAGTTGATGTATGGCGCTGATCGGGTTAGCAACAGGCGCTTAATCTTTTTGAAACCGGTTTTGGATTTTTCGGAAATCATGGCGGCTGAAAAATCTTTGCTAACGATAAGAAAAATAATCCAGGAAGTAGAATCATTTTATCCTGAACTGGAGGTCAGGATTACCGGCGAGATCGCTCTGGAATACGAGGAACTGGAAAGTGTATCCCGTAGCGCGGCTTTGGCCGGAATATTTTCATTGATAATGGTGTGTTTATCACTATTGCTTGGATTGCGTTCCCTAAAGTTGATGTTGGCAACTTTAGTGACTTTGATTACCGGCTTGATTCTGACGGCGGGCTTTGCCACTTTGGCAGTCGGTCACCTCAATTTGATTTCGATAGCTTTTGCTGTCCTCTATATAGGCCTGGGTGTGGATTACGCGATTCATCTGTGCTTGCGTTATCGGGATTTTATCCAAGATTGGCTACCTAATGAAAAAGCACTCACCGAAAGCATTCGTTCGGTTGGGCCTTCCATTATTCTATGCGCGGTGTCGACGGCGATAGGTCTCTATGCGTTTATCCCCACGGATTATGTCGGTGTTTCAGAACTCGGGATCATTGCCGGTACTGGAATGTTTATCGGTCTTATTGTTACGCTTTCAATGCTGCCCGCGATTTTTAGTTTGAGTCCGCTAGCCTTTCCAAAACCATTGCGGGGGTACTTTCCGGAATGGGTTTATGAAATCCCCTTTAAAAACGCGTTGCTTATTAAAACTTTTTCAATCGCGCTTATCGTATTGATGCCGGTATTTTTGTTTCAAATTGAGTTCGATTCAAACCCGGTCAATATGCGAGACCCGAATACCGAATCGGTATCCACTTTTAAAGAGTTGTTAAAATCGACGGATGAGTCCCCTTTTGTACTGACGACGCTGGCTCCCGATGCTAACTCAGCGGTGACTTCCGCAAAACGGTTTGAACAATTATCGACCGTTAAATCGGCGGTAACCGTATTCGATTTTGTTCCTGACGATCAAGAGGACAAATTGGCCATTGTAGAGGATCTTGATTTCATTTTAGGTTCCCAACTGGAAGTTTTTGACGGGTCCCCCGAGGGCGGGAAAAACAGACAGGCTTTAGAAAAGTTTTTAACAAAAGTTAAACAACGCATCGCCATAGAGGGCGCCTCAGTCAATGCAGTGTTGTTAAAAATACAAGACCAGCTAAGCCAATTTCTTGGTATTGTGGATTCCCAGCCGGATCGCGAGTCCGAATTGATTTCCAGACTTGAAACCAGTTTGGTAGGTTCGTTACCGGCCAGCGTAATGGCAATCCATACGGGTCTCCAGGCAAGCGCTTTCGGTCTAGTGGATATACCAAAATCATTGTTTCAGCGCTGGGTGAGCGAGGATGGGAAATATCGAGTACAAATCGTTCCCAAAAAGGATCTTAACGATGCCGCGAACCTAAAAGAATTTGTCGAAGAGGTACAAGGCATAAACGAAAACGTGGCGGGATTACCAGTCGGGGACCAGGCTTCGGGTAAAGCGGTTGTGTTAGCATTTCAGCAAGCTTTTATTGGCGCCTTGTTGGCCATTGCACTGCTACTGATGATCATACTTCGAAGCATTAGGGATGCATTATTGGTACTGTTTCTTCTTATTCTTGCCGGGTCATTGACCGGTGCGGCTACGGTGGTATTGGAGAGTCCTTTTAATTTTGCCAATATCATCGCATTACCCCTGTTGTTGGGCCTGGGTGTTGACAGTTGTATTCATGTCGTCCATCGCGCTCGAGTTTCGGCCACTGCTAACCCGCTACGAACGAGTACAGCCAGAGGCGTTGTTTTTAGTAGCCTTACCACGTTGTTTAGCTTTAGCAGTCTCGCTTTTACACCCCATCTTGGAACCGCAAGCATGGGATTGTTACTCACGGTAGGAATTTTATTTATGCTTTTTTGCACTTTATTGGTTTTGCCTGCCTTTATCGGTTCGCAAAGTAAAGGGTTGCCTAGTACCTCACACCTTAAATAACCCAGTAAATAGAAGGCCTAAATGATCGATAACTGCGTTAAACAAACTTGAAATATACCCATATTCCTGCGTTTGTTTGCCTTGTTATCCCTCATTTACACGCCCCTATTTAATGGGTTATTTAAGGTATGAGGCACTAGTTAGATTTCCTAGCTATCAAAAGATCCAATGGTTTTAGAGGTCACGAATGTCGATTAACTTAATTGATCTGCTTAACGAGCACCAAGGCGAAAATTTTGCCTTACACGATAAGTTTCTGAACACCCAAATGGTCAAGGTGCTGAAAACCATTGGTTACGACCGTGTGTATACCAAAGCTAAAGGCCAATATCTCTACGATGAGGAAGGAAGTGAATACCTCGATCTGTTAAGCGGTTTTGGCGTATTCGCCCTTGGCCGAAACCACCCCAAAGTCATTGATGCTTTGTCCGACGTATTAAAGGCGGATTTACCCGATTTAGTGCAGATGGACGTCTCATTGCTCAGTGGTTTGTTAGCCAAAAAGATTCTGGAAAAAACACCGGACGGTTTAAATAAAATGTTCTTTTGCAATTCCGGTGCGGAAGCCGTGGAAGCGGCGATCAAATTCAGTCGATACGCCACCCAACGTTCAAAAATTTTACATTGTGAGCATAGTTTTCACGGATTGACCCTAGGCGCTTTGTCCCTAAATGGAGAAAAAGTTTTTCGCGAAGGCTTCGAACCTTTGTTGCCCGATTGCAATGCGGTCCCCTTCAATGATCTGGAAGCTTTGGAGCAGGCTCTTCGAAACAAAGATATCGCGGCCTTCATCGTCGAACCTATTCAAGGTAAGGGTGTAAACATTCCCGATGACGAATATCTACCCGAAGCCGCGCGTTTATGCGCGAAATATGGGACCCATTTCGTTGCCGACGAGATTCAAACCGGCCTGGGAAGAACCGGACGTTTTTGGGCGATCGACCATTGGAACGTCAAACCCGATATGATTCTCATGGCGAAAGCCCTTTCGGGGGGATTTATTCCGATTGGCGCGGTGGCCATGAAACCGGAGATCATGGAAAAGGTATTTAACCGCATGGATCGGGCTGTAGTCCACGGCTCGACCTTTTCTAAAAATAACATGGCGATGGCGGCTGGCTTAGCGACAATTAATGTCATTGACGATGAGGGCTTGGTGGAAAATTCGGCAACCGTGGGAAATGAGATTGTCGCCGCTGTAGAGTCCATGATCGAGCGCTACGAATTTCTAAAAGCGGTCAGAGGAAAGGGATTGATGATCGCCATCGATTTCGGCTCGCCTAAAAGCTTAACGCTTAAGACCGCTTGGAACCTCCTGGAGGCAGCGAACAAAGGCTTGTTTTGTCAAATGGTGACGATTCCACTGTTTTCCAAACACCGGATTCTAAGTCAAGTAGCTGGACATGGGATGAACGTGGTGAAATTTCTTCCACCTCTCAATCTTAATAAAAAAGATACCGCCTGGGTTATCAATGCCTTGGATGATGTCATCGCCGATTGCCATAAAGTACCCGGGTCGGTTTGGGAACTGGGCAAGACCCTGGCGAGCCATGCATTGAAGGCAAAGCAATCTTCGAGATAATTATTCAGCTTACCCCTGAAATCCACTATTTCTGCATTTAAAAATTATCATTTACACCTGTAAACTCACATTTTTCGCCTTGAACTAACGAATTTCAGAGGCAATCTGAACAGTTACTCTTCGCGAATGGTTTAGTGGTGATAAACTAAAGGCATTAACGAGTTTATTGTGCAAAAAAATAATTCGCTACCCTCGCGCCTATTCCGCTGAAAATGACCGAATAAGGCACAGGGCACATGCTCTTGAATCAGGGCAGTCAAAAAAAATACCAACTTCACTTTGATGGCGCCTAAAGGGGTAAAATAGAATTGTTCTCGTTTGAAAGGTTCGCTCTAATTGTCTTGGTAGACTCCGCGCTGTCCCAGCACTGCGCGATTCCGCCGCGATCTTTTTCAAAGGTTAACTCATCGACTAGCGCAGCTATTCCCTTCAATAGCTAGGCTCCACTTTAAACAAGCTTTGGTAACGGGTAACCCATGGTTGTAACTCTGTAAGATGGTAATGATGGTGGGGGTTTGTAAGGGTATCCGATGTACAGAATTCCACTCCTTCTTTATAATCGATTCACATAGCGCGTTTGCCGACCAGAAAGCCGCTTCATGAGTTGTCCCAGTAAGGCCGTTTTTTCAGGTGGTTCAACAACCAAATGAATAGGGTTCGTCATAAGACACCAAGCGTACACGCGAATGCCATAAACCTCACGCCATTGTGACAAGGTTTCCAAATAATATTCAAAATCCGAGTCCACTGCAAAAACAACTTGCCGATTGTGTCCCCTTTGCACTATATGATGCGGGTAATTAGGTAACACCACACGCCCGACTCTAGGCATACTAACTTCCTACCAAAAATTTTTACTTGCCAAGAGTATAGCTCATAAATAAATCTGTCCCCTTTTTCTCAGTCATTACCCCGGTGATTGCGGCACCGGGAAGCAATAGAATTTTCCCCCTGGAGCCGGAGTTCATCGTACCCCAGGATGGGCACGACAAACAAGATTGCGAGAATGCCGGGGCCAAGCGTTGGTTACAGGAATTCGGTCCCCGCTATCGGGATTGGGGGATCACGATATTTGGGGGATGACCTGTACTGCAAACAGCCGGTATGTGGGGCTATCCTCGCGGAAGGCATGAACTTTATTCTGGTCTGTAAAGCCCGACTCCCACACCACGCTTTACAACGGCATAGAGGCGCAGGAGGTCATGGATGGCATCAACACCGTTACCGTCACCCGTCGCCAAGGTAAGCGAGTCGAAATCGATACCTACCGCTTTTGCAATCAGGTTCCACTGCGTGATAGCGAAGATGCGCTCAACGTGAATTGGTGCGAGTTAACCACCCGCAACGCGAACGGCGATATCCTCTGCCGGAATGGCTTTGCCACGAATCATGAGATCACCGAACGGAATGTCGCGGAAATAGTGCTCGCCGGGCGTACCCGTTGGAAAGTCGAGAATGAGAACAATAACACCCTGAAAACAAAAGGCTACCACCTGACTCATAATTTCGGGCACGGTGACGATACCCTCTCCTCGGTATTGGCGACCCTGAATCTTTTAGCCTTTTTAATCCACACGGTGCTGGAATTGATGGATGTCAACTATCAACTGGTGCGCCAGAAGCTCGGTACCCGTATCAACTTTTTCAACGACATTCGGGCGCTCACCCGCTACCTGTGCTTCGATAATTGGAGTGTTTTAATGTCGTTTATGATGCGCCAGCTTGAGATCGAGGCGCCCGATACAAGTTGAAGCCCTGCTCCGGGCGGTTCTCAATTCATTCGATTAGGATCAAGCGTTTGATGTTGCCACACCACGCGTTACGGGCAAGTATTGCGCTTTTATTGGCTGTTTAGCCAAGCATCGTAAATGCCGTCCCAACCGGCGACGACCTCGGTGACACAAGCGCCGATGGGGGTATCGATGAATGCCTAATTCTCGTGTGAATACCCGAGTGAAATCGAAAACTTTGCCTGATCGCTCGATTAGCCTTCTAAATTTAGAATTGCTGAATCAGAAGCCTTGTTCACTCCAAAACAGACACTGATAAGAGCCTATTGAGCTTCAGAGAACGGAACCAAGCGGACCTTTGGCAAGTAGATTTGTCCATTCATATTGCGGCTTTTTTACTTACCTTTTCGTTCATGAATTGCAGACTCGTGCCCTCATAGCCAAATCTATTACGACTACGTCTACCGCCTCAACGCCGGTGAATTTGTCAGCAATGCTCTGCCAATAGAGTTTAAGGGCATTGGCTATTTCACTTAATCTGACGCGACGGCCATTGATCGTCCATCGCTTTTCGGGGTTTCTTCCTTGCCAGACCAACAACATCACGCCGCATCCAGCGCTTTCCTCTCGCAGATAATCGCCCACTAACTGGTTACGCAGCCGCTCGCAAAGTTTTGGGCCGGTCCAGCCCTTGTCAAGTAGTTTCAGTTCGATAGGTACCGGAGACCGCACGTTAGTATTGTGCAGCCAGATATCCATGCGTTGGCTGTTGGCAAGCTCTGGCTCCTGCGCGGTCGTGTATTGGTTGGAGCAGTGTTGGTTAAGCCAACCGGCTATCAACGTGCGCGTCTCGGTTTCATCATTGGCGCGTTGCCAAGTCTGCCATGGGCTGTCGTTTCCGCGTTCTAACCAGTCCTTCAGATCATGCAAGCGATGCACGGCCAGGTCGAAGAGCTGACGATGTGTTACGGGGGTGATTGTTTGTGACTTAGTAAATTCGCCAACCTGCTCAGCCGTCCAAGGTTCCAGATCACCATCCTCTTCGGCTCGCTTGTAGGCCTGCTTAGCCATCCAGGGGCGATAATTGGGATCTGGGTGGTCGCTAGTGAGTTGCTTAATGAAAAAATAGCTCGCCTTACCCGGAATTTCCGATAAAAGGTTAAACAGTCTGTTACGTGCGTCTTGTGCGTCATCGCGCAGTACTGGGGAATACACGCCCCCATCTGCACGGTTGATGTCCTCTTCTGCCGGAATGTACCGGTGCATCAAAACATATAGCGATTTCAGATGCTCTGCTGTGCGAAAATGGCCAATATTAGAATTAGAACTACCCTCTCTCAGATGTTTGTCACCCGTCAGCGCTGTAATGAAGATTTGTGCAGCGCGCGTGTCGTCGCACCCTCATCGAGACCTGACAGCCACTGCTCAACTTCAGGGATGCCATTTACCGGATCGCAATCGACGCGAAGCGCATACCAGCATGGAATGCTGTCCAGGTCATTGGTCTGCTCTATCTGTCTGCTAGCCAGCTCCGACAGCCTGTCCGGATCTGTTCCACCATTGACCAATATCTGCAGGCAATAGTCTCGATTAGTATTGATGCGTGTGGGATTGGCTTCCACCCATTCCAGTAAGGCAGGTGCAATCGCTCGATGAAGCCAGGGTGCGTGATAAACTACATCACTTAGGATGTAATGCATCGGATTTTCCGGCTCTGTATTTTCTAGTTCCCAGAGCAATTCCTTAATCACGGCCTCTTCGACCAAGTCTGGGAACGCCTGATACATACGCTCAAACCAACTGGGAAATCCGTTAAGTTCCCAGGTGATGTAGCGCAAAGTGTGACGAACCTCCTCTTCATCAAGATTGCCCGGAAATTCGGCGTTCTCAGTCGCTTCAATCTCAAGACCGGCCATAGCAAAGATCAAAGTATAGGGCGCGCTATTTTTTTGAGCTCCTTGGGAAAAGAGCAACGGAAAATAATGCCAACAATGGTTGACAGCTGCATCACGATACGCGTGAGCGACTGCTTCACCGAAGTCTGGAATGAGCGCCTGCCAGTTCGCGTACTTAGAGCGGTTCGTTGCCGAATGACGGTCCTGTAATTCAAACATCAACCAATATTGGTCGTTTGTCCATTCGCCTGGCTTCAGATTTGGCGGATTACGAACGCGATCCGGATTGGCGCGTAAATCCGCTATCCTAGTATCGCGAGCCTGCTTATCTCGTTCTTTCTCCTCATCTTGGTTTCGTCGATATTCTGCGTCTTCTTTTTCATGTTTTCGCATCGTCTCTGACACTGGCGGATTGAGCAAAATCTCCAGCTGATCTTGCAAGGTAGAATCATCGGCCACGGTATCTTGCAGACTGCTAAGAATGTGTGGTGCCCTGTCTGCTCGAACATAGACCTGTAACGCCGTGCTAAGCGCGACCAACCTATCATCCAGCAGCGAGCGGGAATGCATGTAGCCGAGCAACTTGGGCAGGCTCTCTGTGTCGAAGGCCCAAAAATGTCCAAGCCAGGAAACAGACCAATCATTGGTCAATGCTTCACCAGTTTTCACCATATTGGAGGCCCGTGCCTGCTCGATACTGGCCCAATAGAGCGCGTCATTGAGTTCCGGCCACTCGGGGACGAGAGCCTGCAAATTATCCTTCTGCTCGCTGTAATCACTGCCAGACCAAAAGCGCAAAGCAGGAACCTTCAACAGAATGGACAGGGCTGTCACTTCGAGCGCTACCGCGCATCGACCTACGACTAGCCGTTCCACCACATGAGTAGCGGGGTTGAGCAACCATGCGTATTCCTCTGAAACATGGCACTCTCCACGCACGACATAAGGTTGCCTGTCAAGATAACTATTCAGCCCTTCGAGCAGTTGGGCAATTTCCTCTTGACCGCTGTCAACCGGCAAGCGTTCGACAAATGCATGAAGCGAGCGACCCAGACCGCTACTCTTGTATCGTTTATAAGGTGGCAATTTGCCCAGTGAGGTCAGCAGCTGTTCGACGCTATGGCTATCAGGGTCCGCTTCTTCAATTAACTCCGCAAGCAAATTGCGTGGAATTTGGGCATCACTTTCGTTGAGCTCTTGCCACAAGCTTTGTTTCTGCTCGGCGGAGCCACAAGTCATAACTGCGCGCGCCGATGCTATTCGGGCATATATCCCTCGCGAGCTATCTAGCGCAACGGCAACAATAGGGACCACGCAGCTTGCCATTTCTCCCTGCCAGACTAGCCTACCAAGAAAGAAGATAGCATCGTCATTGTCACCGTACTTGTCGATAAGCTTCTGCGTGTCTTCCGAGAGGTCGAGATTCGCGATCCGTGCAATCGCGTTGTTGTCTCGCGCAGAGCGGTCATCCTCGTTCGAAACAATCCGACGTACGATATCTGCCAAAATCCTCTGCCTTTCAAACAAAGGCAATTGGGACAGATCTCCACCTTCGACGGCAATTTCAGGGTGATTTTCCAGCGCCCTTCGACGAATCTCATCATCGAACAGGATAAGCCATGGCAAAATCGGTCGAAGCCGGGGGATAACGATTTTCTGCCCATATTGCTCACGGAAGAAAAGGGTTTCGACTGTATTGCGACTGTTGCCTGTCTTTAGCAACTCGCTAAACCATTCAGCAGCAAGCAGTTCGCGCACATCCCGATGCCGAAATCGTACTGCTCCATAAATGATATCGTTGAAAATTCCACGTTCTAGTAGTGTGCGCACATCCTTTGGATCCCAATCAGCGAGGACGGGTTCTGCTTCGATACCTGGTTTGACTGCTGCAGCATCGGGAACATTTAGACCTGCCTGTCCAGTCAACACAACGGCGGCGGCCAAACGACGCGCGCCTTCTCTGGCCCCGCTCAAGATTCAGAGGTTGGCGCTGAGCCCGATCACTGTTGTGGTCATCTCGTAGCCGATTGTCGATGTTGTGGCGAAGCAGTTCCAGACGGCTGCCAAGGGCGTTGTCCGCAGCCCATTTGGCCAGAATACCTTCGAGGTCAAATGGGCGCTCCGCCAGACTCCAAAGGTTGGCACGTTCAATTTCATGCAACAGATGATTGATATTATTCGTTTGGCGAGCCACGCAAAACCGACGAATCCTCTCTTCATCCAAGGGGTGCATCGTGTAAATCGTGAGCATGCTTTGAGGTTCAGATTGCTGACCTTCGATGTCGCACTCTCCCTCCTGCGGGCCGGTAAGATACAGAAGATCATCCAATAGTCTTCGATCTTCTTTCGGACGCCATGCGTAGGGTCGACTAGAGAGGTAAATGTGCGCCCTGTGCGCACCGCTTTTTATGCTTTTGGCGAAGCGGCGCAGCGCTTTTTCGAAGGCACTTGGATTTTCTAGCCTTGCCTCATCGACAGAATCCAGAAAAAACCATGCTTCCCCCATCGATTGCAACCATGCCTGGAATTGGGCTTCCTCACCTATCTCAAACGCCTTATAGAAATCGGCTTCGATATCCTCAATACGTATGAAGAAAGACGGCTGCCCCAAGCTAGCCAGCGTTTTTGCCCGTTGTCTCAATTCCTCGGTCTTGCCAGCACCTGCTTCCGCCAGAATGACGCAGCGAAATTCGCGGTCCATATCACCCCAAGTCTTTGGTTTGTCATAGCCCCAAGCCGAGAGGATTTCGTCACTTTCGGACTCTTTTTGACTTTTGGGGACAGGTGAAAATTGTCGCTCTAATGTAACATGGCCTTCCATCTGTATTCTCTACATGCGTGATTGCGTATTTGAGGAAAAAAAGGGGCAGGGGCCTTTCTTCTAGATAATTATCGCATTAAAAAGACCGCTTTGAGCACTTCTCAGACTCCAAGTCTCGGATTTTCAGCGTCCGCTTTACTCATCTCCATTAATCTCGGGTGGCACAAAGCACAACTTACACATATTACACATATAAAGAGATTATGCGGCGAAGCGAACACCATCAGGTGCACATAATCCCCTTTTATGTTGAGTTAGGCGGTGTCACGCAGCACGGCGCACGATGTAGGTAGTACTTCGTGCGCCGTGCTGCGTGCCGAGTATTTAGGGGCCCCATATTCGACTCAGCAAACATGAAAACAGGTGTCGAAACAAAAAGAGCGATGGGGGAGGGCCTTTTAAGGGAGGCTGTGTGTGGAATGTCGATGAACGATATTTAGAATATTTCTGAAATTTTTCATACAGGACCGGCGTAATGCTTTCAGCGTCAGCGAAGACTGGTTAAACTCAGTTCAATGAAATTCAATGAAGATTCCAGGGTAAAAATCCCCTCAATACTACATCTCATGCGGTTGGGATATACCTACCTGTCACTCAAAGATCTTGAGTGGGAAGAATCGAGCAATATCGTTCCATCAATTTTCCGCGACAGCATGTCAGCCATTAATCCTGATATCAAGGATAAGGAGGTAGATGATGCGCTTGTCGAGCTGGGTCTGCTTCTCGATAACGAGGACCTTGGTAAAGCCTTCTACGAGTGGGTCACCGATCAATCAGGGTTCAAAATCATCGATTTCGAGAATTTCGGCAGAAATAGCTTCCACGTTGTTACCGAATACACCTGCAAGAACGAAGATGAAGAGTTTCGACCGAATATCACGTTGTTAGTAAACGGCTTGCCGCTTATTTTTATCGAGGTGAAGAAACCCAACAATAGAGACGGCATACTCGCTGAACGAAATCGAAAAAAAAGGGGACAGATTTATTTTTAAGCTACAATTCTAGTATCTTTAATATTCGTGACAGGATTGCAAACAAATGCCAAGAGTCGGCCGCGTGGTACTGCCAAATTATCCTCATCATATTGTGCAAAGGGGTCATAACCGACAAGTGGTTTTTGCCGCAAACCGCGACTATGAGTATTATCTGGAGACGCTGTCGGAATATCGGGATGTTTATGCGAAAAAGGGGACGCTACCCAATGTCATTAAGTTAAGCCCTAAGTCCTTGAATTACTTTGCCCTCTTGGAAAGGGGTCAAGATGCGTTCTTAACAATACTTGTCAGAACCACGGGGTCAGACTCTATAGGTATTGTTATTATCTCGATAATGCATTGATTACCTACCACCAAACCTATCGAACCCATTGCTGCAGGAACTATTGTCTATTGTGGAGGGCGACCGGGCGACCCGCTACGCGTCGCCGTGAGTTGTAACCCGTAACGTAACAGGTTACTTTTGGTGTATGACTGTAAGTTTCAAACACAAAGGATTAGACCGTTTTTTTAAAACAGGAACCCAATCGAACCATGTCAAACGACTTCAATTAATATAGGGTCGATTGAATGCGTCAACACAGCCACAAGATATGAACTTACCCGGTTTATCGCTACATCAGCTTATAGGGGATAGAAGTGATATTTGGTCAGTAAAAGTAAGTGGCAATTGGCGTGTAACATTTCGCATGAAAGATGAAGATGCGGAAATTGTCAATTATGAAGATTATCATTGAGGAATTTATATGTTAATGCACAATCCTCCTCATCCTGGAGCAATTATTAAAAAGCTTTGTATAGAGCCATTGGATTTAACTGTAACGGAAACAGCAAAAGCTTTAGGTGTTAGCCGTAAAACTTTATCGAGTATTGTTAATGAAAAAGCGGGTACCAGTCCTGAAATGGCAGTTCGTTTATCAAGGGCGTAACCCGCGTTCCGCGCTCGCAATAAATCAATGACTTAGCCTATCGTTTGAGAAGAAATAATCAAACACTTACGTACTCAAAACGGTCAATTTTTGTCGTGGAGCTAACAATCAATGAGTTAGGACGCGCAAGGCGGGTTACGCCCGTTTATCAATAGCTTTTAATACGTCTTCGGAAAGTTGGATAAATCAACAGGCTCAATATGATTTATGACATGCTGAGCAACACAGGGATGAATTACGAGTTTCAAAATTATCTGTAGCGTAAAATGCATAACCCCGCACATCCGGGCGAAATTCTACAAGAGCTGGTAGTCAATCCTTTAGATCTCACCATTACTGACGTTTCTGAACATTTAAATGTCAGTCGTAAAACGCTTTCAAAAGTTTTAAATGGTAGAGGTGCAATCACGCCAAAAACCTATCGGATGACGAATCAGGTCAACCAGTATCATGACCTCCTCCATATCGGACGGTATCCGGGGCACATAGGTAACAACCTGGGCCAATCGGGCATGTCTTTGCTTGTTGCGGATTTTTGGGTCGGCGGCAAACCAAATCCACCGTCCCCTGATTTCCTCTCGGCAAAGCGCGGGATGGTTGCGAAAGTGCGAAAGAAAAGAACGCGGTTGTAGCCCGAGTCGTTCGCCTAATTCGGAACCCCTCAACCCTTGCACCGAATGGATGACCAGATGGACAACGGCCTGCTTCAGATTACCGTGCTTCGAGAAGAAGACACGCCGATACTGCCAAAGCCCATCGGCGTCAAACAGGGCTATCTCTGGCAACGTGTAATAGCGACCGTTGTGATTGTAGCTCGTGTAGGCTTTCCATGCTTTGAGCCGCCGACGTGCCGTCGGAATGGAGAAGGATAGCTAGGTTGCCAGCACCCGAGAATAGAAGTCGTCGTACATACCGCCACCGGAATTCGAAAAAACGGTAACAGGTCGGAGAAATTTAGCATTACAATATCGCCAATATCGGCTGTTAGAGGATTTCTACAATGGGACGTATCGTGGCTCAAGTTGAATTAACTAATCCTATAGAGCCTGAAAAGTCCATAACTTTCAGTGCTTTTGTAGACACTGGCGCAGGCGCGTTAGTATTACCGTCCTCGTGGAAAAATAGGCTCGGTAAGTTCTCCAATAAAGAGAATGTCGAATTTTTATTGGCGAACAATGAGGTCGTTGTTGGTGAAGCTTGTGGACCTGTTGGTGTTCGTATAGAAGGGTTCAGAAAAATATTTAATGAAGTGATGTTCATGGATATGGAACCTGGAGACGATGGAGAGTACCAGCCGCTGCTTGGCTATGTCATCCTTGAACAGGCACAAGTTGCGGTCGATATGCTCGGTCATCGTCTTGTTCCCGTGAAATATATTGATTGCAAATATTGCCGGTTCCAGAAAAAAGGAAGGCTCAATCGATAGTAATCCTATGGGACAAACGGTTTTTTTATTCTGCGTCCCGTCAAGACCATTAAGCAGCAACATATCCGACGTGTGCATCGGAAGCATAACCAATGGACTGTTTGGCGAACCGCGCAAGCAAGCCCGATTCGGGGATTGTTATTGGAATACGGCATCGTCATGTCCAACGGGATCGCTTACATCCTTTAATCCCTAATGGCCTACCGACTCCTTGCCGATAGTGTAGTAGTTATCCATTTTTTCTTTATCCTCTTCGTTATTTTGGGCGCTTGTTTCGTCCTTAAATGGAAGTGGGTAATCTGGTTCCACTTGCCTGCCTTATGTTGGGGCGTATCCATCGGCTATTGGGGTTGGATTTGCCCGCTCACCCCGCTGGAAAACTGGTTAAGGCAATCGGGTGGCGACCTGAGTTACGAAGGTGGTTTCATCGCCCATTATTTATTACCAATAATATATCCCGAAGGACTTACACAAGGACATCAGATGATTTTGGGTGGTGCGCTTTTGGTGCTGAATGGGATGATCTATTTTGCGTTATGGGTGCGTCAACGATGACAATCACCAAAAAACTCTCAACCACGGACCACAGTCGCGATATCGCGGGGTTAACATATGTCTATCCGGTGCTTTCACGACGGGCGGGCGGTCTTTCCATTGGCATCAACCTCAATCCGAATAATGCCTGTAATTGGCGATGTATCTACTGCCAGGTTCCCGATCTAATACGCGGTAGTGCACCGAAAATCGATTTAGACCAGTTGGAATCCGAACTGCGAGAATTTCTGCGGGATGTGCTTGAGGGTGATTTTTATGATCGTTTTGACGTTAAGCCTGAAAACCGGCGGATCCGTGATATCGCTCTCTCTGGAAACGGAGAGCCGACAACCGCCCGCGAATTTGAAAGTGTCATCGACCGTCTGACCAGGGTCGTCAGGGATTATCGGCTCGATGAAAGGATCAAGGTTGTACTGATTACCAATGGCAGCATGATTCACAAAAAGCATATCCAAAGGGCCTTAGAGAAGATTTCAAACCTAAACGGTGAGGTGTGGTTTAAATTGGATAGCGCCACGGATAAAGGGTTGAAACAAGTTAACAATGCCGCCTACGATATTGTCAAAGCCAAGCGAAATTTAGAAATTGCCACCCGACTTTGTCCAACATGGTTACAAACCGTTGCGTTTGCACTGGATGGCTCGCCCGCGTCTGAAAATGAGCAAAACGAATACATCGCGTTTCTAAAAGGCTTGGTTGACAGTCAAGTTCCGTTGAAAGGCGTATTACTCTATGGCCTTGCGCGGCCATCGATGCAACCTGAAGCATCACGGCTGTCAGCGCTTCCTCGTGAATCACTTGAAGCTTTGACTTGCAGAATTCAAGATTGCGGGATATCGGTCCAAGTCAGCTATTAAGGAAAATGATTAGTGAATTGACAGTCAATTTCCCAAGATCAGGGGAGCTTCTTTGGATCGGTTTGCGTCCACAACGCCAAACGGAAATGCTTAGCGTGCCTCGGGTATTAGCCGACCCGCTCTCGGGTCTGGATGGTGATCGCTACGCGGGAAGAAGTCGAAATCGGCAAGTGACCCTGATCCAACACGAACATTTGGCGGCGATTTCATCGTTCACCAACCATACGGTTTCCCCCGAAATGTTGAGGCGGAACCTTGTCGTTAGGGGCATCAATCTGCTTGCTTTGAAAAAACAACAGATTCAAATTGGCGATGTAATACTCAAAGTTACGGGCTTATGCCATCCCTGTTCGCGTATGGAAAAAGTATTGGGCTCGGGAGGTTATAATGCCATGCGTGGCCACGGCGGTCTTACAGCCTCAATCGTTCAGAGCGGATCGCTAAATGTTGGAGATCGAGTTTCGTTTGTGCAGGCAACGCCGCCCGTTGAATATTACCTGAATCCGTGATTTTATTGTGGATAGCAGGGCACAAGGTCTTGATTCCATAGCGTTCAAAAAAATTAACCTTAATGGAGGAAAGGGGTGTAGTAATAGAGCTGTCTCGGTTCTCGTTTGCAAGGTTCTCTACTCAACTAATTGTAGACTCCGCACTGTCCCAGTGCTTCGCGTTTCCGCCGCGATCATTTTTGAAAGTTTTCCCATCGACTAGCGCGGCTATTACTTTCAGTAGTGGCTCCCCGCTTTAAACACGCTTTGGTAACAGGGAGCCCTTGGCCGTCGCTCTGTAAGATAGGACTGATGGCGGAGGTTTGTTAGGCAATCCGATATCAAAGCCTGACACCGTTTGCGTTTGTTCACTACGTTCACTCGGACTTTTGAAGTATCTGAAGGACAGATAAAGGGGACACTACCCTTTAACGTAAAATACGCAAGCATGTTATATCTGTTTAGAGTTAAATATTAATAAAAAAGGGTAGCGTCCACTTTGATTTGAATGCCGCATCCCGTGTTGGAGGTTTCCTGCCGGGGTATGGACCAAAAGATGGTAATGGTTATCCATGAGACAATAGGCATGAATCTCCAATCGAAACATCCGGTTCAGATCCGCAAGCAGTTCTAGAAACAAACCACGTTGTCGGTCATCGTTGAAAATGGTCCGATACCCACCACCTCGGTTCATCACGTGGTGCCAGGCGCCAGGGTAATTTATGCGTAACGGACGAGCCATGTCCGAAAAGTAGCATAGGTATTAAATAATGTAAAGACTTGACCCCTTTTTTCTTTTTTTTGCGAAGCTGAATTCAAAGCTGCGCGGATATTACAACTACTACGGTATACGAGGGAACTATGACAGTATGAACTATGACAGTATGTATGATTTCTATTATCATGTGACTCGCATTCTTTTCCGAGCATTAAACCGTCGGAGTCAGCGTCGGAGCTATAACTGGAAAGGATTTACCGAGCTGATCAAAATTTTCAAACTCCGGAAACCACACATATGCCACAGCTTTTGAGCAACTGAATAACGGTGTCGCCCGATGTGCGAAGCGAGTAACTTTGAGGAGCCCCGTGCGGTAGTTCCGCATGCGGGGATCTGTACGGGGCGGTCGGGTAACTGGCCGTCCTACCGTGATTACGTCACGCGGTAATGATTCGCGAAAACCTTGAGTTTTGCTCACGCGCGACGTATAAATGCTTAGATGTTATCTGTCAAAAGGAAAGTTTCATGCAAGAATCTGATTTGCATACACTATTGATTTATCAGAGAACATACATTGAGGTTCTGGAAGATTTTTTCTCCGAAGCCACAGGATGTTCTTATAATAATTTTTGTATACCATCAGAATTCTCTTTTGCCATCAGGAAATTAGGCGAGTCGTTTAGAAATGACCCTGTGCGTTTATCTGCTAGTATGAAATCATTCGAAACGCTGTCGAATAATCTTGGAAAATTATACAGCCAAGAAAGTATGGAGTGCTTTAAGTCGGCCAAAAACATCAAGTGTTGCAAGATAAATCTTGGAGGTAGTAGTAGGTTCCTTGAAACGCAGCTTAACGCTGTTAAAAGAATAATTCTTGTCTCTGATATTGTCTTAATCCCTGATCCTGTGATGCCTTGGTTGGAAGCGGAAAGAGAGCATGAGAAATTTAGATTTGTAAATTTAATTCAAGCCGTATATTTCATACTTCACCTTAAAGGTCTTCTTTCTCAGGAATTTGATATTCCTCCGTTCGTAGTTTTTCCTAGTTGGGAAAAGTCGCTCGAAGAAAATGACCAACAAACTAAGGACGACACAAATCAGTTGATAGCAGATTTCTTCTCTTATTATCTCAACAGAGAAATCATAAGTATTGATGACGTATTTGAGTATGTAGACAGTGATGAGGAGCACTTTCTTTCAGGTGTTGGGGGAAAAGGCCTATTTATATCCCCCGGCGGTGAATTTGGCGAATCTCTAAATGATGCTTTTAACAACTATGTAGAAGAAGCTAAACAGTGGAGAACTCCTGAATTTAATGAAGTGCTTTCACATGCCCCCAAGGGAAGGATCGTTCTAAATGGAATTATGGAGCGTATTCAACCTCAATATCATATGTTCGAAAACTCAAATGAACTGAATAGTAATCCATTGTTGTGCGTTTCAGCTCAGGCACATTATTTTTCTCTATTAAGCCAAATGAATAATTCGAGAGTTGCTGAATTTACTAAAGCAGACAATCATCTTCAAACAGCCATATCAGCGTTAACAAATAAGCGTCTTGATTATTTAGCAAACATTAACGATGAGCAGTTAGTTGAGCTTAGAAAAACTGACGAAAACGTCAATTTTAGAAATCAGTTGAGAGAATTTATCGCTAGCCTTCCCAGTGCGAAGATTGATGACCTAGGCTATGCGGCTGCAGAAGTATGCTCACATGTGGAAGCATTAGTATCCTCGCACCAAAAAGAAGTTGAAAAATTGAATGGCAAATATAAAGCAAAGCATATGAAAACAGCTTTAATTGCAGGTGGAGGCTTGGCAGTGAGTATGGTTCCAGCTCTAGCCCCATTTCTAGGTGCGGCGTTACCTTTTGCAATGGCATCTGGTGGAAAATATGCAGCAGATAAATTTGAAGAGGCGCATGAGAGAAAGGTCTTATCAAGTTCAATGCTAGGTATATTTGCTTTGGCTAAAGAATCGGGGAAAAACAGATAACAAGCGGCTGCACGCGGAACCATTTCTAGTTGCTTCCGCTACGCTACACCAACAAAAAATGGTCCGGTGAGCCGGACGTTAGATTCAGCAAGGAGATTAAAGGAAATGACTGAGATTGAAGATAGACTTTCGAAAGCAGAATCAAAGATCGCAACGATAGAACGTGAGTATAATAATTCATGGGCGTATGGCAGTCGTTCAGAATATGAAGAAAGATTTAAACATCAAATAGTCAATCAATTATCGGCAAAGATTTTAATATTTCTTGCGGGTGTGATTTCTGCTTTCGGTGCTGCAGTTATTTTCTATATTGGAATAACTGTAGAGTCAAAAGTAAATTTAAAAGTAGATGAAAAAATAGAAATCGTACAGCAAGCAGAGGGAGATAGAGTAAACAAAATTATTGCCAATTTTGATTGGCGCCAGTCTCATGATTTTGGTTATGTTTATAGAAATCTGGCAAAGGTATTCTGGGAAGATAAGACTATTGATGACAAAAATAAAAAAAGATGGATTGCTCAAGTATTAAAATTAGCTAGCGAAAAACTTTTTAAAGCAGAAAAAAAAGATGCTGTAAGAGGTTCAACATATTGGGAGTTAGGTAATTTGGCCTATACGTTACCAGTTAAATATAGTACTGAAACCGAGGATTCAGCGTTGGCAGAAAAATATTTTGAAAAAGCAGTTGCATTATATGAACAGTCAGAAATTGAGGAAGGTTGGAGAGGTGGTGCTTATGAAGATCTTGCCAATGTTCAGATTGCAATTTCATTGCTCCATAAAGGCACTGAAAAAGGCCGGTCTTATGAAAAGAAGACCGTAAGCAGTAAGAAGCTTGCACTTCGTGACTATAAAGAGTTAGTTAAAAAATCTCTTCATTGGAGAAATTCTTCAATAATTAGATTGGAAAACGAGCTTGGAATCTAAAAAATTAAGTTTACTGAGTCAACATGCAAACGGTAAATAAATCTAACCGTTTGTTGGACAAGCCCGTCGGTTATGATCCAGTTTCTCTATGAAAATATGTTTTTGAGTGTCGCTGCCTCTCAAGGCTTACGGTGACCCGCAAACCTCAAAATTCAGCGAATACGGTTGCTATTGCAGCAACGCGTGGCAAGAATGCCTTCTAGTGAGGCCAGTTCCGCCTATTTTACCCCTTTTTTAGACAAGCGGGTTCCTCAGCGCTATACACTGAATTTAAATCCATCCGCAGGGGTGATGCGTTTACATGATCAATGGCTCGAGCGTATGATCATGTCGGTACCGCCACCTTCCATGGGAACAGCGGAGGAACCCGTGTTTTGATAATCTTCATCGGACCACCGCAACACCGACAGGTCAGTGTGGGTCGTTTTCTAAGCCATGCCAATGCTCGGCCTAGATCCAGTTTGAGTAAATACTGAAGCAACTGTATCGAGTGTTTACTATTGGGGTGCAGAAAACCGAAATTCCTAGCCCGTCTAAACCTTTTGGGTAGGACATGCTGGAGGATCAACCACAAAAATTGCGGGCCGGAAACGGTCTTAAGCTCAATCTGCTTTGTCTTGCTATTTGGGTAGCGGAAAGTCACTCGACCCGCCTCACAAGCGACAACTAGCCTGACATATAGGGCGACCATGAGGAAGAAAGGTCACGAAGCACTCAAAAACCCCTGTTTCCTCTTGAATAGGTCGAAACGAATTCCCTCACATAACGTGGAACGTAACAGCAGGTTTGCACTTAGGCTTCTTTCAGCGGGTCGGTCGCCCTTCCGCACCTTGCCCTCGGCTAGTACTTTTAAAGTTGTCAAATATAACTCCTTTCTGGATAATGTACAGGGGACTTGCACCCCATAAAATCATGCCCATGCCGGGCACACACAAGACGCTCAATCTGAAGCAAAACCCTCTGTTTCTTCGAGGTTTTTTGTGTATTCCACCTTCAGTGACTTCGCTCAAATCTCTGGGGTGTTTTGCTCAGGTTAGCTAACCGTTAGATTTAATAGGATGAGATGGACACAAGAATTAGAAAATGGATTCGGTGGCTAGAAATTAGTCACGATGAGATACAACAGCTTTTGATTGCAAAAGATATTTTTTGGTCTGTCCAGGTATTAATAAGAAACAACGAAGATATACAGAAACCCAGCGCCTTCTATCAATATCTAGGGGATACATATATTTCCCATGTTGTAATTGGCATCCGTCGTCAGGTTAAAGTAAGCGATCAAAGTGTGTCGTTTCTTCGTCTATTAAAAGAAGTGGCGGAAGATCCGGGCCGAATTACGCGTAAATATTATAAGGGGCTTTATGTTGGCTCTGTAGTAGAAGATTTGGCAGATAGCGATTTTGATAGGTTTTGTGAAAAGTCTTGTGCGGAACATGTATCGGAAACCCTAATAAAACAAGACATCGTAGAGCTAAAGAATTTATCCAAGGTCTGCGAAGGCTTTGCGGATAAGAGGATTGCTCATCGAGATAAAAGGGGCCCGAAGGTATTGCCAAAATTTCATGAGGTTTATGATGTCATCACAAAGTTAGATGAGCTCTATGTGAAATATCATCTGCTATTTCACGCCTCTTGTATGGATACGCTTATGCCGACATATCAGTATGATTGGGAAGCAGTGTTTGATTTCCCGTGGAGGGTAAGTGAAAAAATCTAACGAGCGTATCAACTTGAGCCTAAAAAGCGCTGGCGTTTTGTTATTTTTTCAAAGGATTTTTGTGACCTAAAGTTTAGTAATTTCTGCCGAGTATTCTGGTCACTTTTTGGGCCAAGCTATACGTGGCGTTTTGTGTCTTAAATTCAAAAGGAGATAAAAAATGAAAACAATGAATTGCAATCAACTCGGAGGCGCATGCGAAAAAGAATTCCATGCTAATTCTTTTGATGAAATAGCAGAAATGAGCAAACAACATGGTATGGAAATGTTTAAAAACAATGATGAAACGCATCTTAAGGCAATGAATAAGATGCAAGAGCTTATGCAAAATCCTGAAGCAATGAAGGGTTGGTTTGAAAATAAGAAAAAAGAATTTGAAGCATTACCCGAAGATTAAAAATATGTCATTAAATAGCAACACCCATAACAAGGCGCTGCACCGGAATTTTGTTACGCTACGCTTCACAAAATCCCGTGAGCTTGGTCGTTATCTGCAAACGAACCTCAATTGAGCTAAGATCAGTGCCAAATCTATGGAAATAACCGATGCCCACAGTATTGACAGTCGGTCCATATCGTTTTCACTTCTACAGCCATGAACCGAATGAACCACCGCACATCCATATAGATCGAGATAACTTATCAGCAAAGTTTTGGCTGGAAAAACCTGCATTAGCACGGAATTTCGGCTATTCCCCTATCGAATTAAACAGATTATCGAAGCTCGTGAACGAGAATCAAGACTAATTACTGGAGGCTTGGCATGGGTATTTTGGCGCTTAGTGCCGATGAACGGGTACGAGACGTACACTTTACTGAGGAAATACTGTCGGTTGATCTTGCGGACGGTCGGACCATTTCAGTTCCTATACTGTGGTATCCACGTTTGATGAACGCGACCCTAGAGCAACGCAACAATTGGGAAGTGTGTGGAGCTGGCTATGGGATACACTGGCCTGACATTGACGAAGACCTTAGTACGGAAGGGCTCTTACGTGGGGCGCCGGCGCCAGCAAATCAGCGTACAAGCACATAACGATCGGTTCAACCTGAAGCAAAACCCTCTGTATCTTCACGGGTTTTTGTGTAGTTCAGCTTCAGTGCCATATTCCATTCTCTGGAAGGGTTTTACCCAGGTTAGCTAACCGTTAGCCGGCATACTTTACGTATAGTACTAGAGTAGTATCATCAATGTATGCCGAAGAAGATTCGTGAATTAATCTCAATGCCAGAAAAAGCTGGTTTTTCCAAAAGAGGAGGAAAAGGCAGCCACCGAAACTTTCTCCATCCTTCCGGGGCAAAAGTCACTATTTCAGGGAAGCTCAGTAGTGATGCTCTCAAATATCAAGAGAAGGAAGTGATGTCAAAAATTACAGAGGCTAAAAAATGAAAGTTGCGGACCAATATATAAAGCTAGCTGAATGGTCAGAAGAAGACCAATGTTACGTTGGGTCTTCTCCTGGTTTTATCGGCCCTTGTTGTCATGGCAAAGATGAAACCAAGGTCTATAAGCAGCTTTGCGGCATTGTTGATGAATGGGTAGATATTCATCAGAAGGAAGAACTCCCTTTGCCAGAATTCTTTGCGAGCAAATCCTTTTCAGGAAAATTTGTTATCCGTGTAGGTAAAGATCTCCATAAAGCACTTGCGATTAAGGCTGCAAAGTCTGGTGAAAGCCTTAACAATCTGTGTACTGATCTTCTGCGCAGTTCAGTGGTTCGGAAGGGCTAACAAGGCAAATGTTGTGTCAAGTTAAATCCAGGACTTTGGGATTGGAAAGGAAGCCATGAAATTAGTCATTGTTACCCAATGGGTAAGAGTTGGAAACAGCTCAAGTCTCATCATAGGAGGCTAGCCACCGAGTCCCCTATATGTCAGGCTTTTGAACCGTAAATTGAAACTGGTAACGGATACTGGTTGGGATACTATCAAAGCATGTTTTCAGGCGAATTCGTCGAACCACCCAAAGCTCTCGTCGCTTAAACCGGTCGGTTTTCTCTAGAGTTCGATTCCAGACCGTGACTTTATATCCCGCTTGGAGCAAGCGCACAGTCATCGGTTTGCCCATCAGGCCAATACCGATAAATCCTATAGCTTCTTTTTCGTTGAGCATTTTCAAAGCGTCCGAGGTTTCAATTTTTACGATCATATCATTCGACCGGATTCATCAACAGGCTCTAACCCGTATTTCTCACAAGCTTTCTACTACGAAACCGCAATGCCGCGTCTTGGCGGCGTTGCACTCGGTTTGGGTGTTCAACGTACTGCAAGTACGCTTCCGCGTCCAAACCTTCGCGCGCCTTGTCATCACGCACCCTTGCAGCGCCTCGCTACGAAAGTTGTGAGAAATGCGGGCTAAAAAAAGAATTACCTATTTAAGCGATTTATTGATAGAATTCTCCAGTTTATTTTTATGGAATGGACTTTTGGTAGTTTTGAAGTACGTTGAATCCGCTTCCTCCCTCACCATTCCCTCATTGTTAAAAAATCAAAGACTAAGGAGGTTTAAATGACCATATATTCGGCGTTGGAAATTCCCAATACACTAGCTGCGGGCCCTGGCCCTGGAAACACAGACCCAAGAGTTCTCGAACGATTCTGCAAGACTGGTGTCGCGGATCATATGCAGAAGGATGTTTTAAGAGGTATGGTAGAAGCTAAAGAAATGCTTCGCACCGCTCTCGGCACAACAAACACTTATACCTACGGGGTTGGCGGTACCGGCTTCAGTGGTCTTGACTGCGTATTCAGCCCAATTCTCCCTGGCGATAAAGTGGTTGCATTTGTCAACGGCACCTTCAGCGGGATTGATGGCCTTACCATTCGGATGAAAGCGTCAACCCGCGAAGAACTGGCCGCTGATTCTCTGAATCCGCAACCGGCAAGCGTTACTATCGTCGATGTACCCCATGGTCAATCGGTCACCGGTGATATCGTCGATGCTGCATTGGCCCAACACAAACCGATGTGGGCATTTATGGCGCATTGGGAAACCGGTAGCGGCCGCGTCAACGATCTGCAAGGCTTCAATGACGCTTGCGCGAAACACGGGGTTATGGGTATTTGTGACATCGTATCCAGCCTCGGTGTCGCCGATTTTAATATTGATGAATACCCAGCAGTAGCTGCTTGGGCTTCTTGCCCGCAAAAAGGCGTACTTAGCCTGCCATTAACCTACGCGCCGGTCAGCTTTACCGACAAAGCGATTGAGGTTATTAAACAGCGTGGCTGTTACACCTACGTCCATCATCCGATTTTGGAAGCTCGTCATTGGGGTATTGTTGACGGTAAAGACGCTCCCGCCGGAGGCTACCACCGGACACATTCAGGTTATGCAATTGCCGCATTCCATGAAGCATTGCGTATTCTATTGACCCATGGTCGCGCGCAAAAAGCAATCGATTACACCTATCATGAAAAAGCGCTTCGCCAGGCGGTTGAAGCTATGGGTTGCGAAGTCACCTCAAACATGACCAGCTTGGTTGTACTCAACCTGCCGGGCAAATTGGCCGGTTCAGAGAAAGACCTGGTTGGAGGTTGTCGCGGCGAGGGTTTCGGAATCTGGCCGACGCTTTCCGAGCCGGTTCAGGTCCGCATCGGTATTCTCAACCAGCTCACCACCGAGGCCATTACCGAGATCGTCAGTCGGTTCGCGGATGCGATGCTGAAAATGGGCGCCGAATTTAACAAGGATAGTATTATGAATGATCTCAAAGCGTATTTTGGAGCGTAAGCTAGTTTCTGAGATGAAAACCAGGGAAGGTTTTCATTTTAATCCATCAAAACTTCAACGGAAAGCCTCCCTATTCCCGCACCGTTTAAACGCAGCACAATTCGAAATAACGAATCGGGATAGCGATCAGGCGTTGTTTTAGCCCAAAAGAATTTGAGTGTCTTGTTTAAACAATCCGCCCGTTTTGGAGACTTAGCGGCCATTATCGACAAGCGCCGCCGAGACTATGGAATCCCATGCCAGATATACTCAAATGGCACTGGAATAATCTGACAAAGTAGAATGAACAGATAAGCCATATCTCAACTGTTTAAGTGACTATCGGATTTGCGCCAATACCTTCTCAACTACCCTGGCTGGAAGCGGAATATAACCATCCTTGACCACGACTTGCTGCCCTGTCTTGGAGAGCACCAATTTGATGAATTCGTGTTCCAAACGAGGTAAAGGTTTGTTCGGATGCTTATTCACATACACATAGAGGAAACGAGCGAGGGGATACGTGCCAGCTACCGCGTTTTCGGGCGTTGCCTCAACGTACTTGCCCCCGTGCTTCTTTGTCAGAGGAACCGCCCTAACACCGGATGTTTTATATCCGATTCCGGAATAGCCTATACCATTGATAGAAACCGAAACAGACTGAACTACGGAGGCGGAACCCGGCTGCTCATGGACATTATTTTTGAAATCACCCTTGCAAAGTGCTTTTTTCTTGAAGTAGCCATAGGTACCCGAAACGGAATTACGTCCATAGATTTGAATAGAGCGGCGAGCCCACTCGCTACCCATACCAAGCTGACCCCAAGTATCAATATTTTCTTTGTGGCGACACTTGCGCGTCGATGAAAAGACCGCGTCAACTTCAGGTATACTCATTCCATTGATGAGGTTATCTTTATGGACATATACAGCCAAAGCGTCAATTGCTACCGGTATTGCAGTGGGTTTATAACCGTGGCGTTCATGGAACGCCTCAATTTCCTCGCTCTTCATCTTACGACTAATAGGTCCCATGTTGGAAGTACCTTCGGTAAGCGCCAATGGTGCGGTCGAGGAACCCGACGTCTGTATTTGAATGTTAACGTTTGGATAGAGACGCTTGAACTCCTCGGCCCAGAACGTCATCAGATTTCCCAGCGTATCCGAACCTACACTGGAAAGATTACCGGAAACGCCGGATGTTTTAGCGTAGCCGGAAAGATTCTTGTCAATGTTAGAAGCTGCTCTAGAATCTTCGGGGACGACAAGAGCAATCGCCAGCGCTATGGAAGCCAGAATGCTGGTAATTTTCATCGAATATCTCCGTAGATTGGCATTAAATGTTGAATCCCTGATTTTCAGAACAAAAATAGATTCGTATGACGATATAGCATATACATCGATTTATTGAGAAATCACCAATCTTCAGTATAATCCATCCATTTTTCAACATTAGGATTCATGAATTTATAAAGGGTCGTCTTATGATTAAAACTAGTTATTTAAGCAAAGTATTCAGGGGTTCGCCTAACCTTACTTTGCAACAGCATATGCAGAAGGTTTCAGAGTGCGTAAGTGAATTGATCCCACTATTCGACGGTGTCGTCGACGGTGATCAGGTGGTGATCGCAAAAGCTTATGGCCTCATTGCCGGTAAGGAACAGGAAGCCGATAAATTAAAAAAAGCACTTCGCATGAATCTTCCCAAAAACTTGTTGTTGCCAATTCCCAGACGTGATCTTTTAGAGCTGATTCGGGTCCAGGATAAAATCGCAAATAAAGCAAAAGACATCGCCGGGCTTATTGTAGGTAGACGAATGAGGTTTCCGAATAATATCCACGCAACGTTGAAGGAATTTGTTAACCGTTGCGTGGAAGCGGTACATCATACGCAAACCTGTATTAACGAACTCGATGAACTCGTTGAAATGGGATTTCGAGGACGCGAAGTCGCCCGCGTTGAAAAGCTGTTGGAAGAACTGGATAGTATCGAAAGCGACACCGATGAAATGCAGGTTAATCTACGCACGATTCTTTTCCGCAACGAGCAAGATCTTCCGCCCGTCGATGTCATGTTTATGTATAAAGTATTTGAGTGGGTCGGCGATCTTGCCGATGATGCTGAACGGGTTGGTCGACGGCTTCAACTAACACTCGCAAAATAGGTGTGGACATGGACTTCGGTACAACATATTTAATTTTAGCGATTGTTTTTGGGCTCTTTATGGCATGGGGTATCGGCGCAAATGATGTCGCTAATGCCATGGCGACGTCGGTCGGCTCCAAGGCTATCACCATCAAACAGGCGGTTATTATTGCCGCGATTTTCGAATTTGCTGGTGCCATACTGGCAGGGGGGCAGGTGACGTCGACGATAAGAAAGGGAATCGTCGACGTTAGCTCTATCGTGGATAAACCGGAGTTATTGATTTTCGGCATGCTCGCTTCGTTGCTGGCTGCGGGAATCTGGCTGTTTATCGCGTCTAGAGCGGGTTGGCCAGTTTCGACGACCCATTCTATAGTGGGTTCGATTGTCGGTTTTGCGATCGTCGGGATTGGTTTGGATGCTGTCCATTGGGACAAGGTCGGATATATTGTCATGAGTTGGATTGTATCCCCCCTTCTAGCGGGTGTCATTTCCTATGCTCTGTTTCGAAGCGTTCAATTCATTATTCTCGATACCAAAGATCCGATTGTTAGCGCCAAGCGTTACGTTCCTTTCTATGTTTTCTTGGTTGGCTTCGTTATCAGCCTCGTCACCTTTCTTAAGGGCTTGAAACATACCCAGTTAGATCTGAGTCTCGGTGCAACCTACGGTATATCATTCCTATGTGGAATTCTTCTTATGGGTATTGGAACCCTGCTGGTAAGATCCGTAAAATTCGATCCGACGGCGGATAGGGATTTTCACTATACCAATGTGGAAAAGATTTTCAGTACACTCATGATTATTACCGCATGCACCATGGCATTTGCCCATGGTTCGAACGATGTAGCCAATGCTATCGGTCCATTAGCCGCCGTAGTCAGTATCGTCCAGAACAACGGTCAATTCGGCAACGAAGCGATGCTTCCCTATTGGATATTGCTGGTTGGCGGCGGCGGGATAGTATTAGGTCTTCTAATGTATGGACGCCGGGTCATCGAAACTGTTGGGCACGGTATCACCTATCTAACACCCAGCCGCGGGTTTTGTTGCGAGTTGGCCGCGGCTACGACCGTCGTTATTGCTTCGGGTACGGGGCTTCCTATTTCCACGACCCATACCCTGGTCGGCGCCATTTTGGGCGTTGGAATGGCCCGTGGCGTCTCAGCCATCGATCTCGGAATTGTCCGTACGATTTTTATGTCATGGTTAATCACATTGCCCGTTGGTGGTGTATTGGCAATATTTTTCTTCTTTACGTTTAAAGGGATGTTTACCTAGGAGGCTGTTTGGGAATTCCTTTTGAGACCCCAACCAACCAATCCTAATCCAAGTAATAAAATATTGGTGGGTTCGGGAACCGGGGTGGCTGCGTAAACGGAATTTATGGCGCCGGGTGTAGATGAATCACCTATACCAAATTGTGCTGGCGCCTCAACCCAATTTACGCCCAGGGAGTTGTCCAATAATGGATTTATCAATTCCATCGAGGCGCCAGTCGGATCGGGAAAGGTATTTCCATCATCCCAAGCCACATGATCGATCGCCAATAGTCCATCGAGAAGCGTAAGTTCATCCTCCCCATTGGCAAGGATAATACCGCTGTACTGGTAGTCCACGACAACGCCGCCATTAGTAGCAAAATCGGCATTCCTACCCAAAACAAGATAACCCAATGCGTAAATAATGAGCGAGCCGCCATTATTTATCTCATGGGAATCTAAATCCTCGTCTTGAATTGTCCACCCGTTAATGTCAATGGCCGAATTCGTGGTGTTGAATATTTCAAACCATTCTCCCTGACTATCGAATACGACGGATGGGTTTTGCATGATTTCATTGATCACGATGTCCCCTGGCATCGGCATTGCCCATGTTAATGCCGGTGTACAACAAAATGCCGCGATCATAATTAAATACTTTTTTGCGTCAATCATCGCATTCTCTTGAAATTTAGGATTACGAGGATTAAGCAAAAATCATGCTAATTGAAATTTATTCCGGTAATTCAATGATCTAATTTATGAGCTTCGAAACCCGAATACACAATGCAGTAGCGCTGTATAGCTATCTGACAGTTAAGGCTGACGTCTGAAAGGATATTACTGAGGGCGGCGCTCTTTTCTAAGGAAAGCGGAGACTTGGGCTAAGAACCACTCAGAGATTTGCCCGAGTCACTTCGTCGCGTAGGAATACCGGTTTGGTATCGGAGGAATCCTTTTCGCTGTAGTAGTACCCGGCAGTTTGAAAACCGTTCAGATCAGCTATTGAGCGGATACGATTTTTGATCAGGTAAGCGGCCATCATACCGCGGGCTTTTTTCGCAAAAAAGCTGATGATTTTGTATCGACCATTTTTTTCATCCTTGAACTGTGGGCTAACGATTTTACCTTGTATAAGTTTGGGGTGGACCGATTTAAAATACTCGGTCGAGGCTAGATTGACTAGAATCCGGGAATCTTGTTTGCTGAGTACTTCGTTTATCTTCTCGGTGATTTTATTACCCCAGAACGCATACAGGTTTTTGCCCCGGGGATTGGCAAACATTGTACCCATTTCCAACCGATAGGCTTGCATCAGGTCCAAAGGTCTAAGAAGCCCATAGAGACCTGAGAGAATCCGCAGATTCTTTTGTGCGTAGCTAAAGTCCTCATCACTTAACGATTTCGCATCCAGCCCCGCATAAACATCACCGTTAAACGTTAGGATTGCCGGTTTGGCGTTCTCTGGTGTGAAGGGGCGTTGCCAAGCGTGGTAACGTTTAGAATTAAGCGTCGAAAGCCGGTCGCTGAGGTTCATCAGGTTGCCGATTTTTTTGGGTGACAACGGCTTTAATTGCTTGATAAGTTCTTCCGCATCGTCGAGAAACTCCGGCGTGGAATTGCGGGAGGTGACCAGCGGCGATACGTAGTCAAGATTTTTAGCGGGAGAAATGAGAGCCAGCATGGAATTCTCTTGTTTTAGCAATTATTGGGAGCGCGAAAATGGATCTACATGGTAGGGCATCTTGCAAAGCTTAAACTGCCAGGCTTGCATATTTGTGGCGTTATATGCCGTTCTGTTTTGTCAATGGTTAAAGCCAAAATACGACCCTTGATACGCCTTGAACACGAATCCCTACCCCACCAAATTCGGTATTTTAACTTCTTTCAGGACCCTAATCTGGCTAGAGGGTAGTCCTTGAAAAGATTGTAGCATTTCTAGAACTCAAGGATCAGAGTCATAAAGGCTTCAGCAATTAAATCAACTGTCCCGATAAATTGTCCCCGAATTTCCCGCAAGGCCAAATGCGGTTTTTCCCCGTACTAATTTTTTCCCAAGCTAAAACTTCAGAAATAAGAATTACATCACAATAAAGGATGAATTCGTTAAATAGACTCATTGGGTAATCCCCTTTTTTGTATTCATCTAGAGTGATAATAATGAAAAGAATCCTTTTAACGGTTTTTGTAGTATTAGTTTTACTTTCCGGCATCAGTATGGCTGGGTCAAAACCAGGTAAAATGGCGTTATCGAACGGGAATTATACGATCATTAGATGTCCTACGGATGATCGACCAGAGATCTGCGATAAATTTCCAGGTGTACGAGCTTATACCGAAACTGTTGCTTTCTTTACGAATTTCCCTAAATGGTGCGACGATGATCTGAAAGATCATCCAGAACCCTGCGATGGCCGATTAACAGCGCATATTAAAGAAGCAATCATTAAACAATTTGACAATGGCTTCTTTGAATCGACTCGCGCAAGAGGGCATTGGAAGCTCTGTTATGATCCTTATGGAGCTGGTGCGTGCGAACACGTTATTGCCAAAGGCCATTCCCTGAGTCAAGGGAGGCAAATGGATATTGAGGGACAACCAGACCAAGCAGTCGAAGGAAATTCTGAACTAATCGTAAAGAAAACATACAAGTTCCATGATCCTGAGAATGGCAAAAAAAAGAAGCTGGAACACAAAAACATTATAGTTAAGTTTAGTTTGGAACCGCCGATTATTGCAAATGGTTTGTGCCTGGCCGAATTTGGTTTTGAATGTGCCGTTGCTGGTGCTTGGTTTCTCCATGACGCGGATAAAGATAAGGGACATAAAAAGAAACATAAGCATAAACACAAAAAGAAGCATAAAAAGAAGCATAAGCATAAACACAAAAAGAAGCATAAAAAGAGTAAGTATGACTGAGAGTGCACACAATACTTAAATGCTGCAAACCCCGGAAATTCGGAGTCGAATTCCGGGTGCAACCACTCAAGTGAATCGGTCCCTTCAGCTTCCTACCCATAACCCCCACCTCCCGGCGTCTCAATGACAAATACATCGCCAGATTCCATCTCGATCTTATTACATCCTGTGAGTTTGATGACGGACCCATTGTTTTTTTCTACCCGGTTGTTTCCCAATGCCCCGGGCTCGCCCCCTTTAAGGCCAAATGGGGGTTCATTCCGGTGGTTGGATAGAATGGCCGCTGTCATCGGTTCAAGAAAGCGTATTCGCCGGATGACGCCATTGCCTCCGCGATGTTGACCGCCGCCGCCGGTACACGCGCGAATGGCGAACGTTTCCAGTAGCACCGGAAACCGCCACTCCAGCACTTCAGGATCGGTGATTCGGGAATTGGTCATATGCGTCTGGACTGCGTCGCAACCATCGAAATCCGAACCTGCTCCTGCGCCACCGCAGATTGTTTCGTAATATTGCCACTGATCATTTCCGAAAGTAAAGTTGTTCATGGTTCCCTGTGAAGCGGCGAGCACACCCAAAGCGCCATATAGGGTATCGACAATATATTGGGATGTTTCGACATTTCCCGCGACCACCGCCGCCGGATAGACCGGATTAAGCATTGAGCCTTCGGGAATAATAATCTCCAGAGGTCGAAGGCACCCCGCGTTTAATGGAATATCGTCCTGTACCAGGGTTCTAAAAACATATAATACAGCTGCTTTGCACACTGCGGCGGGTGCATTCAGATTGGTGGTTTGTTGCTTCGATGTGCCGCTAAAATCAATACGGGCCGTTCGTGATGAGTGGTCGATATTGATGGCTACTCGAATCTCGGCGCCGTTATCCATTCGATAAGTAAATCGCCCGTCTTTGAGCCGCGTTAATGTTCGCCGAACTGCTTCAGCGGCATTATTTCGAACATGCTGCATATAAGCTTGGACTGTTGACAACGAATAGTGCGCAACCATGCGCCGGAGTTCTCCGACACCTTTCTCATTGGCGGCTATCTGTGCATGCAAGTCGGCGATATTTTGATTCGGATTACGCGCGGGGTAGGGGTTACCGAGTAGCCATGCGGTGACGATATCTTCCCGAAAATATCCCGCTTCAACCAATTTAAGCCCGTCGCTGAGAACGCCTTCTTCATCGATATGTTGGCTTGTGGGCGGCATCGATCCCGGCGTAATTCCACCGATATCGGCATGATGTCCCCGCGACGCCACATAAAATAGAATGTCCTTGTCTTTTTGGTCGAAGACTGGAGTCACGACGGTAATGTCCGGGAGATGGGTACCGCCATGATAGGGAGAATTTAAAAGGTATACATCCCCGGGGGACATGCCGTCACTTTGGCTTTTGATAAGCGCCTGAACACTTTCGTCCATGGATCCCAGGTGTACGGGGATGTGAGGTGCGTTGGCGATTAACTCTCCTTGTTGATCGAATACGGCGCAGGAAAAATCGAGGCGTTCCTTGATGTTGACGGAATAGGCTGTATTTTGAAGTGTGTCGCCCATCTGTTCGGCGATAGACATAAACAGCTTGTTAAATATTTCCAGCATCACCGGATCGACGCGGGTTCCTATCGCGGATCGGCGAACAAGGGGTGTTGCACGCGTGAGGACAAGATGATTCAAAGGGGTTATTTCTACCTGCCAGTTGGGCTCGATGACCGTCGTCGAAGTTGGATCCACAATGATGGCGGGTCCTTCGAATTGGCTGCTGGGAGCGAGATCGTTTCGGAGAAATATGGGTGTTTCACGATATGACCCGCCTGAAAACATCCGGGTAATGCCAACGGGATGGTTTTGGCGACCCGAATTGGTTTGCTGGATGGGATCTTCGGTTCGAGTTGTCGCTCCGATGATTTCTACCGAGATGGCTTCAACGATATGGACCTTGTTTTCATAAACAAAGCCAAATCGGCTTCGGTGTAGGGTTTCAAACTTTTTGATCATCGTTTGACGGCTTGCAAACTCTACAGCCAACGCGGTATCCGTTCCTTGGTACCGAAGGTGAACTCTTCGGATTAAGTGGGTATTCTCGTCGGCAATACCCTGAGCTGTCATTTCATGTTTTCCAATGGTTTCCAAGTCGTCGAAGAGGCCTTGGGTGTGTTCGATTATCCCCTCACAAAGTTGTTCCTCTACGGCGTGTTGCCGGATGATCCGAAAGTCGGCAAGACCCATCCCGTAGGCCGACAAAACCCCGGCGTAGGGGTGGAGAAAAATCCGGGTAATACCGAGGTTATCGGCTACCCGGCACGCATGTTGTCCGCCGGCAGCGCCAAAACAGCACAGAGTATATTCGGCGACGTTATAACCCCGTTGGATTGAAATCCTCTTGATAGCATTGGCCATGTTTTCCACCGCGACGGAAAGGAATCCTTCGGCGACCTGTTCGGGTGTCGTTAACTTTCCACCATCGGCATGCACCTTTTTGCTCAGATTGGTAAATTTTTTGCGTACGATGTCCGCATCGATTGACCAGTTTCCTTGGGGACCAAAGACCTTCGGGAAAAACTCAAGCGGTAGCTTGCCTAGCATGACATTGGCGTCGGTGACGCACAGGGGGCCACCATTGCGGTAGCAAGCAGGGCCAGGATTAGCCCCCGCCGAATCTGGTCCGACACGAAACCGCATTCCGTCGAAATGAAGGATCGAGCCTCCACCAGCGGCTACGGTATGAATATGCATCATCGGCGCCCGCATACGGACGCCCGCGACCTCGGTTTCAAAACTTCTTTCGTATTCGCCTGCGAAATGAGCAACATCGGTCGAGGTGCCGCCCATATCAAAGGTTACGATCTTTTCAAAACCGGCTATTTTCGATGTCGCTACCGCTCCGACGATACCACCGGCCGGACCGGAAAGAATACTATCCTTCCCCTGAAAATAAGCCGCATCGATTAGCCCACCATTTGATTGCATGAACATAAGCCGGGGTTTACCATTTCCTTTTTTGCCACCGAGTGGGATAGGGGGGGCATTATTATCTTTGACCTTGGGTGAACCGGTTTTGAGACCTGTGACGACTTGGTTAACGTATCGACGGAGCAGGGGAGAGAGATAAGCATCCACTACAGTCGTATCGCCCCGGCTGACGATCTTCATGAGCGGGCTGACTTGGTGCGATACGGATATTTGGCTAAAACCGATGCTACGGGCAAGCTCGGCTACCTCCCGTTCATGATCGGTCGATTGCCAAGCATGCATAAGGACGATGGCGACCGAGCGGATCCCTGAATCAAAAGCCGCTTGCAAATCAGCTTGGGCTCGATTCTTATCGAGCGGAATCAATTTTTGACCCATTGCATTACAGCGTTCGGTTATTTCGATGACACCTTCGTAGAGCATTTCGGGCAACACGATGTTCAAGGCGAAAATATCCGGACGATTTTGATAGCCGATGCGAAGGCAATCTCGAAACCCCTCGGTTATGGCCAGTACAGTACGTTCGCCCTTCCGTTCCAATAGTGCATTGGTACCGACTGTTGTACCCATCTTGATTGCTTCGATGAATTCGCCCGGGAGTGGCTCATCATCAGTGATCTCCATAGCGTTGCGGATGCCCTGAAGCGCGGCGTCACTATAATGACCGGGATTTTCCGAAAGCAGTTTATGGGTCGTAATCCGGCCATCGGGACGACGGGCAACGATGTCGGTAAATGTACCGCCTCGGTCAATCCAGAATTGCCAGCGGGAAGGGGTTAAAGACATGGGATTACAAATTGATGGCAGGCGATATTTTGATGATTCTGATATTCTATACTCTCCGTACATGAAATTTCAGTACTCGGGGCGCATCCTTTTTCGCGGATGACCGCGTTGGAATACCTTGCTGTAGGGTGGAGAACAGCGTTTTTCCGCCTTGCCCTCCGCCAAAAATTATCCACCCCAAACGCCGAAACTCCAAGTACGAAGAGTATATCTGAAATGAAACCCCTTGAATTCCAAAAACGCATCCTCGATTGGTTTGACCAAAAAGGGCGGAAGGATCTACCCTGGCAGATTGACCCCACTCCCTATCGAGTATGGGTATCGGAAATCATGTTGCAACAAACCCAGGTTTCGACCGTTATCCCGTACTACTTGCGCTTTATGGAGTGCTTTCCCTCGCTGCGGGCCTTGGCTGA
Source organism: Methylococcales bacterium (assembly GCA_963664935.2). GTDB lineage: Bacteria > Pseudomonadota > Gammaproteobacteria > Methylococcales. The sequence goes on along the minus strand of CAXXSE010000007.1, from coordinate 294,775 downwards.
TGCACCCTTGGATTCGGTACTCCATTATTGGTCGGGTCTCGGTTACTATGCTCGGGCGAGAAATCTCCATACAGCGTCTAGAATGATAGTGAGATGCGGTGAATTCCCGGAACACTTAGATCAACTGGTTGCGCTTCCGGGAATAGGCCGGTCCACCGCGGGGGCCATTTTGAGTATGGCGTTTAATAAACGGGCGCCAATTTTAGATGGCAACGTCAAAAGGGTATTCAGCCGTTCAAAGCTATCGATGGCTGGCCAGGCGACACAAGAGTTGCTCAGGAATTGTGGCAACTTAGCGACCGGCATACGCCGGAATCACGGGTAGCGGAATATACTCAGGCCATCATGGATCTTGGGGCGACACTATGCACGCGCAAAAATCCTTCTTGCAACGAATGCCCGATCCATGCCGGGTGCTCGGCGTTGGCTGGCAATCGGGTGGCCGAATTACCGACCCCACGTCTACGCAAGAAGATCCCGGTTCGTAAGTGCTACATGTTAGTACTTCGAAATTCGAAAGATAGTTTTTATCTAGAGAACCGTCCGCCTGTGGGTTTATGGGGAGGTCTTTGGAGTTTCCCCGAATTCGAGCAAAAAGGACAACTTTTCGACTGGTGTGAGACTCGAAAGATCTATGGGTCTCATTTGAGTTGGTTAACCGAACGCCGGCATACCTTTTCCCATTTTCATCTTGATTACACGCCGATGTTGGCTTACCAGAAAAAAACCAACCTTAAGGTGATGGAATCACAACGAATCCTCTGGTATAACCTTCGCCGAGACAATCGATATGGTTTACCCGCTCCGGTAAGCCGTTTGCTGGAGCAACTGTCAACCGAAGAGGACAAATATGGCTAGAATAGTGAAATGCGTAAAACTGGGAGACGAAGCGGAGGGATTGGATGCGCCGCCATTTCCTGGAAAAAGTGGGCAGCACATATATGAAAACATTTCCAAAAAAGTGTGGCAACAGTGGCTGGAAATTCAGACAATGCTGATCAACGAGCATCGGTTAACCCCCTTCGAAGCGAAAGCAAAAGCCTTTCTACAAAAGGAACGCGACAAGTTTTTGTTTGGCGAAGGCGGCGATTTACCAGAAGGTTACGTACCGCCAAAATCTTCCTGATATGGGTGGCGCACTGATTGATAAACTCCTTGACTAGCGGTTAATGGCAAGGTTTAATACGCGCTTCCGTTTGAATCTCTAAATGCCCAGGTAGCTCAGTCGGTAGAGCAGAGGACTGAAAATCCTCGTGTCGGCAGTTCAATTCTGTCCCTGGGCACCATTAAATCAAAAAGTTAGACCTCCCTGTAGCATCTCGCCTCAAAAGTCTGTGTAATTCATGTGTAATTACGCAACTTTCCGTTCTTAAAAATCCGAGAGTATTGAGCCATACCTTTCTTCAAGTTTATCCATGGCTGCTTGAATATGAGTGCCGTTTTGGTGGGCATAGCGTTCAACCATAATTAATGTCTTGTGTCCCGAAATTCTTTTCACAGTAGGCAAGTCAACTCCGGCTTGAACTAAATGTGTTATTGCTGTGTGTCTTAGCGTATGCCGCACAACTTCCTTAGGATCAAGTCCTGCTGCTATCACCACCCGCTTGAAAGCTTTCTCTATATTTACTACATGACCAGTCAGTGATTTTTGGGAAGAAAATAACCATTCGCTTTCTTGATCTACTACATCAATGTAGTCATTGAGGAATTCTGAAAGATGTTTTGTAATAGGCTGTTCTCGGGCACCTCCTTTTGCCTGTGGAATGTAAATAACCCTTTTTTTCAGATCAATATTTTTGATTCGTATGGAAAGGATTTCCATTTTTCTCATGGAAGTTTCAAGTCCTATTACAATAACTCGTCAGTCACGAGTTTTATCCGACTTGACGTAACTATTTAGGCTCTGAATTTATTTTTTCGATGTGTCACCTCGACCAACAGGAGAAACTCTTATCACCCATTGATATTGCGCGGAACTTTAAGATGTCCCACTCGCGTTCATAAAATAGGGGTAGTGCAGGAAATAGACATTAATAATTACGACTAGACAATTGCTGAAAAAACACGGATCCTTCTTTTCTTTGTAGAAGTGCAGATGGAAGGAGGAGAACACGTGCAACAGTATATCTATCACCATTTAGAAAGTTTTCAAAGCGTTTTTTCGAGGTCGGGTACTGGGTTGTTGTTCTGCGCCGTCGTGATTGGGTTTATGGGGGCAGGCGAAATGATTGGCGTGACTTCGTTGTGTCGTTTCTGGCTACTGGATGACATCGGTTATCAGCGTTTGCTCCGTTTTTTTAGATCCAAAGCGTATGTCTATGGGGCGTTGCTCGATGCTTGGCAAGATTTTGTGAATCGCCAAGGAAAATCCGTTGAAGTAGCTGGACGAGCGATACTTCTGGGTGACCATACCGCGGTGATCAAAGATGGACGCAAGATGCCCGGCGTGGTATCGATGCACGAGTCATCGGAGACGCAAACGAAACCCGGCTATTTTCGGGCCCAATGTTGGGGCAGCATTGGCATCTTGATCGGGTCGTTATCCGCTTGTTTTTGTTGTCCTTTGCAGCTTCAAATTCATCAGGGATGGGCTCATTTAGGGTTGAACGACGAGCGCGATAATCCATGTCGGATCAAGCTCACCGACCGCTTGGTGGCCATGGCGATTCATTTTGCGGTGACGAATCACTGTCTGTGTTATTTGGTGTTGGATGCCTTTTTTTCAACCGGGGGCGTATTTCGAGCTTGCCACTATTATTCAATCCAGCATCAGGCGCGGTGGGTTGAGGTGCTGGTCAAAGCCAAGAATAGCTATGTGGGTTATTTCCCCGCGCCACCGAAACCCGCCTCTCGACCCGGACCTCAGCCGCTCTATGCGAGAAAGTGTGTTTAAGAGAATGCTTCGACCACCTTCATTTGTTTGAGACGGTGACCTGTCAAGTCTACGGTAAAACCGAATCCATCCGGGTTATGACGCTTACACTGTTATGGCGGCCCATCGCTGATCAGGTGTTATTTATTCTCGCCGTCACCTCAAAAGGCCCAATGGTTCTAATGAGTTCCGATTTAACGCTGTCAGCCATTGATGCCGTTGAACTGTATTGTGCTAGAACCCGCATTGAAATCATGTTCGCGATGTTAAAGCATGTGATCGGCGCCTTTAAATTTCGTTTTTGGACTAAAAAATTGCCAAAACATTCTAGACGCCCCTTTTCCAATCGTCTTCTCAAAGCCCCACAGCCCCAGGATATTCATACCGTTCAAGCGTGCTGGCGAGCCTATGAAATCTTCGTGCTCTGTGCCTCCATTGCCTTGGGGTTAATGCAATTGATTGCGCTCCAGTATCAAGATACGATTTGGTCTGAGCACTCGCTTTATCTTCGCACTCAATCGCGTGATTTGCCATCGGAGAAAACCGTCAAGCAAATTTTAGCGCCATTGTTCCTCAAACAATTCTTTCGACTTGAGGAAAATGGCATGATTCAACAGATCCGTGCCCGCTTGATGGCTGTTTCCGATGAAATAGATGACGATTAAACTCAATGGGGCGCTCTATGCTCTAGTTCTCTGCAATTCTTAATATTTTTCATGGGGCATACTTCGATGTGGTGGGAGAGTATTACCCCCCTTTTTTCGCAATTAACTCACGACTGTCGAGTTCCATTGAACCTTGTCATGATGGGGTGTGTCCCATATGAATGGATAACTTACCGGCGCCGTTGCCAAATTTGATTCGCCGCCCGCGGCGAAGGAAATCTCGTTGAAGATTGCGCCGATTGCGTCGAGCCGGGCATAGCCATAGGGGCTTTCGCCTTTGTTGCGATCATTCCATTTTTGACGAATGTCGATTATCGATTTTAATTGTTCCCGCAGTTCCTCAGGACTATCCGCCTCGGAGTTCCTCAGTTTAAATACCTTTTCGGCGAATCTATTGAATTTCGCGGGGTTGTCGAGAGTCATTTCCATGGAATCGACGAGCGTCCACATTAAGACCTCGAAATCACCCATGGTTGGGGCTCCATCAACAACCATTTGCTTGCCACCGAAGTCTATCTGATTGGTATGGCAGGCCGCGCAGGTTATACCCAACCATTCGCCGGATATCCTCGAGTAATCCTTATTCCCCTTTGCACGATCTTTAGTGAAGCCGATGGGTAAGCCATCAGGATTATGCTTGTTTGTCTTGAGTTGGGGTAGATACCCGAGGGCATCCATATGATCGTTATCGATGAAATCTTTCTCATTTCCCGGCTGCTCCAACGCTAAAAACCAGTCGTAGGGAATAATCTGTGAGCCCTGCGGACGGAACCAAAAATCCAGTCGTTGCTCAGCGTTCCAGTTCTGGCAAAGGACCACTTGGTTTTCGCTCAATGCGCCGTCGAATTGTTCAGGCTCGACACACTCGAGTACGCTCATACCATTCCCGGAAATCCGATATCCATCGCACGCGACCAGTAAGAAACTCAGCATCGCGCTACCGACCCAAGCAAGAAGACAGCGTCGATTACCCATGCCTGTCTTTATACCTGTTAGCACCGCGTTTCTTGAAATTCTTCGCTCTATTTTCATATCGTACCTCTTTGTAAACGTCTTCACGTTAGGTTCCTTGTCTATCGTAATTGCTCAAGTTTATTGTTTTCCATGGGGTGTAACCCGCAGTTCGTCTTTCGTAATTATTCAGACCCATTTCCCGCAAGTTAGATAAATAATCGCACGAATTGAAGGTTAAGCATATTACCCATTTGTACTAGTAGGATGCTACGAAAACAGCAAAAAGTACTAGTAAATTTGGGTAATATAGAATGAGAATTTGGCGAAGAGGCTGTCCGGGAATACCCTGATCGTAACCGTTTAGTATCCTGGTTCCTTTATTTGATGGGTTTCGCTACCGCTCTACCCATCCTACGCGATAACAATGAGTTGTAGGATGCGTAGAGGAACGAAACCCATCAATTACCACAGATTCTTCGATGGGATCTAAACGGTTACCCCTTATCTGTTATTTAAGATGCGGGGCACTAGCTCCTTCATTCGAATCGCGCAATAGCTTCGAATGCGATGGTTCGAGGGCGCTCGGTCACGCCGAAATGCGAACCACTCAGTAATGCCACATCGTCCCCGTGGCTGATGGTTAGCTTGTTGGTCAGATTCCTGCCAATGACCGCAATTTCCCATTGGCCATCTGCGGAAGACAATGCAAGCCTGGCACTCAATTTTATGAAACCGCTCTGAAAGGCTTCCGGATCGAGATCCTGGGCAACATAAAAACCATCGGTAAACGGCATATCGATCCGTGCGGCCAACGCCATATTGCCCGGGATCTGGCGCCAGTAATCCAGACTCACCGTCCCCGAATAATCGGGGGCGAACTGGGTGGTTTTGCCTGATAGATCCTGCACACAGCGCGATAGAAGACCCATTGCCTGCCTTTGAGCAATGGTACAGCTGCCGTTTGGGAAGGAATCGTATTTGGAATCAAGCCAGTTAACGTTTCCGGAGAGAGCCAAACCTTCTGTTATTTGCCAACCCATCTCGAATTCAACACCTTTAGCAATTGATTCGTCGGCATTGCCAACGATAAAATCCAAGCCATCAAAGGCGCTGACCTGAAAATCCTTATACTGGGTGTAAAATAAATTTAAATTGAAATGAGCATCACCGTTTAAAAAAATGTTTTTGTTTCCGATCTCGAAACTTCTTGAATGTTCCGATTCAAACTTAAAATTATCCGGGTCACCAAAAGTTTCGGCCTCGTTAAAGCCGCCGGGCTTGTTGCCTTCGGCATAAGTTGCATAGACCATTGACCGCTCCAAAAGATAATACTGAAGCGAAGCGGACGGACAAAAAGACGAGTCAGTGATTTTATTCTTAAAACGATGGGGTACCCCGAAAAGCCTAAGGCTACCCGCCAGAACAGGATTTTGACGAGTTGTTCTAAAATCGTTGAACGCCAGACTTTTGGTTGCTTTCTTTTCTTCGTAGCTATATCGCAGTCCAACCGACAGAATCAAATCATCGGTAATATCATAAGAACCCCGGCCGAAAAATGCAGCCGTCCAAGTATCCTGATCAAATTCAATCTGTCGTGTTGTATTCGGGAATGGGAGGAATGGGGTTGGGGTAAAATTGGCATCGATAAACCGTAGATTGTCTAAATGTTCTTCCTGATAATAGGCCCCCACTAGGTACTTAAACGACGTTGTCTCCGGCGAAAGTAGCCTTATTTCCTGGCTGAACTGCGAAAATCCTTGTTTTTCACGTTGAAGGAGCAGCGGAATCGGACTGAAGTCGACATCGCGATCTTCGTTATAGTCATAGTCCGTAAAATCGCTTAGCGATACAAGACTAAAATCGGCCAGGGCATACTCCATCCTCAGCATGCCAAGGTTAGAATCGGTTTTCGATCTTTCGTTTCCAATCCCTCCGGTCGATTTAATTTCGTTTAGCCGGTCTTCAAATAAAGGATCAAATAAAGTGAAGAGAGGAAGGGAAGGTCCCGCCTCTATAATCTGTATGCTCCTGCCATCGACATCCAGTTCGTTGTATTCGTATTTTCCGGAGACCTCCAGGTTCGCGGAGGGGAGCCAGTGAAACTTACCACGCGCGGTGTAATAGTCTTCCCGTGGTTCATCACTGCCGTTAAATGAATTGCGCAAAAAACCACCCATCCCGCCTGCTCTTACCGAAAGTCGGCCTTTGAGTGTATCGGTCAAAGGACCTGAAACAATTCCGCCAACCCGGTATTCATTATGTTCAATCTCATGCAGCGCCGAGACATCGGAATAAAAGAAATCGCTAGGCTCACGCGTCCGAATATTAATTGCACCGGCAACGGTATTTTTACCAAAAATCGTACCCTGAGGACCACGTAAAACTTCAACTTGCTCGATATCGAACAGCGGCAGTCGAAGCTGCCGGGGCCGCGCATAATAGATATCGTCTACAAAGGTTCCGACGGATTGTTCAAATCCCTGATTTACTCCTGAGCCCACGCCTCTAAGAAAGATTCTGGTCGTCGTAGCCGCCTGGGTAATTGACAAACCCGGAACAAAACTACTGGGGTCATCAAGACGGTTGATATTATATTCGTCAAGCTGTTCCCCAGAAACGACCGTCATTGAAACAGGAACATCAATCGGCGCTTCAGCCCGTTTTTGAGCGGTCACGACCATGGGTTTCAGTTGTATTCGGTGTGACGATTCGTCCTGTTTGCCGTTTGATGATCCATTTTCCGCTTGGGCAACGAGTGTATTCAGGATCAAGCAAAAGAACAAACCCGAAAAGCTTAAACGCTTTGTACACTCTGAAGCCATTTCCTCTATGCCCTATTGGAAATAAAAGTTTACTTAAATGACCGATTAACACAGTTCGGATCTTGCCGATTTGAAAAATCGGTCTTCATATAAAGGAAGGATAACCATCCTAGTTGCGAATGTCAGTCTTGTCCAATATGAAATGGCCCTGAAGAGGGGGGTAATTTCTAACGTGAAATGGCCCTGAAACCGAGAACAGATCATAAATTGAGGTTAACTTACGCTTCAGAAGTGTCAAGGAGATTCCTCCGCTACGCTACAAACTCCTCCTTGACACCTCTTCCGCTCCAGTTAAAAGGTTATTCATGATCTGTTCCCAATTTCAGGGCCATTTATAGATTGGAATAGACTTATGTCCACGGCGATTTATAGTCGTTCTACCGTGATCTATCAACTCCCGAACCAGTATTAGTCATTTCGGATTACTCAAATTGACTAATACGTTTTGGCATTTTCGTAGACACCTACTAGTACGAATGGGTGATATCTTTAAACCTGAACTCGTGCAATTATTTCGATGTAATCATTGTTCACCGTTGCTTCTAAATTATCGACCTTGATTTATTTCGAGCTGACTTTGTCTTTCGGGCCATATATAGCCAGACAATACCAATAGACACATCTGCCTTCTAGTGGGGTGAAAATGCCACAATCAAAAAATCAATTAATAGCGCAATGTTAGATCAACAACTGAACTTGCTGTCCTTTTCGGGGAAAATCAGGGTCCTTCATTTGACTTGGTTTGCTTTTTTTATAAGCTTCATGGCGTGGTTTGCACATGCGCCATTGATGATGGTCATTCGTGAATCCATGCATCTCAGCGATCAGGAAGTGAAAGTGTTGTTAATTCTGAATGTAGTTCTGACAATTCCCGCCCGTATTGTGGTGGGGATGCTGGTTGATAAGCTGGGGTCGAGAGTCATGTTTTCCACAATTCTAATCATCGGTGGCCTCATAACGTTTGGATTTGCTTTAGCGCAGAATTTCCAACAATTAGCCATCGCCCGATTTTTATCCGGCTTTATTGGCGCCGGATTCGTAGTAGGAATCCGTATGATCAGTGATTGGTTCCCGGCTCACCAGACTGGCATTGCTCAGGGGATATATGGAGGTTGGGGAAACCTTGGGGCGGCTGGCGCCGCACTGTTATTGCCTTCGATTGCTTTGTACCTGGGTGAGGAAAACGGTTGGCGTTACGCCATCGCGATGATTGGCCTGATTTCCATCGTGTATGGGGTAATTTATTTTTATAGCGTATTCAATATCCCAAACGGTTCGACAAATTTCAAACCTAAAAACCCCGGTGTGCTGAAAGTCGGCGACAGAGGCGATCTACTTTTTTATGTTTTAACGAACATTCCGATGTATCTAGCGTTAGGAGTTTTGACCTGGAAGCTGTCCGCGCGAGTGCATTGGTTTCATGAATCCATCGCCTACAACATTTATATGGGTTTAACCGGGTTATACGTCTATCATGTTTGGAAAATTATTCAAGCCAACAGCGGAGCGCTGAATAATACGGTGCCCGAATATCAGCGATATTCATTTAGTCAGGTTGCGGTACTGGAACTTGCCTACATGGTTACCTTTGGCGCGGAACTCGCTATGGTGTCCATGTTACCTCTATTCTATATCGATACTTTCGGTGTAGAACCCATTTTGGCTGGTATTCTGGCCGGTATTTATGCCATGATCAATCTGTTTGCTCGTCCCGTGGGTGGTTGGTTAAGCGATCAAATTGGTCGTAAAGTCACGTTGAGTACTGTTACCGCGGGTATTGCCGGTAGTTTTTTGTTGCTTGGTCAAATGAGTGCTGGATGGAGCTTGGGGATGGTAATGGTTACCATCATTTTGGGCGGGATTTTTTCAAAAGCAGGTTCAGGTGCGGTATATGCGATTATTCCGCTAATCGAGCGCGGGTCGACCGGACAAATCGCTGGGATGGTCGGCGCTTATGGCAATGTTGGCGGCGTGATTTTCCTTACCATGCTATCGTTTGTTTCACCGCCTGTGTTTTTTACTTTTATTGCCTGTACTGCCGGACTGATTTTTATTGCGGAGATCGTTTTGTTGATAGAACCCAAAGGGCAAATGACTGGGACTCTCCAGGTGAAGCCACACCGGTGACCGGCGCCGGTTAATCTTTGCAAGATGCCCTACTATCAGAGTAGATCCACCTCTACCTCTTTCGTCTCTCCATGCCGTAGTGAAGTCAGTTACTAAGGTTTATATCAAGGGAAAAGGAAGTCGATGAAACTGTGTCTGTATTTGTTAATATTGTTCAGAACTGGGTGCGGAAATATTCGAATAAGCATCTTTAATAACGATTTCATGTATTTTCAAGCGGATATCAACGAGGAAAAATTTAAATATCTTAAGACGATTTATGATTCCAACGGCATAAAATCGACCAAGTTAATAATAACCAGAGTTTGGGACGGCATTATGTGCGCTATGTGAACGTGACTTATTAGTGTCATGGTGGCTTGTGGAATGGGCAGCATAAAGGTCATATTGTTCAATCGCAAACTTATTTCCTGGCGTGTATGCGTGAACCCGGTTAGGGCTGGTATGGTTGATCATCCAGCCCGTTATCGCTGGTCTATTTATGCGGCTAATGCGCAGGGTGTCAGCCACGCCATTATTAAACCCCATTTCGAATATTTAGCGTTAGGAAGGATACCCCAAGACCGGGTAAAAGCTTATCAGCAATTGTTTGGCGACGATTTGGGCGAGGATCAACTGGAATTGCTACGAAGCAGTCTACACTCCGGAACGCCCTTAGGTAACAATCGATTTAAAGCGCGGGGTGAAACAGTTTTAAATCGGAAGGTTGGGTTATTAAAACGCCGTAGACCCATAAAAGCGTTTAGTGAATAATACGAAATTTGCTCCATATTCCAATGATAACCCCCGAATATGGTTTGACTGGTATCAAGTTGACTACAAAAAGGGGGGCAAATTTTTGCTTTAACATAATTTAGTGTTTTATCCCTCCATTATCGCTTTTCCTTTACCCATTGGAATACCATGACTTCTGGCAGAATTAGCTAACGACTAAGATTACGTACTATTACTCTGATATACTAATTCCATGAGTTCAAGCACATTTGATACCTTAAAATTTGCCCGTAAGCTTAAAGCAGCGGGGGTACCCGAAGGCCAGGCAGAGGCTGAAGCGGAAGCACTGGCAGAGGCTTTTGGTGAAGCACTGGAGTCTCAATTGGCGACCAAAGGCGACATTGCAAAAATTGAGAAAGAACTACTTCTGATTAAATGGATGGTTGGCCTGGTTATCGCGGCGGAAGTTTTTCCGTTGTTAAAGGCATTGTTCGCCTAAAAAAAGAGCAAAAAAGGGGGCGGATCCTTATTTTTGCGTGTCCGAATGTTGATTGTCCCGGCAACAGTGTTCTTACCAAAAATTGTGCCTTGAGGACTGCGTAGAAACGCAGCTTGCTCGGTATCGATCAGGGGCAGCCGAAGCTGCCGGGGTCGCGCATAATAAATATCGTCTACAAAGGTTCCGACCGATTGTTCAAATCCCAGATTTCCTCCCGAGCCCACGCCTCTCAGAAAGATTCTTGTCGTCGTAGCTGCCTGTGCAATGGTGAGACCTGGAACAAAACCGCTGAGGTCATCAAGGCTATTCCCCTGAAACGAGCGTCATTGAAACAGGTACGTCCGTCGGTGCTACAGCCCGTTTTTGAGCTATCACTACCATGGGTTCTAGTTGTATACGGTGTGACAATTCGTTCTGGTTGCCGTTTGATGATCCATCTTCCTCTCGGGCAATGAGTATATTCAGGATCAAGCAAAAGAACAAACCCAAAAAGCTTACCCGCTTTGCACAACCTAAAGCCATCTACCCCTATCCTCGTTGGAAATAAATGCGTACCGATATACCCCATTAACGCTATCGGAATTAAACCACTCGAAAAAAATCTTCTTGTATCGGGAAGAATTAACAGCCTTTCCGCTAATGTCCATAGTGATTGAATAGTTATTCAACTTGGTATCTTATCCGTATAATGGGTGGCGTGGGAGAAAGCGCATCGAGAGTCGGCTTACAATCCAGGAGTTTTCCGGCAACCTGAGTAACATCTCAAAGGCGCTGAACACTGTCGCTAATCCTAAAGAAGCAGTGTTGGCCAGTGCCCCTGGCCTGGCTGAAAAAAGTCGGGTTTTCTCTGTCGGATTATTAACACGAAGGCAACCAAAGGCAGTATACATTCTTGTGTTTACTAACGAAAGACCTGACCCCCTCTCGCTGTGCCCTCCCTCGTGACTTTTTTCAATTAATCCAGCTTCAGGTTTATATCAAGGGAAAAGAAAGGCGATGAAACCAGGTTTGTATTTGTTAATAATGCTTATAACTGGATGTGCGAATATTCGAATAAGCATCGTTAATAACGATTTAATATATAACCACGCGGAGATTAATGAGGAAAATTTTAAAGATCTTAAGATGATTTATGATTCCAATAGTATAAAACCGACTAAGTTAATAATAAATAGTTTAGGAGGAGATGGACTGATCGGTTTGGAGATGGGGGAATGGGTGCATCGTAACAAAATATCGATCGAAGTCAGTCGGCATTGTTTGTCTTCATGCGCTAACTACGTTTTTCCCGCGGGGTTAAAAAAAATACTTCACAAAGATGCCTTATTGGGCTGGCACGGGGGCTATTTTCAAAACAATCTTAGGGAACAGCTTGTAGCTCTTTATAACGGGGATAGGATTGGCGGCGATTACCAAGCCACTGTATCCTTAATCAGCCCAACGACCGACAAAGAGCACCCTTGCTGGAGTTCGGAAGATATAGATATTCGAGAATTAACACATATTGAAAAACAGAAGCATATCCAGCATGACGAAAAATGCCTTGAATATTTGAAGGAAAGAGAATCGGGCTTTTTCAAGCGAATTGGCGTTGATTCAAACCTACCCTATTTGGGGCAAACAGGGGAATACAGAAATCGCTTTAGCAAAGAGAAATATAAGTTTTTTTATTATTCCATTGAAGATATGGGGCGTATTGGCATTACAAATATCCAATTAGCGGACGGAGTTTGGACTCCGGAAAACAATAGCTTGTTCAAAATGATTTATTTGGTTGATATTCCCAAGGATCAGTGCGTAGGATGGGTAGAGCGGTAGCGAAACCCATCATTTACTATTTTCAAACGGCTTCCTAAGAATATTCCTTTTTCCGTAAAACCAAATAAACCGCGCAGGATATACCGGCTGACCCGAATATCATACACATTACCATTATTTGATAGCGTGTGGCGACGAGGGGTGAAATGCCCGATAGTATTTGGCCGGTCATCATCCCGGGAAGTGAGACTAAGCCCACCGCGAATAGCGAATTGACCACCGGGATCAGCGCCGCCTGAAATGCGGCGGCGCGTGCATCGGTATAGGTACAGGATCGGTCTATCTCAACTTCGAATCGTTCCGCCGCAATGCTGACCGCATTCATTGCATTGGCGAAGATCATACCGGCCAGGGGGATAAGATAGCGCGGTTGGCGCCAAGGGTCCAAATCCAGCACGCCTTGAGTCACTATGACCAGTGTAATAATACCTCCAACGGCAATCGAGACCAGGACTTTAAAATAGAGCGATTTTGTCTTTTTTCTAACCGGCCTCAAGGTAATGATACTCGCGGCGGAGAGCATGACGCATAGAATTACGACGACGGTCACCGAATTCTCTACCGCGAAGATATAAAGCAGGGCATAGCCAATCAAAAACAATTGCAATACCATCCGACCCAATGCGTAAATGGCCTGGTGAATACCTAATGACCAATGCCAATAGACGCCAAGTACGCCTAGTACCGGCAACAATATCCAAATAAGATCGATGTAGCCGATTTGGTATAGCGAAGGATTCACGCTGTTTTCTTTTTATTCCATTCTATCGTCCGCCAAATCCCGTGATCCGAAAAGCAGTCCCATCCCCACCGCAACCAGCGAAGCAGCGATAACGCGAGCCATAAAGCCCAAAAAAGCATCAATAAATGGTAAATCCAAACCGGCGCGCTGAAGACCCATACCAGCGGTAAGGTAATTCCGCTACGGTCCGCATACCAATTAAGATTGAAAGCCGATGAACCGTTACCGGCCACCTGCATGGAAGGAAGTCCTAATAGTCCCTGGCTGACGGCGTAAAAGAGTATCGTCAATGCCCCCAAGGTTAAGATTGCCAATACGATCTGTATGGTATTAAAGCGGAATCGGCTGAGCACTTCCGGCAGTTTTTTTCTAAAACTCAAAGCGAGTAACCATCCAATAACGATTAGACTTTCTTCCACCGGGACCTGGCTTAATCCAACTAAGAGTAGCAACCACTGCAAAAAACCGAGTGGCGTCGACAAGAACCGTCCCAGTCCGAATGCGATGATCACGATAACCATCAGGAGCCCCCAAAATAATACCGCCGGACCAAGCAGTGGACCACCCGTCAAAAGCACCCACCGGTCTTTGCCAAGGGTCAAGGTAGTACGGCTGTTGACATTTTCGGTATTAAGCGTCACCGATCCGCTACGGAACAACATTTCATCGTTACGCGGTTGGCGCCAGTTTACGGTATACACTTGTTTCCCGGGCCGAAGCGGTAAAGTCAAATGGCCGTCTTGGAGACGTATCGGTTGTTTTCGGCCATCAAGGGCAACCGAAAGCAATTTGCTCGCGGCGGGTAATCCAATAGTATGCTGTCCTCCTTGGGAGCTTCTGAGGGTAAATTTCAACCGGGTATCCGTTGATCGCTTCCCGGGTTCGACCCGTAAATGACTGTCATCAATGGTCAGCGTACGGCCCTTCACCGCTTCCGGGCGTGAAATAGTTAATGTTACCGTTTCGCCCGGCCACGGCCGCCATTCCGGGGTCCAAACCCTGCCTTGGTTCCGATGATAGACAACGGGTATTCCGGAATAATCCATGTGCCATACCTGACTGGAATTGACTCGCCAAACTTCCGTCCACTCGTTCGTGTCCGGAGATGTCAGCTGAATCGCAGTGCGTTGGTCAAGAATCGATTGCCACGATAAAGATTTCCTGCCTGGTGGTAAATTCACAGCCACGACACCCTGTTCAACACGGATATCGCTTGAGGTTACAGCTTCACCTGGCAGTAACGGCACTTTGGCGATAATCGAATCATTCAGATTCGATAAGCGTACAATTCGGGTTTCCACACCCCATTCCAAGCCGAGGAGAAGCGTACGCTCCACGCGAAAAAACGAGGGTAAGCGCTGGAGTTCCAAGGGGGCCGATTCTCCGTTCTTTTTACCAGGATTGATACGTGTCAATTGCAACTGGGCATCCGGGCGGCCATTTTCATCAATACCCTCGACCAACCATCCCGTACTTTCAACGAGTACCCGATGCGCTCGTAAAGGCAAGGGGATCTTCACGCGGTCGACGAGGGGCAAGGGACCCGAATACACAACGGTCGATACACCTTTTACCACATTCAACCAAAGCTTTTGATCTTCCGTTCGAAACAAGTCCACGGAATGTTTTCTATTTATGCGCGCCTTACGGGGTGTCCACGCTCCCGCCGGAACAGGAATTGGAATCGCGACCGGTTCCTCGGCGTGTATCTCCGCTTCAAGGATTATTGTGGAAGACGACACTTTGAGTTTTAATAGCTGAATCTGAGCACAGGAGGGAAGGCATTCAGGGGGCGACAACAATTTTTCTCGCAATTGTTTTAAAACCGACTGATCGGGTATGTCGGCCCGAGTAACATCTATTCCACCCATCAAAAGTATGGCGATCAATACCATGCTGGCGGTAGAGCCCGGTGGAGTAGGCGGTGAATCCAAATCTCCTTTCCCACAGATGACACAAACCGAAAAAATGGCCAATAATATGACTCGCAAGACATTAAGAACCTTATTGACCCAGGGTGAAAGGAAAATCATATCTACCGTTTGACCCTGGTCCACCGGGCCATTCCAGCTTAAATAAACCTGCCGCCATCGCCATTGTGGAAGTCCCGGGCCGGTCTGTACTTTCGCTTTGAGATCAACTTGGTCGGCTATTTCCGAGTAGACCTTGTTTCGTTTTTTCGAATAAACACCAACGCCCCGAGAAGCATGAAGCGACTGTTTACTTTGTTCCATCAAAACCGCATCGCTTTCCAGAGGCGCGGACGACGCTTTGGACGATTGTTGTAACACGGGCAAATCAAAAGACTGTTTGCCTGGCAATTCCAACTGAGGATGCAAGGTATTACGGATTATGTCCGCCATGAATGGAATACCGATCAAAATCAATGCCGCGAAAGAGAGATTACGATAGAAAGTGATCGACCCGCGGAGTTTTCCTTGGGGAACTACCCTCAATAGCGCCACCGCCGCAAGGATATTTAGCCATACATACTGGGGTGCGCCCGGTTCGTGCCATATTAGAGCGAGGGTCACTAAAGCAACCGGTATCCAGCTTTTACTCCACAGTTTCCCGCTTGCGAACGCAATAATCAATACAAGAAAAAGATCGAGAAGGCTCCACCGATTGATCCAGCTCCGTGGATTGTTGTCCACGCCACTCACCGAGAATAGCCTCCAAGCGGGGGGCAGATTCAGGCGTGTGCTGACTTGCTTAAAATCCTGCCGCCAACCTGTTGCATCCAATGCCGAAACACGCCTATCAATCCGGCTATCGGTGGAAAGATTGATATTTCCTCTTCGTACTTCGACCCCCTCTTCCTTAGTGTCGGGCGTCAGAGTAATCAATTGTGGTTTTCCGTCGACCAAAACCTGCCCCAGTTTCATTTCCGGAATCGCCGTTAAGCGCCAACCCCGTGTCATTGTGCCCCTTATGGTGTCTTGAACCGTAAATCCATTCCCATCAAAATCCATCCACAAGGTTTTCTCCAAAGAAAGCTTGTTCGGTTCCGGCTCCTGGTTCCCTCGGCGGATAACCTTCAGACGCATGGTATCGCCGCCGCGTACTCTGAAAGCAGGGAATGATTTCCACTGCTGAGGCAGATTGGTCTGGGTGGGATCGATTGTCGGTGCACCCTGTACTTCTACTACCCGTTGAAAGCGGCGCGCGTCGAAAACCCAAATTTCCTCCTCAGGCAATGGACTAGTCAAGCGAGGTAATTCCAGGGAAGTTAACAGAGAGGGGTTGCGAACTGTTAGGTCGACCACCCATTGGCCGGGACGCAATTGCATGCGCAACCGACCGTCCGCCTCTAGCCGGACCGGGATTGGACTCGATAACGACAAGGGGAAAAAATCGGACGTATACAATCTGTCCAATACGATTTCACGATGTTCACCGGACACATCGAGTTCAACCCGGACTTCCATTAGCAGGGGAACATCATCAATAATATGGCGGTAAACTTTGATTGCTAAACCATTATTACGATTTTCCGGTTCAGGTCCCAATCGCCCTTCGCGATTCAGCCAAAGTTCGCCCTTGTCGAGATCAGGAAATTCCACAACCTCCCCATCCCACTTAAATCCAATCAACCCGATAGATTTGGGGATAGTTAAGCGCTCGGGTGGTTTAGCCCAATTGAATCGTCCGCTGATCCGGTAACTACCCGGTTCAAGCCACAAGGCGGGCTTACCTTTAAATTCGTGAACGACCCACGGTTGCTTGTTGACTTTGATTTTTTGAGGCCAATAAATAAGCCCTCCGGGCAATTCCACCCGGCTTGTGGTATAAACCCGCCAATTAACGGAAAATAGACCACCATCCTGGTTTAAGGATAAATCGAGCCGGCTTGGCCAACTACAATGTTTGGTTGAGAAATCATTATAGATAAACGGGCAGTTGCGCTCCCCGTGCCCATGGAGAACCCAATTTACCCAGGACTTCAGCGGTGTTGGGATATCATCTACGGTAAATTGATTGGCGGAAATGCTAACTGGGCACAATAACAACAGTAGTAAGATATACTTTTGAAATCTATCCATTTTCACTCCCAAGGTTTAATTTGGATGTCGAATTACACAAATCTTTTATTGCCTAATGCCGGTATTGTCTTTGGTCAAAAAAAGTTTTTTAAAGGAGCACATTCATGTCCAAAAAAGATCCCGAAATTTATTTAAGCGTCGATATCGAAGCCGATGGCCCAATTCCGGGGCCCCATTCGATGCTGAGTCTGGGGGCGGCGGCTTTTTTATCGGACGGGCAATTATTCGATGAGTTTACGGCAAATCTGGAAACTCTTCCAGAAGCGAAGGCCCATCCGAGAATGGCGGAGTGGTGGCTAAAATTCCCCGAGGCGTGGGACGCTAGCCGGCAAGAGCTTAGAACCCCATTAGACGCCATGAACGAATTTGCGGATTGGATCGAAGCAATGCCCGGAAAACCGATCTTTGTGGCCTGGCCGGCAACCTGGGATTTTATGTGGGTATATTGGTATTTGGTAAAATTCACTAACCGTCGTCCATTTTCTGAACACGGCATCGATATGCGCTCTTACGCAATGGGTATGCGCAAACGCGATTTTCGCAACTGCGGCAAAAACTATTTACCCAAACGCTGGTTTTCTGAACAACCGCATACTCACATTGCACTGGATGACGCCAAAGAACAGGGCGCGTTATTCATGAGCATGATGGAAGAGAATTTGTCAACGAAAGGTAGGGCGGGTAAGAAATAGGGTTTCTCGTTGAACTTACGGTGTCGGGCATGATTTACAGCTGTCACCTGGAGTTGACCACCCCCCAATACTAAAGCCTCGCGAGGAGCCTGTAATTCTCACCGAATTTCGTAGCGGGGAAACACGAGGATGTATGGAAACACGACGCGCGGAGGCATGCTTGAAGGATTGTTGAGTACGTTTTTCAAACGCAATGCCGCGAATATGTGCTATCGGCCCCACAGTAGAAAACTCGTGAGAAATGCAGGCTTGTACATTTCATATTTTAATTCCCTACCAGCGGGCTAAACCTCCGATCAAACCAAATAGGTAGAGGAGGGTGCCCCATAACAGAGACAAGCCGTGGCGTGTCTTTCGCCATTCAAGGTAGGTGGGCATTAAATTTCTTGGGTTGTCCTCTGAACCAGTGGTCATGCCACGGACATGGCCATGGAATTTCAACGCGATCTCTTTTTTGTTCAAGTTGATGCTCCTTATTTCGCCGCTCAATTGCTCAAAGCGAAGCGGTGCGTTTGGACGTAGAGAAACCTCTTTGCCGTTCAAAGATTCCAAGAATAGGATGTCGGACAAAATCGTGGATATCCGACGTATGGTGGTATGTTCTAGGCTGCTAAAATCATCGATACGGAAGAAAGAAAGGTTTCTTACCAGTAGTTGTGGGAAAAAATGGGGTTGTCCTGATTTCTTGGGAAGCATCAGATCTAGATACAGGTCATCTGGACCCGAATTCAACAGATCGACCTTGGAATCTCGAATTGGAGGCTCTGCATGGGGCTATTGGCCAATCCGATCTGAATGGGTCCGTGTGCATCCACCCGAACTTCTAACCCTTCACTTTTCAACGTCAATCGATGTTGATAGCTAACCTCAGTGGGTTTAATACTGACACGGCTTCCCTTTGGAAGTACCCCTATATGTCAGGCTAGTTGTCGCTTTTTGTTTTTCCCCCATGGGGGAAAATTTTTTGAGGAGAAGCGAAATAATGAAATTAAATTATACGGAAGCATTCAAAGAACAAGCCGTCGAAAAAGTATTGCAACGCGGTCCTAAAACCATACAAACTATGGCCGATGAATTAAACGTGAATCATTTCACGTTGAAAAACTGGTTAAAAATCTATCAAAGAGGATCTATGTCTAACGAACCTGCGAGCAAACGCCCCAAGGACTGGAGTACAGAACAGCGCTTTCAACTTTTAATGGAAAGTAACGCCCTTTAAGGTGAAGTCCTAAACGCATTCTGTCGCCAGAAGGGTGTCTTTACGCATCACTTGGAAACCTGGAAAAAAGCTTTTCTTTGTCCCCAGCCAATCGTCACTAAAACAGCTTCAGACAAAGTCTTGCGTGATCAAGTCAGACAGCTGACAAAAGAACTCAACCGAAAGGAAAAGGCACTGGCGGAAGCCGCTGCCTTATTGGTGCTGCAAAAAAAGTTCAACGCGTTCTGGGAGGAAAAGGCGTGATGACGTCCCTCTCAGAACGCAGACAGGTTATAGAGTGGCTTGATTCGGCCATCAGTCAGGGTGCTCGCCAAAGCAAAGCCGCGGCGATTATAGGCTTATCCGCTCGCACGCTACAGCGCTGGAAACAGTCCGGTGATATCAAGGACGATGCTCGTAAAACCCGTGAATTTATGCCACCCAACACGCTGACTGACGAAGAAAGAAGCCGTGTATTATCGGTTGCTAATTCAGATGAATTTAAACACATGGCGCCGCATCAGATCGTGCCTATATTGGCTGAGCGAGGCGAGTACATCGCTTCGGAGTCCAGCTTCTATCGTATCCTTAAAGCGTAAAATCAACTGGCTCATCGGCACAAAAGCCGTGTACCCACCTCACGAAACAAACCGAAAGCCTTGACCGCGACAGCCCCCATCAGATTTTTAGCTGGGACATTACTTATTTGGCTACCTGCGTGACAGGACAATTCTATTATCTCTATCTGTTTATCGATATTTTCAGTCGCAAAATCGTAGGCTGGCAAGTGTATCGGGAAGAAAGCTGTGCCCATGCGGCCGATGTCATTAGAGACATTTGTCGCCAGGAAAACATCGTTAAAGATCAGGTGACATTACATTCTGACAATGGCGGTCCGATGAAAGGCGCGACGATGTTGGCTACTCTTCAGAAACTTGGGATCATGCCTTCATTAAGTCGTCCTTCGGTCAGTAACGACAATCCCTATTCAGAGTCTTTGTTCCGGACCTTGAAATACCGCCCTGATTATCCTGTTAAACCGTTTGATACGCTGGAAGACGCTCGTCAATGGGTCACTGGATTTGTTAGCTGGTACAACCACGAACACCGTCATAGCGGCATTCAATTTGTGACGTCCGCACAACGTCATGCAGGAAACGATCAGGCCATATTAATTCAGAGAAAAGCGACTTACCTGGCTGCTAAAGAAGCCAATCCGAGCCGATGGAGTCAAGATATTCGTCATTGGGATTGGCACCCGGTGGTTTGTCTAAATCCTGATAATGCAGATCACAATTCTATCCATTCAGGAGGACAATCGGTTCATTAATCTTTTTATTTATGCGACAACTACCTTGAAATCTACCGGTCTCGTCTTAGGTGAGTAGCAACGTGCGGAAGTCGCGACGTAAGGGATAAACAAAAACGTCTTTAACCGAAACCTTGACTGTTCTGTCACGATCTTGGCGGCTTCGTCCTTTGGTCTGACCCATCTTGAGCCAGTTTGACGCCTTATAGCAGGTGCCGGCGTAGCGCGTGGTATCGACGAATGTTTCTACCAGAGCGATATCCGTGCCATAGCGGTGTTTCCAGTCCCGAGACAAACGGCGCAAACAGGCGCCGAGCGCATGACTGGCGAGATGAGGCACCTTAATCCAGTCCAAAATCAAAAATCGCGTGTTGTTGCAAATTAAACCTAGATTTCGCTCCCGTACCTCCGCCGACCAACCGATCCATCGATCACGAGCCTCCGTCTTCCAGGCGGCGGCTCCAAACAGCAGGCAACCCAGAAAACGCCCGTTTTGCCCTAAGATCAGGTATTTCATATTCTGCCCAACCGGGCGTCCATAGCTGAGATAATGATATTCCTTCAGGAGATAGTTGAAGGCTTTCTCGTATCCGGCACAGTGCCTCACATTGACGATTTCCACAGGCTGGATATCGCATAACAGGCAGGATACCGGGCTCCGATCAACCGCTATAGAATCAATTTCTGGAAGCCGTCGAGGGCCGAAACACTGGCATGGTGGAAGTTTTATTAAGGTGCGAGATTCGAGCTTTCGAAGCAGTTCGCGGCAGGCCATGTCTTTAATCTGACCGTCAGGGCGCCGCCAATGCCAACGCCCACACAATTCACGGGATAAACGCGTTCGATTCCATGACGGATGATGGTGGAGTAACATCCGAACCTCATCGACTTCCGCCTCTGTTACAAAGCGCCCTTGTATTTTTAACGGCCAGGCCATGACCTTGCATATTACGTATCAAGTTAGCTTGAGTCCAGCAATTTCTCATTTATATCGTAACTTTTTTGTATTGCACCCGACCCGTTTATTTAGGTAAAAGGGTGACTTGGCTCTTGTTTTCTGTGGTTCCGATTTGTACTGATATTGTTGTAATAAAAGGTATGATATTTCCCGTATCTTGCAAGAAATGACAAGTTTCGCTTGCTTTATATGTCAAGTTGTCGCTTTTTGTTTTTCCCCATCGGGGAAAAAAGCGACAACTAGACATATAGGGATTCGAAGTCGAAGACCTGATGAAGTAAGAATGCGCGAATTCCATGAAAGCCAGAGGGCTTATAGAACTTCGAACAAAGGCTGGATATATAGGAGTAATATTATTTTTGTCACGAACGAATTTATCTTGTAATACGGGACGGACCCTATATGACCCCAGTTTTTTGCAAATCCGAAATCAGAGAATTCGATAGACAACACAAAACGAGTCATCCATACAAATTATATTGATGGGATCGGCATGGCGAGAGGTGGTTAGTTGCAGGTTTTGATGGCATACAAATGCCTTGCAAATAAAATTGGCACCGTATTGGATTGGCTAAATCACGACATCGAAATAACTCACCATAGTATAGGTATCGAATATGGACTGGAAAGATATTGGTCGATCGTTGGTTTCTCAAGGTGCACCACTTCTTGGGGGTTTGCTTGGCGGGCCAGCCGGAGCAGCAGCGGGCAAGATGGTGGCCGGGTTGTTTGGAGTGGATCCTGAGAATCCGGAAGAGTTAATGAATGCTATTCAAGGTGATCCCGAGGCCATCGCCAAGATTCGCCAATTTGAGCAAAAGCATCAGGAACGATTGCAAGAACTACAACTCGAAGAAACCAAGGCTTTTCTTGTTGATATCGATTCGGCCCGCCAGCGCGAGGCAGCAATCGTTGCTGCGACCGGGGGAAAGGATATCCATTTGTATTACCTGGCCTATATTGTGATTGGCGCCTTCTTTTTGCTGATCGCGATGCTGGTTTATGGCGCATTTGACAAAAATAGTGGGATCAGTGAGCTGGGCCAGAACCCACTGATCATGATGATAGTCGGGGGCTTGATTTCTGGATTCACCCAGGTGTTGTCTTATTTCTTCGGCAGCTCCAAGGGCTCAGCCGACAAAAATAAGATGTTCCACGCCAAGGGCTAATCCACCATGGTTCCGGCAACCGGCATCGGCATGGTCAATGCCGACTGGCTTAACTTGCGTGTTAGCCCGGGTGGACGGATATTAACGGTACTTAAGGGTGGTTCTGAAGTTCAGGTCGTCGGGCGCATGCAAGGATGGCTGGAAGTTTGGTATGGAGAGCTGCGCGGTAGTGTTGCGTCGACCTATATTACCATGTCCCCGCAAATAGCCCCTCCACCATCGGAGATCGAAACCAGTGATCTGCCAATGGCTGAATCTGAACGCAGTGATCAGGTTCGACGTGGTGAAATCACTGCCTCGCAGCTTAACATGCGTGATGCCCCCAAGGGGCACATCCTTACCCGGCTTCCCAGAGCCACCATGGTGAATATTCTGTCCGAAGCAAATGGTTGGATGAAGGTGCATGCTCGTGGCCGTACAGGTTACGTGGCGAGCAAATATATTCGACTAAGTTCCGTAACCAGAACAATATTTGCTAATCCCGCCGAATCCCATACCGTAACAACAGGATTTCGTTTTGATGGTGATAAAGCCATCGGACCGGACGGCAATCAGTTCGCCAAAAAATTTCGTAAAGGGGTATTTTCCTCGGGGCGAACCAGCATCTCAGAGTTCGTGCAAGAGCACAAAGACAGTATTTCAACGATCAGCGCTTCTCAGTTGCGACTGATGGATGCGGTGTCGCAAAATGAAGGAAAACTTGAAGCCATCAATACTTGGGATAATGCTTTTTTATCCTTCGGTATTTTTCAATGGACCGCTGGTGTCGGTGCCGAAGCAGGTGAGTTACCTGCGCTATTAGACCGTTTACAGCAACGTTTTCCAGAAACCTATGGGAAATACTTTGGTCGATACGCATTGGATGTCAGTGGAGTACGTGCATTATCGGGTAGTCCGGCGCGTGGCTACTTGAAACTTAAGGGGCAAGTTCTGGGTAATGCTGAGCAAAAACAAGTACTACGTTCCTTGGCATGGCCTTATCGTTGCAAACAGGCAGGTTTTGACGACGAAGTGCGACTGGTGCAACTAGAACACGCCTTGGCGCGGGTTGACTGCTTTTGGAAGGTCAACAAACGCCGTATCAGAGGGCATTTTATCGGTGACTATGTGACATCCGAATACGGTGTAGCCCAACTGCTGGATCAACATGTGAATCGGCCAGCCCATGTGTTTTCGACAGTGAGCAAATCGGTCGAGGCATTAGCCAATGATATTGATGTTGATCGTCCACAAAATTGGGGTGACAAAGAAGAGCGCCAGCTGTTACAGACCTACTTGAAATTTCGCGCACAAACCAGCATGACCGATGGTAAGAAGCGTGCGAAGCGAATTCTAAATAAGTTACATAGTGGTGTAATCTCTGACGAAAGGGGTTCCTATCAGTAGCCGGTCCCGCCAATCCGAGATGGTGTATTATTTTCGTTTGGTTTTTCTTTGTCTTCGTTTTTCATGCCCTCTCCATGTTTAGAATTGCTGGTGTAAACCCGAAAACTACATCCTGAATTGGCGTTGTACTCGCAAGGCTTGTCCAGCTTCGAGCCTTGGTGTTGTGTACACGGGAAATGATTGCGGGAAGTATGATCTATATATTTGATTCCACTTCACGTTTTGACTGCCATTGTCATCGATGGCCTCAAAAACGTGAAAAGGAGTATGGAATACGGCAACTCTCCGATAGAGAAAAGTGATAAGGCAGATTCACATCAATCAGATACTTCGCTACTTTAGGCAGTCTTTCCGAGTACGAAGTGACATTCCATTTAGCAGCGAACCGCGGACAAGCCTGGATATCAGCCGATTCCAGCGAAGGATACTGACGTAGGATATCCTCCTGACTGTCGCCGACGCTGAGGAATTCCAAAATGGTATGCGCAGTGATCCGTTTACCTTGGATCGTAGGTTGGCGATTACAGACATCTGGATGGATAGTGATCCTTCCCGCTGAATAAGAGAGGATTTCTTCATTCATCGGGGTACTCCAAAATCAAGGGCTGAAGAATATTTCGACCGGATTTATTTAATGTGTTTCAGTTCCGTCGAAAAAGATAGGATGCATAGATTATTATTGCTATCTCGGAAGCTTGGCCCCATCTCTTCAGACTCGAAAAATTGTTGAAGCCGAAAAATAGATTATATTTATCAATTGGTTCTAAAATTCTATGGTAGACCCCTTTAGTTTCTGTAAAAGTTGGGACTCTTTAAATCTTACGTTAACCTTCTTACGTAAGAAACTATTGAGGCATTCACAATGGATAAAATATTTTCCGCTCGAGTTGATGAGGCGATCATTCAACGGATCGGTTTATTAGCTAAGCAACTTCAAACAAGCAAAAAAACCGTGATCGAAAGTGCAATTGTCGCGTACTCTGAGAAAGTAGCGAAAGAACAGAATTTCGATGTTTTAGAGCACACATTTGGTGCATGGGAAAGGGATGATACCCCCAAGAAATCGTTGATAAAGCTCGAAACGCTTTCCGCGAATCGATGTTAAAGCATCACCAGTGAGAGCCTATGTTGACGCCGATATTCTGATTCGGCACCTGCGTGGCGAAAGAAAAGCGATGGCGTTTATTCAATCGCTTCTGAAAAATAGCGAATATGTACTTTGGATCGGTGCAATGCAAAGAGCTGAGCTGGTGTTTTTTATGCGAGAGAACGAAAAGGAAAAAACCGAACTCCTTCTCTCGTTGATCAAAACAGCAACCATTGACGCGGATATTATCGACATTGCAGGTAAGTTATACCGAAAATGGCATCCAAGCCACGGTGTTGACCCAAATGATGTGATTTTAGCTGCCACCGCGATACAAACCGGTGGGACGATATTTACCATGAATTTGAAGCATTACCCTATGCCCGAGATAATAGTTAAACGCGGGTGGTAAATAAATCAAATATATACGGGTGCCCTTTTTGTGTCAAAAAATAAAGCTGTCCCCTTTTTTTCGATATTTAGAATTGCTGGTGTAAACCCGAAAACTACTTCCTGGATTGGCGTTTTATTCGCGAGGCTTGTCCAGCTTCGAGTCTAGATGTTGTGTGCACGGGCAATGATTGCGGGAAGTATATTCCATATAGTTGATCCCACTTCACGTTTTGACTATCATTGCCATCAACGACCTCAAACACGTAAAAAAGATTGTGGAATATTGCAATATAAGCTACACCGATAAGCTAGACAAGCTTCAGAAGTACTTTGAGTATTCTACAAAGCTGGCGGAAGCAATTGGAATATCTCGTAGAACACTTCCCAACTGGCGTGACAGACCTGAATCGATCAAGCCCGGACATCGCTTGGATATTGACGTGTTGTATTGCAAGCATTTTCTGATTTCTGAATGGGATAACCCTGAACAACGCTTTGCGCCTGTATTGTTACCTGATGATATGCTCAATAACGAAGTGCTTTTTTTGCCGTTTTTGCGCCGCGTGAGTTATGGCACGATCGAAATTGAAACTGATATAGCGAAAGCGTATTTCGATAAGGTGATCGATGAAAAAAAACTGCCTAAAAACATGGATAGGCGGACTTTTTATGAAGCGTTTAATACGTTTTTGACCCATCGGTGGCTTTGGCGGAAAATCGTTGAACATAATGAAACTATGGTTATCACGGAAGAAAACATCAAATCCTTACATGCGGATTTTATGCGCGGTGTTCATGAGAACGCCGGTTTCTATTCCACTAGGATACGGGTGATGGGTAAGTTGGAAACCGTGCATACTACATTACCGGATGATATACCTGAAGAGCTTAACCGGTGGGTGTATAAAACTAGGCAAGTAGCAACCTTAGAAGAGATTGCCAAAGCACATGCATATTTTATAACCATCCATCCTTTTGGAGACGGTAATGGCCGTGTTGGGCGGGCATTAGTGATGGCACAGTGTTTAAACGCCCGGCTATTGCCGCCCGTATTTGATGGTGAGAATCGAGCTATGTATTACTCTGCAATGGAACATGCTATGTCGCATGGCCGTTACGCGCCTTTGGTGCGTCTTTTTTATGAAGCGGCGCTCCGTGGTAGGCAAAAACATAATTGAGCTAATGCGGTGAATAATTAGGGTTAGAGTTGAATCAATCTCAAATGTAACACCACATATGTTTTTATGGAAGTCGAAAACTCACGGTAGCTTGGATAGTAGAAAAGGGAACTCTATTCTTTGTTTTCTTTCCACCTTCTAAGAAGGAGAAAAAAGGGTAGCGGCCGTTTTTCTTCGGGCTCGAAAGATTGTTTAAACTGCAAAATAGATGATATTTATCAACTGGTTATTATCTATAGAGTCTGACCCATATGGTTTGTCTATCAAGACTGAGCCCTATGGTTTGTAAATTAAAAATCGGACCACCAATGCTGAATCAAAATTTGGTGTTCAACTTGACAGGAATAGTCAACGCCTCTCTTTTGCCGTGAAACTACCAGGGTGAGTTCGTAAAACTTTCCGATACTTAGCGCGCGTGCTTTAGCATGTGGGTGCCTTACGCATCTTCTTCGCGCGCGGTATCGGATTTGGATCGAGGCGCAGTATGACGCAGACACGCTGCTGGGCGAGATTGATTCCTGCCTTGCTGAGCAGCGAACTTGGCAGCAACCGTTCTCCCAGAATTCTGACGATTTTCTTCGCATCATTGGTGAGCTTTTGGGATGAATATTGGTCTGACCCCTTTATTTTATCCCATGAAAAACCGGTGGTGGTCATCATGGATGGGCAAATCTCATTATGGTCCGATGCCGCACCACTGTTCGCCGAACGACCCCGTGTTGAAATTTTGGACCTACTTCATGCTACATCGAAGTTATGGGGTGCGGTACACCTCTGTTACCCAAAAGATCGCGAGTGGGGTGCGATGAAATTCTTCACGTGGTTAATATTATAGGGAAAAATAGAAGATGTGATTGTTTGGTTTCGACACGCGGCGGACGTTTGCCCACTCACCAAGAAGGCGCTTGAGAAGCTCAATAAAATCTGTGGTTATTTTGGGCGCCATCAATCGCGCATGCGATACGATCGTTATTTGGCCGAAGGTTATCCGATTGCGTCCGGTGTTATTGAAGGGGCTTGCCGACATGTCGTTAAAGACCGTCTGGAACGTACCGGTATGCGCTGGACCATACCCGAAGCTCAAAATATACTGAACATACACTGTATGTCGATCAACGAAAAATGGGATGAATATAACCAATTCCATATCGGTCAGGAACATAAACGGCTCTACGCGGACGCTCAATGTATTAACCAAGAGTCTTGGCCATCGGCCTTAGCGGCATGAACCGAATGCGCGGACGGCGGGTTACGCCCCCAGCAAGGTGTGTCAATAATCGCATGAATTTAAGATTAAGAATATTACCCATTTGTACTAGTAGGTTTCTACGAAAGCACCAAAAAGTACTAGTAGGTTTGGGTAGGTGGGATAAGGACTTGGTGGGGAGACTGTTAGAGAATACCTTGATTAGTTTGCGGTCGTCTTGCGAGACGACAACGCGGTAGCAAAAAACTTTATACCGATCCAACCGTATTTCATAAACGTTCTGATATTGGCGTGATTGGTTCCATTGGGATGTTCTAAAACATCCTTTCTATAGAAGTCGCCAAATAAAGAAAGTGTCAACTCTTCGCTGAGATCGTGCAGTTTGGCGAAGGCGAATATTTTACAAGAACCTTGATTGTCATCAGGTTTATTGGTTAGCCGATCCATTCCGTTACCATTTTGGAATTCACAAGGCGTGTAATCGTAGTGTTTATTGATGATTTCCATGGTTTCGTCAAAGCTGATTGCTTCGCTTTCTTTCAATCGAGATAGAAATTCGTTCAATGGCATGGAAGACTACTGTAACAACTTAGAGAGGGTCTTGAAATGGGGATGGGAGGCATCGCGTAACCATTCAAATAGAACCGATTCATAATTCGTTATGGTCACGTTTGAACGATGCATTCTTTCCAAAGCAAAAAACTTATGGGTTTGTTTACGCGAACAAACCGCGTCTTCGACCACGAATACTTGGTAATCCTGATGACGAAGGTCGAGTGCCGTTTGCAGAACGCAAACATGAGTTTCCTGACCTACGAGAATGACCTGGCTTCGACCCGATTTTTTTATGGCGGCGTCAAAGCCCTCGGCGGCACAGCAGGAAAAGCCGGTTTTTTCATATTTACAGGCGTTTGCCGGAAGATGATCCGCAACAGCTTGGTCGGTGGTTCCAAGCCCTTTAGGATACTGCTCGGTCAGAAATACGGGAATTTCCAATGCGTCGGCGGCCTGAAGCAAGGCTCTCGTATGATTGAGCATTTGCTCTCCTTCCTCTTCCGACATAGCCGCGGTTAAGGTGGGTTGAATATCCACCACCAATAAGGCGCTGGTTTCGGGGTGGCATAGGTCTGATTGAGTATCCATTGCTTAGTATTTTTTATTAATCGTCTTCGCGTTTTATGGTGATTACCGGATGCAAATTGCGCCAATCCATTGTAATCGAAAACAGTATTGGACGACAGCACGTCGAGCAGTCCTCATAGAGGTCATGTTCGGTTTCCCCTATCTCCAAATCAACTTCCACGGGGCTTCCGCAATACGGGCACGATGTTGTAGAAATCATATCTTGATGTGATCTTTTTGCTCTTGAAAGGTAAAATTGGTGTCACTATTCAGTTCATCCCTGAAATCCGCCATTTCCGCTTTAAAAAAATGATCATTTTTTGCCTTGAACTGAGAAATTTCAGGTTCAATTTGAACAGTTACGACATCGTGCCGCATAGTTACAAATTGGTTTGAATGTAATTTTTCTCCAATAGGCGGGTAATTGCTCAAAATAATCTATGCTTTTTAAATAAGCTGGTCGATTAAAATAGCGAATCGAAACTTTGTCGCGAATGCAAATTAAAATCATGGGGATATAAGTGTGGAACTAATGATTCAGCCGGTAATTTTATCCGGGGGAGCCGGTAGTCGGCTTTGGCCTTTTTCACGGCAAGCCTATCCTAAGCAATTCCTGCCACTATCAGGGGATAATACCTTATTTCAGGAGACCCTTTTACGGACGAACAATTTAATAGCGGAAGGCATAGCCGTCAAGAGCTTTAGTCCCTTGATTGTCTGTAATGAATCGCATCGGTTTCTTGTTGCGGAGCAGTTGAGGCGGATCGGTGAAGAGGCGAATTCAATTATTCTTGAGCCGCAGGGTCGTAATACCGCGCCGGCATTGACTTTGGCGGCTCATCTCGCGAGTGAGAATGGAATAGATCCGATTTTGGTTGTTATGCCTTCGGACCATTTGATTCAAAACCAGAGTGTTTTCAGAGATCGGGTCGTTCATGCGGCAAAATTAGCCCTCGACGGGTACGTAGTGACATTCGGTATCGTTCCCGATAAACCCGAGATTGGCTTTGGGTATATTCGAAAGGGCAGTCGGTTCGATGATAAAACGTTTTTGCTTGATAGCTTCGTGGAAAAACCCGATCAAGAAACAGCCGAGGGCTATCTCCAATCTGGGGAATATCTATGGAACAGTGGAATTTTCGTGATGCGCTCGTCGATTTGGCTAGGGGAGATACGCAAGCAACACTTTGATATTGCGGAATATTGTGAGCGAGCGATTGATCAAGGCGAACGTGAGGGTGATTTTTTTCGAATCGATGAGAATATGTTTGATTTATGCCCAAGTGATTCTATCGACTATGCGGTGATGGAAAACCTTGCGGCGGGTCGTGGGACGCCAAAAGCAATGGTATTGCCTTTGGACGCGGGATGGTCTGACCTGGGCTCCTGGTCAGCGCTCGGTGAGGTTCTGGATCGCGACGATGCGGGCAATGTCATTCAGGGCGACGTATTTGCCAAGGATACTCACGGTTCTTTGTTGTGCGCCCACAGCCGGTTTTTAGCCACCGTTGGGATCGACGACATAGTCGTTGTGGAAACCAGGGATGCGGTATTGGTCGCGCACAAGAATAAGGTTCAGGATGTCAAAGCAATTACCGAATATTTGAAAAGCAAGGGTCGATCTGAATACCAGTTTCATACTAAAACACATGAATCGTGGGGTAAATCCGAGTCAATCGATCAAAGTTCGGATTATCACGTCAAACGCTTAATCGTAAATCCAGGCGCATCTTTAACCGCGCAAATTCGCCAGCAGGGAGCTAGACATTGGATTGTCATGAGAGGTAACGGTCGAATAACCCGGGTAAACAATACATTTTTGCTTGGAGAGAATGAATCGATTAATGTTCCTTGTGGCGTCGAAAACCGATTGGAAAATACTGGAACTATTCCCTTAGAAATAATCGAAATTCAGTCTGAGGTTGATTGTAGAGGAGTTGGGGTTAGCCGATCCGAAGACAATCGATATTCTCCATCGGTGGTCAGCATCGATGCACGAGTTGTCGCGAATTAGTCCTGTACCAATTTCTGACGGAAAAACGATATTATCGCGGAAAAGTGGGTTTTGGCCCTTTTTTCGATTGAATTGATGAACTACATCCCTATATTTCACTTATTTGGGTTTGTTTTCAGCGGTCCAAATTCGCTTCCCCTCGCAACGACTCCTATCCTCGGACAGTCTCCTAGCGCCATAATTTAGCCTCCTAGTTTTCAGTAATCGTCAATTCTTATCCGGTAGCCGAACGCCGATCTAAAAATTATCAAAAGAGGCCCGTATTGAAACGAGGATATCAGCATAATTTTTTCCGTGAAAGGGATCGGCGTATTTGATGTTAGAGGCCGTCAAAGAAAAGCCTATACCACGGTAGCTATTCTAAAGGATTACTGCGGTTTCCCGCTTAGCGAGTTGTCAGTACTGAATGTCGGCGGATCGGCCGGAATTATCGATGAATATCTATCAACCCATTTTAGATACGTGGTCGGTATCGATATCGATGAACAAGCTATTGAACATGCGATAAATAATTTTAAGAAGGATAATCTGAAATTCGAGATTGGAGATGCGATGAATCTTCAATTTGACGAGCAATCATTCGATGTCGTGATATCTTCGCACGTATACGAACATGTCCCATGTTCCGGCCAGATGATGGAAGAAATATATAGGGTTCTAAAACCGGGTGGGGTGTGTTTTTTTGCGGCTGGAAATCGTCTCATGTGGAATGAACCCCACTATAATTTGCCGCTACTTTCGGTGATTCCCAGGTTTCTTGCCCATTTTTACGTGAGAATAACGGGAAAAGCGGAGTTTTATTACGAAAAACATCTATCTTTTTGGGGACTGAAAAAACTTATTAAAGATTTCGATTGCACGGATTACCCCCTTAAGGTTATCCAGGATCCGGTAGCCTATGGAGTCGACTACATGCTTAATCCGGGCAGTGTAAGGGCGAGATTGGCTGAAATGGTTGCGAAATATTTTATCTGGCTAAGTCCCGGATATCTCTGGGTATTAAGAAAACCTTGATTTGGATCAAGTATTTTCTTTCCCTGTTATCCCGCTAACGACCCATACCATCGTGAAAGCAAGCACAAACGCTGGGACCAGTTCGTAAACGATGGATTCGGAAAGCCCGGTTGCTTTCCATAATAGCGTTGTAGTAAAACCCGTTAGCATCCCAGCAATTGCTCCTTGCCGGGTGATCTTGTTCGAATAGAGGGTCGAGAGGATAACCGGACCGAAACTGGCGCCCAATCCCGACCAGGCAAACAATACAAACCAAAATATTACCCTCACCTCGGTCAACGCAATGATCATTGCTCCCAGGCCCACGACAACGACGGTTACACGGCTGATCGATAGCAACTTTTCGTGGGTGGTTTCCCGGTGCAATAAATTTCTATAAATGTCGTGCGCCACGGTCGAAGTGGCGACAATGATTTGGGCGGATACCGTAGACATGATTGCCGCCAATACACCCAGTTAAGGGCGTATCCTATTAAACAGCCGGGCAAAAACCAAAATGCCGATAATCCATCTTTGTAGGCCAATCCGACGGTTCCAAGAACCGCCCAAGCGCTTTCCGAACTCGCGGTCGAGGAAATGGCTGTCACCCACGCTTTTAACGAGCGGTTGCCCAGAAAAAAATCAACGGGCGAGCGAGTCAACCGGGACGAAAAATAGCCTACGGTGATCATAAGTAGTAAATAAATTGCAAAAACGATTCCGAATGCATTGCTCATCTCGGTCATGACAACTTCTAAAATGCAGTTAAAATGGTCATTGAATTTGCCTAACTTTTAGTACTCCGACAACTTTGTATTGATAGGTTCAGCGTTACTGTGGTGTTTCGCAACAAGGCACAGCACGAAGGCAATGGCCATAGCCCTTGTCAAGTGCTGTAACGCCGTAGCGGGACACCCCAGTAGCGCCCGAAGGGTTGGCCTGTCAGCGCCCATGGCTGCGTGACGCCTCTTGCAAAGGACTATGGCCATTCGCTGCGAGGCGTGCCTTGCCCTGAGCACTGACAGGCCAACTGAACCCATCAATACAATGTTGTCGGAGTACTGATACCCCGCACCCTAAATAACTGCGTTTAAGCGGCGAGGATAAATCGCCGAGAACAAGACGCGACAGCGCAGGAATAGCCATCCTCTTTCAAGCTGTCGCAACGCGGTTATCGACGATTTAGACCGTCGAATAGACGTAGTTATTTAGGGTGCGGGGTACTCGGGGTATGCTAGTGTTATACTGCCTCTGGATATAATCTGAATACAAGCAGACCTCCTGAGGTCTTTTCACCGCGCCTCTTAAGCGCCCCCAAAATTCACCAAAAACATGCCGGTTCTTCCTTTTTTTACTTTTGCCAGCGTAGTTTATTGCTACCTTATTTGGAATCATAGTGTTTACCTTAGCGCACTAAATTCCAATGCAGCGCTATATATTGGCTTTGGCTGCGTTGCAGTCAGTATTTTGATGAGTTTCTTTCCACGGATTTATGACGGCTTTAAATATAATCTTTTTAGCGTTGGATGCTTGATTGTATGGTTTGCTGATTGGAGCCGGATTTTCGGTTTGGAGGCGCCCATCTTTTATAGTTATCCGATTTATTTTGCACTGTTGAGCGTCGCTATCACCCATTTAGTTATTAACCAAGTAGAGCGATTCGATGACGACCAAGTAAAATTGATGCGCATCATTTACAGTTGGAGATTTTTTAAACCGCCCGTGCTTGCTATCGCCGCTTTGATCAGTTTGTCATTCCCATCACACTATCTTCTCTATACGGTTGCGATGACCTTTTTACTTATCAGTTATGCGTTTGAAATTTGCTTGCAAAAAATCGATGGATAGGTGGCTGTGTATTAATCCTGATATGGTGATTCTACCTCGGTACATGGTTATTTAAAGCCTTGTATCCCCACTAAACCACGAATCCGATCCATAAAAGGACCTGCATGTTCTCGGGCCTTGCGGGCGCCTTCCCGCAACTTTTCTTCAATATAAGATGGCGAATACATCAATTCCCGGTAACGATTCCGGGGTTCAATCAATTGTTGATTAATGTGTTCAAAAAGTTCTTGCTTCATTTCTCCCCAGGCAATTCCGTCGGCGTAGCGTTGCCGCATTTTCTCCACCTCATCGGATTCGGCAAATGCTTGGTAAATCCCGAATAATGTGCAATCTCCGGGATCCTTCGGTTCACCGGGCGCCAAGGAATTGGTTTTGATTTTCATAATCAGTTTGCGCAATTTCTTTTCTGGGGCAAACAGAGGGATTGTATTGTTATAGCTTTTGCTCATTTTCCGCCCGTCCGACCCCAATAACGTAGCCGAGTTTTCATCGACTATTGCTTCAGGCAACACGAATGACCCTTTAAAAATATGATTAAAACGAGCGCCGATATCGCGGGCCATTTCTATGTGTTGAATCTGATCTTTCCCGACCGGGACTTTCTGGGCATTGAACATTAAAATATCCGCTGCCATTAGAATGGGATAATTAAATAAGCCCATGGTCAAGCCTTTATCCGGGTCTTTCTCCCCACTTTCATCGTTGGCGGCGACCGCGGCTTTGTATGCGTGGGCTCTATTCATTAGCCCTTTCGCGGTGACACAGGTCAAAATCCAGGTTAACTCCATAATCTCCGGGATATCGGATTGTCGATAGAACACTGCGTTGTCCGTATCCAAGCCTAATGCGAGCCAAGTCGCCGCGATCTCCAGACTCGAACGTTGCACTATTTCCGGATCGTGGCATTTGATCAGCGCGTGATAGTCGGCAAGGAAGTAGTAAGGTAAAACATTTTGGTTACGACTCGCGGCAATCGCCGGCCGAATCGCACCGACATAGTTTCCTAGATGGGGCGTTCCGGTAGTGGTAATTCCGGTTAGAATGGTTGATTTATTCATTACAACTTTTCGAATTTAAAAGTTCCAAAAATATGACATAGTTTAGTTTTTAAAACCAGCCCAAAATCGAAACTAAAAAGTGAGAATGACCACTATGATAAGTGTGCTCATTTTCAAGATATAAGAGGGGGAAGGGCAGGGTGATTTTATTCTTAGCGTATACCCTCAAAATATCAAAAGGTTATGATTTCTTTTGGTCGATGACGGATTGAATGATAAAAATATACTTAAAATTCGGAATTTTACACTATCAAATATCAGTCTTGGGGCGTAATCCGCGTTCTGTTTTTGCAATGAATCAAGAGCTTGTGCCCTGTGACATAGTGAAGTCACTGATTCAGGTTATAGCATAGTGCATGGTCAAAGGTATTAACCCTTGAGCCCGGATCATAACCCATGATTTCAACAAAGGTATGCAGTAGTTTGGGACTGGCCGGCCACTTTGAGTGTTTCGAATCAGACCAAAAAAGGATGGAAGTAAACACTAAGCACTTGCTAATATAGCCTTTCAACAATGATTCGTAACCGGCATCTTTATGGAATATCGTAACCTCGGCAATACCGACATAAAAGTCA
The DNA here is from genome assembly GCA_963664935.2 of Methylococcales bacterium. Classification (GTDB taxonomy): domain Bacteria; phylum Pseudomonadota; class Gammaproteobacteria; order Methylococcales. The sequence continues at coordinate 259,331 of CAXXSE010000007.1, read as the reverse complement.
GCGCTATATGTCTTGGCACTATGACTTGGGGCCAACAGAACACCATGGCCGATGCGTTTGAACAACTCGATTTCGCATGTTCGCAGGGCGTCAATTTCGTTGACACCGCGGAAATGTATTCAATCCCTCCTACGCCCGAGACTTACGGCGCGACGGAATCTATTATTGGTGAGTGGTTTGCGAAACAGGGCAAGCGAAAAGAAATAATTCTCGCTTCAAAAATTATTGGGCCCGCGGATCAATGGATGCCCTATATCCGGGACGGTAAATCCCGATTTAATAAAAGCCATATCGAGCAAGCAATAAATGGTAGCTTGAAACGCCTGAAAACCGACTATATCGATCTGTACCAATTACATTGGCCTGAACGAAAAACCAATTTTTTCGGACAGTTAGGTTTCACCGTTCAGCAGCAGGAGGAAGACGATACTCCCATCGAAGAAACGCTTGGCGTTCTAAAGGATCAGATTCAGGCGGGTAAAATTCGCTATGTCGGCCTTTCCAACGAAACGCCCTGGGGCGTTATGAAATTTATCGAGATCGCCGAAAAGCTAGGTTTGCCCCGTACCGTCAGCGTCCAAAACCCTTATAGTTTACTAAACCGTAGTTATGAAATCGGTCTGGCGGAAGTATCCTATCGAGAAAAATGCGGTTTGTTGGCTTATTCGCCGCTGGGGTTCGGTGTGCTCTCGGGAAAATATTTGAATAACCGAACGCCCGAAGGCGCGCGATTGACACTCTTTTGCGAATACGCGCGTTATATGAAGCCAGCCGCTCTCGTTCCGACAGAGCAGTATGTATCGCTTGCCAACGATTCCGGCCTAAAGCCCGCGCAACTGGCGCTCAGCTTTATCAACAGCCGTCCTTTTGTCACCAGCAATATTATCGGAGCAACCACCGTACAGCAATTGCGTGAGAATATTGGCAGCATTAATATTCATTTATCGCAAGACGTCATCGGTGAAATCGAGCGCATCTATGCGACTTACCCTAATCCGTGCCCTTAGCCCCTCATTTATTACTTATTTCGTGCGCAACTGGATGAGCGCATCGCCAACACACTGATTTAAATGGCAAGCTTTACTTCTGGCACTTGACTCTGCGTGGGTGCTTCATATTCGTTTTAATCGAACTTCAAAACAGAAGCGAGGCAATCATTGACAGTTTTAGCCTTGTTTTGAGATTCCGTTCACTGTTTTGTAAGCATACTCCATGTTAACTCACTTTTTCCAAAATTTGTATTATCCTAAAGTAAGTGATTTCACTATACGGCACGGAGCGCAATATCTTGCACCCTGATATCCGTATTGAAGTCATGGATCCAGGTGAAAGGCATTGCGAAATCTTAGTAATTTCAATTTTAATTCACGAATTTGGCGAAAAAGTAACACATGATATTTGATCAATCCGATACGGATACCAATAAATCACAAACCATGGAGGCACTTGTGCCCATGGTCGATCTTTTTGCTGTGCTTGCGATTGTTTTCATGATTTATTCGAATGAAGAAATCGCCGAAACCAAGCTGGAAAGCGCAAGACAAATTAAAGAGTTGGTTGCTAAGCTCGAAAAGCAAAAAGATGAGCAGCAAGCTCGTAGAGAATTCCTGGCTAAAAAAGCGGTTAAGTCACTGCAAGAAGTTAAACAGGAGCGCGATCAAAAAGCTAAAGATTTAGTAGCGCAATTTACCAAAATGATAGCGGCTGAACAAAGCCAAGCCGATGAAGAATATCAGGCGCTTGTCGCGAAAATCGAATACGAGCACGAGGAAGAACTGGAAAAAGAAGTGGTTTCCATGCAGGAAGAAAAACGCCAGGAAGTGGAAAGAGAAAAACAACGGCTAAAGACAGACCTTAAAAATAAGAAAACGCAGTTGGAGGCGGAAAAAACCAAAGCACTGAAATTGGCTAAATTAGAATATGAACAAAAAGTGGTATCCAAGGAAATCGAACTCGCCGAGGATAAAAAACAAGCGTTAGCGAAAGCCAGGCAACAAAGCGCCGCGGCGATACAAGAGCAAAAAAAGCTATTGGAGCAGCAACAACAACAAGCTAAAGCGGCTGCATTGGCAAAACAGAAAGTGAAGCTCGAACAACAAATCGCATCTGAATTGGCTCAAGCAGAACGCCAACATGCGAAGGAAAAGGACGCGGCGGAAGCGGCTGCCGAGGTACGTAAGCAGCAAGCATTAGCCGATGCAGCTAAGCAACATGAAGCTGAATTAGCCGCAAAGGAAGCGGCTGCCGAGGCACGGAAGCAGCAAGCATTAGCCGATGCGGCTAAGCAACATGAGGCTGCCGAAGCAGAGAAGCAGCAAGCGTTAGCCGATGCGGCAAAAAAACATGAAGATGACTTAGCCGCTAAGGAAGTGGCTGACGAGGCAGAGAAACAGCAAGCGTTAGGCCGATGCGGCAAAAAAACATGCGGATGACTTAGCCGCTAAGGAAGCCGCTGACGAGGCAGACAAGCAAAAAGCATTAGCCGATGCGGCAAAGCAACATGAAGATGACTTAGCCCAGCAAAAAGCATTAGCGGATGACTTAGAAGACAAGCTTGGGAAATTGGCAAAGGCAGCCGACGCCAAGGATAAGATTGTCGAACAGCTACATAAGAATTTTAAGGACTATGATAACAACGCCGTGGAAATAGACAAAAAGACCGGCAAAGTAAAACTCCATTTTGAGAATTCCTATTTTGTGCGGGGAGCCTATAAATTGTCCGACGACATGAAAAACTTTCTCCGGATAATGATTCCAAAATATGCCAGAAGTATCTACGAAAATAAGGATGCGGCAAAGATGGTGCAGTCTCTTAAAATTTCCGGATTGACATCGCCGGTGTATTTCGGAAAATATGTTGACGTACACGATACATCCGGGCGTTGGGAAAGAGCACGCTCATTCAATATGGCGCTGAGTAACAAACGTGCGATCGCCTTGTATAACTTTATCTTTAACGAAGAAGAGATGGGTGATTACAAGTATCGCAATAGGCTGAAAGCAGATATGAGCATTGCCGCCTTGGGTTACCAGAAGGCAAAACCTGTTCCAGCTGAATTAGTGGGAAAAAACGCGGATTGTCTAGAGTACGATTGCAAGAAGGAACAGGCAACGATTTTGCAATTTCACTTACATGTGGATGAACCACAGAGCGTTTATTAACTGATCTATTTTGATGCACATTTTTAGACTACGGGGTTAAGGGGTTAAAATGTTTAAATATATATTCGTGGCAATTGTAGCGGCAATAACATATTTTGGGTTTTATTTTGAAGCTACACTGACCAACCAGATAATCGGACAGACATTTATCGGTGGTATATTAACCTGTTTCTGTTTGTTTTCGATTTTCAAATTTGGTTTACACTACAAAATAGCGGCGGTAAATAGATACGCCATTGCCTTCTATTATACTGTTTTTGAATATAAAAAAGTTCAAACATCACCTTCGGACTTGAACTATTATAAAAGCGTAAGGGAACAGGCTGAGGTCGCCCTTGCGGCCAACTTTGACCCCACGCTGAAGACTGCCGAGCTCAAAATTCCCGTTTCACTTTATACGGGAAAGGATCCTTATCTGGACAAGTTGCGCGCTAAGATTCAAGAAGCCGAAAAACTCAAGCTCGAAGCACGCCACCTCGACGGTAAAGCCAACGTCTTGTTAGAAAAAACCCAGGATAACCTGGTGGAAAAAGGTCTTGTCGAAAAAAAATCTCCCGCACTACTGGGTGGAGTGTTTGAAATTGAAAATGGTATTGCGGCTATTATCGACTTAACCACCAGTGAAGTTAAAGAGCAAAGTTACGGTCGTACACCGGATTATGAAATCATTACCCGTATCGCACTGGATAATAATCCGTATTTTGCGAAAATCTATAAATTTTTTGACTCGGAGGATATTGCTGGCATACTGAACCGGGCGCCTTTTATGATCATTCTGTTTGGCATCATTGGTACATTTGCGGGCTTTTATCTGGCCTTAGCTCAGGGTGGCGATATTAAATCGGGCGCCGCCGTGGCGATTATCAGCTCGTTGGTTGGTCTTCCGGTCTCATTGCTTATGGATTACATAAACACGTTGTTTCCGGATAAGGCCCGATACCAACAGGCGTTTGATAAGTATAAAGTCAGCCTGGAAATACTCTTTAATCACGAAAAAGAGCTCAGCGCCATCAGACAGGACCGAAGGAAAGGGGATAAGAAAGATAAATCACCGCTCCCAGTCATGGAGAGCGAAGCCGAAGCCTGGTAGTTCCCGGTAGACGTAGGTAATTTCGGATACCCGACTTGCGGAGTGCCAGCGGGAATTGAAATTACATCCGACACGCCCTCCAGCCGTTTGAGGGCGTGCCGCGTAGCCAGTATCGAGCTTGCGATGGTATGGCGAAGCGGCACGAACGCAGGGTGGCCGACACATCAGTGGTTGTCGTGTCGATTTTACGAAACAGATTTAGACTCGATCAAGCATAGAATTCTCCCGCTTTGCTAAAGCGTTGAGAAGTGGGCTCCTCCGATGATTGGACGGTCCAATCATCGGAGGAGCCCACTTCTGAATAAACTTTATTAAGATCTCCCTTAACTCGGCAGTCGTGAGTTAACAGCGAGAAAAGCGGGGCAAAACCACCCTCTCCATCGTAGTATGTTTGATGAAAAATTTTGAAGATCGCAGAGAATTAGAGCATAGAACGCCTCATTCAGTTTAATCGTCATCTATTTCATCGGAAACAGCCATCAAGCGGGCACGGATCTGTTGAATCATGCCATTTTCCTCAAGTCGAAAGAATTGTTTGAGGAACAATGGCGCTAAAATTTGCTTGACGGTTTTCTCCGATGGCAAATCACGCGATTGAGTGCGAAGATAAAGCGAGTGCTCAGACCAAATCGTATCTTGATACTGGAGCGCAATCAATTGCATTAACCCCAAGGCAATGGAGGCACAGAGCACGAAGATTTCATAGGCTCGCCAGCACGCTTGAACGGTATGAATATCCTGGGGCTGTGGGGCTTTGAGAAGACGATTGGAAAAGGGGCGTCTAGAATGTTTTGGCAATTTTTTAGTCCAAAAACGAAATTTAAAGGCGCCGATCACATGCTTTAACATCGCGAACATGATTTCAATGCGGGTTCTAGCACAATACAGTTCAACGGCATCAATGGCTGACAGCGTTAAATCGGAACTCATTAGAACCATTGGGCCTTTTGAGGTGACGGCGAGAATAAATAACACCTGATCAGCGATGGGCCGCCATAACAGTGTAAGCGTCATAACCCGGATGGATTCGGTTTTACCGTAGACTTGACAGGTCACCGTCTCAAACAAATGAAGGTGGTCGAAGCATTCTCTTAAACACACTTTCTCGCCATAGAGCGGCTGAGGTCCGGGTCGAGAGGCGGGTTTCGGTGGCGCGGGGAAATAACCCACATAGCTATTCTTGGCTTTGACCAGCACCTCAACCCACCGCGCCTGATGCTGGATTGAATAATAGTGGCAAGCTCGAAATACGCCCCCGGTTGAAAAAAAGGCATCCAACACCAAATAACACAGACAGTGATTCGTCACCGCAAAATGAATCGCCATGGCCACCAAGCGGTCGGTGAGCTTGATCCGACATGGATTATCGCGCTCGTCGTTCAACCCTAAATGAGCCCATCCCTGATGAATTTGAAGCTGCAAAGGACAACAAAAACAAGCGGATAACGACCCGATCAAGATGCCAATGCTGCCCCAACATTGGGCCCGAAAATAGCCGGGTTTCGTTTGCGTCTCCGATGACTCGTGCATCGATACCACGCCGGGCATCTTGCGTCCATCTTTGATCACCGCGGTATGGTCACCCAGAAGTATCGCTCGTCCAGCTACTTCAACGGATTTTCCTTGGCGATTCACAAAATCTTGCCAAGCATCGAGCAACGCCCCATAGACATACGCTTTGGATCTAAAAAAACGGAGCAAGCGGTAATAACCAAGTTCATCTAATAGCCAGAAACGACACAACGACGTCACGCCGATCATTTCTCCTGCCCCCATAAATCCAATCACAATGGCGCAGAACAACAACCAAGTACTCGATCTGGAAAAAACGCTTTGAAAGCTTTCTAAACTCTGAGAAATATACTGTTGCACGGGGTCTCCTCCTTCCATCTGTACTTCTACAAAGAAAAGAAGGATCCGTGTTTTTTTAGCAAATGTCTAGTCGTAATTATCGATTTCTATTTTCTACACTACTCATCTTTTATGAACACCAGTGGGCAATCTTAAAGCGCAGAGCTATCAATGGGTGATAAGACTTTCTTCCGTTGGTCGAGGTGACACATCGAAAAAATGAATTCAGGGCCTGAATAGTTACGTCAAATCGGATAGAACTCGTGACTGACGAGTCCCTTAATTAGTCAAATGACTTATAAGGTTTATCATTTCATTGTGCCATTCGCGGTTCTCGTAGCCGGGCAGCCTCCAAATATTAATCCACACAGCAAGACAATTGCTTAACATCTTTGGAGAAGGTTTGGGCTCACAATTTAAGTCCTTCTACCATGGTCAGATAGGGGAACAGCTGACCGGCTAATTCATCGACCGTCATCCGATTTCGGATCGCCAGGGTCGCTGTCTGAATCATTTAGTCCGCCTCGCAGGCCACAATTTCCGCACCGATAAAGCGGCCGATTTCGGCTTCCATTACCAGTTTTACGAAGCCGCGTGTTTCGAAATTCACGAGTTCCCGAGGTACATTGTCCAAGGTCCGACTTTCCGTTTTGATTTGCCGTGCATGGGCTTCGGACTCACTCAAGCCGATGGTTGCCACCTGGGGATCGGTAAACATCACCGACGGCATAGCTGAAAGGTCCAGTATCTCATCACATTCGTATGTTCGATTTCGCAAATAGTAGTGTCAGGTCTTGGTATCCGGCATTTTCTGTGTTTATCTCGGTTTTATCGACTGACTCAATTCTGTTCGTTCCCACAAACTACTAAAACTTCTTTGTATCAACGGTCAGCAATCAGGGGATCTCATAAGCCAGTAACGTAGTCACAAGCCGAGTTCGACATCGTTGAAACCATCGCCAACGCTGAATTCCTCCTCGTCTTATATCGCAACATCGAATTCGAAACGGGGCTGAAGGATCAGACGTTGAGTGATGAGTAAACCTTAATCTTCCTTGATTTTTCTATCGCTAATGATAACTCGTCAGTCACGAGTTCTATCCGATTTGACGTAACTATTCAGGCCCTGAATTCATTTTTTCGATGTGTCACCTCGACCAACGGAAGAAAGTCTTATCACCCATTGATAGCTCTGCGCTTTAAGATTGCCCACTGGTGTTCATAAAAGATGAGTAGTGTAGAAAATAGAAATCGATAATTACGACTAGACATTTGCTAAAAAAACACGGATCCTTCTTTTCTTTGTAGAAGTACAGATGGAAGGAGGAGACCCCGTGCAACAGTATATTTCTCAGAGTTTAGAAAGCTTTCAAAGCGTTTTTTCCAGATCGAGTACTTGGTTGTTGTTCTGCGCCATTGTGATTGGATTTATGGGGGCAGGAGAAATGATCGGCGTGACGTCGTTGTGTCGTTTCTGGCTATTAGATGAACTTGGTTATTACCGCTTGCTCCGTTTTTTTAGATCCAAAGCGTATGTCTATGGGGCGTTGCTCGATGCTTGGCAAGATTTTGTGAATCGCCAAGGAAAATCCGTTGAAGTAGCTGGACGAGCGATACTTCTGGGTGACCATACCGCGGTGATCAAAGATGGACGCAAGATGCCCGGCGTGGTATCGATGCACGAGTCATCGGAGACGCAAACGAAACCCGGCTATTTTCGGGCCCAATGTTGGGGCAGCATTGGCATCTTGATCGGGTCGTTATCCGCTTGTTTTTGTTGTCCTTTGCAGCTTCAAATTCATCAGGGATGGGCTCATTTAGGGTTGAACGACGAGCGCGATAATCCATGTCGGATCAAGCTCACCGACCGCTTGGTGGCCATGGCGATTCATTTTGCGGTGACGAATCACTGTCTGTGTTATTTGGTGTTGGATGCCTTTTTTTCAACCGGGGGCGTATTTCGAGCTTGCCACTATTATTCAATCCAGCATCAGGCGCGGTGGGTTGAGGTGCTGGTCAAAGCCAAGAATAGCTATGTGGGTTATTTCCCCGCGCCACCGAAACCCGCCTCTCGACCCGGACCTCAGCCGCTCTATGGCGAGAAAGTGTGTTTAAGAGAATGCTTCGACCACCTTCATTTGTTTGAGACGGTGACCTGTCAAGTCTACGGTAAAACCGAATCCATCCGGGTTATGACGCTTACACTGTTATGGCGGCCCATCGCTGATCAGGTGTTATTTATTCTCGCCGTCACCTCAAAAGGCCCAATGGTTCTAATGAGTTCCGATTTAACGCTGTCAGCCATTGATGCCGTTGAACTGTATTGTGCTAGAACCCGCATTGAAATCATGTTCGCGATGTTAAAGCATGTGATCGGCGCCTTTAAATTTCGTTTTTGGACTAAAAAATTGCCAAAACATTCTAGACGCCCCTTTTCCAATCGTCTTCTCAAAGCCCCACAGCCCCAGGATATTCATACCGTTCAAGCGTGCTGGCGAGCCTATGAAATCTTCGTGCTCTGTGCCTCCATTGCCTTGGGGTTAATGCAATTGATTGCGCTCCAGTATCAAGATACGATTTGGTCTGAGCACTCGCTTTATCTTCGCACTCAATCGCGTGATTTGCCATCGGAGAAAACCGTCAAGCAAATTTTAGCGCCATTGTTCCTCAAACAATTCTTTCGACTTGAGGAAAATGGCATGATTCAACAGATCCGTGCCCGCTTGATGGCTGTTTCCGATGAAATAGATGACGATTAAACTGAATGAGGCGTTCTATGCTCTAATTCTCTGCGATCTTCAAAATTTTTCATCAAACATACTACGATGGAGAGGGTAGTTTTGCCCCGCTTTTCTCGCTGTTAACTCACGACTGCCGAGATGATAAGATCCGTTCGTATGCGGAAATTCATTTCATGTCTGTTAGCCCTTTGTACCCTTTGGATGTCTACGTGGTTGGTCACGGACATTCATGATGTGGCCGTGGCTGATCGCAACCAACCGCATCCGATTTTCTCCGCCCAAATTGAGATATCGGATTCGGATCTGGTAGCGAATTTTAATACAGAAGCGGGACATTGTGAGGTATGCAGCTATGATCATGGCGGGCATATGGGCCAAGCTTTGATAATCTCGCGGTTAACGAGTGCGCGGCTCGATTGCCGGACGACGCGCCGAACTTGTGAAATTTCTGGCTGGTCCTCGCATACAACACCTCCCAAGCAGCGCCCTCCAATCGCATAGCACGGCAATTCTAGGAGTCTGTGCGATTCCGCTAGACGTTTACCAAGCATTGGTGTTTGCGTTAGCAATCCAATAAAAGTAGTCGTAATTCGTCTTTTTGATGATTTACGCCAGCGTATCACTTGGCTATAGCCTCTACGGAATAACGAAATTCGTCCCTTATATTGTTTGCGGACGCATCTTTCCACGTCGGACAAGACTCCTTCTATCCCATCAAAGCCCAGGTTTCGTCTGGGAAATTGTAAACCGAAAACACGCTGGGAGGTTTTGTGATCCCTCTAAACTCTTATCGATGGCGGAAGAAAGCGCCTATTTCACTTCATGCTGCCGGATACCGCGCCATCGATACCATTTGGATCGTTTTTTCCAAGATATTATCGATTACATTTCTTTGGCTGATCTGTCAGTTTCCCGGCTACGCCAACGCCGAAACAAGCGATGTGGACTATGCTGTCCCGCCACCCATTGAAATACCTAACAAATCGAGAGGGATTAAAGAACCTCAGGGTGTTTTATCCCTATCGGAAGCTCTTTCCCTTGCACTGTTACACAACCCGGAGCTCGCATCCTTCGCGTGGGAGGTCAGGGCGAGCGAAGCGCGGACCCTTCGGGCCGGATTGTTGCCTAACCCCGGCATGGGTGTCGAATTCGAAAATTTTGCCGGTTCCGGCGAGCGAAATGCTTTCGACCAAACCGAAACCACCCTCGCTCTGAGTCAACTGATTGAACTCGGTGGAAAACGGATGAAAAGGCGCGCCTTGGCCAATACCCAGCGCGATCTGGCCGCTTGGGATTATGAGGCAAAACGGCTTGATGTTTTATCCAATGTTACAGCCGCTTTCGTTAAAGTACTCGCGGATCAAACCCGATTAAAACTGGCGGAGGATATCGTCTCGTTGGCAAATTCCATCTATCGGTCCGTAGTGGAACGGGTTCGAGTTGGCAAAGTTTCTCCATTGGAACAGAGTAAATCCCGTGTCGAGCTTGCCAGGGCGCGGTTGATCGAGGCGAAAATCAGAAGCGAACTGGTTACCGCGCGTCAAGGTCTGTCGGCAATCTGGGGTAGTATGACGCCCCAGTTTAAAGCGGTGGCAGGCGATTTGAAGACGAACAGAACGCCACCTTCATTGACGAGCCTCGTGGACCGGCTGTCCGGTAATCCCGATCTGGCGCGCTGGGCGGCTGAAATGAGCCTTCGCCGCAAAGCGCTTAACCTGGCGAAAGCGGAGACGATTCCCGATCTTACCCTCAGCGCGGGTGTCCGGCATTTTGCCGATGAGGATGATTTTGCCGGCGTTGCTTCGTTTTCAATACCCCTATTCGTTTTCGACGATAAAAAGACCGGGGTCCAGGAAGCTGAAATCGGTCTGACACAGGCGATGCAAAACCGAAAAGCAGCGATGGTCATGGTTCGCGCGGAACTGGTTGATGCCTACCAGCGATTGCAAATGGCCTTTGTTGAAATCGAAGCCATAAGTAACGAGGTTCTACCCAGCGCCAAAGCTGCATTTGACGCCGCAACGGAAGCCTATCGTCTAGGGAAAATAGGTTCAATAGATCTGCTCGATTCGCAACGCACCTTATTTCAAACACGCCGGGAACAGGTCGAAGCCTTGGCGGCTTTCCATCAACAGGTGGTTTCCATCGAAAGGTTGATCGGTGGCGAATTGAACATCCAATCTACACAGATAAGCGAGTCGAATCCATGAGAGTTTTGGTAACTGGTTTTATAAATTCCGTAGTTGGGCTTGCCCTTCTATCTTTTGTTGCGGTATATGGGCAAGCCACCGAAACGGAGCATGCTGGTCAGACAGTGCGAAAGACGGAACATCAGTCTGAAAAAGTGGAACATCAAAACGAAAAAAATGAGCAACCCGCATACGTTGAGGATGTTAACGAGGGCGCCAACGATACCCATGAGGGAGAAAACCACAGGGATCATGATGCCAAAAAAGGCCATTCGGAACACGAAGACGATGGAGATTCAAAATTAAAGTTCAGCTCGGATGAACTCAAAGAATTCTCCATAGAATTGGCGCGAGCAAATCCTGGCGCTATTTCCAAAACTTTAGGTTTGTCTGGTGAAGTCATTGTTGCCCCCGATAAATTATTTCATGTTCACGCCCTAGTGGCGGGCATGGTGCGAAAAGTGTTCAAGGAGTTAGGTGACAACGTCAAAGAAGGCGATTTATTGGCAACGCTTTCCAGCCGGGAACTGGCTGAAACTAAGGCTCAACTCGTGGCTGCCAACAGCCGTTTGCACTTGACGAACGCGAATTTGAAGCGGGAGCGCGAACTCTATCAGAAAAAGGTCACGGCTGAACAGGAATATCTTCAAGCAAAACAGGCACAAACAGAGGCGTCTATCGAGCTTAAATTAGCCAAACAACGTCTTTTGGCGCTGGGATTGTCCAACCAGGATGTGATTTCAGTCTTGCTCTCCGACAGCGACGATTTGACGCGTTTTGAACTTCGTGCCCCAACCGATGGGATCATCATCGCTAAACACGCTGTCCATGGCGAACTTCTGAATACTGAAACCCAGACCTTCACCATCGCGAACCTGAATCAGGTATGGGTCAACCTAACTATTCACCAGAAGGATTTGCCGGTTATCCATAAAGGGCAGTCTGTAGTGATTTCGACACGCGACCGTTTAGCGGAAAGCCAGCCGGAATTTCGTGGCGTAATCGACTGGGTTAGCCCAACCCTATCCGAAGCCACACGAAGCGCCACGGCACGAGTCATACTCGAAAATGCCGACCGGCGTTGGCGCCCGGGTCTATTTGTGAGTGGAACGGTGGCGATAGCCGAGACCATGGCCAGGGTCGTTATTCCACGGAGCGCATTACAAAATGTTGAAGACCGAACCGTGGTCTTCGTCCAGGAAGGCGACGAATTCAAGGCGCGGCCGGTACAACTGGGCCGAACGGACACCCATCGGGTTGAAATCGTGCAAGGTCTTGAACCTGGCGAAACCTTTGTCAGTAAAAATGCTTTTACCCTCAAAGCGCAAATGTCAAAGAGTGCATTTGGTGGCGGACACGCGCATTAGATTTTGGGAGAACCTATAACATGATCGATAAAATCATTGCTTTTTCTTTGCAAAGCCGAATGCTGGTGATCGCCATGGCGGTGCTGATTATGGCGGCTGGCTACAGTAGCTATCAGAATCTCCCAGTGGATGCATTCCCTGACGTTTCACCCAATCTGGTTCAAATATTTACGGTCACCGAAGGCTTGGCGCCCGAAGAGATTGAGATGTATGTAACGTACCCTGTCGAAGCGGCGATGACCGGTTTGCCGGGGATAGCAAAAATCCGCTCGGTTTCCAATTTTGGGTTGTCGGTGGTCAATATCTATTTCGAAGACGATATGGACATCTATTTTGTTCGCCAGCTGGTCAACGAACGTTTGCAGGAAGCCCGCGAGCAGATTCCCGGAGGTTTTGGCGAACCTGGGATGGGGCCTATTTCCACCGGCATGGGCCTGGTGCTGTTTTATTATCTTAAAGATGATACCGGAAAGTATACCTTGGAAGAACTCCGCATTCTGCAAGACTGGATCGTCAAATTCAACCTGCAAACCGTCAAGGGTGTGACCGAGGTACTGGGCATCGGCGGTTTTAAAAAACAGTTTCAGATTGTCGTACACCCAGAGTCTCTGCTGCGCTACGACGTGACGTTTAACGATATTATTAATCGTGTCAAAGCTAATAATTTGAATGTGGGGGCGCAGTATCTCGAAAAAAATGCCGAGCAGTTCATCATCCGATCGGTTGGATTGGCGACGGGAATTCCCGATATCAACAACATCATTATCAAAACCGTGGACGGACGTCCGGTATATCTAAGGGATATCGCCGAAGTGAAAATAGGTGGAGCCATCCGCCGGGGTTTGCAAACCCGCAATGGCGAAGGCGAAGTGGTTGCAGGCATGGTGATTAAACTTTTCGGGACCAACGCGTCGACCGTCATTGAACGGGTGGAAAACCGGATCTCTGAAATCAATAAGAGCTTACCCGATGGCGTCAGTATTGTGCCCTATTATCAGCAGAAGGATATCGTCGAAGCGGCCGTCAGCACGGTCAGCAGCGCTCTGATTCAAGGCATCATCCTGGTGGCTTTAGTGCTATTTGTGTTTATGGGTGGATTCCGGCCCAGTTTGGTGGTGGCGATGGCTATCCCGTTCTCGGTGCTTTTTGCCTTTATCGCGATGGACTGGTTGGAAATGTCCGCCAACCTGATGTCGTTAGGTGGGCTGGCCATTGCTATTGGCATGATGGTGGATGGCACCATCGTCATGGTGGAAAATGTCGACCGTATGCTGCGGGAAGCCGATCCGAACGAACCCCGCCTGCAAGTCGTTGGCCGGGCCTGCCGGGAGGTCGGGCAACCCATTCTGTTCGCCATTTCCATCATCATTATCGTATTTTTGCCGCTATTCACCCTGGAAGGCGTGGAAGGCAAGACTTTTCGGCCCCTCGCCTACACCGTCGCGCTGGCGATGTTGGGTTCTTTGATCTATGCGTTGTTTCTGGCGCCGGTATTTTCAGACCTGATTATGCGAAAGGAAAAACCCCGCGCCGACGGCAAGCCGAATCTGGACGAGCGCATTCTTAATGCGATCCTTAAACCCTACCGCCCGATGGTTGCTTATTTCGTTGACAACCGAAAAATGGCGATCCTGCTTTCGGGTGGGCTTTTTCTGATCGGCGCTGTAGTTTTTCCTTTTCTCGGTGCGGAATTTACTCCGAAACTGCGCGAAGGCACGATCGTTGTACGTCTAACCATGGCGCCGTCCATCGCTATTACCGAAAGCAAGCGCAACACCCTAATTGTCGAACGTCGTCTGTTGAGGATTCCAGAAGTGGTGGAAGTGACTAGCCGCGTCGGCCGTGGCGAAGTCGGCGCCCATGCCGACCCGATGAAATCGCGGCGGTGGTTAGACAGGTGCGTGGCGCCGCCGATCTTCAGGTCGATCAGGTTTCCGGCACACCGCAACTGGTGATCCGCCCGGACCGCCACGCCATTGCCCGCTACGGATTGAATCTAGCCGATATCCAGGAAGTTATTAGAAGCGCCGTGGGCGGCGTCACCGCCGGTCAGGTTTTCGAAGGAATTCGCCGCTTCGATATCTATGTGCGCTATGAAACTGATGCTCGCGATACAGCGGAAGCGATTCAAAACATTCTCATCACCGGGGCGGACGGTATTCGGGTGCCTCTTGCACAATTGGCCACGATTAAAGAAATCGTCGGTCCACGTCAGATCACTCGCGAGAATAACCAACGTTTTATTACCGTTCAGGCCAATGTGATCGATCGCGATATTGTCTCTTTTGTGGAAGAGGCGCAGCAGGCGATCGATGATGAAGTGAAGTTGCCGCCGGGTTATTTGACCACCTGGGGTGGCCAGTTCCGGCTGCAACAGGAAGCGAACAAACGATTAGCGGTGGTCATTCCCGTGACCTTGTTGATCATTTCCCTACTGATCTATAGTAGTTTCAATTCAATTAAGAACGCAGTGCTAATCCTATTGAATATTCCACTGGCGCTGGTGGGTGGCATCATCGCCCTGTGGATAAGTGGGCAAAATCTTTCCGTGCCGTCTTCGGTTGGCTTTATTGCCCTGTTCGGTATCGCGCTCGAAAACGCCATGGTGCTGGTCACCTATCTCAATCAGCTTGTACGCGATGGAATCCCGATTGATGAAGCCTCCAGACGCGGTGCATGTCTCCGAGTGCGCCCGGTATTGATGACCGCGGTAACTACCGCATTGGGATTACTGCCGCTGCTAGCTGCATCGGGAACCGGCAGTGAAGTCCAGCGACCCCTTGCGACCGTTGTGGTAGGAGGATTGGTAACGTCCACTTTGCTAACGCTGCTAGTCATACCGGCGCTTTATAAATGGTTTGCATCACCAACGGATCTCGAAAAAATATCGGATGATATTGATGAAGGAGAACGAATTTGAAGCGAATCCACGCCGGAATTGATTAACACTTCCAAAAAAGGAACCCTCGGATTTTCCCGGAATCTAAATTCAAGGGAGAAACGACTTGTTTTCGTGACCCTCGGGGGATATGACATTTTCTATAGGAGGTGGGTTGTGAGTAAGAGCTATTCAAAGTTAAGCGCGACGATTTTTTTTCTTATATTTTTCCAATTTATTACTGCCCCAGTATTTGCAATCGAATGGGAGCGAATCACGGGGGCTGCCACGGACATTGGCGTCGGACCGGACGGATCGGTTTGGATTGTGGGTACAAAAAAAATATCGGGGGGATATGAGATTTATCGATGGACGGGCGATGCTTGGGAGAAAAAACCTGGAGGGGCCGTGCGTGTGGGTGTTGGATCAGCCGGGCATGTATGGGTTATTAACAATCGACACCAAATTTATCGTTGGGCGGGGAATGACTGGCAACTGATTCCTGGGGGCGCCACGGATATAGGAGTTGGATCGGACGGGTCGGTTTGGGTCGTCAGCACAAATAAAACATTAGACGGGTTCGAAATTTATCAATGGATGGGGACGGCTTGGACTAAAAGATCCGGTGGCGCCGTGGGCATCGGCGTTGGATCGGCCGATAATGTCTGGGCGGTTAACAATAAAGATGAGATCTATCATTGGGTCGGTCAAAATTGGTACCGTATGCCCGGAAGCGCAAAAGATATCGGTGTCGGATCGGATGGGTCGATTTGGATCGTCGGTACAAAAATGTCGGATAACGGTTCGAGCTATAATACACTATGGTGGGGGAAAAATGGTTGGGAAGAACAGTCCAAGTTCGGTACTCGTATTTCGGTTGGGAATACCGATCGGATTTGGACGATCGACTCGGATGGTGGAATTTGGAAATTAAAATGATGGATTGTTATTGAATTATCATCAAGGATTTCATATCCTGGTACGCTGAATTTTTTTGGTTTTTTCTCGGAGTGCCTCCTAAGTTAATACCAATAAAAAATAATGAATCTCGGACAGCCATCTGAGTATTCAATAACTTAATCACAGGGGAGAGAAACGAATGAAAATTGGGGTACCCAAAGAAATCCATGAAGGCGAGCGGCGCGTCGCCACGACGCCGGAAGTAGCGGAACGTCTCAAGAAATTGGGATTTAGCGTTTGTCTGGAGGCCGGGGCCGGTTTGGCCGCGAATTATTCAGACGATGCCTATCGAGAAGCCGGTGTCGAAATTGTAGACGATGCCAAAACCCTCTGGGCGCAATCCGACATCGTGATGAAAGTGCGCGCCCCGGAGACCCATCCCGAACTGTGCATGGACGAAGTCGAATTACTTCGGGAAGGCGGGACCCTCATCAGTTTTATTTGGCCCGCCCAAAACGAAGATCTAATGAAACGCCTGGCCGCCAAAAACGCCACAGTGTTGGCCATGGACAGCGTACCCCGGGTTTCCCGGGCGCAAAAGCTCGACGCCTTGAGCTCCATGGCCAATATCGCCGGATACCGCGCGATTATCGAAGCCGCCCAACACTTCGGCCGGTTTTTCACCGGCCAGGTCACCGCCGCTGGCAAAGTACCGCCCGCGATCGTCATGGTCATTGGCGCCGGGGTGGCGGGATTGGCCGCGATTGGTACGGCCAAGGGCATGGGCGCCATCGTCAGAGCCTTCGATACCCGCCCGGAAGTCAAAGAACAAATCGAAAGCATGGATGCGGAATTCCTCATGCTGGACTTCGAAGAAGAAGGCTCCGGGACTGGCGGCTACGCCAAAGTCATGAGCAAAGAATTCATCAAGGCCGAAATGGACCTGTTCGCCCGTCAGGCCATGGAAGTCGACATTATCGTCACCACCGCGCTGATTCCCGGCAAACCCGCCCCCCGCTTGATTACCCAGGCCATGGTGGAAACCATGAAAGAAGGCAGCGTCATCGTCGACCTCGCCGCCGAACAGGGCGGCAACTGCGAACTGACCGAAGCCAACGAAGTCGTCGTCAAGTATGGCGTCACGATTATCGGCTACACCGATCTTCCCAGCCGACTGGCCACCCAAGCCAGCCAATTGTATGGCACCAACATCCGACATTTCCTGACCGATCTCACCCCGGAAAAAGATGGCGAAATTAACGTCAACATGGAAGACGAAGTGATTCGAGGCGCCACCGTCATCAAACAAGGCGAAATCACCTGGCCGCCACCCGCACCCAAACTGTCCGCGGTGCCGGCCAAACCGGCTGAACCCCAACCGGTCGTGGTGGTGGAAGAAAAGAAACCGTTATTGCCCGCCCCGGTTAAAGCCGCACTGCCCGCCATCATCGGCGCCTTAGCGCTATTGGGTTTAGGGAGTGTTGCGCCGCCGTCGTTCATGGCCCACTTTACCGTATTCGTGCTGGCGTGTTTTGTCGGTTATATGGTGATTTGGAACGTCACGGCGGCCTTGCATACACCGCTCATGAGTTTGACCAATGCCATCAGCAGCATCATCGTGCTCGGCGCCTTGATCCAAATCTCAGCGCCGGGTTTTTTCATTACGTTATTGTCCTGGCTGGCGATACTGATCACCAGTATCAACATTACCGGTGGATTCGCGGTGACGCGGCGTATGCTTGAAATGTTCAGGAAATAGGGGAGATAACAATAATGTCACAAGGTTTAGTTACAGTTTCATATATCGGCGCCACCGTTTTATTTATATTGGCGCTGGGGGGTCTCAGCAATCCGGAGAGGTCAAGAAAGGGCAACCTGTACGGCATGATCGGGATGACCCTGGCCGTATTGGCGACGATCCTCAGCGATCGGGTGGATTCCTACGTACTCTTAGGGATCGCCATGGTGATTGGCGGCGGCATTGGGCTTGAACTGGCGAAACGGGTTGAAATGACCGAAATGCCCGAGTTGGTCGCCATACTCCACAGTTTGGTAGGCATGGCCGCGGTTTTTGTAGGCTATGCGAATTTCTTAGATCCCACGGCGGAATTCGCGGGTGTGGAAAAGACCATCCACGAAGTTGAAATCTACATTGGCGTATTGATCGGCGCCGTCACCTTTTCCGGATCGGTGATTGCGTTCGGAAAATTGAGTGGCAAAATTGGTGGAAGCCCGCTTAAGCTTCCCAGTGGCCATTGGCTCAATTTAGGGCTGCTCATCCTCGCGCTCTGGTTCGGTGACCTATTCATCGCCGGTGCCCTGGAAGGGGGCGGCGGTTTTTGGCTATTCTTGATGACCCTGGTTGCGCTGGCGTTCGGAGTGCATATGGTCATGGCGATTGGTGGCGCCGACATGCCGGTTGTAGTATCCATGCTCAATAGCTATTCGGGATGGGCGGCTTCCGCTACCGGCTTTATGCTTGGAAACGACTTGTTGATTGTGGTTGGCGCGTTGGTCGGCAGTAGCGGCGCCATATTGAGTTACATCATGTGCCGCGCGATGAATCGGAATTTCATCAGTGTCATCGCCGGTGGATTCGGGACCGGTGCATCGGGCGCCGCATCCTCAGGGGCAGGGGAAGATCAAGGCGAGGTGTACGAGATCAAGGCCGAGGAAACCGCGGACCTTCTCGATACCGCCAAGGAAATCATGATTATTCCAGGTTACGGCATGGCCGTCGCCCAGGCCCAGCATACCGTCAATGAAATGACCAAATTACTGCGTGGCAAGGGCGTCAATGTGCGTTTTGGCATACACCCGGTGGCCGGCCGTATGCCTGGGCACATGAACGTATTGTTGGCCGAAGCCAAAGTACCCTACGATATTGTCTTCGAAATGGATGAAATCAACGATGATTTTCCAAAGATCGACGTGTCCATCATTATCGGCGCCAACGATATCGTGAATCCGTCCGCGTTGGATGATCCTAACAGTCCGATCGCCGGTATGCCGGTACTTGAGTGCTGGAACGGTACCACGACAATTGTTCTCAAGAGAAGTATGGCGTCTGGATATGCCGGCGTTCAGAATCCATTGTTCTTCAAGGACAACACCCGGATGTTATTCGGTGACGCCAAGGATACTTTGGAAGCGGTGTTGAAGCATTTGAATGGATAAGGCTGTTTAACAATGGCACAGAAAAAAGCACTCCCCGTTGGGGGAGTGCTTTTTACCTGAATCCGTGACTTTAATGTTGACGGCCTCCTAGTAGCAATAAATCAACATTATCAGTGGCCACATATTTTTTGCATAAAATAGGTTAACTTATTGTTAATGCTGAGAATATTCTGTAATTGGGTGGGGAATATCCGTTTGAAAACTTCGCTCTACTCAGCTTTTTTAGACTCCGCGCTGTCCCATCGCTCCGCGTTTCCGCCGCGATCATTCCCAAAGGTTTTCCCATCGCCTAGCGCGGCTATTCCCTTCAATAGCCACATCCCACTTTAAGCAGGCCTTATAACGGGCAACCCTTGGTTGTCACTCTGTAAGATGGCGCCGATGGTTGGGGTTTAGGCAATCCGATGTCGTGGTCTGGTATCAAGGCGATGCTTGTTCACTGCGTTCACTCCGACATTGGTAGCATCTGAAAGACTGCAAGATGATGGAAGTAAAGATTTTAACTTTCAAAGGCGAGGGTGATCATTACGAACTGTGCTACTTACAATGCCCATTTTTGGCCTAAAAATGGGCTTATAAGCACTGAAAACGCCTTTTATTTGGACCTCAATTTCGAATAATCAATAGGATAGCTTGGTCCGACCCAGTTATGGTCAAATCGCTTCACGGACGCGATTTATAAAAGGCGAAGATCGTTTTTCTGTTGGCTTTTATGCTCTTGTTTGTATTTTCATACAGTATCTCGGTCAAGTAATTTAATCAAGTGTAATTTTCATGAAATGCCTGTATATTACGTTTGAGGGTACCCGGTGGATTTCTAGTGAGCTGCTTTAACCTGATGAAACAGCGGAGAAAAATAGGTTTAAGAATTGAGAATTCCGAAATGCAAATGAGCGATATGTTGGAACTTCCTAAGTTAAGACTTAGGAAGTTCCTGCCGACTCAATGTTAGCGGTTTATCGAAATGAATATTCGATATTCCAATTGTGGATTAAAATAGACATTATGTCTGAACTTGATGTTGTCAAAGAAACAATCGCGTACCTGAAATTTTGGCTCGGTGTTATGGTAGTTTCCGATATTAGTTTGGTGGGTTGACTTCTCTCAAATGCTGGAGTCGCTTCTGAATTCAAGGCTTATGGCGCTGTCATAGGTATAGGCGTCATCACATCATCGGCGTTTTTTGTGCATAAGCGCATTAAATATTTGATCTCAACATTAAAAGGTCTGTCGTAATGGAAATATTAGTCACCGTAGTGCTACTTGTTGTAATCGCTGTCTTTGCATTTATTGCATACGACGCTGCTCACCAAAATAAATCAAACCGCTAACAAGCGGGTCAACCTGAGCGGCGGACACGCCGTCGGTTTTAAGTTTTGTGGTTTTTTCTATTTCGGTCATGTTTCCAATCCACATAGTTTAAATCTCCGCCAGGTTACCCTTGTCGTTAGGCTAATCAAAAATTCATCTTGACACCTTAACTAAATTACATACAATGTATGTATGATTAAGTTTGAGTGGGATGCAGCTAAAGCTTTAAAGAATTTAGAAAAACATGGTGTTACTTTTGAGGAAGCATCATCTGTGTTTTACGATGAGTTTGCAGTACAGTTTTATGATAATGGGCATTCAGAGCTAGAAGAAGACCGCTTCCTCATTCTAGGTATCAGTAATAATTCTAGAATGCTTATGATTTGTCACTGTGAAAAACGATCAGGAAATGTACTCCGAATAATATCGGCTCGAAAAGCTACAAAAAATGAAAGAAAGTTTTATCATGGGTGATGAGTTATGAAAAAAGAATATGACCTATCAAAGTTGCAATCACGTAAAAATCCATATGCTAGTAAATTAAAAAAATCAGTTACTATTAGGCTAAGTGAAGATATTATTAGGTACTTTAAAGAAATGGCAACTGAATCTGGAGTACCTTATCAAAGTCTTATTAATCTATACCTTCGTGATTGTGTTATACATCATAGAAAAGTAGATATTTCATGGAGTAATAGCCTAACGAATAAGGTTAGATTGTGTGAGTGAAGCGAACCACAATCTAACCGTTTGTTGGACAAGTCCGTCGGTTATGATCCAGTTTCTCTA
Source organism: Methylococcales bacterium (assembly GCA_963664935.2). Taxonomy (GTDB): domain Bacteria; phylum Pseudomonadota; class Gammaproteobacteria; order Methylococcales. Next base: position 237,876 of record CAXXSE010000007.1, on the reverse strand, counting down.
TGAAAATATCTTTTTGAGTCTCGCTGCCTCTCAAGGCTTACGGTGACCCGCAAACCTCAAAATTCAGCGAATACGGTTGCTATTGCAGCAACGCGTGGCAAGAATGCCTTCTAGTGAGGCCAGTTACGCCTATTTTACCCATTTTTAGACAAGCGGGTTCCTCAGCGCTATACACTGAATTTAAATCCATCCGCAGGGGTGATAGCGTTTACATGATCAATGGCTCCAGCGTATTATCATGTCGGTACCGCCACCTTCCATGGGAACAGCGGAGGAACCCGTGTTTTGATAATCTTCATCGGACCACCGCAACACCGACAGGTCAGTGTGGGTCGTTTTCTAAGCCATGCCAATGCTCGGCCTAGATCCAGTTTGAGTAAATACTGAAGCAACTGTATCGAGTGTTTGCTATTGGGGTGCAAAAAACCGAAATTCCTAGCCCGTCTAAACCTTTTGGGTAGGGCATGCTGGAGGATCAACCACAAAAATTGCGGGCCGGAAACGGTCTTAAGCTCAATCTGCTTTGTCTTGCTATTTTGGTAGCGAAAAGTCACTCGACCCGCCTCACAAGCGACAATATCCTTTTCCTGGATCACGCCGCGATAGCGGTAACGACCCAGATAGATCAACGCCTTCTCACCGGAGCCGACCGATTTGCAGTCCACGACCCACTCTTCAGGGTGTCTAGCCGGTAGCACAAGCTCTGCCTGAGTCATGGCTTCAAGCATCTTGGCGCGAAACACTTTGGCCAGTGCCTGATGGTTGAACAGGTAACCGCTCTTGGTTTTGATCTTGCTTTTGGTTTTGATCTTGTTTTTGACTTTAGGCTTGTTTTTCTTGGTTCGCCAAAGTTTATTCAACGCATCAATCGCCGCCGCGGGCATGATCATATGCACATGGGGATGAAAATCCAGACAGCGAGAATGGGTGTGTAAAACAGCAATAGCGCCCGGAATCCCCTGAAGCTGTTTGTCGTTTTGACTAAAGGTTCGCAGTGTATCCCAACAGCATTGGATCATCGTCGAATACATCTGGCGTTGATGTGACCAAGCCAGGGGTCTAAACTCGGCGGGCAACGTGAACGTGACCAAGAAATACTCGGCAGGCACCTGTTTCTTGAGTTGTCGCTCCAACCACTGTTGGCTTTCGTGGGATTGACAGTGTGGGCAGTTGCGGTGTCCGCAGGAGTGCGGCACATAGGTCTGGCGTTCACAGGCGTCACAGCCCACCAACATTTTGGGGCTGTGCCGGGTCCGGCAAATCTCCATGGCGGCGAGTGCCTTGCGATGAGAGGGCAGAAGCTGCCCTGCATATTGCGCCAGAAACTCGGTGCCAAAAGTCTTAATGATCGATGATAACAGTATCATTTGACCTTCCCCCATTGTATGGAGAAGCCATTCATCAGATCATTGATCAGGGTCTTTGTGTGACGGTCTGTAGTGGCTGTCAGGTGGGTATATTTGGCGGTGGTTAAGAGGCTCCTATGGCCGAGGATTTTTTTGCACCTCAAGTAAGTCAACACCCGATTCAATCAGATGGGTGGCGTAACTGTGGCGTAGGCTGTGTGGGGTAATCTTTTTTTTATCCCACAGGCGTCCACAAGCTTTTTCAGGGTCGTCTGGACGCCGCCACGATCCAGCGGTGTGGTCGCCGTATGACTGCCTTTCAGACCGCCTTTGCGATTCGGGAAGAGCAATACCGGATTGCGATGCACCGACCAGAAGCGACGGAGTATATCCACCGTCGCGTCGGGCAGCGGCACCAAGCGATCCTGATTGCCCTTGGCATCGCGGATATGCACCCGCTGACGCTCAGCATCGATATCACCGACCTCGAGGCGAAGTCCTTCACCGAGACGCAAGCCGAGACTGTAGACGGTAAAAAAGAACACCCGGTAGCTCAACTTGTGGGCCGCCATAAAGAGACGCGACGCTTCCTTAATGGTAACGATATCCGGTAAACGTGTGGTCCGCGGTGGTTTAATCAAATCAACGTTCACCCAGGGCTTATGGAGGACATGCTAATAGAAGAATTTGAGGCCATACAGATCGAGCTTAACCGCGCTCCAGGAATGCGTACTGAGAAGATTCGAGAAATAATCCGTCAACTGCTGCTCTGAAACTCGGCAGTCGTGAGTTAACAGCGAGAAAAGCGGGGCAAAACTACCCTCTCCATCGTAGTATGTTTGATGAAAAATTTTGAAGATCGCAGAGAATTAGAGCATAGAACGCCTCATTCAGTTTAATCGTCATCTATTTCATCGGAAACAGCCATCAAGCGGGCACGGATCTGTTGAATCATGCCATTTTCCTCAAGTCGAAAGAATTGTTTGAGGAACAATGGCGCTAAAATTTGCTTGACGGTTTTCTCCGATGGCAAATCACGCGATTGAGTGCGAAGATAAAGCGAGTGCTCAGACCAAATCGTATCTTGATACTGGAGCGCAATCAATTGCATTAACCCCAAGGCAATGGAGGCACAGAGCACGAAGATTTCATAGGCTCGCCAGCACGCTTGAACGGTATGAATATCCTGGGGCTGTGGGGCTTTGAGAAGACGATTGGAAAAGGGGCGTCTAGAATGTTTTGGCAATTTTTTAGTCCAAAAACGAAATTTAAAGGCGCCGATCACATGCTTTAACATCGCGAACATGATTTCAATGCGGGTTCTAGCACAATACAGTTCAACGGCATCAATGGCTGACAGCGTTAAATCGGAACTCATTAGAACCATTGGGCCTTTTGAGGTGACGGCGAGAATAAATAACACCTGATCAGCGATGGGCCGCCATAACAGTGTAAGCGTCATAACCCGGATGGATTCGGTTTTACCGTAGACTTGACAGGTCACCGTCTCAAACAAATGAAGGTGGTCGAAGCATTCTCTTAAACACACTTTCTCGCCATAGAGCGGCTGAGGTCCGGGGCGAGAGGCGGGTTTCGGTGGCGCGGGGAAATAACCCACATAGCTATTCTTGGCTTTGACCAGCACCTCAACCCACCGCGCCTGATGCTGGATTGAATAATAGTGGCAAGCTCGAAATACGCCCCCGGTTGAAAAAAAGGCATCCAACACCAAATAACACAGACAGTGATTCGTCACCGCAAAATGAATCGCCATGGCCACCAAGCGGTCGGTGAGCTTGATCCGACATGGATTATCGCGCTCGTCGTTCAACCCTAAATGAGCCCATCCCTGATGAATTTGAAGCTGCAAAGGACAACAAAAACAAGCGGATAACGACCCGATCAAGATGCCAATGCTGCCCCAACATTGGGCCCGAAAATAGCCGGGTTTCGTTTGCGTCTCCGATGACTCGTGCATCGATACCACGCCGGGCATCTTGCGTCCATCTTTGATCACCGCGGTATGGTCACCCAGAAGTATCGCTCGTCCAGCTACTTCAACGGATTTTCCTTGGCGATTCACAAAATCTTGCCAAGCATCGAGCAACGCCCCATAGACATACGCTTTGGATCTAAAAAAACGGAGCAAGCGGTAATAACCAAGTTCATCTAATAGCCAGAAACGACACAACGACGTCACGCCGATCATTTCTCCTGCCCCCATAAATCCAATCACAATGGCGCAGAACAACAACCAAGTACTCGATCTGGAAAAAACGCTTTGAAAGCTTTCTAAACTCTGAGAAATATACTGTTGCACGGGGTCTCCTCCTTCCATCTGTACTTCTACAAAGAAAAGAAGGATCCGTGTTTTTTTAGCAAATGTCTAGTCGTAATTATCGATTTCTATTTTCTACACTACTCATCTTTTATGAACACCAGTGGGCAATCTTAAAGCGCAGAGCTATCAATGGGTGATAAGACTTTCTTCCGTTGGTCGAGGTGACACATCGAAAAAATGAATTCAGGGCCTGAATAGTTACGTCAAATCGGATAGAACTCGTGACTGACGAGCTCTGAAAGATCATAAACTTGATGCTCAAAGTACAAGCCAATGCGACCAATGCCGCGCGAATAGGCCTCTATCGTCTTAGGTTGAAGACCTTTAAGCCTAAGGTGTTGCAGTAACGTTTGATAATCCTACTTGAAATTTCTATTGAAGGGTGTTGTCATGACACTGTAACCTCATATTCGTGGTTGAATACCCCTCGGTGCGAGGGGTTGAGGTTACATTTTATATTTAATCAGAGCCCGAGGTCTTTTCTCCGCGATAGCGGCTTCGTCCAACAAAAAAATCAAGCGGACGCATGACAGCTAGTTTCTTCGTATCACAAGCCTCGATGTGCGCCGCTTATTAAACCGTTATGTGCCTCAAGTGACGGTTGTCTGGTAACATAGTTCCATGTCCAAAATTGACCGCATTAAAGAAGAACTGGCCTGGCTAAAAGTTGTTTTTGCTATATTCGTAGCCATTGACGTTTCGTTAGTAGCATGGCTCGCGCAAAAACTATGAGCACTCATCGCAAATTCTTGTTGTTTTAAGTTTTCTGAGTGTTGTGTTCATAACTTCAGTTGTGGTTTGGGTTAATCGGGCGGCAATGAAACGCTTCAAAGAACTGGAGAAATTATAATGGTATGGTTTGTAATCGCTGCGTTGATTGTATTACTCGTAGGCATCGGTGTTGTTGTTCACGATTTAGCCGGTCTTAATCATTAAACGTCACATAACGAATAAGGTTAGATTGTGTGAGCGGAGCGAACCACAATCTGAACCGTTTGTTGGACAAGCCCGGCGATAAACGGAAAGCTTAATTGTAAGAAATATTTTTTGAATGGCGGCCTTGACAAGGCCTGATATAGGTGCTACTTGGAAATAGCTTTTTGAGGATGGTTATATTAAGAATAATTCATATATATGAGTAGGTTAGATAAATGTTGTAGAAATTTATAATTTTGTTCATCGCTCTTCATCCTAAGCTATTTTATGATTTATTTCCGACTTTTTTCTGAAGTTGTTCCAGGCTTAACAAAACCGTAAAGTCTTGGTTTTTTCTCCGCGATAGCGGCTTCGTCCAACAATTGCTTGCACTCGGAAAAAATAAAGCTACGTCGCTACGCTCCTCCGCTTTATTTTTCCGGTGAAGCAAGCCGTTAGGCGAAAACAGGAAATGCTCAGAGTATGAAGCAGAAAATAATCTCGTCGGCAAATAAGAAAATACTTTTCTTGCCCCATGCAATTAAACAGATGTCTCGCCCAGACAGAATGATAACCGCAGATGAGATAAGAGATGCAGTGCTATTTGGTGAAGTAATAGAGGAATACCCGAAAGATCAAAGAGGCGAAAGTTGTTTGATTTTTCATGCTAAAGAAAATCGCGTCTTACATGTTGTTTGTGCGTCAAAAACAGATTATTTGGCTATTATCACAGCATACTTGCCAGCACCAGATCAATGGTCATCAGACTTTAAAGTCAGGAGGTAAAAATGGAATGTTTTCATTGCAAAGGCAAAATGGTCAAAGGAAATGCGCCATTTAGCGCAGATCGAAAGGGGTACCATATTTCATGGGAGTCAGTCCCGGCATGGGTTTGTACACAATGTGGAGAAGCTCTTTTTGAAGAAAATGAAGTCAATCATATTCAAAAAGCATTACAGCAAATTGATCATGAGACAATGGCATTAACGTCAAATATCGCCTAACGAATAAGGTTAGATTGTGTGAGCGGAGCGAACCACAATCTGGACAAAAAAAGGGGACAGATTTATTTTTTAGCGTCTTTCCGTTTCTTTGGCCTTCCAGGACGACGATGTTCGATTCGACGACCAATCATTTTTTCAACTTCTTCAATGTATCGGTTGTTGCCGGTCAGTTGCCTCTTGCAACCGACTCCTGGATTAATGCCCATTCTCCAACAGGAATCTCGCCTTGGACATATTCCCGATACCGTAATCGCCGCTCTTCACCGCTATTTCCTAGAGCTAAATAACAGGGGTCGTGATCAGGGATGACCGATCCCCTGTCACTTACCCGCGCATTGTAACTTGACCACGGATATTCTCCCGCATCGGCTACCATGCACGCTCGCACTGGATTTAATTCAACATACCGACAACACGCAAGAAGATATTCGTCAGTTTGAATCGGGCTTGATTTGTATCGGCTCTCCCATAGGGTTCCGCTGCGTCCTTCTAACCGATTCACATACCGCGTCTGCCGTCCGGATAGTCGCTTCATCAATTGTCCTAACCTCCCAACTTCATTAGGCGGTTCAACAATCAAGTGGATATGATTGGTCATTAAACACCAAGCATAAACGCGTACCCCATAAACATCCCGGTATTCCGATAATGTCTCCAGATAATATTCATAGTCGTGGCTTGCGGCAAAAACAACTTGTCGATTATGCCCCATTTGTACGATATGATGCGGGTAATTAGGCAACACTACGCGACCAACTCTGGGCATTTCTCTTCTAACCTGTAGCTAATACGAACGATGATAGAATTGTAGGTATAATAAATAAATCTGTCCCCTTGTCCTCTTTTAAGCCATCAACTGTTAACCGTGACCAGTGACCTATATTTTCCCATCCAAACCCATTTGATAGTATTTATGGGTTATTTCATCCTGATGATCTAGTAGCCAATCGATATCGGGTTGATGGTTCATAGCTTTATGGATCGCTTGAGCCATAGCTTTACGGTGAATATCAAAGAGGATTTTGTGGTCCAGGTTATCATCGGTTGCTACGCTGGGATTAAGCCAGACGGAGACAATAATGCCGATGTCATTGACCTTGTCTTTGGGAATGTCGCCTGCCCGCACGGCATCCAGAACGCCGTTGGCAATAGCCGCTTGGACCGTGCCCATTAAAATATTGGTATAACGGTTATTTTTGACGGTAACTTTGCTCACCATTAAAGTTACCGGGCGCACTTGAATATCCGTGTTTAGAATGGCAAAAACCCGTGAATGCCCTTTGACTTGGTCGCCTGTAAGCGTTGCGATAGCCGTTCCAACCGGGCCATCCAATTCACCAATAATTACTTCCGGTTCCGCGGCTGTACCCGGTGGGCCTCCCGCTACTAAAGCTTCCCCTGTACGCATGACAATTCGCTCACCCATTCTCATATTCTCCTAAATTCAAATTTAATCAAAAGGATTTCGTAAAACTATTGTTTCTTTTCGATCCGGTCCGGTTGAAAGGATATCTATTTGGACTTCTAATAAAGTCTCGATCCGACTAATAAAAGACTTGGCATTCTTCGGTAAATCAATGTATTTGGTCTTTCCCGTGGTGGATTCCGGCCAGCCGGGTAGTTCCTCATAAACCGGTTTGCAGGCGGCGTAGTTTTCGGCGCCCTCCGGAGCAATTTTTGTGATTTCTTCACCAATCTTGTAAGCCACGCATATATTGATTTTGCTGAGTCCATCCAGAACATCGAGTTTGGTCAGGCACAAACCGGAAAAGCTATTTAATATCACCGCTCGCTTCATCGACACCGCATCGAACCATCCACAACGGCGCCGGCGTCCCGTCGTCGCGCCGAACTCACAGCCTTTATCCGTCAGAAACTGACCAATGTCATCGTGTAATTCAGTGGGAAAGGGGCCGTGTCCCACACGAGTGGAATATGCCTTGGCGATACCGAGAATGTAGTCAAAATTCTTCGGGCCTATACCGGTGCCGATCGATGCACTCCCCGCCGTCGTGTTAGAAGAAGTGACATAGGGATAAGTGCCATGGTCTATATCCAACATTGCGCCTTGGGCGCCTTCGTACAACACATTTTTTCCGGAAACATGAAAGTTGTATAATTGTTCGGTGACATTTGTGAGCATCGAAGAGATCTGGTCACCTGTTTTTAAGGTTTCATCCAAAATTTGCTGGTAATCAACCGGCTTTTGGCGATAAAAATTGGTGAGTACAAAATTGTGGTATTCGAGAAGCTCTTTCAGTTTGTTTGCGAGTAAATTCGGGTTTTTTAAATCCCCGGTTCTTATGCTTCGTCGCGCTACTTTGTCTTCGTAGGCCGGACCGATACCTCTACCAGTGGTTCCTATAGCGTGTTCCCCACGCGCTTTTTCTCTTGCTTGATCCAGAGCGATATGAACCGGTAGGATGAGAGGACAGGCCTGACTGATCCATAAGCGTTCGCGGATTGGGATTTCCGCTTGTTCAAGCAACTCAATTTCTTCCATAAGCGCGGTGGGAGACAGCACCACACCATTTCCAATCAAGCATTGCACATCATAGTGCAAAACACCGGAAGGAATTAAATGCAAAATAGTTTTGGCGCCATCGATGACCAAGGTATGACCGGCATTATGTCCACCTTGGAAACGAACGACGACATCTGCTCGGTCGGTCAATAAATCGACTATTTTTCCCTTTCCTTCGTCACCCCATTGGGCGCCAATGACTACAATATTTTTAGCCATTTCTTAATCGTGCATTCTCACATTGTTTGAATTGAAACGAAGGTCGACAATCGCCGTCGGGTGTTTTAATAGATACCATTGGTCTAACTCGAATTTCGGGAAATTGGCAATCGATTTGAAGCGCGCAAAGCAGTTTCGCCGAATTGAAATCAAGGGAGATAGGGCATCTAACAATAATTAAACAAGACGCTTTGTTTGTATAGAACTCCGTCTTTGGCGTCGTATTTAGTACGGGGCAGGCTTTGAATACGAAGCTATTTCCAACACAATCCCGGTAGACTAGTACCTAAGCCAGATGAATTCTCTGACTCTACCGGGCTTCTATCGTGTTTGCTAGGTTTCCACTAAATGCCGACGGATCAACGCGATCTAATTATTTTGCCTTATTAAAATATTTAAAGAATTCGGAATCCGGTTCTATCACCAACAAATCTCCAGAACCGCGAAACGTTCGCTGGTAGGCGTTGATGCTGCGATAGAATGTAAAGAATTCGGTGTCCTGGCCGAAGTTTTTTGCGTAGGTTGCCGCGGAGACACCATCACCTTCACCCTTAATGGTTTCCGCGTCACGATAAGCATTCGCCAAAATGACTTCGCGCTGTTTATCGGCGTCGGCGCGGATACCCTCGGCCTGTTCGGAACCCTGTGATCGGAATTCCTTAGCTACCCGAGTTCGTTCCGACTCCATCCGCCGGTAAACCGAACTGCTTACATCGGGTGGGAGGTCGATGCGTTTTATTCGGACATCAACCACCTCTATTCCAAGGTCCCCTGCCAAATTTTGCGTATTGGCGATTAAAAGGTTTTGAATTTCTTTTCGATCCGAAGACACTAACTCCTTAATAGTGCGTTTACTGAACTCGCTTCTCATTGCGTCTTTCATGAATTGATCGAGGCGTAAATTGGCTTGGGTCGCGTCCCCTTGCACGGTGGTATGGAAACTTTTAACATCTCCGATCCGCCACTTGACAAAAGAGTCCACAATGACATTTTTCTTTTCGGAGGTTAGAAAACGCTCGGGTTTGGAATCTAAGGTCAGCACCCGTCCATCGTACTTTCTGACCGAATCCGTTAATGGAATTTTAAAATGAAGACCGGGTTCATAATCCGACTTAATCATTTTGTTAAATTGAAATCGGGCTGCTTTTTCCCGTTGGCCAACGGTGAAAATACTCGACATTAACACTAAAACCAAACCAACCATCAAAAACAAATACACTTTATTCTGGGTCATTACCGTCCCCCCGCTCCTCTACCACGATTAGAAGACCGCAAGCTCTGCGGCCTGGTTGCTGATTGCTGCGCCGGTGTGGAACGGCTACCTTTGGTGCCCGCGGTGGTTTGCGGCGAATGCTCTCGACCTACGATTTTGTCAAGAGGTAGGTAAAGCAAGTTATTACTTCCTTTTACGTTAATCATTACCTTATTCGTATTGCTGAGAACCGATTCCACCGCCTCTATATACAAACGCTTACGAGTGACCTCGGGCGCTTTTCGATATTCAGCAAGGAGTTTGTTGAAGCGATTGGTTTCACCCGTGGCCTCGGCAATTACACTCAGCCGATAAGCTTCCGCTTCTTGCATAAGACGCGATGCCCCACCGCGAGCTTTGGGGATAACATCGTTACTATATGCCTCGGCTTCGTTAATCAAACGTTGTTTGTCCTCACGGGCTTTAATGGCGTCTTCAAATGCGCCCTGTACTTCTTCGGGAGGTTGGGCGTCCTGCATGTTTACGCTGGCCACGCTGATTCCGGCGCCGTAGCTATCCATGACGGTCTGGATCTGTCGTTTAGCCACCGCGACGATGTCGCTTCGGCCTTCTTTGAGAACATAATCCATCTTATTGGTCCCAATGACCGCCCTTACCGCGCTTTCGGTCACCTGTTTGAGCGTCAAACCCGGGTCTTTAACATTAAACAGGAAATTTGCCGCGTCTTTGACTTGATATTGGACGGCCACTCTGACGTCGACAATATTTTCGTCCTCGGTCAACATCAATGCCTCACGAGGGACTGAACCGAGCGCTTGCTGTCTTCCCCCGGATCGATACCCGACCTCAATAAATCTTTGCCGCTGAACATCGACTTTTTCCACGGCCTCAATCGGGAAGGGTATATGCCAATGTAAGCCCGACGGGGTTGTCCCAATATACTTTCCAAACTGAGTTTCGACACCGTGCAATCCTTCATCAACCGTATAAATTCCGGTAAAGCCCCATAAAATCAACAGCCCCACCAGGATAAATCCGATCCCTTTAACGGAAAACTCAGGTCCTCCCCCGTCGCTACCGCCTTTACCCCCGGAGCCGAAGATTCCTCCAAGCTTCGTTTGTAAGGAACGAATGACTTCATCAAGGTCAGGCGGTTGCTTATCTTGATCTCGTCCGCTCCAAGGGTCTTTCTTATCGCCTCCAGGCTTATTCCAGGACATACAAAGCTCCAAATATCTGTGTTGTAAGAAAACGTTTTTTGAATACCTGATTAGTCAGGAGAATGTCCGACTATAGGTCAATTAAGAAGATTTCTATTCGTTGCGAAACCCCTAACTCATCAATTATCCTAGAAAAAGCATAGGATATGCAAATCGGAATCAAAATTAAGCGGAATTTGCCCAGTTTTCATCTTCCGTAATATTTACTTCGCATGGCCACGAGCTAATTTAGAGCGGCTGATTTCGTTCCGCTAGCGGCGTTGCTGAAACAGTTGCGTAGCCCGCTATAGGTCTGTTTCAGAGTCTTGCTCTCGACAACAATCAATGAGCTATAAATTCCGCGACTGTCACCGAGCGAAGTATACCCAGATCCTTTTTTTTAATTTCAATCTCCATCGTCCAACCACCTGATTGGTCGGCCTCATCCTTTAATACCAAGCTAAGATCGAACAACTTTGAGCGAATTCCGGCTTGGTAGGGAGTTAGATGGATATTTCGGCGCACACTATCACCGATCATTGACTCTTCAACCGCTGATTTGAGTAAGGAAATCCCGTTGCCTGTTTTAGCCGATAACCAGACCTTCACCGGAATATCCGATTGATTTCGTTCAATCCGGGGCGTTAGGTTTTCCAAAACATCGATTTTACTATAAACCTCAATCTGGGGAATGTTATTGGCTCCGATATCGCTGAGGACTTGGTTGACTTGTTCGATCGTCTCCTTCTTTGTTTCGGCGCCGGCGTCGATTACGTGAAGCAGTAAATCCGCTTCGGATGCTTCTTGCAAGGTGGCGCGAAAGGCGGCCACCAGTTCGTGGGGTAAATGACGAATAAAACCCACCGTGTCCACCAAAACGACGGATGCTCGATTTGACAAGGGGCATCGTCTGAGCGTTGGATCCAGGGTGGCGAACAATTGGTTCGCCGCATAAACTTCAGCCCCGGTTAATCGATTAAAAAGGGTGGATTTTCCTGCATTGGTATAACCGACCAGTGCAACCGTACGAACTGCCGACTTTTTCCTTGAAATTCTCCCATGATAACGCTGCTTTTCAACTTTTTCCAAACGGTACTGTATAGATTTGATTCTTTTCCCTATCAATCGACGGTCTGTTTCTAACTGGGTTTCACCAGGGCCTCTCAATCCTATTCCACCCTTTTGCCGTTCTAGGTGGGTCCATCCGCGTATTAGTCGTGCGGATAAATGACGCAACTGGGCCAGTTCCACCTGAAGTTTACCTTCAAAAGATTGTGCCCGTTGAGCGAAAATATCAAGAATAAGGCTATTACGGTCAACGACCCGTAGTCCTAATTCGTTTTGAAGGTTTCTTTCCTGGCTCGGCGTAAGCGCATGGTTGATCAGAACTAAATCGGCCTTTTCCGATACGATTTTAGCCTTTAACTCTTCTAATTTACCCTGGCCTAAAAAGTGGCGTGGATTTGGGGTTTTTGTCGAACCGGTAATTGTACCTACCGGCACGGCGCCCGCCGAGACCGATAGCTCACTCAATTCGGAAAGATCTTGTTGATCGGAAAGCGCGGAAAAATGGACAAGAACAGCCCTCTCGTTCCTATTTGGGGTTTCTAACAAGCTCAATTCTAATTTTCAAGGGCGGAATTGTACCCCTGGAGATCACGGCCGAAGAAATTACGCAAGGATTTTTTCGATTACTCCTTGGTTTCCGAGGCATCCGCCGGTTGCTGGAAACGAATTTGCTTCGAGGGTACTACAGTCGAAATGGCATGTTTGTAAACCATTTGATTTACGGTATTTTTCAACATGATGACATATTGATCGAAGGAATCAATTTTCCCTTGGAGTTTTATGCCGTTAACTAAAAAAATCGAGACAGGCACATGTTCTTTCCTTAACGCATTTAAGAACGGATCTTGCAAGTTTTGCCCTTTAGACATCCTCTTTCCCCTTGTTTTTATTTACGGCAACATTCGGTTAAATACCAATAGTATAAACCATCCGCACCACTATCGGGATTGTATCACTTTTTTTTCGATTGCGAATCATCGGGTTTGTTAAGTCTTCACAATATTTTAATAAGTTCAGACCGGATATTAGGTATCTTCCAAGTAGATTATAAACTCAGGCAAGTAGACTGGCCAGTTTAAGTCTTGTCCAATATGAAATGGCCCTGAACGGGAGCCGTGATTCCAACGTGAAACGGCCCTGTACCTGAGGAGTAATTTCTGCTCATGATGGTCACCTATGGTGATCTATATGAGTGACAAAAAGATAAAAACATTGGATGACGTCCGCATCTTTCTCGAAGGAACTGTGGAGGTTGAGTTTTCAATTACCAACAAGGAAGAGCGCTACCAGTGGATTCGGCGTACATTGGTCAAATTCAGTTATATCTCTTGCAGCAAGAACGGTAAGGGATTGATCATCCGCTATCTGGAGCAGGTGAGTGGCTATTCTCCACGGCAAGTGAAACGGCTGGTACAGCAATACAAAAAAACCGGATACATCAAGCGCCAACAGCGTACAGCATCGGGATTTGAACGCTTCTACCGCCCTGAGGACGCAGTGCTGTTAGCTGAGACCGACAAGCTCCATGGGACACTCTGCGGTGCAGCCACCAAGAAGATCTGTGAGCGGATGCTTTTGATCTATGAGGATTATCGCTATGAGCGCTTAGCAAAGATTTCGGTTGCCCATCTCTATAATCTTCGTCATTCTACGTGTTATCAACGACAGCGCCGCCAGTTTGATAAAACCGCTTCAAAACGCTCTCAGATAGGCGAGCGACGAAAACCCAATTCATAAGGTAAACCAGGCTTTCTACGGATCGACACAGTCCATCAGGGCGACCTGGATGGGATCAAAGGGGTTTACCATATCAATGCGGTTGATGAAGTCACGCAATTTGAATGTATATTCTCCGTAGAACGGATTACTGAGCGTTTCATGATTCCGGTCCTGGAGATGCTGATCGAAATCTTCCCTTTTGTCATCCTGGCATTTCACGCGGATAACGGTTCGGAATACATCAATCATACCGTGGCAAAACTGCTCGGAAAGCTCCATATTGACCTGACCAAATCACGCCCACGCCATTCCAACGACAATGCACTCGCCGAGTCCAAGAACGGAACCATCATCCGCAAACATCTGGGGTACGACCATATCCCGGGGTACTGGGCGCCTCAACTTAATGAATTTCACAGAGAGTATTTCAACCCCTATATCAACTTCCATCGTCCTTGCTTTTTTCCTGTCCCAAAAGAAGACAACAAAGGAAAGGTGAAAAAGAGCTATCCCTACAAGTTAATGATGACACCCTACGAGAAGCTCAAATCATTACCTGATGCAAACCAATATCTCAAACTGGGGACCACCTTTAAAAAGCTGGATGCAATTGCCTTCTCAATCAGCGACAATGACGCAGTCAAACAGATGAATGAGGCCAAACGTAAACTTTTCAAAACCATCTTTGAGCAGGAGCGGAGTATTGCCTGATTTGCCTCTTCAGGTAGATTCTCTACCCCTCTGTTTCAGGGCCATTTATAGATTGGAATAGACTTGTTTAGCCAAAATATTTTGGGCTATTCGGGTTTCCTCAAAATAAAAACGATGCCCCAATTGATCACGGCGCAACCATGTTAATTGGCGTTTTGCGAGTTGTCTGGTTGCGATAATTGCTTTTTCGATCATGGTTTTCTTATCGTAATGACCCTCTAGATAGCCCCACACTTGGCGATATCCCACGGTTCTAATGGCCGGTAATTTTGTATGAAGATCACCGCGCTCGTGGAGTTTTTGTACCTCATTGACCAATCCTGTTTCGATCATCTGTAGAAATCGCCGTTCAATTCGGGCGTGCAACTGTTTTCGTTGTTTCGGTTCAATAATCAATTTGATCGTTGAAAATGGCAAAGATTGTGAGTGCGAGGGTTCGCAAAGTTCGGTCAGTGTTTTTCCGGATATTCGAAAGACCTCTAAGGCTCGCTGGATTCGTTGTGAATCGTTAGGGTGGATACGGTTTGCGGTTTCAGGGTCAATATCGGATAATCGATTGTGCATATATTTCCAGCCGCGGTGTTGGGCTTCTTCATCGATTCGGCGTCGAATATCAGGGTCAGCCGCGGGCAATTCGGCCAATCCATTGAGAAGGGCATAAAAATACAGCATAGTTCCACCAACCAACAAAGGTATTTTTCCTCTGGTGGTTATTTCGGACATCAAAGCGACCGCTCGCGCGCAAAACTGGCCGGTGGAAGATGCTTCGGCAGGATCTATAATATCAATTAAATGATGGGGGATTCCGCCCCTCTCCGCTATAGTCGGTTTCGCGGTCCCAATATCCATGCCGCGATAAACCATTGCTGAATCAACACTGATGATCTCACAATCTAAACGTTGCGCCAGCTCAACGGCGATTTGAGTTTTTCCCGAAGCTGTCGGGCCCATTAATAAAATGGCCGGCGGCAAGGTATTGGACATTTGCGGACAGCCTCCTGAAAACAGAAAATCATCTGCCTCGAAGGAACAACTTATCTAGTTCGTCCTTGGAGAGTTCAATCCATGTTGGGCGTCCGTGACAGCATTGGCCGCTAAATGGCGTGGTTTCCATTTCACGCAATAACGCATTCATTTCATCGAGACTTAGTTTTCGGCCAGCTCGCACCGAGTTGTGGCACGCCATCTTAGAAAAAATTTGATTAACTTTTTCTTCGACTCGGGTCGTGTTTTCAAATTCAAGCAGGTCGGCGATCATATCACGGAGCAGTTCTTCCGGATCGGCATTCGCCAAAATAGAGGGTAAGGATCGTATCAACAAGGTTTCCAATCCGGTTCTGTCGATTTCGATTCCAAGGTTATGGAGCCGTTGTTTTTCCGTTTCGACCAAATCAGCCTCCCGTTCGCTGACTTCAAGCCGAACCGGCAGTAATAGCGGTTGAACCGGCATTTCGTCCGTTTCATGTTGTTTTTTAAGGGTTTCGTAGGTTATACGCTCGTGGGCCGCGTGGGCATCGACCAGTACCATGCCGTTTTTCGATTCCGCGACAATGTAAATATTGTGAAGGTGCGTTATAGCGTTACCCAAAGGAAGCATTTGAGGATCGTGATCAAATGGCAAACTGGCGGTCTCGGTTTGTGATTCTCGATTATTCCCCTGCAAGGCGGAATAGTTTTTGATTTCTTCCTGTACCGAAAAAGGGATCGTGGATTGGGTGAACGGACGGCCTGATGTTGTTGGAGGAGTATAGGGATGTGTGGGATCTCGATCAATCGGGCGCTGCGTATCCATGGGTTCCTCGATTCCAGGACGGACCGAGGCCAACGAACGTTGCAAGGCTTTAAAAAGGAAGTCATGAATGAGCCGGTTTTCCCGAAACCTGACTTCCAACTTAGCCGGATGGGCATTGACATCGACCAGACCGGGATCAAGTTCCAGGTAGAGGATATAAACCGGATGCCTCCCATGGAATAGCAGATCTTGATAGGCTTGCCGAATCGCGTGGGTCACCAGTTTATCCCGCACCAAACGCCGATTAACATAAAAGTATTGCATATCGGACTGGCTGCGGGAAAAAGTGGGCAGCCCAACCCAACCATGAAGACGCAGACCCGCTGATTCAAAGTCGACCATTAATGCTTGGTCGAGAAAGGCGGGGCCGAATAACATACTGATGCGCGTTTCTTTTTCCAACCCGGTATTCGCGGGTTTCAGGTTAAACATCTCACGTTGATTGTGGCGAAGTTGGAAGGCGACCTCAAACCGGCTTAACACCAGCCTCTTGACCACCACATCGATGTGTTCAAACTCGGTCCGTTCGGCGCGAAGGAATTTACGACGAGCCGGAATGTTATAAAATAAATCGCTAACTTCAACGGTTGTCCCCTCCGGGTGGGCCGCAGGTTCAAGATCGAACCGGGATTCCGTTCCGTCTACCGTGATCCGCCACGCGCATTGATCCTGTCGTGTTCTGGAAGTGAGTGACAATCGTGCAATCGAACTGATGCTGGGCAGCGCTTCACCACGAAAGCCCATGGTGCCCACACGGACAAGATCATCAAGGGAAAAGATCTTACTGGTGGCATGCCGGGATAAAGCATATTTTAAATCTTCCTTTTGAATGCCGGAGCCATTATCCCTAACCCGAATCAGGCGGATACCACCTTTTTCGGTATCGATTTCAATGGAAGACGCATCCGCGTCCAAACTATTCTCGATCAATTCCTTGACTACCGAAGCAGGCCGTTCAACGACTTCACCAGCGGCGATTTGATTAATAAGTTGAGAAGGTAAAGGCTTTATGCGCATGGGATGCTTGGGGTGAATAACCGTTTGGCGGATGGCTAATTGTATCCGATTTACAGTCCTTTTTCCGTTCGTGATTTAGGAGTCATTCGGAAACAAATTTAGACAGCCGAGTACTCCGACAACTTTTTATTGATGGGTTCAGCGTTACTGTGGTGTTTCGCAACAAGGCACAGCACGAAGGCAATGGCCATAGCCCTTGTCAAGTGCTGTAACGCCGTAGCGGGACACCACAGAAGCGCCCGAAGGGTTGGCCTGTCAGTGCCCATGGCTGCGTGACGCCTCTTGCAAAGGACTATGGCCATTCGCTACGAGGCGTGCCTTGCCCTAAGCACTGACAGGCCAACTGGACCCACCAATACAATGTTGTTGGAGTACTAATCTCACTACCGGGTATTATCTGCCATCCAGTAATGAAACGCTCACAAATTTGGTTATTTTTGGGCGTTATTAGTGCTCACCTATAATTATCTCTCCCTTGGCCAGTTTCGGTAGATTTCCCTCTAATCCAATGGCATAACGCATCACTTTGTTTTTAGCCGGTTGTAGACGTTCCGCCAGACCTAATCCGAAATTTCGAAACGCCTTGACGGGCAATATTTGGTTGCTGAAAACTCGATAAAACATTTCCATCGCGGTCATCATCACCAGGTTGTCTCGACGCCGCAATCGCTGGTATTCCTTAAGAGTACAAATACCTCCCAGATCCCGGTTCTTTCCCTGGGCGTCGACCAAGACTTGGGCCAGGGCTGCTACATCCAGAAAGCCAATATTGACGCCTTGACCGGCCAAGGGGTTAATCACGTGGGCCGCATCGCCGATTAAAGCAACACCGGCTTTGACATAGTCAAAAGCGTGCTGACGTTTCAGAGGGAAGCTTGCCTTACCCAGTATTGCCTTAATTTC
Organism: Methylococcales bacterium; assembly: GCA_963664935.2. GTDB lineage: Bacteria > Pseudomonadota > Gammaproteobacteria > Methylococcales. The sequence continues at coordinate 219,905 of CAXXSE010000007.1, read as the reverse complement.
TCCAAGACAGTCGGGAAATGAAGTAGATAATGCCGCTATCAATTCGGTATTCGGTAACAATTTCAAGCGCCGAATTTCATCCGGGGAATTGTACCAAACCAACGATGCACGATTGCCGAATAACGGTAAAAATGCCTGGGGTCCACTGGGTGTAAACCGCTGCCAGGTAATATCGCGTTGGGAATAACCGGTCTCGACCGAAATAACCATGGCGTGTTGATTATAATCCCAACTGCTGATCCCCAACCCTACGGTTTGTCGGACACGGGATTGTGCTCCATCAGCCGCAATCAACAATCGGCACTCTAACACCCGTCCATCGCCTAAGCGCGCGGTGGATCCCTCCGCTGCGTATTGAATCTTGTCTATTCTCGCCGGACATATCAAATCGACGTTGTCGAAACATTCCAGTTGGTCCATGAGAGCGAGCTGGATAACTCGATTCTCTACGATATACCCAAGTTCCGAGCAATCAATGTCGTCGCTACAAAATTCCGTATCACCACTATTTTCCCAAACGCGCATTCGGCGAAACGGGCAAAACCGCTTTGAAGTAACCCCGGACCAAGCCCCCACGGTAGCCATAATCGTTTGGGAGGCAATGCTTATTGCGGAGACCCGCAAATCGGGATTGTCCTCCGTGGAAAAAGGTTTTGGCTGGCTTTCTTCCACAACGGCAACCCGAATTCCACTATCGCCTAAGCAACAGGCCAACGCAGCGCCCACCATGCCGCCACCTACGATTAGAACTTCATAACTATTATCGGAATCTTGTTCGGATACCATAAATTTTGTCTGGATAGTAAGATATTAATCGCTCATTAATGAGTGTCACATTATATCCGACTATAGCTTTAAGAGTCTTGTCCAATATGAAATGGCCCTGAACGGGAGCCGTGATTCCAACGTGAAACGGCCCTGTACCTGAGGAGTAATTTCTGCTCATGATGGTCACCTATGGTGATCTATATGAGTGACAAAAAGATAAAAACATTGGATGACGTCCGCATCTTTCTCGAAGGAACTGTGGAGGTTGAGTTTTCAATTACCAACAAGGAAGAGCGCTACCAGTGGATTCGGCGTACATTGGTCAAATTCAGTTATATCTCTTGCAGCAAGAACGGTAAGGGATTGATCATCCGCTATCTGGAGCAGGTGAGTGGCTATTCTCCACGGCAAGTGAAACGGCTGGTACAGCAATACAAAAAAACCGGATACATCAAGCGCCAACAGCGTACAGCATCGGGATTTGAACGCTTCTACCGCCCTGAGGACGCAGTGCTGTTAGCTGAGACCGACAAGCTCCATGGGACACTCTGCGGTGCAGCCACCAAGAAGATCTGTGAGCGGATGCTTTTGATCTATGAGGATTATCGCTATGAGCGCTTAGCAAAGATTTCGGTTGCCCATCTCTATAATCTTCGTCATTCTACGTGTTATCAACGACAGCGCCGCCAGTTTGATAAAACCGCTTCAAAACGCTCTCAGATAGGCGAGCGACGAAAACCCAATTCAGAAGGTAAACCAGGCTTTCTACGGATCGACACAGTCCATCAGGGCGACCTGGATGGGATCAAAGGGGTTTACCATATCAATGCGGTTGATGAAGTCACGCAATTTGAATGTATATTCTCCGTAGAACGGATTACTGAGCGTTTCATGATTCCGGTCCTGGAGATGCTGATCGAAATCTTCCCTTTTGTCATCCTGGCATTTCACGCGGATAACGGTTCGGAATACATCAATCATACCGTGGCAAAACTGCTCGGAAAGCTCCATATTGACCTGACCAAATCACGCCCACGCCATTCCAACGACAATGCACTCGCCGAGTCCAAGAACGGAACCCTCATCCGCAAACATCTGGGGTACGACCATATCCCGGGGTACTGGGCGCCTCAACTTAATGAATTTCACAGAGAGTATTTCAACCCCTATATCAACTTCCATCGTCCTTGCTTTTTTCCTGTCCCAAAAGAAGACAACAAAGGAAAGGTGAAAAAGAGCTATCCCTACAAGTTAATGATGACACCCTACGAGAAGCTCAAATCATTACCTGATGCAAACCAATATCTCAAACTGGGGACCACCTTTAAAAAGCTGGATGCAATTGCCTTCTCAAGCAGCGACAATGACGCAGTCAAACAGATGAATGAGGCCAAACGTAAACTTTTCAAAACCATCTTTGAGCAGGAGCGGAGTATTGCCTGATTTGCCTCTTCAGGTAGATTCTCTACCCCTCTGTTTCAGGGCCATTTATAGATTGGAATAGACTTGGGAGAAGTCACGAAGATGGGCTAATGTCGATCAAAAGTGGCTTCAACGGTTTTCCACCGGCTTTTATAAATTAGCCAACCATTATTCGCTAGAATTGATCGGTGGAGATACGGAATACGGAATAATAGGGGACAGACCAGAATAGTAAAATAAATAAAATAATAGGGGACAGACCACGATTAAATAAGCTATAATGATGCCTGCTAACAATTTCCATAAGGTTTCAATGCCACGCCGTCCTCGTTTGGTTGTACCGGAGATTCCTTTGCATATTATCCAGAGAGGTAATAATCGACAGGCATGTTTTTTTAGTGATGAAGATTATCTTTTTTACCTTGAATGTTTGCTGGAGTATTCTCAGAAAACTAATTGCACGATACATGGATATGTTTTAATGACAAATCATGTTCACATGTTACTAACGCCAAGAGATAAGGACAGTGTTGGTCAACTTATGAAACGGCTTGGTCAAAGGTATGTGCAATATATCAATCGAATGTATCGGCGTAGTGGCACACTCTGGGAAGGGCGGTTTCGATCATGTATAGCTCAGGAAGACAATTACTTACTGCATTGTCAGCGATATATCGAACTTAATCCAGTTCGTGCAGAAATGGTTTTACACCCGGCGGATTATAGGTGGTCGAGCTATCGAAGCAACGCACAGGGGGAGAGAATTAAGTTGATCAAACCTCATTTTATGTACAAGAGATTGGGTTTAACAGCGACCACGCGACAGGCAAGTTATCGTGAATTATTTCGATCCAAATTGGAGCCTGATTTGGTTGATGAAATACGCAAGGCGACGAATGGTAATTTTGTTTTGGGGAATGATCGTTTCAAGGACGAAATCAGCAAAACTTTGGGGAGGCGTGTAAAACCAGGTAAAGCAGGGAGGCCTGTTAAGAATGAAAAATAACCGTGATCTGTCCCCTTTTTTCATGGCATATTAGCGCCTAACACCAAATACCGTTCCGAAATCATCACTGGTGAAGCGGCCGACGTCGATAATGCGGCAGATCAACTCAATGACATAGCTTGCCCACCGTCCGTCACCCACATCAGCTGGGCCCGCTTGCTCAAGTGAGTGTTCGATATCGACATCGAACGCTATCCTCATTATGGGGGTGAACTGAAAATCATCGCTGCCATCGAAGAACCCACGGTGATCGCTAAGATCCTTGCCCATCTTGGTTTGCCCACCAGTCGTCTGCACTGCACTATCCTTGCTCCGTTTGCTGTCCAGCCAGTACTGCCCGTTCGCGCCTCCTATCCCGGCGCTCACCCACCTCGTTCACCGCCCCAGACATTCAGTCTATCCGCAACCGCCTAAATCCAAACCCACAGCCGGTTCAGTCTCGATCCGACCATCCTCTATGGTCTTCGCCTTTTAAAACGACTCAATTCGCCAAAATCTTTGTATTAATCAGGGAAAAAGACCCCACGAAGAGCCAAAAATTCCGGTTTTAGATCGTGATTGACAAATCATTGCGCCATTGGTATTGCCTCATTTGAGTAAAAAGGTGGTTTATTCTTTCTATACTCTACTCCATTGTATGTTAGAGTGTGCATATCTGTGACGCCGCAAGGTCTCCAGAGCGTCATCTTTAGTTGTTAGTTCGCCTCAATGGCGTTGCCTGTTTTTAAACAGCAACACATACGCCGAAACCAGCTGGTCCTCCTTCAGAGAGCCCATTATCGTATGCCGCGTGCCATAAGCACACGTACCGGCAAAGCTATCTCCACGCCCCAGATTGAATTCGCAATATCGCGCGCGCAGCCAACAGGGGGCCGATTGCACTTGGCCTAAGACATAAGACATAAACCATCCGCTCTGGCCTTTAATTCACAACAGCAACCAGCGCAAAGGCATAATTATCGATTTAGGAAAAATATATTAATGACATTTGAAACACTCGGACTATCCGAAGAACTACTACGCGCCGTGCGCGCCACTGGCTACACCAACCCGACACCAATCCAGGCACAGGCCATCCCGGCCATATTAAAAGGCGCAGATGTCATGGCTGCCGCACAAACTGGCACAGGTAAAACCGCTGGTTTTACCTTGCCCCTGTTACAGCGGCTCAGTCACAAACCACCCGTAAACGGTAACCGTGCACGTGCACTCGTACTGACCCCCACCCGGGAACTCGCCGCACAAGTACAAGACAGCGTATTGACCTATGGTCAATACTTGCAATTGCGTTCCGCAGTCGTCTTTGGCGGCGTGAAAATCAACCCACAGATGATGAAGCTGCGCCATGGCGTCGACGTCCTAGTAGCGACACCGGGCCGCCTGCTCGACCTATATCAACAAAGGGCCGTCCGCTTCAATGATATTGAGATATTGGTACTGGATGAAGCCGACCGCATGTTGGACATGGGCTTCATACATGACATTAAAAAGATAATGGCTCTACTACCGAAGCAGCGCCAAAACCTAATGTTCTCCGCCACGTTCTCTAAAGAGATTCGGCAACTCGCCAAAAGCATCACCAACAACCCGGTAGAAATCGACGTTGCCCCGCGCAACTCTACGGTTGAAAGCATTTCACAAAAGATCCACCCGGTAGACAAGGCACGCAAGGCGGAACTACTCAGCCACCTAATCCTATCGGGGGACTGGAACCAAGCGCTGGTCTTTAGCCGAACCAAGCACGGCGCCGATAAACTGGTAAGACGGCTGACGAGCAACAACATCCATGCCACAGCCATACACGGCAACAAAAGCCAGCCCCAGCGTACCAAGGCACTAGCCGGTTTTAAACAGAACAAAATCCAGGTCCTGGTAGCAACCGATATCCCTGCTAGGGGAATAGACATCGACCAACTCTCGCATGTCGTCAACTTCGACTTACCGCATGTCCCGGAAGACTATATTCACCGCATCGTACGCACCGGTCGCGCCGGTGCCAGCGGCCACGCCATCTCCTTGGTCAGTGCCGATGAGATCAAACAACTGCAAGACATTGAGCGGCTCATCAAACACAAGATCGACCGCGAAGAAATCGAGAACTTCGCACCGGGTCACGCGGTGCCGGAATCTGTTTCCAGTAAACCAGTATAAACCAGTAAACAATAAAAACAGAATCAAAAAAACCAACCATAAGAAAGGCCAGCTAAAGGCTGCTAATGGACAAAGCACACGCACTAAGTACAGCACACCAAGCGGTTCAAACCATCGAAATAATAAACCCAGCAACCGTGTCAGGAGGTCAGGATCGGCAGCAGCCCTGGCAGTTTAAAAACAATGAGTAACATAATTGCCACTACGGACGTCATACCTGGACGTATCAGTGTTGTGAAAGGACATAAATGGATGCATTAATACCGTGGGAATAGGATGTTTAAGAGCAGTCGATCCCGAGTGGCACTTACCTAAACTGCTTGGAGCGGCCAATCTTCTCTGACCTGTTTTTCTTACCTATTATGCGCTACCTTCCTGATAAGCCAACAAAGACTGAGACCACGTGACAACAACAGCCTTCTCATCGCTACCCTTAACACCTAAAGTATTAGCCAATATCCAGTCACTGGATTACCAGGAAATGACTCCGATACAGGCACAAAGCCTGACTGCTATTCTAGAAGGTAAAGATTTGCTTGCTCAGGCAAAAACCGGTAGTGGTAAAACCGCTGTATTTGCAATTGGCTTGCTACACAAACTTGAAGTGCGAACTTACCAAACACAGGCGCTGGTACTTTGCCCAACGCGTGAGCTGGCCAATCAGGTAAGCACTGAAATTCGGCGTCTGGCGCGTTCTTTACCCAATACCAAGGTCATCACTTTGTGTGGTGGCAAACCAATGGCCCCGCAACTGGCCTCACTGGAACATTACCCACATATCGTCGTTGGTACACCGGGGCGAATACTAAAACATTTAGAAAGAGAGACTTTAAAACTGGATGGTTTAAAAACGCTGGTACTGGATGAGGCCGACCGCATGCTCGACATGGGTTTTCATGACGACATCATGCGTATTATTGATAATACGCCACGTCAAAGACAAACAATGTTATTTTCCGCAACCTACCCGGATGAAATAAAAAGTATTAGAGATGCCATCCAGAACGATCCTGTTGATGTTCGTGTGGAAAGCTTGCATGACAATAAAAAAATAAAACAGGTTTTCTATGAAATACAAAAAGGCGAAAGGACGAAAACATTAGTGACTCTGTTATTGTATTATCGACCTGAATCCAGCGTAATATTTTGTAATACAAAACAACAATGCCAAGAACTGGCTGAAGAGTTAGGACAACAGGATTTCCACGCACTGGCCTTACACGGTGATCTTGAACAAAGAGAACGTGACCAAGTACTGGTCCAGTTTGCTAATAAAAGCAGTCCGATCCTTATTGCAACCGATCTTGCCGCACGTGGTTTGGATATAATAGAATTACACGCCGTAATCAACTTCGAGTTATCACCGGACCCTGACGTACATATTCATCGTATCGGGCGCACGGGCCGCGCTGACAAAGACGGATTAGCCTTAAGTTTGTTCATGGCATCTGAACAATTCAGAGTCGAGGCGATAGAAGAATATAAAAATAGTCCTGTCAGCATTGAAAAAATAGCTTCACTTAAAAGCCTTGAACATAAAACACAGAAAAACCGCGATTTAAGTCCAAAGATGGTAACACTAAGTATTAATGGTGGTCGTAAAAACAAGGTTCGCGCCGGAGATATATTAGGCGCGTTAACGGCAAACACCGATCTGCCGGGCAAGCAAATCGGTAAAATTGATATTTTCGATAAGCTTGCTTATGTCGCTGTGGAACGCCCTATTGCCAAACAAGCCTTGAGAGTTTTATCAGAAGGTAAAATCAAAGGTCGTAAGTATAGAGTGCAACAGCTGCAATAATCAGATAGGTAAAACAATTCAAATAGATTTCGTCAATATTCATCATCGTATTGAACCCAGTACGAGTAGGGATGGTGGGAAAAGCTGAGGAATGTCTGTGGCGTCGTTATTGTGGAACGGTGGAAATATCCAAGAAGCCTGAATTTTTCGGACATCGAACGCTGTCCTCACTGTGGGGGTGAAACTAAAAATCATCGCTGCCATCGAAGAACCCACGGTGATCGCTAAGATCCTTGCCCATCTCGGTTTGCCCGCCAGTTGTCTGCACTGCACTATCCTTGCTCCGTTTGCTGTCCAGCCAGTACATCCTGTACTGGCGTTCGCGCCTCCTATCCCGGCGCTCACCCGCCTCGTTCACCGCCCCAGGCATTCCGTCTATCTAATCGCCTAATTCCAAATCCACAACCACTTCAATCCGGTTCAGTCTTGATCCGACCATCCTCTATGGCCTTTGCCTTCTAAAACGACTCAATTTGCCAAAATCTTTGCATTGACCAGAAGAATAATAGGGACAATAGGACAATAATAAAATAATAGGGGACAGACCACGATTAAATAAGCTATAATGATGCCTGCTAACAATTTCCATAAGGTTTCAATGCCACGCCGTCCTCGTTTGGTTGTACCGGAGATTCCTTTGCATATTATCCAGAGAGGTAATAATCGACAGGCATGTTTTTTTAGTGATGAAGATTATCTTTTTTACCTTGAATGTTTGCTGGAGTATTCTCAGAAAACTAATTGCACGATACATGGATATGTTTTAATGACAAATCATGTTCACATGTTACTAACGCCAAGAGATAAGGACAGTGTTGGTCAACTTATGAAACGGCTTGGTCAAAGGTATGTGCAATATATCAATCGAATGTATCGGCGTAGTGGCACACTCTGGGAAGGGCGGTTTCGATCATGTATAGCTCAGGAAGACAATTACTTACTGCATTGTCAGCGATATATCGAACTTAATCCAGTTCGTGCAGAAATGGTTTTACACCCGGCGGATTATAGGTGGTCGAGCTATCGAAGCAACGCACAGGGGGAGAGAATTAAGTTGATCAAACCTCATTTTATGTACAAGAGATTGGGTTTAACAGCGACCACGCGACAGGCAAGTTATCGTGAATTATTTCGATCCAAATTGGAGCCTGATTTGGTTGATGAAATACGCAAGGCGACGAATGGTAATTTTGTTTTGGGGAATGATCGTTTCAAGGACGAAATCAGCAAAACTTTGGGGAGGCGTGTAAAACCAGGTAAAGCAGGGAGGCCTGTTAAGAATGAAAAATAACCGTGATCTGTCCCCTATGCGTATACCGCGTATATACCGCTAAATTACCTTAAAACTACCGATTTAAAAATGGCGGTCGAAAATCGTGTAGATGCGAGGCAAAAAAAAGTGACAAACGCTACTGTTGTCGGTTTTCGGGTGTGGTGTCAAAGTACCTCTCAAGGTTCAATCCGATCCTTCATACGATAGCTTTGACCTTCGATCACGAGGGTTTCCGTGTGATGGAGCAAACGATCCAGTACCGCGGAGGTAATGGTACTGTCATTATTAAAGATTTCCGGCCAGTGTGTGGATACCGTTTGCCTGAGATATACCCTAAACAGGGAAGGATTGAGGCCTACTCGAATAAAAAAAGGGTTTTATATGAAAAATCGATATAACTTACTCATATATCTATATATTTTTATAGAATATACTAATGACTCGCGCTTTTGATCGTCTTCGTGTTGAACAAGAATGCCGTCATTCAATGAGGGTAAAAGATTAGTAAACGTTCAGTCTTCGGCATACCTTGAAAGCGCATTTTCGTTCAAAATTGACCCATTCATAATCTATTGATAGGAAAATATTATGGAAATTTTTAAAAGAATCGTATTACCAAGCGTTGTTTTAATATTGATGGCGAGCCTCGTAGAAGCTGGCGAAAAACCGAAGGTCTACAACGAAACATTTAATCCTCGCCAAAAAGAATATCCCAATCACCTAGGGTTCAACGACCTGCATATTCAGGCAATACGTCATATCCGTCCGGATTCGGATTCGGTCCACGATCCGAAGTTACAGGTCATTGTTCATCATCATTGTAAAGCTTATGACGATGGGACGATGGCTTGCTTGATGTTTCCCACGGGGATGAAAGACCAGGATAAGCCCCATGGGTTTGAATACATCATCACAGCAAAGCAATACAATGAATTATCGGAGAAAGAAAAGAAGTATTGGCATTACCACAAAACGGAAATTCCGCGCGCCAAAGCGAGTTTGCCCGATCTGACCGGCGAAGAAGCAGGAAAGTTGATCCCCGCGATTAACGAAACGTATGGCAAGGTCGTGTACTTTTGGAAATTAGGCGACCAATATCCCATTGGTGAGCCACACATTCTGGTAGTCCAAGATTTGCCGGAACAAGACTGAGCAATCGAATAATAAGCCTTTTCCCCTCCCCTTGAATGTCCGCGGAATTCTATAGCTTCCGCGGACATTGTTTTTAGCATGGTTCTACAAATGACGCCTATCGTAGCCTTTATCTCGATGCTGTTAGTTTCACAAATCGGGATTACCGGAGATAGGTTAGGACTCCCTAAACTACAAATTCCCGCGTACAATCCGCAGTCACCGGAAAAAATTGTTCTCGGGAAGATGTTGTTTAACGATACTCGGTTTAGTGCGGACAACACCGTCAGTTGCGCCAGCTGCCATCAAGCTGACAAGGGATTCACGGACGGGCGACCCGTTGCCAAAGGAATCCATCAACTTGTGGGAACACGTAATACACCGACCCTAATCAATTCCGCTTTTTATACGAGCTTGTTCCTTGACGGCCGACGCTTAACTTTAGAGGCGCAAGCCCTTGACCCGCTCGTGAATCCGATCGAGCATGGTTTGAAAGATTATCGCCCAATTTTAGATGTTGTCCAAAAAGACCTGGTGTATCGAGGTAGATTCAATGATGTGTTTGACGTAAATGCCACGGACATAGCCATCACGCATGTCGTTAGCGCTATCGCAAGTTACGAAAGGACTTTAATTACCGGAAATTCACCGTTTGACCGTTTTTTCTTCGGGGGTGAAAAGAATGCACTTTCCAAATCGGAAATTCGCGGTTTAAACCTTTTTCGGCGCAAGGGTAATTGCGCTAATTGCCATGAGATCAGTTGGAACAATGCATTATTCACGGATAACCGTTTTTACAACATTGGCATCGGATATCAATCCATAGAAAAGGTACTGGAAACATACCTTGAAGAACTACAATCGAGCACGGGAGAGGAGAATCCCAAAGCCATCGTACTTTCTCACGGACAGCGATCGGAGTTTGGTCGATTTATGGTAACCCTTGTTACCTCGGATATCGGAAAGTTTAGGACACCGACTTTGCGCAATATAGCCACTACCGGACCCTATATGCACGACGGAAGTTTAAAAACCCTGGAAGAAGTCATCGAATATTACGATATAGGAGGAAATAAAAACCCTTACCTGGACCCGGCAATTTTTCCCCTTAATCTTAGTTCCCAAGAGAAGATTGATTTATTGGCTTTTTTAACAACACTGACAAGTCCGCGATACAGACCTAATACCGATCGCCTGAACAGCGATGATTTTAACCTTGCGGGAGACTAATGAATACAAATGATCAAGACCGGTTAACATCACTTAATCCAGTTCAAGCTTTTTCAAACGATACCGTAAAGCCCTAAAAGTAATGCCCAGCTTTCGCGCCGCCGCCGTTTTATTCCATCGCGTTTGTTCCAACGCATTGACGATAGCTTTTTTTTCGACTTTGTCCATATAGCTTTCCAGATTCACGTCTTCCGGCAAATCTTCAGGGGTATCCGGCAAAACGTCGTTTTCAACCGGCAGATTCAAATCCTCGATCTCGATACGATTATTTTCAAAAAGGGCTATAGCCCGCTCAAGAATGTTTTCGAGTTCGCGAACATTACCCGGAAAGGAATAAAGCTTAAGTACATCTAAGGCCTCTCCGCTCAGCTCTGGTTTTTCCTCTCCCGACTGATCGATCATTTTAGACAAGATATGATCTATGAGCGATGGAATGTCTTCACGTCGTTCCCTTAACGGTGGGACTTCCAATTCAATAACATTGATCCGGTAATACAAATCCTGACGAAATTTATTCTCTCGGACGAGATCGGCGAGATTTTGGTGCGTAGCGCTTAAAATGCGCACATCGACGGGAATTTCCTGCTGACTGCCGATCGGACGAACCGCTTTTTCCTGGATAGCGCGTAGTAATTTAACTTGTAAAGATAGGGGCAGGTCCGCGACTTCGTCAAGAAATAAACATCCACCGTCCGCCGCCTGAAATAAACCCGATTGATCGCTGACGGCACCTGTAAAAGCGCCTTTTTTATGACCGAAAAATTCAGCCTCCATCAAATCCGACGGAATTGCCCCACAGTTTACCGCAATAAATGGTTTCTCATGTCGAGGGCTTTTGGAATGAATCAACCGAGCCACCAATTCCTTACCGGTCCCCGATTCCCCAGCAATATGGATTGGCGTCTGACTGCGCCCCAACTTGGCAATCTTAGATCGAATAGTCCTCATGATCGGAGAATCTCCCAACAAAGTATGCCGGGATCGGGCGTCGATCTTTGGATAACCATCCAATTTGAGCGCCGTATTGACGAGATTTCTAAGTACCTGCAAATCCAAGGGCTTCGACACAAAGTCGAATGCACCGTTCTTTAATGCGCGAATCGCAATCTCCATGTTGCCGTAGGCGGTAATGAGCGCGACCGGGATTGTGGGGTAATTAACTTGAATATACTCCATTAACTCCAAGCCATCGCCATCGGGCAACTGCATATCGGTAAGGCACAGATCAAACGGACAATTTCGCAACAGAGTTTTTGCTCCATTTACATAACTAGCGGACTGCACTTTAAGATCCATCCTTGAAAGCGTAATCTCAAGGAGTTCCCGAATATCTGGTTCATCGTCTACCACAAGTATTTGAGATTTGTTCATATGTCGATAACCGTCGTTTTCGCATCCGGCAAACAAAGCGAAAAACAACTTCCACCTCCGCTTATAGCTTCGTACTCCAAACTAGCTCGATTTAATTCCGCCAATTCCCGCGAAATATATAATCCCAGTCCCGTCCCCGAATTCGATGTCGTAAAAAAAGGCTCAAAAATCTTTTCTATATTTTCCTCGGAAATTCCTGGTCCACTGTCCACAACCGCAATGCAGAAACCATTATTTTTTCTAAAAATTTCAATTGAATTTTCACCTTGTCCAGCGTCACCGTATTTCATCGCATTATTACAAACATTATCGAGAATCTGCTTAAGATGGCCTGAATCGACGCACGCATGAGCTTGATCTGTTTCATGCTTAAGCTTAAAAGGGATTGTGCTTAATTGGTGTTCAGAGGTGAATTCCAATAGGAATCTTTCGAACCAGGAAACAAGTTCGAGATTTTCGGTTTGAGAAGGTTGACGGCGGGAGATCTGAAGTACATTTTCAATTATCCCGTTTACCCGCTTGGTATGATTTCGAATAATTTCAGTGAGCCGTTGGTCCTCTTCGCTACGGGAAGGCGCCTCGGCCAGAAGTTGACTGGCATGGCTGATGGCGCCTAAAGGATTTCGAATTTCATGGGCGATACTGGCCGCTAATCGTCCGAGAGACGCTAATTTACTTTGTTGCACTTGTTGATTAGACAAAGCTCGGTCTTCGAGGAATATCATGTGAAATGTACCGTTTTTTTCACCAAGCCGGGTAAAACGAACATTGATGTCTTGGCCATTGCCCAAATTAATCTTCGTGGAATCGGATGATGCCTCAAGCATCCAATCAAAATAATGCTTATTGAGGTCGGGCGATATAGCTTCCAAAGTACTCTCTTGCGATGACAAGTTAAACAACCGAAGAGCCGCTCCATTCATCATGCGCACATGGTTTTGCCGATCCAACACCACGATACCCGACTGCAAATGTTGTATCACATATTCATTCAATTGTTGCAAATTAGCAATATCAACGCTCTGCCGTGCGGCAATTACGGCATTTTCTTCCGCGCGCTCCGCTAACACAAGAGCAAGCAGCGATATGGTGAAAAAAGAAGCTCCGAGCATGCCTGCGTAAGTATAGGCCGTTCGCCCAAAGGCATCGGTCATATCGGAATAAACTTGTTCCGTCAGGATCAAAACGGAAGCCATTCCCGCAAAGCCTAGTGCACAGCGTCCCCCAACCAAAAGCCCCGCAGCTGCCACGGATACCGCCAACAACATCCCGATTCCCGTTTCAATCCCGCCACACCCATGCATAATCAAGGTAAGTCCGACAAAATCAGTAAAGATTTGTAGCTGGGCCTGTATCGAATACGACGGTTTTTTTAACACAAGGCAAATCCCTTGTACAACCGTGAATAGAAGATAGGTAGAAGTTGTTAGGGTATACAGATAAGGATCGGCGCTCCCAAGGAAAGAAGGTCCAACCTCGAAAAAAAATAACCCGGAAAACAAGCACGCGATGGTAAAGCGATAAATAAAGAAAATCCTGAGCAACAGCCATGCCTGGCGCGCCGATATCTTATATTGAGTGGAAAAAGGGCAAGGTCTAAGGGTTTCCGGCGAATTCACCATTACTTGAAGTCATTATTTGTTCAGTCGCTCTTATAATAGCTCTGAGCACAAGAAAACCAAGCATGAAGTTAGAAAAACGGCGTTACGAAAAAATGGGGACATATAGGTCCGCCCCGTATTGCAAGACAAAATTCGGTGGTGACAAAAAGAATATCGCGCCCATATATCCGGCCTTTTGTTGAGGAACTATAAGCGCTGTAGCGCCTTGTTCTCGGCGATTTATCCTCGCCGCTTAAACGTATAGGGTGCGGGATACCAGATCGAGCCAAGCCGCTAACTCCAGACCATTTTTGAATACCGTAATGCCGCCAATGGCCGCGATCAGGGCGGTTGCCGTGAGCAGACCGATGCCCGGAATTGTGAGCAGAAGTTGGCAATATGGGTTCCGCACACTGATCATTTTTAATTTCCAATGTATCGATCCGCTCATTGAGATGTACCATCTCATCGTAGAGTTCACGGAATTGCATGAGAAATCGGGGTCGAGAAGTAAGGACCAAATCTTTGTTTTAATCAAACCCTAATACGATTCGATAATAGCTTATCCAATTGGTTGGCAAAGGCCTGGCGGTCACTTTTGCTCAGCGGTGCGGGTCCACCGGTGAGCATGCCGGTAGAGCGAAGTTCATCCATCAGATTACGCATCGCCAGTCGTTCTTGGATGGTTTCGTCGGTATATAATTCGCCACGTGGATTCAGGGCGGCACCACCCTTAGCGATAACATCCGCCACGAGGGGAATATCGGCGGTGACCACCAGATCATCCGGCTTGATCGCATCGACGATTCGGCGATCCGCTACATCGAATCCAGCGGATACTTGAAGCGCCTTGATATAGCGTGAGGGTGGAATCCGAATAGCATGGTTCGCAACCAGAGTGAGTTCAATTTTCAGCCGCTCGGCAGCGCGAAATAGAATATCCTTAATCGGATTTTGACAGGCATCCGCATCGACCCATATTTGCATTGTCAAAAAACCCCTCTCACGGCCAGCGGAATAAAGATTGGCTCAGGGGCAATGTTTTTATCATGACTTCGCTATTTTGCCTTCAAAAAGGCATCCGCCATTGCCGAGTTATGGACCATCCCGGATGCTCTATTTTGAAATTTCTTCGATGATTTTTTATTCTCGTTAGACGCAGTCTGTTTCTTGCCTGTCGTCGCTTTCCCTTCCGGTAGTCTCATGGTAAGCGAGATGCGTTTCCGCTTGGCATCTACTTCTTCGACTTTGACTTTTACAACATCCCCCGCTTTAACCACATCCCTTGGGTCTTTGACAAAACGGTCCGCCAATTTGGAAATATGGACCAAACCGTCCTGATGTACGCCAATATCTACAAATGCTCCAAAATTAGTCACATTACTCACGACACCTTCCAATAACATGCCTTCACACAGGTCGTTAATGTTATCCACACCTTCATTAAAACTTGCCGTGACAAATTCTGGACGAGGATCACGGCCAGGCTTGTCCAATTCCGCGAAAATATCTTTAATAGTCGGTAAACCAAAGATGTCATCGACGTAAGTTGTGGGGTTCAATTGTTTTATCAGTGCGGATTGACCAATCAAGTCTTTGAGGTTGGTCCCCGTGTTTTCTGCGACATTGCTGACCACTCTATAAGCTTCGGGATGTACAGCGGAGGCATCAAGCGGGTTGTCTCCTTTCATAATACGCAAGAACCCCGCCGACTGTTCAAAGGCTTTTGGGCCAAGCCGCTTGACCTTCTTTAATTGATTTCGATTGGTAAATACGCCGTTTTCATCTCGATAAGCCACGATGTTTTCCGCCAAACCAAGATTCAAGCCCGCAATATGCGCTAGCAGTGCAGCCGAGGCTGTATTGACATCCACACCAACTGCATTGACGCAATCCTCAACGGTAGAGTCAAGCGAACGTGAGAGGTGTGTCTGATTGACATCATGCTGGTATTGCCCCACACCGATAGCCTTTGGATCGATCTTAACCAGCTCAGCCAAGGGGTCTTGCAAGCGCCTGGCAATAGAAACCGCACCCCGCAATGACACATCCAGATCAGGGAATTCTTTTGCCGCCAAGACCGATGCCGAATAAACCGAAGCCCCTGCCTCGGAGGTCATCAATTCCGATAGAGCTAGTTTTGGATAACGCTCAATCAAATCGGCGACCAGCTTATCGGTTTCACGCGACGCCGTACCATTGCCAATGCTCACTAACGCTACACGATGTTTCTCCGCCAACTTTTTCAGGATTTCAATGGACTGATCCCATTGATTGCGCGGTTGATGAGGATAGATTGTGGTGGTATCCAGTAGCCTTCCCGTACCATCGACTATCGCCACTTTAACCCCGGTTCGAATACCAGGATCCAAGCCCATCGTTGATTTATCTCCCGCGGGCGCCGACAGTAGCAAATCACTCAAATTTCGCGAAAATACATGGATTGCTTCTTGCTCAGCCCGTTCACGCAATCGCATTTTCAGATCATTGTCTAATTTGCCGTGTATTTTGTCTTTCCATGCTGAACGTACTGTATCTAATAACCAATCATCCGCGGCTCTTCTTTGATCTTGTATCCGATAAGCTATTGTAATCTTCGCTTGGCAAGGATGGGTTCGCCCGATTTCAACGGGCACATCCAGATACAGCCTAAGAATATTTTCAGCTCGTCCTCGAAATAAAGCCAAAGCCCGGTGTGAAGGAATCTTTTTAATCGCCTCTTGGTACTCGAAATAATCCTTGAACTTCTCACCTTCGGAGGCTTTATCCTTTAGCACTTTTGATGTAAGAACTCCATGATTCCACAGGTCGTCACGTAGCTCACCAATCAATACGGGGTTTTCAGCAAATTGCTCCATGAGGATTTCCTTGGCGCCCGCCAAAGCAGCCTCGATATCATTGATGGCCAGATTAGGACTTAGGTACTTGTTTGCTTCAGCTTTTGGATCTAGATGTGCATTGGCGAGCAACGATGCCGCCAATGGTTCTAAACCTGCTTCCCGAGCAATGTGCGCCTTTGTTATTCGTTTGCGTTTATACGGTAAGTACAAATCTTCCAGCTCGGTTCGTGTTTGTGCATTATTGATAGAGGATTTCAAACCATCCGTCAATTTGCCCTGCTCGTCAATCGACTTGAGTATGCTTTCCCGACGCTTATCCAATTCACGCAAATAACGAAGGCGTTCGTCCAGCGTTCTCAGCTGACCATCATCCAATCCTCCCGTTTTTTCCTTTCGGTAGCGAGCAATAAATGGAACCGTTGCCCCTTCGTCCAGCAATGAAATAACGGTATCGACTTGTTTTGTGGCAATGGATAATTCTTGGGCAATGGTTTGGGCAATCGACATATTTATTTTTCCTGGTTTATACCGGAGAAATTAAGGCAGGGGGGCATATCGTGGGAGAAT
This sequence comes from Methylococcales bacterium, assembly GCA_963664935.2. Classification (GTDB taxonomy): domain Bacteria; phylum Pseudomonadota; class Gammaproteobacteria; order Methylococcales. Next base: position 202,744 of record CAXXSE010000007.1, on the reverse strand, counting down.
TGTGAAATCTTTTAAATAATTCGTGTGTCTATGAGAAATAAGGCCAGATAAATCAATAAGCGGAGAGCACTTCATCCTTCCATTGGCTCACGGTTCGGGCATATTTCCAGATCACGAATTTCTTGTTTAGTGTAACGGGGAATAATGTGTTGAGGACAGTTTCTATCCCAGGCGTCGACACGAATAATGAATGCCCGTTCTGGTTTACCACTGTAATCAATAACCGTTAGTTTCTTAATCAACGCTTCATCACCTTCACACACTTCCGCTGTACCCCAGAGCTTGATCCGTGTCTTTTGTGGATAATCCATCAAAAACAGACACACTTTATTGTTTTCTTCCAGATTGCCGAAAGAAATGAATTGCCTGTTTCCCTTGAAATCGGCAAATCCCAAGGTGCGATCATTAATCACTTTTAAAAATCCTTTTGGGCCGCCTCGGTGCTGAATATAGGGTTGTCCTTCTCCATTCACCGTTGCCATATAAACTTAACAACCACCGTCTAAAAGACGGAGGGTTAGTGTTACGGACTGAAAGTCCGGATACGGGTTAAAGACCCGTTCATAGGCCGTGCTCGTGCTCGTGAACGGAGTTAATCTCATTTTAGAGCATGAAAAATAGATGTTTACGAAGCCTCGATAGATTTTTGGTCATTGCATTCAATATGGATGATGTTCTTTGCTTTTAGGCAAGATGTGAGATTGCAGATTGTAGGGTTTCAACACCTCGCAAGTGATGCTAAAACTCGTTAACGTGTGCGTTCACGAGCACGAAAAATCAAGAGCTAAAGCTAATCGCCTGAAAGGCGATGGTTTCAACCTTAAAGGAGACTAATGAATCACGCTCCGCAATGAAATCCGCAAGATAGCTCGTAATGGTATTTTGCCAACCTCTTCCTTGTTCCATCTTCGCATAGTTGTCGCGTGAACCATGCTGTTTTTGTATTTCTTTGACTTTGCTGGTAAACGCTATATCGCTGACATAGTCTCTCATTTTTTTATACCTCATTGGTAACTATTCAGCTCACTCCTGAAATCCGCCATTTCCGTGCTAAAAAATGATCATTTTTCGTCGTGATCTGACGAGTTTCATAGGGCAATCTGAACAGTTACCCTCATTAAATCGTTAAAAGACGCATGATTCGATCATGCGCCTTTAGCTAATCAATATTCAAGTCCTAATTTCAGGCCGCCAAGCCAACGCGTGTTGTTTCCATCCCAACAAATCCTTTCAAGGATTCGATTCTTTTCAACCAAGAACGAATATTTGCATGGGATTGTAATGAAACGGACATTCCACACCTTTTTTTTACGATTTGAAGTATTTTCCAGAAAAAAGACTAGTACCCCGCACCCTAAATAACTGCGTTTAAGCGGCGAGGATAAATCGCCGAGAACAAGACGCGACAGCGCAGGAATAGCCATCCTCTTTCAAGCTGTCGCAACGCGGTTATCGACGATTTAGACCGTCGAATAGACGTAGTTATTTAGGGTGCGGGGTACTACTCAATCAACTGGATTAGCCGCAACCCTCACAAACAAAACATTGGCTTGAACAGCAAAAAACCCCGCCAATACGATAAACGTTGCGCCAATTAAAAAATAAAGATCGAGAGTTTCACCCCAAAAAATAAAACCGTACCCGGAACTGAAAATGACCATGAAATTGGTGAATGGGGCTACCGAAGCAGTGGGCGCCAGGGCATAACCCCGGCTCATCAGCAATTGCCCACAGGTTCCGAATATTCCGATACCGATCAGTAATCCCCATTGGCTAAAGGTTGGTGTTTGCCAGTTCCAGAAAAGTGGAATGGTTGAGAAAAACACCCCAAAAATACCAAAATAAAATACCGTACGCGTGGTAGGTTCGGTTTTACCCGGTCTTCGAACTACGACTTTAGCTACCGCGGCCAGAAATCCACCTAATAGGCCTACCATACCGGACTCATTGAAATCGCCGTTGGGTTGTAGGATAAGAATGACTCCAAAGAATCCAATAGGTATGGCCAGTATGGCGGATGACCCGTATTTTTCCTTCAACCAAATTAAGGCGACGATAGGGAGAAAAATCGGAGCGGTCATCTTGAGGAGGGAGGCTTCGGCCAAAGCCAGATGCGCGACCGCGAAAAACAAACAATACATTGCGGACAGCCCGGTAATAGCTCTTATAAAATGAAGATGCCATACTTCGGTCTTGAACAATCGAATCAAGTCACTTTTATACTGTACCAGCAAAAATGGGGACAAAACGACTAGACCGAAAAAGTTACGCATGAATACCGCCATTTCATGGGGCAAATCCATTGTCACTGCCTTGACAGTGGCGCCCATGGACGCGAACATGAATTCGGATGCCGTTATCAAAAATGCGCCAATAATAATCTTTTGCTTTTCGGGCATAAATCCTCGGTAGGGTGAAAAGCGCCTTATTATACGTGTAACGTTTTGCTCTGAGTTAATAGTGTGCCGATTTCGGAAAGGATCGGGGGTGTGTATGGTCAGCAATTCTAAATGCGAATAAGAAACATTACCAAATGAATCAGTAGACAACCCTAAATTCAATCTGTATAAAGCAATGGGGAAATACCACTGGCATTCTAAAGACCATGAGCTTTCCCTTTCGATTCGGACTACAACCCTCGACCTTCAATCGGCTCGTTGATCAATTACGTTTGATTAGCAAGCAATTTCCCGACACCCGCACCGGAGATAATACCGTGTATTCCATGGCGGACGCCGCAATGGGTGCGTTTTCGGTGTTCTTTACACAAAGCCCGTCCTTTTTGGACGCACAAAGGACATTGCAGCTCACCAAGGGATGCAATAATACCCACACTCTGTTTGGATTAACACAAATCCCAAGTGACAATCATATTCGAAATCTGGCATTGTTCGGTAAGTATAGCTCCTACTTCTCCGTTCCATTTGAGCATTAAAAGCAGGACTGAATATTTAAGCATTTCCTGGCTTTTGCTATAGCACTTAGACTTTCGGCGTAATCGGGCAAGAAAGTGTCTAAATAAGCTGTTATAGCCTTCTACCGTATAGGTTTCAGCTTTGGATTGTGTCTGTAATTCAGTCGGGATAAACTTTTCATAAGGGCTCCAATAGTCGCTCATCACACCTTTTATGTGGGTGGTTTTGATGGCCGTCCCATAATGCTCGCCCGGTTCCCGTGTCGCGGGAGCCTACAACGCACGAGAGAAAGCGCTTTCCATGTCGATCAACAGCAATCCAGATCCAGCAATCGTTTTTTTTACGCCAATGTAAGTCTGCATTTCATCCATTTCTACAATCTCAACCCCCGCGTCCGATCGAATTGCCTCAATTGATTCGCCATACGCTTTGATCCAGTAATATACCGAAACATGACTGCAATTCAAAAACTGGCCAATCGAGCGAAAACCAAGCCCCTCCAGGTAAAGTTCAAGCGCTTATCGCTTAATATCAAGACTTATCTCCCGGTGTCTAACGGTATGCCTATAGCCACACGATTTGTATTTATATCGTTGTTTGGTTTTAACTATACCCTCTTTAGTACAGTCTTCTGCGTGACATTTAGGGCAAGTCGGCATAGTCAGTTACTCAAATGGAAATCGCTATTTTACCAGATACTATACTTAATGAACAATGCCCATTCGATTTGGTCACTCGCCATCAGTGCCGGGACATGACCGACTCCAAGTATTGTTTTTAACTTCGCCTTCGGCCCACGGATTTTCATCTCCTCCGCGGTTTCGGTTTTAGAAATCTTAAATAAAAATCAAATTCCAGACCATGAACCGCCGCTGAAACGGCGTCTAAGGGATCGATGGGTTGGAAAAACTATTGGATCGACACAGTCCCTTGACTTTGACTGAATACCTCCGAAACGGCTGTCAAAAGCGCATCATCATCGAAAGGTTTTTGCAGAAAGCGCTTTATCCCCAGTTGATCGGCTCCCTCATCGTCAACGAGTAGCCTACATCCCGTGCATAAAATAATCGGTGTATTGGGAAATTTCGACAGGACTGCTTCGGCCAGGTCCATCCCTGTCATATTCGGCATGGCCTGATCCGTTAAAATAAGATCGAAATCTAAAGGATTTTCGAGAAAAATAGACAACGCGGAATCACCGGAATTGGCTGTCGTCACTCTATAGCCCTTAGACTCCAGAACATCGGTAAAAAACATCACTAAGGATTCTTCATCGTCGACGACCAGAATATGTCTATCCGAGAACACCGGTTCAGATTGCCGTTGGCCGGGGATTACCTTCTTAGTGTCGGCCAATTCGTCTATCCCTTCGTGAAACGGAAAAAAGATCCGTACCTTAGCGCCCACCCCGGCCGATGTTTCCACCAGTATATGTCCTCCATACTCATGAACCGTACCATGTACCATGGACAAGCCCATGCCGGTTCCTTCCCCTGTTTCTTTGGTCGTAAAAAACGGATCGAAAATCCTCTCGATTAAATCCGGATCGATACCCGAGCCAGTGTCCTCGACACTGATTTCGATGAAATGACCGTGAAAACAACTATGGCATGAACTACAGATTCGATCCTTATCGTCAAGAGATTTTTTAACTTGTATGTCGATCCGTCCCTTTCCTTTCATGGAATCCCTGGCATTGATACAAAGATTCACGATAACTTGTTCAAGCTGAACGGAATCGGCAAGTAACATCATTTCACCGGATTCAATGTGGGTCTGGATTTCAATGGAAGAGGGTAACAGGGGCCGCAACAGGTTAAGAGAATCGGAAATCAAGGGTTGCAATTTTAGCGGATGGGATTTGTTTAATCCGGTTTGACTAAAAGCGAGCATCTTGGAAATTAAATCCCGGGCTCGTTCTCCACTCCGAACGATCTCATTAAGATATTAAGATATTAAGATATTCTTCGAGGTTTCCGCTATTTGAATTGACGCAACGTTTCAACGCGAGACCCGCGAAACCTAAAATACTCCCAAGGATATTATTAAAATCGTGGGCGATACCCCCGGTCAGGTGGCCAATGGCTTCAATTTTCCGGGATTGGAGAAGCTGATTTTCGAGGTGGGATCGTTCAAGCTCCGCTTGGTTTCGTTCGATTGAGATAGCGGCGATGCTGGCCAAGGATTCAATGAGTGAAAGATCCTCCGGGGTGGGCTCCCGTAATTCCTGATAATAAATTGCAAAAGTCCCCAGCACTTGGTTTTTTGACGACATTATGGGTTCGGACCAACAGCTGATCATTCCGACCTGGCTGGTCAATGCTTTATATTTCGCCCAAAAAGGGTGACTTCGAATGTCCGACACGATAACCCGTTTACCGGTAAAGGCCGCCGTACCACAGCAGCCAACCCCTTCACCGATCTCCAAACCATCAAAGGCTTGGTTGTAGAATTTCGGCAGACCCGGCGCCGCACCGGGCCGAAGAGTTTTCTTGTCCTGATTCAGCAGTAAAATGGAACATAGCATTCCCGGGTGTTGTTTCTCCGCTAACAATATAATCCGAGTCAGTGCTTCGTTGGACATGGCATTTCGCAACGGCCTCGAGCGTGCTTGCCCGAAGAGCCTGCACTTCCTCCGTTTGTTTCAGTGAGGTTATGTCGTGACCACAGATGACCACACCCGTAGTATTCCCGTTGGGATCGAGGAACGGAGATAGTTTAGTTTGGATATGACAATTGGGTTTATTTGCCAAATCAACCTTGAATTCGACCTTGGTTTCGTTTCCCTTCAAACATTCGTCAAGCTTTGGTTTAATAATCTCTTCAAATACCTCTCGCCCAAACACCTCGGTCGGCGTTTGTCCAATAATTTGATCCCGTCGCTTGCCAAACATATCCAGGTAAGCGGGGTTTACCGCCTGATAGGTATAATTCGAGTCCACCAAGGCTAAAAGATCAGCGGAGCTGTCTACGATTTGATAGTAACGGTGTAAAGTTTCTTCAGCCTTCGAACGCGTTAGTTCGGCGCTGACCCAGGCCGCGAATATTTTCAGCACGGAAAGTGTGCTCTCAATATCCACGATCAGTTTTTTAAAAAGTACGGAGAGCAAGCCGAGATTCGAACCCGTTGTACCGCGAAGCGCCAAGCCAACATAACCTTCAATTCCCAAATCGCGAAGCATGGCGGTTTTTGGAAATTCAGTGGCAACCTCCTTTGTAACCCAATAATCACCCTTCCGCATCACTTGTTCACACGGAGTACCGGACAATGTGTATTCAAAATTATTGAGATGCTTTCCCTCGCCAAAACAAGCGATGAGGCTAATTTTCGCGCCTTCCCCATTATCTACGAATTCACCCACGCACACATAATCCGATAAAAGAATATCGCGAAGGTGCTCGACCAAGGAATTAAAAAACAAATCTCCGGAAAGAGGCCACAATGCGCTAGCAATTTGGCTCACTGTATATCCCTGGTGTTAATGTATTCCGCGTCGGTCAGCTTCATGTGCAAAGCTTGGCCGCTCTTTCCCAGTTCGGAAGCTCTTTTTTCGGTTTCCCGATTCATTTTTCGATGGCGAAAATACAACACTATGTATCCCGCTAAAAGCAACAGACAGGCAAAGGTTATTCCGGCTACAACGGAACTTGGGAAGGCATCAAAAATCTTGAAGAATTCCATCATAATTACGACAATTAAAAATTTATAACCCTTTATCCGTGGTCAATGGATTTAAGACTTAAGACACTAAGGATTCTCATACTAACTTGATTAAATCTCAACGGGTGTATGATCATCCATAGAGATTATAGCCTTTGTTCCATATAAAACACTCGCGGATATTTCGCTTCCTTTTCGCATCTCTTTGTAATCCCTCTAAACTTTCTTAAACTTGGGGGCTGTCCTAGAATACAAGTCGCCGCGAGGGAAAGCAATTTTGAAATAAGTCTCAACAACAAACCCGATAGTGACGAAATCATCAAAAAGATATCCAAATCGCACTTTACTATACACAAACATTATGCTGTAATGACTAGCTATATTTTAATTAGATTTGCTACGGGGTCAACGATGTCAAAAGTATGCCAAGTGACCGGCAAACGTCCGGCGGTGGGTAACAATGTTTCTCACGCACATAATAAAACCAAACGTCGGTTTCTTCCAAATCTTCACTATCATCGATTTTGGGTGGAGAGCGAGAATCGTTGGGTCCGGCTACGGTTGTCAAGCAAAGGCATGCGTATTATCGACAAGCTCGGGATAAACACCGTACTCACCGATATTCGGAAAAAAGGGCAAAAGGTTTAACAAACCGTCCGTACAACTTCTAAGAGGTAAAGACTATGCGTGACAAAATTAGATTGGTTTCATCCGCGGGTACCGGGCACTTTTATACCACGACCAAAAATAAAAGGAATATGCCGGAAAAAATGCAAATCAAGAAATATGACCCGGTTGTTCGAAAACATGTGATGTACAAAGAGGCCAAAATCAAGTAAAAAGAGCCAATTCGTTTCTAGACGACTACGACGCCTTCGGCATATAAACCTAAGACTTCCAGAACGTCAACTTTTTGGTTGTTTTGGTTTTTCCGCTAGTTTTTTCGGAGACCAAGCCCGTATCCTCCGTCGAAAAAATATCGTCATCGGTTGCGGTAAAATCAGTGCTCACGGTCAATGGTTGGTCGAGTTCCGATTCCAACTGTGCAACCCGTTTCTTTTCCTGTCGCAATGCTTTTTTGAATTGTTCGGCTTGGCTTTGGGCGGTTTTTAGCTGTTGGATCATGGCTTCAAAATCGCTGTTGGCATGTGTGCGTATCATTTCCAGTTCCTTCTTGAGTGATGCGACATCTTCACTTCCGCCATTCCGCTCGGATTGGCCGGTAAGATTTTCCACGACGGATTCGAGTTCGGTGGATTTTCGGCTCAGGGTCTCCACTTGATGTTCTTTTTCTTCTTTGTCTTGTTGAGCGGCCGCGATTTGTTCCTTGAGTTCACTGATGCGTTGTTGATAGTTTTCTATAGTTTCTGCCTCTTGGGGGTCCCGATCCCCCTCGCCCTGGGTTTTCTCGAGTCGAGAATGTAATGTAGTGTTATCTTCCTGCAAGCTGTGTAGATTTGACTCTAATGATTTAATATCTTCTGATTTTTGGGTTAAATTAATCTGAAGTGAATCGTTTTTGCTTTTGAAGGCGGAAATCTGCTTTTTATAATCCGTTTCCTTAGTCTGGAACAACCTTTCGGTCTCTTCAAGATGGCTGTCTTTTGGATCCTCTGATTCCAGCCGCTCCTTGAGGCGAGTTATCTCTTGTTCCAGACTAGACGTGGTTTCCGCATGCTGTTGTATCGACTCCGTCCGATCCTGAGCGAGTTGGGAAAATTTTTCCGAAGACTCTTTCAGGTCTTGAAAGTAGTCTTTGTCCTTTTGTTCCAGAGTCCGATCGAGAGATTTATTGGTTGACTCAAGGGCTGCTATTTTTTTAGCGTCAGCGGGCCGTTGAGTGGTAGTTTGTTCTTCAATCTCTTTCACATGGCCTTTCAGATCCGCGATTTCTTGTTCTAGCTGGGTTGCGGATTCCGAATGCCGTCCGGTCAACTCCATCAGTTCCTTTTCAAGTTGGGTAATTCTTTTCGACGCCGCAATTTGATTTTTACGGTAAAGACCGTCTTTTTGCTCCAGCGTTTCTTCGAGGGATACATTGACGGATTCAAGTTTGATGATTTTTCCCAAGTCAGTCGCCTGTTGAGTTCCGGCTTCCTCCGTGGTTTCCTTCAATCGAACATAAAGCCTCGCCATCTCTTTTTTCAAGGCGGAAACGGATTCCGAGTAGCCCTGTTTCAGCTGCTTCGCTTCATGTTCAATTTGAGCGATTCTTTCCGATGCCGCAATTTGATTTTTGCGGTACAGCTCGTCTTTTTGCTCGAGTGTTTGTTCTAGAGATTTTTGGGTTGATTCAAGTTCAGATATTTTCCCGGAATCCCCGGCCCGCTGAATGGCCGCCTGTTCTTCCACGTTCTTAAGCTGACCTTTAAGATCGACAATTTCCTTTTCCAATCCCGCCTGTGTTCGGGAAAATTGTTGTACTAACTGTTTTCCTTTCTGTTTAACCAGGTTGATTTTTTCCGATTCCAACTTAAGGCTTTTGTGATAGCTCTCTTCTTTTTGCTTTAAGCTCCGGTCGAAAGATTGTAGGGTCGATTCAAGTTCCACTATTTTACCGAAATCGCTAGACCGTTGAGTCGCCGCTTGTTCTTCAATCTCTTTTATTCGGCCCTTGAGAACGGTGATCTCTCCTTCCAGCTTGGCGCTAGACTCGGAATGTTGTTGTTTTAACCGTTGTCCTTCGTGTTCGAGATTTCTAGTTTTTTTGGACGCCTTTTCTAAGTCTTTGCGATGACTCTCGTCTTTTTGCTTTTGCGTTTTCTCTAAAGACTGAATGGTCAACTCAAAATCCGTAATTTTCTTAATGTCCGCGGATTGTGGGGCTGTAGCGCCCGCTTCAATTTTCTTACGCTTGTTTGTGATGTCTTCAATTTTTTGTTTTAGTTCTTGTATTTCCTGTGTTAGAGAGTGATTGGAATCTTTCTGTTGTTTCAGTTTGTCATTGACTTGTTCTATCCGTTGTTCCGAATCCTCCTTTAATCGGACGAGGGTTTGCTCCAATTCGGCGCGAACCTCCTTGCCATCGGACGATTGTGTTTCTTCCTGAGTCGATGAAGTTTGTTCAGCTTGTTTTGGTTGCGAATTATCCGCTGATAATTTTTTGGACTTAGATGGATTTTTGGCTTGGGAACCCGAACTATCCATTGAACCTTTCGAAAGACTTTCTATTCCCCCACGAAGAACTTCGGTGGTAAAACCTTCGCGGATCAACAAAAAAGCGGCCGCCTGACTGGTATTCCCATCTTCGCAAACCAGTATAGGCTTGAAGCCCTCTCCGAAGGTATGCATTTGCATTCGAAGCGAAAAGAAAGGAATATTTTTACTCTCGGGCAGGTGAAAATTTTCATAATCATCCGGTGAGCGTAAGTCGATCAAATTGCAACCTTGTTTTAATGCATCTTCGATCGAGTCGGAATCGATATAGCTGATAACGGGTTCTTTAATCAGCGTTAGGAATTTATCTTTTTTAAGCCTGAGAATGCGTCCCGACGTCAACATTGTAATACTGACGTTCCGAGGTTGGTTGGAAATTAAGGCATCTTCCCCAAAAGCGTCACAGGTTTTCAATTTGGCCAGAGTGATTTCTTTCGCATGGGGATTCGGCTTGCGGGTAAGAGTGCATTGCCCGCTTTTGATGATGTAATAATAATCACCGGTATCGCCTTGCCGGAAAATCTCTTCGCCCTGGATAACCGGAACCTCTTCCAAACTCATGATGACTTTTTGGAGGTTTGACGCAGGTAGCCGCTCGAAAATTGGCGATTTGAGCAACTCCGTCATCCAATCGCTGGACGATTCCCCGGGTAAATCGCTGACTTCGTATCCCGGTGACGTTTGCGATTTCGCGGCTTCCGGTTCCTGCGAATAAATTAAACTGGAATCTATACGCACGAATTGAATTTTAGTTTTTGCTAAGGCATTAACTTTTCGGGGAATTTGGTGAGCGATGGCGAATCGACTGGCTTCCGTACCGCCCTCAATGACATCCATTTCCACATCACCGGCTTGTAAAGAAACCTTTCCCGACAACAAGTACACAAATTCATTTTTAGTATCGCCATGCCGAAATAACAGCGACCCTTTTGGACCGAATTCCACACGCGCGGCCGAGCACAATTTCTTAAACCGTGATGCTGATAAGGTCGAAAGGGGTATTAGGTTTCTTAGTATCTGTGGATCGTGGGATTTGGATTTGGTTTCGCTAAGCATTTATCAAAAAAAAAATTATGCCGGATGTGTACCGATTGTACAAATTATTGTTTAATAGGGAAGCCTTTTTCTATAATAGCTGATCTTTGAATAAATATCGGGGAAATGAAGTATTACAGCACCGCAATCACACCCTACAACCGAATCTACCTTAATGGATTCCTGTTAATATTTTCGCTGTCGATAGGCCATCTCAATGCAGCCGTTCCAGCCGAATTATATGGCGGCCCGGTTCAAAGCCTGGCGCCAATGCTTGATAAGATCATGCCCGCGGTGGTGAATATCTCTACCAAAACGGAAATCCAGATGCGGGAACACCCGTTGATGCGCGATCCGTTTTATCGGCATTTTTTCGGTCTCCCGAATCAACCGAGATCACGTAAGCGCCAATCTTCCAGTTTGGGCTCCGGGGTCATCGTTGATTCCCGTGCGGGCTATGTCATCACCAACAACCACGTTATCGACAAAGCGCAAGAAATCACCGTCACCCTCCAGGATGGAAGAACATTGAATGCAACGCTCGTAGGCTCCGATCCCGAATCCGATGTCGCCGTCATCAAAATCGCTCCCCAGAATCTGACCGCGATTCCAGTAGCGGATTCGGAAAAATTACGCGTGGGTGATTTCGTTGTTGCCATCGGTAATCCTTTTGGGCTCGGCCAAACGGTCACTTCCGGAATTATCAGTGCGCTAGGACGATCAGGTCTCGGTATAGAAGGCTATGAAGATTTCATCCAGACCGATGCTTCCATCAACCCGGGAAACTCCGGCGGTGCGCTGGTTAACTTTCAGGGGGAGTTAATCGGCATCAACACGGCAATTCTGGCGCCGAGCGGCGGCAACGTCGGTATTGGGTTCGCCATACCCTCCAACATGGCGCTTGCCATTAAAAACACGCTGATTAAACACGGAGAAGTTCAGCGGGGTCTGTTGGGCGTAACCGTTCAGGACTTAAGTCCCGAACTGGTGCGGGCATTCAATCTGAAAAACAAAAATGGCGCGGTAATAAGCCGTGTACAGTCTGAATCGCCCGCCGAAAAAGCGGGCCTGGAACCCGGAGATATTGTTGTTTCGGTAAATGGCCGACGGGTTAATAATAGTGCTTCGCTCCGTAATGCCATCGGCTTGGTGTCGATTGGGACCCAAATCACTCTTCAAGTTATCCGGGAAGGGCAACGTTTGACACGCACCGCTGTTATCACACCACAAAAATTGGAATTGATATCCGGTGAGAAACTGCACCCAACGCTGGAAGGCGTGGTATTGAGCACGACCCAGAAAAATCAGGCGGAAGGTATTTTGATCCACAAAATCGACAGCGCTTCCTATGCGTGGCGGCTAGGTTTACGCCCCGGCGACATCATTGTCAGTGCTAACCGCTATCGCGTCAAAAATCTGGACGCCTTTGCATCGGTTATCAATAAACGACAAGCCTTGTTGATCAATATCCAACGTGGAAACGAAGCATTTTTCCTAATATTAAAATGAAACAGGATCGCCAGTTCAAACCACTAACCATCGCAGTTCTAGTTGTATCGGACAGCCGTACCGAAACAACCGATGTCTCAGGAAAAACATTGTCGGAACGTTTAACCGGCTCTGGACATTTCCTTGCCGAAAAACGTATCGTTCCAGACAATATATACCGAATCAGGGCGGTGATGTCGCGATGGATCGTTGACGATGCCGTCCATGCGATCATTAGCACTGGGGGCACCGGAGTGACCGGCAGAGACGGTACGCCCGAGGCGATAACGCCGTTGTTCGATAAAACCCTCGAAGGATTCGGTGAGGTCTTCCGTGCAATTTCGCTTCAGGAAATCAAAACCTCCACCATTCAATCACGAGCCGTCGCGGGTGTAGCGAACGGAACGTATATTTTCTGTGTTCCCGGTTCTTCCGGCGCCTGCCGTAGCGCTTGGGATAAATTGATCAGCCATCAGCTCGATTTCCGTACCCGTCCCTGTAATTTGGTTGAATTGATGCCTCGGTTACTTGAACAATAATGAACAGTGAAAAATCGCGAATGAATTTTTTGTTTTTGTCCTTGGCTTCATTGCTCATGTTGCTGGGCGTCGCCATGGGCGCTTTTGGCGCCCATGGATTGCGCGGCATACTCTCGGAACAGTCGATGACAATCTATCAAACCGCGGTCAGTTACCAGATGTGGCATGGCTTAGGCTTGGGGATTATCGCCGCTTTCAGTCAACACCCGCCACACTCTAAACTGTTGATTTGGGCTGGATGGTTGATGTTCGCCGGTGTAGCCCTGTTTTCAGGCAGCTTGTACGTTTTAAGCTTGACGGGCATTCGGTGGCTGGGCGCGATAACGCCTTTTGGCGGCTTGGCGTTTTTGATAGCCTGGGGTTTGGTTGGGGTCTATGGGTGGCGTAATTTTGGAAAAATGCCTTAGCGTGGATCGCGAACACTTAATGTGCTCAGCGTCCAAGGATTGATGTGACCGGTTTAAGGTTTAAAGTTGATTCCATAATCCGCCATCACTATTGCGCACGATGTCGAAATGGTTCAGATTGCCCCATAATTACAATGCGTCCAAATCCATTTCCATCCAGGACTGCCTGCCTTGCGTGAACGTGGGTCCCGGTGAGGATTCCCGGGTGCTTAAATCAGCGGTGGCCGCAACGCCAGTGCTAGGAGTTTGCTGGATTCCCGCGGTGCCACCATACGCAATAAATACGGCCAGATCGGAAATATCGACGGCGTAGTTTTGGAAAACCGGCAGTAAGGCGCCTTCAAGCTGAGTCAGGTAGCCGGAAAGATTACTCAGGTATCCTTGGTAGGTCTCATCGATACATATTCCTTCAGGGGTAAATTCAGAACAGATGTGGGTTTTAATGTCGTCTACCAGGGCAAAAATATTCGCTAATAATTCGGTAGATGCCGTCACGAAAAAATCATTGATTTTTAAAATGGTCAGAAGCGTGAGCTTTCTTTGAGTTTCCCAATCGTCTGTTCCATAGCAATATATTCCGCTAAAATGCCAAAATAACGTGGATTCATAAAGAAATGCGGCATTGGCCGCTAAATACGGGTTGGCGATAACCCCTCCATACGACACACCTGACTCTTGCAGCGATACGATTCCCGTTGGAAGCGATACCACGTTCGGAAGATCACTAACGTTCTGAAGCCGGTAAACCCGGTCATCCGCCGCGACGGAGTTGTCAATATCCGATTTTATTGCATTATAATCGAGTAGTTGCAGCGAAAGCCCCCCATATCTCCAACGGCCATTGGGCTCGGTTAATGCCGTAGCATTCGCCGAAGGTCCAAGGGGATTACCTTGCGTGCACGGCGAGTTCGGAATTAACCCTCCAGTCAAAATAGCTTGGTCGTCAAAGGATATTCGCAGGGTGCCCGAACCTCCGTTTGAACTGTTTATTTCGTCGAGCGTAAACGCCAGGAAGTTCCCATTTTCATCGACAAGGTCCACTTCCGAACCGTTGCTCCATGCGGCAAGTTGTTTTTGAATTAATTTCTGGTATTCGACAACATTCCACGACCTATTCCCAATCGTCAGTACCGCGCCGGGGGACAAATCCGCGTTGGCGACCAAGGCAACAAGCTTTTGGTTAGCCTCATCGATACTTCCCGACACAAGGATTTGCCCGTTGTGGGTCACGTTATGATTATTGATTCCCTGGAGATCAAAATAGTCCACGTAGGTCAGACCAAATTCATCGTCGTATTTGTGGCTAAGTGTAGAAACGAATCCAGCGAGCCCATTTTTGGCCGTATCGATTAGAACGTCAATGTGGCCACCCTCCAGGCCGCCCGTACAGGGTGGATCGAAGCTAAGCAACAGGCCATTGATGATTTTTGAATCCGTACCATTGTCGATCCGGGCGATGGCGGGTTGCGACAGGATTCCCGCGCCAAGCTCTTTAGCAACGGCCCTTTTTTCGACCGAAGCGACCGTTATATTGTCGCCGGAATCCAAAACCGAGTTTCCATCCAAATCAAAGATTATGGATCCGGAATCACCCCCGGATTCATAGTCCAGTTCGATCAACCAGCTTACGGCGCCGGTAGCACTTGGAATGGTGGTGACGAATTGTAAGCGGCCTCCGCGGAGTTGGGGATGTCCCAGCAAACGCTCGCCTCCTATGGGCAAATCGACCTTCCAGCCTTTATGAATGCTCCAATCGGGAGTATTCGAAGTGGCCAGATATCTTACGGGAGTTCCACTAGAGTGCGAAGTATCTGGGGAAAGGTCTTGACATAGCAAATATCCGGTGGAATCATCAGTGCAACCATTTACAACTAGGGAATATTTTTCCCAAATGGCATACACCGATTGCTGTTGGGCGTTGCCGATGTCATCGTCACTCAAAAGGCTCCCGGTTCCGAAATAGATCAGGTAATCGCCATTGGGGTGGGCAGCAATATCGGGTGCTACGGTAATGGGTTGGTCCACTCCGGCATCAAACAATTTGGTCGCGCTAACCGTAAGATCATTCGACGCATCTTTACCGAACTCGAACTTCCAGAGCCTGCCTTTGAGATCGCCAGCATAGGCGAAATCAGCAACGGAATCATTATTCTCATCCAAAAACACGGGTGTGGACAACCCATTGTTAGGCGTTGAATCGGTTGTTGACCATGTCGTTACAGTAAAAGAAGGACTATTCAACTCGATCAAAAAAAGCTTCGCTATTCCGTTGGCGCTCCCATATCCATTACCACTGATAACATACCACTTTCCGTCAGGAAGTTTCACAACCGAAGGGCTACCGTAAACATGGCCTAAATCGAGATCGGTCTTTTCAAACAGAACCTTTTGGTCCCCAGCCAACGGTGCGGTTTCAGCGCTTAAATCCGGATCGGTTATGTCCAAAGCTAACAATCCTTTTCCGCCCGCGCCAAGACCACCGGCAAGTATTGTGCTCCAAGATTCGGAGCCGCTAGCTCCGAAATACGCGTCGCCAACAACTAATTCGCCATCCACGAAATAGGTATGAGTATAAGGAATTTGCGTCAGTTTTACCAGATTCGGTATAACCATGGAGGGAATGTAGGCAAACACCTCCGCTCCGGTCACGGCGTCGAATACATGCACCATTCCGTCGTTGGCGCCGACATAGATTCTTGGGGCACGATTGTGCTTCGTATTAGCGAATGTGCTATAGCCTGAGAACGGATACCCGGCATTGGGAATTGCTACGTAACGAGGTGTCGAACCGGCAATATCGCCTAAAATACTAAAGCGGGTTCGCATCCCATAACCTTCCCGGACACGATTACCCCGGATAAAATCAAGAACATCACTTTGGGTCTCGGCTACAGCCGTCGATGGATCTAATGTAACTTTTTGAGAATCGATTAAATTAGCCCAACGGAATGGGATTTGATTAGAGCCGGTAGTGGAGCTAATGATTTTTCGCCCGGAATCCCAATAACTGGGGTCAGCTGTTTCCTTAGTAGCAAAAATTGCTCCCGCACTCCAATTAGCCGCCGGTAAACTGAAGCTTCCATTGGTCGCGATATCGTATTCGATCAAATCTCCAGTCCACGCCTTATTTTCGAACCATGGACGATAGGCTTTAGTCGCACCCTGTTGAAGGTTAGTGTTTTTAAAAACGAAGGGTCCGAGGGTCCGGGGTGACTGCGTGCTCGGGTCGAATACCGCCGCCGCGTGCACGGAGGTATTGAATAGCAGCAGGGTAAGGCTCGCCAACAAGATAGAAACGCCGAACCATCGACGGATTGAGGAAAATTCAATTTGCATAATTTAGTGTTTACCGCCCCTTTTGCGCGGCTATTCTCATCCTCAAAGCGTTTAATTTAATGAATCCTTCGGCATCCGATTGCTTATATGCCCCACCATCATCTTCGAATGTAGCAATCGTTTCGTCGAAAAGGCTGTCCGTTTCGGACTTTCGCCCGACGACCGTCACATTGGCTTTGTAGAGCTTGAGCCTTACGACGCCATTCACGGGTGTTTGCGATGCATCGATCATGTCCTGCAACATTTTTCGTTCGGGGCTCCACCAATAACCATTGTAGATCAAACTCGCGAAACGTGGCATGAGTTCATCTTTCAGGTGCGCAACTTCGCGGTCCAGGGTAATCGATTCGATCGCCCGATGCGCTTTCAACATGATCGTGCCTCCGGGCGTTTCATAGCAACCCCGGGATTTCATACCGACATAACGGTTCTCCACGACATCCAAACGTCCGATTCCATGCTCACCGGCGATTTGATTCAACGATTCTAAAACTACGGCGGGGGAACAAAACCGGTCATCGATTTTAACAATATCGCCTTTTTCATAGCTTAATTCGATATACCTTGGACTGTCGGAAGCGTTTTCCGGGGCAACCGACCAGCGCCACATATCCTCTTCCGGCTCCGACCAGGGGTTTTCAAGTATTCCGCCTTCGTATGAAATATGTAATAAGTTAGCATCCATGGAATAGGGGGAAGACTTGCCCCGCTTCATTTCGACGGGGATACTATGGGTTTCGGCGTAGGCCAGAAGTTTTTCGCGGGAATTAAGATCCCACTCACGCCAAGGTGAAATAACTTGGATATCCGGACGCAGGGCATAAGCGCCCAATTCGAAACGAACCTGGTCATTTCCCTTGCCCGTGGCGCCATGGGAAATCGAGTCGGCCCCCGTCTCATTGGCGATTTCGATCAATCGTTTTGCGATTAAGGGGCGGGCAATGGATGTCCCCAGTAAATATTCGCCTTCGTATATCGTATTCGCCCGAAACATGGGGAAAACGTAATCGCGAACAAATTCTTCTTTAAGATCCTCAATGAAGATTTTTTCAATCCCCAAAGCTTTAGCTTTAAGACGGGCCGGTTCGACTTCTTCACCTTGACCGATATCGGCCGTAAAGGTGATCACTTCGCATTCGTATGTTTCCTGTAACCACTTGAGAATCACCGAAGTATCCAGTCCCCCGGAGTAAGCTAACACCACCTTTCTTTTATTGTTTAGAGTCATAGCAATCTAATTTAATTGAATTTTTCGTAGGTGGATTATACAGGATAAAAATCGATGAGAATCACATAATAAAATCAATCACGACCCGGCTATTTTTCGCTTTCCCCGATCGGCTTCGGTTACTGAACCGTGGTTTGGTTTCCCCGTAAGAACGTATAACGATCCGATCCGAATCCACACCCCGGTCCCGAAGATAGTTTTTTATCTCGAAAGCCCGTTTGTCGGATACTTGTTTATTGGCCGACCGTGAACCCGAACTGTCCGTGTGCGAATTGATAATCAATTTTCCGAAGTTGAAATAATCTTTATGGTATGAAGCAAGCTTGGTGAGGCGGCGTTTGTTTTGTTTCGAAAGCCGGGTTTCTTTAGCACGATAATAATAGGTCCGAAGCGCCTCAGGACCGAATAAATGAATTCGAACGGATTTCTTGCTACCGGCAAGCGGCAATCGATGCCGCTTTTTGATCGATTTCGTGTTTATCCCCGCCTGAGTTAATAGTGAACGAAGACTTTCAAATCGCTTATTGAACCAAGTGCGGCTTGTTTCTTGTTCAAGCGCTGGAATTTCGCTGCCTACCAGAACATTTCCACCTCCAACGGCTTGTAAATATTGTTTTATTCGATTAAAAAACCCCGCGATCCGTTGGTCCGGCTTTTTGCTTTTATACTCAAAATACAACACCTGATCCTGGATGTCGCTTATCGCGATGGGAAGGATGTTTTGGCGACAGGAAATAAACTTCTCGTAAACGCTTAAAAAATTTATTGAGGAAACCGCTACCCGGATTTCCGAATCCATAACTTCGCTGGCCGTCCGCCTATAAACAAACGTCGGGATTCGGCCGATACTCAAAGACTCAAACATTATTTCGGCAACCCGACCACTAACCGCCAAACGAGAAACCGTATTTGACCCGACCGCTGTTTCAAGGGAAACTCCGTAGGGATTGTAGAAATCACGGCCATGCATCCACTATTATGCCCGATCGCTTAAACTTGCTTCAATAATAGGTAGCTGATATCGCCGGGGTTTGAGGTAAAACTCCAGCGGATGGTTTCCTTCAACCCGAAAGCCGGAATCGCCGTAGTGCGAAATCGGATGAACCAAATCGCATTCCGTTTTACTTGTTTTCACCTCCCATTTGGCGTCTAACATGGGCGTTTCGAAGAACTCGGCTAAGGCGGGTGTCGCTAAAAAAAATATTAAGAAATAAAAATAGGAAAAAGCCGCTTTCATGGGAAATTGTTTGCGAGAATACAGTGCCATTATCGACCGAAGTGGTGGTTTCTTTAGTTGTCGGCGCATACTTCGAGGCTGTCCGAGAATAGGAGTCGTCGCGAGGGAAAGCTAGTCTGAGCCTAATTTTTTCATTATTTGAGGCGAATATTGAGAATATTCGTCAAATACGTATTCTACAACTGCATAAGGTGGTCCATTGTACCAACTGGTGTCATCCGGATGATCGTCAAGACATACAGCAACGACCACACGTCGCCCAATGTCGGTGCAGCGAAATATTTTTTCGCTTCCAGTCTTAAATTCACACCCCAAATGAAATTCATCATACTTCATCGGTGTCCTGTCGCCCTAATATGTTCATGATTTCGACTGTATCACCGTCAACATGATAATAGATACTGTCAATGCCGCATACGCTACGCCTGTAGCCTTCGCGGATATAATCAACGGCCTGATATAAATACGGTTGTTCTGCTATTTCTGCAAAACGAGCGATAAAATTATAATAGTATTTGTCGGCTTGATCCTCGCCATACTCACGAAGACCTCGTAACCAAATTCGGTGTAGGTCGGCTTCTGCATCGGGTGAAAGTTTATAATTCCCCATTACGCTGGGCTTCTTCCTTAAAATCTGCGAGGATTTCGGCAGGGGCCTTGTTTATAAACCCACTTTGCTCTGATTTAATCAGCTTGGCCCGTATCCATTCAATTTCATTTTGCTGCGCCCTTGCTTTTCGTATCAAGTCGTTGACAACATCGCTTTTGCTGGTGTATTCCTCGCTCTCAACTTGGGCCTTTAGCCAATCATCGTTTGGTGTTGTAAATGAAATACTTTGTCTCGTCATGTCAATTCTCCAATAGGTGTATATATAGCTCAAATATACACCAAAAAAGCACCGCGAGGAAAGAAAAATCGTCATCACGGAAAAAACCGAAACAGGTTGATATTGTTACACTTGTCTACTAAGTCTTTTTTTTTCCATTCGTAGACGGCATCGTATACTAAACGAATTAGGAGACAGTTTTTATGGAAGGTCGTCTTTCGGGTATGCCCGTGTTGCAACAAGCCGGCAATCTCTCGATATTCAGCTCAAAGCTCTAAAAGATGCCGGGGTTAAGCCAAATTGTGTTGGCGGGACTACAAAAAACGCAAGGAGAAGTAAACATGGCGATTACCCGTAATTTTAAAGAGACCGTTCAGGCAAGGGCTTTGCATGATGACGCATTTCGCCAAGGTCTTCTGACTGAAAGCATCGGATGTATGCTTTCAGGTAATACCAACACAGGCAAATCCCTGCTTCGTGATTATATCAATGCGAAAGTCGGCTTTGAAAAGCTGGCCGCGATGACGGACAAGCCTTCAAAAAGTCTGATGCGCATGTTTAGTTTGGTGGAATTTTTGGCTCCGTCGTATCACAGGCATAGCACCAATGAAACGTTAATTTCTTGGATTTGCGGTTAGCCGTTAATTTTTAATGGTACTTACTCTAACCTCCAGCGCAAATATTCAATAGATCCTAAATCCACCATGCCGTTTGCGGATACGATTGTCGAGCCAAGCGACGCCGGCGATTAAGCCGAGAATCAAGGCCAGACTCGAGGCGCCCAGAGACCAGGTAAGCGGTATTTGGATACCCCTTGCTGAAAGCACTTCTTTTATTTCCTGGTTTTCCTCCGTCAACTGCCCAAGCCGGGCGAGGTGTCGCGATTTTTCACTTTCCAAAGCCTGCTGAGATGCTGACAATTCATCTCTTTTTTTTTGCGTCGTCTCCAATGAGAGCTGAGATTGGGATAACGCGTCACGTAGTCTTAGCACTTCTTTTTGTAACCCCGGAAGCGCGATCTTCGCAGGTGGCGCATCCACCAAATATCCTGCTTTGACCCAACCAGAGACGCCGCGTGTCGTGCGTACTCTGGCCCATTGAGCTTTACGTTCAAGGATACGAAGTTCTACATTGCTCGCCAGGGTTCGCTGGGGCTTACCGCGGCCACCTTGCTCTTTGTACATACCGAGACGTAATTCGTCGGTAACCCAGGCTTTCTCAACCGCTCCCGCTGTCAATGGCGCTATGAAAAATAAAATAGCGGCAACCAAACGAGTGAAGGGATCTAATCGTGAAAAATATCTATCAGCTATTTTGTTTTCGATCATCGCGAAATGACTAGGAATTGAATGTTAAGGGAATACAGAATTTTTTTGCCACAATAGTCAGATGGATCTCCAGCTTTCCGATCCATTTGCTAAGTATATTTTCTTTTCTTTCCTTTACAAGATATTAATAGTCCACAAACCGACTGTTCCCAAAAAAAATAGTTGATATTGAAAAACAGTTACTGGACGATAAATAAATGGATTTTGAAATTAGCAATACCGACGGGTTATCCAGGCGAGGCCAACTCTGCTTTGACCGTGGAACGGTCCAGACGCCCGTATTTATGCCGGTTGGCACCTATGGAACCGTGAAGGCAATGACCCCGGAAGAACTCCAGGTAATCGGCGCTGAAATTATCTTGGGTAATACTTTCCATTTAATGCTCAGGCCCGGCGTTGAAATTATTAAACAACACGGGAACCTACATGGATTTATGCATTGGGAAAAACCGATCCTAACCGATTCGGGGGGCTTTCAGGTATTCAGCTTGGGGAAAAACCGAACGATTAGCGAGCGGGGGGTCAATTTTCGTTCTCCAATAAGCGGAAGTCCTGTGTTTCTCGGACCGGAGGAATCGATGCGGGTCCAGCACGCCCTGGGTGCCGATATCGTGATGATCTTTGATGACTGTACACCCTACCCTGTTACCGTCGAAGCAGCGGAAACGTCGATGCAATTGTCTTTACGCTGGGCGGAACGCAGTAAACAAGCCCATGGCGACAATGCCGGCGCGCTTTTCGGAATTGTTCAAGGTGGAATGTATCCTGAATTGCGATCGCTATCCCTCAACGGCTTAACCAAATTAGATTTTGACGGTTACGCCATCGGAGGATTATCGGTAGGCGAACCCAAGCAGGCAATGCGCCATATTCTGAACACTCTGGTTCCTAAGATGCCTTACCATAAACCCCGTTATTTAATGGGTGTGGGGACTCCCGAAGACTTGGTTGAAGCCGTCCGCGCCGGGATCGATATGTTTGATTGCGTACTCCCGACCCGGAACGCCCGCAATGGCCATCTGTTCGTGTCAACCGGCGCTATTCGCATTCGCAACAGCCGGTTTCAGAACGATCTACGTCCATTGGACGAAAACTGCGCCTGTTACACCTGCCGACACTATTCCAGAGCTTATCTTCGTCATCTCGATCAATGCGGGGAAATTTTGGGTGCAAGATTAAATACTATCCACAATTTATTTTATTACCAAAGTCTTATGTCTGGTCTGAGAGACGCTATCGCAACAGGCCTAATGGATCGATTCGTCGAAAAATTTTATCGTCAACGAAGGGTATAAGCGTAGATTTTGTGTCATAATCCTTCGTTTAACTTGAAAAGAAAAATTAAATATTAGGTGAGCGATGAACTTTTTTATATCTGATGCATTTGCACAAACCGCTGGACAGGATCAGGATTACGCGGGCTTGATCTTTCCCGTGATTATTCTTGTTTTCTTTTATTTGATGTTTATCCGTCCCCAGTCCAAACGGCAAAAAGAACATAAAAAACTGGTGGAGGCGCTTACCAAAGGAGCCGAAATTGTCACCAACGGCGGTTTGTTGGGTCGTATCGTCAGTGTCGACGAAAATTTTGTCAAAATTGAAGTGGCCGATAACGTTCAAGTTCAAGTTCAGCTGAATGCAATCGGCAGCTTAATGCCGAAGGGCACTTACAAAAGCCAGAAAGCCAAGTCTAAATAAACTGTAACTATTAATCTCACCCCTCATTTGCTCCGTAACCATGATACAAAAACGCGTGGAGCAATAGTGGTCGTTTACACTTGTAAACAGCGCCCTTTAGCCTAGATTTTAAACAAATCAGGGGCAAACTGAATAGTTACAATAAACATCAATCAACACAGGAATCGTGATGCAAAATCGTTTTCCGATCTGGAAAAACGTCTTAATCATAGTCGTCTTTCTTATCGCGGCGCTTTACGCTTTACCGAATTTTTATGGGGCGGATCCGTCAGTACAGATATCGCCCCTTCGCAATTCGAACATAGACCAGACCACAGTAGGTGAAGTCGAAAATCTACTAAGCAATGCCGGAATTTCATTTAAGCAGGGAGCGCTTGAAAACGATCGGGTTTTGGTGCGTTTCGACAACACTGAAAGTCAGCTCGAAGCTGCCGACCTCCTGAGATCAAAAATGGAAAAAGGCTATTCGGTTGCCCTTAATCTGGCCCCGGCAACCCCTTCATGGCTGGCTGCGCTGGGTGGGGATCCCATGTATTTAGGGCTTGATCTGCGTGGCGGAGTACATTTTTTACTGAAAGTGGATATGGAGGCGGCTCTAAACCAAGCCGTGGAGCGCTACGCAGGCGATATCCGCTCGTTACTGAGAAGCGAGAAAATACGTTATGTCGCGGTATCGCGGAAGGGTGACTCTATCAAAGTCAAATTCAAGGATAGCGAAACCGTGGAAAACGCGGAAAGGGTCATTCGACGTGAATTCAGAGAATTAGTGTTGCGTTCGGATACCGATGAATTGGAATTATCGGCGGCTTTGTCGGATACCGAGCGTAAGGAGATCCGAAAATTTGCTATCGCGCAGAATATGACTACATTGCGCAATCGGGTGAATGAATTGGGCGTTGCGGAACCCTTAGTTCAACAGCAGGGCGCGGAACGTATCGTTGTACAACTTCCGGGCGTTCAGGATACCGCACGGGCAAAAGAAATTCTCGGCGCAACCGCTACCCTGGCGTTTCGGTTGGCGGATGTTGAGCACGACGTACAAAAAGCCGTGGATTCCCATGCGCCTATTGGAACAAGATTATATTACCAACGCAATGGCCAACCGATTCTGTTGAAACGGCGCGTGATCGTGACTGGAGATCAAATTGTGGATGCATCTTCAGGTCTTGATCCACAAAGCGGTTCACCTGCGGTATACGTCACCCTTGATGGCGTTGGTGCCAAAAAAATGGGGAAGATCACCCAGAAGAACATCGGGAAACCAATGGCTGTGGTGTTTATCGAAAATAAAGTTGAATCACGGATCGTTAAGGGTGAAAAAATCCGGGTAAAAAAGAAGACGGAGGAGGTTATCAACGTCGCAACGATACGCGATGCTTTTAGCAAACGGTTTCAGATTACCGGACTGGACTCCACCCAGGAAGCCCGGAATTTGGCGCTGTTATTAAGGGCGGGAGCTCTGGCCGCGCCCATCGAGATTGTTGAGGAAAGAACCGTAGGCCCTAGTCTGGGACAGGACAACATCGACAAAGGTATGCTATCCGTTATTGTAGGATTAATTGTTGTATTACTGTTCATGGGTGGTTATTACAAAGTATTCGGTGTCATCGCCGATTGCGCTTTGATTATCAATATCGTTTTGATTGTATCGGTTCTTTCCATGCTGCAAGCAACTCTCACCCTTCCGGGTATAGCCGGAATTGTTTTGACCGTCGGTATGGCGGTTGATGCGAACGTCTTGATTTTTGAGAGAATCCGTGAAGAACTTAAGAACGGCAATTCGCCTCAGGCGAGCATTTTTTCAGGATACGAAAAAGCGTTTTTCACCATTCTCGATGCCAATATCACGACCTTGATCGCCGCAATTATCCTATTCGGTTTTGGAACGGGGCCAATAAAGGGCTTTGCCATTACCCTCTCCATCGGTATTTTAACGTCCATGTTTACGGCAATTCTCGGGACTCGAATGATGGTTAATATAATTTACGGTGAACGCCGAATTAGCAAACTTTCTATTTAACCTGAATCCGCGATTCCACCACGACACAAGGCTCAAGCGCTTGATCGAGACATTACAAACAACATTTTTAGATATCGCAGCATGAAAAAGACCACGAAAGCCCTATTTCACATTGATTTTTTAGGGAAACGAAAGCTTGCGTTGAGTTTTTCAGCGGCTTTTATCCTCATCTCGATTATTTCATTATTAGCGCAAGGATTGCATCTCGGGCTTGATTTTACCGGGGGCACTCTGGTTGAGGTTGGATACCAAGAATCGGTTGATTTGGCGAAGATTAGGAGAGTATTGAGAGAGGGAAATTTTTCCGATGCAACGGTCCAACATTTTGGAACATCCAAAGACATACTCATTCGATTAGCGCCAAACAAGGATAATAGCAGTGCAGGCCAAAGTACCCAAATGATTGAAGTTCTTGATTCCGGTTACGGTGAAAAGGGTAAATTGCGCCGTGTTGAGTTCGTCGGACCGCAAGTCGGTGACGAATTGACCGAGGACGGGGGCTTGGCGCTAATCTATTCATTGCTGTGCATTTTGATGTATGTCGCTTGGCGTTTCGAGTATCGTTTCGCTTTAGGATCCGTAGCGGCTTTAGGTCATGACGTGATCGTAACACTTGGGATATTCTCTATCCTCGGAATGAACTTCGATCTCACTGTGTTGGCGGCGCTTTTAGCCGTGATCGGCTATTCACTCAACGATACCATCGTGGTCTACGACCGTATCCGAGAGAATTTTCGAAAAATAAGAAAAGGTTCATCGGAAGAAGTTATGAATGTTTCCTTGAATCAAACCTTAAGCCGAACCATGGTGACCTCGTTTACGACCTTATTGGTCTTATTCGCCTTGGCTATTCTCGGCGGTGAGCTCATCCATAATTTTGCCATCGCGTTAATTATCGGTGTAGTGGTGGGAACCTATTCCTCAATCTATATTGCCAGCCCAATTGTCTTGGGACTTGGGGTTAGTAGGGCAGATCTAGTCCTTCCGGAAAAAGAAGGCGCGATTGTTGATAACCGGCCGTAAATAGGCCGTATTCTCACGCAACGAAATCATCAGCGGATCGAAATAAGGAAATTTGGATCTTTGGGTCCGCATACCCAGACATCGAAACATAAACACACGTTTGCTATCGTAACGATTTAGAACGGAATCCCAACCGATTTCCAAATTGGCACTACGCTAAAAGTGCCCTACGCTATGAAATTCGTTGATATCACGGACTTTATTACCCAAATCGAGAATTTTCTCGACCAAAATCTGTGTGACGAAATTATTGCCAAATTTAATACATCCCGGCACGTGGATATTGGAAAGGTCGTCCACCCAACAGCGGGCCATAGCCAAAATACCGACAAGATCAGTTTTGATTTAACAATTCCCCAGCAAGGGGAATGGCTTGATATCTACACGCGTATTCACAAATCGGTTGCTAGAGCATTAGATCATTTCCTGCCCCATTTCCCTAGTTTACAGCTTTACCCCATAGAAGGCACCGGATACAAAATTCAAAAGTATTTAAAGGATCATGGGCAATTCACCTGGCACTACGACGGGTCGAGTCCTCAAACCCACAATAGACTTGTGGCAATGATCATTTATCTTAACAATGTTAAACATGGCGGTGAGCCGATGTTCTACTATCAACAACAAAAGGTCGTTCCAATACGCGGTTATGGAATACTTTTCCCAACGACATGGACGCACATGCACTGTGGATGTATTCCTAAATCGGAAGACAAATACATCATTTCGTCGTTCTTTCAATATAAGACGTCCGACGATAAATAGCTCTTTTTCAAACGCTTGAAAGCCTGAAACTACATCCTCCGAATCCATTCCTTCGAATGGGGGCTCTTAAAAGTCTATTCCAATCTATAAATGGCCCTGAAATTGGGAACAGATCATGAATAACCTTTTAACTGGAGCGGAAGAGGTGTCAAGGAGGAGTTTGTAGCGTAGCGGAGGAATCTCCTTGACACTTCTGAAGCGTAAGTTAACCTCAATTTATGATCTGTTCTCGGTTTCAGGGCCATTTCACGTTAGAAATTACCCCCCCTCTTCAGGGCCATTTCATATTGGACAAGACTTCCCTGGTTTTTCATGAATACTAGGAGCATGTATATTCGAAGAACCAAAACGAAATCTCTGGATAATGGCGAGGCCTATTACACCTGTCGGATCGTTGAATCCGTTCGTGTCGGAAAGAAAGTCTGTGTATTCCGCCCCAGCGCTATCAACTGAAACAACAAGGTATTCATTTAAGCTGGGACAGCATTCGCAACATCCTGTCGACCCAGCAACGTATCACCATTACATTGCCGACCGACGATAAGAGAATGATTCACCTGCGGACAACCACTAAAGCCGAAGCACGACAGAAACAAATTTACGATGCTTTAAATATTAAACCTGACCTAATAGGTCAATGTAAAACGATTATTAACAAGAAAAAATCTGTAGTGCCAACTGAGACAGGATAAAATTTTTAACTTATTGTAATTTAGGGGAATTATTAATATAAGTCACGAAGATGGGCTAAGATTAAGGGGAAAATTGCCGGGTCATTCCATGACCACCGAATAGCTTGTACTGCGCCCGCCGCCCTCATCTTTTTGTAATGCGCCTCGGCCGATCAGGTTCAGGATGTCGCGATAGGCCGTATCTTGCGAACATTTTGCAATTTTTGCCCATTTAGATGTGGTGAGTTTACCGTCAAAACCATCCAGTAATTTATTGAGTATTTTTACCTGTCGTTCATTTAATGGCTGCTGGGCAAAACGTTCCCAGAAAAATGCTTTGCTGAGTATGGATGACAATGTCTGTTGTGCTCCTTCGAGTGCATCGTGAAGGCAGCTTAAAAACCAGTTTTGCCACCGCGAAATATCAAGTTCACCTTTTTGTGTTTGTTCTAACGTGTTGTAGTAATTTTTGTGTTGATGGCGGATTTGCGCCGACACGCTGTAGAAGCGTTGGCCTGTTTTTTCCGCACGGGTTAGCGTCATATCGGCTATGGCGCGGGCGATACGGCCATTGCCGTCGTCGAATGGATGGATGGTTACAAACCATAAATGCGCAAGCCCCGCAATGAACAGCGGGTCGATGTCCCCCGGTTGCCTAAACCAGCGCAGGAACTTTTCCATTTCATTAGGCACACGTTCTGCGGGTGGTGCTTGGTAGTGGATTTTTTCTCGTCCTATCTGGCCTGAAATAACTTGCATGGGGCCGTTGCTATCATCACGCCAGCTGCCAACCCGTATTTTGCTCATGCCGCTTCGCCCTGTTGGAAACAATGATGCATGCCATGCGAATAGCCGATCTTCGCTCAGGGCTTGGGTATAGTTGCCCGTTGCATCCAGCATCATTTCAACTATGCCTTCGACATTGCGGTCAGTGGGGACAAGCCCGCCTATATCTAATCCGAGGCGTCGTGCAATGGATGATCTGACCTGATCGGAATCTAATTTTTCGCCCTCTATTTCGCTCGATTTGACCACATCATGTGTCAGGGTACGAAGGTGCGCTTCACTGCGCAGCTCGAAGCCAAGCGCCTCCATTTTACCTAATAGCCGCCCTTGCTCTCTCGAAACCTGTACGAGTAGTTTGGTCAGGCCGGGATCATCCCAGGTGAAAGCAGGCCAATCTGATTTTTCCCATAGGTACATTTGTTTCTCCGCGATTTGTGCGGATATAATGAGGACTATTCTCCGCAATAGCAATAGAGAAGAATATAGGGGACAGACCATGGTTAGTTTTCATTCTTAACAGGCCTCTCTGCTTTACCTGGTTTTATGACTATTCCGCTGAAAATGACCGGTCATTCCGGGGAACGTGACCGATTGCACATTGCAAAAACACTGGTAGGGTTATTTTTACACTAATCGGTCACGATCAGTCAATTTTGTCAGTGGTTTTTCGCATTGATTCTCCATCGAGTAAAAGTCGTTGAGCATTGTGTAGAAGTCGGTCAAGAATCGCATCCGCAAGCGTGGCATCGCCCACGTAGTCATGCCAATGTTCAATCGGCAGTTGGCTGGCAATCAGAGTAGAACGTAATCCATAACGATCCTCAATAATTTCCATGATATCATTTCTCTGGGGTGCGGAGAGTTTTTGTAAGCCCCAATCATCCAACACCATCAAATCGGTTTTAGCCAATTGATTCATGAGCCTTGGATAGCTCCCATAGCCATGGGCAATACGTAACATTTCGAACAGTCTCGGTAGGCGAAGATAACGGACCGATAACCCTTGTCTACAGGCTTGATTACCGAAGGCGCCGGCCAACCAGGTTTTGCCGGTCCCGGTGGCGCCGACGATACACAGATTGAGTTGTCTGCCGATCCAGTCACAGCTGGCTAACGAAGCCATTCGCGAACGATCGAGACCCCGTGGATGACGATAATTAATATCTTCAATACAGGCATTGACGCGGAGTTTTGCACCGCGTAATAGCCGTTCCAGGCGTTTGTTTTCCCGATAGAGTATTTTTCGATCCACCAATAGTCCGAGTCGCTCTTCAAAGGACAGATCATGGGTCTCGGGTTGAGCTTGTTGTTGTTCAAAGGCATCCAGCATGCCGATGAGTTTCAGGGTGTGAAGTTTTTGAAGGGTGTGTTGTGTCAACATCATCAGTTTCCTATCGTGTGTGAATCCGGTGATGGCTGGATTCGCCATCACCGGATATTATTTTTTATGGAACAGATGGATTCAGGCTGCCCGTTTAGTGGTAATAGTCTGAACCCCGAACATTGTCGTGTTCCGGACCGGAAGATTCGGTTTGTGCGGTATCTTCTTTTGGCCACTGATCCAGCCCTTTTTTGAGAATGGAGGTAATGCTTCGATAGTTCGGCGAATGAATCGCTAACGCTTTCTCACAGGCCGCTTCCAGTCGTTTTTGACTATACCGGCAGGCATGATGGAGTAGACCTAAACACGCCCGATACCCTTGTTCGGCATGAGGACGCCCGTGTAACACCTGTTGAACGACTTGAGCAGTACAGGGGCCGATGGATTGTGCCCAGGTAATAA
Source organism: Methylococcales bacterium (assembly GCA_963664935.2). Lineage (GTDB taxonomy): Bacteria > Pseudomonadota > Gammaproteobacteria > Methylococcales. The sequence goes on along the minus strand of CAXXSE010000007.1, from coordinate 172,841 downwards.
ACCGCTTCGGTGACCATTCACGGTGTTGACGGTGGTGCTTGGGCATATGCTCGGGGCAGGTTGAGAAGCCGCCGCTGTGCTGTTTGGCATGGCTGGCCACCCGTTGGCTTTTATGGAGCACTTCAACCGATGTCGCGGTAATTCTGACATCCAGTTTTTGACCGACCCGTTGATGGGGAACACTATAAAAATGCTTGTCGATTTCAATGTGATAATCGATACTGACTTTGGCTTTTTTCCACAGGGCATATTCATAGGGCTGCTCGGGTAACGGTTTAAGAACGGGCTTATCCAGTAATTCGAATGCCGATAATCTCGAACCCTCAAGCTTTTGAAAAGGTCGGCGGTTTAAATCCTCCAAAAGTTCTGTAATGGATTGGTTGAGGTCAGATAATGAAAAGAAGGTATGATGCCGCAGACGCGCCAGTATCCAACGTTCAACTAACAGAACACCGGCTTCCGCTTTGGCTTTGTCTTTGGGTTTATAAGGTCGTGCCGGTAGGATGGCGGTTTGGTAATGCTGAGCCATCTCCAAATAGGTGGCATTGGGTTTTGGGTCATAGTGACAAGCCAAGTTAACACCCGATTTAAGGTTGTCCGGGACCAATAACGCGACCATCCCGCCAAAGAACCGGAAGGCGCGCTGATGCGAGGCAATCCAGTCGGGTAAACTGTGCGTCCAGGTGGCGTCCGCGTAGCAATAATTGGACGCACCCATAACCGCCACAAAGACTTGTGCGGTCCTTATTTCGCCGGTTTCCCGGCTCACAATCGGGACCGTGGGTCCGCAATAATCAATGAAGAGTTTCTCGCCGGCCTGATGGACCTGACACATACTGCGCTTCTGCCGACCCCGCCATTGTCGATACTGATGGCAAAACTGGCTGTACCGATATGCTTTATCCTGATACACCTCGGAATATTCCGCCCACAACAGCTGTAAGGTCACGCCTTTACGTTTTAACTCTTGGTGAATCTTGGGGTAATCAGGCAAGGTATATTGAGAAGGCGCAGCTTGAGTTCGAAACAAACACGCTTCGAGTTGTGGCTCATCCATCCCCTCAGGCAAAGGCCAGGTGAGCCCTTTTGCCTTAGCCAGACTCACATATTTACCAATGGCGCCTTTTGATAAGCCACACGACCGTGCAATTTTCTCATGGCTGAGTTTTGCTTCATATTTGAGGCGTAATATTTCTTTGATTTGTCGCATTAGAATTCTCCGGTTTGGCATCGTCTTTCTCCTCCTTTAGAAAGGAGCAAGTTATGCCGGATTAAAGATAAGAATTCCAGTGTCTTACAATGAATTCCGGGATCGTAACCGGTGATTCCGGGAAAACCCCGAAAATCGGTCACGTTCAAACGGAATAGCCGGTCACGTTGCTCCGGAATAGGCGGTCACGTTCAATCGGTATGAGCGGTCACGTTGGGGCGGAATACATAGTTTTACACGCCTCCCCAAAGTTTTGCTGATTTCGTCCTTGAAACGATCATTCCCCAAAACAAAATTACCATTCGTCGCCTTGCGTATTTCATCAACCAAATCAGGCTCCAATTTGGATCGAAATAATTCACGATAACTTGCCTGTCGCGTGGTCGCTGTTAAACCCAATCTCTTGTACATAAAATGAGGTTTGATCAACTTAATTCTCTCCCCCTGTGCGTTGCTTCGATAGCTCGACCACCTATAATCCGCCGGGTGTAAAACCATTTCTGCACGAACTGGATTAAGTTCGATATATCGCTGACAATGCAGTAAGTAATTGTCTTCCTGAGCTATACATGATCGAAACCGCCCTTCCCAGAGTGTGCCACTACGCCGATACATTCGATTGATATATTGCACATACCTTTGACCAAGCCGTTTCATAAGTTGACCAACACTGTCCTTATCTCTTGGCGTTAGTAACATGTGAACATGATTTGTCATTAAAACATATCCATGTATCGTGCAATTAGTTTTCTGAGAATACTCCAGCAAACATTCAAGGTAAAAAAGATAATCTTCATCACTAAAAAAACATGCCTGTCGATTATTACCTCTCTGGATAATATGCAAAGGAATCTCCGGTACAACCAAACGAGGACGGCGTGGCATTGAAACCTTATGGAAATTGTTAGCAGGCATCATTATAGCTTATTTAATCGTGGTCTGTCCCCTATTATTATTTTATTACCTTTATTATTATTATTATTCTTACGAGGAAGTTAGGAACTAGAATTTAGGAGGATTGGAAATGGGGAAATCGACGGGATTTGCAAAAACCCAATTGGGAAAAATCCGCGTTCCGACATATTATCTTAAACCCAAATCCTATTATCTTAAACCCAAATCCGTTCCACGCGTGAAGGATTATCAAGACACCTTGGAGACTCTCTATTCTCGGACAGCCTCCTATTATATTCGGAGGATCAAATGATGGCATCGGTTCAGACAAAAGTGGAGCATTTCATGGACGGGCTCAAGCGTCGTAATCCTGGAGAAATTGAGTTTCACCAAGCGGTGTACGAGGTTGCGGCTACGGTATTTCCGTTTATTGAAGATAAGCCTATATACCATGACATGAGAATTCTGGAGCGGATGGCGGAACCGGATCGTATTATTATTTTCCGTGTAAGTTGGGAAGACGATGCGGGTAATATTAGGGTGCAGCGGGGCTATCGCGTCCAAAACAATAATTCGATCGGGCCCTATAAGGGCGGCTTACGGTTCCATCACAACGTGAATTTAAGCGTCCTGAAATTCCTCGCTTTTGAACAGACATTCAAGAATAGTTTGACGGGATTACCCATGGGCGGCGCCAAAGGGGGCGCGGATTTTAATCCAAAAGGAAAATCGGACAACGAAGTTATGCGGTTCTGCCAATCGTTCATGACGGAATTGTCGCGGCATATCGGGGCGAATAAAGATGTTCCCGCGGGAGATATTGGCGTTGGGGCGCGGGAAATTGGGTATATGTTTGGGCAACACAAGCGAATGTCGAATGAATTTACCGGAATATTGACGGGAAAGGGCCTGGAGTTTGGTGGAAGTCCGATTCGGGTTGAGGCGACGGGATACGGTGCGGTTTATATGATGGAGGATATGCTTAAGCTCAAAGGGGATCAGGTCGAAGGAAAAGTGTGTTTGGTATCGGGCTCCGGCAACGTCGCGCAATACGCAGTCGAAAAGTGTATTCAACTCGGAGGAAAAGTAGTCACGATGTCGGATTCTTCGGGGTTTATTTACGATGCCGGGGGCATCAATGAAGAAAAGCTGGCCTATATCGTTGACCTCAAAACGGTTAAGCGCGGACGGATTTCGGAATACGCCAAGGCATTCGGCGCCGACTATTTTGAAGCCCAGCGTCCCTGGAATATTCCCTGCGATCTGGCGTTTCCCTGCGCGACACAAAACGAAATCAACGTCGACGAAGCGAAAGCGTTACTGGAAAATGGTTGTATTGCTGTTTCCGAAGGAGCCAATATGCCTACCGAACAGGAGGGTATCCAATTATTTCAAGACGCCAAAATTCTGTTCGCCCCGAGTAAAGCGGCCAATGCTGGCGGAGTCGCGGTGTCGGGACTGGAAATGAGCCAGAACAGCGCTCGGATTACATGGAAGGAGGAGGAATTGCAACAATTGTTACGGGATATTATGCGGGACATTCACAACCAGTGTGTCGAGTACGGTCGTGAAAGCAATGATTACGTTAATTATCTTAAAGGGGCGAATATTGCGGGTTTCAAGAAGGTTGCGGATGCGATGCTTGCTTATGGGGTGGTTTGATTAGAATTGGAAAAATGACTGCGTTTAGGGCGATTGTGATGCGCCATCCATCAATATATGGATTGGGTATTGCCAACCCGAGGTACGGCGGATAGCAACTTTTGAGTGTAGGAATGTGAGGGATGGTTACAGACTCGGTCAGTGGGACCACGCTCGACGATCTTTCCCTGGTGCATGACGGCGGTTTCGTCGCTGATATACTCAACAACCCCGATATCGTGGGTTATAAACAGAAGGGTTAAGTTTCGTTCGGTGCGGAGGTCCATCAGTATTTGAAGGATTTCGGCCTGAACCGAAACATCCAAGGCACTGGTGACTTCGTCGCAGACAATAAAATCCGGGTTTAAAACCAGCGCTCGCGCGATACCTATCCGTTGTCTTTGTCCACCGGAAAATTCGTGGGGGTAGCGCCACAAATGTTCCGCTTCCAATTGGACGCGTTCCAGGATTGTTTGGGCCAGTTCAATGCGTTCTTCCCTATTCGATCCAATTCCGTGAACCGCCATGGGTTCAGTTAAAGTTGTGGCGATACTTAGCCTTGGATTAAGGGATGACACGGGATCCTGAAATATTATCTGCATCCGGCCGCGGTATGGCCGCATTTTTTTTCGGTTGAGCGTAGAGATTTCTTGACCGTCGAATCGAATTAAACCGCTCGTGGGTTCAATCAATCGCAGGATACCCCGGCCCAATGTTGTTTTGCCCGAGCCCGATTCTCCCACCAGGGCGAGAATTTGACCTCGGGGGATACGCAGATCAACATCGTCGACCGCCTTGACAAAATCCACGGTATGCATGAGTAGACCCCGTTTGATCGGGAAATGAATTTTTAATTGATCCAGATCGATCAACGGATGGGGATTTGATTTTTTTTTATCCAAGGTGCATGGTTCGGAATGTACGGAGGCTCTTATTTCCGCTGTTTTCAGCCGGTCGCGCGCGGACTTCAAATTTTCAGGTAATGCCGCCAGCAATTGCTTGGTGTATTCGTGTCGAGGCCGTCCCAGAACTTGGTCCAAGGTTCCACATTCGACGATTTTTCCCAAGCGCATAACCGCCAAACGATGGGCCATTTTCGACACCACCCCAAAATCGTGGGTGATAAACAGAATGCTCATGCCCTTCTTTTCTTGCAGATCTCGCATGAGATTTAGAATATCTTGCTGAATGGTGACATCCAAAGCAGTTGTCGGCTCGTCGGCTATTAGTAATTCCGGTTCGCAGGCAATGGCCATGGCGATCATTACCCGTTGCCGTTGACCGCCGGAGAGGCGGTGTGGGTAATCATCGAAGCGTTCCCGTGCATCGGGAATCTTGACATCTTTGAGGGATTCAAGCGCACGTTGTTTCGCCTGTGCGTAATCCAGCCGCGGATGGTGTAACTGTAACGCTTCGATAATTTGGTCGCCGATGCTAAACACTGGGTTTAACGATGTCATGGGTTCCTGAAAAATCATGGCGATTTGGGACCCGCGAATGGCCCGGCGCTCCTCATCGGGCAGATTCAATAAGTCGATGTCGTTGGATTCGGGGTCGTGTGTTTGGGATCTAAAGCGAATGCTTCCGCTGGGATGGGAGCTGATATCGGCCGGTATCAGCTGCATGATGGATAAAGCCGTAATCGATTTGCCGCTACCCGATTCGCCGACCAGACAATAGGTTTCTCCCCGATTAATCTCAAAGCTAATGCCATCGACTGCCTTAACGGATTTACCGCCCGTTTCCAGATAGGTTCTCAGGTCCTTTATTTCCAAGAGTGTTTCAGTCATCGAATTAGCATTCTCGGCATCACAAATATCTTTAGGTGATTGCTTTACAGTCGTTTGTTTAGTCTTATATATAATTGTACGATCAAACCGCGGGTTTTGTGGAATGCTGGTGAGATGAGCGAAAAATCCGCCTCAAAATAATCTTACCTCGCTACAGCTCCCATTCTCAAAGGGTTTCCTCGGCGGCAGGCAGCTCAATCCAAAAGGTACTACCCTCCCCAAGTGTGCTTTTAACACCAATTCGACCACCCATTATTTCCACCAAACCCTTGGAAATCACAAGTCCAATCCCGGTTCCCTCTACTTCGGTTTGGTCCGCGTCGATGCGTTCAAAGGGTTGGAAAAGTTTCTCTTGCTGTTCCTCGGAAAGTCCCGCGCCTTGATCGAAGACCTCAATTCGAAACCACCGAGGACCCATATTTTTTAGCGCCACGGTTACTGTTCCGTATCTTTGACCATACTTGATGCCGTTGGAAACAAGGTTGATCATTATTTGTTTAAGACGGACCGGATCGGCGCGTAAACAAATGTCATGACCGGGTTGGATTTGATTAATCAAAGTGATCCGTTGCTGTTTTGCGAGAGGCTCCATGATCGATAGCACTGCGTCAACAGCGTCCTTCACCTGAACGATTTCAATCGATATTTCTAAATTACCCATCTCGATACGGCTAAGATCAAGGACTTCGTTGATAAGTTTCAAGAGATGGTTTCCCGCTTTTATAATTTCCAGCACATTTTCACGATGCGGATCGCTCAAGTTATCGGTGGGATCCGTTTCCAGCAACTGCGCGAAGCCGAGGATCGCATTTAACGGCGTGCGCAGTTCGTGGCTCATACGGGAAAGAAATTTGCTCTTGGCTTCATTCGCGGCTTCCGCGGACTGTTTCGCTTCCGCCATCGTGTTATGGGCTAATTTTAATTCTCGGTTCGCTTTCGACAAAGCGCTAGTCCGCTCATCTACTTGCTGTTGTACACTAAAAAGGTTCGCGCTCATTTTATTGACTCGGCAGTCGTGAGTTAACAGCGAGAAAAGCGGGGCAAAACTACCCTCTCCATCGTAGTATGTTTGATGAAAAATTTTGAAGATCGCAGAGAATTAGAGCATAGAACGCCTCATTCAGTTTAATCGTCATCTATTTCATCGGAAACAGCCATCAAGCGGGCACGGATCTGTTGAATCATGCCATTTTCCTCAAGTCGAAAGAATTGTTTGAGGAACAATGGCGCTAAAATTTGCTTGACGGTTTTCTCCGATGGCAAATCACGCGATTGAGTGCGAAGATAAAGCGAGTGCTCAGACCAAATCGTATCTTGATACTGGAGCGCAATCAATTGCATTAACCCCAAGGCAATGGAGGCGCAGAGCACGAAGATTTCATAGGCTCGCCAGCACGCTTGAACGGTATGAATATCCTGGGGCTGTGGGGCTTTGAGAAGACGATTGGAAAAGGGGCGTCTAGAATGTTTTGGCAATTTTTTAGTCCAAAAACGAAATTTAAAGGCGCCGATCACATGCTTTAACATCGCGAACATGATTTCAATGCGGGTTCTAGCACAATACAGTTCAACGGCATCAATGGCTGACAGCGTTAAATCGGAACTCATTAGAACCATTGGGCCTTTTGAGGTGACGGCGAGAATAAATAACACCTGATCAGCGATGGGCCGCCATAACAGTGTAAGCGTCATAACCCGGATGGATTCGGTTTTACCGTAGACTTGACAGGTCACCGTCTCAAACAAATGAAGGTGGTCGAAGCATTCTCTTAAACACACTTTCTCGCCATAGAGCGGCTGAGGTCCGGGGCGAGAGGCGGGTTTCGGTGGCGCGGGGAAATAACCCACATAGCTATTCTTGGCTTTGACCAGCACCTCAACCCACCGCGCCTGATGCTGGATTGAATAATAGTGGCAAGCTCGAAATACGCCCCCGGTTGAAAAAAAGGCATCCAACACCAAATAACACAGACAGTGATTCGTCACCGCAAAATGAATCGCCATGGCCACCAAGCGGTCGGTGAGCTTGATCCGACATGGATTATCGCGCTCGTCGTTCAACCCTAAATGAGCCCATCCCTGATGAATTTGAAGCTGCAAAGGACAACAAAAACAAGCGGATAACGACCCGATCAAGATGCCAATGCTGCCCCAACATTGGGTCCGAAAATAGCCGGGTTTCGTTTGCGTCTCCGATGACTCGTGCATCGATACCACGCCGGGCATCTTGCGTCCATCTTTGATCACCGCGGTATGGTCACCCAGAAGTATCGCTCGTCCAGCTACTTCAACGGATTTTCCTTGGCGATTCACAAAATCTTGCCAAGCATCGAGCAACGCCCCATAGACATACGCTTTGGATCTAAAAAAACGGAGCAAGCGGTAATAACCAAGTTCATCTAATAGCCAGAAACGATACAACGACGTCACGCCGATCATTTCTCCTGCCCCATAAATCCAATCACAATGGCGCAGAACAACAACCAAGTACTCGATCTGGAAAAAACGCTTTGAAAGCTTTCTAAACTCTGAGAAATATACTGTTGCACGGGGTCTCCTCCTTCCATCTGTACTTCTACAAAGAAAAGAAGGATCCGTGTTTTTTTAGCAAATGTCTAGTCGTAATTATCGATTTCTATTTTCTACACTACTCATCTTTTATGAACACCAGTGGGCAATCTTAAAGCGCAGAGCTATCAATGGGTGATAAGACTTTCTTCCGTTGGTCGAGGTGACACATCGAAAAAATGAATTCAGGGCCTGAATAGTTACGTCAAATCGGATAGAACTCGTGACTGACGAGTTATTGAAGGCAACGGCAAGTTTTCCGATTTCGTCGTTGCTATGAACATAAACCGGCGTTTGCAGGTTTCCCCTCCCGATCTCACCGAGAGCGCTTTGCAGTCTGTCAACGGGCCGGATCAATAGAAATTTCAATGCCGTGAATATCGCAACGATGACCAATATGGCAGTTAGGATTAAAGTCGCGACCGCGATATACCCTAATCTTTCACCTGCCGAAAATAATTCTTTTTCCGGCAAGGCGGTGACTAAAACTAAATCTGGGTGAATGTTTTGAGCTCGAAAAACCCATGGCGTCCCATTTAAAGTTGCCTTTATCAATTCCGTGGGGTGAATTTTAGTGTTTAGATTGGAAAGGAAATGTTTCGGAAGTTTGCGTCCTATTTTGCTTGAAGCTTTTTGAATCAAAATGTTACCGTCGAAATCGCTAAAAAAAACTTCGCCAGTTTCGCCGATATTAGTACTCTCGACGAGTTTACGCAAAAACAATAAATCGATGAAAATGACGAAATAGCCCCGAACCGTCGGTCTACTGTAGGGGGTTAGTGATCGATCTTTTACTTTGATCGCCTTAGCCATTAAAAATGTTTTTTTCCCATTGTCGGGATGACGATAAAATCGGGTATAAACGTCTACGTTGAACTGACGTAATGAATCAAAATATGAGGGGCGACGTGTTCTCGGAAGTATTTTCAATCCGTCCCACGGTGGTTTGGACATCTTCATGACCATTGAGGAGAAGTATCCGAATATCCGAATAATGGGGGTATGCCTTTTGGTATCCAGTGAAAGTTTGTATCAGCTTAGGTTGGAAAATTGTATATCGCAGCCTTGGGTCGTCAATGAGCATGTACTTATGAAGGTACGGAGAATTAGCGAACTGATCGATATTTGCTTTGCCGTTATTGAATACGTTCTCAACCGTGTGGGCTAAGCGGATAAGCACCGTATCCATTGCCCGAAGCGTCGTTCTCGATGTTGTGTTTCGCAGTTCAATATAGGCTACCCACGCCATAATCAGTAAGGGCAAAAAAATTGTCGGTACTACAACTAAAATCAACTTGGTTTTGAGATTCAAATTTTCAACCTATTAACGGACGACCCTAGCGAAGATGCGGTTATACTCTTTAATAGCCTCTGGAGAAAGTTTTTTATGGAATTCTGATCGTTTTAGCTGATCGGGTGTGACCTTTAGGATCGGATCGTCTAATAATTCTTTAGGTAAGAATTTTTCGGCTGCCGTGTTTGGCGAAAGGTAGTGGACATAAGTCGCCAAACGGGCTGCATTTCGGGGTTCATTGAGGAAATTGATAAAAGCCATTGCCAAGTCTTTATTGTTGGAAGATTTCATCACTACCAAATAATCGACCCATAAATTAGTACCTTCCTCGGGGATAAGATATTCAATTTTTGGATGAAATTTTCGGGCAAAAATAACATCACCGCTATACATCATCGGTATCCATACTTGACCCGTGACCAACCTCGAGTTTTTGGACATCTCCAATAAACCTAGTCTTTTACGTAGGGTTTTTGTGTCATTAATAGTCGTTCAGCCTCGGCAAGCTCCTTTAAATCGCTGCTGTTAGGCGAAAAACCAAGCGCTTTAAGCGCCATGCCGATAAGGTCTCTGGAATCTTTTAGCATCAGGATTTTTCCCGCTAGGGATTCCGATGCATCGAATAAATTCCTCCAACTTGTGGGCTTTTGTAGGACCAGATCGGACCGATAGCCGATATCCAGGGTGCCCCAAAAGTAAGGTACTGAATACCCATCGACGCCTTGGTACGCCGTTCGCCAACGCTTGTCGACGTGGCGAAGATTTGGCGCCTGTTTTTCCGTTATCGGCGAAAGCCAACCCAATGATCGGTAGGCCTCTACCTGGACGCCCGTCATCAATACCAGATCGTAGTCGTGGCCTCCGGATTCAGCAAGAATCCCGTTCATGAGTTCGGAGGTTTCGAAATAAACTTCCGTGACTTCGGCATTGAACCGGTGTTCGAATTCTTTAACCAATTCGAGATCAAGGTATTGAGCCCAATTTAAAAAAACCAGTTTTTGTTTTTCGGTTGTTGACTCTTGTTCGTTGGAGATTTCGGCCGATAAAATGACGGTAAAATCAAGCAATAGTGCGAAAAAGCACAAAGAAAAGATAAAGCGTATATTTTTAGAATTCATTAATTGGTTTGAGTTGAAAGTGGTTGAGTATGCTCCTCTACCCCATATGTGTGGCTGAAAAACAGCCAAAATACACGCCGCTCGAAAACCACTGGTAAATTAGGGATTAAAAAGGTTTGCGTTATCGAGAAGCACTTTTAGATATGGCTTGGGCAGTTAAGCAATCAGCTTGATCCAGAGCAAATCCAGATTGGAACTTGTGAATTGAGAGCAGAAGGCGTGAAAGAATATTCATTAGTCCTTATGCGCCACGAAAAGGTAAGGTATTATGATTAGTGTTTAATTTTTTCGCAAATACAATTGACTGCCAAATTACCTAAATTCTTTAAGTCGTGATCTAAAAATAACATTATTGGAAAAGATGGTAGAGCATAAGAATCGGGTCGAAGAAAAATTCAATCATCTACACGAAATTGTCATGGAAATCGCCGCCTTTACGGGGACCGAATTTTATCGATCATTAGTATCGAAACTCGCAATAGTACTGAAAGTGCGGTGTGTTGTGATCTGTGAGGTTGTGACACCGGATTCGGAAAGTGCTTGTACACTTGCAATTTGGGGCGATGGCAAGTTCCATGATAATTTTGAATACACATTGACCGGTACTCCTTGGGAGAATATCGCGGGTAATGAGAGCTGTTATTGTCCCGGAAATGTGAAGAACTTTTTTCCAAAAAATGGGTTTTTATCTGAAATTGATGTCGAAAGTTGTTTCGGTGTCCCAATATTTGATTCGCTGGGAAAGCTTTTAGGTATACTGGTAATACTGCCTCGGAAGGAATTAACAAATCCTTCCCATATTGAATCAATCCTGGAAATTGCCGCGGTCCTTGCCGCTGCTGAAATTCAGCGTACGCGGGAGGAGGAAGTGTTGCGTCGAGAAAAGCAGGAAGCTGAAAATGGTCGCCGCATGAAGACCGAATTGTTGGAACGTTTGAGCCATGACTTACGTTCGCCGATGAATGTTATATTGGGCTATACCAAGCTACTCGAATCGGACCCGAATGAACCCCTAAGTAAAGCGCAGCATGAACGCATCCAGTGGATATGTAAAGGTGCGGACCGTATGATGGAGATTATCACCGAAATGTCCGCGGCATCACGTGGGGAGGAGTCGTTACCCATACTCACCGACCGCCTGGAATCGGAAGAAAAAACAGTAGCCAGCGAAAATACTGGGACGCCCTCAAATATTCTGTATATCGAAGATAATATGGCCAATCTGAGATTAATGGAAAAACTGATAAAAAGAAGGTCTGATACCCGATTAGTTACGACTCCGGCGTAACAACGAGGTTTGGATTTGGCATTTTCCCAACGATTCGATTTGATATTGCTAGACATTAACCTGCCTGGAATCGATGGCTATGAAGTCCTGAAGCAACTGAAAAGTCGAAACGAAACCAAAGAAATCCCGGTAATCGCTATCAGCGCGGATGCCATGCCAAAGCATATCGAAAAGGCTATGGGGGCGGGTTTTTACGAATACGTGACCAAACCATTTGAGTTTAGCTACTTGAATGAGATTATCGATCGTGCGCTGGAGGCTTTCTGTTCTCGGATAGTCACCCAGGATTAGTAATTCACTTTACCAATCAGCACAACCGATTGCCCGGTCCTATCCAGACTCATGGTTATCCCATTCGGTATTTGTTGTGGAATACCACGACTCACGGTGACAAATCGACCATTACCCAAGGCCACGTTAATCTTTTTTTGCCTTTGAGAGGGTGGTCGATTGGACGGATCCGTTATCCTGATAGTGACATCCCATAAACGTCTTTCACTGTCACAAACAGTTTCACTGACTCGAATGCCGCGTTCAATGTCCATATCCACGGAGCATTGATTGGAAAAACCGTCTTTTTTTCGAATTTCCCCAGACGCTAATTTGCGGTATTGATCCTCAACCACTATTTTGAAATCAATTTGGCCATCGTTCTCGGGAACCTGGGCGTCACGTTGTTGACATCCCGAGGGGATCAACACCAGACTCGGGACCGCCAAGAACAGAAGCACCATTCTAGGAATTTCGCCAAGTTTCATACGCGTCCTCCGGAGGATTAGACTTTATATGTAAACCTAAATCCGTGCCTTTTAGGCGGATTCAGATTAGAGCACTCTCCTTGAGGGTTGTTGCGATTAATTCCTCCGATTTGCCGACGAAGATAATGCCTTACTTTCCGGAAACGGCTGTAAGCCAAGCTTCGATATGCTGCATGGTTAATGCGCCGCTCAAACTCGCTCGATTATGTTCGGCATCGTAAAAATAAGTTCTCGGTATTTCTCCATACCATTTCGGATCGATTTCATAGCGTAATCGTTGGGCGTTGCCATCGGCAAAAGCCCAGGATTCGATATCGCCTAAGCCCTGGCTTTCTAAAACTTGCCGAATATCGCTTTGTAAAGAAATATTGTCCGTGGAAATCAAAACGAAGTCGGGATTCTTATATTTCCGTCTGATTTCCCTTAACAGTCCGAGCTCACGCAAACACGATGGACAATCGATCGACCAAAGCACCACCATCAGTGGTTTTCCTTCTCTAAGGGACAAAATCTCGGATAGACTGCCAGAAATGAAAGCACTCGCGGATGATGTCATGGCAAAACTTAGTTTTGCCATGAATACCAGGGCAAGCGACAACGCAACCACTCTCGATATTAAATTTAATCTATACATTTTCTTATAAATCTTCGAACTACCCTCGTGATTATACAACGGTTTAGCTGTTGGGGAAATACTAAGTCTTGTCCAATATGAAATGGCCCTGAAGAGGGGGTAATTTCTAACGTGAAATGGCCCTGAAACCGAGAACAGATCATAAATTTAGGGTAACTTACGCTTCAGAAGTGTCAAGGAGATTCCTCCGCTACGCTACAAACTCCTCCTTGACACCTCTTCCGCTCCAGTTAAAAGGTTATTCATGATCTGTTCCCAATTTCAGGGCCATTTATAGATTGGAATAGACTTTTACTAATTCACCCTATTTGTTTTTGACCGTCGAAAAAAATCTAATTCACTTCCGTCCAGCATTCGGGGAAGCCAGTGGCAGCAATCGATAACCGTGATCCTTCGAATTCCATGACACAAATATCGTCTGACCATCCGATACCAAAAACGGGTAATCCGCAACATCTTTAGCCGATGCAATAATTCGAGTTGAAGACCAGTTTTCGCCGCTATTTTGTGATTGCATCACCTTAATTGAGATGTTCTCTCCATCAAATTCCCGCCACACCACGGCCACATTATCCGCCGACGCCAACACGTCCGCATGCGCCGGTAATTGGGTTAAATCCCCCAAAGGTATCGGTTTGGATAAGGTTTTGCCCCGGTCATCGGAATAAGCGTAAAAAATACCTTTGCGCTTATTTCCCAGGGTAAACCAAGTCATATGATATCGATCCGTTCCGCTGATCGAAAGTGCTGGTCCATGTTCAGGGCACGCTTGGATCCGCCATTCGTCGTATGTAACCCGACGCTGTGACCAGCGATCCTCCACTACCCGATTCGTGATACCATGATCTCTCACTTTTCCATCGTAGAGAGTGCGAGAAAACACCACGGGATCTCCATTCGGATCGAAATCGACGGCAAGGCGGCAACACTCACACATCGAATCCTTGAGCTTGTAGTTGGAAAGACGCACGGGCTCGGCCGAATAAACCGGGGAATAATACATGGTGTTACCTTTCCCTGAAGCTTGCCCCTGCTCCCGCTCATCGCTCCAAAACACATAAGCGCGTCCGTGATCGTTCATGGCGATGACGTTCTGATAATATTTAAACCGTTGTGCTTGATCGCTAATCAAAACCGGTTCGCTAAAATGATTCCCGCCATCTTTGGATAAACTGAAAAAACCGGACCAGGGCAAGGCGCCGTCCGCCATAAATACCACATAGATCCATCCCTTATTGTCGACCACGATTGAAGGTCGATCCTCCGATGTCGTCCTAATGCGTTTAGGTTGACTATTGACCGCTACCGATTGGCTAAAAGTTTTACCGTAGTCCGTGGAATAGTCCACGAATACAAAGTTTTCGGTGGGAACGATACGCCATAATTTTCGATCAGGCCCGAAAACGACTGAAACAACCTGCCCCAAGGCTGATATTTTCCGCGCCGCCTCTGTTTCCGGTGACGAACTAACGAACGCGACACATGCCCCAATACTCGTGAAACCAACGGCGACTAACCAAGCTGCTAAGCATTTTCTAAGCGATGAACTCTTTTTATTCATAATTTTTACAGGATTCACGAACCCATTAATTCTGGAATAGCAGGCGATAACGTTCATTCAGCCAAGAGAAACTGTGCATTACTTTTGGGGCCGTGGATATTGCGATTGCGTCAATTAAACAATACCAAGCCGCCACTCCACTTGGAGGATTACCCTGGGAAAGACCACTGGCCGGGTCAATAATTGCCCAATTCCAGGTGCCCAAATAGGTTCCGGTGAATTCAACCCATGTGGTGATAAAAAACGCGCCCAAATAAACCATGGTAGACCTCCCGAAAAGGACGAAACTAACGAAGATAAAAAACAACAAAGCACCAATTTCATCACCACGTTCCGCCAGGGTCACACCCCAAATGGACCAGATCGATCCCACAATCAACACGAACACGAGAATATTACTTCGAAATTGCCTGAAAAACCCTGATCGGCCTAATGCAATCGCAGTCAAATAAACCATACCATGTCCGGGCGGGACAAAGTCCGAAACATCTCCGAAACGGTAGGTATAGCCTTCCATGTAGGGCGAAGCAAAATGTTCACCGATGCTCGCAATCATAACCGCGATGCCCACCTGAGTTCGTGTCAAGGTATCCTCGTCTTTCAAAAGTCCCAGCAAACAAATCCACCCACCGATACCAAGCACGAGCTGTTGCTCATGGGTAACCAAGGTATCAACGGAAAAACAAACCGCGATGCCGACGAAAGTAACCGCCGCAATCCAATAATCGCGGACTTCGGGTGCTGGATTAAGACTAAGAATTTTCAACATTAGTAAGACTGTTGTTCGATATAAATAGGGATTTCAAATAAATGATTTTTAGCAAGTGCAAGCGCACGAGCCTATGGTTGGCAATTGTTTACGGCCAATGAGTATACCATGTGGGTATTTAATCTTTGAAAGATGCCTTATTTCGAATTGTATTTCGATTGAGGTCAAAAATGTGGTGTGTATAATGATGGTTCTACATGGATCAACGAGGCGCATCAAACATGAGTTGGCGGGAACGAAAACACGAAGACACCTACGACGAAGATGAGATTAAATCGAGGCTTAATGACGATTTGCCGAAATGGTTTTATGAAAATGGATGGATACGTAGAAAATACAAAACCAGTGGATGGAAAGGCACTTTAATGGTCGTCAACACCGTCGGCCATTTGTCCGAAGCGGCATTTCACCACCCGGACCTCAGTGTTTCCTATGCATTCGTTATCGTGAAACTAATGAACCATGCGGCTAAAGGGATTACTAACAAGGATTTCGAGTTAGCAAAAAAAATCGAAGAGGTCGTGATGTGGCAACCCGGAGTGGAAGGTGGAGCCTTGGAAGGGACACCCGACGATCCCAGATTTAAATACCTGAAGTATGATTGATCCGACTAAAATCGTCCTTTGAGTACTACTACTTCCTTATTTTTACTATCACATTCGGTCAGGCTTCAAAGGTAATCCATGTGCATTGTTCGCATCTACAACAAAATAAGGTATTAATCCGGAAACTAATTCTGAGCCCATAAAACAAAACTACAGGGGAGAGAAACGAATGAAAATTGGGGTACCCAAAGAAATCCATGAAGGCGAGCGGCGCGTCGCCACGACGCCGGAAGTAGCGGAACGTCTCAAGAAATTGGGATTTAGCGTTTGTCTGGAGGCCGGGGCCGGTTTGGCCGCGAATTATTCAGACGATGCCTATCGAGAAGCCGGTGTCGAAATTGTAGACGATGCCAAAACCCTCTGGGCGCAATCCGACATCGTGATGAAAGTGCGCGCCCCGGAGACCCATCCCGAACTGTGCATGGACGAAGTCGAATTACTTCGGGAAGGCGGCACCCTCATCAGTTTTATTTGGCCCGCCCAAAACGAAGATCTAATGAAACGCCTGGCCGCCAAAAACGCCACAGTGTTGGCCATGGACAGCGTACCCCGGGTTTCCCGGGCGCAAAAGCTCGACGCCTTGAGCTCCATGGCCAATATCGCCGGATACCGCGCGATTATCGAAGCCGCCCAACACTTCGGCCGGTTTTTCACCGGCCAGGTCACCGCCGCTGGCAAAGTACCGCCCGCGATCGTCATGGTCATTGGCGCCGGGGTGGCGGGATTGGCCGCGATTGGTACGGCCAAGGGCATGGGCGCCATCGTCAGAGCCTTCGATACCCGCCCGGAAGTCAAAGAACAAATCGAAAGCATGGATGCGGAATTCCTCATGCTGGACTTCGAAGAAGAAGGCTCCGGGACTGGCGGCTACGCCAAAGTCATGAGCAAAGAATTCATCAAGGCCGAAATGGACCTGTTCGCCCGTCAGGCCATGGAAGTCGACATTATCGTCACCACCGCGCTGATTCCCGGCAAACCCGCCCCCCGCTTGATTACCCAGGCCATGGTGGAAACCATGAAAGAAGGCAGCGTCATCGTCGACCTCGCCGCCGAACAGGGCGGCAACTGCGAACTGACCGAAGCCAACGAAGTCGTCGTCAAGTATGGCGTCACGATTATCGGCTACACCGATCTTCCCAGCCGACTGGCCACCCAAGCCAGCCAATTGTATGGCACCAACATCCGACATTTCCTGACCGATCTCACCCCGGAAAAAGATGGCGAAATTAACGTCAACATGGAAGACGAAGTGATTCGAGGCGCCACCGTCATCAAACAAGGCGAAATCACCTGGCCGCCACCCGCACCCAAACTGTCCGCGGTGCCGGCCAAACCGGCTGAACCCCAACCGGTCGTGGTGGTGGAAGAAAAGAAACCGTTATTGCCCGCCCCGGTTAAAGCCGCACTGCCCGCCATCATCGGCGCCTTAGCGCTATTGGGTTTAGGGAGTGTTGCGCCGCCGTCGTTCATGGCCCACTTTACCGTATTCGTGCTGGCGTGTTTTGTCGGTTATATGGTGATTTGGAACGTCACGGCGGCCTTGCATACACCGCTCATGAGTTTGACCAATGCCATCAGCAGCATCATCGTGCTCGGCGCCTTGATCCAAATCTCAGCGCCGGGTTTTTTCATTACGTTATTGTCCTGGCTGGCGATACTGATCACCAGTATCAACATTACCGGTGGATTCGCGGTGACGCGGCGTATGCTTGAAATGTTCAGGAAATAGGGGAGATAACAATAATGTCACAAGGTTTAGTTACAGTTTCATATATCGGCGCCACCGTTTTATTTATATTGGCGCTGGGGGGTCTCAGCAATCCGGAGAGGTCAAGAAAGGGCAACCTGTACGGCATGATCGGGATGACCCTGGCCGTATTGGCGACGATCCTCAGCGATCGGGTGGATTCCTACGTACTCTTAGGGATCGCCATGGTGATTGGCGGCGGCATTGGGCTTGAACTGGCGAAACGGGTTGAAATGACCGAAATGCCCGAGTTGGTCGCCATACTCCACAGTTTGGTAGGCATGGCCGCGGTTTTTGTAGGCTATGCGAATTTCTTAGATCCCACGGCGGAATTCGCGGGTGTGGAAAAGACCATCCACGAAGTTGAAATCTACATTGGCGTATTGATCGGCGCCGTCACCTTTTCCGGATCGGTGATTGCGTTCGGAAAATTGAGTGGCAAAATTGGTGGAAGCCCGCTTAAGCTTCCCAGTGGCCATTGGCTCAATTTAGGGCTGCTCATCCTCGCGCTCTGGTTCGGTGACCTATTCATCGCCGGTGCCCTGGAAGGGGGCGGCGGTTTTTGGCTATTCTTGATGACCCTGGTTGCGCTGGCGTTCGGAGTGCATATGGTCATGGCGATTGGTGGCGCCGACATGCCGGTTGTAGTATCCATGCTCAATAGCTATTCGGGATGGGCGGCTTCCGCTACCGGCTTTATGCTTGGAAACGACTTGTTGATTGTGGTTGGCGCGTTGGTCGGCAGTAGCGGCGCCATATTGAGTTACATCATGTGCCGCGCGATGAATCGGAATTTCATCAGTGTCATCGCCGGTGGATTCGGGACCGGTGCATCGGGCGCCGCATCCTCAGGGGCAGGGGAAGATCAAGGCGAGGTGTACGAGATCAAGGCCGAGGAAACCGCGGACCTTCTCGATACCGCCAAGGAAATCATGATTATTCCAGGTTACGGCATGGCCGTCGCCCAGGCCAGCATACCGTCAATGAAATGACCAAATTACTGCGTGGCAAGGGCGTCAATGTGCGTTTTGGCATACACCCGGTGGCCGGCCGTATGCCTGGGCACATGAACGTATTGTTGGCCGAAGCCAAAGTACCCTACGATATTGTCTTCGAAATGGATGAAATCAACGATGATTTTCCAAAGATCGACGTGTCCATCATTATCGGCGCCAACGATATCGTGAATCCGTCCGCGTTGGATGATCCTAACAGTCCGATCGCCGGTATGCCGGTACTTGAGTGCTGGAACGGTACCACGACAATTGTTCTCAAGAGAAGTATGGCGTCTGGATATGCCGGCGTTCAGAATCCATTGTTCTTCAAGGACAACACCCGGATGTTATTCGGTGACGCCAAGGATACTTTGGAAGCGGTGTTGAAGCATTTGAATGGATAAGGCTTTAGTTAAAAAGGTAAGGACAAAAGCACTCCCTGTGGGGAGTGCTTTTTGTACCGCTTCTTTTTAATACAACAAATAATTTGCCAATTGGAACGACTCTCAGTAAAATTTTAAGAGCGATAGAATAAAATTGTATGGCAATAAGTTAGTAGACAACGAGTGGGGAAAGGTGATTGTTGAAATTAATTTACTAACCTTTACCTCAAAAAAATTATGAAAAAGTATGTAAAAAAATAAGAGGAAAACCCTATGACTGAACCAATCGCGAATAATAACGGTGAGACCCTGACTCTCGGAATCGAGGGCTTCGGCTATCGCGATCTTTTTCAGCCCGAGAAATTGCGCCTTCTCCAGGTTCGTTTTACCGAAGATTTGCTTAAGTCAGATCCTGATGTCGGGCGTCGATATAGTGAAATCATGGATTCGGCCAACCCGACGCGGGAAGAGGAAACATGGGTAACTATAAATGTTGGCCCCCATTTATCGCGTTTCCTGGGTGCCCTGTTTGGCCTGAACAAAGCCCAGCGAGAACAAGAAGCTAATACTCGCGCCTTGGATGGTGTTTTGTCTGTACGCAGGGATTTTGTTCGAAAACGCGTCGTCAAACGAATTAAGCCCGCGGATATCGAGGGTATCGATATTGCCTCTCTCGACGTAAAAATAGAGAATCTCACCCAGAGTCTTGGTAACCCGCCTACGGAAAAACTCGATGAGCTGTCTTTCGCGCGTATGGTTAAGGCCCTAACTGGTTTAGAGAGCGACATCGCAAGCGTAAAAAAAGACGAAACCGGTACAGGTCAGATCTCCACCGACTCAAAAACAACTGTGGAACGGCTTCGGGCTGACACCTCAGGCTTTCCAGCAGTTGACGATCTCACGAATCTCGAAACAGCCGTCGAGGGCTTGGCGCGGGATGTCATGCTTTGGATTGCCTGCCAAGTTAATACTAAGCCTCGTCCAGCAACCACCCGGTATTGGGAGGTTTTTCACCTGCAGCAAAAAGTGGATTTTCAAAATCTGGTAGAACAGGACTACCCGAAACCCGATGACACCCATTTTTTCCAAGGACCGAAAGAGACTTACCGCAATCGCGTAGGTTTCGAATTGACTGACTTCCGTTATAATCACACCCAAATTATCAGCGAAACGGATCTCTGTATTTTCTGTCACAATCAGAATCGTGATTCCTGCGCCAAAGGCGTTACAGACAAGCAAGGGAACATCAAAAAGAACCCGCTGGGTATCGAACTGAACGGCTGCCCCCTCGACGAACACATCTCGGAATTCCAGTATTTACATATGCAGGGCGACGCGGTCGCCGCGCTTTCAACATTGATGATCAACAACCCCATGTGTCCCGGTACCGGCCACCGTATTTGCAATGACTGCATGAAGGGGTGTATCTACCAGAAGCAGGACCCGGTCAATATTCCACAGATCGAAACCCGCGTACTCACCGATGTATTGGACATGCCTTGGGGTGTAGAGGTTTTTGGCCTCCTCACCCGCTGGAACCCCTTGAATATTCGGCGTCCCTACCAGCTGCCCTTGAATGGCAAGCGCGTGCTGGTCGTGGGTTTAGGACCGGCCGGCTACACCTTGGCGCATTATCTGGCGAACGAGGGCTTTGGTGTAGTGGCAATGGATGGTCTCAAACTGGAACCGCCGCCCGAATCACAAGTGGGTGAGAATTTCCAGCCTATCCAAAGCTGGGAAAACTTCATCCAGCGCCTGGATAAACGTATTCTTGAGGGCTTTGGTGGCGTTTCCGAATATGGCATCACGGTCCGTTGGGACAAAAATTTTCTGCGCCTTTTGTACGTGACGATGTTACGTAAGCAGGGTTTCGCGTGCTACGGAGGCGTACGATTCGGAGGCACGCTGACTTTGGATGATGCCGCGGAGTTGGGCTTTGACCATGTGGCTGTAGCCAGTGGCGCGGGTAAACCGACCATCGTGCCGATGAAAAATAACCTTATTCGTGGGATTCGAAAAGCCAGTGATTTTCTGATGGCGCTCCAACTTACCGGGGCTTGTAAGGAAGATAGCCTCACTAACTTGCAGGTACGCTTGCCGGCTTTGGTTTTAGGAGGCGGGTTAACGGCGATTGATACCGCCACCGAATTGATGGCCTATTATCCTGTCATGGTGGAACAGGTTGTCAGGCGTAGCGAGATTTTAGAGTCGAAAGGTCGGTTGGAATCCTACCTGGAACGGCTTATGGGGGAAGAAAAGGAGATCTATGAGACTTTCATCGACCATGGCAAGGCAGTTCTTGCCGAAAAGCAATCCGCCGCCGACGAAGGCAGAGAACCGAATTTGATTCAACTGATTCGTGACTGGGGTGGCGTCACCATGATATACCGCCGTACGGTCCAGGAATCACCCGCTTATCGCCTCAATCACGAGGAAGTCATTAAAGCCTTGGAAGAGGGAATTTACTTTATAGAGAAAATTTCGCCAGTTGAGGCTTTGGCTGACCAGCATGGCTCGCTCGAAACGATACGTGCAAAATATCAAGACACCGGCGAAGAGGTGGATTTGCCGTGCCGGTCTTTGATGGTAGCCGCGGGCACCAGCCCCAACATCATTTACGAATTGGAACACCCCGGTACTTTCGACAACGACGGCTATTTCTTCAAGCCTTTTAGTGCTTCGAAGAGTAATGGCGAGATCAAGTTAACGGACGACGAAGACCCTTTTGAATCCTTTTTTACCTCTTATAGCAAAGACGGTTTGACGGTGAGTTATTATGGTGATAACCACCCCGCTTATGCTGGCAACGTCGTTAAAGCCATGGCTTCCGCCCGTAATGGTTACCCGAAAATCGTAGATCTTTTCCGGTCGGAAATTACCGCACTTGATCCCGCCGGGCAGGATCAACGGGACCGGAAATACGACAGCCTGTTGGAACACTTGGACGATCAGCTGAAGGCGCGGGTAGTCGAGGTCAACCGCCTGACCCGTACAATCACGGAAGTGGTAGTCTATGCACCGTATCAAGCTCGCAAGTTCGAGCCGGGTCAATTCTATCGTCTGCAAAACTTCGACGTCAACGCGCCCGTGGTAAAAGGTTTTAGAATGTCGATGGAAGGCGTGGCGCTTACCGGCGCGTGGGTGGATAAAGAAAAAGGCCTCCTTTCCTTGATTATTTTAGAAATGGGTGGCTCTTCCGACCTGTGCGCCTACCTTCAACCGGGTGAGGAAGTAGTGTGCATGGGGCCAACTGGCACTCCTACGCTTATCCCGTCGAACGCGAATGTGGTCCTTTTGGGTGGAGGTCTCGGTAATGCCGTGCTCTTTAGTATTGCCAAGGCTTGTAAAGAGGCAGGATCTAAAGTCCTGTATTTCGCAGGGTACAAGCACGGCGAGGACTTATTTAAACGCGACGAGGTTGAGGCGGCCACGGACCAAGTCATCTTTTCCACTGATATGGGCAGTTTTATCGAGCCGCGTCGTCCACAGGATGCCCATATTAGAGCCAATATTGTGCAGGCAATGATCGCTTATTCAAAGGGTGAATTCGGAGAAAAGCTATTTCCCTTACAGGAGGCAAATCACCTCGTCGCCATTGGTTCAGATCGGATGATGGGTGCGGTAAAGGCCGCGCGCCACGACCCTTCTCTACTGCAACCTCATCTTGGGGAACATGTCGCTATCGCCTCCATCAACTCCCCCATGCAGTGCATGATGAAAAAGGTTTGCGCCCAGTGCCTACAGCGGCACGTGGATCCGGAGACGGGTAAAGAGGAGTTTGTGTTTTCATGCTTCGACCAAGATCAAAATATGGATGAAGTGGATTTTGAGTTTCTGAACTCGCGGTTACGCCAGAATACGGTGCTTGAAAAGCTGAGCGCCGGTCTCATAAGCGTGATGACGTATGGCGCAGATCTTCCCCGTGTATGACCGAAATTGCTCTTCCCGTTGGGTAGAGGGTGGAAATTAGAACTTATGTCCAATCAGATTAGGAAAATATTATGACTTTTATTGTTGGTGAAGACTGCATTAAATGCAAATATACAGATTGCGTAGATCCCTGCCCCGTGGATTGCTTCCACGAGGGGCCTAATACGCTGGTCATTGATCCGGATGAATGTATCGATTGCGCGCTTTGTGAACCGGTATGTCCGACAAAGGCCATATTTGACGAACCAGATATTCCGGAAGACCAAGCCCACTTTCTGGAACTTAACGCCGAACTCTCTCTCATTTGGCCGGTCATCACCGATCAGAAAGACCCTCTACCGGACGCCGATAAATGGAATCCAAGCCCTGAAGACGACCTTGATGAGTGGCATCGCAAAGAAGAGTGGAATGGCATAAAGAATAAGCTTGACTTGCTTGAGAGATGATCGGGTTTAGATTTCCGAAGGCTACATGCTTTTTTAACGTGGAGCGAAGTTTTTCGAGGTATTTATCAATGTTGATCCGTAGTTTAAGGTAAACATATCGTACGAAATGTTATAATCAAAGCTAATTTGTTCTTTCTTGATTTTTGGCCAAAAAACTAATTCAAATTAATGACGGAAACTATGCTTCTGGTTCCCATGCGAACCGCCAAACAAGGCGTGGCCCTGAATGCGGGGAAACTCAAAGATGCTTACATACAAGAGACCTCGACCGTTGAATTCAAACAGGAAGATATGGATCGTCTTGGACTGAAGACCGGCGATCGGGTGCGTCTGCGTGCGGGTACTCAGGAAGTTGTCGTTTCCTGCAAGCCACGAAAGATCAAGATCCAGGATACCGCATTGGGGATAATCTTTATGCCCTACGGGCCGACTACGTCCAAATTAATGGTGGACGGCGACACCGCAGGCACGGGTATGCCCGATTCTAAACATTTAATGGTTGAAATTGAAGGGCCCTTGGCCCAGGAGGAAAGTGATGGACAATAATATTTCTGGAGAACCGAATATCAAAGTCGTCAAAAACGCCACCTGTACATTCTGTGGATGTGTTTGCGACGATATGGAGCTGACGGTAGACCTCGATCAAAAACGTATTACCAAAGCTAAAAATGCCTGTGTTTTGGGTAAGGCCTGGTTTTTTGAACACTCTGTCGATGAAAGTCGTCCCCTGGCGAGGATTGATGGTAAAGAGGTCAGCCTTGATGATGCTATCGAAGAGGCGGCGCAGATTCTCGTCAATGCCCGTTTCCCCATCATCTATGGCATGAGTAATTCCACCAGTGAAGCACAGCGAGAGACCGTGAAGATGGCCGATCTCCTGTCCGCGAACATCGACAGCACCTCGTCGGTCTGTCATGGCCCCACCGGTATGGGACTTCAGGGCGTCGGCGAACCGACCACGACTCTGGGTGAGGTCAAAAATCGTGCGGATATGATTGTCTACTGGGGTTGCAACCCATCGGACTGTCACCCCCGGCTTTCGACTCATTTTACAGTCATGCCGAAAGGTATGTATATTCCCAATGGCAGGAAAGATCGTACCGTCATCAACGTCGATGTGCGTGCAACGGCGACTTCGCAGCTTTCTGACTTGTTTATTCAAACCAAACCGGGTAGCGATTTTGAGCTGTTGTGGGCATTGAGAATTCTTACCAGGGGCGGTCGGCTGAACTCAACCATCGAAGAACAAACGGGCGTTACTATTGCGGTAATCGAAGATCTCGCCAATCGCCTGAGGTCCTGCAATTACGGCATACTCTTTTTTGGTATGGGATTATCCATGACTCGCGGCCGCCATTACAATACTAGCGCTCTTCATATGCTGGCTACCGATTTAAACGAGCACACTCACTTCGTCGTTAAACCAGCCCGGGGCCACGGTAACGTTACAGGCGCCGATACTGTATTGTCGTGGCAGACAGGCTATCCCTTCGGTATCAATTTTAATCGTGGCTATCCGCGTCACGAACCGGGCGAATTCACCACCACCGACATCTTAACCCGTGGGGAAGCCGATGCCGCGTGTATCATCGCCAGTGACCCGATTGCGAACTTTGCCAAGCCAGCGATTGACCATCTGAAAAAGATTCCGGTGATCTCGTTCGATCCCAAGCCGACGCCGACCAGTGAAATGGCGCGTGTCGCTTTTACCACGTCCTGTTATGGAATAAACACCCCTGGCACAGTCTATCGGATGGACGATATCCCTATTCCTCTGCGGCCTGCCTTCGAATCGCCTTTTCCCAGCGATCAGGAGATTTTAATTCCATTGATAAAACGTATACGCGAACTGAAGTCCGTGAGTTCGGCAGCAGCTTGATAACAAATCTGTTTAGCTTCTTATAAATAACAAGAACGAGTTTGGATATGTCTACAACGCTTCGTATCGTCAACGGTAAAGTCTATGATCCCATCAACAATGTTGATGGAGCAGTACAAGATGTGTGCATCCAGGGTGGGAAAATAGTAGAAAGCGTACCCGGGGATGCACCTAAAATAGACGCCCACGGCATGGTGGTGATGCCCGGTGGCGTCGATATACATAGCCATATTGCCGGGCCCAAGGTCAACTTGGCCCGGAAATTTCAGCCCGAAGATCATCGTTATGATCCTCATCCGGGGACTCCATTTACTCGGTCGGGTGCGGGTGGTATCGTACCGTCTACCTTTGCCACCGGGTACCGTTTTGCCACTTTGGGCTACACCACGGTCATGGAAGCAGCGGTGCCTCCCTTAAGCGCCCGTCACGTTCTGGAAGAGCTGGAGGATACCGCCATTCTCGATAAAGGGTATTACGTGCTGATGGGTAACAACAGCTTTCTCCATCGGATGTTGGAAAAAGGACGAATGGAGGAATTCCGCGAAGCGGTCGCGTGGTGGTTGAATGCAAGCAAGGCTTATACCATCAAATTGGTGAATCCCGGCGCCGACGAGCAGTGGAAGGGTGATAAAAACTCTAATATCACCGACATAGATCAGAAGATTCACTCTTTTGATATCACTCCGAGAAAAGTGATTAAGGCACTGATTGATGCGGCGAATGATCTTGGTTTACCCCATCCAGCCCATATCCACTGCAACAACCTGGGCCATAGCGGTAACTACAAAACCACCCTGGAGACCATGCGTACCGCAGAAGGACGCAAAGCCCATATCACCCACATCCAGTTCAATAGTTATGGGGGGGAACCTGGCAAGAACCCGATTTCAGCGGCCAAGGAAATTTCTGATTTTATCAACGATAATCCAAATATTAGCGCCGATGTCGGCCAGGTTATGTTTGGAGAATCCGTCAGTATGACGGCAGACGCACCCCTATCATGGATGCTACGCCACGTGAAAGAACGGAAGTGGATCAACTGCGATACTGAGTGCGAGAGTGGCTGCGGGATTATTCCTTTCGAATACCAGCAACATATTTATACTCATGCTCTGCAGTGGGCCATTGGCCTTGAGCTTTTTCTGATGGCGAAAGACCCTTGGCGGATGGTGCTTTCCACCGATCATCCCAATGGCGGCTCTTTTATGAACTACCCAAAGTTGATCCGGCTACTGATGGACCGTGACTTTCGTAAACAGGAGGCGGCGGGCCTAAATCAAAAAGCGATGGCTAAGACCAGTTTACTGGATCTCGATAAGGAGTTTTCATTCAGTGAGATTGCCATTGTGACTCGGGCAGGGCCCGCAAAACTTTTGGGTTTGAAAGACAAAGGGCATCTTGGTGTGGGCGCCGATGCGGATGTTACGATCTACGATGAGCAGGAAAACAGAGAGGAGATGTTTAAGACAGCTCGCTATGTGCTTAAGGATGGACAGCTTTTTATTAAAAACCATGAGTTCTGTGCCGATCCGGTAGGCCGCATTCTTCAAGTGGCGCCCGAGTACGATAAGAAAATTGAGGATGAGATTCGTCCTTTTTTTGATAATTACTACAGTGTTCAATTCGATAATTACCCAGTTTTCGATACACATGTAGAAACCGAGGTGGTTCCCACTTATCCGCTTCAGTAATTTCGCGATCTTCCTTCTGATTGATGTAAAACAAAGAGTGTTTTCCGTGGTCGGCTTCAACCGATTAAGGCAAAACTTTTTCTTAAGAACCTCCAAAAAAAAGAAAAATGAAAATACAATCGACTGAAATTACCGATACCTTCGCTGAAGCGTTTAAAATGTCAGCGGCGCGGATTATCGTTACTGCGGAGAGTGATTACTGGGCAATGGCAGCAGCACAGTCGGTTACGGGGTTCGCGACTTCGGTTATTGGTTGTAGATGCGAAGCTGGAATAGAGAAAAAGCTATCTTCGAACGAAACTCCCGATCAACGACCCGGTGTCAGCGTACTTTTGTTCGCTAATTCCGCCAAAGGAGTCGGAAACCGCTTGGTCGAACGTATCGGTCAATGCGTCATGACCTGTCCCACAACGGCTTGTTACAACGGGCTGGAAGACGCGGATGAAAGCATTGCGGTTGGCGAAAAGCTGCGTTACTTTGGCGATGGCTACCAAGCAAGTAAAGTGCTCAATGATCGGAAGATGTGGCGTATTCCGGTCATGGAAGGGGAGTTCCTTATGGATAATGCGTTCGGGGCCCAAGCTGCCGTCGGTGGTGGAAACCTTTTGTTTTTAGGAAAAGAACTTTCCTCCACATTAAAAGCTGCTGAAGCGGCGGCGAAAGCCATGAGGCAAGTGCCTAATATAATTTTGCCGATGCCAGGGGGTGTTGTCCGTAGTGGCAGCAAACCAGGCTCTAGGTATAAGGCATTACCCGCTTCTACGAACGATGCTTTCTGCCCAACACTACGTGGAAGTGCTCCGAAAACCGAATTGAGAGATGACGAGACGTGTGTACTCGAGATCGTTATAGATGGTTTAGACGAATCTTCGGTTGCGGATGCGATGCGGCGGGGAATGCATGCCGCGGTGGCGGCCGGAGGTGAAGGTCTGGCGAGGATTACGGCGGGAAATTACGGCGGCAACTTAGGTCAATATCATATCGGACTGCACCCCTTACTTTAAAATTGAAACGTGCAAAAACCCAATCCTAAAACCCGCTTAAAGAATTATGTTTAGCACACCGTTCGGCTAAGGAATCCCACTATGAAATTATCTCTACATACTCCACCCGAAGTTCCATTAGAAGCCGAAATCATCAGCCCAACTTCTTTGTCCGGGTTATCGGAAGCTGAAGTGTCCGCGCTTATGCTACACCATGGGAATCGGAAGGAAGCTCTCGGCGAATTCTTTACCGTGAGCGGGAAAATGAACGGTAGACTTGAAGTCGAAGGAGATTTGTCGTTCGTCAAACTGCTTGGGAGAGACATGGCCGGAGGCGAGATGATCATAGAAGGTAATGTGAGTGGTCACCTTGGAGCTGGTATGCGCGGCGGGCATATTATTGTGAACGGCAATGTACAAGACTGGACCGGAGAGGATATGACCGGCGGGACAATTACGGTTAACGGTAATGCAGGTCACATGGTGGGTAGTGGGGTACGCGGCGCGGAACAGGGTATGCAGGGGGGCCAGATCTTTGTCCATGGTAATTGCAAAAATGAAACTGGCGGCGCGATGAGGCGGGGTTTAATTGTAATCGGCGGCAATAGTGGCGATTTTACAGGCCTAAATATGGTAGCAGGAACTGTTATTGTATTAGGAGAGATGGGTATTCGGACCGGCGCGAGTATGAAGCGGGGTTCGGTTATTTCGATGAAACCGGCACGAATGATACCGACCTTCAGCTACTCCTGTACGTATAAGCCCACTTTTCTGCGTTTTTACCTGAATTATTTGCGCGAATTGGGTTTTGAAATTGACGACGCTTGGCTGACTGGAAACTACCAGCGTTGGTGTGGTGATGCAATGGCATTAAATAAAGGCGAGATATTGCTTTTTCAGCCGTAAATACTGATGCATAAATAAAACACTTACCTGTACTATTTATCTTTCCGGCCATTCGTCGGCATCTTTCGGCAGTTGTACTGTGTCCGTGATAACCGGCCAAATTTCGGCGAATGTTGCATTTAGAGCAACAAACTATCGCATGTCGCCTTGAAATCCCATCTTTAGAAAGCATCGCTTTCGTCGGGTATTCCAAATGCCTAATCGTAAGGAGAACCAAATTGACCACAATCGTAACCGATAATTGCCAGCGATGCCGTTTCACCGATTGCGTATCCGTCTGTCCGGTAATCTGTTTTCATGGTGACGAGGAAATGCTCTACATTGATCCGGATGTTTGCATCGATTGTGGTGCTTGTATTCCGCTGTGTCCCGTCGAAGCAATTTACGAAGATTTCGACCTCCCTGAGGACAAGGAAAGATGGATCGATATCAATGCTGAAAAAGCGCCCACGCTACCTGTTGTTGAAGATCAGCAAGACCCATTTCCAGGGGCTGAGGAACGAAAAAAATTACTTGGGTTTTAAGTTATGTCCGTGATTGAGGCTCTACAAAAAGAATTGTGCTATTTAACGACAGTTCCGCTCCAGGCGGATTAGCTGTTAACTATACCCAATATTCGGCTAAATATAGTCTCAAAGTCTCTTTGCCTCGTGACGACTTCTATTCTCGGACAGCCTTTTAGACCATTGCCGATTCCAAATCGCCAAGATGGATAGAGTCATTGTCCTCATTTCAGGACGTGGTTCTAACCTGCGGAGCCTAATAACTGCCGCAAAAAACTATAAAATTGTTGAGGTTATAAGCAATAACACTAATGCCCCTGGGTTGCAAATCGCGGATACCGCCGGGATCGAGACAACGGCATTCGAACGTAACGATGCACCTTCACTCATTGCTCATAAAAAAGCAATTTACCAAAAAGTCAAAGAAATATCACCCGACCTCATCGTTCTTGCGGGTTTCATGCAGATATTGGAAAAGGATTTCGTTGAGCAATTTGTAGGCAAAATAGTTAATATCCACCCGTCATTATTGCCTCAGTTTCGGGGGCTGGATACTCACCGACGCGCCTTGGATCTTTATTGCCAATCGAATGGAACTCAATCCCGCCACGGTTGTACGGTCCACTATGTACACAATGAAGTAGACACTGGACCAATCATCGCCCAATCCGCCCTCAAGATACAGCCTGGCGATACGGAAGTTACACTGGCGCAACGTGTTTTGAGCCAGGAACATCAGTTATTTCCATGGGTTGTAAATGAAATAGCGGATGAAAATATTTGTTACACAAACGCTAAGGTGAAAATCTTCGACAAAACACGTCGCCGTGGGGCCAGTCAAGGCTTCAACGTACATGGGTGAGCTCCGGGGTAACCACTTCTCCGGTATTGATCTAATCTTTTGGATTCAACCAATCGCTTAACTGCGATACAATAACCCTCTTTCAGAATCGAGAATTTTCATGGCCAGCATCACTCTAAAAGGAACACCCTTTAATACTTGCGGTGATTTACCCTCCGTAGGCTCCCCTGCACCCGCGTTTACACTGGTTAATGGAGAACTGGCGGATGTGACCTTGAATACGTATGCGGGCAAGAAGAAGATTTTGAATATTGTTCCCAGCCTGGATACGCCAACTTGCGCTACTTCAACGCGTAAATTCAACGAAAAAGCCAGCCAGCTCGAAAACACGGTTGTATTAATTATTTCAGCCGATTTGCCGTTCGCTCAAGGGCGGTTTTGCGAAGCCGAAGGCCTCAAAAATGTCGTGCCTTTAGCATTGATGCGTTCAATGGATTTCGGGAATGACTATGGTGTTCTGATCACCGACGGTCCGCTTGCCGGCATTACCGCTAGAGCTATCGTTGTAATCGATGAGAACGACACGGTAACCTATACCCAACTGGTCGCTGAAGTTGCCGACGAACCGGATTATGACAAAGCATTAGCCGCACTCTAAAAGAATATTGAATCGCGTTGCTCGTTGCGAGATTCGTCGATGAAGGGTTCGTGCGGTTCTGGTTTTACCCTTATCGAACTGGTGATCGTCCTACTTGTCATAGGCATTCTTGGCACCATCGCCTATCCCACTTATATCGAAAGTGTACGTAAATCCAAAAGAGCGTCCGCAAAAATTGCACTTCTGGAAATTGCGAATCTGCAGGAACGATTTTTTATTGAAAATAATTCCTATTCAGATAATCTCAATACCAATTCCTGTCAGGTCGCTTATCCCTCTGTTACGCCTGATACCTTTTATGATCTTACGATCACCCCAGTCCCAAATACCACGAATTTAGACGGCTCTGGTGCAAACTGTATCGTGAACACCGCGGCAACTGGTTATACAGTTACAGCCACTGCGATAGGAACTCAGGTAGCCGATACGGGTTGTGCAACTTTCCATCTTGATTCCCAAAACCAAAAAAGTTCAACAGGGGGGGGAACTAATTGTTGGTAATAACCCTTAGGGTTTCCCGAAAACAACTCAAATATCTCATATCTTATCGTTTGCCGATCTTCAATCGTTAAATTCTCAATGTAGCGCCGCTATACCCGTAGTCTTGCCCATTGAGATCGATCAAATCGAATATTCGCCCCTCGTTTCCGAT
The DNA here is from genome assembly GCA_963664935.2 of Methylococcales bacterium. Lineage (GTDB taxonomy): Bacteria > Pseudomonadota > Gammaproteobacteria > Methylococcales. Next base: position 141,136 of record CAXXSE010000007.1, on the reverse strand, counting down.
CAAAACCTCGCCCTAATAGGTTCCGCCGCAGGCTCATCTAAAGTCAGAATATTTACCAATATCCTGAGTCAACCGCAGGTGCACATCGTATCAACCTACAATATTCTACTCCAACCCACTGTAATAAAAACTATGGCCGAGGTTTGGCATCGTATTTGCCCCAAGGAAAAGCAATAAGGGAATTTATAGAACATTAAAGAATAGGAGGTCGGCGCAATTTGTTATTGCGCAGCTGAGCTCAACTGGCTTAGCGATCCACGGACGCAAAAAGAACGTCCGCGTTATAATACAAAAGTCTATTTGACCCCGCATCCTCGGGGGTTTTTTTGTCCCAATCTTTTCCCGTCGATAAACAATCATAAGCTAAGCTTAATGATATTGTTCGCATGAAAACTATAAAATTTCAATACATCAATCTATTAATAAAGGTAATTTTTCTATGTTCGACGGCTTAGTGACACGCGTTCCTATATATACCCGGGAGCTCGATCTGTATGTATACGATTTGCGATTTTGCAGTGCAAATTCAGTTCAGGATCAAGTCCGGGATGATGACAGTACACTCGGCAATCTTCTTATTCTCGCGGCGAAAAATGTCAGTTTGGATCAAATCACGGGCACAATCCAGGCTTTGTAAAAATGCCCGGCGAGTTATTGAACGACGATATGGTCTTAGTTTGGCCCAAAGACCGGATTGTGCTGAATATTACCGAGGAACTGGCGCAAGAACAGCACCAAAGTTCCAATGTTCGTCATCTGGCGTCTCAAGGCTATCGTTTTTCGCTGGAGAGTCAATCAATTTCGAAGTATTTCAATGGTATTTCAGAATACGCCAGTTTTTGGTCGATGGACGCGGGGTCCATGGATGAAGGGGGCGCAGTCAAACTTGCCGGTTTAAAGAAAAACGGGGTCAGTTTATTGGCAAAAAATGTAGAGACCTTGGCTCAATTCAATCTTGTAAAAAAATTGGGATTCAATTTCTTCCAAGGCCCCTATTTTGAAAAACCTAAACTCATGTCTAACCTCCAAATTCCCGCCAATCGGATGGCTGCTCTTAATCTAATCGCACGTTTACAGGACCCGGATATCCCAATCTCCGAGGTGGAAAAGCTTGTTGGTCAAGATGTTACACTGAGTTATAAATTGTTGCGTTTAATCAATTCCGCGTTTTTCGGCCTCCCAAAAAGGGTTGAATCTATTCAAAGAGCCGTTATTTTTTTTGGATTTCAGCGAATCAAAAACTGGGCATCGGTTTTGATTATTAACAGTACGGATTACAAACCGAAAGGATTACTGGTCACTTCGTTGGTCCGGGCACGTACCTGTGAGCTCTTGGCCAGGGAAACAAAACAAAAAAATTACGAGTCATTTTACATTGCTGGTCTTTTTTCGGTATTAGATGCCATTATGGACATTCCAATGGAAAAAATCCTGGAACGCTTGAATCTTATTCCGGAGATCGATCACGCCCTGTTGGAAAAAACCGGTATAATTGGAGAAATATTACAATCAACGCTGGACTTGGAACAGGGGCAATTTAAGCATTCCCCCAACTTGCTGATCGAAGCCGGTACTGCGTTTAAAGCGTATTTGGACGCCATAGTTTGGGCTAGTGAGATAACTCAACAGACAGCCTCCTAGTACCTCACAATTACTTAACGCTGACATTTCGGACAAAAAAACGTCGAACGTTGATTCAACCGTTGCTCACGAATAACCGTTTGACAGCGTCCGCATTGATCACCGCTACGTCCGTATACCTGAAGTAATTGTTGAAAATAGCCTGGATTACCGTCTTCGTTAACGAAATCTCTAAGAGTGGTTCCTCCTTCACCGATCGCTTTATGCAATACGTAACGAATACTCTCGCTTAGCGTTTGATATCGACGCTTCGAAATACGGCCAGCCCGGCGCTTGGGGTGGATTGCGGCTCCGAACAAAGCCTCGTTGGCATAGATATTGCCGACACCCGCCACAACATGACTGTCCATTATCAATGATTTAACCGGAATACAACGGTTTTTTGACTGTTGATAAAGGTAATCTCCATCAAAACTTTGATCAAAAGGTTCTGGGCCCAGAGACCGTAGTAACCTATGTTGAAAAGGTTCATTTTCGGTCCACAGCAATGCGCCGAACCGGCGCGGATCTCGGTAGCGTAAGCAGAGCTTATTCGAAAACATGATATCCACGTGATCATGTTTTCCAAGGCATGAATTTCCATTAACAATACGCAGGCTACCGGACATTCCCAAATGCATAATCAACGTCCCCCGTTGCATTTTAACCAGTATATATTTTCCCCTTCTGGAGACTGCTTCGATTCTTTGTCCCTTGACTATGAATGGTAAATCTTCAGGAATCGGCCAGCGAAGAAAACGCTGCCGGATTATGACATCCTCTATCGCGTGGCCAACGATATGTGGTTTGATACCATTTTTTGTGGTTTCGACTTCAGGAAGCTCCGGCATCGATATCCTATTTATTGGAGCTTTCCTTAAGAAGTTGTTGGGCCTCAGCCAAAATTTTTCCCCGTGTAAAAAAGAATTTGAAACGGCTGCCGCCACACTGTTTCCATAACACTACCGAGCGAATTCCCGCTAAAAGCAAAGCGCGGATTTTGTTCGCGTTTTCCAGATTAGTCAAATGAATTTGTTCGCCATTGACCATGATTCTCGGACTTAATTCACTGATAGTCCGCTGATAGGTTTCGGCAATTGCACCGATCACGGCGTCGTCAAGGATCGATCGATTTTCCGCGATCGCAGCCGCTTTTTCTACGCCGGCCCGAATTTGATTAAGCATATTGTGGTTTTGCATCAGCTTTTTTTCCAGGAACACTAAAACCGCGGCATAACGCGCCTGTTCAGGGTCCATGGTATGACTACTGGTTAATTGACGAGTCAGTTGCCGAAGACCCGTTGCAACGCCGACGGCGCCACCGTAAACATCGTCGACATTATCAGCGTCGATTTTCAATATACTAGAAATACTCGATTCCATAACCGAATTTTCGGAGGTCCCACGTTTTGCAAGTTGTTGCACCAAATAAACGGCCTGCGAGACACCGGCCATTGCAATAGTTTGGTTTCGAATAGATTTAATCATAGTTTATTTGTGGGCCAATCCTTCGTGTTGTTTATCGCTGTTGTTAAAAAACGTATCATTTGCGTTAAGTCTACCAATTTTACACCGCCGATAGAATTCTATGATTCTTTAAATTTTAGCTACCCAATCATGAAACCAACATTAAGAAAAACATTTTTGATTCGTTTATATTTGGTCAAATTATTCGACGCGGTGTGTCGACTAATTAAATGGCGTAAACTGGATAAAACAATTGAATACTACATGGCCAATGAACCCGGAAACTTTTTTTTCGTTCAAATTGGCGCGAACGACGGTGTCATCTACGACCCTATCCATAGCTTCGTTGGGCAATACCGGTGGCAGGGTGTTTTAGTCGAGCCGATTCGCTGTTACTTCGACCAATTAAAACAAAACTATGCCGGAAATTCGGGTTTAATTTTCGAAAATTCCGCGATTTCGGACAAGCAAGAAGTCAGAGAGTTTTACAGAGTCAAAGAGGGGCTGGATTTTCTTCCAATGTGGTGTAATGGACTGGGAACCTTTCATCTCGATGTGTTGCTGACCCATAAATGGGCAATACCCAACATCGCGGATTACTTGGTGAAAGAGCAAGTAGATTGTATAACCTTGAACACCCTGCTGAAAAAACATAGCATTAACCGCATTGATCTTTTGCTAATCGACACCGAAGGCCATGATTATGCCATAATTCGTCAGATCGAATTCGACCGCATTCGTCCTAAAATCATCGTCTATGAACACCAATACATCGATAAAACGGATCGTCGAAAATGTGAGGCCATGCTTAAAGACAAGGGTTATAGACTGGCAAAACACATGGGGAATACCATGGCCTATTCAAATTAACTCACGACAACCATCCCAGCCTTCACATACCTGAAATAACCACACGATCGTGGATTCACGACATTAGAAAACGGCATAGCCGTCCCCGTTTTATCTACGTTAGTTTAGGGTTAAATACGTTTAACCCACCCCTGGACGGTTACCATTGTAGCCCCCCGCTTTTTAGGTTACAGTTGCGATGGCGTAATAGAATTTGAAATAAAACAAATTTCAGAGTTATCCAGAAGAACTGGAACCCTCGCATACAACAAGGGTAATCGATCATAAATCGGTTAGTCGGGCCTGTTAATCACAGCGCCGAAATAACTAACATTAAAATAGGAGGACCTATGAAACATCAAATTGTGGTAGTTGGCGGTGGTTCCGCGGGTATCGCGGTGGCGGCAACACTTTTGCGAAAAAATAAATCGCTTGACATTGCCATCGTCGATCCTTCCGACACCCATTATTATCAACCGGCGTTCACCTTAGTTGGGGGTGGCGCTTATAATATCGACGATACCAAGCGCGATGAATCCCGTTGTATCCCAGCTGGTGCCCAATGGATTCAAGAAGCCGTGGAGAGTTTTGACCCCGATAGTAATACGCTTAAAACTACCGCCGGAACAGCAATCAGCTACGAGTACTTAGTCGTTTGTCCGGGTATACAACTCGACTGGAATAAAGTCGAAGGTCTTGAGGATACCATAGGGAAAAACGGTGTTTGCAGCAATTATCTTCCGGAATATGCAACCTACACATGGGAATGCATCCAAAACTTTAAAGGCCGCAACGCAATATTCACCCAACCGCCGATGCCTATTAAGTGTGCTGGTGCACCGCAGAAAATCATGTACATGGCGGCCAACCATTTTCAACGCAATAGTGTAGCCGCCGACATCAACTTCAACACCAGTATTCCCGCAATGTTTGGCGTACCTCTGTTTGCGGCCGCCTTAAGCAAAACCGTTGATCGCTATGGTATCAAAGTCGATTATAAAAGTACTTTGGTGGCAATCGACGGGGATGCAAAACAAGCTGTATTCGAAATGGAAGATGAGGATGGGAATAAAAAACGGGAGACCAAACCTTTCGATATGATCCACGTAACGCCGCCTCAGAGCGCACCGGATTTCATTAAATCCAGCCCGCTTAGTGATGGAGGGGGATGGGTCGAAGTCGACCAAGCAACGCTACGGCACGGACGCTTTGAAAATGTCTTTGGTCTGGGTGATGCGACTTCTACTCCCAACGCCAAAACAGCGGCGGCGGCACGCCTGCAAGCCCCCATTGTGGCGAAGAATCTGCTGGCGCTGATCAATGGCGAAACCCTTCCGCAAAAATACGATGGTTATGGCGCCTGCCCCCTTGTTACCAGCCATAACACCGTGATGTTGGCGGAATTTTGTTACGGTGGAAAAGTTACGCCATCATTCCCACTGGATCCTACTAAGGAACGTTACGGCTATTGGTTGATGAAGAAATACTTCTTTCCATTTCTTTATTGGAATTTTATGCTTAAGGGCATTGAATGGGATGTTTCGCATAAAGAGTTGAATAATTAGCGCACGCCCATTTGGGAAACAGTTGAGTTAAGGCCCTGTTTTATACGAAAACCCTCGTTTCGACGAGGGTTTCTTATTTTCATAAAGTTTTCCAGAAGGTCTATCATAAAATCATGTCGTCTATGTAACATGGGTATCTGTACCGATGAATACCGGTAAATTTTCGATCATGATTCTTATTTTTCTAGTCTCCAACGTGCTTTTGGCTTTGGACGATGGTTCGGAAAGTCCGGAGAATCTGGCCTATCAACTTCTCGAATTGGCCGAGGATCAAGACTTTGCAATTCAAGGTATCGAAAAAACCGATTTATACGATTTCAAGCGGGTAAGCGGGGGTGCGGAGTCACAAATCCAACAATTACTCTCAGAATTTAACTACGTGATGGTGCGCAACGATCATGGCAAGTTAGAACGACTGATTATTCTCGATGAAAAATCCATTGGCCCGAAACAAATCGTCGTCAGCACTCAAAAACGGGGTCAGCAACATATCTTAAGCGCATCCATAAAAGGTATTAGCGACGAATGGCTCAACATCGATTTCTTGGTCGATACCGGAGCGGAACGCATCGTCCTCCCCTTTTCGATGATGGAATCGTTGGGATACGATGCTGAAAAACTGAAAAACATTAAACTCCAAACCGCCAACGGCATTGTTGAAGCGAAAAATGGACGGCTTGAAGCGATAGAGATCGGTAATGAAATTATTCGCGATGTTGGCGTTGCCTTTGTAGAAGATGATCTGCTCGGCGAAAACAAGCTTTTGGGTATGAATGTTTTGGGCCGTTTCCGCTTCACGATTGACCCTGTGTTACAGGAAATCACGTTTAAGAAAAGCGTTAATTAGGTGACCTTTGAAGAAACTCGGTCATGGATTGACGCCGTTGTGAGGGTTCTTAATCCACGAATATAATCTGGGCTAAGGACTATACAACCCCATAACCCGTGTAACATAATCCCGTGTTTCCCGGTACGGTGGAATTTGATTTCCATATTTTTTCACCGCATTCTCCCCTGCGTTATAAGCTGCGACCGCCAGTCGAACGTCGGACTTAAACATTCCCATCAACATACTTAAATAATTGGCTCCGCCGTTGATGTTTTCGCTTGGATTGCGTCGATCTTCCACGCCGTATCGCTCCGCGGTTTTCGGCATTAATTGCATCAACCCAACCGCTCCTTTTTTCGATACGGCGTTTGGGTTAAACGCGGATTCGACGCGGATAACCGCGTTCAATAGTTCCGGATCCAATTCGTGCTTTTTAGCGGCGGCCTGAATGAGCGGGGCAAATTTTTTCTGATTGGCCAACATTGATCGCAAACTCTTTGATTTTCGTTTGGTTCGAATAATCAGCTTGTATCTAGTGCTTTTAGGCTTATCGGTAAAATAAACGTCACCGTTTTTGTCGACGAATTTATAAACATCAGCTTGGGTGACAAAGGGTATTAGAAGTCCAATGAGGATCGTCAGCAAAAAATAAAATTTTCTTAGAATCATATCTTCATTTTGAAAACCAACAACCGATTGTTCGCTGGCATCCGGAAATCACTTTTCAATTGCAAACTGTTTTGTTTCGCTAAATCGCAAATCGCTTCAAAATCGCGGATACCGCTAAGTGGATCGCGCTGTTTAAGCCAAATATCGAATTCCGCATTGCTTTGACTAGTATAGTTTCCCTGATAATTAAAAGGCCCGTACAATAAAAAAAAGTCGTCGTTTTCCAGAATTTTGCCAACTCCGTCAAAAAGATTGCCGACTGCTTCCCAGGCGATAATGTGGACCGTATTAGCACTAAAAACGCTACCTGCCTCGGTAATTGGCCAATTCGGTTGATTCACATCCAATGTTAAAGGGGGCTTCACATTCGTGAGTTCGGTGTCCTCGAGCCAAGCTGAAATGCTCTGGTGGTGCACCGAAAGATCGCTAGGTTGCCAGATCAGCCACGGCATCGCATGTCCAAAGTAAACCGCATGTTGGCCGGTGCCGCTGCCAATCTCCAGAACATGGGTTGTGTCTTGGAAGACCTCTTGCATGACCGCTAATATCGGCTCGCGATTTCGCTCGCATGCTGGCGAATAGGGTTTTGATATATTCATAGTAGCGCTCTTTTTTGCCAGGCTTTTTCCAAGCGTTTCACGGAGATTGGGTACGCGGTTTTCAGTTGCTGAGCAAATAGCGACACGCGGAATTCTTCCAAATTCCATCGAAAAGGGTCGTTTTCCGGACCAATAGCGTTAATTTCGGTTTTTAACTTTGCATGCTCCCAATAATTCTTCCAGAACGTCGATAATTCCATCAACTTAGATTCATCGCGCCGTATATCTTGGGATCCTTTCTCCAACCGGAATAATATTGCACGCAAATAACGTGGAAACTCCTTCAAAACGCTAATGGGCGTATGGATTAAAAACCCCTGATAGATTAGAACCTCAAGCTGCTCAGTTATATCGTCGATTAAATATTTCGGTAGCGCGGTATTCAGTTTCTTGTTGATAATGAAATAGTTCGTCAAGATATCATTCAACAATTCACATGCTTTATTAGCGGTTGTCATTAACTTGGGCTGAAAGTCTTTTAGTCTTTTTCTAAAGGCATCCCCGGATCGAATATCGGATTGCCCATCGATAAAAACCGCCGCTAAAACAACGGTCACTAAAGCATCTTCAAGGGCCTGAGATTTTTGATTTTGGTACAAAAATGGATGCGCTTTTAATCGCCCATAGTTTATTTTAGAAATTGACTGAACTATAAGATTCTTTCTTAAATACTTGATATCCTGAGAAAGACTGATCTGGACTAGCCGGATTAACCCTTGGCGGTGATGAATCTTAGCCTCGATTTCCGTCTCGAATTTTCTGATCCCAACGCTATCTCCCTCATCGATAACAGCGGGATAGCCGAAAAACGAATGACCACCGTTTTTAATTTCAATTCGCTCGGGCAAATCACCCATATCCCATGTCGTGAAACCACTCCGCGATTCGGTGTTTTTCTCCGCCAACCGCCGAAATCCATCGGCGGATCGACTTTGATATTTTTGTTTTAGCCTTAATAGATCCCGGCTACTTTCAATATCAACTCCATGCTTATCGATTACTTTATAATTTACTTCAAGGTAATTATCCAACTTTACATCTGTCCAGATACTTTTATCGAATACCGTTCCGCTCATTTTCGATAAACTCAAAGCCAGGGATTCGTGGAGCGAAGGTCTTGCCCGATCCAGTTCCTCCATGCAGCGATTGGCATAGTGAGCAGCCGGCACAAGCTTCCGACGAATTGATTTGGGTAGCGCCTTGATCAAGGCGATGATTTTTTCTCTCAACAATCCCGGCACAATCCATTCAAAAACGGAAGGTTCAAGCTGATTAAGCTGATGGACGGGGACGACTACGGTAACGCCGTCTTCTTCGTGACCAGGCTCGAAACGATATTCCAATTTCGATTTGATCGATCCAAGTTCAAAGTGGTCTGGAAATTCCCCCTTATTGAGTTCACAATCGTGGCTGGAGCCAAAAAACCCATCGCTTAAGGTCAGAATATTGGGGTCCGTTCGTATCTGTTTCTTCAGCCATTTTTCAAAACCGGCTCCGTTGACGATCGGCTGCGGAATGCGTTCGTCGTAAAATCGAAAAATCAGCTCTTCATCGACCATAAGGTCTGCTCTTCGGCCTTTATGGTGAAGATAATTTTTGGAATCAAGCAAGGCTTGATTTTGTTTGAAGAAAACCGCAGTTGTCTGGTAATCTTGATTGACCAATGCCGAGCGGATAAATATTTCCCGAGCGCCCGCGGAATCCACCTTTTCATAGGGAACTTTTCGACCTTTCGATATTGTCAATCCATACAGCGTGACATGCTCGTAAACAGCTACCCTGGCTACCTTTCTTTCCCAATGAGGTTCGTAATAGTTTCGTTTGACTAAATGGGCGCCCATGGTTTCGATCCACGTGGGTTCGATTTTGGCGATATTTCGGGCGAAAACCTTGGTGGTCTCAACTTGTTCCGAGCACATTACCCATTTTGGTTTTCCCAGAAACTGGCCGGACGATGGATGGATAAAAAATTTTTGATTTCTCGGGCCTAAATACTCGAAAGATTCATGTTTAAAACCGATATTATCGAGAAGACCCGATAGCAGAGCGCGGTGTATCTCATCGTATTCGGCGGGAACCTGATTCGCCTTCATCCGCAATTCGCCTTCGACCAACGCCATGAGCTGCTTATAAATATCCTGCCATTCACGCATTCGCCGGTACGAAAGGAAGTGTTGCCGGCAATATCTACGCATCTTGTTTTGGGATAGACTGAGGTTTTTCTCCTGGAAATCCGTCCAAAGCTTAAGAAAACCGAGAAAATCTGAATGATCGGCTTGGAATCGCGCGTGACATTCATCGGCCTTCCGGGTAAATTCGGCTGGCCGTTCCCTGGGATCTTGTATACTCAATGCCGATACGATAACGACGACCTCGGACACGCAATTTTCTTTTTCAGCAGCGAGCACCATGCATCCGAGGCGGGGATCGATGGGAAAGCGGGAAATCTTTCGACCGAGAGCGGTCAATTCACCGCTTAAATCAATGGCCTTAAGTTCTTGTAATAATTTAATTCCATCGCGAATCATCCGGTTATCCGGTGGGTCGACAAAGGGAAAGCTTTGGATATCGTTTAATCCTAATGCTTTCATAGTGAGGATAACCGCCGCAAGATTGGTTCGGAGAATCTCGGGATCGGTATATTCGGGCCGGGATTCGAAGTCGTCAACCGAATAAAGCCGGATACAAATCCCGGGGCCGAGGCGTCCACAGCGCCCCGCTCTTTGCCTGGCGCTTGCTTTCGAGATGCATTCGATCGGTAATCGCTGAAGTTTGCTACGGGGACTGTAGCGGCTGATGCGGGCGGTTCCTATATCGATGACATAGCGAATACCGGGGACCGTGAGCGAGGTTTCAGCAACATTAGTGGCCAAAACGATTCGTGGTTTTTTGTGGGCGTGAAAGATCCGGTTCTGTTCAGCGACGCTAAGCCGTGAATACAGGGCTAAAATTTCAAATTGTTCGAGATAATGTTTTCTGAGTATTTCGGCGGTTTCGCGGATTTCCCGTTCGCCGCTCAAAAAAACCAGAATGTCCCCTGGGGCTTCGCTACCCAGTTCGTCTACTGCGTCCAGAATCGTTCGGTGAAACTCTTTTTCGGATGCCTCTTCGGTTTTCAAAGCGCGATAGCGAACTTCAACCGGAAAATTCCGCCCTTCGACTTTGACGATAAAAGCATCGCCAAAGTGTTTGGAGAATTTTTCAGCGTCGAAAGTCGCCGAGGTAATAATGACTTTCAAATCCGTTCGTTTCGGCAACAACCATTTCAAATAACCGAGCATGAAATCAATGTTCAAACTCCGCTCGTGGGCCTCATCGATAATTAGCGTATCGTATTGATCCAAGTAGCGGTCAGATTGAGTTTCAGCTAACAAAATGCCGTCGGTCATCAATTTGATCCGGGATTCGGGCTTGGTATTGTCTTGGAAGCGGATTTTGTAGCTCACCATTTGGCCGGTCTTCTCACCGAGTTCTTGGGCTATTCTAGCGGCGACGCTTCGGGCCGCAATCCTTCTTGGCTGAGTATGGCCTATAAATCCATCACTTCCCCGGCCTAGGGAAAGGCATATTTTTGGAAGCTGAGTGGTCTTGCCCGAGCCGGTTTCACCGCAAATAATGACGACTTGGTGTTCAAGTATTGCCTGCGCGATGTCCTCCCGTTTTTCAACGACCGGGAGATCCGGGAATATGATATTGGGCGTACGGCTGATGCGGTGTGCTTTAAACGCTATGGAACTTTCGATTTGTTTCGCGAGTTCGGTGAGATGCATTGAAATGTCATGACCACTTTCATAATTCTTCTCGATCCTTCTCAATCGCCGCACGAAAGTGCGCTGGTCTTTTCGAAGAGACCGGTCGATATCTCTATAAAATTCCCCAATCGTTCGGCGCATCATTTTTCTTGAATTTAGTCTAGATTTAGAGTTGTCCACATCCCATCTCAATTGAAACAATTCGACAAATCCAGGATAAAATGAAAACTCCGTTATCCCTAGTACCCGACTACCCGGAAGACACCGACAAAGCAGCGGAATTTCTCCGCATGGCATTGCCTTTGATGTCCCAACACGGAGCACCGGTTAATCCTACCAACTATGCGATCTGGTATGAATACGTATCGGGTAATAATAAAGAATTAAACGTATTGCTGGATAAAAAGATTTCGGTGAAAGACGCTATTACACAGAATTTCTGCCAAAAGCTCTACTCGGACCATGTGCTCAGTGGATCGCCGGAAAAGTTCGAAAAAGTGGGTTCGAATCTAAAAAACCTTGTCGATAAAACACTGCTGGAGATAAAGTCAACTTCGGAAAAAGCGTCCACTTGCAATAACCATTTTACCGATGAAACCAATAAACTAACAAATACAAAGACTGCCGAAGACGTCAGATCGGTGGTCTATGCAATCATGAACGAAACCAAGCAGCTTGCGGATTTGAGTCAGAATCTTCAGCTAAAACTGACCGAAACCAATGACGAAGTACAACGGTTACGCGGTGAGTTGGACACCATGAAGGAAGCAGCGGATACGGATGCTTTAACCGGCATGCTCAATCGTCGGGCTTTTGACCAAATTGTCCATGGTATTTTCCAAACAAAAACCCACAAACCCGCGGAAACTTATTTTGTCTTAATTGACCTGGACCGCTTCAAACGCATTAACGATGCTCATGGTCACTTAATCGGCGATAAAGTATTACGATATACCGCTACCCTGTTGAAACAATTCGTTATAAAAAATGATGCCGCGGCCCGGTATGGCGGCGATAAAATGGCGATGTTATTGCTGGATACAACAATAACCCGGGTAAATCAGGTCGCCGAGCGTATATGCGACGCATTATCAAAAAGCCGATTGCAGCGAAAGGATAACGGTAAACCCATCGGCCAGGTAACGGTATCAATCGGAATATCGAAGCTGCGTCATGAAGACGATATGGACAGTTTTTTGCACCGAGCGGAGTCCGCGCTTCACCTAGCTAAAGAAAATGGGCGCAATCAAGTGGTTGCGGACGATGGGCTATGATGCTTTTTAGCCGTTCACGGCCCTCCTAGAAAATCTCGCACCACAGGCGAAAATCGATTTTCGTCCACCAAAAATGCATCGTGGCCTTGGTTGCTGGCCAGTTCGGAAAAGGTTGTGTCAAGGCCATTACTTTTAAGGATATCGGAGAGTTCCCGTTGTTGGAAAACAGGAAACAACGAATCTGTTCCTACACCGATAATGAGGTTGGAATAGGTTCGGATTTTGGCTAGACCCGCTTCGACGGTACCGCCATGGGTGGCGATATCAAACCAATCGATTGCGCGCGATAAATAAAGATAACAGTTGGTATCGAACTGGTCGATAAAGTTATTGGCGTTGTATTCCAAGTAGGTTTCGATATCGAATTCCGCGGAAAACGGAGGATCGATGGGTTGTGTTTTAAACATCCGCTTACGCCCGAAGCGATCTAAAAATTCTTCCGAAGACCGGTACGAAATCAATCCAAGTTTACGGGCGAGCCGCATCCCTTGTTTCGGCATGTCATTAAATTGATAATTGCCATTCATCCATTTCGGATCGGTACGGATAATTTCCCGTTGCAGCGAACGAATGGCGATTGCAAAGGGTGTGGCATGGGCCGCGGCTGAAATACAAATCAGCCTTCGAACTTCGCCGGGATACATGGCGGCTAACGCCAACCCACTAAGACCGCCCAACGATGCGCCAATCACAGCATCAAGTTTCTCGATCCCCAGCGAATGGAAAACTTCCCGCCCAGCCGTTGCGATGTCTTCGACCGTCAATTCGGGAAAATCGAGGCGATAAGGCCTGCCTGTATCGGGATTGTTCGAGGCAGGCCCGGTGGAGCCAAAACAACTTCCCAATGAATTTACGCAAAGCACGAAATACCGTTGGGTATCAATCGGTTTGCCCGGACCCACCATGTATTCCCACCATCCTTCACGTGGGTCATCCGGGGACGATGCGGCATGGGCGCTCGGTGATAAACCGGTGAAAATGAGGATCGCGTTATCTTTATTCGCCGATAATCTCCCCCAGCACTCGTAGGCGATTTCCACACTCGGAAGCGACCCGCCGCGAAACATCGGGAATGGCTCATTTATTCGCACTATGCGTGTTGCATCGGGCGATTCGAATGGCGATTCGGTTTTTACAACCATAAAAAAATACTTTGCGCGGACGGGGCCGAAATTGAGACTATACCGGCTATTATTTCAGAAAATCCACCAACTTCAAAATGCGGTTTCTTATTTCCGCTTGCCGCGCAAGCATCACTGATCTTTGTATTTACGAATGGGGTACTCGAATTGATTCTCCCGCCTTGTCTCTCAGAAATTAGCTCGTTACAATTTGTTTCTATTTCAGATGTCGAAATGAATCTATATGAATATACAATTCGTCTTAGATAGCGATCCAAAGAGGTGTCGATTTGACCACCGGTCTTGAAAGTTTCCGAATATTTTCTGAATTTAAAGCAGACGGGTTGATTATTGCTCACAAAGGGCCGAATCGAAGTGTCCAAAATATCCGGCCCGTGGAAGGTTGTGGCCCAAATGATCTGGTTTTTTTTGAGAAGATAAAATACCTTGACTATATTCGTAAGGGTCATCCAGGTATCGTCGTGACCAGCGAAGATCTCGTCGAAAAAGTCGAGCGGATCGGCGATATCGCGATATTGATCGCGCCGAACGTGAGGTTAGCCAATGCTTATATCAAACAACGCTACGCCGATCGCGATTTATTCCGCACCGAATGGCCACGGGTCCATTCGAGCTCGGTTGTTCACGAAAGCGCTACACTTGCGGCGGATGTCTTAATTGGCCCCGGGGTTATCGTGGGAGCAAGGGTTACGGTCGGTAATAAAACCGCGATCATGGCTAATTCGGTTTTAGAGTCAGGGGTATCGGTTGGCAATGGAAGTGTGATTCATCCGAGTTGCGTGGTGGGTTACGATTGCCGGATTGGCGATCAAGTGATTTTAAAATCGGGTTGCATCATTGGCTCTGAAGGCCAGGGTTTCGCCCAGGACGCGGCACGGAGTCATCACCGCATTCCGCAAACCGGAATCGTTGTTATTGAAGACCGGGTGGTGATCGGGGCCAATTGCACCATTGACCGGGCAACCTACGATGAAACCCGCATTCATGCCGGGTGCATAATCGATGCGCTTTGTCACATCGCCCACAATGTCGTTTTGGAAGAAGATTGTATTCTTGTCGCGCAAACCGGAATTGCCGGTTCGAGCCGATTCGGGAAACGGGTTATCGCGTCGGGACAGACGGGTGTGCTTGATCATGTCAGCGTACCCGCCGATACCGTTTTGTTGCATCGCGCCGGGGTGATCAACACGATAAAAAAGTCCGGTGTTTATGCCGCCACGCCGCCCCAGCCCTTCAAACAATACTTGAAAAATATCGCGGTCTTTCAGCGGTTGGGCGAGGTTTGGAAGCGTCTAAAGGTTTTGGAGAAGAAGGTCGAAACGCTTTCCCGGCACGATGTTGAAAATTCTTAGGATAACCGTGAACGACCCATTGTTAGGCGTTATTTTCGACCTGGACGGCACTTTGGTCGATTCTCATCTTGATTTTGACGCCATGAGGCGGGAAATGGGACTGCCGATGGGTAAGCCCATACTGGAGTCCCTCGAACGAATGGACGAAATCGAGGCTGCCCGGTGTTCGGAAATTTTGAAACGCCATGAGCTTAACGGCGCCGCCAAGTCAACGATTATTGCGGGGGTTCATGATTTCCTTAGGATTCTGGATAGCCAAAAAATGCTTCGGGCCGTGGTGACTCGAAACAGCCGTTCGATGGTGGAAGTGATGTTCGCCCGCTGTTCGTTGCGATTCGATATCGTGATGACTCGCGAAGATGGCCCGGCGAAGCCGGATCCTTGGGCGATTCAACATATATGTCATCTGTGGGGGATCGATCCGAATCGCGTCGCCGTCATTGGTGATTTCCATTTTGATATCGAGGCGGGACAACGGGCCGGCGCGACCACGGTATTTTTTACCCGGGGCCGCGATGTTAAACGATTAAATGGGGCGGGAAGCGCGGATTATTTCCTGGAAGCGTTTTCCTATCCCGAGAAACTATTCCACTCGCTTGGCCTAAAATATCCCTGAGCTAAAACCCCATTTGAGGCATCCCCAGTTTCTTCACCCACACCTAAGTCATTATCCATCTTATAGCCGATGCTCTCCTTTCGTTAGTGATCCCCTCAGGCATCACGAATCGTTGAACTATACTTCAATTTAATTGTAACCTGCGGATGGGCTAAGGCCTATGGAAACCGCGTGCAATAGATTCGTACAAACCTCTGAACTTTAATTGGCTGATCGTTCAGAATCCTTTTGGCCGTGTTATCGGAAAATTTTACACCGGGTATTTGTCCCCATATCCGGGCGACGAATAGACCATTTACAATAACTACTTGAATTTTTGGTGAAATCTACAGAAATGTTGATTGTTATAGGCTGGTTTGGATGAGAATAGTGTTGGTAATATTTACAATTTCCTCGCCGATTTTCGCCACTTTATCGCTAAAACCCAAGCAAACCGTGTCTTCCCAGGATTTGGCACACCGATTGCTTTTGTCACTGTAGCACTAGCCATTTGGCTCTTGCTATATCGGCCAATTGGCACCTAATTATAATTAATCGCTAAGAGTATTTAAAATGAAAAACTTTATTCAAAACTTAGTTCCATCCAAACTGACTTATAAATTAGCTTGTTTGTGCATGATCGCGATGTTTGCGGGTAATGCGCAGGCCGGGTTGGTAGCTACTTACATTCCAGCTGCTCCGCTGGTGCATACTTTACCCACTCTAGGATTTGGGCAGTTTAATCTTGCATTATTTAACATAAAAGTTGATCATCCAAACGCGTTACAGGCAGAAGCGGTCACTGACTTTGAAGGTCCAGGGCGGACGACAACGATTGTGGTTGATGGAGTAACTTTAGTATTTGGACCTTTATCTGCTGGGCATAGCTTAATCGTGGGTACAGATAAGGTTACCATAACAGGATGGTCCGGAGTCTTCGTACAACTATTGACTGCTACTACCGCCAATGTTTTTGTGAGTCTTAATATTACGGCGCAGATCAAACCAGCCGTGGACCTATTCATTTCGACCCTACCTGCTGCGGTAATCGCAACTCTACCTGCTCTTCCTGTAGGAACTTCGGGAGACTTCGTAATTGTTGGCCTTAACCTTTTGACCGGTATTCCCGATTCAGTTGCTACGAATGGTGGCGTAGCCGGCACCTGGGACGCAACAGTACCCGAGCCCACATCCTTACTCCTCCTGTTGACCGGAATGTTTGGAATAACAGCCGCTAAGCGCCGGAACAAAGGCATGATGGCCACCGCGGCTTAACATCAACCTTCCATTAGCTGACGCACCGGGCAACACCCGGACCGCAAAGACTTCCCAAGCCGGGACAAACCTTCGGGTTCGTCCCGGCTTTTTTATGTTTGAAGATTTAGTATCCGTTTACGGTTTCCGAATTCGCTTATTCTCGATTTGAAGTTTTCTTTCCACCTCTAACTGCTCGATCATCCCCTCCCACGACGCATATTTGGCAAGATCCGGATTGTTCGCGGTTTTTTGAACTTCAAATTGTTGTTTTGCCAGGGCGATAATTTCGGTGGCGTCTTTTCGGTGGACCCATTCCAAAAACTTCTCGTCGTTCTCGGCCCATTGTTTCAAAGACCAGAACCCGCTTTGGAATTCCAATTGTTTATCGGCGGGAAGATAGGGTTTGATTCTATTCACCGAACGTAAAGCGGCGTTAAAGCTCTTTCCATTAATTGAGCCAGAAGTTTTATCGCAACCGAGGGTGAATGAAATTGTTGTCAGTAACACACAAATCAGAATTTTTTTCATACGTTTTTCTTACCAGATATAATGGGTCTACTTTGGTTTAGACTCGACGTCCGATTTTAGACGACTTCCCCACACCTATATGCTGGATTTTATCCGCCTGCTTAGAACGCGTTACCAGTTTGTATTAAACCACATCGTGGAATTTAGCGCATACAGAATCGGGTATGAAAATTCGGTGCGTGGTCTGATTTTCGCCGAAGCGTGCCTTAAAAAAAGCGAATTGATCCGGTGTAATCCTGATTATCCGATACAGGTCGTCGTTTTAGGGCCGACGCAAGCGGGTAAAAGCACCTTGGTTAATCTTATTACCCGGCAAGAATTAGCGGGCGTCAGTCCTTTGGCGGGTTTTACCGTCCAACCTCAGGGTATTTGTCATGGCGTTGAATATGCCGAAATGCGGGATCTGGACGATTATTTTTCGTCCCTTCAAAGCCATTGTTCCAATGCCGCCGGGTTAGACCGGGACAAATCCTTTGCCTTGGACCAAGCCCAAAAAACCAACCACAATCCCTTGATTCCTTGTGTCGTTTGGGATACTCCAGATTTCGATTCGGTCGATGCCGAAGGCTATATTAATGGTGTACTTCGAAGCGCTGCGTTGGCCGATGCGATCGTGCTGGTTGTCAGCAAAGATAAATATGCGGATCAATCGGTTTGGGATATGGTGGCATTGCTGGAACCGATTGCAAATCCCATGGTGGTTTGTATCAATAAGACGCCCGAAAATTCCGCGCCTGTTCTGATCGAATCATTCCTGGAAAAATGGAAAAACCTTAGAAACGATCCCGCGCCCCCGATTCATACGCTCTGTTACCGCGATTCCGATGATTTAAGCGAAAATCCGGATCGGGAGCTGTTTCCTTTGGTACGGTTAATCAACAAGGTAACCGCTCAAATCAATCGTAAACAATATCCCATGCGTGTACGGCAAATGCTTCGGGACCAGTGGACCGGATGGGTGGAACCGGTCAAGTGCGAACATAATGACCTGGATGAGTGGCGGGAGGCTATCGATGAAGCTATCGCGAATGCTTTAGTCATGTATAAGCGTGATTATCTCGACCATCCGCGGCAAAATGAGACTTTTCATCGGGCGCTTCTCGAATTGTTGAGTCTTTTGGAAATACCCGCCTTGGCTTCCGCATTCGTTCAGGTACGGCGAGTGGTGACATGGCCTCTCCGGCAAACCCTGAAATTGGTCAAAACCATCGCCAAATCCGAATCTCAAGGGTCCAAATATACGCAGGAAGTTAAGATTCTTGAGGGGATTAGCGAACATTTATTGATTCAGCTTTCAGAAAAGCTGCTGAAAAAAATCGAGGAGACTCCAGGCCAGGACACCTGGTGGACCCAAATCGGCGCGCAACTGCGTCACGATAAAGAGAATCTTTTAAATCGATTCCGGCTGGATGCCGAGCGGTACTACATAGATTTTCTACCCGAAATTGAAAAAGCCGCGAGCCGCCTCTACCGGAAGTTGGAAAATCAGCCCGCTATTTTGAACAGCCTTCGGGCAACCCGCGTCACTACTGACGCCGTTGCGGTGGCATTGGCGATTAAAACCAGTGGCCTTGGCATCCACGATGTTGTGGTTACCCCGGCGGTATTGTCGATTACGTCGATGTTGACGGAAAGCGCTCTGGGAAGTTATATGAACAAGGTTGTGACCGATTTGAAACACCGTCAATTCGAAATCGTGAAAACCCGGTTGTTTGAAAAGTTACTCAAAGAGCATCTGTACCGGCTTCCGGAAAAGTTGAGCAAGACGGATAAGTTCGGTATTGCAAAGGAAATTTTGGCGGCCGCGGAAAGCAAATTGGCATGAGTGCGTGGCCGAAGCCTAAATCACCTCAAATCCATTCGCGTTGGATCGGCGAAAATCCGATGCGAAACAACCATTCATTGTCTTATCGATCCACGCAAATCGATGAGGAAAATCATGGATAACAGTTTTTCCGAACTCGTCGAACGAAGCCGGCAATGGGTCGACGAAGCTGTCGCCGAGGGGTGGTTATCCGATCAAGATAAAGAAAAAATTGCATCGATTGATTTGGGAGACCCCGCCAGGCTTTTTTCCGAATCGGAACAGCGCCCTTTAGTGGTTGCTTTTTTTGGAGGAACCGGTGTCGGCAAGAGTAGCTTGTTAAATCGTTTGGCTGGACGCAATATTGCCCGTACCGGGGTTGAACGGCCGACTTCCCATGAAGTTTCGGCTTTTATACACGATTCGGTGCGGATCGCCCATCTTCCCTCGGATTTTCCAAGCGAAAAGATCAACATTGTTCGGCACGAGTTGACTCAACACCGGAAGATTCTGTGGTTGGATATGCCCGATATCGATAGCGTTGCGCGCGAGAATCGGGAAATTGTTTTCCAATGGTTACCCCATGTCGATGTACTGATTTACGTGGTGAGCCCGGAGCGTTACCGGGACAATAGAGGTTGGCGGGTATTGCTTTCCCATGGATACCATTATGCCTGGTTGTTCGTTATGAACCATTGGGACAAGGGCCACCCGAGTCAGGTGGACGATTTTAAAAAGCATATCGCCCAAACCGGTTTTCACGATCCGCTTGTGTTGTGTTCCGACTGCTTGAACGATACCCTCGATGACTTTGAAAAACTGGGAAAAATTATTGCTTCCCTCGCGCGGGAGAACAGGATTCGCCAACTCGATCAACGTGGTGAAAAAATTCGCTTAAACGGTTTGGCCAAAGCAATTGAACACTGCTTGGATACCCTTGGCCCGCGCGATACCCCTAAAAACTTAAGAATGGAATGGGCGGCAAAATGGGGTCCAGCGAGGCAATCGATATGCGCCGGTTTGGATTGGTCCATTCAACGAATTGCACAAGATTATTCGCCAACGAGATCAACGCTTCAGCCATCCGAAACCGATTCCGGTATGGACAATAGCAATACCGTTTTTGGGAAGGGCGCTTTGATGTTGTGGGATGATTGGGCACAAACGCGCCTCGGTGATGTCTTGAGTGGTGTACTGATTCAATGCGATGCCCTGGCCATGCCGCTTAAGCCCTTAAAGTATCGAATTCGCATGCTCAATGAAAAGGCATCGAAAATTATTCAGAACCAAGCGGAACAATCGTTACGTGAATCGTTGGCCCGTTCCGGAAGCGGCATTAGGCGGGTTGTTCTGGTGTTTTTAAAAACAGCGTCTATCGTGGCGCCTTTGTTGGCGACGACTTGGGTTGTTTACCGCGTGGTTAACGGTTTTTACCAAGCGGGAACTTCAGAGAATCCTTACCTTGGATTTAATTTTGCTATCCATAGTATTCTACTTGTAGTGAGTTCCTGGTTTTTACCCTGGTTCGCCCATAGGCAATTCAAACCCTCGCACCGGCAAATGGCAACCGAAGGCCTAACGAAAGGACTGAAATTGGGGCTTGATTTATTCGCTGGGAAAGTCGATCAAACCTTGGATGTGATCGAAGAGGAAAGACGGGTGGTTGTCGAAACCGGTCGCGCTCTGGCGGAACAATGCCGAAAATCGGCGGGAACCAAGTTAAAGTTGGACGATGAGGTTTTACAAAGAGTGTTAAAGCGGCAAGAATAGTTAATATCACTTATTCAATATTCGCCAAATATATTTGATGGTCTCAGTTAAAAACCTGGCATCGGAATCCACCCAGGCGTCCATTTGGCCGATACCGATCCAACGTCCCTCGTCGATTTCCTCCGGGTTTAATTGGAAGGGACCGTTGTGGAAAACCCGGTATACCTGAATGAACTCCATGCCGGTTTTTTCGCAGGGCTGAATTTTCGCTAATCGCTCCGGCGTTTCCGCCAACCGGATGGCCAGTTCCTCTGCGGTTTCACGCAAAGCGCAATCGTCGTAATCTTCACCAACATCCACATGGCCTGCCGCCGACGAATCCCATAAGCCGGGGTTTGTATCCTTAGACATCGAGCGGAGTTGCAAAAACAGTTCATTTTTTTCATTGAAAATAAAAATATGCACCGCCCGGTGTAAAAGCCCCAAGCGATGAATATCCCGACGGCTCCGTTGTCCGATGACTTCGTCATTTTCATTGACGACACTGAGTATTTCGTCGGTCATGATGTTTGAGTCATATGAGAGGTAAATATTTGGCTCAACATAGAGTGAAAAAAGCCTCACATTGACGCTTCTGTAACGCTCTGATCTTGCGAATATAACCTTGATAGAGGACTACAACAACCGCTAATTATTTCCAATGTGAAATGATCCTTCCATGGATCTTTCTGATTAGATGGTCGTGTGTTAACAATTCTGATTGTTTTTCTTAATCGTTAAATCGAAGGATAGAGATGAACCTTCTCCTATAAATTGGAATGTTGTGATTTCTGTTATATCTCCGTTGTTTGTATTACTTCCAGTTAACGTTACATTGCCTAAGAAACAAGCCTTGTTGTCTTGAGTCGTTGTGGTATTTCCGTTGACTACGGTGACCACATGACCGGTAACCTCGATGTATCCATTCCCCGATGCATCGAGGGTGCAAGAATAGTTGCCATCGGTTGGTCGGGTGCAATCAGCACCGTTGGTTCCAGAAATAATGACATCAGATTCGTTAACATTGACTCCACCGGCGATCGATACCGTACCGGCGACGGTGATACCCGTCCCGCCGCCGCCACTACCTACCGTGACAGTAAGTTGATCTTGCAAAATACCATTGCCTGCGACATTGTCGGCATCGTCCGGGTCGATAGGGTTCGAATCAGTCAGCCCTGTGTTGCTGCGTTCGATCGTTGCGGAAATGACAACATCACCATCGGATATAGTGTCCAACAATCCCCGGCTGTAGGTACTTTGCGTTGAGCTGGTAATCGGTTCACTGGTTACTGTTGCAATCGACGCATCCGACGATGTCCAGTTGGACAGACGGGTTATATTGACTTCATGGAAAGGCACGAAATCCAGCCAGTCGGAAGACGTTGGAATATTCGTACAATCGGCGCCCAACGAGCCATCGAGTTTGCACTGAATCAAGTTGATTAAGGTGCTATCCATAAAGTCGATGTACAAGCCCCGGACTGTCAGATTATCTTGTTCTCCACTGTTTTTTGTCAGGGCCGTGGGCTCGTTTGTAAATGTAACCGATGGTGTTGGTGGGCTCTGTGCATAACTGCTTGGATTGGATATCCCCGAGATATATGCTTCGACATAATCCTCAACGAAGGTTATGTAGTCGGCTATTTGGTTGGTGGTGAAATTGCTATTCAGCATTTGCACGGTTTCAAGGTTATAATCTTGAACCAAATAAAGGACACCGTCGACCCTGCGAAATCGGCAGGCTTCCAAGTAATCATCATTGGTATTGTTCGCGGTTTGCAACACACCATCGCTGTCCGGGTAGTAATGACTATGATCCCCACCCAGTGCTGATGGATAGTTGGTGGAATTGTTTGGTCTGAACGGATCGTATAATAATGTCGTGCTACTATCATCGTGGTGATCGTTACAGCACTTAGTACACAGTTCGGGCTGCTCGTTGAATTGACCGCCTGTTTTTTTAGTCGCGATCCGTTTTTCTATTAACGATCCGATTTGTTCTTCACTTCCGTCAAAATAAGTCGGTTCGCGGCCCGTTTGGCCACTGACCTCCCCAGCTTGGACACAAGTACAATTGATGGCGACGTTATCGGAAAGCGATTGTTTGTTATTATTTCCGTCGTCGGTTATTTCCTCGAATGTTGTCTTTGTTACCAGGCCGTGCTGGGTAATATCCGGCTCAGGTTTTTCGGTTGCCTTTTCATTGATGAAAATCATATCGCTCGTGGGTGTAAACGCGATTTCTGGCGATTCCCGGTCAGGACTGAAATCTTCAAGGGCTAGCGCCACGGCCGATGGGTCAACGGAACTGATCGTGCCTTCTGAAATGACGGTTTGATTAACGCCATCGGTGTCGCTAAAGCTAACATTAATAGCAATCGATTTATAGTCGGGAAAATCGGGTGCGGGTGTCGGTACAGTACTAGTAAAAGTGCCTCCATCGAAATACCAATCCGTGACATTCCAATTTAGGTTATAAACCGTGTTTCCCACAGTTGTAGTACCACTTACTATGGTTCCTCCAGCATTATTGGCGATATAGTTATAAGCCATATTGTCAGCTGCGATAGTAGTGCTCCAGGGGTCTAAGGTACCGTTGGCATCGGCATCGACTGTGGCGCGAATGGTCGAATATGCGTGAAGATCTTCTAGTTTTCCAGCGGCAATAGTTGCCGCGACGACACGGGAATTAGACTGGCTTGCACCCTTCATCAGGTTGCCTTGCAGTTTCGTAACGCTTAAGAAACCGACCGATAGTACTGAAACTGCAATTAAGGATTCTATAAGGCCAAATCCAGCACTTTTAACGAATGTTTTCATGACGAGGAATCCTATAGTTTTAAATGGACAAAAAGAGTTCTGAGATTTTCTAAACTATCTTGCATATCGACGCCATGAGTTGATGTTGAATGAAGAAGTCAAGGTTAGAAATCCCGCCAACTACCAGGTACTGACACCACTTGATTATTAAAGGATCCGAGTAAAATATTTTGTAAAACCGTTTCGTCGAACCTGGAATCCAGGTTTCCTGCTCCAAGGGTTATATTGTGATCGGCTAATACCGCGCCGTATACCACTCCTCCTAGAACAGTGATATCACCACCAATGTTTGTTTTGTCGGGATTGGTGAAGGAGAATACTATGCCGTAAATATTTGAACCCGCTTGGATCGTCAAATCAACTTCATCGAGAATTAGGACCACTGGGTTAGCCACTGACCCGACTATGGTTCCCGCGTTCAGGGTGCAGTCGTCGGTTACTACATCTTTTTCGATCTAAATGAACCCTTTAGAGGACGCGCTGAGGGAATTACAATCGTTGTAGACCGTTGAAATATCGTGAATCACTCCCCAGTTTGCCGTGGGTGTTCCGAACATGTATCGAAAAAGATCGGTTGGGAATGCACCATCATTATCGAGAATATCCTCACCAATCGAGCCTGCTTCGGATAAGGGGTTTGTAGAACAATCACAACTGTTATGGGCGCACGGTTGGTGAGCATCGGTGGACCCCGCGGTTATTCCACCACTCTCAAGGTATTCTTCTAGATGGCAAGTGCCCGAAGAGCCCCCGAAGCTAGTCGCTCCACTTGACCAAACCGATAATGGAATTCCGTCTCCTCCCCCATTTGAATTCGCTATGACCTCAAGGCTACCAGTAACGCCCATGGTTCCGCCAACAATAAAGGGAGCGTTCGGAGTGTTACTAATGAATGGTCTGAGATAAATATCTTCGCTGATCGTTGCCGAACCCGTGCCGTCAGCAGTCGTTCCAACTGACGTTAATGACAGTAGATTGCCGGCAATTGTTTTTGTCACCGCATAGGATGCACCATTGGTTAATGTTCCAGTTGAGGTCCCCGTCACCCATTGGGTCACGGCATCTGTCTTGATGGCGGCGAGTTCGGCCTCGATGCCGGCTTCGGCTGCGTTAACCACTTCTTTGCTTCGATATTCATTGGACGAACTACGCTGATCGAAAATCCCAATTCGGGCCGAGTAGAGGCTCGTAGAGGTAATAGCTACCAACAAAATCAATGCAATAGTTAAGGTTGCTATTCCTTTGCATTCATTGATATATGTTATCGGTGGTTTTGAATTTTTTGAATTTAACACAGTTGATTAGCCTAAATGTATAAGATCAGAAAGCTTTAAGGGGTATAAAGGTCGTTTCTGACCCGGACGGTTTCAGTCAGCGCTCTAGTTACGGAAGTGTCGCTGGGTATTCTGCCGGTTAGTGTGATCAATATTTGGCGAATTGCTACACCGTTAGCAACAACACTCGTCGTTATATGGTTAAAGCTAAGGGCAGTCATTTCAGTGGTATTGGTATTATTTAGGTCTTCCCAGTTGGCGGTATCCGTGCAATTAGCGGCTGCGTTTCGAGATTGCACAGCTCCGTTGCGTAGTTTGAACCCAAACGCGTTGGATGCGGCGATAGGATATAAAGCTCTGTCGGTGGCATCAATGTCCAAATCGAAATCGAGATCGGTGACCAAGTCATTCGCGTCGGTATCGCCGTCGCCATCGATATCGCCATTATTGGCTGCATCGTAAGCATAAAGAATACAGTCAAAGTCATCTGCTGGGCTGTCGCCATCGACGTCGGCGATTTGAATACCTATTACGGGGTTACGGTTAAGATCGGTTGCGCCATCAGTTAAATCAACTGCTGCTTGACTCCAATAACCCGCCCGCCGGATATCCCGCGTCATAAGACCCATAATTGATCGAAGATCCTTATTGAGTCGAGTCATCTTGAGATTGTCCGCATTGGACTTTACGTGCCCACCGACCGCCGATGTGACGCCAATGAGAACGGTTACACCGATTGCCATAGAGATAAGGACTTCAATAAGCGTGAATCCGGCAAACTGATTGGGCGCCTTATTTAACATGATGAATAGGTTCCAAATCCGTGTACCCCTGCGCCGGCGGATGTTTCAGAAGATATTTGTGTATCAGTCGGTGAGCACATATTCATATGGCCAAGCCCGGAAGTTACGATCCTCAGCGCCATTGAGTCAGTGGAGAAAGTAACATTTCCCGCACCTTCAACGATGGTGCCTCGAACCGGATTAATCGACAGGGTCCCTCCATAGGGAAGGACATTATTCACCAACTTGGTACCTGGAAATTCGGCGCTTGAAACTATCCAGGGGGCGCCGTCAATTTCGCAGTAACTGGGGTCGCTTGAGTCAGTTTCTTTGCAATCGCAGGTGGTATTTAGTTTAAGCCCATAGCACCAATCGGCGGGGTCGGTGTTATTAAACGAAAATCTTGTGGCGGTATTGCGTTTAATGCTTTCCGTTCGTGAAAAATTTACATTCGACCGAAAATTCCTAACTACATTGATTAGTCGATTTCGTTCCATAAGGCTATTGAAAGACGGAACAGCGGATCCCAAAAGTATTGCTAATATGGCAATCGTGACTACCACATCAACCAATGTGAACCCTCGATAATTACGATTGTATAGCATAATCACGCCTCATTAGATTGACGTAATTCTAATCCAAGCTAGAATTTTTTATGTGAACTGATTCAACTATTGATCAAAAATACAGTGAGGAAACGAATTGAAACAGAGAAATAGCAGAGCATTTACATTTCTGGAAGTGCTTATTGTCGTTGCGATTGTTGCGATTCTTGCCGCAGTTGCTCTACCGAACTATAGGGCGCACGTTCTTAAAAGCCACCGAACCGATGCGTATGACAAGCTAATTGAAATCCAATTAGCCGAAGAAAAGTACCGGGCGAACAATACCGCCTATACGTAAGATTTAACCGATCTAGGTTATGCAAACGCAACCAATGAACCGTCGGCGAACGGTTACTATACGCTAGCGGCTAGCAACGTTTCCGGCTCAACGTATACCCTTACGGCCACGGCTGCAGGTACTCAATCCGACGATGTAGGTTGCTCCTCAATTATTATCGACCAAAGCAGCGATAATACACCTGATAATTGTTGGTGAAAATAACCACTCCTGACTTTATGGCGTGTAAAACAGGAGCTCAAGGTATTCCCCTTTGTCTACATGGAGTCCACCTTCTCTCTGTTTAATTCAACGACCGTTCTTGTTTAAATAAAAACCGCTACGGGGGTTCGATAATCCAATGACTGATGAAGCCGCGTGTGATTGTAAAAATCAAAATAGTCAACGTTTTTTTTAAGAAGTCGTTCTCGACTTTAAGTTAGCCTATCTGCTTGTACAGCTCATCAATCAATGTGTGTTGGTCATTTTCTTGCCGTTTTCTCTGACGTGAAAAGGCTTCAGGCATCACCGCGCTAATACCGCGTTTTTCCAATAGTTGATTTGGGTGGCATGGATGCCATATTTGGCGGTAATCTCCGCTGTTGTCTTCTCGCCTCTTAGTGCGTCTAAAACCACTTTTACCTTGGTTTGCGGGCTATGCTTCTTTCGACTTATAGTCATATCTTACTCCTCAGTTTCGAGTGCAAGATTTATCTTAATTACGGGTCAAAAATGGTCCAGTTTTTGGGGAGCATTATAGCTTTACGGTTTTATCGAAACTGACTTCGCAGTTGAGGTGTTGGCGATTACTTGTCACTGCCGCGCCAATACTGCCATATGAAATCTTGGTGTACCAACAGTCGATATTGGCACTCACCTGACCCACCTTACTGTCGCAAAAGTCTTTACCTTGTTGTTTATTCTATATATATCTGCTTTATATTTTGTCAAGATTATAGTGCAAAACATAGCGTGTTATGAGGATTGGCATATCTGCTTCAGATTGTAAGTCATCTAAAACATTAAATTGTGATAGAGGTGGCAGAAAAATAAAAAGGAAAATATTAGTATGTCCGGGCAACTGGTTGGAGCAACTAAAATCTAAGGGTAACATATATTTTTAGCGAAAATATAGGGAAAAGTTATTGGTATTTATTACTATTATACGATTGCTCTGGAAAACAGGTGTTATTATAATTAAATATGCTGAAATTATTTTATAAGACAATGTAAGACGAGCATGAAAACTAAAGTATATAGTATTAAATATGGATTTACTCTAATTGAGTTATTAGCAGTGCTTGCCTTAATCTCAATTCTTATGGGAATGGCGGTACCCTCTTTTAATAATATGATTCAACGAAATCGGGATGTCGCAATAGTCAGTCAATTATCAGGTGATATCCGATTGGCTCGGACGGAAGCAATTAAGCGCAGGGTGAGTGTTCAGGTTGTGTCAGCAGCAGGAGGTTGGGGTAATGGCTGGATCGTTGAAGAAGCTGTTAGTGGTGATGATATCCGATTAGCGGAGGCTTTGACAAATGCAAGTATAACCACGGCTGAAATTACTACTTTGGCATTTGATCCTAAAGGAGTGGCAAATCAGGCTAACGATTATGTACTGGTATATACACCAGATGATTGTACCGACGAACGACAGGTTACGATAAATATTTCCATTTTTGGCAGGATCAAAAAGGTATCGGGAACTTGCCCATGAAATCGCGACGGAATTATTTGCGGCTTCAAAAGGGATTTACACTCATTGAATACATGGTTTCTCTTATTGTTCTTTCTATTGGATTATTGGGTGTTGCCGGTATGCAGTCGCTTGGATTAAGACTGAATTATGATGCTTTGCAACGATCGCAAGCAACGATATTAGCCTATAGCATAGCGGAAAAGATGCGCCTGGACCCGGTTAATGCCTTATTGGTGACTGGAACGAATCCCTATGAAGGGACGTTCTTCGCGGCTTCCGGCGGCGCAACTTGTAATAATGCAAGTGTGGCGGCCAATGATGTTTTAGTCTGTTGGCAGGTTGCTTTGCGTGACCGTTTACCTAATGGCTCTATTACCATAACGGGTCCCCCAAGTACGACGGATCCGACGCTCACTCTGAACTTATCGTGGTCGGAAAACTGGATTCAACAAGGGGCTACGTCAGTTGAGACGAGTTTTCAGACATTCTCATTTCAAATTTTTGACGGTAGTTAGAAATGATTATTTTTCATTTAACAAATAACCAAAAAGGTATTTCTATCGTTGAATTACTGGTTGGTATGGTGATCGGTCTGTCGCTGGTTGGGGCAGCCACCGCGGTTATGGTCAGTAGTAAGGTTAGCTTTGTGATCCAAAACGATCTTGATGAAATCCAGGAAGCCGGGCGCTTTGCGATTTCATGGTTGCAAAGTGATTTACGAGAAGCTGGATTTATGGGTTGTGTGGGTACAGGCGATTTTGTGGAAAATCAAGTCACGGATGGCGATGTCGCAAGTGAACTGAAGGATCTGGACAATATTATTGAAGGTCGTGAGAAGGGCGGTTCTACCTGGCAAACGGCAAATACGAATTGGTTGCCTGGCAATCAGGCTAACCTTGATGAAACGATTGTTGCGCTATCCGGCGTCACCGAAATTGAAAATGGTACCGATGCTTTTACGATCCGGGGTTTTGATTTTGTGGGTTTTGGCGTGGTTAATGACGTCATTTCAAGTGCAACGAGTATAACCCTGGAAGTAGATGCCGGGCTTTTAACCGATCAGATTGTTGCAATTATTAATTGTGCGGGTGGTACTGTATTTCAGGTTGCCAACGATACAACGGATGCAACGGTAAACATTAACGCATCCGATGCGTTAACGAGAGAATTTGAAGGCGAACATTTGGATTCTGGTGGTAACTCTTTAACTCCGCGACAATTTCCAAGTTTTTTACATACCTATCATACCTATCGCTATTATGTGAGGCCCTTTGATGCAAACAATAATCCTTCAGGCCCTTCTTTGTGGCGTGTTTCCTTAAGCTCATCGGGTCTACCTATTAATGCTGAGGTGATTCCCGGCGTTGAGAATATGCAAATACTTTATGGTGAAGATACCGGTGGCTCCAGTAGCCCTGAAATCTACAGAACAGCCAATAATGTAGGCAACTGGAACGCTGTAAATTCGATCAAAATAGGCTTGCTTATCCGATCGATTAATGCGTATGGAAACGATGATGTACCTACATCTTTTCAATTGCTCGATGAAACAATAACTACGGTGAATGATCGGAGACGACGGAAAGTATTTGTCACCGAAATAGCGATAAGGAATAGACAATGAAACATAAAAAAATTCTCGTAGCGGGAGTAAGCCACCAAAATCAAAATGGCCTGGCGTTACTAACGATAATGAGTATTATGCTTGTTTTATCGGTAGTCGGTCTCTCAACGATGAAGAGCTCCCGTTTGGAGCAATTGATGTCGGGAAATACGCAATGGTCCAATATTGCTTTCCAGGCGGCGGAGACTGCATTAGTCAGCAGTTATGGCAACAATGACTGGGTGGCTGGTAATTAATCCGGCCACGGTGCCTGGCGACAGTTACAATCCGGCAAATGGAAACTATAACTATAATGATTCTCGATATTTTGTCGATTTTACCTCAAACGTAAAGCGTCGGAGCAATAATGTATGGAGCTCAAAATCGACCCGAAGTGCAAATTTCAAAACCTCTTCTAGCGGTACCGCAAAAGAACCAGGGTCTGGCGAAACCTTAGCTACTGCTCGTCTTGAAGAAGGTATTTATCTAATTGTTCCAAATATTTACTCGGCAGTCGTGAGTTAACAGCGAGAAAAGCGGGGCAAAACTACCCTCTCCATCGTAGTATGTTTGATGAAAAATTTTGAAGATCGCAGAGAATTAGAGCATAGAACGCCTCATTCAGTTTAATCGTCATCTATTTCATCGGAAACAGCCATCAAGCGGGCACGGATCTGTTGAATCATGCCATTTTCCTCAAGTCGAAAGAATTGTTTGAGGAACAATGGCGCTAAAATTTGCTTGACGGTTTTCTCCGATGGCAAATCACGCGATTGAGTGCGAAGATAAAGCGAGTGCTCAGACCAAATCGTATCTTGATACTGGAGCGCAATCAATTGCATTAACCCCAAGGCAATGGAGGCACAGAGCACGAAGATTTCATAGGCTCGCCAGCACGCTTGAACGGTATGAATATCCTGGGGCTGTGGGGCTTTGAGAAGACGATTGGAAAAGGGGCGTCTAGAATGTTTTGGCAATTTTTTAGTCCAAAAACGAAATTTAAAGGCGCCGATCACATGCTTTAACATCGCGAACATGATTTCAATGCGGGTTCTAGCACAATACAGTTCAACGGCATCAATGGCTGACAGCGTTAAATCGGAACTCATTAGAACCATTGGGCCTTTTGAGGTGACGGCGAGAATAAATAACACCTGATCAGCGATGGGCCGCCATAACAGTGTAAGCGTCATAACCCGGATGGATTCGGTTTTACCGTAGACTTGACAGGTCACCGTCTCAAACAAATGAAGGTGGTCGAAGCATTCTCTTAAACACACTTTCTCGCCATAGAGCGGCTGAGGTCCGGGGCGAGAGGCGGGTTTCGGTGGCGCGGGGAAATAACCCACATAGCTATTCTTGGCTTTGACCAGCACCTCAACCCACCGCGCCTGATGCTGGATTGAATAATAGTGGCAAGCTCGAAATACGCCCCCGGTTGAAAAAAAGGCATCCAACACCAAATAACACAGACAGTGATTCGTCACCGCAAAATGAATCGCCATGGCCACCAAGCGGTCGGTGAGCTTGATCCGACATGGATTATCGCGCTCGTCGTTCAACCCTAAATGAGCCCATCCCTGATGAATTTGAAGCTGCAAAGGACAACAAAAACAAGCGGATAACGACCCGATCAAGATGCCAATGCTGCCCCAACATTGGGCCCGAAAATAGCCGGGTTTCGTTTGCGTCTCCGATGACTCGTGCATCGATACCACGCCGGGCATCTTGCGTCCATCTTTGATCACCGCGGTATGGTCACCCAGAAGTATCGCTCGTCCAGCTACTTCAACGGATTTTCCTTGGCGATTCACAAAATCTTGCCAAGCATCGAGCAACGCCCCATAGACATACGCTTTGGATCTAAAAAAACGGAGCAAGCGGTAATAACCAAGTTCATCTAATAGCCAGAAACGACACAACGACGTCACGCCGATCATTTCTCCTGCCCCCATAAATCCAATCACAATGGCGCAGAACAACAACCAAGTACTCGATCTGGAAAAAACGCTTTGAAAGCTTTCTAAACTCTGAGAAATATACTGTTGCACGGGGTCTCCTCCTTCCATCTGTACTTCTACAAAGAAAAGAAGGATCCGTGTTTTTTAGCAAATGTCTAGTCGTAATTATCGATTTCTATTTTCTACACTACTCATCTTTTATGAACACCAGTGGGCAATCTTAAAGCGCAGAGCTATCAATGGGTGATAAGACTTTCTTCCGTTGGTCGAGGTGACACATCGAAAAAATGAATTCAGGGCCTGAATAGTTACGTCAAATCGGATAGAACTCGTGACTGACGAGATATTTAGCGGAATGAAGGAGAAAATTATGGGAATCAATAATCTGACAACGATAATTCTACTTCATTTAGTTTTGGCATTGATTTCAGTCAATGTTTGTCTGGCGGAGGACACTGAAATTTTTGTCGGCAATGGCTCATCGAGCGGCGGCGTCCAGCCGAACGTTCTATTTATGCTGGATACCTCCTCAAGCATGACGAATAAAGATGGTGGATCAACTACCCGGCTGGATCGCATGAAAGATGCGTTGGACATCATTATTAACCAGTCAAATAACGTCAATATGGGATTGATGCGCTTTCATAAGGAGGGTGGGCCGGTGTTGTATCCGGTCGCGGATATCAATCAATCCGTTGAAGAACTTGGTGGCAGTGAGTCCGATCTGATTATCCAGGTATCGGAATCGGCCGATGATGCTGAGGAATATGTGACTTCCGGAACAGTGGTGCTGACGGAAACCGTACTTGAGATGACCAAATTTGCGGTAGGGGCATCATCGAATAATCTGACTATTCTGGTTACAAACGGTTCGGATGATGCCGAAGAGCATCAAAATGGGTCAATGGAGTCCTTAACCAGTACTGATTTGGAATTGATGGTCGAATCTGATGTTCAAAAGATTGGAATTAGATTCCAAAATGTGGAGATTCCAACGGGTTCTACAATAACTTCAGCATCTATGGAATTTCAACTGAATGAAGATAACGGAAGCACCAATTCGTTACAGATTAAAATATTAGGTCATAAAGTATCTGATTCAACTGCTTTTCTTAATTCGAGTAATAGTATAAGCGATAGGATAACGAATAATCCAACTAATGCATCGGTTCTTTGGACGCCACCACAGGTTACTTCTGTAGGGGATACTTTTGAAACCAACGATCTAAGCACTATTGTACAGGAAAATATTGACCAGCCTGGTTGGGTATCAGACCGACCAATTACATTCTTGCTTCAATTAGAAAGTGCCGGCAATGGAGGTAAGCGGATCGTTGAATCGAAAGACGGATCTAAAGCTCCTATATTAAAAATATCCTATGCCACCGGCGGAGTGGATGACGAGCAGAAAATTGGGCTGCGCTTCCAGGAAGTCATGATCCCCAGGGGCGCCACGATTACCAGTGCTGTACTTGAGTTTGAAGCATCAGCCGATGAGTCGGGCGCGACCAGTCTGACAATACAGGGCGAAGATATCGATAATTCACCCAATTTTACGGCCAGTACCAATAATATATCGGGAAGAACATTAACTAGCGCATCGGTCTCATGGAATTCCGTGCCCTTATGGACGGCCGGCGTACGTTATCAGAGCCCGGATTTGAGTAGCATTTTACAAGAGCAGGTGGACAGAAGCGGTTGGTGTGGCGGCCAATCATTGTCGTTTATTGTTTCCGGCGCTCCAAATTCATTGCGTAGAGCAAAATCGTATGACAGCAGTTCTACTTCGGCGCCGATATTAAGGGTATCGTATGATCCGGATAGCATTCCAGCGAATACTTGTATCAATCAGGTGATTCAAGCCTCGATAAGCAGTGGAAGCAACGATGTCGAAGAAAGCAGTAGCGGTTCGGTATCTACCACCAGTAGCGATTTGGAGTTAGTTAACGACGGCAATGATCAAACGATAGGTCTTCGCTTTACCAATGTGGGTATCCCAAAAGATACGACCATTTTGAGTGCCGAACTAATCTTTTCTAATGACACCTCAGAGCCACAAAATGGACCAATTGTGCTTACGATTAAAGGTGAAAATGCTGATGATTCAGCAGATTTCTCAGCGGCTACTGTAACTAGCAGAACAACAACGGGGGCTGTTAGCTGGTCTCCCACGGCATGGGGTTCATCAAGCGAGTTGAATGCTACTACGGACATTGGATCGATTGTGCAAACCATTGTAAATCGGGCGGGTTGGGAACAAGGCAACGCGATGACCTTTATCATTTCCGGCTCCGGTTCGGGAAAGCGCGTTGCCAATTCATTTGAAGGCAATGCGTCTCTGGCGACTCGCCTTCGTGTTGTGGTTAGTGGAAGTGTCGAAATTCCCGCGCAGACAGTACGCGATAAATTACTTGAAACAGTGGAAAACCTTAACTACAAAAGTGGTACGCCCATTTTGGACGTACTCTATGAGGCGGCATTGTATTATCGTGGTGAGGATGTCTTATACGGTCTCACCAGGGGATTTGGCGCGGTGATCGGTGACGGTTCACTGGGTGATGGGAGTTCTAGCGGAAGCGAATATACGCGTGTTAGTAATGCCCTATCCTGGAATGGAGGCGGCACCATTCTGCGTCCTTCCGGTTGTACCGAAGATAACCCCAATAGTACGAGTTGTATTAACGAATATATTTCCAGTACGGCAACCTACATTAGTCCGATTACCGAATCTTGCCAGGCGAATTATCAGATTCTGCTTTCCGATGGCGAGGGTTATGGTACTAATTCGGTGGGAATTGTGAATACGTTGATGACGAATACGCCTACTTGTTCTGGGCATGACGGTTGTGCCGAGGCTTTGTCAGGATTTATGCATACCGCTGACCAGTCTAATAGTTTGGAAGAGGAGCAAACCGTCGCGACCTATACTATCGGGTTTAATCTAGCGGCTACTAACCCACAGTTTTTACAAGATATTGCCGCCGCGGGTGGAGGATCGTTTTATACCGCATCAACCTCGGCCGAATTGGCCGATGTGTTTCAATCCATCCTATCGGAAGTATTATCCAGTACCAGTTCATTTTCCGCGCCGACGGTTTCGGTAAATGCATTTAATAAGCTATTTCATGACGACGATATTTATTTTTCCACTTTTCTTCCCGACATTACCGGGCGCTGGGCTGGAAATTTAAAGAAATACACGATTTGCGAATCGGGGGAGGTTACTTGTACATCGGGGGATATACTCGATATAAATGGCGACAGTGCAACATCGGCAAATGGTCAATTTCTCGATACGAGTACGAGTTACTGGAGTGCAAGCGTTGACGGACAGGAAGTGCAAGCTGGGGGTGCGGGTTCAAATATAAGCTATCCCAGAAAAATTTATATCGAAAACAGTACAAGTTTTGCTCAACTCACCGCTTTCGATCAACTCACCGTAGCTAAGGGCACGGTTGGGAATGGTGCGTATGATACCTCGCTTCGTGCGCTATTGGATGGAGGATCATTAACCGATTCAGGTTACCTGGATTTGGTCAAATGGATTTTAGGTCAAGATATAAACGATGAAGATGAGGACAATGACACGACCGACGTTCGCTGGGCTTTTGCCGATGCCTTACATAGTCAACCTCTGGTAGTAACTTATGGCCAAGAAGGTAGTAATCCAATTAAGAAAATTTTTATTGGTACTAATGACGGTTTATTGCGAATGGTGAACGCTGAAAATGGGATTGAAGAGTGGGCATTGATGCCAACTTCCATGACAAGTGAACAAAATCAACTCATGGTCAATGCAAGTGGTGGTCATTTCTCAGGCGTTGACGGAAATATTCGTAGCTTAATAATTTATAATAACGAAAATGGCATCATCGAACCAGCAAATGGCGATAAGGTCTATTTATACTTCGGCATGCGACGCGGTGGCCGATTTGTTTATGCGATCGATGTGACCCCAAGTAGTACGCTGACGAGTGCGGCATCGACCACGGGTATTACGCCAGCGCCCTTGTGGAAAATTCAGGGTGGAACAACTACGTACTTTGAAGAGCTGGGGGAGACTTGGTCAACGCCTCAAGTAGACCAAATTTGGTATAACAATGCCAAAAAAACAGTCGTTTTTTTCGCTGGAGGTTATCATTCGGAACAGGATGATAGTTACGGCCCATCATCCTATGGTAATGGGATCTATATCGTGGATGCCCTGTCCGGGGCGTTATTGTGGCGTGCAGGTTTAACCGGTGCTTTAGATGGTGATAACGGCGTAGAGTTTGCCGATATGAGGTTCCCAATACCCTCTGATTTGGCCTTACTCGATACTACTGCCGACGGCGCTATTAACCGGTTGTATGTCGGAGATACGGGGGGACAGGTTTGGCGAATGGATTTTAAAAATCAAAGTGGTGGCATGGTTGGTACCGGTGCAAGATTGGCTGATATTTCAGGGAGAGATGCATCGGATAACGTTGCGGCGGAAGACCAACGCAAGTTTTTTTATCCCCCCGATGCCGCATTGGTGAATGATTTCAACTTTTCTTCAACGACCGCTTTTGATTTGCTGATCATTGTTTCAGGCGATCGCGCATCGCCAAATGATAAGACGGTGCATGATCGAATCTATATGTTTCGTGATTATGTCACCACCGGAACAATTGCCGATGAGGCGGCGTTACCAGACCCGGACCCTGGTGATCCGGATTTACGACGGTTTGTGGATAGTTTGACCGAATCCGATTTGTATGATGCGACCGAGAATCTGATTCAGGATAGTGATGGAACTTCGACTTCGGCGGATTCCTTAACCGAGGTGAGTCTGCTGCAAGCTAAAGATGGTTGGTTTGTTAGCCTTGTTGAGGGAACGACGGACTATATTGGTGAAAAAGGGCTTTCCGAACCAATTATTGCAAATGACACAGCGTTTCTAACGACTTATGTTCCTTCGGGAGATTTGGTGGTCGGTGAGGTCTGTGCTCCCCCAATTGAAGGAACGGGCCGCATTTATGGTTTGAATATTTTAAATGCAACCGCTGTTTTTTCCGTGTGGGATGGAGATGCGTCAACATATAGCCGAGCCGATCGGGTGTATAGTCAAACTTTAACCGGAATCTCATCGTCTCCAGTTCTTCGCATGACCCCGGAAGGTCCTCAAGTTCTGATCGGGGGCGGTGGAGGAATTTTGCAGTTTGACCCGGATATCGATCTCCCGATTGTTCGGTCTTATTGGAAAGAGTTATAACTGGGGATAACGAAAAATGATTGGAAAAATATTATTACCAAAGGTTTTGAAAACACAAGGATTTACGCTGCTTGAGCTGGTGATTGCTTTGGCTATTGTCGGTATTCTCGCCGCGGTAGCCTATCCAAGCTATCAAGGGCAAATGGCAAAATCAAGGCGTTCCGATGCGAAGATTCTGTTATTGGAAATCATGAACCGCCAAGATGTGTTCAAATCCAACTACGGTGTTTATACAACCATCGTTGTAGACCCCGGAGGTGGGTGCGTGGGTTCTGCTTGTGGGTTGAAGTTGGGGTCCGCGAACAGTAAAGAAGGACATTATTCGCTTACTGCTGCGTTAGGACCTACCGGTAGTATTAATACAAGCGTGACCTTGACCGCTACACCGGTTGTTGGTGGTCTTCAGGTTTCTGACGCTTGCGGAAATTTCACAATGACTAGTACCGGAGTTACCGGAGTTTCGGGGACTGGAAATTGTTGGTAAGTGTCTTTAGTGTACCTTCGAATAGGGTATTGTTTGAAATAAGACAGCCCCCTATAACCCCTTACTTCACGTTGCGGCGAAATACGATGGCGTGAGTGGCTTCGTTAAAAACTTGTAATCCCTCGCCAAGTTTTTTATCCTTCGCCAATGACAGATTCTCAAAAATGGCTTTTACTGGTCGTGGTGGTGGGTGTTGGTTGGCTTATTTACCTACTGTCGCCCATATTGACACCCTTTGTCGCGGGCGCGTTGGTTGCCTATTTCGGTGACCCGGTTGCTGACAAGCTGGAGGAATGGAAGCTTGGCCGTACCAGTGCGGTGGTTGTCGTTTTCGCTGTTATGGGAATTGTTTTCGCGCTGGTCCTTTTACTCCTGGTCCCGATGCTCGAAAAGCAGATAGGACGTTTGGTAGGCAACCTTCCGGGTTATGCCGCGTGGATTAAAGAAACGGTTATTCCCTGGGTCAAAAATGCACTTGAAATTGAGGGGAAACTGGTCGATCTCGACCAAATAATCAACATTTTAAAATCGCACTGGCAAAAAGCAGGTGGTGTTGCGACGACTGTTGTAGCATCGATTTCCCGTTCCGGTATGGCGGTGTTCGCTTGGCTCATGAACGCATTGCTGATTCCGGTGGTTGCATTTTATATGCTGCGGGATTGGGATGTGATCGTCGCTAAAATTCGCGATCTTTTGCCAAGGGGGAATGCGCCGATAGTGATTAGTTTGGCCAAGGAAGTCGACGAAGTTCTGGGCGCTTTCCTCCGCGGCCAATTTTCCGTTATGTTGGCCTTAGGATCGATCTATTGTACCGGGTTATGGTTGGTGGGCTTGGATCTTGCGTTGTTGATTGGGATCGTCGCGGGTGTTATCAGCTTTATTCCCTACCTTGGATCGATTGTCGGCGTGGGAATGGCCTGTATTGCTACAATGTTCCAATTCCACGATAGTTGGTATTTATTTCCAGTCTTGGCGGTGTTTGGAATAGGGCAATTATTGGAAGGTATGGTTCTAACCCCAATACTCGTGGGTGAGCGGATTGGGTTGCATCCGGTTACGGTTATTTTCGCGGTGTTGGCGGGTGGGCAATTGTTCGGGTTTGTTGGGATTATTCTCGGTCTACCCGTAGCCGCTGTGATCATGGTATTGTTACGCCATGTTCACGATTTATATAAGGAAAGCGAGGTATACGCTGAATAATCTCAACTATTCAATCCGTCGGACTTGACCTATTTCTCCTAGCGGAATGCGCCGTACCAATCTTTATAAGGGTTATGGTGATTTGACGCAATCAAAAATTCCAATTATCTTCGATACGACCTCTATTATCGGACAGCCTACTGGTAAAATTCTTTCGTTGATTATCCTGATTCTCTGGGGACACGCAGGTTCGGCCGGTGTATTGAGAGAAAAGGAGATAGCGGATGGCATAATTCGCGACGTGGATCCAGAGGAGGTGTTGTGGTTGGGAGATGGGGGGGGGATAAATTTCTGAACTTATATCGTGAGACATTTGCCAACAAGGTGCAAGGGGCGGCGCTTCTGATTCACGATCTAGGATCGAACCCGAATTCACCAAGTGTTATGAAACCATTTAGGAATTATTTGTCAGATCATGGATGGACGACTTTGTCTTTGCAGATGCCCGTTTTGGACGCTGGCTCCCGGTTGGTGGAATATTACGATCAGGTGCCGGAAGCTACGAAGCGGGTTTTGGCTGGGGTCGAATTTTTGGGGAATCACAATATTCGAAATGTTGTTATTATAGGCTACGGTTTTGGCGCCATGATTGCTCCCCATTTTCTGGCAACTCATAATGCCCCGACAGTTACCGCTTTAGTTATAATAAGCTTACCGATGTCAAACCCGAATATTCCAAATAGCCAAATAGAGGGTGTTCTTGACAAAGTCGATATCCCAATTTTTGATATCAATTTTAATCGGGAAAATGCACGGCGTCAGGAGGCGTTAAAAAAACGTAAGCGGTTGATGAGAAGTAATAAAAACTATCGTCAATTGCTAACTAACGAAGCTGGTTTCCAGTTTCGTGATTCCGGAAGGATTATGGTTAAACGAGTTTATTCCTGGTTGATGCGCGTCGCTCCAGGTGTTGAGATTCGCTAACACAGGTCCATTTTACTGTGTAAATGGTTTGATAGCCGGCTCGATTTAAATCCCAAAAGATATGGGTGAATAACAAGAAACGAATGGTGATGAAAATTCCAAATGACGATTTTGAGGCTGCACGGCTGATCTGGTGGATTTCGATCGCCTTATTGCCTTTGTATTTGTTAGGTTGCCATGTTCTAGGCATTCAAATTGAACTCAGCGAAAATGCCCCGGTTTCGGTCATGGAGATCAGAACAGGGTGTTTTGTCATCATTATCTGGCTGTATGCATCCGCGAACATTTTTCGATCTAACCGGTTAAAAATGGACGCTTTACCGGATTCAGGCGAGAATACCGCTAGTAAACCTGATCATGGCGCCTTCCTCGGTCTGCAACGTTATTCGATTACCATACTGGTCTGTATGGGTTTATCCGGAGGTATTGCTTTACTAGGGTTCATTTTGTGTCTGTTGGGGGATGATAAGCAAATTGTTTACCTGTTTGTTGTGATTTCCGGCGTTGCGGTGATGATTCTTCGGCCAAAGCCGGAGGAATACGAACATTATCAAAAGTTAGAGATGTCTAACTGAATCCGATATCCTAACGGTGGAAGGCGGTTTGTCCGGGTATTTTATTGAATACTTTTTTCTGGGCGCTATAGCCGGTGTAATTTCCGGATTGTTTGGTATCGGTGGCGGGTTAATAATCGTGCCCGCACTCGTCTGGTTATTTACGATGCAGGGTATACAGGGGGAACTTGTTATGCTTATGGCTATCGCGACTTCCCTGGCGACAATTATCGTCACTTCGATGTCCGCCGCTTACGCGCACCACAGCCAGCACAATGCCGTGTTATGGGATGTAGTCTGGAAACTGGTTCCGGGTTTACTGG
This sequence comes from Methylococcales bacterium, assembly GCA_963664935.2. Taxonomy (GTDB): domain Bacteria; phylum Pseudomonadota; class Gammaproteobacteria; order Methylococcales. The sequence continues at coordinate 100,337 of CAXXSE010000007.1, read as the reverse complement.
TCGGCGCCATATTAGGAACCGTGGTAGCCGGTAGCTTGCCTCCTGGTGTTTTAAAAACAGTGTTCGCCGTCTATTTGATGGGTGTTACTCTACAAATGTGGAAAGGAAATAAAACACCGGATGACAGTGAAAAAAAGCAAAAATATCTTTTTTTTATAGCGGGCGCTATGATTGGGACGGTGTCGGCTGTTCTTGGAATCGGAGGGGGTACCCTGACCGTGCCGTATCTAGTTAAAAATCGTATTGCCATGGGCAATGCCGTCGCGATTTCCAGTGCTTGTGGGTTGCCAATCGCCATTTTCGGCACCCTGGGCTATATGGTGCTCGGATGGAATAGTAGTGAGTTGCCCCAACCCAGTTTCGGGTATATCTATTTACCGGCATTTATTGGGATTATCTCCGCCAGTCTTTTTTGTGCTCCGGTAGGCGCTAAGCTTGCCCATAAAGTTCCAGGTGCGAAACTCAAACGGGTTTTTGCCGTATTGGTCTGCATAATTGGGATCAAGCTGATTTGGTAATAACAAATTATCGATTCCTGACTTTTCAGATCATGACCAAACCCGAGTTTCCTTCAAGCATTGATGCGCCCTCGTCTCAACGATTTCAGCGTTTTCTTTTTCCGCTGATAACCGCTACGTTATTCCTGCTATCCCTATTCGCGATAGGACATATGTTGGATGAAATGACTCTGGAGAAGGTCATCTCGGAATTGTCCAGGTTATCTTATCGACAAATCAGCCTAGCTTTGCTTTGCACTGCCGCCAGTTATTGGGTGTTAAGCGGCTACGATTGGATGGCGCTTCGCTATCTTGGCCGTCAATTGCCATATGTGACTGTCGTATGGGCGACCTTTTGCAGTTGCGCGATATCTTATACGGTAGGTGTCAACCTTCTTTCAGGGGGATCGGTTCGCTACCGGATTTACGCCGCCGCCGGCCTTAGCGCCGGAGATGTCGTTCGTATTACCCTGTTTGGAATGATCGCGTTTAGTATTGGCACATCGGTTGTTGCCGCCATGGCATTGTGTTTACAACCGGATATTATTGCTGAATTTACCGGCATCCCTTCAGTGCTGCTGTGGAATATCGGGTTTTTTACGTTGAGTCTTTGTATCGCTTTTTTAGCCTTAACTTATTGCAAACGGACACCGATAAAAATTGTCCGCTGGAAGGTCCGGTTGCCCAGTTTCCAAATTACAGTATCGCAGTTGATCGTTTCGGTTGTGGATATGATTTTTGCCGGGGGATGTTTATACATTTTATTGTCCGAACCGCATCTTCCTTTCGTCGGATTCCTTATCGTTTACTCCTTAAGTTTTATTGCCGGATTGGTGAGCCACGTGCCGGGTGGATTGGGTGTATTCGACGGCATGATTCTTTTGGCGTTTAAAGACGTGCTTCCCGCGGAATCATTGACGGCGGCCCTGGTAGTGTATCGCATTGTCTATTATCTCATTCCATTGATTCTGGCTACGGCTATTTTAGCGATCCGTGAAATCACGGGGCGTCCTCCCGAGATAAAGGTCAAGACCGAATCTTAAATCCCCAACGGCTGGCTTCCGGAAGCCGCTCACGGCGAGCGAGCCGGAGTTGCCAAAGACCGAACAACGTTATGGTGAGGGTCATTCCCAGTTTATAAGTTGCCCAGGCGGATTCCGACATTGTCCTCCACACCCATTCGTTTCCAAAAGCAAGCAGCAGGAATAGGGCCGCCCAACGGCGAGTTAAAGTCATCCAGCCGTGGTCCGTGAGTGCAAATAGGTTGTCAAACAGGGGTTTGAGCAAGATTTTTCCGTTTAACAATCCAACAATCAGAATCAGACCCCCAGCGCCGTAGTAGATGGTATGTTGAAAAATAAATGCAGCCGGTTCGTCCGTTATCAGTGAATAGCCGCCAAAACTCACGACAACCGCGCACATCACTAGAGGGAACAGGGGGCAACGCCGTTGAACCATGATCGACAACAAAACTACGATAACAGTTGCAACCAGGCTCCAAAAAATTGCGCTCATCAGACCGAAGTGCTGAAATGCAATCCAAAAAACAAAGACGGAGCCTAGTTCTATTATCCAATTAAAAACAATGCGAATACATATCTCCTAAAAGCGTTCCCGGTTCCTAAATCGTCGATACCGGTGAGAAATACCTATTTTTTAACCCACTTCCCGCTGGCATTCTGATAAAAATTTCGCGACTTCGTGGCCTTCTTCGCTCTCTCATAAAAACGATGAGCTACCTGTGGGATGGTGGCGCCACTTTTTTGGGCGACACTTGTAAATTTAGCTTTGCGTTTGTTGTTGATATTGGTGACAAAGGCCTGGAGCGCCTTGGTCGGTGAGCGGGTGATATAAATCAAATATCCATTATTGCCTTCACCCACCAGACCTTGCGCTTTTACTTCGGTTAAGCTCAGTGCCCACGAAGGATTGAAGGTCGCCAGACTCAAAATTATCATAAATCCTAATTTTTTCATCATTACTCTTACTTCTTTTAATTTGTTATCCATTTCTGTAGTAACTGTTCAGATTGCCTCTATTTTGTTTTAGAACAAGGAAAAAACACGGAGTTTACATGTGTAAATGAGTATTTTTTCCGCCGTTATGGAGCAAAATAGAGGTGAGCTGGATAGTTGCTAAAATAGTTCACTATCTTTTTCGAATAAATCATCGAGTTCTTTATCCACTTTGACACGGATTTCATGTTCGATTTTGACGTTAAGATTGATTTCGATGGGTTTATCCGGTATCGCTACCTGTATGGTCGGTGTACAAGCCGCCAGGAGGGAAACCACCAGGAAAGAAAGCAAAATATTTTTGACTATCATAAGGTCCGTGTTTTCCTCGGTCTGAGTATTGACTATATTTTATCGGTCGATTATTAACGTTTATTGAATCAGTTTTTTTTCCAATACATCAGTAATCATACGGCCGGATTGGAGGCTCCTTAACAGAGTCGGAATATTATCGCTGACGTTCAGGTTCAAGTTAATACGCTGACCGTTGTTCATGTCAGGGTTCAGACCTTGCATTTTCATCCGCAAGGTCAGGTCTCCATTCATGGAATATTGGGCGTTTGCCTCCAATGTGTCGTAATGATAATTGCTCAGGGCATCAATGGCAATTCGCAGGCCAGGATTAGCGGTCGCGGCTATTTTTGCCGAGGCATCGGGAAGGTATTGAATCACCCCCCCAGGTTTTTCCGTCGCCAATTGGCCCTGCTCCATGCTGATCCTTCGCGGATTGATGGTGATCGGTAATTCCCCGCTGATTGCGCCGTTGGCATGGACTGAATCAAACGGGGCCAATGACATGATTTCCGTTATTTGGATTCGATGAATGTTGAGCAGCAACGGATTGTTACTTCGTTGGGTTTGGTAGGTGAAATCTTGTCCGTGGATGTTTCCACCTAATAGCTGGGCGCCAAAAGTATGAAGGTTGACCCGGTTCCGCGAGGAGTCGATCGAGAAACTTAAGTGGATATCTTTTACCGGTAGGCCGATATCCAAGGTATCGATACTCAGCTTCCCCGGTTTGGTGCTGGCCAGTAAATTCGAAGGCTCGTGCTTTGCCCAAAAGGCGCCGTTCAGACCGATAAATACAATATCGTTATAGTGACCCGATAATTGATTAAAGCTTTGTTCAACAGTAGCTACGATTTTAAAATCGTGGTTATTTCGCCGCCACTTCAAATCGGATTTAGCATGGAATCGGCCGCTTAGGACATCCCAGGGGAAGGGCCATGGTGGAAAATACTGGGAGATTTTGTTGGTGTTCGAGTCAAATACCAAATTGCTGGAAATACGCCCGGTCCCGACATTGTTATCCAGATCGTGGCGCGCCGAAAAATCTAATAATTTTTTCTGAGTTTCGCTGACGAGATGGCCATGAACCGAGAGGCGCCGATTCTTTAATGCAATCTCACTATGGAAGCCTAATCCTGGTATCCATCGCCCCGGCATTTCCAGCTTTACTTTATCGCTTTTCATGAGGAATGAAGCATTAGTGTGATCGCTGTAGTGAACCTGAATATCGTGTATTTCTAAGCGGGTCGATAATGCCAATTTCGAAGTTTTGACCTCTAACAAATCGACGTGGAGACGATTTTGCTCCAATTGTATATTTCCACTCTGAAGGTCATAACTTATCCTGCTGTCGGCCTCGGTTTGAATCTTAAGGTTTTTGATCTTGAGATCGGAGATTCCTAAAAAACTAACCTCGATAATCTCACCGGGAAAGAGTTTTAGGGAAACAGCGGTTTTTCCGATGGAAAGCTGTCCCTGTATATTGGCAATAAGTTCCTGAAATTGATAATCACGCGCGGTCAACGAGGGTATTTTTAGTTTGCCACTGATCCGCGGACTCAGATCCAGTGGTTTCCGGTCATAAATCCGGAGATTATTTTCTAATTCCGTTTGTAGTTCGAATGCTAATGTCCCTCTAATTTTTTTGGTTTGTTCTGGCCAATTTGCGATATAGGGTTTTAGCATATCCAAAAAGAGGTCTATTTGAACGAATTGCGATCCCACCAATACGTATTGATCGCCATTTTTCTTCAGATCAAGATAGATGTTGGCTATGACATTGTTTTTTTTCCGTAGGACCCATTCAAGCCGTGCTTTTCCGTGGTCCTGGTGAACCAGTTTGAGTTTGGATTCGCGCTCCGCATCGTTGATATTCAGTATTTGTTCGTGACCGGATCTTTGCCAACTAAGCCGCACGGTTCGTCCCAGGATTTTCAGCGACTCGATTTTCAGCGATTGTAGGGGTGGTTTCGCGAGTTGTGATAATAGATCGCTCAGCAACAAAGGCCCTGGTGAGTTTTCGGTCGCCGCGAATTCGGGGATAGAGAGCGAAGCTGCTCGGATATGTAGACTTTTTATTGGAGGAAACGCCATGGAAAAATCCAGAGCCAGTCCTTCAATACGTTGCTTGGCTTGATTATCACCCAAAATCAGATCCATCGCATCGATCGAAATGGATGCTAAATCCAATTTCAGGCCTTGTAAATGCACTACTTGTATCTGGTGTTTATCCGAAACAGCGTTAAAAATAAATTTAACTAACGCTATTCGGAAAAAATAAAGTCCGAACACAATAATCGCGATCAGTATTGTGATCCTACGTTTGCTCACCTTCACTTTTTAGCCATTAGGGGCTGGTTAAAGCCAATTTGCTGCAATTATCGATAGGATAGGCCAGCCGGTTGAGGTTTAAAGCGTCTTAGCGCCATGTGCGAAAACGCACAGAGAATGATCCAAAATGGCCATTGTGACAGAACAAAACGTACGATTGGCGGATGTATTCAAACGCTTACCTTGTTCTAATGCCAAGTTACGATAAATGCAATCTAAAAACAACACAAGGCAAAATGCTCGATATTTTATTAGAATCCACTCGAATCGTATTCATTAGCATCATCACCGCGACGGTGTGGAATGCGGGCAAGCAACCCGATATTAGGTTACAACCCGGTTGGAGTTTCATCTTCACCGGGTTTCTCTTACTGCTGTTTGCAATGCTTATAGACGTTACAGACCACTTTCCGGGGTTGTATAAATTTCTTGCCATTGGTGACACATATTATCAGGGCTTTCCGGAAAAAACAGCGGGATATCTATTGGGCTTTTTTCTCCTGGCCGTGGGATTTTGGAAATGGATGCCGGCGTTAATAAAACTAAAACGAACCGAAAGGGCGCTCGGACATTCTCGTTCGCGCTTAAAACAAACAGTGGACAAACTCAAATCGTTAAATCGTGTACTGCGACGGGAGTTAAACGAGCGTAAGCGGATGGAACGGAAAATATTGGAGGAACAAGAGAAGGTCAAAACAACCCTGGAATCGATCGGAGACGCCGTCATTACAACGGATATTACCGGAATTGTTGAATACATTAACCCAGTCGCCGAGAAATTAGCCGGTCTCGAATCGTCGGAAGCTTGTGGTCAACCCTTGAATAAGGTATTTCCTCTTTTTGACGAGACTACGCGAAATCCTCTAGCCAATTCCATTCAAAAGTGTCTTGCCGCGGGGCTGGTCACTGCTCTCAGGGATAATGTAGTATTGATTAACCGTTCGAAACAAGAATACTACTTGCAAACTTCAGTAGCGCCTATTCGAGGTCGGGGTGGAGAAGTATTAGGTGTCGTGCTTGCGTTTACCGATGTTACGGAATCGCGCCGAATCGCCCGGAGATTGTCTTACCAGGCGACTCACGATCCGCTGACGGGTTTAGTCAATCGAAGGGAGTTTGAACGCCGGTTGCAACGGATACTTGAAAATGCCAGGATCAGACACAATACTCACGCTTTATGTTTTATAGATTTGGACCATTTCAAAGTAGTCAATGATGCCTGTGGTCATATGGCCGGGGATGAGTTGTTGCGTCAAGTTGGAAAGTTATTAAAAAAATCCCTCAGAGCACGAGATACGGTTGCTCGGCTGGGCGGCGACGAATTTGCCCTGTTGATGGAGCATTGCTCGCTCGCGAAAGCCGAGTGCACCATCAATATACTGCGCCAGAAAATTGATGAATTTCAGTTTGTTTATGCGGGCAAAAATTTTCAGATTGGCATGAGCATTGGTCTTATTTTGATTTCAAAATATACAAAGAGTGTTGGCGAGGTGCTCATTAACGCGGATGCAGCCTGTTATAGGGCCAAGGAACGAGGACGAAATAACCTCCATGTCCATCGCGGCGAAGGTCAAGGTTTAAATACACGACACGCTGAGAGCGAATGGGTTTCCCGGATCCATCGCGCTTTGGATGATGATCGCTTTGTGCTTTTTTCCCAACCTATTTTGCCGGTAAATGGCCAATCGGACGCCACGCTTTGCGAATTACTGATTCGAATGAAAAGCGAAGATAATCGATTGATACTTCCGGAGACCTTTATGCCTATAGTAGAACGGTACGACCTTGCGAAAAGTATAGATCGTTGGGTTGTCAACAAAGCCTTTCATTGGTTTAGTTGCCATCCTCAATGGCTGGAACGCGTGTCGCTTTGCACCATTAACTTATCGCCCCGAACACTGGGGAATGAAGAATTTTTAGCGTTTCTGACTCGCATGTTAAACGAAACCGAAATCCAACCGTCAAAGATCTGCTTTGAGATTACCTAAACAGCCGCGGTTGCCGATCTTGGGAATGCGGTAGAATTTATCAACAAAATAAAAGCATTTGGTTGCCGCTTTGCGCTGGACGATTTCGGTAGTGGGCATTCTTCCTTTACCTATCTCAAAAACTTTCCGGTGGATTTTTTAAAGATCGATGGTGGATTTATGAAACAGCTCGTAAATGATCCAATCGACCAAGCAATGGTGAAGTCCATCAATGAAATAGGACATGCAACGGGTAAAAAAACCATTGCGGAAGGTGTCGAAAATGCAAGAACACTGGAAAAGTTGCGGGAAATATCGGTGGATTACGTTCAGGGGTATGCTTTGGGAGCGCCTCAGCCGATGGATCAAATGACAACCGGTGAAACCGTTATTCTCGGGCACGCTCCTAAGACGCTGTCTTTTTTAAAATGACTATTGAATCACACTTTCAACATCTTTGTTTTCAGTTGTATATTCTCGAACCGTGAACTGATTCACAGCTACTCCAACCATCTTTCTTTTTTCATAACTTGCCCGCAAAAAATGGTCACTTTTAGACCATAATTCAGACAGTTTCGCGCTCAATTAACGTTTTAACATTGATGCACATGCTGAAAGATTCGTTAGGTTACTAAAGACAAAAACATTTGTTTTGTTGGCGCGATTTTAGCTCCTTTCTTTTTTTTTAAAATCCAGTTGGTACGGATCCACTTGTATCGGCTTTCCAACAGAACAGTATTGAACCCAAGTGATGGCGTATTAGTTGATGCAATTTAATGGAGAAGCAGCTTATGAAAACTTACAAAGTGCAAATGAACCGGAATTTCGGTATTTCTAAAGATGTTTCAAATAAAAGGTTGATCAGTGTACTTCTCTTCCTTTCCCTGGCGGCATATCAATCTGTATTGTTATCCGAACCAGCGCACAAGATGAACATACTCGGCACAAGTCTATTATCGTCACCATCCGAGGCAATGGAAGAGGGCTTTTTAGAGCGTTTTAGCTCAGGAGCCTTTCCAGGACAACCACCTCGATACGAAAATAAAAAAAGTACGGCAATACAAAAGGACGATGCGATTCCAACTATAAATTCAATGAGTGTAAACGAAAAAACCGACAAAAAACGCGAGTCATCTTTTCATCTATTAGTGCCGCACCCCCGTGATAATGGCGTGATATTACGCAAATATAATTCTGTTATTGACCGTGTAAATATGCACCAGTCCGAAAATGACAAAACGCGTGGTGGAAATAGTCGTAAGGAAACGAATGCGAATAGAACCCCATTAGCGCCACTAGTTTACGGGAACGATAGCGCTGAACCGGCGCCATTTAACCCATCCCTTGAATTCCACAATGAGCCCGTGGATTTTGATATCGATCTTACCGATACCGGGATTAATGTTCGCTACCTCTGGTGATTTATTATAGTAATATAATCAACCACCTGAGGGGTTGTGCTTGCCAAAAACCCAGTTGATCTATAGAATAGTGATCCATTGATATCGATTAGGCTATTTTTTGAATCTTTGGTTACAACTTAAGGATTAAGCTTAATTTTTCGGTCGACGATAGGACGGTGGGATCGGTGTCAGTGTTACTATTTTTCAATTCAATAGAGAGATTTTTATATGAGAAAGACAATTATAATTACATTGTTGTTTGCGGTTTTCGGTCTATTCGGTGTCCATGGTGCCGCGGTTGCGGCCGGTGTCGGTTCCGATTGTGGTGGATGCAGCGCGGACAGCAATAATGAAAATTTGGCTACCGGCAAGAAGCTCACTCAAGAAGCGATCGAACACGCAAAGCAAGGCCACGCAAAGGAAGCCGAAGCTGCTGTTAAAGAGGCTAAGCGGGTGGTTAAGTTAATAGTGAGTGGCAAAACCACTCAATCAGCTAAAAAATCGAGGGTCGTTTACGAGCTTGATGATGCCCGTAAGAGAGCAAGGGATGGTAAGTTGGACGAGGCGATCGCCTTTATGGAAAAAGGTCTTGTGATCATGGGTACGATTGAACCGTTTGAATAAACGTTATACCTAAGGGATTTACGGTAACTTCGTAGATGTACTCTGGGAGCAAGGCTAGTTAGTTGCTCTCAGAGGTCGTCCCCGCCGGTTTTTCTTAACTTAATTTCCCCTTCCCGATACGTCAAAAAATATTGCCACCGCTTAAATCCAGATAAGAGCCTATTAAGGTGACGGGGTTGGGCATCGCGCGCCCATTATCTGAACACGGTTGAGTTAGATCGATGGCTACCGTATCCCATCCTTTGCGAGCTGCAAGTTGTTTAAGAATTTCGAGGTTTGTCCAGTTTAGGGGGTACTGGGTCGTATACCCAGCCACCCCAGGGATGGCAGCGTAATATTCTTTTTATTCCTAACCAGACACCGGTTAATACCCCATGAATTTTAATTGCTTCCAAGGCATAGTCTGAACAGCTTGGTTGGTATCTGCACGATGCGGGCAAATAGGGGGAAATTGAAATTTGGTAAAATCGGATTAATTTCACCAAAAAAGTTTTTAGCATCGATAATCGCCAAGGGTCTTAATTACGGAAAATGCTCTAATCAAAAAAATCTTCGCGCCGCGGACGAGTTGGCTATGGTTGGAAATCCATTGAACGACCAAAAAAAAGCCCACAAGAAGCGGGCGTTTTTCGAGTTTATTATTATTTTTTGGTTAGAAATCGCTCGAAATTTGCGACATATAACAGAGTATTATTATTTTTATGGTCTTCATGGGATTTCTCCCAATCCTTCCTCCCTCCTTATGGCAAATAGCTAATACGATAGCATCTGTTTCACCAAATGGGGAGTGTAAAGGAATTGTTGTTAATTTTCACCTCTTTTTTTTAAAAAACAAAAACACTCGGAAAACTTTAAAATTTTAAAGTGCATAAGTACCATAGGCGGGGTTGGGGATTTTTATAGGAATTTTTGGTTGAAGAGGTCAGCTTTGAGTAAATCAAAAAAAAAACTATCGTACTGTCTATTGGCGCTGTTAAACCTTGTTTCTTCAAGCGTATTGCTTGCCTCCGAATCTGAATTGGAGATTGTCTATTTCGTCCAGGGCAAGGCAATTCCGCCAGCATTGTCGAATCTGGATCCAATCATTCATGACAGTGGATTGCAAGGTGTAAAGCTCGGGATTGCCGACAATAACACCACTGGCCGATTCACAGGCCAAAAGTTTCGATTAAAAACGGCGGTGGTTCCATTCAATGCTGATGTGGTAGTGCCATTTCGTAAACTTGTGGCTTCCGGCCATCAACATTTCGTAACAAATCTGTCGGCTTCCGCTTTACTTCGATTGACCGAGACGGCGGAGACGCAAGCTCTGTTTTTTTACGATATCGCGACAATTGACGATCAGCTAAGGCAGGAAAAGTGCCTGCCGAATGTTGTACACTTGCGCCCCAGCCGAGCGATGCGGGGCGATGCCTTAGCGCAATATATGCTTAAAAAGCGATGGCGGAACTGGTTCATGGTTGTCGGGCCCGCGCAAGCGGATCGGTTTTATGCAAACGCATTGCGGCGGGCAGCAAAGCGTTATGGGATGCAAATTGTCAAAGAGAAGGCTTGGGAGCATACTCATGATGCCCGCCGCACCGCTCAATCGGAGATACCGGTGTTTACCCAGGGGATTGACTACGATATTCTAATTGTCGCGGATGAAGCCGGATTGTTTGGCGAGTATTTTACCTATCGAACTTGGATTCCGCGGCCCATCGCCGGATCTCAAGGGCTTACGCCAACGTCGTGGCATCGCACCCATGAGCAGTGGGGGGCGGTGCAGCTGCAAAATCGGTTTAAAAAACTGTCGGGTCGATGGATGACCGAAGAGGATTATGGCGGATGGCTCGCGGTTCGGGCGATCGGTGAAGCCGCGACGCGGCAGCATTCCTTGGAGTTTGAGAAAATCCGCGCATATATTCTGAGCGATGACTTCGCTTTAGCGGGGTTTAAAGGGAAGAAATTGACGTTTCGTCGTTGGAGTGGCCAATTAAGGCAACCGGTTCTGCTGGCCGCCGCCCGGTCAATGGTGGCGGTTGCCCCCCTTGATGGATTTTTACATCCAAGGAACCAACTGGACACATTGGGTTTTGATGAACCCGAATCAGCTTGTAAATCGTGATCAACTATGGCGTATGAAAATAGTGTAGTGAAAAAGTTTTGTGTAGTAGCCGCACTTTTTTTAACGTTGCTTGCCAATGTCGCCCGGGGTGAAACAATTTTTGTCACCCTGGAAAAAGATAATGCCCTGGCGATTGTCGATGCGGCAAGCGCTAAGCTGATCAACACGGTTAAAGTCGGTCAGAGGCCAAGGGGTATCGTGTTGAGCCAAGATCAACGGTATCTCTATATCGCCACCAGCGACGACAATACTATACAAATCGTGGATACAAGTTCCTACCAAGTCGTGGGAACCTTGCCTTCGGGCGAAAATCCCGAGACTTTTGCTCTGGACCCGGGTGGCCGGTTTCTCTATGTCTCTAACGAAGACGACAACTTGGTTACCGTGGTTGACGTCAAGCAGCGGGAGATCGTGAAACAGGTGCCCGTCGGGGTTGAGCCCGAAGGCATTGACGTGAGTCCCGACAACCGTTGGGTGGTTAGTGCCAGTGAAACAACTAATATGATTCATTGGATCGATCGCGAAAAACTTGAAATTATCGATAATACCCTAGTCGATCCGCGGCCCAGGGGCGTAACGTTTAGCACCGATAGCCAACAGCTTTGGCTGACCTCGGAAATTGCCGGAAATGTAACGGTCATTGACGTCCCAAGCCGCCGGATTGTCGAAAAAATAGACTTTAAAATTCCGGGGGTTTCGGCGGAAAAGATTCAGCCCGTCGGCTTGAAAGTGGATGCGGATAAACAATGGGCCTATGTGGCTTTAGGTCCCGCCAACCGGGTTGCTATTATTGATGCCAAGGCATTTAAGGTTAAAGGTTACTTATTGGTTGGTCAAAGGGTTTGGAATCTGGCGTTTTCCCCGGATCAAAAGCGTCTTTACACGACTAATGGTGTGAGTAACGATATTTCGATCATTGATCTGGAACGACACAAGGTACTCAAATCCGTAGCAGTTGGACGTTCCCCTTGGGGTATCGCGGTTAAACCATGAATACAATTCCAGCTCTGGAGGTGGAAAATATTTCCTATGCCTTTGGTCGGAAAACAGCGTTGGAAGGTATCAATTTCCAAGTTAAACAGGGTGAGTGTACGATTTTGCTGGGTCCCAACGGCGCGGGAAAAACAACGCTTTTCAGTCTGATTACGCGTCTTTACGATACCGGACATGGAAAAATCGCGATCAATGGTCACGATATCCAACGAAAATCAACAGCTGCTCTGGCTAAACTCGGTGTTGTGTTTCAACAACCTACTTTGGATTTGGATTTGAGTGTTGTTCAGAATTTGCGTTACCATGCTTCACTCCATGGACTATCGAGGAAACAAAGCGTTCAGCGGATCCAAGAAGAGCTGGAGCGGCAAGGGATGTACCCGCGAAGAAACGAAAAGGTTCGTCAATTGAATGGTGGCCACCGGCGTCGTGTCGAAATTGCAAGAGCCTTATTGCATCGACCCAGTGTATTGCTTCTCGATGAACCGACGGTCGGTTTGGATGTTCCAAGCCGTCGAGCCATTGTAGACTATATCCATGGACTTTGCCGCTCGGAAAAGATCGCTGTTTTATGGGCTACCCATCTTATCGATGAGGTCTATGAACAAGACCATGTCATCGTGTTGCACAAGGGTTCGATACGCGCCAAGGGGCCTGTTCCGGAGGTTATCTGGCAAGCGCCCACAGCGGATAATATTCAGCAAGCCTTCCATTTTTTCACGAACGAGGAAAACGCGGCTTGAAAATATTGCATTATTTTCGCGCGATGCGTGGAATTATGACGCGGGAATTATGGCGGTTTCTTCTTCAGCGGGAACGGTTTATTGCTGCTTTGGTACGTCCCTTGGTGTGGCTGTTCGTGTTCGCGGCGGGGTTTCGGTCGACCTTAGGGATTGCAATTATTCCACCCTACGAAACCTATATACTCTATGAGGTTTATATCGCGCCGGGGTTAGTGGGGATGATTCAGCTATTCAACGGCATGCAAAGTTCTCTGTCCATGGTTTACGATCGGGAAATGGGGAGTATGCGTACCTTGCTCGTGAGCCCGTTGCCGCGCTGGTTTTTGCTGACCAGTAAATTATTGGCCGGAACCGCGGTATCGGTATTACAGGTTTACACATTTTTATTGGTGGCATGGTTTTATGATATTGAACCACCCTGGCTCGGCTATTTGTGGTTGTTTCCCGCTTTGGTATTATCCGGGTTAATGTTGGGTGCATTAGGGATGCTATTGTCGACGTTTATAAAACAATTGGAAAATTTCGCCGGGGTGATGAATTTTGTGATTTTCCCCATGTTTTTCATGTCAACCGCGCTTTATCCTCTGTGGAAGATGAAGGAGTCGAGCGAGGTACTCTTTACTCTTGCCCAATATAATCCATTTTCTCAAGCCGTCGAATTGGTGAGATTCGCATTATACGGCCAGTTTAATGCCTATAGTTTTTACTATACTGTAGTAACCCTCGGAGTGTTTTTAACTTTGGCTATCTTGGGTTATAAGCCGATTAAGGGATTTAATAAACGAAAAGGTAACAATTGATGGAAAGCGAAAAGCGAATTCTCGTCACGGGAGGCGCCGGGTTTATCGGCGGTAATTTCGTGCTTAGGCAAGTCCTGAAGGGCGACACCTGTGTGATCAACCTGGATGCGTTAACTTACGCCGGGAATCTGGAAAGATTGTCGGCGGTCGATGACAATCCAAATTATTATTTTGTATTGGGCTCTATCGGCGACCGAAATATGGCCGAGTACGTGTTGCATCGATATAAGCCTGATGCGGTGGTCAATTTTGCCGTGGTAAGCCATGTAGACCGATCGATCGATTCTCCGGAAAAGTTTGTTCAGACGAATATTTTGGGTTCATACCAATTGCTTGAGGCATCTCGGCAGTATTGGAACCAGCTCCCCGCGGACGAAAAAGAAGGTTTCCGTTTTCTACAAGTTTCGACGGATGAAGTGTATGGATCGTTGGGTGAAACCGGAAAATTTACCGAAACGTCGCCATACCAACCGAATTCGCCCTATTCCGCGACTAAAGCATCCACCGATCATTTGATCAGGGCTTATTTTCATACCTATGGTATGCCGGTCCTGACATCGAATTGTTCGAATAATTATGGCGCATACCAATTTCCGGAAAAGCTCATTCCCTTGGTAATCAACAACGCAATCAAGGGGAAACCGCTACCGGTATATGGATCGGGTGGCAACATTAGAGACTGGCTCTACGTTGAGGATCATTGTAGGGCTTTAGAATGTGTGCTGGAATCCGGCAAACCCGGAGAAGTGTATAACATAGGCGGCAACAGCGAAAAAACGAATCTTGAAGTCGTCAAAACGGTGTGCGCATTGTTGGATGAACTGGCGCCCGAATCGCTCTATAGACCCCATGCCGATTTGATCCAGTTCGTACCGGACAGACCTGGGCACGACCTTCGATATGCGATCGATGCTACCAAGATCAGATCAGAATTAGGCTGGGAAACCCTCGAAACATTCGAGTCCGGTTTAAGAAAGACCGTGCAATGGTACCTTGAAAATACGTTTTGGACTCAACGCGTCATGGATGGCGCCTATCTTGGTGAACGTCTCGGGTTTGGAGTTTCGGAAACGGATGAAGAATAAGGGACTTGCCGAAGGAGTTATTGCCGGTATTTAGATGATACAAAATCTTTAAGAACAATCAAATCTGGGGCTATGAAAATATTGCTCATCGGTAGGGAAGGGCAGGTGGCTTGGGAATTGAGGCGGGAGCTTACGCGCTTGGGAGATGTTGTTGCGGTTGATCGCGGTTCCACGGAAAATCGGCTGGATCTTTTGGATACCCAATCCATCGAAACAGCGATAATTCGGGTTTGTCCGCGGGTAGTGGTCAACGCCGCGGCTTATACCGCGGTAGATCGAGCTGAGGAGGATAGTGATCAAGCCAGTCAAATAAATGGTGTTTCCTTAGGCGTAATTGCTAAGGTCGCCAAATCCGTGGGTGCGGGTCTCGTCCATTTTTCCACCGACTATATTTTCGACGGGAAGACAACCGAACCCTATTGCGAGGATGCGACGACTAATCCGCGAAGTGTTTACGGAAAAACCAAACTTCAAGGTGAACAAGCTATTCAAGAAATCGATTTTCCGTATTTAATCTTGAGGACGTCTTGGGTGTATGGGTCGCGGGGGAAAAATTTTTTGTTAACCATGCTGCGATTAATGCGGGAGCAAAACCAGCTGAAAATTGTTGACGACCAAGTCGGAACGCCGACCTGGAGCAGGGTGATTGCGGAATACACCGCTCAAATTATTGAACAGTGCTCAGTAAAAGGGCGTTTTACGCCGGGGAATCGTTCCGGTGTATACAACTTGAGTTGCAATGGCCAAACAACCTGGTATGGGTTCGCAAAACGAATTGCCACGGTAGCCAAGCAAAAGGGGGTATTAAATGCATCCTGCGCGGAGCTTTTTCCCGTACCTACCGAAGAATATCCCACGCCCGCTATACGACCCGCCTATTCGGTGCTCTCCAACGAGAAATTAAAAGCAATATTTGGGTTGCTTTTACCCGATTGGGAAGATGCGCTTGATCGTTGTCTAGACGACTTTGATTGAAATATCCGGTTTAAAGGTTAATTTCCAGACCAACCGGGCAATGATCGGAACCTAGGATATCAGTCAATATAAAAGCCTCTTTGATATTTTTTAGTAAACCCAATGTGACGATACAATAATCAATGCGCCAGCCAATATTCTTGGCTCGTGCATTCGCGCGAAAACTCCACCAGCTGTATTTAACTGTATCGGTATGCCGGTGGCGAAATGTATCGACAAAACAGGCGTCTAAAAAGTTGCTAAGCCCATCGATTTCGGTTTGGGTATAACCGGCGGTTTTGTTGTAATTGGCTTTCGGGCGGGCAATATCGATTTCCTGATGGGCAACGTTGAAATCGCCACAGGCGATGACGGGTTTGTTTCGTTCAAGATTTTTTAAAAAGCCAAGGAAATCGCCGTCCCATGTTTTCCGGTAGTCAAGACGTACCAATTCATTCCCCGAATTCGGAACATACACCGAAACCAGATAAAAATTTTCAAATTCCGCGGTGATCACACGCCCTTCCCGGTCGTGTTCCTCAATTGCTATACCCTTAGTTATATGTTGGGGTTGCACTTTTGTCAGAATCGCCGTCCCGGAATAACCTTTACGGACAGCTGAATTCGAATAGACGTGGTAATCCTCTAATCTAGCAACCGCTTCCGCGACTTGCTCGGGCTGGGCTCGGGTTTCTTGAAGACAGATAATATCGGGGTTGGCGCGTTTGATAGAATCTTCAAATCCTTTTTTCCGCACGGCCCGTATCCCATTTACATTCCACGAGATCAATTTCATAGTCAATATTTTAGAGTAGATTTCTGGTGGAATTATAACTGATGTTCTGGGCACTCGGTTCGGTTTACAATATCTTACCGCCGTTGCTTATTGTTTTTCGGAATCACATGAAAAAACTCCTCACCAAATCGAGCCGTGCTGAAATCGACAAGTTCCTAGACAAAATGGCTAAGAGCCAGATTGTTAAAGCGCCTCAAGGTAAAGGTCGGCTTATTTTCGCCATGGATGCCACCGCGAGCAGAGGACCGACTTGGATTCAGGCTCGCGATATTCAAGTGGAAATGTTTCAAGCCACTTCCGCCATCGGAGGCTTGGAAATACAGCTTTGTCATTATCGGGGAATCGAGGAATTTCATGCCAGCTCCTGGTTGAGCAACACCAATGATTTGTTAAGAGAAATGAACCGCGTGACTTGCCTTGGTGGCTACACTCAAATAAGAAGGGTGCTTGACCATGGGAAAAAGGAGGCCCATGGGAAGAAGGTGAATGCTATGGTTTTTGTCGGCGACAATGTCGAAGAAAGTGCCGATTATTTGTATGGAGTTAGTGGGAAATTAGGTATTTTGGGTGTGCCCGTATTCATGTTTCAAGAAGGTTTCGATGTTGGCGCCGAAACGGTATTTAAGCGGATAGCATCGTTAAGTCGGGGCGCCTTTTGCCGGTTTGACGCAAGTAGTGCGCAACAATTAAAGGATTTGTTGAGTGCGGTTGCCGTATACGCCGCCGCTGGCCCGTCGGCTTTGCGGGATTTCAGTCAAATGCGGGGTGCGGCTGTCTTACAATTGAGCCGCCAAATGACTAATAATAAGCCTTGATTCGAATTGTTTTTATCTTTGCGGTGGTAATCGCCGCTCTTTGGCTATTGCGGCGGTTTTTAAAGACCCCACCATCCCAAATTTCGGGCTGGTTAAAAGGCGTTCTGATTTATATCGGTGTCGGGTTGTTGGTTCTGCTCGCGGTTACCGGCCGATTGAATTGGGTGGTTCCTTTGATTGGGGCTCTGGTGGCTGTTTTCGCGAGGTCTCTGCCCCATTTATTGCGTTTTGCTCCTTTGTTGCATCGTCTTTGGATGCAGCTAAAAACTCGTGATTCGTCATCAGCCCATGAATCATCCGATCAATCTACCGTGGAAGCGCGCTTTATCCGTATGCAACTTGACCATCACACTGGCGAGCTTGACGGCCAAGTGCTCGAAGGACGGTTTGCGGGAAAACATCTTCACGAAATCCCACTGGACCAACTGGCGGAATTTTATAAAGAATGCATGGCGCATGATCGCGAATCGGCTCAATTGGTTGAAGCCTACCTGGATAGGGTGCATGGCGCCGAGTGGAAAGAGACATTTAGAGACGACGACGGTTGGAGCCAGACCGCTCCACCGGAGAGTGGTCCAATGAACAAAGACGAAGCTATTCGGATTCTTGGCTTGCGGTCGGACGCCTCGGATGATGCGGTCAAACAAGCGCACCGGCGGCTTATTCAAAAACTCCATCCGGATCGGGGGGGATCAGATTATCTCGCCGCGAAAATCAATCAGGCTAAAGATGTTTTGTTAGGATAAGTCGATATGCGTGGATTAGCCCGCATCTCTTACCAGTTTTCTATTGCGGGGCCACGATGCCACGTTCTAGTTGTTGTTCTGATTGTTTTACTGTGCGTATCTTGTAGTACAACACCCCGGCTTGGTTCCAAACGTTATCCGGTTATCAAGCCGGACACGAAGTACTATCAGGTCGAAAAGGGCGATACTCTTTTCGCCATTTCATGGCGGGCTAGCCTTGATTATCGTTCCGTGGCTCGATGGAATAGAATCTCCAAGCCCTATATAATCCATGCCGGGCAAAAAATAAAATTATTCGCACCAGTTCAATCGGCTAAAGAGCCAAGGCGGGCGGCTCGAAATAGTAAAAAGACGTTCCAGAAAGAGAAAAAGAACACAAAAAAGCCAAACGCTCCAAAAAGTAAAAAGAAATTGCTAAAGGTTCACTGGCAATGGCCGCTAAAGGGAGAGATAAAAAAAACATTTTATCAAACGGGAGGGAAAGGTCTCGATATTGGCGGTGTAAGGGGACAATCTGTTTTTGTAGCAGCTAATGGAAAAGTTGTCTACAGTGGCAGTGGTCTCATAGGATACGGAAAATTGATTATCGTCAAGCACAATGAGAAATTCCTCAGTGCATACGGAAATAATAGAGTGTTGCTTGCCAAGGAGGGTAATTCAGTTCGTCGAGGTCAGAAAATTGCGGAACTCGAGGGAAAGAGGGGTAAAACACCAGCTCTGCATTTTGAAGTCAGAAGCTATGGAAAACCTGTTAACCCTTTGAATTACCTGCCAAAACGATAACAATTTAAGTAACAATTCAGCTTGCGAATAATTTTCACGATTACTGTGTTAAAAGTGCTCATGTATACTTATAAACTCCGCGCTTTTTCCTTGTACTCACAAAAATAAGCCGCAACCTGAACAGCTATAGGGTTACGCTGAATAGTTACCAATTTAATAACTATCTCGTCAGTCACGAGTTCTATCCGATTTGACGTAACTATTCAGGCCCTGAATTCATTTTTTCGATGTGTCACCTCGACCAACGGAAGAAAGTCTTATCACCCATTGATAGCTCTGCGCTTTAAGATTGCCCACTGGTGTTCATAAAAGATGAGTAGTGTAGAAAATAGAAATCGATAATTACGACTAGACATTTGCTAAAAAAACACGGATCCTTCTTTTCTTTGTAGAAGTACAGATGGAAGGAGGAGACCCCGTGCAACAGTATATTTCTCAGAGTTTAGAAAGCTTTCAAAGCGTTTTTTCCAGATCGAGTACTTGGTTGTTGTTCTGCGCCATTGTGATTGGATTTATGGGGGCAGGAGAAATGATCGGCGTGACGTCGTTGTGTCGTTTCTGGCTATTAGATGAACTTGGTTATTACCGCTTGCTCCGTTTTTTTAGATCCAAAGCGTATGTCTATGGGGCGTTGCTCGATGCTTGGCAAGATTTTGTGAATCGCCAAGGAAAATCCGTTGAAGTAGCTGGACGAGCGATACTTCTGGGTGACCATACCGCGGTGATCAAAGATGGACGCAAGATGCCCGGCGTGGTATCGATGCACGAGTCATCGGAGACGCAAACGAAACCCGGCTATTTTCGGGCCCAATGTTGGGGCAGCATTGGCATCTTGATCGGGTCGTTATCCGCTTGTTTTTGTTGTCCTTTGCAGCTTCAAATTCATCATGGATGGGCTCATTTAGGGTTGAACGACGAGCGCGATAATCCATGTCGGATCAAGCTCACCGACCGCTTGGTGGCCATGGCGATTCATTTTGCGGTGACGAATCACTGTCTGTGTTATTTGGTGTTGGATGCTTTTTTTTCAACCGGGGGCGTATTTCGAGCTTGCCACTATTATTCAATCCAGCATCAGGCGCGGTGGGTTGAGGTGCTGGTCAAAGCCAAGAATAGCTATGTGGGTTATTTCCCCGCGCCACCGAAACCCGCCTCTCGACCCGGACCTCAGCCGCTCTATGCGAGAAAGTGTGTTTAAGAGAATGCTTCGACCACCTTCATTTGTTTGAGACGGTGACCTGTCAAGTCTACGGTAAAACCGAATCCATCCGGGTTATGACGCTTACACTGTTATGGCGGCCCATCGCTGATCAGGTGTTATTTATTCTCGCCGTCACCTCAAAAGGCCCAATGGTTCTAATGAGTTCCGATTTAACGCTGTCAGCCATTGATGCCGTTGAACTGTATTGTGCTAGAACCCGCATTGAAATCATGTTCGCGATGTTAAAGCATGTGATCGGCGCCTTTAAATTTCGTTTTTGGACTAAAAAATTGCCAAAACATTCTAGACGCCCCTTTTCCAATCGTCTTCTCAAAGCCCCACAGCCCCAGGATATTCATACCGTTCAAGCGTGCTGGCGAGCCTATGAAATCTTCGTGCTCTGTGCCTCCATTGCCTTGGGGTTAATGCAATTGATTGCGCTCCAGTATCAAGATACGATTTGGTCTGAGCACTCGCTTTATCTTCGCACTCAATCGCGTGATTTGCCATCGGAGAAAACCGTCAAGCAAATTTTAGCGCCATTGTTCCTCAAACAATTCTTTCGACTTGAGGAAAATGGCATGATTCAACAGATCCGTGCCCGCTTGATGGCTGTTTCCGATGAAATAGATGACGATTAAACTGAATGAGGCGTTCTATGCTCTAATTCTCTACGATCTTCAAAATTTTTCATCAAACATACTACGATGGAGAGGGTAGTTTTGCCCCGCTTTTCTCGCTGTTAACTCACGACTGCCGAGATTAAGTAAAGTATAGGTTTTATATCCAGTCTGCCAACACCAATAATCAAGTACCACCCGCAGAGCTGGTGGTTTGAGGAAGCCCCTTCAAAGGGGGCTAAAACATAAGTAAGCCCCCTCATAGGGGCTTAAGAACCTGCCAATTCAGTTTAATTAATCAAATAAATCTAATTGCTATAACCGACGATCCTTTTCTTCTTGATTCCGTATATAGTTTCTTATCTTTTCCTCATCCAAGCCAACGGTACTTACACAATATCCCGTTGACCAAAAATGAAATCCTTTACTACTAAGGTACTCCCCAATGTAGTCTCTGTGAATCCTCACCGCTGACTTGCCTTTTATTCGACCCACTGTATTGGCAACACTATATTTGGGTGGGATGCTCAAGCATAAATGAACATGCTCCGGCATCGCATGTCCTTCTACTAATTCCACTCCAAATTGATGACACAGCTCTTTCAAAATCGATCCTATATCTTTTCTCAATGCACCATATATTGATTTTTTTCGATATTTCGGTACGATCACGATGTGGTATCGACAATACCATCTTACATGGCTCTGACTTTGCCATTCTCTCATTTTAATTCTCCTCTTTACCTTGGCGGGTTCTGAGGAGAATTTATCAGTATTTACGCTGGAACGGCAGAGCCTATTTGCATCGCACCGGCAGAGCCGGTGGCTTAATATTAGGAGTTATTACTCGAATTCATCCACGCCGGACCGATTCCCGGCAAAACTATTTAAGTCCTCTGGATTTTAACTATACTCAGCTTTATGTCGATAAAACAAAATTCAATTCTCGAATGCCGTCAGACGGATTCCAATTTTTGACCAGTCTATTCCCTATTCACTAACCGAGGGTTAATGGCTTGATTTTAAAAAGATAAATAAGTAACCGTAAAAAAGAACTTTATAAAACGGAGGGCTACGCAAAACCGCCAAATTTACGCGCCTGTAAATTTACGAATCGAAATATTGCGTGAGTCCTAAGTTTAGAACTGTTTAACCAGATAAAAACAAGGCAAATGAATATAACTTGATATAACCACACTGAAAACAATCCTATGAATGCCCATGTGATTTCGTTGACTCGCCTGTCCGTGTTGAGGGGTCGAAAGGAAATAATCCCGAACCCGATCATCTGGGCCGTCGTGGGAATCTCCATCCTCCCGTTCCTGATGAGCGTTGCGGGCGCCGATTTTGGTAGCACAGCTGTTTCGTTCGCCAAAGCCGGATTTCCAGCCCTTGAAATATCCAATCCCACGAAAGCCGCTTTCCATCGCCTGTCCGGCGCCTTTACCCACACTATCCTGGAATGGAGCGCCTTCTGCGTGGCCATCTTTACGGTTTGCCTGGCTTTCAGCCACTACCGTATTAACCATGATCCAACCGCACCGATCATTGCCGTTGCCCTGGTTTGCGCGGGGTCTATGGACGCCTTTCATACCCTGGCGGCCGACCGATTGATCGATGCGGTTGCCGACAATAAAAAACTGATTCCATTTACCTGGGCCGTTTGCCGTGTATTTAACGTATTGATCCTGATCGTCGGCATTGGTCTGCTACTGTTCAAGAAAAAGCAGAAACTACCCACTTCCCTATCTTTTATAATTTCGGTCAGTGCGCTGTTTGGGGGCGTTGCTTACGCCATTATCCATTTTGCCGCGACCAGTTCAGAGCTGCCGCAAACCATGTTTCCGGACCAATTCATCACCCGCCCATGGGATTTTGGGCCCTTGTTGCTTTACCTGTTTTGTGGCCTTTATCTGTTCCCCTTATACCATAAAAAATATCCTTCGCTTTTTGCTCAAGGACTTATCATTTCCACAATTCCCGATGTGGCCGTCGAAACGCATATGGCATTCGGTTCGACGGCTTTATTCGACTCCCATTTCAATATCGCGCATTTCCTAAAAATTATTGCCTACGGAGTCCCTTTAACCGGTCTGATGTTGGACTATTCCCAGTCTTATCAACTCGGCAGTCGTGAGTTAACAGCGAGAAAAGCGGGGCAAAACTACCCTCTCCATCGTAGTATGTTTGATGAAAAATTTTGAAGATCGCAGAGAATTAGAGCATAGAACGCCTCATTCAGTTTAATCGTCATCTATTTCATCGGAAACAGCCATCAAGCGGGCACGGATCTGTTGAATCATGCCATTTTCCTCAAGTCGAAAGAATTGTTTGAGGAACAATGGCGCTAAAATTTGCTTGACGGTTTTCTCCGATGGCAAATCACGCGATTGAGTGCGAAGATAAAGCGAGTGCTCAGACCAAATCGTATCTTGATACTGGAGCGCAATCAATTGCATTAACCCCAAGGCAATGGAGGCACAGAGCACGAAGATTTCATAGGCTCGCCAGCACGCTTGAACGGTATGAATATCCTGGGGCTGTGGGGCTTTGAGAAGACGATTGGAAAAGGGGCGTCTAGAATGTTTTGGCAATTTTTTAGTCCAAAAACGAAATTTAAAGGCGCCGATCACATGCTTTAACATCGCGAACATGATTTCAATGCGGGTTCTAGCACAATACAGTTCAACGGCATCAATGGCTGACAGCGTTAAATCGGAACTCATTAGAACCATTGGGCCTTTTGAGGTGACGGCGAGAATAAATAACACCTGATCAGCGATGGGCCGCCATAACAGTGTAAGCGTCATAACCCGGATGGATTCGGTTTTACCGTAGACTTGACAGGTCACCGTCTCAAACAAATGAAGGTGGTCGAAGCATTCTCTTAAACACACTTTCTCGCCATAGAGCGGCTGAGGTCCGGGTCGAGAGGCGGGTTTCGGTGGCGCGGGGAAATAACCCACATAGCTATTCTTGGCTTTGACCAGCACCTCAACCCACCGCGCCTGATGCTGGATTGAATAATAGTGGCAAGCTCGAAATACGCCCCCGGTTGAAAAAAAGGCATCCAACACCAAATAACACAGACAGTGATTCGTCACCGCAAAATGAATCGCCATGGCCACCAAGCGGTCGGTGAGCTTGATCCGACATGGATTATCGCGCTCGTCGTTCAACCCTAAATGAGCCCATCCCTGATGAATTTGAAGCTGCAAAGGACAACAAAAACAAGCGGATAACGACCCGATCAAGATGCCAATGCTGCCCCAACATTGGGCCCGAAAATAGCCGGGTTTCGTTTGCGTCTCCGATGACTCGTGCATCGATACCACGCCGGGCATCTTGCGTCCATCTTTGATCACCGCGGTATGGTCACCCAGAAGTATCGCTCGTCCAGCTACTTCAACGGATTTTCCTTGGCGATTCACAAAATCTTGCCAAGCATCGAGCAACGCCCCATAGACATACGCTTTGGATCTAAAAAAACGGAGCAAGCGGTAATAACCAAGTTCATCTAATAGCCAGAAACGACACAACGACGTCACGCCGATCATTTCTCCTGCCCCCATAAATCCAATCACAATGGCGCAGAACAACAACCAAGTACTCGATCTGGAAAAAACGCTTTGAAAGCTTTCTAAACTCTGAGAAATATACTGTTGCACGGGGTCTCCTCCTTCCATCTGTACTTCTACAAAGAAAAGAAGGATCCGTGTTTTTTTAGCAAATGTCTAGTCGTAATTATCGATTTCTATTTTCTACACTACTCATCTTTTATGAACACCAGTGGGCAATCTTAAAGCGCAGAGCTATCAATGGGTGATAAGACTTTCTTCCGTTGGTCGAGGTGACACATCGAAAAAATGAATTCAGGGCCTGAATAGTTACGTCAAATCGGATAGAACTCGTGACTGACGAGTAACTATGTGGAGAGTTGGGATGTCGGAAGATACGATTGAGTCAACAAAGTCAATTTCGGGAAATATTGAGTACTCGGATTCTTTTTCCAAGGAATCAGGTGAATCACCCACCAATGGGCTGAATAATCGTGATACAGAGGTGGCTACGTCTGAAAGCGGTGTGGATGGTAATTTTGACGCCACACGAATTTATTTAAAAGAATTGGGGAGTTCTCAACTACTCACCGCTGACGAGGAAAAGTACTACGGACGTCGAACGCTTCAGGGTGATGCAGCCGCCCGGCGGAAAATGATCGAAAGTAATCTCCGATTGGTCGTTAAAATTTCGAGACGCTATTTGAAAGGGGACTCGCTCTACTGGATTTAATCGAAGAAGGTAATCTAGGGCTGATACGGGCGGTTGAAAAGTTCGATCCGGAGCGCGGTTTCAGGTTTTCTACCTACGCCACGTGGTGGATACGGCAGACTATAGAACGGGCGATTATGAATCAGACGCGCACCATTAGATTACCGATTCATATCGTCAAAGAAATGAACGTTTATCTCAAAGCACAGAGACAACTCGCCCAAAAAATGGATCATGATCCTGGTGCTGACGATGTAGCGGAACATTTGGATAAACCCGTCAAAGACGTTGAGAAAATGTTTAAACTCAATGAGAGGGTCACGTCAGTCGACGTGTCCTACGGTAAAGATTCCGATAAACCTTTAGTTGACTTGATCTCGGACGAACATGCAGGTCCTTCGGACATCCTCCAAGATGAGGGTGTTTGCCGGAATTTAGGTGAATGGCTTGATCAACTGACCGAAAAGCAGTGCGAAGTGATTGTCCGTCGCTACGGACTTCGCGGTTACGAGCAGTCGACCCTGGAACAAGTCGCTAAAGAAATGGGCGTCACTCGAGAACGCGTCCGGCAGATCCAGATGGATGGTCTTAAACGGTTGCGGGAAATTCTGGAGTTCGGAGGCTTTTCATTGGATACTATTTTCCACTAATTAATTAGGTCTAGCGCGCGGCGTTTCGAATTTCGGAGAAACGCCGCGGCCCGAATTGGTCGCTTGACCGTTGCCCATTGAGGCAATGATGTTGTGTAACCCATCCTTTGGATGGTTTTTTTGTTCTTATGTCTTTTGAAAAATCGTACCCTAATACCTGGGAAGCTTGGCAAAATATTCGTTTGGAAGCGTATTCTTTCCGCGTGAGGAATACACGCGATTGCGAAGCGCCAGAAGTGTGTAGGCGGGCAGGTGTTTCGCGACTAATTCGGCCAGAATTTTTGGAATATAGCCGGCAACATCGGCTTCGACTTGGTAAATGACTCGGGTTTTATGTGGTCCGAGTACTTTTAGCCGATAGAATCCTTCGAGCTTGGGAATACGAATGACACCATAGATTACTGGCTGGAGTGGGTTGTTGACGGCTTGAAATTCTACCAAGATTTCGTGTCCGGCGCTGTTCATCTTAACTGTGGCGTAGGCTACTACATCGCGATCGCTGATTGGGAATGGAGCTTCCACGCGGTTGTAGAACACCGCTTCCGACGGACTGATTTTTTTCACGACGCGGGATTCAATACAACGGTACATCCACTCCATGTGTTTGGTCGAGTCGACGATTTCGGTGACTATTTCACGTATGTTGGCATGGAATATCCCCTGTCCACGAAATATCGGGAAGTCGTGTCCGGCTATTTCTTTTTTGTGGATGGTGATGTTAGCCGTGACCCATAACTTTTCCCAGTTGTTACTTAGCGCGTGGACCGACCATGATTCTAGCGTTAGCGCGGCTGCTAAAAGGGCTGTTTTTATTACCATTGTTGATCGTTCAATGCATTCACGATTGATACTCTTAAAACTTGCATTCGATCCGAAGATCTGCTCGAATGAGAGCATGTGCACCTTGATTTTAGTTGTATAATTTGTGGTTTTTTAAATTGGAAAAGGAAAAGTAAAAACAAATGCGCACAGGTTTTTGTTTTTTTTTAACTTTAGAAGAAAACTAGGGCTTGAGACGAGCTTAATTATAAGATATTATTAAGCCGCAAATGCAAATGCGGTGGTCTTCTGATGTCCTTATTTAAGAACGTTTATACTATCGAGTCTTGCGCATTTGGTGTTTATCTATAATAAATAGCTAGTTTTTAGGAGGGGAATATGAAGAAATTATTACAGGTTGTTGCCGTCGTCTTGATGACGGGTTCTTTTGCAACCGCTCTAGTAGGATGTGGGAATTCTCCAGATGGTGATGGCCAGAAACCATATGGTGGTGGTGATTACGGAGTGATGAACAAAAACTACGGTCCTGCGGGCGACGGTAAGGGCAACCGCTAGGAGTTAGATACGATTGATCCCAGCTAAGCGTTGGGTTGTTTGCGGCTGTGGCCATTCGGTCGTAGCCGTGGGCGTTGGGTGCTTAGTAAGTAATTAAAATATTCACAATTATAACGATTACTTTGCTTTCGTCCCTGTCCCGGTTAATTGCTGGGTTCAGGGACAGGCATGGGGGATTGGTGTGGCTATGGCTCGTCTCTGTTGGCGTATCCGTTTTCGGTTGAGTATGATTCTAAGGAGGCGTAGCCATGGCCTGTTTTTTCTTTTCTAAAGAGTAGCCGTGAAGCTGGTCCGTGCTCTACGTGAGCCGGTTTGTTTTCGGTGGCATAGCATTGGAAAGGAGGTAGTGGCGCCTATTTGACGTTACTGACTTCAAATGATTCGTTTGTAACTGGTTATAGCCTTTTCGTATTTTTGATGCCTTACCCGTTCGGGGAAGGCTTAGATATGATCTTGTCAAAACCCGCCGCTAGAACTCATCAGCAATAAGCTGACTTGCTTTTTCTCGGCGATAAGTTTTCTATTCTCGGACTACAGCGATGGTGAACGCAACACCATCATCTTCTGGATCCGCATATCGTCAAAGGTATGGGGAATACCGCCGACGCCATGACCGGAGTGTTTTAAGCCGGTAAATGGCATCCAGTCTACGCGAAAAGCGGTATGATCATTGATCATCACCGCTGATGCGTCAAGTTGGCGAAATGCATACATGCAGGTGTCGATGTTTTTTGAAAACACGGCGGCCTGGAATGCAACGTCGAGACTATTTGCTTGTTTGATTGCGTCATCAATATTGTCGTACGCGTATACGCTGATGACCGGACCAAATATTTCACGACGTGAAATAATGGCATCGTTCGGTGCATTTAAAATGACGGTGGCTTCGTAGGTGCTTTTTGAAAGCTTCCGACCCCCTGAGATAAGTTCCGCGCCTTTATGTATGGCGTCCTGTACACATTTGTGGACGCGATCGGTTTCCGCGTGGCGAATCAGCGGGCCGATATCAGTTTTCGTCGATGTGGGATCGCCGATTGTCATTCGTTTTCCGGCGTCGGCGATACCTTTCGCGACTTCACGGACGATGGATGAATGCGCAAAAACCCGTTGCACGGAAACACAAACCTGCCCCGCGTGATAAAAACCTGCCTTGGATATTAGCGGGATTGCGTCCTCAAGGTCCGCATCTTCGCAAATAATAACCGGAGCGACGCCACCGTGTTCAAGCGCGCAACGGGTTCCGGGCGCCAATTGAGACCGCAGTTTCCAACCCACATCGGCGCTGCCGATAAAACTGAAAAAGGCGACTCGCGAATCGGTGACCAGTTGAGTCGCGGCTTCACGGTCGGCGGTGGCTATTCCCTGACACCAACCCTCGGGTAAACCCGCCTCCCGTAATATGTTAATCAAGCGGAAACAAGATAGAGGCGTGTCACCGGCAGGTTTGATAATGACGGGGCATCCCGCGGCAATTGCTGGGCCGATTTGATGCACGGCGAGATTGAGTGGGTGATTGAATGCGCTCACGGCAACCACGACGCCTATCGGTTCATGGGTTGTAAACGCGATTCGATTCATTGACGCGGAGTTCTTTCCCATGGGAATTTCTTCGCCGTGGTGAGTTCGAAGAACTTCGATACAGTTTTTTATACCGTCGATTGCTCGGGCTACTTCAATTTTGGAATCAACAAGCGGTTTTCCACCTTCACGTGCAGCTTCTATCGCCAGTTCATCAAAGCGCGATTGCATAATGCAAGCAGTTTCGTCGAGTATTTCAATACGCCGTTCAGCGGTGAGCCAATTTTCTTTTGCTCGATAGAGTGTATAAGCGATTGACAACGCCTGTTCAACCGCGTCGGCTCCACCGGTCTCAACGGACGCAATCAATGCCCCGTCGAAAGGCGCGGTTACGTCGAGTTTGCCAGAGGGTTTGGCGCCGGGAACCATAAGTGGGAAATGATCAGGCATGTCAGCAATTTATCCCAAATTTAGATCGGACACGCGATATCACCCAATCTTTCCGTCAGTTTCATGTTTTCACCATAGTCAATGGGGATCACTATGAGGCTCGGACCTGATTCATTGAAGGCTTGTTCAAGGGTGTTCGATAAATCGATACTTCTTTCCACCGAATGGCCGTGCCAACCAAATGCACTGGCAAGTTGTTTCCAGTCAGGATTGCCGAAAGAGAGGTCGGTATGTTTTCCAAACTCGTTTTGTTGTTTCCATGCGATTAAACCGTACATATGATCTTCCCAAACCATGACGACAATATTTGAATTAAGCCGACGGGCGGTTTCCATTTCCTGTACATTCATCATGAAACCCGCATCGCCGCAGATTGCGAGTATTTGGCGTTCGGGAAAAACTAAATTCGCGGCTATTGCCCCTGGAAGCGCTAACCCCATGGAGCAAAAACCGTTAGGTATTAAACAAGTGTTGGGTTCGTGACACTGGTAGTGCCTTGCGATCCACATTTTGTGCGCACCGACATCCGACAGTAGTATATCTTCGGCCCCTAAAAATTTCCGTACATCCCAAAGTACTTTTTGTGGTTTGATCAAAGCTTCGGTTTCATCGTTTCCGTGCAGGGCCAATTCGTCTTGCATGGCGCGGCGCGTGGCTGCTTGTTGTGAAGTATCAAAGCGTAAGCCTCCCATCGCATCGACACGTTCATTAAACATCCACAAGGTATGTCCAAGATCGCCGACAACCTAGGTTTCCGGATGGTAATCGGCATCAATTTCGGCCGGGAGAAAATCCGCATGGATGATATGCTTGTCGCCATGTGAATTCCACAAGTGGGGATGGTACTCCACCATGTCATAACCCAAGGTGATGACAACGTCCGCGGCATCGATCGCGCAGGCGACGACATCTTTTGACTGCAGGCCGATGGTGTACAAACAGTAATCCGCGTCAAAATCCACGCATCCCTTGGCCATAAAAGTACTGATTACACCGATGCCGGTTTTTTCACACAAAACACGGAGCTGTTTGCTGGCGCGTTTTCGGATGCACCCATTACCCGCCAGGATGATCGGGCGTTTTGCATTTTTAAGTATTTCGAAGGCGTGGTCGACTATAGTATCGTCAGGGACCGGGCGTCGAAATCGTTGAGGTTGGAGTGGAGCTTTCGTCGTTTGATGCTTGGCGATGTCTTCGGGTAGCTCAATATGTACCGCACCTGGTTTTTCCGTACGGGAAATGCGGACGGCTTTGCGAACGATTTCCGGGATATTGTCCTGGTGCAGGATTGTGGTTGCCCACTTGGTAACCGGTTCAAACATATGAACAACGTCCATAATTTGATGCGATTCCTTATGCAGCCTTTCGGTTGAACCTTGTCCCGTGAGCACCAGCATCGGCGCACGGTCCATATTGGAATCGGCTACTCCGGTGATAAGATTGGTTGCGCCGGGCCCGAGTGTTCCCAAACAGCCAGCCGGATGCCCCGTCAGTCGGCCATATATTTCAGCCATGAAGGCCGCGCCTTGTTCGTGCCGGGTGAGAATAAATTTAATGGTTTCCGATTTCTCAAGGGATATCATGAAATCGGCGTTTTCTTCGCCGGGAACACCAAAGATATATTCGATGCCTTCGGCTTCCAGGCATTGAACAAAGAGGTCGGATGCTTTCATTTTAACTCCTTTTTGAATTGAAAAAGTGTTGGCGCCAGACTTGAACTATAACCGCTGCCAGCGTTACACCGAATTATCCGGTGGCCGTTTCATGTTTTTGGGTTGCATTATGATGGTTGGTTGGTCTTCCGTGTCACCATCGAAATCAAATCCTCCAGATTTTGACTTATCTTGAATTTGTCGCTTTTTAGGCGTGAGTATGACGGTTTGATCATCCGCAAATCCCGGTCCTGGATTTTCCACGAGGTTTTCCGAGCGAGAAGGGTGATTCGGATTCAAAACCACGGTTTGGTCTTCCTCCATAGCTTTTTCAGCGGTTTGCGTGGTTTTTTCCACCTGAGCCGAAATTGGATTTGGTCGACCTTCGGTTCCGAGGGGTTTAACTGTGTTCAAAACAACGGTTTTATCCTCTTCCGCCACTGCCTCCTTCACCGACGGTTTTTTTGTGTCTAAAAATGAGTTGCCCGCAAAAACCGTTGCTTCGTCGGCTGATAACGAAGGCAATATGAAACCAAACGTGAACTTATGAAAACCAATGGAATCGCCATGTTTCAGGCGAACTTCGCTTGTAATTTTTTTACCATTCAGAAACGTGCCATTTAAGCTTTTTAAATCACTTAGCCAAAAACAGTGGTGTTTATATTCGATAATGGCGTGTCTTCGCCCGATTGCGGAACTATCAATGGTTAGGTATTCCAAATTTTCAGCCAAATCCGGTTTTGTCCTGCCGATTAGTGTCGATACGCCTTTTATTTGGTAGCGAGGATCTTTTAGAACACCTGACTCATCGACTAACAACGCCCGCGGCAAAGGTGGTTCCTCAGGGGGAGGGTCAGACTGGACAACTTTTGTAGTATGGGTTTCCTTTTTACGCGATCGAACATATACCAATGAGATGGTTATAAAAAATATCAGCAATATGGCTGACAATATCAACAAAACAGTGTTAACGTCTAAAGGTATGCCGTTCATTTTGGTGTGGGTCAAAAATTTAAGGATTTAGGAACTCCGGGGTCATTGAGAATTATTGTGATCTCTTGTTCCCACGAGGAGGTTGTCCGAGAATATGAGCCGTCGAGAGGGATAGCGCGCGCCATAGGTGTGAAATATTGGGATGTATTTCATCAATATTAATCGGGATAATGGGCCAATCAGGCTTGTCCGCGGTAGATTAGTCGATTCTCGGACAGTTTCCAGCTTAAATATATCAACTTCCAGGTAGAGTCTTGTCCAATATGAAATGGCCCTGAAGAGGGGGGTAATTTCTAACGTGAAATGGCCCTGAAACCGAGAACAGATCATAAATTGAGGTTAACTTACGCTTCATAAGTGTCAAGGAGATTCCTCCGCTACGCTACAAACTCCTCCTTGACACCTCTTCCGCTCCAGTTAAAAGGTTATTCATGATCTGTTCCCAATTTCAGGGCCATTTATAGATTGGAATAGACTGGTAGTATGGCCACTTTTTAATTGATGCTTTAAACTGAATCCTATAACCGAATCAATAATACAATTCGATACATGAAAAATATTCCTTCAAAAATCGGAAAATATCGGATCGAATCTCTACTTGGAACCGGGGGCATGGGGCGTGTGTATAAAGCCATCGACCTTGATATACCCGCGGAAGTTGCTTTAAAGGTTATTCGCCCTGAACTCTTTCAGGATGCCGATAAAGATCAGCTTCTTAACCGATTTCGTAATGAAGTAATCGCCTGCCGTCGAGTCAAACATCCGAATATTGTCGCCACCTACGATTACCACGAATCCGGAGATAACTGCTATATCGTCATGGAGTACGTTCAAGGGAAGCTATTATCCGATCTCCTTGATACTGGATATTCGTTTGATATCGAACAAATCCTGGCGATTATGAAACAATTGCTTTCTGCTCTGCAATGCGCGCATAACCATGGCGTTACACATCGTGATATTAAACCAAGCAATATTATGATCAATGACGATGGCGTGATTCAGGTCGCCGATTTCGGCATTGAAAAACTGGCCACATCAGAATTGACTGTTACAGGTACCGTTATAGGGTCTCCGGCCTATATGTCCCCCGAACAATGTCTTGGGAAACCGGTCGATAACCGATCGGATATTTTTTCGGCGGGTATCGTTTTGTATCAACTCTTGACGGGAGAAAAACCGTTTTCGAGTGAAAATCCGGCGAGCACGATTCAAAAAATCGTCAATGCTACGGTAGTTCACGCCTCTCTATTAAATTAAACAATAGCATGCCGCGACCCCTTGACGATGTGTTGGATAAAGCCCTTGCTAAAAACCCAAACGATCGCTTCCGCTCGGCGGATGAATTTTGCACGGCGTTAACTCAGGCATGCGAGAAGACATCAAAGCATCCTGATCATCAAGGTCGCCTTCGAAGGTTTATGTTCATTGCGGGGGGCGCACTGCTCAGTTTGCTTTTGGTTTTGGCAATTCTGAATAAGGATCTTTTTTTCCCGCCGGAAATACCCGCTATTGATATGAATCGGGTAAATTTGTTGCTGGAGAGATTCGATTGTAGTGATCTCAAAGCCACGCAAAATCCACAGGGTAAACTTATTGTTTCGGGTTTCCTTAAACCCGAAGATGTCGTCGGTTTGCGGATGCAGCTTGAGGCGCTAGTTGGACAGTCCGAGCTGGATATATCCATCACATCATTGGAGCGACCATTCTGCTTGGCAATTCCTATCCTGAATCCATATATGAAACTCAATCAGGCGGGCAATATGTCCCTAAAGATAAGACCCTATCAACACCCGGAAAAATATGTTGAGGGCGAAACCATACAGCTTGAAATAACCAACACGGAAAAAGATGGATATATCTATGCCGATTATGTACAGTCAGACGGGACTGTTTTTCACCTTTATCCGACAAATGAGTTGGAAAACACCATAAGCAGGGGGAAAAAGCAATATATTCTTGGCAATGGCGAAAACAAATGGGAAGTAGCGCCTCCCTTCGGTAAAGATTTGGTCGCCATTATAGCGAGTGAAAAACCCCTGTTTGATGTTGTCCGCAAACCCTCGGAAGACGCCGCGGAATATTTCTCGGAGCTAAGGGTTTCGCTGGACAATGCAAATAAGGATTCGATTTTGGCCGATTTTTTCTATCTCACGACCGGTCCCACAAAAAAATAGGGACTCGGAAATCACCAAATGATTTTTGAGACCCTACACAGTCTATTCCAATCTATAAATGGCCCTGAAACAGAGGGGTAGAGAATCTACCTGAAGAGGCAAATCAGGCAATACTCCGCTCCTGCTCAAAGATGGTTTTGAAAAGTTTACGTTTGGCCTCATTCATCTGTTTGACTGCGTCATTGTCGCTGATTGAGAAGGCAATTGCATCCAGCTTTTTAAAGGTGGTCCCCAGTTTGAGATATTGGTTTGCATCAGGTAATGATTTGAGCTTCTCGTAGGGTGTCATCATTAACTTGTAGGGATAGCTCTTTTTCACCTTTCCTTTGTTGTCTTCTTTTGGGACAGGAAAAAAGCAAGGACGATGGAAGTTGATATAGGGGTTGAAATACTCTCTGTGAAATTCATTAAGTTGAGGCGCCCAGTACCCCGGGATATGGTCGTACCCCAGATGTTTGCGGATGAGGGTTCCGTTCTTGGACTCGGCGAGTGCATTGTCGTTGGAATGGCGTGGGCGTGATTTGGTCAGGTCAATATGGAGCTTTCCGAGCAGTTTTGCCACGGTATGATTGATGTATTCCGAACCGTTATCCGCGTGAAATGCCAGGATGACAAAAGGGAAGATTTCGATCAGCATCTCCAGGACCGGAATCATGAAACGCTCAGTAATCCGTTCTACGGAGAATATACATTCAAATTGCGTGACTTCATCAACCGCATTGATATGGTAAACCCCTTTGATCCCATCCAGGTCGCCCTGATGGACTGTGTCGATCCGTAGAAAGCCTGGTTTACCTTCTGAATTGGGTTTTCGTCGCTCGCCTATCTGAGAGCGTTTTGAAGCGGTTTTATCAAACTGGCGGCGCTGTCGTTGATAACACGTAGAATGACGAAGATTATAGAGATGGGCAACCGAAATCTTTGCTAAGCGCTCATAGCGATAATCCTCATAGATCAAAAGCATCCGCTCACAGATCTTCTTGGTGGCTGCACCGCAGAGTGTCCCATGGAGCTTGTCGGTCTCAGCTAACAGCACTGCGTCCTCAGGGCGGTAGAAGCGTTCAAATCCCGATGCTGTACGCTGTTGGCGCTTGATGTATCCGGTTTTTTTGTATTGCTGTACCAGCCGTTTCACTTGCCGTGGAGAATAGCCACTCACCTGCTCCAGATAGCGGATGATCAATCCCTTACCGTTCTTGCTGCAAGAGATATAACTGAATTTGACCAATGTACGCCGAATCCACTGGTAGCGCTCTTCCTTGTTGGTAATTGAAAACTCAACCTCCACAGTTCCTTCGAGAAAGATGCGAACGTCATCCAATGTTTTTATCTTTTTGTCACTCATATAGATCACCATAGGTGACCATCATGAGCAGAAATTACTCCTCAGGTACAGGGCCGTTTCACGTTGGAATCACGGCTCCCGTTCAGGGCCATTTCATATTGGACAAGACTTACACTTGTATGTCATGAGCGGTGTATGAGACAATCGGGCTGTTCCCATATACGGCGGAAAAAGGAAAATTATCTCGTAATTTGAAATAGTTAAGTGCTATATCTGATATTTTGCTTTGGGTAATGTAGCACATAAATGTTTTGGGATTTTTCGAGATATCTTATTGGGGTATTCCGCCGATGGATTGTTTCTGGGTCCGGCTAAGCTGGATTGGGATGTTGGCAATTGTTGAGTGTAGAGGTATTACTAATGCATAGGCAAAGGTTCCCTGTATGGGCGTGTTCTTGGGTAAAAAAGGGTTGGTTGATTGGTTGTGAATCAATCCTTCGCTATTCCATCGTGGGTTTGGTCATGGCTGTTTGCCTTGGGGATGACCGTAACGGTTGCCAGAGCTACTGATACTGATAAGGGTTACCAGCTGATGTCCGGTGGTCAGCCTCCTCTCCTTGTTGCTCAAGGAGACGATGATCTTTTAGGTGGTGATGATCTTGATTTATCGGACGGCGATGATCTGTTAGGCGGAGATGATCTCTTAGACGGCGATGAAGCTTTGGGCGACGACGAAACCGGGGCGAAGGACACACAAGAGGAGGAATCGACCGGGTTGGAGACCGCCCGAGCAGCGCACGATGCGCTATTTGCGGAAAATCGCTATCCTTCGGCCAGCACCTGTAAAGGTTGTCATCCCAAGCATTATAAAGAATGGTCCGTGTAGCAACACTCCTACGCCCAGCTGAGTCCGGTCTATCTTTCGCTTAATAACCGAATCAACGAATTGGCAAACGGTTCGAATGGTGATTTCTGCCTGCGGTGCCACAGCCCGGTGGGGGCGAATCTCGGTGAGAGTCCGATAATTTCAAATTTGAAGCGGCATCCCACGTCGCGCGAAGGCATTACCTGCGTGGTTTGCCACCGAATCGATAAGCCATACAATAAGGTGAGTGGGCGCTTGGCTTTGGTCGAAGGTGGCCTGACGGAGCCGATATATGGACCTAACGGAAATGCGGAATTAGAACGCGTCTTGGGGGAGGGTGAATACCGAGTGGTCACCGATCCTAACATTCCGGGACGGAAAATTCACGGTGAAGTCAAACAATTAGCCGCCATTTCCAGTTCCACATTTTGTGGTACCTGCCACGATGTCACACTGTTTAATGGATTCCGTTTGGAAGAGGCGTTTAGCGAGTACCGGGTATCGCCTGCGGCGGCTAAGGGCATTACCTGCCAGGATTGTCACATGGGTAAGATCCAGGGGATTCCCTCGGGCTATGAGCATGGTCCGGCGGCTATCGTAGGTGGAGTACCCACTGAACCGCGTAAGATAACCATCACTTTTTCGCGGGTCCCGATTATTCGGTCATTCACCCGGGGATATTTCCGCATAATGACGATGCCCAGCGGATGGCGACCCTTGAGGAGTGGTTAAAATTCGACCATGCGGCGGGTTGGGGTACGGATAATTTTGAAGATTCGGTTTCGGAAAATGCCGTGTTCCCCGCTCGGTGGGCATCGGTGGATGACCGTTACGATGCGAGAGAACTCCTCAATATACAGTTCGACCGCCTGGAAATAGCACGCAAAAAACGGCTTGAGGTGTTACGCAATGGTTATCTGATGGGTGATATTGTCACCCTGAAGGCCGATCTTAGCGGTATCGACTTTAAGGTTCAGGTCAAGAGTGGTACGGAAGGACATAATGTTCCCACGGGTTTTACCGGTGAACGATTGGTTTGGCTCGATGTGTCCGTTACCGATCGCGATGGAACCGTGATTTATCGGTCTGGAGACCGAGATCCGAACGGTGACCTTAGAGACGGTCACTCATCCTGGGTGCATGCGGGTAAGGAGGAGCTCGACAAGGATCTATTTAGCCTACAGTCTATTTTCGTCACACAAAATGGCCGTGGTGGCGAGATTGAACATGTGATCCCCATACCCTATCCGGTAACCGCGCTACCACGTGTGTTGCCTGCCGCGGTGTCGTTGATTTTTACCGGAGAACCTCCCACTGAACGGAACCACAAAAAAGGTATAGAACCTTTGGGCGACCGTTGGGCTGAATACTCCATAGATGGCAAAGCACTGACAGGTAAGGGTCCCTACAAAGCGGATATCAAACTTTTGGAGCAGCCGGGCTCCAGTGAATCTTTTGTTGGCTATTCAGAGCGTTGGTTTTGACTACGGCTTAACCCCAAAACAAGCGGTCGACGCCTTGGTTGCCGGGACTCAGGAATTGTGGCACCGAGAAGTCGTATTCAACATGAAGTGATATTCCAAAATGTCGTCAATGACATGACAATTGTGTGGACTGAAGGACCGACTCGTGGGTGATTTGAATGGGGGATTTTAAAGTGAATCTAAGTAAGCAATTGGGGAACGGTTTTCACCGTGCCTATCGTTCGGTATTAATGGTGCTGGTTTTGATGGCCGTAGTGGTCTGCCCGGTCAGTGCTGAGGGAATGGGTGAAGAATCGCATTGGTACGACCCGGTATGGCCGCTTGGCGAAAAAGTTACAGTCGTGGTGCCCTCGGAAACCTATATCCCATTCAAGTCAATTGGTGGAATTCCTGGACGCCCGGCTTTAGCTATAGAAATAGGCGATCCATTCCTTGGCACCGGAAACCTTTATGGGGGTTTTGAGGTGCCACTCATCGGTGCTGTTTGGCAACCAAGGTTTTGGGCCTATGGCATTTACCGAACCGCTGTTCAGACATTCGATAATGACGCGATTCCGACGGGGACTCGCGAAACGGAATGGGCGAATAGGTTAGATGCTTATTTCAATTTGCAATTAACCGGAACCGAGAAAGTGGTTCTTGGAATACGCCCGCTCGATCAAAATAAGTTGACGGATTTCACTCGCTATACCTTTTCCGGGTCGGGTGATAATGGTTTCAAGGACGCATTTAACATTGATGTGGAAACCCTGTATTTTGAGGGTGATCTTGGAAGCCTTTTCCCTAACCTGGATCCCCAGGGTGTCCTTCCATTGGACCTGGGTTTTACCGTGGGTCGACAACCTATTACCTTTCAGGAAGGAATACTCATCAACGATACCGTGGATGCCGTTGGCTTTGTTCGCAATAATATTCCTTTTTGGGGAACTTCAAATCTCCGTATTTCTGCTATGTGGTCTTGGAATCGTTTGCATCGAAACGATGCCGGAGTTTCGGGTGAAGACCCTCAACTGTACGGGATCTTTACCGCGATCGATGCACATACAAGTACGTTCAACCTGGATCTGATTTATGTCGACGATGAATCCGATGTAGGTGATGGCTTTTATATCGGAGCCTCGGCGATTCAACGAATCAAGGCCTTAGGTGGATTGAGTACGGCGTTTCGTGTTAATGCCTCCATCCCCGTTGAACAGGACCTCCCCGGTGTTATCGATAATGGCGTGCTGATTTCGGGGGAGTTCTCCTTTCCGCCCGTGGGCTCGGACGACATCGCCTATTTCAATCCTTTCGTCAGTATCGGCAACTTCACCCAGGCGGGGTGTGAACCCATACTTGGTGGTCCTTTAGCAAGCTTGGGGATTTTGTTCGCATCGGCCAATCTGTCCAATTATTTTTCGGAAATTAATGGCTTCACCGATGACGTTACCGGGTTTGCCCTCGGTTATCAGGCATTTTGGGATCATAAGAAGCGTAATCTGATTGTAGAAATCTCCGGGCGGCACGAATATGACGACGACAACAGTGGTACGGCACGCAATTCGCTCGGGATCGGTTATCAGTTGCAACAGGCCCTCGGTCAATATTTCCAAGTTCAACTCGAATCGTTCTATACCTCAATGAAAACGAAAGACCCGGTGTCGGAGGACGTCTAGAACTTCTCGTTGTGTATTTAGTGGGATGGTGTCCCGGGGAGGCTATCCGAGAGAGGTATTTCCTGCGATGGTAATCGGCGCTTTTTAAGAGTAATCAGTCTGCTCGGACGGACGCTGTGAGAGGTTACGCTTTGGTCCGGTTTTTGTGAGCGTTGTCAATCAAAGCCCGAATTGCGCTAACCTGAGCTTCATCAAGGTTTTTAGTGCGTTGGTTCTGAACACAAAGCGCGCCCCGGAAGCCGAGATAATCGGGTGCTAATTTCAATAATTTTGGAATATCGTGCTTTTTGAGCGATCCCGCGAGACCACATAATAATTGGTGGGTTTGTACCGTGTTCACGAAGGACTTTAAGGTCGCGTTTGAACAAACAGCCGTGAGCGAGCCGTTATTCTTGTTCCGGGTGTCGATCATGGCGCCCGAAAATCCTGCTTTGGCAAGATGCGCCACCCATTCAATATCGATTTCGGTATCGCCAAAAATGACCGCTACGAGTTGGATTCCCGCTTGCGCCGGTTCGGCTAGAGCATCGATGACACCCTCCCAATCGCCCCCGGGGAAAAACCCGATTTTGACATAATCGACGCCGGTCGCCGCCATTTCGGTTACAGCGTTGAGAATCGTATCCGGTGCCATGGGCAGATCGCCTATAGTCGCACTAAGTACTGGTTGAGGGCCGATTTTCGTCCGGATTTCCAGGACCTGTGCTGTATCTAAGGCGCCCAATGCTCCCTTAGCCGGGTCTTTAAGGTCGATAATATTGGCGCCGGCATTCAATACCATTCGAGCTTCGTCAATGTTCGTGACGCTGGCGAGCATTCCAGTCATCGCGCGGCAACCTTTTCGGGATTCTTGATTTTGAACTCTTCGACGGCTTGCATTAGCCAATCCCAGGCTTCGCGTTCCCTGTCCCCCGCGGTTTTATCCAACCCTATTTTAAGGTATTCAATTTCCGATTGAATCTTGGGCCAGGGAAGCATGCGCAATCGGCTGACTAGAACGGCTGCCTCCACTACGGCAAATTGCGCGCGGTTAAAACCGCGAAACGGGACGTGGTTGACTTCGTGGACTACGTTGCAAAATAGTTTGGGGCGTTGTTCGTTCTCTTCAATGTTTTGGAGTTCGAGTTCCGAATGGGCTAAGGCAACCGCTAAGTATTTGCCCTTAATGACGTCCGTGCTTTTAAGTGGCCAATTTTTTCGACCGGTCAAACAACCGGCGAATATTCGAACGTCATCGGTATAGTTTACGACGGCGGCTCGACTGGCAAGGATATTTTCCAGACTGGCCGAAGGGCGGAATGGCATGATGATCAGTTGGTCACCCCGTTCATGAATACCCATGGGGGCGATATGGACATCACCTTGTTCGGATTGGGTGGTGACAATGGTTTCTCGAATCATTTTCAGGAGTATTTATTTTTTGAGTGTTGTACCGGCTTCTTTGGTTTTATTCAAGTCTTCTTGTTCGCGATCGAGGGCACAGCCCCAAGTCAAGGGTTCATCTTGAACAAAACGTTTTCCCAACTGCCAAGCGATTTGGGCTCTAGCCAGTTGCACGCCGAGATAGAAAGCATGTCCACCGTCGTTTTCAACCTTGAGTTCGGGATAAAGGTCAAATGGATCGATAGCGGTTTGCAGGCCGTTACGGTTGTAGATATGAACACCTTCCGGACTGGTTTGAACCCGAAAGCTCGGATCTCGGATTTGGCCAGCCAATTCTTCTATTTCATCAAAATCATAGGGGAACGGTTTCCGTTCGTGGAGCGCCATCAAACCGTCATCCACATGTTTCGGGAGGCTGCTGGTTTGGTGGGCATAGTACATGATACGCCGGCATAGATCCGCTTCTCGAACCGCCTTACAAGCATGTTGGCTGACTTCGGTAGCGAGAATATTGGTAATTCCCAACTCTGAGCATATGCCTAACAACACCGCATTGATCCCGGTGGTATCGGCATGGGTGAGTTCGGTCAGATTTCCCACGCCCATCAGCATTTCGACCTTCGGGTGGCGTTTTCTGACTTCGTGGTACCGAACCAGCGAATTGCTAAAGCCAAAGTGAATCGGGTCAAGAACAGGATCAACCATAAACCTTTTTCCCTTTGCGGTCATCCCTTCAATTGCCCGATCCAGTGAGTCCAAATCACCAGGTTCGTTCGGAATCAGCACGGGAATGGTTTCCACTTGATCGGCGATCCAAAGGCTTTTTTCGTGTAAGCTCAGCATATAATCCGCTCCAGCTTTCCCACCCCGCAGCAGATCGTCGGTTTCGAGGGAATCGATACTGACGGAGAATCCCTCCGATTTCAAGTTATGAATAATTTCTTCCAGGTGAGGGAAGGGGGTATTGGGCAAACAACCGATGTCGATAACATCGGCGCCATCTTTTTGATAGGTATAAGCCCGCTCTACGACCTCCTCCACGGGCATATTCGGCGCATCCACGATTTCGGCGAATATTTTCAGATCGTAATGGCTTAGATCGGGCTTTCGAGCTTTTTTCCCGAAAAAGGTGGGGAGATCTTTGAGTTCCTCGGGCCCGCGTTCGATCGAAATGGAAAGTTTTTCCGAGAGATTCGCCAAATCGCCACGGCAACGTCCTGGTACCAGAACGCGGTCGGCGCCGAAGGTCTCCTTGAGGCGTCTCTCAATCATATCCGCGGTCATTAATGCTGCAACGCTCAGGCCGATTTGATGAACGGTATAGCTAAACTCGGTCGGTTGCATGTGTTCTAGAATCTGACGGAGTTGTTTTTCAGCCAGCTTGCCGGTCAGGAATAGAATGTGCTCAGGCATTCAAGCTGTTCCATTGTTTAATAGTAACTATTCAGCACGACGCCGTAACTGTTCAGATTGCCCCTGAAATTCGTCAGTTAAAGGCGAAAAATGTGAGTTTACACGTGTAAATGATCATTTTTTAACGGAGAAATGGCGGATTTTAGGGGTGAGCTGCATAGTTACGTTTAATATAGCTAGTCCATTGCACGAACAATGGCTTCACCCATTTCCCGGGTGCCGGCCGTGGATTCCGGATTCAAATCCGGAGTGACGTTTTTGCCTTCCTCAATCACTGATTTTACGGCATCTTGAATCTTATTCGCGGCGGTATTGTCCCCAAGATACTTCAACATCATGGTACCCGCCAGAATAACCGCGGTTGGGTTGGCTATGTTTTTTTCGGCGATGTCCGGTGCACTACCGTGGACCGCTTCGAATAAAGCCGCATCATCGCCGATATTGGCGCTGGGAATGAGTCCAAGGCCGCCGATTAATCCCGCGGTCAGATCCGACAAAATATCACCAAACATATTGGTGGTCACAATGACGTCAAAGTGTTCGGGGGTCATTACCAGATGCATACAGGTTGCATCGATGATTTTTTCCTCGAATTCGATATCGGGGTAGTGGGCCGCAATTTTTCGAGCCACGTCCAAAAAAATCCCTTGGCTGTATTTCAAAATGTTAGCCTTGTGGGCAACGGTTACCTTTTTTCGTTGGTTTTCTCTAGCAAAATTAAAAGCAAATTCAATCACTTTTTCAGACCCTTCCCGGGTAATTAAGGCGATACTCTCGGCAATATTTTGACCTTTTCCGATGTAATGCTCGAGCCCGGCATAAAGCCCCTCGGTATTCTCCCGGATGATAACAATATCGACTTTGTCGTAGCGGGTTTTGACGCCTTTCCAGATTAGCGCGGGGCGGATGTTTGCATATAAATTGTATTCTTGCCTCAAGGCCACGGTAATGCTTCTGAAACCCTCACCAATCGGTGTTGTGAGTGGTCCTTTAAATAAAACCCGAGTTTTGGCGATTGAGTCAGAAGTGGCTTCCGGAATCAGATTGTCGGAATTTTCCAATCCCATCAGTCCGGCATCGGCTTCCTCCCATTCAATTTGCGCCCCCGAGGCGTCGATCACACGAACCGCGGTCTCCATGATGGAAGGCCCGATTCCATCGCCTTTCACTAAGGTCACCGTCCGCATTTATTTCTCCAGCATAGAATTAAATCCATCAATCATCCCATAGATAGAGGTAGATTGGAATAGACTATGCTATCCAGGATTTCGTACCAGTCTTTGACCTGGGGCCGCATGGATATGTAACGCTGTAAACGCGTTCCATTATTTGTTGTGTTAATATTGGCGAATAAACTTGACCCAACTCAAAGCCGACACACCCATGGCCTACACCGACGGTTACGATTATGACATCTTTATCAGCTATAGCCATGATGACGATGACGAGCCTTCAGGAAAAAATGGCTGGGTGACGGAGTTTCACGCCTACCTTAACAATTGGCTGGTCAAAAAACGCGGTCTGAAGAAACTCAAAATCTGGATCGATGAGGACTTAAAAGGCAACATCGTATTCGACCAGGCCATTGAGGATAGGATCGGCCGCTCGGCCCTGTTTTTTGTCATCCATTCCAAAAACTATCACGATTCGGACTACTGCCGTAAGGAGTTGGACTGGTTTTTCCAACACAATACCCAAAGACCCGAAGGACTAGTAGTCGGCGACGAATCCCGCCTGTTCAATATCCTGATCAACAATATCCCGTATGACGAATGGCCCGAATCGCTGTCCGAGGCGGGAGGTTCCACCAGTGGGTTTATTCTACACGACGCGGACGATAATGATACGTTCGGCTTCCCAACTTCGGTTCGCGACGACCGGTTCGACAAACAACTGAGGAAATTGGTGGAAGCCACCGCGAGTATCTTGGAGGCTTTCCCCAACAAGGCTCAACAGCAAGATGTTGGCGAGCAGCAAACGTCTCCTGTCACTATATTTCTGGCCGATGTTTCCGACACGCTCCGCCGATTCCGCAAACGCCTGATCGTCGAGATCGGCGATACCGCGAAGGTCCTTGATGCCTTGCCACCTCCCTATCCATTGGATCAGCATGAATTGGCATTGGATACCGCTTTCGATCAGGCCAGTCTCTCCATTCATTTACTGGATCAATGGCCTGGACACATAATCGAAGGTACGGAAGAACTGAGCTACCCCCGGCTCCAGGCCGATAAAGCTATCCTCCACCCAATCCCTTCGTTGATTTGGCGGCCGGGCAGTTTGCAAAACGACGATATCGAAGACCCACTGCAGGCCGATTGGCTCGAACAATTGGAGCAGGGCGAGCGGAAGGGCGCCAGCTTCCAGTTTATTCGAAGTGGCGAACAGGCACTGTTCGACCAGGTGCGGGAGACTATTTCAACCCTGCAACAGCATGTTACCCGTGGCGATAATCAATCGATGAACTTCCTGATTGATACCCATCAAAAAGATCAGCGTTATGCTTTTAAGCTGGGCTACCTTCTCGAGGAACGGGATATTGACGTGGAATTCACCACAGAATCCTACGATCCAGTCAAAAGCCTGACCGATTTTGAACAAAAGGTACGCCGGGTACGGAATCTCATCATCATGTTCGGGAAGGTCGGCCCGGACTGGCTCAAAGGCCGGATCAAGAGCACCTTAAACACCATTGCCGAACAATTTGGAAGCGAAGATAAGACGCTCAAACGAATCTGGGTCGTACTCCTTCCGGGCTGCCCCGGAAA
The DNA here is from genome assembly GCA_963664935.2 of Methylococcales bacterium. GTDB lineage: Bacteria > Pseudomonadota > Gammaproteobacteria > Methylococcales. Next base: position 55,672 of record CAXXSE010000007.1, on the reverse strand, counting down.
GGAATCGGTTCCCGAATTGCCGTTGCAGATGATCGAGCTATTGGACAACACTTCTGGGGAAGACATGGGTTCGGGTCTTCTGGAAAAACTTTTGGATAAGCGTTAAAAAGGGAATACGAGCATGAATCAGCCCCAAAACGTTTCGCTAGATAATCCCTTCGTTGGCCTCCGCCCTTATCAGAGCGAAGAGAGCCTGTACTACTTTGGGCGTGGTGAGCAAAACCGAAGCCTACTCAGTTTGCTCCATCACCATCGTTTCGTAGCTGTAGTCGGCAGCTCCGGCTCGGGCAAATCGTCGCTGGTGCGGGCCGGGCTGATCCCCCAATTGGAGGCTGGTTTTCTGGTGCAGGAGCGGGACCATTGGCAGGTCGCTACCATGAAACCCGGCGAGGCGCCCCTGCACAATCTTGTGCAGGCGTTGGCCGATGCCGACGGAAAAAGTATCACTGACGAGACCGAAGACGCTTTCCTCGAAAGTTTACAGGAACTTGGAGCCCGGGCGTTGCTGGAAAAACTAGAACCGCTGCTCTTAGAACAGGACGCCAGCCTGCTGCTGTTGGTGGACCAGTTTGAAGAACTGTTCCGCTTTGCCCTGGAAGAAGGCACACCAGAACGCCGGGAGCAGGCCGAAGAATTCGTAGCCTTGCTGTTGCGCCTCAGCAGCCAACGGGAACTCCCGATCTTCGTCTGCCTGACCATGCGCTCCGACTTTCTCGGCGATTGCGACGCCTTTCACGGCCTCCCCGAGGCCATCAACCGCAGCCAATTTCTGGTACCGCGCCTGAGTCGCGACCAGCGCCGCGAGGCCATCACCAACCCGGTTTATCTCGCTGGTGGAGGAATTGCGCCGCGCTTGACCGACCTTCTGCTGAATGAAAATATCAACACCCGCGACGACCTGCCGATCCTTCAGCATCTATTAATGCGTTGTTGGGACGCTTGGCGGACGGACCCGGAGAAGCCCCCGCAAATTGACCTGCGGCACTACCAACAGGTGAATACGATCCACCATACGCTGGACGATCATGCCGATGAAGCGTTGGAAGAATTGGAACCGGAGCAACAGGTCATTGCTAAAAAACTGTTCCAAGCCCTGACCACTACCGACGAAGCCAACCGGCGTATCCGCCGCCCGGCGCATGTGAGTGAGATTTGCGCCGTTAGCAAAGCTCCGGCAAACGAAATTGAAGCGGTGATCGACGTTTTTATCGCCAATGGCCGCTCCTTTTTGAACCGCTCAAAGGGGAAAAGCGTCGATGATCCTCTAATCGATATTTCCCATGAAAGTTTGATACGGCAGTGGAAGAATCTGGGGGAGTGGGTGGATGAAGAGGCGGAGGCTGCCAAGACTTATCGGCGGTTGGTTGAAACGGCTGAGTTGCATAGTTCGGAAAAACCGCGTTTCTACCGGGAAGCGGACTTGATACAGGCTTTGGAGTGGCGGGAGGGGCATAATCGGATTTGGGCGGCGCGGTATCCTGGTGATTTTGGAGCGGCCGACGACTTCCTGAAGCAGAGCCAAGAAACCGACAGGAAAGAGAAAGACAAGCAGGATCAGGATCGACGGGAACACGTGCGGTTGTTGCAAGAGAAGGCTGAGTTGGCGGAGCGGCAGGTTGAGCAGGAGCGGGTTGCCGCTAAGAATTCGCGGCGCTTGTTATGGGTGGTTGGGGTGTTTGCGGTGTTGATGGTTTTTGCGGCGGGGGCGGCTTTGTATGCTTGGAATCATGCGACTAATAAGAGTGAAGAGGCTATTCAGGAGAAGCTGAACGCAAATTTTTATATTGCTAAGGCGTTTGAAGAGAAGGCGCTTAGCGCTTTGGAGAAAGCTAAGGAAAGTCAGAGTACGGTTGATTACCAGGATGCCCTTTTGTATACATTGGAAAGTGTGCAGCAACAAGTTTCATCCGAGCGTATCGCCTTAAATCCGAGTACGATCGGGGAGTTTGGTTTGACCCCGATAAATAAAATCTTCGCCGAACAGTGGTTCTCTAAAGCCCTTGACACTGGGACTAAAGTGTTTTCCGTCGCTTTCAGCCCCGACGGCAATACCCTGGTCAGCGGCTCCGGTGACCAAACCGTCCGCCTCTGGGACATTACCACCATGCAGCGCATAATAACCCTCACTGCAAACCCACCACTCGCCTCTAAAGTCTCCGAAGCCCTACAATTCCTATGGGAACGCTCGCTAAAAGACATCACCTTTGTCCACCAGTCCCGCCGCCCTTCGCTGTTGCCAATTGAAGGCTATTACCTAGCCGACGCCGCCAAATACAGACCCCTTCTAAATCCCCCCGCCGCCAACGAAACCAAACTCGACCAAGTCATGTAATGGGCGAAAAAAAAGCTGGCTGAAAACCCCGAAAGCGAATGACTACAAAGAAAAGACAACGGGATGTCGGTGAAGATCGAACAATCTTCAAACGATGGAATCGTTTGATGCTATTGAAGAAGCTTGACGGATGCATGATACATAAGGCGGATGGCGCTTCGCTTATCCTCCCTACCAATTGAAACGGCAATGAGCAGGGTAGGGCCGGATAAGCTTGCGTCATCCGCCGTAGGGTTTGGGCTCGACAAATGCCGAATTAACAACACAATCACATTTCGGCTGGAATTTCCATGGTAAACAAAAATCCCTACACCGGCTCAACGTTTGATGATTTTCTCAACGACAACGGTCTTCTTGAAGAATGTACGGCTTTGGCGGTAAAACGGGTGCTTGCGCGGCAGATAAAGAAGGAGATGGATGAACAGTGCTTAAGTAAAACCGCGATGGCCGAACGAATGCACACCAGCCGTTCACAACTTAACCGGTTACTTGGCCCTGAAAATACCGGCATTTCTTTGGAAATGATGCATCGAGCCGCTTCCATTGTCGGTAGACGACTGGAAATCTCTTTGACTTAGGTATCTTTGCCGTAAAATACATTGATTCTTTTATATTGCAGCCTTGGCGGCAATATCCTCGTTATCACCGGTTCAAGCGACAGCTAGCCTGGCATATCTGGCATATAACGGTGAGCAATTGATCATTCTGGTACTTGATGCGGGTTCACGCGGAGGCATTTATAAATGAGCACACAAATTATTGACTCGGCAGTCGTGAGTTAACAGCGAGAAAAGCGGGGCAAAACTACCCTCTCCATCGTAGTATGTTTGATGAAAAATTTTGAAGATCGCAGAGAATTAGAGCATAGAACGCCTCATTCAGTTTAATCGTCATCTATTTCATCGGAAACAGCCATCAAGCGGGCACGGATCTGTTGAATCATGCCATTTTCCTCAAGTCGAAAGAATTGTTTGAGGAACAATGGCGCTAAAATTTGCTTGACGGTTTTCTCCGATGGCAAATCACGCGATTGAGTGCGAAGATAAAGCGAGTGCTCAGACCAAATCGTATCTTGATACTGGAGCGCAATCAATTGCATTAACCCCAAGGCAATGGAGGCACAGAGCACGAAGATTTCATAGGCTCGCCAGCACGCTTGAACGGTATGAATATCCTGGGGCTGTGGGGCTTTGAGAAGACGATTGGAAAAGGGGCGTCTAGAATGTTTTGGCAATTTTTTAGTCCAAAAACGAAATTTAAAGGCGCCGATCACATGCTTTAACATCGCGAACATGATTTCAATGCGGGTTCTAGCACAATACAGTTCAACGGCATCAATGGCTGACAGCGTTAAATCGGAACTCATTAGAACCATTGGGCCTTTTGAGGTGACGGCGAGAATAAATAACACCTGATCAGCGATGGGCCGCCATAACAGTGTAAGCGTCATAACCCGGATGGATTCGGTTTTACCGTAGACTTGACAGGTCACCGTCTCAAACAAATGAAGGTGGTCGAAGCATTCTCTTAAACACACTTTCTCGCCATAGAGCGGCTGAGGTCCGGGTCGAGAGGCGGGTTTCGGTGGCGCGGGGAAATAACCCACATAGCTATTCTTGGCTTTGACCAGCACCTCAACCCACCGCGCCTGATGCTGGATTGAATAATAGTGGCAAGCTCGAAATACGCCCCCGGTTGAAAAAAAGGCATCCAACACCAAATAACACAGACAGTGATTCGTCACCGCAAAATGAATCGCCATGGCCACCAAGCGGTCGGTGAGCTTGATCCGACATGGATTATCGCGCTCGTCGTTCAACCCTAAATGAGCCCATCCCTGATGAATTTGAAGCTGCAAAGGACAACAAAAACAAGCGGATAACGACCCGATCAAGATGCCAATGCTGCCCCAACATTGGGCCCGAAAATAGCCGGGTTTCGTTTGCGTCTCCGATGACTCGTGCATCGATACCACGCCGGGCATCTTGCGTCCATCTTTGATCACCGCGGTATGGTCACCCAGAAGTATCGCTCGTCCAGCTACTTCAACGGATTTTCCTTGGCGATTCACAAAATCTTGCCAAGCATCGAGCAACGCCCCATAGACATACGCTTTGGATCTAAAAAAACGGAGCAAGCGGTAATAACCAAGTTCATCTAATAGCCAGAAACGACACAACGACGTCACGCCGATCATTTCTCCTGCCCCCATAAATCCAATCACAATGGCGCAGAACAACAACCAAGTACTCGATCTGGAAAAAACGCTTTGAAAGCTTTCTAAACTCTGAGAAATATACTGTTGCACGGGGTCTCCTCCTTCCATCTGTACTTCTACAAAGAAAAGAAGGATCCGTGTTTTTTTAGCAAATGTCTAGTCGTAATTATCGATTTCTATTTTCTACACTACTCATCTTTTATGAACACCAGCGGGCAATCTTAAAGCGCAGAGCTATCAATGGGTGATAAGACTTTCTTCCGTTGGTCGAGGTGACACATCGAAAAAATGAATTCAGGGCCTGAATAGTTACGTCAAATCGGATAGAACTCGTGACTGACGAGTTATTGAAAAGAACGGTAAGCCAGAGTATGCGGTTGTACCCATTGACGAATACAACCTACTGCTTGAAAAGGCAGAGGAACTAGATGATGTGACTGTTTTTGACAAAGCTATACATGAACTGGAAGTTGGCCAAGATGAATTGGTACCCGCGGAAATCGCCAAACGATTGGTTAGCGGCAAGGAAAGTTCGTTAAAAGTTTGGCGCGAATTTCGCGGGATGACGCAGGAGCAACTGGCCAAACATGTCGGTATTTCTCAGGGACAGGTTGCTCTGATTGAGGGCGGGAAGCGGGAAGGGAAGGTTGTCGGTATTGAAAGGCCTTGCTAATGCCCTAAATGTGGATTTGGATGATTTGGTTTGAGAAAACGACTGGAAATCTCTTTGACTTAAACATTTTCTCGCGTTGTAATATGTGCGAAGATTTGTGGATTGAGGTTTGTATGCCACTAAAAGCCGTTCTAACCACAGGCTGGACGGAAGACCCTAACGATAGCTTTTCCGCGCTACGTCTCCATGAAAACGCGGAAAAAAAGGGTGATGATTATCAATCGTTTCTCGCATCGTAATTAAAAAAGTCTGGGAGTCCTATCACACTTTCCGGCCTCGACCGCCTGTTTCGACGGCGCCCCAAACATTTTCAAAAAATAAAAAAATTCGTCAGCAATCTTTTTGAATTGTCCTGCTCGAATCAAGGTCCTCCCGAGATTAAATGTAAAATCAATCTATTTGCATACGCCTTTCTAAAGGGTGCTAAAAACTTCGATTTATTTTTACCAGTATCGGAAGATAACAATGGATTGAAAGAAAAGCTAGGACTTTGAGAAAACCAACTAGCCGATCTGGAAAACTTTGAGCGTCGGGGAATAGCGTTTTCCTCGAATCCCCCTTTAAACCAGAACAATATCTGGCGTTGCGCCGAATCATTGCCAGGCCATCGGCTAGTGACGAACGACGGACCCTTGCTACTTTGATGGTGAGTGGACCTTCGACTATCGAAGAGATCAGTATCGATCTCGGACTCAATTACACCTTAGGGCAAAGAACCGTCGGAGTCTTTCATGACCAAGCGATTCTTGAACGAAATCCTGATGGAAGCTATGTCATCGCCGAGAGTGCATTGCCGATGGTGGTATTCGTCCTAAGAGAAACTTTCGGGCTGGATCTCCTGGAACAAATTCTCCAAACGCAGGGCTGACTTATGGATGATATCGCAAAAATAATCCTTAATCCTCATGTGGCCGGTTACCTGTCAATTATTTTTCTAGTGCAAGCTCTAGTGTTCTATTTCGCTTCCGCGAAACGCAAGAGAATCGAAAAACAGCGCACCAAAGTTGGGTTGCCCCAAGATATTTTGATGGATCATTCGCAACGTCTGTCGGAGTTGAAATCGGAAGCCCTCTGGCCTGCAATAATACTTATTGCGACAATCATAATTATTCCCTGTGTTCTGATTGCTTTGGCGGACGGAATGGATGGAACAAAAGAGGCATTGGCTCTAACCTTTGCTGCTGTCGTTTTGTGGTTGCTTTGGAATGGGACCGATGCAGGCAAAGCATTTCTTGGCGGATTGGTTTTCAAAACCCTGATTGTAGTCAAGCATCCGGTTCAGGTGGGTGACCGGGTTACCTTAAGAGGCTACAGCGGTAAAATCATGGAGATCGGTCTTTTTTATATCATTTTACAAACCCCCGATGACGATCAAATCAGCATACCGACCAGCTCGCTTTGGTCCGAAGTGCTGGTTTCGGCCAACGCTGGTGCGCGGGCATCGTTGTGTGTCATGGATTTCCGATTGGCGCCTTTTTCCACAGCCAAACAACGGCAGGACGCGGAAGATACTATCTGGGATGCGATTCAGGCATCGACCTATTCTGATGTAGGCCGCCCCATGCAAATCTACCTTAGCCAAGACGAGGACGCTATTCGATTCACGGCCAAGGCCTACGGCGCATCAGTGTACAACGAAGCTCTGTTCAAGAGCGACGTGTATCGAGCCTTCTTTAAATTCGCCGATGAACAGGGTATTCCACTTTCCGGAAGCGAATGGCGCCGCGAAGCCCCATCTTTAGAAAAACCAGATTCCGGGAACACAAATGACTGAAAACGAGAACCAGGCCAGGCTGACCTGCTTCGTGGATATGCCTTTCGGCATCAAAAAAGATCCCAAAACCGGTGTTGAGATTGATTTCGACGGTATTTACCACAAAGGTATTAAACCCGCGGTAGAATCGGTAGGATTGGAATGTATTCGTGGCGATAACGAGCATACCGGCGGAATTATTCATACCGCGATGTTCGCGCGGCTGCTGCTCTCGGAATTCGTCATTGCCGATCTCACCTCGGCCAATCCGAATGTCTTCTATGAATTGGGTGTCCGTCACACCGCTAAACCTTATACGACCATCTCGATCTTCGCCACCGTGGGCGAACTTCCTTTCGATGTCAATCTGGTTCGTGCTATTCCCTATAATTTAAAAAACGGTGTTCTGACGGATGAAGGGGCGCAAGTGCTACGGGGAATGCTAAAAATTCGAATTCAAGACGCCCTAAAGGGACCGGTGACCAGAGACAGCCCGCTCTTTCAATTATTCGATCATTTTCCCGGCATTGAAATGAGCCACGAAGTCACCGATGTATTTCGCCGCCGGGTAAATTATTCGCAGCAGTTCAAAGACAAGCTTGAGGATGCCCGCGATCAAGAATCGACCGAAGCCGCGCTAAGCGAAATCAAGTTGATTGAGCGCGAGCTCGGCGACCTTGCTACCGTTGAGCGGGGTGTTCTGGTCGACCTGTTTCTCTCCTATCGGGACGTTGAAGCCTGGGGTGAGATGATATCGCTTTATGACAAATTGCCCGCTGACTTGAGCGAATCGCTTATTGTGCGCCAGCAATGGGCCTTGGCGATCAATCGGCGTGGCCAATCCGGGGATTCCCGTAAAGCAATCCGCGAACTGGAACGCCTCCTTGATAACTATGGAGAAAGCGCCGAGACCTATGGATTGCTCGGGCGCATTTATAAAGATCTTTATAACGCATCAAAATTAAAGGAAGAAACGAAGTCCTTAGGTTATCTTGACCGCGCTATAGAGATCTATACTAGGGGATTCGAATGTGAGCCCATGGATTTTTACCCAGGGGTCAACGCGATCAATCTTCTCGTGCAAAAAGGGACTGAAGAAGCACGGGAAGAGGTCAATCGTTTAGCGCCGCTCGTCACATTCGCCGCTGTCCGTCACGGAGGCGCCGAATCGAACGACTACTGGACGCTGGCCACCATACTGGAACTGGCTCTGATCGGCCGCGATGATAATCTTGCTGAAAAAGTGTTGCCTCGCCTGCTGGCCGTCGAGGCCGAACCCTGGATGTTAAAAACCACCGTCAATAATTTAGAAATGCTGGAGAATTTACGAAAAGGAAAGGAAGAAACGAAAATACTGGCGGATGCGATTAGCAGGCTTGGTGCAGAATTATAACGCTCCCGCTACGGGAGCGTTATGATTTCGAGTTGTAGCGGAAGGCGACCCGATCAAGCCGTGTCGATCAATTCACCAAGGCAGGTTCTTTTTTAATTTCCTGATGCTCTTCGTGCTCCGCAACAAGAGCGTTCCCACTTGAAAGACCGCGGCCGATACCGAAGTAATCGATTCCTAATGCTTTCATTTGTTCGGGTTCGTAGATATTTCTTCCGTCGAAAATAACGGGGTGGGAGAGCTGTTTTTTGATGGCATAAAAATCCGGGCTTCGAAATACATTCCACTCGGTTAAGATGGCAAGCCCATCGGCGCCTTCTAAGGCCATATCCGGATTATCGCACAAGATCAAGTCCGCACGGTCTCCGTAAATTCTTTTCGTTTCGGTCATCGCGACCGGGTCAAATGCTTTGATCGTGACTCCGCAATTCCAAAGTTTTTCCATGACCACACGGCTTGGCGCATCCCGCATGCCATCAGTATTCGGTTTGAAGGCCAATCCCCAAAGCGCGATCGTTTTACCCGCCAATGCGCCGTCGAAATAACTATTGATCTTGTGAAAGATTTTTTCTTTCTGGCTTGCGTTGACGGCTTCGACCGCTTTCAGTAACCGTGCATCATAACCGATCCCCTGGGCGGAACGATCCAATGCATTAACGTCTTTAGGAAGGCACGAACCACCGTAACCGCATCCAGGGTAGATAAAGTGATATCCGATGCGAGGGTCAGATCCGATTCCTAGCCGGACTTTTTCAATATCGGCGCCCACTTGCTCGGCGATATTGGAAAGTTCGTTCATAAAGCTAATTTTTGTCGCCAACAGAGCATTGGCCGCATATTTGGTTAATTCGGCCGAACGAATATCCATGACGACAAGCCGTTCATGGTTTCGATTAAAGGGTGCGTAGATGCCTTTCAGAAGTTCGGTGGTTCGGGGATTATCGGTTCCGATAACCATCCGGTCGGGTTTCATGAAATCGTCGATGGCGGCGCCTTCCTTCAAAAACTCGGGATTTGACACCACATCAAATTCCATCGATCTATCCCGCTTACTTAATTCCGATGATATTTGGGCATGGACTTTATCGGCGGTACCGACCGGTACGGTGGACTTATCGACGATGATTTTATACTCGTTCATCCGTTCGCCAATGCTTTTAGCCACCGCGAGTACATACTGAAGATCCGCCGAACCGTCTTCGTCAGGAGGGGTGCCTACAGCTATAAACTGAAATAGTCCATGGTCCACGGCGTGATCAATATCCGTGGTAAAGTTCAGACGCCCGGCGGACATATTTCTTTCTATAAAGGCGTCCAGCCCCGGTTCATGTATAGGGACATCGCCGTTGTTCAGCCGCGCGATTTTTTCTTCGTCCACATCAACGCAAACGACGTGGTTTCCAACTTCAGCCAGGCAGGCGCCGCTGACCAATCCGACATAACCCGATCCGAAAATTGTAATTTTCATATTTTGCCTATTCAGTTTAAGTAACTTTCACCCGACCACGGCAAATCCCCTTTTCAGATCATTCTTGATATCGGAGATATTTTCAACACCGACCGCAATTCTAACTAACCCATCGCCGATGCCCGCCGCTGTCCTTTCTTCCACACTCAAACGGCCATGGGTAGTGGTTGCCGGATGAGTAATCGTGGATTTCACATCGCCCAGATTCGCGGTTATGGACAGCATTTCGGTTGCATCGATCAATGCCCATGCCTCTTCTTTGCCGCCTTCAACCTCAAAACTCAATACACCTCCCGAGCCTTTTTGCTGTTCGCAGGCTAAGGCGTATTGTGGATGAGAATGCAGTCCCGGGTAGTACACACGCGAGACTTCTGGCCGATTCTCTAACCAGTGGGCCAAGTTTTTAGCATTTTCACAATGGGCGTGCATCCGTATCGACAATGTTTCCAAGCCTGTCAGGAATACCCAAGCATTGAAGGGGCTCATGGAAGGACCACCGGTTCTAAGAAAAGGATAGACCTCTTTTTCAAGAATTTCATGGGAACCGATAATAGCCCCCCCGACGCAACGTCCTTGACCATCCAGGTATTTGGTAGCCGAATGTACGATAAGATCCGCGCCGAGTTCCAGTGGCTTCTGTAGTACCGGGGTACAAAATACATTATCGACGACGAGTAAACAGCCGTGATCGTGGGCTAACTCAGCCAAGGCGCTGATATCCGCGATGGTTGTTAAAGGATTTGACGGGGTTTCCAGAAATAAAAAACGTGTTTCCGGTTTGATCGCCGCTTCCCAAGCGCTTAAATCGATCAAATCAACAAACGTCGTGTCAACGCCAAATTTACTAAAAAATTTTTGGAACAGTAATACCGTATTGCCGAATACGCTTCGGGATGACACTACATGGCTGCCCGACTTTAAAAGCCCCATCCCCAATGACATAATAGCGGCCATCCCTGATGCCAACCCGATACATCGTTCTCCGCCTTCCATAGCCGCTAAGCGTTGTTCAAAGGCATTGACCGTAGGATTGGTGAAGCGGGAATAAATATTACCCGGCTGATCTCCGGAAAATCGAGCCGCGGCTTCGGCCGCATTTTTAAAAACATAGCTGGATGTGGCGAATATCGGATCGCTGTGTTCACTCTCAGCGGTTCGGCGTTGCCCGGCCCGGACACTTTGGGTTTCAATGGAAAATCGAGTCCAATCGAATTCGCTCATTGTTTATGCCGTATTATATAGGCCGATGACGGTCTCGTCGGCATTTTGCTCGGATTTAGTCTGTTCATTTCGGTGATTTTGTAAATGGGACAAATATTCCACACTGATATCGTCCGTTACATAGGTGCCACTAAAGCAAGACGTATCGAAATTTTTAATGGCGGAGTTGCCTGTGTGTACGGTATCGATTAAATCTCCAAGATTCTGATAAACCAGCCAGTCGGCGCCAATAACTTGTCGGACTTCCTCCTCGGTTTTATTGTTGGCGATGAATTCACGGGGATCGGGCATGTCGATACCATAAACGTTTGGATACCGAACAGGGGGGGAAGCCGATGCAAAATAAACGCGTTTTGCTCCGGCTTGGCGCGCCATTTGAATGATTTGACTGGACGTTGTACCACGGACGATGGAGTCGTCGACCAATAGTACATTTTTTCCTTTGAATTCGAGGTCTATAGCGTTGAGTTTTTGCCTGACCGACTTTTTTCTGAGCTGTTGACCCGGCATAATGAAGGTCCGGCCAACATAACGGTTTTTGATGAATCCTTCCCGAAATTTGACGCCCAGAATAATCGAAAGCTGAAGTGCGGCGGTCCGGCTGGTATCGGGGATGGGGATGACCACATCGATATCATGATCCGGTTTTACGGACATTATATTCTCGGCCAGCTTCTCACCCATGCGCAATCGTGCTTTGTATACGGAGATATCGTCGATTATGGAATCCGGACGGGCAAGATATACATATTCAAAGATACAAGGTGAATAACTCACTGTTTCAGCGCATTGCTGGGTGTGTAAGGCGCCATCTTTTTCTATGAATACAGCCTCGCCCGGTTTGATATCGCGGATCAACTCAAAACCCGCCACATCCAGGGCTACACTTTCCGAGGCAATCATGAATTCCGGTCCTTGTTCGGTCTCACGTTTTCCGAAAACAACTGGTCGAATACCATGAGGATCGCGGAATCCTACAATGCCGAATCCGGTGATCATGGCAACCACGGCATAGGCACCGCGGCATCGTTTATGGACGGCGGCAACGCCTTGAAATACATCGTTTGCATCCAAACGAAGCTTCCCCACACGCTGCAAGGCGTGGGCAAAAACGTTTAAAAGAATTTCAGAATCGGAATCGGTGTTTATATGACGTTGATCGTCTACGAATAAATCGTGTTTGAGAACCTCGGCGTTGGTTAAGTTTCCGTTGTGGGCCAAAGTAATTCCGTAGGGAGAATTAACATAAAACGGTTGAGCTTCGGCCGACCCTAAACAACCCGCCGTAGGATATCGAACGTGCCCAATGCCCAAAGAGCCGGTCAGCTTCATCATATGACGCATATGAAAAACATCACGGGCCAAACCCTGTCCCTTACGTAAATGCAGCGTTCCACCTTCGCAAGTGACGATCCCAGCCGCATCCTGCCCTCGATGCTGGAGAACGGTCAGCGCGTCATAAAGCTCCTGGTTAACGTTTTCGCGGGCTACAATACCAACAATACCACACATATTCTTCTACCATGTTAAAAGGGGTCACTGTTCAGCGATAGGCAATATACCCTGCTATTCCCGCTGGAATTTTACCACGAAGCCAGAGCGCAAGATTTTGAAAAGGCTCAATCAGCTGAGATTCACGCCACCAGGGATCTTCAGGCAAAGGCGTTAGGCCAGCCAACATAACTAAAACAGAGACCACCAGCATTCCTCGGCCAATTCCGAAAATTAATCCCGCGAACCGATCTGAACCCGTGAGCCCGGTTTTCGATACTATCTGAGCGAGTAAGGAACCGAGTAAACCACCCATAATCAGGGTAACGAAAAACAAAACAGCAAAAGATGCCGCCATCCTGGTGGACGGAAGGGATATGAACGATTCAAAATAGCCAGAAAACTCGCGGCTAAAAGACAGGCCAACCCAAATTGCCACAAGCCATGTCGCTACCGAAAACACTTCCAGGACAAAGCCTCTAAGCAATCCGATGAAGGCGGAAATAGCGACCAGCGCCAATATCACGAAATCGATCCAAATCAATTGTTGGTACGCCATCTTAAGCCTAAAATATAGATTTTATCAAAGAGTCATTTCGGGTACGAAACGATTATACTTTTTAGATCAAATTCGATTTCGATCCGTTCCTGCATTTTTTCCGCCCGCTCACGATTCAATTCAGGGCCGATTCTGACTCTAAATAATTTTCCTTGAGTTTCGTCAGTGGTTTCGACGAATGCCACAAATCCAGCTTTCTTAAGTTTATTTCGAAATTCGACGGCATTCATTTTTTTGGCGAAGCTGCCTACCTGGACCACCCAGGCTTCGACTTGTTTTTTTGCCGTATCGTTCAATCGCCACGCATCAATTTTCGATTGTCCGATCTTCTCTGAAATTTCCATTTGAGAAGGAATATTCGCAATATTGTCTTCAAAGGCTTTCGGAAATTTGGGAATGGTTTGTTTTGCGATTGAGCCGCGATCGACTTCTTCCTCGAACAGCATGGGAATCAATATGACGGCCAGTGCTGTTAATACAATGGCGCCGGTCAGCCGCTGTTTCAATTTTTCGTCCATTAACAAAATCTCAGATGTTCGACATTTGGGTGAGGTATTTCGCAACCAAAAAAAACGATCCGAAAATGACGATTAAATCATCATCCGTGCAATTTTGCTTAGCCACCTCAAATGCCGTCTGAAAATCAGTAAATCGGTGACCGCTGGGCACAATGGAACACGCAGTGAAGGCCTTGTTGATATCGTGTTCAGATGCTGCTCTTGGCATTTTCAGTGGAGAAATATACCATCGGTCGATGACGGATTTCATAGGTAAGATAACACCTTCGATGTCTTTATCGCCCATGATCGAGAAAACCGCATGGATTTTTCGTCCCGGAAATATCTGCTTCAGACTTTGGGCCAATGCACCGGCAGCTTGTGGATTATGGGCTACGTCTAGGAGCACTTCAGGTTTCACGCCTGAAACCAGTTGAAATCTCCCCGCCAAATTGACCGTCGATAGGCCTTGTCTGACCGAATGGGGTGATACCGGTTTTTGTTTCTTGGCCAAATCTAATACCTGCAAAACGACAGCGGCATTCGCCAATTGTTGGCTACCGTACAGTTTTGGTAGGGGCAAATCAGAAATGACATTCCCATTCCCACGCCAAGTCCAGCTTGATCCGGAGTGCTCAAAGTTGAAATCCAAGCCTAGACGGGAAAACCGAACACCTAATTCTTGCCCATAGCGTAGAAGGGAATTGGGAGGATCAGGGTCACCCACAATCGCGGGAACATGCTTACGAAAGATTCCCGCTTTTTCGAAACCGATGGCTTCTCTAGAACTGCCCAGCCAATCACAATGGTCAATCCCGAGAGTAGTGACCACGGCGATATCCGGGTCAACGATGTTGACTGCATCCAGGCGGCCTCCCAATCCGACTTCCAATAGTTGGATTTCAATTTGGGAACGACGGAAGATATCCAGCGCGGCCAGGGTTCCGAATTCAAAATAGGTAAGGGATGTACCTCCACGCGCTTGGTCGACACATTCGAAAGCTTCGCATATATCCTGAGCGTCGGATGCTTTATCGTTGATTCGAATACGCTCGTTGTAATTGAGTAAATGAGGCGATGTATAAGCGCCCACTCGATACCCTTCAGCACGAAAAACCGAACTGAGCATGGCAACCGAAGAACCTTTGCCATTGGTGCCGGCGACGGTGATTGTCAGTGGTTTAGTGTCAAATGGACCGAGTGACCGATAGACGTCTTTGACACGTTTCAGTCCTAAATCTATCTCTTTTGGATGGAAGGATTCCAACCAAGCCAGCCATTTTTCTAAGGTGTTGAAACGCATTGCCATCGACGCACGAGTCTCAGTGGCGGATTGGGCTCGATCAGAAATCCGACGTTTTTTGTTTTTAACGTTTTCCGATTGGAAATCCTGTTCAAAAGGAAACATCAGTATGGCGAACAAATGAGCGATTTTATCCCTGAGCTCCCGACGATCAACGATCATATCGATGGCGCCATGGTCTTGTAAAAATTCGCTCCGCTGAAAGCCTTCCGGCAATTTTTCACGAACGGTTTGCTCAATTACCCGGGGTCCGGCAAAACCGATGAGTGCATTAGGTTCGGCAATATTAATGTCGCCAAGCATGGCGAGGCTCGCGGAGACACCCCCCATGGTCGGGTCGGTCATGACCGAGATATACGGGATGCCAGCGCCTGAAAGCCTGCTTAAAGAGGCGCTTGTTTTTGCCATTTGAAAAAGCGATAAAAGCGATTCCTGCATACGAGCCCCTCCACTCGCCGAAAACGCTACCAACGGAATCATGCGCTCCAGGCAAATATTGATACCACGAACAAAACGCTCGCCTACCACGGAACCCATGGATCCCCCCATAAATTCGAAATTGAATGCCGCGGCAACCAACTCCCGCCCCAAGAGTTGACCGTGAACAACTACAATGGCGTCTTTTTCGCTGGTTGCTTTTTGTGCCTGGGTAATTCGATCTTTATACTTTTTAGTGTCTTTGAATTTTAAGGGATCCATCGGTCGTAAATCTTCCCCAATTTCATGGCGATTTTCCGGATCGAGGAAATAATGGAGGCGTTTTCGGCCACTGACCCGCATATGATGATTGCATTTGGGGCAGACATCCAGATTCCGGTCCACTTCGGCTTTGTATAGAATTGCGTCGCAACCGGGACACTTATTCCATAACCCTTCGGGTACCGCACCCTTAGTTAATCCATCGGTACGAATTTTAGAAGGGACTAATTTTTGGAACCAACTCATGGGAACTGACCTCGTCTCTTAATTTTAGGTATCCATCGCCGAACGCATGGATTTTAATATGCCGATTATTTTTTCTTTTATAACTTCAGGCCGGTCGAGATTTGATTCTACCTGGGAGACCAAGGTACTGCCCACCACTACGGCATCCGCGAATTGTCCCAGCGCAGCCGCGGTTTCCGGGGTTTTTACGCCGAAACCGACAGCCAAGGGTAAGCGGGTGAGGCGCCTTATTTCCTGTAATTTTTTTTCTACACTTCGCACAGCCAAATGTGCGGCGCCGGTAACGCCTTTCAACGATACATAATATAAATAGCCACCAGCGACCGCATTGATTTTTTTTATGCGATTCTCATCGCTGTTGGGCGCCAACAGGAAAATTGGGGCGATTTCCGAAGCGTTCAATAATGGGACCACCGCGCCGGATTCTTCCGGTGGCATATCGACGATTAAAACACCATCCACACCGACATCCGATGCGTTTCGGACGAATTGGGGATAGCCCATGCACTCAATAGGGTTTAGATACCCCATCAGTACGATGGGTGTATCCGTATCGTCCCGGCGAAAGTCGGCAACCATGGCCAAAACGTCTTTCAGGCTCACGCCAAATTTCAGGGCGCGTTCGCTTGCACGTTGGATGACCGGACCGTCCGCCATCGGATCGGAAAAAGGAACCCCTAATTCTATGACATCCACACCGGCATCCACCATCGCATGCATTAGTGGAACAGTGAACTCGGGGGAAGGATCTCCCGCAGTGATAAATGGAATGAGGGCGGATCGTTTTTGCTTGGCCAGATAGGCGAATTTTGCTTGAAGGAGGCTCACGCTTCAATCCCTTCGTAAGTCGCAACGGTATGCATATCTTTGTCGCCCCGCCCCGATAGATTAATCAAAAGGATCTGATCCTTTCCCATGGAAGGCGCCAATTTCATTGCATAGGCGACTGCATGGCTCGATTCCAACGCGGGTATGATACCTTCCAATTTGGTTAATGCATGAAATCCTTTCAATGCCTCTTTATCGGTAATGGTGACGTATTCAGCCCGGCCAGTATCTTTTAACCAAGCGTGTTCCGGACCCACCCCGGGGTAGTCGAGGCCTGCTGAGATCGAATGGGTTTCAAGGATTTCCCCATGTTCATCTTGCATCAAATAAGTCCGATTACCGTGTAGGACTCCCTGCTTACCCGCCCATAACGGTGCTGAATGACGACCCGTTTCAATACCTTCACCCGCCGCTTCTACACCGTACATTTTGACCGATGTATCTTCTAAAAAAGGATGAAACAAACCGATAGCATTGGACCCTCCACCCACGCACGCGATTAATGCGTCAGGAAGTTTGCCGGTCATTTCCTGAATTTGCTGGCGGGCTTCACGCCCTATCACGGCTTGAAAATCTCGAACCATGACGGGATAAGGGTGAGGGCCCGCAACCGTGCCGATAATATAAAAAGTGTTATCTACATGGGTAACCCAATCCCGAAGCGCTTCATTCAGCGCATCTTTCAGTGTTCTGGAGCCCGCTTCGACCGATACCACTTCAGCCCCTAAGAGCTTCATTCTGTACACGTTTTGGACTTGTCGTTTAATGTCTTCCGCACCCATGTAAACGATACATTCCAGTCCCATACGGGCTGCCACCGTAGCTGTTGCGACGCCGTGTTGACCTGCTCCCGTTTCGGCGATAATTCGGGTTTTTCCCATGCGTTGAGCGAGTAGCGCCTGTCCGACGGTATTATTCACCTTATGAGCACCGGTGTGGTTGAGATCTTCACGTTTGACATAAATCCGGGCGCCACCCAGATCCCGGCTCAATCGCTTACAGTAATAAATGGGGGATGGGCGGCCAACATAGTGTTTTAAATCGGCGTCAAGTTCTGACAAAAACACCGGATCTTGAAGATAATGCCGATAGGCTTCGTTTAGCTCCCGAAGCGGAAGCATCAATGTCTCAGCGACAAAAATCCCACCGTATGGGCCGAAGTGTCCGGTTTCATCGGGCAGCCGATAACCTTCACCCATGTTCAAATTTTGCACGTTCAAATTTGTTAACCTCTTCTAAAAACAGCGCCATTTTACCGGCATCTTTTATTCCTTTGCTAATTTCCACACCACTACTAATATCAACCCCATAGGGATGGATCGTTTCAATGGCTACTCTAGCGTTTTCCACGGTGAGCCCACCGGCAAGAACGATTGGCAAGCCACATTGTTCGGGTACCTGATTCCAATCGAATTGATGGCCCGTGCCTCCTTTTTTCTGAGGGTCCCAGACGTCCAGAAGCAACGCCGCAGCGCTTCGATAGTTCTTAGCGGCTTTTTTTAAATCCAAACCATCCCGCATGCCGATCGCCTTAATATATGGGATGCCAAATGATTCACACGATTCACGGGATTCATTTCCATGAAATTGTATCAGATCGATTTTGACAGCTTTTAGTACATCTCTAATACGCTGTTCCCGTTCGTCTACAAACAAAGCGACCACTGAAACAAAGGGTGGGAGGGATTCCGTTATATCTCGGGCCTCAGGAATTCCCACCGCCCGGGGGCTGTTCGGGTAAAACACCAGTCCGATAGCATCCACACCTAAGCGCGCCGCCTCGGTTGCATCTTGTTCTCGAGTAAAACCGCAGATTTTAACCCGCGTTCGCGGAAAGTGATACGGTGTTTTCATTTTTTTAAGAAAATTGATCTATTTCTTAAAGTGGGCGGCTTTGGAGACCGGGTATGCTATTAAACATCCAATGATGCTGCATCCCAAATTGCATTGGATAATAAATACCCACCAAGTACAATCCAAAAGGCAAAGCAGTGACATCTCCGGCTTTTCGGTTCTTCGCCAGCAGAATCTTTAACGCCCATTCAGGGGGTTCTTGACCGGAGCCTATTTTCATTAGAACGGCGGCGATGTTTCGGACCATATGATGCAAAAATGCATTCGCGACCAAGTCGATAAAAATATTCTCACCATCGCGTTTTATATTGATCGAGAACATTGTTCGGATCGGGCTTTTTGATTGGCAATGCTGAGCTCTGTAAGACGAAAAATCGTGTTTTCCAACCAGGAAATCCGCCCCTTTTTGCATTAAGTCGGCATTGAGCGGGCGATAGCACCACGTTTCCTGAGTTCTTAAAAACGCCGATCTAAAAGGCCGGTTCCTGATAATGTAACGATAATATCTAGCGATAGCACTATAGCGTGCATGGAAATCCGAGGCGATCGATTTAGCCCATTGCAACCTGATATCACAGGGTAAATAGGTATTCGCCCCCATCATCCAGGCTCTTGATTCGCGCACAACATCGGCGTCGAAATGGGCAATTTGTTCGTGTGCATGTACCCCCGCATCGGTTCTTCCGGCGCATGCAACCGTGACGGCGGTGTCGGCAACTTTGCTTAAGGCTTTTTCAATATGGTCCTGAATGGTTTTTCCGGATTTTTGCTTTTGCCACCCACAATAAGAACTTCCATCATATTCAATGCCTATGGCGATTCGCATGCCTCCAACTTTTATAATTCGTCAACCGATGACCGATGACCGTGTGTGCCTACCAATTTTTTTACGGGTCTGAAGGATTTACGATGTAGCGTACAAATCCCATTACGCCGTAACATTGAAAGGTGATATTTCGTTGGATATCCCTTATGCTTGGCAAAATGGTAACCTGGAAAAAGCGCATCGTTTATGAGCATTTCACTATCTCGATATACTTTTGCCACGATAGACGCCGCCGAGATTTCGGGCAATAAGCTATCTCCGTGAACGATGGGTTTGCCCTGGCAGGGGATATCGGGAAAATGTATACCATCTACGTGGACCCATTGAGGTTGGGGTTTTAGTTTTGTGAAGGCGCGACCCATCGCCATTAAAGAAGCTTGAAGAATATTGATTCGGTCAATCTCACTGGCTTCAGCGCGGCCTATTGCCCACGCAAGCGCCTGGGTTTTAATTTTTTCTGAAAGTACTTTACGCCGGTTGGGCGTTAATTTTTTCGAATCAGCTAAACCGGCAATCGACTGGTTAGGATCAAGAATAACAGCAGCAGCTATCACTGGCCCGGCAATGCACCCCCGCCCCACCTCATCAATTCCGGCAACCAACATCGACCCAAAGACTATACGAAGTTAGACCGATTCAACGCAAAATACCCCGTTCCACATTCTCTAGAAAAGTGACCATACATTTAATCTCCGTAGCTTCTTGAGATAAGGTCTTTAACTCGGTAATCGCGCCTTTTAACTTTAAACCGGATTTGTAAAGAATCTTATAGGCTTTACGAATCTGGCGGATCGATTCCGGACTGAAACCCTGACGTTCCAAGCCCACGGAATTAATTCCGTGGGCTTGTGTCGGCTGACCACCCGTCATGATATAGGGAGGAACATCGCGGGTGAGAATGCTTCCCATCGCGGAAAAACTGTATTGGCCAATCTTGCTGAACTGATGAACCAGCGTGAAACCACCAAGAATCACGTTATCGTCAAGATGAACATGGCCCGCTAAAGACGCCGCATTGGCCATTATAACGTTGTGGCCGATTACACAATCGTGAGCAACATGGGAATAGGCCATAAACAGATTCTCGTTTCCGATACGAGTGACGACTTTATCCTGGGCTGTTCCGCGATGTAGGGTGCAAAATTCCCGAATCGTGTTGCGGTCACCGATTTCCAAAGACGTTTTTTCTCCAGAATATTTTTTGTCTTGAGGATCTTCTCCGATGGATGCGAATTGGTAGATATGGTTGTCTTGTCCAATAGAGGCCGGCCCCTTGATTACCACATGAGGGCCAACTGTCGTACCACTGTCAATCCGCACCTCAGGGCCCACCACTGAAAAAGCGCCGATAGTGACATTACTGGCTATCTCAGCTTTGGGGTCGATAACGGCGTGGGAATTGATCAAGATTCGTCCACCGCCGCTGCGCACATTATTTCCGCGCTCGCCGCTATTTCCCCATCTACCGTCGCACAACAGGAAAACGCCCAGATATTGCGTTTATTTCTAAGATACTTCACTTCGAGGACCAACTGATCACCCGGGACAACGGGGCGTTTGAACCGGGCCTTATCCAAACCAACAAGGTAGTAGGTCATCCCTTTGCCTAATTCCTCGGGAGCACTTTCCGAGACCAAGATACCCGTGGCTTGGGCCAAGGCCTCCATAATCAATACTCCTGGCATGATCGGTTGGGCGGGGAAATGGCCTAAAAAATATGGCTCATTATTAGTCACGTTTTTGATTGCCACCAAGCGCACTTTAGGTTCGCATTCAATCACCCGATCGACCATCAAAAAGGGGTAGCGATGGGGTAAATATTCTTTTATTGTCTGGATATCCAACTCGGTTCCCTTATCTCTAGATTTGTTATTTCAACTTTTGCTGAATTTGATCGGTGACCTCAATGCTATCCGTGGCATAAATCAAAACGTTTCGAGGAAGGAGTAGATCAAAGTCCTCTTCCTTCCCGAATTTTTGAATTGTTTCCAATATTTCACGTTGTAATTTACCCAATAATTTGTTCTGCCGTAAATTTGCGTCTTCCTTGAGTTCATCCAGGGAACGCTTAATACTTCTTCGCTTTGAAACGATCTGGCTTTCTAGTTTCTCCCGTTCTGAAGCGCTCATGACGGCCCCATCGCGCGCATGTTTTTCCTCCAATTTCTTGAGATGCTTTCCCTCTGCCTCAATTTTCTTTTTTCCGACCGATATTTCTTTTTTAAGTTTTTGATTGATGCGTTTCCACTGGGGAGATTCGGCGACGACACGCTCATAATTCACATAGCCGATTTTTAAGTCCTTAGCATTTGCTAAATCGCAACACACCAGTAGTGGAATTAAACAATAAGCGATTTTTTTAAACATGGTCAAAATTTTACTCCAGATTGTTAGTCGGAAAAAAACAACATTTATTCAAAACTATTCGGCTCCCCCCCGATTTTCTCCATAAAGGCGTTAAATAGTGCTCATTTACATTGGTAAACCGTGCCCTTTCACCTTGTTTTGAAGCAATTCAGAGACAATCTGAATAGTTACATTTATTCTCGGGAAGTCTACTATGGCATCTTTTCCAGATTTCTTAAAACCCCGAACCAAAAGAAAATTGGAAATTTTGGACTTCATCGTCGTCAGATTCATTAAAAGGCTGTGCAACACTGACCGTCAAAGCGCCAAATGGGGACAACCACTGCGCCGATAGGCCCGCCGAATAACGGAGATCACCCAAATCAAACCCGCTATCATACACATTTCCAAAGTCGAAGAACGTACCCAGTCTAAGCGATTTGTTATCTTCCAAGAAGGGTACCGGGAAAAACACCGATACGCCACCCACCAATTTTGTATCTCCACCAATGGCATTATCTCTCTCTACGCCACCTACCGTCTTTTTTGGGCCGAGAGTATTATCCTCAAATCCTCGGACGGATTGAACACCACCGGCAAAATAATGTTCGAAAAACGGCAAATCTTCCGTATCGCCATAACCATCGCCATAGGCCACTTCCCCATGTAAAAACAATACAAGGTCTTTGGCCAGGGGAAAATAATGTTGTTGCGAATAATTTATTTTGTAATATTCGAGGTCGAGTCCGGGCACCGTGATTAGTGCCGACACACTACGCCGGCCTCCCTCGGTCGCAAATATTGCCCGGTTTAAAGTATCGTGGGACCAACCCAAAGCGAACGACAAGGTATTAAAAGAGTCCCCTTCGGCATCAACAAAATCAGTTATTTTATCTGCAACGTCAGTACCCGTAGTGAGTGTCGTGCGTTTAATATCAACATTCGCCTGTAAGCGGGTGTACTCCGACAAAGGAATCCCGAAGTTTAGACCGGCATTGGTCACGTCGGTGAAATAGTTGGAAATATTGGCCGCTTCCGCATCGGTTTCCGTATAGCCGATATTAAAGCCCCGGCTGATGCCATCCGTCGTATAGTAAGTATCAAAGAAGCCAATCCTGTAAACGGTGGAAACCTCACTATTATTGAAAGCGAAGTTTACCCGTTTGCCGGAACCGAAGACGTTATCCTGAGTCACGCTGGCATTAAATATCAGGCCTTGCGTCTGAGAAAAACCGAAACCCGCAGAGATATTTCCGGAAGGCTTTTCAACCACGCTGTAATTAACGTCAATTTGATCGGCGGCGCCGGGTACCGCGGGTGTTTCAACATTGACTTCCTCAAAAAAACCCAGCCTGTTGAGCCGGGTTTTAGATCTTTCGATTTTTGCCGTCGATGCCGAGGCTGCTTCCATCTGCCGCATTTCCCGACGCAATACCTCGTCCCGGGTTCTGGTATTTCCGATCATATTGATTCGACGGACATAGACCCGTTTGCCGGGATCGACAAAAAACGTCAATTTTACGGTTTTCCGTTGTTGATCAATGTCGGGCACCATATTAACGTTGGCGAATACATAGCCTTCATGTCCTAATCGATCCGAGATCCCCGTGGAGGTTTCCGTAGCGAGTTTCCGCGAGAAGATGTCACCGGGCCCCACTTTGACCAATGCAATGAGTTCGTCAGGATCAACGATTAGCTTACCCGAAAGTTTCACTTCTTCTAATACAAAAACGGCTCCTTCTTTAATATTGATAGTAATGTAAATCTCTTTTTTACTGGGTGTAATGGACACCTGGGTCGATTCTACGGTGAAATTGACATAACCTTGATCAAGATAGAAAGACCGCAAGCTTTCCAGGTCGGCCGACAATTTTTGCTTCGAATACTGATCGTTTTTGGTGTAAAAGGAAAGCAAATGGCTTGTGCCCAACTCGAATACTTCTAATAAGTCTTCCTCGGTGAAAATTGTATTTCCGACAATATTGATTTGTTTAATTTTCGCCGCTTTACCTTCTGAAATTTCGATTTCAATCGCAACCCGATTCCGGGTTAGAGTCGTTACTTCGGATTTAAGTTTTACACCATACTTGCCATGACTGAAATATTGCCGGAGAAGTTCTTGTTCCACTTTTTCCAGCACCTGCCGATTAAATACCCTTCCTTCCGATAGGCCAATGGCCTTTAAGGCCTTGAGTAAGTCTTCGGTACCGATGTCGTCGTTTCCACTAATTTGAATAGCGGAAATTGCCGGCCGTTCATCCACGGAAACAACAAGTGTGTTTCCCTGTTGCTCCAAACGCACATCTTTAAAAAGCCCGGTTCTAAACAGAGCCCGTATTGCCGCCGCCGATTTAGAACCCGTGAATGCGTCACCCACTTTGACCGGGAGAGAATTGAACACAGTCCCGGCGGAAATTCTTTGCAGTCCTTCTATGCGTATGTCCTCAATCGTAAAAGATTCCACTGCCCATCCAATATTGCTGGATAGAAAAAAAAAGAAAGCAATACGAATAAGGTACGAAAATTTCATCGATACGGGTCACTAGGAGGCTGTCCGAGGATAGAAGTTGTAGCGAGGGGAAACTGGTTTGAGCCTGATTTTTTCATTATTTTAGGCGAATATTGGGCATATTTAACGAAAATATTGGGAAAATCAGGCCAAATCCAGCTTTTCCGCAGTAAGCTTTCTATTCTCCGACAACCTCCTTAGGGGGTTCTTAAAATAAAAAAGCCGATGGATTATCCCATCGGCTCTATTGAAGTTCAAACAAAAAACCTGTTTGTGGTCTTTCAGGATTTTCCGTACTGGATTCGAAGTGACTAAGAATCGGTGTTTGTGCCTAAAAGTAATTACATCGAATTAACCTTCTCATATTTTATGAACACCCCCGGGAAATCTTAAAGCGCCAAGCAATCCAAGGGCGATAAGAGATTCACCCTTTGCTCGACATGACACATCGAAAAAATGAATGTAGAGCCCATCAAGTCCGATAGAATTTGCGACTGCCGCGTTATTTCAATAAGCCTTGCAGTAGGCCATTGAGTTTGTGTACGAACGCTGCCGGGTCGTCCAATTGCCCTCCTTCGCTTAGGAAAGCCTGATCAAACAGAATTTCCGTCAGATCGTTAAAACGCTCACTGTCGTTTTCTTCCTTGAGCTTGTTCACCAGGGGATGTTCGCCGTTGAGTTCGAAAATCGGTTTCGAAGACCCCGGCATATTTTGGCCCATTTCTTTCATGATCCGTTCCATATTAAGGGTCATGCCGTGGGTCTCGGACACCAAGCAGGCGGGAGATTCAGTCAACCGCTGGGTTAAGCGTACATCGCTGACTTTAGTATCGAGTGCTTTCTTCACTTTCTTAACTACATCCTCAAAATCCTTTTCCACTTTTTTTAATTCATCTTTTTCTTCTTTATCCTCAATTTTACCGAGGTCGAGTTCACCTTTGGCAACGGATTGGAGATGCTTGCCGTCAAATTCCGTTAAATGAGAGATCAGCCATTCATCGACGCGGTCCGCGAACAACAATACCTCTATACCCTTTTTTCGAAAAATTTCAAGATGCGGGCTGTTCTTCGCCGCGGCAAAACTGTCCGCGGTGACATAATAGATTTTCTCTTGGCCTTCCTGCATTCGACCTACATATTCTTTTAGGGCAATATTCTGGGTTGTGGAATCTGTATGGGTGCTGGAAAAGCGTAGTAGCTTGGCAATGCGCTCACTATTTTGGGAATCTTCGATCGGGCCTTCTTTCATAACCCGTCCGAATTCATTCCAAAAATTTTGATATTTTTCAGGATCTTTTTTGGCGATATCCTCCAACAAGCCCAAAACTTTCTTGACGGAGCCCACGCGTATCGAATCGATCTGTTTGTTGCGTTGGAGAATTTCCCGGGAAATGTTCAGCGGCAACGAATCCGAATCGATTATGCCTCTTACGAATCGAAGATAACGGGGCATGAGCTGTTCCGCATCGTCCATGATAAATATTTTCCGCACATAAAGTTTGACCCCGTGTTTCGCGTCGCGGTCCCAGAGGTCAAAGGGCGCTCTTGACGGAATATAGAGCAGCAGTGAGTATTCGTTAGTACCCTCCACGCGGCTGTGTACATGGGCGAATGGGTCCTGAAAATCATGCCCCACATGTTTGTAAAACTCATTGTACTGTTCGTCGGTCACGTCTTTTTTGGACTTAGTCCATAAAGCCGAGGCGCTGTTGACTGTTTCTTCTTCCGGAATAACGATCTCTTTGTCATCCTTTTTTTCGTCACTGCCCGTATCTTCCTTGTCCATAACAATCGGCAACGAAATGTGATCCGAAAATTTTCGGATAATGCTACGCAGGCGAAATCCGTCCATAAACTCATCTTCGCCTTCGCGAAGGTGCAATGTCACCTCGGTTCCACGCTGCTTTTTCTTCACGGTTTGCAGAGAATACTCGCCGTCACCGGCGGATTCCCATAATACGCCATCCTCGGAATCGGTACCGGCTTTCCTGGTTTTCAGCGTTACTGTATCGGCTACGATAAACGAAGAATAAAATCCGACTCCGAACTGGCCGATCAACTGACTGTCTTTGGCTTCGTCACCGGTCAGACGTTCAAAAACAAAAAACTGGCGCGTGCCGGATTTGGCGATGGTCCCGATATTTTCCTGAACTTCTTCTCGGCTCATTCCGATACCGTTGTCAGAAACGGTAATCGTACGCCGATCTTTATTGTATTCCACGCGTATTTTAAGGTCACTGTCACCCTGGAATAGGGTATCGTTGGATAATGCTTCAAACCGTAACTTGTCGGCTGCATCCGAAGCATTGGAAATTAGCTCACGTAAAAAAATCTCCTTGTTGCTGTACAAGGAATGAATCATCAGATCCAATAATTGTTTGACTTCAGTCTGAAAGCCGTGAGTTTGTTTATTTGCCGTGACAGTCATATTCCGTGGTTCTCCTCAATATTTAGACTTATGGATTCTAGTACTCCGTAAAGGTGATATCGACGGGGTACTATTATTCCCTGAAAAAGGTATTTGATTGACTGTATTGGGGCTACCTTTTGATATTTCAAGGGTTAGTCCGGGGTTATTACATGCTTTCTACCGTGCCAGAAAGAAATTTTGGTTCTGAAATGTGAAGTGGTCCATATTTCACTAAATCATATTGACTATGATTTGTTTATGAAGACAATTTTGGTTATCAATTCGAAAGGCGGTAGTGACCAATTTGGCCACCAATTTTGCGGGGAAGAAGATCAATACCGCGATTATGGATTACGATCCTCAAGGATCCAGTTTACATTGGTTGAAGTCGAGATCCCCAAATCTGGCGGCGATTTATGGCGCTAATGCGGCGCGGCAAAAAGGAAATTTGCTTCGTAGCTGGCAAATGGCTATTCCCAAGGAAACCGAATGCCTGATCATTGATTCGCCAGCGGGCGTAGATGGGCTCCTGTTACAAGAATTGGTAAGAAAATCCGATTTCATCATCATACCTGTCGCACCTTCTTCAATCGATATCCATGCTACGGCGGATTTTGTTAAAAATTTACTGTTGGTGGGGCAAATGCGCACTAGTAGAACCAAAGCCGCGGTGGTAGCTAATCGTGTTAAAAACTCCAAGGCCATTTACGAACCGTTGGAGCGATTTCTGGATACGTTGAAGCTTCCCTTTCTGACCCGGCTGCATGATTCGGAAAATTATATTTTTGCCGCTGCTCGGGGTATGGGTATTTTTGAAATGGACTATAAAGAAACTATTGTGGAGCGTGGTGAATTTCAACCGATTTTAAGCTGGTTGGGATTAGGCATTGAGCAAGAGTGTAATAACTCAAGCGATGTTATTCGATTATCCTCCGCAAAACGATGTGCGGTAATGTGATTGACCTAAGTATCTTCTATCTTTAGTTAGCGGCTGTTGGCCTACTTTCAACAACTACGATACTTCTCGGCTGCACCGCGTACGTATCGTCACTGATTAGAAATTGGTCGAAAGGTTCGGCGATATCCCTTGGATTCTGGAGCCAAGTGTCGATTGCTCGAAACCAACCGCTTGCTGGAAACTGGGGTAATTGCATTTCAACCGTTGATTCTGACATATTGAGCATAACATGCAAAGGTTCTTCGTTGGCGGTAAATCCATCGAGAGTAAATGCTAAAATTCGCAAACAGTCTTGTGTCCAGAGTGGCTCGTTCAGTGTGCTTCCATGCCAGGATATATCAGGTATTTTTCGGCCTTCTCTTGGGCTGCCGGACAGATAGTGTTTACTAGTCAGGGCGGGGTGGCGTTTACGAAAGCTGATAATTCCTTTCGTAAAGCGGAACATCCCGTCGTTGTCTTCGAGTAATTTCCAATTAAACCAACTCAATTCGTTGTCTTGGCAATAACTCCTTACATTAAGCCACCGGCTCTGCCGGTGCGATGCAAATAGGCTCTGCCGTTCCAGCGTAAAGATTTGTTAAATTCACTTGGTCATCCGTCAAGGTAATAAGAAGAATTGGATCACGCTGAAACATCGGAAAAAACAATAGATGGAACATTAAGGGATTAATATTCAGAGCAGTTTCAAAAATATGTTTCCAGTTTGATGTGGAATTATTTATTGAAAGTTATGCTAGTTCTTTGGGGTTGAGGATTCCACCTAAATATAAGCTCTTAGCCCCCTTCAAGGGGGCTTCCTCAAACCACCCGCTATGCGGGTGGTACTTGATTATTATTATTTCCGTGCTGCGTTCTTAAAACCTCATCCCCGGATAAAATCATGGGGATGCCCTGGCTTAAAAACAAAACAACCATGAAATTTTTGACTTGACGGTGGCGCAAGGTTTCAATTTCAATATCATCGGTTTGACCTTCTACGCCACAATTCGAACTATAGTTATCATTTGTGCCGTCCTGATTGTTTTCGCCGTTCGCTTGGTTGTGTTTTTCGGTGTAGCTGACCAAGTCGTATAAACTGAAGCCATCGTGACAGGTTATGAAATTAACACTGTTGATCGGCAAGCGGCCGTTGGGCTGATATAGGTCACCGCTTCCTGTTATTCGTGTAGCCACTTCGCCGATAAGGCCCTTGTCGCCACGGATGAAACGACGCATGACGTCTCGATACTTGCCATTCCATTCGTGCCAGCGGAAGCCTGGGAATCCGCCTACTTTATAAAGCCCTCGGGCATCCCACGCTTCCGCTATTAATTTGGTTTTTGCTAGAACACTCGCAAACTCGATACTCCATACCACCGGAGCGTGGTGCATGGGTTCGCCATCTTCTCCGCGTACCAGAACGCTGGCGAGATCGAAGCGAAAACCATCGACATGCATTTCACGCACCCAATATTCCAAACATTCTACAATAAATGTTGTGACCAAGGGATGGTTACAATTCACGGTATTTCCACATCCCGTGTAGTCCCGGTAAACTCGGCCGTCGTCCGGATCAAGGTGATAAAAGCCGTGATTTCCGAAGCCTTTAAAATTTATAATCGGGCCATCGGCTCCAGCTTCCGCGGTATGGTTAAAGACGACGTCCAGAATTACGGCGATTCCGGCTTGGTGTAATGCTTTGACCATATCTCGAAATTCCTTTCGGTGGTCGCCTTGTAGGGGAAACTGGAATAGCCCGGATGGGTACAATAAAAACTGTGGGTGCTGTAACCCCAATAATTTTTAAGGCCTTGATGGTATCCTTGATCGGGAATGTCTTGTTCATCGAAGGCCATTACGGGTAGTAGTTCCAGCGCGGTAATACCGAGTTCCTGTAGGTAGGGGATTTTCTCTATAATCGCCGAGAACGTTCCGGGATTTTTTACTTTTGATGAAGGATGGCGTGTGAATCCGCCGACATGTAGTTCATAGATAATGCAATTTTCATGGGTGGGATTCAGGGGCCTATCGCCTTCACAGTCGTATTTTCCGTTGGCAACAACCATCGCACGGATGGATGGACTACTTCCGTTTTCCGTTTTGGCCGCATGTCGGCGATCCCACAGTACATCGGATATTTCACGAGCCCATGGGTCCAGCAACTCAATGCTTTTATTAACTCGGCAGTCGTGAGTTAACAGCGAGAAAAGCGGGGCAAAACTACCCTCTCCATCGTAGTATGTTTGATGAAAAATTTTGAAGATCGCAGAGAATTAGAGCATAGAACGCCTCATTCAGTTTAATCGTCATCTATTTCATCGGAAACAGCCATCAAGCGGGCACGGATCTGTTGAATCATGCCATTTTCCTCAAGTCGAAAGAATTGTTTGAGGAACAATGGCGCTAAAATTTGCTTGACGGTTTTCTCCGATGGCAAATCACGCGATTGAGTGCGAAGATAAAGCGAGTGCTCAGACCAAATCGTATCTTGATACTGGAGCGCAATCAATTGCATTAACCCCAAGGCAATGGAGGCACAGAGCACGAAGATTTCATAGGCTCGCCAGCACGCTTGAACGGTATGAATATCCTGGGGCTGTGGGGCTTTGAGAAGACGATTGGAAAAGGGGCGTCTAGAATGTTTTGGCAATTTTTTAGTCCAAAAACGAAATTTAAAGGCGCCGATCACATGCTTTAACATCGCGAACATGATTTCAATGCGGGTTCTAGCACAATACAGTTCAACGGCATCAATGGCTGACAGCGTTAAATCGGAACTCATTAGAACCATTGGGCCTTTTGAGGTGACGGCGAGAATAAATAACACCTGATCAGCGATGGGCCGCCATAACAGTGTAAGCGTCATAACCCGGATGGATTCGGTTTTACCGTAGACTTGACAGGTCACCGTCTCAAACAAATGAAGGTGGTCGAAGCATTCTCTTAAACACACTTTCTCGCCATAGAGCGGCTGAGGTCCGGGTCGAGAGGCGGGTTTCGGTGGCGCGGGGAAATAACCCACATAGCTATTCTTGGCTTTGACCAGCACCTCAACCCACCGCGCCTGATGCTGGATTGAATAATAGTGGCAAGCTCGAAATACGCCCCCGGTTGAAAAAAAGGCATCCAACACCAAATAACACAGACAGTGATTCGTCACCGCAAAATGAATCGCCATGGCCACCAAGCGGTCGGTGAGCTTGATCCGACATGGATTATCGCGCTCGTCGTTCAACCCTAAATGAGCCCATCCCTGATGAATTTGAAGCTGCAAAGGACAACAAAAACAAGCGGATAACGACCCGATCAAGATGCCAATGCTGCCCCAACATTGGGCCCGAAAATAGCCGGGTTTCGTTTGCGTCTCCGATGACTCGTGCATCGATACCACGCCGGGCATCTTGCGTCCATCTTTGATCACCGCGGTATGGTCACCCAGAAGTATCGCTCGTCCAGCTACTTCAACGGATTTTCCTTGGCGATTCACAAAATCTTGCCAAGCATCGAGCAACGCCCCATAGACATACGCTTTGGATCTAAAAAAACGGAGCAAGCGGTAATAACCAAGTTCATCTAATAGCCAGAAACGACACAACGACGTCACGCCGATCATTTCTCCTGCCCCCATAAATCCAATCACAATGGCGCAGAACAACAACCAAGTACTCGATCTGGAAAAAACGCTTTGAAAGCTTTCTAAACTCTGAGAAATATACTGTTGCACGGGGTCTCCTCCTTCCATCTGTACTTCTACAAAGAAAAGAAGGATCCGTGTTTTTTTAGCAAATGTCTAGTCGTAATTATCGATTTCTATTTTCTACACTACTCATCTTTTATGAACACCAGTGGGCAATCTTAAAGCGCAGAGCTATCAATGGGTGATAAGACTTTCTTCCGTTGGTCGAGGTGACACATCGAAAAAATGAATTCAGGGCCTGAATAGTTACGTCAAATCGGATAGAACTCGTGACTGACGAGTTATTAAAACGGCACCCACTTTGTTGAGTATCATTGGGTCCATCGATTCGCCATGTGTAACAAACACCTGGTTTCAAACCCTCGACGTAAACATGCCAGAAGAAAAACGTCCAGTTGTGGTCTCGATCCAACGTAATGATCTGACAAGGCGTTTTGCTTGTGGGTTTAGCGTACAGCAACAATTCGGCGCCTGTTGCATGTTGTGAGAAAATGCAAAAGTTGATGCCTTCCGAATCAGCCCTTGCACCGGCGGGATAACGAGAGCCTGGACGGACTTTGAATGGTCCCATATTCATTAAGTCGAAAAACTATTAGTCAAACGCCATATATTCTTGCGCCCGCGGAAATATTTTCTGAGGAAGGTGCCAGAGAATTTATCTCAGAACAAAAAAGTGGAGGAATAGAAAAAAGTTTAGCCCATCCAAGGGAAGATTGTAAGTCCGGAATCGGACGGATTCACGTTTTATTGATGGAATTTATGTACTTACGTAGCCGATAGCATTATTTTTTGAAACATAGGATTTGACTTTTCGTTTGTATCGGCTCTGAACTCTAAACTGAATTTACGTTACTTGATGGGTAGATGAAAACCCTCCATGGTTTTTACCCTATGGGCTGACTACGCCATTCGAATTGGCTCTGGATCATTTTGCGGCAACAGCGCTATCTATCAAAAAAATAGAGTCATCCATGTTTTCCCAATTTCCGAGCTCTGTTAACGAAAATTTCGAGCAAACCTATGTGTCGCGGTCATACCCATGCATTTCCACGAAGCCTTTACCTGTTTGGGAACCTGAAATCTTGACGGCCCCTTCCCAATATCTCGATAACATGGTTTGGATCCCGTCAAATTCGCTTTCCTTGAGTGTCGGTGTTAACGTGAGGGAAATATCCCTATCGGGAATATTTAGCTGCCACCCCATGGGATAACGGACACCGCTTTTCTTGCTGGTCCAGTGACCAGTTGCCCGGGTATTAAATTGGTCACTGCTGATGATACTGGTTTTACCGTCTTTTGTGTAGGTACAGTCTTGTCCAATATGAAATGGCCCTGAACGGGAGCCGTGATTCCAACGTGAAACGGCCCTGTACCTGAGGAGTAATTTCTGCTCATGATGGTCACCTATGGTGATCTATATGAGTGACAAAAAGATAAAAACATTGGATGACGTCCGCATCTTTCTCGAAGGAACTGTGGAGGTTGAGTTTTCAATTACCAACAAGGAAGAGCGCTACCAGTGGATTCGGCGTACATTGGTCAAATTCAGTTATATCTCTTGCAGCAAGAACGGTAAGGGATTGATCATCCGCTATCTGGAGCAGGTGAGTGGCTATTCTCCACGGCAAGTGAAACGGCTGGTACAGCAATACAAAAAAACCGGATACATCAAGCGCCAACAGCGTACAGCATCGGGATTTGAACGCTTCTACCGCCCTGAGGACGCAGTGCTGTTAGCTGAGACCGACAAGCTCCATGGGACACTCTGCGGTGCAGCCACCAAGAAGATCTGTGAGCGGATGCTTTTGATCTATGAGGATTATCGCTATGAGCGCTTAGCAAAGATTTCGGTTGCCCATCTCTATAATCTTCGTCATTCTACGTGTTATCAACGACAGCGCCGCCAGTTTGATAAAACCGCTTCAAAACGCTCTCAGATAGGCGAGCGACGAAAACCCAATTCAGAAGGTAAACCAGGCTTTCTACGGATCGACACAGTCCATCAGGGCGACCTGGATGGGATCAAAGGGGTTTACCATATCAATGCGGTTGATGAAGTCACGCAATTTGAATGTATATTCTACGTAGAACGGATTACTGAGCGTTTCATGATTCCGGTCCTGGAGATGCTGATCGAAATCTTCCCTTTTGTCATCCTGGCATTTCACGCGGATAACGGTTCGGAATACATCAATCATACCGTGGCAAAACTGCTCGGAAAGCTCCATATTGACCTGACCAAATCACGCCCACGCCATTCCAACGACAATGCACTCGCCGAGTCCAAGAACGGAACCATCATCCGCAAACATCTGGGGTACGACCATATCCCGGGGTACTGGGCGCCTCAACTTAATGAATTTCACAGAGAGTATTTCAACCCCTATATCAACTTCCATCGTCCTTGCTTTTTTCCTGTCCCAAAATAAGACAACAAAGGAAAGGTGAAAAAGAGCTATCCCTACAAGTTAATGATGACACCCTACGTGATGACACCCTACGAGAAGCTCAAATCATTACCTGATGCAAACCAATATCTCAAACTGGGGACCACCTTTAAAAAGCTGGATGCAATTGCCTTCTCAATCAGCGACAATGACGCAGTCAAACAGATGAATGAGGCCAAACGTAAACTTTTCAAAACCATCTTTGAGCAGGAGCGGAGTATTGCCTGATTTGCCTCTTCAGGTAGATTCTCTACCCCTCTGTTTCAGGGCCATTTATAGATTGGAATAGACTGGTACCCTCAAATAGAACTGATTTTCCATCTAATGCGATCTCGAAGAGCATAATGTCCGCACCATCATCAAGCTGCAATGCGAACCAATTATAGCGCATGCCAGTACTATAAAAATCGCCCCACTGGTGGTCAAACCAAGCGACACCGTTTACCGGCTTTTCTTGGCCCGCGGGTCCAGCGGTTCCCGTGATTTTCATCCGGGGGCGGGTGTAGTAATAGCTTTCTCCCGCTTGTTTGAAGTCCAATAGTCCGGTACCCCCTTGGAACACGGTTGGTACCGAACTCCTTAGATTAAGATCAAAAGAAAATTCTGGCGTATTTACTCTGAGCTTGTCCTTTCCATCGCTTCCCGACATGAGCCAATCACCTAGATTGTAGTGGAACAGGTCGACAGTGCCGTGGGATGGATTCCCCGCGGTACGCTTTTGATCGGTGTAATGCTCACCCGTTTGTTGATCTGTAAACGATACGTGGGCTATGATATGATTTTTTAAACGCTGGATCAGAAATACTACATAATGGAAAGTGTAATTTTTTCCGCTCTGAGTTTGTAAGTGGCCATTGTAATACCACCATTCAGTTGCTGTTTGATGTGGAGCGTCGTCCGCAGGAAGGCGCACAAGCACGGGGTTTTCAAACTTGACATCGTACCAGACCTCGGCAGGTTGATTCGTGAATATCATGCCTGCATTCCATAGCATAGATAGATCCCAGCCCAACCAAGGCGGTCATTACGGTTAGTACCACGGTTCTTCTTATGGTTTGTCGTCGTCGAGCGCGATCGCTTATTATTACTTTTCGTCGAGATCTTGAATAGCGTTTCCGAGATGCAGGCGTTACAGCCATTAGAAATTACTCCAAGTTTTTGTTATTAATAGATCCTAATGTGTATCTAATACTTTTCCCAAGATACAGGCCGGGGTGTGCTTACTATCGACGTTGTAATAAAGTTTTTTGGGGCAAACACTAGATAGACAATCGAATATCCGCGTTCGTTCAATAAATATATTTTAGGTGAAAAAAAAAATAACGCAAAAATTCCGGCAAATAAGCAGTATTTTGGTGGTCAGTCAGCGTTGGGAAACGTTTCCAAATGGGTAGGGTAAAGGCTCACGCGCATGCGGTAGACCGTTGGTGAAAAATGCAGGCTAAACGTACGAAAACCATTCATGTTGTGGTCGGGGTTATTTTTGATTCTGGGGGTCAAGTACTGATATCAAAACGGGCAGATCATGTTCATCAAGGCGGACTGTGGGAATTTCCGGGTGGTAAGCTGAATCGAGGTGAAGGTATTATCCAAGGGTTAAATAGGGAGTTGTGGGAAGAACTCGGAATCACTGTAATTTCCGCGTCACCATTGATTCAAATCAAGCATGCTTACGAAGATCGAAGGGTTTTTTTGGATGTTTGGAAAATCGAACGATTCAGAGGTGAAGCCAGAGGGCTTGAAAGCCAGCCTATTCGATGGGTTCGACCTGAACGGTTAAATCAATATCGTTTTCCAAAGGCCGATGATTCAATCCTTTCGGCAATAAGGCTTCCTGAATGCTATCCAATTTTGGATGATGAATATAGTGATCAGAACCGTATGCGCGAAAATCTTGATCAAATGATCAAAAATGGGATTAAATTGATTCGCTTGCGCGCCAAGAATCTCAACGATTCCGAATATAGAAAGTTTGCGTTAAAAATTTGCCGTCTGTGTTCAGAAAGACCGATTAAGGTCTTGATTAATCCGATTCCAGATCTAATTGATGAGACCAATGCCGCGGGATGGCATTTAAACGCTAATCAATTACTGGAAACTACCGAACGTCCACTTGGCCAAGAATATTGGATTGCTGCTTCTTGCCATAATATTACGGAATTAGAACATGCCGAAGCGGTGGGTGTCGATTTTGTGGTGTTATCGCCTGTTTTACATACACCTTCGCATCCTGATTTTTCGCCCCTTGGATGGGATCTATTTAAATCGATGGTTTCCTTGACCAATTTGCCGGTTTTTGCATTGGGTGGTATGGGTCTAGCACTATTGAAGGACGCTAAACTGCGAGGCGCGCAAGGTATTGCCGGAATTCGTGCATTCGCCTCCAATTGAGATCTTACTCATCGCCAACTTTTTCCATTGTCAACGGATCAACCTCGGATCCCGGAATAAAGTGATCTTCGTTCGCCCATTTACCCAAATCGATTAATTTACAGCGTTCGCTACAGAAGGGTTTATTGACTTGAGTTTTTATCCACGGCACGGTTTTTCCACAATAAGGGCAATTTACCGCCACAGGAACTATTGTCGCCATATTCTTAAAACATACAACGCGTTAACGAGAATTGAATATCCTTGTCGGTTTGAGAAGGTCGATTGGTTGTATCTGCTTCCATAAAACGTACGGTAAATCGATGTTTTCCGCCGCTGATTTCGGCAAAATAAGGGCTTGACCTATCGATTCCAACCCGAAGAAGCTGGAAGGGTTGAGTATGGTCCAGGGATTGCTGAAAAAAACCCGAATCGGCAGTTTCCATGGAAGCATCGGTACTTTCACGAATAAACTGGAGGATGATACTGATCGCATTTTGAATCGTTTCGAAAGGTTTAAACCATTGCTCAAGATCGTATTGACGTTGTTTTTCCGATTGCTGTAGCCAGTAATGGTATTCAGGCAGGTCGAATGCACAGGTTCCTCCAGGGATAGAACTTCGTTGAGAAATGCTTTTGAACAACTTACTTTGCATTAGGTCGAGTCCTATTTTCCCGCTTGATGCGTAAAGATCGTTGCTTATTGTTTCCAGGTCGATTAGCAGGCTTTTGAGTTGAACGGTGTCAACCCCTTGAGTTTGGGAAATTTGGGACAGGACATTCGAGTGTCTATCCAATTCTTTTAATAACTCCTGTTTAATATCATTTCGGCTGAAGATGGTCAGTATATCAAGCAGCGTAGAGATGGTTGCCCGATTATCCGAGACGGTATTTCCGGACATGAACCGCTCAATTTGCTTAAAGAGCTGCTCTAGGCGCATAAATACACGAATCCGTTCGTTTAGGGGAAATTCGTAAATCGTTAAATCATTCAATGTCGATGAACCGAATCGTGTATTTCAAGAGGTAAAATAATATTGGGCAAATTACAAATAGTTACGCCATTTTGACTAAAGACGGGAATTAGTCAATAGATTGTTGGTAATTCGCCTGATTTTAAGCGAAAAAGCATGTGGTTTACTGTTTTTCCTCGGAAATAGAAAGATAAAGCTGATGCATTCGGTTGACCTGTTGCTCAAGTTTTGCCAAGGCGCCATCATTGACGATGACGTCGTCCGCGGTTTGAAGTTTTTGCCATCGGGATGATTGTGTATCGATTATTCGGCGGAGTTGTTTTTTATTGAGGTTGTCGCGTTGTGTTACCCGGACCATCTGGAGTTTCATTGGACAATCGACGACCAGAATTCTGTCGATAAAATCCTGGCGACCGCTTTCAATAATCAATGGGATGGAAAGTAAGCAATACGGGGCGCTAAGTTTTTTGACTTGCGCTGTCATCTTTTCAAATACCAATGGGTGGAGAATGGCTTCGAGTGCTTTTTTGTGTTTCGGAGAGTCAAATACGATGTGTCTGAGTTTGGTTCGGTCCACGTAGCCGCGCTTATCGGTAATACCTTGTCCGAAGTAATTAACAATTTCAGCGAATGCGGGTTCGGTTGGTTCGACTAGTGAGTGGGCAATTACGTCCGCGTCGATTAGGGGTACGCCTTTATCACCAAACAAATTCGCGACCGTGGTCTTACCGCTTCCGATGCCTCCGGTTAAACCGATTTTAAGCATAAAGGAATGAGGGTGCTATGAGGCTGTCTATTCTCTAACAGCTTACTAAGCAAGTCCCACGTAGTTAAGATAATACTGGACGATGTCCTCGCCCCATAGTAGCGCTAACCAACCTGCGCCCGCTAAATAGGGTCCAAAAGGAATCGGTATTGTGTGGTCTTTCTTGAAAAACAAAATCATCAAAATACCCACTACGGCGCCCACCAGGGATGAAAGAAGTACGATGACCGGCAGCATCTGCCAACCGAGCCAAGCGCCCAGCATTGCCAAGAGCTTAAAATCTCCAAAACCCATGCCTTCTTTCCCAGTACATAATTTGAATAATTGATAAACCGTCCAGAGACTCAGATAACCCGCAACCGCGCCAATCAAACTGGATTGAGTATCCGAAAACACTTCGCCCAAACTGATCAAAAGTCCAAGCCATAATAGAGGAATTGTGATGGAATCCGGGAGTAACTGATGATCGAAATCGATTAAGCTTAATGCGATTAAACTCCAGCTTAGGAACAAGGCAAATAAGGTTTCGCTACTAAAGCCGAATTGAAGGGCAATGATAACCGATATCAACCCGGTGACAAACTCGACTATCGGATATCGATACGAAATTTTGACTTGGCACCGGGCGCACCGTCCATGCAAAAAAAGAAAACTTAGAACCGGTATGTTTTGGTATGGTTTAATCGCTGCGTTGCAATTTGGACAGTGTGAATGCGGACGCATGAGATTAAATCTTGGGGTTTCGGATTCCGATGACGGAAGCTCGAGAAACTCTCGGCATTCCGTTCGCCAGGCGGTATTCATCATAATCGGAAGCCGGTGAACAACTACGTTGAGAAAACTGCCGACTATGAGGCCGAAACAACCCACTGTTGCATAAAAAATGGCTAGGTTATGTTGAAATAATTCGATTACAGTCACTGATTCAGATCATAGTGAAATGGCGATTCAGGATTCAGGAACCGAGTATAGATTATGACGAAGTAATGAACAAAAACAAACCAGACCCTGATATTTTATCCCCCAACCTTATACAACAGCACCGAGTTTGAATATAGGTAGATACATCGCAACTACTAAACCACCGACAACAACGCCTAAAAAGGCCATGATAATGGGTTCGATCAAACTACTGAGCGAATCGACGGCATTGTCCACTTCCTCTTCATAAAAATCGGCGACCTTTTCAAGCATACTGTCGAGAGAACCCGATTCTTCGCCAATCGCAACCATTTGTATCACTATATTTGGAAATAAGACGGCAGCCCGCATGCATTGTTGGAGTTGCTGGCCAGTGGCGACTTCTTCTCTGATTTTCAAGACCACGCTCGAATAAACGATATTGCCAGTCGCTCCGGCAACCGAACCCAAGGCTTCAACTAACGGTACACCCGCGGCGGACATAGTGCCTAAGGTTCGGGCGAATCGGGCAATAGCGGCTTTGTGCATAATCTCCCCAATGACGGGAACCCACAAAATCAATTTATCGAGTTTATGATTGAATGGCCGCGAACGTTTCTTTGCTTCTAATAACCCATAAACGCTAAGACCTATGCCACCAAAAATAGCCCACCACCATCCTGCATAAAACGGGACAGACCAACTACGAATTGGGTGAACACGGGTAGATCCGCGCCGAATCCCGCGAATAAATCCTCAAAGGTCGGAACCACGAATATCAGCAAAATCGCGGTGACGATAAATGCGACAACGAGCACGGCGATGGGATAGGTTAAGGCTTTTTTGATTTTCCCTTTCAGAGTTTCGGTTTTTTCCTTATAATCCGCGATCTTATGGAGAAGAGTCTCCAGAACACCGGCTTGTTCGCCCGCATTGACGAGGTTGCAGAACAATTCGTCGAAGTAGAGCGGCTGTTTTGCAAGCGAATCAGCCAAGGTCAGTCCGCCTTCAATACTGGCCTTAATACCCAGGAGCAGATCTTGCATGCTGGGGTTTTCGTGACCTCTCCCCACGATTTCGAAGGCTTGGACCAATGGCACTCCAGCGGATAGCATGGTGGCCAACTGGCGACTGAAAACCGCAATGTCTTTGGTCGTTATTTTTTTAGTTGCTTTGCCGAAAAGTGGTTTCGGCTTTTTTTTGACCTTGATGGGTTTGATACCTTGACGGCGGAGTTCCGCTTTAGCGGTCAATTCGCTTTTCGCCGATAATTCGCCCTTGGTTCGTGATCCTTTTTTATCAGTGCCTTCCCATAAAAAAAGTGTCAGTGTATTTGTAGCCATAATAATTTAATCCTTGGTTACTCGATCGATTTCTTCTAAGCTGGTCATTCCGACCCGAATTTTGTTTAGACCTGACTCGCGTAAATCGTTGACGCCGTCGTCTCGGGCTTGCTGGGCCAGTTTTTGGGCGTCACCACCTTCGAAGATGAGTTGGGTCATGGCTTCGGATATCGGCATGACTTGGTAAATACCAACACGCCCTTTATACCCATTGACACAATTATCGCAACCGGGGGGCCGAATATTTTTAAGCTCCCCAATTCTTCTTTTTTAAAACCGGCGTCCAGCAAAATATCTTCCGGCAGGTTTTCTTCTTTTTTACAGTGTTCGCAGAGCCGGCGCGCCAGACGCTGAGCCATAATAAGAATGACCGAAGACGCGATGTTAAATGCGGGAATACCCATTTGAGCCAATCGATTTAAGGTCTGCGGCGCATCGTTCGTATGCAGGGTGGAAAGCACCAAGTGCCCGGTTTGAGCTGCTTTTACAGCGATTTCAGCTGTCTCTAAATCGCGAATTTCACCGACCATGATTATATCCGGGTCTTGCCGCAGAAAAGCGCGAAGCGCTTCGGCAAATGTCAGGCCGGTTTTTACATTCATGTTAACCTGATTGATTCCTCCAACGGTGATTTCCACTGGATCTTCCGCGGTTGAAATATTCCTGTCGGTTGTGTTGAGCATGTTTAGCCCGGTGTACAGAGACACGGTTTTTCCACTTCCGGTTGGGCCGGTGACCAGGACCATTCCGTAGGGTTTTTTTATGGCGTTCTCAAATAGCTCTCGTTGATGATCCTCAAATCCGAGTTTTTCAATGCCAATTTGAGCAACGGTGGGATCTAAAATACGGAGCACGATTTTTTCACCGAAAAGTGTGGGGCATGAATTGACACGAAAGTCGATAGAACGCTTTTTCGTCAACTGCATTTTTATGCGTCCATCCTGCGGCACCCTTCTTTCCGCGATATCCATCCGCGACATGACTTTGAGTCTGGATACGATACGGTTGGCAAGATTCGCGGGAGGACTGGCTATTTCGTACAAAATCCCATCGTTTCTAAAACGGATGCGCAGATTTTTTTCGTAGGGTTCAATATGAATATCCGATGCGCCTTTTTTTACCGCATCCAAGAGGATTTTATTTACGAAGCGAACGATCGGGGCATCGTCGACATCGACGTCTCCATCTTCCTGTTGATCGTCGTCATCACTGGTAATCTGTAGATTATCTAGATCTTCGTCAAGAAGATCGGTCATTGCTGTATCGGCTGCATCAAGCGCGCTATCGATGGCGGCGGTTAGTTTATCGTCCTCCACCAAAATGGTTTCGGTATTCAGGCGTGTATGAAATTTTAATTCATCCAGAGCCTGAAAATTAGTAGGATCCGAAAGTGCAATGAATAATCGGTTACCACGTTTGAATATCGGCAAGCTATGATGCTGTTGGATCAGCTTTTCGTTGACTAAGTTGATTGGCGCGGAATCTAAGTCGATGGCGTCCAGGTCAAACAAAGGCACTCCGAATTCCGAAGATGCATTTGTTGCGATAGGCAAGCTATCGACTATTTTGTTGGAAACCAGATGGGTTACGAATGGGGGTTTGTTATTTTTTGCACTGTCTTGGTGAGATTGTGCT
Organism: Methylococcales bacterium; assembly: GCA_963664935.2. Lineage (GTDB taxonomy): Bacteria > Pseudomonadota > Gammaproteobacteria > Methylococcales. Next base: position 13,980 of record CAXXSE010000007.1, on the reverse strand, counting down.
TCCGCTTCGCTAAAATACCCTGCCCGTACAAGGCTTCTCGCGAGTCCGCTAAGTTGGATTTCTTGGGCTGTTGTGACCATGCAGTATTAGTCTAGAAGTTGTGGTTAGAGGCGAGATGTGATGGAAATTTGAAGTAAAACATTTTAGCGGTTAACTACGGTTTTTTTGCTTACGCTTGACATTTAGACTTACTAAATATTAGATGAACTAATGCCATTGTCCAATATGTCTGAATTAAAGTTAGTGGTTCATGAGGCTAACCGCGTAAAACATCGGATCCGTGGTTAATTTCCAATCTCTACGCCGGGTTACGGCGCACCCAAAGTCGAGCGGGCGCCGAATGGGCATTACCGAGCGTGCCTAACCCAACCTACGGTTAGATGAATTTACGCCATTTTCCAATACACCTTGTCAAAGGTTAGTTATCGTCGATGTGGCTTGAATGTCGGCATGGTAAGATGATCGCACCATGGGACCGCTGGCGATATGCGAAAATCCCATTTTATTTCCTACCGTGGCAAGCTCTTTAAATTCTTCAGGGCTAAGATAACGAACAATGGGTAAATGATCCCGGCTGGGCTGCAAATACTGGCCAAGCGTTAACATGTCGCATCCATGATCGCAAAGGTCTTTCATCACGGAAACTACTTCGTCCAGCGTTTCACCTAATCCAAGCATCAGCCCGGATTTGGTCATTCCGTCGAATTGAATCGATTTGAATCGCTCCAATAGTCGAAGGGAGTGGGCATAATTGGCTCCGGGGCGCACTTGTTTATAAAGCCGGGGCACGGTTTCCATATTATGGTTAAATACATCCGGAGGCGTTTCCGTTAAGGTCCGGATGGCTGTTTCCATTCGTCCCCGGAAATCGGGCACAAGAATTTCTACTTTGAGTTCAGGATTGAATTTTCGCAATTCACGAATACAATCCGCGAAATGGCTTGAACCACCATCTCGCAGGTCATCGCGATCAACGGAAGTGACGACGACATAGCTTAGGTTCATGGCCTTTACTGTTTTCGCAAGACGAATCGGTTCTTGGGGATCGAGTACTCCGGGTCGACCATGGGCCACATCGCAAAATGGACATCGCCGGGTACAGATATCTCCCATAATCATAAAAGTTGCGGTGCCGTTATTAAAACACTCGCCAAGATTTGGACAATTGGCCTCTTCACAGACGGTGACCAATTTATTATCGCGCAAAGTCTTTTTTAGATTTGTGATTTTCGGCCCACTTTGAAGTTTTGCTCTAATCCAACTTGGTTTTTTCAGAACAGTTGCCGTGGCGATTACTTTTATCGGGATACGGGAAAGCTTGTCGGCGCCTCGTTGATGGGTTTCGGGGGTGATTCGGGAAGGGGCTTTGTATTGGTGGGAATCAGTCATTGATTTATCGTTTTGGGGTGAAATCTTCAATGCTTTCGTAGTCAAGCAGATGCAATAATCGATAGATTACGGGAACAGATACTTCCAAATAGTTTTCTGGGCCATTCAAATCAGAAAGCTGGGTCACTTCGAGTTCGGGGTATCCACAGGTATGGATGCCTTCGAATGGGGATAAGTTCATGGAAACATTGAAACTGAGTCCATGGTAACTACATCCTCGCCGTACTCGCAAGCCAACCGATGCAATCTTTTTTCCTTCGACATAAACACCTGGTGCTTTGGCGTTGGTATAGGCGGTTATACCGTATTGTCCCAAAGTAAATATAACAGAATTTTCTAAAGCACTGACCAACGCTCGAACTCCCAGTTTTTTTCGATTTACATTGATGAGGACATAGACCATGAGCTGTCCGGGTCCATGGTAAGTGCTTTGACCACCTCGATCGGATTGAATAACGGGAATATTGCCGGGATCAATGATATTTTCAGCTTTTCCATTGAGTCCTTGGGTGTAAACGGGATGGTGTTCCATCACCCAAATTTCATCATGAGTAATATCGTTTCTGGTTTCGGTGAACCGTTGCATGGCTTCCAATACTTCGACGTATTTTTGAATTCCGAGGTTGCGGATGGTTACTAGCATGGAATTACAGGAATGAGTGCTGGAATGAGTTGAATTGGAAAGGTTTACAGTGCCATCAGTACCTCTTGGCAATCGCTCAGTTCCTGATAGATAGTATCTAATTGGTTTTGGCTCCTGGCCGTGATGGTCACGGTAATCGAAATATATTTTCCGCCTTTGCTTAAACGATTATTGATTGACACTGGTTTAATATCCGTTGCGTGTCTACCAACGATTTCTAATACGGTCGTGTCAAATCCTTTGCTTTTCAGTCCTAGGATTTTGATCGGAAATTTACAAGGGAACTTGAAAACGGATGCGTTATTTTCCATGGTAGTTTTTCAGAGGTTAAAATCCGGCCAAGCGAGAAAAAATATCCCCCCGTTCCTGATAGTTTTTGAACGCATCATAACTGGGCGCCGCTGGGGAGAGCAATATTAATCCATGTTTAGGGGTAATCTGTTTTGCAACAACCATAGCATCGTAGATATCTCCAGATTCCTTTAATATCGGGAGGATCTGCGAGCGTGGTTTCAACCCATTGATCTGTTTCGCGATACGGGGTCCAGTCTCGTGCATGGTAACAATACCGACAACCGGTTTATTAAACAGCCGTTCCGCCAAACGCTTATAATTTTGTTGTCTATCTTGCCCACCTAATAAAATGGTTAGCGGACGGTCGGGGAATGCCTCAATGGCCGCCAGCGCGGCTTCCGGGGTCGTAGATATACTATCGTTAACGAATAATATAGTGTATTTTTCGCCTAGAGTTTGTAAGCGATAGGGTAATCCTTCAAACCGGGATAATGTAGCCATATAATCCTGACAATTAACATTGAGATGGCGTAGCACCGTTAAAGCCGCGCAGACATTCGATAAATTGTGGGTTCCTTTTAATTTTATTTCGTTCAGAGGAATAATTGGGTCTGATTGATCGAGAATCCGATCCCCTTCAACATGAAATGTACTGGGCGAATTAAAATACACGGCGCTCGGTAATTCGTGACATAAATCTTGGGTAACTTGGTCTCGAAAGTTTAGGATTGGAGTGCAGTTTGGATATCGGAACAGCTTTAGCTTGTCGGCGTAATATTGCTCAACGGTTTTATGCCATTGGATGTGTTCCGGGTATAAATTCAAAAGGACTCCAACGTCCGGACTGAAGTTCAGATCACATATTTGGTAACTCGATAATTCAACGATCCAAATATCAAAATGAGGTTGTTCCGGGCTAATCAGATCAAGTAATGGAATACCGATATTGCCGCCAAACCCCACGGAATGTCCTGCGTTCTTGAGCAAACTGGCCAGTAATGCAGCTGTAGTGCTTTTTCCATTCGAACCCGTGACCACAACGGTCAAGCTTTTAGCCTTTTCGGCAAACCAAATATTGGTTGCGGTTGTAAAAATGATCCCCTTCGATTTGGCCAATTCTATTTCCGGGCGGTAGCTGCTAATTCCCGGGGACTTTATAACGACGTCCACCGACGACAGGGGTTTATTTAAATCACGGTCAAACTGGTAGGTAATAGGACCGGACCGGGAAAATTCTTTTAAAACAGAGTCATCAGGGCGGTTGTCATCAATGGCGGTTAAATGCTGATTCGGAAATTGATGATGAATATAGCGTGCAACCGATTTCGCTTCTTTACCTAAACCCCAAATAGCTATTTTTTTCCCAATTAACTCCCATAAAATCATCAAGATATTTCCTAAATTGAGGGGGCAATGTATGGCAATCATTCATTGCTAGGAATTGATCGATATCAAGTTGCGCCGAATCCAGGTGCCGGTTCAACGCTGGCGTCAACGTCTTTACAAGTTTGGCGTCTCGCCAATCGCTTAGTAAGCTTAGCTTTAGGAATGCAGCTTGAGATTCGGCAATTTGTCCAACGCACTCAAATGGTTTAAATCCTTTTAACCCGATGAGTTCTCTAAATCCACTTTCTTGCTTGGGATCGGCTAATAAGTCGGCGCCAAAAATATTCACAAGGTCTTCTCTCTCCATAAAAACCGCCAACGATAAAAATACGAATCGACACTTCGGGCAATTTCCACACCATCCGTTGTTTCTATTCTTTGCATCAATCGTAAAAGCTCGATTACAACTCACAAAAACGGAATGGTACTTTTTTAAACGAGAAAATAAGCGGGCAATTGCTAACTCGCCTAAAGGCCGCAAGAAGGAGAAATATTGTATATTTTCAAGTATTGATTGGTTTACGTAACGCTGGAAGTCTATTTCAAAGTCGATTGATTTACTATACTGGTGGTTAATGTCAAAACCATTGATGCTTAAGTTTCCTTCATTGGCTGAAGATTCATTAGACAATATAACAGTATCGAATCCGTAAATAATAGCAGCAACTATCGCTATAAATGAGACGATACCCGTGACGGGGATATGTCCATTTAAGGTATCATGCCGGTTGTTGAAGATATTCAAATCGGAAGACAATTTTCGTGATACCGATATGGATGGGATCCGTGCTTTTTCTATCACATCTCGAATTGGACCATGATTTCCCACGGCAAATAGGACGATATTCTCTCCGGACTTTTTTAATGCTTCGATAGTGACTATGGAATCCTTTCCGCCACCCACAAGCACTGCGGATCTTCGAGGCAACACCAAGTTGGATGTCTTGGCGGACGGATTTTGAGCCCAAGGAAAATCGACACGTTCGCGTATGTCAATGTCATTCTTGTATGAAAATTCCGCAAGGCCTTTAATATAAAACGTATTAAAAAACTTTGCTTCATTTCGGGACAATGTTTGGGTCTCTACAGATATTTCTTTAGGCGCATATAATTTATAGTAACTCACGCCAGCGGCTAGGTGGAGATGCCGCAAACAGGTATCTAAAGCCGTCCGTTGTTCATCCGAAGACGTTTTCGGCGCGTCATGAAACGTCAATTGTTCTTCAAATATGGGGCCTTTTTCAAAAGAATACCGGAAAATCGCATTTGAAGATGCCTCATGATATTCATAGGATATGAATTTAAATTGACGCATGCGAATGAGAATTTAATTTATGCGGGATGATCTACTCCAGCAACAATAATACTTCATCGTAGACCCGCTTCAGGACACCTCCTTTTTTGATACTCCCCAATGCAATGAGCGGCTTTGTTACAATAGTGTCTTCACCCAAGGTAATATTGACGATTCCCAACGAACTTCCCTGCTTCACTGGAGCTTGAATTTGCTTGTCGATTTCCATTGTTGCGCTTAGGTCTTTATAGTGATTTCGCGGTATCGTGACATAGAGATCCTGATCCAATCCCAATTTCAGATTATCGGTTTCCCCTTTCCAGACCTTTGTGTCGGCCAAAGCGTCTTGGGCCTTGTAAAGCTTGTGGGTTTCAAAGAATCGAAAACCGTAGTTAAGTAAGGCCTGATTGTCGCTAGTTCTTGCATTTTCGGACGTAGCGCCCATCACGACCGATATTAAGCGCATCCCATCACGGTAAGCTGAGGCAACCAGGCAAAACCGCGCATCCTCGGTATGGCCGGTTTTTACACCATCGACCGAATCGTTTCTCCACAAAAGTTTATTCCGATTGTATTGCTTGATATTGTTGAAGGTAAACTCCTTGATAGAGTGCCATTTATAATATTGTGGAAATTCATCGATAAGAGCCCGTGTCAGCATGGCAAGATCCCGAGCGGTGGCGTGATGGTCAGCGTGGGGTAGCCCGGTACTATTGACAAAATGAGTATTTACCATGCCCAAACGCTTTGCATGCTGGTTCATGAGTTTGGCGAAGGTGGCCTCGTCCCCGGCGATATGTTCGGCAATTGCAATACTCGCATCGTTGCCCGATTGAATGATCACGCCCTTTAGCAAATTTTCCATGGAAACCTGCTTGTTGACTTCGACAAACATGCGGGATCCCCCTGTTCGCCAAGCTTTTTCGCTGATGGTGACCTTATCATCCAAGGCCAGGTTGCCATTGCTCAATTCGTTAAAAGCGACATAGGCCGTCATTATTTTGGTGATACTGGCGGGCCCAACTTGTTTGTCGGAGTTTGTATCGGCGATGATGTGACCGCTATCGAAATCCATCAAAAAGTAACTGGTGGCGTCTAGGTTGGGGGCGGTCGGCATCAGTAGCTGTCTGATGTCCGCCGTTACGGCTGGGGAAAGAAGCCAGAGAGCCACTAGGCACAAAGAAAAAATCTTTCTGGAATCCGATCTGCGGTGGGGGGCCACGATTTTAATCACTAGGGTTTTGTATGCCAAAAACAATGCATTATACCACGAGCTAAGAGGCTATCCGAGAATAGGAGTCATCGAGACACGACCAACTCCGGGCATTTCTCTTCAAATCCGCGGCTAATACTAAAGATGCTCGAATTATAGCTTAATAATTAAAGCTGTCGCCTTTTTTCCCTTGGTTTATGAACTATCATTTTTTGTATACCCAAGTTTTTTAGTAATGTATATCTTCCCATTCCTCGGGAAGTTGTTTCGATAAAATTATGTACACCGAAATCATAGACCCACCTAATCAACTCGGCAGTCGTGAGTTAACAGCGAGAAAAGCGGGGCAAAACTACCCTCTCCATCGTAGTATGTTTGATGAAAAATTTTGAAGATCGCAGAGAATTAGAGCATAGAACGCCTCATTCAGTTTAATCGTCATCTATTTCATCGGAAACAGCCATCAAGCGGGCACGGATCTGTTGAATCATGCCATTTTCCTCAAGTCGAAAGAATTGTTTGAGGAACAATGGCGCTAAAATTTGCTTGACGGTTTTCTCCGATGGCAAATCACGCGATTGAGTGCGAAGATAAAGCGAGTGCTCAGACCAAATCGTATCTTGATACTGGAGCGCAATCAATTGCATTAACCCCAAGGCAATGGAGGCACAGAGCACGAAGATTTCATAGGCTCGCCAGCACGCTTGAACGGTATGAATATCCTGGGGCTGTGGGGCTTTGAGAAGACGATTGGAAAAGGGGCGTCTAGAATGTTTTGGCAATTTTTTAGTCCAAAAACGAAATTTAAAGGCGCCGATCACATGCTTTAACATCGCGAACATGATTTCAATGCGGGTTCTAGCACAATACAGTTCAACGGCATCAATGGCTGACAGCGTTAAATCGGAACTCATTAGAACCATTGGGCCTTTTGAGGTGACGGCGAGAATAAATAACACCTGATCAGCGATGGGCCGCCATAACAGTGTAAGCGTCATAACCCGGATGGATTCGGTTTTACCGTAGACTTGACAGGTCACCGTCTCAAACAAATGAAGGTGGTCGAAGCATTCTCTTAAACACACTTTCTCGGCATAGAGCGGCTGAGGTCCGGGTCGAGAGGCGGGTTTCGGTGGCGCGGGGAAATAACCCACATAGCTATTCTTGGCTTTGACCAGCACCTCAACCCACCGCGCCTGATGCTGGATTGAATAATAGTGGCAAGCTCGAAATACGCCCCCGGTTGAAAAAAAGGCATCCAACACCAAATAACACAGACAGTGATTCGTCACCGCAAAATGAATCGCCATGGCCACCAAGCGGTCGGTGAGCTTGATCCGACATGGATTATCGCGCTCGTCGTTCAACCCTAAATGAGCCCATCCCTGATGAATTTGAAGCTGCAAAGGACAACAAAAACAAGCGGATAACGACCCGATCAAGATGCCAATGCTGCCCCAACATTGGGCCCGAAAATAGCCGGGTTTCGTTTGCGTCTCCGATGACTCGTGCATCGATACCACGCCGGGCATCTTGCGTCCATCTTTGATCACCGCGGTATGGTCACCCAGAAGTATCGCTCGTCCAGCTACTTCAACGGATTTTCCTTGGCGATTCACAAAATCTTGCCAAGCATCGAGCAACGCCCCATAGACATACGCTTTGGATCTAAAAAAACGGAGCAAGCGGTAATAACCAAGTTCATCTAATAGCCAGAAACGACACAACGACGTCACGCCGATCATTTCTCCTGCCCCCATAAATCCAATCACAATGGCGCAGAACAACAACCAAGTACTCGATCTGGAAAAAACGCTTTGAAAGCTTTCTAAACTCTGAGAAATATACTGTTGCACGGGGTCTCCTCCTTCCATCTGTACTTCTACAAAGAAAAGAAGGATCCGTGTTTTTTTAGCAAATGTCTAGTCGTAATTATCGATTTCTATTTTCTACACTACTCATCTTTTATGAACACCAGTGGGCAATCTTAAAGCGCAGAGCTATCAATGGGTGATAAGACTTTCTTCCGTTGGTCGAGGTGACACATCGAAAAAATGAATTCAGGGCCTGAATAGTTACGTCAAATCGGATAGAACTCGTGACTGACGAGTAATCAAGTACCACCCGCATAGCGGGTGGTTTGAGGAAGCCCCTTGAAGGGGGCTAAGAGCTTATATTTAGGTGGAATCCTCAACCCCAAAGAACTAGCATAACTTTCAATAAATAATTCCACATCAAACTGGAAACATATTTTTGAAACTGCTCTGAATATTAATCCCTTAATGTTCCATCTATTGTTTTTTCCGATGTTTCAGCGTGATCCAATTCTTCTTATTACCTTGACGGATGACCAAGTGAATTTAACAAATCTTTACGCTGGAACGGCAGAGCCTATTTGCATCGCACCGGCAGAGCCGGTGGCTTAATGTAAGGAGTGACATCTTAAGTTCGGCGAATACAGAGCTTGCTGGATTACGTGAAAAATATGATATTTTATCTAAAGAGGTCGAAAAAAATCGTAAGACCGTTGCTGATTTTAAACGGCTTACGGACGTACAGGCAGCGCTAAACAATATCCTTTCCACCTCGCTACAACCAAAATTACTCGATACGATCCTGAAGGAAGTTCTTCTTTTGGTATTAGAGATTCCCTGGCTTGCCTTGGAAAAAAAAGGTTGCATTTTTCTGGTTAAAGAACACAGGAAAACCCTTGAAATGGCGGTTTACCACAATTTAGGCAAACCTCTGCTCACAATGTGCGCCAATGTGGCTTTTGGGCGCTGTCTTTGTGGCCGCGCCGCACAGTCACAGCGACTGGTATTTAAAGATTGCGTCGATGCCGATCACGAGAATCTACCTGCGGGAATAACGCCTCATGGTCACTATAATGTCCCGATTGTTTCCAAGGGCCTCACCGTCGGTGTTTTAAACCTTTATGTAAAGCATGGGCATCAACCCGACTCGACCGAGCAACAGTTTCTAAGCATGGTGGGCAGTGCGCTGGCCACTATTATTGACCGAAACCAAACCGAAACCAGACTGCAAACCCTATCCCGTGCGGTCGAATCCAGTGGGTCAATCATCATAATTACGGATCATTATGGCAGGATTGAATATGTCAATCTGCAATTCACCGTCGTTACCGGTTATACGGCGGAAGAAGTCATGGGTAAAAGTCCCCGGATAATGGATGCCTACGAAACACCCGATGAAATCTACGAAGAGATGAGGAAAACGATTTTATCCGGAAATGAATGGCGGGGTGACTTTTACAACAAGAAAAAGAACGGCCAGCGTTACTGGTCGAAAAGTATAGTGTCTCCGATTAGAGATGACCACGGAGAGATTTCCCATATAGTGAGCATCCAGGAGGATGTGACCAAGCAGTACGAAATGGCCCAAAAATTATCTTATCAGGCCAGCCACGATGAACTGACGGGCTTAGTCAATAGACGTGAATTCGAGATTCGTTTGGGACGAGCTGTGTCTGAGAGCGGTCAGGACAAAATCGAACATGTCTTATGTTTCATGGATCTGGATCAGTTCAAGGTAGTTAACGATACGTGCGGGCATAGTGCGGGAGATGAGCTCCTGCGCCAAATCAGCGTGGGGTTTCTTGCGATGGTGCGTAAGAGCGATACCCTTGCGCGGTTGGGTGGGGACGAGTTTGGAATATTGATGGAGCATTGTTCACCGGAACACGGTCAACGGGTTGCGGACTTGATATTGAAGGCGGCCATGGATTTTCAGTTTAATTGGGAAGGGCGCAACTTCAAGATCGGCATCAGTATTGGTTTGGTAGCGATTACGGAAGAAACGGTTAGCTTGGAAGAATTAATGAAACGCGCCGATGCGGCTTGCTATATGGCCAAGGATCTAGGTCGAAACCGTGTTCATATCTATCAAGCCGAAGATGAAGATCTCGTCAGGCAGCATGGCGAAATGCAATGGGTGGAACGGATTAACCAAGCACTGGAGGAAGACCGTTTTGTTCTCTATGCCCAACCTATCGTCGCGGTTAATGAATCACCGGACGACCCACATCATTTCGAAATTTTATTACGGATGATCGATGATGACGGCAACACCATTCCACCGGGTGCCTTCCTGCCATCGGCGGAGCGGTACAATCTGATCACGAAACTGGACCGTTGGGTCGTAAACGCCGTATTTTCACATTACCATGTTCGAAGCGAACATGCTTCCAGTCCAATACAATTTTCTATAAATCTTTCGGGCCAATCGATTACCAACATGGAGTTTTTGGATTTCGTTCTCGATCAAATGCAGAAAAAAGCAATTCCGGCTGAGAAAATTTGTTTTGAAATCACCGAGACTGCGGCGATATCGAATTTAAATAAGGCATCGAAGTTCATGTCGGTATTGAGACGTATGGGGTGCCGCTTCGCATTGGATGATTTTGGCAGTGGGTTGTCGTCATTCGGCTATTTGAAGAATCTACAAGTCGATTATCTGAAGATCGACGGCATGTTCGTAAAAGATATTGTCGATGATGTGATCGACTTCGCGGTGGTGAAGTCAATCAATGAGGTCGGTCAGTTGATGGGGATGGAGACCATCGCCGAGTTTGTTGAAAATGATGAAATCAGGGATATGCTCAGAATCATTGGCGTTAACTACGTACAAGGGTATGGCATCGGCAAACCGGAACCGCTCAGTGGCATCTTGGAAGCGGTTCGGGAAACATGAATCCGTATAAGTTGCTACGGAGTACCGGTTTTCAGGAAAATTCGATGTTAGTGATATTATGAATCCGCGCAGTACCGAGCTTGCCGAATTACGAGAGAAATGTTATTCATTGCAAAATACGATCGATAATAATCTCGATACCGTAGCTTATTTTAAACAGCGGAGTCATGCGCAAACGGCGCTTAACGAAATTATTTCCATATCGTTGCAATCCATACCGTTCGGTGAAATGCTTAAGGAAATCCTTCAGGTTGTCCTGGATGTTTCCTGTATTCCCTTGGAAAAAAAGGTTGCATATTTCTTGTCGACGAAAAATGGGACCGCCTTGAACCGGAGGTTTCCCATAACCTGTATAAGCCCTCGCTCGAAACATGTGACCAAGCGGCGTGCGGACGCTGTCCTTGTGGTCGCGGCCTACAGGTTCAACTAGTGGCGTCCAAAAATAGCGTCGATGGCGATCGTCAAATTTTCATTAACGGGCTAACGCCGAAGCGTCATTACCATGTTCCTATTGTTGTGGAGGGCGGCTCTCCCTTAGGTGTCCTTGAGCTCTATGTTAAGCATGGGCATCGATTCGGTCCGAGCGAACAACAATTTCTATACGAGGTAGCCCGCACTCTCGCTAATATTATTGACCGCAATCGGTTGGATACGCAACGGAATACCCTGGCGTGTGCTATTGAATCGAGTGGCTCGATAATGTTGATTACCAATCGGCGGGGCATGATCGAATATGTCAATCCACAATTCACAGTAGTCACCGGTTATACGGCAAAAGAGGTGATGGGCCACAGCCCACGGATGCTAGCGGCATTTGAAACACCTGACGAAATCTATCAAGAGATGAGAAATACGATATTGTCGGGAACCGAATGGCGTGGTGACTTTTACAACAAGAAAAAGAATGGTGAACGTTTTAGGTTAAAAAGTATTGTTTCCCCGGTCAAAGACGAGCATGGAAATGTTTCTCATATCGTCAGTATCCAGGAGGATGTCACTCAAGAATACGAATTGTCTAAAGAACTGTCCTACCAATCAAGCCACGATGGACTTACAGGGCTGATAAACCGGCGCGAATTCGAGATTCGATTGGAAAAGTTGCTGTCCGGAAATCCTAGAACAAAGGCAATGCATACACTGATTTTTATGGATTTAGATCATTTTAAAGGGGTCAATGATAGTTGTGGTCACACGGCGGGGGATGAGCTATTACGACAAATCAGTACGGAATTTCAATCCAAGGTGCGCCGGGCCGATACGCTTGCGCGTCTGGGTGGGGATGAATTCGGGATATTGATGGAGCATTGTTTGGTTGAGGATGCTCTAAAAATTGCCGATTCAATATTGAAGTCGGTTCTTGACTATCAGTTCTACTGGGAAAAACAAGTCTTCCGAATTGGCGTTAGTATAGGTTTGACAGCGTTCACGGACGAAACCGTCAGTGTGACTGAATTAATGAAACGCGCCGATGCAGCCTGTTATCGAGCCAAGGAGTTGGGTCGGAATCGGATTCATAGCTACCAAAAGAAAGATGAAGAAATTGTTAAAGTACATGGCGAAATGCACTGGGTAGAAAGAATTAACCAAGCCCTGGACGAAGATCGTTTCACTCTCCATGCCCAAGCCATCGTACCTCTGATGGAATTGCCGGACACTGACCGTTGCTATGAACTTCTACTGCGGATGGTGGATGTTAAAGGCAATATTATTGAGCCGGGCGCATTCCTGCCCGCCGCCGGGCGCTACAATCTAATGCCTCAGCTTGATCGGTGGGTGGTCGGTCATGCTCTCACGCTCTTAAATTCTGGAGGTCAATGCTGTTCCGCTTTAAAATGGGTTTCAATTAACCTGTCGGAGCAATCGATAGCGGACGTGGGTTTTTTGGATTTTGTTCTCAATGACATCCAAAATAGAGCGGTTCCTCCCGGCAAGATTTGTTTTGAAATCAAAGAAACCGCGGCGGTATCGAATTTAAAGCCGGTATCGCATTTTATTTCGGTGCTTAGCAGAATCGGCTGCCGGTTCGTATTGGATGATTTTGGCAAGGGGTTGTCGTCTTTCGGCTATCTAACAAAGCTGAAAGTCGATTACCTTAAGATCGATGGAGTGTTAGTCAAGAACATTTTAGACGATCCGATAGACTACGCGATGGTAAAGTCGATCAATGAAGTGGGGCAGGTGATGGGGATGAAGACTATTGCCGCTTGTGTTGAAAATGATGATATCAAGGAGAAACTCCGGTGGGTCGGCGTCAGCTTCGCGCAAGGGTCTGGTATCGAAAAACCACGGCCGATTAGTGAAATCTAGGCAGGCGTTCTTTGATTTCTTTTTGCAAATAGACTCTTAGTTTTCCGTACCAGCGTGCGAGTACACCGTTGCTATACAAATAAATTATCTCAATCAGAACCCCCAAAAGAATAAACAGCTGTAAAGTTCCAAAATTGGTTTTTCCACCGACTTCGAAAGGGAATACAGCGTTGTAGATTTTTCCGTTCGCGAGGTATTTGGCGGTCACAATGCCAATGTAGCCACCTGGCTCTTCAAATTTATACTCCGCCTTGAACATGGCCTCGGGGCGTATTACCGGGGACTGATAAAAGACAGTGTCTTCCTCAATGTTTTCGAGTTGTGCGATATCTTGCCATTTGGCGAAACGACCAAGATTATTGACATCTTTGATAATTCGAAAGTCGACCGGTGCATGTTTTAGACTATTGTGGAGATAGTTAAGTACAAAAACGGTATCGGTTGTACCTGGAATATCTTCACAAAATTCCTGGTCCGCCGATTGCTGGGGTTGATAAACAGCGAAATGCGCCCTAAAAAATCCAATCTGAATAACACAGATATCTTCTTCGATTGAGACGCCTCCATGGGCTATGGCATCCGGGCCCCAAATCAGCAAAAACCCCAAGCACGAGCCACGTCGCGTTGTACATTGATCGCAAAGCTAAGCCTATTATAAAGTTGATAATGGGGAATTAAATGCTGCGTGGAACGGCAACGGTGCTATTATAAGCGAAAAACAAAAAGAGAATTCTCGGTATTTTT
>CAXXSE010000006.1:947500-1137979 GCA_963664935.2 Methylococcales bacterium | reverse complement strand
TGAAGTCATTCAAGCCGAACGGAAAGAGATGCTCGAAGCAACGGTTAAGACATTACAAAACCTTCTGAAGTTAACCAATGAAAGGTCAGAAACACTTCGGCGGGCGGTAAAAGAACTCAAGCTCCGTGGAAAGGAAATTAAACAGGAAAATAAAATCAAATCGGTGGCGGAGATGGAAGTCAATCTGGACGCGCTGCAATTCAAGCTTGAATCGATCGCTACGGGTGTCTCGGTAAAAGACTACCGGGTTCAGGGACCATGAAAAATTCGAGTTGCAAAAAGAACTCGAAAACTTGCTACAACCGATGATCTATGCGCTAAAAACCGTAACTCAGGATTCACGCCAGATCGAACATTACCGGCAATCCATCGAAGAGATCACTCACAAAAGGAAAATAACCGATACCGCGGTTGCTAACCTGCAACGTCTTTCGGAACACACGCAAGATCCGGCGCTCCGCAAAGTTCTAGGCATAATGCTGGCTAATTGGAAAAAAGAACAGGCAACCCTTGAAGATGAACATTCAACGCTTGAAAGTCAGCTTCGGGACCGTCCTTAATTCCACGGAACCGTTTCTTTCATCGACCGGTGAGTTGTTTAGCGTTTTTTCAGAAATCGCGGCGTTAATATCCTACTCGGCATGGTTGCCTTTTTTAGCGTGTTTGTCCTCATGCGCTATTGTTTTTCAATCTACAATAATATCCGTGACGGAACGAATCGGACTAAATCCAGTTTTGAAAGACTGTTCGATCTGAGTTTTCTCGCCGCAAGCTTTCTGCTGGCTACCGTTGCAACGCTTTTTGTGTTTAATTTTCGCAATGACTGGCTGCTGCTTGGCCTGGGCTGTCTATTCTTGATTGCTCTGGGTTGGGTGCTGATAAAATCCATACCGGGCATGGTTGAACAGGTCTTGTTGTTACTGAACCTTGGCTCTATTCGTGAAGGTGAGCGTATCATCTATAACGGCGTCCCATGGGAAGTCAAGTCCCTGAACTTCTATACTCATTTTGTGAATCCGCTACTCACTGGCGGCAGTATGCACATATCCATTAAAGAATTGGGTGGAATGGTTTCCAGACCTTCCTCGTCCAATGAGGAATGGTTTCCGAGTAAGGAAGGAGACTGGGTACAGTTGGAAGATGAAAATATTGGAAAAGTCCTGTACCAGAGTCCGGAAATGGTGCAACTCGCTCTTTTCAGTGGCAGCGATATTACCTACACGACGGAAAAATATCTCGGTCAAAACCCTAAAAACCTGTCGCGGAACTATCGCATACAAATGGTATTCGGAATCGATTACAAATACCGGTCGATCTGTACTTCCGAAATTCAAGATAAAATGTTGGAAAGATTTAAGATAGAGCTGGAAGACCTGCTCGGAGAAGACCAACTGATCAAAGCCACTACTGACTTTTTCTCAGCCAATACTTCTTCACTGGATTATGAATACGAGGCCTATGTCAGAGGCTCATCCGCGCATATATACGAGGAAGTTGAAAGGGTGATGGTGAAATCTTTCGCGGATACTTGTAATGCTTATGGATGGGAGATCCCCTTCCAGCAGATCACCTTACATAACGCTCCCAGTGTTGAAAGCAATAGATCGAGTTAACGATACGTAATCCGATATAATCCTGAAGTTGCCAACCCGCTCAAATTCCACTATTTTGCGGACTCATCCTGATCTAACCCAATATTACTGGCCCACAATCAGCGCAAAAACTGTATCAAAACCGGGGTCAGGTCTTTAATCACCATAATAATCAGCCACCCTTTGATTAGAGCACAGAGTTTAATTCCGAATTATTTCCATAATATTAGAAAGATAGGATACCTTCCTAACGTAACATAGGATATGAATGAGCATTTTTTCTCCAAAATCTAAAAAACAGCTCAATAAAACTCAGAGCCATTAAATTAAGCCGATCATTGGTACCTCTATTAGTCAGAAGTTTTGAATTTCCATGGGTTTAAGATTTTAATGCCTGCGAACTCAAAGGCATTGGCATTTCTCGTAACCACTGTCACCCCGTGAACTAAGGCCGTAGCTGCTATAATGGCGTCTCGATCTGAGCGTCGATTGGATAATATGCAGTTTGGTGCAACAACGGTATCGACAGGAAGAATACGATCAGAAAATGCTGGTAGTAAGTGGGTGTTAAACCAGAACCGGAGAACAGTCCCTTGTATTGGGTCTCGCCGTTCCGCCAAAAGCGTGCCTGTTTCAAGTTCCAAAATTGCAATAACCCACGAAAAGAGGCGTTGCGCCGAAACACTATTGGCCCACACCACTACATTTTTCTAGGAGGCTGTCCGAGAATAGAAGTAGTCGCCAGGAAAAGTGGTCAGCGGGAAAAAGAAAGTCTTGGAAAAACGCGATCTGATCTAATATTCCTAAATTATTGAACTTCATGCTCTCTCACTGCCCGGCCGATAGTCTTATAACACCGATTTTCACGGAAGGTTTAACCCCCATGGTTACCCCTAAGCTAACTGCTTCAACACAACATCCGGATCGATATAATCAAAATCAATCCTTCGATACCCACCTTTATTTTGAAGAATAAGACTCGGAAAACCACGGGCGCCAATCTGTTGTCCGAATAATATTTGCGCGAGTAACTTATCTTGTGTATGACTGGCATTCAAGTCACTTGTGAACTTTGGTATATCTAGCTCAAGTACAGCTGCTAATTCAGTTAGAACATTCACATTCGAAGGATTTTTCGCGGATAAATAATAAGCCTTCTGTATCGCCAAAATCATAGCGTACTCATATTGGTTTCCTTGAAACCCCGCTGCAATTACAGATCTACAGGCTGGATAGGTTGAACGGCGAGGATTACCTTTCTTCCAAAAGTCAAAGTTAAATTCGGTTCCTGGCACGTGGCTTTGTATGGTTTGCCAGATCGAACGAATCTTAAATTGCATCGCTTCCGGCATAGGCTGATCGGTGTCCGGGGCGAGTCCTCCTAAAAGGTATCGAATTTTTATCTGAGGCCCGAGACTGGATATAATTTTTTCCCATGCAGGGCGGAACGCCCAACACCAACTGCACATGGGGTCGTGTATGTAGTAGAGAATTTTTTTCGTTTGAAATCACGGATTCAGGATTTTTTTTTAATTCGAACGACGATATAGTAAAATAACGCATCGTTTTTCGCGACAATTCTACAATGGAATTGAAGTTGTACCCTGCCCCTTACCACATAGTCAGCTGGTTATTCCTTCGCTTACTCGCATTCATCTATTTTTCGGCTTTTGCCTCCATGGCCGTGCAAATCGAAGGATTGATCGGATCGAACGGGATTCTACCCATTGCAACCCGGCTTGCGGCAATACAAGGAGTTGTCGCGGGTCATGAAAAATTCTGGCTGTTCCCCACCCTATTTTGGTTTGATGCTTCCGATTTAGCACTTAATGTTGTTTGTTTCACCGGGATGGTGGCAGCCCTTTTGGTACTCCTTAATGTTTTCACGCGTAGTGCGTTAGTCTTATGTTTCATCCTGTACCTTTCACTGGTTTATGGCGGACAGGACTTTATGACCTTCCAGTGGGACTTTTTTCTGTTGGAAACCGGCGTGTTAGCAATATTTCTGGTGTCCGGATCGCGTATCATCGTATTTTTATACCATTGGTTACTCGCACGGTTTATGTTCATGGGTGGTTTGGTTAAGCTAACCAGCGGCGATCCAACCTGGGCCAATCTAAGCGCCCTATCCTACCATTATGAAACCCAACCATTACCTACCCCGTTGGCTTGGTATGCTCATCATTTACCCGATTGGTTCCATGGAATATGCGTTGGCGGCATTTTTTTTATTGAATTGATTGTGCCCTTTCTAATGTTCATCCCTCGCCGTCCGCGGCTTTTCGCGGCATCGGCGACCATCGGACTGCAAAGCGTAATAATGCTCACCGGTAATTACAACTTTTTTAATTTTATTGACGGTCTTGTTGTGCTTGTTTTTGTTCGACGATAGAGATATCGCCTAAGCTCCTTCCCGAGAGATTCATCGCTTTTACTCAAGCCGGACAGAGCACTCCAAGTCAATCAGCCACAGTGTCAGCGAGAATTCTCACGGTTCTTGTTTTTTTCACATGCGGTAGTTTTATTTGGATGCAAAATTCCGAACGGCAGCTCATTGAGCCCTTGGCTACTCTCGTACGCATAGCCTCGACGTTTTCGCTGGTTAACTACTATGGACCTTTCGCAATCATGACCACAAAGCGTCTCGAAATCGTTGTGGAAGGTTCGAATGACGGCAAGAACTGGCGCACCTATGAATTTAATTACAAACCCGGTTTGTTAATAAAACCCCTTGGCTGGAATATTCCTCACCAGCCCCGCCTCGATTGGCAAATGTGGTTCGCGGTATTAAGACCACCACAAAACAATTCATGGGTTGTCCGATTCCTTTATAAATTAAAGGAAGGTTCTCCGGCAGTCCTCGGGCTGTTAGCGAATAATCCCTTCCTTACCCGCCCACCCGAATATATCCGGGCAAGTTTGTATCGCTATACTTTTTCGTCACCCGATCTGAGAGCCAGTACCGATCAGATTTGGGAAAGGGAGTATTTGGGGCTATATTGGTATATAGATCAACTTGATCAGCCATAGATTTTATGAAAGAAATGGACCCTGAAAAAAGGACGGTAGAAACCGCATCGCCTCTTGCCCATAACGCTTCTCCATGAAAATTCCTTGTCCTTCCACTAAATTGACGCGCAACGGCTATCGCATGTTTACTTTTCAGGTAACCTACTACCTCCGACACGGCATATTTCGGCAGTAGTAGGTTACCCGAATAGTTGCTAAAGTTTTATGCGGGCGTTAATTTGAACAACGGCGCGACAACGAAATTCAATTCGGCATAGGCCTTCCGTAACGCATGAATCACTTCGTCGGAAGTGTTAGCCCGGGCAAAAATATAGCCTGGATATTGATTGCCTTCGGGTAAAGGTATTAACTCATGACCTTCGCGGATAGTGATATCCACTTTTTCAATATTTGGCACATTCCGGGCTTTAACCAAACCCTCGATTCGGCGAAGAATGCCACCATGTTTAATCGGGATCATCATGACTCCGCGCGCTTCGTCCAATGACGGAGTTTTAACGGGTTTTCCCATCGCTAATGCGATAACCATTTCTTCGAGATTAAAATCACTACCTCTATCCAATACGCGCGCGCAGTCGCCGCCTATGGTTCGAGATGCGACTTCCAGTATCCAGGCATCCTGTTTGTCGACACGCAGTTCGGCGTGCACCGGACCGGTCGTCAATCCATAACAATCGCAAGCTTGTGAAACCCGTTGTTTGATTTTAGCCTGCGTTAGGTCATCCAGCCTTGAGGGTGTGACGTAAATGGTTTCTTCGAAGTAGGGGCCTTCCAGCGGGTCTGGTTTGTCGAAGATAGCAAGGGTCTTTAGCCCACCGTTAACTAGATAGCCTTCATAGGCCACTTCAACACCATCGATATATGCTTCGGCCAGTAAGTGGGTTTTTTCTAAACTACCCTTGGATGTTGAAATAATAGGTTTGATGCGTTTGCAGGCCGCAAAAAATTGATCTGCATTATCGGCGCGAATGACACCACAACTGGCGGAAAGGTTCAGCGGCTTGATAACGCAAGGCCACACCAGTTCGGACATTTGTACATCTAGGGGTTGTTCCAAATCAATTAGGCGATGAATTGGGACCGGGCATCCTGCACGGGATAAGCACGCCCGCGCCAAGTCTTTCCTGCACGACAACCGCGAGGCCTCAGGTGGATTGTGTGGAAGACCTAGCGCATTTGCGGCTCTGGCTGCGAGTTCGACGGTGCTGTCATCGCTTCCCAGTATACCGGCAAACGGTGATTTTCGAGCTTCTTTGAGGATGTGCACCAGAGAGTCATCCAGGTCCTCCAAATCGATGTGCAATCCGCCATGGACTTCGGAAACCAGCGAATTTTCCCCGCGCGAAGCAATCAGCACATCAAGTCCCATGCGTTCGGCGGCCCTTAAGAAAGGCGCTATTCGATAGCTGTCGGGCTGGGCGATTAGTAGAAAACGAGCTTTAATGGAAAACCATATGGGTTGTATTCAGCTCCTGGAATCTATATTTGCAGGTCGTTTCGGTGACTTCTCTTTGTGATGAATAATTACATGCTATTAATCTTATCCCCGCAATGCTTTAGGCAATATAAAAACCACTTCCTCATCTATTCCTTTATTTTCCTGCTGAATTCCACCGCCCCATTCCTGAAGCTTTTCGATTACCCTCTGAACCAAAATTTCGGGTGCCGAAGCACCAGCTGTGATGCCAACGGTTCCTATATCATCAAACCATGATTTCTTAATATCGTCGGCAGTATCTATTAAATATGCCGGTTTCCCTTGCTGTACCGCAATTTCGCGCAGTCGATTGGAGTTGGAGCTATTGGTCGATCCGACGACAAGAATGACATCGCAGGATTCCGCTAATTTTTTGACCGAATCCTGGCGATTTTGAGTCGCATAACAAATATCGTCTTTCCTCGGACCGGTAATTTTCGGAAAACGCTCCCGTAATACCTCGATCATTCGTTCGGTGTCATCAACCGAAAGTGTGGTTTGCGTGACATAAGCCACATTATCGGGGGTACGAATCTGTAGGGCGGCGACGTCATCCGTTGTTTCAACGAGATAAATCGAGCTGCCATTTTCGCTGCGAAATTGGCCCATTGTTCCTTCAACTTCAGGGTGTCCGGCGTGTCCGATTAAGATGACTTCGCAACCGTTCGCGGCGTGGCTGGCGACTTCAATGTGGACTTTTGTCACTAAAGGGCAGGTGGCGTCAAATATTTTCAAATTTCTTCTTTGAGCTTCTTTTTGAACGTTTTTGGAAACGCCATGAGCACTAAAGATGACTGTAGCCTTTTCCGGTACCTCGGAAATCTCTTCGACGAATACGGCGCCACGTTGCCGCAGGTCGTCAACAACATATCGATTATGTACGACTTCATGGCGAACATATATGGGGGCTCCAAATGCCTTTAAGGCACGGTCGACAATTTCAATGGCGCGGTTGACGCCCGCACAGAAACCGCGTGGATTGGCAAGGACTATTTGCATGAATTCACCTTGAGAAGAAAGTTCAATGATTCCCGTCCGGGAAGTGAGATACTATATTTGAATTCTACTGGTTAAGCAGGCTTTCGCCAAGTTGCTTTATTCGAATCGAGTTTATCGGCGATGGAGGCTTTCGTATAGATGGGGCTCTATCATAAGAAAAATCAGCTGGGCACATTGCCTTTCCGGTATAATACTGCCACAGGTGACAACTAAAAAAACGGGGGGAGCGCGTTTAATGATGTTTGAATATAAAGAATTTTTTAAGACTCTTGGGACTTTGGTGCTCATTTATCCTCTGCTTTCAGCTATAACTATCGTAGATTTTATGGTATTGCTGTTTCATCGGCCACCCTTTCTGTTCTCTTTCCCTATGCTCTTAGGGCTCGTGGGCTTAGCGATGTATTTTTCTCGGGAAGTGACCAAGCTGGAATTGGGAGATTGACATAATTTCCGATCATTCTTTAATCGCTTGACGATTAAGAGGGATTGGCGCCCTTGCTAAGGTAACTAAATTCGCTCGATATCTCCAGAAGTCTCTTTTCCCAATCGGTATCAGGATTTTGATCTTTCGTTATGGCAAAAAATCTGTCCATTAGAACCACGAGAACGATGGGTTCAAAAAAAGCTGTAATAAAACTCCAAGCCAAAAGCACACTACACATAATGCTCCAGGCGCCAACCGAAAAGGGTATGAATTCGAGCGCCCATCCTACCGGAATTCTGAGCAGGATAAATAAGGCGCAGATGCCAATAATAACAGCGGCAAAAAGGATCGACGCTGTTTTAAACAGCTCCTTAAAGTTTTGGGCGTAAAAAATTAACGCTGTTTTAGCGGACATTGCAACTGACTCCGATTTTTGCCGCAAAACGAAGCCGATGAGCACTTGGTCGGAAAATGCCAGGGGTAAACTGACCAGCCAACGGGCGATACCACGCGCAAATCGGTTGGCGGTATTTGGGATTTTTCGGGCAATCGGGTCGATTTCGAACACAAGGTCGATCAAAATACTTTTGAGCGATTGATCTAGGGTAAATAAGGTTGAAGCATTTTTAAACCGAGCGGTTACTAAGGCTTTACCCACATCAACTTGATTTTTTTCCGCGGTAGTCGTATCACCCCTTAAGACTTTTTCCAAGAGTGCGGCGTGAGCGGCTCTGGGTGAAAAAAACAGTGACGGTCGAATGATGTAGAGAATGAAGCCACAACCGCCAAATCCTACGAAAGCGCCGACGGATGCGAAGATCGCGTGATCAGTTCCCGATGCGCCAATGGCAAACCCCGCCCCAGCGCCCATCAATGTCGCTAGAATATAAGAAAAACTGATCGCCAAACATATGCCTAACCGATATAGGCCCATCACCATCGTCTTTTCGAACGATTCCATTGCTTGCAATACGTTAATTGTCGCCATTACTTGTGTAGGTATTAAGATGCTAAACTGTATCAATAAAGTAGAATTGTGTACTTCCAAGACGTATTATACTTGTACGGAGTCGCGTCTGGAATATAAAAACAACGATTAATGGGGATTGGTCGATCTGAATTGGTACTTCCAGGTTTGGTTACTCCGGGCAACCGGGGTACGCCGAGTGGTGTCCAAAGCATTCTTAAGGGCGATTCTGATTTTCAAAAAACAGCCGAATCGGCAAGGTTATCAAGAACCAATAATACGGCCAACCTCGGATTAGAGGCTTCGGCAAAACAAGGTGTCCTTGGATTCTACAATCGACTTGGAGATAATGACGGCCAGCAAAATTTTCCGGTTGATGGAAATGCCAGACAAGCCCTAAACGCCTATATAACACAGAAAAATCAGCCGAAACAAGACGCACAAGAGAAAGTTTCACGTTTACTTGGCGTCGATTATTACGTTTAGGACGTCAACAAACGAATACAAAGTAACTATTCGGCGTATCAGATTGTCCCTAAAATTCATCAGTTCAAAGCGGAACATGTGAGTTTACAGGTGTAATCGATCACTTTTTAAGGTAGAAATGACGAAGTTCAGGAGTGAACTAAACAGTTACTGTAATTTCCCGGTGTTTTGAGGACTCAATGAAACTATTATTTGATTTTTTTCCGATTATTCTGTTTTTTGTCGCGTACAAAATTTATGGTATTTACGCCGCAACCGTTGTTGCCATCGTGGCGGCGTTGCTCCAGGTAGGCTTTTCCTGGTTCAAAAACCGCAAAGTTGAGAATATGCATCTGGTAACCCTGGTTCTTATCGTCGTGCTGGGTGGGGCGACGTTGTACTTACAGGATGAGCGATTTATCAAATGGAAGCCAACAGTGGTAAATTGGTTGTTCGGGCTGGCATTTCTAGGTAGCCAACTGATCGGAAAATATACCTTTATTGAGCGCATGATGAAGGAAAACATCACGCTTCCCCAAGTAATTTGGCAACGTCTTAATCTAAGTTGGGTGGTGTTTTTTTTCGTACTGGGGTTCGCCAATCTGTTCGTGATCTATAACTATGACACGGATACTTGGGTTAATTTCAAACTATTTGGGATGCTCGGTTTAACTATAGCGTTTGTGGTTCTACAGGCACTGGTTCTTTCCAAGTTTATGCCAGAATCGGAAACGGAGGAATCATAGCGTGTTATATACAATTATCAGCGAAGACGTTGAGAATAGCCTGGAAAAGCGTCTTACCGCACGCCCGGCTCATATTAAAAGACTTGCGGATTTGCAAAATCAGGGCTTGCTGGTATTGGCGGGTCCCCATCCGACTATTGATTGTGAAAATCCTGGCGATGCGGGATTTACCGGAAGCCTTATCGTAGCGGAATTTCAAAATTTGGAAGAAGCAACAAAGTGGGCTGATGCAGATCCCTATGTGTCCGCCGGTGTTTATGCCAAGGTCATTGTAAAACCGTTTAAAAAAGTATTTCCCAAATGACGTCACGGGTGGAATTGATTGAAAAAAGACTCCGAGAAGCCTTGGACCCTATTAAGCTGGAAATTGTCGATGACAGTCAATCTCATGCCGGTCATGCCGGGGCGCTTGAATCCGGTGGCGGGCATTTTTACGCTACGATTGTTTCCGGTGCGTTTATCGGTAAAAGTTTGGTACAACGGCATCAACTGGTCTACGCGGCGCTGGGCGATTTAATGCAAACTGCTATTCATGCATTTAGTATGAAAGTTTTGAGTCCTGACGAATTTAATTAATGGGGTGTAAACGAATGAAAAAATTTTTCAATTATGTCGTTTTTTCAATGGTATTGTTGTTGGGTGGGTGTAACACCGAAAATGGCGCCGTGCAACCGATTACGCCGTTAGCGGAAAGTGAAACCCTTGCAACCGTCAACGGCAGGCCGATCAATAAAGCCACATTCGATATGTTGAAAGCGGAAGTAGCAAGACAGTCCCGGGGGGTAGCCATTTCCGAGGAAAAACTGGTTCAGGAACTTATACACAGAGAGCTGCTTTTGCAGGAAGCTGAGCGGAACAAATTGGAGCAAAAACCGGATATTGCAGACAAATTGGAGTTTGTTAAACAGTCCGTTCTTCTCCAAGCCGCGGTCAAGGATTTTCTCGACGGTTCTCCGGTGACCGAAAACGACGCGAAGGATGAATACTCCCGTCGTATCTCCAAGGAAAAGGCAACCCAATTTAAAGCACGCCACATTTTATTAAAATCCGATGTGAAAGCTAATAAAATTATCAAGCAACTACAAGATGGCGCGGATTTCCAATCCTTAGCCAAGAAGCATTCGACCGGTCCTTCGGCATCGAAAGGCGGAGATCTCGGTTGGTTTAACCCTCAACAAATGGTTCCTCCGTTTGCCCAGGCGATTGCACAAATGGAGAATGGTGCGTTTTCCATGGAGCCTGTTAAAACCAAGTTTGGTTGGCATGTGATTCTACTCGAAGATTCACGCCAAACTGAACCATCGGATTTCGAAAAAGTAAAAGCCCGCATAATCGCGGTTTTGCAACAAGAACAATTAGTAAAGCATATTAATTCCCTGAAAAGTGGGGCGGATATCGTGATCAAAGAGGAAAGCAAAGCGGAAAATGCTAAGGAAGAATCGGTCGCTAAAGGTTCTGACGCGGGATCATAAAGCTACGCTTCAAGCAACTCGCCCGCTCTGGATTCAAGGTTTTCCAAAGTTTCAAAAAGTTCGTCCATAAGATTTCTGATCTGCATTTTGGAGATATTCGCGGGAACTTCAATCGGCTTCCCCATCGACAAACCGATGGAGGAAAATGGTTCGGGGATTTCCATTTTATCCCAGCGCCGTTCCACGATTTTTTTGCTTTTTGTGTAAACCGACGCAGGTACTAGCATATAGTTTAAATCGGATGCCAACCTGATGGCGCCTTGTTTAACCTGACGGTTGGGGCCCAGTGGACCATCGACGGCAATGACACCGGAGGTATGGGAAGCGAGCGCGCTTTTCATTAAGCCATAGGAGCGTTTTTGCCCCCGGTCTGGTATTTGGATGCAGTCCAAGCCAAAATTGCGGCAAATTTCAGAGATCACTTGGCCTCGAGCGGAACGGCTGGTGAACACGCATGCCGATTCTCCGCGTTGTTCAATCCATAACCACCGGCATAGGGCAAAGATCGGAAGATACTTTCCGTGCCAGAAACACAACATCATTTTTCTCCCCTGGCGCCGCTTTTTATCTATCGATTCAAAGCCTTCGTAGTGTTTCCTCCAACTGCAACACAACAACCTTAGAGCGGTTGCCCATAACCAACCGGTGAGTTTCGCGCGAAAATCGACCTTGGGCCTTCCATCATCTCCCATTCACGTTAACCTGGGTTCTTATTTTTGTTAAAACTGGGGGCAATCAACCTTTACGGATGTTTGTCCTAAACCGTCTCCAAGGGTTGAAACAAAGTGCCCGCGGCTTTTGCTATATTGCTTGCGATTCGCCATTCCGATTGAAGGTTTTTTGGGGTGTTAAACCAAGAGGATTCGTTGAGTTGCGGTTGGTTTTTTTTGTCCTCTATCAGTGCTTCATAGAGTTTTATCATGTTATGGGCCGTTAGGCGAATATCGTATTTCGCGGAGGTTGAGCGAGCATTTTCAATCAATTGTTTTCGTAGAGGATCTGGAATCGATGCAATCCACTCCAACGCAGCGGCAAATTTATCTTCGTCGTCATCGGAGATTAAACATCCATTTATTTCGTTTTCTACGACTTCCCTCACCCCGGATGCATCGATAGCGACAACCGGAATCCCAAACGCCATCGCTTCCGCGAGCACCATGCCTTGGGTTTCCGTATGCGAAGAAAAAGCAAAAACATCCATCGCCTTATAGGCGCTTCCCAATTCTTTCCGGTGAAGGAGACCAGTACAGCGGAATCGGTGCAACAAACCCTCTGATGTCAATATTTTTTTGATCTCTTCTTTCATCGGGCCAACACCGACCAACAAAAAGTAGCTATCGGGACGGCTATGAAGAAATTTAACGATTGCTTTAGCTAAGAAATCAAGGTTTTTTTCCGTTGCCATACGACCGACATGGCCCACAACAAACGCATTCTGAGGTAGATCTATCTGCTTTCTGAAATCCTGGCGGTTGCCCTCGGCGCAAATGTCCGTTGCGACGCCGGTGGGGATAACTTCCGTTCGGGTTTGCACACCACGTTCTTTTAGAAGCTTAGCGACCGTTTCGCTCGGAGCGATGACCGCGTCGCAAAATCCACAGTAACCGGTTACCAAACTAACAACATAGCGCTTGAGACGTAATGAATCCCCGGGAAGATAATGGGTGTATTTTTCATACATCGTGTGATGGGTAAAAACCAACGGCAGATGAAGGGATGTTGCAACCCGCAACGCCGTACCACCTAACGCGAAGGGGTGGTGTACATGAACAACGTCTGGATGAAACTTTTTTAAGGCCGCGCCCCACTTCCCGGGAATCGGGATGGGCAATGAAAATTCGGTGCCATTAAAATGTTGAATCGCCGGAAATCGGATCACATCCTGTTCGTTTTTCGGCGTTGTTTTGTACAAGGGCGCCGCGACGAGTACATGGTGCCCCTGCCTACGATACTCATCCGCGAACCGTTGTACACTGCGGGCTACACCCCCTACATAAGGAGAGAAGGTATTAGTCAGCATTAGGATATTCATTTGTGCGTAAACCCCTTTTCCTCAGTGTTTTTTTATTATTAACAATGTAATTTACCTGATTTCAATCGGGTAATCCAGCCGAAATCATTTATGCGGTTGATAATTTCGCTTAATTTTAACCTTTGGAATTCGATCAATAAAGTTTAAAATGCTAGGAGGCTGTCTGAGAATAGGAGCCGTTGCGAGGGAAAGCGGTTTTGAGTCCATTTTTTCGATTACATAAGGCGAATACTTGCTGTATTTAACGACAAATCCGCCTGGAGCGGGTTTGGACCGATGAAAGCGGCCCGTAGGTGTGAAATATAGGGATGTATTTCATCAATTTAATCGGGAAAATGGGCCAAAATCCGCTTTTCCGCAGTAGGCTCTCTATTCTCTGACAGCCTCCTAGATAGTTGATCATTATCAAACGCGCCCCGTTTGTACGCTATATCTCTACGGCCTGTTTGCGTCGTTATATTAAATACAAGAATTTAAGCCTATGGTTTTTTGGACTTTACATCGAGGATTTGCCTGTTACGCACCGCTCCTTTATTCCGCGATATTTATTTATTTAGATTTTGAGGCAGCGGAATACTTAATTTACCAACCGTTAATCTGGTTCCTTATCATTTTGCAGATTTCCCGGCATTCCGGGTTGGGCATGACCATAGGTTTCCACCGGTTTTATTCCCATGCGGCGTTCAAGACCAACCGTACGGTCGAATTTTTGATTGCCTATTGTTGCGCGGCGTCCAATCAGGGTGGGATGTCTTGGTGGGCGGGGAATCACCGCTACCATCACGTTCACTGTGATGACAAAAACGATCCGCATTCGCCGATGACTCATTCCTTCCTTTATTCGTGGTTAGGTTGGGGTTATGATCCCAAGCATGCCCACCGGTCAATTAAACTTCGATACCCGGAAATAGTTTGGATGGATCGATGGTGTTTCCTTGTTCCCTGGTTGGAATGGGGACTATTCTGGTTTTTTTCAGGCTCACTCGCCTTTGCAACCTTGGCTTCGTTGCTCCCGGCGGCGCTGTCGCCTATTGGCACGTTATTTTTCAACAGCCTTTCCCATGGCGGGAAGCCTGATGAACAAGGGTGTCATGCCCGAAAATACTGGCAATTATCGGCTATTTTACTCGGCGAACACGATCATCGAGACCATCATATTCACCCAACTAAAGCCAAACGTCCGGGACCGGACTTACCGTATCGGCTGGTCATTTGGCCCCTGGAGAAATTGGGCTTTATTTGGGATGTTAAATATTAAGAAAACAGTTCATGGTTGCCGGTTAGCAGTTAACGGTTTCTTAAGTTTAATAAGATCCTACTCAGATTTAAGTTAGTCATATCCTCTTGTGCCTAGTTTACGCCAATGGCTTAAAAAAGGACCTTATACTCTGGCATTGTCATCCGGGTTCTTTGGTTTTTTTGCCCATGTGGGCGTGTTGTTGGCGCTTGAGGAAAATGGATTGGCGCCGTCCGAGGTGAGTGGGGCAAGCGCCGGCGCGCTGGCGGGTGGCTGTTGGGCGGCGGGGTGTTCGGCGGAGTCTCTGCGCCGATTATTGTTCGAATTAAAACGGCAGGATTTTTGGGACCCATCCTTTGGTTTCGGGCTGTTGAAAGGCGAACGTTTCCGTACATTTGTCGCCAAAGTAACGCCGGTTTCCGCCATCGAAGAATGTCGCGTTCCGCTAAAAATTTCGGTGTTTGACCTGTACACTCGATCGACTCATGTTTTAGAACGAGGCTCATTAAGCGAGGGGATTTACGCGTCCTGTGCCGTGCCCTTGCTTTTTCACCCCATTAAAATCAACAAGGGCTTATATCTGGATGGGAGCATCAAGGATCGACCGGGGCTGTCTGGAATCTCAGACAATACCAGGGTTCTCTATCACCACATTTTAACGCGGCGCATGGCAGGTTGTTTGATAAAACTTTCGCGGCCAATGCCCCGCCGTCATATGATGACGGTAGTCGTCCAACAATTACAACCGGTAAATCCCTTTCGTCTGGAATATGGTAAACGGGCTTTGTTACAGGCTCATCAGGCCATGCGGCATGCACTGGAAAAGCCGATAGATGGGCAACTGATTCATGTATGATAAAGCCAAGCTAAAAAAGCAATGGGAGGGTCTCCTTGGTCCGGCGTTTGGTTTTTTTTCCAATCTTGGTATTAGACCCACGCATATTACTGTTTCGGGCGCCGCATTTGTAATTTCCGGTTGTATCTTATTATTAAATCACCAGTCGATTTTAGCGTTTATGGCCTTCGTCATGGGGGGATTATGCGATACGCTCGATGGTGCGTACGCTCGCGCCACCGGCCAGGTTACTGTTTTTGGAGGTTTCTGCGATTCAGTCATTGATCGTTATAATGAATTTTTCCTGCTTGGATGTGTGTTGTTTTATTACCAGGAAAATGAATTACTCTACGCCTTCAGTTTTATATTTTTCCTCGGTATAGCTTTGATGTCATATACTAGAGCACTTTTTGAGAAAAATGACTTCGATTGTCCGCCAAATCCCTTTGAATATTTGGAACGGGGAATGCTTTTTTTAATATTTTTCCTATTTGGACGATTGGATTTGTGGTTAATTGTTATTGCGATTGGGACTCATGGGTTTGTTGTCCACCGGTGTTTCAGATTTTATCGTTTGACCGAGGTCAAATCGTGATCGTTTGTATAGCGCTTGGCGACAGGTGAGCAAATCTTTGAAAATGATCGCGGCGGAAACGCGTAGCGCTGAGACAGCGGAGAGTCGACAAAAGAGCATTAGAGCAAATCTTTCAAACAAAACCAGGAACAGCTTTATTTTAATCGTACTCGTACTCGCCGAAAAATTTATCCGCTACGGTCTTTCGAGTCGATGGCTGGAGCCAAGAGTTTTTTGGTACCCGCGAAACCAATATCTCTCGCCCTGATATCCGTATTGAAGTCACGGATTCAGGTTCATAAAAAAAATCGCCCCCCCGAAACCGAGGCAGCGATTTTTAGCAAAGCAATTATACGTGGGCAGCGAAAGGATGTTCCGCGGTACCTTTTTGCGCAACGACTTCAGCAGCTCTAGGCTCGCCAGCAACGGCGCGTTTGAGCGCTTCTTTGGTTGCGCCATAATTATAATCCTGAATTTTGGTATCGTCTTCAGCCAACCAGTGTATGAATACACCAACGCAGATGAAAATATCGTCAGCTTCAGCCGCGGGAATCGTACCGTCTTCAACACAATCGGCAACCGCCATGGCAACACCGCGTTGAGCCGGACCAAACATCTGAACCGCCTGTGTGCTGTTTTTGATGGTAACCTTATTGAACATGACAGTATTTGGTTTAGTCATCAAATTAGGAGCAACTACCGCCAGAAGGCTGGAGAAACCATCTTTGTTATTGGTTATGCAATTAGCGAATGCGGATTCCGCGGCGCTACCGCGAGGTCCGATTAACAGATCGATATGCGCGACTTCGTTGCCGTCCCCTTGAAGCGACTCGCCTACCATTAATTTATTGATTGTTCCCATGTTGTTCGACTCCTCTGAAGAAAAAAAAGATAAAATTGCATCAAGTATCGACATTGTTATTCCCCTTAATAACAATACAAAACAATGTCCGTATTAAAATTAAACCTTAGTTCGAATAAGTCAAGAATACATAAAGTATTTTTCGTTATCCTCCGCTAAGCAGTTGCTCCAAACCCACCGCCAGCAATGTTGCCGCTGTTAGATCCGCCGTGGCGCCTGGATTTATCCCCAAAGACTTAAACTCAGCATCAACCTCCTGTAATAACTGATTTACCTGTTCCGGCCTTTCGGTTTTTGACAACATCCCATCCAAGAATGTCATCCTGGTACGCACTAATCCATTGAATTTGTTACCATATTTTCGCTCAACGTGGCTATCAGGAATACGCGCGAGCAGCCCGATGTACACCGCCACCACAGCCCAATTCGCATCGCCCCATCGATTGATCGCTACATGATACCTTTTTAAACCGAAATCTAAAACATCTTTAAAACAATTCACATACTGCCAAGCAATACGATCGCGCTCGCGGGCAATTCCCATGGCTTCGGTCAGGGTCACTTCCGGAGCCGAATGGACATCTTGTTGTTCAGATTGCCCTAAACCACCGGGTGAAACCAACCGTATCGCGCGAAAGACCCAATCCGCATCTTGTTGTGTGGTGGAATCGAGCACATGTTGCAATTTTGTTTTAAAAGAAGCCATTTTGCATCGATCTTGCGCGGCGTGAATCATTGGCGCGCAAAGCAAGATAATACCGAGGTTGGTGTTACAACCCACTTTATTCCAAGTCGCCTGAACCGCACAATATATTTTTTCACCCACCGATAATCCAAAATCCGTTAGCACCGGCTCGCTGACCGCGGCGCTATTTCTGAAATCCGCTACTGTCATGCCGTGGCCTTCAGAAAAAACACTAACATTACCCGGTTTGAATGCTGTAATATCGTATTCACAGGCATCAAGATAGGCCTGTCCGACCCGATTTCGCCATTGGGAATCATCTACCTCCATGAAACTACTGATGTCCCGCTAGAATTATCATCACAACGGCTCAAAAAATCCGTGGCCAGTAAATTCGCGATATTTTCATCGCAAACACTCTGCAAACCTTTCCAGGCGGGAATGCTGTTCACTTCTATAACGCTATAGTTTCCCCGCTCATCGCGAATGATATCAACACCGCCGTAATCCATATCCAATGCCTTAATCGCAGCCTCGGCCATTTGCATCATGGCATCATCGGGCAAGGCTTTTTCGCACCGGGCGCCTTGGGCAATATTATTCAGCCAGCTACTACCGACACGGCGCATGACCGCGACACTTTGGCCGTTGATGACGAAAACCCGCCAATCATGGGACGAAGTGTCACTACCACCAATATAACGTTGTAGATAATATATGCCATTGGTATTAACAAGGTTGGATAAATCACCGAGCTTCGATAAGCGTTGCAATCCGATTCCTTGCGATCCAAAAAGTGGCTTCGAAACCACTTGATGACCGTGCTTTAGTTCATCTCGCACCAATGCCATTGCATCGTCTCGATCCCGCATGATCCACGTTGCTGGCGTTGGAATTCCCGCGTGTTGCAATAAAAAACTGGTTAACGCCTTGTCTACACTGCGTTCGATCGCTCGTCCATCGTTGTAGACGGGAATCCCACAGGCTTTTAAAGCATGTAAAATGTCGAGATAAAAAACAACTTCATCAAGCGAACCACCAGGTACGCCACGAACGAATACACCATCGGGCAAGCAGTTTTTGAATCCGGGGATTTCAATGGGTGTTTGGCCTTCATGAATATTAAGGCGGCAACGGGTTAGGGAGATATATTCACTATCGAAGCCCCCGGCGGAAAATGCTTCGCGTAAACGCGCCCCGTGCCAACCGGGATCGTCGGTCATTATGGCGATACATGGCGCCAATCATTCAACTCCGAAAGATTTATCCAGCAATGCCTCATCCAGTTGGCCCGCATGAAAACTACGTCCTGAATCGACCGCGGTTACGATTACACGGGCTGGGCTGAACAACATGGGATCGACCTTGAAGAAATCGTAGTCGTACTCCTTGAACAGCTCCGCAAAGGGTTTACCGTAGTCCGAAGAAGTCGAACTGGGCATTTCATTCGCTAATTTTTCCGCGGCCTCGTCAGAACCCTTGACGAAGAGTTGAATCTGACCCGCGAACAAAATAGCATCGTTGGTACGACCCATTGCCTGGATAAAATCGGAGGTCGGCGGACACGCTGGCGCGCTCCCAAATCCACCCAAGATATCCGTTAAGGGAAAATGAAGGGTATGCGCCTTATGCAAACCGGTTTCCAACACTCTTGCCACCACTTGCAGACCTCCCGCCAGGCTTGTCGTCGGAGTCAATATAATGGTTAATTTCGACGGATCGATCTTACATTTATCGGCTATCTGTTCAACCAATTCAACGGGTGGAACTTTATCGACCTCCATGATTAAACAGCCTTCCCGCGCGGTATCTTGATACCCAAGCTCTTCGAATAATTCCTCGTTCGCATATAGAGCGCGCGCCGGGCCGGATCCCAATGCATAGAATGATCCCTTGCCTTTGCCATGGGATAATTTCCAACCGGCATATTGACTCCCAAGACAACTGATTACCGGATTCGCGGTATGGACATTGACCGTCAAGGGCCAATTTTTCACCGAAGCGCTGTTCGTTAAAGTCACAACACCAAGCCCACCTAAGCAGATTTCGGCAACGATTCGCCCGACTTCGATTCCACCCACCACCTCAATCCCAGCATCAACGATCGTACAACCGTTTTCGAGACGATCCACATTGATACGCAATCGATCGGCGTTGCCGATCAAAGACTCAACCAAGGGTTGACTGTAACGACTTACACTGGGGGCCTGTTTTGTTGACATTGGTATTTTATTAGTTATGTAAATTGATTTTCAAAGGGTGCGCAAAAAACCAATATTTGATTTTCTTGTTCCTTAATTTCCCGCTCCACTTCTTCTTGACAAAAACCACTGGCGGTAACACTGCAAATCGCCTGCCCCGCCAAAATCCGCGTCCCTGGAAACGGTCTATCAACACACCATTCTGGCCATTCCCCGAAATATTGAACCTTTAAATCACGGGGTGCATAGACCACTTTTATCGCGCGGATCTGTTCGTCCGCGATGGGCCGCAACCCAATTTTACCTTGGCATGCTAAAACATGTTCGGCTATCAGCCCATTAGCGTAGGCTTCATCGTACAAGGCCATACTTGCGCTGATCCGAGGGTTCAGCTCAATGATTTTACAGATATCACCATGGAGAATAAAGTCTAAAGAGTTCAATCCTTTTAGGCCGATCCCATCCACCAGCCGATCAATATAAGATTTTACGGTTTCCTTTTGTTCGGAATCCAAATCCACCCGGTTTATTAATCCTGAAAATAAGAAAGGGCGATTAGGATCTTGCCGAGAAATCCATTGTGAATTAAATCCGATAATGACCGCTTGCTTCCCATCAGCCAGGAAAAGCACCGATAATACCGGCCCAACAAGATATTTTTGAAAGTAGTCGCCGGAATTGTATATATCGATGTCATCGAAAAATCGAACCCCGCGGCCACCTTCGCTAAAACGCTCCTTGACTAACCATTCCTTACAAGGTGTTGGGTGGTGACCGCAAGTCTCGGGAAATGGAATCCCCAGGTATTTTAATTGGGGGAAAAACCGATAGGGATCGTAACAAAAATCTAAAACCTCTATTTGATTGCCATACACCACGAATTGGTCAAACAAGAATTCAAGAAATCGATATTTATGATCCACCCCGCTACCGTATATAACACCCGGCTCGCTGTCGGAAGCACCAATTTCGTTGACAATCGACCAAAATTCTTCCGGACCGACATCCAAACGATCAAAATCGATTTTTAAGGCCCTTTGGGATAACTCGATAGTGTCTTGGTCCGCGAATTGGTCGATGACTATTGGTTTCCAACCGCCACTTCGCGCGGACTGCGCAAACATTCTTGCACTCAAACTGATGATCAGCAGTTGTTTGGGTCGAATAATGTCCAATGATTTTTTTTCAGCTTCTCTCCATCAGCGCATTTTCGCTACACCAATCCGTTGTTAAAATCAGATCCGACAACGGAAACTTCGCCTCCTTGATTTCGCGCCGTAACAACCATAAAACTTAATGTCGAAACGTGTTTGAACCGTGTTTCGGCGACATCTAATAATATCTCCGCCTGTTCTTCCTCAACCAAACAAAACCCCGTCGGCCCCCAAGAACTCTGGCCTAATCCAACGGCCCCTTGCTCGCCGAGCCAGTCCAAGGCCACGCCGACGTCGGCACTGGTGTACCGCCCACCCTGAGCCGCCGCAAAATAATTCCCAACGGAACGTTGAATGTCGGTTACAGCGTCCCCGAAATGTCTAAGACGGCTCTCCGCCAGTGCGGGAAGAGCTTGCATCAGCAAGAGATAACAAACCCGTGCTACTTCTTCCTCGGGGAGAGACGGCAATCGGCTAAAGGCTTCCTTTTCATGATTGCCATGAAGCCCTTGCCCTCGACGGTCGAAAACCAAGATGATTTTCCATTGCGAAGGAAAATCCATGTGGGCGATAACCGGAGGAACCTCGGTTTCACTACATCTTCCTCCATCGACAACAAATCCACCCCTTTCGAAACCAGCGATTCCTATACCCGATCGGGCGCCTCGTTCACTAATCGACGCTAGTTTTCGCGCCGATAGTTTCAGTCCATACAATTGGCTCAGGCCAAGACCAATGGCCAATGCCATCTGCGTGCCCGATCCCAAACCCACATGCTCCGGAATAGCTTTCTCGATCTGAACGTGAACTTCTCCGGGCACACCCAGAAGGTTACTGAACTTTCGGACACACTGGATTGCCCGGTTCGCACTCGGTCCGCTCGCATCAAGCTTGTCGGCCGTTCGAACATTTAATCGCGTTTCCAACTCGAGCAAAACCACACCCAGGCCGCCAAAGCGCCGTCCCGAAGTACCATTCATATCGATAAACCCCATATGCAAACGAGCTGGGGCCACAACCCGCACACACTGGTTTAACGACATCACTCGCTAAACTTTTATTTTACCCGAGCGGTACACCTTTCTTCCGATGGGTTTGGCTATAGAATATTTTTTTATTATGCAATTTACCCAACAGTTGGTTAACTTGTTTAACTTTTGTGTTTTTGTTTGCCACAAGTTCTTCGTCGGATGCATATACCGCATCGCCAATCATCATCGTATCGTGGGCTAATTGTTCAAGGCTAGCCCTTAACGCGTCTTCAATCAGTTCGATATCTTTTGGATTAAGCTGTAAATTCTCATTATATTTAGTTGTCATAATCGCCCCAAAACTCCCCATTTTTTTAAATTATAATCTGACTCGTTTCTTGTCTCACCGGTCTCTTAGCAAAAAGACCGCAGTTTACCATCGCTATTGGAGAATTCGCTAGTTCCCAACGGACAAAGTATTCATTACAAGGGCTAATTATTGTACTCGTCAGTCACGAGTTCTATCCGATTTGACGTAACTATTCAGGCCCTGAATTCATTTTTTCGATGTGTCACCTCGACCAACGGAAGAAAGTCTTATCACCCATTGATAGCTCTGCGCTTTAAGATTGCCCACTGGTGTTCATAAAAGATGAGTAGTGTAGAAAATAGAAATCGATAATTACGACTAGACATTTGCTAAAAAAACACGGATCCTTCTTTTCTTTGTAGAAGTACAGATGGAAGGAGGAGACCCCGTGCAACAGTATATTTCTCAGAGTTTAGAAAGCTTTCAAAGCGTTTTTTCCAGATCGAGTACTTGGTTGTTGTTCTGCGCCATTGTGATTGGATTTATGGGGGCAGGAGAAATGATCGGCGTGACGTCGTTGTGTCGTTTCTGGCTATTAGATGAACTTGGTTATTACCGCTTGCTCCGTTTTTTTAGATCCAAAGCGTATGTCTATGGGGCGTTGCTCGATGCTTGGCAAGATTTTGTGAATCGCCAAGGAAAATCCGTTGAAGTAGCTGGACGAGCGATACTTCTGGGTGACCATACCGCGGTGATCAAAGATGGACGCAAGATGCCCGGCGTGGTATCGATGCACGAGTCATCGGAGACGCAAACGAAACCCGGCTATTTTCGGGCCCAATGTTGGGGCAGCATTGGCATCTTGATCGGGTCGTTATCCGCTTGTTTTTGTTGTCCTTTGCAGCTTCAAATTCATCAGGGATGGGCTCATTTAGGGTTGAACGACGAGCGCGATAATCCATGTCGGATCAAGCTCACCGACCGCTTGGTGGCCATGGCGATTCATTTTGCGGTGACGAATCACTGTCTGTGTTATTTGGTGTTGGATGCCTTTTTTTCAACCGGGGGCGTATTTCGAGCTTGCCACTATTATTCAATCCAGCATCAGGCGCGGTGGGTTGAGGTGCTGGTCAAAGCCAAGAATAGCTATGTGGGTTATTTCCCCGCGCCACCGAAACCCGCCTCTCGACCCGGGCCTCAGCCGCTCTATGGCGAGAAAGTGTGTTTAAGAGAATGCTTCGACCACCTTCATTTGTTTGAGACGGTGACCTGTCAAGTCTACGGTAAAACCGAATCCATCCGGGTTATGACGCTTACACTGTTATGGCGGCCCATCGCTGATCAGGTGTTATTTATTCTCGCCGTCACCTCAAAAGGCCCAATGGTTCTAATGAGTTCCGATTTAACGCTGTCAGCCATTGATGCCGTTGAACTGTATTGTGCTAGAACCCGCATTGAAATCATGTTCGCGATGTTAAAGCATGTGATCGGCGCCTTTAAATTTCGTTTTTGGACTAAAAAATTGCCAAAACATTCTAGACGCCCCTTTTCCAATCGTCTTCTCAAAGCCCCACAGCCCCAGGATATTCATACCGTTCAAGCGTGCTGGCGAGCCTATGAAATCTTCGTGCTCTGTGCCTCCATTGCCTTGGGGTTAATGCAATTGATTGCGCTCCAGTATCAAGATACGATTTGGTCTGAGCACTCGCTTTATCTTCGCACTCAATCGCGTGATTTGCCATCGGAGAAAACCGTCAAGCAAATTTTAGCGCCATTGTTCCTCAAACAATTCTTTCGACTTGAGGAAAATGGCATGATTCAACAGATCCGTGCCCGCTTGATGGCTGTTTCCGATGAAATAGATGACGATTAAACTGAATGAGGCGTTCTATGCTCTAATTCTCTGCGATCTTCAAAATTTTTCATCAAACATACTACGATGGAGAGGGTAGTTTTGCCCCGCTTTTCTCGCTGTTAACTCACGACTGCCGAGTTAATGTAAACTACCACTAATGATCGACCATCTTATGACTTCCGGGTAAATAAACACTACAAAAAGAGAGTGGTTCAGGCTTTCCGGGGATCGAGAGCACGAACACACCAACAAAACCCTAAGTCACATAACCAATACCTCGTGACGTATACAAGCACCCGCGTTAGGCGCTATCGCCATCGCTTGGGCTACTTTTAGTTATCAAAATCATTGGAATTATACCTATGGCAGGAAAAAAATCCCCCGACACGTGGAAAAACGTGCCAAGTCCCTTTTGTGGAATAGGGACAGACGATCTCGGCATCCAAGTCAAAGGCGATACGATCACCGTTGTCGAAAATGGTTGCGCCGTCAACACACCCGCTTTCGAACAACCCTTGGGCGATACTAAAGTCCTTGTTAACGGTAAACCCGCCAGTCTTGAAAAGGCCGTGGGCCAAGCGGCTAACATATTGAACGATGCCAATTTACCCTTGATCGGTGGCGTGGCCACCGACGTCAACGGGGTCCGCGCGACGCTTTCATTAGCCGACCTTTGTCGTGCGGTCGTCGACAACATGAACTCGACGGCGGCGATGCGGAACATTCTGGCGGTTCAAAGCAGCGGTTTTATGAATACAACCCTGGCCGAAGTCAAAAACCGCGCCGACCTCCTGGTGGTAGTCGGTTGCGATCTGGAACCCTTATTTCCACGATTTTTCGAGCGATATATCTGGAATAAGGAAAGTATGTTCATCGATGACACCACCAAACGCGAAGTTGTATTTCTCGGACAAGCGCCAACCGGGACCGCAACCACATCACCCTGCGACCGAGACCCTCAGGTTTTAGCTTGTAACAAAGAGGATTTGCCCGAAGTACTTGCGGTTTTACGAGCTTTAATACAAAAAAAACCAATAACCGCCGAACGGGTTGGTGGCATTGAAACAACGAGCATCAAAGTCTTAGCGGAAAAACTGCTCAATGCAAAATACGGTGTCATCGCCTGGGCGGCGGGCGCCTTGGATTTTTCCAACGCCGAGCTCACGGTGCAGATGATGAGCGATATGATTAAGGAAATCAATCAAACTACTCGCTGTGCCGGATTGCCTCTAGGTGGAAAGGAAGGCGACCAAACCGCGAATCAGGTATGCGGTTGGATTACCGGCTATCCGGTCCGGACCAGCTACGCCCGAGGTTTTCCGCAATACGACCCTTTTCTGAATTCCACCGACCATCTGCTCAATAGCGGCGAAGCGGACGCCCTGCTCTGGATTTCGGCCTTCAATAATGCCCGTACGCCTCCAATAAC
Organism: Methylococcales bacterium; assembly: GCA_963664935.2. GTDB lineage: Bacteria > Pseudomonadota > Gammaproteobacteria > Methylococcales. The sequence continues at coordinate 1,112,662 of CAXXSE010000006.1, read as the reverse complement.
CGATATTCCCACTATCGTCGTGGGCAGGTCCGGCATGAGTTTCGACAAACAGCCCGACATCTATATACCCGTCGGGACTCCCGGCATCGACCACAGCGGCCACGCTTATCGAACCGATAATGTGGTCGCGCTGAGGCTTCAAAAAATCCGCGATACGAAATTACCGTCGACGGCGGAAGTTCTTAACGCAATCGAACAAGCATTATTAGGAATTTAGCATCATGTTAATCAAACTAACAGGCGGTACCGTCTACGACCCCGCCCATGGCATTAACGGCGAAGTTCGCGATATCTTCGTGAAAGATGGGCGAATCGTAAAAAGCCCGAGAAACGCGCAAATCGATAAAGAATACAATCTTTACGGCAAAGTGGTGATGGCTGGCGCAATCGATATGCATACCCATATCGGTGGCGGCAAAGTCACTATCGCCAGAACGCTGTTACCGGAAGACCACCGTCAAGATCCTGTTCCACGTACCGATCTTCTCCGCTCCGGATCCGGCCACGCCGTACCAAGCACCCTGACCACGGGATATCGCTACGCGGAGATGGGCTACACCGCCGGTTTCGAACCTGCGGTATTACCTATTAATGCGCGCCAAGCCCATATGGAGATGGGTGATGTCCCCATGATCGACAAAGGGGGTTATGTCATGCTTGGGAGCGATGATTTTCTATTGCGCCAGATGGCGCAAAAAAAGGACCAAAAAGCAATTAACGATTACGTCGCCTGGACTATGCGTTCCGCTCAGGCGATTGGCGTAAAGGTTGTGAATCCAGGTGGGATCAACGCGTTCAAATTCAACCAGCGCGCCTTGGACTTGGATGAAAAAAACAGTTTTTACCAGGTCACACCCCGAGAGATTTTAAAGTGTCTCGCGACCGCTGTAACTGAATTAGGCGTGACCCATCCGCTCCATGTGCATGGCAGTAATTTAGGTGTCCCTGGCAATGTCGAGACTACCCTGAATACGATCGACGGTATTGAAGGTCTAAGGATGCATCTCACCCATGTCCAATTTCACAGTTATGGTACCGAGGGCGACTTTAAATTTTCTTCGGGCGCGGCCCGGATTGCCGAATCGGTCAATAAAAACAAAAATATCAGCGTAGATGTTGGCCAAATCATGTTTGGCCAAACAGTCACCGCTTCCGGGGACAACATGCGTCAGTTCGATAACCATCATCACGCCAACCCAAACAAATGGGTCTGCATGGACATCGAATGCGATGCCGGTTGCGGAATTGTCCCTTTTAAATACAAAAATAAAAATTTTGTCAATGCCCTTCAATGGGCCATTGGATTGGAGACTTTTCTCCTGATCGACGACCCATGGCGGGTTTTTCTCACCACCGACCATCCCAACGGTGCGCCTTTTACCACCTATCCCCATCTGATTCGTTTACTGATGGACAAGAGTTTCCGAAACGACATGCTTGCGGGTATCAACGTGGAAGCGGCCAAAATGACCGTATTAGGCTCGATCGATCGGGAATACTCGCTTTATGAAATCGCGACGATGACCCGCGCTGGCGCAGCCAAGATTCTCGGTCTTTCGGATCGCGGTCATCTAGGCGCTGGAGCCGGGGCCGATATTACCGTTTATACGGACCAAGACGATAAAGAAAAAATGTTCGCCAAACCCCATTATGTTTTTAAAGACGGCCAACTGGTCGTTAAGGATGGCGAAATCGTCAAGGTCGTTTGGGGCACAACCCATGTTGTACGCCCGGAATTCGATAATTCGGTGGAAAAATCCTTGAACGATTATTTTGACCGCTATTTGACCATGAAATTGAAGAACTTTAAAATCGGCGACGATGAAATCACTGACGACCCCAGAGCCAGTCTCACCGTTCATCCCTGCCAAGCTGGAGGTGCAACATGAATATTAATGGGGTCGATATTCAGGATACCTTCGCGGAAGCCTTTCCCATGAAGGCGACGCGGGTCATTATTACCGCGGACAGCCCCCGATGGGCGAAATTAGCGGCCAGCACCATGACTGGCTTTGCCACTTCGGTCATCGCCTGCGGTTGCGAAGCGTCAATCGAGAAAACATTGCCCCCGGAAGATACTCCGGACGGACGCCACGGAGTTTCTATTCTGCTGTTTGCAATGGGTCGCAAAGGTTTGGCCAAACAAGTCGAAACCCGGGCCGGTCAATGTGTACTCACCTCGTCAACATCGAGTCTTTTCTCAGGCATTGATGGAGGCGAGCGGCTGGCAATGGGTAAAAACCTACGGTTCTTCGGCGACGGCAATCAGATTTCGAAATTGATCGATGGCAAACGTTATTGGCGTATTCCGGTCATGCACGGTGAATTTATCGTCGAAGAATCAACCGGCATGGTCAATGCCGTCGGCGGCGGTAATTTTATGATTTTAGCCAAAACCCAGCTGCAAGCCATCGCCGCGGCCGATGCCGCGGTCACCTCGATCAAACGTCTCCCAAATGTCATCATGCCCTTCCCGGGAGGAGTAGTCGGTTCAGGTTCCAAGGTCGGATCAAAATATCCTTCCTTGCCGGTATCCGTCAACGATGCCTTTTGCCCAACCTTAAAAGGCGTTACCAAGAGCGAACTGTCCGACGATATCGAATGTGTACTCGAAATCGTTATCAATGGATTCACCGAAGACGATATTTGCGCGGCAATGAAAGTCGGTATTGGAGCAACCTGCGCACTCGGTCAGGAAAATGGTATCAGGCGCGTTAGCGCGGGTAATTACGGTGGGAAGTTGGGTCCCTATCACTTCCACTTACAGGAGATTATGGTATGAGCGGCTTGGTATTCAGACTAAAAAAACCCCCACGTCAGCGTGTCGATGTATCCCCGCTTTGCCCTCATTTGATTGCCGATTTATCGACCGCGGAAATTAACGCCATTCAACTGGTTTCCGGAAAACGCCAAATTCGCGTCGACAAACTTTTTGACGTTTCCGGAGCGAATAACCAACACATTGTATTCAGGAACAGCTCCGACAAATTCGATTATATCGGCCGGGAAATGAAATCCGGCGCCATTGTCGTAGAAGGCGATGCAGGTGCGTACTTAGGACTGGAAATGATGGGCGGTACAATTCATGCTAAAGGAAATACCGGTATTTTCGCCGCCTGCGAAATGCGAAATGGCCTCATTCATATCGACGGCAATACGAGTGACTTTCTGGGTGGATCCTTGCCCGGAAATATGAAAGGGATGCAAGGTGGAACAGTCATACTAAAAGGCAATGGAGGTTCCCGTCTGGGTGATAATATGCGCCGCGGCACTATTCTTGTTGAAGGTAACGTAGCCGATTATTGTGGTTCGCGGATGATTGCGGGGACTATTGCCGTGATGGGGACGGTCGGCGACCATGTTGGCTATGGCATGAGGCGAGGAACCTTATTGCTCTGGCAAAAGCCAAAACTATCCGCCACCTTCGCCGACTGCGGTTTCCATACGTCTGGCTCCTTCCTACCTTTATTGTTCAGATCATTCAGGAAGCTGGATAGCCGCTTTGCTCAACTGGATATCGAATTCCAACGCGTTCGCCGATACATGGGGGATTTGAGTGGTTTGGGGAAAGGCGAAATCTTGGTTCGAAGTTAAAATGGATAATAATAACGAAAGCACTTTACGGGGAGACTTTTTCGGGGGAATCACCGCCGGTGTAGTCGCCCTCCCCTTAGCCCTGGCGTTCGGTGTCCAATCAGGCATGGGCGCCATCGCCGGGCTCTACGGCGCCATAGCGATTGGCATCCTCGCGGCCTGGTTCGGCGGAACACCCACGCAAATCAGCGGCCCCACCGGACCGATGACCGTGGTCTCGGCGGTTGTCATCGCAACAGCGATCGAATCCGCCGGCAGTTTGGAAAACGCCTTGGGCATGATTATCGCTATTTTTGTTTTAGCCGGTATCTTCCAGATTGTTCTGGGCTTGCTAAGAATCGGACAATACATCCAATATATGCCCTACCCTGTTGTTTCAGGGTTTATGACGGGTATCGGCGTCATTATTATCGTATTACAAATTTTTCCCTTCCTGGGTCACGCTTCGCCGAAAAGAATTCTCGACATTTTTGCCGGAATACCGAACCTTCTGCCGCTTATAAACTATTCTTCGGTGATCTTGGCTTTAACGACCATCGCAGTCATTTACCTGTTTCCCCGCATTTCCAGAATAGTTCCCAGTCCGTTAGTAGCATTGATAATGCTGACTTTTTTTTCAACCGCGCTTAATCTGAACGTCGCAACCATAGGCGATATTCCAACCGGCTTACCCGCATTCCTTCTCGCGAAAGTGGCTTCGGTAGATATAGCAAATTGGGCCGTCATTGTCATGCCCGCTTTAACCTTAGCCGCGCTCGGGGCCATCGATTCATTGTTGACCTCCGTCGTCGCCGACAATATGACCCGAACCAAACACAACAGCAATAAGGAACTTGTGGGTCAAGGCTTGGGCAATATGGCTGCCGCAATGATTGGAGGAATCCCCGGCGCCGGCGCAACCATGCGCACCGTCGTCAATATCAATTCCGGTGGAAAAACACGCCTTTCCGGAGTGATTCATGGCATTGCTCTATTAGTCGTTTTAGTCGGCGCGGGAACCTATGCCAGTCTGATTCCCATACCGGTTCTCGCTGGAATTTTGATCACGGTCGGCATAGGAATCGTCGACTACAAAGGCTTGAAACACCTGCCCCACGTACCCAGAGCGGATGCATTCGTGACGATCATCGTACTCACATTGACGGTTTTTGTCGATTTACTCCAGGCGGTTGCGGTTGGGATGGTATTGGCGTCCATTTTATTCATGAAGAAAATGAGCGATATCGTGGAAAACAGCTCGGAAATTTCCTCGATCCGGGAATTTGCCAAGGATTCCGCCTGGGCTGACGAATCGATTATCCCCGCGGCTATTGCCAACACAATTTATATCAAACACCTGGAAGGCCCGATATTTTTCGGTTTTGCCAGTACGCTCAAAACCATGGCCCAGGCGATGCCGGAAGTCAAAATTGTTATAATCCGCATGAAACGAGTCCCGTATATCGATCAGACGGGACTGTACTCCATCGAAGACGCGGTATTATCCATGCGTGATAAAGGCATCACCGTACTGATGACTGGAGTACAAGGACAGCCTCTATACATGCTAAAAAAGGTCGGTATGTTTCCTGATTTGGTACCAAGACGCCATGTGTTTTCCGACTTTAGCGATTGCATAGACCGATTACAATCCGGATTGCTTGATGATGAAACCGCATCTGGTAGTGAAAAGAAAAGAGGACTCAGAGACATACTGGACGAAGTTGGTTTGACGCGGCTGCAATGAGTGAAATAGGATAATAGCCCTAGTACTCCGACAACTTTGTATTGATGGGTTTAGCGTTACTGTGGTATTTCGCAACAAGGCACAGCACGAAGGCAATGGCCATAGCCCTTGTCAAGTGCTGTAACGCCGTAGCGGGACACCACGGTAGCGCTCGAAGGGTTGGCCTGTCGCGCCCATGGCTACGTGACGCCTCTTGCAAAGGACTATGGCCATTCTATGAGGCGTGCCTTGCCCGATTTTACTTCATTAAAATCGACGAAACCACTTGTCAGCTATGGGCTTGACCGTCGTTTCAGATTTCATGAAGTATGGCTACATGTTAACGCCCAGCAAATCGAGTATCTGTTGTTGTTCGGCGGTGGGTGTACTGTTTCGATAAAACTTAACCCATTGGCACTAACCGTGTTGCGAGTGATCTGGGCCAAGCAATCAATAACGCCTCGAAATGTCCAACGCCGCGCTTCGCCCCCTCCATCCGCTTTAAATAAGGGAGCTAGACGTTGATCCATGTGCCATTGCAGATAATAGGCGAGCATGCACAAAAACACATGACCGCGAATGCGATCATCGTTTTTATGGTAAACCGGACGAATTTCCAACTGCACGGTCTTAAGGTTGCGAAAGGCCCGTTCGACAAAGGCGAGACTTTTATAGGCCTTAACCACATCCAATGTGTTTATGTGGTCTTTTTCAACGTCGGTATGAATGATATAACAGCCATCAAAACGTTGTTCATGGGCGACTTTTTCGGTATCAATCGACCAGCTTAACCGGTGCTGCCGAGAGGCGGCGTTAGCTTTATCCGCATCAATCGACCAGTCAATAAACTTGCCCATTTTGTATTTCGCCAAGACTTTGCCCACCCGTGCACCAAGCTTCTCAACGGTGGTTTTTTGCTGATCCGCAATGTATCGCAACTGTGTTTCCGTCCAGCAATTCTAAATGTGGAATGTCCAACCCGGCAGGCGATTCATTTGAGTAGATAATAACATATAAATAATTTGTAGACAGGACACGAGAACAAGCGTATAAGACTCTGGGAAATAACAACTTTTTTCCAGAGACTATGAGCTACCCATTTCGACCCACCCTGAAGAAATTCACGTTTGACCAGATCGTAAGCACCCTGCAAGACGTCTGTAAAGCCTTCCCGGATAACCGAACCGGTAGCAATACCGTTTATTCGATGGCAGATGCCGGCTTAGGCGCGTTCTCGGTGTTCTTCATGCAAAGCCCGTCTTTCCTGGATTTCCAGAGGACGATGGCGCGTGCAATAGGCGGCAGCAACGCCCAAACATTGTTTAAACTGTTAAACATTCCGAGTGACAATCAAATTCGGAACCTGTTGGACGGGGTCCCACCCAGCGCCATTTTTCCGGTCTTCTCCGACATTCTGGATGGCCTCAAAGCGCTGGACTATCTGGACAGTTATCGGTCGATCAACGGTACTTTCCTGGTCCCCATGGATGGCACGGATTACTTTTCGTCCAAGAAGCTCAAGTGTAAGAATTGCAAGGTCAGGAACCACCGGAATGGGTCGACCACATACGCCCACACAGTCATTACCCCGGTGATTGTGGCACCGGGAAGCAATAGAATTTTCCCCCTGGAGCCGGAGTTCATCGTACCCCAGGATGGGCACGACAAACAAGATTGCGAGAATGCTGGGGCCAAGCGTTGGTTATAGGAATTCGGTCCCCGCTATCGGGATTGGGGCATCACCCTATTAGGCGATGACCTGTACTGCAAACAGCCGGTATGTGGGGCGATCCTCGCGGAAGGCATGAACTTTATTTTGGTCTGTAAGCCCGACTCCCACACCACGCTTTACAACGGCATAGAGGCGCAGGAGGTCATGGAGGGTATCAACACCGTTACCGTCACCCGTCGCCAAGGTAAGCGAGTCGAAATCGATACCTACCGCTTTTGCAATCAGGTTCCACGGCGTGATAGCGAAGATGCATTCAACGTGAATTGGTGCGAGTTAACCACCCGCAACGCGAACGGCGATATCCTCTGCCGGAATGGCTTTGCCACGAATTATGAGATCACTGAACAGAATGTCGCGGAAATAGTGCTCGCCGGGCGTACCCGTTGGAAAGTCGAGAATGAGAACAATAACACCCTGAAAACAAAAGGCTACCACCTGACTCATAATTTCGGGCACGGTAACGATACCCTCTCCTCGGTATTGGCGACCCTGAATCTTTTAGCCTTTTTAATCCACACGGTGCTGGAATTGATGGATGTCAACTATCAACTGGTGCGCCAGAAGCTCGGTACCCGTATCAACTTTTTCAACGACATTCGGGCGCTCACCCGCTACCTGTGCTTCGATAATTGGAGTGTTTTAATGTCGTTTATGATGCGCCAGCTTGAGATCGAGGCGCCCGATACAAGTTGAAGCCCTGCTCCGGGCGGTTCTCAATTCATTCGATTAGGATCAAGCGTTTGATGTTGCCACACCACGCGTTACGGGCAAGTATTGCGCTTTTATTGGCTGTTTAGCCAAGCATCGTAAATGCCGTCCCAACCGGCGGCGACCTCGGTGACACAAGCGCCGATGGGGTATCGATGAATGCCTAATTCTCGTGTGAATACCCGAGTGAAATCGAAAACTTTGCCTGATCGCTCGATTAGCCTTCTAAATTTAGAATTGCCGGTTTCCGTCAGGTCCAAAAGTCGTTGCCGAGTCTGAGTTTCTCGTTCAGCGGTAGCGGGATTACGGCACAGACAATACCGTCGGTTTGGCTCAGTGGGATCGACGACCTCATGGACCGTCTGTTCATCAAACAGATCAAGCTGGATGACTTTTTCTTTGAGGAGCCTCATAAAATCGCCGTGCGTTAACGCACCGATGGTTTTTAAATCATCTTCATCCTTCAGGGCTTCGATATTGTTTTGTGTGACCATGCCTCGATCCCCTACAAAAATGATTTTCTCAATGCCATAGTCCACCTTGATTTGTTGAATCTTGTCAATCACCGTAGTTTCATCTTTGGTATTCCCCGCATACACCTCGACACCGACCGGACATCCTTGACCGTTACAAATCAACCCGACTACCATCTGTTCGCGGCCTTGCTTGCGATCCCGATTGTAGCCGAATGTGACCAATTCACTGGCTTTATACTCACCCTCGAAATAGACGCTGGTAATATCGTAAAGTATCAGGTGACCCGATTGTAAATGCTGATGGGCAAGCTTCTTCTGAATCGCCGACTGTCGCTGCAACAATTTATCCATGGCCGGGTAACAAGGGAAAAACGTTAAGTGCAGGTTAAAACCGAACCGGTACGGCCTTTCCTTAGGAATCACTATAATCATTCTTTTGGAGGTGACACGCCTGATTTCTCGAATCGCGGTTTGTATGTCCCTGACATGTTCGAGTACATGCGTGCACAATGTCGTATCAAAGTACTGGTCCGGAAAAGGGAGATGGTTAACGGAACATGTGGCGAACGTGACATTGTCGATATGTTGTATAGGGTTGTTAAAAAAGATGTCGGTCCCGGTTATTCTCAGTTTTTTGTTTTGCGATAGTGTTTCAATCATATAACCGCGCCCACATCCTATTTCAAGTATAGTGGTCCCGATAACTTCCTGAGGGATTCTACTAATACATTCGCGATTTAAATCCGAGTCTTTGAGAAAATTATATTTTGCGGTCTTACAGTGTAACCGTTTAGACCCCATCGAAGAATCTGAGGTTATTGATGGGGGACTAAACGCTTACCTTACAGTAGGTATCCCTATATTCCTCTTCAGACATAGTGATTGCTTTTTCCCTAAAGTCTATGAAAATCCCATAGGCTTCTTTAAAGGCAAGTTTCATCAGCGGAAGCATAAACCATTTGGAATAGCGTAAAAAAGGCGGAAAAATATCATTAATCACATAATCAAGTACCACCCGCATAGCGGGTGGTTTGAGGAAGCCCCCTTGAAGGGGGCTAAGAGCTTATATTTAGGTGGAATCCTCAACCCCAAAGAACTAGCATAACTTTCAATAAATAATTCCACATCAAACTGGAAACATATTTTTGAAACTGCTCTGAATATTAATCCCTTAATGTTCCATCTATTGTTTTTTCCGATGTTTCAGCGTGATCCAATTCTTCTTATTACCTTGACGGATGACCAAGTGAATTTAACAAATCTTTACGCTGGAACGGCAGAGCCTATTTGCATCGCACCGGCAGAGCCGGTGGCTTAATGTAAGGAGTTAGTGCCTGAACGAAAAAGCATACATTAAAACAGAGTGCTCCAATAACACCTCAGATCACTCTCCAGATATTGTGAATATTCAACGGGTATTGATACTCATACACATTGTTCACCCAAAATGGCCCATAAAACCATTTTTTAGGCACACCTACCCTGTGATGCTTATCCTACCTAAATCCGCTTTTGTTTAGGCCGCTTGTTTTAGGATCTCAAGCTTTTCTCTTTCTTGGCCACGCACAATGCTGCCGAGAATTTGAATATTACGGGATAACACCGCCAATGCCGCGTAGCGTTCGAAACCCTCAATGCCATGGTCGGGACATTTGTCCAATCCATGAACCTGTAATGCATTAATAGCTGACTCAACGGCACAGTGTTGCTTTTTGGCCTGAACAAATTCATCGGCGTATTCACAGGCCTTTTGCGCGCGGGATAATTTACCCTTCTTCGGCAAGACGACATGGTCCAGCCTATCTTTCAGTTCACAGCTATCTAATGTCAATTACTCTGGCCGGTCGGCGTCAATTATCTTGGCCGGTTTTTAAGTGTTGTTATTTATCTCATGTTTTTCCCCTCTGGTAGGTTTTGTTGCCGGGGTTGGCGTAACGGAAGGAGCCCGTAGGGCGACTGGAGTTACGCCAACCCCGGCGGGCGCCGTTGAAGGTGCTATTTTTTGGCCATGGCGGCTTTTTTTCGGTAACTTTGTCCGTGTAGTTCGATAATTGTCGCGTGATGGACCAGGCGGTCAATTGCAGCCACAGTCATCATGCTGCCCGCGAAAATCTGATCCCAGTCACTAAACGTTTGGTTGGCCGTGATGATAAGACTTCCCGTTTCATAGCGGTGGGCAATAAACTCAAACAATACCTGGGTCTCTCCATCACTGCGTTTAACGTAACCCAGATCATCCAGAATGATGAGTCTATACTTATCGAGTTTGTGTAGGTGACTTTCCAGGCAATACCCGTCTCTGGCGCGTTGCAGCTCTTGCACCAATGCGGTTGCTGGGTAATGCCGTACACGCACGCCTTGTTCTATCAGTCGTGCTCCGATAGCACAGGCCGGGTGCGTTTTGCCCAGGCCACTCGCGCCAAACAACAAAAGGTTCCATGCCTGTGATATCCAGTCAACGTTGTTAGACAGTGCCTCGATTTGTGCACGGTTTATGCCTTTATCCTGGTCAAAGTCGAAGCTGGGCAGCGTTTTCCCAGCGGGCAGTTTTGATTCTTTGTGGTAGCCGGCCAATCGCCGGGAATGACGATGGGTGATTTCCAGTTCACACAATGCACTGAGAAATTGCTCATGGCTCCATTTCCGTGCTTTGTCACTGCTGGCAAGCTCCGCCCAGTGGCGGCCAATGGTTGCAAGCCTCAGCTCTTTGAGCATGACCGGTAAGCTTGTACAGGTAGACATTAGCATGCTCCCGAAGAGCTGAGCAGCGCCTCATAGTCGTCCAGGGCGTGTTGTTCGACGTCAACGCTGGGGTGTGGCTGCGCTTTTCCCTCAAATCGTTTTTCTAGCGTGCACACGCCTGGCAAGTCGTCCGGCTCCGCTCGTTTCATCAGGTATTCACCGAGTGTCTTCTCGCAATCAGCTCGTGCGGCCAATGCCAGTATACCCACCATCCATTTACAGGCCGCTCGTGGTTCCATGCGTTCATCGGCGATTCGCCACAGTTTCCGGTAATTGTCGTTTGGCAGAAGGTCATCGCGCAACATGGAGTACCGAAAGGCTTGTGGCTTTTTCGCCAAGTTGCCGATCAGATGACGATAGTCGATCTGACGGGCTCGCTCACGGCCTTTGGGATGATGATTGCGCGGCAACTCCAGTACCGCACTGGACCCTAAATAACCTTTGAGATGATCATCATAAAGATGAATGCGCAACCTTGAACCGACCAGTCGGGAGGGCACCGTATAAAGCACTCTCTTGACCTCGATAGTGCCGGTGCTGCTGACAGCGGCAATGCACTCGGTGTAATCGGCACTGCGATGACAGGGCAGTGCGCCAAGAGATGCCCGTTCCACCTTGATCCGGTCCTGGTGGCGTCGGTTGATGCCATCCGTTACCGTGTTCAGAAACGTCTGATAGTCGCTGAGGGTATCAAAATCACGTGACCCACGAAGCAATAAGGCTTGTTCGATACGCCACTTGAGATGCCCGTGTGGTGACTCGACGGAGTCATTCTCGTGGCCACGTCCTCGGTTATTTCGCGTCGCTTTCATGCCATAGTTCTGGCACAGATCGGCGTACCGTGATGTGATGTCCTTTTTCTCGTCTTGATCCAGGTTCTTGAAGGCCGCGGATAGGCTGTCCGTTCGGTGTTCCTTCGGGCTGCCACCCAGGCGCCACAGCGCTTCTTGTAATCCCGTCGCCAGGGCCGTGAAGCTTTCTCCGCCCAGTACCGCCATCGCGTAACACCATCCGGAAAAGGCCAACCTGAAATGGTAAATCAAGTGTTTGAGTGGCTTGTTGCCTAGAGTGATCGCCTCACTCTTTAGCTGAGTGAAATCAGACAAGCCCTGCAGACCCGGTGGGTGTTCTTGCAGAAAAACAACGTCCTGTTCCTTGCCGTATTTGGCCTTCCACAGCTGCACACGCCTTTGCAACGTGCGTTTCTTGGAGTCAGGATAGCGCTCTGGATCACGTTCTTGCAGCATCTCAAGCAACGTTGTGGCCGATAGATTGGGTGCGTTCTTGAGTTTGCCGACGAGTTCGCTGTCCCAAACCTCGGTAAAAGGGTCATCGCGCGTACGCCAATGTCGCATTGGCCGCTTGCCTACCTGCAGCTGTCGTTTATCGATCCGCCGACCGCTACGCACAGATATCCCTGCAACCGCACTCGATGTCTCCTGTGTCTTGTTTTCGTTTCTCGTTTTCATGTACAAATTAACCTGTTGTTCGTTGATTCTTTTTCCCGGCATCACGCACTCTCTCAATCAGAAAAGTAATGCCAGGAACCCTATCAGAATACCGGCCAGGATAATTGTCGCCGACCGGCCAGGTTAATTGTCACTCAATAGCATAGATTCGGGTCGTATCGAATTGTCGGTGGCGAAGCACCTGAGCAATGTCAAACAAGGATCCACCATGGCGGAGCATGTGTGTGGCTAAACTGTGACGAAACAGATGCGCGCCGTTGCAAGGCAACGCCAGTCCGGCACGCACAAAAGCCCGTTTGACGAGACCGGAGATGGCTGTGCTCGTTGCAAAACCACGCCGAGGGGCATGCGCGCGGATAAAGACGTGCCGGTCATTGCAGGTTACGCGACCGCTAATTAAATACTGCGTAATCGCCTCACCCACGTCGGCCAGGAGTGGAAGCTGTGTCCATAGGCCGCCTTTCGCGCGTATCGTCATATAGCCTTGTTCCCAGTTAATCTGGTCGAAGGTCAAGGCAGCGACTTCTCCGGCGCGAAGTCCGAGTCGAGCGAGCAGCAAAAGAATGGCATAATCGCGTCGTCCTTCGGCGGTTTTGCTCCCGCGCATGGCGCGCCACAAAACCGATGATATCGGCAGGTGCTAATACATCAAACTGGCACGTTCCGTCCGCAAAACGCTCGGCTAGAAATTGCGAAATGACGGGTAAATAGATTCTCAGCGTAGCCGGTGAGAGTCCACGTTCTTGAAATAAATACTGCGCAAAATCTTCGTTCACCTGCTCACTTTGACTCAGGGGCACTTCTACGATATCAATGTCCACGACACCTTTCTCGTGCAATAAGCTCAAAAACTTTTGCAGAGCACATCGGTCACTGCGCCCGATACTTCGCGTCCGCTTACGACGTATTAGTCAGCGTTGACTAGATGCTTTACTCGCCTTGCGGCAGGCTACTTTCGAACAGTATTTTTGATGTCTGATATTGCGTGGATCAGGATGGAATAATGCCTGGCAATGTCGCCATTTACGCCTTCTTCGTCGCTTCATCACGTTTCCTCGTTATACGAAGTTTCATGATGCAGAATATTGGTGCTTTACCCAAAAACCGAGGGCAAAACAAAAAAGAAGATTAAGAAGAAAAGAAGGGTTTTAGATGTGCAGACTCAAAAAGAATAGAAGAAAATAATCCTCCACTTTCAGATCGCCAGATTTAGGGTAGTTTCAGAACACTAATGGCAAGCCCTTGATCTTCCCTGGTTTTTCATGAATGCTAGGGGCATGTATATTCGAAGAACCAAAACCAAATCCCTGGCTAATGGCGAGGCCTATTTCACCTATCGGATCGTTGAATCCGTTCGTGTCGGAAAGAAAGTCAAGCAACGCACGCTACTCAATCTAGGGAAAGACTTCGCCATTGAACCAGAACATTGGCCCTTGCTGACAGCCCGAATTGAACAATTGCTACAAGGCTCAGATCATCAAGAAGAGTTGTTTGTACTCGCGGACGATTTAAGTCAGCTTCTGGAAGAATCGGCCCAGCGTTATAGCGCTCTGATTGTCGTTAAACTGGCGCAACCGGTGGATACTGCAAGTCAAGAACCCGATTATCATAGCGTCGATATCAATCATGTCGAAGCCCTTCAAGCCCGAAGTATCGGTGTTGAAACGCTGGCATGGCATGCGGTCCTGCAACTCCAACTAGATCAGCAGCTCGCCGCATTGGGTTTTAACAAGGTCGAACTCGCTACGGCAGTGGGTAGCATCATCGGTCGCATGGCTTCACCGGGGAGTGAATTGCAGACCCATGACGGGCTGCAATCACGCTCAGCGTTGGGGGAACTGTTTGACCATGACTATGGTAATACCAGCTTCACGCGCTTATATACCATCAGCGATAAGCTACTCAAATACCAACCGGAGCTGGAAGCGTTCCTGGCCACTCAGGAGCAAACCTTATTCGATTTGAACCGCAGCATCGTGCTGTACGATTTGACCAATACCTACTTTGAAGGTCAGTGCACCCAAAACCCCAAAGCCCAGTTCGGCCGCTCTAAAGAAAAGCGCAATGATTGTCCGCTGGTCACGCTGGGACTGGTTCTGGATGGCGAGGGATTTCCTTTACGCAGTCAGGTTTTCCCGAGTAACGCCAGTGAGCCCGGTACATTGGAACAGATGCTGGAGGGATTACAGGAAAAAAATCCATGTCCTCAGATCACAAAACCTGTGATCATCATGGATGCTGGCATTGCCAGTCGCGACAACATCGCCTGGTTAATCGAGCACGAATATCTTTACTTGGTGGTCAGTCGAGAACAGTCGGTGCAAAACCCCAGAGACCAGGAACAGGCGGTGATGGTTCGAGAAACCGAACACAGCAACGTTTGCGTTTATCACGAAACGGATGCACAAACAAACGAAATCCGACGCTATTGCCACTCCGAACAAAAAGCCAAAAAAGAACAAAGTATTCGGAACCGCTTTCATGTTCGGATGGAAGAGGCACTCAACAAGCTCCATGCGGGCTTAAACAAAAAAGGCACGGTTAAGAAATACACCAAAATACTTGAACGTATCGGTCGACTGCGCGAAAAAAAACCGTCGTGTTTCGCAAGACTACCACATTGAAGTGATTGCTGATGGCCCGAACAATAACGCCCTCCGGATTGAATGGCAACGTGAACCTCAAAGCCAACAAAAAGATCAGCACTGTGGCGTTTATTGCCTAAGAACCAATACCACCGACTGGTCAGAAGAACAGTTGTGGACGACCTATATCATGCTAACCGAGATCGAAGCCACCTTTAGAAGTTTGAAAACCGAACTCGGCTTACGTCCGGTCTTTCATCAGAAACAAGACCGTGTCACCGGCCACTTGTTTATGACGTTGCTGGCTTATCATCGGGTACATACTCTGCGCTATCAACTGAAACAACAAGGTATTCATTTAAGCTGGGACAGCATTCGCAACATCCTGTCGACCCAGCAACGTATCACCATTACATTGCCGACCGACGATAAGAGAATGATTCACCTGCGGACAACCACTAAAGCCGAAGCACGACAGAAACAAATTTACGATGCTTTAAATATTAAACCCGACCTCATAGGTCAATGTAAAACGATTCTTAACAAGAAAAAATCTGTAGTGCCAACTGAGACAGGATAAAAATTTTAACTTATTGTAATTTGGGGGAATTATTAATATAAGCCACGAAGATGGGTTAGGAGGCGATTAATCTTTTTTGGCCAGGGTCATATAGAGTCCTTGAGCGTTTTATCTGCAGATATCACGAAATTTGCCGAATTATCCTCATCTTTTTCGGCCTGGGTTTGCTTGTAGATCCCGGTTAATTTGCGTTTGAATTCTAAAGTAATGGCGCGCGCATCCTGCCTGTTTTCCACTACACGGGGGGGTGATCAAGATTACTAATTCGTCTAGATTGACTTGTGTGTCAGTGGTTCCGAATAAAAATCCAATCAGCGGTAATTTACGCAAAAATGGTATACCGCTTTCAGATTGACTAGTGTTTTCACTTATCAATCCACCCAGCACCAATGATTCTCCGTTTTGAACCGCAACGGTAGTTCGAATCTGCCGTTGCAAAATATCAGGATTCCCACTGTCACCGGCACTACCCGAACCCACGGTATCGACTTTCTGGTCGATTTCCATGATTACCAAACCGCCTGGATTAACCCGGGGTTTGACTGATAGGGTGACGCCTGTATTGCGTTGTTGAAACTGGCTCGTGATCGCGGCGGAACTGCCGCCATCCGGTGTCGAACTCGCGCTGTTGGTATTGGTTGTTTCGCTGGTTCTTATTGAGATTTGGTCCCCAATCTGAATGGTCGCTTCGTGATTGTTCAACACCATCAACGAGGGAGACGAAATGACATTGAGTTTAGAATCATTGGCTAGCGCATTCAATACAACTCTCACGTCGTTGGCTGCCAATACATAAGAGAATCCGGGAGAAGCCAAAGCCAAAGCGCCGCAACCGGCGGATTAGAGAGTGCGGCATTCGATTCCGTCAAAATCCCAGTACCTTGGAAATTGCTCCCCCTGTGTTCGAAAAACCATTGCAGTCCATATTTCAAACTGTCGGTCAACCGGACTTGAATAATGCTGGTATCGACCAATACCTGCAGAGGAACAATATCCAATTTTTTGATAACCGACTCGACGACGTCGTATTCTTGGGCTGTGGCGACAATCACCAGCGAATTATTGGTCGCATCGGCAATAATGCGAACTTCGCCTATATCTTCCAAGGAGAGTTGTTTTTTCGATGGACTTTTTCGGTCGGGTTGTTTTTTCTTGGCGGCGATCGCTTTGGGTTTCAGGCTGGGGGCGACGGATGCCGGCGGAATCTCGCTTTTGTTTTTTCGACCGTCGAAGATATCGTTGAGCGTTTGCGCCAATTCAACGGCGTCAACGTTTTCAACCCGGTAAACATGCACGCCACCACTGGCGGCGGAATTGGTTCTGTCCAAACGGTCGATCCATAGTTTGGCTTGATCCAGGTAGGCGGGTTGTTGTGTAATGACGAGTACTGCATTGAGCCGTTCAATAGGTATCAGGCGAAACATGCCCGATAATGGCGAATCTACGCCTTCACCCAACAGTTTTTCCAGTTCTTCGATAACTGTGGGGGCATCGACGGATTGGAGTGGATAAAGTCCGACGGACATACCTTTAAGGATATCAATGTCAAAGATCGATACGGTCTCCATAATATTGTCCAATTCTCCGGACGTCCCCGCGATCATCAGAAGATTGCGGGTTGTATCGGTATGAACAATGGCCTTCGGCGGTAGCAAGGGCGCCAGTATCTTTTGCATTTCATGAACACCGACGTAGCGAAGCGCTATGATGCGCACCTGATATCCGGGTGGAAGCCGTTTTCCAACCTGGCCTAATCGGGGTGACGGCCCCCCGATAAAGCACTGGCGGCAGGTTCTATACGATACAATGCATTCTCCCGGATCAAAACCGCTCCATTCATACGTAGCAACATTTCCAAGGTGGGTAGCAGCTCATCCTTTGTTAATTGATTCGACGTCTCTATAGTCACGGTACCGTTAACTTTGGGATTGATTGTATAGTTCCTGCCTAAGGTATCGCCGAGAATCGTTCTGATCACTTCGCCCAAATCGGCGTTATCGAAATTGAGTACGTAGGTCCTTTTCCTCCCGGACCCTTTAAGGGGTTTAGCAGGGGTCCCCTTAATCACGAAATCACCGGTACCCCGATAAAGCTGAATGCTAACATCATCACCTGCTTTCAACCTCGGCTGTTGTTCGGTCGCGAGTGCTACGAAAGGCGCTTCTGGTTGTTGGTCGGGGATCTGGAAACCAACCTTAACAACGCCATCCGTTTCCTTGTCGATTTCGGTCTCCAAGGGAAATTTTGATCTTTCCGGTCCCATCGAGGCACATCCCGAAAACATAACGGAAATCAATAGGAACGTGATGAGTTTATTAACTATATGTATCGTCATGATAAATCACTCATTGGTTAAATCTCCATTGTGGAGCGCATACTTGACTCTAAAGATTGAACAGTTATGGCATCCCATGCACGATGCACACCGAATCAAAAATACCTCGTGTATTTAGACTGTTAGGAATACTGACGTCACATTTTCGTGGATGTTGTAAAATTTTTTGAATGGCTTATCCTGTGGTTGAATTTGAATCTCTCCCATTTAATTTGCTTGTAGTCATCATTAAACGGAGGAGGCAGTTAGCTTCTTCTACCCAACATGTTGTGTAGTCACAACCGAACTCTTGAACTGCATCAGCCTATATATAACGTAAAATATTGAATTAATTGTATATTTTAAAAACCACAAGAAAATGCAACTCCGTTATTTTTCAAGTGGTTACGAAGAACGCACAACTCTCGAGTAAATAATCTCTATTCAAAAAGGGCTCTACACACGCTGTTGACGGTGTTAGAAAATAAATATATTATGTATAATAAATTATTTACCTATCGTAATAATCGGTTTGAGCCGCCTTTTCCGCGGGATAAGGAACCGTTCTTATTAAGATTATTAACTTTTATTATGCAAAATCGATCAAATGAACATTCAAAAGACTGGTGTCGCGAATTGAAAAGTGCGCTGACGGTTATTCGTAACGAAGCCAAATTTGGGTTTCTATATCCTATTGATATCGGTCATCAGGGCTATAGAGCTTTTAAAAAGGTGTTTGACGAGATTGCCGTTAATCGTCAATCTGACAAAGGAACGTCGACATTGTATTCTCCAAACTAAAAACGCGAGTAAAAAAATGAATATACTGGTTGCTGACGATCATATACACCTGAATCGATTTCTTAAAAATGAACTGGAAGCCAAAAGCTTTAATGTAGATTCCGTCGAAGACGGCAAAACTGCACTGCAAATGTGCTGAGACAGGGATTACGATCTTGTTTTGCTAGATATCGAGCTGCCACACTTGGACGGATTCAAGGTGTGTAGAAAATTGCGCAAAATCGGAAAAATATTGTCGATAATAATGATAAATTGCAAGACAAATTGAATGGTTTTGAAAGCGGTGCGGATGATTATCTGACCAGCCCCTTTGCATTTGAGGAATTATTGGCGCGAGTAAAGGTGCGCCTTTCAAGGAATATGCAATTAAATACAAATGTCGTGTTAGAGGAAGCGGATCTTTATCTAGACGCTGAAAACCATGAAGTAGTGCGCGGAGGTATCTCGATCTACCTAACCAAAAAGGAGTTCTTCCTACTTCAGTATCTGCTTCAGCGGAAGGGCAAAGTGTTGTCAAGAGCACTGATTGAAGAGCAAGTATGGGGTTATCAAAAAGACAGTATGACGAATGTTATGGATGTATATATCCAGAAATTGCGAAAAAAGGTCGATTTAAAATTTGGTCGCCTTTTGATACACACGGTGCGTGGATTCGTATACGAGTTGAAGGCGACCGAACGTCGATCCCCTAATCGAATACCGGATCAACTTTATTATCACCTGAATCCGTGAGTTCACTACGGTACAGGGCGCAAGCTCTTGATTCCACAGCGGTTAAAAAAATACCCACTTAACCTATGGAAACTAAGATTTTTTTAATCCCCTGTGAAACCAATATCTTGCACCCTGTAATCCGCATTGAACTCACGGATTCAGGTATCAATCTACGCCGGTTGATTTTGCTAAGAATTTAATGCAAAAAACCAGTACCATGCACGCTAAATAACCGCTATTTTCCTTGTCAAACTATTATTAGGATATGCGCCATACTATATTAACGAATGAATTTCAGCCATTACCCCGTCGGTGGGCTTTCGCGCTATCGATTGTAATCGCTTCTCTGATCACATTAAAACCTTGCGTGTTACCGGCCGAAGGTCACCATACTTCGCAACTCCCCCCCCATTACATCCATCGAACCACCTTTCAAACAACGACCGGCGTTTGTACTACTATTCACTCCCAGACGTAAAACTCTTCGATATGAATAGTAGAAAAGAATCCCTTGTCTCAATACTCGATCAGGGTTATCCGATAATTATGGATTTCATATTCACGTCCTGTCCTTCTTTTTGCCCAATTATCAGTGCGAATTTTGCCTATTTGGATCGTAAACTACTCACAACGGCGGACCCGCTTCGAATTGTCTCGATCTCGATCGACCCGGACCACGATACACCTGCACGTTTGCGGGAATATGCCAAAAGGTATCATGCGAGCCCCCGCTGGCAATTTTATACTGGAGGTTATCAAGACATTATCAGTATACAACGCGCATTTGATGCCTTTCGTGGGGACAAAATGAATCACGAACAGCTGGTGTTTATGCGTGGCTCAAATCAAGACGGGTGGTTACAGTTGAAAAACTTAATTACGCCAAAAAAGCTCATTGAGCAATACGAAAATATGATTTCAGGATCGCGCCGGAACGAGTAGGTTATTTTCTCACTATGAAAAAGAGTAAATATTCGGCCAACCCACCTTTATAGTCATTTCTAAAAATAGTACGGAACACAGGAGGAATAATCGTGTATAAAGCTGGGTATGGAAATTTCCACCCAACATCCATCCGACGCCAGCGTTCCCGTAATGATCGGAGAGCCTGCTACCATCCCTTTCAAGGTGAAATAAAACACGAGATATCAACAGGATAAAAAATAGTTGTAGACAAGCACCTTAATCATCTGGAAAATATCAAGGGAACTTATATTCGATGATGAGGGGTAGACATGAAATTCGACGACATTTTTCAGCGTTTTACAGAGAAAAGCCCGTTTGCCGTGAGCGTTCACATTCTGCTCGAACGGATATCCAGTCCGGACAAGCTCAATCAATGGTTTGAGAAAACAGCGGTTAACCAATATACGCGGGAGTTGTCGTTTTCGAGCCTTTTTGAATTGATGAATGGCGTGGTATTCAAAATGTTCCCTTGCGTTTTCAATGCCTACCAAGGTGCGGACGAGACGATTGGCGTTTCGGTCACGTCAGTCTATAACAAGCTGAACGGACTGGAAGCCTCTACGTCAGCTACCCTGGTTCACGATACCGCGCAAGAGATGACGGAGATTATCGAAGCCTTAGGCGGCCCGTGTAAACCGTGGTTACCGGGCTATCGTGTCAAAGTGCTGGATGGCAACTGTATCGAGGCGACAGAACATCGTTTGCAGGTGCTCCAAAACACTAAGGCTGGACCCTTGCCAGGAAAATCACTGAATGTGTACGATCCCGCGTTAGAGATGGTCATCGATGTGTTCCCCTGCGAGGATGGGCATACGCAGGAGCGGGCCTTGCTGGGGACGGTATTATCGACGGTCCAGGCACGGGATATCTGGATTATGGATCGTAATTTTTGTGTCCGGGACTTTCTCTCGGGAATTGTTGATCGTGGTGGCTTTTTGATCTGCCGTCAACATGCGTCGATGCCTTGGACGGCTCTCGGCGATGAACGTTATGTGGGCAACACCGAGACGGGAAAGATTTATGAGCAATGGATCGAGGTCACCGATACGGCAGGGAGAGTTCGGAAATATCGTCGGATACGGGTTTGCCTGAATACCGCGACACGCGACGGTGAGTGTGAGATTTTCGTGTTAACGAATCTACCGAAATCAGCCGCCGATGGCAGACTGATCGCCGAGATGTATCGTAAGCGCTGGACGATTGAAACCGCGTTTCAAGAATTGGAAGCTCATCTCCATTCGGAAATCAACACCTTGGGTTATCCGAAAGCCGCCTTGTTCGGATTTTGCATTGCCCTGGTGGCCTACAATCTATTGGCTGTTGTTAAAGCAGCGCTCCGGGCTGTCCACGGCGAAGAAACCATCGAGAATGATGTTTCCAGCTATTATTTAGCCGGTCATATTGGCAGAACCCATGAAGGCATGATGATCGCCTTGCCATCGGAGTACTGGGTTGGATTTCAAAGTCTTCCGCTGACTGAATTGGTTGAGGTGCTCCTACAACTCGCTCATCACGTCAAATTATCCCAATTTAAAAAGCACCGTCGTGGGCCGAAAAAGCCACCGCCAAAACGTGACCAATTTCCCAAGCAGCCACATGTCTCAACTGCTAGACTCCTTGCGGCAAAGAAAAAGAAAAAAATGGCACCTTGAAAGGGATGGAGCCTGCTACCTACCGCTTTTCCGAAAACATAGTCCAACTGACTCAAGCAGAACATATTGAACTCAAGTGGAACGGAACCTATTGGAAGGCTCAGCATGAGCAATTAAAGAAAAAGCACGAAGCACTTAAGCAGGAAATTGAGTCAGCTCATGCGAAGATCAGAGATCTTAAGCAGCGGCTGTATGGCAAGAAGAATGAAAAAGGGACCACAAAACGAGATAAGCCCACGACGGATGACAAACCCACGTCTTCCCGCCCTCGTGGCCAACAAGCAGGAAGCCAAGGTCATGGTCGCACCCCTCGGCCCGATCTGCCCATTATTGAAGAAGAGCGAGACGTCGCCCCTGAGGATAAAAAGTGCCACCATTGTGGGAAAGCCTATGTTCGACTGTCGCAGACAGAGGACTCGGAGATTATCGAAGTCCAGGTCAAAGCTCATGTTCGCCGGATCAAGCGAAAGATGTACACCCAGGCCTGTGAGTGCGTGGGTGTGCCGGGCTCATCACGGCCTCACCGGCACCCTGCCGAGCGTTGGCCTGGTTCAAGGCCGATGGCGGTCTAAAAGAAATGTCATGCCTTGCGATGTTACGGATGGCCGCGGACGGCCTCATCACCCTGCCGCCGCCACGCTGTAAACCCCCGCAACAGAAAATCCAGTTCACCTCGCGAACCGATCCAAGGCCGGGCATCACTCAACCGGTCCATGCGCTCCCCCCTGTTCAGTTCTGTCTGGTCGCGCATCGCGACCACTCCCGCTTGTGGAATGAGTACATCCATCGTTACCACTACCTTGGGCACAAGCCGCTACCCGGCGCGCAACTTCGCTACTTCGTCACCATCGACCAACAGATTGTCGCCGCTTTGGGCTTTGGCGCCGCAGCCTGGCAGACGGCACCTCGGGATCAGTTTATCGGCTGGAGCCACGATCAACGCCAAAATAACCTGCCGTTGATCGTTAACAATGCTCGTTTCCTGATCATGCCCTGGGTGGAATCAAAAAATCTTGCATCAAAAATCTTGGCTTTGGTGGTGCGCCGGCTTCCTCATGAATGGGAGAACCAATATGGCATTCGCCCGGTTCTATTGGAGACTTTTGTCGATACGGAGCGTTTCACCGGCGCTTGCTACAAAGCGGCAAATTGGACCTATGTCGGGAAAACCAAAGGGCGTGGAAAACTAGGTACGGCGGGAAAACAGAGTGTTCCTATCAAGGATATATGGCTTTATCCGCTATGCCGTCAGTTCAAGAAACAGCTAACTCGCTAATTCTATTGGGAGTGGGTTGGTCGAATATTTACGTTTTTTCAGTTTGTGGCCCTTCTTTATACTGATTTTTTTGGTGTGGTGGGCTGGATCTGTATGCAAATCACCTACTCGCACGGCAACGTCTCGATTACCGTGCCATTATTAGCGGTCATCCAAAGTGTGTTTACCCTTTCCTTCGGATTTCTAGTGTTTGGAGAATACTTTGGTATCCAAAAAATTATCGGCGTATTGACGATCATTTCGGGGGTCGTGGTCGTGATATTCTCATCCGCGAACGAACCAGAGGTAGAAACTGCTTGATTAAAACACTTTCGATGGCGTTCTTAATAAAATCAAGAAGCGAAAGAACGGGTACCGCCCTTATATAATCCTTTAGTCACCCTAACTCCTTAGTATCTTCACGCACAACCTTCGTCTTTGGAGACGAAATAAGTCTGGCGATATCATCAAAGATATGGGGAAGCTTGTGGCTTCCAGGCGTTGCAATGTACATGGGCCGCCATTCGGGATTGAATCGGGCGTCTTGATCGCGAAGGGTTGTCACGTCCTTTAGCGTTCCGTGCGGCTGATACATCAGTACGCTGACTCGACTCCAGATCGGTTCTAAAGGGTGGTTTTTGAACCCTAAAATAGGCGCTGTACCGAGATTAAACCACCGATATCCTTGATCGCGCGCTTTGAGTATGAGATCGATCACCATGAAGTCGATGATATTTTTGGGCGCATCACGATGGTAACGCATCAAGTCCAAAATCATCTGATCTTTGTTTGGACTTGACCATATTACCGCGAAAGCAACAATTTTGTTTTTAACGCGCACCACGGCACACGGAAAATTGATCACGTAGTAGGGATCGAAAAAGCCTTTTGCAAACCCAGTTTCAGCGGAATGCGTTGTTTCCAACCAATCATTCGAGACTTCTCGAAGTTGTGGAACGAGTGCTGAAACCCCCTTCGCATCGATAATCTCCAGCGTGGCGCCTTGTTTTTTGACACGGGCGTGAACTTCGTTAAGTTCGGTTTTCAGGACACCTTGAAGCGAAAAGTCTTTTAAGGGCAACATCGCATCGTCGCCAATAGGGTCGGCGGATAATCCAAGCTTGACATAAAGGGACAGGTTTTCAGCACCCACAAGATAAAACACCGGCCATGCGCCGTATCGATCACACAGGCTGCAAAAGCTCGCGATCATTTCTTCATGTTCATCCACGGGACCCACGGGGTCCCCGAGGACGACCCAACTTTTTCCGTGCACTTGGTACATCAGAAAGGTCTTTCCAGATGGACTGAAACGCAAGCGTTTATCACCCAGAAAAACAAGATTCGCTCTTGGATTCTCCTCAGATTTAAGAATTTGCCTCACCTTATCCAAAACATTCACTTCAGGTAAAGCCGGTAGTGGATCCGGTCGTACTAGGTTAATATAGGTGACAATACCGCTGATTAGTAATACGACAAAAATTGATCGTAGAAAGCGGGCGAAATCCAAGTTAGCATCGAAAGTCCACCATAAATCGGCGGTATAGGGAATATCTTTGAACGCGAATAGCCCCAGCCAGATAGTCACCGCTAATACAACCGATAAGAGCGACACCCATTCCACCGGGTATCCTTCATTGAATAAGGCGTTACGCCGGTAAAATTCCGGCTTAGTGCGCCAGAGCAGAGCGAGTATACAACCGAGAACGATCGCTTCTCGATAACCAAATCCTTTAAATAAGGATGTAACGATACCGGTGACCAACAGGATGGTCACAAAATTAAACGAGGTTGCCAGACGGCGGGCTATTCCACGGGCATTGATCAGTAAACCGATACCCGCCGCGGCCCCCAACAAATGCGCAATCTCGACGGTCAGCAAGGGCACATAAGTCAATGATTGGTCTCGATCGAAACCGGTTGGGAGCGAGCCCGAAAATAACAGGAGTATGCCGGCGAAAAGCACGATCATCGACATGAGTTGAGGCCCGACTTCGTCCAGTAAATTAAGGGTTGAATCGTGTATTTTATCGATATTATCTTGCTGCTTGGCGCCTTCGTGGACGACCAGCAAAATGGAGGCAACCGCCAAGGGCGTTAAATAATAAACACACCGGAATACTAAAATCGATCCGAGCAATGCGGCCGTCGGAATTTCGGGAAGTCCAATCAAAATGACCGATTCAAACACGCCAATTCCGCCGGGTACATTACTCGCGCTCCCAGCGATCAGAGCCAGTGCGAACACGCTGAGGAAAGCGATATAGCCGGTTTCGATACCCGAGGGTAACAAGAAATAAATAAGGCTGGCGACCAGGCTCAGGTTGGTGGTCGCAAGGATGATTTGAGCCAGCGCGGTGCGAGACGAAGGCATGCGTATCGACCAACTCTTGGTGTGAAGAGTCAGTGGTTTGTACGACGTGTATATCAAATACCCAATGATAGCGGCGAGCACCAATCCGCCGGCAAACCGCATGAACTGGGGTGGAATAGGAATACCAGTGGTGGCAACGTCTCCGGTTTTGAGAAACATACTAATGCCGAAAATAGTGCTCATCCCGAGAATCGTCGTCAATGCACACATAGAACTTACCCCGGCAATGTCGAGCGCTGATAGACCCACCTGTGAATAGGTCCGATAACGAATCGAAGTACCGGTTAACACCGCAAATCCGATATTGTTGCCAAATGTCGATGCAAGAAAGGCCGAAAGTGCCGCACGAGGGTACGGAACCTTTCGTCCAACATGCTCGAGTGCGATCACATCGTAGCCCGTAACGACAAAATAACTCGCCGCTGTCAAAATCAACGCGAAAAAAATTGACCAAAACGACAATTCTCGTAGATGTTCAATGATATCGTTAATGTTGATTGAATGAAGGGTTTTATTCATCACCCATAATGCAATGCAAACGACAACGATACTGATTAACGCGCCTATGTGAACGACAAGCTTTTTAGTAACTTGATTAGCCATGGTGGGAGAATGTTATTGAAAAAACCTAATTTCTTAATTCATTTGCGTTGATCGTTGCATCTGGAAGGGTACATTGGTACTCGTATCAGATAGCGCTTCCAGGGCTTCAGCCCTCAAGGGATTATAAATGACCTCGGCTCAACAAAACATGATAATTTCTCGGATTTTTGTGTTTTTGGTTCCTGGTGGGTACAGCGAATAGAAGTGGACCCTTCTCTGTCGAGCCTCCGACGGTATATTTTATCTATTGGCTATTTTTTAGGAACATCAACTGAAGGTGCAACACAAACGACGAAGCCTTAGTAAAGGTAAGGCTGGAAACTTAATCTTCGCAAGATGCCTTAAGCCTGTCTCGAGCTGTTAAAGTCGAAGTGGATGCCCTGGGCAAATGGCAGCTCGCGGCCCCAGTTGATGGTATTGGTCTGGCGGCGCATGTAGGCTTTCCAAGCATCAGATCCTGCTTCACGTCCACCACCGGTCTCCTTCTCCCCACCGAAGGCTCCCCCGATTTCCGCACCTGACGTGCCTATATTGATATTGGCGATCCCACAATCCGATCCAAGCGCCGAGAGATAGCGCTCGCCATGAAGCAGGTCATTGGTGAACAGCGCCGACGACAAGCCCTGAGGCACATCATTGTGTAGGGCAATTGCTTCATCCAGTGTCTTGAAGGTCATGATATAAAGTATTGGTGCAAAAGTCTCACGCTGAACAATCGGCCAGCGGTTTTCCGCCCTAACCATGGTCGGTTCCACGAAGCAGCCGGGGCCATCCACAATCCTGCCGCCATACAGGATTTCACCTCCCAACTCGCGGATCTCGTCAATCGCAAAACGGTAATTTTCCAATGCTGTTTTGTCGATTAACGGCCCCATCAATACTTCCCGATCCAGTGGATCACCGATACGTACTTGACGATAGGCATGGAGCAGGCGCTCAATCAAGTCGTCATAGCGCAATTCGTGCACTATAAGCCGTCGAGTAGTGGTGCAGCGTTGGCTGGCGGTGCCAATGGCGCCAAAAACAATTGATGGAACAGCGATATTCAGGTCAGCTGTCAGGTCCACGATAATCGGATTATTCCCGGAGAGTTCCAGCAGACTTCGCCCCAGGCGAGTAGCGACGATCTCGCCGACGTGTCGGCCTATTACACTGGATCCGGTAAATGAAATCAGCGATACTCGCCGGTCACGAATAAAACGTTCCGCAAGCCCCGTCCCCTTATCGACGAACAGGCAAAAGATACCGTTGCAACCCATCTCCGCCATCGCCTGATTACAGATACGTTGCACGGCGATCGCACACAGTGGAGTTTTCGGAGAAGGTTTCCACACAATTGTGTTGCCGGCAGCGGCCGCAATAAAGGCATTCCAGGCCCATACCGCCACCGGAAAGTTAAAGGCGGTAATCACCCCGACCACCCCAAGCGGATGCCATTGTTCGTACATCCGATGCCGAGGGCGTTCAGAATGCATTGTTTTTCCGTAGAACATGCGCGATTGACCGACGGTAAAATCCGCAATGTCGATCATTTCTTGTACCTCACCGTCACCTTCTTCCTTGATCTTGCCCATCTCCATCGCTACCAGGCTGCCCAGGGCGTCCTTCTTTTCACGCAAGATATGGGCAATACGGCGGATGAGTTCACCCCGACGCGGCGCGGGCGCCATCCGCCATTCCTTGAATGCCGTGGTCGCTCTTTCAATAACTGTCTCATAGTCACTGATCCCACATACACGCACAGTAGCGATCAGATCGCCAGAAGCAGGTGAAAATGATTCTAGTAAACCCACATCATGGGTCTGGATCCATTCATCCGGCCCTATACAGACCCCGGGATTGGTATCACTGACGCCAAGTTGCTCTACGATATCCATACAACCTCATCCAATACCCTTAAAATTACAGTCAGAAATTAGACAATAATCAACCATGTTGGTGCCTAAGAGGGAATGATCATCAGGTTGATGTGTCTAATTATTCAGTGTGATTTGAATAATTATCTAGGAAGCATAACCATGAATAACACCAAGCTGAATCGAAGAGCCGCGGGGTTTTATGGATACACAAATCATTATGCCCTCAACCGACTCCCATCTGAACAAGCCGAAGATGGAGTAACTCTCATTGGCGCCGCGCTTGGTCTGGGCGCCAAAGATCCCTACTGTTCGGAGGGACCTAATATTCTGCGCCAACACCATCCTGAATTATTGATGTTAAACAAAGGCGTCGAGACATATTGGAATGAAATTCCCCGACCGAACCAACATAACCCTGAAAATCCCGTAGCGACTATTGAAACCTTCTGTCTGGAACTAGCCGGGCGGGTCAGGGAAACAATCAACCGTGGGCGGCGCTTTGCGGTCATCGGTGGCGATCATTCCTGTGCTATCGGTACCTGGACCGGCGCTAGTATAGCTATCAGTGGTAAAGGACCGCTTGGGCTCATTTGGATTGATGCTCATCTAGATGCACATATGGCGGAAACCAGTCCAAGTGGCTGTGTGAATGGCATGCCGGTTGCTGCTCTATTGGGATATGGAACACCGGCGTTGATCGATCTGCTGCGACCTGGAGCTAAGGTGTTACCCCAAGACCTTTGTCTTATCGGGGGGCGTAGCTACGAACAGGAAGAGATAAACCTGTTGAACAAGCTTGGTGTTCGTTTCATCCTGATGGAAGAAGTACATAAATATGGGCTTGAGGCTGCACTAAATGAAGCGGTAGATATTGCCACATCCGGTACCGCGGGTTTTGGTATCAGTATAGATCTTGATGCAATCCATTCAGATGATGCACCGGCGGTTGGTACACCAGCCCCGGATGGTATTCCCGCAACACAATTGATTGACTCAATTGCGAGATTGGAAACTGGCGGGAAGCTTCTTGGTTATGAGATAGCGGAATTTAACCCTCGTCTGGATAGCGGTGGAAGAACAGCGAGACTTATCTGTGATTTGTTGGTAGCAACGGTAACCAATTATCCACTAAAGCATGATACCTCAACACCGTCGAAGATTTCAGCATTATGAACCGTTTTATCGAGCAGGAACAACAATACTGCGCGCATAATTATTTGCCACTCCCCGTTGTATTGACGCACGGCAAAGGCGTTTATGTTTGGGATGACCGGGACAATCGTTATCTGGATATGATGAGCGCCTATTCGGCAGTAAACCTGGGCCATAGTCATCCACGCCTGGTGAAAACCCTGCGATAACAGGTGGCACGGCTTGGTGTGGTATCGCGCGCCTTTTACACCGATCAACTGGGGCCATTTGTTGCAGGCGCCTGCAAATTGATGGGCATGGACATGGGGTTGCCTATGAATACCGGCGCCGAAGCAGTAGAAACCGCACTAAAAGCCGCACGAAAATGGGCTTATACCGTAAAAGGCATCTCAGAAAATGAGGCGGAGATCATAGTCTGTGAGGGTAACTTTCATGGCCGCACCATCGCAATTATCGGTTTCTCCTCGGAAGATCAATATCGACGCGGCTTTGGTCCATTTCCAAAGGGCTTTATTCGTATTCCCTATGGCGATACGCAAACCCTGGAACAGGCAATAACACCAAACACCGCTGCTTTCCTGGTGGAACCGGTACAGGGAGAAGGCGGTATTATTGCCCCCCCATGGGATATCTCCGTCGCTGTGCCGAGATATGCCGCGCGCTCAATGTGTTGCTCTTATGTGATGAAGTACAAACCGGACTCGGACGCACAGGCCGGATACTGGCTAGTCATCATGATGATGTCCAACCTGATGGCCTGATGCTGGGTAAGGCCCTCGGTGGCGGATTGTTACCGGTCTCCATGTTCCTGGCACGAAATGAGGTTATGGAGGTCTTTAAACCCGGTGACCACGGCAGCACTTTTGGCGGAAGCCCGCTCGCCGCAGCGGTGGGACTAGAAGCTCTCAATATGTTGGTGGAGGAAGGTTTGGTGCAAAATGCCGCAGCGATGGGGAGATATTTCCTGGAGAGACTGGACCAAATCAGAAGCCCTCTCATCAAGTCCATTCGAGGCAAAGGGTTACTGACGGGAATAGAAATTCATACGGGACAAATATCAGGCAGGACTTTCTGCGAAGCACTAGCCCGTAACGGGATACTGACTAGGGAAACCCATGAGACCGTGATCCGTTTTGCGCCGCCACTTATTATTACCAAACAGCAAATTGACTGGGCCGTTGAACGGATAACGGAAACCTTTCGCCAGTTTGAACACCTGTCGTATACGGACGCAGTGGGACATTAAATGATGCTACAGCAGCAAAAACAAACACAAACACGGCTGAGGACAGTGCCCTCATAAGTGATGCAAGGATTAAGAGAATAGCTCATGATTATTATCGGTGGCTGGCCGCATATGGTATTGAGTCAGCAAGTCTTTGGTTGAGCACCCAGTTAGAGCACCCGAAAGATATTAGTTTATTTAGAACGCTGCAACAGGATGTTGCCCGAAAGCATGGTTTTGCTGCATGAGGCTACATTGCACCCCCTTATAAAGCATGGGGCAAACGTTGAATAAGAAGCCATATCCAGCGCAATTCCGATAGTTTAATTTTTCCAGACACCTAAGGTCAGATCTTGCTTTTTGCTCTTAAAGCACTACTGCACTATATATTAGGTATTTTAAAAAAGCACTTGTCAATTAATTAACAAGACCTGACCTTTTGATTTAATACTCGTAACTACTTTCTATAATCGGACTAGTTAGCCGCTTATGCGGCTGCCTCCTCTTTTGGCACCATAGCCGGAGTCGCTATCTCCTCTTCCATATTGGTCGACGAAAGCGCCTCATATTTAATATCCTCGCCTGAATCAGGAGTGAACTCCAGTTTCATAAGGATATTATCGCCCCAGAAACGATCTAAATGATCACAGTTGACGGCAATTTTTCTGGTCATTGGCATTGGGGTGCCTCGAGAGATTTTATGAACATCGTTCTTTAGATCAGCATATATGTGGCTGTGATTGAAACTACGCCCTCCCCATAGCAGGGATCTGACGGTAAACTCGTCACTATTCGCCGCTACGTCTTCATCCCAATGGACGTTGTAGGTATAAGCCAAGTGACATTCCTTGGTCCCTGCGCTACACATGGTGTTGATCGTAACGTTAAATCCAACAATACTAGTCATGGTTAATCTACTTTATTTTTACTAGCCCACATTTCTCACCAGCTTTCTACCTCGGAGCCACGATAGCCGCATGCCTGCTGCATTGCGCTTGAAAAATATGCTCGACGTACTGTCCAAGTACGCCTTCGCGCCTTTCCCGCGCGCCTCGTATCCATACGCCCTCACGACCCCTAGCTACGAAACCCAATGGGGTGCGGGATAGAGATCACAAACACAGAGCAGCCATGCAGTCGTGCACTTAGCTCCCTCCTTACACAGGAAGGATTAGAGCTATCTTAGCCGTGCGGCTGAATTTACCGAACCCGGCAACAGACTGCGTGTAATGACCACTCCAACCTTTTGAATCATTCCTCACTCGTGCAAATGTGTTGTTATTACTATGGAGACATTAAATAAACACTAAAGTTCCCTGTCTAACGTGGTTGAATACCGACGTTTACAGTGAAAAATGGGTTAGAGGCGTTGGAAAATCGGAACCCGGGACGTAAAAAGGGAATGTCTGACAAATCAGGCATAGCGAATAAACTATGGGTTAGCTTGGCCCGATTCGGGGGCAGGGGGCAACAGATGTGGAATATTGTGGTGGTAACGCTTGTTTTTCCGAATAGCCTTCGCACTGAATTAGAGTACCAACTCATTCAAGGTTATCCGATGGAAACCTGCGACTTATTGTTGGGAGATAGGCTCAATAGTTGAGAAGCGATAAAACAGATCAGGGGTGAACTGAATTGTTACAGGAAAAAACCTTTCAATAACGGCGTGAATAGAGCACCCGTACGACAATAATCATCCCCAAGATACAAGCAATCCCAAAAACGATCAAACCATACAGAGGTAATTCCCACACGGTAGGGCCCGTTCCCGCCAAAATAATCAGACTTGAACCGATAATCAAAGAGGCAATAATCAGTCCGACAACGATACGGTTGCTGGAGCGATCCAGTTCCTCCTCCAGAAATTCAAGTCCGTGATGGACAAAATCGATGGAAAGACGATCTTCCACCAGCTTGTTTAAAAGGTCATCTACCCGTCCCGGAAGCCTCCAGAAGGTTCCCGCCATCTGCTGCATTTCATCCTTCGTGGCCTGGGCCAATCGGAGCGGTTCGCGAGCGGCGGTGTCCTGTTGCTTGCCGAATTCACGACAGCATTCCACAACATTGATGTTTGGATCCAACAAATGAATCAGTGATTCAATCCCCGCAAGCGTGCGAAACAAAAGAAAGAGTTCTGCTGGCAGTTTGAATCCATTT
Source organism: Methylococcales bacterium (assembly GCA_963664935.2). Lineage (GTDB taxonomy): Bacteria > Pseudomonadota > Gammaproteobacteria > Methylococcales. The sequence continues at coordinate 1,079,999 of CAXXSE010000006.1, read as the reverse complement.
TTGGCGCCATTTTGCACCATTTGTAAAAACATTTCCCCAATTTGGATTCGGTGATGGGGTTGGTTCATATGTTTCCACAGGATCTTTTTCAATCCCTTTTGAAAGGCATAAGGGTTGGCCTCTGTACTGGCCCGTGCAATGCCCATCCAGAGTTTCGCAACGTGGTCATAGTCCTCCTTCAAAGTAGCCCCGAACAATTCGACCAAAACTGCGCGTTCATTGTCGGAAACGAATCCGGTTAGTCCAAAATCGATGAATACAATAACGTTGCCGGGCAAGACAAGGAAATTCCCGGGATGCGGGTCGGCATGAAAAAAGCCATATTGAAAAATCTTTTTGAGAAATGCATGCAGCAGACGATTTGCTACCTCTGGTAAATTGATATCAGCCTTGCGTAGCTCATCCATATCGTCGATTGGAATGCCTTTAATGTGTTCCATGACCAGAACTTTGGGCGTAGTAAGTTCCCAGTAGACCTTTGGCGCTCGTATCTGCTGATCTTCTACAAAAAAGCGGGAAAATCGATCCAAATGGGTTGCCTCAAGAATGAAATCCAACTCCTGATCGACGGAGACAGCAAATTCCTCTACCATTTCGACAGGATTCAAAGGACGGCTTTCCGGCAGATATTTTTCCGCCAAGCGGGCGAGCATTCGGAGGACCGCCAAATCCGAGGCAATCAGCTTCTCAATCCCCGGACGCTGAATTTTGAGTACCACTTCGAAACCGTTCACCCTCAATGTGCCTCGATAGATCTGAGCAATACTGGCCGAAGCCAGGGGCTGGCGGTCTATGGTTTTAAAAGGAGAGTCATCATTGATAAATTCTTCCGGTAACACCCGCTGGATTTCTGCCCACGGTACCGGGCGGGTCTGGTTTAGCAGTCGACCCAACTCCGTGGCAAAGGGATCGGGGATCAAATCACGCCGCATGCTCAGCAATTGACCAAACTCGATAAAGGACGGTCCCAGTTCTTCACAGGCTTCACGCAAATGAATTGCAGTGGCATGGTCCTCCTGTTCGTGAAGACGGTGATAACGCAGCCGCTCAAGGGGCGTCAATCGACGATGCAGGGAAAGGCGTTTGAGGATGTGATAAAAACCATGCTGCGCCAGTACGCGCAGAATTTGGCGCAAACGCCCGACTAACTGATAACGCCCTTGTAAAGACATCAACATGATATAAGCATCCGTCTGATGATGTCGCTTATTCTATCATTATCAACCTGTATAGATGGCCTCCAGATTGGCGGGCGGTTTAGCTTGGGCGATAATCTCCGGGATTTAGCCCGCATTTCTCACAAGCTTTCTACTGCGGAACCACAATGCCGCGCGTTGCCTACGTTGCACTCGATTTGGGTGCTCAACATACTGCAAGTATGCTTCCGCGCCCAAACCTTCGCGCGCCTTGTCACCACGCACCCTTGTGGTCCCTCGCTACGAAAGTTGTGAGAAATGCGGGCAAGCCCAACTTGGCGATTAATCTCTAACATTAGGTAAATCCATCCGTACTATGTCTTTTTCTACGGCGGCGGCATGATCGCCTGCCATAATTTTCGTTCCACGGTCTCCTATTATTTTCTGCCGCTTTCTGGAATGGTTGCCGATTTTTATAAAATGAATCCCAATGGTTTCGCGCATCCGGGTACAAAACTCATCGGCCAGCTCGATTCCGATTGGGTCGTTATCCCTGGCGGCACGCAGGCAGGTCACCACCATCGTCGACAATAGCACGGCGATTTGGGCGCAATGTCCAAGCAGCACCTGATTTTGCTCTAAGGTCTCATCCGGTTTGGGGATGGATTTTGAAGACCCGCCATCAAAAATATTGGTGATTCGGCGTAGATAATAAATCAGATATTCTTCCGCGATCTTGTGCAATAAAAGTCGGACAAAACGTCTGTTCCCCTTATTGACAAAGCGCATATGCCAGCGTAGTAGCACCGGCATGGATATTTTTTGGAACGATTGAGTGAACATATAGCGTTTCGCATAATGCCCGCCGATGCTTATAAAGTTGATCATTTTTCGCCAGGAGGATAATTCTTTTGTGGAAAATTTCTTATAATCCTTAAGAAAATCATCCAGCAAGCAACGCATGACATAGAGTTGCAGTATGTTCGACCCCCCTTCGCCGATTTTCATCATCCGTGCGGCTCGAAATAAACGCTCCACCGCAACCGCGGTATCCCCGCGCAGACATTGTGACGCAAAGGTTTCATAACCACGGCCGCCTCGTAGTTGCAGGGTTTCATCGGCAATATCGACCAGATTGTGGGAGGCGAATAATTTAAGCATGGCGGCTTCAAGGCGAATATCGCTTTCCGGCTTGTCGGCCAGCGCTGAGACAAAATGTAGAAAGGATTCCGTTGCGTAAATGGAAGCGTTCATATTGACGAGTTGATCGGTATTGAGAGCGTGTTCACCGATAGGTTTTCCACCTTGTACCCGTTCCACACCCCACCAGCGTGCGATGCGTCCCAGTTGTTTCATCATCCCCAAGGAAATTGAGGAAATGTTTATGCGGCCGGACCCCAGATTCATTAGGGCAATCTTGAGTCCATCCCCAATCTCACCGACCATATTTTGTTTCGGGACGCGAACGTTATCCAACCTGATTGCGGCATTGGGAAGACCTCGCCATCCACAAAACTGTAACGGTGTAATGCTAATTCCCGAATAATCACGATCCACAAGGAAAGCGGTGATGCGTTTACGCGGGTCGATTCGGGTGATATCCTCCCCCGGATAAAGGACAATAGCCAGCATGACATAGATGTCCGCAATCGTGCCCAGCGTCGTGTATAGTTTCCCCCCTGTTTTTTCGCTGCCGTTCAAGACAAAAAAAGAACTATCCGCTGAAGCGGTGGCGGTTGTTTGCAGGCGGCTTGGGTCGGATCCCGACTCGGGAGTGGTCAGACAGAATGCGCCAATCGCATCTTCGGCCAGTTTCTTGAGATATTTACGACGCAATGCTTCGCCTTGTGTATTTCCCTCTGGTTGCTTCCGCTCCAGTTTTTTTAATGAAAGCAGGCCCTGCGCAACGCCTAATTGCTGAACCGAGACAACCAGTGCTAAAACCTCACTCCGGCTTCCGACTTTTTCCAGTAGACGTGAATATCCGCATTGGGAAATTCCCAGGCCGCCATATTCTTCAGGAATTCGCGCGCGCATGCAGCCCAGTACACGCAGCCCTTGCAGATAAGAGTCCGGAATTTGTTGATTATTCTCAATTTCTTCCGGGTCAACTTCGGAGATCAGCCAGTGGTGGATATCTTTTAGCAAAGGATCATCCTGGATTAACTGCTCTTTCCAGTTGTCGAGACACTCCAAAACCAACGCATAGTCCACCCGGCCAGATAACAGGGTCGAGAAGGGCGAAGGGATTTGTTGTCCATGCGCCGCTTCAAATGTATGTTTAAAGCGTGCGTAGTCTGATTTTTTCACAGTATTCTCAGTTCCAGTTTTCGTGATGGCAAATCATTATCCTATTCAAGACAGTCGCAAGGCCCCATCCAAACGGATAACTTCGCCGTTCAGCATCGGGTTTTCGATGATATGCTGTACCAGCAAGGCGAATTCGGAAGGCTTGCCCAATCGAGAAGGGAATGGGATTTGTTGTTCAAGCTGATTAAGTTTTGCTTGGCTGATATCAGTAAATAAGGGTGTCGCAAAAACACCCGGCGCGATTGTCATGACCCTGATGCCTAAGGTACTAAGTTCACGCGCTATGGGTAATGTCATACCGATGACGCCGGCTTTCGATGCGGCATAGGCGGCCCTGACCGACTTGGCCTTCGAACGCCGCGATGGACGCCGTATTGACGATGACGCCACGTTCTCCATCGGCGTTCGGCTGGTTTTTTGCCATGACGGGCCTGACTGCCGAATCATGTTGAAGGTTCCAGTAAGGTTAACCGCCAAACATTGGCGAAAAAATTCCGGATTAAAAAGGCTACCGTCTTTTTTAATCATCCGTTCCGCCACAAGGATTCCCGCACAGTTAATCAAGCCGTGTAGTTCTCCAAAACACTCAATCGATTTGAGCAAAGCGTTTTCAATACTGGCCAAATCATTCACATCGGTATATATGAATGAAGACTGGTTCTTCAGGTGACTAGCGAGTTTTTCACCTGCTTCGACGTTGACATCGGCAATTATGATATTGGCGCCTTGTTCAGCTAATTGAAAGCTTGTGGCTTTGCCAAGCCCTGAACCTGCGCCCGTTATCAAAAAAGTATGTTTGGAGATTTGCATGATTTTCTGTATTCATTAGGCTGAGTGAGCTCGATAGAGCGTAACCCGACAATGACCAGTGACTTACATATTCCTCCGGTATTTTCCGACGACTTCAAACAAGGCATTGGTAATTTGACCCAGGGAACACACGCGGACTGCATCCATCAACTCGGCAAAAACATTTTCATTGCGTAGGACTGTAAGTTTCAGCTGATCCAACGCGAATTTGGATTGTGCCTTGTGGCGTTTTTTGAAAGTTCTCAGTCTTTGGATTTGACCGCGCTTTTCCCGGTCAGTTGACCGTGCCAGATCAACAATGTTGGCGTCATGGTCGCTAGCGGATTGGGAGACGTTAACGCCGACAATAGGCAAACTACCGTCGTGTTTACTGGCTTCGTAGCTCATGCTTTCTTCCTGAATTTTACTCCGTTGATAGCCGGTTTCCATCGCGCCCAGAACACCGCCCCGTTCGGAAAGACGTTCGAATTCCATCAACACGGCTTCTTCGACCAGATCGGTCAGCCGTTCAATCATAAAAGATCCCTGGTTCGGGTTTTCATTTTTGGCCAAACCCCATTCCTTATTGATGATCATCTGGATGGCCATGGCATTGCGCACGGTCGCCTCGGTGGGAGTGGTCAGCGCTTCACCCTTGGCGTTGGTATGCAGACTGTTGCAGTTATCGTAGATCGCGATCAAGGCCTGCAAGGTCGTGCGGATTTCGTTAAAATCAATCGCCTCGGCATGCAGTGAGCGTCCGGAGGTTTTAATGTGATATTTAAGCTTTTGACTTTGCTCTTTGGCTCCGTACCGTTCACGCAATGTTACGGCCCATATGCGCCGCGCCACACGACCGATCACCGTGTATTCCGGGTCCATGCCATTGGAGAAAAAAAACGACAACCTGTGGGCGAAATCATCGATATCCATTCCCCTGGCCAAGAAAGCTTCGACGTAAGTCAATCCATTTGCCAGAGTAAACGCCAGTTGGGTAATAGGATTCGCGACAGCTTCGGCGATATGATAGCCGGATACCGAAACCGAATAAAAATGCCGTATTTGATGTTGGATAAAATACTCTTGAATATCTCCCATCATTTTCAGGCTGAATTCGGTTGAGAAAATACAGGTGTTTTGCCCCTGATCTTCCTTCAGAATGTCCGCCTGCACGGTTCCTCGGACGACTCTCAAAACCTCCAATTTGATCGTTTCGTATTCCTGGTTATCGGGAGGCCGCTTATTCTCCGCTTCAAAGCCATCGACCCGCTGATCCATTGCGGTATTAAAAAACATGGCCAGAATCGCTGGCGCGGGACCATTGATCGTCATCGAAACCGAAGTTTTCGGATCGCACAAATCAAAACCGTCATATAAAGCTTTCATGTCGTCCAGTGTGGCGACCGAAACACCGGAATTGCCGATTTTTCCATAAATATCGGGTTGCTCATCGGGGTCACATCCGTATAAAGTAACGGAATCGAAAGCGGTCGATAAACGGTTAGTCTCCGAATGGCTTACCAGATATTTAAACCGGCGATTGGTTCGATAAGGGTCACCTTCACCGGCAAACATGCGGGTGGGGCTCTCGTCGATGCGCTTGAAAGGGAAGACACCGGCTGTATAGGGAAAAACCCAGGCAGGTTTTCCAGCATCAGCCATTTGAGCAGATCGCCGTGGTCATGATACCCTGGCAGCGCAACTTTGGGGATTTTCAGCCCGGATGGAGACGTGTAGGTTAAAGGGACCTGGCGAGACTGGCCTCGGTATTCCGTTCCGAGGGTATCCGTGTCATAACGTTCGGCATTCACGAACCATTGTTGCAATAAGCGTTCACACCGGTCATCGATTTTTTGTTGTGTTTTCGTGATTAAGGCATCCAGTATTTTGTTTGTACTGCCTTTAAGTTTATACTGAGTTGCGATGAACTGCTGTAACTCGCGCGCGGATCGGCTGTTGACTTCGACGTGTTCACGGTATGCTCTGACAGTTTCCGCGGTCTCCGCCAGATAACCTTGTCTACTCACCGGTATGATGGCTTGTTTGTCTATTGATGCATTTCGGTACACGGGAGGAAACATGTGAAGTTGCCGCCGCAGCCCCTTTTCCACGAGTTTGGTTCTGAGCGCTTGATACAGCGCCATAGTACCATCATCACTCATGTGTGACGCAATAGCGCCATAAACCGGCATTTTTCCGGGAACCACGGAGAACGCTTCGCGGTTTCGTTGCATTTGTTTTTGCACGTTGCGCAAAGCGTCCTGACTGCCCTTGCGATCAAATTTGTTGATCGCAACCAAATCCGCGAAGTCCAGCATACTGACTTTTTCCAGTTGGGTTGCCGCGCCGAACTCCGATGTCATCACGTAAAGCGAGAGATCAACCAGAGGAACGATCCCGGCGTCTCCTTGGCCGATACCGGGTGTTTCGACGATAACCAAATCAAAGTCATAAGCAACCATGGCATCAATGGCATCGGCAAGCGCCACCGGAATTTCGGTTAAGGCTTCCCGGGTTGCCATGGAGCGCATGAATATATTCGGCGAATCAATGGCATTCATCCGTATCCTATCGCCCAATAAAGCGCCGCCAGTTTTTATTCTTGATGGGTCAATTGCGATGATGGCTATTTTTAGAGCATCCTGAAAATCGATTCGAAACCGCCGTATTAGTTCGTCGGTTAAGGATGATTTACCGGCTCCGCCAGGGCCCGTGATACCAAGAATAGGAACCTTGTCCTTGGTGGTACGTGCCCGGCCGTTTAGTTTTTGACGCATGCGGATTGGCAATGCGCCGCACTCAATCCGGGTGAGGATTCGAGCCAGGATTCGCCAATCGTCCATCGCCAGTTCGTCGGTACTATCGATAGAATCCCGCTTTCGTTTTTCACCGCAAAGCCGCATTAAATCCGCGATCATTCCGGGCAAACCCATGCGCTGGCCATCTTCCGGGGAGTAAATACGGATCACACCATATTGTTGCAGTTCCTGAATTTCGTCTGGCTGAATGACTCCACCGCCACCGCCGAAGACTTTAATCGACGCCGCTTGATGTGCTTTCAGCTGATCGACCAAAAATTTATAATTCTCCATGTGGCCGCCCTGATAAGAACTGACGGCAATGCCGTCGGCATCCTCTTGTATGGCCGCGGTGACGATCTCCTTAACCGTTCGGTTATGTCCCAGATGGATGACCTCAGCGCCCTGACTTTGCAATATACGGCGCATAATGTTGATGGCCGCATCATGGCCATCAAAAAGGCTGGTGGCGGTAATAAAACGTAACCTAGCTGCCTTTTCGGCTGCCTGACCGGTTACGGCATTTTTGATTGGGGCGGATTCACCCATGGGTGTACCTCCATCATTAAGGCCTTAAATAGAAAATTCGTTTAGCACGCGGTTATCTCCATTGGATTTCTAATTTTGTCGTCAGTTCCCTGTTTAATCAGCTCCATACAACGATGATAACTTGAACTTGGCTGAATATGATGAGGTCGAAATTAAGACTTAAGTGGTTAAATCAAACAAGGAATGTCCATGTCTGAACAACATAATTTCGTGGTTATCGTGGGTTATGCACGTACCCCAATGGGAAACTTTCAGGGCGAATTACAGTGTCTTAATGCAACCGAGCTTGGAACGGTTGTCATAAAAGCAGCGTTGACTCGGGCTGGTGTGGAAACGCGGCTTGTTGATGAAGTTCTGATGGGATGCGTTCTGACGGCGGGTCTTGGTCAGGCGCCCGCCAGACAGGCGGCGCTTGCGGCGGGATTGCCGATTTCGGTCGGATGCACAACCATAAACAAGATGTGCGGTTCGGGTATGAAAGCGATTATGCTTGGAGCTGACCTGATCAAAGCCGGAAACGCCAAAGTTATCGTGGCCGGAGGCATGGAAAGCATGAGTAATGCTCCGTATCTACTGCCTAAAGTCCGCGACGGGCTCCATATCGGCCACGCTCAGGTATTCGACCATATGTTTGTCGATGGTTTGGAGGGCCCTGAAGAAAAGCGATTAATGGGCTGCTATGCGGAAGATTGTGTTGAAAAATACTCGCTGAGCCGCGAGGAACAGGATGATTTTGCCAAATAATCATTAATACGCGCCCAAACCGCGATGAAAAAGGGTTGGTTTGAGAGAGAAATCGTACCCGTATCGTTTAGATCCGGCGCTAAGGAAATCAACGTATCTCAGGATGAACAACCCCGAATGGCCAATGTTAGCAAAATCACTGCTCTTAAGCCTGTCTTTAAGCAAAATGGGACGATCACGGCAGCCAATTCAAGCAGTATTTCCGATGGTGCGGCGGCTGTAGTGTTAATGGCCAAATCCGAGGCGGAACGGTGTGCTATAACCCCACTGGCAAGAGTGGTCGACCATCATACCCATGCTCAAGAACCCGCTTGGTTTACGACGGCGCCAATTTATGCGATACAGAAAACTCTAAATAATTTGCAATTGGGAACTTCCGATATCGATCTGTTTGAAATTAATGAAGCTTTTGCCGCGGTTCCCCTGGCAGTCATGAAAGAGCTGGATATACCCCTTGAAAAACTCAACGTGCACGGCGGGGCCTGCGCATTGGGCCATCCCATCGGCGCTTCAGGCGCGCGTATCATCGTCACTTTGCTGTCCGCTTTGGAGAAATATGATTTAAAACGCGGAATTGCATCCCTTTGTATAGGGGGAGGCGAAGCAACCGCTTTAATGATCGAACGATGAACGTGATCGAAACGGTAATCGATACCGAAACTACATCATCCAAAAATAATAGGGATGCCATGCACAGTCTGGTCAATGATTGGCGGGTTAAGTTGGATAAAATCATGGAAGGTGGAAATGCTCTGGCGAAAAAAAAGCATAGCACGCGGGGCAAACTCCTAGTTAGAAACCGAATCTCACTGCTGCTTGATACCGATTCACCCTTTCTTGAATTCTCGCAATTTGCCGGCTACCAACTATACGATGATGCCACCCCGGCTGCCGGCATCATTACCGGTATCGGACGAATTGCCGATACCCAATGCGTGGTTATTGCCAACGACGCAACGGTTAAAGGCGGCGCCTATTACCCGCTGACCGTAAAAAAACATTTGCGGGCACAAGAAATCGCGGAACTTAACCGATTGCCCTGTGTGTACCTGGTCGATTCCGGCGGGGCGTATTTACCCAAACAGGCGGAAGTATTCCCAGACCGGGACCATTTTGGCCGGATTTTTTTCAATCAAGCCAATATGTCGGCAAAAGGCATTCCTCAAATCGCCGTGGTCCTGGGATCGTGTACTGCGGGAGGAGCTTATGTTCCGGCAATGAGCGATGAAAGCATTATCGTCAAACATCAAGGTACGATCTTTTTGGCGGGCCCGCCGTTGGTGCAAGCAGCGACAGGGGAACGGGTCAGTGCTGAAGAACTCGGCGGCGCCGAGGTGCATGCAAGGCATTCCGGCGTTGTCGACCACGTTGCCGATAATGATAAACAAGCATTAGCGAAAGCAAGGCGTATCGTCTCCAATTTGAGTCAAACTCAACACGGCACATCTCCCACCGTCAATGAGTTTGATGATCCAATTTATCCGCCAGAAGATATCTACGGGATCGTTCCAGTAGACTTTCGTCACCTCTACGATGTCCGCGAAGTGATTGCCCGTATCGTCGACGCCAGCGAATTCGATGAATTCAAAGCCCTGTATGGAACTACGCTGGTCTGCGGTTTTGCCCGCATCTTCGGGGGTTCCGTCGGCATTATCGGCAATAATGGCGTGTTGTTTTCAGAAGCGGCGGTGAAGGCGACGCATTTTATCCAACTGTGCTGCCAACGCGGGATACCGATTATTTTTCTCCAGAATATTACCGGTTTTATGGTCGGCAGCCGGGTCGAAGCCGGTGGCATAGCCAAGCATGGCGCTAAAATGGTTATGGCGGTCGCGTGCGCCAAAGTACCCAAAATTACCATAATCATCGGCGGCAGCTTCGGGGCCGGCAATTACGCCATGTGCGGCCGGGCTTACGCACCAAGGTTTCTTTGGGCATGGCCCAATGCCCGGATATCAATCATGGGTGGAGAAATGGCGGCCAGCGTTATGGCGCAAATTCACAAGGATCGAATGGAAGTAAATGGAGGTCGGTGGACGAAAAAAGAAGAGGATAGCGTTAAGAAACCTATTCTTAAGCAATATGAAGCCCAGGGCCACCCTTATTATGCCAGTGCGCGGCTTTGGGATGATGGGATTATTGACCCAGCAGATACTCGGCTGATTTTGGGTTTGAGTTTGTCCGCGGCGATGAATGCGCCGGTTGAAGAGAGTCGATTTGGGGTGTTTAGGATGTGAGTTAAAACGAGATCATTGTGCGACATCAATCGCTCACTCCAATCATTAATCAAAAGTAACGATTCAGCACGATGTCGTAACTGTTCAGATTGCCCCTGAAAAAGGAAAAAGGGGTCAAGTCTTTGTTTTAGTCTATATATTTGACCAATGCTATTCCCGAGCTAATTTAAACATTAAAACAAAGACTTGATAATCATCTAGCCTGCCTCCCCCTGGCGACGTCAGCGGCGTACACTGGCGTTGCCAAAAATCAACAAAGAGGTGGTGGAAATGAAACTATACGGTGGTGTTACGTTCCACGATAATACTGGGAAATAATGTCAACCTGTTTAAGGTGATACAAACGAGGGGATCCCGCGCTGAATGAGGAGGAACATAAACCTCAAAGAGCGCGAGACTGAAATGCTGGTTTAGAAGGGAACGTCGCCGTCGAATGAACCCTCAAACTCGTCTGGGGATTCCCAGGGTTCTGGGGGTTTGAACGACTCTCGGATCATGAGACGTTGAATCTGGTCGGCGTAGATCTCATCGAAACTGTCGGTCAGTTGGTGGAGAAACTCGAACAAGATATCGACGGTTTCCACCGAGAGATCGGGCGGAAACAGACGATTGAATCGATCATCTTTCATCGGAGCACCTCAATGGCGTGTTGTAGCAGTTCATCGGGTAGATGATTGAGACCTTTAGGGACGGCCAATTGCATGGCGGTTTTAAGGATTTGTCCGGCTTGCCGGGGTTTGCCCTGGGACGCCTGGTGCAAGATTTCCAGTCCGGTATCGGAAAGCAAGGTTTGATGACACCCGATGGTTTTAAAGCTGTGCTTGATCATTTCGTTGAAGCGCGTACGATCGCTGATGGGGAGTTGTTCGAGTCGGACCTGGATACGGCTGGCAAGCGCGGCGTAGAGGGTCAAGCTCAAGGTATGAGTCAGTTGAGGTTGACCGACCAACCAAACGGTCATCAGGTCTCTCGAATCGAAGGCGAAGTTGAGGAAAGCGGGAAAGTCGCGAAAGAACTCACGGGCAGATTTTGGGCTTCGTCGATAATCCAAAGGGGCAAGACGTTTTTGTGGTCGACGAGTTCGGTGATACGCGCTTTGATGTCGCGCCACAGTTGGGCTCTTCGGAAAGCGGGTTCGAGTTTGAGTTCTAAGGCCAGGTTACGATACAGGTCGAAGCGACCGAAATCGGTTTCGGCGGTATAGATCACCTGATATTGATGTGGGTTGAGGGATTGGGTTAAGTGCCGAAGGACTGCGGTTTTGCCAACGCCCGCCTCACCGGTGAAAAGGCCGAGTCCGGGTGATTTCAATAACCAATCTCGGCAGTCGTGAGTTAACAGCGAGAAAAGCGGGGCAAAACTACCCTCTCCATCGTAGTATGTTTGATGAAAAATTTTGAAGATCGCAGAGAATTAGAGCATAGAACGCCTCATTCAGTTTAATCGTCATCTATTTCATCGGAAACAGCCATCAAGCGGGCACGGATCTGTTGAATCATGCCATTTTCCTCAAGTCGAAAGAATTGTTTGAGGAACAATGGCGCTAAAATTTGCTTGACGGTTTTCTCCGATGGCAAATCACGCGATTGAGTGCGAAGATAAAGCGAGTGCTCAGACCAAATCGTATCTTGATACTGGAGCGCAATCAATTGCATTAACCCCAAGGCAATGGAGGCACAGAGCACGAAGATTTCATAGGCTCGCCAGCACGCTTGAACGGTATGAATATCCTGGGGCTGTGGGGCTTTGAGAAGACGATTGGAAAAGGGGCGTCTAGAATGTTTTGGCAATTTTTTAGTCCAAAAACGAAATTTAAAGGCGCCGATCACATGCTTTAACATCGCGAACATGATTTCAATGCGGGTTCTAGCACAATACAGTTCAACGGCATCAATGGCTGACAGCGTTAAATCGGAACTCATTAGAACCATTGGGCCTTTTGAGGTGACGGCGAGAATAAATAACACCTGATCAGCGATGGGCCGCCATAACAGTGTAAGCGTCATAACCCGGATGGATTCGGTTTTACCGTAGACTTGACAGGTCACCGTCTCAAACAAATGAAGGTGGTCGAAGCATTCTCTTAAACACACTTTCTCGCCATAGAGCGGCTGAGGTCCGGGTCGAGAGGCGGGTTTCGGTGGCGCGGGGAAATAACCCACATAGCTATTCTTGGCTTTGACCAGCACCTCAACCCACCGCGCCTGATGCTGGATTGAATAATAGTGGCAAGCTCGAAATACGCCCCCGGTTGAAAAAAAGGCATCCAACACCAAATAACACAGACAGTGATTCGTCACCGCAAAATGAATCGCCATGGCCACCAAGCGGTCGGTGAGCTTGATCCGACATGGATTATCGCGCTCGTCGTTCAACCCTAAATGAGCCCATCCATGATGAATTTGAAGCTGCAAAGGACAACAAAAACAAGCGGATAACGACCCGATCAAGATGCCAATGCTGCCCCAACATTGGGCCCGAAAATAGCCGGGTTTCGTTTGCGTCTCCGATGACTCGTGCATCGATACCACGCCGGGCATCTTGCGTCCATCTTTGATCACCGCGGTATGGTCACCCAGAAGTATCGCTCGTCCAGCTACTTCAACGGATTTTCCTTGGCGATTCACAAAATCTTGCCAAGCATCGAGCAACGCCCCATAGACATACGCTTTGGATCTAAAAAAACGGAGCAAGCGGTAATAACCAAGTTCATCTAATAGCCAGAAACGACACAACGACGTCACGCCGATCATTTCTCCTGCCCCCATAAATCCAATCACAATGGCGCAGAACAACAACCAAGTACTCGATCTGGAAAAAACGCTTTGAAAGCTTTCTAAACTCTGAGAAATATACTGTTGCACGGGGTCTCCTCCTTCCATCTGTACTTCTACAAAGAAAAGAAGGATCCGTGTTTTTTTAGCAAATGTCTAGTCGTAATTATCGATTTCTATTTTCTACACTACTCATCTTTTATGAACACCAGTGGGCAATCTTAAAGCGCAGAGCTATCAATGGGTGATAAGACTTTCTTCCGTTGGTCGAGGTGACACATCGAAAAAATGAATTCAGGGCCTGAATAGTTACGTCAAATCGGATAGAACTCGTGACTGACGAGTAACCAATAATAATCACCAAATACTAGGACCCATTATTTTACACTCATATCTATTTCGATAATGAATGAATCGACCGACTCAATTTTTCCTTACACTAAATTCATGCTTTAAGGCAATGAGCGTAATTGTAAAAATCAACGAACGTAAACAGCTCATCACAAAGTCCTTGCCCGCATAAACGCCTGTTCGGAAACTTTTTCCCAATTCAAGATCTGATTCCGAAATTTACTAAAGGATTCGTAAACCTTTTTGGACATGGGATCTTTAGCGGCCAAATCGTTAACGACCTCTTCCGAAATGCTTCTGAGTGACTTGAGCACTGGGTCCGGAAGTTGTTTGAGTTGAACTTTGTGTTTGACAACCAATGTTTCCAATGCTTGATTATTGCGCGCGGTAAATTCCGAAAGCATATCAAGATTGGCTGCCTTGCACGCTGTCAATACGATTGTTCGCAGGTCATTCGGCAGCTTATTAAAGGCTTTTTTGTTGATGAAACATTCCAAAGTGGTACCGGGTTCATGCCAACCGGGGTAATAATAGTATTTGGCGACTTTATACAAGCCGAAGGCTAAATCATTGTAAGGGCCAACCCACTCGGTGGCATCCAACGCGCCAGATTGTAGCGACGTAAATATTTCTCCACCCGGGATGGTCACGGGGGTTCCTCCCGCTTTACTCAGCACCTCACCGCCAAGGCCCGGAATTCTCATTTTGAGTCCTTTCAAATCATCCATGTCGTGAATTTTTTTGTTGAACCACCCCGCCATTTGCACGCCGGTATTACCGGTCGCGGCGGCAATCAAACCAAACCCATCGTAGATTTCGCGCCATAGTTCCATGCCACCGCCGTAATAAAGCCAGGCATTCATTTCCTGACCGGTTAAACCAAAGGGAACCGCGGAGAAAAATTGCACCGCCGCGCTTTTTCCTTTCCAGTAATATGCACCTGCATGGCCCATTTCGGCGGTTCCCTGGGAAACCGCATCAAATACCTCGAATGCTGGCACTAACTCTTTAGCCCCGTAAACCTTGACCTTGATCCGCCCACCACTCATTTCCGTAATCATCTTGGCAAGCAGATTTGCGTTGGTCCCCAAACCTGGAAAATTTTTCGGCCAAGCCGTTACCATCTTCCAACGAAATTGCTCTTTAGCATTGGCAATTGTTGGAATAGATAAGACGGTTCCAGTTGCCACGGAACCCAATCCAAGCCTTTGTATAAATGTCCGTCGTTTCATGTCATTTGCCTTGTTCGTTTTGGTTTCAAAATCTTTTGTTTAATGTTTATAACAAATTATTATTCAATGAATCATGATAATTGAATTTTCTTCATAAAACACTTGAGCTATAGTGCGTACTAAGCTTGATAAAATCATTCGTGATCCAACATTCGACGCCCTTATTCAAACTTTGATAGGACAAAACAGACTCTTCCCATCAAAAATCAAATCATAAGAATCTAAAATGGATCAATCAAACCGTTATGCTGCTTTAGATCTCAAAGAAGCGGACTTGATCGCAGGGGATAACCACATACTCGTGGCTTATCGTATGAAGCCTAAGACTGGTCACGCCTACCTTGTAACCGCTGCCCATTTTGCCGCCGAGTCTTCCACCGGAACCAATGTAAAGGTTTTCACCACCGATGATTTCACCCAGGGTGTCGATGCGGTGGTTTATGAAATCGATGAGCCCAAAGAATTAATGAAGATTGCCTACCCAGTTGATCTTTTTGATCGCAACATTCTCGATGACCGCGCAATGTTGTCTTCTTTTTTGACCTTGACTATTGGTAACAATCAAGGGATGGGTGATGTGGAATATGGCAAGATCTTGGATTTCTATATTCCTCCCTCCTATTTGAAACTATGCGACGGTCCCACCACAACAGTCGCGGAATTGTGGCGGGTTTTGGACCGTCCCACGGTCAATGGAGGATTTATCGTCGGAACGATCATCAAACCCAAATTGGGTTTACGTCCTAGGCCCTTTGCCAATGCGGCTTACCAGTTTTGGTTGGGAGGCGACTTCATTAAAAATGACGAACCACAAGGCAACCAGCCCTTTTCGCCAATGAAAGAAACTATCCCCCTGGTAGCCGAGGCGATGAAAAGAGCCCAGGACGAAACCGGCGAAGCCAAGTTATTCTCAGCCAATATCACCGCTGACGACTATAGGGAGATGATAGCCCGTGGTGAATATATCCTCGAAACTTTCGAGCCCTATGCCGACCATGTGGCATTGATGGTTGACGGCTATGTAGCCGGTCCCATGGCCGTGACCACGGCTCGCCGTCATTTTCCGGATAAATTCCTGCATTATCACCGGGCCGGTCACGGAGCCGTCACCTCACCGCAATCAAAACGGGGATACACAGCTTTCGTGCATTGTAAGATGGCCAGAATGCAGGGCGCATCGGGAATCCATGTCGGAACCATGGGGTACGGAAAAATGGAAAGCGAACGATCCGACCGTAATATCGCTTACATGTTGGAAAGGGATTCCGCCAACGGCCCCTATTTCCATCAAGAGTGGCAGGGAATGAAACCGACCCTTCCGATTATTTCCGGCGGGATGAACGCATTGCGCATGCCCGGGTTCTTTTCCAACATCGGCCATTCAAATCTGATTATGACCGCGGGAGGAGGATGTTACGGGCATATCGACGGCCCGGCAGCGGGAGCCCAATCCATGCGGCAAGCCGAACAATGTTGGCGCCTGGGTGTCGAGCCCATCGAATTTGCGCGACAACATGAAGAATTCGCCCGCGCTTTCGAATCGTTTCCAAACGACGCGGATGCGCTTTTTCCAGGGTGGCGGCAAAAGTTGACCAAATCCTAATGGCGCCTCTTCAATCAGCGGCTTGTACCACCGGATTGCATTTGGCCCTTGGGCAGGCCAAAAAGTCCTGTGCTTGAATAAAATCATCGCTGCCTTCGAAAAACCCACGGTGATCGCTAAGATCCTTGCTCATCTTGGTTTGCCCACCAGTCATCCGCACTTGCACTATCCTTGCTTCGTTTGCTATCCAGCCAGTACATCCTGTACTGGCGTTCGCGCCTCCTATCCCGGCGCTCACCCACCTCGTTCACCGAACCAGGCATTCCGTCTACCCGGAACCACCTAATTCCAAATCCACAGCCACTTCAATCCGGTTCAGTCTTGATCCGATCCTCCTCTATGGCCCTCGCCTTCCCAAGCGATTCAACTTATCAAAATCCTTGCATTGATCAAGGAAAAAGACTTCACAAAGAGCCAAAAAGTCCGAGTTTACAGCAATTCTAAATTTAGGATTGCTGATGAATTTTTAATAAATTTGTCCTGGGTTTTCTGTCCGGTTGTTCACCCGATATTCTCTATTACATCTATTGCTCCAGTTGCGCAACTATCCTGTTGCTATTTATTGACTACGTTGTTAAGATACAGTGCTGATGCGCAACAATATTGTAACCTATTTTAATATGAAAAATATTACCTCCGACTTCGTGGTGGGCGGTGTTGCCCGAAACGATGATTACTACTTTCACAAAACATTTATCAGCGATGTATGGGATTCCTTAAAAAAAGATAATGTGCTGCTGCTTTCGCCCAGGCGTACCGGTAAGACCAGTGTTATGTATTGCATGCTGGATCATCCCAAAAATGGATACCGAGTCATTCATCTGAATGTTGAAGACCTCGAAACACCCGCGGAATTTTATCTTTCCTTAACCGATGCGATCAATGAACATCAGCCTGAATATATGAAGAAGCTCTCATCTTCCTGGGACTTATTCAAAGGTATAGGCAATCGCCTGGAAGAAATTGGTTTTATGGATTTTAAGGTTAAACTCAGAAAAGCCACCGATTGGGAACAACGCTGGAAAGAACTGGCGCAACAATTGATAGAAAAGGTCATTGCAGTTGATGAACCCGTGCTCTTCATCATTGATGAGTTACCCGACATGTTATCTTCGATGGCGGAATACTCACCCGATAAGTTGAAAGAATTTTTACACCAATTCAGAAAAATCCGTATTAGCCACAAAGGCAATGACAAAATCCGATGGTTGGTAGGGGGTTCCGTCAATATCCGAGGCACACTCGATGAACTGGGTTTAATAAAGCAGATCAATGACCTAAAAACTGAAAGTCTACCCGCCATAAAGGAACAAGAAGTTGTCAGCTTTGTAAGCATGATGCTGGATGACCGAGGAGTTCACTATGATGAAAGTTTGATTCCCCGTCTCTACCAATTGCTGGGAGAGCCTATTCCCTATTTTCTTCAACTCTTTACTCAGGAGTTATTTCGCTATTGGCGACGAGAAAAACCGGATGTGCTAAATGCCAGTCATGCTGAAAGTGTCTTTCAACATGCCCTGCTCGGTGAAGCTGCCCATGACAAATTACAGCATTACCACAGTCGGATAAAGCTTTATTACCCACAAGGCGACCAAGAAATAGCCTACATTTTGTTAGATGCTCTTTCTCTGTCTGAACAAGGTATCAGTGAAAAAGGCTTACTCAGTCAATACCAAAAGCACACGTTAGAACAGTCGTACCAAGTAAGCACTCGTGCCATGCAGCAAGCCTTCAAACGATTATTGTTTCGATTGGAAAGCGATTTTTACATCAGTAAGCCGAAAAACGATTGTTATGTTTTCAACAGCTTTCTGTTGAAAACGTGGTGGCGCAAAAACTGGGCTTACATTAATGAATAACAAATTATCCCCGATTGGCCTATTTCGGCGCGACATCACCGACCCAGAGCAACTCGTTGCCACCACCATTGCCCGTCATCATTTGGTAGATGATCTGCTGGAAAAGCTAAAGCGACGAGTCAATAAAAAAAGTGGGCAAAACCACCTTTATATCGGTCCGAGGGGCATAGGGAAAACCCATCTATTAACTCTCTTGCAGTATGGTGTTGAAACCGACAGCACTCTAAATAGTAGCTATACCATTATCCGTTTTCCGGAAGAAAGTAACCGCGTGCTGTCCTTTGCCGATCTGTTATTGAGCATTATAGACTTGTTGGCGGAAGTAGATGACGACCCCCAATGGCGAGAGCTGCATCAAAAAATAGAAACGGAAGGTGATGACAACGTCATCATCGACACCATATTACCAAGACTAAAACACTGGCATAAGCAAAGCGGCAAGGTGGTATTGGTTTTAATGGAAAATCTGGATGTACTATTTACCCAGCAAATAAAAAACAAGCAGGATATACACCGCATCCGCGGTTTACTCATGGATAACAGCCATATAGTGCTCATTGGAACCGCACCCGTTTTTTTCCCGGCACTCAACGATGTAAAACATCCCCTGTACGATTTTTTCGATATTCAAATTATTGAAGAACTTGATCAAGCACAATCCCTGGCACTCATCAAAACCCATATGGAATGGGATAAACAGGATAATTTACTCCGACAATTCGATCAGCTCAAGCCGCGTATTCTTGCAATGCACACACTAACAGGCGGTAATCCCCGCCTCATTATGATGCTGTACGAACTCATTGTGCAAGACAATCTGATCGAGATAAAAACCCGCTTTCACCAGCTTCTTGACCGGATTACCCCCTTCTATCAAGATCGATTAAAAGACCTACCACCTCAGGAGCGGGCCTTACTGGAAACCCTTGCTCTAATGCGTTTCGAGAAGCGAACACCGGTCAATATTGCCAAGAAATTTCGAAAACCACGCCATCAGACGTCAGTATTACTAAAACGCATGACCGAAACGGGATATCTGAGTGTTAGCACTAATCCAAATGACAAAAGATCGCGTTTATACCGGATTAAAGAAGGTTTTTTCGATATTTGGTTGGCGATGAATGAATCCAGGGCACAGGGTAAGTACCTGCCTTATCTGGTCGATTTTTTCACACTCTGGTATGCCAGTGTTGAAGAAAGAGAGCATAAACGAAATCAACTCGCCAAAAAACTATCGGAACTGAAAGAAAAAGAACAACAAAATGCCTTGGATATCCTTGCTTATCTCAGTGAAGCATCAGACCAATGGGATGAAAAATATCAAACCAAAATAGAGCTGGTGTTAGAGCAAATTAAACTCGGCCATATCGATCAAGCAAAAACGACCTTAAATGAAACACGGAAAATAACGAACACAAAGCCTCAAAGACTCATGGTATGGATGGTCGACAAGGCAAGCCACTGGTCCAATAGCGAACAACCAGAAAATGCCATACAACAAATGGAAAAAGTGATTGCCTACTGGCGAGAACAACGCTCGGGCGATCTCGAAAAGGTAGCTAGGCTTTTTCGTGAACTCAGCTTGGACTTTTCATCTCATGGCTTGCATAAGCTGCATATTGCCCTTTTACAGGATCAATATTCAAACTGCGAGGGAACCGAAGAAAAGGTTAACTTGCTCTTACAAATTGCGCGTAGTGAAAAGTCCGATGGGCAGCTATCGACTGCTCTTGAGACACTCAATCATACATTAGGATTAACCCGAGAAATAAAAAATAAAAAGCTGGAAGGCGCCACCCTTAATAATATGGCAACAACTGCCCATGCACGCGGAGACTACGAGACCGCGCTGGAGTACTTGAATCAGTCGCTGGCCATAAGACAGGAAATCGGCGACAAATCCGGGGAAGGCGCGACGCTTAATAATATCTCACAAATCTACCATGCACGCGGAGACTACGAGACCGCGCTGGAGTACTTGAATCAGTCGCTGGCCATAAGACAGGAAATCGGCGACAAATCCGGGGAAGGCGCGACGCTTAATAATATCTCACAAATCTACCATGCACGCGGAGACTACGAGACCGCGCTGGAGTACTTGAATCAGTCGCTGGCCATTCAGCAGGAAATCGGCGACAAATCCGGGGAAGGCGTCACCCTTAATAATATCTCACAAATCTACCATGCACGCGGAGACTACGAGACCGCGCTGGAGTACTTGAATCAGTCGCTGGCCATTCAGCAGGAAATCGGCGACAAATCAGGGGAAGGCGCCACGCTTAATAATATGGCAACAACTGCCCATGCACGCGGAGACTACGAGACCGCGCTGGAGTACTTGAATCAGTCGCTGGCCATTCAACAGGAAATCGGCGACAAATCCGGGGAAGGCGCCACCCTTAATAATATCTCACAAATCTACGATGCACGCGGAGACTACGAGACCGCGCTGGAGTACTTGAATCAGTCCCTGGCCATTCAGCAGGAAATCGGCGACAAATCAGGGGAAGGCGCCACGCTTAATAATATGGCAACAAATGCCCATGCACGCGGAGACTACGAGACCGCGCTGGAGTACTTGAATCAGTCGCTGGCCATAAGACAGGAAATCGGCGACAAATCCGGGGAAGGCACCACCCTTAATAATATCTCACAAATATTCAAGGTTCGCGGAAACTACGAGACCGCGCTGGAGTACTTGAATCAGTCGCTGGCCATTCAACAGGAAATCGGCGACAAATCCGGGGAAGGCGTCACCCTTAATAATATCTCACAAATATTCAAGGTTCACGGAGACTACGAGACCGCGCTGGAGTACTTGAATCAGTCGCTGGCCATTCAACAGGAAATCGGCGACAAATCCGGGAAAGGCGCCACGCTTAATAATATCTCACAAATCTACGATGCACGCGGAGACTACGAGACCGCGCTGGAGTACTTGAATCAGTCGCTGGCCATTCAACAAGAAATCGGCGATATAGCCGGACTATGTGCTAGTTTATTTAATATCGGGCACATTCACTTACAACATGGGGAAGCCCAAAAAGCGATGCAAGCTTGGCTAAAGGTCTACCAAATTGCTAAAAAAATTAATTTGGCTCAAGTATTGGGTGCACTTGAAAATTTGGCGAAGAATCTTGGTTTAGATAATGGATTGGAGAGTTGGGAAAAGCTGGCGGGGAATGATGGAGCTTAAGGGAAAAAAAAGGGGACGCTACCTTTTATTGGGTCTACCTATGGGTCGAAAATGCAACGCCGGTTCAGCAATTCCTTCCAACCAATCAATAAATCTATCGGATCCACAAAACAAATTCTTCTGAATATTTCGGCGCGCAATCTTTAACCGCTCTTCGTCATCGCTCTCACGTAGCCAATTGTCCCAGAATAAGGGGTCAGGTCACTTGCTTCATAATACTGGTTACCGCTTCGTGAATCTTGCGAACGAAAATCTTAATATTCAATGCGGTGAAGCCTAGGAATGTGAAAAGTTTAGTCGATAAAATACTATGAAGCAAGTGTCTTGACCCCTTATCCATTAAGCAGCAACGCAATGTTGATAACCGCGGATCAGAGGATATTAGACTGGCAGGGAGAATGTGAGCGGCTAAACGTGGCCAATTAACGTCTTTCCTTCATTCCGTTCTAGGAATTCTTGCCTTTATTCCAAGCATTTACGACAGCAATCGCTTGATCAGC
The DNA here is from genome assembly GCA_963664935.2 of Methylococcales bacterium. Taxonomy (GTDB): domain Bacteria; phylum Pseudomonadota; class Gammaproteobacteria; order Methylococcales. The sequence goes on along the minus strand of CAXXSE010000006.1, from coordinate 1,057,921 downwards.
CAACACACCACCAACCAGGTCAATGTCATCGAAACCGGTTTCTATAATGGATTTAGCCGGGGTATTTATTTGTCTTTGACCCGCCACGATCAATTGGGCAATGGATGCCCCAAAAACAACGCGCGAAATATTGGCCCAGATTTCAGCGCCGGTGCACATAGGGCAGGACTCGCTGGATGTATAGAGAGTGCAACCGCTCAGTGATAGATTATCGATTGCCTTCACCGCGATTCTGATCGCATTCACCTCTGCGTGCGCCGTGGCATCAAAGTCTTCCGTTGTCGTATTGTGGGCTTTGGCTATGACTTTATCATCCTTAACTATTATCGCACCGTAGGGCCAGTTGCCTTTGGCGGATTCTTCGATAGCTAATTTCATATAGTCTTCGTCGTTCACCCTTCGTACTCCACTGTTGTGAAATTAGCCCATCTTTGTGAGTATTCTAGGTACATTTCCTACCAAAAAATAACTTGATATTTTCAAAAAGCGCCAGTCTAGTTCGGTTTGGCGTGTAAGGCAAGAAGATTAGACGACCTAACTCCGAACCCCAACCCGGAATTCAAAGTATTGTCCGTTGTCCAATTGGTTAGTTAAATCTTTGTCCAAATACCATGACCGAGCAAGCTTGTTTTCACCAAATTGATGCGTCCGGAATTGCCACGATCAAGTTGAATCGGCCAGAAGTACACAATGCTCTTAATGAACCGGCCGTCCTGTTATTGATCAAATGTTTACGCGACTTAAAAGAAAATTCGTCGGTACGCTCCATCGTACTGACATCGGCGGGGAAAAACTTTTGCGCGGGCGCCGATCTCAATTGGATGAACCATACAAATGACAATTCGGTGGAGGAAGGCGCTCAGGTAGGACTCAAGCTGAGTGAATTGATGCGGACCCTATACTCCCATCCAAAACCAACCGTCGCTCTGGTGCGTGGGGCTGCTTTTGGCGGTGGTGCGGGACTGGTTGCTTGTTGTGATATTGCTTTGGCGGCCCCGGACGCGCATTTTTGTTTTTCCGAGGTGCGATTAGGACTTATTCCCGCTGTCATCAGTCCCTACATTGTACGGGCGATTGGCGAACGAATGTCACGTCGTTATTTTTTAACGGCCGAAAAATTTGGCGCTGAGGAAGCCTACCGTATCGGTTTGATTCACGAAATTGTCGCGACCGATCAATTACAATCTTTTACCGATGCGCTAGGACTAGCATTGGCGGCTGGGGGACCAAGCGCCTTGACGCGAACCAAAGAACTGCTTGATACGGTCTCTACGCCGACCTTGAACAGCGATATGATGTTAAAAACCGCGGAATGGATTGCCGAGGCGCGTCAAACTCCGGAAGCCCAAGAAGGCATCAGGGCGTTCCTTGAGAATCGCAAGGCCTCCTGGTTGCGGGACAAGAAAGGTTAAGATTGAGCGTAACATTGCATGACGATGTGGAATTTGTCAAGACCATAAACCTTCCTAAACGGGTGAAAATCGTCGAAGTAGCCCCCCGCGATGGACTACAGAATCATTCGGGTTCAATTTCGATAAGCAATAAGGTCGCTTTCATAAACCGGCTCTCGTATTGTGGTTTTAAGGCTATGGAAGTGGGCAGTTTAGTTTCGCCTAAACTGATTCCGCAAATGGCGGATAGCGAAAAGGTTTTCAGGCAAATCAAAAAGCATCCATCTACCGCTTACATCATGCTCGTCGCCAATGAAAAAGGTCTGGAACGGGCCATCAACCGTCGATTGAAAAATATAGCCGTATTTTGTGCCGCCACCGATGCTTTTTCCCTAAAAAACATCAACTGCACAATCGATGAAAGTCTCGTCAAAATCGAATCCATATGCAAACAAGCGCTGGCCAATGGTATGAATATTAGGGCTTACATCTCCTGCGTATTAGGCTGTCCTTATCAGGGCGGGGTTGATGTGCAACGGGTTAGCGGATTAGCGGCGGATCTTTATGGTTTTGGTTGTCATGAAATATCTTTGGGTGACACGATTGGGGTAGGAACCCCAGGAATGGTGAAGGATCTTATTGCAGTTACAGCACGGCATATTCCGATCGACAAAATTGCCGTCCATTTTCATGATACCTATGGTCAAGCGCTTGCAAACATTTTGACCGCTTTGCAATCAGGCGTGTCAATCGTTGATAGTTCAGTAAGCGGACTGGGTGGATGCCCCTTCGCACCGGGCGCCTCGGGTAATGTTGCAAGTGAAGATGTCGTATACATGCTCAATGGTCTTGGCATAAAAACCGGAATAGACCTCAATCGTTTGGTTTCCACAAGCTGGTTTATTGCTAATACTCTAAAACGTCAACCCGCTTCCAAAGTTTCTTTGGCCTTGAAGTCACGGATTCAGTTTTAAACTTTCCACCTATTCAGTTGGATTCCCATAAGGAATTTTTCATTGCTGTAAAGGTCTTAGTTTTGAGATATCAAAAGAAATAATAATGTAAAAATTATGGCCTCTAATATAACGTGTATCCCTAAATTTAGGGAAATGGACGAAAATCCGAATATCGAAATTTTTGAGCGGGCTTCCACGTTTGGCGTGGAAACGTGTCATTTCAAAATCGATCCGATATCCGGCCTAAGAGCGATTATTGCGATCCATAGTATTCGCAGAGGGCCTGCACTTGGTGGAACCCGGTGTCTGTCCTATCCGACCGAGAACCATGCAATCGTTGATGCCATGCGTTTGGCACGGAGCATGAGCTATAAAAGCGCATTTGCCGATTTGCCCTACGGCGGGGGCAAAGCTGTACTCATTCGACCCGAAAAAATAGCGAACCGGGATGCGTATTTCGAATCTTATGGAGATTTTATTGAAAGTTTAAATGGCCGCTATATTACCGCCGTTGATGTCGGTACAACGGTCGACGACATGGATATCATTGTACGCAGAACCAGCCATGTATTAAGTACTTCAGCAGGCTCCGGCGATCCCTCTTTGCATACGGCGCAGGGTGTACTGCGTGGTATTCTAGCGGCGGTCAAAGTTCGCTTAAACCGGGATGACCTTGAAGATGTACGGGTTGGTATTCAAGGTGTCGGGAAAGTTGGCCGCTGCCTTGCCCGTTTATTACATCAGCAAGGCGTTAACTTGGCTGTCAGCGATATCAATGATGAAGCGGTCCTGTACTGTGTTGATGAATTCGGAGCGACGCCGGTTGAGACCGAGAAAATGATCGATTGGGACTGTGATGTTTTGTCTCCGTGTGCGCTGGGAGGGGTCATTAACGCGGACACGATCAATCGAATTAAAGCAAATGTCATTTGCGGTGCGGCGAATAATCAACTGATCTCAGGTCTTTACGGCGACATACTTCAACGTAACAAGATCTTTTACGTACCGGACTATGTGGTTAATGCCGGCGGTTTAATTCATGTGGTCTATGGCTCCAGCGTCGAAACAGATACCAGAATTACATCAATTTACGATTCCGTTATCGATATATACCAGCGCTCTAAAGCATTACAGGAACCCTGTCATAGAGTCGCCAACCATATCGCCGAACAAATACTTTCCAACTCGCGACGGATTGTTGCTCATGTGTAAAGACTATAACGACTGCAATAATACGTTGGTTGTATGACGGAGTACGAACGCTATGACGAGTCAAACCGTGAGAATTATCAAGAAACGAGATACAGGATCTCTTCAGGATCAACAAAAATGGCGTCCGAACGTTCATTTTAATATTCACTATCACCAAATTCTGACCGCGGATGGACTCGTGGTTGGCAATCTACCGGATTTTGCCAAACAGCCCAAGCAACTGATTGCTCTTTATCGGCTTATGGTAAAAACCCGCCTATTCGATGAAAAAGCGATATCGTTGCAACGCCGTGGACAACTCGGTACTTACGCCTCGTCCTTGGGTCAAGAAGCGATTGGGACAGCTATCGGCAGCGCGATGACTGAAGATGACGTGCTGTTTCCCGGATACCGGGAATATGCGGCGCAATTTTCTCGTGGTGTGACAATGACCGATATCCTGTTGTACTGGGGAGGGAACGAACAGGGTATGAATTTTAAAGGGCAACGGCATGATTTTCCTATCTGTGTACCCATTGCAAGTCATGCCCCGCAGGCAGTTGGCGCGGCCTACGCGATGCAATTACGTCATGAAAAACGTGTCGCCGTATGCGTTATTGGTGACGGAGCGACTTCCAAAGGTGATTTTTATGAGGCCATCAATGCCGCCGGAACCTGGGAGCTGCCAATTGTCTTCATCATCAATAACAACCATTGGGCGATTTCGATGCCCCGCGAAGCACAAACCCGGGCGGAAACACTGGCACAAAAGGCCATCGCCGCCGGGTTTTCCGGGGAACAGGTTGACGGCAATGATGTCATTGTTCTTAAACATCGAATTGAGAAGGCCTTAGACAAAGCCCGAACCGGCATCGGGCCGACCTTAATCGAAGCGTTGACCTATCGGCTATGCGATCATACGACAGCCGATGACGCCGGCCGTTATCGCAGTAAGCAAGAATTAAAAGACCAATGGCATTATGAACCCTTAAAAAGGCTGAAAAATTACCTAAAAAGAAGCAATTATTGGTCGGATAAAGATGAACAAGAATTATCGGCGAGCTGTCATGACGAAATTGAACAGGCGGTGAATCTATATCTTCATACCTCTCCGCAGCCATCGGAAAGCATGTTTGATTATTTGTACCAATCCATCCCCGACTCGCTGGAAGAGCAGCGCGCATCCGCTATCCATTGGAGCAATCGAGATGACTGAGGTCACACTGGTCGATGCCGTCAATATGGGGCTCGCTTCGGAAATGGAAGCCGATCCCAATGTTGTTGTGCTTGGCGAAGATGTCGGGGTCAACGGTGGAGTGTTTCGGGCAACCGCGAATCTGCAAAAACGATTCGGCCCACAGCGCGTACTCGATACTCCCCTTTCGGAAATCCTGATAGCGGGCATGTCGATCGGGATGGCGGCGGAAGGGCTTAAACCGGTCGCGGAAATACAATTTATGGGTTTCGTTTGCTCCGCCATTGATCAGATAATCAACCACGCCGCGCGGCTTCGTAACCGAACCCGTGGCAGACTAAGCTGTCCGATGGTGCTTCGTGTTCCCTTCGGCGGAGGCATCCACGCACCTGAACACCATTCTGAAAGCACCGAAGCGATTTTCGCACATATCCCTGGGCTACGGGTCGTTATCCCCTCCTCTCCCGGCCGAGCCTACGGCCTTTTGTTAGCCGCAATAAGGGATCCGGACCCAGTCATTTTTATGGAACCGATACGAGTTTACCGTCTGGTGAAACAAGAGGTTGAGAATAATGGTGAAGCACAGCCGCTGGCCGAATCCAGTATCAACGCTGAGGTCATCGATGTGGCAACCATCAAACCACTGGATATGAAAACCATCCTGGATTCGGTTGCAAAAACCGGCCGTTGCGTCATCGTGCATGAGGCCGCCAGAACCTGTGGCGTCGGCGCCGAAATTGCCGCGCAACTGGCGGAACATGGCCTAATGAACTTGTTTGCCCCGTCCAGCGAGTTACCGGATATGACACCGTGATGCCGCTATTTAATCTGGAAAAAGAGTATATGCCCAGCGTTGATCGAATCATTGCCGCGGTTAAAAAAACTCTACAGGGATAATCAGATAGTGAACTACTTTAAGCTACCTGATTTGGGGGAAGGATTACAGGAAGCCGAAGTCATAGAGTGGCACGTTTCGGTCGGGGATGAAGTCAAGCAGGATCAAACGCTGGTATCGGTGGAAACCGCCAAGGCCATCGTCGACCTGCCAAGCCCTCAAGAGGGTAAGATCCTTAGATTCTACGGCAAGGCCGGCGATATTATTCACGTTGGCGATCCGCTGGTTGAGTTTGAATCCGAAGCACCGTCTGAATCCGATACCGGAACCGTCGTTGGTAAGATCGAAATCGGTGATGCTATCATGACCGAAACTCCTATCGCGTCGAGCTATCATCCTTCTGCAGCCGGTTTTAAAGCGACGCCTGCCGTTAGAGCACTAGCCAGCCGTCTCAAAGTCGACCTCGCCATGGTCAAACCAAGTGGCAGAGACAACATCATCACTGCCGACGACATCCGACGCGTCGCCAAATTGATTGAAAAAGCCAGTGAAATGGTTCCACTGAAAGGTGTGCGTAGAGCCATGGCCCTGACTATGAGTCAGGCGAACAGTGAAGTCGTCCCTGTCACGATAAGCGACGATGCCGACATCAACGCTTGGAAAGTGGATGAAGATATCAGTATTCGATTAATCAGAGCTATTGTTGCCGGTTGCAAAGCAGAGCCTTCACTCAACGCCTGGTACGATCACCACGCTATTGCCCGCATACTACACAAAAACGTCGATCTTGGAATCGCCGTCGACACCAATCAGGGGTTATTCGTACCGGTACTCCGGAATGTATCGAACCGGGATGCACCTAATTTAAGAGAAGGTCTGGAGGCGATCAAGGAAGCTGTCAAGAATCGCTCGATTCCACCTGAAGAAATGCGCGGCAGCACTATAGCCCTGTCCAATTTCGGAACATTCGCTGGCCGTTACGCTAACCCTATGGTCATTCCACCAACCGTCGCCATTCTGGGCGCCGGTAAAATCAGGGATCAATTCGTGGTCGCCAAGAGCAAACCGAAAGCACATAAATTCCTTCCGCTCTCACTGACTGTCGATCACCGCGCTGTCACCGGTGGAGAAGCTGCCCGCTTTTTATCCGTCATGCTATACGACCTGGGATTACCTGAATAAATATGGGTCGAAATATATGCATAGCAACGACTTCTTCCAGAAATACATGCCCAGCAATGTCTGTTTCGGCTGCGGTAACGAAAATCCTCATGGCTTAAAAATTAAAAGTTTCTGGGAAAACGACGAATGCGTTTGCATCTGGAACCCGGAGAAAAAACATCAAGGCTGGCCAAACCTGACTTGCGGCGGCATTATCTCAACCATAATTGATTGCCATTGCATGGCTTCCGCCATGGCGATAGCGATCAGAAACGAAAACCGCGCCTTGGGCACCCAACCCCAATATCGCTTCGCCAGCGGTACTCTTCACATCAAGTTTCTGAAACCGACTCCTATTTCGACCTCTCACCTTACGGGCTAAGGTAGTTAATATCAAAGATGAACGCATTTACACGCTACGTTGCGATTTGTACGCGGAAAACGAAAAAACCGTGGAAGCCGACGTGATCGCTTTTTTGGTTAATGTATCTGGAAAAAGTTAAATTATAAAAATAGAGAATTGGCCCTTTTCCTTCCTGGATTGGTAAAACAAACTGAGCCAAAAAAGTGAAATGATTCCGGAATTTGTGGATTGAGGGATGGGTGAATTCGAGCTTCAGCCTCATGAAGCTCTAATTAAAACCGATCATTTATTCTACAACGAAGACAATGGACTCGTAACGCCACTGAAATCCTTATTCATAACATGGGTATAGATTTCGGTCGTACTCACATCACGATGTCCTAGCAACTCTTGTAATACCCGAATATTAATACCATCTTCCAGCAGATGCGTTGCGAAGCTATGGCGTAAACAATGGCATGACGTTCGCTTATCGATACTGGCCTTACGACTCGCCGCAACCACTGCTTTCTGTAAAACTCAGAACTTCAGAACTGGGTCGGACCAAGCTATTCTATTGATTATTTGAGTTATAGGTCTAAATAAAACGCGTTTTCAGCGCTTAGAAGCCCTTTTTTAGGTCCAAAATTGGCATTGTAACGAGCCCTCTTCTCTCTCAGTTCGTAATGATCGTCATCCCCCCCCCTCACAGTTCGACCCGATAGTTTTGGTTGAAGTTTTTCCTTGATTCGGTCAACGAATGTCTTACTTCCTACCGCAATGCTCTCAGTCCATTCCGGCTCTCGCACATTCCCATTAGGGTTATGAATGGATTCTTCTACCCACTGCCGGTGTTGTTTTCGAAGCTGTTCATCATTTTCCAGACCGCAACATTCGCTTAGCCGTTCTCGATCAATAAGTAAATACCTGAGCGGAGGGTTTTGGATTTCATTGTAACCACCGTGCACCCAAGAAGAAGGATGGATAACGACAGCGTTTCTTACCCTATTTAAATCGATATAAACGAGACATCGAAGAAAGTTTTCGCCCGTCTCTATCGCCGTCGCGTGGTACCGGTCTTCCCAGTAGGCGCCTTTTCGGTTTTTTCTTCTGTTGAACTCCTGAGCTGTTTTGCCGGCGACCAACTGGAGACTTTTTGGTATTACATCCCTATCCCCATCAATAACCAACAGATGAATAGGGTTGGATGTGACGGTGTAATTAAGGATTTGCAGGCCATAGCGTTTCTTCGCCTAAAACAGCCACTGCAGCCATCTTTTCCGATCACGGAAAAATTTCAGAAGAAACTCCTTTTTATGGCACCGATGGGTAATGTGCCCGACTTGTCCGGGAATATGATGTCGATTGGCTCTGGGCATATCAGTTCATCCGTAAATCTATAATTTTCATTATATCTATGACTTACCTAGGATAGACCCAGTGATCCAATCCTTAGTCGTTAGGCGTAATATTCCCGACCATACTCTTAAAGCTACCTTTTTGATCACAAAACTGGCGTTCCAAGCCCAAATATAGTCCTTTTTGAAGATTGTTTTCTTTATATATCTGTGTTTTACCGTGGTCCGACCCGATTTGTCGGTAAGGCGTAACGGCTGCCGGTGGTGATGATTTTGTTGGGTAGACTGGATGGCAGGGTTGGATAGGCTTTGATGATGGTTTTGCGCCCACCGATAACATCTCCCACGGTTGGGTCGGTCAAGTTGTTTTCGATGTAGGTTTCAAGCTGTTGTTGGGCTTGTGTTTGGGCGGCTTGCAGTAAAGTTGGATCAAAATCGGTCACCCAGTTTTCATCTTCGTTGATGGTGCCGCTGTCGATGAAGCTTTGTGCCAGTTGTTCGGGGTCGATGCCGCTGATTTGTAGGACGTCTAGGCCTTGCAGGTAGTCGTATTGTTTGTAGCTGGGGTCGATTTTAACGGGATCGTATTCGAGTGCTTCAGCTTGGTCTTTTATGGTTTGGCTTAGTCTGACTTCGGTAGTTTCGGATAAGAAGGATATCAATCGAGTCTGACCCTTTTGGTTCTCAAAATTTAAAGTTCCTATTTTAGTTTTAAATCTCAAGATGTAGCATTGCAAGACCTGGCATCTTTTTTCCCAATCTCGAAATTAGGATTATCCTTCTCCTCAAAGTGATGCGATAGATAGTCATCAATCATTTCCTTAGTCAACTCCCCTGCCGTCACACAAAAATATCCTCTAAAAAAAATGGACAGATTTATTTATGAGCTATACTTCGGGCAAGTAAAATTTTTTATAGGCAGTTAGTATGCCTAGAGTCGGGCGTGTGGTGTTACCTAATTACCCGCATCATATAGTGCAAAGGGGACACAATCGGCAAGTTGTTTTTGCGGTGGACTCGGATTTTGAATATTATTTAGAAACCTTGTCACAATGGCGTGAGGTTTATGGCATTCGCGTGTACGCTTGGTGTCTTATGACAAACCATATCCATTTGGTTGTTGAACCACCTGAAGAAACGGCCTTACTGGGACAACTCATGAAACGGCTTTCTGGTCGGCAAACGCGCTACGTGAATCGATTAGAAAGACGGAGTGGAACGCTGTGGGAGAGTCGCTACAAATCCAGCCCGATCCAAACGGGCGAATACCTTCTAGCGTGTATTCGGTACGTTGAATTGAATCCCGTCCGTGCACAGGTGGTTGCCGATGCTCAGGATTACCGATGGTCGAGTTACCAAGCACGAATGAAGGGGCATGAGCGAGTAATGGCTGATTTTGATCCGTGTTATCTAGCTTTAGGGGAGAGTACGGAAGAGCGACAAATACGCTATCGAGAATATTTACAAAGCGCGATTCGCCGATGGCGAATGGGCGTTCATTCAAGAAGCGGTAGCGAGAGGCCAACTCACGGGGAATGGTCGCTATGTAGAAGAGGTTAAAAAAATAATTGGTCGGCGGATAGAACATCGACGACCGGGTAGGCCTAAGACCAAACAGAACGGAAATAGGTCAATCTGATATAAATAAATCTGTCCCCTTTTTTTTCTACACTACCCGGACACGAATAACGATGTATCAGGTACATTTTTTGGCAAACGCATACACGATTGACGCCCAAACCCTTCTCCCCAACACGCCGATCCAATACAATCCCCTTAAATAGAGTCGCCCCATCGCCCGAGGCGGCGGCTTAGTCCAACAGACATTTATACGTCACGCGGTAATGATTCGCGAAAACCTTGAGTTTTGCTCACGCGCGACGTATAAATGCTTAGATGTTAAGTTAACACCTATGGCGGCTACCCGCCTGGGGCTATAGAGGTTGTAATGAGCAAGTCCGAAAAACACAAATGGATATTCCCCGCGCGGTTTCGAGCAGGCGCCTATAGTTGGAAGGCATCCCGGTTGGCGTGTCAGCGCCTACGCGAGGCGGTCTCCGAGATCAAAAAGGTCTCAAAGAAAGATCCCACTCTCGGTGCGGAAGGCGCGGTCCGTCTGATGGAAAAGCTTTGGCCGGCTTTGGAGCACATTGACACGTCCAGCGGTGCCCTGGGATCGGCCGTCAACAAGGCACTGGATGCATTGATACCCATCATCGTCAAGGCTCCGGCTGACGACAAGACCCGGGGGAAATGGCTCAACCGGGTCTGGCAGGCGATGGAAGATGACGGTGTCGATTACCTCGGCCCAGTTGGTGACCGGTGGGGTGAGATCTGTGGCTCGATAGAGGTCGCCGGGAAATGGTCCGATGATCTGGTTTCCACGCTGCGATCCTGTTGGACAGATCCGAATCCCGGCGCTTATTTTCACGGAGCGACGGCCTGTTTGTCCTGCCTAATGGTGGCGGGGCGGTATCAGGAACTGCTTGAGTTATTGGATTTGGAGCGCCACCCCATGTGGCATTACCGTCGCTATGGTGTCGAGGCGCTCCTTGCCTTGGGCAAGAAGGCAGGTGCGGTCAAGTATGCTGAGGCCTTGCGGGGGTTAAACCAGCCGGATTCCGTGATCGATCAGGCCTGTGAGGAGATCCTGATCTCATCCGGCCTGCATGAGGAGGCCTACCAGCGGTATGGGTTGAGTGCGGCGGTGGGCAATTCCTATATCGCCCGGTTTCGCGCGGTCGCGAAGCGCTACCCCGAGAAGGACAAATCACGGATCCTGGCCGACCTGATTGCCACAACGCCCGGAGAAGAGGGTAAGTGGTTTGCCACGGCCAAGGAGATCAAACTTTTTGATCTGGCCCTGGAGCTCGCCAACAGGAGCCACTGTGATCCGAAAACGCTGACGAGAGCGGCAAGGGATTATCTCGACACGGAGCCGGCATTTGCTCTTGGTTCCGGGATGGCCGCGCTTCGCTGGTTGAGTCAGGGCTGGGGTTTTGAGGTGACCAGCGCCGATGTCGTGGAGGCTTATGACCGGGCGATGGATGCTGCCGCCAGGTTGAACAAAATCGACGACGTGTCCGATCAGATTCGGCAACTCGTCAAGTCAAATGAGAGTGCTTCCGTGTTGTTCGTTCGACAGTCTTTGCAAGGAAGGATGCGTGCGCATTCTGCATCTGTTAGCGAGATCTATGCGTGCAAATCATGAACAGTGAACGTGCATATTTTGGAAACGAAACCCACCGATCTGTGTTCCACTCACGTTCCACAAAAGCGACATTCAGAAACAATGGGAGACAACGCAATGAATTTACGAACACAAAAAAAGCACTGTAAATACAGCGCTTTCCGTGGTTTCTGATGGTATACTAAAATGGTGCGGTTAGAGGGTGGAACCTCGAACCAACTTTTCAATACGCTCGCTGAATGGAACACCTTTCTTGAGAACCATGTTCCTGATTATAAGGAACCACAGCCATGAATACAAAACTCATGGCATCGGCGAACATCTCAAAATCATTTCAGCAGGTTTGTAACGCAGAAGCAAACGCCGTTCAAGCAAAAATGGCGTCCCCGTTTTCCATTCGCCTGAGCGTAGAGGAACGTGCATTTTTAGAACAGCAAGCAGGCCACCAACCTCTTGGCGCATATATCCGTGCGCAACTATTTGGCGATAAGGCCGATAAACGCCGTGTTTTGCGTAAACCCAAGATCAATGAAAAGCAAGTGGCCTCGGTGCTGGCGGCATTGGGTCATTCGCGTATGTCTGCCAATCTCAACCAGTTGGCAAAACACGCCAATATGGGAACATTGGACATTTCAAGAGATGTCGAACAAGAGCTGCAAGATGCATGCGCAGCGATATTCGCTATGCGGGATGTTTTATACATGGCGTTAGGGCAACGCCCCCCCGAATACGAAAGAGAGCCTTTCATGATTCTGCATGGCAACCAACGCGGCGTCGCGAAGAACCTTGCCCTGCATCTTCTGAAAGAAGAAAACGATCATGTGGAGGTACATGAGTTGCGCGGGTTTATCTCCGATGATCTGGTCTCTGCGCTGAAAGTCCATGCCGTGAGTAAAGGCACCCGAGCAAAGCAATTCCTGTATTCACTCAGTCTCAATCCGCCACCTCAAGAAAAGGTCTCAACAACAGACTTTGAAAAAGCCATTGGGCAGGTGGAAGATAAACTCGGGCTATCCGATCAACCGCGCGCTATTGTCTTTCACGAAAAGCAAGGTCGCCGCCATTGTCATGCCGTATGGTCGCGGATTGATACGCAAGAAATGAAAGCCATTCCCTTGCCCTATACCAAATTTAAGCTCATGGATATTTCCCGTGAGCTATATATTGAACGCGGCTGGACAATGCCCAGGGGCATGATGAATTCCGCACAACGAGACCCCAACAACTTCACCCTGTCCCAATGGCAACAAGCCAAGCGGACGGGTAAAGACCCAAGAGAGATTAAAAAGGTATTTCGGGACTGCTGGGCGGTGAGTGATAGTAAAAATGGTTTTGAGCAGGCCTTGAAAGAACGAGGCTATAGGCTTGCCAAAGGCGACCGCCGGGGATTTGTGGCACTGGATCATCGCTGCGAAGTCTTTGCTGTTTCTAAATGGGCGGGGGTCAAAACCAAAAACGTGCGCGCCAAGCTGGATAATGAAGATCATCTGCCCTCCGTTGTTGATACCAGAACACAAATAGCTAACGACATGGCGGAGCAATTAACGCGCCTCCAAAACCAACAAGCCCGCGCGATTGAGACACGCAAACAGCGTATTGACGACCAGCTCAAGAAAACTGTGGCAAAGCAAAGGCAGGAACGCCAAGATCAAAAAAATGCGCAAGCTACGCGCTGGCAACTCGAAACCCAGAAAAGGCAGGCGCGTTTTAGGAAGGGATTGCGCGGTATCATGGACCGCGTAACAGGCAAACACCGCCAAACAAAACAGTATAACGCACAGAAGGCAAAACAAGCCCTTCAGCGTGATAGACAAGAAAAGGACGCTCTAATATTCAAACAAGCAGATCAACGTCAAGCGCTACAATCACGGATGGAGCATCTGGAAGCATTTAGACAAACACGCACTCAGTTACTCTCAAATGATATTGAGCAATACCGAGACATTAGCCAGCAAAAGCGTGATTTGTTTGAATTTAGAGAAAATCAGCCCCAGGGCCAGGCGGTGAAAGGGATGAGCCATGAACAAAAATTGTAGAAGAAGAACTGACACTTGACACCTGTCGTGTGTCAGCGCTAGACTGGAATATGATCGTGAGTTTTAAACATCGTGGATTTAAAAGGAGTGAAACACATGCCGATGAAAAACCCGCCACATCCCGGTCAACATGTTCGGATGAACTGTCTGGAACCGCTTGCGCTGTCCGTAACCAAAGCCGCCAAGGCCTTAGGCGTTGCGCGTTATACGTTGAATAAACTCGTCAATGAGCATTCAGGCATCTCTCCTGAAATGGCTATCCGACTGGAAAAGATGGGTTGGGGCACGGCTGATAGCTGGATGCGATTGCAAATGAATTACGATCTAAGCCGCGTTCGACAAAAGGCCGATAAAATCACTGTGCATCCTATTGAGTCGAGAGTTTAAAGGCGGTACGTTACTGTCAATCATCCTCAAAGCCGGATCAGCTCCCGTATACAACCCCATCAGAAATGATTCTTTCGATTGTTTCATTCATTACAACCCGCCGTCGTTGAGATTTAAACCCCAAGATTGGAAACATGTATTCCGGCAGCGTCATTACCTCCTGTAACATGTTTTTTTATGGTAATCTCAATATCCATATCAAGTGCATGTAAGCAACGATACAAACGATCAAAGGTAAAGCCAGACAAACGGCCATTGGCAAGTAGTGAAACTTCTGGCTGTGTGATGCCAAGCATTGATGACGCAGCCTGCTGTTTCAAGCCACGCTCTTTAATTAAGGCGTTAATTTGCCGCGCAAGCTGTGCTTTTGCCAGACGCTCCTCGGCATTGTTCAGCCCTTCAAAGGGGTGGGCTGTGGTCACGATACAATCTTCATTGTTTGTAATGTTTGTCATGATATTCCTTCGCTTTCTTTAAACGTTGCTCAATCAACTGAATGTGACTTTTCGGAGTGGCAATACCCTTCTTGCTTTTCTTTTGAAAAACATGAAGGACATAGACAACGCCCTGAAATTTCACCGTATAAACAGCCCTGTAAGTATCGCTGTCATAATCGTCGGTGATTTCCAGCACCGATGCCCCCTTAAAACCTGTCAACGGTTTAGCGTTACCTGCTTTCTCACCGCACTGCGCCAAATGCAAGGCATAGCCCAGGACATCCTGCACATCATCGGGAAAGGCTCGCCAGTTCTCATGGGACGACCCTATCCAGACGACAGGTTTTGGTTGGCTTTCATCCATACTTAAATATATGATATTTCATATATTTTGTCAAGAAAAAACCGGTCTTGATACCGAGAATTAAATCCACGCCTTGTTCAAAACAAGGGTGGAGCATCACTACTTAGGATACACAACAATCTATATGGATGCTGTCAGAGAGGGAGAACGCGAGCTTGCGCAGCTAGAAGGTGGAAGTGATACGATTCATGTTAAGCGTTTCGAACCCACTTGAAACAAAATTATCAATTTTGTCTCACCAAAATCTTCCAAAACTCATCTGTATCACCAAATATTCGGAGATTTATTTCAAGAAACAGTTTTAAGAAATAAAAAAGCCGCTTTTGCGGCATTTTTGGTGGTTCTGGTTGCGTCTTCGAAAAACGAAGGTTTTTGAGAAGCTGGTATAAACCAAATTTCTTGGGATGAATTGACGCCATTGTTCGGTGTTCACTGCAAACTACCTGAAACAAACATTGTTGCATGCAATATAGTGGACCCCGGTTTTAAGACAGTAGTTTAAGCTGTGCTCTGTTATTTTAGGAGCGAGGAAAAATGAGCGAAGCAAAAAAGCGGAAGGTCCACACACCTGAGTTCAAGGCGAAGGCAGGTCTTGAGGCATTGCGGGGAGTGAAGACGATCAACGAGATTGGTCAGGAGTACGGTGTTCACCCAGTACAGGTTGGGCAGTGGAATAAGGCCATTCAGGAGCAAGCCAAAACATTGTTTGAAGGCAAGCGTGGTCCCCAGCCGGTGGCTGCGTACCGGGAGCCTGAGCTGCTGTACAGCGAGATTGGCAAATTGAAAGTAGAACTTGACTGGCTTAAAAAAAAGTCCGGGATGAGCCTGTCATGATACGGCAAGCGTGGATCGACAAAGAGGATGAGATGAGCAGGGTCCAGCAATGTGTTCTGGCGGGGGTATCTCGCGCCACGTTTTATGCGCATCAAAAGCCCAAGCTGGCCGATGAAAGCGATCTGTTGCTCAGCCACATGATTGACGAATAATACACACGGCATCCGTTCTATGGCAGCCGCAAGATGGTTGTATTCCTGAAGGGGAAGGGGCACACCGTCAATCGCAAGCGGGTACAACGTTTGATGCGGCGGATGGGACTGTCCGGCATGGCGCCTGGGCCCAACACCAGCCGTGCACACCCTGAGCACAAGGTCTATCCGTACCTACTGCGCGGAGTTCCTGTGGTTATGCCCAACCAAGTGTGGAGCACGGATATCACCTATATCCGGTTGGCGCATGGCTTCGCCTACCTGGTGGCGATCATCGACTGGTACTCGCGCCGGGTGCTCAGCTGGCGGATCAGTAACAACATGGAAGCGGTATTCTGTGTCGATTGTTTGGAAGAGGCCTTGCGGACCCACGACAGGCCGGAAATCTTCAACAGCGATCAAGGTTCACAGTTCACCAGCGAAGCCTTCACCGGGGTGTTGAAACGCGAAGGCATCGACATCAGCATGGATGGTCGGGGGCGAGCGTTTGACAATATTTTCGTCGAGCGGCTCTGGCGTAGCGTCAAACACGAGGACGTGTATCTGAAGGGCTATGGGTCGATGGGCGAATTGGCGCTGGGTCTGGCGGAGTACTTCGCCTTCTACAACGGCGAGCGTCCGCACCAGTCGTTGGGGCAAAAGACACCCAACGCCGTATATCGAACCGCTACAGGTGGCGGAGCAGTGATAGTGGATAAATTCGGCGGCGCGGTGGAGGACCCCCCGTTCCGCTACGCTCATCGGGTCAGAGGGAGCCGCAGCTCCCGTCTGCCCACAGAACCGTGCGTACGGGTCCGTACACGGCTCCTCACGCAAGACGTATCCATTGAGAAACTTCAAACCAATGTGCCAACTTTCGGTCGGACCGTATCACCTGCCCCATCACATTGATGAACCAACTATTCGGATAGGCTCGCGTCACAGCTCGCGCATTTGAGAGAACCCATCGTTTGTCGTTAGCAAATACCGTTTTGGCCGCATGCCTAGGCGGTACACCCCGTTTAATCAGTTTTCGATACAGATGCCGTTTCCTCTTTTGTTGAGACACTAACCGCGACCGTAACCGTCGCCTGATATGGGCTTCGATTTTCTTCAATTGCGAGGGATAATAGGTCAAACCATAATAACTTGACCAGCCCACATACCATTGATTGATCACTTCCAATGTCGTACCCAGAGTCTGATGCGTGCCTCGTGGGGTCAGCGCTTTGACTTTACTCATGGCCATTTGCAGGGCTTTATGCGCGATCGCAATCGTCCCCTTCACCACGGTAAAACCCAAGAACTTGACCTGATCGGATTTGGCCACTTGGCTTTTGTCCCGATTCACTTTCAGTTTGAGCTTTGTTTCGATGAATTGGCTGACCTTTTCCATCACCCGCTCCGCCGCTTTTTGCGATTTCACGAAAATGTTACAGTCATCCGCAAACCTGCAAAACTCCAGTCCACGTTTTTCCAATTCCTGATCCAGTTCATCCAGAACAATATTGCTGAGCAAGGGGCTTATTGGGCCACCTTGCACTGCGCCTTCCTGGCTGGGGTTAACAACGCCATTAATCATGACGCCGCATCGCAGCATGATCCCGATCAGGCGAAGTATCCGTTTGTCGGATATCCTCTGCCCCATTCGGGCGATCAGTCGGTCATGATGGATTCGATCAAAGAATTTTGATAAATCAATATCCACCACGTAGGGCTTGCCGCTGGTGACAATCCGTTGGGCCGCTTGTACCGCTTGGTGTTGGCTTCGTCCAGGACGAAAACCATAACTGTGCGGTGAAAAGTTGGGCTCGAAGATCGGTTCCAGAAGCATTTTCAAGGTGGCTTGTACCACCCGATCCCGCACCGTCGGTATACCCAGCAATCGCACACCCTTGCCACCGGGCTTGGGTATCTCGACTCGCCGGACTGGCGATGGCTGGTAAGTCCAATCTGTTAATTCCTGTTGCAGTTGGCTTAGCTCTTCGTCTATACGGGTTTCAAAGTCCGCTATGCTCACGCCGTCTATGCCGGGTTTGCCTTTGTTCTTTTTCACCTGTTTAAAACCAGCTCTCAAATATTCCTGTGAGCTGAGATTATCGAAAAGTCTTGGTTCCTCGATCAATAGGTCACTTTCGTTCATTTCACTCTTCTGTGTAGTGGTCTTTCGTCAATCTCGCACGACCCATTCATTCACTGTTTACGACGCGAATAGTGAATCGCTCCTTTAAGGCTGATCTCAGACCACCAGTCTATAATCAACGGCCATGGCCGCTTACGTGTTCCGCCCTTCACCTCCAACATCCTGTGGCTGATCCGATGTTTTATCCTCATCCATGTCACCCTGAATTCAACGGCACCGAACTTTACGATTACTATGGCTTCATCTGTAGACCCTCGGTTCATAACGCCTACATTACTGCAGCGCTTAGGGCTTAAAGAATCGCAGTTACTCCGACCCAAAGCCGACGGCCCTTCACTGGGTAAGATAGTCACCCGTTTCTCGATCTACCTACCTTCAATACAACAACACATTACGATGAGAATACTGGGCTCCGGTGGTCGCGGGCACCGTACCCCTGTGTTGCCGCCTTACGAAGGTTCACTTACGTTTAGGTGACCGATTCGGCTAGAGCTTCTGATCGATCCCGCATTGGCTCTCAATCACCGTGATTCCCTGTTGGGTAGAGACTGAGAGTTTCTTTGGGCACCCTTGCTTTCGCCTACTTCTTCCCTTCTCACAGGGTGAAGGCTGGACTTTCACCAGCTAGCTGACTACCATGCCAGTCACACCACGGGGGTCCTCCACCGCAAAAGCAAGATCAAAAGAGAAGACAAACCCGGGGCAGTGCCATCCAGCTGCTATTGAAGTTGAATGTACAACTTAAACTAAGTGGGTTTTTGTCTTGACCCATGGGTCCACTCTAATCTTTCATAGAAATAGATTTAACCGAGCCAATTACGGGAAAAAAGATCTACATATAATAACAGAATTAGCTTAACGTTATCCCAGCTCCAAAAAACTGACATCCAACAGTCTCCCAAAAGCGTTCGTTTTTAGGAGACCCAACCCGAACCACCCAAAAGGCCAAAAAATCGGCCTTTTTAACTCTTATAACTGTCTCTTGAAATCAATCTCCGAATACCTCACGACAGAGATAAGTTTTAGGAAATTGAATCGAAGGCAACTCTCCAAGTCCTGCGAGTGATTAAAAACGGCGCTACGTTTTACGGTGCTTCAAAGCTCAATGCTGAAGATGTGGTACAGCTGGGGGGATGCAACGGGGACGCGCAGCAAGTCCCCTTGCCAAGCGCTTTGTACTACTTGTAGTACAAAGCACAGCTTGCGTGAAACGCCAAGCCATAGTCCAAATGTGAAGTATCGAAAAGTTTTAAGGTCAGCGTCGAACCAATGAACCTGACGTGGGTCAGTGCAAAACGTGAATGCTCGCAAATCATGACAGACCGATTGGCAAGGCGCGATCTACATTTGGCTATATTGGACGGGTCTCATTGCCGGATAGTTTTTTCAGCACTATCGAAATACGGGTTGAAAAACATTCGGAGGGATTGTTAGCCTGGCGTAAAATCCTAACAAATCCACGAAGATTTTCGGTGTGTAGTGATTTGTCTCTCTGGAAAGCTGACCATCAATCATTTGAGCCGGTAGTTTTGCGAATTTCCTGGAGTATAGATTCTATTGCTTTGACTGCATCCTGATCATGCATTTCTTCAGCACGAGTTAACAATTCATTCAAGGTAGCCGGGAAGCCCACCGCCCATGCGTCAAAACAAGTGTCATGTACCTGAATGTAAATCTTCTTGGTCCGAATGAGAGACGGGATATGCAATTTAAATCTTACACAATAAAGGAGCAGGCTAGATCCTAAACCCGTCCCGTAGACCGCGAAATTCTCTTCCGCAAGTTTGCGCTTACCGAAGACCAGCAAAATGATATGATGCACGTTCTATGGCACATCATGAACACGATGGTTGATATTGGCTCGGATGTCGATACTGTCCAGAGGTTTTACCGGGAATCTTTGAAGAAATCGTGATCAGTAAAAAATCGCCAATTGCGGTCGCCCGCTCAAGGGGTATGACGAAACTTATAGAACCGCGACGGGTTTCTCTCAAACCCCTATAAGCTATGGGCTTCCGAGCAACTTGAACACAAGCGCGCGGTGCTCAAATTAGCGTTTTCGGATAAACTGACTTATGTGCGTGGAGAAGGATATAGAACCGCCAAAACCACCTTGCCGTTCAAGGTGTTAGAGGGGTTTTTAGGTCATAATTGTAATATGGTGCCGAGGAGAGGACTTGAACCTCCACGGGGTTGCCCCCACATGGACCTGAACCATGCGCGTCTACCAATTTCGCCACCTCGGCCTGAACATTGAGTCGTTGGTTAATCAATATCCCACTGCGGGCGCATAGCCGATAACCACGCGCCGTCATGATAGCGGTGGGATTATACAGGAATTAGCTTATCCTAAAAAACTTCTTTAATTCGTCACCCAATTATTTGCATCTATCCGTGAAATCTAATCCGGATAGGGTTATCCTCATTAGAATATGGCTACCTCAAAAACAAAAAAACTAAAATCTCCGCGGTTGAAAGATCCTTACGCATCCCGTGAAGCAAAAAAGTACGATCGCCCAATACCCAGTCGGGAACTCATTTTAAACTACTTGACCGAACGAGCCTTGCCTTTGACACGCGAAGAGCTGAGCGAGGGGCTGGGTTTAATTGGAGAAGAGGAACACGAAGCGCTGAGGCGGCGATTGAGGGCCATGGAACGGGATGGTCAACTCCATCGTAACCGGCGGGATTGCTTTTGCCTGATCAATCAAGCGGATTTAGCCCCGGGCCGAGTCATCGGTCACCCGGATGGCTTTGGTTTTTTGAAACCGGACAAAGGTGGCGATGATTTATTTCTCTCGCCTAAAGAAATGCGGGCACTGATGCATAACGACCGCGTATTGGTACGCATAAAAGGGGTTGATCGACGCGGCCGGAAAGAAGCCGCTGTCGTCCAGGTGTTGGAAAGGAATACTCATCGAGTGGTGGGACGGCTGTACGACGAACGCGGGGTGTTATTGGTCATTCCCGATAATAAAAATCTGGCCAAAGACATACTCATACCTGAAACTCACAGAAATGAGGCGCGTCACGAACAAATCGTGGTGGTTGAAATCATCGAACAGCCGAATCGCCGGAAACAACCTATCGGCCAAATCGTTGAAGTGCTCGGCGAGCATATGGCCCCCGGAATGGAAATTGAAATGGCGATTCGAAGCTACGATTTACCCTGCGAGTGGCCGGAAAAGGTGGTTGATGAAGCCAAACGCTTTGGTAAAACCATTTCTAAAAAAACCGCAAACGAACGAAAGGATCTCCGACAACTTCCCTTGATTACTATTGATGGGGAAGATGCCCGGGACTTTGACGATGCCGTATATTGCGCGCGCACACCCAAAGGATGGCGTTTACTGGTAGCGATTGCCGATGTTTCCCATTATGTCGTTCCCGACACCGGGCTTGATCACGAAGCCTACCAACGCGGTACTTCGGTATATTTTCCAGACCGTGTGATTCCAATGCTGCCGGAGGCTCTTTCCAATGGGCTGTGTTCGTTAAATCCGGAGCAAGATCGCCTTTGTCTGGTTTGCGAATTATCTATCAGCGAAGAAGGCCAAATTAGAAGCACCCAGTTTTATGAAGCGGTGATGCGTTCTCACGCACGCATGACCTATACCGATGTGGCCAAGATTCTGGAGAAAAAGGATCGCCGTCTTCGAAACAAATACAAAGCTTTGGTTGAAGGCTTGGAAGAGCTATACGCGCTTTACCGCACATTACGTCAAAGCCGTGACGAACGGGGCGCCATTGACTTCGATACCCAGGAACAGCGGATCATTTTTGGAAAAGGGCGAAAAATTGAAGAAATAGTTCCCACGGAACGGAACGACGCGCATAAGTTAATAGAAGAATGCATGATATTAGCGAATATCGCCAGCGCCCGGTTTCTAAAGCGAAAAAAAATACCTCACTTGCTTAGAGTCCATGACGGCCCGAAGTCGGAAAAAATAAATGATTTAAGAACATTTTTAGGAGGATTGGGTTTAGGGCTGGAAGGTGGGGATAAACCCAGCCCCAAAGATTATATGACCTTAATCGGCCAAATCGAAGATAGGCCGGATGCCCATTTGATTCAAACCGTATTATTACGGTCATTGTCCCAAGCTGTTTACAGTCCGGAGTTTGGCGGCCATTTTGGGTTGGCGCTGGAATCCTATACCCACTTTACTTCGCCTATTCGTCGCTACCCGGATCTACTGGTTCATCGAGCAATCAAGTATTGTCTGGGTAGCCAGCCAGTGAAAAATTGGGTGTATAGTCAAAACGATATGGTGAAGCTGGGCGAGCATTGTTCGAGCACCGAGCGACGTGCCGACGAAGCCACTCGGGATGTGATTTCTTGGCTGAAATGCGAATATATGCTGGATAAGCTGGGTGACGAGTTTAAAGGTATCATCAGTGGCGTGACATCCTTTGGTTTCTTTGTCGAATTGAAAGGGATTTTTGTCGAGGGACTGGTCCATGTCGCCACCCTTGATCGAGACTATTTCCACTTCGATCCCATTGGACACAGACTTTACGGCGAACGGTCCGGCGTAAATTATCGCCTTGGCGACACAGTGCAAGTCAGTGTTGCGAGAGTCGATCTGGATGAACGGAAAATCGATTTCGAATTGATAACATCGAAGAAAACAAAACGCCGGCGCCGTCGATGAATGAAGTCAAAAGATTATTTGGTTGGCATGCCGTTGAAGCCGCGGTCAAACATACACCCCAAAAAATCGTTAACGTGTGGTTGGATACTAAGCGTCGCGACAAACGAAACGAAAAATTTTGCCAACTGTTAAACGATCTCCCTATAGAAATCCAGCCCACCAACAGAAATCAGTTGGATACATTGTCGCAGCTGGCTAATCATCAAGGAGTCGTAATCGACGTCGAACTTCCCGTCGAACGTAACGAACAACAACTCAAAGACGCCGTCGAGCAATCCACGGAAATACCGTTATTTTTGATTCTGGACCAGATTCAAGATCCCCATAACCTTGGGGCGTGCTTTAGAACGGCCGATGCCGCGGGAGTTCATGGCATTATCATTACTAAAGACCGATCAGCCGATGTATCGCCTACGGTATATAAAGTCGCCAGCGGTGCGGTCGAAACCGTCCCTCTGTTTAAGGTGACTAATCTGGCTCGAACAATGGAATGGCTAAAAAAACAAGGCATTTGGCTGATAGGCGCCGATGGGGCAGCGGAGAAAACAGTATACGAATCCGATTTAACCTTGCCTTTGGCCATTGTGATCGGTGCGGAAGGTAAAGGTTTACGGCGTCTAACGAAAGAAAACTGCGATTTGTTGATAAAGCTTCCGATGTATGGACAAATTGAGAGTTTGAATTTGTCCGTAGCGACCGGAGTCGTTCTTTACGAAGTGCTTAGACAAAGAAATTTCGTGAATCTCTAAGAATTCGCCCGTAAGACATGAAAACCCGGGAAAAGATAAATCGGCCTCTTTTTTCGTAGGCTCATTTCAGTCTAGGTGAAACTTCCTCTCGACATGAAATTGCTTATTCAATACAATTCATCGGGTATCATATAGGTTTTAATTAAAAACCCCATTTAAATAACGAACCACCTTTGGAGAAAATTATGAAAATATTCATTGCCGCTTGTTGCTGCCTTTTTGTTCTATCCGCCTGTAATTCACCCAACAAAGCCCCCAAATACGATTCTCAGACTATCGACCGGCAGTTTGAAACGTTTTCCGACTGGAAAAAAGATAAAGAATCAGCTATGGCGCTAGCAACCGAGGACATGCATGTTTCATCGAAGACCAATTGCAGGAGTGCTGGTGTAGGCTGGTCATTCAAGAAATTCGCGAGTGAAGGCGAGATGGATTGCGAAGAGTCCGCCGAGGGATTTCGCTGCCGGAAAAAGGGTGTTCAACTGGATTGCCTTAGGATTAACGAACGCTAAGCGGGTAAACGCGGGGGCGTGGTTTTGGAAACACATCTAACATATGCGACAAGGAGGCTGTCCGCATAAAGAGCCTTCCAGGGAAGCCACTCCCCTCCCCTCTAGCGAGCAATGTCGGCTAATAATTTTTGGCATGACGCCAGTCGGTATGGCGTCATCCATTCCTCTGCGGAAAAACGACGACGAAAAGCCGCTTGTTTGCTCGTCTTTGTACACGGACTGTTTGGAGATGCGCGCGCTACTTGGGGGAAAATGCCGGGTTGGGTACTTGAGAGCGCCAATCTCGATATAGATGTACTTTCCTTTTCTTACCCCTCCAAGCTTTGGCATAGAGCCAGCATCTCACAAGCCGCCTATGATTTACAAACCTGGATCGAGACGGAGTTCGCTGATTTTCGACACATTATTTTTGTAACTCACAGTACCGGTGGCCTTGTTGTCAAGCAATTGCTCAATCAAGGCTATCAATCCCCACAATCTAAGGGATTGTGGGGGAAAACCCGGCAAGTCGTTAATATAGCTGTACCCCATACTGGGGGATCACCAATTTTGACGACGGCAATCAATCTAGTTTATGCACTGGGTTATCCGTTGCTAGCGCCGGTGTTTGGGCTGACACGATTTTTGAGTCAAGGAAAAAAAGATTGGGGGCGAAATCGAATTATTCCCGCCTTGCGATGGAAGAATCGGTGGTTGCTCGAACTCGACCATCAGTTTTCCAATTGCCTGCGACAATCTCTCGACGCGCAACAACCGACACCGGTAATCGTCGATATTTGCGCGGAATCGGACCAATCCGTACCCCAATCAAACGATCAATCGAGACGCAGGGTCCTCATCAGAGGAACCCATAAAAGCGTCAAAATCCCGCAACGCTCAAACGCGCCTATTGTCGGAATCGTGGCGAATATTGTACGCCAATACCCCCAAGACATTTCGCTGATTATTATCGATCAAACATTGATGCGTATAACGGAGGTTAATCACGGGGCAAATTTTGTATCATTAATAAAAACCACGGCAGTACCCGAATCACCCAATGATTCAGCCCTAATCCCGACAACTATAGCAGAGGCTTTTGGCACTCAAGAAGAGGTCTATCGGTTTGTAGTGAATCGCCTCATGGCAACCAGTGACCGGCCTACCCGAATGGTAGTAACAGGCGCCGGCGGAGTGGGTAAATCGACGGTCCTAAGGATGATTACGTGGCGTTTAGCCTGCGACTATTTAGCCCGTCCCGATACCACTCCACTTCCTTTATTCATTCCGTTACAACAAATCACCGTCACCGAACTATCCGAGCACACCTATTCTTGGGAGGGATTGTGGGCTTGGTGGTTGCAATGGGCTCAATCGTTGTGTCCTGAAGAAAACTGCACCATGGCATGGTTGGAGAAAAAATTTGAATCCAAACCCGTCGCAATTATTCTCGACGGATTGGACGATTTTTTGGTTAATTACCCGAACATAGGTTTATCCACAATCGTCAAATTACTACGACTCGCTGTTCACCAGTATTCGTCCAATACCAAACTGTCCATCATAATCGCAATTCGTAATGACATTCACGGGCTGGATCGTTTGGCGGATGACCCTTCAGCCACCTATGAAATTCTTCCCCTATCCCGGCAACAGGCGATTGAAGCTTTTCCAGCGTGTAAATTATGGTTATCTTCCGTTCAGGATGAAAAATTATTGGAAAAGATATTAACGCCACTTGTTCTCAATAACTACCGAGCATCCGCCGCCCAACGGTTGGGATCAGGCACATTAACACAAGCATCTATTTTAAATCAAATTATTGAGACTTTTCTTAGAAATAGCCGTCTTGTCGGAACGCCGCTCACCCACACTCATTTCGTGGAATTGGAGCATCTCTTTATCGCTCTTTCCGTCATTGCCTGGCTGTTTTTCTATCGATCCCGCGGCGAAATCCATAGAGCCGATTTGTGCATGGAAGCGGCGCAGCTCAGAAAACGATGGGAAGAATATTTCGCTAACCAAGGGCAATCAAGGGAAAGTGAAGACTTTATCACAGCTTGTACGATCATCGAAAATGTCAAGCTGTGCACCTTGCTGTTAAACAGTGATGTTTTTCTTTCCACGGGCGCCGAGAAGTTCCGATTCACCCACCGCAGTTGGCAGGAACTCCTGCTCGCCCGATTTTTCATCAACTGTATTCGCTATCGATATTTCGATGAGTTCGGGAGTGTGAAACTGTATTC
Source organism: Methylococcales bacterium (assembly GCA_963664935.2). Taxonomy (GTDB): domain Bacteria; phylum Pseudomonadota; class Gammaproteobacteria; order Methylococcales. The sequence goes on along the minus strand of CAXXSE010000006.1, from coordinate 1,031,828 downwards.
CGGGATTTATCGAATGGCTGGCGAGATGTACCAGGGACCCGCGATAAGCACTGAACAGGTCCAATGTGTCATTGACACATGGCGAGATACCGGGAAAACCTATGTGACCGGTAATTTTATCGGTTTTTTATCATGGACGGTTACCCCAATCGATGCGCAAGCAATTCAATTATTGTTGGACGAATTCGAAAATCTCAAGGGTCTTTCCCGTGTCATTCTCGTTGGTGGATTGGGTTATCGGGTACTGGTGAATAACCCACGTGATCGTTCTATTAACGACATTCGACGCGCCTTGTTTCCTAAATTTATCGAATATTCAAACCCTCAAAGTTGCCCTGTATTCGCCCCGGTCGCTTCCAGTCTGGCTTGGTGCTATCAAAAAGCGTTTGCTCAATTATTCGATATCCCAAAACCGGGTAGTTCTTGGCCCGAGTTAAATTTCGACGATAAGTTGACACTCAAAATTCTGCCCATAGTGGCGAGTGTCACGGATAATAGACCCTCATTAACCGAGCATTCGAAGTCTCTACAACAAGCGCTGTTAACGCCAATTCTCGATACTTATCGGCATCCTCTCTACGTCATTCGAGCAGTTCATTATTTGTACATTCTAGTCATCGCCGAAAAGCACCGTGTACACGATTTTGCGGTATCGCAGGAATTGCCTTTATTGCTGGCCTCGGGGTCGGAATTTGAAAGTCTGGCCGCCGGTTTTGAACAAGTCCCCGAGGTCATGGACTTGTATAGAAGCTGCCAGGAATTTCATAATAAATTGGGATTGCAAATCACGTGAAAAAACAGAATTATCCGCGTTAGTAATTTCATTGCACTTATGTGCACGAAACAAAAGTTTGTGCAAGCAGTAATATAGTTTTTCTTTTCATCCTTATGGGGTATCCTTGTCAACCCAATTAGATAGCTGGAGGTAATATCATGGGGTATTCAACTTGGTTATTCGATCCCATGAGCGCCACTGTACGATTGAAAATACTACGCAAAGAAAGAGAGCTCGCACAGCAGGAAATGGCGGGTAAGGTCGGTCCGCGTATTAATCAAATACGACGATACGAATCAGGTAGCGCTCGACCATCGCTCTGGAGGCATTAAAAAAATTGCAATTTCTCTGAGTATCAGTATCAATTCGTTGGTTTTTGGTAAAGACGAGCGTCGGACCCTACGATGAGCTTAAGCTTCAATTTGAAGCCATTTGTCAATTAACTTCCCATGGAAAGCTCATTATCAAAGAACTGTTGGATGGCATGATCATTAAACACCAGAATCGCCGCCGGGATACGACCCGAGAACCCTTAATAAAGGGAAATTAAGAAAATAGTCATGAACACTTCACAACCTTTGCAAGCACTGATCGAGAAGATTGCCTCACTTCCAACTGAACGCATTGCGGAAGTCGAAGACTTTGTTGATTTTTTACGAGATCGTATACTCCGTCGCCGGTCTGCCGCCGACAATAAACCACTCGATTTCCCAGTGGATCATCTCGGGAAATGGCCGGAAGGCTTGAGTCTGAGACGTGAGGATATGTACGACGATGACGGACGTTGAACCGCTGTTCGTTGATACCAATGTGCTAATTTATGCCAATGTTGCTGGCGCACCGTTTCACGACAGGCATTAACTGTCCTGAAAACTGCACATCAGGCAAAACGTCCCTTGTGGATCAGTCGTCAAGTGTTACGGGAATTTATCGCGGCAAGGACTCGGCCACAAACCTTTGCTAATCCCTCAACATCAGAAATTGTGATCGACAGGGTGCGATATCTGGCGGAACGATTTCAGGTTGCGGATGATACGGCCGCCACGACTGAACAGCTTATCAAGCTACTCGGTGAATTCAAGATTGGAGGTAAGCAGGTTCACGATGCCAATATCGTGGCAACGATGCTGGTTTATGAGATTCCCTGCTTACTCACCCATAATGCGAAGGATTTTGAGCGATTTGGGGGAATTATCAAAATTGAATCAATTGATAACAAAACCGGTTAATACAGAAAATACTCGATTGTTAGATCTGACACCGAATTCCATGTATATAAGAAGACATTTTAAGACACAGGATATTGGAAAATAAATCTGTCACCTTTTTTTGTCAAACAAAGGGGCTGGTCGCAACCTGAGCTTGCGAAAAAAGTCGGTACATCGGGTGCTATCATTGGCCGGTATGAGCGGGGCGAAATTACACCGTCGATCGTTGTGGCCCGGAAACTAGCCGAGGTCTTAGAGGTAACGCTGGATTATCTGGTGGGGAGATAACGAACTTAATACTATTCAGGATAAGGCCATGCTGAACCGCTGGCAATCATTGGAAACGCTCAAACCAAAAGATCGGGAGCGTATTTTGTATGTCATTGATAGCCTGATGCGGGATGCCAAAACCCGGCAGGCTTACCATGCCAGCGTCTAACCGGAGACTATTATGCAGCCGCAAATGCAACGAATCGAACAGGTCGTCCACAAACTCCAGACGTTTTCACCGGAACGTGTTAATGAGGTAGAAGATTTTATTGATTTTCTGAGTCAATGTGACTCAGACCGGCAACTCACCCAAGCAGCTATGATGGCCTCGGAACCGGTGCTGGATAAACTATGGGATAATCCTGATGATGCCGAATATGACCGGCTTTGAGTTTGGGACGATAGTTTTAATCGCCTTTCCCTTTACCGACCAAATCGGTAACAAACAACGGCCTGCCGTGGTAATCAGTTCCAAAGCCTATCAGCAGGCTAAACCGGATATTATCTAAATGGCCGTGACCAGTCGGGTTAAAGCCAGCGTATCGCTTGGCGAGGTGATGATAGAAGATTGGAAAGCAGCGGGCTTACTCAAGCCTTCCACCATCAAGCCGATGATTTTTACCGCAGAGAAAAGACTGATTCGGAAAGTATTGGGGCAACTAAAGGAAGAAGATAAACGGCAATTGAAGCAAAGCTTGGAAGTGATTATGAATTAGCAATAACAGCTAAGCTTTTGTGTGGGATAGACTTCCTCCATATCATTGGGCGTTCTTTTGTTTCGAAAATAAATCTGTCACCTTTTTCTGTGAACAAGCAGCTGAAGTTTTTTTGGATCCCTTACATTTGACGGTCTTCGATGACGATCATAGCGATGATGACGAACGTTGGAGCACATTGGGAAAGCTCAAAAACAACCAATACATCGTGGTCATTCATACCTTTGAAGAACACCCAGATCAGTCAGCAACTGTTCGGATCATTTCAGGCCGCAAGGCAACTCAACGCGAACAACGGCAATACGAGGAAAACTGATGAAAGAAGAATACGATTTTTCAAAAGGCGAGCGCGGTAAATTTTATCGGCCAAATGCCAAACTCAACCTGCCGGTTTATCTGGATGCTGAAGTCTTCGACTACCTGTCGGAAAAAGCGAAAACCAAAGGCGTCGAGGTCAAAAAGATGGTCAATGATCTGCTCCGCAAGGATATTGCGTTAATTGAAGGGATTAAATAAATCTGTCACCTTTTTTATGTACCTCCAAATGGCGAATTAAACTAAGCGATAATTGGCCAATAATTTTGAGCCAGTTTTCCATACTTTATTTTTACGTATAAATCTTTGAATTTAGTGGGCCGTCAGGGATTCGAACCCTGGACAAATGGATTAAGAGGCGAATGAGCCGGTGTTAATTATTTCTCAACAGCGCAGTAATCGTGGCGTTGACGGTGGGTTAACTACTGCTGTTTGTGACCTAGTGACGTTTTTAGTATGGCCCAATCCTTAACCCTGGTGAGTCTGATGGATAAGTTTTTATGTGAAAGATCCCAGTTGAATCGTGTACAAAATGAACTGGACTTATCAACTCTAGCGAGGCTTTGCCTCAGACCGACGAGTCATGTTGTGATAAATTTCAACCGTATTTAACAGGCCCATACTTGGCAAACGTATCGAAGGAATCGTACAACGCAATAAAGCGGTCATGAACGTAATAATTACGTTACTCTGAGTCGGCATAATTGCCGCCAGCGCCTCCTCAGGCACCTACCGCATGCAGCAATTCCCATGAAACGTCTATTTTAGCTCCTGTATGATATGGGGGTATGGGGGATTTGCGCGTTTGTCTAAAATTACCCGAAATTTGACTCATTTGTAAAGATGTTGCTTACTCAAGGATTACTAGTATTTTCAGTCGGCCAGACCTTGACAATAATCCCACTGGTTCCAAAAGTTTAGAACTACCTCAGGGGTGAACCGATCCTTCGTGGGTAAATCATGAGGACAGTCAGAATTTTACACATTTCGGCCCGCGATTCCATCTGAAGCATTACACCCGGATCTACAGAAGCGAACGGCGACAAACGACTCCTAGCGGTCATCGGCTAATTACGGAACGCCTAAATCCCAATGCAGGTTTAACCGATAGATAAAACATCACCCAGGGATTGACTTAATGTTGGTGCGGCAGAACGAAGTTTAGTACCCTCAGTCACCAACTTTGCCCCAAGTTTTTCTGCGACTGCGAGAAACCGAGCGGCGTAAGCTGATACCACAAACCGTTGCGCAGTTTGCAAGGCGGTAACGTGTGGGACGGCAATCAGATTATTCATGCGTGCTTCTGCTTCATTAAGCAAAGATTCTGACTGGTTACCACTCAGATATCCATTACGCTGATATGTCGCGAGAATGTTGGAGAATTCGATCAGCAAAAACGCTTCGCTTTTCCAATCAGTATCTTGTTCATACAAAGACTGAGCCTCTTTGGTGCGGTCACCGGCTATCAAAAGATAAGCCAGGATATTGGTATCGACAACCACCATGGCCGACGTTTGATCAATCGCGCCCAGACGCTATGGCAGCTTCTATGTCTTCGATAGTCACCACTCCCTGTCGCTTGAGATGGATAGGCTTTGGTGCGTACGCTGGCGCTTTGTTTTCCGACACATTTGCCCATCCGAATTCTAATAGCTGCGCGATAGTATCTTTGAGTTTTTGATTGCGTTCTACTGACCTCATCTTGATACGGCGCGCCAGTTCATCGAGTAGTTCAAGAGTCGTTTTCATGTGCCCATCTTGCCATACAAATGCGTTTATGGGAATCGTTGGGTCGTTATGTGAACGTCTGGTTGTGGCCGGTAAGCGACCATCCAGCTAATCAATGGAAGAGCATGATTGTGGTGTAGTTCAATGGTCACTTACCAACCCTTTCCAGACATTCAAAAATTCTATTAGATGTTAAAATAACGCTTGGAAGATCTGTTTCTGACCCGCTATACGGAACTTTGGAAAAGGACGAACTTTCACACTTTTATTAAAATTGGCGAGTAATATATCTAATTCATCCATTTGTTCTATTTGCGGTATCTATACTCTTATATTTTGGAGTAAGCTCAGAATATTTCAGTGGTTTAGGTGATTTGAATAGATCGACATTTTTTTTGTGATAAAAGAAATTTCAAAAATGGCTTATCTTGAAACCTACAGCTCTGCGCTATGCCAAGTAGTAAAAGATAATCTGACACAAGACTATCAAAGAAAGTCCCTGAAATCTTTCTTTGGACAGCCAAATGTCTTAGGGCTTTCTCCGCCATGTTATTGTTCCACGGAATGCCATCTTCTTCTAAGAAAATAAACAGACTGTCGCTATATCTTTGAAACCGTTTTTGATATTTGATTGTTACTTCAAATTTGTAAATTTGGTGATCAATGTTCTTTTTATAAAACTGATCGATAGGCTTCTTGAATTTATTGAGATGCCTTTTCTTTGATCCATATTTTTGAATTGTTTGGAAAATCGGTACAACTAAGTTTCTAACCTCCAAAACAAATAACTCAAATTCTTCATTAGAAGGGTTCTTTCCAAAGGTCATCGTTAATATCACGTATCAAATGTGACCAGCATTTTTGTTGTATGCATTTTACTGAATCATAACCATGATAAAAATCTGAAATTAATACGCCCGTGTAATTGGATAAGAATTCATGGGCAATCGAGGATTCCCTTGTTTCAGTCTTTCTTAGTATGACATGCTTTCCATCTGTAAACACCCATACATAATGATTTTCACCTTGGATATTGATCTTTGTCTCATCAGCATGGATAACAGGGCTTTTCAAAATATTTTGAATGAGGAGGTTCTCTGTATAAGCATAAAATTTTGCAAAATATCGCATCCATGAACTGATAGTAGCCTCTGATATACCAATGTTAAACATATCGCCCATTGTTTGAGTAATAATGCGATAAGGAAGACGATTGACAACTCGTTGGTAAATTATCCATGCAATAAGGGCATGACCAAAAGGTCGTCCTTGAAATTTCCAGATTATTTTTGGAAGATAGCCTTTTTTACATTTAGAGAAGTAGGCTATTTTGCCGATATATTTTATTATTGACTTTCTGCATCCATTTTTAGTTAAAATCAAATCAGTGATTATATGTTCTTTCGTTTCTTCTATAGAATTTAATACACCTGAGCAGGAAATACATTTCCTCTTTGAAGGAACTCGAATGATTTTATTGGCCTTCGGAATTATCCTAATATATCTTTGCTTATTTTCCTTGTCAGTTTCCTTACTAATTTCGTTATTATTCAGTTTTGTACTAATTTTATCCCTATCATAATCAGCGTGAGCATATTTGAGCAATTGTTCCAATTCCTTATGAATTTGATTGCCAATGTTTGTTGCATGTTTCTTGGGTTGGTCAGCAAAATCAACATTCCACTTTGAATCAGCAGTTTCAGAAATTATTAATAGTTCCTTTGTCAGCAAACACAGTGCCTTACAGTCTTCTTCATTATAAGTGAGTAATATCTGACGATATTCATTATTTCGGTATTCATTCCAACGGTATCGCCACACCAAACTTTGTAAACCTGATGACTCTGGATGCGACCAAACTGCCCCTAAAAATTTCCCCAGCTCTTTGAGATTATTTGATTTGACTGGAAAATAGACTTTCCCATAAATAAATGAGTTCACGTTGACTAGTCGCTCTTCCACCCTGTCAGAATCTTTTCCATATCGCCCTTAAGTTGATGGATGGCTTTTGAATCATACGCACCATAATGGTAGATTGGTGCATCAGGATATTTATTTACTTCCTCAATAAATCGATCCCAAATTATTTGTTCATCCATAGTAGAATTTGGCCAAAAGGAATAAAATAATTGCTTGTCACCAATAGAAATCAGTAACCCGATGAGATAATAGAAATCCTGATCTGGAATTCCTTCAATGTCCAAGAACAGTTCAACCTTATGCTCGGGGAGTTTTGGGAGTTCTTGAATGTAGATATTTTTAGTTCGTATGGCTAAGGCTTGAAGTTCTGGGCGGTACCGCAATGGAATCTTCGTTTTTTTCTTTCCTTTTCGTTGTTTTCTCGGTCTGAACAAATATGAAAGTTGGGTGATCGTGAAAATTCCTTTCTTCTGATATTGTTGAATATCCTTTGAACTCATTCGGCTTAACAAACTCAAATCGTCCTTTTCTACTGCTTTTGTCTCACAATCTTTTTGGAAGGGCAGCAGGGACAGTGCTTGTTCAGAATGATCTGTGGAGGCTTTGACTTTGAATTTTTAGCCCACAATTTCATGCTTTTTACAACTGTAAGTCTTGTCCAATATGAAATGGCCCTGAAGAGGGGGGGGTAATTTCTAACGTGAAATGGCCCTGAAACCGAGAACAGATCATAAATTGAGGTTAACTTACGCTTCAGAAGTGTCAAGGAGATTCCTCCGCTACGCTACAAACTCCTCCTTGACACCTCTTCCGCTCCAGTTAAAAGGTTATTCATGATCTGTTCCCAATTTCAGGGCCATTTATAGATTGGAATAGACTCTGTATCAACTTCTTTGTAGAGCGTTTCTAGTTTAATTGTGTAGGTTTTGCTTACACATCCCACAATAGTTCCTGATAATGGTTTTTCCTTTTGTAGCTTGGACAAAACATAACCTATAAAAGCTAACTGAAATTTTTGTTCTTTATTTATTTTGTGGGTTCCGACTACTATGGTGGGAGCATAATTGTGTATTCTCTGAGATGAAATTTCCTCGGCTTTCGTAAGAACATCGGCATAAGCCTCTAACTCACCAAATGTTAAATCAGCTTCAAGCAAAACCGGTATTCCTTTTTTCATTCTTACAGGAGAATAGGGCTTTGCTTCTGGAATCTTCATTATGATCCTGCTTAAATACTTCTCTCTGTTTTTTTGGGATTCTCCTTCTAATATAGAAATATACTCATGGGAGATACCTTTTTTATCTGAATATAATAAGAGGTAAGCTTTCAGTTTACACTGAACATAGGCTACTGCGATCTCAGACGTAATCATATTTTTTACCACATAACTTTGAGGCATTTGTAATCATGGTGAACAAGAGGGAATAGAAACTAGCGTTTAACATTGAACACAGCATAAATCTTGGCGCCATTTTTCCCGTTCCAACATCACGAACCATTCCCCACAATCCACCAGTAGTCCTAGCTAAAACGAATCTTATGTCCCTGCTCCTTTAAATTGCGTAACCACTGAACCAGATAGAAGGGGTCAAGATTTTTGCTTCATAATACTGTTGATCGCTTCGTCATTTTTTCGAGCGAAAACCCTACTATTCAATACGGTAGGGTCTAGGCATGTGAACGATTTAGCCGATGGAGTATTATGAAGAAAGTAACTCGCCCCCCTATTCTCTCTCTTTTCTTGCAGCGTATGCCCAAAAAGTGCCGTTGATTGGAAAAGATCTTTAGTGACCGCTTTGGCTCATCTTCTCCCTCGTCGGTAGTTCAATGCTGAAGACTTGGCGGTCATTATCGACGAGCGCCACCGCTTAAGGCAGAAGATCAAGGAATCACAGGCTATACGTGCTCACCTGGCAGTGGAATAATCTAACAAAGCAGAACTGACCCCAACCCACTACACCACGAATTTCGAAAAGTGCTATTATTACGCTCCAAATTTTTAGGTGGATCTCGATGAACAATCCACGTTAGTAGACAAAACAAAAACTCACATCTCACACTGGATAGCTCTTTTACGTACACCAGTCTTGAGATGGAAGAAATGTTCGTTTAATAGAGGGTCGATTTATGTGTTGGAGTGGTGAAGCATCGGGCGTACTTGCCGCCGTGGGTCTAAGTACAGCGGTGTACGTTGCTAGAAAAGGCGAATCCAAAGAGCTGTGGATTCCATTAACCTATTTCGCGTTAATGGAATTGTTACAAGCGGCAACCTACGTTTATATCGACGAGTGCGATACACCGAATAACCAGATATTAACGCTATTTGGCTATTTACACATCGCTTTTCAGCCCTTTTTCGTCAATATGGTCGGGATGTATTTCATTCCGGAACATATCAAGCTAAAGATACGAACGACCGTATACACTATTTGCGCGATCGGTTCGGTGGCAATGATGGTCAAAATGTTTCCCTTTGCCTGGGCCGGACTGTGTAATATTGGGCAGGAAGGCTTCTGCGGCACTCAAACCTGTTCGATTTCAGGCGATTGGCATATCGCCTGGCAAATCCCGCTTAACGGTATCATGTCGGCGCCTGTATCTTGGCTTCCGGGATTTGTATACGGTTTGCACGGATTCACCTATATCCTGATTGGGTTTTATATGCCCTTAATTTATGGCTCATGGCGCTTTGTTGGCTTTCATTACCTTATAGGGCCTTTCATTTCTGATCTTCTGACCGACGATCCCAACGAGTACGCCGCGGTTTGGTGCTTGTTTTCCATTGCGCTATGCGTATCGGTGATTAAATCACCCATAAGAAAATATCTGCATGTTCGAACTTGGCCCTTTTACAATAAAGTTGCGGTAGAACCTAAAACAGTGACGGTTACGCGTTAGAGATATCCATGGCATAGCGTAAAACGTGGGCCATTCTGGTGGAAGATTACTTTAATACTGATCCGAACGGTCGGCAAACCCTTGACTCGCCTAAAAGGCGGGTGAACCCATTGAAAGCCTAATCCGAATTCCCATGAATTTCTCTCGATTTGGCGCAAAATTCACCCGTCAGTCCGGTATCCTCCAGCTTATGGACGACCTTGGCGAGGCCCTTTCCGTTAACCGTGACATGCTGATGCTGGGAGGCGGCAACCCAGCACATATTCCCGAAGTACAGGACCATTTTCGGCGCAGGATGAAACACATGCTCGACGACGGCGTGGAGTTTGCCAGGGCCATCGGCGACTATGATTCTCCCCAGGGCAACAATGCTTTTGTTTCGTCTCTCGCAAGACTGCTACGGAAATCTTATGGATGGAATCTTGGACCTGAGAATATTGCATTAACCACCGGCAGTCAGGCGAGCTTTTTTTTTCTTTTCAATATGCTTGCCGGAGAATTCGAAAATGGGCGGCAAAAAAAAATTCTTTTCCCGATGGTACCCGAATATATCGGCTATTCAGACCTTGGGCTCGACAATGATATTTTTACTGCTGCCCGACCAAGCATAGAATATATAACTAACAATTTATTCAAATATCACGTGGACTTCGGTGGACTCGATATTACCGAAGACATAGCCGCCATCTGCTTGTCCAGGCCCACTAATCCTACCGGAAATGTAGTTACGGACGAAGAACTTGGACATTTATCCGCACTAGCCGAATCCCATAACATTCCCCTCATCATCGATAATGCTTACGGACTCCCGTTTCCCAGCATTCTGTTTACCGAAGCGACACCGGTCTGGAATGAAAATACGATTGTTTGCCTGAGCTTATCCAAACTGGGTCTCCCCGGCGCCCGCACCGGTATTGTTATCGCCAATAATGAAATTATAAAAACACTGTCCAACATGAATGCCATTTTGAATCTGGCCCCAGGCAGTCTAGGACCCACCCTGGCCCAGGAAATGGTGGATACGGGTGAAATCCTCACATTGAGTAAAGAAATAATTAAACCTTTCTATCAAGAAAAGGCCGATCAGGCGGTCAACGCACTGGCTGCATCGTTAAAAGGAATAAACTACCGTATCCACAAGCCCGAAGGGGCGATATTCCTCTGGTTATGGCTTGAGAACCTTCCAATAAGCAGCCAACAACTCTATGAACGGCTTAAACAGTGCGGTGTTCTCGTGGTCTCCGGACATTTCTTTTTTCCGGGACTCAAGGAAAACTGGCCCCATCGCCGGGAATGTATTCGAATAACCTATGCCCAACCCTGGGATGTGGTCGAGAGGGCGATCAAAATAATAGGCAAAGAAATAAACGATATCTACCGTAACTTTTCAGCTCACCCCTGAAATTCGCCATTTCCGCGTAAAAAAAGATCATTTACACGTGTAAACTCACATTTTTCGCCTTGAACTGACGAATTTCAGGGGCAATCTGAACAGTTATGATATCGTGCTCGTACCACACACCCTAAATAATAAATCAGGATAACGATGACAGCCGCATCGCACATCAAGGTTCAAAATCTCACCATGGCCTATGGCGATTTTATTATCCAACGCGATCTGAATTTCACCATCCAACGGGAAGATATTTTTATTGTAATGGGCGCCAGCGGTTGTGGTAAAAGCACCTTACTTCGCCATCTGGTTGGATTAAAAAGCCCGGCAACTGGTAAAGTAATGTTTGGCGATGTGAGTTTCTGGGAGGTCGCCCCAAAACAGCGCGATCAAATTATGCGCCGCGCGGGCATCCTATACCAAAACGGAGCACTATGGAGTTCTTTGACCCTTTCCGAAAACATCGCCCTCCCCCTTGGTGAATACACCGATCTAAGCCCCGCCGAAATCCAGGAAATTGCTCTTCTCAAACTGGCTTTAGTCGGATTAGCGGGCTTCGAAGACTATTATCCAGCCGAAATCAGCGGGGGTATGAAAAAAAGAGCGGGGCTCGCCCGCGCCATGGCGCTGGATCCCGAAATCCTTTTTTTCGACGAACCCTCGTCGGGCCTCGATCCCATCAGCGCAAAGCGGCTTGACGATCTTATCCTTGAATTACGGGACAGTCTTGGAGCTACGCTTGTTGTCGTCACCCACGAATTGTCCAGCATATTCGCGATCGGCAACAATTCAATATTTCTCGACGCCGACAGCAAAACCATGATTGCAAGCGGTGATCCAAAGACGCTGCTAAAGGAATGTGGAAACCCGACGGTGCGGCAATTTCTGACCCGTGGCGCCAAACTTTAAAAATCTAGTTCTCTCCTTGTGCCATGGGGGATGCTGAAGCTTAGCTATAATTAGCAGTAATTATTTTTAAGCTTTTCTAATAAGCTTTTCTAATGACCAATAAAACACTCCTTAGCCATCACATAGGTTTAGGTTTTATCCTTATGTTGATGGCGACGATTTTGCTTCGGCAAATTGGCAACTCAAGCGTAGGTTATTCAGCAATTCTAAATGTGGAGTGTCCAACCCGGCAGGCGATTCATTTGAGTAGATAATAACATATAAATAATTTGTAGACAGTACACGGGAACAAGCGTATAAGACTCTGGGAAATAACAACTTTTTTCCAGAGACTATGAGCTACCCATTTCGACCCACCCTGAAGAAATTCACGTTCGACCAGATTGTAAGTACCCTGCAAGACGCCTGTAAAGCCTTCCCGGATAACCGAACCGGTAGCAATACCGTTTATTCGATGGCAGATGCCGGCTTAGGCGCGTTCTCGGTGTTCTTCATGCAAAGCCCGTCTTTCCTGGATTTCCAGAGGACGATGGCGCTTGCAATAGGCGGCAGCAACGCCCAAACATTGTTTAAACTGTTAAACATTCCGAGTGACAATCAAATTCGGAACCTGTTGGGCGGGGTCCCACCCAGCGCCATTTTTCCGGTCTTCTCCGACATTCTGGATGGCCTCAAAGCGCTGAGCTATCTGGACAGTTATCGGTCGATCAACGGTACTTTCCTGGTCCCCATGGATGGCACGGATTACTTTTCGTCCAAGAAGCTCAAGTGTAAGAATTGCAAGGTCAGGAACCACCGGAATGGGTCGACCACATACGCCCACACAGTCATTACCCCGGTGATTGTGGCACCGGGAAGCAATAGAGTTTTCCCCCTGGAGCCGGAGTTCATCGCACCCCAGGATGGGCACGACAAACAAGATTGCGAGAATGCCGGGGCCAAGCGTTGGTTATAGGAATTCGGTCCCCGCTATCGGGATTGGGGGATCACGATATTTGGGCGATGACCTGTACTGCAAACAGCCGGTATGCGAGGCGATCCTCGCGGAAGGCATGAACTTTATTTTGGTCTGTAAGCCCGATTCCCACACCACGCTTTACAACGGCATAGAGGCGCAGGAGGTCATGGATGGTATCAACACCGTCACCGTCGCCCGTCGCCAAGGTAAGCGAGTCGAAATCGAAACCTATCGCTTTTGCAATCAGGTTCCACTGCGTGATAGCGAAGATGCATTCAACGTGAATTGGTGCGAGTTAACCACCCGCAACGCGAACGGCGATATCCTCTGCCGGAATGGCTTTGCCACGAATCATGAGATCACCGAACGGAATGTCGCGGAAATAGTGCTCGCCGGGCGTACCCGTTGGAAAGTCGAGAATGAGAACAATAACACCCTGAAAACAAAAGGCTACCACCTGACTCATAATTTCGGGCACGGTGACGATACCCTCTCCTCGGTATTGGCGACCCTGAATCTTTTAGCCTTTTTAATCCACACGGTGCTGGAATTGATGGATGTCAACTATCAACTGGTGCGCCAGAAGCTCGGTACCCGTATCAACTTTTTCAACGACATTCGGGCGCTCACCCGCTACCTGTGCTTCGATAATTGGAGTGTTTTAATGTCGTTTATGATGCGCCAGCTTGAGATCGAGGCGCCCGATACAAGTTGAAGCCCTGCTCCGGGCGGTTCTCAATTCATTCGATTAGGATCAAGCGTTTGATGTTGCCACACCACGCGTTACGGGCAAGTATTGCGCTTTTATTGGCTGTTTAGCCAAGCATCGTAAATGCCGTCCCAACCGGCGACGACCTCGGTGACACAAGCGCCGATGGGGGTATCGATGAATGCCTAATTCTCGTGTGAATACCCGAGTGAAATCGAAAACTTTGCCTGATCGCTCGATTAGCCTTCTAAATTTAGAATTGCTGGTATTGGACTGTCTCAGGTTGTATAAGTGGGAAATGGAGATAGTAGCTAAACAGTTCGTACTTCCCTTCCCCAAAAATCGTGTAGGCGCGTTCGCAGAGCTTCTTGGTCGCGGGTCCGCTCAACGTGCCATGGCGTTCATCCATCACCGCCAAGTTCAATTTATCCTGGACGGAGTATTTTTGAGAAAAGCTGTTCACCGTGCGCTGCTTGCGTTCCAAACGCCCCGTCTCACGGTATTGTTTGATCAGCCGCTTGACTTGAGCAAGCGAATAGCCGGTCATCTTGCCCAAGTATCGCATCACGATCCCCTTTTTCGCTTTGTTTAACTTCAGGTAATGCAATCGAATCAAGGTGCGTTGAATCCATGCGTAGCGGTCCGTTTTGTCTTCAATGATGAAGTCGACGATCTGTGTCCCTGATAAAAATGTCTGGATTTGTTCGATTGTTTCGAGTTGTGTGTCACTCATGTGGGTTTTCATCCTCCCATCATGAACAAATCCAAACGCTATTTCAGGCTCATTTCACATTGGAAGAGGCTCTCCTTAGGGTAATGCCGCACTACCTGCTAAACTAAGCGGGCTTACAAAACCGAAACAGCCCCCCCCGATCGCGATGAGATTCCTGGACGTAAAAACTGGCTTTGCCTTTAAGAAGGTCTTTGGCAGCGATGAAAGCAAGGACATACTCATCAGTTTTCTCAACGCCGTCATCTACCTGGACAGTCCACGCAAGATACAGGAAGCCACCATCGTCGATCCTTACAGCATTCCCCTGCTCAAAGGCATGAAAGACACCTATGTCGATGTCAAGGCGAAGCTGGATGACGGGACCAGCGTGATTATCGAGATGCAGGTGCTGAACCACCCGGGTTTGGAAAAGCGCATCCTCTACAATGCGGCCAAAAACTACTCCATTCAGCTCAAAAAAGGCGATGATTATACCTTGTTAAACCCCGTCATCGCCCTGACGCTGGTGGACTTCACGTTGTTCGATAGTACGGACAAGCTCATCACCCGGTTCAAGCTCATCGAGAAGGCAGCCTTCATCGAATACAACGACGACATTGAGCTGATCTTCGTGGAACTGCCCAAGTTCCACAAACAGGAAAACGATCTGGAAGACATACGGGATAAATGGATCTACTTCGTCAAACACGCGGGTACGCTCGACTATGTTCCGAAAGATCTGGATAGCGAATTCAGCAAGGCCTTTAGCATCATCAATGAAGCCAACCTAAGCGAAGCCGAACTGGAAGCCCAGCACAAGCGTAAGGAATTCATCTACATACAAAAGTCGTCGATACAGCAGGCGGAGCGGAAGGGTATGGAGAAAGGCATGGAGAGAGGTATGGAGAAAGGTATAAAGCAAGTCGCGAAAAAAATGCTGCAATCAGGAATTGCAATGGAAACCGTCATGCGGACTACAGGCTTGAGCCGGGATCAATTGAAAAAGCTTTAAATTCGTATCCTCATAGTATCCTCATAGTAGGTTGGATAAGCCATCCCTTTCAAGGTGCCATTTTTTTCTTTTTCTTTGCCGCAAGGAGCCTAGCAGTTGAGACATGGGGCTGCTTGGGAAATTGGTCACGTTTTGGCGGTGGCTTTTTCGGCCCACGACGGTGCTTTTTAAATTGGGATAATTTGACGTGATGAGCGAGTTGTAGGAGCACCTCAACCAATTCAGTCAGCGGAAGACTTTGAAATCCAACCCAGTACTCCGATGGCAAGGCGATCATCATGCCTTCATGGGTTCTGCCAATATGACCGGCTAAATAATAGCTGGAAACATCATTCTCGATGGTTTCTTCGCCGTGGACAGCCCGGAGCGCTGCTTTAACAACAGCCAATAGATTGTAGGCCACCAGGGCAATGCAAAATCCAAACAAGGCGGCTTTCGGATAACCCAAGGTGTTGATTTCCGAATGGAGATGAGCTTCCAATTCTTGAAACGCGGTTTCAATCGTCCAGCGCTTACGATACATCTCGGCGATCAGTCTGCCATCGGCGGCTGATTTCGGTAGATTCGTTAACACGAAAATCTCACACTCACCGTCGCGTGTCGCGGTATTCAGGCAAACCCGTATCCGACGATATTTCCGAACTCTCCCTGCCGTATCGGTGACCTCGATCCATTGCTCATAAATCTTTCCCGTCTCGGTGTTGCCCACATAACGTTCATCGCCGAGAGCCGTCCAAGGCATCGACGCATGTTGGCGGCAGATCAAAAAGCCACCACGATCAACAATTCCCGAGAGAAAGTCCCTGACACAAAAATTACGATCCATAATCCAGATATCCCGTGCCTGGACCGTCGATAATACCGTCCCCAGCAAGGCCCACTCTTGCGTATGCCCATCCTCGCAGGGGAACACATCGATGACCATCTCTAACGCGGGATCGTACACATTCAGTGATTTTCCTGGCAAGGGTCCAGCCTTAGTGTTTTGGAGCACCTGCAAACGATGTTCTGTCGCCTCGATACAGTTGCCATCCAGCACTTTGACACGATAGCCCGGTAACCACGGTTTACACGGGCCGCCTAAGGCTTCGATAATCTCCGTCATCTCTTGCGCGGTATCGTGAACCAGGGTAGCTGACGTAGAAGCTTCCAGTCCGTTCAGCTTGTTATAGACTGACGTGACCGAAACGCCAATCGTCTCGTCCGCACTTTGATAGGCATTGAAGACACAAGGGAACATTTTGAATACCACGCCATTCATCAATTCAAAAAGGCTCGAAAACGATAACTCCCGCGTATATTGGTTAACCGCTGTTTTCTCAAACCATTGATTGAGCTTGTCCGGACTGGATATCCGTTCGAGCAGAATGTGAACGCTCACGGCAAACGGGCTTTTCTCTGTAAAACGCTGAAAAATGTCGTCGAATTTCATGTCTACCCCTCATCATCGAATATAAGTTCCCTTGATATTTTCCAGATGATTAAGGTGCTTGTCTACAACTATTTTCTATCCTATTGATATATCGTGTTTTATTTCACCTTGAAAGGGATGGGGTCTAAACGGTTACTGATCGCAACTAAATCTTATACTTTACTTAACAACCTCGAGAGTTGTAAGTTCTTCGTAACCGACTGAAAAACAAAGAAATTGTATTTTGCAATGGTTTTTCAATATATGCTTATATTTCAATATGTTACGTCATATTTTGGCTAAATGAACAGAGTACTTACAACTCACGAGTTAACAACCACCGTCTAAAAGACGGAGGGTTAGTGTTACGGACTGAAAGTCCGGATACGGGTTAAAGACCCGTTCATAGGCCGTGACCGGAGTTAATCTCATTTTAGAGCATGAAAACTAGATGTTTACGAAGCCTCGGTAGATTTTTGGTCATTGCATTCAATATGGATGATGTTCTTTGCTTTTAGGCAAGAGGTGAGATTGCAGATTGCAGGGTTTCAACACCTCGCAAGTGATGCTAAAACTCGTTAACGTGTACGTTCACGAGCACGAGCACGAAAAATCAAGAGCTAAAGCTAATCGCCTGAAAGGCGATGGTTTCAACCTTAAAGGAGAATAATGAAAAAATCAGACTCAAACCAGCTTTCCCTCGCGACGACTTCTATTCTCGGATAGCCTCCTAGTAGTCTGTCAATGTTGTATTGACGGGTATAGTGATTTCAATTTTATCCGTGCATCGGCGGTGGTAAAGCGCCAGTTTACACATACCGCTTTTTGATTTCTTTGTTTTTGCCATGCGTTTATTTCAGTTCGTAATGTGCTTTGATCAGCTATTCTTCGATCAAGACACTGACGACTTAACACCCCAATCTCTATTTCTGCCATATCAAGCCAACTGCCATGCTTTGGCGTGTAATGAATTTCCAGCCTTTCTGCAATTCGACGTGCTTCCTCGGGTGCAAACGCTTCATACAGTGATCCTAATTTATGCGTGTTTAAGTTATCCATTACTAAAATGATTTTTTTATCGGGGTAGTGTTCATCTACTAATTCCTTAATGAGATGTGCCCAGTCCACTTTAGTATGCCGGTTTGTGACCTTGACATGCCTCCAGCCCTCAAGCGGTGCGAATAGCATAAACAGATTACTGACGCCATTTCGTTCATATTCAAAATCATATATTTCAGATTCTCCAGAACGCATCGGTAACGGGGTACGCGTTTCTTTTGTATGCTGCTTGCTCGTTTCATCCATACACACCAAAACCTCATCTTGTGTAAAAGGACGTTGATAGACCTCTAATATATCTTCCATTGCACACACGAAGTCTGCATTAGATTTAGGCGGAATGCACCAGCATTGTTTTAGCCACGGTTTGAGTTCGTTTTTTTTAGTGTCTGCCTAATCGTTTCATGGCTTATGCTCTCTGTTATAGTGCATTCAACTAATCGTTCAGAGAGTAGCCGTAATGTCCAATCTACCCGTCCCTCCGGAGCTTGCGAACAGGCTGTTGCAACTAAAAAGGCTTCTCCTGCTCCATCCAGATTTTTTGATCGGTATCTTTTTTGAGGCTTTGGATTAACGGCACTCCCCAATCCTTCTTCTACAAATCGCTTTCGCACGCGTTCAATACTTCGTAGGCTTGTACCCAATGCCCTGGCTATTTCTTTATCCTTTTTTTTACCCTCAGAACTGGTTTCGTCGCTAAGTAACAAAATTCGAGCGTGGGTCTGTTTATGTGCTGCAGCTTTTCCTTTTGATACAATCTCTTTTAGCTCAAGCCTTTCTTCGTTCGTTAAATTAACGCGGTAGATTTTTGCGGACATGTTTAGCGTTTGGGTTTCAATTGCTTAGAATTAAAACCTAACATTCTACTTTAATTAATCGTCAATACAACATTGACAGACTACTAGGTTGAGATGAAGTTTTCACACGTGTCCGCTTTAGGGCGAAACCAGACGATTAGTACACCTTGCAGAAAGACCTGACCCCGCTATGTCCAAAATTGGAAAGTTAAGTTCATTCATCGTGATGTATCTTTAGGTTGAGTTAATTTACCCCCACAAATCTCCCAAACGAATCACAATAGCGCTAAACGGCGCGACGGAAACCGTGTCGTCATCGTGAAACATACCTAATGGCTTCCACTTGCCATCGTTGAGTTCGTAGGTCTCAAGCTTATGTGTCTTGGGATCGACGAGCCACGCAAACTGGACGCCATAGTGTGCATACAATGGCATTTTCTCTTCCCGGTCGGTGCTTTTAGTCGAAGTAGAGAAAATCTCGCAAACCCAGTCAGGCACGACTTGAACTTTGTGACCTTCCGGCGGTGACGGCATACGTTCCTTGCGCCAGCCCGCGATATCCGGAACCATGACTTCCTCATCCAGAAGAAAGTGGATTTCGGGTTCGTCGATAATCCACCAGCCACCAGGTCCGCCGCGCCCGCGTCCGTAAGGGCCTTCAATGTCGGCACCTAACCGCGACCCGGCGAGATTATGAGGCCAGGACGGTCGCGGCTGTGCACGCAACTGACCATTGATGATCTCGCCGGTCAGTTCTTCAGGAAGGACCATTAACTGTTCGTAAAGCGATGGCTTTTTCGCAGTTCTTGAGTTCATGTCGGTTTGTGCGTCAAGGTGGTCGAATACGGGTATTTTAGCATCCTAGGCGGCTGTAAGGGACGTCGCGAGGGAAAGCTGATTTGAGCCTGATTTTTTCATTAAATGATAAAATACTTCCTTGTATTTTACCCCACTGAGGTCGCTTCGCGGTCCTAATTTTCTCCAGGCAAATTAGTGAAGCGAATACTTGCTGTATTTAACGACAAATACGCCTGGAGCGAATTTGGACCACTGAAAGTGGCCCCAAAGGGGTAAAATATAGGATTATATTTCATCAATTATAATGGAAAATCAGGCCAAATCCAGCTTTTCCGCAGTAGGCTCTCTATCCTCGGACAGCCTCCTAAATACAACTCGTAGGCTTCGGCAACCCACCAATCTTGCAAGCATACTTTAAGGGCCCATCGGGGAACAACCGGTAAAGGTATCGAGTATTACCCTTATATTCGCCCAGTATGTTACGGATCGCTTTGATAAAAACCCGGGTGTTGGGCAAGTGATTAAAAGTTTTATAATAATCCCGGATAAAATAGATAATTTCCCAATGCGCTTGGGTTATTTCTATATTGTCCATTGCCGCGAGAGCACGAGCTACGGTTTCGTTCCAATCATCCTGATTGATTAAAAATCCGGCTTCGCTCAGAACCAAAACTGCAAGCCTTCGTTGTTGACCGCCAAGTCTACGAATCCATCATAATCGACCAGGGTTACACCTGCTAGAATCTCTTCTTTACTAATTCCCCGCAACATTAGGTCCGAAGTAATTGCGCACACGGTTAAACGAGGTAGATGGCTTGCAATTACACTTGCCGATTGACTATTCGATTTCACCGCATAAACGGCGTCTTCTATCAGTAAAACAGCTCCTTTTGGGCCGATACGCAACAAACAGGTTTCTAATTTAGCTGCGTCGAATGATTTATTGAGAACAAAAAGCATCAACTGTTGTAAACCGTATCGTGGGCGAGCATAAGGTTTCCGATTTGGTTTCTGGGCACCCGTTCAACCGGCAATTCCAAGTCGTCCAAATTAAGGGCGCGTTCTTTGATGGATTCGTCTTCGACAAAATAGTCCTTGATATCATAAATTCCGAGAGCCTGAAAAATGGTCGTGATATTTTTTGTATGCGTTGCGCCGGGATCCTGTCCTTTCTTCAATTGATAAACACCATCGTCTAGAAATAATACCCGGACCTCTTGGTCGAAAGCCGCCGCGGTCATCATGACATCCAGGATTTCCTGAAGATAATTTGCGCCATGAGGAGGCCTCGACATTACAAATAATAACTTTTTGTTCATTTAGTTTGTTCGTGGTCCACTATTGCGCGGCGTACCGTTTCGGGTATGGTTGCGGATTTTTGATCCTCGTAATCGAACCACACGAAAACACCTTTCGAATCCAGAATCCGTTGGTCGGTGTTGTTATGGAAGACCGTCGCATCAAGCTGGGCGCTACTATTTCCCATTGAAGTGATTCGGGTTGCTACCTGGATCGTAGCCGGATAGTGCAATTGATTTAAAAACGTAACCTGTAAATCTGCTAGAATCCAACCTGCCTTAAGCTGCTTGGCGAAATCAATCCCTAATACATCGCTACAATAGGCTACTCGACCGGATTCTAGATAGCGTATGAGCTGAACATTATTAACATGACCGAGGGCATCGAGATCACCCCATCTGACGGCCATTTCAAAAAAATGACTAAACTGTAATCGGCCCATCGAAAATACTCCTAGACGGTTTAGTAATGAACAATAGACGAAATTATTACCGCATTCTCCATGTGCAACCCGATGCTCCCCTGGAAATTATCAAATCCAGTTATCGAACGCTGATGCACAAGCTTAAGCAACATCCCGATCTAGGCGGAGATAATGAACGCGCCGCGATATTAAATGACGCCTATGCGGTGCTTTCCGATTTGGAAAAGCGTAAAAAATATGATGCAACCTACACACATCCTACAATAAACGATCTGCGGGAAGGCAATAAAACTTTCTCTGATATACCCAAAAACGCTTCGGCAACTCAAACACCTAAGCGTCGTGAAACCGCCAAATCAAGCTGCCCCTTTTGTCAATCACCAATCCATTTCGAAGTTTACCCGGAAGTTAGATGCTCGCAATGCCAAAGCCCCTTGAATCCGGTGACAACTTTAGAACTCGAGCAATTTGGTCAACGTCAAGTCACCAGAATCATGGCGAATAGTGAAATCACATTTTTTACCCGGTGGCCACAATCGGGACTACGGGGCCAGGTCCATGATTTATCCCCCTCCGGCATGTGATTTATTACCAATACGCCTTTATCCATCAACAGCATCATAAAAATCAAGGGGAAACATCTTGACTCGGTGGCTCAGATAGTCAATTACCATAAGTTAAAAAAAGCATTGTCACCTTTTTATTCAATTGGCATCAAATTCTTAACCTTAGAATTCCACCAAAAGACTGGAACGTTCGTCTCCAGCCACGTCTAAGCGCTAACGAAACACCGCCAATGGGATTGCATGCCAACGTCTTTTTCCCTTGGTGCATCGACAAAATTATGTCAGACTCAAAGTTCAGCCGGGCACGACAAAGATTGCTTGCGACCGTCGAGGGCGAAATATTCGAAATTGGATTTGGTACCGGCCTTAATTTGCCTCATTATCCTAAGGGGGTCAAGACACTGACCACCGCGGATATCAATAAATCCATGATAAAACGGGCGGAAAGAAAAATTGCCGAATCAGGTATCACACTGAAAACCCATGTTGTTAGCGGTGAATCGTTACCTATGGCTAACGCCGGTTTCGATTGTATCGTATCTACTTGGACTTTGTGCAGTATTGAACGTGTTAATCTCGCGCTTCAGGAGATAAGCCGACTCTTGACGCCAAAAGGCCGATTTTATTTCCTTGAACACGGCTTGAGTCCCGAGCCGAGAGTACAGCGGTGGCAAAATCGATTAAATCCTGTTCAAAAAATCGTGGGTTGTGGATGTCGGCTGAATAGGGATATCCAGGAACTTATTCTGAAGCAGGGGTTTCGCATGGATACATTGAACGAATACTACATGGAAGGCATCGTTAAGACCCATGGGTATATGTACGAAGGTATAGCGACCCGTATGTAACTATTCAGCTCACCCCTGAAATCCGCCATTTCTACGTTACAAAATGATCATTTACACGTGTAAACTCACATTTTTCGCCTTGAACTGACAGATTTCAGGGGCAATCTGAATAGTTACCCCCGTTTAAGGTGATTGCAAAATCGTTGAATTCAACAAGCCTGTGCTTGAATTCGCCGTATTTTCTCGCCTTGCGGAAGCCGGTAAAAATGCCTTAGTTCGGAAAATATCGCTTTTGGGTTCGTTTCCGTCCGTAGAAACTTTTTTTCGAGTTGAAAACAATATTTGCCCGCGTAGAAGTTGGCATCTTTGTATCTTGCCAATGACCCTTCATCAAGGCCTTCGTCAAACTCGGTAGTTTGGAAAAGAAAGGGCCGGAGCATGGGCGGTAACTGACCGGCATTTTGTTGGCTCAGCAAACACACTGAACTAACAAATTTGTCGACTTCGGCTTGCAGTTCCAATTCCAGCAGGGTTACCTTTTTCTTAACAAAAGCATTCCAAGTTAAATACAGAAAATGGCTAACGCCTTCAAGGGCGATCCAAAAATCGGTTAAGTTACCATTGTGTAGTTCCTTAAAGGGATTATCGCAAGTCAAATGTTCGATCACCCCGGAATCGATGTACAGGGTCAGGTCAAGATTTTCGCCGTGTTGAGAAATCAGCAATTTCTCTTTGACCGCTCTGGCGTTTTCGCTGGTATCCAATTGTTGGGCAAGGGTTTGGTCGGTAATTAAGAAATCATCGACATTAAAATTGACATTGATCCCATAGATTGTTTCCAGTTGACTTTGTAAGCGTTCCATTTTCATAATCTTGGATTTAATGCCGCCGATGATCCGCGGAATTTTGTACAGGATAAATCTCACGGTTTTTCAGTTGCCGTTCGGCCCGTTTGCTGGCGGTTTTCATCCAGTAGTCATAAAGACTTAAAAGATCTTTTTGGGAGCTCAAATTGGATTGCTCGCTAACTTCGCCCAGAACATCTACAAAATGCTTGAATTTATTTGACAATTCCTCAAAAATTTCACTATGAACCTGCCTGTGTTCCACTCCCCTGGAAACATCGGACAAATAACCGTAAGCATTCCCTCCCATAGCGATATAGTAATCCACACCAACCAAGCGCTTGTTCAAGCTATTGGAAAAAATCCCAGCGATAAATAATGAAATATCTCCAAGCTGTTTTAACACCCGGTTGCGATCATTCTCGGAGGAAAGGGATACAGCTTCACCGTACAAATGGGCTAAGGGTTTCAGTTGCGGACCATTGGTGGTATTATCGTAAAGCTCATGGGCATGGGTAAAAGTAGTTAAGAGATTTACGATATAAACGATAGTATGTTCCGAAGTGTCAATACATTGATTCACCGTGGCGTTTAAGACTGTTTCGTGAAAATGTTCACGAACATTCATGTCGGTAATTACTTTTTTCTCGCTTTTGCCAACCATAACGTCTCCTATGCTAATCCACGTTTAAATAGCTTTTGCCATTGTCAAAACAGCAGCAATATCGACGCCAATTGCCAAAAATATAAAATTTTCGAACAAAATTTAGTTGAGCCGAACTATTACAGTTTTTCACTGATTGCTGGCGCCAGCAATTTGAGGACCGCGACGGGCAATGAACTGGTAAATCCATATTGTTCTGATTTGGAGCCCGATACCAAAGCGGTTATAACGCCATAAAACTGATCACCGATAAAAAAGGTGAAGGTCGCGGTACGATTGACGGCAATGGATGAAATTAAACTTCCTTCTTTGTCCACGCGCTTGATCCGATTATCTCCGGATCCGGTTTTTCCTCCTACAGCAAATGCCTCGCCCGTGGCTGAATTAAATGCACCCCGGATTCTTATCGCTGTTCCCCGTTCAACGGTCCCTTGTAAAACCTTATAGATTGCATCCGCCACGGGTTCGGCCAAAACCCTTTCTCCGTCCGAAAAAGAACGCTCCAAACCGGTATGATAAGGCGTACCTTCAGCGAATCGGAGGCGTTTTAGCGTAACATACGGCTTTTTTACCCCCTTGTTAATAATAATACCCATCAATTCCGCCAATGCCACGGGACGATCTGACGAAGCGCCAATGGCCGTCGCGTAGGAAGGCGTTAGTCTGCCGAAAGGATAACCAAGCTTCTGCCAATACAT
The DNA here is from genome assembly GCA_963664935.2 of Methylococcales bacterium. Lineage (GTDB taxonomy): Bacteria > Pseudomonadota > Gammaproteobacteria > Methylococcales. Next base: position 1,006,956 of record CAXXSE010000006.1, on the reverse strand, counting down.
TGCCATTCTTGCGAATACGTCGCGTTCGATGCGGATATTCAAGCGGCGATTTTGGGCGCGGCTATTCCGTGTTTTGAATAGCCATTGCGATGAAACATGGCGAGCTTCCTCACTTAGCCGGTAAAGCTCCGCCCACTCGAGATCCGGCGTTTTAATTATCTGCCCAGCCACCCAGACTTCGAGGGGGTGTTTCCCCAAAAGGAAACCGTAATCAGATACGGTAAAATAGGTTTTGCGATAGGCGCTCCATATTTTGCTGACCGACTTTTCGGACGATTTACCGGTCAGTTGCGTCAACCATTCGTCCAGAATTTTTAAATTGGGGGCTTCGGTCCAGGCAAAATATAAAATAGCCAGATGCTGTCTCGATTTTGCGCGTTTCGACAACAAATCGTTGACAATTCGATTAGGCGTTTTCCTTTTATATTTCCGAAAAAATTTCCTAAGGTAAATTTCCGCTTCTTCCTCGGCGCTTTGTTCCAGAAAGGCTCTACTTAAGAAAGACCGCTTATAGGAAAGCACGACCTCGGCATAATAGCTTAGCCGAGCCCTATGGTACTTCACCAGGTCCTCCATAAGCCGGATAAAGACCAAATTGACCGAGCGTATAGTCGCATCATTCACCGATATCCTACGGGTATTGTCTTTGGGATCGAAGTTATGAAAGTGGTGTGTTCCTCCCCCGGTAAAAAATCTTTCCTCCGGATCGGCTGAATACCTTCTATCCAATGCCCAGGATAACAATGCATCGATAGTAATATCCTGGTTCCAATAGCAAATATTCGCTACCCACCGGTAAATGGGATCCGGCGAACTTTTCTTGAGTTGACGGAAGGCCGCTCGGTCCAGACCCCGGTATGATTCGTAAAGCTCATTAACGACTTCAAGATAATGGACCAGGGTCCGCAATTTCGCCGTACTTCCCAAGTCAAGTTTCACGTCGGTGTTTAAGTCAAACGAACTCGGATAATTGTCGGCCTGTACACGCAAGGCATTACCTTCGGTTGTTTTTTCGTAGAGTAAAAAACTGTAACGCACGTTCGCTGGATCGCCACGATCTAATAATCTACGTATATTCAATCGATTGCTTTCGATAAAATCTCGCTGCTCAAGCTGCTTCAAGACGCCCATAACCGCGATTTGGAGTTCGGCATCAATGCTGGTATCCGTTTCTAAAAACAAGCGGTTCAACTGATAATATCCGGGAACTCCGAGTGACCCACTCAAGTGGTTTCTGATTCGATTCACCACCTTTAGAAATACCGGTTGTACCGAAACGCCTCTTACACCTTCCGGATTCAGTGGCACCGGAATTTCGCTCAGCAATTTCGCGAACTCTTTATCAATAATCCGTGCCTCTTGTAGCAGGTGGATAAAGAAGTTAACCCGCCGTTGAAGGGCTGAGTAGTCCGAATGCAAATAGTAGGACGGCGCACGAATCGATATTAACAAGGTCAAAACTTGTTTATAAGCCATCAACTTTTCTCGGGTGGGGCCGATGGTGGAAAAAGCTTCGTAAATTTCACGATGACTCTTGCTAAACCATGCATTCAGGCCATTCGTTAAACCGTAGACTTCGCCGAATTTTGGAGTCGCCGACAATGGTAATGAATTGAGATAGTCGATGACGATATTCTCCCTCGCCGGACGTGTCTCACCACCGTCACTGTATACCTTGATGCTTGCCGAGACCATTTGCCGTAGCTTATCCACTGGGGATCCGGTTATTCCTTGCGGTGAATATCTAAATTTTTCGAGTTGGGTGGCGAGTGTGCTTCCACCTTCCCGTCGTGTTTTGATCCCCAATTGACCGATTCCGTACAACACACTTGCCCGTGACAACCTGCTCCAATCGACAGCGGAGTTAGTGCTTAACCCGGCTGGCGCCGCAAGTTGCCTATCTTCAAGAAAAAGTAATGTTTTGACAATCAGTTCAGGAATTTCACCGTAGCTCTCATAACTCGGGGTATTGGCGGTGGAATCGAAAATTGTTTTTCCCGAGCGATCATTGATTTTCAAGCCTACCACCGAGGGTTCTCGATATGGGGGCGTTATGCCATGTTCGACTAGTGTCAATAGACCCGGTGAAAAACTGGATTGTTCTTTGATACGAAAATCCTCGGCCTCCAGATTTTCAACAAATTGGGGGATTCGGGTATACCCCCTTTGTATATTAAACGGTCCGTACTTGGGAAATATTATTTTATCACTGGTGCCTGGTTCGACCGTGGTATAAAGATGTTTGGAATAGTCCGCCAGCAGCCAAGATTGGGCTCCGGAAAAATGGATTTCATACCACGCCATGACAAACATGGTCACAGCGACTAGTAGAATAGCCTTGCTCCAGAAAGTACCCGATGTTTTTATTTTTTTTTTTTATACATCTGTATTCGTCCTCCATCCAGGAGGCTGTCCGAGAAATAGCGCAGGCAAGCCTGTTTGGCCAGGGCAAATCCGCCTATTCCTGACAGTCTCCTTTAAATAAGACCATCAAAAACAAAAAACCTCCCAAGAAAATTTTTTTGAGCCTTCCCTATCTTTTCAACTGCCTTTGTTTTGGCACTCAATATGCTGAGGTTGCTTAGAACTTCGCATGCAAAACACCATTTTACTCAACGAATTTCGGTCAACATTGACCGATTGGAGGATAGAAATATGTTTGATTCCACCAAACAATTTTTGATTCACTGCGCAAGAGTTTGCTTATTAAAGGGTTATGGATGGAAATCTCAGAAAACCATGAGTTTTGGGGAACCCGCAGTCATGTGGCGTGACCCTTTTTCATACGTGTGGGTATCCGAAACAGCTGCATTGAAACTGTTAACCGTTCATGCCATGGATGAATTTCACCACAGATAAATCAATCTTGTTTGTCCGTGGAAAATGGATAAAGAAAAAGTATTTGGTTCGAACGATCCGGACAATGGCGCAGCCATCATGTGACCCTAATCGTTCAAAGGTGACCAAAATTGTCAGGCGCCTTTGAAGTTCGACGAGCATTTCATGATGGCTTTTGGGGATCTTACCAGTTTGCGGCGTTTTTTCTTGGCAATTGACTTTTTGTCGCAAACTTTAGTTGGCGCTGATATCGTTAGATCAGGAACGGATGGTGTCTGATGACGAAAGTAGCAACCCCAAAGGACGTTATCGTCTATGCCTAAAGGGGTCAGGTCTTGTCAAAAATCAATATTTGACTATGCTTTGAACACGGCAAGATCTTTGAGAATCGAACTTGCGATCAATTTTTATCATGCCACATTAAAATCGATATAAGATGATTATAGAACTTGACTGTGTATTTTCTACGATTTTGGGCGAAGCCGAATCCGAAGCGTTATAGTTTTCATCTGGTCGCTCTATTTTAAACATTGGTATAAATAATAAGTAAGTCGATAAAAGCAGCCCTGGTGAGGAAAAAATGTCTGACCTTTTTTTCTTTTTGATCACACTAATATATCAGTGGCAAAGGTTAAACTTGCCGCCGTCGCATCGCTGGCTTCGTCAGCGAAATTCTGGCCTGTAGATACGGCTAACAAAACAAGATTATTAACTTGAATATGCTTATCTGGCGCGCCATTTTTTGATCCTTTTAACAATTTAATCTATTAAAACGAGAAACTTAGGATCATTCGGAACGAAACTTTTATGATATACTTAAATCTTTATAAAAAAGTCGGGCAACAGATTGTGAGTGCTTGCCTGGACTTCATTTCTTAAGCTCCCACATAACAACTTTTCGTATAAATCCTATACTTAATTAAATGTCGAAATACAAACTCACCCACCTCAAAGAACTGGAATCGGAAACGATTCATATTATCCGCGAGGTAGCAGCTGAATTTGAAAAACCGGTGATGCTTTATTCCATCGGAAAGGACTCAGCGGTTATGTTACATCTCGCCATGAAAGCCTTCCACCCGGGAAAACCGCCCTTCCCTCTCATGCATGTGGACACGACTTGGAAGTTTCGTGAAATGACCGAATTTCGCGACCGGTATATTAAAAGTCTGGGTTTAGACTTGATCATTTACATCAATGAAGAGGGGGTAAAACAAGGGATCGGGCCCTTCAGCCACGGCAGTAAAAAACATACTGATGTGATGAAAACCGCGGCCCTTAAACAAGCGTTGGACAAACATCAATTCGACGCGGCTTTCGGGGGCGCCCGGCGGGATGAAGAAAAATCCAGGGCGAAAGAACGCGTCTATTCGTTTCGCGACAAAAACCATCGCTGGGATCCCAAAAATCAACGCCCAGAACTTTGGAATATCTATAACGGCACGATCGACAAAGGCGAAAGTATTCGCGTATTTCCGCTGTCCAACTGGACCGAACTCGACATCTGGCAATACATTCATTTAGAGAGTATCCCAATCGTACCGCTTTATTTCGCTAAGGAACGCCCCGTTGTAGATCGAGATGGCGTGCTGATCATGGTCGACGACGACCGTATGCCACTTGAAGCCGGCGAGAAGATCGAAATGAAAAAGGTTCGTTTCCGCACTTTGGGGTGCTATCCACTCACCGGAGCGGTTGAATCCAATGCAACCACGCTCCCCGAAATTATCCAGGAAATGCTCTTGACCACCAGTTCGGAACGTCAGGGCCGGGTGATCGATTTCGACCAGGCGGGGTCGATGGAAGAGAAGAAAAAAGAAGGCTACTTCTAGCAACAAATTTTCGGTTCTACGTTCCATAACTTCTAACATCAACACCTTAAAACCCCTATGCCCCATCAGTCAGAACTCATTAGCACCGACATCAACGCCTATTTGACGCAACACGAACAAAAAGAACTGTTGCGGCTGTTAACTTGTGGAAGCGTCGACGACGGCAAAAGCACTTTGATCGGACGCTTGCTACATGACTCAAAACTGATTTACGAAGATCAGTTAGCCGCTGTCAAAGCGGATACCGTAAAATCCGGCACAACCGGTGGGGAGATTGATCTCGCGCTATTGGTCGATGGGCTCCAGGCTGAACGTGAGCAAGGAATCACTATTGATGTGGCCTACCGTTATTTCTCGACATCGAACCGAAAATTCATCATTGCCGATACCCCGGGACACGAACAATACACGCGAAATATGGCGACTGGAGCATCGACCTGCCAACTCGCCATCATCCTGATCGATGCCCGATTCGGTATTCTCACCCAAACCAAACGTCATAGTTTTATCGCTTCGTTGTTGGGCATTAAACATGTTCTGGTTGCGGTCAACAAAATGGACTTGGTGGATTTCAACGAACAGGTATACAACAACATCCGAGACGAATATTTAGCATTTGCAAAAAACCTCGATATTCCGGATATTAGATTTATTCCGATCTCCGCGTTAAAAGGTGACAATGTCGTCAATCCGAGCACAAATATGCCGTGGTACTCGGGCCAACAGCTTATGGCGATTATCGAAACAATAGAAATAGCATCCGACCGTAATCTGGACGACATGCGCTTTCCGGTCCAATACGTCAACCGTCCGAATCTGAATTTTCGCGGCTATTGCGGCACTGTTGCATCGGGTCTGGTGCGTAAAGGTAGCGCCGTCACCGTCCTGCCCTCAAAAAAAACAAGCAAAATTAAATCGATTGTCACTTATGACGGCGAATTGGAAGAAGCGTTTCCACCTCTGGCCATTACAATCACACTGGAAGACGAAATCGACGTCAGCCGGGGCGATGTCATTGCCAATGTCGACAATCTTCCCAAAACAAGCGATAAATTCGACGCAACGATCGTATGGATGACCGAAAAGCCCCTAGCGCCTGGCCAACAATACTACCTCAAACAGGCCACCCGAACAGTCACTGGCTCCGTGTCACGAATCCACTACCGAACCGATGTCAATACCCTGGAACATTTCGATGCCGAACAACTGCAACTGAATGAAATAGGTTTTTGCGAAGTATCGTTGAATGCTCCGCTTGCCTTCGACCCTTATAAAAACAATAAAGGAACCGGTTCGTTCATCATCATCGACCGCCTAACCAATGTTACCGTAGCCGCGGGTATGATCGTCGGCTCAGCGGCGGAAGGACAAACCCTACACCGGGTTACCCAACAAGAACGAGCTGCCCGATTCGCTCAGAAAGCTATAACGGTATTCATCACAGGGCTCAACAATAGTGATACCGCCTACGCATTGGAACGAAAACTTTTCGACAGTGGTCACGCCAGCATGGTTTTCAACGGCAAAAGTTGGGACGATCGCACCCAAGACATAGTGAAACAGATTAATAACGCCGGAATTATCTGCTTGTGCACACTCGATAGTATGCCGGCCAAACCCGATAGTCAGGCCATCGTCGTGTCAACGGACGAAATGAACGCTGAGCAAATTTTCTCGAAATTAAAAGACCAAGGAATACTTTTTTAAAACACTACGTTTCCGGTTAGTGGTATTAACCCCCGAACTGTTGTTTGTCGGCATCCTATTGGTTGGCTCCTTGGGGCTGCTGGCCAGTAGCCGCTATCCACCCGACATCGTTCTAATCGCTGTAGTAAGCCTGTTACTCGTATGCACCATACTAACCCCGGAGGAAGCGCTCGCGGGTTTCAGCAATCAGGGCATTGCTACGATTGCGGTCCTCTACGTGGTAGTCGCGGGCCTCCGTGAATCCGGTACCGTTGCCTGGCTGAGCCGGTGGCTTCTGGGACGCCCTTCCAACCTGCTCACGGCACAAGTCCGGTTATTACTTCCCGCGGCTTCACTGAGCGCTTTTGCCAACAACAGTCCCGTTGTCGCCATGTTTACCTCAGCAGTGCAAAACTGGTGTCAACGAACCGGCTTTAAACCCTCGCAGTTACTACTGCCATTAAGTTATGCCTCAATTCTTGGCGGCACCTGCACACTGATTGGCACCAGTACTAATCTGGTAGTGGACGGAATGTTGCGCCAGGCCGGTTTAGGTGGTTTTTCGCTATTCGAACTGGCCTGGATCGGGGTACCCCTAACACTGATCGGGATCACTTATCTCTTGGTGTTCAGCCCGTTCTTATTGCCCATACGTGATAGCGCCAGCGTTTCATTTGACAATATTCGAGAATACCTGGTCGAAATGAAGGTCGACAAGGATTCCGAGTTGGTCGGTCAGACCGTTTAAGAGGCAGGGCTTAGACACCATCCCTTTCAAGGTGCCATTTTTTTCTTTTTCTTTGCCGCAAGGAGTCTAGCAGTTGAGACATGTGGCTGCTTGGGAAATTGGTCACGTTTTGGCGGTGGCTTTTTCGGCCCACGACGGTGCTTTTTAAATTGGGATAATTTGACGTGATGAGCGAGTTGTAGGAGCACCTCAACCAATTCAGTCAGCGGAAGACTTTGAAATCCAACCCAGTACTCCGATGGCAAGGCGATCATCATGCCTTCATGGGTTCTGCCAATATGACCGGCTAAATAATAGCTGGAAACATCATTCTCGATGGTTTCTTCGCCGTGGACAGCCCGGAGCGCTGCTTTAACAACAGCCAATAGATTGTAGGCCACCAGGGCAATGCAAAATCCAAACAAGGCGGCTTTCGGATAACCCAAGGTGTTGATTTCCGAATGGAGATGAGCTTCCAATTCTTGAAACGCGGTTTCAATCGTCCAGCGCTTACGATACATCTCGGCGATCAGTCTGCCATCGGCGACTGATTTCGGTAGATTCGTCAACACGCAAATCTCATGCTCACCGTCGCGTGTCGCGGTATTCAGGTAAACCCGTATCCGACGATATTTCCGAACTCTCCCTGCCGTATCGGTGACCTCGATCCATTGCTCATAAATCTTTCCCGTCTCGGTGTTGCCCACATAACGTTCATCGCCGAGAGCCGTCCAAGGCATCGACGCATGTTGGCGGCAGATCAAAAAGCCACCACGATCAACAATTCCCGAGAGAAAGTCCCTGACACAAAAATTACGATCCATAATCCAGATATCCCGTGCCTGGACCGTCGATAATACCGTCCCCAGCAAGGCCCACTCTTGCGTATGCCCATCCTCGCAGGGGAACACATCGATGACCATCTCTAACGCGGGATCGTACACATTCAGTGATTTTCCTGGCAAGGGTCCAGCCTTAGTGTTTTGGAGCACCTGCAAACGATGTTCTGTCGCCTCGATACAGTTGCCATCCAGCACTTTGACACGATAGCCCGGTAACCACGGTTTACACGGGCCGCCTAAGGCTTCGATAATCTCCGTCATCTCTTGCGCGGTATCGTGAACCAGGGTAGCTGACGTAGAGGCTTCCAGTCCGTTCAGCTTGTTATAGACTGACGTGACCGAAACGCCAATCGTCTCGTCCGCACTTTGATAGGCATTGAAGACACAAGGGAACATTTTGAATACCACGCCATTCATCAATTCAAAAAGGCTCGAAAACGACAACTCCCGCGTATATTGGTTAACCGCTGTTTTCTCAAACCATTGATTGAGCTTGTCCGGACTGAATATCCGTTCGAGCAGAATGTGAACGCTCACGGCGACCGGGCTTTTCTCTGTAAAACGCTGAAAAATGTCGTCGAATTTCATGTCTACCCCTCATCATCGAATATAAGTTCCCTTGATATTTTCCAGATGATTAAGGTGCTTGTCTACAACTATTTTCTATCCTATTGATATATCGTGTTTTATTTCACCTTGAAAGGGATGGCTAGTAGGAACCTACTAGAACAGCAAAAAGTATAAGGAAATTGACCAAACAGGGTCTAGCGAGATCAATTCGAGACTAGAGAAACTATTGAATTGGGTAAAAGTAAACAGAGGATTGATTGTGTCACTAATAGCGTTGCAAGAATTTTATATACTCGAATATGCTAATCTTAGAAATTATAAATAAACCGACGAATCTCAAATTTAGTATCCTTTTATTGCACCTAAATGATGCAGATGCACCTTTCGATCCAGCGGAGCAATATTCTGTTTGCTTATAAAATTGACTCGTGTATTTATATAGGATTTTGAAATACCAGGAATTTTGATGGGCCCGCAAAAACTGGCAGGTTTCTTGCCTAATTCTCATTCAAAGCCGATAGCTTTACCCTCCATTAATTCGATTGAGATTATTGTTTTAATAAATAGCGCCTTACTCTCAACCTAATATAAACAGCCCCGAACCAATAACACAAAGTACACTGATAGCTATAAATAAATGAAAAAACTAAAGCTGATTGTCATTGGAAACGGGATGGTCGGCCAGAATTTTCTGGAAGGAATGGTGGAAACCGGGGGTTTAGATCAATACGCAATCATAACCTTTTGCGAAGAACCCAGGCCCGCCTATGATCGTGTTCACCTTTCGGAATATTTCGCCGGAAAAACAGCGGAGGATCTTTCCCTCGTAACACCCTCATTTTTTAATGGTCACGGCATCATCATTCATCTTGGCGACAAGGTTGACAAAATCGATCGAACTCGCAAAATCGTTTTTTCCGCGAATGGGCTTGAAATTTCCTACGATAAGCTTGTTATCGCCACCGGTTCCTATCCATTCGTTCCACCCATTCCCGGCCACGAACGGGAAGGCTGTTATGTTTATCGAACCATTGAAGATCTTGAAAAAATTGTCGCGGGTTCACAATCGTGCCAGGCAGGAACCGTGGTTGGCGGTGGACTGCTCGGTCTTGAAGCCGCGAAAGCGCTTAAAGATCTTGAGTTGGAAACCCATGTCGTCGAATTCGCCCCACGACTTATGGTGGTACAAATCGACGAAGGTGGTGGCGCCATGCTACGCCGCAAAATAGAAGCTTTAGGTGTTGCTGTGCACACCGGCAAAAATACAACCAAAATCAGCTCCGGAAGCCTATGTCAGCAAAAAATGTGCTTCGCTGACGGTGAAGAATTGGAAACGGATCTCATTGTCTTTTCGGCCGGTATACGGCCCCGTGACGACATTGCCAGACAATGTGGTTTGGAGATCGGCCAACGGGGAGGGATAGTGATCAATAATTCCTGCCGAACGTCCGACGAAAATATTTATGCCATCGGTGAGTGCGCCTTGTGGAACGGCCAAATTTTCGGATTGGTGGCGCCGGGTTATCAGATGGCCAGAACCGTTGTCAGCCAATTAACCCAGGGAGACAGCAGCTTCACTGGAGCTGATATGAGCACCAAACTTAAATTGATGGGCATTGATGTGGCGAGCATAGGCGATGCTCATGCTCAAACCATGGGTGCTCGTTGCTATACCTATACCGACGAACCCAACGAAATCTATAAACGGATAGTGGTCAGCGGCGACAACACCTATCTTCTCGGCGCCGTTTTGGTGGGAGATGCTGCCCAATACGGAACATTACTGCAATATTGCCTTAACGGTATTGAATTACCCGAATACCCTGATGATCTCATTTTACCCAATAGAGATTCTACCGCCACCATCGGATTAGGACCCGACGCCCTGCCCGCTTCGCCGCAAATTTGTTCGTGCTACGATGTTAGCAAAGGACAAATATGCGCAGCCATTGAAAATGGTTGCACCGATATTCCGGCGTTGAAAACCGAAACCAATGCCAGTACCGGCTGCGGTGGTTGCTCGGCATTGTTGAAGTCCGTCTTGGATTCGGAGTTGGAAAAACGAGGTATCGAAGTCAATACCGATATTTGTGAGCATTTCCCACATACCCGGCAAGATCTCGTTAATATCGTTCGGATAGAAAAAATTAAGACTTTCGATCAATTGCTGACAATGCATGGTCGAGGCCGGGGCTGCGAAATTTGCAAACCGGCGGTCGGTTCGATTCTGGCATCTTACCGGAATGAATACATACTGAAGAACGAACATTTGGGTTTACAGGACACCAATGACCGGGCACTGGCTAACATGCAGAAAAACGGGACGTATTCCGTTGTCCCCAGAATTGCCGGTGGAGAAATCACACCGGAAAAGCTGATTGTGCTTGGTGAGGTCGCTAAGAAATATCAGCTTTACACTAAAATTACCGGTGGCCAACGCATCGATTTGTTCGGTGCCCGCTTGGAGCAACTGCCATTAATCTGGATTGACCTTATTGCGGCCGGATTCGAAACCGGCCATGCCTATGGAAAAGCAGTTCGCACGGTAAAATCCTGTGTGGGGAGTACTTGGTGTCGCTATGGACTTGAAGACAGTGTGGGCCTTGCTATCGAAATTGAAAATCGTTACAAAGGGTTGCGCGCGCCTCACAAGTTGAAATTTGCGGTGTCGGGCTGTACTCGTGAATGCGCCGAAGCACAGAGCAAGGATATCGGTGTCATCGCCACTGAAAATGGATGGAATCTCTATGTTTGCGGAAATGGCGGCATGAAACCCCGTCACGCCGATTTGTTCGCGACTAACTTGGATAAAGCTACACTTATCAATTACATCGACCGTATTTTAATGTTCTATGTAAGAACAGCGGATAGATTACAGCGTACGTCGGTCTGGCTTGAAAACATGGAGGGTGGTTTGGATTACCTCCAATCGGTTGTTATCGACAATAAATTAGGCCTTTGCATGGAAATGGAACAGCAAATGCTCCATATTATCGATACGTACCAGTGCGAATGGAAGGAGACTATTGGAAATGAAAAACTCCTTAAACGTTTCCACCACTTTGTAAACAGTCCGTCGCCCGATAGCAACGTTGTCTTTCTTGAAGAACGCGGACAAATGCGCCCGGCTACCGAAGAAGAGCGCCAACATTTACCCATTGCAGAGGTCGATTAAAGTTATATCGGTGGAAACCTTATTAAAGGCAAACCGGAATAAAACCTGGGTGGATATATGCGATATTAGTGATTTACTCCCAAACTCTGGGGTATGTGCTTTGGTTCATGGGCAACAAGTTGCAATTTTCTATTTCCCCGATGACAATGCAATCCACGCGATCCACAATTATGATCCAATTGCTAAAGCCAATGTGTTGTCGCGTGGCGTGGTCGGAGACATTCAAGGGGAGCTTGTCGTTGCATCACCGCTATACAAACAACATTTTAGCCTTTTGACAGGCCGTTGCCTGGAAAACCCGGATGTTAGCGTAGCCATTTTTCCAAACCGTATATCGGGAACAACCATTCAGATTGGATGCAGATAAACGGCTTCCTCGCTTATCGGTACAGGTTTACTCGGATTTTAACCATGCATCCTGCTTTTAGGGTCAATTGCCAAAACTACTATTAAAGGAAGGACATTGGAATACGATTTTTATACCGCCGATGTTTTCACCAATACCGCTTTTGAAGGCGCGCAAATAGCTGTTATCCCAAATGCGAAAGGGTTGGGTAACGATCTTATGCAAAAAATCGCCAATGAATTCAACCTGTCGGAAACGATTTTTGTTTTCCCCTCCGATAAAAAGTCAGCAACACGCCGAATGAAAATCTTCTCGCCATCCGGCGAAATTGATTTCGCGGGCCATCCCATCATTGCGACAGCTTTTGTTTTAGTATCGATCGGCTAAATCTCACTAAACGTGGGCCATACCGAATTCGTGCTGGAACAAAACAACGGTCCGATTACGGTGAATGTCAGTGAAGAAAAAAACAAGCCCCTATTGGTTCAGTTCACCCTGAATCCTGGATCGATCGTTGATCGGTTTGTCCCACGTGATCAAGAAATTGCTGATTTTTTATGTCTCGATATCAAGGATATCGAAACAAAAAAATATCAAGCGATGATGGTGTCTTGCGGGTTCCCGTATTTGATCATCCCGCTGAGATCCTACGATGCGGTCAGAAAGACCAAGTTTAATTATCGATCATGGAGCCAAACCATAGCTCCCTCCAGCTCAGCCCAGGAAATATTGCTGTTTTCGAGTCAAACGGCCAATGTGTCTTCAGATTTTCACGGGCGATTAGTGGGACCGAGCATCGGAATCCAGGACGATACGCCTATTGGTTCGAGCATACCGGCATTCGCCAGTTATCTATGCGCCCAGGAAAGTGTGCGTACCGGCACTTACACGTTTGCAATCGACCGGGGTACCGAAAGTAATCGCCGAAGCTTGCTCCATATTGAGATGGATAACAAATCCAACCGACGTCTAACAATCCGTGTGGGTGGTGAAGCGGTAATGGTCTCGCAGGGTAAAATGAGTATCCCGGTTACTAGATAGTTATGGCCAGTACTTGGGAACGAAGGGATATACAGGCGGTCATCCGAGAACGCGAAGCCTGCCGCAAAAAACCGAGAACGGGACAAGATCTCATCCCGTTTTAAAAAAGAGCGAAAAACCGACCCCGTTCTAATTGCTTAAAACGGGGCTGGCATTCTACCATTTATCATTTGTTCGCGGCCATTGGGGTTAGACTCTGAACCGCAAGGCCACTATAAATCTCTCTTATGGTGTTTGTCAAAAAATTTACATACAAAGTCATTGGGCGCCCATTTCCAATGAGCGCCACATTACATGTTATAACCGGATTCTTCATGCAAAACGACATCTAAACCAGTGGTTTCTTTTTCAACATCAACGCGTAAACCCATCGTTAAATCCAACAATTTCAAAATCACGTAGGTTAGCACGCCACACCACACAATAGTCGCAACGACGCCGGTTAACTGGATAACAACCTGCTGACCCATACTCACCCCCTCGGGTAAACCGCTCCCGCCAAAACTACTCGATACAAAAACACCCGTCAGAAGAGTACCGATTATTCCCCCTACTCCGTGTACCGGAAATACATCTAACGAGTCATCAATTTTCAAACCACGTTTGATCCCTTGAGTTGCGTAATAACAGGCTACCCCGGCAGTCATTCCGATAACTAGCGCACCGATGGGACCTACAAAGCCAGACGCCGGTGTGATCGTTCCAAGTCCCGCAACCATCCCCGTCACAATTCCGAGCACACTGGGTTTCCCGTAGCGAACCCATTCAACACACATCCAAGCGAATGCTCCGGAGGCTGCCCCAATATGCGTTACCAGCATTGCCATTCCCGCCGAACCGTCCGCCGCTAAGGCGCTGCCGACATTAAAACCGAACCAGCCCACCCAGAGCATACCCGCGCCGGTCACGACGCACAATCTGGCGGATTTGTGGTGGGGTTAAAGGTAAGACATCCGGATCGAGTACTAAATCAATATCAGCCGCCCTACCCTATTTCAATTATTTCAACGGTTCCATCCGGTAGAATTTCGGCCATATGTCCCTTGGGTTCATCCAAAAATAAAACCGTAAACACCGTGATGAGCGCCGTGCCCGCGATCACCATAAAAAATATCTGTGGCGTTACAAAAGACAGTACGGTTAAAAATAGAAGCGCCCCAATATTTCCGTAGGCGCCGGTCATGCCCGCGATCTGCCCGGTCAAACGACGTTTGATCAAAGGCACAATGGCGAATACGGCGCCGGACCCCGAGCCTACAAAAAACGAGCAAATCATGATCAGTAACACTGCTAGACCGATTGGCCAGTCTGAGCTGATTTGACCCATAACTGCAAAGCCGACGGTCAACCCGACAAGAAGAACCAATAATGACTTTTTACGCCCGAATCTGTCGCTGATCCAGCCACCACTTGGGCACGAGATGATATCGATAAACGCATAACAGGAAGCCAATAGCCCAGCATTGACAACCGAAACTTCAAAGGTATCCAAAAAAAACAAGGGCAACATGGAGACCACGGCGAGTTCGGTCCCGAAAGTTACCATATAAGCAAGGTTCAAAATAGCGACCTGCTTGAATTTGTAGGCGTGTATTTCCTCCACGGGCCGCTTGAAAATGTCAGCGTTTACTTTATAAATTTGGTAGCTTTGCAAAATATAAATAAAACTTAGCGCTAGATAGATTAAATTGACAATATCAATCGTTAACAAATTCAACGATGCTAGTTTCCAGGCCAATAAAGCCATCGATCCATAAAGTGGGATATTGGTGAGCAGGTAAAAGAAGAAATCACCCTTGCTTGTAACTTCCAGCCCACCCGGTTTGTTGGGTTTGAAATAAGTAGAACCGACGGGCGTATCCGTGACGGAAAAATAATAAATGAATGAATAGACCAGCGTAAATAGTCCGGTCAGGCCAACCGAATAGCGCCATCCGTCATCGCCTCCAACCAACAGAGCGATTGTTGGTAGCGTCACGGCGGCAGCCGCCGAACCGAAGTTCCCCCAACCCTTATAGAACCCTTCAGCCAAACCGACTTGTTTCGCCGGAAACCATTCACTGATGATACGAATACCGATGACAAACCCGGCGCCAATGAAACCAAGCAAGAATCTGGCTATGGCGAGTGTCTGAAAACTGTCCGCCAACGCAAAGAAGAAACACAGGAAGCTGGAAAAAAACAGCAACAATGAATACACCACACGTGGACCAAATTGGTCAACAAGCATGCCAATAATAATCCGCGCTGGAATCGTAAGCGCCACATTAAGAATTAAAATAGTTTTGACTTCTTCATCGGTGAGCTGGAAGGTTTCTTTGATGAGCAACATCAAAGGCGCATGATTAAACCAGACGACAAAGGTCAGAAAAAACGCGAACCAGGTTAAATGCAGGATCCGATTTTTTCCCTTGAAGGAAAATATATTCAAGTTTGAATCTACCATTTCTTTAGTGAGTGACTAGACAGAGGCTAAATCATGCAGAAGCAATCATCATGCCGAATATTCGGATTTACAATATTGAAACTTAACAACCACCGTCTAAAAGACGGAGGGTTAGTGTTACGGACTGAAAGTCCGGATACGGGTTAAAGACCCGTTCATAGGCCGTGAACGTGCTCGTGCTCGTGCTCGTGCTCGTGCTCGTGAACGGAGTTAATCTCATTTTAGAGCATGAAGAATAAATGGTTACGAAGCCTCGATAGATTTTTGGTCATTGCATTCAATATGGATGATGTTCTTTGCTTTTAGGCAAGAGGTGAGATTGCAGATTGCCGAGGTTCAACGCCTCGCAAGTGATGCTAAAACTCGTTCACGTGCACGAGCACGAGCACGAGCACGAAAAATCAAGAGCTAAAGCTAATCGCCTGAAAGGCGATGGTTTCAACCTTAAAGGAGACTAATGAAGAGCGATTTGATAAAGTCGCTATAACCTATTGACTATTTGATTCAATATTCTGATCGATAGATTTGGCCTATCGAGTTTAGCTCTGGTAGATTAACCCGATATTTGAGAGCCGTTAAGGTCTTTTGTGTTACCACTTTTGCACCGTTTTGGGGCGAATTAACTATAACCAGAATCCCTGACTTCGATGCGGATGATCGGGTCAAGATATTGGTTCCATCGGAGATAGAGAAAATTTATGCTTCACCAATCGACTTGAAAACCGGGACAAATGTCATTTTCGACAAATTTGCCTACAATAAAGCTCTCCTACGTTGCCGTATGAAAGGTTCGCTCTACTCGGCTTTGGTATACTCTGTGCCGTCTCCAGCACTCCGCGATTTTGAGCCCACTAAGAATGACGATTTTCGGATGGAATAATAAACTGGTTTTAAACCCGTATCCGGACTTTAAATCCATAATGCTAACTATCGTCTTTTAGATGATGGTTGTTAAGAGTTCCTATTTTTTGGGCAGCCGTTGAAGCCGGTCTTCATCCACATCAGCAAGAACGCCGGGACGAGTATCGTCTCCGCCGCTGGCAATGCCATCATGCCCGCCGGGCATCGGATAGCTGAGAGCTGGATTGCGGAGCATGGGCGAGATGCGCCGATTTTCGCCGTGGTTCGCAACCCTTTCGACCGAGTGCTTTCGGAGTATTGCTTCCGCAGGCGCCGCTTCGATCATGGCGAACCGAACTTGCACCTATTTCGAGTCCAATGGAATCCCCTACCGGCACAGCAATATGATCGACGACAGTCTAATCTGGTTTCTGCCCCAGACTCGATGGGGTCAGTAACGGCGGGGGGGGATATGCTGGTCGATGAGGTCCTCCGGTACGATAGACTCGAAGAAGATTGGTGTCGATTCGCGCGGAAGTACGGGATTGAGGGAAGCCTCGGCCACCACAACGGTTCAAATCGGGATCGAGACTACCGTCCATATTACACCCCTGAGTCTCGAGAGATTGTTCGGGAGTATTACCGGGAGGATATCGAGGTGTTTGGATACGAATTCCAGTGAGTCGACACTTGCGATGAACCAGTTTCGAGAGCTGATGGGCGACCGTCGGCCCCTTTGCGAATGGTTCGAGGTTTATTGGCGCCGCCTCGACCGACAACTACCTTGAAATCTATCGGTATTTCTCAAACCCGCAGAACAGTCACGGAAGGCGTATTCATTTCAGGATCGCTGCTGAATCCGCGCACCAACAAAACGAATCCGCCCGATTTCGCGAATTCCATTTGCAGTGCAATTTTTTTGGCGATGGGATTCGGATTGGTACAGCCGACTTCTTTCGATATTACCGGAATCACGCCCCATAAAAGGTTCATTTGCCGACAAATTTTTTCGCTTGATGAGATCGCGACAATTGGCGCGGTTGGCCGGGCAGCGCTGACAGTGGCCGCGGACATACCACTTTGCGAGATAACGAGAATAACTTCGGCGGACAAATCGAAGGCCAGGTTCGCGGTTGCTTGTGCAAGCGCTTCGCCAAATAGTACAGGCTCATTCTGTCCTGGCGATTGTGATAGATCAGACGGATGATTGCGCCGCCAGGCATAGGCTTCCGTTTGTTTTACAATGCGCGCCATCATTTCAACCGCTTTCACGGGAAACGCACCGGCGGCGGTTTCTCCCGACAACATAACGGCATCGGCTCCAGACGATACCGCATGGGAGATATCGGTGACTTCGGCGCGCGTCGGACGGGCGCTGTCCATCATCGACTCAAGCATCTGGGTCGCGACGATGACCGGTTTGTGTACCGCTCGCGCCCGATGAATAAGTTGGTGTTGGGCGATCGGTACTTCTTCAGGATCCAATTCGACGCCCAAATCGCCTCTTGCGATCATAATACCGTCCGACGCATCAAGAATTTCCCGGCTGTTTTTGAGCGCTTCAGGTTTTTCGATTTTGGCGATTAGCCCGGTCGTAGAACCATGCTCCTCCACCAGGTTCCGCAATTCAATAACATCCGAACCCCGCCTGACAAATGAAAGGGCCAAAAAATCCACCCCAAGATCCAACGCGAACAATGCGTCTTTCCGGTCTTTTTCGGTTAACGCGGGAGCGGAAACATTTACACCCGGTAGATTTATACCTTTATGGTCGGTCAGAATCCCGCCATGAACGACATTGCAAACTATTTCCATTCCATCGGTATGGACTACCCCCAGCTCGATTTTACCGTCATCAAGCAGGATTCGATTACCCGGCCGAACATCATCCGCCAAAGCAACGTATTGGGATGGAATAATGCCTGCTTCTCCAACCACATCGCGTGTTGTAATAGTAACCGCTGTACCATCAATCAAGTCGATACGCCCATTTTTAAAACGACCGGTACGGATTTTAGGTCCACAAAGATCCGCCAAAATCGCTACGTGCTTATTCAGATTTGCTGAAATTTCTCGTACCCGGTGATAAACATCTCGATGGGTCTGGTGGTCGCCATGGGACATATTGAGGCGAACCACGTCCGCTCCGGCCTCGATAAGCAGTTTGATTTTATCCCGATCCATGGATGACGGGCCAAGCGTGGCGATGATTTTTGTTCGGCGTTCCTTGAGTAAATTTAGCTTGGTAACAATGGGCATTTGGTTTCCAGATAAGGAGGCGCGGTTTTAGGAAGTCGTCCGGACGACTCCCATATCGCTAATCAAACCATGGCTAAAATCGAGGATACCCCGAAAATTTGAACAAAATATAAACAGGCAAGCTGAAAACTAAAGGATATTTCCTTAACCAAGGTTTCCTTTAGGATATAGCATATTACAGCCAATCCCCATACCAGAAAAACGCCCCGTGCGTAAAAGGGGATCAAAATAACGTCGCTGGTAGAAACACTCAACCACAAGGTTACCGGTATTGTACAAAACGCCACGATGCTTTCGCACGTTAACAACGCCGTCAAAGTTTGGACGAACTGCGTGCGTTTACGAAATACTAAAAGCAGTATCCCAACGAACGCAAATGTTAAGCCTATTTCGTAAACGGTTTGGAGGAACGCGAGATGGGGCAGGATAATCAAGGCCTTTAGAATCGTCGATATACAGAAATATATCATGAGGGTCTTAGTAAAAATCGTAAACGAATTCGGAATCTCGTCCAGCCTGCGTCTAAAAAAGCAAATTAATATGCCTGTTTTCAATAGTCCCATAGTAACCTCTCTTCACCAGCATTAGTCTTGTCCAATATGAAATGGCCCTGAAGAGGGGGGTAATTTCTAACGTGAAATGGCCCTGAAACCGAGAACAGATCATAAATTGAGGTTAACTTACGCTTCAGAAGTGTCAAGGAGATTCCTCCGCTACGCTACAAACTCCTCCTTGACACCTCTTCCGCTCCAGTTAAAAGGTTATTCATGATCTGTTCCAAATTTCAGGGCCATTTATAGATTGGAATAGACTTGCATTGGCAATGAATGTTAGAGCGTCCAAAAAATAGAGTGGGTCACCTGGTCGTTCATAGTGTATTCAAACTATTTTCGGGCACTTCCTATACTATCTGTGAAACATCGGGATTTGAAAGGCAGATATTTCCTTTAATTTCAATAGCGTGATTGAACTCTCGCTATCTCTGACAAATACGGCGCCAAAAGGCCATTATACTTGTCATGATCCACATCGCTGATACTTAAAACCAATCCATGCCACAAACAATCAATGGAGAAACAAAACCGGAGGGATTTTCCCATGCCGCCTTATTCATTTGGCTATTCGCAATTTCTTCTATCTGGCACTACACATCATCGTCACGTGAAATTCTAAGATTCTGGCTTCACTTCGATCCGCTGGTTACACCCCTATTTTTTCTGGCCCTGTCAACCGCATTCATCGCGGCCTGTTATCCGACGAAATCGTTAGCTCTTGTCGCTTTTTCGGCTGGGTAGCTGATAGCTATTGGACTTCGTTTGCCCCAGGTAGCCGACCATTTAATCATGGAAATTTTCCTAAGCCTGAGCATTCTACTGTCTTTCGGTTATCGGGCAATCAAGAAAATGTCCTTGGATATAGATCCCTCGGAAGTATTTCCATTATTCAGTCCAGTGGGCAGATGGTTATTGATCATCATGTATTTTTTCGGCACATTCCACAAATTAAACTCCGGATTCATGAGCTTTGAATCCAGTTGCGCCATACCCTTCATGAACGGTTTGCTACCTGAATTTGCCGCGCAATACGCCCTAAGTAAATGGTTAGCGATTTATGGGACTCTGATTATTGAATTTGTCGCGATGTTGCTGCTGTTCTCTTTACGGACCAAGTACTATGGGATGCTCATTGGAATGTCATTTCATTTGATTGTCGGAATCTCAAGTTTTGGAACGCTTGCGCACTTTTCAGCATTTGCCATAGCGTTACATTCATTATTTCTACCTCCTGAATTTGGAAAACGCGTTTGCCATGATCCAATTATTCCGGCGTTCCTGAAGAAAAAAGGATTTTTCTCAAAACTTACGATCTTTTTCGTAATCCTGCAAATCGTTCTTGGTCTCTTTCTGGGTTACACACGACATGTTTTTTTGACTAACACATTGTTTGCGACATCCAGCGTTGCCTTTATTTTTCTGGTGTTTAAACATGGAAGATTCGGATCAACGGATAAGCTTTATCGCATGTCCTCTTCTTTTTCCTTTGTTAACATCATCCCGATTTGGTTCTTTTTGCACTGCTGGAGCCCATACATTGGCTTGGGAACAGGAGGAACACTCCAAATGTTTAGTGGTCTGAGAACGGAGGGAGAAATCTCCAATCATTACATCGTTCAAAAACCCCTCGATTTATTTTCCTACCAAAATCAAATTGTCTATATAGCAGAAACCATAATGCCCGTACTTATGCCCTTGCGAGAGCAAGGACTGGGTATGGTCTTATTTGATTTTCAAAGGTATTTCACAACGCGGAAAAATACAATGCAACTGCCCATGAAGATTAGAATCGACGGCAAAATTTATCTGATAAACAACGCCGAATTACTTCAGTCGTTCGCTAAAGAATTCTTTAGTAAGCAGACATGGTTAGAAAACCGTTACTTGTCATTCAGGATTGTCGATCATTCCTTTCCAAACAGATGTCGCCATTAATTAACCATCAAAAATCAGATCGGTAACGTATTCCTCGCCGCGAAACTTGGTGAGATATACAGGTTAAAGACTATCAATCGTAAGCGTCGGTGGTAGGATGCAAGCGTTTATACCCCTGGTAGATTATTGAACCAATTGAATTCAACGTGTTTTAGCCGATGCCAACCATTTCAACAAAGCCCATCGTTTTCGCGAGACCGTCAAGGTGGTCATTACACCACCCATCAAGGCGCCAACGATGCCATGACCCGCAACATCGCTTCCGGTTAGGTATAGGTTCTTGATCGGTGTTTTCGGCTTAAGCCACTCCGCTGAAAATTTTTCCGGTGTTGCCGGTAAGCCATAGATGCACCCGTGCCGGTGACCGGTAAAATCGATGGTAGTCAGCGGCGTGGACAATTCTTGATAGTCGATAAGATCGGCGAATCCGGGATAGCGGCTGTCGACGAACGATATCAACGCCTCCGAAATGCGTTGCTTTAGCGCATCGTATTCCGTTCCCCGTTTTTTCCATTTTTGGCCGGACCAAGCGCTAAATTGATTGTAATCGGCAAAGGCGATCAGTTCCGCCGTATGCCCTTTCGATGTTGGGTTTTTGAGCGAAGGAAAGGATAAAAAACACCCTGATATCTCACCCTCTACTATACGACATCGGTTGGCAAATGCCTCATCGTGGTCATAACCCTCGTAAATCCAAAGATTCTCGCCATTAAATCCGAGTTTGTAGGGGTTATCCTTAAAACCGATATATAGACAAACATGGGCGCTCCCAACCGGAAATCGCTCAAGAGTCGATTGGCAGGGAAGTTTAACCTCGGGCGGCATCAACCGATTAAAAGTCGTATAGGCTCCGGCATTCGATATGATCGTGTCGGCATAATACCGCTTTACTTGGTCTTGTCCTCCAGCACGGGTCAGAATTTGAACGCCGACAGCTTTATCGCCGTCCACGATAATGGAATCCACTCGATGCCGGGTCAGAACCTGTCCACCGGTCCGCTCTAGGATGGGAATCACGCTATTGGCGATCACCTTCGCCCCACCAACAGGGTAATAACCGCCTCCGCTGTAGTGCACGACAACAAGCGCGTGGGCTGCGAACGCACTAGTGCCCGGTGGGATGCCAATATCACCCCATTGCGATGCAATAACGGCTTTCAGGCGACGATCGCTAAACCGAGAATCCAAATAGGATCCCGTTGACATCAACGCCATGTTTGAACCCAACCGTAGAAAAATATCCCAAAACGGCCGCAACCGATCCGGCATCACTTTTGACACCATTAAACGCCCGTACCATCGGGCTGCTTTGGCAAGGTCTTTCCGGTATTGCCCGATGGCATTTTTTTCTTGGGGGAACCGGTCGATTAAGTTCCGAATAAACCCATCAAGACCACCGTGTAGATCAAAAGTAAAATCCGGATAAACGAAGCGTTCAAAAACCTCGGGCATTTCCTGCCACTCGATAGCCCCTCCAGTGACGCCATCAAATAGTCGGCGATAGAAACTTCCAGTATACATTTCTCCAACGTAATGAACACCCACATCCCACTCATAAACCTGATTGCGGCTAAACATATGGGTATAGCCCCCCGGTGTGAAATGGCGCTCCAATACCAAAACCTTTTTATTTTCCAGTTGAGTTAAAAGGCTGGCGCAGGCCAGCCCCCCCATACCGGATCCGATTACAATGGCATCATAATTCATTGTGGGTGTATTCCATGGTCATATATTTATAGAATGATGGGCCATTAGCGCTTTCATGGGGCAGGAGTATACTGGATGTAATTATTAGGGCAATCCCGCCCGCAAAATCATGTGACCCCCAGCGTCAGGTTTTGACCCACCGCGTTCGCATTTCTCAAACCAAATCGATATTCAAATCAACATCAATTGAATCCCCTCCTCCACTCTCAATATTACCGCCGCCGCGTATATCAATCCTTTATGATACAAATCTCCTTTTTTCAACCTCCAATTTACCGTTATCGAAAAATTTGGCACGGGGACTGCTATCCTTAAATCGAGCATCGGATCTCAACCCGTTTTATAATCTCAATTACTCGAGGATAAACTTATGAAAAAAGCCCAACAAGGTTTTACTTTAATCGAATTAATGATCGTAGTCGCGATCGTCGGTATTCTGGCGGCCGTAGCGATTCCAGCTTATCAGGACTATACCATTCGAGCCCGCGTCGCCGAAGGTCTTGGACTTGCTTCCGCGGCGAAAACCGGTGTTTCGGAGTATTATGCAAGTGAAGGGTCTATGCCTTCCAGTAACACTCAAGCGGGTCTAGGCCCCGCGGGTTCTATTGAAGGGAACAATGTAACTGCGGTAACCGTAGGAGCAGGCGGTTCCATTACCGTCCGCTACACTGGCAGCGGCGCTCTAAGCGGACAAGAACTCCGATTTAGTGCCACTACCACTAACGGAAACATAATTTGGTCTTGTAATACTGGGGGAACCTTGGATTCTAAATACCGTCCCGCAAACTGTCGTTAACCAGTAATCTGTAGTATTGACCTAAACACAAGGCGTCCCGCGGCAGCGGGACGCCTTTCTTATATGAGATACGCGCTACTCATATTCCCTTTTTTAGGATTCCTGGTTTATCTTCCCGGACTACCGGGCACTTTCCTTTTCGACGATTATCCAAATATTTTGGATAATGACGTACTCACGACCACAACGCTCAACTGGAACAGCCTGATTTCAGCCAGCTTATCGGGAGATGCGGGGCCACTCAAACGTCCGATCAGCTTGTTCACCTTTGCCCTTCATTACGCATTGGGCGGGGCATCGCCAATTTATTTTAAACTCACCAACATCGCGATTCATATCGCCAACGCTCTGCTTGTCTTTGTTATTTCTCGCCGTCTGGTTATACAACTGCAAAACAACACGAATGAGACGATAATTGATTTATCCCGAATCGTTGCTTTTTCGGTGGCATTGATCTGGATGGTTCACCCCATCAATCTCACTTCGGTGCTTTATATCGTACAAAGAATGGCCAGCTTGGCGGCTTTATTCACGTTACTGGGTATTCACATTTTTCTCGTCGCGCGGTCGCGAATGTTGAACAGTCCTAATGGATTTTTCTTAATGCTGTTTGGGACCTTAGCCGCCGGAATATTAGCGGTTTTCTCAAAAGAGAACGGAATTCTGCTGTTTGGCTACCTTTTTGTCATAGAAATAACGGTCTTCAGATTTAAAACCTACAACAGGCGATCGAATCTTTGTCTAATGACCTATTTTTCCATATTGGTCATTATCCCCATCGTCTACGTCAGCGGCTATTTCCTGCTCAACTTGGATTGGCTGAATCAACTTTATAAATTCCGGTCATTCACTCTCACTGAACGCCTATTAACCGAAGCGCGGGCGCTTTGTTTTTACATCAAAATGTTGTTTTTCCCGGCCAATGCATCGCTCGGCTTATTTCATGACGATTTCGAAGTATCAACCGGGCTATTCTCGCCTATTTCCACCTTTTTTTCGGTTGCCTTGATCGGTTTGGCGTTAATGGGCGCTACTGTCTTTCTACGTACTTATAATTTATTGGCGTTTGCCGTATTTTGGTTTTTAGGGGGGCATATCCTCGAATCGACGCTCTGGCCCCTCGAACTTATTCATGAACACCGCAATTACATGCCGAGCATCGGCCCCCTATTTTGCGTTGTTTACGCCGTGCTCCGGTGGGTACAATTCAAAAAGCTACACGCATTTCTGCGTTTTAGCCCCGTAGCTATGGCGTTATTATTAGCGCCGATTACAGCACTACGCGCAGCCGATTGGCGAGATCTTATTAGCCTTGCCAGCATGGAAGCAACCCATCATCCGAATTCTCCACGAGCCCAATACGAGCTCGGGAGGGCTTACGTAACGTTGTTCGTAAAAACAAAAAAACCGCGGTTTTTAGCACGAGCCCGAGAACATTTAAAAATCAGTTTCAATCTCGCCAAATCCGATCCAATACCACTTTTCGGACTGATCCATATCGCCTCCATGGATCAAAAACAGCCCTCACCGGATACACTCGAAATCCTCAATGAACGTTTAAGAACGGAGCGTGTAAGGCCCACGACGCTCACCGCATTCCGAAATTTGATCGTATGCACCGCGAAGGCCGCCTGCTCTTTACCACCAAACAATATGTTCGACTTATTCGGCAATATGCTAAACAATCCAACGCTTAATCGGAGCGATAAAGCCAAAACCTTGACCCAGCTTTCGTCGTATTACACCAACATTCTTGGGGATCAACAAACTGCCGTCGCCATTTTGGATGAAGTCGCGGGAATGTTCCCACACGATGGTGCTTATCGTAGAAATTTAATCAAGATACTGCTTGTAAACGGTGAAACGGACCGGGCACTTCAGGAACTCCAAACTGGCCGTGGGCATTTAACGTCTCTAAGCTGGCGTAAAAATCGAAAATATTGGGAATCGGAATTTCTTCAACTCGAAAACGAGATACAAAAAGCGAAAAATCAAAGAACTATTGGTAGTCCGAGTTTGTAACCCGGACCGAGTTCGGTTCTAGCCTGAAATTCTTTGAATATCTACGATTTAGTCTTATAAGACTCTTCTGAATAACGCCTTGGTAACCGTTCAGATTACACCTGAAATTTGTCAGTTCAAGGCGAAAAATGTGAGTTTACGTGTAAATGATCATTTTTGAACGCGGAAATGGCGGATTTCAGGAGCGAGCTGAATTGTTACACGCCTTATACCCTATATCAGTTCGATAGTACGCATCGTCCCAATGGATCGACTCGATATCCCGGTAAACTTCTTTTTGTGCGCCGCAAATCGAATCCGCCAAGGCGCAGGCGCACAATACCCGCCCCCCATTTGTCACAATATGCCCATCGTCCCGGCACTGAGTTCCCGCATGGAATACTTTTCGGCTATCGGTGTGCTGCTTTGGTAACCCGGAAATCACACTACCTTTAGCATAAGTCCCAGGATAACCGCCCGCGGCCATAACCACCCCTAAGGCAACTCGATCATCCCAGTCGATCTCAACTTTATCCAAACGTTGAGCGAGCGCCGCCTGGCATAATTCAACCAGATCGCTGTTTAAGCGCATCATGATCGGTTGGGTCTCCGGGTCGCCCAAACGGCAGTTGTATTCCAGTACTTTTACTTGTTTGTCCGGGGTGATCATCAATCCCACATAGAGGAATCCGATATAGGGCATACCTTCGGAAGCCATGCCTTCCAAGGTCGGATGGATAATATCGCGCATAACTTGTGAGTGGATTTCCGGGGTCACCACCGGTGCGGGAGAATAGGCGCCCATTCCCCCAGTATTAGGACCTCGATCTCCATTGTCGCGAGCTTTGTGGTCTTGAGATGTTGCCAGCGGCAATGCCTGTTTTCCGTCGGCAATGACGATAAAACTGGCTTCTTCACCTTGCAAAAATTCTTCAATGACCACTTGACTGCCCGCTTCGCCGTACACGTTATCCGAAAGCATATTCCGCACGGCATCCTTGGCTTCCTGAGTCGTTCGGGCGATAACAACCCCTTTCCCGGCGGCGAGGCCATCCGCTTTCACGACGATGGGGGCGCCTTTGTTTTCAATATATCGGCAAGCTTGCTCCGGATCGGTATAGACCTGGTATTCAGCGCTTGGAATATTATGCCTGGACAAAAACCCCTTACAAAAAGATTTGGAACCCTCCATCCGCGCCGCGGAAAGTTTGGGACCGAAACACGCCATCCCCGCTGCTTCGAATTCATCGACTATTCCACCGACTAATGGCAACTCCGGACCCACCACGGTCAAATCGATCTTATTTTTGATAGCGAAGTTCAGTAGCTCGGGAATGTCTTCCGCACTAATAGGTTTATTTTCGGTTTTCGGTTCCATCGCCGTGCCGGCATTACCCGGCGCTACAAAAATCCGTTGGGTTTTGCTCGATTGAGCCAGCTTCCACACCAATGCATGTTCGCGGCCACCACCACCTATTACTAAAATCTTCATCGAATCCGATAATTTTTGTTATTTTTAGGATGATCGCTTAGTCAGCGGAGAAAGTCACTATTTAGATGTCCCGCGCTGAAAAATAGGACAATTGAGGAATACGAAAATGGCGGATTTCAGGGGTGAACCGAATAATTACTCCTTAAAAGGTCATTAATTTTCGCTCGGTTACCACCATAGGTCTATAGGCGAACAACCCATTTAAATGATGGAGAAAAGCATGGTTTCCTTCCTTTTTCCAAAGGAATGTGACCGTGTTATGGACATATTCGTAGAATTCCTCCGAAGCATCCGTCTTACCTTTGTTATGTTCAACAATCCGCTTCACCATATCCAACCACATTTCACTGACGCCCATGATGTAATGGGGCCAGGATTTCTGAATAATTTCGTCCCAAACCGGATCGCTGGTATCTTCGATATTAGGTCTCTTAATTTCCGCGGTATTTTCCAAAATTAAATTTTCGACCTTTCCCTCGGCTATTAACTTTTTCAAGATTGAATTTGTCTCGAGCGCCCGGTAAATTTCGGCGGCGGCATGGGGCGTTGAGTAAAAGATAAAACTGAATTGATGCCCCGCTCCGTCTCTAAGGGCTCGCCGGTGAAACCGCCATAGCTTAATTTGTGGACGTTTTTCATCTAAAATCGGTGAAACAACCAAATGCGCCACCATCGAATCCAAATACCAGGACGGATCGGAATGTTCCGGCCAGTGCATGCGAATCCTAGCATACCACCAGCCTTTTTCAGCGGTTTCAAACGATTCGGATGGGACTCTTACAGCTTCTTCCTTGATCGGCGTTAAAGAACATCCGATCATTAAAAAAAGCACCAAAAATAATAGAAGTTTCGAAATTTCTTTGGACATTAATCCGCTTTCATGACCACGACATCTATGCTATTTTCCCGCAGCTGAGTACGCAGGGAATCCACTTTGACCATATCTGAAAAGGGCCCTATTTTTATCCGATTCCAATTCGTATCACCCACATTGATTTTCTCGATTCTAGATTCAACACCCAATAAAGCCAACTGAGCTTTTCGCTTGTCAGCCTCGGCGAAATTCCGAAACGATCCCGCCTGTAATTCATAACGGCCCGGATTTGCGCGGCCGAGTTGCTCCTCCCGCTTTCGAATCTTAATTTCGTAATCGGGAATTTCCCGTTCCCGCTCAAGAATAGTATAGAACTGATATTCAGCTTTTTTCTTTTGCTTACCTTTTCTCGTTTTTTCTATAGTTTTTGGTTGTGGAGGTTTTTCAACCGACTGGGTTGGGACGTTCTTATTCTCCTGGAGAAAAAATAAAAAAGTAACAAACCCCATAATCAAAACCCCAACACCCACCCATTTCCATATTGTAACCGGTTTTTTTTTGCGGGCTCTTGCCCGATTTTTGTAGTCCCTAGCCATACTCTTGATTAGTTATTGTTTAGATTGCCCCTAAAATTTGTCGGTTCAAAGCGAAAAATATGGATTTACACGTGCGGCGCCTATTCTCATTTGATGTAATCGCATATTTACCCCTTATTGATAGGTAGCGGTAATTTATAAGTACAAATTATCAATACCTAATGGATATTACACACTTGTAAATGATAAATTTTTTACGTGGAAATGGTGGATTTCAGGGGTGAGATGAATAATTACATCGATTCCGGCGCCGATACGCCCAACAACCCCAGACCGTTGGCAACAACCTGCCGCACCGCACCGATCAGATTCAGGCGTGCATCCCGTAATTCGGCATTGCCAACTAAGAATTGGTGGGCATTGTAATAAGTGTGAAATTGATTAGCCAACTCCCGAAGGTAATGCGTCAGCAGATGGGGTTCGTATTGAAGCGCCGCGCGTTCTACTGTTTCAGGGTAGCCGGTTAAGGTACCGACCAAGGCCATTTCATGATCTTCGTTCAACAGATTCAAATGCGCCATTCCCCGTTCCAAATCATGATCAAGTGTTTGATCGCCAAGCTTTCGCAGCACACTGCAAACCCGCGCATGGGCGTATTGCACGTAGTAAACAGGGTTATCCGTGGATTGTGAACTCGCCAATTGAAGATCAAAATCCATATGTTGGTCCGACTTCCGCATCACATAGAAAAACCGGGCGGCATCTTTTCCCACTTCCTCACGGAGTTCACGCAGGGTGACGAATTCGCCGGACCGGGTAGACATTGGGACCTTTTCCTTACCCCTATAAAGATTCGCGAACTGGACCAAAAGCACTTCAAGTTTCGAAGGGTCCGCGCCAAGCGCGCGTATGGCCGCCCGTACACGGGGAACGTAGCCATGATGATCGGCCCCCCAGATGTTGACGATCCGGTCAAACCCACGCTCGAGCTTGTTCCAATGGTAAGCAATATCCGAAGCAAAATAGGTACTTTGGCCATTATCCCGGATAATTACCCGGTCTTTCTCGTCGCCCAATCGACTCGACGCAAACCAGGTTGCGCCATCCTTTTCATAAACATAATCCGACTGACGGAGTTTCTCCAAACACGCGTCGATTGTTCCGTCGTGACTTAATCGGCGCTCCGAAAACCATTCATCGAATCGAACTCCGAATTCGCCCAGATCATCGCGTATTTCACCCAGAATACGATCAAGCCCAAATTGCAGGACCTCTTGGAACTGATCTGAGGTGAGCAGGTTTTGAGCCCGTTCGATAAGCGCATCGATATAGATTTCCTTATCGCCACCCTGAGGTTCATCGAGTGGAATATCGTCCTTTAGCAACGATGCCGCGCATTGGGCGCGTCTCCCAATTTGGGCGTAAAGACCTTGAGCGATCTCGCGAATATATTCACCCCGATATCCATTACTCGGAAAGGGCAAAAACTCGCCGCATTCTTCCAGGTATCGCAGCCAAATACTGAGGGCAAGAATATTCATCTGGCGGCCAGCATCGTTGACATAATATTCTTTTTGAACGTCAAAACCCACGGCGGACAGAAGATTTGCAACCACGGAACCATAGGCGGCTCCCCGGCCATGTCCAACATGCAATGGACCGGTAGGGTTAGCGGATACAAACTCAACTTGAACTTTTTGACCCTCACCCACCTGACTTTCACCATAACGGCTGGCTTGGGCATGAATACGGCGAATAACATGGAATTGCGCTTGCGCCGTAACGAAAAAATTAATAAATCCCGGACCCGCGACTTCCACCTTTGCAATGGAATCATCATCGGGGATGACAGCTATTATTTTTTCCGCCAATGCTCTTGGTTTCGTTCCGACCCGCCCCGCGAGCGTTAAAGCAAGATTGGAGGCGTAGTCTCCATGTTGGGTATCGCGAGATCGATCAATATTGACCTGTGCGACGAGACCGAATTCAAGTTCGCCTCGGCTCTTAAGGGTTTCAATTGCTTTTTTCAAGAGAGTTTGGAGACGCGCCTTCATAAACGATGAATAAATTAAGCCAGAATCGAACCAGTTATTATAACCTTGAATCCTTAACTTAACTACGGTATGGGCACAAGCTTTCGATTAAATGCCGGTCAAAAAATACCCGCTTAACTTAGGAGACTATCCACGTTCCTGTTTGAAAGTTTCGCTCTAATCAGTTTTTGTAGATTCCGCGTTTCAGCCGCGATTATTTTTAATGGTTTTCTCATCTACTAGGAGGCTGTCCGAGAATAGGAGACGTCACGAGGGAAAGCGGGTTTTGGGTATATTAATCCCAACTTAAAGCACCACCGGTCTGATATTCCGTAACCCGCGTTTCGAAAAAGTTTTTCTCCTTGTTGAGATCCAAAACCTCGCTCATCCAGGGGAATGGGTTATTGGCGCCGGGATATTGTTCCGGCAGACCGATTTGGGCGCAACGGCGGTTGGCGATGAATTGTAAGTATTCCTTAAACATAGGCGCGTTTAGGCCGAGAATTCCACGCGGCATGGTATCGTAAGCGTATTGGGTTTCGATATCGACGGCCTCGCGGATCAATTGAGCCATTTCCTGTTTGAACGGGTCATCCCATAGATGGGGGTTTTCGATTTTGATCTGGTTTATGACGTCGATGCCGAAGTTCATGTGCATGGATTCGTCGCGCAAGATATATTGGAACTGCTCGGCGGTACCGGTCATTTTATTGCGGCGTCCCAAGGAGAGAACTTGAACAAAACCGACGTAGAAAAAAATCCCTTCGAAGATGACGTAAAAGGCGATAAGCTCGCGCAGCAATTTCTGGTCATTTTCCGGCGTTCCGGTTTGGAAGGTGGGATCGCTCAGATATTGAGTAAAAGATAGAGCCCATTCGGCTTTGCGCGCGACGGCGGGAACTTCGCGGTACATATTAAAGATTTCGCCTTCGTTCATACCGAGGGATTCCACCACGTACTGGTAGGCATGGGTGTGCACGGCTTCTTCGAAGGCCTGTTTTAACAGATACTGGCGGCATTCCGGGTTGGTAATATGGCGATAAACGGCCAATACCAGATTGTTGGCGACCAGCGAATCGGCGGTTGAGAAAAACCCCATGTTACGCTTGATAATCGTGCGTTCATCTTCGGTCAGACCCGTTGAGTCTTTCCACAAAGCGATGTCCGCAGTCATATTGATTTCCTGGGGCATCCAGTGATTGGCGCAGCCATCCAGATATTTTTGCCAAGCCCAATCATATTTAAAGGGGACCAACTGATTAAGGTCGGCCCGGCAATTAATAATTTTTTTGTCGTCTACTCGAATGCGGGCCGCCCCCATTTCGATATTTTCCAGGCCGGTATTAGCGTGCTGTTGTTCCAGCGTTTGGCTTTCCCCGTGGCGTAAATAACTTTTCCCGGTGGCGCTGAATTTGTCCGAGTTCGAATCGGGCGCTATAGGATCCGGATTTACCGAAGGGGCGTTACCGTCCGTGCGCATTAACTCATTATTGTCCTCAAGGCCTTGGCCTGGCGGTAACGCCGAAGTTTTTTCGGAGTTTTTGTTCAGACTGGAAAGTGGATCGTCCCAATTCATCATATTTTCACCTACTGACATGCTTCGCATTCGGGGTCTAAAATCGAGCAGAATTTAGCGGTCGAATTACCCGCCGAACCTGCTTCTTGAGCGTCGTAAGCCGACCTTTCGGTATCGGAACCATTTTGTACCGCGTTTAGCCTGCCGTCGGCGAGGGTGCTCTTTTCGACCTGAGTCGCCCCCATGCTTCTTAAGTAATAGGTTGTTTTCAAACCGCGCAGCCAAGCCAGTTTATACAGAGCATCGAGCTTTTTGCCGTTGGGTTCAGCCATGTACAGGTTAAGCGATTGGCCTTGATCGATCCATTTTTGCCGACGGGAGGCAGCCTCCACCAACCAACGCGGATCGATTTCAAAGGCCGTAGCGTATATCTGTTTGAGTTCCTCGGGGATTCGTTCAATGTGTTGGACACTACCATCGTAGTATTTAAGATCATTGATCATCACTTCATCCCAAAGATCGAGGCTTTTTAGATCCCGTACCAGATACGGATTGACTACGGTGAATTCACCGGAAAGGTTGGATTTGACAAACAGGTTTTGGTAAGTGGGCTCGATCGATTGCGAGACACCGCAGATATTGGCAATGGTTGCGGTTGGTGCGATAGCCATGGTGTTGGAATTCCGCATCCCTACCGATTTGACCCGTTTTCGAAGCGTCTTCCAGTCAAGTGTTTTAGAGCTATCGACTTGTAGATATTGGCCCCGGCTGCTTTGAAGATATTTGATCGAATCGATGGGCAAAACGCCTTTGTACCATAATGAATCCGTGAATGAGGAGTACACACCCCGTTCTTCGGCCAAATCGGTGGACGCTTTGATAGCGAAATAACTTACCGATTCCATGGTGCGATCCGCAAATTCCACGGCTTCCTCCGAACCATAAACATAGCGTTTTTTGTACAGTGCGTCTTGAAACCCCATAATACCCAGACCCACCGGGCGGTGACGTAGATTGGAATTTCGAGCCTGGGGAACGCTGTAATAGTTGTAGTCTATGACGTTGTCCAGCATGCGCATGGCCGTGTCGATAGTCCGCTCCAATTTTTCCAGATTGAGACCGTTTTCGTCCATGTGGGCGGCCAGGTTGACCGAGCCAAGATTACAAACGGCTATTTCCGGGTCCGAGGTATTTAGAGTGATTTCGGTGCACAGGTTGGAACTGTGGACTACACCGGTATGTTGTTGTGGCGAGCGGAGATTGCAGGGGTCTTTAAAGGTAATCCAGGGATGGCCGGTTTCGAACAGCATGCTGAGCATTTTGCGCCAAAGATCGATCGCTGGAATACGTTTGAAAAGTTTGATTTCCCCTCGATCGGCTTTTTCTTCATACGCTATAAAGGTTTTTTCAAACCGGTCGCCGTAGAGTTCGTGTAATTCCGGTGTGTCATCCGGTGAAAACAAAGTCCATTCTTTTTCTTCGGCAACACGCTGCATAAACAGGTCAGGGATCCAATTAGCTGTGTTCATGTCGTGGGTTCGACGGCGGTCATCCCCGGTATTTTTCCGGAGTTCTAAAAATTCTTCTATATCCAAGTGCCAGGTTTCCAAATAGCCACACATGGCGCCTTTACGTTTTCCACCCTGATTGACGGCGACAGCGGTATCGTTGGCAACTTTCAGAAACGGGACAACCCCTTGGGATTTACCGTTTGTCCCTTTGATATGGGCGCCCATAGCGCGAACACGAGTCCAATCATTGCCCAAGCCCCCCGCGAATTTTGATAGCAAAGCATCGTCTTTTATGGCATTGAAAATACCGTCAAGGTCGTCGGGTACGGTGGTTAGATAACAGGAAGAAAGCTGCGGTCTTAGTGTGCCTGAATTGAAGAGTGTTGGTGTGGAACTCATAAAATCGAAACTTGAAAGCAGATTGTAAAATTCAATTGCACGGTCTTCACGATTAATTTCATTAATTGCCAGTCCCATGGCAACCCGCATAAAGAATGCTTGGGGTAACTCGAAGCGCGTACCATCACTGTGGATGAAATATCGATCATATAGAGTCTGCAAACTTAAATAGGTAAAATTCAGGTCCCGTTCCGCGGTTAAAGCCTTTCCTAGCCGCGTTAAATCAAATTGGCTTAAGGTTCGATCCAGTAATTCGAGGTCACAGGCTTTTTTGATGTAGTCGATAAAATATTCAGCGTAACGATCCTTCATTTCGCGATGGTTTGCTTCGGGTTGTCCGTTGTCCAGAAATTCAAGGGCTTCCCGCCGTAACTGAACGAGCAGCAAACGAGCGGTTGCGTAACTGAAATTCGGTTCTTTCTCGATCTGGGTTCGTGCGCCCATGACCAGAGTGGGAATAACATCTTTTTCCGGCACGCCATCAAACAGATTTTTTCGCATTTCTTCGAGTATTATTTGACTGTCGACACCTTCTAATGCGTGGCAGGCTTCTTCAGCGATAGTTTGAAGTCTATTAAGATCGAGTGGTTTTCGAGCGCCGTCTACCAAAGTGACTTGAAGATTTTTATTCGGTTCATCCGAATCATCGGCGGTCCCGTGACGTAGACGGGAACGTTCTTCGCGATAAAGAACATAGGATCGTGCGACTTTTTGATGACCTCCACGCATTAACGCGAGTTCAACCTGATCCTGGACATCTTCAATGTGGATTGATCCTCCACTGGGCAACCGACGGGTAAGAGCCTTAACGATTTGTTGTGTAAGGCCGGTAACGGATTCGTGAATGCGGCTACTGGCAGCTGCGTTACCGCCTTCAACCGCAAGAAAAGCCTTGGTGACGGCCACGGATATTTTATCCGAGTCGAAGTGGGTGACTTTCCCATTTCGACGAATAACATGAACCGCGCCCGGGGCCACGGCGTTCAGTTCGGTTTCCGATGGGACGCTTGTCTTGATGGTGTTGGCTGACGGTGTTGTGATGGCGGCAGATACGGTTTCCAATGAATTCTCCAGGTAAAGGCTCAATGTATGAATAATCGCAAAAACACTATAAACTGTATTTGAATACTTAGTCAAGCACAATATGCTGTGGTTAAGTCGGTGAGTAAAATGTGTGGAATCTGTGAATAAATTTCGTTTTACCGGCTTTTGTTGAGTCCGTGCCTTGTATTCCATAGAGGTGGGGGATGGGTTCAGGAATTGGAATCAGGCCAACGACGCCGTTACGGGTTTAGGTCTCTTTAGTTTTTGTGTTTGATGTTGATTGCAGTAGTATGAACAAATGTTAAAGTGGATGTTAAACAGAGGTGGAGGGGCGGTCTGAAATGCAGAGGATCGGTTTTTGTTAGATATTGTTTGCTTGGAAAAATTAAAAATTAATGAGCAAAAAAACTAGAAATTCTAACCTTCAATTTTTTATTGATTGGTTTAAGCGGGTACTCCCAAATCCCCAGGCTACTTCATTGGCTGTTCTGCTGGTGGTAGGTTTCGCCTTAGTCCTCAACTTAGCCGATATGCTTTTACCCGTATTTGCCGCGGGCGTGATTGCATACCTGTTGGAAGGTATAGTGACCTTGGGGGATCGATTAAAATTGCCACGAATGGTAGCGGTATTGATCGTGTATTCGATTTTCTTTGCATTTGGGATCTTTATCCTGATCACGCTGTTGCCGCTTTTATCCCAACAAATAGCCGAATTTATCCAACAGCTCCCGAACATGGTTACCCGGATTCAGGAATTACTCTTGGAATTGCCGAAAAAATATCCTAACATTATCAATACCCAACAAATCTACGAAATCGGCAATGCGGTAAGCCAGGAATTGATTGGCTATGGCAAAAGTTTATTGTCAACTTCAGCCGCATCGCTAGTGGGTTTGATTACCTTGATCGTCTACTTGATTTTGGTTCCACTGTTGATTTTTTTCTTTCTTAAGGATAAGGATAAAATCATCCGCTGGCTTGTGCAATATCTTCCCCGCGAGAGCCATTTGTCTTCCAGGGTTTGGAAGGAAGTCGATATGCAAATCGGCAACTATGTTCGTGGAAAGTTCCTGGAAGTCCTGATTTTAGGTGTTGCTAGCTATATTGTCTTTATTTCGCTAGGTTTAAATTATGGATTATTGCTAAGCGTCTTGATGGGCCTATCGGTCATTATTCCTTACGTCGGAGCTACCCTGGTTACTTTCCCGGTTTTGATCGTTGCTTATTTTCAATGGGGATTGAACGAGGATTTTATTTGGATCATGGTGTCTTACGCCATAGTCCAAACCCTTGACGGTGCGCTTTTAGTCCCCTTATTGTTTTCAGAAGCGGTCGGTCTTCATCCCGTCGCTATTATTGTCGCGATATTATTATTTGGCGGACTTTGGGGTTTTTGGGGAGTGTTTTTCGCCATTCCCTTAGCAACCTTGGTCCAGGCTGTTTTGGTAGCATGGCCGAGTATTCATGAAGAGGATGGCGAAAACTAAAAGTCAGACATTTTCAAAAATAATTAAGGTGTTACACGGATATTGACGCAGAAGTACGGAAACGAGCAAAACCATTCCCTCCCCCCCTATTACCTACTTATCGCTCGTCAATCTTACGACACTCGATTTGAACATCCTTTTTCCGGCAGCGAAATCCTTCGGCGGACTCCTCACATTCCATTACGCCGTTGTTTTCTAATTTCGTAAACGCCCAACCCTGGCCAACCTTTTTGCAGGCGGCTGTCGCGGAATAATATACTAGCTTTTCCACTTTCTTCATGGCGGTTTCTTTATCCTTTTGCCAACCGGTATAGGGCTCGAACTGCTGTTTGATGATTTTATAATCGAATGTAGGATTACTTGATTTTTCGGGTTGATTACAGGCGGACAAAACAAACAAAAAGCAACAAGCGATCATGAAATTTTTCATTCTTTTCTCCCTATTTGGTTCTTTCGTTAAAATGTAGATTCAAGTGTTGATTATGACCGCTTTCGACTCCTATGTGAATTGCTAGTCTTGTCCAATATGGAATGGCCCTGAAGAGGGGGGTAATTTCTAACGTGAAATGGCCCTGAAACCGAGAACAGATCATAAATTGAGGTTAACTTACGCTTCAGAAGTGTCAAGGAGATTCCTCCGCTACGCTACAAACTCCTCCTTGACACCTCTTCCCCTCCAGTTAAAAGGTTATTCATGATCTGTTCCCAATTTCAGGGCCATTTATAGATTGGAATAGACTTTTGCGGATTATCTTAGCTTAAGAAACACAATTTCATTGGATTACAAATGGACGTATTTTGCCCCAACGTGATCGCCTATTCCAGAGGAATGTGACCGGGCGTTCCGTTTCATCATGATCAATGGTGTGGATCAATCGCGACGCTCGGCATGGCCCACGCATCCAAGATGCATAGTTGTCTCTTCAAGCAATGACAACAGTTATAACTAATTGACTTGACAATCAGACCAGACCAGACCAGACTCTATTCTTTACTTTGTAACAATCAGGATTCAGTCATGCAAGTTACTAATATTTCTGAGGCAAAGGCTAGTTTGTCTCAGTTGATAAAAAGGGTTCAGGAATCAAATGAACCTGTCATTATTGGCAAGGCAGGTAAACCGGTTGCTGTGTTGTCGGCTTTCAAGGAAGACTCATCGCCTCGCAAACTGGGCGGAAGCTGGGAAGGACAAGTAAAAATAGCGGAAGATTTTGATGAACCGGACAATGAATTGGTCGACGGTTTTTATCAATCATCTATTTTTCCTGACGATTAATGAATCTGCTGCTCGATACTCATGTCCTTATCTGGACATTGGAAAACAATCTTTCGCTTTCCGGTGATGCCCGCGAAGCGATTATTGATGGCAAGAACATGGTATTTGTTAGTGCTGCTTCGGCTTGGGAAATCAGCATTAAAGAGGCAATGGGTAGAATTGAAGTTCCTGATAATCTAAATGAAGAAATTGGATTTAACCGTTTTACCCAGCTGAATATGAATTTCGAACACGCGCAACTCGCCGGGACATTGCCTGCTATCCATAAAGACCCGTTTGATCGTATGTTAATTGCCCAGGCTATTATCGAAAAATTAACATTGGTGACTAGAGATCGTACAATTGCTCGATATGACGTGAATTTACTTGATGCGTAGAATTCAGATGACGGGATAAGGCCCAACTTATTCTCTAACGACGCCTAGTTTTTCCTTTACCAATTGATCGGCAAGCCCAACATCCACCTCTTCAACCCGCCCGACGTATTTGGACAAACGGTGTAGAATCGTCGACTGGATATTGCCTCGTTCTTTGACCACCGAATAGGGAATTCGGTGGAACATCACCATTGAATACCTTGGGATAAATCGCTTGGGATGGCGTTCCTCCAAAAGCCATTCGATTTGTTTCCATAAATGAAACTTTGGATTTCGGACGGAATCCCGCATTTCGATATAATTTTCCAAAGCCATGTCGGCAATAGCTTTGGTGTTCGATATCCTTTGTTTTGAAAATGCTTCAAAAATATCCTCTATATTATTGGAACTATCGAAACATTTATTCAGTACCGAACAATCTTCAAAACCACAGTTCATCCCCTGGCCATGGAACGGCACAACAGCATGGGCGGCATCACCGATCACTAAAGCTTTGGCGCCTAAGTGCCAACCTGAACATCTGATGGTTCCCAGGGAACCGGTAGGATTATTATAAAAATCGGGTTTTAGATTGGGAATCAATGGAACGGCATCGGGGAATTGGGTCTGGAAAAAATCTAAAATACTTGGGTCCGAAGTTAAGGATTCGAAACTGTTGGAACCTTCATGGGGAAGAAAAAGCGTAACGGTAAAACTGTTATCGGTATTGGGCAGTGCGATGAGCATAAATCCGCCACGTGGCCAGATATGCAGGGCATTTTTTTCCATTCGATGGCCACCCCTAGGATCTTCAGGGATGTTCAGTTCTTTATAACCGTGCGGCAATATTTCGTGCTTGCATTGAATCGCTTGTGCATTGATCATGCTTTGACGCACGATGGACCAGGCACCGTCCACTCCAATCAATACATCGAAATCGAGGGTTCGTGATTCTGACGTTGTCTCGTTCCGAAGCGATAAACGCTTTGTCGTAAGATTTAAAGAACTACAATATTCGTTAAACTGAATGGAAACCCGCTCCGTCGATTCCGCCGCGTCTAGCAATATCTTGTTAAGAACGGCCCGGGAAACTGAAAAATGGACATCCCCCGGGTTTCTTCCATAGGCTTGGTATTGGAGTACGCCATTTTTATCGTGAAGCATGCGTCCCGGCATTTCGATGAGATACTTTTCGATGTTTCGATACAGCCCCACTTCCTTGAGGGCATGTATTCCGCGTTCCGACAATGACAGGTTGATGGAACGACCGGCGGGAATCTTGTGATTTCGAATATCGGGTCTGGATTCGAAAATCTTAACGGAAAATCCCCGCCGGGATAGATAGATGGACAACAAACACCCAACCAATCCAGCGCCGATCAATGTGATTTCTTTCTTTGGCACGACAGCCTTATAGAATCGAATGCAGAATCTTTACGAAGTCAAAAACTTCTGAAAAGCGATTGTATAGCGGTGCCGGTGATACGCGCATGACATCTGGTTCACGCCAGTCGCAGATAATACCGGCGTCAATGAGCTTTTTGCGAATTTGCTCGCCCCGATTCCGCAAGGTCAAGGATAATTGAGATCCTCGCTCTTGAGCCCGCCGGGGGGTGATAATCGACACTTGATCAGCACATGTGTCCAACAAAAGGAATTCTAAAAAACCGCTTAAAATTTCGGATTTGGTTCGAAGCTCTTCCATTCCCGCATCGTCAAAGATTTCGAGCGAAGCCAAAAGCGGCGCCATGGACAGGATAGGGGGGTTACTAAGCTGCCAGCCCTCCACACCGATAATACCTGAAAACTGTTGTGGCATTTGAAAACGGGTGTTTATATCGTGCCCCCACCAACCGGCGAATCGTGGAATATCGGATCGTTCACCGTACCTTTCATGAACAAAACAGCCGCCTACGGCGCCTGGACCGGCATTTAGATATTTGTAGGAACACCACACCGCGAAGTCGACACCCCAGTCATGAAGCTTTAATACTAAATTGCCCGCGGCATGGGCCAAATCGAATCCTACTTTGCAACCCTTTTTATGCGCGGCATCGGTAATCTCCGCGAAATCGAAGGCCTGACCCGTATAGTATTGAACGCCTGGAAGCAGAATCAGAGCAATTTGATTTCCCTCACGGTCAATCAATTCGAGTAAATCTTCACTTCGAAGTGTGAACTCGCTATCGCGGGGACACACTTCCATTAGGGCGTTCCGAGGTTCCAAACCATGAAATTTGATTTGGGACTCAACGGCATATTGATCGGAAGGAAAAGCCTGTTGCTCGACCAGTATTTTATACCGGCCAGACGTAGGCCGATA
This sequence comes from Methylococcales bacterium, assembly GCA_963664935.2. GTDB lineage: Bacteria > Pseudomonadota > Gammaproteobacteria > Methylococcales. The sequence continues at coordinate 966,574 of CAXXSE010000006.1, read as the reverse complement.
AAAGCTTACCATCATGAGGTGGAGGTTGACGGTCAGCGAATTCATCGCCACCACTTCGCTTGGGAGCGCACCGACGATTCGAGCCAATTTCCCGGTGAGAAATTCGTGGTATGCAAACCATGGGTGCGAGCCCGAAAAATGGCCGTCAACCGCGTTGTTTTCCCACGAGTCAAGCACCTCATCGATGGATGATCGCACCGATTTAGGCTGCGGACCTAATGAATTTCCGCAAAAATAAATTAGTTCCTGGTTACTGGGGTTTTTAGGAAGATGAAATCGGCCGCGATGATGTTTCAGGGTATCTTCTTGATCCAGAGTCTCGGCGAAGTCTTTGGTGTTCTCAAATTTCATGGCGCTTCCACTGGGAAGATCAGTGGGCGACTGGGCGCCGCATCGGTCATAAAAGGAGGTATTTGCAGATTCAGCAGGTAATAACCATCAACCACCGGATCGGGTACAAATATCAGTTCGGTTATGGTTTTCGGAGACACCTGTGTTTTGGCTGTGTTCCGATGTTCATTTGGAATTTGCCAGAATATACGGTGATTGGAGAGTTTTCCACCATCCTCCATGCGGTCGATTGACGGCAAATCCACCAGTAAATGCAGGGTAGGGCGCTTAGTTATTTCTTCCATCGCATCGTTGGAAAAATAAGCCGCGGTGGTATAACACCGATTTTTTTTGGACGCATCGTTGGGAAGCGTACGAATGATAAGTGCTTTTTGAAAACGTTGATCCGGAAATTGATCGAGTGCTTTTATCACACTATTTTTGGTGATAATTTCGTCATCGTTCTCCTTCCCAAAGGGATAGCGATCCATGCAATCTCCAGGTTTTATGGTTTCCAGACTCAGGACCGTCGCGGGCAGCCATGCATCTTTCAGGGTTTCACCAATCGTAATGGGTTCATCCACGATATGCCCGACGCATTCGGTATGGGTGCCCTGGCAGTGAGGGATCAATGTATATTCCTCAACATTGCAACTGCCGCCACGGTCGGTATCGCCGACAAACCATTCGTTTTCGACAATTCGGGACTTCGCTGAAGGCATCCCGAAGGCATTGAGATCTTCGCCCTTAAAATATAGCGGAATGGATAGATCGAATACATTTCCGGCATCTATTCGAAAAACGCTTGCCCCGATCTCGACATCGACGATACTCACTGAAAATGATCTATGTCCAGGGCGAGCCAGTTTAAGGCTGACTTATGAAACAGCTGCTTTTTCGTATCGCACGACAAACTCATTTCGTCGATCATTTTTCCGGGTGCAAGCTCACCCAGTGGGAACGGGTAATCGGATCCTAAGGCGATCGATTCGGCGCCTACCAGATCGATTAGATACTCCAACATCCGCGGGTCGTGGACCAATGAATCGATATAAAAATGACCCAAATACTCCCGTGGCTCGATCTTATTGTCCACGGCGCACAGGTCGGGACGCACATCAAAACCATGTTGAATACGGCCGAAAGCTGCGGGAAAAGCGCCGCCACCGTGGGCGAATGCCACTCTTAATTTGGGAAATTTTTCGAAAATACCGCCAAAAATCATCGAGCAGATGGCGAGGGAAGTTTCCGCGGGCATGCCAACCAACCATTCCAGCCAATAATCTTTCATTCTTTGTTTAGCCAGCATTTGCCATGGGTGGACAAATATTGCGGCGCCTAAATCCTCCGCGGCTTCGAAAATGGGGGAAAAACGTGGGTCATTCAAATTAACTTCATTTACGTGAGATCCTATTTGAATACCCACTAGATTCAATTCACGAACACAACGTTCCAATTCCTTCACCGCGAGGTCCGCATCCTGCATTGGCAACGTACCCAAACCCAAAAACCGTTTGGGATACTGAGCCACAACCCCGGCGATATGGTCATTGAGTAACTTGGAAAGGTCCAAAGTGTGTTTGGGTTTCGCCCAATAACAGAACATGACTGGGGCGGTGGAAAGAACTTGTACGTGAACGCCTAAGCTTTCACACTCATTCATACGGGTTTTAGCATCCCAGCAATTGCTTTGGATTTCACGGAAAAGCGTGCCGTCCTTGATCAGCCGTCCGCAACCCGGTGCGCAATGTTGAAGCTGGACAAAACCTCCATAACCATATTTATCGCGAAGATCGGGCCAGTTTTCCGGCAAAATATGGGTATGGATATCAATTTTGAACATTATCCTGGTACTTGACTAGGAACCTCCATCACTGTTTCGCACTGCTTACAGCTTCGATTATCAAGGCTCGAATAAAATCGATCAAACACCGGCGGAAGGTCGGTTTCTATGTTTTTAAGCGGAAAATATTCTTCGTAGAGAAGGTTTGAGCAATTATCGCAGTACCAAAGCAATCCATCTTTTTCTTCCGGCCGTCGCTTGCGTTCAATCACCAAGCCGACCGTATTTTCAAAGCGTTGGGGCGAATGCGGTAGCCGTGGCGGAAGTAGAAATATCTCACCCTGATTGATTTGGACATCTTGTGGGTGCCCATTCGCCATAATCTTCAAAACCATGTTCCCCTCGACTTGGTAGAAAAATTCCTCGCCTTCGTCATAATGGTAATCTTTTCGGGAATTGGGTCCGCCGACAACCATGACGATGAATTCCGCATCTTCAAACACCAGTTTATTACAGACCGGTGGTTTCAATAGATGGCGGTGATCATCGATCCATTTTTGAAAGTTTAGGGGCTTTAAATCTCTCATGACATTTAACCTCCTAAGGTAGCAATACACTTCAGTTCGATAGCAATCGGAGTCGGAAGCTTCGATATTTCGACCGTTGTCCGGCAGGGTTGATTGGTGGTGAAATATTCAGCGTAGACTCTGTTATAGACCGAAAAATCGTTGTTTAGATCGGTTAAAAAAACCGTGATATCCACAAGGTCGTCCCACTTAAATCCGGCGTCTTCCAGGATAAGGCGTACATTCTCGAAAACAGCATGACATTGGGTTTCGATATCATAAGAAAGAATATTGCCCTGGCCGTCCAATTCAACCCCTGGAATTTGCTTTGAACCGCGTTGCCGAGGCCCCACCCCCGACAGAAAAAGCAAATTACCGACGCGACGCGCATGGGGGTATGCTCCGACGGGTTCGGGCGCTTTGCCAGAGTCTACACGACCATTCTCCACCCCGATTAGCCTCCCGTATAAATACAGATATTTTTAGTTTCGGAAAAAAATTTAAGGGTTTCAAATCCGCCTTCCCGGCCTACCCCCGACTGTTTCATCCCACCGAACGGTGTGCGCAAATCTCGAACCATCCAACAATTAATCCAGATTACGCCGGACTGGATTCGATTGGAAAGTTGATGGCAGCGTTTGATATTGTTACTCCAAATGGACGCAGACAAGCCATAGGCCGTGCTATTGGCGTACTCAACGACTTCGTCTTCGGTTTCGAAGGGTGTCAAAGTCACTACAGGTCCGAATATCTCTTCCTGGTTGGTACGGGAATTAGACGGTAGTCCCATTATTATGGTAGGTTCGACGAAAAATCCCTTTTCGCAGCGCCCTTTTAGAAAGACCCGTTGTCCACCGGTCAGGATTTCACCGCCTTCTTTTTGAGCCAGTTTGATGTGGGAGAGCACTTTTTGCAGGTGGTTCTCGGAAATTAGCGCGCCCTGGGTGCAGGTTTCAGATAACGGATCGGCAACCTGTAAGGCTTTTGCTCGGAGTACAAATTCATTTTTAAAGGTATCGAAAAGTGGTCTTTCAATAAAAATACGCGAACCGGATAGGCAGACCTGTCCTTGATTAAAAAATGAAGAGCGGACGGTAGTCTCCAGAGCCCGGTCGAAATCACAATCTTCAAAAATAATATTGGGATTTTTCCCGCCTAATTCCAGGGAAAATTTTTTGAATAAAGGGCCAACGATTTCGGCAATTTTTTTCCCAGTTTTAGTGCCGCCAGTAAATGAAACAGCTTGTACTTTGGGATGCTCTACAAGCCTTTGACCTACTCGCGAACCCAAGCCGTGGACGATGTTTAGAACACCTGGGGGCAAACCTACCTCAATACAAATGTTTGATAGCAGAAAAGCAGTCATTGGACTAAGTTCCGAGGGTTTGGCGACCACGGTATTCCCGGCAGCGAGCGCGGGAGCGACTTTCCAGGTAAAAAGATAAAGCGGGAGATTCCAGGGGGAGATGCAAGCCACCACGCCGAGGGGTGTATAGACGGTATAATTCATCGCTTGAGCCCCCATTCCATGGGAATCTGAAACAAAATGCTGGATGGCGGAGCTAAAAAATTGAAAGTTGGTGTAGGCTCTTGGAATATCAACTTGCCGTGCGACACTCAAGGGTTTGCCCGTATCAATCGATTCCGCTAAGGCTAGTGCTTCAAAATTATCTGTAATTCGATCAGCAATTTTCCGTAGTATTTCCGCTCGATCATCTACGGATGTCGAGGCCCAGGGAGGGAACGCTCTTTCCGCCGCCTCGACGGCGGCATCCACATCGACACTGTGGGAATCCGGTACCATCGAATAACATAAGCCCGCTGCCGGTTCTATATTTTCGAGATACCGGCCGTCGGCGGGTGGAACAAGTTTTCCATCGATGTAGTTGGCGATGTGTTCCATAACAACTTTTGTACCAGTTTATGGTTGTCGGTTTACCGCGATTTAATGTTGGACTTATCCCTTCCACATGGTGTCCAGCTTTCATAAATCGTCAACAATAAAGGGCCACCAACTATTTACAAACCGGCGATTCGCCCACCATCCACCGGTAGATTTATACCGGTCACATAAGATGCGAGGTCCGATGCCAAAAACCCTACGGCATATGCTATATCTTCAGGCCGCGCAAACCGCCCCATCGGGATAGATTGTTTCATTTCTTCGGCAACCTCTTCAACGGATTTGTTCAGTTTTTTTGCTTTGATGTCAAGAATCGATGCCAGTCTTGCCGTGTCGGTGGCCCCTGGCAAAACATTATTCACGGTAATTCCAAAAGGCGCCAGCTCCCCCGCCAATGTTTTAGACCAACTGGCAACGGCGCCCCGAATGGTGTTGGACACACCGAGATCAGGTAACGGTTGCTTCACCGAAGTTGAAATAATATTAATTATCCTTCCGTATCTTTTGAATTTCATGCCTTTAAGAACCGAACTCACAAGTAACTGATTGCAGATCAAGTGCTGTGAAAAGGCGTCCATGAACTCTTCCGGATCGGCCTCGTGGATAATGCCACCTGGTGGCCCACCCGTATTGTTGACGAGAATATTAACGGATTTCCCGCGTAAGCCGTCGGTCAATGCTTGTTTCAACTGATTGGGATTGGAAAAGTCGGCGGTAAAATATCCGTGGTTTTGACCCTGTTCCGTGCTCAGTTGATCCGATACTGCTTGCAACGCAGTGGCGTTGCGAGCTAAAAGGGTCAGTTCCGCGCCTAAATTCGCGAAATGAAGCGCAATCGCTTTGCCAATTCCCTGGCTGCTTCCACAAACCAAGGCTTGTTTACCCTCTAACAGACGCATTGCCCGAATTATCAGATATGTTGATAGAGAGTTCGAATAGTAAGTTTTTCAGCTCAAGGTGTTGGTTCTAGAATGATTATCCGTTACGCATACATTAACCGTCCCTTTGGCTCCGGCACGTGCCTGCCAAGTTCACGGGCAGTCTCGATCCACTCTTGGATAACTCTTTTCGCATTAGTCACTACTTCCTCATAAGCTTCCCCATCGGCCATGCACCCGGGTAGTTCCGGGACTTCTACGACAAAGGACTCATCTTCATCGCTCCAGTAAATAACCCATTCGTATTTAATCGACATCGGTATCTCCTATCCTGTATTTCACTAGAATACCCTGGGTCAATCGGTTCAATCTAAACGAAAGATCGCGTTTTCGACCGCCAAGAAAGCGGAACGGAAACGGGATCAATTATTGGAAGAATTATGAGTGGATTTTCATCAGCCTCCTAGCTTAACCCTATTTTTTACCACCACCACCTGGCGGCTGGAAACCCGCGGGCAGATGACCGTAATCACCTTCTCCAAAGAAAAAACCCCGCATATGTTTTTCGATCAATTCGATACTTCCAATGTCCGCCGTATTAAGACCGTTTTCATTAATGATGGTCGTTAACCGTTCGAGCCACTGTTTCCAGCCTTCTTTGGAAACGTTTTCAAAAATTCGTTTACCCAATTCACCTGGGTGCAAGGGTTTTTCCAGACCTTCCGCTTGTTTCTTTAAAACAACACACTCTACTTTTCTTGGCATTTCTAGTTCCTGACCTCCGAACTTAAATTATCGACGTTCTTTTCGTATTTCTTTAATAACACACCTTCATCGCCACAACAACTTACGGGACATTTTTTGATTTGATGCACGTCCGCATCGCTACGGTCTAAATAATGCTCAATCGGACTATTCTCCTTCGCGCAATCGCAACCCTTATCGTTATAAACGTATATATTCTTCAGCCCCGCGCGTTCCGCCGCGTCCCGCGCTTCGAACAGCGAAGACTCCGGAGTTGCCGGAATGTCACTTAACTTATAGGCGGGAAAAAACCGGGTAATATGCCAAGGACTCTCCTCACCGAGGTTATCCCGAACCCAGCAAGCAATTTCGAAGTGCTCATCAGGGTCATCGTTCTTCCCCGGTATGATATTGGTGCGTGTTTCGACATGGATGCCCAATTCATGTGCTTTTTTGATGGCATGTAGGATCTGTTTAACCCTTGCCGGGCGACAGATTTCCTGATAAAAATCATCGCGCATGCTTTTGATGTCTGAACACAGCACATCGATATAGGGCGCGACCAACTCCAAGGCTTCATCGCTAATATAACTGTTGGAAACGTAAACGGTGTATAAACCCACCTCATGCGCCAATTTACTCGCATCGATAACATACTCCAACCAGACCGCCGGTTCAGAGTAAGTAAAGGCGATACCTTGTACACCGGCTCGTTGTGCCGTTTCAATCAACGAATGAGGCGTCACCCAGGCTTGTTTCGACTGACCTTTCGCTAGGTCATCCAAGGCTTTGACTCCCCACGATATTTCCAAATTGTGGCAGCCTCCACAACGGAAGTTACATCCAAAACTGCCGACGGATAATACTCGTGTGCCGGGTCGAAAATGTTTTACCGGCTTGCTTTCGATGGTATCGATATCAATGGATGACAGGATTCCGTACGACAGGTTGTATAGGGTACCGCTACGATTCACGTGGGCCTGACAAAACCCCCGCTGACCATGTTTGATTTTACAGCGCCACAGGCATAGATTACATTGGGTCACACTACCCGGAAGCTTTTCCTGTAAACGGGTTTCAACAAGACGATATTGCTCTGGATCTGTCATAGGGTTAAATTACTATACGAAATCATAGGGCAACGATTATAGTGCCACATGAGTTTGAAAGCCAGCAACAGTCTTGTCCAATATGAAATGGCCCTGAACGGGAGCCGTGATTCCAACGTGAAACGGCCCTGTACCTGAGGAGTAATTTCTGCTCATGATGGTCACCTATGGTGATCTATATGAGTGACAAAAAGATAAAAACATTGGATGACGTCCGCATCTTTCTCGAAGGAACTGTGGAGGTTGAGTTTTCAATTACCAACAAGGAAGAGCGCTACCAGTGGATTCGGCGTACATTGGTCAAATTCAGTTATATCTCTTGCAGCAAGAACGGTAAGGGATTGATCATCCGCTATCTGGAGCAGGTGAGTGGCTATTCTCCACGGCAAGTGAAACGGCTGGTACAGCAATACAAAAAAACCGGATACATCAAGCGCCAACAGCGTACAGCATCGGGATTTGAACGCTTCTACCGCCCTGAGGACGCAGTGCTGTTAGCTGAGACCGACAAGCTCCATGGGACACTCTGCGGTGCAGCCACCAAGAAGATCTGTGAGCGGATGCTTTTGATCTATGAGGATTATCGCTATGAGCGCTTAGCAAAGATTTCGGTTGCCCATCTCTATAATCTTCGTCATTCTACGTGTTATCAACGACAGCGCCGCCAGTTTGATAAAACCGCTTCAAAACGCTCTCAGATAGGCGAGCGACGAAAACCCAATTCAGAAGGTAAACCAGGCTTTCTACGGATCGACACAGTCCATCAGGGCGACCTGGATGGGATCAAAGGGGTTTACCATATCAATGCGGTTGATGAAGTCACGCAATTTGAATGTATATTCTCCGTAGAACGGATTACTGAGCGTTTCATGATTCCGGTCCTGGAGATGCTGATCGAAATCTTCCCTTTTGTCATCCTGGCATTTCACGCGGATAACGGTTCGGAATACATCAATCATACCGTGGCAAAACTGCTCGGAAAGCTCCATATTGACCTGACCAAATCACGCCCACGCCATTCCAACGACAATGCACTCGCCGAGTCCAAGAACGGAACCATCATCTGCAAACATCTGGGGTACGACCATATCCCGGGGTACTGGGCGCCTCAACTTAATGAATTTCACAGAGAGTATTTCAACCCCTATATCAACTTCCATCGTCCTTGCTTTTTTCCTGTCCCAAAAGAAGACAACAAAGGAAAGGTGAAAAAGAGCTATCCCTACAAGTTAATGATGACACCCTACGAGAAGCTCAAATCATTACCTGATGCAAACCAATATCTCAAACTGGGAACCACCTTTAAAAAACTGGATGCAATTGCCTTCTCAATCAGCGACAATGACGCAGTCAAACAGATGAATGAGGCCAAACGTAAACTTTTCAAAACCATCTTTGAGCAGGAGCGGAGTATTGCCTGATTTGCCTCTTCAGGTAGATTCTCTACCCCTCTGTTTCAGGGCCATTTATAGATTGGAATAGACTGCAACGGCCTTGAGGATATCAACCGGTACAATCCGATAAACGAACGCAGGGAATCTTCGTGAAAAGGGCGTTACGCCAATTCATAGGAGAACGGGAACGGGGAAAACGAACCAAGGAGCAAGCCTTAGCTCCCGTGTTTCTTGTCATTGCCGGTGCTCAATCCGGCCCGGGGGGCTTCCTTACTAATTCATGGAAAGGCCGACAACCCTAGACACTTCCTCATATTCATTGGCATCAGGATGTGACCGGGGAGTATTTTTGTTGTCTTTTTCGGCTTCTTTGACTTTTTCCCGATACATTTCGGACACTGAAGCTGTATTATCTCCTGTAATGGGAGTTTGGGGTTAAAAAGATCGTCCGTTCATGTCTTGACCTCCAGGATCAAAGAAAAATCACGCGTCAAAGGAAGAATTGAGTCAATCCTCTTTGGCAACTGCGCTATCGTAATATTCACTTCTCTAAATGATATCAAAATGTCGTTATACCAATTTGGGTTGTATCAACAAATACTGAATAAAGTCTACAAATAATAAATTTGACCCTTTAATTGAAGCAGATTTATTTGTAAAAATTGAGAACCAGGTCACTCTTTCATCTTTTTCACGGGTCTACATTGCAAAAAACCTATAATACAGAGTACAAAGATCCCTAATAAATACATCATGTCATTTAATCTATTCGCTGCTCAGATGTTGCTGCTGGCATCAAGTTGGGCGCTGGCCGATATCCAGAACACACCGGTACCCGTTCGCACTATGGCCTTTTCGAAATTGGCCACGGTTATAGGTAAATCAGCTCCGGCGATGGTTATCAGCCTCAACGATACGACAATCAGCGCGGAGATCAATGCCCCTATCCTGGAAATACGACACGAGGTTGGTGACGTCGTCGATAAAAACACTATTCTAGCTAAGCTCGAATGCGATGATTACCATATTGCCCACCGTCAAAAGATTGCGGTGCAAAAACGCTTAAAATCACAAAAAATATTGGCTGAACAACGCCTTAAAAGAGCGCGCCAACTGGAAAATACAAACAATATATCCGCCGAACAACTGGACCAACGCAATGCGGAACTCTATGCCCTTTTGGCGCGCCGGGAAGAGCAAAAGGCAATCGTAGAGCTTGCTCTGCGTACGATAACGAAATGCAGTATCCGTGCGCCTTTTAGGGGTGCGGTGACCCAGCGTCTCGCCCAAACAGGCGCCATGGCAATGCATGATCAACCCATGTTCCAACTTGTGGACACCGATAATGTCGAAATCAGCGCCCGTATTCGGCCTACCGCTATCAATGATCTTCAATCTGCGGAAACTATCAAATTTGAATTCGACGGCGAATATTATCCCGTGTCGTTACGCGCGATTGTGCCTGCCGTGGATACCGATTCACGAGATCAAGAAATTCGGCTCACCTTTATCGGAATAAAAACACGACCCGGCATCAGAGGAAGGTTGCAATGGCAATCAGGTCAGCGTGTACTCCCCGCACGCGTATTTGTACGCCGCAACAAGCAAATCGGTGTTTTTATCGCTCGAGAGGGTTTCGCCCATTTCACCTCCGTCAAAGACGCTCTGGCCGGGCGAAATTCCACTGCATCGCTTCCTTCGGATACAGCGATCATCGTCGAGGGACACGCCGGGCTACAAGACGGCGATCCGATTAAGCGCAAATCAGAATAATGCTGAGCGAATTTCTAAAAAACCATATATTAGCCAATCTGCTCTTCGGACTCGTACTGGTCGTAGGCTTTTTTAGTTATAGTATGTTGCCTCGGGAACAAGATCCGGAAATAAACTTTAATTGGATCGTCGTCACTACCGTATTCCCAGGCGCCGCGGCCCTGGATGTAGAAAAACGAGTGACCAACCCATTGGAAGACGCCATTCGAAGCGTTCGCGATATCAAATTTATTTCCAGCACCAGCCGCGAGGGTGTATCCAGTTTGCTAGTGCGTTTTGAGGATATCGGCAACCGGATGTTCGACAAAAGAGTCAACGATCTGCGCCGCGAGATCCGAAACAAGGAAGGTGAATTACCGGACGAGGTGGAAACACCGGTTATCTTAGAGGTCACCAGCTCCAATGCCTATCCGGTCGCGACTTTAGTAGTTGCCGGCGCGGCCGATGACGAAGTACTTCGACGGCAAGCGCACAATATCGAAAACGATCTTGAACGTATTATCGGTGTCGACCGTGTTGATCCTCGCGGGCTTAACGATCCCGAATTACAGGTCCGATTTATTCCTGAGTTGGTCGAATCGATGGGACTCGCACCCTCCGATCTCGCCGAAACGGTCTCACTCTATTTTAAAGATACCGCCGCCGGAAGTATTACCTTTGGCGCCGAGCAATGGCTGGTACGACTGGTTGGTACGGACAGTGCCCCGGGTTACCTGGCCAAACTACCCGTTCACACCGCTGAGGGTGAAGTCCCGTTAGAGTCAATAGCCGAGGTATTTCGGGATCAGGAAAAAGCGCAACAATTAGTTTCCTTTGAAGATCGGCCGGCTATCATCCTCGCCGTCATGAAAAAAGCCGGTGCGAATACCTTGAAATTGGTTGATCGCATTAACCAATATGTTGAAAACCGCAATAGATTCAGTAACAGCACCGGAGTCCGCTTGACTCTGGTTGACGATCAGTCCCAGATTACTCGGGAAGCTTTACGGGTTATGCAAACCAACGCGCTATTCGGATTAGTGTTCGTCCTTATTGTAACCTGGGCGTTTTTGGGGCTGCGTATCGCCATCCTGACCACCATAGGCATCCCCTTTATCCTGGCTGGTACCTTTTGGATACTCGCAAACCTTGGGCAAACCTTAAATGTTTCCGTGTTGCTCGCGATAGTAATCGTGTTGGGGATGCTAGTGGATGACGCAGTTGTGGTTGTCGAGGCAATTTATCAAAGGCTCCTGCATGGAATGGATACGATCAGCGCGACATTAGGCGCTCTAAAAGAAGTATTCGCACCGGTTACTACCGCTGTACTGACTACCATGGCAGCATTCCTTCCACTCATGCTTCTACCCGGCATCCTCGGCGACTTCATGCTCATTATTCCCCTGGTTGTCTCGGTCGCTCTTGCGATTAGTTTGATAGAAGCCTATTGGATGTTGCCCTCGCACATCATGGCATTGCGTATTAATTTTGACCGTCCATCCCGAGTCCACGAAATCCGCAGACGTGTAACCCATTGGATTCAAATTCGATATACCCAAATCCTCATTAAGGTTTTGCGCTATCCAAGCCGCGTTCTTGTGTCCGTTTTGGTACTTTTATCGTTGGCCACGGGAATGGTCTCGGGTGGCTTTATCAAAATGGATTTCTTTGCCAGCGATACCCTGCGTCTCATTTATGTCAACGTTGAAATGCCACCGTCAACACCGCTGCAAAATACCATGGACAAGGTTCGCGAAGTAGAACGCCGGGTGCGTAACCACATACGGGTTGGTGATGCTCGTGGTATCGTCAGTTATGCGGGTATTTTATTTACAGAAATGGAACCTCTCCTGGGCGAGCGCTACGGTCAAATTTTGATTGGTTTGCAGCCCGAAAGAAAAGGCATGCGATCGGTTGAAGACATCATCGAAGATATGCGCCATAGCGTCACTTCGGTACCCGGCGCGGAGAATATTTCCTTTTTAAAACTCGCCGGTGGTCCACCGACGGCAAGGCCGATAAGCGTTAAAGTGCGTGGAGATCACTATCCTACATTGCGTAAAGCAGCCGACGATCTCAAGCAGATCTTAACGCGTCAACCCGCGTTTCTCGATATCACCGACGATTCCAGCCTGGGAAGACGAGAGCTGGTCCTCCACTTGGATGAAGAGGCTATCCGTCAGGTTCGTATCAGCCCGGAAACGATCGGCCGAACTATACGCCTCCTGGTAGACGGCGAAATCGTTGCCGACATACAGCATGAAGGTGAAAAACTGGAAGTCCGTGTTGTCGCCCGCAAAGCATCCTTCCAGACCATTGATTCTTTACTGGATTACAATTTGCCTCTCCCGGACGGTGGCTTGATCGCTCTCAGAGAACTGCTGGAAGTAGAGACGACGAAAGGTTTAGGTAATTTACGCCACTATAATTTTCGACGCACGATTACCATCGAAGCGGATTTGGATAAATCGCTCATGGATACCGTTCAGGCTAATGATTATATTAGGAGGGAATGGGGAGATATCGCGGACCGGTATCCGGATCTCAGCCTGGACTTTACCGGCGAATTCGATGATATACAAGAAAGCCTGGATGCCATTATGGTACTTTTCTTGTTCGGGTTTGGATTGATGTATTTGATTCTTGGGACCCAATTCAAAAGCTATATACAACCACTGATGATCTTGTCAGCTATCCCAATGGCCTTCACGGGAGTGGTCATCGGTCTCCTGATTACCCAAAATCCATTAAGCCTCTTTACACTTTACGGTGTAGTCGCTCTTGCCGGTATCGCCGTTAATGCTGCGATCGTGCTGATTTCAGCGGCAAACTCACGATTGAATGCCGGCATGTCGGTATTGCATGCTACGATTTATGCCGCCCGTCGACGCGTGATCCCCATTATTATCACCACGCTAACAACCATCGCCGGATTATTTTCCCTCGCCACGGGCCTCGGTGGAAAATCGCTGATATGGGGGCCGGTGGCAACGGCAATTGTTTGGGGGCTGATATTTTCGGCAACCCTAACATTGCTGGTCGTCCCCTTGCTTTACCGCCTTAGTATGCCCTTCAGTCACCTTAATCAGAGAGCCCCCGACGGTTTATAGCTCGTCTGAAAATTTCTTACCCAACCGCGGCTTCCATGAGTTCGTTAGCTCGGTTGACGAACTCGCGGAAACTTCCTTTTTTTACGGTTTTTTTAGGGATAATTAACGCTTCGTTGACCCCAACATAAATAAATGCGTGTTTTTTCGTCGCCGCCATTCGTAAGACTTCCGACCATTCGACGCTATTCTCGCCATGGGGCGAAATTTCGATCAAAACTTTCGGCTCCAACCGCAAGGTGTAGTTGCCTAGAATTTTCTCTTTGTCCGCGTCAGTATATTTTTTCCTTATGGAATTCAGTATATTCCAACGAATGTAAACAGGCACCAAAAGTCCCCACAACACACCAATCACCGCGATATAAAAAGAAGTAAAGACGTCTTGATAATAAAACCAGTAAAAAAGAGCAATGAAAACCATAAGACCGGGGACCCTGGATTGATTCCGGCGAATCGACAATTGCATTTCCTTGGAATATTGCAGTTGATATTCATTGAACGCCATTAAATCGCGTTCACGCACTTCGTATTGGATTTCAGCCATTGTATTTTCCCAGGGTAGAGCTTGTTGAAAATTTGCGTACTAGTATACGGAATTTGAGAATTTATTGCCCTACCCTTCTGCTTGTCAGATAAACCACAAGACAAAACAACGATTAATTGTTGCTAACATTATTGATAATCATTCTCATTTGTGTTATCTTTTAACTTAATCGAATATCGGCTCAACTTTTATGTACATTTGCATCTGCAAAAATATTACCGACACGCAAATTCGAAACTTGGTATTGAAACAGAAAGTTTCCAGTTTATCGGAACTATCGAAAGAACTCGGGGCCAGCACCCAATGCGGAAAATGCTCGCATAATGCCAAGCGCGTCATAAGTGAAAGCCTTGCCGAACGCAGGATTCTAAACCAAAGCGGAATCCTTCCGTTCTAGGCGTCCGCGCGAGAAAAATGAGGCGATCACGGAACAATTTTCACACACAACTTGACGCCAACCTCTGAAACTTGGTTGTCGATCCCTTCTCACACCACCGGCACCGTCTTTTTACATCGGCATAGTAAATCGCGAATGGATCGCTTTTACCAAAACTAACACTGGGAAACTACACCGAATATATAATATCATTAGCGAATTCGTTCTAACTTTAAGATTTTTACCATGCCGCGTTTCGCTACTCTGATTTGGCTATTAATTCCAGGGATCCTTTTCGCTGAAGACGATCCCGCACCGGTCCCTTTCCCTGAGCCACCGGATCTTCCTCCGCCATTGGAAAGCGGTGAAAATCTCGACCCTGACATTACCATCATCCGCCAAGGCGAAAAAACGATACAAGAATATCGGGTCAACGGAAAACTGTATATGATAAAAATCGTCCCAGACGCAGGTCCATCTTATTATCTACTCGATACCGATGGCGATGGCAACATGGACGTTAGACGTAGTGATTTGGAGCAAGGTTTACAGGTTCCGCAGTGGGTCATTTTCAGCTGGTAAAAAAATAGCCCTATCGATTTAGTCCCTTTCTACTTTGCTACAAGTCAATAGATCTTACAAAAACCAATACGCCAACCTTGCTTTGCGTAGTCCTAAAAAAGACGGAAAGTAATCACGGCTACGTTGCTGTTGTTTTGGTGATGCCGCATCTCTTGCATCTGCGGACAGTAATCAGTTTGCCTCGTTTTACATCGAACTGCTTTTTCTGGTCTACGGCCCATTTATGAAAACCGTGCCCGCAAAGGGTTTTCCCCTTCGCCTTCTCTTTCAGGGAAGGTTTCTTAAAAGGTATAACGTTCGTCAAGGGATAGTCACCGAATGACTAAAATAATTAAGATTCACTTTACCTGACTTTGCTTTTCTTAGATATAACGAATTAAACCGCTTAGATTTAATCGAAAAAAACCCCTAATCCGAGTCGAATTAGGGGTGGAATAAAAGCCTGGCAGTGTCCTACTTTCACATGGATAAATCCACACTATCATCGGCGCTAAACGGTTTCACTTCCGAGGTCGAGATGGAATCGGGTGGTTCACGCTCGCTATGGCCACCAGGCAAACTGGTCACAAGGGTTTAGTCCGTTGCCTAAACGCCTCTTTGCTTCTTTGAAAATCTGTACACACGCAACATCATATCGCTGACCCTCAGGTTCGTACTCATCCGCGATAAAAATTGTATCGCGACACAAACCACTTGGGTGTTATATGGTCAAGCCTCACGGGCAATTAGTATCGGTTAGCTTCACGCATTACTGCGCGTCCACACCCGACCTATCAACCTTGTCGTCTTCAAGGGCCCTTCAGGGATCTCGCAGGATCCAGTGAGACCTCATCTTGGGAGAGGCTTCCCGCTTAGATGCTTTCAGCGGTTATCCCGTCCGAACATAGCTACCCGGCAATGCCACTGGCGTGACAACCGGAACACCAGAGGTTCGTCCACTCCGGTCCTCTCGTACTAGGAGCAGCTTCCCTCAAGTCTCAAACGCCCACGGCAGATAGGGACCGAACTGTCTCACGACGTTCTGAACCCAGCTCGCGTACCACTTTAAATGGCGAACAGCCATACCCTTGGGACCAGCTTCAGCCCCAGGATGTGATGAGCCGACATCGAGGTGCCAAACACCGCCGTCGATATGAACTCTTGGGCGGTATCAGCCTGTTATCCCCGGAGTACCTTTTATCCGTTGAGCGATGGCCCTTCCATTCAGAACCACCGGATCACTAAGACCTACTTTCGTACCTGCTCGACTTGTCCGTCTCGCAGTCAAGCGCTCTTTTGCCTTTACACTCATTGCATGATTTCCGACCATGCTGAGAGCACCTTCGTGCTCCTCCGTTACTCTTTGGGAGGAGACCGCCCCAGTCAAACTACCCACCATACACTGTCCTCAACCCGGATTACGGGCCTAAGTTAGAACTCTAAATATACCAGGGTGGTATTTCAAGGTCGGCTCCACGAGAACTAGCGTCCTCGCTTCACTGCCTCCCACCTATCCTACACAAGTAGATTCAAAGTCCAGTGCAAAGCTATAGTAAAGGTTCACGGGGTCTTTCCGTCTAGCCGCGGGTACACTGCATCTTCACAGCAATTTCAATTTCACTGAGTCTCGGGTGGAGACAGTGTGGCCATCGTTACGCCATTCGTGCAGGTCGGAACTTACCCGACAAGGAATTTCGCTACCTTAGGACCGTTATAGTTACGGCCGCCGTTTACCGGGGCTTCGATCAAGAGCTTCTCCGAAGATAACCCCATCAATTAACCTTCCGGCACCGGGCAGGCGTCACACCCTATACGTCCTCTTACGAGTTTGCAGAGTGCTATGTTTTTGCTAAACAGTCGCAGCCACCTGGTCACTGCAACCCTCTTCGGCTCCAAGAGCAAGTCTTATCACCTACCAAGGGCGTACCTTCTCCCGAAGTTACGGTACCATTTTGCCTAGTTCCTTCACCCGAGTTCTCTCAAGCGCCTTGGGATTCTCTCCCTACCCACCTGTGTCGGTTTGGGGTACGGCTACAATCTACCTGATGCTTAGAGGTTTTTCTTGGAAGCAGGGCATCAATCACTTCATTGTCCAATAAAGGACAACTCGTCATCACGCCTCAGGATTAACAAAAGCCCGGATTTACCAAAGCTCTCTCCCTACACGCTTAAACCAGCACTTCCAACCGCTGGCTGACCTAGCCTTCTCCGTCACCCCATCGCAGTAAATCGTAGTACAGGAATATTAACCTGTTGTCCATCGACTACGCCTCTCGGCCTCGCCTTAGGCACCGACTAACCCTGCGCTGATTAGCATTGCGCAGGAAACCTTGGGCTTTCGGCGAACGGGTTTTTCACCCGTTTTATCGTTACTCATGTCAGCATTCGCACTTCCGATACCTCCAGCACACTTCTCAATGCACCTTCGCAGGCCTACGGAACGCTCCTCTACCATGCGTATAAATACGCATCCGCAGCTTCGGTACATAGCTTAGCCCCGTTAAATCTTCCGCGCGGGTCGACTCGACCAGTGAGCTATTACGCTTTCTTTAAAGGATGGCTGCTTCTAAGCCAACCTCCTGGCTGTCTGAGCCTTCCCACATCGTTTCCCACTGAGCTATGATTTAGGGACCTTAGCTGGCGGTCTGGGCTGTTTCCCTTTCCACGACGGACCTTATCACCCGCCGTGTGTCTCCCGTGCTCAAACTGCTCGGTATTCGGAGTTTGCATCGGTTTGGTAAGTCGGGATGACCCCCTAGCCGAAACAGTGCTCTACCCCCGAGCGTTATACACGAGGCTCTACCTAAATAGATTTCGAGGAGAACCAGCTATCTCCGGGCTTGATTAGCCTTTCACTCCGATCCACAGCTCATCCCCTCATTTTTCAACATAAGTGGGTTCGGGCCTCCAGTCAGTTTTACCTAACCTTCACCCTGGCCATGGATAGATCGCCCGGTTTCGGGTCTACTCCTAGCGACTCATTCGCCCTATTCAGACTCGCTTTCGCTACGCCTCCCCTATTCGGTTAAGCTTGCCACTAACAGTAAGTCGCTGACCCATTATACAAAAGGTACGCAGTCACCCAGCACCTAAATTGCTCTAGTTGCTCAGTCCACAACACTTGTTAAAGTCTCATGGTTATTCCGCCTTCAGCGACCCTAAATAGAATTTAGGTGCTGGGCAGGCCCCTTAATCGTTTTATGTCCCTTTTCAATACTTCAAACTCTCTTTGATGCGTTGCATCAGAGCCTGTTTGGCTTTTCCGTGCCGCTTTAATGCTTGCTCTCGCCTTCTCGCTGCAACTTCAGAGATATAAGCTTCGTAGTAGACCAGTTCCCACCGATCTCCTTTTGTCGCCTTGTTTTCACCTTGGTTGTGTGATTTAAAACGGCATTTTAAATCTTTGGTACTACCAAGATAGTATTTCCCTTCCATTGTGACGCTTTGCAAGACATAAACATAAAACATAGCCTTCTCTTTGCTTTTCCGTCATCAATTGGGTTTCTCTTCGCTGGGTTTACCCAGCACCTAAATTCCTCGTTCAGGCTCTGGCGTTAACCCCCACATCAAAACTCAATCTATACGACTTCGCCTAAAGACCTAAAACAATTTAGGTGCTGGGCTCCCACTGCTTGTACGCATACGGTTTCAGAATCTATTTCACTCCCCTCTCCGGGGTTCTTTTCACCTTTCCCTCACGGTACTGGTTCACTATCGGTCGGTAAGGAGTATTTAGCCTTGGAGGATGGTCCCCCCATGTTCAGACAAGGTTTCACGTGCCCCGTCCTACTCGATTTCACTTCATAAACCCTTTCGTGTACCGGGCTATCACCGTCTATGGCCAGACTTTCCAGACTGTTCCACTAAAATTTATGAAGCTTAAGGGCTGCTCCCCGTTCGCTCGCCGCTACTTGGGGAATCTCGGTTGATTTCTGTTCCTCCGGGTACTTAGATGTTTCAGTTCCCCGGGTTCGCCTCTTGACCCTATGTATTCAGATCAAGATAACCCTCTTACAAGAGCTGGGTT
>CAXXSE010000006.1:0-942500 GCA_963664935.2 Methylococcales bacterium | reverse complement strand
ATTTGGCGCCGATTTGGGTGCTGAGAAGTTTATCAACATTAAATGCAGCAAAGCAGATATACAACCCGATGCCGTAGTTTTGGTCGCAACCATCCGCGCATTAAAATTCCACGGTGGCATTGCCCTTAAAGATCTTCAACAGGAGGATCTTGATGCATTAAGTGCGGGGTTCGTAAACATCGAACGCCATCTAAAAAATATTCAGGATGTATTCGGCTTACCGTGTATTGTTGCCATTAACCACTTTGTAACCGATACCGACGCGGAAGTTAATTTGCTCAAGAACAAAATCGAAGCTCTCGGTTCAAAAGCCGTTATTTGCAAGCACTGGGCTAATGGGGGTGCTGGAGCCGAGGAATTAGCACATGCCATGGTCGACACAGTAGAAAACAAAACATTGAACTTTAAATTCCTGTACGATACCGACGCGCCACTGTGGGACAAAATTGAAACTATTGCGACTAAAATTTATGGCGCCAAAGGTATTGAAGCCGATATTAAAGCTCGCCAACAATTGGAAGAACTCAGCGAAGAATATAGCCACTTCCCGGTTTGCATCGCCAAAACTCAGTCTTCTTTCTCCACCGACCCCACGTTAAAAGGCGCGCCATCCGGTCATGTGTTGTCAATCCGTGAAGTGCGGCCCGCCCATGGTGCGGAATTCGTTGTAGCGATATGCGGCAACATGATGACCATGCCCGGACTGCCCAAGGTACCGGCCGCCGAACGAATCGATATCGATGAGCAGGGGAAAATTACCGGCTTGTTCTAGTTGAATAGATATTTATTGAGAATTCCAAAAACAATAATGATAAAAACACTTTTTTTGATTGTATTAGTGTTTTCGATTTCCGGTTGCAGTAAAGAAAAAGAATCCCTAGAGGAGTTGCTCGTTGAAAAAATGCGCGAAGACAAGGATCAACAAGACTACAATGTATCACCTGGGGAGATGGCTGCTTGTGTTCTTACCCAAATTGATAAGCAAATTCCCGGTTTGATGTTCGGACCTGGGCGAGATAGTTTTTATTCTGCGTATAAATTGTATCTGAACTCCAACAGCAACAAAGACATCTTCAATGCTATTAAGGCGTCGGAAAAAGCGTTCGGTTCTAAGGAATCCGCGAGAAAGGCGTTTTTTGCCGTTAGTGACCATATTTTTTTGTGTATGGGCGCGGTCATGGGTACTGCCGAGGACGAATAATTATAGTAACTATTCAGCCTACCCATGATATCCGCTATTTCCGCGTAAAAGAATGATCATCTTCACATGTAAACTCATATTCTTCGCCTTGAAATGGTGGATTTCGAGGGCAATCCAAACAGTTACTAATCACAGATACATAAACATTCAGCTTAGCAAGCTAATATTTGCAAGTTTTTCACCACAAACAACAGGGTAAAGTCAATGGGGTTAATCAATTATTTCTTAGCCGATTCTCGTTTAAAAAAAGGAATTAAAACCGCAAAACAAGCAAAAGCCTCTTCGGGTGAAGCAGCGGATAAATTATTTTCATCCACATACCAAGCCTACGCGTCGGTTATGGAAAATAATGCCGCCCTGAAAAAAGGCTTTTATTGGTGGGGCTTAGCCCTTTATGATCAAGCAGCCACTAAAACCGGCCCGGAAGCCGAAAAACTATATTGCGAAGCCAGTGAAAAATATTCCGCGGCCATGATCGTTGATCCTGGAAATTCGCATATTGCTAACGATTGGGGTGCGGCTATAATGGCACAAGCGCGGGAAATAGGCGCCAACCCTGACGATGCCCTTTATAACCAAGCCCAACAGAAATTCCAACTTGCGGGGAATCTCCGCACCGGACTTGGAACTTTTAATCTTGCTTGCATCCATAGCTTGCGGGGTGAATACGATGACTGCAAAAATCAACTTGAAATAGCCCGGGACTCCCAAACTCTTCCCGCTATGTCTGAGGTAAGAGACGATACCGATCTCGCCAATGTAGCAACGCTGGATTGGTTTAAAGAGTTTATCGACGCTAATCCCGAGCCGGATGAAGCAACTGATACAAATGGGAAATCCGAAACGAGCTAAGGCCAAACTACTATTGGCGGGTGATAAAGCAACTTGCAAAGATTGAATTACCCGTTGCTTGTCCAGGCCTCCGTCTTCCGCGTTACCCCAAAGGGTTACGTAGCCCACTATGCGCCTCAAATATAAAGCCCTATCCGGCGCAATCCTGGTAATTCAAACTTTTCCAGATGCCTAAGAAACAAAACGCCGAAAATACTTATCTGGCGCAAAAGCCAAATAAAGCACCAACATAATCTCGGGAAACCATCGAAGATTCATAAATACCAACAGCCCTACATGAAACGCTACTCCAATAAAGATGCAAATACGGCGGCTTTTAGGGTGAAACAATAAGCACGGAAAAAGGACTTCCCACCACATAATGGTGAAGGTTACGGCGCTCAGCAATAACAGGAAAAATGGATTGCTTATAAGCGGTGTGAAGTCCCAACGGGAATATTCCGGATGAATCAAGACATATTGCAATACACTGCCATCTTGCCATTCCGGACTATGGAACTTTACCCAGCCCGACACAAAATAAATAAAGGCTAATTGAAATTGAATAAGACGTAAGGGCCAGACCTCTGATTTTATATTTGGACATTTATAACCCGAATCTATCGATAAAGCATGCCCACAGGGTGAGAGAAGGAGATAAAAAAGCATGACACGCAAAATAGCGTCGTCACCATCCAATATCAGCGGATTTCGGTTCCAGATCGATATGAGCGCAATCAAGCTTATCCACCCAGTGACTTTGGTAAAAAATCCCAAGGTAAAAGCGCTCGCGCAAAAGATGGTGGTGAGAAAGAAATATAGCGTTTGCGTTTTGTCACCCAGCAGAAACAACACCGACCACTGACCGGAAATAGGAAGGAAAAGATCCTGACGGTTTGCTAACCAACCTTCCTGACTGAATTGGACCGGAAAAAATGGCAATAATTGAATAAAGTAAATCGTTATCAAGGCGCCAAGACCTATTCTTAACACCGCGTATTGCAGGGCATCGATAGGTTTGAAAAAAAATTGGCACCAGTGATCACCGATTGATTTAATCATTATGCACTATGGATAGATCCAAACGACGGTATCCTTTCTACCGTATTGGAGAGGCAATAAGGATTTTTGAGGATGAAGAGGATACTCGGTTAAGACTAAAAAAATCTCAGTATTTCGAACTCCCTCTCGTTTCGTGTTTTGATTCCACCAATAGCGTGCAAATGATTCGAATAAGTCTTGACGCTGAAGCCGGACCAAGTTCTCCGTAAGCCGGAACGATCGGCTTCGAGCACCGTCAAAGGAGCGGATAGCCGCGAGCAGGCTTCCATCGTAGCTTTTGTACAAAGGGTTGATACAACCAATCCAGTCATCTCCAGGTTTTACAATAATTTCCGAGCATACCCGCAGATAGCGATGCACGGTAGGCGCTTCGGGAGCAAAAAAATCCCAGTATTGATGAGCTCCTATAAGATCAATGTAGGCGTTTAATAGGCTTGGAATTGGGTGGTTTTGGCTATTTTTGAACCAGGAAAAAATAGGTTGTTCGATATTCAGAACAGAATCACGACCATTTTGTTCGTCCAAAACCAAGTCGGAATAAGGCGGAAAAACCCAGAAGATCAAAGCGCCTATGTGTAAAACAAAAAATAGCGAAATAGCAGCCTTTCGCAAAGATTGGAGCATCGACAAAAACAAGTTAGAAAAAAAGGAACGAAGGGTTTTCTTAAAAGATACCCTGCTGTGTATAATGGGTGGCAGTTAATAACACGGTTTACGATGTCAAGAATTTATTTAATAAGGTGGCAATGATGCAAAAAATCTTCGTTTTTCTCCTAGTTGCAGTTTTTTCTACGAATGCGTTTGCGTATGGCGGTGGTGGTAGCTCACGAAAAAGCTGTAAACAACCGAAAGTTTCCAAGCAATCACCACCTAAAAGTTCGGTTGTAGCCCCAGGATCGGAATTCTCGTTCAGCTTATCAAGAGATACAAGCCGCAAATCCATTGAAGTAAGTGTCAAAGGTGAGAAAGTCGATGTCGATATTGGTCAGGAAAAATTTAAACTTGTGGTGACTGGCCGTTTACCGGAAAGCATCAAGGACGGATACGCCAAAATCACGATCAAGGCTAAAAGTAAATCGAAATGCGCTATGAAAGGCGGTTGGTTGCTTAAGATAGCTGAGCAATAATTTATTGGGAAGAGAACGGGAAGCGATCAGACGCTTCCCGCTGCAACGCCTAACTTTGGACGCAATCTCGAATCCGGCTTCAGCCCTGTCTTGTAATTCTCCAGCCACAACGCTTACATTCAACCTTTTCGACTTGTTCCCCAGGCGTGAATCCGAAGGTTACATCAATAACCCGAAAATCGTGAAATCCCATCCAACATAGAAAACGACCACAAATCGCCAGTAGTTTTTTCCCGTAATAGCTAAACAATGCATCCTCCCCCGATAGACCGTGATCAACTTGCGCCCTTTATGGTACTACAATGTCAGTGTGAAATCTTTGATCAATAGACCCGGCAAGGTCATACCGCTAACCGACCGCCGTTCATAAGTATCGGTATCAAAAATTAGTTCCTGCTCCCGGGTCAGTTCCAATAAATTTTCACCCAGCATTCGATACAGTGATTCGTCAAAACGCATGACCTCGATAGGGGCTTGGATTTGAGCGTTTTCCACCCAAAAACAGGCAAAACGGGTCATTCCTGTAATGCGGCAGTCATTTTTATCGGAATAATTGGAATACCAAAGGTTATTGATATAGATCCCGGTATCGAGTGCTCGGAGAATATCTTTCGTTTGGAGAGTTGCGGACTCCATAACGAGCGATTGAGGACTTTCGCGGTCCGCATTCGGGACCTCCTCGAATTCTTTGGCGCTACGGGCGTTTACAAGACTTCCAGCATATTGACCTTTATCGATTAAAGTCACGCTGTCCGGTTTAATAAATCCGTAATGCGAAAAGTTGGGTGCAATTCCCTTAACGTTGTCCTCCTTAATATGGATTCGGGGATCCAATCGCACAGTATTCTGGCTAAGCTTGATCAATGGACTTTGCTTGGTTTTATGGTTTTTAAGTCCAAAACCATTCCAAGACAACAGCCCAATAATCTCGGCGACAGCACTGGGCGCCAGGAACACTCGGTATTGGCCTGGAGAAAGTTTTTGGGCTGGTTTGGCGAGTTGCATTAAATCAACACGCATCTTTGCCAATTTTTGGTGCAGGATATCGAGATTCCATTGGAAACCGGCATACCGCGACTTCACCGCTTTGTCCCCTTCCAGATAACAACTCCAGTCAAAATTAAAATTTGCTTTGCTGTACCAGTTGTGTTGCCCCAGCGAATTGGCAAATCCCCGGAATAATGTGCCATCGGCGTAAAAGCCCACCAGATCCATGCCGTCGGCGGCAGTAATTATACTGGCGATCACTTCGAAACTACTCCGCACAGGATCACCGTTAATGGTCTCGCTATCTTCGGGATCGGAATTAAAATTGAGATAAGGATCGGGTTCCAATGCGCCTATACGCTTTCGCAAGTGCTGAAGACTAGTTTCCAAATGCCGAATGTCATGACCCAAATTGCCAGTCAAGGTGGATTCCATGGAGGCATGCCGCTTTCCATCGATCAGGTTAAGCGTCATTTCCAATTGACGAACATGTCCGGACTGCCGGATGCGATTTCGGTTGAATCGGACGAAATTTGAATCTTCTCCACAAAACCAACACGCCAGGAATTCACTCGAAACCAATCGCGAACACAATGCTTCGACCACTTGAAAAAAATCGTCCCGGATGGTCATGTGTTTCCGCCAAACACCGTAACATCTTCGAACACACAAGCCGGCGATGCATGCCCCACCTGAATCGCTTGATTAGGTTCGCCTTTTCCGCAGGTAGCAACGCCCATCACCTCGAAGGTTGACCGATCCCCAACTTTTTTTAGATTTCGCCAAAATTTCGCTGAAATTCCCCGGTAATTTGGATTCTTTAGCAAACCCTTAACTTCACCATTTTTTATAACTTTTCCCAACTCGCAACCAAACTGAAATTTGTTTCGACTATCATCGATTGACCACGACCGATTAGTGTCCATGAGTATTCCATACTCTATACCGCCAATCATTTCATCGAGAGAGCTGTTTCCCGGCGCCAGATTAATGTTAGCCATTCGGTCGATAGGCGCGCGATTCCAGTCCGAGCTTCGGCTATTGGCGACACCGGAAATATGAGCACGATTTTGGGACGATTGGCTCCCCAATGGCCGCACCAATACACCGTTTTTGATCAAATATTGGTGTTCGGCTTCCGTCCCTTCATCGTCAAATTCATAACTGGCAATCTGGTTTTTCATAGTCGGATCGAAGGTTACATTCAGTAACGGTGAACCGTATTTATAGCTGCCGAACATATCCAGAGTCACAAAGCTGGTTCCGGCATAATTGCGCTCGTCGCCCAAAATTCGATCCAATTCCAAAGGATGACCAATACTTTCATGGATCTGCAATACCATTTGACTCGGTAGGAGCAAGACATCAAATTGGCCCGTGGGACAGTTGGGCGCATCCAAAAGTTGTAAAGATTCCTCCGCCACACGCTGTGCATTAGCTTCAAAGAGAATATGATCAAGCTGTTCCTGACCGGCTTGAGCCACATATTCAAGCCCATAACTTCGGCTCTGGGTTTCTCCCTTGTTGTGCGCTACAGCCGCCAACATCGGTGTAAGTGAGCTGAAAGATTGGCTAATTTCCGCTTCCGGACAAAGCTGGATCACTTCCGACTCCGAATTTTCTAATAACGCCCAATAATCGACAATGTGATCGTGCAACTTTAATTTTCGATTTATGGCTTTTAAGCCATCGATTTTCCGGGAAAGCGAAACTGAACCCCAGGATTTTTCAACTTTCGAGACATAAACGCCAGATTTTTTTGGCCGTGGATGGTGGCAAGGTTCCATAATATGAAACCGGGCGCTGGTTCGCGCCCAAATAAGCGCTTGATCAAACGCCCTTTTTAAACCTGATGAAGTCAAATCCGAGGTGGCGGCATATCCCATCCCCTGCCCTTCAACAAGAGTAATCAACGCGCCTATACTTCGACGGGATTTAATCGGTTCGACAATCCCCTGCCGGACGCTGATGCGTTCGAGCCGCGTATCGGATAATCTCAACGACCAGAAATCAACCGCCGGCGCGATGCTTTTAAAGTTTTTAGCTGTTTGATGGAGCATTACACTAACGGTAAGCGTTCACAGTTGACGGTTTATGAAAGCTGGAGCCATGAGAAACCTATGCATGCTACTTTGAATCGTAAATGGTTTCCATACTTTCTGATCTGAATGTGGATGTGGAAGAAACGTCGGAGAAAATTTTCTTGCGTCTCTATTGTCATTGCCTTGTACCGATCAGAAGTGGACCTTTCCGCGTTGCAAGTGAAAATGTCATATAAATAGTAATAGTCACTTTTATGCGATAGTGCCGTATTAAGAATTTATGGTATTCAGGCTTAATAATGGCATCAATTTTAGTACAGGTTTCAGTGGGAGGCAGAGTAGTTATTCCCGTGGATATTAGAAAAAAAATGGGTATCAAGATAGGAGACCAAGTGCTACTTGATTGGCTAGAAGATTCTAAGGAACTCCGGATCGCAACGAGAAAGCAGCGCTTAACGGTTTCCCGTGAGCTGGTCAAAAATTATACGAAGAATGAGGGTTCAGTAGTGGATGAGCTAATCAAACAATGTCGCGAAGCGGCTATTCATGAGTGAAGTGGTCTTGGATGCTTCGACGATACTTGCCTATTTATTTGAGGAATCGGGTTATCAACGGGTTGAAGCCGTATTGGCATCGGGCAACGGCGTTATATCCAGCGTGAATTATGCGGAAGTTGTAGGTAAACTGGTTGATAAAAAAATGCCTAGTGGCGTTATCCAGATCGCGATGGATAATTTGGAATTGAAATGCTTTCTAGTGGGCCAACTGCGCCAAATTAGCAAGGATATCGGCTTGTCATTAGGTGATAGAGCCTGTATTGCCTTAGGGATTGATAAAAAACTTCCAGTATTAACGGCAGACACAATCTGGAAGGAAGTGTCTTTCGATTGTAATATCCAGCTATTGCGGTAAAGGTCTTGAAAAAATCAATCATCAATCAATCCTTTTCCCCGTAAAATCCCTATAAAGTCTTCACGTGTCATAGGGCAATTGACAAGATCAACAACCTCCTGTTTTGTATCAAGATAGAGTGGCTTTTTCATGGCCGTCACAAGGGAATCGCTATACTCCTTGTATGAACTACCGTGCGATATAATCGCATAAGCCCCGGTCCGTTTCCCCTTAAACTCCTGGTGGAAATATCGATGATATCCAGACCTATCTTCTTCAAATTCCTTTTTCTTTAAAGCCGCTTCAATTTTTCTCCGTGCCAGCGGCATACCTAGATTACTGTTGTGTTAAAGAAATACGTTCGAATCTATTTTTAAGCTCCAGTGCATGGCTGGTGAGCCGATCCAGTGAGATTGTTGAATAATATTCATAAAAATATTCAATATGTTGCTCAGCATCTTTAATTGCCGCTTGTTTAGTCTTGCCCGTACCCATAATGTTAAGCCATTGTTGCTCGGCAAACCACATGCTTTCTTCTTCATACACCTTTATTGAAACAGGCCGACTGTTATCAATAAATACTCGCCACAATGCGTAGTCACTACTGATTTGGAGCTTAGGATCTTTGTGGCTAATTATGTCATGTGCCGTTTCTACGTGTTTTAGATTTGGAATCTGATAATCACTAATCCAGAAACTCTGACCAAATGGCTTGTGGGGGTTAGTTGCATAAGTATTATCCATTGTCATCCCCTT
The DNA here is from genome assembly GCA_963664935.2 of Methylococcales bacterium. Classification (GTDB taxonomy): domain Bacteria; phylum Pseudomonadota; class Gammaproteobacteria; order Methylococcales. The sequence continues at coordinate 933,603 of CAXXSE010000006.1, read as the reverse complement.
TAAGAAAATTACGATATTCTTCTGTTATAAGAGACTCGAAAACAGATCGGGCTTGTTCATGCATATCTTGAATAAATTTTCGTATTAAATTAATCGAAAGAGGCTTTGTTCCGTCTTCAACGCGATATGTATCAATATCTACGATAATAGCTTCGTCCTTTGGGCGATTCACAGGGATAACGGAGTCTATCTTTATGTGGAGATGTAGGTCGTTTATTGGGGTCGACGCATACAGCGACAGTGTATCGTAATCACCTTGTAGGCCTGTTCCAAATATTGATTTTTCTGTAAAGTATCGTGCCAAAGGAATCGTATTGTCTTCTCAGATAAATGGAATAGCATTTATATATCGCCACCCAATTCGCGTAACTCGAATTTGCTCTAGCAGTTTTTCCGTAAGCTCAAACAAACGCATTGCTTCGTTAATAAAATGGCTCGCTCCTGGGTATTTTCGAGATTGGTAACTAAAGCTGTTAATCGCCCATTGAACTCCAGCGCAATCATCATTTTTTTTAAACCGATACTGCGGTAACGTTGAACTTGTGCTCTTACGTATTTGACACCGCGGATATTCATTTCTAATTTTTGATTGAAATTGAGGCCGATACACCTCAACCATTAGATCGTCTAGAAACCGCACCTCAGTTGCTACTTCCAGTAGAGGCTGGTTAGGATAAAGTGGACATTCCTCGTTGTGCTCTTCCGCCATCTTAATCTTGTGTTTACAGGATTTCTTACCAACTTAAAGTTTACCACTACGTAGAATATTTTTCTCGGGCGCAACCGCTACAGAATGTTCTATCTGATCATTAATATTGTGCTGGTGAAAACTCGATCGGACCAAGCTATCCTTTTGACTATTGGAGGTTTCGATCTAAATAAAGCGCGTTTTTAGAGCTTAGAAACCCTTATTCAGGTTCAAAATTTGTATTGTAACTAACCCGCATTTCTCACAAGCTTTCTACTGTGGCGCCACAATGCCACTCGTTGCCTGTGTTGCACTCGATTTGGATGCTCAGCGTACGGCAAGAAGTAGGCTTCTACACCCAAATCTTCGTGCGCCTTGCCACCATGCACCCTTATGGCCCCTCGCTACGAAAGTTAAGAGAATTGCGGGTCCTCCTGCTCTGTCAGTTCGTAAGGATCGTATTTCCCCTTATATTTCGACCTGATAGTTTTGGTTAAAGTTTTTCCTTAAATCCGTTGACGAATGTTTTACTTCCTACGGTGATGCTCTCAAAATCTAACGTCAATTACTCTGGCCGGTCGGCTCCGGCCATCTCAGTTCATCCTTAAATCTGGCATTTTCATTATATTATGACTTAGCTTGGCCCGACGCTATGACCGAATCCTTATTCGTTAGGTGTAATATTCCCACCCGTACTTTTAAAGCTACCTTTTTGACCACAAAAATGGCGTTCTAAGCCCAATTACAGCGCTTTTTGAAGGTTTTTATCCCTATATATCTGTGCGTTACCGTGGTCCGACCCTGTTATTTTGCACGGGAAGCGGCTAGCCCTTCGCTATCGCTGATCGTTATGACGGTCGCAGATCTATTATCTGTCTCGGAAGAAGAAGTACTTCAAACTGGATCGCGGGGAAGGGGAAATAGAAATCCGGGTCGGATGGCCGCCATTTATATTGCGCGAAAAATCGCCGGTTACCCACTCAATGAAATTGCTTTGTACTTTGGGTTCGGACACTATGCAAGTGTGTCGGGGATTGTCACGCGATGCCAAAGAGCAATTGAAATCGATATCACGCGGGCGAATACGATTAATGATATCGCGGGTTTAATTAAAGCAAAGACTTGACCCTTTTCTTTGACACCCTGCCTAAGCGCATGCTCAAAGACGCCGCCAAAACCGGGCCAGCTAAAGGTAGAGTCAATGATCTGGATAAAATGTTGCCGGAGTATTATGAACTCTGAGGCTGGAATAAAGATGGCGTACCCACTAAAAACACACTGGAACGCTTAGGTATAAATTGACAATGGGTAGGTTTGGCCCTGAGTTGTACGAACCCTAACAATGCATATCCCTGTTGTGAACACTTAGAATAAGTAATCTGTTGTACTAGCGAATTGAATCTGCAAATAATTGTAACCTTTCTGCCAAACCATTTTTATTATTCACAATTAATTTAGTTGCCGACTTTTTTAAGTATTTTTGGTCGCCTTCGCTTAAATTATAATCGTTACTCAATATTTGAATTATTTTGAAAAACAGTGTGGTTTTAGAAAAACTGCCTTCGTTATTCATGAGATTTTTTACATGAGGTCTAGTACTTCCTTCCCATAAATCTATTAAAAGATATGTCAATAATGAAATTACTATCTCGTCATCCGTCTTAGTTAATTTGTTTTTAACAATGTTTTCAAAACGTGGTTTCTTAGTCCCCAAATCTTCACTCATCAACTTTTGAACATAATTAGGCATTGCCCCTCTGATAATTGAAAGAAATGTCTTAAACAATTTAATAATTTCTTCTTTCTTTTGATCGTCAATATGATCACCAATTAATTCTTCTTCAATTTTTGGAAGCATAATTGGAATAATAATATTTTCATCCAATCTAGCAATTAATGCTTTAATTAAAAACAAATAACCCTCGACTATATCATCGAATATACGCAGTATTTCATCTGGTTCCATCAGTAATTCTGTACTTCTAAATATTCTAGAATAGAGAGATAAATCCAACTGAAGTTTTTCATGAATATTTTTTTACTACTTAAATGTTTATCTTGATAGACGCCACCAAATTCATCACACTCATCAATTGGATCAATATTATCCATCATTTCATCGTTTCTAACACGATCTGCTTTAATCTCGTTAATCTTTTTTTCGAACTCATCAGATGCAGACGCTATATCCAATAATGATAAATTCCCCATATTTTCAAAATCAAGGTTATAAATATTTAGATCTTGTTCTTTTTTGATAATTTCAGCGACATGGCGCTTTGAATCATCAACTTTTTTCCTAATAAAATTAAGAAGCTCATAAGTAGACGGATTCTCGGAAGCAAAATATTCAACTGCTTTGTTTAACGTAAGATAATTATCCTCACTTAGTACAAAGTCTTTTAATTCTTGGTCATGTTTCATAAAATATGAAATAGCATAATTAAGAAAACACAGTTGTGAGAATTCGATTAAATTATCATTAATTTTGATAATTCCACTGTTGATTAAAGGATTAATGTAATCATCAACTATATATGAGTGCATCGTCTTTTTATTAAATTCTAATGCAATCTTTATTACCCCATTTTTATCTATTTGGTTTTTTCGCCAAGTAATCATGTTTTTACTTAGGAATCCTAAGAAGTGAAGTAGCGTTTTAAATTGAGGTTTTTGCCATGAAGTATAAATACAATGCTTCTTTAATAAGATCTCAACGAAATTTTCTATTAAATTCGCCTCAGTAAATAACCCTTTTAATTCCCTCTTATTTTCATAAATTGATAACAACATTGAATAAATAAAATGGTTATGAGGTAATTGCGAATGTTTCACAACTTTAATAACTTCGTTATATACTCCATCTGTATTTTTTATCGTTGTTAAATTTTTCCATTTTGAAATAATTTGTCGAATATTTTTCCTTTTTAATCCCCCTAATAGATGTACCTGCTCCATTTAATTTTTTCCTACTTGATAGTTCGGTATAAACCTCAAGTTCACATATATTGGATGAGCTTGTAATAAATTTACAGGAAGAGAATACTTCCATAAAGTTCAAGAGTGTTTCTTTTGAAACCTCATTCATACTGGATAAATTATCAATAATTATTAAAGCATTGCCATCGTGAATACTTTGTTTAAGCTTCGATTCAAAAGAAGTCCCTAAGTCATTATCTATGTATACTTGACATAGTGCTTGTATGATTTTAGATTTTGAATTGAGTGCAGTTTTTAAAGCATCAATATAAAAGACAATATCGCTAAATTGTTTATCTTCTTGTTTGGCTAAAAAAATAGCATAGATATACAATAACAAAAAGGTTTTTCCTTTATTTGTGCCTCCAAATATTACAACTACTCCATCATGTGATAAAATTTTATCTAAAGAATCTAGTTTATTTTCATTTGGGTCTTTTGTTAAAAAATCAGGAAGTGCAAAGTTTGGTTCAACAAACAATTCACTGATTGATTTATTATTTTCATCCCGAAGAATATAATTAATTAATAACTTCCTATCAATAGCTTTTAGGATTTTATTTGATAAGTTTGAAAATTTAACTGTATCGAATGAAAGAGAACTATCAAAAGAAAAATCAAAAATACCTTTTTTACCACGATCTTTCCAAGCACAAAATGATTCATTGGATTTATCATATTTTCTATAGATAACTCTCCCATATTTGAAATTGTTATCATTATGAATGACTGATAAGAGAATAACCTGAATAAGTATTTTTGGTATCGATTGTTCCCGCTTGTAACCTTATTGTTATATCCTCAAAACTTTTTTCAGCTATCTGCCTAAATTCATGCATATGCCCAAAGAGAATCACATCAATATATTTCTCTACAAATGATGAAAAAAGATTTGAATCTTGCGAGGCTAGCCAATCTATTGGATGGTGCATCAATAGTATTACTTGAGACTTTAAGGGTATTTTCTTAATAGCCATTTTTGTTTGGCTCGCTGATATTTGAAGTTTACCTTTGTCATTATCATCTTGGGCAAGCCAAGCAGAATTCAAGCAAATTAAATAAAGTTACGTATCTATTTTGTAGGTAGTAAAAAGACCACCTTTAAATAATATATTCTCTTTATTATCGTCCCATTTCTTTTTGAACTGGTTAAAATCATTTAATCGAATTGATTTTTCAGTACAATTTTGAATATCTTTACAAAGCTTGTTTATTTCTTCAACACTTGCACTTTCTCTATAAGCAGATTCAAATCTATCAATACTGCTACGCTTAACATCATGGTTCCCTGGAACAAAATAAAAATCCTTAGCGTTAAGATTAAGCGCTGAAAGCAAAGGAGCTAAAAAAATATTTTCAAATAGTTTATATTCTCCTTTTTTTCCACTACAAACTATATCGCCTGTAAAAAAAATAGTGTCAACTATTATATTTTGCGAACCTTCCAATTGCTTAATGTCCTGAAGTAAAACATTTAATACAGATTCTACTTTTTGGGGGCTAAAACCATATTTTTCAGACGTTGAAATGTGTAAATCGGAAATATGTAGAATATCTTTCATGTCAAATAAGCTCCTTTTAAAAAAAATCACAAAACAAGAGATGACTAATTATGTTACAGACTAATGACCACTTGATTATAGCGATACCCTAGACTTAGCTGAAACAATACTTGGTACACTTTCAAATAACATCTCAATTCATTCCAACCAACTATCCAAACGCAACCTCGGCACTCTCTCAAACTCGCGCATATTATTGGTAACCAGTATTAAACCCAACGATCGAGCATGGCCGGCAATCATTTGATCATAGGAGCCAATTGGTTTGCCTATTTTGGCCAATTCGGCGCGCAATTGACCAAAATGTGCCGCCGCTTCCTCATCGAATGACAATACTTCCAGACGCGCGGCCAAACCTTCGATATCGGTTAGATTCAGCTCCGGTTGAGCTGATTTTTCAGCGCCGTAGATCAATTCACCAAGCGTAACAGATATAGTGGACCCCAAAAACTAGACCATATCATAAGTAAAACTCATGGTCGGTACAAAAATCGGGCAACCTAATGAAAGCACAGAGGAAACAGCACAGTTGAGTATAGGAAAAATAAACCACCTTTTTACTCAAATGAGAAAGTGCCAATGGCGCAATGAGTTGTCAATCACGATCTAAAACTGGAAATTTTGGCTCTTTGTGTGGTCTTTTTCCCTGATCAATGCCAAGATTTTGGCAAATTGAATCGTTTTGGAAGGCGAAGACCATAGGGGATCATCGGATCAAGACTGAACCGGATTGAAGTGGCTGTTGGTTTGGATTTAGGCGGTTACGGATAGACAGAATGCCTGGGGCGGTGCGCGAGGCGGTGCCCTGGTGGGCAAGCCAAGATGGGCAAGGATCTTAGCGATCACCGTGGGTTCCTCGATGGCGGCGATGATTTTCAGTTCACCCCCACAATGAGGAGAGCGTTCGATGTCGATATCGAACACCCGTTTCAGCAAGCGAGCCCAGCTGATGCGGATAGCCGACGGTTGGAGAAAAAAGGAAAAAAGGGGACAGATTTATTTATTACCCTATTTCCGTTTCTTTGGCCTTCCCGGACGACGATATTCGATTCGACGACCAATGATTTTTTCAACTTCTTCAATGTATCGGCCATCGCCGGTCAGTTGGCCTCTTGCAACCGACTCCTGGATAAAGGCCCATTCCCCAACAGGAATTGCACTTTCTACATATTCTCGATACCGCAATCGCCGCTCTTCACCGTTATGTCCTAAAGATAAATAACAGATCACATTTCAAGGGTGAGCTGAATAGTTACATTTAATTTAGCAACTTCAACCCAGGAGGCAACGCCTCACCAAATATTCGTTTTTCGTCGGCTTCGTCCAGTTCTTGGCGTTGTTGAACCATTTCGACCCAGGAGGTGGGTGCTTTGATTTCACCCAAGCGTTCAACGACATTATCCCGTAATTTAGCGTCAATATCCCATTCGCGATCGCCATTCATACGGGCAATCATGGTTGCCGCAAAGGGGATGTTAATGGCTTTTTTCCAATCCAATTCCAAAATCTGATTTAACCATTGGCTTGCATCGTGTTTCGGAACTAAATTATGTGTACTACCATGAAATGGAACCCGTGCGCCAATACGGCCGAGCGCCCACCAGGTTTGATGGGATTCACTGGCTTTTTGGAGTCTTTTTAACAGCCATCCGCCGAGCATGATTTTTTTATCGGCGCCAAGCCGTTCCAGCACACCCGCAAGCCGCACCATATCGTCATAACCTCGTTTCTTGAGGGTCGCGGCTGTTTTGCCTTGCCGGGCCGTCGCCGGATTAATGAATTTAGAAATATCATCAAAGATTTGTTGCTGTTGTCCGGTGTCTAAACCGCCCGCAACCCGCCTCCACAAGGTCCACCACTCCGACCAGTTTTGGGATTCATTGGTGAACTGTAGATTCTGGGAATACATTCGCCAAAGCTGCTCGATTCGCCAATCGTCTAGGGAATCGCCAAAACCGGGGCGAAGGCAATACCCACTCAAACTCAACCAGATACGCTCGTGGTTGGCTGAACGCCGCCGGTGTTTGATGCCTTCCAGCAATACACCAAAAAGTGCGCGTAGAATAGTTGTATTCCATCCGATGCGTGGCCCCATCAATTTTTCAAGTTCGGCTCGCAATCCTTTAATCGCTTTGGGTGCTAATTGCTTGGATTTTTTTCCAAAAATCAGTTGAACTTGCTTCGCGGCATCCGGAAACGAGTGAGGCAACCTATCGATTGACGACGCATTCATCGCGTATTGTTTGCGAACTTGAAACTCTACATCCCAACGTTGTCCGGAATCATTGACCGATACGCACTGTAATTGTAATGTGCCAACTTCGGTGAGCGTGGTCAGTAGTTGCACGGGTACTTCTTGGTTTTGCGCAAGATTTTTCCGATCCATAGCGGTAGCGAGAGGAGGCAACGAAATAAATCGATCTTCTTCAATATCAACCATATCGCCGGCTTGATATTCGGTGTCTTCGGTTGTCGAAACCAAATGGAATCGAACCGGCTGATCCAATTTGAGTAAAAACGTTCGTTGACTAAGCCGGACCCCGGTGTTTTCTTCGGTCGCTTTGGGGAGAATGCAAACACCTTGTTGATCACTATAGTCTTCACTCTCAACGCTCAGAAAATAACTCCGGGCGGACCCACCACCGATACGTTGAATCTTTCCAGTCCGGCGGGAAAGGGCATAAGCCACGGCGCCATAGGCAACCGATAAATCAGGCCGGGGATTTTCGAGCTGCGTTACCGTTTTACCACTCCACGAACCGATCAATTCAAGTACACGGTTGGTAATTATTGGGCTGCGAAAAACCCCACCATTCAAGAGAATCGCATCTGGAACCGGCACGCCGTCTTCATCGTCTAACGCCTTGCGGCACGCTTGAGCGTGGTATTTCAAAAAGGCCGCAATGTGCTTGCTAACCGCAGGGTCGGCAACGTAGGGTAATCCGAATTCGACCACACCACTTCGCCTACGTTCGGAAATTTCCTCAAATGCGGTTTTCGGGAAAAAGCCATCCAGAACTATCTCACGTACTTCATTTTTTGTAATATCAACGGTTCGCGCCCCTCCGATTAATTTAGCGCCCGAACCCAACAAAGTAACCTGGGCACATTCCGGAGCGTTATCAGACAGCAGTTTTTCCTTAGCTGAACGGCATTGTTCAAGTAACTGAAACAATTCGGCCGTCGATAAACGCTTATTGCCTGATTCCAATTGTTTTTCAACCCGATGGGCCAAGGCTAAATCGATATTGTCACCCCCAAGCATGAGATGGTCGCCAACCCCGATACGGCTTAATTTCGGATCATCTTCAGAAGTTTCAATTTGAATCAAAGTAAAATCGGTGGTTCCTCCTCCGACGTCGCAAATCAGTACCAATCGGATATTTTGCAGCGACGTAATAAGATTGTGCTGATGCCGCATTAACCAATCGTAGAAAACAGCCTGGGGTTCTTCGAGTAATTTCACCCCATTAAGACCTGCGGAATCGGCCGCCTCAACGGTTAAAGCGCGAGCCGCTTCATCGAAAGAAGCGGGTACCGTCACAACGATGGATTGGTTCTCCAAAGGATCGGATCGAAATCGAAGATTCCAGGCCGACCGAATGTGCGAGAGAAAATCAGCGCTGGCGAGGACCGGCGAAATTTTTGCCACACCCTCAGGCGCGCCCCACGGTAGGATATCCGCGGTACGATCCACGGCGCCATGGCAAAGCCAACTTTTGGCGCTGGTGATCTGACGGCCGCGGGTTTTAGAACCCAACTGACGGGCTAAGGCGCCCACGACCGATTGCGGGACATTGTCTCCGATATCGGGTTTTGGCCAGGGCAACCGAGTATCGGCGTCGATCAATTCCCCATCGGTTGGGTGGTAACGCACCGAAGGTAACATCGGACGCTCATCGATTTCTCCCGGCGCTACCAGTTGTTGGATGGGGAAAAGCCGGACTTCAGGTTCTTTTTCCTGAGTATCGACATAAGCGACTACGGTATGGGTCGTACCAAGGTCTATCCCGACTAGATATCTAGATGCGTTAGTTCTAGAGGAATTTCTCAACGCTTAGGGATTACTTATTAAAACCCCAGAAACCACTTTTCTTCTTCACCTCTGGTGACTCCGGAACATCGTCAGATTCGGTCTGTACTTCGGTGTCTTCCTCAGCGGTTTCTTCCTGGTCGAGAATGGGCGATGAAGTCTCAATATCCTCTACGTCCGATTCCTCCGCATCACTCGATGTATGGTTATCGGTGGTCGAGTCTTCCACGCTTTTTTCGGGATTTCCAATGACTGCACCCGCATCTTCTCCCGCTCGGACGTCGAACTCGATTTTCCAACGTTGATCCCCTTCTTTGGCGACAGCTTCTAGTTGCAATGTGCCGACTTCGGTTACTGCCGCGCCCAGTTGCACGGGCACCACGTCTCCGGGGTTTCGGTCTTCTCCCGCGAGAGTAATTTCGATTTCATCCAATTCTTCGAGTTCATCCGGCATCCAATGATCCAGTCGGGTTCCCACATGATCTTCACGCCGGACCGTGGAACCGAAAAATCGAAATCGAACAGGTTCTCCAACCACTAATCCAAACTCGTGCGGCGGTAATTCCTGCTGAATACCTTCCTCAATCCCAAACGGTGCGATACACACGGCCTGAAGCGGTGGTGGCATACCCGGAACCGCGGGCATCGCGCTTTCCACCCCGATATAATAGCTTGCCGCCGTGCCGCCTCGAATTCTGACTCCCCCACCCTGCCGAACGTATCCGTAGTAAGCAGCGCCTCGGGCAACGGACAAATCCAGATCGGCGCCTTCGAGCAATCGGGCTTCCGGCGCTTGCTCTGCGTTTAGCCAACCATTCAAAACGTCCATAAGACGGTTGGTTAGTTCCTCTGCTTTAAAGACACCCCCATTGAGTAAGACTGCTGTTGGGTGCAAAAAACTTGCGCTATCGGGGAGATTAAACCCTTCGAGTTCGCCGGTAGCCGATAATTGGCGATTCAAAAATATCGCCAAGTGCCGGGTAATACCAGGGTCTTGGGCATAAGGAAGAGCAATAGTGGTCAAGCCGGTTCGAGGTTGGGAGAATGGACGTTCGGAAGCCCCCACTTTTGGCAGAAAACCTTCCACCAAAGTTTGGCTGATTTCCGCGCGGGTCAGTTCAGTGCGTAAAGTACCGCCAATCAACTTAGATCCACGACTGGGTACGACAATAGGTACTTGATCGATGGTTGGATCGGACAACATCGCTTCCTTGGCATCCCGGCAGCCATGGGTAAGCCCTTGAATCTGCCAAGGCTCGAGCATTTTCCCATCGGCTTCGACTTTGGCTTTAACCACATAGGCGAGGGCCAGGTCCATATTATCGCCCCCCAATAAGATATGATCGCCCACGGCCACCCGGTTTAAAACCAGATTACCCTGGTCCGCGGTAACGGCAATCAAGGATAAATCGGTGGTGCCGCCGCCTACGTCGACGACTAAAATAATATCTCCGATGCTGACATGGTCACGCCAATCGCCATGACTCCTTTGAATCCAGCTGTAAAGGGCGGATTGCGGCTCTTCCAGTAAAATCGCCTGGGTCATGCCAACGGTACGCGCTGCTTCCATCGTGAGTTCACGGGCCGCTGGGTCAAACGATGCGGGTACCGTGATCGTTAAATTTTGGGAATTGATCGGTGAATCCGGATGCTGGTAGTTCCATGCATCGCGGAGATGTTCCAAAAAATGTATGGAAGCTTGCAATGGAGACACACGCTCGATCTCTTTAGGCGCTTCTATAGGCAAAATCGGTGCGCGGCAGTCGACACCCGAATGACACAGCCAGCTCTTAGCACTTGAAACTAATCGAATGGGTGTTTTGGTGCCTAATTGCCGGGCCAGATAACCGACGTTGGCAGCCGGACTCGACGCCCAAGGCAGCACGGGATCGGATTCAGATAACTCATCGGGATGCGCCAAGTAAAGGAACGAGGGTAATTGGGCTTTTTCATCGACAGCACCCGGGGATATCAGTTGGGGGATCGGCAGAACTTCCTGCACGATATTTTCATCCTCACTTTCGTGCAAATCGACGTAGGACAACACACTATTGGTGGTCCCAAGGTCAATGCCGATCGAAAATCGGGGGGACGAACTCGAATTTTCTTCGCTCACAACTCGACCTCGGCGCTGGCGAGAATATTGACATTATGGCCATCGGCAATCTTTGGTAAATTCACTTTTGTCGCCCGCCAGCCTCGGTGAACCAATGTTCCCTTGAATGGGGCTTTGCCAACGATATTGCCGGTCAAGCGGACCGCGGAGGAATCGAAACCTTTCCGAAGTGTAACGCTCGCGTTTTCCTCTTCGACTCGGATAGGTTCAAAATCAAAATGATTATGCAGAATTTTATGGCACCCTTCATGAACCACTCTTGCGGCCGCACCGATATCGGTATCGGAATAGGCGGCGATATCTTCTTCGATAAAATCTATAAATCGCGCTTCTTGTTGAAACAACCCTAATAATTGTAAAGCGGCATCGGGGGTGGCTTCTTTTAGGATGACAGGTTCGGGTACAGGTTGTTGTTTAACCGGCTGGACGGTTGGTTTTTCCTCAACCGCTTCAATCGCTTTTGTTTGTTCTACCGGTTTCGGTTTTCTCAGCAACCTCAGCACAATAGCCGATAACAAGGTCAATAGCAGAATGACCAGTACAAAAATAATACCGAGTAGCGTCACATGGAGTATATCCAATGTGGTTGGAATTTGTGAAAAATCGAATTTCATAGTGAACTCTTGATCAAGCATTTGATAATAGTTGAATTGGGGTACCGGATATTATATTTCAACCGTTCGGCACGGGGACAACGTCCGGACGCTATTCTACCCGAACTCAAAGCGAGTGAAAAAAAGAAGATTGTGTCCGAACTCAGATACTAATTTGTTACTATAACTTTTTCACGAATTGGAAGATAGAAAATAGATGACTGTACGAACGCGATTTGCACCGAGTCCGACGGGGTATTTGCATGTCGGCGGCGCGCGCACGGCGCTTTTGTCCTGGTTGCATGCCCGTAAAAATGGCGGGGAATTTGTGTTGCGCATCGAGGATACGGACCTTGAGCGTTCGTCGCAAGAGTCCGTGAATGCCATCTTGGAAGGTATGAGCTGGCTAGGGCTGGAATACGATGAAGGCCCTTTTTATCAGACTCAACGGTTCGATCGGTATAAGGAAGTGATTCAAGATTTGTTCGACAAAGGCAAAGCTTATCATTGCTATTGCACCAAGGATGAGCTGGATACATTGCGAGCTGAGCAGATGGCGCGCAAAGAGAAACCTCGATATAACGGGCTTTGCCGAAAACGAAAGGAACCGCGAACAGGCATAAATCCAGTGATCCGTTTTCGAAATCCAGACGACGGCAAGGTGGTTTTTAACGATTTGGTTCGAGGTGAAATCGCTTTCCAGAATACCGAGCTGGATGATCTGATTATTGCCCGGTCCGATGGTTCGCCAACCTACAATTTGACCGTCGTCGTCGACGACCTGGACATGAAAATCAACTATGTCATTCGTGGCGACGATCATATCAACAATACTCCGAGGCAGATTAATTTGATCGAAGCCATGGGGTATGAGCCGCCATATTATGCCCATGTGCCGATGATTCTCGGCTCCGATGGATCACGGTTATCGAAACGGCACGGTGCGGTGAGTGTCATCCAATATCGGGAGGACGGCTTCCTCCCCGAAGCGTTACTGAATTACTTGGTGCGGCTAGGTTGGTCCCATGGGGACCAGGAGATTTTTTCGACGGATGAAATGATTGAGTTATTCGATATTAAGGATGTTAACTTTTCGGCGTCGACTTTTAATACCGAAAAGCTATTGTGGCTGAACCATCACTATATTATGAATGGCGATCCGGTTCATGTGGCGAATCAACTGAAACCACATCTTGTCCGGCTGAAAATTGATCCTACCCAAGGCCCCGATATCATCGAAGTGGTCAAGGTTCTACGTAACCGTTGTAAAACTTTGGTCGAAATGGCAAATGCCAGCGAATTCTTTTATCGCGAATTTGAAAACTACAATGAAAAAGCCGCGAAAAAAAACCTGAAGCTTACCAGCCTTACTCCGCTTGCGGCGTTAGCCAAAAAATTCGAAGATCTTGAATCATGGGAACCGGAAGCTCTTCATCAAGTGGTAAACGAAACTGCTGAATCTTTGGACCTTAAACTTGGAAAAGTCGCGCAACCACTCCGAGTGGCGGTAACGGGAACTTCCGTATCGCCATCAATCGATGTTACGCTCGCCCTACTTGGCCGTGACAAGACTTTAATCCGAATTGACCGGGCGATTAAGAAAATTGAATCCCAATCCTAAATTTTTGAATTTATCCGCTAGAACTATCGTCGGTTATCGTCATTGAGGAATGGATACGCGATGTACGTAAATTTCTTATCTAAGCTTTTTTCTTCATTTGGAGAGTCAAACACAAAACACACTTTTCTGTTTAAGGAAGCTGTCTGGAAAGCCAATGGGCGGTATTGCGACGAGGATGGTGAAATAGTTGACGTCAAAGGTAAATTTATTATTTCTCTTCAACCGGAAGTTTGGCAAATCGAATGCCTGATGGGCTTGTCGTCGAAACCCGAAAGTAAGTTTCGAACTATAGAATATAAAAACAGTTACGAAATCAAGCCCTTTGGAAAAGGGAAGGATTTTACTTACTGGGTGTCATTGCATTCGGCATTAGGAAAGATGGACGGCCAATTCGTGATTGTAGACGATACCATTTTAGCCCCGTTCAAAACCCGAAGTGGAACCATGCGAGGGACAGAGTTTTTTCGCAAGATCAACAACTTCCAATACGAGAACAAAGGCACGTTGCTCGAACGAAATAGAAAGACATCTTCCTGGTCTTTGACCTTAACCCGAAGCCCTGACCTCACTCCGGCACGGAAAACAAGTTCTTGAAGTCACGAAATCACAATTAGGAAGATAGCTGACGGGGATCTAAATCGCCCGGTTAACGCAAACAATTGGATTCATTTCACTCAGATGTAGTATGATACCGTCCGCTTAAACGGCACGGACTTGAAAATTTCTAAATTTTTCTTAAAGTTCTTTATAGTTCGTATCCCTAAGCTGGTGTAGCTCAGTTGGTAGAGCAGCTGATTTGTAATCAGCAGGTCGTCAGTTCGAATCTGTCCACCAGCTCCATATATTTCAATGACTTACTGGATATTTTATTAATTCATAGGCCACTATTTTACAAGAATACCCGAAGTTGTCCACGTTATTGTCCATGTTAGTAATTTGCTAGCAATGTTTAACGTTGTGTAAAAACGTTATCAGATTGCTAACTCGTCGAGCTTCTTCCCCTTACCTAGAATATCTTTAAGCCATGTCGGTTTTGCCCCTTTCCCGGACCAAGTTTTACGTGGGTTAGTTGGATCAGCATACTTAGCCGGAGAACGTTGGGGTGGTTGGATATCGGCTTTCACTTTTAGTGCTTTTGCTACAACAGATAACACTTCATAGCTTTTCACTTTCTTTTTTCGCGCCAATGTAGTTATAGTCGTTCTAATCGCAACAATATCAGGATCAGTTGATAGCAATGTTACTCCCCGGAGTTTATCCAACTCTTGATCCTTGGCACCTATCAGCTTAATGAGTTCTTCCTTGGTTAGCTTTGCAAGGGAATTAGATGATGCGTTGTACTTGGATGCTTGTTCTGTCATGGAAGGACGCCTATATATGAAGTGTAATGAATTGCGGACACAAAGAACCGAACTCGCGTCGCAAGCTTGGGAAGGTTAGGATAGGGGTTAAACACCCCGGTTTTTAAGGCTTTCAGGAACAGTCTATTCCAATCTATAAATGGCCCTGAAATTGGGAACAGATCATGAATAACCTTTTAACTGGAGCGGAAGAGGTGTCAAGGAGGAGTTTGTAGCGTAGCGGAGGAATCTCCTTGACACTTCTGAAGCGTAAGTTAACCTCAATTTATGATCTGTTCTCGGTTTCAGGGCCATTTCACGTTAGAAATTACCCCCCTCTTCAGGGCCATTTCATATTGGACAAGACTAGAACTATTTTTTCCAGGGCTTACGGTTTATAATGGGTACAGAGTCCTGTAAATTTTCCTGTAACTATCCTATCGTTAATCCCTCCAACTTCTTACCATTATCGCACCAAGTTTTTTGTGGATTAGATGATGCGTCGTATTTGGATACTTACTGTCACAGACAATCCCCTACATAAAAGGATAGATGGAGCGGACAGCGGGAATTGAACCCGCATAATCGACTTGGGAAGACGATGTAATACCATTATACGATGCTCGCATCGCATAGTTTGATTGTATCAGAAAATCATCTTCCTTTATCTGTTGACTGTGTTATATCAATCCATTTGGACCAACTCAACTGGTGACATAATAGGGCGTTCCTGTTTCCTATTCGTGGTGCCGATATCCAACTCATGGGACTTCCGAGCGATATTATTAAAGTTTTTGCCGTTGTCACCCTGCCCATAGCTTAATCCGGTTGATTCTATTAGTATATTGCCAAATTTGTTCCATTTTATTGGACAACAATCCAATCTCATGGTTTGCATGCTACATCGGAGATAAGTTGTTTCAATCAGCTCTACTTGGCAGAAGACAAGGCCCAGATATATGGATGATGACCGCTGGCTATCAGTAGACGAAATTGCTGTCTATCTTGGTGTAAAACGCGACACCGTATACAAGTGGATCGATCGCAAGGACATGCCTACTCACAAGATCGGGCGTCTTTGGAAATTCAGAAAGGAAGAAGTTGATCAATGGGTAAGAGGCGATAGTGCCCATGGAGGATGATCAAAAATGAATAATCAATTCTTCGAGCGCCCCATCCTCAACTCTCCATACGACTACCCAAGTCGGCACTGGGAACTTGACGCCAGCGGCCAACCCACACAGCAGATTATTGAAAATCGCCGACGCGCGGAGTTTATTACACCGAT
The DNA here is from genome assembly GCA_963664935.2 of Methylococcales bacterium. Taxonomy (GTDB): domain Bacteria; phylum Pseudomonadota; class Gammaproteobacteria; order Methylococcales. The sequence continues at coordinate 917,383 of CAXXSE010000006.1, read as the reverse complement.
TCCGAAGCCGAGGAGGCGTCAAGGTGGAGCTGAACAAGAGCAAATCGTTTTCGATGAAGGCATAGGGCTTTCAACCGAAGCTCAGCGATATGACCCTACTCCCATTATTAATGAGATTCGTCGCCATGTTAATCAATGGAGAAGTTTGCCCAACAGCACCGATTGGAGGGTCACGCCTGAAACGGCCCGTTTGCTCCAACATTGGCGGCATCATGTCTATAGCAGCATCCGACCCTTCTTATGTCAAGTAGAAGCTGTCGAGACGGCCATCTGGCTGACAGAAGTTGCTCCGAACACTGGAAAAGTCGGTAAAAGCTTCCTGGAACACCTGGCCAACGCAAATAATGACGCCAATCCGGAAATTATGCGTTTGGCCCTAAAACTGGCGACTGGCGCTGGCAAGACCACCGTCATGGCCATGTTGATAGCCTGGCAAACAGTCAATGCCGTTCGTAAACCCCAGAGCAAGAAATTCACACGCGGATTCCTAATCGTTGTACCCGGTCTGACCATCCGGGATCGCCTGCGTGTGCTCCAGCCCAATGACCCGGATAGCTATTACCAGAGCCGCGAACTGGTTCCAGGTGATATGCTGGCCGATCTGGAGCGTTCCAAGATCGTCATCACTAACTCCTTACATTAAGCCACCGGCTCTGCCGGTGCGATGCAAATAGGCTCTGCCGTTCCAGCGTAAAGATTTGTTAAATTCACTTGGTCATCCGTCAAGGTAATAAGAAGAATTGGATCACGCTGAAACATCGGAAAAAACAATAGATGGAACATTAAGGGATTAATATTCAGAGCAGTTTCAAAAATATGTTTCCAGTTTGATGTGGAATTATTTATTGAAAGTTATGCTAGTTCTTTGGGGTTGAGGATTCCACCTAAATATAAGCTCTTAGCCCCCTTCAAGGGGGCTTCCTCAAACCACCCGCTATGCGGGTGGTACTTGATTTACCATGCCTTTAAGCTTCGCGAGCGAATGGGACTCTCAAAGGGTGGACGTTCACTACTCCAGGGTCGCGGTGAAGCACTCAATACCCTGGAAACCGAAGGGCAGATGCTCCAACGGGTGATACCCGATTTGATGGGCATGAAGAACATCATGGTATTCAACGACGAGGCTCACCACTGTTACCGTGAAAAACCTGACCATGATGCCGAAGTCGATCTAAAGGGCGATGACAAAAAAGAGGCGGAGAAAAATAATGAAGCCGCCCGGCTTTGGATATCTGGCATTGAAGTAGTCAATCGTAAACTCGGTGTGATCCGTGTTATCGACCTGTCGGCTACGCCATTCTTCCTACGTGGTTCCGGCTATGGGGGGTACCTTGTTCCCGTGGACGATGAATGATTTTTCGCTTATGGATGCCATCGAATGTGGTATCGTCAAACTGCCGCGTGTGCCGGTAGCCGACAATATTCCCGGCGGAGAAATGCCCAAATTCCGCAACCTTTGGGAACATATTCGTACCCGTATGCCCAAGAAGGGACGGGGTAAGGCAAAAACTCTCGATCCCCTCAGCCTGCCCGTCGAACTGCAAACCGCGCTACAAGCACTCTATGGACACTATGCGAAGACGTACCGACTGTGGGAAGAAGCTGGGGTTCGTGCGCCACCTTGCTTCATTGTGGTTTGTAACAACACCTCAACCTCCAAATTGGTGTACGACTTCATCTCGGGCTTTCACCGGGAAAATGATGACGGATCAACAACCCTTGAAAATGGGCGCTTGCCGCTTTTCCGAAACTTCGACGAACACGGCAACCAGATTGCCCGGCCACGCACCCTGTTGATCGACAGTGAGCAGCTCGAATCCGGCGATGCGCTGGACAAGAAGTTCCATGATATGGCAGCTGATGAGATCGACCGATTCCGTCGCGAAATCGTCGAACGCACGGGCGACCTCCGCCAGGCTGAAAACATAACGGAACAAGACCTGCTTCGAGAGGTCATGAATACCGTCGGCAAGGAGGGACGACTGGGTGGTTCCATTCGCTGCGTCGTCTCGGTTTCCATGCTCACCGAAGGCTGGGACGCCAATACCGTCACCCATGTGTTGGGCGTACGAGCTTTCGGCACGCAGCTTCTCTGCGAACAGGTGATTGGTCGTGCCTTGCGCCGCCAATCCTACGATCTCAATGAAGAAGGGCTATTCAACGTCGAATATGCCTATGTGTTGGGGATACCCTTTGACTTCACGGCCAAGCCGGTAGTTGCGCCTCCGCAACCACCTCGCCAGACCATCCAGGTCAAAGCTATTCGCCCTGATCGCGATGCCCTCGAAATCCGCTTCCCACGAGTGGCGGGGTATCGGGTTGAACTGCCAGAGGAACGCCTGACCGCCGAGTTCAATGACGACTCCGTGCTGGAATTGACACCAGACTTGGTTGGTCCTTCGATCACGAAGAATGCCGGAATCATCGGTAAGGACGTTGATCTCAACCTGAAGCATTTAGAGGATATGCGTCCGTCTACACTCGTATATGAAGTTGCGACGAGACTAATTTTTACGAAATGGAGAGACCCTGGAGACGAACCAAAGCTTTTTTTGTATAGCCAATTGCGAAGGATAACTAAGCAATGGTTGAAAAATTGCCTAATTTGTAAGGGCGGCACCTATCCCGCCCAACTCATGTACCAGGAGTTGAGCGACATGGCCTGCGAACGCATTACCGCCGGTATCACTCGTTCGCTCATTGGCGAGCGTCCCATAAAAGCGATGCTTGATCCTTATAATCCCGTTGGCTCCACCGCCCATGTCAACTTCAATACCTCGAAGACCGAGCGTTGGGAAACTGATGCCAAGCGTTGCCATATCAACTGGGCAATCCTCGATAGTGACTGGGAAGGCGAGTTTTGCCGCGTAGTTGAATCGCACCCGAAGGTGAAGGCCTACGTTAAGAACCACAACCTCGGACTTGAAGTACCATACCGCTACGGTTCCGAGAAACGCAAATACATCCCTGATTTCATCGTTAACATCGATGATGGCCACGGCACCGACGACCCGCTGCACCTAATTGTCGAGATCAAGGGTTACCGGCGAGAGGATGCGAAAGAGAAGAAGACCACGATGGAAGTCTACTGGGTGCCGGGTGTGAATAACCATGGTCAGTATGGGCGCTGGGCCTTCGCGGAATTTACCGATGTTTATGCGATGCAAAGCGATTTTGAAGAAAAGATAGAAGCCGAGTTAGATCGAATGATTGAAGGTATCATACAATTAGGAGACGGCCAAACAGAACGTAAAAAAGAGCTTGGAACCGCTAATAAACGCCAATAAACACGAATTGTTATTAAAGACAGAAGCTCATCAGATTGTTGGTTGTGCTATGGAGGTCTTGAATGTATTGGGGCACGGGTTGCTGGAAAAGCCTTATGAGAATGCTTTGGTTGTGGAATTTGGATTACAAGGTGTCCCGTTCAAACAGCAACCCAGGTTTGATGTGACATATAAGTCAATCAAGGTTGGTGAATACATTCCTGATTTGATCTGTTTTAATCAGATCGTTGTAGATACGAAAACGATCGAAAGAATCACGAATGAACGGTAATGTACGCGAATTTAAACGTCTTTTATTAGTGTTCATTCGCGTCCATTAGCGGTTCAAAAAACAGGAACAACATGGCAAAGAAACAAACCCAAAAGACCGTCGAAACCCTCACGCACGAGGAAGCGTCGCGCAAGAATATTCCGACTGCGGAATACCAGTCGGTGATGCAGAAAGAGGAACAAAGCCCGGTCCGCGTGGCATACGAACGCCGGAACCGTGATCTTGACCCGCAACTCGTCTGGCGAGGTAAGGATGAACAGGACTGGTCCGAGCTGGTAGTTCATGCTCCGCCGCTGTATATCCAGGAGAAGGTTCATCCCAAGGTGTTGATTGATGATCTGCTTCGCCGCACCGAGGCTGATCAGGCCGAGGCAGAACCTCAGGCAGACCTCTTTGCGGACTTCAATGGTGTGCCGGATGAGGGTGCCAAAACCGAGTTTTACCAGCACGATGCCAACTGGACGAATAGGATGATCCTGGGGGATAGTTTGCAGGTGATGGCGTCACTGGCTGAGCGGGAGGGATTGCGAGGGAAGGTGCAATGTATCTATATCGATCCGCCGTATGGGATCAAATTTAATTCCAATTTCCAGTGGTCGACGACCAGTCGGGATGTGAAGGATGGGAAAGCCGATCACATTACACGGGAGCCGGAGCAGGTCAAGGCGTTTAGGGATACTTGGCGGGATGGGGTTCATTCTTATCTGACGTATTTGCGGGATCGGCTGACGGTAGCGCGGGATTTGTTGACGGATTCGGGGTCTGTTTTTGTGCAGATTGGGGATGAGAATGTGCATCGGGTGCGGTCACTCCTGGGAGAAGTGTTCGGCGAGGACAACTTTTGTGGTCAAATTATCTTCCGCAAGACGACAACGCAGTCGGGCGACCTGCTACCGACAACGAACGACTTCATCCTTTGGTATGGAAAAAATCGATCGCAAACTCGGTTTAACACAATGTTCCAAGCGCGAGAAGGATTCAAATGGGTCAATTACGATTACATTAGAACCCAACATGATTTCCGAAGAATGACAAGGGAAGAGCGATTAAATCCGGAGCGATATTTGCCAGAAGACGCAATGATTTACCGTAGATCACCTCTCACGTCACCAGATACGAATGAGGCAACATCAAAGCCGCTCGCGTTTAACGACAAATATTATTCGCCGGGAAAAGGGCATTGGAAGACCAGCATACTAGGTGTGGCCCGACTGGGACTTGCAGATCGGCTTGAAGCGTACGGAGCGACATTGAGCTTTCGTCGATACGCTAATGATTTTCCGTACTTTCCAGTATCCGACACGTGGCTAGATACAGCGCAAGGCGGATACAGCGAGTCGAAAATCTACGTGGTCCAAACCAATCAAAAGGTTATCAGTCGCTGCATTCTAATGTGTACGAATCCGGGAGACTTGGTGCTTGATCCAACTTGTGGTTCCGGTACAACTGCCTATGTTGCTGAGCAGTGGGGTCGCCGCTGGATCACGATTGATACGTCTCGTGTTGCTCTTGCTTTGGCCCGTACCCGAATTATGGGTGCTCGCTATTCGTACTATCTACTTGCTGATAGTCGGGAAGGGCAACAAAAGGAAGCGGAAATTACTCGCATGGTCACTTCCGACACACCCACGTACGACAACATCCGTCAGGGGTTTGTTTACGAACGTGTACCACACATCATGCTTAAATCCATCGCCAACAACACCGAGATCGATGTAATCTGGGAGAAATTTCAGGAAAAGCTGGAACCCCTGCGCATACAACTCAACCAAGCACTGGGTGAGACATGGGAGGAATGGGAAATCCCCCGCGAACTCGCTACCGACATTCGCGTCGATTCGCGTGAATTAGCGGTTCAGCTTCACAAGCAATGGTGGGAACATCGCATCGCCCGACAAAAAGAAATCGACGCCTCTATTGCCGCCAAGGCCGACTCCGAATACCTCTACGACAAACCCTATGTGGATAAGAAAAAGGTACGGGTTGCCGGACCGTTCACCGTGGAGAGCCTCTCCCCTCATCGAGTACTGGGGGTAGATGAAAACGATGAACTGATAGACGGAGTAGCGGAATCTCAGGATGGCTATGGCGAGGAGCGGGATTTCGTCCAGATGATCCTGGAAAACCTCAAGACTGCTGGTGTGCAGCAAGCCCACAAGGAAGACAAGATCGATTTCATCTCACTAACGCCATGGCCAGGTGAACTGATCTGTGCGGAAGGTCGTTATGAAGAATCCGGGACCGAGAAACGTGCTGGCATATTCATCGGCCCGGAATTCGGTACGGTATCCCGGCCCGATCTGGTGGCCGCCGCGCGTGAGGCAGGTGACGCCGACTTTGACGTACTTATCTCCTGCGCATTCAACTACGACGCCCACTCATCGGAGTTCGACAAGCTTGGCCGTATCCCCGTTCTCAAGGCGAGGATGAACGCCGATCTGCACATGGCGGACGACCTGAAGAATACCGGCAAGGGCAATCTGTTCGTTATCTTCGGTGAACCCGACATCGATATCATCGACGCAGAAGACGGACAGATTCAGGTCAAGGTCAACGGCGTGGATGTCTTCCACCCCAACACCGGCGAAGTCCGCAGCGACGGCGCCGATGGTATCGCCTGCTGGTTCATCGACACCGACTACAACGAAGAGAGCTTCTTCGTCCGCCACGCTTACTTTCTTGGCGCGAATGATCCCTACAAATCACTCAAGATTACCCTCAAAGCCGAGATTAATGAAGATGCCTGGGCCACCCTCAATAGCGATACCTCGCGATCTTTCAAGAAACCTGAGTCGGGTCGGATCGCGGTGAAAGTGATTAATCACTTGGGTGACGAAGTGATGAAGGTGTTTAGGGTGGCATAATGGAGTCGCCTTGGCTGGATAGACTGAAACACCTGGTTGAAGAAAATCCGATTGTCGTATTGCGGTTTAATGGCACCGAGAGGGAGTCGTTGAGTAATTCTCGGCGTGGTTTCAACGAATTCACCTTTGCACGTTCACATACTATGTTGGAAGGCCTGAAGCTGCCCACACCATGCGTGATCCAATTCTTCTTATTACCTTGACGGATGACCAAGTGAATTTAACAAATCTTTACGCTGGAACGGCAGAGCCTATTTGCATCGCACCGGCAGAGCCGGTGGCTTAATGTAAGGAGTTAAACTCTCACCCAAACTTAGTAGCAAACTTGCATCAATTGAAAGCAACCACGGTGGCATGCGGACTGTTTCCGAGTCACTATCTTCACCTAGACGGTTTAAAGGAATTCCAGCATTGCAAAAAGATGCGGTACTTTCTGCACTCAAGGCATTTGGTCTAACCTCGCATGATCAGGCTCTTTCTCTAGAGCTGGTAGCTGGACGTGAATCTGCTCTTGCAAGAATCAGCATTATGGAAGACTCAGTGATTGAGCATGATGCCCGACAAATTCCAGGATATGACCTTGTACAAAGCGACATTACCGGGCGTGCGTTGTTTGTTCAAGGGGTGGACCAGCTGGAGGTATTTACAGCTAACCGGCGTTCGCTTGAGCATTGTTTTGGCGTTGATCTAATCTACTTAAATATTACCAAGGAAAACATCGTTATGCTCCAGTACAAGATGCTGGAACCAGTGCAAAACGATAATAAAGACACTGACTGGATATACCGACCTAATCAAAAGCTTGATGATGAAATTGGCCGGATGAAAACGTTTGCAGTAAACCAGTCGCCGAAACCACATGAATATCGTATGAATCCAGCAGTGTTCTTTTTGAAGTTTGTTAAACGAAATGGATTGATTAGCAATGGCGGTATAATCACCCCTATTGACCATTTTGAAAAAATCTGTAATGACCCAAAATTCAAGGGACCCAAGAATGGTGTACGTATAAGTTACAAGAGTTTAGCCGGACGCTATCTGAGACAAGGTCCGTTTCTGGAATTGATCCGAGCTGGATACATTGGTGCTCATGCTGAAACAACTGCACACATGAAAACGCTGGTTGAGGCAGTTCTAACCGATGGCAGGTCAGTTGTCGCCGCAATTCAACAACCAAAAGCAAAAGCCTGATGGAATTCCGAATTGCCGATACCTTCACTGATAGCCTCACCAAACTCACTAGTGACGAGCAGAAAGCGGTAAAAACCACCGCGTTCGATCTGCAACTAAACCCAACCAATCCTGGAATGAGTTTTCACAAGCTCGATCGGGCAAAAGACCCTAATTTCTGGTCAGTACGAGTCAGTCGAGATATTCGGTTGATCGTACACCAGACGGACAAGAGTTTATTGCTTTGTTATGTCGACCACCACGACCCCGCTTACCATTGGGCGGAACGCCGCAAGCTGGAAAACCATCCGAAGACCGGGGCGGCGCAGATAGTAGAAGTGCGGGAGATGGTCAGGGAAATTATCGTCCCGAAGTATGTCGAAGCAGAACAACCAGCGCCATCGAAACCACTGCTATTCGCGGATATATCCGATAACGATTTATTGAGTTATGGTGTGCCAACCGAATGGTTGGATGATGTACTTAGGGCCGATGAAGACAGCGTGCTGGAATTGGCCGAGCATTTGCCAAGTGAGGCAGCGGAAGCACTTCTGGAATTGGCGACGGGTGGTACTCCGCAGATTGCTCAACCCGTAAATGTAAGCGCTGATCCATTTGAACATCCCGATGCACAGCGCCACTTCCGGGTGATGAAAAATGTCAAAGAACTTGAGCGTGCTCTGGAATACCCCTGGGAGAAATGGACCATTTTCCTTCATACGGCGCAGCGTCAGTGGGTGGAAAAGGACTACAACGGACCAGCGCGGGTTTCGGGTTCGGCGGGCACGGGTAAAACAATCGTTGCCTTGCATCGGGCCGTCTTTCTTGCACGTAATTACCCCGATGCGAGAGTTTTGCTTACGACTTTTTCCGACATTCTGGCTAATGCACTGAGAACCAAATTGAGGCGATTAATCAGCAACGAACAGCGTATTGGCGAACGATTGGAAGTCCATGCTATCAATGCCATTGGCCACCGGCTCTATGAATTGCACTTTGGCTCTCTCAACATCGTATCCAGTGAAATAATACGACAACTTTTGGCAGAAGCAGCCGGAGAAGTAGGTGGACATAAGTTCAGCCAGCGATTTTTGGCGACGGAATGGAAAGAGGTAGTGGATGCATGGCAATTGGATACCTGGGAAGCATATCGCGACGTCAAACGGTTAGGTCGAAAGACGCGCCTTCCAGAGCCTCAACGCGCGGTGCTTTGGTCGATTTTTGATCGTGTCCGCTCACAACTGGTGGACCGAAGTTTAATGACTTATCCGGGCCTATTTAGTCAATTATCCGATCAGATTGCGGAGCGGAAATGCCCACCTTTTGACTTTGCCATCGTCGATGAAGCACAAGATGTTAGTGTTCCTCAGTTGAGATTTCTCGCGGCTCTTGGAGGTCAACGTCCAAATAGCCTCTTCTTTGCCGGTGATTTAGGCCAAAGAATATTTCAACAACCCTTTTCCTGGAAATCACTTGGCGTGGAAATTCACGGTCGTTCCCGCACCCTCCACATCAATTATCGAACTTCACACCAGATCAGAATGCAGGCTGATAAATTGCTGGGGCCAGAAGTATCTGACGTAGATGGTAATACCGAAGGACGGTGTAGCACCATTTCAGTATTCAACGGACCGACTCCGGACATTCAGATTCTGGATAGTGTCGAAGAAGAATGCAAAACGGTTAGTGAATGGTTGTTGGATAGAAGCCGTGAAGGGTTGCTACCCCACGAAATCGGTGTATGCGTTCGTTCTGAAAACGAAATCAATCGTGCTCGTGACGCGGTCGAGGATGCCGGGCTACCTTTCGAAGTACTCAACGAGAACCTTGAGATGGCCAGCGGATACGTTTCGATCAGTACCATGCATCTCGCCAAGGGCCTGGAATTTAGCGCAGTGGTGGTAATGGCCTGTGACGATGAAGTCATTCCCTTGCAGGAACGGATTGAGACAGTGGTTGACGACTCGGATTTAGAAGAGGTCTATAACACAGAACGCCACCTATTGTACGTTACCTGTACCCGCGCACGGGATTACCTGTTGGTGACGAGCATCGACCCGGCAACTGAGTTTCTAGACGATCTTCGGATGTGACTATTTGGAAATTTATTCGCGCTCCCAAGAATCTATAGGGTCTTGCTTGCTCCAAGTATCAAATAATCTGCGCTGCTGCATGCTAAGCCTGATCTTATATTTATCAGCCATATAAATGTAGGTACGAGCAATGTCGCCACGCACTTCAGGACGGGGCTCAGCAACCCTCGCTTTACAATCAACCTCAAAGTCGCATTTGCTATATTGCTTTGCTTCACCTTCAAGCATGCCAAAACGAAAGTTCGAGCGATCACCATTTACCTCCCCAATAGCGGGAACCAAATTTCTGACGTCCGCTTCAGCTAATCGAAACGTTTTATCAGTCTTCCGGCAATTCGGCCTGCCCCCATCTTGCCAACACTGTAGCTGATGACCCAACCACCATGCGGGCACCACATGTTCCCATTCCACCCGCTTAGCTCGATTTTCATTTTTACGAACCTGGTAGCCACAGGAAACAAAGTTCCACGCGAAGTTTGCCGTCAACCTTACTGTAATTACAGCCACAGTAAAAGGTGGTCTGGTGACCTTGAAAAATCTTATTAATGACTTTCTTTGCCTGCGAAAAAGATTGGGGTGGTGAAGCCAATATCGTTGTCGCGCTAACCATTACAATGATAGCCAGGAAGATGTTTGAAATAGTGATATGCATGAAGGAAGCATATACCCCTTCTAGGGAAAATTAAATTTCACCCCCACTTAATTAATCGTAATCCCAACCTATATTCTTTTTAAGGGGGTTCAAGTTCGCGTGGCTTTGCGCAGATCAATGATCGTACCACCTTCTCGTTTGCAACCTAAAGTGTCAGTATCCAAAGATAATTTTGTTTCTTCTCCAGTGTCCAGAGTGAGTTGGCAATTGCCTTCCGTTTAGAATATTTTAATGACCGCAATGAGTATGGTAAAGACATTCGCTTAAATTTCTCGACCGGCTGGTAATTGCTTCGAAGCAGCCATTCAGAAAATCCCGTCGAATTCCCGCCTTCGGCCAGGTGCGGTCATTCGTTGAGTTGGTTATCAATCCTCGGGTATAGCTATCAACTGGCGCTATGCTGGTGCCGTATATCATGCGTAATTGTCGTGTTATCCTCCTAGAAAATAGCTAGAAACCAACTCTATTGTTGTCAACGATCAATGAATGGTGTCAAGATATCCAGAAACTGGAATAACTTAATTGGAATAGAGCGATAATGATGGCAGGTCAGAAAGAAGCAATGGCTTGGGGGGCGATCGCCGGGGCCGTAACTGTGCTCACCGAAACGTTGACTATTGATCCTGCATCTCTGATTAAAGATTTTGATCCGATTGTATTTCTTGGGTATTGCGTCAAGGCCATTATCTTAATGACGCTTGGTGCCATCGTTGTGCGGGTCAATCAAGAGTTAAATATTCTAAAGGCATTTCAGCTTGGAATCATGGCACCCGCGTTGATAGTAGGCATCCAATCTGGATCAAAACTAAAAGACGCAAACAAAGAACTTCTAATTGCCCGCGATCAGATACAACAACTTCAAGCTAAAGACATCAACCCTGGTCTAGTGTCGACTGTGGATTCGACAATTAATTTTTGTTTCCTTATTGCGAATCTCGTCAGTCACGAGTTCTATCCGATTTGACGTAACTATTCAGGCCCTGAATTCATTTTTTCGATGTGTCACCTCGACCAACGGAAGAAAGTCTTATCACCCATTGATAGCTCTGCGCTTTAAGATTGCCCACTGGTGTTCATAAAAGATGAGTAGTGTAGAAAATAGAAATCGATAATTACGACTAGACATTTGCTAAAAAAACACGGATCCTTCTTTTTTTTGTAGAAGTACAGATGGAAGGAGGAGACCCCGTGCAACAGTATATTTCTCAGAGTTTAGAAAGCTTTCAAAGCGTTTTTTCCAGATCGAGTACTTGGTTGTTGTTCTGCGCCATTGTGATTGGATTTATGGGGGCAGGAGAAATGATCGGCGTGACGTCGTTGTGTCGTTTCTGGCTATTAGATGAACTTGGTTATTACCGCTTGCTCCGTTTTTTTAGATCCAAAGCGTATGTCTATGGGGCGTTGCTCGATGCTTGGCAAGATTTTGTGAATCGCCAAGGAAAATCCGTTGAAGTAGCTGGACGAGCGATACTTCTGGGTGACCATACCGCGGTGATCAAAGATGGACGCAAGATGCCCGGCGTGGTATCGATGCACGAGTCATCGGAGACGCAAACGAAACCCGGCTATTTTCGGGCCCAATGTTGGGGCAGCATTGGCATCTTGATCGGGTCGTTATCCGCTTGTTTTTGTTGTCCTTTGCAGCTTCAAATTCATCAGGGATGGGCTCATTTAGGGTTGAACGACGAGCGCGATAATCCATGTCGGATCAAGCTCACCGACCGCTTGGTGGCCATGGCGATTCATTTTGCGGTGACGAATCACTGTCTGTGTTATTTGGTGTTGGATGCCTTTTTTTCAACCGGGGGCGTATTTCGAGCTTGCCACTATTATTCAATCCAGCATCAGGCGCGGTGGGTTGAGGTGCTGGTCAAAGCCAAGAATAACTATGTGGGTTATTTCCCCGCGCCACCGAAACCCGCCTCTCGACCCGGACCTCAGCCGCTCTATGCGAGAAAGTGTGTTTAAGAGAATGCTTCGACCACCTTCATTTGTTTGAGACGGTGACCTGTCAAGTCTACGGTAAAACCGAATCCATCCGGGTTATGACGCTTACACTGTTATGGCGGCCCATCGCTGATCAGGTGTTATTTATTCTCGCCGTCACCTCAAAAGGCCCAATGGTTCTAATGAGTTCCGATTTAACGCTGTCAGCCATTGATGCCGTTGAACTGTATTGTGCTAGAACCCGCATTGAAATCATGTTCGCGATGTTAAAGCATGTGATCGGCGCCTTTAAATTTCGTTTTTGGACTAAAAAATTGCCAAAACATTCTAGACGCCCCTTTTCCAATCGTCTTCTCAAAGCCCCACAGCCCCAGGATATTCATACCGTTCAAGCGTGCTGGCGAGCCTATGAAATCTTCGTGCTCTGTGCCTCCATTGCCTTGGGGTTAATGCAATTGATTGCGCTCCAGTATCAAGATACGATTTGGTCTGAGCACTCGCTTTATCTTCGCACTCAATCGCGTGATTTGCCATCGGAGAAAACCGTCAAGCAAATTTTAGCGCCATTGTTCCTCAAACAATTCTTTCGACTTGAGGAAAATGGCATGATTCAACAGATCCGTGCCCGCTTGATGGCTGTTTCCGATGAAATAGATGACGATTAAACTGAATGAGGCGTTCTATGCTCTAATTCTCTGCGATCTTCAAAATTTTTCATCAAACATACTACGATGGAGAGGGTAGTTTTGCCCCGCTTTTCTCGCTGTTAACTCACGACTGCCGAGTTGCGAATGTATATGCTAAAGACACAGTTCCCAAGGGGAAGCTTAGTAACGTAAGTGTGTTAACTAGATTTTGGTATGGACTAACGGGGAACCTTGATAATGGCTGGTTTGTTATCGCTGGTTCTCACAAGAATAAAGCAGCTGCGGTAGCACAAGCATCAAGACTAGCGAGCAAAGGATGGAACGTCGAGGTAGGCGACGCATTCATCTGGGGAGGTTATTACTCGGTTTTAATTGGCTCTTATATTTCGAAGTCTGAGGCTACAGTAATTCGGAATCTTGCCATTCGTGATGGACTTCCGAAAGACACTTATATTTGGAGACGTTAATTCCTAACACGGTACTCCACCTGCCCTCCTAAGTCGGTGGGTGAGATTAAACGTTAATCCAGTTCCAGAAAGCAAGCTTCTGAATGACCGCTTTGAGTATCAAGCGGACGTTCGTCTGAACTTCCCGACGGGCCTCTCCTGGATGGAAACCGGTCATTCGTGTTGGGGTGTTGCTGCAAAAAAACACAAATAGTCCCCCGAATTGGGAAATTCACAGTAGTTTTAGTATCGAGCGGTGTTTGGCATTGTTTTTTTGAAAGCGCTAAAACCCTGCTATTCAAGGGTAAGCCATGCCCAATTTCCAACAAGTTCAAGACGTAGATATAGTGTATTTTGTTAAATAACCCCCATGACAGCTTTGGGGCGGGATCATTCTACTTTTGGGTAAATCGTGATGGATTATATTTACAATTCTCAAAATGCCAATAATACATAAAGCCGCCTCCGCCAACCTTTAGACAATGAGGGCACGTTAAATCCGGCTTAGGAACTCCGCTTTTCGTTTCCGATATCTTTTTAATTGTTTTTTTTGACCGGGGTTCTAGGGTTTTACCCTTCTTAGACTCAGACAGCTTTTGTTTGTGTTCCTCAGAAAATATTCTGCCTTTCTGGGCTTTAGAGACCGCCAGTCTATGTTCCTCGGACAGGGGGATACCCTTTTTTGCCTCAGACATATTTCGTCTATGTTCTGCGGTAAATACCCGCTTTGGGCGGGTTTTGGGTGCGTCTGACATTTATGCTCTAGGAAGATTCGAAATTCTGAAAGTATAGCCACAAATGAAAAAGGCTCTCATCACATTCATCTAAAGCTTTGATCGGGCTGGTAATGGTCAGATAGCGGACGTTCGAGAATTCAGGCCGACTGGCGGAAGTCGGCCAGGAGAAGTCGCACATCATAAGTCTATTAGTTGATCGAGCAGCGTAGGGAGCCTCATCCTCACCCCGTCACGCAATGGTATAAGAGTCTACCAAGTTATCCCCCTGCTATTGTTCAAAAGCTCGTAGAAGAGTAAATTACCGGTAAACAAAAATCGCAAGAACTGTAATTATCAACTTTTTCGGGACTAATTTTTCAAATAATAAAACAAGAAACACAACATGTAGTTCGTGTAAATTAAAAGTTTGTCTTAAACCAAACAAAGTAGGAATGTTATGACGATGGCAAAAACCACAATAGTACTTGGCGTTTTATTGATTCTGGTGGGCGTTGGCGCCTATTTCGGTTCCGGCACGAAGAGTATCACCGCCCTGATTCCGGCTTTCTTTGGGTTGCCCATTAGCCTGCTGGGCATTGCTATGTTGCAGGAGAAGTGGCAAAAGCACGCCATGCATGGCGCAGTTGCCCTGGCGCTCCTCGGGTTTTTAGGCTCGGTGAGTGGCCTACCGAAACTGTTTACTTTAATGGCTGGCGGCGATGTCGCCCGTCCCTTAGCAGTTGTCGTTCAATCGATCATGGCAATCTCATGTGCCGTGTTCGTGGCGCTGGGCATCAAGTCATTTATCGAGGCGCGGCGGCAACGCAAGAAATTAGAATCCACCGAGTAAGCCTTCGCCTGGCTACTTGAGGCGTGGTCGAAAAGTCGGTTTTTCCAAAACCATCGAACAGAAAAACAATAACTTACATGTCTCAAAAAGCGAAAAATAGGATTGCCAGTCGTCTGAATGTGCATGCTTGACTGCGAGATTATGCCATTCCTGAATATTCGTAGGGACCGGAATTGGAAACAATATTTTTGACACCCGCAGAGCAATACACCTTCATTTCTTCCAGCATTGTCAGAGAAATTGCGCAGTTGGGGGTGATGTTTCCAGTTTTGTTCCGGAACTCGTGCAAACTGCATTAGTCAAAAAATTCAACTCAATGCGTTAGAGTAGAAACCATGGCATTATTGATCACCGATGAATGTATTAATTGTGACGTTTGTGAACCGGAATGCCCTAATCAAGCAATTACTCAAGGGGAAGAAATCTATCAAATCAGTCCAACTCTATGTACCGAATGTGTAGGTCATTTTGACACTCCTCAATGTATGGTAGTCTGCCCGGTCGAATGCATCATAAAGGATTCTAACCATATCGAAGATAAGGATTCGTTGTATAAAAAGTATTTGAAAATTACAGCTTAACTGATCTGAATGTCCGGAATGAGTATGGTCCGGACATTCATCTATATTTCTGAACTGTCCGGAAATAACCCGAAAGCGGTCAGTAGGGAAATAAGGTTGATTGGCAGGAGTCGGCCATTTCATATCTCTACAAATGATTTTGCCGCTCTTCTTTTTATAAATGTTGTGTTGTTAATTACTCTTAATAATGTATTTCTAAAAGCGACCACAAACCAATTCTTCGAGGAGAAAAAGAACCGGAGTCGCTCAGTAAAATAGGCGATTGCAACAGCTTGCTTATGTCTCGACTCTGAGTAGCCTTCAAAATCATTGGTAATAAATCGTCCGGCGAGTTCTACTGCGTCTTGCATTGCCAAGTTCATTCCGCGACCGCCTAGTGGTGTATGAACATGTGCCGCATCACCCGCTAAGAACACATTCCAGACGTTAAATTTATCAACTCTTCGAACATCAACATTAAACGTACTTTCTTTGTTGATCTTAATGACATCAATTTTCCGTGGAATAGTCGCAAGTGCGTCTTCTGTGCTAGCTAACAGTCTATATCTATCAGGCCCGATCGGTATGTAGCCAGCAAAGTTTCCACCGGCCAATAACCAGATATTGAGGTTATGGTCTAAACCATTTGCATTGAAGTCTGCGATTGACCACTTTTCTTTTAGTGTGAATCCTTTATGTTCCTGTCTGATCGATTCTCGTACCTTTGAATGCACGCCGTCCGTGCCGATCACATAGTCGTAATTTTTTCTCTCATCATTTAACTCAACCCAAATTTCACTATTATTTTGAATAAGTCTTTGAAACTCGACACCGTACTCGACATATCCGCCATGTTGTTCGAAATCGTTTCTTAAAATTTCCTCAGTTTTACTCTGAGGATATCCACACGGCTGTTCGTATTCGCCTTCTGGAAATATTAGTTCAAGCATCACACCAGAGTTCGTATGAAATCGAACCTTCTTAAATACTTCGGAATATGTAGTCAGTCTGTCAGCGAGTTCCTTTGGTAACTGCTTCAAAGTCTTTGGGAAAATACCAACGGCACGGCTTAATTGATTTGGCCCATCAGCCTTATCTATCACCTGCGGCAAAATACCATTGCGAGCCATTATCAGAGCGGTAGTTAGTCCTGCTGGACCCGCACCAACAATCAAAATTCTTTTGTGATTCATAATCACTAACATTATAACTGAATGACCGGTTTGACCACGGTCTAAACATTCGTCTGAACTTCTTGAAAGCGGTCATTCGACAATAACAACCACTCCATAAGAAATGGCAAGAAAACTACGTAAATATTGCCCGGTCAGCATTGCGGACGGCGCGGAACCTGGGTTTAATTTTTTTATCTATGCTGGATCGAATACCGATTCGCCAATACCTAATACTCCAAACCTTTTTGATTTCGCCGCCACCGCATAATTCAAAACTCTCTGCATTGTTATTAATCCTTGGAATGATAGGGGGTTGATCGTGTGTTTGCCGTTCCGCCGTTATGAGTATTTATAAAAAATAGAAACCTGCGCCTATATTAAAAATAGGCTGGCTATGTATTATCTAAAAATCACTCATAGATACTAATTGTCGCTTGACACATACTAGTATCTATGATACAATACACTAGTGTTAGAAATACTGACACTTCAAAAATTATTTATCGTTTAATATCAACGCGATAAATCGTTTTTATGATTATAAAAAGTAAATTATTTTGTGCGGACCAATAGGTTGTATTCGATGAAAATTAATTACAAGATTGACGCCCTAATGCAACTGGTGGCTATTAAAAGAGATTAATAATTAAAAATATAAGTAATCTAAGCAAGCGCTTATGTTGTGCTCAATCTCTCTACTGTTGCAAGTAGTTTCGGTTTCGACCGGGGGCACAATCTAAGCGCTTTTTTTATGTCTGGGATTCAGCAATGATGTTGGGTACCGGGAATTATTAACTAAATTACATGAGAAATAAAATGAAAAATTTAGAAGTAGCGAATACCATTCACGACGAATATATCAATCGAGCGCGTACTGATTTAGCAGCTCAAATGTCAGATATAAAACGACAAAACATTACTGACGCTGACACAATAAGAAACATTATGTGTGTTTTTGACGAGTCATATAATGATTTGTTTGCAATTCGAGAGAATGAAGAGGATGAGGAGAAATCACACGAGGCAAATGAGATTATATGTGATCTTAAATGTATGGAGTATGACGCAGCACGTGTGTTATACGATCCGGGGTGGCTTGAGTAAATGAAACGGACTGGCGAAAAATCAACACTGTTTAATTTAGATGCTAGAGACGACGACTGCTAAATCAACTTCCAAAGGGTGGGGCAATTCTGCCCCTATCCCTCTCTCACCTTCTTCAACACTTTTAGAATATCATCGGCCAGTATTGGCCATTGGTAAAATGCTTTCCCAGCGTTTAGATCATAAAATATCGCAGATGATTAAAACGCTTTCACAGCATTCACCCCGACCCCCAAATTCATGGTTCACCCGGTCACAGCATCCCACCATTCGACCTGATTCTACCCCTTGCCCTTATTACCAACCTTACAAACGTCCAGTGAGGGGCTTCTGAGAACGTCGGATTTTGATTGAATGACCATGGTGAATGCTGAGTGTGCCTGATCGCAAAAATGAACAGCATTCTACTTACGTAAATTGGCCAAGTTGAAGTCATTAACCGGGTTTCCAGTCGTCCTGCTATCACCAAGTGTTAGATGCCTCAGAATATGAATTACCACAGTCTAGGCGGCGGTTCTACATTGTTTGTTTTAGAATGCCTACCACTTACATTTCCTATGGCGAAGACTCTTAAATCGACTGTGAGAGATTCGCTCGAACCTCAACCGGATAAAAGATTTTATCCGTCCTATAAATCATGGATTTCCTATTTGCACCGGCAGAAATATCATAAAGAAAATGGGGAAGGCTTCGGTTATAAAATTCTCAATCCAGACACAGAAGTCGCCAGGACTTTAACAGCTAATTCCATGGGTAGATATCGTAATATTATAATCGATCATTATCACGATGGTATCAATTCTCTCAATGTTAGATTTTTGACAATCAGAGAATACGCAAGACTCCAAGGATTCCCCGACAGTTTCAAAATTCCGAAAATACGAACACCCGGCTATCGTCAAATCGGCAACAGTGTTGCAGTGCCGGTGGTTTCCGAAATTGCAAAAAATATTTTAAGTGCTATGAAGTATGCTTAGACATCGGGTCATACAGATGCTCATGATCTACACGGCTATTACAAATTCGTCGCAGATATTAACAGGGTGGCCAGAGTTCGTATGCGTTGAGTGTAAAAAGCCCAGGGATAGTTCTCGATCCGTTTTTGGGAGCGGTACAACCGGAATAGTCGCGAACGAACTGAACCGCAATTGGATAGGTATCGAATTGGCAAAAAAGGGGTAAGTGGCAGTTAACACATCTGACTAACCCCACCAAGGGGGGTGTTCCAAATATTGGTTCCTAATTTATTTCCAAAACACAAAGTTGCCGTAAAATTAATTTTAGGGACCCTGGTTGTTTTTATTGAAGTTTTTGTATTTTTAGGTGTTCCGAAAACGTTTGATTTCAGCCACTTTTTGCTTCATTAATTTTAACAATTTTGGGACTTTGTATTCTTCTCGGAACGTCATTTTCTCACCCGCATATTTCAATCCTTCAACTCCCAGTTTGCCCTCTTTTAAATTTTTAACCGTAATCTTATCCATTGGGTGATGATACTTTTCGAAATATCTTCTTAGTTTGAAACCAGAACGAACTAGTATAAATTTAACATTGTTCGTCACTCCAAAAATCTTGCCGATCCTTTCATACTGTTCATTAGTCAATGTTTGTTTAAGACGCTTATAATACCCTATCGTTTTTTTGACTTCAGCCACAGTGCTTCCTTTCATTAACTGTTTTATCATATTACAGTAGTCTTCAAAATTGACCACCACATTATCAGTCGAACACGTCTGTATAATGGCATTTGAATTCTGCATATAGTAATCAATGGATTGCCATTTTTGATGATAATACGAAATCACCGGCTTCTTGCTTATCTTCTGCATTTCCGAACATATCGCGTTAAACTCTGCTTCGCACGAGAGGTTGTCCAAAACTATTGCCTTATCCTTTTTCTCACCTCTGAGGACTCTACCGGCGCTTTGGATGACTGTATTAACCCGTTCTTCGTAAATGTCTTGTTCTATCTGATTTTCGCTGACAGCATTGTATGCACAGGTTGGCTTAAAAATGTTGCAAGATACCGCTGCTATATCAAATTGCGGAAAATCAATACCTCTGGCAAGGGTAGAAAAGGCATAGGTGATACAATGTTGAACTTCTCCTGGTTTATCACCATTGGTGAAGATTTCGTACCCTTCGTCCGAATTCTTCAATAGGATTACTTTGTCTTCACGTTTTTTTAAAGCTGATAATTGTTGTGCCGCTTTTACGTGTTTTGGTTTGACCTGAAACACTTTTTTATCACCGAATGGTTTCTCCAGCCAAGCTGAATTATCTATACGGCTATTTGTTCCACATACAACGATGGTATCCATCATCCTATCTTCTTTAGTTTTGATATCAACCCGTTTAAAGTTTATCCACTCGCTCAAGTATAATTCTTGATTTTGAGTTATTGTCGCACTGAGCCCTATGAAACGTTTACCTTTTGACAGAATTTTAAGAGGTTTACGATCTGTAAAAACGTATCGATCTACATTACAAGTAAAACTGGGGAATGAGATTCTACTATCACCCTCTTAACCATTGATAACCGACTCTCTGGATATTGGGGTACCATATGACGTTGGGTGACTAACAAATTTCGTCGGTCGGAATGATGATTCGAACAAATCTTTTGTGTATGTTTCAAAATCACAGTCTTCTTCTTTACCATCATAGTCTGGCGAATTTAATGAATCTTGCTGCTCATAAGACGTGATGTTGTAAGTACCGATTTGAAAACCACCTGTCGATTTACCATCAATACCATGTATTGTTAACTCTTTATAATTATCACCATCCGATATTTTAGTACGTTTCGATAGTTCCAACACTTGATGGTAATTATAACCATAGGAGTGTGCTGATTTTTTAAAAATACATGTTTCGCATTTCCCTGACATATTATTAGCTGGACATTCATCTTGATGCATGCCGGTAGACTTATTACCTTTACCTTTATAAACAAATCTACCATTAAGTGTTATAGTTTTGGTTTGTTGTCTGATATAGTCATCAACTTCATCAACTTCATCAACTATTACCACAGTATTCTTATCAACAAATTTCATAACAGCGTAGGATGTGTTGCTGTCCCCTTTTCTTGAGCATAGAACTTTATGGGTAATCACAACCCTTGCGTCTTTGGGTACGGCGCTTTTGCTATAATCGTTTCCGATCTTAATTTCTTCCTTCGACTCAATCAGATGTACTCCAATTTTACTAATTCCCGAACCATACATTTCGTATATTCGTTGACCTAACTGAGTCATTTGATCTTTTGATTAGACTATTATAAAAATTCTATCCTCTGATGTTACAACATATTTTGTGATAGCATATGTTTTACCTGCTCCGGTAAAAGCTTTTATTAATAGATCATTTTGGTTATCTGTTAACAGTGGTAATATTTCAGAGTGTTCCTCCGCATCTTCATCGGTAAAATCCTTCCGATACTGCTCCGGTTCAACAACATTGACTTCTTCTGTATGTTTGTATAACCATTGTTTCAACTCCCACCGTTCGTGATCGCAACTGTTATGATGACAATGGATAACTATTTTATTCTGGCCATTGATAAAAATTGTTCCATCTTCCGAACCAACATTAGAATGATTCGCATGTCCTGGGCACAAACCGGTTAGCACATATTCATATGATGGATGACAGTGTTCCCAGGTTTTGTCTTTTAATTCATACTGTATACCTTTATCAATGTATTTCGGATTACCATTTATCAGGTTTCGAATAACATGTAATTTATCAGCAGCATCACCATTCGGTAGCATAATAACATCGTCATCCCCGTCGTAAATATCATCCAAATACTCAGATGATGCAAATATACCATCCAAGTATTTTTTAAGTTTTTTTGGCAACGGTGTTAACGATCCTGCAACGTGATAAAGTTCGCCTGACTGATGTGCTCCCATAAGTTGCAACACTTTTTTCCCGTAAAGAATTTAAAATCCAAATTCTTCTAAAAACTTTGCACCTGTAGTATTGTACAAGTCTTTACTACATTTATAGATGAGAGTACCTTTGGACTTACCTGCCAACACATCTTCTGGTTTTCTGTCGCCGTGCCATTGGACACATGTGTTTTTATTTAATCGCTCGTATAAGCCCTTCTCAGTGGCTTTATCTGGATAGTCAACATCTACTGCAAGTATTCCATATTCGGCTCCTGTGTAAGCACCTAAGCCCGTGTAGTCCTCAAAATCTACTTCATCGTATACAGCTTCGCGCCAATAGTTAACAACGGCCTCATTATAAGTTTCCGGGATATTCTTTTTTGGCTTTTTAACGGTTCCTTTTGGTGTTACAACAAACCCACGACTTTGGAATTTCTTAAACGATTTTTGAAGGACTTCTTTAGTTGATCCTGACGCGGCTTTGCCGATTTTAATGCTGCGAATCTTTTCATTGGCCACACTTATGTAATATTCGTAATCTATGTCTGCCGGGAATGTATCGTTAAGATTGTTACAAACCGTGACAGAGGTTCCGTCTGCTACGATGTGTTTTTTATCGTCTTTGATGTAGTAAAGATTTTTACCTGTGGTTGACTTATAAAACCTATTGGTCTTCTGGGTTAGTGTTTCGCCGTGGAAGACTTTTACGTCTTTAACATTTACTTGTTTACCGTAAACAAATTTGTGAATATCATCGCATTGTTTAATATAATCATCAACTAGTTCTCCGCTTTCAAAATGATGCAAAATAGCGTCTTTTATAATCCCAGGCACCGATACGGAAGAGGCATTGAAGAACGAACCTTTTCGTTTTACCCATTTACCATCTTTAGCGACGGCATAATCGTTTACATTGTTACAAACACATTTGTCATAATGGTTGTAATCCATTGACAGTGCAAACGTAGCACACCATTTGTCAACAACTGCTTTAATTAGACGCATGTTGTTGTCTTCGCAAACTAGAATACCATCTGTATTACCTGAGATGATTTCAACACCTAACATCCCCAGGGCTTCCATGAGCATAATTAGATAGAGTTGTCCGTTGATTGTCACCCGTAATCCAAGTTCCATGTCCCTAAACGCTGAATAGTCATCCATTAACTTACCAAATGCAGAGTTGATTATGATTTTTAGCACGTCTGCTGTTGATTTATCCCCAGAATGCTTAGCGTCTAATCGAGTGTCGGTCATATCATTAAGTATTTCTAACCAGTCTGACCGTAAGTGTCTTGGGGACCGACCATATTTGCGTAATAGATTTGGATAGTATGATCCAACGTCGATGTCAACAAGGTTACCTTCGTAGGAACCGGCATGAATGATTGTATGTAATCCTCCGATGCCAAGTTCTATTGGATGACCACCCGCGTAAAATGTAATCCCATCAAAAACTCGCTTTACCTCCTCCCTCGCCTCGAATTTAAAAGTCATAATTGCTTTCAGTTTCTCGAACGCTTCAATGTTCTCTGGTGTTTTGAATACAACATCAGATTCGATAATTTTATGTGGATCAAATGTATTGATGGCGGGTGGGGTTAAATTGTATTTTGGTATCCCGGTTAACCTTTCATATTCAATACCAAAAACTTTTTCAGTAATTTTCGAATCAGAAAGCTGATACGATGCGCTATTAAGTTTTGAATATCGGTTTTCCAATTCGGCACGAACGTTATACGTGTTTGTGTTAGCATTAAACAACGCTTCTGTTGCTAATAAATCGTTACGTAGATATTGCTTCACCTCAAACTTTTGATCGTCAGTGAGTTCTACTGTTGGCTCGTATGGAAGGTCTTGTATGTGTGGTAGTTTTAAACGAATTTCTTCGATTTTCAAAGAGCCGTTAGTCTGCCGAATTTCCATCAAATCACAAGATGTAAAAGGTGTAGATTGGTTATAAGTCAGTTTTGAGATATTTGAATTACCGAATTTATCATCACTATTAATTATCGCATTTGCGAGCTGATGTATTTTTAAATCTGATTTTACAATATTGTTAATTATTGCTTTTAGA
This sequence comes from Methylococcales bacterium, assembly GCA_963664935.2. Classification (GTDB taxonomy): domain Bacteria; phylum Pseudomonadota; class Gammaproteobacteria; order Methylococcales. Next base: position 893,622 of record CAXXSE010000006.1, on the reverse strand, counting down.
ATAGGATCGTCAAATTTCCTATTATTGAATCCTATCAATACTTTGTCATCATCAACAAAATCGACTAGCGCCGGTAACTGATTTGATTCAAAATACACAAATTCGTCAACGTCTACACTTTTGAATCCAGCTATAAAATAATTCTGGTATGTTTCGAGGTCGTAAATCCATTTATCCATCATGAATTCCCCATCAACATTTCTAATTTGTCCGCCGGGTTTTGACCGATATCCGCAGTAACGATTAAACCGTTCGGCTCATATAACCATATTGTCAATTGCATTGGTTCTATAACATGCTCAAGCGTGTAAGTACCTTCCACAATGTTGTATCTTTCTACGTCCGAATTTATAAATACGGATGTGCCTAATGCACAATTGTTATAATCACCATCAATGATTGAAGATGGTCTTGACATCACATTTGTTTTTAATATATTATTTGATAACCGGTCTGACATTGGTATCACGACGTTATTAGGGGTTGTTGTCGCAACCCCTTTTGATTTATTACTCATTGTTATTCTCCTTCAATTAATTCTTCCCAAATTTTGTAACCTTTCTCGTTTGTACCGTATCTAACTGATGCTTTGATGCCAGGTTCAAGCCATTTCTCGTCCGTAAAAATCTTCCCAATCAGAACTTCGTTTATAATTTTTCCCTCAGCTGAAAACAAAACAAATCGTTTTGATAGAGTTTTATCCGATACAGGAGTAGTGTATGTAATTATGTAAGATTTGTATGGCTTACCTCTTTTCGATTGTTCTATTTTTAGAGTTATTGTGTGAATGTAAATTTGCGTTTTACCTACATTCGTACCGGCTAGTAGTTGTTGGACTTCGTCAAATGTTTTTCTCATGTTCACTTCCTGTGAATAAAAACCTTGGAAGGCGCGGCTTGGGATCGTTACCAGCGGCGATAGAATTTTGAAGAAGCAGCACGCCTTCCAAGGTCTCTAATTTAAGAATATTTGATTGTTTTTAACTATCATTTATATTGTTTTGGCTCGTACTGGTAATACGAGTTTGAAAGTTTTCTATGCTTTCATAACTATTTATAACACTGCCACAAAAGTTGTTCTATTTTTGGGGTGATTGCTTGTATAATTGTGAAACGCTGCTATATTTTGTAGATGACTAATGATGATACTAACTATTCTAATTATTACCATAGTCATCTCCCACCTAATAATACCGCCTATCATGATGAAGAAATTGGCAAACTTCTGGATTTAAGCGATACAGAATTAAAACATATCATTCGTAATCAGATAGATAAGATGCGTCAACTGGGTATTTTAAATTAAATATCTCGGAAATTGCATGTTGTATCGTAAGTATGGGTAATCAGTTGATCAACTGTGACGATGTCGTCTGCGTCCCACACGTATTTATCTGTCTCATTATAAGACCAGGTTTGAACTATCGTATCGTTTTTAAATATCACAAACGATCTAACAACGTTGGTTGTGTCAAACATTACAGTCAAAGATACGGTGTCATTATTTTTGATCTACATTGTCAATAGATAACCTTTTTTTGTAAATGTCATGTTGTATAAACCACGGTCACCCGATGTCGTGTAAACGACGCCGTCCGACACGAGGCTAACACAAGTGTTGTTCTTCTGATGCATTTTGTATAATTCAACAAAGTTCGCGATTGTACTCATTTTAAATCTCATTATTATTCTCCTTTGTTGTTATACATCTATTTATAACAATGCCGTAAAGTTGTTCTATTTTTCTCAAGTTAGCGGTAAGACGCCATCTGGACCTTTTTTACCAATTAGATACTACTTTGACTCAATGAATTGATAATCTCTACCGTCGAAGAAAGTGGTAATTAGTTGATAGACTGTCACGATGTTGTCACCGTCGTCAAAAATATATTTATCTGCGTCAAATTTTTGAAATTTATCTTTAACGTCATTATTATAAGACCATGCTTGACCTATGCGGTCGTTTTGAAATATTGCGAATGAACGTACTACAGAATTGCTATTAAACATTACTATCATAGATAAGGTTTCCGCATCGTTGATTTTGAAATCTATTGATATCTTAGTAGTAGGGTTTAACGCCTTAACATCGTAAAACCCTACTTCCACGTCAGATAATTCAACCGTACCGGTTGATATCGTTGTGACGCCTTTGTTATTGTCAGTATTTTTGATTGAATGTATTAGTTTTGTTATGTCCATTTTCCTCTCCATTGTTTTGATTTATGTATGTATTTATACACTTGTTATAAATATGGTTATAACAAATGATCTGGATTCTAAAAATGGAAAATAATATAATACCTCATGTATTTAACCGCCGGGTGTTGATCGCGGGGTTTGAATACGATTCAATTAGAATCGCATCTACTAAGACTGAGATATCTTATCACACAATATTAAGTCGCTTAAAAAACCCAAAAAATGCTGACTATAAGTATTTGTCTGAGCCTCACAAAAGCAGGCATGGCCGCCGCGTGGTCGTAGATGACACTGTTTATGATAGTATCAGTGAGTGCTCTCGTGCGTACTCACTGACGGTGCGCGCTATTAAAAATCGTATAGCATCAGATAATCCATCATTCGTTTCTTGGGAATGGTTTGACGCAGAAACAATGACTACCGTTTGATTATTTTTATAAATAGTGTTGGGAGTGATACTTTAAACTGGTGCAGAAACACCCATCACTATCACAACATATGCTGTAATATTTCTAAGATTTGCAGTGCTAAATGCATAATCTTAGAACACTTTGATAGTTAAAAAGGACTTTCATGGATCACGGACGATCTACACTCTCACCTTCTTCTCTTTTAATTCGCCTACCTCTAACTTCTAACTTCTAATACTTTAAAAACGGCATAAGAAATGCTTTATGTTTTAGGATTCTAATATTCCACTGGAGAGACGAGATGAGTGATTTAAATAATTTTAAAAAGATGTTTAATAATGCAACGCGATTCGAAGTGTCTGGCACAAATTACACATGGGATACTAAATCTGATGTTATGTATCACAGTCTGCTCTCGGACGAAGGGATTGTAGAAATTCAGGCAGTGTTGTTAAGAGTACATGGCTGGTTTGATGAACATTTATACGCACTATTCAATTCGAATAGTGGTAAATTAATTCTCATGGAGTGTTGTGCTGGGTCACATTATGCGAGCATCGAAGATGGTGAGTATGATGCGTAATAATTTAGATGCTATCAGAACGCACACTGGGAATCATGATTACCTATCTTCCCTTGTTCAAACAATTTTACAACTGCATCAGCAGGTAACCAAATCAGAAGATCAATCATTTTATTTTCGCTCGGGCATCGAATCAAATCGAGAAAAACTCAAGAAATTGATTGAAGAATTTGGCGAAATTAGGAACAGCATAAATCGTAACACTGTCGCCGACTTTCGAAATATTATAAACTTGAAGCAGAAAGCATTATCGGATGCAGAAAATCGTCAATGGACAGGGAGTCGCTTTATGAGATCAATGTACTTATCAACCTATAGACATAGTATTCGCGATATCAAACTTCATCTTGATATAAAAAAAGATATTACGAAAATTCCGAAATTGGAAACCTTTTTGGAACAGTGAGTGACGTATAGTCTATTCCAATCTATAAATGGCCCTGAAATTGGGAACAGATCATGAATAACCTTTTAACTGGAGCGGAAGAGGTGTCAAGGAGGAGTTTGTAGCGTAGCGGAGGAATCTCCTTGACACTTCTGAAGCGTAAGTTAACCTCAATTTATGATCTGTTCTCGGTTTCAGGGCCATTTCACGTTAGAAATTACCCCCCTCTTCAGGGCCATTTCATATTGGACAAGACTTATTATTGACACAACATGCTATCATTCCAGGTCGCGCAGTTCGTTGCTGGAGTGGCGTTGTTAGTAGGGACAGAAAATATGAATGGTTCAAGAAGGAGGGCAGCAGAAGGACATAAATGATGGTGATCATTATGTCATTTAGTAGTAAAATGATAATCCGTCCCAAAGAAATTTCTGAGTACGCGGGTATTAGTAGATCGACTGCGTACAGGCTCATGGCCGTCGGGGAATTCCCAAAATTAGTAAAACTGTCAACCCGCTGTGTTGGGTGGAGAACGTCAGATATTGACGATTTCCTAGAAGGACTCCCAGCAGCAAACGATTAACACTATCGCCAGGGTGAGACCATATCTAAATGGTCTCCCCTTGGCTAACTGCTAATAAGCTTCGAAAGATATCTGTTCCATTTCTCCATCGCCGCCTTCTTCTCGGTTAAATAGTCGTAACGATCATAATGTATACTGGCTACATCTGACCTAGCATGGTTTTGAATCCTATTACGAATATCACTTGTTAAACCCGCAGACCCCGCTAAAGTTTTCCACGTTCGTCTTAGGTCTCGCGGTATAAATTTTTCCATATCATTATTATCCAACACTCGGTTAATAGCTTGTGCAAAATCTTCGCCGTTTAAAGCTCTTTTTAAACTTTCTGCTGGATAAACAAAATTTGTTATGAACCTTTGGCATATCCTTAAGTACATCAATAGCTAGTTTGGGTAGTGGTACTATATGAGCAGTGAATTTGTTCTTAGTATCTGATTGCTGAATCGTCCATTTTTCATTTTCTAAATCAACATCAGCCCATAACATTCCGGACGTTTCGCCGATCCTCTGCCCACAGATTAGTATCATTTTTAAAGCATTTTTACGAAATATACTCATTTGACTATGGGTAACCAAATCCCAGAAAATAGGTATCTCTGCTTTTGATAGATATCTCTCTCCTGGTTTTTCCTTATTTGGTGTTTTAATGCTAGTGACAGGGTTTATATTAATGTTAAATTTTATACCGGAATTTTCATGATAATCATCATCATGATCTGAACCGTAAGCGAATAGTGCCGATAGATAACTACGCATCCGATTCGCCATAATGGTCGATCCCCGTTTTGATATATTTTTTAATACTTCTAATATATCACTCTTTGTAATTTCGTTGGCGTTTATGGTTTTACCGGTCACCGCGAACAGGTCGTTGTACAAAGCGCGTTTAGTCTCGTTAGCGTATTTTTTACTGCGTTTTTTTGACAAATGAGCACAGAATAATTCAACTAGTTGCTCAATTGAACCCTGACGTTTTAACTCTTCTTCCTCTTTTATTTTGGCTTCGGCGTCCAGTTTCTCTTTTTCAATAACTACTTTTGGATCGTCATTATTGTCTAATATTTGTCCATAATTGACATAGACTTTTCTAGCATCAGCCAAAGTCATCTTCCCGTGTTCTTTTCTTCCGTATTGCCCAATCGAAAGCAGTTTCTCTTTTTTCTCAAAATAATATTTGAAGTAAAAATATTTTATACCGTTTGCAAAAACCCGGATGATAAAACGGCCACCACGTCGTTCTAATTTTAATTCGGGTATCGAATACTCTTTGTCATCAGGTTCTAAATTAGAAATGGCTTTATCTGTAAAAGTAAATGGTTTTCGTTTCATAATTAACTCAGAATTGAGACTAGTCCACGTTATTGTCCATGTTAATCGGGCGCTAACAAGGACAAGTATGACACAATATGGGACAACAACAAGGAAGGGATCGAAAACGCCCCCAGTTAAGGCAGACTTACTGGGGGCTTATGAGATTAATTGACATCGATACATCGCTGATTTGTAATCAGCAGGTCGTCAGTTCGAATCTGTCCACCAGCTCAATAATTACTTTTAGTATCAATAAGTTACTGGTTTATCTGTAACCACTTTTTTATTTAGCAAAACCAATGCGGGATTTTTGCGGGAGTTAGTTCCGCAAACCTTATTCGCCTCTTCAATCAAGTTCTGCAATTCGGCTGCAGAGTAATGAGTCGTAATACGCCCTGATTTATGCCCTAATAAATCTTGCCGATCTTCAAACGACACGCCAGCCGCGCGCAATCGTCGACCAAACGTATGCTTCAGATCATGGATCCTTACCTGTTTTAAATTGACGCGTTTCCTGGCTTTTTGCCAAGCAGTGTTGTTCATCGGTCGGACCGGATTTCCCCGATAACAGAACACATGCTCAGGATGCTCGCCTCTCACCTGCTCAATTACCGATAATGCTACTCGGTTCAATACGACCAGCCGTTCTTCCCGATTTTTGACCGTATGCCCTGGTATGATAAAAACACTGACATTCATTTCCAGCACCTGAACTTCCCACTCCCATTTTAAAGAGCAAATTTCCTGCTCGCGACATCCGGTGTTGACCTTGAACAATACCATCCTGGCCAAATGCGGCGGTAATTCCCTAAATAACTGTGTCTGCTCTTCCCACGACAATGGGTATGGCTTCCTCGCATCCTGCTGTGACAATAACTTGATTTTTGGTGCCACTAACAGCCAAGTCATACCGTATTTGTTCATCCACTCACTGGCTGCTAAATTCAAGATATGCCTAACAGTTTGAAGAGCATAGTTAACTCCTAATATTAAGCCACCGGCTCTGCCGGTGCGATGCAAATAGGCTCTGCCGTTCCAGCGTAAATACTGATAAATTCTCCTCAGAACCCGCCAAGGTAAAGAGGAGAATTAAAATGAGAGAATGGCAAAGTCAGAGCCATGTAAGATGGTATTGTCGATACCACATCGTGATCGTACCGAAATATCGAAAAAAATCAATATATGGTGCATTGAGAAAAGATATAGGATCGATTTTGAAAGAGCTGTGTCATCAATTTGGAGTGGAATTAGTAGAAGGACATGCGATGCCGGAGCATGTTCATTTATGCTTGAGCATCCCACCCAAATATAGTGTTGCCAATACAGTGGGTCGAATAAAAGGCAAGTCAGCGGTGAGGATTCACAGAGACTACATTGGGGAGTACCTTAGTAGTAAAGGATTTCATTTTTGGTCAACGGGATATTGTGTAAGTACCGTTGGCTTGGATGAGGAAAAGATAAGAAACTATATACGGAATCAAGAAGAAAAGGATCGTCGGTTAGAGCAATTAGATTTATTTGATTAATTAAACTGAAAGGGCGGGTTCTTAAGCCCCTATGGGGCTTACTTATGTTTTAGCCCCCTTTGAGGGGGCTTCCTCAAACCACCCGCTCTGCGGGTGGTACTTGATTTTTGAAAAAGGAAAAGGACGAAAGAATAAATTTAGAGCGCTGCCTATCTCACAGGCTCTTTTGAATCTAGAGTCACTGTCGATAATTGTTGGAAAAATCCCAAATTTGGAATTTCTATCTAACGAAATGCTAATTCACGAGATACGACGTATTTCCTATACGTTTCCAAAACAATTGCGGCGCAAGGTATACATAGAAGCAATTGTTCCGTCCTTGATTGAACAAGTGCGTGTCCACGAATCGACTTATTCATCAAAAAATAGCACGCATACATCCAAGTCCAAAATAGGTGCTGTAGCGGATCCAGAAAACTTTTTCGTTTACATAGTGGAAGAGGGATGGGACGACGTATATCAGCTGGGATATCGGTTGAAGGATAAAGCTGATATTGTCGGCATCCAGATAGATGTAAAACTCAGAGATTATTTTGGAGCGAATAATGTGCTGGCCTTTAAAGATGCGATTACCTCTGATTTCGGAGGTTGCGACTGGAAAGATGTGAGAGATGGCGGGGGTTTATCGCTGATAGTCTACCAAGAAGACCATCAATCTCCGCTGACAAATGATCTGGGAATTGGTTGGAAAGAGTTGTTTGAGCCGGTGAAAGCCAACCTCCCAAGTGGCTATTGTATGCAAGTATATAGCGGCGTTGAGCAATGGGACAGAAATTTTGGAGTGGAAAATGGAATTGCTCAGCCTCATTCGACGGCGGGTCAAATGATTCTTGTAGGGGGACTACTGGTTGATAAACGAAGTAATGTTTACTTGGCAGATATTCCACCGACAGGCTTAAAATATGAAGGTAAAGATGTTTCTCCATCCACAGTGATAAGAGTAAACGGTGACAATCAATCCGTTGCTAATTTCCTTGATGCGATAAGTACGTCTAGAGTGTTAGACGATTTTCTAGTAGAACTAGGTGGCAGCGAATTGAGATTCGGGCTTGTTCGCCATCGGAATCTACAAGAACCCACAAGGATAGGTTACGAGATAGTAGATGGCTATACCACAGCAGTTGCAGATGCTGTGGATGATCAACGTCAATGTATTGAACATTTGGCCTTGAAGAACATTTCGATTACAGACGCGTGCCTCTATCAGGCGTTATCAAGCAGCGATCTTGTCAAGCACCTTAGCATCGAGCAAAGCCGATGGATTGCCTGTGCGCCGGCCGTAGCGGATTTCGTTGTGTCAATGACCGACAACATCCCTAAAAATCACCCTCTGCGCGAACATTTTATCCGGCAGTTAAGGAATAGCCGTAAAATCCCACCGACACTCTACCTCTTTCTCAAGAGATCTGGGATGACAGCGGAGCATCAGCCACAACAGTTGCTTTCGCCAGCTAAGGGTCAATCGGTTCCTTTAATGCATTTAGGTTCATAAAAAGACATAGCGCATGACAGTTTCGACAAATCGACGGGATCAGTATCGATTGGTACATTAAACAGTTGATATTCGACTTTTAGAAAGAAGCAAGAGAAAATGCCATCCCAGCTCGGGATGGCTTTTCCTGGTTGGATTAAATAAGCTTATGTTTATGCCGCTTCAACTCGCTTTTTGAGTTGTAACTTATGAAGAAAGTCGGCAGCCTGGGTAGCCAGGCTCGCTGCTTTGAAGATTGCTTTTTCGTCAAATTTCAAGACGCTGATCCAGTTTTTCAGATAGTGTGCATGATCGGGTCTCGGTTCGTGACTGATACCCAGATCAGAACACAAAAACGCGGCCCCAAGCTCCGCGACCAACTCTTCCATGACGTAGGCTTCGCTTCCAAAGCGAGAAGCAAGATTCCGGTTGCAACGTCTAATGTTGCCCGACCAATGCGTCAATTCATGCAGTAAAACCGCATACCAGGCAGCTTTGGCATCCGTGGCTTTGGTACCGGTAAACAGTTTTAGCCGGCATGCATACTGTATCGGTGCTGGGACGGTAGAAGGCTCTTGTTCCTCCGATTTCGATTGTTGCCCCAGTGTTGGCGATAAAGTGTTCGGCACTCTCATTCAAATTAAGTGCCGGTTCGATTGATTCCTCACTATTATCATTTCCATCAACTTGATCACGGTTGAAAACGAACGCCATTTTGGCCAAGCGCCAGGTCCGAATTTCTTCGTCCCCTGTATCAGAATTTGTTTCGATAGATTCCATCGTTTTGTAAAACACGATCGGTTGCGCCTCTTCGCCTTTCCTGACCTGGGCGTCCCTCTCTTGCCACTGATTGTAGGTGCCCCATATATTTGAACTAAAACCCATGACTTGGGCTCGGTTCCACAGGGCGATAATATTGATGCCGCGATACAATTTACCCGAACGTACGTTAAATGGCCGCAACCCACCTTCATGGTGCCAGGGCATCCTAACCTGTCCATCGCTGGTTTCCATGACCTTGGTAATCTGATTGGTTAATCGTTGATAAATATTCATGGTGTTTCTCCTCTCTAAGTTGAAAAAATCGGATAAACACCAACCCATCGGGGAAATGTTTCCCCGATGGGTAAAAAGTGCTTGCAACGGCAAGCGGCCCGCTTATGTTAATAATCGAGCACTGATTTTTCGTACTCAACGCTCAATTTCAATGTAACTATATTTGCCTTGGATATCAGATTAAGCCCTCGTTCCGATAATGAAGTGACTTCATCGCCGATGACGAAATGATCCAATACGGTTATATCGATTAACGCCAAAGCTGATTTGAGCTTCTTTGTAATCTGAATATCCGCCTGGCTCGGTTCAGGATTGCCTGACGGGTGATTGTGGGCAAAGACGACTGCCGCTGCATTTGCAGGTCAGCGCTTCTTTAACGACTTCGCGTGGATGGATGCTGGCGCCATCGATCGTACCGCGGAATAATTCATCAAATCCCAATATGCGATGTTGCGAATCCAGAAACAGACAGGCAAACACTTCATGTTGCTTGTTGACCAGTCTTGCCTGCATGGCGTCGCCAGCCAGACTTGGGTTCTCGATTTTTCGACCGCGTCGCAGTGAATAGGAATAGATGCGCTTTGCTTCGGCAATCACTTCCTGTTTTTCGGCTGGTACAAAGGTACCGATAGACTCTTTTTTATAAAGCATGGTATTTCTCCTGATCATTAAAAAATGGAGAAACACCCGGCCCATTGGGAAAGTGTTCCCCCGATGGGTAAAAAAAAGCCTGCATCGACCCCGTGGTCGAACGCCGGGACAGGCAGGCATCGCCGGCGATATTAAAAGGTACGACTAAGTCCGTAGTCGTCACGGAAAATTCGGTTAGTCCATTTCGGCAGCGCTTTGTGGTAAAAGCGCTGTAGAAAAGCACCAACACTCTCGGGTTAATGAGAATTTTCGTGAGTTCAATCGGCGTTAAAGTTGTCGCTATTGGAATAATTGCAGTTAAACGATCCGAATAAGCGACGAAATTCAGGATCGAGTTGCCTCGATCTACCACTCCTATCCGCTGATGTCTCGTGTTCTTTGGGTTAAACTCGAGCCACCTAGCGTTTGGCCGGCTTTTGAGTGTTGCAGCCATGATTGACAAGTGCACGGTCGTTTCCGTACAAAGGGATCCGTCATTTCCCGGCGGCGGCAGCCGGTGTGATCAAGTATGAAGACCCAACAGGGAGTCTTCCCAATGCCTCTTCAGCAAGACGCATTGGGAAAACGCCCCATGATGGGTTTTCCACGTAATGAGCATTGGCCCATTACGTGGAGTTAATTTCTGATAGTCAAATAATTCGATTCACTTCGACATTAAAAAACCTAAGCGGCTTCCCGCGCTATGGCATCTTGTGGCTTTGGCGCGGTATAAACTGTTTGGCCATCCACTTTGGCCCAGGCGATTCTGAGCAAACGGCCTTTCAGGCTGACGCCGGTTTGGCCTTGTTTGTCACCGCTTGTGTAGGTAAATGTTTCCGGGTAGATATCCCCGATCTTAAATCCGATCAGCACACGATGATCCGTTTGGATATCCGGCATCAACTGACGAATGATTTTCTCCGCTTCAAATCCACAAACTCTGCAATCGAAACGGGTATAGGTCACATTATCACTTAAACCGTGTAATGCTGAGATATCAACAGCGACAAAATTCTGGCCGCGATTGACTTTGACTTCTCGAACCCGGCTCACATAGCCAAGACCCGTAGTATGAAGATCAAAATAGCGTTTTTCGTTATTTGATGTTGACATGGTGTTTCTCCTTTGAGGTTGAAAAAAATACCGGAGAAACACATGCCCTAACCGGGAAAAGTGATCCCCGGGATGTGGGTGAAAAAGTGCCTGAAGCGATCGATGATCGACCACCGGGAATATCAGGCGGCGCCGGTGGGTTTTAAAGGTGCAACCTGGTTAAGGTTGCTGGAGGTAACTGTTAATAATAATTATTTCTTACACTGGATCATTAAACAATGCTTATCCAATTTTTGGTTCAATCATAGAAAAAGCGTCATCCGGTCACATTGTTGACCCATCGAATGACTCATTTTGTTCGGAATCCTCTTCGGATTTCTGGCGATATTCGATGGATTCAATGCAAATCGGGTCAATGCTAATGCGAGTGGCTGTTAGTTGCATGGCGGAATGTTGCTGCGCTTCGTCGTCTTCCCAGGTGTCTTCACGCAGGCTACCGGCGACCTGAACGCGGGCACCTTTATGCACGATCTTCGCGGCTGTTTCGGCCCGTGAGCCCCAGATGGTCACGCTGAGCCAGAACCCACCTTCATCGCTATATGACCCATCTTCCCGTGGTATACTTCGATCAAAATAAATGCGCATATCGGCGACCGATCGATCTTCTCCGTTAACCTGAACCGTGCGTAGCGTGGGTGCGGTTCCGACATTGCCGGCACCTGAAAAATGATTGCTCATAGTGATTAGTCCCATCAATTATCAATGGCGAATAGTTGTAACGCATTGGTCGATCAAGCGGCAAGGAAAAACCCATTATTTGGTGCAAAAGGGTTTTCCATGATTGAGTGCTTCAAGATGCTCGATGTATTTTTTCAGGCGTCGGATTTCGTTCATGCGTAGCGAATGGGCGAGCATCATGTCGAGTGCGTCCTGATTAAAACGCAGAAATGTTTTGCGGATGTTGGCCGGTTGTTTGGACAAAAATGCCTGACCGCTTTTGCGGCAAAAATGCAAATACGGTTGTTGTCCGGCAGAACCTGAATTTCGCCAGCGACAATAGACGGTTCCAGATTTCACCTGTTGGCTACTCAGATGGATTGGCCACGGCGGTTCAAACGTTTGCTTAAATTCGTCAGTCAGCGTGTACATCAGAGAAACAATTGTTTTGGTCTGCTGTTCCAGCTCATGAATTCTGCGCCAGACCTGTGTTTTACCGCGATAGGGCAGGATTGTTTCAGGGATTTTTAGAATCTGCGACATATCTGACCGTAGGCGTATCGATGGGATTTTGATTTCGCCAATTTTCAAGAGTGCTTTCAAGACGGCAAACAGAGACCAATTCCATAAGGGTATTTTGGCAAGCGGATCCGTTTGATGCGAAGGGAGTCGCCCTTACCCTTAAAGGGTAAAACCCTTTTAAGTCGCTATATCTACTTGGCTCAGATCGAAGAAGCACCGGTTTTGTACGGAGTTTGGCTATATCATTTCTCATTTCGGATTTTGTACTGAAGATACTGGGGCATCATCCGATACCTGTGCAGCCTGCACAGCTGTCATCACTCGTTTTGACCTGGCAACAAGGAGATCCCAGTTTCCTGTTGTCTAGTAGCGCGAGTGATGAGGTCGGTTTGTCGAATCGCAGGGGCGATCTTGGCACGTAACGCACCGGATACGATCTCGTCCGGAATTTCGCCCATCAACTCTTTGGCCCGCTCAGCATTTTGATTGATGGGGTCAAAATCTTTCCGAACAACGCCGGTATATTTCCACAATCCCACATCGTTGAAACTTCGCCGGATCGCTCGGCCGGTTTTCTTAAGGATTTCTTCACTGCTGTTGCGATCCATCAAGCCAAAGTGTCTGGCAGTCAGAACGGTTCGGGTTAATGCATCATAATCCGCAATTAAATAGGCGGCCATGTACCCGTAGGGATTTGAAAATTGCAACGGCACTTCTATGGGCGTCAGCGAGCAGGCCACATCGATTTCGATGCCGTCCATACCCTCCAGTATTCCGTTGAGCCATTGCATTTTTTCTTGCATGTTCTTGTGCGCCGTATTGATCGATTCTTAGATCTGGAGTAGATACCAGTCCGCATAGGGGTCGTCGTGTTGCGCGGAGAGCCAAAGTTGTTTCATGCGGCGACCAAAGGAAAGCATGCCGATAATAGGCTGAACACCTTCACGCCGCTCGCGGCCCTTCACCAGCTTTTGGGCCTGTCGGGTTTGAATCACGATTTTGGCCTCACTTCGGAGCTTGCCGGGAGATTCGAATAGTTTCTTGTGATCGAGATTGCTATTTTCCTGTGTGGATGTGGTTTCAAGGGTATTCATGGTCACTCTCTCTGGAAATTAGGTATTGTTTTAAAGTGTGCAGCCTGCACAGGTGACCTATGATGATCGGGGTGTGCAGGCTGCACACCTTGATGGGTTTGTTCATGTGTCTTTCTTCCGGGCAATCCGATCAGCGAGTTGGTCCAAGCGGTGCCCTAATGGCGTATTCGTTGAGGTTGTTCTCGCTTGCTCGGTCATTTGTTTTTTGACCTGATCCAGCTGCAGTTCCTGGCAATGTTCTCGTTCGCGGTGTTGCTTGTTGTTAAGGCCCAGACTCGTCAATGGGCGTTTTCCGGTTTCCAGCTGTCCGCACATCCAGCTCAGATAACCAATGGGATTACGGATCGGATTTGTCGTGTTTTTCTTCGATTGGATTTGGGCGGCCAATTCATCCAGTAGAGCCTGCTGATCGCTTTGGGGGAGTGTTTGGAGGTACAGGAAGGCGAGTTCGCGTTCATCGTGGTTTAGGGTTTTGGGAAAAGCCAACGCATCGAACGCGCGCGGGGAAGTATTGGAAGATGTAGTAGTAGATTTTTTAATAAAACTACTACTACATGTTGCCGAGTTCAATTTTTGAACTTGGACGTTAAGTGATTGATTATTATTGTTTTGGTTTGCGGAGTTCAAATTTTGAACTGGGTCGGATTTAAGCGTTTTATCCGAGTTCAAATATTGAACTTGGTGATTCGATATGACAAAAGGTTGACCGTGGGCGATCGCATTAAAACGGGAAACTTTGCCTATTTCTTTAAGCATATCCTCATTGTTTTCTATTTGTTCTCTTAGCGTGGTCAATACTGCTTTGGCTATACGACTGACTCGCTGATGATGGTGACTCTCGAGTTCTTGAATAAATCGGAGATAATGGGGATCGAGGTACAATCCATCATGCAGGGTGATCGGTTCATCGTGGAGCGCGTAAACATTGCCCCGGAATTGTCCGCGCGGGTCGCGAATGCAAGAACACAAAGTCAGCCAGCGACAGGCCCTGAGGATTTGAATGGCACGGGAAACAGTGGCTCTGGCAACATTAAGCTGCGTAGCGATGAGGTTATAGCTCGGAAAGGTCGTCGCACTGTTTGAGGCCGCACAGGTTCGGATAAAACCCCAGATGCGAACATCAATCGCCTCTAAAGTAGGATCAGTCCAAATGGCTCGGGGAATCGCATCCTGCCAGCTTCCGATAAACAGGATCGAATCATCTTTGGATCCTTTTCCCTCCGGTTGATATTCGCGTAATTGTTTGACCGATTGCTTAATGTGCGCCGCTAAAGAGTGAGTGGCTTCGGTAACCGGGCGATCGGTCGATGGGCCGTCCATAGTCTCACGTTGTTCTGGTTGATGGCTCGTCCAAAATGGGGGTAAGTCCCGTCGTCTCCCAATCCTGGATCAGTAACCAAATATTGCGCAGCGGCACATGGGTTTCTTGATGAACTGCGAGATAGCGCTCTTTTTCACCGAGATGCTCGTGTTTAAGCCAGGCAGACCATATCGCTTTTTGGTCAGTGTCGTTAAGAATTTCCGGCCGGCCAATGCCTTCGTTGGATAGATCCAGCAACTTTCGGTAATTGGAAAAACACAGATTACTGAACCCGAATAAAGCGTTCATCATCCGGAACTGAGCACCGGCCCGGATCATCGCCAGAATCAGTTCGCGTTCGTCATCACGGGATTTCAGGATACGTAAAGCGGTGTCGACTGACTCGGGGGAGATCTGGATGGTGATGGCGTGTACTTGTATACTCAAAGCGAGTTCGTGCAAATCCTGAACGGAAAGTGCGCGAATCGCATCGATCTGATCGGGTCTTAGGCCAAGCTTGATAGCTGAACCATAGTCTTCAAAAGCGGAAAGCCTGGCGATATAGAGCAAGGTTTGCAGTGAATGTTCGGCGTGATGATTATCCATCATTCCCGGTCGGGTTTTCGTTCGTGACTGTCTGTTTTTTCCACAGCACACTGTCCTCAAAATTCATCCGTAACACGCGGCAGCTTTCGATCAGCAATAAGAGATCTCGAAAACTGTGTTCGGAGACTTTGGGGGAATGTAGAAAAGCGTGGCCGATAAGCGATGTTTCGGGTGGCGTCCCCGCACGGTCAAAGACGTCATTCATCCGGTCGGCAAAAATCATGGAGGGCAATTGCATGCCTTTGGGGGCCAACCGAAGTCGTTTCTCGGTGACCGCTTGTTCCGATAACGCAAACAAAAGCCACCATGCCCACCATAGGGCCTCTTTGTTGATGGATTGAGGTGGGATGTCGATAAAAAATCCGTGACCACTGGCGGCGGGCTTGATCAATTGTTGAAAGCTAAACCCTTTCGCAAATCGCAATGCCAGGATATAACAACGACTGCGCAATGATTTCAGGTCGGTTTTAGACGGCAGCCGATCCTGACTTTTATTTAAGGCGGGATCGAGAAATTCTGTTGATTCTGAAAGATCGGTTGTTCTTCGATACTCCCCGGTAGATAATTCGATATCGGTTGTGGGCGGATTAGATTCACG
The DNA here is from genome assembly GCA_963664935.2 of Methylococcales bacterium. Taxonomy (GTDB): domain Bacteria; phylum Pseudomonadota; class Gammaproteobacteria; order Methylococcales. Next base: position 877,576 of record CAXXSE010000006.1, on the reverse strand, counting down.
GGATGGGGTCGTACACGTCGCCAGCCCGTTGTCTGATTCATGCGGGATGGGTTTACTGTTTTTTGGATAGTTAACCCCGGAATTCGTGGGTGTTGGATTAGAAGGAGGGAGTTGACCGCCAATATCTGAATCAGGATGATCGTCGACATCGGTGTCAGTTTCGGATTTTTCATGGAGCAGTGCGTCGATTTCTAAACGAATCCGGTTTAAAGAGATGGATGTGGCATCGGCAATTCGTCTGTTCAGTTCTCGGCGCACCGCTTTGAAGTCCCAGTCTTCGTGGTCGTGCTGAGACAGCACAGCGCAAAATAACGGCTCGAAAGGCGTGGTGAATTCGCTCAACGCGTTACAAAAAGCACGATAGGCTTTTTCGGCGTTTCGAATCTGATCGATTTGCCAGGGGCCTAAACCGGCCCTTAGCGCTTTGGGTAGCAACGCATCTAAAAATTCGGCAGCATACTCCAATCGAATCATCTGACGTCGGGAAACGTGATAACCAATTTCTAGGAGTTTTCGCTGGAATTCGCTTCGAGACAATGCCTTGCCCTGTTCCTCTTCAAGTTCCTCTTGGAGCGAGATCAACGCAAAGGCCTTATCGATCAGCATCATATCGCCACGGAGTTCATTTTCCACCAGATGGGCGGTTAATACGTGGCTTTCGGATACCCATGGCACGAAAAGACAGTGCAGTTTGTGAAAGGCTTCGTCCTGGGTTTCCTGCCAGAGCTCTTTGAGAATGGTCAGCCGGGTGTTACCACCGGATTCGACCATATACAGATCGTCACCGGGTCTACGGGTAATCGTGAGCGGATTATTCAACCCGCGTTGTGCCCGGATTGATGCTTTAATGGCGTCGTATTTCGGGTTTATTTCCCGCCTCGGGTTTCGATCGTAAGGCTTGATTTTTTCAATCCCGAGTACCATCTGGGTTGTGGTGAGCGGGTCGGCGGGTGGAAGATCCTCACTTTTTCCGAAATGACCTTCCAATAGCATGTCTCGGAGATTGGGATCGTGAGCCCGTGAATTCGTGCTCATCGTGACTCTCGGACATCTTCATTCGCAATGCCCATACTGGCATGTCTTAAATGGGGAAATAATTCCTTAACCAGTGACAGCATTGTTTCGCAGGCACTGGGCGTGGATCCGGCCCGCGTGGTTTCAAACCGATGGACCGGTTGCTGATAGCTGGCGGCTTCGCGGTAAACAACCGTCGATGGAATCACCGTATCCAAGACGGAGATAGCGCCTTTACTGGGTAAATAGGCTTCGTTCCTCAATGCCTGAACGATACGTCTGGAATCGACGGTCCGATCCTGGCGGTAGATGATCCCACGCAGCGGGCCGATGGGTACATCCATAAAAGTGATCGGTTTTAAACGGTCCAGCATGGCAACGGTACCCCGCACAAATTCGCGGGCGGAAAGAATTTCGGGAGGTATCGGGGATAGAAGCAGGTCGGCGGCAGCGACCGCCGCATCTTGAAGTGGGCCGACGGCGCCTTGGGTGTCGATCAGGATAAAATCATAGCACTTATCCAGTCGGGAAAGAATATGTTTCAATCGAACACGTCCGTCGCCTGCATCACGAATCCAATCTCTTAGCTTGCCTTCCGAGTCTTCCGAAAGGATAAGGTCGAGCCGTGTAATGGAGGTGCGACTAATGACACGATCGATATCCGCATGGACGATGAGGTGGGTTAACCCGGCTTCCGCTCGAGCGTGTAATGGATAATAGCTCGATAAAGTGGGCTGTGGATCCGCATCAACGAGCAAAACCCGTTGTCCCAGATCGGCCAGTATGCCGCCCAGGTTCGCGGTCAATGTCGTCTTACCGACGCCGCCTTTGGTACTGGTGATTGTGATGCGTATACTCATGATTCGACCTTGCTTATTTGATACTGGGATGGGTCAATGATATCGGTATGATTTCCGTCGTTTACGATGGCGGGCACAGCGTTCGCAAGAGTCTCTATAGCGACCTGATGCATGCTTTGTCATTGCTCTGCCGCACAATTTGCACCGGAACCGGTGATAGGCTTTGCAAGCCGGACAGATTTTCCTGATGCCCTCAACCGGTCCGATGAAAAAGAGGGTGCAATCATCACATCTTTGTTCGAGCCAAACATCCATTACGACAAGGTTTGGCACAAAGGCAGCGCGTGTGATATCTAACAGGACGTCCTGTACCAAATTCGTATAGGTGTCGTAGAGGTCGATTAAGATTCTTGCCGGCGATTGGCCGGGATTTTGGAATGCTTGATACAAACGCCAAATGATGGTGGCGTGGATCATACGCAGATCATTTTTTAGGTACCAAGCATCGGTAAACGGCGCTTGACCCGCCGGGGCATGGTATCCTCGAATTTGCCGATACAATCGTCTTGCTGTTGATCTTTCCAAACCCGTTAACTGGCAGGTAAGCGGAACGCGGGCACCCAGATGAATAAGATCAACCGCATCTATCGTGTTGAGCGCTTGCGTGTGCAAGCTAGTTACAACGGCTGGCAACCGGTTGTGTTGGATTTTTCGTTCAGCCCTCATTAGATCTATTTCGTTTAGAGATTGCCAATAAATTAGCGTGTTCCATAATGGCCTGGACTTCATCCGATCTTTCCTCATCAAGGGCTCGGAGCAAGCGTTTCCACCACCAAGTGGGCTGCTTTGGGCCAATCAATGGCACTTTGATCGTGGAAACCATGGAAAGCGCAGCGGGAGAAAGTTTTGCAAGGTCCTTTGCGATCTTTTTATTAATGCCGAGTATAACCGCGGCATGCTCAGGATCCTCCTTGGCAATGTCACGGGCTTGGATTAAATATTGAAGGTTTAACTCAGCAAAATCGCATTTCATGGGATGAAGTTCCTCTAATCTTGCATCGAAAATCAGATTTCGATACTAATCTTCTCGTTTCCATTATCATTTCCTTTGCGCTCGCTTTTGATAAAAAGAACGGATTTCTCTCGATCCTCATCAATTACATCGGCGACGCGCCGGGCTTCGAAATAAACCCTGCGGCCTAACTTTCGTTTGGCACTGACTAATCCCACTGCAAATGATTGCCGGTTTCGGTTGATCGCTCTGCAGATAACCCTGGGCGTTGTATGCATCAGCTCAGCCACATGCTTGATCGTCAGCAAAGGACCGTATTGTTCCAAAAGGTATTCGTAGGTCTCCGTATTGGCCGTGTTCGTCATGGGTGGATGGAGTTATTTCAACAAAACTGGGCAATATCGTACCCACTTCCTTATGCAAGAATTTGGTTGAAAGGTGGCACATAGCTGTTGTCTTTAAAGCTTGATTAAGCATGTTTTACGACAGGTATACATTTAGAAAAACGAATGGCGAAATAGGAAAATGGACATACTAACGCCGCAAATGGAGACAAATCAGTGACCCAATCAACATTATTGTGATTCTTTTTGGCTTTTCTTCACCTCTGGTAGAGGGAAATCACCGACGAGCTGATTGATCGTTTTATCCAAATCGTGCATTGATTTTCGGTGGGAGCTGAAAGCAAGATGGTGAGAGAATTACCGCGTGATTTTCAAAAGGCACACGGTAAAAGCCCGTTGCTTTTTCAGGATAGTGGAGGCTGCGCTCTGTAATTTCGATGGGAAAGTCAAAGACAGGGTGATGCTTGTTGCTGGTGCAGATATTCTTAAAAATAGTGGAAGAATACAAATTCGAAGGCACGGAATACCAGTAATAAGCTCTTAAGATCTTCAGGGAATACTATTACTACCACTATACCCGTATGCTAACAAAGGTCGTTAAAAGTCAGAAGCGGGCTTGGGAAAAGAGACGGTAGGGGAGATTGCGGAAATATGTTGCCATGGTCTGACAGCTTTTTACCACATCGACGAAAACGGCGGATACATTGGAAGCTACTGACCTAAATCATGCGTGCGTCGCATTTCTTACCCTGAATTGAAAACTGTGAGTTAATTTATGGATCGAAGTACTGGAATCCTAAGATCTACAAGCAGATATTCAAGTTTTGAGAAAAAATTTCGAAGAGACATCTGTTGACAATCCACATATACTCAATATCTGTTTTTCCATCCAGTATGGTATAGCCTCTTCGCCCGACGCTGGTTTGTATTTACAGCACCGGGCGTTGGTTTCAAAGTGGTAGGCATCGCTGTCGATCGGCGAGATTGAAAATCAGCACTATTCGAATTGCTTTAAGCCATCTTGGTGGATTATTGGATGATGGTTTAAGTCTTTGACGCACGGCGATCCCAAAATATCGTTAATCCGATTGTGATTGCGGCAAGTCCAAACAACATCCACATAAAATTGTCCAGGTAAGCGATCGAAACAGCGGTCAGACCCAGAAAATTACCCACCAAACTAAAGCGCCAGCCAATTCGGAGGCCATCGATATAAGTTGCTAATGACAGAATAAGCAACATGACCAGCCCGGTGTTTTTATTATCAAGGGCATCTACATGCAACAGCAGCAGTGTTCCGCCCAAAGCCAAGAATACGCCAAACCATAGAAGTAATTGCTCAATAAAGATTTTCTGAACAATATGCGCTTTCTGGTTGGCCTGTACAAAGTTGATGATTATGGCTCCAATACCAAAAACCGGTATCATGCCGACCCAGTACCGGTATCCCTCAGACGGAGAAAAGTCCATGACGCTAATGCCGATCATCGACAGAATAATAAGCAAAATCATGACGATTTCTTCGATCAGAGTATACCGTTTCTCGGTTTTGATGGTCGCCGATGGAACTAGTTTTGGTTCAGTCATATTACCTCCTATTTCAATCACGCCAAAGATTCTACTCCGTAAAGTAGTTGGTAATTTAACAAGGATGGAGGGGGTAGTTTTTGATGTAGATCAAGATATTGGTTTATGTCGATAAAAAAGAGATCCAATTTTGGGGGTTGAGCAAACTGTTTGGCATTAGGGGGTCTAAAAATCGGATCACTGTTGGTTAAATCACCCCGACTTCGTCACCATAGCGTTTATTGCCCTGATTTTTCTTTGTTCGGTGCTATCAACGGCTCGCCGATCGATTCATACCAGTTTAAGATATCCCGCCAGATTTCTTCCGCATCTTCCGCGTACCAAAATAGCTCCCGATCTTCCGGGTCGATGACTCCTTCGTCAACAAGAAAGTCAATATTAAGTGCCTTTCGCCAATAATCTTCCCCCACCAGAACGATTGGCAACGGTGTTATCGTTCGTGTTTGTATGAGTGTCAGAGTTTCGAACAATTCGTCAAACGTACCGTAACCCCCTGGGAATACAACCAATGCTTTTGCCCTCAACAGAAAATGCATTTTTCGTAACGCGAAGTAATGGAAACGAAAACAGAGACTTGGGGAGATATAGGGGTTAGGAAACTGCTCGTGGGGCAGGGTGATGTTCAGTCCAATGTTTTTTGCGCCTTGATCATGGGCTCCCCGGTTGGCCGCCTCCATTATGCCAGGGCCGCCGCCGGTCATAATCACCAACCGGCAATCGGACGGTCCACCCCCAGAGTTGCTCACGATCCGGCCAAATTCTCGAGCAATATCGTAGTAATGACTTTTTGCCTGTAGCCGTTCGGCCATGTTCAACTGGAGTTGAAGATTCTCATTTTCGGACGATTGGTTTAGCGCATTACGCAGCTCTTTAACGCTCCGATTTGCGGCCGATGGTTCAGCAATGCGGGTACTCCCGAATACGACAATCGTATCCCGAATATCATGTTCCCGCAGATGAATCTCGGGTTTTAGAAAATCCAGTTGCAACCGCATCGGTCGGGCATCGTTGCTTTTGAAAAAATCAATATCTTGATCAGCCTGGCGATAACTGGGGCTGGATAAGATCTTATCCAGCCGACTCATAGCGTTAGGATCTTCGCCCGGTGATTTGGGTGTGTTCCAGGGGAGAGGCTGGCGGCGCTGCTCAGAAGGTGGGTCCGGCAGCTGTTTTCGATTACCTGATCGTCTGGTTGGAGAATTCGACATATCAGTGGTGTGCAGAGATGAAGACAGTAGAGTCTATTCCAATCTATAAATGGCCCTGAAACAGAGGGGTAGAGAATCTACCTGAAGAGGCAAATCAGGCAATACTCCGCTCCTGCTCAAAGATGGTTTTGAAAAGTTTACGTTTGGCCTCATTCATCTGTTTGACTGCGTCATTGTCGCTGATTGAGAAGGCAATTGCATCCAGCTTTTTAAAGGTGGTTCCCAGTTTGAGATATTGGTTTGCATCAGGTAATGATTTGAGCTTCTCGTAGGGTGTCATCATTAACTTGTAGGGATAGCTCTTTTTCACCTTTCCTTTGTTGTCTTCTTTTGGGACAGGAAAAAAGCAAGGACGATGGAAGTTGATATAGGGGTTGAAATACTCTCTGTGAAATTCATTAAGTTGAGGCGCCCAGTACCCCGGGATATGGTCGTACCCCAGATGTTTGCGGATGATGGTTCCGTTCTTGGACTCGCCGAGTGCATTGTCGTTGGAATGGCGTGGGCGTGATTTGGTCAGGTCAATATGGAGCTTTCCGAGCAGTTTTGCCACGGTATGATTGATGTATTCCGAACCGTTATCCGCGTGAAATGCCAGGATGACAAAAGGGAAGATTTCGATCAGCATCTCCAGGACCGGAATCATGAAACGCTCAGTAATCCGTTCTACGGAGAATATACATTCAAATTGCGTGACTTCATCAACCGCATTGATATGGTAAACCCCTTTGATCCCATCCAGGTCGCCCTGATGGACTGTGTCGATCCGTAGAAAGCCTGGTTTACCTTCCGAATTGGGTTTTCGTCGCTCGCCTATCTGAGAGCGTTTTGAAGCGGTTTTATCAAACTGGCGGCGCTGTCGTTGATAACACGTAGAATGACGAAGATTATAGAGATGGGCAACCGAAATCTTTGCTAAGCGCCCATAGCGATAATCCTCATAGATCAAAAGCATCCGCTCACAGATCTTCTTGGTGGCTGCACCGCAGAGTGTCCCATGGAGCTTGTCGGTCTCAGCTAACAGCACTGCGTCCTCAGGGCGGTAGAAGCGTTCAAATCCCGATGCTGTACGCTGCTGGCGCTTGATGTATCCGGTTTTTTTGTATTGCTGTACCAGCCGTTTCACTTGCCGTGGAGAATAGCCACTCACCTGCTCCAGATAGCGGATGATCAATCCCTTACCGTTCTTGCTGCAAGAGATATAACTGAATTTGACCAATGTACGCCGAATCCACTGGTAGCGCTCTTCCTTGTTGGTAATTGAAAACTCAACCTCCACAGTTCCTTCGAGAAAGATGCGGACGTCATCCAATGTTTTTATCTTTTTGTCACTCATATAGATCACCATAGGTGACCATCATGAGCAGAAATTACTCCTCAGGTACAGGGCCGTTTCACGTTGGAATCACGGCTCCCGTTCAGGGCCATTTCATATTGGACAAGACTTTTTCTTTTCGTCTTCGGTAAGGTAAGGTTCACTTGGAGGCTGTCCTAGAATAATACGGTTATCGAAATGTTTTGCTATCAGCACGATCCAAATTTCTTTTTGAAGCTGCAGTAAAACAAATCTTCCGGTGCCTTATATTGATCGGTGTCAAATATGCAGTACGTTTATTGATTCAATAAATCGGCATCCGTATCACGTTTGTCACAGCTAAAATCGTTCGATTCGCTAAACGTTGACTTGAATCAAATTCTTGTTTTTGTTTTTTGACACTATGTAGCAATGCTTACACGTTCCCACCAGCAACCAAGTTATTACGAGCCCCGTCGTAGTGGCACGGAAACAGGAACCATTGTTGCCATTCGAGGTAGCGTGGTGGATGTGCAATTTCCGAAACAACTCCCGGCATTAACCAACCGTCTTTTGGCTGGAGAAGATCTTGATATCATCTTGGAAACGACATCGCATGTCAGCACCGATATTGCTCGTTGTATGGCGTTTACCCCGACCCAAGGCTTAGCGCGAGGTGACCGTGTCATCGATACCGGTGCCCCTGGGTCAGTTCCGTTAGGGGATCGTCTGCTTGGGCGGGCAATTAATGTCTTCGGCGAACCGATAGATGGCAAACCGGAATTAGCGGGCGGCGAATGGCGCTCCATTCATCAATCTCCGGTACGCTTGGCGGAGCGAACCGTCACATCGGAAATCTTTGAGACAGGTATAAAGGTTATTGACCTGTTAGCCCCCTTGGAGCGGGGCGGAAAAGCGGGGCTATTCGGTGGAGCAGGTGTTGGTAAGACCGTGGTAATCACCGAACTCATTAATAACATGGTCGGCCGTTACAAGGGGGTAAGTGTTTTCTGTGGGATCGGGGAGCGATGCCGGGAAGCGGAAGAACTCTACCGCACCATGGGAGAAGCAGGGGTACTGGATAATGCCGTATTAATTTTCGGACAGATGAACGAACCGCCAGGCGTCCGTTTTCGCGTCGGGCATGCTGCTTTGACCGTCGCCGAGTATTTTCGCGATCACCGCGGGCAGGATGTTCTTCTTTTGATCGATAATATTTTTCGATTTATCCAGGCGGGCGCCGAGGTTTCAGGTTTGATGGGACAGATTCCTTCACGAGTCGGCTATCAACCCACGCTGGCAACCGAACTGGCTGAATTGGAAGAGCGTATTTGTAATTCGCCAACCGGCGGCATGACGTCGATTCAGGCAGTCTATGTGCCGGCTGACGATTTTACCGATCCCGCAGCCAGCCATACTTTCGGTCATATATCCGCGTCGATCGTGCTCTCGAGAAAACGCGCCAGCCAAGGCTTTTATCCGGCGGTGGACGCTTTGACGTCGCGCTCCAAAATGCTGAATCCAGCAGTGGTTCGGTGACCATCATTACAAAGTCGCTCGTGAAGTACGCAAAACCCTGGCCGAGCACGAGGAATTGCAAGATATTATTGCCATGTTGGGTTTGGAAGAACTGAGCGAACAAGATCGAATAACCGTCAACCGGGCAAGGCGATTGGAGCGGTTTTTGACACAAGCATTTTATACCACGAAGCATTTTACCGGACGCGCCGGAAGTTTGGTGCCTATGGCGGCGACGGTCGAGGGTTGTGAACGTATTCTAGCGGGTGAGTTCGACACTTTTCCCGAAAGCGCATTGTATATGATTGGCGATATCGACGAGGCGGTACGATGAGGCTAAAAGTGCTACTTCCCAACGAAGTATTTATGGACGAAGAAGTTGGGAAAATTATTGCTGAAGCAGAGAATGGCTCGTTTTGTTTGAAACCTCGGCATGTCGATTTTGTGGCGGCAATCGTACCGGGTGTGTTTTCTTTTATCTCTGAGCAAAGTGAAGAAGTGTTTTTGGCGGTCGATGAAGGGACCTTGGTCAAATGCGGTGAGCAGGTTTGGCTGTCTACCCGCAATGCTGTACGTGGGAAGAAGCTGGAAAAATTAAAACAGGCGGTTGAAGAGCGATATTTGAACCTCGACAAAGCCGAACGGATCGCCCGCAGTGCGTTAGCACGATTGGAAGCGGGGATTGTGCGGCAATACGCGACCATGAGGGATAAAGGTCTATGAGCAGGCCGTCCAAAAATAAAGTTTCCGGGATTGCCGATGAAATGCAGGTTAACGTCGAGAAAAAGACCGCTCGTAAATTGATCGCCCGAGGTCAGAGGCGGCATAGTGTCTGGTTTGGGCTGGGGATGTTTGGGTTGGTTGGTTGGTCGATTGCGATACCGTCGCTGCTTGGAATCATTGCCGGCTTATGGATCGATCACACCTGGCCAAGCCGCGTGTCCTGGACCATCACGCTTCTGTTCGTCGGTATCGTATTGGGATGTTTGCAAGCCTGGTACTGGATCAGTCGGGAAAGTTCGCATGAATGAATGGGCGATTACCTTAACCCCGGTGTTTTTGTTGGGCGTTGTACTAGGGTTGCTCTACTTTTCCGGACTCTGGATTACAGTTCAGAAACTACCGCATGTTCACCGTCCGGCGTTATGGATGGTCTTTAGTTTTGTGCTGAGACATCTATTGGTGGTTAGCGGTTTTTATCTTATTGTGGAGGGGCAATGGCAGCGAGTCATAGCCTGTCTTTTAGGTTTTCTTTTGATTCGGCTCGTATTTGTTAAAAATGCTCTAAAAAAAGTAACGCCAGTGGGTGTCGTCAACGTGGAGAATTAAATAATGCAATTCAACCCCGATGACATCATATTCTGGCAATACGGATTCATTCAGATCAATGCTTCCTTAGTATTCACATGGCTGGTCATGACGTTGCTTGTGGGCGTATCGATCATCGTGACGCGCCGATTTTCTTCCAGTACTGACATTACACCCTGGCAAAACCTACTTGAAGTGATAGTGACCGGCATTCGTGATCAGATAGAGGATGTCAGTCAACAGCCGCCTGGGCCTTACTTGCCATTTATCGGAAGCTTGTTTTTGTTTATTGCCGTTTCCAACCTGCTGGCGATCATCCCTGGGTATAAGCCACCCACCGGTTCGCTTTCAACAACCACTGCTCTAGCGATTTGTGTATTTGTAGCGGTCCCTTTTTACGGCGTGGCTGAATTCGGACTCATAAAATATTTACGACAATACCTTCAGCCGACGCTTTTTATGTTGCCGTTTAATATCATCGGCGAATTTTCCCGCACACTGGCGCTTGCCGTGCGGCTTTATGGCAACATTATGAGCGGGACAGTAATTGTTGCCATTCTGCTCGGCTTTGCCCCGTTCTTTTTTCCAGTATTGATGCAGTTACTAGGCCTTTTGACGGGCATGATCCAAGCTTATATTTTTGCCGTGTTAGCCATGGTGTACATCGCATCAGCTACAGCGGCACACGAACCTAACCTGGATAATACCAGTCGTTCTTTAGAGCATACGCGGGGAACCCGCGAGGAGGAGTAATGGATATTCAGAGTTTAATCGGCATGGCCTCGATTATTTCAGCGGGACTGACCATGGCTATCGGTTCAATCGGGCCCGCATTGGGTGAAGGCCGGGCAGTGGCTCAGGCGCTGAGTTCTATCGCTCAGCAGCCGGACGAAGCTAATACAATTACGCGTACGCTATTCGTCGGTCTGGCCATGATCGAGTCAACGGCGATCTACTGCTTTGTGATTACCATGATTTTGCTATTCGCCAACCCATTTTGGGATTTTGCTATTAGCCAAGCAGCGGGTTGAGACAGTGCATATCGATTGGTTCACCGTCGGAGCGCAAATCGTTAATTTTCTGGTGCTCGTGTATCTGCTGAAGCGTTTCCTTTATAAACCTATCATCGATTCGATGTCGGAGCGTGAAAGGAGAATAACAGAACGCCAGAACCTTGCCGAGACACAGTTAGACTCCGCGGAAAAGACGATGCAACTATACCTGGTAAAGCAGAAAGATATAGAGGCGGAGCGATCGGAGATACTAAATCAAGCCGAACAAGCAGCGGAACATCAGCAAGCTGTTTTATTGGACAAGTTACGCGATGAAATTGATGAGAAGCGGGTACGATGGCGAACCGAGCTAACGAAAGAGCAAGCGTCGCTGATGCGGGAAGTCGTAAATGTAGTCGGAAAAAAAATGGTAATGATTTGCCGACAGGTGCTTCGCGATCTGGCCGGAATACAATTGGAACAATACATGGTTGATCGCTTTCTGGATGAGCTGCACCGGTTATCTGAATTAGACAAAAAAAATTGCTGCGTGCGACTAAAAACTGTGGAAATGTCACGATAGCGACCGGCTTTGAACTGAGCCAAAGGCTACGGGATGCCATTCGAGATAAATTGTCTCAGCTTATTCCAGGCGTTAATTTGGAATTCCAACTTAGGTCCGAACTTGTGTGCGGCGTCGTTTTGGAGACCAATGAGCAACTCTGGTCTTGGAACGCCGGACACTATTTAGACGAATTAAACGAGGCAGTTTCCAATGTTGCGCTTATGGCAGGAAATGAAGAAATACAGCAACAATAATCGAAATGTTAAAAGAGGCAATAACGGAAACCGATAAACGCATCGACAAGGCGTTATTGGCCCAGCAAGCGCTACAGCTCTCCGCCCTTGAAATTGGCCGCCTCCGCCGAGTGCAAAATGGAATTGCCGGTGTATCCGGCTTGCGTGGAGTGAAATCCATGGAGTTGCTTAAATTCAGCGACCGCGGTACGGGGCTTGCGTTTAACCTCGATTCCGAGGAAGTCGGTGTTGTTTTGCTGAGCCATGGCTCAGGTCTCAAAGCGGGTACGGAAGTGCGGCGCACCGGCAGGGTGGTTGGAGTACCGGTTGGGTTGGGGTTGCTCGGTCGGGTGATCAATGGGCTGGGTATGCCACTGGATGACAAGGGTCCGGTGAAATCCGCGGGCTACTGGCCTATCGAGAGGAAGGCTCCCGATATTCTTGATCGTTCGCCCGTGACGGAGCCTCTTGAAACCGGAATAAAAGCGATCGATGCTCTGATTCCGATTGGGCGAGGCCAACGCCAGCTCATTCTCGGCGACAGGCAGACGGGTAAGACCGCAATCGCCGTCGATACTATTTTAAACCAGCGGGACAAGAACGTAATCTGTATTTATTGCAGTATTGGACAGCGCGGTACAGCGGTTGCGCAAGTGATCGACACGCTTCGTCAACACCATGCACTTTCTTATTGCGTGGTTGTGGTCGCGCCCGCGGAAAGCGCTGCGGGGTTGCAATTTATTACACCCTATGCCGCGACGACGATTGCCGAGTATTTGATGGCGCAAGGCCGGAATGTTGTGGTGGTTTATGATGATCTTACTCGTCATGCTCATGCCTATCGGGAACTGTCTTTGTTATTGCGTCGTCCACCTGGTCGAGAAGCTTATCCCGGCGATATTTTTTATATTCACTCAAGACTTCTCGAACGGGCGACACACTTGACGTCTCAAAGGGGTGGCGGAAGTTTGACCGCATTACCGATCATCGAAACCCAGGCGCAAAATTTATCGGCTTATATTCCGACAAATCTAATTTCCATTACCGATGGCCAGATTTATCTATCGCCGGATTTGTTCAAAAAAGGAGAACTCCCGGCGGTCGATATCGGTAAATCGGTGTCGCGGGTAGGTGGAAAGGCGCAATTGCCGGCTTATCGCGATATCGTCGGTGAACTTCGATTGGCGTATACACAATTTGAAGAACTGGAAACTTTTTCGCGTTTCGGCACGCGATTGGATGAACGAACCAGGAACGCGATACGTCGAGGAAGAAGAGTTCGGGAGATACTGAAGCAGAACGAAACAGAATCGTTGACGGCATCGGAACAGATCGCCGTGCTTTTCGCGGTCAATGCCGGGTTTTTCGATGACATGCCACTTGAACAAGTAATAACCGTGGAACATGAAATCTGTCTGGGGCTCAATCAAAATTTACAAGTTCAGTGTAAAAAAATTAACTCTGGGAAGTTGTTGGATTCAGAAGATAAAGAAAAAATACGTGAAATGTGTCGTCAGGTTTTTTCTAAGGTTAAGTCTGAAGGCTAGACAACCCTCATGCGATCTTTGGAATTAATAAACAGAGCTTTGCATACCGCTGAGGACCTCAAGTCGATAGTCCGAACCATGAAGGTCTTAGCGGCGGTAAGCATACGTCAGTACGAGCGCGCTGTTGAGTCGTTGGCGGATTACAACCGCACCGTCAACCTGGGGATACAAATATTCGCTCGCCGTCATCATCAAGCCTTCGCCAAACCTCCATCGACCGGCAAGGAAATAGGTGTAATCGTATTTGGCTCAGACCATGGTTTGTGTGGCAGTTTTAACAAAGCCCTGTCGAATTTTGTTTTGGATAAACTAAACGCCATGGATTCGCCGGTCGACAAGTGCCGGATATTAAGTATCGGCGCGCGGCTGAGCATGACATTAGAAGCTCGAAAAATTGCTATGGATGAATGTTTTTCTATTCCAGGATCGGTGGCGGAAATTACCGCCAGTGTGCGCCAGATCCTTATCAAGCTTGATAGCTGGCGAACTCTGGGAGTGGAGCGAGTATTGCTTTTCTATAATATACGAACGCCAAACAATCATAGCGATCCGACCCTGTTGCATTTGCTTCCGATTGACATGGACCGATTTAAAAATCCAAAAGCCCAACCATGGCCTTCCCGTTCCATACCAACCTACACAATGTCCGACGAGCAGTTGCTTTCGTCGCTGGTACGTCAATATTTATTTATTTCTATATTTCGGGCTTGCGCGGAATCACTGGCCAGTGAACATGCAAGCCGGCTGGTATCGATGCAGATTGCTGAAAAAAACATAAAGGAACGCATTGAAGACCTTGGAACCGAGTTTCGCCAGCAGCGCCAAAATTCAATTACCGAAGAACTGCTGGATGTTGTCGCCGGTTTTGAAGCGCTGACCCGTTAAAACGGAAAAAAAAGCATTTCGAAAAGCATTGGCGGCTATTTAAGGCATCTTGTCGGCATCTCCAACCCGAAATAATACCAGACGCGTAATAACCGGGCCGATCAATTCAAAAAATACGGTCGATCCGAGCACAATAGGCAATAAAATTTCCCGAAATTCGGGAAACCGCTGAGACGCCATCAACACCATCCCAAGAGCCACACCAGCCTGCGGCAATAATGCGAATCCGATCCAACGGCTAATCTCTCGATCAGTTCCGCTAAATAAGCCTCCAATCATCGCTCCCGTAATAAGACCCAGTGCTCTCAAGGCGATACACGCTACACCCCAGACCCCTACATCGATCAACGAGTCAATACGTAACGCAGCCCCGGCCAACAGAAAAAACAAAATCATAAACGGCCACTCAACCCCTTCGATGGCGTGAAACGGACGCTTGTGGTGCTTGGCAAAATTAGCGACTACAACACCCATCGCCATGGCAGAAAGGATGAAAGAAATTTCCAGCCATTCAGCCAGCCCGCTGCACAGTAACACCCAGCCGAGCGCTTCCGCCTGAATAGGTTCTCCAGGCTCCACGCGACCGGTAACAAAAGCCATAGGCAATCCCATTAACAATCCTAACAACAACGCACCAACGACATCTGTAAGCCCGATAGCGAGAACGCCACCGACGTCTCCGTCACCGGCTACAGCCTGAGCGCCGGCAAGTAGTAGACTAAACAGAAGGAGCCCCAAAGCATCATCGATGGCAACGATATCCAGTAACGTGTCGGTAAACCGGCCTTTCGCCTCGATTTCCCGTACAACATCAAGCGTAGCAACGGGGTCACTGGCTGGAGCGACGCCAGCAAGTATGAGCGCCACCTCGATCGGAACGCCTATTAGGAACAGGATTGTACCTGTCAGTAATGCAGCCATTATCGCTTCACCAAGGGACAAGGCAAAAACAGTGGATCCTAGTTCCCTCAATCCACTAACAGTAAGCTTTTGTCCCAATAGAAATCCGACCATGGCAAGGGCGATATCGGTTAACACTGGAAACCATTGTTCAGTGAAGGCCGGAAGTATATCAAGAGCCGATGGACCAATTGCAATTCCGGCCATCAATAACACCGTAATCCTTGGCAATACAGTATGCCGTCCAATAAGATCAGCCAAAAGACCAACCAGAAACAAGCTGCCTAGTGTGATAAGAACAGGTGCAACGGCAGACATGTTAGATATTGGCGTGTTTTGGAAGAATTAAGCGGTGCGGGCACTTTGACGATCGAGGTCGGATTCGATTTGCAAAACTTGTTGCGTAGTTGACAATACTGCATCCGGGCTTAGGCTTATAGATTCGATGCCCTGGCGCACCAGAAATTCCGCGATTTCGGGATAGTCGGAAGGCGCTTGGCCACATATTCCACAATACCGATGGTTGCGTCGAGCACCATCAATTGCCAAGCGGATCATTTCCATCACACCAGGATCACGTTCATCGAAATCGAAGGCAACTTTTTCGGAATCGCGGTCTACACCCAAAACGAGCTTAGTCAGATCATTCGAGCCGATTGATACGCCATCGAATAATTTGCAAAATGCGTCAATCCGCAAAACATTATTAGGTATTTCGCACATCATATAAACCTCTAAACCATCCTGGCCGCGTATTAAGCCATGCTCCGTTAAAGCTTTTAACACCTTTTCAGCTTCGGATACGCGCCGGCAAAACGGAATCATCAGTTTAACATTTGAAAACCCCATCTCCTCCCTGACCCGTTTCATTGCCGCGCATTCCAACGCGAAACCTTTCCGATAATCGGGATGTGTATACCTGGATGCACCCCTAAACCCTAGCATTGGATTCTCTTCTGTCGGTTCAAACGATTTCCCTCCAATAAGATTGGCGTACTCGTTTGTCTTAAAATCTGACATCCGGACGATGACTGGCTTCGGATAAAAAGCCGCGGCGATCATCGCTATGCCCTCCGAAAGTTTTTCAACGAAGAAGTCTGTTCCTGATGCGTATTGTTTGGTCAGTTGTTCAATGAACTTCCGAGTTTTTTGATCCTTCACTCGCTCAGGATGCAGTAAAGCCATCGGATGCGCTTTGACCGATTCGCTTATGATAAATTCCAGCCGAGCGAGACCCACGCCGTCATTAGGGATCATGGCCACGGAAAAAGCTCGTTCGGGTTCTCCGACGTTTACCATGATCTTGGTTCGCGGACGTGGCAGATGACTCAAATTGGTTTCCCTGATCTCGAAAGGAATGGATCCCTGGTAAACATATCCGCTAGCACCGCTAGCACATGAGACGGTGACTGTTTCTCCGTTTTTCAATACCGTCGTGGCATTGCCTGTTCCGACCACGGCGGGGATGCCCAATTCTCGAGCCACAATAGCCGAGTGACAAGTTCGTCCCCCGTGATTAGTGACGATTGCCGCCGCTTTTTTCATTACCGCAACCCAATCAGGTGAGGTCGTATCGGCAACCAAGATTTCTCCGTCTTTGAATTCTCCGAGATGGTGCACGTCTTGGATTATCCTGACTGTCCCGGCTTGGATTTTGTCGCCAACCGCTCGGCCGGTGACTTCAATTTTGGCTGTTCCTTTTAGCGTATATTGCTTAATTATGTCCTGTCGCATTTGAGATGCAACGGTTTCCGGACGGGCTTGTACAATATACAATTCACCGTCGGCCCCATCTTTGGCCCATTCAATATCCATAGGTCGGGGCTCCCCGGCCTTTGCGCTGTAGTGCTCCTCAATTTTTATTGCAAAATCCGCTAACATCAACACATCCTTATCACTAATGCTGAAAGATTCTTGCATTTTTTGTGAGGTGGGAATGATTTTTGTTTTTCCATCTTTGTCGCCGTCGCTGTATATCATACGGATTTTTTTCTGGCCCAATCGATGCCGCAAGACCTTGCGAATCCCCTCCTTAAAGGTAGGGTTATGAACATAAAATTCGTCTGTTTCGACTTGGCCTTGGACGATGGTTTCACCAAGTCCATAGGCCGCGGTTATGAAAACCACGTCTCGAAAGCCGGATTCCGTATCCAAGGTGAACATGACACCGCTGCTACCCATATCGGAACGGACCATCTTCATGACACCAATTGACAAAGCAACATCAAAGTGACCATAGCCGTTATCGATTCGGTAGCGGATTGCTCGATCTGTGAATAGGCTAGCGAAACATCGCCGACAAGAATCAAGAAGGGAATCCGCGCCCGAAACATTTAAATAGCTATCGTGCTGGCCAGCAAAACTAGCGTTTGGGAGATCTTCCGCTGTTGCGGAACTGCGTACCGCAACGCTAAGGTCACCCCCGCAGTCACTTTCAAGCTTGGTATAAGCTGCCAGAATTTCGGACTCAAGCCGTTGGGGAATGCCTACTGAATAAATAAGCGTTCGGCAACGCCTCGCTCTGTCACTCAAATCTTCCATATTATCCGGATCAAGTCCATCCAAAGCTTGATGTAAGCCATCCCAAGCTCCAGCCTGGTCTAAAATGTAACGATAGGCCCCAGCGGTAACAGCAAAACCGTTCGGCACCGGAACGCCCTGCGTCGTCAGATCGCGATATAGCTCACCAAGTGAGGCGTTTTTACCGCCAACTATAGCCACATCTTCCAGGCTGAGAGTTTCGAACCAGCGGATGAATTTTTGTCGTGTCATTTTGAGCCTCTCGAATCTTGACGTTGTAATCACTTTCTGCAAACCAGATGCAAATTAGTGGATCAAATCTGATTGGATACTAAGCCACGGTTTTTACAAGCTTTCTATTGCGGGGCCGTGGCGCTTCAGGTCTGCGTAAGGGTCTTATTGAATAACATGGAGTGTATTCTCCTCGAACCGTCAGGAAATTGAGCTAAGTCAAATCTATAACAGTTGACACCGAATTGAATGAATCGTACGAAAACGATTCTGCTACCGGTCAAGAAAGCAATCGCGAACTTCTTCCGCAGACGCTAGTTACAAAGGGGCGAAAATTGTAACAATGTAATAAAGAGTTGTAAACCCACCTCTTTAATGCAAAAACCGATGAATATCCAATAAACATTCGCTATATTTTATTGGTATAGGGGAATCCCATCACAACAACTCGTGGTATATCTAAAAGATTCGTTCTCGTTTGTGTACTAATCCCTGTTTATACACTCCGTAGATTATAAATAGCCCACAATCTGGTTCTTTGAAATGAGACCACGCCGAAAATGTTTGGTTTTCGCATCCGAATAAGGTGCGGGATTTTTGCGTGGATTAGTTATGCATTGTTATGAAAGGTAGTGCATTTAATGCAACGAGCGTCCTTCATATAGTTAATAAATTCAACAAGGTATAATCTTGTTGCTTGATTTGTAATCAGCAGGTCGTCAGCTCGAATCTGTCCACCAGCTCCATTAAATCAATACATTACTGAATTATTAACCACTTCACGGCTAAACAAATGACACTAATCATGGAATATGTAGCTGTTATTGTGGCTGTTAATAAATCGTTAAAGCGAACAACCCACCCCGAAAAAGCTTGATGTAATGAAATGATTTTTTAAGTTGCAGGGTACGTGTAATCAGTTTATTCCAGATTAAACCCGGGTAACTTTGTTTATTGAGGTGGAGCGCAACAGGCAATCGGGATTGAGCTACCACAGGTTGCCACTCCTATTCCAAACTGCCCTGCGTCTGAAACAGATAGTCCTAGCGCTTGCCCAACCGAGCGCCACCCTCCGCATGTAAAGTTGAACGGCTGGCTGGTTATTCCAGAAATATCAGCCGCCGTAATTCCACCAGCAGCTATTGGCGAAAATGTCGGCCTAATCCAAGCACCAAAAAATGAACCCTTGGCCGGGAAATCAACCGTTTCTATATACTCTTTACTTGAGCACATACGACTGCCAGGATAATCTTGCTGGCACGCTTCCGTGAATGTGCGAATACCTGATCCACCAACATGAGTCGTAGTCGTAACTCCTACAAATTGAAACATAGTACCACTCGATCCCGGTATTCCCGTTGGGCCTTCAAGCCCGATATCCCCTTGCGGACCCTGTGGACCAACACCTCCTTGTGGACCTTCCGGCCCGGTACTATTCCACGATATCGGTGTCTCGGAATTTCTACACTGGTTGGCCGCAGAAACCACACGAAGTCTACCGTTTGAATTCTTAGCACATGCGTAAATAGTTTGTGCCGTGGCAAGTATTGGGAAAGAGAAGAGTAAAATAGCCACAATCATCAATCGTAATACGTTCATCGGACTCCCTAATTTTCAAAAAGAATTTTGTTACTTTTTTAAGAATAGTTGGCTTTCGACGGGCCGCTACGGATTAAGCCAAGCGTGTTTTAATGGATATAAAAAAGCCCCACCCGAAATAATCCAGGCAGGGCTTAATGCGTTACCAATTAACGGTGATCTCAGTTATACCATGATCACTTTATCCATCGCTCTTTCGTCTGCTTTCACTCCAAAGCGGACGTTCAGGAAATCACGTTGAATGGCGGCTATCGGCCAGGAGCTGTCATTCGATTCGCACTAAAATCCTTCTTTTCAAAGACTGATATGTCGATACTTGAGTAGCTTGCAGATTTGAGTGCGCGATGGGCAGCCTTGCCCTATTTGCCTTTGCCAAAAATTTATTGCCTTAGTTAGCGATCCAGGCAGGTTCGGTTATCAACAGGAGTTATCCTGTTTCTGCATATCATTCGTAGTTGTCGTGTTATCATGCTAGAAAATAGCTTGAAGCCAACCCTGTCGTTGCCAACGTTCAATGAATAGTGTCAAGATATCCGGAAACAGGTTAGTAACTGGTTATACGTAGTCAAAACAAAGAGGAGACATTATGCGTGAAAAGTCACTTTATGAACGTCTTGGTGGGTATGACAGTATTACCGCCTTTGTAAATAACTTGTTACCCCGTTTGCAGACTGATACCCAGTTGGGGCGCTTCTGGCAAAATCGAGGTGATGATGGTATTGAAAGGGAAAAACAATTACTCATCGATTACCTATGTTCAAATGCTGGTGGACCGATTTATTACACAGGAAGGGACATGAAAATAACGCACAGAGGTATGAAAATTAGTGAAAACGATTGGTCTATATTTTTTGAACATGCTGGCGCGACTATGAAAGCTTTAGAAGTCCCCCAGAAAGAATGCGATGATATAGTTGCATTTGTCTCAAGCTTGAAAGGCGATATTGTTGAGGCTTAAGCAAGTGTATAACGAATAAAATCAAGCCGACGCAAAGAACGCGCGGCTTATATTGACGTTACGTTAATAATAATTTTTACATCGTCTCACCGTCCGCTTGGGCTCGGTAAGCAACCATCGCTCATTCATCTCAATCTGGCTTTCTATTCCTTGTGTGAAATGGTCGCTTACCGGCCAATTGCAGCCATTGTCTGTAACGAATACGATATACTTTTTTTACCGATACGATGTTATTCTATTTATGTATAGCATACGTGCTCGTAGTATTATCCTCGTATAACCTAAGCATCAAAGCCGATTTTTTTCATATAGATTGTTGATAATGGATGCACAGATAGATATCAAACTCATTGCTGCCATCATTTCCGCAATCGTAGCACTAATAGGTTCGGGTTTTACCATTATTGGCCAAATGAAACTAGCTAAGCTGAAGGCCGAGTTGGAAAGTGAACGAGACACAAGATTAGCTGAGTTTTAACGTAAACAACACAAAATGCTCAAGAAAGAGGAAGCCGATAAAATTCTGTCCAAATATCGGGAACCTCTACTGCATGCTGCCTTTGAGTTGCAAAGCAGGATTTTCAATATCATACGTCAACATTTTCTTCCAGCTTTTTACGTTAAAGGGAGCAAAAGAGAGCGGTCATATGCAATAGAAAATACGTTGTACGCCATTGCACAATATCTCTGTTGGACCGAGATAATCCGAAAGGATATTCAGTTTATGGATCTTGGAGAAATAGATGTCACACGTAGGTTAGCAGAGCTTCAAGGAACGGTATGTTCTTTGTTTTTAACGAGCCGACTAGGAAGAAATTTCAGACTTTTCATAGGAGAACAGCGTGCAATCGGGGAATGCATGATCATGGGCAATGAAGACCGTCTCCAATGCCGTGGATACGCAGCATTTGTGGAGGATAATAGCAAAGAGTTTCGGTACTGGTTTGATTCACTGAAAGAGGACATTGATTTCCTTTCAAACGAAAGGAGTCAAATTGTGGAAAGACTTACGAAGTTGCAGCATACGTTGGTAGACCTTATCGAGTTTCTCGATCCAGACTGTATAAGATTTTCAAAAGAGCGTAGATTGCGAATTTAGGTAAAATTGTTGGTTGGCTATCCAAATATACAAATGCAGCTGACCTCTCAAAGTCGGTGGCTGATTTGCAACGTTTATCCAGATCCACTGGTAGCCCTCTGAATGTTTCCTCTTGGTCGATAGCGGACATTTGTAGGTACGATGCGAATGGCGGCTTTCGGCCATGAGCGGACGGTCGAACTATGCAAGTCCGATGCGGTGTTGGTTATCGATCCATCCTTAATGGTTTATTCTGCCAGATTGCGAATAAAATGCATAAACCCATCGCCGCCATCAATCTGGGCCGTACCCGGGCCGATAGCGAACTCACCCTGAAAATACAGGCTGACTGTGCAGACACGTTGACTGCATTGGTGGAAGGTTTAGACTTTAGGTCCTTGCTTCGTAGGAGAAGACTTTCAACGCCAATGCTGAAATCTTCTCGATTGATCGGCTATCGCTTCGTGCCTACCGCTTACATCAGGCTGCTATGCCGTGGTCAAGTTGTAGTCTGGCGATTGAAATTATTGTGATAAAATGTTTTTTTGTAGGGTTCTCTGGAGCACAACTGTACGGGATAAAATTGATTTTGACGGAGGGAAGATGCCAATCTATGAGTACCAATGCAAGGAATGTCGGAAGAAGTTCGAGCGGACTGAACACATTGCTGAACATGAGTCAGCCAAGCCAGCCTGCCCGCATTGCGGAAGCAAAAACGTAGATAGAGTCATGACGCCGTTTTTCGCTAGGACATCCAGGAAAAGTTAAAGGCATTACTGACCAGTAGCCCAAAGTTTGTTAGACCATAAAAGTCCAATAGCCCTCTCGAAGTTTTGGTCATTTGAAGCAAGCATAGCCTTGCTAAGGCGCGCTTACCGTAGAATACTACTGGTCCTATTTACGTTTGTTTTTCCCACTTTGCTCACTGGTTGTTTGGCGGCGGGTGTTTATACAATCGGAAAACTATTGCTACATAACCGGCTCTTGATCAATGGGGTGGACTTTAGTATGCATTCAGTGTGTTTAAACTTTACTGTCGGTTATCCGATAGTTTTCCTCGAAGGTAATCCTTACGGTGACTGTGAGAATGCCGAGATTTTAAACTTACGGACAAAAGACCAGTGCTCCCTCGAGTGTCCAGCTAGGGTGTTGATGCCGGATACTGGTAAAAGTGCATAAAAATTGTTGAAAACTAGGAAACCAAATGATAATCCGATGATTAATGAATAGCTTCGAAAACTATTTCTGACGTCCACTGATGCGTTGAAAAGGCCTTTTATTCGACAATTTATTCCAATGAGGCAACACGAAAAAAAGGTAACTTCCGGTCACCAATATGATAACCCACCCCCGAAATAGCCCTACCGCAGTTCGTTGAATTGGTGAGAAGGATAACGACACGAAGTAAAAAATCCAGATCACCAGAAAAGTGATTACGCTCCATTTCTGCATCTGCCACAATCCATAATAGGCGTATAACGCAACGCCGTTGATCGCCACGGCTACCATGGACGGAAAACTGGGAGCAGCTACAGCGATGATAAGAGAGCCGGTAAGTTGAGAGAAGCCAATAACAAACAGAATTAAGCATAAAATTGTTATCGAGTTCGGTCTCATATTCTTAATACCCTGCTTAGGTCGGAAGTTTCAGCTGATCAGGCATAATATACCCCTGCCACAAATCAAGCACAACAAAGGCTAATACCGCATATTCCGGCCCATGAACACTGATTCCTGAATGGGTGTTCACTTTGGTAAGCGTTTTAGGAAGTATACGTCTACGAATTTATAGTCCGATCATTAATTCAAAAAGGTGCATGATCGCTATATTTTCAACATGCAATCCTCATTGATCTCGTTCGAAAATTCATCAACGCATTGATGTTCAAAAGACCTTTTGGAATTTCCACGGCTTCCATGGAGAAAGCTAAGCCATTAACTTTTGTGCAAGCTTTTGTAGGCCGAATTTTTATCACCAAAGCCTCTAACAAAGACGATTCGTTTTTTGTACTGAATGCCCTTTTTCATGTTTGGGAAAAATTTTGACACATCAGGTACCAGGCTTCCGCGCCATCACCTTCTGCCCTCGAATGCGCCAATCGAATCGTTGCTGTCAAATACATTTTCCTCGTCAGTCCTGGTGAGCAGAGCTTTATCACACAACGCGTCAGATGGGTTGCCATACACCCTTTGTCTGGAGTAGCTACAAGCGATCCTTATCCGCCCATCTTTTTGTCTACACTCAGTTTGCCGGCACCGTAGGTGTACACCATCAATAGGCCACCCACCATGGCCCAGTTTTTCATAAACATGATCATTTGGGTCTTATCACCAAAATCAGCATGAAACAGTAAAGCAGCCACCACCGTGAATGCCGCAAGTACAGCAGCGGCCAGTCTGGTCTTGAATCCGACCAATAAAGCCAATCCGCCACCGACCTCCAGAATGATTACCAGTGGCAACAGCATGCGGGGAACACCCATGGCTTCCATGTAACCAGTGGTTCCGTCGTATCCCAAAATTTTGTTAATACCGGTAAGCACGAAAATATGGGCGAGTAAGATTCGTGCTACCAGTTCTATAAGACAATACCACGATAGTACCAGGCCTAACATTGCACATTTGCTTGTTGTTCAAAAAAGAAAGGGAACTTCATAGGAGATTAGTCCGCTTCGGTTCGTAATTTGCCAATCGCTTAAAAGATCTGAATGACCGCTTTGAGTATGGAGCGGTCATTCACCCGAATCTCTCGACTGTCCGGAAAGGACACGAAAGCGGTCATTCATATACAGTAGGATGGCGGAGCCTACGGAAAAATATTCTAAAAATGTACGTGGCTGGGACCCCTAATGGAGAGAGAACCCAAGGGGGTGTGCCGAACCAATTGATAACCTGAGCCATGATTGAAACGGGCAGGACAGAACATACTAGAAAACGGAGCAAGGACTTTCATGGATCGGCTGGGTCTTCGATTAAAACGGCATCAACTCGAGTTTATGCTTTCGGATAAAATTGCATAGAGTTAGTCAAACCCCTCCTTCATGGCAGGTATTTTTCAGGTTGCAACCCGTAATGACGGATGAATATGGTACAAGGTGGAAGGTCTCCCAATGTCATTGTAAAATAGTCAGGTGACAATGTAAAACGTATATTTTATAATAAGTCGAATTTAACTTTCAGGATTTTAAAAATGGAATCGCAAAATACAGCGTTATCGGGAACGTTGAACCTGCGGACTTCACGCAAGTTTTTGATGGCGTTCAAAGCCAAATGCGCCGAGTATCGAGGAACGCAAGCCGAGATACATCGGGCAATCTTAACTGCTTTTATAGAAGATCGGGTGAAGTTTACGCCGCCAGAAAAGAAAGAAAACTTTAAAAAATCATTATTTGGAGACAATTATGATTGAAAAAGATATAAAAGAAGAAAAAAGGGGACAGATTTATTTATCCTGAATTCAGATATTTTAAGACATAGTTGCGTCCATTGCATAGAAGATTCGAACGTCCGCAATGAGTATGGAGCAGACGTTCGTCTGAGTCTCTCGACCGTCCGCTTCTGGCCCGAAAGCTGCCAAATGATTCGCGACATACATACCATTATTTTTGGCTCCGAATAAAATTAATTAATGATTTTTTCGTCATCAATCGACTGTAATTTGTGGCGTTCAGACGGCGGGCCGAGGCTAGGAGCAACGATTCTCGATATTAATTCGTGGAAAAAAAGCGGACAGATTTATTTAATTCAGATTGACCTATTTCCGTTCTGTTTGGTCTTAGGCCTACCCGGTCGTCGATGTTCTATCCGCCGACCAATTATTTTTTTAACCTATTCTACATAGCGACCATTCCCCGTGAGTTGGCCTCTCGCTACCGCTTCTTGAATGAACGCCCATTCGCCATCGGGAATCGCGCTTTGTAAATATTCTCGATAGCGTATTTGTCGCTCTTCCGTACTCTCCCCTAAAGCAAGATAACACGGATCAAAATCAGCCATTACTCGCTCATGCCCCTTCATTCGTGCTTGGTAACTCGACCATCGGTAATCCTGAGCATCGGCAACCACCTGTGCACGGACGGGATTCAATTCAACGTACCGAATACACGCTAGAAGGTATTCGTCCGTTTGGATCGGGCTGGATTTGTAGCGACTCTCCCACAGCGTTCCACTCCGTCTTTCTAATCGATTCACGTAGCGCGTTTGCCGACCAGAAAGCCGTTTCATGAGTTGTCCCAGTAAGGCTGTTTCTTCAGGTGGTTCAACAACCAAATGAATAGGGTTCGTCATAAGACACCAAGCGTACACGCGAATGCCATATACCTCACGCCATTGTGACAAGGTTTCCAAATAATATTCAAAATCCGAGTCCACTGCAAAACAACTTGCCGATTGTGTCCCCTTTGCACTATATGATGCGGGTAATGAGGTAACACCACACGCCCAACTCTAGGCATACTAACTTCCTTTAAATAATTTCACTTACCAGAAGTATAGCGCATAAATAAATCTGTCCCCTTTTTTTAAAATCTTTACTTTATCCCGTCGACGATTACGAAACACAAATAAATGTTCGGAAAAAGGATCCACGGCCAATTGGCTTTCCACCAACGTCGCTAATCCATTAATTCCTTTTCGGAAATCGACCGGAACCGCGCACACATAGATACTCGACAAAGTATCCGAAGGCCGCATCATGTTGATGGACTCACCGCCTTGAAAATCAGGTTTAACCACACGGGATCACAGCCCACTCCGACCTCGATCCGTGTGCCATTGGGGCATTCAATTCGGCAGCCCGCACCGAATTCCTGCTTCGGTCTCACGGTTACCCGTTTAAACGCCACGGACTTGGCGGGTTGCGTTAAAATCCCCAGTCGATTCAAGCGCATTTTCCAATTGTAGAATTGTTTGAGATCAAGCGACTGTGCACGGGCGTAGGCAACCATCGTACTACCAGTAGCTTCGCAGCGCTCGACATGGGTCAGCCAATAGCGCTGTTTATCAGTTAGAGATTCACGGTGGAGTGTTGCGTTCGCTTGCATTCAGTCACATCGTTCAAAACAGTTGGGGTGATCTTCGCACCGAGACACTAGCAAAAATAGATGGGGTTTATAGATCGCTTACGATTCTTTGACCGCGCAACACTTGCGCTGAGAGAATTGAGGTCAGACAGTAAGCTGCGAAATAGTAGAATCCAGGGCCAAGTTCGGCGCTCATTTGAACCGCGTCGGCTGGGTTATCGTCCGCATTGGCGGCCATATAGCCGACAATGATGGCCATTACAAAAACGTCACTCATTGACCATTTACTGATTATCTCGGCCAGGTATTGTATGGAATCTCGGGTGATTTGGTTGCGCACTAGCGCTGCAAAACCCGTCAGCAGCACTTTTATCACCGGGATCACGACGGCAAACAGCCCGATCAGGAACCCCACAAAATAATGACCACTTGTAATGAGGTCATCTATCGTCCCCAATACACTACGAGTTTTATTGAAAATCTCTATGGATCCTTCAACCTGCCTATCCTCAATCATTGCATAGGCGAATTGAGCAATCAGTGAGATATTGGCACCACCGGGAAACAATGACTCTGCAGCCAGATCCAGCATCTCTTTTTTATTGACGGTAGCTTGCAGGGTAAGCATGGGTTGTGTCAAACCCGGGATTAACAGGACGAGAGCCAGAATAAACAGGATAAAAGAAGTTTTTTGATGCATCAAATCAATCCCCCGGTGAGTGATGGGATGGCGATGATACAGCGAAATAGGAAATTAGGGATAGTTCCCGCTAGATTTAAACCATTATTCCAAGCATTGGTAGTTTCATTGTAGCAGCTAGCCCTCGTTTCTCACCAGACGAAAAAAAAGGGGTCAGGGTGTATGAGAGAGCTGAGTTAGACGAAACAGGACCTTGCTATAGACTTTAAGAAAAAGATCTTGGCGTGCTGGGCAAAATAGCAACAGGGTAGCTCGATTAGACATTAGAGTAACAAGTGTTTAGTCTGACATGGGTTAATCTCTAGTCAATAAGGAGCTGACCCATGTTAATTTTTAAACTTAATCTCTCCAAGGCCCACCAGAATGATTTGCTCGAAGAATTGAAGCGAGCCCAGCAAAAAGGTGATTTGCCGTGGGTGAAACGGATCTTAGCAGTTCTGGCCTTCGCTGAGGGGCAGGTTATTCAAGCAGTGGCCAAAATGCTTCGAGTTACAGCCGAAGCGGTTCGACAATGGATCAAGCGTTTGTTGGTCGGCGGTGTTGTCGGACTGAGATCGAAGAAGCCACCGGGAAGGCCTTCGAAAATGACCAAAGAACAACGGAGTGAATTAGCGGCTGTCATAAACGCGGGCCCCGCGGCTGCAGGGTTTGTGGGTAATTGCTGGCGCAGCCCAATGATTCAAGGCTTAATCCATGAGCGATTTGGCGTGTTCTATTGCGTTCACTATATCAGTCAATTGCTCAAAAACATGGGCTTTTCTTATCAAAAGGCACGGTTTGTTTCCGATCACCTGGATGAAGAGGCCCGCCAACAGTGGCTGGATCAAAAGTGGCCAGCGATTCTAGCCGAGGCAAAACAAAAAAAGGCGCTACTGTTATTTGGCGATGAGGCGTCATTTCCACAATGGGGGTCGCTCAGCTATACGTGGGCACGAAAAGGCCAGCAACCGACCATCAAGACGTCCGGCAAGCGTAAAGGCTACAAGGTGCTCGGCTTGATTGATTATTTTACGGGACGGTTTTTTTACAAATGCCAGGAAGAACGCTTTAACTCACAAACCTACATGACCTATTTGACCGAAGTGCTTGCACAAACCAAACAGCCTATCGTACTCATACAGGATGGTGCGCGCTACCATACCAGCAAGGCAATGAAGGCGTTCTTTGAGGACCATAAAGACCGACTGACTGTTTACCAATTGCCGTCTTACTCACCCGACTACAATCCAATCGAGAAGCTGTGGAAAAAAATCAAAGAACAGGGAACCCATCTCCATCATTTCCCAACGTTCGACGATCTAAAAAACAAGGTCGCAGAGGCCCTCTTGCAATTCAACAATGCTGCCGATGAGGTACTTGCACTGTTCGTGAAATTCAAGGAACTCGCTGACCACGCATAACTGCATTTGGCCAAATTCTTTTTCTTAAAGACTATAGTTCTTGTTAGCTGGCCATAATAGGCACACTTTTAGCACAGCTTGAGCGTGGATATTTATTAACAATATTTAGTCTTAAAATAGCAGGAAAAAATATGAGGCATTTACAACTTAGCATCGTAGTCACATTGGTCGTTCTTTTGAATGGTTGTGTCTTAGGAACTCGTCATATTGATCTGTCCCCACCGGATGTGGCCGATACCAATAAGGCCAGCGGTAACATCTATATCGGCGAGATCACTGATAACCGAAAGTTTGAAGCAGCACCCAGAAATCCTTCAACGCCTTCAGTATATGGTGATTTGGCTGCGACGAGTAAGGCGACATTAGCTACCTTAATCGGTCGTCGGCGTAATGCCTACGGCGGCGCGATGGGGGACCCTTTAGGTTCAGCTTAAGTTACGCCTAAAATTCTAAGGTAAACCCCTGTGGTTTACTTCAGCTAAAAGGCTATTCACTTTTTTGTATGCGCAAGATAGAAAAAACATTAAAAACCCAGCACAAATACCAGGAAAAGCTTCGTATACATCTCCCGATAGTTTTAGGTAATAACGCCACAAGAGCACGGTGCCTAGACCACAAAAAATCATCGACAATCCCAATGTATTGCTGACTTCAATCCGGCGCATTCTCAGGGTAACTATCGGTACAAATGCAGCCGATAACGCAGCCCATGCGACGACGACAAGATAAAATACGTTTTTGTTACCGAGCAGCGCGACCCCCATGATTAAAAAGGTAACAAAAATAGTTGATATTTTTGAGGCGACATAAGAACGACGCCAGTTCGGAAAGATATCCACAGTAATCGCTGAAGAACAGGACAACACTTGTGAGTCAGCAGTAGATAAAGTCGAGGAAAATAGTCCCGCCAGGGCAAACCCGGTTAATATATGGGGCAAATATAATATGGCTATTCGTAAAAATGCGGTTTCCGAGTCAAAATCGGTACTCGCAATAAGCACGCGACAGGACAGTGCAACAAATAGGGTTAGTACTAAAAATATAAAAAATGACGGGATATATAAGCGCCGTGCCAATAGGAATTGTTGGTATGATTTAACCGCCATGAAACGGTTAATAATATGCGGTTGTCCTATTACACCGATACCATTAAATACCCATCCGATAAAAAATCCTAAAATGCCAAATTCAAATTGATTCGGAAAAAAATCTACCAATACCGGATCAATTTCTCTAAGCCGAGTCATCAAGGCTATCGGCCCACCAATATTAGACAGACATACAGTGGCCACCGTAATCATTGATAAAAACATGACAACGGATTGAACCGAATCCGTCCATATTGATGCCCGTATTCCTCCAGAAAAGCAGTAGATGAGGATGATCATCGCCGCGAGAACAATTCCAAATGAGTAATCCCAACCAAAAATAACATGTAGTGCTTTGCTGCCTGCCACCAGCTGCGCCGAAGCGTATAATGACAAAAACACCAAAATAATCAAACCGGATACGACGACAAGCAATCGGCTGTCTCGGTTATTTTCCGCGACCAAAAATGTGGGCAGCGTCGCCACATTCAAACGCTTTGATTCTCCGCGTATCAGTTCGGGTGCTTTATACCAAGCCAGGGATTGCCCAACGAATAAGCCCAACGCTAGCCAGATTATTGACACGCCTTTCAGGTAGGCGACGCCAATTAAGCCGGTAAACATAAAGCCGCTCAAATTTGTTGCAAACGCAGAAGATGCCATTAACCAATAAGGTAGGCTCCTACCTGCCAATAAATAATCGTCAACGGTGTTTTTTTTGAATCTCGACGACGCCACCCCCACGGCAACAAATAGTACCAGGAAAATAAAAAAACTCCCTGCAATAATTCTCATAATATAATTGGGACGAAAAAGGAATAATATTGGTAGTGTGGAAGAGCTAGGGAAAGGCCGAGTATATTTCAAATATTCTCAATTCGGTACCTGACCCTTTTCCGTCAAGGAACTATGAAGAATATCTAGGAGGCTGTCCGAGAATAGAAGTCGTCGCGAGGGAAAGCTGGTTTGTGGCTGATTTTTTCATTATTTGAGGCGAATATTGGGCATATTTAACGACAAATCCGCCTGGAGCGGATTTGGACCACTGAAAGTGACCCCGAAGGGGTGAAATATAGGGATATATTTCATCAAAATAATGGGAAAATCAGGCCAAACCCAGATTTTCCGCAGTAGGCTCTCTATTCTCGGACAGCCTCCTAGCAAGCCAAGGAGTCATTTAATAGGGTATCTTATCTCAGTAACAGTAATGCTGTTTTAGTATTATGCAACATTTTTACAGTAAAACTTCCCAATAAAAAATCGTGGATACGCGTATGACTGAAAGCACCCATTATAGTCATATCGATATCCTGACTGACCTGATATTTACAAAGTTCTTGTTCTAAATCACCTTGCAGGTTGGCGCTAATAATCTCTATCCCACCCGCTGCCCGGAGTTTGTTAGTCGCGTTATCAAGCAAGCTGTCCGAGGAACCTTTTTTACTTACATACACCAGATGACAGGTAAGACCTTTGTACAGAGGACTATTAACCACTATATCTAAGGCTTTACTGGCAGCTGCACTGCCATCGTATGCAACCAAAATATGTTGCGGTGATTTAAATGCTTCATAAGCAACCAGAATTGGACGATGCAAAGAACGGATCATGGACTCAAGTTTTTCACCGATCTGATTGGCTAGATTTTCGTGTCTTTTCCCTCGCGCACCGATAACAAGCACCCGAATACTCTCTTCAATATCGATTAGGGAATCAATCAAACCGCCGTGCTGTAAACAAGTTTCGGAGTCAGAAATACCATCCTGAATTATGCGTTCTTTTGCAGCCTGTAAAATTGCCTTGCCTTGTTGCAGTAGCAATTTGCTTTCTTTTTGTTCCTGGCTGGTAATCTCTTCGAGAAGATGCTCACGGCTATCAACACCAATGCTTCCAGACAAGTCTGTAGAGGCTGCTGTTTCATGATGATGATCAATCGTATTCAGAAGCTTCAATGGCGCATCAACACGTTTTGCTATCCATGCTGCGTAATCACAGACTGATTCGCTGAGTGTAGAACCATCAATACAGGCAATGACAGCTTGTTTATTGTCCATTAGACGATTATTCACTAATAACCTCCCATAATTTTTTCAATTTCTTCTGGTTTATCATGTATTCCAAAGCGATCTATAATTGTTGATGTAGCTTCGTTTTGACCAATGAGTTCCACTTATGCGCCTTCACGTCGAAACTTTATCACTACCTTGTCAAGTGCAGACACCGAGGTGATATCCCAGAAATGCGCTCGATTCAGATCGATTACAATTTTTTCAACTGCTTCTTTGAAATCAAATTCAGCAATGAATTTGTCCGCAGAGTTGAAGAATATCTGACCAACGACATGGTAAATTCGGCAATCATTCTCTTCATTAAATGAAGACTCAATATACATAAAGTGGCTGATTTTGTTAGCGAAGAACAGTGAACCAAGTAACACTCCAACAAAAACGCCATAAGCCAGATTATGTGTCCAAACCACAACAACGACCGTCATTACCATCACTATGTTCGTCGAAATGGGGTGTTGCTTTAAATCGCGAAGAGAAACCCAACTGAATGTACCGATCGACACCATAATCATTACAGCCACTAGCGCAGCCATCGGGATTTGTTTGATCCAATCCCCTAAAAACACCACCATGATCAGCAATAAAATACCGGCGACAAAAGTAGATAAACGTCCACGTCCGCCAGATTTAATATTGATAACCGATTGACCAATCATTGCACAGCCAGCCATACCACCCAGCAAACCCGCACCAATATTTGCTATACCCTGACCTTTACACTCACGGTTTTTGTCACTGGTGGTATCGGTCAGATCATCGACAATCGTTGCTGTCATCAGAGATTCCAGCAAACCAACAACTGCAAGAGGAACAGAATAAGGCAGAATAATTTTCAGCGTTTCCATTGTTAAAGGAACCTCTGGCCACAGAAAAATTGGTAACGTATCTGGTAACGTACCCATATCACCCACTGTACGGATGCCCAGCTTCATAGTCATCGCAATGCCGGTTAAAACAACAATACAGACCAACGGTGAGGGGATCGATTTTCCGAGAACAGGAAGGTAAGGGAATAAATAAATAATGCCAAGTCCAGCAGCAGTCATTGCATACACATCCCAGGTGACATTGGTTAGTTCTGGCAACTGAGCCATAAAAATCAGTATGGCTAAGGCATTCACAAATCCGGTAACCACAGAACGGGAAACAAAACTCATCAAGCTTCCCAGCCTGAAATAACCAGCAAAAATCTGTAGTACACCAGTCAATAATGTTGCTGCTAATAAATATTGCAAGCCATGTTCTTTAACCAGCAGCACCATTAACAGCGCCATCGCTCCAGTAGCGGCACTGATCATGCCTGGTCGACCACCAACTATTGCCGTAATAACAGCGATACAAAACGAGGCATAAAGACCTACTTTAGGATCAACTCCGGCAATAATAGAAAAGGCAATCGCTTCAGGTATGAGAGCAAGTGCGACAACAAGGGCTGCCAGTAGATCCCCACGAATGTTCCCTAACCAGTCCTGCTTTTTTGAAAGTAAGAGCATGTAGATCCTGTAAATTAAAACATTACTCCCTTAGTATAAAACCTTCAGGGTATCTTTATTATTATTCCCAAGATGGAATTAGAGATCATTCGATTTATGAGCCCTGCAGTATGATTTGACTTTGTAAACAGGCTTACTCTACCTGGAAAAACGGGTAAGGTAGCGATTTACGAAGCTCAGGCAAAAGTCCGAGTATATTTCAAATATTATCAATTCGCGACCTGACTCTTTCCTCTCTGCCCATAGTTTATTATGTTTTTGATGGGTTCAGTTGTTTCCGCCCTTTAACTTTCGAAATACCGCGTAAATGGGACCTTCCATCCAATGCCCTACCAGCAAACATCCAACAGTCAAAATAAACAAAATGACAGCTGTCGCCCGGTGTGAAAACAACAAGACGCCCAATACAAATAATACGGCCGCCAAATAGTGAAGCGCGATATTAACCGGATGAGTATGGATTTTTCGGAAGAACTCTAGGAAATTCATTACAAATCACTATGTATTAACGAAGGCTTCCAAGATTTGACTTGTTTTTCACGACTGTTCCTCAATCCGCGGGCTAATGCGTAGCCTTGTCACCCCAGATCTGATTCAGGCGTTTGTCGCGTCCACATCCCCATCGGTAGTAGTTGTATCGTATCGAATTATTCTTGTAATAATCCTGATGATAAATTTCGTCGCCCATAATTGGATAAAAAGTAACCGCATCGAGTATCGGCGTTACCACAGTTTGTCCGGGAAACATATCAATCACTTTTTGTTTCGACCGCTCTGCAACCACTCTTTCCTGATCTGTGGCGACAAACACTGCGCTAAGATAACTCAGGCCCTTGTCGCAAGATTGTCCCCTATCATCGAATGGGTCGATGTTCACCCAGAAATGATCTAGTATGCCTTGGTAGTTGACTATAGACTTTAAGAAAAAGATCTTGGCGTGCTGAGCAAAATAGCGACAGGGTAGCTCGATTAGACATTAGAGTAACAAGTGTTTAGTCTGACATGGGTTAATCTCTAGTCAATAAGGAGCTGCCCCATGTTAATTTTTAAACTTAATCTCTCCAAGGCCCACCAGAATGATTTGCTCGAAGAATTGAAGCGAGCCCATCAGAAAGGTGATTTGCCGTGGGTGAAACGGATCTTAGCAGTTCTGGCCTTCGCTGAGGGGCAGGTTATTCAAGCGGTGGCCAAAATGCTTCGAGTTTCAGCCGAAGCGGTTCGACAATGGATCAAGCGTTTGTTGGTCGGCGGTGTTGTCGGACTGAGATCGAAGAAGCCACCGGGAAGGCCTTCGAAAATGACCAAAGAACAACGGAGTGAATTAGCGGCTGTCATAGACGCGGGCCCCGCGGCTGCAGGGTTTGTGGGTAATTGCTGGCGCAGCCCAATGATTCAAGGCTTAATCCATGAGCGATTTGGCGTGTTCTATTGCGTTCACTATATCAGTCAATTGCTCAAAAACATGGGCTTTTCTTATCAAAAGGCACGGTTTGTTTCCGATCACCTGGATGAAGAGGCCCGCCAACAGTGGCTGGATCAAAAGTGGCCAGCGATTCTAGCCGAGGCAAAACAAAAAAAGGCGCTACTGTTATTTGGCGATGAGGCGTCATTTCCACAATGGGGGGCGCTCAGCTATACGTGGGCACGAAAAGGCCAGCAACCGAC
Source organism: Methylococcales bacterium (assembly GCA_963664935.2). GTDB lineage: Bacteria > Pseudomonadota > Gammaproteobacteria > Methylococcales. The sequence continues at coordinate 842,547 of CAXXSE010000006.1, read as the reverse complement.
CATCAAGACGTCCGGCAAGCGTAAAGGCTACAAGGTGCTCGGCTTGATTGATTATTTTACGGGACGGTTTTTTTACAAATGCCAGGAAGAACGCTTTAACTCACAAACCTACATGACCTATTTGACCGAAGTGCTTGCACAAACCAAACAGCCTATCGTACTCATACAGCTCGTCAGTCACGAGTTCTATCCGATTTGACGTAACTATTCAGACCCTGAATTCATTTTTTCGATGTGTCACCTCGACCAACGGAAGAAAGTCTTATCACCCATTGATAGCTCTGCGCTTTAAGATTGCCCACTGGTGTTCATAAAAGATGAGTAGTGTAGAAAATAGAAATCGATAATTACGACTAGACATTTGCTAAAAAAACACGGATCCTTCTTTTCTTTGTAGAAGTACAGATGGAAGGAGGAGACCCCGTGCAACAGTATATTTCTCAGAGTTTAGAAAGCTTTCAAAGCGTTTTTTCCAGATCGAGTACTTGGTTGTTGTTCTGCGCCATTGTGATTGGATTTATGGGGGCAGGAGAAATGATCGGCGTGACGTCGTTGTGTCGTTTCTGGCTATTAGATGAACTTGGTTATTACCGCTTGCTCCGTTTTTTTAGATCCAAAGCGTATGTCTATGGGGCGTTGCTCGATGCTTGGCAAGATTTTGTGAATCGCCAAGGAAAATCCGTTGAAGTAGCTGGACGAGCGATACTTCTGGGTGACCATACCGCGGTGATCAAAGATGGACGCAAGATGCCCGGCGTGGTATCGATGCACGAGTCATCGGAGACGCAAACGAAACCCGGCTATTTTCGGGCCCAATGTTGGGGCAGCATTGGCATCTTGATCGGGTCGTTATCCGCTTGTTTTTGTTGTCCTTTGCAGCTTCAAATTCATCAGGGATGGGCTCATTTAGGGTTGAACGACGAGCGCGATAATCCATGTCGGATCAAGCTCACCGACCGCTTGGTGGCCATGGCGATTCATTTTGCGGTGACGAATCACTGTCTGTGTTATTTGGTGTTGGATGCCTTTTTTTCAACCGGGGGCGTATTTCGAGCTTGCCACTATTATTCAATCCAGCATCAGGCGCGGTGGGTTGAGGTGCTGGTCAAAGCCAAGAATAGCTATGTGGGTTATTTCCCCGCGCCACCGAAACCCGCCTCTCGACCCGGACCTCAGCCGCTCTATGGCGAGAAAGTGTGTTTAAGAGAATGCTTCGACCACCTTCATTTGTTTGAGACGGTGACCTGTCAAGTCTACGGTAAAACCGAATCCATCCGGGTTATGACGCTTACACTGTTATGGCGGCCCATCGCTGATCAGGTGTTATTTATTCTCGCCGTCACCTCAAAAGGCCCAATGGTTCTAATGAGTTCCGATTTAACGCTGTCAGCCATTGATGCCGTTGAACTGTATTGTGCTAGAACCCGCATTGAAATCATGTTCGCGATGTTAAAGCATGTGATCGGCGCCTTTAAATTTCGTTTTTGGACTAAAAAATTGCCAAAACATTCTAGACGCCCCTTTTCCAATCGTCTTCTCAAAGCCCCACAGCCCCAGGATATTCATACCGTTCAAGCGTGCTGGCGAGCCTATGAAATCTTCGTGCTCTGTGCCTCCATTGCCTTGGGGTTAATGCAATTGATTGCGCTCCAGTATCAAGATACGATTTGGTCTGAGCACTCGCTTTATCTTCGCACTCAATCGCGTGATTTGCCATCGGAGAAAACCGTCAAGCAAATTTTAGCGCCATTGTTCCTCAAACAATTCTTTCGACTTGAGGAAAATGGCATGATTCAACAGATCCGTGCCCGCTTGATGGCTGTTTCCGATGAAATAGATGACGATTAAACTGAATGAGGCGTTCTATGCTCTAATTCTCTGCGATCTTCAAAATTTTTCATCAAACATACTACGATGGAGAGGGTAGTTTTGCCCCGCTTTTCTCGCTGTTAACTCACGACTGCCGAGTCATACAGGATGGTGCGCGCTACCATACCAGCAAGGCAATGAAGGCGTTCTTTGAGGACCATAAAGACCGACTGACTGTTTACCAATTGCCGTCTTACTCACCCGACTACAATCCAATCGAGAAGCTGTGGAAAAAAATCAAAGAACAGGGAACCCATCTCCATCATTTCCCAACGTTCGACGATCTAAAAAACAAGGTCGCAGAGGCCCTCTTGCAATTCAACAATGCTGCCGATGAGGTACTTGCACTGTTCGTGAAATTCAAGGAACTCGCTGACCACGCATAACTGCATTTGGCCAAATTCTTTTTCTTAAAGACTATATCTTGGCGTCGTAAGTGATTTACACCGCTTCGTAATGCCCTGTGTGGTTTCCATTGTAAGTTGGATTTTTCAAACCGCCGCCGGTAAAACCCGACACCACATCGTTCACCCCTTCCAGTGCTTCGAAATCCGACACCATACACCAGGAACAGCCGCCAGCCAGAATAGCTTTATCGGCAATCGCACTTTGTGTCGAAAATAAGAGTAGTAAAATTAGGGTGATACGGTGTGTTTTTTCATAGAAAATTAGGAAAAATATCGCCGGGTTTCTGGGCGAAATGGTGGGTAAAAAGAGCCAGGTCGCGAATTGAGCATTTTGAAAATATACTCTGCTTTCCCTTGGGATTCATCATTAGCGACCAAAAAAAGGGGACAGATCTATTTATATCAGATCGACCTATTTCCGTTCTGTTTGGTCTTGGGCCTACCCGGTCGTCGATGTTCTATCCGCCGACCAATTATTTTTTTAACCTATTCTACATAGCGACCATTCCCCGTGAGTTGGCCTCTCGCTACCGCTTCTTGAATGAACGCCCATTCGCCATCGGGAATCGCGCTTTGTAAATATTCTCGATAGCGTATTTGTCTCTCTTCCGAACTCTCCCCTAAAGCAAGATAACACGGATCAAAATCAGGCATTACTCGCGCATGCCCCTTCATTCGTGCTTGGTAACTCGACCATCGGTAATCCTGAGCATCGGCAACCACCTGTGCACGGACGGGATTCAATTCAACGTACCGAATACACGCTAGAAGGTATTCGTCCGTTTGGATCGGGCTGGATTTGTAGCGACTCTCCCACAACGTTCCACTCCGTCTTTCTAATCGATTCACGTAGCGCGTTTGCCGACCCGAAAGCCGTTTCATGAGTTGTCCCAGTAAGGCCGTTTCTTCAGGTGGTTCAACAACCAAATGGATAGGGTTCGTCATAAGACACCAAGCGTACACGCGAATGCCATAAACCTCACGCCATTGTGACAATGGTTTCCAAATAATATTCAAAATCCGAGTCCACTGCAAAAACAACTTGCCGATTGTGTCCCCTTTGCACTATATGATGCGGGTAATTAGGTAACACCACACGCCCGACTCTAGGCATACTAACTTCCTATCAATAATTTCACTTGCCAGAAGTATAGCTCATAAATAAATCTGTCCCCTTTTTCACAAAGGGTAAATGCTATGAACCAAGAAAATCTTGATTTAACGTGGTCGGGGAGTATCCAGTTGGCGCTAATTCTGGGTGTCGCGGGATTGGCTTGCGCTTGGATGTATGTTTCGTTTCGGGTAAAAAAGGGCGTTCGGTAGTGACTGAAAAACACGACGATAGTTTCTACCTAAAACGGAAATGATTTCCAAAACCAATAGCAGTACCAATTCCCCCGATCACTTCGAACCACCTCTCCATAACCTTGTCCGGACTTTGATTTCAGGCACAAAAAAGCCCCGACTGAGCGGGCCTGTTAAAAAAATGGTACCGTGTCGTGTCTAGCATTCCCTGTTATCTATCATTGCAGCATTTTTTCTATCCGCCTCTTGATAACGGCCAAATCTTGTTGACCTGCCATTTAGTGTCTAGATAAAGTGTTTCAACCTTTTTCCGAGCCCACGGTGTCTTTCTCAGGAATTTGAGACTGGAGGATATACTCGGATCTTTGATGAAACACTTGATCGCGATTCGGCTACCCAACTCATCCCAACCATACTTTTCCACCAGCCGGGTAACCACCGTCTCCAACGTTACACCGTGCAACGGATCCTTTTGCGGTGATGTAGCTTTCTGATCCGACGCTTCGACGCTTTCAGGTTTAGTTTTCGCCTTTTTTACACGAATATTACTACCGTCTACTTCCCTACCGTTCAACGTTTTCATCGCTGCCTTGGCATCACCCTGCTTGGGCATCTCAACATAGCCGAAACCCTTGGATCTACCGCTCTCTTTATCTATTATCAGGGTACAGGATTGCACTGTCCCGAGAGATTCGAACATTGCCCGTAGCGTTACCTCTGTTGTGGTTCGAGCAAGATTGCGTACCATTAGTTTCATGAGATCTCCGTGTTCATTTAAGCCGCAGAAACTATACAACGTCTTAACAATCTATTGCCACCTTTTGAGCGAAACACCCGAAGACAATATATTGCGGCTTCTTGCAGCGATAGTCGCGAAAAATGCAGGCTAAGTCTTGGACTTGGAACTAAAATAAAGCTCACCACACCGTAGGTGTTTCTTCACCTACTTCAAAGAGTTTTGTACTGCCCAGATGGGTCACTTTCTGACTCATTTTTTCACTAGTCCAGCGTATTCGTTTGATTAATTTTTATAACCATTTGATTAACTGTATTATTTTAGAATGCGCACAGCTTTTGCAACAGTATAAGTATTGATTGAAATGGACCTTTTCAATATACCTCCTCTTGCCAGGAATGGCTTTTAAAATTCTTTCTGAATGTATCGCGCTTGTTTTTATCTCTCAAGCGCGATTTTTTTTCATCTTCAATCTCTCTTTGTATTTCTTCGTCGACGCATGAGCCGGTAGTGGTCGCTGCTGTCGATTCCGATATGTCAGGCGAATTGTCGATGCGCCAGCGAGCCACACCAGTCAACACTCGCGTCAGAATGGAAATGTAGCCATAGGTGGCTACCACAGAATTTTAAAACCAAATCCAACATCAAAATATTTTTTTTGATGTTGGATGACTGTGTGGTACGTAGCCGCTGCTGACCTAGAAAACTGAAAAAGATCCCCGTTAACGTTCCAAAATGGCAGTAACACCCATACCACCCGCCGTACAGATTGAAATGACCCCACTTCCGGAGCCTCGTTCATCCAGTTGATCGGCTAAATCACTCAGGATTCGGGCACCTGTTGCCGCGAAGGGATGTCCCACCGCTAATGATGAACCCCGTGGGTTAAGTTTGCTTCGGTCTATTGTTCCCATGGGTCTCTCTAAACCGAGCCTGTCTTGCAATAATCCGGGTCTTCCCACGCTTTTAGGGTACATAAAACCTGCGCGGCAAAGGCTTCGTGGATTTCGTAAACATCGAAGTCTTGTAAACTTCGACCAGCCCGCTTGAGCATTTTCACCATGGCTACCGTTGGCGCCATTAATAGTCCTTCTACCTCGGTAAAATCGACGGCCGCTGTTTGGGAATGGGTCAAAAAAATGGGGACAGGGTAGCGGCCGACAAGGCCTTAATCTTGCGGGTGTAAGTCCCGCCGCATCAATTACTCGATTCAGATGCGTAGCGATACCACAGTTCGTGTTGGGTAACCACATGTCCATTGCGTGGTGTATACGTCCCAGCTGCCTTGTAGTGGGTGCTGTAGAGCAGTAAATCGTAAAGTCGTATGCCCTTATAGTACGCTTAAACCGCTACAGCGGTAGGAACAATCAGGGGGACAAGCGAGTATGGGAGCCTGAACATTAGTGAATGACTGCAGCCTCGAAATTTTTGCGTTATAGAAGTTGTTATTATAACGGTCCAATCGCGTGCCGAACTCCTCTGTCCTAGGGTGAGGCCGATGTTCTCTTGGAAGAAACGAGATATTGCACCAGAGAAACGCGGCGGGGTATGGGTCCAAGTACCTATACACAGATTAAGGAGATAACGTCGGGAAAGGCCTACTTCCAGCAGGGGCGCGCAGCAACCTGCAAAGACTGATGGTACAAGGGTAAAACCGAGGCTATGAGAGGATTTAGGTTTGGCGCATGAGCCAGTATGAGCGATGATGACCGGTGTAATGTCGGTCTAAGTTACAGACCATGTAACTCTTGGAAGGGTAACGCCTGGACAAGGCAAAGGGGCTCTCGGCACTGTAATTGCCTTGGGGACGACACCAAATGTTGGAACACAGAATCCAACTTACCATTGGAAAACGGGGCCTCGGGCTAGTTGTAGCGTAAACCACATTAATGAGGGGTGTATGTGTGCGTGCACTTAAGTCTCCATTAGTACTGGGAAGGCGTTACAGTGATAAAACAAAACAATTACAGGTCGCCAACCGGACTCGGGAAATCCGACCGTCCGGGATGAGAGGAGGGCTTTACGGAAACGTGATATAGGGTTGTTGCTCAAATAGCCACGAAACTGGAAACAGCGGAAACTAAGGTGAATGTCTCCAGCCTAATCATGCGCGCACCGTAATTCTACTCGACATTTAATTTAAAAATATAGTTTCGGCTATCGCACCTAGGATGTAATCTTGACTGACCGCTCCTGGCCGGAAGCGGACGGTCGGGAGACCTAGACGAACGTCTGCTCCATACTCAAACCGGTCGTTCAGATCTTCCGAAAGACAGGTATCTGTCGGCCCGAAGGCAGTATTCAAATCGTTACCGTTGAAACTGGATTATAACGTTTGAGCCAAGCCGCGCTGCCATGAAAATACCCGAGAAGCGCCGCAACACTTTCCAGCGCCGGCTTGGGCGACTTGTTGGACGTCACTTAGCTGTTACGGGAAATTTGTCAGGATTCCCGATGGTTTCTATACCTAAATCGACATCGAGATCGGGCCAATACAGACGCCCGGGGCTTTACTCTTCTACATTCAATATTTCCCCAAGCGGGACATTCTTGAACCAGGGAAAATCTTCGTAAGACATGAAAAGCTCATGATCGCCAACCATCAGACATACACCGTAACTCGAGATATTTGTTACCTCAACTTCCGAAGAAGCTATTCCATGCGGCCTTGAATAAGGAAAGTTAGGAAGCAATGCGCTCTCCCTTCCCGCCAAAAAAAGTATCCGCGGTGATTGCGGATAGATTGACGATTACTTTATGCCGATTGCCTTTTTCATGTCCTCTTCCGCGGCGGAGACCGTTTTGACCGGGCCGGTCAATTTCAGAAAGTAGTTTCCTTTGGACGTATTCACGGTAATGGCCAACATTTGATAACCCGGCGCCGGTTTGCTCTGGCGGGCAAAAGGTGGTCCAAACGGTTTGTTGTACGTGCCCGTGATGTTGACCAGGTTGTATTGGCCATTGACCGAATCCCCCTGATCTTTTTTCACGTCACGACCTTTTTCCACGAACTGGCCGACCCATCGCTGGATGTTGGCGTCCACCGTACCTCCCTGTTGAGAACCGAAATAGAAAATGACCAGTTTCCCGGCTTCTTCCGGCTTGGCGTCAGGGCCTGGAACGATGAACTGAGCCGCCCGCATCGATGACCTTACCTTTTCCTGCGTCCACGTGTCGGGTACGTTCAGGGTCAGCGCCCCGGTCTTGACTTCCTTGGCCAGTGCCAAGGCTGTGATCATGAAAAGCGCGGTGATGGGTATGACATGTTTCATCTGGGGTCTCCGGGGTTTAACTTTTTTCTTTTCCCTATTGCGAGATTGTTGGGTACGCGTGAGTGGTTTGTGATTCATCACACCGCCACAAGATAGATAATAATTTTTAGAAATATATTGATCTTACTTGCATATAACCATAAATAAGCCCCCAACGTTGCAGTTAAGCTGTAATTTTCAAATACTTTTTATACAACGAATCCTTATCTTCGATATGGTTAGAATCCTTTATGATGCATTCGACCGGGCAGACTACCATACATTGAGGAGTGTCAAAATGACCTACACATTCGGTACATAGAGTTGGACTGATTTGATAGATTTCTTCCCCTTGAGTAATTGCTTGATTAGGGCATTCCGGTTCACAAACGTCACAATTAATACATTCATCGGTGATCAATAATGCCATGGTTTCTACTCTAACGCATTGAGTTGAATTTTTTGACTAATGCAGTTTGCACGAGTTCCGGAACAAAACTGGAAACATCACCCCCAACTGCGCAATTTCTCTGACAATGCTGGAAGAAATGAAGGTGTATTGCTCTGCGGGTGTCAAAAATATTGTTTCCAATTCCGGTCCCTACGAATATTCAGGAATGGCATAATCTCGCAGTCAAGCATGCACATTCAGACGACTGGCAATCCTATTTTTCGCTTTTTGAGACATGTAAGTTATTGTTTTTCTGTTCGATGGTTTTGGAAAAACCGACTTTTCGACCACGCCTCAAGTAGCCAGGCGAAGGCTTACTCGGTGGATTCTAATTTCTTGCGTTGCCGCCGCGCCTCGATAAATGACTTGATGCCCAGCGCCACGAACACGGCACATGAGATTGCCATGATCGATTGAACGACAACTGCTAAGGGACGGGCGACATCGCCGCCAGCCATTAAAGTAAACAGTTTCGGTAGGCCACTCACCGAGCCTAAAAACCCGAGGAGCGCCAGGGCAACTGCGCCATGCATGGCGTGCTTTTGCCACTTCTCCTGCAACATAGCAATGCCCAGCAGGCTAATGGGCAACCCAAAGAAAGCCGGAATCAGGGCGGTGATACTCTTCGTGCCGGAACCGAAATAGGCGCCAACGCCCACCAGAATCAATAAAACGCCAAGTACTATTGTGGTTTTTGCCATCGTCATAACATTCCTACTTTGTTTGGTTTAAGACAAACTTTTAATTTACACGAACTACATGTTGTGTTTCTTGTTTTATTATTTGAAAAATTAGTCCCGAAAAAGTTGATAATTACAGTTCTTGCGATTTTTGTTTACCGGTAATTTACTCTTCTACGAGCTTTTGAACAATAGCAGGGGGATAACTTGGTAGACTCTTATACCATTGCGTGACGGGGTGAGGATGAGGCTCCCTACGCTGCTCGATCAACTAATAGACTTATGGATGTGCGGCTGCTCCTGGCCGATAGCGGTCATTAAACCTGAATTCCCGAACGACCGCTTTGAAGCGATTTCTAGCCAGTCGAGAATCTCGGGCGTACGGCTGCTTGATAAGCTCATAGGAGACCATACTCAGAAAGAGCCACCAAATTTAGTGATGCGCCCGGTTGCCAACTGGGCAACTCATGGCATTCAGAATTGCAGTTAGGGCCTGTCAACACAATCTCTAGGAACTGCAAACAGCCCTATTTTTTAGATCGGATACTGGCTTAGTTTTTTGAACCTAGCTTAGGCTCCATTTCCCGTTAACCTGCTTGCTCGATTACCCCGCAAGCCACCCGAGCACCTGCGTCGCCGGTCGGTTGGGATGTTAAATCATCCGTCCCGGCATGGACAATGATGCTTCTTCCGATGATGTTATTTGTACCTTTGAATGTAACTAGTGTATCCACACGATCATAACTGGCTTTACCGTCCTTACCCGCGACGATATTGCCTAAATCGCCAACATGACGCGTCGCCGAATCCGGTCCGCCGTGAGTGGCTTTATGCGGATTAAAATGACCACCCGCCGATTTCCCATCGCCCGAGCTACAATCCCCCTTCTCGTGAATATGGAAACCGTGATCGCCCCGCATCAAACCCGCGAGCTGGGCAAAAATATGAACACCATTTGCTGTCTTTACAAGGGAAACCGACCCGATCACCGCATTCCCGGTGGTTGCCTTTAGGTTTGACACTGCGCTTGAAATCCCAACGGGTGCTTGGTCACCGGGTGAACAACCGTATAAGTTCAGCCCGACAACCGCTAACATTGCCATGGAAAGTGCGCCTAACAAACGATTCGTTCTGGTCATATCAAAACCTCCTTTATTTTTACCTGTGGGATAGAATAATTCCACCTATCTCTGGTGGTTCATTACCGCGTAAATATTAAATCCACACCGGTGAATTTAACGATTATCCACCATCCAAAGCGATTTGGGAACTGGCCGCATACACATAGGGCGGTAATATCTCCCAGGCCACCGCCACTCGTCGAATTACCGAAATAGTCTTTAATGCTTCTCGGATAACGTTTACCTCGGTATGCGGTGTCGTATCCCCGTCGCGATCTGCCGTATTAAAGGCTCTGGCGACGACCTTGCCATCTTTTACCAAGACCGCACCATAAGGTCAGTCTCCGTTCTTTGATTCTTCAATCGCCATCCGTATGAAATCTTGGTCGTTCATTAGGAAACCAGGGTCAGATCGCGAGATACGAATTGTTACCTTTGCGGAAAATCATCCCAATAATTCGAGTCAATGGAAGTTTAAATTTTACCTCTTTTGCGGATGCTACGCATTATATTTGAACGGCGGGTTTTGGCCGAAACATGCCATTCAACCTAATTTCTTGAACGTCCGCTTTCGGAGCATTTCCGGTCATTCAGCAATCGCAGGCGAACGTCCGTTTGATACTCAAAGACGGACACTCAGATCTTCTAAACGATGGTCGCTTACCGACCCAAAGGAACCATTCATAGCAGCAATTCTAAATGTGGAATGTCCAACCCGGCAGGCGATTCATTTGAGTAGATAGTAACATATAAATAAGGTGTAGACAGGACATGGGAACAAGCGTATAAGACTCTGGGAAATAACAACTTTTTTCCAGAGACTATGAGCTACCCATTTCGACCCACCCTGAAGAAATTCACGTTCGACCAAATTGTAAGCACCCTGCAAGACGTCTGTAAAGCCTTCCCGGATAACCGAACCGGTAGCAATACCGTTTATTCGATGGCAGATGCCGGCTTAGGCGCGTTCTCGGTGTTCTTCATGCAAAGCCCGTCTTTCCTGGATTTCCAGAGGACGATGGCGCTTGCAATAGGCGGCAGCAACGCCCAAACATTGTTTAAACTGTTAAACATTCCGAGTGACAATCAAATTCGGAACCTGTTGGACGGGGTCCCACCCAGCGCCATTTTTCCGGTTTTCTCCGACATTCTGGATGGCCTCAAAGCGCTGGGCTATCTGGACAGTTATCGGTCGATCAACGGTACTTTCCTGGTCCCCATGGATGGCACGGATTACTTTTCGTCCAAGAAGCTCAAGTGTAAGAATTGCAAGGTCAGGAACCACCGGAATGGGTCGACCACATACGCCCACACAGTCATTACCCCGGTGATTGTGGCACCGGGAAGCAATAGAGTTTTCCCCCTGGAGCCGGAGTTCATCGTACCCCAGGATGGGCACGACAAACAAGATTGCGAGAATGCCGGGGCCAAGCGTTGGTTATAGGAATTCGGTCCCCGCTATCGGGATTGGGGGATCACGATATTGGGGGATGACCTGTACTGCAAACAGCCGGTATGCGAGGCGATCCTCGCGGAAGGCATGAACTTTATTCTGGTCTGTAAAGCCCGACTCCCACACCACGCTTTACAACGGCATAGAGGCGCAGGAGGTCATGGATGGCATCAACACCGTTACCGTCACCCGTCGCCAAGGTAAGCGAGTCGAAATCGATACCTATCGCTTTTGCAATCAGGTTCCACTGCGTGATAGCGAAGATGCGCTCAACGTGAATTGGTGCGAGTTAACCACCCGCAACGCGAACGGCGATATCCTCTGCCGGAATGGCTTTGCCACGAATCATGAGATCACCGAACGGAATGTCGCGGAAATAGTGCTCGCCGGGCGTACCCGTTGGAAAGTCGAGAATGAGAACAATAACACCCTGAAAACAAAAGGCTACCACCTGACTCATAATTTCGGGCACGGTAACGATGCCCTCTCCTCGGTATTGGCGACCCTGAATCTTTTAGCCTTTTTAATCCACACGGTGCTGGAATTGATGGATGTCAACTATCAACTGGTGCGCCAGAAGCTCGGTACCCGTATCAACTTTTTCAACGACATTCGGGCGCTCACCCGCTACCTGTGCTTCGATAATTGGAGTGTTTTAATGTCGTTTATGATGCGCCAGCTTGAGATCGAGGCGCCCGATACAAGTTGAAGCCCTGCTCCGGGCGGTTCACAATTCATTCGGTTCCGACTAGGCGTTTGATATTACCGCGCCACAGGCAAGTATTGCGCTTTTATTGGCTGTTTAGCCAAGCATCGTAAATGCCGTCCCAACCGGCGACGACCTCGGTGACACAAGCGCCGATGGGGGTATCGATGAATGCCTAATTCTCGTGTGAATACCCGAGTGAAATCGAAAACTTTGCCTGATCGCTCGATTAGCCTTCTAAATTTAGAATTGCTGCATTCATAGGGTTACTATTGGAACTAGATTAACGTCGGGTTAAGTTGCGCTTGACGGCGACTGCAGCGCATGGTTAGGTAGCATCTTCTGTAAGGATAAGTCGTTGATGCTTTAGTACTTGCCAATCCTGTAATATCTTTACCATACTTATCACCGTAACCCCCAGAGCGACGTCAAGAGCATGTGAACCAAATGCCAGCCAAGACGAAGCAAGAAGCTCTTCAAGGCTTTGGTCTGAAATAGTCGTTCGCCACATTGCGGTTCCGAAGCCACCCTTAATTACCCATAGGCCCCACCAAAATGGCATAACCGCCGGTCGCGGAGCGCTGTGCCACCCTTGTATGTAATCTGGATGGCTGGCTTTGAATATTTCTTTTAATGCTTGATATTATTTCCACCAGCCAAGGAACGGGACAAAATACCATCCAACTACCCAAGCAGGCGAATATTTCATATCCGTTGCATTAAATGATCGAGCGTTTATGAGAGACACTACGCTATGGACGCCGCCTATAAGCTCTTGAAGGGTATCGTGTGTGGTCGCTTCTCCCTCAGTGATTGAGCCTCCTGAGGCTATTCTCTCAAGTAATTCATTCTGAGACCACGTGAACCATAAACTAGCGATGGCAGTTACAATGTAAACTCCCACACTTATCTTGAGAACGTTTACTAGGCCCGCGAGATCGCGGAACTCGCAAATCTTCTCCTTCCATTTTGCCGAACTTTTCGCGCTTAGCTTGAGGGGGATCAAAACGAAGATCAGAATGATGATTAGTTGCCAAATACTAGGACCCATGACTACTTCCCCCGCCAGGTCGCGTGTGTAAAACTCACAGAGACATTATGCAGCATAGCTCGCGTTGCTTCACTCGATTGGGGCTCTCTATACATGATGCTACCTAACCGCCAGCCATAAACGGGTCCGCGTTTATGGCCTTGTTATGCATATTTCTTAAGACATTTCTTAGCATTATCTACGACTTGAAAAACAATTTTCTTAATGTTCCAAAGCTTTTTAAATTTATATGAGTCTGGCAATGCGCATAGTTTTTGCACTTTATCCGCAGATATTTGCTCCAATTTACGGCAGAGATGGACGGTTTCTGACAAGAATTCGCTTTCAGTAAGCAATGGGCTTCTTCCAAGTTCAAGTATTGGATCATATGGACTAGTTGAAAAGCACAGTTCGTTGTCGATTATGTAGCATTGGTGATCTTTTGTGAAAATATAGTCAGAGGGTTCCATTGCGCCCAACAAATACGCAAGAATTTCCAACCTTGCGATATTTTCGGCTCCCTTCATGCCACTCAAGTCGACTTGGGGAGTGTGTGGTTCAAGCATCAAAATTGCCAACTGGGTTTTTTCAATCTGTTCATCTTGCAACCTTGGCCCACTCTTTTTAGGTAACAAAGCGTATGAAGAAGCTTGTGTATTAATTCCAATTTCATCAAGGATTCCTGCTGCAATTCGTTCTCGATAGGCCCTAAATCCGCCCCTCATTTTAAATAGCCACTCTTGACCTTGCGCATCCGTGGCAACCCAAAAGGGGCCATAGTCATGCTTCTTCCAAAGAAATTTATTTTCTTCTAGCAGTAGCGGCATGTTTTTTTGTTTGGGGTAGGTCATTAGCGTGGAAAAAAGGGGACAGATTTATTTATGAGCTATACTTCTGGCAAGTGAAATTATTTAAAGGGAGTTAGTATGCCTAGAGTCGCGCGTGTGGTGTTACCTAATTACCCGCATCATATAGTGCAAAAGGGACACAATCGGCAAGTTGTTTTTGCGGTGGACTCGGATTTTGAATATTATTTAGAAACCTTGTCGCAATGGCGTGAGGTTTATGGCATTCGTGTGTACGCTTGGTGTCTTATGACAAACCTATTCATTTGGTTGTTGAACCACCTGAAGAAACGGCCTTACTGGGACAACTCATGAAACGGCTTTCTGGTCGGCAAACGCGCTACGTGAATCGATTAGAAAGACGGAGTGGAACGTTGTGGGAGAGTCGCTACAAATCCAGCCCGATCCAAACGGACGAATACCTTCTAGCGTGTATTCGGTACGTTGAATTGAATCCCGTCCGTGCACAGGTGGTTGCCGATGCTCAGGATTACCGATGGTCGAGTTACCAAGCACGAATGAATGGGCATGAGCGAGTAATGGCTGATTTTGATCCGTGTTATCTTGCTTTAGGGGAGAGTACGGAAGAGCGACAAATACGCTATCGAGAATATTTACAAAGCGCGATTCCCGATGGCGAATGGGCGTTCATTCAAGAAGCGGTAGCGAGAGGCCAACTCACGGGGAATGGTCGCTATGTAGAATAGGTTAAAAAAATAATTGGTCGGCGGATAGAACATCGACGACCGGGTAGGCCTAAGACCAAACAGAACGGAAATAGGTCAATCTGATATAAATAAAGCTGTCCCCCTTTTTTTACTCATGTACATGGGAAATTTCAAGGGAATGAATCGAAGGCTAAGATCATAATAGATAACGGAGAAGTTAAGGAAATCCATATTAAGTCTTTTAAAGGTAAAAGTCCTTTACCAGCAAATAACTTACGTGATTTTAAAGCATTTGTTGATGCCTATGCTGGTAAAATAGTAAAAAAATGGATTGATTATTTTGTACTTCATAAGCAAATCTCTTGTGAAAATATAAGTAGGAGAATCAAATGATTTCAGATGAACAAGTTATTTCTGTAGAAAAAGTAAATCAGCTAAGTGATTTTAAGCTCGAATTGGAATTTAATGATAAAACTCGTCAGGTGATTGATTTTTATCCGTTTTTATCACGTTCGCTTAATCCACTAATCAGAAAATATTTATCACCTGAAGAATTTTCAAAATTCGAAATAGATGAAGGTGATTTAGAGTGGAATGATTATGACCTTTGCTTTCCAATTGCTGATTTATATGAAAACAGAATAGTGCATTAAAGTTTATGGAGGAGAAAATAAAGTGTGATGATTCCCACGTTTTAATAACCAGTCGTTCAACCCGCTAAGAGGGTTAGCTAACCGTTATGCTCAATCAACCCCTATTCGGAAAGGTAAGTACATTTAGATGTTATTTAAAGCATGGATTATTCAACAATACTAAATGAGTTAAACAATACTTCATTATTCGGGCTGTACCGATTAAATGTAGCTATTCATCAACAATTGGAAGATCCTTCAAGGTTACGTTTAATTAAAGATGTCTTAAAAACGGGTGAGTTAATACAATATTTTGATGACACCGAAAACAGACTTGTTGACGCTACTATTCTGGAATTAAAAAGATCAAAGGTGTTGGTTGAAAATACTATAAATGGTAAGCTCTGGAATATACCTTATTATTATATAAATATCGATGGTATTGATACGGATGTTAAAGTGTCATCAAAACAAACAATTAATAAAAATAATATAAAAGTTGGAGATAAGGTTTGTTTTAAAGATAAAAATGGTAATGAGCTATTTGGAGAAGTAATCAAATTGAATCCGAAAACCGCAGGTGTATTAGTAGGGCAAGTTAAATGGAAAGTCACCTATCGCTTGTTAGTGCCAATAATAGATGGAGAATTGGGGGTAGATATAAATCTAATAGAAGATGAAGTTGTTAGTAGAAACTGACGCTATCAACTCGGGAAAAAAGCCTAAGAAGGATAGGAAGGGGTTTCTAACCCCTCCCTCCCACCCCGCATACGGGTCCGTACAGGGTGGTTACCAAAAGTATGGACCGTAGTCGGGCCAACGAATATTGAATAGACCAGAAATTCTCATTGTGGATTTCACTAATCCATCAAACCGCCTGATAATACTTTTATGTAAAGTTTTACATAAAAGTATGAACCGGTCATTCGCATGAATTTCTCTACTGGCCGGAATTGGCCCGACAGCGGCCGCTCATGTAAGTGAAACGTTGCCGGAATATTGCTTCTTAACAATGCGTTTCTTAGAATTCTATATGGCGTCACGCAGCTGGCCTCATGACAAAAAACGTTTTCCCTCGATGCCATCCCCATGCATCTGCCCGCTTTGGAAACGTAGGTTCATTGAAAAATCATCGGCGTTTTGGTAGGGTAAAATTGGCTTAGAGGGTCACAAAGGCGCGGGTTTTTGGGTTTAGAGGTCTAAAACCTATTCCTTCGCAAGCGCCGCTTTGCGTTTTTGATTGCAGCTGGGCTTTGTTCGCTACCGACAAATCATATTTTTGTATTATCCATATTCCGGTTTTCGATTCCGGTGGATGATAACGACTAACAAAACAGGATAACGCTCGCGCGTTTCCCTAAAGAGGTTCCCCATGAAAATTGTAATTGCACCTGATTCCTTCAAAGAAAATATGACCTCGCTTGAAGTGGCGACAGCGATCGAAAAAGGTATATTGCAGGTTATTCCCGATGCAACGTGTATCAAAGTGCCTATGGCGGATGGGGGCGAAGGTACGGTTCAAGCCCTGGTTGACGCGACTCATGGCAAGATTTTTAGGAAAACGGTTGTAGGTCCTTTGGGTGATCCGGTAGAAGCTCAATATGGCTTCCTTGGAGACGGCCGAACTTCGGTGATTGAGATGGCTGAAGCCTCCGGAATTACGCTCGTGTCAAAAGATAAAAGAAACCCTCTAAAGACATCCACCTATGGAACTGGCGAGTTAATACTGGATGCGCTGGATCAAGGCGCGGAGGAGATTATTATCGGAATCGGTGGCTCGGTCACTAACGATGGGGGCGCGGGAATGGCGCAAGCCTTAGGCGTCCGATTTCTTGGTCGAGATGGCCGTGAAATCCAAGGTTACGGATCTGGTGGGATGCTGTATGGAATTGCCTCGATCGATGTTTCTGGCCTGAATAAACGGCTTCAAGAAGTCACGATTAAGGTTGCCTGTGATGTGGATAATCCACTTTGCGGTGAGCGTGGAGCCTCCAATGTGTTTGGACCGCAGAAAGGGGCGACCCCGGAAATGGTTAAAACATTAGACTCGAATCTCAGCCATTTCGCCGATTGTATACGCGACAGCTTGGGAAAAGAGGTCAAAGAACTCGCGGGCGCGGGTGCGGCGGGAGGCTTGGGGGCTGGATTGGTGGCTTTTTGTTCGGCGGAAATGGAAAGGGGTGTAGATATAGTGATTGCAGCCACCGGTTTGCAAAAAGCGCTTGAAGGCGCCGATCTTGCGATTACCGGTGAAGGCAAAGTTGATTTTCAGACTGCTTTCGGTAAAACACCTTCGGGTGTTGCTAAAGCCGCGGCTAAGGAGGGCATTCCCGTCGTTGCAATCGGTGGTGCGCTGGCCGATGATGCCCGAGGGGTATTCGAGCACGGGATTGATGGCTTGGAAAGCGCCGCCGCACGTGACATGAGTCTCGAAGAAGCGATCCGGGAATCGAGGGTCCATTTACAATACGCTGGGGAACGTTTGGCTCGACTCCTTCTCATCGGAAGACGGTTAGAGCGTAAAGCATTGAGTCAAAACCGGACTTAATTCATAGTCTTTTAGGCCATTATTTCGTCGAACATTTCGGAAATTTTAGGGCATATTTTCTCCGGCTCAAAGCGTGCCGCTTGTTTTCGGGCTTCATTGATCATTGTTTGCCACAAACTCTTTTGTTCGAGCAATCTTTTGGTTTCTTCCGCTATTTCGCGACAGTCATGATTGGCGAACATTACGCATCAGCTGGGCTCGCTTGCTGACAAAATCGCCCTAAAGATGAAATAATGCGAGAGAGTTTTAGACGACTCCCTTTGTCAGGAGTCGTCCAATAGCTTAAAGCTTATACAACGATTGATTCGCCGTAACTATTTCAGCAACCGCGCTATTTCGAGAAATCTTATATTCCGGAATTCCTTTCAACAAACTTATCATAGTGCCTTTACGCGAAACCGATCTGGGTGTAGCTCGCTTCAATTGGGTTCGAATATTTTTATATTCCGCGGTAGCACGATTTGCCGCTTTGGAGAAGTCGTCATAGCTTCCTTTTGGAACCAACAAAGCATCAACCGTAGTCTTGACGACACTAATATAGGTCAATAGCGACATTGTAAAGTCCTTAGCGCTTCCTTCTCTGTAAACTGAGATTAGACGGCCCGTCTCGTCCATTTCATTCAACTGAGGAAGCAGCTCTTCTTTGATCTCTTCTATTGGTGTATCCACGGACGCCCACGCGGATTGATATGGAAGAAATGTTGAGAGATACCGCGAAGACGCAGCCACATCCATTATCTCCGATGTTTTCCGATAATTAGCCCCTGCCTTTTCCACCACCGTTTGTCCTACTTCGAAGACATTCAGCGATAAAATATGAATGAGCGTTGTTTGGGCTTTATCCAAGGTTTTTTCAAAATTCGATACCGTCCTAAAACGCGGATCCAACGCCTTTGCTTTAGCGGTATATTCTCGGGCTTTATCAAATTGCTCATAGAGCTGCTTCGGACTGACCGTGGCGTCATCTTTTCCAGCCGTGAATTCGGTTAAGGTGGATTTCGCCGCCCGCAAATAAAAGAAAATCTGTCCCGATTCGTTAATGACCCGTTTCGCTTCATTGTTGGAGGGCTCTTTTTTGAGTAATTGATTCGCGTAGACCAGGGCATTCTCATGATCATGATCGGCAACCGCATCGAGCATGTTGTCTTGTAACCCTGCTTTCTTACTTATAGATCCATAATAGACGCCAACTACTACAAGCAGAATCACAACGACGAGCGCTACCTGATTTTTTTTTGTCCACATACTTCTAATTTCCTCTAAATATTTATCTGATTGAATCTGGCGGAAAGCCAATAGCGCTTATTTTATAGTGGAAGACGGTACTTTGAAATACCTTTCAGCGATGGATAATAAATCGAGGTGACCTGAACAACATCCACGGGAGTGGTGACGAGTCACCTTTTTTATAACGGGATAAGCCTTAATGAGGCGCCGAATCCACCTCGACCCGAGGTTCGTCAACGGGTAGGTCTCCAGGTTTTTCATCACCGTATAATTTAACCATGAATTAACCCCTGGAAAATCCGCATGCGTCTACCAAATATTGAGGATCCGCCCCATTTTTTACTTCGCTGATCGCCGTATGATAAGTCTTCGAACCACCCTGACATTGTTCGAGAATAGCCGTGCGCTCCAATACATTATTTAAGCGTAAATCAATCTTACTTCTTTGTTCATCAACAATGATCGCCGCGGCGCACAAGTTTGCGAGATCGTCTTTCAGGACCGAAATTTGTTCTTGTAAATGATTGCATTGTCTCATTGATCTTGCATGAGCAAACAGTAATCGACCTATCAA
This sequence comes from Methylococcales bacterium, assembly GCA_963664935.2. Lineage (GTDB taxonomy): Bacteria > Pseudomonadota > Gammaproteobacteria > Methylococcales. Next base: position 823,044 of record CAXXSE010000006.1, on the reverse strand, counting down.
ACACACCAATAAGAAGATTGTCGCTAACAACCCAATTTGAAATGGATCGTACAAATTTGTGAATACCAACGTCTCTGTTAAGCAAATTCATCGATTTTATGATCATCGTCACCCGTGCCTTCCTTCTTTTTCGTGTCTTCTCGTTTTGTTTTCCGGCGATCATTCGAGTTTTTTTTGTCTCGATTAATTTCACCAATCTTGGCCCATGGCCTATAAGTTAACTCGTCAGTCACGAGTTCTATCCGATTTGACGTAACTATTCAGGCCCTGAATTCATTTTTTCGATGTGTCACCTAGACCAACGGAAGAAAGTCTTATCACCCATTGATAGCTCTGCGCTTTAAGATTGCCCACTGGTGTTCATAAAAGATGAGTAGTGTAGAAAATAGAAATCGATAATTACGACTAGACATTTGCTAAAAAACACGGATCCTTCTTTTCTTTGTAGAAGTACAGATGGAAGGAGGAGACCCCGTGCAACAGTATATTTCTCAGAGTTTAGAAAGCTTTCAAAGCGTTTTTTCCAGATCGAGTACTTGGTTGTTGTTCTGCGCCATTGTGATTGGATTTATGGGGGCAGGAGTGATCGGCGTGACGTCGTTGTGTCGTTTCTGGCTATTAGATGAACTTGGTTATTACCGCTTGCTCCGTTTTTTTAGATCCAAAGCGTATGTCTATGGGGCGTTGCTCGATGCTTGGCAAGATTTTGTGAATCGCCAAGGAAAATCCGTTGAAGTAGCTGGACGAGCGATACTTCTGGGTGACCATACCGCGGTGATCAAAGATGGACGCAAGATGCCCGGCGTGGTATCGATGCACGAGTCATCGGAGACGCAAACGAAACCCGGCTATTTTCGGGCCCAATGTTGGGGCAGCATTGGCATCTTGATCGGGTCGTTATCCGCTTGTTTTTGTTGTCCTTTGCAGCTTCAAATTCATCATGGATGGGCTCATTTAGGGTTGAACGACGAGCGCGATAATCCATGTCGGATCAAGCTCACCGACCGCTTGGTGGCCATGGCGATTCATTTTGCGGTGACGAATCACTGTCTGTGTTATTGGATGCCTTTTTTTCAACCGGGGGCGTATTTCGAGCTTGCCACTATTATTCAATCCAGCATCAGGCGCGGTGGGTTGAGGTGCTGGTCAAAGCCAAGAATAGCTATGTGGGTTATTTCCCCGCGCCACCGAAACCCGCCTCTCGCCCCGGACCTCAGCCGCTCTATGGCGAGAAAGTGTGTTTAAGAGAATGCTTCGACCACCTTCATTTGTTTGAGACGGTGACCTGTAAAGTCTACGGTAAAACCGAATCCATCCGGGTTATGACGCTTACACTGTTATGGCGGCCCATCGCTGATCAGGTGTTATTTATTCTCGCCGTCACCTCAAAAGGCCCAATGGTTCTAATGAGTTCCGATTTAACGCTGTCAGCCATTGATGCCGTTGAACTGTATTGTGCTAGAACCCGCATTGAAATCATGTTCGCGATGTTAAAGCATGTGATCGGCGCCTTTAAATTTCGTTTTTGGACTAAAAAATTGCCAAAACATTCTAGACGCCCCTTTTCCAATCGTCTTCTCAAAGCCCCACAGCCCCAGGATATTCATACCGTTCAAGCGTGCTGGCGAGCCTATGAAATCTTCGTGCTCTGTGCCTCCATTGCCTTGGGGTTAATGCAATTGATTGCGCTCCAGTATCAAGATACGATTTGGTCTGAGCACTCGCTTTATCTTCGCACTCAATCGCGTGATTTGCCATCGGAGAAAACCGTCAAGCAAATTTTAGCGCCATTATTCCTCAAACAATTCTTTCGACTTGAGGAAAATGGCATGATTCAACAGATCCGTGCCCGCTTGATGGCTGTTTCCGATGAAATAGATGACGATTAAACTGAATGAGGCGTTCTATGCTCTAATTCTCTGCGATCTTCAAAATTTTTCATCAAACATACTACGATGGAGAGGGTAGTTTTGCCCCGCTTTTCTCGCTGTTAACTCACGACTGCCGAGAAGTTAATCCCGGCTTAATTTCGTTCATTCTCCCCACATCTACCCTCTACCTCAAAACATTTCAAACTCCGCGACGTCATCCTCGCTCAAAAATGCCTCCAAATCGACCAAAATCAATAACACGCCGTCGTAATTGCTAACGCCTTGGATGTACCGGGAACTATCTTCTTTATTAACTTTTGGTGTTGATTCGATTGTCGAAGCGTACAAATCGATCACCTCAACCACGCTATCCACTAAAATACCAGTCATTTCGTCGCCCGACTCGACGATAATGATTCGGGAATCGTAGTCGGGCTCCCTGGCTACAAGTCCAAAGCGCATTCGGGCATCGATCACCGTCACCACATTACCTCGCAGGTTAATTATTCCGATGATATCGTTCGATGCGCCGGGAACCGGTGCGATATCGGTAATCCTTAGAATTTCCTGAACCTGCAAAACATTAACGCCATAGATTTCACCGCTTAAACGGAACAAAACCAATTGAAGTAATGAGTCATCAAGTTTTTCGTCAATATCACTCATCCTTTCTCTTTCGTTTTTTCAGTTAGAGGAATTTTGCTTGGGGATATCATCGCTTCGATCTTCTGAATCAATTTCAGAAAGTTCCTCGGCGCTTGACTTATGTTCACGGGGTTCAAAATCTTGGAGCCCTTTAATAAGTAGCGTTTGAAAATATCGATCCAGTGCGTGTTCCCGTTCGAGCAAACCGGTACGATTAATTTTTTCCGTCACAGGGAAGCCACTTTTTTCGTGTTTTCCTTTGTTTGCGGCAAAATCGATTCGAGTAAATGCATATAGGCGATAACAGCTTTCGATTTAGGAACGTAGTGGGATGCCGGAACACCCGCCCGGCTCGCATCCCGAATTTTGGTATCGACGGGTATTACCGAATCCCAAACGTAAGGGGGATATTGTTCACGTAACACCCTAAGGCTTTGGATTGACGCCCGCGTCCGACGGTCGAATAGGGTCTGGACAATAGTAAAGCTCAACGATAGCCCCCTTGATTTTTCGATCATATTAAGCGTTTGGAACATCCTCTCCAAACCTTTCAAGGCCAGGAATTCCGTTTGCACCGGCACGATTAAAAACTCGCAGGCCGCTAACGCATTGATCATCAAAGTACCCAACATGGGCGGGCTATCGATCAATACATAATCGTATTGGTGGGAAACCGCGAATAAACTTTTTGATATAACCAAACCCATACCATCCATGTCGCGGCTTTGCCGATCCAGGGTTGCGATCGCGGTGGCTGCCGGCAATAGAAATAGACGATCGAAACCCGTTTCCGAAATATACCGATCGGGATTTAATCCTTTTTTTCGACTGGCGTCTTGGAACAAATTGTATACGCTGGTCTCAAGTTCATCGGGATTCATTTTAAAATAGCTGGTCAGCGACCCGTGCGGGTCCAGGTCGACCAATAACGTTTTGAATCCCCACGACGCCAACAACCCACCTAAGGTTACAACCGTAGTCGTTTTGGCTACACCGCCTTTTTGATTGTATACAGCCCAGGTTTTCATAGGGAATTATGGCCCCAAGGCATTAATCTTTTTTCGGGAGGGTAATTTCGGTGTCGATGCCAATAACTTTGACCGTTCATCCGACCTAAGTTGATATCGTGCAGCCGATTGAGAAAGTAATACAAGCACTACCCGGCGATTTTTATACCGCCCTTCCTCAAACCGGTTATCGGCTATGGGTTGGAATTCACCATAACCGATCGCGGAAAGCCTCCGAGGGTTGACGCCACCAAGGACTAAGCGATGTACAACACTCGCCGATCGTGCGGCCGATAATTCCCAATTTGACGGAAATTCAATAGTATTAATCGGAAAATTATCGGTATACCCCTCGACCTGCAACGAATTGGTAACCTCACGTAGAATTTCCGATATTTTCCCTAACAAAGGCAACGCCTCGTCCGCCAAATCGGCGCCACCACTGCGGAACAGAAGGCTGCTCTTCATCTCTATTTCCACCCACAAATCATCGCGTTTTATATCGATCAGTTCCTGATCGATAAAAGGTGAAAGCACTTCTTCGATCTGATTGGAAATGCGAACCAGTCGATCCCGGTCATCAAATTCATCGGACGGATTCGCTTGTCTGTTCCGACTCCCCTCCCCAACGCCACTTATTGGCGCATTGTGAGTGATATCAGCACGTACTAATTCTCCGATCTGAATGGGATCAAGACTGCGAGCCCCTCCCCGAACGACGAAGATATGGATTTCGAAAGAACCCGGTATTTTCCTTGGTTGACCGAAGATATGGAATACATCACTACAAAAAACGCAAACAACAGCGTAATAAAATCGGCATAGGACACCAACCACCTTTCGTGGTTTTCAACTTCGTCCTCAACCGATCTCGTTCGTCTAACCATTAGGCTGTCAATGCAGAAACCCACCAAGCTTAGCCTCGATATTTCTTGGGTTTTCCCCTTCGGCTATTCCCGAGACACCTTCGATCATCAAATCACGCGAGCGGGTAAGGACTTTAGCCTGTAGTTTGAGCTTGCCCGCGATGGGCAAAAACATCAAATTCGCAAGCCCGACACCATAAATTGTAGCCACGAACGCCGTGGCGATACCACCGCCCAATTTGCTGGGATCGGACAGATTCTCCATCACATGTATTAATCCCAATACAGCCCCAATAATACCAACGGTCGGTGCGTATCCACCCATCGCATCAAAAACCTTCGCGGCTTGTAAATCTTTATATTCTTTTGACGCCAGTTCCACTTCCATAACATCTCTAATGACTTCCGGCTCGCTACCGTCCACCAGCAATTGCAAACCTTTTTTGGCAAAAGGATCGGTTTCATCGGGAATCATAGCTTCCAAACCTAAAAGCCCTTCTTTTCTCGCCAGAGCGCTCCAATCCACAATTTTAGTGATCTGGCCCTTTAAATCGATTTTCGTTGGCATGAAAACCCATTTGACAATTTTGGACGAATGCAACAACACCGCTGGGGGTGTTTGTAAAAACACAGCCCGTCGTGCCACCGATAACTATGATCAACGCAGGCACATTAACGAGCGCGCCGAGATGCCCACCCTCCATAAAGTTTCCAAGGAGGATTGCCCCAAACGCAAGAATAATTCCAACAATACTAAGAAGATCCATAGTCCAAAATCCTCATAGACTGCCCTAAAGAAGACCGATTCGCTTACCAATTCGGATTATAGCTACTTTCACAATCAAGCCGCGTATTTTGTGATCAAGGAAGCCATATCCAGAATCAACGCGATTTTCCCATCGCCAGTTATCGTCGCCCCCGCCATCCCAGGCAATCCCCTTAATTTGGCCCCCAAGGCCTTAATGACAACTTCTTCCTGTCCCATCAATTGATCGACCACGAAACAGATGAGTTTACCTCCGGAATTAATGACAACCACATTGCTCACCGATGTTTCCTGTTGCGAACGATGGAATCCTGGAACCAACCATTCTTTCAAATAAAACAGTGGGAGCGCTTGGTTTCTGATAAAGACCACGGGTTGACCGTCGACCACATTGATCTTAGCAAGATCCAGTTCGAGGATTTCCACCACATTGGATAATGGGAACGCAAAGGCACTATCATTTAGTTTAACCATCAACGCGGGCATAATCGCCAGGGTCAGTGGGACTTTTATGACAACTTTGCTTCCCTGGCCCTCTATCGATTCAATATGGACCGAACCATTCATCTTGACAATCGCGGTCTTAACCACATCCATCCCAACACCACGGCCTGAAACATCGAATATTTCAGTCTTGGTCGAAAACCCGGGTAGGAAAATCAAATTGTAGCATTCGTCATCGGTCATTCTTGAGGCGGAAGCTTCGTCGATCAATCCCTTCTCCAATGCTTTTTGGCTTAAAACTCCCCCATTGATACCTTTACCATCGTCTTCGATGGTCAGTTGGATATGGTCACCATCCTGGGATGCCGATAGAATCACCAAACCTTCCCGTGTTTTACCCGATGCCGCACGTTCATCCGGCATTTCAATACCATGATCGATAGAGTTTCGCACCAAATGAATCAATGGGTCCGCTAAATTCTCGACAAGATTTTTATCCAGGTCGGTTTCTTCTCCCCGCAACTCGAGACGAACTTCCTTACTCAGACTACGCGCCAAATCTCTAACTAATCGCGGGAATCGGCCAAAAACCTTTTTAACCGGCTGCATTCGGGTTTTCATCACGGCCAATTGCAAGTCCGTCGTCACCACATCAAGATTGCCAACCGCTTGACCCATCTGGTCGTTATCGATCAAACCTTTCAATGTCTCAAAACGGTTTCGGACTAACACCAATTCACCCACGAGATTCATGATATCGTCCAAGCGCTGAGTATCCACGCGCACGGTGGGTTCGATCTTGGATGGTTTTTGTTTCGCCGGTTGAGACTGACCTACGACAGCCGATTCCGCCTTGGCGGGCGCTACTTGCGATCTTGGGGGAACCACCTTCAAATTGGGTTCGTTCCGGAATTGTTCCACAACCTCCATCGATTGTTTCTCCGGATGACCTTCCGCTACATGAACCGGCATGCCTGAATGCTTTCCCTTGCCATGCAATCCATCCAACAGGTCTTCGAAGTCATCTTCGGAAATAGTATCGTTGTTTTTTGAGGACTGACCGTCTTTTGTTCTTGACGAATTTATCCCTTTAACACCATTGATTTCAGCTGATATCGGCAACCCTTTGTGCTTGCCGGCCCATGTATTTCGTCCAACAGATTCTCGAATTCATCTTCGGTGATTTCGCCGCCGTTAGTCGTGTAATCCTGCTTATCGACGGAAGCGCCTTCAGATTTTTGTACACCACCCGATCCATGTAGTGCATCTAGTAAATCCTCAAACTCCTGTTCGGATATTTCGTTGCTTTGGGCCTCTTTTTCCAACGAAGCGCCGCCATGATCGAGCGATGCATCAACTTTCGATTCCTTGTGTTGGCATTCTTTTTCAATAATCGTTTTAGAATTGCTCTCGGCAACGTCCTGGACAAGCGCTTCTTGTTCTTCCTCAGACGATTTAAAGCCCTTTAAACTTTCCAGCAACGATTCGTCCGCGGCATCAGGACAGACGCCTGAACGAACCTGGTTGAACATTTCACCAACCACATCCAAAACTTGTAAAATGGTATCCATTAAAGGCGGAGTTACCAATCTTTTACCCTGCCGGAGTACGTCAAAAACATCCTCCGCCTGATGACAGATCTCCACGAGAGAATCGATACTTAGAAATCCGGCGCCGCCCTTGACGGTATGAAAACCCCGGAAAATCGAGTTTAATAGATCATGGTCCTCGGGTGACTGTTCTAAATCGATCAGTTGCCCACTAAGTTGCTCGATAATTTCCCCGGCCTCAACCAGAAAGTCCTGTAATATTTCGTCCTCGAGATCTATGACCATCATCAGATTCCTTTAAAATCCAAGACTTGATAATAAATCGTCGACATCATCCTGATTTTCCATCATCTTACCTTGCTCGACTCCCGGAACCGTAGGTCCTTCCAAATGCGGCTCCGTGGACTGTTCCGAACGATCATCCTGAATAGACCCCGGTTGCCCCGACAAGCGAATCAGCTCTACCATGCTTTCCTCAACATCCTGTACCAGCCCGATTACTCGCCGAATAATCTGGCCGGTCACATCCTGAAACCCCTGAGCGAGAAGGACTTCGTTCAACTTAGTCCTGATGGTTTCGATGCCGGTTTTCGATTCGGGAAAATACCCCTATAATTCCGTACTAAGCGTTTTGAATTCAGCGTAGGGCATTTCCCGTTGAAGAAACCGCTCCCATTTCAACGATAGCTCGCTCGACTGCTTCCCCATTTTTTCCGTGAGCGGCACCAATTCTTCCACAGCATTCAAGGTCGTATCCGCCGCTTCCTGGGTCATGGTGATGACATAATTCAGTCGTTCCCGCGCATCGGGAATCTCCGTATGGGTCAAATCGGCAATCCTGGAATCGAGGGCGAACCCAAGCATTTTATCGTGGAGTTCACGAGTTAATTGTCCCAATTTTTGATATAAATCGGTTTCGCGAACCGCTTTTATTTCATCGAGGAGCCGGTCCGCGGCTAGATCGTCCCCTTGCTCAATGGCCGTTACCAGCTCCCTCGCTTGTGCCAAAAGGCTTTCTACGGGTTTTTCGATTGTTTTTTCTCGTGTCAACACCTCCATATTTGGTCCATCAAGCACTGGCGCTGATCCTATCAAAGATCTTCTCAATCTTTTCCTTCAATGTCGCTGCGGTAAACGGCTTGATAATATAGCCATTGACGCCCGCTTCAGCGACGACGACGATCTGTTCGCGTTTAGCTTCCGCGGTCACCATCAAAATCGGCATGCTCGACAGATTCGGATCAGCCCTCACCGCCTTCAACAATTCCAAACCAGTCATCCCGGGCATGTTCCAATCGGTCACTAAAAAATCGATCCCACCCGCCTGCAACTTCGGCAAAGCGGTTTGACCGTCGTCGGCTTCAACGGTATTGGTAAAACCGAGTTCACGCAGTAAATTTTTAATAATGCGCCTCATCGTTGAAAAATCATCCACAATGAGGATCTTTATATCTTTATCCACAAACATTCACCATTAACTTTCTATGTCACCATTAAGAATGTACCCGTTTAGGTAACTATTCAGCTCACCCCTGAAATACGCCATTTCTACGTTGAAAAATGATCATTTACACGTGTAAACTCACATTTTTCGCCTTAAACTGACGGATTTCAGGGGCAATCTGAACAGTTACAACATCGTGCTGAATAGTTACCCGTTTAGATCCATTCGAAGAATCTAACGTCATTGATGGGTTTCATTCCCTACTCACCTTAAATAGATAGTCTGAAATTGTGTATCTGTCCATCGTTTAATCTCTCGATCACTCCTCGTCTAACCAATCAACCATCCTGGCGCGTAGCCGCAACATCGCCTGGGAATGAATTTGGCAAACACGAGATTCGCTGACACAAAGTGTTTCGCCAATTTCCCGCAGGTTAAGTTCATCGTCGTAATAAAGTGAAATCACCAACCGTTCCCGTTCCGGCAGACCCGCGATCGAGTCCACCAATGCTGATTTAAATCCAGCCCGGGTCAAACTATCGACTGGAGCCTCTAAGTCGACGGTGGACCCCTCGATAAAACTATCTTCACTTTGGTTGAGTTCGTCAATACTGAATATCCTGCACCCCAACGAGTCAAGTCTATTCCAATCTATAAATGGCCCTGAAATTGGGAACAGATCATGAATAACCTTTTAACTGGAGCGGAAGAGGTGTCAAGGAGGAGTTTGTAGCGTAGCGGAGGAATCTCCTTGACACTTCTGAAGCGTAAGTTAACCTCAATTTATGATCTGTTCTCGGTTTCAGGGCCATTTCACGTTAGAAATTACCCCCCTCTTCAGGGCCATTTCATATTGGACAAGACTAGTCTTGTAAAATTCTGTGATAATCGCCAATGTCGATAGCCAACTCCTCCGCCACTTCAACATCGCGAGCGTCTCTTCCGGTACGGATTTCAATCGTCCGCATCGCTTCGGCCACCAACCGGGCTTTTTTGTGGACCGAGCGAGGTGTCCAATCGGAGCGCCTGACTTCATCCAGCATCGCACCCCGAATTCTGATCCCGGCATAGGTTTCGAAACTGGCGCCCTGACTATGATCGTAATTGCGAAATGCCTGGATCAAACCGATCATACCTGCCTGAATCAAGTCATCCAACTGAATGGTGCCAGGCAGACGATTTAATAGATGACACGCTATTTTTTTGACTAATGGAGCATGACGCGCAACCAGCGTTTCATAATCTTGATTTTCTTGAGCAGCATAAGCCGCAACACTCTTCATGCCAACGCTTCGCTTACCATCCGATTTGAATTCACCATGCGTTCGATGAAAAATTCAAGTTTTCCGCCTGCGGTATCGGCCAGAGGCCACGATAGTGTTTTAGCGGCCAAATCTTTAAAGGCCTGAGCGGAACGGCTGCTTGGAAAGGCTTGCACAACCGCGCGTTGCTTTCGAACCGCCTTTCGCAAGGATTCATCTTCCGGAACCGATCCCAAAAAATTTAACGTCACATCCATATATTGGTCAGAGACCTTACAAAGCTTGGTATATAATCCGAAGCCCTGTGTGGAGGTTTTGACCATATTGGTCAAAATCTGAAATCGGTAGAGACCATGGTCACGATTGAGTACTTTGATCAGCGCGTATGCATCGGTCAGCGACGTCGGCTCGTCGCAAACGACCACAATGACTTCTTGACAGGCCTTCGCGAAATTAACCACACCGCCGGCAATCCCCGCTGCGGTATCGACAATGAGTACATCGATCTCCTGTTCGACCTCACCGAAGGCGCGAATCACAGCTGCTTGTTCCATTGACGATAATTCGGACATACTCTGAATACCCGAAGAGGCGGGAATCACTCTTAAACCTTCGGGCGTGGTAACCATTATCTCGTCCAGGGTCCTTTCTCCATTCAGCACGTGGAATAGATTAAACTTGGGTTTCAATCCCAGTAGAACATCGATATTCCCCAAGCCCATATCCGCATCGAGTAAAGCCACCCGATGCCCCTGCTCAATCAAGGAAACCCCAAGGTTGACCGCGACATTGGTTTTGCCAACGCCACCTTTACCGCTAACCACCGCGAAGACACGTACCGGTTTAAATCGATTCATCATTATTTTTTTAATTAGCGGAATTATTTATAAATAATCGTAACTGCTCAGATTGCCCCGAAATTCGTCAGTTCAAGGCGAAGAATATGTGTTTGCACGTGTAAATAATCATTTTTCTACACGGAATTAGCGAAATCCAAGGTGTGAGCTGGATAGTTACAAATAGTCTTGGGCAACACATTTTTGATGCTCGAATTGCCCCTGATCCGTGACTATTTCGTTGTTATTCCCCTGATCCTTTTCAAAACTTCGTTTGATCATCAAATCCCGGTTTGCCGGATAAATATCATCCGGCACATTTTGCCCATCGGTGATAAAAGATAACGGCAAGCGTTGTTCGATAATCAAAGACAGTGCTGGCCCAAGAGATGTAGCTTCATCAAGTTTAGTCAGAATACAGGCTTTTGGCTGAAATCCTCGAAAGGCATTGACGACTTCTTTTAAAACACTTAATTGGCTGGCCGCGGACATCAAAAGGTAGGTCTTGATCGGCAATTGTAGGTCATGGAGAAAAGACCGCTGACGGGCTAATCGATGATCGTGCTGCCCCATGCCGGCGGTATCCACCAGTACTAAACGTTTATTCCTAAATCCTTTCATAATCCGTCTCAGCTCGCCCGGACTTGATGCGGTACGTACTGGAATTCCTAAAATTCGGCCGTAGGTATTCAGCTGTTCATGGGCGCCGAGTCGAAAATTATCAATGGATACCAAAGCCAATTGGTTCGGACCGTATTTCAATCGAATATTTGATGCTAACTTTGCTATGGTCGTGGTTTTCCCAACCCCCGTAGGTCCCACCAAAGCGATGACCCCCTGGTCATCGATCAAATCATCCCCGGATATCGGTATTTTGGCGGCCAGTGCATCCATTGCTTTTTGTTTGGCGTCGGCAAAATCAAAATCCGTTCCGAATTGGTTTGCCAAATCGAGACATAGCCGTTTTTGAAAACCGTATTGTGAGAAATGCCGCAATACACCGATGTGGGTGGGATGTTGGGGACTGGATCGGGTATTGGCGTTTTCAGACATGACATTATTCAACTGGCGGCGAATGTCTTGAATTTCTTGATGTAAGCCTGAAATTTCCAAATTTTCATGGGATATTCCGACCTTCGCATCAAGGGGTTTAACCCCTGGAGTTGGGGATTCACCCCCTAGGCGATGGCTCAAATCCTCAAGACCCTTGCTCCCCCCCCCCCGTGAATCGATCCATAATCGAACCCAAGCCACGAGCCCCCGATTGTTTAGTCTCTAATTCAGATTTTGCTTGATCGACTTCGGGAATTTCTTCGGTGACGCTATTCTCATCCTTTATCCTGACCGTCCCTGAGGATTCCAACATCGTTTGGCTAAGCAATTCCGCATCGAAATCCAATGCGCTAACAATCTCGATCCCATCCTCGACTTTACGATTCGACAAAATAACCGCATCCGGACCCTGTTGTTCACGAACCATTCGCATTGCCTGGCGGATATCAGGCGCTAAAAACCGTTAACTTTCATCGAAACATCTCTTCACAACTCAAACACTTTGACCGACCGTGGCCACGACTTTTACCTGTCTCTCGTCAGGAATCTCGGTATAAGCCAGCACATGCAAACCTTTTAAGGTATGCCTCACGAATCGCGCCAACCATGGCCGCGATGCGGACGAAACCAACAATACCGGTGAATGCCCTTGAGCCTCGAGATTTTTTGTACTCTCCCGCAACGATTCTTGGATGCGTTGGGCAAGCCCGGGTTCGATGGCGGCACTCTCCAATCCCGAAGTTTGTAATGTCTGGTGCAACAATTGTTCCAAATCCGGCTTAAGAGTAATAACGGGGATTTCCTCTTTGATTCCACTGATTTTTTGAACAATTGACGGTCCTAGGGTAGTGCGTACCACCGCCGTTAGTGCGTCGGGGTCTTGACTCTTAGCCCCATACTCCGCCAAAGTCTCGACGATCGACCGAATATCACGAATGGGCACTTTTTCCTTCAGAAGATTCTGCAATACTTTAACGACAATACTCAATGGAAGCGTTTTTGGAATTAGATCTTCGACCAATTTGGGCGCCTTCCGCGCCAAACCATCCAATAGTTGCTGGGTATCTTCGTGACCGAATATTTGGTGGGCTTGGGTCTGTAATATGTGGCTTAAATGCGTGGCAATGACGGTCCCCGGATCGACCACCGTATAACCTAAGGTTTGGGCGTGATCCTTTTGCTCGGGTTCGATCCATACCGCTTCCAAACCAAATGCCGGATCGTGTCCCTCTATCCCCTTCAATTTCCCGAATACTTGTCCGGGATTAATGGCCAATTCGCGTTCCGGATATACTTCGGCTTGCGAAACCGTCACGCCCAGGATCGAAATTCGATAATCGTTGGGTGCTAAATCGAGATTATCCCGTATATGCACCGAGGGAATAAGAAAACCCAATTCCTGGGAAAGCTTTTTTCGGACGCCTTTGATACGCATCATCAATTGTCCACCCTGATTTCGGTCCACCAATGAAATAAACCGATACCCGACTTCCAAGCCAATGATATCCACCGGAAGCACATCATCCCAGGAAAGCTCGTTGGTTTCAGGCGATGGAGCGGGGATGACCGCTTCGGTTTCCAAATCGTCGCGCCTGTTTTTTTTGTGATCCAAAAGGTACGCAATTCCACCCAGCACCCCCGCGAAAAATAAAAACACCAAATTCGGCATTCCCGGAATAATACCCAACATTCCGATAACACCCGCGGTCACCGCCAAAACTTTCGGATTCTCGGTAAATTGCTGGAAAAACTGATTGCCCATATCCTGGTTGCCTCGGGTCACCCGGGTGACAATGATCGCCGACGCTGTTGAAAGCAGGAGCGAGGGTACCTGCGCCACTAAACCGTCACCGATCGTCAGTAGCGCATAATTTTGCGCGGCCTCGGAAAAACTTAAGCCGTGCTGGGCGGTACCGATGATAAATCCACCGATAATATTGATGAATAGAATCAATATGCCGGCGATGGCATCGCCGCGAACAAACTTACTGGCGCCATCCATCGATCCGTAAAAATCGGCTTCCTGGGCAATCTCCTCCCGGCGCAGGCGGGCTTCTTCCTGGGTCAGCATGCCGGAATTCAAATCGGCGTCGATGGACATCTGTTTACCGGGTAAAGCATCCAGAGTAAATCGGGCGCTGACTTCGGAGACACGGCCCGCGCCCTTGGTGACCACAACGAAATTGATGATCACGAGAATAGCGAATACTACGAATCCGACCGTATAGTTACCCCCAATGACGAATTCTCCGAACGCGGCAATGACCTTTCCCGCGGCATCGCCCCCCTGATGACCTTCAAGAAGAACAACTCGAGTCGATTCTACATTCAAAGCAAGTCTCAATAAGGTCGAAACCAAGATCACCGTTGGAAATATGGCGAAATCAAGGGGCCGTAAGGTATGCACCACGACTAACAAAATAATCAACGAGAAAGAAATATTGAAGGTAAAAAAAAGATCCAATAGAGACGGGGGGATAGGAAGCATAACCATCGCCAGCAGCACCAAGATAAATATTGGCGTTCCTAAGCCCTGGCGCCCGACCATTTTAACGTTGTCAAAAAACTGGTCTTTATTCATGGTGATCTATTGAATCAATTAAAGAATCGGGTACCGGTAAGTCTTGAGGAGGTACTGGATATTCAGTAGAAAACCCGTGCGCTTGGTTTAATTGATAGATATAAGCCAAACCTGCGCCACTGCCAAATAGAGCTCTTTTGGGATTTCCGCATCAAGCTTGACCGAGGAATACAATGCTCTGGCTAAAGGCGGCGCCGTGACCAAGGGAATCCGTGCCCCATTGGCCAGGGAACGAATTTTAGCGGCAATGAGGTCTTTGCCCTTAGCCACCACCCGTGGCGCTTGCGCCTTATCGGGATCGTATCGAATCGCCACGGCATAGTGGGTCGGGTTGGTCACGATGACATCGGCCGTGGGTACTTTTTCCATCATCCTTTGTTGGGCCATTTCCATTTGCAAACGGCGGATTCGGCCTTTAACTTCCGGATTGCCGTCCCGTTCCTTAGCCTCGTCCTTAACTTCCTGGCGGGTCATTTTCAACTGCTTTTTGTGATTCCAACGCTGAAAAGGCACATCGATTGCCGCGATAACAACTAACGAACAGCAAAGAATGATAAAGGACACGCCAATAAGGCTTGCCGCATGGCTCACAGCCGGGCCAAGCGGCTCCCGATTCAATTCCAAAAATTCATCGAAAAACACTCGAAATAGAATCGTCATGACACCCAAAACCAGTGTGACTTTCAACAGAGCTTTGACCAACTCCACTAAACTCCGCACCGAAAAAAGACGCCCTATCCCCTTTATCGGGTCGAAACGTTCGAATTTGGGCGCGAAGGCCTGGGAACTGAATATCCAACCACCACATGAAATCGAACCGACAAATGCCGATACAACGGTAACGACAAGCAGCGGGACGATTGACGAAAAGCCCGATAATATTGATTGGGATAATTGCGCCACTACGATACTCGAGTCAAAAATCTCGTCGCGGGTCAGCGAAAATTGGCCACGGAATAAGCTGATCGAATCCGCCATCATCCGTTGTCCGGCAAACATCAGCAACGTTGCGCCAGAGACCATGACAACGAAAGTATTCAATTCTCTGGAACGAGCGATTTGACCTTTGCGCCGGGAATCCTCCAGGCGTTTCTCGGTGGGCTCTTCGGTACGCTCTTGGCCTGTGTTTTCAGCCATGTTTAATTAGATAAAATCTCTGTTATCAATTGATAAGCTTCAGATAAAAAGCCAGAAAACCAGGACAAAACATTCGGCAAGGTTAGCAAGATCAAAATCCAGCCCAACAAAATGGTAACCACGAATCCAACCGAAAAAATATTTAATTGTGGCGCCGCGCGCGTGGCCACTCCAAAACTTAAATTGACCAACAGCAAAGTACTCAATACGGGTAGTGCGAATAAAAATCCCCCGGCGAATATCCGGCTACCCCACTGAATCAATTGCCAAAATCCGACGGGCCAATTCCCTGAATCGATATCGGCAGGGTTCGAAAACTTTCGACCAATAATTCGATTAATAACAAATGCCCATCCATGCTGAGAAAAACCAAGGTCGAAAAAATCGTGTAAAGTTGAGCGACTATGGGTACTTGTACGCCGGTTTGAGGATCGATCATGGAGGCAAAGCCCAAACCCATACTGAAGGCGATACTTTGACCGCCAAAAACCACTGCTTCAAATACAATTTGCAGAATAAAGCCCGTCAGGATCCCGATTAACAACTGCTGCGCGCCTATCATCAAAGTTTCATAACCGAACAATGGCATGGTTGGCATAGCAGGCAGCGAAGGCATTACCGCCAACGTTATCGCGACCGATAAAACAACCCTGATTCGAACGGGTACGGAATGGCTTCTAAATACCGGCAGTGTGGCGAACATTCCACCGATTCTCAGTAAAGGCCAAAAGAACGAAGCCACTAAGGTCAGTAATTGAGCTTCGGAAAACCGCATAATCTAAACCCCGATTGTGACCTTATGACCCACGAAGGTTAACCAATCATCGAAGGAATATTTCGATAAAGGGTAAGTCTATTCCAATCTATAAATGGCCCTGAAATTGGGAACAGATCATGAATAACCTTTTAACTGGAGCGGAAGAGGTGTCAAGGAGGAGTTTGTAGCGTAGCGGAGGAATCTCCTTGACACTTCTGAAGCGTAAGTTAACCTCAATTTATGATCTGTTCTCGGTTTCAGGGCCATTTCACGTTAGAAATTACCCCCCTCTTCAGGGCCATTTCATATTGGACAAGACTAGGTCTGCATATAATCCACCAAAACCGATATAATCCAAGGCCCGGCAATAACCATGATGGCTCCGAGCATTATCAGTTTGGGAACGAAGGTCAGCGTCATTTCGTTGATCTGGGTTGCCGCTTGAAACATCGCGACCAATAACCCCACCGCCAGAGACGAAAGCAGAATCGGCGCTGTAATTTTCACGGCAACGACCAACGCTTCCTGACCGATCATCATGACGGCATCCGGTGTCATATAGAAATTCGGTTCACGGTTTTAAACATAAAAACTCGCCGCCAAGGTTTCGATGATTAGAGACCAACCGTCGGCCAATACGAACAACATAATCTTAAACGGCAGTGAAATAATCAGCGGCGAGAGCATCATCATACCCATGGACATCAGGACGCTCGATACCACCAAATCAATGATTAGAAATGGTAGAAACACCAAAAATCCGATTTGAAACGCGGTTTTCAGCTCACTGGTTACAAATGCCGGCAATAATAGGGTTAAGGGCACCTCGTCTGGCGAAGTAAAGGCTTCATTACCGGAAATCCGGGCAAACATTTGCAAATCGGTTTCCCGGGTCTGTTTCATCATGAAACCACGAAAGGGTACCGAAGCTTTTTCCAATGCCGCCATTAAATTGATCTGCTCACTCAAATAAGGCCTAACGGCCACCTCGTTTACACGCTCAAAAACCGGCATCATGATGAACAGCGTCAAAAACAGCGACAAGCCCAGCAAAATCTGATTACTTGGAGTTTGCTGGGTTCCGATGGCCTGGCGAAGAAGGGCAAGAACGATCATAATCCGGGTAAAGGCGGTCATGGTGAAGAGCAATGCCGGCAGCAAGGTCAGCAAAGTCATAAGCACCAATATTTGGATGGTCACCGTATAGCTTTGGCCGCCTTTCCCATCGGTTGTCACGGTCAGTGCCTCCAGCCCGGGAGCTGTCAATCCTGTTGATGGCCAATAGAGAGCCAGACCTAAGAACACTGAAATCGCAAAAAATCGCTTAGGTTTTATCATTATGCTTATCTTCTACCGCATTGGCCAAACGGTCAGCAAACGAGATCGGTCGGCCGGACTCAGGTCCATTCGAGTCCACCGGAATGGAATCGGATTTTTCGAAGACACAAAGCATTTGTATGCTTCCTGGCGCCACTCCCAGTAATAATTGCTTCCCTTCGACCTGCAACAATACGACCTTTTCCCTGCCTCCCAAAGAAATCCCACCCAGGACTCTCAGCGTTCCTCCCGCCAGTGAAGAAAATCCGGACAATTTACGTAGTAACCAAGCACAGATAAAAATTGCCGCCAGTACCACGAAAAGGCCGATAGACCATTGCATCACAGTGGCAAAATTTAACGATTGAGGACCCGTCGACGGAAAAGCTGTTTCCACGGCTAAAACACTATTTCCGGGTACTGACAGCACAAGAAAAGCTTGTGCTTTCATTTCAACTTCTTCACACGTTCCACGGGGCTGATTACGTCGGTGAGACGGATGCCGAATCGATCATTTACAACAACCACCTCTCCGTGGGCGATCAATGTGCCATTAACCAAAACATCCATCGGTTCACCCGCGAGGCGATCCAGTTCTACAACCGATCCCTGATTGAACTGAAGCAGATTACGGATATTGATTTGGGTTCGCCCAATTTCCATTGAGATCGTCACCGGCACATCAAGGATTACATCGAGGTTGAAATCGGCCTGTTGACTCGACGCGGTATCATTTTTCTCCAAACCATCAAAGTTCTCATATTCCGCTGGCGCTATCGCATCGGTTGACCCCGTATCGCCGGATTCAGCCCCTTGTTCTTCGAGCGCGGCGGCCCAATCATCGGTCATCGATTCGTTTGCTTCCTCTCCTTGTTGTAAAACGTCAGGCCCGTCCACCTGCTTTTGCGTTTCATTTTCTCCTTCACTCATCGTCATCAACCTCGCTACGGCATGTTCCCATATTTCTCTGTTTTAATTTTCTCGTTAATTCGTATTGCGTAATTTCCATTTGACACACCTATTTGTCCAATGAAAAGCGGGACTTCTTCCGCCTTCAATGTGACCGTATCAGGCAGTTCGATCGGAATCACATCCCCCGATTTCATTTCCAACAATTCCCCCACGGTAACGTCTTTTTGCAACAATGTACTGCTCAACCCAACTTGACTGCCCAATATTTCATGCCGCAGCATGACTTGCCATCGATCGTCGGTATCGCCGCGATCGCTCTGAATACCAGCATCCAATAATTCACGAATTGGCTCGATCATTGAATAGGGCATGGTGATATGAAGATCGCCACCACCACCGTCAATCTCGATATGAATCGTTGAAACCACAACCACTTCGGTTGGACTCACGACATTGGCAAACTGGGGATTAACCTCTGAGTTTATGTACTCGAAATCCACATCAAGCACCGGTTTCCACGCCTCTTTCAAATCCTTGAATATCAGATCGAGAATCAAAGTGATAACCCGCATTTCCGTCGGTGTAAATTCGCGCCCTTCTATCTTGTTGTAAAACTTGCCGCTACCCCCAAAAAAATTATCGACGATTGTAAAAACCAGGGTTGGATCGAGCACGAACAAGGCTTTGCCGCGCAGTGGCTTGAATCGAACAAGATTGAGATTGGTCGGAACAAAAAGGCTATGGGTATATTCGGAAAATTTAAGAACTTGGACACCCGAAATAGCGATCTCGGCCGACCGGCTCAAAAAGTTAAAAAGACTGATACGAAAGTAACGGACAAATCGTTCATTGATCATTTCCAGGGTCGGCATCCGCCCCGTACGATTCGGTCCTGACTAGTGAAATCGTAGGGCCTAAGCTCACCACTTTCCGCACCGCCATCGCTTTCGGTTTCAACTACCCCGTCATCGACCCCATGAAGCAGCGCGTCGATTTCATCCTGAGAAAGAAGATCATTGACCGCCATGTATTATTGCATCACAAATTTGGTAAAAAACACTTCTTCAACCCCATCCAATCCCTCGATTTCCTTAACAACCTTGGTTATGGCGTCAAGAACTTCATTGCGCAACCGATTTTTACCCTCGAGTGTTCTCAAATTCGGTGGATCCTGGGCGCTTAAAAGAAGCAATAAATTATTACGAACCATGGGCTTATGCTTCTCGATAGCATCAATAATATCTTGTTTATAAGATAAGACGCTGATCGATAGCTGCAATAATTTAGCGCCCTTTTTGTTGGCGAAACTCACCACGAAAGCCGGATCAAGACTGTGGTAAATTGGTGTTTTTGGTATTTCCGGCTGTTCCATTTCCGCTGTATCACCTTGTTGTTCCTTATATTCTTGGCCCGGAGGAAGAATCCCCATGAAATACAATGCCGCACCAACGGCTATCACGGCGACTGCTCCACCAATAATCAGCATCTTGGATTTTTTAGGGGGTATTGTCTTCGCTTAAATCAAGTTCATCTGCCATTCTTTTTTTCTAAAATCCTTTAACAAAATGGTTGGCTCATCGGACTAATCGTGAACACTTACCGTATACGCTGGGGTACGTACACAGGCAAAAGCAATATCTGAGCCAGATATCCGAATTAAGCTTTTCAGCCAGTTACAAGAAAGGAAGGGATTTAAACGGAATTAAAGCGGGGATTGACGACGAAATCGAGACATACGCCAATTTATTGGCGAATAAATAAATAAAAAAGGGGACAGATTTATTTTTTTACCGATTCACATACCGCGTCTGCCGTCCGGATAGTCGCTTCATCAATTGTCCCAACCTCTCAACTTCATTAGGCGGTTCAACAATCAAGTGGATATGATTGGTCATTAGACACCAAGCATAAACGCGTACCCCATAAACATCTCGGTATTCCGATAATGTCTCCAGATAATATTCATAGTCGTTGCTTGCGGCAAAAACCACTTGTCGATTATGCCCCCTTTGCACGATATGATGCGGGTAATTAGGCAATACTACGCGACCAACTCTGGGCATTTCTCTTCTAACCTACAGCTAGTACTAAAGTTGTTAACATTGTAGTTTAATAAATAAATCTGTCCCCTTTTTTTAAATCTGTCCCCTTTTTTAATTTTAATTTTCAACTCACCTTAACAGACCCCGATTCATCACCAGATTCACCCGTCCTTACCTTCACTTCCTCACACCAAACATCATGATGCTGCTCCGCCCAACTTTCATCCACTTGTCCCGAAATCATACCTTCAAAAGCGCCTTCAGTGCCGATAGTTCCGACATAGATATGGCCTAGCGCACCAACGATCAAGACCATGGCAAGAATCAAATGGATGAGGTGGGAAATTTGGATGATGAATCGGTCCTGGCCGAAATTTGGGAAATCCAGGATTAAACCGGTGATGCATACGGCAACGCCAGCTGAAGCAAGAAGCCAGTACCAGAGTTTTTCACCGGCATTCATGCGGCCCGCGGACGGATGTTTATTACCTATAAAACCGCCACATTCTAAAATCCAACGTAAATCGATACGGCTGGGCAGATTGTCTTTGAACCAAACGATAATCATTAGTAATAATCCGACTATAAACAATGGTCCTAGCAAATTGTGAAGCAATATGACGATATCGGCGTAGACGGCGAACTCGGCTTTTCCAATATACGGAATTAGAAATGCCCTGCCATACAAAAGACTTAAACCAGTAGCGGTTAGTATCAGAAAAAGAAGTGCCGTGTACCAATGCAACGCTCTCTCGCCAACACTCCAACGCGTTAATTTGTTGCCGCTGCGAGGCTTTGTCAGCTTAACCTTGCCTCGGAAAAAGAAAAATACCATGATGGCCAAAGCCGTCGCACCCAACAGCCATCCGGCATAAGTGGCGATGGGTCCGTTTCGCAGTTGTCGCCAGATTTGACCGCTGCCTTGAATAAGTTCGCCGGTTTCCTGACCCCGAACCGACGAGTAACCGGACGTCCCCTCCCGGACCTGCTTCCAAACCTGAGCTATCGGGTTAACTTGATAGACAGCTTTATTCGCTTCTCCTTCCGCTATTACGATACCCACCCTGGACAGTGTAACGAAAAGGAAAACCAGCAGGAAGGCCACGATTTGTCTACGTCTTTGTTGCATTATCGACGGTGTAAATATTCAGGATTATCTATCTACCTGGATACGATCAAAACGTTGGCGTAACAGCTCAGAATTCAATATAGCCGTTTTCTCATGCAAATCCGTTTTCCCTTTATAGATGTGCGGTTCATGGATTACGACGCGTGTATCTTCGTAACATCCATTCAAACCCAATAGAATCAACATAAAAATAAGCGCCCGACTTTGCCAACACATAGCTGTTCCGTAACTGTTTAGATTGCCCCTGAAATTCGTCAGTTCAAGGCGAAAAATGTGAGTTTACACGTGTAAATGATCATTTTTTTATGGAGAAGTGGCGGATTTCAGGAGTGAGCTAAATAGTTACGCTATTCCTTGTAGGCCATCCCCCACCCCCAGGCGCCACCCGGTGTGGAATCCTTATTCCGATTGGGAGAATTTCCAACACGGCGCACCACACGTTCCCGGAAAAGGTCGGCAACAATATCGCCATCGCCCGCCAGCAAGGCTTTGGTCGAACACATTTCCGCGCACAGTGGTAGCTTACCTTCCGCCAGACGGTTACGGCCGTATTTTTCCAGTTCCTCTTTCGAATGGTCTTCTTCGGGACCCCCAGCGCAGAAGGTACATTTATCCATTTTTCCGCGGGCGCCGAACGCGCCGTTTTGCGGGTATTGCGGCGCTCCGAAGGGGCAAGCGTAAAAGCAGTAGCCGCATCCGATACAAATATCTTTGTCGTGAAGAACCACCCCATCGTCCGTTGTATAAAAACAGTCGACGGGACAAACCGCGGCGCACGGGCGTCGGAACAATGCATACAGGCTACGGAAATCGATTTTTCGCCGGGGTGGCCGTCGTCTATAGTGACGACACGGCGCCGATTCACACCCCAGGGCACTTCGTGCTCATTTTTACAGGCCGTGACACACGCGTTACATTCGATGCAGCGTTCTTCGTCGCACAAAAACTTCATCCGGGCCATATCGATTTCCCTCAGGCCTTACGTAAGCGGCACAGCGAAACTTTGGTTTCCTGCATGGCGGTAACCGAATCGTAACCGTAGGTAAAAACAACATTATAGGATTCGCCCAGCACATAAGGATCACTTCCCTTGGGATATTTAGCGCGCAAATCCTCACCTTGATAATGGCCGCCAAAATGAAAGGGCATGAATACCAAACCGGGAGTGACCCTTTCGGTGACGAATGCCATGACTTTTATTCGCCCACCTTCGGGTCCTTCAACCCAAACTTGTTCACCATGCCGCACCCCTGCGTTGTTCGCATCCACAACGTTGATTTCCACGAACATGTCCTGCTGTAACTCGGCTAACCACGGATTTGAGCGAGTCTCGTCGCCGCCGCCTTCGTATTCCACCAAGCGGCCACTGGTCATCGTCAGGGGAAAGTCTTTGCTGAAATCATTCGCTTGTATGGACGCATAGCGGGTCGGTAACCGATAAAACCTTTTCCGGTCTTCGTAAGTCGGAAATTTTTTGACCAGCTCACGCCGATTGGTATATAGAGGTTCGCGATGAATGGGGACCGGGTCGGGGAACTGCCAGACAACACAACGGGCTTTCGCGTTGCCGAAGGGCGCGCAACCGTGGTTGATCACTACCCTTTGAATTCCGCCAGATAGATCGGTCTTCCAATTTTTACCCTCGGCCTGGGTTTTTTCTTGATCGGTCAGATCGTCCCACCAACCGAGTTTCTTTAGCAATTCCGCGCTGAATTCGGGGTAACCGTCCTTGATTTCGGAATTTTCCGAATACGAATTATCCGCCAGCAGACTGACTCCGCCCCGTTCCACGCCAAATCGTGCTCTAAACGTTAATCCGCCGTCAGCAATGGATTTGCTGGTGTCGTAGAGTAGTGGAGTCCCTGGGTGTTTCATGTCGGCACTGCCCCAGCACGGCCACGGTAATCCGAAATATTCGCCGTTGCACGGACCGCCCCTGGCTTCCAGTGTTGTGGTATCGAAGGTATGCCAGTTACTCTGATGTAGTTTCAACCGTTCCGGACTATGGCCGGTATAACCGATGGTCCAAGCGCCGCGATTGAACTCGCGGGTAACGTCTTCGATCAGTGGTTCATCGTCATTCACCGTAATATGCTTGGTGAACGGCTCGTTGAAGCCGAATTTTTTGGCGAATTTATAAAGAATGGTGTGGTCCGGCAACGATGCGAATAAAGGCTCGATGATTTTACTGCGCCACTGGACCGAACGATTAGATGAGGTCAACGAACCGTAGGTTTCAAATTGAGTACAGGCGGGCAATAAATAGGTTCCATTTTTTCGATTCTGCATAACCGCTGTCACGGTGGGATAGGGATCGACCACCACCAAGATATCCAGTTTTTCCAGGGCTTCTTTCATTTCCGGCCCGCGTACTTGACTATTCGGTGCATGCCCCCAAAAAACCATCCCCTTCAAGTTATCCTTTTGGGATATATTGGCCCTTTCCTCTAAAACACCGTCGATCCAGCGAGATACCGGAATACCGTTCATATTCATCGGTTTTTTCTCGGCCCCGGCGCCATCGTCGTAACTGCCGGGTTCGAAACGCGAGACTAGCCAATCGAAATCGACATCCCAAACCTTGGCCCAATGCCGCCAAGCGCCCTCGGTCAACCCGTAATAACCCGGTAGGGTATGGGTGTTAGGTCCCAGATCGGTTGCCCCTTGGACATTATCGTGGCCTCTAAAGATATTGGTCCCGCCTCCGGCGACACCCATATTCCCTAGAGCCAGCTGGAAAATGCAGTAGGCTCGTGTATTATTGTTGCCAATGGTGTGTTGGGTCCCCCCCATACACCAGATAAATGTACCGGGACGATTTTCCGCCATGGTTTTAGTGGCAAGAAATAACGCTTGCTCGGAAACCCCGGTGACTTTTTCGACTTCTTCCGGAGTCCATTTAGCGACTTCCTTGCGTACTTCATCCATGCCGTACACCCGTGCATCGATAAATGCGTCGTCCTGCCAGTCATTCCTGAAAATATGCCACAGCATCCCCCATATCAGGGGCACATCGGTACCTGGACGAATCCGAATGTGCTGATCGGAATGGGCCGCGGTACGGGTAAAACGGGGATCGATGACAATCAACGGCGCGCCACGTTCTTTGGCGCGAAAGATATGCTGCATGGAAACCGGATGCGCTTCGGCCGGATTGCCACCGATAATTAGAATCGCTTTGCTATTATGAATATCGTTGTACGAATTGGTCATGGCGCCGTAGCCCCAGGTATTGGCTACCCCGGCCACGGTTGTGGAATGGCAGATGCGGGCCTGGTGATCGGTATTATTGGACCCCCAAAAGGCCGCGAACTTTCGGAAAAGATAAGCCTGTTCGTTGTTGTGTTTGGATGATCCTAGCCAATAAACCGAATCTGGACCCGAGGATTCACGGATTTCCAACAACTTGTCTCCGATCTCCTCGATGGCCTGATTCCACTCAATTCGCTGCCACTTGCCATCGACCATTTTCATCGGGTATTTCAGACGGCGATCTCCATGACCGTGCTCCCGCACCGAAGCGCCTTTTGCGCAATGCGCGCCCAGATTAATGGGATGATCAAATGCAGGCTCTTGGCCTATCCAAATCCCATTTTCGACCTCGGCAACGATGCCGCACCCTACCGAGCAATGGGAACAGACGGATCGTACCTGTTTTATTGTGGAAGCGGAAGCCTGTTCATCGTCCCCGTGGGCTTCGGCTTTTTTCATCATTGACGGGGGAATCGTCGCGGCGAAAGCTGTTCCCCCCGCCGCAATTCCAGAATTCTTTAAAAAGGTACGACGATCTATCCTGGATGGAATAGTCTCGTTCCCCGTTGATTAACTATCTCTACCGTGATCGGAACCCGTTGAAGTATTACGCCTGAAAAGTTTCATCGTGATAACCCAAGCAGCCTCTACATCCGGGCTGTATCGTAGTACCGGCGGACATGGTCTGTTTCCTGATAGCCTTTGGTTTTGGATTTTTGGGAAGACTCGATCGAATCTACCTTCGCGGCGTTGGTTCGGTCAGTGGTGACTAAGGCAAAAAAGGCGCCAAAACTCGCCAAAGTCGAGCGTAAAAAACGACGGCGAGTGGTGCTTAACCCATGCGATTTGAAATTGAATAGAGACATATCCTTCGAATAATTGATGACGAGAATCTCCCCAACGAATGCCACTTTAATCAGCTTGGAAGTCTATTGCAAGCATATCAAAATAATCTTGTTCAACCCGAATAAACGATTCACCCAGCAACCCGACGGCCCGGTAAAATTTGACGCTTTCCCTCTTTCGTAAGTCGGAAAAAAAACGGCCCATCCAAGGCGCTAAATGGGCGTTAAAAAAATAACCTTGGCGAGCATGGTTTTCCGAGACTAAAAGACGCATCGCTTCGCATAATGCTCCCACGTGATCTTCGGGCTCGGACACCGCCTTTTGCCGTTTAATTCCCAGCTGCATGAGATCCGACCTCAATAGCGCCAAGGGCTTTTCCATGAGGAATCCGGTCAAGTACCAGGATGCGTAAGGAATAATTTCTCCACCGGTGATACCGATAAAAAGTTGGTGATATTCTTCCTGGATAAGTTCCACGCATTCAGTTTTAGCAGCGTTCGATAATTCTTTGTACGCTCTTGCCATGGCGGACGCCTCAGCATTCTGGTCCGAAATGTTTATCCGGGCAATTTCGGCCAATACATCCTGCGTGGGTGGCTTCGCCAATAAATTCCCCAAGATTGAATAGGCATTGGCGCGCCATAGCTGTTCTTCCCGGATATCGCTTGTTTCGAGCCTCTTATCCATTGCATAAATCCCTATAACTCAAGAACCAAACATGGAATTGACCCTACAGTCCTCGCACATTTTCAGACGCTCGATACGATCACCCTGAAACATCCGATGGTTTTTCAATTTTTCGGAAATGGTTTCGATCATGCGCTCGGTAGCAAAGCCTTTACCGCATTGGATGCAGTGAAAGACTTTTTCTTCGTGCAACACCCTGAATTCTCGGGCTTGGAGTGAATCATAGAGAAAACGTGGGGAAAGTGTGATCGCATGTTCCGGGCACGCATTCGTACACAGATTACATTGAACGCAGTTATTTTCGATAAATTTCAGTTGCGGTTGATTGTAACCATCGCTCAGCGCACCTTCCGGGCATATGGATACGCAAGCCATGCATAGCGTGCACGCATCGGTATCAATCACCAATTCACCAAAGGCCGCCCCTTCGCTGAGCTGAGCGATATCATTTTTTTTAGGCGCCTGTTTGTAAAGATGATCAATGGCTAATCGGATGACGGATCTTTTTTCTTCGATACCCGCGAAATTTGCTCTGGGACTAGTCAGAGAATAGATGGCCCCCTCCCCTCCTGACGCTACCTCTTGTTTGCTCACCCACCCGACGCGATCCGGATCGAACCCCATTCCAATCAACATCTCACGGGTATGGATCAATTGAGAATCCAACAACTTTTTGGTGGATTCGGTCAATTGCTTGCTGTCGAGAAGTTTGATTTCAGCGGCACCATAAGCGAGGGCCGCCAACCAGACTTCCATACCGGCCGAAGCCAATGATTCAAGTGCAACGGCCAATACGTTTGTGGCAACAATATCGCCCCGTTGTTCCAGCCAGCCGGTTTCCGTTTCGCCACACAGTAATAGCATGGGCGCCGACCCTCTGGTTTCGATGTAATTTTTGATTAAAAGGCGAATCCGATTCAACGTATCGGTTCGAGTGGGATACTGGTAGTTGATCGCCCCAGCGGGACAAACCGTCGTGCAATCGCCACAGCCCTGACATAAAAACGGGTCGACTTTTATTTGCTGGCAATCGCTCGTTATAGCTTCGGCGGGGCAGCTGTCGATACACAAGCGACAGCCCGATATCCCGCTTCGGTCGTGGGCGCAAATCGACGGATCGTGCTTAAAATATTTGGGCTTATCAAATTCACCCACCAATTCCGAACATTCCATCAGGGCTTGTTTACGATTCGAGACACTGTCTCCAGGCGCAAAATACCCGATGGGTGGAACAGCCCGCATGATGGAAGGGGGTATTTGCAAATCGAGAACCAAATCGAAATTGGATTTAGAAATTGGGAAAAGTCCATCGACGGGGATATCACGATTTTTAACCAGAACCGAAACCTTAAAGGCACCCAAATGCCCGCTAATACTAATCTTCGCTGTTGTTTCTACTACTGGAACGCCGAACTGATCCATTTCTTGAACTAATCCCCCGTCAACAAAACAAATGGCTTGATCGTCTTCGGCAGATCGTTTACCACGGGCCGGATGCTTTGAACTACACCGATTAGGAGGAGAGTTCCCTCTGAAATGTATGAGACCGACGGAGTTGGCCCTAGGTTTTGATGAATAGAAACGCTAGGAATATTAGGATTGGTCACGGGAAGATTTACTAGAATCAGATCGAGCACCCAATTCGTCCGATAAAATCCCTGAATCGTCTTCACATTCGCCCTTTGAGCCTCCGAGAACCGCTCCATTTGCTGAAAAACGCGGCACATTTCGTTCGGTCTCGTCGATGATTTGATTCTCGGCTCTCAAATATTCACGAATCATGTCCTGTGTCAGTATCGCGCCGCGGGGTGTAAACGATGTGTAGTCTTCATCGTATTCGTTCAGACCGTCAAGCGCGGACCATTCCGGTTGCTTAAATAAATGCTTTAGCACCTCACAAGGTAATTCTTCACCGATGACTTTCGAATTAGATCTTCCCGCTTCTAATTGACGAGCGGTATCCACATCGAATGTCGATGGACTTTCCTCTTGAATTGCCGGTTTCGCATGCGCCAACCTCGACCCTGTTAATTCGATGTATTGATTTTTGCCTCCACCAATGAAGTAAAAAAAGCAATTTTTTCGCTTTTTTTGCCGAGTTTATTGGAGAAATCATAACGATGATGCTAATAACAGGTATACATTGAACAAATGCCTTACGGGCGGGCCGTTACTGGAATTTTGATTATACTTGATTGTATGAACAACGAAAAAACTAAACCGGAAACAAACCATCACCCGGGAACACTCCCCAAGTTTTCAACTGTCATGCAGATCTGCGCGGATACCGTGTCAAAAGGCTTTGCTGTATTGCTAAGTAACATGTACGACAATCTCGACGAAGAGATATCGGCTCTTGCGGACCAAGAGGAGAATAACGACCAGCACATCCGCTACATAGAAATGCTTCAGCGATTGAAAACGCAACGCAACGATGTCGAAAACACCTTTAATCGGATTGTTCTCAAGGGTTTTGATAATTTTACGCATGGAATAATTGAATCGGACATCCCAAAAAAGGTGACGCCGAACTCCGTGAAATTAAGGCTCGTTGAAAATAGTGATCACGAAAAAAAACTTGCCATCGATCATGTTGTTGACCAAACCTGCAACATCTTTCTCGACCAATTGTTCGCATTAAATAAACGCTTGGCCATTGTTAATGGCGGAACAAAACTAGGGAGAAAAAATGCCGCGTTGCCGTCCGGCCCCCGCCATATTTGCAATGCTTTTGTAACGGTACTGGAACCGTTTGATTTCGATATCGAAAAAGAAATCGATCTGATCTTGTTGTTTGAAAAATTCGTTTTGAGTGAAGTGGGGGAAATCTACGATGAATTTAATACGCTTTTAAGCGAGGCTGGAATTCTACCCAATCTGCTAAATGAGTACGGTATGGTGGTTGATTCTAGAGTGACAATGCGACATCGTGCGGCAAGTGAGGCGTCGCGGCCTCCTTATCGTTCAACTCCTTCCGCGTTTCAACAGGCACAATCAGGTTTTACCCCGGAATCACCCAATAGATATGCTCCCGGCGCGGACGATGCCTATGGGCAATAGTTAATCAATGAAATCACCACATTGCTCGCTCGACGCCATCACCACGGCACACACTCACCCGGCGAATATTCCAATAACGCAGGTCATGCCGTAGTCCCCCAAATGCCAGCCAATGTTTTGTCGAATTTCATTGGCGAACTCAATGCATTGCAATCTACGGCCGTTTCGGCGGTATCGGGTTTGACGGTTTCACATATCCAAAATTCGATAGGCAACGTTAATGCGGCGCTTGGAGAACAGACGGCAAACTTAGCCGGGATTCTCAAGAATCAACACTTGCCGGCTGCAGAAACCGGCGTCATCGACTTGGTAGGCATGTTGTTCGACTTTATTCTAAACGATGAGACCATGCCTGACTCCGTAAAAGCCTTGCTCGGTCACCTCCATACTCCCTATCTAAAAATCGCAATCCTTGATCGAAAAATTTTTAGTGGTGATAATCACCCAGCCAGGAGACTTCTAAATACTATGAGCGAAGCGGGCTCAAATTGTTCGCCGGACGATTCCAACGATGTCGGGATCATCGCAAAGATTCAGCAAATCGTGAACCGGGTTCTCGAAGAGTTCGACGAAAACGTCGATTTGTTTGAAGAACTGCAAACGGATTTTTCCGAGTTTATGAATAATTTCAAGCGTCGCGCCACACTTATGGAAAAACGCTCCATCGCGACATAACAAGGCCGTGACAAACTCCAATTGGCTCGCCAATTTGTTTCCGAGGCTATTATCGACCGCTGTGTCGACTAAGAAATCCCAAAACCGATTGAAACAATGCTGATGGGACCGTGGGCTAATTTTCTGGTAATTTCGGTTGTGCGTCACGGAAAAAATAGTGGCGAATGGAATTCCGCGATCGGCGTCACCGATGACCTGATATGGAGTGTCCAAACTAAATCAACTCCGGCCGAGCGAAAAAAACTTCGGCGCTTGTTACCCAAAATTGTCGATTCCGTACGTGCGGGGCTCGATCTGGCGGGCAATTCTGATTTCGATGTCGAAACACTACTGGATTCATTGGCCCAGTGCCATAAAACCACCTTGGTATCAAAAAAACCAAGCAAAAATATAGATCATCCCATCCAGGATTCTGAGGGTAAAACTGCCCGGACGGAACAAAAGACTGAGCACCAAAACCCCGAAACGGCGAGGCTTTTAGCGGCTAAAAAGCAAGCGAAATGGCGTAAAATCATCCCCAAGTAATGGCAAATGAATCTGAACGATGACATCGATGAAATTGTAATGGGGGGAGATCAGACGACCGCTAATAACTTTCTTTCCAATACTCTACAAGACGCTAAAATTGGAACCTGGTTCGAATTTTCGGATTCGGGCAAAAAAAATACGCAGCGGGGCAAACTTGCCTGGATAAACGATGATACATCTACGTTCATGTTCGTAAATCACGCCGGCAAGCAAATCGTGAAAAAATCCCACTTTAAGCTGGCTAAGGAGATTCAGGATGGGGAAACAAAAATATTGTCGCACGATAATTCTCCCTTACTGACCCGAGCGTTAAATTCGATTCACCAAAAATTAAACCTGAATTCGTAACTTCACTACGGCACAGGTCACAAGCTGTTGATTCCAGGGCGGTCAAAAATACCCACTTAACCTTGATGGAATAAAGCAGTTAAATAGAGTTGTCCCCGGGCTCGTTCGAAAGGTTCGCTCCGCTCGACGATTGTAGACTCCGTGCTCTCCCAGCGCTACGCGCTTCCGCCGCGATCATTGTCAAAGGTTTTCTCCTCTACTAGCGCGGCTATCCCCTTCAATAGCGACTCCTCACTTTAATTAGGCTTTAGTAAAGAACAACCCCTGGCTGTCACTCTATAAGCTAGAACGGATGGTGGGAGTTTGTCAGGATATCCGATGTCATAGTTTAGAATCGGTGGTGCTTGTTCACTGCGTTCACACAAACTTTGGTAGCATCTGAAAGGCGGAAAGATGATTGAGATAAAACACTCAACTTTCAAAGGTGGGTGGCGCCCTTCGGTTTATGCCACCCACTCCAAACCCAGTTATTATCATCCGATGATATGATATTGACTGGGTTGTCGATTTTTGGACGATTGACCTTTATCTGCTACCGACCCAACCCGGTTATTGAGCGTTAAGATCTGACTGCCTGGAATTGCTCCAAAGCGGTCATTCAGAAAATCAGATTGGATGGCGGCTTTCGGCCAAAACCCAGGGCAATCGCATTAAAATATCAGGCTCCAAGGAGCTTTAGCAGATAGGCATTATCCCAGCCGGCGCGGAGCCGTTTGGCCTTTGTGCCACCTTTATAACTTTGCTCTTGTTTGAGAAGATTCATCGCGATGTGACGGAGCACAGCGAAATTCTCCGAAGCATAGCCCTGGCGTACGCGGCATTCGTCTTCTCGAAACCCAACATCAAGACACCAATGGAGGCGATTCTCGATGCCCCAGTGCGCGCGTACCGCTTTGGCAAATCGTTTTGCACAGAAACCAAGACTGGCAATGTAATAACGCCGTTCAAGGGTGACCTCACCTTTGATGTGGCGCTCTGATTCCATCATACCGATCAGGACAAAGTCTTTCCATTGATCTTTATTGTGAAGATCGTTCGGCGCCTCGACCACCCAATGACGCCTGACCTCAATGCGACCATGGCCCGGATCTAGGGTCTCAACAAAGTCGTAACAAATACCGTCAAAATCGTGTTGAGTGGCAGTATCAAAATAGTCCTCGACCTGTTCGCGGAGTTTACCTTGATTGCCTTTCAACGCCAGGACATAATCGGCTCCGTGCTGGCGAATTTGTGCGGCGATATTCTTTTGACAGCCCGCCGCATCAATCGTCACAATGCAGCCGTTGATTTGAAGAACCTGCAACAATTCTGGAATAGCGGTGATTTCATTTGATTTTTGATCGGTTTTGATTTGCCCGAGGACCAACCGATTCTCACACGCCCACGCACTGACTATCTGGATCGCCGTTTTACCCTGGCCCTCGTCGTGGGAGCGGCGTACGCATTTGCCATCAACGGCGATCACCTCACCTGGCATCGTCTGCCGTATACTTTCAACCCACCGTAAAAATGCGGTCTGAAATCCTTCGGGATTCAACCGCGCAAAAAAGCGCCCAAAGGTGTCGTGGGAGGGGATACCATTGGGTAGCTCTAGAAATGTCCCGAGCCATTCCTGCTTCGCCTTGCCGAACAGCTCGACCTCGGTCCACGCCTCCGCGCCACACAGCATGGCGCAGATTGAGAGGGTGATAATATCGACCGCTTTATGTCGCTTTTGGCGCTCTATGCGAGGGTCTTCCAGATCGCCAAAACAGGCGGCAATCGATAGCGGATGAGCAACTTCGTTCATGGGTAGTTCTCCGATAAGATAATTACCCATCCCTATTTACCAAAGATCAGTCGAAATGTCTAGTCCTTTTTAATGCGATAGCCCTGGGCCAAAACCCGTCATTCAAATATAATGTGTAGTATCCTGAAAAGAGGTAGAAATTAAATTTTCTTTGACTCTAATTATTGGAATGATTTTCCGCAAAGGTAACAATTCGTATCTCGCGATCTGACCCTGGTTTCCTAATGAACGACCAAGATTTCATACGGATGGCGATTGAAGAATCAAAGAACGGAGACTGACCTTATGGTGCGGTCTTGGTAAAAGATGGCAAGGTCGTCGCCAGAGCCTTTAATACGGCAGATCGCGACGGGGATACGACACCGCATACCGAGGTAAACGTTATCCGAGAAGCATTAAAGACTATTTCGGTAATTCGACGAGTGGCGGTGGCCTGGGAGATATTACCGCCCTATGTGTATGCGGCCAGTTCCCAAATCGCTTTGGATGGTGGATAATCGTTAAATTCACCGGTGTGGATTTAATATTTACGCGGTAATGAACCACCAGAGATAGGTGGAATTATTCTATCCCACAGGTAAAAATAAAGGAGGTTTTGATATGACCAGAACGAATCGTTTGTTAGGCGCACTTTCCATGGCAATGTTAGCGGTTGTCGGGCTGAACTTATACGGTTGTTCACCCGGTGACCAAGCACCCGTTGGGATTTCAAGCGCAGTGTCAAACCTAAAGGCAACCACCGGGAATGCGGTGATCGGGTCGGTTTCCCTTGTAAAGACAGCAAATGGTGTTCATATTTTTGCCCAGCTCGCGGGTTTGATGCGGGGCGATCACGGTTTCCATATTCACGAGAAGGGGGATTGTAGCTCGGGCGATGGGAAATCGGCGGGTGGTCATTTTAATCCGCATAAAGCCACTCACGGCGGACCGGATTCGGCGACGCGTCATGTTGGCGATTTAGGCAATATCGTCGCGGGTAAGGACGGTAAAGCCAGTTATGATCGTGTGGATACACTAGTTACATTCAAAGGTACAAATAACATCATCGGAAGAAGCATCATTGTCCATGCCGGGACGGATGATTTAACATCCCAACCGACCGGCGACGCAGGTGCTCGGGTGGCTTGCGGGGTAATCGAGCAAGCAGGTTAACGGGAATGGAGCCTAAGCTATAGACTTTAAGAAAAAGATCTTGGCGTGCTGAGCAAAATAGCAACAGGGTAGCTCGATTAGACATTAGAGTAACAAGTGTTTAGTCTGACATGGGTTAATCTCTAGTCAATAAGGAGCTGCCCCATGTTAATTTTTAAACTTAATCTCTCCAAGGCCCACCAGAATGATTTGCTCGAAGAATTGAAGCGAGCCCATCAGAAAGGTGATTTGCCGTGGGTGAAACGGATCTTAGCAGTTCTGGCCTTCGCTGAGGGGCAGGTTATTCAAGCAGTGGCCAAAATGCTTCGAGTTTCAGCCGAAGCGGTTCGACAATGGATCAAGCGTTTGTTGGTCGGCGGTGTTGTCGGACTGAGATCGAAGAAGCCACCGGGAAGGCCTTCGAAAATGACCAAAGAACAACGGAGTGAATTAGCGGCTGTCATAGACGCGGGCCCCGCGGCTGCAGGGTTTGTGGGTAATTGCTGGCGCAGCCCAATGATTCAAGGCTTAATCCATGAGCGATTTGGCGTGTTCTATTGCGTTCACTATATCAGTCAATTGCTCAAAAACATGGGCTTTTCTTATCAAAAGGCACGGTTTGTTTCCGATCACCTGGATGAAGAGGCCCGCCAACAGTGGCTGGATCAAAAGTGGCCAGCGATTCTAGCCGAGGCAAAACAAAAAAAGGCGCTACTGTTATTTGGCGATGAGGCGTCATTTCCACAATGGGGGTCGCTCAGCTATACGTGGGCACGAAAAGGCCAGCAACCGACCATCAAGACGTCCGGCAAGCGTAAAGGCTACAAGGTGCTCGGCTTGATTGATTATTTTACGGGACGGTTTTTTTACAAATGCCAGGAAGAACGCTTTAACTCACAAACCTACATGACCTATTTGACCGAAGTGCTTGCACAAACCAAACAGCCTATCGTACTCATACAGGATGGTGCGCGCTACCATACCAGCAAGGCAATGAAGGCGTTCTTTGAGGACCATAAAGACCGACTGACTGTTTACCAATTGCCGTCTTACTCACCCGACTACAATCCAATCGAGAAGCTGTGGAAAAAAATCAAAGAACAGGGAACCCATCTCCATCATTTCCCAACGTTCGACGATCTAAAAAACAAGGTCGCAGAGGCCCTCTTGCAATTCAACAATGCTGCCGATGAGGTACTTGCACTGTTCGTGAAATTCAAGGAACTCGCTGACCACGCATAACTGCATTTGGCCAAATTCTTTTTCTTAAAGACTACAGCATCACCGGTATACCGGGCCATGACATCGGATTTGCCTAACAAAACCCCGCCATCGGTCCTATCTTACAGAGTGGCGGCCAAGGGTTACCCGTTATCCAGGCTTGTTTAATGTAGGTTGTGGCTATTGAAGGGAATAGCCGCGCTAGTCGGTGAGCAAACCTTTGGAACTGATCGCGGCGAAAACACGGAGTGCTGGGACAGCGCGGAGTCTGCCCAAGCTGATTAAGACGAATCTTTCAAACAAAAACGAGGATAGCTTAATTCTAGCACCCTGCTATCCGCATTGAAATCACGGATTCAGGTTAACGAAACCGCCTTAGAAACTGGAAATAAATAACGGGGCGATATTGATCGACGGATACTTAGAAAGCAACTTTACTAATCCACTCCAAATCTTCGTCGGAGATATCGATGATTTGGAAACCGGACCAATAAAGGTCCACGTTTGGCGCACTGTCACACCATAGGCTTTCGACACCCAAAATCAACGTTTTACCGTCCTTCGTCTCGGATGGCAAAGCCACTTTCAATTGCCACACCTTATTAAGGGGAACAGGCGACGGGCTTAGCACCATGATCCCGTCCAAAGAAATATTAACCAACGTCCCCAATCGACTATCCGTGCTAACGTCAAACAACTCCATCAATTGATCGAGTTTGTTTCGATTATGCTTTCTTCGCTCGTTTTCCATTGGATACCTTTCGTCTATTCGTATTATCCGGCAATTTAGTTCTTTGGAAAAACCTCACTACGGAGTATACTTGCAAGTTTACCAAAATCTGACGTTTTCGTTTAACCGATTCATAATAACCAGGGAATTATATGCCGTCTATCCGACTTAGAGAACATGAGCCATTTGAAATTGCCATTCGCCGATTTAAAAGAGCCTGTGAAAAAGCAGGTATTTTGTCTGAAATCCGCCAACGTGAATTTTACGAAAAACCCACCGCGGAACGAAAACGCAAATCTGCGGCAGCCGTGAAACGCCACCTCAAAAAACTTTCCCGTGAACGCTACGCCCTCAACAACCTTCGTAGAGGACGCCCGCAAGTTTAACACTCCCCCCACCAGTCATGGCTGGTAGGATTCCTCGTGAGTTTATCGATGAGTTAATTCAAAGAATCGACCTGGTCGATCTTATTAATCTACATGTACCCCTAAAAAAATCGGGTAGCAGTTATGTTGCTCGATGCCCTTTTCACGACGAAAAAACACCCAGTTTCAACGTAAGCCGAGAAAAGCAGTTTTTCTACTGTTTTGGGTGCGGCGCCACCGGTAACGCATTTGGTTTTCTAATGGATCATGGCAATCTGGGCTTTGTCGAAGCCGTCGAAGATGCCGCCGCCTTCGCCGGCATTGAGGTTCCCCGCGAGGCCCACAACGAAACCCCGGCCCAAACCCATAAACTCGAAGCCCTCTACGACCTGCAATCGAAAGTAGCCCTTTACTACAAAAACCAGCTTTGGCGAAGTGGCAATAGCGCAAAAACTTACTTAAAACAAAGGGGCTTAAACGGTGAAATTGTAAAGCGCTACAGCTTGGGCTACGCACCACCTGCTTGGGACGACCTGCGTTCCCATTTCGATCAAGATCTTTTGATCGAGGCCGGTTTGCTGATTAAAAACGAACATGGGAAAATTTATAACCGGTTCAGAAACCGAATCATGTTTCCTATTTTCGACCGTCGGGGCCGGGTCATAGGGTTTGGTGGACGGATAATCGACGATTCTTCGCCAAAATATCTCAACTCACCGGAAACTCCAACTTTTATTAAGGGGAGGGAGATTTATGGATTATACGAATTACTCGATCAACGCTCTAAACCGGAACGATTACTGATTGTCGAAGGTTATCTGGATGTTATAGGTCTCGCCCAATATGGAATCACGTTTGGCGTTGCCACGTTAGGCACCGCGACAAGCAGACACCACATCGATTTAATGTTCCGTTTTTGCCCGGAATTGGTATTTTGTTTCGACGGCGATAGAGCGGGGCAGCAAGCCGCATGGCGGGCGCTGGAGGCAGCTCTACCGTGTTTAAGCGATAACCGGCGGATTCGCTTCGTTTTGTTGCCTGCCGGACATGATCCCGATTCATTGGTGCGCTCCGAAGGTAAGGAGCATTTCATCGCCCGCATCACCGAATCAAAATTATTTTCAGATTATTTCTTCGACAAAATATGCGAAAACAACAATCCGAATGGAATTGAGGGAAGAAACACTATTATTCAAGCCGCTAAACCGCTGTTAAGCAAAATTCCCAATGGGGTTTTCCGTGATATGATGTTTGCGCGTTTAGGGGAACTCACGCGCTTGGATCGAGTCGAAATTGACAAAATATCGGCCACTCAAAATAAAAACAAAAAAGTTTCTTCGATTCGTCAAGGACGGGTCAAACCTTCGGCAATGCGGACCGCAATCGCTTTGCTGCTTCAGCATCCCATGCTTGGGAAGAACACCGAATTGATCGGGCGCGATTGGATCGAAGGTGATTTGTCTGGATTGAGCTTATTGAAACAATTGGCCGAAATTATCAACACTCACCCGGATATACGTACCGGGGGAATTTTGGAGAAATTTCGAGGGCTTCCGGAAGAAAAACATATAGCAAAACTCATACAATGGGAAATGCTGGTTCCCCAAAAAGGCATTGAAAAAGAGTTTGGCGACGCCATTAAACGAATTCATGAACAACTCAATGATCGGATGTTAAAAAATCTATTGAAAAGAGCAAATAACCTGAATGATTCAGAGCGAAAAAAAATGCAGGAATTGCTATCGTATTCAAAAGAAAAATGATCGAGGGGTTCAAAATTTTTAATAAAGATATTATACTTAGATGTTTGTCTGTAACTATTCAGGCCGTCTCAATATTTGTTTCGGAACAGGAGGGGGAACTCGCTATTTACCCGCGTAAATAAGCATTTCCCCACCGATATTGAACGAAATGGAGCTGAGCCGGATAGGTTACGCATACTATAAATTATATTGTGACAGATAGTTGATGAACCAAGAACAGCAACAATCGCAGCTAAAACAATTGATCGCCAAGGGAAAGGAACAAGGCTACCTCACCTATGCCGAAGTGAATGACCACCTTCCCACGGATATCGTTGATTCAGAACAGGTCGAAGACATCATTGGCATGATTAACGACCTGGGCATTAAAGTCCATGAAATCGCACCGGATGATGTCGAAGCGCTGATGTCCGATGCAGCGGCGGTCGTAACGGATGATGACGAAGCCGCGGAGGTTGCGGCGGCGGCTTTAGCGTCCATAGACAATGAGTTCGGAAGAACAACGGACCCGGTTCGAATGTATATGCGCGAGATGGGGACGGTGGAACTCCTGACGCGCGCGGGCGAACTCAGTATCGCGAAACGAATCGAAGAAGGGCAAAACCAAGTAACGTTCGCACTGGCAAGATTCCCGGCTGTCATTCAACATTTTATCGATGCGATGGAAAAAGCCCAAAGGGGGGAGATGCGGCTTAATCTACTCATTTCAAAATTTATCGATCCAAACCAATCCGACGAAATAGTCAGGCCCGATGCCGAGGAACAACAAGAAACTCAAGCAGAAGTTTTTAACGGTCCGGACCCCAAAATGGTCAAAGAGAAAATCGACCTTTTGAAAAAACGCCAAAAAACCGTCTTAAATGCCTTAAAAAAGTATGGGTACAATCATCCCCGGACGGAAAAAGCCTTCGATGCCATCTCCAACGTCTTTCTGGAATTCAAACGCACGCCTCTTTTTTTCAAGGTGCTTACCGATGTTTTGCGTCATACCGTCGAACGGATTCGCAGCCAGGAAAAAATCGTTTTAGATATTTGCGTAAAAGAAGCGCGGATGTCGAGAAAGGAATTTATTTCCAAGTTCACTAAAGATGAAACCAGTCCGGATTGGTTCCTCGACTGCATCGCGTCTAAAAAGAAATATTCCGAAATCCTGGATAACAACCAAGAAGAAGTTCTTCGTGCTATGTATAAGCTGGCGGTCGTCGAAAAAACACATCGCTTAACCATAGAAGACATCAAGGATATCAATCGCCGCATGTCGATTGGTGAAGCAAAGGCGCGCCGGGCAAAAAAGGAAATGATTGAGGCTAATCTTAGATTGGTCATTTCGATCGCCAAGAAATATACCAATAGAGGACTCCAATTCCTTGATCTCATCCAGGAAGGCAACATTGGTTTAATGAAGGCCGTCGACAAATTCGAATACCGCCGAGGTTACAAATTTTCGACCTACGCCACATGGTGGATCCGGCAGGCCATTACCCGGTCGATCGCCGATCAAGCCAGGACTATCCGGATCCCCGTTCACATGATAGAAACTATCAATAAGCTGAATAGGATCACTCGGCAAATGCTCCAGGAAATGGGGCGCGAAGCAACGCCGGAAGAATTATCCGAACGCATGGACATGCCGGAAGATAAAGTTCGGAAGGTACTCAAAATAGCCAAAGAACCCATTTCCATGGAAACGCCGATTGGAGACGATGACGACTCCCATTTGGGTGATTTTATTGAGGATATCCGATTACTTTCACCGGTTCAATCCGCTACCGTTGAAAGCCTCCGTGAATCAACTTACACGGTATTGGCGGGACTGACCGCTCGGGAAGCAAAAGTACTCCGCATGCGTTTTGGTATCGATATGAATACCGACCATACCCTGGAAGAAGTTGGTAAGCAATTCGATGTGACCCGGGAACGGATCAGGCAAATAGAAGCTAAAGCACTCCGAAAGCTACGACACCCTTCGCGGTCGGAACAGTTACGTAGTTTTATTGATAACGAATGAAAACTCTCTGATGCTGCCAGTACTCCGCCAATATAGGATTGGCGGAGCGCTAGGAGGCTGCCCGGTACTCAGCGAAATCTAAGGAATGATAGCAACGGATTAAATAATAAAAAGGTGAGAAATCATGAGCGATGTTAAAAAGTATCATTCCATTTTCGCTCCGAGTACATCGGAAGAACGAAAGCAGAATTTCGACAGTTACTGGGCATTTTCCCAGCAGCACAGCGGTACGCTTTTTGAGGAGGATAAAGACTTAGAAAAAAAACGGGCCAAACTAAAATCATTTCAAAAAACCCCGGTGCGCGCAAAGCAACTCTTGAGTGATTCGGATAGTTTCTATAGAAACTGCGTCAAATTACAAGACGATCCCAAACAAATGGATCCTAAAATATTGCTCATGACCTGCATCTATAAGTTTGCCCGCCACGAATGGGTAGGTATTTCCGGCGCGTGGGATGCGGTACCGTCTTTAGCCGATTCCAAAACAATCACCGATAAAATCAGCCGTGTCCATCTAGCCGAGGAATTTTGCCACAAGCGATTGTTTCATGAGATGCTGCGTACTTTTCATCTCGAAAAGATCGAATGGGTTCCCCTAGGCCCCATTTCGCTGATGGTATACAGGTTTTTCCCAAGATTACCCGAAGTTGTCATGGCTCCGCTGGCATTCGTGACCGAAATGATGGGTATAACCTTCTATCAACAGCTAGACGCCCTGTTCGATGAAGTTTTAGCGGACGACCCCGAAGCACGCCAACGCTGCCGGGAACTGCTTCATGAAATAATGGTGGACGAACTGGCTCACATCGGGCAACGTAGAAATTTCCTCGGACCTATCGGTACAAAAATTTCTCAAATGATCGTCCCACCACTGTTTCGTATGTTTTTTCATGATATTCCGGAGATAGGCATCTTATTCGATACCGATAAGATGATTAAGGACGGTTTAGCGTTTGATTTCAGCACCATACCCAGCGAATTAATGGAAAGGACCTGGGTACCGTCTTATTGCCAAGTTTGATGTTTAGCCTCCGCTTGAGCTTCCGGCGCCCTTGAGAAAGTGACTCCCTTCGATTGGATTACTCAATCGGAAGGGTATACCTCTCTCGAAAGAGGGCTCACTATTCCAACAATTTTGTGTCTTACTTCCGGCAATTTCTCCTAACTGTCCGACAACGTCTAATTAGGGCTTGAGGTGTTAATAACTTGGTTCACTACCACCCCGACACAATAAAACCCACGGCAATACACCCTATAACCACCCCCATCAGCACGGGATTGCGGGGTTTATAAAATGTCCCATTATAGTTCATCAAAAAA
Organism: Methylococcales bacterium; assembly: GCA_963664935.2. GTDB lineage: Bacteria > Pseudomonadota > Gammaproteobacteria > Methylococcales. The sequence continues at coordinate 781,702 of CAXXSE010000006.1, read as the reverse complement.
GAATAGATAACCAGACAGCAGGCTAACATAGGCTGTTGATATTTAACGCCTATTATTCCAATCCCGTACCATCCCGCCGTAATGAATGCAGACCAGAAAACCGGCATGCCGAGATAGGCGCTGGACGCTCCGCGCTGAATATTACCGACCTCGTTAAACACCGACCATCGGATAATGCCTGAAACGACAAACATGAGAAGTATCAATAATTGCCAGTCAGCGGAAAACCCCCAATTTACAAAGCAGGCCGATGGCGCGAGCAGATAGATAAACACGTCAGCAAAACTGTCCAGATAGCCACCGAAAGGCCGATTTAAGCCATACTTTCTTGCCAGAACACCATCAAACGCATCGAACAGCATGGCCATAAAAATTAGCCCACGCCGGAAAATTATCCGTCAGGTACCGGCATATCCAAACAAACAAGGTGGAAAAAGCCACCATCGCACCAATGCCACGGAAGGTTTTGTGGTCGCCGAAAATCCGCTGACCCCGCCAGCGAAGGTGCATATCCACTGGTTTTTTGAGGAATGGCCACAGATCCAGTCGAACCACGCACATATGAAGGATTCCGGCAAGTATGACCGGGCATGCCAGCGATTCAGAACGAAATACCCCTAACAGTTTTGAGTAAACTTCCCTAAAACTACCGGACAGGCGCAAACGGTCCCTCCAGTTTCAGTGTCTGAAGGGTCTGAATATGACCAAATTGTTTAAGTGGGCAGTAATATCCCCCGTCAGGAAAGCATCAGGTTAGCACCGAATCAAGGGAGCGGGCATCTCCACACAGTGGTCAGGCCACCAAGCGGATTTGTCCCGGCGCCTGATCGATTTGAAGCACTGCCACCTTATCAAGGACATCACACGTAAGTGTCATCACCAGTCGTTTCCACAGATGGCATAGCGTCAGTTTTCCCGTCAGTTCCGCCTGGAAACGTTGACTCCCGAGAACCATCGGTTGCGCCACGGGAAGCATGGTTGCCAGTAAGTCCTCTAGGGCGTCTTCGTCCAGTACATCCAGGCAGGGGTTGGATTCCTTGAATTGCCGAGGATTAATGTAATGCATGAGGAACCCCACCTGCTCGGTTTGTTGTTCGCCACCGTGCAAACGCACTTCACCGGAGCGAAAGTCTTGTAGCCATCTTAAATTACGGCATTTGGGCTCCAAAGCGAATTCCATGAGCTTGTAGAGATCTTCGTGATGGAGGATCTTGCACAACTGAGTCAGAGCGCCGATCAAACGCTCAATTTCATATTCATCCAGGCCTGCCGCGGGTTATATTCGTAAAAGCGCCGTCGCCGTGATGGGCGCCGCTACCCGGATATGAAAGGTATTAAGTAGGTACCCGGCGAGCACGTAACCAAAATAGCCACTACGCGCCAAAAACTGCAACCCGTATTTTTGACAGCACGGCATCCTGGGCTTGAAAAAATACCATTCTTGCGTGTTTTGCCGCGGCCTCTACCGCCTCGTCGCCGGAATTAGCAAATGTGGTCACATAGGCCTTACCGGTGGTCTTTCCTATTTCTCGGCTGAGGGCCTCCGCCAGATCCGCCGCCTTAGTGCGAACCGACATCTGCGCATGTATCGGGATCCGCTGGTGTAGCAACTGTTGAGCATACTCAATAATTTCCGGGTGGTTATGCCCTAGTACCCCTGTAAATTGTAAATACCAGTAAACCAGGAGAAAAAGGAACACCACCTTATTCTTATCCAGGCTATCCCGTTTGACGATACCACAATACCTTAGCCCCGAGTCTTCGAGATTTTTAATAAATTCCACCAATCCGCAAGGAATCCTTTTTCAATGTTTCGCAGTAAAACCTCAAGTATCTTGAAACTATCGTTCTCGGCAAACCAAGCGGAATAATCGGTAATTTTTCGCATTGCCGTTTCTAATCCAGCTTTAGGCATAATAGTAAATCAAAATTCAAGCAACAATAGTTTGTGCTACGCTTGACTCGAAACCTATCCATGCATAGGGATTTTCGTGCTAGTCAAACTCGGATAAATGAATCACGAAGCTACCCGCCAAGAGATCAAGGCCATCCAAGCCGAACTGAGACAGCTTAAAAGGGAATTTATGCTAAGAGTGGATACATTAGAACATCGGCTCAGCGAGCTCAAAGGTGTTGAAACCGCTAACTTTACAGACAAAAGCTCAGGCTTTTGCACACCTAATGGCGCCGATCTCGAGCTTCCCAACCATCCGCCTTCCCAAACGGGTATTGGTTCCGCTCAGAAGACCGGTTCGAAGGCGAAGTACAAAGTGGAAGGATTATCGAACTCAGCATTAATCCCTCAGCAACCCGTACAATCCATGGATCGCAAACCTGTAACAAAAGGTCTGCTTGCCGTTGGTATGTATCTGGTTCTGCATTATCTAACGATAGTATTAGGTCCCTTCAGCGCAATTTTTAAGCAGGCCTACAACAGCTACCAACATTATCAGCGCGAAGGGAAAGGACCGGTATTTTTTCTGACCGTTGCGGGTATTCTTGCCTTAGTCGCGGGCTTTGGGTATCTGTTGCAATATTCCTTCAATAATTATTTAGGCGAAGTTGGCAAAGTAGTATTCGGCTATCTGGTTGCCAATGCTTTGATCGTAGTAGGCGCGAAACTCTCACGAAAAAACGCTTCGATGGCGGAATTTAGCGCCAGCCTTATCGGTTTAGGGATTATCCTCAACTATCTAAATACCTATTTCGTCAGTGGTTATTATGAACTCGTCGGAGCAAATATTGGACTGGTTATGCTAACCGGTGTTTGTTTCGGCGCCTATTGGCTTGCCAGGTTCTTTGCTCCACGCACAATGGCCGTTATCTCCTTACTGGGAGGCGCCACTACACCTCTTTTTTTAAACAACGCCGAGGGCGCGACACTTTTTTACTTTATTTATCTTCTGATCATAGTCGCGGGCGCCGTGAAACTATCCGCCTGGATTCGATGGCCCATGCTGGCTGAATGCGCCATGACGATTTCGGTCATTATGATCGAATATCTCTTGTTGGTTCATTCCGATGAGGCATTGATCGATAATATTTTTATCACGCTTGTCCTGCATGGCTTCTTCTACCTGTTTGTGGTCCATAGTTTATTGCAGTTTATACGGACCAAGGACAATATCACCAATAATCAACTGATTATCCTATCCAGCAATCTGTTGTTCTTCCTGTGCGTGCTCTATCAAATCCAGACCGATGACACTCTTTTAGGTGGAATCTACCTGGCCAATGCCATTCCGTTTTCGATTTTGTTTTTCTACAACCCACTGCTGAATTTTACCGAACAACGATTACGCAACAATGTAAATAGCATATTGCTACTACACAGTGGCATGTTGATGGGCTTTGCGGTACTGCTGTTAATAGACCCTGCGTTGTTAGGTGCGTCCTGGGGCATCGAAGGGCTTATATTCCTGTTTCTCGGCTTTCGATTCGCACTGCCTTTTATTCGTATGGAAGGCTATATAGCCTTACTCGCGGGTCTTGTCCAGATGGCGCTTCAAATTACATTTTGGGTCACTGCCGGACTGGGTCAAATGGTCAATGGCAAACCGACATGGAACTTCGATTCGGGTTGGGGCAATCTTATGATTACCGGCGCTTTTTTGTTCGGATTCGCCTTTCTCATGAGAAAATACAAGGATCAGTGTCTAACCTGGGAACGGCCTTTGTTTCTGGTCGCGCAAGAAACACTATCGACCTGGATGTTATTGGCGTATCTATTCACCGTTGGCGCCCTGAACTTCGATTTATTTTGGGTCTCAGCCATTGTGCCAATGTTCTATTTGCTTTTTCGGGCTTATCGACATAGGTTGTTTGTGACCGAATATTTGGCGCTGGGGCAATATTTTCTGTTAGTCATTGCGATTATTGTCGCGGCCGCGGAAGTGCAAAGTATTCGATTCGGCGATCAGAACGCCTATGGACTGATTGCGCGAGCTGAAGCCTTTGTTTCTCTGTGGTTAATTGCCGCATTTTATCGCCGCTTCATGCCTAATAGCGGATTAGCGCCTTTAGCCCATCGCTTGCATCAGATATTTTACTTCATTATTCCACTCGTTTTCCTGCCTTCGGCACTGCGTAATCTGCCGCAGTATTTTGTGTCCATACTCTGGATATCCGCGACCATCTCCCTATTCCTGCATACCAAAGTCAAGTTCAATGCTCTGCGTATCGAAATGTATGGTTTGATCGTCGGAGCCTGGGCGTTTTCAGTGTTATTAGTCTTAACTAATTATTTTCAGTGGATTTTTATCAACCCACAACTTGACGTTTTAGAAAAAGGGAATGGGATACTTGCATTAGGTGTTGGTCTCATCTTTTTTGCTGTGGTTACACGCTTGTTTCAAGGCTTTTCTCAAACTAAACTTGAGTTTAGTCGGTCTTTATCAACGGAATATGGCTGGGTGTTCAGATTAGCTTATTACTATCTGGGCATGATTATTCTTTTAGCGGCTTTTATGGTCTCAGGACAATTGACTATCGGAGTATTGTTCGCGGGTTGTTATTTTTCGGTATTGTTATGGTTCTGGCCGCGTATTGTACCCGTACGCACAGACGTGTATATTCTGTTCGATTGTGCGATAGCCTTGGTAACAATGGTGCATTTGGTGGGATTGACTGTTGTTACAAGCGCTCATTTCAATAGTTCGCCTATCTTGGCCATTTTGGCAACCAGCCTATATGGAGGACTGATTCACTATCCGTTGAAATGTAATCGTGTATTATTCAGGATTACGAAGCCCAGAAATAAACATATTTGGTTCTTTCATGGTCTGATAGTACATAGTTATATTCTCGCTATCGCTCATTGGATGCCATCGCAAATGCGATTCCTATTATCTATTCTGTTGGTGTTCCATGCGACCATTGTATTAATGTTGACCTTAAAACCCCTGTACCGGTCGTTGATCAAAGTTCCGGCGGTATTGTTTGGAATTGCCAGTTTGAAAATTTTAGTGTATGACTTGGATGGATTTACACTCATCCAGAAAATTATTGCCTTTATGTTCATAGGCGCCTTGTTACTTGTAGCCTCTTATTTTTATCAGAAAATCATGGACAGGGATCAAGCAATATTGGTGTAAACGGCATTTTTTTACACTGGATTATTTATTGGTACAAATTCTCGAAAACCTTGAGTTTTGTCCGTGCGCGACGTATAAATGCTTAGAGGTTAGATTTCTATTATCCGCAATAGAGTTAATTATGGGCGCAACACATGTAACAGTGACAATTAGAAATCCAGCTCGCCTAGAACAATCGTGGGAAGGTCTTTTTCTTGTTGATACATGAGCAAGAGATTCTCTTGTTCCCAGAGATCGTCTGGAATCAATAGGGCTTCTACCTAAAGCACAGCGTATATACGAGCTTGCTGATGGAAGTGAAATAAAAATGGATATCACAACGGGAGACATCGAATTTATGGGGAAAATCGTAGCAGGGGCAATCATTTTTGCGATCCTGGAACCGAACCCATTTTAGGTGTTACTGCCTTGGCGTCCGTCGGAATCGACGTGGATCCAAGGAGTCAAACTCTAAAAAGAATGCCTGCGACCAGGCTAAAGGAAATTAAGCCCAAAATCTGACAATGGGATTTTTGCGTTAAGGCAAATTTATAATTTGGGATTGAGTAGCCTATGAAATTAGTCATTGTTAGCCGATAGCTGACCTCATTTATTAGCTTGATACCCGGTCGTTTTCCATCGGGGCCAGGGGCCTTACGGCATAGCAATTCTAAATGTGGTGTTTGCGTCCCGACAATTAGCACGGAGTCAAGCATTTAAATTTCGGGGGCTATCATACGAAAGAGGGTTTTCAGATTCTTACCGGCAGATTTTTGTACGGTTAATTTTCTGGATCAGATTTCTAACCCGAAAATATTTCCATCACTGGGCTCTATAACAGTCGCAAAAAACTCGATAACGTACCATGGTACGGCTTATATAAATATAGTGTAAATTTCGAATGGGTGGATATGATGGAAACAACTCCGATGACAATTGGACGAGTGGCGAAAATAGCGAATGTTAATGTCGAAACACGTGGCTTCGTTAAACTGGTTATGGAAGCCGAAACGGGCCGTTTGATTGGTGCGGAGATCGTAGCCAACGAGGCAGGCGAAATGATTCAGACAGCGGCCCTGGCAATCCGAAACCGGATGACGGTCGATGAATTAGCCGGTCAGCTGTTTCCTTATCTGACCATGGTGGAAGGACTCAAATTGTGCGCCCAAACCTTCGCCAAGGATGTTAAGCAATTGTCTTGCTGTGCGGGTTAATACTACCCCGCTTGAACAACTACCGGCTTGAGCCGGTAATTGTTCAATTTGGAATTTATATGCCCCGATCTTTCCGATTAGAAAGCTCGTCAATTTCCGTCTGCTCCCGCTTTGCTAGTTCACGTAACTCCTGAGCAGCGGTTTTTTCCATTAACTTTTTATAGCTTCCTTTTTTTATCCGGGCATTGGCCCATTCTGCTTTGGATTGAATCAATTCCCGATTGATTAGTTCAACGACCTGTTCCTGTTGTTTGATCGCCTCATTCAATTTTTCCAAAAATGCTTGGTATTCGACAAATTGTTTGCCACGAAGCGATTTCGATACAATTATCGAATATTGCCCGATATACTCGTCCAGATATCGAAATAAGTCCTTTAATTTCTTCTGTTCTACTTGGCTTTTTTTTGTTTTAGCCCAACTTCGCGTATTGCCAACTGCTCTTTTTGCGATGCAATATCGACTATTTTGCTGATCCGCTTTGATTTCTTCATCGCTTATCGCAGCTGCTATCAAATAGCAAAAATCGATTAAGATTCAGATTCTTTCTCTTCCGAGGTATCTAAAAGTTCTTCCAACTGCTTCAAACCCGAACTAAAATTAACGGGTTCATCCAGGTCCTGCTGTAAAAACGAAAGGATGCTTTCGCGCATGGCAATCGCCTCATCGATTTTTGGATCGGCGCCGGCTTCATAAGCGCCAACACTGATCAAATCGTGGTTTTGCTGGTATACCGAGTGAAGTTGTTTGAGCCTCCTTGCCAATTTTAGATGTTTCTTGTACACGATATCGTTCATCGACCGACTAACCGACGATTCAATATAGATTGCCGGAAAATGCCCGGTTTCCGCCAGTTCGCGCGATAAAATAATATGCCCATCCAAAATTGCCTTGGCTGCCTCCGCGATAGGATCCTGTTGATCGTCCCCTTCGGTCAATATGGTATAGAGCGCTGTAATCGACCCCTGATCCCCAATGCCGTTCCCCGCTCTTTCTATCAAATGAGGAAGCTTTGCGAATACCGATGGCGGATAACCCTTAGTGGCAGGTGGTTCATTGATCGCCAGAGCGATTTCCCTTTGCGCCTGGGCGAAACGGGTTAGAGAATCCATCAACAATAAAACATCCAGACCCTGGTTGCGGAAATATTCGGCTACACTAGTCGCAAGCAGAGACCCGTGTATTCGCATTAGCGGTGGGCTGTCAGCCGGGCTGGCGACAACTACGGCCCGTTTTAAACCATCTTTCCCAAGGATTTTATTCACAAATTCATTGACCTCCCTTCCCCGCTCTCCAATCAATCCAACGACGATCACATCGGCGGTGGTATACCGTGTCATCATACCCAGTAACACACTTTTCCCGACACCACTCCCGGCGAATAATCCCATTCTTTGACCTCGGCCTATGGTCGTCAAGGAATTGATCGCCGTGATACCAACGTCCAAAGATTTTTGGATAGGCTTCCTCGCCAGTGGATTAATCGCTGATCCATTCAAGGGAAGCGTGGTTTCGTACTCAAGTGGTCCCTTCCCATCCAACGGCGCGCCGGAGCCATCCAACACTCTACCAAGCAGTTGTGGACCGACTTTAGCAGCGCACACCCGGTTGGTGGGAATCACCCTGCAATCCTGCTCCAGCCCACGGATATCGCCGATGGGCATGAGATAAAGGCGCTCGCCCGAAAAACCCACGACTTCGGCTTCCACTTGTTGACCATCAGGGACTTCTACGATGCAACGACTTCCGATGGCGGACCGGCATCCCACTGCTTCAAGCGTAAGACCTACCATTCTTGATAGCTTTCCTTCTACGACTACATTTACCGAAGAAGGCAGTCGGGTACGATATTTCTTAAGCCTTTCCAACCAAATTTGATTTCGATCGGCAATCGCGACCTCAGACCCCATTTTGTTTATCTAAATCTTCCGTGCTCTCATTGCCATACACCGAAGAAATCACCTCAGACAATCGTTTTTCAACGGTGGCGTCAATCCGGGAGTTTTCGGTATCTACTTTGCATCCACCACGGGTAAAAGAGGGTTCTTCAATGATTGTCCATTTAGATTCCGCATTATCCAACGCTAATCCGGATCGAATCAGTTCCGCGTCGTCGGGATGTAAATACAAACGGATTTTCCGAGAACAAGCAGGCAACACTTGCATCGCTTTTTTAACGACGGCAATTACCTGTTCGGGGTTTGCCATTAATTCATGGTCAACAACATGCCTGGCAATCCCAATGGCTAAAGCCACCAGTTCCTCTTCAACTTGATCGTCCAGGTCATTGAACGGCTGTTCGAGCGATTCCATGAGTTTGACCCATTTGGCGACCGTCTGTTGAATGTCATTCTTTGCATCCCCGTACCCCTTTTCGTAACCTTTTTGTTTTGCATCTTCGAAACCCACGGCATAGCCTTTCTTTAACCCATCCTTATGCCCTTGTTCAGCCGCTTCGTCAAAGGCTTGTCGTTGCATTTCCTCGATGGCTTCGACGGTCATTCTCCGCATTGAATTAGGGCTTACTCCCGATCTGAAAGATTGATCGCCTCTAGAAATATCGGGCAACGCCCAGCGTTGAACATCCTCAAGTTCCGATTTCGAAAATGGATCAGACGAGCTCGTCACTGCTTCCTCCACCTAAACTGATTTCCCCAGCTTCTTCAAGTCGGCGGGCGATTGCTACGATCTCTTTCTGGGATGCCTCTACATCGCTAAGTTTCGCCGGCGCCGCGGCTTCCAAATCATCCCGCAACATTTCAGCGGCACGCTTGGACATATTTTCAAATATTTTTTCTTTTAAGGCATCTTCGGAGCCGCGTAGCGCTAACAGCAAAGCATCGGTGGAAATCTCCCGCAATAAAGTTTGAATACCCCGATCGTCCACAGCGGCAAGATCCGCGAAAACAAACATCTTATCCTGAATCTCTTGCGCTAATTCAGCGTCATTATCGGTAATATGCTCGATAATTTTAGATTCCATGGAAACTTCCAAAAAATTCAGAATACTCGCCGCGGTATCCAACCATAGGTGTTAACTTAAGCCTCAAAGGCCTCTAAGCCAATACTCCGGGGCGTAGAATTGATCGGAACGGAGAAGAATCGATAATCCCGATAGCGGCTTGGTTGAATGAATTCATCCAGGGAGTTAGATCGGCTGGGTTGGCGTGTTTTAATGCAACGGACCAAGATGCCGTTCAGATAGTCAATCATATAGACAGCTAACCGGTCGAGAGTATGGTGGTAGAGGATGTCAACGAGTGGTGCAACATGTCGGCGAAAGTGTTTTGCGGTTTTATCGAAACTGATTTCGCATTGCATCTGGCGCCAAGCCTGGGCGCGGGCACAGGAATAGCAGAAGGTGATAAACAGGGCAACAATACAGGTTCCAAGGACCTCGCAGGTGAGTCGATGAGCATTACTTTGTACTGTGGTGTGCTGAAGTTTCAAGGTTGATTTCATCTGCTTAAAAAAAAGCTCAACGGACCAGCGCAACGGATATAGGGCGAGCAATTGAGGCATATCCATGCCGTGATAGGATTCGGGGATATTGGTGATCCATAGACCCCAGTCACACAGGCACAACGTTTGTTGGCTGGGAACCTTGCCGCGCTTGTGCGCGGCTTGTTTGGCGCTTTGTCGACGTCGGTTAGCGATTTCTTCGGGCATTCGGGTGAGTAATAGGCGAGCCTGTGTTTTGTGCGTTTTATTGCCGACCCACACGGCCCAATCGAGGCCCGTTTGTTGATGTGTTAAGTACTGGATTTCGTCGAACAAATTGATTTTCTCAAAACCGTTAGGCCCTTGACGATACAGGTTTAAACCGAAGCTGTTGAAGCGGGATAAAAAGAAGGCATCTGCTGCATCGATGGCGGCGAGTGCGTCAGCCACGGTGTAGCCCATATCGAATAAATACAGCGCACCGGTTTGCAGTTGTTCCGCTAAGACCCGGGCATAGTTTTGGTCGGTGGCAGTTTGTTTCTTTAAATCGACCAGGTTAACCGTACCGGTCAAATAATCGAACATGAGCTGTACTTTGCATCCGGCATGGTGATAGCCCGGAAATACGGCCGCGAGCCCTCCGGACAGTTTCCAGGAGGTTGAATCGATGATATTGACCGCCGTAAAATACTTCAGTGCCGCGACCTCAAGGGTTCGACCTTCGGTCTTTAAAATCGCCATAAAATCAGCCACCATTGCTTTCATAAAGGCACTGGCTTGCTGGGTAAATCGATGGTGAATGCCCGTTCGTGAAAGATCACTCGGGATTTCATCCGCCAAACTATTCAGGGTGAGTGTATCTGATTTAAGCGCACCGAAGGTGAGTGCGATAAAGAACTCGAAGGGATCGAGCTTGCGCAATCGCTGGATAAATCCGCAGGCCTTCGCCGAGGCTAGGATTTTGTTTCTGCAAAAAAACGATTCAAAATGGATACATCAATATCAATGGGCATATTTATACTCAATCCTAAAAACAACAAATCAAAATATGATGAGAATAAAGATATGCGTGTCCTTTGTCTACTGTTTTCCACCTGACTATCGCGCCAGTACCGGCATAAGGAATTCCGGTGTTCCAGCGCCCACAGAGGACTTGCCTGACTCACTCGGCTGAAATGCTTTCGTCAAACCCATTAACCTGTTGTTTATTCTATATAATATTTGTTAAGTTAACACCTATGGGTATCCAACCCCCCAAGGGCGGAAGATTTGACATTAGTATTCCCGCTCAGCTGTTTTCCCATAATGGCATCCAGCTCTTTTAAAGCCGCTGGTTGCACCGTCTCTAAAGTGGCAACCCGCATGATGATATCCGATCGCATATTTTCCGGAAAATAAGACAAAACTTCCGCGGATTGATCATGATCGAGCAAAGACACAACAATGGTTATGATTTGCGGATGCTCCAATCGGACCAGCTCGGCAATAGCCCTGGGATCCATCCACTTGAGTTGCTCGATACCTTGGCTGTTGCGTCCAAGTAGAATACGGTCGATCACACTGCTGGCTTTGTCCGCGCCCAATGCGTCAGTCAGAACATTTCGGATATATTCATCGGAATCGACACCAAACGCCGTGTGTTTTCGAACGGTTTGAACGAACGATTTAAATGCTCCGTTCACCTTGTCGGAAGTGATATTTGACAAGCCGGCCATGGTCGCACCGACCGCCTGAACCTCTTTCGGACCCATATGCCTGAGAACCTGAGCCGCACGATCCTCTCCCAATGCGAGCAACAATACAGCCGCTTGCTCAATACTACTGTTGTCGCTCCGACCTTCGCCTTCAGTCACTTGCCTGTACCCAGTTCTTGATCACCTGCGCAACCCTTTTCGGGTCTTTATCGACCATGTTCTGAGCAAATTCAAGACGCATTTCATGACCTTGTGGCGCTTCGAGCAGTAACGGCTCAGAGTCCTCGTTTAACGCCGTCCGCCCACCTCCATCCGCACCCTCGGATCCCGGCGGCAACGCTTTAAGTGCGCTATCTTCTGACTTTTTCCGGTCTTCGTGTAATTGTTGTTCTAATTTCTCTCGTCCAACTAGCGCCTTCATCACCGGTCGAAAAAGGCCAAAAACCAAAGCCAACACCATCAACAATGCAATCAAATTTTTTGCCAGGGGCTGAAACCAGAGCTGTTTCCAAATCGGTATTTCCGGTAAAGGCTCTATAAGTTCAGGCCTTTTAAAGGTTACATTTGTCACGGTTACCTGGTCCCCCTGGCCGCATCGAATCCTACAGCCTGTTTGACCAATTCGGTGAATCGCGTCATTTCTTCCGGTGAGTAAGGTTTGGCGGATACCGCTCCACTCTCGTCGACAACCTGAGGAATATCGACCACTACGGCAACCGCCAATCGACGCAGATTTCCCGCCGATAATCGCGAATGGCTAATGGTTTTATCCAGTTCATAGTTACGAACGGTACTCCGACTGGAATTCTGGGGTTCAGTCCCGACCTGTTGAGCCCCGCCGACACCCACTTCCGGCGCCGAGCCCGCCGCCGGAGGTTGATTGGACAAAGCTCCCGGAACGCCTTGAATAGCCTATACTCTACTTTGTTCTTCTTGAACCTGCTCACTCCTTAATGCCGGAAGATCAGGATTGTACTGTTCGTGAGTGCGTTCGGTCGTGGTAAAATCGATATCGGCGGTGATTTGAGTCCTTATCGCGTCGCCCCCCACCAACGGAATTAATATCTCGTCAGTCACGAGTTCTATCCGATTTGACGTAACTATGCAGGCCCTGAATTCATTTTTTCGATGTGTCACCTCGACCAACGGAAGAAAGTCTTATCACCCATTGATAGCTCTGCGCTTTAAGATTGCCCACTGGTGTTCATAAAAGATGAGTAGTGTAGAAAATAGAAATCGATAATTACGACTAGACATTTGCTAAAAAAACACGGATCCTTCTTTTCTTTGTAGAAGTACAGATGGAAGGAGGAGACCCCGTGCAACAGTATATTTCTCAGAGTTTAGAAAGCTTTCAAAGCGTTTTTTCCAGATCGAGTACTTGGTTGTTGTTCTGCGCCATTGTGATTGGATTTATGGGGGCAGGAGAAATGATCGGCGTGACGTCGTTGTGTCGTTTCTGGCTATTAGATGAACTTGGTTATTACCGCTTGCTCCGTTTTTTTAGATCCAAAGCGTATGTCTATGGGGCGTTGCTCGATGCTTGGCAAGATTTTGTGAATCGCCAAGGAAAATCCGTTGAAGTAGCTGGACGAGCGATACTTCTGGGTGACCATACCGCGGTGATCAAAGATGGACGCAAGATGCCCGGCGTGGTATCGATGCACGAGTCATCGGAGACGCAAACGAAACCCGGCTATTTTCGGGCCCAATGTTGGGGCAGCATTGGCATCTTGATCGGGTCGTTATCCGCTTGTTTTTGTTGTCCTTTGCAGCTTCAAATTCATCAGGGATGGGCTCATTTAGGGTTGAACGACGAGCGCGATAATCCATGTCGGATCAAGCTCACCGACCGCTTGGTGGCCATGGCGATTCATTTTGCGGTGACGAATCACTGTCTGTGTTATTTGGTGTTGGATGCCTTTTTTTCAACCGGGGGCGTATTTCGAGCTTGCCACTATTATTCAATCCAGCATCAGGCGCGGTGGGTTGAGGTGCTGGTCAAAGCCAAGAATAGCTATGTGGGTTATTTCCCCGCGCCACCGAAACCCGCCTCTCGCCCCGGACCTCAGCCGCTCTATGCGAGAAAGTGTGTTTAAGAGAATGCTTCGACCACCTTCATTTGTTTGAGACGGTGACCTGTCAAGTCTACGGTAAAACCGAATCCATCCGGGTTATGACGCTTACACTGTTATGGCGGCCCATCGCTGATCAGGTGTTATTTATTCTCGCCGTCACCTCAAAAGGCCCAATGGTTCTAATGAGTTCCGATTTAACGCTGTCAGCCATTGATGCCGTTGAACTGTATTGTGCTAGAACCCGCATTGAAATCATGTTCGCGATGTTAAAGCATGTGATCGGCGCCTTTAAATTTCGTTTTTGGACTAAAAAATTGCCAAAACATTCTAGACGCCCCTTTTCCAATCGTCTTCTCAAAGCCCCACAGCCCCAGGATATTCATACCGTTCAAGCGTGCTGGCGAGCCTATGAAATCTTCGTGCTCTGTGCCTCCATTGCCTTGGGGTTAATGCAATTGATTGCGCTCCAGTATCAAGATACGATTTGGTCTGAGCACTCGCTTTATCTTCGCACTCAATCGCGTGATTTGCCATCGGAGAAAACCGTCAAGCAAATTTTAGCGCCATTGTTCCTCAAACAATTCTTTCGACTTGAGGAAAATGGCATGATTCAACAGATCCGTGCCCGCTTGATGGCTGTTTCCGATGAAATAGATGACGATTAAACTGAATGAGGCGTTCTATGCTCTAATTCTCTGCGATCTTCAAAATTTTTCATCAAACATACTACGATGGAGAGGGTAGTTTTGCCCCGCTTTTCTCGCTGTTAACTCACGACTGCCGAGTTAATATATTCTCGACTCGGTTGATCAAATGTTCCTCAACCTGTGTCTTGTATTCAAATTGCTTGTTCGAAAAAGACATCCCGTCATTGTCTTGATTGCCACTTAACAAATTTCCCCTTTGATCGACAATGGTAACTTGTTGGGATTCAAGTTCCGGTACACTAGAGGCTACCAGATGAATAATCGCCTCGACTTGACCTTTTTCCAAAAAGCGGCCCGAATACAAATCCAATATAACCGACGCACTGGATTTTTTACGTTTTCTGAGAAAGATTGTCTGTTTAGGTAAGGCCAAGTGCACCCGGACCGATTTTACACTTTGAACCATCATAATCGAGCGGGCGATTTCACCCTCTAATGCTCTTTGGTATAAAGCTATCTCACGGGTTTGACTCATCCCAAAACCGGAATCTTTATCCAGCAAATCAAAACCTGCGCTGTTACTCTTGGGGAAACCCTGCGCTGACAGTTTCATCCGCACTTCATGAACCGCGGTTTGAGGCACCAAAATGGCTCCGTTGGTGGATTTTACTTTGTAAGTAACCCCCAGCTTGTCCAATGCATCCAATAATTCTCCAGCTTCTTGATCGCTGACGCTCGCGTAAAGCAAGGCATAGTTCGGAGTTTGCGACCACAACGCCACGGCGACACCGATGGCGACCGCAACCGCCAAGCCAATAATCACGCCGACCTGGCGGGCCATGGAGAGTCGCGCCGTGCCCCTGAGCGCCGGATGAAGATTTGCTCCTTCCACTAGTTGTTTGTGTTCGCTTTGCAGTACACTTTTGCCGTCCGATTCACTAAGTTCCATTTTAACCTCGATTAGAAAGTTTGAATTACATCGGCATATTCATAACTTCTTGGTAGGCATCGACTAGCTTATTGCGCACCCGCAACATCGATTCAAAAGAAATACTGGCTTTCTCTAGCGAAACCATCACCTCCGCCAAATCGGCATCGGTATCTCCGGTCTCAAAAGCTTTCGCTAATTGTCCCGCCTTCATCTGTGTATCGTTGACTTTGTCAATGGAGTCTTTAAGAATCTGAGAAAAATCGGTATTAACAGTCTGGTCGGGAGGGGTGTTGCTCGATTGCGCCGCGACAAGGCGCATTTGCGTCAGTACATTTTCGATTTCAACGTTGCTCATGGTAAATTTCTAGTAAAAAATGATTGGATATCCGTCTTCAACAGGGTAGCGCTACGCCATCATCGCGTATTCGGGCGATTTTATACCTTAGGGTTCGTGGGCTGATGCCAAGGCGTTCGGCGGTCGATTTACGGCTCCCTTTTTCTTCAATCAGGGTCCGCAAAATAATTTGATCCTCCATGGACTTCAAATTGTCGTCCAATTTATTTAATGTTTCGCCCTCGTACTCCCCGACTGGATCAGCACAATTCCCGGTCCCATCTTCTAGTACAATATCGTCAATCGCAATGGTGTCGCTAGCACAAATAATTAAAGCTCTTTGCACGACGTTTTCCAGTTCTCGGACATTCCCGGGCCAGTGATATTTCAGCAGCAGATTGATAGCTTCCGGCTCAAATTCCGGAACAATCTTGCCAGTTGGTGAATATTTTCCTAAAAAGCTTTTTGCCAGCGGAATTATGTCCGAGGACCGCTGCCGTAATGGTGGTATACGCAGTGGAAATACATTCAATCGGTAAAACAGATCCTCACGAAAACGCCCTTTCGAAACTTGTTCCTTCAAATTTAAATTGGTTGTCGCCAATACCCGTACATCCAATTTGATCACCTTGTGACCACCCAAGCGTTCGACTTCCTTTTCCTGGAGTACACGAAGTATTTTTGCCTGTAAGGCCAAATCCATTTCGGAAATTTCATCGAGTAACAGGGTGCCTTTTTGGGCCAATTCAAATTTCCCAAGCGTGGCTTGATGCGCTCCGGTAAAAGCGCCTTTCTCGTATCCGAATAATGTCGCTTCCAACATATTCTCAGGGATTGCCGCGCAATTTATGGCGATGAAAGGCTCTGCTTTTCGATTGGAACATTGATGGACATGACGGGCGATTATTTCCTTGCCGGTTCCACTCTCTCCCTGGATCAGGACCGTCACATCCGCCTTGGATACTCGTGAAGCTAATTCGAATAACTTCCGCATATTGGCATCCTTGACGATGCAATCTTTGGCCGAGGGCTGGGACGCCATTAAATTCCGGTGCACTTGCCGAATCAGGGTATCCGCCTCGAAAGGTTTAACCAGATAATCGATGGCGCCCGCCTGCATCGCTTCAACCGCACCTTCGATGGTGCCATAAGCTGTCATCAACAATACTGGGAGGTCTGGTTTTTGGGCTTTAATCTTCGAAAGTAATGTCAGGCCATCCATTTTTTCCATATTGACGTCGCTGATCACCATCCCAAAAGACCGCGCCGAAAGTTGCTTTAATGCTTCAACGCCATTTGTCGCGGATGTAGCCTGATACCCCGCCAAATCCAAGGTATCGCACAGTGCGGACGAAAGCGCGGCATCGTCTTCCACTATCAATATATTCGAGTTTTGCATTAATTGGCTCCTTTAATCCCATCGCGGAGCGATAACCCGCTGGGTAACAATTCAGTTTGACGAACGCTCGGAATTTTTAAATAGAATTGACTAAGGCCGGTTTGTAGCGATTCGCACCAGACTTGTCCACCGTGGGCTTTAGCAACTCGGTCAACGACCGATAAACCCAAACCGGTGCCCTTAGATCGTGTAGTAAAAAATGGTTCGAAAATTTTTGCCCTGATGTCTTGTGGAATGCCGGGTCCGTTGTCGCTCACCACAAATTGTATGAATTCCCCCCCCATCGTCCGATATTTCCAATTTCACGAAACCTTCCGATTGAATTGCCTCAAATGCATTGGTTAGCAAGTTGGTTAATGCACCGGACAGGGCCTTATCGTTTGCTTCGATTCGATCAATAGTTGTTCGGTTTTCGACGCTAAACTCCACGGATGTATTAACCACGAAACTATCCACCACATCGGTCAATGTGTTTACTAACGCCTTAAGCGACACCTGCTCGGTAACAAGCTGTCCATCCTTCGCGAACACTAGCATGTCGTTGACCTGCCTTTCCAAAAATTTCAAACGTTCGTATAGTTTTTTCGAAAACTTTTGCCGCTGATTATGATCTAAATCACCCTTGCGCAAATGCGACGCATACAACATTGCGGTCGCTAAGGGCGTCCGAATTTGATGCGCGATACTGGCCACGGTTTTACCCAGCGCCGACAATCGTTTTTGCTGTTCCACCAGCCCTTGCAGCACTCGAATTTCGGTCACTTCGGTGAGAAGTATGATCTGCCCCTGTCCTTCACCCAGTGAATTACTCGACAAACTCAAAACCTTTCCAGCTTTGGATATTTTTTCGTGGGGATCTTCAGAGCCGGAGCTAAGAACGGTCTCGGCGAGATCTTGCCACCGCCGACCCACTAAATCATCGTTTAATAGGTCGCCAGCTGCTTTGTTATGTTCGGAAATTTTACCTTCGCCATCAACAACGACGACCCCCACGGGCAGAGCATCAAGTAGTGTTTGAAGGCGATTCGCAAGCCGTTCTTTTTCACTCAGCGTCTTTAAACGCGCATGCCTGGCGACAACCAGTTCTTGGGTTAAACAGGCGACCCGGTTTTCCAAATCCTGGTAAGAATCAGTGAGGTTTTGCGACAAGCGGTTAAAAGCCTGAAACGCGTCTTGCAACTGGTCAATCCGGTTAAACTGTGTTTGTGGGTTCAAAACTTATCTCTGTTCTGGCGAATACCCAGAACTAAGCAATATCTAAGCCAATCCCCTGTTTAATGGATTATCATACTGTTATTAGAAATTGCATCTGATAACGTCAAATTGTCGTCATGCCCTCGTGACGTTGAATATTGAATTTGCGCATTTTTTCAACCAGCGTCGTTCTGCGCATTTTAAGAAGTTTGGCGGCATGGGCTACGACACCGTCGCATTCATCTAAAGCCCGCCGTATCAGATCGCACTCTAATTGTGTTAGATGTTCGCGCAGATCCATTCCGTTTTCAGAAAGTTGAGGCAGGGAATTTTGGGTGGAATCAATTGGTGCCACACCTTCGGTTACATTGGGTTTCTCGGGCGCCTTAGCGGCAACCGCTGGCGACAAACCTTGAAACTTTTCGGGCAAGTCCGTAACGTCGACTATGCCACAGGGATTCAGAATGACAAGACGCTCCACCAGATTAGCAAGTTCACGCACATTCCCGGGCCAGTCATATTGCTTGAGTACTTGCATCGCGGACGACGTAAATCGAACCGATCCACGCTTTTCATTTTCTATGCGCGCTATCAGATCACCGACCAAGACCGGAATGTCCTCCGCCCGTTCCCGCAACGCCGGCACGTCAATCGGAAATAAATTCAATCGGTAAAACAAATCCTCTCTAAAACGATTTTGCGCAATTTCCTCTTCAAGATTACGGTGGGTTGCGGAAATAATCCTGACATTACATACCATGGTCTTGCTGCTGCCGACACGCTCGAAGGTTTTTTCCTGCAGAACTCTGAGCAGTTTAACCTGCATAACCAGGGGCATATCGCCGATTTCATCTAAGAACAAAGTACCGCCCTCGGCCATTTCGAAACGTCCCTGGCGCGAGCTTAGCGCACCGGTAAATGCGCCTTTTTCATGGCCGAATAATTCGCTTTCCAAAAGTTCCGAGGGAATGGCGCCGCAATTGATGGGTACAAAGGGATTATGACGGCGCGAAGAATAGTAATGTAGGTTGCGAGCTATGACTTCTTTTCCTGTTCCCGATTCACCTAAGATCAATACAATCGCATCGGTTTCGGCAACCTGCTGAATTAACGTTCGAATTTTTTGGATTCGATGGCTGCTTCCGGCCAGACTTCTAAACAATTCCAATGAACGCCGGTCTTCTCGCCGTCCACTTTCACGATAGACTTTAAGTTTTTGAAATGTTTTAGTCAGTTTTGAGTGGGTAGTCGGCCATTCCTGGACCACAACAATCAAATCGTCCAATGCCGATGGAATTATCGGTATCGAATCTTTGTCCGCCACCAATACGATCGGGATACCGTTCTCGTGCTTATTCAAAGTCTTGACAATCGAAGCCAAACGTTCCACTCCGTTGCCGATCATCACCGTGCAAAACGTGCTGATTTCATCCAATATTTCGCTGGAATTCGAAAAATCGCTGAGTATTACTTCATATTCAAGAAATTCAAGAACCTTCTTCAGCTCGTTTCCACGTTCCGGAGCCGAATCGATTAGCAAAATTCGTTTACTACTCATATTCGCCTCGGTTTATTTTTATCCTACGCAAGTACTTTGGTCCTCTTTGGCGGATTGGGAATTTTAAGGCAAGAAACCAAATTTCGATTGCGGTCGAATAATGGACTGTTCCTGCTAAGATCACTCAAAGTTAAGCATTGATTTTTTTGTATGTCAAAATTTTGTCGAATCCATAAGCTCAGGTTCCACAAGCAGGCTCCTCATTCGTAATCAGTTAGAACAAAAAGATTTTTTGGGTTGTGAATTCAAATAGTGTTTAATATTATATTTGATCCTTGAATTTGATCGCGGTGTTCCTCATAATGGGAGTTTTTGTCACCGTGGGCAGAAAATAAGAGGGGGGTTTTGGGGAAACATGACAAAAGGGAAATTCAGCGGTTGGTTTCCATTGCTCTGACAGCCCCGCAATAAATCTTGTAGCGTTCAATAATCTTTCGGTGAAATTTTATACCCGTATTAATTTTAGTTGGGATTTTCAAGCATGGCTATAGCAATAGCATTGGTTTTAATTGTCATTGGATCGGTCTGGTTTCACTTCTGGAGCCCATGGTGGTTTACTCCGCTATCATCGAACTGGAGTCCAATGGACGATACAATGATGATCACTTTTGTGGTTTGCGGGGTTGTCTTCGTCGCCGTCAACTTTTTTATGGCCTATGCCTTGGTTCGGTTTCGTTATAGTCCAGACCGGAAAGCAGTATACGAACCGGAAAATAAGAAACTTGAGTTATGGCTAACTGGGTTGACCACGGTGGGTATCGTGATCATGTTAGCCCCCGGCCTGATAGTTTTAGCCGATTTCGTCCACGTCCCGAAAGACGCCTCGGTTGTTGAGGCGGTGGGTAAGCAATGGCAGTGGAGTTTTCGTTTCCCCGGCAAAGACGGTGTATTAGGTAATGCCAAACCCAAACTTATCAGTTTTCAAAACCCCTTTGGTTTGAATCCTGAAGATCCTAATGGGCAAGATGACGTGTTGATTTCCAACAACGAACTCCATCTTCCCATAGACAAGCCGGTCCAAATCCTATTGCGTTCCAAAGATGTCATTCACGACTTCTACGTTCCGCATTTCAGAGTTAAAATGGATGCTGTACCGGGCATTATTACAAGTCTGTGGTTTACCCCTACGAAACTAGGACGATTCGACATCGCCTGTGCTGAATATTGCGGAGTTGGACACCATACCATGCGTGGCGCGGTTTTCGTCGAAGACGAAATTACCTTTCAGGCATGGCTGGATACCCAACCGACCTTCGTGCAGACGTCCTCCAAAAAATCCGTGGGCGCTGGAAACAAATTGGTTGAGCAAGGACGTGATCTGGCGGAAGAACAGGGTTGTCTCGGTTGTCATAGCGTAGACGGGAGCGCCAACGTTGGACCAACCTGGAAAGGTTTGCTCGGTAAGATTGAAAAAATCGTTGGCGGTACTACCGTCAAAGTTGATGAAGCTTATTTTAAAGAGTCAATTCTCGATCCGAACGCGAGTGTAATCGACGGTTATTCCCCGATCATGCCTCCTTATGAACTGAGTAACGACGAAATCGATGCCTTAATCGCTTTTACCGCCTCGCTTTCGTCCACCAACGAGGTAGGGGATGATTTGGTCAGTCTAGGAGAGGAACTCGCGGAAGAACAGGGTTGCCTCAGTTGCCACAGCTTGGATGGGAGCGCCAGCGTAGGGCCAACTTGGAAAGGCCTATTCGGAAAAACTGAAACCATGACCGACAACAGTACGGTAGTAGTTGATGAAGCCTATTTGAAAGAAGCCATTGTCAGCCCGAATGCCACGGTGGTAGCGGGTTTCTCGCCCATGATGCCGCCCTACGAATTAAGCGACAAAGAGCTCGATGCGCTAATCGCTTATACAAAAGCCGTTAAATAGGATCGAATTGGGCGAAAGAAAAATTCGAACACCGACATTCAAATCGATTTTGAATAACAAACAAGTAGCATAGAGAGGATTTTGATGACACAAGCTGGGTATCAAGAGGATTTACCACTCCACGATCCGACAAGTTTTTGGACAAAGTACGTCTGGAGCCAGGATCATAAAGTCATTGCCATTCAATACACACTGACCGCTATAGCGGTGGGATTCGTGGCTTTGGTAATGTCTTGGTTCATGCGAATCCAAATCGGATTCCCGGGGAGCTTCTCCTTTATCGATCCAAGCACGTATTACCAGTTCGTCACCATGCACGGTATGATAATGGTGATTTATCTGCTTACCGCGATATTCCTCGGGGGTTTTGGCAACTATCTCATCCCGCTCATGGTGGGTGCAAGAGACATGGTATTCCCCTTCGTCAATATGTTGAGCTATTGGGCCTACTTGCTGTCGGTAATTGTCCTCATGGCAAGTTTCTTTGTCCCTGGCGGTCCAACAGGCGCAGGTTGGACCTTGTATCCCCCACAGGCTATTTTACCGGGAACCCCAGGCTCGGATGGCGGCATCGTTTTGATGCTTATTTCCCTGATATTATTCATTGTCGCGGCTACTATGGGTGGTCTGAACTACGTAACCACTGTGTTACAGGCCCGGACGCGCGGAATGACATTGATGCGCCTGCCCTTGTCGGTTTGGGGGATTTTCATGGCGACTGTCCTCGCGCTGTTAGCTTTTCCCGCCCTGTTTGTCGGTGGGGTGATGATGTTGTTTGACCGGCTTTTGGGCAGCAGTTTTTTTATGCCCGCTGTCGTTTCCATGGGGCAAATGCTTGAATACGAAGGTGGTAGCCCTATTTTATTCCAACACATCTTCTGGTTTTTCGGCCACCCCGAAGTCTATATTGTCGCGCTCCCAGCTTTTGGAATCGTTTCCGATCTCATCAGCGTCCACGCGAGAAAAAACATATTCGGCTACCGGATAATGGTCTGGGCCATCGTGGGTATCGGTGTGCTTAGCTTTGTCGTTTGGGCGCACCATATGTACGTCAGCGGGATGAACCCTTATTTTGGTTTCTTTTTTGCGAGCACCACCCTTATCATCGCCGTTCCCACAGCTATCAAGGTGTACAATTGGATATTGACGCTGTGGCAAGGCAACATCCATTTTACGGTACCAATGCTGTTTGCGGTCGCTTTCGTCAGCACATTCACACTCGGGGGAATTACTGGCCTGTTTCTGGGCAACGTGGTCATCGATCTCCCGCTTTCTGATACTTATTTTGTAGTCGCTCACTTCCATATGGTCATGGGGGTTTCGCCGATACTGGTGGTTTTTGGCGGAATTTACCATTGGTTTCCGAAGATCACCGGACGAATGTTAAACGATACTTGGGGACACATTCATTTCTGGTTCACCTTTTTGGGAACCTACGCGATCTATTTTCCCATGCACTATCTGGGCTTCATCGGTATGCCCCGGCGGTATTATGCTTACGAAGGCTACGAATTCATCCCGGAATCCGCCCAGGATCTTAATGTTTTCATTACCGTTGCCGCATTAGTGGTCGGCTTCGCTCAATTTATCTTTTTGTATAATCTGGCGTATAGCGCCTTTAAGGGCAAGCTGGCAGGAAGCAATCCCTGGAATGCCACATCGCTCGAATGGCAAACGCCTGACACCCCGCCGGTACACGGTAATTGGGGACCCAAGTTACCGGTGGTTTACCGTTGGGCTTACGATTACAGTGTACCCGGCATGAAAGAGGATTTTCTGCCGCAAAACCACCCGCCGGTTGGTGGCGACGAAGATGGCGATTCTGGTGCTCCCGTTGCCGAAGGAGCCTGAGGACCTTCGTGATGCCGCGAATAAAAGCTAAATCCTGGATGCCGGTTGAGGGACTGGTTGATGACTGGCAAGGTAGGTTTTCGTTAGCCGAACCTAACGAAAAATTTGGCTTGCGAGTCTTTCTAACCGTCGCGACCACCCTGTTTTTACTCTTGATAGTCTCTTATAACGTGCGGATGGGTCTCGCGGATTGGCGTCCCCTACCCGACCCAAGCCTACTTTGGGCGAACACCGCGGCGCTGATTTTGAGTAGTTTTGGATTGCAGTATGCTAAGGTCGGCGCTGATCGAAGTGACCTGAAAGCCCTACGATTTGGCCTGCTCAGCGGGGGTGTTTTTGCCTGGGCGTTTTTAGCAGGGCAGGCTGTCGTATGGGAGCAGCTGCGCACCATGGGATATTTTCTGGACACTAACCCGGCTAACAGTTTTTTTTACCTGATCACGGGACTGCATGGGCTACACTTGTTAGGCGGCTTGGTCGCCTGGTTAAAAACGAGTGCTAAAGTATTGCGCAATCATGATGTAAACCAGGTGCGTCTGAGCGTTGAGCTCTGCACTATTTATTGGCATTTCCTGCTCGTGGTTTGGCTCGTTTTGTTTATGATGATGTTATCGACCTAAAGAGGATGGTAACTATTCAGCTCATCCTTGATTGGCTCCATAACCGCGTTAAAAGTGCTCATTTACCCCTGTAAATTGCGCTCTTTCGCCTTGTTCTGAAGCAAATCAGGCGCAATCTGAACAGTTACGTAATAGTTATAAGAGGATTAAATAAATGGCACAAAGTTCTTCGGCAAATCCGCAAGGGTCCCTGGCGATTCCTGCTGAATGGCGGGAAGGCGTCAGTAAGGAATTGACCAATCTGACAACGGATTGGTCCTCGGATAAGGACGCATTTAAGAATGTCCCCTGGGGCAAGGCGATGATGTGGATCTTTCTGGTGAGCGATACCTTTATCTTTACCTGTTTTTTAACGGGATATATGACCGTCAGGATGTCCACTACGGTTCCCTGGCCTATCCCCAGTGAGGTTTTCGCGTTAACGATTGCAGGCCATCATATCCCCCTCGTTTTAATTGCTATCATGACCTTCATTTTGATCACCAGCAGCGGCACAATGGCGATGGCGGTTAACTTTGGCTACCGGCGTGATCGCAACAAAACAGCGATCTTAATGCTTGTGACGGCCATATTCGGTGCTTCATTTGTTGGTATGCAAGCCTTTGAGTGGACCAAACTGATCGTCGAGGAAGGTGTCCGTCCCTGGGGAAATCCCATGGGCGCCGCCCAATTCGGCTCTACTTTTTTCATGATCACTGGCTTCCACGGCCTCCACGTCTCGATTGGCGTAATCTACCTCAGCACTGTCGCCTATAAGGTTTGGCGGGGGCATTACGAGAATACAAACTACGAAATCGTAGAAATAACCGGCTTGTACTGGCATTTCGTCGATCTGGTGTGGGTTTTTATCTTTGCATTCTTTTATCTTTGGTAAGGGGTAACAAAATGGAACATGCGGAAGAAGGGCAACAACATCCTATAGGACTCTATCTTAAAGTCTGGGGCTTGCTGTTTGTCCTCAGTACCATGTCGTATATGGTTGACTACCTGGAATTCCACGGTTATGTCCGATGGTTTTTAATCCTTCTTTTTATGTTCTTAAAGGCCGGGTTTATCGTTGCAATTTTTATGCACATGACTTGGGAGAAGATAGCGTTGAAGTGCGCAATTTTACTTCCACCGCTTGCCCTCCTCGTGTTGATAGGCCTCATGGCGTTGGAAGCTGATTTTACGTTTATTGTGCGGGCTTTATTTTTTGGCTAAACCGCCAGGTGAAGATTAACTTCGCGAAATTGGTAAGTATTTTGGATATTATTCCCACTCGATCGTCGCGGGTGGTTTACCAGAAATGTCGTAAGTCACTCGGGAAATCCCTGAGATTTCGTTGATAATTCGGCGCGAGACTAAATCGAGAAAATCATAGGGAAGATGGGCCCAGCGGGCGGTCATAAAATCAACAGTTTCCACCGCGCGTAAAGCAATGATATAATCGTAGCGGCGGGCGTCGCCCATGACACCAACCGATTTAACCGGCAAAAAAACCGCGAATGCCTGGCTGACTTTATCGTATAACGCGTGTTCGTAAAGCTCCTCGATGAATATAGCATCAGCCTTTTGTAAGAGTTCGATATAGGCTTTTTTAACTTCTCCCAATATTCTTACACCCAAACCAGGTCCCGGAAACGGATGGCGATTGATCATTTCAGATGGCAGCCCGAGTTCCAAGCCGATTGCCCGAACCTCATCTTTAAATAATTCACGTAAAGGCTCCACCAATTTCAGGTTCATATACTCAGGCAATCCCCCCACATTGTGATGGGATTTTATCAACTGCGCCTTACCCGTTTTTGCACCCGCCGATTCGATCACATCCGGATATATGGTTCCTTGCGCTAGCCATTTGGCGTTGGTGATTTTAGAAGCTTCCTGTTCGAATATTTCGATAAACAGATTTCCGATAATCTTACGTTTTTTCTCAGGATCGTTTTCGTTTCCAAGGGCGTTCAAAAACCGTGATTCGGCATTGACGCGAACCACCTGAACACCCAAATGTTCGGCGAAGGTGGCCATAACCTGGTCACCTTCATTTAACCGCAGCAGACCCGTGTCGACAAAAACACAGGTTAATTGATCCCCGATCGATCTATGTAGTAAAGCTGCGACTACCGACGAATCGACACCGCCCGATAACCCGAGAATAACCTTTTCCCGGTTCCCAACACATGAGCGAATATTCCCGATGCTATCGGCAATGATGTTCTCCGAACGCCACAATGTCTCACAGTTGCAAATCTCGCAAACAAAGCGTTCCAGAATGCGCTTTCCCTGTAGGGTATGGGTGACTTCGGGATGAAATTGCAGGCCGAAAAATTTTTTTGTTTCGTCCGCGATTCCAGCAATCGGCGCGCTTTCGGTACTGGCGATCACTTTAAAACCAGGTGGCAATGACTTGACTTTATCACCATGGCTCATCCACACATCCAGTAATCCATAGCCTTCTTTACTGGTATGATCCTCTATATTCCGCAGCAGGCTGGAATGGCCACGCGCACGTACTTTGGCATAACCGAACTCACGATGCACCGCCGATTCTACATTGCCACCTAATTGTTCGGCCATGGTTTGCATCCCGTAGCAAATCCCCAACATCGGAATACCTAAGGAAAAAACCCCATTGTCGGCTCTGGGGGTATCTTTCTCGGTTACAGTTGCGGGGCCCCCGGATAAAATAATGCCCCGCGGTCCAAATTTTTGGATGTCTTCCTCACCGCATTCGTACGAGAAAATCTCGCAGTACACCCCAATTTCCCTAATGCGCCGGGCGATCAGCTGAGTGTATTGTGAACCAAAGTCAATAATAAGAATTTTGTGGGAATGAATGTCTCCCTGCGACATTTGCGACACGATTAATCTATTCGATAATTTGGAGCTTCTTTCACAACGGTGACGTCGTGGACATGGCTTTCCCGCATCCCCGCGTTGGTCACGCGAACAAACCTGGAATTGAGCCTCAATTCATCAATGGTCCGGCATCCGGTATAGCCCATACACGAGCGGACTCCTCCAGTGAGTTGATCGAGAATGGCGCCCAAGCTGCCTTTGTATGGAACTCGTCCTTCAATGCCTTCAGGAACGAGTTTTTCGACGGCATCGACGCTGTCCTGAAAATAGCGGTCGCTTGACCCATAATTCTGGGACATAGCGGCCAAGGAGCCCATGCCACGATACGATTTGTATGAGCGCCCCTGGTACAATTCAACCTCACCCGGCGCTTCTTCGGTCCCGGCAAACAAACTGCCCAACATGACCGAACTGGCCCCCGCCGCGAGCGCCTTCGCCACGTCACCCGAATAGCGAATGCCACCATCCGCGATCAACGGTACATCGGAGCCCTTTAAGGCATTGGCTACGTTGGCGATTGCCGTGACTTGCGGCATTCCCACGCCAGCGATTATTCGGGTTGTGCAGATTGAACCGGGACCGATTCCGACCTTAATCGCGTCACAGCCACCGTCCACTAAATATTTTGCGGCTTCGCCCGTTGCAATATTTCCCCCGATGACTTCGACATCGGGAAATTGTTGTTTGACCAACCGAACCCGATCGAGTACACCTTTGGAATGCCCATGAGCGGTGTCGACAACAATCACATCGACACCGGCATCAACCAGTGCGCATACCCTTTCCTCGGTTCCCTCTCCGGTCCCCACCGCAGCCCCTACGCGCAAGCGCTCCTGCTCGTCTTTACAAGCAATGGGATAATCCTTGGCTTTTTGAATATCTTTAACGGTAATCAAGCCCCGGAGCTGAAATTTGTCGTTAACAACCAATACTTTCTCGATTCGGTGCTCGTGGAGTAACCGAATGGCTTCCTTTTGGTCGGCATCCTCCTTGACCGTCACCAAGCGATCTTTGGGTGTCATGACATTGCAAACCGGTTCGTCATATCGCGTTTCAAAGCGTAGATCCCGACTCGTTATAATGCCAACCAGATCATCGCCATCAACAACAGGCACCCCTGAAATACTGTGGGCCGATGTCAACTCCATAACATCGCGTATACTGGTGTTGGGTGATACCGTTATCGGTTCTTTGATGACGCCACTTTCGTATTTTTTTACCCGGCGAACTTCAGCCGCTTGTCCGGCAATTGTCGTATTCTTGTGGATAATTCCGATTCCACCTTCCTGCGCCATGGTTATGGCTAGTTTCGCTTCGGTCACGGTGTCCATGGCCGCGGAAACGAAGGGTATATTAAGACGAATTCCTCGGGTAAGACGGGTTGTTAGATCCGAATCCCTTGGCAAAAACGTCGAGTGCGCCGGAATTAAGAGGATATCATCAAAAGTGAGGGCTTCCGAATCGATTCGCATTACACTGTACCGTCATTTAAGATAACCATTCATTATAATGGTGAAATTGTTGATGGGTAAAGCAGCTTTTGATTGTTTCGGTATTCAATCCTAATCCGGCTTGTATTTATAATGGTATGATCGAAAAAATGTATCCGATAGCATTCGGGAACCGTAATCCTGTTTCTATGGAT
The DNA here is from genome assembly GCA_963664935.2 of Methylococcales bacterium. Classification (GTDB taxonomy): domain Bacteria; phylum Pseudomonadota; class Gammaproteobacteria; order Methylococcales. The sequence goes on along the minus strand of CAXXSE010000006.1, from coordinate 753,303 downwards.
TGCTATAATTTCAAGACTCAATTGATTACATTTAGCTATACTCTGACTCCGCCAAATCGATGCGCCTAATTATTTGGTGGAACCCCAACATCCCACTAAAAATACGATGCAAGTACACTCCATCAACCTATCAAAACCCAAAGAAATTGAATACCGGGGTCAAAAGCTTTTAACCGGTATTTATAAAATACCGGTCGCTCATCCGGTCAGGGCGACGAAATTAGGGTTGGATGGCGATGGGCAGGCCGACCTGAAAAATCATGGTGGGTTTGATAAGGCCATTTACATATATACCCTGGAAAATTACCGTTATTGGGAGAAAGCATTAGGTCGACCCGAGTTTGCCCTTGGCCAGTTCGGAGAAAACCTTAGCGTGGAGGACATGCCCGACGATCATATCCATATTGGGGACATCTTTGATATCGGATCGGTACGCATGCAAGTCACACAACCTCGTGTGCCTTGCTATAAATTGGGTATTAAAATGGAAATGCCCGAATTTTTAAAGATGTTCATGAAATCGGGACGAGTGGGTTTTTATCTTCGTGTTTTGAAGGAAGGTGTAATCAATAAAGGCGATACTATTAAATTGGTCAAACAAGGCGAACCTACGCTAAGCATCCAGGACGCAATGCTGGCGTTACTCGAAAATCCCCAGCGGAATGAGATGGCAAAAAAAGCTTTGGCAATTAAAGCATTGTCGTCGGCATGGCGATCCGATCTCGAGCGTCGATTGAATAATCAGTAACTCCCGCTTAGCCAATAAAGTTCACGACAACGTGTTAAATCCCCGTTTCCTCTCTTTATCGGAGAAAGAAAAAAACCCTGAAGTGGTGGCTTTAAATCGGTCAAAACCTTTAAAGCAGTGGCTAATGAATTTGCCGATGGATAATGAAGATGTGCTGCCAAAGTTGGTTTATGAGCGGATTAGTGAAATTAATCGAACTGAAATCGGTACACGGCAGCTAAGCTCAATTCTCGAACATTTGCTGCCTGTTTACTCAACAATTCATCAGATTTTGACTTCCCATCTTTTTGTCGATGGTTTTCCAATTTCATCGAACAAACAGAAAACCGTCGATTTGTTTATTGCTATAACCAAAGAATTCGCCATTTCCTATTATGCCCTTCTGAACGCGCGCGAAGCTAAGAAGATCCCCTGGTTGCCCGCCAAAATCCGCCCTGTCCAGGTGTTGCGATTAATCCATACCTACATCGATATGCTGGTTCTTCACTACTTGCTCTACATCGATGACCCGAGATGGATTTGGCTTGATATCAATTCGATATACCGATTTGCACTGAAACACGAAATCGAGAAAGCCAAGATCGCCGACCCACTCCTGATGCTGAAAAAAAAGACAACTATTCAGGAAACCTACAACAGAATTCTGTTGTTGCGAATAACCGACCCACACCGCTTAACTCAAACCGAAATAGTTTACCTGAACACCATAATGGAACGATGGGACGATTTAGTGGTGCTGAACCCGGAGCTGTCTGGTGATCGGACCCTTTCAAAAGGATGGATTGTCGATTTAGACCAAGACGAGCCCCCATCTTGGGTCGATGAGTCAGAGGCGGCGAAGGCCCCTAAACACTGCTTTCAGATGGATGTACAACCCTTGCTCCGTCTATTTCAGCAACATGAAGAATTAATCAACCCTAAGCTTGATCGCTTTGGGTTGAAGCTGATCCCCAGTGAAGGAGAAAAGCTTTTACCCCGTTATTTTTTTAATTATTTAAAAAACCGGTGGTCCGGACTGCCATCTGAGGACTCCGCATTTTTTGGCGATTGCCAAGAGCAATTGATCTCCCTGGGACTGAAAACCATCCACCAACAATTCAGTACCACGAACGGGAATCGGAATACAATTGTTGGAGAACCGCTGGCCACTCCCATCCCGGAATTCGAGCTATATTGCAAGTTCGACCAACCCGGGCAAATTGCCGTTTGTAATTTGCTGGGATATAAACCGGTTGACGGTCATACCCATTCCAGAAGTTTGGGTATCGTCAGTAGAATCAGCCGGAAAAGCCCCTCGGATCCAATCCGGTTCGAAATTGTTTGCATAACCACCCGCTCGTTTCCGGCAGGTATCCAACCATTAAATTCAAATAAAAATGCGGACGTTTACCAGCGGGCGCTGCTCTATTACAAGCCGACGAAAGACAAAAAGAAAACAATGTTGATCGTGGATTCACAACATATCAAAAATAACGATGTCATCCGTATTTTGGTTCAAAACAAATCCTATGCTGTAAAGTTGAAATGTGGACGTCAAATCGGTTTGGGGTGTTTTTTATTTGAATGTCAGGGGTTGAAAACAGGGTAGAACCGCTAATTCTTTCGTAACCCTTCATGCACCGATCACAGCTATTAGGTCTGTAAGCCGTTACAATTATCGATTCGAATAGCACCGTTCGTGACCGAAATCGTACGTTTTCCCGCGAGGGTTTCCAGGAGATCATAGCCTATCAAATTTTTTCTCCAGCCGTGGAGTATTTTGGTATTTTTTGGATCGACTAATAACTGTTCCAAATCTTTTTTTGAAGCAAGGACCGAGGGGCTAAGCGAATTTTCGGCCGCGCGTAAGCGGACCACCGCTGTTAACAGATCCAGAATCGCATCTTGTTCCAACCCTTTTTTGGGAAGTTTTTTTCCCCTCCCATTCGTTGCAAGCGGGATTGTTTTAGCTTTTTGTACAAGGGAACAAAGATGTTTGCCATAGTCTTTTTGCGCACGGTCTGACAACCCTCTGATTTTTGTCAACGCATCCATACATTCTGGCCGCAATTTGGCGAGGTCTATGATGAAATCATCTCGAAAAATCCAGTTTCTAGGTTTATTCTTTTGTTGCGCGACGGTTTCACGCCATTCGGCAACCACTTGTAATACCGTTAATTGAATATCGCTAAGCCTGTTGGTACCCCGTATTCGTTTCCAAGCTTGATCGGGCCGGTTATTGTACAGATTAGGATTTATCTGTACCTCGAAATCTTCTTGTAACCAATCTAATCGACCAAGTTCAAGCAAGCGTTCGAGAATTTTCCGGTAAATTTCCGCTAAGTACACGACATCGTCACAAGCGTATTTCAATTGCTCGTCCGACAACGGGCGGACAGTCCAATCGGTCCGGCTGTGAGCTTTCTCGAGATGGACGCCTATTATCTCGGATACCAAGGCCGCGTATCCGATTTGGTCCCCAAACCCTAGTAGCGGAGCTGCAATTTGGGTATCGAAAATCGGGCTAGGTACTGCTTCGAATATATTGTAAAAGATTTCGAGATCCTGGCGGCCCGCATGGAATATTTTGGTAACCTTCGGATTAAATAAAAGCTTGCGAAGTGGCTCCAAGGTTTTCAAAGCCAGTGGATCAATGCAGGCGATGTGATCCGAGTTCGCAATTTGCAACAGGCAAAATTTTGAATAGTAAGTCGTTTCACGTAGGAACTCCGTATCCAGAGCCAGCCATTCGCTCTTTTCAAAAATTCTGCAGATCTCCTCGAGTTGAGCTAGGCTGTTGACAAAGGTCATGTTTTTAGGCTTCATAGCTTGATAGCATACCAGAAAAAATTTTAAAAACGGCAAAGGATAAAAGATGTTAGCGGGAATTACCGCTGACCAATTGTGGAGGCCTCTATGAAAATTCTAGTCAGCGTAAAACGGGTTGTGGATTTCAATGTTCGGATTCAGATCAAGTCGGATGGTAGTGGCGTGGCAACCGACGGGGTGAAAATGAGTACGAATCCCTTCGATGAAATCGCGGTGGAAGAAGCTATTAGGCTGAAAGAGGCAGGTAAAGCTCAGGAAATTATAGTCGCTACCGTGGGAAGTCAAACCGCTCAGGAGCAGCTCCGATCGTCTCTGGCTATGGGTGCTGACCGGGCGATACTGGTTCAGACCGACGACGAGATTCAACCTCTAACCGCGGCAAGGGTCTTCGAAGCTTTGGTGAAAAGAGAAAAACCTGACTTAGTGTTGATGGGCAAGCAGGCGATTGACGATGACTGCGCGCAAACTCCGCAGATGTTGGCGGGTTTATTGGAATGGCCACAAGCTACGTTCGCTTCTAAAATCGAAATTACCGACCAACAGGCGGTTGTAACCCGCGAAGTGGACGCCGGCTTAGAAACACTTTCGGTTGATTTGCCCGCGGTAATTTCCACCGATTTGCGTTTAAACGAACCCCGTTTCACAAAGTTGCCCGACATTATGAAAGCAAAACGCAAACCCATCGAAAATTTGTCTTTGGACGATTTAAACGTCGATATTGCCTTGGGTCTTAAAGTTCTGAGCACTTCGCCACCGCCAATTCGTAAAGCGGGAGTCAAGGTGGAATCCGCCGAAGCATTGGTGTCGGTACTCAAGGAAAAAGGAGTTCTATAATGAGCAAAATTTTGATCATCGCGGAACATAATGGGATGGCGCTGAATATTTCCACCGCTCGTTGCGTAGCGTGTGCAAAACAAATAGGGGCTGAAACAATCGATATAGCGGTATTCGCGGAAAACGGGGACGTAATTGCATCGTCCGCCGCTAAGCTGGAAGCAGTTAATAGGGTGCTAGTAATAGATAATGCCGCCAATCAACACCTTATCGCTTCTTCCCTGGAACCACAGATAGCCGCGATATCAAGTGATTACAGCCATATTTTGGCGCCGGGGACAACATTCGGGCGTGATTTCATGCCACGCGTCGCCGCCAAATTAGGCGTGCCGCAAGTCACCGATATTATGGGTGTCGAGGGCGATCGGGTGTTTACACGGCCGAATTACGCCGGGAATGCAATCGTTAAGGTTGAAGCGCCCGAAGGTATTGTGGTCGGTACCGTCCGCACGGCTTCATTTAAAGCAGTACCGGAGACCGGCTCGGCAACCATCGAAAAAATGGATGTGGATGTCAACATACCTTCTCATACACGCTTTGTCGGGCAAACAACGGGGGGTAGCGGCGAAAGGCCCGATTTACAATCGGCGGATAAAGTGGTTTCGGGTGGCCGTGGCGTCGGAAGCAAAGAAAACTTCCAATTAATATATGATTTTGCTGATAAAATTGGTGCTGGAGTCGGTGCCTCGCGTGCGGCTGTCGACGCCGGATTCGTGGCCAATGATATGCAGGTTGGACAAACCGGCAAGATCATTGCGCCGGATTTATATTTTGCGTTCGGTATTTCCGGCGCCATTCAACATCTGGCGGGAATCAAGGATGCCGGTGTTATTGTCGCCGTCAATACAGATCCCGATGCGCCGATTTTTGAAGTTGCGGATTTTGCCTTAGTTGGAGATCTTCACGAAGTCGTCGGGCAGCTGGCAACCGCTATTGATGCCCCATAGGGCAAGGTACACAGGGGGAAAAGTAATGGAACGTGAATCAATGGAATTTGATGTAACTATCGTCGGCGCCGGTCCCGCGGGTCTTGCCGCAGCCTGCCACGCCATGCAGCTTGCCCGTGACCGGAATAAAGACCTCAGTGTTTGCGTCCTCGAGAAAGGCTCGGAAATCGGCGCCCATATCCTATCCGGAGCTGTGTTAGAACCCCGAGCGCTCAACGAACTCTTTCCGAATTGGCAAGAACTTGGCGCGCCGCTCATTACTCCAGTCACCGAAGATACTGTTTTTTACCTCTCAAACCCCAAAAACGCCTTTAAAGTCCCCGATTTTTTTGTCCCGAAGTCCATGAGAAATGAGGGCAACTATATTATCAGTCTGGGCAACCTGTGCCGTTGGATGGCTGGACAGGCGGAACAAATGGGCGTGGACATCTTCCCGGGTTTTCCAGCATCCGAGGTTTTATATCACGATTCCGGCTATGTGAGCGGAGTGATTACCGGAGATATGGGATTGGATCGGCATGGACATCCGAAAGATACTTATCAACCGGGAATTGAGATACATTCAAAATATACCCTTTTCACGGAAGGGTGTCGCGGACACCTGGGTAAACAACTGATTGAAAAGTACAGCCTCGATAACGAATCCGATCCTCAGCATTACGGTATTGGTATCAAAGAAATCTGGAATATTGATCCCGCCAAACATCAGCCGGGCAAGGTGGTGCATACCCTGGGATGGCCATTGGATAATCATACCGAAGGCGGTGGCTTCCTTTATCATATGGACAACAATCAAGTGGCCTTGGGCTTTGTTGTCGCTTTAAATTATTCGAATCCCTATCTGGATCCTTTCCAAGAAATGCAACGCTGGAAAACCCACCCGAAAATTCGCCATTTTCTGGAGGGGGGAACTCGCGTAGCCTATGGCGCGCGCGCAATGAATAAAGGCGGTTTGCAATCATTACCCAAATTGAGTTTTCCAGGTGGGATGATGGCGGGATGCGAAGCAGGATTTCTTAACGGCGCCAAAATCAAGGGCAACCATACCGCGATTAAATCAGGAATGATCGCCGCCGAAACAGTTTTTGAAGCTTTAGCTGATGGTAATCCAGGTGGGTCGGTATTGACCCGAATGGATGAAAAATTCAAAGCGTCCTGGATATTTGACGAATTACATGAATCCCGTAATTTCGGTCCTTCACTGCATCGGCTGGGAACGTTTTTGGGTGGCGGGTTGATCTGGCTGGATCAAAATGTATTTGCCGGTCGATTACCTTTTACTTTACATAATCACCAGCCTGACTATGCCAGTTTGAAGAAAGCGTCGGATTGTCCTGGAATCGACTATCCCAAACCGGATGGTGTGATCAGTTTCGATAAGCTGTCGTCGGTTTTTCTATCAAGCACCAATCACGAAGAAGATCAGCCCTGCCATTTACGCCTAGACGATCCCGAAATCCCTATCTCCCAAAACCTTCCTCTATACGATGAACCGGCACAACGCTATTGCCCGGCAGCCGTCTACGAGGTCGTTAAGCAAGCTGACGGGGAAAAACTGCTTCAAATCAATGCGCAAAATTGCGTGCATTGTAAAACATGCGATATCAAAGATCCTGCCCAGAATATCGATTGGTGCGTTCCGGAAGGCGGTGGGGGGCCCAATTATTCAAATATGTAAGTTGGAATGTAACTATTCAGTTCACCTCTGAAATCCGCCGTTTCCGCGTTAAAAAATGATCATTTACACGTCTAAACTCACATTTTTCGCCTTGCACCGACAAATTTCAGGGCAATCTGAACTGTTACGACATCGTGCTGAATAGTTACCCTGGAATCAGTGAGTTCAATGAAGATAGGAATAAAGGGAACGCTAACCTTTAACAGGTAAAATACGCAAGCATGTTAATATCTGTGGGGCGTAACCCGCCGTCCTCGCATCCGGTTCATGCCGCTAAGGCCAATGGCCAAGACTCTTGGTTAATACATTGAGCGTCCGCGTAGAGCCGTTTGTGTTCCTGATCGATATGGAATTGGTTATATTCATCCCATTTTTCGTTGATCGACATATGGATCGCGCTGTTCGACTTGCTCGGATAACCAACCAAATATCCCTATATGTCAGGCTAGTTGTCGCTTTTTGTTTTTCCCCCACCGGGAGACCCAATAAAGAGTAGCGTCCCCTTTTTTCTCTCATATTGTCTTCAAACGACCCCACTCCAGCACCGTCAAATTTCCGTCAAATTAATTTTTCAGAAACAAAAGACCTCTATCCTTTTGTTTTACTTCTAAATTAAATGTTGGCATGATATTGGCTAGTTGCTAATAAACTTAAATTTATGCGAAATTAGCTATTGCAACAAAGGTATTCAATATGGTAGCGCAAGCACATAATCTAGCAGTCATTATCAACAATGCCCCCACTAAGCAACGTAGTAATGATTCCAAGAAAAGCGTTGAGATTAGCGGTGTTTTACAAACCACCCTGGATCTCAATGAAATGTTGGAATTATTCGACAAACAAATCCATGACTTGATTCCTCACGACGGTTACACATTCGTCAATGACGAATTGAATCTGACCATATCCGAGGGAGACCAGAAGCACCATGGCTGCCATTACAAACTGGTGGTCGCGGACCAGGAATTGGGATCGATTTCGCTTAGACGCCGCACCCGATTCAAAAAACAGGAAACCTCGAAATTTGAAAATTTACTGACCGCTCTGATTTACCCTTTACGAAATGCTTTGCTGTATCACCAGGCGCTATTGTCGGCACGAACCGATAACCTGACCGGTGTATTCAATAGAACCGCTTTAGACGACAGCTTGAACCACGAATTTGAATTGGCGCGGCGCCAAAAAATGCCACTTTCGGCCATCATGGTCGATATAGACCACTTCAAATTGATCAATGATACCCACGGGCATCTCGTTGGCGATGTAGTATTAGCTTCATTCGCGGAATGCATTAAAACCGTAACGAGAAAAAGCGATATCGTATTCCGCTATGGGGGCGAAGAATTTGTGATTATCCTCAGTAATACAAGCCTGGAAGGGGCCGCCTTACTTTCTGAAAGGATTCGCAAGGCCGTTGAATTGGTCAAATTCGATGCCATTACGGAAGACCTCAATATTACCGCAAGCTTTGGCGTTGCCGGCCTGAAAAATCAAGAAGTGCCCGGCAAACTGCTGGAGCGCGTGGACCAAGCCATGTATTCAGCCAAACAGAATGGACGCAATCGGGTTTCGGTGGTTCATTAACTAATTATCGCTTAATGCTTGCGACGGTTTAATTTGCGACGCTTAAAACCGTTCCTCCTTTGTGGCTGCCTGTTTTTGTCGGGTTTAATGCCCGCGAATTCCAGTAAGGCAGCCATTTCTTTCTCGTCCAGTTCGTAAAACATACGAGCCTTCAATCGCTCGGGTAATACCACCGGCCCGTAACGCACCCGCATCAGCCGGCTTACAGCAATCCCCTGGGACTCCCACAATCGTCTGACGACTCGATTACGTCCTTCCGTAACAACCACTCGAAACCAAGTATTGGCGCCTTCTCCTCCGGCGGGATCGATCAAATCAAAATGGGCTTCACCGTCACTCAGTTCCACGCCACTTTGCAATGTTTGTAGAATTTCTTCGGTTACTTTTCCAAATACCCGAACCGCATATTCCCTTTCTACGTGTTGAGAGGGATGCATTAATCGATTGGCCAATTCCCCGTTGTTGGTGACCAACAATAATCCTTGGGTATTAATATCGAGGCGTCCAACCGCGATCCACCGGCCAATATCCAACTTTGGTAGTTGAGTAAATATGACAGCCCTCCCCTCGGGATCACGGCGTGTAACCACTTCCCCTGAGGGTTTGTAATAAAGCAATACCCGGGTTGGTGCATCAAGCCGCTTGGCGATGTTGACTTTCTTGCCTTTCAAGTGGACCAATTCATCGCCTTTCATACGGTCCCCCAGCTTTGCCGTTGTACCGTTGATTTTAACTAGTCCGTCTCGAATCCAACCTTCAATTTCCCTCCGCGACCCGAATCCCGCATAGGCAAGCATTTTTTGAATTCTTTCGCCGGTATTCGTTTCCCCTAGCGATTGAGCGTCCAATTCTTTTTCGGAATTCGGATTATGCGGTTTCATCGACTATTGGTTGTAATAATTGAGAATCTTCGTTTTCCGAAATCAATTCGATCGATTCTTGATCCTCGAGCAAGGTCATCAACGATGGCAACTCACTCAAAGACTTTAAATTGAAATAGTCGAGAAACTGTTTCGTTGTTGAATACAACGCCGGTTTTCCAGGAACATCCTTGTATCCTACCAAGCGAATCCATTGCCGTTCAAGCAGCGTACGAATCAAATTGGAACTGACCGCTACCCCACGAATCGCCTCTATGCCTCCACGGGTGACCGGTTGACGGTAGGCAATAATCGCTAAGGTTTCCAACAGTGCTTTGGAATATCTGGGTGGCCTTTCGACGAACAAGCGCGACACCCACTGCGAAAGCTCCTTTTTGATTAGAAAGCGAAATCCACTGGCGACTTCTTGCAATTGGACGGGGCGTGCTCGATAGTCGTCGCTGATTTCATCGATTACTTTCCGAATCGCCACTTTTTCCGGCCGTTCCGTTTCAGCGAAAACGCTTTGTAATTGCGCGATAGTCAACGGTTTATCCGCGGCGAACAAAACCGCTTCAATGATTTTTTTTAATTCCATCAGGTGGATTGATTTAACGATCTCACAAAAAGTTCCGTTAAGGGTTTCGGTTGAATGAGTTCGATCAACCCTTCACGGGTTAATTCCAAAATCGCGAGTAACGACACAACGGCTCCCCCTTTGCCCTCATCTCGCGAAAACAAGCTGAAAAAAGGCGCCTGTTCAGAATGCTGTAAACATTCCAATATTTTTGACATCCGCTCACGAACCGATAACGGCTCCTTTTGTATATGATGGTGACTCAACTGATCCGTACGGCGAATAACCTCCTGAAACGCAATCAGCACCGCACTCATTTCGACTTGAGGCTGTAACCTGATAATTTCAATTTCATCGGTATCAACATGGGTTTCAAAGATATCGCGCTCACAACGGGGCAATTGATCGAGATCTTTTGCCGCTTCCTTATACCGTTCATATTCCCGCAGGCGGCGAATCAATTCCGCCCGAGGATCATCGTCGTCTTCCTCATGGCTAACCGGTCTCGGCAACAACATTCTGGATTTTATTTCCGCCAACAAGGCGGCCATAAGTAGGTACTCGGCAGCGAGTTCGACATGAAACCGGTTCATCATTTCGATGTATTCGACATATTGTTGAGTCACCTTCGCAATCGAAATACCCAGAATGTCAAGATTTTGGCGCTTAATCAAATACAACAATAGGTCTAAGGGCCCTTCAAAGGTTTCCAGAAAAACCTTCAATGCATCGGGCGGAATGTATAAGTCCTGTGGTAATTCTTTGATTAGCTCGCCATTAACGAGCACCGACTGGGATTCAGATTCTTCTACGAGCACTGATTCTACAAAGTAGATTACGGTATAAAAACTGTAACTATTTAGATTGTCCCTGAAATAATCAGTTCAAGGCGAAAAATGTGGGTTTACACGTGTAAATGATCATTTATTACTCCACGCATCCATGCGTTCCGCCCTTCGGCTGTTCAAGAAATGCTCCAGGCGTTTTTGTAACGTGGAAATGGCGAATTTCAGAGGTGAGCTGAATAGTTCCAACAAAATCATAAACCAATCGATGCATAGATAATACTTCTAATGAATTCGAGCGGGTATCCTAAAATTGGGGTAATCAAACCAGACATGAATAATACCAAAAGAATCATTAAACCGTAGGGTTCGATGCGCCCGAATTTCAACGCTAAGGATGTGGGCAACAAACCCGCCACGACTCGACTTCCATCCAATGGAGGAATCGGCAGAAGATTTAATACCATTAACACCAGATTAATCAGAATACCCGCGCTTCCCATGTAAAGCAGAGGAACCGAGATTACCGGATGATTGAGAACAACCCCAAATTTAAGCAATATCGCCCAACCCATCGCCATAAGCAAATTGGACCCCGGCCCCGCCAAGGCGACCCAGATCATATCGTGCTTTGGATTACGCAGTCTTTGCCAATCCACGGGAACCGGTTTCGCCCACCCGAAAACAAATCCACCCACCAGCAATAACACTCCGGGCACCAGAATGGTTCCTATGGGATCAATGTGCTTGATGGGATTCAGGGTTAAGCGCCCCAACATAAAAGCCGTATCGTCACCCAGTTTTTTCGCCACCCATCCATGGGCCACTTCATGTACCGTGATGGCAAAAAGCACCGGCAAAACCCAAACCGCAAATTTTTGAATCAGTGTTAATTCTTCCATATTCAATTAATGTAATTATTCAGACCCCTCGCCGACAAATTTTCATAGCTATTCAATTCATTGCAGTGTTTTCAACGCCGTTGTAACACCTTTGCCCTGCCGAACAATCTCGGGCATTTTTTCAGTCAACAATATTATTGTGGTGGGTTCATATCCAAGCGAGCCACCATCTATTATAAGATCAACCTCATGCTCGATCCGATCACGAATCTCGGACGGGTCCACAATAGATGCGGTATCACCCGGTAATATTAACGTGGTGCTGAATAAGGGTTCCTGAATATTCTCAATAATTGCCTGGGTGATAGCATTGTCCGGCACCCTTATTCCCACCGTTTTTCGCTTAGGGTGTTGAAGACGCCGGGGGACCTCCCGGGTCGCTTTTAAAATAAACGTAAACGGTCCGGGCGTCAGAGACTTTATCAAACGATACGAATCATTTCCGATTTTCGCGAAATTGGAGATTTGCGACAAATCCTTACAAATCAAAGTGAAATTATGTTTATCATCCAATTTCCGTAGGCGTCGAATCCCATCCAGTGCCTTCTTATCACCAATTTGACAAGCTAAGGCGTAAGACGAGTCCGTAGGCAGTGCTATTATACCGCCCTGTTTGACGATCTCGACGGTTCTGGCAATAAGACGTAATTGGGGGTTTTGGGGGTGAATTTGGAAAAACTGCGCCATTCAAAGATTTTCAAGCTCTATTTTTGTTTTTTGGCCACTTGATCTCGTAGATAAACCGGCAATGCTTTTTCAGCAGGCGCCATTTGTTTTTCCAAATAGCCTTTCACCGCAAGTTGGGCAACACCCCTGGCTCTGGGCAGAAGCTTTGAATCGACCTCCGTGATTCGTTCGCTTAAACGATTCATCAAATCATCCCGATCGCTTCGCCAACCACTTCCGACACCAGCGCCACTCCCCTCTTCCGGAAACAATACCTCGCTCGAATGTATAACCACTTCTTCACCCCAAAGCGATGCATACCCGTCTTCACTTTTTTGGTAAACACCCCAGTATACTTCCCCCATTCGGGCATCCAATGCCGTAAAGACGGTAGTTTCCCCAGTTTTTGAAAACACATCTTGCGCCATGGCCGCAAGCGTAGACACGGGTACTACAGGCAAATCCGCACCGAATGCCACCCCTTGGATCACGCCAGTGGCTATCCGTACTCCCGTAAACGACCCCGGACCACGCCCAAAAGCCAAGGCATCCAATTGATTCAAAGCCAAACCGGCTTCCGCGAGCAAGGATTCCAGCATAGGCAGGATCAATCGGCTGTGTTCCCGTGGCGAAGCGGTATATCGTTCGATAATCTCACCCTCGACACTTAAGGCCGCGGAACAAGCCTCCGTGGCCGTTTCAACAGCCAGTATTTTCATGCCGATCGCTAAAAAATGCCTGTACAACCGCTATTGAACGAGTCTTTTTCATGTTAGGCAGACTTTCTAAAAACACACGCCCGTAACCTCGTGTCAACAAACGAGGGTCGCACAGCATCACAACCCCTCGATCGGTAATATCCCTAATCAAACGGCCAATACCCTGTTTCAGCGCAATCACAGCCGCCGGGAGCTGATAGGAAGCGAAGGGATTGTGCCCTTGTCGGCGCAAACTATCAAGCCTTGCTTTTAATACTGGGTCATTCGGCGACGCAAAGGGTAGTTTATCGATAATGACGCAGGACAATGCCGAACCTCTCACATCGACACCCTCCCAGAAACTGGACGTTCCTAAAAGAACAGCGTTACCGTGGGTTTTAAAGCCTTCGATCAACTTCGTTTTCGATTGTTGTCCCTGAACCAACAACGGGTAATCGATCCGATCCTCCAACAATGCCGCAGCTTGTTGTAACGCCTTGTGACTGGTGAATAGAAAAAAAGTACGGCCCTGGCTGGCATTGATGACCGGTATCGACGCTTCAACCACCGACAATGTAAAATTGCCCGCGGTGGGTTCCGGTAAGTTTTTGGGATGATACAAAAGCGCCTGGGTAGAATAATCGAAGGGGCTTTCCAAGTATTGGGTCCGGGCGTCGTCCAAACCCAGTCCCGCCACGAAATGGTCGAATTGTTTAGAAACCGCTAACGTCGCCGAGGTAAAAATCCAAGTCCGTCCGAATTTCCGCAAAAATTGTTGAAACTCATCGCCAACATGCATGGGGGTTTTGTTTAACGCAAAGGTTCGCTTATAGGTTTCAAACCACTTGATCCATTGCTCACCGGCTTCCTCAAGCATCGATTTCAACCGATCCTCAATTTCCCCACAACGCCGCCAACACGATTCCAGCCCTTTCCCCCGTTTAGCCGCTTCTTTTAAATGGGTATTCAACACATTTAAATGCTGCTTTAATTCTTTAAGCGCTTCGGTTGTTCCGGGTTTAGAGAGGAGTTCGTTCCAGGCGCCACGTCTCGCCGTATCACCGAAAGTCAGGCGCAACGCTCTTACCCGATTTTCCAATTCATCGGCCGCTTCCTTGAGGTTCTGCATGTCCGGCGCATCTTTAACCTGCTCGATCTCGATATCTTTCGCCAAATCCAACATCTGGCGGGCACTCAGGGTCATTCCCAAAAATTGGGAAGCGGTTTCGGCCATGTGGTGGGCTTCGTCAACGATAACAACATCGACATTCGGCAACAATTCGCCGAAACCACCTCCTCGAAGAGACCATTCAGCGCACAGTAAATGATGGTTAACCACTAGTACTTCCGCTTCTTGTGCTTTACGCCGCGCTTTGACTAAAAAGCAATCCGCATAATCCGGGCAATCTTGACCCAAACAATTGTCCGCGGAGGTCGTTACTTGGCCCCATGTCATTGAAGTTTCCGATACTCCGGTGATCTGGGAGATATCGCCGCTACGGGTACGGCCCGCCCATGTATTGATCTTGATCAGTTCCGCCATTTCCCGCTTCTGAAAACCCAAATCGGAATTCATGGCGTTGTTCAGACGATAAAGGCAAAGATAATTGCCGCGGCCCTTCAATATTTCCGCCCTGAACGGCACCGCAAGAGCCTGCTTGATAAGCGGTAAATCCTTATGGAATAGCTGATCCTGAAGATTTTTCGTACCGGTGGAAACAATCAGCGTTTTTCCTGACAAAATGGCGGGGATTAGGTACGCGAAAGTCTTGCCGGTTCCCGTCCCAGCTTCGACAACAAGATGTTCATGATTCTCAATGGCATTGCTGACCGCTTCCGCCATCTCCGATTGACCCACGCGAGGAACATAACCTTCGATTTGTTTCGCTAAAGGCCCGTCGCTTGCGAAAATCCGCGCTAGATCCAACACTTTATCTGGAAGACGCGCGGCTAGGTTTCCTAGGGGGCTGTCCGAGAATAGAGAACCTACTGCGGAAAAGCTGGATTTGGCCTGATTTTCCCATTATTTTCGTTAAATACGGCAAGTATTCGCCTCACTAATTTGCCTGGAGCAAATTAGGACCGCGTAGCGACCCCCAACGGGGTGAAATACAAGGATTTATTTCATCATTTAATGAAAAAACCAGACTCAAACCAACTTCCCCTCGCTACGACTTCTATTCTCGGACAGCCTCCTAACCATTTTCCCGCGTCCAGACCTGTTGGCCAATATTGCGGAAACGAGCCACCGATAGGGCTCCGCGGTTTTTTTTGGAAGCACTCGATTTCCCAAGCACATCCAAAATTATCTCCCGCTCCACCTCGAAGATTTCGAAGGGTTGATACTCCGCGTCCAATAATATGAGCACAACCGAATCCCAATCCTTATCAGCCTTAATCTGGCCGATGCGCTGACCCGTTTTGTTTTCATCAAAAATTGTACGCCCTTTTATCTGAATCCTTTTACCTTTCCGATTACCACGCCCGAGGGCATCATACCCTTCTCTTTTATCCTGGCATAACTCCAAATCCAACAATCGGGATGCGTCGTATTCCGCAATTTCGTTGCTTAATCCGGGCAAAACTTTACCCGTCAATTTCTTGTACTCAGCACCGAGCTTTCGGGCTTGGGTAATCAACTTGTCTACCGAGTAGACCGACATGAAATTAACCTACCCGTGCCGTCGTGACGTCGCTGATTCGGGATCTATTCCAAACCGTTCTTCCGTGTCCATAATAATTCTCCAATATTCCGAAAACGAGCCACCGACAGCGCTCCGCGTTTTTTTTTGCCTTACTCGATGCACCCAATACTTCCATAATCTTATTTCGTTCCGCCTCAAAGATTTCGAAGGGTTGATACTCCGCGTCCAATAATATAAGCACAATTGAATCCCATTCCTTATCGGCCTTAATCTGACCAATACGCTGACCTGTTTTGTGCTCACCAAATATAGTGCGGCCTTTAATCTGAATCCTCTTACCTTCCCTGCTACCACGCCCAATGGCGTCATACCCAACGCTTTTATCCTCACATAATTCCAAATCCAACAACCGCGATGCGTCGTGCGTTGCAATTTCACTACTTAGCCCAGGCAGAACCTTTCCTTTGGTTTTTTTATATTCGGCCGCTAGCTTTCTGGCGTCGGCAATCAATTTATCTTCTAGTGAGTCATCCGACATGAAACTAAACTACCCTAATCGGCTGTTGGAACAACCATGTATTCTATCGGATCTAATCCTGTCATCAAAGTACAGGTGTTGCTCCACTGGTCGTGAAAAGATACAAAACTCATTTGAACCCGAATCCATGAACAAAATCTGTCAAGGCTTTTTACAGTTCGTTTAACTGCGTTTAAAAATAATCACGGATGATTTTCCTGCATCGAATTCCTAATACATTGTATTTCTGAGAAAAAATTAGTATTTTCGTACTTTTTGGCGATTGGCTGCGACAATTGGCATTGGGTTTGCTTCACGATTTGTAATATCCAACCGATCACAGGTCAAGCAAAATGAACAATCTAAAAGATATTGGTCGTATCAGCTTAATTTTTATCCTTATTTGCACTGCGTTTAGCAGACTTTATCTCTTATCGGTTATCAAAAGCAAGGTTCCTCACCTTGCCAGATAAATAGAGTCCGTCGAATTGGCCGACAAATCTAGTCATGTTCGGACCTTTTTAGGGATAAGACATCTTGCGATTATTAACCTGAATCCGCGCCTTCAATGTGGATCATAAGATGCAAGGTATTAGCTTCGCAGTGTATCAAAAAAACTTAATTTCGTCCCTATACCCCACCAAGGTTATAAGTCTATTCCAATCCTATAAATCGCCCTGAAATTGGGAACAGATTATAACTGTTCGGATATCAGTGCGGAACATCCGATACAGGTCTTTTATCTTTAGCATCTCAAGCTTCTTTATCCCTTAACCGCCATACGTGAACTGACGCACATTCTCATTAGCTCTTGAAGTCTATTCCAATCTATAAATGGCCCTGAAATTGGGAACAGATCATGAATAACCTTTTAACTGGAGCGGAAGAGGTGTCAAGGAGGAGTTTGTAGCGTAGCGGAGGAATCTCCTTGACACTTCTGAAGCGTAAGTTAACCTCAATTTATGATCTGTTCTCGGTTTCAGGGCCATTTCACGTTAGAAATTACCCCCTCTTCAGGGCCATTTCATATTGGACAAGACTTCTTGTTGACTAAAGTTTTTAAATCTGAAACATGATGCTGCCTGGAAAATTAATAGTGCCGGCACGCTCATTTGATTTATCAACCTGGAATGAATTCGAAATGAGACTGAAGTTATTTTTCTTTGCCGCGTTTATCGTTTTGTCAATGTGTTTGATTCGAGTATCCCAGGCAATATTGCAAAAACTACCCACTACCGACGGGACAAAGCGCTGAGATCCCCAGGATCTAGATGGATGTTGTCAACGATTTTTTCCTTCGCCCCAGAAAATTTACCAGTCAAAAGCAATAAACCCGCACCCATTCCCGGATTGAATCGAAATCTTGACTATCCTTTGTTTTAACGTTCTAAATGCTACCGGTTATCCGTTCCTAAGCCTTTACTTTGGAGTTCCCCATGTCATTTGAAAATATTTTTTTTATCGTACCGAATCCCCTGCTTTCAGGTATCATTTGGTTCGTTTTATTGAGTGTGCTGGCATACTTGTCCAGATCCTCCGCACACCAATTTATACTGTCAATAACCCGCGTTTTACATAACGCGTTTAAGCTTTCTTCGGCTTCGTTCATCCGCGCCGAAAAAAAATTGACTGAGCGAAACCATGCCGTATTGTTGACGGCTGGGCGCGAGGCGGCTGAACACGTTATTATTCGGGAATTTGAGCGTATTGAAACAACCGTTAGGAACGATCTTGCGGGTTTTCCCGAACTCCGCCGGAAACTCACCGAAACCATTAGTCAAATCGATGAGGAATATCATCAAAGCACCGATGTTCCGCCGGACCCTCCTGGCTGGGTAAAAGCCGTTGAAGCGATATCGCAAATCCAATCCAACGGTGATCCCACGGTCCATAAAATTCTTGAGAACATTCAAGCCTCTTTAGATGATGCGCAGAAGACAGCGATTGACGAGTACCGCAATACTTGCCGAACGCGTCATGAATTATTGCGCAAAATGGTGCCTGAGTGGCGAGATGTCAATCAATCGTTGACTACCGCCGACAAAAGTATCAATAACCTTCAGGAACGCCTAAAAATCGTCGACCGGAATATGCAAGATCAAGAAGCGATTATGGGAAAGACGGGCTATGCGATGAACAAACTGTCGTCTTCCTCGCTAACCGATTTTTTCGTTTTGGGTTTTGTACTGGCCATCGCCGCGGGTGGAGCAATGATTAATTTTCATTTAATTGCCAGACCGATGGCGGAAATGGTCGGGGGAACAAGTTTTATAGGGTCCTTTAAAGTCGCGGATATCTCCGCCTTGGTGATTATCCTGGTTGAAATATCGATGGTTTTATTCCTTATGGAATCCTTGCGCATTACACGCATGTTCCCCGTGATCAGAGCGCTTAAAGATAATATGCGCGTTCGGATGCTGTGGATCACCCTCGGAATTTTATTTTCTTTGGCCTGTGTCGAGGCGGGACTCGCTTTTATGCGTGAAATCATCATGCAGGACGATCTCGCCACCAACGCCATCCTCAGAGGAAATGGCGAAGGCGTCATTGCAACCGATTATCTTTGGATTACCACCGTCAGTCTTGTCCAATATGAAATGGCCCTGAACGGGAGCCGTGATTCCAACGTGAAACGGCCCTGTACCTGAGGAGTAATTTCTGCTCATGATGGTCACCTATGGTGATCTATATGAGTGACAAAAAGATAAAAACATTGGATGACGTCCGCATCTTTCTCGAAGGAACTGTGGAGGTTGAGTTTTCAATTACCAACAAGGAAGAGCGCTACCAGTGGATTCGGCGTACATTGGTCAAATTCAGTTATATCTCTTGCAGCAAGAACGGTAAGGGATTGATCATCCGCTATCTGGAGCAGGTGAGTGGCTATTCTCCACGGCAAGTGAAACGGCTGGTACAGCAATACAAAAAAACCGGATACATCAAGCGCCAGCAGCGTACAGCATCGGGATTTGAACGCTTCTACCGCCCTGAGGACGCAGTGCTGTTAGCTGAGACCGACAAGCTCCATGGGACACTCTGCGGTGCAGCCACCAAGAAGATCTGTGAGCGGATGCTTTTGATCTATGAGGATTATCGCTATGGGCGCTTAGCAAAGATTTCGGTTGCCCATCTCTATAATCTTCGTCATTCTACGTGTTATCAACGACAGCGCCGCCAGTTTGATAAAACCGCTTCAAAACGCTCTCAGATAGGCGAGCGACGAAAACCCAATTCAGAAGGTAAACCAGGCTTTCTACGGATCGACACAGTCCATCAGGGCGACCTGGATGGGATCAAAGGGGTTTACCATATCAATGCGGTTGATGAAGTCACGCAATTTGAATGTATATTCTCCGTAGAACGGATTACTGAGCGTTTCATGATTCCGGTCCTGGAGATGCTGATCGAAATCTTCCCTTTTGTCATCCTGGCATTTCACGCGGATAACGGTTCGGAATACATCAATCATACCGTGGCAAAACTGCTCGGAAAGCTCCATATTGACCTGACCAAATCACGCCCACGCCATTCCAACGACAATGCACTCGCCGAGTCCAAGAACGGAACCATCATCCGCAAACATCTGGGGTACGACCATATCCCGGGGTACTGGGCGCCTCAACTTAATGAATTTCACAGAGAGTATTTCAACCCCTATATCAACTTCCATCGTCCTTGCTTTTTTCCTGTCCCAAAAGAAGACAACAAAGGAAAGGTGAAAAAGAGCTATCCCTACAAGTTAATGATGACACCCTACGAGAAGCTCAAATCATTACCTGATGCAAACCAATATCTCAAACTGGGGACCACCTTTAAAAAGCTGGATGCAATTGCCTTCTCAATCAGCGACAATGACGCAGTCAAACAGATGAATGAGGCCAAACGTAAACTTTTCAAAACCATCTTTGAGCAGGAGCGGAGTATTGCCTGATTTGCCTCTTCAGGTAGATTCTCTACCCCTCTGTTTCAGGGCCATTTATAGATTGGAATAGACTGTCGCGCAAATGGGTATGGGATTTATTTTACCTTTTGCCTTGGTGTTCATGGCGATTCCCTTGGAAACCTTCATTCATTCATCGCGTACCGTCATGGGTAGTCTTGGTGTTTCTTTGTTACGTAGTCTGGCCTATTTGTCGCGCTTATTGGGCAACTTTAGCCGATACCTCGGGCATACATTACTTCATCTATACGATATGCTGGCCTTCGCGCCCTTGTGGGTTGAACGAATTTTCAGTCATCGCGGGCAGGGTTCTACAAATCAAGCTCGGGAACACAACGACGATAAAAGTCATCACGATACATTAGCTGTAAAAGGAGCACACTCATGAAAATGCTTATCTTTTTTAGCCAATTATGGCTACTGGCGATTTTGGCGGCTTGTTCGAATTCTGAGCAACTAGGTCCACGTACAGAGGGGGTTTATATGATCGTCGATACCTCGGGAACGTATACTAAGGAATTGACAAAAGCCCAAAAAATAATCAATGTTATTTTGTCGAAATTGGATCCGGGTGATGCGTTTGCTGTGGCTCGAATCGATACCGGCAGTTTTAGCGAGAAGGACATCGTCGCTAAGGTACGGTTTGACGATCGGCCCAGTACTACCAATCAACAAAAACGCCGTTTTCGAGATGCCATCGATAAGTTTGTGAAAACAGCCCGCCCCTCGTCTTTTACCGACGTCACTGGCGGTATTTTGCAGGGCATCGAATATTTGAACGAGCAAAGCGTTGACAACAAGACCATTATTATATTCTCTGACCTTGAAGAAGATTTGAAAGAAGGTTATGTACGGGATATACCTTTCTTGCTCGACGGTTTTAAGGTCATTGCAGTCAATGTTTCCAAGCTGGCAAAGGACAACCGGGACCCTCGGAAATACATGACACGTCTTGAAAGTTGGCAACAGCGGGTTGAGTCCGGCGAAGGTACATGGCGAGTGATCAACGACCTCGATCGCCTTGATACTCTATTGAGCTCAAGTTAGATATCCCCCCACAATCATAAACCTGACATTCACGCTTTGCCGGAAATATCCGTCAAGGCGTGAATGAGTTCGATGCGAAATGTTCAAGTTATTCCCGGGTGACTCCTAAGCAAAATGCACCCGGTAAAGCGCTCAAAAAATTAATCAATCCGAATAATAACGAAAGCAATACAATTTGTTCCGCTTCCATCCCAAGGTTACCTAAAATCAATAGCGCGCTCATCTCACGCGTACCCCAGTCAGAAACGGAAATCGGGAGCAGCGTCAGACATCCGAACACCAAAGGCGCCAATAACAGGAAGCTGAGCCTGTCAAAATCCAAACTTAGGGCGAAAGCGGCTAATCCAAAATTCACGATCAACAGAACCTGAATCAACAACGAGATCAAGTAGTGTCCCGATGATGTTCGTGGATTCAGGAGATTCCACAGAGCCTCTCGCTTTAAATTGACTCGAGTGCATAAGCGTGTAAAAAAAATCTTTCCGATCAAGCCCAAAAGCGATACCTCGGCGATCACAATCCAAAGCCATTTTTCGAAGTTGAGACCCGACAAACTGAAATAAAAAGGCGATAAAACGAGAATCATCCCAAACAAAACCACCTGCCCGGATACCCGATCCACTATCTGACTGGCAATGGTTGGCCATCTTCCCCCATAGCAACGAATCATCGCATATCGGGCTCCTTCCGCCATGACCAGTGTAGGGCCCAATTGACCGGCAAAGTGACTCGCCCATATTGCTTTGAAATAACCGAGGAAAGGGGCTCGAATCCCCAAATCGCCGCAAACTATTGCCCATCGTTTGGCAAACAACCCCACTAAACACAGATTGACCACCACCATCGCGCCACAGATGAAAAGATTAATGCGCCCAAATTCCTGCCAAATCCTGCTTCGATCCGAATTAAGCAGTATTATGGCGATAAGGAACACTGCCACGAAAAAACGCAACCCGGAATGATTAATCCAACTCACATGGCACCAAATATAGACTTTAAGTACAAAACCGATCCGCGAAACCGCTTGATAAGGTGGTCGGAATGGCATGCACTAGTCATGTTAATCGGGGTTTGGGCTATTCAATTTCTCTTACCCATCGGTTATTTCTCACTTTGGGCATTAGTCTCGTTTGTAATCTTGATTGTTTACTGCCGTCCTTATTGGACCCCCAACCAAACTTTTGGTCTTGCCAACTGTATCACTGGATTCAGGCTGGTGGGGATACTGCTTTTGATAATGTTCCCGAATATTGCCAACCCATGGGTGGTTATCGTATCTATCGTCATCCTGACACTCGACGGTGTGGACGGTTATGCCGCTCGAAAATTGAAACTGACGTCGGAATTTGGTGAATACTTCGACAAGGAAGTCGATGCCTTGTTCATGCTCGCGCTGTGTCTTTTGTTATACGCCAAAGGCCAGTTCGGCGCCTGGATATTAATTCCAGGCTTACTGAGATATGTATTCGTCCTGTATCTCAAATTCGCGAATCCACCCGAACACAAAGAATACCAAAGTTCGTTTTCAAAATGGATCTTCTTCATCATGATCTCGACTTTGATTTTCGACTTTAGCCCTTTTTATCCTGCCACCTATACTTTAACACTGGGAATGACCTTGTTGTTGGGTTGCTCTTTTTTGATTTCGATATTGCGGTTTTATCGTGCTTAGGGGCTATCCAAGAATAGGACTCGTAGGCGCCTCTTTAAGATCTGCTTGATTTTGTGGGAGAAGGAACCTCCGCAGCTAGTCTATACGTTAGTACTCCGCCAACATAGGATTGACGAAGTACTGGGAGGCTGTCCGAGAATAGAGAGTCTACTGCGGAAAAGCGGATTTTGGCCCATTTTCCCGATTAAATTGATGAAATACATCCCTATATTTCACACCTGCGGGCCGCTTTCAGCGGTCCAAACCCGCTCCAGGCGGATTTGTCGTTAAATACAGCAAGTATTCGCCTCATTTAATCGAAAAAATGGCCTCAAAACCACTTTCCCTCGCGACGACTCCTATTCTCGGACAGCCTCCTAGGTTTCAATACCATGAAACCAAATGGAATCGTTTGTTTCCTTTCAATCGATAGATGGAAAAATCCGTTTCGTCAACCGTCAGGATCTCACGATCACCGGTTTGGTTTGCCAACCATACCAAAGCGGCATCGGCAAAATCTATATCCTGATCAGAATATTTGTCGATATACCGAGTAATCTCCGAATAGTCTCTAGTTGGAACCTCAAATAGCTCCAATCCGCCACAACCAATCCAATTTAAAAAAGCACATTTTCCCAGTGCATCGAGAAAAAAGCATGTTTCGACTACAACCGCTGGTGTGGTTATCAGGGTTCCCAACTCTCGACGTAAGAATTCAACCGCGGATTCATGCAACGCATCGCCTCGAATATAGAGGGCGACCAAAAAGCCAGTGTCAACGATCAGTCTGGCCACGAAATTTATTTCTAAGCAGTTGTTTACTCCGACCCGCAATATTACCCGTGTGTGATTTATCGGCGCCAAATCCGGCGTGACCTAACTCGTAGGGCGTCGGTTGGTGTACCTGATCGGCTAGAAACAAATCCAATGCCTTTTTCACCACCTCCGATTTAGAGATACGGTGTGCTTGGCAGTACGCAACGAGTTGTCTTTCGATAGTCTCGGGTAAACGAACGGAAACAGTCATAGGATTGGTTGATGAATGCGATGTATTACAAAATAGTTGTAATTGTAACTCAATGCTTGGGTGAGCAAGGAAATCATTTCGTTAATGGGTATTGTCACTATACGATTTTGATCGTGGCAGCATAAAAAAGGGCGGAGTTATTTTCGGTAAATATGGTTTAAATAGAATTGTCGCCTTTTCCAATAATGGAAAATAATCGCCGATCTAACTGTTCTTCGCGAACGGAACGCCGCTAGAAATAGCTAACTTACGTACAGCCTCCTAGAGAATGAAAAAGTCCTTGTTTAAGGGGCGCAATCCGTCATGGCACCCAATGCGCCGGCTCAATTAAGGAGAATACCCAAAGAGCGGTCCACCCTCTAATCCCCGCACCCCCTCACTCAACCAATACCTTCGCAAACCTGCGCTTCCCAACCTGATAGATATGGGTCGTACCGGAAGCAATTTTGAGTTTCGAATCTGAAATTCGCTCGCCATCAATTCGAACCGCCCCTTGCTTCAGCATCCGATACGCTTCCGTGGTGCTGCTTGTCAATCCGGCATCTTTCAACAGATTAGCAATGGGATAACCCGAATCAATGGCTTTCAGACTTTTGGTCACCAGGTCGTCAGGCAGCGCCCCGTGACGGAAGCGTCCTTCGAAATTTTCCAGTGCTTTTTTGGCCGCCGACGCCGAATGAAATCGTTCAATGATTTCCTGGGCTAGCGATACTTTATAATCGCGTGGGTTGGCGCCTTTAAGACACGATCCGCGCCATTGGTTGATTTCGCTCATCGGGCGAAAACTCAGCAATTCGGAATACCGCCACATCAACTCGTCGGAAATCGACATGATCTTGCCGAACATTTCATCGGGTGGTTCGTTAATACCAATGTAGTTTTGGAGTGATTTGGACATTTTCTGAACACCGTCCAAACCCTCCAGGATCGGCATTGTCAATACGATTTGTGGAGATTGTTTATAAATTTCCTGTAACCTCCGGCCAACCAATAGATTAAATTTCTGATCGGTGCCTCCGAGTTCCACGTCCGCTTTCATTGCAACCGAATCGTAGCCTTGTATCAGCGGATAAAGAAATTCATGAATGGCAATCGGCTGACCGCTTTTATAGCGATTATCGAAATCGTCGCGCTCAAGCATTCGGGCAACCGTGTGTGTACCCGCCAATTTAATGAGATCGTCGGCGCCCATCCCGTTCATCCAGCTGGAATTGAACATTATCGTGGTCTTTTCAGGATCTAGAATTTTATAAATTTGTTCCCGGTAGCTTTTAGCATTCGCATCGACTTCATCACGGGTCAGGGTCTTACGGGTTACATTTTTGCCTGTCGGATCACCGATCATCCCGGTAAAATCCCCGATCAGAAACATCGCCTCATGACCGAGATCCTGAAATTGCTTCAGTTTATTGAGTAATACCGTATGACCGAGATGTAGATCCGGTGCGGTGGGGTCAAAACCGGCTTTGACACGCAACGATTTTCCGGTTTCCAGTTTTTTCTCTAATTCCGATTCGACGAGGATTTCTTCAGCGCCTCGTTTTAAAATCGATAACATCTCAGTGTGTGGCATTATTTGTTTATAATTATATAGTTAGGCGTCATCAACAATAGATTATTTAAAAACCTATCACTACTCTTTGAATTCGTTTATACATTTTTTATTGGCGACTCGGATCAAATGCCCTAAACTATATAGGATTGAAAATCCATTTTTTTCGATCTAGACAATAAAATACGGATTCGGGTTGTGCAAAAATACTTAATAAATTCCATAATCCTGGGCTTGGGAATCACTATCATTACTTCGGCCAGCCACGCGTTAATGAACGAAGCTTCGGACGATTCCGGACCTAATACGGCTCGGGCCAGAATCATTCAGTCGCTAAAGCTTTCCGATCTCTCCGAAAAACGACGACAACTACAACAACCGATTATCCAACCGAAACCGTGGCTTGAGCATACAATAAAATCCGGAGAAAATTTAGCCATTATTTTTTCCAAATTAGGGTTATCTAAAACGACACTCCACCGAATTATTCAAACTGATCGTTTAACCCGGGAGTTGAAGTCGATTCGACCGGGCCAAAAATTAAAATTCCTGGTCGACACCCAAGGCGAGCTCGTCGAACTCTTATTGGAAAAAAACCCCATACAAACTATCACTGTATCGAAATCGGATTCTGGGTTTACGAGCAAAAAAATCAATAAACAAACCCAGACCGAAATTGCGTATGCCCACGGATTGATAAAAAATTCACTGTATGTAGATGCCAAAAAAGCCGGTCTTTCAAACAAACTTATCATGCAACTGGCGAATATTTTTGCATGGGATATCGATTTCGCTCTCAGTTTGCGGGTAGGCGACCAATTTACGATCATCTATGAGAAGATTTTGTTAAACGGCGAACTTTTCGAAACCGGCGAGATTTTAGCGGCGGAATTTGAAAATCGCGGCATCAACTACCAGGCGCTACGCTACGCGACACCCGACGGCCATTCAGAATACTATTCGCCCGATGGCAAATCGCTCCGCAAAGCATTTTTAAGATCACCGGTAGATTTTGCCCGTATCAGTTCGCGCTTTAATTTACGGCGCCGCCATCCCATTCTCAATCGAATCCGTGCACACAAGGGCGTTGATTACGCCGCACGCACCGGTACCCCTGTGCGAGCCACGGGAGACGGCAAAATCGTGTATCGTGGCCGCAAAGGTGGCTACGGGCGAACGGTTATTATTCGTCACGCGGAAAAATATAGCACCTTGTACGCCCATCTGTCACGATACAATAGCAATCGCAAAACCGGCGCCCGCGTCAAACAAGGACAGATTATCGGTTATGTCGGAAAATCCGGTTTGGCAACTGGCCCGCACCTGCATTACGAATTTAGGGTCAACGGTATCCACAAAAATCCCTTGACCATTAAACTCCGAAAATCAAAGCCTATTGCAAAACAATATTTAGCCGATTTTAAAACATCAACGGGAATGCTACTCGGTCAATTGGAAAGCATCAGAACAGTCTTAGTTGCGCAATCTGAGTAAATGGAAAAGAAACCATGGAATCGATTTAGAAAAACCCGATACTCACTGGAGCGGCTATCCAAGAATAGAAAGCCTACTTCGGAAAGGCGGATTTGTCGTTAAATACAGCAAGTATTCGCCTCACTCATTTCCCTAACGCAAATTAGGACCGCGTAAGCAACCCCCGCGAAGTGAAATACAAGAATGTATTTCATCACTTAATTGAAAAATGGCCTCAAAACAACTTCCCCTCGTGGTGACTTCTATTCTTGAACAGTTTTCCAGTAAGACATGCTGAAATTCCTTTTTTTCTTTAACAATTGGATTTCGATCCCAGAAAGGTTAGCCCAGCAACGATGGGCTCAAGGGGCTACATACAGTATCACTGATTTGTTACGCACTGATACCTCTTACCATTGCTGCAATGCCTTGGAAAGCTGCGGCGTTAATTTCTCTATTGCTCGGCACGATCATTATTTTAGGTGTGTTAGGTGGTTATATTATTTATATTTTCGGATATATTGGGAGTAGCGATATTGAGGGATTACTCGAATATGTCGCGAAACGTGGAAAGGGCGATGCGTTACTTGAGGTCATCGATGCTGTAGTCACCTCAGTTGCTAATTTGGGTGTTCTTTATACCGCACTGGAACGATTGTAGCCGGGGGTTCACTTTCAGATAGCGCATTCAACGGTATTGGTCATCGATCTTTTTTATTTTAGCCTAGTGACCTTTGCAACAGTGGGATTCGGAGATATTGTACCAATCAGTTTACCGGCAAAATTACTGTGTTTAGGTGAGTTGATCCTGGCTTTTTTGATTCTGTTTATCGGATTGGGGTTGGTCATCGGTGCTCGAGAACCATAATTGCTCTGATACAGTGCTAGCTTGCATTTCTCACAAGCTTTCTACTACGGAACCACAATGCCGCGCGTTGACTGCGTTGCACTCGATTTGGGTGCTCAACATACTGCAAGTATGCTTCCGCGCTCAAACCTTCGCGCGTCTTGTCACCACGCACCCTTGCGGTCTCTCGCGACGAAAGTTGTGAGAAATGCAGGCTAAAGCAATACACAACCCACCCATGATTATCCTGGAAAAAACCAATTTTTTTGCGCGTAAACTTTCATCTTGATTCGCCCTTCTTTCAAGCATCACACCACCATAGCATGTCCTAAAATTCAAAAACGCAATGACTCAAGTCTTGCTCTAGGTAGACTATCTGTCCCGGTATGAGCTATATATTCGATGAGTTTAGAACGTATTTACAAATTGGATGTTTGGAAAAGTAGTTATACCTGTCATAAAATCTATGAACTTACGTCGTAATTTCAGATTAAATCGTGGGATATTTTGAAGATATTTCTTGATTGGATTTTTTGGATTAGCCTCACATTGGTTTTTGCGGCTTGTTCTTCCCCGGAGCAGCGTTTTGCAACCGCAGCTGAAGAACTCGGATACCAATATAGTATTGTGGAAGGAACCGAGTTTTTGCATGTGATATTTAAAAAAGGGGAAGCTAAAAGTCATTTAGATCTGCACATTTATCTGGATGGTGACGGTAGTCCGTGGTTAGGTAACCGGTGGATTGCAACAAATCCAACCCCGCGAAATACTTTAGCTCTTGATCTCATGAACCTCGACCCAAGCCCTGCTCTTTATCTCGGGCGTCCGTGCTACCACGGGCAAAGCGAAGAGCAGCCATGTAGTCCTTCACTATGGACTGATGAACGGTATTCCAAACGTGTTGTAATCAGCTTGGCCTCAGTGCTCAAAACACTTTTCGGCCAGCTCGAGGCTTGCCGTTTGGTTTTAATTGGCTACAGCGGTGGTGGGACATTGGCGATGTTACTTGCCGAGCATCTTCCTCAAATTCACGGTATCGTGACCATTGCCGGAAATCTCGCGGTCGGGGCCTGGACGCAATATCATAGATATACGCCGTTAATCGGCTCGCTTGACCCTGCTCTCCGTCCACCCCTGAATCCCGACATTTTTCAACTGCACATGGTTGGGGCTAAAGATTGGAATATTCCGGTGGAATTAACGCGTCCAATCATTAGACGGCAGCAAAATGCGGAATTTCTAGTTTATGACGATTTTAGCCATCGCTGTTGCTGGGAAGAGGTTTGGCCATCAGTCCTGAAAAAAATTGATCGCTACCCAATTTCGTGCCCAGGATCGATAACCAAGCCCGTCTCTTGATACTGGCACTGAAACCTATTGAAACTATGATTTGATTGATTATGGCTCATGGAGTATTAAGTCTATTCCAATCTATAAATGGCCCTGAAACAGAGGGGTAGAGAATCTACCTGAAGAGGCAAATCAGGCAATACTCCGCTCCTGCTCAAAGATGGTTTTGAAAAGTTTACGTTTGGCCTCATTCATCTGTTTGACTGCGTCATTGTCGCTGATTGAGAAGGCAATTGCATCCAGCTTTTTAAAGGTGGTCCCCAGTTTGAGATATTGGTTTGCATCAGGTAATGATTTGAGCTTCTCGTAGGGTGTCATCATTAACTTGTAGGGATAGCTCTTTTTCACCTTTCCTTTGTTGTCTTCTTTTGGGACAGGAAAAAAGCAAGGACGATGGAAGTTGATATAGGGGTTGAAATACTCTCTGTGAAATTCATTAAGTTGAGGCGCCCAGTACCCCGGGATATGGTCGTACCCCAGATGTTTGCGGATGAGGGTTCCGTTCTTGGACTCGGCGAGTGCATTGTCGTTGGAATGGCGTGGGCGTGATTTGGTCAGGTCAATATGGAGCTTTCCGAGCAGTTTTGCCACGGTATGATTGATGTATTCCGAACCGTTATCCGCGTGAAATGCCAGGATGACAAAAGGGAAGATTTCGATCAGCATCTCCAGGACCGGAATCATGAAACGCTCAGTAATCCGTTCTACGGAGAATATACATTCAAATTGCGTGACTTCATCAACCGCATTGATATGGTAAACCCCTTTGATCCCATCCAGGTCGCCCTGATGGACTGTGTCGATCCGTAGAAAGCCTGGTTTACCTTATGAATTGGGTTTTCGTCGCTCGCCTATCTGAGAGCGTTTTGAAGCGGTTTTATCAAACTGGCGGCGCTGTCGTTGATAACACGTAGAATGACGAAGATTATAGAGATGGGCAACCGAAATCTTTGCTAAGCGCTCATAGCGATAATCCTCATAGATCAAAAGCATCCGCTCACAGATCTTCTTGGTGGCTGCACCGCAGAGTGTCCCATGGAGCTTGTCGGTCTCAGCTAACAGCACTGCGTCCTCAGGGCGGTAGAAGCGTTCAAATCCCGATGCTGTACGCTGTTGGCGCTTGATGTATCCGGTTTTTTTGTATTGCTGTACCAGCCGTTTCACTTGCCGTGGAGAATAGCCACTCACCTGCTCCAGATAGCGGATGATCAATCCCTTACCGTTCTTGCTGCAAGAGATATAACTGAATTTGACCAATGTACGCCGAATCCACTGGTAGCGCTCTTCCTTGTTGGTAATTGAAAACTCAACCTCCACAGTTCCTTCGAGAAAGATGCGGACGTCATCCAATGTTTTTATCTTTTTGTCACTCATATAGATCACCATAGGTGACCATCATGAGCAGAAATTACTCCTCAGGTACAGGGCCGTTTCACGTTGGAATCACGGCTCCCGTTCAGGGCCATTTCATATTGGACAAGACTAGTAATTTGGGGTTGCCTATAAATTAGGCAATATGCGAAGAGATCTAATTGACCCCATTAGCACTGACCTGGATCGGAAAATTATTTTGATTACGGGCCCACGGCAAAGTGGTAAAACCACCTTATCCCGTATGTTGAATCCAGACTATGAGTATTTTAATTATGACCTCGCCGAGCATCGGGTGCTACTTCAGGAAAAGAGCTGGGACCGGCAAAGACAACTAATTATATTCGATGAACTGCATAAGATGACGGCCTGGAAAGCTTGGCTGAAAGGGATTTATGATGTGGAGGGTTTGCCCCCACGGATGATCGTTACCGGCAGTGCAAAACTATCGGCGTTTCGTAAAACGGGGGATTCTTTGGCGGGACGTCACTTTTTGTTTCGCTTGCATCCCATTACTTTTGGTGAAGCCTGTCGGTATACGGATCTCAGTGAAGATGAGATATTGCGAAGATTGATGGAAGTCAGTGGATTTCCAGAACCCTTTTTAAATGGTAAGAAAGTTTACTACAATCGCTGGAAACGATCTCATGTCTACCTTATTTTAAAGGAAGATTTGCTAAGTTTAACGGCCGTCAGGGATATTCAAGGAATTGAAACCTTGATTGAACTGTTAAGGTCGAAAGTCGGATCACCCGTTTCCGCTCTTGCACTAGCCAATGACTTACAAAAAAGTCCCAAAACTATCAAGGCCTGGTTGGAGCTGTTGGAGAACCTCTATGTGATTTTTCGTCTGATGCCCTATCACAAAAACATAGCCAGATCTTTACTGAAACAACCTAAATTTTACTTTTATGACAATGCCATGGTCAAAGGGGACCAGGGTATCAAGTTGGAGAATCTAGTAGCAACCTCCTTGTTAAAAGAAATTCATTTTAAACAAGATGTATTAGGAGAGGATTGCAACTTGTCTTACCTCAGAAATAAGGATGTATATGAAATTGACTTTTTAGTACAAAAAGACGACCAGCCATATCATTTAATTGAGGTGAAATGGAAAGATGAACAATTATCCAAAAACTTTAAAAAGTTTTTTGTGGAAGATTGGAGTGTTCGAAAAACACAGGTGGTAGCTCACCCGAAAAGGGAGAAAACATTTCCTACCGGTGAGGAAATCAGGGATGTGAAGAAATTTTTGAAAAAATCAATAGGCAACAAAATCTGACGCTATTTTCCTCGGTACGGTCTCTATTCTCGGACAACCTCCTAGCCCGCATTTGTTAAACCGAAAAAGATGACCCGCAACCGCAGGTTGTCGAGGCATTGGGGTTACGGATAATAAATTGCGCACCGGACAAATCTTCTTTGTAGTCGATTTCAGCCCCAGTCAGATATTGGATACTCATTGAATCGACCAACACGGTAACGTTGCCGTTTTCTATTTGAGTGTCGTCTTCTTGAATTTCCTTGTCGAGAGTAAAACCGTATTGGAACCCCGAACATCCTCCGCCGGTGATATATACCCTTAAATTCAAATTCTCATCGCCATCCTCGGCAATTATCTGACTGACCCTATTCGCTGCATTGTCCGTAACGTTAATCGCATCTCGACTTTCACCCATACCCATACCCTACATCTATTTCATAGCAAAGAAGATAGATTATGAACCAGTGAGATATTTAAGGTCAAGTAGTAACAGCGTGCTCTGTTTTGAGCTCTTTGGCGCGTTCGCTTTTTTGCTTGTCATGGCGGAACGGCGGCTTTTTTTCATAATTTGATTTAGCTTGTTGTTCCCTACTTAAATTTGTGTCTTGCTTAACCGGTATACCCGCATCCAGATCTTCCATATGGACCAACCGGCCGTTAACCGATGCGCCCTCGGACATCTCGATGAGTTTGTAGGTCACGTCACCAAATACCTTCGACTTGGATGCTAATTCGACTCGTTCCGTAGCATACACGTTTCCATGCACTTCACTGTTCAGAATAATTAAGGGAGCATTCACCTCCCCTTCTATCATGCCGATTTCGCTCAATGACACAACGGTATGATGATCACCCCGTATCTTTATATTTCCCTTGATTTTTCCGTCTATATGCAAACCACCCGAGAAAACAATATCACCCCGTATTTCCGTACCTTGTCCAATGACGGTAGAGATTTGACTTTCCTTCTTTTTTTCCGACTATTATTACCAAACATTCCAACACCCCCTCCAAACACTCGCGCCTGTTACAACTATCAATGCACCCAGAAAGCCGAAACTTTTCTCGGATTCGATTATTGCAGTGTAGACCAAATCACGACAATCGATAGCCTAGGAGGCTGTCTTTTTGGTAGAAATCTAGCCACTTGTAAGGAGGTATTCATCTTCCTTTTAAACCAAGCCCCCTAACGCTGGGCCATTGGACTCGGTCAGCTCGATCCAACTCCAACTTCCGGTGATGTTTTTTGCACGTCTCGATTTGGGGACAATTTGCACACTAACCGTTTCCGGGACAAAACCATCCGGAAATGCAAAGGATCCTATCAACAACCGAAAATGACGAAACTTGAAAGTGAGCTTTCCATTGCCGTCTTTAGCGATGTCCGCCAATGTCAATTCCGCTTCCTTACCCGCCATTTGCCCCTTAAAAACCATGCGAACCTGCCCGTTAACCGTCCCCTTTGTCCCAATTCCACGAGATAGCGCCAACCGATATTGAGGCGTCGCCCCCTCAATAATCTTAAAATCTTGTATAAATAGGGTCTTATCTTTGGTTTCAGGGGAGACTATTCGACGATAAAAAGCAAGTTCCTGGCGTGTCTCCGACAACTCATCCTGTAGCTCAGCCATTGAATTTTGGGCATGTTGAACGGCTAATCTATCAATTTCACTAGAGCTTTGAAGAATTGCGATTTCCTTGCCTTTCTTGGTATCGCTTTGGGATATCCGCTCGACTTCACTTAACAGTTTTTTCCGTTCGTCAATCGCGGATTGGGCCGCCTTGTCAACAAAA
Source organism: Methylococcales bacterium (assembly GCA_963664935.2). GTDB lineage: Bacteria > Pseudomonadota > Gammaproteobacteria > Methylococcales. The sequence goes on along the minus strand of CAXXSE010000006.1, from coordinate 719,738 downwards.
TACCGACCGACGAATAAGCCACCGGCAAAAGCCAGGATCACGGCTATTACAATTAAAACCCTACTGGTCCGCCGCGCCACGGTGGGCTGTAAAATGAGTTTATGGCCAATCGTCAACAACAAATTTTCATCTCCAAATTAGGTATTTGTTCACGGTTATCGGTTACTTATGGATAAAGCCCAATCGAGTTTAAGCCTAACGATTCATCAAACCCAAAGGATAAATTCATACATTGCACCGCCTGCCCCGCCGCACCTTTTACCAAATTATCGATAACCGATAGTACGACGATGACATCACTATTTTGAGGGCGGTGAAATGCAATTTGACAACGATTCGAGCCTTTAACATTGCCAGTACTGGGGTGGGAACCTTCCGGTAGCACATCCACGAAGTCTTCGGTTGCATAACGTTGCTCGAATAACGCTTGTATATCTACATCGTTATTCCGCACGGAAGTGTAAAGTGTTGCATGAATACCCCGAATCATAGGCACAAGATGGGGTACAAATGTCAAACGGACGGTTTGGCGCGAAAATCTATCCAATTCCTGGCAAATTTCGGGCAAATGGCGGTGTCCGGATGCGGAATAGGCCCTAAAGCTCTCCCCAGCTTCGCTCATCAACGCTGAAACCTGGGCTTTACGCCCCGCCCCGCTCAGCCCCGATTTGACATCGGCAATAAGATGATCGGTATCCACCAAACCGGCCTCCAAAATCGGCATAAAACCCAATTGTACCGCTGTAGGATAACAACCCGGACAAGCGATTAACCGAGCCCTTGCGATCCGTTCACGATTGGATTCCGGTAGCCCGTATACAGCTTGTTCCAACAATTCCGGGCACAGGTGAGGTTCGCCGTACCATTTTTCCCATACCTTAGGATCCTTCAATCTGAAGTCCGCCGATAGATCGATCACTCGTATACCGGCATCCAATAACATCGGCGCCATACCCATAGCCGTACCATTAGGCGTTGCAAAGAAAACTACGTCACACTCTGATTCCATGAGCGTTTTTAGGTCGGGTTCGCAAAATTCACGATCAACCGCACCACGCAAGTTAGGGTATAATTCGCTCACCGCCATGCCTGTGTCAGAACGGGAAGTCACTACATTTATCGCAACCTCAGGGTGGTGGGCAAGGATGCGTAGCAACTCAACACCGGTATACCCGGTGCCCCCAACTATGCCAACATTGATCATTTCGTGAACTACTTTGAAACCTACGGTTTGTTTAAAAACAAGATTCGGGATATTCGGCGCCAAGTTGAAAACTCGCTCAAAATCGACATCAACGCTCGAATCTTAATAATACAGTCTTTACAAAAGATTACCCAATCGATTCACGATAATATCAATACCGCATCCCCCCACTTATTGTTCTCCGCTACGATATGGAAGCAGCGGCTGGTGTTTTGGGCGGGCGCCGTATTGATCGGTATAGTGATCGTTCTTCTCATTAATCTTAGCGAATGGTCGGGATCCATATCCAGGAATATCTATAACCATTCGGTCTGGTTTAGTTTTCTTCTCGCACCGATAGGGCTGGCTTTAACCGCATGGATAACGTACCGTTTTTTTCCAGGATCCGAGAATAGCGGTATTCCGCAGGTTAAAACCGCCTTGGAGATCGATGAAAAACTTGAGGAAAGAAGCCGTTTGGTTTCAATTCGTATCGCCATTGGGAAAATACTGCTCCCGATCATGGGCCTGTTCTCGGGTGCATCCGTAGGCCTCGGTGGGCCATCGGTTCAAATAGGCGCCTCAATCATGGCGTCACTTGGAAAAGCGGTGCGGTTTCCAGCCCATTATCTTGAAAAGGGATTGATACTTGCCGGCAGCGCAGCTGGATTCGCCGCAATGTTCAGCGCTCCACTCACCGGCATAGTATTCGCGATTGAGGAACTGGGGAGGGCTTTAGAAGAGCAAATAAGCAGCTTGGTTTTAACGGCGATTATATTTTCCGGAATTACCACCTACGCATTTTTGAATACCTACATTTTTTTTTATGATCGTTCGCTTGTCTTGCCGTGGGGACTTAGCTGGATGGCGGTCCCTCTGTGCGGAATTATCGCTGGGCTTGTAGGGGGGCTGTTCAGCACCATAATTATCGAAGGCGGTAAAGCACTTTCAGATGCCCGCTTCCCGATCGTAAAAATAGCTTTCATTTGCGGGCTGGTCATTGCAGTGACCGCTACTTTATCCGGCGGTGTTACTTTAGGCACGGGATATCAGGAAACCAAGGAGATTCTCAACGATCCCAGTGGAATAAACCCTTTTTATCCGCTCCTGAAAATGATCGCTACTATTGCAACCGCCTTCAGTGGGATTCCTTCAGGAATATTTGTCCCATCCCTCTCGATAAGTGCCGGGCTCGGCGCTAACTTGGCCGATTGGTTTCCAATCGCACCTCCCACCGCAATGGTTTTACTCGCCATGGCAGGCTATTTTTCCGGAATGTTACAGTCCCCTATTACCTCGTTTGTATTGATCATGGAAATTACCGATGCCCATGAGTTTTCCATACCGCTCATGGCCACGGCATTTATCGCCGCGGGCGCTTCGAAATTGATCTGCCAGGTACCGCTTTACAGAGCACTTTGTGATACCTATACGCCAAATAAAGAACAACCGAAAACAGAGCCCGGTCAATCGAATTAACCCCAAACTACTAATCATTTAACGCATCGTGCTCTGGTTAAAAGCCTTTCATTTAATTTTCATGGTCACCTGGTTCGCGGGCCTTTTTTACCTGCCTCGACTATTCGTTTACCACAGCCTCAGCAGCGATCAACCCAGCCTGGAACGCTTTAAAATTATGGAACGCAAGCTCTATTTCGGCATTATGACGCCGGGAATGATACTGACGGGGGTCTTCGGAATCTGTATGTTGGGCGATTACGCTTGGGATTTATACGGTCAAAGTGGTTGGTTACATGCCAAATTGGGATTGCTCATCCTGTTGGTGGTCTATCACATTTTCTGTGGGAAATGGACTGCCGATTTTAAGCATGAGCGAAATCGGCATAGCCACGTCTTCTACCGATGGATCAATGAAATCCCAGTGTTTTTTCTTTTCGCAATCGTTCTCCTTGCCACTATAAAACCTTTTTAATGGTTCACTGCGTTCACTCGAACTTCGGCAGCATCCGTAAGGCCGCAAGATGTCGAATTAAAGAATTCAACGTGTAAAGGTGGGTGCCCACCTTCGAAGTACGCGACCCACTCCAAGCCACGCTGATCTTATTCGATGATGTATATTTTGGCGGAGAGGCAGGGATTCGAACCCTGGGAGGGCTACAAACCCTCAACGGTTTTCAAGACCGCCGCTTTCGACCACTCAGCCACCTCTCCAAAAAAAACCGTGACAGAGTAACCCAATTCATTCCGCCGATCTACAATAATTTTTGGTTTTTGCGGGAGTTTTTCAGATGCCTGTCAGAAAATCGCGGCGGCACTAGGAGGCTGTCCGTTAATGTTTCCAAAGACATGTACCGCCACTGGCCTGGTCGATTCCGGCAAGTCTGTTTTCGTGGGCCACTATTTCTTCTTCACTACAACGGACGACCACCAGTGGTGGCCGATCCTCCAGTTTGAGAGGAACAATCGAATCCACGTGTTCCCGGTCTTCTTCGTCATCGAACTGTAAGGAAATTTGACCTCCGGTCATACTCAAATAAACATCCGCCAGGATTTCGGCATCCAACAAAGCGCCGTGCAATTCTCTACGACTGTTGTCGATATCGTAACGTTTACAAAGCGCGTCAAGGCTGTTTCGCTGGCGCGGATGTTTCTTTCTGGCTATAACCAGCGAATCTTCGATGCGACAATGGTGTTCCATAGATTCGTACGAACCACCGAGCAAATCTAATTCGTGGTTGATGAAACCCACATCGAAGGGGGCGTTATGGATAATCACTTCCGTTTCTTTAATGAAATTCATGAAATCGTCCACAATATCTCTGAACAACGGTTTATCCCTTAGGAACTCCTCACTTAAACCATGAACCTCAAGAGCGTTTTCGTCGATCTCACGCTCTGGGTTCAAATAAACATGAAATCGATTGTCGGTCAGTCTTCTGTTATTCAGTTCGATACATCCAATTTCGATGATTCGGTGGCCTTGTTGCGGATCTAAACCGGTTGTTTCCGTATCAAGTATTATCTGGCGCATACTTTTTATTAGAATCTCTCATCGTAACTATTCAGATTGCCCCTGATTTGCTTCAGAACAAGCCGAAAGGGCACGGTTTACAGGTGTAAATAAACACTTTCAACGCAATTATGGAACTAATCAAGCGTGAGCTGAATAGTTACATCTCATCCATGGCTTGATTCGCCAATGCATCTGCTTTTTCATTCCCCGGATTTTCCCCGTGCCCCTTGACCCAAAGCCAATTAATATCGTGTTTAGTGGTAGCGTCATCCAACATTTGCCAAAGATCGGCATTTTTTACGGGGGTCCGGCCGCTGGTTTTCCAGCCTCGCCGTTTCCAATTTTCGATCCATTCGGTAATCCCCTTCTTCAGATATTGGGAATCGGTATACAAATCAATCTTACAGGGTTTTTTCAACGCGGCGAGAGCCTTAATGGCCGCGGTCATTTCCATGCGGTTATTGGTCGTATTTTTTTCCCCGCCATAAATTTCCTTTTCCGTATCCTTGAACATCAATACCGCGCCCCAACCGCCTACGCCAGGATTTCCACGGCAACCTCCGTCGGTATAAATGGTGACTCGCTCACTCATCAGAGTAAACCCTGGATGAAGTCCCGACAACGCTCGTGGCGCCAAACCGGGGTTTAGCCACCCATAATGGTTTCAACGGAACTAAGGTATACCGTCGTTTTATAGCTTTGACCGCATAGGCCAATGAAAAAACCGACAAATATTTACTTTTGAATATATGGGTTTGAATAGCACCCAATTTGGTATAAAACTCCATGCTTGCCTCGGTCTCGAAATGCAACAAGCGGAGCCAATCGATTATTCTGGAACGACTGAGGAAATGCCCGCACCAAGGTAATTTTTTTCGTTGCCAGGGCAAATAATGCAGCAAACCATAGATGCTATGAGGATTGAATCCCAGCAATAACAATTTCCCTTCCGGTTTAAGCACCCTTTCCACCTCTCGCAACACTTGATGTTGATCGGGTTCAAACTCCAGGGTATGCGGCATGATTACAATATCGACACTCTCGCTGGAAATTGGAATTTCATCGATTTTACCGAGTACCCTGGCGACGTTTTCCTGAAAACCTGTTTTTCGATCAAAAACGATAATGTTGGAAAACAAATCCTGGTCTAAAAACTGATTCTCCCAACCCAAACAACCGACCTGTAATATCAGCTGATTATACGATATCCGCATAAAATGGGAGAGGAATTTCGCTTCTATTTTCAATAGGGCTCGTCCTCTCGGTGTCTTATACCAATCACAAAACGCTGCCCGCCGGTCGATAAATTTTTTACAATTTTTGTCCCCGTTCATAGCCTTGATGACATCAATCTTCTAGACTTCCTAGTATTCTCAATAAAAACGCATTTTTCGTATGACTATCGTATACCGAATTCGTATCGGCATAATTTTGCTAGCGCTATTTGTTTTGACGGCATGCGTCCAAAACAGCAGTGTACTCCAGGACACCTCCACCGCAAACACAAAGATTCAGCACCCGGATGACCGAAGGAATCAAACGATTGCATCAGAATCGACTCAAAGTCATTCTCTTATAAAAGAAAATCAGTTCATTGTAGATAGCCTAGGTCTTAGGATCGATCGGCTGGATGAGCCAGGTAAAAATCAAAATCCACTGGAAATCGAAGAATATTCGAATTTGTGGAATCGCCTTTTTTCCCTATACGCCCTACCCCAAATCAGTCATCCCAAAATCGACGTTGAAATCAGATGGTTTGCCAAACATCCCGAGCACTTGGCCAGAGTCCAAAAACGTGCCGAACCCTACCTGTACGACATCATTGAGCAAATAGGACAGAATAACATACCCGGTGAAATAGCTTTACTCCCGGTTATCGAAAGCGCTTTCCGCCCCTATGCCTATTCCCACGGAAGCGCGGTTGGTATATGGCAGTTCATACCCGGCACCGCTAAACGTTTCGGACTCAAGCGGAATTGGCGGTACGATGGACGAAGGGACGTATACGCGTCTACCCGGGCGGCAATGAGTTATTTAAATCGATTAAATAAACAATTCGATAACGATTGGTTACTAGCCCTTGCTGCATACAATTCCGGCGAGGGCAGGGTTGCGAAAGCAATTCGAAAAAATAAGAAAAAACACAAACCCACCGATTTTTGGCATCTAAAATTACCTCGAGAAACCCGCTCCTATGTGCCCCGCCTGCTTGCTGTAGCAGAGGTCTTTCGGAATGCGGAATATTATGGAATCGCGTTGCGCGATATTCGCAATGAACCTGTTTTTGAGGCAGTCGATATTGGGTCTCAATTGGATTTGGGTGTTGCGGCCGATCTTGCCGATACAAAAGCCGAAGATCTATTTCACTTAAACCCGGGCTTTAACCGCTGGGCCACGGCCCCGAAGGGACCGCATATCCTGTTGGTGCCGGAAGAGAAAGCTAATGTATTTAAAGCCAACCTGGCTAAACTGGACGAAAAGGACCGGTTAAAATGGACCCGGCACAAGATCCGAAAAGGAGAGACCCTAGGTCATATTTCAAAAAAATATGGAACAACATCGTCCGCGTTACGGCAAATAAACAATATCCGTGGGCACTTTATCCGCGCTGGAAAACATTTGTTGGTGCCTCTTGCAAAATTAAACCCCGCTTATTACCAGAACCTGCTGGCCGCGTCCCGAAACGGGAGTGGACGGAAAATTGTTTACAAGGTTAGATCCGGCGATTCGTTTTGGACGATTTCCCGAAAACATTCGGTGAGCATGAGGAAACTAGCGAAATGGAACAACATGGCGCCACGGGATATCCTGCGGCCCGGAAAAAAGCTCACCATATGGACCCAACAATCAAACCCGGTAATCAATCCCATAGACCCTTTCCGCACCATAAACTACACCGTCCGCAGAGGGGATTCATTGTATTTAATATCCCGCCGTTTTAAGGTCAAAATCGCGGATCTTCGTCGATGGAATAACCAAAGGATCGGAAAGTATCTTAGGCCCGGGCAAAAACTCAAGGTCCATGTGGATATTACCAAATCGACGACCTAATTATTCTTCACACCCAACTACTATAACGGAAATATTGTCAAAACCTCCACGGTCCTTAGCTAAGGCGATAAGTTGCTCTGGGATTTGCTCGATAGACAAACCTGTTGCGGCCCTTTCTATTTCTTCATCATTAACCAGATCATAGAGTCCATCGGAACACAAAATATAGCGATCATTGGCTTCTACCTCAAGGGGACCATTGATATCGACATCCACCGTCGGGCGTGTTCCCAAAGAACGGGTAATGATGTTTTTTCTGGGATGGCGCCGGGCTTCTTCCTCGTTAATCAGCCCCGCTACAACCCATTCTCGAACAAGCGTATGATCTTCGGTTAACAATTCAATTTTACCCTTCCGCACTCGATAAAGGCGGCTATCGCCGACATGGGCGGACCACAACCGATTTCCGATAATCGCCAATCCAGTACCGGTCGTACCCATACCGGCTAAATCGGATCGCGTGAGCGAAGCCGAATGTATCGTTTGATTGGCGGTATGAAAAGCGTTTTTCAAGGCTACGTCCACCGACAATCGCTCTTGGTAATAGCACTTGCTAATCTCGTCGACCGCCATTTGGCTTGCGATTTCGCCAGCCTGATGTCCACCCATACCATCGGCGACAATCGCTAACAATCCCTTTTGATTCAGAATATTTACGTCAGATGGACAAACATAAAAAATACGGTCTTCATTGTTTTTCCTACGACAGCCAACATCGCTGCCCGTATTTACGCGAAACTTAAATCGATTCAATCTAACCTTCCCGATCTATCGCGTCAATTTGTTAGCTTTCTTCTCCAGACTCGATTTTAGAACAATCCATTTCAGGTATAGGATTGTTTTTGAGATCGATTCCATTTTCCTGAAGGACCTGTTTTAGTGATTCAAGCTGGCAATCCATTAGCCGGATATGATCCAGCATTTTATTGATCGCATTGGCAACCGGATCGGGCATATCCACCGTTGCACCGTAGGCGTCGAATCCGATCTTTGAAGCAAATTTACTTCGCGCACTGGCGCCCTGCTTTGCTGAACTTATCACATGCCCCGGAATCCCCACCACGGTTGCATCCTTGGAGACATCCTTTAATACCACCGTGTTGGAGCCGATTCTGGCATTATCCCCGATGGTAATAGGGCCCAGTATTTTAGCGCCCGCACCGACCACTACCCCTGTGTTCAATGTAGGATGCCGCTTGCCTTTTTGCCAGGTTGTTCCACCTAAAGTCACGCCGTGGTAAAGCGTACAATCATCGCCGATGATCGATGTCTCACCGATCACGATACCCATCCCATGGTCGATAAAAAACCGCCGTCCAATACGGGCTCCCGGATGGATCTCTATACCGGTCATCCAGCGCGAGACATGCGAGATAAACCGTCCGAGCCATCTAAACCCATTGACCCAGAAATAATGGCTCACGCGATGAATCATGATGGCGTGAAACCCAGGGTAAGTCGTGATAACTTCAAATACCGTCCGTGCCGCCGGATCGCGTTCGAATACGCAATCTATATCTTCTTTTATCCGATTATACATATGTATGCCTTATTCCTTACTTAATTTCTCGATCTCGATTTTTCCTGCCCTGAGCGGCACTCAGTACACCCCGTAAAATATCAATTTCCTTTTTTTCAAGTCGGGTCCTGTTAAACAGTCTGCGTAGCCGCCGCATTATTGAACGCGAGCGATCCGGGTGTACGAATTTGAGTTCACACAGGGTTTGGTATAAGTGTTGAAAAAAAGATTCAATTTGCCCCGCCGTGGCGTAGAGTGGTTCGGAACCTGCCATGCCTCGCGGTTTCTCGACACAACGAGACAACTCATAAGCTACGACAAGAACCGCCGAGGCCAGGTTCAATGAACTGAAATTCGGATTGGTGGGAATCTTCAGCAAATAATGACAACGATCCAATTCTTCATTGCTAAGCCCGGAGTTTTCTCTACCGAATAACAACGCATTGTGAGTATTGGCAAGACTATTCACAATTAATTCAGCACCGGCGTCAGGCGCCATCTCGGGCCAAGCAATGGTGCGTGAACGGGCACTGGCGCCAATCACCAAGCTGCAATCATCGATAGCTTCGTCTAGGGTTCGACAAATTCGGGCCGAGCACAGGATATCATCCGCCCCCGAAGCTCGTACAGTCGCTTCCGCACTGGGAAATTTTTTGGGCGAAACCAGGTAAAGATTGCTTAACCCCATATTTTTCATAGCTCGAGCTACCGCTCCGATATTCCCGGGATGGCTTGTTTCAACCAAAACAATTCTTAGGTTTGACAGCAATGAAAGACTCGTCCGTGTTAAAGCCGGAAATTCTATCAGATATCTGGTATACTTTTCGGTTTTCCTCGATCCAGGGACTCCTCCATGCATCCAATGCTTAATATCGCCACACGGGCAGCCCGGCGCGCCGGTGAAGTCATTACGCGTTCGCTGGATAAGGTGGATAGCCTAAGAGTGAGTGAGAAGGGGGCAAACGATTTCGTCAGCGAAGTCGACTACCGGGCCGAACAGGAAATCATCCACATCATTAAAAAGGCTTATCCGGATCATTCCATTCTAGCGGAAGAAAGTGGTCTACAGCGTGGATCCGATGACATGTGGATCATCGACCCATTGGATGGCACCACTAACTTTTTACACGGTTTCCCACAGTTTGCAGTGTCCATCGCGGTTAAGCATAAAGACGTGCTCGAACACGCCGTGATCTTCGATCCACTGCGGCAGGAGATGTTCACCGCTACCCGTGGATCCGGCGCCAGGATGAACAACCGGCGCATGCGCGTTACCAACCAAATCTTTTTAAAAGGCGCGCTGCTCGGAACCGGGTTCCCATTTAAAAAACAACAATTCCTCGATACCTATTTGGCGATGTTCAGAAGTATTTTCACTGGCGCCGCGGGTGTGAGGCGCGCGGGCTCGGCCGCCTTAGACCTTGCCTATGTCGCGGACGGAAGGCTTGATGGTTTTTGGGAAATCGGGCTTCGGGAATGGGATGTGGCCGCGGGCATACTATTAATCACCGAAGCCGGTGGGATAGTGTCCGACTTTAGGAACGGCGAGGCGTTTTTATCCGAGGGAAATATCATTGCCGGCAATCCAAAAATACATCAACTCATTTTAAACGCTATTACACCACATTTGACTCCCGATCTATTTGAACGCGAATAACCATTCAACTAATCGATAATGTCTAACCAAAATCCTCCATAAATCGCCAGACCTCGTTATCACTGTCAATCTTCACTCTCATTAATAGTCAACCTGAGTAGTTTTGAGGTAAAGTAATACTTCGAAACCAGTCCACATAACAAAAACTACGAGGAGGGGTTAGATGAATAATTACACATCTGAAGACATTCGTAATATTGCCTTGGTTGGGCATGCGGGTTGTGGGAAGACCGAATTAGTGGAAACTTTATTGTTACAAAGCGGGGCTATCAGCAGTCGAGGCAGCCTTGAGCGCGGGACCATGGTTTGTGACTTCGATCCCCAAGAAAAAACCCTGGGCCACTCCTTGGACGCCGCCCTTTGCCATCTAGAATATCAAGGCAAGCACATCACCCTAATCGATACCCCCGGATATCCTGATTTATTCGCCAGGTCGATTAACGTCATGACCGCGGTCGAAACCGTGGGCGTCGTCATTAATGCTCAAACCGGAATCGAAATGATTTCCCAACGCGCCATGGAATGCGCGTCCAATCGTCAGTTGTGCCGATTGATCATCATTAACAAAATCGATTCTCCCGATATCGATTTGGGAGCACTGTTAAGTCAAATTCAAGAAAGTTTTGGAGGTGAATGTCTCCCAATAAATCTGCCCGCCGAAAATGGAACAGCCGTCACTGACTGTTTTTTTAATCCATCATCGGATGCAACCGACATTTCTTCCGTCGCGGAGGCGCACACCAACCTTATTGATCAGGTGGTCGAAGTGGACGAAGACCTCATGGAGATTTATCTGGAACAAGGAGACGAACTCGACCCACAACAATTGCACGACCCTTTTGAAAAGGCGCTGCGTGAAGGTCACTTGATTCCCGTTTGCTTTGTTTCCGCCCGAACAGCGGCCGGAATCCCCGAATTGCTGGACGTTTTCGATCGACTTATGCCCAACCCAAGCGAAGGAAATCCCCCACAATTTCTCCTGGGAGAGGGAAGCGACGCCAAGGAAATTGATGTTGTCCCCGACCAGAATCGCCATGCGGTTGCTCATGTTTTCAAGGTCAATGTCGATCCTTACCGGGGTAAATTGGGGATTTTTCGTGTCCACCAAGGAATCGTCACCAATAATACCCAACTGTATATTGGGGATGGTAGAAAACCATTCAAAACCACGCATCTGCTTCGGTTACAAGGAAAGGGCCACACTGAAATCCCTCAAGCCATACCCGGCGATATCTGCGCGGTGGCCAAGGTAGAGGAAATTCATTACGACGCGGTTCTTCACGATTCCCATGACGAAGATTATTTCCATCTGCGTCCGATGGAATGCACACCTCCCATGCTGGGTATTGCCGTAGAGACGGTACGACGGGGTGACGAACAGAAACTCTCGGATGCGCTTCATAAATTAGCGACGGAAGACCCGACTATCCGAATCGAACACAATAGCATCGCGAATGAAACGGTGATCCGGGGAATGGGGGAACTGCATTTGCGCGTCGTATTAGAAACTATGAAAGAGCGATACAACGTGGAAGTTAAAACCCATCCACCCAGTATTGCGTACAAAGAAACTATCAGTATTTCCACCGAAGGACACTCCCGGCATAAAAAACAGACTGGTGGCGCGGGTCAGTTTGGTGAAGTGTTTCTGAGAGTGGAACCCCTCGAACGCGGCGCCGGTTTTGAATTCGTTAACAAAATCGTCGGCGGGGTAATTCCGGGCCAATTTGTTCCCGCGGTAGAAAAAGGTGTAAAACAGGTTATCGATGCTGGCGCCATCGCCGGTCATCCCATTCAAGATATTCGAGTTACCGTATACGACGGTAAGTACCACGCTGTCGACTCTAAAGAAATTGCGTTCGTAGCTGCGGGCAAAAAAGCGTTTTTGGAGGCGATCGCCAAAGCCAAGCCTATTATTTTGGAACCCGTTGTTAATATTCAGATCACGGCGCCCAATCAGTGCATGGGCGATATTACCGGCGACCTAGCCGGGAAACGTGGACGAATCAGCGGCACTTCAACCCGGTCTTCCGGAAATATAGCAATCTCGGGCCAGGTTCCGCTAAGCGAATTGAATAGCTATCAATCCACGTTGAAATCCATGACCGGGGGTGAAGGCAGTTACACCATGGAATTCAGCCATTATGAGCCGGTGCCGCCCGGGACACAGAAGGAGCTAGTTGATGCTTATAAACCCCATGAGGATTAGGTGTAACTATTCAGCTCACTCCTGAAATCCGCCATTTCCGCGTTACAAAAACGACTGGAGCATTTTTGAACAGACGAAGTCTGGCCCGAAGGGCGGAACGCATGAATGCGTGGAGTAATAAATGATCATTTACACTTGTAAACTCACATTTTTCGTCTTGAACTGACGAATTTCAGGGCAATCTGAACAGTTAACCGTTGACGGTTTATGGACCTTGGATACATGAAGAACCTATGTGTGCTATTTTCACCCATAAACGAATTCCTTATTTTCAGATCCGGATGTGAAAGAGCCGATTCGAGAGTTAAACCTGAATCCGTGACTTCAATGCGGATAGCAGGGTCTAAGATGTTGGTTTCACGGGGATCAAAAAAATAGTAGCTTCAGCCATTGCCTTGAAAACCGGGATGGATATATTTTTCAGCGAATACCGCTAAAATTAAGCTGTCCTCGTTTTTGTCTGAAAGGTTTGCTCTAATCGGCTTTTGTAGGCTCCGCGCTGTCCCAGCACTGCGCGTTTCCGCCGCGATTGATTTCAAAGGTTTTGCCATCGACTAGCGCGGCTATTCTCTTCAATAGCTACTCCCCACTTTAAACAAGCCTTGGTCGGGCAACCCTCCGCTGTCACTCTGTAACTCGTCAGTCACGAGTTCTATCCGATTTGACGTAACTATTCAGGCCCTGAATTCATTTTTTCGATGTGTCACCTCGACCAACGGAAGAAAGTCTTATCACCCATTGATAGCTCTGCGCTTTAAGATTGCCCACTGGTGTTCATAAAAGATGAGTAGTGTAGAAAATAGAAATCGATAATTACGACTAGACATTTGCTAAAAAAACACGGATCCTTCTTTTCTTTGTAGAAGTACAGATGGAAGGAGGAGACCCCGTGCAACAGTATATTTCTCAGAGTTTAGAAAGCTTTCAAAGCGTTTTTTCCAGATCGAGTACTTGGTTGTTGTTCTGCGCCATTGTGATTGGATTTATGGGGGCAGGAGAAATGATCGGCGTGACGTCGTTGTGTCGTTTCTGGCTATTAGATGAACTTGGTTATTACCGCTTGCTCCGTTTTTTTAGATCCAAAGCGTATGTCTATGGGGCGTTGCTCGATGCTTGGCAAGATTTTGTGAATCGCCAAGGAAAATCCGTTGAAGTAGCTGGACGAGCGATACTTCTGGGTGACCATACCGCGGTGATCAAAGATGGACGCAAGATGCCCGGCGTGGTATCGATGCACGAGTCATCGGAGACGCAAACGAAACCCGGCTATTTTCGGGCCCAATGTTGGGGCAGCATTGGCATCTTGATCGGGTCGTTATCCGCTTGTTTTTGTTGTCCTTTGCAGCTTCAAATTCATCAGGGATGGGCTCATTTAGGGTTGAACGACGAGCGCGATAATCCATGTCGGATCAAGCTCACCGACCGCTTGGTGGCCATGGCGATTCATTTTGCGGTGACGAATCACTGTCTGTGTTATTTGGTGTTGGATGCCTTTTTTTCAACCGGGGGCGTATTTCGAGCTTGCCACTATTATTCAATCCAGCATCAGGCGCGGTGGGTTGAGGTGCTGGTCAAAGCCAAGAATAGCTATGTGGGTTATTTCCCCGCGCCACCGAAACCCGCCTCTCGACCCGGACCTCAGCCGCTCTATGGCGAGAAAGTGTGTTTAAGAGAATGCTTCGACCACCTTCATTTGTTTGAGACGGTGACCTGTCAAGTCTACGGTAAAACCGAATCCATCCGGGTTATGACGCTTACACTGTTATGGCGGCCCATCGCTGATCAGGTGTTATTTATTCTCGCCGTCACCTCAAAAGGCCCAATGGTTCTAATGAGTTCCGATTTAACGCTGTCAGCCATTGATGCCGTTGAACTGTATTGTGCTAGAACCCGCATTGAAATCATGTTCGCGATGTTAAAGCATGTGATCGGCGCCTTTAAATTTCGTTTTTGGACTAAAAAATTGCCAAAACATTCTAGACGCCCCTTTTCCAATCGTCTTCTCAAAGCCCCACAGCCCCAGGATATTCATACCGTTCAAGCGTGCTGGCGAGCCTATGAAATCTTCGTGCTCTGTGCCTCCATTGCCTTGGGGTTAATGCAATTGATTGCGCTCCAGTATCAAGATACGATTTGGTCTGAGCACTCGCTTTATCTTCGCACTCAATCGCGTGATTTGCCATCGGAGAAAACCGTCAAGCAAATTTTAGCGCCATTGTTCCTCAAACAATTCTTTCGACTTGAGGAAAATGGCATGATTCAACAGATCCGTGCCCGCTTGATGGCTGTTTCCGATGAAATAGATGACGATTAAACTGAATGAGGCGTTCTATGCTCTAATTCTCTGCGATCTTCAAAATTTTTCATCAAACATACTACGATGGAGAGGGTAGTTTTGCCCCGCTTTTCTCGCTGTTAACTCACGACTGCCGAGCTCTGTAAGACAGGACCGATGGCGGGGTTTAGAGGGGTATCCGACGTCATGGTTTAGAATCGGTGGCGCTTGTTCACTGCGTTCATTCAAATTTCGGTAGCATCCGCAAGACCGCAAAAGGTGAGTGGCAGCCTTCGACGTACGCCACCCACTCCAAACCACGTTGATCTTATTTGACGATCCATATTTTCGCGAAGCTGTCTATTTTCGGGCGATAATGGGTAAATGTCATGTTAACTTGAAATAGTTTTCATCATAGCGACAGCAGCGTATTCGATACATTGCGAATGGCTCAGCTGTCATGCGTCCGCTTGATTTTTTTGTTATGCTTTTCATTTCCTACACAACCCAAAAAAATTTGAATGGATAGATTAGCAGAAAAACTTGATTCGAAATTGCGGGAGTGGAAACCGGATATAGCTGAAGTTGTGAAGCAAAGAGTCGTTGAACTGATCGACTTGGCGAACGACGATGTGATAGATATCATGCGGTCACGCAATGTTTAGCAACAAGTATTAGATTAACTTGATGAACCCTCGTCCGGATGAAGTCTCGCTTGTCGATTTAGGATTGGCGGCAAAAACCCGACCGGTCGTGGTTGTATCCCGCTTTGATCCTGATCCTCCTCGTTCCTTGATAGTCTACGTGCCTTTAACAACTCAGCACCGAGGAAGCTTGTACGAGGTTGTACTACCAAAACTTAGGTTCCTCAATCACACATCTGTCGCAAATGTACAAGGTATTGGTTCTGTTCCTACGGTGCGACTTGAGCGAAAACTTGGCCAGGTTCCAAAAGATACATTGATAAAGATTCAGCATGCAATTTCGTATGCGTTGAATTTGGAGTCTGGAGCATAACGCTAAGTTCAGCTGACACTGGCAAGTATACGATGAACTCTGCCAGTGCAACTGACTTTGATATAAAATTGACCTCTGGAATTGAGTGGCGCTGCCAGTGGTTAGCTGCAACTTTTTGTTAGCCTTTACTTGTACAAATCAACGCTCAAGACCTGCTTTAATAAACGAAAGTGTTTATCCAATGAATAGATTTTACTACCATTCTGCTTCGCATTCTGGGCAATAATCAAATCAGGAATTCCTACCCCATTTGCACCACTCTCCAAACATTTTACTTGGAATTCAATAACTTCTTTCCAGTTAATATCTAGTGGTGTTTTTTTTATTTCATGTAACAATTCGATTACTTTCGTCTGCTTTTTTATCTTTAGAAAAGGTTCTAATTCCGCCGCCACAATCTCATTGATAACGATAAGGTTTTCATCTATTATTAAATCTAAATTTTTAGAATCGCCATTACCACGAAAGTAATCAATCCAGATTGATGTATCTACTAAAACCTGCACTAATGACGATCTCTGATTTGATCTAAGTTAATATCTATATCAATTTCCCCTTTATATTTTTTCAAATCAGAAATTTTTGATTTTCTAACCAACTCTTCTAATGCCCGAATAATGACCCCAGTTTTTGTATTTGTATGGGTTAATTTCATTGCCTCAATAAGTAAATTCTCTGGTAAATCAAGAGTAGTTCTCATGTGTGTCTCCGTAAGTTATGCATATAATAATACAGTATTATGCATAACTTTTCAAGGGGCGTAACCCAGCAATTCTAAATTTGGCAAACTAATCGAGCAACCAGGCAAAGGTTTCGATTTCACTCGGGTATTCACACGAGAATTAGGCATTCATCGATACCCCCATCGGCGCTTGTGTCACCGAGGTCGTCGCCGGTTGGGACGGCATTTACGATGCTTGGCTAAACAGCCAATAAAAGCGCAATACTTGCCCGTAACGCGTGGTGTGGCAACATCAAACGCTTGATCCTAATCGAATGAATTGAGAACCGCCCGGAGCAGGGCTTCAACTTGTATCGGGCGCCTCGATCTCAAGCTGGCGCATCATAAACGACATTAAAACACTCCAATTATCGAAGCACAGGTAGCGGGTGAGCGCCCGAATGTCGTTGAAAAAGTTGATACGGGTACCGAGCTTCTGGCGCACCAGTTGATAGTTGACATCCATCAATTCCAGCACCGTGTGGATTAAAAAGGCTAAAAGATTCAGGGTCGCCAATACCGAGGAGAGGGCATCGTTACCGTGCCCGAAATTATGAGTCAGGTGGTAGCCTTTTGTTTTCAGGGTGTTATTGTTCTCATTCTCGACTTTCCAACGGGTACGCCCGGCGAGCACTATGTCCGCGACATTCTGTTCAGTGATCTCATAATTCGTGGCAAAGCCATTCCGGCAGAGGATATCGCCGTTCGCGTTGCGGGTGGTTAACTCACACCAATTCACGTTGAATGCATCTTCGCTATCACGCCGTGGAACCTGATTGCAAAAGCGATAGGTATCGATTTCGACTCGCTTACCTTGGCGACGGGTGACGGTAACGGTGTTGATACCCTCCATGACCTCCCGCGCCTCTATCGATTTGTAAAGCGTGGTGTGGGAATCGGGCTTACAGACCAGAATAAAGTTCATACCTTGCGCGAGGATAGCCCCACATACCGGCTGTTTGCAGTACAGGTCATCGCCTAATAGGGTGATGCCCCAATCCCGATAGCGGGGACCGAATTCCAGCAACCAACGCTTGGCCCCGGCATTCTCGCAATCTTGTTTGTCGTGCCCATCCTGGGGTGCGATGAACTCCGGCTCCAGGGGGAAAACTCTATTGCTTCCCGGTGCCACAATCACCGGAGTAATCACTGTGTGGGCGTATGTGGTCGACCCATTCCGGTGGTTCGTGACCTTGCAATTCTTACACTTCAGCTTCTTGGACGAAAAGTAATCCGTGCCATCCATGGCCACCAATAGAGTGTCGTTAATAGCGCGATAACTATCCAGATAGCCCAGCGCTTTGAGGCCATCCAGAATGTCGGAGAAGACCGGAAAAATGGCGCTGGGTGGGACCCCGCCCAACAGGTTCCGAATTTGATTGTCACTCGGAATGTTTAACAGTTTAAACAATGTTTGGGCGTTGCTGCCGCCTATTGCAAGCGCCATCGTCCTCTGGAAATCCAGGAAAGACGGGCTTTGCATGAAGAACACCGAGAACGCGCCTAAGCCGGCATCTGCCATCGAATAAACGGTATTGCTACCGGTTCGGTTATCCGGGAAGGCTTTACAGGCGTCTTGCAGGGTACTTACAATCTGGTCGAACGTGAATTTCTTCAGGGTGGGTCGAAATGGGTAGCTCATAGTCTCTGGAAAAAAGTTGTTATTTCCCAGAGTCTTATACGCTTGTTCCCGTGTCCTGTCTACAAATTATTTATATGTTACTATCTACTCAAATGAATCGCCTGCCGGGTTGGACACTCCACATTTAGAATTGCTGGGAAGAAAGGGATCGATATTTTCCGGTGTTTTGCCGCCATTTTCAGCGCAGGCATTGAGAAACAGCATCAACCAGCAACGTGGATTGATGCCCCAAAGTCCCAAGGTTTGTATAATGGCGAACAGTGTAGCGGTCAATAGTGCACTCTGGATACTTCCCGAACCATAGTAGTTTTTACGGCCGACAACCGGATGACGGATTGACTGCTCGCCCAGATTGTTGTCCATGGGGACGTGAGGATTCTACACAAATAAAATCAGACCAGCCCAATGATTGAGCAGGCTTTTGAATACTTTGTTACGCTTGGTTTGTGCGCTCTTCGATAGATATTCAGCCGCAGTGCTCTCGCTTTCATAATCAGCCGCAGAGTCAGTTTGGCTCTCGCCAGCATCAGCATTGACAATCCGGGTAGCGTCCTCGTGCATGCGTTGCAATGCCTCTTTTAGGGCGTCATGGTATTGATTGAAGGCATCGGACTGTTCATCCAAAGACCGTTCACCATCCCAGTGTTCAAGACGTCTCTTATTCAAGTAATAGAGTGTACCAATGCGTTCTTTCCACGCCAGCGCCCACGCTTCAAGTTCGGTAAAAGCACGCCCGGCATCCAGGAAATCTCGGCGCACATGCGCCCAACAGAAGGCCAGTAGAATGTTAACCATTAATCGGGCAAGCTTTTTGTAGGCGCTATACCGATCACAAACAATGATGACTTTGTCGTTCTGTAGTCCGGCAAAATGGGCACCGGGAACAGAAGCGCTGCGACTGTGGTCAATACAGTAGTAGACGACTGATTTCGAACGCGTCACCCACAGGTACCAGCGGCTACCGACTTTATCTTCCATCACCACAAAGACTTCCCAACGCGTCTCGTCATTGTGGAACAGTACTTCACTCATCTGCTGAGCGTGCAACGCTTTCTGCACCGGTTCAAATAGCGCAGCCAGGCGTTGCAATCCATCAGCTACCGTCCCCGGCTAAGACCGGAAGTCCCTGGTCGTTTAGGTCCTGCAATATGCGGTTGATGGGTTGTCCGTAGCGGTATTTGCTAACAATAACGTCCACCCAGAAACTGACGCCATAGGGGCTACGAGGAATTAATCGCGGCGGCGGCGGTGCCGTGATAATTGTCGGTGTCTCGTCGCAGCGACAACCGGAATTGCGTGTATAGGCCGGGCGGTGATAGCGACGGGTATGGGCTTGAACCTCGACTTCAATCACATCGCTTTGCTCATCCAACCCAGGGTTGCGAAGATACGGTAATCCGCACGTGAGGCAGTTTTTGTCCGCCTCCGCCAAGTCTATCTCATCGTGAACGACGGGAAGATTTGTGCGTTGGGTGCGGCCATGTCCGCAGCTACCTGACTGTTGGCCGCGAGGGCGATTTGATTGACAGCCGCTCTTGCCCTGTTCCGATTTCACCGTTTTACCTTTGCCCTTTTCGCTCTTCTTTCCAAACAAGCGATTTCGCAGATCTTTAATTTTGGCGTCTTTGAAAATCAGCTTCTGCTCAAGATCCTTTATCCTTTGTTGGGCTCGGGTAAGCTGTGCGTCTAAATAGTTTGCCCGTTGGCGAAGTTCTATGTGTTCCTGTTTGGTCATTGTAACCAACTGTTGAGCGAAAGGAACAGGGTCGCTTTCATCCAGGCATGGAGACTGATGAGGGGTTTGAGGGATAAGATGTGGATTTGGTGAACCTTCCATGGATCAGTTTATACACTATTCTATTCTTCCTCGTGTGTTCCGTGTTTTCTTTTTGGCGTAATGGGTAGGCCGAATATTTACTAAGGTTAGATTGTGTGAGTGAAGCGAACCACAATCTGAACCGTTTGTTGGACAAGCCCGACAATGGCACGGTGGATGCTATTAGAAAATATCTTTTTTGAGGGTGGTTACTTTGAAAATAACCAGTTCAATGAGGTAGTTGGAGACGTTTTCTGAAATTCAATGAGTTTGATCGTAGGCTATTTTGTGATTAATTACCAAACACTCGAATGTTTTTTTCGAAAAATAGATGCGGATTCAAAAAGAACGATGAATTCTAGTTTTTTCTCCGCGATAGCGGCTTCGTCCAACACGACGCTCAACCTGAAACAAAACCCTTTGTTTCTTCAAAGGTTTTCGTGTCGTGCGATTTCAGTGACTTCGTTAAAGTCTCTGGAAGGGTTTTGCCCAGGTTAACCTGGACGTTTTCCTTAGTGAAGTCACTGATTCAGGTACAAGACAACCATAGCAAGTAGTACAAAAACTCCAGCTTAGATCTGCCGCGAACGGTCTTTGGTTAGTAATGTGGTGGTCTTTGATCAGCAATCGATTTATTGCCATCAGCCTCCGTTAAACATGCGATACCATCAATCAGCGATCGACTGGTTGCTTCCAGTTGATCCAATTTTTTTTGTTGTAACGAAACAATATCATTTAGCTTTTGCAAAAGGTCTTCCTGAAACGCTATTTTAGTTTCGATTGTAATTATTCGGTTTTCGCCCGATTCGGTCTCGGTGTTCATAAATGCCCTCTTGTTAGTCCCCATTTATTGTTTTTTCTTTACCCTGCCCCATATTCTCCCAACGCTTTTAGTATTAGGTTCAGCAGCCTGAATTTCCGACGTAGCCTCCTCGGACGGTTTCCGCCGTTTTCCAATCTGTTTTTTGAGTCGATGCCTTAATTTCACTTTAACCACCGATTTTACATTATCTTTAGTTTTTTTCTTTTTCGAACCGACGCGCTTACCGGGCGCTTTAAGTTTTTTAGGCCCGGTATATTGTCCTTCAAGCGATTCGATTGTTCGGCGTTTGAACTGCTGTTGAAGAAAGCGTTCAATACCAGCCATTAGATTCCATTCCGAGTGGCTGATCAGCGAGATGGCAACACCCTTTTTACCTGCTCTGCCTGTCCTGCCGATACGATGCACATAGTCTTTTCCAGTCCGAGGCATATCAAAATTGACAACCAGATCGATACCCTGGACATCTAAGCCCCGCGCCGCTACATCGGTTGCAACCAAAGCCGTGACTTGCCCTCGATGAAACCGTTCCATCACTTGATTTCGCTGCTTTTGATCCATGTCGCCGTGGAGTACGCCAACCCGCTGGCCGCCGTCCAACAGAGCGCTCGCCAATCTTTCAGTTTCAATTTTCTTATTGGTAAAAATTAAGGCTTTAGAATAGGGCTCATTATCCAATAGCCAATTCAACATTTGTGCTTTGTGGCCGTTGTTGTCCGCGAGGAGTACCTGCTGTTCAATATCGCGGTGCTTATCCCTGATGGTATTTAGCGAAACTGTTTCGGGGTCATTTAAGACTTTGGAGGCGATCCCTTTTATATCCTTATGGTTTAGCGTGGCTGAAAACAACAGCGTTTGCCGTTGCCGATTACACTGTCCTGCGATCTTTAAGACATCTTCGCTGAAGCCCATGTCGAGCATTCGGTCAGCCTCGTCTAAAATCAATGTTTCCAAAGCACTTAAAAAAAGTGTGCCACGAGCCAAATGATCGACCATTCGGCCCGGAGTCGCGATAATCACTTCCGGATTTTTCCTGAGCATGATCGTTTGCTTTTGAAAACTTTCACCACCGATAATCACACCAAATTTGAATTGAGTGTAGCTACCAATAGCCATGCATTGGTCAAAGATCTGACGGGCCAGCTCTCGCGTCGGAACGAGAATCAGCGCACGAGTACCCATACGGGTATCCGGATTGTCCAACATCCGTTGAAAGGTCGGCATTAAAAACGCGATGGTTTTGCCGCTGCCGGTTTCGGCGCTAACTAATAAGTCTTTTCCCCGAAGTATAAGCGGAATGGCTTGCTTTTGTACCGGTGTAGGCTGGTCGATTCCTAACTTATCGAGCGCCCGAAGCAAATGCTGGTGAATGGGTAGGGTGTTAAACAATGTCAATACTCGTGATGGTTGTAATGGGTACGGATACTAACAAAGTTGATGCCCACCCCTAAGCTATTCTTAATAAGAATGTAATTTATGCCAGAAATGCATCCTCAAATTAAAAGTCCTTTGCTAGCAGAATTATGCGATAATTGGCAACTTTTTTATGTCCATTGTACGGATTTCCTAACATTTTTTTGGAATATTATTTTGATCTCAACAGCTAACATTACCATGCAATTCGGCGCTAAGCCGCTTTTTGAAAATATCTCGATTAAATTCCGAAACGGAAACCGATATGGCCTGATTGGCGCTAACGGTTGTGGAAAATCGACTTTTATGAAAATTCTCAGCGGCGACCAAGATCCCAGTGCCGGTTCCGTCAACATTGATGAAAACCAGCGGCTCGGGAAGCTGGGCCAGGATCAGTTTGCATTTGAAGACTATACCGTCATCGACACGGTCGTCATGGGTCATTCCGATTTATGGAAGATCAAACAGGAACGCGACCGAATTTATTATTTAGCGGAAATGAGCGAAGAAGACGGTATGAAAGTCGCCGATCTTGAAGAACAATTCGGCGAACTGGATGGGTACACCGCGGAATCGCGGGCGGGGGATCTATTACTTGGGTTGGATATTCCACTTGAACAGCACGAGGGCCCGATGAGTTCCGTCGCGCCGGGGTGGAAACTTCGCGTATTGTTGGCTCAGGCGTTATTCGCGGACCCGGATATCATGCTCCTGGATGAGCCCACCAATAACCTTGATATAAACGCTATTCGCTGGCTTGAAGGGATTCTCAATGAGCGCAACAGCACCATGATTATCATATCGCATGACCGGCATTTCCTTAATAGTGTTTGCACTCACATGGCTGATATGGATTATGGTGATCTACGGGTATATCCGGGTAATTATGACGAATACATGATTGCATCGACGCAAGTGCGGGAACGAATGTATTCCGAGAACGCCAAGAAAAAGAAGCAAATCGCCGAGCTCCAGACTTTCGTCAGCCGTTTTTCCGCCAACGCTTCGAAAGCAAAGCAGGCGACTTCCCGCGCCAGACAAATCGAAAAAATCGAATTGCAGGATATCAAGCCATCCAGCCGGGTAAATCCTTATATCCGATTTAACCAAAGCAAAAAACTTTATCGCCTCGCCCTGGAAGTGGAAGAACTTTCTAAAGGTTTTGGCGAGAAGCTACTGTTTGAAAACCTCGACTTGCTGATCGAGGTTGGTGAGACGGTCGCCATTATCGGCCCCAATGGTATCGGTAAAACTACTTTATTGCACACATTGGCGGGTAAATTATCTCAAGACGATGGCCAAGTCAAATGGTCCGAGAACGCACAATTCGGTTATTGCCCACAGGATAGTACAGCCGAATTCGCGGACGACGTATCGTTATTCGACTGGATGAATCAATGGAGGAATGAAGACGATGAACAGTTTGTCAGAAGCATTCTAGGCCGATTGTTATTCTCGCAAGATGAAATCAACAAGTCGGTCAAGGTCATTTCAGGCGGCGAAAAAGGGCGGTTGCTTTTCGGTAGGATTATGATGCAAACGCCCAATATTATTCTAATGGACGAGCCTACCAATCATCTCGACATGGAATCCATCGAGTCACTGAATTCCGCGTTGGAAGACTATCCCGGCACCGTGTTTTTTGTGAGTCATGACCGTGAATTTGTGTCGTCGTTAGCGACTCGTGTTATTGAAATGACAGCCGATGGCTTGGTAAATTTCCGTGGAAATTACGAAGACTATCTTAGAGATCAGGGAGTAGGGCTTGCGCAAGCTAAAACGGCCTGACTGTTGCCAATAATCAAGAGAAGCGGAGCCTTCCGATTGGACAGTCTTATCGGAAGTCCATTTCCGCGAAAATAGATAGGTCAAACCTGATGCCACCGCGCCATATCTAAACTCTACCGAAATCTGAGTTAACGCAATGACAAGCGCCACGGGTTTTAGTAGGCTATTCCGAGCATAGATAGCCTCGTGCACCTCTTCAAGCATAAACATGACTAATGCTTCCATCCATGGAAATCAACCAGCTAACAATAGCATTATAATGAAAATAACCGTGTCGTCCACGCTCGGCGACCAATTTATCGCGTTCGGGTTGTTCATAACCGCTTTGATCGGTGGCCCTGCTTTTCAATACGGCGGGCTGTCCATCCCATCGCCATGGGATTCGAAACCGTGTAAAGGACATGGGGAGAACCGGTGACTGCAGCGCGGTTCGAGCCCAGGTTTTACCTCCGTCAGCGGAAACCTCGACCTGTGTTATTTTTCCGTGACCACTCCAGGCTAGCCCGGATATTTGGTATAGCCCCGGTTGTTGTAATTTCATACCAAAAGAAGGGCTGGTGATCAGCGATTTGGCATCCATAACGAAGGAAAATTGACGGCTTTTACCATTGACTAATAATTCTGTGTATTTTGATGTTTCATTCCGGGCCATGATTGGCTGTTCGGTGAGATTTAAGCGCCGTAACCATTTGACGTTAAGTACGCCCTCCCAGCCTGGAACGATAAGGCGTATCGGGTAACCATTTTCCGGCCTGAGGCGTTCGCCGTTTTGATAAAAAGCCAATAGGGTATCGTCGAGCGCTTTCTTAATCGGCAGGCTGATATTCATTGCTGAAGCATCGGCGCCTTCGGCGACAATCCATTTCGTATTGGTTTTTATTCCTGTTTCAGCTAACACCGTAGACAATGGAATCCCAGTCCATTCGCTGCATGAGACCAATCCATGGAAATATCCGGCTGGCGTTTGAATAGGATTTTTCCGCCACCCGGCATTGCTGTTGCCGCCGCATTCTACGAAACAAATCCTCGATTCCATTGGATATCTGAGCAAATCATCCATGGTGAAAAAAAGAGGGCGGTTCACCAATCCATGGATTAGAATACGATGTCGGCTCGGGTCGATATCCGGGACCCCATTGTGGTGACGTTCAAAATGCAGGCCGTTTGGGGTAATGCTGCCTTCCAGCTTGTGTAAGGGGGTCCAGGAAATACCATTTTGTTCGGCCCCGGAATTCGCTGAAATCCAACGAATCGTACCTTTTTCGTAAGGCGATGGCTGACCATAATTGGTGAAAGCTGCGCCGGGTTGCAGCATCGAAGAAGGTTTTCCCGGATTAGCAGCCGCCCTAATAGGTTTGGCGCCCAGTCCGGCGATTGTGGTTACGGTTGCGAACTTAAGTGTAGTTGTCAGGAAAAGGCGTCGATCCAACAAACCGCCGCTGGCGACAGCCTCAAAGTCGATGGGATCGCGTGTTTTTGGGCTATTTCCTTTCATTGACATGGTAAAATCACATCGGGTTTCCTATTATGCAATACAAAAGGTATTCTCACGGCAAAATTAGGTTTTTCATTAATGTTTTTTAATTTTCCCTGTCTAATCAATAGTAATGCGTGAACTAGCTCGATTCATAATGCTTGGACGTCCCCATGCCGTCGGGATATCCGCTGTTTTTGGTGGGTTGTCCTTAATTTTTCTTCCGCTGGCTTGCCTTTCCGCCGCAACCGTTGGTTTGGTTGGATTACGGAAGGGTTGGTGGGAGAGCTTGGTTGTTTTGGTTGTCACCAGCGGGGCTACTTTGGTGGCCGCTTCGATGATTACCGCTAAACCGGGGATGACGTTTCCATTGGTTTTTGCCCTCCTGATACCGGTCTTTGTTTGCACGCAGGTATTGCGCGCAACGGAGTCGCAAGGTTCGGCCTTGGTGCTCGTCGGCGCCTTCGCCGCGGTATTTGTCATCGGGGTGCATGTCGTCCTGGGGGACGTTGTGGCTTGGTGGCAAGATTGGCTATCCGAGGCCATAAAAGGGGTTAACGGAGCCACTTTGGAAGGATTTGAGCAAGAGGGTACCTTAAAGCTCATGAATGGGCTTGTCGCCTTGATGTTTGGCGTTCTTTGCATGGTCAGTGTATTGATGTCCCGCTGGTGGCAATCGTTGTTATATCATCCGGGTGGATTCGCCACAGAGTTTCGGGATTTACGGCTTCCCATCATGCTTTTGCCGGTAACTATTATTGTGTTACTGCTGGCAAATTCGATCAGCCGGATATTTCTGGCGGATTTGTTCATGGTTGCCTTGATGGTCTATTTTTTTCAAGGATTAGCCGTCATGCATGGGGTTCTTGCTAAACATAGCGCCTCGGGTTGGTGGATTGTACCTATTTACCTGGGTCTTGTTCTAATGCCGCAATATCTTCTTACTGGATTGGCCCTGGTTGGAGCGATTGACTCTATCATTCGATTTAGAGCGCTTTCTCCAAAGAAATAGCACAATTTTTGATTTCGCATTTTCGTAATTTTCGATGATTCCATACCGAGATAATATACCTTGCGAACACCTCGCGATCGTGACATGGACTCTGATATTCGTTAACACGTCAATTTTTCTGTACAGTCTTTTCCTGCCTGAAAAATTCCTAAGAGAAATATTTTATCTGTATGGACTGGTTCCGATACGGTACACGCAACCGGTGTGGGCTGAATTGGTCGGATTTCCGGCCACCGATTATTGGCCCTTTTTGACCTCCATGTTTCTACATGCCGGGGGAATGCATACGATTTTAAATATGTGGCTGCTGTGGATTTTTGGCGATAACGTCGAAGATCGTATGGGACCTTTCCGCTTTCTCGTATTTTATTTGCTTTGCGGCCTTGTTGCCGGAACCATACATTTGATGACGAATCCGAACTCACCAGTTGCAACGGTGGGGGCATCGGGGGCCATTGCCGGAATATTGGGCGCCTACTATGTCCTTTTCCCTTTCGCCCGCATTGTGGTTTGGATTCCGATACTGTTTTTACCCATTTTTATTCATGTTCCCGCTATTGCGTTTCTGGGTTTTTGGGTGATTATTCAGATTGGAATAGCCCTGACCCCCTATGCGGCTGAAGCCATTCCGGAAGTCGCGGTGTGGGGACATCTGGGTGGATTCGTATCGGGCTTGATTCTTTACCGGTTTTTGTTAAGACCTGAGTATAATCAAGGCAATCTTGAATCGTGGTGACTTTACATTCGATCATTTAAAAATTGAAGACTTTTTCCTCCGAAGTAATTTCCCACGGCATGGATAAGGGTGAATTAATTCTCCTTTTCCAGAAATTTCTCTCGACTGAAGCCATTTTATCCGAAGAGGAAGACCTCAGACCCTACGAATGCGATGGTCTTTCAGCTTACCGTACGTTACCGTGGATCGTTGTGCTTCCGGATAATGTGTATCAGGTACGGAGTATTCTCCGAATTTGTTATGAACACGATATTCCAGTGGTGGCGAGGGGAGCCGGGACCGGCCTGTCCGGAGGCGCATTACCCTTAGAAAATGGTGTTTTGCTGGGTTTGGCGAAGTTCAATCGCATCTTGGAAATAGACCCATCGAATAGGATCGCACGGGTACAGCCCGGAGTGCGAAATCTGGCGATATCTCAAGCGGTCGCGGATTACGGGCTTTACTATGCTCCGGACCCTTCTTCTCAAATTGCCTGTACGATTGGTGGAAATGTGGCGGAAAATTCGGGTGGTGTGCACTGTCTCAAATACGGTTTAACCGTCCACAATATTCTTCGGTTAAAACTGATTACCATGGACGGCGAATTGGTTACCATAGGAGGCAGTGGTCTGGATGGGCCGGGATACGATCTATTGGCGTTGATGACCGGATCGGAGGGAATGTTGGGTGTCATCATCGAGGTAACCGTCAAATTGATCCCCGTCCCCGATTATGCGCAAGTGTTATTGGCGGCATTTAATTGCGTCGAAGATGCCGGGAAGGCTGTTGCGGCAATTATTGCCGAGGGCCACATCCCGGGTGGTTTAGAGATGATGGATAATCTTGCTATCCGAGCCGCGGAGGATTTTATTCATGTCGGATATCCAATCGAAGCCGCGGCGATACTATTGTGTGAAATGGACGGCACGCAAATACAGGTTTCCGATGATATCGATCAAGTTCGCTCCCTTCTGCTGGCGAATGGCGCCTATGATGTTCGAGCCGCGCGAAATGATCGGGAACGTCAACAAATGTGGGCGGGTAGAAAAGCAGCGTTTCCGGCGGTTGGCCGCATTGCGCCGGATTACTACTGTATGGATGGCACCATTCCGCGCAAACGCCTGGCCGAAGTGTTAAGAGGTATTTTAACCCTCTCGGAACGTTATGGATTGCCCGTGGCCAACGTATTTCATGCAGGCGACGGGAATCTGCATCCCTTAATTCTTTACGACGCCAACAAACCCGATGATTTGGAGAGAGCCGAAAAATTCGGTGGAGAAATTCTGGAATTATGTGTTCGGGTGGGTGGAACGATTACGGGTGAACACGGTGTGGGTGTGGAGAAGATCAATCAGATGTGCGTTCAATTCAAATCAGCCGAATTAGAACAATTCCACGCCGTCAAAACGGCATTTGACGAAAAACGTCTGTTAAATCCGGGTAAAGCAGTACCCACTTTGCGCCGTTGCGCCGAATTCGGCGCCATGCACGTACATCGTGGCGAGCTGTCGCATCCTGAGTTGGAGCGGTTTTAAGCTGGTCGATGAGTGATATCAGTTTAGAACTCCAAGAGATCGTTCAAAAAGCATTGGAGCTGGAATCTCCGCTTCGAATCGTTGGGGGAAACACTAAAGCCTTTTATGGCCGAAAATCCGAAGGTGATATCTTGGAAGTCAGCGGTCATCGAGGGATCGTGAATTATGAACCCACCGAACTCGTTATCACCGTTCGAGGAGCAACACCCCTTGCCGAAATAGAAGCCGCACTGGCCGAAAACAATCAAATGCTGGGATTCGAACCGCCCTATTTTGGGAGCCAATCAACATTGGGGGGAACGATGGCCTGTGGTTTTTCGGGTCCCAGGAGGCCCTTCGCGGGAGCTATCAGGGATTTTGTGTTGGGTTGCAAACTTTTAAATGGAAAAGCTGAAATTCTAAAGTTCGGTGGTGAGGTAATGAAAAACGTTGCCGGTTACGATATTTCCCGCCTTATGGCAGGCGCTTTGGGCACTCTCGGAGTTTTACTCGAGATATCCATGAAAATTCTTCCTAAACCCCCTACGGAATTAACATTGGCTTATGAAATGGATTTTGAGCGGGCAGTGGAGGCGATGACCACCTGGTGTCGTCAACCCTCGCCATTATCCGCCCTATGTTTCGATGGCCATAGAGTATTTGCGCGGATTTCCGGAAACGAAAAAACCGTAACCTCAGCACATGCGAGAATGGGAGGTGAGACGATATCCGCAAATAGCGATTTCTGGAAAAGTATTCGTGACCAACGCCATTCTTTTTTTGAATGCACCGCTAACCTTTGGCGATTATCCATGGCGCCAGCATCCCCCGAACCCAGTTTACCCGGTAAATGGTTTTTGGATTGGGGTGGTGCGCAACGCTGGCTAATAACCGATGCGGAGCCCGAGCGGATTTTTCGAATTGCGGAAGAAACTGGAGGTCACGGAATCTTATATCGCTCTCCCGATCCCGCTACCGATAGATTTCAACCCCTACCGGACAAGTTAATGCAACTCCATAAAAATCTGAAACAGGCATTCGATCCGGCGGGTATACTTAATCCTGGTCGGATGCACGCTGATCTGTAAGTCATTAATGCAAACTCAGCTCGCCGATTTTATCAAAAATACCCCATTGGGGCATGAAGCCGATGCGATATTGCGAAAATGCGTCCACTGTGGATTCTGTACCGCTACGTGTCCGACCTACCAGTTGACCAGCGACGAACTGGATAGTCCGCGTGGGCGTATCTACTTAATAAAACAAGCGGTGGAAGGCGCCCCGGTAAGCCGCCGGACCCAATTGCATTTGGACAGGTGCCTGACCTGCCGAAATTGTGAAACCAGCTGTCCTTCGGGTGTCAGCTACGGGCGTCTCATCGATATTGGCCGCGCGGTCGTTGAGAGCCGGGTAAAACGAAGCTTTAGTGATCGGATTGCGCGGTGGCTGCTGTGGAGTGTTTTGCCTTATCCTAAGCGATTTTGGCCTGTTTTTAAATTATTGCAATGGTTTCGCCCGGTTTTCCCACATACGATTCAACGCAAAGTCCCGGTTAAATCTAAACCGTTACATTGGCCGACCCAGCAACATCGCCGTAAGATGTTAATTCTTGATGGCTGTGTTCAACCGTTAATGGCGCCTAATATCAATGCCGCCGCGGCGCGTATTCTGGACAAGCTCGGAATTACTTTAACCGTCGCGCAAGGGGCCGGGTGCTGCGGCGCCATAAGCTATCATCTGGCCCAGCACGAACACGGCATGGCTTTCATGAAACATAATATCGATCGATGGTGGCCATATATTGAACAAGGCGCTGAAGCGATCGTAGTCACCGCCAGTGGTTGCGGTATTACCATAAAAGACTACGGCGAAATCCTAAAACACGATGATGCTTATGCGGACAAGGCCAAACGGATTTCGGCTCTGGCTAAAGATATTGGCGAGGTGATCGCCAATGAAGACATTCAAAGCGTTATCAAACCCCTAAGGAAAAAGGTTGCTTTTCATGCGCCTTGCACCTTGCAAAACGACTTAAAGAGTGACGGTGTCGTTGAGGAAATTTTACGTAGTGTAGGCGTGGAATTAACCGAAATCAAAGATAACCACCTGTGTTGTGGTTCCGCCGGGACCTATTCGATTTTGCAAAGTTCTATTTCGCAACAGTTATTAAAAAATAAAATTCAAAACTTGGAGAAGGGCGATCCGGAACTCATTTTAACGGCCAATATCGGTTGTCTGCTACACCTTCAAAGCGTGACGGATAAGCCGGTAAAACATTGGATCGAATGGCTTGAATACCTACCCTAAAATTTTGCGACAGCAATTTTAGAATTCTGTTAAACTGCAAATATCGTAGATACAAAACGGAGTATCAATTACCCCTGTATGACCCAAAAGCTTTATATCGAGACCCATGGGTGTCAAATGAATGAGTATGATTCCGATAAGATGCGGGATGTACTCAGGGAGTCCCATGGATTCGAACTAACCGACACGCCCGAGCGGGCGGACGTTTTACTGCTGAATACCTGCTCGATTCGTGAAAAAGCCCAAGACAAAGTCTATTCCCAACTTGGCCGTTGGCGTCCCTTTAAGAATAAGCGTCCGGATGTAATTATTGGTGTGGGTGGGTGTGTTGCCAGTCAGGAAGGGGAGGCTCTACAGAAACGTGCGCCCTTCGTCGATATGGTTTTTGGACCACAAACCCTACATCGATTACCGGAAATGCTTGATCGGGTTAGGTCTGGCAAAAAACCGGAAATCGACATCTCCTTTACGGAAACTGAAAAATTCGATGCGCTCCCCGCCCCCCGTGCCGATGGCCCAAAGGCTTATGTGTCGGTTATGGAAGGGTGCAGCAAATACTGCACGTTTTGCGTGGTTCCTTATACTCGGGGTGAGGAAATCAGCCGGACATTAGACGATGTTGTGGCGGAAGTTATCGCGCTTGCCGAACAAGGGGTCCGTGAAATCAATTTACTCGGACAGAATGTAAATGGCTACGCGGGTGAAATGGATGATGGTGATTTAGCCGATTTCGCGCTGCTTTTGCACTACGTCGCTTCGATTGACGGTATCGATAGAATCCGTTACACCACGTCGCATCCGCTGGAATTCAGTGAAAGTCTCATCGAAGCCTACGGCGAAATTCCACAGTTGGTCAACCATCTGCATCTGCCCGTACAAAGCGGGAGCAATGATATTCTTCGCCGGATGAAGCGAGGCCATACCCGGGAACAATATATCCATTCCATAGAAAAGCTTCGCGACATTCGCCCTGATATTAGTCTTTCTTCGGATTTCATAGTGGGTTTCCCCGGAGAAACCGAGCAAGATTTTGAAGATACAATGGATTTGATCGATACCATCGGATTCGATCATTCGTTTAGCTTTATCTATAGCTCGCGGCCCGGAACTCCGGCTTCCGAAATCGACGACCCGGTTCCGATAGAAATCAAAAAAGCGCGCTTAAGCCGACTACAAGACCGCTTGAGTGGGATGGCGGCGGAAGTTTCCCGTAGTATGACCGGTTCCATCCAGACTGTTTTGGTGGAAGGTCCTTCTAAAAAGGATTCCCAACAATTGCGCGGACGGACGGAGAACAATCGGATTGTGAATTTTAGCGCGCATCCGAAGTTGACGGGCCATTTCGTCGATGTTTTTATCACCGAAGCCTTAGCAAATTCTTTGCGGGGCCGGATAGCGGAATCCGCCATCCAAAATATTCTCATATCTCATCAGCAACAAAATTCCGCTTTTTAGTGTCCCACTCCAACACTTCTCAACTGGTGCTTGAACCGGCGGATAACCGCAGATTGGCGAATCTTTGCGGTCAATTCGACGAAAATATTCGCCATATCGAGCAACGTCTCGGCGTTGAAATTTCCAATCGAAGTAACCAATTCAAAATTTTCGGTTCGGGAAAGCCTGTTCGGGCGGCATGCGAAGTCATTCAGAGATTGTTCGAGGCAACCGGTCAGGAGACGATAACACCCGAAACTGTACATTTGTCGCTCCATGATTCCAGTATTTCATTAATGGCGGACATCGACTGTTCAACGGAACAAACCAATACGGCTTTAATCCGCATAAAAAAATGCATTATCAAAGGCCGAGGCCCCAACCAACAACAATATTTGAAAAACATTCAAAGCTATGACGTCAATTTTGGTATCGGCCCGGCCGGTACGGGGAAAACCTATTTGGCGGTTGCCTGCGCGGTGGCGGCATTGGAGGAAAATCGGGTACAGCGGCTTATTCTTGCCCGCCCGGCGGTTGAGGCCGGGGAGAAGCTTGGGTTTCTACCGGGCGATATGGCGCAGAAAGTGGATCCTTATCTTCGCCCGCTTTACGATGCCTTATACGAAATGATGGGTATCGAAAAAGTGGCAAAATTGATCGACCGGAATATTATTGAGGTAGCGCCCCTGGCCTTTATGCGGGGACGTACTTTAAATGATTCGTTTATTATCCTGGACGAAGCTCAAAACACCACTATCGAGCAAATCAAGATGTTTTTAACCCGAGTTGGATTTGGTTCCACCACTGTCATTACCGGTGATATTACCCAGGTTGATCTCCCGCGGGGAAAGCAATCCGGATTGAATCACGTCCTTGACGTATTGAATGAAATAGAGGGTATCAGTTTTACCTTTTTCCACGCGAAGGATGTGGTCCGCCATCCCCTCGTCCAGAAAATTGTTGCAGCATACGAGGCCCATGATCGCGGTCAAACCCAAAAAAATGATTGATGTAGATGTACAGTTAGCCATTTCCATGGGGGAGCTTCCTCCCGTCGAGCGGTTCAAATATTGGGCTGAAGTTGTCCTTAAGCAGTTTCACACCGATACGGAAATAGTCCTTCGCATTGTTGGTTTGAAGGAAATTACCGACTTAAACAAAGCTTACCGGCGTCGTGATGGCCCGACCAATGTATTAAGCTTTGGTTTCGAGAAACCAGCGAATATACCCATAAACCTGTTGGGCGATGTGGTCATTTGTGCTTCTGTGGTGAAAACTGAAGCGAGGGACCAAGCAAAGAGTTTTGAGGCGCGTTTAGCCCATATGGTTGTTCATGGCACACTTCATTTGCTGGGATTTGACCATATCGAGAAGGCTGAGGCGAAAGCGATGGAAAACCAGGAGATCAGGTTTATGGAAATCTTGGGATTTGCTAATCCTTATGAACAGGTCGTACCAATATGAATATGACTAATTCGGCTTCGAGGGAAGCGGTGCAGCAAAAAAGTTGGGTTGAACGGTTGGTCCAGAAGCTTTTTGGAGAGCCTAAAGATCGGGAAGAACTGGTGGAATTATTGAGGGGCGCTAAGCAGCGTCATTTGATGGAGCCCGACGCCTTACCCATGATCGAAGGCGTTTTGCATATTGCCGAGTTGAGGGTCCGGGATATTATGATTCCTCGCGTTCAAATGGTAGTGGTTCCTCAAGATGCTGAATTGACGAGTATTTTCCCATTAGTTATCGAAACCGCCCATTCACGGTTTCCCGTTATAGGAGAGGACCGCGGCGAAGTTGTGGGTATATTGCTAGCCAAGGATTTACTGCCTCACATCCGTAATGATCAGCGATTATTAGTGGGCGACATATCAAGGCCGGCGCAATTCGTTCCGGAGAGCAAAAGGCTGAATGTTTTGTTGAGAGAGTTCAGGACGAATCGTAACCATATGGCTATTGTGGTCGACGAATACGGAATGGCCGATGGACTTGTAACGATCGAAGACGTACTGGAACAAATCGTTGGGGAAATAGAAGACGAACACGATTTTGACGATGAAGAATTTGTTTTTCGTCGTGGTGCGGGCGAATATACCGTCAAGGCGCTAATGCCCATTGATGAATTTAACGATTATTTTTCCTCCGGTTTGAGCGATGATGAATTTGAAACCATCGGTGGATTGATCGTTAATGCCATAGGGCATGTACCGGAGCGGGGTGAATCGGTGAGTCTGAACGATTTTAGGTTTGAAGTCTTGAGATCGGATAACCGAAGAATTCATTTATTGAAATTGGCCGTGAGTCAGAGCCTCGGAAAAAAACCGGTTCGGGTGGCGAAGACGGGGGGGGAATAAAAAATCCTTCTTGAGTTCGAAATCTGTTTTCTCGGTACTAAGAGGCTATCCTCGTTCTGTATGAAAGGCGTTTTATTCTCTACTTATCAATGTGTTATTTGCTTGCTCAAACTCCGAGACTTTAGTTCTTAAAAATCAAAAAAATGAAAAAACAAAGGTTGTTCTTGCTATTTTTTATGGTGTTTTTAGTTTCGGGCTGCACGAGTTTTGGCCGAGGTGTGGCCGAGGCTTTTCTAGACAAAGAGGAGGAGAGGGATGAACGAATCTGTCAGGTGTGGGGAAAAAGCTTTAAGGGACTGGATCCGTGGTTGAATAACACCAACGGACAAGCCAAAGTCTTGATGGTCCATGGAGTCGGTAACCACCTCCCCGGTTATTCGACACAGCTTTTGGAGAAGTTGGGGGTGGAACTGGGATTGAATGTTGTTACACGCCACTATAAGGATATCGCTTTAACCGATCCTTTGGATTCGACTAAAAAGTTGGGGAGACTCCGGGTCAACCGCTTATTAAACCAAGGACGCAGCCGTGAATTGCTGTTCTACGAATTAACATGGTCAGAGATTACCGCTCCTGAAAAGGCCTTACTGAATTATGATAACTCTGGCGAATACGAGTTTCGCCGGGCGACTTTGAATAACATTTTAAAAAAGTTTGCCAATGACACCGGCCCTGATCCTATGATCTACCTGGGTGAGAGCCGGGAAGATATATTGATTTCGTTTGCCCAATCCATGTGCTGGATGATGGTAGCGGATTGGGATGGTCTGCCTGAGAGTGGCCAGCATGCTTGCACGATTACCGATAAGTCGGCCGCGGAAAATGTGGAGGTTGATCATTTTGCGCTGATTTCCCACAGCTTGGGTAGCCGTATCACCATAGATGGCTTGCAGCGTATTGCCAATCTGCTGGGTAATAACTTGGATACCGTACGGGGAGCTTATTTAAAGCCCTTACGTCTGATCGAAGCATTAAAAGGCAAACGTATCCCGATCTATATGCTATCCAACCAGCTACCTATTTTGCAGATGGGTCGCAAGCTCCCTGAAATTGTTGGCCAGCATGATATGTATTGCCAAGCTGAGGGAAAACATTATGATTCGCGTATATTCGCTGAAACATCAATTATTGCTTTCAGTGATCCCAACGACATTCTGAGTTATGCGATTCCCGGCCAGTTTGCGGAAAAAACTCTGGATTCGAGACTTTGTGTTGAGATTACCAATATCAATATCAATGTGGCATTGGTTATAAACGCCTTTGGGCTGGGCGAAATGGCTAATCCACTTGCCGCTCATACTGGCTATGATGGCGACGACCGCGTGATCTCTCTAATAGCCAAGGGTATCGGTCATCCCCAGACTGCTCCCTTGATTAAGGAACGTTGCCAATGGCATGAATTGATTGATTAGCGACAACTACCGCTTCTTTCATCCGCTGTTTTATATTGCGACGCTGTTTTTCCTCAATAACCCGCTTTCAAGCGTTGTTTTTGCCGCGTTCGGAGATATGGACGGCAACCAGTCCCGCCACCAACGTCGCAATATAAAACTGACCGAAAATAGCTTCCACGAAAGCGAGGGTTTTTGCGGTTGCACTCAAGGGCAACAGATCGCCATAGCCCAAAGTCGTCAACGTGACGAAACTAAAGTATAAAAAGTCATGCAAGCGAATTGGTTGACCACTTTCGTGGATGCCGCTAAAAGAGCCAAGGATCAACATGTAGGTTAATAAATACAAAACCGACCAGATAATACCCAACAATATATACACACATATCGCGCCAGCTATATTGTGTAGATTAATTGCTTCCAAAGAAACAACCTGTTTGACAGCGAAGACAATTGCCAGGAATAGAAACAGCAATTCGCTTATTAACGCTATGTATACCAATATCGGGTTTTCGGCAAAAACAAACAGGTAACTGCAGACAATACCTGTTAAAACCAGCAGTAACCCGATCATTAACCATGTAGTGGATTTGGCCAGGCCCAAAACCGCAAAAATCAAAGTTGTTGAGAAAGCCAGCTGGCCAATAAACCGGTTGGTCGTTCCGTACAAGTCTCTGACGACTGGAATCGCAATCAGAAGAACAAGCAGTGCCGCCAATAAATAGAAAAAATTATTTTGTCTGAAATTGGTGTACATGGTGAATATCGCTATCGCAATGTTTTGACCTTGGTGAATAGGTCGATCAGGCTGGATGATGGAATTTGTTTCCGAATAGGTGCTAGAGAACCCTGATTATAAGGGATCAAAATAGCCGCCTCCCGCTGGCTATTTTAATCACTAAAACTGATTTTTTGAAGTGATCTTTGTTGAAGCCCCATGATAAAAGGCGCACGCGGTATGAGTCGGGTAATGGATAACCGGATTCAATATTCCTATGACTTGTCTCTGGACTAAAAGCTCCAAATCCAGTAAGTTGGTCCTCAATTACAGCATAAGGAACATTCGGCATGAATCCTAAATTTTCAGCCCTTATTCCGGCGCTTGCAATAACCATTTTTTAATGGGCCCAATTTCAAACGTTACGATTATGAAACACTTAATTCACCCAAAAGTTTCTACAATTGCCCTTATCAGATTCGGTATCGTCCTGGCCCTACTCGGTATTTCAGCATGTTCCTCGACCAAACTGGTCAGCCGCTGGCACGATACCCATTATTCCGGCCCTCAATTTAAAAATGTTCTGGTTGTCGGCATTATGAAAGACGATATCAAACGCCGCTATTTTGAAGACGAACTGGTCAAAATTATCCATAACAATGGCGGTCAGGCGGTTACCAGTTATACGTTGATTCCCGACCTCGCCAGCATCGATGATAAGGCCAAAATGATTAATTTGGTGAAACGTATAGGTGTCGATTCGGTGGTCATTACGAGTCTTAAATCCATAGACCGGCAACAGCGCACGGTGCCGGCCCAAGTCGACTACATTCCGACTATGGGGCGAGGTTACTACGGGTACTACCGGTCATCTTACCAGGCAATATACCAACCGGCCTATACCACAACCGATACCATTGTGCGTCTGGAAACCCGGGTATATTCCACCGCAACCGAAGCAATGGTCTGGGCCGGAACTACCGAAAGCCTGAACCCTGATTCGGCCGACAGTATTATCATAGAAACCGCTGATGTCATCAGAAGTGATATGAAGGAAAATGGGTTAATTCGATGATTGACAAAATTGCGAGATTATAGCTAAAACTTCTCGGGCAGCCGACGACCAATACATCACAGAATTTTGGGTTTTCGATCAACTACTCACGATATTGATTTCATCGTCGCAATGGATGGTTCCACCCTTGATGACACTGGCGTACACACCGACATGAGCATTGTTGTTTTGGGCGGCGGTCCGCAATATTCCGATATCGTTTGGTAAATCGCCTTGAGATAAGGTGGTCATAACACACCGGGGACACGGTTCCGTGATTTTCAACTCCACCTCATCGCCGATTTTCAGGGTCTTTCCAATCCAATCATTTTCGACGAATTCAAGTTCCTCATTATTTGTTTCGACCACTATATTCGGGCGAAAACGGCGCGCTTCAAACCGGCCTTGTGGATAGAGATGCCTTAGTTTGTCTATCGTTGCCGTGGTCAGGATGTGGAGAATAGCCAGATCGAAGAAAGTGCCATCGGGCATTTTTTCATCGGTCACAATGTCCTGGTGATCCAACTCTTTTAAATTAGGCCAGTATTCTTCGAGGGTTGGTGATTGCGACGCTTGGGTTTCTATCCGAACGTTTCGACCTAAGGCTTCCGATAAAAGCGAATCCGAATCGGATTGAGTACTGCCAACGGTAGCACCGCTGGGCAGCGTAATTTGCACCGGTGGAATGTTTCGGCCCGATTCGGGTGTTTCGCTATATCGGGAATAATAGGAAAACATACCCGGCCATTTTCTTGGGTTTTTTGCGCTCACAACTCGACCGGTTTCGGTATCCACCAACGCGTACGCGCGATCACCCAAGACACCGCGATCGGTAATGATAGTCGAACGGATTTCCTCTCCCATCATTGATTTAACGGGGTACCGCCAAAGCGATGCGATTGACCAGACCTTATTATTTGTGTCCATATCCACCCCTCTCGTTAGTTATAATAGAAGTCTATTCCAATCTATAAATGGCCCTGAAACAGAGGGGTAGAGAATCTACCTGAAGAGGCAAATCAGGCAATACTCCGCTCCTGCTCAAAGATGGTTTTGAAAAGTTTACGTTTGGCCTCATTCATCTGTTTGACTGCGTCATTGTCGCTGATTGAGAAGGCAATTGCATCCAGCTTTTTAAAGGTGGTTCCCAGTTTGAGATATTGGTTTGCATCAGGTAATGATTTGAGCTTCTCGTAGGGTGTCATCATTAACTTGTAGGGATAGCTCTTTTTCACCTTTCCTTTGTTGTCTTCTTTTGGGACAGGAAAAAAGCAAGGACGATGGAAGTTGATATAGGGGTTGAAATACTCTCTGTGAAATTCATTAAGTTGAGGCGCCCAGTACCCCGGGATATGGTCGTACCCCAGATGTTTGCGGATGATGGTTCCGTTCTTGGACTCGGCGAGTGCATTGTCGTTGGAATGGCGTGGGCGTGATTTGGTCAGGTCAATATGGAGCTTTCCGAGCAGTTTTGCCACGGTATGATTGATGTATTCCGAACCGTTATCCGCGTGAAATGCCAGGATGACAAAAGGGAAGATTTCGATCAGCATCTCCAGGACCGGAATCATGAAACGCTCAGTAATCCGTTCTACGGAGAATATACATTCAAATTGCGTGACTTCATCAACCGCATTGATATGGTAAACCCCTTTGATCCCATCCAGGTCGCCCTGATGGACTGTGTCGATCCGTAGAAAGCCTGGTTTACCTTCTGAATTGGGTTTTCGTCGCTCGCCTATCTGAGAGCGTTTTGAAGCGGTTTTATCAAACTGGCGGCGCTGTCGTTGATAACACGTAGAATGACGAAGATTATAGAGATGGGCAACCGAAATCTTTGCTAAGCGCCCATAGCGATAATCCTCATAGATCAAAAGCATCCGCTCACAGATCTTCTTGGTGGCTGCACCGCAGAGTGTCCCATGGAGCTTGTCGGTCTCAGCTAACAGCACTGCGTCCTCAGGGCGGTAGAAGCGTTCAAATCCCGATGCTGTACGCTGCTGGCGCTTGATGTATCCGGTTTTTTTGTATTGCTGTACCAGCCGTTTCACTTGCCGTGGAGAATAGCCACTCACCTGCTCCAGATAGCGGATGATCAATCCCTTACCGTTCTTGCTGCAAGAGATATAACTGAATTTGACCAATGTACGCCGAATCCACTGGTAGCGCTCTTCCTTGTTGGTAATTGAAAACTCAACCTCCACAGTTCCTTCGAGAAAGATGCGGACGTCATCCAATGTTTTTATCTTTTTGTCACTCATATAGATCACCATAGGTGACCATCATGAGCAGAAATTACTCCTCAGGTACAGGGCCGTTTCACGTTGGAATCACGGCTCCCGTTCAGGGCCATTTCATATTGGACAAGACTAATAGTTTCGAGACTATTAAAATAGAGGTATTCTATCAAAAATGGTCCGCCAGAACAGGTTCGGGCTCGCCCGACGAATCGGTCTTTTCCTTTCGGTAATACCACTGTATTTTGGAAAAAATATCGGTAAATTGTATTTTTGTGACGCGGTGTTTAGCTTTAATTTAGGTGGAATGTAAAAATGACTATGTACACAATGCGTTGGAGGCCTTGGATAACCACCTACCGTCAATAGACAAAAAAAACGAAATTGTACTAGGCTAATCTAACGACGCAAATAACCTATATTGTGCCAATTCCAGGGTTTTCAGTCGTCGATTTTTCATAAACAATATGACCAGCAAGGGCTTAGACTTTTACGGATATTAATACCGAAACTAAAAATACACCTCGAAAGGATTGCCTTGAAGCAGAAGGTCTCTTGTGTATCCGCGATGACAGAATCCTGTTTGAGGACTTGGATTTTCGCCTTACAAGCGGCCAAGTGTTGCTTTTAGAAGGTCACAATGGCAGCGGAAAGACTTCGTTGTTACGGATTCTCTGCGGTATACGTATGTCCGATTCCGGATCGGTCCGGTGGAACGGTGAACCGATCGAGGAATTGGGCGCCGAATACTATAGGCGAATGATCTATGTGGGCCATCTCGATGGAATCAAGCTGGACTTAACGGTTCTTGAAAATCTTGAAGTCGCGCGGTCCATGGGGCAAGCGTCGGATTTGCCACTTTCCAGCGCCCTGGCTCAAGTTAATTTGGCCGGTTATGAAGACGTTCCGGGCCAATCCTTATCCGCTGGCCAGCGGCGACGCGTCGCTTTGGCTCGTTTATTGATCACCGTCAATCGGTTGTGGATACTCGATGAACCCTTTACGGCGTTGGATCAGAGTGGCATTGTTTTGTTCGAACAGTTGATGACCCGGCATGCCCAAAACGGTGGTATGATCGTGCTCACCTCACACCATTCGGTATCCCTCGAACAGGTTGAGACGCATCGCATCCGATTGTCGGCATGAATGACCATTCACTCTCAACAGCATTTTATTTCCTGTTAAAGCGGGATTTGACCCTATCCATGCGTCGCCGGGCCGAAGCCATAAACCCCATGTTGTTTTTCATCGTAGTGATCACCTTGTTTCCTCTGGGTGTAGGCGCCAGACCCCAACTTTTGCAAGCGATAGCGCCAGGGGTTATCTGGGTAGCGGCTTTACTTGCGACGATGTTGTCTTTGGACAGTATGTTCCGCTCGGATTTCGAAGATGGCTCGCTTGAACAACTATTGCTCAGCGCCCATCCGGTTTCGGTGCTGGTATTAGCGAAAGTTTGCGCCCACTGGCTGGTCACCGGCGTACCTTTAATGCTGGTCGCCCCTTTACTTGCGGCATTATTGGGACTACCTTCACAGGGTATGTCCACACTTTTGATAACTTTATTATTAGGAACGCCGGTACTCAGTTTGATCGGCGCTATCGGCGTGGCTTTGACCGTGGGATTGAGAAGAGGTAGTATAATACTTAGTCTACTTGTACTTCCACTCTACGTACCGATTCTGATTTTTGCAAGCAACGCCGTTGAATTAGCGTCCACCGGTGTTCCCGTTACAGCCCAATTGTCATTATTGGCGGCCCTGCTGGCCTTGGCGTTGACCTTGGCGCCGTTACCAACCGCCGCGGCATTACGTATCAGTTTGAGCTAAAACGATAACCCGAAAATGATAACCCAGTTTTTCCATCGATTATCTTCGCCCCCGTATTATTATCGTTTTGCCGGTAAGTGTTTGCCTTGGTTAACGCTATTGTGCGTGGTATCCCTGCTTGCCGGGCTTTACGGCGGCTTGGTGTTGGCCCCGGCCGATTACCAGCAAGGCGATAGTTTTCGCATCATCTATGTGCATGTGCCCAGCGCCTGGATGTCGCTCTTTATCTACATGGTGATGGCGATCAGCGGTGGTATCGGCCTGGTGTGGCGCATCAAACTATCTGAAATAGTCGCCATATGCAGCGCGCCGATTGGCGCCGCCTTTACATTTTTGGCTTTGGTTACGGGATCGTTGTGGGGCAAACCGATGTGGGGAACCTGGTGGGTTTGGGACGCTCGATTAACATCGGAGTTGATTTTATTGTTTTTGTATCTCGGGGTGATCGCGTTGTATAGCGCCATAGACGATAAGCGTGTCGCCGCTCGGGCGACCTCGATACTGGCTCTGGTCGGAGTGGTCAATATTCCCATCATTCACTATTCGGTGGAGTGGTGGAATACCCTGCATCAGGGCGCCACCGTGACCAAATTCGACAAACCGTCGATTCATATTGATATGCTCTGGCCATTATTAGTGATGGCGGTTGCCTTCAAACTTTATTATTTAATTGTTTTGTTACTACGCACTCGCTGTGAATTACTGGTGCGCGAAGTCAACAGTAAGTGGGTTAATGAATTAGTGAAAAGTCGATGAAATTAGCGGAATTTTTGCATATGGGGGGCTACGCATTTTATGTTTGGTCTTCTTATGGGATAGCCTTATTGGTTATGGTCGTCAATCTGGTGAAGCCGATAATATACCGGCGGCAACTTATCGCTAAATTCGCCCGAAGACAGAAACGGGTGGGGAGGCATTCTCAATGACAATGAAACCAGCTCGAAAACAGCGTTTGACTTTGATTGGTTTAATGGTTCTGGGAATTGGCGTCGCGGTGGGATTTGGCTTAAAAGCCTTCAACGAAAACATCATGTTCTTCTTTGCTCCCGCTGAAGTAAAAGCGGGAAAGGCCCCGGCCGATGCCTTATTTCGTTTGGGCGGTATGGTGGTCGAAGGTAGTGTGGTCAGGCCCGGCAACGATTTGACGGTACAATTTGATTTGACCGATTATGACCAAACGGTAACCGTGGTCTATACGGGGATTTTGCCCGATCTGTTCCGGGAAGGCCAAGGCATCATCTCAAGTGGCCGATTACGATCCGACGGTGTCTTTGCCGCCGACGAAGTATTGGCCAAACACGATGAAAATTATATGCCTCCGGAAATCGCTGAAAGTCTAAAAACCAAAGTAGTCCCAAACCGGGAGTCAGGAACATGATCCCGGAACTTGGCCAATTTTCTCTGATTGTCACCCTCTGTATGGCATTGGTTCAGGCTTTCTTCCCCATTGCGGGCGCCTTCCGCCAAATGCCCGGATGGATTGCCATGGCGCGGCCTGCCGCATTGGGGCAGCTGTTGTTCGTAGCGATAGCGTATGCATGCCTGACCTACGCGTTTATCGTTCATGATTTTTCCGTCGCCTACGTTGCCCGAAATTCCAATTCCGCGTTGCCCTT
The DNA here is from genome assembly GCA_963664935.2 of Methylococcales bacterium. GTDB lineage: Bacteria > Pseudomonadota > Gammaproteobacteria > Methylococcales. Next base: position 676,007 of record CAXXSE010000006.1, on the reverse strand, counting down.
GGTTTACCGTATTTCCGCTGTATGGGGCGCCCACGAAGGATCGTTGCTATTATGGGCTTTGGTGTTATCGATCTGGACCGGAGCGGTAACGCTATTCAGCCGTAGCGTACCCAACGACATGGTTGCCCGGGTATTAGGCGTCATGGGTTTCGTGAGCGTTGGTTTTTTGTTATTTATGTTGTTCACCTCAAATCCCTTCGATCGTCTTTTTCCCGTTCCATTGGATGGTGGTGATCTTAATCCACTGTTACAAGATTTCGGTCTCATAATCCATCCGCCGATGCTATATATGGGTTATGTAGGTTTCTCCGTAGCCTTTTCGTTTGCGATTGCCGCCATGCTGAGCGGCCGTCTGGATACGGCTTGGGCTCGCTGGTCAAGACCTTGGACCCTCGCCGCCTGGCTATTCCTGACCCTGGGAATTGCCTTGGGTAGTTGGTGGGCGTACTACGAACTGGGTTGGGGAGGCTGGTGGTTCTGGGATCCGGTGGAAAACGCATCGTTCATGCCCTGGTTAGTCGGCACGGCTTTAATACATTGTTTGGCGGTAACGGAAAAACGGGGTATGTTCAAGGCATGGACCGTACTGCTGGCCATTTTTGCCTTTTCGTTAAGTTTGCTCGGTACCTTTTTGGTGCGTTCCGGGGTTTTAACTTCGGTGCATGCTTTTGCCACCGATCCCGAGCGGGGTGTATTTATTCTGGTTTTCTTGACCATCGTAGTCGGCGGTTCGTTGGTACTTTACGCCATACGCGCGCCTCAGATTCGTGCAACTGGTGATTTCGAACTGGTTTCTCGGGAAACGGCGTTGCTTTTAAACAATGTCCTGCTCGTCGTCGCCGCAAGTACTATTTTACTGGGAACCCTTTACCCGCTTCTGATCGACGCCTTGGGTCTTGGGAAAATCTCGGTCGGGCCACCCTATTTCAACAGTGTATTTGTGCCACTGACCGCACCGCTGGCGGTATTTATCGGCATCGGTTCGATGGCGCGTTGGAAAAAGGACAACTTTTTCAGAATTGTTTATCATTTGCGTTGGGCGCTGGGTTCCAGTGTCGTCTTTGGGGTGGGTTTTATTGCTTTGGTCATGCCTGAATTTAAAGTATCCGGGGTTATAGGTATGGTATTGGCGGCTTGGACCGCAAGCACAACACTCCAAGGTCTTGGCGAACGATTTTCCAAAAAAGGCTTTAATTTCAAAACAGTCAAGGCCATCCCGTTTGGCTTTTACGGCATGACCACAGCTCACCTCGGTGTCGCGGTGTTTATCGTCGGAATCAGTTTGACGTCGACCTATAGCCAAGAAAAAGACGTCCGGCTCGCTCCGGGGCAAACCTTGGAATTAGGTGGTTTTACATTCCGGTTTGACGGCGCCCGCCGAATTTCCGGACCCAATTATCAAGCGGAACGAGGATTGTTTCAGGTTCTACAACAAGGAAAAGCGCTAACCACGCTTGAGCCGGAGAAGCGCATTTATCGGGTTCAACGGATGCCGATGACCGAAGCGGCTATCGATGCTGGAATTACCCGCGATTTATTCGTGGCTCTCGGCGAGCCACTTGGAGACGATGGCGCCTGGAGTGTTCGCATCTATCACAAACCCTATATTCGGTGGATTTGGAGCGGTGCGGTGGTAATGGCCTTAGGCGGACTGTTGGCTGCATGCGACCGACGCTATCGGCGGGGGAAGGTGGTGGTTAAATCGGAAAGTGAAGTTGCGCCAAATACAGCCTTTGAGGCGGCTTGATGTTGAAGTATCTTTTGCCTTTAGGGTTGTTTGTGATCATGTTGGGCTTTTTATTAGTCGGACTCAAATTGGATCCCCGTAAGGTTCCTTCACCATTGATCGATAAGCCCTTGCCGGGGTTTAGCCTGCCCCAACTGGATACCCCGGATAACCTCTTTAAACCCGAGCGGATGAAAGGCCAAGTGTGGCTTTTGAATGTCTGGGCGTCCTGGTGCGTTGCCTGTCGTTCGGAACACCCGATATTGAATGCCTGGGTTCGGCAAACGGGTGTTACCATCGTCGGATTAAACTACAAGGATGAAACGTTGGCCGCGAAGGGCTGGTTGTCGAAACTTGGAAATCCTTACTCTGTAAATGTCGTCGATGCGGATGGTAGAGTCGGTATTGATTGGGGGGTTTACGGCGTACCAGAAACCTTTGTAATCGATAAACGCGGGATAATTCGCTATAAACACATCGGTCCGATTACCGTTGATGCAGTTCAAATAACCTTAAAGCCTTTGCTCTTGGAACTCGCGGGAGAGCCTGCGTGAGGTTATTGATTTTGTTATTGATTGTTTGTTCAACGCCGCTTAATGCCATCGATACCTATACCTTCGATAACCCAGAAAACGAACGGCGTTTCCAAGCATTGTCTTCGGAACTACGGTGTCTTGTCTGCCAGAATCAAACCATTTCCGCTTCCAACGCGGATCTGGCTAAAGACTTACGGAAGCAAATCTATCAGATGCTCCGTAAAGGCCGGTCGGATCAGGAAATCATCGATTTCATGGTTGAACGATACGGTGACTTCGTGCTCTACAAACCCCCGTTTAAAGCCACCACCGTGGTCCTATGGATAGGCCCTTTTGTTCTTTTAATCGTGGCGATAGGCGTCCTTTTCCGGATCGGTCGCCATCGCTCTAAACCTTCCACATTGGACGACCGGCAACGCGAACAAATGAGAAAGCTACTCGAAGGTCAGGGCGAAGAAAAATGATACAGTTCTGGTTAATTGCCGCGGTCATGGTTGTCATGGCCTTGCTGCTAATAATCCCGCCACTGTTTCGTGGGGATAAAAATTCGCCTTTGAATCGAAAACAGCAAAATATCGCGATTGCCAAAGAACGTCTTGAAGATTTAATGGCTGACCTGGTTCGAGGCGATATCACCCGCGATCAATATTCACAAGCACGGTCTGAGCTCGAACAGGCGCTTTACGATGACCTGGATGGCTTGGAATCCATGAATAAGCCTGCCGCGCCCCGTGATCGCTGGGCGGCATCGGTGATTGGAGTCACCTTACCCGCGATGGCGTGTGGACTTTATTTTTTGTTAGGCACGCCGGAAGCGGTGGATTTCAAAAACAATGCCAGAGCCCAAATAGGGACGTCGTCTTCCCAACAGGTTGATACGATCGAAGCTATGGCCGAAAAATTGCGCAACCGTTTACAGACCCAACCCGACGATGTCGATGGCTGGCTTATGTTGGCCCGGACATACCAGGTTATGGGACGCGATCAACAAACGCTTGATATTTTGGCTACCGTACATCAACACGCCAAAGACAATCCGGACGTGTTGGTACAATATGCCTATGCTTTGGTTAAAACCAATGGTGGGAACTTCGAGGGTCAACCCGCAACCATGGTCGCCAAAGCCCTCGAACAAGAACCCTTGCACCAGTCGGGTCTTTGGTTAGCGGGTATGGTGGACGCTCAACAAGGTCGATATCCTCAAGCATTGGCCAATTGGCAAAAATTGGAACCGCTTTTAACGGAGAATCCTAAGGATTTGCAACGACTGCAAGGATTGATGCAACAGGCGCGACAAAAATTGGGTATTGCCCAACCGACGGTAACCCCAACCGCTGTAAACACTCAAGAGAGCGATCCAATCACGGAAAAAATGGTTCGTGTTGCGGTCAGCTTGGATGCATCGTTGACGAATCAGATCGGTGCGAATGACAGTTTATTTATTTATGCTCAAGCATTATCCGGCCCACCGATGCCGCTTGCCGTAGTACGGACAACCGCTGAAAGTTTACCGTTGGAAGTGGAATTGAATGACGATCTGGCGATGATGCCGGCGATGAAAATCTCCAAATTTGCCCAAGTTCGGATCAGTGCCCGGATTTCCAAATCCGGTGATGCGATTCCGCGGTCCGGTGATTTTCGAGGTCAGGTTGAACCAGTTAAGGTCGGGGATTCCAGTGTTGTCAGGGTGGTTATTAAGGAGCGCGTGCCGTAGGAGGCTGTTCGGGAATAGAAGTCTAAAATATCCGGATTATTTCCGCACGGAAAGCAGACCGTAAAGAGGTTATCCAATACTACATAGAGATTAAGTCATGGGTGAAAACTTTATCAGTAACTGTTCAGATTGAACCTGAAATTCGCCAGTTCAAGGCGAAAAATGTGAGTTTACACATGTAAATGATCATTTTTGAACGCGGAAATGGCGGAATTCAGGGGTAAGCTGAATAGTTACCTTTAGCAAGGGTAAGCGTGGTCCGGTAGTAACGTCTGACCCCAATAGAGCGCCTATTTTTGAAAAGCCAACATCAAACGAGTCTGGCCGTTTAGGTAGTTTGAGTTGAATGGACGGGGTTTAGGTGGTTAGGAATTTGTATTTGATCATCAATCAAAACAAACAACTTGAAACCCCAAAATCTTGCCCGCATCGAGCATAACCCTGTCAGCGCTTGCCAATATTGTCGCAGGAATATCGCGTGCAATACTCAAATGTATCGCATCGAGTGTGCGTAACGCGTTAGCAGGTAATCTATCAATCAGTAAAGCCGCGTTTTGTACCTGTTGATCATTCACCGAATAGATTCGCAAATGCCCATCATTAACATCCTGCTCGAAGCTGGCGTAGATTTGTTGCACTTGTGCCTCGCTTAGATTCTTCATACGCTGGCGACGCGCTAACAGACATCGAAACTCGGTAACGGTGAGGCTGCTAATACACGTATCTTTTTGCTGTTGTATCCAGGTTGAGAATTCTTCGGAACGCGCTTCCGGCAAATACCATTTTGCCAAAGCGCTGGTATCGATGTAAGCGGAATCCATTAACGCTCTTGCCGATCATCGCGTTGCAGAACTTCACTGGCAACATCGAGGTGCGGCAGGGAATTGCGTAGTTCGTCATGAGACGGTTTCTGCTTTCGGCCCTGAACAGGCAATAATCGAGCAATGGGGTTTCCATGCCGAGTAATGATAATTTCTCCCTCGGTTGCGACCAGGCGATCAAGTTTGCCTAATTGATTCCGCATATCGCGGATTGAGAAAGTTTTCATTGGGAACATTCATTTGTGCTATATTTATATAATTGTAGCACAATGTTTTGGGGTGTGGGTTTTTGAGGTGGAGTATTTGTTATATGATTTATCCTGATTTTGCTATTTTTATCGGTAATCGGGCCAGATGAAAAGGCGATTAATCAATTAAATTTCTATGATTACTGCAGGAACGAGCAATAATTCAATATCTATCGAGTCTGACCCCTAGGTTTTTATACCGCTAACGTTAAACTTCCCCATGAGAAACAGTCAGAATAGGCTTAGTCATACGGCGTTGGGTCTCTATATGATCGTAGCCGGTGGATATTTGGCCATGGCATGGCACTTTCCGTTTGCCTATATTTGGGCAACCTACGAAGATCTCGTTGGTGAATGGATACAGGTGTACTGTTTTCTATTCGCCATGGTGTACGCCGGTGGATTGTCGTTGCGTTCCGAACCCGCGCGGTGGTTTTATCGCCTCCTTACGGTGGGGTGTTTCTACGTGATTATGGAGGAGATTTCATAGGGCCAGCGTATTATCGGATTTTCGACTCCGGAATTTTTTAAGATCCACAATTTACAGGGCGAAGCCAATCTCCATAATATGGTTACCGGTCCAATCGATACATCGATTAAGCGTTCGCTTAAATATCTGTTGGCCGTCGGTATGATCGGATACGGTTTAATCTATCCACTCGCGTTAAAATCCCGAATTTCAGCGATTTCGGTATTAAATCGATGGATACCGTCTCCACCGTTGTTTTTATGGCCCTTTTTTGTAACCAGTGGTATTTTGGAATTGGGATTGTTCCATTTTAACGAAGCCGAGGTAGCGGAATTGTTGATCGGGCTGGCCTTAGCGTTGATGACCCTTTACCAGAAAAATCAATTCGCACTAAACAATCCCACTCGGTCCACCGGGATTACAGATAACCATTTAGCCAAAAAATATATAATATTGGCGACTACGATTTGTTTCCTTGCATCCGCTACCACCTTTGGACTTTATTCCATGCCGCGACTGCAGGCAAAAATGGATAAACGGATTGCGAAAGGGGTAAAAAAATTCGCCAGTCGGTACAAACGCCATGATCGCTGCGACATTGCGCTAGATCTTTATAAAACCCTCCTCGTTACTGGCCCCAACCGGCCATCGTTGTTGCGAAATATCGCCGAGTGCTATAAAAAAACTGGGTGGTTAACCGACGCGAAACAAGCGTTGAGACGAGCTTTAAAAATCGATTTAAGAGAAGGCAAAAGGATTCCTAACCGGGTTCCGGTGGCTCTGTCCCTGGCAAGAACCTACGACAAATTCGGCGACAAAGAGAAAAGGAATCAAAGCTTGCGGAAAGCATTGAGCAACGCTTTAGCCAAGGTAAAGCGTGACCCCGATAATCCAAATCACGCCTATTGGCTAGGTTACGTTTATTCTGAAATGGGTAATCGCATAAAGGCCGTCGAAAGTTTTGCCCGGGCGCATCGTTTGAAACCTACCTCAAAAAAATACCGAAAAGCTTATCTAAAAGCCTTGAATCGAATGTAATGGGCAAACCAAATGTGAAATAAAGGGGCACCCATTAGCCAGACCGTGTCAATAGCCAATACGATTTCCTGCCGGGGGCGTATCAGCGGTTTTTTTAGGGCGTCGAGGTCGGGAATGGGGAGTTTTCTTCCTAAGTAGTCGGGCGCGCGCCGTTTGAGTGGTTAAATTAAGTGCGCGTAGCGTCTCCTTCAGATCTCCACCTCAATTTAGGATCTTTGTCGACCCCCGTCACAGCCCGGCATAACTCACTTACTAAAACCCATCGGATCGACGGACATAGCGCCCGGTATGTCTATTCGTTGGCATCAGATCAAAATAATCCTCACCGGTATCCCAGTCATCCATGACCTCTACCCTTCGGGCCAAACTGTGGCTGTTCAAGATCGCTCCCGGCGATTTTGTCACCTATCTGGATCAAGGCCTAAATACATCCTGTGTTATTCTGCCCCTGGTACCTCATTACCCTACACAATCTTCGGTACCAAACCGAGTCCAAAAGTCATAACAGAATCTATGGTTCAGCTGTCGCTGGTCAGACCCAATAAAGCTCATGGCTCGGGCGAAACGCCAAACACGATGGTCAACAGAGGCGTCTAATCAGACTCGTTGGTTTTATCACACCCCTTTTCGGTTTACCCCCTATATGTCATTGCCTCGCTCTTTGGCCCATTAGAGCTATTGAGCAATAGCCCGTATAGCTTCAAAACTAGCCCTTAAGGGGTCTTATATGCCGTGGCGGCATCCCATAAACTTCCTATGGTCCCGCTGTAAAGTGGTCGTTACAACAATACCGGGCGAAAATCGGGCTACTTAGTAGATTTCAATCGACCAATTCCAGATCTGGAGAAGTTCAGGATGGTCGATGTGAAATTTTCCCAAGGGTCATTTTTGTTGTCAATCATATAGCTAATAAATGCATAAAAATGATAGTCATGTTGTATGGCGCGATGTTGTTACCCAACTTTTATCGGTGATTTTAAACTCAGAAACGTTAATGACATGAATAACAAGAATCATGTTAGGAGAATTATTATGCGGAAAAAATTGAAAAGAATAACCAACTGGTTTGTTTTGCTTCTGGCATTGGTGCTATGGCCGCTATGGCCTGGCTCGGTCGTCGCCGATTCAGATTCAGATTCAGATTCGGATGTTATTGGGATGGATTTTGATCCTGCGGATCTGGATATTATTGCTGAGGTTCACGAGCCACAATTGGAGCATGTTACCCAAGCGGAAATTAACGCAGCGGTTGCCGATGACCCTTTGGCCGGTTTTTTAACGACTTTTTTTCTTGGCGACGAGCTTTTTGAACAGCGAGGCAATGAGCTTGATGGCCTGGGCGTCAATGTCGGCAATGGGGAAAAGTCCGCCAAGTTTCCTCGCATGGATTTGGATGGACCGAAACAATGGGCCAGTCAATTCCCACCTCGCGTGACAGGCCCCAATGGAAATGCTTGCGATGCTTGTCACAATATTCCGACGGGTGATGGTTCCGGGGAGGACAGCAGTAATAATATACGTGATCCTAAGCGTACGGGCGACCCTGCCAAATGGATTAAGCGTCAGCCGCCACACGTTTTTGGCCTTGGCGCCAATCAGCTTTTAGCTCAAGAGATGACGAAGGATTTACGTGCCATTCGTGATGCTGCGATTGCCAAGGCAGTTGACAAAGAGAAAAAAATAAAGAAGAAACTCAAGAGTAAAGGCGTGAAGTTTGGCAAAATTACCGCTCATCCTGATGGGACAGTAGATTATTCTAAAGTGGAAGGCGTCGATCATGATCTTAAGATCAAACCTTATGAGTGGAAGGGCGTTACAGCCACGGTACGTGAGTTTATGCGTGGTGCAGCGCATAATGAACTGGGTCTCGAGCCCCAGGAATTAGTCGGCTGGGGTGTCGATAACGATTTCGATGGCGTTGTCAACGAATTTGGTGTTGGTCGAGTAACAGCATTGACCGTTTATCAGGCGTTTCAACCTCGGCCGTTGACAAAAACCGAACTGGCGGATATTGGACAGCTCACCATGACAACACCGGAAAGAGAGAGTATTGAAAGAGGTAAAGAATTGTTTAAACAGGTTAAATGTGCATCCTGCCATATACCTATGATGAAAGTGTCGAATCCCGTCTTTAGTGAGCCAAGTCAATATTCGGTGTATCGGGACGCGATGTTTCCATCGGGTGATAATCCGCTTGACCACGGTCTCAGTCCTGACACGGCGGTGAAGTTTAATATGACCACCGATTCGCCGGATAATATTTTTGAGACCGACGACGGTGAAGTTAACCTCGGTAACTTCAAGACAAAAGATGGAAAAATGATTGTCGAAGCTTTCACTGATTATAAACGACATTATATGGGTGAGTATTTAAAGGAAGCTGTTGATGAGACAGGTCATGGCGCTGCGGCATTCATGACGAGAGCATTGTGGGGTGTTGGATCAACGCCGCCTTACATGCATGACGGTCGGTCTCCGACCCTAACTGGAGCGATTCTGACGCATGGTGTGGAAGCTAAAAAGTCACGTCAAAAATTTATCGCTCTTTCCACTGCGAAAAAAGCGGATCTTATAGCGTATTTAAACGATAGGATAATTCATAAAGAAGAAGAGGAAGAATAATAAGAAGCGTTGAATAAGTTATATTTAATAAAAAGCTAAGAAATTCTTGTGGGATGGGTAAGTTTTTACCCATCCCATTTTTTTTGAGTATGTTTTTATCGAAACATCTCTCTATTTCGGGCGACAGTTTAATGTTCTTCTGAGGGAGCTACCATCGAAATGATTGTCGTAACCGAACAACTCGATGACTAACGATAAAAATAATGGCAGGTATTTTAGGAGCCAAGTGAAAATAACTTGAACATACTTGTCTTTCGCCCAGTCTTTAGCGTTGCGGAAAGGTTTATATAAAACGGGGATGTGCCCCTTTTCGCGCCTTAAAGACGACACGAAATCCAGCGTAATTATGTCCGACTTATTTTTATTTGACTACCGAGTGACGGTCAATCGGTACTGAACGTTGCTTTTCCTACACCGGCATTTTTTCAGAAAAATCCATTTTGTGAAGCAAATATCGCCGCCTGACCCCGATTTTTTACCTTAAGCTTTTCAATAATCGATTTTAAATGATTCTTAACGGTATTCTCAGCAATGCCAAGCGCTTGGGCTATCTTTTTATTGCTGGCCCCGTTATTCACCAGTAGCGCAAGAACTTCTCGCTCACGTGGGTGTAATCTTTGGAATACGGAGAGCGGACGATCGTCTACCAGGCTAGTTTGTTCCGAGAACTTACGGAGAAAGTCCCCCATTGAACGACGGGAAACGGCCGCTTCTCCGCGCATGACGCCTCGAAATATCTGAAACAGTGAGTTGGGCGTGATATCACTGGTGAGATAGCCGTGGCCACCCACCCTGATAACCCTTTCAAGCTCCGCATCGTTTTGTTGATCGACAACGACCACAACTTTGGCGATTGGTAGAATATTTCGTATCTTGCTTACTGCTTTAAGGTAACCTTTATTGGGCAAATTTCGATTAATGATGACAAGGTCAGTCAGGAGACTCGCGGCTGCTTGTACCGCACTTTCACTATCGTGTACTTTACCGACAACTTCAAAGTCAGTCTGCTGATCCAATAGCGCGACCATCCCCAAACGGGTTAATGGATTATGGTCAGCAATCAGCACGTTAATAATATTTAAGCTATTATCGGCTTCGTCATTGGAGCCAACACCAATTTGATTTGAGATGTCTCCATTTGGGTCTTTCATCGCATTCTTCTTCAGGAAATGTTAAGCCTTGGTTTTGCCTGGGTTGCATCAAGATTGAGAGGCGTGCCGCATGTACATCCAAGGCGTATACAAGTAACACATGATTTTTCAGTTTTCAACGGTCGCCTCTACGGACAGAAGCAATTTTATCATATAAAACGATATGAAAAAAATAAATTTATATCGTAATACTGTGTGGGTTGAATAAAAATATTGGAAAAATATAGTTAAGTGGCGCTCTTTTGAGCTATTTGGTTATCTTTTTTAATCCGTAGTGTAGAAAAATCCTTTTTTGATCAATGAATTTCGATGAACCCCCCCTCACGCCGTACCGAATTTGGTTTCGACTTCAATACCAATTTCTTTTAAGAAGCCTGTCGGTAGAATGCCGCCCGCACAAACGATGACAGCCTCGTTTTGTAGTTTTATTGTTTTACCGTGCTGTTCGATTTGAACGGTATCGCCATCAATAGAGAGAACGTTAGATTCTAAAAGCACTTTCAGCCGACCATTCGCCGACGAACCCTGTTCCGGAAAAATTGTTAAGCATGAAGGCGTTCTATTTTGTGCTGGGGTACACATTTTTAACATTTATTTGGAAAAAGGATGCCAAAATTCCTTTAAACGCTTTTTTATTGATATTTTTTAGTAGAAACTCATCATTTATCCAATTCATATTGAACTATTTGTCCATAACTAGGGATACACAATATGAATCGTCGTATTTGTAACAAACGGCGTCTTGAACTTCTGTTTGTGGGATTATTAAATTATGGGCAAAGACTTAAAACTTTATCATATAAAATGGGAGATTGACGTGGAAGCCGATAGTCCTGAGGAAGCTGCTAAATTAGCTTTAGATATACAATTGGACCGAAGAGCGGTCGCTACAGTTTTTATAGTAAACAGTCAACATGTCATTGATGTGGAAGATTATAAAACTCAGAAGGTGCGGAATATAAATAAAAAATTTAACAAGTGTTTTCCTACCTTGGTAATGCATTGAAGGATAGGAACCTAATTTGGGTAATTTTTCAGACGCCTTCCCGCGTAAATCGGAATTGGAAGAAAGGCGGCTATACTGTACGGAGCATATAGTAAATTTATGTCTTTAGACATCAACGTCAAAGTTCCTGCACGATTTAATTGAGCCGTCCAATGCCAAACTCGCTAAAACGAACCCTGCTGTTTATGGTGTTGGTAAGCCCAATAACCTATGCACAATCCGAGAATCCCTGGATAGAGATCGGATATCAGGGTGCTGACAGGAATCGGGTTCTTTGGTGGTCCATGGCGCGTGCCGGTATTACCGAGGCTCAATTCAATTTGGGTCTTGCGTATTCCCGGGGTGAACGCGGCTATCGGCAAAACCACAAAAAGGCTTTCCATTGGCTTACACGCGCGGCCGAGCAAGGCTATCCCCCCGCCGAAAATAATTTAGGCGTGTACCATATCTTGGGTCGCGGTATCCCCGTCGATCAATCCCAAGCACACTTCTGGTTTCAGCGCGCCTTCGCACATGATAGCGTCAGTATTGGCTATATGAACCTCCAGCGCATTCGGCGTCTCATTTCGGGGATTGACCGCTGGAGCCCGACTTCAACCCATATACCTCCTGCGCCAGCACGCATCCGTTCCACTCCGGAACCGGACGGGGCAAAACAAGTTAATTCCATCCCCCGCCGACCTCTACCCAGCGTAGCGACAACACCAATGGTAACCGAAAATAAAAAGCGTGGAGGAGACGTGATTGTTGAAAAATCAGCTACCGAGAAACATTCCGCCTCCCGAATCAACATCGCTGAGCCGATGATGATGGATACCTACGAACTCAATCCCTGCACCTTTGTCCCCGAGCATTTTACGTTGCAATTGTTGGGCGCGCATTCGCGTAAAAATGTTGTGCAATATGTTCGAAATGGCAGCTGGGATCGAACGATAGGTTATGTCAGCATTCAACGCGAATCAAGGGATTGGTTTGTAGTGATTTTTGGCGACTATGCCGACAAAGTAGCGGCGGCTCAGGCCAAGCAGCAACTAATGAAAAAATCGAAGAAGTTAAATTCGTGGGTCAGATCATTTTCATCCTTAACCCCGGGACATAGCTGCCAATCACACTTGTCCACGGTAGATCAGTCTAACTTCGAACAGCCTATTACTCACACTTTTCGTAGAAGGGTCGTAAAGACCTATGATGACAAGGCACGCTTGCATGCCAAAACATTTCCCAGTGGGATTTTATGAACTTCACCCGCATCTTAGCCAAAGGTTACTTTAGGTGTTACAAATCGATACCTGTTTTATCGATCAGTCGATAGAGCGTTACCCGGGAAACACCAAGCATTTTTGCGGTTCGGGTGATATTTTTCTGGGAAGTTTGGAGTGCTTTTTGAATCGTTTGTTTTTCGGCCTGATGTCGTGCTTCGCTCAGATTTAAAAACGAGTTTTGCTCGGACAGATGCTCCAAGCCCAAATCGTCCCGGGAAATCAATCGATTGTCACTCATCACCATTGCACTGCGGACACGATTCATCAACTCGCGCGCATTACCAGGCCAATGGTAACTGTTAATAGCCCATAACGCGGGTAAGGAAAAGCCTTTCAATCCTCTACTCTTTTCGTCAGCGAATTGTTCAAAGAAATACCGTGCGAGCAATTCGATATCGTTACCTCGTTGACGCAACGGCGGCATACTAATCTGCAATACGTTAAGCCGAAAATAGAGATCCTCGCGGAATTTGCCCCGCTCAACAGCATTTTCCAGATCAACGTTGGTTGCTGCGATAACTCGAACATCGACGGGTATGACTTTGTTACCACCGACCCGCTGGATGGTTTTTTCCTGTAGAAAGCGCAATAAGGTAACTTGTAAATCTAGCGGAATTTCGCCGATTTCATCAAGAAACAGTGTTCCTCCCGACGCGCTTTCAATGTGCCCGATTTTACGCTCATTCGCACTGGTAAAAGCACCTTTTTCATGGCCAAACAATTCCGAATGAATCAAGTTTGGCGAAAGGTTGCCACAGTTGATGACGACAAATTTTTGCTCGACACGTTTCGAAACACGATGGATTTCTAATGCCGCCAGCTCCTTACCGGTTCCACTTTCACCTAAGAGCAGGACCGGCAAATCAACACGGGCTACTTTCCGTAATGAGCCGACAAACTTAATCATTACGTCGCTTTGCGCAACTATCCCCGATTGCATTGGAGGATTTTTCTGGTAAGTTTTCTCTCTTCGAAAAAGTCTGGCCATCCCCAATGCATGTCCCATGATAACCAGTAATCTATCGATTTCTGGCGGGTAAATTAGATAATCGTAAAAATTTTCACCGATAATGCGCGAAATTGATTCATTTTCAAGTATTGGCTTTGGAATTAAAGCTAACCATTGAAAATGATGATGGCCGAAAAGAAGGTCACTTCCTAATCCAACCGATCGCACTGCCTCAATATCGTGGAGTACCACTAGTCCAATGGAAAGATTGTGATCATGAATTAGTTTCATCGCTGTTTCAGTATACCGCACCTCGTGTACGAGCCAACCTTGATCAGTAAGATCGGAGATAACAGATTTCAGACAGCAACTTGAATTTAAAATTAAAACTTCACGTTTCAACATTGACTATAAGCTCCTTTGGATGCGTGCGGAATACACAATCAATATTCATTTCTATTCGTGCTGCAATATCCCGGTTAATGTTTCGCCTAATCTGATTCGATTTTACGTTCTTATCGAATAAGCAAATTTGAAACCATCGATAAATTTTTTACGAATAATTACTGACTTAGTCTGTATCCAAACAAGTAAGACCCAGCAAAATATAAGAACTGTAAACAATTTCAACCGAGTCACCCGAAAGTTTTCAAAACGGGTCAAGTTGACGTTTACCTCATTGGCAGATATGCACGAATAATTGCGCGCCAACCCTGAGTTGCTTTCTAAAAAGCGGCTGAAATTAGATAAAAGCACTACCGTTTTTCGAACACAGAATAGGCATCAAGCTAACAAATCGAATTCTAGAGTGTTGATCCCTGTGCTGGACCCAAGAGCGAAGGGCCTGTCATCGTCTTCTATTGAATTGTGCCAAAGCCCGAAACTCGTTTTGGCCGCTTAGCACGCGTTAAACCGGAACGTAAATTATTCCAGATACGACTGCGAATGCTCAATGCTGACCGATCCTTGGTGTGTACCAAGAATCCATCGTTTGAGAAGGTTTGCTAAACGATGGACACCCGGCATGGCAACATGAGCAGGATCGTTCATTGAGGATACCACTATTGGTTGATGCAAGAAACTACGCCCAAATCTTCACATCCGTTGTCACCATGCACCCCGCGACGCAACGAAACATGGCGAGAAATACAGACCATAAATTTCATGATATCGTCGCGATAAGTCATTATAAAACAGCATGTTACTATAAAATAAATTATCATCTCCGAACTCGGCTCTGATCCAATAAACAAAGGATCTGTCAATTTGTTCTTTCGAATTGTACGCACAGGGTCTCCACTTGGCTGGACTGTACTATATTATACTCAACCTATTGTGGAGGGCCTGTTATAAAAACGCAGAATGACCTAAAAGATGTTGCGGTCATCAGCGCAATTAATTGGGGCACTATTTGTACAAAAGCTCGAGATACGTTTTAGCCACTTAGCAACTGAGACCGATCATTTAGCCCTTTCTGACACCTCCATTTTGTAGCGATATTTCCAGCTAAGCCCCCGGTTTCTTGGGATAATTCCTGGTTTTTTGGTGAATTACATCGACCTAGGATGATTTCAGGCAGGCACTGTTGGTAATTTTTACAAACCCATTGGCCGAATAGCCAGCATCAATACCCAAGCGCCAGGAAATGACCCTTGAGGGCGCGGAAACCGGACGTTTGGCCAACGATGGCATGGCCATTGCCTTATCCATTGCAGATCGCTAGTTCAATTTTATTTGGCCACTTGGCCCTAATTTATTTATCAATTCTGTCTTTTAGGAGAAATATTATGTTACGCAAAATTAAAATGTTATCAATCGCTTTCGCGGCCTTCTTGCTCGTCGGTGCTATGCCCGCTCAGGCGATTACCATCGGATAGTCTATTCCAATCTATAAATGGCCCTGAAACAGAGGGGTAGAGAATCTACCTGAAGAGGCGAATCAGGCAATACTCCGCTCCTGCTCAAAGATGGTTTTGAAAAGTTTACGTTTGGCCTCATTCATCTGTTTGACTGCGTCATTGTCGCTGATTGAGAAGGCAATTGCATCCAGCTTTTTAAAGGTGGTCCCCAGTTTGAGATATTGGTTTGCATCAGGTAATGATTTGAGCTTCTCGTAGGGTGTCATCATTAACTTGTAGGGATAGCTCTTTTTCACCTTTCCTTTGTTGTCTTCTTTTGGGACAGGAAAAAAGCAAGGACGATGGAAGTTGATATAGGGGTTGAAATACTCTCTGTGAAATTCATTAAGTTGAGGCGCCCAGTACCCCGGGATATGGTCGTACCCCAGATGTTTGCGGATGATGGTTCCGTTCTTGGACTCGGCGAGTGCATTGTCGTTGGAATGGCGTGGGCGTGATTTGGTCAGGTCAATATGGAGCTTTCCGAGCAGTTTTGCCACGGTATGATTGATGTATTCCGAACCGTTATCCGCGTGAAATGCCAGGATGACAAAAGGGAAGATTTCGATCAGCATCTCCAGGACCGGAATCATGAAACGCTCAGTAATCCGTTCTACGGAGAATATACATTCAAATTGCGTGACTTCATCAACCGCATTGATATGGTAAACCCCTTTGATCCCATCCAGGTCGCCCTGATGGACTGTGTCGATCCGTAGAAAGCCTGGTTTACCTTCTGAATTGGGTTTTCGTCGCTCGCCTATCTGAGAGCGTTTTGAAGCGGTTTTATCAAACTGGCGGCGCTGTCGTTGATAACACGTAGAATGACGAAGATTATAGAGATGGGCAACCGAAATCTTTGCTAAGCGCCCATAGCGATAATCCTCATAGATCAAAAGCATCCGCTCACAGATCTTCTTGGTGGCTGCACCGCAGAGTGTCCCATGGAGCTTGTCGGTCTCAGCTAACAGCACTGCGTCCTCAGGGCGGTAGAAGCGTTCAAATCCCGATGCTGTACGCTGCTGGCGCTTGATGTATCCGGTTTTTTGTATTGCTGTACCAGCCGTTTCACTTGCCGTGGAGAATAGCCACTCACCTGCTCCAGATAGCGGATGATCAATCCCTTACCGTTCTTGCTGCAAGAGATATAACTGAATTTGACCAATGTACGCCGAATCCACTGGTAGCGCTCTTCCTTGTTGGTAATTGAAAACTCAACCTCCACAGTTCCTTCGAGAAAGATGCGGACGTCATCCAATGTTTTTATCTTTTTGTCACTCATATAGATCACCATAGGTGACCATCATGAGCAGAAATTACTCCTCAGGTACAGGGCCGTTTCACGTTGGAATCACGGCTCCCGTTCAGGGCCATTTCATATTGGACAAGACTCGGATTTGACCCATTGGATCAAACCGTGTAACCTGGCGCCCCGGCTTCGGTGGCCGTGACCGCATCCTGTGTGGGAGTGGGAAGCTTTCTCACCTCGTATAACTTTGACATCTCTTACGATCCCTCTTTGCTGAACCCTACCAGTATCGCTTATGCCGGAGCCTTAGCTCCAGCCATGATCTCCGGCATGGGAACAATCGCTCCTGGATTTTTCAATGTTGGCGAATTTACCATTGGCCTCCCATTAATCCAAGTCTCACTAATCGAACCCTTCACCTTGTTCACCTTGACCTTTGATACACTCATGGCCGGTGTCAGTCCCTTGTACATCAACATCAATCCCCTCGCCAGTCAAGGCATCACGATTAATTACGATCCGACTTTTGACGTTACCACTGAGTCCGGCAGCATCAAGGTGCCCGAACCCAGCAGCTTGCTGCTCTTGGGTACGGCGGGTATGATCGCTTGGCGCCGGAAGATGATCGCACAAGGATAAATTTTGTGCGTTAGCAAACGATAACCCAGGGCTCCATGCCTCTGGGATTTACGAACCCGACCCATCAAAGGGCGGTGGCTTTCAACAGCCTCCGCCCTTTTGTTTGTGGAGAGTCCGAGTGAATAACACGGTCTTCTAATGGCTGTTTTGGTCAGTGGTGAAGTGAAAGGTAAGGTGATCCAAGAGACCCTTATGTGTTTAGCGGCATACCCGATACGCACGAACGCTTAAATGGAACGCGGTGGTCTACCTAAAGGTGATCACAATAAGAAAAGGGATGAGAGGCATCCAGCCTTCTCATCCCTTCGGGAGGTAATCACACGGCCGGGGTAGACTCTGACCGTATAATTCAGTCTATAAGGAAAAGGCGCAGGACGCGCCTTTCCTTTAAGGGTGTTTACTGCGGTGTACAGAAAGGAAAAGCAGTACACTTATAATAAACTGAAAGCACATAGCTGTAATTGATGAATCCATCACCATTGTCATCACGGTAATCCAACAGGATCTTGGTGCTAGATTGCCCGGTGAACATGGCGGTGAAGATATATTGGATATCATCAATGTCCACATCGCCATCGCCATCGATGTCACCTGGATCGGCCAAGAAAGGTCTCCAAGGTGGCAGACCTTCTGCAGGCCGTCCGTACCTACCCGTGGCCGGAATTAACTTGAACCCACCTAATTGGTCGGTTCCACCATGCGGGACCCACAATTCCGGATTATCGTAAGGCGCTATATTCTGTATAGCCCTTTCATCCGTCAAGGCTTCCATAAATTTCACAAGCTGCGCTTGCTCAACTTCGGATAATCCCAACACCTGAATATCAGGGTCAAGCTCGTCGTTCGAGTAGTTCCCACCGCGATTATAAAACTGGACCACTTCTTTGAGGGTACGTTCCCCACCATGATGCCAGTACGGACCGGTCAGTGCCACATTGCGAAGTCCTGGAACCTTCATGGCTCCTTTAACCGCTGTGCGGAAGCCTTTGATTTCGGCTTACAAAGCTGCAATATCCGTAGCGTTTCCACTTGGCAAAGTAGAAGGTACTTTCGGCAAGGCTGTATCGAAATCGTCGATGTTCTCTAATGGGTCACCGGGGCACGTAATTACCTCAAAGTGGCCAAGACTTTGCGCCACGGGGAAATCATCCCCATTTGCCGCGAAGGGTACTTCAAAGCTACACGGGTTCACTTCAAATGGATCAGGGACATTTTCCCCTAACAAAATCTTAATCCATTGCTCGGTAAAGGACAGTTCCTGATCGGCTTCTTTGCCGCCCCGGCCAATATCCCAATCCGTTGGGGTGGTCCCAATGTTGTAGAACCCATTGTCATACAGGGCAATACCCCCATCGTTCATCGGCATCCGTTCCACAAGACCTTCTTCCTCATTCTCTGAACCTAAATGAAGGACGGAAGCCTTGGTGAACAACGCGGTAGCATGGCAATTGTAACATTTGCCCTTATCAACAAAGAGTTTAGCTCCGGCAATTTCATCCACGCCAAACCCAGGTACACCACTTTCCGGGGAACCCGCTTCGCGCCAAACGTCAAAAGGAACTTCACTCACCTGGGTCGATTCATAGATCATGTTCGCAATCCCAAAGAACGTAATGAAGTTCTTTTCAATTTGGGTGAACCCACCAAAATCTTGTGTGGTATCACCCCAATATTTCTTTAGAAACACTTCCTTAATAGCATTCTCATAGGTATCGAAAGGCGCTGCAAGACCCTTTCCGGTGGCATGGATCATGCTGCCCCCGAGGACGGAATCATCGGGGTGGATTTTCTGCTGTCCCAACGGCCTCAAGGGAAGCATTTTCTTCCCTATTTGATCAAACGACCGATTCGCACAGGACATTTCAAAGTCACTCCGGGGTGGCCCAACGGCTTGGCTGGCGGTGCTCCCAGGATGCAGATCATCATCAGAAATTTCCTGCATGTCTTTCGACATAGCTGTGCCCGGATCTTCTCCTACGAAGATCGGCGATTCAACTCTTCGACCAATGACTTCATTGTTAAAGGTCCATTTGGCCCGGCCATCCCAGAAATTATCAAAGTTGAATGTCGAGTTATAGAAGGTCGGTGTATTCCGGGGCTCAACTTTTCGAACATTTTGCCCGTTTATATGGAAAATGGGGTCAGCTACATCGTTACAGGTATCCTGTACGATATTTTTTGCGGGCACGGGTCCACCGAAAGGAGTAGGACTGGTTATGGCAACCACGCTAGTCACGAGAGGATCTACGCCATTGTCGAGTGAACTGGGGAATACCCCTTGGGATGACGCTACGTCTTGGATCTCTTGAATCAAATCGGAATCCCGATCATCAGGGTTGGTCAATTTGTAAAAAGGAAAGTCCTCCTGGACCAGCGTATAATCCGCTCCGCCTCCCCCAGAAGGGACAAATGTATCGAAGGTTGTCTTTGGTACAACTTGCTTTAATCCCGGGTTCAACTGGTTCCGGGTGCGGTTGTCGGCGCCGACATGGAAGTGGCAACTGGCGCAGGCTTGGCCGTCACTGCCGATCTGCATATCCCAGAACATCGCTTTGCCAAGTTTCACGGCTTCTTTCCACTTTAGGCTGCCGTCGCTATTTTTTTGGAGAAATTTATCCAAATCCGGGGACAATGAACCATGGATTGTCCCATCAAGCTCCATGACAATCGCCGGAACAAGGTCCCCACTACTGTCTAAGCGGAAATTGGAATCTTTCAGGCTTGGGGGAAGTAGTTCGAGTGGGTCCTCGGGTGGTTCTACTTGCGCGTAACTGATACCATAGGTTAGACATATGGTCAGCGCCGTACTGGCGCCCGTCAGTGCCCGTTTGAAAAAGCTCGACCGTGGTCTACCTTTTATTTTCAAATCTTTTTTTGGTTTAAATTTCATAATAACCTCTGAATTAGTTTATAGATTCTTCCGTTTATTCCCATCATTTAAATAAGCTCCTATTTTTTGGTTTTTGATTTTAGATCTGTCCGGGAATCTAGCCGAGACGGCTTCCGACCGAGTCATGATGACTGAGCCATGGAAAGCCGGCGTCCGGTTAATTCCACGCAGACTACACAAGGCAAAATCTTTGCCAAATCGAATAATCGACAATTATTTAGTAGGTTAAAAACTTTTTTGAAAGCATTTCCGGGGAGATTCGATACTTATGTGTAAAATATTTGTATAAACAAATTTATATTTAGCTGTTTCGCGTATAATATTAAGTAATATGCAGGTTGATTATCTTTCAATTTCAACATTGTATTGGCAATAATGTTGTGCTAGATCTGAGTGTATCGAAATCTTTACAACGGTATTGTTGTTGCACCCGAAGGGTGCATTGATCTGAATATGAGGTATAACCGGATCCAATATCGTCAAAGTAGTTATCAGTGAGATTGTGCGTTGACTAGGAGGGTGTGGAAAAGCGGGCACGGTTAATTCGGTGAGTAGCCAAGCGATTCTGGTATGATCAAACACCATCCTGAATAAACACCGTGCAGCCAGTGAACACAATTGCAACAACCCAGGCTTTTGCCAATCTGACCCCCGATAATATCCTTGATGCCGTTGAATCCTTAGGCGTCCGTTGCGACGGGCGGTTCCTGGCGTTGAATAGCTATGAAAATCGGGTATATCGGGTTGGCCTGGAAGACCGCGCGCCACTGGTGGCGAAATTCTATCGACCGAACCGAGATGGACCGATGAGGCGATTATAGAAGAGCACCTGTTCACTCAGGAGCTTGCCGATCTCGAAATTCCAGTGGTTCCGCCGATTCCGGCCGAACATGGAAACAGTCTGCATCGGCATGGGTTGTACCGGTTTGCCGTATACCCGTGTTGTGGAGGCCGGGAACCGGAGTTGGACAATTCGGATCATCTGCGACAGTTGGGGCGTTTTATCGGTCGGATTCATGCGCTCGGTGTGGTTAAACGCTTTGAATATCGGCCGGAACTCAGCATTGATAAATTTGGGGTCAAACCCCGTGGTTTTTTGCTGGCAAACGATTTTATTCCGGACCATCTGTTGGATGCCTATCAAACCCTGACTATCGATCTTATAAAACAAATCGAAGTTTGTTTTGAGCGCGCCGGGGAACCGCGGTCGATACGCCTCCACGGTGACTGTCATCTCGGCAACATTCTTTGGGCCGGCGAGGGGCCACACATTGTCGATTTTGACGACGCCCGCATGGCCCCCGCGGTTCAGGATTTATGGATGTTCCTGTCGGGCGACCGGCAATATATGACTGCGCGTTTGGCGGATTTGCTCGAAGGATACACCCAGTTTTTCGATTTCAACCCATCCGAACTGCACCTTATCGAAGCGTTGCGGACCCTGCGCATGATCCATCACGCCGGCTGGATCGGGTCTCGATGGGGCGACCCCGCATTTCCCATGGCGTTCCCCTGGTTCAATTCCGCCCGTTATTGGGAGCAGCATATTCTATCGCTACGCGAGCAGGCCGCATTGATGAATGAACCGCCATTGGGAGTTAATTTGAATTGTTAGTGTTTATGCTCGTTTAATTCGGTTGTCGGGCTTCTTTTTAGTGTCTGACGCTATGGATCTATATATCATAAGTGTTGCTAATCGAGGGTTAGATAAAAAAACGGATGTCAAAAAAAAAGCAATAGGCTTAGAATTCGCTTCTTGGGATCTGGATCTTGCGGGGATACCCCTGAGTGAAGGCGGATTTACCTACCTTGCATCGTGGTCCACAACACATACAATGTAAAAGATCAAAAAGAATAAAACGATGGAAAAAATCTGGCTCAAACATTATCCGGAAGGCGTTCCCGCTGAGATTGATGCCGATGCTTTTCCGTCAATTTTAAGTATTTTTCAACAAAGTGTTGCCCGGTTTGCCCGGCAACCGGCTTTTACCAATAAGGGCAAGACCCTGACTTTTGCCGATATTGACCGGTTATCGCGAGATTTCGCTGCTTTTCTGCAGAAGTCAAAAGGGGTTGGGAAAGACAGTTGCGTTGCAATCATGTTACCCAACCTATTACAGTATCCGGTAGCGCTGTTCGGTATTTTTCGAACCGGCGCCAAAATCGTTAATATCAATCCGCTGTACACGCAACGGGAGCTGGAGCATCAGTTAAAGGATTCAGGCGCTGAAGCGATTGTAATCTTTTCCGAGGCTGTCCCGGTACTGACGGCAATACTAGATAAAACCGAAGTCGAAACGGTGGTCGTGACGGGGACTGATGATTTAGTTTCCGATGAAGGTGCAATCGGTGGAATGAATCCTCACTTACTCGCCTTTAATTCAGCATTGGCCGAAGGCAGAGGCCTTGGGCTTGAGGCTGTTGAAATTGCAGGGAATGATATCGCTTGTCTCCAATATACGGGCGGAACCACTGGCCCCGCGAAAGGTGCCATCCTGACACACCGTAATTTAGTGGCTAATTTGATGCAATTTTCGGCTGTAGTCGCCCCTAAATTGAAATTGGCTCAAGAAACTGTTATCACCGCTTTACCGCTCTATCACATTTTTGGATTAACGGTGAATTGCTTAGGGTTCGTGTACCTGGGCGGGCATAATATACTCATCACCAATCCTCGGGATTTAACGGGATTCGTCGGAGAACTCGCGAAACATCGGTTTTCAGTACTGAATGGTGTGAATACCTTGTTTAATTCGTTGCTCAACACCGAGGGATTTTCCGCTCTTGATTTTTCCGCTCTCAAACTGTGTATTGGCGGAGGTACAGCCGTTCAGCGTGCTGTTGCCGATAAATGGGTCGCGGCGACGGGTTGTCATATCCAGGAAGGTTATGGGTTATCCGAAACCTCACCGTTAGTAACCTCCAACCCCGTAACCGCGACACAATTCAGCGGCAGTATCGGTATTCCTGTTCCATCGACCGATATTTCGCTGCGCGACGATTGTGGTAAAGAAGTGTCCGAGGGTGAAATCGGGGAGCTTTGTGCTCGTGGTCCCCAGGTTATGCGGGGATATTGGCAACGCGATGAAGCAACGCGGGAGGTTATGACCGAAGATGGTTTTTTCAAAACCGGTGATATCGCGAAGGTAGACGAAAACGGATTCTTTTATATCGTGGATCGTAAAAAAGATGTTGTCCTGGTTTCTGGATTCAATGTTTTCCCCAATGAAATTGAATCGGTGATCGCTGAATGTGAAGGGGTTCTGGAAAGTGCCTGTGTCGGTGTTAAGGATGAAAAAAGCGGGGAAGCGGTCAAGGTTTTTATCGTTGCTAAACCTGGGGCCGATTTAAGCGCTGAGGACATTCGCGCTCACTGCAAAAAACAGTTGGCTGGCTATAAGCAACCGAAATATGTGGAGTTTTTGGAGGCGCTGCCAAAATCCAATGTTGGCAAAATTCTACGGCGCGAATTACGAAATCTAAAGGGTGAAGAGGGATAATCTGATGTCTGAAAAATTTTGGTCAGAAGATAGTCGCTATGGTGTAATCCACCGAAGCGCCGATAACAAATCAAACTGTTTGCTGGTATTTGTCCATGGCTTGTTCGGGAATTGCCGGGGTACTTGGCGCCGAATGCCGGAATGGGTGTTGGAACGCTGTGACCGCGATATGGATGTGGTGTCCTTCGATTATCCCGCCCTATGGTGGCAACGAACCAGTGTTCCGCAGGCGGCCGACGATTTGCGAACCTTGTTGGAGACCGAATTTGGTAGTCATCGCCAGATCCTCTTCGTGACGCACAGTACCGGTGGCTTGGTGGTCAAACAGATGCTCAAACAAAGCTTCTTGACACTTAAAGAGGGAGTTACACAACAAGAATCGACGATTGCTTCGTCGACTTCAATCTGGCTTAGGTGTCGGCGAGTAATCAATATCGCCGTTCCCCATTCCGGGGGATCGCCCTTTATGACCGGTATATTGAAAGTTGTTTATCTGAGTCTCTATCCTTTCCTTTGGCCGTTCTTTCGTTTTGTGCGATTTGTCACTCAAGGGAAAAAGGATTGGGGAAAAAACGAGCTGCTCATCGTTTTACGGTGGAAAAACCCTTGGTTGCTGGCTCTTGAGAAAACTTTCGTCGAACAACTCCAATTCGCTCAAAGGGCGGATATGCCGAGCCCGGTGGTCCATGATATTTTCGCGAAATCGGATTTATCGGTACCGATTAAGGCGGATACGGGTGAACGCGAGATATATTTCCGAGGGACCCACGGTTCGGTCAAAGTTCCGCGGCAATCCGCCGACCCCATCGTCACCATTGTTGCCGATATTGTCAAACGCTATGGCGACGACCCGCTTTTGGGTTTGATCGATCATCTTTTGGGACGAATAGCGGAAGTCAACAAGTTGACCGGTGTCGAAAATTTGATCGGAACCGACGCCGACACGTCATCGAATCGTCCGGATAGTCAAAAGACCCCGGGTGGCACCCAAGAAGAAACCCGTGATCAGGTCGTCGCCAAGGTTCATGCCGGTAGCGAACGGCTGCGCCGGATTGCCGTTGCGCGCGCGCGGGTGTGGGTAAGTCCACGGTTCTGCGCATGATTGCCTGGCGTTTAGGTACGGATTACCTTGCGCAGCCGGGAACGAAAAGCCCGATACCGTTGTTGATGCCACTACAACAGGTCAATATTCCCGCCGAGGATCAGGACCAGTTTTCTTGGGACTATTTATGGCGTTGGTGGGAAAGCTGGGTCCGAAATCTGTATCCGGATATAGAGGGCTTTGATCTCCAACTTGAAGCGCTTTTTAGGACCCGCGCGGTCACCGTTATTTTCGATGGTTTGGACGATTTTCTGGTTAACCATCCTACTTTTGGATTGTCCAGTATTGTTGCGATGTTGCGCAGTGTCACCAAGCGCTATACCGACAATCCCCGGTTTACTATTGTTGTCGCAATTCGTAGTGGTTTTCATGGACTTCAACGTTTGGCCACCACCCCAGCCGATATTTATGAGGTTCGGTGTCTCACCCAGCGGCAGGCCCAGCAGTTATTCCCGGCGTGCAAACGGTGGCTTCCGCGCGTTCCAAATACGGAACTCTTAGAGTTGGTGCTCACGCCTTTGATCTTGTCACATTTCGAACCCGATACCGATTTCGACAACCGGGAAATGACCCAGAATTCGATAATGGACCAAACCCTGCGCACCATCGTTGGACGGAGTAATCTGGTTGGGATTCGAGTCCACGGCGGACAGGTTGCGGAGATAGAACATATTCTCACCGCTTTAGTTTTAATCGCCTGGCTCTTTTTCCGTGGGAATCGTGGTGAAATGGAGGTAACAGCCTTAATGCAGGAGGCGCTTGAGGTTTTCAACAGTTGGGAGAAAGCTTTAGAAAATCAGTCTACAAGCGACGAGGCGCAAGTTCTTTTAAGCGGATTTCGCCTATTACAAGATAGCAATGCCCGCAGTGCAATTCTCCAACGCACGGTCTTCGTTTCCACAGGCATGGAATCGGTTCGGTTCGCGCATCGGAGCTGGTTGGAGTTCCTACTTTCGGAGTATTTCGCCCGGTGTATAAAATTTGCTCATGTTGACGACTTTGGAGTGACCGCGTTCAATTCCCATATTTATCGAATGGCGGGGGAGGCTTTTCAAGGAAAAATCCTGGGCGAAGAATGCATTCAGAACATCCTGGGTGTCTGGCGGAGTTCCAAAAACACCTATGTTTCCGGTAACCTCATTGCCTTTCTGGCTTGGACTCAAACCTCGGTCGATGCTTTGCCAGAATATGCACCCCTGTCGCGAGTTGTGTTGATCGCGGGCTTCGGCTATCGTGTTTTGTCGGACGGGTCCGATGATCTGTCGTCCGGCGATCTTCGCCGCGCTTTATTTCCAAAACTCGGCCTGTTCGCGGATCCACGGACGTCGCCGGTGGACGATCCAATCACCTCGAGTCTGGCCTGGTGTTATCAAAAGGCTTTCGCGGTTCGCTTTGGTATACCGGAGCCAGAAATACCATGGCCCGCTATTGATTTCGACGATGCCAATACCACCAAAGCCTTGCCGATGATTTGTACCGAAAAAGATGGGCAACTTGTACTCGATACGCGGTCCCGCTCGTTACAATTGGCTTTACTGACACCGGTTATCGACGCGCTCAACGATCCCACCCTGGCCATACGCGCCTTGCATTATCTTTATTATCTGATTGTGGCGCGAAAGCATGGTGTCCATGTCTTCGAACTGTCTCAGGAATTGCCTCAACTGCTGGTTGCCGGGTGCCCGTTTGAAAAAGTGATCGAATCGTTTACGTTGGTGCCCGAAGTCCTGCGGCTATATCGTCACTACCAGGATATTCACCAACAGCTTGAAGCTGGAAAATTATGAGCGGGTTTTGCCTCTTCGTTTAGAACGTCTTAAATGGGTAGCTTATGGGTCCGTTTACGGTTGTAAGTTGATGGTTATAAATAGCTTCAAATTAAGGTTCTTTTCGACCTGGAGTCAAATAGAATCGTTTCAGCGATTCGGTTTGCCGCCCGGTGGCTGGGTTCTTGCGTTGATTCGGAACGTTGGTAGTGTAGGTTACAGCGTCGTATATCGCGGTTATACGGGCGTGTGATTGCGGGGCTTCACCCAGCACTACATGGATTAGCCCGCCGGAATTAACGACATAGTCGGGTACGTAAAAAATTTTCTTTCGGTGCAAAATATCGCCGTGACGGTCCGAAGTCAGTTGATTGTTAGCCGCACCGCAGATCACACGGGCTTTGATGCGATTTAAGGTGGCGTCATTGATGGTACCTCCTAACGCGCACGGCGAAAAAATGTCACAATCGATGCTATATATTTTGTTTAGTCCTACCCGCGTTGCTCCGAATTGGTCCACACACCGTTGAGCAGCTTCGTCGTTCTTCTCGCTTATCGTCAGTTTAGCGCCGAGTTGGTGTAATAGGTGGGCCAGATGAAAACCGACTTTCCCCACGCCCTGAATAGCAATATGAAGTCCCTCAATGTCGTCCCGCTTAAGCCGGCTTTTAACGGCGGCGAGGATTCCCCGAACCAAACCCTTGGCGGTGAAAAGCGATGGGTCGCCGTGGGACATCGAGGTGCTCAAAACATGCGAGGTCCGGCGGGCAATAACATTCATTTCATCGACTCCCGTGCCGACATCGACCGCCGTGATAAAACGTCCGCCTAAACTATCGATGAAAGCCCCATAACTTTCAAAGTAGAGCTCAGGGTTTTGAATTTTCTCGGGCCGAATCAATACCCCTTACCTCCGCTGTAGGGTAGACCCGCGAAAGCACTCTTAAAACTCATGGCCCGAGCTAACCGCGCCGCGTCATACAAAGCATGATCGACGCTCGGATAAGAAAGACAACGGGTGCCTCCCAAGGCAGGGCCCCTATGGCCGCCATGAATGGCTACAATAGCCTTTAATCCCGAATCGGCATCGTGTTTGAGATGAAATTCCTCTACGCCGTACGACTTTGCCCGATCGAAGATATCAATATTTTCGTCGCTGTTAGCTTCCGGCGCCGAAGACAAGTAATAGATTGGAGGTATCAGTTTAGACATGATTCATGCTCCGTGGTGTTGTTTCCGATGGTTTACACGGGATTGAAAAAGCAATCGCGTTTTTTAAGACGAGCGACGCTTGTTTGTAGTATAGACGTTTTGCAAAAAATGGTAGGGATAGCTCAAATAAGAATTTTGATTCGTTAGATCTCCGAAAAAGCCTTTTTCCATCGTTTCTTTGGATTATCGAATTTTACCTTCTCCGGCATAAATTCTTGTGAGGGTGTACTTTTTCCCAAGCCATGTAGGCATCTTATTATGCTTGTGATAGCTTGGGTGGGATCTACTTTGAACCCTAAACTGTAATCTAATAACCGATAACGGTTCTTGTCCCTTATTATGCTCTGCCGTGGAATTGTTTATATTTTGGTGGGGAATCTGGCATTATATTGATGGGTTTCGTGCCTCTACCCATCCTACGGATTGCAGTTTTTGCGTAGGATGGGTAGAGCGGTAGCGAAACCCATCATTCCCCCTAAAAAAGTCAATGGAAGTGATAGCATTATGTTATCATCCAGATGATATATCGATTATTTCTAATAATTTCTTGGAAAGGTTTATGGCTCAGGTTCTGGTTCGCAATAGTGATGATGTCACTCTTTCATGTCTGAAGCAACGGGCAAAGCAGCAGGGACGATCCTTGCAGGGTGAACTAAAGATTATTTTGGAAAACGCCGCGGAAAGTACGCGAAAGTATACGTTGGCCGAAATATTAAACCGGACCGAATCAATTCGTATTAAAATGCAATCTCAAAACCAAACCGACAGCGTAGCGTTGCTGCGGGAAGACCGCGATTAGTGAGCCGCTACGTTATCGATGCTTCAGTTGGGGCAAAATGGTTTTTTGATGAGGAGTATAGCGACGCCGCACGGCGTCTTAAGAAAGGAGATCCACAATTACTTGTCCCTGATTTGTTTTATATGGAAATTGGGAATGTGTATGCTAAAAAGGTTCGTCGCGGCGAATTAAACGCGGATGTCTCAGCGATTTTGTTGGGTGAGCTATTCGCAATTGATCTTAAGATCCATCCTGCTCTGCCTTTGATCGATTCTGCTTTCGATCTCGCGTTGAAATGCCGGTCCGCATTATACGCTGTTCTATATCTTGAATTGGCAATGCGTGAGAAATGTAGCTTGGTTACCGCGGACCGCCGTTTTGTTGAGACCGTTTCTTCTATCGATCAATACCCCATTATTTGGGTGGATGATCTGCCTTGAAAAGGCGAAGGGGTTATCGTGGAATAAATCAAACATCGAAGTGTTTTTTATTCGATGGCCCAGGATGCCTGTTATAGCGGACCCAAGCTAAACCGAAAGGTGGTGATGGAAAGTCGAAAGCATATCTAACGCGACTGATTCTAAACGCCGACGTACTGGCCGCGCTTCACCTGCTAGCGGTTGGATAAGCGCTATCTGATAAGGAACCCTCAAACGCCAAAATGTCGGATGGCGCTACGCTTATCCAACCTACAATGCGTGTTACGAGTTGACCCTTAAGATATAAGATATTCTTAATAACGTGCAATCAAACAAAAGAACAACCACCAATCGCAGCGATACCCAAGTCATCAAATATCTCAAGACGGTTATCGAATTTGCCCGAATCCGTTTGTTACTAGTGCTCATCCTATTGGTAATGGTTGGACTCACCGACGGCATCGGCTTGCTCATGCTCGTACCGTTTTTACATATTGTGGGCTTTTCTCAGCAAGACCAAGCACCCAATATGATCGCGGAAACCGTGGAACAGGTTTTCTATGCCATCAATCTGCCGCTCAATCTGTCGAGTATTTTAACGCTCTATATTGCATTGATTACGTTGCGCTCCGTCGTTCTTCGCTGGAGGGAGATCGTACTCAGTGAAATCAGGCTTGGCTATGTCGATCATTTGCGTATTCGACTTTACGACAGCATCGGCCGTGCTAACTGGATTTACCTGTCAAAGAAACGCACCTCCGACCTCACCCATGTGCTGACCTCCGATATCAACAGAATCGCGCAGGGCACGCATTTCATCCTCGACATCCTGGTTACGGGCTTTATTGCACTCGTGCATATTATCGTAGCCTTTCAACTATCGGTCGCCATGACCTTGATTGCTTTGGCGGCGGGCGCCGCACTATTGTTGATACTCTGCCCTCAGATTCACAAGGCGAAAATCCTTGGGGCGCAACTCACCGACGCCAACCGCAAGTTTTCGGTACGGTATCCGACTTCTTCGACGGTATTAAACTGGCGAAAAGCTATGCTGCCGAAAAACGCTACAGCCAATCCTTCAATCGCTCACTTGTGAACTTGCGCACCCAGCTTTTGGCTTTTATTAGAAGCAATTCATTTGCCCAAATGATATATCAGATTGGCCGCCGTTGCCTTGAGTCTGCTCTTTTACATAGCCTCGATCGTAATAAAAATACCGGGGGCGGAATTGTTAGTGCTAGTCCTAATTTTCGCCCGATTGTTACCTTTGTTATCCAAATTACAACGCAGCTATCAACATTTTGTACATATGCTGCCTGCCTTTACATCCGCCATGGACATACAAGAGGAGTGCGAAAAGGAACGGGAAACAGTTGACAGCCCCAGCAACTGGAAGCCTTCCCTGACGGAAAAAATCACTTTACAAGACATTGAATTCCGATATAACAAACACGAATCGGAACCAACACTCCATGGCATATCGTTTACAATCCCAGCCCGCCAAACATTCGGCGTCACTGGCCCGTCCGGAGCGGGCAAAAGCACGTTGGCCGACCTATGCGCCGGTATGATGCCCCTGACAAGGGTTCGATCCGGATCGACAATCACCCCCTGCTGCCGGAAGACCAGTATCAGTGGCGCCGGGCGGTCGCTTACGTGCCCCAAGACACCTTCCTTTTTCATGATTCCATCCGTCATAATCTGCTCTGGGCCAATGCCAATGCAACTGAAAGCGATTTGATCGAAGTTCTTAAACTGGCCGCGGCCGATGAATTCGTTGCAAAGCTCCCCCAGGGAATCGACACCGTGATTGGCGACCGGGGTATACGTTTGTCCGGAGGCGAACGCCAAAGAATTGCCTTGGCAAGGGCGCTGTTGGCAAAACCATTACTGCTGATATTGGACGAAGCGACCAGCGCCCTTGATATGGAACACGAAAGGCGTATCCAACAAGCCATCAAAAGTTTGCACGGTGAATTGACGATCATCATCATTGCCCATCGACTGTCGACCATTCAACATGCCGACCGGATTCTTGCCGTTGAAAATGGACGTCTTATCGAACCGGGCCCATGGATCGAACTTATGCGAAACGGCAATGAATCAAATGCGAACTAGCTCCTGATAAGTTGAAATTGGTCCTTGTTACCCAGTCAACTGATGTGTATTATGATGTGTGGAGGTACACACAAGTGGCAACTAATCTTTCGATCGATCCGGCGCTTGTCGACCGCGCTTTAGCGGTAAGCGGTGAGAAAACTAAAAAAGCGGAGGTTACCAAGGCGCTTCAGGAATTCGTCGCACGGCGGGAACAAAAGCACTTGCTTGAATTGTTCGGAAAACTTGAATGGGATAGCGACTACGACTATAAGCTAGAGCGATCCCGGAATTAAGTTTGTTTGTCAATTCATGCGTATGGCCTCTTGCCTGGCGGCGAACTTAACAACCTCCGTCTTTTAGACGGTGGTTGTTAAGTATTTGAGGCGAATACTTGCTGTATTTAACGAAAATAATGGGAAAATCAGGCCAAATCCAGCTTTTCCGCAGTAGACTCTCTCTATTCTCGGACAGCCTCCTAGACATCTTCACATTGATTCCAGCCCTTTTCGATGATTAAATGATAAGGGACTTTTTGGTCATTAAAATAGTCCAAACCCTGAGAGCCACCCCCCCTAAACACAGTGGGATCGGCACTCCGGTTCTCCCAAAACATTAGAATATAGGAGTTATAAAAATGTTAAAGTCAATTGAGAGGGTGCTGGTCCCCCTAGATTATTCAGAACCGGCCTTTCATGCAGCCTGGATCGCTTTTTCGATTGCCCGGTCAATAAAGGCTTCAATTACCTTGATCCATATCCACATTCGGGAAGAGGCTCTGCGTGAGCTGGTCTTTATCGATCCGAATGAACTCAAGGAACTCACCGACGAAAAATTCGAGAACTTGTTACAGAAAATAGTAGGTGACCCCTCCGTTAAGGCTCTTCAATCAACGGTCGACCATGGCGTAGTTGAATTTAACTCATGCACTTATTCGCCCTCCGATGAAATTTGCAATTATGCAAAAGAGAAAGAATTTAATTTGATCGTTATGGGGTCTCGAATTCATTCAAAGATTGAAGAACTCCTGGTCGGCAACGTGGCCACCGAAGTGTTACGCAAAGCGCCTTGCCCCGTAACTATTGTTCATTGATACCTGAATCCGTGACTTCAATCAATGCGGATAGCAGGGTGCGGATATTGGTTTCACGGGGAATCAAAAAGATTTTAACTTCAGTCACTGGCTCGAATAACGGGGACGAGTATGTTTTTGGCAAAATATGCCTAAAATAACGCTGTCCCCATTTTTTTTCGAGAAAGAGAAGAAAGAAAGGGTCAAATCAGTCTATTCCAATCTATAAATGGCCCTGAAACAGAGGGGTAGAGAATCTACCTGAAGAGGCAAATCAGGCAATACTCCGCTCCTGCTCAAAGATGGTTTTGAAAAGTTTACGTTTGGCCTCATTCATCTGTTTGACTGCGTCATTGTCGCTGATTGAGAAGGCAATTGCATCCAGCTTTTTAAAGGTGGTCCCCAGTTTGAGATATTGGTTTGCATCAGGTAATGATTTGAGCTTCTCGTAGGGTGTCATCATTAACTTGTAGGGATAGCTCTTTTTCACCTTTCCTTTGTTGTCTTCTTTTGGGACAGGAAAAAAGCAAGGACGATGGAAGTTGATATAGGGGTTGAAATACTCTCTGTGAAATTCATTAAGTTGAGGCGCCCAGTACCCCGGGATATGGTCGTACCCCAGATGTTTGCGGATGAGGGTTCCGTTCTTGGACTCGGCGAGTGCATTGTCGTTGGAATGGCGTGGGCGTGATTTGGTCAGGTCAATATGGAGCTTTCCGAGCAGTTTTGCCACGGTATGATTGATGTATTCCGAACCGTTATCCGCGTGAAATGCCAGGATGACAAAAGGGAAGATTTCGATCAGCATCTCCAGGACCGGAATCATGAAACGCTCAGTAATCCGTTCTACGGAGAATATACATTCAAATTGCGTGACTTCATCAACCGCATTGATATGGTAAACCCCTTTGATCCCATCCAGGTCGCCCTGATGGACTGTGTCGATCCGTAGAAAGCCTGGTTTACCTTCTGAATTGGGTTTTCGTCGCTCGCCTATCTGAGAGCGTTTTGAAGCGGTTTTATCAAACTGGCGGCGCTGTCGTTGATAACACGTAGAATGACGAAGATTATAGACAGTCTTGTCCAATATGAAATGGCCCTGAAGAGGGGGGTAATTTCTAACGTGAAATGGCCCTGAAACCGAGAACAGATCATAAATTGAGGTTACCTTACGCTTCAGAAGTGTCAAGGAGATTCCTCCGCTACGCTACAAACTCCTCCTTGACACCTCTTCCGCTCCAGTTAAAAGGTTATTCATGATCTGTTCCCAATTTCAGGGCCATTTATAGATTGGAATAGACTTTGAGATGGGCAACCGAAATCTTTGCTAAGCGCTCATAGCGATAATCCTCATAGATCAAAAGCATCCGCTCACAGATCTTCTTGGTGGCTGCACCGCAGAGTGTCCCATGGAGCTTGTCGGTCTCAGCTAACAGCACTGCGTCCTCAGGGCGGTAGAAGCGTTCAAATCCCGATGCTGTACGCTGTTGGCGCTTGATGTATCCGGTTTTTTTGTATTGCTGTACCAGCCGTTTCACTTGCCGTGGAGAATAGCCACTCACCTGCTCCAGATAGCGGATGATCAATCCCTTACCGTTCTTGCTGCAAGAGATATAACTGAATTTGACCAATGTACGCCGAATCCACTGGTAGCGCTCTTCCTTGTTGGTAATTGAAAACTCAACCTCCACAGTTCCTTCGAGAAAGATGCGGACGTCATCCAATGTTTTTATCTTTTTGTCACTCATATAGATCACCATAGGTGACCATCATGAGCAGAAATTACTCCTCAGGTACAGGGCCGTTTCACGTTGGAATCACGGCTCCCGTTCAGGGCCATTTCATATTGGACAAGACTAAATCTTTGCTTTTATTTTATTTGCCGTATCATTAATCATATTCGCCAATCTTATGTCGATTTCGATTGCTCTTTGGCATCGTATAACAATCCCTGATACGCTTGCATAATGGCCCAACCCAAAATACGAGGCAATTTCATTGAGCGGGTAACCTGCGATTTTGCGCGTAAGATAAATGGCGGCCATTCGAGCCGGGTTTCTCCTTCCCCTTCCCCGCGACCCGGCTCGGAGTACTTCTTCTTCCGAAACGGAAAATATATCCGCGACCGTAGTCACGATAAGCGATAGCGAAGGTATCCTAACCGCTTCTCGTGTTTCGGGAATTTCTGGATCGCTGTCCAAATTCGACATTAGACGCATCCGAAACCCATCGCTACCGAGAATTGGAAGCCGTTTACGTTTGCCGAAAAATGTTGCCGTTTCTTCGTCGATACCCGCCTCCACAAAGCTTCGGTACTGTTCCTGTCTTTGACCTTGTCCGATCATGCCAAGAACAAAATCCACGTGTAGCCATTTCGGAGCCAATCCATCCCCGACATACCCACGATAACTTGACCACGGATAATCCGATGCTCTCTCAACCAATCCGGCGGTGGCGGGATTTAAGTGGATGTATCGGCTCACATTCAGCAAGTATGCATCCGGTTCGATCAGAATAGCTTTGTATCGGCCGCGAAAAAGCGGACCGTCCGTTTTCTCAATCCGATTGTAACGTTGCGTATAGACGCCATTTAAATGCCGCATTCCACGCTGGAGATTCCCCTCAGGAGTATGGACTAGAAGATGATAATGGTTATCCATGAGGCAATATGCATGGATTTCCAATCGGAACATACGGTTCAAATCCGCAAGTAATTCCAGAAAAACACAACACTGATGATCGTCGTTGAAAATGGTTCGATACCCACCACCACGATTCATTACATGGTGCCAAGCGCCAGGGTAATTTATGCGTAACGGACGAACCATGGAGGAAAGATAGTGTAGTTAACAATTAAAGAAAAGACTTGACCCGTTTTCCCCCGTTTTCAACGCATGATATTTTCAGTAATCGAGAGCAACTTTATGATTATGGTCTCCGGATTGCTCGGAGCCAGATACCGCCACACCATATTTATATACCATCTGCCCACCCAGATCGGCGCCAACCGTCAGTAAACTGACCATTAGAATCGCAAGCAATAGATTCAAGGCGGACGCCATACCGGACAACTGCTTGCCATGGATACTTCGCCAACCCGATAAAATCACGGATAATACCAGCACACTAATACCAATATTTTTGTGATTTTCTAAAATCTCATGAACCGTTTTACCGTGCGGGATGGTCTCTTCCGCGAGTAAACCGGCGCAAACACTAGCAAATGCTCCGATTGCTCCCAGATATAGCATCCAAGTCGAAGCAACAAAGAACTTGTCGCTTTTCAATAATTTCCCTAATAGTTCCATAATCAGAAAACTGCTTAGCAAGGCTATAGGGAAATGAACAATAAGTGGGTGGATATTCACCATATCCGACAATCCGGGAAGGGGATTGACAGTTTCGTTGTTAAAATCTACTTCACTGAGATAAATCAAGAACTTTTCAATGAGTCTGAGAAGGCCGGAGTCACCCCCGCCATGCACGGAAAACTTCAAATGCTGAAAAAGCCCAATTGAATCATACAACGCATTTATAAAATCGTTCACAATGTTAAAGCGTATTAAAATATCAACAACCACCGGGCTTGATCCCGGCCATGGGTATGTGCTTTTCGGAGGGAAAATGTTGGCATTCAATGCAGGTCCGTTTTTGCTCTGCTCCTCCTAAAAAACACCTTTTACGTAAAATCATAATTACACGGACGAAGCGCATAGTAAATCACTTATTCTAACGGTTCACCGCAACACAATAAACGATAGGGCCAATAAACCATAGGGTGAGACTCGTGAGATAATCACAAAAGACTATGTATAACATGAGTATAGAATAACATTTAACGATTCCGATACTTATTAATCCGGTTCCATGCTTTTGTTAAAGAAAAGTGAGAAGTGAACTCTTCCGATCGGACAGTCCAATCGGGTGGCACTTCTTTTGTATCAAATAGTGATACCACATACACAATATGATGTTTGCAGTCGCATTTTGAATGGCTTAAGCTTTCATACGATATGAAATAGCCTTTTTTCGCAACAACTTTGAGCGATGGACAGTATTTTGAATAAAAATAAGATTCAATTAATTTTTAAATCCCAATTTGTTTTTTTTATTTTGCTTGTAGCTATTATAGCCCTGGCGTCTAGTGCATATGCCGATTGCAAAGATCCCGCGGCACGAGGAGTAATATGGTATCAATGCGACAAATCGAATGCGGAATTGGAAGGAGCTGATTTACGCCAGGCAATTTTGACGGAAGTTAATTTTTCCAACGCTAATCTAAAGGGCGCGAAATTAAGACATGCTCAATTAAATGCCGCGAATCTTTCTGGTGCGATATTAGTCAACGCTAATTTGGCCAATGCTTACTTAGCGGGTGCAACGCTCGAAGGCGCTGATTTGAGCAACGCAAACCTAAGCGGAGTGAGGATGGCTCGAGCCAATATGACAAAAGCCAGGTTAGTAAATGCCCGAATGAGTAAAGTTCAGTGTTATGACTGTAAATTCAATGAGGCGGATTTTACTAAGGCGATTCTTGAGGAAGCGGATTTGTCTTCGTCAAACCTTGAAAATGCGTTATTCCACCAAGCCAATTTAGTCCATGTAAATTTTTCAGGCGCCAACCTGGAAGCCGCGGTTTTTCTAGAAGCCAATTTGGAATACGCGAAGCTTGATAACACGGTATTGATCGATACCGATTTTAGTTATTCCAATTTACGTAGAGCTACTTTAGTCGATGCTGACATTAGCGGTACTATTTGGACGGAAGCGATCCTTGGCCATGCAATGTGGCCCAATCGTCATCGTTGCCGTTTAACATCCGTTGCTACTTGCGACTAGTACTCCGCCAACATAGGATTGACGGAGTACGACTAAGTCGGTCTAAATCGTTCCGTTAAACAAGGTGCGACGGAAGCGCACTTTTATCCGAAGGAGTCTATTCCAATCTATAAATGGCCCTGAAACAGAGGGGTAGAGAATCTACCTGAAGAGGCAAATCAGGCAATACTCCGCTCCTGCTCAAAGATGGTTTTGAAAAGTTTACGTTTGGCCTCATTCATCTGTTTGACTGCGTCATTGTCGCTGATTGAGAAGGCAATTGCATCCAGCTTTTTAAAGGTGGTCCCCAGTTTGAGATATTGGTTTGCATCAGGTAATGATTTGAGCTTCTCGTAGGGTGTCATCATTAACTTGTAGGGATAGCTCTTTTTCACCTTTCCTTTGTTGTCTTCTTTTGGGACAGGAAAAAAGCAAGGACGATGGAAGTTGATATAGGGGTTGAAATACTCTCTGTGAAATTCATTAAGTTGAGGCGCCCAGTACCCCGGGATATGGTCGTACCCCAGATGTTTGCGGATGATGGTTCCGTTCTTGGACTCGGCGAGTGCATTGTCGTTGGAATGGCGTGGGCGTGATTTGGTCAGGTCAATATGGAGCTTTCCGAGCAGTTTTGCCACGGTATGATTGATGTATTCCGAACCGTTATCCGCGTGAAATGCCAGGATGACAAAAGGGAAGATTTCGATCAGCATCTCCAGGACCGGAATCATGAAACGCTCAGTAATCCGTTCTACGGAGAATATACATTCAAATTGCGTGACTTCATCAACCGCATTGATATGGTAAACCCCTTTGATCCCATCCAGGTCGCCCTGATGGACTGTGTCGATCCGTAGAAAGCCTGGTTTACCTTATGAATTGGGTTTTCGTCGCTCGCCTATCTGAGAGCGTTTTGAAGCGGTTTTATCAAACTGGCGGCGCTGTCGTTGATAACACGTAGAATGACGAAGATTATAGAGATGGGCAACCGAAATCTTTGCTAAGCGCTCATAGCGATAATCCTCATAGATCAAAAGCATCCGCTCACAGATCTTCTTGGTGGCTGCATCGCAGAGTGTCCCATGGAGCTTGTCGGTCTCAGCTAACAGCACTGCGTCCTCAGGGCGGTAGAAGCGTTCAAATCCCGATGCTGTACGCTGTTGGCGCTTGATGTATCCGGTTTTTTGTATTGCTGTACCAGCCGTTTCACTTGCCGTGGAGAATAGCCACTCACCTGCTCCAGATAGCGGATGATCAATCCCTTACCGTTCTTGCTGCAAGAGATATAACTGAATTTGACCAATGTACGCCGAATCCACTGGTAGCGCTCTTCCTTGTTGGTAATTGAAAACTCAACCTCCACAGTTCCTTCGAGAAAGATGCGGACGTCATCCAATGTTTTTATCTTTTTGTCACTCATATAGATCACCATAGGTGACCATCATGAGCAGAAATTACTCCTCAGGTACAGGGCCGTTTCACGTTGGAATCACGGCTCCCGTTCAGGGCCATTTCATATTGGACAAGACTGAAGGTTTACTCAGGAATTAAATAGTACTAAACTAGTCCTAATTTTTAAGAGGTCGAATATGCTTCGAATTAGTAAGCTTACCGATTACGCAATTGTCATCTTGAGCTATATGGCGAGAAATAATGCCGTACAGCATGCAGCCACGGAGATTTCAAGTGTTACCGGCATCAAATTGCCCACTGTGAGCAAGCTTTTGAAAACACTTTCTAAGGCTGATATCGTGCGTTCCATGCGAGGCTCCAAGGGCGGTTACTTTCTTGCCCGTGAGTCCGAGACAATTACGGTAGCGAATGTCATTTCCGCTATAGAAGGGCCAATTGCATTGACGGAATGCAGTTTGTCGGTTGATCACTGCGAGCAGTCCAGTAGTTGTGAGATTCGCGGAAATTGGTTGGTGATCAACCGGGCGGTAAAAACTGCATTGGAATCAGTGACTTTGGCGGATATGATCAAGCCGGTTTCCGGTATTCCGGTTGAGATCAGATTGCCTGTGGAAAATATTTTAGCCTAACAACGTCGATACATTTCGGAGAAAGCGATGTCAGCGAGTACAAAAGAAATTGAAAACCTGCTCGATCAGGAATACAAACCAGGGTTTGTCACCGATATTGAGGTCGATACTTTTCCTCCAGGGTTGAACGAGAGCGTTGTCGAAGCCATTTCCGCGAAGAAAAACGAACCGGATTTTCTGCTGGAATGGCGGTTGAAAGCTTACCGTCAATGGGTGAAACTGAAAATGGAAAGCCCGACATGGGCGCAGGTGAAAGTCGAACCCA
Source organism: Methylococcales bacterium (assembly GCA_963664935.2). Classification (GTDB taxonomy): domain Bacteria; phylum Pseudomonadota; class Gammaproteobacteria; order Methylococcales. The sequence continues at coordinate 636,718 of CAXXSE010000006.1, read as the reverse complement.
TCGATTTCCAGGCCATCAGTTATTTCTCGGCCCCAAAAAAGCAGGATGGCCCGAAAAGCCTGGAAGAAGTAGATCCACAATTATTGGAAACTTATAAGAAGCTGGGTATTCCCTTGGCTGAACAGGAACGCCTCGCGGGTGTGGCCGTTGATGCGGTGTTTGACAGTGTGTCCGTGGCGACCACTTTTAAAGGTAAACTCGCCGAAGCGGGGGTGATTTTCTGTCCCATTTCCGAAGCCGTTCAAGAATATCCGGAGTTGGTAAAAAAATATTTGGGTTCGGTCGTGCCCTATACCGATAATTTTTATGCGACCTTAAATTCAGCTGTTTTTTCTGATGGATCGTTTGTATTTATTCCAAAAGGGGTGCGGTGCCCCATGGAATTATCCACCTATTTCCGGATAAATGCGGCAAATACCGGTCAATTTGAACGCACCTTGATTATTGCGGAAGCGGGTAGCCATGTCAGTTATCTTGAAGGTTGCACGGCGCCGATGCGCGATGAGAATCAATTACATGCCGCGGTGGTTGAACTGATTGCATTGGATAATGCGGAAATCAAATATTCGACTGTTCAAAATTGGTACCCAGGTGATAAAGAAGGCAAAGGTGGGATTTATAATTTTGTCACCAAACGAGGCCACTGCCGTGGAGTCAATTCGAAAATATCCTGGACCCAAGTGGAAACCGGTTCGGCCATTACCTGGAAATACCCAAGCTGTATTTTAACAGGCGATAATTCAACCGGTGAATTCTATTCGGTGGCTTTGACTAATAATCGTCAACAAGCCGATACCGGTACTAAAATGATCCACATCGGTAAGAACACCAGCAGCACAATCATCTCGAAAGGAATTTCCGCCGGTAAGGCGCAAAATACCTACCGCGGTTTGGTTAAAATCATGAAGGGTGCGGAAAATGCGCGCAACTATACCCAATGCGATTCGCTGTTGGTTGGCGATCAGTGTGGAGCCCACACCTTTCCCTATTTGGAAGTTAAACAACCGTCCGCCCAAGTCGAACACGAAGCCTCGACCTCAAAGATCAGCGAAGACCAACTGTTTTTTTGTAAGCAAAGGGGGCTTTCCGCCGAGGACGCCGTTTCCATGATCGTCAATGGCTTCTGTAAGGAGGTGTTCAAGGAACTTCCCATGGAATTCGCGGTAGAAGCACAAAAGTTGTTGGGTATCAGTTTGGAAGGCAGTGTCGGGTAGTACGGCGGGTTTTGTAATCCGATGAGTTACGCCACTACCTTTCGAATAGACGTGTGTTTAAGGTTGAAAGATACACGCCCGGATCCAAAAAACTAACAAATTATTTTATATAGAGTTGGAGTTTTACATGCTGAGTATTCAAGATCTCCATGTGAGCATTGGGGATAAGGCCATTCTGAAGGGCATTAATCTCGATGTTAAAGCGGGTGAGGTTCACGCCGTTATGGGGCCGAATGGTTCTGGGAAAAGTACATTGGCCCATGTTTTGGCGGGGCGCGATGGCTATGACGTGACTTCAGGGACGGTCACATATAGCGGAAAGGATTTATTGGAAATGGAGCCGGAAGTACGCTCTCGTGAGGGTGTTTTTTTGGCATTTCAATATCCGGTTGAAATACCCGGAGTCAGTAATATCTATTTGCTCAAAGCAGCGTTGAATGCGATTCGTACCCACAAAGGGCTGGGTGAATTGGACGCCATGGATTTTCTTAAAGCCGTAAAAGAAAAAACCAAATTGTTGGAGATAGACGAGCGGTTCCTTTATCGCGCGGTAAACCAGGGTTTTTCCGGGGGGGAAAAGAAGCGCAATGAGATTTTGCAAATGGCTGTTCTGGAACCGAGCCTGTGTGTGTTGGATGAGACCGATTCCGGGCTCGATATTGATGCCATGAAAATCGTAGCGGATGGGGTGAATTCGCTCCGGTCGAAAGATCGGTCTTTTATTATCGTGACCCACTATCAGCGTTTGCTCAATTACATCAAACCGGATTTCGTCCATGTACTTGCCAATGGGAATATCGTAAAAACAGGCGATGCTAGTCTTGCGCTGGAATTGGAAGAGAAGGGATACGGATGGGTTGAACAACAGTTTTCCGCGTGAGGATGACAAGATGAGCGTGAAAACCCGATCGGCACTCGCCTTCGCGGATCAATATCGATCGATTGAACGAGGGTTACCCGGACAGTCGATTTCCTGGCTCCGAAAGCAACGGGAGCAAGCCTTAAAGTGTTTTAAGACCAATGGCTTCCCATCGCCGCGCGAAGAAGAATGGAAATATACCAATGTATCGCCTATTGAACGTAAGCTTTTTTCTCCGTCCGTCCAGGCTAGTCCCGAAATCGATGACGCGTGGTTAAACCCGTATCGTGTGAAGGGCAGCCATCACCTGATTTTTGCCGATGGTCATTTCATTCCTGAATATTCATCGCTGAAAGCGTTGCCGGACGGTGCTATCGTTACTAATATTGTCGATGCCCTCGGACGATACCCTGACTTGGTCCAACGGAATTTTGGCCGGACTCTAAAGCGGGAGAACCACGGTTTTATTGATTTCAATACGGCCTATTTTAGCGATGGCTGTTTTATTCATCTGCCAGAAGATATGGTACTGGAAAAACCTGTTCAGTTGATTTACATCAATACAAAACCGGAGGGTTCGGCGGTACTTCGAAATCTTATCGTTGCCGGGCAGGGGGCCAAGGCGGAGATTATTGAGACCTATATCGGTTCGGAACAGCAAAGCTATCTTACTACCTCGGTGACCGAGGTATCACTGTCTGAAAACGCTTATATAGATTTGCATAAACTTCAGTTTGAATCTGAAAAAGCCTTTCATTTCGGGGGCGTCTATGTGGAACAAAAACCCTATAGTGTATTCACCCATCATGGTTTTTCGTTTGGCGGTTTGTTGGCGCGCAATGAAATTCATTCAAATCTTGAGCGTGCCTCGGAATGCAACTTAAACGGTCTTTACCTGGCAACGGATCGGCAGCATATCGATAATCATACGCGGGTTCATCATCTGGAACCCGCCGCGATCAGCAGGGAAACGTATAAGGGTATTTTGGACGATAAGGCGCGAGGGGTATTTCAAGGTCGAATTATTGTCCATCAGGACGCTCAAAAAACCGACTCCGATATGCACAATAGAAATTTGCTTTTATCCGCCGACGCTGAAGTGGATAGCAAACCCCAACTGGAAATATACGCCGACGATGTTAAATGTGCTCACGGTGTAACCGTGGGCCAACTTGATGAGGAATCGGTTTTTTATCTGAAATCCCGCTGTGTCGATGAACCCACGGCGAGAAACATGCTGACCTTCGCCTTTGCCAACGAAATGGTTGAAAAATTAATCAATACACATTTACGTGAGGTAGTTCAGCGTAAAGTGCTGGAAAGATTCCCACAAACCGGCGTTCGCGAAGATTGGTTATGACCGCCATGGTAAACCCCGTATTACGCGCTGATAACGCGGAAGTTGGTCTCGATATTGAGAGAATCAGACAAGATTTTCCAATCTTGCATCAAAACATTCGGGGCAAGCCCCTGGTATATTTGGACAATGCCGCCTCCTGTCAGAAACCTCAGGTTGTGATTGATGCAATCCGTCAGGTGTATGAATGCGACTATTCCAATATACATCGTGGAGTCCATACCCTGAGCGAACGTTCTACAGCTGCCTATGAGGCCACGCGCAATAAAGTTCAGCGGTTTATTAATGCGGAAAGTGAAAAGGAAATCATCTTCTTGCGTGGCGCGACCGAAGCGATTAATCTGGTTGCCCAAACTTACGGGAAAACCAACATCGGACAGGGCGATGAAATCCTAATCACCGCCATGGAGCACCATTCCAACATCGTGCCGTGGCAATTGCTGTGCGAACAAACTGGAGCCGTGCTAAAAGTCGGTCCGATTAATAAAAAGGGGGAATTATTAGTCGGCGAATTTAAGGCATTAATTAATGAACGCACGAAGTTGTTATCGATTGTCCACATGTCCAATGCCTTGGGAACCATCAACTCTGTTAAGGACCTTATCGAATTTGCGCACGATCATGATATACCGGTAATGCTGGATGGCGCCCAGGCTATACCCCACATGCCCGTCGATGTTCAGGCTTTGGATTGTGATTTCTATGCTTTTTCGGGCCATAAGCTGTACGGCCCGAGCGGTATTGGTGTGTTATACGGCAAAGCTGAATTACTGGAAAGGATGCCCCCGTACCAGAGCGGTGGCGATATGATTCGCCGAGTCACTTTCGAAAAGACCGAATATGCTCCCATTCCTTATAAATTCGAAGCGGGCACACCCAATATTGCCGATACCATTGCATTTGGTGCGGCATTGGATTACTTAAATGGTATAGGTATGGATGCGATTGCGGAATACGAATACCAATTGTTACGGTATGCCACCGAAAAAGCAACTGCGATCCCCGAGCTGACTTTATTAGGTACAGCCGGGAACAAAGGAGGAATTCTGTCCTTCGTGCTGGAAAAAATACACCCCCATGACATTGGAACAATGCTGGATCATCACGGCATAGCGGTACGGGCGGGCCACCACTGCGCGATGCCGGTGATGGACTTTTTCGGCGTGCCCGCAACCACTAGGGCTTCGTTTGCCGTTTACAATACATTCGAAGAAATCGATACTCTGATGGAAGAGATCAAACAACTGATCAAGGTGTTTGGCCGATGATCGATGAACTCCGCGATCTTTATCAAGAAGTGATTTTCGATCATAATCGAAATCCAAGAAACTTCCGTGTCATGAACGATGCTAACCGAAGAGTGGAAGGTTATAATCCGCTTTGTGGTGATAAGCTAACCCTCTATCTCAAAGTAAAAGAAGGCCTTATCAAGGATGCAAGTTTCCAGGGTTCGGGTTGTGCGATATCCACTGCGTCGGTATCTTTAATGACCGATGTCGTTAAGAATTTGAGCGAAAAAGAAGCCCACGAGCAATTTCAAATCCTTCACAAGATTACCACGGGCGATGATGACGTGAAATTGGAAGAAATTGGCAAATTAGCGGTTTTAGCGGGTGTTCGTCAGTATCCCGCGCGGGTAAAATGCGCGACCTTGGCATGGCATACGCTTGAGACCGCATTGCGGAATGAGGAAACCAGCGTTACGACGGAGTAATCCAGTCTTTTTTTTTAGACCAACTAAGTCTTTATAACTGTGATCGGGAGCAAGGTTTCGCGTTTGAAAATTTAGGGTGTGCTATAGTTTTTTGTGATGATTCTTGCTAGCGAAGCTTTTTCTGAATCGGTCATTTCCAATAGGGTCACGCGATTTCCGAACGAATCCATATTGGGTTAATCAATGTGAATCCGATAACTCGATTTGGGTAATGTACACTCAATATTTTCACCTCACGGAGAGACCTTTCTCGATCGCGCCTGATCCGCGTTTTTTGTTTATGAGCCCGAGGCATCAGGAAGGGCTTGCGCATCTGTTATACGGCATCGGTCAGGGTGGAGGGTTCGTAGCATTAACGGGCGAAGTGGGAACGGGTAAAACCACTTTGTGTCATTGCCTGTTGCAACAATTACCCGAAGACGTTGATATCGCTTTGATTCTGAATCCGAGGGTGAACCCGGTTGAATTACTTGCGGCACTATGTGATGAACTCCGGATCGCTTATCCAAGCAAGGCGGTAAGCCTCAAATTGCTGGTAGATATCATCAACAAGTATTTGCTGGCCGCATATGCGCGTGGTCGACGTACAGTCGTAATGATTGATGAAGCTCAAAATTTGAGCTTCGACGTACTTGAGCAGGTAAGGTTACTAACGAACCTGGAAACTAGCCAAACCAAGCTACTTCAAATTATATTGGTCGGGCAACCGGAACTGACCGAACGATTGGTAAAAGACGATCTACGTCAACTCGCCCAGCGAATAACGGCTCGATATCACCTAAAAGCGCTTTCTTTTAAGGAAACAGCTGAATATATTAGACACCGGTTATTGGTTGCCGGATGCGGAACTCAGCTGTTTAATAATTCCGCGATTCGTTCTATTTACCGACATTCGGGAGGTATTCCCCGGCTTATCAACACCATTTGTGATCGCGCCCTACTTGGCGCTTACACCCGAGGGAGAAAAACGGTTAATTCACGAATTGCGGTACTGGCGGCCCGCGAGGTATTTCCCCCTAAGAGCCGATCCTCTTTTTTGCGCCCTATTTTTTGGATGCCCGCTACGATGCTCTTGTTCTTAAGTGTTGGAATCGGATTGTTTCAGCATGAATTTCCGAAATTTCAGAAGAAATTTGGGATTGCGCTGAACTCCGCTCAACTTAGCGAGGCCGAAGCCAATACCAACATTGTTGCACCAACGGAAACGATTCGTAACGAAGCCGTTTCCAACCCTATCATTAACAAAATCGTGGATAACCAAAAACCACCTGCGCGGGTTGGCGTCCGGCCCATGGCGCTTGCCAAAATCGATCGTACCGCTATCCGGAAGAATGTCGAAGGACCGAACTTCGCGGAATTTCTCCGAGATCCTAAAGTTGATGTGGATACAGCATTTGCACAGCTTTTTTCTCAATGGAGCTTGGGTCAAGATTCCGGTCATTCCAACGATTGCAAGGGCGCACAGCGGGTGAAGTTGGGTTGTTTAGCCCAACGTGACGGTTGGAATCGAATAGTTGCACTCAACCGCCCAGCGGTTATGGAGTTTATATCTGACAGCGGGGCGGAACGATATGCGGCATTGGTGAATGTTCATGGGAATGAGCTGGTGTTCAAAGTCAACAATCAATCGTATAGGTTTCAACTTGAAGAGGTTTTACCTTTTTGGCGTGGTTTCTTCGTGCTTTTTTGGAAGCCGCCCGCACCGAGAGTTAAGGTGTTGCGTAGCGGACAAACATTAGCCGCGGTGGAATCGTTACGCGACCAAATCAAGGTTGTTACCGGATTCTTGAAACCCGTATCCACCGATAAATTTTTTGACGATAAATTAGTTACACGCGTGATGGAATTTCAACAATCCAAGGGCTTAAAAGCTAATGGGGTCGCCGAGCCCGATACATTCATCCACCTGAATAACGCGATGATCACCCCGGGTATCCCACAGCTTGAATCAAAACCAAGGATCAACTGATGTCCTATATATTGGATGCACTTCGCAAATCGGAACGTGAGCGGCAGCTTAGTCAGGTTCCGACTCTAGAGTCGGAACATACGCTGGATATCCATAGGCCTAAATCAAAGTTACCCCTAATAATCACTATCCTTGTCGTGAGCAATATTGGGCTGCTTTCCCTTTACCTTTTGAACCGGGATTCGTCGATCAACTCACAACAATCCGATTCCATGGGGAAGGAGATTACTTCGCAATCTATAAATACGGGATCGAAAGTGGCGCAAGCTAAAAAGGTCGTTCAATCGAATAAACAGGTTACGAAATTACAAGATACCCAGAATAAAAAATCGAAAAGGCAAGCATCAAGGTTGATTCCAACAATACCCAAGTCGGCGCGAGTTTCTCCACACAAATTAAATGAGACCAAACCGATCCGGAAACCGATTACTGCGTCTCCATCTCCTAAAAGGCCAAAACCATCGTTCTTTAAAAAGCCGGATACTATTGCATCGAATCCATTAAATAAAAGTACTGAAAAAACCAGTCAGCCGGTTAAACTGGTGGGGTCCAAGAATGTCAAACAGGTCAATACCGATAATGCGAAAAATCTCGAATTGGCTAAAACCGCAAAAAGCCGAATCAAAAAAATGCGTTCATCGCAACTGAGAAAGCCGAACAAAGCCGTTGTTCCTAAGATTGATAGGATCCCGACTTTACGCATGATGTCACGCGATTTTCAACGGCAGCTGCCGGAAATGAAAGTTAATGTTTTCGCTTATTCGGCCGATCCGAGCGAGCGATTTGTCATCGTGAACATGGACAAGTATCGAGCGGGTCAACGCATCGCCGATGGACCGGTTTTACAAGAGATTACCGCCGACAGTATGATCTTAAAGTTTAGCGGGAAGCGCTTTCGTTTGGAACGGCCGTAATAGAAGGCTAAACGGTTATTGGTTGACGGATTTTAAAAGCTGGAGGCATATGGAGAGCGTATGGGTGCCACTTCGAACCGAATACAGACAACGGTGATACCCGAGATTCGGCACATCCGTGTGCCGTTTTCGTAGGGTTGTTTTAGGCGCGGATGGGCGCAAAAGCGATAGACGAGTCGAGCGCGGCGCCTGATCCCAAGCCCAGGCCCAAGCCCTGGCTGGTAAATTCTCTTTCAAAGCCAGCCACATCGCTATGCAAGGCCATGTAGTTTAGAACGCATGTGTAAGCCAGCAGATCGACGTTATTACTATAAGGCGCCGCGGTTGTTTCGATGTCGCCGCCGGGCCGATAATAACCGAGTTGGTGGCCGCCTGCTGAAGTGAGTTGAGGTCGACCGTTGGGATTATAGACCAGCATAAGCGATGCCGAGGTTGAAGAGCTATCGCTTTTCCAAATACCTTTGCCGCGACCCTCTTCGGAGTTGTCCAACTCACCATTGCTGCTTACGGAGCCGTCACTGAAGACATAAACCATCAATGGCTGGTTCAAACGAGCGGCATATTCGACTACTGCTCCGATGGCTTCACCGGCCTCGAAATCCGCGATCTCACCTCGGGATCGGGTACTGTTATGGTAGTCATAACCGCCGAATTCGAGCGTGCCGGCGCCAGCGAATCCGTTTACAACCAGCTTCATCACTGACGCGGTTTTGCGAACATCTTTATTGCTGATTTCATCATTACTAAAGATGCTGTCGGCCTGACCAACGATGAAGGGATCCAACATCGGATCCAAAGCAGTCGGATCTCCGTAGCGCGCCACCAAATCGCTACTTTGGGAATAACTGCAGGAGATCAAGTCCTTAACAATTTTATCTTCGGTGATTTTGTCGATTTTGAGCGCACTGATACGTTCTACGGCTTCCATGATAGCGCTGGCTTCATTGGGCTCTAAACTGGCAACCAATCCACCCAGATCCACCAAGCCCGTTACATCGCTGGGGCGGGCCACTTTAGTCGGTGTCACCGTCGGGTCTATCATCGACATGGGGGCCTTCGACTTACCACCGGATTCTGAGCTTCGGGTCCCCACCAACGCGACCAGGTCGCCATTGGCTCCAGCTTTATTAATGCCATACATGGGGTTGTGCGGGTTATTCCCGGTATCGTTATTCGAGCGTGCGCAAATGACCGAGCCATTCATGTTGCTGCGGGTGGCCACCGAGGTTTTGGATTGAATGCCCCGTAAAAATGCACTGTCTGAATGAAACAACACCCCCATCTCGTCGTTAACCTGACCTGGTTTGTCGGGGGTCATATCCGCTGGAAGTCCTAGCTTACTGTACCCTTCCAACGAGAGATAATCCGACTGCCCCCCAGGGCCTCCAACCAACACGTTGGATCCGGCGATATTGGCGCCGCCGGACAGATCAATGCAGATAAAAGGGATCTTGCCATTTCCACCGACACTGATGCCACAATCCGGGGCCACCTGAGCCATGGCCTTTGAGCCACCGAGCAATCCTAACAAACTGGGTGCGGTTACCATACCGATGCCCGAAACCATCCCTTGCCCCAGAAAATCCCGGCGGGTGACCAATCTATGGTTTTCGTGTCCGAAACCGGCCTGTGTCTGGTTGTCATGTTTTTTCATTTCAATTACCTTTTTAGTCAGATTCAATTCGCGTGTGAGACATACCGCAAGCCGTCAAATGATCAGCGCGGCGGCGCTGCTGAGTACGGTGGCCATGGCCGCTGCTAATGCTGTTTTATCATCGGGCAGTTGGGCGATAAGTCCCTTGAGGATGTTGGTGACCTCAGCGGAATTAGGCTGGTTCGCCAAATTAATATTCAATATCGTGTTGACGATTTGATTAACAATGGCATCGGTCTGGCTCTGGTTGAAGGAGAAGGCCGTATCCGGATTAAAGGAAAATCCGAAGAAAGCATCCCGAAGTTGATTAGATTCGACCAGGGTTTGGGTATATTCAAGGGCCATTTTAAAATGGGCCACTTGATGAGCCGATGCGATATTGCGCAGATCATAATCAACCGGCAGTTGCTGCCTGAGTTCCTCGTAAGTCGCCAGAATATTAGGGGTATTCGGATCGACACCGGTCAACGCCGCCATGGTATTATTGATTTGGTCAAAGTTTCGCAGACCCAACTCGGGCAATTGTTCGTTGACAAACTGCACCGGGGCGAGCACGACATTTTCGAGTTCAACATTAATTTGATAATCACCCAGCACATCGAAGGCCAGGGAAAATCCATCCTGCTCAACGCCGAGCGCCTTCGCGATCACCGAGCCCTGTGGCGACAATAGTTGTCCGGTGCTGGTAATGACCGTATCGACATTGATAAAGGCCTGCGCAGTGACCGGAATCTGACCGTTCACGGCGATACGGATGTTCTTGACTGGAATCTCGAAGGGTTCTGTACCAAAAAACGTAGGTTTAGCGAAAAGGTAGCTGAAAGCATCGAATTCACGGACTTCCATTTCAATATAGCTACCCGGTATGTTGACCCATGTTGAAGTATCGAACCGCAACAGATAGGTTTGTCCCAAATCGGCGTTGAAATTTTGGGTGATCTGTTGGGGTGTCAAGGCTTGGTTGAAGATCGCGGCAAAATGGACCTCACCTTTCCACAAACGATTGTTAGAGGTTTCATTACCAATCAAAGCCGTGTACCCAGGGTTCCAGTTAGCAAGCGAACCCGGACCTTGAGGGTCCACATCACCGGTAAAGACGCCGTTAACGTAGATCCGCCGGCCATTGACCTGATCGAAGGTCATGATCACATGTTGGAGTTCCGTTTTAACATCGGCATCGTCTGCGACTGTAATAAGATTAGGCGTACCGTTGCCGCTGATTCCATTGGCCATACTGCGGTTGCGTAACACATATCGGTTTTTCTCCTGCGCCATGGTAAAGTTGCGATTTCTGGTACCCGATGAGTAGGTGACGATGCGTGCCGGTCCCCCTTGAGCGAGGTTTTCCGGAACGATCCAGGCTTCGACGGAATATTCATTACTGCCTTGGGGTCCCGCGATCATATCGTAGAGCTTACGGCTTGCATCTGGTGTGGATGTTGCCGCACCGCTGACGATTTCGATACCGCCGCCTTCAATCCATTCGACACCGGATAATTCCAAGTTCATTGGCGTTCCAACACCACTGGTATCGGAAGCCGTTGTGCCGGATCCCGCGGCAAATTCATAGCGGGCGATAATATTGGTATCGTAACGTACATTGGCGGCGTTAATATCCGCGTCCACCAGGCTCACAGTGTTGGTGACAATGGTGTCTTCGACGCTGGCTACATTGGCATTAGCACCGACTTCCTCGGCCCATGCAGCGATTGCGATGCGCATGGTTTCGCTATCGTCCACACATCCGTCCGCGCCGTTCCAGCAATTATGGAATTCGATCAGCAGCCTCTGCACCAGACGTGAACTAAACGGTGCATTCAGGTTAACCTTTTGGGTATCGACCACGGCATGATAGGCCGTGGACAAGTCGCTGTGAGCCATATATGGCGAGAAAGGTCCATTGTCGCCATGACAGCCCGCGCAGTAATTCTGAAGAAGGGGATACACGGTACCTGAGAACGCTTGCATATCGGCGGCTTCGGCGATCATTTCAGGAGTCAATTCCTTCCACCACGGGTTCCTGAGGTGTGTCCGGTGTTTCTTCGGGATCGGCCGGTGGTAATACTTCAGGTTCAGGTTCGACTTCGACGATAACTTCGGGATCAGGGGTTTCAGGATCGACGACGACAGTGGGCGATACAGCGAATTGACTGTTTATCAGCGCGTAGAATGCGTTGAACACTTGTGTCATTTGTTCAATCAAGCTTTGAAGGATGGCTATGAGCTGTTCAAGATACTCCTGCGTTGCCGTGCTATTTTCCGATACAGGGTCGGGACTGGCCGGGGTTGGCTCCGCGGCTACAACGATGGGTTGAAGAGGTTCTTCAACCACAACAGGGGGTTCCTAAACTACAACGGGGGTTACCTCCGCCTTGGGATTTACCGTTTCGCCGTTGACGGGCTCGGAGATCAAAACGGTATTGATCGGCGTTGCATTGGCGCTGGTCAATATATTGGCCCATTCGGCAATCTCCGTGCGCATATTAGCGGCAACCGCGGCGCACTTAGTACTTGGTGCACAATTATGACCGCCCGCAATTTTCAAGACCAAGCCCGATGCGTCCGGTGCGCTGAGGTTGACGTTATCGAAAACGGCATCGTAGGCCTGAGCCACGTCATTATTACCGATAAAGGGGGTAGAAGGTTGATATGGCATCCGGCGCAGTACTCTTCGCGTATCGCCGGATACAATGTTGTCGAGAAAGCCGCGATTCCGGCGGCGCGGTCATTGTTAGCCGTTTGTGCCTGCGCGGTGATGGGGAGTGTAAATACCAACGCAATGGCTGCCCAGATCCAGAAAAACAGAGCGGGCCGAGCCGGTTGGATAGGAATCCGTAGGGATTGGTTTTGACATGTGTAAGCCATCTGTCGATACCTCAATTGTGTTTGTGTCAAGATGTGTTCGAAACAATTCCGTTAGGCTAATCGCCCATGCAGAAAGCAGCGGTTTCCGCGAAAACCGTTTTCAAGCGGTAGTTATCCGCCTCAAAAACATTGGCGATGCGATCTATCTCGTCGCTATCGGCGGACGAGCTGGCGGGGCGGAAACAGACTTGTTTAAAGACTTTTTCTACCTGGCAGATGGAGAATACTCGACTGTTGGCGACTTCCTCGCCAAGACTTTTGGGGCCAAAACCTCCGGGACTGGCGTTGGGCCAACCGAGCGCGGCATTGGGTCCGGTTCTCCAGAAGTTATCCCAGCAGTTATCGGTAGTTACAAAGCCCAGGGGAAAGGTCGTGTTGTTGATCAGATATTTACCCTGTACCTGACCTGGCGTATGAGTGACGCGCCCCAACTCATCATCAAACTCAAAGTAAGCAAAGGCCTGCGCCATGGGATCCATACCACTGTGACAGCCGGTGCATGAATTCAGGAATATTGTACTGTCCCCACCTGGCGCTCGGCTGACATCCTGACGAATCCGATCGACCGGACGGGTAATATCCGTGAGCTGCTCCATATCGCGGCACAAATAATTCATCGCGGTAAATCGCCACATCCGGCGGTTAGTCCCGCCTTTAAAGAAGGCTTCCCCGGCTGCCCGGGTAGTCATCACGCCCGCGGTATCGCCACTGGCCAGAACGGCGTCCGGCAGGCCGGATTGAGTGACGGCGATCAACTTTGCCGGATCGGAAAGATCGATGCGATTCGCTTCGAGTGCTTCGTAGTGATCGTTATTGGAAGGATCGTAAGGGGCTTCTACCTGACCTGGCGCGCCGGCGTAGACCAGGTCGGCGGATAGTACCTGGTTAAAAGGCACATCGTCGCGGACCATACCGATGACCGTTGCCGTGTAATCGTTCAATGGCGCGTGGACGTCTTGTGCTTCATTGGTCCAAGGCGTCACGAAGTTTTTGAGCAACGACATGTAGAACATGGAATTGGTCATGGCCTGTTCGGCGGCCAGTAATGGGTTACCGGCTTGGATCTGCGCCGCCATCGCTGTCAGAACCGCTTCCGAAGGTGGCGTACCTGTCAAACGGTCATGCATACGTCGCGCCTGTTCGCGGGGGCCGGCCAGCGTCGGCGCGACAAACAGGGCCGTGAGTACGAAGGTGAGTAATCCCGTGAAGACAAGGCTATGGCCCTTGCGACGGTGGGATGATCATTTGAATGCGTCTTTGTGTTTAACATCTTTGTGCTCTCTATACTTCGTTAGATTGACGAACTAAACGCGATATTCGGTTTTGATGTCTTTGGGTTCTGTAATGGAGAGGTAATTGTAAATGTCAATACGGAGAGAGTTTGTGATCCGTTTCACGGAAGCGGGGGGTGTTCGAATGAAATGCGTGAAGTAGCGTGCAAAAAAACAAGCGGGTAGATATTCGTTCGCAATGATAAGGTTGAATTAACCCAATAATTGGAATTGATCGACGCTATAACTCAGATGACAGACGTCGGGAAAGAAGCACGGCAATTGATTCAGGTCAGAGAATAGTCTATGCGTCCACGATCGGAATGCAATTAGACCCGGAACGATTATTCTAAATGCTAATTCGGAATGTGTAAGGCTCGATGATCGACTGCTAACGCCGCTTCATGAACGGATTCGGCGAGTGTTGGATGGGCATGGATCGTACGCGCCAGGTCTTCGGAACTTGCGGAAAACTCCATTGCCAGTACGGCTTCCGCGATTAGTTCGGAAGCGCGCGTGCCGACAATATGGACGCCCAGCACCTGATCCGTATGAGCATTTGCGATGATTTTAACCAGCCCGGGGTGTTTGTCCATCACTAAAGCCCGGCTGTTTGCGTCGAATGGAAATACACCAATATTGATGTCTTCACCGGCGGCGCGTAGCGCCTGTTCGGATTGCCCCACCCAGGCGATTTCCGGTTCGGTGTAGATGACGCTTGGAATGAGGTGATAATCCAATTTAAATTCTTTGCCAGCGATAACTTCAGCCACCAACATACCTTCTTCGATCCCCTTATGAGCAAGCATGGGTCCCTGACATAGATCCCCGATTGCATAGACACCGGGTAGATTAGTCATTCCTTGTTCATCGATATGGACGAACCCGTTCTCGTCCAATAAAAGATCTGTTTCAGGCGCGAAAAGATTATCGGAATTGGGCTTGCGCCCCACCGCAACGATCAGCCGATCTAATTGCAAACGATGGTTTCCGTCTTTGTCTTCGTATTGGAGGAGTATATGTTTGGACATTTTTTTTGCATTCGTCACCCGGCATCCAAGACGTATATCCAATCCTTGAGTCTGATATTGCCGATGGGCTTCATGGGCGATGTCTCTGTCGGCTATGGTCAGAAATTCTTCTTGGGCCTCTAAAAGAACCACATCGGAACCCAATCGACGCCAAATACTCCCCAATTCGCATCCGACGATGCCGGCGCCAATGATACCGAGTTTTTTAGGAACCGACGAAAAGTTGAGCGCATCCGTTGAATCTACAATAAATTCTCCGTCGGTCGGGGCGCTGGAAATACCCATCGGGCTGGATCCCGCGGCGAGTATGATATTTTCGGCTGATATAATTTGTGTTTTTTCAGAACCGCTGACCGATTTGATCTCAATACGCTTGCCATCCAATAGTTTCGCACGGCCGTGAATACTTTTAATATCATTAGATTCAAATAACGATGCGATTTTTTCCGTAAGGCGTGAAATGACTTGATCTTTGTGGTTGATCATTGCGGGTAAATCCAATTCGACTCCAGCAACTTTGATACCTTGATTCGCCAATCCGGATTTCACTGTATCGAACAAGTCAGACGAATCCAGTAAGGCTTTGGATGGAATACATCCAGCATTGATACAGGTTCCACCCAGCGCGGCTTCTCCGCTTTTGTCCTTCCAGTCATCAATACACACCGTACTAAACCCTAATTGCGCACATCGGATGGCTGCGATATATCCCGCGGGTCCCGCACCGACGACGATGACGTCAGTACGATCAACGTTAAGATCCATGGGTTTTATCCTTATATATATAACGCTGGAAAATCATGACCTATATGCTAAGTAGTAGTCGCGCCGGATCTTCGAGGTATTCTTTTATACTTGAAAGAAACTTTACGGCTTCACGCCCGTCGATAATACGATGATCGTAACTCAATGCGAGATACATCATTGGCCGAATCACGATTTCGCCATTTTCCACTATGGCGCGGTCTTTTATCGCATGCATGCCAAGGATCGCGCTTTGAGGTGGATTTAATATCGGTGTCGACATCATGGACCCAAACGTACCACCATTGGTAATGGTAAAGGTTCCTCCGGTCAGATCGTCAACGCTCAGATTACCGCCTTGTACTTTTTTCCCAAAGCCAACAATCGCTTTTTCGATATTGGCGAAATCGAGCTGATCGGCATCTCGAAGAATAGGAACGAGCAGCCCTCGTTCGGTGGCTACGGCGATACCCACATCATAGTACCCATGGTAGATGATATCCTGCTCGTCCACCGAAGCATTAATGATGGGAAAGCGTTTTAAAGCTTCTACACTCGCTTTGACAAAAAAAGACATAAACCCGAGTTTGATTTCGTGTTGTTTTTCGAAATGGGCCTTGTATTGATTTCTTAATGCAATAACACTTTTCAGATTGACCTCGTTGAAAGTCGTTAACATTGCCGCATTTTGTTGCGCCTGAAGCAAGCGTTGCGCAACCCGCGCTCTAAGACGGGTCATCGGGACCCGTTGCTGGGGTCGGTTTTCGCCGGGTTTAGCGGAAAAAGGCGTCTTAAGCTCTAAGGAATTTGGTGTTTCAACCGGTCTGGGAGCGGTTTGTTTTTGGTTGTTGTTTCGTCTTTCCAGAAAACTCAATACATCGACCTTGGTCAACCGGCCATCTCTTCCAGTTCCGGTCATCAAGGACGGATCAAGATTATTTTCCGTGATGAGACGCCGTACCGATGGGCTGAGAGCGGGCTCGGTTCGCTCGCCACCCTTTAGAAGTTTATTTGTTGTGAGTGTAGGGGCCGCGGAACCATTGGCATCGATGACCGCCAGTAATTGCCCACTGGATACCGTGGCGCCATTGGGTTGGTCGATAGATTTTAAAATTCCATTTTCAGGAGACGGCACTTCCAACACGATTTTATCGGTTTCAAGATCAACCAAGTTATCATCCTTTTTCACGCTATCACCCGGCTGTTTATGCCAAGCGACCAATATTGCGTCCGCAACGGATTCAGGAAGATTAGGGACTAAAACTTCAACTGTCATGTGTGTATTTATCTCAGGTGTTTTCCATATAACACGGTATTTTCCAATGTTCTATATAGTGGCGGATTTGACAACCTCAAGGCCGCCGAAATTGGATGCCCAGCATAGCTTAATTTAATCTATTTGCCCACCAGAAGTCTTGTCCAATATGAAATGGCCCTGAACGGGAGCCGTGATTCCAACGTGAAACGGCCCTGTACCTGAGGAGTAATTTCTGCTCATGATGGTCACCTATGGTGATCTATATGAGTGACAAAAAGATAAAAACATTGGATGACGTCCGCATCTTTCTCGAAGGAACTGTGGAGGTTGCGTTTTCAATTACCAACAAGGAAGAGCGCTACCAGTGGATTCGGCGTACATTGGTCAAATTCAGTTATATCTCTTGCAGAAAGAACGGTAAGGGATTGATCATCCGCTATCTGGAGCAGGTGAGTGGCTATTCTCCACGGCAAGTGAAACGGCTGGTACAGCAATACAAAAAAACCGGATACATCAAGCGCCAACAGCGTACAGCATCGGGATTTGAACGCTTCTACCGCCCTGAGGACGCAGTGCTGTTAGCTGAGACCGACAAGCTCCATGGGACACTCTGCGGTGCAGCCACCAAGAAGATCTGTGAGCGGATGCTTTTGATCTATGAGGATTATCGCTATGAGCGCTTAGCAAAGATTTCGGTTGCCCATCTCTATAATCTTCGTCATTCTACGTGTTATCAACGACAGCGCCGCCAGTTTGATAAAACCGCTTCAAAACGCTCTCAGATAGGCGAGCGACGAAAACCCAATTCAGAAGGTAAACCAGGCTTTCTACGGATCGACACAGTCCATCAGGGCGACCTGGATGGGATCAAAGGGGTTTACCATATCAATGCGGTTGATGAAGTCACGCAATTTGAATGTATATTCTCCGTAGAACGGATTACTGAGCGTTTCATGATTCCGGTCCTGGAGATGCTGATCGAAATCTTCCCTTTTGTCATCCTGGCATTTCACGCGGATAACGGTTCGGAATACATCAATCATACCGTGGCAAAACTGCTCGGAAAGCTCCATATTGACCTGACCAAATCACGCCCACGCCATTCCAACGACAATGCACTCGCCGAGTCCAAGAACGGAACCATCATCCGCAAACATCTGGGGTACGACCATATCCCGGGGTACTGGGCGCCTCAACTTAATGAATTTCACAGAGAGTATTTCAACCCCTATATCAACTTCCATCGTCCTTGCTTTTTTCCTGTCCCAAAAGAAGACAACAAAGGAAAGGTGAAAAAGAGCTATCCCTACAAGTTAATGATGACACCCTACGAGAAGCTCAAATCATTACCTGATGCAAACCAATATCTCAAACTGGGGACCACCTTTAAAAAGCTGGATGCAATTGCCTTCTCAATCAGCGACAATGACGCAGTCAAACAGATGAATGAGGCCAAACGTAAACTTTTCAAAACCATCTTTGAGCAGGAGCGGAGTATTGCCTGATTTGCCTCTTCAGGTAGATTCTCTACCCCTCTGTTTCAGGGCCATTTATAGATTGGAATAGACTTCCAGATCAATAAATTGTTGAGCCGATACTTTTTAGGGTTACAACACTTCTTAAGAGTTTAGGTTATATATTATTTTGTTTCATCGATTCGATAAATCTCCTATAGTGTCGTTGCGCAAACTAATATATCGAGCTAAGTGAGCAATGCCCAGAAAGAAGATTGTTATAAGAATCAACTATAAGCAGAGCGGCTCCAACAAAGTCGCGGTTCCGAAAGATGAAATAAATGACGATTCCGAATGGGATGTAAAACGAATTCTGGTTGCCTTTATTGTGCTGTTGTCGATAGCGGCCGGTCTTGTGTATTTTTTGTCTTCGGACGCAAAAACCGTCCGTAACCTTCAAGGCGCCGAAGTAATCAGCCAGAAACCGGGTAAACTCGAATCACCCGGTGAGATTGAGCAGCTCCCGAGGTCGGATCCTATAGATCAAGAACAAAAACATGTTCCAAGCGATGGAAATACTCGAAATCGTCAAGAACCGAAGAAACCCGTTAGCCGACAAAGGACGCCGATACCACTCCAAAATGTAGCGGGGGAAGGGAAAAAACCGATTGGAAATCTAAATGTTATACGCTTCCGGTTCACCAGTGGTATAAAACGTAAGGAACCCGTGGACATTTTAGCTCCACCGTTTTTTGCTTTGCGCGATAAAGCCTATAGTATTTATTTTTTTACCGAGTTGAAACGCTTAAAAGGCCACACGGTAACCCATGTTTGGAAGCATAATGGCCAGGTAAAATTGAATAAAGAATTTGAAGTTCGGGGAAATCGCTGGCGAATTTATACCAGTAAGTTGCTTAACATGACGATGTTGGGACAGTGGGATGTTTCCGTCGTCGATTCCAATGGACAAATTCTTACACAAAAAGGTTTTGAATTAAAACCGCCGTTGGAAAGATAACTACGAAGGCGTTCTCCGGAAAAATCCGCGAATTCTAAATAGTGCTTCCGTTAGACCGCATTTTTAATCGGGGAAATGGCGGATTTATGGGAGAGTGAACTCTAGATTTCTGTTTCATACGGATTAGTCATGTGGGTACCCGTTTCCATTGAGTTTTTCCAATCGGGATGCGTTCTCAAAGGGTAATACATTTTTAGTTCGGACTGAATCGTATCCAGATCAATCTGCTCGAGTTCGACGTTATTGTTGTTTTCGAGATCAAGGTCATCGTGGCATGAGATGATGTAAGCGGATAGATAGTTGATATCGTCTTCGATGTAGTCGTTTGGCTTTGTCATCTCCCGGAATGCTTTTTCGAAACTATCGGTGGCTCTATCCTTTCGGCCTAAAGAATAAAATGCGTGGCCTTGTAATATGTAATACTCGGTTGTCCATTGCCCCATCGGCCGGATATCGGGTCCTCTTAAACGTTTGATAAACGCCAATTTCGATAAACATTCTTCATGCTTGGACACCACGCCTAAATCCCGCGCCCTGACCCAGTTAAAACTGATAACTGGCGTCAACCACCAGGATAAACTAAAAATGTTCATGGAAATCTCTCCTACGATCAAAACCGGCTAAATAGTATATATTGAGATATTTCTTGAGCATTGTCGAGAATTGGGATACCGCTTATTCGGATTTTCGATTTGTTTTTGGTAACATTCGCATTTAAGAAGCCATTGTCAATAGCGTAAATCTCGATACTAAATTATGATTCGATGTTATGTATTATCGCCATTGTTTTTCTAGCCTGATTCGGTCGTGAATCGCTATTTCTGGTCGGCGGGTCGATTATTGAATGCACTGCAAAGTGGGTTCGTGAGCCTGCTCCGGCTATGGTCCATTCCTATCGTGCTGATGTTGAGTGTAGCGTCGGGATATACGACCTACTACGGCATGTCGTGGTTTATCACCGACTGGATTGCGTTGATTATCACCATCGCCGTGCAGTCGATTATCGTAATTTGCTCGCTGGAAGTCGCTACCATCCACTGGAAGGCCAATCGTAGCCGATTTTTCATGGCCTGTATTGCTCTCCTCGCTTCGGTATGTGTTTCGGTTTCATTCTCGTATTTTAAGTTTTATGAGGTTTCCCAGACCGAAACCCTTCGTATCAAAAAATTATCCACGCTTCAGCGCGGCATTGATGACTATTTGGATCGGATTTACGTCACAAAGACCGAAATTCTTGCCGAACAGCGTGAGGCAACGACGCAAGCCGAGCGTGATACCAGTCTGGCCTATATGGGGAAACATCCTGATATGGCGCCGGGTTATAAAAACATGGTGGGAAAAGGTGTTTTCTGGAAACATTTCAATACCATATCAGAAAACGAGAAATCCCGACTCGCGGGGCTTGGAACCCAGTTTGCCGCTTTGGACCGGAGCATAGGACAATTGCGCCAGACCATTCGCTTGCTGGATCTCGATTCCTCCCGGAGGAAGGAAATATATCAGGTCGTTCTGGCTGAATTTTCCAAAGTACAAAAAGGTTTTGATGAATTAGTGACAAGTCAGGGCCGCAGGTCGGTGAATGCTCCGATTTTGCCCGCCTATGAAAAGTTTGTCCAAACTATCAACCCATCGTTCAGTATGTGGGATGGGTTTTCATGGTTTGCATTTATTTGTGCGGCAATGGTAGATTTTTTTACAATCATACTGTCCCACCGGCTTGAATCCAATGCACCGGGCGCGATGACCGACAGCGAGCAGGAGCTTGCATACCATTGCCTCAGACAGTTTTCTGAATTCAGGATTAACCCAAATGACGAGCTCGAGATAGCCATCGAAAAGAATCAAATCGAAAAAGCTCGGCGCTATCCGGATTGGATGCGTTTATTCGGCGCGGCATTTTTGCTAAATAAGGGTTTTCTTCGCAGGGTTAATCCGCGATCGGTGGAGTTTTCGCCGAATCTTTATTCCGTCATCGCAAAGGTCATGAATGATCAGGCCACTCGAACCGACCAACATATCGAATCGGACGATCGAGCGGATACCAGGGAAAATCAAAGTTTCGACGATATCGTAAAAAAGATGTTTCGTGGATAATCTTAGCTTTTCAAAGTTATTAAACTATGTTGCTGATGAAAACGGTGAATGGGATCCCGGATTTGAAGGGGATAGACGGATTGTAAGTTTTAAATTGGGACCTTTTCAACGCAATTTTCCCAGACCCCCGAACTTTACAAAGCGGTTTTATCATCAAGTATATGACCTGAATATCGAAGACTGGACGATAAATTGGGATATTTCGATTCTCAGTGGATTCTGTACGATACACAGTCAACTTTCGTTGCGATTTCAATCCACTATAGAGTACGCGCGAGAAAATATTGATCGTCTTCCGGATATCAATCGTCATATAAAAATAAGATTCGGAGGATTGCTTAAAGATGCGACTGAAAAAGAGCTTCACAAGGTGGAAGACGCGGAATTAATGTCTACCGGATTTGAGCAAATTGAATCGACCATAGAGACGCTGGTGAATGAAACCCTGGTTAACCAGGGTATACAGTGCCGTACCCACTGTAAACTCGATCCGTCTTTTAAAGAAATACCCGAAGATTCTCTAGTCGTTTCGACCGGACATTTTCGACACGACCAGGCGATGATCCAATTCATTCGTCGAAATTATGAGCTTCAAGATCAGCGAAACCGCGAGCGCTACAAGCACGAGCGAGAGGAAGAAATCTCAAGGCTTGACCACAACGAGAAGGTCATTCAGCAATCGAATCGTGAGCGGGAACTGGAAAAACTAAAGGCGTCTCAGTTGACCGACCGAGTCAAGGCGGAACTTGCGGAAAATGAAGTGCGCGAACACGAGCGCCACCGGAGTGAAGCGCAATTGTTAGCCGAACAGCTCGAACACACCAATCGTATGAAAGCGCTAGAACTGGATGCGGAACTGCAAGAGACGCAAAATCTGTCTAAATCCATGGATTATATAGAACGTTATGTGCGGCGTGATATCGAGCTTCTGGTGTTGAAAAAACAACATGCTATATTAAAGGGCGAAATTAAAAAAATTACAGCCAAAGTGACTGGTGGATTTAAAAAGCGAAAGCCTATTTCAAGATCGGATAATGGGTAAACACCCTAAATTTGAGACTTCAATGCGGAGCGGGGTGCAAGATATTGGTTATACGGGGGATCAAGAGCTTGTGTCCTTCGCGGTAGTGAAGTTACGGATGCAGGTTTAAGTCGAAGGCGGACTGATATTTCATCTTTAAAAGTAAAAATTTATATTATTTAAATACTTATGTTGATATTGCTTTGCATCAAAAAAGACCATTTTCTAGTTGATAGAGGACGGACTTTAATGCATAATAATGCCCCTTCCGCTGTTTGACCACCAAATTGTTATGCAGACAATTATGTTGAAAGCCAAGTTGCACCGAGCGTGTGTAACCCATGCTGAATTAGAATACGAAGGCTCCTGTGCTATCGATGGGTTTCTGTTGGATCGGTCCGGAATTCGTGAATACGAGCAAATACAGATCTATAACATCAATAATGGGGAGCGATTTACAACCTATGCCATTCGTGCGGAAGAGCGATCGGGTATTATTTCCGTTAATGGCGCCGCCGCCCGGCTGGCTACTCGCGGTGATTGCTTGATTATCTGTTCGTATGTCGGGCTTGAACAAAACGAAATGGCCAATTTTAAGCCCATATTGATTTATTTGGATAGCGAAAACAAAATCACCCGATCAAGTCATTCTATCCCAGTCCAAGTTGCATAAATCCTGGTAAAAGATTAATCGCGCAATCGGAATATCTCTTCATAAGAAGTTTCCGAATCAAAATCATTCCATATCACACCGGGTTGGGGGATTGGTTTGGTGGGTATCGGGAACGTTAGGACTTCAATAAGCCCAATCATCGTACGGCCGAAAAAGTTAACGAATCCTTCGATTAATCCCCCGGTTATCGCAAACGCGAAATTGTACTCGTTATTAGTGTTGATAATAGATTTTGGAATTTCAAGCAAACCCGTAGCCGCATTTGTCGCCCCGCCCAAAAATTTGTCCGCGGTTATCGTAAAATAACTATCCGATTCAAAATAGTAGTATTCATCGGCGGCTCCTATGGAAGGAGAAACGCTTAGAAACATTAAGGAACAAATGAGGGGTACAGGCTTTATGAGTTTCATTTTCATAGCAAAAATAAATTGGGATGGCTTAAGGTATATTTACTTTCCAAGTATAGCAAAGCCGATATAGTCTGTGATCAAAACCCAATACCGGTTATTCGCTACCACACCTAAGCAATTAGAATCCTTATTGGCGCGGGAATTAGAGGGATTAGGCGCCGAAGAGGTTTCAGAAACACCCGCCGGTGTTAGTTTTCAAGGCGACTTACAGACCGCCTATCGGATCTGCCTGTTCTCCAGGCTGGCAAACCGTGTGTTATTGATTATCGCGGGATTTCCAGTTTCAACGACCGACGGCCTCTACGATAACGTTAAAAGTACCGATTGGTCTGAGCATATGGATACCGACTCGACCTTTGCCGTAGATTTAACCGAAAAGCGTAGCGATATCGGGCATACAAAATTTGCTGCGTTACGGGTCAAAGATGCCGTTGTAGATCAATTTCGCGAGCGTTTTGGAACCAGGCCTTCAATCGATCTCGAACGTCCCGATATTCGTTTGAATGCGCATATAGATCGCGGTAATGCGCAATTGAGTCTGGATCTTTCGGGTGAAAGCCTGCACCGTCGGGGTTATCGGGCAAGTGGGGTAGTCGCGCCATTGAAAGAGAATCTTGCGGCCGCTATTTTACTCCGGGGGGATTGGCCTGAAATCAGTCAACGAGGGGGCGGGTTTATCGATCCGATGTGCGGGTCCGGAACGTTAGTGATCGAAGCGGCGCTGATGGCGGGGGATATCGCTCCTGGTTTGATGCGGGATTATTTTGGGTTTTTGGGTTGGAAAGGGCACGATGCGGAATGTTGGGAGGCATTAAAACACGAAGCGGAGACCCGAAAAGCCATCGGGATAAAACAATTACCGCCAATTATTGGTTACGACGAAGATAAGCGAGCGATTGTAGCGGCTTGGACCAATGTCGAAAAGGCCGGCCTGCAAGGGTTGGTGCATATTGAAAAAAAAGTCGCATCCGATATTGAGCCGGTTCAATCGTTTAAAGGGAAACCCGGCTTGATCGCCGTAAATCCGCCTTACGGCAAGCGTTTAGGCGAGATACAGGCGCTTTCCGGACTGTTTAGGCGGTTTGGAGCAACACTCAAGAAAAAGTTTGTCGATTGGAAAACCGTGGTGCTTCTTGAAGACGCGGAATTCGGATTTCAGGTGGGAATTCGATCCCAACGACCTTATACGCTTTTCAACGGAGCGATTGAATGTAAATTACTCAAATTTAAGGTCGATCCGAATCGTTTTTTTGAACCCAAGGAAACATCCGGTGGGAGTCAAGAAGGCTATTCGGGTGGCATTTTAAGAAAAGCTTGGCGCATCCACGGAGATCAAGATTCCGGATCCGAAATGTTCGCGAATCGCCTAAAAAAGAATTCAAAAAATCTCGATCGTTGGGCGCGGCGAGAAAACATCGATTGTTATCGCCTCTACGATGCGGATTTGCCTGAATATGCCGTGGCGGTTGATCTTTATCAGGGGGCGGAGAAATGGGTCCATGTGCAGGAGTACAAGGCGCCACTCAGTGTTGATCCGAAAAAAGCGGAACGGCGTTTGATTGGCGCGATTTCACAAATCCCAAGGGTATTGAAAATACCCCAAGACAATATTTTTCTGAAGATCCGCACACCCCAAAAAGGTAGAAGTCAATACAACAAATTGTCCGATTCCGGCCGTTTTTTTCAAGTACGGGAAGGCCCCTGTCAATTCTTGGTTAACTTTCAGGATTATATAGATACCGGATTGTTCCTGGATCATCGGATGACCCGAAAAATGATTTCGGAAATGGCGGCGGGGAAGCGTTTTTTAAATCTGTTTGGTTATACTGGGAGCGCAACGGTTCATGCGGCATTGGGGGGTGCGAAATCAACTACAACGGTGGATTTGTCGAAGACTTATTTAGCCTGGGCGAAAAATAACTTAAAGTTAAATCAAATAAAAGATGAAAATCATCGGTTGATACAGGCGAATTGCCTTGATTGGATCGATGAAGCCGTACAAAATAAATTTCAAAAAGGGCATTACGATCTTATTTTCCTCGACCCTCCTACTTTTTCCAACTCGAGCGGCATGGATACTGACTTTGATCTGCAACGCGATCATGGTGCGCTCATACAAAATGTGATGAAGTTACTATCCCAATATGGATTATTGATGTTTTCAACTAACTTTCGAAGGTTTCGCGTGGACGAAAATGTTTTGAAAGGATTACGGATCGAAGAAATATCGCGCTCGACTATTCCGGAGGATTTCGCCAGAAAGCCCAAAATTCATTATTGCTGGAAAATCAGAAATCCACTTCTCTAAGCATCCCCATTGCCTTGCCGACCGATGATAAAAAAATGATTCACCTGCGGACAGCCTCCTATGAGGCTGTCCGAGAATAGGAGTCGTCGCGAGGGAAAGCTGGTTTGAGCCTGATTTTTTCATTATTTGAGGCGAATACTTGCTGTATTTAACGACAAATCCGCCTGGAGTGGGTTTGGACCGCTGAAAGCGGCCCGCAGGTGTGAAATATAGGGATGTATTTCATCAATATAATCGGGAAATCAGGCCAAATCCAGCTTTTCCGCAGTAGGCTTTCTATTCTCGGATAGCCTCCTAGCCATCTTTATTTTTTGGAAATCCGTATCGATTCCCAATTTTCAGGTCGCTTATCCCTGGATCCCCATCCTAATTTTTTAGCCCGAACTCGACGACTATAACGCCGCAAGTACTACAAACAATACCACGGTCAAACCAACGCCGCAGTGAATAACACCCTTGACGCTGGCCATGGGGCCCATTTTACCGCCCGCGGGCAAGCTTTTAACAATGCCGATACCGCTAAGCGCCGAGTAAGCCGCATTATATTGCAGAACCAAAATAAGTACGACGGCGACCAAACTCGCCAATGCGCCGGATTCAAGTGGAAAATGCGAAGATGCACCCATGAAAAACAACATCGGAATCGAAAACAATGTATTGGTTCTTGACGCCAATCCAGCCTTACCCAGCGCACCTGCCGCATCGGGTAATGCTTCTCCACCGCCCGCGACTTGTTCCGCTGAAGCGATGACAATTTGTTGAGCCGGCCAAATAATCAGCCAAACATTAAGGAACATAAAGGTGCCCAATAAGGCGCCAATGTAGATGGAACCCGGCATTTCCGCACCCCGCACGGCGAAAATAGCGACACCCGTTAAAAACGTAAACATGGCTCCCCAACGGAACCACCAAAGGGCGCGCGGCACCAATTTACGAATTGCATCGGACTTGGCGGCCGCATCGGCTTCCTTAAAGAACTCGGTTTGTACAAAATTAAAATAATAAAGTAACCCGATCCATGTGATACCGGCCAAAAAATGGCCCCATCGCATCAACATCTCAAAACCAGCGCCACTCGTTAATATATCCATAACTCTCCTCCACTATAATGTTCGTTGTTGTATTCTACTGCCGTTGATTTCAGCAAAAATGCATTTTATCCAGTCCATCGCATAGCATACTTTAAATGGTCTCTAAAAGGGAGGGTCAATGTCAAGCTAAAACAGTATTCAATCGCGGATAGTTTTCTATCCGAACAGCTTGATTTAACAATTGGATTTTAAAATTTGAGGTATAATAGGAGGGATAAATATTGATCGAGGATGAAATGCCAATTTCTTTAACTGAACGTGCGGCAAAACAGGTGGGAAAACAGATCGAAAATCGGGGTAAAGGCATAGGTCTCCGGTTAGGGATAAAAAAATCGGGTTGTTCCGGGTTCGCCTATGTTTTGGACTATGCGGATGATCTTGGTAAAGATGACCAGATTTTCGAAAATTTCGGCGTTAAACTTGTGGTCAATGGAGATCATTTACGCTATCTCAATGGCATTGAGGTGGATTACGCCCGTGAGGGCATTAACGAAGCTTTTCGTTTTAATAACCCGAATGTTAAGGATTCCTGTGGTTGCGGAGAAAGCTTTTCCGTTTAAATGGAAATATATGCACCGTACATGAAGTCGGAACATCCTTTGTACCGGTGGCCATGATGGTAAATCTTGTTGCAGGGTGGTTATAACGGCGTTTTTCCGATTTGTTCTACACCGAACAGCGCCCTCTTCGAACGCCGAAATTCAATATTCGAAGAGAAAACCGATACACATCATTGCAAAATAGACAGTCATCCCAAGATCTTGGGTAAATTCAAAACTTTTAATCATGAGGTAACCAATGGCGCTAGAACGCACTTTTTCCATTATTAAGCCAGATGCGGTGAAGAAAAACGCAATAGGCGAGATATACGGTAGATTCGAACAGGCGGGACTTAGGATCGTTGGCGCGAAAATGTTACATCTCACTTCGGATCAGGCGGAAGCTTTCTACGCCGTGCATAAAGATAAGCCATTTTACGATCCGCTGGTCAAATTTATGGCTTCCGGGCCGGTCATGGTTCAAATTCTCGAAGGTGAAAACGCAATTGAGAAAAATCGTGAATTGATGGGTCCCACTAACTTTGAGGAAGCTGCGCCAGGAACCATCAGGACGGATTTTGCCACCTCGGTTCGTGAAAACGCGGTTCATGGTTCCGATAGCCATGAGGCTGCAAACGAAGAAATCGGTTTCTTTTTCTCCAAAGATCAAATCTGTGCCTAACCCACATTTATCGGCGTTATATTAGTTGAAATATGCAGGTTAACCCCAGCGATACATTGCTTACCAACCTCCTCGATTTGGATCGAAAGGGTATGCAGGAAGCATTCTCTCGAATGGGGGAAAAGCCGTTTCGTGCTTCACAACTGCTGAAGTGGATACACCAGTGTGGAGTAACCGATTTCGACGCCATGACCAACCTGAGTAAAACACTTCGTCATCGGTTGAACGATTCCTCTGAAATAAGGCTACCCGAGGTCGTTTTAGAACGTAAGTCCAACGATGGGACACGGAAGTGGCTGCTTCGATTGACGTGTGGGAATAAAGTCGAAACTGTGTTTATTCCTGAATCCGGTCGAGGTACTTTGTGCGTTTCTTCCCAGATAGGATGCGCTCTGGATTGTTCTTTTTGTTCTACCGGACGGCAAGGGTTCAATAGAAATTTAGCGGTTTCTGAAATTATTGGCCAGGTTTGGCTCGCCCAACAAATGCTGGACGAAGGTGAAAAAATTACCAACATTGTAATGATGGGCATGGGTGAGCCCTTGCTTAATTTTAACAATGTTGTTTCAGCTATGGATTTAATGATGGACGATTATGGCTACGGATTGTCCAAACGCCGGGTAACATTGAGCACGGCGGGTGTGGTTCCCGCGCTGGACCGGTTGAGATCGGTCAGCGACGTTGGGTTGGCGATTTCATTGCATGCCCCGGACGATGCTTTGCGGGATCAATTGGTGCCGCTGAATCGAAAATATCCGATAAGCGATTTATTGAATGCGTGCAAACGATATATCTCGCGTATTCAGCGGGGGAAAGTGACTTTTGAATATGTCATGCTCGACGGCGTCAACGATTCCCCCGCCCAAGCTAGATCGCTATGTAAACTATTAAAAAATATCCCTTCGAAGGTAAATTTGATTCCTTTCAATCCTTTTCCGGGTGCTCCATACCGGTGCTCTCCATCCGTGGTTATTCGGCGTTTCAGTCAGATCGTTCAGGATGCCGGATTCGTAACTACAACGCGTAAAACCCGTGGAGAAGATATCGATGCGGCGTGCGGTCAACTGGTTGGCCGGGTGACCGATAGGACCCATCGTGTGGAGCGTAGATTGTCGGTGGTGCTATGAAAGGTCCTTTTATTTTTTGTTTTATAGGTATTTTTGCCCTAATAGGATGCGTCGGTAGTGGATCGACGCAATCGAAAAATTTTAATGTTTCCGATTCCAGCAATTCCCAGGTGTACGTCAAATTAGGTGTCGAATACATGAAAAAACAACAACTGGGTATCGCCTTGAAAAACTTTGAGCGGGCATTAGAACTGGATTCCCGGAATAGCGGAGCTCACAATATGATCGCGGTTCTGTTTGACCGTTTGGATCAGAACGAATTGGCGTTGAAGCATTTCCGGAAAGCTGTTTCCCTACGCCCGAGTAATGCTAGCGCACAAAATAACTACGGGAAGATGTTATGCTCGTTGGGCGAGTATGAAAAAGCGCAAAAACACTTAACAAAAGCCTATACAACCCCCTTATACAAAAATCCCTGGGTTGCGCTCACCAATGCGGGGAGGTGTGCGCGAAAACAAGGCGATTTACCTAAAGCAGACCGGTATTTACGCCTGGCTTTGAAGAAAAGTCCGGAATTTCCACCCGCCTTATTAGAGCTTGCCATAGTTAATTTCGATTCCGACAATTATTTTCTGGTGCGGGCATTTTTGCAACGCTACGAATCGGTTGCCGGACACACTCCCGAATCTCTATGGATTGGAATTCAAAGCGAAAACGCCGATGGTAATGAGCAAAGAGCGAGTGATTATGCACGCTTACTACGGGAAACGTTTCCCGGTTCCGAAGAAGCGGCATTGATGCAGAAAGCTTTTTCGCGGTATTAGTACCCCGATTCAGCCTCTTAGTTGCGATATGAGTGAAAGAATACAGGCGATCCGTGGAATGCATGACATTCTTCCGGACCAAACCGCGACGTGGCAGTATGTGGAATCGGTATTCAGGAGGGTTTTAGGTTCCTATGGATACCGTGAAATTCGTCTACCGATTGTAGAAAAGACCGAACTGTTTCGACGATCTATTGGTGAGGTTACCGATATTGTCGAAAAGGAAATGTATACCTTCGAAGACCGAAACGGAGATTCCTTGACGTTGCGTCCCGAGGGAACCGCTGGGTGTCTGCGGGCTTGTCTCGAACATGGATTGTTGCACAACCAAGTCCAACGGATGTGGTATCAGGGGCCGATGTTTCGCCACGAAAGGCCTCAAAAAGGCCGCTATAGACAATTTTATCAGGTTGGCGTCGAAGCGTATGGCATTGCCCATTCCGATATAGATACCGAACTGATTCTGGTGACCAACCGGCTATGGAAGCTTCTTGGGGTTTCGGATAAATTGGAGTTACAGATCAATTCCCTTGGAACGGTGGAAGAGCGCTCGGAATACCGGGGTGATTTGGTTCGCTATCTTAAAGGTGTGTATGATCGCCTGGATGAGGATAGTCGGCGGCGGCTGGAAACAAATCCGTTACGGATTTTGGATAGTAAAAACCCCGCACTCAACGATGTCATTTTGGAAGCTCCGTCACTGTTGGAGTGCCTGGGAAACGAATCGAAGGCGCATTTTGAGGCATTCAAAAGTAGGTTGTACACACTCGGCGTTCGCTATGTTGTTAATACCCGTTTGGTGCGTGGGCTGGATTATTATTGTGGAACGGTCTTCGAGTGGGTGACCACCGAATTGGGTTCGCAAGGGACGGTGTGCGCGGGTGGGCGGTATGATGCCTTAGTTGAACAATTGGGTGGAAAAGGCAGCTCGGCGATTGGGTTCGCGCTGGGTCTGGAACGATTGATCGCATTGTTGGATAAAACTAGCGATCAAGTGAAACAAGAACCGGTTCATCTATTCATGATTCGTGTCGGTTCGGATGCGGAAAGGACGGGAATCGTATTGACGGAGAAGCTTCGTGATGAATTTCCGGATGTTCGGCTTTCGATGCATTGCGGAGGCGGAAGTTTTAAAAGCCAATTTAAAAAAGCGGACAAAAGTGGCGCTGCCTACGCGTTGATTTTGGGCGAAGATGAAACAGCCAAGCATCGGATAAGCTTGAAATCTTTGCGCACGGATGCAAAACAGCAAACAATTCCGCAGTCAGATTTAGCCGACTTTTGTAGGCGGAATATCTTTTAAAAAGCGGGTAATAGAGGAAAAAAGTGGTAGTTGATCTTTCAGAAGAAGAGCAAGTAGAAGCGATAAAAAAGTGGTGCCGGGAAAACGGTCGTTCAGCGATTATTGGGGTGGCATTGGGTATTGCAATGGTCATTTCATGGAATGTTTGGCAAACCAATCGCCAATCAAAATCCGAGCAGGCGTCTGATATTTATCAACAGCTTTTAAATGCCATGGAAGGTAAAAACAAAGAATCGGCGTTTAAGTTGAGCGAACGATTAATCGATCTTTACGATGGCTCTGTTTATGCGTTGTACGGCAAATTCTTTTTATCTAAATTGAATGTGGAAAACAATGATTTGCCGGCGGCGAAAAAAGTGCTCGAAGAAATTCTTCAATCCGGAGTCGATAACAGTTTTAAACATATTGCCCGATTAAGATTGCTAAGAGTGCTAGCCGCAAGCGGGGAAGCTGAGGTTGGATTGAAAATAATCGAACTGACCGATATCGCTGGATCGGGTAAATTTGAAGCTCAGTACGAAGAATCGCGAGGCGACCTGTTTGTGGCCTTGGACAAAGAAGGGCAAGCGCGGGCTGCTTATCAGCGTTCGCAACAGATCGGTGACAATTCTCCGTACTTGCAGTTGAAAATCGATGACTTGGCGGCGCCTGAAATTTCCGAATTATCCGAGAAATGATAATGTTATCCGGCCTATGAGAGGCAGGATGGTTAGAACCCGCTGTTTTGTCCTTGGATTTTGTGTGTTGCTGGGTGCATGCACTTCGATCAATAATGGGATCATTCGTTTAACCGATAAGATCCTGGGGGGCGAAGACAATACGGAGCCGCCCCATGTCCTGCTTGATATCGAGCCTGAAATCAACATCGAAATCCTGTGGGAAGAAAATGTAGGTGTAGGCTCCGGCGGTCAATACGTCAATCTTGTTCCGGCAATAGCGGACGATAAAGTTGTGGCGGCAGACCGCGATGGGCTAATCCAAGCCCGGGAGGCAAATACCGGGGATTTGATTTGGGAAGTGGAAACCGAACTGTTGATTTCCGGAGGCCCCGGTTTGGGAGCGGCCACTGTTTTTGTTGGAACAAGCGATGCCGAAGTTGTCGCGCTTAGCCTTAACGACGGTTCTACCCTGTGGACGGCGAATGTTTCAAGCGAAGTATTGTCGATTCCAAAAGCCAAGGACGGGGTCGTCATCATTACTACGATCGATGGGGGCATTGTCGCGCTCGACGAAGATACCGGAAACCGGCTATGGTCCTACGAACGTACGATTCCGGCATTGACACTCCGAGGAACAAGCGCTCCAGCGATATACGATGGGTTGGTCATTAAAGGCTATGCCAATGGAAAGATCGTTGCGTTGAATTTGACCACTGGAAAGCATGAATGGGACTCGGTTATTGGGGTCCCTCGTGGACGTTCCGAATTGGAACGCTTGGTGGATATCGATGCTGATCCCATCGCGGTTGATGGTGTGGTCTATGTGGCCAGCTACCAAGGAGGCGTTACCACGGTTTCTTCGTATGGTGGTGAATTATTATGGGAAAAAGAGGAGATTTCGAGCCATGCAGGGATGGTTTTGGATTGGCGTTATGTTTACGTGACGGACGAACAAAGCGATGTCTGGCAGTTGGAGCAACGTAACGGTTCCGCACTTTGGAAACAAACCGATTTGCATCGGCGTCAACTGACTGCCCCCGCTGTACACAAAAACTATATTGTAGTGGGCGATTTTGAAGGTTACGTGCATTGGTTATCGCCGGATGATGGCCGCCAGTTGGGGCGGATTCAAGTTTGTTGCGCGCCGATAGGGGCCGCGCCGGTGGTGGTTGACGATATTCTGTACGTTTATTCTAAAGACGGCGCATTAGCCGCTATAACGGTCGAGTGACGCTTCCCGTTATAGCATTAGTTGGCCGACCCAACGTCGGAAAGTCGACACTTTTCAATTATTTGACTCGTACGCGGGATGCTTTGGTTGCGGATTATCCGGGCTTAACCCGGGATCGGCAATTTGGCCGGGTACGAAGAGGGAGTAGGGCGTTCATTGTCGTCGATACCGGAGGAATAAAGGCCGGCCCCGGTCCAATTGAGGCATTGATCGAAGATCAGATCGATCTTGCCATCCAACAATCCGATCTTATTCTATTCCTGGTCGATGCACGAGAGGGATTGAGTGTCTTGGATCAAACCACCGCGGACGAACTCCGAAAAAAAGACAAGCCTGTATTACTGATAATGAATAAGGCCGATGGACTCGATTCATCCTTGGCCTGCGTGGATTTCCATGGCTTGGCTTTGGGTGCGCCCCTGGCGGTCTCCGCTTCCCATGGTGCCGGTGTGGATGAACTATTGGATAAGGTTAGTGTGGTGTTACCGCCGGACCAATCCGAATCCTACGAGACTCTCGGAGGAATCGGGATCGCGGTTGTGGGAAGGCCAAATGTAGGAAAATCGACTCTGGTCAACCGATTGCTAGGTGAAGACAGAGTGGTGGTATTCGATCAGCCTGGAACCACCCGCGACAGCATTTCGATTCCCTTTGAACGTGGGGGGCAATCCTTTATCCTCATCGATACCGCCGGGATGCGGAGACGGGCGCGAATTTCCGAAAAGATCGAGAAATTTAGCGTGATCAAAGCCATGCAAGCCATCGAGAAAGCCAATGTAGTGATTTATTTGGTCGATGCCAGTGAAGGTGTGACCGACCAGGACGCTACGCTGTTGGGTTTCGTTTTGGAAGCGGGCCGTGCGCTTGTCATTGGACTGAATAAATGGGATGGTTTGAACGCTGAACAGAAAAACAATGTCAGGCGGCAGATTGATCTCAAACTACCCTTCCTTGATTTCGCCCAAAAACATTCGATTTCCGCGTTACACGGATCCGGGGTGGGTAAATTGCTCGGTGTTATTCGAAAAATATACGCGGCATCAATGGCCGATATGTCTTCCTCCGCATTGACCAAGCTTCTTGGAGAAGCCCTTGAAAACCACCAGCCGCCGATGGTCAGGGGCCGACGAATCAAACTAAAGTACGCCCACCAGGGAGGCTATAATCCGCCCGTTGTGGTCGTTCACGGCAATCAAACCGATCGTCTGCCGAATGCATATAAACGTTATCTTATGAATTTTTTCAGAGAAAAAATGGGATTGGAAGGTACTCCGATCCGGTTGGAATTCAAAACCGGTGAAAACCCTTTTAAGGGCCAAAAAAACCGATTGACCGAATACCAGTTAAAAAGGCGGAAGCGAACGGTTCGATTTGCCAAAAAAGGGTAACCTTTCGCGGTTGTCAACCGTGGTTTGGTTTAGGCTTATGACCCATACTTTTCATATTAACAGCTAGACGCTTTGCTCCCCATTCACCCGGGGTTTCCTCGAAAACTCCCGCGCACGGAGTTCCGCAGTTAGGGCAACAGCCCGACTCATCAAGCCACCAATCGCTTAATACGTACCAATCCCGGGCAATCAATTTTTCTCGGCAATTGCCACAATACGTGCTTTGTCCGTTTTGGTCGTGAATATTTCCGGTGTAGACATAATGAATTCCGTTCGTGAGCGCAATTTCCCGCGCTTGATGTAATGTGTTCGGGGATGTTGATGGTTTGCCCAGCATCTTCCAGTCAGGATGAAATGCGGAGAAATGCAGGGGGACATCCGGGCCGAGATTTTCCACCACCCATTGGGTCATGGATTCGATTTCCGCGACCGAATCGTTCTCGCCCGGGATAATTAAAGTCGTGATTTCAAACCACACATCGGTTTCGTGTTTTAAATACACCAATGTGTCTAAAACCGGTTGCAAATGGCTTCCCGTGATCTTCCAGTAAAAATCTTCGGTGAAGGCTTTTAAATCAACGTTCGCGGCATCCATGGCGCTAAAAAATTCACGGCGTGGTTGTTCGCATATATATCCGGCGGTGACCGCGACGGTTTTTATCCCGATTTCCCGGCAGGCGGCAGCCGTATCGATGGCATACTCCATAAAGATGACCGGATCGTTGTAAGTAAACGCCACGCTCCGGCAACCGAGCTCGGCGGCTGCTTGCGCGATTTTTTCAGGCGTGGCTTGACTGGCAAGCGTATCGATTTCCCGGGATTTACTGATATCCCAGTTTTGGCAAAATTTACACGCCAGGTTACAACCGGCGGTGCCGAACGACAGTACAGGGGTACCCGGCAAAAAGTGATTAAGCGGTTTCTTCTCTATGGGGTCGACGCAATAGCCACTGGATCGCCCATAAGTGAGTAGTACTATTTGATCATTTTGATTGGCGCGTACGAAACACAAACCCTTTTGGCCTTCATGGAGCTTGCAAAACCGCGGGCAGACGTCGCATTGTATTCGCCCATCCGCCAGTGTATGCCAATACCGGGTGGAGAAATGACCATTAGCTAAATTCATCGGCATGGAATCAAAAGGGGACGCTACCCTTTTTATTAATATTTAACTCGAGAGTCATGAGTTCTTCGTAACCACATGAAAAATAAGGAATTTATATTTTCTTGTGGTTTTTTAAAAAATATCGATA
Organism: Methylococcales bacterium; assembly: GCA_963664935.2. Lineage (GTDB taxonomy): Bacteria > Pseudomonadota > Gammaproteobacteria > Methylococcales. Next base: position 600,853 of record CAXXSE010000006.1, on the reverse strand, counting down.
TTTCAATATGTTACGCTATATTTAGGCCAAACAAACAGAGAACTCATGACTCTCAAGATATTTAACTCTAAACAGATATTAACATGCTTGCGTATTTTATGCGTTAAAGACTAGCGTCCCCTTTATTTCAGCCGATCATATTGGCAGAACCCATGAAGGCATGATGATCGCCTTGCCATCGGAGTACTGGGTTGGATTTCAAAGTCTTCCGCTGACTGAACTGGTTGAGGTGCTCCTGCAACTTACTCATCATGTTAAATTGTCCCAATTTAAAAAGCACCGTCGTGGGCCGAAAAAGCCACCCCCAAAACGTTACCAATTTCCCAAGCAGTTGCCGGAAAATCAAATGCAATTTTTCGATAAGCTTCCTCTTTTCCGGCAAGATAGCGGTGCCCGTCACAATCAAGATACGTAACGAACCATTGATGCCGATAAGGGGAAAAAGAGCCTTTCAATCGTGTTTTCTGAAGATTCAACGATGACGGGCTTTTGTGTTTGTATACAACCTACGAAATCAGCATCCGTTTGGATTAAATACGAACAGTCTACCGGGTCCAGACATTTCCAGATCGATAAATCGCCGATTTCAAGTTCATTGACCGCTCGGTTTCGCCGATTACTGACCACCTCGTATAAGTCCGCGAAACTGATAAAATCGAAATCGTTGAGTAACTTTAGAAAACACTCCGATAAAGACCGTGTATCGCTTTGACCCGTGAGCAAAACAATGGACTCAATAATACCCGCATGCTTTGAGACTAATTCTAGAGCTCGTCAGTCACGAGTTTTATCCGACTTGACGTAACTATTTAGGCTCTGAATTTATTTTTTCGATGTGTCACCTCGACCAACAGGAGAAACTCTTATCACCCATTGATATTGCGCGGAACTTTAAGATGTCCCACTCGCGTTCATAAAATAGGGGTAGTGCAGGAAATAGACATTAATAATTACGACTAGACAATTGCTGAAAAAACACGGATCCTTCTTTTCTTTGTAGAAGTGCAGATGGAAGGAGGAGAACACGTGCAACAGTATATCTATCACCATTTAGAAAGTTTTCAAAGCGTTTTTTCGAGGTCGGGTACTGGGTTGTTGTTCTGCGCCGTCGTGATTGGGTTTATGGGGGCAGGCGAAATGATTGGCGTGACTTCGTTGTGTCGTTTCTGGCTACTGGATGACATCGGTTATCAGCGTTTGCTCCGTTTTTTTAGATCCAAAGCGTATGTCTATGGGGCGTTGCTTGATGCGTGGCAAGATGCTGTTCATCGCCAAGGGAAAACCGTTGAAGTGGCGGGGCGGGCGATCCTTCTGGGCGACCATACCGCAGTGATCAAAGATGGACGCAAGATGCCCGGCGTGGTGTCGATGCACGAGTCATCGGAGACGCAAACGAAACCCGGCTATTTTCGGGGCCAATGTTGGGGCAGCATCGGCATGTTGATCGGATCGTTATCCGGTTGTTTTTGTTGTCCTTTGCAGCTTCAGATTCATCAGGGATGGGCGCATTTAGGGTTCACCGAAAAACTTGGAAGTCAGTGTCGGATCAAGCTGACCGATCGCTTGATGGCCATGGCGATTAAACTAAATGGGGCGCTCTATGCTCTAGTTCTCTGCAATTCTTAATATTTTTCATGAGGCATACTACGATGTGGTGGGGGAGTATTACCCCTCTTTTTTCGCAATTAACTCACGACTGTCGAGATTTGTAAAAGCGATCAATAAATACCGATCTATTAGGGCCTAATATCTCGTGTACTTCTTGCAACAACTGCTCATCCTTTTCACTCAATTCGAGAAAAGATTTCCGGCGGACGATTTCTGCCTCGTCGATACCGATTTCAGCTGCCAATTGCTCGGCAACACCGTTGTCTTGTTGCATGATTATCCTATGGTTTACGCTTAATTCAATAATGAGGATAGGTACTAAAGCACAGTCTTGTTATCTATCGTGCTATAAAGTTTTTCATTCTAGGAAACCGTTCCCACTCCTCGAATGACTTCGACCAGCACTTTCGCGAGTGCGCGGGGGTCAAACTTAGACACGTACGCATCCGCGCCCACACCTTTTCCTAATTCTTGATTGGTATCGGAGGTCAGTGAGGAATGCATGACAATTGGAATATCCTTGAAACGGGGATCTGCTTTGATCTTCCGCGTCAACACATAACCGTCCATTTCCGGCATTTCCACATCGGTCAGTATTAACTGTATCTTTTCCGAAATGTCGGACCCCGCCGATTCGGCCTGCTCCGCCAATTCATTCAACTTCGCCCAGGCTTCAGCGCCGTTAACCGTATCAAGATGATCGAAACCCATGCGATCCAAAGTTTTAGCGATCTGAGCCCTGGCGACACTTGAGTCGTCCGCGAACAGTACCGTGATATTTTCGCCTTACAGGGAGTCGATATCCTCAAAAATCGATTCATCCTGATAAAATTCCGTCGTTTCCGCCAGTACTTTCTCCACATCCATGATCATCAATAAACGTTTGTCCCCAAGCTCGGCTACCTCGGTAACCAAGCCCCCAAGCCGATTCGCCAGCATCGGGGGGCGCTTTCACTTCGTTCCAATCTAACCGTTCAATCGTATCCACCGAATCGACCATGAATCCTTGTACCTGCCCATTGAATTCGGTAACCATCAGGATTTCGGGTTTTTCGTTACACTGAACCCCGCAAAATTCAGGAAGATTGATAACCGGCACAATATTCCCCCGAAGACTCACCATGCCCTCAATAGCCCGAGGCATATAGGGAGCATGGGTGATATCCGGTAAATTCATAACCTCGCGTACTTTAAATACATTGATCCCGAATAACTCTTCGCGTCCGGTTTCGATATCTTTGCCCAAGCTGAACAACAGCACTTCCATGCGATTGGTACCCGCTAGAAGGGTTCGATCATCCACCGATTGAATCAGACTTGTCATACCTTTTTCTCCCGCACCCTTAACCGACGGACGCCTTAAACTGACCGATCAGGTCTCTCAGCTCCGATGCGATCGACGCTAATTCTTCGCCGGCTACAACCGCTTGTTCGGCATCCTCCGTGGTTTCCTGGGTTTTATCGGCGTTCTGAAAAATATTTTGGTTGATTTCTTCCACCATTCCGGCCTGTTGCCTTGCCGCGTCGCCGATATAAGTATTCATTTCATTAATTTTTATCACGTCCCCGGCAACGGATTCCAGAGGCATCCTGACTTGCGCCACGAGTTTGACAACCGATTGGATCTGCTCACGGCTATTCTTCATGGCCTCTGCCGCCGTACGCGCGCCAGACTGGAGGGTTTCGATCATCTGTTTGATCTTGGCGGTGGACTCCTGGGTGCGTCCCGCCAGAGTTCGTACCTCGTCGGCCACCACGGCGAATCCACGTCCCTGCTCTCCGGCGCGAGCGGCTTCGATAGCGGCATTCAGCGCCAACAGGTTGGTTTGTTCCGCGATACTCCCGATCACATCCACTACAGAACCGATGCTCTCGCTGTTGTTTTCCAAGGTCTCGACCGCATCGGCGCCGCCTCCTACCCGTACCGCGAGTTGATCAATCGCCGCGATTGAAGTTTCGACGGCGGATTGACTACTGGAAGTTTCTTTGTCCGCCCGCTCGGTAGCCTGTACCGTAGTTTCAATATTCGCCGCGATTTCCCCGGCCATTGCCGTCATCGTTTCGATACCGGAACCAAGCTGTTCCATATCGGCCTGCTGTTGCTGAATATTCGTCCGGATCCGTTGACTGACAACGGACGTCTGTTCCGCAACCGCCGCGACATGTTCCGTAGATCTTTCGATCTGTAATAGCAGATTCTGGAATTTATCCCTGACTGCTAGCGATCCCTCCCGCATACGGCCAATTTCATCCGCTCCATCGGGTTGCGGGTTCTCGGCGAGATTCCCTGAAACCATAGACTTGAAGCTCCGCGAAATCGCAACAATACGGTTGACGATGGACGACGAGACAACCCAACTCAGAAAACCGCCAATCAATACCGAGATTAGAAACCCAAAGCCAATCATAAGTATTGAAGTCCGCTGGTATTCTTTGAGCTTGGCCAATTTCCCCACCGGAGGATTGTCCATACCAGTGATCAGCCCCGCCCCGTCAACGATTCGATCCATGGAATAAATTGAATAGAGTCCGATTAAAACCATTAGAATAAGAGGGATTGCCGTACTCCCCATGATTTTTGCTCGTAACGACAAGTTATTTAACAAATGTGTCATATTGATTTCCATATATTTATTGCTCATTGAGATCTGAAAAAATGAAAACCGGTTCACGGTTATCGGTTGACAGTTAACGATCAAAGAAACTAAGAAAGCTTGAGGTATTAGGGAACTTATGAGCACCACTGATAACTGATAACTGATAACTGATAACTGATAACTGATAACTGATAACTGATAACTGATAACTGATAACTGATAACTGATAACTGATAACTGATAACTGATAACTGATAACTGATAACTGATAACTGATAACTGATAACTGATAACTGATAACTGATAACTGATAACTGATAACTGATAACTGATAACTGATAACTGATAACTGATAACTGATAACTGATAACTGATAATACGATTCCTACCTAAACTTCACAATCCGCTCGGCAATCGTATCCAATGGAATTTCTTCATCGACCGCGCCTTTTTTTACCGCCACCGCCGGCATCCCATATACCACGCAAGTCGCTTCATTTTGTGCCAAGGTATGGGCGCCGAGATCATGCATTTCCTTAAGTCCCGATGCGCCATCGTCGCCCATCCCGGTCATAATGATGCCCAGTGATTGTTTACCCACGGTTTTCGCGACCGAGCGAAACAAAACGTCCACCGATGGTCGGTGTCGGCTGACGGGTGGCCCATTTTTTATCGATGCAACTATTTGAGACCCTTTCTGCTCAAGCACCATATGCCCCCGGCGCAATCAGCACCCGGCCCGGTTTCATTAGATCCTGATCTTGGGCTTCCTTGACTTCAACGTCACAAATTGAGTTCAATCGCTCGGCAAAAGCTTGGGTGAATTTCTCCGGCATATGTTGAACCACGGCAATTCCCGGCACGTTTTGCGGTAATCGGGTTAACACAGCCTCCAGCGCCTGAGTGCCACCGGTTGAGGTGCCAATCGCCACCGTGCGGCTCGAAAATGCCGCATTTTTGCCCGGCCTTCCCGCGGGAAGAACAGCATCAGCCGTAAGTTTTGGTTGGATTTTTTTGATCGGCGCGCTGTTTTTTCGGACTAATTTCATATTCGCCCGCGCTGCTGCCCTGACCGCGTCGATCAAGACCCTTGACGATCCCTCCAGCGATGCCTTGAGGTTCATTTTGGGTTTGGCCACGACCTCAATGGCGCCCAATGTCAACGCCCTGATACTGGTAGCCGAGCCCTTTTCCGTTAAGGTCGAGCACATGACCACGGGTGTGGGCCGTTCCGACATAATCTTTTGCAAATAAGTGATGCCGTCCATACGCGGCATTTCAACGTCCAGCACGATCACGTCCGGCCAGGTTGTTTCCATGCGCTTCATAGCAAATATCGGGTCCTGGGCGGATCCAACAACTTCGATGCCCGACGCCGAACCGAGCATGTTGCCGAGAACCTGACGCACCGTAGCCGAATCATCGACAATAAAAACTTTGATCATGTTTTGGTATCAAAAAATAAATAAATGGTTATCGGTTAACCGTTGACGGTTATCGGTTAAAATTGTAGTTCAGGGTTGGATAAATATCCGGCGACAACAATGGGCATCGCGGTTATCCATACGCTAAAAGATCCATTAACCGCCAACTGTGAACCGTTAACTGATAACCGCTTCTATCTTTTAACCTCAACCTCTCCACTGGACATATCGAAGCTAATCCGCCGCGCCCAGGTTTCACCTACATCCGCTACCATGACCGTTACGCCGTGTTGTTGCAAAAGCTCCATGGCGCAACCCGCGTTGCGCATACCGATCGTATCTTCTTCGCCGGATCCAGCCAGGCTGGCTACAACATTGGCGCCACCATAGATCATGCCGTGATACTCTTTCATCGTGGTATTGACGCCACGGACGCCACGCTGAAATAACGCCATGGCCTCCACCGCGTATCGGCCATTGGGTGAAGCCTCCGGAGCACCGTGGCGTTCCGGCAGAACGAAATGGCACATCCCCCCCACACGCAGGATTGGATGCCAAAGAACGATTGCGATACAGGACCCCAATAAGGTGCCGATCCGCGATTCGGTGTTAGCAAAATGGAATTCTCCGGGGTGGAGAAAGATTTCTTTAGATCGATTATCAGTTAACGGTTCACGGTTATCGGCTCAAACTTAACAACCACCGTCTAAAAGACGGAGGGTTAATGTTACCGGACTGAAAGTCCGGATACGGGTTAAAGACCCGTTCATAGGCCGTGAACGTGCTCGTGCTCGTGAACGGAGTTAATCTCATTTTAGAGCATGAAAAATAGATGTTTACGAAGCCTCGATAGATTTTTGGTCATTGCATTCAATATGGATGATGTTCTTTGCTTTTAGGCAAGAGGTGAGATTAGATTGCAGGGTTTCAACGCCTCGCAAGTGATGCTAAAACTCGTTAACGTGTACGTTCACGAGCACGAGCACGAAAAATCAAGAGCTAAAGCTAATCGCCTGAAAGGCGATGGTTTCAACCTTAAAGGAGACTAATGAACCCCTATATATACCCTCATATTTCCAGCTTTTATAAACCGATAACCGTCAACTGTTAACCGATAACTGGTTCTTTCGTTGTTCATCCCGCTACTGCCTCTACCTTATCCCGATTATCGGCATACTTTGATAATCCGGATTTTTGATACACGGTAGGAACAATCGATTTTAGACCGTTGTCGATCCCTTTGAGGGCTTCCGAATGACCGATAAAAAAATAACCCTCCGGCTTTAATAGGGCCGATACCCGCCCTATCACTTCATTCTTGGTATTCTGGTTAAAATAAATCATCACGTTTCTAAGAAAAATCACGTCGAAAACGCCTAGATCTGGTAGGAAAGTGTTGAGATTCGCGTGGACAAATTGCACGCGTTTGCGGACTGGGGCATCGATTAACAATGTATCCTCATAGTCACCCGTTCCCTGTAGACAATATTTTCGTAAATAGTCCTTAGGGATACCCTCGATTCGCGTCATCGGATAATGGCCCGACCGCGCCGTTTCAAGAACCCGCGCGCTGAGATCGGTACCGACGACATCCCAAGACGCCCCCCCAAGTTTATCCGCTAAAATCATCGCGATGCTATAGGCTTCCTGACCGGCCGAGGATGCCGCGCTCCAAACGCGGAAAGTTTGACCCCGCCGGTGCGTGGGTAGAATCGTGTTCTGAAGAAACTCAAAGTGGCCGGGTTCGCGGAAGAAATAGGTTTCATTCGTGGTTAATAAATCGACTAACAACTGTTTTTCTTCGGGGAAGCTTCCATTGTTCAAAAGCTCGAAATAATCGCTAAAACTCTCAAGTTGATAATGCCTCAGGCGCTTCGCCAGACGCGACGACACCATCGGTTTTTTACACGGGCAAGGTCGATTCCGGCGATTTCAAAAATAAAGACTTTGAAATACGAAAATTCGGTGTAGGACATGTTGAATTGCATAGGGATGGTTATCAGTTATCAGTTATCAGTTATCAGTTATCAGTTATCAGTTATCAGTTATCAGTTATCAGTTATCAGTTATCAGTTATCAGTTATCAGTTATCAGTTATTCAGTTATCAGTTATCAGTTACTCAGTTATCAGTTATTCCCAGTTATCAGTTATCAGTTATCAGTTATCAGTTATGGATTCAACGTCGTACTCATAAATTCCCAATGTCGTTAGTTTTCATAGCCGTTAACCGTTAACCGCTTTTTAACGAATCATGTAACGCCTGAAGCATTCTTGATATTGATTTCAATTCTTCAATCAACTTTTTCGCATCCGGATCTGAAAATAGGCTGATCTCTCGTGAAATATATACCTGCGTTCGCAGTTCCGCGGCCGAACCTTTTGCTATGTTGATAAATCGTTTGAATTCTCGAATACTGTTTCTTTCACATCCTTCCGCAAGATTGGAAGGAATTGATACGGACGCCCGCAGCATTTGATCTTTCATTCCGTAATCACGGCAATCTCTCAATAGCTTATAAAGACGTATCGTTAACCGGCAAGACTTTTTCCAGACTTCCAAGTCTTCGAACGTGGAACTCATACCTTCCCAATGACGCCTACTTTCATTAACCGTTAACTGTCAACCGATAACCGTGAACCCTTTCCAATTACAATGAGACAGGGACTAAATGCTTACCAACCTTTATGGATAACGATAGTCTTGAATACCTCAAGCATCACTCCCGCAAACCATGTCTTGGTTAAAGGTACGATAGCGGCTTTAATGCTCGGGCCGGGCAAACAGAATTTTTCCGTCCGAACAGTCCAATAATTGTCCGCTTGCGTATCCGCCAGGCTCCGCTCGCACCGCGAAGCCCGGCTATGCAAGGGAGGTTCAAGCGGCATCGGTAATCTCTTCCGCATCATTCGTCACCGTAACCCTCGAGTCGTGTTGAACGTGTTCCGCCGCCGCCAATTCATCGAGCGACAATACCCGGTTCACATCCAGCAGGATCATAAATTTTCCATCGACCTTTCCCATTCCAGCGATAAAATCGGTGCGTATGCTGGCGCCAAAGCTTGGCGTGGGTTCAATATCCTCCGACGGAATGTCCAGCACTTCATTGACAATATCGACGATCACCCCAATTTCCAGCGATTGGTCGCTATCGCTCAATTCGATGATAACGATACTGGTGCGTTTGGTGATTTCGGTGGATTGACCCCAGAACCGGGTCGCCAAATCGATCACCGGCACCACGCTGCCCCGAAGATTGATCACCCCGGCAATAAAGTCCGGGACCATCGGAACCGCCGTGATATTGCCGTAATCGATAATCTCACGGATATGCATAATATCGATGGCGTAAACCTCACCCACCAGCTCAAAGGTCAGGAACTGGTGGGCATCGTCCGTGGCTTGACCCGAAACCTCTCCGTAGTCGGCTTCCGCCTTAACTTGTGCGTTTAACTGAGCCATGGCCCTCTCCTATGCAAATTTTTTAAACTGGCTGCTATCCACTGTACCGTTTTGGTTAGCCGCCTTCTTTTTTAATAACTCCGATTGCGGCGCGGCGTTCGCGAATTGATTAAATCCTGTCGTATCACCCATGGGCAGTCCATCCCCCGCGGCTTGGCTTAAGCGGAAAAAACTCACCTGCTTTAAAAGATTCTGGCTCTGATTGCGCATCCCTTCCGCCGTGGCCGTCAGCTGTTCCGATGAGCTCGCGTTCTGCTGGGTGACTTGGTCCAACTGGGACATGGCCTTGGAGATCTGTTCGGCGCCGCTGGCTTGTTCGTCCGAAGCCGCCGAGATTTCCTGCACCAAGCCCGCGGTCTTGTCGATTGCTGGTACGATCTCTTGCAAAAGACCGCCGGCTTTCCCCGCGATGGTCACGCTGGTGGCCGCCAATTCGCTAATCTCAGAGGCTGACACCTGACTGCGCTCGGCCAGCTTGCGCACTTCGGCGGCTACGACGGCAAAGCCTTTGCCGTGCTCGCCGGCGCGCGGCGGCTCAATAGCTGCATTCAACGCCAGGATATTGGTTTGGTAGGAAATATCCTCGATTATCTTGATCTTGCCGGCGATCTGGTTCATCGCTTCCACGGTCCCCTTCACGGCCTCGCCCCCTTCCATCGCCGTCGATGCTGCTTTAGCGGCGATGTCGTTGGTCACCTTAGAGTTCTCGTTATTCTGGGCGATCGATGCGCTCATCTGCTCGATGGAGGCGCTGGTCTCCTCGACGCTGGCCGCCTGTTCGCTGGCGCCCTGACTTAAGGGTTGCGCCGTGGAACTGACTTCTTCCGATGAATTGGCGATCGAACTCACATTGGTGTTGACGTTGGTCAATACCTCCGAGAGTTTGTTAACCATAGCATTAATGCTGTCCTTGATTCCCACGAATTCGCTTTGATAATCCGAATCGAGCCTCGCGGTCAAATCCCCTTGTGAAATTGTGGACAAAATTTCGTTGGCCGCTTTCAAGAGCCGTTTATTTTCCTCGTTATTAATGGTCTGCTCGGTAATATCGGTAGCGTATTTAACCACTTTGAAGGGCTGGCCGTTCAAATCCATAATCGAGTTGTAGGAGGCCTGCAGCCAGATTTCCTTGCCGCCCTTGCCGACGCGTTTGTATTCGCCCGAATCGTATTCGCCCCGGTTCAACCTTTCCCAGAACTGCCGGTACTCGGTGCTCTCTTTGAAACTCGGTTCCACGAACATGCTGTGGTGCTGACCCTTGATTTCGTCCAGACTGTAGCCCACCGTGTCGGTGAATAAGTCATTGGCCGAGATAACGGTACCGTCCATATTGAACTCGATCACCGCCTGGGACTTGCCGATGGCGTTGATCTGACCGGAAAAGTCAGCATTGGCTAGCTTCTGCTCGGTAATTTCGGTGGCGTACTTGACCACTTTGAAGGGCTGGCCGTTCAAATCCATAATCGGGTTGTAGGAGGCCTGCAGCCAGATTTCTTTACCGCCCTTGCCAACACGTTTGTATTCACCCGAATCGTATTCGCCCCGGTTCAGCTTTTCCCAGAACTGCCGATACTCGGCGCTGTTCTTGTATTCAGGTTCAACAAACATACTGTGGTGCTGACCTTTGATTTCGTCTAGACTGTAACCCACCGTGCCGGTGAATAAGTCATTGGCCATGATGACGGTGCCGTCCATATTGAACTCGATCACCGCCTGGGATTTACCGATGGCCTCGATCTGGCCTTTATAATCGACCATTAATTGATCCTGATTTTTGGACTGGTCCTTAGCTGATGAGCCCTTGACTGTTTTTTCATCTTTCATAATTTTTACCCCTCATGACTTCTACAAAACTAACTTTATGGAATAATTCGTTTTAAATGGCAGGAAACCAAACAACGAATTAGTTCGTTATCCCTACCTCAATCGCCCCCTTCTCCTGATTTACTCATTTTAAAATACCGTTCACGGTTACCGGTTGACAGTTAACGGTTTTTTAAAAGAATCATAAACAAAAAACTGACAAGACTTTTTCCAGACTTCCAATTCTTCGAACGTGGTGCTCATAACTTCGTCATGTCTCCCGTTTTCATTAACCGTGAACCGATAACTGATAACCCTAAAACCCCTAATGCGGTTTCCCTCCACCGTTTAAATTGGATTCCAAACGCTGGGTGTTGTGCGAAGAAACCGTCGACACCAAGGCTGGAACATCCACGATCATCGCCACCTCGCCGCTACCCAGAATGGTCGCGCCGCTCAACCCCTTCAAATTCTCGAAGACTTTGCCCAGGGGTTTAATCACGGTCTGGTACTCGCCCAGCAAGTCATCGACGACCAGTCCCGCTTTTTGGCCGGCAAACCGAGTCACGACGATATTTTCCCGCTTTTTGCCGCCCTTCGAAGCGGTGCGGGGGACATTGAATAATTCGGCCAATCTGACGTAGGGGAGTACTTTCCCGCGAAGATTAATATGGTGACTGTTTTCGTAGGTTTCGTTGGCGGCTTCGTTGAATTCCACGCACTCATCCACCATATCCAGGGGTATCACATAGGATGATTTTCCGACTTGCACAAGAAAACCATCGATAATCGCCAGGGTCAGCGGTAACCGGATGGTAAATTTAGACCCCTTTCCAAGCGTGCTCTCAACCTCAACCTGGCCCCGTAATGCCTCAATGTTGCGCCGCACCACGTCCATACCGACGCCACGACCCGAAAGATTGGTCACTTGCTCCACCGTGGAAAACCCGGGTTCGAAAATAAGCCGGTAGATTTCTTGATCGCTAAGCGATGTGCTGGCGTTAATCAGGCCTTTCTCCACCGCTTTGGCAAAAATCCTGTCCTTCGATAAACCATGTCCATCGTCAGAAATTTCGATCACGATACTGCCCGAATCGTGATAGGCTTTAAGACTCACCGTACCCACACTGGGTTTACCCGATTCGGTACGCGATTGCGGCGCTTCGATGCCATGGTCAATCGCGTTGCGCACCAAATGCATCAACGGGTCGGCCATTTTGTCGACCACCGTTTTATCCAGCTCGGTATCGCCACCGCCGATGATGAGTTCGATCTCCTTGCCCATTTCCCGGCTGACCTCGCGGACAACGCGTCGAAATCGATTAAACGTTTGTCCAATCTGGACCATCCGCAGGCCTAATGTGGTATCGCGAATTTCCTCCACCAGGACCGACATATTCTCGGTGGCGTCGGTCAACCGGCTGTCACCCGACTGGCGGGCTAATAAATGAGTGTTAGCCCCCGATATCACTAATTCGCCCACCAGATTAATGAGTTCTTCCAGATTGTCCGCATTCACCCGGACAATTTGATTTTCCTCGGACTGATGTTTTTTGATGGTTTTTTGTTTGTCGAGCGCGGCCTCGACCACCGGCTTTTCGACGACGCCCTGTTTGACCGCCAGCTCGCCAAAGGGTTGTGGATGCTCCTCGCCTTGCTGTTCGGCTTCGACCTGCTGCTGTTTCTGTTCCTTTAAGATTTCGGCGAGTTCGCGCTCGGTCAGGGCGCGGCTGCGCACCAGCATTTCGCCAATCTGATAATTTTGCTCGGGGAGTCCCTCGATCAGTTCAACATACCGGGCGACGTAACTGTGGGGGGGGGGGAGGATATGAATGACGCAATCGTCCTGGACAAATTCGAATACCGCTTCGATATCTTCCTTATTGGCTTCGCTGTTAAGGTCGATCTCAAACCCGAGATAGCAACTCTCGGCATCCATGTCGTTAGGCGCCGGCATATTGTCGTCCACGAGGACTAAACTGACAATGTCGCCGATGGTTTCGAGATAGCGGATGAACGAGGATGGATCCATGCCATTACGAAGCACATCATTGCCGAAACGCAGCGAAATATGCCAGTAAGCGTTTTCGACTTTTGGCCCATCCGGATTATCCGTCTCCGCCATCACCTCGGGGGTTTTTCCCAAGGCGTCCGCGGACCCATCGAGAGTATCGTGCAAATAAAGCTCAAGCTGCGCGGACAGGGATTTTCCGGATGCAATACTTTCCTCGCTTAAATTCCCATCACCATCCAAAGCCACATCCACTAATAATGCGATATGATCTTTCGACGCCAACAGTAAGGTCAGCAATTCGTCGGTTGCCTTGATTTCCGAATCCCGCAACCGGCCCATAACGCTTTCCCCAAGGTGGGTGAATTCGACGACCGCGTCGAATCCAAACATCCCCGAAGCACATTTTATGGTGTGAACCGCGCGAAACAGCTCGTTGATGATATCGGCATCCTCAGGTTGATCCTCAAGCTGGAGCAGCAAATCCTCCATCTCTTCCAACAACTCGCGGGATTCTACCGCAAAGGCTTGTAATCCTGGATCCATAGTCATTTATGCGTCCCCCTGGGTTTACGATTATTGTACAGCTGGTTGTTCGTCAAACCAGCTCTGTAGATGATACAAACCGAGCAGCTCCCGCACCGCTTGGCTGCACTTCGACAGGTGTACCACGCGCTTTGATTGATCGGCTTTCCGTTTCAACAACAGCAAGATCTGAAGACCCGCTGTAGCGATTTCGTTGACTTTGGCAAGGTCCAAATCAAATACCTGGTAATCGTCAATATGGGGGAGCAAATCTTGCTTGGTCCGTTCCGCCGTGTAGATGGTCATATCGCCATCGATGCGTAGCCGGCAAAGACCGGGATGTTTTTTGCTGTCTTTAAGTTTTTTAATGGTCATTGGAAATCGGTTATCAGTTATCAGTTATCAGTTATCAGTTATCAGTTATCAGTTATCAGTTATCAGTTATCAGTTATCAGTTATCAGTTATCAGTTATCAGTTATCAGTTATCAGTTATCAGTTATCAGTTATCAGTTATCAGTTATCAGTTATCAGTTATCTCAAATTAGTACTCATGCGTTCCTCATGCTTCCTTCTTTTATAAACCGTTAACCGTGAACTGTTAACCGATAACCCGTGGTTTTAAGGTTTTAAGGCAAAACAAGCTTTTCCACTGCCGCCAGCAACTTGGGCGGTTGAAACGGTTTTACAATCCAGGCTTTGGCCCCGGCCGCCTTGCCTTCGGCCATTTTGCTTTGTTCGGATTCGGTTGTGAGCATACAAATCGGCGTAAATTTGTAATTCGCCAGCTTTTTGACTTCCTTGACAAACGTTATCCCATCCATGTTCGGCATATTCACATCGCTGACGATTAAATGAATTTTTTCGCCGTTGAGCTTGGTCAAAGCGTCTTTACCATCGCATGCATCGATGACGTTATAACCCGCGCCTTTAAGTGCGGTACCAACGACCATGCGTACTGATGATGAATCGTCTACAACTAAAATGGTTTTGGACATTGCAATTCCTCAAAAAAATGTAACTTTCCCTTGATCGACTTCCTTTTCGATGGAGGAAGTACCTTGGATATCGTGATAGTTTCTACGTTCTTCGCCGGTGGTGTATTCAAGTTTCATTTCCTGCAACCAAAGTTCAGCATTTTCAGGGCTAATAAGGGGGTCGGCGGCGTAGGCGCATTCGGCCGCGCACAATTTTTCATTGGTGTTATCCAGGTTGGTTTTCAGATTTCCCAGTATCTGACAAATTCGATCCTGGAACTGCAATGCCACCAGGGCATTGTTAATATCGCCATGAAAATCGCTGCCGACCTGGGCCAATTGGTTGGACGATTCAGTCAGTGTTTGCAGGGTGAAATCGTAACGCTCAAGCATATTCGCCAGTATTGCTTCCGAATCGACTATGATTTTGGATTCCTGCTCGGCGGATTGTTCCGCCGTCTGCGTGGTTAGGGCGATCGCGGATTGAATCGCGTTGGCTTGTTCAATCATCTCGCCGGCAATTTCCGCCGAGTTCGTGGCCAGCCGCCGAACTTCATCGGCGACCACCGAAAAGCCCCTTCCCGCCTCTCCCGCACGCGCGGCTTCGATGGCGGCGTTAAGCGCCAGAAGATTGGTCTGTTTACCGATGTCCCCGACATTACGCGCCATTCTCTCAAGTTTCTCCGATAACGGCTCCAATGCCCGGATATCGGAAAGAACGATTTCCTTGGAATTGAAAATCGACTTTAGAGAATTCGAAATACCATGAATATCACTTCGTATATCAACACTTTCCACGGAAACGTCTTGCACCGGTTCTTGTTCGCCGGTATTCCCGACAACTTTAAGAATATTGTTACGCGACGATTTTATGAGCCGGTCAAAATTTTCCACAATCGATGAAAATGACGATGAAATGTCCGATATTTCTTTATCAAGCTTATCGGTACACGTTGTAATCTGCTTCGACCAGATCGGGAATGCCTGTCCGCAAAGCCGTTCCAAACCTAGCACGTATTGCTCGGGATCTTGTTTGCAATCATGATTCTGAACATTAACGGCTTCCCGCACCTCATTCCGAAGCGAATCTACGATTCGTTTGAACCCTAGACCACAACCGATACCGGATGCCACCGCCAAAACGCAAAGCACCGCAAGTGAAATACCGTTCGCATCGACAAATAAAAACCCGATGGCCATGACGCTCATACCACTAGGCCATAGCCATATTTCGTGCATTTTTATCGTGAAATTCGATGGTACAAGGTCGCTGTTTTTGATTTCCATTATTTTTTGAACCTTTTCAATCTCTAAAAAAAAGCTCGGCAACCGGTACGACTTAAAAAAAATCGTACCGGTTTCTGAGCCTTCAACTTGCAGGTCTATATCCTGCACGACAAGGTCGATTAATGCCCCGAACATTAATCAGCACGTCCAAACTTCAGCTGAGCTGAACCCGATCCGATTCATAACAGGGAAAGTTGACGTACCTCAAAAGATAGCACCAAAAAAAGATTTATCCGGGGGTTTTTCTACCTTCTTTTGTGCTATAGATATTAGGTTCAATGTAGCAAACGTGGATTCCTCCGTGTTTCCAGTTTTTATAAACTGTTAACCGATGTCGGTGGGTCTAACTAAAAGAGTTCAATTTCACCGCCAACCTGGCTCGATTCTTCCGCCGTATCGTTTAATACGTCGTAGCTTACGACACGATTGCGCCCATTATTCTTGGCCTCATAAACAGCACTATCGGCAAGTTGAAGCATTTCATCCAACGAACCGGCTAATTTCGTAGTGACTCCAATACTGACGGCGATTCGAACCCGCTCGCCTTCCACGTACAATTCGATATCCTCGACTCGCTTTCGAGCTCTTTCAAAAGTAAGAACCGCATCGTCTTCTTTTTTTATGATTGCCAAACAGGCAAACTCTTCACCACCATAGCGGGACACAATATCCGAAGTACGCAAGCTCGACGTCAAAGCGCCGGCAAGGGCTATGAGCGCCTGGTCACCGATATGATGACCGTAGGTATCGTTGATCGCCTTAAAATGGTCGGCATCGATCAAAGCCGCGGCTAATATGACATTGCCGCGTTTAGCATTGGCATATAGAACTTCACCCATATCAAAGAGATGCCGGCGGTTGTAGACTTTTGTGAGATAATCCCGGGTAGCCAGATCGCGTATCTCCCGCACGTAGCCGATCATGTTGGTATTTTGCGTCACTCGGCAATAGAGTTCTTCAATTTCGAAAGGCTTGGATAGGAAATCGTTAGCGCCCGACTGCAATAAGCGAACCGATACGCCGGGTTTGGTAACATCGGTGACACCAATCACGGCTAATTCTTCCCGCCTGTAGTCAAGCCGTATCGCCTCGATAAGTTCTAAACCATTCATTTCCGGCATGTTGTAGTCGGTAATGACCAACGAAATGTCCGGGTGCTGTTTTAATACCTTTAGTGCTTCCTTGCCGTTACCCGCGGTCAACGTGGAGTACCGATAAGTATCCAGCAGACTAATAAGGTACGACCGGAAACTCGGGGAGTCATCCACGATGAGAATTTTGATATCCTGGTTCTCGAAAATTCGTCCGACGATATAGGTGACATTTTCAAGTTCGGTAGTATGGCGTTTGACCACGTATTTAACGATATTTTTTTCCAACATCATTTTGCGTAATGATTCGTCAACCGAACCGGTTAGCACTACCACGGGAATTCCATGTCCTTGTACCAAATCCACTACTTCGCCATTCGGTGCATCGGGGAGATTAAGGTCTAACACCGCGCAAAATATTTGTTGTCCATGCTCTGTTAATAACGCTTCCGCTTCAGCCATGGAGGTGGCGGAAATCACATTGATTCCCTCGAGCCGGTCCAAATAAGCGCACAAGAGACTTAAGATAGATTTGCTGTCTTCAACCACCAGAACAGTATTCTGGCCGTCCTTGTTATTGCGGCCTTGTAGCCGTTTGAGTCTCGGAATCGCGGAACTGTTGGTGGTAGCCATGGATTGTTACTTAAGACGTACGGTTACCATGATTGGGTTCCCTTTGAACGCTGTTTTGGTATCCCCAAAGGGAAAGTAGATCAATCGATACGGCACTATCGAGACTGCGCATTTTTTCGATTTTAAAAAGCGGATTCGAAACCTTTACTCGTTATCTATTAACTCGTCAGTCACGAGTTCTATCCGATTTGACGTAACTATTCAGGCCCTGAATTCATTTTTTCGATGTGTCACCTAGACCAACGGAAGAAAGTCTTATCACCCATTGATAGCTCTGCGCTTTAAGATTGCCCACTGGTGTTCATAAAAGATGAGTAGTGTAGAAAATAGAAATCGATAATTACGACTAGACATTTGCTAAAAAAACACGGATCCTTCTTTTCTTTGTAGAAGTACAGATGGAAGGAGGAGACCCCGTGCAACAGTATATTTCTCAGAGTTTAGAAAGCTTTCAAAGCGTTTTTTCCAGATCGAGTACTTGGTTGTTGTTCTGCGCCATTGTGATTGGATTTATGGGGGCAGGAGAAATGATCGGCGTGACGTCGTTGTGTCGTTTCTGGCTATTAGATGAACTTGGTTATTACCGCTTGCTCCGTTTTTTTAGATCCAAAGCGTATGTCTATGGGGCGTTGCTCGATGCTTGGCAAGATTTTGTGAATCGCCAAGGAAAATCCGTTGAAGTAGCTGGACGAGCGATACTTCTGGGTGACCATACCGCGGTGATCAAAGATGGACGCAAGATGCCCGGCGTGGTATCGATGCACGAGTCATCGGAGACGCAAACGAAACCCGGCTATTTTCGGGCCCAATGTTGGGGCAGCATTGGCATCTTGATCGGGTCGTTATCCGCTTGTTTTTGTTGTCCTTTGCAGCTTCAAATTCATCAGGGATGGGCTCATTTAGGGTTGAACGACGAGCGCGATAATCCATGTCGGATCAAGCTCACCGACCGCTTGGTGGCCATGGCGATTCATTTTGCGGTGACGAATCACTGTCTGTGTTATTTGGTGTTGGATGCCTTTTTTTCAACCGGGGGCGTATTTCGAGCTTGCCACTATTATTCAATCCAGCATCAGGCGCGGTGGGTTGAGGTGCTGGTCAAAGCCAAGAATAGCTATGTGGGTTATTTCCCCGCGCCACCGAAACCCGCCTCTCGACCCGGACCTCAGCCGCTCTATGGCGAGAAAGTGTGTTTAAGAGAATGCTTCGACCACCTTCATTTGTTTGAGAAGGTGACCTGTCAAGTCTACGGTAAAACCGAATCCATCCGGGTTATGACGCTTACACTGTTATGGCGGCCCATCGCTGATCAGGTGTTATTTATTCTCGCCGTCACCTCAAAAGGCCCAATGGTTCTAATGAGTTCCGATTTAACGCTGTCAGCCATTGATGCCGTTGAACTGTATTGTGCTAGAACCCGCATTGAAATCATGTTCGCGATGTTAAAGCATGTGATCGGCGCCTTTAAATTTCGTTTTTGGACTAAAAAATTGCCAAAACATTCTAGACGCCCCTTTTCCAATCGTCTTCTCAAAGCCCCACAGCCCCAGGATATTCATACCGTTCAAGCGTGCTGGCGAGCCTATGAAATCTTCGTGCTCTGTGCCTCCATTGCCTTGGGGTTAATGCAATTGATTGCGCTCCAGTATCAAGATACGATTTGGTCTGAGCACTCGCTTTATCTTCGCACTCAATCGCGTGATTTGCCATCGGAGAAAACCGTCAAGCAAATTTTAGCGCCATTGTTCCTCAAACAATTCTTTCGACTTGAGGAAAATGGCATGATTCAACAGATCCGTGCCCGCTTGATGGCTGTTTCCGATGAAATAGATGACGATTAAACTGAATGAGGCGTTCTATGCTCTAATTCTCTGCGATCTTCAAAATTTTTCATCAAACATACTACGATGGAGAGGGTAGTTTTGCCCCGCTTTTCTCGCTGTTAACTCACGACTGCCGAGATTAAGTAAAGTATAGGTTTTATATCCAGTCTGCCAACACCAATAATCAAGTACCACCCGCAGAGCTGGTGGTTTGAGGAAGCCCCTTCAAAGGGGGCTAAAACATAAGTAAGCCCCATCATAGGGGCTTAAGAACCTGCCAATTCAGTTTAATTAATCAAATAAATCTAATTGCTATAACCGACGATCCTTTTCTTCTTGATTCCGTATATAGTTTCTTATCTTTTCCTCATCCAAGCCAACGGTACTTACACAATATCCCGTTGACCAAAAATGAAATCCTTTACTACTAAGGTACTCCCCAATGTAGTCTCTGTGAATCCTCACCGCTGACTTGCCTTTTATTCGACCCACTGTATTGGCAACACTATATTTGGGTGGGATGCTCAAGCATAAATGAACATGCTCCGGCATCGCATGTCCTTCTACTAATTCCACTCCAAATTGATGACACAGCTCTTTCAAAATCGATCCTATATCTTTTCTCAATGCACCATATATTGATTTTTTTCGATATTTCGGTACGATCACGATGTGGTATCGACAATACCATCTTACATGGCTCTGACTTTGCCATTCTCTCATTTTAATTCTCCTCTTTACCTTGGCGGGTTCTGAGGAGAATTTATCAGTATTTACGCTGGAACGGCAGAGCCTATTTGCATCGCACCGGCAGAGCCGGTGGCTTAATATTAGGAGTTATTACTCGAATTCATCCACGCCGGACCGATTCCCGGCAAAACTATTTAAGTCCTCTGGATTTTAACTATACTCAGCTTTATGTCGATAAAACAAAATTCAATTCTCGAATGCCGTCAGACGGATTCCAATTTTTGACCAGTCTATTCCCTATTCACTAACCGAGGGTTAATGGCTTGATTTTAAAAAGATAAATAAGTAACCGTAAAAAAGAACTTTATAAAACGGAGGGCTACGCAAAACCGCCAAATTTACGCGCCTGTAAATTTACGAATCGAAATATTGCGTGAGTCCTAAGTTTAGAACTGTTTAACCAGATAAAAACAAGGCAAATGAATATAACTTGATATAACCACACTGAAAACAATCCTATGAATGCCCATGTGATTTCGTTGACTCGCCTGTCCGTGTTGAGGGGTCGAAAGGAAATAATCCCGAACCCGATCATCTGGGCCGTCGTGGGAATCTCCATCCTCCCGTTCCTGATGAGCGTTGCGGGCGCCGATTTTGGTAGCACAGCTGTTTCGTTCGCCAAAGCCGGATTTCCAGCCCTTGAAATATCCAATCCCACGAAAGCCGCTTTCCATCGCCTGTCCGGCGCCTTTACCCACACTATCCTGGAATGGAGCGCCTTCTGCGTGGCCATCTTTACGGTTTGCCTGGCTTTCAGCCACTACCGTATTAACCATGATCCAACCGCACCGATCATTGCCGTTGCCCTGGTTTGCGCGGGGTCTATGGACGCCTTTCATACCCTGGCGGCCGACCGATTGATCGATGCGGTTGCCGACAATAAAAAACTGATTCCATTTACCTGGGCCGTTTGCCGTGTATTTAACGTATTGATCCTGATCGTCGGCATTGGTCTGCTACTGTTCAAGAAAAAGCAGAAACTACCCACTTCCCTATCTTTTATAATTTCGGTCAGTGCGCTGTTTGGGGGCGTTGCTTACGCCATTATCCATTTTGCCGCGACCAGTTCAGAGCTGCCGCAAACCATGTTTCCGGACCAATTCATCACCCGCCCATGGGATTTTGGGCCCTTGTTGCTTTACCTGTTTTGTGGCCTTTATCTGTTCCCCTTATACCATAAAAAATATCCTTCGCTTTTTGCTCAAGGACTTATCATTTCCACAATTCCCGATGTGGCCGTCGAAACGCATATGGCATTCGGTTCGACGGCTTTATTCGACTCCCATTTCAATATCGCGCATTTCCTAAAAATTATTGCCTACGGAGTCCCTTTAACCGGTCTGATGTTGGACTATTCCCAGTCTTATCAACTCGGCAGTCGTGAGTTAACAGCGAGAAAAGCGGGGCAAAACTACCCTCTCCATCGTAGTATGTTTGATGAAAAATTTTGAAGATCGCAGAGAATTAGAGCATAGAACGCCTCATTCAGTTTAATCGTCATCTATTTCATCGGAAACAGCCATCAAGCGGGCACGGATCTGTTGAATCATGCCATTTTCCTCAAGTCGAAAGAATTGTTTGAGGAACAATGGCGCTAAAATTTGCTTGACGGTTTTCTCCGATGGCAAATCACGCGATTGAGTGCGAAGATAAAGCGAGTGCTCAGACCAAATCGTATCTTGATACTGGAGCGCAATCAATTGCATTAACCCCAAGGCAATGGAGGCACAGAGCACGAAGATTTCATAGGCTCGCCAGCACGCTTGAACGGTATGAATATCCTGGGGCTGTGGGGCTTTGAGAAGACGATTGGAAAAGGGGCGTCTAGAATGTTTTGGCAATTTTTTAGTCCAAAAACGAAATTTAAAGGCGCCGATCACATGCTTTAACATCGCGAACATGATTTCAATGCGGGTTCTAGCACAATACAGTTCAACGGCATCAATGGCTGACAGCGTTAAATCGGAACTCATTAGAACCATTGGGCCTTTTGAGGTGACGGCGAGAATAAATAACACCTGATCAGCGATGGGCCGCCATAACAGTGTAAGCGTCATAACCCGGATGGATTCGGTTTTACCGTAGACTTGACAGGTCACCGTCTCAAACAAATGAAGGTGGTCGAAGCATTCTCTTAAACACACTTTCTCGCCATAGAGCGGCTGAGGTCCGGGTCGAGAGGCGGGTTTCGGTGGCGCGGGGAAATAACCCACATAGCTATTCTTGGCTTTGACCAGCACCTCAACCCACCGCGCCTGATGCTGGATTGAATAATAGTGGCAAGCTCGAAATACGCCCCCGGTTGAAAAAAAGGCATCCAACACCAAATAACACAGACAGTGATTCGTCACCGCAAAATGAATCGCCATGGCCACCAAGCGGTCGGTGAGCTTGATCCGACATGGATTATCGCGCTCGTCGTTCAACCCTAAATGAGCCCATCCCTGATGAATTTGAAGCTGCAAAGGACAACAAAAACAAGCGGATAACGACCCGATCAAGATGCCAATGCTGCCCCAACATTGGGCCCGAAAATAGCCGGGTTTCGTTTGCGTCTCCGATGACTCGTGCATCGATACCACGCCGGGCATCTTGCGTCCATCTTTGATCACCGCGGTATGGTCACCCAGAAGTATCGCTCGTCCAGCTACTTCAACGGATTTTCCTTGGCGATTCACAAAATCTTGCCAAGCATCGAGCAACGCCCCATAGACATACGCTTTGGATCTAAAAAAACGGAGCAAGCGGTAATAACCAAGTTCATCTAATAGCCAGAAACGACACAACGACGTCACGCCGATCATTTCTCCTGCCCCCATAAATCCAATCACAATGGCGCAGAACAACAACCAAGTACTCGATCTGGAAAAAACGCTTTGAAAGCTTTCTAAACTCTGAGAAATATACTGTTGCACGGGGTCTCCTCCTTCCATCTGTACTTCTACAAAGAAAAGAAGGATCCGTGTTTTTTTAGCAAATGTCTAGTCGTAATTATCGATTTCTATTTTCTACACTACTCATCTTTTATGAACACCAGTGGGCAATCTTAAAGCGCAGAGCTATCAATGGGTGATAAGACTTTCTTCCGTTGGTCGAGGTGACACATCGAAAAAATGAATTCAGGGCCTGAATAGTTACGTCAAATCGGATAGAACTCGTGACTGACGAGTTATCAAAAACAGAAAAAGGTTCTGGAAAATCTGGCTCAAACTAAGACGGACCTTGAAGAAGCCCGCTCACACCTATCCTATATCATGCGCACCAGCCCGGCGGTTATCTACCGCTTGGACTTGGCAAATGATTTCAAAGGAACTTTCATCAGTGAAAATATTGGGTCGATAATGGGCCATTCATCGGCCCAAATGCTTTCGCGTAATTTTTGGGAAAGCAATGTTCATCCCAATGATTTAGCGGTTCTTGAAAAAAAGTATCTGCAACTGGTCGAACGAAAGGAACGTCATCATTCCTATGAATACCGCTTTAAACATCGACAGGGGCACTACACATGGGTGCATGATTCGGCAACGGTGGCTTATGACGAAAACGGGCAGCCTCTGGAAAGCGTCGGCTCCTGGACGGATATAAGCGAAATAAAGACAAAGGAGGCCGAGTTGATTCGAACCAACCAAGAATTGGATGAATTCGCTTATATCGCCTCCCACGATCTAAAGGAACCGCTGAGGGGAATCCATAATTATTCTCAATTTTTGCTGGAGTATTATGCCGAAAAACTAAACGAGGACGGGCGTTCGAAATTGGAAACCCTGTGCCGTTTGACCCAACGCATGGAAAACCTTATCAACTCACTACTTCATTTTTCCCGTTTGGGCCGGGTTGACCGCTCCTACGACGACACCGACCTGGATGAAAAGTCTATTCCAATCTATAAATGGCCCTGAAATTGGGAACAGATCATGAATAACCTTTTAACTGGAGCGGAAGAGGTGTCAAGGAGGAGTTTGTAGCGTAGCGGAGGAATCTCCTTGACACTTCTGAAGCGTAAGTTAACCTCAATTTATGATCTGTTCTCGGTTTCAGGGCCATTTCACGTTAGAAATTACCCCCTCTTCAGGGCCATTTCATATTGGACAAGACTAATACTTGACATCGTTAAAGACAGGGTACACATCAGCCTCGAAGAACACAAAATTGATCTACGCGTACCGAGACCGTTGCCTACGGTTTATTGCGATAATATTCGAATTAGCGAAGTGTTCTCAAACCTTATCACCAATGCCATCAAATACAACGATAAAGCAGAAAAATGGATCGAAGTGGGTTATCACGTCGTTGGGCAAGACCGGGACCATCAACCGGGTGAAGCCCTGGACCGTACAACAGCCGGGGAAATTGTTTTCTACGTTCGCGACAATGGAATCGGCATTCGCGAAAAAAATCTCGGCAATGTTTTTCGTATTTTCAAACGCTTACACGCAGGGGACAAATTCGGTGGCGGTACCGGTGTTGGATTGACCATCGTCAAAAAAATCGTAGAACGGCATTCAGGACAAATATGGGTGCACTCAAGCGTTGGCGAAGGGACTACATTTTATTTTACTTTATCGGGGGCAAATCGGGTATGACCTTAGAAACGGGGACTGAGTCAAAAACCATTCTGATTGTTGAAGACAATCCCGAAGACTATGAAACAACGTGCCGGGCATTTAAGAAATCGGGCTTGTCCAATCCTCTCGCGTGGTGCTCCGATGGTGATTCGGCTTTGGATTATTTGTACCGGCGCGGCGAATACCAGGATCCGGGAAGCGCAGCCCGTCCATCGATCATAATGCTTGACCTGAATCTACCGGGAACCGACGGCTATGAGGTATTAAGCGAAATCAAACAGGACCCCGATTTAAAGACCATCCCGGTGATTGTTCTAACCACATCGACCGATCCTCGGGATATCGAAGGCTGCTATCAAGCCGGAGCCAATAGTTACGTCCACAAACCGGTGAATCTCCAAGGCTTTATCGATGCAATAGAAAGGCTGAAGAATTATTGGTTTGAAATTGTGATTCTACCCAATGGAACAATTTGAATCGATCGAACCATTACGAGGACTCATCGGGGACGATATCCCCGATGATCGTGGATACGCTCTATAAGCGATTTTGATAGCTGAAAACTAATATTTGATCCATCGGATAAGCACTTCTACTTGTAGAATTTTCGGAATACCACCCATTTTCAGGAGGAATCAAAAATGGCAAAGCTAAATTGTCTCATCATTGACGACAGCCGAATGTCGAGGATGATGATACAAAAATTCATCGAATCGGCACACCCGGATTGGACCTTTGAAGAAGCTCCAAACGGACAGGAAGCGTTGATCAAAGCCGATCAACAAACATTTCAAATTATCACCGTCGATTTTAACATGCCGGGCATGAACGGCATCGAATTGGCCACCATACTGAGACCGAAATTTCCCGAGGCTAAAATCGCTTTGTTAACCGCCAACATCCAGGACAGCATCCGAAAAAAAGCAAGCGAGATAAAGGTCGACTTTATCCCAAAGCCGATAACGGAAGATAAGATAAAAAGCTATGTTTGTAACTGAGCAAATCGATAGTTTAGACGATGAATTTTACCGTGACGCCATTGCCGAAGTCTTAAATACCGGTATGGGAGCCGCCGCCGCGGCGCTCAGTGAAATGGTCGGGGAAGAGGTTGAGTTAGATGTCCCCGAGGTGGCGTTATTAAAGAAAACACAAGCGATTGATTCGTTAGGTCCAAAGATTGGTCAACACGTATGCGGGGTTGAGCAACGATTCAATGGCCCGTTCTGGGTAAAAGCATTATTATTGTTTTCCGAGGAGAAAAATCTGGAATTGGTCAAGGCCGTATTACGGGATTCAAGCTTGAAAGACGCATCCGACGAAATCGTTGTGGAAGCTACCGCGGAAATTGGCAATGTCATATTGAATGCCTGTCTCAGCAGCTTCGCGGATCTGTTTCAATCCGAGATGACCAATGATCTACCGCGTTATTTTGAGTCCGATCTTAACCATGTCTTCGAATCATCGGAGCATCAACCCAATTGGGAGTCCGTTCTATTGCTGAAAATGAAATTTACGGTCGAGAAGAGGGATATCCGTGGATATGTTTCGTTTTTGATGGACATCTTATCGATCGATGCCCTAAAGCAAAACATTCGACACTACACAGGTATGGAATAATACCTTGAAAATGCTTTTAAGCCAACGTGAGGCCAAACGTAAACTTTTCAAAACCATCTTTGAGCATAGGAGCAGAGTATTGCCTGATTTGCCTCTTCAGGTAGATTCTCGACCCCTCTGTTTCAGGGCCATTTATAGATTGGAATAGACTACGTGGCTTCAGTCCGTCTTTCAGGTTTTGCGGCCAGCGCTAATAATTTTAGCAATCGGTTAACGAATGGCTATACGGATATTCGGGTAGCCGACCGAACGCATTGATGAACCGGTAAAACCAAATGCGGGTTTTCCCGCCACTTCGACAAAAATTCCGTGTAGGATTCGGCGGGTATGGGTCGGCCGAGAAAATAGCCTTGAATGCGGTCACAGCCTTGGTTGATGAGAATTTCAAGTTGTTCTTGGGTTTCCACACCTTCGGCAATGGTTTTAAGATCCATGTGCCGCGACATGGCAATGATCGCATTGGCGATGGCCGCGTCTTTCTTGTCTTGGCTAATGTCGTTAACGAATGAGCGGTCGATTTTGATACAATCCAGTGGAAATCGCTTCAAACAGGCCAGCGATGAATACCCGTACCAAAATCGTCAATCGAGACTTTTATCCCCATTGTTCTAAGTTCGTGCAGGGAATCGATCGCCGTATCGGCCTCTTACACGATAATGTTTTCGGTTAATTCTATTTCAAGTTGGTTTGGGGAAAGTTCAGCGTCATTTAAACTCGTTCGGATAATTTCGATCAGCCGTGCATCCTTAAACTGGCGATTTGACAAATTGACGGCGACGGTCATGGACGGAAACCCAAGTTCGTTCCATAACTTTTGCTGTCGGCATGCCGTGCGTAAAACCCACTCGCCAATCGCCAAAATAAGTCCGCTTTCTTCCGCTACGGGTAAAAAGCTATCGGGAGCCATCATCCCGTGTTCGTCGTGTATCCAACGAATCAAAACTTCTGAACCAACGATTTCACCGGTTGCTACTTCAAGGATCGGCTGATAGTAAAGTACAAATTCCTTTTCTGATATCGCTTTCCGCAATTCTCGTTCGAGCGCAAGCCTGGCTTTTGATTCTATACTCATGGTTGGTGCGTATAGCGCGACGGTATTTTCCCCATGTTCCTTGGCGCGGTGCATCGCGGTACTGGCTTTATTATAAGATCGGGAGCATTCCGTCCATCGTTTGGAAATAAGCTAACCCCCATGCTGGCGGTCACAAACAACTCCTGTTCCGAAATGCTGAGGGGTTGAGCGAGAATTTTCAAGAATCTTTCCGTGATTATCCGGACATCTTCGGTATCGGCGACATCCGCCAGCACGACCACAAACTCATCGCCGCCAACACGCGCTATGGTATCGCCATCCCTGACGCAGCTGGTAAATCGGCTCGCCACTGCGGTAATCAGGGAATCACCAACGTTATGGCCCAATGTATCATTAACGAACTTAAAACGATCCAGGTTGATGAACAATATGGCGACAAAACGGTCGTGCCAAGGCGCCCGGCTCAGGGTTTGCTCAAGACGGTCCAAAAGGAGCGAGCGATTGGGCAGACCCGTCAAAGCGTCATAATTGGCCTGGTAACTTAATTGCTGTTCGGCTTTTTTGTGATCGGTTATATCATGTAAATAGGCCGACAAACTGTTTTGTTTTGGGTAGATCTGGCAAGCGTACCACCTACTCCTAGTGGAAAAAAACCACTCGAAATGGACGGTCCGGCCCTTCGATATTGCGCTCTTGAGATTTTCCCGGAGTTCAATTGCAACCTCATTGGAAATAATGTCCCAAACCGATTGACCTACGAGTTGATCACGATTACAGCCCAGCAACATTTCCGCTGACCGGTTGACTTCCGAGAAACACGAATCCCCGTCGAGAGCAAAAAATGCATCGCTCATTCTCTCGAGTATTTGCGTGGTTGTTTCCTTCATTTCGATGATTCGGCTAGACTAAGGCCGAAACTGACGCTTGACTTTGCAAATACGCTTGAGTCGTATCAGATCCATAAATCCCAAGTACTTCATCGAGTCCTTGCTTTTTAATTTCGGCACGCAATTCGCGTCATAAATCAACAAATTGAAGTTTTTTACCATGTTTATCCCCAAGTCCCTTAATCAGTAATAATAGGGTTGCCGTGGATTCGGGCGATTGCCGATCCAACTGGCTAATAACGCCGCAGATTATATGCTCCACGGGTGAAAAAAAGATACTTCCCTCCAGTTGTTCCAAATAGTCTCTTATGGTGTCACTTTCCAGGGAGGTATGGTGATCGCTACCCATTTCGATACGCAAACCGTCGTCTTGCTCCGTCACACCTAAAATCAGTCTGTTTTTACTCGAAAACAGTTTGTTTCATCGACACATTCGCGTATTTCCCTGTCTATCCGGGAACACAGTTCCGTAATCTCGGAAAACAGATTTCGTATCTGGTGAAGAAATTGGCCCGAACCCCATGGCTTGACGACATAACCCAATTTTATGGCGTTACCCGACAGCCGCGCCGCCGACAAAAACGATACGATAGTGGTCTTTTTATTATCGGAACTGGTGACAAGCACCCGAGTTAAACTTTTTCTGGCTTTCGACACTTTGGTGATCTGTTGAACCAACTGGTAACCGTTCATTTTCGGCATATATAAGTCCGTAACCACCAAATCAAAGTCCCCTTTCAAAAACAGGTTAATTGCTTCGACACCATTTTTTGCGTGTTGGCAAGAAAATCCTACGTGTTCCAACAGGTCCCCATAACATCAGACATCGCGGTGCTATCATCCACCACAAGGGCTCGAAGATTCGAATCATCCTGAATAGAGGCACCCGTTTGCGTGTCCGAGAACAGTTCAATACTCATACCGAAAACCACTTGTTAAGCCCAAAAAAAAAGGCGCTATCGAAAAACCCCCTGAATGGAGATCATTCGATAGCGCCTTCAACTTGCAGGACTCGATCCTGCCCGAAAAGGTGATCTAACCCTTTAGGTTAAATCCAAACCAGCGTATAGCGTATTAAACCAAAGCACCGCTATAATGCCAATTATAGCGCCTTTTTAGAAATTTTAATCCGTCCCCGGGTCCGGCGCTAAAAGTTTTTCCAGGTTTACCCGCAATTTCGCAAGGTCTTTGGATTTAAATGAGGTCTTTGTACCTTTCAGAACAGTGACCGCTTCTTGAAGACCCGCGGTCAGCCTGGCGGGCTTGGGACATCCCAGCAAATGACAGGGCGTCTGTTGTTCGCCGGCCCCGTGAGTACGTTCGATAATACGGTACAAATCGGTCACGGACCCGAGGACATTTTGCGCCGACAAGGTCAGGAATGTGCTCCAGGCCGATTCCATACCTTTTTCCGGGTCTGAATCGATTAGCTGTTCCATTTGTTCCAAGTCAGCATTCCATTTGGCTGACCGCTCACGCACATGGTCGAAGTCCTGGAAGCTACGGTTTCGTTCCACGCCTTTCGAAACCCAATCCAGCAACTCATCGAAATCCATCGGTTTAACCATATAGGTCAATACAGGCAATTGAACCGACTCTATAGCGGATTGTACCGAAGGGTACCCGGTCATAAGAATAACCGGTAAATGACGATTTTCTTTCGCCACGGTTTTGATGAGATCCAGCTCCGTATTGCCTGGCATCCGGATATCTGATATGAGGACATCATAGTCGTCATGATTTAACCGATCGAGCACACCATCCGCGTCGTTCACGGCATCGCAACAATATCCCTTAGTTCGCAATAAATCGGCTGTCGCGTTGACAAAAGTTTCATCGTCGTCGGCAATCAAAATACGCCCTAATTCGTGCATCTTAATCTTCTTTTTCTCCTTTAGTAATGTCATCCATAAATATTTTCGCCCATTCAATCAAACTATCAATTCTACGCGACCTTAATAATTTTGCCATAATATCTGCTTATCATTGGGATAACCCCCTCACTCTACCCAGCTTGTAATTGACCGCTTCCGTCACTCTTCTCAGAAAAAGGTAATCGGATTCTTACTACGTCGGTCGATCTTGAATGGTTTTAACATCGATACTCCCATTCCACGATTGTACTATTTTAAGCGAGGTGTAGAGACCTAAACCCAATCCACCCCCACCATGACCGAGTTTAGAGCTAAAAAACGGTTCAAAAACTTTGTCCATTAAGTCATCCGGAATGCCATTCCCCTGGTCAATCACACAAATCATCAAGCAATCTTCGATGGATTCTAAAACAATATTAATTTCACTTCCATTGGGGGAAGCGTGAATAGCGTTTAAGATGACATTGAATAACACTTGCCGCAATAATCCTTCCGGAATTGCAACAATCAAGGGGCGCGTACAATCCGCTTGGATTATTTTCACATTACGCTCACGGGCGTTGAAGGCCAGCAATGTTATGGCATCGTTCAAGGGCGCACGAATGTCGCATTCCGTTGCTCCATTATCCTCCGAATAGTAGAGACCCAACATCTGCCGAATAATATTGGCTATCCGTTCGATTTCTTTCTCGATCCGCTCAACGTAAGAGAAATGTTGATAATCTTCAGAAACCCCACCCTTAACCAGCAAGAAGGCATTTTTAATACCCGCCAAAGGATTATTGATTTCATGAGCTACCCGGACAGCCATCCGGCTGGTGGCTTCCATTTTTTCGATTTCAATTCGCTGCTGCGTCAGCTTCCGATCAAAACCGAGTGTTTTTTCCCGAGAGAACGGCAAATCCCGCCCCGGCTGCTCATGTTGGTCAATCCGGTTTGACGATTCCCTTAGCATTGGAATCCACGATATTAACCCAAAAGTTAAAAAAATGAATCCAAGCGTAAAACCAACGATCTTTTCAAAAAACGCATGGACGGTTGTATCGCCAACGATGACAAACCGATTGAGAACGGGCAAATTGTCCGTGATATCGAGCATGCAGCCAAACAGGAGCAAACCAAAGCCAAGCAGTATTAATCGCCCTCCTTTCTTCCACACGGCTCTATGATTAAGTCCCGCTCGCCATAGATAAATGATAAGCCCTAGAAGAATTAGAGCCCGTGTAATTTCTAAAATGATATCAATCACAAATAATTCTCGGTTATCGGTAAGCATAAAAAAAGCTCAACTAAACCAATGCTCTTAAAAGCGTTGGTTTAGTTGAGCCTTCAGCTTACAAATCTTTAATTTGTCCGGCAAGGCCTCTCGCGGTTTATGCGAGACGATGTGTCATTAGGAGTAAGTATAGTATCTATCCCTTTTAACGCATGGCGGATTTAAATCAACACGACATCGCTCTATCCTCAATTTCCGCCAGCGTAACTCGGTTTCTACCCTCCTGTTTCGATTTGTACAAGGCTTCATCCGCACGGCTGACAAAAGACTCAATCGACTCATTAGTCCGATAACGCGCCACACCAATGGATACGGTTACCTGGCCGATAGGTTGATCGTTTGCTTTGTTCACAAGCTTGGCTTTTTCTATAGACTTTCGGATATTTTCAGCGACCGAATGCGCTCCATCCATAGTCGTTTCGGGCAGAAGCACGGCAAATTCCTCACCACCAAATCTAGCCGCGGTATCTTTTCCTTTGGTTTGTTTATTTAAGCTGGCCCCTATGAATCGTATGACGTGATCGCCGACCACATGGCCGTATGTATCGTTTACGCGCTTGAAAAAATCAATATCCACCATTAAAAGACACGGCACATGTTTCGCCTAATCAGCCGTTGACAAGCTTTTTTCGAAGGCCGCTGAAAATGCTTTACGGTTAGCAAGACCGGTAAGAGTATCCTTCAGAGCTTCTTTTTTTGCTTCCTCCAACTCGTCGCGTAAGCTATCTATTTCCGCCTTACTGTCTTCAAGCCGGGCTTTTAATGAAGAAGTTGACGCCCGCATGGAGTGTGAATCGGAGAGCATGCCGTCAGCGATACCCTGGAGAGAGTCACCACCCACGCTGCCCTCCAATTGATCGCTATAGCGTTTCAGTGACTGATCGAAATGGCCCACCTCTTCGTCTGTTTTTATGGTCGATTCCGACAGATTAACAACCAGATTTCGTAGTTCCGCTTGAATTTTTTTTAGGGCTTCCGGATTGTCTCCAACGATAAATTTATCGTAGAGTTTCTCGCAGAGTTGATCGCTAAAGAGTGTCCCTTTTTCACGTAATCGATCAATTTCGCGGGCAAGTTTTTCATTATTCCCCGAAATGTACTCATACCAAATGGTATAATTGATAGGGTTTGCCTTGATTTTATGCTTGGATATGAGCGGTATTACCCGCCGAAGATATTCGACGCTTTGTTCGCTGGATTCGAGATATTGCATCCTTAGGAGCTTATCCGAGAACGGATGTCGTAGTGAGAAAAAGTGGTTTTGAAACTGACATACTCATAATTTTAGGCGAATATCGAGCATATTCAACCAAAAATAGGGGGGATCTGGCCAAAATCCATTTTTTCGCAGTAGGCTTTCTATTCTCGGACAGCTTCCTAGATCCCCATATTGCTTAACGCCATCATGATATCATTGAGGATACCCGTAACCCTTGGGTGCGAAACTTCGAAATGCACCACCGACCCGCTCAAATCTCCAACCAAATTGGTATGATGATCACGATCATCGGGCTTATTGATTTTCATTTCTATGTCCGCCACCAGTTTATCTAGCCTTTCCTTCGAGTCCCTGTCCCCGATATCCAGATTTTCGATTTCAGCCCGAAGGCGTTGCAACGTTTCTGTTAGCTTCTTGCTCATTGGATATATCCCGGTTTCGATGTGTTCTTAGGATTCTATCATAATGGATAAATTTGAAGCGAAATTCCAAGCATTATTTGTCAACCAGTTATTGGTTAATAAAAGCAGAAGAAATGAGGAACTTATGAGCGGTGCTTTGAACCGTAAATCGTAAACGGATACTATAAAATTGAATAGAATACCGAGGATCCCGCGGGCATTACATGATTCTTTGAAGAACTATTAGCTGTTATCCGTGAACGGTTAAAAAAACTATCCCATCAACCATTAACTTGGAGTTTTTCCATGAGTTCCCGGGCCTCAATTTTCTGCTCCTCGTTTCCTTGTTCGAAAATCTCCCTAAGAATATCTTGCGCGGCGCCACCATCTTCCATATCGACATAGGCTTTCGCGAGATCAAGTTTGGTTTCGATTTCGTCCATGTCGGTCAAACTATCAAAATCTTCATCCATCGATTTCTCTTCTACCCGGGCCATCGTTTCACCGGGACTATCGTCTAAATAAAAATCCAGTCCAGGCGCCTCGTCGGTTTGGCCGGCCCCAAGCTCATTTTCCGCTTTCAGATCCATTGACGAATCCTCTACTAAATTCGCAGGAATAGACTCCGGTCTTGAATATTCTAAAATCCCATCGTCTTCCATGGAAGGCTCGGCGGATTCCGCGTTATCCTGATTTTCCTTTGATTAGATATTAAGCAGCTCGATCTGACGCTCGTCTTCCCAGTCAGTATCCGAATCTTGCGAGGCATCTACCCGAAGGTCATCGGTTTCATTGGCGCCGACGGTTGGTGGGTCAAATTCAAGGGGTGCATTTTTGTTGTCTTGGTCCGTCGGCGAAACATCCAGTTCCGGCTCAGGCGTAAATTCCGGAGCACTAACCGATGTGACTGTTTCCGGCCCGACAACTTCAGATGAAGCCGAATCGTCCTGAGACGAAGTTTCTTCGATATCGCTGAATAATGGGTTATCCGGGCAAAGATCCCGTCCCATTTCAACAACTTTTTGCCAAAATGCGGAATCATCCCGTCTATCCTTGCTCAACTCGGAAGCATAGGCCGCAAACGCCTCCTTGCTTTCTTTCGCAAAATGAATTTCAAGCAGTTTAAGTTTACATTCGTCATTGCGCGGTTCGTCCTTGATAGCCTGTTGAATCAGGTCTTCCGCCTGTTGATACCGCCCATAAGCCAAATAAACATCAGCTTCGGAAATCGCGTCGACCTCGTCATTCTCAGAATCGATGGCGTCAAATTCACTAGGGGTGAATTCACTTAAAAAGGAACTTTCAACGGGTTCATGCGATTCCTGGATTCTTCGGTCCTTAGTATCGGATACTCCAGGTTTCTCGTTTGCATAATCATGACCTACTTCAGGAAGCGTCAGTATACTTTCAGTATCGTCTTCGGATTCATCACTTCGTTTTCGAATAATCACCCAAGCGAATAATCCAAGCAATACGATTGCCGCGCCCGCGGCGGCGAGATAATACGGCTCAGACAAAAACTCGGATAATAAATCATTCGGCTTTGCTTCACTTACGGATTTCGCGGGTTTGGGCTTTTTTAGTGTCGGTTTGACCGTTTTCTTGACCGGTTGAGCTTTTGGCGCCTTTTTGGGCTGCACCGTTTGTTTCGGCAAATTGATGCTGACACTGGAAACCGCTTCCTTTTGAAGCGCCGTGGGCTTAGGCTGTTGCGAATTTTGCGCTTGCATCGCCGCCAACTGCTCATCTTTTAAAGCCAGCATTCGTTGCATGCTTAGCAATTGTTGTTCTAATGCGGCTAATCGCGTTTGAAGTTGTTGGTTTTCCTCGCCCACGGATACCGCCATCTCCATGGCTAAGTCCGCTTTTGAATTTGCATTTTCGGAAGCAATGTCTTCAGCGGAAACACCGGCTTCGCTAAGTTCTTCGCCTGCAGGAGAAACCAATTTTAATTGATTCGGGGGTTCAACCGATTTTTTCGATAGTTTGGTTGGCCTGGCTTTTTTGGGAGGCGCATCGCTGATACGTCCGGACCATACATCGTTTTGGCGCTTATATTCAGTCAGCGCTTGTCTACCGGAAAGTTGAACGATGAGGTCCCGTGTTGGGATAGTCAGGGTTTGACCCGCCTTTAAAGCATTGATATTGTTCCTGTAAAAGGCGTGTGGATTTTCACGGTATATCCCGATCAGTAACTGTTCCGGGGAGACTCCATTTTGCCGTTCCACGGAATTTACAATGTTACAAAGTGTTTCGTTTCTTACAACGGGTCCATATTTTTCGCCAAAACCATAGGCCAGCGATGTCGGCTTGGGCGAACGGGCCTTAAACGACGGCTTCGGTTTTTGGGGAGGAATTGGCTCGGGCGCCGGGGCCGACGAGTAGGAAATGGGGTTTGTTGTCACAGCCGGAGACGCTACAACGGTATTTTCCATAGGAACCGAAGCAATTGTTGGTCTCTGGGTTTTTGTGACGGGCGAAGACACAACCGGAATGCTTTTCTTTCGGAGGGTAACCGGTGGATCCAAAAGTAAGGTAAACTCTCGTAAAATATGTCCTTGTGGCCAACTCACGTCAAGCAAGAAGTCCACGAAGGGCTCACGAATCACGTCAAGCGAAGTCACTTTCACTACGATACTGCCGTCGGTTTTTATAATGGGTCTAAACCGGAGCGAGGAAAGATAGAATGGCCTTTCGATCCCAGCACGGGCAAATGCGTTGGGTGGCGCCAAACTGACCCGGATATCCGAAATCGACTTGACCTTAGGGTTAACCAAGGGAATTTCCGCCCGTAAATTTTGGTTTAAAGCGGAGTGCAGCTTAATATCGCCCACTCCCAAAGCATTCACGCCAAGCGGGGACAGCAGGCTTAAAATCGCCATGGTTTTTTTAATTTGCGCACTTGGCCCCCTCCAGAAAACAAATCACACGCACTACCGATGCTCCAATCAAGATGCTATTTCTAGTGTCACTAATTTCGCTCATCCCTATTTTGTTTCTAACCAGGTTTCCAAATCCACCCGGCGCGTTTTTCCTTTGTTTCGAAACGGAATAGAGGCAATCTGAACAGTGACTACCCTGAAAGTGAATAGTTACTTTCTAGATAAAGATTAGTTCAGATGTGATTTTTTACTAGTTGTTCAGCGATCTGTATGCTGTTGAGGGCAGCGCCTTTTCGTATGTTGTCCCCGACAATCCACAGGTTCAGCCCTTTCGGGTGTGAGATATCTTCCCGAATTCTTCCCACGAACACATCATCATGACCCGCTGACTCGGTAACCGCCGTGGGATAGCCCCCCGCTTCGCGGCTGTCCAATACTTTCACCCCGGGCGCCTTTGTTAAGAGTTCCGTAGCCCGTTCGGCGCTGATTTTTTCACTCGTCTCGATATGGACGGCTTCGGAATGTCCGAAGAATACCGGAATTCGCACCGCGGTGGGATTGACCTGGATTTTTTCATCACCTAGTATTTTTCGGGTTTCCCAAACCATTTTCATTTCTTCCCGGGTATATCCGTTGTCCTGAAACGCATCAATATGGGGTAAAGCATTAAAAGCAATTTGCTTGGGAAACACTTTCGGAATGACTCGCTTGGCATTGAGCAAATTCGCGGTTTGACCCGCCAGCTCCTTTATAGCTTCCCGGCCACTGCCGGATACCGCTTGGTACGTACAAACATTGATGCGCTCGATCCCCACGGCATCGTAAATCGGTTTCAAAGCCACGATCATTTGAATCGTCGAACAATTCGGATTTGCAATAATACCCCGGCTCGTATAATGGCCGATCCGGTCCGGATTGACTTCAGGGATGACTAAGGGAATATCGTCATCACGCCGAAATTCAGAGGTATTATCGATCACCACACAACCCGCTTCAACCGCCTTCGGCGCAAATTCCCTGGAAACCGAGGCTCCCGCCGAAAATAAACCAATCCGCACTTTGGAAAAATTAAATTCCGATAAATTTTGCGCCTTAATGCGGCCATCGCCAAATTCAATTGATTTCCCGACGGACCGGCTACTGGACAAGGCGTATACCTCTCCGTACGGAAAATTTCGCTCGGCCAAAATGGAAAGCATTACTTCACCAACGGCCCCGGTAGCGCCGACAACGGCAACGTTAAATTTCTTATTCATCGCTATTTATTCTAAAAGTCCCTTAACAACCGCATTTCCCATTTCCACGGTCCCGACTTGACAGGTCCCTGGGGAATAAATGTCCGACGTACGCAGGCCCGAATCCAATGCCATGGCAACCGCCTTCTCAATGCGTTGAGCCGCGGCTTCCTCATTGAAACTGTAGCGGAGCAACATCACCAGCGATAAAATTGTCGCCAGCGGATTCGCGCACCCTTTCCCGGCAATATCCGGAGCGGAACCGTGTATCGGTTCGTACAGGCCTTTTCCGTTCCGGTCTAAAGAGGCCGACGGCAACATACCGATCGAACCGGTCAGCATCGATGCGCAATCCGACAAAATGTCACCAAACATATTAGTTGTGACGATTACATCGAATTGTTTCGGCGCCCGCACCAACTGCATCGCGGCGTTATCGACATACATATGCGACAATTCGACATCAGGATAGACTTTAGCAACATCGCCCACGACTTCACGCCATAATTCCGTGCATTCGAGCACGTTGGCCTTGTCCACGGAGCAGACTTTTTGAGCCCTTTTTTCAGCGATCCGGAAAGCGGAATGCGCAATCCGTTGAATCTCCGACTCCTTATATATGAGCGTATTAAATCCTTCCCGCTCCCCGCTTTCCAGGATACGGACACCCCGAGGTTTTCCAAAGTAAATCCCTCCCGTGAGTTCTCTTACAATCATGATATCAAGCCCGGATACAACTTCGGGCTTTAATGAAGATGCATCGACCAACTGAGGATACAAAATCGCCGGTCTCAGGTTTGAAAACAGTTCAAGCTCGGAACGTAAGCTCAATAATCCCCTTTCCGGCCTGAGCGAATAATCCAAAGATTCCCATTTCGGGCCTCCAACCGCACCCATCAGCACCGCGTCGGCGGATTTGACCAGGTCTAGAGTCTCCGACGGGAGTGGCGCTCCGGTTTCCTCATAAGCAATCCCTCCAACCAGTCCCTGCTCCGTTTTCACATCCAAGCCAAATTCCTTAACCAGGCAATCGAGCACTTTGAGTGCTTCCGCCACAATCTCCGGGCCAATGCCATCGCCCGGCAATATCGCTATTTTTTTTGTCATTAGTTCGTAACTATTCAGCTAAAGTTTCAGCGTTGTTAAAAAGCCCCATCCTATTATTTATGCGGAGTGTGTATTTAACGCAGGATTTGCATCGATTGTAGCAAATCCCATTTCAATACATTTCCCTTTATACACGCCAGCCCAAAAAACGGTGAAATTTCAACTACCCAGCCTACCTCGGTAATTGTTCAGATTGTCCTTGATTTGCTTCAGAACAAGGCGAAAGGATGAATATAATATCTTCCCAGGCGTCTAGGTCAAGTCTGTTGAAAGCAATGCCCTGAATACCGGTCGGTATTTGATTTAAATATGTCATGACTTCGCTGTTAAAACGAACACCTGTATTCAAGGTCTACGGTTTCATCATAATTTTTCTTCTATCGGCTTTGGTAGACTCCACGCTGTCCCAGCGCTCTGCGTTTCCGCCGCGATCATTTTCAAAGGTCTTCTCCTCAACTAGCGCGGCTATTCCCTTCACTAACTTATTCCTCACTCTAAAAAGGGTTTGGTAACGGGCCAACCTAGCCGCTACTCTGTAAGACAGGAATGGTCTAGGACGCTAGGGTATTCGATATCATGGCATGGAGCCGGTAGCGCTCGTTCGCTGTGCCCACACACACTTTGGAGGCATCTAAATGGCCGGAAGTGCTCCGAAGCTGTCGTTCAGCATATTTTCCGGCTTCGTCCAGGAACGTAAGTTCAAGACAGTATTCTAGGTGCTATAGCCCAAATTATATTTTATAAAAAATAAACCTGTCTCTTGGGCTTGAATGAACCAAATACCAATGAAAGCGGTGGTCTGTACTTAAATACACGATGCAAGACGAACCCCCAAAGCCTAATGGCACGACCTTAAGGGATTAACTCTATAATTCAATTCGCGAAAACCTTGAGTTTTGCTCACGCGCGACGTATAAATGCTTAGATGTTAGGCCACAGTTAGAAGCATGGATATAGCCCACATAGTTAATGCCATTAGTGCCGGTCAGGTAAGAATTACGGATCATGCTGATGAAGAAGAAGCATTTGCTGATCATCTGACTTATGAGGAAATATATTTCTCAGTAATTCACGGTGAAGTCATTGAAGATTATCCAATTGACAAGCCATATCCCAGCTGTTTGATTTTTGGTCGAAATTTCTCAGGAGAACCAATTCATAGTGTTTGGGCCTATAATCCAAATAACTTATGGGCAGTTTTAATCACAGTCTATCGCCCAGACCCTGAGCGGTGGATTGATTGGAAAGTGAGGATAAAGAAATGAAGCCTTTTGAGAAATGTCCTGTTTGTGGCGGAGATTTAGAGACCAAGTATGTAGAAAAACTCCTTAGAGGTAGTGGTAACACTGTATCTATGCAAGTTTCCGCGGAGGTTTGTACTCATTGCGGTGAAAGGCTATATGCTGAAGATGTAGTCAGATCATTTGAAGAAATTCGGGGAAAACTTCGTAAGCAAGAGTTTAGTCATTTTAAAGCCCTTGGTCAGTCATTCACAGTTGAGGAAAGTTGGCCTAACAAGGCCATCCAGCCGACCGTTTAACCCACCGCTTCGCTTTGGGTATAACGGCGGCTGATGGCAGGCGTTAGGCAAATAAATAAGGATACTAAATGAAAGATGTGCCTATGACAGAGGTTGTTCAGTCCGCATACGATAAAGCAAAAGCAGACCTGAATTTAGGTAATCTACCGATCGGAGATATTCAAGATCTTTGTCATGTAGCTCATACGTATGCACTTTTTGATTTATATCAAGGTTCAAAAAAACCAGATCCAAAGCGCCACTACGATCAACCAATAAACGAGCTATACAATCTTTTTGATAGTGGAACACTCTCAGAAAAAGATACTTACGCCAATTTTGCGTTTTGTTACCTCAAAGTCTTGGAGATAGAGGAGCTATTAAAAAGAACAGTTTTCTGACTCAATTTGAACACGAGAAGATGAAGCATGCCTAATCGGGATAGGGAGCTACTCAAGTAGCCCCCTCCCACAGCACCGTACATACGGGTCCGTATCGGTAGATTTCTGTCCGTTGGCTCGCAGGTTTGCACTTAGGCTTCTTTCAGCGGGTCGGTCGCCCTTCCGCACCTTGGCCTCGGCTAGTACTTTTAAAGTTGTCAAATATAACTCCTTTCTGGATAATGTACAGGGGACTTGCACCCCATAAAATCATGCCCATGCCGGGCACACACAAAAAATTCCAGTCGACCGCTGGCAGCGCAGTTTTTTTTCAGAGGTCATTTTTATATCAAAGCTCAGTGCATTGTTTGAGTTTATCTTATATCTGCCAGTGGCCACTGAATTTGGCGTTCGGCGGTAATAGAAACCGGTACAATTCTGTCATGATAACGATAAATGTATTTCGAGATCATAGGGAAAATAGAAAACGTGGAAATTATCGCAGTTGGGGGCAGCATCCGCGATGTTATGCGACTCCGAAAACGATATGGTTCTGGTAGATGGAGAAAGCTTAAAGGTATCGCTACTGTGAAATTGGAAAATGACAACGTTCGCACTGCGGAGGTGCATTGGTATGAAGCGCATGGTGTTGGGAAAAGGAAAATGAAGATTAAAAGATTGTCGGATCAATAGCTATGACACAATTAAAACATAATATTGAGTTTGCACTCTGCATCGAGAACAGAGATTGTGACGATCTAGAAAAGGGAAAGGTGTATCAGATTCTTGCAGATGACGCCGCGGGACAGGAAGGATATCTGCGTGTAGTGGATGAATCTACAGAAGACTATCTCTATCCGAAATCCTATTTTGTCCTCCTTGACCTTCCTAAGAAGGCACAGGATGCGCTCTTGATTCAGGCATGACAAATGTATCCTGCCCAACAAGGCACATTTTAGGAAAAAAAGAAAAAAATGGGACAGATTTATTTACTGACGGATGATCGATTAGAAAAAATATATCTGTCCCTTTTTTTGTTGAGAAATGGACGCCTATCTATATAAATTAGTAGAAATATATAGTTACTGATTATGCCAGGCTTTTTTAACGCAGTTATAGCGCTAATCAGAAATACGCCGAAAAGTTACTACAGTTCTTTCAAGATTGAAACAGCCAAGGCGTCCGTTGACGACGCTTTGACTCGTATTCCTTAATTTTGTCTGTCTGTTCCAGGGTTAAGGCAATATCATCCAAGCCGTTTAACAGACGATGCTTTCTTGATTCATCGATATCAAACCCGATGCTTTCACCGGTAGCCTTGATGACGGTTTGGGTTTCTAAATCAACCGTCAACGCATAGTTTTCACCACATTCCTTAAACATCCGATCAATTTCATCAGTGCCCAAGGCGATAGGTAACAATCCGTTCTTAAAACAATTATTGTAAAAAATATCCGCGAATCCCGGCCCGATTAAAACACGAAATCCATAATCGGCCAGCGCCCAGGCCGCGTGTTCACGCGATGAGCCGCAACCGAAATTCTCCCGTGTCAACAATATTTGGGCGCCTGAATATTTTGGATCATTTAGAACAAAATCCGGATTTCGTGGCCTACCGGTACAATCCATTGCCGGTTCGCCCCGATCCAAATAACGCCATTCATCGAATAAGTGCGGACCAAAACCGGTACGGCGGATTGACTTTAAAAACTGCTTGGGAATGATGGCATCGGTATCCACATTAACGCGATCCAAAGGCATAGCTTTAGATATAATTTTCTTAAACGCGTCCACTAAAAGCCCTCACGAATATCGGTGAAATGACCCGTTATCGCAGCGGCGGCAGCCATTGCCGGACTCACCAAATGGGTTCGTCCACCATAACCCTGCCGTCCTTCAAAGTTTCGATTTGAGGTCGACGCACAGCGTTCACCCGCTTCGAGCCGGTCCGCATTCATAGCCAAACACATCGAGCAACCGGAATCGCGCCACTCAAAACCGGCTTCGATAAAAATCTTGTCAAGACCTTCCTGCTCGGCCTGCCTTTTAACCAGACCGGAGCCAGGGACCACAAGCGCCTGTTTTATATTGCTCGCGAGGCTTTTTCCCTTAGCAATTTGGGCAGCGGCTCTCAAATCCTCAATTCTTGAATTGGTGCACGAGCCAATAAAAACTTTATCCAAAAATATCTCGGACATCGGTATCCCAGGCTCAAGGTCCATATAAACCAAAGCGCGTTCCATACTTTGCTTCTTCACTTCGTCCGTTTGTCCCATCGGGTCAGGAACAACCTGGTCCACCGAAACAACCATTTCCGGCGAGGTGCCCCAAGTCACCTGAGGCGCGATATCACCCCCATCGATCGAAACGATTTTATCGAAGGCCGCACCTTCATCGCTTCGAAGATTTTGCCAATTTTCCACTGCCCGTTCCCACAATTCACCAGTTGGCGCATAGGGGCGCCCTTCCACATATTTTATAGTCGTCGCATCAACTCCGATTAATCCCGCTCGAGCTCCGGCTTCAATGGCCATATTACACACCGTCATTCGTCCTTCCATAGACAAACCCCTGATGATAGAGCCCGCAAATTCGATTGTATATCCAGTCCCCCCCGCCGTGCCAATTTCCCCAATTATTGCCAGGACCACGTCTTTCGCACAGATACCGACCGATAACTCA
Source organism: Methylococcales bacterium (assembly GCA_963664935.2). GTDB lineage: Bacteria > Pseudomonadota > Gammaproteobacteria > Methylococcales. The sequence continues at coordinate 558,188 of CAXXSE010000006.1, read as the reverse complement.
CCACTAATATCCACCAGCATGTTTTTTGATTTTTTTTGCACAAGGCACTGCGTGGCAAGCGCATGCTCCACCTCGGACGTTCCGATTCCGAAGGCCAATGCGCCAAAAGCGCCATGGGTAGAGGTATGAGAATCCCCGCACACCACCGTCATTCCAGGCAACGTCGCACCTTGTTCCGGACCGATAACATGCACAATGCCCTGCCGAGGGTCCAACATATCGAACTCGGTGATGCCAAACGTTGCGCAATTTTGATCCAGGGTTTCGACTTGAAGCCGGGAAACCGGATCGGCTATGCCCTGATCCCTTCCGCTGGTCGGTACGTTATGATCGGCCACGGCAAGATTCGCCGAAGTACGCCACAAGCCTCTCTTTTCTATACGAAGACCTTCGAACGCTTGAGGCGATGTGACTTCGTGCACCAAATGCCGATCAATATAGATCAATGAAGACCCATCCACATCGGTGTGAACCAGATGGTCGTCCCAAAGTTTATCGTATAAGGTTTTGCTGGACATAAAAGCTATTATAAGTAGTCATTACACGAGAGCCGAAAAAATTTTTTCGGTTATTTCACCAACACCCCCAACGCCACGTATCGACGAAAACCGTATCGGATCGTTGTCGGCGGCACGACGATAATATTCCACAAGCGGCTTGGTCTGCTTATGATAGACCTGAAGCCTTTTTCTGACGGTCATTTCCAGATCGTCATCACGCTGAATCAACGACTCGCCCGTTTCGTCGTCTATCCCTTCAATTTTCGGTGGATTGAACTGGATATGATAGGTACGCCCCGAGGCTGGATGAACTCTACGGCCACCTAGGCGCTTGACAATCTCTTCGTCATCAACCGATATTTCGACAACATGATCAACGATAGCGCCCATTTCTTTAAGGCCTTCAGCCTGGACAATGGTACGCGGAAAACCATCGAGCAGAAAACCGTATTCGCAATCACGCGCCGTTATTCGCTCTTTAACCAATCCCAAAATAATTTCGTCCGAAACTAATCGACCTGCATCCATGACTTCCTTTGCCGCCAAACCAAGGCCGGACCGCTCCCTAATCGCGGCACGAAGCATATCGCCCGTGGATATTTGCGGGATATTGAATTTTTCAGTAATAAACTTGGCTTGGGTACCTTTTCCCGAACCGGGTCCGCCTAGCAGAATTACTCTCATTTTTTGTTCCTTAATTAAAAGTAACTATTCTGTTCATCCCTGAAATCTGAACAGTTACGACTTTATGCTGAAAAGTTACAACTAAAAAACCCCTTTGGAGTTAAGGAATTTACCATATTTTCGATCCTACGAAAAAACATGATCGATCAACCACTCTTCAAAAACACCTTCAAAATCGATGTGCTCGCACGACTTGGTTCTAATTAATTCCTGCCGCAGATCGGCTATTCGCATCAATATCAATTTATGTTTCTTACGATGTCCCTTAATTTCAGGGTAATCATATCTATCCAATAGCGCCTCTTCATCCCGAAAAAAACTTTCCGCGGTTTCAATGAGTTGCGCTATTGAATTTTGAATACTTGTGATATCCGCATCTAACCTTATTGCTTTGAGCACTCTGATTCCCATCACAAAGAGCTTTTTATTTTGACTGTCTATCGCTTCGACCGAAACACTATATTCATCCCTCCAATTAAACAGCGATACATTGGTTAAATCCGTGTTCAGCACCAGCCTTTTTCGTTTTTCAAAATCTTCGATGAGTTTCCAATAAATAATGGGGATTTCCCTTAGAAATTTACCGGAAATCTGATAAACATAGGTGAGCTCGAGGCTTCTAATCCCAAAAATACTGGGTGTATCTAATACAGACATTTCTTCGCCAAAAAAATCGTGGCTCCCTAATTCGCCGTAAACATCATCGCCCATGTATCTTTCCAATTTTCCCTTTTTGACCAGGTTCAGAACGGTTAAATTTTTGGCGCTTACGGCTTGCCCGACAGGGTAGTGAACCGGGGTTAACGCTAGAGCAATTTTATTCTGTACCGGGTAGGATAACGAGGCGCCAAAAAGATCGGTTCGTTGCAAAAAGGTTCGCCTTTCCTCTAATTCATCAAATTGTTCCGATATCTGGTTCTTATTAATAAATTCTAGAATCAGGCTAATCGGGAGCGGAAGCGCCTGCACAAAACTGGTTGCACGATAGGTGATCGTTTCGATTTTAACAAAAATCTCCGGCATGCTTCCAACCATCCCCCCGCCAACAATGAACTGACCGAACCAGAAAGAGTATTGACGGCTTCAACATTCCCGGAAAGAATCAGAAACAGGGTGGTTTTTTCATGTTTCGTATCCAAAATAATCGAACCCGGAGTGAATGTGATTAACTCATTGTTTAATAAACATCGAAGCTCGTGGCGAGAAACATGGGGGAAATAAGATTGTAAATAGTCATAAGCTTGGCGCCGGGCAAAGTCGAAATATCCCGGAATCAATACATCAACAATTCCAAAATTAGTCTTTGAACCGACTGTTTTTTCCTTAATCGATAAATCCGTTTCGATATGGGACAAAATTAATTTTTCACTTGAGTCTTCACGGAAATCCTCAGCGTTACCATGAATCAAACCACCGGCGACATCAATTTTCTTGATGTCCACGGGCTTCAGATAATCCTCTTTAACCGTTTCCATCCAGCCTTTCAATCTTTTTCGAAGCCCCCCGGATTTCCGCACCATTTCATCTAGTACGTCGAATGAGGCAATATCCGCCCAATGGGCATAGGATCGATATCCATCCGCCGATAAGGTACGGAACATAAAGATATTGGTTTCCACCGGGTGAGGAGAGAAAAGTGGTTTGGCTTCTAAACCGTCCAGGTCATTCCAAACATCGAATTCCAAGGTACAAATTTCGAAAAAATCCTTAAAATATTCCTCATCCGCGGATAACAGAGCCGCCAGTTTTTTTGAAACCGATGCTTGAACCAAGGCCGTAGCGTAGTATTTAATTTTATGTTCCGCACGCACCAGCGATGCAATTCCCGCAAAATGATCATCATGGGAGTGGGTATGAAAAATCCCTTCAATTTCACTAATACTGATACCGATTGCCTTCAGAATAAATAAAATATTAGGTCCCGCATCGAGTAGATAAATCTTACCTTGATAGACCAGGATGCTCGCCATACACGGTTGATTGGCGTCCCACCCGTTTCCCTCTCCGATATGCACCACACTGAAGTATTCCCTCCGGAATTGATACATCCCTAAAGGGTAAGCCGATTCATAATGTTCCGATGGCGCCAGATTAAGATCAACGCGAACCGATTCGTCCTGGTATTCAATTTCAAATACATTCAATTGGAGACGAGTGATAAATACACCATTTTTAATCTCAACGCGTTCATTTTCAATCACCAGGGTATCGAGAAATTGTTTCGACTCATGAATTTTTCCATTCGCGAAAAAAAGCTTCATAAACATCATTTCCTCGGCTTTTTCCGCCGAGATTCCCGCCTCCATGAATTCTTCCTTCGAGATCAAACCGTAGTTTCCCCGGTACACGTATTGCAACTGGGCATTGACCTGTCCCGGCAAGCCCATTAAAAGTGGCTTTACTCCCGTGTTGTTAGGGTGATTCGGCAAAATCATGCCCTGGCTATATAGCATCTGCATGACTGGAAATTCCGCCAAATTCGCGAACCGTCCATTCTGTAACAAGACATCCGACAGTAAAATGGCGTTGGGTCCGGATTCGAAAGTAACGCCTTTCCGGTCCGTCGAGGTGATCAATCCACGCTTTATTAAATGTTTAACGCTGTCTTCGGGACAACCGCATAAAACATAAAGGTCGATCTCGGGGATTTCCACCCAGTAAATACCGGAGGAAACAGCGATTTTTTTGATTTTTCTTACAGCGCGAGGCTTAATACTCGATCTTTTTTCCATTCACTTAATAACACTAAGCTCTGTCTCAGGCAGTAAGCGTATTGTACGCGGCAAACAGTTATTTGAAAAAAAAGCAGTCGCCACGGAGAAAGCGCTCCGCGATCCAAATATCGGATTGATTGTTTAGGTAAGTTTTTGACCTGCGAACGTGTCTGTTCAAGTATAACCTGAATATGGTCAAAACCAGCCACTTAACATTTGGAATATTCAATCAGGAGCCATCTCATCATGCATTCAACGGTTCAATCCTCAAAGCCGAACAGTAAACCCCCCTCCCCTATAAAAAATCTATTTTTTAGCCTTGAAGATCCGCTAACTCAACCACTATGCACTGAAAGTGCATAGGTTGCGACTGGACTGAAAGTCCCAAATCCAACTATTCAAGAATCATATTTCCATTATCTTTCTTAGAAGGGTTACGATGGTGTCCCAGATTTTCCTGAACCATTTCATCGGTCACATTCCCTGTCGACCATCCTCCATAGCCTATCGCCCAAAAATGCCCCCCCAATAGCCTGACATATAGGGTCTGCTGCATCGATGGCGGCGAGTGCGTCAGCCACGGTGTAGCCCATATCGAATAAATACAGCGCACCGGTTTGCAGTTGTTCCGCTAAGACCCGGGCATAGTTTTGGTCGGTGGCAGTTTGTTTCTTTAAATAGACCAGGTTAACCGTACCGGTCAAATAATCGAACATGAGCTGTACTTTGCATCCGGCATGGTGATAGCCCGGAAATACGGCCGCGAGCCCTCCGGACAGTTTCCAGGAGGTTGAATCGATGATATTGACCGCCGTAAAATACTTCAGTGCCGCGACCTCAAGGGTTCGACCTTCGGTCTTTAAAATCGCCATAAAATCAGCCACCATTGCTTTCATAAAGGCACTGGCTTGCTGGGTAAATCGATGGTGAATGCCCGTTCGTGAAAGATCACTCGGGATTTCATCCGCCAAACTATTCAGGGTGAGTGTATCTGATTTAAGCGCACCGAAGGTGAGTGCGATAAAGAACTCGAAGGGATCGAGCTTGCGCAATCGCTGGATAAATCCGCAGGCCTTCGCCGAGGCTAGGATTTTGTTTCTGCAAAAAAACGATTCAAAATGGATACATCAATATCAATGGGCATATTTATACTCAATCCTAAAAACAACAAATCAAAATATGATGAGAATAAAGATATGCGTGTCCTTTGTCTACTGTTTTCCACCTGACTATCGCGCCAGTACCGGCATAAGGAATTCCGGTGTTCCAGCGCCCACAACAAATCCCGAACCCCACGAGTTGCTTTCGGATAAATATACCCGGTGGGCAATATCCCTAACCGCATTAAATGCGCCAACCAAAAGGCATCCGAATCATCGTCCGTATATTTCAAGCCTTCGTATTGCTTCACCGCCGCTGTATTTACCAATTGAACCGGATACCCCACGTCCATCAGTCCGTCGACCAACCAATACCAATTAAAGGTCGACTCCACCGCGAGCCCTTCAATCGTCTCTTTGAACGGTTCTAAACCCGCCAAGATACGATCCAAATCACATCCGAGCTTCTTCCGGTACATCACTTCATCTTTTTCATTGATTAACTGAATGACCACATTCGTTGAATGAAGATCCAAACCACCGTATAGTTTCATTTCTGCCTCCTCTTTGTTGATTTTTGGCAACGCCAGTGTACGCCGCTGACGTCGCCAGGGGGAGGCAGGCTAGATGATTATCAAGTCTTTGTTTTAGTCTATATATTTGACCAAGGCTATTCCCGAGCTAATTTAAACATTAAAACAAAGACTTGACCCTTTTTTATTAAACAGGTGTACAGGTGTTGCTCCGGAATTGCCGGTATAGCTTTGCATTTCGCCAAAGCTATTGTAGATGCGGCTGGTGGTAATCAGCCCTTGGGTGGTTCCGTTGAGTAGTCCACCTTTTTGAGGGTCACGGGCCAGTGTCAGATCACCCGCTTGGGTCAACAAGCCATCGTTATCGTAACCGAATGTATTGGTGTGCCCGGCATTGACGCTACGACTGTTGATTCGGAAATTATTGTCATAGCAAAATTAGGTCTGGTCTTGCAATCAATTTGTTTTTTCTATTATAAAGCATATATACTATAATTAAAGACCTGACCCCTTTTTGTTTTCGGATGAAGCCCTGTACACATCGAAACAGGAAGGTAGAAACCAAGTTACGCTAGCGGATATGGATATGGTAGATAGTAACCATTCAGCTTAACAGTTGACGGTTAATGAAAGCTGGAGGCACGAGGAACGTTTAAGTGCCACGTTAGACCGTAAACGGATATCTATTTTCAGCTGCGAAAGAGCTGATTCAAGATTTGAAATCAACATCAAAAATACTTCCGGTGCTACATGATTCCTTGAATAACCTTTAACTGTAAACAGACAGACTTTTATCGAACGTCCGGAAAGGGTTAGAAACCGATCATTGATCATGTGGAACCGCGCCTATCGTTCCCAATGGTCGCTTACCGGTAGAGTCGAGTGTGGTACGGTGGCGTTAGGTTAAGCCTATCTGTTGCCGCTCCTTTCGGTTAGTGGTACTTCAATAGCCTAGACATAAGGCATCTGGAAAAGATTAAACTACCAGAATTGCGCTGGAAAACCGCTTTCGCTCACGACGACTCCTATTCTCGGCCGGCCTCCTAGCATTATCGATCTGAAATTACTCGATCTGTTCCATACTTTAGGATTGACGAATCGCAAACATTCCAATGAATATTTAGGTCAACACGCATTGCTCAGAATTGATAGATGCAAGTACTTCATGATTGGGAAATTTTTCCTAATTCCCATCTCGTTTTACTTCAGGTCCGTCAACAACGCACTTTTACAACCCATCAAATATATTTTAGAGTAGCTGTCCATAAGTCAAGTCATCGACAATCCTATAGTTTCCCACATTCAAGACGAAATTGACAATGACCGATTAATTCTTCCTAGCTTGCCGGATGTAGCCATCCGCGTTCGTGAAGCTGTAAACCAAAGTAATGCTACAGTAATCCAAGTAGCTGAGGTGATTTTGACCGATGCTGCATTGTCGGCTCGCTTGATCCAAGTGGCGAATAGCCCGCTTTATCGGGGCCGGGTCGAAATCGAAAAATTATCGAATGCGATTTCGCGTCTGGGTATGAATACTACACGCAACTTGGTAACCAATTTGGTAATGAAACAAATGTTTCAGTCCAAATCAGCGGCGTTAACCGAAATCTTTCAAGAGGTTTGGGAACACAGTGTGTCTGTATCCGCAATCAGCCGAGCTCTAGCAAGTCGATGTCGCAATCTGGATCCCGACCAGGCCATGCTCAGTGGTTTGATCCACCAAATCGGAAAGCTACCTATTTTGATGTACGCCGAAAAACACATAGACCAATTCCAAGACAAACAGGGACTGGGAAATGCACTGGAAAAACATCATATTACAATTGGTTCTCTAATCATGAATGCTTGGAAATTTTCTGATTCCTTTTGCCAAGTAGTTTCGGAGTACCAAGACTTTATGCGCCAATCCTGTTCTCAACCCGAATATGTAGATGTAGTTCAAATTGCATATATTGAGGCTCGTGGCGGTATCGATAAGTTGCAGGGAACTATTGCCACCGAAAGAATTCCGGCATTCGCAAAACTCGGTTTAGCCCCAGAAATTGAAATTTTGGAGATCGACGGCATCGCCGCAGAGATTGAGGAAACACAAAATTTAATGGTAGCTTGACCCAACTCCTCCACAATCCGGCGAAAACAGTCGAGGCCATTAGGCTCCATCGAAGCTATCCACTCAAGGTCAAAACCCACAAGCATATTAAATTTAAACACTGATAATAGCCCGCATTTCTCACAAACTTTCTACTGTAGCGCCGTACGACTGCGGCATTGCGATTGACAGTTGGTAACTTAATCAACCCACGGGTTCTGAGATTCGAATTATGAACTGGTTTAGCACAATTTTCTCAAAATCGTCAATGGTCCCAAAGCGAGATGAGTTCGAAAATACGACCGGACCAACCGTTTTTCAAAAGCAGGTTATAACTGCCTCGGAACCTTATGAGATAATCAATAAAAAGCTAGCGACCGAAACACTTAAAAAATTTGTGCCGATCAGACATCTTGAAGATTTGGTAATTGGCGCCCTGCCTCAAAGCTGCCTGTTTTTTAAGAATCAGTCGCTGATTTTTATTTATGGACAGAAAACTGACCGTGTTTTCTATTTGTTGGAAGGGACGATCAGCATGCAACCAGATAGCGATAATTCTTATGCGATCAGTGCCGACAGTAATCACGCTCATCTACCATTAAACAGCGGAAATACCTGCGGAGCAACCGCAATCGCCGTGACCGATATCACCATCCTTGCAATTTCCGTTGAACTCAATCGTTTATGGGCCAATAAAAGCCAGGAACAAATCAGCTGTGTGGAATTGATCGATATTGAACTGCCGGAACAAATCAATGACAACCAATTTTTTAAACGGTTTGCCCAAGCTTATAGAGAAAATAAATTACAATTACCAACTCTACCCACTGTTGCCTTTAAACTAAAAGAAGCAATGAAACAGGATATCGGCACTCATGAAGCGGTTGAAATCATCCACATTGATGCCACTATCGTCGCCAAATTGATACAAGTTGCCAATAGCCCCTTGTATTCCCCGACTTCACCGATTACCAATTGTCATGATGCTGTTACCCGACTTGGTCTTGAAGCTACCCGAAATCTGGTGATGGGCATCAGTCTCAAGCAACTGTTCAACTGTAACAATAAACAATTTATGAAAGCTATGCAGAAGTTGTGGCAAAAAAGCCTGTATGTCTCCAGTCTTAGTTTTGTGTTGGCCCAAGAGTGCAGCACGGTAAATCCCGAAGATGCACTGTTGGCAGGCCTGATCAGCGATATAGGCGTGATTCCATTATTACACTTTGCTGAACAATATCCTGATCAATATCCCGATTTATCAGAGCTGGAAGACTCCATCCCCTATTTGCGCGCGCCAGTAGGCGCTTTAATGCTACATACTCTAGGTTTTTCTAAAGAACTAAGCAACATTCCTCATCTAGCAGAAAATTGGGTATATGACAGCGGCGATACACTGAGTCTGGCAGACATCGTTATACTGGCGAAGTTACACAGTTATTTCGGTTCAAAAAAAGCTAAAGACTTACCTTACATTACTCGGCAGTCGTGAGTTAACAGCGAGAAAAGCGGGGCAAAACTACCCTCTCCATCGTAGTATGTTTGATGAAAAATTTTGAAGATCGCAGAGAATTAGAGCATAGAACGCCTCATTCAGTTTAATCGTCATCTATTTCATCGGAAACAGCCATCAAGCGGGCACGGATCTGTTGAATCATGCCATTTTCCTCAAGTCGAAAGAATTGTTTGAGGAACAATGGCGCTAAAATTTGCTTGACGGTTTTCTCCGATGGCAAATCACGCGATTGAGTGCGAAGATAAAGCGAGTGCTCAGACCAAATCGTATCTTGATACTGGAGCGCAATCAATTGCATTAACCCCAAGGCAATGGAGGCACAGAGCACGAAGATTTCATAGGCTCGCCAGCACGCTTGAACGGTATGAATATCCTGGGGCTGTGGGGCTTTGAGAAGACGATTGGAAAAGGGGCGTCTAGAATGTTTTGGCAATTTTTTAGTCCAAAAACGAAATTTAAAGGCGCCGATCACATGCTTTAACATCGCGAACATGATTTCAATGCGGGTTCTAGCACAATACAGTTCAACGGCATCAATGGCTGACAGCGTTAAATCGGAACTCATTAGAACCATTGGGCCTTTTGAGGTGACGGCGAGAATAAATAACACCTGATCAGCGATGGGCCGCCATAACAGTGTAAGCGTCATAACCCGGATGGATTCGGTTTTACCGTAGACTTGACAGGTCACCGTCTCAAACAAATGAAGGTGGTCGAAGCATTCTCTTAAACACACTTTCTCGCCATAGAGCGGCTGAGGTCCGGGTCGAGAGGCGGGTTTCGGTGGCGCGGGGAAATAACCCACATAGCTATTCTTGGCTTTGACCAGCACCTCAACCCACCGCGCCTGATGCTGGATTGAATAATAGTGGCAAGCTCGAAATACGCCCCCGGTTGAAAAAAAGGCATCCAACACCAAATAACACAGACAGTGATTCGTCACCGCAAAATGAATCGCCATGGCCACCAAGCGGTCGGTGAGCTTGATCCGACATGGATTATCGCGCTCGTCGTTCAACCCTAAATGAGCCCATCCCTGATGAATTTGAAGCTGCAAAGGACAACAAAAACAAGCGGATAACGACCCGATCAAGATGCCAATGCTGCCCCAACATTGGGCCCGAAAATAGCCGGGTTTCGTTTGCGTCTCCGATGACTCGTGCATCGATACCACGCCGGGCATCTTGCGTCCATCTTTGATCACCGCGGTATGGTCACCCAGAAGTATCGCTCGTCCAGCTACTTCAACGGATTTTCCTTGGCGATTCACAAAATCTTGCCAAGCATCGAGCAACGCCCCATAGACATACGCTTTGGATCTAAAAAAACGGAGCAAGCGGTAATAACCAAGTTCATCTAATAGCCAGAAACGACACAACGACGTCACGCCGATCATTTCTCCTGCCCCCATAAATCCAATCACAATGGCGCAGAACAACAACCAAGTACTCGATCTGGAAAAAACGCTTTGAAAGCTTTCTAAACTCTGAGAAATATACTGTTGCACGGGGTCTCCTCCTTCCATCTGTACTTCTACAAAGAAAAGAAGGATCCGTGTTTTTTTAGCAAATGTCTAGTCGTAATTATCGATTTCTATTTTCTACACTACTCATCTTTTATGAACACCAGTGGGCAATCTTAAAGCGCAGAGCTATCAATGGGTGATAAGACTTTCTTCCGTTGGTCGAGGTGACACATCGAAAAAATGAATTCAGGGCCTGAATAGTTACGTCAAATCGGATAGAACTCGTGACTGACGAGTAACATTAATACGATTCCAGCTTATGCAAAATTAAAAGAACGTAAACTGAATCCTGATTTTTCACTGACAATACTGCATAAAGCCAAGCAGAGAATAAGTACCGCGATGAGTATTCTTTCCTGAACGGGCAGAATTTTTTAACCCTCCAGTTTTGGAAAGCATGCCTCTGAATGTCGCCTTTGGGTCGGTAGTTACCATTCGCTTAGAAGATCCGAACGACCGCTTTGAGTATGGAGCAGACATTCACCCGAATCTCTCGACCGTCAGGAAAGGACCCGAAAGCGGTCATTCATATACAGTAGGATGGCGGACCCTACGGAAAAATATTCTAAAAATGTACGTGGCTGGGACCCCTAATGGAGAGAGAGCCCCCAAGGGGGTGCGCCAAACTAATTAATAACCTGGGTGCATTTGACGTATGGCAGTGAATCGCAGGGGTTGAGTTTCTGGGTGAGCAGGGGATGCTTGAAGAATGCGAACACCAGGCCCTCAAGGAAATGCTGGCGGATCAGGTTCGAAAGGCCATGTCGGATAATCATCTTTCAAAGACAGCGATGGCCGAGCGGATGCACACCAGCCGACGGCAACTTGATCGCTTGCTTGACCCCGCCGTTGCCAATGTCACGTTGGCAACGATGTCCAAAGCGGCCCGCGCGGTCGGTCGTAAGCTTCATATTGCGTTGATTTAACCCACCGTTGAAAAAAAATGAAATCCGCTTCGCGGATTAAGCATTTTAAAAACGCAAAAGGAGTGCGCCTCCGGCTTACGTTATTTTATTTACCTTGGGGGCAGCCCAAACCCCGGAATATTGATACAACAATGATAGGGGTCGCCGGAGGTTGGTTGTATGGAAAATAGCTGGGTTATTTGGTGGCTGATGGACTTTTAAAAGCGTCAACAGGCGCGGGATTTAGCGTCGGATATAAATCCATGCTCATCAGCTCGCGTCCTGATCGCCCCGGTATTATCAAGGCCGCTCATCTCACCCATTCACGTTATCTTGCCATGTATTCCTATACATCACCCAAAGCTACTAGCCCAAAGGGGGAATACTTTATTATTATTTTTTGTGTTTTAATCTGACATCATAATAACTCATTGGACTTTCAGGAAGATCCAATAAAGCATAAATAACTTAGAGACTGATACTGGGAAAAAACAACGTAATACAGGAAGAACTTTAGTAAATAACATTAGTACCCTCCAGAAAAATGGCGTTTATTTTTCTTATACTCGTATGTCTGTGGCAATGGCTGTTTGAAACCGCGTCATGCCGATCTGTTTGCATCTGATCTCGATGATGAAATACTGATTAAATACATTGATCGCTTTTATATGTTTTACATACGTACAGCCGATAAATTACAACGCACCGCTACCTGGATGGATAACATGGAAGGTGGTCTTGAGTATCTGAAGGAAGTCATTATCGATGACAAGCTTGGCTTGTGTGATGAACTAGAAAAGGAAATGGCCAGAATTGTTAATACCTATCAATGTGAATGGAAGACAACGAAAGAAGATCCCGAAAAAATGAAGCGTTTTAGACATTTTGTGAATAGCGACAAGAACGATAAGAACGTCATCTTCGTCCAGGAACGAAATCAGATTAGACCTGCAACGGAAGAGGAACAGCAGGAATATGCTGAGACCGCTTGAGGGCACCTCTAAAAATGCATTTTTCCCGCAATTGCGGCGTCGGCTCCGTGATCGAACCCTCATGTATGCATTTATACATTGCGGTTCTCCGCGCGGGGCCTTTCTTGCACTCACGAAAAAAATACTATTTTTAGAGATACCCACAGGAATATAGAATGAATGCAGTAAATACATTGGATAAACCAATCTGGAATGATGTTTGTCAGTTTAATGAACTGATTGAAAATATTGGTGTGTGTGCGCTGATTGAAAATCAACTAGTCGCAATATTCCGTTTATCTGGTAGTGATGAAATATATGCGATTGACAATCATGATCCCTTTAGCAAAGCCAATGTTCTGTCACGAGGTGTTATCGGTGATCTGAAAGGTCAACCCGTAGTTGCATCACCTATCTACAAACAACATTTCAATTTGGAAACCGGTCAATGTTTGGAAGACGATGCAGTCAAACTTAAAACATACGCTACGCGGATAGTCGATGGCTATGTACAAGTGGCGAAACAATGAAAAAACATTGCCACAGAGATCACAGAGGATATGAATGATATTTCCCCTAAATATTATTATGTTTTTTTCTCAGTGCTCTCTGTGTGCTCTGTGGCTAATTTTTTTTTAATAGGAATTAATACATGTTATTCGGACGAAAAAGTAAAAACCCAATAAAGATTGCGGACAAGAACGTACAAGAGTGGAAATACACAACTTGTGGTTATTGTTCTACCGGTTGTTCAATGGAAATCGGTTTAAACCCGGAAGGAAAGCCAGTTGCAACGCGCGGTGTTGCTGGTGCTGATGTTAATCGGGGAAAGCTTTGTGTGAAAGGTATCTTTGAACATGAATTGTTTGAATCATCCGGTCGGGGCACAGAGCCATTATACAGAGAAAAACATTTTGAAGATTACCAGCAAGTAAGTTGGGATTTTGCATTGGATAAGATGGCCGATGAGATCGAGCGAATCCAGACAAAGCATGGCCGCGATTCTTTTGCAGTAGTATCTACCGGTCAGATCATGACTGAAGAATTTTACACCCTGGGTAAACTTGTTCGTGGTGTGCTTGGGACAAATAATTATGATGGCAATACTACCTTATGTATGGCCTCAGCAGTATCAGGTTATAAACGGTCTTTTGGATCAGATGGCCCGCCAGGATGTTATGACGACTTTGAACACACAGAATGCTTAATGGCGTTTGGTTCAAACCTCCCGGAACAACATCCGATTATCTACTGGCGTTTAAAAGAGGCATTGGAAAAACGCAAGTTCCCGGTCATCGTTATCGATCCACGAGTAACGATGTTTGCGCAGTTTGCAGATATTCATTTACCGATCACTCCGGGAACCGATCTGGTTTTATTAAACAGCCTGGCGCATGTCATCCTGAATGAAGGGCTTGGTGATTATAATTACATTCATTCATTCACTAATGGTTATTTAGAATTTTCAAAATTGGTTGAAGAATATGATCCAGTCTCTGCCGCAAAGATATGCGGTATTGATGAAGATACAATTCGACATGTTGCACGTCTTTATGCCAATGCGAATGCTGCAATGAGCATCTGGACCATGGGTATCAATCAAAGTACCCATGGTAGTGATGGTGTTTGTGGGATTAATAACCTGAATTTGATTACCGGTAATATTGGTAAGCCTGGCAGCTCCAGTCTTTCTATTACCGGACAATGTAATGCAATGGGTACCCGGGAATGGTCATCCTGTTCAGGTTTACCGGGTTATCGAACATTGGAAAACGAACAACATCGTAAAGAGATTGCAGAATTCTGGGGTGTTGATGAAAGTTTCTTTCCGCCTAAACGCGGTATGACTATGACGGATATCTTTCCCGCAATTGAAACAGGGCAGGTAAAAGGCCTATGGTTGGTGGCTACCAACCCGATGACCTCGATGGCTAACTCAGCACGTATTAGAAAGACACTTGAGAAATTGGATTTTCTGGTGGTACAGGATTCTTACCGTGATGTTGAAACAACGCAATATGCCAATCTATTTTTACCTGGCGCGGTGTGGGCGGAAAAGGAAGGCTGTTTTACCAATACTGAACGTCGTGTGAACTTGATTAGAAAAGTTTGTGAGCCTCACGCTAACTCAAAAGCGGATCACTGGATATTTTCGAATCTGGCAAAACGTTTTGAACAAGGCAACAAAATGACCTTTCCGGAAACAACATCTGAAATATTTGATGAGATGCGTGAGTTATCAAAAGGCGAAGAACGCATACTGGATATCTCGGGAATGACGCATAAGAAAATCGCTAAACAAAAAGGCATTCAATGGCCGTTTCGTGAAGGTGATGAGAATGGCTGTCCACGTCTCTACACCGATGGCAAGTTTCAATTTCCTGATGGCAAGGCAAAGTTGTTGGCCATGCCGTACATAGAAAACAATGAGCAGCCAGATGAAGAATTTCCATTCTGGTTAAACAGTGGTCGTGTGGTTGAACATTTCCATACCCGTACCAAGACCGGAAAGATCGGTAACATGAATAAATACAGTCCAACACCCTATATGGAGATCAATCCCGATGCGGCTGAAGAACTGGGATTGGAAAACTCAAAGTATGTACGACTTGTCTCGCGTCGAGGTGATGCAGTGGTGATGGCCCAGTTAACCCATCGCGTGCCAAAGAACATGGTGTTTATCCCTTTTCATTTTCATGACTGTGTTAACCGTTTAACACTGGGGTTACTTGATCCTTACTCACGCCAGCCTGCATTTAAACAAAATTCAGTACGGATAGAACATATCGATCAGGATCAAGCCGCGCGGCTTAACGTCGAAATGAGAACGTTCTAAAAATACACTTTATTAGAATTATCAGTATTATTAAATATTTTACTATCAGGAATTATTATGTTTGAAGTACGTGAAGATGAACCGATGTATGCCTTGTTAAAGGCAGTTGAGGCGGATCAGAAAAATATCTATGGTAATAATATTGATCTCGTGAAAAATAGTGGTCAACCCGAAGGCCTGAGTCTACGGATTAATGGTGATGAAGGTATCGGTGATACTCCAAACCGTTATAAACAGCATGGATTTAACTTTACAGCGGATAATTGTATTGGTTGTCATGCCTGCGAAGCCGCATGTAGTGAAAAAAATGATCTGCCACCGCACTTAAGTTTTCGATCTGTCGGATATGTCGAAGGCGGTACTTATCCAAACTTTACCCGCATGAATACTTCGATGGCATGTAATCATTGTGATGACCCGGTTTGTTTAAAGGGTTGTCCAACATCTGCTTATACCAAACATCCTGAATACGGTGCGGTATTACAAGATCCGGATATTTGTTTTGGCTGTGGTTATTGTACCTGGGTTTGTCCCTACAACGCGCCTCAACTTGATCCGGTCGAAGGCCATGTTCAAAAATGTAACATGTGTGTTGACCGTCTCGAAGTGGGTTTAAAGCCTGCCTGTGTATCGGCCTGTGTTGGTAATGCATTGGACTTTGGTGTCATTGAATCAACACCTGAGAACAGGGAACAAAGGAAAACATCGATTCCCGGATTCCCTGATCCAAGTATCACTAAACCAAATATACGGTTCCAGCAAACAAAGAGTATGCCTAGAGAATTTACCCGAACAGACTCAGTCCCGATTAAATACCACAAGCAGGACAGTAGTGGTGACTACAAACCGCTTGTTGATAAAAACAAGATTAAAAATCGTCAATGGAATCTCGCCAAACTGAGTTAACGAGAAAATCCATTGGTTATTTTTACATTAATAACACAAGCGGCTATAGGTGCGTTCTTAATAAGCTTCCTGGGTGCGTTTTTCGGCATTGAAAGTTTACAAACCTTGGCTGCATCAAATGTCTATGTACCATTCTTGTTTTCATTAATCGGTCTCCAAGCATTTGTACTATTCCTTTCTACACAACATTTAGGAAAACCGATGCGCTTCTACCGAGGGTTTAATAACCTCAGACATTCGCCACTGAGTCGTGAGGCATTGGGAGTTGCCCTGTTTCTAAATTGTTTAATCGCTGTTGCCATGTTGTCAAGCATAGATCATGGTTTCTTTAACTGGATTGAAGTAGGCACTGTTTTTAATATCGTTAACGACATTGTTCCGTGGTTTGCTTTATCACTATTGGGTATAACAACGAAAATATTCGCTTTTCTCACCGTCATGTCAGGTTTGATATGTCTTTACTATATGTATGCTATATATCGTATCAAGGCACGGCCGTTCTGGGATCATTGGCAGGTGGCCACTTCATTTTTTGGCACGATGTTTAGTTTGGGTGGGTATTAATCGGGCTTGTTTGTATTCCATTGGCTTTAATACTGGGGAATGACATCAGTGGTATGGTCAATAGTTTGTCCGGTTTTATTGTTTTTGGTTTAGTGATCGAAGCAACCGGGCATATCTATCATGCACGTGATTTAAAAAAGAAGGGTGGTGAAGGTTCAGTTTCCTATGATTTATTAACAACACAATACGGAAATACCTATATCACTCGAAATATAATTTTAGCTATTAGTATTATTGCAGTTGTCGTGGCAGCTTCAGTACAACTGCCTGAAGCATGGCAAGGTTTATTACTCTGGTTAGTATTGGCCGGTATTATCTCCCTAACTTCAATAGTAAGTCGTGCCTTGTTCTATGTCATGGTTATTCCAACGACCATGCCGGGTGCCTTCTTTTGGAAAAATAAAGGTTTTGAAGAACACGCTCGAGAAACAGGTTTGGCAAAACTACCACAGGTAGGTGTATTGCAATGCAGCCATTAACAGGGGGGCTTTAAGGAATAGCATTTACTTAATAACATACCATGCCTTATAAATTATTCACGGTACGGAATTTTGCAGGACAAACCTATAGCCACAGAGGGCACAGAGAAAGACTGCTACCAACGACCTGAAAGGTATTGCCCGTCTCGTAGGCCGTATCGTGTGTTGGATTGCCCGTTGGAACGCGGGTCCGTTGAGACCTGCCGATTAGTTTATATTGACCCTCGACCGCAATGCGTTTCCTGTTGATGTCTTGATAAAGGATGGGTTTGCGGTGGGTTAATGAACCGCTGGGCGTATGGAGTATCAGGTTACCCTGTTGATCGAGCTGTAGGTCCTCCCGCTCCACTTAAGACCATGCGGATGGTTTCGACCGCGGCGCCGGGATGAACGATGAAATCGTATTCCAGTTGTTGGTGGTCCCCGTGATACCGTAGATCGATTCCGGGATAAACGTCGCGGGTCTCCACCCAGGCATAGGTGGGGATATCGGTGTGCCAATCGCCGGGTTCCCGTCCCATCAGATAATTCACTTTCCCAGGGAGCGGGGATAAACCGTGCATCACGGGGGCGGGATTTGACCCAGCCAGTTGCATTCGGACGACCGCACCGGGTGCGTCATCGCCCGGACCTTTAGCTAACGCGACGATGCTTTCCCTTGGTGTTAGAAACAAGCGATACCCGGCCCCTCGGGCCAGATAGCTGACTTCGGCGTCGGTTTGGCCCTGGTTTTGTTCAAACTGTAAGGGCAGTTGGCCGTAGTTGGGTTGGAGTTTTTTGAGCCCATCCGCCTGGCGGGCGGGAACCTCGGTTCCCTTCGAAGCAAGAGTCGGTGTAAACGGGCGATCCTGTACCGCCTGAAGCAGTATCCATACAAGTAGTCCAGTGATGATTAGCGCGATCAAGCCGACCGCTGGCCGTGGCGCCGATAAACTGTTTCCCGAACCAGTATAGAATGGATGAGCACGGAATAGGGACATTGTAAATTCCTCTTTTATTATTCTTTTTAGCCGCGAAATTCACGACGCCTGAAATGTATTTTATTATCGAATTCGGGGTCTTGGGATAATTAATCTACCCACACAACAATGGTAACTCCGATTTCGTTTCGATTGTTTCACAAATTCCGTTCAAAACATATCACCCATTCGTACTAGTACAAATGGGTGATTGACAAATGTCCAATAACCTGATTCAAGGCCCAAAAAACGACTTCGATTGCGGATATTCGGTTAAACTAACGATAGAACCGGTGATGAAGGGTCGGTACTGCCCGAATCATTCCGTGTACAATGGAAAAAATTTAGGCGGATATGCGTAGGGAAACGGAATCTTACAGTTTGAGCCGCGGAAATTTACCTTCCCACGAAAATTTAAATGCTTTGCTGAATTGCCCGACTCATAGTCTTTTGAGCCATTATTCGGTCGAACATCTCGGAAATTTGGGGACAAATCTTCTTTGGTTCAAAGCGTGCCGCATGTTTTCGGGCTTCATTGATCATTCTTCGCCGTAAAGTCTTTTGTTCGAGCAATCGTATGGTTTCATCCGCTATATTTTGACAGTTGTCGGTTACGAGTATGCCGTTTCGATCATGCTTTATTATTTCCTCCGGTCCACCGGACCGAGTAGAAATAACCGGACACCCTGCAATCATGGATTCCACAATGACGATGGAAAATCCTTCTTGCCTGGACGTAAGCAAAAGCGCTTCGGCATGGGTGATGTACGCCCATGGATTTGCGGTAAAGCCGATAAATATGACGTGTTCCGCGATTCCTAATCGCTTTGAAATCGTTTGAAGGTTACCCAGTTCCGACCCTTCGCCGAGTATAACTAATTTCAAGATCTTATCCTTTCTAACTAGAGCGAAGGCCTCTAGTAACAGACCGTATTGTTTGACTTTTTCCAAGCGTCCTATCGCGATCAAATACTGTTCTTTAATTGGATTCGCCACCGCGAGATTCATTGACGACAATATACTTTCTATATCAACCGGATTATAAATAACATTAATCTTTTGGTCAGGCAGATTAAAACCCGTCTTCAAGGATTCTTTTAAGGAGTGCGAGACTGATGTGATGTAGTCAGCCTTGTGGTACATTTTTGAAAATATTTTTAGTCCGAGCATAGCTAGAATCGGACGATTAACCGAATGGTCTATAGCTTCGGCGGTATTACTATCTTCAGAAATTATCCACGGAGTGATGTCACCTTTCCCGAGTAGTTTGACAAAATAAGTAGGGAAGCTGGTTTCTAAAGTAAATGTTACAATGAGGTCCGGCTTTGTTTGTTCTATTATTTTGTATATTTGATAAATACCAAATATTACGATATTAATATTCCTTAGAAAAGAAAAACGAGGGAGCACAAACTTTAACCAAAAAGGTTTCTCAACAAATACGACCCGGTCATTGGCGACGTCGGCCATGAATTGGCCTTTGTTCCTTAAGATTCCCAGAAAGAAACGATGATTGGTTTGATCCAAATGTTTCAATAAAGTACACACTCTTCGTTCTACACCGGCGCCCGCCAGAGACGGGCACAAAAATAAAATGGTAGAACGCTGGGCCTCTTGATTTTCCATTGACCCGAAGAGAGAAGGTATGATTAAGCGACTCTAAGTACGTTTTGCTGCATTAGCTTGGTC
Source organism: Methylococcales bacterium (assembly GCA_963664935.2). GTDB lineage: Bacteria > Pseudomonadota > Gammaproteobacteria > Methylococcales. The sequence continues at coordinate 538,221 of CAXXSE010000006.1, read as the reverse complement.
GCGCCGAAATTTCATAGTTATTTCGTTTAATGGTTGACATAGTAATAATAAAGACTCCAACCAATATTGTAACAATCCCAATCAATTTAGAGTAAGGAAATTCTTCACCAAAAATATAATACCCACTTGAGGTGGATATAGTTCTAGAGATGACGGCGAGCAAGGCAACGCAAATCGATACCTTACCGTGAGTAAACGAAATTTGCATACAAATAAATCCAGTGATCCCGAATAGGACAATAAGTGCGGTAGGCCAGACATTGACGAACTCGGTTACGCTTTGCATGGAAAAAACCGAAAAATATCCAGTTTCATCGGTAATGTAGTTAGTAGTCGCCTTAACACAAACCTGTGAGTTGCCAAAGGCAATTCCACCCGATATTGCATATAGGATTTCGTAATTAACGTTTTCGTAAAAGAAAGAAAATAAAATCAGCAAGCATATTATTAAAAAAGAAATCCCACTCTGGATGAGTAACACTTCAATATTCGTTGACTGGCTGCTCACTGGATTGTCCACGGTCATGATAGCAAGGGCGCCTATTATAACAGCGATGGTTCCAACCAACTGCTGTTTGGTAAGTACCTCATCTAAAACTAAATACCCAAGCAGTAATGTAAATATATAACCACTGTTTAATATCGATTGAACCACGGAGATATCGAGAACGGATTGTAATTGCAGTACAAAAACATTAGTCGATAGAGTAACAACTAATCCCAACACCCAAAACTTGCTTCGTACCAAAAATAAAACAATCCGCTTGAGGTTTTTGTCCGGCAAGTGTTTTAAGTTTTCTAAGCCATACTTACAAAGCACGGCGCCGACCGCGTGCGAAAAGCTGCAAACAAGCGTTAACGCCATGTAAGTATTCATACTGTTTTAGGTTCTCGGATATTAATCGTTGAAAACACAAGAATCAAAACCCCTAAGATTATGGCCAGAACACCCATGCTCCTTAATATCGTGAATGTCTCACCAAAAACACAGTATCCACTTGATAACGAAACGATCCGCTGGGTGACAGCCATAACGGGAATAGTGACCGACACGTTCCCATGGGTATAGGTCACCTGCAAACACAACCATCCAACCGCTCCAAAAGCAAACATCACAAAAAACGGCCATACTGTAAGAAAGTGCTTGATACTATCCATACTGAATATGGTGAACTGTCCGGTTTCAGAGGCGACTAGGTTAGTATTGGCTTTCAAATAAATTTCAACGCAACCGAAGCATATTCCGGTACAACTAGCGTATATAACCTCATAGTTCAACTGTTTATTTTTGTATGCGGTAACGATTAGAATCACAACGACCAGTAACCCCAGGACCGTCAGAATCAGTAGATTCCGGACGTCAGTATCCACCCCGGTAACCGGGTCCTGAACCCCCAAGATCATTAGGGTGCCAATAATCACGACGCCCACACCCAGCCATTGATTGGTATCGAGGCGCTCCCGAAGAAAGTAGTGCCCAAGAATTAAAACAAAAATATACGAAAAATTTAAGAGCGAGTAGACAATGGAAACATCCAGTCGCGCCTGAATTTCAATCATGGCGATATTGGCTAATCCGCTTAACAAGACCCCAAATATCCACCATTTGTTCTTGCTTAAAAAGATAACCAATGCTTTGACGGACAAGGTGCGGACGTCAATATTGTGTTGTAACCCATATTTACAGAGAATCGCACTGACACTGTAAAAAATGCTGCATACCAGAGCTAAACATGTGTATAAAAACATAAATATTCTCTTGCGAAAGAATTCTATAGCGGATTGGTCAAACCGGAGTCGAAGACTTCATCGTCCAACTCCACAGATACAAGCGGAATAGATGTAGCACGGAATTCCACTTGGAGGGTTTAATCTCCCCACAATAGCGCTTTATGTCGGATTCCATCAGCGCGGTTCGCGACGGTTCCGATTCAAATAGCCCGTCTTGTTCCCACCGTTTGGGATCTAAGCTGATCGCATAAGGGTTTATTCGACCCCGCGCTTTTAAGGCGGAAAGCTTCTCCGGCATGGTATCTTCAATCGCCCTTAAAAACCATACACGAACCGCATCTTCAAGCATGCGGCAATTTTGTTCTATCCCTCGCAACGCCTTTCTTCGAGTTTTTTTCCGTGCAAGCTCAACATGGGCTCTGGAAAGAAATGAGTACAAATGTGGATAGGCCGTGAAATCCGGCGCGTCGGTATCAGCGGGAATCATATTCGCCCAATCCTTGAACATTTGCTGCATTCGCAAGTTGAGCGCCAGGGTGTTTTTCATGTGCTTTAAGCGAAAAAGTGCGTCGGGCGTTTTGTAGATTTGGAAAAACGAAATCGGTGCGAAAAATCCCCAATAAAAACCGGTATCCCAATAAAGCTTGGCGATCATGATATTAGGTTTATCGAAAATGTGGTACGAGCCGTTAAAAAGCTGAACCAAATTTTCCGAGAGCGTAAGGTAAAAGTTATTAAATTCCTCAACATCGGCCGGGGTTAATTCATTGCGTAATTCCCGGCTGATCATCTCGACGGTAATACAGTTGCTCAGCCCAATAAAATCAAGCCCATAGCTGTATAGGGGATCGAGAAAAACACCCGCTTCACCCACACAGGACCAACGGTCGGCCGAATAGGTTTGATGGGACCCATAGCTACAATCCTTGAAACATTTGAAGTCTAATGGCGGTTTGCCATTCAAGTGGCGAGCCACAACGGGTTCAAATTCTTCGAGCCATTTTACCGAGAGTTCATAGCTATTTCGAATTTTAATCGGATGATGTTCCTCGGCCGCTACAATACCTACGCTGGTGTGTCCCGACGCCAACGGGATAAGCCAGACCCAATAGCCCCGCCCCATAAGATGGTTAGTTGACAAGTAACGAATATTTTGTGGATCCCGCTGACGCCAAGTTGATTCTCCAGAAAAATCATTGATATCAAATCGGCCTTCAACCCGAAACCAAACCGCGTTGAGTTTGTGCGTCCAAGGTTTTGTCAGTTTGAGCTGAGATTTTAAATAAAATCGACGGCCCATGGCATCGACCACCCAACGGCATTTTAAAGTTTTGGGGTTATCGGTCTTTCCTTTCTGAATTCGAACCTCGTGCATGGATTCCGGCAAAAGGTCAATCCCGCGCAACCTGTAGCCTTCCAGCAGTTCGATTCCAGCATTTTGAACCATTTCACGCAAATCGTTTTCAAATACACCCCGATCAATCTGATACGCGGGCAGTAAGGGGAGACAAGGAGGACCTATTTCTGGCCGTTTGTCCAAGGCATGGTTGGATTTGCCCGGAAAAAAACGTAGCCCGTTTTTGAGAAAATGGTTCTTTTTCATGTAGTCATGAAGCCCTAAAACCCGGCCAATATAATTCGAACCCCCTTCAACCGATGACTCACCTACCTTGAAACCCGCTTCCGGTAAAGGGCGTTCAGTTTTGTCGATCACCGCAACCGATAATCCGGGGAGCGTAAGACGAACTTGCCTTGCCAGAGTAAGTCCCGCCAAGCCTCCCCCACATATTACAACGTCATATTCTTGTTCTTGCATTACCGGCGCTCCATTGGAGTGACTGCCGCGTTACGCGGCGATTTAGTTTAAACCTGAATCAGGTTGAATTCATCGGCAAATTACCCAACCTATGCATTTTGGGACCCGTGAAAGTCCATCCTAGCCCACTATTCCATGAATTCCAGTGCTGGAAAAAAAAAACGATTACAGATAGACTTGCGGATCGTCAACTGGGAAACCCGAGATCCGGTATCTTAATTCAGATGGGAAGAAATCTAAATGAAAAATGTCCGCTTTTAAAAAAATAGCCTTGGGTCATAGGCTAAAAGCCATCGCCGGTGCGTTTCTGGTACATTTTCGTGGCGATACGGAAGCTCAATTCACAACAATTTACCGGTATGGTACTTGGTGCATCAGAGGCGCCCGAATCCCCCGTTCCGGACCTCACGCTACCGTGGACACAACGGTGAAGGTGCGGCAAACGCTGACGCATATTATTACATACTACGGGATTCAAACCATGCTCGATGCCGCCTGCGGCGATATGACCTGGATGCCGTTGGTTCTGGACCAGCATCCCGAGTTGAAATATACCGGTATCGATGTGGTTAAAGAACTGGTGAAAAACCATCAGCAAAAATTCCCTGGCCATCGTTTCTATTCGACTAACCTGATCGAGCATGTTCCGGACAGCTACGATATGATCCATTGCCGGGAAGTTCTTAATCATCTAAAAACCAAAAATGTCCTCCGCATTCTTGAAAACTTTAACCAAAGCGGCAGCCGGTATCTGTTGCTTAATAACGCTCCGGGAATCACCCGTAATCTAGATTTGGTTTTGCAAAACGGAATGTATCGCGGAATCAACTGGCGACTGCCGCCCTACCAGCTGGAACCCATCCAAGAATGGGAGCAGGATGTGGCTGGCCGTACTTATGTTTTGATGAAACTCGGCAATACCTAAGCATTGCACTATTACGGGGTTTATTAATCCTCGGTTTCTAACAGGACCTCTAAATATCGATAGAATAACTGGCGTCAGATACAGATTAAAAGCTGAAGAAGGATGGCATTTATATGTCTCTGACCCTAATTAACTCGGCAGTCGTGAGTTAACAGCGAGAAAAGCGGGGCAAAACTACCCTCTCCATCGTAGTATGTTTGATGAAAAATTTTGAAGATCGCAGAGAATTAGAGCATAGAACGCCTCATTCAGTTTAATCGTCATCTATTTCATCGGAAACAGCCATCAAGCGGGCACGGATCTGTTGAATCATGCCATTTTCCTCAAATCGAAAGAATTGTTTGAGGAACAATGGTGCTAAAATTTGCTTGACGGTTTTCTCCGATGGCAAATCACGCGATTGAGTGCGAAGATAAAGCGAGTGCTCAGACCAAATCGTATCTTGATACTGGAGCGCAATCAATTGCATTAACCCCAAGGCAATGGAGGCACAGAGCACGAAGATTTCATAGGCTCGCCAGCACGCTTGAACGGTATGAATATCCTGGGGCTGTGGGGCTTTGAGAAGACGATTGGAAAAGGGGCGTCTAGAATGTTTTGGCAATTTTTTAGTCCAAAAACGAAATTTAAAGGCGCCGATCACATGCTTTAACATCGCGAACATGATTTCAATGCGGGTTCTAGCACAATACAGTTCAACGGCATCAATGGCTGACAGCGTTAAATCGGAACTCATTAGAACCATTGGGCCTTTTGAGGTGACGGCGAGAATAAATAACACCTGATCAGCGATGGGCCGCCATAACAGTGTAAGCGTCATAACCCGGATGGATTCGGTTTTACCGTAGACTTGACAGGTCACCGTCTCAAACAAATGAAGGTGGTCGAAGCATTCTCTTAAACACACTTTCTCGCCATAGAGCGGCTGAGGTCCGGGTCGAGAGGCGGGTTTCGGTGGCGCGGGGAAATAACCCACATAGCTATTCTTGGCTTTGACCAGCACCTCAACCCACCGCGCCTGATGCTGGATTGAATAATAGTGGCAAGCTCGAAATACGCCCCCGGTTGAAAAAAAGGCATCCAACACCAAATAACACAGACAGTGATTCGTCACCGCAAAATGAATCGCCATGGCCACCAAGCGGTCGGTGAGCTTGATCCGACATGGATTATCGCGCTCGTCGTTCAACCCTAAATGAGCCCATCCCTGATGAATTTGAAGCTGCAAAGGACAACAAAAACAAGCGGATAACGACCCGATCAAGATGCCAATGCTGCCCCAACATTGGGCCCGAAAATAGCCGGGTTTCGTTTGCGTCTCCGATGACTCGTGCATCGATACCACGCCGGGCATCTTGCGTCCATCTTTGATCACCGCGGTATGGTCACCCAGAAGTATCGCTCGTCCAGCTACTTCAACGGATTTTCCTTGGCGATTCACAAAATCTTGCCAAGCATCGAGCAACGCCCCATAGACATACGCTTTGGATCTAAAAAAACGGAGCAAGCGGTAATAACCAAGTTCATCTAATAGCCAGAAACGACACAACGACGTCACGCCGATCATTTCTCCTGCCCCCATAAATCCAATCACAATGGCGCAGAACAACAACCAAGTACTCGATCTGGAAAAAACGCTTTGAAAGCTTTCTAAACTCTGAGAAATATACTGTTGCACGGGGTCTCCTCCTTCCATCTGTACTTCTACAAAGAAAAGAAGGATCCGTGTTTTTTTAGCAAATGTCTAGTCGTAATTATCGATTTCTATTTTCTACACTACTCATCTTTTATGAACACCAGTGGGCAATCTTAAAGCGCAGAGCTATCAATGGGTGATAAGACTTTCTTCCGTTGGTCTAGGTGACACATCGAAAAAATGAATTCAGGGCCTGAATAGTTACGTCAAATCGGATAGAACTCGTGACTGACGAGTAATTAATTACGTATCCGATATTCCTTTGGCTAATAAAATCCCTCATCGTTTTCTATAGTGCCTTCGGTCTCAATGCTGTCGTTGTCGTAACCAGCGACAGGGAAATCGGAGGCGATATTTTATGCTAAATCACCGGCAATCATACGTATTAAATCACTGCTGGATGCGCCCATAAACAATGCAGTAGGAAAATAGACCGACACATAGTCGACATAACTCCCATCGTAGGAGGCGGTGCGCACTATTTTCCCGTCATTGTAATAACTGACGTCAAAAGACAGGATGTTATCACCGGTTGCAGAAATCGCAGTTAGCGAAATCATATATAAAACAAACATGCCGATGTTCATATCCCTGTCATGAGTGATTGAAACGTCGACGCTTGAGCCTTGCATTTTAATCCCTTTTTGCACATCGTTGAAACCGGTATCAAGCAGCGCCGATTCCAGTGAGCGCTCGAATTCGTTAATGTATTGTAAACCTAACTGCGCATGGCTAGAGACCTTCAATGAAATGACGCGGTTAGCCGCCGCACTGTCGGAAAATTCAGCTTCGCCCATTCCCCGGTATCGGTAACTGTTACAGCCAGATAAGATGAATGCGAGGATGATTAAAAAAATGCGAGAGAATTTCATCGTCGTCACCAAATGCTGGAAATTAAGAACGTCCTGAAGCGAATTTTTACGCCATATCAATAATAACTTCTTTCATCAATCGAGTATGGATGGCTTTTATGACATCTGCCGGGCGACCCTGAGTCGAGACGGCCGAGGTGTCGCCACTGGATAATTTAGAAGACTTTTGGCGAGCGAGGTGTTTGGCAGCTCTTTGGCAATATTCCTCTTCACAGAAAACATGGCGGCTACCCTTTACATTTTTTAATTCTTCCTCGGCGTGGGTCCAGTCATAAAACCAAATGGCTCGTCCGGTTGAAACCAAAAAGACAGTGGCGTTAACGGTTGTGCTTAAACGTTTTCTTTCAGCCAATTTACCTTCGGTTGAACGAAGCAGGCGGAGAAATTGACTTTTTCTTGTTTCATTAACCAGAGGTGGAGCTTTTCGTAGGCCATCACTGTTGGAATTGTAAAACCGACGTTCCCAACGTGCATTTTCCCCTTGATGAACCTTACCGCGTTCCGTGGAGTTGATGAGAAAAATGGCTTCGGCACCCAGCTTTTCCGCTGCGTCTTTTGGAGACTGAGAGTATTTCTTTTGCGCTTGCGCGAGTTCTTTCCATGAGAGAACTTGATATCCTTGTCTGACCAGACCTCTTTCGATTTCCGCCATTTCTACGCCGCATTGCGTGGTTACAACCGCTGCTTTACGTTCGGCCTTGCCGCTTTTCTCAGCGCTTGTTTCGTTAATGCATTTGTCGGGAGCCTGTACGGCAATAATTTTTAATTTGACGTACATCTTATTGTAAGCGGGTGTTGTTACAATTTCCGCGGGCGCTTCGGTAATATCGGCGGAAACATATTCGGTCGTTAATGCATAATACTTGGAACAAGCGGTTAGCAGCGTAATGCACACGAGTAATCCGGTGCGCCTGATGATGTTATTTTCCATATTGTGCCCTTCTTTTTCATTGTATTGATTCAATAGATGACCCATTTAACCTCCGGTGGCATACGTAAACGGGTTTGAGTGCCGATAATTTTTCCATCGTTATCGATCGCCTGCGCATCGATGCATTCCTGGGTAACTGGAATAACGGTATAACGTCCCGGATAAAGATCAGTTGCCTTGATAAAAATATTCGTTTCGTCGTCGCAAGCTTTGATTTTGATCTGTAGGTTATTGCCGGTCAAATTGGTAACCCGTAGGTCAGCTGTTTCTCTGATATAGTGGGGTTTTTGGCATCCAGCTAACATGGATAGTATCAGTAACACCAAAAGTGGTTTTTTTTTCAACATTTTCGTTGTTACAACCAGTACCTAGTTAATAGATCGGGCTATTCTGAACCCGAAATTATGATGTTTGCTAGTCATACTGTTTTTGCTGCGGTTCGTTCCTCTTAGGCTGGTCGGCGCGGAGTCCCAGGCACCTCCGCGTAACACTTTCTGGCAGTTTCTTATATCAGGGGATGGATATGAATAATTCTCGGTCCAGCAATCGGCCACCCACTCCCAGACATTGCCGTACATATCGTATACACCGAATAAGTTAGCTTCGAATTTTCCAACGGGCGACGTTTGTTTTCTATAGCCATCGTTGCAACCCCGGTTTCTCCAGGTGAAATCCGTCGATAAGTCGGCGCCGTTAGCAAATTGGCAAAGTTGACTATAATTATTACCAAAATAGAAACGGGTTTGACGCCCGGCTTGTGCAACATATTCCCATTCTTGTTCCGTTGGCAGCCGGAAATGTTTTCCAGTCTTTTGACTCAACCATTCGGTATAGTAAACTGCATTTCGCCAGCTGATATTCACGACCGGTCGTTTGTTCCGGCCCCATCCCATATCGTCAGGTTTAGTTCGTCCTGTCTCCTGTGCAAACGTATCGTATTCGACAAAGGTTACCTCAAAACGGCCTATTTCAAAAGCTTGGACATTGACTTTATGGGACGGTTGCTCGTCACTGTCTCCATGATTTGAGCCCATGACGAACGAACCACTGGCTATTCTGATCATTTCAGGAACTCCCATGCCGGGTTTTAGCTCGACCTCAATATGATTGATTCCTTGCTTTATGTCAACATTGATAGTCTGGTGATGAAAGCCATTTGCACTGATTTGTAAGCGATATGTTCTAGTAGGCAGTTGCATTCCGTACTGGTAATCATATTCGTTGCCGAGCATTGATACTTGTGCGTTGGCAGGCGATGTTTTAAGTTTTAAAATACCATAAATTATTTCCTTATTTTCCTGAAGACCTGGGGTTGTCATGGGTTTTTTAACAGCGGAAATGACGGAGGCATCTTCAATTAAATTAACGCGATGGACATGATTTTCGTTTTGCAATATTATCCATTCAGTATGACGTTGGTAGGTTGGTTGGGTAACTTCGATCAGATAACGGCCGTACGGAAGGTCCATGCCGGATCTGTATTTCGGCTTGATATTTAAAATCCGCACTTGCGCATTCTTCGGCGAGGTTTGTATTGTTAGTATGGTTTTTCGCTGCTCAAGCGCGGCATTATCAGATAATGCTATTTTTGCCAGCTCGATATAAATGCCTTGTGGAAATTTCTTAATATATGCATTCAGATAAGCAGGGTTCTGTTTATCTTTAATACTGTTCCAGAAGGTAATTTCGGCATCGGCATTATTGGTATACTGGCCTGTGGTTTGATCAGTCGGCTTTTCTACATTGATATTAATGTTTTTAAGAAAGTAAAAGTCGCCTCGCAAAGAACTTTCTTCCCACGGCGTTTGTTTTCCGCTGGTGTCTTTTTCCACCCCCTGACGGGTACGTTTGAAAACCTGTTCCAGCGTCAGCCCAGGTTTATCCATGTTTTTTAGCAAATGGTGTGTATAAGTACCGTTACGGCCGTCACCATCGGCGGCGGTTTTGCCGGGACCGGTGGCATAGGCAATGATACTGCCGTTTGGTGGATCCATTCTTGCGAGGCCGCGCACTGAGGATCTCCAGCCGCGGGCAAATGGATTGTCTCGGCAAGCATCAATAATAACGATATTCATATAGTTATCAGCTGACTCCATGGCATTTGGTACGTAATTGGCCGACAAGGATTGATCCGGTACATCGAATTCTTCCCTGATATCCGCTTTGACGGGCACCAAGTAGTTTTGACCGTTAACCTGTAACCCGTGTCCGGCATAAAAAAATAAACCGGTACCGCCGAGTTTTCTGAGTTTTTTACTGAATTGGCGTACCGAATCACGCATTTGTTTACGGGTGATATTTTGTTTATGTGCGACTTCAAAACCAAGCGATCTCAGCTTGACGGCCATATCCCTCGCATCGTTCACCGGATTTGTCAAAGGCGCGTTGCTATAGGCGCTATTGCCGATGACCAAAGCGAGCCTGGGAGCCGCGGATACTAGGGACGAAAGTAAAAAGCAGAGCCATCCTAATAAAGTCAGCGTAGATTTTTTTGTCCTCATGGAATTAAGTTGACAATTTCAACATGCTGAGTGTGATTAATTTTCTACTGGGATTTAATTACGACTGCGTTCCGACGAACCTTTAGACAACATGACACAACCTAAACGCGGTACCATAATCGTTAGTTTAAACCTGAATCCGTGAGTTCACTACGGTACGGGGCAAAAGCTCGTGATTTTTCGCCGTAGTAGTAAAAATGAGGACAGATTAATTTTAACCATAAATATACTGTAAAATAATTTGTTTAGGAGGCTGCCAGAAAATAGGAAGCCTACTGCGGAAAAGCGGATTTTGGCCCATTTTTTCGATTAAATTGATGAAATACATCCCTATATTTCAAACCTGCGGGCCGCTTTCATCGGTCCAAATCCGCTCCAGGCGAATTTGTCGTTAAATACAGCAAGTATTCGCCTCATTTAATCGAAAAAATGGCCTCAAAACCGCTTTCCCTCGCTACGGCTCCTATTCTCGGACAGCCTCCTAGCGAGAAATGTGGGCTAGTAGGATCAGTACATTGAGGTAAACTTTGAATTATCCCCATAATCAATTCGGGACGCAATTGGTTGCCGAAATATCGGGCGGTCAGGGAAACTTGCGGATCGACCCCAACAACCCGCAAAAAGTATTGGCGCCCTACCCTGGCGGAGAATGGGCGGTTCTTGACCTAACGCCATTTTCGGTTGATGTGCAAGTAGCGGATGCGGGAGACTATTTTAATTCGGTAACAACCGCTGGCGGGTTGATCAATGCGTACCGGGCGGCCAAGCGAGCCAAGCCGTTTGAGGAAGACCTATCCAACGCTTGCGATCATGTTTCGAAATACGCATTCGAATTTTTAGAGCATATCCTTTCCCGCGCCACCGAAACCCTGGAAGATGACGATGCGCGCCGAATAGCCGGTTTCGTCACGAACTTGGATCTCTATTCCGCGGTCAAGGGCGTCGAGTCATTACTGAACAGTCAGGCTGATTTAGCCTTGCTTAAGTTGGCCGAAGATCAGGAATGGGCCTTGCATTTTGACCATCTCGCCATTCGTTGTGGATGTTCCGGAAATAATGATGCAAAGCGTGTGGTTGAGAATCTTCAACGTCACCACGGTTATACCCCGTCCCAACTAAAAGGTGAAAACTATTATCGCTTCGACGAGGGCTGGGACGCTTACCTTTTATACAAAGTGCTCGAAAATGGTCAACAGCTGCGTCTGTTTATCGATCAATCCACTTCCGGCAATAGATCCCAGATCATTCAACATTGGAACCATGCTTATGGTTATACCGCGCATCATCTCGCCATTCGCGCCACCCGACTGGTCCATAAAAAGCGTATCGAGGTTTCCCTATCGGAACTGATAAGCGCCATTGAAAACCGTGGGTTCAAGGCGATGACCCCAACCGGGCAATACACCGATGGCCTTTTAGAGCAGGTCTTCACCCGCCCCGAACGAAATCGTAATATTCCCCATCAAATTCGCCAACGTTTAAAGCAAATTGATGAAACCCTTGAAGTAAGTATCGAAAATGGAAAATTATTAGAACTGTTATCACGCCGCGAAATAGCGCACGAAATGAAGCCCGCCTATTTTTCACTTTATGGCATTACTTTCGATAATGACAATCCACTCCACACCGCGCCAGTCTATCCATATTTTCTTCCCGCACAGGCCGCGCACGTTATCCGTACTTCAGTAACCGTTCAGGGGTGATGATTTTTTAACCGCGGGAAAGTATCCAAAAGAAACGTTAAGATAACTTCCTAGGAAGACGCCTCGGGTTCTGAAATCTTCCGTGCTTCGTCACCTCCATTATCGCCCACCTCCGCTACTATTTTAATTTCGCTGGCTTCCGACCCTTGGGCGACTTGATCGAACGCATCGTCCAAGCTAGGCTCTTTGGCATTCTCCTCATCTAGCGAGGCAGGCATTGAATCGTTGATATTCTCGCTTGGATCGGGTTCGCTTTGATCTTGCCCGGGTATAGACTGGTCCGCCGCTTCGTTTGAGCCAACCACTCCGGCGTTTTCGATCTCGATGTCGGGCATAAACCCGGTTGAAGTGGTTTCAGCCTTTGAATCTTCCTCTACTGTATTAAACATAGAAATTTCCGGAACGTGATCATCATTCGGTTGATCGTCTGATTCCCGTGCTGATGTTTTGCCCGGAATATCAGCGGAATTTTTTATCCGGCTTTTTTGCGGATCGACAGCCCCAAGATCAAACGGTAATAAATCCCAGTACGGTCCCGAAAGTGCATATATTTCTTCATTAAACCGGGTAATTTCGTCAATCTTTGAATCCAGTAGCAATTGAATAAGCTTCTTGAGAAATAGACGCTCAGAGCGAAAAATTTCGTTACCCAACTCTTGCGCCTTAGCTTCGTCGATCGGGTAGGTTTTTTTTAAACGTCCGATCAGTGTTTTTTTGCGCTCCGGTTCAGCTTCGGCTACATTCGACAGCAAAATATCCAGCGCCGCCAGCAGCCGTCTTTTCTTGCGCCAAGCGTAGACCCCAATCCCAATGACAAGAAATACCAGAACCAGGAAAAATTCACCGATCAATATCGACGTTGTGGAATTCATACGCTTGGATCGTGCCTCAGGTTATAACCTCCACTTACCGGTTCTTCGATGGTCTCTTCCATGAACGTTTATTGCATCTTCATTGCGGCTCGTTTATACGTATTAAGCATGCGTTTACGGCTAGAATCCAATTCCTCGGCCTGCTTAGGAGAGCCGAACATTTTGGAATATTCTTGGGACACCTCGTCCATGGTCTCCATCGCCGTGCTCAATTGTTTAGAAAGTTTTTCGCGCTCGTCGCGAAGTTGTTGAATTTCAGTATTGGCGGTTTCGATCAAGTCGCTCATAGCAGGATCGACCTTCTCCATGGTCGACAGTTTGTCTAGCAATTTGCAAAACGGTTCGGACAAGACTTGAACGCTTTTGTCAATCTCGAACAATAACGTCGCGTCCCGCCCCAGAACCATTGTCACAATTTTTTGATACAATTCCTTTTCGTTCCCGTCTATCTCGGCAAGTACATCATCGATAGCTGATTCCTTTAAACCACACGAATCAGACAGACGAACACTGAGTTCTTCTCTGCGCGATTTTTCGCCCTTCTTTAATTTATTGACCAAATTTTTTGCCGCCGAGCGTTCTTTGCTCTTTCTCCGCGACATTGAAAAAAAAGCGATAAACACCAGTAAAAACAGCGCGACCATTCCCTCGACCACAAAAACCGCAAACAGAGAATTTACTTCAATCATGTCGCCAACCTTTCTATTAATTTCGATTGTTGCTCAGCAGCTCTTTTCTTAATATTTTTGTAAAGAAAAAATCCCGCAACACACAGTAGAAGATTCACAACCACCGCAATGACCGCCGTCATCACCCAATCCGGATCCGGTTGATCATCGGTCACAATCTTATGCTCCTCGATGCTTTCCTGCTCTTAGAGATTATCTTCTTCAGGGGGAAACAATTCGGCGAGAGTGTTTTGATCCAGAATCACTGGCCTGACTTTGGGCGCTACCGCATTTCCCCGTAGTGGTTTACCCGCTACGGAAAAATTAATCACGAGCCGATCACCTTTGGGAGGAATATCTAGAGCCATACGCCATACGCCGTTGCCAGATTCCACAACCAGATCTTTCCTCTCACCGGCTGCATTGCCTATGGTCGCGATAATCTGGAGGTTATTCAGGTCAATGATGTCAGGGTTCGGCGACAAACTTATCCTAATTTTCGAAGGTTCAGAATCGATATCACCCGATACATTCAACGAAATTGGATTATCGACAACATTCAAGCTTTGTTCGATCTCCCGTTGAAACGTTCCCCCGTCCGCAACAATACGAAAAGTTTGTACCCCGGGACTCAATGTTTCACCAACGGCTTGTACGTACGAACCCTTTTGCGCTTTACCCGGCTCCATACGCCAGTCCCGCTTCCGACCTAGCACATCGGTTTGCTGTAAATCCAAACTAACCAAATTCAGAAAATCGCTTCGTGTAATTCGCCGCCCTTGTTCGGTGAACGATACGCTGATGTCCAAAAATTCGTTTTCCGCCACATAGTTTGGTAATTCTTCTAGCTTGAGCTTCAAATCGGTGACGATCATAACCTGATTATCGGGATCGACGTCAGCAACCAGTTCCCATTCGCCCGAAACGGGATTTTTTACGGTCACCAGGTCATAGCCGCTTTCGTGGCGCCAATTCAAAGATTCGTCCACGTCTTTTTCGGATAGCTCGACTCCATTCGAGTCAATCAAACGTGCTCCTGATGCCCCCGCTTTCCTAAACACCAAGATCGAAAACTCTTTAATACTGCTATCGATCTTAAATTTATTGGCTTCGAGCGGCACGCTATCCTGGGGTATCGCTTTTTTGAACATCTTTAAAAAGACACGCTGCAACTGTTCCGCGGAATGCACGGATTCGTTCCATCCTCCTGTATCGAAGGCTATTTTCTCTAATAATTCATGATCGGCATTCTTAGACAACGCAATAGTGAATACTTGGGCTGATATTTGTTGGATTCGCGGCATTAAACTCTGAATAATTCGGGTTCGCGATTCAGTACTTTGCGCTTTGTCCTTCGAAACATCAACCACTCCATCGGTCAGTAGAATGATACTGCGCCGGTTCGTAGCCGCTTGCGGAGACCAGCCTTCAATCGCATTTTCCAATGCAGCCTCTATGTTCGTGAACAAACCTCTGGAATGAATTTTCTTCGTGGATTTCAAGGCTGTGGATTTCCATTTTTGGTGCACCTCGCTGTTCGGCGCCAATTCAACCACGTCCGCCGCGAACAACCATATACCCGCATTACTTTCTGGCGGAAGCAAGTTGACCAATAGTTTTAAGGCAGGAATGCGTAAGTTTTTAGGGTCGTTTTGCCGCATACTTCCAGAGACATCGATCAAAACACGTACATCGTTCACCGACGAAGCCAGCGTTGTCTCGGCGACTGCCCGCGGTGACCCGCTGGACCAAGTCACGATAAACACTAACAAAACCGAATCCAGCTGACATAGTTTCAGCATACCGCGGTTAGCCAGCCTGGATTGAAATCCCCCCATCGGGTGACTTCGGCTTGAATACACTGCCATTGTCAATTGATTTTTCTCGTAAAACGCTGATCAAAATATAGCCTATAACGAGAATAATCGTATTAAAATGCCGGACACTAATATTTTCTAAAGGCCTATCCAAGCCCGCGAAGAGGCATTCCGAGGCGCTCGGCGTTGATAGCCATGATATTGTTAAGGCGTGATACAGAGGTGAAATGAAAAGTTAATTGATTTTTTTAATTTTAGCGAAGTAGTTCACAACAAAAATTAGAAACAGGTCACAAAATTAATTGAATTGCTCCACTAGACTGGAATTTCGTAGGGAGTTCTTAATTCTTGTTTTTCCACGTCTGATAAGTTCATCGACAATATATGCAATTCTATTTCATTGATACACGGGGCGGTAAGTCTAAAGTTTTTGGCTTGTGGCAAGGCATTTTATTGAGTCTGGTTCTTTCATTATTACTTTCATGCGGTGGATTTTATTTTGGGATTCAGCATGGCTCCGATTTGGTGCGAAACCAGGCGCGGAACAATAACCAAGTGTGCTTTACGGAGTTAAAAAGCCAAAAACTGAAGTTGGGTGAATTACAGAAAGCAAGCGAAAACCGAATGGATGCCCTTGCTTTACGTTTGGGTCAATTGCAATCACAAATACTCCGGATGAATGCTCTAGGCCAGCGGGTCGTCGAAAAGCTGAAAATCGGCAAAGGAGAATTTAATTTCTCCGAAATGCCGCCCAGGGGTAGAGGAGAAGCCGAGAAATCAAGTACCACCCGCATAGCGGGTGGTTTGAGGAAGCCCCCTTGAAGGGGGCTAAGAGCTTATATTTAGGTGGAATCCTCAACCCCAAAGAACTAGCATAACTTTCAATAAATAATTCCACATCAAACTGGAAACATATTTTTGAAACTGCTCTGAATATTAATCCCTTAATGTTCCATCTATTGTTTTTTCCGATGTTTCAGCGTGATCCAATTCTTCTTATTACCTTGACGGATGACCAAGTGAATTTAACAAATCTTTACGCTGGAACGGCAGAGCCTATTTGCATCGCACCGGCAGAGCCGGTGGCTTAATGTAAGGAGTTAAGTCAGCCACAAACCTACGAAAACCTACTGGATCAGGTTACCCACTTATCGATTCAGATTCAGGATCGCGATATAAAACTTAACGTCCTTGACGAACTCATGGTTAATCGGGAGATCCGGAAACAAGCCTATCCGGCGGGCCGTCCACTGACTAAAGGGTGGTTATCATCCTACTACGGTTGGCGTAACGACCCTTTCAATGGACGTCGAGCGTTTCATCATGGAATCGATTTTGCCGGTCGAAAAGGATCCAATGTGGTTGCCGTAGCCTCGGGCTTAGTCACGTCGTCGGGAAAATACCGGGGTTACGGAAACATGGTCGCAATCGATCATGGAGGAGGCCATGTAACGCATTACGCCCATAACAAAGAGCTAAGAGTATCTCCCGGAGATCGGGTTAACCAGGGCGACACCATTGCCAAAATGGGTTCTACCGGACATTCTACGGGACCACACGTTCATTTCGAAGTACTTCGTCATGGTAAAAAGATTAATCCTATAAAGTTTATACGTACCAAACGGTAATTTTATTTGTAACTATTCCGCTCACTCCCGAAATTCGCTATTTCTTCGTTAAAAGATAGTCATATACACATGTAAACTCACATTTTTCGCTTTACACTATCGAATTTCAGGGACAATCTGAACCGTGGCGATATTATGCTGAATAGTTCCCCATTGGTTAGGATAAACAAATGGATTCACTCAAACCCCCAAAAGTTATAATATTTGATTGGCACGCGACCTTAGTGGACACCCGCGATGCTATGTACCACGCGGTTGACGATCTTTTGCCGCAACTTGATGGTCTGAAATTAATCGGTCGTCTTATCGATCCCGCTTCAAGCAAGACCGTGGAAGACGCAAAACTGGTCGCGTATGTTCGAGACTACCGCCGCTTGCATCCCAAGGTTAAAGCCGCACGAAAGATTTCCCGAACCGATATCTTCGAAGTGTTGTTCGGCAGCGATGAAGAGGCCAAACACATCGCGCACATTGCGTTCAACCACTGCTACCGAAATCATTTTGGGGAAGCCCACCCAATTGAAACCGGCGTACGGGATATGCTCTTGTCGTTATCCAAAATGGATATCAAAATTGGCGTATTGAGTAATCGCGATCGTGAATTCCTCGAACACGAACTCGAATTCATCGAGGGCGGGACTTGGGTTAATCTTTTTGGTACCGTGGTCGGTGGCGACGATGCCAAGAAACGTAAACCCGCACCCGATCCAATCCAAAAGGCCATCGAAAATCTGGGTGAAAGCCCGGGACTCCATTGCTGGTATGTGGGCGACAGCACCACCGACACCGTTGCGGCTAAAATCGCGGGGGTTACCAATATTTTTTACAATGGCGCCCAGTGGGAGCCCGATTGGATTTCCAAGATTTTCCCGGGGACTAGGGAACATCCCCATCAGCCAGACTATGTGGTTGACGATTTTAGGGAATTTTTGTTGTTGGTTAAACGGTGCCTTGGCCAGGATAAATCAAATACGACTTAGGAGCCATCCAGAAATAACCTGACTTTTTTTCAACTCTGTTCTAGTTGAAATTAGCCGAGACCGCGATCAATTTGTTGAGGAAAATCTAAGAGCCATAACATTCCCGCATTGCGGGAATGTTATGACTTCATAAAATACAGCGCGTTTTCATCGACACTACTCAAGAGCAATTTTCCCCTCAATGCACTCGTTGACCCCGAGAGCAGGCGCTTCCAAGGTAATTTTAACGTCCACCGACTCCGTTCCTTTAATTGTTCCATCCTCAATAGCTTTAAGAACCGCGTGTTCGATTTCACGTTGCGAGGTGATCCCTACTTTTTTAAGAAATTTTCTGGTTTCGATATTAAATGTATCTTCATTCATTTTGTTCCGCCTGGGTAGTTGTTTTTTTTGTTAAGTATTTTGCCCGGACAACGACCGAAGCAAACCAACTCATTGCAAGCGCAACTATCCATACGAGGGCTGTAAGCGTCGCATCATTATCGTGGGTTGTGGGCATCAACAAAGACATGGGTATCACAAAGATTTTCGCCGAAAGGGCAAAAAACCCTTGAAAACAGGCAAACCCGATAAACGCCCATACCCAGGCATCTCGTCCAACTTTACGCGCGGTTCTAAAAAACCAAATTGCGGTAGCTAAAGCAAATACTGCTGCTGCTCCAATCATAATTCGTCCTCCTATTCGTGGATGATTCGTGGATGATTCGTGAAAAGAACTCTGGCCTAGGATAAGAAATTCAACGCTCTTTTTCAAATAATTTAAAAAAACAAAACCATTAATATTTAATGTAACCGTGAACTTTTTGGGTTTATGCTTTATTCGAGCCGTTCAACCATCCACTTTCCGATTTCACCGATCTCTTCCATACACACTGAATGCTCCATCGGGTAGCTGTGCCATTGCACCATATGCCCATTGCTTTGTAATAAATCCCGAGCTTGTTGTCCCAACTTGAAGGGTACTACCGGATCAAACGATCCGTGCCCCATGAAGACGGACATGGCGTCTGGAGGCGTTTGATTGGAATCAGCCAGATAGGTGGATAGCGCAACAATTCCGGCGAGCCTCGGTTGATATCTAAGTCCTGTTTCCAACGCAATCACACCGCCTTGTGAGAACCCGGCAAGAATAATACGGGCAGGCGCAATTCCTTTATCGATTTCGCGGGCAATTAATCGTTCAATATACTTGGAAGAAGCCTGTATACCGTCTAAGTCTACTTTCCGCTCTATCGCTTGTTCGTAAATATCGTACCAAGCCCGCATTACATAGCCTCCATTCACGGTAACCGGTTGCTTGGGAGCATGGGGGAAAATGAATCGTACTTTGAGGGTATCAGGAAGGCGCAGATGCGGCACGATGGATTCAAAATCGTGTCCATCCGCACCGAGTCCATGCAGCCAGATCACGCTTGCGTTGGCAGCGCCACTCGGGGTTAATTCAACTGTTTCTAAATTATTGTTAGCCACTTTTTCAATTTTTGTTATTTAGTAACTATTCAGCTCTCCCCTGAACAGTTAGGTTATTTGTTAATTTTCGCCCAAGTATCGCGTAAGGTCGCTATTCGGTTAAAAACAGGTTTCTTGCCCTCCCTACACATTGCGTCGAGGCAAAAATAGCCTTCCCGCTCAAACTGAATCCGGTCGCCCACTATGGTATCAACAAGAGCCGGTTCGAGATAACAATCGTTTAAGATGCTAACTGAGTCGGGGTTAAGGTATTCTCTGTAATCCTTGCCGTCTTTTCCTGCGTCGGGGATGGGGTGGTTAAATAATCGGTCGTACAAGCGTACTTCCGCTTCCATGGCATGCTTCGCCGACACCCAGTGTATGACACCCTTAACTTTTCGGCCTTCCGGCTTTTTCCCCAGGGTATCCGGATCGTAACTGCATCGTAACTCAACGATGTTGCCCGATTCATCTTTAATAATCTCATCGCAACGAATCACATAAGCATTTCGCAGGCGCACCTCGCCACCATAGACGAGCCGTTTGAATTTTTTAAGCGATGTTTCCCTGAAATCATTTTGATCGATATAAATTTCGTTGCAAAAAGTAATCGAACGGATACCCATGCTTTCATCCTGCGGGTGATTTGATGCGACTATCGCTTCAACTTGTTCGGACTGATAATTCGTGATGACAACTTTTAAGGGATGCAATACAGCCATACGCCGTGGCGCCTTTGCGTTCAGGTCGGTGCGGATGCAATCCTCCAGCAGGGCCATTTCGACCGTATTATCGGATTTGGTGACACCAATACGGTGACAAAAATCACGAATCGATTCGGGCGTATAACCACGGCGGCGCAAGCCTGCGATTGTCGGCATACGCGGGTCGTCCCATCCCTCGACAATACCTTCGTCAACCAGTTCGGTGAGTTTTCGCTTACTGGTGATGGTGTATTCCAGATTTAATCTTGAAAACTCTATTTGTTGAGGATGGCATGGCGTTTCCAGTTCGTCCAAAAACCAATCGTATAACGGCCTATGATCTTCGAACTCCAATGTGCAAATCGAATGGGTAATACCTTCGAGCGCGTCGGATAAGCAATGGGTGAAGTCATACATCGGATAAATACACCATACCTCACCGGTTTGGTGATGGATGATTCCGTGTCGAATTCGGTAGAGGGTCGGATCGCGAAGGTTGATATTGGGTGAAGCCATATCGATCTTTGCGCGCAACACTTTTGAACCGTCCGCGAATTCTCCGGATTTCATATCTTGGAAAAGCTTAAGATTTTCATCAACGGAACGATCCCGATAAGGGCTGTTTTTACCCGGCTTGGTCAATGTTCCGCGGTATTCACGAATTTGTTCAGCGCTCAAATCATCCACATAGGCCTTGCCTTTTTTTATGAGCCGGATGGCGAAATCAAACAACCGGTCGAAATAATCCGACGCAAAAAATAGTCGCTCGTTCCACTCGTATCCTAACCATCGAACATCTTGCTGGATAGCTTCAACAAACTTGAGGTTCTCTTTATGGGGATTAGTGTCGTCAAAACGTAGATTGCATGTACCCTTGTAGTCTTTGGCAATACCAAAATTCAACACAATCGACTTGGCATGCCCGATATGCAGATACCCGTTGGGTTCCGGAGGAAAACGGGTTGCCACACGGCCATCATGTTTACCGGATTTCTGGTCTTCATCGATGATTTGCCGAACAAAGTTTGTTCGTTTTGGGGGTTCAGCGTCGTTCATGGAAACCGATAGATTAAATAATTATTGAAAGGTATATTGTAAACTAAACACTTCAGAAGAAGGTTTTTTCCAAACCGACCGTGAAAGAAAAAAACCCAATGAATGGTCTTTTGGAGTGTATTGTATAAAAGAACGAGGAATCATGAAAAAAAGTATTGTCTGGGTATTGCTTTCATTTTTAGTATTGTTGACGCTGGTGACAACCGCCGAATCGGATGGCGCCAAAACCACATCGCCAAAAAAGCAAAATCTATCAATTGCGACCTCTGCTGGTCAATCATCGGGCTTGTACACGAAACCGTCGGAGCAACAACTACGCGAAAAATTGAGCGATCTCCAGTACCGGGTTACTCAGAACGAGGCAACCGAACGTCCGTTCCAAAATGAGTATTGGGACGAAAAACGCAAGGGGATATACGTTGACATCGCCAGCGGTGAACCTTTGTTTTCATCCAAGGACAAGTTCAAGTCCGGTACGGGTTGGCCAAGTTTCACGCGCACCCTTAAATCAGGGCACGTCGTAGAGAAAACCGATTACAAACTGATTTTCCCGCGCACCGAAATCCGCAGTCAATACGGCGACTCCCACCTAGGTCATCTTTTCAAGGATGGCCCGGAGCCCACGGGACTTAGATACTGCATCAATTCGGCTTCGCTGCGTTTCATTCCGGTTGAACAGTTGAAAACCGAAGGTTTTGATGAATTTTTGGCTGAATTTGAGTAGCATCATGTACAAACCTAAGCTTTTACCACCGGACGTAGCTAGGAGGCAATTTGTGTACAGATGGGTTCTGAAGTTACCTTATATTTTTATCTTTACGTTGTCTTTAGTAATTCCCGTACAGAGCGATTCGCTTAGAATACTTTCTGATCAGGATTTTATCCTGCGTGTTGGCCAGCGGGCGAAGCTTGATGATGCGCTTACCATCATGTTCACATCGATTCTTGGCGATTCCCGTTGTCCGATTAACGTGACTTGCGTGTGGGCGGGCAACGGGCGGGTTGAATTGGAAATCTTCGATACGGAAGGCAGCCCAATGACGGTTCAACTCAATACGGAAAGGGGTCCGAAAATTAAGGCCCTAAAGAAATATCAATTGCAACTTCTGTCATTGAACCCTCCTCGGGTGGATGGTGTTAACATCGCACCCGGAGACTATTCGGTCACCTTGCGAATTATCGAAGAATAGTTCAATGTAAAAGCGGTAGTGGAGAACTTACCGCTGTAGTGAATTTACCGATTCAAGTTGAAATTACTATTCTTCCTCAAACGCCGACTAGCCTTGTCCATAGCGGTATTATCCGTATTTGGCGCGGTAATTTTTATCAGTCTGTTCTGGCGTTCGGTACAGGCCGTTGCCGTACTGGGTATCGATTCGATTCGTTGGAATTTTCCTTATGTCGTAGATAACTTACAGTTGCTATATTTGCATCAAGGCGACGATGCGTTTAAGTCCGCGATTTTTAACCTGGAACAAAAACAGTCCGTAGTCGACGGCAACCTCGACTTCAGCGATAAAAAACTGCTGAGTCGGCTTTATTTTTACAGCAATCAGACGGAAAAAGCCGAAATGCTCTACCGTGAATTGTTGGCTGAACATCCCGACGATACCGAATTAATCAAAAACCTGGGTTTATTGCTGATGCGCCGAGGGGAAATTGAGAATTGCACGAATACGGCGGGGCTTTGCCGGTATCCACTCGTTAGTCCTCATTTCAAGCCGCAGTCCGCAAGAGACGCCTTGCGGTTATTCAGTCGAGCGCATGAATTGGAACCTTCCTGGTCAGTGAAATGGCTGATGCACCTCGCCACGATGGCGACAACCAGCCCTATCAATTCTTATGATTCTTCTCGTAAGGCGCCAATAGGTCTCCTAATCCCTAGCCTCCATGAAAACGCAGCCCAAGCCGGTGTGGCCAAAGTGGATCT
This sequence comes from Methylococcales bacterium, assembly GCA_963664935.2. Taxonomy (GTDB): domain Bacteria; phylum Pseudomonadota; class Gammaproteobacteria; order Methylococcales. The sequence continues at coordinate 514,942 of CAXXSE010000006.1, read as the reverse complement.
TGGCCGTGGAGCTCTGGTCGCCGATATGGACGGTGACGGTTGGCTCGATATCATCGCCGCTAGTACCGGTTACTCGCTGGGTTATTATAAAAATATCGGCAAGCGGCGTTTTGTCGACGGAACCGCCGCTTCGGGACTGGCGGGAATCAAAAATGGTTTTATTATTGCCTCCGGGGATATCGATAACGATGGCGATCTTGATCTGTACGTTTCTCGAAATGCCTTTTATGGCCGAATGCCCAACATCATGCTGCGTAACGATGGAGAGGGTCATTTTACCGATATCACCGTTGAATCAAGGACTGGAAATGATGGTGCGGGATTTGTTGCCGCTTTCGCCGACTACGATAGCGACGGTGATCTTGACTTGTTCGTGGCCAATATGTCGACTCCTTTACCCTTCGCTGGTGGTGCGGTCGCCAACCTTTATGGCCGTGTCAGTAACGCGCTGTATCGTAACAACGGAAACGGTACGTTTGAAGATGTCACCGAGCAAGCAGGCTTATTCAGTGTCGATAGTCATCTAGGCGCTACCTGGGGGGATATTGACGAAGACGGAGACCCTGATCTGTATGTCACCACCTATTTTGGTTTCAATCATCTATACATCAATCAAGGCGATGGAACCTTTGTCGATCAAGCTCGAGAAAGTGGTGTAACCGCGCCATGGTCATCATTTTCAGGTTGGTTTTTCGATTATGACAACGATAGTCACTTGGACCTGCTGGTACCCAGTAACGCACCTACCGAATTGGTGGCTAAATATCTAATCACCCGTCAGAAACCCGCGTTGAGTCAAACCATGCATCTATTTAAAGGTGACGGCCGTGGTTATTTTGTCGATGTAACGGAGGCAGCGGGCTTACGTATCGCCGCGTCCGCGATGGGCGCCAACTGGGGGGATATTAACAACGATGGTTATCCTGACTTTTATCTTGGTACGGGTGGTCCACCGTTGGAGCAACTGGAACCCAACCGTCTTTTTCTAAATGCGGGCGACGGCACATTCTGGGACGCTACCCGTCTGACACATTCCGGTTTCCTGCAAAAAGGACACGGAGTTTCCTTCGCCGACCTTGATGGTGATGGTTGGCAGGACCTGCACAACAGCTTGGGCGGCGCATGGATGGTCGATACCTGGCAAAATGCGCTGTTATGGAACGATACTGACGCGAGCCGGGATACTGGGAATTATCTTAAAGTAGTCCTACGCGGGAAAGAATCCAATTCCCACGGTGTCGGAGCAAGGATTACCGTCGTCATCGGTCAACATCAAATTGTTCGTGAAATCGGTACCGGAGGTGGCTTTGGAAAGAATCCACTCTTAGCGCAGTTTGGGCTTAAAAAAAGTGCCTTGATCGATGAATTACATATTGTCTGGCCTGGAGGATTCAGGCGGCAAACATTTCGAAATATTCCGGTCAACAAAACTCTCTTGATCGAAGAAGACAATTCTTGTCCGATACTTCTGCCCGCGACCGTGAGTAGTCCGAGCTATGGGTTTTCTCGTGGCGAACTGTTACGACGTGGTGATGTACGACTACTCTGCGAAATTAAAGCCGGGTAGTCGGGTTAGCAAAGGGTTAGACATTGAGAAAAAACCCCATTCTCGACAAGAATGGCATACCTAAACCCAATCAGCGAGATACATTCAGCGAAGGTGGCTTTGTAGTACTCCTTCAAGATTATATTGACGGGTTCAGAGCCTCACAAAAGCGTCAATGCAAGGCGCTGTCCGCTGGGAATGGCAGGCCCTTTTCAAGGACCCTATATGTCAGGCTAGTTGTCGTACACCGCACCCAGCAAAGCCATCTTTTTGCGATCCGATTTGGGTTTTTGGCTGGGGTCATGGTCGGCAATGGGCACATCGTTCGAGGCTTTGTGGATGGGAATACCCTTGCCGTCCGCAGTCGCCATAACAAACTGCCCTTGTGGCGCCGGGGTGGCGGTTGAATTATCCCAGTAACTTTCCGCATCGCTGGAATAGTGGCGGGTCATGCGTTCAAGAGACGACACCCTAATCTCCAGGTTTAACACGTTGTTCATGACAGCGTAGAATTGTGAATAGGACATTTCTACTGCTAACGATTGTGACCAATCCTGTACTAAATAGGAAAATTTACTTTCCGGTAGCTGTAGACGATGGTCTAATGTGGCGTATTCGATACGCTGCGTTTCTCGGCTGCCATAAACCATTCTGATTAATTCATGCTCGCCAAACACGGAGAGATAACCGCGTTTCCGAGGTTTTTCGAGTCGCCGTACTTCGTGATCGTCAACCAGTTGCACAGTGACCCCCCATCACCTTAAATCTCGAAAAATAGGCTCATCAATAGGTGCCCCAATTTGAGTACCCTTTGAAACAGTGATTTTTCCAATACATGCGTCGCTTCTCCGGACCGTATGCCATTCCACCATTTGCAATAGCGCATTCACTTCTTCGAGTATATCTGCCTTGCTCTGGATCATTGAATGATGCATCATCGTCATTGTAAACTCCTCTGCGCTTCGGCCGTTTCGTTCAATCATCCACCGAGGCGCTTTTGGTTTAAGGGGAGTTCACAATAGATTCTTCCACCTTAAATGTCTAATCTGTCTCCTTGAAGGGTTCGGCGCGGAAGGTGGGTTACGCGCAATATATTTTCACAACTCAAACTCGTTGTTTATTATTTTTTTTAAACGTGTGAACGGTTACAATACAAACTATGGAAACGATAGTCTCTTTTTCATAAAAGCATTGTTAGTACCACCTACCCTCATAATTATTCTTAATATAATAGTTATATATTTTTTTAAGAAAAGCCATATGATAATGTTTTTATTTGGTATTTTTTTATTTTTTTCTTATTTATTTAGCACGCCTTTTGTAACTTACAATATAACTAGTATTCTCGAGCCTGATCATGTTTTAAATATTAGAGATTTGGCGTCAGCTGATGCGATTGTAGTACTTGGCTGTGGGCGATATCCTAGCGCACCTGAATATGGCTCCGATATAGTCTCAGAATGCTCGTTTGGTAGGTTAGTATATGCTGCTGATATCCATCAAGCGACTAAATTGCCTGTATTAATTAGTGGCGGAAGTCCTAAAGGAGAAACTATTTCAGAAGCTGAACTAATGGCTTACGAACTCAAACGTCGATTTGTTATTGATACAATCTGGTTGGAAACAGATAGCAAAAACACATGGGAAAACGCCGCGCATTCTGCTCCAATACTACTTAAAAACGGGGTCAATAAAATTTTGTTACTGACAGATGCAATTCATATGTTTAGAGCATCGCTTGTATTTGAGAAGTACGGATTTAAAATCGTAAAAGCACCAACACGATTTAGATCTGTATATATAGAAAATCATACGGTGGTTACTCAATGGATACCTAATATACATTCGCTAACCACATCGTACTACTTCTTTAGCGAATGTATAGCAATTTGCTGGTACTTTTTGAAACGGTCATTTTATGAAAGCATGCATTAATTGTGGCCATAAAACAGTCTCCTCTCTAGTTGATTGGGTATATAAATGCCCAAATTGCAAACTTGAAATGTCAACGCTGAATAAGGAGGTGAATTTATATATAGGCTTACTCAGCTGGAACGAATTGTCGGAGAACGCAATGGCACCGATTCGTACGGAAAGTTCAAAAATATTGATATCAAAAATAAAAGACCTATGTGATAAAAATATTTCTATCCTTGATGTTGGTTGTGCAGCGGGTTGGTTCATGCAAGAGGCTTTGGCAGCTGATATGTCTGCTGTAGGTGTTGACCCCAATATTGATATAGCAAAAAATGCCATAAGTAATGGTTTAAATATTCGTAATGGGTATTTTCCTGATTGTATAAAGCATAGTGAAAAATTTGATGTTATTTCTTTCAATGATGTATTTGAACACCTACCAGACCCACGTGAAACGCTTTCAAACGTCAAACATCATCTAAATAAAAATGGAGTATTGTTATTGAATCTTCCCAACACAGATGGAATATTTTACCGATTTTCTAGCATATTATGCAAAATTGGTAGTATTAAGATGTTTGAACGAATGTGGCAGAAGAATTACGAAAGCCCACACCTTTTTTATTTTAATAGGAAAAATTTACGTGCGTTAGTTGAAAACAGTGGTTTTTACATTGTAGAAGAAAGAACACTTCCTTCTATTCATTTGCATGGATTGTGGTCCCGTATACACGACTCCCAAAATAAAAATTGGATTTATTCTTTATTAATTTATATCTGTATACTTGTTTTATTCCCTCTTTTTCATTATGCGTTACCCAAAGATATACTCGTACAATTCTATAAGCTTTCCGGGGGTAACCGTTTAGACCTCTAGAAAAAATTGTAAACATTGGCTTCAAATTGTGAAAAAATATTAACCATCGGGGTCACCCATAGATGGTTAATCAACAATCATGCAACTGAGTCGACAGGACCTTCAACAGCTTAATGCCAGCACTATTGATTCGCTGTCATGGAATGAAGGGAAGGCGTTGATTTTGAAATTGGTTGCCGATCTTATTGAGGCGCATGATCGTCTGAATCAGAACTCACAGAACAGTTCACGGCCACCCAGCAGTGAAACGCCGTGGCAGACGTCAGCAGAAACCGATAACTCGGAGAATAAGCACAAGCTTCAGTTTGACCAGGATACTGACGAAGGCGAACCTAGCGCAAGCAAACCTAGAAAGGTGGTCACAACGGAGTGGGAGAATCAGGGCAAGCCCGGGCGGAAACCGGGAATGGCGGGTCATGGTCAAACTGTGGATTTGCCGATTACCGGTCGAGTACCGCATTACCCGGAACAGTGCGGCGCCTGTAGTCGCCCATTGGAGCCAGAACGCTTTGTGGCACGGAATGGCTGCTATGTTCTGGATCTGGTTCGTAACACGAATGTATTAATCGGCCTTGAAGTGACTCATGTGTTGAATATTTACGGCGATATTGACTGCGACTGCGGTCATGTGAACCGTACGGAGCTAGGCCGATGCGCGGACGAAACGGAATGGAAAGCCGCATTGACCGAATGGCGGCTGATCGGCCCGACTCTGGCCACTCTGATTGTTTGTTTGTCGCTGCGCATGCATAGCTCGCGGGCATTGATACAGGAATTTCTGAATCATTGGTTCGGTGTGTACTTGAGCACCAGTACCATCAACCAATGTATCCACGAAGCGGGACGCGCGGTGGCTCCGCTCGAAGAACAGCTGGCCGATGAGGTCAACCAGGCTGACTTATTGCATGCGGATGAAACCACCTGGAAAGAATCCGCCCAGCTTCTTTGGCTGTGGGTCTTCAGCTCATCGACCGTGACGCTCTATGTGGTGGGCCGTCGCAGCAAAGAAATCATACAAAACCTGTTGGCACTGAATTTGCCGGTTGGTTGACCTGCCTGCAGCAGGCAGGTGAGCGATGGCTACACGGTCTACCGAGAGTTCCTCAAGCGTTTACGATGTTGGGCTCATTTGATGCGCAAAGCACAAGGTCTGGCGAAAAGCCTGGGCCACGACTACGCTCAACCCTTTGGTCGCGCGGCTAAAACCTTGCTGCAAGAACTCCAGAAGGCCGTGCACAGGGCACGCGACGGTCCGCCTGTGAATTTACAACCACAATATGCCACGCAACTGGCTCAATTCAAGAGGCTCTGCGAACAGTACCGGGACTGTCCTCATAAAAAGACCTGCGAACTTGCGCGCGAATTTCTCAATGATTGGGACACCATTTGGATAGTATTGAAATTCCCCTGGCTACCCTTGACCAATAATGAAGCCGAGCGCGCGTTACGCCATTGGGTGATTGCTCGGCGTATTTGCTATGGCACGAGAACGCCGGAAGGCACCCGTGTATTTTCACTGTTGGCCAGCGTGATCGAAACCTGTCGCAAAGGCAATATGGCGCCATCGGTAGCATCCAAACGCTATTTCAGGCTCATTTTGTATTGGAAGAGGCTAAGCATCAGGGCAATCGCATTAAAATATCAGGCTCCAAGGAGCTTTAGCAGATAGGCATTATCCCAGCCGGCGCGGAGCCGTTTGGCCTTTGTGCCACCTTTATAACTTTGCTCTTGTTTGAGAAGATTCATCGCGATGTGACGGAGCACAGCGAAATTCTCCGAAGCATAGCCCTGGCGTACGCGGCATTCGTCTTCTCGAAACCCAACATCAAGACACCAATGGAGGCGATTCTCGATGCCCCAGTGCGCGCGTACCGCTTTGGCAAATCGTTTTGCACAGAAACCAAGACTGGCAATGTAATAACGCCGTTCAAGGGTGACCTCACCTTTGATGTGGCGCTCTGATTCCATCATACCGATCAGGACAAAGTCTTTCCATTGATCTTTATTGTGAAGATCGTTCGGCGCCTCGACCACCCAATGACGCCTGACCTCAATGCGACCATGGCCCGGATCTAGGGTCTCAACAAAGTCGTAACAAATACCGTCAAAATCGTGTTGAGTGGCAGTATCAAAATAGTCCTCGACCTGTTCGCGGAGTTTACCTTGATTGCCTTTCAACGCCAGGACATAATCGGCTCCGTGCTGGCGAATTTGTGCGGCGATATTCTTTTGACAGCCCGCCGCATCAATCGTCACAATGCAGCCGTTGATTTGAAGAACCTGCAACAATTCTGGAATAGCGGTGATTTCATTTGATTTTTGATCGGTTTTGATTTGCCCGAGGACCAACCGATTCTCACACGCCCACGCACTGACTATCTGGATCGCCGTTTTACCCTGGCCCTCGTCGTGGGAGCGGCGTACGCATTTGCCATCAACGGCGATCACCTCACCTGGCATCGTCTGCCGTATACTTTCAACCCACCGTAAAAATGCGGTCTGAAATCCTTCGGGATTCAACCGCGCAAAAAAGCGCCCAAAGGTGTCGTGGGAGGGGATACCATTGGGTAGCTCTAGAAATGTCCCGAGCCATTCCTGCTTCGCCTTGCCGAACAGCTCGACCTCGGTCCACGCCTCCGCGCCACACAGCATGGCGCAGATTGAGAGGGTGATAATATCGACCGCTTTATGTCGCTTTTGGCGCTCTATGCGAGGGTCTTCCAGATCGCCAAAACAGGCGGCAATCGATAGCGGATGAGCAACTTCGTTCATGGGTAGTTCTCCGATAAGATAATTACCCATCCCTATTTACCAAACTCGGCAGTCGTGAGTTAACAGCGAGAAAAGCGGGGCAAAACTACCCTCTCCATCGTAGTATGTTTGATGAAAAATTTTGAAGATCGCAGAGAATTAGAGCATAGAACGCCTCATTCAGTTTAATCGTCATCTATTTCATCGGAAACAGCCATCAAGCGGGCACGGATCTGTTGAATCATGCCATTTTCCTCAAGTCGAAAGAATTGTTTGAGGAACAATGGCGCTAAAATTTGCTTGACGGTTTTCTCCGATGGCAAATCACGCGATTGAGTGCGAAGATAAAGCGAGTGCTCAGACCAAATCGTATCTTGATACTGGAGCGCAATCAATTGCATTAACCCCAAGGCAATGGAGGCACAGAGCACGAAGATTTCATAGGCTCGCCAGCACGCTTGAACGGTATGAATATCCTGGGGCTGTGGGGCTTTGAGAAGACGATTGGAAAAGGGGCGTCTAGAATGTTTTGGCAATTTTTTAGTCCAAAAACGAAATTTAAAGGCGCCGATCACATGCTTTAACATCGCGAACATGATTTCAATGCGGGTTCTAGCACAATACAGTTCAACGGCATCAATGGCTGACAGCGTTAAATCGGAACTCATTAGAACCATTGGGCCTTTTGAGGTGACGGCGAGAATAAATAACACCTGATCAGCGATGGGCCGCCATAACAGTGTAAGCGTCATAACCCGGATGGATTCGGTTTTACCGTAGACTTGACAGGTCACCGTCTCAAACAAATGAAGGTGGTCGAAGCATTCTCTTAAACACACTTTCTCGCCATAGAGCGGCTGAGGTCCGGGTCGAGAGGCGGGTTTCGGCGGGGCGGGAAAATAACCCACATAGCTGTTTTTGGCTTTGACCAGCACCTCAACCCACCGCGTCTGATGCTGGATTGAATAATAGTGGCAAGCTCGAAATACGCCCCCGGTTGAAAAAAAGGCATCCAACACCAAATAACACAGACAGTGATTCGTCACCGCAAAATGAATCGCCATGGCCACCAAGCGATCGGTGAGCTTGATCCGACATGGATTATCGCGCTCGTCGTTCAACCCTAAATGCGCCCATCCCTGATGAATTTGAAGCTGCAAAGGACAACAAAAACAAGCGGATAACGACCCGATCAAGATGCCAATGCTGCCCCAACATTGGGCCCGAAAATAGCCGGGTTTCGTTTGCGTCTCCGATGACTCGTGCATCGATACCACGCCGGGCATCTTGCGTCCATCTTTGATCACCGCGGTATGGTCACCCAGAAGTATCGCTCGTCCAGCTACTTCAACGGATTTTCCTTGGCGATTCACAAAATCTTGCCAAGCATCGAGCAACGCCCCATAGACATACGCTTTGGATCTAAAAAAACGGAGCAAGCGGTAATAACCAAGTTCATCTAATAGCCAGAAACGACACAACGACGTCACGCCGATCATTTCTCCTGCCCCCATAAATCCAATCACAATGGCGCAGAACAACAACCAAGTACTCGATCTGGAAAAAACGCTTTGAAAGCTTTCTAAACTCTGAGAAATATACTGTTGCACGGGGTCTCCTCCTTCCATCTGTACTTCTACAAAGAAAAGAAGGATCCGTGTTTTTTTAGCAAATGTCTAGTCGTAATTATCGATTTCTATTTTCTACACTACTCATCTTTTATGAACACCAGTGGGCAATCTTAAAGCGCAGAGCTATCAATGGGTGATAAGACTTTCTTCCGTTGGTCGAGGTGACACATCGAAAAAATGAATTCAGGGCCTGAATAGTTACGTCAAATCGGATAGAACTCGTGACTGACGAGTTACCAAAGATCAGTCGAAATGTCTAGTCCTTTTTAATGCGATAGCCCTGGGCTAAGCATAACCACCATCACCCATATGATGTTAAACTTCGCTAGCTGCTAATAGGGCTTATTAGGAGATTGTGTGATTCTCAGAGTAACCAAACAGGAAATGCAGAACAATACTGTGGCACGCGTCGATCCGGAGGATTTGGACGAGATGGCTATCCCGTCCTACCTACATCCCAACCTGCTTATACCCTAGTTAATGTGGAAACGTTACGAAATTATCGTGCAATTGGCGCAAAAAGCCTCTACACCGATATTGGAAATTGGTTGTGGTTCGGGCGTATTCCTGCGGGAGATGAATCGCTCCGCAAGTACTGTGTCTGCCATCGATATCTTTCCCGAATACGCTGATCGTCTGAACGAAAACCGCAGCCTAAAAGCTCAATTTATTAGCAATGTCGAGGAACTCGACGACCAAAGCGTCGACCTCATCGTCGCTGCCGATGTATTGAAGCACATCACTGACCTAGATCCCTGGCTGACCCTGTTTTCCGATAAGCTACGTGATGGCGGGCGCTTTATCGTTTCAAGGCCTAGGGAGAATTTTGTCTACCAAATCGATCGAATAATCGCTGGTTTCGGCGACAAAGGCGATTATCACCACACCAATATCGACAAACTTATCGAAAAAATTGGCAACTGTGGTTTTCGCGCCCTGCGCCGACGAAATCTGCCGTTTGTGGTGCCACCCCATCTGTTTCGTATCTGCGAATTTGTAAAGGTCTCTTAATGTCGGACTTGAACATTGTCGTTGTCGTACCCTGTTACCGCGAACGTAACAAGATCATGGGCACTCTTGCCCGTATTCCGGATTCGGTCACTCGAATCTACTGCGTGGATGACGCATGTCCCGATCAGACCGGTGACTATATCGAAGAAAATTGCAGTGATAAGCGTGTGTTGGTATTGCGCCACAAAAGCAATCAAGGCGTCGGCGGTGCGATGGTAACGGGTTATCGGCAGGCAATGCATGACAATGCCGACATCGTGGTAAAAATCGACGGCGATGGCCAAATGAATCCGGAATCGATCATGCGCTTTGTGCGCCCTATTGTTTTGGGACATGCCGATTACACGAAAGGCAATCGGTTTTTTTGCTGCATAATCTGGATCGCATGCCCAAGCGTCGTGTGTTTGGCAATGCAGCCTTGTCGTTCCTGAGCATGCTATCGACAGGCTACTGGCGCAACTTCGACCCCACCAACGGCTACACCGCAATTCATGCCCGTGTATTGTGTTTACTACCGCTGTATAAGCTACACAGGGGCTACTTATTTGAAAGTGATATGCTCTTCCATCTGTCTACATTACGTGGTGTGGTTCAAGACATACCCGAACGCGCGGTTTATCGGGACGAGCAAAGCCAGTTGCGTGTGAGCAAGGTCATTCCACTCTTTGCGATTAAACACCTACGTAATTTTTCCGTGCGCATCTTTTACAACTATTTTCTGCGTGACTTTCACCTTGCTTCTATCGAATGGTTTCTCGGACCGCTACTTCTTATCTTCGGGACCTGGTTCGGAATCAGCAGCTGGCATGAAAGCGCCGTCACCGGCATAGGGGCCACCGCGGGTACTGTGATGTTGGCTGCCTTGCCAATTATCATTGGTCTGCAACTATCATTATCCGCCATCGGGTTTGATATCGACAACCAGCCGCGTACGGCCTTGCATACCCTGCTCGACTAGTGACCTTCCGTAAACATGAAATACGTAACGCTGGATTGCTCTTGGCGTTGCTGCTATGTGTTCTGTTTTTTCTGTCGCCTGAGACTAGGCGTCCGCACAATGATGCGCTACGCTATACCGACTATGTGTTGCATCTGGCTCAATACGGCGTGTTTGGTCTGACGCCCGAGGACGGGTCGCGAACCATTGTGCCCGGAAATGCCAATGCACCGCTGTACCCGATGTTTGTCGCCGCACTCGTTATCCTTGACCAAAAACTCGCCGACAGCCTGGCCTGTGCGCGTTCCGACCCACTTCTCGAAAAAACCTGCCCGCTGCACTATCAAACCCTGGTAGCGGCCCAATATCTGATTGTCTGGTTGACCACCCTATTGCTGTGGCTACTAGTACGTCTGTTGTTCGATCATCGTGGTCAGGCGATCCTGGCGGTGCTCTGTGCATTGCTGTCGATGGCTTATACCAGCTACGCGCAACGCATCCTGACCGAAGTATTAATTTTTCCTGGCTGTATCAGCTTGCAAATAGGGCTCCTACTCTACCTACGCCAGCGCCGCAAACGGTGGGCGGCACTGATTGGACTGTCGCTTGGGCTGCTTACCTTGATACGACCGGAATACCTTTACCTGTCGCTGACGATTGCGACTATCAGCATAGGTTTACTGGTATTCCGGAAAAATTCTGGAGGCATAACCGCGATATTGATTGGAGCAATCGCGTTTAGCTTTACCATAAGCCCCTGGATGTGGCGTAATCATCAACAATTAGATAGCTGGTCGTTAACCGGTGGCGGTTACGCGGAGACTATTTTGGCGTATCGGCTTTCCTATAACCGGATGACACCAAGCGAATGGGGAGCCTCGTTAATTTATTGGGTTCCTGATTTCGGTGACAAGCTCGCCAAATATTTATTGCCCAAGAACAGCTACCAACGATTGATAACTAGATCGGAGGGGTCCTTTTTCTCCATCGCGGTACCTGAAATTCTGGAACCGGAATTGGCCCGTAGGCCTCGCGAAGAAATCGTCGGGTATTGGCTGCGCACCGAAATCCTTGGCAATCCGATTAAGCACACGATAGTATCCATGGCACTGATCTGGCGTGGCTTATTTGTGCGCAAGTACTGGGCATCATTGGCTTCTTCGCCTATGCCGCGCTTCTGATCCAGTGCCTCCGCGAAGGTCGCTATCATTTGTTGCTGATCAGCCTGCCAGCCTGGCTTATGGTGGCAATGTATGCTGCGATCTCGGCCAGTGTCACGCGTTACAACCTGCCATTAGTGCCACTGTATTCGATGGGCTGGGGATGGGTCATACACGGAATAATTCGTCGCCACTGGAAACCTCACTGGCCGGCTATCACAGCTCGGTGAATCTGTTTTCCAGTATCAAGATGGGTTCGGCTCGCTTATGGCTGGTCGCGTCATCTTTCAGCTTGCTATTGCTGGCACTGGTTGTCTCCCAACTCGACATTCCACGCTTTGTCGCCATGCTCGCGCGGATTCGCATCGAATTTCTATTGCTGGCGATGGGCCTATTACTTGGCGAAGGTGTAATGACCGCACAGCGCATTCGACTATTTTGCAGCGGCCAACCCAAGATGACTGACGCACTGCTCGCTAATGCTTGGTATTCGGTATTGAATGTGCTGCTACCGGCCCGCCTGGGTGAGTTTGCCGCTGTTGTGGTGCTGGAGAAACTGTTAGCTCAGAAACGCGGCGCGGCTGTAATGAGTATTATCTCGCAGCGTTTGTTCGATATCGTAGTGTTGGGCAGCCTTTTTATGGCCGCGCTGTTCATAGCCATTCAGATATTGCCGCCATTATTATCGGCGTTGGTGTCCCTCGGCGTCGTTAGCTGTGCTCTATTATGTGTTTTATACCAAGAGCAAGTTCTGAGCGTATTGGCGTCATTCCTGATGCACAAAGGTGTTCCCGAACGCCGGACACGACGCCGATCTCTGCTTCGTATCGTATTGCAGGCTCGGGTCTGGCGTCGACACAGCTGCAAAGCGGGCCTCAACCGTAAGGCTTAGTACTAACTTCATTGAAGTGGCTATGTACCCTGACAGCAATCACACTATTGTTTTCGGCGGTATCGGCGCCACTCGTACTGAGCGAGGCAATAGCCGCCAGTGCCGCGTATAATTTTATCGCCGTAATCCCTATTCAGACCATCGGTGGTCTTGGGATCGGTGAGGCGGGCCTAGCAACCATTTTGGCTGGGATGGGGATATCGCTATAGTTGGCGGTGGCCATTAGTATTTTTGTGCGCATTAATTTGATTATTTTTCCGTTCCTGTTTTTTTTACTGGTTTCTGTTTGGCGCTACCTCGATTCGGACACACTGGCTGAATGAATAGTAATTTAATAGATGGCTGATAAAAATATCGACAAGCTCTACGGTCATATTCGTCACCGCTTTGGACAAAGAGGCGCCGGGGCCAACGGCTATCAAATTCAATTTTTTTTTCGACGCGAGCAACGGCAAGTATTGTCTTATCTACGCCACCAGCCCAGCCCCATCGTCGACGTGGCTTGTGGTTCCGGATTGATGATCGAGCCAATGCTGGCTTGGGATGTTGCCGTCGTGGGCGTCGATTTCAATACCCAAGCCTGTTTGGATGCAAACCAGAATGGTCTGCCTGTCATCCGTGGAGATGGTTTCAGGCTACCGTTCGCCGACCAAAGTATCGGACAAATTATCAACTGTCAATTTCTGAATCAGCAAACTAAGACGGATACCCAACGATTCGTGCGGGAAATCGCCCGGATACTCAAACCTGGTGGGCAGCTCGTATTATTCTGGCGCCACGGACAATCGCTATTACATCGCAACGCGGCCGTGTTCTTCCAGCTTGTAGATCGCCTGCGAGGCGCCCCTAAGTTCCCACAGTACATCCACCCGATGAGCGAGCTGGAAGGGTTTGCGAAACAGAATGGTCTGCATTGTCGTAATCAGGCTGTTACGTTGCCGATGCTGGCGGTGGACCGGGTAGCCACAAATAGTTGGCTAGCCCGGGTATTTGGAGCTTCGTTGGTTATGGTTATGGAGAAACCGGAGTGAAGTTTGGCATACTCGGGAACAACCAACGCCTGGCCTGGAACGACGCCGTCGAAACTCTGCCTGAGGCGACGTTCTATCACCTGTTCGAGTGGCGTGACGTCATGACTCGATGCTTTCCACACTTTGAACCCGTGTATTTGTACGCCGCCGATGGTGCTGGCTTCTGTGGTCTGTTGCCTTTATTCCATGTACAACGTCGACCTTTTGGTAGTGCACTAATTTCGATACCGCTTGGCGTTTACGGTGGCCCCATCGCCCAGGAGGCAGATGTTCGAACCCGGTTAATGGATCTCGCCGCTGAGGAAGCTACGCGCCGCGGCGTCGGCTTTGTATAGTGTCGAAATCAGCAAACCGTACACGACGAATGGCTGGAGAACGACCTTTATGCAACCTTCCGCAAGGCGCTGCCAAAACCCCCTGAGGAAACACTGGCCTTTGTCCCGCGTAAACAACGTGCCGAAGTCCGCAAGGCCATGAAGTTAAATCTGGGTATCGAATTTTCCAGCCAGATAAAGCCATTTTTCAAGCTCTATTCCACCAGTATGCGTAATTTGGGGTCACCGGCCTTCGCGGCCAGCTATTACCAAACCCTTCTAGATATTTTTGCGGACCGCGCGGATGTCTTGACGGTTTGCCACCAGGATCTGCCGGTTAGTTCGGTGCTGAATTTCTATTTTCGCGATGAAGTATTGCCTTTCTACGGCGGTGGCCTACCCGCTGCACGACTCACCAATGCTTTTCCGTTTATGTATTGGGCACTAATGCGACATGCGGTTGAACGGGCTACAAAAGCTTTGATTTTGGTCGCAGCATGAAAGGCACCAGCGCTTATTCGTTCAAAAAGAACATGGGTTTCAAGCCGAAACCGTTACACTATCAAACGCGATTGATTAGCGATCGCAAGACGCCTGATATCAATCCTAACAATCCAACATTCAAAACCTTGATTAAAATCTGGCGGCGTCTACCCGTGCCGCTCGCAAATCGAATAGGCCCACTGGTTGCGCCGTTGATTATTTGAGCGCTTAACCTGGACGATCAAATTCATTTGGCCAACAACCCTGTTCGATCTGCTTCGCTCCATACTAAGGAACAAAGGTAGCTACGTCCGAATAGACACCGGAGGCAATCTCCGTTGCGAATGGTCCACTTGCTGATATATTCGGATCGTCTATTAATAAACGCTCAAGCTTTTGCAAAGTTCCAGCGCGCCGGAACCACAACAACAAACTCACCAGCCAAGAACAGTTTTTGATGCGATACAGGGGTTCTTCCGAATCAAAATCGTATGGATGGCTGTACAACCACAAGGCATCGTATTCCGATGCACGCCGCAATTGAGCCCTAATAAAGCACTGCGGCAGGTAACGAAAATAGATGCCTCCAAGATAGGGCAACACTAACGGTCCCAGCCGCGTAATCGGTACCGGAATCTCCAATAACCCGGACGGCCAGCGAAATGGCGCGGTTGGCGCCCCTGGAAAGCCAAAGAACGGATTCTTCGCCGGCAACACACTAGACGAATACTGGAAACCGAGTTCCCGCAAAATATCGGTAGCCCATAGACTATCGCGCGTTAATGAGAAAATCGGCGCACGATAACCGCGCACTTCCTGGTGACTTTGGTCTTGAAGCAACTGCCGAGCAGCTAGAGTTTCAGCGCGGAATTGATCTGGGTTTTGCCTGGGTAACGGGATGTGATCCATGGAATGCAACGCCACTTCATGCCCGGCATTTGCAATATCTCGTACCAATACCGGATCCTGTTTCGCCAGCGACCCAACGATAAAAAAGGTCCCATGAATAGCCAGAGAATCAAGCATTCCCAATACCTTGCGGGTCATTCGATCATAGCGCTTAGGCATCTATGGTAAGGGACGTGGATCCTCAACATCCATGGTAAAGGTAATGAGGCGCATGCGCGGAGATCTATATATTCGAGTATTTGAACTTGAAGTAGGTATGGAACAATGCATTCGGCAGTAAACGCAAGGCATTGTCCCGAATAAAGTGATTGATGCGGCTGCGCGGCACGTACCAGCGTACGGCCTACGCGTCGCCGGTTGAATAGCTCGAATCACCGGGTGCATCTCCGCCTGATAGCGCGCGAATGCATCGATCGGCTCAAGCTCCACCAAAGCTTGAGCCAGACGGCTGGCGCCATTAAACGCGGCGCCCGCGCCACGCCCCGAAAACAATGTAAGACAGTGCGCGGCATCACCGATAATCACCACACGTTTGGTACACCACTGCTTGGCCTCAACCTGCATCAATGAATCCATATAGATGGAATGATCCGTAGGACACTGCTCAATCACTGTCTCAATCGAAGAATCTCCCCGGCTAAACGCCTGCTGGAGTATCTCACGACGCACATCTCCGGAAGTAACGGTACGCTCATCGCAGGCCCATACGAATACCGCGCCAAGGTCGCCGTGGCCGGAACTGAACACCGCCATATAACGATCACGCTGCATGTGGGTCTCAAATTTATTCCGTAAATTCAATATATTAGGTAAACGAAACGCAGCACAATTGAGATTCAGGTGGTGATAGGTAATGTCCGAGTCATCAAAGGCCAGCTTGCGAACAATGTAATGCAGTCCATCGGCGCCAATCACCACACCATATTTTTCGTGCCGACCGCTGGCAAAACCGACGTCGATATAATCGCTATTTTCGTTCAACGTCTGAATGCTATCACCAAAACGCAGATCGATTTCCGACTTGGCGCGCTCATAGAGAATGGCCACCAGATCGTCACGCATTAACTGAATGACATCCATGCCACTAAACAACGCCCTGGATTGAAGACTCAATAGTGTACGCCCCACGCTATCATGATAACTTGAGGAGTCGATGCCGCAGCCATGTGCTCGCAATTGCGGCATCACACCCAACTGTTCCG
This sequence comes from Methylococcales bacterium, assembly GCA_963664935.2. Lineage (GTDB taxonomy): Bacteria > Pseudomonadota > Gammaproteobacteria > Methylococcales. The sequence goes on along the minus strand of CAXXSE010000006.1, from coordinate 498,281 downwards.
CGAAATGATAGGCGTGGTGCGATAGAGATACCAAAAAACCACCTGCGCGAATAGAGTCAGCTTGTTCGACAATCACCGGTCGAAATCCTTTGCGACTCAACCACATCGCACAAGCCAGACCACCAACACCGGCACCAGATATGAGAATACGAGACCTAGGATTCATCTCTATGATTATATATACAGGACTAGAGGAAATCCAGATAGTTGAAGTCCAGGGGTAGTTTGGGTAACGAATTGTACGGGGGGGGTAAGTATAATAGGGTCTGGACCTCTTTTTTTAGTCTACCAGTCCCAAATAATCATTGGCGGAATGAAGTCGTTTCCGATTGAGAAAACAGTCTTCTCACCCACAACATCCGATACACGCAATACACACTCACACCCGCCAGCAAATGCTTGAGTGAATGGCCGCATAGAACCTGATTGCCCATTTGATAGATGTCATGATCATATATTTCGCAAAGTTTCGCTAAACCATACCAAATCAACGCGTACCCCAAATAATGACGGTGTGAATATCTCTTCTTACAAAACAATAATACGATAGGAACACTGATCATCGGCCCGAATTGGACCACGGCATAAAATCTTAGATCATCGGTGAAATGCCAGTAAAATACGCTGGCGATGCCTATCAAAATAACGGCGGTCAAATAGCGGCGTTCAATATCATCGTGTATGGATTCCGATAAAACAGCGATAAATAACCCCATGAAACTGATGGTCATGGGAAGTCGATCCCAGGCCAGAGTACTACTGCTAGGCGACCAATGATAGAACGATGAACCCAAAGCAACCATACAAAGGCCAACAAAGAACGTTTGCCATGAGCGGAGGGCCGACGATTGTCTTTGTTTTAGACAAAACCGGATCCCTTGAAGGCCGACGATTAAAAACGGTAGATTAGAAACAACATTGAAAAAGTTGGGGATACCCCAAATCAATCTTTGGTCGGCGAACTGGTGATAAGAGAGGTCTTGGGGGATAGGTCCCACCAAGAAAAACGCCGTGGTGAGTAACCCGAAGATTAAAACGAAAAATAAAATTTTTTTTACCCCAGCGCAACACGATTCACAATCAATTTGTATTTGTTATTTTGCTCTAAAAGGCATCTTCATCAAATTTCATGATCGTTCCTGAACCGGCCATGATGGAGGAAAACAAAGCGCTGGTTTGCGGCAATAAGTGTTCCATATAAAATCGCGCCGTATCGATCTTGGCCTGGTAGAATCGTGCTTCGGGTGTCTCCAGCTTGGTTTGAGCGATCCGCGCCATTCTAACCCACATGTAGGCCATGGCGACCAAACCGAATAGGCGAAGGTATTCAACCGCGGCGGCGCCTATTTCATCAGGATTACCAAGGCCTCTTTGCGCTATAACGCCTGTTGCTTTCTGCAACCGGCCAAAGGCCTTCGATAAGGGAAGAATAAAGGGTTCGAGCTGTTGGTCTTGAAGGTTTTCATTAATATATGCGTCGACCGGATGGAAAAAACGGCGTAATAACCGGCCCGTACCCTGGGGCAGTTTTCTACCCACCAGATCCAAAGCTTGAATGCCATTTGTGCCTTCGTAGATCTGGGCTATCCTGGCGTCTCTGGCGTATTGCTCCATTCCATTCTCACGGATATAACCGTGACCGCCAAAGACCTGAACGCCGAGATTCGCTACTTCCGTACCGATATCGGTAAAAAATGCTTTAACCACGGGGGTTAGCAGTGCTATAAATTCTTCCGCTTGTTCGCGTTTTTTAGGGTCGGGTTCCCGTTCCGATTTATCCAGATAACTGGCGACCCAAGCGCTCATTGCACGGCCGCCTTCGGTATACGCACGCATAGTCAGCAGCATACGGCGAACGTCCGGATGAACGATGATCGGGTCGGCGGCTTTGTCGGGATATTTCGCTCCGGTTAGCGCACGGCCTTGAATCCGGTCGCGAGCATATTCCACCGCTCCCTGATAGGCGACCTCGGCCATTCCTAAGCCTTGTATACCGACCCCGATACGGGCGCTGTTCATCATCACAAACATCGCCTGCATACCCTTATGGAGTGTCCCGACTAAGTATCCTGTCGCATTTTCCAGATTCATGGTGCAGGTTGAAGAGGCTTTGATTCCCATTTTATGCTCGATTGAGCCGCAGTAAATATTCTTTCTTTCACCCAAGCTCCCATCGAAATTGACCACGTATTTCGGGACTAAGAACAGGCTAATCCCCTTAATACCGGGAGGGGCATCCGGCGCGCGCGCCAGTACCAGATGGATTATATTTTCGGTGAGATCGTGTTCTCCGGCGGAGATGAAAATTTTTGTTCCGCTGAGTTTAAAGCTTCCATCTTCTTCGAGTACCGCTTTAGTTCGCACCAAACCTAAATCGGTACCGCTATGGGGTTCCGTAAGGCACATGGTGCCGCTCCAACGGCCTTCCACCATATTGGAAAGATAAGTATTTTTGAGTTCGTCGCTGCCGAACCGTTTCAGCGCATTGTACGCGCCATGGGTAAGTTCCGGATAAAGGGCAAAGGAAAGATTGCTGGAACACAGCATTTCACCGATCAGTGTATAGTGAATGCTCAACATCCCTTGCCCACCATCATCCGGATCGGCCGTAAGCGACGGCCAACCGCCTTCGACGTATTGCGCGTAGGCCTCCTTAAAACCATCCGGGGTTTTGACTTCGCCATTTTCGAAAAAACAGCCTTCCTCGTCGCCTGTCCGGTTTAAGGGGAAAAGTAGCGTTTCGCAGATTTTAGCCGCTTCTTCGAGGACGGCGTCAACAAGATCCGGCGTTAAATCTTCCATCCCCGGCAACAGTTCCAGCTCTTCATCTTTCAGCAACTCGTGGTACACGAACCGCATATCCCTTAAAGGCGCTTTATAGGTTGCCATGTTTTAGTTTCTCCTCCGGTGATGCATAGTGACCATCAATGCTAATTACGTAACGGTTTGCCCGTGTTCAACATATGTTCCAGGCGGTCCATGGAATCCGGATGATGCACCAATCCCATGAAAGCTTCCCGCTCCAAAGTCAATATATCGTCTTCCGACAATGTCTCGGTGGGATCGGTGTTACCACCACTCAAAACATAGCCCAAGGCATTGGATACAACGACATCGTGATCAGTGGCTTTTCCCTGGCTATGAAACCCCGCAACCGCCATTTCCAAGGAAGTTTTCCCAGATAATCCGGGTAAGGAAAATTCCGGTGGTTCGGGTGGGGTATAATCCTGGCACAGCGCTAAGGCTTTTGCTTTGGCATCGGCCAATAATCGATCTTTATTCATGGTAATACCGTCACTCTGACGTAATACCTGCATATCCCGAGCGTCGGCGGCGGATCGCGATACGGTTGCGGTTCCAATCAATTCGAATGCTTTAGTGACCGGCGGCATTGGCCCCTTTGGGTGTTTCGGATTTTCCGCCCATCGGCGCAACATTTCCTTGCAACCACCCCAGCCCGGGATGATGCCGACGCCGACTTCGACCAGTCCTGTGTACAATTCGGCATGGGCTTGAACCGCGTCACAGTGCATCAATAGCTCGCAGCCTCCACCTAAGACCATGGCCGATGGCGCGGCAACGACGGGGAAAGGTGCGTATTTGAGGGCTTTGTACACATCTTGCCCTTGTTTTAGCAAACCTTCCAGCTCAGACCACGCGGCGATATTGAGTCCAAATAACATCAAACCCAAATTTGCTCCGACGCAAAAATTTTCACCCTCATTGTGTATGACGAGCGCTTTATAATTATCTGGAATCAGTTTGATCGCTATTCCAAACATTTCCATAATTTGCGGATCCAGCGAGTTCATTTTGCTGGTGAATTCGAGACACACGACACCGTCACCAATATCCCAAAGGCTGCTCGATGCATTTTTCGCCAAAGGCTTGCTGTGTAGTTTAATATCGGATAACAATAAAACGCCAGAGCCTCGTTCGACGGTATGGTACTGGCTATCGAAGCCTAAGAATTGCAAATCCCCCTCGTGAACCTTATACATGGATTGACCGGATTGCAGCATTTCCGGAATCGGCATATTTTCGGCTTCAAGCTTCTTTACGAACCACTCCACGCCAAGTTGGTCAATCAATTCAAATGGGCCGTATTTCCAGTTATAACCCGACTTCATGGCGCCGTCGATCGCGACAATGTCGTGGCCGATTTCCATTGCATGGTGGGCTGCATAGCTCAGCGTTTGGGAGATCACCCTCCAAGCGTACTGTCCGGTTTTGTCATTAAATTCCAATAATCCGCGCAATCCGCTAGATTTTGCCGCGCTAACACTATCCAACCGGGGCTTTGCGCTAGGGTGGTATTCTCCAGTACTCAGATTTTTGGCTTCTTTGATTTTTTTCCCTTCAGACTTGTTTAGCCGGTAGAAACCACCCTTACCTTTGCGGCCGGTATAGCCCTCGGCAATCATTTTATCGATGATTTCCGGAATTTCTTTGATGCGGTGAAATACATCGCTTTCCGGAAGGTTAGAGCCCATACTCGCATTAATATGGGGCATCAAATCCAAGCCGACCAAATCGAGTAAACCAAAAACACCCGTTTTGGGAATTCCAAGCGGTTTACTCATAACAGCGTCGGCTTCTTCAACCGTCAATCCACCGGCCATTGCTTCCACTACACCGCATTGCAGCCAGAATATCCCGATTCTATTGCCTATAAACCCAGGGGTATCTTTACAATCAATCACACCCTTGCCTAAATTGATGTCACAGAATGATCGAATCGTTTCCAGAGTTTCCGGGCTGGTATGTTTCCCCGCAACCAATTCCAGAAGCCGCATGTAACGGGGTGGGTTGAAAAAATGCGTGATCAAAAAATCACGGCAAAAATCAATTGGCATGCCTTGAGTTAAGTCACTCAGTGGGATGGTCGAGGTATTGGAAGAAACAATACTGCCGACTTTGCGCACACTATCGATTTTCCGGTAGACATTGTGTTTGATATCCAACCGTTCCAGGACCACCTCAACGATCCAATCCGCATCGGCCAGAAGATCAAGATGATCTTCAATATTGCCAGTAGTAATCAATTTGGCATTTTTCTTGTGCATAAAAGCCGCAGGTTGGGCTTTGAATAATTTTTTTACGGCGCCTTCGGCAATCACGTTGCGGTTGCTTGCACCGTCGGGAACAATATCCAGCAAAACGACCGGGACACCCGCATTGGTAATATGCGCCGCGATACTCGCGCCCATCACACCAGCGCCGATTACAGCCGCTTTATCAATGGCCATCAAATGGCCTCCAAAATTGTTGCGATGCCTTGACCGCCTCCAATACATTGGCTCGCCAATGCATATTTTTTGTTTTCCCGGTTTAGTAAAGAAGCAGCTTTACCGGTAATTCTGGCGCCCGAAGCACCCAATGGATGGCCTAGTGCAATAGCCCCACCATCAAGATTCACTCTGTCGGTATCAATTCCCATATCCTGAATACAGGCCAGGGACTGCGATGCAAAGGCTTCGTTGAGCTCAATAATACTAATCTGGTCCATACTCAGATTCGCTCGTTCCAAAGCTTTCTTAGTAGCGGCGACGGGACCGATCCCCATAATCTCCGGAGCACATCCAGCAACGGCGATACTTTTGATACGGGCCAAGGGTTGCATTCCGGCACTTTTAGCATACTGCTCGCTACACACAAGAACAGCGGCGGCGCCATCGGTCAATGGCGATGATGTGCCCGCGGTCACCGTACCGGTTTGGCTAAAAGCAGGTTTAAGGTCGGCTAAGGCTGCACTCGTGGTCTCAGGTCGAATACAACCATCCAAACTGATCCGGCTACCGTCGTGCGAATCGATAGTCACGATTTCATCATTGAACTTTCCCGCGGTTTGAGCCTGGGAGGCCTTTTGTTGACTATCGATGGTAAATGCTTCTTGCAGCTCGCGGCTGATAGTATACTTTTCGGCCAAATTTTCCGCGGTATCGCCCATGCCCATGTAGGCTTGCGGGTAGGATTGATAAAGCCCTGGATTGGGCATTGGGTTAAATCCCGTCATTGGAACTCGGGTCATTGACTCCACACCAGCACAAATAAAAGCCTTTCCGGCATTCATTTGGATTGCGCCCGCCGCCATATGAATCGCCTGCATGGAGGACCCACAAAACCGGTTGACGGTGGTTCCCGCCACGGATTGAGGCAATCCAGCGAGAAATACAACCAAGCGCGCCATATTGAAACCTTGCTCCGCTTCCGGAAATGCACACCCCAAAATCAGATCTTCTATATCACTGGCTTGGACCTGGATTTTTTCCAATAATCCTTTGACCGTTTGAGCGGCCAGATCATCCGGTCGCACTCGGGTCAATTGTCCTTTGTGAGCCGGGGTAAAAGGGGATCTGCAGTAGCCTGCAATGACGATTTCTTTCATATTAGTAGTCACTCCGTTTCACGCAATGCTCGACGCAGGATTTTTCCAACGTTGGTTTTGGGTAATTCGTCTCTAAACTCTATGTACTTAGGCACTTTGTACCCAGTCAGATTAGCAACGCAATATTCCTGTAAAGTTTTTTCATCAAGATTTGGATCTTTTTTCACGACAACGATTTTGACTTTTTCGCCGCTGTTTTCGCAGGCGATGCCGATAGCGCCACACTCAATAACACCGGGGTGATCCGCTACCACGGCTTCTATTTCGTTGGGATAAACATTAAAACCGGAGACCAGAATCATATCTTTTTTCCGATCCACGATATACACGGTACCTTGTTCGTCAATTTTCGCGATATCGCCGGTACGCAACCAGCCGTCAGCGGAAAGGACTTCGGCGGATTCCTCCGGGTGATTCCAGTATCCCTGCATAACTTGCGGGCCTTTCACGCATAATTCTCCGGGCTGACCAAAGCCCAATTCGTTCCCCTCATCATCGGTAATTTTGCAATCCGTGGACGGCAATGGAAAACCAATACTTCCATTAAACTCTTTTAAATTCATAGGGTTAATACAAACCGCCGGCGATGTTTCGGTTAAACCATAGGCTTCAATGAGGGTCGCGCCGGTTACTGACTTCCAACGCTTAGCCACCTTTTTTTGTACCGCCATTCCGCCACCCAGAACAATCTTTAACGAGGAAAAATCCACTTGGTCAAATCCGGGCGCATTGAGTAAACCATTAAACAGCGTATTAACGCCGGTCATACAGGTAAAAGAAATTTTCTTGAGTTCTTTGACAAAATTGGGAAGGTCTCTGGGATTGGTGATCAGGTGATTGAGTCCTCCTATACTCATGAAGCACAGGCAATTGGCGGTCAATGAAAAAATATGATAGAGCGGCAAAGCGGTTATGATGATTTCATGACCCATTCTAAGTTCACGGCCCAGTGATGACGTATTCATAATCCACGTTATAGCCTGCCGCATATTGACAAGCAGATTCTTATGGCTAAGCATCGCCCCTTTCGACGCACCCGTAGTACCACCTGTATATTGTAAAAACGCAATATCATCGGGTTTCATTTCAACTGATTCGTAGCCGTATCCGGATCCTGATTTTAGGGCGGCTTTGAAAGATGTTGCGCCGGTTATTCGGTAATAGGGCACCATTTTCTTAACATGTTTTACCACCAGATTCATGACCGTAGCCTTAGGGAAAGCCAAGGCGTCACCCATACGCGTAATCATTACATTTTCGACCTGGGTTTCCGATAAGATACTCTCTAAGACATGCGCAAAATTCTCCAGAATAACAATAGTACCGGCGCCTGAATCATTGAGCTGGTGTTTGAGTTCCCGGGCGGTGTAAAGAGGATTTGTGTTGACGACGATAAGTCCCGCTCTGAGAACACCGAATATAACAATGGGATTTTGTAGGAGATTGGGCATCATAACAGCGACGCGCCCACCCTTCTTCAACCCAAGGTCAGACCTCAAATAATTGGCGAAATAACGGGTTTTTTCTTCGAGTTGGGAATAACTTAAGGTCGTTCCGAAGTTGGAAAACGCCGGTCGGTCAGCGAACTCCTCCGATTTTTTTTCGAAGAATTCAACAAGGGACGTATAGTCATCGGCGTTGATTTCCGCGGGTGTATTTCCAGGATATTGGGCCAACCAAGGTTTTTCCACAATCAACTATTTCGTATAAAAAAATTAGGCTTTGGGTCTTATAACACAAGGGCTATTGCGTTGATACTACTTATTATTTTATGGATCTCGTATAACTATAGCCCAAAACACATTTACAAAACATAGATTAATGTTAGATATTAAATCTGAATCACTCTAGAAATTTGTGGTTCTAGCGAGGGCGCCCTCTTAGGTTTTTTCGAACGACTCGAATATTTCGACCGACGATTGATCCGGAAGGGGCTTTTTAGAATCGATGTACAAATTCAACAAAGCCAGTATTCGTTCCTGAGTATGATCGATATTATCCATTAAAACGCCATGCTTTTCGGATTTGAGATGAAATAGTTGTTTTTCTCTCGACCCTACGCCTTCAAAAATAATGTCCGCACTCTTTGGCGCGACGACTGGATCTTGATCGGGTTGAAAAACAAATGTGGGACAGTGAATGTCATTTAATCGGATTTCCATTTCCTTAACCAATCTTCGAAGTTCGTAAAGTCCCCTGACCGGTATACTTCGATAATTGACATCGGGGTGTTCCGTGTTGTTTTGAAAAAATGGCTTAACGCCTTCAAAAGAGGAAATCCACCGTACCACGGTGTTAGTCCTATGTAGTAGTGGAATCACCATCATTCCCGTATCACGAAATTTAACGGGTACCGAAATTACCGTCAGCGATGCCAGTTGATCCGGTTGATCGGCGGCCAATCGGAGGGCCAGCAGACCTCCGGTAGAAAAACCAACAATTTGAATTCGCTCCACATTCCGTTGCATGATTTCATAACCGCGGCGGAGCGAATCGAACCAATTTTCCCAACTGGTGCTACGCAGATCCCATGGCGAAGTCCCATGACCTTTTAAACGCACACCAATGACCGTGTAGCCTTCCGAAACCAAACGTTCGCCGAAACCACGAACTTCCGCCGGCGAGGCCAAAAAACCATGGACGAGCACCACACCGCAGCCGTTGGTTTGTGTGGGTCTAAGGAAAAATGGCTCAGCACTTTTCGTAGCTGTCTCAAGGCTGTTGATCTCCTCAAACCGGGGCTTGGAGTAGTACGCTTTATCCCAATGCAAGGACAAAATCTCATCGTCAAAATTCAAGTCCGCGAGTTCTTGTGGATTCAAAGAATCCATTTCTTGTATTGCTTTATTGACCGTTTGGGTCACCCTTTTTAAGGGGTATATCTCGTTGGCATAGACTTCGATCGGATTTTCCACTCGAATTTCATCAAAACCCTGTATGGCAAGGATTTTGGGAAGAAATCGCAAAGTCTCTCCAACCTGTTCCACTAACTTGCTGGATTCCGACGTTGTGAAAAACTGTTCCAGGCGAGGGTGCTTACCTGTTATCAAACCCCGATAGCTATCGGGGTTTTTTAAACTCCGATGCAAGTGAATCCCGGGTATTTTTTGAATGCGTTTGATTGCCAGGTACAGCGCGGCATGTAGTTTATCCTTACGAATTTCATTTTTACCATCACCGATTTGACTGACAACGATGGTTGAAGCCAAATGACTGAGATTTATGGTAACGGACGCATAGATCCTTTCCATGTATTCATCGCGTATTCTGTCGGCGCCGGTTTTGAACCAATGCGTTAACAGTTTATTCGAAATAATTTTAGCTTGATCGCGCACGGCAAACGCATCATCGATCGAAGCGATATCGAGGGTTTGCAAGAATTTAGTTTCCCAGGCTCGCCGATTATTCGACGAATAGATCGGGGCGCCCAAGCGGATATCCATATCGGTGTCCTTCAATAAAATATTGCCTTCGATCAGCAGTTCTTCGGAATGGCGGCGGGTAAGACCCTTGCTCAGCAATTCAGCCCCTTTTCTGAGAACATTGTCGTTTACCCTTATCGGGTAAAAAGTGATATTTGATGGGACAATGGCGGTGGGATGGAGAGTGGAGGATAACAGCTCACCAACATCTTTTAGGCCTATATCGTCACACCACCGCTCCAGCTTATCGATATCGTTTTCGATATATGCTTTTTTGACTGCTAATTTGAATAAATCCAAGCCTAAAGCCAATACCGCGGCGCCGGTATGGTGTTTTCGTCGGGTTTTGGCGGACCGGGAAAATACGTTGTAATCGCCAAAATCATCAATAACCTTCCGATCTTTAACCATACCGCCTTCGGGAAAGATGATCACTTTTCTTCCTCGAAGAATTTGTTTCGCGAGCAATGGAAGCAAACCCTCGTGGTCATGGGGGATTGCTCCAACGTTATGGAGATAATCCACCAGCACCTCATCACCTTCGAAAAATTCGCTGCTGGCGACGGCATAGCAATAAAGTCCGGTCTCCTCGTATATGAGATATTGGGGAATAAAAGTTTCGAACCGCGAAAAATGGTTAAGGACTAAAATATCGCCCTGTTCGATCTGGCTCTTATCCGCATGAAGTTTTAGATTGACCCCTAGAAGCTTCTTAATGGTGCGGAAGACCCGGACGGACCATTCATAAGTGGCGGGATCGATGTCATACGAGATAAGCTTGTCTTTCAGCTCGGCCATTTATCAGAACCGATTGTTTCCAAAAATCAAATGACTCATTACGATGATGATCTTGTTTACCAGGGTTGAAGGCAATGATTCAAAGTATAAGCGGATTTCATTGGTTTAGGGTAAGTTTTAGGGACGGAAAATATGAAAAGGTTTGGGGCAACGATTAGACATTAGGGTTTTTCTAAGATTGCAAAATTTAATCTGGGCAGCTATTCGAGAATAGGAGCCGCTGCGAGGGAAAACTTTTTTAGGATACAACGGCTCCAGAATTGACGATGAACACTTTTCTTAATACGATAACCGCCCGACTGGACCCGAACCATTTCGTATTAAAAGGTTAATGGCCCAAGTATCTTCAAATTTCATATTTAGGAATCGATATGACACCCTTTCTCTCAACCAACAACATAAGAATATGCGGTGTAATTCTTAGCCTTCTTTTCTCCGGCATTGCTGTTGGTTATCAAAATGTTATCGGAAGGGATTCGATACTATATGTCGAATCCGCGCAACGATTTTTAGACGGAGGCTTATCCGAGGCCATGTCAATATTCCGATGGCCGTTTTATTCGATTTTATTCGGATCGGCACATAACTTTTCCGGAATTCCGCTGGAAATATCGGCGCGTATTGTCGATGCGATACTGATCGCTATTTTAGTGGATGCGTTTTTTAGGCTTTATCAAGAAACCTTTCCTGGAACCAAAAACGGATGGATCGCAATGGTGACGATCTTAGCATTCGGCGGCCTAAATGATTATCGAGACGAAATCATACGCGATTGGGGATTTTTGGCTTTTTCTTTAAGGTCTTTTGTGTATTTGCTACGAACATTCAAAACACCCTCAGTATCCAATTCAATATATTGGCAATTGTGTATTATTGTTGCATTTTTGTTCCGCATTGAAGCCATTGTATTCATGTCTTTAGCCCCGGTTATTTTATTATTCAGAAAGGATCAGTTGAGGACTCGACTAATAAATTTCGCAGTTGCGAATGCGCTGCCTCTATTGATAGTGATAGTATTAGCGAGCGTTATTTTTTATTTTGAAATTAATGTAGTCACTCTCGGGCGAGTACATGAAATTATCTTCTATACGAATTTTTCGAAAAGCTTTGATATAATATCAAAAACTACGGATAACATACAAAATTATGTGATTCCATACCATGGAAGCGATTATGCCACAACCTTTTTATTATCGGGAATTTTTGGAATTCTATTCCTTAAAACTTTCGCAAAAATAGGTGTTTTTTTCAATGGCCTATTTTTACTCGGGTATTTTCGTTCCCGCTCTCCCTGCATCTCTATATACTCTCGTATAATCGCTTATTTTGCGATAATCGCGTTTTCCATTGTGTATGTATTCTTCCTCCATTTCATGGTTCTGGCTGGACGCTATATTCTTTTAACTTCAATTTTGGTTTTAATTCTTGTTTGTTATTTTTTTGAACAATTTTTTATCCACTGCACTGAAAATAAGAAAACAGGCACTTTAATATTTGTAAGCATACTTGTTATAGTTAATATTTCGATAGGCCTTCTTCACAGTACAAGTTCAAAAGAATATCTAATGACATTAGGAAAATGGGTCTCGCACAACATATCAGAATCAGCGGTTCTTATTTCAAATGATACACGACTTTATTACTACAGTGCCCGGAAAGTTCCTTTTGATAGGATTATGCATGGCATTTATAAACCTAAAGTTATAATCAAAAGAACACTATCTGGAACGCATTATGCCCTACTCCGAATTGATGCGGATAATACCGAATTCAACGCAATCACAAACTCAAGTAAGTTGCTAAAAATAAAGGAGATTTGTAACTCTAAAGGTCACTGTGCCGTGCTATATGGAACCAAGGTAAGTACAAGGAAAAACACCAATAAAAACCCAATGGGTTTGCTGTGAAACTTGCATTTTGCCTTTATAAGTTTTTCCCCTACGGTGGATTAGAACGCGATTTTTTTAAAATTGCCACTGTTTGTCACAACCGGGGTTATTCCATACATGTTTTCACCATGAAGTGGGAAGGAGATATTCCTTTACATTTTGACGTTACGATAATACCGGTTAAATTTTGGACAAATCATGGCAAGATCAGGATATTCGTTAAACGACTACAACCTATATTAACCCATGGGGGCTTTGATGCCATTGTAGGCTTCAATAAAATGCCCGGCATTGACGTTTATTATGCAGCCGACCCATGTTACGTTGCACGAATTGCCAACTTAAAGCCCGTGCTTTACCGGCTGACGCCGAGATACCGCCATTTTGCCGGATTTGAGCGAGCTGTTTTCGGGTTGGCGGCGGAAACAGAGTTGATGATGATTTCGGACATAGAAAAAGACAAGTTTATTCGATTTTACCAAACACCATCGGAGAGGTTTCACTTGTTGCCACCAGGAATCAATCCTGATAGAAAAGCTCCGGAAAACGCAAACGACATCCGAGCTCAGTGGAGAACTGACTTTCGATTAAAAAATGATGAAAAAATTATCTTGATGGTTGCGTCAGCGTTCAAGACAAAGGGGCTGGATCGAGCAATAATTGCACTTTCCGCACTACCGGGCCCGTTGAAAAAAAAAACCCGCTTGATGGTGGTGGGCCAAGATAAGCCCAAGCCTTTCCAAAAGATTGCTCGGAATTTGGGCGTGGAGAATAAAGTGCGGTTCCTCTTGGGTCGCGACGATATACCAAAATTCTTATTAGGCGCCGACCTGTTAATCCATCCAGCCTACACCGAAAATACAGGTACTGTTATTCTGGAAGCGATGGTCGCAGGGCTGCCGGTATTAATAACCGATGTTTGTGGTTATGCTTTCCACGTACGGCGTGCTGGGGCAGGCATCGTGGTCGATTCGCCGTTCGATCAAAACAAGTTTAACCGTGTGCTCAAGGATATGTTAACCACCGACGAAGCCAATGTATGGTCCCAAAATGGAATTCAGTACGGGCGAACCGAAGACCTTTATAGCTTGCCCGAAATAGCTGCGGACCTTATAGAATCGATAGCGCGAAAAACCCAACGGGCATGAAACCTTGACCACCCATACCTATCAGTCCAAAACCTTGACTGAGCTCAGGCGGATCATTCACGACAATATCCCTCCATTCGTTTTTAATCTTGGGGGTGAAGAATCTAGAACTGACACTCTGTGTTGCTCAAAAATCCTGCGGTGCCTGCCAGGAAAACGGCTTTCATGTGTGGGCGAGTGGCGGGGCGATGCGGTTTTCGCGAAACTATTTATCGATTCTGACAGGGCAAAAGTGCATTGGCAAAGAGACATTCGGGGAATTCGCGCTCTGATGGAAAAGAAAATCTTGACGCCTCCTTTAATACACTCGGGTGTTCTACCCGATCAAGGAGGATTTTATTGCTTGTTTGAATATTTTCCGGCCACTAAGAATTCAAAAGAATTATGGGATGCAGCCGATACCCGCAAGCGCATTCATCTTCTACACCGATTAGCTCAACTATTGGCGAAACATCATGCCGCCGGGATAGCCCAGAAAGATCTACATCTCAATAATTTTCTTGTCGTAGACGATGTGATCTACACACTTGACGGCGCCGAAATTCATCTCGAAATGGATCCCTTAGCTCGAAACCCCTCGTTCAAAAACCTCTCGATGCTGTTTGCCCAGTTTTTCCCCGAAAACGATGAAAATATCATGGAAACTCTGCGTATTTATGGAAAAGCTCGAAGTTGGGAAATCATTCCTGAATATTTCAACATTGTTAAACAGCTAACCGTCAAGAATCGCCAAAAGCGGAAAGTTGAATTTTTCAAAAAAACAAAAAGAGAATGTACCGCATTTGTATATCATCGGGAATGGAATCGCTTAACTGTTTGTGGTCGAAAAATTAATACTGAGGGGATAAAGCGTTTAATAGCTGATCCTGACGGATCGATCATCCAGGGTAAATCAATAAAAAAAGGAAACACCAGCACCGTCGCTTCGACCATGATCGATGGGCAATGTATATTAATCAAACGGTATAACATTAAAAATTGGAAGCACGCGCTTAACCGGGCATTTCGGTCCACTCGCGCATTCCGGTCTTGGACAAATGCGCACCGGTTAGTTTTTTATGGAATCAATACACCGACGCCCATTGCCTTTGTCGAAGAGCGATGGGGCCCACTGCGACGAAAAGCCTACTATATATCCGAGTACTATGCAGGGGATACCAGTTTTGATTTTTTTCACAATCCTGAAATCGAGCAACAACGAAAACTCCAGATCGCCGAAGCGATTGCTGAACAGCTCATTAAGCTGCGAAACCTTAAGATATCGCATGGCGATTTAAAAGCCTCGAATATCCTGATTTCTGGAAACCGGGTAACCTTGATAGACCTTGATTCCATGATAGAACACACGTGTAGTTATAGTTTCGAAAAAGCCTGGAAAAAGGATATAAAGCGTTTTTTTAAAAACTGGTCGGAATCCGAACCGGCCACCGCCCTATTCAAAAAGTTTCTGGACGCTTCTTAAGCCTAAATTCCACATAGTGCGATGATTATTCTGAGCGACAGCTTTACCACTCAGTGGAAGGGCGAATTCACGTTTGAAAAGATTTTTTCCATCAAGGGCGAAATTTATCGTGCCGTGGCTAATCGTAAAACCCTGCGTTTTGAGTTGGAGGGTAAAGGCTTCTTCGTCAAATTACACCTCGGAGCGGGCTGGCGTGAGATATTTAAAAACTTGGTACAAGGACGCCTGCCGGTGCTTGGCGCTAAAAACGAGTACTTGGCAATTAAAAAGTTGCGTCAACTAGGTGTTGAAACCATGACATTCTGTGCCTACGGATACCGTGGCGGAAACCCCGCCCACCTCCAATCATTTGTCATTACCGAGGCATTGGAAAACACCGTCAGCCTTGAAGATTATTGTCAAAACTGGACCACCACCCCCCCTACCCCGCAATTAAAGCGCGCGTTGATACGGCGTGTGGCGGAAATGACTCGGATAATGCACGAAAACGGCATCAATCATCGTGACCTGTATATTTGCCATTTTCTTCTCGAAAAGGATTTCGATTCGATAGAACTTTTACATTTGTATTTGATCGACTTGCATCGCGTCCAAATCCGTAAAAAAACACCCCTACGGTGGAAAATAAAGGATATCGCCGCACTCTATTTTTCCTCCCTCGACATCGGATTGACTCAGCGGGATCTGGTGAGGTTTATAAAATATTATCGAGGGTGTTCCTATCGGGCGGTATTTAATGAAGATCACCGATTTTGGGAGCGGGTTCGGAAGCGAGCATTTGCGTTGTATGGGTGGTAAGCGATCATATCTTTAAATCGCCTGCTTTAAGGTAATTTTACGCCGTCGGTAGCGCCTCCATGAATGAAATCATGCAACTTGCCAAAAAAACAGGTTTGGAAAAAGAGGCCCAAGGCATCATTGCTCAAGTGACTCAAAGTGTATCCAAATGGTACATCTACGCTGAGCAAGCGAACGGTAGATTTCAAGGTAATTGTCGCATAAATTATAAAATTAATGAACATCTTGTCTTGACCGAAGGAAACTAACTTTTGAGAGCTAGAACACCATCTTTTGAAGATAATCCCCATTGGACCTGCAAGCGCTGCTTATCGCCTCGCTGATTTTCCGCGGTAAGCTTTCTATTCTCGGACAGCCTCCTAGGTATGCGAAAAGTTTTGCCGATAAAGTATCATGAAGCAAGTGACTTGACCTTTTTATTCCAAACCACTTTTTTATTTTTTCTAATATATATTGATATATACTTGATAAGTGATTTTTCTAGAACGCGTTTGTGAAGCTCTGAATGGCGCCGACGTCAGTTACATGATTGTCGGGGGATATGCCGTCGCACTCCATGGCGCGGTTAGGGGTACGCTGGATATCGATATCGCCTTACGATGGACCAAGAAGGACTTAAAAAACGCCGAAGTTGCCCTAAACGAAATCGGGTTAATATCGCATCTACCGATTAACGCATTGGAGGTGTACAACTTTCGGGACGAATACATCCAAAACCGCAATCTTATCGCCTGGAATTTCCGAAATCCAAACGACCTATCCGAGCAACTGGATATTATTATCAATTTTGATGTTAAAGGGAAAAAAGCCCTCTTCAAGCAGTTGTCGGGTACATCGGTCCCGGTACTGAATATCAGGGATCTTATCGCTATGAAAAAAACAAGTGGCCGGTCACAAGATTTGGAAGACATTAAAGCATTGGAGAAACTAAAGTGAAAACAACTCAACTCTTTTCCGACGAATATTTAATGCAATGCCGGCGGCTTTCAGTCGATCAGATAGCCAGGTACCTGGAAGATTTCCGGCTGATCCACGCACACACCAAAAAAACCGAATTAAAACTTATCAGCATAAAAATCGAACCGGATCTACTTGAGGCCTTTAAAACCAAAGCTAAACTCGATGGCGTACCCTACCAGACCCGAATCAAGCGCATAATGCGGGACTGGTTAAAACAAGAAGGCTAAAATCGGGATCTCGAATTAATCCTTAATTCTCTAACGTAAATTTACCGTTAATCAATTCAGGAGCCACTTTCTTGAGCGTCTCGGAGGGCACCGCCCAACCGATGGTTGCGTACACTACCGTCCGCTCGGGATCGGTAGGATCTTTATAACGCGCTTCCTTATAGTTGAATGTGGAGTAGATCAGGCCAATAACCTTGCCTTCAAGGTCAAATAAAGGACCACCTGAGTTGCCATCGAAAAAGCCCCGGTCAACCTGATGAACCGTGGTTCCGGGTAATCGGCCCTGTCGATACGCCGCGCTAATGGGACGCCATTCCAAAGAGTAAGGCAAATTTAAAGGATGGCCGATACTAAAAGCCAGTTCGCCCTGTTGAACGGTGCGTTCCGAGAGTTCCAGCGGTTTCGGTAAATCATCCGCTTTAATTTTGATGGCCGCAAGATCGGTATTGGGATCGATGCCAACGATTTTACCCCGGAAATGGCGCCCATCGTGCAGCGTCACGTCAACGACTTCCGCGTAAAAACGTTTGACCCCCTCCTTTTTATCGGGCAGATCGATCCATAGCAAATGATCGTGGGTTAAAATGATGCCATCATCGTTATAAACAAATCCACCGCCATGCTTACGGATATATCGCAGATTTGCACTGATTTCGACGATGCTTCTTTTTTTTTGATCGGCGAGCTGTACAATGGACTGAGAAACCGTTCCAACGGGATAACGGCTTGCCCGAGTCTCGACGATCAAGGCCTCCATTCTGGAAACCTTATTTCCGAGAGCCGATAAATCCGATTTAAGCAAATCTAATTGTTCTGGCAAGGTAGGATTCCGACTGCAACCCAACATAAACAAGATCAATAACGCAAGGAATACTCGGTCGACAAAGCAGGATCGAAAACCAAAAAACAAGGTCACTTTTTTGTAACTATTCATGATACTCAATATGACTGTTCAGATTGCCCCTGAAATTCGTCAGTTCAAGGCGAAAAATGTGAGTTTACACGTGTAAATGATCATTTATTACTCCACGCCGCCATGCGTTCCGCCCTTCGGGCCAGCCTTCAGCTGTTCAAAAACGCTCCCGGCGTTTTTGTAACGCGGAAATTACGGATTTCAGGGGTGAGCTGAATAGTTACCATACTTTTTACCTATTGTGACGGCTTATCCAATCCCCGTGTCGTCAAATCCATCCCCAGCATTAAAGCATCCTCCCGCCCGTTTTTGGCTGGGTAGTAATCCTTACGTGTACCAATCTCATTGAATCCGAGTTTGACATAAAGACAAATCGCACCCATATTTGAAGGTCGCACTTCCAGAAACATTGTTGTGGCGCGATTGTACCAGGCGATTTCTATCAATTGTCCCATGAGTTTTTCAGCGTATCCTTTATGTTGCTGCTCCGGTGAAACACACAAATTCATAATGTGAGCCCCACCTGCGCCAAAGGATAGTATTCCATAAGCAAAAACTTTCCCCAGTCTTTCGAACACCCAGGAACTATAACCGGCCTTAAAGCAGTCGCGAAAAGTTCTATCGCCCCATGGAAAATCATAAACCTGCTTCTCTATTTCGCAGGCAGCGGCTATATCCAGTTTTTTCATGGGGCGAAATTCGATAATACTGTCATTGTCTCGAACGCTTGGAAAATGCTTCGCGTAAAAATCCCGTTCAACATTATAAAAAACCATCTTTTTAATGTTGTCCAGCCAATCAAGCATTATCTTTATATATCTTTAAAGCGAGCCTGAGATCGTCCCAAGCTCGGCGTTTTTCTAAGGGTGATCGCAACAGATAGGCGGGGTGATAGACGACGACGACCGGTATATTACGGTACCGGTGTAGTTTACCCCGCAATTTCCCGATGGGAATATCGGTTTTCAGCAGATTTTGCGCGGCAACCCTGCCGACGGCAAGGATAATTTTCGGATTAACATAATTTACTTGTTGTTTTAAAAAGGTTTCGCAGGAATTCACTTCTTCCGGTTTTGGGTCCCGGTTGTTGGGCGGCCGGCATTTTAGAATATTGGCAATGAATACCTCTTCTCTTTTTAAACCCAATGCCCGGAACATTTCGTTAAGCAATAGTCCCGCACGACCCACGAAGGGCTCACCCTGACGATCTTCGTGGGTGCCGGGGGCTTCCCCGATCGCCATCCAAGAAGCGTGAGAGTCACCCACACCGAACACCGTTTGAGTCCGTCCCTGGTGTAAGCCACAAGCGGTACAGCTAGAAACCCGTTGTTTTAACGAATTCCAATCAATGCCTTGTTTTTCAGATCGTAAATCAGTTGATCTTTCGGGCCTTGGGCTAATATTATCCGGTTTCGGACCAAAATTCGATCTAGCGTTGCTTTTCGCATCCCGGATCATGGATGCGTAATTTGAGGAATACTCCGATTTCCGCACCCACAATTGAATCCCCATGGCTTCCAGATATTCCAGCCGTTGGTTTTCCCACGCCATGATCAAAGATCTACGATTTGGGGATGTTTTCTGTGCTCAGGAATGACCAATCGATTAACCGCATTTACGTAGGCTTTGACCGATGCGATCACTATATCGGTATCGGCGCCTTGTCCATTGACGATTCGACCGGCATTTTCCAAACGAACCGTGACCTCTCCCTGAGAGTCGGTCCCGCTGGTGATGTTATTGACGGAATACAAAAGTAATTTGGATTCGGTATGAACAACGGATTCAATTGCTTTATAGCTGGCATCGACTCCACCACTGCCTTCAGCCGTTCCGGTCAGTTCTTTGTCATCTATTTTCAAAGTCACCACGGCCCTAGGTGTTTCTCCGGTCTCCGAACATACTTTGACAGCGACCAATTTGACGTGTTCATCCTCGGCTTCTAATCCAACTTCGGTCATCAACGCCTGCAAATCTTCGTCAAAAATCTCATGTTTTTTGTCCGCAAGCTGTTTGAATTTCAAAAATGCATCGTTAAGGTCCGCTTCCAATGCGAACTCTATTCCCAAGTCTCGCATCCGACTGTGGAAGGCATTGCGGCCGGAATGTTTCCCCAACACCATGCGATTCGCACTCCATCCAACGTCTTCCGCCTTCATGATTTCGTAGGTTTCACGATTTTTCAGGATGCCGTCCTGATGAATGCCTGCTTCATGGGCGAAGGCGTTGGCGCCGACGATGGCTTTATTGTGTTGCACGGTAAATCCGGTTATACTGGAAACCAGCTTCGAGCAGCTTACGATTTCTTTAGTCTCCACGCCTGTTTGACAACTGAAACAGTCCTGGCGCGTACGCACCGCCATCACCACTTCTTCCAGCGAAGCATTCCCCGCGCGTTCACCCAAACCGTTGATGGTACATTCAATTTGGCGTGCGCCATGGATCACGGCGGACAAAGAATTAGCCACGGCAAGACCCAAATCATTATGGCAATGGACCGAAAAAATAGCCTTATCGGAATTCGGGATGCGTTCGATCAAACTTTCGATGGTTTGGCCAAATTGCGCGGGCAAGCTATAGCCTACGGTATCCGGAATATTCAATATCGTGGCGCCGGCATCGATCACCGCCTCTAAAATACGGCAGAGGAAATCCTCTTCCGAACGGCCGGCATCTTCCGGGGAAAATTCTACGTCATCGGTAAAATTTCGTGCAAGCTTAACCGCCCGAACCGCGTATTCAATCACTTGTTCTGGTTCCATCTGAAGCTTCGTCTTCATATGGATCGGCGATGTTGCAATAAAGGTATGAATACGCGATCGCTTCGCCTTTTTTAAGGCCGCGCCAGCTTTATAGATATCTTTTTCAAGCGCTCTCGCCAATCCACATACGGTACATTCAGTAATAGCCCCAGCGACCGCTTGTACAGCTTCAAAATCCCCTGGACTCGCCGCGGGAAATCCCGCCTCAATAATGTCAACCCGCAAGCGTTCCAAGGCTTTGGCAATCCTCACCTTTTCATCACGGGTCATGGATGCCCCCGGGCTTTGCTCACCGTCGCGCAGGGTTGTATCAAAAATATAAAGTTTATCGTTCATGGAAATACTCCGCTTATTCCCATTGCTCCATAACAATGGAATTTGCTACTAAGAAAAAATCGAAATGGGCGTGTTGATTATATTTAATTCGTATGCTGCCCAACGGGCAGAAGACGCAAGCGTAGAGCAAGTAGCGATATCAGGCTGGACGGGACGGATCTTTTGCCGTTAAGCGGGGGATGGAACAATTCTGTTAGCAAAGTTGTGGAATTCATGGCAGTGAATATTGAATTTGGGTTAAATATACTACCGTAAAACCGATTTGCCAAGGACATATTGTTCAGTGGTCCCTAATTTTAAGACAGTAGTTTAAGCTAAGGCTATCCGCATTTAAGTCACGGATCCAGGATAATGATAATATAACCCTTCTTGGAAATTCGCTTATGGAAAATTACCTCACGCAGTTATACCCACTTCCCAGCAAGAAAGTACCGTTACAAGGTCTTTATCTTTCTCATCGCGTCCACACATTAGGAAAAACCGGGAACCCAGTCGTCTACGCGAATTTCCTGAGCAGCCTTGATGGCCGTATCGCCTTGGAGGATTCGAAAAGCAAGGCGTCTTATGTCCCCAAATGCCTGACCAGCGCCAATGATTTCAGGCTTTTTTTAGAATTAGCCGCACAAGCCGACTGTTTGATCACCCACGGTGGGTACCTTCGTGCATTAGCGGAAAAACGCTTGGGAAATATATTGCAAATCGGTATTACCCCCGAAACAAACGATTTAGCCGAATGGCGGAAAAAAGAAAGTTTATCGCTCCAACCCGATATTGTCGTCGCTAGTGGCAGCCTCGATTTTACTCTGCCGCATTCGATCAAAACCCATCATCAAAAATGCTACATCGCCACCGGAAGCAGCGCCAATCCAGAACGGATACATTATTGGGAACAAAAAGGTTATTCGGTCTTTCGCGCGGGTCCCAATAACCTTGTTGAAGGCAAACCGCTTATTGAGAAACTGAAAAATATCGGATATAAAAGCATTTATTTAATCGCTGGACCGCAAATGTTGGCAACCATGGTGAAGGATGGGCAATTAACGCGTTTGTACCACACGAGTTCCCATCAATTACTGGGCGGAAGCGATTTCCATACACTGGTATCGGGATCCGAACTTGGCACCAATGGACACCTAAAGTTAGCATCCTTACTCTACGATCCGGATGCTCTCAGTCACCCTGGCCAGTGGTTCGCGCAATTTGATATGCTACGAGGCGAGTAGTTTGATCTTTGCAAGATATCTAAAACACCTTTACCACCGTTGACTTAAATCCCAACCATACAGGTTGTCCGAGGGTGATGGCCATTTTCTCCAGTGATTCATAGGTGATCAAAACGTGGAAAGTTTCCCCGGCTTCCACCGTCATTTTGACTCTTCCCTCGTCCTCCATAATGCCAACAACACGCCCTTTAAAAATATTTCTGATGCTGGTTTCCGCGGGCTGAAGAGACAATACGATTTCAGACGGATCTACCGCGATATGAGATCCTTCGGAGATATTACCAGGCAACAATACATCGATTTTCCCAGTGTGAAACCGACCGTTTCGGAGGTGGCCATGAAATAGGTTTACCCATGGTGTAGAACCCAGCCTTCCGCCTACAAGGCCGATCTCCCGATCAGCAATCGCAAACCCGTGCAGGGTATCATGGGTTGTAAACACGACACTTTTTTCGGGATCCGAACGAAAATCGGAAATCAATCGCTCAACCATCGCCACGCTAGTCCTATCAAGATAGGAAAACGGTTCGTCAAATAACAACACCTCCGGGTCAAGAGCTAAAGTCCTGGCCAACGCCACCTTTTGCGCCTCTCCTCCTGACAGTTCCCGCACATTCAGATCTTGATAGTCCTCCATTCCTACTCGTTTCAGTGCCGCGGCAGCCAAGTCCTTACGCTGCTTCGCCCGGACACCGTGCAACTTCAAACCCAGCTCGACATTTTCCGATACTCCGCCGTTCAAAAGATAGGGATTTTGCGCTATCATACCGACCCGTCGACGAAGGCCCAATGAACGGCGCTTGGTGGCCTTCTCACCCCTAAAATCGATCCGTCCATTATTGGGCATCAGCAAAAAGGCGAGAAGCCTGAGAAACGTCGATTTTCCTGAGCCATTAGGTCCAATCAATGCGGAAACGGATCCGAATTCAATGTCAAGATTATCGATTTTAATAACCGGATGTTGGCGATAAGCAAACATCAAATTTTCGATCCGGTACAGGGGTGTCATCACGTATTAAGTTGTAGCCGCCGCAACAACCAATTCACGGTAAAAGCAATGATCAACAACAATATCCCCAAGGCCAGTCCCAGTTCAAACTCGCCCTTACTGGTTTCCAAAGCGATAGCCGTTGTCATGGTGCGGGTGACTCCCTGGATGTTCCCCCCCAGCATCATAGCTGCGCCAACTTCCCCCACCGCACGTCCAAAACCGGTAACAACGGCTATAGCAACCGCAATTTTAACGTCTATTAGCACGCGTATTAAAAGTTGCCATTTGTTAGCGCCCAACGATTGTAATGTAGGCGCCAATCTCGGGTCGGACGACGTCACGGCGTTTGCGGCCAGATTAATAATGATTGGTAAAATCAAGACGAATTCACCGATAACCACGGCCGTAGGTGTATAAAGCAACCCAAAATCTCCCAAAGGCCCCCGGCGGCTTAACATACCGTAGAAGATTAAACCTATCATGACGGTTGGCATCGCCATGAGCGTATTTAACAGGGATTGCAAAAAGGATTTTCCACGAAAACTGGATAATGCGAGCCAGCCACCAAGGGGAACACCGATCGATGACGCCATCAGTGAAGCGGTACAAGAAATTTTGACCGATGTCGCCGCGATTTGATACAACTCCTCATCAAAATCAACAATCAAGCGAAATGCGGCATGAATTGACTCGCTAAAGAACCCCATTTAAATCAGTCTATTCTAAAACGACGTAGGAGGCTGTCCGAGAATAGAGAGCCGGATCGACCGGGAAAAACATTTGCTGCCCGGCGCTTTTAAAATCCGCGATTATTTTTTGACCCTCCGCTCCGGTCAGATACTCAATATACTTTTTTGCCAAAATGTAATTGACGTGTGGGAAATGCTCCGGATTCACGGCAATGACATGGTAAGGATTGTAAAGTTCGTCGCCACCGCTGACGAAAGGTACCAGCTCAATTTTATCCCAATAGGCAATCAGTGTGCCCTTGTCGGATAAAGTATAAGCGCGCTTGTCATCGGCAATACGCAAAACCGCCCCCATACCCTGCCCCACTGACATATACCAATCACCTTGGGGCTTCAATTTCGCCGCTTTCCAGAGTTCTTTCTCTTTCTTGTGGGTTCCCGAATCGTCACCTCTGGAGACAAATTTCGATTGGGTATTGTAAATTTTGGTAATCGCTTCCAACACCGATTGAGTATTCGCGATTCCCGCCGGATCTCCTTTCGGTCCAGCGAGTACAAAATAGTTGTGCATGACCTTATGACGATCAACCCCAAACCCTTGTTTAACAAAGCGTTTTTCCGCTGGCGGGGCATGAACCAATACAACATCAACATCGCCGTTCGCACCCAACTCCAAGGCTTTTCCGGTTCCCACCGCAATCACGTCGATTCTAAGCCCAAAACGTTTTTCGAAGGGAGGATTCAATACAGCAAGCAATCCGGAGTTCTCCGTGCTCGTTGTCGTGCACAATTTGAGAATTGATTCCGCATTGGCGATGTCGAAACTCATGGTAACGATGATTGCTAGGGTATAAAGTAATTTATACATTCGAGTGGTAATGGGGGTTGTTGGCAACATATTGATATTTGTCAAAGTCGATGCCAACCCGCAGCCCTAAAGATTCTTTAGATACACGCATAAACAAGCATTTTAACGAAATCACCGGGCTAAAAAAGGAGGGGCGGAATGTTACGCCGGTTGCTTATCAGGATGGAGATATATAAAGCTTTTGCCTAACCGGCCACCATAATTACCAGCCGATATCATTTTCAACCCCGGTGTATCCACCGATGCGTGGATCGCGGCTTGAGTAGCTTTGACGATGGTGGCAAGATCCTTTCCGTTTATGATAATTTCCATCACCGAATTGACGCCTTTTGGCAATCCTGCCTTTTCGCCTAGTTTTTCCTGTAAAGTCGGACAAAATTTCTCATAGGTGCTGGCAATGGTAAAAGAATACTTGCTCCCCGCTTTCGAACCGCTACCAGCAATTCCACCAGGAAACGGCATGATCACATCCGAAATCTCTTTTACCGCTTCTACACCTTTTTCCGTGGCCAACAAAGCGGAATCGACGCTGTCGCCGAAATACCACAAGTTACCGCCCATCAAACCGTCGGAATAACCAAAACGCCGATCAAGCACAAACTCCCCACCGAGAATGGGAATCACCCACACTTTTCTACCGTGGCGTTCATCTCGAAACTGATGGCCGTCTCCGAAATACGCGACCTTACGGCCGAGTTTAAAGTAAGGATCTGTATCCAAAAGATTAAAGCAAGCAGTCGTGGGGCACGTCAGGATATTTTGAC
This sequence comes from Methylococcales bacterium, assembly GCA_963664935.2. GTDB lineage: Bacteria > Pseudomonadota > Gammaproteobacteria > Methylococcales. Next base: position 472,643 of record CAXXSE010000006.1, on the reverse strand, counting down.
TGATTCGCACTAGAGCAGCACGCTCCAGGGTTCTATCCCGATCCTTTGTAAAACGCGGAATATGCAATTGAACAATGGCCCCCGGTCTGCCATCCGGCGTCGGAAATGTTTGGTCTCTTCCAGGACCGACATATCGATCCACCCCCGCTTCACAATCGCAGAGAATTGAGCTGGATCCATTGCCGGTGGCATTCGACACGGCATGATCAAGCCATTTTCGGTCCCGTGCGGTAATCAGAAATTGTGCGTAGATACTAAGGAACGCTTCGGCATAGGTATCGTCGATCAACGCCGACATGTTATCCCCTGCCTTTGCCTTCGTAAACGGCCTTTTCGGTAATCACCTTGTCCATGAAGACATCGTGCGGCCCGACGATGATCTCATCAAATAGTTGCGCTTCGTAACAAATAGCAATCAGGGGTGCATCGGGGCGTACTCCGTCCAGTAATCGATCATAATAACCTTGACCATTACCCATTCGTCCACCGTTGCGATCAAAGCCGACACCCGGCACCATGACCAAATCAAGCTCGTCAGGATTGACCTCTTTTCCCACTTCACCCCAACGGTCCTTTAGCGGTTCAAGGATATCCCATTTCCCGACCACCAGTTCGTCCATACTCGCCAAATGCCATAGCCCCAACTTATTGTCACCATTCTCATCAACCGTACAATAGGGCACAATGATTTTCTTTCCGCTGTTTATGGCAGCGGGCAAGGCGTGACAGGTCCGTGTTTCAGAACGGCAATCGATATACCACATCACCGTTTGAGCGGGTTCATACTCCAGCAAACCAACAAATCGATCGCATATAATCTTGCTGAGTTCGTCTTTGTTGGGTTGGGCTTTGCGGGCATCATACGCTTGACGGCGCATGCCGTTTTTCCGCTCCATAAGAGCGTCTAAATCCAATTTATTAATTTGAATTCTCCTATAACGTCAATGGATTACAAAGGGTACGTCAGGAAGGCCATATAGTGGCCAGAAAGCGGAATTAGATCACAAGTACAAAGCGTAAATCAACCTAAAACTCATCCACCCATATCTACCGGGGTTATCCAAAACAGATTTCCATGTTCAAGCCCGCATTTCTCGCCAGCTTTCTACTGCGAGGCCACGATGCCGCATACCTACTGCGTTGCGCTTGAAAAACGTGCTCAACGTACTTTCAAGTACGCTTCCGCGCGTTTTCCTGCGCGCGCCTTGTATCCATACGACCTCGCGACCCCTCGCTACGAAACCCGGTGAGAAATGCAGGCTAGAAGAATCTATCTTTTTGATGATATTTTTTTCGAAAAATCGACTACAACATCGTTGGATGCTTTATCCAATTCAGGCCCCATCTGACCATTTTCAAGAAGTGCATTGAGTGCTTCGAACAATCCACCCGGGGAATACACGGAATCCATCATCATTTTATAAATACGCAGACAAGCGTCCATTGAGTTGTTGCTCCGGCGGACTTCCATATCAATACGCCATTGCAACCCATTCAGCGTTGCTGCATCGGCTCAGGCACGCTCTCAATCAATTCACTGACGGCTTCTTTGCGTTTTTGCTCAAACTTTTCCGGGTCGTTTTTCGCTAATTCTACCCAGGCGTCAAAATCAAAGGCCGTTGTCGCATTTCTATCATTTATATTCATTTCTCGCTCCACTGTATTAATTCAAAATTTATACAGTTCGCGCAAAAGCTATGCCGTTCAAAATAACTAATACAAAAACAACAGGTAACTTAAAAAGTTTTAGCTTTCACCAGCACCGAAAATAGAATTTGTATAATCTTTCGACGCTATACTACGCAGGATTATTATCGATCAAACCATGCCTATCCGGTTCGCACCCAAGAGGTCTCGATCCGCACCACCGGTAGTGTCCGTGACGAATGCCTGGCCACTACCGCTAGATATATTGGGCGTCAACCGGATAGGCATGGATCAAACTTCCTCTTCATGTTTTGGGTTTGTAGAAACGGATCTAAGTTCGACCTCAGGGTCCGGCATTGACCGCTTGACCACGTTATTCTCGCTCTGGTCTCGATCCGCACGATCATCTCCACCGGTTCCACGGTTTCCCCGCTGAGGCCGGTTCGTCTTATCAGGTTCCGCCATGGAATTTCCCACTGCTCCGCCTCCCTCAGCCATCCTATTTTCTTTATTTTTTCCGGAATTCAACTCTTCATTTCCTTGGTTTCCAATCGATCCGGTGTCATTCGTTACAACAATCGCTGGATGAACCGATTCATCCTTGGATGCTTCAATCAACACTGAATCCACGGCGCCATCCTCGTTATCCCGCACCAATCCAGTTTCTTCCGTCAGTTTCGAAACATTGGCATTCTTAGTCGACGGACCGGACCTACGCCCCCTCCTCCGACGACTGTTCCGCCTAGGCGCACCCTGTTCTGGCTTTTTTTCAGCCTCACCGGCATTGGGTTGGCTCGACTCTTCGTTTGCGGCAACGCTCGTATTAGGTGAGGTTTGAACTTGGTCTCTATTACTATTTCGCGGCCTTCTCGCTTTCCTACCCCCCCCCCTGTTAGAAGCGCCTCGCCCCCCTCCGCGCCCACCATCGGGTTTAGAGGCGTCAGCGGAGAATCGGGAGCCCTTCGAGCGTTCATCACGGCCTTCTTCTTCAATCTTCGAAACATCGGATTTAGAGCGGCCCACCAGTTTTTTCCAAAACCGCTTTATCAATCCCGCCGAGCCTTTACTTTTCCCTTCGGGTGCGGGTGCCGCGGGCAGAAAATCTTTGATTGCGGGTTCTTCCGCCACGTATATCGAACGGGAGACGAATCTTGGCGTTTCGACCTCTTCTTTTTTCAATGCCTCATAACTCAACTCATCTTCATCGACTTCACTGCTTCGAATTCGCTCAATCTCATAAGCCGGTGTTTCCAATTGTCTGCTCGGCAAAATGATTACGCTAACATCATGTCGTTGCTCGATTTGATCGATGGATGAATGTTTCTCATTAAGCAGAAAAGTCGCCGAATCAATAGGGAGGTGGGCAACGATTTTGCCTGTATTTTTCTTCATCGCATCTTCTTCGATAATGCGTAACACCGCCAGCGCAAGCGATTCGACACTGCGAATCGTACCTTGCCCCTTACATCGCGGGCACACTAATTGGCTGGATTCTTCCAAAGACGGACGCAAACGTTGCCTTGACATTTCCAAGAGTCCGAACCGGGAAATCCGGCCCAGTTGCATCCGTGCACGATCCATCTTTACCGCCTGTCGCAAGCTATTTTCGACAACCCGATTATTTTTTAGCGAGAGCATGTCGATGAAATCGATAACAAACAATCCACCGAGATCGCGCAGCCGTAATTGCCTGGCTATTTCAACGGCAGCTTCGGTATTAGTAGTCAACGCCGTTTCTTCTATATCGCTGCCTTTGGTAGCACGCGCGGAATTAATATCGATCGTGGTCAACGCTTCAGTATTGTCGATGACTATACTTCCACCGGAGGGAAGCGATACTTCACGACTATAAGCCATTTCAATCTGGCTTTCGATCTGGTAACGGGTGAACAGCGGCACCGCATCTTCATACTGTTTCGCCTTGGGAAGAAACTGCGGCATCACTTGTTGCAAAAAGTTTCGGACCAATCGAAATGTCGCGGGATTGTCAACCAGGATTTCGTCAATGTCGCCTCGCAAATGATCCCGCAATGCCCGTATGATGACATTACTTTCTTGGAAGATCAGAAACGAAGCGGCTTTTTCCTGGGCTGAACGTTCGATTGCTTGCCATAATTGGCCAAGATAATTCAAGTCCCACTGCAGTTCTTCCAAACTTTTACCGCAACCCGAAGTACGGACAATCAGGCCCATGCCTTCCGGGATATCAAGCCCGGCCATGATATCTTTCAGTTCAGCCCGGGCATCCCCATCGATACGCCTGGAAACGCCTCCGGCACGGGGATTATTGGGCATGAGTACAAGATAGCTGCCCGCAAGACTAATAAATGTAGTCAGCGCCGCACCTTTGTTCCCCCGTTCTTCTTTTTCGATCTGGACCACGACTTCCTGTCCTTCCTCGATAAGATCCTTGATGTTGGCACGACCCTGATTCTCATTTTTCTCACTTGAAAAATAACTCTTCGAAATTTCCTTAAATGGTAAAAACCCATGGCGCTCCGCACCATAATCTATGAATGTAGCCTCCAGGCTTGGCTCGATTCGAGTGATTTTACCTTTGTATATATTGGCTTTTTTCTGTTCTTTCGAGGGTATTCCTATATCAAAGTTATAGAGTTGTTGCCCATCAACCAAGGCGACACGCAACTCTTCCTGTTGCGTAGCATTGATCAGCATTCTTTTCATTCTATTTTTCCCTAAGCGACCCATCTAAAGTTCAATGCGGGGCGGTGAAGCGGATAGTTGGTAGTCATGTTTAATTTGGACCCAACTATTAAGTCAAACTCCCTTAATCCGAAACCATTGCTATATTTGGCCGATTGTGTCCCTTAACCAGACACCCTTAGCGCGCATCGAGTGGAAATCTCAAACGATCATTGATCATTTTCGAATCCTAATTTCTATTCTTATGGGCATATACTACGCTCATCAAAGGTCGAGCGTGAAAACCCTTAACTCATCATTCGTACCTATTCAACTCACTCCTGAAATCCGTCATGTCCGCGTTAAAAAATGATCATTTACAGGTGTAAACTCACATTTTTCGCCTTGCACTGACAGATTTCAGGGACAATTTGAACAGTTACCATCATTCCGTTAACTTCAAAAATCGGTATGCTCTACTAATCCCAGGTACACATCGCATTATTGTTCAACAATACCTAACAATATTAGTTGATTGTAAGAACCACATCCGACTATCTAAGTTCATTCATCATCGCATTCTCCGGAACCTGTCCGTCGATAACGATTTTTTTACATCGGAGCAGTCTTTTGATAGGAACTGAGCATCGGCATGATAGATATGGAGCCTAATATAACAATCCCACGCATTTTCATCAATTTAACAAACTGCCTTTATACACTTCCTATGGCACAATACTATTAAAAATCCAGTAAAAGATACGCCATCGCTCATGATAAATAGTACCTTGGGGCTTGTTTTCAACTTTTTTCGAAAAATGTAAAACAATTGTTAAATCGCCGGAAATTTTAAAATTACACCATGGAAAAACCGTCTTTTGTATCGGTGAAAGTAGAGCTAATTGAAATTAACTCTTCCCAAGAACAACAACGGATCGATAATTTTCTGATCAAGTCTTTAAAAGGCGTTCCCAAAAGCAGAATTTACCGAATGATCAGAAAGGGTGAAGTACGAGTAAACCGGGGGCGAGTTCGTGCGGAGTACCGGATACAAGCCCATGATATCGTCAGAATCCCACCGATTCGCCGTAGTCCACCAAAATCCAAGCCAAGCGTAGGGGGAAAAAACAAGATTCAGTTGGAAAACCGGATTTTGTTTGAAGATGACGACTTGATGGTCATCAATAAACCTTCCGGCCTCCCCGTTCACGGAGGTAGTAGGGTGAATGCCGGGCTAATAGAATTATTCCGCGCGATCCGTCCCGATGCTAAATTTCTTGAGCTTGTACACAGGCTTGATCGAGGCACATCGGGTTGTTTGCTATTGGCAAAAAAACGAAGTTGTTTGCTGAAACTCCATGAGCTTTTTCGATCCAACCAAGTACAAAAGTATTACACCGCGCTGGTTTGTGGGCGCTGGCAGCCGAAGAAACTGTTGATCGATGCCCCGCTCAAAAAAAATATCCAACAAAGTGGCGAACGCATCGTTAAGGTCAGTACCAGCGGTAAGGTGGCCAAGACTTTATTCAGACGGATGCAACGGTATAAATTTGCTACAATAGTTGAGGCTAAACTTTTGACTGGACGCACCCATCAAATTCGAGTCCATGCCGCCTACACCGGACACCCGATTGCCGGTGATGATCGTTATGGCAGTAAAACCGATAATCGCTACTTCGAGGAAAAAGGGTTAAAGCGTTTGTTCCTTCACGCATCGACAGTAAAACTAAGGCACCCTATATCCGCTAAACCCTTATTAATCCATGCACCTATAGATGAAGATTTAGCTAAACTGATTCAACATCTGAAAGATGAAGAATCGATTTAAAAATGCTTGTCGCATCAAGCCATGAGAAAACGAATGATTGAAGAAAAAGGCACTAACGGCTCCGTAGAAACCACCCAATCAATTGGGTCATCAAAAAATTGGGAACGGGAAATATTAGAAAAACTGGTGATGTCAACGGTCACCGAACAACGCAAGGCGAGACGGTGGAATATCTTATTTAAGTCCCTTTTTCTAATTTATTTAGTCGCGATATTAGTGATCACCGTCGATCCTTTTTCTAAACAGTCACTTTCAAGCTCAGACGCGCATACCGCTGTCATTGACATTACGGGGATACTTCTAGACGACGGACAAATCAATGCGGATCAGATTATTAAAGGGTTAAGGAATGCCGTCGACGATGAAGGAACCCGTGGAATAATTCTTAGGATGAATACCCCGGGTGGAAGCCCTGTTCAAGCTTGGTACGTCTACGATGAAATCCGCCGCATTAAAAAAGAAAAACCCGATCTTCCTATATTCGCCGTGGTTTCGGATACCTGCGCTTCCGGTGGTTATTTTATCGCCGCGGCCACGGACAAAATCTTCGTCAGTAAATCCAGTATTATTGGTTCGATTGGGGTAATCATGAATGGCTTCGGATTTGTCGAGACGATGAAAAAGTTTGGTATCGAACGACGATTAATGATTGCCGGTAAAAATAAAGGATTATTCGATGCCTTTTCGCCATTAAAAACATCCGAACAGAAGCATCTCCAAACGATGCTAGACGATATACATCAACAATTCATTGATGCGGTTCGTGAAGGCCGTGGCGATCGGTTGGTTGACGATCCGTCACTGTTCAGCGGGCTGGTATGGACCGGACAACAGGGGATAAAAATGGGACTTGCCGATGCAATCGGGACGCCATCCTCGGTTGCGAAAGAAATCATTGGCGAAGAAACCCTTGTTAATTTTACACCGAAGCACGGGTTTCTCGACAGATTTACATCTAAAATCGGGACCGCCTTTGAAAATGCGTTGTGGAATGTACTGACCAATTTCAACTTAAGGATTCAGTAATTCAATTACTCGCCGCCCAATTCAGCGGGGATTCATCCATAGCGGTTAAAGTATCGCTAATTTGGCGGACATTGTTCTTGAGCAGGACCTTTCTTGGTATCCGCCGGACTATGAATCATCATTAACACTTCAAAATGTTTTTTTTAGAGTCCTATGTTTAATGGTCGTCACAATGGCGACCGTCCATGCGGATTGGGATAGCGAGTCCGAAATGCTTTTGCTCGCACAAAATCTAAGCCTTGATAAGGCCGCAAAACAATTGCAAAAATCTATCAACGGGCGAATATTAGAGGCGAAGACCATTCAAATCGATAGTAAGAAATACTATCGATTCAAAGTTTTAACCGAAAAAGAAGGGCGCGTACGGTATATCAAGATTGATCCTGTAACCGGTCTTTCAACTAAAAAACAATAGCATCTCCGGATTAATGAGAATTCTAGTGGTTGAAGACGAAGTGGCATTGCGAGAACAATTACAGGCTTTTCTCGCTTCAAAAGGTTTTGCCGTTGACGTCGCCGAAACCGGAGAGGAAGGATATTTTTTGGGAAGCGAATATGAAGTAGATGCCGCCATAATAGATTTAGGACTACCCGATTTTTCCGGAATGGAGCTGATCAAGCGCTTTCGAAAAGCCGAAAAACGCTTTCCCATATTAATCTTGACTGCTCGGAGTCGTTGGCAAGAAAAAGTCAATGGGCTCGAAGTCGGTGCGGATGACTATATGGTAAAGCCCTTTCATTACGAAGAACTATGGGCTCGCTTAAATGCATGCATCCGGCGCTCGGCTGGTTTTTCGCGCCCGATTCTTGAATCCGGTCCCATTGAGATGGATACCCTTTCCCAACAGGTCAAAGTAAAGGGCAACATATTGGAATTAACGGCTTATGAATATAAAGTACTGGAATACTTAATGCTTCATCAAGGCGAAGTGATATCCAAAACCACCCTGACCGAACATCTATACGATCAGGATTTCGATAGAGACAGTAATGTTATTGAAGTGTTCGTCGGGCGTTTACGGAAAAAAATCGACCCCGATGGGCAATTAAAACCTATTGAGACATTGCGGGGAAGGGGTTACCGGCTTTCGGTTTAGAGCAACGCATCTATCACCTTTTTCAGATTATGGTTAGTCAGATTATTGTGTCGTGCTGGAAGCATTCTTGATTTAGCCGATAACCGTGAAGGGTTACGCTACTGCATAGTCGATGAAAGGATCATTGAATCTCCGGCTGTTGTTATCGGCCAGTTTTATACTTGTAGGTTTTTTCACCCTTGCGGGTATGGCATTGGACCGCGCTTTCAAAGATGGTGCGGAAGAAGCGATCCGGGAACGCCTGCAAGTCCATATCTACGCGCTACTTTCAGCTGCGGATCTTTCTCGGACCGGGGAAATCACACTGCCTGGCAACCTCCCCGAATCTCGGTTCTCCAATCCCGGATCAGGACTAAGAGGCTTTGTATTCTCTCCCGACGGCCAGATCGAATGGCGTTCAGCATCGTCGCTGGCTGTTGATCTTAATCAAATTGATGACCTAACCTTGGGCCGTTCCAGATTTATCATTGAACCCGACAATAACTTTGTCCTGTACTATCCAGTGATGTGGGAAAACGAATCCGGAAGCGAGTGGAAATACATTTTCGCCGTTGCCGAGGACGCCGGTTCGTTTATGCGGCAAGTCTCCACTTTCCGGTATAGTCTGTGGTCCTGGTTCGGCGGTATCGGAATCGTCCTGATCATTGTACAACTCATCATCTTGCGGTGGAGTCTCAAGCCGCTTCGGCATATCGCTAAAGATCTTGAAGCTATTGAGTCTGGCGAAAACACCCGCTTAAACGACGATTACCCGAGGGAACTACAGGGTTTGGCCATTAATTTAAATGCGTTGATTGATAGTGAGCGAACTCACTTGGAACGTTACCGAAATACTTTAGCCGATCTTGCCCACAGCTTAAAAACCCCGCTCGCAATCATGCGGGGAATCCAAGACGATGAAAAACTAAGTGTAGCGCTACGAAATACTATAAACAACCAGGTTTCCCGCATGGATAATCTTGTCGAATACCAACTCCAACGCGCCGCTGCTCGAGGCCATAAACGGCTCTCCTTAGCGGTTGACGTCATTGATCTGGTGACTAAAGTTATCGCATCCTTGAATAAAGTCTATTCGGAAAAAAAAATAAAATGTACTTTACCAACGACAGATTCCAGGCAATATTTCTGCGAGGAAGGCGATCTGTATGAAATCGCCGGAAACCTACTCGATAATGCCTATAAGTGGTGTAGATCCACTGTTTTAGTGACTATAAAACTCAACAGGCAGTCGGGCAAAAAACGCAACGACCTCCTCTTTATTGTCGAGGATGACGGTCCCGGTATTCCGAAAGAAAAAATCTCCCAGGTTTTGAAACGGGGCATTCGAGCAGATGAACAAACTCATGGACACGGAATCGGACTCGCGGTGGTAAGCGAAATTGTGAAACTTTCCGGGGGAGAAATTAAAACTAAAACAAGCCGATTGGGGGTATACGCTGGGAGGTTTTGTTACCGGCGCCCATTTAAGCGATATCGTTTTGTCAATATATCAATAACAAGCCGATTTAGGCAATATCAGCCACCCTCTATACGACTTCGGTCACGATCTACCGCTAATTTTTTAATTGCCTCGGCAATTTCCTTGCTCAATGTTTCCAAGGCTCTGCTTTGGGCCGATACAAATGCTTCATAACCTGATCCCTTGATTGTCTCACGAATCAACGACTTTTTAACTACGATCTTTTTTCTGTCACGTTGGTCCGTTACCGCCCAGTCCGCCTTCAAAGCGATGGCCGACCCAAGTTTTCCATCAAATTGTTTTACGTCGAGTGTAACACCATAATCCACGGGGAAAAGGGCCTGTTGCCGGAACAGAAGGACGCGATTCGAATTTAATAATATCGACAAGTTCTCTCCGAGAATTCTAAGTATGTTGGCTTGGAACGAGCCGCCCCAACGATGAAATTCGGCCAATTCCAGAATATTCTCGCTTGAGCGTGTCACGATCTGGGGCCGGTCGAGAAATTCGGGGATGGATAATGGACCCAATAAAACGCCAAGGCCCTGCGTTTTTGTGTCTGTAATTTGGGGAGCAGGCGTCCTAGGGATCGGGTTCAAAATATAAAACGTGGAAGGACGCGTTCCGCTGCATCCTTGTATCAGCAGGGAAATAACGATGGCTACGATAAGGCATGGAGCGCGCATCAGTTGTGTCCTTCTTTACCGTAGATCAACGCGTCGGGGTGGCGTTCCAGGTAATCCGCCATGATGCGTATGGATCGCGCGGCTTTGGTCAATTCTTCAAGGACATCCTTAAAATCGTGATGCACGGGGGAACCGCTATCGAGCGTATTTTCGATCGCCGACAGTGTTTTTTGGGTTTGCTCCAGGGTATTCACCATCGCGGGCGCGAGTGTATTATTCATGTTATGGACTAACTGTTCCGATTGTTTCATCGTTTCATTCAAAATTTCCATGGACTGAAGGACTTGTGTACTTATCTTGTCAAGGGGTAACTTTTCCAACATACTTAGAATATTCGCCACACTATTCGCGATTTCATCGAACGAGGTTCCCTTGGTCGGAAACTCCGGCGGCGATGATTCCCAAATTATCCGAGCCGGAGATGCATTGGGATCGAAATCCAATCCGACGAATAAACTGCCGGTAACATAACTTCCGGTTTTGAGTTCCGCGCGCAACCCCCGCCTGACGAAATTATCAAGCACTTTTTTTCGAGTTTCAAATAAAATATTGCTTACGTTGGTATCCCCTTTAATACCAAACCTTGCCGGTTCCAGTGCGATGGTTATGGGAATCTTGACGTCTGAAAGCATTCCGTCAATCTCCATCCTAACGTCCGTGACCTCGCCGAGCCGAATTCCTCTGAATTCAACGGGCGCGCCGACACTCAACCCCCGTACCGATTGATTAAAATAAAGTACATAATGAATCTTCCGACCATAATCTTTCTTAAATATTGCGCGACGGGTTTCGTACAGGACAAATTCGTCTTTGTCTTCAGCCGGGGCGGCAACATCCATGGATGCTGGTGTGTCGAAGGCAATTCCTCCTATCATTAAAGTAACGAACGACTCGGTATTGACTTGAATTCCATTGGCATCCAACGAAAAATCCATGCCGCTCGCGTTCCAAAAACGTGTGTTTTCGTTCACTCTGGGGTCAAAGGGCGCGTTGATAAACACTTTGATAATGACCGATTGGCCACTTTGATCAAGATTGTGGCTGACTATTTGACCGACCTTGATTTTCCGATAATATACCGGCGATCCCAGATCAAGCGATCCAAGATCGTTTGCCCTCAGGACGAAATGCCTGCCCGGTATATTCTCCGTCAGCACCGGCGGAATCTCCAAACCGATAAAATTTCTTGATGAGGCCCCTGTCCTCCCCGGATCGATGCCGATGTAGGCGCCAGATAGCAATGTTCCGAGCCCTGAAACTTCTCCAGCGGCGACACGCGCCCTTACGACCCAGAATCGCGTTTCTTCGGTGAGATATTTTTCGGCGTCTTTAACCAAGCTGGCCAATACGATGACGCGGGCCAAATCATCGGAAAGTTTGATCAATTTGACGGTCCCAATTTCTACATTTTTATATTTGATTTTTGTTTTGCCCGCTTGCAATCCTTCGGCGCTCGTAAAGGCAATAGTGATCTCAGGACCCAATTCGGCCCACGATTTATAAGCGAGCCAAACACCGATCAATAAGGCAATCAACGGAATCAACCAAACCATGGATAGCTCCGATCGTGTTTGAATTTCCACCTCGGGCAGATCTTTAAGTAGTTCCTCGTCGATTTGTGGATCACTCATCGAATTTCTCCATTCCATCCCAAACCATACGCGGATCAAAAGTCATCGCCGCTAATATCGTTAAAACGACAACAGCACCAAACGCTACGGCGCCCGGACCGGCGTGAATTTCGGCTATCCCCTGAACCTTGACTAAAGCGACCATTAGCGATACGACAAAAATATCCACCATCGACCAACGACCGATCACTTCCGATAACCGGTACAATTTGGTTCGATCTTTTGGCCGCCATTGTGATTTTAATTGCACGGAAATAACCAGGTAAGTGAAGACAACAAGCTTTAGGATTGGAACAAAAATGCTGGCGACAAATACGATCAGGGCCAGGGGCCAGGATCCGGACATGAAGAGATGGATGACACCGCTGAGAATAGTATCAGGAGTAACCTTTCCCAAACGGGTGACTATCATGATGGGCATTAGATTTGCCGGAATATACAGGACATAGGCGGCAATTAAAAATGCCCAGGTTCGTGACACACTATTGGGTTTGCGGAAATGGATTTTTGCGGAACAGCGGGTGCAGTGGATGGCCGACTCTCTCGTAACTTTGGTTAAAAGCCCGCAACTATGGCAATTCATGAGTGAAGCGTTTGCCGCGGTCATCGGTTTGGGATTCATTTTCCCATGTCCATGCTCACCCGTGCCCACACCAAATCCGGATTCAAATTGGATTCCGCCGCGGCAAGAACCACGATAAGTGCGCTAAAAGACCAAAGCGCAATGCCTGGAATAATGGTCGCCGCAGTGGCCAGCTTGGCTATCGACACAAGCACTCCAAGCATAAAAACCTCAAGCATACCCCAGGGAGAAAACGTATTCACAAACCGAAATACCTCCGCCAGCTTCCACGGAATACGATCAAATTTCAACGGTAAAAAGACATACAGCAATAACAACAGTTGAAGCACCGGAATCAGTAGGGTAGTAACAAATACCAAGCCCGCTAATAAAGGCATATTTTGGTCAAAAAGATCCTTCACTCCGGTCATCAAAATCGTCTGCGTCACTTGACCTTCATAGTCGAAACTCAAAACCGGATACGCATTAGAAATAATAAATAATATCAATCCAGTAACCGTAAGAGCTAGAGTAGTATCCAAGGTGTGCCGCTTATTTTTGATCAACACGGCGCCACACCGTCGGCATTTAGCCATGGATGATTCAGGGATACCTTTAATTCGATGCAAACAATCGCATTGGTGACAGGCGATTAACGACAGGTCTGAAGCGATAATTTGTCCGGCATAACCCTTCATATATTTTGAATCCACGGTGAAAACCCAATTTTTTTATTTTTTTAGAATACAATCCGTAATTGAATGGATTAAAAATATTAAATAAAACACTATATTATTAAATAGTTTTAGAGTATAGCGTTAATATGGTGGCATGGCGAAATTTTAGCGTTAACGCTTATACAGTCCACTACGCGCGCCTTGTATACGAAGCCAAATACAGCACTATTCTGGTAGTTTAATCTTTTCCAGATGCCTTAGAGCCAAAACTTCAACATGATTGATGATAAAAACAGGAAGGAAACAACAGTGGTCCTGGAATGACTGACACCTTTGCATTTGACGACGAAATTCGCGAAGCCCCGATAGATATTCTTGTCAAATCAATCCGCGCCCGAACACTGAAATGCAGGGCAACCGCCCATCGATTCCTGATGGGGATTCTTGTTTTGCTCGGTCTGGGGATTTATGGTGTTATTCAAGCACCCATGCTGGTCAATTACGATGTCAGCGAAGCGTTGCATTCGCGATCCCTTATTATTACCCAAAAACAAGCCGCCATCGTTAATGAGGAAGATAATTATAGACTCCTTATCGACAAACTTGCCGCGGTGAAAGATAACATCAAACGCAAGTTTTCGGGTAGCGGATCGGCCTGGGTCGACAAATCATGGGACTCACGGGTTCGCCTTAACGCCTTGGCGATAACATCAAACGGAAAACAAGGATGGGCTGTAGGACGAAATGGGCTCATCCTCTCTTTGCAAGGGGATGATACCTGGGCTCAGGAATTCGTCGATGTCCAGCATGAATTTACCGATATTGACTTTAGCGGGCAATCCGCGGTGGCGGTGGGTAAAAACGCGGAAATTTGGATTAAGACGAAAGGTAACTCTTGGCAACAAAAACATAGCTCTGAAGCGCCATCGGCAATCGAAATTACCTCCACCGAACCAGGTCCCGCATGGTTGGTCGGTGAAAACGGGATGCTATAGCACCATTGATCAAGGCCGAAGCTGGCAACCTCAGGACAGCCATACCACCGCCCATTTACACAACTCGTCAGTCACGAGTTCTATCCGATTTGACGTAACTATTCAGGCCCTGAATTCATTTTTTCGATGTGTCACCTAGACCAACGGAAGAAAGTCTTATCACCCATTGATAGCTCTGCGCTTTAAGATTGCCCACTGGTGTTCATAAAAGATGAGTAGTGTAGAAAATAGAAATCGATAATTACGACTAGACATTTGCTAAAAAAACACGGATCCTTCTTTTCTTTGTAGAAGTACAGATGGAAGGAGGAGACCCCGTGCAACAGTATATTTCTCAGAGTTTAGAAAGCTTTCAAAGCGTTTTTTCCAGATCGAGTACTTGGTTGTTGTTTTGCGCCATTGTGATTGGATTTATGGGGGCAGGAGAAATGATCGGCGTGACGTCGTTGTGTCGTTTCTGGCTATTAGATGAACTTGGTTATTACCGCTTGCTCCGTTTTTTTAGATCCAAAGCGTATGTCTATGGGGCGTTGCTCGATGCTTGGCAAGATTTTGTGAATCGCCAAGGAAAATCCGTTGAAGTAGCTGGACGAGCGATACTTCTGGGTGACCATACCGCGGTGATCAAAGATGGACGCAAGATGCCCGGCGTGGTATCGATGCACGAGTCATCGGAGACGCAAACGAAACCCGGCTATTTTCGGGCCCAATGTTGGGGCAGCATTGGCATCTTGATCGGGTCGTTATCCGCTTGTTTTTGTTGTCCTTTGCAGCTTCAAATTCATCAGGGATGGGCTCATTTAGGGTTGAACGACGAGCGCGATAATCCATGTCGGATCAAGCTCACCGACCGCTTGGTGGCCATGGCGATTCATTTTGCGGTGACGAATCACTGTCTGTGTTATTTGGTGTTGGATGCCTTTTTTTCAACCGGGGGCGTATTTCGAGCTTGCCACTATTATTCAATCCAGCATCAGGCGCGGTGGGTTGAGGTGCTGGTCAAAGCCAAGAATAGCTATGTGGGTTATTTCCCCGCGCCACCGAAACCCGCCTCTCGACCCGGACCTCAGCCGCTCTATGGCGAGAAAGTGTGTTTAAGAGAATGCTTCGACCACCTTCATTTGTTTGAGACGGTGACCTGTCAAGTCTACGGTAAAACCGAATCCATCCGGGTTATGACGCTTACACTGTTATGGCGGCCCATCGCTGATCAGGTGTTATTTATTCTCGCCGTCACCTCAAAAGGCCCAATGGTTCTAATGAGTTCCGATTTAACGCTGTCAGCCATTGATGCCGTTGAACTGTATTGTGCTAGAACCCGCATTGAAATCATGTTCGCGATGTTAAAGCATGTGATCGGCGCCTTTAAATTTCGTTTTTGGACTAAAAAATTGCCAAAACATTCTAGACGCCCCTTTTCCAATCGTCTTCTCAAAGCCCCACAGCCCCAGGATATTCATACCGTTCAAGCGTGCTGGCGAGCCTATGAAATCTTCGTGCTCTGTGCCTCCATTGCCTTGGGGTTAATGCAATTGATTGCGCTCCAGTATCAAGATACGATTTGGTCTGAGCACTCGCTTTATCTTCGCACTCAATCGCGTGATTTGCCATCGGAGAAAACCGTCAAGCAAATTTTAGCGCCATTGTTCCTCAAACAATTCTTTCGACTTGAGGAAAATGGCATGATTCAACAGATCCGTGCCCGCTTGATGGCTGTTTCCGATGAAATAGATGACGATTAAACTGAATGAGGCGTTCTATGCTCTAATTCTCTGCGATCTTCAAAATTTTTCATCAAACATACTACGATGGAGAGGGTGGTTTTGCCCCGCTTTTCTCGCTGTTAACTCACGACTGCCGAGTTACACAACATTAATTTCTCGATCGATGATAAACACGGTTGGATACTTGGGAATGAAGGAACCTTGTTGGTTTCGAACGATTCGGGCCGAAGCTGGAAACGTAGTAACATAGGCACAAACGTTGACTTAAGGAAAATCGAATTTTCCAAGGACGGAACGCGAGGCTGGATAATAGGTGGTGGGGAGTTGCTCGGCACCAACGATGGTGGTCAAAGTTGGCAACCCAGCGAGACTGGTACAAACAACTTTTTACGGAACATTCAATTTTTGGCGGATGGACAAAGGGGATGGATGATAGCGGGCGAAAGTATCTTACTCACCTCCATGGATGGGGGCCAAAGCTGGCAACGCCAGAATTTGGGGTCACCCGTTTTTCTCCAGAAAATAAAATTCTCGCCGGATGATTTGAGGGGTTGGATCATTGGGGGTGAAGGAGTCGTGTTTTTTACAACTGACGGAGGCCAAAACTGGCAACGTCAGGAAACCGGTACAACCGCCGATTTATTAGATATCAAATTCTCCGCGGATGGTACGCGGGGATGGATCGTTGGCGGTGGCGGGGTCTTGCTTGGATCGACCGATAGTGGACGGAGTTGGCGGCATCAGGACGCTGAAACACAAGGGGATTTGGTTGATATCAAGTTCGTCGAAACTGCTAATCAGGTATGGATTGTTGGTGGAAATGGTATCGGTGGCGATGGCGTTTTACTGGTGTCAACGGACGGAGGACAAAACTGGGAACATCAAGAAACCAATACGAGTGGCTACCTTAGGAAAATTAATTTTTCGGCGAATGGCCAATTGGGTTGGATTCAAAATCTTCAACTACGTATCGCCCTGATTTCCACTAACGGTGGACAAACCTGGGAACCATTGAATCTGCCGGGTCTGCTCCAATCCAAAACCCAAGCCGATTTTTCAGCAGTCGATATTTCCGACGCCGGACACCGGATCCGAACGGTTGGCGGCAAAGGCGCCCTGCTGGTTTCTCAATACAGTGGTAAATCATGGTCTTTAAAAGATACCGGAACGAATGCCGCCCTCTTCGACGTCTGGTTTGAAGAAACCCACTCGACAGGATGGATTTCGGGTGAAAAGGGCGTCTTGCTTCAAAGCACGGATGGTGGCGATACTTGGCAAGAGATGCAACACCCCGCTGAAAAAAACGATTTACGGAGCCTCCACTTTTTACCAGGAGGAATGCGGGGTTGGATTGCCGGAACATCGGGAACCATTCTCCACACTACGAATAGCGGAACAACATGGACACGCCAGACCAGCCACACTCAAGCGCTTTTGAACAAAGTTTACTTTTTAGAAGACGGCCACATTGGTTGGGCCGCGGGATTGGATGGAACCTTAGTCCGAACGGAGAACGGCGGCAAGACTTGGACACCGGTCAAAACTGGAGTAAACCAACATCTTTACGATATTATGTTTTCGGCGGACGGAGCGGTTGGATGGATGACCGGAGCGGGAGGTCTCTTGCTGAAAAGCCAAGTCCATTCGAACATACTGGACGATCTGCAAAGCCTTTCATCGTATGAAGATTGGCTGTCGTATCTACAACAAGAGAACGTTAGCGCATTGGCCGAAGGGGAGGCATTCACCGATCAATTTATCGAACTCAAAAAAGCCATCAAGATTTCAGAAGGGTTCGGAAAATTACTTCAAAAGGAACTGGACACGATAATAAACATCAAATTCGAAGTTTCGGAAAGTAAGCTCGAAGACCCCGACTTCCTTCTCTCTACCAATACGATTCGATTCGGCCTTCTTTTCGCTGTTTTTTTTCTATCCCATAGCTTATTTAAAGCCTATCGTTATAGTACCCGATTAGCTGGCTACTACATTGGGGTGACTGACGCCTTAACTGTGCTGCAGTCCGATGATGATTTGCGGTCGAAAACCAAAGACATGGACTTGAAACAGCTCGTCAACGCATTCATTCCAAGGGATCAGGATTTTGGTAACCACTTATAAAAATGGCCGGTCTATTTTTGTAAGCGTTCACGAATGCACGTCAGTTTGTTAAGTAGTTAGATCATTATAGTTTCTCCCATAGTTACGAGTCGCCATCATGGACATCTTGGGGGATACACGGAGCGGCATGATCCGGTATAGATTTGAGCTAGGAGACTGTCATAAGGACTATCGGGAAGCGTTTCAGGCATTGGTGAACTAAAGGGGTCATGCGGAATTTAATAGACCAACCTTGCTTATCTAGTCCGGATTTGTTGCACCTTTTGTAGCGAAAAGCCACCGAAAAACGGGGCAGATATTATTGTTAATATAAAAAATAAATCTGTCCCGTTTTTGCGCGAATAGCAGGTTGCGAGAATTTGGTTTCACGGAAGATTTAATCGTCATATTTACCCTTGCTTTTCCGGACTCGCATCGATGAATGCCCGCTGGCCCATGCAATGTTCAAAGATACCAGTAATTAAAGGATAGGGTGCTAAGGACAGCTCAAATCGCTTGGCATTGTAGACTTGCGGGATTAAAAAAACATCGGCCATCCCAGGTGAATCGCCAAAACAGAAATGGCCATTGCAATGATTAACCTTTAAGACTAGTTCCAATGCTTCAAATCCCTCGTGAATCCAATGGTGATACCAGACCCGCTGATTATCATCCGAATCCTGGGTTTTGAGATAATTTAATACCCGCAAGTTGTTTAGCGGGTGAATATCACAGGCAATAAGTTGTGCTAAGCCACGAACGTGTGCACGTTCTTCAGCTTTGTCAGGCAACAAAGGGTGTTGTGGGTAGATCTCTTCCAGATATTCGATTATCGCTGACGACTGGGTCAAGACGGTATTTTCGATGATCAACGTCGGAACCAAACCTTGGGGGTTGAATTTTAAGTAATCGGCCTTGCGCTGTTCTCCGCCGTCCTTGATGAGATTGACCGGACGAATCTCGTAGTCGAGGTTTTTTAGATTAAGGGCAATGCGGACACGATAAGCGGCCGAACTTCTGAAATAGCTATAAAGGGCTATGGCCATGGTCTAAGAGGCCTATAAGTTGGGTTACGGCGCGCGCAAAGTCAAGCGGATAGGGATAGCGAAAACGCATAACCGTGCGCGCCTAATCCAACCTACCGCGTTTGCTTTGTACGTTACGCCCATAACCGACATCTGGCAAAACTTCCTGTTCAATTGTTCCAAAGATCGAATTACCTTCCGAATCACACATTTCCATACGGATGGTATCACCGTAACGCATAAACTCGGTGGTAGCCTCACCCTTCTCAACGATTTCGACAACGCGTTTTTCTACAATACACGAATAACCTTTGATATCGCGATTGCTCACGGTACCGGAACCTATAATCGTACCGGCTTCAAGACGACGTGTTTTGGCGGCGTGAGCTATCAATCGGGCAAAGTCAAACTGCATATCGGCGCCAGCATTTGCCTGACCGAATAAAACATTGTTCCAATATACTTTTAAGGGCAAATGCAGTTTGCATCTATCCCAAGTAGCTCCCAACTCATCAGGGGTTACCGCTACAGGTGAAAAGGCGCTTGAGGGTTTACCATTGATAAAGCCAAACCCCTTGGCCAATTCGCTGGGAATCAAATTGCGAAAGGAAACATCGTTGACAAGCATCAGGAGTTTGATATTTGACGGAACATGTT
Source organism: Methylococcales bacterium (assembly GCA_963664935.2). Taxonomy (GTDB): domain Bacteria; phylum Pseudomonadota; class Gammaproteobacteria; order Methylococcales. The sequence goes on along the minus strand of CAXXSE010000006.1, from coordinate 452,886 downwards.
CTACCGATGCACCCATATTGACGTCATCGGTAATTATTGCGACTTCCGCTTCGAAATCTATACCCCAAGTTTCGTCGGCGGCATAAATAGGGTCATGGGCGCCTATGAAACTGTCCGAGCCGCCCTGGTACATCAGTGGATCATCCAGTAAATGGGCGGGTAATTCAGCTCCCCTGGCTTTCCGTACCCGTTCTACATGGCTAAGGTAGGCACTGCCATCCAACCATTGATAGGCACGCGGCAGCGGTGGGGCCGAGTCTTCAAATTTAAAAGATATGGATTCGCATTCGCCTTTATTGAGTTTGCCATAAATCTCGTTGAGATAGGGTTCAATATTTACCCAATCATCCAGTGCGGCCTGGAGCGTTGGCGCGATTTTAGGAACCGGGACCGCTTTGCCGAGTGCGCGGTCCACGACAACCAGTTCTCCGTCTCGCCCATCTTTGAGGGATGCGAGTTTCATTTCCAGGAATTTACATAGTCAGCCCATTCAACGGTTTTTGCGTGTTCCGATATTTCCAGAGCATCGCGCGTATCGATCATCACAGCGACTTCGTCGGTTTGTTCGCCGCGCTTACTTTCCGCGGTTTTTAAGGCTTTGGGATGCGGTCCGTGGGGAATGCCGCTGGGATGCACCGTGACCATACCGGGATGGATATTGTCGCGGGAAAAAAACTGGCCCAGATGGTAAAAAATCAGCTCATCGTAATCATCGTTGCTGTGGAAAAAAGGAACATTCAACGCGCCTGGGTCGGTTTCAAATGGGCGCGGCACAAACGTGCAGACTACAAATCGACTAGAGCAAAAAGTCGTATGAGCCGAAGGCGGCAAATGATAACGATGACTCATCAACGGCCGGATATCACGCCAGTTAAGTTGTACCGGCATCAGCGTTCCATGCCAACCCACTGCGTCTAGCGGATTATAGGGATAAGTAATCGTGCTGATTCGATCATTGCGTTTTACTCGAACTCGCCAATGATTTTCATTTTGCTGGTCGAGAAATGCATCGTCAACCGACGGGGCATTAAGTATCGCCGGGTCGAATACCGCCTGGCGACTCACCATGCCTTTGTCGGGTAGGCGATAACTGTCCCCGGTTGCTTCCACGCACAAGAGCTGAATCGGTTCGGCAATGGTCATGCGCCACATGGCGCCTCGCGGCAAAACCAGATAGTCACCTTCTGAAAAGTCTAAGTGCCCATAGTCACAGTAAAGTTCTCCCGAACCTTGGTGCACGAATATCAGTTCGTCACCGTCGCCGTTTCTCACCAGATGATCCATGTCGATCGACATCGTCAAATACCGGATTTGCAGGTAACGATTGTGAAATAGCACCGGCGCGTCCCACGGCGATGTGGTTTCCCTATTCAATTTGCTCGTATCGAACGCTCTCGGTTTAAGGGGCCCTTCAACCGAAAGCCACCCGGTAGGGGGATGACGATGGTACATTTGCGTCGCTGGCCCGTAAAATCCCTCCCGCCCAATCTCGCGCTCAAAGGTGTTCGGCGGCAAGTCGGCGTGGGCCTGCCGGGATGCCGTGCCTTCGACTTTGGGAATACTGATCCAGGCCATTAGATGACCCCCCGTTCTATTTGATCGGATTCGATGGCTTCAAACAAAGCTTGAAAATTCCCTTCGCCGAAACCTTCGTTGCCCTTGCGTTGAATAATTTCGAAGAAAATAGGCCCGATCACGGTATTTGTAAAAATCTGCAACAAAAGGCCGATGCCTTGTTGAATTCCACCATCGACCAGAATTCTATTGTTACTGAGACGTTCAATGTCTTCACCATGGCCGGGAATACGGTCATCCAACACATCGTAATAAGTTTGGGGGACATCCATGAACTTTACACCGTTTTCACGCAATGCTTCGACTGTGGCGTATATGTCGTCGGTTGCCAAGGCAATATGCTGTATACCTTCGCCATGATAGGCATCCAGATACTCCTGAATTTGTGATTTGGAATCGCTGGGTTCGTTAATGGGTATACGAATCTTACCGCATGGACTGGTCATCGCCCGAGATTTTAGGCCGGTATGTTTACCTTGGATGTCGAAATAGCGGATTTCGCGAAAATTGAAAAGATGTTCATAAAACTGAGCCCATCGATCCATTTGACCTTTCCTGACATTATGGGTCAAATGGTCTATTGATTTGAGACCTACACCCTCGGGGTGTAAATCAATATCTTTAAACGGCACAAAATCGACATCATATATGGAATGATCGCCGTAACGGTCCACCACGTAGAGCAGGCTTTCGCCAATACCCTGTATGGCGGGAATATTGAGTTCCATCGGGCCAACCTGGGCGTGCTCCAGCTCGAAGCCTAAGTTTTCGGCTCTACCACAACTTTGCGACGCATTTTTAACACGGATCGCGAAAGCACAAATTGAGGGACCGTGGGTTTTAGCGAAAGCCCGGGCAAAACTACCAGCTTCGTGGTTGACGATAAAGTTGATATCGCCTTGCCTATAAAGCAAGACATGTTTGGAACGATGCCGCGCAACGGCTGTGAAACCCATCTGAACAAACAACTCGCCCAAAGCCTTTGAGTTGAGCGCGGTGTATTCAACGAATTCGAAGCCATCCGTGCCCATTGGGTTTGTTGAACTTAACATGAGCTTCCCTCCAGTTCGTCTACATTTAAATAGACTGGATTGAACAATAGTAGGTTCATTCCCATTGCTTCATAACTAAAGGTTATATTGTCGTGTTTAGACGCGTCGCGGTGAACTTGATTATAAAAACCGGATTGGCGGAAATATAAACAAATATAAACTTAATCGTAGCTTAAAAATCAAATCGGATATGCCTTGAGATGGGTTTCCCTACCCTTTTAACCCTCCAGGATACTATTGATTCGATACAGAAGGAGGCTTCAAAATGAACGATACTGGCAATACTCTTTATTATTCCGATTATCTTCGTTTAGACACCCTGCTCGAGGCCCAGCACCCCGAAAGTCAAAAACATGGAGTTTCCGCCCACGACGAGACGCTATTTATCATCACCCATCAGGCGTACGAATTGTGGTTTAAGCAAATTCTCCATGAACTCCATTCGATCTTGGTCTTGTTTTCGTCGGTACCACTGGATGAAAAGAAACTCAATACGATGCTGGCCCGTCTCGAAAGAATTTCGCGTATTCAAAGGCTGATTAACCAGCAAATCGGCATTCTAGAAACCATGACGCCCTTGGACTTTCTGGATTTTCGCGATTATTTGACGCCGGCATCCGGATTCCAGAGTGTGCAGTTCCGCGAAATTGAGTTTCGGCTGGGCCTGTCTCATCATCTTCAGCGAAAACTTTTCGGCCGTTTTAGTGGGAAAGATCGTGCTCATTTAACGCGTGTTATCGAGGATAAATCTTTGTTCGAGTACCTGGAATGCTGGTTAGTGCGGACACCTTTTTTGAATTGCCGAGATTTTAATTTCTGGCAAAGTTATCGGGATGCGGTAAAAACAATGCTCAATCACGACGCGGACACTATTGCTAACAATTCGATCCTGAGCGATACCGAAAAATCAGGACAACTCAAGGGGCTGAAAGAGATACGAAATAGTTTTAACGTTTTATTCGATGAGGATCTGTACCAACAAAACCAATCGCAAGGCCGCTTTAAATTGAGCCATAGCGCGACCCTGGCTGCGCTATTTATACAGCTTTACCGCGACGAACCCATGCTACAGCAACCCTTCAAATTATTGACTCGGTTAATGGATATCGATGAACAGTTGACGGCTTGGCGTAGCGGCCATGTGATGATGGTTCAACGCATGATTGGGATGAAAATTGGCACCGGCGGTTCCAGCGGGTGTGACTACCTTAAGTCGACGATTAGCGACAAACGAATTTTCGCCGACCTCTTTAATTTGTCCACTTTCCTGATCCCGCGTTCACAGCTGCCAAGTTTACCGGTAGAATTGCAACGGAATTTAGCCCATTCGACATCAAATTCTGAAAACTTAACAACCACCGTCTAAAAGACAGAGGGTTAGTGTTACGGACTGAAAGTCCGGATACGGGTTAAAGACCCGTTCATAGGCCGTGAACGTGCTCGTGCTCGTGAACGGAGTTAATCTCATTTTAGAGCATGAAGAATAGATGGTTACGAAGCCTCGATAGATTTTTGGTCATTGCATTCAATATGGATGATGTTCTTTGCTTTTAGGCAAGAGGAGAGATTAGATTGCAGGGTTTCAACGCCTCGCAAGTGATGCTAAACCTCGTTAACGTGTACGTTCACGAGCACGAGCACGAAAAATCAAGAGCTAAAGCTAATCGCCTGAAAGGCGATGGTTTCAACCTTAAAGGAGACTAATGAATAGGATACAAAGCAAATCTCCGCTAGTCACTTGCGAGTGGTTGGAAAATAATCTAGATGTTTCGGGTCTGGTCTTGCTCGATGGCGCCTTTGTGCTCCCGAATCAAGGGAGAAAAGCTATTGACGAGTATGAAAGGGAACACATCCCCGGCGCTCAGTTTTTCGACATCGATTTAATTGCCGATCGGGAAAGCGATTTGCCTCATATGTTGCCTTCCGCGGAGGTGTTTGCCCGGTCGGCGGGTGATCTGGGGATCGATAATCAAACCAAAATTGTCGTATACGATAGCAATAGTTTTATAGCCTCGGCCAGGGTTTGGTGGACCTTTCGTGTATTCGGATATGCTAATATTTTTGTTCTAAATGGCGGATTGAAGCGATGGAAGTCGCGTGGTGGAATCGTCGATTCAGAGCATGCGCAACGAGCGTCGAAACAATTTAATGCCGTCTACCACCCCGAATTGGTTTGCGATCTCGAAGGTATGCGCGAACTGATGACGGCGGGATCGCATAAAATAATCGATGCCCGTTCGCCCAGCCGGTTCTCAGGAACTGAAAAAGAAGTACGGCTCGGACTACGTTCTGGCCATATTCCTGGCAGCGTCAATCTGCATTACAACACGCTTGTGAATCCGGAAACGAATGAATTGGCCGCGTTGGAAGAACTGGAAACCTTGTATCGCAACGTTGGCGCCGATGGGAATCGGCCTATAGTGACCACCTGTGGTTCCGGTGTAACCGCCTCTATTCTTGCGCTCGGGCTGTTTTGCCTGGGTTATGAAAATGTCCCTGTTTACGACGGATCCTGGACGGAATGGGGTGGACGCATGGATACACCCATTGAAACTGTATCTTAAGTCTGGTAAGTTTGTCCCAACACTCCCCATTTCCATAATCGTCTATATTATTAGGGATTGATTGCGTAATGAAAAACAACAAAGAGATTTTTTGAAAATCGTATGAAAAAAAACCAAGGGTTCACCCTGATTGAGTTGGTTATTGTCATTTTTGGTATTCTTTCCGCGTTTGCATTTCCAAAGTTCAAAAGCGCTACCTTCAATACGCGCATCGCAGGCTTGAATAGTTTGGCCGGGAACATACGTTCAGCTACCGAGCACGCCAAAGCCCAGTATCTCATAAATGGTGATTCAACCCTTTCGGCTGTTTCAATAGACGATCAACAGGTGGATGTTGTTGCGGGGAATGGGCAACCGAACGCCACCGCAACCGGAATTCAAACGGCCCTGAACAACATCGATGGATTCAATATTACCCACTCCGGCGGAGTCTCTATATTCCAACCGAACAATGGAGGTGGCGCAAAATGCCAGTTAACCTACACTCAAGCGACCACTAATGTCGTTATGACTGTGTTCGGCTGCTAGCTATCCGAAAATACGGTGGATTAACTCCATTGCTCGAATAATCCCGAGCCCGTCCTCATCGACCGCCTCCAACAACACCGTCAAAACCTGCTCGCCTGTCGAGCCTGCCCTGATATGATCGGCCCGGTGGTTTGCGGCAATGCCGTAGCTTCACCTATACTCATGGTCGGCCAGGCGCCGGGAGCACGCGAAGGCGAAATGGGGAAACCGTTTGCCTGGACAGCGGGAAAAACCTTGTTTAAATGGTTTGCCTCAATTGGTCTGGCGGAACAAGACTTTCGCCAACGCGTTTATATGGCTGCCGTTTGCCGCTGTTTCCCAGGCAAAAACCCGAAAGGCGGTGATCGCGTCCCCAACCCACAGGAAATTCAACGTTGCGGCAAATGGTTAAATGCCGAAATCAATTTGCTACAACCCAAACTAATAATTCCGGTCGGTAAACTCGCTATCAGACAATTTTTCGCGGTGGATAAACTTGTCGATGTTATCGGGCGCCTGAAGAAAGTCACTTTGCAAGACCAAATTATAGACCTCATCGCCCTGCCCCACCCTTCCGGCGCGTCGACTTGGCATCGCCGGGAACCTGGTATTAGCCTGCTGCACGAAGCACTCGGACAAATCCGACAACATCGGGCTTGGCGGGCTATTTTTTAAGCAGCAAGTCGTCATAGTCAGTTACTCAAATGAAAATTATTTTTTAACCAGAGCCCATACCTAGTCAACTTGACAGATTAAGATCAAGAACAAAATCCCAGGGCGCTGCCCTGGACCCGAGATGGTCAGAACTGAGTCGGACCAAGCTATTCCACTGATTATTTTAGTTTTCGATCTAAATAGAACGCGTTTTCAGCGCTTAGAAGCCCTTTTTTTAGTTATCTTTATATATCCGTAGGTTACCGTGGTCCGACCCGAATGACGCCGCAGGAATTTTTAGTCCTTTGGTGAAGACGAAATCCGATGATTACAAAGATTTACGAGCACCACCGTTTACGGCAGAAAGCTAAGGAATCCCATTCTAGGAGGCTGTCCGAGAATAGCGATCGTAGCGAGGGCAAGTTCGATTGAGTCAGATTTTTCGATCATTTGAGGCGAATACTCGCTGTATTTAACGAAAATGATCGAGAAATATGGCCAATCGAGCTTGTCCGCAGTAGATCAGTCTGTTCTCGGACAGCCTCCTAGGTTTATTGCTAGCGCTTTCCTATTCTATAAATTTTACCGTCGAAAGTTGGTACTGATAGAATAAATGGATCTGTTGGGTAACATAATGCCTGTTCTTCTAGTATTCCCAAAGCAATTTGTTCGCCCATGCGCAAGCTGTCATAGTAGTCAGAGAAATAATGAACACCAGCCATGTTACGACCAATGGAAATATTGGCCGCAAGTTTGTTCAATTCGCCTTCCAAACTTAAAAATGTTTGATCGGTTGCCGCGACTAGACTTAAACCATTAGCGTTCGGGGTGTACTCAACCGCAGAATCACCATTCTGATAACGGCTGAAAATGTCTTGTCCTCCCCTACGGACAAATAAGCAACTGGTATCGAAAAATGCTTTTAGAATCGTCACACATGCCCCTGCGACCGTAGCATGCCCTGCTCCGTAAGAAGGATGCATTGGAGAGCCTTCTTGAAACGCCATTGGCAGTAACGAGGTGCCATTGAGACCTGTAATTTCCATAACTGTAGGGTCAATTGCGGCGCCAAGATCCGAAAACATTGTGCCCATACTCGGAAAATTGGTTTCAATCTCACTTGCACGATGAATTCTGGCTGCTAATGCTTCGGGCCGAAGTCGCAAGTGGTTATTGAATTTCTGATAACGTACAGCTTTTAGCGCTCGTGTTGCAACCTCGGTGACTAAAGTTAGAATATGAGGACCTCCATATAGCGCAAACCCTCCAGCTTGGCGAGCATGAGTTTCCACATTCAACACAAGATTGAGGTCAAGACTATTAAGGAACAATTCGTCTTGCCCCGACAACTTTGCAAAACTAGGATCAAAATGGGTACCCATAGACAAGAGGATCAAGCAGGCATTCAGATAAGATTCGTATAAAGCATCGTCGTGTACGTAAGTTGCCACATCACGAGGAAAGGTGATAAACCGTCTGTCTGCAGTTACATCGAAAAGGGTAGCATTATCTCGCAGGTCCCGACCATTCTGAGCTCGGAGCCAGCTGTTCCAACTAGTTAAATAATTTTGTGGCTGTGCTACAGGCATACGCTGATCAATCTGTAATGCACCATATTGCAATCTACCGTGAGATACACCTGGGTCGCCCGGCTGATCGTTCCCTATTAGCATAAATTGAGATAAGTAAGGTCCTACCTCAACACCCGGCGATGAACCGCGAAACACCGTTTGGGCGGTAACATCACCACCAACGTTTTTACGTGGCCTTCCGGCTTCACCTGTTAGTGAATAGCCTATATTATTTAGACGGGTTACCGCACTTAGCACCGAAGCATTTGTCGTTCCATCCGTGAGGTCTGTTAACGGCACATCGCGAATGAGTGCGAGTTCATATACTTCTGCCATTTCATAAGCTAATTCTATGTCCCCTAGTGCTGGCGCCGGAGCCATTGTTACTGCCTGGGGGTCTGGACCTTGTAGTTCGTATACCACGCCTACTGTAGGCGCCTCCCATGCACGTTCCTTGTCTGACGAAGCTCTAACAGACGTTGTAAATGGGTCGATAAAACCTTCATCAATGGCCGTTCGAAAAGACTCAAATGCTTGTGGGTCCGAAACCAAGCCCGTATTGCTATCGTGTTCCAAGCCTTTTGTAAAATTCATAGGGTAATTCGCGGATCCATATCGCTGTTCATCACCGTTTGCCTGGTGGGTCGGAATAGAACGTTCAGCAGCTAATTGAGCAGCAGTTGTTCTGATGTTTAATGATTCTTGTTTTCTATATTCACTCATTTCTTGCCTCCTTTTATCGGCATTGTTTATTAAGTATAGTTTTCAATTCTCCATTACATTTGAGCATTTCCTGACTTTTACTATTTGAGCAGTGCCCAATAGAAAAGGTATATCGTTACATCTTGATTCATCGGTTATACTTATCTAGTTCGCTTCGATCATTTAGGTATTTCCTGAATCCATGAGTTCACTGCGGCACAGGGCGTATTAAACTCACGGATTCAGGTATATGTCTAATTCGCAATGGCTGATTTCGGGATTGAACGTAACGCATGTTATGCTCAAATCGATTCCGTACTAATTATCTAACAAATTCAGATTCAAATATATCACCCATTTGTACTAGTAGGAATGGGTGATTGACAAGTGACTATAACCTGTTTAAGGCCGAATATAGGAAGAATAAACCACCTTTTTACTCAAATTAGAAAGTACCAATAGCGCAATCATTTATCAATCACGATCTAAAACCGGAATTTCTGGCTCTTCGTGAGGTCTTTTTCCCTAATGAGTACAAAGATTTTGGCAAATTTAGTCGTTTTAAAAGGCGAAGGCCATATAGGGCTAAGACTACCGTTTCCCCTTCTCGGGTCTCTTCGCTTTCGGCTCGATCCCCAATACCTTGCCTGTCTCTGTTTGGTTTGTGTTCTCCATGCTCGTCATAGGGTCAGAGACCACCCAATGGACGCCAAGCCTTTTGGTCTACCGGTTCGCCGCACTTTACGGTTGCTTTTGTCACAAGGAGGTGACGGTTCTCTCAAGTTCCCAGGCTACCCCTCGCACATGCCCCGCTCCTACGTCTCCGCCGGTGCCTTGCTCGCTTGCCTGAGCGCGAACAGGACTCTAGTCTTCCATCCAAATCAAAATGTCGACTTTCACTGCTCAATACGCAGCAGCTTATCCGTTCGGTCCGGAATTATACAATTTTCGGAGATCGATCACGCGGCCTACGCGCTCACTCCTCCTGGCTTCATGCAGACCCTGTTGGGATCTACACGCAGGTTCATTTCAGTCTTGGTGGCTAGCCTCCTCTGATGGGACTTGAGCTGTTTCCAGCTCTCACCCATTAGGTACAATGACTAATTTCATGGCTTCCCTTCCAATCCCAAAGTCCTGAATTTAACTTGACACAAAATTTGCCTTGTTAGAAGACGCTTAATGTTGTAACTGCAAATATTTAGCAAACTTTTCTTCCAGTGACTTTAATTCTTCATGCAATTGCTTTTTGATTTCGGATTGCCTCTTAACATTCTTTGACCTTTCCTCGCCGACTGACACATCTACTAATACTGAATCTAAACATTCAAGGTCAATAGCTAGATTCCATATTTTCTTATCAATGTAATCGGCGATTTCTTTGTCAAAGATGAATCGCATACCTCTTGTGCCGGTAAGGTACTTAAGCTATTCATCTTGCTTTGATTTACCAGAGGTCATAATCGAGCCAAGAAACTCCAGAACAACAGTGAACTGCTCATATCTCCGATCAAACAATTCATGCTTTAAACGCTTGGTATTTGTACGCCACTGCTGAAAGGCGATTATTGATCCAAGAATGGCAATAGTTGGCACCAAAAGAGCCGAAAGATAATCCACCCAATCTTTACCATTTTGTGCTGCTTGTATTACTTGCTCACAATCCATAGTCTTCTAACAATGTAATAACCAGCAAAAATTTTCCACGTATTTACTTCCTATATACGGCATCATTTTCCGTCCTATTGGATATTAGTCCATAAAACATGGAAAATTACCGAAAAATCCGATCAACTAAACAACCCCGATCCTAAACCAAAATATCGGTCAAAAGCAATCCGCCTTATTGGCTAAGTTTGTGTATCACATACGGCGCATACCCACGGGGGACATAAGCGAAGCGTATACACCATTGCTGACTTTAATGATGTGGAAAACTTTGGCGCCTTTGAGCGATATAGATTTGGATGATACGACGGAATTTGGGGATGGATGGTATCGTATGGGATTGAATGGCGGATGACGCTCCGCTTGTTTTGGCAAGGATAATGAGACGAGAAGCGGGCTTATGCTCGGTTACTGGCGAGGTTTATTTTTTACGCTAATCCCATCAAATATAACCTTAAATCTTATAAGCAACAAATACCATTTGAGACAATAGTCAGGATCAATCTTTCGTTCGGTACCGAGTCTCTTCCTCATAATAATCAGGAAAACCCACCGCGGTTTTAAGGTCCTCAAAGTCTAGAATGTTTTCGGGTGGGGAGCCTTGTTTAAGCGCGGTTAGCGCCTCCCGCATCGCCTTGATGGAGGTGTTTAACAGGGTCAAGGGATAGACCGCTATTTTATACCCAATCGCTTCGAGTTCGGTGGGTGGCAATATGGGTGTCTTGCCGTATTCGATCATGTTAGCCATTTTAGGCGCCTGGACCGATCGGCAATACTGCTCCATTTCTTGTTTCGATTCGGGTGCTTCCAGAAAACTAACGTCCGCGCCGATTTTGACAAATTCTTGGCTTCTTTCGATGGCTTCCTGCAATCCATCGGTTGTCCGGGCATCGGTACGAGCCATGATCAGAATATCCTCGCCTTCGTTTCGGGCATCTACCGCGGCTTGCAACCGGATCAACGCTTCGTCTCTACTAACTACCGCTTTTCCTTTGGTATGGCCGCAACGTTTGGGCATCACTTGGTCCTCGACCATGATACATGCGAATCCTGCTTGGGCGTATCCTTGAACGGTACGTTTAACGTTCATCGGGTTTCCAAACCCCGTATCGCCATCGCCGAAGACGGGAATCGATACCACGTTACAAATATTACGACCTTGGTCAACCATTTCCGCGTAGGAAATCAAGCCGGTATCGGGCATTCCAAGCCGAGAACCCGAGACCGCGAATCCGCTCATGAATAGGGTATCGAATCCGGCTTCCTCGCAGAGCTTAGCCGACATCGCATCGTGACAGCCGGGCATCAATATTAATCCCGGCCGAGCCAGTAAGGCTCTTAATTTTTCAGCGGGTGAGCGCATCTTTTCCGTGTGAAGAATCTCCCGAACAGCAGGTGTTCGCGGAGATGGACGCCGGGGTAAGAGGAAATCCGAAACCTAAGTATTGATCCTTAGTTTCCACGCCTCTCAGCCCCGTGAGTCTCTTTCTAAGGTTTAAATCAAAGGAATAATCAACAACGCAACGATATTGATTATTTTGATCATCGGATTGATCGCCGGCCCCGCGGTGTCCTTATAGGGGTCGCCGACGGTATCTCCGGTGATCGCCGCTTTATGGGCTTCGGAGCCCTTGCCGCCAAAATTACCGTCTTCGATATATTTCTTTGCATTATCCCAAGCGCCACCTCCGACGGTCATGGAGATTGCTAAAAACAATCCGGTGATAATAGTGCCGATCAGTAATCCGCCTAAAGCTTCCCGGCCTAGCAGGAGTCCGACAATCACTGGAACGGCCACCGGCAGTAAAGACGGTACAATCATTTCCTTGATAGCTGTTGCGGTCAACATGTCCACCGCTTTTGAGTAATCGGGCTTTTCGGTACGATCCATAATCCCAGGCATCTCCCGAAACTGCCTACGTACTTCAATGACGACTTCGCCCGCTGCGCGACCGACGGCTTCCATTGCCAAGGCGCCAAACAAATAAGGCACCAAGCCACCGATAAATAGCCCAATAATCACCATATGGTTGGAAAGATCGAAGGTGTAAGTGGCGCCCAGGTTGTTGGTGTAATCGGCAAACAAAACTAAAGCAGCCAAACCAGCCGATCCGATAGCATAACCTTTGGTCACGGCTTTGGTTGTGTTACCCACCGCGTCCAAGGGATCAGTAATATTCCTAATCGCTTCCGGCAACTCGGCCATTTCAGCAATACCACCGGCGTTATCCGTAATCGGTCCATAGGCATCCAGGGCTACGATCAGTCCGGTCATCGACAACATGGACGTTGCGGCGATCGCAATACCGAACAGACCGGCGAGTTCATGACTGGCCCAGATGCTGGCGCACACGGCGATAACCGGTGCGGCAGTCGCTTTCATCGAAACCCCCAAGCCGGCGATAACATTGGTTGCATGTCCCGTGGTAGATGCTTCCGCGATATGTTGGACCGGTTTATATTCCGTCGAAGTATAGTATTCGGTAATGACGACCATGGCCGCTGTCAATAGCAGACCCACCAAGGCTGAAAAATAGATATTCGCCGAAGAAACCTCAAGCCAATTCACCGTGATACTATCGCCGAGCATCATCACCGTAACCGGATAGAATGCGATAGCAGCGATAACGCCCGAGACGATCACACCTTTGTACAAGGCGGACATAACCGATCCATCCGGGGTCACTTTGACAAAAAAGGTGCCGATGATTGACGCGATAATGGAAACGCCACCCAGCGCTAATGGGTAGGCAATTGCGCCTTGATCGGCATTTTCCACCATCAAACTTGCCAACAGCATGGTTGCGACGATGGTTACGGCGTAGGTTTCGAACAAATCGGCTGCCATCCCGGCGCAATCCCCGACATTGTCCCCAACATTATCGGCGATGACCGCGGGGTTTCGAGGGTCATCCTCCGGTATATTCTGTTCAATCTTGCCAACCAGATCCGCTCCGACATCGGCGCCCTTGGTAAAAATCCCACCGCCCAAACGCGCGAAAATCGAGATCAAAGAACTACCGAATGCCAATCCAAGCAATGAATGCACGGTATTTCCGGCACCAATCGCCTCAAGCGCGGTATAGTAACCCGCGACACCTAAAAGTCCGAGTCCTACTACGAACATGCCGGTTATCGCACCGCCCCTGAATGCTACTTGAAAAGCCGCGTCCAAACCTTGATACGCTGCCTGCGCGGTACGGGAATTGGCTCGAACGGAGATATTCATACCGAAATAACCAGCGGCTCCGGATAACAACGCACCGATTGCGAAACCCACAGCCGTTGCCCAATCCAATCCTATACCGATCACAATAAACAACACCACACCGACAACGGCGATGGTTCTGTACTGGCGACTTAAATAGGCCGCGGCGCCTTGTTGAATCGCGGATGAAATCTCCTGCATTGTTTCGTTGCCGGCAGGTTGACTATTGATCCAATCGATTGAAACAACACAGTAGGCAATGGCGCTTAGCGCCGCTAATAACGCAAATGCAGCGCCCCCACCAACTGAAAAACCAATCACCAGCAATAAAGCCAGTGTAATGATGCATATATTTCGGTAATGGAAATTACTAAGATACGGCGCAAAACCCGAACGCAACGAAGCCACGATCTCACTAGACATACAATATTCCCCTCTCTAATATTAAATTGTTTAAAAGTTACCCGGAAATAACTTGGACATCTCGCATCTGAGCGCGATAGTATCCGACCCATTTCCGGAAGACTTCTTAGTTCACAACAAGTTCCAGTACTATTTTAGCTTAAATTCCGTCCCAAGCTTTTTTTTCACAACGAAATTTCTAAGCACCGCATAATCGGGTAAACCGTTCTTGTAAGGCGGATAATCCTCACCTTCGATTAACGGTTGGAGGTACTCGCGGCACTCTTCGGTAATACCGAAGCCATCGTCGCTGATATACCTGTAGGGCATTTTTTTTTCGACATTGGCCACATCGGCCAATTGGGCGCACCCAATTTCCCATCGATAAGGAGAATTCGACGTGCGCACGATGGTCGGCATGACCGCGGTTTTCCCATCCAAGGCGAATTCAACAGCGGCTTTGCCCATGGCATAAGCTTGCTCAACATCGGTTTTTGATGCGATATGGCGTGCGGCCCGTTGCAAATAGTCCGCCACCGCCCAGTGGTACTTATACCCAAAGGCATCTTTGACCATATTCGCGATCACCGGAGCCGCGCCGCCCAATTGTGCGTGTCCAAATGCGTCCGACCCACCCACCTCGGCCAGAAACCGGCCATCTTCACCTTTGACACCCTCCGAGACCACTATCGAACAATAGCCGAATTCCTCGACATTCCCCTTCACTTTAGTTACAAAATTTTGCCGATGAAACGGTACCTCCGGAAACAAGATCACGATGGGAATTCGACAATCCAGATCCGCCGCCAGCCCCCCCGCCGCAGCGATCCATCCGGCATGACGCCCCATCACCTCGACGACGAACACCTTAGTAGATGTAGAACACATCGAAGCCACATCAAAACTTGCCTCTCGAGTGGAAACGGCAATATATTTGGCAACCGAACCGAAACCAGGACAATTATCGGTAATGGGTAAATCATTATCCACGGTTTTCGGCACCCCTATACAAGTAATGGGATAACCCATTTTGTCACCTAATTGAGAGACTTTATGGGCCGTGTCTTGGGAATCCCCTCCCCCGTTGTAGAAAAAATACCCAATATCATGGGCCTTAAAGACTTCAATTAGGCGCTCGTATTGTGCTTTATCCTGCTCCAACCCTTTGAGCTTGTAACGACACGAACCGAATGCGCCGGAAGGTGTATGCCTCAATGCTGCGATCATAGCATCGGATTCGAGGCTGGTATCGATCAATTCTTCCCTCAGGGCGCCAATAATACCGTTTCGCCCCGCATAGACCTTTCCAATTTTTTCCGGATGTCGACGGGCGGACTCTATCAATCCACAGGCGCTTGCATTGATTACCGCCGTGACACCTCCGGATTGAGCATAAAAGGCATTTTTTACAGCCATTGGATTTTTGAAATAGTTACTGTTTGATATAGCGGCCCATAAAATAGATGAAAGAAGCCGAGTTTACAAGCCCTTAGAATAACTTCCTATCAAATAATTTAGGATATAATAGATTTCAAATGCGACGCCGAAAAAATACGTGGTAACGAGCTTTCGAATATGGCAATGATCAAGATTTTTAGTCAAATCGGTCAAAACCTGGATGATTTAATGGACTTTCCTATTGCCCGGTCTTATGTAGAACCGGGCTCGGAATCAATTTAACACGTTTTATTGACTTGATTAATTTACCCGAATCAGTCCGGTTCATTTAACACACGAATTTTCTTAGGTATACTATTGAACTTTTCTTTGGGTGATCATTAGCGCCCGTTTTTTGAGGATAATTGGTTGTGGAGCTCAACGGAGCAGATATTTTAGTAAAGTGCCTTCAAGACGAAGGTATCGAGTATATCTTCGGATACCCGGGCGGGGCGGTATTGCACCTTTACGACGCCCTATTCAAACAAGACAAGGTTAAACATATCTTGGTTCGGCATGAACAAGGGGCGACCCATGCCGCCGATGGGTATGCAAGATCCACCGGCAGGCCGGGAGTCGTCCTGGTGACCTCCGGACCGGGCGCCACCAATGCGGTTACCGGCATTGCCACCGCGTACATGGATTCCATCCCGATGGTAGTGATTACGGGGCAGGTGCCCTCCCCCGTCATCGGAAGCGATGCGTTCCAGGAAGTGGACACCGTGGGGATCACCCGGCCCTGCGTCAAACACAATTTTTTGGTCAAGGACGTTAAAAATATCGCCGAGACCATGAAGAAAGCTTTTCATATCGCGACAACCGGGCGTCCTGGGCCAGTTGTAGTGGATATCCCCAAAGACATCACCGACCCGCATATAAAAATCCCTTATAAATATCCGCGAACGGTCTCCATGCGTTCCTATAATCCCGCGGTAAAAGGTCATAAAGGGCAAATCAAGAAAGCTGTCGATCTGATGTTAAGCGCCGAGCGACCGATGATTTATTCCGGGGGTGGTGTGGTTTTGGGTGGGGCGTCCGCGTTATTAACCGAAGTCACAAAACTGCTCGGCTATCCAATTACAAACACACTGATGGGCTTGGGTGCATTCCCCGCCACCGATGACCAATTCGTCGGCATGCTCGGAATGCACGGTACCTACGAAGCCAATATGGCCATGCATGACTGTGATGTTCTGATTGCAATCGGCGCGCGGTTCGATGACCGGGTCACTGGTGTGATCAGCGAATTTTGCCCCGGAGCGCAAATTATTCACATTGATGTGGACCCGGCCTCCATATCGAAAACCGTCCGGGTGGACATCCCCATCGTCGGCGAAGTTGGGCCTGTGTTGATGGAATTACTAGCTCAACTGAAAGATCACAAAAAAAAGCCGAATAAGAAGGCGCTCGCCGCCTGGTGGAAATTGATTGGTAAATGGCGCAAAATCGATTGCCTTCAATACGACAAAAAAAGTAAATTGATTAAGCCCCAGTATGTCGTAGAAAAGCTATACGAAGTCACCAAAGGAGATGCTTTCGTGACATCCGATGTCGGACAACACCAAATGTTCGCCGCTCAGTTTTATAAATTCGACAAACCCCGCCGGTGGATCAATTCCGGTGGTCTTGGAACCATGGGTTTTGGGATGCCGGCGGCTATTGGCGTGCAACTGGCTCACCCCGACGCCCAGGTTGCCTGTATTACTGGAGAGGCAAGTTTTATTATGTGCGTTCAGGAGCTCTCAACGGCTCTTCAATACAAAACCCCGATAAAGATAATCAATTTAAACAACCGTTACATGGGCATGGTCCGGCAGTGGCAGGAATTTTCATACGAAAGCCGCTATTCCCATTCGTATATGGATGCCTTGCCCGATTTTGTTAAACTTGCGGAAAGTTTTGGCCATGTTGGGATGCGGATAGAGGATCCAAAAGAGGTTAAACCGGCGCTTGAAAAAGCGTTTAAGCTCAAAGATCGTACTGTATTTCTAGACTTTGTGATTGATCAGACGGAGAATGTCTATCCTATGATCGAAGCTGGAAAAGCCCATAACGAGATGCGGCTGGCCCCGGGAACCGCTGTCGATAGAGAGTTGGCCTGATGCGACATCTAATAGGTATATTACTGGAGAATGAATCCGGGGCTTTATCGCGGGTCGCGGGGCTTTTTTCCGCACGGGGATATAATATCGAATCGCTCACCGTCGCCACCACCGAGGATCAAAGCCTCTCACGAATGACAATCGTCACCCGTGGAAGCGAAGAAATTCTGGAACAAATCGTCAAGCAACTGAATAAACTTATCGATGTCGTCAAACTCATCGATATAGATCTATCGGAATCATCACACATCGAGCGCGAATTGATGATGGTTAAGGTGCATGCCAACGACGATGCCCGGGGCGAAATCAAAAATCTATGCGAAATTTACCGGGGTAATATCATCGATGTTACCCCATCGACTTATGTCATTGAAATGACCGGGACATCGGCTAAATTGGACTCGTTTATTCAGTCTATCGGACAAAATCAGATTATTGAAGTCGTCCGATCCGGCGCTACCGGCCTTTTGCGCGGGGAAAAGTGCCTTTCACTTTGACTCTAACCCTACACACATATTAAGTCTTAAAAGCACGAGGAAATCCATGCAAGTATATTACGATAAAGACGCTGATCTTTCGATCATCCAAAACAAAAAAGTTTCAATTATCGGCTACGGCTCGCAAGGCCATGCCCACGCGAATAATCTCAAAGATTCAGGAGTGGAAGTGATTGTTGGCCTACGCGCCGATTCATCCTCGGTCGCCAAGGCGAAAAATGCCGGAATTACCGTCATGTCCATCGCCGATGCGGTAACTAATACAGACGTTGTGATGATCTTGGCGCCCGACGAACACCAAGCCAAACTGTATGTCGACACCGTTGAGCCGAATATCAAACAAGGCGCAACGCTGGCCTTCGCCCATGGATTTAATATTCATTTTGAGCAAATCATACCTCGCGCCGATCTCGACGTCATTATGATCGCGCCAAAAGGACCGGGACATCTGGTTCGTTCAACCTATACCGAAGGGGGTGGTGTTCCTTCATTGATCGCGGTTTTTCAGGATGTTTCCGGTCAAGCCAAGGCAACGGCAATGTCGTATGGATACGCCAATGGCGGTGGCCGCGCGGGGATCATCGAAACCAATTTTCGGGAAGAAACCGAGACGGATTTATTTGGAGAACAAGCTGTTTTGTGTGGTGGTACAACGGCATTGGTCCAGGCTGGTTTCGAAACTTTGGTAGAAGCGGGCTATGCTCCGGAAATGGCGTATTTTGAATGCCTGCACGAATTGAAACTCATCGTCGATCTAATGTACGAAGGCGGTATCGCCAACATGCGTTACTCCATTTCCAACACCGCGGAATACGGCGATTTCACCCGAGGTCCGAGGATCATCAATGACCAAACCAAATTGGAAATGAAAAAAATTCTTGGTGAAATTCAACGTGGTGAGTTCGCTAAGGAATTCATATTGGAAAACCAGGCTGGGGCAGCTAGTTTAAAAGCCAAACGCCGGCTTGGACGCCAGCATGCCATAGAGGAAGTGGGCGCCCGATTGCGGGATATGATGCCTTGGATCAAAGCCAATAAGATCGTAGATAAAGAAAAAAATTAAGTACCTATTCGACTAACTCCTGAAACCCGTCATTTCTGGAGCAACCTGAACAGTTACAAATTAGAGAATTGCATCCTAAGTTAGGATTTGGAAATGACAACCGTTGAAACGACTAAAGTTAAAAAGCGTCGGCGTGGCATTTATCTATTGCCGAATTTATGCACCACCGCCGCCCTTTTTTCAGGGTTTTACGCGATGACGGCCGCATTCCATAATCGTTTCGAACTGGCCGCCATAGCCATTTTCGTCTCCCTGATTATGGACGGCCTCGATGGGCGTATAGCCCGGCTGACCAATACCCAGAGCGAATTCGGCGCTCAATATGACAGTCTCTCGGATATGATGTCCTTTGCCGTCGCACCGGCATTGGTAATGTACGTTTGGTCTTTATCGAATTTAGGTAAACTTGGATGGTTTGCCGCTTTTGTCCATGCCGCCGGTGGCGCCTTGCGCTTAGCCCGCTACAATGCTCAGGTGGGCGGTCAAGACAAACGCTACTTCCAAGGTTTACCCAGTCCTTCCGCGGCGATGTTATTGGCAAGTTTCATGTGGGTTTCATTGGAATATGGCTATGACGGCATGACACTTCAATACGTCTCGCTGATCTTAACGATAACCAGCGGTTTGTTAATGGTCAGCAACATCCGATTCCTGACTTTCAAAGAAATTGATTTTCGTGGCGAAATCCCATTTGTAGTCGCTATCGGAATGATGCTTTCCATCGGAATGGTATTCGCCCATCCGCCGTTAATGGTCTTTTTACTTTTCACGGTTTATACCGTTTCCGGGCCGGTATTGACGCTAGTGATGTTAAAGAGCCGTCGGAGTTTAAGGAAAACGTAAGGGTCATCGATTGTCAGTTTACAGTTGTTCTAAGAAATCTGTAATACCTAAGGAAAACAAACACAACATGTAGTGCCTCCTAAAAACGACCGTTTTTGGTAGAGTAAAAATAACGGATCTTCTGATACGATCCTGTTGCCTATTCTCGGACAGCCTCCTAACCAAATCTTTTTTCTGTTTACCCTAATGCTTCTGGGTGTATTAGTAGGTTCCTACTAGCCCAAATGGGTAATATTCTTAACTTTAAATTTGTGCGAATATCTTTCTAGGAGATCCTGTTGTCTAAACGGAAAAATTGATACGGAGAACCAACCGAATCGATTCTCAATTACCAAATAACAGACCAAGGCGCCGGGCTCCAATAGAGGAGACCGCTCTCACGGTGTCTGGCTATTGATAAAAAGCGAACTTCTCATTTTTAATAATAAGGAGGTATCTGTGCGAATACTGTTGATTTCGTCCGCGTTCAATGGAATGACCCAACGTTTTTATACTGAACTTGGCGATGCCGGTTATACCGTTTCCGTGGAACTGCACAACGGTAACGATGACCAACTCGTCAAAGGCGTTACCCTATTCAGCCCCAACCTGATTCTGTGCCCATTTTTGACTCGTAAAATACCCAACAAAATTTATGATCGCAATCGGACCTTGATTGTTCATCCTGGTATTAAAGGGGATCGGGGACCTTCGTCTTTGGACTGGGCCATTCAGAATCGCGAGACTGAATGGGGCGTGACCTTGCTGGAAGCCAGTAATGAAATGGACAAAGGAGATATTTGGGCCGCTAAAACCTTTCCACTTCGCGCCACGACCAAAAGCAGCCTTTTCAATCGCGAAGTCATACAAGCCGCGATCGATTGCTTATGGGAGGTATTAGTCTATCTTGACGCGCCGGATTTTAAACCTGAACGGTTGGACTACGGCAACCGGGATACTAGAGGCAAACTGCGGCCCTTTATGAAGCAGAAAGACCGGGCGATTAATTGGCGCCAGCAGACCAGTGACGAAATTCTAAGACGAATTCATGCCGCCGATGGGAGTCCCGGTGTGCTTGATGAAATCAATGGACAATCAGTATATTTATACAATGCACACAAAGCCAATAATTTATCCGGAAAGCCTGGCGACATTATCGCCACCTCAAACTATGCCATCTGCCGGGCTACGATCGACGGAGCCCTCTGGATAGGTCAACTGAAAGCGCAAGGTAAAAAGGCAATCAAGTTACCTGCGACCTTGGTGTTGCGGGATCTATTGCAGAATAGTATCAAAACCATTGATATCGATTATACGAAACAAGGACGGCAACTCCCTTGTAAGGAAGTCTGGTATGAACAGGAAGGTGACGTCGCCTACATCCATTCACATCTTCATAATGGTGGCATGTGCACCGAGCAATGCCAGCTCTTATTAACCGTCTACCGGCACGTCGCAAAACTGCCGGTAAAAGTCATTGTGCTTATGGGCGGAGAAGAATCCTGGTCCAATGGTATTCATCTTAATCACATCGAACACGCCGAGAATCCAGCCCATGAATCCTGGCTTAATATCAATGCCATCGATGATTTAATTTATCAAATCATCACCACGCCGGATAAATTAACCATTTCAGCGGTTGCCGGTAATGCAGGTGCGGGCGGAGCGATGATGGCGTTGGCTTCGGATATGATTTTTGCCCGCGAAGGGGTTGTCTTTAATCCTCATTACAAAAATATGGGTGGACTTTACGGATCTGAATATTGGACTTATTCGTTACCTAAACGGGTCGGCCGGGAGATGGCTAACGCACTAACCGCGCAGTGTCTACCGATAAGCGCTCGAAAAGCAGGGCACATAGGGTTCGTTGATAATGTTTTAGATAAAAACCATGACATTTTTTATGCTCAGGTAAGGCAATTGGCTAACCTTTGGATATCGGATAATAAAATATTGCAAGATTGCTTGTCGGAGAAGGCAAAAAGGCGACGGTCTGCTGAAATGGAAAAACCGTTAGCCGCCCACAGAAAATACGAATTAACCCAAATGTATTCCAACTTCTATGGCAGTGACGATTACCATCAAGCACGAAGAGGGTTTGTCTTTAAAATGTCCCCCGGTATTGATACACCGGACAATATTGCGATTCATCGAAAGCCCATGGCGCGGCTTAGGTTATTTTTACAACATGCTTAACTGATGCGCCTTGGTGAATGCTCTCGGCAATTGCATGGTACTCCTATGTACTCCGCCAACATAGGATTAATGGAGTACTAGTTGCCCAATAGGAATTGGCGCAGCAATCGACAGCAACACATTTTGCCTCACGTTTTTAAGGGCAAACGGGATCAGTAATAAGCATTCTCCAATGCCACAACTACGTTGGTTTAAGATTTACTCAGCCCCGTATTTCCTCCAATCTTTTTTCCAAAGCCCGTAACCGTTCCAACGTCCCCAAATCCATCCATAACCCCCGATAAATTTCACCACTGACTTCACCGCGTTTCATGGCCTGTTGCAGTATCGGGGCGAGGGGGAACTTGCCATCCCGGCAACCTTCGAATAATTCCGGACGATAAATTCCGATTCCGGAAAACGTATAGCTTTGGTTTCCACCTTCGTACACCGTGTCGTCATCGGTCAAGGAAAAATCTCCACGAGGATTGTGGCCGGGATTCGGGACCAATATTACATGGGCTAAACCTCGCACTTTGACTATTAGTGTGTGATAGGGATAATCACAAAAAATATCACCATTGACGACCACAAAAGGGTTTCTACCCAGCAGAGGCAGTGCCCGGAAAATTCCGCCCCCAGTCTCCAATCCCACCACGCCTTCTCGGGAATAGCTGATATTCATGTTAAAACGATTCCCATCCCCCAACACCATTTCAATTTTGTCCCCAAGGTGCGCAAGATTAACAACCAGATCTTTAAACCCGGCTGTTTTCAGAGCATCGACGGTATATTCTATGATTGGTCGCCCGTTTACTGGGACTAAGGGCTTGGGTATATTATCCGTCAAGGGTCGAAGCCGTTCACCGCGCCCGGCGGCCAGTATCATTGCTTTCATTCAAATCCAATATCTTCTTTGAGGTTTTTTTGGTAAGGTTATATTGATCTTGCATCCAGGAAATAAACGTTCTAATTCAATCTTTTTGTCCCAGAACAAGAATAATCTCAATCCTCTTAAATGTATCACAGACTGGCCCTCGTTCTCTTGATTTCTATTGGGAGTCCTCAGCTTCTTCTTGCCCAAGACAATTGGGACTGCCAGCTTGGCGACGACGGCAAAGAATGGGTCTGTACCACCAAGGAAAAAGAGCCTGAACAAAAATCTAAACCACCAGAAACCATTGTTCAAGAGCCGTCTATCCAACCATTGTTACCGCCAAAACCTCATCCTGTTCCCCTAAACGGCCAACCACCTGGCTGGAAATGCTCCGTCGATTCAGCGGGAAAAGGCTGGGACTGCGCATTATCCGGTCCGGATCCGGGTGTTCGATCAGATAATGTCGTGCCCGAAATTGTTGGTGACGACAAAAAGGGGGACGATCTTGTTCCCGTGTCTCCTGATCGGGAAATGGCGGTTAATAATAATATATTGGCGAGAATCCCCTACGACCCCTGGGCGCTGTGCACATCGCAATTAGGATCCGCTGTTTCCTCCGGTCTCGGCGCTCAGCGTGATCAGGCGCCGATGGATATCGAAGCAGATTATGTTGATGTTTTTGAAGAGGACATCCTATTATTTTCCGGAGGTGTCAGTTTTAAACGAGCGGATCAAGACGTATCGGCGGACCGAACCGAATACGATCTCGAATCTAATACACTAAACGCAAAGGGAAATGTTTATTATCGTGAAGAAGGACTTTCGCTCTATAGTGACAGTGCATTTTTGAAACTGGCGTCGGATAAGGCCCATTTGACAAATACCCAGTACGTCCTTGAAACCATACCCGCGCGCGGACGTTCCGATATTGTATATAAAGACAGTAACACCGTTTTCCGGTTTAAAAATGCTAGCTACACCACTTGTCGGCCCAATAACCGGGATTGGGCTTTGTACGCCAGCGACCTTAAGCTCGACCGTGAGAGTGGACGCGCCCAAGCTTTAAACGCAGTGTTAAAGGTTCGGGACATCCCCATATTGTATACCCCGTATATTTCTTTTCCCATTGACGATAGGCGAAAGTCGGGTTTTCTAGCGCCCTCCTTCGGAAGTACCGATGAAACCGGATTTGATTCAACCGTTCCCTATTATTGGAATATTGCGCCCAACCTGGATCTGACTTTTTCACCTCGGGTAATGGGCAAGCGCGGTATTTTGTTGGGAGGTGAAATACGACATCTTACCCGTGCCTCCAATACTGAATTTTCGGCGGAGATTGTCCCTTATGATAGCGAACGAAAGGATACACGGGGACAAGCCTCGTTGGTCAATAAAACGCGATTCAACCCGAATCTTGTTTTCGATATGGACGGTAACTACGTATCCGATGATGACTACCTGGATCAACTGGGTAATTCTCTATATTTCTCCAATGAACGGCATGTTAGAAGCCGGGCAAATCTCAGCTATAGGATCGAAAATACATTGGCGCTAGCCAGACTCGAATATTACCAGACGATAGACCGTACCATCGACAGCGAAGACCGGCCTTACCGGCGGTTACCCCAACTCTTGTTGAATACCAAAAAAGCAATTGGCGATACCGGCGCGGAAATCGATTTAAACAGTGAATTCGTTTACTTTGAGAGGGGCAATTCAGTGACGGGTCCTCGGTTGAATATTAAGCCGGGACTAAGCTATAGCTTTAATTCTCCGTCAATGTTTATCAAACCAAAGGTTTCCGTGGACCATACCCAGTATTGGCTCAATGATTCCACCAATACATTTTCCGATGTCAGCCGCACCCTTCCCATTGCCTCAATCGATGGCGGTGTGTTTCTCGAACGGGATTTTACCTTAAATTCCAATAGTTACTTACAAACTCTTGAACCCAGGGTTTTCTACCTATATATTCCCGACCACGATCAAGACGATATTCCCTTGTTCGACACCTCAGAGTATGATTTTAGCTACAATCAGTTATTTCGGGAAAATCGATTCAACGGTGTCGATCGACTAGGCGATGCAAACCAGTTATCTTTGGCTCTGACATCCAGATTTATTGATTCGGCTACCGGAAAAGAACGGCTCAAGGCCACGGTGGGCCAGATTTATTTCTTTAATGATCGAAACGTTACCCGTACCGTAACCGCGGATCGGGATACAACTAGCACATCCAATTTAGTCACTGTACTCGATGCGCTGATATTCGATGGCCTGACTTTCCGTTCGGGTTTGCAATGGAATCCTGATGTCAACGAGATTGCGCGGGGCGAAGCAACCATACGATATAGGCAGGGATTGGACCGAATTTTAAATCTTTCATACCGGTATCGGAAAAATCTCAGCACGGATACTAAATCTATCGACCAGGGAGATATATCTTTTCGCTGGCCTTTTTTAGACGATATCCATTTGGTGGGGCGTTGGCAATATTCGTTTTTGGATAGCCTGACTTTAGAAAGTTTTCTAGGATTCGAAAAAGAAGGCTGTTGCTGGAGGTTACGCGCGGTTGGGCGCCGCTTTATTAATGATATCGACAGTGAAGCCCAAACCGGTATTTTTCTCCAGGTGGAATTCAAAGGGTTCACCAGCTTTGGGAATGCAGTGGATGAATTTCTTGAAAGTAGTATCTCCGGTTACCGCGCGCTTTAAAGGGTATTTATTATGAAAAACAATTCTATTGAACCAAACCACCGGGGCTTAACCGCTGTCATGCTGTTGATTTTTAGCTGGTCTATTCCCGCGGCTGCCAAACTGATCGACCGGATTGTTGCAGTGGTTGAAGATGATGTGGTTATTTCCAGTGAACTAAATCAACAGGTTTTAACAATTAAACAGACATTGGCCCAATCCAATAATAATCTTCCTCCTGATTTTGTTATCCAAAATCAGGTTCTTGAACGGATGATCATCGGCAAATTGCAGTTACAGCTGGCAAAACGGTCTGGGATTACCGTGGACGATGAGACTTTGCGCAGATCCCTGCTGGAATTGGCGCAACGAAATGGCATGACCCTCGAAGAGTTTCGAAAAGCGCTTGAGCAAGAAAGCATTCCCTACGCGGATTTTGTCGACGATATGCGCAACGAAATTTTGGTGCGCCGCCTTCGTACTAACCAGGTAAACAGCAGGATCAAGGTAAGTGAGCGGGAACTTGATCACTATATGGAAACGGAAGGTCAATACAACGACGAACAGAAAACCCAGTACCACTTGTCTCACATTCTGATCGCCACACCGGAAGCAGCCTCGCCTTCGACCATTCAAGCCGCCAAACAAAGAGCCGAAGAGACAATTAGTCAAATCCGTGCAAACGCCGACTTTCGACAACTTGCAATAACCGTTTCCGATGGCGCCCAAGCCCTCAATGGAGGCGATCTGGGTTGGCGAAAGTTAAGTCAGATCCCCACGCTTTTCGTCGAAGATCTAGTCAAAATGGAGAAAGGTGAAATCCAAGGGCCGATTCGGAGTCCGAGTGGTTTTCATATTATTCAACTGAATGATGTTCAAGGCGTTAGCAAACATATTGTCACCCAAACCCGAGCCCGTCACATATTGATCAAGCCGAACGAATTGATCGACGACGAGGATGCCAAAAAACGGCTTGAAAAATTGAAATACCGCATTGAAAACAAAGAGTCCTTTGATTCGTTGGCGCGGCTTCACTCGGACGATAAGGCTTCGGCCCTAAAAGGAGGGGATCTCGGTTGGGTTGAGCCGGGCGCCTTAGTTCCACCCTTCGAACGGGCGATGAACCAACTGGCGGTCAATCAAATAAGCGAACCCGTGCAAACCCAGTTCGGTTGGCATATCGTTCAGGTTCTTGAACGCAAAAAACGGGATAATACCGCTGAATACAAAAAAAATAAGGCTCGGGACGAAATCCGTAAGCGCAAAATCGAAGAAGAAACCGAACTTTGGTTACGTCGGATTCGCGACGAAGCGTATGTCGAAATAATGCTGCGTTAATCAGCTAAATGCCTTAGATCGAGTTGATTCCACGGATTGCACTAACACCCGGCGAGCCCGCCGGAATTGGTCCGGACCTGTGCGTATTCACCGCGCGGAATGATTTCCCCTGTGAAATCATCGTATTCGGGGACCAAAATTTGCTAGC
Source organism: Methylococcales bacterium (assembly GCA_963664935.2). Classification (GTDB taxonomy): domain Bacteria; phylum Pseudomonadota; class Gammaproteobacteria; order Methylococcales. The sequence continues at coordinate 425,833 of CAXXSE010000006.1, read as the reverse complement.
TGATCGAGCCAAGCAGCTGGGTGTTGATTTGGATTTTGAACCGGTGGACTTTGGTGCTCCGCCTTCGGCACATCGGGCGAATGTGTTGAAAATATTTTCCATCCCGCTTCAAAAAAATACAGTCTTAGGAAAGCCGGAAACGGAAAATGTTTCCTACATTTTAAACACCATCGATGAAGCGGTGCGAGCTTGTATGTCCGGATGTGTCGACGCTCTAGTGACGGGTCCGATTCACAAAGGCATCATTAATGCCGGGGGCATTCAATTTACAGGTCACACCGAATATATCGCCGGGATTACGGGGGGGGACCCGGTCATGATGTTGACAGACCCGAGTCTTAGAGTTGCCTTAATCACCACTCATCTACCACTTTCAGATGTCAGTGGCGCCATAACAAGCGGACGGATTAAAACCGTTTTACGAACCGTGAACCAGGCTTTACAGCTCAAATTCGGAATCGCCAATCCTCGGATTTTAGTCTGTGGTCTCAATCCTCACGCCGGTGAAGGCGGTTATATCGGACGGGAAGAAATCGACATCATAGAACCCGCGCTGAGCGAACTATCAAAAGAAGGTTTGACGGTGCAAGGGCCACTTCCCGCCGATACGCTTTTTACGCCCAAATACCTGGAACAAGCCGATGTAATAGTGGCAATGTATCACGATCAGGGATTACCGGTTTTGAAGCATATGGGATTCGGCCAAGCCGTGAATATTACCCTCGGCCTTCCAATTATTCGTACGTCGGTAGACCACGGCACCGCATTGGATCTCGCTGGCAGTGGCCGAGTGGATACCGGCAGTCTTGTCGCCGCGATTGATGCCGCGATTGAGATGGTAGAAAATCGCACGGCGATTAATATATAAGGGATGGTTTCACCCAAATGACTCATCGTCCCCGCAAACGTTTTGGCCAAAACTTTCTCCAGGACCCCCAGATAATTTTCCAAATAGCCGAAGCAATTAATCCACGGGAAAACCAACACTTAGTCGAAATCGGGCCCGGAAATGGCGCTCTTACAAATGAGCTTGTAGAGTATGTTGGTTTTTTGGACCTAATCGAGTTAGATCGCGATTTGGTTGAAATCTTAAAAAAAAAATTTGGAGACAACGAATCGGTCCGTATCCACGGTAGCGATGCGCTTAAATTTGATTTCAAATGTTTATATTCCAAGGGAAACAAACTCCGAGTGGTCGGTAATCTACCCTACAACATTTCCACTCCCCTTTTATTTAGCTTGTTGAAATACGCGGAAATCGTGGAAGACATGCATTTCATGCTTCAAAAAGAAGTTGTCGACAGAATCTGTTCGCAACCCGGGAGCAAACAGTACGGCAAGCTGAGCGTCCTGATGCAGTCTCGTTGCCAAACCGAAAAATTGTTCGATGTCGCCCCGGAATGTTTTAAACCAAGCCCCAAAGTTCATTCGTCCTTGATTCGGCTTAAACCCCTGGCCACGCCTCCGGTCAAGATCGCCGACCCTAAGGTATTCGAATTCGTTGTCGCCCAAGCTTTCAGCCAACGCCGGAAAACTTTGCGTAACACCTTGAAAAACATTATTTCTGAAGAACAGCTAAAATCCTTGGGAATCGATCCTAAAGCCAGGGCGGAAACACTTGGCCTGGAAGCATTCGCACTTTTGAGCCAATATTGTTGTCAACAAGGTATATCCCTGAATCCGCATTGAGGTCACGGATTAGGATTTTTGTTTTCCAATCCGGACGATGATCGTGCTAATATTCGAGGGTCGAAAACTAATCCGGTCAAGAACGAAGGCCATGACTCAAAAGCCAGCGAATAAGACTTTATCGAAAAAGGCAAAAAAGGGATTTCGCGGTTTTCCGGTTGCAACGGTCGCTTTTTATGGACCGACCGATGAAAAAGCGACGAAACTGGTTGTCAGTGTACTCATGGACGATGGCGCCGACCCGGAGCCTATGAAAAAATGGTATTCCGAAAGTGATCTTCGATATACACCCGAGATTCTCCAGGAAGTATTGGAATTCATCAAAGGGAATGAAGTCAAGTCGGTTGCCATGTATGATCGAATTGTCGGGTGTCCTCATCAGGAAGCTATTGATTATCCCCAAGGTGAATCCTGTTCTTTGTGCCCCTTTTGGAAAAACCGGGATCGATGGACGGGGGAATATATTCATTAAAAGTCTGTCCCCATCGATAACTATCATGTTACGCCGGTCTAAATGGCCGACAACAGCATTGTAGGTTGGATAAGCGTAGCGTCATCCGACTTTTTGGCATTTGGGTGCATCCATTGTCGGATGGCGCTGCGCTAATCCAACCTACTCTTGCTTTTCCTAGCGATAATCAAGCCTCCTAGACTGCACCATAGCGTTTAAAAAGTAACTCCAACATTTTCAGTTCGCCTTCATCCGGTTTGCGCCAGCCGCCAATTTCAATATCCTCAAGCACTTGTTTCCCTTTTTCATCACTTGCCATTTCCAAAAGCGTTTTGGATAAAGACTCATGGACCGCACTGGTCAAATATGGCGCGGAGCAGAAAAGGTGGAATGCAAAATTTGTTTCGCTTTCATCAACCAATCGCGTGGAACCCCGGGCGAACGACGAAAGCCCTTCGTAGGTTTTTTTTAGCATAAAAAGAAGATCAACTTGTTTTTTGATCAGCATCTGGAGCGCTTTTATCTCATTTCCAGCGAATATAAAATCAAAGGTTCCCGAATCCAACCCACTTTCATCGCAAAGCGAGCGTCCGAGTATATAAACAAAACTATTTTTTGAGGCGGTTGATACTTTTGTATTACTAAAATCGCTAAGATTACGATTATCCTCGGACCGCGCTAAAATAACCACTTCATCCGCCTCGCTGTCCGGTCGCAGTAAGGGTACAAATCCGTGGTTATGTATCATTGGCAATGCTTCGAAGGGTTTGGAAAAGAAAAGATCCGCCGAAGTATCGCTAACCTCCTGCCCGAATTGAGGTTGTTCAAGGTGAATCGCTCGCTTAAGACGGCGTTGTAAATAGGTGTTGAGCAGATACCATCCACTGATTTGCTGTCCGGTCTGCAGGTTGGCGACAAATTTCAGCGTGGTGTTCGAGGAAGCCGTTGCATCCGTTTCTTTGCTCTTGGGTTTATCGATTTGCAAAGGTGGCGCGGGGTCGGTTGGCGCTTGGTTCGCGTCCATGAAACCACTGGTTTGGGCAGTCTGTCCGGGTAAAAACCGTCCCAGCCCGGTTATTTTAAACAACATGCTAATCATACGATTGAGGTTATAGACTTCAACCCGAATCCGTTGACCTTCCCATTTCTCGAAGATTTTTAACAACAACGATAAGCCCATTGAATTAACACGCTCGACATGGCTGAAATTGAGCATGACCTTGGTTGTTTCGGACAAGATCTGGAGTTCATCCAGAACCGGGCCAGAATGGGCATCGATGGAACCGATACACTCAAAAGATTGGACCTTGTCGTCTTGTGTTTGAACTGATTTGATAGAAAAAGTGTGATCGATAACCACTAGATCATTACCTCTTCTTGTTCGCTGTGATACAGACACTGAAATCCGGTATTCGCATTCATTTCAAACGGTTTATTCAGATCCCATAACACGGTGACTTGTGTTTGCCGATGGGGATGAACACGGATTTGTAAATAATCCGACATACGCCACATCATATAGAGACCTCCACCGCCGACGCCCGCCACAATTCCTTCTTGCATGGCATGCTCCAAATGCTTTAGAAAAGTTGCGGGTGACAAAGTCCCCCAATTGTCAGTGACCATAAGCCCTAAAACACCATTATCCAGTGTTACATCGACACTAATTTCCTCATTTTCTTTTAACTCACGGCCTTCGCCTTTAAGGTAATAAGCTTTATCCTGACCATCGCGCGGAGCGGCGTATAAACTGTTTTCCACCATTTCTTCAAGCAACATGACCAAGGCGTTCGAATGGTCCACATCGGGCAGATTATTTTCCGATAGCCAAGCCATGATTTCGTCCATTAAAAAGACTTTATCATCGGAATGGGTGAGCTGAAATTGACGCTTTAATGCTGTTTTCCCCGTCAAGCAGTGCAGATCGCCATCGAGTCCCGGGTGATGCTGGGTGAGAAACCGATCCCATCCCAGTCGTTCGTATAAGTCATCATGCTTAGGGAGGACTCGACAGATCCCATCGTGTGTGAATCTTGGAAACAGGTCGGAAAACTCCCCTTCGACGAAAAGTACAACAAATTGTCTGGAAATACGTGGTATAGCATGCTCCGCCTTCCGATAAAAATCCTCGGATACCCGAATAATATCACTCGCTTCGAGATCGCTTGTGGTTGGATTCAAGACCCGGTCAGTGTGGTTGACCAGAAGCATGGTGATATCGTCGGTAAATGAATCCCCCCCACGATGTAAACGCAATGCCGTTAGAATCTGCTCGTATAAAATTTCAGGTTCGGCATCGCCGTAATGGTTAAGTAAGGCTTCCAAGCGCTCGTAGCCGAAAGCTTCCCCCATGGGAGATTCTTCTTCCACTACGCCGTCGGTAAATAGAAACAGGCGATCTCCCACTTCGATTTGGATTTCGGATTCGGTGGAAACAAAGTCCGCCTCGGCGCTTTTACCCAAGGGTAAGCCGGAGGCTTCAATCATATTCCAATCACGATCATTTTTTCGTCTCAAGTAGGGCAATACATGCCCGGCGTTGGCGAAGGTGAGATGGCCATTTCGGGCATCCAACCGTATACAGGCCATCGTCATCAACAATGATTGATGGGCGGTAGCCAACATGGTTTCATTAAGCGAACGGAGAATTTCGCTTGGTTTACTGATGCCTTCATGGATCAGGGAGGAAATACCGGCCTTGGCCGCACTGACCATCGTCCCCGCGGCTACACCGTGCCCACTCACATCACCCACCAGCAAAATCGATTGATGTCCGGCCACCTGAAAATAATCGTAATAGTCTCCTCCGACTTCGGTCGAGGTCTGCAATTTCGCTTGACCCTGTAATCCGGGAAGATCAATTTTCGGATTGGGTAACATGGCTTTCTGCAGGGCGGCCGCAATATTGACCTCGTCCTGTAACCGATCGCTCAATTTACCCAATTCCCCCATCGTCTTCCGCAGTTCTTGCTCGGCGTGTTTGCGTTGGGTGATATAGACACCGGTGGCCAAAAATAAGGACGGTTTCTGTGTTTTGGGATCGAGAATGGCGATATTGTGCCAACTGATTCGTAAAAATTCACCACTTCGAATCGACATTTGAGTTTCGATTTCATTCTCGAAGATCGTGCCTTCCCGCATCATCTGGTTGAATACCCGCAGCATGGCTTCACGCTCATCCGCCGGAATAAACTGCTCAAAAAACTCAACACCCTTTAACTCTTCGTGCAGCCATCCGGTATTCTCTTCGGCAAATTGATTGAAAATGGCAATTTTTCCTTCGACGTCGAGCCCAACGATAAAGGCTTGGGTAGTATTGATAAGATTTTCTGAAAAATCCTTTTGTTCTTTCAAACTCCCCATACTTTCTCGGAGTTTGAACACTAATGGCCGAAGAATGAATACCCCAACAATAACCAAACTCATCAGGGTAAGCGCGTACATCAAGTTTTGCATATCCATGGTCGTATTAAATCGATATTCGCTTTCTCCCTGATATTGGGATACCGCGGATTCCAATCCTTCGCTTAAACCGTCGAACTTTTTCGAAAATACTGCTTTCACTTTTGGATTATCCGGCGTAAGCGCCTCATCCGGTAACGACAACATCGACTTGGTCGCGGCGATATACCCGTTAATCCGCCGATCGAGATCGTGTGGTTCATGGAAATACAGTCTGCGTAACTCTGGAGAAAGGGCCGCGGGCTTGTGGACTAAACGGCTTCCTTCTCGTACCAAGCGAACACCTCGAACCAAGGAAGAATGAGTGTCGTTAAACCGGGTCATATTTTCGAGTATCTTGGTCCGAATTTGACGTCTGATGCCTTTGTCATCCGCGGCTACCAACTGGCTCACCAGTAAATTAGTCTGATGATACAATTGAATTTGTTCGGCGCTTAACCTGATTAACGCCGAATCGCCTTCGTGGTCCTTCAAATCGTATATAAGCACCAAATAGGCTATGGTGGAAACGACCGCCAATATTGTCAGAACCGTTTGGTACTGATCCAACATATATGCGATGATTCGTTTGAACAGTTGATTCATATGGATTACTCTTTGTGGTATTGTCAAAAAACATCGTTAATGCCCAACAATCCAGGTCAAGCAGTCATAAACCGGTTTCCATCCTAAAATTTCTCTACGAAATTTTGGAATGAAAATGATCAAGAAATATGGCCAATTGGGCTTGTCCGCGATACCGGTTTGTACCCGGACAGCCTCCTACTAACGCCATCAATAATTACAAGCGTAGGATATAAAAAACTGAAAATTTCAGTCAGGTTTCATAATTGAGAAGCCGTTCACATTTTTTAAGTATTGATTGTGGGAAAATAGCAAAAGTTTTTGATCGTATGAAAAACATCGTTCGTTTTTTAGTGGCATTGGTATCGGTTTGGGTACCGATTGTTTCCGCCATGGACCTGCTTGAAGTTTACGATCTGGCTGTTGTCAACGATCCCACTTTTCTGGAAGCCGCCGCTAATCGCGAGTCCGCGCGGGAATCCCGACCTCAAGCCATTGCCAATTTGCTGCCTGTTTTGTCCGGTGTTGGAAGTACGCAATCCACCCGTTTGCATAATAAAAAAGTGAATACCTTTCAAACCAGCAGCGGTGCGGGTAAAACCCAAAGTTTTTGGACGAATTCACTTCGTGTCGATCTTAATCAACCGATTTTCAATATGGACTCGTGGGTACAGCTTTCTCAATCCGAGAATCAGATTGCTCAAGCCGATGCCGAATATGGGGCCGCTGGACAAGATTTGATCGAACGGACTACCGATGCCTATCTGAATATACTATTGGCCAGAGACACGCTGGAATTTTCAAGTTCCGAAAAACGTGCGTTCGAACGCCAGTTGGAGCAGGCCAAGCAACGTTTTGAGGTGGGCTTGATAGCCATTACCGATGTTCTTGAAATTCAGGCGGGATACGATAAATCCGTGGCCGATGCAATCGAGGCGGAAAATGATTTGGATGACAATAAAGAAACGCTGAGGGAAATTATCGGCGACAGTCCCGTAGATCTGGCGGGTCTGGGTAACGAGTTACCTTTATTGAAGCCCGACCCCGAAGATATCGAAGCGTGGGCTAAATTGGCGAAGGCTCACAATTTAACCGTTATCGCCCAACAAAATCAAACAGAATTCGCAAAGAAGAACATCGAACGGCAGCGGAGCGGACATTATCCTACCTTAGATTTCCGTGGGTCATACGCGTATCAAGACGACAATAGCTCATTTGGACTGCGTGGAGATACCGGTCGAATCGGACTCGAACTCAATGTACCTCTTTTTACGGGGGGAAGTATAAACTCACGCACACGCCAAGCCTTCTCTGATTTTCACGCTGCCCAACAACAGCTGGCGGCCGCGCGCCGGTCCGTTATTCGGCAGGTCAAGAGCGGTTATCGCGGTATAATCTCAACCATTGGCCAAGTCAAAGCCCGCGCTGCTACGGTCAAATCATCAAAAAGCGCGCTGGAAGCCACCAAAGCGGGATTTGAAGTGGGCACCCGCACCTCCGTGGATGTGGTCGCGGAACAAAGAAATCTGTTTCGGTCGAAACGGGACCATGCCGAAGTCCGGTATGAATACATTAGAAATTGGTTGGAATTGAAAGCAGCCGTCAGTGATTTGAGCCGCAACGATCTGGTAAAATTTAACCGCTTGTTGGCCAATTAATTAAAGGGATCGTATCGACCCTGAATCAATATTGATGGTTAAAATCCACCGTCAGAACGAAGTCTAATTCGAATCAGAATCCAACGCTATCGAAAATAACTAAAAATATGCCCAGAATAATAGCCTTTGCTGGAAGTAGCAGGAAAATTTCGTACAATAAAAAACTGGTAAAGATCGCCGCATCAGGAGCCGAGAGCGCGGGAGCTACGGTTACTCTAATTGATTTAGCCGATTATCCAATGCCTATCTTCAACGAAGATTTAGAATCAACGGAGGGAATGCCGGAACAAGCCCGTAAATTTAAAAATCTATTGATCGAACACGATGGTTTTCTAATCGCGTCACCCGAATACAACAGCGCTTTCAGTCCCTTGCTAAAGAATGCAATTGATTGGGCTTCGCGGTCCGAATCGGACAATGAGCTACCGTTAGTGGCATATCGGGGAAAAGTAGCGGCGATCATGGCGGCTTCGCCCGGTAAACTGGGAGGAATTCGCGGACTCGTATTTTTGAGGATGCTATTAGCCAATATTGGTGTATTTGTTATACCGGATCAACAGGTTATCCCCCAAGCATTTAAAGCATTTGACGAGGATGGATCATTAGTTGACGCAAAACAACAACAAGCGATTGTTAATTTAGGCGCAAAGCTGACGCACACGACGGAAAAGTTAAGGTGACCGAGGTTAAGTCCCATATCACCACTTTTGGAAGGCGATCTAAATAATTTGACGCATCAATCCAGCTTCATCAACCGCGAAGGTATAAAATCTCAGTATGTCTCTGGCTACAGTCTTTAGCCGGGGAGGACAGGGCATCCATTCGCCTCTGGTAACCGTCGAAGTACACATTTCAAACGGTTTGCCCAGTCTCTCGATCGTCGGATTGCCGGAGACCGCGGTGAAGGAAAGTAAGGACCGGGTTCGTGGGGCCATACAAAATTCACGGTTTAAATTCCCATCTTCGCGGATCACCGTCAACTTGGCGCCAGCGGATTTACCCAAGGAAGGCGGTCGCTTCGATTTGCCTATTGCTCTGGGCATCCTCGCCGCCTCACGCCAACTCAATAACGACTATTTAGATGCCTTTGAATGTGCGGGAGAATTGTCATTGAGTTGAGAATTGCGGGCGATCAGTGGCGCCTTGCCAGTCGCGCTTGCCTCCCGCGAAGCCGAGCGAAAGTTGATTATTCCATCGGCCAATGCACAAGAAGCCGCTTTGGTAACCGACGCCCAAGTCCTGGCGGCAAATCACCTGCTTGAGGTTTGCGCGCATATCAACGGTCAAAAGTTGTTGAACCCCGTGCTGTCCACTCCATTGCAATCCGCTCCCAAAGATTGCCTGGACTTTCGTGATGTTCACGGTCAGTACCACGTCAAACGGGCTTTCGAGGTCGCCGCCGCGGGCGCCCATAATCTTCTGATGCTGGGCCCCCCTGGTACAGGCAAATCGATGATGGCGGCGCGGCTACCGTCGATTTTACCACCACTGACGGAAGCTCAAGCATTGGAAACCGCGGCTATCGCTTCAATCAGCGACCTCGGTTTAAAACCTGATCTCTGGCGTCAACCGCCGTTTCGCAGCCATCACCACACGGCATCGGCCCCGGCATTGGTGGGCGGCGGAAATAACCCGAAACCCGGTGAAATTTCCTTGGCGCGCAACGGCACATTGTTTCTAGACGAATTACCGGAATTCGAGCGAAAGGTTTTAGCAGTTTTGCGCGAACCGCTGGAAACCGGGCACGTCACCATTTCACGGGCCAACCATCGAGCGGAATTCCCAGCTCGATTTCAGCTTATCGCCGCGATGAATCCGTGTCCGTGTGGCTACCTCGGTGACCAAAGTGGGCGATGTCATTGCACACCCGATCACATTAAACGATATCGCGCCCGTATATCCGGTCCGCTTTTGGATCGTATCGATATTCATATCGAAGTTCCTAGAGTCTCCCATCGACTTCTGCGGAACGATCAAACCCAAGACCAAGAAAGCAGTCACACAATCCGAACGCGGGTTATTGATGCACGAAATCGTGCCTTATCGCGATGCGGCAAACAAAATGCAATTCTGACACCCGGAGAATTAAAAAAGTATTGTCCTATTACTTCCGAGGGACATCAACTCCTTGAACAAGCGGTCAACAAGCTGGGTTTGTCCCATCGAGCTTACCATCGCATTATCAAACTAGCGCGGACAATAGCCGATTTAGGGAAATAGGAAGCTATCTCTATCAAGCATTTAAGCGAAGCGATAGGATATCGCCGACTTGATCGGAAAAATTATTGAATAAATAAAAACCACATTGAATAACAGGCATTGTTAGGCAAGTATAGTTCCTAATTCTCCGTTCCATTTGAGCATTAAAAGCAGGACTGAATATTTAGGCATTTCCTGGCTTTTGCTATAGCACTTAGACTTTCGGCGTAAGCGGGCAAGAAAGTGTCTAAATAAGCTGTTATAGCCTTCTACCGGATAGGTTTCAGCTTTGGATTGTGTCTGTAATTCAGTCGGGATAAACTTTTCATAAGGGCTCCAATAGTCGCTCATCACACCTTTTATGCGGGTGGTTTTGATGGCTTCCAATAATGCTCGCCCAGTTTCCGTGTCGCGGGAGCCCACAACGCACGAGAGAAAGCGCTTTCCATGTCGATCAACAGCAATCCAGATCCAGCAATCGTTTTTTTTACGCCAATGTAAGTCTGCATTTCATCCATTTCTACGAGAACTGGGTCGGACCAATCTATTCTATTGATTATTGCGGATTTAGGACTAAATAAAACGCATTTTCAGTGCTTAGAAGTCCTTTTTTAGGTCCAATATTGGCATTGTAATAAGCCCTCTACTCTCTCAGTTCGTAATGATCGTCCTTCCCCCTCACATTTCGACCCAATAGTTTTGGTTGAAGTTTTTCCTTGATTTCGTTGACGAACGTCTTACTTCCTACAGCAATGCCCCCAGTTCATTCCCTCAAGTTTACTAAAACCGCACCTCTCGTCAATCGCTTGACAACCGATCCCTCACAAGTAGTCTGAAACTCAGACGATCCTTTTCAAAAAACCACTCCGACTCGGAGGCGCAAGCTTTCGGCGCATGGAGGCAGTGGAGAAATACCATGACATTTGCATCTATTAAATTGCTGGTTACCGGTAGCGGTAATCGTTTTCAAACCTATACCACCGACCAACTCAATGAGCAGGAGAAAGAAACGGTGATCAAACTCGCCCTGACCATCCTTAAAGAACGGCACCAACCAGGGGAGTCACTCACTTCACCGGAGCAGACAATCGCCTACCTAAAACTCCTGCTTGCCGAGAAGAAAAACGAGGTATTCGGACTCATCTATCTCACGAATCTATTTTTTAAAGGGTCTGACCCCTTTATTTTCCCGCGAAGGATTTGACTACTATGAGTAGCCACAAATGTAGCCGTTTGATCTGATGTGGCTTTTTTACCTATAAATTGTCCAAGGTTATAGGATTGTGGTGGGTGAAGACACATCTCAGGTTCATCTATTACGCTAACGGGTCTGCGACCTAACAAAACGGAGATGACAGTTGCTATATAAGATTTCATACCATCACCCTCTGACTCTATGGTGCGATATTTTTTCATTTCGGGTACTGACAAGCGAGATTCTGCACTGGGCACTTGCCCACCCTCGCTAATTCTCAGACACAACTTATTCCCTCTGGTAGTATCAGACCAAATGGCTTTAGAAAAGGCTCTTTGCGACTCCTTTGTTAGCTCTTGCCGAGCACCGTCATTTAAGTGAAGGGCATGGAGATCATTAACGGGTGGTTGAGTTTCGAAATCAATCGTATTTACCGAAGTTAGACTAGTTAAGCGATTTTCGAGAAATAAAGCCGTAACTAAAAATTTGCTAGTCCAGGCAAAATATTCATTTTTACGTTTTCTAGAGGTAGCTGTTTCTGACGTATTTCTCCATCTCTCCAGTTGTTGAGAAGCTACATTCTGAGCACCCTGGCCTGTACCCAGATACGTTGTCTTGGAAACATATTGTTCCTGATCGTTATCGTCCCAAGCACTATAGATGTAGCCTTCTTTTATTAAACATTCTAAGAACGGTTGATGGTCTGGTGTTTCAATTTCTAAATTGGAAGCAACAACAAGGTCTCTCGGTTCCCCTGATATTCTTTCCTGAATATCCCGTAGAAGCTGACTTTTTCCTGACGAGTTAGGCCCAACAATTACCGTTAATCCGCGACAAGTAATCTCTCCCAATCCTGGTAATTCAAGGTGCTTTATTGGCTTAAAATCCGTAAGTTTTTCCATTATTTTCCTATTTTTGAAAATTGGTCATGCGGCTTTTCTTTGGAGTTCGAGGAAATATCTCGGTGTGATGATTTGTATTCCTTCGTATGGATTAAGAACCAACAAGTCGTTGTCGCCGGTAATGAGATAGTTCGCGTTTCCCGATACGGCAACTTCAAGGAACTTGTTATCGCGTGGGTCTTGGCAGACATTTGTATGCTTGGTTATAACTACATGCTCAGCTGTATTCATAACAGATTCTAGAAAGGTGACTATTCCGCTGAAAATGACCGGTCATTCCGGGGAACGTGACCGGTTGCACATTGCAAAAACACTGGTAGGGTGATTTTTACACTAATCGGTCACGATCAGTCAATTGTGTCAGTGGTTTTTCGCATTGATTCTCCATAGAGTAAAAGTCGTTGAGCATTGTGTAGAAGTCGGTCAAGAATCGCATCCGCAAGCGTGGCATCGCCTACGCAGTCATGCCAATGTTCAACCGGCAGTTGGCTGGCAATCAAGGTAGAACGTAATCCATAACGATCCTCAATAATTTCCATGAGATCATTTCTCTGGGGTGCCGAGAGTTTTTGTAAGCCCCAATCATCCAATGAAAAAAGGGGACACAACCCGCAAACCCAGGAGGAATCCAGCAACACAATTAGAAAGCGGATTGTCGACGCCCGAACACGGGCGCTATCACGATGTGGAAAACAAAATTCGATGCTGAGTCCTCCCGAAATAAAAAAATATTGTTCGATTAGTAACGAAGGACATCAACTACTCGAACAAGCCGTCAATCGACTGGGTTTATCCCACCGGGCTTACCATCGGATTCTCAAACTCGGGCGAACCATCGCCGATTTGGATGAATCGGCTTCAATCTCAGTAAAGCATTTGAGCGAGGCGATTAGTTATCGGCGACTGGATCGGGAAAAATATTGAGTTATTGAATATTGCTATTTCAGTGTCATCCGAGAGCGGCGAATTGATCGGGCCGAAATCGATCGACAGGATGTAGATCAAAAAACCTTGCTGTTTCAAATAGCTATAATCCATCGAGTCTGATCGAAATGCCATTTACAACAGCTGGCTACTGGGTGTCCCGTTTGCCTATTTCTGCAACGATTTGCACAAGAGTAATCGATTATCGATGTTCGTCAACAGGCACGTCGGGAACACGCTCAAGAATTGCTTGTACTGCATCAGTGTCCGCCAATTGAGCGCGGCTCTCAAAATATTGCTTTGTTTTGGCTTCCCCAATTTTTTCCGCGATGATGGCTAGAAAAAATTGATTCAATGACGTGTGATTTTGTTTCGCCAACTTTTTCGCCTCTTTCATAAGGTCATCGGGGATACGCAATGAATAGGAGCTCATAATAGGTACCTCTCAAGAAATTCATTTGGTTTAATGATTTCGATATCAAACTGCTTCGCACCCAGAATGAAATCGGTAGTATTAAATGTCACAATGGATTTTGCCACGCCATTGATTGCACATTCCAAAACATGTTCATCTTTTGGGTCGTTTAGAACCGGACGCAAGCTGTAGTATGTTGCTATGGGTCGTAGGCGTATCGCCAGAACATTGAGCACTTTTTCGATATCATCCGTTCCAGACCAAAATTGCCTTAATTGCTCGTCTCTCGATAGGACTTCTTCGTACTCCAGCATCAGCGCAACTGAGGCCATCCCTAAGATTTTGCCGTCTACACTCCCTCTCAGGATTTTAAAACTTGCACCTTGTTTCGAGCGAAAAGCCGCCACCAAAACATTGGTATCTAAAACAAACATGCTATCAAATATAACATCATATCTGATGTTGTGAAACCCGAAGACTCGTGGTAGCGTGGACCCTGACTTATCGTATGGCAAAGTTCCAAATGACCAGTTATTAAAGCCACAGAAATGGATTGGGAATTGCGGCGTATAGTTGGAGCTAGGCGTGGATCGGTTGAGCGGTTGGATGCTGGCGACTTAAGCCTTATCGAGTATAAGACTACGAAATTCTTCCTTGTCGGAGTTAGGTATTGTGTCCCCGGATTTCCCCATAATTTTTTTAACAGGCATTTTGACACACGAGTCTATTTTTAGAGGGGACAGGATACGATAGACTATTTATTCTCAATTCGGGACCTCGTCCTAGGCTTCTAGGTTTTAAGACGATAAACAGTATTGTGAAGCAAGTGTCTTGACCCCCTTTTTTTTCAAAAAACCACTCCGACTTGGAGGCGCAAGCCTTCGCCGCATGGAGGCAGTGGGGAATAACCATGACACTTGCATCGATTAAATTGCTGGTTACCGGTAGCGGTAATCGTTTTCAAACCTATACCGCTTACCAGCTCAATGATCAGGAGAAAGAAACGGTGATCAAGCTCGCCCTGACCATCCTCGCAGAAAAACACCAACCAGGTGAGTCACTTACCTCGCCGGAGCACACAACCACCTACCTCAAACTCCTACTCGCCGAGAAGAAAAACGAGGTATTCGGACTCATCTGTCTCACAAATCTATTTTTTAAAGGGTCTGACCCCTTTGTTTTCAGCTAATACTAAAGATGCTAGAACTGTAGCTTAATAAATCTATCCCCTTTTTTTCTAATGGAATGGTCAGCCCTACTTAGTCTATTCCAATCTATAAATGGCCCTGAAACAGAGGGGTAGAGAATCTACCTGAAGAGGCAAATCAGGCAATACTCCGCTCCTGCTCAAAGATGGTTTTGAAAAGTTTACGTTTGGCCTCATTCATCTGTTTGACTGCGTCATTGTCGCTGATTGAGAAGGCAATTGCATCCAGCTTTTTAAAGGTGGTCCCCAGTTTGAGATATTGGTTTGCATCAGGTAATGATTTGAGCTTCTCGTAGGGTGTCATCATTAACTTGTAGGGATAGCTCTTTTTCACCTTTCCTTTGTTGTCTTCTTTTGGGACAGGAAAAAAGCAAGGACGATGGAAGTTGATATAGGGGTTGAAATACTCTCTGTGAAATTCATTAAGTTGAGGCGCCCAGTACCCCGGGATATGGTCGTACCCCAGATGTTTGCGGATGATGGTTCCGTTCTTGGACTCGGCGAGTGCATTGTCGTTGGAATGGCGTGGGCGTGATTTGGTCAGGTCAATATGGAGCTTTCCGAGCAGTTTTGCCACGGTATGATTGATGTATTCCGAACCGTTATCCGCGTGAAATGCCAGGATGACAAAAGGGAAGATTTCGATCAGCATCTCCAGGACCGGAATCATGAAACGCTCAGTAATCCGTTCTACGGAGAATATACATTCAAATTGCGTGACTTCATCAACCGCATTGATATGGTAAACCCCTTTGATCCCATCCAGGTCGCCCTGATGGACTGTGTCGATCCGTAGAAAGCCTGGTTTACCTTCTGAATTGGGTTTTCGTCGCTCGCCTATCTGAGAGCGTTTTGAAGCGGTTTTATCAAACTGGCGGCGCTGTCGTTGATAACACGTAGAATGACGAAGATTATAGAGATGGGCAACCGAAATCTTTGCTAAGCGCTCATAGCGATAATCCTCATAGATCAAAAGCATCCGCTCACAGATCTTCTTGGTGGCTGCACCGCAGAGTGTCCCATGGAGCTTGTCGGTCTCAGCTAACAGCACTGCGTCCTCAGGGCGGTAGAAGCGTTCAAATCCCGATGCTGTACGCTGTTGGCGCTTGATGTATCCGGTTTTTTGTATTGCTGTACCAGCCGTTTCACTTGCCGTGGAGAATAGCCACTCACCTGCTCCAGATAGCGGATGATCAATCCCTTACCGTTCTTGCTGCAAGAGATATAACTGAATTTGACCAATGTACGCCGAATCCACTGGTAGCGCTCTTCCTTGTTGGTAATTGAAAACTCAACCTCCACAGTTCCTTCGAGAAAGATGCGGACGTCATCCAATGTTTTTATCTTTTTGTCACTCATATAGATCACCATAGGTGACCATCATGAGCAGAAATTACTCCTCAGGTACAGGGCCGTTTCACGTTGGAATCACGGCTCCCGTTCAGGGCCATTTCATATTGGACAAGACTCTAGGCTTGCGTGGCTGAAATGACACTAAACGCTCTTTGTGTAGCGCTTGGCGTTTAAGAATATCCTGAAACATAGCCTCTGAATCATCACCGAACTTTGCAGCGTATTCCTCTCTAAGTTTATGAGTTTCCTGAACTACGGGGTCTTGCCACATAATATTTACTCCTGCATGAGTTCATCGGGGGTGCAAATGATTGGTGGCTCGCAGCCAGAAAATGCACAAACAATTTCTATTTTTGGACGCATAATGGCATTTGCAATATGTTTGCAATTCCAAGTTAAAAGGTACTCCATACCGTGAGCGGCAGCAACTGCAATATGGAATGAGTCTAATTCAGCATTTTGAGGTAACGCGCCTTTATGTAGTAATGATTGAGATATCTCTTTTACTTTATTTGTTATCTCCAAAATTGGAAACGCATTAAGAGCCTCAAGCCTTCTTGCTGCTGCATCAGGATTTCCACCAGCCGCTTCCGTAAGCACATATTCAGACACAAACAGCTCAAACGCCGAAGAATGCTTCTGCCACCAATCAAGCGTTGAATTCTGACGTGCCGCAGACCGAATATCATTCGAGGGTCGAGCTGTCAGGTAACTGATTATGGATGTTTCGATGTATACGCGAGGTTTCATAGGTTAATCATTTTCCTCTGTGGTGCAATACACCCGAATTCACCCGTTGATCGGGTGGACCGATTCGTTATAAAAAGCATGGTAGTCGTAATGCTGTATTTTTTCCGTTTGCGCTTTTTTAGCTCATACCCTCGCTCTTTCAATTATCGTAACAACTCCTCCGTCTTTTAGTTTCTCAAATTCATTCGGAATTTGCGAGCTGACTCCGTTTTGTGTTCTCACTAATTTGCCATTGAGGCATAATTATATCTTGTGTTCCAAGATTTCCGGTTTGCGAAACATTGTTATTCGTTGCTCTACATTCTATCTATCGAGTCTGACCCCTAGGTTTACACAAATCTATTTTCTTAAAGGGTCTGACCCCTTTATTTCATGAATCTCAAGATATTGATGAAATCTTTGAAATTCAACAAGGACTTTGCTATTACACTAGTCAGCAACTTTTAAAAAGCAAAAAGAATTTTTCAATAGACCACATTAGACCAGTTATAAATGGCGGTAGTTCTTGGCCTGGAAACCTGGCTCTTGTACGTAAAGACGTAAATTTAGAAAAACGTGACCATTCCAAAAATGTGTACCTTTCAGTACTAGGTGAAAGAAATGGTGACGAGTGGTTAAAGCAACAGCGCAGTTTTTGTAAACAAGTCGGCTTAATGAGAGGGAAAGTACATAAAAAAAGAAAAGCTGCGGTCCAAAGTGCTATGAACGAAATAGAGGATCGATTATCGAACGAATTTGTTGATAGCGAAATAAAATATTCGTTAGTTGATGATCATCCAACTTTATATGTTGATTACACGTTTATTAAATTTCCCTTGGGCTTCATCCGGCAAAAGAAAAAATTTGGCTCATGTGAATACCTTGGAGGACTCATACGAGCGCATCTGAACAAATGATTAAGCAACCCTCAATGGCTGCACAATCGCAACAAAGGGACACTGGGCACTAATCCTGGTATTTCTTTATGTGTTAATATCGTGTACATAAAAACACGATCACACAGAAGCCAGGCGGTATAGATAAACATGGCTTATCCCCCAATCGGTTGCTAACCGAGATTTATTTTTTGTTTCACTAAACTCCATTTTAATCTTTTCAAGGTCTTGTTTCGTGAACCTGGTCTGCCTTCCCTTGTACTTGCCGTTCATCTTAGCTATGGCAATGCCTTCTCTTTGTCTTTCTAATATCAAATCCCTTTCAAATTGGGCTATTGCTCCCGGAAAAAAAGAAAAAAAGGGGACAGATTTATTTATTACCCTATGTCCGTTTCTTTGGCCTTCCCGGGCGACGATATTCGATCCGACGACCAATGATTTTTTCAACTTCTTCAATGTATCGGCCATCGCCGGTCAGTTGGCCTCTTGCAACAGACTCCTGGATAAAGGCCCATTCCCCAACAGGAATTGCACTTTCTACATATTCTCGATACCGCAATCGCCGCTCTTCACCGTTTTGTCCTAAAGATAAATAACAGGGTTCATGATCAGGGATCACCGACCCCGCGTCACTTATCCACAGACTGTAACTTGACTATGGATAATCTCCCGCATCCGCTACCATGCGCGCTCGCACTGGATTTAGTTCAACATACCGACAACAAGCAAGCAGATATTCATCGGTTTGTATCGGCTCTCCCATGAGGTCCCCACTTCGTCCTTCTAACCGGTTCACATACTGCGTCTGCCGTCCGGAAAGTCGCTTCATGAATTGTTCGAGCCGCGCAACTTCATCAGGCGGCTCAACAATCAAGTGGATATGATTGATCATTAGGCGCCAAGCATATACGCACACCCCATAAACATCCCGATATTCCGACAACGTCTACAGATAATGCCCATAGTCGCGGTTTGCGGCAAAAACCACTTGTCGGTTATGGCCCCTTTGCACAATATGATGAGGATAATTTGGCAATACCACACGGCCAACTCTCGGCATTTGTTTTCTATCCCCTCACGAATATTAAAGTTACTAGAATAGTAGCTTAAAAATAAATCTGTCCCTTTTTTTCTGTATTTCGACCCAATAGTTTTGGTTGAAGTTTTTACTTGATTTCGTTGACGAACGGTCATTCATGCGAGCGAAGAAAAACTGCTTCTGAATTGAGAGTCTGTTGATCAATGACACAATAACAGGGGTCACGGATCAAATAACTGGCAAATAATAGCGAAATAAAGGGGACGCTAACCTTTAACGCGTAAAATGCGGAAGCATGTTAATATCTGGTTAGAGTTAAATATTAATAAAAAAGGGAAGCGACCCCTTTAATCTTCAACTGAATTTGGCGTTATGCCAATATGAAATATACATTGAGTATCACGGAAGCCGTGCTATCATGATCTTATGATTGTATCGTTCAATGATAAGGCTACTGAAGATATATTTAATGGCGTCAATTCAAAATTGGCACGAAAGGCTTGCCCACAGACTCTATGGCGAATTGCGGCAAGGAAATTGGATCAACTAGACTCAGTTCAATCCTTGGACGAATTGAAAGTTTCACCTGGGAATCGGTTGGAATGTCTTTCTGGGGATAGGGCTGGTTCGTACAGTATTCGCATCAATGAACAATATCGAGTCTGTTTTTCATGGGAAGCATTAGGCTCGGTAAATGTAGAAATAATTGATTATCACAAAAGGTAAAAGATGATGAGAGTCCCGACCCATAGAGAGCCAACTCATCCGGGAGAAATGCTCCGGGAAGAATTTCTTGTTCCAATGGAAATAACGCAACGTGAACTTGCAGTGGCGATTCATGTTCCCTACCAGCGCGTTAATGAGTTAGTTAATCAAAAACGAGGTGTTACCCCAAGTACTGCTTTGCGGTTAGGTAAGTTTTTTGGCGTATCACCTGATTTTTGGCTAAATCTACAAATGAGGTGGGAATTATCTAAGGCGCAAAACATTGAGAAAAAAGAAATTGAGTCAATCCATGGTTTTAAGCACGTGCAGAATATGGTATAATCAAAAAAGCGATCACGTCGGCTTTAAAAAAAGGGAAAAAAAGGGACAGATTTAATTATTACCCTATTTCCGTTTCTTTGGCCTTACCGGACGACGATGTTCGATTCGACGACCAATGATTTTTTTCAACTTCTTCAATGTATTGGCCATCGCCGGTCAGTTGGCCTCTTGCAACAGACTCCTGGATAAAGGCCCATTCCCCAACAGGAATTGCACTTTCTACATATTCCGATACCGCAATCGCCGCTCTTCACCGTTTTGTCCTAAAGATAAATAACAGGGATCGTGATGATCAGGTATCACCAACCCCGCGTCACTTATCCGCGGACTGTAACTTGACCATGGATAATCTCACGCACCCGCTGATCGCACTGTACCGGGATCACGCCACCTCGGAACAATTTCATAGTGAGTTAAAGACCGATTTGGACATCGAACGCTTGCCGTCGGGTAAATTCGCGACCAACGTCTTGGTCATGACATTAGCCATCTTCAGTTACAATATGCTGCGTTGGATCGGTTTGATCAGTTTGGTGGGGGACATCAGTCCAGTGCGGCATCCCGCCAAACGCCGGCGCTTGAGAACTGTGATCCAGGAATTGATGTATCTCGCCGCCCGATTGATTAAAACCAGTCGGCGCCTAACGTTACGATTCTGTCGGCATTGCCCGGGCTCTCTACCCCGCCTTTTTTACGGCATATCACCGATTAACAAGTGGATAGTCGTTCGACCCCCACCCCCCTGTTCCGCGGCGATGCGAATCGATGTGTTCGCAGGCTGACGTTTGCCTGCCATCCGGGGAATTGCTTCAACATCGTGACTGCGTCCGCTTGAGATGCCTCTAAACAATCAGAATTCCTCCATAATACGTTTGTACTACCCTGTTTTGATTTTCCTTCCCCAACAATTTATAAAATACCCGTGTGAGTATAGTGAAGTCACGGATTCAGGTATCAACTAAGCAGTAGTGGCAGTTAACTTCCGGGGCGCTTGAGCCCTCAGTTCGTTTTTCAACGCAAGGCCGACGCATGGTATCATTAACGAAACCCGGCCCTACGACCCAAGTTTTTTTATCATCTTATTGATGGTGCTTATAATAAAAAAATTCTCCGCCCTAGGAGGCTGTCCGAGAATAGGAGTCGTTGCGAGGGAAAGCGGTTTTGAGGCCATTTTTTCGATTAAATGAGGCGAATACTTGCTGTATTTAACGAATTTAATCGGGAAAATGGACCAAAATCCGCTTTTCCGCAGTAGGCTATCTATTCTCGGACAGCCTCCTAAGCCTGGTGATGCTTGTTCACTGCGTTCACTCGAATTTCTGTAGAAACCAAAAGGCTGCAAGATGTTGGAAGCAAAGAATTCAACTTGCAAAGGTGGGTGGCGCCTTTCGGTTTATACCACCCACTCCAAACCCCGTTGATCTTATTCGACGATATATATTTTGACGAGGTTTTCGATTTTTAGGCGATAAGGGGCAAATGTCATATCAAGTACCACCCGCATAGCGGGTGGTTTGAGGAAGCCCCCTTGAAGGGGGCTAAGAGCTTATATTTAGATGGAATCCTCAACCCCAAAGAACTAGCATAACTTTCAATAAATAATTCCACATCAAACTGGAAACATATTTTTGAAACTGCTCTGAATATTAATCCCTTAATGTTCCATCTATTGTTTTTTCCGATGTTTCAGCGTGATCCAATTCTTCTTATTACCTTGACGGATGACCAAGTGAATTTAACAAATCTTTACGCTGGAACGGCAGAGCCTATTTGCATCGCACCGGCAGAGCCGGTGGCTTAATGTAAGGAGTTAACTTGAAATAGTTTTCATCATAGCGCCAGCAGCGTATTCGATATATTGGGAACGGCTCAAATCGACTCAACTCAGCCCAGTTATCGAGGGTAAATAACTGAATTGCCGGAAATGTTCCGAAGCAGACATTCACCAACCACCAGCGAATGTCTGCTCCATACTCATTGCGGTCATTCAGATCTTCTAAGTTAAAGGCAATCACCGACCAGCAGGAGACAGCCCGCCTAATCCCAAACCGCTGCCCGCTTGTTCCGGTTCATTCTTGAACCGACCATCCCCCTTGCCCATTATCCGCCCGATATCCAATATGTGTCGAAACCGTTGGCAAATTTCCCATTTCGAACACCGTAAAGTCCTATTTTTCCATCGGTCACCATCGAAATTGATAGCTCATAGGTCTTTGTGTATATTCTGGTTTGACTAAAAAGTTCGTTTATTTTTCCTATTCGCCAGACATCGCTACGTGTGATGGAAAAAGTCGGTATGAAGCGCCAAGAATACCCGATTGAGGCATTCGGATTGATGCTGGTGCAATACGCCCTCGACTACAATGTCTGGTCTCGTCTAAAGCAAAACCGGCGTAGACAGGGACGCGCCGCCCTCGCGGATGACTCTTGCACAAATTCGATTCCTGCTTTGTATTCGTTTATTGTGCAAGAAAACCGTATAATTACGGCGATTGATCGGCAATGTCCATGTTGTTTGCTGTGAGATTTGCATTCTGGAGACGTTGCTTGACTTAGATCAGAGGCAAGACAAGCGGCAATTGACATATTGAGCAACACTGATCGCCGACATGGAAGGTAACCAATAATGTTTATGATCGCTGCTGGGCCGCGAATATATTATCTGCCTGTATGTGTTGTAATTGTTTCATGCTTAATGATGGGGCTCGGCTTCAGCGGGATTCCCACCGCAATGGCGCTGCCGTTCGTCAGTTGTTCGGACAAAAAGGACGACTTGGACAGCGAGAAGATCTCTCTTAAGAAAGCCCGTGCAATGTCGGATCGGCTTAGCAAAGAACTGGCGGAGCTGCGGTCACAATTCGAACAAGAAACCGATGCAGACGCCATGGAAACTATCAGCAAGGAAATTGCCGACAAAAAGATGGCAATCGAAAGCCAGGAAATTTCAACCTCGCGTCATGAAGATATCTTTGTTAGCGAAAACGCCGAATACAAAGAAAGTTGCACATATGCAGAGCAGTAACGAATTGGAGAAGGCTTTGCTGGACGCAAAGGCGAAGGTTCGTGTCGCCGTTGTCGGCGCTGTCTGCTCACTCGTCGGCGCTTTCGTGACGGCATGGTTGTCATATGACGCCACCACCCGTATAGAGGCTGAAAAGCGAGAAGTCACCATTGAGATTGCGCAGCTGAAGGATCAAGTAGAACGTGGAACTCTGGCCATGAGACGCGCAAAAATGGTCGAACGCCTGCTGGAAGAACTAACAAGTGGCGAAGAGACCAGGGCAAAGATGGCCTTTCTCAACCTGTGGCAGCTTCATCCCGATCCGACTGAGCGCAGTATCTTCATTCTGACGGCGTTGGAAAAAAGCGGTCCGTCCGTGGTCAAGTTGATGATTTTGCTTAAGTCAGAGCTCGGCTCGCATCTGGAGAAAATCCGCGAGGCCGCCGAGCCGACAAGCTGCGAAGAAGCAGGCGCACGCGATTGTGCAATTACTGAAAATGCCAAAACGTTGTTGATGCATATTGAGCCGGACAACACGCTTAAACTCCTATTGAAACAAATGAATTCCTACTCTTCCACTGGAAATGTGGTATTAGAGGACGCCAATGTCGAGTTCATAAACAATATCATAAAATATAATCCAAGATTGATCAGTAAATTAGAGGCTGAATATATAAACAGCTATAAACATTTGCATATTTTGAGTTATATATTGTTCGCGTTTGGTAAGAAGGAATATTTCAGGGAAATCATCGGTGAGAATGGGGACCGGCCCACTCAATTTGAACTGGTGGGAGGCATTGTTACCGTGCCCCTTCTGGAGATACAGGAGGTGGAAGACTGGGAAACCTTGATCAGGATCGCACTCTCAGCCTTGGAGTGTGAGGAAAATTCAACTGCCGTGCTCGATATGATACGATTGCTGGACCGAGCGCGGGTAAGACGAATGTTGACAAATGTACATCAGGGCGAACTAAAAATCGTGCTTACGAGGCTGGCAACCTCGGAGAACAAGGACATAAGTGTGAGGCGGCGCGCAATCAGCCTGTTGACAAATATCTCGTCGCAAACGGGGGTCTGCGCTATAAGGGTAATCGTCGAGAAAGAGCCTTTGGACAGGATTTTGCAAGTGCAGATTCAGCAAATTATAGAAAATCCGAAGACCATTAAGTGGTTGAAGGACCACACGAATTTTCAAAAATTGCCAGGTCGTATCGGCGGTTTTAATAAGTTGAGGGAACAGTTGATGGACTTGACGTTTTGACAAGCTCTACCAAACAACCATTGCAGCCGAGCGTTGTGAACCAAGTGCGTATCGGGTTGTTGTCTGCGCTGTTCGTTGCAATAGCCTTAATCGGATCATCGACGGTAGTTGCTCAACCCCGCGATGTTTATTTTGAGAAAGCCTATTGTGCAACAGAACGGGGCCGGTCTGTGCGTGTGCAGATTGATAGATCGGATAGTAATATTCCGAACGTAATAACAAGTAACGGCCGACCAGTAATCCAACTGAACTTTTCCCGGCTGCGAACTTATCTAGAGGTAACTGCAAGATTCTTGTTCGCCCGCGCCTGTTTCGAGGCGTCGGCCATAGATGCCCGCAGGCTGCCGCCGCGCGAATTAGAGTGCGAGGTCATCAGATACATTGCCAGGCGTTACAATACTGGACGTAGAGCTCTGAATACAATCGCGAAGGAACTGCTGGACTTGTACGATGAAAAAGCCGAACGAATTGCGAGAAAATTGTACGGTTGTTAAACCTTCGCTACCTCATGGCCTAAAGGATCATTAGGGCATAAGAACTGGGTCGCACCGAGCTATCCTTTTGATTATTGGGGATTAAGGCCTAAATAAAACGCGTTTGAAAATAGGAAAAATAAACCACCTTTTTATTCAAACAAGAAAGTATCAATGGAGTAATGATTTGTCAATCACGACTTAAAATCAGAATTTTTAGCCTTTTGTGAGAACTCAATCCCCAATGAGTACGAAGATTTTGCCAAATTTAGCTGTTTTCGAAGGCGAAAGACATAGAGGATGGTCGGATCAAGACTGAACCGGATTGAAGTGGCTGTTGGATTGGAATTAGGCGGTTCCGGAAAGACAGAATGCCTGGGGTGGTGTGAGCGAGGCGGTGGTCTTGTGGGCAAACCGAGATGAGCGAGGATTTTAGCGATCACCGCAGGTTCGTCGATGGCGGAGATGATCGTCAGTGCAAAAGGGTCAAGCCATTCTTTTATAGAAACTCGATACACTGACCGTCCGCTCCTGGCCGATAGCGGTCATTAAACCTGATTTCCTGAACGTCCGCTTTAGAGTATTTCCAGCCGTTCAAATATTTATCTTCAATGATCGGTTTGGATCGATAGCAGACTAGATCAATCGTCCAAAAATCAACAACCCAGTCAATATAAATATCATCAGATGATAATTACTAGATTCGAAGTGAGTAGCATAAACCGAAGGGCACGAACACCTTGGCACGTTGAATTCGTTACTTCGGACATCTTGTGGCCTTTTAGATGCTACCCAAGTCTGAGTGAACGCAGTGAACAAGCATCGCCGAGATACCAGATGATATCGGATTGCCTATTAAACCCCCGCCACCGGCCCCATCTTACAGAGTGACAACCAAGGGTTTCCCGTTACCAAAGCTTGTTTAGAGTGGGATGTGGTTACTGAAGAGAATAGCCGCGCTAGTCGATGAGTAAACCTTTGAAAACAATCGCGGCGTAAACGCGGAGCGCTGGGACAGCGCGGAGTCTACAAAAGCTGAGTATAGCAAATCTTTCAAACAGAACGGGGGAAAGCTATTTCACCCTTGTACTCCATCAGGATTATATTGACGAAATACAGGAGCGAGCTGAATAGTTACTTCCATTTTTGCAAAGCGAAAATCACTAACACACCAAGTAATCCAGCCCCTACCAATATAGTTAGGCGATTCGCGGTCCAATCCACCTCGTAATAATCCGGTGTTTTAGCCGCTGTTATCCCGGGCACGCTGGACAAATCTCCATAGCCGCCAGCCACCTTCAATTGGGCTTTCATACCATATTCCGTGTGCTGCGCTAATTCGCAATGAACAAGATGGGTTTTAGGTTGATCGGAAACAATAAGCGACGCGGTTTTACTGCCCGGACCGGACACCTCAATATTAAACATTCCGGTGGGCGGGTATAAATAGGGCAGTAAGCCATGAATCATAAATTGATGGCGAATATGATCATCGTTCACAAACTTGATAGTGATGCGGCTACAGGGCTTTACATTCCATTCTTGCTGGTCGTAGGCGAACATTTTCCCATTGAATTTGCGGGCGTACTTTCGACCCGCATGAACGGTAAACTGGACATCTTCGGAAATTTCCTTACAACCAAACGGAAGGCGATCTTTATTTTCGTTCATGACCATGCCGTCCATATCCATACGGTGTCGTATTCGTACTTTACTGACGCCCTTTAGGGGAATGGCTTTTATCACCATGTCTTGAGCGGGAATCGATTCTTGCGCCATGATTGGATTTACCCACCACAACCCAAACGCCAGGACCGTCATTGCTTTTCTACTCATGGGCCTTCCTCCCACGACTGTTCGAAACTATTAGGAATAGCCATATCACTAAGCCCAACAGCAATCCCAGAATCAACCCCAATGCAACGGTTGGTAAAACCTCCACTATCATGGGCGCTGGTTCTCCCAGCAATTCCGGTTCGGAAGACTGGCCCCATATCGGTACCTTGCCCGCATAGAATTCTGGATTCAGAAAACGTGTAATATCGGACCCTTGAAGCATTGGCATGCCATCTTCCTTTAGAAAAGATTGATACACAATCATAGAGATATCACCACCGGGTCCCCGGCCATCGGTGCTGATACCCTTTTCAGCGTGATTGTGGAAAAGCCAAACGCCAGGGCCGTAGCTGTGTAGTCCATCATTTACCGTGTCCAGTTGTAAATCGATTCGTTGGGCGGGGCTTAATGTGTACACGTCACGCGTGATGCGGTTCGCTTCGGGTTGTTTAACGCCGTCATAATGGGTAATCGTCGCTTTATGCCCGTGGGTATGCAGCGATAGCACCTCGTCCTGCCCATTGACAATCCGCATTTTTATTTTTTCATCCGGCTTCACGGTAATGATGGAATCACGTAACGTATAAGGAAATGAGTGCCCGTTTAACAAAAAATAATCGTTAGAAGCATCGGTCATGTCGTAGACCCGATTCATCTCCCGAGCGATCAGCCTGGGATCATTGAAACGTTGAACGATTGAATTCAACTCCTTATCGATGCTTTGATAATGCAGATCGTATTCCTGGTCGTAGGACTCTTTTACCGCAACCGACGAATGCCTGACATAACCCGCTCCGACGTTAAAAGTTTGCAACCAGTTATTCGGCCGATTTTCCTCGACAACAAACATGCCTTGGAGTCCCATCATCAGATGTTTATCGGTCTGCACATGGCAGTGGTAAAACATCGTCCCGGTTTGCCGCGGCTTGATCCAATAGGTTTTGCTTTCCCCCGGTAATACTGGAGACCCATCAACGAAAGGGACACCATCGTTTCCCTTCCCCTTAGGGTCCAGGTAAGGGTGGTCGACGCCGTGAAGATGGATTGTATGGGGTAGATAATGGGTATTTTCCAGGGTGATTTTGATGGTGTCGCCTTGTTCCACCCGAATCACAGGCGAGGGCGCTCGCAGATCGCCAATGGCCTCCGTCGAAAAAACATCGATCATTGCCATTCCACGGGTCTTGGGTGCAAAAACCCATAATCCTGGCTGAATCCCCGGCGCGATATTGTAGGTTGGCAGTACAAAATCTCCGTCCGGAGAACTGCCATTCAATTCGGCTACTTCCAGAGTAATATGGATTTCATCCGGGTCTCCGTCGCCATCCTTATCATTATTTTTGAGTACCGCATCGCTGGCCAGCCGTGTATTCATCAAAGTTCGCATCGAGACATTGTTGGTTCCTTTGACGAAAGCCGCGATCGCCCATGGATTATCAGGGTTGCAGCGAGAAGACTCGTTGATGTCGACACCGTCTATTTCTTTTTCAGTACGCCATTCCTCGCGCATTGATCCACAGAGTTTCTCCACTTGATCCGTTTCGGAATTTTCAGTCGAATTCTTAGGAAGAACTTTTACAGTTGACGGCGCATCTATTCCACCCCGGCCATCGAGGAGCGGAAAAATCAAAGTCACGATCCATACCAAAATTGCCATGGATAATAAGATGATCAACACACTTTTAGATTTCATTCTTTCTCACTATTCTTGCGGGTGAGTAACTGTACACGAGATCGGGTTCGGGGAAAAGCCATGTTTCAGGCATCACTGGCCGGAAATAGTAGTTCGCGGGGTATAATCATCATCTAACAAATGGGTTGGAATTTCCGCATTGACCGTCTTCGTGTTGGAATCTATGGAGAATAACAGAAAGATAATACACATCGATATGGATGCTTTTTTCGCCGCGGTGGAGCAACGCGATACACCCAAGTACCGAAATCAGCCTATTGTGGTTGGAGGCGACCCTAACGCACGGGGTGTCGTCTCAACCTGCAGTTATGAAGCCCGAGAATACGGTATCCATTCGGCAATGCCCGCCTCTCAAGCCTATCGCCGGTGCCCCCACGCGATATTCGTGCGCCCACGATTTGAAGCCTACCGCGAAGCTTCCAAGCAAATCCGTGATGTATTTCACCAGTTTAGCGATAAAGTTGAACCGCTTTCGCTGGATGAGGCTTATCTCGACGTAACCGGCAGTTCCGATTACCAAGGTTCGGCCACTCGGATCGCCCAAGCGATCAAACGCCGCATTTTTGAAAAAACCGAATTAACCGCATCCGCGGGGGTTTCCTACAACAAATTTCTCGCCAAGTTAGCTTCCGATGTCAACAAACCCGATGGACTGTTTTTGATTACTCCGGATCAAGGACCGGCTTATGTGGAACAACTTCCAATTGGCCGGTTTCATGGTATTGGAAATGCTACTGAACGAAAAATGAGGAATTTGGGGATTGAAACCGGTAAGGATCTGAAAAACTGTTCGATTCAGATGTTACAGGAGAATTTCAGCAAGTCCGGAGAATACTATTACTACGTTGCTCGCGGCATTGACGACAGACCGGTGGTGGGCCAGCGCCAACGAAAATCATTGGGAACCGAAACCACTTTTCAAAAAGATATTGGGGATTTCGACGCCATGATTGACACGCTCAACCAGCTAGCCCAAACCGTGTGGCGGAAATTAAATCAAAACCGCCTCACTGCCCGAACACTCACGGTTAAAGTCAAATTCGATGATTTCGAGCAGATTACTCGGCGGAAAACACTCGATCATTCCACGATCCAACGGGAACATTTGTCCATTATGGTCAAGGATTTGCTCTTAAAATCCGACGCGGGAAAACGCAAAGTACGATTACTTGGCGTTTGCCTATCGGGTTTATCGGTTTTCGATTCGAATGGTGAACGGCAAATGGATCTTTTTGAGTGTGATGAAGGTCCCGAACCGTAGCTAATCCAATATTCCCAACGTGGGGATAAAGTACGTTGATCACGCAAACCAATCGTAGGTTGTGGGGTGAAGCTCAAACCCCAACATTCAATCTCAATACAATCCGTCATGTCATCATGATTCGTTTCGTTATAGGTATTTGACCAATTCCTCCATCCAACGGCCCCAATCATTTAACGAAGGGTTGGTCGTTGGATGGAGGAATAATTGTTTTCATTAAAAGGTTTTGGTTGTTATTCAAACATTTTAATGTTGGTTTACGAACGAACAGCCTATATAATATTCCTATGTGTCATTCCTATAATATATAGCCATGAAAACAGTGAACGTCAGTGGGTTAAAGAATAATCCCAGTGAAGCGTTGCGTAAGGCACGTGAAGACCTGGTGCTGGTTATGAACAGAAACGAACCGGATGCATTGCTGATCGGGCTTAAGTCCTCCAAAGTCGTCGATATGCCGGGTGTACGCACGGCGCTCGCGACCGCGTTGTTCAAAGATGGTGAATTATCGCTTTCCCGCTCCGCCAAGCTTGCGGACATGGCGTTGGTCGATTTCATTGCGCATATGTCCCGTTTGGGTATCCCGATCATCAATCAAACCGCTGAGGAAGTACAACAGGATATGGACACGCTGGATCAATGGTTGGAGGAAGGCTAAAAAAGCGTGCCGCGTTTTGTAATCATTGATTCCAGCCCCGTGATCGGACTGGCGTTAATAGACGGTTTAGTATGGCTACCCGAACTTTTCGATATGGTTTATATGCCTGAATCCGTAAAGCACGAAGTGTTGCCGGGCAAAGCTGCTCGTGGCGAGGATGTCATCGGCCATGCCATCGCCCAAAGCTGGTTGAAAGTGTGGTCCGAGCCGATAGAACCAAGGCTCGATATCGATCTGGATGCGGGCGAAACGGACTGCATCAATCTGGGCTTGAGTCAGGGTGAACACGCTTTGTTGATTCTGGACGAGCGTGCGGGCCGCGCTGTTGCGCGGGAAAAAGGGCTACGTATTATCGGTACTGCGGCGATTATCGGCTTGGCAAAAAAACAGGGGTTGATTGCGTCGGCTCGGGAGATATTCGAGGTCTTGCATGCGTCTGATTTTCGCATAACCGCAGCTGTAATTAACCAAGTATTGGCAAATTTGGGCGAATAGATTTATCCACGGATAGCGGTCTTTTTAGCTCTCAAATCCGTATATTGAAATCAATCATTGCTACGAATCGCACTGGCCAGACTGACCACGAAAACCAGCTGGACATTAAAACCGTAACCTTCATTCGGTATTTCTTCGTTCATACAAATATTGCTGAAATCCGACAAACACATCGCGGATAACAGCAACACTCCCAAGCTCGGCGGCAGCGTCGCTGATGGCATGGTATTTCAGTTCCAGGAGATTGGGTAACTTGGTTTTATCGAGTTCCTGTACACCTTCTTGTATATACTGTGACAAGACAAAATCCAGGAACTTCTGTTGTTTGTAATCATAATGAGAGAAAATCCGGCCTTTGCATGCCGCAACCCGTTCTTCGCGCGTTATGGGATTTAACGCAAAAGCAATATAGGCCAACACGTCAAATAGATCGCTTTTTTCGGCTTCGACCATTCGTTTGATTTCCGCCATTTGTTCAGCGCCATATCCTTTTTCGGAAAGGCTCTCTAACAAGGCTTTTCGGGTGTCGGGCTGGCTCCAGATGGCCCTTAACTCATCTTCGTCCTTAAAAAATTCCGGCAAATCTCCAAACAGGTTATTGAGGAATTCCGCCGCCGAGATCGGATTGCCGTCAACACCCCAAAATGAAGTTGCGCTCATATGCCGGATGGTTCTTTCCTTGCCGTCAGCCAGTTTGATCTTGATTTTTTTCTTGGGAGGTTCGGGTGGGTCCGGTGGTTCACCATTGCCATCATTCTTACCATTTCCACCAACTGTTGGCGGCTCAGGCTCAACAGGCTCGCCATCCCATTCAGGATCAGAAAAATGGTGATAGGCCTTCACAAAATCGTAGATTGTGAAGTAATCCTTGCCGTCGAATAACCGCGTTCCGCGTCCGATGATCTGTTTGAATTCAATCATGGAATTAATCGGGCGCATCAATACGATGTTGCGCACATTGCGGGCGTCAACGCCGGTCGATAGTTTTTGCGAAGTGGTCAGAATGGTCGGGATGGTTTTCTCATTGTCCTAAAAAGTACGTAAATATTGCTCGCCCAGTTCGCCGTCATTAGCTGTGACGCGCACGCAATAATTCGGCTCACGGCTCATCTTCATCTGGTTGATAAGATCACGCACTGCCAAGGCATGATTCTGGGTTGCGCAAAACACCAGTGTTTTCTCATTTTGATTGATCGCCTCCATGAACAGCTTGACGCGGTATTTCTCGCGCTCTTTGATCTCAATGATCCGGTTGAAATCGTCTTCGGTATAGCGCTTGCCTTCCTCGATTTCCCCTTCGATCAACTGGTCATCTGAGGTGTAAATATAATCATCCAGGGTGGTCGCGATCTGCTTGACCTTGAACGGTGTTAAAAAGCCGTCGTTGACCCCTTCTTTGAGGGAATAGATATAGACCGGCTCACCAAAATACGCATAAGTATCGACATTGCCTTGGCGTTTGGGGGTGGCGGTCAAACCCAATTGCACGGCAGGCGAAAAATATTCGAGGATACCGCGCCAATTACTTTCGTCGTTGGCCCCGCCCCGGTGACATTCATCAATGACAATGAAATCGAAAAAATCCGGCGGATAGTCACCAAACTAGGGTGTGCTTTGCCCTTCCGTATCCGTGCCGCTCATGAAGGTCTGAAAGATGGTGAAGAAGATGCTGCCATTCTTCGGCACACGGCCTTTCTTACGAATGTCAGCAGGCGTGACGCGCGCGAAGGCATCATCCGCAAACGCATTGAAGGAACCGAAATCATTGAAGGCCTGGGTCGCAAGATTATTCCGATCCGCCAAAAACAGAATCCTGGGCCGACGGCTCGGGGTGCCGCTTAGGTTCCATCTTGATTGGAATAACTTCCAGACAATCTGAAATGCGATTGACGTCTTGCCAGTTCCTGTCGCCAAAGTGAGCAATATGCGTGTTCGCTTGTCGATAATGGATTCCAGAACACGGTTTACGGCGATCTCTTGATAATACCGAATTTGCCAAGTTCCGCTCTTGTCTGGAAAAGGGATTTCACCGAAACGGTCGCGCCATTCATTTTGTCCAGGAAAAGTGAGATTCCAAAGCTCTTCCGGAGCGGGGTAATGAGTGATGTTTCCTTCCGCTCCAGTTTCCATATCAATCTGATATATGCCCTCGCCATTGGTCGAATAGGCATAGCGGATATACATCTTCCTGGCGTATTTCTTGGCCTGCCCCACGCCTTCGGTATCGGGCAGACTACGCTTCTTGGCTTCGATTACACCGAGTTTGTGGCCGCGATAGGTGAGAACATAGTCGGCAATATCCTGTTTGGTCCGCTTCCCCGAGCCTTGCAACCGACCTAAAGTAATCACCTCACGCCGCACCCGGCTGGCTTCTATCACGCCCCAGCCTGCTTCTTTTAAGGCGGGGTCGATAAGTTCGGCGCGGGTTTCGGCTTCGTTCATTAGTCTCCTTTAAGGTTGAAACCATCGCCTTTCAGGCGATTAGCTTTAGCTCTTGATTTTTCGTGCTCGTGCTCGTGCTCGTGAACGTACACGTTAACGAGGTTTAGCATCACTTGCGAGGCGTTGAAACCCTGCAATCTGCAATCTCACCTCTTGCCTAAAAGCAAAGAACATCATCCATATTGAATGCAATGACCAAAAATCTATCGAGGCTTCGTAAACATCTATTTTTCATGCTCTAAAATGAGATTGACTCCGTTCACGAGCACGAGCACGAGCACGGCCTATGAACGGGTCTTTAACCCATATCCGGACTTTCAGTCCGTAACACTAACCCTCCGTCTTTTAGACGGTGGTTGTTAAGTTACAATTAGCGGAAAACTACCCCAGATAGCCTAATGAGACCAATAAACTGGATACAAATTACCCCTACTTCGGGCAAATTGCATACGGCCGGTATTTTGTATTTCGACAGAGTATCCGGCAAGGTAAATTGACGACCTTCATCAGAGATTAATTGCAGGTTCAGTTCTTTTGCAGTTGCAATAATAAGCAAATCATTTTCACCTACGCCCTTTGGATGATAATTATCCTCGGAAATATTGAGTAAACGTTTGATCGAAACGGCTCGTTCCAGAATAGGATTAGATAGCGAGAGAATATTAATATTTTTCTGACTCAGCCAATCGCCACATTCCGGAGATTTTTTCGAAACTTCTTAAATAGCGATCTCAGGAATGCTGAACTGCTCATCATTAATCTGACTGTAAAACCAATCCCACAAGGGCGGAAATTGTTCAATCGGATAATTATCCCATGCATGTATTACCGAAGAAGCGTCAAATGTGTACATGCGTTTCTTCCAATCTACGCAGGTCGGTGATCTTTATATTGTCGAGATAGCTACTGGCACGCACCAAAGTAATATGCTTACTATGCAAAGCATCCAATACAGTCGCC
Source organism: Methylococcales bacterium (assembly GCA_963664935.2). Taxonomy (GTDB): domain Bacteria; phylum Pseudomonadota; class Gammaproteobacteria; order Methylococcales. The sequence goes on along the minus strand of CAXXSE010000006.1, from coordinate 392,020 downwards.
ACAAATGTTCCGCCAAAAATCTGAATTGGCTCTTTATACCGATTCCTAACAGCTCCCGACTGAACAGGGGTCGGCAAGTTTAGTTTCCACGCGCGGAATCCCTGATAACATTGGGATTCGATAAAACCTTCGTCGACCAAACGCCTGAGGATCACTTCCGTGCTAACGCTCCAGCGTTTGCGGAAACTCCGGAAAAACTCATCATACGTGCTGACTACATTTTCAGGAAACTCAGCGAGATCGATTTCCTGAAGAAATCCATCAGGCACCAAAATATTCCCGGCAAATGCATTGGCATCCTTTTCTTTACCCCGATAGCTCAGAAAATCATCTTCCTCATCGATAAAGCTATTTTTGTGCAACAGCAAATGCGCCAGTTCATGCATTAAGGTAAATGCCTGCGGGCCATCGGTGCTTTGCTTTTTAATGGCAATAATCGGAAAATCGGGAAAAAACAGAGAAAAACCTCTTATCGGGTTTTCTTTGGATATCTGCCATTGGCCTTTATAACCGTTACTGACGAACACCAAAATATTTTTCGCTTCGACCGCCCGCCGTAGTTGCTGGAATGTATTCTTAGCCTCCAAGCCCAGCCATTGTCGGACATCCGCCGCTGTGGTTTTTATATTGTCATTTGCAAGTTCAAGCCCGGATGGAAACCACGCTTGTACGTCGGAAACACCCAGGTCTTCCATCAGACTGATATGGACATGGCGTTGCTTTTCCATGCGTTCAATTAAAGCCGTCAACTTGGGAGACAGAATAGGCTTTTGATTGCTGATCGTTCGAAACTGCGGCGAATGAAGGATTGATTCATTCACTTCGCCCTGCTCGAAAAAGAAAAGGAGACTCCGGTTGAAGTAATGGGCAATCTTGCGTAGCTGGTTGATACTTAGGACATCTTCACCCTGCATTGCACGCCTCAATGTCGTCAGAGCAATTTTTATTTCTCTAGACGAATCATCAATCGTCAGCCCCTGCGTGCGACAGCACCAGGCGATTCGTTCAGGATTAATTGCGTGCGCCTCTTCCATAAAATTTATATTAACAGCTAGTTTTGTTCATAAACAGGCCCATGTAGGCTTGAAAAACAAAGCCCTTGCTAAATTTCGTCAAAATTGATTTTACAAAGATATGATAGATACTGAAAATCGGCCTCAAATCAAAACCTAATCAAGAAAATACATTGAACTAAATTAATATAGGCTATTGTTTATTAGGCATTTAGGATTAGACACGAAAACCAAACCGGCGCCATAATCAAAAACCGATCAAGAAAATTCCATAAAAAAAAAGCACAAATCGAAAGCACGAATTTTCGGAATCCACGACCCTTTATATTTGCAGTCCAGCATGGATTTCGGTTTCGTTCATGCGACGGCTTCTTTCGTGATACTGGGGTTTTCTGCCGTCAGCTCTCCAGAAAAGGCTTTTTGGAGGATGGATTGTTTTAGTTCGAAGAGGAAAGCGAGTTTTTGTTGGCAGATGGCTTCGAGGTGCCGGGTTTCAGCAGATAAGTCGTGCAATTGAGAAATTATCTTATTCTGGTCACTCAGTTTTAACGGAACCGGAATAGAGAAGTTTACAAGCGTCTTGATCGGAAGCTGTGGTTGCGCTGCACCTGAGACAAAACACTCAATCTGAAATTTTATAATCCCAGATCGCAGTATTTCAAAAAGGTATTCGGACAATATAATCTGTTCGTTTGGACGAAATATCAACATTCCAGAATTTATCCTAACCTCGTCGAAGTCCACACTGTCATCGTATAGCGCAATATTTCCAATCGTGCCCCTCGTAGTAAACACAACATCTCGACGTCTTAGCTTGCCCTTGCGAAGAGCTTTGTCTTTTTCTTCGGTGATAAACATCATTGAATCAAAGCTAAACCCATCTGGTCTCACATTTTTTGTGTTCAAGAAAAGACAAAACCCTTCATCAAAAAAATCAGATTTTTTCGGATAATTTTTACCTCTATCGCCGTCAATGATTTGAAGTAGATCATTGTCACCAAGTTTCTTCTCCACCCACCCTCCGCCCTTATGGGTGAAGACAGCATTCAGATAGCTTTCAAACAGCTCACGGGCATTGGCGAGGTTCTTTTCGGCATTGGCGACGGCCCTCCCGATACCCTCAAACGCTTCATCGAGAATGGCGACAATGCGTTTTTGTTCGGGGAGGGGAGGGAGAGGTATTTGATGATTTTCTATAAACTCCTTTGGAACACGTTTGTGGCCTACGGCCCCAGTCATTACGCGCGCTCCAGTGTCCCGAAAGCTATCCTGCGAGAGGAAATAGAACAGATATTCAGGGTCAATGTCGCCTCTCGAACGAAAGACGATGTATTCGCTAGATCCCAAATCCAACGCCATTCGTTAAATTACGAGCAATTCCCAACTTGCCGTTTTCAAAGCAAGGCGTGATCTTTGCCAAGAGCACGTCGTTATCAGAAAAATAGGTATAACTGCCAGTAACTTCGTTCAAGGGCTTTTCAGCCTTCAAAGATAAATCTTTTCGCCGTTCACCCAAATCGTTCATGGGAACAAAAGATACAAGATCAGTGTCAGCAAGTTTTTGCTTGGCTTCCTTCTTAGGGGGTTTGATCTGACAAACATTGCCTAACGTCTCGGTCTTCCACCCCTCCCTCATAGCATCCCCCGGATATTTTCGAGGATTTAGGCACTTTCCGCATCGAGAACAACCATCTCAGCGATAATCTCTTCCGGCTCGCGAAGGGGGGCATCTTCCTCTTTGTTGGGATTTTTCACCGACAAATCAAACGTGTCCTGATCAATATCCGCCACACTAACCGACCAGGATTTATCAGAATCCGCAAAACTCGCTTGCAGCGCCACGAACTCTTTCAAATCATCATCATTCAGGGCATTGGTTTTGCCCATATTGCGGCCCGGATCGAGCTGGTAATACCAGATTTTGCGTGTCGGCGCCCCCTTCTCAAAAAACAACACAACCGTTTTCACTCCTGCCCCAAGGAACGTACCGCCCGGACAATCCAGCACCGTATGCAGGTTGCAGCTTTCCAAAAGCTCCTTGCGTAGCGCCTTGGAGGCATTGTCGGAATTCGACAGGAAGGTATTCTTGATAACAACAGCACCTCGCCCTCCGGCTTTCAGATATTTGATGAAATGTTGCAAGAACAGAAAAGCCGTCTCACCGGTCTTGATCGGGAAGTTTTGCTGGACTTCCTTGCGCTCTTTGCCGCCAAAGGGCGGATTGGCGAGGATCACATCGAAACGGTCTTTGTCCTGAATGTCGGCCAGGTTTTCCGCCAGTGTGTTGGTGTGAATGATATTCGGGGCCTCAATGCCGTGCAGGATCATGTTCATAATCGCAATCACGTAGGCAAGGCTCTTTTTTTCCTTGCCGTAGAAGGTTTTGGTCTGGAGCATTTGAAGCTGGCTAGTGGTCAGCTCGCTCCCATTCCCGCCACCATGGCGCAGATAATCATGAGCCTCGCACAGGAACCCGGCGGAGCCGACCGCGCCGTCATAGATGCGTTCCCCGATTTTAGGCTTGATAACCTTGACCATGGAACGGATCAGCGGCCTTGGCGTGTAATATTCACCGCCATTACAGCCAGCATTGCCCATATTTTTGATCTTAGCTTCGTAGAGATGGGATAGCTCGTGCTTTTCCTTCTGGGAGCGAAAACGCAGCGCGTCCATCAGCTCTAATGCATCCCGTAGGCTATAGCCGCTCTGAAACTTGTTTTTGATCTCCCCGAAGATTTCACCGATTTTGTATTCGATGGTATCGGGACTTTCGGCTCTTTGCTTGAACCCTTTCAGATAGGGGAAGAGTTCATTATCAGCATAGGCGACCAAATCATCGCCGGTCATCGCGATATTGTGATCGAACTTGTCATCGGCGGTTTTCGGGGCGGCCCAGCTTGACCAACGGTGTTGTTCGTCAATGATAAAGCGATAGGGCTTGCCAACTAGCTCCGCCTTCAAGGCCTTTTCCTGCTCCATATTATCCAGGTATTTCAAAAACAGCATCCATGAGGTTTGTTCGGTGTAATCCAGCTCCGTCGTGCAACCCGCTTCCTGCCGGAGAACATCGTCAATGTTTTTGAAGGTTTGTTCGAACATCAAAATCCCTTGTTTTAAAATATTCTGGGCGGAAAAAAGCTATGTTTTCCGATTCCGCGGTTTATGTTCGCGGACCGTTACCGCTACTTCACCCGGACCGCACTCATCATCCCCGCTTCGGCGTGTTCCAATATGTGACAATGGTTGACCCATGTTCCCTCGTCCAGGGGCACCAACCCTATATCTATCGACTGTTCCGGCCCAATAAGAATCGTGTCCCGCCAGAAATTCTCATTGACCGCTTTACCGTCGCGGGCGATAAGCTTAAAAAATTGTCCATGGAGGTGCATAGGGTGCAGCCTATACGAGTTATTTGTAAATCGTAATCGGCTAAACCGCCCTAAGGGAAGTTCTTGAACTTTACCTTCGGGCCAGGCATTTCCATCGATCATCCAAGAAATCCCATAGGACCGGTCTTCTTTTGCATCGAGCACAAAGTCATGGGAAATCGGCGCATTGATGGCCTCTTTCCATTGGGGATATGGCGTGCTTGCGGCGTTTTAAACTGTGGTGTGTCCACTGTTTTTCCACGCTGGATTTGAAAACTGGCTAGGGGAAATGGCCTTCTAGTGTATGTGTCGACAACATTCAATTCGGTATTCCCGGATTTTTTAGGAATCGTCACGTCAAGGTCAACTCTATTTCCGGGAGCCAGTAAAAATCGCTCTATAGGGAAAGGCGTTCCTACCAACATTCCGTCCACCGCGATTATGATCGGTGAAAGGCCATGAAATTGAGGCGCGAACACACGCCCATTGGCTACATTGACCATCCTGATTCGAATTCTTTCACCAGCTTTAACCGATACAGGTAGTTGAAAAGTCCCGTTGACAGTCGGAAAATTACCCCAACGCCCATCGTGGGCAAGATCGTGCCGGGTCACGAAGTGCTCGTTGATTTCTCCCGTTTCATTGAGTAGCCAGTCATCCAGCACCCAAACCAGATCACGAGAATACCGTGGCTCATCCGGATCTTCCACGATGAGAACGCCATGGAGACCTCGTTCAATTTGCTAGGCGGAGTTAACATGGGGACGGAACCAGAACGTTCCGGCATCTTTCGGGGTAAATTGGTACGTAAAGCTTCCACCACTTTCGACCGGTTCCTGGGTAACGCCCGGGACGCCGTCCATAGCATTGGGAACCCTGACGCCGTGCCAGTGTATCGTGGTTGACTGAGACAATCGGTTGGTGAACCTAACCTTGATGGTGTCACCGAGCTTGATTCGAAAAACCGGTCCTGGAATTTGTTCGTTATACGCCCATACCTTAGTTTGATACGGTGGCATAATTCCCCAGAGACTCTCACCGGCAATCAGATCAAATTCCCGGACCGGGCCCGTTGGCGTAGCGCTGACGGGAAAAGCATCGGCTAATTCCCATTCAAGACTCGCCAGAAGTACGCCTGCATCGCTTTTCCCGCCGGTCTGCGCTGCCGCAAAGTCGACGCTAAAAGACCCCATTAAGACCAAGAAGACAGATAAAAAATAGTTTCGAATTGTTAGCATTAATTGTATTCATTCACGGTTACCGAGTAGAGTATAGGAAATTAAATATCCTTTTAAGTCAAGCGACAATGTAGTGAATAAATTGATTTTGGAATCCAATTCGGTATGAAAGCTATCGTGATACACAAACCGGGTACTCCTGAGCGATTGCGGCTTGAGGAAGTTTCCAATCCGGTATTGACCGCCGATACCCAGGTCAAAATTCAGGTGTTGGCTGCCGGGGTCAACCCAATCGATACTAAACCGCGAACCAAATGGTGTCCACCATATCGCGTTTAATGATTCGACGCTTCGTGAAGTTCAATTCAAGTCCTCGCATTTCGACGCGCCGCCAATTGAATTACTGCGGATTGAGGCCACCGGTCCCAAATCGGATATTTCCAATGCGCCATCGACAACGGAGAAAACTTACGACTTTGTCATTACCATAGATCCGCGGGATGACTTCACGATCTAGACGCTAGTCGCGAAAATTACCGAGCGGATCGCGAATCCGCGAGCGGCGGCGGCCCTCAAGCGGAAGTTGACCGCCAAAGCAGGTGAGTCGCAGGGGCCATCCGAGATTGTTCTCGACAGCGCCCGTTGGAATATAGCCGACTATGTGACCCATGAACTCAAAGGTCAGTTCAGCTTGGTCAAAGGTCTCCCTCATATTCTGAAACACCTCAATGATCCAGCCATCAAGGTACTTGCCAATGATGCCGTTCCCCATCTCCGAATGTTTATTGTCGCCACGCAGTTGCAACTCGCCTCAGCCTACAACCCCGTCAGACTTGCTGAATTGGTGAATCTAATACTGGGCGCGAAAGACCAAATGGCGCTTAACGCATCCGATTCTCAGGCGCTCACGGTGCTGTTGGAGGGGCTGGGGTATTCGAAGGTCGAGTCCGTGTCCATTCTGAGCGATTCCACACAGGACCTAACTGAACTCAAAACAAAACTAAAAAATCTTAGTTCGCCTGAGCATTGGGATACCGCAAAAATCGTTGAAAATGTGCTCCAAGATATCGGAAACGCTCTCAATTCCCGCGAACGAATGTGGCTCCGCGAGGCATGGGTCGATGCAGGGGGTATGGAATCTGAAGGTCGAGCCTATGCGCTGCTGGCGGAATTCACTGAAGCGCTGACCGAAAATGTGAGCAACGATCCGAACGCCCCGCGGGCGCTCAAGACAGTTCTCAAAAATATGCCGCGCGACGAAGAGCTCCACGAAAAGATTGCGATTGGATCCGACAACGTCCGCGGCGCCATTTGGTCTGTACGCGATGAACCCGATGAACAAGGGGTGCTGCGGAACGGCTGGAAAGTCGTGTCGCAACATCTAGAATATAAGGTTGATAAACGATATGGGCATCTTGGACAACCCGGAATTAACGTTCCCAAAAGTGGTTCAGCGGTATTTCTGAACCAAGCTCGTAAGCCCCATAGGGAAAAATTCATCGATTCTCGTGTACGCTTTGTTGGGAATGGCGAAGAGTTCTTTCAGCAGATCGTCAAGTTATTGTAAGACAATAAAAATACCTTCGACGGTGCGCCCGAAAAGACCAAAGGACCTATCGCACTGAATTACTGGGCGATTGAATCCTCCTCCAAGTCTGGTAAAGAGAACTACTGGGGCATGGAAATTGCCACACGGCTCAAGGATTTGGCGATGCAAGGCTTCGTCGTTAGCATTGTGGTCGACGAAAAGAATGGGCCATCACGACTCGGACGGAAGAGACTCGTTGAATTTTCGGAAGAAGTCAAAGAACGTGGTATCGGCCGCTTCGGAGTCCACCCGTGGACACCCAGTAATAAAAAGTTTCCACTCAGCACACACGTCAAATATTTTATCACCCCGATTGGCGTTATCGCGGGCGGCAGCAACATCGGAGACCACTATGCCCACTGGTCCTATACGAACATACTTCTCAGTGGCCGCCGGACCGTGGAATACTTCTGGCAAATTCACTGTGATGTATTAAAGGAACAACGGGTGGTTGGCCTGTCCATTCCGGAACTGCCCAAACTCGAAGCGTTGGATTCGGACAACTGGACTCCACTGCTACGCTACACGCGTCATGCGCATATTGTGGATGTTTACGATGCCGAGTGGCACAATGTCAGCTTGCGCGTTTTCCGCGACCAGGGAGGCGACAAAGACGATCGGATTCTTGTGGAAATGATCACGGCTTTGGAAGCCGCCAGCGGAACTCAACGGAGTGAGGATCAGTCCCGAACTCCAGACACGGTGTATATCACTAATGCATATTTCGTATTAACGCAGCCCATCGATCACCATCCAGTAGCGCGAGCTATCAGACGCGCGATCGAGCGCGGAGTGAACGTCGAAATCATGACTAACTCCGCGGACAGCTGCGACGAACCCACAATTGCCGGGCCGATTGTCAAATCCGCGTTCCTTATTTTGGCCATGGCCCGCGACATCAGTAAGGCTGCCGAGATTTACGGTCTCAAACCAGGCATACTCACAGTCCACCTGCCGGATGGACAATATATAGGAAAGGACGAAGAAGGGATTCCGGAGATAACCATCCACGACAAAATGATGTTCTTCGGAAACATGGCCTTTGTCACGACACACAACTTGCATCCACGCTCATTTACTCTGGAGCAAGAACTTCTGACGGAACTGATCGGTGCGCCGGAACCATCCAAAGATCCCGACCACGCTGAATTCATGAGCACCGCGCGTCGCTTTCTTGAAGAATTAAAGAGGAAAAAAGGCGGCAATCGGATCGATAACGTTGACGAACTTCTCGCGCCGATCGATTGGAATGGCGAAACGCCGCCTCGGTTGTGGGATACTGCCGCCAGGCTCTACCTGCTCTGGCTTTAAAAGCGATTTCTTTATTGTTGCACTTACAGCTCCCAAACTGACGAGGAAGTGAAAAAAGTGGGAAAGAAACTGGATACAAGCGCTCAGGCATCTTTGGCGGATCTTATGATGAATATCTTTTAAATGGGTGAATGAAGAACGTTGTCAGTCACGCGCGATGTTATGAGGGTCAATGGCGGATGACGCTTCGCTAATTCGCCCTACGGGTCCTATTCCCACGAATCGAAGTATATTTTAAAAGAGAAAAAACATGGGCAATAAATGTCCCGTAATTTTATGTTACGGCGTATTCGGGTTTGACAATGGCGAGATTCCAATAGATTACTGGAGTTTGCATGCCCAAAAATCAAGTTTACTTGAAGTTCATCTAGGGTCCGTGGGGCCGATAAGTTCGTTTTGGGATCGTGCCTGCGAACTCATCGCTCACATTAAAGGGCTGAGGGTTGACTAAAGTGGACCCATGGGTCCACTTTAAACGATGGAGCTGTTTCCACTATAAGTCAGCGTTATACATTTACTGTAAAAACGGAAAATTTTGAACGTAACCCGAGGCATTTATTATCGCGTTTCAAGAAAGCAAGATGGTATTGGGATTTCGTTATGGACGGATCATCCGACCATCTTGATGTGACTTCGTTATATGTGCTAGATCCTACGCAAAGAGTAAAACATCGGGATGTTTTATGTCGATTTATACAAACGTTTAGCACAATTGGTTTAATCATTCCAAAAGAAAATGGGGCAGGTTTATTTTAGATATATTTGCCTTAAAACAAATCCGTTCCCTTTTCCGTTTGCTATTTTAAGTTCGCGAGAGGAAACAAGCAGAATTGAGAAAAGAAATAATCACGCCTTAACATTGCAAATTAGAATCCATAATGCTAGTTTGCAATGATGATAAGTCGGTCTCTACAACAACCTATTCAAAAAGCCCTAGAAAACATGCCCGTGGTGGCTCTTTTGGGGCCGAGACAAGTCGGTAAGACAACCCTAGCATTAGAAATTGCTAACATTGTCAGCATACTAAAGTGGACCCATGGGTCCACTTTAAAGCGTCAAGCATATTTACCGGATAACCCATGGGACTAGTCATTGATACCAATGTTTTTATTGATGTGGAAAACGGTCAATTGGACTTAAAATACCGATCTAACACTATTTCGCCGCTGTAAAATTATTCGCTCAAACAAACATCGCCGGTACTTGAACAATATTACTTGCCAAGGCTTTCACCTCAGTTGAATTGTTGATGACAATTCCCAAAGGTAGTGAATTATCGGACAAGAATTTTTTTAATGATGTTATCCGTCGGGATTGAGTGGCTACTCCAAATTTGATCTCAATGGGCAGTACACCGAAGCTTCCTTCCAATATCAAATCGACTTCCGCCCCGTGCTTTGTGCGGTAGTAATAGTATTTCCAGTTAGTTGCGTTGGTGCATTGAACACCCTTGATGATTTCTTCAATAATGAAGGACTCAAAATTCCGGCCCACATGAGGCGAGCGAATTAATTTTTCTCTGCTATCGATATTGGCAAGAAAATGGCTCAGGCCAGAATCCCGGAGTATACCTTTAGGCATTTTGACAACGGATTTAGATTTCGCCTTCTCGTAAGACGGGATCATTCTCCATACAAATGTTTTGTCCGCGATTTCAAGATAGTCCTTTATCGTAACCTCGGAGGTATCGAGCGATCTTCCCAGCTGGGCCTTGTTAATAATCGTGCCGGACAGCTCCGACAGTGTCGAAATAAAGCGTCTGTACTTTATAGAATCAAGTTTGGGAAATAGTTTCCTGATATCTCTTTCGATATAAAGTTGAAAATAATTTTGCATCCATGTCTGAAAGTAGTCCTTGTTTTTGGCAAGCACGGGTTCAGGGTATCCGCCGTACAAAAAGTCATTGATGACATCACCGTCCTCAGCGGTCAGTTTTTTCAGTTGGTCTATTGTGGAGGCGGATATTTGACTACTGAATATTTGGTAAAAAGACGGCAATGGTATTTGATGTAGCTCATTCATTTTTAGGGTGCCAAGCTCGACAATGCCTAAGCGACCAGCCAATGATTCACTTGCTTGCTTAATGAGTTCAGGAGAGCTGGAGCCCGTTAGAATAAATCGATTTTTATGATTTCTGTCTGAATCGATAACACCTCTTAAGTGTTTAAACAAACCTGGAAATTCTTGTGCTTCATCAATGATAATGTGGCTGGGGTATTCGTTAAAGAAGAAATCCAAATCGGACGAAATGAAATCAAAGTCGTTGGTATTTTCCAGATCAAAATATTTCCAGTCTCCTCTGATTTGTTTGGCAAGAGTTGTCTTCCCTGACTGCCTAACACCAAGGATAAGTACAGCTGGAAATACCTCTAATAGTGCATTTACCTTAGCGGCGCTATTTCTTGGTAGCATATGTTTGAAATGACATTGTCGGTAATATCCATATGTTGCGCTAGGTTTTTACCAGTGTCAACGAGTCTGCTGCAATCTTCCGTTATCCGAATTCTGTTTCAATTACCCAAATGTACTAGTACTTTTTGGTGTTTTCGTAGCATCCTACTAGTAGAAATGGGCTATATTCTTGAACCCGAATTTGTGCGATTATCGGTTTGCAATCGATGTTAGCCATTGATTGCGGATTATCTCCTCCAATTTACTTCGGGTCGACCCTGTGTTTTGGACTGGATGAAATGTTTGGAAGAAATTCGTTTATGCAGGTAAGGAGATATATCTCACTTGTATGGTTTTAGAGGGAATACGATGGTAAAAAATTCGATTTTACGATTGCTGGGTTTGTGTTTTTACTATTGTATACCGGATGCCATGTAGATTATCGATCATGTAGTCAGTTTAGACTGAACAAACCAGAATTGGGAATCAGAACGGAGGCGCTACGCTGCATGAAGTCGGTGCATATATTTTTGGTCAGAGTAGATGAATTTAAATTTACTCTAACCCCAAATATACCCATGGTGATACGAACCGTTAGGCTGCCATGAATTCTTCTTCCCAGTTCATGGCGAAAAAAGTCAGATAACCCAACCGGCACTTCTGAGACGTTACGGAATTAGCAATAGCGAAGTAACCCATCGCCCCTGTATCAGATGAAACCACAATTCATGAGGTAAACCATGGTTATCCATGTAGCACCGGGACAGTCTCTCAAAAAAATCATCGACTCTCTTCCGTCAAGCGTTCCCACCCATATCGTCATAGATCAAGATACCATTGAAAGCGAATCCTTTATCATACCGAGTCACGTTACTGTCGAATTTCAAAATCATGCAAAAATCGAAACGCCAGAGGTGGATATCAACGGTGAGAATCCACCCATGTCGGTTCAAAGCGACTATGTTCACATTGTCTTTGAGGGGCGTTTAATTGATACTCCCCATCAGATATTCGATGGCGATGGATTATTCTGGTTTCTGGAAAACTCCGTTTCTTCCGTAAGAGCCAATTGGTGGGGGATGGCGCCGGGTACAGGGCCTGATTCAGAGGTCATGGCAAAGAACGTCAAGGCGCTCCAACAAGCCTGTGATTCAATCGTCTATGCTCAGAAATCCGGAAACAGGGCTGAATCTTTCGACTTCCTACGGGGAGATAGCGAAACATATCCTGGTAATGAGGAAAAACGGGTGGCAACCTCAGTCGTAAGAATCAACTCCGGAAAGTATTACATTGATCAACCCATTGTCGTATGCCGCCATGGTGGTCGTTACGCCAACGCACAAGAAGTACCGCATGCTGAACATCTTGTCTTGACCGACGGAAACCAACCCTTGAGTGCTGGAACACCATCTTTTGAATATAATCCGCATTGGACCGGAAAGTGCTGCTTATCCCCGGCAGCATCGTACACAATCATTAAGATCGAAGGTGCGGAACCTATCAAACATGGCCTTCAATACGGGAATGCGACGATAATTCAGTATGAAGCCAAAGAGGCTGCCCCGTCATGATTCAGACCACACGCAACTCGCACGTAAAAAACATTGGCTTTATCGGAATGAATACGGACTCCCCTGCCTCTCGCCCGGAGGACCCCAATTCGTTGGCTACAAGTTTTCTAGGAAGCAAGTTTTATTCGGGTTACGAACTTGTTATGAAAAGGGATGACTTCAATCCTAAAAAGTTGTGGAGCCTCAAATTAAAATACAAGTTAGAATACCAGAGTGATTTGAACGATGGGAAATTGTCCTCAAAATTGCGAAATGAGTTTAAAAATCATGGAATTATATTTTCCTCACATGTCTTTGTTACGGTTTATAAGGCAAACGGTGAATGCCTGATAACGGATACAGTACCCGTGTACTCTATCAAATTAACCGAAATTGAAGATAGTGAAAGCCATCAGCTAGACATTTACCCCATAAGAAACACGGACTGGATTTCCGATGACATCGGATGGGCGCCAAAAAGACCCTATGCGGCAGTCATCATGGACCCATTCACGAGCAGTATGGATAACAATTTTCTCGACCACGAAAAAGTAAGGCTGCACATTCCCCGCAAATATTCTACCCGCCCCCATGCATCAGATCTGGATCTGAAAGATCAGAAAGGGGGAAACACCTTTAACATGACCTTCTCCTGGTGTTATTTTCACAAGTTCGTTTCCGGGATTGTCAACAATTTAACCGGGCAGATGGGAGATAATTTTCTTTACGAAAACCTGCTATTTGAGAGGGTTGTTTTCGGAATCTCTACATGCACCGATCAGGCCAGAGGGTGTAGAGCATACAATTGTTATTTTTACGTGAATGTGTATTGCGGTTTCGATAGCTTCGTTCACGGGGCAGGTGTCACGCCTGAAATCATATCCGCGCAGGCTGCTGGTGGCGTCAAGTACCTTGTATACGATGAAGCCCGGCGGGGTATCATTAACGCCAACAACGTTTATGCCGAGGCTATTTACAGTCCGTTAAGACAAAGCAGTACTGACCCAATCTTTCCCATCGTATTCAGCAATTGCACGTTTAAATATCTTCAGCCCCGCCACTACTTCGTGGTGCAACCAGATGAATGCGAAAATACTTTGCCCAACACCGACACCGGGTATGGGCCATTCGACACGACTCCGTGTGGTTATAAAAAAGGACATTACCCCAATTCAGCTGCAATTGTCGGCGCAACGTCCAGGAACTGTTATATCGGTCCTTACGCCGATGCCGCTAACGTCATTCCGCCCTTCAAACATTGTACGTTTCAAGGATGCGAAATCGGACGCACATACGGACCGACTCTGATTGAGCCGTTGGAGGGAGGGAATCTCACAGCTCAAGACGCCAGTTCTAATGTTTACCTGGATAGACGGGAAAACGGTGCTGGCGTTCCGGGTAGCGTGAGATTCAGGGTGACCGACAATGACACTAATTACCGGAGAAATATTGCATTATCGAAGAATATTGTGAGTTTTGAAATAGATGAATCGACACGCTATCCAGTGATCGATTGGGTAAAGGCTACTGTGACGGATGTGTCATTTGGATGCGTAACGCTGGATTTCAATAATGAGGACGCACGCCACTCTGCCGACATACTGTTACCCAGGGATCTTTTCTATTTTTCTATAATACAACACACATCGATTACGGGCGGTGGGCAGGTTCTGGAAAAGAACGGTTCGCGCGTGCGGATTGGTAATGTTGATGCGGGCATCTATGAGAAGCTACGTGAAATCGTAAAACAGGAAAAAGAGGAAGAGGAAGAGGAAGAAGAAATAAGGGCGTTAGTTTATATTCGCCAAATGGTCGAAGACGTGGCAACGGAAATTTACCTTGAATTTGATGAATCTAAGCCATGCGAAGCCAGGGTAATTCAGAGGGTCAATTTCGATGATATTCTCAATGGTCGATCTTCCGTTATATCGATCAAAAATGTATTTTATAAGGCAGACGGCCAGTGGTTAAGGGTTAAAAACGAAACCACGACAACCCTTGAGTTTTATAATAAACACTCCATTACCGGTAGACATCTTGCTACACCAGCTACGGGTAACTTAATCAAGCTCAACAGGTTTAATGTAAACCAACAATCCGTTTTTTTCAGAATCCAGGGAATTTACTACGAAGGGGAAATTTATACTTGCGATGCTGACATTGGAGATTATTACAAAGCGAGTTATCCCTATATTTGCACACGCACTGTCATTCTTGACAAATACCTGACACAAACAGGCGATTCCATGTCGCCAAGCGGCGAGAATCTACAACCGAATGGACCGGATGGAAAACCTATGGATAAGGTTTTTAGGCCACTCGGTACTATCTAAGACGCTACACTTTGTTCTTCGTAAGACAGTTGGCGTCTAAATAGGCCAAGAAATAATTGTGATAAGAGTAAAATTACTACGTCTTACTTTATAGTTAAATGTCTACAACCCTGTTTTGCGACTACTCATAATATACTGTTTTAATAAATATTTTATCCAAAGTTACAATTGAATAGGTAATAACGAGAATTAAGAGGTGCTACAAAATGGATGATAGTCTGGTTTCAATATTGAGAATGCTTGAGAGATTGTTGGTTGTCGGTTTTGGCGGCATGGCAATCTATCTCGGTTACAAGCTTTTTTTTCATTTGCCTAATCAGGCCGATCACAAGGGAAAACTGGATATTCTTGGAATGAAAATTGTTTTATCAAGGGTTGCCCCAGGCGTATTCTTTCTTGCTTTTGGCGCCATTATTCTCCTGCATAACCTTGATAAAGGTATTAAACAGAGTACAAGTTCTCTTTCTTTGGTTGATAATAACAAGCAAATTGTTGAAACGTTTATGGGAGCAAGTGATTTGTCAGGAAATGGTGATAACGCAGGTATCATACCGCGTCGTAATGCCGCAATAGAACAGATTGGAGAGCTTAATTGTCTGATAAAAACCTTGGAGGCAAAAAAGGATGAAATACCTACCCTCATGCGCATTGCCCTTCATGATTCCAAAGTTGCCTTGCTTAAACCTGTTTGGAACGCATCTGCTTGGGGCAATGTCAAGGTATTGGAATTTGGTAGTGATTCAATAGAAAATAAAAATCTAAAAGGGGTGTTTACCGATGTATCCGTTTCTTGTCAGTACTAGAATAATTAACAAATGCCTTGCAATTTCAATAGCTTGTCTTTCGCTACCAGCTATCGCGGTAGCAAAAGACTTTAGTGGATTGTATCCATTTAAAAAGCTCCAGTATGTGCAATCTATCTATGGCAAAAATATCAGAGGCGTATTGTATGAAGATATTTACCGTTATTTGTTGCCGAATGAGCGAAAATCCTTATCGAAGGTTAAACTAAATATTCCGTTATTCGGTAATAATGCGGGTCTTTTTGACTTTTACATGAATTTTAAAGGCGTGATGACAATACCTGCATTATCCGTCAAATTCTTTGATGATATGGCACTTGACTTTGCATGGTATGAGAGCAAGAAGATGGATAAAACTAAAATTATTGAATACGTCGCAAGACTTCATTTACAACAAGATTATCTGCAACCCCCATTAGAGGCTTTAGGTGTGCCAGACAAAGCTTGGAAGCAAGACAAATATGTTGACGATGTATCGCAGAAGATTCTTAAATCGGGCCTCGCCTACTTATTGTTACACGAACTGGGGCATTGGCACTATCAACATGCTCGATATGATTCTATTTCAAATAGACAAGCTCAGGATCAGGAAAAACAATCTGATTCAATGGCGCTTGATGTAATGGGACGTATGCATACAATACCATACGGTATAGTAACGTGGTTTTTAGTGACTGGATTACTACAAGGTGATAACCCAACAACACATCCGCTCTCAGCAGATAGGCTTTATGCAATTGCTAAAAAAATTGAGAACAACCCTGCTGTATTTATTTCACAGGAAAATGTAAATGCTTTAAAGGTTCAAGATGTTTTATCAGTAGCCACCAATATTAGAATAATTGTAGATGAACTTAATGAGGTAAGGCAGTGAGGGCGTAACCCGCCTTACGCGCCCTAACTTATTGATTGTTTACTCCATGACAAAAATTGATCGTTTTGAGTACGTAAGTGTTTGATTCTTTCTTCTCAAACGATACGCTAACTCATTGATTCATCGCGAGAGCGGAACGCGGGTTACGCCCTTCCAGTTAAAAAAGAAAGCTCAAGAGCTTCTTGAATTAATAAAGGATAATCCGTATCTAAACCCACCACCATATGAAAAACTGGTAGGTGATTTAGAAGGTGCGTATTCAAGAAGGATTAATATTCAACATAGGCTTGTTTATCAAATATACGAAGAAGAAAGGGTTATTAAGATTATTAGGCTCTGGACTCACTATGAATAAAATTAAACATAACAAACACGGTTGGATTGTGGTGTGACTGGCATGGTAGTCAGCTAGCTTGTAAAAGTCTAGCCTTTACACTGTGAGAAGGGGAAAAATAGGCTCATCGTCTAATGGCATTGTCGACCGATACTGGCCCTAAAGATCTACTAATGATTCGAAATATTCTCAATTCGCAACCTGGCCTTTTTTTACCCTAGCCTAATCCTTATACTTATTTTATTCACCCAATGTTACTAGTACTTCTTGCTGCTATAGTATAAACCTACTAGCCTAAATGGGTAATATTCTTAAAGTTAATTTCGTGCGATCATCTATTTACGTTGCGAGGGTAGCGTCTGCATAATTACGACCTAGGAGCCAGTCCGAGAATAGGAGTCGTTTCGAGGGAAAGTGGGCCAAAATCCGCTTTCCTGCGATAGACTCTCTATTCTCGGAAAATCTCCTAGTAGCATGTGATACTACAATGGGAGATTAACCATGGTTCATTCAAATAGCAGTTTTTTGATTTTATTTTTACTTAGCATCTCGATAAATGTTAATGCTCAGCAATTTCGCCACATTCACGTCAATGAAAATCATCTTTCATCCGAGGAAATTTTAGCATTGGACCAGTTAGCGGTAGGGGTGGTTCCAAATGGATTCTACTGGATCAATTTCGATAACGGGGAATGGGGCTATGAAGGAAACGCAGGCGTACAAGGTGTACTGCCAGCATTAGCTAAAAAATCGCAGCCAGAAAGCAATGACTGTTATTATGCCGCAGGTGCGCGCCTATGTGGTGACCGACTTGATTATTAATCTGGGCAGTTGTAACTTTGCCAAATCCAGAAGGCCCTGATAATTAAAGAGGTTCCAGCATTCATTACCGGAAAACCTGAGATTTCTGCCTTTTAGAGAGGCCCCAGTTTGCCTGTACTGGCCAGCGCAAACCGCTGTATCATGTCAGTTCCCGACGCGGGTGAGGTGGGCGAAAAGTACCTTGCCGCCTAACTTTGCGCCCGATCTGCTTTTGCCTATTGGTGTGCTGGATCATGCTTCTAATCCAGGGGAAAAAGGGGCGCTACCCTTTATTGGGTCGCCCGATGGTTCGAAAATACTGGGAGAAAAGGGCACAAGTCCTTTCTTCATGATACCCTGAAGCAATATGGTCAGCACCAATAGATAATTCTGGTTTCCCTGACCGAATCGAAATCGGCAAATACATTCAACGAATGGCAACAAGATTCAGTAAACAATTCCCACAACGGGTTTAAGAAAAAAAGGGGACAGATTTATTTTAACCATATCTACCGCAAACTCAACCACGATGCACTGAAAGTGTATAAAAGGGTCAAATCGCTTTCTTCATAATACCCATAAACAATGTGCACAGCACCGATAGATAATTCCCGCTGAACCTTTAGACCCAGTCTTGTTAGAAAAGAAATAGGGGTCAATACGCTTGCCTCACAACAAAACACGTATCGAAGGGGTAAATATAAAATCTGGGGGATTACCGATTAGACAAGCTATGTAGGGTTATAAGCCACCAAAAACGCCACCCCTTTCCATAAAACCGGCCACTTATAAATCATTGTTGTATAAATATCCCCGCCAGAGGCATTTAATTAAGTATCGGCGAAGCGGATTCCTTTCTGCAATTGCCCGATCTTTAAACAGACTGGCGACCAACCAACGCAGGTTTTACTAATTATTTAGTGGCTTCTACCGTTTATTACTAATTCCACTCCGCATCTGTGCCACAATCTATAGTAACATTTTTAGCGAGATAGCTATAGTCTTGTCCAATATGAAATGGCCCTGAAGAGGGGGGTAATTTCTAACGTGAAATGGCCCTGAAACCGAGAACAGATCATAAATTGAGGTTAACTTACGCTTCAGAAGTGTCAAGGAGATTCCTCCGCTACGCTACAAACTCCTCCTTGACACCTCTTCCGCTCCAGTTAAAAGGTTATTCATGATCTGTTCCCAATTTCAGGGCCATTTATAGATTGGAATAGACTTTTACCGAAGGCTATAGTCGGCAGCGTGTGCTGTTTGCAAGCCGTGGAGGACAAGGCACCGGTGCGGGTTTTATCGGGCAAGGTGTTAACGCGGTTCGGACGGAACGGATTTATGACCAGTTCCTGGGCGCCCAAGTTTGTTCCAGCACGTCTGCTTTCTCTGAGATCAATACTTTTCGTAGCTTGGCGACACAGGTCGACAATTTTATTGCCGATCCCAATTCAAATATAAGCTCATCGCTCCAGGATTTTTTTAATGCGGTCAATGAGGTCGCCGACGATCCCGGTTCGACTCCAGCAAGGCGGGTTTTGTTGGGCAACGCTAATACGCTGGCCGACCGGTTTGCTACCGCGAACAATCGATTAACCGATTTGGGCTTGCAAGTAAACCGGAATATCAGAAGCGTGGTAAGTGAAATAAATTCTCTTTCCGGATCGATTGCCCGGATCAACGAGGACATTGTGATCGCGACCGGCCTGTCCGGAGGAGCCCCACCTAACGATTTGTTGGACCAGCGCGATCAATTACTCACCCAGCTTTCGGGAAAAGTCGATGTCACCACGGCTGAGCAGGACGATGGGTCCTTAAGTGTATTTATCGGTAATGGACAAACCCTGGTGCTTGGGACAAACGCCGCTACCCTGGCAACACAGCGTTCCGGTCTGGATCCGGAACGATTGGAGATCTTGTATACCACCAATTCAAGCTCGGTGGTCATTACCCAAAACCTGAGTGGTGGGGAGCTATCCGGCAATCTGAAATTTTCCGAGGAGATTTTGGAGCCCACAAAGAAAGGGCTGGGCAGGGTTGCTTTAGGCTTAGCTAATGATATCAATAGTATTCACGCTATTGGATTTGACCTGGACGGCAATACCCAGCAGTTGTTTTTTAATCTACCCTACGTGACGGTTATTGATGATTCGGGTAACATCGGGACCATTGCGGTGGCGTTCGATGACGTGAATCAGGTGGCGTTAAGCGATTATAGCCTGAGATTCGACGGAACCAATTATACCGTTACCCGGTTGTCCGATAATACCGAGGTATATAACGATACGGTAAGTATTTTTGTCATTGATGGATTAACCGTAGATGCAACCGGCGCGGTTGCCAACGACAGCTTTTTAATCCGGCCGACCCACAATATTGCTGGTGAAATTTCGGTGGTCATTACCGATACCAATCAAATCGCGGCGTCCCAGAGCAATACCATTACCGGATCGGTTGGGGACAACCGCAATGCACTGGCTTTGGCGGCATTGGAAACCAACCGGAATTTACTGAACGGTACGGCGACTTTTCAAGAAGCGTTTGGAAACGTCGTGGCCGACGTTGGGACACTGACGCGTGCGGCGGATATCAATAGCCAAGCCCAGGAAGGATTACTGATCCAAGCTCGGCAGGCGCAACAAACCGTCTCGGGCGTTAACCTTGATGAGGAAGCTGCCAATTTGGTTAGATTCCAACAAGCCTACCAGGCATCGGCGCAACTGGTTTCAGTAGCTAATGTGATATTTGATAGTTTACTGAGCGCGATCGGGAGATAATCGATGCGGATTTCCACATCACTCGCCCAGCAATTGGGCGTCAATTCAATCCTCAATCAACAGTTCAAACTGAGTAAAACCCAAAACCAATTGAGCACCGGGCTTCGTATCAATACGCCTTCCGATGATCCGGCGGCATCGGTGCGGGTATTGGATATTCAGCAGTCGATTTCACAAAATAATCAATATCAGAGCAACATCAATACGCTAACGTCCCGGTTAACGTTTGAAGATGGCGCTTTGGATAGTACGGTGAACGCAATCCAAAGGGCTCGGGAATTGGCGGTTCAGGGATTGAACGATACCAATTCGCCCAGTGACCGAAACGCGATAGCACAAGAAATCAGGCAAATTGCCGATCAATTAGTCGGTTTGGCGAATACTCAAAACGCTAACGGTGAATATCTGTTCGCCGGCTATAGCTCCCAAACTCCACCCTATGCCGGGACAGTGACCCAGGTAACCCAAGGGGGCGTGACCAAGGATGTCACCCTTTACCAATACCAGGGTGACGAAAATCAACGAAACATTCAGATCAGTCCGACCCGGAGAATCGCCGATGGCGACCACGGAATCGAAGTATTCGGGCAATCTTTTAACTATGTCGGCGATCCGCCAATCACGGTGAATCCAGCAAATCCGACTGAAGGAAGCATTTTTGATCTGGTGACCCAACTCGCCGAACAGCTAGAAGCGAATAACCTTGATCCGGACCAGATTACGACAAGGGGGGCGGGGCTTGGAGTACCAAGGAGTGGAGCGGTGATCGATTAGGTCCTTTTGTCCACGGCGGTGGCCGATCAGACAATTAGCATCACAGCGCCCGACGGCACCTTGCAGACCCACGTGATCGATCTCGATACCGAGCGCTCGGCCGCGAATATCGCTTTGAGTTTGGACGGGCTAACCGGGGTAAGCGCCCAAGCCGATCCAAATCAAGTGACATTAGATGTTAGTTCGACAAGCGGTATAGTCGACGGCGATACCGTTTCGTTTGTACTACACGCCGATTCCGGCGTCAGCACGGCGGTTTCTTTTGTTCGCGATTCGGCAACCAATCTTAGCCTTGAGGACGATTTTGTAGCGGCAATCAATGCAGCTAACTTGGGCGACCTAGTCGCAATAGGCTCCACAACGGGCAAATTTACCATCGGAAGCCCAAGTGGCGCCAATATCGGGATCGAGAACTTTAGCGTGCTGGATGCGGGAGCAGGCACTCAAACTATCCGGTTTGATAATACGACGCTAACGGAAGGCGGCGCTATCGACAGTGCCGTCAGAGCAAGTTCGGTAGCGATTCAATTGGATGAAGATTACACCATACAATCCGATGTGGCGGGTACCCTAAGCAGTGGGACCTTTGGAGTTTTCAACACCCAAGCGGATGTACCGGCCACGATTGATCCCGGAGGCATCTTAGCCGATCTCGACACCGGCCTTAATCGTATACTCAATGTTCGTGCTTCCATCGGCGCACGACTCAACGCCGCAGACATTCAACAGAATCTTAACGCGGATCTTGACGTGGACCTGCAATCCCTGCTGTCGGATACCCGGGATCTGGATTTTACCGAAGCGATTAGTCGGTTTAATCTGCAGCTAGTATCTTTACAGGCAGCCCAACAAGCTTTTGTGCGGGTACAGGGTTTGTCGTTGTTTAATTTTCTTTAGTTGGGTTGTGGGGTTGAAACGGTGGGGAGAACCGTAGTGAGGATAAGCGGAGCGTCATCCGCCATGTAATCTCCGAATGTCAATGGATGACTGGACTCAAAACCGCTTTACCTCGCGATGACTCCTGTTCTCGGACAGCCTCCTAGGGAACCGTGCGCTTAAACTCTTTGTGGGAATTTTTTGCTGAATCTTGTTGCCATTCGCTGAACGTATTTGCCGATTTCGACCCGGTATGGGAAACCAGAATTATCTATTGGTGCTGACTATATTGTTTCGGAGTATTGTGAAGAAAGCGACTTGACCCTCTGTTCTAGTCATGAATCAACTGAGCGTCATGACGATACCCGTCACAAGTCGCTTCAAAATAAACAGTTCTCGGAATATGGACTTCGGAAAAAATACTCAACAACAAGTCCAACCGATCAAGCTTTGCCAATGCAATTAATGGGCTCGTGTCAGATACAATAAATTTCTTCACGAATTCAGAAAAGCCAACTCCTTATCAAGCTCTTCTTCATCAAAATCCACAATAGCAATCCCCAAGCGACTGACATATTCAGAAAATTCAGCAATATTCATCTTTGCCAGTTTTGCGGCCTTACCCAGACTAGTATCCCCTTCTTTGAAAAGCTTGACCGCCAATGCTACATGCACCCCTTGTTGCAACAACTCTTCGGTAAATGGGACACTGACAAACAAGGGGTGTCCATGTGTCACCAACGCCAGATTGCCTTCTTCGGCCTCTTGGCTTAATGCGCCTGAACGTTCACGTAAATCACGAATACTAAATGATTGCATAGCAAGTCTATTCCAATCTATAAATGGCCCTGAAATTGGGAACAGATCATGAATAACCTTTTAACTGGAGCGGAAGAGGTGTCAAGGAGGAGTTTGTAGCGTAGCGGAGGAATCTCCTTGACACTTCTGAAGCGTAAGTTAACCTCAATTTATGATCTGTTCTCGGTTTCAGGGCCATTTCACGTTAGAAATTACCCCCCTCTTCAGGGCCATTTCATATTGGACAAGACTCCGACTAGCTTCATCGCGCCAGCTAGTGGTATGATCCCGATTTCCATTTATCGCATACAATCCACCACGCCCCGATAGCTCAGCAGGATAGAGCGACCCCCTCCTAAGGGGTAGGCCGGGGGTTCGAATCCTCCTCGGGGCGCCAATTTACTCAAGAAGTTACAAATTTTGGTACTCATCGATTATTCGACATTATCGATAGAAGGCTAATGTAGCTAAAAACTTTGAGAAATACCGGACCGGTGTTAATCATAGAAATTTTGGATTGATAGTAACTATTCCTCTCTCACCCTTGAAATCCGCTATTTCCACGTTAAAAAACGGGAGTTGCCGAGTTTATGCCGTTCGCAAGCGAAGTATTTT
Organism: Methylococcales bacterium; assembly: GCA_963664935.2. Taxonomy (GTDB): domain Bacteria; phylum Pseudomonadota; class Gammaproteobacteria; order Methylococcales. Next base: position 368,639 of record CAXXSE010000006.1, on the reverse strand, counting down.
TTTCCACCGAAGCGCCTCGGTTTCCATTGACGGAAGCGGGTAGAAAAGAAAAAGCGTCAAGTAAACAAACCCGCCCACCCCTGCAAGCGTGTCAAGATAGACGATGGGATCCGAAGTCATCTCCAGGATCTTTAAGGTTTGATCGCACGCGGCCAGGGTCAAGGCCAAGCCGGTATTCAGAAAAACCGCCGGTTTTAATGCCTTGAATAGATCGATGAAGCCGGTGTTCAATGCTCGAAGCGCGCAAAAGGAAAGCGCTACAGCCAAAAACATGAAACTGGGCAAAAGTCCTACAGCTAAGAGGTTGATATCGTTTTGTTGAATCCCCGGTATACAACCCAGCGCCGTCAAACATAATGCCGCGGCCTGTATTTTTATTTCTATGCCGCGAAGGTTTTGCGCGGCCATGACCGCCCCCGAGGGGTTAGAAATACACCTGAAAAGGCCCGCTATGGAAAGAATTTGTAAAGGCATTGCGGCAGCCTGCCATTTTGCGCCATAAACTGTAACGACAAAGGGCTCCGACAACCACAGCAATGCGATATAAAAAGGAAAGGTATAAACCGAAACCAATGTGATTGTACGGAGGTAGATATATTTTGATTTATCCAGATTATCTTGAGATGCGGATAGCGCCCTAAAAACAGTTTGGTATGCTGAACTACTAATAGTTTTTACCGGTAATTCGCTTAAGCTACTGCCTTTATTAAATAACCCAGTAGCGCTAGGCCCCAAATATCGACTCAGTAGGAAATTCGGCGTCTGCGCCTTAAAATAGAAAATGATGTCATTGGCCGAAAATTTAATACCGTAACTTCCGAGGCTCTTGGCGATCGCGGCATTGTAATGAAACCCCGGATAGCGTTTGCTAACCAGAATAAAACACACTGATTGGAAAAGCGCGCCAATAATGCCTCCCAATACCAAGCTCCAAACTCCAAAACCATAGGTCGCGAGGGTAATACTGGCTGAACTCGATACGACTAGATTGGCATTATTGATAATGACAATGGCCTTGAATCGCATTTCCCGGCGCAGACTCGACTGCGCAACATTCGCAAATGGCCTGATTAGGAAAGACAGTGCCGAAACACGCAATAAGTCGCTATAAATTGGGTTTTCGAACCAAACCGCAAACCACGGGGCCAACAGAAAAAATACAGCATAAATAATACTGCATATACAAAGTTGAAGAGTAAAAACAACATGGAAATGGCGGGCATCAACTTCTTTAGTATGGATCAACGCCTGACCCATTCCCCCTCCGGCAATAAAACCCGCTGCTCCGGTAAAAACCTGTATGGCAACCAAGACACCGAAGTCTTTCGGCGCCAATAAATGAGCGAGCACCACACCAAACAGGAATGACAGGATACGATAGCCGATACTCCCCGTGATCAGCCACAGTGTCCCGTGCCGAATTGAGTTTCCCAACCGCATAGCTATGTCTGATTCTTTAGCTTTTTGAGCCTCTTGTTCAGTTTCTTGGATTTTGGTTTATGTTTTAATCCCCGTTTGAGCACATTCATGGCCTCTTCGTCGTCTCCAGTCTTTTTATAGAGATCACTAAGAGCCGCGTATAATGCCGGTATGCGCGGATTTATGGCAATACCTTTTAGGTATTCTTGCATCGCGGCGGAGTGATCCCCGAGACGCTCGTATATACTGCCTTTTTTGTAGGCCATTTCCGGTTGTAAGGCAAATTGTTTAGACGTATGCCGCTGGACATAGCCTATTTCTTTGATCGCTGACTTCAGTGCGTCTCTGTTCGCTTTTTTCTTGCCAACTTTGTTCGAGTGATTCAGAAAATGAAGGGCATAGCAGTAATGGTGTACATGAAGGAACCCCTTCCCCAGTTTCTGTTTCCACACCTTCTTTTGGGCTGGCGGGCTTTTTTTGTGGCGGGCCTTACAATAAGTTGGAAGTCTGGCGAAATCCGCATCGGTTTGTGGTGTCCCGCCAGCGGTCGAAACCTGGGGTGACAGAAACAAAATTAGGATTGCTATGATTTGATTCATGCTACTTTTACGAGATTAATTGTCGGTGAATTGGGTTTTGGGTGCTTACAATAATAGTAGTTGAACCGCCCGAAATTTGGGAAGCCTCCTAGGAGGCTGTCCGAGGCTAATTCTCCCGCCTCGCTTCCAGAATATTGTGGAGCTGATTGATTCCGGCTAAGACTTGTCTCAGTTCCCCGGCATTTCTTATCTCTATTGTCAAATTCATATGCACCAAAAGGTCATCCTTATTGGTATGAATATCCGCATCGATAATATTCACGTGGGCATTGGAGAGAATTTGGGTGATGTCTTTTAACAGACCTTGCCGGTCAATCGCTTCAACGTGAATTTTCACCGAAAATAGCTCGTCTTCGTGGCCCCAATCAACTTCAACAAGCCGTCCTTGCTTTTCCAGTGGTAGGCTGAGAATATTGCTGCATTCGCGCTGATGGATGGTAACGCCTTTACCCATGGTTATATACCCGATAATGGAATCGCCGGGCACCGGCTGGCAACACTTGGGGAAAGTTGTGAGCATATTCCCGATGCCTTGTACCTGGATACGGTCTTTTTCCTGTTTTGCTTTTGGCGCTTTAACGGGAAGCATATTTTTTGAAAGTTCGGGAATATCTAAAGCATTGGCTACTTGTATAGAGTTAATATCGCCTCGTCCGATTCGGATAAACAATTCTTCTTGCCGGGATAATCGAAATCGTTTCAACAAGTCATCTATATTCAGGTCTTGAATACCCAGACGCTGACGTTCCTTTTCCAGAATGCCCTTACCGTCGTGCAGATTTTTTTCGTGATCCTGTTGTCTGAACCAGGCCCTGACTTTGTTCAAAGCGGTATGGGTTTTTAAATAACCCATATGAGGGTTTAACCAGCTTCGGTTCGGGCCTCCATCTTTCGATGTCAAAATTTCAATCTGTTCTCCGGATTTAAGCGTATAAGCCAGGTTCACGATTCGGCCATTGACCTTGGCGCCACGGCAGCGGTGGCCTACTTCGGTGTGAATGGCGTAGGCGAAATCGAGTGGCGTGGCGCCTTCGATCAGATTCTTTAATTCCCCGTCGGGTGTCAGTACGAATATACGGTCTGAATAGAGTTCGGTACGAAAATCTTCCACCAAGCCTTCATCGCTCTTTTTGCTTTCCAGAAAATTTCTAAGTGACCCAATACTCTTTTCTACGGCGGCATTCCGATTTCCTCCTTCCTTGTACCGCCAGTGAGCGGCAACCCCCATTTCGGAGAATTGATCCATTTCGTGGGTGCGAATCTGAATTTCCACCAATGCGCCTTCAGAACCGGCAACTACCGTATGTAATGATTGGTAGCCATTGCTCTTGGGGTTGGCGATATAGTCATCGAACTCTTTAGGAATATACTGCCAGTGTCCATGCACCAAACCCAACACTTCGTAGCATGTTGATAGTTTTTTCACCAGTATTCTAATTGCGCGAATATCGTAAAGCTCATTAAAACCCACTTGCTTACGCCGCATCTTCCGCCAAATACTATAGATGTGTTTCGGCCGTCCGTACACGTCGGCTTTTATCCCTTCACTCTCCAAGAGGTTTTGGATATGATCGATAAATTTGCCCAAATAGTTTTCGCGATCCGCACGGTTTTCCGTTAAGGAATTTGCCAGTGTTTTATATATCCTGGGTTCCAGATATCGGAAAGCCAAGTCTTCCAGCTCCCACTTGAGCTGTCCGATACCCAACCGACTGGCCAACGGTGCGTAAATGTCCAAGGTTTCGCGCGCGATATAGAGCCGCATTTCGTACTCTTCACCGGGTAAATTGCGAAGGCGTTGAATCCGGTAAGCCAATTTAACGATAACCGCTCGAACGTCGTCGACCATGGCAACTAGCATTTGCCTCAAGGTTTCCGCCTGTTCCGGCACGTTTATGACATCTTTGGAATAGGCGCCGAAGGTATTGAGCCAATTAATGTTTTTAACCAGGTTAGCGATGGTGGCGCCAAAATGTTCCTCGATAAACGAGTGTTCCAATGATTCCCGCAGGCGGGGTTCGCTGAGTAAAGTCGCTTGAATGGTCTGGGCGTCAGCATTGAGTTTCATGAGGGTCGCAGCCACTTCAATCCCTCGAGGGCGTATCGATTCAGTATGCTCTACACCCAAAGCGAGGGATAATGCTTTCTTGACCAGGGCGGCGCTAGACAATTCAAATCCGGAGCACAATACTGTTTCGAGTTCTGATTGAAACTTCAGTGGGTTTCCGAGTAACTGGTCTGTCCGGTTCATGCCCTGGCTTAGCGCTTATAATATTAAGTGAATCAGAATATACTATTAAAATTCGCAACCATTCAGTTCACCCCTGAAATCCGAACAGTTACGGCCTTGTGCTAAATCGTTACTAAAACTATAAATATTGGCATATTACACTTTGGAGCGACTATGTTGAGATCTAAGAAATTATGGATCATTATTGTGGCGTGCGCCTTATTGGTTGGATATGGAAGCAGTGCGTGCGCCGCTGGCAATGCAAAAGCAGGAGAGCTTAAGTTTTCAACCTGCATAGGGTGTCACGGGCGGCCTGGCGTTGCCAATGTGTATCCACGCTATAACGTACCGAAAATTGGCGGACAAAAGATCAACTATATCCTATCCGCTTTGAAAGCCTATAAAATTGGAGCGCGGCGCCATGGCAGTATGGAAGGTAATGCCAGGGGTTTGAACGCGCGGGATATGGAAGATATCGCGGCGTATCTGGCGCAAATCCAATTCGTCAAAAACGATTCCATAATACAAGGGGATGTCAACGTGGGGAAAGTAAAGGCTGAAACGTGCATGATTTGTCACGGTTTGGTTGGAAACGGCACGGACCCTAATAATCCCCGCCTCGCCGGCCAATACGAGAGTTATCTCGTAAGAGTCCTTAAGGACTATAAATCAGGCGAACGAAAGGATGCCATTATGGGTGGAATGGTCAGTGGATTTAGCGATGAGGATATCGAAAATTTAGCGGCTTTTTTTGCCAGTCAAACCGAAGGATTATCGGTCGTACACGATTAACTAATTATATCCGTTCACGGTTAATGAAAACTGGAAACAAGGGGAACCTAATGTGTGCTACTTTGAACCGTAAACAGTTCCAAGTTTTTTCAACAACCAGCAACAGTCTGCCTTCGCGGACAAAATGAAATTTGAAAAACCGCTGATTTCCGGAACCTTGATTAAACGTTATAAGCGTTTCCTGGCCGATGTAGAACTCCACGACGGAACCAAGGTAACCGCGCATACGCCCAATACAGGTTCGATGCAGGGATGCAGTACCCCGGGTTCAAAAGCCTGGTTGAGTCAATCGCATAATCCCAAGCGGAAATATCCCTTATCCTGGGAACTCGTGGAAGTATCCGAGGATACTATAGTCGGCATAAACACCAGCTTGCCCAATCGCTTAGTGAGAGAAGGAATAGAAAGCGGTGTCATTGGAGAACTTCAAGGCTATGACAAGATTCGCCGGGAAGTCCCTTACGGCAAAGAGAGGAGCCGGATTGATCTGTTGCTCGAATCCAAATACAAACCGGCGTGTTACGTTGAAGTTAAAAATGTAACTTTGATGAAAAACAACGCCGCCTTTTTCCCGGACGCCATAACTACGCGGGGAACCAAACATCTAAGGGAACTTCAGGAAGTCGCGCGATCTGGAAATCGAGCGCTAATCTTCTTTTGTATTCAGCGCCAGGACGTCCGGAGTTTCAGCCCGGCGGACGATATCGATACGGTATACGGCAACACGCTACGGCAAGTCATGAAAAACGGTGTTGAAGCGTTAGCCTATTCGTGCGGAGTATCCCCGTTGGAGATTATGTTTGATCGCAAAGTGCCGGTGATATGTTCTTAAAGTGAGCTATTTTATGCAACCGGATAGGGGCCGGCTGCAACCAATTTTTTGCGTTTTGCATCAACATTGAGGTTTAACCCTTCAAGTGATCTAGCTCCAAGAAACTCCAAATCTCCCCTTTGGGCGAATACCACTTCATCGACCGTAAACTCTCTATTGACTCTAATTATCATAAAACCAATATTTCGGGTGATCAGTTGACCATTCGCCATTTTGAATGGAACATCCTTTTTTACGGGAGTGATACCGATTTTAGAGAGCTTTGTATCCCTGATCCAGGTGTGCTCCGCGCCAGAATCTACCAACAACTTTTTTATTTTTATTGACATATTATTATCCCTATAGTTTTCAATTTGACAGCCAATATGAAAAGTCCCCATTTCTACTCCAAAATCTGAATAAGCCTTAAATAATTAAGCTATGCTCAAGTCCACCTTCATAAGAAAAAAGTATCTCGTTTTACCGGTTTCTTCTACAATCCACACCTCAAGAGCGCCTTTAGCCAAATAGAGTTGAATCTTCTCGTCGATCTCACCCTCGGAATTAGAAGGCGATATGATTTCGACACATATCTCACTAACTCGTCAGTCACGAGTTCTATCCGATTTGACGTAACTATTCAGGCCCTGAATTCATTTTTTCGATGTGTCACCTCGACCAACGGAAGAAAGTCTTATCACCCATTGATAGCTCTGCGCTTTAAGATTGCCCACTGGTGTTCATAAAAGATGAGTAGTGTAGAAAATAGAAATCGATAATTACGACTAGACATTTGCTAAAAAAACACGGATCCTTCTTTTCTTTGTAGAAGTACAGATGGAAGGAGGAGACCCCGTGCAACAGTATATTTCTCAGAGTTTAGAAAGCTTTCAAAGCGTTTTTTCCAGATCGAGTACTTGGTTGTTGTTCTGCGCCATTGTGATTGGATTTATGGGGGCAGGAGAAATGATCGGCGTGACGTCGTTGTGTCGTTTCTGGCTATTAGATGAACTTGGTTATTACCGCTTGCTCCGTTTTTTTAGATCCAAAGCGTATGTCTATGGGGCGTTGCTCGATGCTTGGCAAGATTTTGTGAATCGCCAAGGAAAATCCGTTGAAGTAGCTGGACGAGCGATACTTCTGGGTGACCATACCGCGGTGATCAAAGATGGACGCAAGATGCCCGGCGTGGTATCGATGCACGAGTCATCGGAGACGCAAACGAAACCCGGCTATTTTCGGGCCCAATGTTGGGGCAGCATTGGCATCTTGATCGGGTCGTTATCCGCTTGTTTTTGTTGTCCTTTGCAGCTTCAAATTCATCAGGGATGGGCTCATTTAGGGTTGAACGACGAGCGCGATAATCCATGTCGGATCAAGCTCACCGACCGCTTGGTGGCCATGGCGATTCATTTTGCGGTGACGAATCACTGTCTGTGTTATTTGGTGTTGGATGCCTTTTTTTCAACCGGGGGCGTATTTCGAGCTTGCCACTATTATTCAATCCAGCATCAGGCGCGGTGGGTTGAGGTGCTGGTCAAAGCCAAGAATAGCTATGTGGGTTATTTCCCCGCGCCACCGAAACCCGCCTCTCGACCCGGACCTCAGCCGCTCTATGGCGAGAAAGTGTGTTTAAGAGAATGCTTCGACCACCTTCATTTGTTTGAGAAGGTGACCTGTCAAGTCTACGGTAAAACCGAATCCATCCGGGTTATGACGCTTACACTGTTATGGCGGCCCATCGCTGATCAGGTGTTATTTATTCTCGCCGTCACCTCAAAAGGCCCAATGGTTCTAATGAGTTCCGATTTAACGCTGTCAGCCATTGATGCCGTTGAACTGTATTGTGCTAGAACCCGCATTGAAATCATGTTCGCGATGTTAAAGCATGTGATCGGCGCCTTTAAATTTCGTTTTTGGACTAAAAAATTGCCAAAACATTCTAGACGCCCCTTTTCCAATCGTCTTCTCAAAGCCCCACAGCCCCAGGATATTCATACCGTTCAAGCGTGCTGGCGAGCCTATGAAATCTTCGTGCTCTGTGCCTCCATTGCCTTGGGGTTAATGCAATTGATTGCGCTCCAGTATCAAGATACGATTTGGTCTGAGCACTCGCTTTATCTTCGCACTCAATCGCGTGATTTGCCATCGGAGAAAACCGTCAAGCAAATTTTAGCGCCATTGTTCCTCAAACAATTCTTTCGACTTGAGGAAAATGGCATGATTCAACAGATCCGTGCCCGCTTGATGGCTGTTTCCGATGAAATAGATGACGATTAAACTGAATGAGGCGTTCTATGCTCTAATTCTCTGCGATCTTCAAAATTTTTCATCAAACATACTACGATGGAGAGGGTAGTTTTGCCCCGCTTTTCTCGCTGTTAACTCACGACTGCCGAGTCACTAATATGATCGGAAAATATAACAAGTCAGGCTTATCCGTGGTAGATCGGTCTATTTTAGGACAGTCTCCTCGGCGGTTGAATGGCCGATCATGCCCGAATTACAAGAATCAGACCGCTCTTTTTTCGACATCGGGTAGCCTCCCTGTGGGAATAGCCGAACGCCAACCCGCAACATTCATTCACTTATACAATGCCAATTATCCCAACTAATCGAAAGAATCAACAACCCTACGATAACTAATCTCACAACAACGACCCTTAATCGTTACCGCCGCGCTAATTCCAGTACCCACTGGAATCTCCTCCAACCGCCACTGCTCAGGCCTGCCACATTCGTCAGGAACGCGGCTATACCATCCTACATCTCCAAATTCCACGGTGCACCGGTCCAAACCTAAGGACACGCCTTTCCCCACCGCTTTGACAAAGGACTCTTTACAAGTCCAAATACGGAAAAAGCAGGCTTGCCGTTCGGATTTAGGGAGCGAATGCCAATGCGCTTTCTCCTCCCGCGCGAACCAGCGGTCGACCAAAGCTTCAAGATCTCTGGTTTCTCGCCAAACCTCCACATCGACCCCTATCGCCCGATCATATCCAACCGCGAACAAAGCAATGTCGTTTGAATGAGAAATATTGAAGACTAATCCTTGGTCCACAGGGGTGCCCGCCAAACGGGGTTTTCCGTATTCGCCCAGTTCGAATTCAACTGAGCGCGTTGGAATGGAAAGGTAGCGCGCCAAAACCATCTTTAACTGCCCTCGGCCCAATATGAAACGATGCCGCAGTTCTTCGGTGCGGAACCGCCGCGCGCGTTGGCGTTCCTCATCGATTAATACGGATAAGCATTTTTCGATCGATTTTCCGAGTGGCGATAGATCCACCTTCCAGACAGCGACAATTCCCGGATCTAAATCCAATATTTCGGTAAATGATGTCTCAATGAACAAGCGCTAACCCTTCCCCCCTTGGATCGGCAGCCGCCTCAACACGGTTGTTTCTTTTATCCCATAAAACAGCGTTCATATTGCCATATAAACGATTTTTAGGCTTAAAGACATGGCCCAATCGACTTAAGCCTCGCAACTCATCGTCGGTTAAAGCGCCCTTTTCGTACTGAATCGCGTCGGGTCGAAATTGATGGTGGAATCTTGGCGTCCAAACCCATGAATCGGGACCATTCCCTTTAGCGAAATCTAGCACCGCAAGCAACACCATGGATATTATCCTGCTGCCACCGGGCGTACCGATAATCGCGACACGGTCACCGGCTTCTAAAAACGTTGGCGTCATGCTGGATAACATTCGTTTCCCGGGCTCAATTGCATTGGCATGGTTGCCAATCAAACCATAAACATTCGGCGTGTTCGGATGGCCGGAAAAATCGTTCATTTCGTCATTCAGCAAAACGCCGGTTCCCTCCGGCATAAACCCGGAACCGAAAGGATAATTAATGCTTAAGGTAGCCGATACACGATTGCCTTCCCTATCTAAGATTGAAAAATGCGTGGTATTTTCACCTTCGGCTTCATTGGCGATACTGTCCGAAAAAACATCACTGGATGTAGCCCGGTCCAGCCGGATAGTACTTCGCAATCCAGCGGCGTACAGAGGATCTAATAATCGTTTGACAGGCATGGAAACAAAATCAGGATCGCCCAAATACAGCCCTCGATCATGATAAGCGCGCCTAAGGGCCTCAGCGATGATGTGTTTGCGGACGATTTCACCGGTTTGAGGCAATGGATAGCCAGCAAGAATATTGAGTGTTTCGACCATTACGATGCCACCGGAAGATGGCGGAGAGGCGCTAATAATCCGGATACCCCGATAGTGGCCAATAACCGGTTCGCGTTCCACCACTTCGTATTCGGCAAGGTCACGTAGCGTCCAGTTACCTCCGGACGACCGCACGGCGGCAACCATTTTCTCAGCGACTTTCCCCTGGTAAAATCCTGCTTTCCCGTTTGCGGAAATTTGTTCTAAAGTATCGGCCAAGTCGGGTTGAATCAGGAGAAATCCAGGCTCGGGCGCATTTTCGTTCGGTAAAAATACCCGCGCTGCGGCTTCTGATTGAGCTATAATTTTGGCTCTGAACTTGAGTAACCGCACCAATCGCGGGCCGATTTCAAAACCCTGTTTAGCATAGCGGATGGCGGGGGATAAACTCCGTCGTAAGGGTATCCGCCCGTAATACTGGGCTAAATGCACTAGTCCAGCGGGCATTCCGGGAATTCCAGCGGACAGCGCACCATTGATCGACAAATTCTGGTCAAATTCACCGTTTTTGCCAATGTACATATTGCGCTGCGCAGCTAACGGAGCCTTTTCGCGTCCATCCAACATCACCTGTTTGCCATCGGTCTCCCTGTGAAGCAACCAAAACCCGCCTCCACCCAGGCCCGAGCCCGACGGTTCTACGACCGCCAATGCAGCGCTAACCGCTACCGCGGCATCGAAAGCATTACCTCCTTGATTGAGAATCTCAAATCCGGCGTGTGTGGCTAATGGGTGAGCAGTTGCTATAGCAGCTTGAGGCGGGCCGGCGGATACCGATCCCGAAAAAAATATCAGACCAAAAAGAACGGATAAAAGAAATCGGTTCATTACGAAAAAAGTCAGTCTACTACGACACAAACCGCTCAAACTAAACCGTTCCCCACGATCAAGAAGAAAGTTTTAAATATCTCTGAAAAAGCGTGTCGTTATCTTCGACCCGGCCAGGATCTTTCTCAATACACTCAACCGGGCACACGGCTATACATTGCGGAACGTCAAAATGGCCTACGCATTCAGTGCAGAGCTCCGGATTAATTTCATAAATCTCTTCGCCCTGGTAAATCGCTTGATTCGGACATTCGGGCTCGCAAACATCACAATTGATACATTCATCGGTTATCAACAATGCCATGGATTCACTTCTGACGGATTGATTTGAACTTACGATCCAATGCCTGCTGTATAAGCTCTGGAACAAAAGTGGAAACGTCTCCCCCGAGTTGCGCGATTTCCCGAACCAAACTCGACGAAATGAAGGCGTACTGTTCTGCGGGTGTCAAAAACATGGTATCGAGGTCTGGCGCCATACGGCGGTTCATTCCGGCAAGTTGAAATTCATATTCGAAATCGGATACAGCCCGTAAACCCCTTAATATCACCCCCGCGCCGTTCTGTTTTGCATGATCGATGAGAAGATTGTCAAAGCCCATAACGATGACGTTATCCAAACCCGATAATACCTCAGAGGCTAGATCCACCCTTTCTTCAATTGAAAAAAGCGACGATTTTGTCAAATTATCGGCCACCGCAACAATAATCTTTTCGAAAATTTCCGTGGCGCGCACTACTAGATCCAGGTGTCCGTTAGTAATGGGGTCGAATGTGCCGGGATAGATTGCGATTCGTTTGTTCATGGCTGTCCTTTTTTATTGTTCTTCCGCTCAAACAAACAACAACACACCGCCCCCACGGTTTTTTGTTTCAACCGACGCCAATTGTCGGGTATTTCCAAAATCGTCCCGGTCCGTTCCGTTTCCACGTAAATCTTTGCCTGGGCGGATAGCCAACCGAGGTTTTCCAGCGCCTGGCAGCAGTACTCCACAAGACCTTTACCGAATGGCGGGTCAAGAAATACCAAATCAAAGGCTTCAGAAGGTCCGTTTAGAAATTCCCCAACATCCTGTTGTTTTATTTTGATCTTTCCAGAAGCATTAAATTCATCTACATTGCCGCGGATAGCCATAGCGGCCTGTGTATCATGTTCCACCAGCAAAGCAAAATTTGCCTCGCGTGACGCCGCCTCAAACCCTAAGGCGCCGCTACCCGCGTAAAGGTCTAAACAACGCGCGCAAACAATATCGTATTGCAACCAATTAAATAACATTTCCCGAACACGATCCGGTGTCGGACGCAACCCCGCGAGAGTTGGAAAAACAAGTTTTCTACCCCGCCATTGGCCTGCAATAATGCGCACTTGGTTTTTCATTGGGAAGGTATATATTTTGGGATCCCCGCACTCTCTTAAAGCGGATACTAGGTCATAGGATCAATCGTCACCCCCGACCATTACAGTCTGAAATTGTTCGAGTTGTACTCTTCGTTCAAATGCATCCTTGATGCTCTCTCGGGTAACCGCAAGTACTCGCTTTGTAAAAGTATCCAAATAATCCAACGGCAATCGATAAAACCCTATCATACCAACGTATTCCGCCAGTTTTCGGTTACTGTCGTATCGCAACACGAAACCGCCACTAATGTTTTTCTTGGCTGCATCCAACTCCTCAGCCGTTGGCCCGTTGGTAATAAAATCCCGTACAGTCTTGCGCAGGACATTAAAGGCTTCATCAGCCTGATCGTTTCGCGTCTGTAAACCCATGGTAAATGGACCTTTCCGGGTCATGGGGCCAAAATAACTGTAGGCGCTGTAGGACAGTCCACGTTTCTCTCTGACCTCTTCGCTAATTCTCGAAACCAGCCCGCTTCCCCCCAAAATATGGTTACCCACATATAGGGACAAATAATCCGGATCCATCCGGGTTAAAACCGGTAGCCCTGACAAAACATGAGTTTGCTTGGAAGGAAATTTCAGGCGCTCGATTTTAGCCGCTTTCCCGTCCGGGATTTTCGGTATGTCCGTTATGGAACTTTCGTGGGGCAAGTCGCTCAGTAATGACTGGGCAATCGATTCAGCCTGTTTGCGAGAGACATCGCCAACCATAACGATCGTTGCATTACTGGCCAGATAATAATGGCGATAGAATGCAAGTAAGTCATCCCGTGTCAAAGGCTCCACCGATTCAACAAATCCACTGGCGGGATGGGCGTAAGGATGCTCTCCGTATAGCGCCTTGTAATAGGCGATATTCGCGACGGCGCCTGGTGATTCTTCACGGTGGCGCAAGCCCACCAGAAGCCGTTTTTTCTCCCGTTGAAAATCCTTTTCATTAAAACTCGGGGCGCCGATAATCTGTCTAAGGGTTTGCAACGAGGAATCCAGAATCCCCTTTCGAGTTAAACACCGAAGCGAAATAAAAGCCGAATCCCGTGATGCCCCTGTACCAAGTTCAGCCCCCGCTTGATCCAAGCGTTCGGCGATAGTATCCGCATCCCACTGTTGTGTCCCGGTGTCCAACAGCGCCGACGTTAATGCCGCCAAGCCAAACTGTTTACCATCCCTGGCGCTGCCCGCATCGAATAACACCCGAAGGTCTATCATAGGCAGTCCGGACGCATGAACAAAAAAGACCTGCCCCCCCTTATCGGTTGTCCAGTGTTGAATTTTCGGCCCGGCATTAGCCCATAGCGGAAACACAAGCATTGAAACTAGAAGGAAAAACCGAAATGTAGTATTAGCGACCATGACGTCCTCCTTGTTGGGGGGGAAGCGGTTTTTTATTGTCCATGGGCAAGGGTTCCAAATAAGCCACACTCAAGCGCTCTTCAACAAGGTATTTTCCCGCCACGAATCGAAGCTGCGCCGGGGTCACGGAAAGTACACGTTCAACGTATTCGTCCATTTTTTCCCAACCCAAACCCACGGTTTCGAGCATCCCGATTTGCATGGCTTGATAAAATACCGAGTCACGCTCGTACACTGCGTTAGCCACAACACGGGCCTTCACACGTTCCAGCTCTTCATCGCTCACACGTTGATTCTGAAGTTGGATTATTTGTTTTTTCAAGGCCTGTTCCAAATCATCCAGAGTTTTGCTTGGAATCGGCGTTCCCGATAGACTGAATAAGGAGGGAAGTCTCGCGTATAAGTCGTAACCCGCGCCCACGGACACGGCAATTTGCGTTCCTCGAACCAGATTTTTGGAAAGCCGCGCACTTTGCCCGGCATCCAGGATACCCGCCAACACCTCCAAGGCGTAGGCTTCCCATTCACGATCAATTCCGAGCAATACCGGGACTTTATACCCCATAATCAAATAGGGCGTTTTCGCGGGAAGTTTGATGGCCATTTTCCGCTTTCCCAATTGAGCGATTTCTTTTCGAGGTTTCTGAGGCTCAACCCGGCTTGGCTTGAGGGAACCGAAATATTTCTTAGCCAAAGTATAAACAGAGTCCGGTTCCACATCCCCGGCAACCACCAATATAGCGTTGTTGGGAGCGTACCAACGCTGATACCATGTCTCCAAATCGGCTACTTTAAGACTGTCTAAATCAGACGGCCAACCGATAATAGGATTTCTGTAGGGGCTATTACTGTATGCCATTGCCAGAAAATGCTCCCTGGTTTTGGACCGGGGTTGATCGTCGGTGCGCATTCGACGTTCTTCGATAACCACTTGGAGCTCTTTAACAAACTCGTCTTCCAATAAACGGAGACGCCGCATTCGGTCCGCTTCCAGTTCGAAACTGATCGGTAGACGCGAATTTTCGAGGCGTTGGAAATATGCGGTATAATCCCGTCCGGTGAATGCATTCTCTCGACCGCCGTTAGCCGCGATTATCCGTGAGAACTCGCCTGGCGGATGGTTATCGGTGCCTTTAAACATCATATGTTCGAGAACGTGTGAGACTCCTGTGATACCATCGAACTCGTAGCTGGATCCAACTTTATACCAGATCTGTGAAACCACAACCGGAGAACGATGGTCCTCCCGGACAAGAACCCTTAGACCGTTATCGAGCTTATAGTCGTGGACTTGCGAATTCGCCGCACCCACAACGGCCGGGAATAGGCATGCAACAAATACACGAAAAACAATAATTTGAAAATGACGCATTGGCTCAGCTAAAAATTTAGATTAATAAAACTACGGCCTTAACCGATTGATCCCCATATTATACGACAACCCATCCAAAAACATGCCACAGACGATTGATACTATCCCTTGGCGAAGCTATCTGGAGCTGTGCAAACCCAAGGTGGTTATTCTTATTGTATTTACAGCCATTGTCGGCATGTTTCTTTCGATTCCGGGAATGGTTCCACTTCAACCTTTGATTTTTGGAACTATAGGCATCGCCGCCGCCGCAGCATCGGCGGCTGCGATGAATCATTTTCTCGATCAGAATACCGACGCTGAAATGGCGAGAACCAAAAACCGGCCTTTACCCACGGGACAGTTAAAGACCATTAACGTGGTTGCATTCGCCATGATTCTTGGCGTTATCTCCATGGCTATTCTGGCAATCTTCGTCAATCACCTAACCGCTATACTAACGTTTCTCTCGCTAATAGGATATGCGGTGATCTACACGGTTTATCTAAAACGGGCTACCCCGCAAAATATCGTTATCGGCGGAGCGGCGGGCGCGGCGCCGCCCGTACTCGGCTGGTGCTCGGTTACGGGCAATCTCGACCCCCATGCCTTATTGCTTTTCCTTATAATCTTCGTTTGGACGCCACCCCATTTCTGGGCTCTGGCGGTGGCTAAACAAAGCGAATACGCTAAAGTCAACATTCCCATGCTGCCCGTTACCCACGGCGCCGAATTTACACGTCTCCACATTCTTTTGTACACTATTCTACTGATATTAGTCAGCCTGCTACCCTATTTGATGGGTATGAGTGGCACCATTTACCTAATCGGGGCAGTGATCCTCGACATGATATTTCTATATTACGCGATCCTGCTCAAAACCACCGCTGACAACAAGATTGCAATGAGAACTTTTGGGTTTTCGATTACTTACCTGATGAGTTTATTTGTTTTCTTGTTGGTGGATCACTATGTGAGATGATCCATACCAGATTGGGATGCAAAAGAATTGAACGATATCAAGATTGCTTCCGATGCTTATAGTTCTTTAAAAAACTGACAACCATGAACGGATGCTTTTTTGCAGATGGCGGATTCCCTAAGGATTACAGGTTGGGAAAAGCGGTTAAGCAAACAGATCCACCACCCGGCTCAGCACAACAATCGCTCCAACCGCTCCAATCATTCGCCAAGTCTGATTATTGATTGTAATATAGAGTTTCTTTACATCTTCCCGCAGAGTCTCGAAACGCCTATCCATATCAGTGAATGGGGGCAAGTATACTGCTTTCTATTCGCCATGGTGTACGCCAGCGGATTATCGTTGCGCCCCGAACCCGCGCGGTGGTTTTATCGCCTCCTTACGGTGGGGTATTTCTACGTAATCATGGAGGAGATTTCCTGGGGCCAGCGAATTATCGGGTTTTCGACCCCGGAATTTTTTAAAATCCACAATTTACAGGGCGAAGTCAACCTCCATAATTTGATTACCGATCCGGTCGATACACGAAGAGTGAATATTTATTCCTCTGATTCGATAAACCTAACACCCACATCTTCCCGTCCACGGGAAACCAGCGCCGAAAATAACGATAGTCCTGAACCCTGGGCCAAAACGTTCTTCACGGTATCCCTGTCCTTTTCCACAATTTTCTCGGTTCCCGCACTATGAACCGACTGTAGATTGATGATTGCCTGCCCGCCGTTATCCAATTCGACTTGTAAGGGTGTAGGATGACCTTCGACAGGTTTGGGCGCTTTAAATACTGCTTTTGTTATTTCCCTGGGAAACCCTTTTTCCAGCCGGGATATACGCTTGGATTTTATCAATAAAGCCCCGTCTTGCGGAATGGCATCCTTTAACGCGGCGCCATTTTTTAACTTGCTGAAGATTTCGCCGCCTTGGTCTTTAGCTTTTTCCTTTGCCGAATCCAACTTTAACGATGCAATTATTTCGTCCTTGACTTCATCCAGAGACTTTGTAGTTGGCAATCGATGTTCCTTCGCCTTAATTATGACAACTTTGTCATCGCCAATTTCCACTGGATCGCTGTTGTTTCCACCCAACACCTCTTCGTTGAAAGCCATTTCCCGAATCTTCGATTCAGCCGCGATTCCCTCACCGGTTTCCCGTGTAAACAAACCAGTTTGCTTGATTTCCAGATTTAAGCTCTGAGCAGCCGGTTCCAAACTTCTGGGATCTTCGTAGCTGACCTCAGCTAAGCGTTCGCCTAATTCATAAAATTTATTTTCGGCTTTATCATGTTTATAGGTTTTCGATAATTCATCCCGGACCTGTTCGTAGGGCTTGGTTTCGCCCATTCTTAACTCCGTAACTTTGATCAAGTGGAATCCAAAAGCGGTTTTTACAGGATCCGACAGCTCGCCTTTTCCCAAAGAAAATGCAGCTTCTTCGAAATTTTTCTCCATAATGCCGGGGGTGATAAGACCCAAATCACCACCATTTTTTGATGAAACCGTATCGTCTGAAAGTTCTTTAGCCAGGGCGCTAAAGTCACTTCCCGCGCTAATTCTTTCTTTAATGCGTTGAACCTTTTCCCGAGCCGCATCAATCGCCTCCTGATTCGCTTCTCTATCCAGCGCGATAAGAATATGACTGACTTTTCGCCGTTCCGGGGTTGAATATAGATCTATATTCGAATCGTACAATTCCCGTAGCGCTTCCTCGGACACCGTAATATTTTCCGCCAAATCCTCCAGACTCAACTCGATATATTCGATAGAAACCCTTTCCGGATTCTGGAATAAGTCCTGATGCGCCTGGAAATACTCGTTAACGGAAGAATCATCGATAACGGCTTCTACCTTTGCAACAGGCACTAAAACATATTCAATTTCGCGTTCCTGATTTTTCAATTCCAAAATGCGAATGACTTCATCCCGAATTGCAAAATCCGAATTCATTATACCGCTTCGATATTGACCCATAACCAGTGTTACGCGCACTTTTTCGGCTAAGCCCGCCGATGTTTCGCCTTGCGAGGCAATCAGATTTTGATATTTTTTCTTGTCAAATTTTCCGTCTGTTTGAAAATACGACAACGATTTATTGAAATCCCGAATCGTGCTATCGCTTACAACCAGATCGAATTCCGCCGAAATCTGTGCGATAACCTCATTGTTAACCAGTTGTTCGAGGGCCTGTTGCTTTAATTCTTCTTCGCTGAATTGGAAAAATTGCACCGGGTTTTGCGCATTCCGTTGGTATACCTGATTCACGTCTCGTTGAAAAAATTCCTTATCGCCAACGATTACAACCGGAGTTTCTTTGCCGGAATCAAAATAATTACCGATTCCCAAAAATGCCAAGGGAACCGCAATCAAAATTAAAATGACCCAAATAAACGCTTTTGCGCGTTCACGAATCGCTTGAAGCATAAAGGTAAATTTCTAAGGGAGGAATAATAGAATCGCCGCGGATTCCGGGAATAAGCGGTGAACTGAATAGTTACATAATAAAAGACCCCGAATCGAATGGAATCGGGGTAAAATTAAAACAGTGGCGGAGTGGACGGGACTCGAACCCGCGACCACCGGCGTGACAGGCCGGTATTCTAACCAACTGAACTACCACTCCTCATATGCTTATGGTGGGTGCTGAGGGGATCGAACCCCCGACCCTCGCCTTGTAAGGGCGATGCTCTCCCGGCTGAGCTAAGCACCCCAATCAAAAATCCCTCAGTTTACCGCATCCTTAAGTCCCTTCCCGGCCTTAAACGAAGGTATATTCGCCGCAGGAATTGTAATTGCTTTTCCAGTCTGCGGATTCCGACCTTGCCGTTCCGCGCGTGCTTTGACTTGAAACGTACCAAATCCTACCAATGAAACGGAATCTCCTTTTTTCAAGGCTCCCGTGATAGCGGAAATAATCCCATACAAGCCCCTTCCCGCATCGGCCTTACTAAGACCTGACTCACTTGCAATCGCATCAACTAATTCCGATTTGTTCATCTATCCCCCTATCAAATCATAAATGAAAATTTAACGTTGAATTCCTTCGCTCCAGAAGCCAAACACCATCACTACCTCGGATAAGCGAAATAAATCAGAGTAATTTATAGCAGTAGTGCGGAACCGGTGTCAAGCGCCCAGCCCCCTTTGCCGCAATAAATCTTCGAATTTGGCTGAAACTAATGGGCAGTGGTCGATTTTTCGTCGTTCGCGGGCGATTTTTCGATGGCTTTTTCCTGGAATACCACTGTGTTTTCGGCGTTTTTATCGGGCGTAGGCATGTATTGAAGCGCAAGTTCGAATACTTCATCAATCCACCGCACCGGTTTTATGTCAAGCGTTTGTTTAATATTATTCGGTATTTCCGCTAAATCTTTCTCGTTTTCCCAGGGAATTAAGACGGTTGTAATTCCACCGCGATGCGCGGCTAAAAGCTTTTCTTTCAACCCGCCGATGGGCAACACTTCACCCCTAAGTGTAATCTCTCCAGTCATCGCCACGTCCGATCGCACGGGAATTTTGGTCAAGGCCGATACCAATGCCGTACACATTGCTATTCCCGCACTCGGACCGTCCTTTGGGGTGGCGCCTTCAGGCACATGCACATGCATATCATGTTTTTGGTAAAATTCTGGATCGATATTCAAAATTTTGGCCCGGCTTTTCACCACCGTATCGGCCGCTTGAATAGATTCCTGCATCACTTCACCCAGTTTTCCCGTACGCAAAATTTTTCCTTTCCCAGGAACAATGGCGGTTTCCACCGTCAAAAGCTCACCACCCACTTCGGTCCATGCGAGCCCGGTAACCAAACCAATTTGATCTTTCTCTTCAGCACGCCCGTATCGAAAGCGCTGAACACCGAGAAACTTACCCACATTTCGAGAACTAACGGAAGCTTTTCGAGGTTTGCGGTGTTTCGGGGCAAGTGACACATCTTTGACGACTTTTCGACAAATCTTTGAAATTTCCCTCTCCAGATTGCGAACGCCCGCTTCCCGACTATAAAAGCGGATAATGTCCTTTATTGCCGAATCGCTAATTTGGATTTCGTTGTCTTTAAGACCATTGTTTTTGATCTGTTTAGGAATCAGGTATTTCTTGGCAATATTAACCTTTTCGTCTTCGGTATAGCCCGCAAGCCGAATCACCTCCATTCTATCCAACAGAGGCGGAGGGATATTGAGCGTATTGGCTGTTGCGACAAACATAACTTCGGACAAATCAAAATCCACCTCCAAGTAATGATCATTGAAGGTGTGATTTTGTTCGGGATCCAGAACCTCTAACAACGCGGACGCGGGGTCACCCCGAAAATCCATAGCCATTTTATCGATTTCATCCAACAGAAACATCGGATTTCGAGTCCCTATTTTGGCTAAATTTTGAAGAATTTTACCGGGTAGCGAACCAATATAGGTTTTGCGATGACCACGGATTTCGGCCTCATCCCGAACCCCCCCCAAAGACATCCGGATGTATTTCCGATTAGTCGCATGGGCGATGGATTGTCCGAGTGAGGTTTTGCCAACGCCGGGAGGCCCCACCAAGCATAAGATCGGGCCTTTAAGCTTTTTAACCCGCTGCTGAACCGCTAAATATTCCAGTATGCGCTCCTTAACCTTATCTAAGCCGTAATGTTCCGCCTCCAGAACTTCCTCGGCTTTGATTAGATCATGGCGAACTTTAGTCCTTTTTTTCCAGGGGACACTGACCAACCAGTCAATATAATTACGCACTACGGTCGCTTCAGCGGACATGGGCGACATTAACTTGAGTTTATTCAGCTCCGCATCCGCCTTAGTCCTCGCTTCCTTAGACATTCCAGACTGTTCAATTTTTTTGGCGAGTTCCTCTATTTCGTTGGGAACGTCTTCCATTTCTCCCAATTCCTTCTGGATCGCCTTCATCTGTTCGTTAAGATAATACTCCCTTTGATTTTTTTCCATTTGCTTTTTGACGCGACCTCTAATCCGTTTTTCCATTTCCAGGATATCAACGCCGTTATCCATACAAATCAACAAGCGCTCGAGACGTTCCGCAATATCTTTTAGCTCCAGGACCGATTGTTTCTCTTCGATCTTTAAAGTCATGTGCGCGGCTATGGTATCGGCCAACCGTCCCGGCTCGTCAATTCCCGCCAACGAATTCAATACCTCGGGTGGGATTTTTTTATTGAGCTTAACATATTGATCAAAGTTGTTGATCGCGGTACGGACCAACACTTCCAATTCTTTTTCCCCGATTTTGATTTCATCGGTTAACTCAGTCACCCCAGCGGAAAAATAACCGTCAACTTCGCGAAATTGTTCAATTGAACTGCGTGTATTCCCTTCAACCAGAACTTTTACCGTCCCATCAGGAAGCTTGAGCAATTGTAAAATATTGGAAAGAGTCCCTGCTCTATACAAATCATCGAACCCGGGGTCATCCATTTCAGCATCTTTCTGCGCGACTAACAAAATTTGTTTGTTATCGCGCATGGCAACATCCAAAGCACGAATCGATTTATCCCGACCGACAAAAAGAGGGATCACCATGTGCGGATACACAACCACATCACGAAGCGGTAAAACCGGGACTATAAGCGTCGGCGCGCTTGACTTGCCATCGAGACTAAACATTAGGAATTTCTGTACCTCTGAGTACAAAAGAAGATTGATCCACCCGATAACATTGGGGCGATGGTTGCAATTTCAAGCCGGTCCCAAAACGACACGGCAAGGCTTTAGAATACCGCAATGGTTAATTTTAAGTCAAAAACCCACCACGGGATCGATCATTGAGAATTGATTGAAAATAATATCAATCGACTGAAGCGCGCCGCGAATCCTTATTTTCGTATATACGATAAGGTTCCAATTCACCTGTAATCACGCCAGCGTCAATGACAACTTTCGCGATATCCTCCGCGGAAGGTAATTCGTACATTAAATCGAGCAGCACGGATTCGAGGATAGTCCGCAAGCCCCGCGCGCCGGTTTTACGCTCCATCGCTTTTGTCGCGATCGCCTCTAGCGCTTCCTTTCTAATTTCCAGTTCACAATCTTCCATTTCGAAAAGTTTGGCGTATTGCTTGGTCAGCGCATTTTTCGGTTCCGTTAAAATTTGCACGAGCGCATCCCGACTTAATTCATCAAGCGTCGCCACCACCGGCAAACGGCCCACGAACTCGGGTATCAAGCCATATTTTATAAGGTCTTCAGCTTCTACCAGGGAAAGAATCTCCCCTACATTTTTTGAATCGTCTTTGCTTTTAACGTCGGCGGAAAAACCGATACCGCCTTTTTCGGTACGCGATTGAATCACTTTATCGAGACCCGAGAACGCACCCCCTACGATAAACAGTATATTACCCGTATTAACCTGCAAAAATTCCTGTTGGGGATGTTTGCGTCCACCTTGGGGGGGCACCGACGCTATGGTCCCTTCAACGAGTTTCAAGAGCGCCTGTTGAACACCCTCGCCTGAAACATCCCGAGTAATCGAGGGATTATCGGATTTTTTTGAAATCTTATCGATCTCATCAATATAAACTATGCCTGACTCGGCTTTTTCTACATCGTAATCGCATTTCTGGAGAATTTTTTGAATGATATTCTCAACATCCTCCCCCACATACCCGGCTTCGGTCAGAGTAGTGGCATCGGCAATGGTAAAAGGGACGTCAAGAAGCCTCGCCAGGGTTTCCGCCAACAGTGTTTTACCCGAACCGGTCGGTCCAATCAGCAATATATTGCTTTTGGCGAGTTCGACATCATTCTTCTTCCCTTGGTTTCTAAGCCGTTTGTAGTGATTATATACAGCAACCGCAAGAATCTTTTTCGCACCCTCTTGCCCGATAACATACTCGTCGAGCACTTCTTTAATCTCCATGGGCTTGGGAAGTTGATCGTTACCTGACGTGACATTTTCCTGTAATTCTTCGCGAATGATGTCATTACAGAGTTCCACGCATTCATCGCATACAAAAACCGACGGACCCGCGATTAGTTTTCTGACTTCATGCTGGCTTTTTCCGCAAAAAGAGCAATAAAGCAGTTTCCCATCGCCACCTTTGCCAGATTTTTCAGTACTCATAGATTAACCCTACATTTAAGGCTTATTGTATGCTTCAATGATTTCAAGCTCTCAATGATCATCAACACCAGTTTCGTTTTGAAATAATAGCATGCCGCCTACTCAGAATACACGCGCTCACGGGAAATTCCAGCTAAATTGTGTCCGAAGATGATTTACGATTCTCCAATACGTCATCGATCAACCCAAACTCCACCGCTTCCACGCCACTGAGAAAGTTATCCCGATCGGTATCTTTCTGAATTCTCTCAAGAGATTGGCCCGTATGGTGGGCCAATATTTCGTTTAGGCGATCCCGCATACTAAGAATTTCTTTGGCATGAATATCGATATCGCTCGCTTGCCCTTGAAAGCCTCCAAGCGGCTGGTGAATCATAACTCTCGAATGGGGTAGGCAATGACGTTTTCCCGCGGCGCCACCAGCCAGTAACAGCGCACCCATACTTGCGGCTTGGCCAATACACATGGTGCTCACATCCGCTTTAATAAATTGCATCGTGTCGTAAATCGCCAACCCGGCTGTCACGACACCGCCCGGTGAGTTTATATATAAATGAATATCCTTATCCGGGTTCTCCGATTCCAGAAACAACAGTTGAGCCACCACCAGATTCGCAAGATGATCCTCAACTTGGCCGACTAGAAAAACCACACGTTCTTTCAACAGCCGGGAGTAGATATCAAATGATCGCTCACCCCGCGCGGTTTGTTCGATTACAATAGGAACCAACCCCGATGCCCGGGGTTGCATTTGATCACGCCGTTGATCTATTTCCACACTTGCACCCTTAAATTATGTATCACTTTGACCTGTTTGCATTAATTCGGAAAAGCTAATTGGCTTATCCGTAACTTGTACCCGTTCAATAACAAATTCAACGACTTGATCCTCCAGTACCATGTGCTCGACTTTGCTTAACTGCTCAGCTTCAGAGTAATACCAATCCACGACTTCCTTCGGATTTTCATAGCTCTTCGCGATCGACTCAATTGCGGTGCGAACATGGTTTTTATCAGGTTTCAGATCATTTTTCTTAATGATTTCGCCTAAAATAAGCCCTAATTTAACACGCCGAGAAGCTTGCGGCTCGAGACTTTCCTTTGGGATTTGTCCCTCAATACTACGATTCTGGTTCTTGGCCGCCTTTTTATAGGAAGCCTCCATGTTCACGACTTCTTGATCAATAAGCACTTTGGGTAAATTGATATCGTGTTTTTCCATGAGCGCATCCATAACGCTAGTTTTAACTTTCTCCCGAATCGTGTTTTGTAACTCCGTTTCCATGTTTTTCCTGATCCCGTTACGAAAATCGTTGATTTCACCGCTCACGATTCCAAATACCTTTACAAAGTCCTCATTTATTTCGGGCAATTGGCTTTCTTGAACTTTGACTACTTCGACCTCAAAATCGGCTGTCTTACCAGAAAGCTTTTCCATCTGGTAATCTGAAGGAAATTCTACATCGAATTTTAACGATTCGCCTTGAGTGGTTCCGATTAATTTTTCTTCGAAACCCGGAATCATTTGATTCGCCCCTAAAACCACCGAATGGCCCTTAACTTGACCATCCGTAAAATCCTCGCCGTCCACCAGACCTTTAAAGTTGATTACGACACTATCACCCTTTTGGGCCGGCCTATCCACCGTTTCCCAGGTTTTCCTTTGCGTCCTTATGCGTTCGATCAGGAACTCGAGATCCGCATCCCCCATTTCCGTTTTTGGCCGAGTCACCGACAACTCCGACAAGTCAACCAACTCAATTTCAGGGTACACCTCGAAACTTGCAGTGTACTTGAATCCCTGCCCTTCATCCAGATTTTCCGGGTTAATAAAGGGCCTCCCGGCAAGATTTAACTGTTTTTCCACTAATGCATCGTGGAAACTCGACTGGGTCAACTCCGCCAATACTTCTTGCCGGAGCTGTTTCTCGAATCGATTGCGGAGCACACGTTGAGGCACCTTACCGGGCCTAAAACCATCAATCTTGACATCCTTCGCAAGTTTATTAAGCCGAGTTTCCACTTTTTCCCTAATAGTCTTCTCGGGCAACTCAACGGTTAGCTTCCTTTCCAATTCTGATGTCATTTCGACGGAAACTTGCATGTTAAAATTTTCTCCCAATATGTTCTGGCTTCACTCAGAAATACTTGCAAACAAAGCTGCTTTCCACACCATCTGAGTGCCAAAACCCGTCAGTTAATGGTAGCAGAGTTTTTGATTTAGGCGACTGGGCTATAGCTGATTAAATTTGGTGCGAATGGAGAGACTCGAACTCTCACAGGTTCCCCCACTGGAACCTAAATCCAGCGCGTCTACCAATTCCGCCACATTCGCAGAAGGTTCACCAAACTTCCATCATTATACCAGGGCACAAATATTTTTGAGTCTTTTCTAAAAACCGGTATCCTGTGTTCGAACTCCCGTCGAATGATCGCTATCAAACAACATTAATGCGCTATTACTTTCGAATCTTACTTTTTTTGGCGCCATTAACTTACCTATTGGTAGCGGCGTGCGCTAGCGCTCTACTGGCTTTCTCGCTATTTTCTCTTATCGACATCCCAATCGCTTTCCCAAAATCCGTTACCCGAGGTGCATTATTATTTTTACTCCTAGGAATCTACCCGGTAACCGTGTTGCTCGGTTTAAATCGGTGTGACTTTGGTTTTTTTAGATTCGACAAGGAATTTTTTTACCGCATTTTCCGGGGATGGGCAATAGGTACATTCATCCTCATCTTTGTCGTTGTTCTTTTGCTGGTATTGGATATACGGATCATCGACGTTAAAGCGTTCGCAACCACCGGCTCAATTGCATTGATTCTCGCTAAAGCTTTGGCGATAGGTTTGTTGGTCGCCTGCTTGGAAGAACCTCTGTTTCGGGGGCTATTGCTGGGCGGTTTACTGCCTCGAAGCGCCAAGGTTTTCGCTCTAACAACAAGCGCGTTTTATTATGCGCTACTCCATTTTTTACGGAGTACCCTGGACATCGAAAATCATCAAATCACCTTGCTCAGTGGATTCGAGGTAATTTTTAATTCACTATCGCAGCTGTTCAAGCTTGAAATTTTAGATTCTTTTCTTGCGCTGTTTTTGTCCGGAATTTTTCTCGGATTGGTGCGTATGCAGCCAAAATATGGCTTGGGTTATTGCATAGGCTTACACGCCGGATGGGTATTTGTGATTAAAACCACTAAAGCCTTAACCAACGGCGATCGGCATTCATCGTACGCTTTCCTTGTGGGGGGCTATGATGGAATAATTGGTATTCTGGCGGCGGGGTGGCTGGCCTTGTTAATTATTATGCTGCTGCGATCAAAGAGGTTAACTGATTGAGCCGATGGATAACACCGAAACCTCCGAGATTGAAGGGGTCATCAAATTTCAACTCGATTACACACGAAAACCACCTGTCGCTAGTGCAACGTATCAACAACTGAACGCCTGGCGCGGAATTTTATTAAAACTTGGCTTAATCGGGCAAGATCACCGCCGATATGCGGGTTATGGATTCGGCAATATCAGCCACAAATTGAATCGCGATAACCCCGCTTCAGACGAAAAAACGTACGATCCCTTTATTATTACCGGAACTCAAACAGGCCACCTCGAAAACCTCACTGATGAACATTACGCTATTGTTATCGACTCGAGCCTTGACAACAATTGGGTCCTATCCGAAGGCCCCATCAAACCTTCATCTGAAGCACTAACCCATGCCGCCGTATACACCGCCGACCCGAGCATTCGTTGGGTTATACATGTTCATTCACCTGAAATCTGGCGACAAACCCATCATTTATCCATTCCCTTGGTCGAACCGGAGATCGAATATGGGACACCCGAGATGGCTTCAGCCGTAAAACGGCTATTAGAGCACCCAACAACCCGTGAAAAATCAATTTTTTCCATGCTCGGTCATGATGATGGAATCGTATGCTTTGGCTCCACTGCTGAAGAAACGGGACTCACTGTTGTTAGGAACCTCGCCCTTGCTTTGGCTTTTAAAAAGAATTAAGAGGGGAAATCTCTTCCCTCAGATCCTATCGGGGAATTAAATCTAAAACAAGCCCCCAGGTACCATACGGATGTCACGTCACCTTCAGATTAGCGTAAGCCACCATCAGCCATTTGCTACCCGCATTTTCGAAGTTGACCTGAACTTGCGCCCGGCCGCCTTCGCCTTCGTTTCGCAAGACGATTCCTTCGCCGTATTTACCGTGGAAAACCCGTTGCCCGAGGGGAAAGCCACTGGAAGATGCGATCGATGAATTTACCGGGATCGACGCGCTGATCGGTCGCTTAATAGTTGCCCTCACACGAACTTCCTGCAATTGCTCGGGGGGTATTTAACGGACGAAACGTGAGACTCTGGGATAAGATTCACGACCGTACAGGCGACGGGACTCCGCGTGGGTTACGAAAAGCTGTTCCATGGCGCGGGTCATCCCGACGTAACAGAGTCTGCGCTCTTCTTCCAGACGATTTTCTTCTTCCAACGACTGCTGGCTGGGAAACAGTCCTTCTTCGAGACCCACCAAAAATACCAGTTTGAATTCTAGGCCTTTAGCGGAATGCAGCGTCATCAGCTGCACACTGTCTTCAAATGTGTCGGCTTGGGCGTCACCCGCTTCCAACGCCTCATGGGCGAGAAATTGTTCCAAGGGGCTTCCTTCAGGATTCTCGATAGTGTCTTCGATATCGAATTGGCTGGCTGCGTTGACCAACTCTTCCAGGTTTTCTATTCTCGCTTCGCTCTTTTCCCCTTTTTCCTTCTCGTAGTGGCCGATCAAATCGGTATTCTTGATAAAAATTTTAACCTGATTCACCAAGGCGATACCATCGGTTTCCATCGCCAGATTATCGATGAATTCGACAAAATGCTTTACTGCGTTGGCGGCCCGCCCGGAAAGAGTTTTCACCTTTAGAATGCGAAGAGAAGCTTGCCACAATGAACAGTCGTCGGTACGGGCTAGGTCTCGAATTTGGTCCAGGGTTCGGGCGCCGATACCACGGGGTGGAAAATTAACGACCCGTTCGAAAGAAGGATCATCGTCGCGGTGGGCGCTGAGCCGCAAATAGGCAATCGCGTGTTTGATTTCCGCCCGGTCAAAAAAACGCAAGCCACCATAAACCCGATAAGGAATACCCACCGCCATTAATTTTTCTTCAAACTGTCTCGATTGGGCATTGGATCGATACAGAATGGCGGATTCCCGTCGTGCGTTACCGGAATCCATCCATTTTCGAATTTGGTCGATTACAAAAAGCGCTTCATCCTGCTCGTTGAACGCCGAATACAAAAAAATCGGCTCGCCGTCGTGACCGTCGGTCCACAGCTTTTTGCCTAATCGTCCTTGATTGTTGGCGATCAGAGCGTTTGCAGCGTTCAATATGTTTCCCGTCGAGCGATAATTCTGCTCCAAGCGGATTAGGCGATGATCTGGATAGTCTTTCTGGAATCGATAAATATTTTCTATTTTGGCGCCCCGCCAACCATAAATGGATTGATCGTCATCACCGACCACGAAAAGGTTGTCACGATCGTGCGTCAACAAGCGCAACCACGCATATTGAATAGTATTGGTGTCCTGAAACTCATCCACCAATACGTGCTGAAAACGATTTTTGTAATGGAGCAAAAGCTCCCGATTGTCCCGCAGTAATTCGTGAGCCCGTAGCAACAATTCGGCAAAATCAACTAGCCCTGATCGTGTACAGGCATCTTCGTAAGCCAGGTAAATTTATAACATGGTTCGTTGGAAGAGATCGCCCGTATCCACCATATTTTTCGCACGCTGCCCTTCGTCCTTCCGTCCATTGATAAACCATTGGGCTTGTCTGGGCGGCCAACGCGCCTCATCCAAATTCAGGGATTTCATTAACCGGCGAATCATTCGATATTGATCGTCGGAGTCAAGAATCTGGAATGTTGTCGGCAACCCGGCGTCTTGCACATGATAGCGAAGCAACCGGTGCGCCAGACCATGAAATGTGCCAATCCACATTCCCTGAGCGGAAAAACGTAATAGTGATTCTACTCGACCCCGCATTTCCTTGGCGGCTTTATTGGTGAATGTAACAGCCAAGAGGCCATGAGGCGATACACCTTCGACCTGGATCAACCAGGCAATACGGTGGACCAATACCCTGGTTTTTCCGCTGCCAGCGCCAGCCAACACCAGCATGGACGAAGATGGCGCATTAACCGCTTTCCGTTGAGCTTCGTTGAGGGAATCGATTATCGAAGTGACATCCATCAAAATATTCTACCGGATTCTTAGACCGCTGTATGGAAACGATTTTGAGATACTGGTCGAAAATTTGGGCGCTATCAGAATTCGCCAGGGTGTATAATGCCAAGAGGCTGAATGAGGAGAATGTATGGACTTTAGTTTTAAGCGAATCAAATTCGAACACAATGTAGGGGAAAAAGACCAAAAAATCCGTTATGGGATCGGCACCGGTTTTGTGTGTATATCCCTATTTACTGCCAATGCGTTTTTATTATTGTTCGGTATTGCGTTAATCGGGTCCGCATATTTAAGCTGGTGCCCTGCTTATTCCGGGTTGGCAATGAATACTTGTTCCGGCGAAGCCAAGCAATAACGAATTCCGCAAAGCGAAATATATGGAATTTGCTTATCGGTTAGACCTGTCAAAGGGCTTTTCCCGCGGTAAATCAAGCTATTCTCGGACAGACCCCTGGGATTGCCAAATTATATCTATTGAGTTTTGATCTTCGCACGTTATACCAAAAGAAGTCGGAAATTTTAATTTCTGGATAGAACTTTCACTCTTTTCCTGGCAAAATGCCCGTCGTCGCTAAGGAAGGTGCAGATCCATGGTTTCCGCTCTTTTTTCGTTCGCAAGGTACTTATTTCCAAGGTTAAAATATGACATTCGGCAAAGACAATAATGTACTCTATTTTGGGATTCCTTCGGGCAGCCTGCACGATCAGGTTCTTCGGTTATTGGCGAAGGCCGGGCATCCCTTGACTCCTGGGCGTCAATACGAGGTAACTACGCCATTTGATGACAATGTCGTATTTCGCGTGCTGGACCGTAAGGAAATGCCCGAGAAAGTGCGCAAGGGCATCGTCGACTGTGGTATTACCGGGAAGGATTATGTGTATGAAGTTGGTATGGATCGGGAACTCGAAGTTCTGGGCAACTTCATTTTCTCCAAACGGACTAACCAGCCATCCCGTCTTGTGTTGGCGACGCGCCCCGAATCGGGTATCAAATCCCCCGAGGATTGCGCGGGCCGAACTATTGCCACCGAGTTGCCTAATCTGACACGCCGTCGAATGAAGGAGGAATACGGTGTGGAGAATATCGATATTTTGCCAAGCGAAGGTAAAACCGAGGCCAAGGTAATGATGGGTGAATCGGACGCCTTCACCGATATCACCGAAACTGGGGATACGCTACGCGCCAATGGTAATATTATTGTCGCTGAATTGTTCACATCCAATCCTCAGCTTCTCGCGAACCCTGAGTCGGTGAAAGACTCGGTCAAACGGGAGAAAATGGAAGATTTACGCATCTGCATTGAAGCGGTGCTCCGAGCCGAGAAAGAACCAATTTATATGGTATTCATGGATGTGCCCACGAGGGTGTTGAAGCAGGTGGAAACGATGCTGCCGGCGGTGGTTTCGCCGACGGTAAGCCCGGTGGTGGACAAGGCTTGGTGCAGCGTATCGGTCGTAATAAAGGAATCGGAACTCAACATCCTGGCGCCGCGGCTACTTAGATTGGGAGTCGATGGTATTGTTCCCATACCAGTACCCAAGGTGTTCAGTCAAGAGATGGTAGGGGCGTGAGAAATGAGGAAAATTAATAAGTCATTTAGGTTTGATCCGTGAATAAAAAACGATTGGAAGAGAGCAATGAATTGCTCATTGATTTTGATAAACGCGATGGATTTGTGCCCGCAATCGTTCAGGAAATTAGTGATGGACATATTCTCATGCAGGCTTATGTCAACGAAGCGGCTCTGAAAAAAACCCTGAGTTCCGGCATGGCTACTTTCTGGTCCACATCACGGGATGAACTATGGACCAAGGGGGAAACCTCGGGCGATTTCCTGAAGATTATCGAGATCCTAACCGATTGCGATCAGGATGCCTTGATTTACCGCGTCGAACGCCAGGGATCAGGCGCCTGCCATACTCGCGATCCCAATAGTAATTCACCCCGTCGGAGCTGTTTCTACCGTCGGCTTAACCTGGAGACGGAAGAGCTGGAGTTCTGTTAAAGTGTTCTAAAGGAAATACCGAAGTTAACTTGCACCATACCAATGGAGCTAAACGGGGGTGAGATGAATAGTTACATATCGAATTTGATTTTCTATCTTGGACTTCCTGCCTGCTTTTCTGCAACTTACTGATCAACCCTGCCTGGTTGTCGGTGGTGGCGTGGTCAGCGCTCGCAAAGTGGCCGTACTGCTCGACGCAGGCGCAAAAGTTACGGTGGTTGCTCCGGCGCTACATCCAGCATTTCAAGAATTCGATAAGCGGGTCACCCATCGACAAAAACCATTTTTACCCGAGGATATCAACGGCTTTTTCCTGGTGATTTCGGCTACCGATAATTCGAAGGTTAATTCCGACGTCGCTAACCATGCTCGAAACCAAAATATTTTGGTCAATGTTGTCGATAATCCCGACTTATCCAGTTTTATTTTTCCGGCGATTATCGATCGTTCTCCAGTCATCGCGGCAATTTCAACCGGAGGCGCCTCTCCTGTTCTTTCCCGTTTGCTTCGTCATCGTCTGGAGACGTTAATTCCTCACCAATACGGAAATCTGGCTAGTATTTGTGGCCTTTTTAGAACGCGTGTGAAACAACAAATAAAAAACACCGATCAACGTCGGCATTTTTGGGAAAAGGTAGTCCAGGGGAAAGTATCGGAACTGGTTTTCGCTGGCCGCCAAAGCGAGGCCGAAACCCAATTGGAGATAGCCATAGAAGCCGAATCCAAATTAGAACCAGCGATGGGAGAAGTATATCTGGTTGGCGCGGGTCCCGGGGATCCAGATCTACTGACAATAAGGGCGTTGCGCTTAATCCAAAACGCCGATGTGGTGGTATACGATCGCCTGGTCTCCACTGAAATATTATCCCTGGTTAGACGTGACGCCGAAATGATTTACGCCGGTAAGGAACAGAATCAACATTCCATGCATCAGGAGAAAATTAACGCCGTTCTTACTCGTTTGGCTAAATCCGGAAAACGTGTGGTTCGTTTAAAAGGAGGTGATCCTTTTATTTTCGGCCGGGGGGGGGAAGAAATTGAGACGCTTATGGACCAGGGCATTAGTTTTCAAGTGGTTCCTGGAATCACGGCGGCCTCCGGCTGCGCCAGCTACGCGGGGATTCCCTTAACCCACCGTGACCATGCCCAATCCTGTGTTTTTGTTACAGGCCATGCCAAAGACGGGATCGTAAAGCTGGACTGGAAACGATTAACGATTGAGCGCCAAACCTTGGTTATATACATGGGGCTGACGGGACTCGAACAGATCTGCGAATCCTTGATTGAACATGGGAGCAGTCCCGGTCTTCCGGCTGCGCTGATTCAACAGGGGACAACCGCAAACCAACGGGTCATCACGGGGACTTTGGACACTTTGCCGGGGATCGTCCAATCGTCTAATGTCAAAGCCCCGACACTTGTTATCGTAGGAACCGTGGTCAGTCTCCACAAGAAATTGGCATGGTTCAAGGGGGTTACGTAGTACACCATTTTTCTAAGCAGCTTCGGTGGTCCGAATTGGAGTCACGGATTCAGGTGCTATATAATTATTAGCTTTTTTTCATAAATATTTCAGCGTGCCGGATTCAACTATTTCCAATTACGACCTTAGCACTTTTCAAGGGCTCATTCAGGCCCTGCAGGAGTATTGGGCGGGACGAGGTTGTGTGCTGTTGCAACCCTTGGACATTGAAGTAGGAGCGGGTACCTTTCACCCGGCCACGTTTTTGCGGGCAATCGGTCCCGAGCCTTGGGCCGTGGCTTATGTCCAACCTTCACGGAGACCCACCGATGGACGTTATGGAGAGAATCCGAACCGGTTACAACATTATTATCAGTTCCAAGTATTGCTTAAGCCGTCTCCCAGGGACATTCAGGATCTTTATTTAGGTTCGTTGCGCCACCTCGGTTTTGACTTGCTTGAGCACGACGTGCGATTTGTTGAAGACAATTGGGAATCACCCACCTTAGGCGCTTGGGGTTTAGGCTGGGAGGTTTGGCTGAACGGGATGGAAGTCACCCAATTCACCTATTTTCAACAAGTAGGTGGACTTGATTGCAAGCCCGTGAGCGGTGAAATCACCTACGGACTCGAACGTATCGCGATGTATGTGCAAGGCGTTGAGAGCATATACGATTTAGTGTGGTCACGCACAAACCATGGGGATGTTTCCTACGGTGACATTTTTCACCAGAATGAAGTGGAGATGTCGGCGTTTAATTTTGAGCACGCCGATGTGGATTTTCTGTTTCATGGTTTCGATAACTATGAAAAGGGGTGCCATAAATTGATATCCGAGGATTTATCTTTGCCCGCTTATGAATTCGTCTTAAAAGCCGCCCATGTTTTCAACTTGCTCGATGCCCGGCATGCGATTTCGGTGACCGAAAGGCAGCGTTATATATTACGGGTCAGGGATATGGCGAAAGCGGTGGCGCAAACGTATTACCAACGGCGTGAAAGTCTGGGTTTTCCTTTGTTGAAAAACGAAATCGGGGAAAACCATGGGTGATACGAGGAGGCTATCCGATAATAGAGAGCCTACTGCGGAAAAGCTGGATTTGGCCTGATTTTCCCATTCTTTTCGTTAAATATGCCTAATATTCGCCTCAAATAATGAAAAAATCAGACTCAAATCAGCTTTCCCTCGCTACGACTCCTATCCTCGGACAGCCTCCAAGTGATCTGTTGTTTGAATTGGGTACCGAGGAGCTTCCGCCGAATTCGTTGTTAACGCTCAGGAATGCCTTGCATGATCAAGTGGTTTCCGAGCTAGCCAAAGCGAACCTGAAGCACGGTCGAATAAACGTTTTTGCCACGCCTCGGCGTTTGGCATTACTGATTCGGGATCTGGAAAGCAAACAACCCGATAAGACCCTGGAAAAACGAGGTCCGGCGCTTAAAGCAGCCTTTAATGAAGACGGAACGCCTACCCGTGCGTCGGAAGGCTTCGCCCGAAGCTGTGGAACTTCCGTGGATCAACTGAACACACTCACAACCGATAAGGGTGAATGGCTGTGTTTTCACCAGAGTATAAAAGGTCAGGCTGCAACTGATCTGATTCCCACGATATTTACCCGGAGTTTAGCTGCATTACCTATCGCCCGGAGAATGCGCTGGGGCGATTCTAAGATCGAATTTGTGCGTCCGGTGCATTGGATTGTGCTTCTCTACGGTGATCAAGTGGTCGATGCGAATATTTTAGGTATCGCGGCAGGTCGACACAGTCGCGGCCATCGTTTTCATCATCCCCAACCCCTTTGTATTGGTATGCCCTCGGATTACCCTGAACTATTATCGGACAAAGGCAAGGTCATGGTGGATTTCGAGGAGCGGCGGAGCAGTATTCATCGACAAGCACTTGATGCGGCAACTGCTGTCGATGGCACGGCACACATTGAAGAGGGCCTGTTAAATGAAATAACAGCTTTGGTGGAATGGCCTGTCGCGGTGACCGGGAACATCGAAAAGCGCTACCTGGAACTTCCTTCGGAAGTGTTGATGACCACGATGCAGAGTAACCAAAAGTATTTCCCGGTCAAAGGACCCCATGGAAATCCGTTACCCTATTTCATTGCCTTCAGTAATCTGGACAGTCACCAACCGGAGAGTGTAAAACACGGAAATGAGCGTGTTATCCGGCCACGCCTCGCCGATGCGGAGTTTTTTTGGAACCAGGATCGAAAAAATAGTCTCGCCAGTCGGGTAAAGTTGCTGTCCGGAATCGTATTTCAGAAAAAATTGGGCACTTTGGCCGATAAATCTCGCCGGGTTCAACGTCTGGCGGAATGCATCGCTGAAAATCTTAAGGTCGATCCGGCGTTGGTTAAGCACGCGGCTTTATTGGCAAAATCGGATCTATTGACCGACATGGTAAGGGAATTTCCAAGTCTGCAGGGCATCATCGGGCGTTACTACGCTATCGCCGATGGAGAGCCTCCGGAAGTCGCTGGCGCCATTGAAGAGCAATATTTGCCCAAACAGTCGGGGGGGAAATTACCCGAGACCCAAACCGGCCGGATACTTGCCTTGGCGGAGAAAATCGATACCGTGACGGGAATTTTCAGCGCTGGGTTGATTCCTTCCGGCGACAAAGATCCCTATGCTTTACGCCGGGCCGCTCTGGGCGTACTAAGGATTGTTATTGAGCAAGAACTCGACTTGGATTTACGCCAATTGATTGAATTGAGTCTTAGCTTGTTTTCCCACGACTTTAATCGGGAAACACTGCCGCAAACGGTTTTTGATTTTTTTGTCGACCGTCAAAAAGGTTACTGCCTGGATAGAGGCTACCGGCCCGATGAATTCGCGGCCGTGGCCGGTGTAGTTCCACCGCGACCTCTGGATTTCGAGCTGCGCCTAAAGGCGGTTAGGGAGTTTCGTTTGCTGCCCGAAGCCGAGAGTTTAGCGGCCGCGAATAAGCGCATTCGTAATATTTTGAAAAAATCCGAAACCTTGCCGATTAAAGAAATCAATCAGGAAGTATGGGTGGAATCCGAGGAACGGGCATTATTCGAAGCATCCCGCAAAGCCGAAAGTGACCTCCAACCACTTTTGCAATCCCGTGATTACACCCGCGCTTTAACTCGGCTTGCCGAACTTAGGGATTCGGTTGATGCTTTTTTTGATAATGTTATGGTGATGACGGAGGATCCGGTGCTTCGCCGAAACCGCTTAGGACTTTTGACCCTGATCGAAACACTGTTTTTGGGAATCGCGGATATTTCCAAGCTTCAATAACGGTTACCAGTAACAAACCTATGAGGGATCATGTTTTGCCCTACATCATGCTCGATCGCGACGGGGTCATTAATAAGGATTCCGATGCGTATATCAAATCACCTGAGGAGTGGGAGCCTATCCCGGGTAGCCCCAAGGCTATAGCGTTATTGCACAAAAATGGCTATAAAATCGTGGTGATTACCAACCAATCGGGTTTGGGGCGTGGGCTTTTCAGCCTTGGAACCTTATCGCTGATGCATGCCAAAATGCATCGTTTGGTTGAAGCCGAAGGTGGGGAAATCGAAAGTATTTATTTTTGCCCACATGGACCCGATGAGGGTTGCGATTGCCGAAAACCGCGTCCCGGTTTGTTGAAGACATTCGCTCAAGACAAAGGAGTCGCGTTGAAGAACATACCATTTGTCGGCGATACCTTAAAAGATATAGAGGCGGCTGTAGCGGTTGGCGCGCAACCCATTTTGGTCAAAACCGGCAAGGGCGCTAAAACTTGGCAAAATAATCCATCCATTCGGGTACCTGTTTTTGAGGATCTTTATGACGCGGCAAAATACATCGTATCCAGGAAATAAACCGCTGGTCTACATTCGCTCGACAATTTTCTTTGTCGGTATGGCGATGACCACTTTGTTTATCGCTCCCTTGATGATCCTATCCTTTCCGTTTTCGACTTTCTTTTTTCGGTATACCTATTTGTCAGGGTTATGGGTGACGATCGTTCTTTGGATGCTGAAATTTTTCTGTGGGCTCGGGTTTAGAGTGAAAGGATTGCAACACATTCCGCAACGGACGGCGATAATCTTTTCCAAACACCAATCCGCATGGGAAACCATCGCCGTACAGAAGATTTTTCCACCGATGGTATTTATTTTAAAACGCGAGCTATTACGGCTACCGTTTTTCGGATGGGCGCTGGCCACCTGTGAACCTATTTCCATTAACCGTCAATTAAAAAAGCAGGCTTTACGTCAACTCGTCGATCAGGGTATGCAACGACTTAACAAAGGCGCTTGGGTTGTTGTTTTCCCGGAAGGAACACGGGTCGCGCCCGGACAAAAAATGAAATATAGCGGAGGTGGTGCGTTGCTAGCCCATAAATCGGGTTGTCCCGTTGTTCCCATGGCTCACAACGCCGGAGAATTCTGGCCACGAAACAGCTTTTTAAAATATCCTGGAGTAATTCAAGTACGGATTGGACCAATAATCGAAAGCAAAGGAAAATCGGCAAGCGAAATTAACCGGGAAGCGAAAGCGTGGATCGAAAGTCAAATGGAGGAAATCTAAACGGATCCCATATTTTCAGAAGGAGATACGAAACTGGTTTTACCCTTTTAAAAAAGGCCATTATAGATCTGTAGAGCCTATGGATACACCATATGTTTCGTTTTCCTATGTTTAAAGAATGTTTTCAGGCCGCTACTTCCATGGGTTAGCTAATTTCTTCAAAAAAGTGATACCATGATTCCTATTTACCCAATTTCTCAATATGGGCTTAACCAGCGATCAAACTAAAATAAAAGCAGCGAACGTCATTTCCATGAAAAATAAATATATTACAGAAGATTTACGGATTTCCGGCATCAAAGAAGTTGCGTCTCCGGAACAAATCCATAAGGAATTGCCCATTTCCGGGGCGGCAGCTAAGACAACCCTTGATGCTCGTCGACAGATACAACAGATTCTTTCGGGTCAGGATGGTCGATTGCTGGTTATTGTTGGGCCCTGTTCTATCCATGATCCTGACGCGGCGCGTGAATATGCCAGTAAATTGGCGCTGATTAGGGATGAACTGCGGAACGATTTGGATATTATCATGCGCGTCTATTTTGAAAAACCACGAACAACGGTCGGTTGGAAAGGATTGATTAACGATCCCGACCTTGATCAAAGTTTCAACATCAACAAAGGTCTGAGGCTTGCTCGAAGATTGTTGTTGGACCTAAACGAAATGGGCATGCCCGCGGCAACGGAATATCTTGATCTAGTGACTCCGCAGTATGTAACGGATTTGATCGCTTGGGGGGCAATTGGCGCCCGTACCACTGAAAGCCAGGTCCACCGTGAACTTGCCTCCGGTCTATCGTGTTCGGTGGGGTTTAAAAACGCCACGGATGGATCCGTGAAAATTGCCGTCGACGCCATCGGCGCGGCAAAATGTCCCCATCATTTTCTATCGCTCACCAAGACCGGAAATTCAGCTATTTTTGCGACCACCGGAAACGCGGACTGCCATCTTATTTTGCGTGGAGGCCAAAAGCCTAATTATGACGTGGAAAGTGTCAATACCGCGGCCGATGAGTTGGTAGCAGCTGGACTACGACCCAATATAATGATTGATTTCAGTCATGCTAATAGCGAGAAGCAACATAAAAAGCAAATAATCGTAGGCAAACATATTGCTTCCGAGATCGCTGCGGGCGAAAGTCGTATTATGGGAGTCATGATTGAAAGCCACCTAATGGCCGGCAATCAGAAAGTAGTATCAGGTGAAGAATTGACCTATGGACAAAGTATTACCGATGCCTGTTTATCGTGGAAAGATAGTGTTCCGCTTTTGTACGAGCTAGCCGAAGCTGTAAAAAAACGGCGTTTTAAGGTGCAAAGACTGGTAGGTGCATCGTAAATGTCATCAGCGGATTTCGTTAATGTGCCTCCATTCTCAGCAACTAGGAATCGAGGATTCGGAGGTAGGGAAAGGCAGATAAGGGAAAAACCCTATTCCTTGTCTTCGTGAACGGAACACTTATTTGACATAGAGTTATATCGGCACATAACGATGCAAATTTGTGTTAACGGTGACCCCCGTAACCTTTCTGAAAATTTGACGATAGCCAAGCTGATTGATGAACTCAATTTGACCGGTAAGCGAATTGCGGTCGAATTAAATCGGACCATCATTACCCGAAATCAGCTCGGAGCCATCCAATTAAAAGAAGGCGATCGCATAGAAATTGTTCATGCAATCGGTGGAGGACAGGCTGATGACCCGCTGATTATCGCGGGCCAAACCTATGGATCCCGACTGCTTGTCGGGACCGGTAAGTACAAGAACTTTGAAGAAACCCAGCGGGCCGTTAAAACCAGTGGTGCTGAAATAGTCACCGTGGCCCTGAGGCGAACCAACATTGGGCAAGATGCGGGCGAACCCAATTTGATGGATTTCCTTCCGCTCGATCAATTTACCATACTTCCAAACACAGCAGGTTGCTATACCGCCGAAGATGCCATTCGAACCTGTAGATTGGCTCGGGAACTTCTTGAGGGGCGCAAATTGGTCAAACTTGAGGTTCTGGGTGACGATAAAACCCTTTTCCCTGATGTTACCGCAACGGTGGAAGCAGCCGAAGTCCTTGTGGAAG
This sequence comes from Methylococcales bacterium, assembly GCA_963664935.2. Taxonomy (GTDB): domain Bacteria; phylum Pseudomonadota; class Gammaproteobacteria; order Methylococcales. The sequence continues at coordinate 329,264 of CAXXSE010000006.1, read as the reverse complement.
AGGGTTTTGACGTCATGGTCTATACCAATGACGACCCGATTATCGCCAAGCGTTTAGAACAGCTTGGTTGCATCGCGGTCATGCCCTTGGCTGCTCCTATCGGGTCGGGCTTGGGGATTCGCAATCCCTATAATATTTTGACGATAATTGAAAACGCCAATGTTCCGATTTTGGTTGATGCGGGTGTGGGCACTGCTTCGGATGCAGCCATTGCAATGGAGCTTGGGTGTGACGGTGTATTGATGAATACCGCAATTGCTGAAGCAAAAAATCCCATTCTGATGGCGTCCGCAATGAAAAAAGGCATCGAAGCCGGGCGCAAAGCCTTTCTAGCCGGTCGAATGCCCAGGAGACGTTTTGCCTCGGCATCGTCGCCAATTGAGGGGCTGTCGTAAGGGGGATATATATTAAAACCTGAAATCCATGAGTTTAGCTAATGTTACATCGCCCTACCGCATTCGTAGTTACGTTCGCCGACAAGGACGGGTTACCTCGGGACAGCGGGAGGCACTGGATCGGTTGTGGAGCAAATATGGCCTCGAATGTTCCGAGAATGTCGATGGATCACCGATTGGATTGGATGGGAGACCTATCATCTTAGAGATTGGTTTCGGAAATGGTGAATCTTTGGTTCAGATGGCTTCGAAACATCCGGACTTCCAGTATTTAGGCGTCGATGTTTATGTTTCGGGGGTAGGTCATCTAATGTTGATGCTTGAGCGGCGCGGAATACAGAATGTAAAAATATTTCTAGACGATGCGCTTAATATTCTTGAACATCGTATAGCTGACGGTACATTAACCGGAATCAACCTTTTTTTTCCGGATCCTTGGCCCAAAAGAAAACACCACAAACGCAGGTTGGTGACCCCATGTTTCGCCGAATTAATTGCCAAAAAATTAAAAAAGAAAGGACTCTTTCACGTTGCGACGGATTGGAAGCACTATGCCGATCAGATTGATTTGGTTATCGGTAAGTCGGGCTATTTCACCGATGTATCGAAGGAATGTGGATTCAAGCATTTATTGAGAGACCGGCCTCAAACAAAATTCGAACGTCGAGGAGAACAGGTTGGCCACCAAGTGTGGAATTCGATGTTTGAGGTGAAGGAACTATCTTAATGAAGTGTATTGAATCGCCACTGCAGGGACCGCTATTCGGATTAGACCCATCATTTCCACATAAAAGGCAAGTTTATATGTTTTTTCTTGCCTAATCGTTGATCCCTTTTAGTATCACATAAAGGACGTTATGTGATACTAACATCCAGAAGTATCGCGACAATATCAAGGGAAGTTTCAAAATACAGTTTTGAGAGATAAAAAAACCCGCTTTTGCGGGTTTTTGGGTGGTTCCGGCTCAATCTCCGAAAAACGAAGGTTTTTAGCCTAATGGCACGACTTTAAGAAAACTATAGTGGACCCCGGTTTTAAGACAGTAGTTTAAGCTGTGCGCTGTCAATGAGGAAAGAGAAAAAATGAGCGCAGCAAAAAAGCGGAAGGTCCACACACCCATCTGATTGAATCGGGTGTTGACTTACTTGAGGTGCAAAAAATCCTTGGCCATAGGAGCCTCTTAACCACCGCCAAATATACCCACCTGACAGCCAGTACAAACCTTCACACAAAGACCCTGATCAATGATCTGATGAATGGCTTCTCCATCCAATGGGGGAGGGTCAAATGATACTGTTATCATCGATCATTAAGACTTTTGGCACCGAGTTTCTGGCGCAATATGCAGGGCAGCTTCTGCCCTCTCATCGCAAGGCACTCGCCGCCATGGAGATTTGCCGGACCCGGCAAAGCCCCAAAATGTTGGTGGGCTGTGACGCCTGTGAACGCCAAACCTATGTGCCGCATTCCTGCGGACACCGCAACTGCCCACACTGTCAATCCCACGAAAGCCAACAGTGGTTGGAGCGACAACTCAAGAAACAGGTGCCTGCCGAGTATTTCTGGGTCACGTTCACGTTGCCCGCCGAGTTTAGACCCCTGGCTTGGTCACATCAACGCCAGATGTATTCGACGATGATCCAATGCTGTTGGGATACACTGCGAACCTTTAGTCAAAACGACAAACAGCTTCAGGGGATTCCGGGCGCTATTGCTGTTTTACACACCCATTCTCGCTGTCTGGATTTTCATCCCCATGTGCATATGATCATGCCCGCAGCGGCGATTGATGCGTTGAATAAACTTTGGCGAACCAAGAAAAACAAGCCTAAAGTCAAAAACAAGATCAAAACCAAAAGCAAGATCAAAACCAAGAGCGGTTACCTGTTCAACCATCAGGCACTGGCCAAAGTGTTTCGCGCCAAGATGCTTGAAGCCATGACTCAGGCAGAGCTTGTGCTACCGGCTAGACACCCTGAAGAGTGGGTCGTGGACTGCAAATCGGTCGGCTCCGGTGAGAAGGCGTTGATCTATCTGGGTCGTTACCTCTATCGCGGCGTGATCCAGGAAAAGGATATTGTCGCTTGCGAGGCGGGTCGAGTGACTTTTCGCTACCAAAACAGCAAGACCCAGCAGATTGAGCTTAAGACCGTTTCCGGCCCGCAATTTTTGTGGTTGATCCTCCAGCATGCCCTACCCAAAAGGTTTAGACGGGCTAGGAATTTCGGTTTTTTGCACCCCAATAGCAAACACTCGATACAGTTGCTTCAGTATTTACTCAAACTGGATCTAGGCCGAGCATTGGCATGGCTTAGAAAACGACCCACACTGACCTGTCGGTGTTGCGGTGGTCCGATGAAGATTATCAAAACACGGGTTCCTCCGCTGTTCCCATGGAAGGTGGCGGTACCGACATGATCATACGCTGGAGCCATTGATCATGTAAACGCTATCACCCCTGCGGATGGATTTAAATTCAGTGTATAGCGCTGAGGAACCCGCTTGAGTCTATTCCAATCTATAAATGGCCCTGAAATTGGGAACAGATCATGAATAACCTTTTAACTGGAGCGGAAGAGGTGTCAAGGAGGAGTTTGTAGCGTAGCGGAGGAATCTCCTTGACACTTCTGAAGCGTAAGTTAACCTCAATTTATGATCTGTTCTCGGTTTCAGGGCCATTTCACGTTAGAAATTACCCCCCTCTTCAGGGCCATTTCATATTGGACAAGACTGCTTGTCTAAAAAAGGGGTAAAATAGGCGGAACTGGCCTCACTAGAAGGCATTCTTGCTACGCGTTGCTGCAATAGCAACCGTATTCGCTGAATTTTGAGGTTTGCGGGTCACCGTAAGCCTTGATAGGCCGCGAGACTCAAAAAGATATTTTCATAGAGAACCTGGATCATAACCGACGGGCTTGTCCAACAAACGGTTCAGATTGTGGTTCGCTCCACTCACACAATCTAACCTTATTCGTTAGGCAGTTTTACGCCACCTGATAAATTACCGGCTTATACTCAGGCATAGGGATTGGCTTGTCGTTGGCTTTTGCTGACTCCAGCCAGCCTTCTTTTGCAACCAACACCTCTTCTAATGCTTGCCCTGGGGTTTCTCCAAATGCGGAACAGCTCTTTAGATCTGGAATATCGGCAATATATCCTTGATCGTCTTCGCTGTAGAAAATATTAATATGATAGTCTTTCATTGTTCTCTTTCCATTTGGAGATTGCGGGTTTCTATCAATTGTAGAAGCTGTTTTATTTGATATGGTTTAGCTTTTCCTTTGACATTTTGCAGATTCAGTAGTTCTGGAATATCAAGATGTGAGAATATGTGATGCCTGCCGTTGACCCTGTCTAGCTTGAAACCACAAGCTTCGGCACATGCTACTGCGTCGGAAAAGCGAATATTCTTTGGGCCTGATAGTAGCTTCTGAAGAAGCTTCCGCTTTTTCATTTCAACACCAATTATTATGCTCTTATCCCGAGCCCAATATCATACCGAACGTTTAGCTAACCTGGGCAAAACCCTTCCAGAGACTTTAGCGAAGTCACTGAAGTTGAATGACACAAAAACCCTTGAAGAAACAGAGGGTTTTGCTTCAGGTTGACCGCCATGTTGGGCACAATTGCTTGCCTACTAACTATTAAGTTGAATATTCCAGGCGTAGTCATAACCCGACAGAAGTCTGTTTTGCATTAGAACAGCTTCCTCTTTGGATTTTTTTGCTTGCGCTCTGTAATAGAGGTGCCGATCGTCCTTTAGGTGCGAGTCAATTATTTTTGATAAATGAGAACCATGCGATGCATATGCAACGATTCGCTGCTTCTCGTTGCTCGTTTCTCCTACATAACCAATCTCAAGGTCCCCGCCACGCGGTCCACCTATAGCCAGCTCGTACACGGCAGGCCCATCCCAATCGAGTAATTCATCATACCAATTGCCATAGTCCGCTATTTTTCTCCAGTCCGTCCAAGCACCCAATTGGTAGCCTCCTATATTTGTGCCCAACGCCTTGCTAACTTGCCCAAGACCATACGATGAAGCTAAATAAGACTTCATAATTACTTTTATCTCTACATTTTATTAAAGAACCAAATGGTCTTGGGTCAAGTTTAGCCGATTGTTAGGTGATTTTGACTTTTGGATTAAGATCAAGTTGACTGACCCTTGATTTCACGAATCATAAATCAAAGACCTGACCCCGATATCTGCAAGAACACCCACCGGGTCTGCAGGGCTTGTCTGATTTCACTCAGCTAAAGAGTGAGGCGATCACTCTAGGCAACAAGCCACTCAAACACTTGATTTACCATTTCAGGTTGGCCTTTTCCGGATGGTGTTACGCGATGGCGGTACTGGGCGGAGAAAGCTTCACGGCCCTGGCGACGGGATTACAAGAAGCGCTGTGGCGCCTGGGTGGCAGCCCGAAGGAACACCGAACGGACAGCCTATCCGCGGCCTTCAAGAACCTGGATCAAGACGAGAAAAAGGACATCACATCACGGTACGCCGATCTGTGCCAGAACTATGGCATGAAAGCGACGCGAAATAACCGAGGACGTGGCCACGAGAATGACTCCGTCGAGTCACCACACGGGCATCTCAAGTGGCGTATCGAACAAGCCTTATTGCTTCGTGGGTCACGTGATTTTGATACCCTCAGCGACTATCAGACGTTTCTGAACACGGTAACGGATGGCATCAACCGACGCCACCAGGACCGGATCAAGGTGGAACGGGCATCTCTTGGCGCACTGCCCTGTCATCGCAGTGCCGATTACACCGAGTGCATTGCCGCTGTCAGCAGCACCGGCACTATCGAGGTCAAGAGAGTGCTTTATACGGTGCCCTCCCGACTGGTCGGTTCAAGGTTGCGCATTCATCTTTATGATGATCATCTCAAAGGTTATTTAGGGTCCAGTGCGGTACTGGAGTTGCCGCGCAATCATCATCCCAAAGGCCGTGAGCGAGCCCGTCAGATCGACTATCGTCATCTGATCGGCAACTTGGCGAAAAAGCCACAAGCCTTTCGGTACTCCATGTTGCGCGATGACCTTCTGCCAAACGACAATTACCGGAAACTGTGGCGAATCGCCGATGAACGCATGGAACCACGAGCGGCCTGTAAATGGATGGTGGGTATACTGGCATTGGCCGCACGAGCTGATTGCGAGAAGACACTCGGTGAATACCTGATGAAACGAGCGGAGCCGGACGACTTGCCAGGCGTGTGCACGCTAGAAAAACGATTTGAGGGAAAAGCGCAGCCACACCCCAGCGTTGACGTCGAACAACACGCCCTGGACGACTATGAGGCGCTGCTCAGCTCTTCGGGAGCATGCTAATGTCTACCTGTACAAGCTTACCGGTCATGCTCAAAGAGCTGAGGCTTGCAACCATTGGCCGCCACTGGGCGGAGCTTGCCAGCAGTGACAAAGCACGGAAATGGAGCCATGAGCAATTTCTCAGTGCATTGTGTGAACTGGAAATCACCCATCGTCATTCCCGGCGATTGGCCGGCTACCACAAAGAATCAAAACTGCCCGCTGGGAAAACGCTGCCCAGCTTCGACTTTGACCAGGATAAAGGCATAAACCGTGCACAAATCGAGGCACTGTCTAACAACGTTGACTGGATATCACAGGCATGGAACCTTTTGTTGTTTGGCGCGAGTGGCCTGGGCAAAACGCACCCGGCCTGTGCTATCGGAGCACGACTGATAGAACAAGGCGTGCGTGTACGGCATTACCCAGCAACCGCATTGGTGCAAGAGCTGCAACGCGCCAGAGACGGGTATTGCCTGGAAAGTCACCTACACAAACTCGATAACTCGTCAGTCACGAGTTCTATCCGATTTGACGTAACTATTCAGGCCCTGAATTCATTTTTTCGATGTGTCACCTCGACCAACGGAAGAAAGTCTTATCACCCATTGATAGCTCTGCGCTTTAAGATTGCCCACTGGTGTTCATAAAAGATGAGTAGTGTAGAAAATAGAAATCGATAATTACGACTAGACATTTGCTAAAAAAACACGGATCCTTCTTTTCTTTGTAGAAGTACAGATGGAAGGAGGAGACCCCGTGCAACAGTATATTTCTCAGAGTTTAGAAAGCTTTCAAAGCGTTTTTTCCAGATCGAGTACTTGGTTGTTGTTCTGCGCCATTGTGATTGGATTTATGGGGGCAGGAGAAATGATCGGCGTGACGTCGTTGTATCGTTTCTGGCTATTAGATGAACTTGGTTATTACCGCTTGCTCCGTTTTTTTAGATCCAAAGCGTATGTCTATGGGGCGTTGCTCGATGCTTGGCAAGATTTTGTGAATCGCCAAGGAAAATCCGTTGAAGTAGCTGGACGAGCGATACTTCTGGGTGACCATACCGCGGTGATCAAAGATGGACGCAAGATGCCCGGCGTGGTATCGATGCACGAGTCATCGGAGACGCAAACGAAACCCGGCTATTTTCGGGCCCAATGTTGGGGCAGCATTGGCATCTTGATCGGGTCGTTATCCGCTTGTTTTTGTTGTCCTTTGCAGCTTCAAATTCATCAGGGATGGGCTCATTTAGGGTTGAACGACGAGCGCGATAATCCATGTCGGATCAAGCTCACCGACCGCTTGGTGGCCATGGCGATTCATTTTGCGGTGACGAATCACTGTCTGTGTTATTTGGTGTTGGATGCCTTTTTTTCAACCGGGGGCGTATTTCGAGCTTGCCACTATTATTCAATCCAGCATCAGGCGCGGTGGGTTGAGGTGCTGGTCAAAGCCAAGAATAGCTATGTGGGTTATTTCCCCGCGCCACCGAAACCCGCCTCTCGACCCGGACCTCAGCCGCTCTATGGCGAGAAAGTGTGTTTAAGAGAATGCTTCGACCACCTTCATTTGTTTGAGAAGGTGACCTGTCAAGTCTACGGTAAAACCGAATCCATCCGGGTTATGACGCTTACACTGTTATGGCGGCCCATCGCTGATCAGGTGTTATTTATTCTCGCCGTCACCTCAAAAGGCCCAATGGTTCTAATGAGTTCCGATTTAACGCTGTCAGCCATTGATGCCGTTGAACTGTATTGTGCTAGAACCCGCATTGAAATCATGTTCGCGATGTTAAAGCATGTGATCGGCGCCTTTAAATTTCGTTTTTGGACTAAAAAATTGCCAAAACATTCTAGACGCCCCTTTTCCAATCGTCTTCTCAAAGCCCCACAGCCCCAGGATATTCATACCGTTCAAGCGTGCTGGCGAGCCTATGAAATCTTCGTGCTCTGTGCCTCCATTGCCTTGGGGTTAATGCAATTGATTGCGCTCCAGTATCAAGATACGATTTGGTCTGAGCACTCGCTTTATCTTCGCACTCAATCGCGTGATTTGCCATCGGAGAAAACCGTCAAGCAAATTTTAGCGCCATTGTTCCTCAAACAATTCTTTCGACTTGAGGAAAATGGCATGATTCAACAGATCCGTGCCCGCTTGATGGCTGTTTCCGATGAAATAGATGACGATTAAACTGAATGAGGCGTTCTATGCTCTAATTCTCTGCGATCTTCAAAATTTTTCATCAAACATACTACGATGGAGAGGGTAGTTTTGCCCCGCTTTTCTCGCTGTTAACTCACGACTGCCGAGCTCGATAAGTATAGACTCATCATTCTGGATGATCTGGGTTACGTTAAACGCAGTGATGGAGAGACCCAGGTATTGTTTGAGTTTATTGCCCACCGCTATGAAACGGGAAGTCTTATCATCACGGCCAACCAAACGTTTAGTGACTGGGATCAGATTTTCGCGGACAGCATGATGACTGTGGCTGCAATTGACCGCCTGGTCCATCACGCGACAATTATAGAACTACACGGACAAAGCTACCGAAAAAAAGCCGCCATGGCCAAAAAATAGCACCTCCAACGGCGCCCGCCGGGGTTGGCGTAACTCCAGTCGCCCATCCCTTTCAAGGTGAAATAAAACACGATATATCAATAGGATAGAAAATAGTTGTAGACAAGCACCTTAATCATCTGGAAAATATCAAGGGAACTTATATTCGATGATGAGGGGTAGACATGAAATTCGACGACATTTTTCAGCGTTTTACAGAGAAAAGCCCGGTCGCCGTGAGCGTTCACATTCTGCTCGAACGGATATTCAGTCCGGACAAGCTCAATCAATGGTTTGAGAAAACAGCGGTTAACCAATATACGCGGGAGTTGTCGTTTTCGAGCATTTTTGAATTGATGAATGGCGTGGTATTCAAAATGTTCCCTTGTGTCTTCAATGCCTATCAAAGTGCGGACGAGACGATTGGCGTTTCGGTCACGTCAGTCTATAACAAGCTGAACGGACTGGAAGCCTCTACGTCAGCTACCCTGGTTCACGATACCGCGCAAGAGATGACGGAGATTATCGAAGCCTTAGGCGGCCCGTGTAAACCGTGGTTACCGGGCTATCGTGTCAAAGTGCTGGATGGCAACTGTATCGAGGCGACAGAACATCGTTTGCAGGTGCTCCAAAACACTAAGGCTGGACCCTTGCCAGGAAAATCACTGAATGTGTACGATCCCGCGTTAGAGATGGTCATCGATGTGTTCCCCTGCGAGGATGGGCATACGCAAGAGTGGGCCTTGCTGGGGACGGTATTATCGACGGTCCAGGCACGGGATATCTGGATTATGGATCGTAATTTTTGTGTCAGGGACTTTCTCTCGGGAATTGTTGATCGTGGTGGCTTTTTGATCTGCCGCCAACATGCGTCGATGCCTTGGACGGCTCTCGGCGATGAACGTTATGTGGGCAACACCGAGACGGGAAAGATTTATGAGCAATGGATCGAGGTCACCGATACGGCAGGGAGAGTTCGGAAATATCGTCGGATACGGGTTTGCCTGAATACCGCGACACGCGACGGTGAGCATGAGATTTGCGTGTTGACGAATCTACCGAAATCAGTCGCCGATGGCAGACTGATCGCCGAGATGTATCGTAAGCGCTGGACGATTGAAACCGCGTTTCAAGAATTGGAAGCTCATCTCCATTCGGAAATCAACACCTTGGGTTATCCGAAAGCCGCCTTGTTTGGATTTTGCATTGCCCTGGTGGCCTACAATCTATTGGCTGTTGTTAAAGCAGCGCTCCGGGCTGTCCACGGCGAAGAAACCATCGAGAATGATGTTTCCAGCTATTATTTAGCCGGTCATATTGGCAGAACCCATGAAGGCATGATGATCGCCTTGCCATCGGAGTACTGGGTTGGATTTCAAAGTCTTCCGCTGACTGAATTGGTTGAGGTGCTCCTACAACTCGCTCATCACGTCAAATTATCCCAATTTAAAAAGCACCGTCGTGGGCCGAAAAAGCCACCGCCAAAACGTGACCAATTTCCCAAGCAGCCACATGTCTCAACTGCTAGACTCCTTGCGGCAAAGAAAAAGAAAAAAATGGCACCTTGAAAGGGATGCTCCAGTCGCCCTACGGGCTCCTTCCGTTACGCCAACCCCGGCAACAAAACCTACCAGTACCAGAGGGAAAAAACATGAGATAAATAACAACACTTAAAAACCGGCCAAGATAATTGACGCCGACCGGCCAGAGTAATTGACATTATATACGCTGAGGAATCCGCTTGTTTAAAAAATGGGTAAAATAGGCGGAACTGGCCTCACTAGAAGGCATTCTTGCCACGCGTTGCTGCAATAGCAACCGTATTCGCTGAATTTTGAGGTTTGCGGGTCACCGTAAGCCTTGAGAGGCAGCGAGACTCAAAAAGATATTTTCATAGAGAACCTGGATCATAACCGACGGGCTTGTCCAACAAACGGTTCAGATTGTGGTTCGCTTCACTCACACAATCTAACCTTATTCGTTAGAAGGCAATTGACAACTCCAGCATTAGGAGCGCAATAACACGAAGGAATATTTCGTTACACTTGTATAAGTATTTGGAATATGTCATACGTCTACGCGAACCAGTACCCCCACTTCTGTAGGTTATTACACCACTACTATCTTCTATCCTCATAGCTCCATGGTGAGAGGCATTACGAAGCGTGCTATCAATAATACGGAAATACTCATGAAAAGGGGCTATTTCTTTAAATGGTTCCCACGTAAGGCCTTATTTGTAGTTAAATACTTCTTAAGGTTCATCTTTTCGAATTCATCGTGTGCTCTTCCTTCGCCAATATTATTTAAACATGCTAGAACAGAAACATTTGTAGATAATGCCTCGAATGTATTCCCATAAAACATCTTTGTCCGCCTAAACGCTGATGATGTTGCTTTGCCACCCTCTGGGATGGGTAAACCATTTTGAACAAACAAAAGAGTTTGGCTGAATTCTAAATAATCTCGGAAATAATCAGACATTACTTCAAAATATCTATACAAGTGATCTGAATGAAACTCACTTATATATAATTTTCTGTACTCGTGAAATTCTCTAGGGTGATTTTTGTATATTTGTTCTAAATAATTGGCTGCATCTTTAAAGATTAAATATCGAGCAGAACTAAGAAATTTAGTGCAAAAATGGAATAACACATAATTAAGTTCATGAGGTGAATCAAAATAGTGGTCTTTATATTTTTCTATGGGGTTATGCCCAAGAGTAATTCTTCCATGATTTATTAGAGACCACGATTTCTTAATAATTGCCCATCCATCTATTGGGGTTTGGTTGCCATTAAAGAATTCTAGTGCCTTTTCACCGCTTGTAAATGCAAGGCTTCCACCAGCTTGTTTTTCTTGAGCAGTTAAAATATCACGGGTATGTTCCATCCATGGGAACGCAAAATCTTCATGTATTTGATCTTCTGGAACCGTAACTTCAGGATGTAAATTTACAATTTGTCCTTCTTCTTCGCCCAACTCACAATTTGTGATTTGCCTAATATCAACACTTGGCGCCTCAAAATCAACATCCATACCAACCGTTATATCTTCTCCACACTCTCCGCAGTTGAACGGATGCTCTTGGTAGGGATTATGGCCAACGCTAATGCGCAGTGTATGCGAAAAACCGCATGTAGAACATTTACCAAAGTGTCTTATTACCATACTGGAACGTTCTTTGCCTTCTAACGCCTAGCTAGCCTGAGCAAAACAATCCAGAGACTGGAATAATGCACCGAACCCTGAATTTAACCAGCCGGCCTGTAAAGAACCAAATGTTTTGCTTCAGGTTGAGCGCCGTGTTAGAAGGCAACATCTCGAAACCTACCATAACTTTCAGAAATGCCATTAGCTATATCGTTACTGACTTCGTGTTGCTTCAACAATAGATCGACAGTACTGGCTATTCTCTCGAACGCCCATTGAAACAGTTTGTGGGATTGAAGTTGCGATATCCAGATATAATCGGAAGAGTCACCCGTGCTTTGTAATAGTCCTTTTTCCCGAATAATAAAGTGGACCCATGGGTCCACTCTATAACGCTTGCTTCACCGGAAAAAGAAAGTTGCGTAGCGAAGCGGAGCAGCTTTCTTTTTTCCGAGTGTAAGCATTGGTTAGCACTTTTGATAATTGCTGATTTCAATTTGTAAAGTTTTATAGAAATAGGAACAATCAAGTACCACCCGCATAGCGGGTGGTTTGAGGAAGCCCCCTTGAAGGGGGCTAAGAGCTTATATTTAGGTGGAATCCTCAACCCCAAAGAACTAGCATAACTTTCAATAAATAATTCCACATCAAACTGGAAACATATTTTTGAAACTGCTCTGAATATTAATCCCTTAATGTTCCATCTATTGTTTTTTCCGATGTTTCAGCGTGATCCAATTCTTCTTATTACCTTGACGGATGACCAAGTGAATTTAACAAATCTTTACGCTGGAACGGCAGAGCCTATTTGCATCGCACCGGCAGAGCCGGTGGCTTAATGTAAGGAGTTAACCAAAAAGAGGTTGTCTACATCCCACCACAAAAACCCATCACAAAAATACATATTCCAGTAAAATGTTCCAGGAGAAAAAGCGGTATAGACAAAAGAAAACCTAGCAAAGACAAAAAAATACAGATGATTCCCCAAGGTATAAATAATAAAATCTCAAAGAAACCTAATAAACGCGCGAAATCTGAATATGGATCCCCGGTTTTAGATATCAGTAACAATAATTGTCCTGTTATACTTATAATTATAAGGAACAAGATGGGCTTTAATAGCGCCTTGACCGACGGCGCTAGTTGCGTAGTAACATTGGAAGGCAAAGATTTTAAATAGGTTGAGTTTCCAGAACTATTACTATTTTGTTCAGTTATAAAACCACTTTCCTTATTATGGTAACGAGTGACCTTAACGCGCGCTCCACCAAATCCTAAAAAACCTCCACGTCGTTCATAATTAGTCTGACTAACCTCATTACCATCTTTGTCATATCCGACGCGAGTGTGGTTACTGCCTAATCCAAAAAAACCTCCACGTTCCTCAACCCTTGAGTGTTCAATTTCTTTTCCTGATAAAGTATCATAAGTGACGTCTGTTTTATTTTCCCCAATGCCGAACAAACCTCTACGTTCTTCTTTTCTAGTGTAAGAGACATCATCCCCGTCGTTATTGTATTTAACATCCACTGTCTCAGATCCGATACCAAAAAGCCCTCCGCGTTGTTCGGTTCTGATCTCGCCAACTCTTTCTCCATCCTCGTAGATTACTTTTTTCTCTTCCCCTAGCCAGTTAGTCTCAGTAATGACTTCTTTATCTTTAGACATCGATATATCCTGATTATGTATTAGCTAACGTTTAGCTAACCTGAGCGAAACATCCCAGAGATTTGAGCGAAGTCACTGAAGCTGAACTACATAAAAACCTTTGAAGAAACAGAGGATTTTGCTTCAGGTTGAGCGTCTTGTTATGCGAAAATGCCAGGAATTTGAGATTCACAATTGCTCACCTTCTTTGATGGCGGAAAAGACTTCCTCTAGGCTTTCCCTTACTATGCCGACCATCTCTACGATGTCTTCCGGTGCTTTTGATTGAAGGGATATATTTTGGACTAAAAGGAAAGTTTCCTTCATTAATTTGAGGTTTCTTACGCATTCCCAACTCATGGCTTCATCGACATGAAAAAGTAGCTTATCCGATTCTGGAAACCCAAAATTTGCTACAACTGATTCCCTTAGATTGCCCCATGCACCTTGGAGATCAGATAGTGCTGTTTTGTGATAACCAGTGGGTTCTGTAATAAATGCCATTTTTTACAACCTTGATTAAACGATACGATTAATTACTACCACCATACTTTCAGCCGTCCGGTTCTGTTTTTTAGTTATGCACTGTTCTCCAGAGGATATTTCTGCAAAAGACCCTCGATTACTGAAAAAAACACGCTAATTTTCGGCTCCCATTCGGAAGCTTTGTATATTGGATATTTCCGTTTATAGTTCTCCGGAATACTGAAGCCTAACTCCTCTTCAATTCGCTCTTTCAGGTAATCCCTTATTTCTTCTTCCCTCCCATTTTTATTTATGCTGCCAAAGGGAATGCAAACATCCCCATTTGAGTACACCGTGAAAATAGAATTCGTAGCTAAGTTTGACCATTTCACTGAAAACGATCCTCGGGATTTTCCAGTCCACCAAGATATCTCACTCATCAATGATTGGGACTTCTCGAAAATCTTAAGAATAGCATTGCTTTGAGTGTCAGAAAGCCGCTCTTGAGCGTCAGCAAAGAACAGTTCTTTGTCCCATCTCTTTCTCTCTCCCGTCCTAACTGTAATGGTTTTCTTGACTTGTCTAGCCTACTCCGTGTACCCAAACAATGTGGGTGCAACAACTCTCATACCATTGTGCTCGTACTGGCGAGCCTCAACGAGAAGTACTTCAGAACGCTCCATTTGCTTGTTCAGAAATTCAACGACACTCTTTAGCTCGGCAGGTGCTTCCTCCAAGAAAAATACCAGCCTGATTTGCCCTTCTCTCAGATTATCTTGTATCTGTTGGAAGAAGGAATCCACCGTATCTGCTTTATCCGACTGTAAGCGCCTTATTTCATCTTCTATTTCTAATCCCTGTGAGTTTGCAAATTGTTCTGCATATTCTCGAATATCGTCTTTCGTCCAGTAATAATGTCCATTTGCTGCATATTCGAGCATCTGACCTACCACCTCCCGACGCGCCTGGGTGTTGCTAAATCGCTTACACTCGATAAAGGTCGGCACAGCATCCTGATCTGTAAAAAAGAAATCGATATTCCACCTCCCTGTGCCTGTATTGGGATCTGGGACGGGCATTTCGCGTTTGATTATTAACCAGTGCCTAGGATTTCTAGGACTAATTTGCTCTCCGGGAACAAGATTTGGATTTTTCTCAAGTATCCTTTGCAACTCCAGATCCTCATTCTTGCATCGGACCCCAGTCATTGATTCGGTGGCACCATCAGGGTGCACGACATATACCTTACCCATTACAAGATCTCTCTATGACGCATAACGACCCAGCTCAGATGCTGCCAAAAGCGTATTGTAGCGCAGCGAAACGTAGCTTTTGGCAGTCAGCTGGAGCGATTGGTTAGCGATTGGTATCATCAAATATTTGGCAGAATTTGGGTTGATTTTTCTTTAAATTTGCATCAAACCAACCCCATGGCGGTTCTTCTGTTATTTTTTCTTTATATTTATCCCATCTTTCATGAGAACCGAAAACCCTTTTTATTTCAGGAATATACCGCTCAAGTCTATTCCAATCTATAAATGGCCCTGAAATTGGGAACAGATCATGAATAACCTTTTAACTGGAGCGGAAGAGGTGTCAAGGAGGAGTTTGTAGCGTAGCGGAGGAATCTCCTTGACACTTCTGAAGCGTAAGTTAACCTCAATTTATGATCTGTTCTCGGTTTCAGGGCCATTTCACGTTAGAAATTACCCCCCTCTTCAGGGCCATTTCATATTGGACAAGACTTCATCTTTACTTTCTCTTAATTCAGCATTACTATCCCACGCCCACCAACCAAATAACATAACTCCAATTTTGATACTATTACGTGTCGGATACCAAGAACCAGCTGCTTTTAATGCTTCCTTGATTAACCTATCGGAAGTGTTTCGATCACATACCTGTATCCAGTATAAATAATCGTGTAGTATCCATGCAGAAGAATATCTCCCTGTTTTATTAAATATCAAATTCACACCAATGGGAATACTTGCCAAGTCATTTACAAAACCTGCTGGTACTGTTATTTCAAAATGTTTGTTATCACTCTTTCTCGTTGCTGTAAATGTTAAATCTTCCATTAGCACCCATTTCTCATCGTAAAAAGGCCTAACTACAGGAGCTTGTTTAAATACTGCATCCATTGGAGTACCCGCTACAAATGGATTGCAACCAGTAATAAAGGAAGTAAAAATTAAGATTACCATAAAACGCCTAAATTTAAATTCTAGTTTATTCATTAGGACTCCTTGTTACATTAAAAATTATAGGTGTGTCAGGTAGTGATCGCTAACGGCTTTAATAAGCGGCGCACGCTACGGCCTTAGTTTCGGAGAAACATACTGTAATGCGTCCGCTTGATTTTATGGTTAGCCTTTTGCTAATATTAACCATGCAAGGCTACAACATATTGTGAACAGACCAGCACTTAACGCCGTATATTTAAGAGGCAACATTTGTTCGTTCTTTAGTGGGTTTCCCAATAATTTATTCAGGTAATTGATGTCGCTTAACATTTGGTTTCTAGCTACCCAGTAAAAAACACATACGACAAAGTAAATTATCCCTGTCCCAATAGCCACTGCTTGTATCTCAAAATTAGGTTCAAATGAATGTTTGTAGAAACTAACTTTAAAGAGTACCGCATTGATTCCTAGATAAAACGTAAAGATTGTGGCGGCGTATGTTGTTGTTCCCCGTGCTTCCTGGAGTTTTTCAACCAACATAGCTCTTGAAGTTTCTTCTGAAGGGTTAATTTCTATTTCGTTCATTTGTAGGGTCCCAAAAAAAAAGCTAACATCTAAGCATTTATACGTCGCGTGTGAGCAAAACTCAAGGTTTTCGCGAATCATTACCGCGTGACGTAATCACGGTAGGACGGCCAGTTACCCGACCGCCCCCGTACAGATCCCCGCATGCGGAACTACCGCACGGAGCTCCTCAAAGTTACTCGCTTCGCACATCGGGCGACACCGTTATTCTGTTGCTCAAAAGCTGTGGCATATGCGTGGTTTCCGGAGTTTGAAAACTTTGATCAGCTCGGTAAATCCTTTCCAATCAAGTACCACCCGCATAGCGGGTGGTTTGAGGAAGCCCCCTTGAAGGGGGCTAAGAGCTTATATTTAGGTGGAATCCTCAACCCCAATGAACTAGCATAACTTTCAATAAATAATTCCACATCAAACTGGAAACATATTTTTGAAACTGCTCTGAATATTAATCCCTTAATGTTCCATCTATTGTTTTTTCCGATGTTTCAGCGTGATCCAATTCTTCTTATTACCTTGACGGATGACCAAGTGAATTTAACAAATCTTTACGCTGGAACGGCAGAGCCTATTTGCATCGCACCGGCAGAGCCGGTGGCTTAATGTAAGGAGTTATAGCTCCGACGCTGACTCCGACGGTTTAATGCTCGGAAAAGAATGCGAGTCACATGATAATAGAAATCATACATACTGTCATAGTTCCCTCGGATACCTTAGTAGTTGTAATATCCGCGCAGCTTTGAATTCAGCTTCGCAAATAGGGTCTTCTTCGGCAACCGGCAGTGTTTGCGGCACCATACCTGGAAGTTGGCTAGGGCGGCACGGTATTTCTTCCGATCCGTGCGTCGCTTTATCACAGGCTTGCGCCAGCGCCCAAGTGCCCAATAAAAAAAAGGGGCCAGATTTATTTATTACCCTATTTCCGTTTCTTTGGCCTTCCCGGACGACGATGTTCGATTCGACGACCAATGATTTTTTCAACTTCTTCAATGTATCGGCCGTCGCCGGTCAGTTGGCCTCTTGCAACGGACTCCTGGATAAAGGCCCATTCCCCAACAGGAATTGCACTTTCTACATATTCTCGATACCGCAATCGCCGCTCTTCACCGCTATTTCCTAGAGCTAAATAACAGGGGTCGTGATCAGGGATGACCGATCCCCTGTCACTTAGCCGCGCATTGTAACTTAATGGAATGGTCCGCCCCACTTTCTAACCGGCCTCACATGAGCCATGATGTTGGTTTTTAATCGAACATCAAAACAAACGAGAGGGGATCCATGAAACAGAAAAACGCAAATACCGAAAAAAAAGTGATTAAAGTGTTGGGCATTGACCTGGCCAAAAACAGTTTTCAACTTCACGGCGTCAATAAAAAAGGCCTTGTTGTTCTCAAAAAGAAGCTGAGCCGTCACCAATTGGCCGCTTTCATCGCCAATCTGCCGCCGTGTCTTATCGGACTGGAAGCCTGTGGTGGCGCTCATCACTGGGTACGTACTTTTTACCCAGATGGGCCATACGGTGCGTATGATCGCACCTCAGTTTGTCAAACCGTACGTCAAGTCCAACAAAAACGATGCCGTCGATGCCGAAGCCATTTGCGAGGCCGTACAACGTCCCAGCATGCGTTTTGTTCCGGCCAAGGATGTCGAACAGCAAGATATCCAAAGCGTGCATCGGATTCGCAGTCAACAGGTGGCCAAGCGAACCGCGCAGGCGAACTAAATTCGGGGACTGTTATTGGAATACGGTATCGTCATACCCAAGGGGATCGCATACATCAGAAAATCGATCCCGGAGATACTTGAAGATGCGGAAAATACACTAACCCCATTATTTCGGGAAATACTCCGTGAACTCTACGATGAGATGGTACATCTCGATGAACGGATCGATACATTGGAAAAGAAATTAAAAATGATCAGTGTGCGGAACGAAGATTGCCAACTTCTGCTCACGATCCCGGGCATAGGTTTGCTCACGGCAACCGCCCTGATCGCGGCCATTGGCGACATTACGGTATTCAAAAATGGCCGGGAGTTAGCGGCTTGGCTCGGTCTAGTGCCACGACAACATTCCACTGGCGGCAAACCGACCTTGTTGGGTATCAGCAAGCGCGGTGACTGTTACCTTAGAACCCTGTTGATTCATGGCGGACGGTCCGTCGTTCGGGTAGCTCATCTACATCAGGATAAACGCAACCTGTGGATTAGCGAGATCAAACAAAGACGAGGCGAAAACATCTCAAACGTCGCCGTGGCCAACAAGAATGCGCGCATCGCCTGGGCATTGTTGAGCAAGAAGGAGCGCTATCGTGCCGCTGCCGCATAGGCGGGGTAGAGCATTGATTGAAGCGCTCAATAGGGGTTTAACCCCTTGCCGCGCGGCTCACCCCACCCTCGCCGGGAGGCAGGGGCCTGGATTCTCCGGCCCCCGCCATAGAGGGTATTGCCAGTTATGGGCCCGTCAAGGACTACTCGACGCAAGCGTCTGCGTTCCTCCTTGACGGGCCCAGAACTGGCGCACAGAAGTTAAGAAACAGATTGCCAAGGTAAAAAGAACAATAACAACTATCAACGAATTGCGTGGATAAAGTTCAAGTGATGGCAAAAAAGGTAGCACCTGCATTCCATTGAACCTGACGAGGTCAAGGGTCCAATAGAGACCGATAACTTGATGAGGGGGAATGCGCTGATTCCATCAGGACCAGAGGGCTTATAGTCTCTCAACAAAAGGCCGGATATATGGGAGCAATATTTCTTTTTGTCACGAACGAATTTTGTCTTGCAATACGGGGCGGACCATATATGACCACGGATATTCTCCCGCATTGGCTACCATGCGTGCTCGCACTGGATTTAATTCAACATACCGACAACACGCAAGAAGATATTCGTCGGTTTGAATCGGGCTTGATTTGTCTCGGCTCTCCCAGAGGGTTCCGCTTCGTCCTTCTAACCGATTCACATACCGCGTCTGCCGTCCGTAAAGTCGTTTCATTAATTGTCCCAGCCGCGCAACTTCATCAGGCGGCTCAACAATCAAGTGGATATGATTGGTCATTAGGCACCAAGCATATACACGCACCCCATAAACATCCCGGTATTCCGACAACGTCTATAGATAATACTCATAGTCGCGGTTTGCGGCAAAAACCACTTGTCGATTATGACCCCTTTGCACAATATGATGAGGATAATTTGGCAATACCACGCGGCCGACTCTGGGCATTTGTTTTCTATCCCGTCCCGAATATTAAATATACTAGAATTGTAGCTTAAAAATAAATCTGTCCCCTTTTTTCGAGTTGATTGCAATTCATTGTTTTCATTTTTTATCTCCTTTTGAATTTAAGACACATAACGACCGAGCTAATATGCCGTTGTTCCGCGTAGCGGAACAACGGTCAGCTTTAGCGATTGGTTAGGCGGTATGTCTGGTGTATTGGCTGAACAAGATATTGAGCCTCCCGTCATCCAAGAGTTGGCGCTAAGGCAGATAAGACCCACAAATAATACAACACCAAGCACCTGACCCCACCCAAAGAACCAATCTGTCCATCTCCGCATACCCGATTTAAGAAAATAGGTACGCCACTCCTCCGAAGATTGGAATTTCTTACGGTCCTGCAGATGTCGAGTTGGAATAATGGCTTCGCCTGCCCAGTATGAATCTTTTGGTTGTTTACTATTGGATAGCGGCGAAGTAAGACCAAGAAGCTGCTCAAGCTTCGCACGAGTTATTACGCACTCAATAAGAAGGCGGTAGAGACCGTAGATCCCAGACTAGCCAATCCGACAGATAATAAAGATCAAAATCGGACCTACTCCAAGCAAAGCGAATTAATACCAATATATTGCCTTAAGTGTACCAGCGACAGTAGCTGCGAAGAAGGTAGCTATCATTGTTGTAAAAAAAGCAATTCGTTGTTGATGAAGTACGTGGTACTTGTGAATTTCATCGACAGAAATCTTGTATAACTCAAGTAACTCTGGGCAATTTTTATTCATTCGAGCATTCTCTTATGCCGCCATCAAGGTAGGACAGCCAGTTACCCGACTGCCCCCTCACAAATCCCGGCGAGCGGAACTACCGCACCGGGCTTTTCAAAGTTGCTCGCTTCGCACACGGTCTTTAAATACTTAGAAGGCATGACAAATGCGTGGTTTCGCTAAGGGAAAGTCTTTGAGCAATGCCTTAAACCCCGTCCAGTTATAACTGCGCTTCTGACTGCGCCGATTGAGCCATTTCAACAGGATCGATTTTACCTGATAAAAATAATCACTCATACTCTCGGAATTACCCCGGATACCGTAGTAATTCCAGTACCCGCGCAGTTTTCGGTTCAGTGTCGCAAATAACAAGGCTTTCGGCAATCGGCAGTGTTTATTACACCAAACCTTCATGGTCGCTAAAGCCGCTCGATATTTCTTGCGGGACGTACGGCGTTTCAGCACAATATGACCTCGGCGCCCTTTTCCCCAAAAGAATTCAAAGCCCAGGAACTCAAAGCGCCGCTTCGATGTCCTGTCGAACTGGATAATATCGGTCTTTTCAGCCGCGACTTCCAGTCCAAACTTCGCCAAACGCTTGGGCAACACTTCATAAAAGCGTTGCGCATCTTCCTCTAATTCAAACGCACACACAAAGTCATCGGCATATCGACACAGGTACACCCGGCCTTTGCAATGCGCTTTAACGCCCTCTTCAAACCACACATCCAGTACATAATGCAGATATACGTTCGCCAGGATGGGCGAGACTATGCCGCCCTGTGGGGTACCCGTTACCGGGTGCAGTACCTGTCCGTCAATATCCAATATGCCTGCTTTCAACCACCGCCGAATAAGTTTCAACAGTGGCTTGTCATCAATGCGCTTCATCAGCATGTTCAGCAACTTGTTATGGTCGATAGTGTTAAAGAAGCCTTGAATATCCGCTTCCACAACCCAGGCATAATGCCCCGCTCTCAATACCGCCGACAAGTCCTTTATGGCCTTATGCGCACCTGTTCCCGGCCGATACCCATAGCTACAGGACAGGAAATCCTGTTCGTAAATCGCTTCGAGTATCTTTGCCACCGCTGTTTGCAGCAGTTTATCGGCAATCGCCGGTATCCCCAAGGGTCTCAACTTTCCACCCAGTTTAGGAATATACTTTCTAAGCACTAACTTCGCCCGATACCAGCCTCCTTTCACGCTTTCTACCAGGTTTTCGGCATGGCTGACCAGATTTTGTTCGTATTCATACGCACTTTTCCGGTCCACACCCGCCGCCGCTTTCTTGTTGATAAACTTCCAACTCCAAAGCAGAAACTCTACGGTGAGCAGATTGATTAGATTTCGGAACCGATAGGCTCGGTCTTGTGCCGCTTTGTTGGCTATTCCCCTCAGTGAGGTTGGCATCGTATTCTCCAGTTCTTCATGCCCGGTACGTGTTTCCTGTGAGGGCTACACAACTTTGTCCACCCCTTCCCCATGTGATCGGCTCTCCCGTCTCAGAGTACTATGAGTGAATCTGACTCCCATACCGTCTTCAGCCCGCCTTCTTTCGGTTGGATAGACTTACCCGCATAAAACGACTGGTAGGTTTCGGTTTGCCTCGGTGTCCGGGTTTCCCCTTACGTGGCTAAATATCCACATACCTTGAACCGTTTCCGGGAACCGTATGGATCTCACAAGTTCCTGCCGCTTCTCTCCACACATGCCACGCCCCTGGACACCGACAGCCCCTCCGAAGTCTCACCTTAGCGACTTCTTTGTTTTGGCTTCCGTCACGTTAAAAACGTCGCCGACTGCATTGATTTTGCTAACGATGCTGACATGGCTTCAGGGATGTGCGAATCCCCTGTGGCCTATGTGGTGCTCTGTGTACGCTTCACATGTCCTCCTTTGTTCACGTGGGCCGCAGTCGTAACCGCTAGCCACGCTCCGCCGGATGCGCAACACTTGATACGGGTGGTGAGTTAGACCTTACGAAATCCACTCCTTGGATTTCTCCCGTCTGGGTCTTTCACCCAGAAAGAAGCGAAAAGCAGAGCGACGAAGGAGCGGCGCTTTATGCCGTCCGAGTGCATTTGCCTTGTTAGCCATTACCTGCCTCGTCAAATGCCTCTAAGTTTTCTTCTTCAGATTCTACCATCGCCATGCGTATATATTTTCTTATAAAAAATAGGGACAGATTTATTTTAGCTATATTTGCTGCAAAATAAATCTGTCCCTATTTGTGTGTGTGCATCGAAAATCAGTCTACTGAATCATAATTTCAGAAAGGAATACGCTTCGCGGATACTTATTTTAATGCCTCCAGCGGGGATATTTTTACAACAGTGATTTATAAGTGGTCGGTTTTATGGAAAGGACAGATCAAAATGAGCAACTGGAGGAGCCCAACAATGCGTCCCGTATTGTATCAAGCCGCTCATGATGTGCGGCTTCATTGTCCTGAATTTCAAAAAATCCATGCAAAACACAGATTGGAAAAACATAGACAGCATGGCGTAGCGATGAGTCATGTAGTTGTTCGAAAATTACTGCAAGTCATCCAGGCTATGGCACAAACTGTGCCTTCCTTTTCATGCGTCTAAAATTAGAAGCAAATAATGTTTGACGTTACATGGCTTGTTTAATCGGTGACCCCTAGGTCTTATATTTACCTCTTTGATCCGTATTTTATTATGAAACAATCGTCTTGACTCCATTATTTACTACAAAAATTGTAGCAACTCCTCCTCGGTCCATTTGTATATCTAAAGCTAATTTCGCTGCCTCCTCTGGAGTATGGGCTTCTACCTCAATTGTCCACGCTATATGAAATAGTTTTAAGTTTGCAACGCTCATTTTCAATCTTCCCCTATACTTATGATGTTCTAAGTACCTTCATTTAAAGTTGCGATCATGCATATGTTAATGCCTAGATAAGTGAGAAAGGTTCAATATGAATTGGATAAATGAACGAACCCCGGGCAAATATAGCAAAATACAAATGGTACCCTTTCTTAAACCAATGGGTAGCAGGAATCTGGAGCAAACATGATATAACGTGGCTTCGGTATCCTTCCTCTAAGCCGATGTAATAAATGTGAATCCAAGCACAAAATGAAATGCGTACATGCGTACAATCTATCCGGAACAAACATTGAAGTTGCCCAGATAAAATATGACCCTCCTACATCCGCCTTAAAGCCCTTTGGCTAAATCCCAATCTAAAAACCTCAATGTAGGAAAACTACGATTGCGGTATTGATTAATTACTGCAATCACGCCCGACCTAATTCTAGAAGCAATATTATCCAGCTTCTTTTCGGGAAATTCTTTAATCTTATTAAGCACATTTATAATGGTAGATCACCCATAATATTCAATTTACGGTATGTTTTTAACACTAATTCTGGTTTCTTATCTTGGCAATCAGATATTACGGAATCGTCGTAACGAGGCGGAGCTAGCGTCGGCAATTCGTTCCGGCCTTACAGAACCGACCTCACTACACCCTGTTATAAATCCAAATCGTTGTATCGATTGTGGAGCTTGTGTATCCGTCTGTCCAGAAGGGAATGTATTGGGATTGATCGATGGTAAAGCCAAACTTATTAACCCTACCCATTGCATCGGTCATGGAGCATGTAAAGCGGCTTGTCCGATTGATGCAATCACTCTGGTTTTTGGAACCGAAACTCGGGGAGTGGATATTCCAATAGTCAACCCCACTTTTGAAACCAATGTCCCAGGAATTTTTATAGCCGGAGAACTGGGAGGGATGGGTTTGATTCGTAATGCGGTTACTCAGGGTGTACAGGCAATGGAATCTATTGGCGAATCATTAGATAAACATCAGCCTGAACTACTGGACGTTGTCATTGTTGGAGCCGGTCCAGCAGGATTTGCGGCCGGTTTGTAAGCGATGTCAAACGGTATTAAATTCAAATTACTTGAACAGGATTCGTTGGGTGGGACGGTTTCTCACTATCCTCGCGGAAAAATCGTGATGACAGCACCAGTCAACTTACCGAAGGTCGGAAAAGTTAAATTTACGGAAACAACCAAAGAAGTTTTGTTGGGATTCTGGCAAGGCGTCCTTGAAAAAACTGGATTGGAAATTTCATTCCACGAACGAGTCGATAAAATAACACAACAGAGTCAGGGTTTCATCGTTAAAACAACCCGGGGTAGCTATGCTGTGCAAAAGGTATTATTAGCCATTGGGCGTAGAGGTACACCACGGAAACTAAACGTTCCAGGCGAAGAGCACACTAAAGTAGTGTACCGTTTAATTGATCCGGAGCAATATAGCGGAAAGCACGTGCTTGTAGTAGGAGGAGGCGATAGTGCTCTGGAAGCGGCAACCACAATTGCAGACGAACCAGGCACCACCGTAACATTGTCATACCGAGGTGGGGCATTTTCCCGCGCCAAGGAAAAAACCGTCAAAGAGTTCATGAAGCATCGGCTAGGGGCCGCCTTAAAGTGTTTTTAGAGTCTAATGTGCTCTCCATTGATGACGACGCCGTTCAAATCATGCAACACAACAGATCGATAAAACTACGAAACGAGGCTGTTATCGTTTGTGCGGGCGGCATTCTCCCGACCGGATTCTTAAAAGAAATTGGTATTGAAGTGGAAACCAAGTACGGTACTGAGTGAATGGGGATTACTTGAATTACATCGATCAAAAATGAGATTTCAACACGCCGAAATGAAAAATAGTTAAATAAACCATTTCGGTTTTGCAGTATAAAGCTTGTGAGTAATGTGGGCGATGCGCCAGGTTAATCTGGCATGTTGGTGGGGCTGAGAATGCCCTACGAGGTAAGGTGGCCACCGCCTTGTCCCCGAGTCATGGCCGCGGAGGGTAACCGAAGTGGGCAAGCGTTGATAGGGGTGAATGTGGGTCAGGTATTGAGCTTTGAAAATTCTCGCAATCGGGGTGCCGACGGTCTGCCTGCATACGGAAGGCAACATTCGTCATGGCGCCAATGGCAAGTTATGACGGAGCCCCGCGAAGTCAGAGACCCTGTACACGCATTCGTATACAACAGGCACGGAACCTGGGAGGCCCGGGCAATCTCTGGAGGATTGGTATTCTTTCAGAGCGGCAGAAGCAGGCGAAGAGCCGAACGTTCCGATACATTCATGTATGTCATGATAGCACGGTTTCCATGATACTAAAGGTTTATCTCACCTTGGCATAACGCTTGAGCTAACTTGGCGGCGCGTTTTTTGCGCCAGTCAAGTTGAGTGATTTGTTAGCCATATTACTCAAACACCTCTGTGAATTTAGGCAGGTTCAGAGAATTGCTTATTTCAGAGAATTCTTTGTGATTGAATGGCCCTTTTGTTATTTCGTCCCAGTTGTAATATTTATCATCTTTTTGTCTATCAATGTAGAAGTAAGTGACAGTATTGTTGGTTTTGCTTCGTTGTTTTGCGACTACATATAGTGGACCCCGGTTTTAAGACAGTAGTTTAAGCTGTGCTCTGTTATTTTAGGAGCGAGGAAAAATGAGCGAAGCAAAAAAGCGGAAGGTCCACACACCTGAGTTCAAGGCGAAGGTAGGTCTTGAGGCATTGCGGGGAGTGAAGACGATCAACGAGATTGGTCAGGAGTACGGTGTTCACCCAGTACAGGTTGGGCAGTGGAAGAAGGCCATTCAGGAGCAAGCCAAAACATTGTTTGAAGGCAAGCGTGGTCCCCAGCCGGTGGCTGCGTACCGGGAGCCTGAGCTACTGTACAGCGAGATTGGCAAATTGAAAGTAGAACTTGACTGGCTTAAAAAAAAGTCCGGGATGAGCCTGTCATGATACGGCAAGCGTGGATCGACAAAGAGGATGAGATGAGCAGGGTCCAGCAATGTGTTCTGGCGGGGGTATCTCGCGCCACGTTTTATGCGCATCAAAAGCCCAAGCTGGCCGATGAAAGCGATCTGTTGCTCAGCCACATGATTGACGAAGAATACACACGGCATCCGTTCTATGGCAGCCGCAAGATGGTTGTATTCCTGAAGGGGAAGGGGCACACCGTCAATCGCAAGCGGGTACAACGTTTGATGCGGCGGATGGGACTGTCCGGCATGGCGCCTGGGCCCAACACCAGCCGTGCACACCCTGAGCACAAGGTCTATCCGTACCTACTGCGCGGAGTTCCTGTGGTTAGGCCCAACCACGTGTGGAACACGGATATCACCTATATCCGGTTGGCGCATGGCTTCGCCTACCTGGTGGCGATCATCGACTGGTACTCGCGCCGGGTGCTCAGCTGGCGGATCAGTAACAACATGGAAGCGGTATTCTGTGTCGATTGTTTGGAAGAGGCCTTGCGGACCCACGACAGGCCGGAAATCTTCAACAGCGATCAAGGTTCACAGTTCACCAGCGAAGCCTTCACCGGGGTGTTAAAACGCGAAGGCATCGACATCAGCATAGATGGTCGGGGGCGAGCGTTTGACAATATTTTCGTCGAGCGGCTCTGGCGTAGCGTCAAACACGAGGACGTGTATCTGAAGGGCTATGGGTCGATGGGCGAATTGACGCTGGGTCTGGCGGAGTACTTCGCCTTCTACAACGGCGAGCGTCCGCACCAGTCGTTGGGGCAAAAGACGCCCAACGCCGTATATCGAACCGCTACAGGTGGCGGAGCAGTGATAGTGGATAAATTCGGCGGCGCGGTGGAGGACCCCCCGTTCCGCTACGCTCCACGGGGGGGTCCTCCACCGCAAAAGCAAGATCAAAAGAGAAGACAAACCCGGGGCAGTGCCATCCAGCTGCTATTGAAGTTGAATGTACAACTTAAACTAAGTGGGTTTTTGTCTTGACCCATGGGTCCACTCTAATATGACTCATTGCTTCCTACAGCAATGACCTCTGGTTCAACTCGACCAATTGAACCCCCATTGCCTACGCTGTATGCAAGTGTTCTATTGGAACCGATATCTATCCAATGTACCTCATATGGATCATCTTGCCAAAGCACACCGGAGTCACAACTTGCGCATAGTACGGATGCAAATATTATGGGAAGCAATTTCATGTTTTTGAGTGGCTAACAAATGATTATCTAGACCCACCTATCTTATCTTTTGCCAGCCTTAGTTGACAAAGACTATCCTTCAATCCTCATTATTCTAATATGGATAACACGCAGATAACTCATGAAAAACGTACCCAGATATCATCAAGTGTAAATCTAACGACAGCCCCTGGTCGAAACCGGAAATTCAACGCGAAAAATACGAAAAACAGGGCCAAGTCGCGAATTACAAATTGCTACTCTTGCGAACAATCACGCCAATAATTAGAGAAAGCAATTTAATTTTTACCTCTTTGCAAGATATTGCATATTACGTTTGAATAACCGGTATTGGCCGTTATGCAGAGACACGAACCGCATCGTTCGCATGGTCCACCAGTCGAGGCGGTTCGTGCCTCACCACATCCTACGAGAGTTTATAGCAATGAATATACGGCGCAATACACTAAGCTATCACGCCCCACGCAGGCCCGGATCAGCTGCTAATCTTCCTTGCTAAAATATCCAATTGATGCACAATCATACCCAATTGACCTTGATCCAGTTGGTAAAGCCTATGTTCGTACCAATCGCTTAGCGCTGAAGCATTAATATCCACGCAATCCGCATTTTCACCGCGAATCATATCCAATAATGCGGCGAGGCAAATATCGTCCTGATCACGGTAGACACCATCAAGCGGCGTGATATTCCAATCGGAACTTCCGACGGCGATAATCTTAAACCCCGTTTTCGTTAGGGCGGTATGCAAACGGCGACCAGCATAGGCCCCGCCGGTCAGTTCGCCCGAAATCCGCCGCTTTTCCATGGATGTATTGTAGTTATCCAGCAATTGCCGCTCAAAAGTTGGGTCGACGTATCCCGGCAATAGCAATGTGTCGCCGTCATAATTAATCGTGGAATACAGTAAACCGCCATCCGTTAAGCGGGTCGTGAATTTTTCGAGGGTTGGCCGCAAAGGCAATAAGTCCATTACCGCATGGGTGGTAATCAGATCGAAGGTATGGTTTGACTTGAGGAAGAATTCATCGAGACGTCCGCACTCGAATGAAACGCGGATTTCCCGGTCAACTCCTTTGCCGCAAATATCCCTCCCATCGGAGTTTACTGAAAAACCTTGATTGTCCAGCTGTCGTCTGACTTTTGTACGAGCCATATCCAGTAGTTCGCTCTGATAATCCAAACCGGTTAGTGACAACGACAGCCGCGGATTAGCATTGATTAGTCGCCGCAACATTGCACCGGCGCCGGTGCCAACATCCAGACACGACAATCGTGTGTGGCATTCTAAGGCCGATAGAAACGCAGCTTTGACCGCTGAATTGAAGCTGCGGTTATCCAGCGCATATTTGGCATCGAGGTATTCATCAAAAGCAACCGTCATAGGTGAACTTATTCTTTTGAGAATCCTGCCCAATCGGTTTCGTTTTCCCACAACTTTAGGGTCATTGCCGCATCAAGATTCAATCTTTCGTTTAAAGCTTCCCAGAAAATACGGGAGAAATGTTCGAGGCTCGGGTTCAACCCTTGGAAAGCGGGAAGATCATTTAGCGTGCGTTCCCTATACGTTTCGATGACTTCTTCTAAAGCCTTTTCTAAATCGACCAGGTCGATCAAGTATCCATGTTGATTTAATTGGTTCGACTGGATCAGCACCTCGACCCGGTAATGATGACTGTGTTTTTGGTTTTCCCGGCCCCAGTCGCCACCCACCAAAAAATGCTGCGCGATGAAATCCCGACTAATTGCTAGTTGATACATAATTCTATTTTTTAGTCTAATAACAGTAATGATTCAGATTGCGGCTTATTTTCGTGAGGACCAAAAAAAACGCGGAGTTTATAAGTATAAATGAGCACTTTTGACGCAGTAATCGCGAAAATAAGCCCTGAGATGAATAGTTACGATCAATATTCGAAAATGACCTGCATGACTCCGTCGGAACGGGCGCTGATTAAATCAAAAGCCTCCTGACACTGCTCGATGGCAAACCGATGGGTGATAAAACTTTCCGGTTTAATTTTTTTGATCCATTCCCAAGCCAAATCGATGCGCCGCGCTTTATTCCATCGCCCGGACAACACCGGATTAAGGGTGCTCACCTGACTGGAAATCAATTGGATGCGGCGGCGATGAAAATCACCACCCAGATCCAGTGCCTCAGCATCGACACCGTACCAGGAACCTATTAGAATTTTACCCGCGAACCCCGTCAAAACAATCGCCTGATTTAGCGCTTTCGTCGTTCCGGACAACTCGAAGGCAATATCCAGTCCTACAGCCTGTGGGCTGTTTCGGTCAAACAGGCTTTGTTTGAGTTTTTCCCAAACCACGGGGTCATTCGGATCAATGCTACGTGTGGCTCCGCACGCAATGGATCGTCGGCGCCGGTCGGGTAACGGATCCGCTGTAATCAATTGCATCAAGGGTAATTCCTCCAATAAGGAGGTGGTCAATAGCCCAACGATACCCTGACCGAATACCATGACGGTGTCGCCAATGTTCGGATGGGCATCCATAACAAAGTTAAGGGCCGATTCCATATTAGCAAGGAATAAAGCACCTAGGGGTGAAATACCATCAGGAATAAGCAGGCAATCGCTAATCGATACGATTGCGTAGTCTTGGTGAGGATGAAACGCAAAAACCTCTTCTCCCTGCCAGTGCGAAGGGGCATTATCGCCAGCTTCGATCACCGAACCGACAAGTGCATATCCGTAGGAGAAAGGATAGGAAAAATCTCCGCCTAAGCTCTGGATCGTTAGGTCCTGTTCATGACTTTTCGATACCCGACCGCGAAAAATCATTGATTCGGTGCCAGGACTCACCGCCGAATACTTGGTTTTTATCAATACCTGATCGTCCTTGATCGAAGACAGACCGATCCGACGCGCTTCAACCTGGCATGGTGCGATATGATGGACCGAATGCGCCTCCATCAATCGGGTTTGAGTGCGCCTAGAACGATCAGATCCAAACCAAGCGGGTGATATTTGCAGTCGAAAATCGATAATGGTGGATTATGGTCCGGACGACACGGATTTCCCACCGCTTTGAGTCCCCCGATCAACTGAGGAACTACAGTGATGACACAGTAATTGACCTGTTGAGCGGAAAGAAATTCATCGATGATCGCAGCGCCGCCTTCCACCATGATCGTTTTTAAACCAAGCTCTTTCAGTAAGCGAAGCGCGGCTTTTAACTCTACCCGGCCAGAATCGTCGATAGCCACCGTATAAACGCTCGCACCCAGTTCGGTCAGACGTTGACGTTTTTCCGCTGATGCTTGGTCGGTAGTGATAACCACTGGCGCTTTATCTATCTGGACCAGGACTCTGGCATCAAGCGGTATGCGTAATGCACTGTCCAAAATCACAGGCCGCGGATTTTCGCCTTTACAGAAGCGGACGTTGAGTTGTGGATCGTCTACCAAAATCGTATTGACTCCAACCAATAAGGCATCGTGCCGTGTTCTAAGCCAGTGAGTCATCTCCATGGACTCGCCACAACTTAGAGAACAGGAATCGCCGTCATGAACCGCGATACTCCCATCGATGCTCTGAGCATAACTTAGAGTGACGAAGGGTTGCTCTTGAACTTTCTGGCTATGCGCCTTCAAGCGATTAATCAAAGGCTTCAAAAAATCGATTTTTGCGGGTATTGAAAACTTTTCCTCTTGCTTATCCAAAAGCAACAAATGGTTCATTTTATTGGCCTTTGTCTTCAAATAGACAAAATTGTCGTCGTTATATTGAATTTCAAGCGGGATTCGTTGATCAACTTCGATCCCACAGGCAGCGAGTTCTTCAATTTTATTGGGGTTATTGGTAACCAACTTGACCGAATGAATGGCTAAATCCCGTAAAATGAACGCGGCAACTCTATAATCGCGTTCATCGGGAAGATGGCCAAGTTCGATATTAGCGTCAACCGTGTCGAAACCTTGATCTTGGAGATTGTAAGCCTGTAATTTTTTTAATAGCCCAATCCCTCGGCCTTCTTGGCGTAAATAGATGAGTACCCCACGCGATTCATGGCCGATCAATTTTAGACCCTGGTTTAATTGTTCTCCGCAGTCACACCGGCGGGAGCCCAAAACATCGCCTGTAAAACATTCGGAGTGCAGCCTTACCAATACACCATTTTGGCCTTCAACGTCCCCCTTCACTAAGGCGATATGTTCTTTACCATCAACATTGTTGCTGTAGTAGTACAGCAAAAATTCGCCTTGCGCCGTCGGTATTCGCGTCCGGACAAGGTTTTGGACTTCCGCCATGCTTTGTTCAATCACTTGATTCGATCAATGTCGAGTTGGGAACATTGGATTATACAATGCAAGACGCGGGTCCCGACAGTTAAACCGGAGAGCAATAAAAATCCTTCTCGCTTTTCGGTCTAATAGTTCGGCTTGACTTGTATCTAACCGATCGCTGGAAAGGCGATGGTTACAACCTTTTAGGAGACTAATGAAAATCCTATCCGGCACCACCCACGTGGCCTTTCCAAATAGAAATCAACACGATCAGGGCAATAACCCACCAAATGATGACCCAAAGTATTTCTGGAAGGTAGGTTAGGTCGGCGAGCGTGGCGCCGTCTCCATAGTGCCGTCCATCAACCAAATTCAAGGGTGCGCGCATTGCGCTGACAAGTACGAAAATACCGGCAAATTCCATCAACCGAGGAAAAACGCGACCGAGTACAAAACGACAAGAAAGATACAAAACTCCGGAGAGAATCAATAAAATAGCGATAGTAATGAGGTCGCGCACCCAAAGCACACCGCTAATGAGGATGATCAATAAGAATCCCGCCGCCAACCACCGGCTTGAGCGCCCGGCAATGCGCGCGCCGAGGTAAATAGCCGCGCCCCACAAAACAGCGCCAAGGTAACCGGAAAAAGCCACGCCAATACGCCAACCTCCGGTATAGTAACAAAGACCCGAGCCGTTCCAGTGCAAGACAATTCGTTGGACTTCACCGCCGGTTAACAACGCCGCCAGACCATGGCTGAATTCGTGAAAAAAAGTTTCAAGCCAGGAGAATGGCCAATGAACGATCGGGATCGACGAAATTAAAAAAGCACAAACCACATAGACAATGAACGTTAGGGGTTCTTTTTTAATTCCCATTTACGATCAATACGGGTTTTTAACCAAACAACCCCGCAAGCAACAACCCAATAGCTATATAAATAGCGGCTTCTATGGCTCCGATTGCAATATTTTGCTGTTTATCCACTTCTTCAGCAACGTCGACCCGCGGTAGCACGGCCTTACGGGTAATCACCGCGATTATGGTTAGAACAAAAAACATAACAGTAGCGGTCACGGCCCAAACCGCCAGATTAACAAACCCTTGTTCGCCACCATAAATAACCGTTCCGGAAGCTGCGGTAACCGCCAACGCAATTCCAATACGATGCCCAGCAAAGCGTAACGCTAACGCTGTGTTGCCCTTTGCAATTTCATCCTGCATTCCCTCACCGTGATGGCGGCGTTTGAAAACATGACGGCGGTATGCGGTTGCGCCGAGCATGATAATTTGTGAAAACAAAAAACCGGCAAGCACAAAAACCAGACCAAACCATGAATTACTGTCAACCCAAACCATCACGGCGCGCAATATGATTGCCGTAGCAATCATATTGCCCGCATCTATAAGCGCTGCCGCGATATTGCCACTAATAATTTCATCATGAATGGAAACCCGAGGCATCGACAAAGTATCGAAAACTTTGCGAGTGAAGGCCATCAACAAAATACCAAGCCCCCCGTAACCCAGCATGATCAGCGCTTCGTAAAAAGGATTGATAGCTACCTCGCCGGAAACCACACCCATCAACATAATCGCCAGCCCGAGAGTAGCACCGGCAATCGAGATTCCAAACGCGGCATTATCGCGCTGGGTCAGTTCCACGCTTGAGGACACATTACCGATAACGCCCGCGAGCGGCCGCATGGCGGAAATAATCGCAATAATGATTAAGAAATCGATCAGGTAGTAAACAGCTAGAGTCGATTCAATCCCGATATAATTGTTCATTTGTTTTTCTCCGATTAGCTAATTTTGACCCTACTTCCCACCCCAAGAGCTACGTGAGCCAAAGCTTGAACCACGAAAACTGGAGCCATAGCGCGAGTAGCTGGAACTGCGTCTGGCTGGGCTGCCATTCCTCGTTGATTGCCGCGCACTCGACCTGTTCCGTGTTTTCGCGCCGTATTGGTTGGTTTTGGCTTGCCGTTGATAGGCATAGGTACTTGACCGCCGTTTTGCATTGACACTACGGTAATCCTTTTTCGGTTTTTGAACATTGACACCACGGTTCCGTGAATTGTTGGCGTTTTTCGACCATTTGTTTTTGTCCCTTGATGTTCCGTAGGAAGCACGTCCATAATCATTGTAGTAACTATGCCTTGGCCGCCCATACCACGAATCAAATCCGATTCGCGACCCATAGCCATAGCCCGGCATGAACAAACTACTGAAAAAGGCGTATTTTCCGTACCATCCCCAAAATTGGTTTCCGGAACGATTGGTTTGCCAAGAACCATAATTCGGGTTTCCGACCAAATAACTGCCGGGTACCCGTTGGCTGGACCCTGGGGTATTTTGGCCGGGGCTGCTTTTAGGAATGTTAATACGGGGCAGTGCACCGGCCGACAAATCAGCCAGGGTATTTACGATGTCGATGAGCGATTCGTTGAAAACGATGGGGTCGGCGGCTACGATAATATTATTTAGCTCGTCAAGGGCCAGCGCATATTCAGTTTCCGTTTGGGACTCGGAATTAACATCCGCCAGACGGGAACTTAGATTTTCGAACAAAATACCTTTGGACGTAACATCGTTTCTTAATGATCGAGCCACATTACTTAAATCCGGGTTCAAGGATTCCAACTGGGTGGCGTATTGTTTGGCTATATTCGCATTGGTGAGACGTCCGGAATCCAATTGTCCCTTCAAACCTGTCAATTGCTGAGAGACTTCGGCGATTTGCTTCCGAACTTCTTCGGGATATCGGTTGCCGCAACCTTGGATAAAACATATGTACAAGAGGAGAAGCAGGAATCCCCAACGACTCGAATGATCTCGAAACATTTAATATTCTCCTTTATTTTTGGGTGATGGGGAGCAGGATATCCCTTTTCTATTTTAACGCCTGCTCGATCAACTTCCGCTTTGGCAGATTTTCCTCCCGAGCCACGACGAACAAAGCGGATGCACTGACTTTCTGTTGTGCTGGGGGGTTACATTGGACGGTATTATCGATTTTGCTGATGTAGCCGATAGCCGTGCCCAAATCGCGTAAGGCCAAGGCACAGACAATGTCAGCCCAGCTCCGGTTTTCAATATCGATTTCAAATCGAAGGTATTCATCACCCGCACTGGAAAACAAATTTTCGATAATCTGCTCGGAGCCCGGCGCTACAAATGCCCTGACGATCATTTCCGGATAGGCGCGAATCGGCCTGATCACGATTTCCGCCCCGGCGCCGAGAAGACGCTGACGATTTGCATCGTCAACACATTCCACAAGAATCTTGCCTCGTACATTTAATTCGCGTAGGCGGTGGATTATATCGAAACTACGGCCATCGGAAGCTGAATCGCCCTGTTCTTTCGCCAGTACGATAATGACACGCGCATTGTTAATACTGATGGCTCCCATATTTTCGACCAAATCCGCACGACCATTGTAGTGTGCAACATTGTCATACCGCCTGATCGTCTTTGGCAATCCATTGGGAAACGCACTAGTTAAAATCTGAATCGGAGCGTCGGCATAGTCACGACTATCCCGAAATTGCGCAACTAAGCGCCCTATATACTGCTCACCATGATTGCTCGGCGTATTAAGAATCGCAATGAAATCTCGCATATACCATCTCCAATCGCCTTTGACCATTTTCTCGCGCCTAATGGCCCGATAGTCGAAATAATCACCCGCAACTTTTGCAACAACGAAAATACTGCCGACGAACAAAATACTTATTGTCGACAATCGGCCTTCAACCGTCGACGCGGAAAGATCCCCGTAACCCACCGTGGTCACCGTGGTTAACGTTAACCAGATCGCATCCCAAACCGACAGGTTTTCAAAGGTTATCATGGCGGTGGTATGCAAAGCGAGCATGATCACCAGATACATACTGGTGATCTTGAGAGATTTACCGATATCGGGATGAAGTCCCGCAAGCGATTGATGGATTCGCCAGCGCCTTTCATGAATCCGCCGTAACAGCACAAATCCGGGCATTACTATTTTCCGGGATTACAAACTGTTTTTTTCGTTACGATAAAATACTTCAAGTTCTTCACGAATTTTTTCACGTATGGCTTGGCGATCTTCCGATGGAAGATTGTAACGCGTCCCGAGTTTGATGTAATCTTCCTCTCGCAAAGAAATCGTTAAACGCGGACGTTTGGGCTTTTTATAGCCAAGCCCAATAATTTTCCGAATCTGATCCGATGGCGTCAATCCACTTTTGGCGGCGACCTCCCGAATATAATCGGGTATTTCACCACCAAATTCAAAGGCGACCTGGATTGCCTTAATCGTTTTGCTATACGACGGCCATTGTGCCGATCCGTTTTTAGATTTTGTACCCTCCTTCATGAATTTCCATCCCTTTTTAAAGGCCACATTTCTTCGACTTTGCTAACCGGAAGGTAACATTGCAATGTTACCTCCGTGCGCCCTCCGTCATAAACCTCCGCCTGTATTCCGTGCGAACGATCGGGGCTTACCAGCAGATAGTAATCGAAGGCGGTATATCCGTCGACACTTTCCGACAATGCCTTTTCGCGATAATCACCGGCATGGAAATAACCTTCGACACCGGCTTCCTGATAATAGACGGAGGCTGTCCAGCCCATCAACCCCTGAGGTTCGTTATGGCGGTTTAAAATATGTTGTGTTCCACCCTCCAGTGAAAGCACCGCACCAAAAGCCTCAATATCGAAAATAGCTTCGACATCATTCGGAAAAACTTTTCGGCCAATCTCAAGGGTTTCCCGTCCCCGTTGCTTCAAAACCGCAAGAGAAAACTCACCGGCCACACCTTCCAGGCTAAACACTGTTTTTGGCTTTTGGCCCGCTGCAGTATCGTAGGTATTAATTGCTTTGATGACGAACTCACCATTACTGACATCGACAGCAGGCATGAAACCAAACTTTAAAACATCCCCGAGCTGCAAATCCCGAGGATGGTCTAAATGGCGTGTTTCGGGCTTATCATTCTTAGACTCGCCAAAAAGCGATTTGAAAAATTTCATAGGTTGCTGACAGCATTAACCACCAGCGCCAGCCTGCCTGCTTCTGAGTTTTTCCAGAATAGAATTACCCGAGGGACCTTTCCCAATAATCCCAGCCTCACGCATTTTCGCGGAAAGATCGCCACCGCTTTGTTCTTTCTCCAACTCCAACGTAGCGTTCATCCGATCAGTACGTTCCTGTTGGCGTTGTTTGATCCGCTTAATGGATTCGGTTGCCGAAGTCATTGACGAACTACTACCCGCCATTCGTGACTTCAGTGCGGCCTGAGCTTTTTGTACACTTTCGGTTGATTTAATGATCGCCACTTCGCGTTTCATGGCGTCGAGACGGAACGCGGTTTGCTTAATCGCTTTTTTCAATTGATTGACGCTGCCCGTATGACTTTCCAACACAGCTTCCTGTGGCTGAAGATCATTGCTCAAGGAAGCAATCTTTTCCGCAATCTCCACAGCAAGGCTTTCCTGGCCCCCATCCAAAGCTTTAATGGCATACCCTTCGTGCTCTTCAACACTATTTTTCAACTCCTTAACTTTGCGTTCAACCGCCATTTTCTGAGCCATAACCGTGGCCAGACTGGCCTTGGCTTTATCCAGTTCTTTTGCCGCATCGCGAATTTCCTGGTCAAGAATCCGGAGTGCTTGGGAATCGACAATCGCTTCACCGGCTTCGTTAGCGCCACCGCGAACGGCCGTCAAAATCTTTTTGAATATTGACATATCTTGCTCCTAAATTAAGATTTCATATAATCCGACAAGGAATCCACGACCTCAAGCGTGTTGTCGCTGAGGATTTCGACTTCATGAATGACTGTATCGACCTTCGACGAACAGGCTAAAGCCCCAAAAATAAGATATTGATCGCCGACCTTAGAGAATGCCGACAAAGGCATGGGGATATTCATGGTTAACATCATGTCAAGCAATTCTTCACGCTGATCGGGGTCGATCTCCGATTCCTTCCACAGATAACTTACGCAAAGAATCTGGCTATTGTCGATGGTGATAAAAACCGGAAATTCCTCCCGATCGATGAGGGTTACCTGAAGAACCGGTATTTCTCCGTCAAGAATTTCGGCGTCAAACGACTCACCATCATCGGTGGTTGCAACGTTTAATACCGCTTCCAATTCGTTCAAGGTTCTATTCGTGCTCACAATTATCCTCCTGTACAGGTGAAGTGACATAATATGGCAAACGACATAATATGTCAAGCCATATTATGTCGTTTTTTAAAAATACACATTTTGAGTCGCACAGGATTTCGAGTTGGCCCAGACCTGAATCAGGAAAAAATCCAACGGGAATGTTCAGACTCGTTCGATGCACTCACGCTTTATAATATAGGCTTTTGACTTCCTACAGCCAATTTTCGGTTTGGATACGGTGCGTCCGGAAGGGTTCTTGCAAACAATTAACTCCGATAGTGGAATGGTCCAAATAACGACAGGATTCAACGATCCAATTGAATTTTTTGTCTTTCCACAAACTGCATGAATTTGAGTATGTTTGATTGGAATACTTGGGTTGGTGAAACGAATGAACAGCCGATCCTTTTAGTAGACGTTTCATCGAGCCCGATTGGAATTTGATAATGGAAATGTAGGTCAATAACTTCCTCGTATTCAGGAAGGAGTAGTTGGCATTTCGGAAGGATAACCCCACTTTCATATGGTAAGCCGGACTTACCATCCGGATCCGTTAAGGCCAAACCGGTCATACTGATGTCCAATAGATTGAAATGAGTGGCTTCGTCGTCTTCCAATGTGATTCGGCAATGTACAGGTTCGGTAAGTGGAACTTTAACCCGGTAAAATTCACGGCGCTCGAGCCATAGTAGACTTTCCGGGATTGGGATGGCGAAAACCGTATGCCCTTTGAATTTTGCCTGAGTGACTTGTTCCACTGAGAATTGTGTACGGATACCGTTAAATACGCTTGAAAACACAACGCGCTGGGCATGATCCAGCAATTTTTTGTTAACGGCCTCGTTTGGGCCAAAATCGAGAACAACGATACCCTTATCCTTAAGCACATCGATCACGACGGTTATAAAGGAGTATTTTCCGGAGTCGAATGTAGCATTCACCAAGCAATTGTTTTTCGCCAGCAATAGAAGCGTTTGTAGAATTTGGTTCTTGTCGTGAAGAACAAATTTTTCCGTATTGTCTTTAGATTTCATTCCGAGTTACAGATGAACGTATTTTATTGTCGAATGCCCTATTTGCTAATGTATCGGGTGGGTACACAAATTTGAATTGACAATTGAATACGCGAAAAATTTACAAATCCATGGGGTTGTTTAACTCACTCTTTCAAGCCCCCCTTCATATCCATTCGGGGTTAACAACATCTGCCATAGTTGCAGCGTTCTAAGATCGAAATTTACTTTGCAACCCAATAAATAGAATTCCCACATCCGTTGGAATCGAAGCGGATACTGGTCGGTTGTTTTAAAAAATTCCTTGGTCCGCTTATCCCAGGCATTCAATGTTTTGGAATGGCTGGGACCAAAATTGTGCCAGTCCTCCATTACCCAAGATCCTTCCCATACGCTTCCTAATTGTGTAATGGAAGGCGTCATCCCTCCGGCGAAAAGATATTTGTCCACCCAGTCGTCGGGGCGGGTGACGGAAACATTACCGCCTACGGTTTGCAGAAGAAAGATACCATCATCCTTGATCACATGTCTGGCTGCTTTGAAAAAAGCCGGGTAATTTTTATATCCCACATGCTCAAACATACCCGTGGACACAATTCGATCAAATGATTTCGGATCGGAATTTGACAACTCTCGGTAATCTTTTAAGAAGACGGTGTCGATTCCAAATTTTTCATTGGCGAGTTTCCGTTGTTCTACGGATAAGGTGATGCCAACCACATCGACGCCATAGGTATCCTTCATGTATCGCATTAACCCGCCAAATCCACAACCGATATCCAACACCTTCAGGCCTTTTTCCAATCTGAGTTTCCTGCAGATCAGATCCATTTTAGCCAGCTGTGCTTCTTCCAGTGTCGTTGCGTCCTTCCAATAACCACAGCTGTACTGCATATAAGGATCCAGCATGGCTTGGTAGAGATCATTGCCGACATCGTAATGTTTTTCAATGGCCTTTTTGCTTTTAAAGGCTGTCTGCATGTTAAACAATCTGTTTTGTAGAGTAGTGAGCACACTCACGTTTTCCGATTTGACGAACGATTCCAGGGTTCGTCTTAACATACCTTCCAAGTCCTCACAGCTCCAATCGCCATCCATGTAGCCTTCACCAACGCCGAGGCTGTAATTCATCAATACGCGTTTATAAAACGCGTGGTTATGTATTTGGATATCATGGGGGCGATCCCCATTTATCCGCACGTCAATGCCCTTATTCTTCGCCAAGTATTCGATAATTGTTTTTGCGGACATAATAATTTCGGTTATTTTTCTATTGGTCAAATTGGCTCTAATATTAATCGATGTGCTCGATCAGGTGAATACAGGTCAACCAAAATTCCACTACTTTTGTAACCAACAGGTTTCCAGCATTGCTTTGCCTGAAAAATCGTGTTGCTTATCCTTAATTTTGATTGAACAACTCGATTCCACCACGGACGTGTTCCATAATTGCCCTGTATTGATGGCGTTGAATTGAATGAGTTCCTGATTTGTATCGGAATTCAGATTAATTTCGATTTTTATATCCTTGGACTCATATCGGATTCGCCCCCCCGTTAAGATATTATGTGAAGTCTTATTTTCGAACTTCTTCTTCTCCATTCGATATTTTTCAACAAAGAGACACATGCCGCCCAAAATTACCTGGTCTTTCATCCGAACATAAATATAACCTTCGGGTAAACCAAAGATATTACATTCCGGGTGAAGAAAGTGGTACCAATACCACCCTTTATTGAGACGGTGGGGTTCATCGTCGAACCTCCCTTGTTCGTGGTACGCGTACCCGGAAAAATTGATTTCCTTTCCAACCCTAACTAATTGTCCCTGTATCGCGCCGGCGGGAATTTGTGAAACGTAGCGAAATTGTGAACGACTCCATTCGGACTGACCGCCGATCATTCTCGCCAACCCGGATAGTGTACCCAAAGGCAGTGCGGAAAAAGGATCGGTGTTCGAAGCGATATCAAGCCTTCCCCTGATACCTCCAAAATCGAATTCAAGCTGGTGATGCGATCTCCCAGTTTCGACGTTGTAGTTCAAAGTGATGCAATCACCAATGTGCAATCCGTTGTCCTTGAATACGAATTTATCCGAATCCAGCGTTTCAACGTATTGTTCCACCCGGCCGCCCACGTGACGTAGCGAAAGCATGACATAGGTATCATTGGTAGTCACCGATTGGCTATCGGGCCACCATTTTTGGGGGATAAATGCGAGTACTCCAATCAATCCATCATCTGAAAAGAAATCGTAATACCACCATTGCATTTTCGCTGGCTTTTGGGAAAATTGCTTTTCCTGGATTTTTAAAAGGCGTGAGTGGGGTTGCCATTTGTAGGCATGAAAAAAAAAATCGGAAATAAAATCCTTCATGGAAGTGGCGTTTGATCTAAAAAAACAACAATAAACCTGTAACTTAATAGTTTTTGGAGGGATTCTAACATCCAACAAACGTGTATTGTTCTAGAATCCGAAAAAATGCCTTACCGGACAGCTATGTTCAGTTCCTATTCAGTGGTGAAAACCTAAACTGTTGTCGAATGTTATAACTGAAGTGAAATTTCCTATTTTCATTATCATGGATTAAGAAAAACATCTAGATTGAATTTTTTGAGCGGGTGATACTTAATCTGTATAATAAAGCATTTGTGCTGGCCATCCATAAACTGGCCAGGCGGCTGATCGCAAATAGGAAAAGATAAGTACACATGGTTTTTTATTTAAAATATCCGGAGATTATTGATGAAAGAAATTAAAACGGTTTTGCTAATTGTTGGGCTTTTTGCCTTGATGTCAACCAATGCTTGGGCTGAAACCCATGTAATAAAGGGTAAAGGTGTCGCATTCGCTCCCGCGGTTACGTTTGCGAAATCCGGGGATATGATTGCGTTTAAGAACATGGCGGCTCATTTTGTAGAGTCCATCATCCTACCCGATGGTGCGGAAAAAATGACTTCCGATATGGGTGCGGATTACAATTATGCCGTTATACAAGATGGTACTTACTTGTACAAATGTCCTCCGCATTGGGGCGCGCGAATGGGGGGTATTATCGTGGTCGGGGATGCGAGCGGATTAGAAGCCACACTGGACGCCTATATGGCTCAAACGAGTGATAAAGTCGCTAAAGGGTTTATGAAAAAAATTAAGAAGAACATTAAGAAAGGTAAAATTAAACTGCCCTGATTCACAATATTCTGACTGTACTTTAAAAGGGCGGTTTTTCCGCCCTTTTTTATTTCCAGCCTTAGGGACTAAGGTTTCGATGCTCAAGGTAACAACACATTGATAAACAAATAATAAATGCATTAAGAGAGCGTAGCACAGCGTGCGTAAACAATGGCTTAAGGTTCGCTTTTTATTTGTTTGTGGTGCAACTGATCCCACTAAATCTCAAGTGGGCAAGCAGGAATTCTTTTAAAGTCGTAACAACCCGTTGCAACTAAAACATATTGAGCTTGTATTTGTGCGCCACTGCTTAATCGCGCACTAAAAAGTGAGTTTTCGTAGTCCAGCCGTTCCACATGGTCGGATAGAATGGAGAGTTTGTATTCTTCGCTGGTATATTTAATGTAATCAATAAAGCATTCCAAGGATACCGGATGGTCATCAAGATTTTGTCTTTTGTGTTGTAGGTAAGCGCTCAGAGTTTCTTCACTTCCCCAATCGAAGTGCGTTCTTAAACGCATTCCCAAGGGCATATGGGATTGCCAAAATCCCATAGGCTCGCCCACAACCTGATATTTGATACCATGTTGTTGAGCATAAATGGCCATTGCCAATCCATAGGGGCCAGCACCTATTATCAGCAAATCTGTTTTCATGGTCATAGCGAATGGCCTCCTTAATCAAAGTTCTCATTAGACAAAGATCAACCTTGGAGGTTGTCGGAGCATAGAAGCCAAGCGCAAAACCATTCATTTATGCTCTTGAAATATATTCAAGAGTTTCTGTATTCACTTTAATGACTTCTCCCGGTGTTAAAAACTCCGGCACTTGTACAATCAAGCCGGTGGAAAGCGTGGCGGGTTTAGTTCGAGAGGAGGCGGATGCAGCTTTCATGGCGGGAGCGCATTCGGTTACTTCCAACGCGACGCTCGCGGGGAGTTCTATTCCTAATAAGATACCATCCGCTATGATTGCGGCCAGCCCTTCCTGTTCCTCGGTGATAAAAGGCAGTTCATCTTCAATCAGTTGATCAGCGATGGTGTGCTGCTCATAGCTTTCTGAATCCATAAAAGTCACGCCATCACCATCATCGTATAGGTATTGAATTGCCCGTCGCGATACATCGACAGCCGTGACATTTTCTTCGCCTTTAAAACTGTTCTCGTATTTTTGCCGACTCGCGATATCGTAACCTAACACTTTGTAAAGCGTGCTGCCACTTCTGGAAGAAGGTGACTGCACCTGTACCTGCTTTACCATGATGTTCTGGTTGCCAGCTTGGAAAACAGTACCACGTTTAATCTCGTTTGCTTTCATTATTTTGAAGTTGCGAATGGATGAAATAACTGGAAGTTTATAATGATCTGGTTTGGTAAATTCCCTAACCTCGCTTGCGGCGGAATACATAAGGGGTTACGTCACTTGCTTCATAATACTTACCGG
The DNA here is from genome assembly GCA_963664935.2 of Methylococcales bacterium. Lineage (GTDB taxonomy): Bacteria > Pseudomonadota > Gammaproteobacteria > Methylococcales. The sequence continues at coordinate 285,880 of CAXXSE010000006.1, read as the reverse complement.
TTCAACCCTTCGTAGCGCTGTACTACACCGCATTGAATATTGGGATTCTAAGCTCGTATAATGGGCATTACAATAAATAGTGTCATTAAGCAAGTAACTTGACCCTTTTTGTTTTCCGTCTCAATCCATGGATTGGTGAATTAAGGCTTTAGAAGTATTGTTCTAGGCATTAATGCTTAGGATTGGTAAAACCAAACGTGAGGTATAATCGTGAAAACGATGATGAACATCCTTTTGATCGCGTTTTTGGCAACAGGTTGCGCCAAACGATTCGATATCAATCCTTTTGGCCCGGATACTTATGAAGTGACGTCTAATCGCCCATCGGTAAAGAACTTAGAACAAAAGCTTATTAACGAAGCAGTAGAATTTTGTAAATCGACAAAGACAACGATGATCCCAGCCAATATCGAAAAGGTGCGGGGTGTTGCCGTTGGGAATGGTTTTGAACCGCCTGTCAATACGGGTTCAGTAATATTTAAATGCCTCAATCATAAACAGATTCAAGCGCTAAAAAACGCGAGATTAAGAGCCAAGGAGCGGGTTAAATGACGGGAATGTCTTGGGTTAAGATTTCATTGGAGATTCCGGCCGAAAAAGAGGTCATGTCAATTGCTTGATTATACAATATCGGCTAAACGTTTGCATGCCTAGACTCCACCGCCTTGACTATTAGGTTTCGCTCGCAAAATTGACGAGGCGGTAAACAGTATTATGAAGCAAGTAACTTGACCCCCTTTCTCTCGTATACTGAGAGGCAAGAAAATCACATTCGTATCATTAACGCTAGGGAAGCGACAAAACGGGAGCAGAAACGCTATGAACACAACCACTGAATCAGATGAAATGCGCCCAGAATATGATTTCTCAAAGGGGGTGCGAGGAAAGCATTCAAAGGCTTACCAGCAAAGCACAAACGTGGTCTTACTAGAGGCAGATGTAGCCGAGGTTTTTAAAGATTCTGAATCTGTAAATCACGCATTACGGACGTTAATGGAAATTGCTGGCAAAGAAATAGCCAGAAACCTAACACGACGCTCAACCTGAAGCAAAACATTTGGTTTTTTATAGGTTGGCCGGTTATATCCAAAGCTCAGTGCACCCTTCCAGTCTCTGGAATGTTTTGCTCAGGTTAGCTAAACGTTAGACGGCAACCAAAATTAGCGTTATAGTCAAAACTATGAAATACAAGATTGCACTGAAAAAAAACGAAGAAGGGTACAGCGTATCAGTACCTGGTTTGCCGGGTTGCTGGTCGCAAGGTACAACCGACGCCGAGGCAATAGAAAATATAAAAGATGCGATTGTGTCATATTTGATAGTCGTAAATGAACAATTGAAAGGCGAGGAAATCCGTGAAATTGAAGTAGCGGGTTAGCTATGCCAAAAATTCCGGGGATCTCTCATAAAGATGCTGTTCGTGCTTTACACAAAGCAGGATTTGAAATTAAGCGTCAAGGAAAACACATCGTGATGTCAGACGGAACGCGTATAATCACTATTCCTCGGGCAAATCCGATTAATGCTTATACAATGGGCGGTATAGTTCGAACGGTTTCACAGATGGGATAGAGTGGCACAAAAAACGGTCGATTACGTCAATTGGCATCTGAAAATGGATTTGTTGCGCTAATCACAGCCGACAAGAACATTGAGCATCAACAAAATCTTTCAAATCTTCCCATTATGTTGATAGTCTTAGTTGCATATGGAAATCGATTACAAAACCTTGATCCTCTGGTTTCCGGAGTCCTGGATGTGTTGGAACACAATTCAGACCCAGGTATATATAGAGTTAACGCATAACGAATAAGGTTAGATTGTGTGAGCGGAGCGAACCACAATCTGAACCGTTTGTTGGACAAGCCCGGCGATAAACGGAAAGCTTAATTGTAAGAAATATTTTTTGAATGGCGGCCTTGACAAGGCCTGATATAGGTGCTATCCAAAAATAGCTTTTTGAGGATGATTATATTAAGAATAATTCATATATATGAATAGGTTAGATAAATGTTGTAGAAATTTATAATTTTGTTCATCGTTCTTCATCCTAAGCTATTTTATGATTTATTTCCAACTTTTTTCTGAAGTTGTTCCAGGCTTAACAAAACCGTAAAGTCTTGGTCTTTTCTCTGCGATAGCGGCTTCGTCCAACCACAGGTTCAACCCGAGCCAAAACCCTTTAGTTCTTTTATGGCTTTGTAGTGTAATTCACGTTCAGTGGCTTCGTTGAAGTCCATTGGGGGTTTTGGCCAGGTTAACCTAACCGTTAGCCCTTCAAAATATGAATCAGGACTTTCTGCAAACTAAAGTCAGTAATTTAAGGAGTAATAATGGCCCAGAAAAAAGCAGCAGCGAAAAACGATAAAGGCTTTGAGGAGTCCCTGTGGGATTCTGCTAACCGGCTGCGGGGCAGTGTCGAGTCTTCTGAATACAAACACGTGGTGCTGAGCTTGATCTTTTTGAAGTTTGTCTCGGATAAGTTTGAGGAGCGGCGTGTTGAGCTGATTGCGGAGGGTAAGGAGAAATACACTGACATGGTGGAGTTCTACACCATGAAGAACATCTTCTATCTGCCGGAGACATCCCGCTGGAGCTATATTCAGCAGCACGCCAAACAGGGCGATATTGCGATTAAGATCGACTCGGCCCTGACGGCGGTGGAGAAGAGCAATGCCACGCTCAAGGGTGCTTTACCCGACAACTATTTCTCCCGCCTGGGTTTAGATGGTAGCAAGCTCTCGGCCCTGATCGATGCGATCAACAATATCGACACAGTAGAAGACAAGGAAGAGGGCGTGGTAGGCCGGGTCTATGAATATTTCCTCGGCAAATTTGCTGCATCGGAGGGCAAGCCGGGGGGCTAGTTCTATACGCCCAAGTGTGTTGTTAATCTGATTGCGGAAATGATCGAGCCATTCAAGGGCAAGATTTATGATCCCTGCTGCGGTTCGGGCGGTATGTTCGTGCAGTCGCTCAAGTTTGTGCAGAGTCACCACGGCAATACTAAGGACCTCTCGGTGTACGGTCAGGAGTTCACCTCCACCACTTACAAGCTGGCTAAGATGAATCTGGCGGTGCGTGGGCTTTCGGCCAATCTCGGCGAAGTCCCTGCCGATACTTTCTTTAAGGATCAACACCCCGATTTGAAGGCCGACTACGTTATGGCTAATCCGCCTTTCAATTTGAAGGAGTGGCGAGCCACTGACGAACTGGTCCACGATTCGCGCTGGAGCGGCTATGAAACCCCACCTATCGGCAATGCCAACTACGCCTGGATTCTGCACATGGTATCCAAGCTTTCCGAACACGGTGTGGCCGGTTTCGTGCTGGCCAACGGCTCCATGTCAACCAACACCACGGGCGAAGGAGCGATCCGCCAAAAGATGGTGGATAATGACCTGATGGACTGCATGATCGCGCTACCCGGCCAACTCTTCTACACCACACAGATTCCTGTCTGCCTCTGGTTCCTCACCAAGAACAAGAAGGCCTATAGCGAACGCGGCTATCGTAATCGTGAAGGCGAAACTCTCTTTATCGATGCTCGAAAGATCGGCTCGATGATCAGCCGCGCCCAAAAGGAACTCGATCCTGACGACATTGCGGCCATCGCCAAAACCTATCATGCATGGCGTGGCGAGGCGAAGGATGGTGTTTATGAAGACCAGGCCGGTTACTGTAAATCCGTGTCGCTCGAAGAGATTCGCAAGCACGACTTCGTCCTCACGCCCGGTCGCTACGTCGGCGCGGCTGCCCTTGAAGACGATGGCATCCCCTTTGAGGCCAAGATGACCGAGATGAGCCAGACGCTTTACGGGCAGATGGCAGAGTCTGCAAAGCTCGACGATGTTATTCGAAAAAATATGGCCGTGTTGGGGTATGGAAAATAAACCATGATTGAATACGATAAATTTAAAAAATCACTCAAGCACCTTGAATTACAGTTCCAAAATCATCAGAGCCTTGATGACAAACTCCCGGAGTTAATGCAGGAAGCCGTCTCGGAATCGGTGATACAGCGCTTTGAAACGTGCTGGGATTGTTTATGGAAACTGCTTAAACGCTATCTTGAAGAGGAAATAGGCCTGCCGGAAGTTCCCAATGGCCCCAATCCAATTATAAGGTTAGCAGGTGAAAACGTAACTTCTCAATAACCCGGGGCAGCAGTGTAATCAATAACTTATAGCCGAAACATTGGAGCCTTGAAACAACGCGAGCACTGTAAGTTATTGATTTCTCGTTTGACACCTAAAAAATATGGCTATAACGATCATTTTGCCCAATCATAACCCATTGTTTCTAAGGGTGCCCCGGGTTATTGAGAAGTTACGTGAAAACAATCTGTTATCAACCCTGTCGAGCAGTGGTTGATATATGCAAAGGCTCGCGTCAATACCTCCCATGATTACAGCGGGGAAAAGGCCAAGGATGCCTTGGAGATCATGAATGATTTTGTCGATGACGCCGTTGCCCTCTATCAAACCATAAGCGGAGAAAGCTGGGAATAATGGGGCGCGAACTTGAAAATATCGACCTGACCATTGCCCAGCGTAAAGAGATAGCCGCTCTGCTAAAGCGCCATCTGCCTGACACAGAAGTCTGGGCCTACGGTTCTCGCGTCAAATTCACATCAACACCATCATCAGACCTCGATATGGTGGCGTTTGCCTCATCAGCGCAAAAAGTGGCCGTTTATGATCTGAAAGAAGCCTTTGAGGAGAGCTATCTTCCTTTTCGTGTGGATCTGTTTATTTGGGATGAAGTGCCTGAGCAGTTTCATAAGAATATTGAGGCTGAACGGGTGGTGTTGCAGAAAGTGGTAGAGGAACGGGTTGTGGTGAGTGAGTGGCCGCGAGTCACTATTTCGGAAGTCTGTGATCTTGTCGTTGATTGCGTGAATAAGACTGCCCCGATCGTCGAAGGCCCAACTCCGTACAAAATGATACGAACTCCAAATATCAAGAATGGTCGAGTTTCACTAGAAGGATGCCGCTTCGTTGAAGAAAAGACTTTCAAGAAATGGACACGAAGAGCATCCGTATTAAGAAGCGATGTTCTACTTACACGAGAAGCTCCACTAGGAGAGGTCGGAATTGTCAACACTGACGAATCTATTTTCCTCGGTCAAAGGGTCATGCAATACAGAGCCACTCCCACCAAACTGGATTCTCAATTTCTTCTATATAGTTTTCTTTCCGCAGACTTGCAGCATCAGTTTCAATTGCACGAAGGATCTGGATCAGTAGTCAGTCATATTCGGGTTGGGGATTGTTCAAAATTCAAACTAAACCTCCCTCCCCTCTCAGAACAGAAAGCGATCGCTCATATCCTGGGATCATTGGATGACAAGATTGAGTTGAATCGGCGGATGAATGCGACACTGGAAGGCATGGCGCAGGCGCTCTTCAAAAGCTGGTTTGTGGACTTTGACCCGGTGATCGACAATGCCCTCGCCGCTGGCAATCCGATCCCCGAGGAACTCGCCGAGCGTGCAGAAGTCCGCCGCCAAGCCCTAGCCGATGGCACCGCCAATCGCGAAGCCGCCAAGCAATTTCCTGCTGCCTTTCAACTTACCGATGAGATGGGATGGATTCCGGATGGGTGGGAGGTGAAAAAAGCGGATAAAATAGCAAACATAACAATAGGAAAGACACCACCACGGAAGGAGACCCTTTGGTTTTCAAATATCAGCTTGGGTAACGTAGTATGGGTATCTATTAGAGACATGGGTAATTGCGGCGCATTCATAGGTGATAGCAACGAATACCTGACACCTGAGTCTGTAGATAAATTCAATGTCAAAGTTATTCCAGAGGGTTCTGTTATATTGAGCTTCAAGCTCACGATAGGCAGAGTTTCAATAACTCAAAAGGAAATGGCGACAAATGAAGCTATTGCTCACTTTGTAAATCCGAAATTCGAGCTAACGAAGGAGTTTTTGTATTGCTATCTAACTAGCTTCGACTTCTCGCGACTAGGTAGCACCTCATCTATCGCTACTGCTGTGAATTCAAAAATCATCAAAGGAATGCCATTTCTCGCCCCCAAGCACACACTTCTGGAAGATTTCAAAAAAGCTACACAAAACTGGTTTGAATCCATTAGCAATAATACTAATCAGGCACAAACTCTCACAACCCTCCGTGACACGCTCCTCCCCAAACTCATCTCCGGTGAACTTCGCATCCCCGGGAGCGCGGGCGTCTCGCCCGCATAGCCGCTAAGGAAGCCTTTGCATGAAATTCACCGAAGTCCAACTTGAAGCTGAAACTATGCGGGCGGGACGCCCGCATCACCACCCCAAAGCGATAACGAAAAAACAGAGCGTCGTAAACAAATCCAACAAAAACTCGATAAGGGCTACGGTGCCTGTATTTTGCGCGATGGGGAGATTGCCAAGATCGTTGTGGATGCATGGAGGTTTTTTGATGGCAAGCGTTATGATCTGGTGGCCTATGTGGTGATGCCGAATCATGTGCATCTAATGATCAAAACCCATGAAGGATTTCCTTTGTCGAAGGTGGTTCATTCATGGAAGTCCTTTACGGCGCATGAGATTAATAAGCATTTTAAAAAAAGCGGGCGTGACGCTCAGGTGTGGCAAACTGAATATTTTGATCGCTTTATTCGTGACGAGCGGCATTTCGATCAAGCCGTTGATTATATTCATGAGAATCCAGTGAAAGCAGGCCTATGCCGTTACGCACGTGAATGGCCGTGGTCTAGTGCAGGAAAGCGCATACTATGAAACACCGTTTACTAATTCCCGGGAGCGCAGGCGTCCCGCCTGCTTTTTCGCTTCTAAAAGATGCGGGCGGGACGCCCGCGCTCCCGGGAAGGAGCAATACCTATGAATAACCTGAATATTACTCCCGAATACAAAGAATGGTTTGTTTCACTGAAATCAAAAATTCGTTCTGTGCAGATCAAAGCGGCTTTAGCGGTCAGCTCTGCATTGATTGAGCTTTACTGGGACCTGGGTAGAATGATCAGTGAAAAAGATGCTGTTTGGGGTTCCCGATTTCTGGAGAGTCTGTCTAAAGATATGAAAAATGAATTTCCTGATATTCAGGGATTCTCTGTCACCAATCTCAAATATTGCCGCCTGTTTTATCGTTACATTTCAATTAGTCCCCAGGTTGGGGACGAAACAACAAAATTAAAAAGTCCTCAGGTTGGGGACGAAACAGGTCTGCCTTCAAGCAATGAAATATATCAACATATCAGAAAGATTCCCTGGGGACATATTAAATTAATGATTGGAAAGGTGAAGGATCAACATGCGGCCTTGTTCTATATCAATGAACCCATTGAAAACGGTTGGAGTCGTGATGTCCTGGCATTGCAGATTAAGTCTGATCTTTATTCCCGGCAGGGTAAGGCGATTACCAATTTCAAAATTACACTCCCGGAACCACAGTCTGATTTGGCTCAACAAACGATTAAAGACCCCTACAGCTTTGATTTCCTTACGCTCACAAAACCTTATAATGAACGGGATATTGAAAACCAGTTGATAAACCACATCACAAAATTTCTTCTGGAACTGGGAAAAGGATTTGCCTTTGTAGGACGACAGTATCATATGGAAGTTGGAGACAGTGACTACTATCTGGATCTATTATTTTATCACATAAAATTACAATGTTATGTCGTTGTTGAGTTAAAAAATACAAAATTCATTCCTGAATATACCGGTAAACTGAACTTTTATCTTTCGGCGGTGGACAGTTTACTCAAATCAGAAACGGATCATCCAACAATAGGGATCCTGCTCTGTCGGGATAAGAATAGAATCGAAACGGAATTTGCTCTGCGGGATATCAACAAACCGATGGGGGTCAGTGAGTTTAACTTGACCGAAAATCTACCGGAGAACCTGAAAGGCAGCTTACCCACTATCGAAGAAATTGAAGCTGATTTTGAAAGTCTGGAAAAAGAGATTGAATAGCATGAAATTCACCGAGGCCCAGCTTGAAGCCGCCATCATCGAACTCCTCTCCGCCGAAGGCTATCCCCACGTCCACGGTGAAACCATCGCCCGTCAACCCCACGAAGTCCTCATCAAAGCCGACCTGCTCGCCTTCCTTGCCCAGCAATACGCCAAAGACGGCATCACCCCCGCCGAAATCGAAGCGGTCATTCGCCAGTTAGAAGCCTACCCCACCGCCGATCTCTATGAGAGCAATAAGGCGATCATGAAGCTGGTCTCGGATGGTTTCCTGCTCAAGCGTGAAGATCGCGACCAAAAAGACCTCTACGTCCAGCTGATTGATTATTCGGACTTAGTCGCGTTTCGGGAACCACAAGCTGGCGAGGTACCGTTGATTGTGGCGGAGGAAGCTGCGGTTTACCAAACGGGCGGCAACATCTTTAAGCTGGTGAACCAGCTGGAGATCATCGGCTACGAGAAGCGGATACCTGATGGGATTCTCTATATCAATGGTTTGCCGCTGGTGGTGTTTGAATTTAAGAGCGCGATCCGTGAGGAGGCGACGATTCACGACGCCTTTGTCCAACTGACAGTACGCTACAAACGCGATATCCCTGAGCTGTTTAAATACAATGCCTTCTGCGTAATCAGTGATGGGGTGAACAATAAGGCGGGTTCGTTTTTCGCGCCCTATGAATTCTTCTACGCCTGGCGCAAAACGGACGGCGGGGACCTAATCGAAAAAGATGGGATCGACTCGCTCTATTCGATGATCAAGGGACTCTTTCACCCAACCCGCCTCTGCGATGTGCTTCGTAACTTCGTCTATCTGCCCGACACCTCGCGGCGGGAGGAGAAGATCCTTTGCCGCTATCCGCAATACTATGCAGCGACCAAGCTCTATCGCAACATTTTGCTCCACATGCGTCCGGAGGGCGATGGCAAGGGCGGCACCTACTTTGGAGCAACGGGTTGCGGGAAGAGTTTTACCATGTTGTTCCTGGCTCGCTTGTTGATGAAGAGTGTGGATCTGGCGAGTCCGACCATCGTCTTAATCACTGACCGCACGGATCTGGATGACCAGCTCTCGGGCTTGTTTACCAATAGCAAGGGCTACATCGGTGATGAGTCGGTGATTAGTGTGGAGAGCCGGACACAGCTGCGAGACTTGTTGAAGGGGCGAAATAGCGGCGGGGTTTTTCTCACTACGATTCATAAATTTACGGAAGACACGGAGCTGTTGACCGAACGTAACAACGTGATCTGTATCTCGGATGAAGCGCACCGCAGCCAGGTGAATCTGGACCAGAAGGTGAAAATTACGGAAGAGGGGATTAAGCGAACTTATGGCTTTGCCAAGTATCTGCACGACTCGTTGCCTAACGCGACCTATGTGGGCTTCACCGGCACACCGATCGATGCGACGCTGGATGTGTTTGGTGAGGTGGTGGACGCCTACACCATGACAGAATCGGTGGTTGATGAGATCACGGTGCGTATCGTTTACGAAGGCCGGACAGCGAAAGTCCTGCTCGACAGCAGCAAGCTTCAGGAGATTGAAGACTACTATGCCCAAAGTGCAGATGATGGGGCTAGCGATTACGCGATTGAGGGCAGTAAGCGAGCAAATCTGCAAATGACCTCAATTCTCGGAGATCCCGACCGCTTAAAGGCCCTGGCTGCTGATTTTGTCGACCATTATGAAGCACGCATTGAAGAGGGAGCCACGGTCGCGGAGAAAGCCATGTTCGTCAGCAGTAGCCGGACAATCGCCTATGATTTATACAAGGAGGTGATTGCTCTGCGTCCCGACTGGGCAGAAGTGAAGGTGTGTGCCGACGGGGAGGAACTCACAGAACAAGAGAAGAAACAGATCATGCCTATGGAGCGCATCAAAATGGTGATGACCCGTGGCAAAGACGATGACTCCGTTTTATACGATATGCTGGGGAGCAAAGATTACAGAAAAGAGTTAGATCGACAGTTCAAAACCTCCAAATCCAACTTCAAAATCGCCATCGTGGTCGATATGTGGCTCACCGGTTTTGATGTGCCTTTCCTCGACAGCATGTATATCGACAAGCCGGTTAAACGACACAACTTGATCCAGATCCCGGGTGAACCGGAAGTATCAGCAAAAGGAGAAAGGGCTGATTATCGACTATATTGGCATCAAGAAGCAGATGAACCTGGCTTTGGCACATTACTCCAAGGCCGACACTGCAAACTTTGAGGATGTGAATCAATCCATTCTGGTGGTTAGAGACCATCTGGATCTTATGCGTGCGATCTTCCACAAGTTTGACTCCACCCCGTATTTCTCCGGGAAGCCCATCGAGCAATTACACTGCCTCAACATGGCGGCGGAATATGTACAGATTACCGAGGAACTTGAGAAGCGCTTCATGTTTCTTACTAAACGCATGAAAGCCGCCTATGACATCTGCGTTGGCTGTGATGAATTTACACAGGACGAAAGGGATCATGTTCATTTCTATATGGTGGTGCGAGCCATAGTCTTCAAGCTCACTAAAGGTATTTGCACCCGACCTCGCTCAAATGAACGCCAAGGTACAGGAAATGCTTGCCGAGGCCTTGAAGAGCGATGGGGTTGAAGAGATCTTCAAGATGGGGCAAGGGGATACCACTGAGGTAGATATTTTCGATCCGGACTACCTAGCGAAAATTGACAAAATCAAGCTACCAAACACGAAAATTAAACTGCTCCAGCAGTTGCTGGCCAAAGCGATTGCAGAGTTTAAAAAGGTCAACAAGCTAAAGGGTGTCGACTTTTCCAAACAGTTCAAAGCCCTGGTGGATAAATACAATGATCGGAGCGAGCAGGACATTCTTAGGAGTGAAGTGCTGGAAGATTTCACCGACGAGATTATCGACCTGTACCACGCTATCAAAAAGGAGAAAGACTCCTTCGCCCAGCTGGGCATTGATTTCGAAGAAAAGGCCTTCTACGACATCCTTAAAGCCCTCACCATTAAGTACGATTTTACATACCCCGAAGACAAACTCCTTGAGTTGGCAAAAAAAGTAAAAGTCATAGTCGATGATAAAGCCAGGTACACCGACTGGAGCCAGCGCAACGACATTAAGGCTGAGCTGAAAGTGGATCTCATTATTTTACTTGCTGAAAGTGGATATCCGCCGATTGATCGGGATGAGGTCTACAAGGAAATCTTCGAGCAGGCAGAGAACTTTAAGAAGTACCAAAGGCAAAGTAATGGCTAACGAATCGCTCCAGCCGGCGCCAAAAAAATGGCGCGGCTGAGCTAAAGCGTTATATTTCTCAGAAAGAATCATGCCAGAAAAAAGGGGTCACGTCTTGTAAAAACGCAGTAATTACCAACGAAGCATGCTATTGTTGAATATTTCAACAATAAGGGAAGATTATGGCAACCCTAAACTTTAGTGTACCTGAGGATGTCAGACAGGAATTTAATACTGTGTTTGCTAACGAAAATAAAAGTGCGCTATTGACGCAACTGATGCGGCAGGCCATTGAAGAAAAAAAACAGCGGCAAAGACGGGTTCTGGCCATTGATAAAATATTGCAATTAAGAGAAACGCAACCGCCCATTTCCGCCGATGAAATTAATCAGGCTCGAAGCGATCTACGAAAATGAAGGTGGTTGCCGATGCAAGCGTCTGAGTACCCGACAGTACGCCAGTCGCAAAAACTGGCGTCAACGCAAAATTATTAGCACAGTTTTGTTCTGTGTACTGAGACAATAAAATCAAGACAGGGTGGTTCGTATGTTATTCAATGCTGGTTTTTACACGAAACACTTGTGATCAAGTGTCGTAATCACACTTGCCATTTGTCGAAAATCTTTATCGTTATGCAAAAGTATCAGTTTGTTTTCAATAGCGCATTGAGCAATCAAACAATCAAGGCTTGAGCGGATTGTAATGCCCGTCGCCTACAGTCAAAATAGATTTGCGCTGCCGCTGCATGGCTTTTTTCCTTATCTTGCAGGCGGAAAAACTTTTGCCCAGAACAGTAGAACACAAACTGGTCGAAAGCTCCCTAACTTCTTGCGCCTTGCAGTATTTCCATATAAATCAATTCACTTAATCCAACTGCCAGCGGATTAGGCAACAATTGATCAAGAAAGGCGACATGCTCCTTGTCTATTCCATGAATGTAGTCAATCCAAACTGAAGTATCTACTAAATACACCAGTCTGCTTAATCCACCATACCTTTACCGGCGCGTAACGCTTTGTAGTCATAATCATCCCGTAATCCACCCATGCCTTTTAAATCACGTAAATCCTGCCGTTTCCGATGCTCAACAAACTCTTTAAGAGCTTGATAAACAAGTTCCCGTTTGGTTTTTATGCCACTCAGGGAAAACGCTTCGTTGATTAGCTTGTCATCCAAAACAATGTTAGTACGCATCGAACACCTCCTTATGTGTATTATTGTGTGTTTTAGTAATTCTTACAAGCCACAACAAACGGTAAAATAGAAAAAGGTGCTGCCGCGGGGGAACTCTATACCCTTGCTAATACATCTATTACGGGCCATTGGTGTTAAGTTACTTGCTTACAATATGGTTTATTGCTTCGCCAATTTTGCGAACGAAAACCCTAATATTCGATGTAGTGAGATCTACACATACGAAAAATCTAGACGCAAAGTATTTTGAAGCAAGTGACTTGTCCCCTATTCTTTACTTCGATCACCTTGCAGCCTTTCAGACGCTACCACCCAAAGTCTGTGTAAACGCAGTGAACAAACGCCACTGACACTAGGCTACGGCATCAGATACCCTACCCCCACCACTAATTCTATCTTACAAAGTGATGGCCAGGGTTGCCCGTTACCACGGCCTGTTTAAAGTAGGGCGTCGCTATCGAAGGGAATAGCCGCGCTAGCAGGTGAGCAAATCTTAGAAGATGATCACGGCGGAAACACGCAGCGCTGGGACAGCGCGGAGTTTATAAAAGCTGATTAGAGCGAACTAATGGTTTCGCTCTCAAAATTGACGAGGCGATAAACTATATCATGAAGCAAGTAGCTTGACCCCCACTCCAAAGACAACGATGATCCCAGCCAATATCGAAAAGGTGCGGGGTGTTGCCGTTGGGAATGGTTTTGAACCGCCAGTCAATACGGGTTCAGTAATATTTAAATGCCTGAGTCATAAACAGATTCAAGCGCTAAAAAACGAAAGATTAAAAGCCAGGGAGCGGGTTAAATGATGGAATTGTCTTGGGTTAAGATGTCAAAAGTGAATTTGGTATGTTAACCCTAAAAAACAAAGTATAAAGAATAGGAACAACACCCAGCGTAAATACAGTTCCGATCAGCAACCCAAATGCCATGACACAAGCCATGCCATAGAACAACGGGTCTTGCGAAATAATCAGCGGAAACAAGCCCAGTACCGTGGTGATCACCGACAACAGAATCGGCCGAAACCGAGAAATAGCCGAACCGACAACCGCATCATAGGGTGTAGAACCCGAATCTCTAAGGGTTTCGATTCGATCGATCATGACAATACCATTGTTGATGATGGTCCCCGCAAGGCTAAGTAGCCCCAGTATCACCATGAAGCCAAAATCCGCCTGCATTACCAACATTCCGATGACGGCGCCGATAAAAATCAAGGGTATCGTGATCAATACGATTCCGGCGCGTCGAAACGAATTAAATTGCCAGACCAGTAAAACGATGATCATCAGGAAACAAAAAGGAAACCATTTCGACAACTTCTTTTGCGCTTTCGCGGAATCTTCCAGTTCGGCGCTGACATGCCAGCTGTGGAAATCCGGGTAGTCCATGCTTTCCAATAGGGGTTTCACTTCGATTAATATTTCACTGGCGGTCATCGACTGGCTTTTAACGCTGACGCTAACCGCCCTTTCCTGATTGTGGCGCATGATTTTGCTGTATTCTCCGACCCCTTTAATATCGGCTATCTGCGATAGGGGCACTCCTTTCGGATTTTGCTTGGAAAAAATATTCAGGCCGTTCAAATCCGATATCGAAGTTCGTTCTTCCTCTACACCCCGGGCGACCACCGGAATTTCGACATCACCTGCCCAAAAATCAGTCAGAGTTTTGCCAAACAGGAAAGCCTCCAAAATATCGGCAACTTGTTGAGATGACACCCCGGCTCTTCGCGCCCGCGCCTGGTCAACATCGACTTGCATTTTAATGATCGGGTTGTCCCAATTCTGTTTGACATCCAGCGCTCCAGGGAGCCGTCTTAACGATTGCATCAACTGTTCGGCCTGGTTTTGCAGCACTTCTATATTTGGACCGCTGAATCTGATTTCAAACATCCCGGTCTCGCTGGCGCCCAGCCACATGGATTTAACCCGCCCACGAATATCCGGAAACTGATCCAACAGATGCTGGCGGGTACGTTTGACCATCGCTTCTACCTGATCGCCGTTTTGGGTATTCACGATGAAAAAGCTGTTATAGGCCTCCGAGTCGTCCGGCGAAAGCGAAAGAAAAAATCGAGGCCCGCCATCCCCGACAAACGCCACTGAACTAATAATCTCAGGATTGACCTGTTTATCGCTTAACCAGTCACTGATTTGCCTGACCACCTGGTCATTATGTTCAATACGAGTACCTGCGGGCATATCCATATAAAGCAGATACTGATTGCGATCACCACCCGGGAAGAAAGTCTTTGAGACAAAATTAAAGCCGTATAAGGCCAGCGCCAACGCCAAAAACGCACCGCCCAGAATCATAAAACGGTGACGCAAGGCGTTTTGCAACAGGGTTCGATAAATCTGGTAAAACCGTGATTGATAAAGCTTGTTTTCCGCAGCTTCGCCTTGTTGAGTATTAGCTTCAACCTTCATGAACCAAAAGCAGCTCATCGGTGTTACAAACATCGAAAAAAACCACGAGCCCAATAATAATATCGCAACAACCTGGCCGAGTGATTTGGTGTAATCTCCGGTACTGCCTTCCATTAGGATCATCGGCAGAAATGCAAACACCGTCGTCAGGGTACTCGTCAGCAACGGTATCATCAGCGTATCGCCGGCTTGTAAAACCGCTTCCCGCCGGGCCGTGCCGTTTTCCATCCGTGTTCTGATATCTTCAGACATGACGATGCCATTATCGACCAGCATCCCGAGGGCAATGATCATCGTCGCCAGCGACATTCTTTGCATCTCGATTCCGAAAGCCGACATCATCACCAACCCGAACAACATAACTAGTGGCACAAAAGAACCAACAATTAAACCGGTTCTCAATCCGAGAAATGCAACCACGACGATCAAAACGATAGCGACTGTTTCAATAACATTCAGCACCATATTATCGACGGATGTTTCAATCAGCTCGGGCTGATAAGTCGCATAGTCAAAAACATAACCCCAAGGCAGCGACTTTTCTATTTCATCCAGCTTGGCCGTTAACCGTTCGCCAAAAGAAACCGCGTTAACCTGTTCCAGAAGAATACACTCAAGATAATGGCGGGTTTGCCATTGAAATAAACCGGCTTTTCCGGTGGATCAACATAGCCTTTTTCCAGCGTTGCAAGATCTTCCAGAGGCACCATTTTGCCATCGCCGATCGGAATCAATACCTCCCCAATTTCTTCGTAATCATGAAAACGGCCACTGGGCTCGATGGTTACTTCGACCCCATCGACATTGACTTTACCGGACGGAAGTATGATATTCTGAGAACTTAAGGTTGACGTGACGATATTAGGTTCGAGGCTGTATTGCGCTATTTTTGCATTGGTGACATTTAGAAAAATGCGTTCGTCCTGAACACCGCGCAAAGTCACTTTCTTAATCCCCGCCAGGGTGGATAACAGTGCGCGGGTGTTACGCGCGACTTCATACATTTCCGCCATATTGAAGCCTTCGCTCCACAACGCAATCGTCGCCACCGCCGTATCGCCGAATTCATCATTAACAACAGGACCTAGCGTTCCCCGCGGCAAATTCGGCTTTATATCGTTCATACGATTGCGCAATAATTTCCAAACCGCAGGCAGATTCGCGGTGGGTACTTCGTCCCTAATCGTGACATGGATCAGCATTTCACCGAATTTGGAAGTCGACCGTTTAATCTCATCGACTTCCCCTATTGTTCTGACTTTTTCCTCAATGGGCCGGGTAATCAACCTTTCCATCCGTTCCGGTGGCATCCCCGGATATTTAGCCGAGATCACCGCCTCACGTATGGTGATGGAGGGATCTTCCAGCCTGGGAAAATCCTGGTACAGGAAGACACCTCCGAGAACTATCATCATTACGGAGATGACGACCAACCGTGAATTGTCTAATGCAAAGCGGGTGATATTAAACATAATTCGCCTAGCCTTCCTTAAGCGGGCTGTTCTTCGACTTCATCAATTTGACTTTCATGCCGTCAGCAAGAAAGCTAACCCCCGCCACGGCAATCACACCCCCGGGATTCAAACCTTCATACACAATGCCAAGATTCTTTTGACCACCAGATAATTTCACTCGAATCTTTTTGACTGTTGATGTTTCCGGAATGTAAACAAATACATATCCTTGTTGAACGTTTTCGACAATTGGAATAATAGCGATGGGCGGTATCAAATAACCTTTTTTCCGGCCATCGACATTGAGTTCAAGAGTCACTTCAGCGGTCATACCCGGTGCGATCGTTTCGGGCCGGGAATTCATCGCGACTTTGACCGGAAACAGATTATCATCTCCCGCGGCGGAACCGAGGTAAGATATTTCTCCAGCCAACTTTTTTTTCAGTGTGGACGGAAATTTAATCGTTGCCGCGGAACCAACATCGAGAAAATTAACAACCGTTTCGGGCACCCCCAGTTGCACTTCCATCGAACCTTGGGCGTCAATTCTGAACACCTCCTGGCCCGCTTTTATTTCCATAAAAGGCTCGACCATCCGCAAGGCAATCTGGCCATCGTAGGGCGCTTCTAATACTGTTTTACTTAAATCGCGTTCGGCCAGTTTCATTTTTGCTTGGGCAAATTTTACAGCCGCCCGTGCTGCCCGGTAGTTGTAGTCGGTTCTGTCGACCTGGCGCTGACTCCCAGCACCCTGTTCGAAAATGGAAAGCTCACGGTTATATTCGATACGCTTGTGCACCATATCAGCCTTAGCCCTGGCCAGGTCCGCCTGAGTGGCTTTAAGACTCAGTTTAAAATCTGTCGGATCCAAGGTGGCCAATTGTTGGCCTTCGCGTACTTTTTCGCCAATATCGATACTAACCGATTTAACATTACCCCCGACTTCAAAACTTAATTGTGAATAATCGGTCGCCATCACCACACCGGAAAACTTGCGAGTACTGGTATCGGCCTGCTCGGAAACCGTGATCGTTTTGATTGCCCTGATCTGCTCAACCGGTGGTTGTTCTTGACCACATCCGGATAAAATCGTCAAAAAAGTCACTAAAACAATAATACTATTGAGACTACGATTCACGTTATACTCCTTGACAGCATGCTGTCGTCCATCGTTAAACTGTTGACCAACGAACAAAGCCGGGTAAGATAATGATAATTAAGTTTCTCTATACACTACCGTTTCATCGATACTAAACACAACCCAAATTTCCAGTTCAATAAATGGATCGAACGAAGAGTACCTTCCGGTAGCATCGTATTGTTGTTTTAACAGAAAGTATCAGTTGGTCACAAAACAATTTTTCGCGTATATTCCCGACAATGACATCGCATCCTTTCAAGACGCCCTCGCACCACGGACAAAGCCGGTTTTTTATTCGAAAGTTGTCCGTTGTCAAGCGAATCCTAATCTTAATCATCAGTTTGTATATCACCGGATGTGCGGTCGGCCCTGATTTTAAAAAGCCCGATGCGCCCATCGCCGAACATTGGCTAAACCAAAGCAATCCAAAATTAAACATCGATCAACAAGCCGATTACAGCGACTGGTGGGAAGTCTTTAACGATCCGGTGCTCACCACCCTGGTTGAAAAAGCCTACAATCAGAATCTGAATCTGCATATTGCCGGTCTTCGGATATTGGAAGCCCGCGCTCAACTCGGTATCGCCCTGGGCCAGCAGTACCCGCAAACCCAGCAATTAACAGCAAGTGGCGTTTACAATAAACTGAGTGACAATGGTCCCAACCTAGCCGGTGCGGACCGTCGCATATGGGACTTTAACCTTGGATTTGATGCGGCATGGGAACTGGACTTTTGGGGTAGATTCCGCCGAGGCGCGGAATCGGCCCAGGCCAATTTTGGCGCGTCAATTACCAATTACGACGATATTCTGGTTTCACTAACAGCCGAAGTCGCGACGTTTTACATCAACCTTCGAATTTTTCAAGAACGCTTAGCCATTGCCCAAAATAATGTAAAAACTCAAACACGCAAATCAAGTACCACCCGCATAGCGGGTGGTTTGAGGAAGCCCCCTTGAAGGGGGCTAAGAGCTTATATCTAGGTGGAATCCTCAACCCCAAAGAACTAGCATAACTTTCAATAAATAATTCCACATCAAACTGGAAACATATTTTTGAAACTGCTCTGAATATTAATCCCTTAATGTTCCATCTATTGTTTTTTCCGATGTTTCAGCGTGATCCAATTCTTCTTATTACCTTGACGGATGACCAAGTGAATTTAACAAATATTTACGCTGAAATGGCAGAGCCTATTTGCATCGCACCGGCAGAGCCGGTGGCTTAATGTAAGGAGTTATCGAATAGCCGATATCCGCTTCCGCAATGGCGCCGTTACCGAACTCGACCCGATGCAGGCTCTCACCTTATTAAGGGATACTGAAGCTACGATTCCCGCGCTGGAAACCGACATCAAACAAACACGTTACGCGCTGAGTACCTTGTTGGGCATGCCGCCGAGTAATCTGGAAAGTCTGTTGACCGGTGAAAAAATAATTCCCACCGCTCCCGAAAACGTCACATTAGGGATTCCCGCGGATTTATTACGTCGGCGGCCCGATGTGCGATTAACCGAACTGCGGGCGGCTGCGCAAAGCGCCAACATCGGAATAGCCAAGGCCGAACTGTTCCCACGGTTTATTTTGCTCGGTTCGGTGGGTTTTCAGTCCAGCGATAATGGTAGTTTTCGTTCCAATGGCGCTCACCTTAGCGACCTGTTTGACGGCGGCAGTTTTACCTGGTTTGTCGGTCCCTCCGTTAACTGGAATATTTTGAATTATGGGCGTATCCGTAATGACGTTCGGGTTCAAGATGCGCGCTTACAGGAATTGATCGTGAATTACCAGAATGCGGTACTTACAGCTGCACGGGAAGTCGAAGACGGCATTGCGGCTTTTTTGGGCGCCCAAAACGAAGTCAATTACCTCGGAGACAGTGTCCGGGCAGCAGAACGAGCCGTTGAACTGGCGCAAATCCAGTACCGTGATGGCGCCGTAGACTACACTCGGGTACTGGACACCCAGGAAACTCTGTTACGACAACAAGACAAGCTAACCGAACGTAAAGGCACGATAAATACCAGCCTGATTTCAGTCTATAGAGCCTTAGGCGGCGGTTGGGAACTGCGTAAAGGCCAAGCATTTGTTCCGGCAACCATTCGAAAGGAAATGCATGAACGTACCGACTGGGGCGATTTTAAAACCGAAGATTTACCGAAAGCACAAGCAGAACCGCCTGCCCCCGCAAGCGACCAGCCCTGGTTCCCAAACATTGGATTCTGATGATATAGCGAATATGTTTTTATTTTACTAACCTTTGACGTTCTCCGCTTACTCCTGAATCCTTGCCAACTTGCCCCCGTCAAAATGAACGATAAATCTATTGAATTTCGAACGCCAATAAGTCCATCGATTACTTTCCAAATTCATGGTTTCAATTTGCGGTGGGTAACCGATTGCAACCAAAACGGCTTTTTTCCTCATTCCCTTCACTACCGTTCCATCGTTGATATGTTCTCGCTCTAATTTGGAAAATTGGGACAAGTTGACCTTGGATCGTGCGAATAGTTTATCGAAAGCCTCGATTATCGTATTATGGGTGTGTTTTTCAATATTCTTAATCAATAATTCCCGGCCCGATCGCACTTCTTTAACCAGAATCGTTTTACCGGTTATTTCTTCTAATGTCACTTCAGTATTGACCGGAATCGATCTCCCCCCCCGATAATTGGTAGTGATATGTACGTCTTTTTCGTAACGTATGACGAACTGGGCGAAATAACGATCGCCAAGCTGAATTGAAGTCGGTAATTCGGTCTGTTTAAGCGCCATGTCGCACGACGCCAGGATTAACAGTGAAAACAACAAAAGCGGCAATCGAAATGCTTTTGGCATGATTATCTCCTTACCTGATAGGTTGGAATCCTCAACATCACATAATAAACGATGAAAAACGACAACAACACCAACGAACTGACGATGAGCGTTTGCCCGCTTAAAGGAATAATTAACAACGAAGTGATTAACTCTACCATGATTAAAAAAATTAGGATATTCGCAATCGTTTTATTGTTTAATCTAGAACAGAAATAAGCGCCTAATGGCGCGCCAACGACGACGACGGGAATCGCCGCAAGCCAGTAATTTTGAATCCGTAGAGTGAACCCTTCCAGAACAAACAGATACAAACTAAACCCGATTAGCGCATTGACCGCCATTAAAACCACCGAAGTTGGCGTCGCCACTTTTTCGCTTAAGCGAAACAGCAGCACCATGACCGAGAAGCAAATAATGTCGATACCATTACCTACCAGACCGGACATAACGCCACCGGAAAAGCCGGAGAAAACCAATATTAATTTTTCTTGCGCGGAAAATTTGACAAGTGTTGTATTATAAACACGATGCCGCCAGTTCAAGACAAACAACGTTAACGCGAAACTGACAATCATTGCCGTAAACACCATTTTGATCAAATCAGGCGGCAGCAAGGGTGCAATCAAAATGGCTCCTGTAGCGATACCCAAAACCCCACCCATACTCGCCCATAGGATAACTCGCCATTCTATGGCGATGCGCAATACGACGATGGTCAACGTCGCCGCCGTCATCCCGACACTTTGTATCGCCAAGGAGAAAATCTTGGCATCCAACGGCCCTATACCCAAAACCTTGGTAAATACCGGAAAAGCAATCGCACCGCCACCTTCGCTAGTAGCACCAGCGATAAAGGAACCGAATACCATAGTCAATGAAATTTCCCAATATTCCCGCAATATACCAGCCGTCCGGGGTGCGGTGTAAAGATACCAAACACCCCAAACAATTAGGGTAATCAACGGGCTTAGGTATACCGAACGCTTAATCTTCATATGAATTTCCAGGGGGTTTCTATTCTCGGATAGTCTCCTCATAATATATAATCAGCACCGTACCAAGTGCAATAAACTTAACAACCACCGTCTAAAAGACGGAGGGTTAGTGTTACGGACTGAAAGTCCGGATACGAGTTAAAGAACCCGTTCATAGGCCGTGAACGTGCTCGTGCTCGTGCTCGTGCTCGTGCTCGTGCTCGTGAACGGAGTTAATCTCATTTTAGAGCATGAAAAATAGATGGTTACAAAGCCTCGATAGATTTTTGGTCATTGCATTCAATATGGATGATGTTCTTTGCTTTTAGGCAAGAGGTGAGATTGCAGATTGCAGGGTTTCAACACCTCGCAAGTGATGCTAAAACTCGTTAACGTGTACGTTCACGAGCACGAGCACGAAAAATCAAGAGCTAAAGCTAATCGCCTGAAAGGCGATGGTTTCAACCTTAAAGGAGACTAATGAATTGCTAGTTCGTTATCAGGATACTTACTACATAACCGATAACTCTGATGAATTTATCGGTCAGCGCTACGCTATCGACGAAAACAATCTAGAGAACGGCGTCCCTCAATCGCAAAGCTTCGATCCCGATCAGACTGTTTCCATATCGTTTACCTCGGGTACAATCGGCCGACCCAAGGCGATCCATAAAACCTGGCGGGAATTCCAGCAATCCGCGCATTTGGCGGCAAGCCATTTCGGGCTTGAGCACAAAAACTGGACAATCGTTTCCACGGTTCCTCCGCAGCATATGTACGGGCTAGAAACCTCTTTATTCTGGCCATTGTTTTCAAGCGTGGCGATTACTAACCGTCAACGACCGTTGCGCCTGGTAGAAGAACTACCCCGGAATCATATAGGCAAGATTATTAAGGAATAAGTTGGATTGCATCACGGTAAAATAGTAAGCGATCATCAAGATTTTGATGTGATTGTTATTGGCGGAGTTCCTGCCGGGACCACTGCGGCCTGTTTGTTGGTTGAACTAGGCTGGATTGTTTGTCTGCTGGAAAAAGCGCATCATCCCCGGTTTCATATTGGCGAATCATTATTACCGATGAATTTGCCTATTTTGGAACGGTTGGGAGTATTGGATTCAGTCCATCGCATCGGTATGAAAAAACACGCCGCTGAATTTAATTCGATGGAAACATCACTTGCCAAAGATACGTTTTATTTCGACAAATCGATCGATAGTTCCCATCCTCATGCTTATCAGGTAAGGCGCTCCGAATTCGATGAGATTTTGTTTGCCAACTGCATGAACAAGGGGGTCGATGCGTTGCAAGGCGTACGAGTCGTGGATGTAGACCTTGAAAGGGATGGCGATAAAATCGTCAAGGCTGTTTCCGATAATGCGGAATCTTTGGAATTTAGCTGTCGGTATGTGATTGACGCCTCCGGTCGAGATGCGATTTTAGCTAAAAAATTAAGATCCAGACATAAAATACCCCGGCATCGAATGGCGGCAATATATGGGCATTATCTTTACGTACAACGTAGAGTTGGAGAAGATGCCGGCAACATTAGTATATATTGGTTCGAACAAGGCTGGATCTGGCTGATTCCATTAAAAGATGGGGTCATGAGCGTTGGCGCCGTTTGTTGGCCAAGTTATTTGAAAACCCGTCAGACTACCTTAGAGACTTTTTTATTCCATACACTGCAACTGCTCCCGGAACTTGCTAAGCGAATGCAAGGCGCTGAGTTACTCGGAGAAGTGCACGCTACCGGCAACTATTCTTATCGCTCATCGACGATGGTAGGGAATGGTTATTTACTGGTTGGTGATGCCTATACATTTGTAGATCCTGTACTTTCCAGCGGTGTTTTTCTGGCGATGCAGGGCGCTGTGGATGGGGCTGAATTGGTGGATAAATTGTTATCTAAACCAAATAACGAAAAACATCTGATCCGATCCTATAAACGTAAGGTAAGACTTGGTATTGATGCAATCTCCTGGTTTATTTATCGTTTTAATACGACGGTATTACATCGCTTGTTGATGTCGACCAATGACGAAAAGCAAAATAAATGGCAGCGTAAAATGAAGTCCTCGGTCATTTCGATTCTTTCTGGTGATATATATGGCAACCCAAAGGTTACCGTACCGTTATTTTTGTTTAAATCACTGTATTATATTTTGTCGCTAAAAAATGTTGGCGAAACTCTAAGGTATATGCTTTCTAGAGCTAATCAGGATCAAACTTAAAGACAATACAGCCTTGTCCGAGACCATCAGCCAACACTACCGGATACCCACCGAGCACCCTTGTTTGGCCGGACACTTTCCAGGCAACCCTATAGTTCCTGGAGTAATCCTGCTTGACTATACCAGACGCCTTTTAAAACACTGGAAACCTGTCTTCACAATCACCGCCATACCCCAGGCAAAATTCCACCAGCGCTTACATCCGGAACAAAACTTTTGCATTCAACTCACCGAGAAAGCACCATTACTCGTTAAATTCGAGTGTTTCACCGGAGATATTAAACTGGCTTCCGGCATTCTAACCATTAAACCACAATGATGACGCAATCCTGGCAAGATCATAGAGAACGCAGCACTCCCATAGCTCTAAAGTCTATACGCTGGATTGCACTCAATTTAGGACGCCCCGCCGCCCGGCTCCTACTCTACCCTATTACCTTATACTATCTGGTCTTTGCCACATCCCAGCGTCGATCGTCAAAACTCTATCTGACCAGAGTATTACAGCGAAAACCCACTTTGTTGGATGTTTCGCGCCATATTCACTGTTTTGCATCGACTATATTGGACCGTGTGTACTTGATGACTGGGCAATTCGAGAAAATCGATATCGCTTTCCCTCCCGAAAACCTGCCGTTGAAATACTCACAACAAGGCATAGGCTGTATATTACTCGGCAGCCATCTGGGCAGTTTCGAGGTACTGCGCAGCTATGCGATCAAAAGATGTCCGCTACCGATTAAAATATTGATGTACCAAGGGCAAAACCCAATGATCGTCAAAATCCTCAATGCCCTGAATCCGAATCTGTCCGACATGATTATTCCTATTGGCGCGCCGGATAGCCTGTTGCAAATCAAGGATGCCGTCGATGTCGGCAGCGCAGTCGGCATGCTCGGCGACCGCGTTATGGATGAAAAAAAAGAAAAAACGGTTAGCTGCACACTGCTGGGTGATGAAATCATTCTACCAGCGGCTCCGATCCTGATTGCCGCTTCGCTAAATGTGCCGATCATCGTGTTTTTTGGTATTTACAAAGGTGGCAACCTGTATCAGTTACATTTTAAGTTACTGGCGGAAAAAATACAGCTGAATCGCGGACAGCGCCAGCAAGATATTCAATATTGGATGCAGCAATATGCCAATATTCTTGAAGAACAAATTAAAACAGCCCCCTTTAACTGGTTTAATTTTTACGATTATTGGCGGGAAGAATAACGGTAATGACAATGGCGCCAAAATTTCCCTTGTACAAAGATCAAATCGAAAAGTTGATCCCCCATTCCGGAACAATGTGTTTGATCGAACGGGTCGATCATTGGGACGAACATACCATTCGTTGCGCGTCGACTTCGCATCAAGACCCGAACAATCCACTACGGCTGGATAACCAACTATCCTCCATTCATTTACTCGAATACGGCGCACAGGCCATGGCAATCCACGGCGGTTTATTGACAAAGACGCTATCCCCGGGCGTGCTCGCCGCGGTCCGCGATGTCAATATCTACATCGAAACGCTTGAGCGTATTAATGATGAAATCATCACTATCGCCAATGTAGAAATTAACACCGCAACAGGGGCGATCTATCGCTTTACGATCACTGACTCGGACGCAAACACGCTACTGAATGCCAGGGCAACGGTCATCAATCATTGGGAGCAGCCAACATGAGGACGGCACTGATTACCGGCGGCAGCGGCGGTATAGGTTCGGCAATATGCAAAGGTCTTGCCCGACAAGATATTCACGTCATCGTCCACGGCAATAACAATTTTGACAAGGCGACCGACGTAACCGAGCAGATCATCGATCAGGGAGGTTCCGCCGAGGCTATCGTCTTTGACGTGACCGATCACGAAGCCTGCGCAGCCAAACTGGAAACGTTGATCAAACAACAGCCAATCCAGATTATCGTCAACAATGCCGGCATACACATCGATGCGCCTCTGGCCGGGATGAACGTACACGATTGGCGCAAGGTTATCGATGTGACCGTCCACGGCTTCTACAATGTCACGCAGCCTTTATTGATGGCGATGATTGCAACACGGTGGGGCCGAATCATCAATATGTCATCTATATCAGGGGTGATGGGCAACCGCGGGCAATGTAACTACGCCGCCGCTAAAGCAGCGTTGCACGGTGCGACCAAATCGCTGGCCTTGGAGCTAGCTTCTAGAAAAATCACCGTCAACACCATCGCTCCAGGAATCATTCAAGGCCAACACTCCGAATCAACCTTTAGCGCTGACCGGATCAAATCCATCGTGCCAATGAAAAGAGCGGGCACACCTGATGAAGTTGCCGCCTTAACCGCCTTTTTATGTTCGGATGATGCGGGTTATATTTCCGGGCAGATTATCGGCATCAACGGGGCGATGATTTAAATTATCCATCTTAAAAAAAGGGAACACCCTTTAGCCAAAGGGTGTCAATAGCCAATTCAATATCCTGCCGGGTTTGCCCGAGGAACTTAAAACCATGCTTGATCTGCGTGATTGAGGTTTTTTCCTCGGAGAGAAGCAGCCCTCGTTCCGCAAGGAACCGTTCGACCACGGGTTTGAATAGTGCCTTTTTCAATTCCCGGTTAGTTCTGGTTTCGTAACAAGGCGCGCGCGCCACGAAAAAACCCAGCAAGAAATTCAGCCTGGTTCGCATTTTGTTTCAAAACATAGGTAATGAAAAGGACTAAAGGGTCGAGACATGTAACCATGCACTAAGCTTTAACCTATTCCCCCTCTTTTATTTTACCTATGAACAATGCTCTAAACACGTTGCTGAAAACAGCCGGTCAAGTAGTTCTAGGGAAGGATCATCAACTCCGGTTGGCGCTATGTTGCCTCCTGGCTCGAGGACATTTGCTCATCGAGGATATCCCCGGTGTCGGCAAAACCACGCTGGCTCATACTTTGGCTAAATTGCTGGGTGTGCACTACCAACGCATACAATTCACAAGCTATTTGTTACCCGCCGATATCGTTGGCGCATCGATTTTTGACCGGGAGAATCAAAATTTCCAGTTTCATCCCGGCCCGATTTTTCATCAGATGATTCTTGCCGACGAAATCAATCGGTCTACACCCAAGGCACAAAGCGCCCTACTGGAGGCAATGGAAGAGCACCAAGTCACTGTAGAGGGCGAAACCCGCATCTTACCTGAACCCTTTTTCGTTATTGCCACACAAAACCCGAACCATCAAATCGGAACCTTTCCGTTACCGGAATCCCAACTCGACCGCTTCCTCATGTGCATAGAATTGGGTTACCCTGACAAACAAGCCGAACGAGCATTACTTCAAGGAAAAGACCGGCATCTTTTAATAGAATCCTTGCCGGTATGTTTAGCCATTGAAGAACTACAGCGTATTCAGACTGAAGTAGCCCTTGTTCACACTTCAGATGCGCTGTTGGATTATTTACAAGCCCTATTAAGCTATAGCCGCGAATCAGCGGACTATCCCGTCGGACTTTCGCCGCGCGCCGGATTAGCGCTTTTGAGCGCCGCGAAAGCCTGGGCTTATCTTAATCAACGCGATTCCGTGTTGCCTGAAGATATCCAAAAAAATTTTGCACCCGTAGCGGGTCATCGGCTACGCACCAATTATTCCACTTCGATCAATGCCGATACTCTCGTATCATCGTTGTTGGAAAATGTCGCAATCCCATAAATCAGTACAACACCCGACCATTTTTCCTCCCCCCAAATGGATAAATTTTTTACCGCCATGTCTCTCAGGGAACGATTTGGTTTAAATCGCTTTAAGTTTGGCGAAAAAAATTTGACGCAACCGGTTATCCTATCTCACCGGCGAATTTTTATATTACCCACCGCATCGGGTTTGGGTTGCGCCGCACTGATCATCGTCATGCTTTCGGCTTCCACGGTTTATGGCAATAATCTTGGCTTTATTCTGACCTTTTTGCTCGCCAGCCTGGTTATCGTCTCTATTCTCCACAGTTTTCGTTCTCTATCCGGTCTGCGATTCAGCACCCAGAAATGTCAGCCTGTATTCGCGGGTGATATAGCCATTTTCGACTGCCGGATAGAAAACCCCACCCATTCGCCACGGATAAGCGTGGGACTCAGTACCCTTAAATCCCCACCGCTTAGGACCGATATCGACCCATATTCCATCTGTCAGTCTCGCTTATCGATACCAACCGCCATCCGTGGTTGGCACAAAATCGGCACGGTTACCCTCTACTCTTTATTCCCTCTGGGATTATTTCGTGCATGGTCACCCATCAAGGTTGATGAGCATGTTCTGGTCTATCCGCGCCCCACGGATAATCACCTTCCTCTCCCAAGCTCTAACCAGCCTTCACCCGAGAGCGAACAAGATCTAAAGGGTGGCGACGATTTTACCGGATTTCGGCAATATACACCGGGTGATTCCGTGAAACGTATTTACTGGAAAGCTTTAGCCAAGGAACAGGGTTTGCACACCAAGGAATATAACGGGGATGAAACTTCTATCATTTGGCTCGAATGGTCACGAACGCCGGGGGGCTCGGTCGAAGACCGTCTTTCCCGGTTGTGCCGGTGGGTGCTTGATGCCGAGCAATCCGGATCCACTTATGGGCTTTGCTTACCCTCTAAGAAATTGAACCCCGCTTCCGGGGAAGTCCACCGAGCCCTTTGTTTAAAAGCATTAGCGTTATTCGGCCGTGCGGACACTTATATTTGACCGGCAACATCGGAGTATTATTTTGCTCCTCAGCGCAACCACGGTTGTCGCCTTTCCCCACGTGTTTCACCTCTCCTGGCCAATCACGACGTTTTTCTTATTCGCCGTTTGCTGGCGGTTTTTGGCTATCGGCAAGCCGGGTATTTTACCGGGCACCAAAATCCTGCTGGCGTTAACGGGCTTCGCGGTAGCGCTAATTTTCTTAAAAAACCATGGCATCTTGGGCCGCGACGCGGGCACCAGTGCATTGCTTATAGCCTTGGGTTTGAAACTCATGGAGCTGAAATCCACGCGGGACTACTACCTATTAGTATTCCTGACTTTTTTTGTCGCGCTGACTCAATTTCTGTTTAATCAAAGTGTATCCATGACCGCATTCATACTCGCGGTCTCTTGGCTACTTGTTTCTACACTTATCAGCATGAACGGGCAGTCCCTGAAATCCGCTACGCTATTCAAGATGGGCGGCTCTTTGATTCTCCAATCCATCCCGGTCATGGTCTTCCTATTCGTTTTTTTTCCACGAATTCCCACACCACAGTTTGGTTTGCACAATGAGGACCAACAAGCTGTATCCGGATTGAGCAGCGTATTGGAGCCGGGCAAAATCAGTCAGCTCAGTCTATCGCGTAAAACCGCTTTTCGCGTCACCTTTAACGGCGAAATTCCGCCGCCCGAACATCGCTACTGGCACGGTCCGGTATTTTGGAAAAACGAAGGAAGGCGTTGGACTTTGCCGGAAGACAAACCTTATCAACAACGTGGAATACGCTTTCACGGAAAACCCTACCGTTATTCCATCGTACTGGAACCCCATCAGCAAAAATGGCTGTTCGCCCTGGATTTGCCAAGGACCGTGCCCACAAATGCCTATCAAACGAACGAACTTGTTCTGCTTTCAAAAACCAAGGTTAAAAAACGCTTGGCTTATCAATTAACGTCTAATTCCGGTTACAATTCCGGCCCGTTGAGCGAATCGGACCGTGAACGCGGTTTGCAATTGGCAACTCCTCCTTCCCGTAGAGTATTGAGACTATTGGATCGTTGGAAAAGTGGTAGTTCCAGTCAGGAACATATAGTCCAGAAATCACTCGCCTACTTTCACGACGAACCCTTTGTTTATACGCTCACGCCACCCCGCCTCAATGGTAACCCGGTCGAGGGTTTTCTATTCGAAACACAAAAAGGTTTCTGTGAACATTATGCCACCAGCTTTGTATATTTGATGCGAGCCGCCGGGATTCCAGCCCGTGTAGTCACCGGGTATCAAGGGGGTGAATTCAACGCTATCGGCAATTTCCTGGAAGTCCGCCAAGCCGACGCCCATGCGTGGGCCGAAGTGTGGATTAAGCACAAGGGTTGGGTGCGAATCGACCCAACCGCGGCGGTAGCCCCGGAACGCGTTGAACGAGGCTTCGATGTGAATCGTCAAATCGACACAGGGATTATTTCATTTGCCGTTGTGGAATCAACCGAACTGGCGAAATGGCTAAAACATTCGAGACAGCTCTGGGCAAGTTTCGACCATAGTTGGAACAAGTGGATTGTTAGCTACGATGCCCACCGACAAAACTTATTGCTGGATTTGCTCGGTATCGATAGCGTCATAAAAAACCTACTTATGCTATTGCTCGTATTTGCATCCGCCATTTATCTACTAACCCTTTTTTTGTTCCGAAAGAAACAAACAAAAAAAGACCAAGTGCTTGTGCTTTATGAAAAATTCTGTAGCAAGCTGGCACGCGCCAAGTTATTGAAAAAACCCACGGAAGGAGCCCGTGATTTCGGAATCCGGGCCGTAGCCACCTTGCCCGAATTAAAATCGGAAATCGATGATATCACCCGAATCTATTTGAAATTGCGTTATGGAAAAAACTCCGCGCCTGACGATTTCTCAAAAATCAAGCGACTCGTGGGTCAATTTCGAACGACGCCTAAAAGGGTAAAAACCCAACATTTTTAGTGTTTTCCCGGTAGGAAAATCCATGATTTATCGCGAGATAATTTAATTGTGGCTGTTTAATTCATTTTACGTGACACCGTTCGGTATCGGTAGCTGTCAATGTAAATTAGCTCCGTCCCGGTTTTCTGATGAGCGAACGCCCTTCAATAGTCCTTCGACTTCATTAACAATATCCGGAAACTGTTTTACATACTGGCTGTCTTTATCGATTTTGCTGTAGCTCGAATTTAGAGTGATAAAAAACTGGTCGACCAAGCTTTGATCTTGAGAAAATATGAGGTTGTAAATGCTCGCGAAAAACTGATGAATTGAAGATATCTGGTTGTATATAAACGAGGGAATCTTTTTGATTTTCATGGGCTTTTATTTTTGAGATTGAATGTGGATTACGCCTGGAATCTGTCCCCGAGTAACGGGGACAGATTCATTTTAACCACCTTACTCACGGCAACAGGTGCTACCATCACATATTTCGTCCCACGAATGTGTCAATCATTTCGCTTGGTCTCCTGGTGTACAGTGTTGTAAAAACTAAACATTAAACCA
This sequence comes from Methylococcales bacterium, assembly GCA_963664935.2. Lineage (GTDB taxonomy): Bacteria > Pseudomonadota > Gammaproteobacteria > Methylococcales. The sequence goes on along the minus strand of CAXXSE010000006.1, from coordinate 255,275 downwards.
CATCCCAGCAAAATGAAAAGTCCAACAATCACCGGTTTATCCCCAATGACAACATAAGGTGTACTCCCGCCCATTGGGATTATTTCTTCGGTAAGCGCCGTAGTTTTCAATCTGGGAGCCGATTTTAGCACTCTACCACCGGGCGATATCACAGCGGTTATTCCGGTGTTCGTGGCCCGCAACATATAGCGGCCGGTTTCTAAAGACCGCATTCTAGCCATGTGAAGGTGTTGATGAGGCGCAATGGAATCCCCGAACCATGCATCATTGGTAACATTAACCAGGTACGCCGCTTCCGGTAATCCCATCAAAGAAATATCGCCAAATATATCTTCGTAACATATGGATGCGGCGAAGGGATACCCTGCCGCCCACATTAATGGTTGTCGATTATTTCCCGGGATGAAATTGGATAGGTGAATACGCAATAAACCGGCTATGAAACCGGTTAAGGGTTGCAACGGTACGTATTCGCCAAAAGGGACCAGACGCCGTTTTTTGTAGATTCCGTCGGTCTTACCTAGGGTAATTAGAGCGTTGTAGTACTGCATGCCGGAAGGTTCCCGAACCGGAATTCCGAAAACCAAATCGCTTTCGTTTTGTAGTACCTCCCGTTTTAAGGGTAAAAAAAATACTTCTTCGAGCTCATCAAAAAAAACAGGTATAGCGGTTTCCGGCCAGATGATGACATCGGAATCCAAATGCTCTCGCGTAAGGGCTTTGTAGAGTTCCAGTGTTTTGCTTTTTTGTTCGGGCAACCATTTTTGGTCCTGGGAAACGTTGCCTTGCAATAATGTCGCTTTGAAGGGTTTTCCGATCGCTCGGGTCCAATCGATTTGCTTTAGCATCCAACCGCTAACAAAAATCGAACACACAATCCCAATGGGAACGAGCTTTTTCCATCGTGGGAGCGATCCCACGATGACCAACATACCAGCGACCGTGGCTACAAGCCAACTTGTACCATAGGCTCCAGCCAAGGGGATAAAACCGGCCAACGGCGAATCCAGCTGGGAATATCCAGCCTGCATCCAAGGGAAGCCATTCATGATCAAACTCCGAAACCACTCCAGGAGAGTCCAAACGGCGGGACAAACCATAGTACTGGTTAGTATCGGCGATGTTTTAAAACACCACCCGAAGACCCACCCAGCCATAGCCGGAAACAGTGCAAACATCGAAAAAAACAACAGCGAGATCCCGCTTGAGGCAATTACCCCAGCCCCTCCATAGTCGTGAATACAGTAATACATCCAATAAGCTCCAACACCGAACATACCCAATCCATGCAAAAGCCCACGGAAAAACGCACGGATCGGACTGACGTACCACCAAGTCCGGAAAAGGACAAATAGCGATAGGAAAATAACAGGGCTGAAATCGAAGGGAGCAAAAGCGAGTGGTGTAATTAGTCCACTCAGAAGGGCTAGATAATCGTAGCGATTTGGCATTAGTATTTCTTCCAGGTTGTATCGCCAGTACCTCACACTTTAAATAACCCAGTAAAATAGGAGAGTATAAATGAGTGATAACAAGGCAAACAAACGCAGGAATATGGGTATCTTTCAAGTTTGTTTAACGCAGTTATCGATCATTTAAGCCTTCTATTTACTGGGTTATTTAAAGTGTGAGGTACTAAGGATTACGGTTTTCAGAAATATCTCTTTTCGGTCCTCAATATATGGCGCCGCGTTACGTTATTCAAACTGAAGAGGCCTATGTAAAATGGATTTTGCACTTTATTCGAGTTCTCACGGTAAGGCAACACTCACTGCTGCGCTTTCCACCAAGCTTGATAGGCGTCATCCGGGGCCAGAATCTTGGCCTTAGCGGTGGTGAGACGCTCTCCATCGCTGTCGTCCAGCGTGATATCGGCTTCCAGTATAGGCCCCCGTATGCGGGTAATTACGAAATCAACCCTGATTTTGTCGTCGGGGCAGACCGGGTTGCGGAATCGCTCGGGAACAAAGGACAACCCGATGGCGCCATCCCCGGGGAATTCAGTGCCGAAGATTCCCGAGACCGTCGTCTGGATTAAGCCACCCGGTACAATGATGTCCTGTACATCCGGAAAGCGCAGGCGGGCCGCCTCGAGTTCCCGGTGAATGGCATTATGATCGCCGGTCAGGTCGCAGTAACGCGCGACTTGTTCATGGCTGAAGGACAGCGTCTTGGTGAACTGGCTGCCGACATCAAGCATCGCCGATGTCATGCATTTGGTCCTGATCATAGCAAGATAATTCTCCAATTGAAGTCGTGCCGCCATCAGCGGCCAAAGGGTGGAATCATAGCGTAAATCGCTAATTGATGCATCAGCTTGCGTATACCAACCTAAAGACGCCTAATAAGCGGTGAAAAAGCAAAAGATATAGAGACCGAATTTATGGATTTCGAATAAGTGACTAAAGTTGTAAAAGCCCTGAATGTTTTCTATCAAATCCGCAAACGAAACCCAAGGCATCATCAAAAAATCACGCTTTATCAATCCTCTTCGGTAAATGTATTTCTCTCGTCAATATTCTTCAAGGGCAAAACAATCAATTTCGCTAACGAAAGAGCGTTCGGGTCTCGTAACGATTCCAAACCAATGGTCATGCCTTGAATGCCGTTCCGCGGCTGATCGCGGTAGGTGCCGAAAACCCGATCCCAAATTGACAAATTGAAACCGAAGTTGCTATTGGTTTCGGATACGCGCGTTGAATGGTGTATGCGGTGCATATCGGGTGTGACGATGAAGTATCGCAAGAGACTATCGATCCGCGATGGAATATAAACATTTGAATGGTTAAATTGCGCCAAGCCATTGAGAACCACTTCAAAGATAATCACCGCGGCCGCCGAAGCGCCAAGTAAAAACACGGCGCACAGTTTGATACCTACCGAGATTAAAATTTCGATCGGGTGGAATCGGTTGCCGGAAGTCACGTCGAGATCAAGATCAGCGTGATGTACCCGATGGAGGCGCCATAACAGGGGTACTGCATGAAACATAATATGTTGCAGGTAAATAAGGCCATCGAGTAGGGCAATGGCGGCTATTAACTCGAGGGTTTCGGGGAGATCAAGCAGGTTAAACAATCCCCACTGATTTTCTTCGCATACGAGGGCGAAGCCGACGGGTAAAACTGGGATGAGGATACGCACGACCAGCGTATTGATGAGCACGATACCTAGATTATTAAACCAGCGTTCGGCACGGGGCACGGGCCGGGGCCGACGGGGTGATACGAACTCCCAAATACCCATACCGATCAATGTGGACAAGAAAAAAACTAACCGGATAGCCGCTTCGTTTTGCAGCAAAAAGTCTTCCTTAAGGAAGCCTGGAATTAGAGCGTCTAGCATTATAAATAGAGCATCGTAAGTTTTAGCGATTCTCAAAAAGTAATAGATCTGTATGAGATTTTACGGCATTCTTATAGTGTTGTATCACCCAGTGGGCAATCTTTTTACTAGAATTCGTCAATCACCGTTTGACGAGTACAACTAGGTTCATTGAATGACAAGCGAAAACCATCATCATTCTCCTCCTAACTATAATAGGCAGTTTTTCTTAGCTGTTTTGCTAAACACCGTTTTTGTGGGGGTGGAAGCTTTTTACGGATTTATTTCCGGTTCGCTAGCCTTGATAGCCGATGCCGGGCATAATCTTAGTGATGTTTTCAGCCTTATTCTTGCATGGGGGGCGAGTGTACTAGCCGCAAGAAAACCGAGCGCACGTAGAACCTACGGGTTTAAACGCGCGACGATCCTTGCGTCATTGTTTAGCACGGTATTATTGCTGTTTGCTCTGGTTGCAATTTCTTGGGAGGCTGTTGGCCGTTTCCAATCCCCTATGCCTATCGATGGCGAAGTAGTAATGCTGGTTGCGGGTATCGGGGTTGTGATTAATACCTTTACGGCTCTTTTGTTCATCTCCGGGCGAAAACACGACCTCAATATTAAGGCAGCCTATTTGCACATGGCAGCCGATGCCGGGGTGTCGGTGGGCGTGCTGATTGCCGGATTGGCGATTACCGTCACCGGGTGGTTATGGCTGGACCCCGCCATCAGCCTTGTGATTGTCGCTATTGTTCTCACCGTCACCTTAGGGCTGTTGTTCGAATCCATCAATCTGGCCATTGATGCGGTACCAAAAGGAATCGATCCGCGCGAAGTAAAACAATTTTTGTCTAATCTAAACGGTGTTAAAGCGATTCACGACTTTCACGTTTGGGGCCTAAGCACTACGCAAGCAGCATTGACGGTACATTTAATTATGCCCGACGGCAGCCAAGGCGATGAATTTCTTCACACCCTGGCCGACCAGTTGCATAAGCAATTCGGGATAGTACACTCGACGATCCAAATTGAACAGACCATTTCCAACCAACCCTGCCGGCATATTCATACCCAGTGTGAATAACAAAAATTGATGACCGATTACATAAAAAGCGAGATTTCCAGTGGCGTCATGCGAATTCAGATCAACCGCCCGGAAAAACGCAATGCCTTATCTCTAGAAATGTATGCGGCATTGACTCAGTTGCTAATTCGGATGGATGAAGACGAGCAGGTGCGCGTTGTGCTGTTGACAGGTCACCATGAATGTTTTTGCGCGGGTAACGATCTTGTCGATTTTCTCGATCACCCGAATGTTGACGAAGACAGTCCAATGTTGCGGTTCGTGTCTACCTTACCTTTCGTCAAGAAGCCGATCATAGCCGCGGTAAATGGCGCGGCAATAGGGGTGGGTGCGACGATGTTATTGCACTGCGACTTAGTATTTGCCGGTGAAAACGCTCAATTTAAGATGCCGTTCGTGAACCTGGGCTTGGTTCCGGAAGCGGGTTCAAGTTTGCTGTTGCCACAGTTGATCGGATACCAAAGGGCCGCGGAATTGCTGCTTCTTGGGGATATCTTTGGATCTAGACGAGCGTATGACTTGGGTCTTGTTAATCGGGTCTGCGCTGACGATACTACGTTGGCGATAGCATCGGATGCAGCAAAGAAACTTGCTGTTCAACCACCTGCCGCAGTGTGTATGACCAAAGCTTTGATGAAAGGAAGTCAGGTCGATGTATTGAAAAACAGAATCAAGGAAGAGACGAAGCTTTTCGTATCGCGTTTAAAATCGCCCGAGACCCGGGAAGCGCTGCTTTCTTTCATGGAAAAGCACAAATCGGATGTTTCAAGATTCGAATAGTTCTAAAACCTATTAGTGAGTGTGTGATCATGAATAATCTAAACGGGAAAACTTTGTTCATTACTGGCGCTAGCCGTGGCATCGGCAAAGCAATTGCTCTGCGCGCGGCACAGGATGGCGCTAATATTGCCATTGCCGCCAAGACGACTAAAGCCCACCCGAAGCTCCCTGGAACCATCTATACGGCTGCGGAGGAAATCGAATCGCGTGGGGGCAAAGCGCTCCCCTTGATTGTTGATATTCGCTTTGAGGATCAAGTACAAGCCGCAGTCGATGAAACTGTAGACACGTTTGGTGGCATCGATATTGTCATCAATAATGCCAGCGCGATTAGCCTGACAGGGACTCCGGGGACGGAAATGAAACGTTACGACCTGATGCATCAAATCAATACGCGGGGTACGTTCCTATGCTCTAAACTTTGTGTTCCCCATTTAAAAAAGGCCGAAAACCCTCACGTACTAAACCTTAGCCCTCCCTTGAATATGGAGGCGAAATGGTTTGCGCCTCATGTCGCCTATACTATGGCAAAATTCGGGATGAGTATGTGTATTCTTGGCATGGCCGAGGAATTCCGTGGCGATGGCATCGCCTTTAACGCGCTATGGCCAAAAACCGTCATCAATACCGCGGCGGTACGAAATCTTTTGGGTGGATCGGAAATTTCCGATCAAACACGAACACCAGAGATCCTCGCCGATGCAGCCCATATTATTCTTACAAGAAACAGCCGGGAGTGCACCGGCAACTTTTTCGTAGATGAAAATGTACTGCGGGATGAGGGTATCACTGATTTTGATCGATACCTGACTAAAGCGGGCGTTAGGCCGCTACCCGATTTTTTCCTGTAATTGTTTACTCCCCTGGCTACAAGACAATTAGAAAATTACCGATATGGGTTTCACGCACCATAGGAAAATATGGATAATGGTATCAATTTTTAACTTTAATCAAGAGGAACTTTATCGATGAAGAAAACCCTAACCGCAACCGCATTAATTATTGTCATTGCTGGGATCGGCTTCACATTCTATGAGAATGAAATCAAACTTAAAACTGAGGAAGACAAACTGAGTTATAGTTTGGGGATGAAGATTGGTGAGCGTGTCATTAAGACCTACCAAAATTTGGACTACGATGCGCTGATGGCCGGAATTAAGGCGCAACACAAAGGCTCGGAAACATTACTTACGATGGAACAGGCTACCCAGACGCTTAAAAATTACCGGGAAAAAATGACAAGTAAACAGTCGGGCTCCGCTAAAGCTATTGGGGAAAAATACCGGACTGAAAACGCCAAACGTAAAGAGGTAACGGTTACCAAATCAGGATTACAATACGAAGTTATCACTCTAGCGGAGGGCGCTAAGCCGAAAGCCACGGATACGGTAACCGTTCACTACCAAGGCACATTGATCAATGGTACTGAATTCGATAGCTCGTACAAGCGCAAGCAGCCGGCCAGTTTCCCGCTAAACGGAGTTATCCCTGGTTGGACCGAGGGACTGCAACTTATGAGTGTCGGAAGTAAATACCGCTTTGTAATACCCTCTGATCTTGCCTACGGAGACCAGGGCGCGGGTCCGAAAATCGGTTCTGGCGCAACCCTGATCTTTGACGTTGAACTACTGAGCATCAAATAACCGTTATCAAACTATTTCCATTAGAAATAATAAATTTAGATGTTTAATAATCGAACTGACTACATCAAGCTCGGCGAGCTGGAAATTGCTAAACCCCTTTATGATTTGGTGAAAGATGCTATTGCCCCCGATACGGGCGTCGACCCCGATGGTTTTTGGGGGTTATTGGCGGACATCGTTCGTGATCTTGGGCCAGAGAACGTGAAATTGTTGGCCGTACGGGACAATTTACAGAAACAGATCGATGAGTGGCATGTTTCCAACAAAGGGCAACCCCACGATGCCGCCGCATACAAAACCTTTTTACAGGAAATTGGCTATCTTGTCCCCGAAATCGAAGATTTCCAGGTCAATAGGAGCAATGTAGACGCCGAAATTGCCGGAATCGCGGGACCGCAATTGGTTGTGCCGCTGGACAATGCCCGCTATGTTCTGAATGCAGCCAATGCGCGTTGGGGCAGCCTGTACGACGCGCTTTATGCTACCGACATTATCTCGGAATCGGACGGTTGCAGGAAAATAAAAAAATATAATCCAATTCGTGGGGAGCGGGTCATTAAAGAAGCCCGCGATTTTCTTGACCGGCATTTTCAACTGGAAAAGGATAGTCATCACAACGTGGTTCGATATTATGTTGAGGATGGTCAATGCGTGGTGCATATGGGTGACGGGACGAAAACCACCTTGTTGCGGTCCGAACGGTTCGTTGGTTATAAGGGTAAAGCGAAAAAGCCGGATGAAATCCTGCTTCGTAAAAACGATTTGCACGTGGCAATTTGCTTTGGCGATGGATTCTTTATCGGCCGAAGGGATCACGCCAACATCTATGATATCCAGATGGAATCGGCCATCACTACGATTATGGATTGTGAGGATTCGGTGGCGTCGGTTGATACGGAAGATAAGGTGAAGGTGTACCGAAACTGGTTGGGACTGATGCAAGGCGCTCTGGTTCGAACTATCCACAAAGACGATAAAACTATTGAGCGTACCTTAGAACCCGATCGCGATTATATCGCTCCAAACAATGATCGTCTGACCGTTCACGGGCGGAGCTTGATGTTGGTTCGAAACGTAGGGATGCACTTATACACCGATGCTGTTCTATTGCTTGGCAAGCCAATTCCCGAAACCATGTTAGATGCCATGGTAACCGCGCTTTGCGCCAAACACGACCTGCTCGGTAACAGCAAGCATCGAAACAGCCGAAGCGGTTCTGTTTATATCGTCAAACCAAAGATGCACGGCCCGGATGAAGTGGCGCTTGCCAATGAGCTGTTTGCCCGGGTTGAAACTGCTTTGGGATTAGAGCGCAACACCCTAAAGATGGGGATTATGGACGAAGAACGTCGAACCTCCGTCAACCTAAAGGCTTGTATCCAGGCAGCGTGTGATCGTGTCGTCTTCATTAACACGGGTTTCCTCGATCGGACCGGAGATGATATTCACACCAACATGGAAGCAGGTCCGGTAGTGCCGAAAGCGGAGTTAAAAAATGCCACATGGCTGTTGGCTTACGAAGATTCGAATGTGGATATCGGATTGAGCTGCGGTCTCATGGGACACGCACAAATTGGTAAAGGTATGTGGGCGATGCCGGATGAGATGGTGGCGATGATGGAAACCAAGATCCAGCATCTCAAGGCAGGCGCTAATACGGCTTGGGTCCCATCGCCGACGGCGGCAACCCTACACGCCATGCATTACCACATTTTCGATGTTCACGATCGGCAAAAAGGCCTGCTCAAACGAACTAACAGGATGGTTGACGATATTTTGACGATTCCAGTCATGGATCCCACTCGGAAACTTTCAGAAAAAGAAATTCAACATGAACTCGAAAACAATGCTCAAGGGGTGCTTGGGTACGTATCGCGTTGGGTTGGCCAAGGTGTCGGCTGCTCCAAGGTTCCGGATATCAACGACATCGCGCTCATGGAGGATTGTGCGACATTACGAATTTCCAGTCAGCACATTACTAACTGGTTGCACCATGGCATTGTAACCAAAAAACAAGTGCGGCAAGCTATGAAAAAAATGGCGATTTTTGTCGATCGGCAAAATTTGGGAGACCCAAATTATCTGCCCATGGCGGAAGATTTAAGCGCCAGTATTCCATTTCATGCCGCTATGGATTTAGTCCTCAAGGGTCTGAAGCAACCCAATGGTTATACCGAGTTTATTCTTTACGCACGTCGGCGCGAGGAGAAAAATGGTTGAAAAGTTGAACTCTGAGGCCGTTCGAGAATAGGAGCCGTAGGGCGGTAAAGTGGGCATAAATCCGCTTTTGTAGACTCCGCGCTGTCCCAGCGCTGCGCGTTTCCGCCGCGATCTTTTTCAAAGGTTTTCTCCTCTAATAGCGCGGCTATTCCCTTCTATAGCGACGCCCCACTTTTAACAGGCCTGGGTAACGGGCAACCCTTGTCCGCCATTCTGTAAGATCGATTTGATGCCGGGGGGTTGATTAGGCAATTCGATGTCATTGCTTGGTTTATCGGTGATGTTTGTTCACTACGTTCACTCGGACTGTGATAGCCACTCAATTATTCATATCTCGTTCCCACGCTCCCGCGTGGGAATGCAAGCGTTATTTGCAGGCTCGGTATGGATTCCCACGGAGGACCGTGGGAACCAGAGATAACCTCTTGACTCGAGCCAGAGCCAAGGCCGATAGTAAACGAAGATACAGCCATCCAAGATCGAACTCCCAAGGTTTGACGGAAAACTTGGCCGAACCTAATACTATTATTCGAAATGGGGTTTGAAAGGTTTGCTATAATCCGTTTATGTAGACTCCGCGCTGTCCCAGCGCTGCGCGTTTCCGCCGCGATCATTTTCAAAGGTTTACTGATCTGCTAGCGCGGCTATTCCCTTCCATAGCGCCTCCTCACTTTAAACAGGCCGGGGTGACGGGAAATTCCTGGTTATCACTCTGAAAGATAGGGCAGATGGCGGAGGTTTGTTAGGGGTATTCGATGTCATGGTCTAGAACTGGTGACGCTTGTTCACTACGTACACACAGACATTGATAGCATCTGAAAGGCGGCAAGATGATGGAAGTAAAGAACTTAGCTTGCAAAGGTGGATGGCTCCCTTCGGCTTATGCCGCCCACTCTCAGAACCCAGTTATCATCATCTAATGATATTTATATTGACTGGTTTGTCGATTTTTGGACGAATGATCTTTGTCACCGACCCAAACCGATCACTGAAGATAACTATTCGAACGGCTGGAAATACTCTAAAGCGGACGTTCAGGAAATCAGGTTCACTGACGGCTTTCGGCCAAAAGCGGACAGACGTTAGCAAAACCAATTAAGGGTAGGGAATGCCAGTTTGGGTAACCCAAATCGTTTTCATCATGGATATTTTTGCCAAAAACCCTGGGTTATGGGATTCACTTATTTACCTTGTCGGGTAATTCTGAGATCACAGCGTTTACATTCATAAAGTGGACCCATGGGTCCACTTTAGTTCCCTTAACCATTGCCTTGCCCCAACGATCAATGAATACAAGTACGGAGTGATGAAGACCATTGCTATGAGTTGCGTAAAAAGTATGAGGGTCACCCAGTCGCATGTAGTAACTGCCAGCCATAAATGAAAGTCAACGAGAAAGTATAAACAGTAATTCCGTAGTACCAACCACCGATAAGTTTTCGGGTTCTAATCGGTGCCACGTTTAAAATCGCCAATGCCAGTATGACAATGTAGAGTAGCGTGGCAAAAACATATGAACTGATAAGACCATCAAAAACAAAAAGCAGGGCCAGGACAATACCATTATTATCAATTGCCAAACCTTGATAGGCTGATTCTCCGACCAAACCAAATACATTGAAATAACTTAATCGAAGCGCTCCCGCCGCCACAATACAAAAAGCACCCGGAACGAACCAAGGGCTGAAATCACCGTAGCTCAATAAAACGATCGCGGGGCAGATACCAAAGCTGACAATATCGATCAGTGAGTCGAGTTGCCCACCGAACATCTGCTGCTTTTCAGTCCGGACTTTCATACGTCGGGCAAGAATACCATCGCTCCAGTCAAAGAATACGGCCCAAATCAGCCCGATCATGGCGGCTGGATAAACACCTAGAATAGAGAAGTAGATTGCTAGTATCGCAGAAAACAGTCCCGTCAATGAGCAGAGGTTTGGTAAGTCTTTGGCGAAGGAAAGTATTGTCGGTGGTGTCGTCCGTGATTTCTTTATGGTTTCTTCTACTGTCATGCGCTTTGCTCTGACTCTGCTTTATTGACAGAAATGGTATTTTTCTCTGAGGCCAATAGGTTATTTAACGCAGCGACAGATTGCTCATTAAGATTCGGTCCGGTTCCGAGCACAAAGAAATAATTCTCCAGGCTTGGAAACGAGATCCCGAGGACCTTGAGGAGACTCTTGATAACCGAGCCTCCAAAACGCATACCCCAATAGCACAAGCGACCCACGAGTTGGAGCGCCTGCAGAGATTCCGGGACGGCTTGCTTCCATTTCTCGATCAGTTCACATCCGATCTCCAGCAAAACATAGGGCTCATTTCTTTCAGCATGCTTGAGTGTCAATCCGCATTGTTTGAAAATGCGTTTGTAGTCTGGCACAGAACGATAAATGACGGGATAGTCGCCAGTGCGCGTCACAGTCTCGCCCCGAACCGTGGACTCGCGGCACAGGATGATCCCATTCGGCCCGAGACACGGAATCAACTTTTGCAACAGGGAGATCACATCATTTTCGTTGAGGTACATGAGCAGCCCGCCGAGGAACACCAGGCTATAGTGACCTTCGGGCACGAACGACAGTACATTGCCGTGTATGGCTCGGACGTTAGAATATGATGCGCATCGTTTTTTTAGCGCTAGGTAGAGTCCACCGCTGCCTTCGACTGTGACCACTTGTGAGAAACTGCGAGCGAACTCCTCGGTCCAGTAGCCAACACCACTGCCGAGATCGAGAACTGTGCCACTGTGCTCTACGCCTCGAAGCAAGCGACGAACGATCCGGGATTCTGCCTGAAAACGAAAATCGCCCGCACTCTCCGGAAAGCCCAAGCCCTCCATCATGTAGGGCCCAAGAATCGAGGCCTTGGCGTTCTCCCAATATCGGTTGACTGACGCGCGATCGATCTCAGGCAAGGGTGGCCACCGGTTCAATGACCGTCAAAGAGCGGCTGGCCAGGGAACGGGTTCGGCCAAACAACTTTTCCGCCTCGCGTAGATCCGTCTTCGAGATACCGAATCCGTTTCCGCACCTGGCGAAAGTAATCTTGATCTCAGACATTTCTTTCGAGTCTCCTGTCATTTTCGTTCGATAAATGAATTGCAATTAGGGAAAGCCCCATGGTTCTGTTTTATGTCGTTTTGTACGAGTTCGGCAATCATTTGGCGGTTAGCCCGTTTGTCCATAGGCCTTACGCGCCAGCGAAAATCAGATCCTATAGTATTTCTGATCCACTGCTCAAATTTTTCCCAACTCCCATCCAAGTAGATATCCAATTTGGACATCTCATGAACCGCTGGTTAGCAGTTACCGGTATTGAACACGATATTCACCACAATTCATATAGGAGTTGTTTCTCTTGCGTCGTATTCCAGCATATATTTCCTCACTGCCCTCCCCGAGGGAACCCCATTATTCACGATACCGCCGCACATTGGATCGGGTGGGTGCGGTCGAGCGTTTAGGGTTGTGATTGAGGCAACGATCTTCGATCGATGTCATCTTTGCAACAAAGACCCAAGTGGATCAAGCGATAATCGGTCCATGCTAATGTAGATAAGCCGATTATTCAAGTTTGCTAAATCCTCTATGCCTGCGAGATGATTGGCGATGGTGTGAGAACCAACGAGAGATCAGCAACCGTCGACATAGGGGCTGACATAACCTACTCTAAGAAGTTTCAATAGGACACCTGAACTCAAAACTTCTTATTAAACAACCCCTTTGCCTGAAGTAATAGTGGCAGCCAGGTACTGCTGATAGGTTTCAACCGAATTTATCGAATAAACGCAACCGTGTCGGAATCCGCCTTTCGCTCAGAAGATATGAATGTCGGCAATGAGTATGGAGCGGACATCCAACATGACTTCCTGAACGACCGCTTCGGAGAAATCCCTGTCATTCAATCAAGTACCACCCGCATAGCGGGTGGTTTGAGGAAGCCCCCTTGAAGGGGGCTAAGAGCTTATATTTAGGTGGAATCCTCAACCCCAAAGAACTAGCATAACTTTCAATAAATAATTCCACATCAAACTGGAAACATATTTTTGAAACTGCTCTGAATATTAATCCCTTAATGTTCCATCTATTGTTTTTTCCGATGTTTCAGCGTGATCCAATTCTTCTTATTACCTTGACGGATGACCAAGTGAATTTAACAAATCTTTACGCTGGAACGGCAGAGCCTATTTGCATCGCACCGGCAGAGCCGGTGGCTTAATGTAAGGAGTTATTTACCCTCGAAAACTGGGTTGGGTCGAATTGAGCCATTCGCAATGTATCGAACACGCTGCTGTCGCTATGATGAAAACTATTTCAAGTTAACTGATATTTGCCCATTATCACCCTAAAATAGACAGCTTCGTGAAAATATGGATCGTCAAATAAGATCAACGTGGTTTGGAGTGGGTGGCGTACGCCGAAGGCTGCTACCCACCTTTGCACGTAGAATTCTTTAATGCGAGATCTTGCGGCCTTGTATACTACAGAAGTTTGAGTGAACGCAGTGAACAAACACCACCGGTAAACCAGATCATGACATCGGATACCCTATTAAACCTTCGCCATCAATCCTACCTTACAGAGCGACGGACAAGGGTTGTCCGTTACTCAGGCTTGTTTAAAGTGGGGTGCCGCTATTGAAGGAAATAGCCGCGCTAGTCGTTGAGAAAGCCTTTGAAGAACTTAGCTTGCAAGGGTGGAAGGCTCCCTTCGGCTTATGCCGCCCACTCTCAGAACCCAGTTATTATCATCTAATGATATTTATATTGACTGGTTTGTCGGTTTTCGGACGAATGATCTTGTAACCGTTTAGTCCCCTGGTTCCTTTACTTTATGGGTTTCGCTACCGCTCTACCGATCCTACGCGATAACAATGAGTTGTAGGATGGGTTGAGGAACGAAACCCATCAATAACCACAGATTCTTCGATAGGATCTAAACGATTACATGATCTTTGTCTGTTACCGACCCAAACCGATCACTGAAGATAACTATTCGAACGGCTGGAAATACTCTAAAGCGGACGTTCAGGAAATCAGGTTCACTGACGGCTTTCGGCCAGGAGTTGCCATTCGTCAGAAGTGAAGAGTTTGTATGACATTCGTGCACTTTATCAGCCAAAACAGATTTTTCAAAGCTCACAAACAAAGGCCTCCGGTTTTCGAAGGCTTCGTATTCAATCAAAAAGTGAACAGTTTACTAGTAAACTGTCCACTCTGAACTTCCACCATCGACCCAAAGCCGTAATTCGAGCGATACAAACTGTGTAGGCAGCGGGCTTCCCCCCCAAGGTGTTCTTTCAATAACGTGAGTTACATTTAAGCAATGCCTAATTCTGGAGTAAATTTGCGTTCAAATCCAAAGAGGGCTTCTAAGTTTGCCAAGCGATTAACCTGGCAACCAGTTAAACCATAAAAAGATCAACGTACATGGAGATTTGTATGCGATTGCCTCTTAACCTAAACTGGCAATTCCACAATTCTCCAATAATGTTCTACCATTTTTAAAACACCTTGGAACCCATCTTCAATTTCTGATTTAACGACATAGCCCGCAACATTATTTTTGAAAGCTGCCGTGAGGTCTTCTTCTGCTTTTGAAGTTGTCAAAACAAAGATGATACTATCGTGTAACAGGGTGTCCCCGCGAATCTCCTCCAAAAATTCAATACCATCCATGCGCGGCATATTAATATCCAGCAATATGATGTAGGGTTTGCTAATCGCGGGATTGTCACCTTCACCTCGTAATTGCGATAGTGCATCCAAACCATCATAGGCTCGGATTACAGGGTTCAATATTTTTAGTTTTTTTATCGCGCGTGAAATGGATTCAGCATCCACATCATCGTCTTCAACCAGAACAATCGTCACTTCTTTTGTATTCTTAACCATTTACCATTCCTGATGATACAAATAAATGACCGTTCTATTACGAGATTCAGTGCATCGGCTATGCCATTTCATAATTTAAAAGATACTGCGTTGCCGCATGATTTGGCATGGGTTTACTGAAAAAGAAGCCCTGAATTATGTTACAGTGATTTTGTTTCAGGAAATCAACTTGCAATTCGGTTTCTACGCCCTCAGCAATCACTTGCAAGTCTAAATTATGCGCCAACGCGATAATCGTTTTAACGATGGCTTCGTCTTTTTTGTTTTTACCAATATGCTCAATAAATGATTGGTCAATTTTTAATATATCAATGGGCATTTTCCGTAAATAATTCAGTGAGGAATAACCTGTGCCAAAATCATCAAGGGCGATCATTATGCCTAAATTATGGATTTTTTGTAATAATACAATCAATGCTTCGGGGTCATCCGTCATCACACTTTCGGTGATTTCAACCACTAAATGTTGTGGATCCAGGATGGATTCATTTATCAATCGTTTCAATTCATTATAAAAAACACTATCTTTTAACTGTATCAAAGATACATTCACTTAGATCATAATCGGCACATCAAGCCGACATTCGCTAATCCACAGTTTGCTTTGTTGACAAGCGGAAGATAAAACCCAGGTGCCTATTGAGTTAATAATGCCGGTGTCTTCGGCAATGGGGATAAACGTACCGGGACTTATTTTCCCTAAAGCAATATTATCCCAACGCAACAGAGCTTCCATAGCGACTGGCTGATTCGTCGAAATATCGATTTGAGGTTGATAATAAACTTCTAATTCGTTGCGCACGATGGCATGTCGTAATGAATTTTCTATTACCACCCTTTCAATGACTTGTTCGTGCATCTCGGATTTGAAAAATTGGTAATTATTTCTGCCTTGCTTTTTGGCGTGATACATTTCTGTGTCCGCCGCTTGCACTAAGTCTTCTATGCTCTTACCGCATTCGGGGAAAAGGGCTATACCAATGCTTGGGCTGATACTCATCACATGAGGATCATACCGGTATGGAGTGGCAAGCAAATCGATAATTTTTTCCGCAGCCGGAACGGCATTTCGTTTAATTTTAATATTTTCGGCGATGATGGCAAATTCATCTCCACCTAATCTTGCTACCACATCTGTTTTACGCACGGCTTGTTTGAGTCTATCGGCGATGTTGATCAGTAACGCATCGCCCGCGGCATGCCCTAGGGTGTCATTAATATCTTTGAAGTGATCTAAGTCTATGTATAAAACCGCCAGCACGTCATTACGGCGCTCTGCTCTTAATAGGGCCATTTCTAGGAATTCATAAAATCGACTGCGATTCGCGAGACCTGTCAATGGATCGAAATGAGCTAAAGCAGTGACTTGCTTGAGTAGTTGCATACGCTCTTTTGCATAGCGGATCGAGCGCAAAAGAGTTTTCGAATTGATTTCATTTTTCAGCAGATAATCTTGTGCGCCATTCTCTAAACATTCCAGGATGAGATTTTCATCATCCATGCCGCTCAGCATGATGACAGGCATCTTCAGAAGATCATGCGAATTAAGTGCCTTAAGTACTTCAAGACCGGTCTCGCCCGCCAGGCGATAATCTAATAGCACGGTATCAAAAGTATCATTTGAGAGTGCAGTGATACTCTCTTCGCCGGTAGTTGCTTCCACGCATTCTATTTCACGATTATAATTGCGCAGCTTACGGAGGATAGCTTTACGATCGAGTTCATCATCGTCGATGACTAAGATTTTGGGAGCTACGGTCACGTAGTCACTCTCTCAGATTTGTTTTGGGGTACCGAATCGGCTGAGTCTTCCTACACACTGGCAATGATTTTTGGCCAAACCAAACAAAAGCAAGCGCCTTGTCCTGTTTCCGATAGGACGGTAATAGCACCATCATAAGTGGTCACTATTTTTTTAATCATCGCCAACCCCATGCCGCTACCTTCCACGTGGTCGCGGGGTTTAAGGGTTTTAAAGATCTCGAAGATCTTTTCATGGTGTTTTGGTGCAATGCCGGGGCCATCATCTTGTATCTTAAACCGGTAAGCATCCCCTTTATCTTCTACCGTCACGGTGATTTTTCCGTCTTGACGATCGTGGTGTTTAACAGCATTATTAATAAGGTTGCGCAGCACCAGTTCAAAAGGAACAGCGAGTGTTTTAAAAGTAGGCAGGCGGTGATCTAATACTAATTGAAATGCTTCTGGTGGTGAAGCCAGTTCGAACGATATTTCTAACACAGCGCGGGTATCAACTTCTTTCAATTTTGAGTCGGCGCGGCCAATACGCGAATATTCTAGTAAATCATCGAGCAGTCTTCCCATTCGTTTTACGCGATTGCGCATCACCCGTAGATGATCTTTGGTTGCATCCTTGTCATCGAAATCCTCTACAATCCACGTCGCTAGTTGATCGATGCCTCTCAGCGGGGCTTTTAAATGATGGGAAGCTACATAGGCAAATTTATCTAACTCCTCATTTGATCGCTCCAATTCTTCTTTTTGTTTCCGAATATCTGCCGTTTGTTCTTTAACTTTTTGCTCTAAGGAGGTACGCGCCTCCCCTAATGTGCTAGCCATACTATTGAAGTTATTGGCTAAATCTCCTAATTCATCCTTCCCCAATGAACCAACCCGATGAGTAAGTTTGCCTTCCCTGATGACTTCGGTCGCTTCATACAATTTCCTGATTTTTCGTATGAGGGTATGGGTGAGTATAACAAATAATCCCGCGAGTAAGACAATGGTTGTAACAATCACACCAATAAAAATGGTTGTTTGTGCCTTGATCAATGGTTGTAGCAATAGCGATTTATCACTGGCGATAACAAGCATGAATTCCGCTGTATGAATTTTAAATGACTTCATACCGACCCAATCATTTTCCGCGGATGACCAGATGGTCCCAGGTTCCCCGCCTGTCAGAACTCGTTGATCATGGTCCAATAATAGTATTTCAGTTACAGGGTCTTTCCGCTGCAGCAATCGCTGTTTCGATTGCCGAAATAAGGTATTGATTTGATGCAGCCAATCATAGGAAACGACTACCCAACCCAGCAAATGACGACGTCTATATACGGGTGAGGAAAACCACTGGCTTTGGGTTGGTGCCAGACCCATTTTCGATAAATAAGGGTCTTCGCCTGGAATTCCGACACTAGCTTCATTACTGAGTAACTGTTCAAAACCGTAAACGCTTTTCACATTCAATCCCAAAACCATTTCTCCGTCTATTTTTTTTCCTTGAGCATTCAGGGTGTTTGCCGCATAGACCTCACCATCTTCGTCCAAAACAAGAATATAATTAAAATAGGGGTATATTTTCATAATCCGGTTTAGGGTTTGGTTTATCCCTAAACTAGACCCAAGATGTAATACCTTTTTAATATTGGTTCTCTTGGCGATAAGTTTAGTGATGCGCTTAGCGTTTTCCGTGGTATCTTGTAATTGGGTTTCAATGATCAAGAGTTGATCATTAAGGTGCTTATCAGCTTGATTATGAAAAAATTTTTCAGACCAGTCCAACAGCAACCAGGTGACCCCTAAAAGTCTATTCCAATCTATAAATGGCCCTGAAACAGAGGGGTAGAGAATCTACCTGAAGAGGCAAATCAGGCAATACTCCGCTCCTGCTCAAAGATGGTTTTGAAAAGTTTACGTTTGGCCTCATTCATCTGTTTGACTGCGTCATTGTCGCTGATTGAGAAGGCAATTGCATCCAGCTTTTTAAAGGTGGTCCCCAGTTTGATATATTGGTTTGCATCAGGTAATGATTTGAGCTTCTCGTAGGGTGTCATCATTAACTTGTAGGGATAGCTCTTTTTCACCTTTCCTTTGTTGTCTTCTTTTGGGACAGGAAAAAAGCAAGGACGATGGAAGTTGATATAGGGGTTGAAATACTCTCTGTGAAATTCATTAAGTTGAGGCGCCCAGTACCCCGGGATATGGTCGTACCCCAGATGTTTGCGGATGATGGTTCCGTTCTTGGACTCGGCGAGTGCATTGTCGTTGGAATGGCGTGGGCGTGATTTGGTCAGGTCAATATGGAGCTTTCCGAGCAGTTTTGCCACGGTATGATTGATGTATTCCGAACCGTTATCCGCGTGAAATGCCAGGATGACAAAAGGGAAGATTTCGATCAGCATCTCCAGGACCGGAATCATGAAACGCTCAGTAATCCGTTCTACGGAGAATATACATTCAAATTGCGTGACTTCATCAACCGCATTGATATGGTAAACCCCTTTGATCCCATCCAGGTCGCCCTGATGGACTGTGTCGATCCGTAGAAAGCCTGGTTTACCTTCTGAATTGGGTTTTCGTCGCTCGCCTATCTGAGAGCGTTTTGAAGCGGTTTTATCAAACTGGCGGCGCTGTCGTTGATAACACGTATAATGACGAAGATTATAGAGATGGGCAACCGAAATCTTTGCTAAGCGCTCATAGCGATAATCCTCATAGATCAAAAGCATCCGCTCACAGATCTTCTTGGTGGCTGCACCGCAGAGTGTCCCATGGAGCTTGTCGGTCTCAGCTAACAGCACTGCGTCCTCAGGGCGGTAGAAGCGTTCAAATCCCGATGCTGTACGCTGCTGGCGCTTGATGTATCCGGTTTTTTTGTATTGCTGTACCAGCCGTTTCACTTGCCGTGGAGAATAGCCACTCACCTGCTCCAGATAGCGGATGATCAATCCCTTACCGTTCTTGCTGCAAGAGATATAACTGAATTTGACCAATGTACGCCGAATCCACTGGTAGCGCTCTTCCTTGTTGGTAATTGAAAACTCAACCTCCACAGTTCCTTCGAGAAAGATGCGGACGTCATCCAATGTTTTTATCTTTTTGTCACTCATATAGATCACCATAGGTGACCATCATGAGCAGAAATTACTCCTCAGGTACAGGGCCGTTTCACGTTGGAATCACGGCTCCCGTTCAGGGCCATTTCATATTGGACAAGACTCCCTATGGTAATAGGTAGTACAATACTCAACACTAGCAACATTAGTTTGGCTCGAAGCTTCATTTATGCTTTTCGATTATTCTACATAGCTAACATTGTTTACATTGTCCGGAACGGAAACACCCAGTTTTTTAGCGCTGCTTCGATTGATCAAGATGAGGGGTGGATCTTGTAATTCGGACGATAAACTGGCGGGATTGAGCTGTTGCGTTAAAATAGTTGCGGCCATCTGACCAGATATCTTACCTAAGGTGTAAAAGTCGGCAACAGGGCCAAAAGTAGAGCCGGCTTCAATGCCGACTTTGTTGGAGCTGATAATAGGGATTTTTTTATCAAGAGAGATGTCAATCAATAATTTTTCGCCGCCACCCTGCATTAAGGTATCCGTGGTGGTCATAAAAACATCGACTTTACCGACTAGAGCCAAAGCCATCTCCTGCACTTCTTCAAGGGTCGCCGGTTCCAGATCGATCGATTCAATACCCGCTCTACGCAGTAAACGGATCATATTTGAAGCTTGTATTTTCGAATTAGGCTCCCCTTTACGATGGAAAATAGCCAACCGCTCTGCTTCCGGCAAAAGAAGGGTTAACAAATTTACGTAGTTTTTCAGTGGTACGAAATTGCTTGTACCGACCAGATTATTGTCGGAATATTCAAGAGATTCGATCAGACCACTATCCGCGGGATAAGTAACGATGGAAAACACAATAGGTGTGGTTTCCGGCATGAATTCTTTGATAATGATGGTGCCGGGAGTGGTAAGCGAATAGACTAGATCCACGTCCGCCTCTTTAAAAGCGTTGGCAATCGTGGCAAGCTCGGCTTTATCTATCCCGCTTTTCCGGTATAGATATTCGATGTTTTTACCTTAGATTAAGCCTGCTTTTGTCAAGGATTCTTTAAAGCCCCGCACACTTGTCGGATAACCTGTCCATACTGAGATCCCTACTTTGTAAACTCTGCCGTTCTCCGTACTCCACACCAAGTTTGGGATTAGGGATAAGACACCGATGACTCCTGCTATTATCAATTGATTCATGCTAATACTCGCGTTGTTGGCTGGAATGAGGGTTCAAAAAATAAATTTTGACGAAAAAATCACCCGGTTTAGCTCACCTTTAGCACGATTCACCAACTCATTTTCCGCACGAAGGTACTCAAGCCCTAGACGAAATCTCTTCACCGGCCACCACATAAGATTCATATGATAAGTCTCTAATTGTTCAATGGCTCCGAGGACCGATGAAATATCATTTGCGTCTGCGATATTATAAATCAATGCGGAACTCCAGCGATCATTCCACCAATGTTGATAACTTAACATGAGGGATCTGACAGCGACATTTTCAATCTTGCCTTGAGAGTCCACAATACCCCCTGGATACGCGGTACCGGAAATAAAGCGTCCAATTCCATCGCCCCAGTTTGCTTGAAAACGAAAATTGTCTTTACCCGGTAGTAGAAAACGGCCTGCTGAGCTGATTCCCCAAGCAGTCTGTTCATCATCACAAATGTTGTCCATGTCGCAGCGCAGTTCCCGCAACAAACCGGCCAGAGATACAGAGCCCCAATTTTCTTCCCAATTGATTCGAACAACGAAATCGGGAAAACGATCATCATCTGGGCGAATAGCGGTATTAGTGGTGTTCCGTAAATTACTTTCGGGATTTTCTACGGAAAACTGCATACTTCCATTATCAAATGGCCACGTCCAACGCACTTGCGGTAGTCGACTAAAGATTTGTCCCGGCAATGTGCCCAAAGTTGTTGCATGGGGAAAGGCCGATAAATTTTGAAAGGTAGTCCAGGCTTGGCCCAACAGAAACTGACCATAGGGTTCCATGGCGAATTCCCCATATGCTTGCCGCAAGCGAAAATCAGCATCGTTATTAAGTGTTTCGGAACTATTTGTTTTGTTTCCAAAAAAGTCCCCTTCTATGTAGGTTTTGAATCTGCCGTCTGAAACGGGCAGATGTGTTTTTACCCAAAATCGGCTTTCTCGTGCGGTGAGCTTGAGTTGATCGCCTTCGTTACGAGTATCCTTTGCCGGAATCAATCCGTTCACTAGAAATTCATCCCCTATACTATTTGCACCGGCACTATTGGAGCTAAATACTGCATCCAGTTTGGCATAACCGCCCACTTCCCATTGCAAACCGTCATCCTTTTCAGGTTTTGCTTCGTGAGTCTGGGTTTGTGTGGCGAGGTCTTGAGTCGTGGTTATTTGTTGTTGCTCTAATTGCTCCACGCGTTTTAGTCTTGGTTGAACTTCGAAATAGGTCGGACTAAGCTAAGTGCTTGTTAAGATGTTATTTAAACGCTGAAATAGAGATAATATTTGGCTTAAAATGGCTGCTTTCAGACCAAAACTAACCGATTAAGAATTGAGTCGGCTTACCTGTTTGGACATCCAAAACCGATTCTATATTCGCACAGTCAAGCTCCCTATTTTTTCTATTTAACTATTGCCGATGCAAAAAAAAAAGCGCTACGGAATGACCTACTGGATGGAGGTCATTCTATAGCGCCTTCAACTTGCAGGACTTAATCCTGCCCGAAAAGGTGATCTATCCCTTTAGATTAGATCTAATCAATATTATAGACTAACGCATCCAAACCGATGATTGCGGCTGTTATAATTTAATGTGGTCTCATTCGCAAATAATCTGGTCTTAAAATCGAGATATTTAGGTCCTTACAACTAATGGCATCATTTGGGTTTTGAGATAGGACGGCGACAGCGACCACCCAGATGTGGACCGGATTCGAATTTGCGGCCATAGAATTTTCCGCCGTGGCGGCGGGCGGAAACAATAACACGTTTGAAAGTGGCGCTTAAATTCATGCTTCCAGCATGCACTGATCGTGAAACTAAGCAATGGGCTCTTGGTAACATATCACTGTTGACGGTCATCGGATTCCCTCCCTTACCGTGATTTGATCTTATAAACCCCTGCGTTTCACTTTGTCAAAGCGCGGGCTGCGTTAAAAAGTTTGGTCAGAGTAATATGAGATTTCCTTCTCGCTCTCATACAAACAAGTAATGCTTGAATGTCGCCTTTGGGTCACTTATACATAGCTATTCATAACGACCATCGCGTAGAAGATCCGAACGTCCGCAATGAGTATAAAGCGGACATCCAACATGACTTCCTGAACGACCGCTTCGGAGAAATCCCTGTTATTCAGTTATTTACCCTCGAAAACTGGGTTGGGTCGAATTGAGCCATTCGCAATGTATCGAACACGCTGCTGTCGCTATGATGAAAACTATTTCAAGTTAACTGATATTTGCCCATTATCACCCGAAAATAGACAGCTTCGTGAAAATATGGATCGTCAAATAAGATCAACGTGGTTTGGAGTGGGTGGCGTACGCCGAAGGCTGCTACCCACCTTTGCACGTAGAATTCTTTAATGCGAGATCTTGCGGCCTTGTATACTACAGAAGTTTGAGTGAACGCAGTGAACAAACACCACCGGTAAACCAGATCATGACATCGGATACCCTATTAAACCTTCGCCATCAATCCTACCTTACAGAGCGACGGACAAGGGTTGTCCGTTACTCAGGCTTGTTTAAAGTGGGGTGCCGCTATTGAAGGAAATAGCCGCGCTAGTCGTTGAGAAAACCTTTGAAGATGATCGCGGCGGAAACCCGCGGCGCTGGGACAGCGCGGAGTCTCCGTAAACTGGGGTCTAAAAAGGGATGGCTCTTAATGTGTATCTGACCCTAATTATTTTACTCAAACTAAAGGGGACGACCACAAGGCTTGGTCGATAACCTCTTAACGCGCGCCAAACCTAAGGCCGATAGCAGGCGAATATACAGCCATCCAAGATCGAACTCCCAAGGTTTGATGGAAAACTTGGCCGAACCGGGAAATGCGTGGTGGTTGTTATGCAATTCCTCCCCACCGATCAGAATGCCAAGGGGTACGATATTCGTTGATGCATCAGGGCACCGGAAATTCCGGTATCCCCAGAAATGCCCAACGCCATTGACGACACCCGCGCCAAAAAACGGTATCCACGCCATTTGAAAGGCCCAAATCGTGAGCCCGAGCGCACCAAATAATAAAACACAAATACCCAGATCCATAAAAATCCCAAGATAGGTCAAATAACCGCGCCCATAGACATACCTTTCCACCCAATCATTAGGCGTTCGGCGACCGTAGGTCTCCAGTGTTTCAGGTTTTTCCAAGTATTCTTGACGGTAAAGTTCGGCGCCCCACCAAAGTACTTTGTTCAAACCCAAAATCTGAGGGCTATGAGGGTCGTCTTCGGTTTCTACACAAGCGTGGTGCTTACGATGGATGGCGACCCATTCTTTGGTCACCATGGCGGTGGCAAACCACAGCCAAAATCGAAAAAAATGCGAAATCACGGGATGCAGTTCCAGCGCTCCATGGGCCTGACAACGATGTAGGAAAATAGTGACCGCAAGGATGGTAATATGGGTGAGAACCAGGATAACAACAATATAGCCCCACCATGGAAGTGGAACTAATCCCTCGATTGAAAACATGACGGTTATAATGCTATGAGTTTTTTGATTTATTAGACTGAAGTAATGAAATTGTGTCAAGCCCTCGCTTTGGGTGCACAAGCTCAGTTGGCTGATGCACCAACATATTCATTTAAAATCCGCTTGTTGAAAAAGTTTCGCTCAAAAATTCAGGTATTGGTTTTGCTGTTTCCGGTCCTAATGACCGGATGCCAGCTCGTATCAATGCGTCTTTTTCGTCCGGAAATTCAGATCTATGCTCCCAGCGAATTTTTAATTTCAGATACTCCGGAAATGGTCGGTGAGCTGGCGGTGATTTACACCCGCGATGGCGACGCGCTTCCGGATATTGCACGCCACTTTGGGTTGGGTTTTGACAATATCACAAAGGCAAATCCCGGTTTGGATATTTGGACCCCACCAGAAGGAAGCAGGGTCGTTATTCCAATGCGCTTTATTCTTCCCAAAAGGGAAAAAAACGGTATCGTTCTGAACTTGGCAAGTTTGAGACTTTTTCATTATAACCGTGAACAATCCGTGCGTGTGACAACATTTCCGATCGGTATAGGTCGCGAGGGCTGGTCGACCCCCACGGGAACAACCCGCATTATTGGAAAAAGGGTTGATCCGGCTTGGTATGTTCCCAACTCGGTTTTACGCGAGCACGCGGCGAAAGGGGATCCATTGCCAAGGGTCGTCGCTCCCGGCCCCGACAATCCCTTGGGCCGTTATGCCATGCGTCTCGGTATGCCCCGCTATTTAATTCATGGGACTAATAAACCCTACGGTATTGGGATGCGTGTCAGCCATGGATGCGTGCGGCTATATCCTGAAGATATCAAAACCCTTTTCAATCGGACCGCGGTTAAAACCAAGGTCATAATAGTCAACCAACCCTACCTCACAGCTTGGTATCTGGGCGATCTATACTTGGAAGCCCATAAACCCTTTAAAAACGATGGGAAAGCCATTGAGAAGTTCAGATTGGACCTATGGAGCAAACTCCGTAAAATCTCCCATGAATCGAATCTGATAATCGATTGGGAAAAAGTGGACCGCATCTTGAGAAGGTCAAACGGAGTCCCAACCCCTATTCTAAAGGGAGGCCCGGATTATACGCAATTGCTCAACCAACTTCCAGGCGCGGCCCATCCCGGCCGATTTCTGGGGGAACCGGATATTTTGCCGATTTCTCCCGGAGATTGGGTTATCGTAGTGACACGCTACACCGAAGAAAAGGAGGCAAAAAAATTGGCGGCAATACTTAGACACCAAGGCCCATCCATACCCTCACGCCACTTTGAATCTCAAGGCTTGCATTGGGTGTTCGCAGGCCCATTCGATAACGAAAAAACCGCGAAGTCCGTGTCAAAGCGGATTTTTCTTGAATTCGGTATCCAATCTCAGCATATCAGACCATTGTAAACGCTCTTTAACATAAAACTAAAGTACAATATCCCGAGTCCAATACAGAGCCGCAAAGGCTGAAATCGTGACTTACACACCGACAACAACCCTATGGGGGCAGTTATGGATTTAAAAGCAGTTTTTCAAAAAGAAATCATCGATAAAAAACGTTTACCCATCATAATATCGGTCGTCTGGTTGATCTTTTGGTTTAGCACCTCTTTTCGCCAATATTATCCATTCGATCAGGTCCGCTTTTTCTCATACGGACTTTTTCCGGTGTTGTGTTATTACGCGTATATGGCGATAAAGAACAGTAAATCTAATTTTTGAGTACCTCTCTGCTCTGTGCTCTGCGGCGCCGCGCGGCGCGGGAAAATGGGGACAGATTTATTTACTGAATGATCAATTCGAATAAATAAATCCGTCCCCTATTTTTATTTTTCGTCCCCTATTTTTATTTTTTATTTTTTTTTGATCCCGACGGTTGATGAAATGGATTCTCTGTTTGTGAACAAAAACACATTTTCTTCGTCCCTTTTAACCTATGGTTAATTGAATTGATCTGGATTTTGCCCGAACTCACGGATTTTCGGTGCGAAATTACAGCTGACTTAATTCACGGTTTGTTAAAGGTATAGGGTGACAAGACTATGAAAATGTTGACTATCGGGATTTTTGCATTTCTCATTTTCCAATTGAGTGGGTGCGCAACCTTCGGCGTTGAGGACGGAAGCAATGTTTCTGACCGCACGCACCAAGCGGACCTGCGTGTACAATCCCTCGAACGACGCATCGAAAGATTGGAAGAGGATATGGATGAAATTCCTGAAGATACTTACTACGAGTTGTTTTAATGGGTAACTCCGGTTGCTAGCCCGGAGTTCTGACCCGCTTTCTACTGCGCTCGGTGTACCGTTAAGTACGCCTCCACGCGTGTTCCCCCGTGCGCCTTTTATCCGGCGTAATCTTGTTATTAATTTCTGACGGACCCCTGACGATCCCTCGTTGAGAAATCCGAGCGAGAAGTCTCCCCGAAAAATGATCCTCGGTGTTCTTTTTAAATCTACAATCGTCAGCAAGTTCTCCCTTCTTTGCGAGAAATCGAATTTCAATCGACGCCAAATTCTTCAAACTTCGACTAGACTTTTTAGCACATGGACATCCCCAGGCCACGTGTCTGCCTTTTCGTGGGTGAAAAAAGAGGTTGTTTTAGAACCCTTGTTGTTTCCCCATATAGGATTTGTTGGACCGATAGAGGCCGGGTGACCCATTTTCGAATTCATGCAAAATTGCCTGTTACTACAATTTAATTAAAGGTTTAGGAGTAAGTGAAATGGCAAGCATTCTAGCTGTAGATGATTCCGCTTCGATGAGGCAAATGGTGTCATTTACCCTGAAGAGCGCGGGTTATGAAGTCATCGAAGCGGCTGATGGCGTAGATGCTTTGGAAAAAGCCAAAGCACAAACCGTGGACCTTGTCGTGACCGATGTGAATATGCCTAATAAGGACGGCATAACGTTGATAAGAGATTTACGCGCCTTACCGGCTTACAAATTTAAACCGATTCTTATGTTGACAACCGAGTCGGGTCCGGAAAAGAAACAACAAGGTAAGCAAGCGGGTGCGACGGGATGGATCGTAAAGCCGTTCAATCCCGATCAGCTCTTGAAGACAATAAAAAAGGTGTTGAACTAAATATCGATATTTTTAGTTAAAGATTCGAAAAGGGATAGGCGGACCTATGTCGATCGATATGGCGCAGTTTCACCAGGTATTCTTCGAAGAATGTTTCGAGGGCTTGGATGCGATGGAAACAGGATTACTGGATTTGGATCCGGGAAACATTGACACGGAGGAACTCAATACTATCTTTCGGGCCGCGCACTCCATCAAAGGGGGTAGTGGCACCTTCGGTTTTAGTCAGGTTTCCGACTATACCCACGTTATGGAAACCTTATTGGATGAAATGCGTGATGGCCGGAGATCGGTTACCCAGCCCGCGGTCAATGTATTGCTGGGTTCGGTCGACTGCCTACGTGAAATGCTTAGCGCTCTCCAGGATGGAAGCGAGGTCGATGAGGCAAGCGTTGCCAGCCACAAAAAGTCATTGGATCGGGAACTGGATGGATCGGAGGCAACCAAAACCGAGGTTAACCCGAAGCCTAATTCCGATTCGCCGACAGTCTCCGTCGAATCGGGCAATGATGCCGACCCCGGTTGGCATATCGCATTCAGCCCGCACAAATCCCTTCTTCGTTTGGGCAACGATCCGGTACGGCTTATACGTGAACTTGCTGAATTAGGTGAGTTGGAGGTCGTCGCGGACTACCAAAGCGTACCGAACTTTTACGATCTTGATCCTGAGGATTGCCATTTATCCTGGGATTTGAAAATAGCGGGAGATATTCCACGTGTAAATATCGACGATATATTTGATTGGGTGGAAGATGATTGTGATTTGGCGATCCGTTCTTTCGCCGAAGTGCATGCAGGGCAAGAGCAATCCATCGAACCCGATACGCAAACCGCCGAAAAAATACTCGAACCCCCAGTAACAGCGAACGAAAACCAAGAAAACCCCATACCTGATCCGGTCGCCGAACCAGACAAAACAGTTCGCGCCCAAGAACCAACAACCACAAAAAACCTACGGCCAAAAATGCAGGCTCCAGTTCGATCCGGGTCGATACGGGTAAGATCGATACTCTAATCAATATGGTAGGGGAACTGATTATCACCCAGTCGATGCTAAGTCTTTTGGGTGAAACATTTGAAGCGAGTAAATTGGATCAGTTGCAAAGCGTATTGGAGCAACTCGAACGCCACACTCGGGAATTACAGGAAAGTGTGATGAATATACGGATGTTGCCGATCAGTTTTGTATTCAGCCGTTTTCCGAGGCTTGTTCACGACCTCAGTTCAAAAATGGGGAAAAAGATTGAACTAAAACTGTCCGGCGAAACTACCGAAGTGGATAAAACGGTCATCGAATTAATCAGTGACCCCCTGGTTCATCTGCTTAGAAACAGTCTGGATCACGGTATCGAAATGCCCGAGGATAGGATTGTAGCTGGTAAACCGGAAACCGGCACTATCCATCTGAATGCTTTTCACCGGGGTGGAAATATCATCATCGAAGTGAGCGATGATGGAAAGGGCCTGGATAAGGACAAACTACGCGCCAAAGCTCTGGAAAAGGGATTGATCGAAGAACATACAATCCTCACCGATAAACAGACCTACGATCTGATATTCATGCCCGGGTTTTCCACCGCGGATCAGGTTAGCGATGTTTCCGGAAGAGGAGTGGGAATGGATGTGGTCAACAAGAACATCCAGGGCTTGGGCGGTAGCGTCAATATCGCGTCGAAGCTGGGAATCGGAACCACCATAGCCATCCATTTACCCTTGACTCTCGCTATTCTCGATGGACAGTCCGTCGTCGTGGGGGATGAGATCTATATCGTACCGCTGGTTTCGATCATCGAATCGATTAGTCTCAGTCCCGATACGATTAGTCTCGTTGCGGGAAAGGGTGAGGCTTTTAAATTGCGCGACGAATATCTCCCTATTATTAGATTGCACGAGATTTTTCAAGTGAAATCTCCAAAGTCAACTGAATTGACCGAGGGTATGCTGGTTGTGGTCGAAGGACAGGGGGTTCGTTGCGGAATATTTGTCGACGGCCTGTTGGGCCAGTATCAAGTGGTAATCAAATCTCTCGAAGCGAACTATCGAAAAATCGAAGGCATTTCCGGCGCCACGATTTTAGGCGATGGTTCGGTCGCGCTGATCTTGGATATTCCCGGATTAAACCGATTATCCCAATCGTCCAAACAGCACTATGCCTGACCTGACAACAAAAAACTTAGAACATTCGCCCTCCGTCGAGTGTGAAAAAAGCCAAATTGTTCAAGTGCTCACGATTGCATTAGGTAACGAAGAATATGGCATTGATATTTTACGGGTTCAAGAGATTCGCGGTTGGGAGCCGGTTTCCCGGATCCCGAATGTTCCCCCCCACGAGAAGGGCGTGATCAATCTTCGCGGCGCGATTGTTCCAATTGTTGATTTGCGCCTGCGGTTTAAACTGGAAAAAGCGGATCTCACACCATTGACTGCGGTTGTGGTATTGCAAAACCCTACCGAAGAAAGACTTCGTGTCGGAGGGGTTGTCGTCGATTCCGTATCCGATGTGTTGAATGTGGAAAACGGATCGATCCAAGCGGTGCCCGACTTCGGCGCCAAACTGAGTACCGAATTCATCCACGGCTTGGTCACTGTAGAGGGCCGAATGATCAGTCTATTGAACGTGGACGAGTTATTGAATCTGGATGCTTGACTGCTTGCGCACTGTGCCGTAGTGAAGTCACTGATTCAGGTTGAAGATTTTAATGTAGTTATCGATGAAAGAGAGTATGGCCATGGCTAATAATGAGGTTCAGATAAAAGACGGAACCGTCTTGATTACAATCACCGACAAAAAGGGGCGGATAAATTACGCGAATGATGCTTTCGTGACCTTTAGCGGTTTCAGCCGCGGGAAAATCATAGGGAAAGAGCATGATATGCTTCACCACCCCGATATACCGGCTGCCGTGTTTCAAGAGCTATGGAGTGATGTCAAGCAACTTAAGCCTTGGAAAAGGTTAATAAAATACCGTTGTAAAAACGGCGATTATTATTGGGAGGAAACCAGTTTAACGCCGGTATACGAAAATGCTTTGCCGGTTGGGTATATGTGGGTGGGTTATGCTCCCAGCCGGGAGCAGATTTTAAAAGCTGAGAATCTGTATATAGCAGTTGGGTCGGGACAGTCGACTTTGAGAAAAGAAAATTGGTTGTCTAAGGTCAATATTTTCAAAAAATTTAAAATCTGGCAGAAATTGGCTACCGCCTTTTTGCTTTTTTCGATTCCTGGATTCCTAACAGTCTACCAAGCTATAGTGGCAAAAAATATTCCGATGCTTATCGCTGTAGGCATCATGGTTACCGGCGCCGTGGGTTTAGCCGTTTGGCTAATCCAATATTTCAATAATACTCTGCAACAAATAGCAAATACCTTTTATAGACTCACCGATGGAGAATTCCGTAACAAGATTGATCTTCACTTTCAAGATGAATTGGGGGATTTACTCCGGGCGCTTCAGGGCATGCAATTAAAACTTAATTATGACCTTGCCGATGCTCGGGAGAAGGCGGCAAATGCCCTCCGGGTTAAACAGGCGCTCGACAACGTTTCGGCCAATGTGATGGTGGCGGATGCCGGTAACGACATCATCTATATAAACAAAGATCTCCATACTATGTTTGAAACATTTCAGGATGATATCCGTAAGGATCTGCCAGAATTTAATTGCGAAAGACTGATGGGAGAAAACCTCGATTGCCTGGAGCAAAACACGGATCCACAAAAACAATGGTTAGGCGGGTTAAAAGATACATTCAAATCGTCATTGGTAGTCGGTGGTCAGCATTTGGACGTTATTGCCGATCCGGTGATTACCGAAAGCGGATAACGCACCGGTACAGTCGTTGAATGGAATAATCGAACCGACGAGGTCAAAATCGAAAACGAAATCGAAGAGATCGTTAACGCCGTAAAAGCGGGTTCTTTGAACCAACGGATTGAATTAGCTGGGAAAACTGGATTCTTTGAAAAGTTGAGCGGGGAAATTAACGAACTTGCCGATACCATTGAAAATGTGTTCACCGATATTCAACAAGTTGTGAACACAATGGCGGAAGGGGATCTGACCCAAAAAATCGATAACGATTTCGGGGGCACATTCGCGGTTTGCAGGGACTCGATCAACGCGACCCAAGAAAAGTTGGGCGAAGTATTCGGGCAAATCAGAGAATCTTCTGAGTTTGTTCGAAATTCCTCCCAGGAAATCGCATCGGGTAATAATAACTTGTCGCAGCGGGCCGAGGAACAAGCGGCCAGCCTGGAAGAAACCGCATCCAGTATGGAACAGCTGACGGGCACGGTAAAAACCAACGCGGACAATGCCCAACAAGCCAATCAGGTGGCCAACACGGCGAGGGAGTCAGCTCAGAAAGGCGGTGAGATAGCCAATAAGGCGGTTATGGCCATGGACCATATCAATACCAGCAGTAACAAAATAGCCGAGATAATCGGTGTCATCGATGAAATCGCATTCCAGACCAATTTGCTGGCGCTGAATGCTTCGGTGGAAGCAGCACGGGCTGGTGAACAAGGCCGAGGCTTCTCAGTGGTGGCCACTGAAGTGCGGACCCTTGCCCAGCGGAGTGCGACAGCAGCCAAGGAAAGTAAGGAGTTGATCAAAAACAGTTTGGCAAAAGTGGTACAAGGCAGTGAACTGGTACACGAAACAGGAGAAGCTTTGGCGGAAATCGTCGGCGCCACCAAAAAGGTTGGCGACATTGTCGCCGAGATTGCCGCCGCCAGCGGAGAACAATCGATGGGTATCAATCAGGTGAACCAGGCGGTTTCCCAAATGGATGAGATCACTCAGCAAAATGCCGCTTTAGCGGAACAGGCTTCGGCGGCCAGTGTGTCCATGAGCGAGCAGTCGAAACATATGGATACTTTACTCGCTTTTTTTAAAACCGGTGAAGTACCGGTTGGATCGCAACGGCCGGTATTAGGAAGTCCGCCGAAAACCGTCCAACCGGCTGCTCATTCTCCTTCCGTCAATAGACCAGTAGCGGCTCAACGTGTTTCCGCCGCGGTATCGCAGAGTGTAGCCGTGGATAACGAGGACGATTGGGAGGAGTTCTAGAATGAGTGTGGGGAGTCACGGTGTAGCAACCGATGGCAATGCTAGCCCAATGGAAAAGGAGCAATATCTTACTTTCCAACTTGCGGGTGAAAGCTACGGTGTTGACATTCTCAAAGTCCAGGAAATCAAGGGGTGGGAACCGGTTAGAGAAGTCCCGAATACTCCAGGCTATATCAAAGGCGTTCTGAACTTGCGTGGAACTCTTGTTCCGATTCTCGACTTACGGGAGCGGTTCGAACTCGGCATCGTAGAATATACTTCGGTTACCGTGGTAATTGTGTTGACGGTAGAGAACCATGGCGATGAATACGCTATGGGTATCGTTGCCGATACGGTATCCGACGTCATCGATGTCGATCAAAGTCAAATCAAAAATCCCCCGGGTCTCGGTTCAAAGATCGATACGCGCTACATGAAAGGCATGGTGGTCGGCGAGCAGATCGCGGTGTTGTTGGATGTGGATAAATTATTGGATTCGGAACAATTCGCGGTGATTGAATCGATCGCCTGACCATGCGGACTATTGCGGTGATCAACTTAAAAGGGGGAGTGGGGAAAACCACCACCACGGCTAATTTGGCCCATGCCCTGGCCATGGGTGGAAAAAAAGTAGCGGCCATTGATTTGGACCCGCAAGGTCACTTGGGAACTACTTTTGGCGTCTATGAGTCGCTCGGCGGTGTGGATGAAGCCCTTTTGGGTTCCGTAGACCTTGAAAATCAAGCGATACAGGTGAGAGATGGGCTTAGATTCGTGCCGGCGGGATCCGGTTTGGTGAAAATTGATCAACTCACGGAAGGAGGCGCGGATCGTGGGAATTTGTTGAGGACAGCGTTGAAAGACCAATTTTTGAATGAAGATTTTGTAATCATCGATTGTCCACCGTCATCCGGATTATTGGTTGTCAACGCACTATTCGCCATCGAGGAAATATTGGCGCCGCTAAGCAGTGACTATCTGGCGCTGCAAGGTATATCCCGGCTCATGGAAATCGTTAAAAAATTTGAAAAATCGTTGAATAAACAATACAAAATGTGGTTTGTGATGGCGCGGTATTACTCAACAAGGCGGCTCTCAAAGAATGTTTTAAATCTATTGTTGAAACATTTTCCCGGTCAGTTGCTGGCAACGTTGATTCGAGAGACGGCAGTGCTGGCGGAATGTCCGATCCATGGGAAAACGATATTGGAACGCAAACCTACAAGCCGGTCGGCAATGGATTTTCACAATCTTGCGGGAGACCTTTTGGACGGGAGGGTAATGTAATGGCAAAGGCCTCCGATACGGGTTTAATCGAACATGATCCATTGGCATGGCTGGATGGCTGCAACGAGGAATTGACATCCGCGATCAATGCCGAGACTGCCGGGAGTTTAACGGATTCTGGTGAAGGACCTTGTGAAGATGGAGCGGACTCTAACCTTGCATTAGTCGAATTGCCGGTTTCACCGGATTTGGCTGGCGTGAGCCAGCTGCATGAACAATTGAAAGAGGCATTGGATAAGCATCAGGCTCTCGAAATTGATGCATCCAAAGTCGAGTCAATCGATACTTCGACTTTGCAGTTATTGCTGATTCTTAGACAGGAAGCAGTCAATTTACATAAAACCGTGGTTCTCAAAGCGCCGTCGGAGAGTTTTATCCGTTCGGCCAAACTCCTTGATCTCGATGAGTTGATGGGATCGGAATGAGCATAGTATGAGCACCACTTTGAGCTGTAAAGCGTCAACTGACGACCATGAACCTATCTGTCATTTGTAACCATGGGTAATCTTGCACTGGCGAAACCGGACGTTAGCGAAAAACAGCGGGAGTTCGTGTATACGCGGGCTGATTTCGAAGTCCTCAGAAATATTTCTAACCAACATACCGGGATTCTCGTACCCGACGATAAGTTCGATATGTTTTATGGTCGGCTTTCCAAGCGGGTGAGAGCTCTAGGATTAAACAATTTTCATGAATACTGCCAGTATTTGCAGGACCGGCCCGATGAGGAATTCACGACTTTTATCAATGCAATTACGACTAATCTGACCTCTTTTTTTAGAGAAGGTCACCATTTCGACCTTCTTGCGAAGGAGGTATTACCGGAACTACTTGACAAGAATGCGTCCCGCCGCCGTCTTCGTATCTGGTCGGCCGGGTGTTCCACGGGAGAAGAGCCCTATTCACTTGCAATGACGGTGCTGGAAAACGTTCCGGAGCATTGGGACGTTAAGATTCTGGCTACCGATCTTGATACCAATGTATTGAATACCGCGGCCTCCGGTATTTATACCCAAGAAGGCGTCAATGGTATTCCACGGGACCGTTTAAAGCGATTTTTTAAACGCGGAAAAGGACCGCAACAGGATAAAGCCAGGGTAAACCCGGAAGCTCGCCAGTTGATTCATTTTCGTCAACTGAATTTGATGACGGAGTGGCCCATGAGCGGGCAATTTGATTTTATATTTTGTCGTAATGTCCTGATCTATTTCGATCAAGAAACAAAAACAACGCTTGCGCGGCGGTATGCGGAACAGCTGAGAGAAAAGGGATGGTTATTCATCGGCCACTCCGAATCGTTGCATACACTTGATACGCCGTTCAAGTTGATTGGGAAAACCGTTTATCAAAAATAATGCTTACGAATCCAAATATTCCACGTCCCGCGCTTAGTGGATTCGACGAAATTCGCCGGAGATGGAACGAAAAGGAGGGACGGGTTATGGTTAAAATTCATCCGGGTGAATATTACGTGACCACCGACGATGAACAGATTAACACCGTGCTGGGTTCCTGTGTTTCCGCCTGTATACGAGACCGGCGCGCGGGAATTGGCGGGATGAACCACTTTATGTTGCCGGAAACCTCGAGTGAGCAATTGCGGGAGGGCGAGGCCGCCGTGGTCGGCAAAGCCACGCGGTACGGAAACTATGCGATGGAGCACTTAATTAACACTATATTGCAAAACGGTGGACGACGTAAAAATTTGGAGATCAAGCTTTTCGGTGGTGGTCAAATCATATCCAAAATGACCGACATCGGGATAAGGAACATCGATTTTATTCTTGATTACGTCAACACTGAAAACATTGAAGTTTCGGCTCAGGATTTGGGTAACATTTACCCGAGGCGTGTGCTGTATTATCCAAAGACCGGCAAGGTCCGGGTCAAAAAGCTTCAGAATTTACACAGTAACCGGATTGTCGAGCGAGAGAGTCAATACCGTACGACGCTTAAGGATGATTTGGTGGAAGGCGAAGTCGAACTGTTCTGACCGATGTCGAAAATCCGCTTACTGATTGTCGACGACTCGGCTTTGGTCAGGAAAATGCTGACCGAAATCTTCAATTCGTCGCCGGATATCGAAGTGATCGGAACGGCTATAGACCCTTATGTTGCGCTGGATAAAATCAAGAAATTGAATCCCGATGTCATGACTCTGGATGTGGAAATGCCGCGCATGGACGGCCTCACCTTTCTCAAGAATCTGATGCGTCTGCGACCGATGCCGGTGTTGATGATTTCCTCTTTAACCGAAAAAGGGGCCGAGGTCACACTCCAGGCGCTGGAATTGGGCGCCATTGATTTCGTCGCCAAACCAAAGATCGATGTCGCCACCGGTTTGAGCGATTACGCGGAGGAACTCATCGCTAAAGTCAAAACAGCCGCTTTGGCCCAGGTACGGGCAACTAACTCGAGGCCGGAG
Organism: Methylococcales bacterium; assembly: GCA_963664935.2. Lineage (GTDB taxonomy): Bacteria > Pseudomonadota > Gammaproteobacteria > Methylococcales. Next base: position 218,989 of record CAXXSE010000006.1, on the reverse strand, counting down.
ACGAAAGTGGCAAGGAATTGTTCCGTTAGTGAGAAGCTTGGCGTGGATGCTGTAATCCCGCCAAATCGAAACCAAAAACCGTTCAAAACCACACACAAGGTGATTGCCTTAGGCGCTTCGACCGGTGGGACCGAAGCGATAAAAGACGTGGTGCGTGGACTTCCGTCCGATACACCGGGTATTGTGATTAGCCAACACCTGCCGGTCGCGTTTAGTGAATCTTTTGCAAGTCATATCGATTCGGCGGGGGAGATGAGCGCGTGCGCGGCTAAAGACGGTCAGCAGATTCTCCCGGGGAATATATATCTCGCACCCGGAGATCGGCACCTTTTGGTGGTGCGCGATGGCGCGCGTTATGTGTGTAAGCTCAACGATGGATGGTCCGCCGGTTAACCGCCATAAACCCGCGGTAGATGTGATGTTCCGTTCGGTCGCACAAAATGTTGGCCGGAATGCCATAAGCATTCTGTTAACCGGGATGGGCGCCGACGGCGCCAAAGGTATGAAGGAAATGCATGATTGTGGCGCGTCGTCTATTATTCAAGATGAGAAAACCAGCGTTGTTTGGGGAATGCCAGGCGAAGCGTATAAGCTAGGGTACGCCGATCATATGGTTCCCCTCGACCGAGTAGCGAACAAACTTATCGAATTAGCACGGAAATAACGCGATGGATGAATTTTATAAAGCAACATGGCCCGCTCTGGCATTGACTTTTGGGCTATTATCACTGCCATTATTTACGTCGGGCGTGGTTTGGCAGTTTGTTTCACTGCTGATGATGGGTGGTGTCTGGGGAGTTGTTACTTGGAATATATTGAAACGGTTCAACGAACTGAAAATCCAGAATGACCTAAATGAATTCGATTCTCCAGGCGTCGATGCTTCAATGCAAGGGCTCCTTCACGAGGTTGATCAATGTGTAGAACAAGAGGTTAATTTTTTACACAAGGAGTTGGATCAAATAAAAAATGTCGTCGCCGACGCTGTTGTGACCATGAACGATAGTTTCAACGGCCTTCATTCCACGACTTCGGAACAATCGGAAACGGTTTTTTCCTTGATCAATCGATTATCCGATCAACAGAGCGATTCGGGGGGTATCAGTTTCCATAAGTTTACTCAGGAGACGGATAAAGTTCTCCACCTTTTTATTGAAAATATACTCGACATCAGTAAACAAAGCATAGATATGGTCCAGGTTATCGATGATATCAACGGTCGCATGGTGGAGATCGAAGGTTTGCTGAGCGGTGTTCAACAGATCGCCGACCAAACTAATTTACTGTCCTTGAACGCGGCGATCGAAGCCGCGCGAGCGGGAGAAGCCGGGCGCGGTTTTGCGGTGGTCGCCGAGGAAGTGCGTAATTTATCCAAAACCTCCGATCGGTTTAGCGAAGAAATTCATGACGTTATTCAGGTTTCAAAGAAAAGTATCACTCAAGCAAAGTCCATGATAGAGGCCATGGCGTCGAAGGATATGAATGTCGCCCTCGAGTCTAAGCAACACGTTGACGACATGATGGGGGAGATTGGCTCCATCAACGCCAGTATTGCAGGGAAATTGGAGAAGGTGTCGTCTTTGACGGGGGACATTGAAAACCATGTGGGGATGGCCGTTAGGGCATTGCAATTTGAAGATTTATCCAGGCAATTGGTCGATTACTTACAGGAGAATTCCTCGCATTTCTCCGAAATTTTTAATCAGCTCCGGGATGGTTTTCGAGCCTTGGATGCCGGGGATATGTCCCAAGCAGGCATCGTTTTGGATCAGAGACGGATGGAAATCGCTCAACTTAAGAATGCGTGGGCGGAAAAGGAGAGCAAAGTAGTCCACCAGGACTCAATGGAAGAAGGAGAAATCGAAATGTTATAAATTTGGTTATCAGTTAACGGTTAATGAAAACTGGTGGTATTGGGAACTTATGAACGCCAATTTGAACCGATAACCGATAACCATGACGTAACTTTTTACAGCCAAACCAGATAAGGGTGATCAAAAATGTCTATTAGTAGTAACTTAACGAGCGACGGGAAGGAAGCAACCATTAGAATTTCGGGAAGGTTCGATTTCAGCCAGAATCAGGAATTTCGTTCGGCGCTGAAAAATGCCGGGGCCAACGTCCAGAAATTTGTCGTGGATTTGGGTGGGACCGATTATGTCGATAGTTCCGCGCTTGGCATGTTGCTGGTTTTACGCGATAAGGTGGGTGGTCAAAAAGACCACGTTTCAATCGTCAACGTCAATCCGGAAGTCAAAAAGATTTTGACCATTGCCAATTTCGGTCAGTTGTTTGCTATCGCCTAAATCCGGAGAGTATCGGTGGGAAACGTGAATGCGAGTGTGTTAGAGAACACCCGAGCGTACGCTTTCAGGTACGGGCTATTGCCCCATAAAAATACTTCTCGCCGATGACGACCGACTTGAGCGGAAAATGTTGCAAAAGATCCTGTCGGGGGCGAATTATACGGTCATAGAGGCTGCCGATGGCAGTGAAGTGCAAGATTTGTATCGACGGGAACGGCCGGATTTGATCATCCTCGATATCGGTATGCCGGAAATGGACGGCATTGAAGCGGCGGAACGGATTCAAGAAGAATTTGGCGGCCAGTATATTCCCATTATCTTTATCACCGGACTCCAAAGCGATAGCCACTTACAGAAGTGTATCGATGCCGGTGGAGACGATTTTATTGTTAAACCACCGAGTCCGATTGCGCTTATCACAAAGATTAATTCTTTGCTGCGCGTAAAACAGTTATATCAAAGTCAATTTCAACAGAAAAATGCCCTGCTTGCCTATCAACAACAGCTTGATCGGGAGCATAAAGTAGCCGCCGCACTTTATGACGGGATCATCCAAGCCAATTTTTTCGATACCCCGAATTTGCGGCACTCGCTTTCGCCAATGGCGCTTTTTAATGGCGACATATTGTTGTCTACTTTGACTCCTGGAGGGAATCATTGCCTCCTGTTAGGGGATTTTACTGGCCATGGTCTATCGGCTTCAATTGGTGCCGGACCGACCGCGGAGATATTTTATGGGATGGCGCGAAAAGGATTCGGTATTCGTGAAATTCTGAACGAAATTAACGCTAAATTGCATAAGATTCTGCCAGTCGATATGTTTCTGGCGGCCTGTATTGTGATTCTCGATTCCGAATCTAAAACCATTAGCTTGAGTACCGGTGCATTGCCAGATCATTATTTGCACGTCGAGGCGAACGGCGAAATTCTGACCATAAAATCCACCAACCTTCCTCTTGGAATTGTCGAAAGTGATCATTTCCATCCTGAAATTCAATACTTTGAGGTGGCCGTGCATGATCGGTTGATCTTATTTACCGATGGGCTCGTGGAAGCCGAAAATGAAAAAGGCGAGCCATTCGGATTTGAGGGCGTCGAGAAGAGTTTTAAATATCCCCTGAAAAAAAGTGACTGTTACTGCCAGATTTTAAAGGATCGCCTGGACGCCCACTACGATGGCTTGGACCAACAGGACGATGTGAGCATCGTGGAACTTGTTTGTGATTTTGCCTTAATGGCAAGTGTAAAAAGCAAAGGTAAATTGTCCCGTGTTGCCATCCAACCTTCAAAGTGAAACACATCAATGGAATTCGATGCGTCGACGCTACGGCTAGTCAATCCCGTTCCCACCATTATTCACAATCTAATGGAAATCCAGAATTTGCAGGATTTCCGTGAACCCTTATTTTTGATCGTTACCGAGCTCTTTAGTAATGCCCTCGACCACGGCCTGTTGTTGCTTGATTCTAAAATGAAAGAGACTTCTGACGGAATGATTTCGTATTTTGAGGAAAGAGAGCGGCGCTTGGCCAACTTGACGAAAGGGTTTATTAAGATCACTTGTCACCATGCGCCCACTGATAACGGTGGCAGGCTTGTTATCGAGGTCGAAGACAGCGGTCCAGGTTTCCATGAAGATGATGCGGTTTCGGATTTGGACAATAACGAAAAAGTTTACGGAAGGGGTGTGGCGTTGGTGAAAAAACTCTGCCGTTCGCTGGACTATTTGGGTAACGGAAACCGGGTCAAAGCCGTTTATGATTGGAACCACGATTTCTGACAGGGATTTTTTAATAATCTTACTAAAACTCCAATGAAGACCTGCGCGAAGTGTTTATTTCTTGCTTTGGCAATCTGGATTCATGAAATACATGCTGAAATATATTTCTGGAAGGATGCTAAGGGAACAAGTCACTACTCCGACCGGCCACTCGTCGGAGCGGATTCCATTTCGGTCCAGCCAGGCTATGCGTTCTACCGGATAAAAAAGGTCTTCGATGGTGATACCGTACTGCTTGACGATGACACCAAGGTTCGTCTTTTAGGAATCAACACACCCGAAGTTGAGAATTCGAAGAATGAAGAAGAGCCCATTGCCGAGGAAGCTAAAAAATATCTTCAATCCTTGATCGCGGGCAAAAAAGTACGCTTGGAAACCGACGCCGTAAAATACGACAAATATCAACGCAAATTAGCCCATTTATTTACCGAAGATGGCGTGCATTTGAATCTCAAATTGGTGGAGCAGGGCTTGGCGAGCGTGAATATCCATCCCCCAAACCTATTGCATTTAGAGCGTCTGATCCAAGCACAACAGACCGCGGAAAAACAAAGTATCGGTATTTGGGGCGAAAACGATTATCAACCGAGACCGATTGAAAAGCTTAGAGAATCGAGGCGCGGGTGGCAGCGATTGGTCGGGAAACCCCAGACGATTAAGGAAGGGCGAAAGTTTACCCGCTTGCAGTTTAGCGATAATATTAATGTTCGAATTCCAAAGGATAATTTGACCTATTTTCCCGATTTACATGTCTATCTGGACAAGAACGTGGAAGTACGTGGATGGATATCGAAGCGGAAAGAGGAATATTCCATTCTGATCAGGCACCCGAGTGCATTGATTCTGGGACAAAGCCCCAGCAGCCTGTTCGGGAATAGTAATCGTAGCGAGGCCGAACCGGATTGAGTCAGATTTTCTCGGAACGAAGTATTAACCGCAATCCCGGTAATTGCCCCTTTCCAGATACTGTATGCATACCCTTCCACCGGGTCACTGCTCAGATTGCCCCTGAAATTCGTCAGTTCAAGGCGAAAAATGTGAGTTTACACGTGTAAATGATCATTTATTACTCCACGCATCCATGCGTTCCACCCTTCGGGCCAGCCTCGGCTGTTCAAAAATGCTCCAGGCGTTTTTGTAACGCGGAAATGGCGGATTTCAGGGTAAGCTGAATCGTTACCCCACTGGAGGCACCGGTTTATACACCAGGCTAACCGGGGCGCGCCCGCTATGGCGACGGCATCTATTAAACAATACCAAGTGGCAATTCCACTGGGTGGGTTAGCTTGTGACAGGCCCAGGGTCGGTTCATGATATGCCCAAGCCCACGCGCCGGTGTAAGTTCCAACCAGTTCAAGTAGACTGGTAACATAACTCGGCAGTCGTGAGTTAACAGCGAGAAAAGCGGGGCAAAACCACCCTCTCCATCGTAGTATGTTTGATGAAAAATTTTGAAGATCGCAGAGAATTAGAGCATAGAACGCCTCATTCAGTTTAATCGTCATCTATTTCATCGGAAACAGCCATCAAGCGGGCACGGATCTGTTGAATCATGCCATTTTCCTCAAGTCGAAAGAATTGTTTGAGGAACAATGGCGCTAAAATTTGCTTGACGGTTTTCTCCGATGGCAAATCACGCGATTGAGTGCGAAGATAAAGCGAGTGCTCAGACCAAATCGTATCTTGATACTGGAGCGCAATCAATTGCATTAACCCCAAGGCAATGGAGGCACAGAGCACGAAGATTTCATAGGCTCGCCAGCACGCTTGAACGGTATGAATATCCTGGGGCTGTGGGGCTTTGAGAAGACGATTGGAAAAGGGGCGTCTAGAATGTTTTGGCAATTTTTTAGTCCAAAAACAAAATTTAAAGGCGCCAATCACATGCTTTAACATCGCGAACATGATTTCAATGCGGGTTCTAGCACAATACAGTTCAACGGCATCAATGGCTGACAGCGTTAAATCGGAACTCATTAGAACCATTGGGCCTTTTGAGGTGACGGCGAGAATAAATAACACCTGATCAGCGATGGGCCGCCATAACAGTGTAAGCGTCATAACCCGGATGGATTCGGTTTTACCGTAGACTTGACAGGTCACCGTCTCAAACAAATGAAGGTGGTCGAAGCATTCTCTTAAACACACTTTCTCGCCATAGAGCGGCTGAGGTCCGGGTCGAGAGGCGGGTTTCGGTGGCGCGGGGAAATAACCCACATAGCTATTCTTGGCTTTGACCAGCACCTCAACCCACCGCGCCTGATGCTGGATTGAATAATAGTGGCAAGCTCGAAATACGCCCCCGGTTGAAAAAAAGGCATCCAACACCAAATAACACAGACAGTGATTCGTCACCGCAAAATGAATCGCCATGGCCACCAAGCGGTCGGTGAGCTTGATCCGACATGGATTATCGCGCTCGTCGTTCAACCCTAAATGAGCCCATCCCTGATGAATTTGAAGCTGCAAAGGACAACAAAAACAAGCGGATAACGACCCGATCAAGATGCCAATGCTGCCCCAACATTGGGCCCGAAAATAGCCGGGTTTCGTTTGCGTCTCCGATGACTCGTGCATCGATACCACGCCGGGCATCTTGCGTCCATCTTTGATCACCGCGGTATGGTCACCCAGAAGTATCGCTCGTCCAGCTACTTCAACGGATTTTCCTTGGCGATTCACAAAATCTTGCCAAGCATCGAGCAACGCCCCATAGACATACGCTTTGGATCTAAAAAAACGGAGCAAGCGGTAATAACCAAGTTCATCTAATAGCCAGAAACGACACAACGACGTCACGCCGATCATTTCTCCTGCCCCCATAAATCCAATCACAATGGCGCAGAACAACAACCAAGTACTCGATCTGGAAAAAACGCTTTGAAAGCTTTCTAAACTCTGAGAAATATACTGTTGCACGGGGTCTCCTCCTTCCATCTGTACTTCTACAAAGAAAAGAAGGATCCGTGTTTTTTTAGCAAATGTCTAGTCGTAATTATCGATTTCTATTTTCTACACTACTCATCTTTTATGAACACCAGTGGGCAATCTTAAAGCGCAGAGCTATCAATGGGTGATAAGACTTTCTTACGTTGGTCGAGGTGACACATCGAAAAAATGAATTCAGGGCCTGAATAGTTACGTCAAATCGGATAGAACTCGTGACTGACGAGGTGTTAAAAGAATCGCTAAGCCGTGAGGGATACCGGCTTGGTTTGTTTTACACCTACCAATCACATGTCATTAACGGGTTATTCTTTTGTTGTTTGTTCTTTGTATGGGGATTCTCGCACCTGGAAACCTATTGGACTTTAACCGCTTTACCCAACCCACAAATTTTCACCCAATTACTCGCGGCCGTACTCGGCTTGGTGATTATCGAACAGCTTTACCTAAACACCCGACCTGAGCAACGCTGGCATATTAAATTTTTGTGCTTCGCCCTAGGCTGTACATTCGTTTATGACTTCTATCTTTTTTCCGATGCTTTGCTGTTCAACCGGGTATCTCCCGATATTTGGGCGGCGCGAGGGGCCGTTGTCGCCCTGTTAACACCTTTGATCGCTATAGCGGCCATTCGTAATCCATCCTGGTCACTCGATATCGCCATCTCAAGAGGTGTCGTTTTTCACTCGGCGACGTTATTGGCGACCGGTTGTTATCTTTTGGTCATGGCGGTTGCGGGTTATTACATCAAAATATTCGGAGGCCAATGGGGAACCGTTTTACAGATTATCTTTGTGACGTTCGGATTCTTATTTTTAGTCTTGCTTTTGTTCTCGGGTCAGATCAGAGCGAAATTACGTGTGTTTCTCAATAAACACTTTTTCAACTATAGCTACGATTATCGAAATGAATGGCTCAGGATGATTTCCCGATTATCCGATGCATCCCACAATGTACCGCTGGTCGAGCGGGTCATTCTGACCTTATCGGATCTTGTTGAAAGTCCTAGTGGGTTGTTGTGGATAGCCGGGGAAAATGGTGGCTACGAAATACGTGGAAGCTATGGTAATCCGGGTATCCATATTGACCGCATCGACAGCCAGGAAAACCTGGTTCAATACATGAAAGATGAACAGTGAGTGATTAACTTAATTGAGATGGATATGCTCCCTGGACTCTATTCGGGCCTTAAAAAACCCAGTTGGATTCGAGAACACAAAAATGCCTGGCTTTTAGTCCCACTTTTTCAGGGCGATGTCCTGTTGGGGATCGTTTTGTTGACTCAGCCCCGCACACCCATCGAATGGAATTGGGAAGTTATTGATTTGTTAAAAACCGCGGGGCGGCAAGCAGCCAGTTATTTAGCCCTGGAAGAAGCCGCGAAACAATTGGCGGAAGCCCGCCAATTTGAGGGATTTAACCGATTGTCGGCGTTCGTAATACACGATTTGAAAAATTTGATCGCACAGTTATCCCTCGTCGTTTGTAATGCGGAGAAACATGCAAACAATCTAGAGTTTATGAAAGATGCCGTCAAAACGGTGGATCATGCCGTCGGAAAAATGAATCGTTTGATGTCGCAATTACGAAACGCGGGGGCGGGCGGATCAAAAAAAGAAATTGATTTCGATCAACTATTAGCGGAAATCACCAATTCCCGATCAAAGCAGCAACCCATTCCCGAATACACCCGAAATCCCAACAAGATTATCGTCAAGGCTGATCCGGACCGATTGTCCTCGACTTTCGAGCATATTTTACAAAATGCGCAGGAAGCAACGGACAAAAATGGCGAAGTATCCGTCTCGCTACAAACCGGGGAGAATTCGGCTATAGTTTTGATTGAAGACAATGGGTGTGGAATGGACGAGGAATTTATCCGAAATCGGTTATTTAAGCCTTTTGATACCACCAAGGGATTAACGGGCATGGGCATAGGCGCCTATGAAAGCCGTGAATATCTTCTTTCTCTTGGCGGCGATCTCAAGGTCCGAAGCCAACCCGCTGTCGGAACTTTATTCAAATGCATAATTCCACTCCATTCTCCGTCATCATTAGCCTAGGGTAAAAATAGTTGAATAACCGAACCATGCTTGTCGTTGAAGACGATCCAGGATTGCAGAGTCAATTGCGATGGAGCTTTGATAATTACAAAGTCCATACCGCGGCCGATTGCGAATCGGCGATCAATGCCCTAAAAAAACACGCGCCATCGGTGGTGACGCTAGATCTCGGGTTGCCACCCAATCCCGGCGGCAGCACTGAAGGATATAAGATATTACAAGAGATTCTATCGCTAAACCCTCACACGAAAGTCATTGTCATAACGGGTAATGACGATACCGCGAACCCCGTCAAATCAATCGGCTACGGGGCTTATGATTTTTATCAAAAGCCGATAGACTCGAAAATACTGGGCTTAGTGGTGGACCGTGCCTTTAAACTGTTCGATTTGGAACAGGAAAATCGGAAACTGGCCCATGTCAATGTGAGCAACCCGCTTGATGGAATCATTGCCGCCAGTCCCGAAATGCATGAAGTGTGCCGTATGGTCGAAAGATTGGCGCCAACCGACATGACCACATTACTGCTGGGTGAAAGCGGGACTGGCAAAGAAGTACTGGCCCGTGCCCTGCACACCTTAAGTCCGAGGGCAAAAAAACCGTTTATTGCGGTAAACTCGGCCGCCATTCCGGAAAATTTATTGGAAAGTGAGCTATTCGGCCATGAAAAAGGCGCCTTCACCGGCGCCAGCCAGCAAGTAAAAGGCAAATTTGAGCTCGCTGATGGTGGTACTTTTTTTCTCGATGAAATCGGCGATATTCCTCAGTCGTTACAAGCCAAGTTACTTAGGTTTCTGCAGGAGCGTGTTGTTGAACGAGTCGGAGGAAGAAAAACCATCGCGGTCGATGTTCGTGTCGTTTGCGCAACTCACCAGAACCTTCCCGAGATGATCGAAAACGGCGAATTCCGGGAGGATTTATACTACCGTATTAATGAAATGATTATCGATATCCCTCCGATTCGCGAAAGAACGGGTGATATTCCAATACTGGCCCGGGCATTCTTGTCGAAATTCACGCAACAGATGAAAACCAAGGTGACCGGGTTTTCAGATGCCGCGACGGATGCCATGGCCGCTTACGATTGGCCCGGTAATGTACGCGAATTGGAAAGCCGTATCAAACGAGCGGTGGTCATGGCGGATAGTGCGTTGATCGACCTCAATGATCTTCAATTGAGCGCGGGTGAAAATCAAATCCGGCTGAAAACCCTGCGTGAGGAACGAGATGCGGCGGAGCGCCATGCAATTTGCCAAGCGATCAATGAAACCGGGGGGAATGTTTCCAAAGCATCCGAACTACTCGATGTTACCCGGCCCACTTTGTATTCATTACTCAACAAATTCAATCTAAAAGTCTGGGAGATTACATTGAAGAAACTATTAGGATTTCTATTTTTATTGGGCGTCCCGAATTTTGTTTCGGCGGATTCTAACCAACAATATTTAGACGAAGCCAAACAATATTTAAGCGAGGGCGAGGTCAAGTCGGCTGTCATTCAGCTCAAAAATCTTTTAAAAGAATCGCCCACTAACGGCGATGCGCGATTATTGCTGGGAGAAACCTATTTGAAGCTGGGCAAAATACCCCACGCGATCAAGGAATTATAAAAAGCCAGAGACCTCGGTCTGGATAAAGACCAATGGGCCATTCCCCTGGCGCAATCCTATCTTTTGGAGGGGAAACCTAAGAAACTGATTGATGGATTCGATATCGTCGATAGCGATCCGAAAGCGTTGCGAACTCAGTTGCAAGCATTACGGGGGAGTGCGCATTTGCAGCTTGGTGAAATTGAAGCCGCGCGTTCTGATTTTGATTCAGCGCTCAAATCGGACCCATCGTCCAGTGCGGCCTATTTGGGAAAAGCCATGTTGTCGTTTTTGACCAAGGACTACGACAAAGTCATGGAATATGCAAACAAGTCGATCGAAAATGACGAAACCAATGTAGGCGCTTTGCTGATACTTGGCGAGGTGCATCGGATTAAAGGTCGACAAAAAGATGCACTGGATGTGTTTTCCAAAGCTATAGAATTGCAACCGAATAATCCGAAGGCCCGGGTCGGCCGCGCCATGATGCTCATCGCTTCGAAAAAATATGGTGATGCTAAAAGCGATCTATATCACATTCAAAAAACCATCGGCAGATTTGCTCCCGCAATATATTTACGAGCGGTTATCGCATTTCAAAATAACAACCTACAGGAAGCGGAAGATTTATTAGTGCACGTGATTAACTCACAACCAAACCATCTTCCGAGTCATTTGCTATTGGGCAGTATCGCTTACGCCCAGAACGAGCTGGAATCCGCCGATCGCTATTTGTCGAAATATCTACAGCAGGACACCAAAAATCTACCGGCAACGAAACTGTTAGCCGCTGTCAAAATGAAACTTAAACAGCCCGAAAAGGCTTTGGAGTTGCTGGCGCGATTCGAATCCGTAAGCGAAACGGATACTCAATACTTGGTGCTACGAGGCAGCGCATATCTGCAAAACAGAGAGTTTGACAAGGGCACTGCATTGCTCGGCCGCGCAGCGGCTATCGCTCCGGAAATAGCCGAAATTCAAACTCAATTAGCTTTAGGACAAATGGCTTCGGGTGATTTGAATGCAGCGGTGAGTACATTGGAAAACGCTATAAACGTTGACTCAAAATTGATGCAGACCGATATGCTCCTCGTGTTGGCATTGATGAAACAACAAAAATATGACCAAGCCATCAAGGTGGCTGCGCAAATGGCTAAAAAAGAGCCTGAAAGCCCCATTCCAACCAATCTGATTGCCGCAGCGCATTTAGCCAAAGGCGATGTCGAAATGGCGGAAGAGAATTGGGAAAAGACACTATTGCAAAACCCTGGATTCACTTCGGCGGCTCTGAATTTGGCGCAGTTGGAAACCAAGCGGAATAACCTGGATGAGGCGGCGGGTTGGTATCGGCATATTTTGAAGGAGCATCCGGGCGATGTTTCGGCTTTCATCGGATTAGCGCATATCGCGGAGATTCAAAAAGACGATCGGAAAATGGTCGAGTGGCTAGAAATGGCCCACGACAAAAATCCGGATAAAGTAAAACCGATGTTGATGTTGGCTCGGTATTACCTTAGAGAGCAAAAATCCTTAACGGCCCTGAGGATCGCACGCGACGCCTATTCGCAAAACCCGGATAATCCCTCAACACTAATAACTTTGGGTTTGGCGCAAACAGCCACTGGTGAAACTTCCAGCGCCTTAGTTACTTTAAGAAGACTCGTCGAGCTTTCCCCAAAAAATCCTGAATCTCACTTTCTGCTTGCTCAAGCGCTCTATACCGATAAAAAAATAGAGGACGCCAACAAAGCATGGGATACAGCTCTCGAATTGAATCCCGGTTATCTTCCCGCCTCTGTATCCAGGGCACAAAGTGCACTGCAAGATAAGGACTATGTAAAAACAATTGAAATCTCGAAGAGCATCCAAAAGCAAAACGCGGAAACACCCATCGGCTATCAGCTGGAAGGAGACGCGGAAACCAGGCTGAATCACCTGTCTAAAGCCAAAACCCTCTACGAGAAAGGCTACAAAATTGAGCAGACCGCCATGCTGGCGCAAAGGTTGTTTCAAACCCACAAAGCATTGAACGATGAAACATCCGCGTTTGCAATTCTGGAAGGCTGGCTTGAAAAAACCCAAGATGATGTGAGTTCGTGGACTCTACTGGCCCTAGGATATCAACAGAGTGGTCAGCAAAATAAAGCGATAAAAGCCTACGAAACAGCTTACGCCCTAGACCCGAAAAATCACGTCATCGCGAACAATCTGGCCTGGCTGTATCAGGAAAAAGTAGATACCAAAGCTATCGACTTAGCCGAAAAGGTCCTTCCCCTAGCAGAGAATAATCCGCAAGTTGCGGATACCGTCGGATGGATTTTTGTTCAGAATGGCAAACAGAGCCGCGGACTTGTACTGTTGCAACAAGCCGCGTTACAGGCGCCGCATCTGTTGGAAATCCGAGTTCATTTAGCCGAAGCATTGATAAAAACGGGAAGGAAAAACGAAGCGCGAAAAGAACTGAAACGATTGATGAAAGAAAAGAAAGCTTTTCCGGAACGCCAACACGTTGAAGGCCTTTTGCGTTCACTGTAACCTGAATCAGCGACTTCACTACGAATAGCAAGGTGCAATATATTGGTTTCACGGGGGATCAATAAAATCTCTGGAAAAACGGGGACCACTTTATTTTACGGTAAATATGCAAAAATATTGCCGTCCCCGTTCCATTTGAAAGGTTCGTTCTACTCAGCTTCTGTAGACTCCGCGCTGTCCCAGAATGACATTGGGGTCAGGTCTTTAAAGTGCGTAATCATTAGCTACCCTTCTGAGCATTTACCAAGCATTATTTCAGTCTCATTTCACTTCGGAAGAGGCCCGCATTTTAGGAAACCGTGAGCGTTAGGCATAATAGGACTTCTACCGATAACCCATTCAAAAACTGCCGGGCAGGACGCCAACTTTTATGACTATATTGTTTAAGGTGTCGAATACGCAGGCGTATTTTTGATTTTCCCATACGTCGTAACCGTTCTGGAGTGTGATTTTATCGCCCGAGTAGGAAATGTGCAGCTTGTCGGCGTCGAACCATTTGCGCCGACTGAATTTGGGCTCCAATACCCCATTGGTCCATTTGTGGTTGTATTTAGCCATTTTTACTATGGATATTTGGCATTGGGTTGTTGCCGCTTTAAGATGACGATCCGCCCAGCATTGGAGATTTAGCTGGCATTTTGCTTCGTCTTGCAGTTTTTTGATGGCACCCGCGGTGGTCTTTTGTACGTCTTGCATGGCCACTTCGCTGCTATCCCATTTTTTAACGCTTTCGGGATAAAATTTGAATTGAGGTTCACCGATACCCTCGCCCACGACCACTGAATTTTCGGCTCCAATATCGCCTGAAAATTTTATCTTGTCGCCTGGTTCAAGCAATTTGGCTAGGGTGACTGCCTCTGGGGCAAAGAACTCCAAATGAAACGTATAAGGATTGCTCTTGGCGGAAACCATAAGTTTATCATCACTAATGGAATCAACCACCGCCACCCACTCGACGGCTTTATGGGGCGTATTCTTCAATAAAAGAATGGCTTTTTCTTCGACCTGGCCTTCAACAATACTATTCCCGCTGTTTTTGGCATGATCATATTCGGCTTGCAGCGCCTCAATTTTGTTTTTAAATTCGAGTTGCGCTGGCGGTAATGGGATTGAGTCACATCCATTGATGGTGACAATCACGAATATTGCCGCCAAGATTTTTATAACTATATTCATATCCGTTCATTCTATCAGCAAATCGGCTTGCTCTAATAATCTGTTTAGCGTGGTACTAGCTTCACCCATAGATTTAAGTGGGCATTTTTTTGGCGCTGGAATTTAGAGCTTGTGTCCTGTATCGCATTGAGGTCATTGATTCAGGTTATAGCAATAAATCTTCTTCAATACGATGGTAAACGCTCGCGGAAGCTATAAGAGAGTTGGCTGTAAGTGCCGGCACACCATAGACTTCGGCGCGGACGGCATAGTTCTTTTTGATTTTTTCCAGTAATAGATCGAAGTCTCCGTCACCGGATAGTAATACAACGGTATCAACGTCTTTTGCTATTTCCAAAACATCAATAGTAATACCTACGTCCCAATCGCCTTTTGCTGAGCCGTCACTTCGCTGGATATAGGGTTTGAGTTTTACAGTGAAGCCAATTTGCGTGAGCGCATTTTGGAATTTGAGTTGTTTCTCGTTGCCACGATGAATGGCATACGCGTTTGCGGAAACAATCTCTCCTTCAGAACTTATGCGTCGCCAAAGGCTTCGGTAATCAAACTGGCGGCCATAAGCTTGGCGTGCGGTGTAATAAATGTTTTGCACATCAACGAAGATAGCAATTTTTTTCACAAAAAGGCCTGTTAATAGAATTAATGGGGCAGAGCCCTTTTAGGGTATCCCTACTTTTGTGAGCCAGAAAGTTCGCCTTTAAATTTTATGGGTTTTAAGTAGGCGGCGGTGGAGAAAACCTGCCGCTGTTTTGTGACTAACGTGCGCGTTGTGAAATCTTAGGCGTACGATTACCTGATCGATTTTGGTTATTCGAACGTCCCTTGACAGGTGATCGCCGGCTGTTCCAAGTAGATGCCGTTTTTTTTCCGGCAGGCTTTCTTGCGGCGTGTTGCTGCTTACCGTGCCCTTTATTCACGGGTTCCGGTTTGATAGAAGGATCGGGGTCAAAATCGTCAATCACTACTTTAGGGATTGCGCGTTTTAAGAGACCTTCGATATCTTTAAGAAAATCCAGCTCGTCGACGCATACCAATGACATGGCTTCGCCTTCATGGCCAGCGCGGCCCGTCCGGCCAATGCGGTGAACGTAATCTTCCGGTACATTAGGTAATTCAAAGTTAACCACGTGTGGTAGTTGGTTAATATCCAGTCCACGAGCGGCAATATCCGTTGCAACCAACACACAGCCCGTGCCAGACTTAAAATCCGCCAATGCCTTAGTACGCGCGCCTTGGCTCTTGTTGCCATGAATTGCGGCCGCCGTAATGCCATCGGCAATAAGCTGTTTACAAAGACGGTTGGCACCGTGCTTGGTGCGGGTGAATACCAATACCTGTTTCCAGTTCTTCGAACCAATCAAATAAGAAAGCAGTTCTCGTTTACGGCTTTTGTCCACCGGGTGAACGACCTGTGCGACCATTTCTGAAGCTGTATTACGCCGCGCCACGTCAATTGAGGTGGGTGATTTAAGCAGATCATTAGCCAATCGTTTGATTTCATTTGAGAAGGTGGCTGAAAATAGTAATGTCTGTTTTTGCTTCGTTACCAGTGCGAGGACCTTACGAATGTCGCGAATAAACCCCATGTCGAGCATACGATCGGCTTCGTCGAGCACCAGGATATCGACTTTTGAAAGGTCGACGGTCTTCTGACTGACGTGATCCAGTAATCTACCCGGAGTTGCCACCAGAATGTCCACGCCACCGCGAAGCTTCTTTATTTGTGGATTAATACTTACACCGCCGAAAATCACCGTGGAGCGAAGTGGCAAATACTTACCATAGGTTATCACGCTTTCGGCAACCTGTGCCGCCAGTTCTCGGGTTGGGGTCAGTACGAGGGCGCGAATAGGGCGACGGTCTTTCCCCGGGTTACCGGATAACATTAATCTTTGTAAAAGCGGCAGAGTAAAACCCGCGGTTTTACCAGTACCCGTCTGCGCGCCACCCAGAATGTCCCGGCCTTCGAGAATTAGGGGGATTGCCTGCCGCTGTATTGGGGTGGGGACGCTATAGCCGTTTTCGGATACAGCACGGAGTAATTCGGCCCTGAGACCGAGGGATTCAAATGACATTCTTAAGGTATTCTCCAGGGATCGGCCTACCCAATATACATGGCTGGGGACAGTCTAGGCGGAAACTTATTTGTGTGTTTGAGGTAAATCGGGAAGGATTACCGCGTTGAAAACAGGCGCAGACCGAAGTGCACCAGAACCTAATAGGGTATTATATATGAAATTTTGCTATCAAGGTGGTCAAATATACAATATTCTTTGGTTTTGATCAAAAAAAACAACATTATGGGCTTGAATTTTCATATTTGTACCTAATATAATGAAGGATGTAGTGTCTTTGGTGAAAAATCGATTACACTACATAATTACATAGCGCTACATTCTATCCTGGTTTTTTGTCAGAAGTTCTTTCCAAGTTATCTCCTGCTAATTTCCTCGTAAGGTTTGTAATATGTTTTTAATTTTTAATACTTGATGAGGTAATTATCATGACTACAGGAACCGTTAAATGGTTTAACGAATCCAAGGGCTTCGGCTTTATTTCTCCTTCCGATGGCAGCAAAGACGTTTTTGTTCACTTTTCGGCTATCGCCAACGAAGGTTTTCGCACACTGGCCGAAGGCCAGCAAGTGAGCTTCGATGTGGAAGACGGACCCAAAGGCCCACAGGCAACAAACGTACAGGGTTAAACGCTCCGTTAATTTGGTGTTTTGAGTAAGCCCCGCGAGGAATCGCGGGGTTTATTTTTTTACGAAGGAAGAACCACAACCTAAAGAAACAGCCTGCTTGCGGTTTGTCGCCAGCTGGTACCCCGTACCCTAAATAATTGCGTTTAGGCGGCGAGGATAAATCGCCGAGAACAAGGCGCGACGGCGCAGGAATAGCCATCCTCGTTCAAGCTGTCGCAACGCGGTTATCGACGATTTAGACTGTCGAATAGACGTAGTTATTTAGGGTGCGGGGTACGATACCGTCGCGCTTTAAACACGAAGCATAACCCCTGCCGTTTATTCTTTTCCAGTCCCTAAGGGGGAAATCCGCTTTCCCCGAATTCGAATGTACGATAATGTAACCCTTTCTCCTGGGTTATTTGTGGTGTATCAACCTGAAAAATCCGCTCCGTTTCTTCTCAAGATAAACGGAAATATGATGCCCCTGGGTAACCAGCACCAACAATACAATTGGGCAAAGCGACAGAAACAATGAATGAAGTTTTAACAATAAACCGATACTCATAGCACACCTCTCATGCAAACCCGTAACCGGTTTGCTTCAAATATCACCCACCGAAGCGGGTCGACACTGACATTACCTTTTGGACTTACCGGCAATGTCCCAACGTTTATCCTTAACCTGCTCGGCAGTCGTGAGTTAACAGCGAGAAAAGCGGGGCAAAACTACCCTCTCCATCGTAGTATGTTTGATGAAAAATTTTGAAGATCGCAGAGAATTAGAGCATAGAACGCCTCATTCAGTTTAATCGTCATCTATTTCATCGGAAACAGCCATCAAGCGGGCACGGATCTGTTGAATCATGCCATTTTCCTCAAGTCGAAAGAATTGTTTGAGGAACAATGGCGCTAAAATTTGCTTGACGGTTTTCTCCGATGGCAAATCACGCGATTGAGTGCGAAGATAAAGCGAGTGCTCAGACCAAATCGTATCTTGATACTGGAGCGCAATCAATTGCATTAACCCCAAGGCAATGGAGGCACAGAGCACGAAGATTTCATAGGCTCGCCAGCACGCTTGAACGGTATGAATATCCTGGGGCTGTGGGGCTTTGAGAAGACGATTGGAAAAGGGGCGTCTAGAATGTTTTGGCAATTTTTTAGTCCAAAAACGAAATTTAAAGGCGCCGATCACATGCTTTAACATCGCGAACATGATTTCAATGCGGGTTCTAGCACAATACAGTTCAACGGCATCAATGGCTGACAGCGTTAAATCGGAACTCATTAGAACCATTGGGCCTTTTGAGGTGACGGCGAGAATAAATAACACCTGATCAGCGATGGGCCGCCATAACAGTGTAAGCGTCATAACCCGGATGGATTCGGTTTTACCGTAGACTTGACAGGTCACCGTCTCAAACAAATGAAGGTGGTCGAAGCATTCTCTTAAACACACTTTCTCGCCATAGAGCGGCTGAGGTCCGGGTCGAGAGGCGGGTTTCGGTGGCGCGGGGAAATAACCCACATAGCTATTCTTGGCTTTGACCAGCACCTCAACCCACCGCGCCTGATGCTGGATTGAATAATAGTGGCAAGCTCGAAATACGCCCCCGGTTGAAAAAAAGGCATCCAACACCAAATAACACAGACAGTGATTCGTCACCGCAAAATGAATCGCCATGGCCGCCAAGCGGTCGGTGAGCTTGATCCGACATGGATTATCGCGCTCGTCGTTCAACCCTAAATGAGCCCATCCCTGATGAATTTGAAGCTGCAAAGGACAACAAAAACAAGCGGATAACGACCCGATCAAGATGCCAATGCTGCCCCAACATTGGGCCCGAAAATAGCCGGGTTTCGTTTGCGTCTCCGATGACTCGTGCATCGATACCACGCCGGGCATCTTGCGTCCATCTTTGATCACCGCGGTATGGTCACCCAGAAGTATCGCTCGTCCAGCTACTTCAACGGATTTTCCTTGGCGATTCACAAAATCTTGCCAAGCATCGAGCAACGCCCCATAGACATACGCTTTGGATCTAAAAAAACGGAGCAAGCGGTAATAACCAAGTTCATCTAATAGCCAGAAACGACACAACGACGTCACGCCGATCATTTCTCCTGCCCCCATAAATCCAATCACAATGGCGCAGAACAACAACCAAGTACTCGATCTGGAAAAAACGCTTTGAAAGCTTTCTAAACTCTGAGAAATATACTGTTGCACGGGGTCTCCTCCTTCCATCTGTACTTCTACAAAGAAAAGAAGGATCCGTGTTTTTTTAGCAAATGTCTAGTCGTAATTATCGATTTCTATTTTCTACACTACTCATCTTTTATGAACACCAGTGGGCAATCTTAAAGCGCAGAGCTATCAATGGGTGATAAGACTTTCTTCCGTTGGTCGAGGTGACACATCGAAAAAATGAATTCAGGGCCTGAATAGTTACGTCAAATCGGATAGAACTCGTGACTGACGAGTTAACCTGGTAGGATATGTTTATCGCTGGTCGTGACGGATGCATGGAATAGGGCGCCGCTCGCGAGGTCTTCTCCGGCGATATTAAAAATCGTACCGAGATTGCTCCATGTCGAAATTATCAGCATCATCCGGGCCATGCCAAAGTATTTTTTGAAATCAAACGGTTACTGAGTAACCCCGTAACGGTTCGGTGACCTTCTTTGTTAGGATGTGACGATTTTTGTCATTGGAACCCCTCACTACGGGAGTTGCAAACCACCGACAATTCAACGATCATCCAATTCCATGACTACGCAAAACCCAATCCATCCCGATCTCAGCTTCGATGTACTCATCATCGGTAGCGGAGCTTCGGGTTTGAGCCTTGCTATTCAATTAGCAAGCCAGCATCGAATAGCGGTGTTCTCGAAAACCACGTTAAACGAAGGCAGCACGTTTTACGCGCAGGGAGGTATATCCGCGGTACTCGATTCCAAGGACTCAATCGAATCTCATATTGCCGATACCGTCAAATCGGGTGTTGGATTATGCGATCCGGATATTGTTCGATTCGTGGTTTCACAAGCAAAGGAGTGTATCGATTGGTTGATTGAACAAGGCGTACCTTTCACTACCGAATCCCGGTCAGACGGTTCAAACCAACTCCATCTCAACCGAGAAGGAGGCCATACGCATCGGCGTATTGTCCATGCGGCCGATGCCACCGGCAAAGCTGTTTCCGCAACTTTGGAAAAACAGGTCATCCATCACCCGAATATTAAGGTATTTGAACATTTCAACGTCGTGGATTTGATCACCGGGGAAAAACCCGGTCAAAATAAACGTACCGTAATGGGTGCTTATGTTTTAGATTGTAAGCTGCAAAAAGTCGCGGTTTTTCATGCGCCCATCGTGATTTTGGCCACGGGTGGAGCTAGCAAGGTTTATCTTTACACCAGCAATCCCGATGTTTCCACGGGAGACGGAATCGCCCTCGCCTGGCGGGCGGGCTGCAAAGTCGCCAACATGGAATTCATGCAATTTCATCCGACTTGCCTTTACCATCCTGAAGCCCACTCCTTTCTAATTAGTGAAGCAGTACGCGGTGAAGGCGCCCGTCTGCGATTGCCAGATGGGGCGGCGTTCATGCAAAAATTTGATGAACGGGGGGAACTGGCGCCCCGAGATATCGTAGCGCGCGCTATCGACCACGAAATGAAACGGCTCGGGATCGATTGCGTCTATCTGGATATAACCCATAAGCCTGAACAATTTATCCGCGATCATTTTCCAACGATTCACGCCAAATGCTTAGCGCTCAATATTAATATCGTCAAACAGCCGATTCCGGTTGTGCCCGCGGCACACTATACCTGTGGTGGCGTTGTCGCCGACCGAAACGGCAGGACCGATATACCGGGTCTATACGCCATTGGCGAGGTCGCCTGCACCGGTTTGCACGGCGCCAACCGGATGGCTAGCAATTCCTTACTTGAATGTCTGGTATTCGCAAAACAAGCGGCCATCGATATAAAACAACAACTGCTTGTAAAATCGTCACCGTCCGCTTTACCCGAATGGGACGAATCAAGGGTGAGTAATTCTGACGAAGAAGTCGTTGTCGCGCACAATTGGCATGAAATCAGGCAGTTCATGTGGGATTATGTCGGAATTGTCCGGACCGATAAACGCTTGGAGCGCGCCTTGCACCGTATTGAATTGCTAAAAAAAGAAATCGCTGAATATTATGGTCACTTTAGAGTCACCAGCGATCTCCTGGAATTAAGAAACCTAGTCATCGTCGCCGACCTAATTATCAATTCCGCGTTTCAACGAAAAGAGAGCCGAGGCCTCCATTTCACATTGGACTATCCCCACCCGAACGATAATCAACCGGTCAAAGACACTGTTTTGTCAAACAATACCGAGGATTCCCGGAATGGTTAAAGTCCGTAAACCCGCGGTCGCTGGAAGCTTCTATCCTGAAGACCCCATAGAACTGCGGCGAATGGTGAAATCTATGATCGATGAAGCCAATGTTTCCTCTAAGACCCCCAAAGCACTGATTGTGCCCCACGCAGGCTATATTTATTCCGGGCCCGTGGCGGCGAGTGGATATGCTTTGTTGACTAGTGCCAAGCCACCGATACGCCGGGTTGTATTACTTGGTCCATCCCATCGGGTCGGTTTTAAAGGACTTTCGGTGTCCAATGCCGCCCAATTTGCAACGCCTCTAGGCTCAATTCCATTAGCGAAACACGCGATTGAAAGAATCAAAGAGCTTAATTATGTCCACGAAATAGATCAAGCCCATGTTTTAGAACACAGCCTAGAGGTGCACCTTCCTTTTCTCCAGGAAGTACTCGACGAATTCATACTGATTCCCATTGTGGTTGGCGATGCGACACCTCTGGAAGTTTGCGAGGTTCTTGAGCTTCTCTGGGGTGGGGCGGAAACTTTAATCGTAATCAGTTCAGATTTAAGTCATTTTCACCCGTATGACACCGCAAGCCGCATGGACCGGGAAACATCGGATGCCATCGAAGCACTCCAATGGGAATCGATCGGCTATGATTCGGCGTGTGGAAGAGGCGCCATAAATGGCCTCTTAGTGGCCGCCCATCGTCGCAAACTCGAAGTCACCACCGTCGATTTGCGCAATTCCGGCGATACCGCGGGTTCAAGGGATCGAGTTGTCGGCTATGGAACCTATGTTTTCGAGTAATTCGATATCGGACGAAAACCGGCGGATCTTGTTAGACCTGGCCCGGAAATCAATCCAACTCGGATTGGAAAAAAACACTATTCCGCAGTCAAGCTTCGATGCGTATCCGAAACAACTCAAATCAGTTTTAGCAACCTTTGTAACATTAAAAATCCATGGCCGGCTGTGCGGCTGTATCGGCACCCTGGACGCCTATCGTCCTTTAGTTTATGATATTGTGGATAATGCTGCTAAAGCCGCATTTTCCGATCCCCGATTCGAATCCGTCAGCGCCTCGGAATTCGAGCAACTCGATATCCACATTTCCATCTTGTCACCTCCACAAGAAATCCAGTTTGATTCTGAAACCGGCCTGCTCTCCTTACTGCAACCCCATGTCGATGGTCTCATTATCCAAGACGGCGCGCATAAAGGAACCTTTCTTCCATCGGTATGGGAGTCTTTACCCGACCCCGAGGACTTTCTGCGACACCTCAAGCAAAAGGCCGGATTCCGTCCCGATTATTGGTCGGATAACATAAGGGTTTTTCGATATCATGCCGTGATTATCGAATGAGGTGTGAGTAACTGAGCCGGAATACGAACGACAGGACCCTATATGTCAGGCTAATTGTCCTCAACTAAAGGAATCCTCCCGTCCCAAAGAAAAAATCATCTAAAAACGGGGCTAGATTTATTTTATAGGTTATCCGAAAATAAGGGGACAGGCCTTATTTTAAGAAAAATCAGAGAAGGAGTCGTGGCGTTATTTCCCGCCATCGCCAACTATCCCCAGGGTGTAATTACATTGAGCGCCGGAAAGTAGGAATGATATCGGCCTTTATCTCGCGTCATAATACTCCAGCCTCTGAACGCGGCATGGGCGCCGATATAAAAATCTGGTAATGGCGAGCGTTTTGTTCCGCCTGAGTGACGATATTTCGTAAAACATTTCCCGGCCAGAAATGCGGCTTCATTAAGGTAAGTCATCACGAAAAATATACTCGCCAGGCAATGCTTTTTCCAATTCTTCTATGCGCGCGAAACCCGCCGAAATTTCAGCATAGATGATGGGATTAATATAGAGCAGCTCGTGTTCCGCATAGTTGGCAAGGTTTTCAGATGACCAGGTAAACCATTGCTTATCTTGAGTAAAAATATCCAAAAGCACATTACTATCGACCAAAACCGGCATTATGCTTCGCGAGTAAGTTGCATAATTTCATCGGTGCTCATGGTGACAGTGCTTTTGCCCGCCATCGCTTCAATCAATCGTCTTCCCCGGACCGATTGTGTTTTGGCTTTTCGCACACGCAACTCATCGCCCACGCTCTCGAACTCAACATTGGTGTGCGGCAATAATCCAAGCGCTTCACGAAATTCTTTAGGTATCGTAATCTGGCCTTTTGCTGTAATTAACATGCTATTATCCTAAAAAGTAAGAATAATAATAGTATTACACCTACTTATTATTGCGTCAATCAGAATCAAGGAAAGGCAGACTCGTTTGATCTTTCAACGAGTTCTTTGACCCGTATCCAGACTTTATAGCCCTTAATTCTCACCTCAGTATTAGCTGATGGTTGCCTGCTGACAAGGCGCGCAAAGGTTTGGAGGCGAAAGCGAACTTGCACGTTGAGAATCCAAAGCAAGAACGCAGTCAATGCGCGGCATTGCGGTTACACGGTAGAAAGCAAGCCTTTGAAAAAGCAACAAATGATTGCTCCCACCTTCGTGGCGTCGACCTCTGACAGTTTCTGAACTGGTACCGAAGTTGCGAATCTTCCGTCAATTCCGATAAATAACCTTCAAAACGATCCCATTCGCCATAACCTGCTAAATAACCCGTTTCCCCATGTCGTATAAGCCTTTCCGCTTCGCCAACACACATTGCCACTATGGGTATATTCATAGCGCTTGCTTCAGCCAGAACCATCCCGTAGGTTTCATAGACACTCCCGAAAACAAAGATATCGGTTTTTTTCATCAAAGAGACTATCCGTTGTCGCATTAATGGGCCGTGTATCGTAATACGCAGGCTCAAATTAAGGCGATTGATTTCCTGGCGGAATGCGCTCGCACAAGCACCATCCAGAGTTTCATCACCAACGATATGCCAGTGCCAGCTTTGATAGGACAGGCGTTCAGCTATTTTCAATATTCCCAGGTAATTTTTTCGAGGAATCAGATTGGCCACCGTTAACCATTGCACCGGGTTGCTAAAGCTATTTTGGTTGTCGGCCTCAAGAACATTCCGAAAGATTGGGTCAACGCCTGGTTCGCAAAGCCAAGTCAGCTTTTCAGGATAGCGGCCGAGGAGTATAGTTTTGAGAGAGCCTCCAGTCACAATGAATCGGTCAGCCAGCGCCATGGCGGTTTTTTCGGCTGTTTCCGTGGTCTTCCGTTGGGCAAACGTAAGCATTGGATTTTGGGATGGCAAATCATGCAACAATAGCGCTATGGGTGTTTCAATGCGAGGTGGTTTGCCATGATGAAAAGCCGATATGAACAAACTGTCTAATACAATTAGACGGTATTTTTCGGGGTCGATCTCGGAAAATACCTCTTTAAGTGGACGGTTTTCTTCTACGGATAGCGAATCTATGGGGAAGTTGTTTCGTTTTGCGTGTTGAAGGATTTTCTCATTGTAATGATTCCCTCCGGATGGAAAAGCTGCTAGTGGTGGATGGATGAATGCAATAGACATTGGGCTCATTATTGATTGCCAACCTATACGTTGGGTGACGGCGCGCCCAACCTAGAAGGCTGTCCGAGAATAGAGAGCCTACTACGGAAAAGCGGATTTTGGCCCATTTTCCCGATAAAATTGATGAAATACATCCCTATATTTCACACCTACGGGCCGCTTTCATCGGTCCAAACCCGCTCCAGGCGGATTTGTCGTTAAATACAGCAAGTATTCGCCTCATTTAATCGAAAAAATGGCCTCAAAAACCGCTTTCCCTCGCTACGACTTCTATTCTCGGACAGCCTCCTAGTAGTCTGTCAATGTTGTATTGACGATTAATTAAAGTAGAATGTTAGGTTTTAATTCTAAGCAATTGAAACCCAAACGCTAAACATGTCCGCAAAAATCTACCGCGTTAATTTAACGAACGAAGAAAGGCTTGAGCTAAAAGAGATTGTATCAAAAGGAAAAGCTGCAGCACATAAACAGACCCACGCTCGAATTTTGTTACTTAGCGACGAAACCAGTTCTGAGGGTAAAAAAAAGGATAAAGAAATAGCCAGGGCATTGGGTACAAGCCTACGAAGTATTGAACGCGTGCGAAAGCGATTTGTAGAAGAAGGATTGGGGAGTGCCGTTAATCCAAAGCCTCAAAAAAGATACCGATCAAAAAATCTGGATGGAGCAGGAGAAGCCTTTTTAGTTGCAACAGCCTGTTCGCAAGCTCCGGAGGGACGGGTAGATTGGACATTACGGCTACTCTCTGAACGATTAGTTGAATGCACTATAACAGAGAGCATAAGCCATGAAACGATTAGGCAGACACTAAAAAAAACGAACTCAAACCGTGGCTAAAACAATGCTGGTGCATTCCGCCTAAATCTAATGCAGACTTCGTGTGTGCAATGGAATATATATTAGAGGTCTATCAACGTCCTTTTACACAAGATGAGGTTTTGGTGTGTATGGATGAAACGAGCAAGCAGCATACAAAAGAAACGCGTACCCCGTTACCGATGCGTTCTGGAGAATCTGAAATATATGATTTTGAATATGAACGAAATGGCGTCAGTAATCTGTTTATGCTATTCGCACCGCTTGAGGGCTGGAGGCATGTCAAGGTCACAAACCGGCATACTAAAGTGGACTGGGCACATCTCATTAAGGAATTAGTAGATGAACACTACCCCGATAAAAAAATCATTTTAGTAATGGATAACTTAAACACGCATAAATTAGGATCACTGTATGAAGCGTTTGCACCCGAGGAAGCACGTCGAATTGCAGAAAGGCTGGAAATTCATTACACGCCAAAGCATGGCAGTTGGCTTGATATGGCAGAAATAGAGATTGGGGTGTTAAGTCGTCAGTGTCTTGATCGAAGAATAGCTGATCAAAGCACATTACGAACTGAAATAAACGCATGGCAAAAACAAAGAAATCAAAAAGCGGTATTTGTAAACTGGCGCTTTACCACCGCCGATGCACGGATAAAATTGAAATCACTATACCCGTCAATACAACATTGACGGAGTACTAGATAACATATTGATGCGCGCCTAAACCGGCCTACGATAAGATGCTTAAAAGCTGTTTTCTTAAAATCAAGGCGCCTTTTAAATCGAAGCCTCGGTTAAAGACTCGCCTTGTCCAGAACCATCAGGAGATTCGCACCTTTTTCGATCAAGTAGCGGAGCACTATGTCGAATTCCACGGCAAGGCTGACCGATTACTGCGCTATCGGCTCGGCATCGTACGCCGCCTGTTGCAAGGCGTCAAGCGTGGAGCTTTAGTGGAAATTGGTTGTGGTACGGGTTTACATTTATTTGAATTGACCGATGAATTCGACTTTTTGGTAGGTACGGATTTATCGCCGAATATGATTCGTGAGGCCGAAAAAAAACAGCAACACCATCCCGCTAAAACCCGTATCCGTTTGTCCGTTGACTACGCCGAAAAGCTTTCTACCATAACCAATAGCAGCGTCGATGCGGTTTTATGCATCGGTACTTTGGAACACATACCCAATAAACTGGCGGTATTAAGACAGGTCGATCGGGTACTCAAACCACAGGGCGCTTTTGTTTGTCTGACGCCCAATGGCGACTATTTTTGGTACACCTGCCTCGCTCCCCTACTCGGCTACAACACTCGGCATCTGAGTAGTGATGTGTTTTTAAATCGTGAGGAACTCCTCAATCATATTAATCAGACCAAGCTTGAGGAAGTTGATTGGGGTTTTTGGCGCTTTATTCCAAGGGGTGACATGTCTGGTTGGATAGGACGAATACTGTTTGTTTTCGATCTTGTAGGCCAGCTATGTGGTATTAAATCATTTCGTGGCGGGCTTTTTATTAAAGCAGTAAAACCGTAGACTACTTGAAATTGGTTATTGACTTACTTTTCACGGGGTTCTCAAGCGAAGCGCCATCCGCCGCTTGTTTAAGAATAATTCGATTGAGTCCGGTTCGTTGTTTTCGTAACTTATCCTACGTGTCTACAGCCACTTTCGAAAAGAAGTTGTCGTCACGATATCCCTATATGTCAGGCTAATATTGGAAACCATTGAAGCACACAAACAATGCTTTTTTTGTTCAAGCCTTGCGACTTGACCCTAAGACGCTAAGGCTTGAAGCCCTATAAATCATGCCTACTTGGCTTTATTTGAGCGTAAAATGAACTCCGAAATTTAGTTAGGGAATTACATTTATGATCCAAATTGGTATTGACTTAGGCGGAACGAAAATCGAAATCATTGCTTTGTCCCCTAAAGGCGATGTCATTTTGAGAAATCGCAAACCAACGCCAGTCGGCGATTACCAAGCCACCTTGAATGCGATAAAAAGCCTGGTCGATGATGTTGAATATACCCAAGGATGCACCGCGACAATAGGTATTGGTGCGCCGGGGGCGATTTCCAGAGTCAAAGGAATCCTAAAAAATGCCAATTCAACCTGGTTGAACGGCAAACCAATAGTCCAAGATCTTGAGCGATTGTTAAAACGCCGCCTTAGAATTGCCAACGATGCGGATTGTTTTGCCTTGTCGGAATCCGTGGATGGAAATGCGGTGGGCTTTAAGGTCGTGTTCGGCATTATTTTAGGAACCGGAGTAGGCGCCGGAATCGTTGTAAATGGAAAACTTTTAAATGGTCCGAACGCAATAGCAGGTGAATGGGGGCATAATCCATTACCTTGGTTAACAACCGACGAATACCCGGGGCCATCCTGTTATTGTGGGAGACTTGGATGTATAGAAACATTTTTGTCGGGTCCAGCACTGTCTTTGATGCATCGAACTCGGACAGGTTCGAAAATATCCGCCGAAGCCATAACCGTTAAAGCCTTACAGGGCGACCAAGAGTGCGATAAAAGCCTAGAGCATTACGAAAACCGCTTGGCGCGGGCACTCGCTCACGTCATTAATATTCTTGATCCCGATGTCATTGTGATGGGTGGAGGATTATCCAATTGTCGACGGTTTTACCAAAACGTACCGGACATCTGGCGGAAATTTGTTTTCTCAGATCATGTCAGTACCGCGTTAGTACCCGCGAAACACGGGGATTCCAGCGGTGTTCGCGGAGCCGCATGGTTATGGGATGAAATTGTTTAGGAGAAACTATTCAGCACGATGCCGTAACTGTTCAGTTCACCCCTGAAATTCGTCAACGGGGTAGTGTGGATTGAGCTAACATCACGGCACGCAATACGCTTCTTGCGGCTTGTGTCCGTTTCCTGCGTAAATATCGGTTTGTAACCACCGGCAGTACGTTTTCTTTCGCGAATGCGCTCCGAATAGGCGCCAATGCGGATTCGCACTTTTTCAAAACCAAATCCGTAACAGCTCTCGAATCTTTACCCGCCAGAACAATGTGCTTAATTTCTTTGTCCAGACAAAGATGATAGTGGCGGGTTGCCGTTTGTGCCGTTTCGATAGTTACCGGAGACAACTGGCTGCCTTGCCACTGGTCGCCTGCCAAGACGGAATGAGTCAGTGTAAAAAAAACAAAAAAGACCAGAAAGGTACTAAGGATATTTTTTTTATTTGCATCTGAAGCCTCCTAGAGCGTTATCATGGGCACCAGATAATCGTGACATACCTTTCCGCCAATCCTATTCCATGATCCACTGGGTTCGTGGCGCCCGTAAACGGACGCCACTATTCCTGACCGACGATTCAACCTTACATTTGCAATGACGCCAGGATGAATGCTATTGCCAGCACCAGCATATTCAACAACTCCATGAACATTGTAACAAGTTTTATAAAGTTGGCATCGGATTCAGCAAGTGTCTCTCCTTGATTAACCGATGGTTCCGGATCCTGCTCTAACGGTGTTTCCGCGATTGGTTCCTCAACGATTTGAACTTCTACGATGTCAGCGTTAACCGTAACCATCATCGTGTCGGGCAAACTATCGACCATTCCGTCGTTGACGATAAGTTGGAAAACATATTCACCGACTGCGTCGGCTTGGAAGACCAATTGGGCCGTTGTCAAATCAACCAGGTTAACCGAAAGATTACTTGCGTCCGGCTGAGTATTGATCGTCCAACGATAAGTCAAAACATCATCGTTATCAGCATCGGCGGATCCACTACCATCTACTGTGACGGTGTCATTGACCATGACCGTCTGGTCGATACCGGCATCGGCTAACGGTCTTGTATTACCGATTTCGACGTTGATGATTACCGTATCCGCATCACTATCCTCTATTCCATCGTTGACTATGAGCTGGGCGACGTATTCACCGATAGCATCTGGGACAAAGCTCGGCATTTCCGCGGTCGAATCGGAGAATAGCGGTGTATTACTACCTTGCGGTACCACCGTGAAGCTCCAATTGAACGTCAGGGTATCGCCGTCCGCATCGGAACTTACACTTCCATCCAGGGTGACCCCGATATCTACGGTCTCGGCCTGATCAGGCCCGGCATCAGCGACTGGTTTGACGTTAGCTGCGTCCACACTGATAATCACGGTATCGACCATGCTGTCGACCTTTCCGTCATTGACGGTAAGTTGCGTGATATAATCCCCGACCGCAGTAGCTACAAAGCTTGGTTTGACTAACGTCGTATCGGACAATGCCGGTGGGTACTGCCCGGGGGTATGGATGTAATCGTCCAGCTATAGGTTAACGGGTTACCGTCGGCATCGGTGGACGCGCTGCCGTCTAAAGCCACTTCCTCCTCTGAAAATACAGCCTGGTCAGGACCGGCACTGGCCACCGGTGGGGTATTACCGTCACCGACCATGATTGTCGCTGTAGCTGGTTCACTGTCAACGGTACCGTCATTGACGATAAGTTGGACGCTGTAGGTACCGGTTACATTGGCGGGAAAAGTTGGCGTTGCCGTATCGGGATTGGTTAGCATTGGATCGGGGTCGTTTACCGGTGACGATGTGAACGACCACTTAAATGTCAAAGCATTACCATCCGCATCGGCGGATGCGCTACCGTCCATCATAGCATTATTACCTTCGACAACCGTTTGGTTTGCGCCGGCATTGGCTACAGGGGCAGTATTCTCTCCGCCGACCATGACCATAACGGTATCCGCTTCACTGTCATCCGTTCCATCGTTAACAACGAGCGCTACCACATGGATACCGGACATATCGGTTGTTAAGGCAGGCATGACCACGTTAGATTCGGATAGCGACGCGTTACTCCCCTCGGGAGACGCCATGATCGCCCAGGCGTAGGTCAAGGAATCGTTATTAGCGTCGGACGATCCACTGCCATCCAGGGTGGCAGGGTTACCTTCAAGGACCGCCTGGTCCGCATCGGCATCGGCTACGGGTTTGGTATTTACCAGGCCGGCTGTAACGATAACAATGTCTGGGTCACTGACGAGAAGGCCATCATTTACGGTCAATTCGATTTCGTATTGACCCACCGAATCTGGAACAAAGGTTGGGTTAACGACGGTTGAATCTGACAAAACTACCGTACTATTGGGCGGCAACGATACGATAGCCCAACTGTAAGTTAGACCGTTCGCGTCGGCATCGGTGGAGCCACTGCCATCTAAAGTGACTTTATCGTTTAAAAATACCGCCTGGTCCATTCCAGCGTCGGCGACAGGCTTTGCATTACCCGCTTCAGCTGTGATGGTGACACTGCTTGAAACACTATTATCCAAACCATCGTTGACGACAAGCTCAAATACATAGGCGCCTAGCAGATCAGCGGTAAAAGTTGGCATGACGTCGGCTGGATTGGACAACACGGCGGTGCTACCCGTAGGTATCGATACTACTGTCCAGCTGTATGTCAATGGCGAAACCGGACCGTCTATATCGTTTGACAAACTTCCATCTAGCATGGCCAGGATACCCTGGGTAATGGTTTTGTTTGCACCGGCGTTGGCGACGGGCTTGATGTTGGCTTTTTCAGCGGTTACCGCCACACTGGCCGGTGCACTATTTTGCATACCATCATTGACCACCAGTTCGATGGTAAATAATCCGGCTGTGTCGGGTATTAAACTTGGGTTGGCCGAAGTTGAGCCCAACAAGGTCGCGGTACTGCCTTGAGGAGGTACTGTAATGGCCCAATTGTAGGCCAAATCATCGCCTTCCGGGTCGGAGGATCCGGTACCATCCAAACTAACGGAGACGCCTTCAATGACCATTTGTGGGTTCCCGGCGTTTGCTATCGGTTTTGCATTAGAAACTCGTCAGTCACGAGTTCTATCCGATTTGACGTAACTATTCAGGCCCTGAATTCATTTTTTCGATGTGTCACCTCGACCAACGGAAGAAAGTCTTATCACCCATTGATAGCTCTGCGCTTTAAGATTGCCCACTGGTGTTCATAAAAGATGAGTAGTGTAGAAAATAGAAATCGATAATTACGACTAGACATTTGCTAAAAAAACACGGATCCTTCTTTTCTTTGTAGAAGTACAGATGGAAGGAGGAGACCCCGTGCAACAGTATATTTCTCAGAGTTTAGAAAGCTTTCAAAGCGTTTTTTCCAGATCGAGTACTTGGTTGTTGTTCTGCGCCATTGTGATTGGATTTATGGGGGCAGGAGAAATGATCGGCGTGACGTCGTTGTGTCGTTTCTGGCTATTAGATGAACTTGGTTATTACCGCTTGCTCCGTTTTTTTAGATCCAAAGCGTATGTCTATGGGGCGTTGCTCGATGCTTGGCAAGATTTTGTGAATCGCCAAGGAAAATCCGTTTAAGTAGCTGGACGAGCAATACTTCTGGGTGACCATACCGCGGTGATCAAAGATGGACGCAAGATGCCCGGCGTGGTATCGATGCACGAGTCATCGGAGACGCAAACGAAACCCGGCTATTTTCGGGCCCAATGTTGGGGCAGCATTGGCATCTTGATCGGGTCGTTATCCGCTTGTTTTTGTTGTCCTTTGCAGCTTCAAATTCATCAGGGATGGGCTCATTTAGGGTTGAACGACGAGCGCGATAATCCATGTCGGATCAAGCTCACCGACCGCTTGGTGGCCATGGCGATTCATTTTGCGGTGACGAATCACTGTCTGTGTTATTTGGTGTTGGATGCCTTTTTTTCAACCGGGGGCGTATTTCGAGCTTGCCACTATTATTCAATCCAGCATCAGGCGCGGTGGGTTGAGGTGCTGGCCAAAGCCAAGAATAGCTATGTGGGTTATTTCCCCGCGCCACCGAAACCCGCCTCTCGACCCGGACCTCAGCCGCTCTATGGCGAGAAAGTGTGTTTAAGAGAATGCTTCGACCACCTTCATTTGTTTGAGACGGTGACCTGTCAAGTCTACGGTAAAACCGAATCCATCCGGGTTATGACGCTTACACTGTTATGGCGGCCCATCGCTGATCAGGTGTTATTTATTCTCGCCGTCACCTCAAAAGGCCCAATGGTTCTAATGAGTTCCGATTTAACGCTGTCAGCCATTGATGCCGTTGAACTGTATTGTGCTAGAACCCGCATTGAAATCATGTTCGCGATGTTAAAGCATGTGATCGGCGCCTTTAAATTTCGTTTTTGGACTAAAAAATTGCCAAAACATTCTAGACGCCCCTTTTCCAATCGTCTTCTCAAAGCCCCACAGCCCCAGGATATTCATACCGTTCAAGCGTGCTGGCGAGCCTATGAAATCTTCGTGCTCTGTGCCTCCATTGCCTTGGGGTTAATGCAATTGATTGCGCTCCAGTATCAAGATACGATTTGGTCTGAGCACTCGCTTTATCTTCGCACTCAATCGCGTGATTTGCCATCGGAGAAAACCGTCAAGCAAATTTTAGCGCCATTGTTCCTCAAACAATTCTTTCGACTTGAGGAAAATGGCATGATTCAACAGATCCGTGCCCGCTTGATGGCTGTTTCCGATGAAATAGATGACGATTAAACTGAATGAGGCGTTCTATGCTCTAATTCTCTGCGATCTTCAAAATTTTTCATCAAACATACTACGATGGAGAGGGTAGTTTTGCCCCGCTTTTCTCGCTGTTAACTCACGACTGCCGAGATTAGAAACGATAGTCACAGTATCGGCAACGCTGTTAATGGTGCCGTCGTTTACAATGAGTTGGATCGAGTACGAGCCTGGTTTGTCGGCAACAAAGTCCGGTGTTGCTGTTGTGGCATTGGACATTACAGCGGCACTATTCGCCGGTTTCGTCACCATGGTCCAATTAAAAGTCATTGGATCGCTATTCGCATCGGCGGATAGATTGCCGTCCAAATTAACCCTGCTGCCTTCGGCTACGGTCTGGTCGAGACCCGCGTTAGCGACAGGAGGGATATTAACAGGACAGACTACGGTTTTAGTGGCATCCCCATCGTTACAGTCAAGGGTAATTCCCGGTGCCGGGCAAGTGGCCGAGAAAAATCCATCGTTGTCGTTGTCGTTGCATACAAAGAACGAGAAATCAACACGTCGTTCGCCGTGGGGAATTGGTTGTTCGGGGGTGCCTTTTGCGTCCGGGTTCGTTGGCCAGTTTGAATTGTCCAACCCTGTGCTGTTGAATAAAGTATTACCGAGCCAGGCGGCTTGCCAGTTGAATTCGCCGATCGTTGTCGGAGCTGTAGCATCAACCGTGATTCCAGGTTGTCGATTTTCCCCCAGGGAGCCATGCCCATACACCAATATCGCGCCGGCAGCATCATAGAGTCTCAAGCGGACGTTACCATTTCGAGGTCGGAGTCCACCGGTGGCGGCATTTCCAATATTTCCGCCGGTGACATTAACCTTAAAAGCTGTTCCGGGTTTAACGACCTGCTGTTGAGGTTGCGCCGAGAGTGTCACTTGTGGGCTCAAGGGAGTGTCTTTAGCGGCATGTTCGTGACATGAAACGCAGGTGGTTTCCGGATGAGTTGGAGTATTTTCGAGTGTTATCGTATTGATCTGCGCGGTGAAGGCTTTTTGTTCCGGCGTCGAGCCATGACATCCGACACAAGCACTAAAGTAGGCTGCGCGCGCCATTACACTTGGCGACCATAGGGCTGCCGCGGCAATAATAATCACAGTTTGCACGAACAACGTAATAACTGGCTTGGAAATTCTGTTAGAAAAATTCATTTCTATCTCCTTCAATACTGAAAACAACGATGGTGGTTTTTTCTGTTGGTGAATTTATACGCGAGTCAGATCATTTATTTTGTGAACGACTGCGTATTTTCTAAGGGAAAGACAAATGTCCATCCATGGACTGTGAACTCCATCAAAAAGGAGGGAGATATTAGAATGGGATTTCAGGCAATAAATGATTTGATCATTGCCCTTTAAAAAGCGATTTCTCGCTCAATGGGATAGAGATATAAAGGAGCAGAAACTGGCTGTGTGC
Source organism: Methylococcales bacterium (assembly GCA_963664935.2). Classification (GTDB taxonomy): domain Bacteria; phylum Pseudomonadota; class Gammaproteobacteria; order Methylococcales. Next base: position 184,246 of record CAXXSE010000006.1, on the reverse strand, counting down.
GTGTTTCCAACTACATTACGATTAAAAAAACTTTTTTAAAAAATCACTTGTTCCCGGCCCCAGTTTTTTGTCTAATTTATCAAGTAATTTCTGTTTCTTCTTCTCGATTTTCTCTTTTTGTTCTGAAGTGAGGCTTTCGGCTAAATCAAGGCGATAAGAAGGTTTGGAGAGGGAACCTCCGATTTTGACACCAATTGGAATGCCTTTTAGATCTTTTGTTTCAGCACCCCCTTGACCCTCTAATGAGTCAACCAGTTTGGTTACAATCCGATAATCGATGGCTTCGCTTACCAGATTAACTTTACCCGAACCGGTTACCCTGATTAAAGGGCTTTTTACGATAAGTTCATGGGTATTGACGACGCCCCTATTTACGGTGGAGGCAAGTTTAAACTCCGAAAATTCGGTTTTGTCGGTTTCGTTAGCGGATTGGGTGGATTGTTCCTTTAACAGCTTGTTCGCGGTTCGGATCATTCCAATAAGATTAATCCCTTGAATCGCCCCATCGGTAAACAAGGCATCAATCGTTCCATTCAGCGAGGACTTGATCGCATCTGTATTGAGGCCTTTTCCGCTGAGTTGAGCGCTAAATTCCGCCGTGCCTGAAATAGGGGCTTTTCCAGTAGAATCGCGTAAAAGCGGTTCGACCTGAACATTGGAAAGGGATTCGTTTAAAGTCAATTTCGGAATATTTTTTCGGGCATCGATTTGTATATTGCCCTGGTAGCTGCCCCCATAAAGCTTCGTTACGGATTGTTTTGATGTAATGACGCCATTTTTCCCCTGGATATTAAATTCAACCCCTTGGGCCTTAATTCCTTTAATAGTTAACCGGGAAATTTTAGCCTTACCTTGGATATTCAATGCCCGAAGGGTTTCCAGTGGGAATTCCGGCGCTTTGCCCGCTGGGACGGTTGAAGATGATGTCGGTTGTGGAGTAGGGGAGGGAGATGTTTTAGTGTTCTCGGGTTTTTTTTGTTTTTTCACGGGAAAATACCGATCCACATCAATATCGTCAATTTCAAAATTAAACGCGATAGCCGGACTTGAAAAATCGACAACCTTAGTATGTCCTTTGATTGTCGTATCTCCAAGTTGAATCAAAAGATTCTTCAATTCAAAAAATTTATTCATCTCAACATTAACGTTTCCGGAAATATCCAGTTTCTCGGAAAAATGCGGTTTCTTACTATTCAACATGAATTCCATTTCAAAGTCGACTGGTTGACCGAAGCTCATCCGGGCCATGAGAAAGTTAAAATCGGATATTTCGACGTGTTGCGACTTGGATCGGTCATCCCATATGATGTTGGCGTCCAGCAAGGCTATTCCGGCTACTGCTAAGCTGTCGAGCGTAGCTTCTTTCTCTCCGGATTTTGGGTTTATTTGATTTTTAGGAGTATTTGGTTCTGATTTTTGTTTGGGTGTGGATTTCAGGTCTTCCCAATTCGACACACCGTTTTTATTTTTTGCCAGGTTCAGGATGAGACCCTTAACAACAATGCGATTGACTTCAATTTTTTTAGAAAAGAGTGGAAGCAGCTTAACCTTTATCTCGGTGTGTTCGATCTCCGCAAACGGATTGTCGCCGAAACCCGGTGCGTTACTTAAACTGATTTTCCCGGTTTCTATTCCGAGCCATGGGAACACGGAAAGGACTAAATCACCTTCGATCTCAATTTCTCGAGTTGTGTGCTGTTTGACGGCCGCGGCTATTTGGGGCTTGTAATCATTCGGATCGACGAAAAAGGGAATGACAATGACCGCGGCCACGATCAGAAGAACAGTGACTACGACGAGGGTGACGGCAATTTTAATCAGTTCACTCATAAAATATCCTTTATGGATCAATGGGACCATGTGTATGAAATAGGGTTGATAATAGTATCATACCGAGTTCGGTATTCATTTTATTAAAGCCCCGAAAACACTTGCTTGCAGACTTAGTGATAGTACGATATCCCACTACGCTGCGAGAATGCGGATTTGGGTTCAGAAAATTGCTGCTATTTCCCTGCTCGGTCGTCTTTATTGAGGCACAGGAAGTTTAAAACTCTTCTGTCACGCAAATCGTGTGCACTAGAATCGTATGGTTAGATTAACGAGAGGATACCATGAAAAACATCACTCTGAGTGCCGACGAAAACTTGATAGAAGCGGCACGTCAACGCGCAGTCGCCGAACATACCACGCTGAATGAGCAGTTTCGTGTTTGGCTGGAAGACTATGTTCGACGCAAGCAGCAGGCGGATGGAGCCATGGCAACGATCAAGGCGTTGCAAGGCAAATATTCAACCGGCTGGCGTAAGTTCACACGGGATGAAATGAATGAGCGTTGACAGCTTTATTGATTCTAATGTGTTTGTGTGCCTTTGGGATAAAACAGATCCCGATAAACGTCAACACGCTGAAACATTGATCGAAGACGCCATCGAGTTGAGCAACGCCTGTATCAGTCATCAGGTCGTTCAGGAAACGCTTAATGTCATTACCCGCAAACTCAAGTTCACGGCGGAACGCACAAACCGCTTGCTGAAACGCGTGTTATTCCCCCTGTGGAAAATCATGCCCACGACCGCACTGTATCAGCGTGGTATCGAGATACAGTTCCGTTACCAATTTAGCTTTTACGATAGCCTGATTGTCGCTGCCGCCCTCGAAGCAGGCTGCAAAACCTTATATAGCGAAGACTTGCAACACGGACAACGTGTAGAAGGACTGAGTATACAAAATCCATTTTTGGATAAGAACCATGAATGAGCGCGAATTTAAAAGTCCTTTATTAGTGTTCATTAGAGGTTCAACTTCACCGGTCTTGAACACAACAAACTGTTCTCGAGCCCGTTGATAATTCGCCAATGCGGTGGAGATCTGCGCCTTTACCCTCGCCCACTCATCCTGGGATGAATATTGCTGCTAAATTTTTAAACGTTAAACCCATCCATGACTTCTTTCTAGAACATCCAACGGAACCGCTCCGTTACCTAAACCCTTAAGGAACGATTCCATCTGATTGCAGTTGATTCAATGATGTTCCTCAACTGGATTTCTCGCAACGTTCGTTTTGACAAGCCACAATAGGGCGCAGCAGCGAAGCACACAAAGATTTGGTCACGGAAGTGTAATTGACAAAATCTTGAACACCCAAATCGACCACAACTGCGAAATAAACGTCAGGCGCCATTCTATTCTGGATAGTCCTTTTTATCCGATTATCAGTAGAGCCACGTAGGGAACGATATTGAAAACTATAAAAACAATTTTGAATAGTCCGAGGAAATAATAAATAACCACGTTGTAGGTTTCCCGGGGAATGGGGAACCATTTGCTTTGTATGCGAAACACAAAATCTGGGGTGAACAAGAAGAACATTGACCACAAACTCAAGATGCCGCCATTTATGATTGTGCACCACATGAAGAATATTGTGAGTGTCTGAATATCCATGATGTATTCCTCTAAAAAAAGCAGAAAAGGGGCCGCTTTATTTTACCAAGGCATAGCACTAATAAATTAAACTGTCCTCTTTTTGTCTCCGTAACTCAAGCACGTGCTTATTAAGGAAAACAATCTCATTTAATGCTTGACTCTGGGTTGAAGCAGCGACATTTCTATCCATTGCAAGATGAGAAAGGATAGCTTCAATTTCAGGTTTCCCCATTTCGCGGGGATGACGCGTTCCATTATACTTGATGAAGCGTAAAATCCATCGGGTATACGCCTATTCGGGTTTATAGCCGTAGTGATGGTAACGAAGCACTTCTCGGACTTGATCCATTAGCCGGCTTTTGGTTGAAATTTTGGTTTAGGCTCGGGGTTGTTTGGTTGACCGGGCATTTCACTAAATTTTCCATGTTTTATGGTTTAATATCCAATAGCATAGAAAACAATGCCGTATATAGGAAGTAAATACGTGGAAAATCGTTTCCGGTTATTACACTGTTAGCTATCAAAGGTAGAATCTATGGAAAATAGCAAAATATCTGGAAGTTGCTTATGTGGGGAGGTTTCATATCAGTTTGTTGGTCCGGTGAAAGTTTTTCAATACTGTCACTGTTCTAGATGTCAAAAATTCACAGGCTCTGCTCATGCATCAAATATTATTATCGATCCAGCACAATTTCGGTGGCTTAGTGGTGAAAAATTTTTAGGAAGGTTTGAATTACCAGATGCAAAACACTTTGCAACATCGTTTTGCAAAAAGTGTGGCTCATCATTGCCATGGCTAACGCAAAGCGGTCGAGCTATTGTTGTTCCAGCAGGTACATTAGACGATGACCCAAAGGTAAAGCCCATTCACAATATATTTTTTGTGGACAAGGCACCTTGGCATAAAGAAGTCGATGATTTAAAAAAATACGAAGAACTACCAGTTAAATAGCAATGAAAGCTAACATGGCAATTCAACGCGGAGCGGTTTACCCGCCGCTTCGCTTAGGGTAAGCCACCCGGTTAATTGCGGCGTTAGTTTGATTAAGGAAAATCGCATGAAACATCTACTATTTTTATTTTTAATGTTATCGGCAAATCTATATGCAGATGATAATAAGTTCTATTATAAGTCTTATGATAAAAAAGGCTTTAAAACAGCTATCCAAGAAATAGAAAGAGGTTCAAATTATTCTATTTTAGAAGTGGATATTATTGAAACCGATGCACAAGGTGGTCCGTTCTCAATTATTGCTGCCGCTGTAGAAATTGGTACTGATTTACAAAAGACTCATTTCACGATAATAAAAGAATATAAGAAAGAAAAACTCTATTATTATAAGATATTTTTTACTTCTGATATTAATGAAGACCCATCAAAAGTATTTCCAAATGAAATGAGTCAAGATAAATTAAATAAGCATAGTAAAATAGGGTATTTATCTATTGCGACTTATAGCGCATTTTTTAACGGTGAAAAACCAAACTAATCGGGATAGGGAGCTACTCAAGTAGCCCCCTCCCACAGCACCGTACATACGGGTCCGTATACGGCGCCTAGCCTGGTATTACCAGAGATACTTCATCGGGCAAATCGACTTCATATCAAGTGTCTATCGGGCCGTAGCCGGATGATGAATCTTGCACCATAGCGTGCGGATGGAAATGAGTCCTATTTGTTCAAAATATGTGTTGCTCAATCCGCTGTTAGTGGCCAATGTTTTGGACAAACGCCAGTAGCTTTTACGCGATAGCCCTAAACGAATGGCATCGCGTTTATTAACACCGAGCTTGATCAGCGCTCTAATCCGACGTCTCGGTCTGCGCCACTGTTTCCAATAGCACATCCTGAGTCGCCTTCGAATCCAGCCGTCGAATAGAACCGCATCGTCGTACTTCAACCCACAGCCATAATGCGCCATCCAGCCTTGAACGTATTGTTTAAGGCGAAAAATGCGCGATAGTATGGAAATACCGGGCATCGGCGGGTGATGCGTTTTAACTCGCGTTTGAATCCCTGAACTTTGCTCGCCACGGTTTTTAACTTTTTACCGTGGATTTTAAAGCCCAGCACTGAACTGTCTTTAACCTGACTGACTTTACTTTTGCTCGCGTTCACCTTCACTTTGAGCTTGCGCTCCAAGTAGCGGCTGACACTCGCCAACACCCGCTCACCCGCGCGCTTGGATTTGACGAAAATCGCCACATCGTCGGCATAACGGATAAACTTGTGCCCTCTCTTTTCCAGCTCCTTGTCCAGATCATCCAATAGGATATTACTTAATATTGGCGATACGGGGCTGCCTTGCGGAATCCCGATCCGAGTCGGCTGTAGCCGACCCTTGACCATCACCCCAGCCCGCAGGAAGCGACCCAGGAGTTTCAGCAGACTTTTGGACTTGACGCGTCGACCCACGCGATCCATGAGAATATCATGGTTCACGGTGTCGAAAAACTTCTCCAGGTCGATATCGACCTGAAACCGATAGCCTTGCCGATAATACCTCTGAGCTTGCCGTGCGGCTTGCTGGACGGATCGTCCAGGCATATAGCCGTAGCTGTTAAGCGAGAAAGTAGGATTAAATATCTCACCCAGTACCTTTGCAATCGATTGCATGAGTACCCGGTCTAACACACAAGGAATGCCCAATCGGCGCATCCCCCCTGACTCTTTGGGAATCTCAACACGAAGTGCAGGGGTTGGCCGATAACTTCCAGCGCGCACCTGATTCTTGATGATTTTCCATTGCGGTCTTCCCCACTTCGGGAATCGTTCAATGCTGATATTATCAACACCGGGCGCGCCCTTATTGGATCGAACCTTTTTCCATGCCTCAGCTATACATCGATTCGATACGATGTATTCCACCTATGCAAGATCGATAGGCGATGGATTCATGACGCGCCTGGCCTCCAATTCCCCGGTCGGGGTTTGCGAATGACCAAAGCTCACGAGCACCACCTTATCACACTGCCTTCAGACCTTTCCCCAACAACATCATTGGGTTCTCGTCCTCGGCTGACTTCTGCCCTGTTAACGCGCACCTTCGCAGGCTCTGTTCCACCGCTGCCGTTAGGCAACTTAGGCAGGCAGATCTCCCCGGGTAAAAACATGATCTTTCCCTGCGCAACCACTACATTTACCCTCCCCCAGTGATCCAGAGGGGCTTCGTCATGTTGTGCTGACTCGCCCTGAGGTTCGGCCTTATATGTAGTTTCTGTCCGTTGGCTCGCAGGTTTGCACTTAGGCTTCTTTCAGCGGGTCGGTCGCCCTTCCGCACCTTGCCCTCGGCTAGTACTTTTAAAGTTGTCAAATATAACTCCTTTCTGGATAATGTACAGGGGACTTGCACCCCATAAAATCATGCCCATGCCGGGCACACACAATAGGTTGAAGCAGACGTGTCTTTAAAAAAAGACGAAAAAACCACTGGCCTTTTTTCAAAGACGCGCAACTTAGAAAAAGGGGACAGATTTATTCATGAGCTATACTTCTAACAAGTAAAGTTATCACCAGGAATCAATATGCCTAGAGTCGGACGTGTGGTATTATCCGATTATCCGCATCATATTGTGCAGCGGGGACGCAATCGGCAAGTTGTATTTGCAGCGGATTCTGATTTTGGATATTACTTGGAAACGTTGTCTCAATGGCGTGGAGTTTATGGCGTTCGCAACAAAAACCGGGACAGATCTATTTTTTGGGAAATAGAATGTATCGACGCCATAAATAAATCCGTTCCCTTTTTTTTCCCACATTAATTATGAACTATCAATCCTCTAGATGGCTTAGTGTTCCGTTGAAAGCAGCGTCATTGATGTGCAAGGAAACACGAATTCCGCGAAGTATGGAGAGGGTGAGACCAGGAACCGGTCGAAAAGCTGGCCTGGAATATGATGCCGATTGGCTCTGGCCATCCGCAGTCTCCTTAGAATACCGTTTATGCTAACAAAAAGGGGCTTATAAGCGTCTTTTAAGCATTAAATTAGCGCAGTATTTATTAATCATCAATTACTTAGCTTAGTCCGACCCAATGTTCTACGTCCCTGCGGAACCTTGCTATAATGGCTAGCATGAAACGGAAAACACTGACTCATACCAACCCACACCTTAAAGATCCCGTCAAGGCCCGCAAAATCCTGATCCGTAATCTAGCCAGTTCTACCGCTATTGAAACCGGCGAGGCAATTGACAAGATCGAAGCCAAGCTCTCCATCAAACATTTTTCCCGCTATCCCGTAACACTTGCCTGAATAGGTCTTTCATCGGCCCGCAGTCGCTCAAGCCTGTCTGAATCACCTCAAAATAGTGGGGTTTGTCCCGATCAAGGCAAGAGAAATCCAAGACCGGTTTACCGGCCTGCAAGGCCATCACGGTGGCAATCAATCGTGACAGACGGCCGTTGCCCTCACGAAAGGGATGTAATCAAAACAAACTCAACGTGCACTGCGGCAATCGCCTCTACCAGAGACTCATCATCCAGTGCCAAAAAAGGGGTATAAGCCGCCAGAAATTCTTTGTCGAACGTATCCATCAACCCCGGAATCTGCCCGGCGGCGGCAAACTGAAAGCCGTCCTTCCCCATGTTGACCGAACGCACCCTGCCTGCCCACACATAGACATTGCCCAGCCAGCGTCGATGCCATTCGTAGAGGTCCGCGACGATTAATGTTTGATCCACCGCGACCTCGTCAAAAACGGCAACGGTTAACTGGTCGAGTAGCGTCAGCTCCACATCATCCAATTCCAGTGGATCGGTAATGCCCAGCTTATTTTCCAGCACCCGGTTATCCGATCCTGGCTGGTAACGCCCTTCAGCGGTGTCCTGGGTGTCGTATCGGTCTGGCATCAGCGGGAATCCTGGATGCTGGATGGGATTGGATATCCAGGTTTTCAACGAAGAGTTTGCCGGAGATGAATCTTGGTAGCAGCATTTCTTTCATTTTAGCTAGATTGTCATTGCTCTGGAATAACAACTGGTTGTGACAACGTTCTTCTCGTTGAAATCATCAATATCCTCGGCTTCGAGACTAACCCCTTATTCTTTATGACACGCACCTATATCTCACATGACCACATTTCCGACAATACTTCCGCCTGCCGCATAACAAGGTCTATCGCTTCGGCCTGTTTATCCGGCGGGTATTTATAGCGCCGCAATAAAATTCTCACACTATTGCGCAGTTTCGCACGCACGCTGTCACGTACCCGCCAATCAACCGTGGTACTCTTGCGGAGCTTCTCCACCAGTTCGTGAGCGATTTTCTTAAGGGTATAGTCTCCCATTTCCCGAACCGCACTTTCGTTATTGGCAAGGGCATCATAGAAGGCTAACTCATCCTGATTAAGGCCAAGAGCCTCATGCCGTTTCATGGCCTCCTGAAAATCCTTGGCCATCTGTATAAGCTCTTCAATGACCTGGGCGGTTTCTATGGCGCGGTTGCGGTATTTTCGTAGAGTTTCTAATAACCGATCACTATAGTTCTTTTCCTGCACCACATTGTTTCGGGTATTTGAACGAATCTCGTCGCGTAGAAGTTTTTCCAGCAATTCAACGGCAAAGTTGCGGTCTTTCATGTTGCGCACGTCTTCCATAAAGGCATCGTCGAGCAGCCCGATATTGGGCTTTTCTAATCCTGCCAGTTTTAAGATGTCTTCCACGCCTTCGGAAATGACTGCCTGGTCGAGGATTTGTTTTAGGGCGGAATTTTTCTCCTCTTCCGTGCGTTTCTTATCGACCGTTGTTGCTTTGGTGATGGCCGCTTTTACGGCAGAGAAAAAGGCGATCTCTTTTTTATATTCCTGCGCTTCGTCTAATGTGCCGCATAATGCAAAGGCCTTGGTAATGGCCAACACCGTATCGAGGAAACGTTTCTTGCCGTCTTCGAGTCCCAAGATATGGTTGGCAGCCGGGATGAGTAGTTGGGTTGCCTTGGTTTCGTACTCGCTGTAATTGAAGTCTTGTAACATTCCTCTTACCACATCGATTTTCTCGGCGAGGATGGAAAATGCTTCCGTTGCCAGATTAGTCGGGTTACCCTTGCCTTTGGAGTCGGTATAGGTCTTCAGGGCCTGTTTGAGTTCATTGGCAATGCCAATATAATCCACCACCAGGCCACCGGGTTTGTCTTTAAATACCCGATTGACTCGCGCAATGGCCTGCATGAGGTTATGGCTGCGCATGGGTTTATCGACATACATGGTATGGGCACAAGGGGCATCAAAGCCGGTGAGCCACATATCGCGAACAATGACGAGTTTGAGCGGGTCATTCGGATTTTTAAAGCGCCGTTCCAGACGTTTCTTTTGAATTTTGTTGTAGTTATGCGCCTGCAGCAACGGCTTGTCAGCAGCCGACGCCGTCATAATCACCTTGATGGCCCCTTTCTCGACATCCGGGGCATGCCACTGCGGCCGTAAGGCGGTTATCGCGGTATACAAGTGGGCGCAGATTTCCCGGCTCATTGCCACGATCATGCCCTTGCCTTCAATGGTGGCGCACCGTTCCTCTAAGTGTTGTACCAGGTCTTCGGCCACTTCTTGCAGGCGGGGTTTCGCGCCGACCAGTTTTTCCAGCGTGGCCCATTTGCTCTTGGCCTTTTCCCGCACACTGAGGTCTTCTTCATCCTCCATGACCTCGTCGACTTCTTCGTTGAGCTTTTCGATTTCGGCCTGATTGATGTCGAGCTTGGCTAAACGGCTCTCGTAGTAAATGGGCACGGTCGCGCCATCGTCCACTGCATCCTGAATATCATAGATACTGACATAATCACCAAACACCGCGCGGGTGTCCTTGTCTTCCGTGGCAATGGGTGTGCCGGTAAAGCCGATAAACGAGGCCATGGGTAAGGCATCACGTAGATGTTTGGCATAACCGAACTTGTATTTACCGGTCTTTTGATCGAGAACTGCCTTAAGACCGTACTGGCTACGGTGTGCCTCGTCGGAGATAACGACGATATTGCTGCGTTGACTGAGTGGTGGATGATGCTCCTCACCGTTGAGCAACGAGAACTTCTGTACCGTGGTGAAAATAATTCCGCCGGACTGACGCGACTCTAACAGCTCACGTAAATCATCGCGGCTGTCGGCCTGCACCGGCACTTGTTTCAGCAACATCTTCGCCGCCACAAAGTTATCGAATAACTGGTTATCCAGATCATTCCGATCGGTCACCACCACCAAGGTCGGGTTCTGCATTTCAGGTTGTTGTAACAGCATGCCCGCATAACACACCATGGAGATACTCTTCCCCGAGCCTTGGGTATGCCAGACCACACCGGCTTTGCGTGAACCTGGCTTCACTTTCTCGCCGTAAGTAGCACGTTCATCTGCTTGCCAGTTTTTCTCAACAGGCCGTGAGGCAATCATTGTCACCCGCACCGCTTCACGCACGGCATGGAACTGATGATAACCGGCGATTTTCTTAATCAGAGCGCCTGCGGCGGGGTTATCAGAAGAGCCGCCATCTTGTTCAAATAAAATAAAGTAACGCAGATAGTCGAGCAGCAATTCCCGGTCAAAGAAGCCTCGAACGACCTTTTCCAACTGATATTCCAACAGTGGTTTATCGTTTTCATTCTTGATCGTACGCCAGGGAAGAAAACGTTCCTGATTGGCAGAAAGCGAACCAATACGCGCATTGATGCCATCGGAAATCACCAGTGCCTCATTAAACACAAACAGATCGGAGATTTCTTCTTTGTAGGTTTGTAATTGATTGTAAGCATCCCACACATCCGCATTTTCATCGGCGGGATTTTTCAGCTCAATCACGGCAATGGGTATACCATTAATAAACACCACCAAATCCGGGCGACGCAATTGTTTAGAACCTGAAATGGTAAACTGATTTACTACTAGAAAACGGTTATCGCCCGGTGTGTGAAAATCGATCAATTGCACATGGTCGGACTTTTTATTCTCGCCATCAGAATATTCAACTGGCATACCATTCAATAGATTACGATGAAAAGTACTATTATTTTGAATCAACCCAGGACTTTCTGAATTATTGATGACATGAACAACTTGCTCTTCCAAAATATTTGTCGGGACATGCGGATTAATTCGCTGCAAAGCCTCTAGCAATCGCCCAAATAACACAACCTGCCGATAATCGCCTAGCTCAGGGTTATCACTTTCCGGCGCGATTTCCCTACCATGTAAAACCTCATAGCCAGTTCCAGCAAACCATTCTAGGCAAAGATCTTCAAGTTGTTCTTCCGTAATCAACATTTATCTATCACGATTCGATTTATACGCCTGCTTAGGATGAGTTGGCCGTGTAGGAAAAGCCAGGTTTAATTTGCCTTGTTCTGTCATCAGCTTAAGATACTGCTGCCGCAAGGCGTCCGGACTCCGGTTGACGAGTTCCGCTAACACCTCCAAAGTAAGATAATTATGCGCACATAATGAAAGTATTATGTTTTCCATCTCAGACTTCGGCACTCGCCCTCTATTTGCCGCATCGGTTGCGATTTTGGACAATTGCTCTAATAATCCGTCATCTAACATTTTTATATTATCAATCAATGGCTTATCTAAACCATTGATAAGCAAGCAGCCCAGCTTATCGCGATTCATATGTTCGGAGCTATCGTCCAAATGTTCGGAGCTACTCGTAGAATGTTCGGAGCGGCCCGCACCGCCAGCTACCAAACTTTGATAACCAAACGCTTGGTCCGGCGTGGGCAGTTTTTGTCCCGGCAAATGATAGACCATGCCGCGTCCATGCCCACTAGCTTCGAGAAATCCCTTTTTGACCAATCCCTGAAATGCAACGGTTAAATCATGGGTATGATCAGTCGTAATTTCTGCCATACGAGCATGGTATACAACCTGCTCCGTATTCGCTGTTGCTAAGATCAGCCGTTCCAGCTGTGATAATTGATCAAATTTACTACCGAACTGATCCCTTAGCGCTGCCACTGCACCGCCGGGCAGTAAATCCAGCATATGCAATTCGAGCAAAGTTTGTTCTGAAGGCACTTCCTTTTCATATAAAGAAGGACTACGCCAATGCTGGCTATCCCAACCTTGGTAAATTTTAGGTAAGCCAGAACCGGCCTGTTCTCCTAAACCCACATAACGAAACATTTGATGAATAAGCCGATTTCGGCAATCGCTTTCACCGCCTTGTTTCGCAATTTCTACAGGTACGCGCATTAAACCTGGATTACGAAAACCAAACATATCCGGCCGCTTCACAATGAGCACAGATGCACGCCCGGAAAAATCCGCATGTACCAGAGAATTAACCAATGCTTCACGCAATGCCTGATGCACTTCTGTATCGTCCCGGCGCGTATCACCTTCCAAATCAAAAGGCACTTTAAGATCAGTCGTTAATTTTTTAATAACGCGCCGGTAAAAATCGAAAAGATTACCGGACCATGCACCATCCAAAGTCAAGCGATCAATCCAACGGGATTCTGTTTTAGCTTCGGGGCGCTCTTGATAATCCAGCATATAATTGGAAAACACCTCTTGTATGGAAGGCAACTGGCCGAACATTAACAACCCCGCACGCGTCAAGCCGACGAACTCCGAATCGCGTTCAATGCGCCATGCGCCTATATTCTTTAAAAATTTCTGCGGCTCAAGTTGATTCCATGGATGATCAGGTTTTAAACTGGCAAAAAGCTGGCGATAAGCATTAAAGGTTTCGAAATCGATATCTTCTAAACCATATCCTTTTAAAATTTCGTTATCCCGGCTATCCTCCACCTGTTCGGCCAGCATCCGGCGAACGGTTTCTTCGCTGCACAAGTAATCGCCGGTATTCTGCCGCTTATAAGTTCCCTTAAGTGGATTTCCTCTAATAAAAACAGATCGCGCTTTTCTGGATGCACGCGGAATGTGGGCGCAGAGCACTACCTTACCATTCACATTCAATTCGAGAATATTTTTTTCTTGCAATAAATTAGCGCTGACTTTCTGTTCGTTATTGACTAAATCCCATAATTCGTCTCGTAGCTTTTTAGGGTTCTGTAAACCCACCATATCAAAAACTCGATTTCTCTCTTTTAAACCTAATACGATGTAACCCCCGTAACTATTTGCAAAGGCACTGTAGGTTTCCCAAAACGACTTTGGCAGCTCACCTTTACCATCTTTTCCGGAGGCCAGTTTACACTCAACCTCGTAATTTTCCTGTAAAGCAGCAATATCCTCCAATGTGGTTATTTTCAACATGCTACGAGCTCTGCATTAAGGTCAGCATCGCCGGGAGAGATTTCGCCGGAGAGGAGTTTGGGGAGTAGTGTATCTCTAATATTTGCTAGCGTTTTACTGCCATCCCCATTCGACTTAATATGCAACATAAAAGAAGTTCCATAATTTCCAAACATAGTCGCGACATCTTTATCAGGAATGACCCATGGCATGTTTGCAAGCGCATGGGCACTCGCACGTTGTCGCCCACTTGTTCCCATCATGCTTTGAATAGCCAATTGTCGAAATGACTCGTGTCGAGCTAGGAAGTACTATACATTCTGGATAACTGTGTTTTGAATGCATCACTATATATTCAGTTGACCCCCAACCAACTTCGTAATCATTTAGAAAATCAACAAATGCAGTCTTCCCGTTTTCAAGGCATGGCGTTATACGCGCCAGTAAAGCGTCACCATTTATAAATTTCGTTCCACTTCAAAATTCGCGAGGTAAAACATCCTGCGCAAGGTGCCCCTCAGTCGGCATATTCTTCATATCAAGATAAGGCGCAACGGTTCCCTTTTTTAAAAGCCTTTTTGGATTGAACTCAATGAAATCGCCAACGACACCGGCCGTCCACCCCTTTGGTATCTCGCCGAGTTCTGAATCTTCAAACTCATCGGGAAAGAGCGCGGCGGAGGTGGTGAGCTGTTGGCGTTGTTCGGGGCTGAGCTGATTAAGTTCTTCGTCGGTTTTGCAGCTGATGGCGCGCATGGCGGCGCGTTCGTGGTCTTGGTCGTTTTGTTTGGCTTCTATTTTGGCTTTAACGGGCTCGAAGTCGACGAACCAGGATTTGAAGATGGCCTGGGCGATTTGTTCGAGGGTTTGGTTGATTTGGCGGTTGAGTTCGATTTTTTTATCAAGATTGTATATGTGCCGTACAATTTCTTCTCGAACTGGCCTTTCGGGATAGGGAATATCTAAATTTGCTATTACTTTAGTGTTTACTACACCCTGAACAGATCCACCTACAGCGGCTTTAACCTGATGAACTACATATGGACATTTTAGAGCGTACAATAGGTAATAATTATCTATTAATTCTTCATTCGCCTTAGGCTTAACAATTACGACATTCAAACAATTTGCTTCGTCATCTGACTCATAAATTGATGGCAGACCGCTATCACCATGTCGCGCAACTAAAATATCCCCTTTTTTCAATTGTGATTTGACATTCTTTCTATGAAATTCATTTGAAATATATTTCATATCACCATAATTGATTGAGGTGCCAGTTAAATTCGTAGTTCTAATCATTGGCACACCTTCGCCATTTTCGACATAATCTTTATTGCATACTCCTACGAAACCAACACAAACGCGCTCTACGATTTCATCTAGTTTTTTTGTTTGAAAGCTAGGCATTAATACCCTAGCCCCGCCAAATTCTTTTTAATCTCCACTTCGAGCTTGTCGCTTTGCTCAAACTGTTCTTTGAGTTGCGCAGTGAGGCGCGTCATTTTGTCCGCGAACAATTCGCCGTCATCTTCCTCTTCTGCTGCGCCGACATAGCGGCCAGGGGTGAGGACCTAGTCGTGTTGCTTAATTTGATCGAGCGTTGCCGAGTTGCAAAACGCAGGTACGTCTTCGTAGTTCTCGCCCGTTTTCCAATTATGGAAGGTGTCTGCAATCTTCTTTATGTCCTCTGTCGCGAAGTCGCGCAGTACGCGGTCTTTCATGTGGCCCATGTTGCGGGCGTCGATAAAGAGAACTTCGCCGCTTCTATCTCTCAATCCATTGTGTACTTTCTTATTTTTGGTGAGGAACCAAATGCACGCGGGAATCTGGGTATTGGTAAACAGTTGGCCGGGAAGCGCTACCATACATTCGACACGGTCTTCTTCTAACAAGCGTTTGCGGATTTCGCCTTCGTTGTTGGTGTTAGAACTCATGGAACCATTGGCGAGCAGCAAACCCATGCTGCCGCTGGGCGCCAGGTGGTAGAGCATGTGTTGCATCCAGGCAAAGTTGGCGTTGCCGGCGGGCGGGCTGCCGTATTGCCAGCGGGGGTCGTCGTCTTTGACGCCGGTGTTCCACTCTTTCATGTTGAAGGGTGGATTGGCCATGACGAAGTCGGCACGCAGGTCGGGGTGTTTGTCGTTGCTGAAGGTGTTGGCCGGTTCGCCGCCGAAGTTGAAGTCGATGCCGCGGATGGCCATGTTCATTGCCGCCAGGCGCCAGGTGGTGGGGTTGGATTCCTGGCCGTAGACGGAGATGTTGCCTGTCTGCGTGCCTCGCACAGGCAGGCCAAGTCGGCCTTCGTGTTCTTCGATGAAGCGCTCGCTTTGCACGAAGAATCCGCCGGAGCCCATGGTGGGGTCGTAGACTCGGCCTTTGTAGGGTTGCAGCATTTCGACGATGAGGGTGACGATGGCCTTGGGGGTGTAATACTGGCCGCCCTTTTTGCCTTCATTCAGGGCGAACTGGCCGAGGAAGTATTCGTAGACATGGCCGAGGATGTCTTTGGCGTGCAAGGTTTTATGGTGGAATGGGATCTCGGCGATTTTGTCGACAAGCTGGCCCAGGATGTTGGGGTCTATCTGGCGACGGGCGTAGTTTTTATCGAGCACGTTTTTGAGTTTGGGATTTTCCTTTTCGATTTCTTCCAGGGCGTCATCGATGAGTTTGCCGATGCTGGTGAATTTGTAGGTAACCTTCTTACCGTTCTTGATGTCGATTTCGGTGCCCGGCGCGACCTTGGCGTTGTTTTGCAGGTTCTCCCAACGGGCCAATGCAGGTACCCAGAAGACGTTTTTTTCGGTGTAGTAGTCGCGGATTTCCAGCTCGGATTGAATGGTGGCCTCGTATTCCGCGTCGGTGTCGTAGTTGGCGCGCAGCACGCCGTAGTCATGTCCTTCATCACGCAGCATGACCTCGATTTCGAGTTTGCGCTCGACAAAGGCATCGCTGACATATTTTAGAAAGATCAGACCCAAGACGACGTGCTTGTATTCGGCGGCATCGATATTGGAACGCAGTCGATCGGCGGCATTCCAGAGTTTTTTGTCGAGGCTGTTGAGGAATTCTTGTTCTTCAGGGTTCATACTCCGGTTCGCTCCCACATTCTATTGATAAATTAATCTTTTCTTGGAGGCTAGACGATTAGTCCATGAAAAAAGTACAACATTTAAAGGGGTCCCCCTATGAGAGAAATGGACCCTAAAAAAAGGACAGGGGCATAAATGATGATGCTGCTTTAAAATACACTTTCTTTTGAAAGTGTTATTCATATACAATTTCTTGCTTTTTCACAAAACGATTATTGGGTGATATTTTTTAACTCAATAACTAAAGCAGGAATATCATCCTGAATAATGCTCCATAACGTATCATTATCAATTCCCAGATACCCATGAATCAACCTATTACGCGTTGCAATCACGAGTCTCCATGGGATTGATCTATACGTTTCCCTTACTTCAGCCGGAATATGCGTAGCCGCTTCACCAATCAACTCCAGATTGCGAATTGTCGCATCATAATTCAAGCCGGTTCGTGTAAATTCATCTTGGTCAAAACCTCCAGAATAAACTAAGACCTTTTCGGCAAACCCCAACATATCATCCAGATAAAAACGCCATTCCCTTTCAGACATTTATCGCCTCCTGTTCTATAAAGGGACGTAATTCCTCTCTTATTGCTTTTTCAGTCACCAAATCAATCGGTGCATTTAATTCATCTTCCAAATAAAACTGCACGCCAAAATATTTTTTAGACGTTGCAACACCATCAAAAGCAACAACAATATCAATATCGCTTCCCGCTTTTGCTTCATTACGCACGGTAGAACCAAATAATGCTAATCGCGTTACCCCAAAGCGTTTAACTAAATCAGGTTTTAGCCTGGTTAATATGTTTAAAGCGTGTTGCCGATTCATCAATAATCTCTTTATATTTTCAATGGATTAGAGCACTAAAAGGAGCCATTTCGCAATGGTAGGATTGGCTCGTACAGCGAGCGTTCGATAATGATACGGCGATAGCCAAATTCATGGACAAACTACAATTCTGAAAAAAAATCTTATTCATGCTCTGTAGATTAAATCGAGGAAGGCGCGCACGCACTTCGTCGGCGATACCTACTTTGAGGGCTTTGCCTCTATTATCTTCTAATTGGACTTGTTCGGGAATGGGAAAAGTTCTTGACGGGTCTGCCATGTTAGTTCGCTACTGAGACGGGATTTCGTGAAGGAGAGGGACGCTCGATTAAGGATTAGTCGATTATTGCCGAAGCAGTGTGACCGCGATGGCAATGCAATTATGTGGTAACTCGGCACATCTCCAAACTTACGGGAGCTGAACATTGTTCAAGCTCAGACAGGTCACCGCGGATACTGATACCGTTCCCCCACGAGCAGTTTCCTAACCCCTATATCTCCCCAAGTCTCTGTTTTCGTTTCCATTACTTCGCGTTACGAAAAATGCATTTTCTGTTGAGGGCAAAAGCATTGGTTGTATTCCCAGGGGGTTACGGTACGTTTGACGAATTGTTCGAAACTCTGACACTCATACAAACACGAACGATAACACCGTTGCCAATCGTTCTGGTGGGGGAAGATTATTGGCGAAAGGCACTTAATATTGACTTTCTTGTTGACGAAGGAGTCATCGACCCGGAAGATCGGGAGCTATTTTGGTACGCGGAAGATGCGGAAGAAATCTGGCGGGATATCTTAAACTGGTATGAATCTATCGGCGAACCGTTAATAGCACCTAAAGTGGACCCATGGGTCCACTTTATGTAGACGCCCTTGATAATAAAAACACCGGGCTGGTCATGTTGCTTATTCTGTCATTAGCAACTTATATCGATGGCCTCCGAATTGGCTGGCGCTTTAGTTTGGTGGGTAATTTTCTGGGTCTGACTGCTGTTTCGATCGCTTACCTGGAAAATTTTATGTGGATGTTGTTTGGACTTGCCGCAATCACAATCGGTCTGACGATATTTTGGGATCGCCATTCATCTGGTACTACATCATCCCATTAATCCACCGAGGCGGCTTCAAGTAGTTCTAATAGGTTTGATATTCATTCTAGCCAATGGACAGCAACACCTGCTACTTTAAAACCAGAGCCCGGTGCAATAAATACAAGATAGATTGGTACGACCCAGTTAACGGATAAAGGACACAATATGATTTTCTGATACAATCAAACCATGCGGCGGGCGTCGTATAATGGTATTACCCGTGCTTCCCAAGCATGAGACGGCGGTTCAATTCCGCTCGCCCGCTCCACTTTACCCGCACGTTGCAGCGATGGACGTTAGTCCTTGATAAGGATTCAAAACCCAGAATATCTTAATCCCAACTTAAAGCCCCGCCGGTCTGATATTCCGTAACCCGCGTTTCGAAAAAGTTTTTCTCCTTGTTGAGATCCAAAACCTCGCTCATCCAGGGGAATGGGTTATTGGCGCCGGGATATTGTTCCAGCAGACCGATTTGGGCGCAACGGCGGTTGGCGATGAATTGTAAGTATTCCTTAAACATCGGCGCGTTTAGGCCGAGAATTCCACGCGGCATGGTATCGTAGGCGTATTAATAAAAAAGGGAACGCTACCCTTTATTGGGTCTACCGATGGGTCGAAAACGCAACGCCCGGTCAGCAATTCCCTCCAACCAATCAATAAATCTATCGGCCCTAAGAGGCAAATTCCCCTGAATTTTTCGGCGCAACAATCTTTAACCGTTCTTCGTCATCGCTCTCACGTAGCCAATTTGCCCAATTTCCGAGTGATGCAAAAGCCTGCCAATGCTTTGAGTCTCTCGCGACAAGCAAAGGATCTTTCTTTAAGCCGCAATGCGCAGCCGCACTTGACCAAGGATAATCTTCCGCCTGCTCTACCATACCAGCAGGGAAGTGTCCCCTTTTTTGGCTCCTTATTTGCTCGAATAGATTAGAGTGTCGTTTTCCAGGCATCACCTATAATTTAGACAGGGTTAAATAATCGTCGGCTCCTAAAAATAAATAGGCGATGATTGCCCGTTATTTCAAGCGCATACGATAGAAAAAACTCCAAAACCAGACAGCAATGAAAGTATCCGGAAATCATAGATTATTTTGGTTTGCTATTGCTGTCATACTAAACAATTTAGTCATTGGTATTTCAGGGATTTATTTACCTAATATTCCTAACGCAAATATATTGCTGATAACAGCAGGCGTGTTTTGTATTTTCGCTCTGTGCCTTAGTTTTATTCCAGGGAAAACCAACCGCAAAGAGAAAGAGAAAGATGTGGGCTCCACGTCGCTCAGAGCAAGTAAGCGTACCCCACTCGCTGGAGATTTCGACCAAAATAATCGGTATAACACCCGCTTAAGAGAAATAGAACTAACCTCCTCCGCTTTTTTTTCTAGCTATTTAAGCATGTTGGTCGTTGATTCGGATTTTAAGATTATACGAATCAACGCTGCATTCTCTTCGCTAACCGGATATTCCGAGAACCAGGCGTTAGACAATGATTTCTCGATGATTAATCACACCGAAAACGCCGATGATTTTCAGTCGACGATTAAAGCCTATTTCAAATATAACCATCAACGGTTATGGGAGGGAGAGATTACCTGTCGACGAAAACAAGGCGCTGCCTTTCCAGCAAAATTAGTCATTTCGCGGTTCAATAGCGAAGCAAATTCCGCTACATACTATGCCGTCAACCTTTTAGACCTTAGGGAACAAAGGGCAACGGAAGACCGAATTATTCGCCTAGCTCACTATGACGATCTGACGGGGCTTTGCAATCGGGTCATGTTTTGTGATCATTTGGCTAAACTTTTATCCCGCGCAAAGCACCACCAAGGCTATACCGTCATTCTTTACCTAGGTCTTGATCGATTGCAAACCGTTAATGATTCCCTCGGTCACCAGGTAGGCGATGAATTGATCAAACAAGCCGCGATACGACTGGCCGATTCAATGCGTCGGGAAGACTTCGTCGCCCGAATCGGTGGGGATGAATTTGCTATCATGTTGCTTCCTGAAAACTCCCACGAGAAATCCACCTATAGCGCTTCAATTATTGCACAGAAAATCGTTTCCGAATTATCAAAAGTTTTTTTTATTCACTCGGCAGTCGTGAGTTAACAGCGAGAAAAGCGGGGCAAAACTACCCTCTCCATCGTAGTATGTTTGATGAAAAATTTTGAAGATCGCAGAGAATTAGAGCATAGAACGCCTCATTCAGTTTAATCGTCATCTATTTCATCGGAAACAGCCATCAAGCGGGCACGGATCTGTTGAATCATGCCATTTTCCTCAAGTCGAAAGAATTGTTTGAGGAACAATGGCGCTAAAATTTGCTTGACGGTTTTCTCCGATGGCAAATCACGCGATTGAGTGCGAAGATAAAGCGAGTGCTCAGACCAAATCGTATCTTGATACTGGAGCGCAATCAATTGCATTAACCCCAAGGCAATGGAGGCACAGAGCACGAAGATTTCATAGGCTCGCCAGCACGCTTGAACGGTATGAATATCCTGGGGCTGTGGGGCTTTGAGAAGACGATTGGAAAAGGGGCGTCTAGAATGTTTTGGCAATTTTTTAGTCCAAAAACGAAATTTAAAGGCGCCGATCACATGCTTTAACATCGCGAACATGATTTCAATGCGGGTTCTAGCACAATACAGTTCAACGGCATCAATGGCTGACAGCGTTAAATCGGAACTCATTAGAACCATTGGGCCTTTTGAGGTGACGGCGAGAATAAATAACACCTGATCAGCGATGGGCCGCCATAACAGTGTAAGCGTCATAACCCGGATGGATTCGGTTTTACCGTAGACTTGACAGGTCACCGTCTCAAACAAATGAAGGTGGTCGAAGCATTCTCTTAAACACACTTTCTCGCATAGAGCGGCTGAGGTCCGGGTCGAGAGGCGGGTTTCGGTGGCGCGGGGAAATAACCCACATAGCTATTCTTGGCTTTGACCAGCACCTCAACCCACCGCGCCTGATGCTGGATTGAATAATAGTGGCAAGCTCGAAATACGCCCCCGGTTGAAAAAAAGGCATCCAACACCAAATAACACAGACAGTGATTCGTCACCGCAAAATGAATCGCCATGGCCACCAAGCGGTCGGTGGGCTTGATCCGACATGGATTATCGCGCTCGTCGTTCAACCCTAAATGAGCCCATCCCTGATGAATTTGAAGCTGCAAAGGACAACAAAAACAAGCGGATAACGACCCGATCAAGATGCCAATGCTGCCCCAACATTGGGCCCGAAAATAGCCGGGTTTCGTTTGCGTCTCCGATGACTCGTGCATCGATACCACGCCGGGCATCTTGCGTCCATCTTTGATCACCGCGGTATGGTCACCCAGAAGTATCGCTCGTCCAGCTACTTCAACGGATTTTCCTTGGCGATTCACAAAATCTTGCCAAGCATCGAGCAACGCCCCATAGACATACGCTTTGGATCTAAAAAAACGGAGCAAGCGGTAATAACCAAGTTCATCTAATAGCCAGAAACGACACAACGACGTCACGCCGATCATTTCTCCTGCCCCCATAAATCCAATCACAATGGCGCAGAACAACAACCAAGTACTCGATCTGGAAAAAACGCTTTGAAAGCTTTCTAAACTCTGAGAAATATACTGTTGCACGGGGTCTCCTCCTTCCATCTGTACTTCTACAAAGAAAAGAAGGATCCGTGTTTTTTTAGCAAATGTCTAGTCGTAATTATCGATTTCTATTTTCTACACTACTCATCTTTTATGAACACCAGTGGGCAATCTTAAAGCGCAGAGCTATCAATGGGTGATAAGACTTTCTTCCGTTGGTCGAGGTGACACATCGAAAAAATGAATTCAGGGCCTGAATAGTTACGTCAAATCGGATAGAACTCGTGACTGACGAGTTATTCAACGCAAGGAAATTTTTGTGAGTGTCAGCGTTGGAATTGCTATTTTTCCTGAAGACGCAACCAATGCCCAAACCCTCTTGAAACATGGGTAACTCGCCATGTACGAGGCTAAAAAACAGGGTCGTGGAAACTATCAGTTTTTTAAAGGAGAATTTATTAGCAACACAAGCGATAGGAACAAGATCGAAGTTGGTTTGCGTAAAGCCATTGAGAATGATGAACTGAGGCTCTACTATCAGCCCCAATACCGTGCGGGAAGTAGAATGATATGGGGAGCCGAAGCGCTGGTTCGGTGGTTCAAATATCAGACCAAAATGATTCCGCCCGATCATTTCATATCGATTGCCGAGGAAACCGGCCTTATCGTACCGATTGGCCAGTGGATTCTTGAAACCGCCTGCCAACAACAGCGATACTGGCTCGACTCCGGTTATCCCATAAACCAGGTTTCAGTCAATATTTCCGCGCGGCAATTTATAGAATCCAACTTTCTTCAATCCGTTGACGATGCGCTCAAAAAAGCGAACCTGGAGCCTAAACACCTGGAACTGGAACTAACGGAATCCATGCTGGTAGGCGATGCGAAACAAATCGAATTCCAACTCAAGCGTTTGAAAAAAATGGGGATAAAGCTGGCGCTGGACGATTTCGGTACGGGTTATTCTTCCCTATCCTATTTGAAAAATTTTCCGATTGACATCCTGAAAATCGACCAATCCTTTGTACGGGATCTAACGATTGACTCTAAAGATGCAAGAATTGCTTGCGCTATTATAGAAATGGGACACTCCCTCGGACAAAAAATCGTAGCCGAAGGCGTTGAGAACAAAGTCCAACTCGACTTCTTAACCGAACGAAAATGCGATATTATCCAAGGATACTATTTTAGCCCCCCCTTACCATCGAACCAAATGAATACCTTGCTTGAATCGGAAATGGAACGTAAAATTCCGGTTTAAGACGCTATTCTAAAAGGATTACAGTCTACGGGCGATGCATGGATGAATTTACAGGCATTGACGCATAGGCGTTTCGAACAAACTATAATGCCCCCAAAAACTGGACCAGTGGCAATTATAGTAGCCCCCGATTTTAGGAAGGTATACTAATCTCCGCTGGAATTTTTAAATGATCAAAACGGCGAACCTCCTTTCATCGCGCCTTGCAATCCACGCATCATATTCGCCATATTGCCTTTTTTCATTTTCTTCATCATTTTCTGCATCTGCTTGTATTGTTTAAGCAAACGATTGATATCCTGAACCTGGGTGCCGGAGCCCGTGGCGATCCTTCTTTTTCTCGAACCGTTAATCGTTACCGGAAAGCGGCGTTCGTTGGTGGTCATGGAATTAATCATCGCCACCTGACGATTCAAATCCTTGTCATCGACTTTACTCTTTGCTTGCTCGGGGATATTGGCCATACCCGGCAATTTCTCCATCATTGAACTAAGCCCCCCCATATTTTGCATTTGTAACAATTGGTCCCGCATGTCGATCAAATCAAAAGTCTTGCCTTTTTGAATTTTCTTGACGAGACGATCGGCCTTTTTCCGATCGACTTTTCGTTCGACTTCCTCGAGCAGGCTTAGAACGTCTCCCATACCCAAGATTCGCGATGCAATCCGATCGGGATGAAATAATTCCAGAGCATCGGTTTTTTCGCCAATACCGATGAACTTAATGGGTTTGCCGGTAATGTGCCTAATCGATAAAGCGGCGCCACCTCTGGCATCGCCGTCGGCCTTGGTCAGTACCACTCCGGTTAAGGGCAGGGCATCGTGGAATGCTTTCGCGGTATTGGCGGCATCCTGTCCGGTCATACTGTCGACAACGAACAAAGTTTCAATGGGATTCACCGCCCCGTGAACCTGTTTGATTTCCGACATCATCTCGTCGTCGATGTGGAGCCGGCCGGCGGTATCGATCACAAGAACGTCAAGAAATTTTAATTTGGCCGTTTCGACTGCGTTTACCGCAATTTCTACCGGGGACTGTGTCGCCTCGCTGGCGAGAAATTCCACGTGAACCTCTTCGGCCAGGGTTTTTAATTGCTCGATTGCCGCGGGACGATAAACGTCGACACTCACAACACCCACCTTCTTCTTTTCGGTTTCCGTCAACCATTTAGCCAGTTTAGCAACCGTGGTGGTTTTCCCCGCCCCCTGTAAACCAGCCAGGAGGACAACCGCTGGAGGATTGGTCGCTAGATTGAGACCCTCATTCGCCTCGCCCATGACATTGACCAATTCCGACTGAACGATTTTGATAAATGACTGGCCGGGCGACAAACTGGTTTGAACTTCTTGGCCCAAAGACCGTTCACGGATGTTATCGATGAATACTTTAACCACCGGAAGGGCCACATCGGCCTCAAGTAAAGCCATGCGAACTTCGCGTAACGTATCTTTGATGTTTTCTTCGGTTATCCGGCCCTGACCGCGGATACTTTTAAAACTTTTGCTTAAACGCTCGCTAAGATTATCAAACATGTTCAAAAAACCTGATTGGAAATGTCGTGAATCTACCTACAAAGTTAAGGTGAAATTGCCGTTCGCTGGAGTTCTAATAGCTCAAATTCCCAAAAACACGCGCCATTATAGCTGTAAATTCTCAAAGAAAATTTTTAAAATAAAATAAACATAACCGGGCTCGGGACATCAATTGATTATTTCAATTCGCTATTCCTGTAAACTAACGCAATTCAGTAGCCACCAGCAGACAGCCTCCTTGTACCCCGCACACTAAATAACTACGTTTAAGCGGCTAGGATAAATCGCCGAGAACAAGGCGCAACAGCGCAGGAATAGCCATCCTCTTTCAAGCTGTCGCAACGCGGTTATCGACGATTTAGACCGTCGAATAGACGTAGTTATTTAGTGTGCAGGGTACTAGTGATAAGGAAATAAAGAATTCTGTATCCACCACCTAGAATTGTGTAATGAACGCACTAGTTTTGACAAGCATTTCAATACTTCTTTATCTTGCAATCACCGGTTTGATCGCTTGTTCCCTTGTGACTGGCAAGGATTCCAGTAGATGGCCACTTAAAAACGTCTTCATTCCGATAACCCTGTTGGCCGTGGTTTTCCATGGTTTGATTCTTCGCGATATCTACTCGTTGGAGAGCGGTATAAATTTGAGTTTTTTCAATACCGCTGCATTGGTTATGTTGATCATGGTCATTGTATTAACCGCTACCGCACTGACGAAACCCATCGAAAAACTAGGGTTTTTTATTTTTCCATTGGCATCGATTATCTTATTGCTCAAACTCCTTTTCCCGGAAAACGTTCACGTTATTAAAACAGTGTCCTGGGGGATGGATGCCCACATCATGGCCTCGGTCTTGGCCTACAGCCTTTTAAACATTGCGGCGGTTCAAGCGCTTCTTTTGGCGATTCAGGAAAGGCAGCTGCGCCGCCAACCCAATCGATTGATCCGGGCATTGCCACCCTTGCAGAGCATGGAATCGTTACTTTTTCAGATGATCGGGATAGGATTTTTGTTATTAACAATTTCCCTGTTGACCGGTTTTATTTTCCTGCACGATATTTTTGCGCAACATTTGGCCCATAAAACGATTTTCGCGATCTTCGCCTGGATTGCCTTCGCGGTATTGATGGTCGGTCGAATGCAGTATGGATGGCGAGGACAAACCGCCATACGCTGGACTTTAAGCGGTTTTGTATCGCTAATGCTGGCTTATTTCGGCACTAAAATGGTGCTAGAACTCATTTTGCATAAAACCTGACTTATGCTGGGTTATGGCTGTTAGGAGGCTGTCCGAGAATAGAGAGCCTACTGTGGAAAAGCGGATTTTGGCCCATTTTCCCGATTAAATGCGTTAAATACAGCAAGTATTCGCCTTATTTAATCGAAAAAATGGACTCAAAACCGCTTTCCCTCGCTACGACTCCTATTCTCGGACAGCCTCCCAGGCATGCGAAGAATTTAGCCGATAAAGTATTATGAAGAAAGCGACTTGACCCCTTTCAATTTCGCTTATGACCGATATTTAGCAACATCAAATAACATTTATGTCTTAAGCTTCCAGACGGTCATTTGCGCGATGGTGTGTTGAAATTTTCGTTGGGTTTCTTGCAGGACGAAAGGTATATCTTGTACTCCGATAAGATCAAAACGATCATTTAGCGCTTTTTTTAATCCGTCCAGCGTGGTGAAGTTTTCACCGTTGACTTTGATACCCCCCAGCCATTTAGTTTTCTCCGTGTATTCTTCCAGCCAGGTGTATGGCGACGTGAGCACCAGGAATCCACCGCTGTTCAAACGCTTGGGAATATCTTTAAGAAACCGGAGTGGATCGTAGAGCCTGTCGATAAGATTGGCGCACAAGATCAGGTCGTAGCCGGTGAACACCGGTTTTAAATTGCAGGCATCGCCTTGGGCGAAGTCGACTTTGTGCTGAATTACCTCATAGCCCAGGTCTATCAGGTTTGCCTCGCGATAGGCAACCAAGTCACCTTCGGTTTGGATAGTGTAACGGACTTCGCCCTGCCGCTTTAGTTGGAATCCGTGTTGAATGAAACGGGCGGAGAAATCGATACCGTCGACACGATCAAAATGATGGGCGAGCTCAAAAGTAGCTCTTCCCACCGAACAACCTAAATCGAGCGCGGTTTTCTTCGGATGTTTCGGCAAATATTTCAGGCATGCTTGAACGCAGGCAAGGGGGTAATTACCGACGCCAAAATAGGTTTCGCCATAGTGAAACTCGAGGTATCGTGCAACCGACTCATCGGATTCATAAACATTGACCGTGTCGACGGGAAGGTTTGGCGAATCGCTTTGAACATAGCGAAACCCCGCGTGCTGGAAAAAATGCCGGCGGAATGCGTAACGCGAACCTTTAGTGGCTTCATTCCCCGTGGAAATCCACGACCCACCCTTGAAAACATTGTGCTTGCCGTCAAAAGTCGGCGTGGAAAAATCGTCGTAAAATTCGTGTACCTTGAAGCCGGGAAATCCGTCGATCGGTGTTTCGGTCCATTGCCAGACGTTTCCAATGATGTCGCAAACACCCTTGGTTTCGAA
This sequence comes from Methylococcales bacterium, assembly GCA_963664935.2. GTDB lineage: Bacteria > Pseudomonadota > Gammaproteobacteria > Methylococcales. The sequence goes on along the minus strand of CAXXSE010000006.1, from coordinate 156,672 downwards.
TCGATCCACCGGGCACGGCGACCCGAAATATTCGAGATTGACGTTGCCGGGCGCATCAATCCAGTGTGGTTGATCGGTCTCAATGGATTCCCGAAGCGTATACCATTCAGCTTCCGTCTGCAATCGTATATGACTCCCGGTTCGTTTGGATTTCCAGTTGCAAAACACTTTAGCCTCCAGATAGTTGATCTCCACCGGCCAGTTTAATGGTAACTCAATCTCTTCGAGCATATTCCGCTGAAAGTATCGATCGCCTCGTTTGATCCAGAAACGAGGCATTTCGGCCTGGCTGTAGCTCAACCATGCAGCGCCCTCCTCCGTCCAATAGCTGTTATCCCGGTATCCGCCAGCTATTACGAATTCAAGATATTCTTGGTTAGAAACCAGGAATTTAGAAGTCTTAAACCGATCGACCGAAACCTTTTTAATTCCGTATTCGTTATCCCAGCCATAGGTGTCCGAGACATCGGGTTTACCTAGATTGACCGTGGCGGATGGCATATCCACTAATGTATTCACCGGTGCGGATCCGTAGTCGGGACATGCCTGCCACAGAGGGTGATTTCGTACATGTTCAATGGGCAACATGCGAATGATCACCGAAGACGTTTCGAGATGAATCCGTTCGTGTTCTATCCCCATCAGTATCACCCAGGCCGCTGAATCCTGTCGGATCGGGAGTTCAACCGGCATCAATCCTATGAAATTATCGACTTTTTCGCGGACTTTATTTCGATAGGCTTTGACTTCATCGACCCTTGGCCATTCGTAATGATTTTCGTTGAGGTCGTCCCAGGACATTTCGTCCACACCCACCGCGAAGGTCGATTCAAAACTCTCGTTGATTCTCAGGTCGATGTATTTGGCGAGGATCAGCTTATTAATAAAAAAGGATGCGGTATGGCCAAAATAGAAAATCAACGGGTGCCGCAGCGGCTCAGGCCGGAGGAAATAAGCATTATCATTGTTGATCGTAGAAAACAATGATTCGTACAAGGAAAAGGTATGATGGAAATAATCCCGCAGCTCTTGTCTTTTATCTTCCGAGGATTCACCGAACAGTAATGGTGTTTTAGAAATCCTTGATTTCATTCCTTTCAAAGGTTGTGTTTTATTTGAGATTATCATACAACAGGACGGAAATTTATCGCAAATGCTATTAGTATCGACGCTAATTAGCGATTCCAAGCTGAAAAATTAAATTTTGATAGATGTACAATAAAAATCAAGAACCGCCTGTTTCAGCAACGATCCCAGGTTAAGCGGAATCGATTGTTTGTCGATTTCCTTTATTTCCCCGACAGTTTGGTTGACGGCCGCCGCGAACCATTGGCCTTTCCGAAAAATCTCAAAGGCACCTACGTTCTTCCCATCATTGAACAGGGATCGAGGAAGATCTTTGGCATTGGATAAACCCGCCGAATCTGAACAATCCGGGTTGACTTGGTTTCCGTAATGCTTCTGGGAGCACTGTGTGTGTGAGCTCCGTTTTACTTTTAACGCATCCGCCAGATTTGCGAGGGCAAAAACAACGTTCACAAATGGATTAAACTTCTGACTTGCAGCGCCCAATCGGTGCTCGACCCGCGACAGAGCCCGCCAATCGTGACTACTGGTCAAAACACGATGTTTGCTATCGTAGAGGAGTGGGCTAAGCCCCATCTTTTGATTGTGTTTGCCTTGTTGTTTATACAAAGCGATACTCCCTTGTTGACCGCCCGATAGATCGTCAGGCGAACAAAGTTCCCGTTCCAGCCCAAAGCGCCGTTTTAGCTGCAATCGGTCAAACGCTTCCTGTTCCGGAAGGAACAGCAGGCTGCATTCGTAACTGGTATTCAACAGACACTGTTGAAGACGTTCCCCCACGCCATTTATGGGAATCGCGTTTTCACCATTTTCGTCAAAAGCACTGATGTTGATCTGAATAGCGTTGGGAATATGTACGCTTTTTTTTTCACTGGACAAGAGTGTCTGACTACCGCTCGCCAAACGACTCTGGTCTCCACCCCAGATAACGGGCTTGATAAAGACGTCTTGCGCACCAAACTTTTTTAGTAGCTTGGGTAACAGAAAAAGGGCGGCATCTAAATCCTCCGCAACTTTTAACGGTGACTGGCCCTCAAATTTGGAAACGTATTCCCATTGAAACCTCCAGTATTCTGGTTTAAGTAGGGCCTGGATAGATAATTCGCCCAGTGCTTGGTTAATGCCGTCATAATTTAGGAGACCTTCATTATTGCGCCCCACTGGACAACGGGGCGTATACGCTCCTTCGAGCTCAAAATGCACGTTCGGCTGATAGCCGAGATTGGCGATCCGGTTCTGGAATACGTGAATTGCGAGTATGGCCAATCGGTTTATCCGATTCGTCATTTTTTTCAATATCGGATCGGTGTGCGCGGAATCGCGAAGCCCCATCCCTTGAATCCTCTGCGTCATAAGTTACCGTTAACTACTAATCGGTAATCGCGAACGGCTTTTCCCAAGCGTCGAATCGATTCACGAAAAAACCCAAGCGTTCAAATCCTCGTGTAAGGACAGGAGTACGGGTACTAGAATCAATACAACCAAGGTGGACAGGGTAAGACCAAATGCAATCGAAACAGCCATGGGAATCAGGAACTGCGCCTGCAACGAAGTTTCAAAAAGCAGCGGAAACAAACCGGCTATCGTCGTCAAGGATGTCAGAAGTACGGCGCGGATTCGTCGAGTAGCCGCCTCAACCAAAGCCTCCCGGACACCGAGACCCCTATCCCTTAGCTGTCGATAAAAAATCACCAGGATAATCGAATCGTTGACCACGATACCTGATAAACCGAAAAAACCGAGAAAAGACATAATGGTCACGTCAAGACCCATAATCAAATGACCTATAACGGCGCCCACCAAGCCAAATGGAATAATCGACATTACCACTAATGGCCAGCCATAGGAAGAGAATACCCAGGCCAACACGAAGTAGATCGAGAGCAATCCAAACAATACTCCGAATTTCATTTCGCTCAGAGTTTTGACCTGGTCCGAAGTATCCCCGGCGGAACTGTAATTTACACCGTATTGCTGAACGATGCCGGGTAGCACAGCGCGTTCCAGACGTGTCATCAAAGCGCCCGCATCACCGCGCTTTCCAGTGATCGAAGCCGTGACATCCACCGCGATTTCTCCTTCAGCATGACGTATGACGGAAAACCCGGTCCGCGTACTCAAATCGGCAACCGTATTAAACGGTACGGCTTGTCCTGTATCAAGATATATTTCCATGCCACTCAAGGCGCTCAGGTGGTTTCGTTCGGTTTCGGGCAAACGAATTCTAACTTCGACTTCATCGGGACCGTCTTGAAATATCTGAACAAGTTTTCCATCGAATGCCGTGCGGAGTTGTCGGCCCAGCTCAGCCGTGGTCAGTCCTAAAGCCGTACCCGCCGGAGTCAGCCTGTAAATCAGTTGCTCCTTGCCGTAAGGCATGTTGTCGGTAATATTGAACAAGTTGGATTCCGATCTTAATCGATCACGCAGATCCATGGCGGCAGCTTTCACCCGCTCCGCGGAATCCCCGGTCAACCGGATAGTGACCGTGCTGGAATCCGGGGCGAACCGGCGGGCGGCGATGGTGAGTGTTTCAAGACCCGCGGGGTTTTGGATTTTATTCCGCCAACGTTCGATAAACTCTTGGTTCCCCATCTCTCGCAAATCGGAATCCACCAACTCCAGGCTCAAGGTTCCCAAATTGCTATTACCCACCGTGCCGCTATCGGCAGTGGTATTGTTGGTACGGTGACGAATCACCAAAGTTTCTATCAACAGCTGGTTACTAAATTCAGCATCAACCTGAAGTGCGGTATCTTCCAAGTGATCCAGCAATTTGCCAACGGTTCCAGCGGGTGTGCCGGGTGCAAAAATAACCTTGGCATGAATCACCGAGGATTCCGGTGTAGGGAAAAAGATAAAATTGATCCGGCCACCGGCGAATAAACCGGCGATGACGATCAAACTTGCCAGAGCCATGCTCAGCGTTGTTGCACGATGCTTCAAAGCCGACTCCAACAGCGTCCGAAAATAACCATATTTGAATCGTTCAAATCCTTGGTCGAATCGCATTCGAAACGGTGAAGGCCGGTAACTCGCTAAATGAATAAAAGTATTTCGGAGGTGACCGGGCAACACCAAAAAACTTTCAAACAGGGAGGCTAAAATAACGGCGATAACGACAAAGGGTATATCGAACATGATATTCCCCATGGAGCCACTAATAAAAATGATCGGGAGAAAGGCCGCGATGGTCGTCAAAGAAGATGCAATAACAGGCGCCAACATACGTGTTGCCCCACCTTCCGCGGCTTCTAATGGGCTTTCGCCGGTTTGATAGTGGGTATAGGCATCTTCGCCAACGACGATTGCATCGTCGACGATGATTCCCAAGGTCATGATCAGACCGAACAAACTCACCATATTGATACTGCCGCCGGCCCAATACATCATCAGCAGTGCGGCCATGAACGATACCGGGATGCCTACCGCTACCCAGAAGGCTACACGGGCGTTTAGAAACAGGTAAAGCACACCTATTACTAAAATCAAACCCCACGCCCCATTTTTTAGCAAAATATTGATACGGTCGTTAATGGGTTTCCAACGCTCCCGATAGAGGTGTAATTTTATACTTCCGGGAAGGGCGCTCCGGGTTTCATCCAGCCATTGCTTTAGAATTTCAGCGGATTTTAAGGTATCTCCGGTTTCCATTCGACGGAGTATCAATTCCGCGGCGGGTTTTCCATTAACGCCAAGCGTGACGCCATCCGACCTCGGTTGGCGTGTGATTCGGGCGATAGCCCCCAATTCGATCCGGCTCCGGTCATCGCTGACAATTTCCAAGGCCGCGAATCCGGATTCATCCCGGCGTTGTCCAAGACCACGAACCTCTTTGGTGTTTTCGTGTTCGCCAAACGTGCCTGCGGGCATATTTTGGCTTTGGGCGTTGATACGTTGACCGATTTGATCCAAGCTCATTCGGAGTTGTTGAAGTCGCCCGGTTGAGATTTCGATGGCAATTTCTTCATCGGGAAGCCCCCCGATGTCGACCTTATCAATACCACGGAACAGGAGTTCTCGTTTGAATCGGTTAGCAAGTTTGCGCAGGTCACCAATATCGTCAGGCCCCGAGATCAATACATTAGCGATTTGCTCGTACCGCACCACATTGAAAACTTGTGGAAGTTCGGCATCACCCGGCAGATTTCGAAATTCGTCCACCTTTTGTTTGACTTGGTTTAGCGCCAATACAATATCGGTACCTTGTTTGAGTTCCAAGCTTATTGTTGTCGATCCACGACCCGTCGTCGATGTCAGTTCCTCGACATTGTCTACGGTCTTGAGCGCCTGTTCAAGGGGAACCACAACGTCGTGTTCAACATCGTCGGCGCTCGCCCCCGTCCATTTGACGGTGACGGTAATCAAATCTAAATTGAAGTTCGGAAAAAATTGAATATTGAGCTTATTGAGGGCATAGCCTCCACCAAATATCATTAGCAGCATCAACATGTTCGGCGCAACTTTGTGTTGCGCTAGAAATCTAATCAACCCAGCATTCCTGATCCCGAAAAAGGATTGCGAATGGTGAGTTGACCATCGATCACTTGGCCGTCCTGCATATCCTCCGAGTAGAGTATCGCACACTTCGCTGCTAGCGCCGACGCAACGATCATAGCGTCATAAATGGAAAATCTGAAACGTTCCGCCAGTAATAGGCCCCGATGATGGGTTTCTATTGTATTGGGTTCCACTAAGCATACCGCACGAATCTGAGACAGAATGTCATGGACTTCAGCCCATGACATCCCCAACTTACGCGTCGTTACCGTGGCGAACTCATTAAGCACCTGTACGCTAATTGTGCCGCGACTAGCGATCACCTCCTCCGCCCGGTCGGCTTTCGTCTCGTCTTCAGACAGTAGGTAGATCAGAACATTCGTATCGAAGAACACTTTAGCTTCGTTCATTAGCCTCGATACGGTCGAACTTGAAATCCACTGGTAACCGGCCACGATACTTTCTCAGACGCGATAAAATATCTTTGGTGCAGGAGCTCTTTTCCACCTCGAATGAACGCGCGCCCGCCACATTGATTTCAATATCGTCGCCTTCCTTCAGTTCAAGCACCTCAACCACCAAAGCGGGCAAGCGTATAGCCAAACTATTACCCCACTTAGAAACCTGCATTTGTTGCTCCGACGTCTTATGGATATACCATATCTCATTGTATATCCATATGCCAGAACGTTCAACAGCAGTGGTTTTGATACCGAAAGCATGATGCTAACAGCGAACTGGACTAACTCTAAAACGGGCGATTTAATAATTGAGGGGAAAAAACCGACAACCGTGAACGGGTATTTTCATTCTAATCCACCCACTTTAGAGGGTGTTTGTGTAGTCAGATTCCGAAACTCAACCTGCATACCGTCTACGGCGTTGGGTAAATAGCTGGTTAATATCAAATCACCGGCTTCAAGCGAAGGCGAAGAGATCAAAACGCCAGAACCGTGGTGGGGGTCACGATATTCTCCAACGACTTCGACCTTCAAAGAGGACAATCGGTTATCATTAATCTTGTAGATTCGATTGCGCCCATACAAAGCCTCGGGAGGTATGACAACCGAATTCGCGCGCGCGGGTCGATGCAATTTTATTTCGATGAGCCCACCGATACGGATGCTGTCATCGATTTCCTTGAAAGCGAAGATCGCGTTGATACCCCGTGTATCCGCCTGACCCGAAACGCGATTCAAATCCAAAAACAATTCGGTCTTTCCTATTTCGGCGGTGGCTTCCAAGGGTAACTGTTCAGCGATCGCCGATTGAATTTCGGCTCGGTAAGGTGCTGGAATCATCGCTTTAACTTCCAGGGAATGGGTTGGATAGAGCGTTAGCAACAATTGATTCGCCACCACTTGATCTCCCTCGCTCACGTCAATTTTCGCCACGTAGCCTTCGTAGGGTGATTTGATCGCACTCCTTTCCAAATCCAATCGCGCAAGGTCGCGATCCGCCAGCACCCCTTGACGCCGCGCGTCTAAAATCAATAAACGGCTTTGATAGCCGTTTAGGGACAGTCTTCGTTTGTTCACGGTTAGCTTTTGCTTTTCAAGATTCTCCTGGGCTTCATCGACCGCGGTCTCGGATACCAGATTTTTGATTTTCAATTTTTTAATCCGCGACACCGCGGCTTTAGAAAGCTTGAGTAAATTGCTTTCGTAACCCAGTCCTTTTTGGTCATTTTTGAATCTGATTTGCTCGTTTTCTATTTCCGCGGAGAGTTCTTTAACCCTCGCTTCCGTCTGGAGTAATCGGAATCTGAAATCCCTTTCATCAAGCGCGAGTAATAACTGACCGGCCGAAACACGGTCGCCTTCCCGGACCAAAACTGTTTGCACCCGCCCTTTATTGGGTGCCGCGGCCTTCATCAAATCTGGAGTTTCGATGGTGCCGTAAAGGACCATCGTCGGTGCATGGGATCTCGGTTGCGCCGTAATTGCTTCCACAATCCAAACCCGTTCTTTTACAGGACTCGGAGTGTCAACCGGACGTGTCGCTGTAGTCCAAACAAAAAAGACAATACTCAAGCCGAGAATAATGACGGGTAAAAAAACGCTACTTTTCCGAATTTTAATGAAATATTCCTTTATTTTCTGAAGTGTTGGACGTGCATTTTCGACAAGCATTAAAGCAAAAAAACCGTCAATCGTGTAAATTTCAAAAAAGAGTTGGTCCAGGCCTAACGCGAAAGCAAGTAAATGAGAACAGCAATTATTTTAACCTGAATCCGTAACCGCACTACGGCATAAGCCACATGGGTTTTTCCGCGGTGGGTTTCCTATTTTCGGACAATCTCTTCAACCCTATTCAAACCACACAACCCCATGCAAACAGTCAACAACGCATCCCACGAATCACCTTGATCGATGCCTTTCATAATACGATCACTCCCCGCGCCCTGCTTAAGGATCGTTTTCAACTCATGGGTTTTTAATCGCTCCAGCGCGTTAATGACGAGGGGTTTCCGCTTTTCCCAGACCTTGTATTCTCTTATTATTTGAGACAAAGTCTGGCCTTGATCTTTTTTGAAGGACATCTGAACAAGTAGTCGCGTTTCCTTCATCAGGCCCCACAATACAATCGGCGGTGCGATGCCCTCCCGCTTCAAACTGAAAAGAATTCTCGATGCCCGCAATGCATCGCCTCGCAGTACCGTATCCATGAGTTTGAAAACATCGAAGCGGGCGCTGTCCGCCACTAATTCGGCGAGGGTCTCACCCTCTATATTACCAGCGCCATGGAGTACATAGATCTTTTCAATTTCCTGGGCCGCCGCAAGTAGATTACCTTCAACTCGAGATGCCAGGTGCGAAAGTCCCCCTTCATCGGTACTCAATCCCCGGCGCGCCATCCGCTGTTTCAACCATTCGCGCAGCGGTTTCCCTTCCAGGGGCCAAACCTGGACAACGACGCCATGCTTATCCAAAGCCTGAAACCATTTTGATTTTTGGGACGAAGCAGCGACCTTGCCGGCGGTCACCAACAATATCGAGTCATCCGGAGGATTTTGGACATAGGATACCAATGCTTTCGCACCCTCGCTGCCCGGTTTCGCGGAGGGTAAACGTAGATCCAGGATTCGTTTATCGTCAAACAACGATAATGATTCGCTTGCGTACTGGAACTGATTCCAGTTGAATCCTTTATCGACGTCAAAAACCTCACGGGTTGAATACCCCGCCCGGCCCGCGAATTTCCGGATCTTGTCAGCGGACTCTCCCAACTGCAAGGGTTCGTTACCACTGACAAAATAAACCGGGGCTAGATTTTCTTTAAGCACGCGTCCCAGCTGATTCGGCGCTATTCGCATGGAAACTACCCTATTCGATTGAAGTCCTTCCCAACGCGACCCCAGTTTTACGGACCAGAGAACGCACGGCATCGTCGTAAATTTCCTTACGAATCAAATCCTCCTCCCGCGACTTGCCAATAACATTAACTTGCTCGTTAAAATAATCCCGAACCACGACTATGGTCTGTTCCGGCACTAGGGTATCGCCCCCAGGTTTTAACAACTCGTACCTCAAGGTGTAGGTCAATTCGAATTCATTGGCTTTTCCGGTCTGAGTCAGCGAAATTTCGCGCCGTGCCATACGCTCCTCAAGCACGTTCAATATCATACCCGCCGTATTACGATCGCGGCTAATATTACCCCCGGCACCCCTCAAAGAGTTTCTTAAACTGTTAACGAAGGGGCCTTTGACGGATATTCCATCAACCCAGATACTCTTCATTTCCGGAGGCAGATCAATGGCGCCCCGCAACCTGAAACCACAGGAACTAAAAAGCAATACACCCAAAATAAACCAAACGATCACCAAACGATTCGGATTAGCTTGCATACTCATTAAACTACGATACTGATTAATTTTTTGGGAACCACGATCACCCGCTTGATATCCTTTCCACCGATATGCCGTTGAACCCGGCTATCCGCCAATGCTTGGGATTCGATATCCTGCTTGGAGGCATTGGTTGAGACTTCTATTTTAGCCCTGAGCTTACCGTTGATCTGGACCCCCATTTCTATCGAATTTTTGACAAGAGCCACTTTATCCACTGTTGGCCACGGTTCGTTGACAACCATCCCATCATGACCAAGCGCCTGCCACATCGCGTGGGTGGCATGGGGAAGGATCGGAGACAACATTAAGACTACCGATTCCAGGGCTTCCCGCCGCACCGATTTTCCCTGTTCACTGGCATCGCTGAATTTTGAGAGAATATTTAGCAGTTCCATATTGGCGGCAATAGCTGTATTGAAGGTAAAGCGTCTGCCGATATCATCGGTAACTTTGTCGATGGTTTCGTGCACAAAACGCCTGACCTCCTTTTGTCGATCATTCAATAACCCCACATCCATCCCGGAAACCAATCCGTCCTGATTGACATGGGCATACACCTGCCGCCAAAGCCTTTTCAAAAAACGGAACGCACCCTCGACGCCACTATCCGACCATTCGAGGGATTGCTCGGGAGGCGATGCGAACATAATAAACACGCGAACGGTATCGGCGCCATAGCGTTCGATCAAGCTCTGTGGATCGACAGTATTTCCTTTGGATTTTGACATTTTGCCACCATCTTTCAACACCATGCCCTGGGTCAAAAGATTTTTAAAGGGCTCGCCGCAATTGATCAAGCCTTCGTCTCGCAACAACTTATTGTAGAAACGGGCATACAGCAAATGCAAAATCGCGTGTTCTATCCCACCGATATAGTGGTCCACGGGCAGCCAGTAATCGGCCCTGGAATCCAACATGGATTGCTCGTTGTCCGCCGATGCATAGCGGGCAAAATACCAGGACGACTCCATAAAGGTATCGAAAGTATCGGTTTCCCGTTTGGCTTTTTTGTGACACTTGGGACAGGGAGTGTTTATGAAAGCCTCATGCCTCGCAAGCGGTGACCCGGTACCCGATAAGTCAACGTCCTTGGGAAGCTCCACTGGCAATTGATCTTCCGGAACGGGGACCGTGCCGCAGTCCATGCAATAAATCACCGGAATTGGCGCCCCCCAATACCGCTGCCGGGAAACCCCCCAATCCCGCAGACGAAAATTGGTTTTCCGCTCACCTTTTCCAAGTTCTTGCAGTTTGTTGGCGATTGCGTCAAAAGCCTTTTCAGATGTCAATCCATCGAATTCACCCGAATTTTTTAAAATGCCTTTTTCTACAAAGGCTCTTGCGGAAATATCGTCATCCGTATCACTTTTCGAAAAAATAACCTGTTTAATGGGGATTTCGTAGTTCCTGGCGAACTCATAATCTCTTTGGTCGTGGCCTGGAACGGACATCACCGCCCCCGTCCCGTATCCCATTAATACGAAATTAGCGATCCAAACCGGTACCTGTTCACGGGTAATCGGGTGTTCGGCGGTCAATCCGGAAAAAATCCCACGTTTTCCCATGGTTTCCAGAGCCAACTCCGACGATTCGGTCTGTTTACACGAATCGATAAATTCTATAAGCCCCGGATCGTCCCCCGCGGCCATTTGGGCCAGGGGATGTTCAGCGGCTACAGCAAGATAGGTGACACCCATCAAAGTATCCGGACGTGTCGTATAAACCCTAAGGGGATCATCCATGCCGTACACCCTAAAATCCATTTCCACGCCCTCCGAACGGTCAATCCAATTCGCCTGCATGGTCCGAACCTGTTCAGGCCACCCATCGAGCCGTTCCAGTTCCCGCAATAGCTCATCGGCATAAGCCGTAATCCGCATAAACCACTGTGAGATCTCCTTGCGTTCAACCGGTGTATCGCAACGCCAGCAACACCCCTCGATCACTTGTTCATTGGCCAGGACCGTCGTGTCTTTAGGACACCAATTAACCGGTGACGTCTTTTTATATACCAGCCCTTTTTCTAACAGTTGCAGGAACAACCATTGCTCCCAGCGATAATAGTCCGGATCGCAGGTGGCCAACTCACGATCCCAATCGTAACCGAAGCCCAAGCGCTTGAGTTGGTCTCGCATATAATCGATGTTTTCGTAAGTCCAATCCGCCGGATGAACGTTACGCTCAATCGCCGCGTTTTCTGCGGGCAATCCAAAAGCATCCCACCCCATGGGTTGAAGTACATTTTTCCCCTGCATCCGTTGGTAACGGCTGATCACGTCGCCGATGGTGTAATTGCGGACATGTCCCATATGCAACCGACCACTGGGATAAGGGAACATCGACAAACAATAGTATTTTTCTTTTCCCGGATCCTCACTGACACAAAATACCCGTGCTTCCTCCCAAGCGCGCTGCGCCGATTCTTCGATTTCCAAAGGCTTATATAATTCTTCCATCCGGGTCATTCAAATTTGAGTATATAAACGGAGGGAGGATACAGCAGGGGATTGATTGTGTCACTGGTAATTGTGTATTCCGCTCGAACGTGACCGCTCATTCTGATTGATCATGACCGCCTATTCCGGAGCAACGGAGGGAAAAGGGGACGCTACCCTTTATTGGGTCTCTCGATCTTCAACAAGAAAAAACACATCGTCGCGACGATTGCCTCGCTGTGTAATGTGGTGCGGAAGTCCTGCAAAAACGGTTCGAGCTATTCTCAGCATCGGTGGAGTATACCCAATCTTGCAAAAATGGTAGCACCCCCCTTTTTTCTCCGTAGTTATTGGTGATTTGATTCTTTTGGAGATACTGCAGGGGTTCAGAAGTGACAAAGATTACCAAAGGGCGAAAACCACGTTAGGTACACTCGAACAATTCGAAATGTTCGGTCAGCATGGTGATAAAGTGCGTGACTAACTTCCGAGGGTTGCGAAAAAAGGGTATTACCATCAGGTGTACGACTGATGTAATCATCGCCATGTTTTCTCTCGATAACAAAATTCCTTTGCTATTCCAAGATCGTGACTTCATCCCTTTTGTAGAAAAGCTGGCCTGATTCCGGTGCTGAAGGAAACATAACGACCTGCATAACTGGAAAAAAGAAGCGTAGTGAGGAACGAACGTAGCTGCTTTTTTTCCATGTTGATGCGATGGTTAGCCTTTTTGTGAATAGTGGTATCGACATGAAAGGATAGTAATATACTCATCGGTAATAGCATAAATAAGTCGATGAGTATCATCTATTCGACGAGACCAAAATCCCGATAAGTTTTCTTTCAATGGTTCTAGCTTACCAATACCTTCGAATGGTTGCCGTTTTACGGCTTCAATTAATTTATTAACACGCTTAAGTGTTTTTTTGTTTTGTGTTTGCCAATATAAATAATTCGACCAAGATTCTTCCGTCCAAGCTAAACCCCTATTCACTCATTAGCTCTCTTTCTTTCACTTTTCCTTGATTAAACTGCTCAATAGACTTTTGTAGATGCTCAGCATTTGCAGGTGATTTTAATAAATACACTGTTTCCATCAGGCTATCATAATAATCTAATGACATTACCACCGCATCTTCACTATTTCGTCTTGTTATCACTGTACAGTCTGCATCATTAACGACTTGATCTAAAACTGCTTTAAGACCATTTCTAGCTTCTGTAAATGAAATAATACGCATCTTTACCTCTCTTTAACTACGTAAGAGTAAAGTATAATAAGCGAGCTTTAGTTGTACAACTAAAGGGACATGTTTTAAAGGCTAACATCTAAGCATTTATACGTCGCGCGTGAGCAAAACTCAAGGTTTTCGCGAATCATTGCCGCGTGACGTAATCACGGTAGGACGGCCAGTTACCCGACCTCCCCCGTACAGATCCCCGCATGCGGAACTACCGCACGGGCTCCTCAAAGTTACTCGCTTCGCACATCGGGCGACACCTTAATTCTGTTGCTCAAAAGCTGTGGCATATGCGTAGTTTCCGGAGTTTGAAAACTTTGATAAGCTCGGTAAATCCTTTCCAGTTGTAGCTCCGACGCTGACTCCGACGGTTTAATGCTCGGAAAAGAATGCGAGTCACATGATAATAGAAATCATACATACTGTCATAGTTACCTCGGATACCGTAGTAGTTGTAATATCCACGCAGCTTTGAATTCAGCTTCGCAAATAGAGTCTTCTTCGGCAACCGGCAGTGTTTACGGCACCACACCTGGAAGTTGGCTAGGGCGGCACGGTATTTCTTCCGATCCGTGCGTCGCTTGATCACAGGCTTGCACCAGCGCCCAAGTGCCCATCGAAACTCAAATCCCAAGAATACAAAGGCGCCGCTGGCTCTCCATTTGACCGGACTGAACCGAATCAGGTTCGTTTTCTCCGCTGCAACCTCTAATCCAAACGTGCTTAACCGCAGTCCAAGCGCATTGTAAAATCGCTCGGCATCGGCTTCAAGCGCGAAGGCGCAGACAAAGTCGTCCGCATACCGGCACAGGTACGCTGCCCCTTGGCATCGCGCCTTGACGGTCTGTTCAAACCACACATCTAAAGCATAGTGAAGATAGATATTGGCGAGTATTGGTGAAACTATACCACCCTGAGGCGAGCCCTTTTCAGGGTAGTTCACCGCGCCATCCGGCTCCAGTATGCCTGCCTTCAACCGTTTGCGTATTAACCGTAAGAAGGGTTTGTCATCAATCCTCAGCTCCAGTAACTCAATCAGTTTTTCATGATCGATATTGTCGAAGAAGCCTCGGATGTCCGCCTCTACCAAGTAGTGATAGCGTCCGCTTCTCAGCGCTGCGCTCAGGTCTTTGATGGCATCGTGTGCTCCAACTCCAGGCCGGTAGCCGTAGCTACATCCCAGAAAATCCTGTTCGTAGATCGCTTCCAGTAGCTTGGATACCCCTATCTGTAATAGTTTGTCCGCTATGGCAGGTATCCCCAAGGGTCTCAACTTCCCGTTGAGTTTGGGGATATACTTTCTGAGCACCAGTTTGGCCCGATACCATCCCCCCTGAACTGCTTTCACCAATCCTTCGATGTTTTCTCGTAGGTTTTCCTGATAGCTCCGTGCATCTTTGCGGTCTACTCCACTGGCCGCTCGCTGGTTGACAAATTGCCAACTCCATTGCAGAAATCCTACCGTCAGCATTCCAAACAGGTTCCGGAATCGATGGACTTTGTCCAATGCCGCTTTGTTCGCTATTCCCTGCAGGGAGGTTGGCTTCATGGTCCAGCCCTTCGTGTCTGGATGAAGTGTCCTTTGCAGGCTGCGTAACTTTGCTGGCCCCTTCCCCATGTACACGGCTTTCCCGTGCTCAGAGTACTATGAACCAGTCTGACTCCCCACGCACTTCCAGCCGCCCTCCCTTCTCGGTCAGGATAGCTTCCCCGGCAAGCAACGTTTAGATTTCGGTCCAGTTCCGTTTCCGGGTTTCCCCTGACGTGCCTCAATAACCGCATACCTTACCTCGCTTCCAGGAGCCGATGGGGTCTCCCAAGTTCCTGATGCTTCTCTTTTTGCATGCCAGGCGCTTTGACCCCGACAGATCCTAGGGGATCTCACCTTGCCAATACCTTAGGACGATGTTTGTTTTCTCTGTTGGCTGCCTGGTTTCCCGGCAGTGCCACACTATCTCATCCACGGTATTGACTCACGATCCCTCTGTATTGACTTCCAGCCATTTAACACTGTCGTCATCTGCTCTTTGCAACATTAACGAGGCTCATTTCGCTTCAGGGCGGTACGGACACCCCTCTGGCCTACAAGATTCTCTGTGTACGCTTCACCTCTGTTGTTCACGTGTACGACAGTTTCCATACCCTTTGCAACGCTATCCGTGAGAGGCGCAACACTCGATACGGGTGGGTGGTTAACCCTTACGAGAAATCATCCTGATCCCTCTCCCGACCGGGACTTGCACCCGGCAAGAAGCACCAAGCTTCGCTTGGCGCACTAAATGTTGTTGGACTAAGCCGCCACCTCTGGCGATGGGCGACTCTATTTAACTATTTCAGTAGCGGGTCATCTTCCGGCAACAGGCAGGAAAGCCATAACGCCAACTTGTGCCGCATATTGGGTCCATTTTCCTGATCGTCGGCCAGAGGTTGAATTAGCTTGTCGTGAACCAGTAGTCTATAAACACATCCCACCTTTTCTTTTGATGAGTCAGTCGCCTTAAATTCAGCGTAGCCGCGGTTTTTTGCATAGCGTTCAGCAACCTCTAACGCCTTCTTGACGGGCAGGGTTTCGTTTTTTATTTTTGCCATGAAATTCTAGGCCAAACTGCTGATTTATTGGGAATAGCCGCGCTAATATGTGAGAAAACCTTTGAATATAATCGCGGCGGAAACGCGTAGCGCTGGGACAGCGCGGAGTCTACAAAAACGGATTAAAACGAACCTTTCAATCAAGAACGAGATTAGCTTTATTTAAAACCGTTTACGGTTAACAGTTAACGGATATTTTTATTAGTGGTGTCATAATAACGTCCTTGTGTCGAATTTAAAGAGTCTAATCATCAAACACAAAAATCACCAAAAAGGTACGATTTCTTTTGAGATCCAACAGATGGATTCTTTAGCTCAAGGTGTGTTCAAGGATAACCTTAAGGTTACTTTTATTTCTAAAACCCTTCCGGGCGAAACCGGTACCGCAAAGCTGATCAAGGCAAAAAAGGGCGTTCGCTTTGCCAAAATGGTTGCTCTGGAAAAAACCGCTGGAAATCGAGTTGATCCACAATGCGTGCATTTTGGACAATGTCCGGGGTGTCACTATCTGCATACCGGCTACGGCGATGAAATTAACTATAAGAAATCGACACTGGATAAATATCTGAAAAATCTTAACTACGACAAAAAACGGATTAAGGTAGTGAAAGCGCCAAAAAGGCTGGGCTATCGAAACCGGATACAACTCCATTATCGTGGGAAATCCATCGGATTGATCGACGGGCTGAACGATGAGATTATTGAAATTCCAGCCTGTAAAATTATTCGAGATGAGCTGCGCCCAGCCTTTGAGGCCTTATACACCGATAGGAGTTGGAGTACCGAACACCGGGGCAATGGCCATTGCGAATTGTATTTTAATCGTGGTGATTTAAATGTGCAGTGGGATAAACCCTATGCGCACGGTGGCTTTTCACAAGTATTCGATGCGATGAACACTGCATTGCGGAACACTGTTTTTGAGCATTTACAACGGACGGAGTTTACTTCGGTTCTCGAGTTGTTTGTAGGTGATGGCAACCTTTCACGGATACCCCAACACGAAAACAAGGTGGAGTGCGTTAGGGTTGATAACTCACCGATAAATAACGATGAAAATTTTATTCGACTGGACCTGTTCGACCCGTCCGCATTGCGCGATTTTCGGACGAAATGTAAGCAGCGCCGTTTTGATGTATTGTTGCTCGATCCGCCGAGAAAGGGATTTATTAACTTATATCACTGGGTTAAAAAGTTTAAACCTAAAAAGTTGATTTACGTCAGTTGTCATCCAGCGACCTTGGTCAGAGATCTAAGGAATTTAGAGGGTAAATTCGTCATTAACGAAATCGCTTTGTTGGACCTTTTTCCCTCAACCCATCACTTTGAGACGGTGGCATCAATATCGTTTAAGAAATAAAATTAAGTAAACGACCGCAAACAGATGCCCTATTTCAGCAGCGGGTCGTCTTCCGGCAACAGGCGGGAAATCCATAAGGCCAACTTATAACGCATATTGGGTCCATTTTCCTGATCGCCGGCCAGGGGTTGGATGAGCTTGTCGTGGACCAGGAGTCGATAGACGCATTCCACTTTTTCTTTTGATGAGTCGGTCGCCTTAAACTCAGCATAACCGCGGTTTTTTGCATAGCGTTCAGCAACCTCCAACGCCTTCTTGATGAGCTGGGTTTCGTTTTTTATTTTTGCCATGAAATTCTGGGCCAGATTGCTGATTTATCGGGAATATTTGCCAAATTTAGCCGTTAATGACATATTTCATAATTTCAACAATCTGCTCTGGCGTTTGCGCAACCGCCAGAGCCGCGGCATCCACTTCCTTCAGTGCATGGGTCAATTCAGGATCGTGTATTGTAATTATCGATTTGCCTAATGCCGACGCGTAACCGGCGTCGAAAGCAGCGTTCCATTGGCGAAATTTATCTCCAAACCGCACCACAACGACATCGGCTTTTTCGATCAGCGTCCGCGTTCTTATGGAATTAATTTTTGATGCTTTATGATCTTTCCAAAACGGTAACTCTTCTTTTCCCAAAAGATTGTCACCACAATCATCACTTGCGCTATGCTCGGTCACCGGCGCAAAAAGAGTGACGGGTAAATCAGCTTGATTAAGCCCCATTTCAATCTTCCGGCGCCAGTCGCTATGAATTTCTCCCGATAAGTAAACGTTCCAGTTCATGATCTCAAGACTTGTTGTAATTTTTGGATGGCGTTCAGTATATCAGAACCCATAAACCGCTTTCCCTCGCTACGGCCCCTATTTTCGGACAGCCTCCTAGTTAAAAGTTTGGGCGAGGTTGAGAATTTTGTGCTAAATATCTACAATCAGCAGTGTTAATCCTTTAAATTTCCAGGGGGTAGTAACGAATGAGCACCAACGATAATTATCCATATGGATCAATTCCAACTGATTCCTCACTCAGGCGCCACTATATATCAGCATTTTTATCTATCTACGAGGAAGAGAATGGCGACCCTCCAGCAGAGTCGGTGCTTGCGCGGCATTATCAAACGACCTTGGTGTGCTGTATGCTGGAACACGCCGATGTGTCAGCAGAGGAGCTTGTTTCCGATACACCATCTCCCGCGGAATCATCTCCTCCTCCAGTCATATCCGAATCTACGCCTGAACCGGAAGCTACGCCTGAGCCGGAAAGTATACCTAAACCAGAAGCTACACATGAACCGGAAGCAACACAGAAAAGCGGGGGTTTCCTGGGGTGGTTGCGTGGACTTTTCGGCGGTTGAATATCGGCCTTTTCCGCTTTTGTTCCTACATGTTTGGGGCTCGTGGTTTGACCCAAAATCAGTGTGTTAGCTTTAACCTCGATCTTTAGGGAAAGATATTCGCTCTTCATAGTCCAAAACCTGCTTAATAAAGTCCTTGAAATTACTCAGATGTAGACGCGCTATCATGTAGGTAATGGATAAATCAATGTCATCATAATTGTGTACAGCAACATTACGATAGCCGACTGATCTTTTCATTTTGTCCGCAATTGCAGGTATAATAATTTTTATACGTTCCAGACTGACAAAGGCCTCTACCATAGTTGTGGGTACCGGCTGGTTAGTGGTCGCCAGTAGGTGTGTGGCGATATCAACACTGAGCTGGACAGCACGAGTCCGATTGAGAATGACAACATCCTGTGCATCATAATCCTCTATAAATTCTGACTCACTTTTTGGAAGCCGGTCACGAATTCTATTTAAGCACCTAAGAATAGAGTCTATCTTTTTTTCGAGTATCAGTTTATCCATTTGACAGGCAATGCTTCCTTCTTTCAGCCATCATTCGCTGAATATAGGGCAAGAAATCTTGTGCTGTATTGATGTTCTTAATCGCTATTTCCGCGTATTGCGTTTGCTCACCTTTCAACAGTATTCCGTATTTCATAATCTGGGAAAACAATGGTTGCCCGACCCTTTTTAAATCAATCAGGTCAATATTTACCAATAGAAAGTTTCCAATCCGTTCAATATAATCCAGCTTTTGTTTTGCTTTTATACTTGAATCCGAAACCAATTGGATCGCCAGGTCTAAATCACTATGGGAAGTTTGGGTCCCTTTTGCGTAAGAACCAAATAAGATAGCCAAATCAATTTCATTATTATGTTCTAACCATACTTGAAGTTGTTTAACTTTTTCAGACTGTATCATTATTTTCCCTCTCGATAAATTTAGCAAACCAATATGGGTAGGCTCTAACCAGTCTGTAGATACACATCCTTCAGCTTCTGATAATGCTCCGCCGAATACCTCAAAAAAGACAATTCCTTCTCGCTTAACGCCCGTACTTTTTTAACCGGGGAGCCTACATATAAACTGCGCTTGTCCAAACGTTTTCCCGGCGGTACAAGCGCTCCCGCGCCAATAATTACCTCATCTTCTACGACTACGCCATCCATCAAAATGGCGCCGATCCCGATCAAACAAAAATCGCCGACGGTACAGGCATGAACGACGGCCCGGTGACCTATTGTCACACCTTGACCAATCAAAAGCGGGAAACCTCCTGGAGAGTAAGGACCGTCGTGAGTGCCGTGTAAAACAGAGCAGTCCTGCACGTTGGTTCCCGCACCTATTACTATGGAACACACATCACCCCGTATTATCGTGCCGGGCCATACTGACACATGGTCATCGAGTGATACATCGCCGATGACTTCGGCACTGTCATCGATGAAAACTGAATTCCCAATTTTGGGATTTTTGCCTTGAAAATTTCGAACTGTCATTTACTTACCTGTGAAAAAATTACGAAGTCGAGTATCTGACCGAAATTCTGCGTTTGATATAATCAAAAGCAGAGAACCCCGTTTCAATAAAACATATTATGACCAATCCTTTAATCCAAGAACAGTCGTTGCCCCCTTTTCCCGAGATCAAGCCCGATCATATCATTCCGGCAATTTCACAATTGTTGGAAGAAAGCCGGAATGCCACGGAAAAACTGCTTTCATCAAATTCGGACTATAGCTGGAAAAATCTGATAAATACTCTAGAAGACCTCCATGACCGGCTCAACAAATCTTGGTCTCCGGTAAGCCATATGAATTCGGTGATCAGCACGGACGCATTGCGTGATGCTTATAACGAATGTTTACCTTTATTAAGCGACTATTGGACTGAAGTAGGCCAAAACGCCAAGCTTTACGATGCTTACAAAGCAATCGCGGAAAGCGATGAATACCCCATTCTTGATATCGCCCAGCAAAAAATCATCGATAACGCGCTTCGGGATTTTCGTCTTTCCGGTGTTGATCTGGATGCGGATAGACAGAAACGATTTAAAGAAATCGAACAACAACTTTCAAAACTTTCCAGCCAGTTTTCAGATCATTTACTTGATGCTACTAATGCTTGGACAAAACTGCTTAAAGATGAAGATGCTTTATCGGGTCTGCCCAAATCCGCTCTTATGTTGGCCGAGCAGGCAGCCGACAAAGAGAAACAAGATGGTTGGTTGTTGAATCTGGAAATTCCCTGCTATATGGCTGTGATGACCTATGCCGAAAACCGTGATTTGAGGCGGGAGATGTACGAAGCGTATTCAACCCGGGCTTCCGATCAGGGTCCACACGCCGGGCAGTGGGACAATTCAGCAATAATCGAGCAAATTCTCCGGCTTCGTCATGAAAAAGCCCGGCTCTTGGGTTTCCAAAACTATGCCGAACTCTCCTTGGCGGTTAAGATGGCAAACACCCCCGATCAGGTTGTCTCCTTCTTAAACGATCTTGCCGAACGATCACTTTCCTATGCCCGCAAAGATCTTGAGGAACTTCGCGAGTTCGCCGAAACACAATACGGTCTAAAAACTCTCGAAGCATGGGACATTGGGTATTTTTCCGAAAAACTTCGCCAGCATCAATTCGATCTTTCCCAGGAGGAAGTCAAAGCTTATTTTCCGATAACCCGGGTTCTTCCGGGACTATTCGCGGTTGTTGAAAAACTTTATGGTCTTCAAATCAGTGAAAGATACGATGTCGATATCTGGCATCCGGATGTTAAGTTTTTTGAGATCAACGACCGGAACGGCGAACTGCGCGGCCGTTTTTATCTAGACCTCTATGCCCGCTCAAAAAAGCGCGGGGGCGCCTGGATGGATGAATGCAAAACCCGGAAGAAAACAGTGGATTCCGTGCAAACCCCAGTGGCTTATCTTGTGTGTAATTTTACACCACCCGTTGGCAACGACCCAGCGCTACTTCGGCATGAAGAAGTGATAACGCTGTTCCACGAGTTCGGACATGGTTTGCATCATATGTTAACCCGTGTGGATTATCTCGGTGTTTCCGGAATCAATGGTGTGCAATGGGACGCCGTGGAGCTACCGAGTCAATTCATGGAAAACTGGTGTTGGGAAAAACAAGCCTTGGCGCTCATTTCAGGGCATTATCAAAGTCACGAACCCTTGCCCGATAATATGTTTAAAAAAATGTTGGCGGCGAAAAATTTCCAATCCGGTATGCAGATGGTCCGCCAGCTTGAATTCGCGCTGTTCGATTTTCGCATCCACCTTGAATACGATCCGGAAAAAGGCGGACGTATATATGAAATCATCGGACAAGTTCGTGACCGGGTAGCCGTCTTGAAACCCCCTTCATTTAACCGTTTCGCCCATGGGTTCGCCCATATTTTCGCGGGCGGATATGGCGCCGGTTATTACAGCTATAAGTGGGCTGAAGTGCTTTCGAGCGATGCTTTCTCAATGTTTGAAGAAAATGGGGTTTTCGATGCGGACACCGGCCAATCCTTTCTGACCAATATCCTTGAAAAAGGCGGAAGCCGAGACGCTGAAGAATTGTTCGTCAACTTTAGAGGCAGGGAGCCTAAAATTGACGCCCTGTTGCGTCACAGCGGCATTACCAACTAGTGTTTTCTAGAATTAAAATTGCTTTATGAAATATAAAGATCTCAGGGATTTCATCGCTCAACTGGAAAAAAAAGGCGAACTCAAACGGGTTAGTGTTGAAGTTGACCCGTATTTAGAGGTCACCGAGATTTGTGATCGGACGCTAAAGCGCGAAGGGCCCGCAATCCTCTTCGAGAACCCGAAAGGATCGACAATTCCTCTACTTGCCAATCTTTTCGGCACCCCACGCCGTGTCGCTATGGGTATGGGAAAAGACTCGGTCACCGCACTGCGGGAAATCGGAAAACTGCTGGCCTATTTGAAAGAACCGGATCCGCCCAAAGGTATGAAGGATGCCTGGCAAAAACTTCCGATTTTTAAACAAGTGCTTTTCATGGCGCCAAAAATTGTCAAATCGGCGCCGTGTCAAGAGGTCATCCTCGCGGGCGATCAAATCGATTTAGGCCGCTATCCAATTCAAACCTGCTGGCCCGATGATGCGGCGCCGCTGATCACCTGGGCACTGGTGATTACCAAGGGCCCGCGCAAAGAGCGTCAAAACCTAGGTATTTACCGGCAACAGGTTATTGCCAAAAATAAGGTGATCATGCGTTGGTTTGCCCATCGCGGTGGCGCTCTGGATTTCAAGGATTGGCAGGAAGCTCGCCCGGGAGAACCGTTTCCCATAACGGTTGCTTTGGGCGCGGATCCCGCCACCATACTTGGCGCCGTCACCCCGGTTCCCGATGCACTGTCCGAATACGCTTTCGCTGGCTTATTACGAGGTAGCAGAACCGAGCTGGTCCGTTGCTTGACAAGCGATTTACAGGCACCTGCATCGGCCGAAATCGTCTTGGAAGGTTTTATCTATCCTGGCGATACGGCTCGGGAAGGTCCTTTTGGCGACCACACAGGGTACTACAACGAAGTCGAAGAATTTCCTGTATTTACTATAGAGCGGATTACTCAGCGAGAAAAACCAATTTATCACAGCACCTATACCGGGCGTCCACCCGACGAACCGGCGATTCTCGGTGTCGCCTTAAACGAAGTGTTCGTTCCGATTCTGCAAAAACAGTTTCCGGAAATTAGCGATTTTTATCTCCCCCCGGAGGGCTGTTCGTACCGCCTTGCGATTGTCAGTATGAAAAAGCAGTTTCCCGGACATGCCAAGCGGGTTATGTTTGGTGTTTGGTCTTTTTTGCGGCAATTCATGTACACCAAGTTTGTCATAGTCACCGACGATGATGTTGACGTCCGTAACTGGAAGGATGTAGTTTGGGCAATGACCACGCGCATGGATCCAGCCCGGGACATCACTCTCTTGGAAAATACACCCATCGACTATTTGGACTTCGCCTCACCGGTTTCCGGGCTCGGGTCCAAAATCGGCTTCGACGCCACCAACAAATGGCCCGGTGAGACCACCCGCGAATGGGGAAAACCCATTAGTATGTCCGAGGAAGTCAAATCCAAGGTCGATGAAATGTGGGATTCGCTATCGTTGTAGATGGCGATAAACCAACCGATTGTTCTTTTTATAGTTCGTTAATTAAATCTGGAGTGTCTACCGTGAAGAAGATTATTATTGCTTTTTATATATTTATCGTTTGTTCATTCATACAAGGTGCGGCGTTTGCCGATTGCCCGGCGCATCTGAATGTAGAAGTTCGAAAACTGCGGTCCGATGAAACCATAAATCTTTGTGAAGCGTTTTCGGGGAAACCCATGTTGATCGTCAATACCGCCAGCCACTGTGGGTTCACCCCGCAATTTAAAGGCTTGGAGGCGCTGCACAAGAAA
The DNA here is from genome assembly GCA_963664935.2 of Methylococcales bacterium. GTDB lineage: Bacteria > Pseudomonadota > Gammaproteobacteria > Methylococcales. Next base: position 132,850 of record CAXXSE010000006.1, on the reverse strand, counting down.
TACACCGAAAAAGGCTTGGTGGTACTGGGTTTTCCAAGCGATGATTTTGGACAAGAGGCCGACGACGAAGAAAAGACCGCCCAAGTATGCTACCTCGACTATGGCGTCACGTTTACCATGTTCTCACCCGTTTCCGTAAAAGGCAGTGCGGCGCATCCTCTTTTCAAGGAGTTGGCGAAACAAACTAAGGCGCCGACTTGGAATTTTAATAAATACGTGCTGGATAGCAAAGGAAATGTCGTGGAGCACTTTAGCAACTTTACTTCACCGAAATCCAAGGACTTGCAGGCTGTAATTGAAAGCGTACTATAGAACAGAAGTGGACTCTCCGAGAGGACAGTCCAATCGGAGGGGTCCACTTCTCTAGATACTAACTCGTTCAATCAAATCAGGATAACATTATGTCACTTAGAATCAACGACGAAGCCCCTAACTTCACGGCCCAAACCACCCACGGGGAAATCAATTTCCATGAATGGTTAGGTGATAGCTGGGGCCTTTTATTTTCACATCCAAAAGATTTTACGCCTGTTTGTACCACCGAATTAGGTTATATGGCTGGCTTGGAACCCGAATTCACCAGGAGGAATTGTAAAATTATTGGTTTAAGTGTTGACCCGGTAGAAAACCATACTGAATGGGCTAAGGATATAGAAGAAACACAAGGACACGTTGTTAATTACCCAATGATAGGGGATAGTGATTTAGCGGTTGCAAAATCATATAACATGCTACCTGCCCAGGAAAAAGGCACATCGGAAGGGCGCACGGCGATGACAAATGCGACAGTTCGATCAGTATTTATTATTGGCCCGGATAAAAAGATAAAATTGATGTTAACGTACCCCATGACAACGGGTCGTAATTTCGATGAGATTTTACGGGTCATCGATTCCATGCAGTTAACCGCAAAACACAAAGTAGCCACCCCGGTCAATTGGAAAGAGGGGGAAGATGTAATTATCGTCCCTGCCGTTTCCAATGAAGAGGCCGAAACAATGTTCCCGGATGGCTGGAATACGGTAAAGCCGTATCTAAGAACCGTCAAACAGCCAAAGTGAATAATTGCTAATGAAATAAGGGTAGTACGTCAAGTATCGCTTGGCGCGCTAACCTTATTCGTTCTGTGTTGATTGGGCTCCGAAAGCTACCCGAGACATCCAATATTGCTTTTCTGACCTCAGCATCGGGCCATAATGCGACGAACAAACGAGGCTTACTTTTCATCATAGTGTCGTTCACGACTGACTAAAATAGATCCAGTACGCCGCGCAAAGCTTGGTCCACCGCCTGTTGGCGCACCGCTTCCCGATCTCCTGAAAACCGCCGACGCAAGGTTGTACATTGGCCTCCGGTTATTAACCAGCCAAACCAAACCATGCCGACGGGTTTGTCATATGAGCCGCCATCGGGTCCGGCTATCCCAGTAACCGCTAGTGCACTGTCCGCGTGGCTATTTTTTAAGGCGCCTTGAACCATTTCAATCACACATTCTTCGCTTACGGCGCCAAAATCCTCGATGGTTTTTCGGTTTACGCCCAGCATCTCTTGCTTGGCTTCGTAGCTATAGGTTACAAATCCCCGGTCAAACCATGCCGAACTTCCTGAAATATCGGTTATCGACTGGGCCACCCAGCCACCCGTACACGATTCAGCTGTCACTAGCTTTTGATCGTGGGCTGCCAACGTTTTCCCCACTTGCTCGGCCAGGACGTAGAGAGATTCAGACATTTGCTATGTATCCTTGATCAAAATCGGAAACCGTGAACGGTTACCTTAATTCGGCAAGTAGCTCATCGATCATCGACTGAGCCTGAGTTAAATAACCTCCCCCGAAAAGATTAAGATGATTCAATATGTGGTAGAGGTTATAGAGTGTTTTGCGGGTTGAATAACCCGGATCTAGAGGAAAAGAGTCATTGTAAGCAGCATAAAATTCCGTTCCGAAACCTCCGAATAGTTCGGTCATGGCAATATCCGCCTCGCGGTCGCCGTAGTAACTGGCCGGATCAAAAACGACCGGCGAACCCAATTCGTCCATTGCGAAATTGCCGCCCCACAAATCGCCGTGAAGCAATGATGGGTCAGGTTGATAACCGGTAAAAAAACTTTTTAACTCCTCCATTAATTCATGACCTATCCTCTGAATATCCCCGGAATAGCCGTTATTTTCCGCCAATTCCAACTGAAAACCCAAGCGTTGGGTTAACCAAAATTCAACCCATTCTTCGTTGGCGGTATTGGTTTGTTTTGTTGAACCAATAGCATTGTCCCGCCACCAGCCAAAATAAGGTTGCGCACGCCGATGCATTTCCGCTAGCTGACATCCAAGCATTCGGTCACAATTCGGGTTGTGAGAGCGCAGGGAAAGCCATTCCAAAACAAGAAAAGATGAATCTTCCGTACCGCCCCAACATAAAGGCTTCGGCGCTCGGACGGTTTTCGTGGCAATAATTTCACCCAAGGCCAAAGCTTCGGCTTCAAACATCCATGCGAGTTCAGGACGATTGGATTTTACGAAATAATACTTACCTTCTCCACTGATTCGATAGGCGGCATGAATACAACCGCCCTCCACCGGTATTTTTGCGTCTATACGGAAACGCTGACCTATAGCTGATGAAATAAATTGTTCGACTGTTTCCCACATCTTTTATCATCAAATTGTTTTTCGGTTTAATAATCGCATTGTTTAAACCTTAATTAACCTACAACAATAGATTCGGTTAACACTGATTATCCATTACCGCCTAAAAAATTAGGTCCATAGCTTTTATTAAAGTTAGAATGTCCCACTAATCTACCCTCCCAACAACATGAACTCAATAATAAAAATATGTCATTCGATAGCGAACACTATCGACTGGCTCAATGATTGGATTGGCAAATCTATTGCCTGGCTGACTTTAGTCATGGTGTTGACCACTTTTCTGATTGTGGTGTTGCGTTATGTTTTTGATCTGGGTTGGATCGCCATGCAGGAATCGGTGCTTTACATGCATGCTTTGGTATTCATGCTGGGAATCGCTTTTACCTTAAAACACGAGAAACACGTGCGCGTGGACATTATTTATCAACGCCTTGGAAAAAAATTCCGAGCTTGGATCGATTTTTTCGGCACGATAATCCTATTGATGCCCTTTTGCGTTTATATTCTTTGGAGCAGTTGGGAGTATGTCGAAGTATCCTGGGCCATTCAGGAAGGATCACGGGAGGCGGGTGGTTTACCCGGTCTGTATCTGATTAAGAGCACGATTCCAATCATGGCCGGATTATTGTTATTACAGGGTCTGGCGCTAGCCTTGCGATCATTTCTAACCGCGGTGGGCCGACCCGGAATTGACAGGCATTAGGATGGAATCGACACTTGCTCTGTGGATGTTTCTCGCCGTTTTTTTGGTGCTTTTGTCGGGTTTCCCAGTGGCTTTTTCTTTGGCCGGTACGGCCTTAGGATTTGCGTTGTGGGGGATCCATCTGGAAGTATTTGATGCTGCTTTCTTAACGGCGCTACCGAACCGGCTGTATGGCATCATGAACAACAACACCCTGATTGCCGTACCCTTGTTTGTTTTTATGGGGGTTATGCTGGAACGCTCCAAGGTGGCCGAAAACCTGCTCGAGACCATGGCCGAGCTTTTTGGCGCCGTTCGTGGCGGCCTTGGTATTTCAGTCACTCTCGTCGGTATGTTGATGGCTGCCAGTACTGGGATTGTCGGCGCAACCGTCGTCACTATGGGGTTGTTGTCCCTGCCCACGATGTTACGCCATAACTACGATCCGGCGCTAGCGGCAGGCACAATATGCGCTTCAGGCACTTTAGGTCAAATTATCCCACCGTCCATTGTGCTGGTTTTGCTAGGCGATGTTATTTCCTCCGCCTATCAGCAGGCCCAGCTTGATATGGGAATATTCGCCCCGGAAACCGTATCGGTTGGTGATTTATTTGCCGGAGCATTGATCCCCGGACTAAGCCTTGTTGTTCTCTACCTTGTGTATCTGGTCATAAAAGGGTGGCTGCAGCCCGACACCATGCCAGCAATCCTCAATGTGGAAGTGGCCACAAACCGCCAGAGTCTCGGTATACGCATCGTGAAAGGACTGTTACCGCCTTTATCGTTGATTGTCGCTGTTCTGGGCTCGATTATAGGGGGCTTGGCCACCCCAACCGAAGCTGCTTCAGTTGGGGCGGTTGGTGCGATACTGCTGGCCATAGGTGGCGGAGAGTTCAATCTCGCACGGGCGCACGAAGTAGCCATCAGCACCACTCAAGTGACCTCTATGGTATTCTTAATCCTTATCGGGGCGTCGGTTTTCTCTTTGGTTTTTCGAGGCTTCGGTGGTGATGAATTGGTGACCGAATTGTTGTCGGATTTGCCCGGTGGAACATTCGGGACGGTATTCATTGTCATGCTGGTCATGTTTGTCCTCGGGTTCGTGCTGGACTTTATCGAAATCACCTTCGTCGTCGTTCCTATCGTCGGTCCTGTATTATTGATGATGGATGTCGATCCGGTCTGGTTGGGAGTGATGATTGCCTTGAACCTTCAAACCTCTTTCCTGACGCCACCCTTCGGTTTTGCTTTGTTTTATTTGCGGGGGGTCGCGCCAAAAGAGATCAGCACCGGGCAAATTTACAAAGGTGTCGTACCCTTCATTGCAATCCAATTGGCGATGTTGGGGATTCTAGCTTATTGGCCCGGGCTCGCGACGTGGCTGCCGAAAATGGTGTATGGGGACTGAGCCGTGTTAAAAGGTATGAAATGAAACAAATAATTGTGCTTATTCGAATTTTCATTATTGTATGCTTGCTAAACGCTTCGTTAATCGGCTGCGGACAGAAAGGTCCCTTGTTTCTACCTGAAAAAGAAACCGAAAAACAAAACGAAAAAGAATAACTCCATGGATTTTTTTAGTTACCGAGGCGATGCCTTGTTTGCCGAGGATGTGCCACTGGCAAACATCGCCGAACGCTTTGGCACGCCCTGTTATGTATATTCCAGAGCAACACTGGAAAGGCATTGGCATGCGTTTGACCAAGCTTTTCAAGATCGCCCACACCTAATATGTTACGCGGTCAAAGCTAATTCCAATCTTGCTGTGCTTGATGTTCTCGCCAGGTTAAATTCTGGCTTTGACATTGTTTCGGTGGGCGAGCTTGAACGCGTATTGACCGTTGGCGGCGACCCTGAAAAGATTGTTTTTTCCGGCGTCGGGAAAAGGGAGGACGAAATACGCCGCGCGTTGGAAGTGGGCATTCGCTGTTTTAACGTGGAGGTTCCGGACGAATTGGAGCGTATCAACCGAATCGCCGTTGAACTAGGATGCCAAGCGCCTGTTTCGTTACGGGTGAATCCCGATGTCGACGCCCATACTCATCCCTATATCGCTACCGGCCTTAAGGAAAATAAGTTTGGAATCGATATTAGTGAAGCGCTACGGCAATACCGTAGGGCCGCGGCCTTATCCCATCTTCAAATTGTCGGGGTCGATTGCCACATTGGTTCACAACTCACCGAGTTGGCGCCATTTCTCGATGCTATGGACCGTGTTCTCGGTTTGGCGGATGAGCTGTATAACCACGGCATCAATATCGATCATTTGGATTTGGGGGGTGGTTTAGGCATCCGCTATCAAAACGAATCCCCCCCCGAACCCGCCGAATATGCTAAGGCTCTTTTTCAACGGTTGGGGGATAAAAATTACGAAATATTATTGGAACCGGGTCGGGCTATTGCCGGCAATGCGGGTATCCTGCTCATCCGAGTAGAATATTTGAAACCCACTCAAGGAAAAAATTTCGCCATTGTCGATGGGGCTATGAACGACCTTATCCGCCCCGCACTTTATAATGCGTGGCAAGAGATCATTCCGATCAACGTGACCTCAGGGAAGGCGGACCAAATTTGGGATATTGTCGGCCCGATTTGCGAAACCGGGGATTTTCTCGGCAAGGAACGCCAGTTGTCTTTAGCGGCTCGGGATCTTCTTGCCATTCGCTCCTGCGGCGCCTATGGATCGGTCATGAGTTCGAATTATAATTCCAGACCAAGGCCCGCCGAAGTCATGGTCGACGGTGATCAGGTTCATTTGGTCCGTGAAAGGGAAACCCTTGCTCAACTTTGGGCGGGGGAGCATACCCTCGGTTTAAATTAGATGACGGACCACTGTCAATTGCGCGGAGCATCCGCACTAAAATAAATATTGGATTATGAGCGATAAACAACCAAAACCCCAACCAACCGTGTTATTGACCCCTGAACAAGTCGCGAGTTATTTATCAACACATCCTGATTTTTTTGCCGATTATCCCGATGTATTGGAACAAATCCAGATTCCCCATTCCAGCGGGACGGCAGTTTCGTTAGTCACCAAGCAATTGGAAGTATTAAGGAGCAAAAATCAAAAGCTTAGCCGGCAACGCGATGAATTTGTACGGAACGCCCGGCAAAACGATCATCTGTTCCAAAAAATGCACAAACTCACCCTGGCTTTATTTACCTCATCCACTTTGGAGGACACCATTAAAAATCTTGAGGGAGTACTCCATAAAGATTTTCTTGTGGATTTTGTTGCGGTACGCCTCACCTATCCGGATAACCACGCCCAATTCCCGAATCTTTTTGTGGCCCCCGGGGATGAGAGTCCGGCACCTTTAAAAAAAATCCTCGAAAATATGCATCCTTTCTGTGGTCAAACCGAAACATCGCTGACTCGTTTTTTATTCCAGACCAATTCCAAAGAAGTACGATCAAGCGCGATTATCCCTCTAATGTCCCCAACCTTGTCCGGAATTCTTGCGATTGGAAGCCGGGACGAACAGCGTTTTCAGCCCGATATGGGTCATCTTTTCCTAAAATATATCGGCCAATTGGTCAGTCGCCGTCTGGCCTCGTTTTTTCAAAAAGATCCGTAACTATTCAGATTGCTCCTGAAATTCGCCATTTCTACGTAAAAAAATGATCATTTACCCATGTAACCTCACTTTTTTCGCCTTGAACTGGCGAATTTAAGGAGCAATCTGCACAGTTACGACATCGTGCTGAATAGTCAAGGAAACAGAACTAGAAACTCCTTGTTGTTCCGCCCGTTATTGTTCCACAGTCGAATGTGTGGACTTCAAACAATCGGCGTTGATCCGTGGGGCTTCCTTGAAAATGCCCCTGATTCAGAAATCGTGATTGCTATGGATGCCAATTTCGACAGGCGGAATATGGCGGAACAGATCAGAAACCAGTCGTCTAGATCTTACTGTGGTTCGCCAGGAGCCATCGAATGAAGGCGAAAATCGGAACGACCAACTGCGAAAGTTCAGACGTTGAAAAGATACGCGTTCAGGGACTTCCGAGCGTTCTCCTGCCAAACGAAAAACGCCGCATCTTCGTTACGCGCCAAGACCTAAATTTCAAACGGAACACCTTTGAAAAAAAAAATGAAATCCGCGTAGCGGATTAAGCGTTTTAAAATTGCAAAAAGGCGTTCGCTCCGCCCAAATTTATTAATTATGGGGCGCTGCCCCAAACCCTGGGATATTGATACAACAATGATAGGGGTGGCGCTTAGCTTTATGGGAATATTTGGCTTTTTTGATCTGCCATCTGAATGGCGAAGATTAGACCCACTATTACACAAATCAAAAAATTCCTGCGAAACCCTCCGAGCTTAAATAGGAGTCCGCGTAGCGGACAACCATTCGAATGCCAGGAGTTTGAGCCAGGATATGAAGTTTCTGCGGGGGACACTGTCGATTGCACCAATGTCTCTCCTGTCACCTACGCCTGTCTCGGAACTGGAATCTTAGTCAATAAATGATGGTGTTAAAGCCTTCTTTTCTGAGGGACTTATTCGCCCAAATTTAACCCATGGCGACTTTTGATTGTTTCGAGGATTTGTTCCACACCATAAAAGTAAAAACGTTTTACCGCCGCCCACGCTTTGACAAAGTTAAATGTGAGGGTTTAAGATCGAATGGCGGTACAGGCGGGGACGCCGATGGCCGTCAACGGTAATAGTTCACCCAAAGCCCGCTTCGCCTGTTTGGCTAAGCGGGCTTTTTGTTGGGATGTTACAGATTAGGTAATTCTGTAACAAAATTCGCTTTTTAAGGATGTTGTGACGGATCGTTTTTATGAGCCTCGTAGAAACTTCTCAAAACAGTATTCATTCTGGTTTGATAGCCTCGCCCTTGTTTCTTGAACCACTCCACCATATCGGCATCAAAGCGCACGGTTAAACGCTCTTTGTTTTCAGGATGGACAAGCACGGCATTCTTCCAGAAATTCTGGTCAAGTTCTGGAATGTCACTGCAATCAATGTCTTCATCACGCATGGCATCAAGCTGTGGCCAGTCCGTTTGTGAATTCTTTCGACCTTCACCCAGTTTCATTTTCGTAGTTTTCTTGCTCATTTTTTCTTGCCTTTCTGGCGCTGATTAAGCGCCTGTTATTTCCTCTACATGTGTAAATGACGGTGATGTATCGTTCTTCACACAGGCCAATGGTAACGATCCGTTCTTCGCTATGATCCTGTGGTGATGGGAACTCCAGCACCTGCCCTTGCCATATGTCTTTTGCATCAACAAAGTCGATTCCGTGTTTGACGATATTAATTTTGTTCTTGTCTTCGTTCCATTCAAACGACATACTTAATACATACAACGTGTATGTACATTTGTCAAGAAAAATCGACCCTGTGAGAAAGGGGCGATGTTACACTTCTATCAATTCTGTAACAAAATTCGCGTTTTGATCGGCATTGCCGACCCGATTTATAAGGCTTGCCTGATCTGACCTTCTCCATTATTGTTACACTTCACTAGACAAGTGTAACAAAATGGACCTGTACGACCCTTCCGGCAAACGCCTGTATTTAACCTCCGATGAGCGCCAAGCCTTTATTGATGCGACTTGCAGCGTTTCGCGTGAGGTTAGGACGTTTTGCACGGTTTTGCACGATACCGGGGGGCGGGGGGCAGGTTTCGGAAGTTCTGGCACTGACCCCGAAGCAGATTGAATTTAACGCCCAAACCATCATATTTGAAACCCTCAAGAAACGTAAAATCAAAAGGGTCGGTCTCGATAGATTTTGTTATTATCTCGATAATGTAATTGGTCACCTACGACTACACCTTTCGAGCCCCGTTGTTTCGTAGGATAACTAGCCGTTCTATGTCCCTGGCTACCAGAGATCCTCTAAAATGCTACCTTATGTGGTAACATTAATTAATGGGTAAGGTTCGTCGCGGAAATTACGTATTTCTCTCATGGATAGGTGATCATTCTCCTCGGTATGTCCACGTTTATCGGAATTCCAAATTGGTAGTGAAATGGGATTTGGAAAATTTGCAAGCTATGGAGGGAAGGGCGAGCCGGAGATTGTTGCAGATTATTGAGGAACTAGTGAGCGAAGGTGAGTTATGAAAATTCGAAGCGTTACAGTAAATAATCGAAAGAAAGAGTTTTCGGTAACCGTCCACTCAGGAGCCAGCTACAGCTTTCCATACTCAGAAGCCGACCCGTCACCAATTCCCGAGAGTCCGATTGAGGAAGTTGTCGTAGATAAAGAGCTTGGTAAGGAGGCTATTACCTATACGCTGGCGTCCGGCGAAGAGGGGTCTGTTCATATTGAGCAAATACTCGAATATAATGAGGATCCGAAGTATTTAGCGGATCTTCTCACCTATCGACTGTCATTAGAGGCGCAGCAGTGCATCGAAACTAGTGCATTAAGTCGGCGTCAAATTGCTAAGCGTTTAAAAACATCAGTGCCGCAACTGTATCGTTTGCTCGACCCAGCTAACGCGAAGAAATCAATGAAACAGTTGGTTGCGTTACTCCATATACTCAACTGTGATGTGGACTTAGTAGTTAAGAAGAGAGGAGAAGCCTCCTAGATTAATGGATCCTTCATCCCAACAACTAATTTTACGTTTTCTGGACCAGCGGCGTTACGAAAAGCGAGCGTCCCCCCATACGATTAAAAATTACCGGCGTGACCTCGATCACCTGAGTGAGTTTGCCGCAAGAGAAAATTTGACGCGTTGGGATCAATTAAAACAATTTCACGTTCAATCCTATATCGCCCATCGGCATCGCTTGGGGCTTGGTAGCCGGAGTTTGCAGCGGGAACTATCCGCAATCCGAAGTTTTTTTGATTACCTGATCAAAGACCATGGGTTCACTTCAAATCCAGCCCGCGATGTCCGTGCCCCGAAAGCGCCCAAAAAATTGCCGAAAATATTGGATGTCGATCAAATGACCGGCTTTCTGGAGGTCAGTTCCGAAACAAACCTTGAATATCGTGATCTATCCATGTGGGAGCTTTTTTATTCCTCAGGTCTTCGGCTCGCCGAATTGGTCAACCTGAATTTAGAAGATCTGGATCTCAACGATGCCTCTTTGGTCGTCCGGAAAGGAAAAGGAAACAAATCCCGAGTTCTCCCCATTGGGCGCAAGGCTATCAATGCCATCAACGATTGGCTAAAGGTCCGAGAGGAATTAGCCGCCGCAACGGAACCCGCGGTGTTTGTCAGTACCCGTGGAACACGTCTGTCGGCTCGAAGTGTGCAGGCCCGATTGCAGCATTGGTGCAAAAAACTTGGGGTCCCTCAACACGTTCACCCCCATATGTTGCGCCATTCCTTTGCCAGTCATTTGCTAGAATCCAGCCATGATCTGCGCTCGGTTCAGGAATTGCTGGGGCACAGCCAGATCAGCAGCACCCAAATCTATACGCACCTGGACTTCCAGCATTTGGTGGAAACCTACGACAAATCGCATCCCCGGGCAAAAAAGCGCAAATAAACGCTTCAATCGTTGATTGTAAGTTGGTATTATGTCGCGTTAAATCCGTTTTTGTATCTCTAAATTTGGAAGAAAATATGTCCGTACCCGCCAAAAAAGCCAAGTGGTTGGCACCAGAGAAGTCCGCACCGTCTTCAATAACGAAACAAACCGAAGAAACCGGTAAAGTGAAATGGGTTTTTGCCACTTTCGTCTGGATATTTCTATTGCTAATGGCATTTCTAAACTGGTTTTGGAGCCTCGAACCGGGTAGCTTCGATGTCGTCGAGAAAGCCCGTACGCGTGCCAACGTCGATGACTCGAACCAGCTTGTCCCCGGCTATATCTATACACACACACTCGCCGAAATAGGGAACACCCTTTTAAACAAGAACGGCGGTTATATTTCCAATGACGTCGTGTTACCGAGCATTGCCATGGACAACATACAAAATTGGGAGTTCGGCGCCTTGGTGATGTTGCGCGATGCTTCCACGGCATTACGAAATCATTTTGCCCGTTCCCAGTCCCAATCAAAGGAAAATGTGGACTTGTCGAAGGCTGAGCCGTTTTTCTACTTCAATAATGACAGTTGGATACTGCCCCCCACCGAAGGGCAATATCAAAACGGCATCGATTATCTCTATCGCTTTACGGATGACTTACAGAATCAATCGGATTCGACCGCGCGTTTTTATGCCCGCGCAGACAATCTACACCAATATTTACAAGTTGTTGAAAAACGCCTGGGCAGTTTCGGCAACCGGCTAAGCGCCAGTTCGATTCAACAACATCAATTCGCTCACGAAATGTTAGCCAGAGATTTCATCCCCAGTACGCCATGGCTGGAAGTTGATGACGTTTTCTACGAAGCCCGAGGCGCAGCGTGGGCATTACTGCATATTTTCCGGGCCATCGAAGTCGAATTCGCCACGGTTTTACGAAATAAGGCGGCGACTGCAACGATTAGAATTATCATTACCCAACTCGAAGATACACAGGGTTCAGTCCTTAGCCCCATGGTGCTGAATGGCGATGGATTTGGAATCTTATCCAATTACTCCTTGACCATAGCGAACCATATCACCGCGGCTAATGCCGCTACATTGGACTTACGCGACCTGATGATTCGAGGTTAAGGCCTTTTTGGAGCTTGTTTATTCCTGAACAGTTGTCCTATGAAACAATATAGCTGGTAATGGTCTCCGAAAATATCAACCAGCATTTAGCGCAAACAAACACGTGGAAGCGGATCCTCTTCATGTTGATGTTTGCCGTTATTGTGGGCTTTGTCAGAATCCTTCTCTGGGCAATCGTGCTGTTTCAGGTTGCCGGTGTCTTGATTACCGGTGAATCCAACCCGAACGCGAAACATTTTGGTAAAAGCCTTTCGATATATCTTTATGAGATCTTGTTGTTTTTGACCTTTAACTCGGAAAAAATGCCTTTCCCATTTTCAGATTGGGGTAAATCCGAGAATCACCCTGAAATTGCTGAACATCAGCTTGGATCGAAATAATCGTATTCGTTCAAAGTTCAAAGTTCAAAGTTCAAAGTTCAAAGTTCAAAGTTCAAAGTTCAAAGTTCAAAGTTCAAAGTTCAAAGTTCAAAGTTCAAAGTTCAAAGTTCAAAGTTCAACAAAGTGGTGGCCATACTTTCCTAATGTCTTCGGCTTCCATAAACCGTGAACGGTTATATTATTCGTCTACGATTTCAAACTGCTCACGCAAATATCGATAAAGACCCCGGTGTGCCGTGGGTGGCATTCCCGCCGAATCCCGGCGCCGCGCTTCTCGAATCAATTGCCGTATCCGTTGCCGATCAATGGACGGAAATTCCGTCAGCAGGTCGGTCAATGCGGCATCGCCTTCGGTCAGAAGCCGATCCCGCCATTTCTCGATTCGATGATGGCGCCTTCGCCCTTCAACGCTAGTGCTTTTCAATCGATCAAGCCCTTCAATTATGGGCTCCACATCCATTTTTCTTAGGAGTCCACCGGTATACTTAATTTGCCGTTTGCGCGCCCCGCCTTTTTTGATCGCCGACGCGTGTACCACCGCATCGAATAGCTCATCCGGTAAAGTCAACGATTCAAGCTGTGATCGGGAAAGCGTCGCCAGCTCCGCCGCCAATCCCTGCAATGCAGTGCTGTTGCGTTTCAGCTGGGATTTGCTGACGTATTCCGGAACTGGATCCTGATCTTTTAAATCAGACATTCAGAAATTGTTGGTTCAGGTAATCGCAATCAAAAAAATAATGAAAAGAACCACGATTCCGACCGGTATCAATACCGAAGGCCAATCTTTTTCCGCCTCCCGGCTTCTTTCAAGAGAAGCCTTGATACCTGGACGAAACCAAAAAATCAGCAGAAGCGCCATTACACCGAGAAGAATCATTTCCCATGTTGCCATTTGCTCCATATAAACTCCAAAATACAGTAATAAAAATTAATGGTACCCAATTGTTCCAGCTTCCACGATGTAATTGTTCAGATTGCCCCTGAAATCCGTCAATCCAAGGCGAAAAATGTGAGTTTACACGTGTAAATGATCCTTGTTTTACGTAGGAATGGCGGATTTCAGGGGTGAGCTGAATAGTTACTCCACGAATACTATCGGAATCTGATCCAGTACTACAATAACACCAAGTGTATAATCGTAACAGCGTGTGAATTATCCAAATCCGTCAACATTGCCGTGGGCATGAAACAGCCATCGCATCCAACAAGCCATCGACTGGGAAGCGGCATGATCTATGCCGCCTGGATGCTACTGCTTGTCATCCTGACCGTGGCCTTTAACGGGTATCTGGAAAAGCAAAAAAATCCGAACCAAAGCGTTGTATCCAATGTTAATGGGGAAGGTATTTCGGAAGTCGTTTTAAAAAGAAGCCGGTCCGGGCACTATATGGCGAATGGATTTATCAATGGTTACGATGCTACATTTTTGTTGGACACCGGGGCAACCCTGGTGACTATCCCAGAACATTTGGCGAATCGGATGAATCTAACAAAAGGGCGGCGGCTCCCGGTTCAAACCGCCAACGGCGTCATAACGGTATACAGAACAATGCTCGACAGCGTTAGGCTGGGTGCAATAGAATTATATCGTGTCGACGCGAACATTAACCCGAGAACGAACAGTAACGAAATTTTACTTGGAATGAGTTTCATGAAACATCTTGACATTCTGCAACGGGGAGATGAGCTCATTCTTCGAATTCCATAACTTGATTTGAATATGCATTTTTTAAAACTCGGCGTTTTTTATTTGCTTTGGCTCCATACGGTCATCCTTCTTGCCGATACCTATATCGCGCCACCCGAAGGTGAAGATCTAATCGGCAGGATACAACAAACTCAAACCAAACATGAAGACACCTTATTAGATGTCGCACGCCAATTTGACCTCGGGCAAAATGAAATACTGCTTGCTAATCCCGGCGTGGACCGATGGATCCCCGGCGAAAAAACCCGGGTTCTTCTACCGACCCGGTTTATCCTGCCGAATGCGCCGAGACAGGGAGTCGTCGTCAATATCCCGGAGATGCGGCTGTATTACTTTAGCGTGGACAAACAAAAGAAATCCATTGTTACCACACATCCTATCAGCGTTGGACGCATGTATTGGAACACGCCCTTGGGACTGACTCGAATTATAGCGAAGCAAAAAGATCCTAGTTGGCGTCCGCCCGAATCCATTAAGGAAGAACACGCCATGGACGGTGACATATTACCGGACGTAGTCCCACCTGGCCCGGATAATCCCTTAGGTCAGTACGCTATTCGTCTGGCGGTTCCCGGTTATTTAATACATAGCACCAATAAACCGTTTGGTATCGGCATGCGGGTTACCCACGGCTGCGTTCGCATGTATCCTAAAGATATCGCAAAACTGTTTGGACAGGTTGAAATCGACACGCCGGTGCGTATCGTCAACCAGCAAATCAAATTCGGACGGTCGATGGATACGCTTTATATCGAGGTATCCCCAGGATTGGAGGAAAATAATATGAGTTATACGGAAGCTTTGGCCTTCGCCCTTGATATGATCGACAAAGAACGCCAATCGCTTTCCCTACGCGTCAATGGAAACGCTTTGAGGACGGCATTGGAGGAGCGCAATGGTATTCCCTCGGCCATTGCCCATTTAGATCAATAGTAGATATAACGCGCGAACTAACCCGGCTTTAAAGAAAAAACATACGTTCAACCTGAATCCATGACTTCAATGCAGATAAAAGGGTGCAAGATATTGGTTTCACAGGGGCATAAAAAAAATCTTAGCCTCATCCAAAGGTTAAGTGGCTATTTTTTGAACTTGTGGAATCAAGGGCTTGTGTTTTGTACCGTAGCGAAGTCACGGATTCAGGATTATGCAAAGTCGCACTGATCAGGATGCTGCATAACTAATCCCGGTAAAAATCCGGCAGTGGAATAAAAAGGTTATTCAAGAATATTAATTCCTACAGACATCTATCCAATCCAATTCACGGATAGCGTGGGACCTATTCCGAACAAATATCGCTGGCAGAAACGCATAGTTCAAAAGTATAATTCGGGTAAATTTTCACCTTGATTAGTGACCGCTTTCTGGCCACTTCCAGTCATTCGAGAAATTCAGGTGAATGTCCGTTCTAGACTCAAAGCGGTCGTTCATTTCAGTTAAGCGAAAGGCAAATTACGACACGAAACTGCCCAACTCCGCGACCCAAACAAAGGCAGTCATGCTTTTTAATTTATCTATTGTTAGTAACCATCAGTTACCAGTCTTCTAATTATTGTCATGTTTAAGTAATTACAGGAATTTATTATAATGCGATACTGAAAAGATCATAGATTGCTGTGATATTGATATCATCATCAACTAACAGTTCACTATGTTTTTCAATTTGAAAAAAGTATTTTGGGAGAAAACAATGAGTCAAATACTGAACGAAGTACTTCAAGCCAATCAAACCTATGCCGCTAATTTCGGAGATAAAGGTAATTTACCAATGCCGCCTGGACGACATTTTGCCATCCTGACCTGCATGGATGCCCGATTGCAGCCCTCAAAGTATGCCGGTCTTGCCGAAGGTGATGCCCATGTTATTCGCAACGCCGGTGGCCGGGCAAGCGATGATGCCATTCGCTCATTGGTCATTTCGTACAAACTGTTGGGTACCCGCGAGTGGTTTGTGATTCATCACACCGATTGTGGAATGGAAACCTTTACTGATGACATTATGCGGGACTTGCTCGGTAGCAGCTTGAAAACCTCCAGTGTCGATGCAAGCGGCTGGCACGATTCAGGTCAAGGCCCTGGCTCTGCCGAAGGTAAATACATCGACTGGCTGACAATTAAAGATAAAGAAACCAGTGTCAAAGAGGATGTCACTCGAATCAAATCTCACCCATTGGTTCCAGACGACATACCGGTCTATGGGTATATTTACGATGTCAAGACAGGCAAACTGATTGAGGTGTCGGTCTAAATCACTGGTCGGGTAGCGACGATGTTAAGGAGTGAACAGTTTGCTAGTAAACTGTTCACCCTTTTGATTGAAAACAAGGCTTTCACAAATTGGAGGTCTTTGTTTTTCGGCTCTGAGAAATCTGCGTTGGCTGATTGGTAACCAGTGAACAGATGTCATATTAAGTATTCATTTCATTTGAACTTCCGCAATTGGCCGATAGCAGTCATTCGTCCCAATTTCCTTACCGTCCGCTTTGGAGCCGTACTAGCCGTTCAAATATTTACACTCAATTACCGGATTGGGTTGAGGCATTTTAAATCGGCTGGTTAACAGCCGACTACGCAATCAAAATACAGATCATCGTCAGAAGAGGTTAAAGAGAAAGGGTCTTAAGAAAGGGTCAAATCTTTGTTTTAATTTATTTGCCGTATCATTAATCATATTCGCCAATCTTATGTCGATTTCGATTGCTCTTTGGCATCGTATAACAATCCCTGATACGCTTGCATAATGGCCCAACCCAAAATACGAGGCAATTTCATTGAGCGGGTAACCTGCGATTTTGCGCGTAAGATAAATGGCGGCCATTCGAGCCGGGTTTCTCCTTCCCCTTCCCCGCGACCCGGCTCGGAGTACTTCTTCTTCCGAAACGGAAAATATATCCGCGACCGTAGTCACGATAAGCGATAGCGAAGGTATCCTAACCGCTTCTCGTGTTTCGGGAATTTCTGGATCGCTGTCCAAATTCGACATTAGACGCATCCGAAACCCATCGCTACCGAGAATTGGAAGCCGTTTACGTTTGCCGAAAAATGTTGCCGTTTCTTCGTCGATACCCGCCTCCACAAAGCTTCGGTACTGTTCCTGTCTTTGACCTTGTCCGA
This sequence comes from Methylococcales bacterium, assembly GCA_963664935.2. GTDB lineage: Bacteria > Pseudomonadota > Gammaproteobacteria > Methylococcales. The sequence goes on along the minus strand of CAXXSE010000006.1, from coordinate 115,731 downwards.
TCATGCCAAGAACAAAATCCACGTGTAGCCATTTCGGAGCCAATCCATCCCCGACATACCCACGATAACTTGACCACGGATAATCCGATGCTCTCTCAACCAATCCGGCGGTGGCGGGATTTAAGTGGATGTATCGGCTCACATTCAGCAAGTATGCATCCGGTTCGATCAGAATAGCTTTGTATCGGCCGCGAAAAAGCGGACCGTCCGTTTTCTCAATCCGATTGTAACGTTGCGTATAGACGCCATTTAAATGCCGCATTCCACGCTGGAGATTCCCCTCAGGAGTATGGACTAGAAGATGATAATGGTTATCCATGAGGCAATATGCATGGATTTCCAATCGGAACATACGGTTCAAATCCGCAAGTAATTCCAGAAAAACACAACACTGATGATCGTCGTTGAAAATGGTTCGATACCCACCACCACGATTCATTACATGGTGCCAAGCGCCAGGGTAATTTATGCGTAACGGACGGGGCATGGAGGAAAGATAGTATAATCAAGTACCACCCGCATAGCGGGTGGTTTGAGGAAGCCCCCTTGAAGGGGGCTAAGAGCTTATATTTAGGTGGAATCCTCAACCCCAAAGAACTAGCATAACTTTCAATAAATAATTCCACATCAAACTGGAAACATATTTTTGAAACTGCTCTGAATATTAATCCCTTAATGTTCCATCTATTGTTTTTTCCGATGTTTCAGCGTGATCCAATTCTTCTTATTACCTTGACGGATGACCAAGTGAATTTAACAAATCTTTACGCTGGAACGGCAGAGCCTATTTGCATCGCACCGGCAGAGCCGGTGGCTTAATGTAAGGAGTTAAATATTAAAGCAAAGACTTGATCCTTTTTCCTTTTCCGAGATTTTGCTATCTTTAAGCTACTACCAAAGTCCGAGTGAACGTAGTGAACAAACACTACCGACACTAGGCTATGACATCGGATATCCTGATTAACCGCTCGCAATAAATCCTACCTTACAGATTGGCGACCAGAGCCTGCCCGTTACCCAAGCTTGTTTAATGTGGGGAGTTGCCACTGAAGGGAAAAGCCGCGCTAGTAGGTGGGAAAACCTTTGAAAATGATCGCGGCGGAAACGCGGAGAGCTGGAACAGCGCGGAGTCTACCTAATCTTGGTATTTCCTTAACCTTTGTTTTTTCCGTTGCTCAATTTTTCACTGCCGACATAGCAACGATAATGCCTTGGCGGAAAGCAACAACGCCGCGATTGTCCGTAAGCACTTCGGTTATGCCCATATCCCTCAACAATGGGCGCCATTGATCAACCGGTTCAACCAGGACACCCTGAAGCCCTATATTAATTCTCATCGCCCTTGTTTCTTTCCCGTCACCGTCGTCGACGCCAAAGGAAAACATAAGAAAACCTATCCCTATTCGGCCATGATGACCCCTATGACAAACTCAAATCGCTTCCGGATGCGGCTCAATACCTTAAACCGCGGATGAGTTTCGAGACGTTGGACACCCTCGCTTACACGATGAGCGATAACCAAGCTGCGGAACACTTACTTGAGGCCAAACGAGAGCTGTTTCGAAGTATTTTTCTTGCATCCGCCAAAAGTCGCCTGACCAAGCTAAAAGGAACGGACTCCGTGTGGATAAAGCGTGAATGAAAGGCGGAAAACTGGAAACGCCTGCGGCGCAACAATAACAAATTTTAATAAAGGGGAGGAATAAATTGACACCGATGACCGTTTAAAGTAAAAGCTAAACCGTCAAAACGATTGGCCTTAAACGGCGACCCAATACCACCTTAATTATTGATCTATCAGGATCAGATCTAAACATGAGTTTCAGGCTCATTTAAGGGCTGGAATAGACTGTCTTCCAAATAAGCAAAACTCGAATCAATCGATTAGTATCATTGATAGCTATGACTTATTTTTTGAGCACGGTCCGTGCCACGAAAATTATGAGGGGTACCAAAGTACTAACGAATATGGGATCAGGACTCCAAACGAGGTCACTAACAATAAATAGGGGACCTCAAAGATCTTCGGGTTTTAGCCCTGTATGTTTGGCGATTCTAGCAAGCATCTTCGACCCAATCTCATCTCGATCATGAAAGCCGAAAATAAAACCCACGCTTTTCCTTGTACGCGCAAAAAATAAGCCGCAACCTGAACGGCTACGAGGCAATCTGAATAGTTACAACAATCATTCAAAAAAAAAGGCCCTTACGGCTACGCCGTAAGGGCCTTTTTTGTAGGAAAACCAGATTTATTTCATCATTGATTTCTTAAACATCCGATCCAACTTTGAATTGGCGTCTTCCGCCATCGCGGCTGCTTCGTTAGCTTCTTTACTTGCCTCACTGGCTTTGGCATTCGCCTGTTGACTTAGCTCCCCGGCTCTCCTCGCTTCATTCAAAGCGTCGTTCGCGGTTTTGCTAATAGTTTCCATTTCTGAATGTAAAGAATCAATACTCGCTTGTGATGCACAACCGGCAATCCACCCTATACACAGGGCTACTAAAAGTACTCTTGCTGCTTTTTTTACCATTTCTATATTCCTTGTGTATTAATACAGATTTGAATAATCAGTGATAAGGCACTGTATGTCAAGTGTAAGTTTGGACCGTAATGAATATTTTTACCAGTCTTTAGCAAATTTTTTAGCGAATTGTGACTACAATCCCTTTTTTTATCCAGCGTGAAAGTCCATCTATTTGTTTATTTGTTAAGGCAATGCATCCATGGGTCCAGTTCATTAACCTATGAATTTGAGAATCCGCTTTACCTAAGCCATGGATACCGATACCCCCGCCAAGCATTGTATTTTGTGGGGGAACGCGTTTAGCAATGTCCGCTCGTACCAGAGTACGATAGGTTTCCACATTGATGGCATCCAAAAACAAAGCCCGCCTCGCATCGTGCATCGACGGATAGCTAAGACCGAAAAAAAGATGATATCGGCTATTTTCATTGACCCAACCTATTCGATACGATCCCAATGGAGTTGTGTCGTCGCCGACCCGTTTGTCATAATCGGCACCATTCCTACCGATTGAAATATTCCGAAATACCTTTATCGGCGTGTTTTCCTTCATTACACTTAAGACCTGCGCTTCGGTATCAACCAGAATCCATAAGTCCCTATCTTCGGCATTCACCCGAACACTGATTAACAGTATTAAGACGATGAAAAATAAAAACCTTCGGTAAGGCAAGAACAAAGTCATCATAGAAGTTATTATACTTTAAAGACCAATCTATCATTATTTGAGTTTTTGATGACTATTCGAACGATCAAGACACATCCCTTTTCCGGCCAGAAACCCGGCACTTCCAGGTTACGAAAAAAAGTCCGTATTTTCCAACAAAAAAATTATCTTGAAAATTTTGTTCAGTCTATCTTTGACACGCTCGAAAATTTTAGCGCTAAAACACTGGTAATAGGTGGCGATGGTCGATTTTATAATGACCAGGCAATCCAAACGATTCTAAAAATAGCGTCGGCGAATGGGTTTGGAAAAGCCATGGTGGGTCAAGGAGGCATCCTATCGACTCCCGCCGCTTCCTGTATTATCCGAAAATACCAGGCGTTTGGAGGGATAATTTTATCCGCAAGCCACAATCCGGGCGGCCCCGATCACGATTTTGGTATCAAATATAACATCGGCAACGGTGGACCCCGCTCCGGACCGATACACAAACGCTTTCTACGCACGAAGCCAGGAAATAGACAAATATCAAATTTTCGATGTTCCCGATATCGACATCGATAGACTCGGGGAGCAGCAATTGGGAGCAATGCAGGTTACTGTTTTCGATCCGGTCAAAGACTATACCGCGCTGATGTCTCGTTTATTTGACTTTGAACTAATCCGAAAAGCCATAAGTGCAGGTTCAATCACCCTGGAATTCGATGCGATGCATGCCGTCACCGGGCCTTACGCTCGACATATTTTAGAAGATACCTTGGGGGCTGTTGCGGGAAGTGTGATCAACGGCCATCCTAAACAAGACTTCGGTGGGGGACACCCTGATCCCAACCTAAGCCATACCCGTGAATTGGCCGAATTGCTGTATAGCTCGAACGCACCTGTATTCGGCGCCGTTTCCGACGGCGACGGTGATCGTAATATGATTCTTGGCAAGGACTTCTTCGTGACACCGAGTGACAGCCTGGCCGTTATCGCCGCCAACGCTCACTTGATCCCCGGCTATCAAAATGGGATTCAAGGCGTAGCCCGATCAATGCCAACCAGTCAGGCCGTTGACCGGGTTGCGCGGGAATTTGGAGTAGAATGCTTCGAAACACCCACCGGATGGAAATATTTTGGCAATCTGCTAGACGCAAACAAAATCACGTTATGTGGTGAGGAAAGTTTCGGAACGGGATCGGACCATGTGAGGGAAAAAGATGGCCTATGGGCCGTATTATTTTGGTTGAATATTCTGGCGGTACGAAAACAGTCGGTCGCCGATATCGTCCACGACCATTGGAAACGTTTTGGACATCATTTTTACGCGCGTCATGACTACGAAACAATCGACATCGATACGGCAAACGGAATCATTGACCATCTTCGATCCCAACTTTCCCATTTACCGGGTCAGTCGATCTCGAACGACATCGTGAGCTACGCCGATGAATTCAGTTACACCGATCCTATCGACGGAAGTAATACCGAAAATCAGGGCATTCGTATTGGATTTGAAAATGGCTCCCGCATCGTTTTCCGATTGTCAGGCACTGGTACGGAAGGGGCAACATTGCGGGTCTACCTGGAACAATTTGAACCCGATCCGAAAAACCACGACGCGGACACCCAATTAGCTTTGGCAAAATTGATTGAGGTAGCGGAAATTCTATCGGAAGTCAAAAAGCGGACAGGGCGAAACACACCCACGGTGATTACTTGAACCTGAATCCATGATTTCACTCCGGCACAGGGCACAAGATCTTGAATTGGGGCGATCAAAAATATACCTACTTAATCGTAACCGTTTAGACCCCATCGAAGAATCTGAGGTTATTGATGGGTTTCGTGCCTCTACCCATCCTACAACTCGTTGTTATTGCGTAGGATGGGTGGAGCGGTAGCGAAACCCATCAATTAAAGAGATGGGGGGCTAAACGCTTACTTCAATAGCGCCTCCTCACTTTAAACAGGCCGGGGTGACGGGCAACCCCTGGCCTGTTTAAAGCGGGAAGTTGTTATTGAAGGGAATAGCCGCGCGAGCAGATGAGAAAACCTTCGAAGACGATTGTGGCGAAAACACGTAGCGCTGGGACAGCGCGGAGTCTACTCACGCTGATTAGAGCGAACCTTTCAAAAGAAAAAAGGAGAGCTTGAACTCATCCCTAGAAATGAATAATTTTTGGCTCGAATGGAATCAAGGGCTTGTGTCCTTGGCCATACACAAACCACGGATTCAGGGTAAATTATCGATATTTTAATGGTTCCGGTAGATGCGAAAAAACACTGAAGAAAGCATTGTTTTCTAGAATTCGAGCTTCGCTAACAATAGTATGCATCGAAAAGGTACATAGTTGCCGAGTCGGTAATCTTGTGTTTCAATCCTCGTTAAGAATCATTCTACAATCATACAATTGACCATCCAATGTTCAGACAGCTCTTTCAAATAAGTGTGCAATTCGCACTGAGTCTGCGTTACCGGGTCGATTTCCAGGGCTTAGATAAAATTAACAAGGAAAAGGGGATATTATTCCTGCCCAACCATCCATCGGAAATGGATCCGGTTATCCTGGTAATTCGTCTATGGAGTCGATTCCAGCCCCACGCGATGGCTACCGAAGATTTCTATCATGCCCCGATTGTGCACCAGATTATGAAGGCGATCGGGGTGATCCCCATCCCCAATATGTCGAAGGGCAGTGGCGTTTATAAACGGCTGCGGGTTAAAAAAGCCTTGGACCAAGTTGTGGAGTATTTGAACAAAGGCGAAAATGTCCTCATCCATCCATCTGGCCGCTTAATGCGAAGCCGGTCTTGAAGACCTTCGCGCCGCAACAGCTGTTTTTGAGATCCTGCGAAAAAAAACCCGACGCTCATATCGTTCTGATCCGTACCCGCGGACTATTGGGAAGCTCTTTTTCTTGGGTAAGCCAGCGCCGGCGTCCGGATCTCTGGGCAACTCTGAAACACGGCGCCATTCATATCATGTTGAACTTGATCTTCTTCACACCAAGACGCCGAGTTACGGTTGAATTCGAAGAAGCTCCAACTGACTTTCCCCGAATCAACGATAAACTGAAATTAAATCAATGGCTCGAATCCTGGTACAACCATCCTGGTGCGGAAGTACTTAGCAAAGTCTCCTACAGCCTATGGGTAACACATTATTGGGAGTTTAAAGAGAAATTGGAGACCGACAGTTGCGCGGAATTGGAAATTTCGGATGAGGTACGTCAACAGGTCTATTCCGAACTGGCCAGGGTGATGAATATGAACCCGGAGGACATTCAGGAAAGCTTTCATCTGGCCCGTGATATGGGTATGGATTCCCTACAGATCGCGGATTTAATTCCCTGGCTCGAAATGAGTTTCTACGTACTTGACGTGGAAGTAACCGACCTGGAAACCGTTCATGATGTTTTACAAATCTCAGCCGGGGCGATCAAAGAGCATAGCCATGAAATTTCCACTGCCCAAGCCCCGGCCGGATTGGGATGAAATAAATCGCCCTGCTCTCATCGCGCCCGACCCCGAGAAGAGTGTGCCCCGAAATTTTCTTGAAACCGCCGATCGCATGCAAAACACTATTCTCCTGGGTGATCCAACCCGTGGCGCAATGAGTTTCCAAAAATCTAAGATTGCTATTTTGTTATTGGCGGATATCGTCGCTGAACTTCCTGAAGAGCGGGTGGGAATCATGCTTCCCGCGAGCGCTGGAGCTACCCTGGTGGTCATGGCCACATTGCTCAATGGTAAAATTCCGTTGATGATTAACTGGACCCTGGGTGATTCTAATTTGGAGCACGTGATAAAGAGCTCCGAAGTAAAAACCATTATCACCTCCAGCCGTTTTCTGGATCGCCTCGATAATGTCAACCTTGATTTGATTGACCCCTACTTATTGATCCTGGAAGATGTAGCTAAGGAAAAAATCACATGGCCCAAAAAGATTCGGGCAGCACTTCGCGCCCGGCGATCCGTTAATTCTCTCTTAAAAATGTACGGTAGCGACCGGATCGGCCCCGAGGATCCTGCTGTTATTTTGTATACAAGCGGTTCAGAATCGACTCCGAAAGGCGGTCCCCTTAAGCCATCGCAACATTTTATCCAACATCGCGGCCAGCTTCACGGTTGTGGAATTGGAAACTACCGATGTATTGTACGGATTCCTACCCCCATTTCACTCTTTCGGATTTACCATAACGACAATTTTACCTTTGGTGTGCGGTGTGAAAACCACCTACTATCCGAATCCGTCGGAAAGCCGTCAGTTGGTTCATGGTATTGAAGCCTGGAAAGCGACCCTAATTTGCGGAACGCCCACCTTTGTAGCGGGTATATACAAAGCGGCCAAGGACACACAATTGGAAAGCTTGCGCGTCATTATTGTCGGGGCGGAAAAAACGCCGTATAAATTATTTAAGGCCGTAGCGAAAAAGTCGTCGGCAAAATTACTGGAAGGCTACGGGATTACCGAATGCTCTCCGGTACTCACGGCCAATTCACCGAATCGGCAACGCGCGGGAGTGGGAAAACCGGTGGGTGATGTCCGCCTAAAAATTGTTCATCCCGAAACCGAATTGCCGGTCGATACCGGGGAGCGAGGGCTGATTCTGGTCACTGGCAGCAATATATTCAAGGGCTATCTGGATCGGACTTCGCAAAACGTTTTTCGCCAAATCGATGGGCAACAATATTATGTAACCGGTGATCTTGGGTATTTAGACACACAAGGAAATCTCTACATCTCCGGCCGTCTAAAGCGTTTCGTTAAAATCGGCGGAGAAATGGTTAGTCTGCCGGCGATGGAAGAAGATATTGAGTCAAAATACCCTAATACCGACGGCGAAGTCTATTTGGCGATTAATTACCTAGAAACCGAGGGTGAACGCCCACTCATTGGTCTATTTACGGTACTCGACATAAGCCTCGACGACGTGAACAAGATCTTCAAGGAAACCGGAAGAAGCAATCTGGAGCGGGTGCACAAGGTATTTAAAATTGACGAAATTCCTCTACTAGGTTCCGGGAAAACGGACTATCAGAAGCTGACCCGTCTCCTGCATGAAAGTGTTTCAGAAGCCGATTAATATTTTGATGGGAAATTAAGCGCACTCGGGCAGCGATCCAAAGTATGCCCAATAGGCGAACAATGGTATCAACATCATGCGATATGCTGGAGAAATTCAGTATCCTTAACGATCTGAAGTAGTGGCTTATTGTAGAGGGTATTGCCCAAGCAGCGGTTCTCAGAGATAATCGCTCCATAGCGATACGATATGGCGCCAAACTAAAATGATAGATATTGAAACAGACCTAAGTGAATTCCCGTTAATATCCTTGACTACCGGGGAATTTCTTCTAACTCAAGGAGAAAAGACCGACAGCATTTACTTCCTACGCGAAGGCTCCGTCAAAGTTGTCCAAGACGGCTATGAAGTAGCTGTTAGGTCGGACAAAGGCACCGTGTTTGGTGATATGTCCGTCATACTGGATCATGAACATTCGGCTTCCGTGCAATGCCTGGAAGACTCGGAGTTCTACCACATCGAACACCCGAGGAAGTTTCTTAAAGATCACCCCCAAGTCATTTGGCATATTACGCAGATACTTGCTCTGCGGTTGTTTAACCTGACCCAGTATCTTGTCGATGTAAAACGCCAATATGTGGGGCACGATCACTTGGACATGGTGGACGACGTATTAGCGACTTTACTCAATCAGCAAAAAACCTCAGTCCTAAAAAGGGGTGACAGTAAGCGAGATACTCCGGATTATTGACCGCGATTCATACCAACTGTCGGCTATCACTGCCAGCGAGCGAATACCATTCAGCAGTCATTGCCTCAAGATCTAGAATGATATGTGCTGGAACGTCGCCGATATGACTTCCAGCGTTGAATACCCATGTTTTTCCAATTTGATCTGCCCACGATCCACCCTTTTTAAACGGACTTTCATGGATATGTCCGGTAAAAACCAAGTCGGGCCGGTACTGCTCGATCCATTTGTTTAGCTCGGAGTCACCGATAAAACGTTTACCAACCCAGCTTGTTGGCGAATTATCGGGTGGTGCATGGTAAATCCATATCCATTTATCAAACTGAAGCTGACTGGCTTGCTCGAATTGTTCAGAAACTTCCTGCTTTGTTAGATCACCATCCCACCATGGGAATATTGTGAAAAGTGTGTCACCAAAAAATATGCTGTCGCCATCCACATAGACCTGTTGGTCGCGAGCGTCCTGTAACCAAGGTGCAATAAACTCACCTGCATCGTTCTTTTCATTGCCATCGTGATTCCCGGAGCAAACCAGCAAAGGAGTCTGCTCGCCGATTTTCCGCAGGTACTTGGTAATAACGGAAATTTGCACATTTAAATCCAGGTGCGAGGAAATGTCCAACATATCGCCAGCAATTATCATGACATCGCAGTTATTTGCCTGCCTGGTCAACCAGTCAAACTGTTTCAAGCGGTAGTGGAGATCGGAAGCAACCAGTATTTTCATGGAATTATTTGAGTCTGAGCAGCATTAATACATTACCCTCAAAAAATTCCCAGAATTGTACAGTGACCACATTTATTTTCAATTAGCTCAATTGCAAGTGTTAGCCAAGACCTAAACCTGATCAGGATTTATTCAGGCTTCAGTTTGACCGAATCCGCGTATCTGAAAAGACCTTAACCCTTGTTGTAGAAAGCGCAAGCTTTCCAAATGACAACCAGAGGGGCCGATGTTGGATATGTGGCTGATGGCAGCTTTACTTTTTCGTCATAATAATTTCCTCCCCGTGGCTTCCTGCCGCCAATCTTTCCACATGGAAACACGTGAGCGGGTCCTCTGGATACTGCTGTTTAAGCGCTTCGAACGCTGTTTGCGCTTGCGGGTCACCAGACGCCATTTTTTTGTATGCGGACAGATAAGCCGACTGCAAGGCTGGATCTAATTGATCCGGGATCAGCGCTTCAAATGCTTTAACGTGTTGGGTTTTGCCCTTAAGTCGCAGTGAAGCCATTGGGCGAAACGAAATATCATCGCAATGCTCAACAGTGGCTCCAGTCACGCAGATGCTGGTGCCAAAGTGACGGTTAACGCTTTCCATGCGGGCCGCGGTATTAACGGTATCGCCGTGCGCCGTGTAATCAAAAAAGGCCTCCCCGCCAAAATTACCGACCACGGCCGATCCGGTATGCACCCCGATTCTTGTGCCGCCGAAACTAACGGCCTGAGCGGCATCCGAAGTAACAAAACACCGCGCATAATTATCCATGGCCAATGCCGCCGTGACGGCGCGTTGAGCGTGGTCCGGTTGGGCCAGCGGCGCGCCGAAAAAAACGTGAAGGGCATCGCCGACTATTTTATCGATAGTCCCTTTATGCTGGCGCACTATCCGGCACATGCCATCGAGATAATCGTTGAGTACCGGCAACCCCTGATCCAGGTCGGCGCCTTCCATCAGGGAGGTAAAACCGGCAAGATCGGTGAATACACAGGTGATTTCCAACCGTTCTCCGCTTAACGAAAGTCGCTCCGGATTATCGACCAGTTGATCGACAACTTCGGGTGATATGTAGCGGGAAAAAGCTTGGCGTATAAACTATTTTTGCTGTTTCTCAACGTCCTGCCAATGCTTTTTTTCCAACCCGGAATTGATTCTTGCTCTCAGTAGTGTTGCATTCACCGGTTTGGATAGATAATCATCGGCGACGGCTTCGATACAGCGGATAACGCTGTCAGTCTCATCGAGCGCTGAGACCATAATGACCGGCAACATCATGGTATCCGGATTTTCCTTTATCTTGGCCAGTACTTCGAAGCCGTTCATTTCCGGCATCATTAAATCCAGCAACACCAAGTCAAACGCCCCCTTTTCCAATAATTCCAAGGCCTCAATGCCTGATTCGACAGCAGTGACCTGATGGCCGTCACCGGAAATTCTGCGCGACAGCAGTTCCCGATTGGCTTCCAGGTCATCGACAACCAGGATATTTCCAATCCGTTTCGGGACTAACAATACATTATCGACAGGGCGTATACTTTCGACTAAACTCGAAACCATATCATGGGAAGAGGCGTCTTTGACTTCCCCGGGTTCTTGGCGTTGCTCGTTTTTGCTGAAATCAACGATATTGATCAGCTGTGATAACAACCGGTTGGTGTACGTAAGCAGTTGTTCCAGATCTGGTTTGAACGTCGCATTGCCGCTACCGTCCATACCCTCCAGAAGCATTTCCGAATAACCCTTGATTGCGTTGATCGGAGTACGGATATCGTGTCTAAGTTGCTTTTCGGTAATATCTATATTTTGGCCATCGAATAGGGCTTGCACCGCGTCAACCGACAAGAGCTTATCGACTAGGGAATAAAGGCTTCGCGTCGCACTCCATATCCGTTCTATATCCGGCGCTATTTCTCCATATTCACCGCTATGAATTTGTTCGCGCAACAATTCACCGTAATCGGCAATAGCGCTAACCGGCGCCAACAGTTCCTGCCGGATATTAGCAACCTGCACCTCTTTTTGGCGTTTATTGTCGGGCGTTTGCGGATGCGCGGACATGAAATTGAGACTATTTATATTCAGTCAAGTCGTTTTGGGTAGATCGAACGATGGATCTTCGGCTAGCTCCGATATTTTTTTCGTCAAATGGTGGTATCCAGCCTCCGCAATATCATGAACCTTATCGAATTCAAGCAATCCGTATTCCGTGACCGGTATCTGGAAGTGATAATCCGCCAAGTCTTTGGTGTGCAGCGATGTTGCGGCGCTTCTGGTCAGGGCCGCTTTCATCACGGTGCTGACGAGTCGTGGCAGACCCTTTACCCGCTTTGTGGGATTTAGCCAATGAGCCAATATTTGCCAACCCGAAAAATATCCGTCCATGGGCACTGTTGTATCGACCGAAACCGGGCCGCTTACGTCGAACGCCAAGGTGATGCCGATATCTTCATAAGCGTGCATAACGTCAACGGGCAAATTGTTGACCATCCCGCCGTCCACCAGCAATTTATTTCCGTCAACCACCGGTGGAAATACACCGGGTATGGCCATACTTGCCCGTATGCTCTTCCACAATGTCCCCTGGGTATGGATCTCGGAAGAGGAACGGCCCAAGTTGGTAGAAACGCAGAAAAAGTTGATTAGTGAATCTTCAATCCGCCGGTCACCAAACCCACGCCTTAACCCTTTGGTGATGTTGCCTCCCGAGGTGAGTGCGACCACGGGCAAGGTATAATCCATTTTGTAATTGAATGCACCAACTTCCTGAAGCATGGTGTCATAATTCCAGCCCAAGGCCGCCATCCCCGCGATGATGGAACCCATACTTGTGCCACCGACTTTGTCAACCGGAATACCAAATTCACCTAAGGCCTTGATACCGCCGATATGGGCAAAACCCCGAGCGCCACCTCCGCCAAGCACCAATCCGATGCCATTGCCGGTCAGTAGCCTTGCCAATCGTTGCATACTCTCGCGCCGATTATAAAATACGTGGTAATGATGGTTGACCTTACGTACCGCCAGCCACTCACGGGTATTCCGGTAACCGCGCTGATGGGTGGCATGTAGCAAGGCCAGGTTTGTCGGCAACGATTTATAGTGAGCTGACCGTAATAGTCCGGCCTCAATTTCCCCAAGCTTCGGCGCTAAGTACGCTTGCCCCACCAGCAATACGCGATCGGCTTGACGTAAACACCTTTCCGTCCATTCGGAAGGTACCGAATCCGTTTCGTAGACGATATACCGATAATCGGATTCCTGTTTATTCAGCCACCGGGATATATTGACATTGTTTGGGTCATCCTTCGAAACCTGCGCGATCCCCTTCGGACTAATATAGTCGTCTATCAATCGGCTATTCAAATGCAGCGTCGGCCCATGGTTGGACAATGCCTTGCATAGTTTCGCGCAAAATTCCGTCAGCGGGACTTCGTGGCTCGTCGGGACGACGGCGATGTTCGCCACGTTTGCTTTGTTTCGACCCTTACCAAGGGTCTGCAACCACAACCGATTGATGATTTTTCCGGCAAACTGTCGGGTGGTCGCCTCCGGGTGCGCTTGCAACAACCGATTGAACCCTTTCTGGGAAAGTTTGGCCAGTAAACTGTCCCTTGTTGCCCGGACGGACGCCGACCGTTTACCGCCGGTGATGATGGCCATTTCCCCGACGGCCTGACCCCGCCTCAACTCTAATAAAAGACGTTCGCCGTTTTCGCCGTGTTGATCGACCACCTGTAATCGGCCACTGACAACGATATACATGCAATCGCTATCTTCCCCTTCGCGAATCAGGTACTGCCCACTCGAACATTGACTAAGCTCGAGTTCCTTCTCCAGATCGCGTAGCGCGTTCTTATCCATGCCACTGAACTGATCGGAGGTGTGGATTAGACTCTGCAATTCAGCTTTTTGCAATCGATTGACGATAATTTCGCTAAACTGCGCCGAAATTTCCGGCGCCTGCTCCCGAAGCTTTTCGAAATCGGATTGGTGGAATCGCAATACCGTGGCGTCACATAACGCAAAGACCGACGCACTCCGTCTTTCGCCGGTCAAAAATGCAATTTCACCGACGCTTTTACCCGGTGCAACCTTTCCCAGCACGACCTCATCGCCATCATCACCCTCTAAGCGAATTTCCAGTTCGCCATGCTGCAGAATATACAGGCAATCGCCTGGATCCCCCTGCTGAATTAGCCGGTTCCCAGATGGAACAGCGACCGGCTCGATATGAGCCGCAATTTTGGACAGATCCGCAAAGCTTATCCCTTTAAATAATTCCGCACAGGCCAGAAACTGTGTAAGTTCTTCCTGCATTTTTAGTTCCCAAATCCAGTGACATTCTAACGGACAACGCCCAATGTCAACACGATGCACAACACGACAGTGATGTCGATTACTAAGCCGCGAGCATGAAAAGGACCCTTAAGATCGGGCCAATGGTGAACCAGTCCAACAACAAATACCAGCAGCGCCCACAAATTCCATCCTAGGAACCAGGCGCTCAACATGATCCCCCGGCTAATCATACGTGGCCAGGATTGCGTATTGACCCATTGTTGATATTCGGAACGTTTATAGGCCAGCACCCGTTCGGTAACAAACCACCCATGGGTCGCCAATACCAAGCCGAGCGCGGGAACGATGATCCGGAGCGATTCCTGTACACCGGCGCTTTTCTCCACGTAGGACTCTAGCCAAAACGCCACCAACACTATAGATATAATGTGTAGCACTTGATCTTGCAGATAGCCGAAAATGACCCAGTTTGGCCGCAGTCTGCTCAATATATTTTTCCAAGTGTCGATGGCGAAGTGGAAGCCGGTTAACGCGAGAATCGCGGGCAACACCAGAGCTAAATCCATCCGCAAAATACCCACCATAACGACTAACATTATAATCAAATGAATCGCGACATGGGCGGTCAATCCTAAGACCTGCGTCTTGGCTACGACCATTGCATCGGTTTGCAACGGATAGTCCGCGGTGAAATGACACAATAGGAGAATCCAGATCATGGGAACCCTATTTCTGAGTCATGACCGTCACCCCCGTCCAATTTTCAGATACGCCTTCCTCAAGGCATTGCGTGGCTCTTATCAGATGATGCCAGGCGACTTTATCCTTTGGGTTCTTCTGCAGCACATCGAACAAGATCGACTGCGCCTCTTCAAATTCCCGCCCATAATAATGCTGAAGCGCTCGCTCGTATTGCTCGTGGGTTTCCTGCTTAAGCGATCGCATGCGAGGGAGATCCGCATCGTAGACTTCATATAGTTCCAGTGCTTTCAGTTTTCCCTTAACCTGCACTTTGTCGAGAAACCGAATATTGTATTTTAAGGGGTCGGCCAAGCGCTCTTTGGTGGCGACCGTAATGATGAACGAAACACTGTAATGTTTTGTTAACCCTTCGATTCTAGAGGTTAGATTGACATCATCGGAAAAGGCGTCCCCTTGCATACGCCCGGCTTCACCCACCATGCCCACCATCATATGGCCGGTGTTCACACCGATCCCCACACCGACCGGCAACCGGCCGACCTTTGCCCGATCCACATTGTATAAATTAACCTGGTTCAGTTTATCGATGCCCGCCTGGACGCCATCATCGGCGTTTCCTGGGAAAATAGCCATAATGCCATCGCCTAAATACTTGACGATAAAACCCCCATTTTCCCGTGCCATGGGACTTACCCGGCCTAGATAAGCATTGATGAAATCGAAGTTTTGCTGTGGAGTCATTTCTTCCGAAATCGTGGTAAACGATCGCAGGTCGGAAAACATCACGGTCATTTCGTCGGTGACATGGTCTACAAGATGGATATCGACCAGACTGTCCTTTTCAAGAAAGGAAAGGTATTCGTGGGGCACGAAACGACGCGCGGCTTTGTTCAATTCTTTTAGATGACTAATATCGTTCCATGCAGCCAGAACACTGTGTTTTTCATTGAATTCCAAAAACCGCATGGAAATATCAGCCCAGAATCGCGAATCATCCTTTCTTACGATCTCTACTTCGTAATGGTCAACTTTGTTATCTTTTTTCAGTAGCTCGACAATCCGGGCCCTTTCCGATGGATCCGCATAGAAATCCGTTACCCTACGGCCTATCAAATCTTCCGACGAAAGCCCCACCAGCGGTCCAGCTATAGCATTGGTGAAAGCGATAGATCCATCTTCTAGATGGCTAACCACGATCGCAACGGGCGTGGCCTCAATAATCATACGCAACCGCCGTTCGCTTTCCTTGATCGCTTCTTCAGCTTTATCGTACAACTGAATATTTTCCACTTCCAACCGTTTCGTCAGCCTTGCCAACTGCCGGTTATTCTGCTCGATCATACGTGAATGGCTCGCGATCAGTGCGTCCTTTTCTTTTAGCTTAGACGTATTGTGGACGTGAACCGAAATGCATGATTCTTCGGCCCATTTTACCGGCTTAATAGACACCTCCATCAGTACGGGGAACCCTTTTCGCTCTTCTTCGGGTTCGATTGAAAAAGAATAAACCCCCCTTTTTTTCAGGCGTTTAAAGAGAATATCCGTTTTAAGTGTTTCGAGGACATGGTTAAGCGGAACGGATAAGTCATGTACATCTAACCATTTTCTGAAAGTTGGATTGCAAAAGACGATGTTTAATGAGTCCTCTTCGCATAATGCAAATCCATCGTTAATGAATTCGACTGTTGGATGAGAAGCTAAGGCCGACAACGACGATAAATTTTCGGTGCTCGAGGATTGGATACTGTTGGAAGGGTTCATTGTAATTTTGTAATTATTGAAGGGAGTACTCGCTCAAATCGGCGAATAATGCGTTAAGGTTCCACACCCGTTTGTTTGCCGATCTCACTTTTCTGGACAATCTGCGGTTTCGCGCCTTCAACGATACCCATAATTGTTTCAATATCTCCCTCTTCCATCTCAAAATCCTCTAGGACTTCTTCCAAAAGTTCGGCGACTTCGCCAAAAGCTTCTTCAGTTACGTTTAAGCGACGATGTATTTTCTCCAACTGCCCATCTTCATAACTCACCGGCCCTCCCATGATGCTGGAAAAAAATTGGGTTTGATGATTCATCAAACGCTTCATATCGGTATTTTTGAAATAGGGTGCTAAAAGCTCCGATTCCGAGATTTTTTCGTATAACGCGTGAACAATTTTACCGACGCTCTCGAATCCACCGTATTTATCATATAGACTTTGCTCCATGATGAACCCCCTTGTTTTTTCCGAAATTTATCAACCAACAAGCATCAAACACCAGTACGGCCAGTGTTAGTAGCAATCGCGGTATTTTGTCAATTGCAATATTACATAAAAAAACGTTTAACGCCTAATTATAATTCTTAGCTATTTCGGTCCTCGGACAATGGCTTGCAATACCAATGTGGCGCCGACGATTATATCTAAAGGAAAAGATAGCGACGTTACAACTTTTCTTGTTGTGCGGGGCAGCCAACCTTCTGAACGCATTCGAGGTTTTAATATAAACAGGGCATCGTTTCCGTCTCATCGGTTTGGGTGCGAATGATTGTGTCTGCAATTTTCTTTTTGCACTCCAGCATTATTGCGCCGCTGGTATCTTGAATTTCTACATTACCGATTCGGGAATGCCCCCATACTGTTTTTTCAGCATCGATCCAAGAGCGGATCGAATCGATATTTGAAGGCTTCCCAGCAAAATCCTCTCCGATTTCAGAAAAAATATTCTCCGAGGTAATCAGTCCACTTTTCCCCAGTAATGCGTATTTCCGATTGGCCGCTGCAATAATCTGTCCGTCACATTCAATGATGTGAGAAAGGTAGCTCCACGCCTCGTCACAATAAATAATTTGCGATCTCACTCGGTATTGGTCAAATATTTTCAGTGATTTCCGATGGGAAATCAGGGAACAACCCACAATTGGCGCCATCGGTTCTTAAACATTGTGGCTAATATGCCATGGGACCCCTGAAGGCGAAGCGCGGCGTAGTCCATAATGGTATGATACCGATTGTTGGTCATGTGGCATTGAAATCCAAATCGGTGGGTAATACTCGAAATCGAACGATAATTTCTTTGCCTATTTGTGTCGTTTCGCTAAATTTGGACCTCAACAGCTCGTAAACAAGTCGAAATATCAAACTCCTAAAACTACCTCTAATACAGGGGGAGGGGCATCCCTGCCCTCTCAATCTCCAAGAAGCTGGTTGCCTTAACCTCCTGTATGATCCTTGGATACTTGCTTAAGCCAACCCTCGACCTGATTGCTGAGTTTACCGCTTCCAGAAAGTGCTATCGTTGTTCTGAGGCGGACAGGCTCTGCTAAGGGTAGGGGGTAGTACGCCCTGTCCGCCCATTCCATTGTATGCGGTGCTCGTTCTATCCTTAGGATCTGCAAGAAGTATCCGGCCAGCGATCTCGAGCTTATCCATATCAACTACGATCAGGTCATTAGCAAACTTGCTGGCCACGTAAGCGTAGTAGCCACCACCTTTTTTAAGACCAAATTCCACACCGTGGCAACCGGGAGTCTTGTCCAATATGAAATGGCCCTGAAGAGGGGGGTAATTTCTAACGTGAAATGGCCCTGAAACCGAGAACAGATCATAAATTGAGGTTAACTTACGCTTCAGAAGTGTCAAGGAGATTCCTCCGCTACGCTACAAACTCCTCCTTGACACCTCTTCCGCTCCAGTTAAAAGGTTATTCATGATCTGTTCCCAATTTCAGGGCCATTTATAGATTGGAATAGACTTTTCCGGGTTCATAGGGTAAACTTTTGACGACTTTGTTGGTAGTTGTATCGACAATCGTAATACTCATGCTGAGCGTGTTCGCGGTTACCACGTATTTTCCGTCAGGGCTGACCGGTGTTTGGATAGGTAATAAACCATATGCTTCGCCTTTGACCTCACCACTTACAGGGTCGTAGTCCGCAGCCAGATTAATGTCTTTTAGCTTTTTCTTAGCGTTGATATCAATCACGCTGAGACTTGCTAACATCGACGGCGGTGTTCCTAAGAAATTGGCAGCATAGGCGGTATCACCTTTGGGATTGCCCCAGATTGCAATGGGTATTACTCCACCGGTCGGAATCTCGGTGACATTGCCATTTTTTATATCGATAATCGATACACTGGATGCCAAAGCATTCGGTGTTAGTACGTGTTTTCCATCTTCAGTAACATAGTGGCCATGGGGACCGGTATGAGGACCAGTATTAAAACTGCCTATAATGGATGGATTTGGCCCCGGAGATAGCTGGACAACCCGTTCTTCCGCATTGATCGCAACATATAATTTATCGTCTTTAGGACTGGTCATCACGTGGGAAGGCGATTCGCCAACTTGCTGCGTTGACAAGACTTTGCCACTTTGCCGATCAAAGGTTGTCAGCCGTTTGTCAAACCATTCGGTTTGGTAAATGTAGCGATAGGTCTTATCTGGCCACATATTATGAGGGTGATTCATATCGGTTTTGATCCCTTTGACTTTCTTTTGGATCTTCCAATCAGAAACATCAATTTGGGTTGCCGAACCGGGCTTCGTTTTACCCTTAATCATTTCAAATTGGGTATTAACCCACACCTCACTAATTCCCGCGGTTGTTGGATTGAATAATTTGTTTGGCATGGAAACGTTAAGCACATCCAAACTCAGCACCGTGCCTCCGAAATTGGGAGCTTAAGGGTCAGGTCGCGAAATACGAATCCCGCGGATTTGATGCATACATAAACCCGCCGATGTATCATGTCGGGATTATGACTTTTCAACTTACCATATTTAACCCATCATTATTTGGAGGAAAACAATGAATTTAAAAGTGACCACGATAATTCTGATTTGCCTTTTCGCTTCAAGCGCACTTGGGGCAAAGGAAATCGCTGGAGTTAAATTAGAGGATAAAGTACAGATCACTCCAGATAGCCCTGCATTAGTATTGAACGGAGCCGGAATCCGCGAAAAATTCTTTTTCAAAATATATGTCGCGGCGCTCTATTTACCCGAAAGATCGAATGCAGCCGCCGAAATACTCTCAATGCCCGGCGCGAAACGAGCTGTTATGCACTTCCTTCATGATGAAGTCAGTAAAGAGAAGCTAGTCGCCGCCTGGAACGAAGGCTTCGACAATAATCAATCGCAAGCGGACATGGATAAACTGCGCGCCCGTCTTGATCGATTCAATGGATTTTTTGACACGGTCAAAAGCGGCGATGTGATTGTTCTGGACTATGTTCCCGGACTTGGAACAAGTGTCAGCGTAAAAGGCGTCAAAAAAGGAGTCATTCCGGGTGGTGATTTCAACCAGGCGCTGCTCGCGGTTTGGATCGGAAACGAACCCGCGGATAGCGATCTGAAAAGTGGATTGCTTGGGAATGATTGATCCGGCTGTTACTGCTTAACCGAGCAGCAACATCGTATAACCGGCATTGTCTAAAGTTTAGTGATCAAGGGATGTATTGGGAACCCATAAACAAAACATAGGTCAATTACTATAAATTAAATATTGTTGTACTTAAGGATCCTTGAATAAGCATAAATAACCAAGTTTTAGTAAATCATGGCGTTAGCAAACGAAGATATTAGTTTTATCAAACAATTCCTTTCAATGGAACGCTGAAGAAAGCTTTGGCAAACAGCCTGTTACTTTTGAAATCGAGCAGTGTGCTCGAATTGCGTGGTCTTGGAAAGAACTAAAACAAGCTCCTAACCTCTACATTTGTCCCTGGCGCCGCCAACGGTCGGCGATACCATCGACATCAAGATCGTCGATTTCGGAATTCCAGCAGGCATGAAAATTGACATCATTACTGTTGGGCGGTGGATCGGGGCGGTAGACCTGAAATCGTGTAGGCAACGCGGCCGCTTCTCCCAATATCATGGCTTCTCCACGCCCCAATGTAGTGAGAATATCGGTTAGATCACCTTCCGCCTCGGGTACTAAATCGCGCACATAGGCTTGATCGTCGGGATTGGTAATACGTAAGCAAATAAAAGTACCGCATTGGGATAAAACGGTTTCGGATAATTCGTGGGGCCTTTGGCTCACAACGCCTAAACCCACACCGTATTTTCGACCTTCTTTGGCGATACGCTCCATGGATTTGCGGGTTCCCTCGTATTGGGTATTGGATTCCCGTGGTATATAAGAATGGGCTTCTTCGCATACCAGCAATATGGGAAACTCCCGGTTGCGAGGGTTCCAATAATTAAACTCGAAGGCAACACGCCCGATTTGAGCCGAAATGCTAGGCCGGACATCAAAAGGAACCGAGCTCAAATCGATCACCGTAATCTGACACTTGGGGTCACCCAAGCCTACGAAATCACGAAGCAAACCTGAAAGAGCCAAGGATGAAACCCGGCGTTTCGGTTTGAGTAGGAAATCATAACGCACATCGTTCAACCGGCTGTGCAATTTCACCAAAAATTCATCAAACATGCCAAACAATGGTCCCTCGACTTTCCCGAATTCCAACATTTCTTCATTGGCGTACTTAAATTTTTCGTATACGTCGGTCAGTGAGAAGTAGATCGGCGAATCGATTGAAACCGACTCCAGGCCTAATTCCTGACCCAATTTTGCCTTCAACTCGTAAACAACGTCGCGCAAGTATGCCATCTGCATGGACGCACCGGAATCGCTACGATCAATTAACAGATCGATGAGGTCCGCATATGTCATAAGCCAATAAGGGATCTCGAGACGTCGCGCATCAATATAACGCACCGAGCCTTTTTTGAACGCCGACTGCATCTCCCTGTTTTCATCGCGCCAGCAGTATTCACCGTGCAAATCAAGGACGATGATATGGGCATTAGGCATCGATTTGACCGCACGCTGCAACAAGCTCGCGACCGTCCATGACTTTCCCGAACCCGATTGACCCAACACCGCAAAATGACGGCCGAAAAGAATCGAAGGATTCAAGTTCACTTCCAGCGAACGATGGGTCGAAAAACTCCCTACATTAAATCCGAAAGCCCGGTAGGTTGCAAAAATTTTCTTGATTTTATCGACGCTTACCGAATGAACCTGAGCCCCTGGCATGGGAAAGTGCTTGACACCCCGTTGAAACAAATCCGATTCACTGAATTCCCCCAAAGGAATCATGGAGACAATCTGTCGCCTTCCGCTTTCGGGCAGTATTCCGGTATCGATCAGGGGTGATGCGCCCGGTGTTTCCAAAACAGCTTAGGTCAGAATCGCAAGAATACTCACACTGGATTGTTTTATCACGACGTAAGATCCGATCTGCCCGGCGAGTTGTTCAAAATCGGACGATAGGGGAACGACGCCGTCATTATTGGCGCCGATGATACGCGCCTGCATTCCGCTTCCGCGTACGCTGGTCACGTATCCGATTAAAGTATTTTCTAATTCTGACATTGAAAAATTTAGCGTTTTCCCATTTACCGCGGGTTTCAGAATATACTAGTAGATTAAGCGCAACGTAGGCGTTTTAGTCACCCGGCTAATCGATGGATTTCGCTACCGCTCTACCCATCCTACGCAAAACAATGGCTTGTAGGATGGGTAGAGGAACGAAACCCATCAACATCGATAACGATAATCTTCGATAAGGTTTAAACAACTACACCGCAATGGTTTAAATCCCTGACCGATCCATAGCAACCAATTAAGTATAGCCAGCATCGAAAGAACCGCTTTATTTTGAACGTGTTAAATCTAAATTCCCGTTGGCGTATACAAATGGCCGTCCGACACCTGAAACAAAGCGGTGTCATTGCCTACCCCACTGAAGCGGTATTCGGTCTGGGGTGTAATCCGTTTGACGCTCAAGCTGTCCACCAAATTCTGGACCTTAAAAAAAGGTCCATCTCTAAAGGCCTGATTTTAATCGCCGCAGATTGGAAACAATTAGCTCCGTTACTGTTGATTCCAAACGAAACCGTGTTAAAAAAAATGCTGGCGACCTGGCCCGGTCCCGCGACGTGGATCATCCCGGCGCAACCATGGATTCCACGTTGGTTGAAGGGGTGTCATGATAGTTTGGCGGTTAGAGTCACGGGCCATCCGGTTGCATCCGGTTTATGCCGAGCCTTCGGCGGGCCCCTGGTGTCCACCAGCGCAAATATCGCGGGTTTACAACCCGCGAAAAATCCACTGCAAATTCGGTGTCGGTTCGGACATTCAAAAGTTCTAATCGTACCCGGAGCGCTTGGAAAGGAAAAACAAACTAGCAGGATAATTGATGCCGTTAGCGGGAGAGTGATACGGTAGGAGATTGTTCGGCCCCACTCTACTGCTGGTACTCCAAACTTTGCGTAGGATGTGGTGAGGCACGAACCGCATCAATCGATGGGAGTATGCGAACAATGTGGGCTCCACTTCTCTATTTCAATGTGCGCTGCCTTTCAGCAATTTCGACGAAGGTTTCCAACCGGGTAATTCTTTGTATCGAATCTCTCATCTGATCATCCATCTTATCAACCCGTTTTACCAAATTTTTTACTTCCACATTCAACTCCATCATCCCCGTCATGGCTTTCAGCAATTTGTCGGTCACGCTCATTTACAAACTCACTTTGCCTGATTGATCCAATTTCCGGTTCAGACTTTTCACTTCACGTACCGTTTGCTGAGTCATAAGGACAATCTCATCTAGCATTTCATTGAGCAAGCTTTCATCATCATTACCGTGCGCCTCATAGGAATCAACGGCTCGACGCACAATCTCGGCAAACGATACGGTACGTTTTTCTTTTTGACTCGCCTTTTTCGATAATTCTTCAACCAATTCGATTTGCGAGGGCGCCATCATGATGGGCTTTCTGATTTTGGTAGCAGTGGCAACCATAGCAGTCATTTAAGTTTGTTAAACATGCGATCACTATAGCGCATGCACAACACATGCACAATAATATATTAATCTCATTTTGAAAAAACTACGAAATTCCTTCCCAGGGTCGAAATAACGATCCCGGATCAATTCCAAAAAAACCTAAAATACGACCGACACTTTCATCGACGAATTTCGAGCACGATGTGGATTTATTGTAGAACGCCGGCATCGGTGGGAAGATTATTCCACCCATTTCGGTAACCGCGGCCATGTTTTTGATGTGGGCCAGATTTAATGGGGTTTCCCGTGGGACAACAACCAGCGTCCGCCGTTCTTTTAAACTCACATCGGCTGCGCGGCTGATCAGGTTTTCGGAAAAACCGTGGGCGACAGACGCCAGGGTTTTCATGGAACATGGGGCGATGATCATGCCCGCGGTGGGAAAAGCGCCGCTTGCAATGCTGGCTGCAATGTCGCTAACGTTATGCACAATATTGGCCAGTTCATGCATTTCCCTGCGTTTCATATCGAGTTCGTGTTGAATGTTAAGAGCGCCGGCATCTGAAATGATCAAATGGGTTTCCCATGCTTTATTTTCCTTGAGCACTTGCAACAAACGCAACCCATATATAGCGCCGGTTGCGCCGGTAATGGCAATGATTATCCGCTTGGTTTCGCTCATTGGGCTATCTTTCGGGCTATGCGGTCGGTAGCGTCGACCAAGGCATCGACCATTTCATCGCCGTGGGCGACATGACCGGAATTGGGCAGGACCACAAACTCTGATTTGGGAAGTTTTTGATGTACTCCGTATCCCGATTCCATGGGGCAGACCAGGTCGTTACGGCCATGAACGATGATGGTGGGTACATCGGGTAATTCGGGACATCCTTCGATAATTTGATTGTCTTTTATGAAGTAGCGATGCTTGGCAAAATGAATTTCAATTCTAACCTGCTTTAGAATTTCCGGCGAAACATGTCCGTCCATTACCGCCGAGATGTATTCTGGCCCCAACGCGACTTGTCCTCCCCAGGCATCCCATTCTTTGGCCGCTCTCCATTGGGCAAGTTCGTCTTCACCCCATAATCGGCGATCCAATGCCGAAAGCAAATCCTGCCGTTCCGCTTCAGGAATCGTGTTGACCAATCGATTCCACTGCTCCGGATAGATCCGGTTGGCGCCATCCACCAAAAACCATTCAAAGTCACGAGGCCTGGCCAGGAAAATCCCCCGCAGGATCATAGCCGAGACTTTGTTGGGGTAGAGCTGTGCATATAAGAGGGAAAGGGCCGCACCCCAGGATCCACCGAAAAGCAACCATTGATCAATCCCGAATTTGATCCGCAATTGTTCGATATCCGATATCAACGCTTGGGTGGTATTATCCGCCAATTCGCCATGGGGTTTTGACCGGCCACAACCTCGTTGGTCGAATAATATAATCCGGTAACGCTCGGGGTTAAAAAAACGCCGGTGATAGGGTTTGCACCCGGAAGCCGGACCCCCGTGTAAAAATACCACCGGGATACCGGAAGGATTCCCACATTCTTCAACATAAATATTATGGATACCGTCGACTTCAACGGAATGAACCGCGTAGGGGTCTATCTCCGGATAAAGTGTTTTCATCTTTAAGCTATTCCCATTCCAATTCCGTGAAAGCCCGTATTACATTGCGTTTATGGTATCGATCAAAAAGCAACCATCGATTTTTTTCCGATTGGCCCGCGGAATTTAGTGCATCCTCAAGGTATTTACCGCTATGGATCAAGCGACGAATATCGGTGCGTAAAACACTGAGGTATCGAATTTGATCATTCATCGCTTTTGGCCAATCCGCCGTGACCGGTCCATGACCAGGAATAACCCGTGAGACATTGATTTTGCGTAGTTTCTTAGAAAGCTCGATCCAACCATTAAGGCCACCATCGATACTCGGAATACGATCCACGAACAACAGGTCCGAGAGCCAAAGGGTATTGGTTTTTTCATCGAGAATGCTTAAATCCTGGGAGCTATGCGCCGATGTGTAGGGTGTCAGGATAAACTTGCGATTTCCTAAATCCAGGATCAGAGGTTTTTTGACCAGCGTATCGGGTACGACAATTCGGTCGGTCGATTTTTCAGGCCCAATTTCATTTGCGAATGACTCTACGAAAAATTGGCGGTTTGCTTGCAGAGCTTGCAATAAATGGTGATGTCCGACAAAGCGGGGTTTTAACGTCTTAAAAGCGTAGTTGCCCAGTATATGGTCAAAGTGGACATGGGTATTGATGACATAACAAACCGGAAGCGATGTTTCGCGGGTTATGGCCGCTTTGAGTTTTCGGCCGATGGCAATGGAACCTCCCGTGTCGATGACTGCAACGCAACGATCGCCAACCACGAATCCAATATTGGCGATATCTTCCCGTCCCGGATTGTCTATCCCTACATGGATACCCGGATGAACATAAATTCCAGGCGCTACCTCGGTGATTTTAAATCCAGAGGCCAGTGTTTGGGAACCGAAGATCACAAAGCAGCACAGACTAAGCGTTCTTATGGATTGGAGGATTATTAAAGATGTGTAGCGCATTGCCAATATATTTCCAAACGACTCATATCGAGATCTATTTTTGGGCTATCAACTTAAGCTGGGACAGCTTATTTTTCAGATGTGGTATGGAGGAACCGAATCTGTTAGGTCGCATAGGTAGCCTTTCGATTGATGCGGTTCGTACCTCACCACATCCTACGATGGTTGTCCCGCCTTCGGTCCAAAACCTACCTTTCCTTCATCCCTCGTTTTTCCGTTGCCTCAAGCTAATTCCCAATTCTCTTAACTGTGCATCACTGACCGGCGCCGGTGCGTCAATGAGCGGGCATCCCGCTGTTTGCGTCTTTGGAAAAGCCATGACTTCACGAATTGAGCTTGCGTTTGTCATCAACATCACAATTCGGTCGAGGCCAAAGGCGATTCCTCCGTGAGGAGGGCATCCATATTGTAAGGCTTTGAGAAGGAAGCCGAATTTTTGCTGAGCCTCGGTATCATCGATACCCAATAAGCCGAATACTGTATTTTGCATTTCGGTCTTATGTATACGAATCGAGCCACCACCTAGCTCAACCCCGTTTAGCACCATATCGTAGGCGCGCGACAATGCTTTTCCGGGATTAGACCGCAGTTCTTCCATACTGGAAAACGGTGCTGTAAATGGGTGGTGCAGGGCATTCCATCGCTTTTGGTTTTCATCCCATTCAAACATGGGAAAATCGACTACCCATACCGGTTTCCAACCTTCTTTTAGAAAGCCATGGTCGGTTCCCAATTTGACGCGTAACGCCCCCATGGATTCGTTGACAATCTTTGCTGTGGCGGCGCCAAAGAAAATCAGATCACCCGTTTGCGCTTGGGTTCGATCCAAAACAGTCTTAATAACCGGTTCGCTTAAGAATTTTAGAATCGGCGATTGTAATCCATCGATTCCCGAGGATAGATAATTAATTTTGATGTATGCTAAGCCCTTGGCGCCATAAATACTGACGTATTTCGTTAAATCATCGATTTCTTTTCGGCTTAATTCGCAACCACCTGGGAGTTTAAGCGCGACGACCCGGCCTTCAGGGTTTTTGGCGGGTCCCGAGAATACATTGAAATCCACATCGGCCATAACATCGGCGATATCGACCAGTTCCAATGGAATTCTTAGATCCGGTTTGTCGCTACCGTAACGGTTCATAGCTTCCGCGTAGGTCATTCTCGGAAACGGCTCCGGTAACTTTTTATCGAGTACTTTTTCGAATAAATCCCGCATCATCACCTCCATCAAATTTAGAATTTGATCTTCCTCCATGAACGAGGTTTCGATGTCCAATTGGGTAAATTCCGGTTGCCGGTCCGCCCGCAGGTCTTCGTCACGAAAACATCGGACAATCTGATAATACCGATCCATACCGGAAATCATCAGGAGCTGTTTATAGAGCTGGGGCGATTGTGGAAGCGCGTAAAAAGCGTTATCGTGGGTTCTGCTCGGCACCAGATAATCTCTGGCGCCTTCCGGCGTAGCCTTGGTCAGGAACGGTGTTTCGATGTCGTAGAAATCTTGTTCGTCTAAAAAGTTTCTAAGACAACGGGTGATATTACGCCGCATTTTGATATTATTCAGCATGTTCGCCCGCCGCAAATCGATGTAGCGGTATCGAAGCCGGGTTTCCTCGTTGACTTCAATATCGCCTTCCAGAGGGAAAGGCGGGGTTTCGGATGTATTGAGAACTTGGGCTGAGTTTACGAGTATTTCGACTTTACCGGTCGGTATATTTGGATTTTTAGTTCCTTCCGGACGGTTTCGCACCTTCCCATGGACTTTGAGTACGTATTCGCTACGCACGGATTCCGCCATAGCAAAAGTTTCCGGATAATCCGGGTCGAAAACGATTTGAACCAATCCTTCACGATCCCGGAGGTCGATGAATATTACCCCCCCGTGGTCACGGCGGCGATGGACCCAACCGCACAGATCGACTTCTTGGTTTAAATGACTTTCGTTTAATTCACCACATGTATGACTTCGCATCGATTCTCTATACTTTATGCTCTATTGGTAACCGTTCGGATCCCTCCTGAAATTCATCAGTTCAAGGCGAAAAATGTGAGTTTATACGTGTAAATGATCATTTTTTGCGTAGAACTGGTGGACTTCAGGAAGGATTTGAATAGTTACCTTTATTCTAATTAAAAAACCGAGGATCTTACGTTTTGCCGAGGCTGAGTGCAAGTATCAATCTTTCGAGCCCGTAGCGGATTTTTTGGGAGTTTTTGAACTATCCGATTTAGTGTCCGAGGTTTTTTTGTCGGTTTTGTTTTCAACCAGGTTTTTCTTATTTCCTTTGTTTTTAAAATCAGTTTCATACCAACCGCTGCCTTTCAACCGAAACCCGGCCGCGGAAACAAGCTTTTGCAATTCAGGTTTGACGCATTCAGGACAATCTTTAAGCGGACTTTCACTGATCTTTTGTATACTCTCGAATTCGTGCCCGCAAGATTTGCATTGGTACTCATAGATGGGCATATTTTTACTCCTCGATAATCGATAGATTTGTTTTGTGATCCGGTCAAAAGACGAATGCTATATATGGGGATAATAGACAATTTTTCAATGCTTGGTCCTCATTTTTCACTACTCTCGATCCACATCGCTAAAAAGGTTGGTGTAGACTTCTTCGGATAAAATAAATAGTTGGCTTAAACCATGAAACGAATAACTATCACACGCCCCGATGACTGGCATCTCCATGTGCGTGATCGTGGACTTCTGAAACACGTTATCGGTCACTCCGCGAAGCAATTTGCCAGGGCGATTATTATGCCCAATCTTAAACCCCCGGTGGTCACGGTAGCGATGGCTTTGGATTATCGACAACGTATTCTCCGGGCGCTACCGCCGAATAACTGTTTCCAACCGTTGATGGCGTTGTATCTGACCGATTCGACACCGGTAAATGAAGTAAAACTTGCGGCTGAAAATGCTGATATTATTGGCTACAAACTGTATCCAGCCGGTGCGACAACCCACTCGGAAGCCGGAGTTTCACAATTGAAACAGGTTTATCCATGTTTAGAAGCCATGGAACGTTTCGATGTGCCTCTCCTGGTTCACGGTGAAGTAACGGATGCTTCTAGTGATATCTTCGATCGGGAAAAACTCTTTATCGACCGATATCTTATCCCCATCGTGAAACGTTTTCCCGGGCTTCGAGTGATCATGGAGCATGTGACCACCCGAGATGCCGTCGAATTCATAAAAGCATCCTCGGAAAATGTCGGCGCAACGATTACAGCGCACCACTTACTTTACAATCGAAACGCATTATTTTCGGGTGGTATTCGTCCCCACTATTATTGTTTACCGATATTAAAGAAGGAATGCCATCGGCGCGCCCTGTTGGACGCCGCGACCAGCGGACATCCGAAATTTTTTCTGGGCACCGATAGCGCACCCCACACCAAATCCACCAAAGAATCAAGCTGCGGTTGCGCCGGTTGTTATACCTCTTTTGCCGCGTTAGAGCTCTATGCCGAAGTATTTGAAAATCAAAATCGTCTTGATCGATTAGAGCAATTCGCCAGTATAAACGGTGCAAACTTCTACGGACTCACCCGAAATCAGGGAACCATTACGCTCGAAAAATCAGAATGGAATGTGCCGGCAACCTATCCCGGAGAGGACGATGTGATCGTGCCACTTAGAGCGGGCGAAAGACTTCCGTGGAGAATGGTTGGTTGATAGTCAGCATATCTCACAAGCTTTGAGCGAAGGGGTCATGTCTTGCGCCTCTAGTAGTCTGTCAATGTTGTATTGACGGGTATAGTGATTTCAATTTTATCCGTGCATCGGCGGTGGTAAAGCGCCAGTTTACAAATACCGCTTTTTGATTTCTTTGTTTTTGCCATGCGTTTATTTCAGTTCGTAATGTGCTTTGATCAGCTATTCTTCGATCAAGACACTGACGACTTAACACCCCAATCTCTATTTCTGCCATATCAAGCCAACTGCCATGCTTTGGCGTGTAATGAATTTCCAGCCTTTCTGCAATTCGACGTGCTTCCTCGGGTGCAAACGCTTCATACAGTGATCCTAATTTATGCGTGTTTAAGTTATCCATTACTAAAATGATTTTTTTATCGGGGTAGTGTTCATCTACTAATTCCTTAATGAGATGTGCCCAGTCCACTTTAGTATGCCGGTTTGTGACCTTGACATGCCTCCAGCCCTCAAGCGGTGCGAATAGCATAAACAGATTACTGACGCCATTTCGTTCATATTCAAAATCATATATTTCAGATTCTCCAGAACGCATCGGTAACGGGGTACGCGTTTCTTTTGTATGCTGCTTGCTCGTTTCATCCATACACACCAAAACCTCATCTTGTGTAAAAGGACGTTGATAGACCTCTAATATATATTCCATTGCACACACGAAGTCTGCATTAGATTTAGGCGGAATGCACCAGCATTGTTTTAGCCACGGTTTGAGTTCGTTTTTTTTTAGTGTCTGCCTAATCGTTTCATGGCTTATGCTCTCTGTTATAGTGCATTCAACTAATCGTTCAGAGAGTAGCCGTAATGTCCAATCTACCCGTCCCTCCGGAGCTTGCGAACAGGCTGTTGCAACTAAAAAGGCTTCTCCTGCTCCATCCAGATTTTTTGATCGGTATCTTTTTTGAGGCTTTGGATTAACGGCACTCCCCAATCCTTCTTCTACAAATCGCTTTCGCACGCGTTCAATACTTCGTAGGCTTGTACCCAATGCCCTGGCTATTTCTTTATCCTTTTTTTTACCCTCAGAACTGGTTTCGTCGCTAAGTAACAAAATTCGAGCGTGGGTCTGTTTATGTGCTGCAGCTTTTCCTTTTGATACAATCTCTTTTAGCTCAAGCCTTTCTTCGTTCGTTAAATTAACGCGGTAGATTTTTGCGGACATGTTTAGCGTTTGGGTTTCAATTGCTTAGAATTAAAACCTAACATTATACTTTAATTAATCGTCAATACAACATTGACAGACTACTAGGAGGCTGTCCGAGAATAGAAAGCCTACCGCGGGAAAGCGGATTTTGGCCCATTTTCCCGATTAAATTCGTAGCGAGGGTGGCAGGGCTAAGGGTAGATCAACGAGTCAGAGTCGTTGACCTTTATTGTTCCATTCCACCATTCCGCCCTTAAGGTTTGTTATTTTCGAAAACCCCAGAGCGGTCATCATCGCTGCCGCGGTGGTGCTGCGTACCCCGGCCCTGCATACGGTAACGATTCGGCTGCTGTGATGTTCATGGAGTTCTTCGTAGCGGGCTGGCAACTGTGACAAGGGGATAATTCTACTTCCCGGAATATGTCCCAATTCACCATTAAATTCAGTCTCTTCCCTGACGTCCAGAATCAGCGGGGGATGTTCCGATGCGATCTGGATCCGCAGATTTTCGACGGATACTTGCAGTACCTGATTTAATTCAGCAATGGAAGGATAGTCAATTTCGGTATCTTCGGCTTCGGAGGCATTGATTTGAAGTACTTCCTGAATTTGTTCCGGCAACGGCAATCCGAGATTGGTCATCAAGCCGATGTATTCTTCTCTGGAGCGTTTGGCCAACCGAGGGTTATGGTGTTTCTCTTGGCCAATGGTTGAATTTGTATTTCCTCTATAGTCATGCGCCGGATAGACAAGGGTTTCATCGGGCAGGGAGAAAAGCTTTTGGGTGATGGAATCGTATTGGTGGCCCGGATCGCCCGCCGCGAAATCGGTACGACCGGTACCGCCGATCAGCAGACAGTCTCCGGTAAAAACACGGTCATGGATATAAAGACTGACACTATCCGGTGTGTGTCCCGGTGTATCCAATACCTTGGCAGTCAGATTACCGATCTTTAGTTCATCGCCATCTTCGAGGTGTAGGTCCACATTGGGTTGCGGAGCTCTCACATGCCGGGCTATTCTACAATCGGTCAACAGTTTTAGATCCGACGTTGCGGACCGGTGGTCAGCGTGGGTATGGGTATCCAAAACGACTTCCAATTCAAGTCCGTAATATCCTAAAACGGCAAGATATCGATCGATTTTTTGGCTAACCGGATCGATAAGCACAGCCTTTTTTTGGTGGCTACACCCTATCAAATAGGTTTTGCACTTTTCGTTGTTCAGTTCTTTAAAAATCATAGTATTAGACTGTCCTTTAGAAAACAATATTAACTAACTATTCAGCTAGGAGGTTGTCCGAGAATAGCGATCGTAACGAGGGCAAGCCCGATTGAGTCAGATTTTTCGATCATTTGAGGCGAATACTTGCTGTATTTAACGACAAATCCGCCTGGAGCGGATTTGGATCGCTGAAAGCGACCTCGAAGAGGTAAAATATATGGATGTATTTCATCATTATGATCGAGAAATATGGCCAATCGGGATTGTCCGTAGTAGATCAGCCTGTTCTCGGACAGCCTCCTAGAAGACTTATACCGCTAAATCGTCTATTGCCTCGCTAGTCCTGAAGTATATTTTCCCGGGCGCCAGCGTATCGATAAAGCGAGTTTTCCGCAGATCGCCCATCACCGGGCCTTTGACCTCAGCCAGATGCAAGGTGATGCGATTTGAGCGCAGTGCGCTGATCAGGTGTCCGAGCATTTCCAGTGCGGTGGCATCGATATGGCTGATGGACGTGAAAATAAGCACTATATGGTCGATGCCATCGTGTTGAGCCGCCTCGTCATAGATAAAATCCCCGACATATCCTGCGTTTGCAAAGCTTAGGTTTTCGTCAACGCGAATCGCTAATAGGTTGGGCCAGGTTGTTACCGAATGTCTTTTAATATTGCGAAAATGTTCGGTATTCGGAACTTTTCCGACCACGGCGATGTGTGGTCTGCTTGTACGCCACAGGTAACTGAGCAAGGTGATTAATATCCCTAAGCCTAATCCCTGTTCGATACCCATGACCAGTATACCGGCGAAGGTAGCGATTTCGGCGAATCCATCGCTACGGTTATAGCGCCAGACGGTGGCGATTGATCGCAGTTTAACCAATGGCCAGATGGCGACAAGGATAACCGCCGCCAGTGAGGTTTGGAGTATTCCGGCAAACAGATCCGTGAAGAAAATGACGGATAGCCCGAGCAAGGCGGCTGCAATCAGGGTTGCTACCTGTGTAACCGCACCCGCCGAAAAATTTACCATGGTCCGGCTAAATCCACCGGCTACCGGCATGCCGCCCGAGATGGATGCGGCTACATTTGAAGCGCCCAGAGCTATCAATTCCCTATTCGGGTTGATGCGTTGGCGCCGAAGGTTGGCGGTGACTTTGGCGATTGCAATACTTTCCACATAAGCGATCAAGGCGATGAAAAGGGCTGGCGTGAATAGCAGACGCCAGTTCTCGCTATTGGCCCACTGGAATTGTAGAATCGGCGGGCCTGCCGGTATCGGACCGACTGTCTTAATACCGGCATTCTGATCGAAGCCGAAATAATTGGCAATTAGAGCGCCTGCCGCAATAATCAGTAATGGGCCGCTTTTGCAGATCCCGGTGATTAATGTCGTTCGCAGATCTAAGCATTGCAAATAGCGGGATAGAGGATTGGCGAATATCAATAAACCGAGCACACTGGCGATCCCGAAATAAGCTGTGGCGGGCCTGAAGGTTTTGAAAGCATTCAGGTAACAATCACCGGCGATACCACAGCCGGATAGATTGGAAAGACCCAGAAGATGCCCTATCTGGCTGAATATTATAAGCAAAGCGGCGCCACTGGTAAATCCGGTCAGTACCGGATGACTAATGAAGTTGACTAGCATCCCCATCTTAAATATCGACATTAATAGCAGGATGATGCCGCTTTCAGCCGCCAATATGACGGCGTTTGCCATCGGGTCACCTAGAGTACTAACCTCCGGAGCGGAGAGCGCGCTCGCTATCATGATGGCGGCAATCGAAACCGGCCCGACGGATAGCGTGCGGCTGGTGCCCATAATTGCGTAGATTGCGGGCGGCAGGATACTTGCGTAGAGGCCCACCTGGGGGGGAAGCCCCGCCAGCATGGCATAAGCGATTCCTTGTGGAACCAAAAGTATGGCGGTTATCAGCCCAGCGAATAGATCGCTTTGGAAATCCCGACGGGTATAGAACTGTATCCACTCAACAAATGGGAAAAGGTTTCCTAGAACAGTGGGTTCTGGCTGGTCCTCCTGGAAGCTTGGATTCATTAGATTGGTTTTGCTGGTGAATTTGTTGTTGTGATAATGATAATATTTTCAGGGGACTGTTAAAAGGGAACTAAAGTGATCCGCGAAAGGATAAGTGTTCTTAACGGAATCAAAGGAGATATCACACTTTTGCGGATGTTTCATAACTGGAAAGAAATCCCATTTTCCTTACTTTACCACGGGAAATGGAAAAAAAATCAATATCTATCGAATCTGAAGATATAACTGTTTTTTCAATTCCGCAATAAGCAATTCAGGATTCCGTTCAGGCATCCTTCAGATCTTTTTTGATGGCATCGTAATAGCGTGGCTTGATCGCATTACGAGAAACAACCTCTGTTTTGAGCGGAAACAATGCGGCGACTTCCCTGACCATCGAAAAGTAAGCCAAGCCCAACGGTTTGTCACCCAGTTCAACCAGGATATCGATATCGCTATCCGGTGTTTGCTCACCCCTGGCGTAAGAACCAAATACAGCAAGCCGATGAATCCCATACTTCGATTGCAAATCAGCTTTATGTCGTCGCAAGCACGAGAGAATTTGAGCGAGCTCAAAATCGTGGGGAGTTGTCGGTGACGGGTGAATTTTTTTGGTCATCGTCATAAACTAATACATTATGTACCGGCAAGACACAACCCCTTTTTTTTATACCCACGCAGCTTGGAATTCAGCTTCGTATAGTGTCTTCTTCGGTAATCGGTATCAGAAAAAAGAATAGCATCTCCTTTTTCCGGCAAATTATTCCCGCTTCGCTACGGATAGTAAAAGGGTGTATTTTTGTGCAACCTTCGCTTGTGTTACCCACGTGGGGTTATAGTCTTTCAAAGTTTTGAGATCATTCCACAAAAACCAGGGTAAATTAATTTTTCCATCAATGGCGGTTTCTTGAATCTTGGCGAGCTCTATTCTAATTGTCCGCTTATCCGGCAAGGCCTTTGTTGGGTTGAAATAGTCCGATAACCATTGCAATTGTTGAAGATAGGCTTTTTTCGCCTTCCAAGAATAGATAGCAAAAGATCGCTCGCGTTGTTGTGGGTCGACGAATCGATAAAATATTTCTTCCTTATTTTTTTCCATCAATTGCAGTTTATCGCTTTCGATTTGGGCAATCAGGTTTTCCACTTTCAGATTCAAGCGGCCAGAAGGCAACTGCAACAAGGTTTTTAAGCGCAGTACTTCGATATGGGGCGTAATAAGCTCCGCATCTAAGTTTATAACGCGGAGATATTGCGGGTAGGCTCTCGTCAATATGGCTTCCCGGCCTTTTTTAATCTCCCTTTGACCAAAATACCGGTCGCCGCGAAGTTGATGAGCATAGGCAAGATTATTGACGTAGGCCCAGTGATGGGGTGAAATTTTTAGAGCTTGATTAAAGCTTTCGATTGCCAAATCGATATTACCCTCATCCAGGGCAATGTCTCCGAGCAAACCCAACGCCGCGCTGTGTTTGTTGGCTTTAGCTTTTATTTTCTCTAACTGCGTTTTTACTGTCTCAATATTTTCCGCACCGCGGTCCGTTTTCCACAAAAACAAGGCCTTCGCGTATAGAATATGCGGGTCATCGGCGGTGGATACACCGGCGGGCGCTAGCGTTTCCACCTCGCCAAAGCGCGCGTTTGCTACCACCGGATCAAATTGTTTTTCCTCAGAAAAAGCCAGTAAGGTGGTTTTGCGTAAACCATATTCCGCGTCTAAATTGAAAGGATCGATTTTTTTAGCTTCCTCATAGGCCTTCGCCGCATCTTTGCTTTTGTCGTCGTTTAACAGTTTATTACCCAAATTAATGTACTCGTCAGTCACGAGTTCTATCCGATTTGACGTAACTATTCAGGCCCTGAATTCATTTTTTCGATGTGTCACCTCGACCAACGGAAGAAAGTCTTATCACCCATTGATAGCTCTGCGCTTTAAGATTGCCCACTGGTGTTCATAAAAGATGAGTAGTGTAGAAAATAGAAATCGATAATTACGACTAGACATTTGCTAAAAAAACACGGATCCTTCTTTTCTTTGTAGAAGTACAGATGGAAGGAGGAGACCCCGTGCAACAGTATATTTCTCAGAGTTTAGAAAGCTTTCAAAGCGTTTTTTCCAGATCGAGTACTTGGTTGTTGTTCTGCGCCATTGTGATTGGATTTATGGGGGCAGGAGAAATGATCGGCGTGACGTCGTTGTGTCGTTTCTGGCTATTAGATGAACTTGGTTATTACCGCTTGCTCCGTTTTTTTAGATCCAAAGCGTATGTCTATGGGGCGTTGCTCGATGCTTGGCAAGATTTTGTGAATCGCCAAGGAAAATCCGTTGAAGTAGCTGGACGAGCGATACTTCTGGGTGACCATACCGCGGTGATCAAAGATGGACGCAAGATGCCCGGCGTGGTATCGATGCACGAGTCATCGGAGACGCAAACGAAACCCGGCTATTTTCGGGCCCAATGTTGGGGAAGCATTGGCATCTTGATCGGGTCGTTATCCGCTTGTTTTTGTTGTCCTTTGCAGCTTCAAATTCATCAGGGATGGGCTCATTTAGGGTTGAACGACGAGCGCGATAATCCATGTCGGATCAAGCTCACCGACCGCTTGGTGGCCATGGCGATTCATTTTGCGGTGACGAATCACTGTCTGTGTTATTTGGTGTTGGATGCCTTTTTTTCAACCGGGGGCGTATTTCGAGCTTGCCACTATTATTCAATCCAGCATCAGGCGCGGTGGGTTGAGGTGCTGGTCAAAGCCAAGAATAGCTATGTGGGTTATTTCCCCGCGCCACCGAAACCCGCCTCTCGACCCGGACCTCAGCCGCTCTATGGCGAGAAAGTGTGTTTAAGAGAATGCTTCGACCACCTTCATTTGTTTGAGACGGTGACCTGTAAAGTCTACGGTAAAACCGAATCCATCCGGGTTATGACGCTTACACTGTTATGGCGGCCCATCGCTGATCAGGTGTTATTTATTCTCGCCGTCACCTCAAAAGGCCCAATGGTTCTAATGAGTTCCGATTTAACGCTGTCAGCCATTGATGCCGTTGAACTGTATTGTGCTAGAACCCGCATTGAAATCATGTTCGCGATGTTAAAGCATGTGATCGGCGCCTTTAAATTTCGTTTTTGGACTAAAAAATTGCCAAAACATTCTAGACGCCCCTTTTCCAATCGTCTTCTCAAAGCCCCACAGCCCCAGGATATTCATACCGTTCAAGCGTGCTGGCGAGCCTATGAAATCTTCGTGCTCTGTGCCTCCATTGCCTTGGGGTTAATGCAATTGATTGCGCTCCAGTATCAAGATACGATTTGGTCTGAGCACTCGCTTTATCTTCGCACTCAATCGCGTGATTTGCCATCGGAGAAAACCGTCAAGCAAATTTTAGCGCCATTGTTCCTCAAACAATTCTTTCGACTTGAGGAAAATGGCATGATTCAACAGATCCGTGCCCGCTTGATGGCTGTTTCCGATGAAATAGATGACGATTAAACTGAATGAGGCGTTCTATGCTCTAATTCTCTGCGATCTTCAAAATTTTTCATCAAACATACTACGATGGAGAGGGTAGTTTTGCCCCGCTTTTCTCGCTGTTAACTCACGACTGCCGAGTTAATGTAGTACTTGAGGGCACTTTTTTTATGGGCAATATTCGCAATTTTGGCCGCCGATTCATCGGAGGCGATCTTGTACTGATCGAAAACGTAAAAAGGGTCAAATTGATAAATCCACCATGCCGCTAGAAAGCCGATTATCGGTAACCAAACCCAATAATTTTTAATGGTTTCGGTGATGGCATTAAAATGTTTTTTGATCTTAGTCCAAGGAGTTGATACCGACTCCTTCGGCTCGTTAGCGCGGCGTATCAGTGTCACCAGTTCGCTTAACAATTCCGCGGTTCGCTCGGGTTTAGTCTCTGTGGTATTGACCGATTCCGGATTGGCTGGCGGTTGTGTGTGTTGCTTGGATGAAGTGTGTTGACCGATGGCTTCAGGCTCTTGCTTTTCGATATCCTCAGCAGGCATGTTTTGCTCTATATTCCCCGATTACTTGGTTGTAAAATTGAAGTTGGTTTGTACGTACGACATGGAGTAGAGGCGTATTTTAAAGTGTTTTTTGCTCACATCAGGCATGGTTTTTTCAAGGTAGCCGCCTAGCTCATACAGGGATATATGCTTGTCTTCACTAGCAGCACCGCGCAGGCCTTGCAACAACAGTGCTGTATACAAGCCGTGATATTTGTAGCCCTCAAGGGCGATATCCTGATTGGTAGAGGCATAAAAAAACGCGCGGCCCGACAATTGGTTGAGCCGTTCCACCGCCGTTCTTTGTTCCAACATGATGCGGCTAATCGCTTGCTTATCCTCCGCACCGCTTTTAACCAAATTAAGAGCGAGTATAGATTCGATCTCGGGTTTGTAACTACCCGCGTAACAAGTATCCATAAAAATCACGGCTTTGCGCGCTTTAATTCCCGCCAGAAAAGCATTTAATTGTTTCGAATTGATGGTTTTTTCTTGCAATGCATTAGGCGAAGTCCAGACAAAATCTTGCGTTAGGTAATGGTAGCTTCCGTTGTCGGTGACACCGTGGCCGGAAAGATAAAGCACGAATACATCGTCTTCGGTTACCCGCTCTTGGGCATTTTTAAAAGCCGTGACAATTTCAGCGTAGGTTGCATCTGGCAAGATTTCAATGTCCACCTGCTTATACAAACTCTTGCCCTGGTCTTTAAGGGTTTTTTTAAAAGCTTTGATGTCGTCGATGGCGTACTTCAATTGAAAACTTCCGTCCCGGTAGTTTTCAATACCAATTGCCAAGCCCACCAGCTTGGGTTTTTGGCTATTCCCCTGCGCTGTAGACGTGACTTTAAAACTGAGCACATCAGAAACCACTCCACCCTTGGCATCGCTTATCGTTATGTCCACCGTTGAGGTTGCATCCGCCGGAAAGAATAGGTTTAGGTCGTATTCTTGATGGATTCCGCTACGACGTATCCGCGTGCCCGCTTTAGTGCTTTGCAATACGCCGTTGACACGAACGGACAGCTCGCCGATACCGCCACCCCGGTCGGTGACCGTAATCGGCAACGTCAACTGTGTACTATTGATTCGCTTCGGCACTTCGTTGGTCAGAGCGATGCTCGGTGGCCTGCTCGCCAATACCTGACGCACATCGCCTATCTTAGCTAAGGCTTGACGGATTGGCTCGTTACGCCCTTCAAACTTGGCGAGAACCAGGTCGGGGCGGTAGAAACTCTCATAAAGTTGCTCGGCCCCGATAAAATCCGGCGCATCGCTACCGTTATTGAGTTGATAGCCAAAGAGATGGTTGGCGGCGGGAGAAGAACTGGCAAAGAAGCCCTCCGGCGTCCAGATCACCCAATCCTTACGGTTATTATGCTGGAAAAAAGCCAGCTGTTCCTCGCCCGTTTGGTAGTCGTACCAACGTAGCGTGCCATCCCCCAAGCCGGCCACCAGCCAGCGGCCATCGCCGCTAATGGCTACGGCCCAGGCGATGCCAGGCACTGCTTGTTGCCAGGCTTCGCTACCCTCCAGATCAAAACGTCTCAGGTACCATTCGGTACCGAGGACAAAACCCTGCCGGTCGGGGGCAATCGCCAGGCTTCGACTTGTTTCCCATTCTTTCAGGCTTAGTTTGCGGCCATTGAGTGTTGGGTGATATTCATCCTCCCATTTGCTCACTGCAATACTTTCGCTCTCAGCGATCGCTCCTTGCAGTTGCTTGTCCCATTGCGGGGGGAATTGCGAGTCCGTCCACAATTTATTTTGGCTCAAGTCCCACCACGCTGACTCCTTCCCTCCGAACTTAAAGCCAAAGGCCACACGACCGCCGTTGTGCGAAAGGCGAATACTCTTATCGCCTAGTTGCCCGCGAAAGTCGGCGAGGGGCTGCAGGTGTTGCCAGCGTATTTCGCCCTGAGCCGAGATGCGGGTCAGACCATTGCCCGAGGCGACCAATAGATCGTCGTTGGCTAGGGGACGGATATCCATTACTGTATTGGTGGTGATGGGGAAACTTATTGGCTCACCTTTGGCATTTCGCCAGCCAAGCACACGGAGGGCTCCGTCGTCATAATATTGCCCGCCCGCCCATAGCCAATCGCCTTTATGGGACCAGCTGACGCTAGAAATATTGCCATTGCTAACAATATCAGTTGGTGGACCCGCAACGGTTTTTAGACTAGTAGTCTGTCAATGTTGTATTGACGATTAATTAAAGTAGAATGTTAGGTTTTAATTCTAAGCAATTGAAACCCAAACTCTAAACATGTCCGCAAAAATCTACCGCGTTAATTTAACGAACGAAGAAAGGCTTGAGCTAAAAGAGATTGTATCAAAAGGAAAAGCTGCAGCACATAAACAGACCCACGCTCGAATTTTGTTACTTAGCGACGAAACCAGTTCTGAGGGTAAAAAAAAGGATAAAGAAATAGCCAGGGCATTGGGTACAGTGCCTACGAAGTATTGAACGCGTGCGAAAGCGATTTGTAGAAGAAGGATTGGGGAGTGCCGTTAATCCAAAGCCTCAAAAAAGATACCGATCAAAAAATCTGGATGGAGCAGGAGAAGCCTTTTTAGTTGCAACAGCCTGTTCGCAAGCTCCGGAGGGACGGGTAGATTGGACATTACGGCTACTCTCTGAACGATTAGTTGAATGCACTATAACAGAGAGCATAAGCCATGAAACGATTAGGCAGACACTAAAAAAAACGAACTCAAACCGTGGCTAAAACAATGCTGGTGCATTCCGCCTAAATCTAATGCAGACTTCGTGTGTGCAATGGAATATATATTAGAGGTCTATCAACGTCCTTTTACACAAGATGAGGTTTTGGTGTGTATGGATGAAACGAGCAAGCAGCATACAAAAGAAACGCGTACCCCGTTACCGATGCGTTCTGGAGAATCTGAAATATATGATTTTGAATATGAACGAAATGGCGTCAGTAATCTGTTTATGCTATTCGCACCGCTTGAGGGCTGGAGGCATGTCAAGGTCACAAACCGGCATACTAAAGTGGACTGGGCACATCTCATTAAGGAATTAGTAGATGAACACTACCCCGATAAAAAAATCATTTTAGTAATGGATAACTTAAACACGCATAAATTAGGATCACTGTATGAAGCGTTTGCACCCGAGGAAGCACGTCGAATTGCAGAAAGGCTGGAAATTCATTACACGCCAAAGCATGGCAGTTGGCTTGATATGGCAGAAATAGAGATTGGGGTGTTAAGTCGTCAGTGTCTTGATCGAAGAATAGCTGATCAAAGCACATTACGAACTGAAATAAACGCATGGCAAAAACAAAGAAATCAAAAAGCGGTATTTGTAAACTGGCGCTTTACCACCGCGATGCACGGATAAAATTGAAATCACTATACCCGTCAATACAACATTGACAGACTACTAGGCAGCTGGAGTAAGAGAAGATCAGAGCTGTCGTTGAACCCAACCGCCAGTTGCGTCCCATCAGGGTGCACCGCGAGGCCAAAGGGCTTTCGGCCGGTGTCCAAGCTATTCGCTAACGCCCAGTTGCTGGCGCCTTTTTCGTAGAGACGGATCTTGCCATCGAAAGAACTCGTGGCCAAGCTGTTATTCCTCTGCCAGCTCGCCCAATAAGAGTCGTCTTGATAATCCTTGTCCGCATAGATTTGCCTGTAACTAGCGGTATCGTATACACGCAATCCGTTGGCTCCCCATAGCGTAGAGGCGATATAGCGACCATTGGGTGAGTAAGCGAGGTGGGTTATCACATTTTCCAAACCCGTAATTTTTTGGCTTATTGCGCCGGTGCTGCGTTGGTAGATATAGATATTTTGGTTACCAAAGCTACCGTTCCATTGATATTTTCCAGTCCATCACCCCACCGCTATCTGTTCTCCATCAGGCGACATCGCCACCGCGTAAGCCTTACCAATTTTGACTTCCGCGGCGGGTAAACGCAGGCGCTTGAGCATTTGCCCCGAATCCAAATCCCAGACCAGCACACTTTTGTCATCGCTCGCGGTGACGGCAAAGCGCTCCCGTTTGTCAATATCGACTCTATGGATTTTTGCGGTATGCATCGCCGGATTGAGCCGTAACTGGGGCGCGCTGGGAAAAACGTATGCTTGCGTACTGTCACCGACCAATTCAGGCGGTACGCGTGATACACAACCGAATAATACTAAAAAGCCGATTGACAAGATCGCCAATACGCGGAGTCTGTAATGCAGGGTACAAAACTTGAATCGACGCCCGTTCATATCAGGTCACCTCCTTTCCCTTGTTGAGGAAATTGATCTTTTCAACGTCTCAGCTATTTCATTGAAACGCTGTCCGGTACTTATTTTTTGACTTAAAGACGATCAGATTATACCGCCAAAGCTGCGAATA
This sequence comes from Methylococcales bacterium, assembly GCA_963664935.2. Classification (GTDB taxonomy): domain Bacteria; phylum Pseudomonadota; class Gammaproteobacteria; order Methylococcales. Next base: position 73,157 of record CAXXSE010000006.1, on the reverse strand, counting down.
CTCATCAGAAAACCGCGATCTACCATCGATTTACAGGCGTTGAAGGGACACGAGCGGCAACGGGGTAACCGGTTCAATGCATCCGGGCTGGCCCTAAATAAAAGCATAAGCCATTCCATCATATTCCTACTACGACGTCCAATCAAAATTTATCATAAGTAACCGTTCAGATTGCCCCTGAAATTTGTCAGTTCGAGGCGAAAAATGTGAGTTTACACGTGGGAATCAATGAGCCATTGTCTATTTACGTTACCTTAAATATAATAGCTATATGTTTAATCTAGATTATTTTAGGACATGATGTCATCTTCACAATGGTCACTCCAGGATGCAAAAAATAAGTTCAGTGCTTTGGTCGATACCGCAATAAAGGGCAAACCACAACTTGTGACACGCCGGGGTAAGCCCGCTGTCGTTGTTATGTCGGTGGGAGAATATAATAAATTTCGTCACTTAGAAAAACTGGAAGCCCCCTCGTTTACGGAATATCTCCTAAATATGCCGGCGGACGACGAGGAGTTTGAACCCATCGAGATTAAACTTAGAGATTTCCGTTGATGGGTTATTTGATTGATACGGTAGTTTTGTCGGAACTTAGAAAACGAAATCGGAGCAAGAAGGTCGAACATTGGTTTAGACATGTATCGGCAACTGACGTTTTCTTGAGTGTTGTGACAATCGGCGAGATAGAAAAAGAAATCAGCAGTCATGAACGAAAAAATGAACTCTTTGCGCAGCAGTTAGCACAATGGCTTGATGGCATTCTTGTCCAATACGGTGACAGAGTGATTCCAGTTAGCGTCGAAATAGCAAGACGGTGGGGGAAGCTGAGCGCGGAGCTCGGTCACTCTGGATCAGATTTGTTGATTGCGGCAACCGCCGTGGAAAATGGACTGACTGTTGTGACACGAAATGTGCGTCATTTTGAACCTACGGGAGTACTCGTGTTTGATCCATTTGTTTAGGAGGTTAAAAAAACCCAGTACCCCGCACCCTGCTATCCGCATTGAATTCACGGATTCAGGTTAACGGCTCCACCACATCATCAGGCATGGAAAACACCACTGATTTCATAGCTCGAATTGAAAAAAGCGTCCAAGACATTGGCTGCCGGATATTGGAGTTGGTGCAACGCCAGGCCCTGAAGCATGAGCATCGATGGGTAAAATGGTACATGGACAAAATGATGGAAAACGATGTGTTCCGTATCCAGGCCTTGCGGTTCGTCGATGTATTCCCAACATTAACCGATAATAGGGCGCTATTGGGTCACCTTGGGGAATACTTCGATATCGACGCATTGAATCTACCGGGTTTGTTGCGATGGCGATTGAAAAATCGGGGAATAACCGATCCCATACTCGCCGGTATTGTTCGGAAGCTCATGTCCCTATTTTCAAAATATTATATGGGTGGCGCTACGGCTGATGAAGCATTTGATGCCGTGCTTCGTTTACGTCAACGCAAAATTGGTTTTTCCTTGGACTTATTGGGCGAAAACGTCGTTAGCGAAGAGGAAGCCGATGCCTATGAGAAACATTATCTGGAGCTCATAGCGCGGTTAGCGCCAAAGTTCGCGCGGCTTAAACCGGAACCCATTTTGGACTTTGAAAATACTCAGGCTCTCCCATTATTGTATATTTCCTTAAAAGCTTCTTCACTCTATTCGCAATTGAATCCGCTTGATTTTGAAGGCAGCTACCAGGGGATCGCCAAACGCTTGAGATCAATTTTCACCGCGGCTCGGAAAAACCATGTTGCGGTGTGCTTGGACATGGAACAGTACGACTACAAGAATTTGTTAGTAGACTGCTTTAAACGCTTGCTGATGGAACCCGAATTCCGCGATTGGTGCGATGCGGGGATTGCCGTTCAAGCCTATCTGAAAGACTCCAAAAAAGATCTGGAGGCCTTGATCGCCTGGGCGGAAAATAGTCAAACACCGATCGCGATCCGCCTGGTGCGAGGCGCTTATTGGGATTATGAAACCATGATCGCTCGGCAGGAAGGCTGGCTGGTTCCGGTGTGGGCGGAAAAATGGCAAACCGATAAAAATTACGAAGCGTGTTTGAAATTACTTTTTAAACATCATCGGTTCGTCCGGATCGCGGTCGCAACCCATAATATAAGAAGTGTGTCGCTCGCCATGGCTCTGGCCGGTGACTACGGTCTAAAAAATGACCAGTTTGAGTTTCAAATGCTCTATGGGATGGCGGAACCGCTCCAAGGCATTCTATCGGAACAGGGTTATCGTTTACGGGTTTACGTGCCATTTGGAGACCCAATCCCCGGTATGGCCTATCTGGTCCGCCGACTGCTGGAAAATTCCTCGAGTCAATCGATTCAACGCCTCAATCTCGCCCAAAAATTGCCCGCCGAAGAATTATTGGCGCCGCCCCGCGCACCAAATACCGTTTCTAAGCGCTCCGCATCGGTTCCAAAATTACGGCAATCGGATTCTAAACCTTTTCAAAACGAAGCCTTGGTACGGTTTTGTGAGGAAAAGGAACGCCAGCTATTTTCCGAGACCATTGAATGGGTTCGGAATAACCTGGGTTCAATCTATCCAATGATTATTAATGGTCAAGCTATCGATAGCCTAAACTACATCGAATCGGTTAATCCGGCCCGGCCTGATGAGCTTGTTGGAAAGGTTGCCTGCGCTGACAATCGCCATGCCGATCAAGCCATAAATGGCGCTCAAGCAGCTTTGAGCGGGTGGTCCGGTTGCGGAGTCAAAATCCGTGCCTCGGTATTATTCAAGGCCGGGGGCTTACTCCGAAAACGCAGAATGGAATTTGCCGCCCTGGAAATATTTGAGGCGGGAAAAACCTGGAGGGAAGCAGACGCCAACGTCACCGAAGCCATCGATTTCATGAACTATTATGGCGAAAGTGCGATAACACTCTTTAAGCCCAGCTATCGCAACGTTCCCGGCGAAACCAACCTGCTTTGGAATCGCCCACGGGGGGTTGGGGTCATCATACCTCCATGGAATTTTCCACTGGCTATCCTGACCGGAATGCTTTCCGCCGCTATCGTGACCGGTAACACGGTCATACTCAAACCTTCATCCCAAACCCCTGTAATCGCATCCCGGTTCGTGGATCTTCTGATCGAAGCAGGGTTACCCAAGGGTGTGGTCCAGTTTCTACCCGGCCCCGGTTCGACCCTCGGCGAATATCTGGTTCGGCATCCGAAAGTCCATTTCATCGCTTTTACTGGGTCCAAGGAAGTCGGAACACGAATTATCGGATTGGCGGCTGAAGTGGCGCTAGGCCAACGCCACGTGAAAAAAGTTATAGCCGAAATGGGAGGTAAAAATGCAATTATTGTTGATAGTGACGCTGATTTGGATGAAGCCATACCAGGGGTTTTACAATCGGCTTTCGGTTATCAAGGCCAGAAATGCAGCGCCTGTTCCCGTGTCATCGTGGTTGGTGTGCACGCCGATTTTTTTCTAAAACGATTGGCTGCCGCTACCCGGAGTTTAAACATTGGTTTTCCTGAAAATCCGGGGGTATTTATGGGACCCGTTATAGAAGCTCGCGCAAAACAAAAAATCCTAAAGGCCATCGCCGATGGAAAAAAGGATGCGGAATTGGTCCTTAAGACCGACTGTTCGCATTTGGGCAATGGTTTTTTCGTGGGACCAACAATTTTTGCTAAAGTACCCTCGACATCGAATCTGGCCCAACACGAGATATTCGGACCGGTATTGTCGATGATGAGTACGAATAGCTTTGATGAAGCATTAAATATCGCCAATGACACGGCCTTTGCGCTAACCGGTGGGTTATATTCCAGAAGTCCCGCCAATATTGAAAAAGCAAAACAGCTTTTTGAAGTCGGGAATCTTTATATCAACCGCCCCATCACCGGAGCGCTGGTCCACCGGCAACCCTTTGGGGGATTTAAACTCAGCGGCACTGGGAGCAAGGCTGGGAGCCGCGATTATTTGCTTCAATTTCTAAATCCCTGTACCTTCACCGAAAAAACGCTCAGACGGGGTTTTGCGCCCAATTTCAATAACTGATCAGGAATCCATGAAACTATCGGGGAATCTAAAGAAAATGAAGGCCGAGTTAAACAACCCGGTCCAGTACGCATTGCCCTTGGACAATGAATTATTAGCGCTAAATCCATTACTTGGAAAAACCATCTCGCTAAAATTCAGCGGTAATATTCACTGCATGCATTGTGGCCGGAAAACCAAGAAAAGCTTCAATCAGGGCTACTGCTATCCTTGCTTCATCACATTGGCGCAATGCGATATGTGCATCGTTAAGCCGGAGCAGTGCCACTTCGACAAAGGAACATGTCGGGAGCCCGATTGGGGGCAAACACATTGCATGCAGCCCCATTATGTTTACCTGGCTAACTCTTCGAATGTCAAAGTAGGCATCACCCGCCATACACAAATACCGACCCGGTGGATGGATCAGGGCGCCATCCAGGCGCTGCCCATTTTGAAAGTCGCGTCCCGCTTTCTCTCGGGGCTAGTGGAAATACAGATCAAACAACACGTCAGCGATCGTACCAGTTGGCAAAAAATGCTGAAAAACCAAGTCGACAAAATTGACCTGAATCAAAAAGCGGATGAGATACTGAATATTTGTAAATATGGGATTAGCGAGATCGAAAAACAATTCGGAGAAAATTCGATAGAATTCCTAAACAATCCCAAAGTAGTGTCGATCCAATATCCGGTGTTGGCGTATCCACTCAAAGTCAAATCCTTAAATTTGGATAAAAACCCCGAAATCAATGGCACATTACTGGGAATCAAAGGCCAATATCTGATTTTTGATGTCGGTGTGATTAATATTCGGAAGTATGGGGGTTATAACATGGAAGTCGGTTTTTAGGTTTACACTTGAATCCGTGGCTTCACTACGCCACAGAGGCAATTCGCGGCGATAGCAGCGGCATTTTACCCAATCCATTTTTGATAGCTATTTCCCATCGAAACCGGACTAACGATGCCGCCTTGGACTTGAATCCTTTCGATACTGGAATCGTCTTTGATTACGCCCATCATCCAATCGTGAACGGCACAATTATCAAGCAGCAGGCGCATTGTCGCTAGCGATAAACAGGCATTCTATTTCGGCATTGGTCTTCGGTGAATCCCAATCATTGGCGTATTCTACTTGGTCTTGCCAGGCTTCAGGTAAGCTAACCTTCGGGGCGGTATGTTTAATGATTTTAGCGCCTGGATGGCCATTTCGGGGAATCACGACTTCCTGGCCCTACTCAGCTGCGGCGATTAGACTGGACAAACGGTTTTAGGCTTGGAATATATTGATTTGCATAGTGGAAAATTTGGCCTTGTAGCTTAACGTTAGATAGGGTCGTACTAATTGTCAATAATCCTCGTGGGCACGTAGTACCCCATATTCTGGGTCAGAATGACATTTAGCGTTCTGGGCCAAATTTATTTTGTCGCACTATTAATGCGCGTTTTAATCGCGCATATCCTGTATTTGGTGCATTTTAGGGCTTGGCTCATGGGTTGATTTCTAATCCTTTGTGCTTCGTAGCGCGAGAAATTTACTGGCGAATAAGAAATAGCGATAGTCATTGGCTTGCATAACTAATTGTAATAACAAATATATATTTATACCGTAAGGTCAAACAAACGGGAGAGTATTGTTGTTGTAATTATAATGGCATGAATATTGCCCATTCTTTATTTCTCGAACATTAACGAAAACTTAAAAAGCTAGCGTGAAATGTAAAAGTGGTTTGTATTTCCTAATTAAGGGGGGATTTATATGAAATTAGTCACGGCAATATTAAAACCGTTCAAACTGGACGACGTACGGGAAGCGTTATCGGACGTGGGCGTTACCGGGGTCACGGTGACCGAAGTCAAAGGCTTCGGTCGACAAAAAGGCCATACGGAACTGTACCGGGGCGCGGAGTACGTGGTGGATTTTCTGCCCAAAATCAAATTGGAAGTGGCGGTGGATAACGATAAATTGGACGAAGTGGTGGAAGCCATCAGCAAAGCCGCCAATACCTCGAAGATCGGCGATGGGAAGATTTTTGTATCGAACCTTGAGCAAGTGATCCGTATTCGTACTGGAGAAACGGGAGCCGAAGCGCTGTAAGCCCAAAACGCCTCCCGGCATCGCGTCGATGATAAAGTGTATTACAGGGTTTGCAAGGGATTTCCGACTGGATAATAAATTTAAAGAGAGAGGGGATTTTGATGAACAAAAATAAATTCATAGGGCCGCTACAGGCTCTACCATTACTGCTGGTACCGTCCATTTCACGGGCGGAAGATGTTTTAAACAGTGGCGATACGGCTTGGATGTTGACCGCCACCGTATTAGTCCTGTTTATGACCATACCCGGCTTATCGCTGTTTTATGCCGGTATGGTGCGCACCAAGAACGCTCTGTCGGTCATGGTGCAGTGTTTCGCCATCACTGCGTTGATGACGGTATTGTGGACCTTGTACGTTTACAGCATCGCCTTTGGTGGCGAAGGCGCGTTTTGGGGCGGCCTGGACAAAGTGTTTTTGAAAGGCGTCGGTGTCGACACCCTGAGTGGCACCATCCCTGAAACGGTATTCATGGTGTTTCAAATGACCTTCGCGATCATTACCCCGGCGTTAATCGTCGGCGCCTTTGCCGAACGCATGAAATTTTCCGCGTTGTTATGGTTTATGGCCTTATGGGTGACTTTTGTGTATGGCCCGGTTTGCCATTGGGTCTGGGGCGATGGGGGTTGGCTCGGTAACAAAGGGATCCTGGATTTTGCCGGCGGCACCGTGGTGCATATCAATGCCGGCATCGCGGGTTTGGTCGCATGTTTGGTCTTGGGCAAACGGAAAGGTTATCCCACCACACCAATGCCCCCGCACAGCATCATGCTCACCGTCGTGGGCGCGGCCATGTTGTGGGTCGGCTGGTTTGGCTTTAACGCGGGGAGCGAGTTGGCCGCGGACGGTGTCGCGGGAATGGCCATGGCGGTCACCCAGATTGCCACCGCGACAGCGGCGTTGGGCTGGATGTTCGCCGAATGGGTGACCCATGGCAAACCCAGTGGTTTAGGCATCGCCTCGGGCGCCGTGGCGGGCTTGGTTGCGATCACCCCGGCATCCGGCGCGGTTGGCCCGATGGGCGCTTTGGCCATTGGCGCGACGGCCGGCGTACTGTGTTTCGCGGCGGCGGCTCATTTAAAACGCGCGCTTGGGTACGACGACTCTCTTGATGTGTTTGGTGTTCATTGCGTGGGCGGTATCGTCGGCGCGCTCTTGGTCGGTGTATTCGCCGATCCTGATTTGGGTGGCGCTGGCTTTGGCGATGGCATCAGTAGCATTGGCGAACAGGTCGGCATCCAAAGCATTGGTATCGTCGCAACCCTGGCGTACTCCGGTGTATTGACCTTTATTATTCTCAAGGTATTGGATCTTATTTTGGGTCTTCGGGTTTCCGAGGACGAAGAAATGGAAGGTTTGGATCTTGTATTGCACGATGAGGCCGGTTATAACCTTTAGGATGTTGTAAAAATACAACAGTCCCTGTCTGCTTTTTGGCAACTCTTCTGTAGGATATCGATATAAATGAATTTTTTTGACAAAAAAGTTTGTTGATAACTTGCTAATCGGTATATACTATCGAAGTAATATTACAAAATGGTAATGTTGCTAAAGGGTAATACACTAAAAAATTGGGGTTAAATTAATGAAGAAGATTTTATCGTTTGTTGTTTGTGGGCTACTTGCAACGCCGTCGATCGACGCCGCGGAGTCGACGGATTCTTTACTTCCAGGTTGGGACGCGACAGCTACCGCGACCCTGGCTTCGGATTATGTTTGGCGGGGGGTTTCTCAGACCCAAAATCGTCCGGCGATTCAAGGCTCGGTCGATGTCTCCCACGAAAGTGGTTTTTATGCCGGGATTTGGGCGTCTAATATTGAAACCTTGGATGCCTCCGGACATAACATTGAGATTGATCTCTACGCGGGATTGGCCGGGGAAACCGATTTCGGAGGCGCTTTACCTTTAGGACTAGGCTGGGATGTCGGGTGGTTACGCTATGAATTTCCAAGTAATAGCGGTGCCGATCTCAACGAAATCTATGGGGGACTCAGCTTGTCGCCTTTGGAATGGTTGAGTGTGAGTTATTACTATTACTTAGGGTCTAGCGTTGAACAGGCTAATGCGGGTGACTACCAGGATGCTAATGTGGATATCACCTTGCCGTGGGATGTGGGTTTGGGCTTGCATGTAGGGCAATATGATCAGCGGGGAGGATTGGACGACTATGTTGACTGGAAAATTGCCTTGTCCAAAGCGGTTGCCGGTTTCACTTTCGAAGTGGCTTGGACCGATACCGACCAAGGTCCCGCGGATAATGATAGCATCGCCGACGACCATGTTGTGGTTTCCGTGTCCCGGACACTGGGCGATTCCGCTCCCTCGGAAGCGCTTCCAGCGGGCTTCGATGGTAGCGCCACCGTGACGCTGGCTACCGATTATATCTATCGTGGTATTTCTCAGACCGGCAATGATCCAGCAATCCAGGGATCATTCGATCTCTCGCACGAAAGCGGCGCGTACATCGGTGTTTGGGCGTCGAACGTGAATCTGGATGGAGCTGGGGGAAATAACAATATTGAACTGGATTTTTATGCTGGGATAGCAGGTGAGACTAGCTACGGATTAGGGTGGGACTTCGGATGGTTACGGTATGAGTACCCGGATGCCACAGGGCTTAACTTTAATGAACTTTATGGCGGTTTAAGCTATTCGCCACTCGAAGCTTTGGATGTTGGGTTTACCTATTATTACGGTCTTAGGATAGAACACCAACGTCCCGGGCAATACTACGATACATCCGCGGACTTCAGGGTGTTCGACTGGGTTTCGGACACTTCGCCGGTGGGCGCCTTCGTCAAGGACCTGAACTTGGGTGTACATTATGGCTACTACAATCTGAACCGGACTTTCGTAGCCGGTGCGACAGACCCTGATTATTCCGATTGGAAAATCGGGGTTTCGAAATCCATCGGCGCATTTAATTTCGAAGTGGCTTACACCGATACAGATTTGAACGGTGCCACCAGCATCGACGACGGAAGAGCTTTATTCACCGTGTCTGCCGATCTGTAAATCAAATAAAGTAGGGGAATAGGAAATTAGGGGCTAGGGATCTGGGTAATCGATGTGGATCATAAAGATTCGCCGATCTCCGATCCCAAATCCCTATCCCCAGCTACTCAATCGTTTTTACCCCATCTTTCCCCGCAAGTAAAATCACGTCAGCGGGTCGCAACGCAAAAAGCCCGGCGGTCACAACTCCGGGAATGTTATTAATAGCCTTCTCCATTTCGATGGGCTTCAAAATATCCAGATTATACACATCGATAATTTGGTTACCGTTATCGCTGAAAAAGTCTTCCCGCCATTCCGGTTGACCGCCCAGTTTGACCAATTCCCGGGCAACGAAACTTCGGGCCATGGGGATGACTTCCACGGGTAAGGGGAATTTTCCAAGGATAGGAACATATTTACTTTCATCGGCAATGCAAATGAATTTCCTACTGGCCGCGGCGATTACCTTTTCCCGTGTAAGCGCGCCACCACCGCCTTTGATGAGTTGCTTGTGATGGTTGATTTCATCGGCGCCGTCCACGTAAACTTCCAAGCTACCGACTCTTCCTAAATCAAGGACAGGAATACCTAATTTCTTTAAATGTTGGGTGGAAACTTCGGAGCTGGATACCGCGCCGTCGATTTGGGCTTTAATATCCGCGAGTAAATCAATAAAATAATCGACCGTGGAGCCGGTTCCTACTCCAATGATCGGAATGTCTTTAATATATCGAAAAGCAGCTTCCGCGGCTTGCTTTTTATGTTCGTCTTGTGTCATTTTTTGTCAAAAATTTGGCTATTTTGGATCAAGAGATAGATTGTACATTTAATTTCTTAGGATTAATTTAAACATTCGATGCCGCACAAAAAATACATAGAAAAAATATTACGCGCCAGGGTTTATGATGTGGCGGTGGAAACACCTCTTGAGCCGGCGCGAAATTTATCAACTCGACTCCAAAATGCGGTGTATTTGAAGCGGGAAGATTTGCAACCGGTTTTTTCCTTTAAGCTTCGGGGCGCCTACAACAAGATTGCGCTACTCTCGGACGATGCAAAAGCTAAAGGCGTTATCGCGGCGTCTGCCGGGAATCATGCCCAGGGTGTGGCTTTTTCCGCATCAAAACTCGGAATAAAGGCATTGATTGTGATGCCCAAAACGACTCCGGACATCAAAGTCAAATCGGTTCGTCAAATGGGCGCGAAAATCGTGCTTTTTGGTGATTCGTACGATGAGGCCTGCGAACACGCCGAAGTATTGGCGAAAGAAAAAGATATGACCTTCGTTCATCCTTACGATGATCCCGATGTTATCGCCGGGCAAGGCACCATCGCCATGGAAATATTGCGTCAACAAATGGATGATATTCATGCTATTTTCGTACCCGTCGGTGGTGGAGGGCTTATCGCGGGAGTGGCTGCCTATGTCAAATTTGTCCGGCCCGAAGTGAAGATCATCGGTGTTGAACCCGATGATTCGGATTGTCTGAATCGGGCACTCAAAGCCAATCGCAGAGTATCTTTGAAACAAGCGGGGCTTTTTGCTGACGGAGTGGCCGTCAAAAAGATTGGGCGTGAACCCTTTCGGGTGGTGCACCAATGTGTAGACGAGGTGATTTGTGTCAACACCGATGAAATCTGCGCGGCGATTAAGGATATTTTTAACGATACCCGCTCCATTGCCGAGCCGGCCGGCGCCCTTGGAATTGCGGGAATAAAGAAGTATGTTGCGCGTGAAGGGATAAAAAATCAATGTCTGATTGCCATAGAAAGCGGGGCGAATATTAATTTTGATCGCCTTCGGCATGTGGCCGAAAGAGCACAGGTCGGGGAATATCGAGAAGTGTTGCTGGCGGTAACCATTCCGGAAAAACCGGGGAGTTTTCTGAAATTTTGCAAAGCATTGGGTAAAAGAAGTATTAGCGAATTTAACTATCGATTTTTCGATCAGGCCGATGCCCATATATTTGTTGGCGTTCAAATCGGGAGTGGCGTGGACGAGCGTTCAGAACTGATTAGCCATTTAATGAATGAGAAATTTCCGGTAACCGATATGACCGAAAACGAATTAGCGAAAGAGCATATTCGTTATATGGTCGGAGGACACGCGCCCGAAGCTCTTGATGAAATAGTGTTTAGTTTCGAATTTCCCGAGCGGCCCGGTGCTCTATTGCACTTTTTGTCGATGATGGGTAAACGTTGGAACATAAGTTTGTTTCATTACCGAAACCACGGCGCGGCTTACGGAAGGGTGTTGATGGGGATCCAGGTGCCTAAACAAGAGCGAAAAGATTTTAAGCGATTTCTAAGCGAACTGTCTTTGGTTTCCATCGACGAGACGGCCAATCCCGCCTATCGGTTTTTTGCGGGGGGAAATAAAATCGTCAAATGACGTTACTGTCTAAAGCTTATGAAGTGTAGAAGCGCCTGCGGGGCTTGTTGTATCGCGCCGTCTATTTCAACGTCCTTTCCCGGTATGCCCGATGGAAAACCAGCCGGAGTACGGTGCGTTCACCTGACGGACAATTATCGATGCGGGGTATATGGCCAACCCGAACGCCCTCAAGTGTGTTCAAGTTTTAATGCGTCATTGGATTCGTGTGGTGATTCACGGCAAGAAGCATTAGTACTGCTTTGTAAGTTGGAAAAATTAACGACTTAGAATTCGTCGGGAATTTAGAGTTTTCACCCGACTAAAAATTGGCGCGCTATACTTTTTTAAACATTGTGCCATTGTAATACCTAGAAATCCATGGCGTGTACCACCGATAATCATTGCTTAATCTTTTCCCACCGCGGTGCTTCTTTGGAAGCGGCTGAAAATACACCCGACGCATTTGATAAGGCGCTGGCATACGCGGTTGATGGGATAGAAACCGATGTTCAATTAACCCGCGACGGTATTGCGATACTGTGGCATGATCGATTTTTAGACAAAATAGGCAAACCCGGTCAACGTATCGATGATTTCGACTTCGTGGATATTTGTGGATTTGTCTTACCCGAATCGTTTGCTCATGGAGAAACAAATACTCGTTTGATAAGTTTGGAGGCGTTTATCCATACTTATCATCACTGCGCCCAATTACTTATCGAAGTCAAAAACCGGCCATGGGACCGGGGTACGGGACGGCACGAACAAAAAATGCGTCGTTGTATGGATTTTGCCGAAAAACAAAAGGGTATTGAAGGAACGCATGGGATTTCTATTTCCTCTTTTGATTTTGAGAGTTTGGCCTATGCCCATAAATACTATGGGGAATGTCCGCTAATTTATAATTCGGAGGACTTGGTTCAGCCAGCTCATATTGGAAAGTTTTTTAAGAAATTGGCCTTTATCAGCGGGCTTTGCTTGCCCATAGAAAATCTGAATGAAGCCAACGTAGGGACATTGATAAACCTGAACAAAACCATTGCAACCTATACCTGCAACGAAAACGAGCAAATATTGAAAGGCTTGCGGCTTGGTGTGGACATATTGATCACCGACGACCCCCAAAGAGCGATAAGCTTAAGGGCTGATGAACCGTAACGTTTGCGATCTAGACGGTCGCCAATTTGATCTGCTGGTTTGCGGGGGCGGAATTTATGGCGCCTGGACGGCTTACGATGCCGCGCTCCGTGGTCTAAAGGTTATTATTGTCGATAAGGGGGATTGGGCCGGCGCGACTTCTTCGGCGTCGTCAAAATTGATTCATGGCGGGTTGCGCTATCTGCGGTCGTTCCACTTGAATATGGTGAAAAAGGCGCTGCGCGAACGGGAAATGTTTTTTCAAATCGCGCCCCATCGGGTTCAACCTTTGCGCTTCGGTATTCCGGCGTATGGATCGAATTCCGTTGGAAAGCTGAAATTAGGTGTGGGCCTGTGGTTATACGATTGGTTTGCCGGAATATCGAAAACCGCTTTACAGTATGGACGTTATCGAACCGCTGGATTTTCCAGACGCTTTCCCTTCTTGAAAACAACGGAGTTACAGGGAGGCTTCGATTATATTGATGGCCAAACCGACGATGCCCGTTTTACCGTGGAAATTATCGATGGCGCGCAAAAAGCCGGTGCGGTCTGTCTAAATTATTGCAAGGTTATACGCTACATAAGCGATATCGGCGGGAAGGTTTCCGGGGCGGAATTGCAGGATAAAGTGTCAGGAAAGGTGATCGAGATACGGTCCCGATACACGGTCAACGCAACCGGGCAGTGGACTGATACCATGATGAATGCTCCAAAAAAATTATGCCGTTTGAGCAAGGGGATTCATCTGATAATGCCGGGGCTGAACTCCGATGCCGCGCTTTTACTCTTTTCTAAAATCGATGGAAGAGTGTTTTTCATGATTCCCTGGTATGGCAGGACATTATTGGGGACTACGGACGACGAATACGAGGGAGACATCGAAAAAATCCAGGTGGAGTCAAGCGATATCGATTACCTGTTGGAGTCGGCAAACGACTTCCTTGAAACGACGGTATGGTCCAAAAAGGATGTGTTAGGAAGTTTTGCGGGCGTTCGGGTATTAAAAGATAGTGGAATGGTTTCGTCCTATTTGTTGAGTAGAGATTGGGAACTGAAAGCGCTTGATAATGGGCTTTTCGTTTCGTTAGGGGGAAAGTTCAGTTCCGCGCGGCAGGATTCAGCAACTATTGTCGATCGGATATGCAAATTATTGGCTGTGAACAAGCGTTGCATGACCGAATGGCGGAAATTTCCATGGACGCCCGAGGTAGCGTTTGGCGATTGGAAACTGGAAATTGAAAATCAAGCGTCGAGACTTGGAATGGACGGCGGGACGGTTCGCTGGTTGATTTTTCGCCATGGAAGGCGAGTGGAGCAAATTATCAAACTTATTGAAGACGACACTACGCTCAAGCAAAGAATCTTCCCCGAGCTGCCGTTAATCTATGCGGACCTTATCTTTTGCGCGCGAACCGAGAGGGTTGTACATCTTGAAGATCTCCTGCGACGGCGGATGCCGTTATTAATTCTAAAACGAATATCCCGGGAGGAACTCTCCGACCTTTCAAAAAGAGTTGCCGGGGTATTAGGCTGGGATAAGGAGCGGGTGAAATGGGAAATATCCAACATAGCGGAACGATGGCGGATTCATTAGCCATTGCCTTGGATCTCGGTACCACAAGCATCAAGGGCGCTATTCTTAACGCTGAATTTGAATTGGAACCGGTTTTCAGAAAGAGGGCGCCCGATGTAAGTCAAAAAGGGAGCCGATTCGAAAGTGATGCGGCTGAATATCTCGACATATGCCAAGGTTTGCTTTCGCGCTGTCTGGCAAAGGCAAAAGGTAATCCCCCCTTGGGTCTTAGCGTTCAACGTTCGTCATTCGTTATCTGGCGTAAATCGTCGGGAGAACCCGTGACTCCACTAATTTCCTGGCAGGATAGCCGCGCGGAGGCGATGTGCCGGAGCCGAAAATTCGACAAGGATAAACTCAGGAAAAAGACGGGGTTATGGTTAACGCCATATTTTTTTGCCCCGAAAGTAGGGTATGTCCTATCGGAACGCTCGGATTTGCGAGCTGGGTTAGAGCAAGGTGAATTGTTGATCGGAACCCTGGACACCTTTCTGATTTGGCATTGGAGTCAAGAAAAAATCTTAAGAACCGATTTTTCAATGGCCGCGCGCACGTCGCTGCTTGAATTATCACAACGGAATTGGTCTGAGGATTTAGGCCGGCTATTCGGGTTTTCGACCGATTTTCTCCCCGCCATAGGTCAATCGGAGCAGATTGGCGTCGATTTAAAACAAGGCCTTAAAATTCAAGCCAGTATAGGTGACCAGTCGGCCGCACTGTTAGGCGCGACCCCTAGGGGAATCGGTGATGTGCTCGTCAATATAGGAACGGGTGGCTTCGTTTGTTGCTGGATCGACCAAGATCACCGCGTTGAAAAATTAGAGGGCTATCAAAAGACACTGGTATACCAGGATGCTGATTTCACCAACCATTATGCCCTGGAAGGGACTCTAAATTCTATTGGCCGAGCTTTAAGAATGTATTCCTTCCAGAAGTGCCTTCTTACCGAACACCTAGACCTGAAGGATTATTACTGCGTCGCTGAACCCAGCGGGCTGGGCGCGCCGTTTTTTCGAGAAGACATAAAATTGTGTTTTTATAGATCGGTGACACACCTGAGCTCCCGGCAACAATCGGTTTTGATCGTGGAAGCCATAATCTTCCGGATCAAACAGATTTTGGATGATTTCGATCGAATATGCGGTATCAATAGGGTTTTTCTGGCTGGCGGTTGGTCGCGGACGCTTGCATTGCAACAAGGCATTGCTCAATGCAGTCCCGTTGATGTTCACCTGTTGCGGGATCCCGAATGCAGTTTGGCGGGCGCTGCTAAATTGGCTGCGGGCAAGCCTGGTTTTTCGAAAAGCATTCGATTGGAAAAAACCCAGGAATCGGAGTATTTAAGGTCGAAATATCTTGGGTGGAAAGAATGGTTGGAGGAGTTGCTTAAATCTTAGGTTCGGTGAGGTGTTCGAAGTGGTTAGGCATTAGGGGTTAATTCTAGTTTTTTATAAACAAGAGGGGTGATCGCTTGTTTCTGATAGTTGTCAGGTTTTTATAACCGATCAGGTTTGACCCGTTAGATTTGGAAATAAATCAGTCCCCTTTTTTTTGATTTGGAAATAAATCAGGCCCCTTTTTTTTCGTCAATTTCCGATCTCGGCGAGTTTTCGGACATCTCACCACCTAGAAGTGGATCAGATTAAGCTAACCACATCCGCAAGCCTTTGCAAAAGCACGCGGAACCCCGTCGTTGCAACCTTCGATAAAACGCCGATTAACGCGCTAACGAAACTGGATATTGCGATTTATCCGATGAAAAACGATTATTAATCTAAAACGTGGGAGATAAGCCCATCGGCCAACTTGGGCTCAAACCAAGTTGATTTCGGGGGCATTACTTCGTTGGCGTCGGCGACCGCCATCAGGTCTTCCATGCGGGTCGGACATAGGGAGAAAGCTACGGCCATTTCACCGCTGTCGACTCGTTTCGCCAATTCCGCGAGACCCCGAATTCCACCGACGAAATCGATGCGTTTATCGGTTCGTGGATCGGAAATACCTAACAGAGGCTCCAACAAATAATCCGCGAGCAGACTCACATCAAGGCGAGCGACGGGATCACTTGGCACCAGCTTCGGGTTTATTTCCAAGCGATACCACTGCCCCTCCGTATACATCCCAAATTCACCTGGCTTCCTTGGTGAGACCATCATATCTTCTCCGCGGCACGTGAAGCTATCCCCTACTCTGCTCAGAAACTCGCCTCGACTCAAACCATTTAAATCAACAACTACCCGATTGTAATCCAAAATCTTCATCTGATTGTGAGGAAAGATTACCGAAAGGAAATATTGACTCATCGGATCGCTTGAAGAATCAATGGCCGCGGACACCCGGGAAGCTGCCGCTGAACGATGATGACCATCGGCAATATATATCGCATCCATTGCATCGAATCCCTCAGTAAATTTGTCAATAACCACTTGGTTTTCGACAATCCAGATTGTGTGACCGATGCCGTCATCCGCCACCAGGTTATAAACGGGATCTGACTCGGTCACGTATTCCAAAAGTGAATCCAACGTTGGTTCGGATCGATAAGCCAACAGTACCGGCCCGGTTTGAGCCTTTAGTGCTTCGATCTGGCGCACTCTATCGTTTTCCTTAGCCGGACGAGTGAATTCATGCTTACGAATACGATTCGAATCGTATGCCTCCACTGATGCCGCCGCCACCAATCCTGTTTGCACATGATCATCCATGGTCAAGCGATACACATAGTAGCGAGGCTTTTGATCCCGAATCAGTATGTTTTCCTTCACGAGCCGGTCCAAATTTTCCTCGGCCTTAGCGTACACAGCGGGATCGAAGGGGTCGATATCCTCCGCGAGATCGATTTCAGCCTTGGAAATATGCAAAAAGCTCCAAGGCTTATCTTTGGCGAGTTTACGGGCTTCCACACTATTCAATACATCATAAGGGGGTGCGGCGACATCTTCAGCACGTTCGGGTACGGGACGCAATCCCGTGAATGGGCGAATTAGGGGCATAATCGATCTCATTAGTTAGTTGATAATTGGAGGCTATTATACTTTCCTCGTAAAGTGCAACCAGTGTACACTTCCACCGCTATACGTATTTCAATTTTGATGTATCCTTTTGGTAAAGCCTAAAAACATATTTAATAATCATCGGAATCGATCAATGGAACAGCGGTTTACCGTCAAAGACTTCGTCCTTTTCTCATTTCTAGCCGTACTTTTCGTGACTCTGCTATTAGCCATGTACCAAGTCGACCGACAGTGGCGGAAAATGTCTAAAATGCAAAATATTATGGCGGAACAGGCAAAAGATTTACGGCAGCTGAAATCCCTGGTTCGGAATATCGGTCGACAAGCCGGCGCGGGGCTCTTAACACAGTCAAATCCTTCGGACAAAAACGAAACCTCCATACCTCCCGCCTTCCAGCGGGCCTACCGAGTGACTCAAAATCAGGATTATAGCGAGGGTGATTGGCTAACCCAAGCCTTTGGTGTGAATCTGAAAAGTCTGACCCCCTTTATTTCTGAAGACGCCTATGCATCGGAAATCCAGAACTATGTTTTAGAATCGCTGTTGACACGCAATCCCCAAACTCTTGAATGGGTTGGTTTGTTGGCAAAGTCGTGGCAAATCAGCGAAGATGGCCTGACCTTTGTCTTTCAACTGCGCGAGGATGCTAAATTTTCCGACGGACAATCGCTCACCTCGAAAGACATCGTGTTCAGCTTCGATTTTATTATGAATGAAGCCATCCGCGCGCCACGGGAACGCTCGTATTACAGCAAAATTGCAAGTGTAAAAGCGGTCAACGATTACGAAGTCGTTTTCCAATTTAAGGAACCTTACTTTGACTCGCTGTCGCTTGCTGGCGGCATGCCGATTTTAGCTCTTCATTTTTATGGCCCTTATCTAAAAAGACCCAACGATTACAACCAATCGAAAGGTGTACTACTGGGATCGGGACCGTATCGCTTACCCGATGCCAAAGGTTGGACTCCGGATGGGGGCTTCGTGGATCTGGAGCGAAATCCACGCTATTGGGGTAGCGTACAACCTAGTTTCGATCGTTTGATCTGGAAAATAATCGAAAACGACAGTGCCCGCCTGACCACGTTTAGGAACGGCGATATCGATACCTACGGAGCCAGACCTCGGGAATATCAACGGCTTCTTGACGATACCGAACTGACGGACAAGACCAATAACAAAGAATATATGAGCCCGGTCGCGGGTTATAGTTATATTGGCTGGAATCAAAAACGAAAAGAACATCCAACCCTGTTTGCCGATAAGCGGGTGCGCCAATCCATGACCTTTCTCACTGACCGCGAGCGAATCATCAAAGATATCTATCTTGGCTACGCCGAAATTGCCATAAGTCCTTTTAATCCCCGTAGCAAACAGCATAAATCCTCGCTAACGGCACGGCCCTATAATTTGGCGAAAGGAAAAAACCTTCTCAAGGAAGCAGGCTTTGAAGACCGCGACGGCGACGGCTTGCTCGAAAATAAAAAGGGCGCTCCCTTCGAATTTGAATTAGTTTATTCGCAAGGGAGTGACGATACCGAGCGTTTGGTCTTATTCCTGAAAGACATGTATGCCCGCGCCGGGGTCTTGCTGATTCCAAAACCCACCGAATGGTCGGTCATGCTGGACCTTTTGAAAAAACGCGATTTTGATGCCATTACCTTGGGCTGGACCGGTAATCTTGAAGGCGATTTGTATCAGATCTTTCACAGCAGCCAAATTGACGATGCCGGCAACAACAGTATCGATTACCGCAACACGGAATTGGATCGTCTGATTGAACAGGCCCGGGCAACGGTTATTGAAAAAGACCGCATGCCCCTGTGGCGAGAAGCGGAAGCGATCCTGTATGAAGACCAGCCCTATACCTTTCTGACACGTCGAAAAAGCCTGGTATTCATCGACAAGCGTATTCGAAATTTGCAAATTACCAAAGTCGGGTTGAATCTCAGTATGGTGCCCGTCGAAATTTATACCCCCGCCGCGGATCAAAAGCACTGACGTCGGCCCCGAATTTAATGACCACCTACATTTTACGCCGGTTGCTGTTGATGCTTCCCACCCTGTTTGGTATCACCCTTGTGGTTTTTACTGTCATGGCGGCTTCTCCCGGAGGCATCACCGCCCAAAGCCTGATCGAAGGCCAAAATCTGGATCCCGAAGCGAAAAAAGAAATCGAAGCCTATTACAATCGCATTTATGGTTTGGACCAGCCCGCACCCGTGCAATATCTGCGTTGGCTCAATAATATCTCCCCTATCGGATTCACCTTCGATGTGGATAATCGTCTCGATGGGTTTTCCATGACCAAAGGGACAAACCTCGGCCGGAGTTTCCGATATGGAAGGCCGGTTAACGAACTATTGAAAGAACGGATTCCCATCACCTTATTGCTCAACTTGGTTTCTATTCCTCTCATTTACGTTATAGCAGTCAGTATTGGTGTGCGCGCGGCGACACAGCGCGGCAAAACCTTTGATGTAGCCAGCGGGACGGTGATGCTAACCTTATGGTCGATTCCGACGATGTTAACCGGTGTTATGTTAATAGGCTTTTTCGCCAACGTCCAATATTGGCGATGGTTCCCTACAGGAGGTCTCAATGATCGCGAGGCGGCCGATATGCCCTTCCTTCCCCACTGGGACTCATTGGCGGATATCTTTGTTTTGTTTGGCGCCATTGCCGGAGCTTGTATAGTCATGATCGCCATCAGCCGGGCGCAAAATGTCAATATTCGTCGGTACCTGATGGCGGCGGTTGGAATAACCTTAGGTTATTTAATGGCTACGGCATTACCCGAGGCCAAACAAGGTGTTGTTTTGTCAATTGTCCTGACTTTGATCGGTGGCGCGGTTTTGGCGTTGATTGGCATTATCCCTCACCAAGGCTTTCGAAGCGCAATCATGGGTGGAGTTGGTATCGCCATCGGCATGGGTTTCGCGAATCATTGGGTGGATACCGAATTTACTAAAGGTTTCCTGCTGGATCGGCTTTGGCATCTAACGTTACCGATCATATGCCTGTCCTACGGTGGATTTGCCGCGCTCTCAAAATTGACTCGAACCGCGGTGCTTGAAAACCTGCTTTCGGATTATGCCCGAACCGCTCGCGCAAAAGGCGTTAAGGAGGAGCAGGTGCTGTGGCGTCATGTGTTTCGTAACAGCCTGCTTCCCTTGATTACCGTGGCGGCCAGTTTATTACCCTCACTTTTAGCGGGATCGGTCATCGTCGAAAGTATATTCAGCATCGATGGCATGGGTAAACTCGCCATCGAAGCGGTACAGACAAGAGATCGAGAACTGGTGCTTTCCATTACGCTGCTCAGCGGAATGCTGACCTTGATCGGTTACTTGATTGCCGACCTCGTTTACGCACTCGCCGATCCACGCATCAGTTATGAATGAATCGTCGGCCACCCAAAAGCCCGTCCGCCGGTCCTATGTTCAACAAGTTGTCCACGATACTCTTAACAAGAACGGTACGCGTTTTGGGCTTGCTTGGATCGGAGTTCTGGTGTGCGTTTCCGTGTTCGCGCCGTTTCTCGCCACCAGTCATCCTTTGCTAGTGAGCCGGAATGGCCACTTGAGAAGCCCAATTTTGGATTACCTAACACCTGGCGATACGGTCTTGTTGGTCGTATTCCTATCAATCGTAATACTGCGTGTCACGCCCTTTGGGGGGCGAATCAAATTAACCGCCTTCCTGATTACGTTCATTGTTGGTCTCGGGCTGAGCTACACATTCGTTTCTCCACCCCAGCTTACAATATACGAGCAATACCGGGAAAATATTACGAATCAACAATACGACTGGATTATATTAGCGCCCATTCCCTATTCCCCAAAGGATTATCTGCGCGATTACGGCGATACCGGATTGGAAGCGCCCCTCAGCCAAACTACAAGAACCCACTGGTTCGGTACCGAAGAACATGGCGGCGATGTATTGAGCCGCATGATTCACGCCTCTCGTATTGCTTTAGGGATCGGTTTTGTCGCTACCGGAATTGCCATGTTTATAGGCGTTCTCATTGGCGGCCTAATGGGCTATTTTTCCGGAAAAATCGATATGCTCGGCATGCGCGTGGTCGAGATTTTCGAAGCGATCCCCACATTGTTTCTGCTCCTGACCTTCGTCGCATTTTTCGGACGTAGCCTTTATATCATGATGGTCATTATAGGAATTACCAGCTGGCCGGGATTCGCCCGTTATATCCGTGCCGAATTCCTGCGCTTGCGCACCCAGGATTTTGTCCAGGCGGCAATCGCCTGTGGGTTGCCCTTACATTCAATTTTATTCCGACACATGCTCCCCAACGGTATCGCGCCACTTCTGGTAGCCGCGAGTTTTGGCATAGCATCCGCGATTCTGGCTGAAGCTACCCTGAGTTTTCTGGGGCTCGGGTTGGTTGGAGATCCTTCCTGGGGGCAAATGCTCAACCAGGCGGTACGCTCGTCAAATTTTAACTGGTGGATGGCGGCGTTTCCCGGGGGCGCGATCTTCCTCACCGTTTTCGCCTACAATCTGATCGGCGAGGCGTTAAGGGATGCAATCGATCCTTATTTGAAAAAATCATAGTAACTGTTCAGTTCACGGTTTAAAAGCAACGGGCGTAAGAATCGTATAAGCACCGTTTTTAAACCAAAAACGACATCGATATTTTCAGATTCGGATAGGAAAAACTGATCCGAGGGTTGAAATCAATATCAAGAACGCTTTCGGCGTACGTATTTTATTAAAGAACCGTAAACTGTCAACCGATAACCGTGAACGAAATTAAAATTCATGAAACGCATCTTCCAGGCTAACGACATCATCGAAGCAAGCATCGTTAAAGGCTTATTAGAGTCCAGGGGAATTTCCGCGCACGTTTCTGGATTTTATCTCCAAGGAGCTATCGGAGAGATTCCTCCCACTGGAAATACCGCAATTTGGGCTGGAGATGATGACTGCGCTAAAGCCCAACGTATCATCGAAGAATATCAGGACTAAAAAAAACCCTCTCTGGGGAAGAGAGGGTAGAAAGGAGGGTTTACTACTACAACGTGGTTTAAAAGCTATCTTCCATAATATCCAACCACTAATTCCACACCATTATTGGAATTCCGATACCCAATACCCGAGCGGTGACGTTTGGGTTCAGCGGTACGGCAATTCTTATAGTGGGGCCTTCGATAAAAATGTTTCGGTTTATAGTCCCTGTTTTCGAAACGATGTGCTTGGCGCCGTTGACGATAAGAAGGATTGTGATCATGCCATTGTCGGCGATCATCGCGATACCGTCTCTTATGGCGCCACTCATCGTGCTTAATCCGGTAATTAATCACCGGCCGGTAAATTTCTTGGTAAATCGTTTTGACAATCACCGGGCTTGACCGCCTTCCATGATCCGCGAAGGCTTGTCCGGACAATAAAAGAGCCGCCATTACAAAAACAAATGCCGTTATCGATTGATTTAAATGCTTAAACATAATGAACTCCGGGCGGCCAATATGCCGCTTTTGTGATACTCGGGTGAAATGATAGTTCTGTATCCCTGAACTTGGCCTGAATGTTAAATTTCGTAAATCTAGAGTTTTGCGGATAGCCTCCTAGGAGATGAAAGCCATTCCCTTGCCCTATACCAAATTCAAGCTCATGGATATTTCCCGTGAGCTATACATTGAGCACGGCTGGACAATGCCACGGGGCATGATGAATTCCGAACAACGAGACCCCAACAACTTCACCCTGTCCCAATGGCAACAAGCCAAGCGGACGGGTAAAGACCCAAGAGAGATTAAAAAGGTATTTCGGGACTGCTGGGCGGTGAGTGATAGCAAAAATGGTTTTGAGCAGGCCTTAAAAGAACGAGGCTATAAGCTTGCCAAAGGCGACCGCCGGGGATTTGTGGCGCTGGATCATCGCTGCGAAGTCTTTGCTGTTGCTAAATGGGCGGGCGTCAAAACCAAAGCCGTGCGTGCCAAGCTGGATAATGAAGATAATCTGCCCTCCGTTATAGATACCAGGATGAGCCATGAACAATAGCGGGATGGGCGTTAAAAAAAAAGCAAAAAAAAGGGGACAGATTTATTTATTACCCTATGTCCGTTTCTATGGCCTTACCGGACGGCGATGTTCGATTCGACGACCAATGATTTTTTCAACTTCTTCAATGTATCGGCCGTCGCCGGTCAGTTGGCCTCTTGCAACGGACTCCTGGATAAAGGCCCATTCCCCAACAGGAATTGCACTTTCTACATATTCTCGATACCGCAATCGCCGCTCTTCACCGCTATTTCCTAGAGCTAAATAACAGGGGTCGTGATCAGGGATGACCGATCCCCTGTCACTTAGCCGCGCATTGTAACTTAATGGAATGGTCCGCCCCACTTTCTAACCGGCCTCACATGAGCCATGATGTTGGTTTTTAATCGAACATCAAAACAAACGAGAGGGGATCCATGAAACAGAAAAACGCAAATACCGAAAAAAAAGTGATTAAAGTGTTGGGCATTGACCTGGCCAAAAACAGTTTTCAACTTCACGGCGTCAATAAAAAAGGCCTTGTTGTTCTCAAAAAGAAGCTGAGCCGTCACCAATTGGCCGCTTTCATCGCCAATCTGCCGCCGTGTCTTATCGGACTGGAAGCCTGTGGTGGCGCTCATCACTGGGTACGTACTTTTTACCCAGATGGGCCATACGGTGCGTATGATCGCACCTCAGTTTGTCAAACCGTACGTCAAGTCCAACAAAAACGATGCCGTCGATGCCGAAGCCATTTGCGAGGCCGTACAACGTCCCAGCATGCGTTTTGTTCCGGCCAAGGATGTCGAGCAGCAAGATATCCAAAGCGTGCATCGGATTCGCAGTCAACAGGTGGCCAAGCGAACCGCGCAGGCGAACTAAATTCGGGGACTGTTATTGGAATACGGTATCGTCATACCCAAGGGGATCGCATACATCAGAAAATCGATCCCGGAGATACTTGAAGATGCGGAAAATACACTAACCCCATTATTTCGGGAAATACTCCGTGAACTCTACGATGAGATGGTACATCTCGATGAACGGATCGATACATTGGAAAAGAAATTAAAAATGATCAGTGTGCGGAACGAAGATTGCCAACTTCTGCTCACGATCCCGGGCATAGGTTTGCTCACGGCAACCGCCCTGATCGCGGCCATTGGCGACATTACGGTATTCAAAAATGGCCGGGAGTTAGCGGCTTGGCTCGGTCTAGTGCCACGACAACATTCCACTGGCGGCAAACCGACCTTGTTGGGTATCAGCAAGCGCGGTGACTGTTACCTTAGAACCCTGTTGATTCATGGCGGACGGTCCGTCGTTCGGGTAGCTCATCTACATCAGGATAAACGCAACCTGTGGATTAGCGAGATCAAACAAAGACGAGGCGAAAACATCTCAAACGTCGCCGTGGCCAACAAGAATGCGCGCATCGCCTGGGCATTGTTGAGCAAGAAGGAGCGCTATCGTGCCGCTGCCGCATAGGCGGGGTAGAGCATTGATTGAAGCGCTCAATAGGGGTTTAACCCCTTGCCGCGCGGCTCACCCCACCCTCGCCGGGAGGCAGGGGCCTGGATTCTCCGGCCCCCGCCATAGAGGGTATTGCCAGTTATGGGCCCGTCAAGGACTACTCGACGCAAGCGTCTGCGTTCCTCCTTGACGGGCCCAGAACTGGCGCACAGAAGTTAAGAAACAGATTGCCAAGGTAAAAAGAACAATAACAACTATCAACGAATTGCGTGGATAAAGTTCAAGTGATGGCAAAAAAGGTAGCACCTGCATTCCATTGAACCTGACGAGGTCAAGGGTCCAATAGAGACCGATAACTCCTAATATTAAGCCACCGGCTCTGCCGGTGCGATGCAAATAGGCTCTGCCGTTCCAGCGTAAATACTGATAAATTCTCCTCAGAACCCGCCAAGGTAAAGAGGAGAATTAAAATGAGAGAATGGCAAAGTCAGAGCCATGTAAGATGGTATTGTCGATACCACATCGTGATCGTACCGAAATATCGAAAAAAATCAATATATGGTGCATTGAGAAAAGATATAGAATCGATTTTGAAAGAGCTGTGTCATCAATTTGGAGTGGAATTAGTAGAAGGACATGCGATGCCGGAGCATGTTCATTTATGCTTGAGCATCCCACCCAAATATAGTGTTGCCAATACAGTGGGTCGAATAAAAGGCAAGTCAGCGGTGAGGATTCACAGAGACTACATTGGGGAGTACCTTAGTAGTAAAGGATTTCATTTTTGGTCAACGGGATATTGTGTAAGTACCGTTGGCTTAGATGAGGAAAAGATAAGAAACTATATACGGAATCAAGAAGAAAAGGATCGTCGGTTAGGGCAATTAGATTTATTTGATTAATTAAACTGAAATGGCGGGTTCTTAAGCCCCTATGGGGCTTACTTATGTTTTAGCCCCCTTTGAATGGGCTTCCTCAAACCACCCGCTCTGCGGGTGGTACTTGATTTGATGAGGGGGGAATGCGCTGATTCCATCAGGGCCAGAGGGCTTATAGTCTCTCAACAAAAGGCCGGATATATGGGAGCAATATTTCTTTTTGTCACGAACGAATTTTGTCTTGCAATACGGGGCGGACCATATATGACCATGGATAATCTCCCGCATCCGCTACCATGCGCGCTCGCACTGGATTTAGTTCAACATACCGGCAACAAGCAAGAAGATATTCGTCAGTTTGAATCGGGCTTGATTTATATCGGCTCTCCCATAAGGTTCCACTTCGTCCTTCTAACCGATTCACATACTGCGTCTGCCGTCCGGAAAGTCGTTTCATTAATTGTCCCAGCCGCGCAACTTCATCAGGCGGCTCAACAATCAAGTGGATATGATTGGTCATTAGGCACCAAGCATATACGCGCACCCCATAACCATCCCGATATTCCGACAACGTCTCAAGATAATACTCATAGTCGCGATTTGCGGCAAAAACCACTTGTCAGTTATGACCCCTTTGCACAATATGATGAGGATAATTTGGCAATACCACCCGGCCGACTCTCAGCATTTGTTTTCTATCCCGTCTCGAATATTAAAGATACTGGATTTGTAGCTTAATAATAAATCTGTCCCCTTTTTTTCCTACATTTGCCTGGTTATGCGTTTTATACCATAATATACCTATTATAGGTACTTTTAGTAGAGTGTAACGATGAGCAAAAATACCAGCATTACTCTTGGGACTCATTTTGATGAGTTCATTTCCGCCCAACTCATTAGCGGCCGATACGGCTCCGCCAGCGAAATAGTTAGAGCGGGCCTTAGGCTGCTTGAGGACAACGTGACTAAAATGCAAACGCTTCGCCAAGCGCTCACCGATGGCGAGAATAGCGGCTTTGTTGAGTATTCTTATGATGAGATCGTTTCCGAAATTGATGACGCAAATCATTGATGCCTCCGTTTAGGCTCAGTGCCAAAGCTAAAGTTGATTTAAAACAAATTGCCATTTTTACCGAAAAACGATGGGGACGCACCCAACGTAATGCTTACCTACTACAATTTGACCAGTGCTTTCACCAACTTGCCGATAACCCCGCCATGGGCACTACCTGTGACGATATTAAAAAAGGCTACCAACAATTCCCGCAAGGTGGCCACTTAATATTTTACAGGATTGGCAGCAAAGGT
The DNA here is from genome assembly GCA_963664935.2 of Methylococcales bacterium. GTDB lineage: Bacteria > Pseudomonadota > Gammaproteobacteria > Methylococcales. The sequence continues at coordinate 46,280 of CAXXSE010000006.1, read as the reverse complement.
CTCGTAGAGATCATCAGAATTCTCCACAAGAATATGGTTCCACAACTACACTTTCGTAACGCATAACGCTGCAAATCACCGGAGGCAAAAAGTGTTGCGACGAGGGACGAGGAGCAATGCTTTTTGACTTCCGAGTGAATTTGCCTTGTTGGACGAAGCCGCTATCGCGGAGAAAAGACCTCGGGCTCTGATTAAATATAAAATGTAACATCAACCCCTCGCACAGAGGGGTATTCAACCACGAATATGAGGTTACAGTGTCATGACAACACCCTTCAATAGAAATTTCAAGTACGATTATCAAACGTTACTGCAACACCTTAGGCTTAAAGGTCTTCAACCTAAGACGATAGAGGCCTATTCGCGCGGCATTCGTCGCATTGGCTTGTACTTTGAGCATCAAGTTTATGATCTTTCAGAGCAGCAGTTGACGGATTATTTCTCGAATCTTCTCAGTACGCATTCCTGGAGCGCGGTTAAGCTCGATCTGTATGGCCTCAAATTCTTCTATTAGCATGTCCTCCATAAGCCCTGGGTGAACGTTGATTTGATTAAACCACCGCGGACCACACGGTTACCGGATATCGTTACCATTAAGGAAGCGTCGCGTCTCTTTATGGCGGCCCACAAGTTGAGCTACCGGGTGTTCTTTTTTACCGTCTACAGTCTCGGCTTGCGTCTCGGTGAAGGACTTCGCCTCGAGGTCGGTGATATCGATGCTGAGCGTCAGCGGGTGCATATCCGCGATGCCAAGGGCAATCAGGATCGCTTGGTGCCGCTGCCCGACGCCACGGTGGATATACTCCGTCGCTTCTGGTCGGTGCATCGCAATCCGGTATTACTCTTCCCGAATCGCAAAGGCGGTCTGAAAGGCAGTCATACGGCGACCACACCGCTGGATCGTGGCGGCGTCCAGACGACCCTGAAAAAGCTTGTGGACGCCTGTGGGATAAAAAAAAGATTACCCCACACAGCCTACGCCACAGTTACGCCACCCATCTGATTGAATCGGGTGTTGACTTACTTGAGGTGCAAAAAATCCTCGGCCATAGGAGCCTCTTAACCACCGCCAAATATACCCACCTGACAGCCACTACAGACCGTCACGTGCTACCGACGACGCGAACTTACCTTAAAACTACCGATATAAAAATCGAGGCTGAAAATCGAGGCAAAAAAAACCGACAAACGCTACTATTGTCGGTTTTTCCGGGGTAGTGTAAAAGTACCCTTAAGTCTCAATCCGATCCTTCATGCGATAGCTTTGACCTTCGATCACGATGGTTTCCGCGTGATGCAGTAATCGATCCAGTACCGCGGAAGTAATGGTACTGTCATTATTAAAGATTTCCGGCCAGTGTTTGAATGCGCGGTTGGTCGTGAGAATAATAGAGCCCTTATCATAGCGATGACTGATGATCTGAAACAACAGATCGGCACCGGTTTTATCGAGCGGTAAATAGCCAAGTTCGTCAATGCACAACAGGGACGGTTTGAGATATTTTTTCATTTCAAGTTTGAGTCTGCCTGTGTGCTGGGCGCTGAGGGTATTGACGATATCGACGGCGGTCGCAAACAGCACGCTATGACCTTTTAAACAGGCGGTATAGCTAAGAGCTGTACTTAAATGGGTTTTACCCAAACCGACGCCACCGAGGAAGATCACATTGGCCCTGTCTTCAAGCCACTTCAGTCGAAACAGGTTTTGCACGTGAAGACGATTAATCTTTTTTGGCCAGGTCCAGTTAAATTGCTCTAGGGTTTTGAGGGTGGGGAAGCGGGCCAGTTTAATACGCCGTTGCACGGCGCGATCTTGGCGCAACGCGGCTTCACCTTCCATCAGGTTGTTGAGATAGTGGACGTGAGAATGGTGTTCTTTTGTGGCCTGTTGGGTCAGGGATTCGAAATGTTCTTGTATATACGTGAGTTTTAAATACGTCAGATGATGGAGCAGTTGCTCGTCTGACGTTGTGTGGGTGTTAGTCGTCATGAGGGTTTTCCTTGATTCAGATTTTATCGGATAAACGATCATAGATCGCAAGAGAGGGTTCGGTGAGGTCCAGATCGAGTAGATCTTGACTGCGTGTTAAGTGTAATGCGCCGGGTTGTGGGAGTTGACGTTCCCGTTGCTCAAGGATATTGGCGATGTATTCACTGCGAAAGACTTTAAACGTCAAGGCATCGTCCATGGCGCGCGCGACTTTATCGACACCGTAGATCTCGCTCAAGGCCAGGATCTGGCGCAAATGATGACGGGTATTGAGGTTTTTGTGTTGAAGTTCCTGATAAAAGTGTTCGGCACGGGGCGACAAGGTCAGGAAACGTCTTAATAAGGTTTGCTGGTAGGCTTTACGCCGTTGAGCCAGCAATTCACGGGGGTGATCGGGCAGTTCGAAATCCCGGTGTCGATCGTAACAGCGAACATGCTGGGCAATCAGCTTATCTTGGTGGTAGATGACAATTCGATCGGGATAGGCTTTTAGTGTGAGTGGGGTGCTGGCATACTCGGCGGGAACGGAATAGCGATTGGTATCCAACTTAACACGGAAGCGGTTTGAGGCCCGCACGGGATGGATCACACTGACATCGTAAGGCTGAGTCGGTAACGGTTGCAGGGCCTTTTTTTCAGTTTCAAAACGCACGATGGGTTGTTCATGGGTTTCGCCATGAATACGCACATTGGCGACCGAATCGAGCCACTGTTTGGCGGCGGGATTGACGGCACTGAAATCGGGGATATCCAAGCCATTGAGGAAGTTCTTTTTGACATAACCGACGCCATTTTCGACGCGGCCTTTTTCGTTGCCTTTGCGGACATTGCAAGCGGCAATGTCAAAGCCATAATGCCTTGAGAAATCCAAATAACGCGGATTAAAGACCGGTGCCTGTCCGACCACGCGTTTGAGGACGGCGGATTTCAAATTATCGACCATGACTTTTTTCGGAATACCCCCAAAGAACTGAAAGGCATTTTGATGGCAGGCCAGGAAGTGTTCCAGGGTTTGCGAGACGGTAAATTCCACGTACATGAGGCGACTATCACACAACACCATGACAAAAAAGCTCAACCGCCGACGGCTGGATCCGACATTGACCGCACCGTATTCGCCCCAATCCATCTGGATACATTCGCCGGCCTCAAACGACAAGGTCAAAAAGGCCGGTTGACGCTTTGGCCGAACGAGGCGTACATAGTCCGTGACAATACTGTAACCACCGTCATAGCCGATGTCTTTAAGCCGCTGAAAGATCTGGGTGGCACTGTAGGCATGTGATTCCAGCCAGCGCACAATCTGATCTTTATACGGATCGAGCTTGCTACGGCGCGGTGTGGATTGACGCCGGGCAAACGATTTGACGTTGATCCACTTGGCGACGGTTTTGGTATCCAGCCCGAGCTCCCGGGCAATTTGCGAGACCTTTAAACCCTGTCGTTGTGAATAATCGTGAATCTTGCAGTAGGTCTCATAGCGAATCATGGTGACCCTCCAAAGCACGGCGGAGTAATTTAATCATCTCAACGGGCTCGGCGGTTCGATGCCGTGTCGATAGGGGGCCACTTTGGTCTGGAATACGTAGTTGAGGATCGTCTGAGCGTATTGGGATGTCCAGTGTCAAGACCTGGTAAAGGGGTTTTTGATAGGCAATCCATCCGACGCGTTGCAGCTCGGTACGGGCTTGAGCGAGCCGGTCTGTATCCAAGCACGATAACCGGCTGAGGATTGAACGATCCGAGTAATAACTCAGTCCTTGAGCATCGGCCACGGTCACCAAAAACAGGTACAGCGCCAACGCCTCGGTACCACAGGAACCGATGAATCGATGGCGAACCAGTCGCTGATCAATCCAACTGAACTTAGGGGGAATCCGGCGGACCTGTGCCGGACATAATACACGCTTGATCGACATGTTGACCTCCTTGGGGATTGAGAATATCACCCCCCAACCCTACCAATCGGCGGCCCGTTTCCGCAATGTCATCTTGTAACGTATATCCGCTTATATGAGCGATAAGCCCAATTAACATCAGGCTTGGGTTGGCTAAGAGATCTTGTAACGCAGACCTCATTAAGAGGCCTGATTCGTCATTTGATTCAACAGCTTGAGCCAATAAGTCCTCTTGTAACGCAGCGTTGCTTATGGATCGCTTGCGTCGCCAGTACCCTGGATGGGCCTGTCGCCAGGTCTGTACCCGCAGTACATTGGCCGATCCACAAAAATGGTTTTTATTCGCTTTCTTGTTTAACCAACGGCGTTGACTAGCTGCTTTACTCGCCTTCCGGCAGGCTACTTTCGAACAGTATTTTGATGTCGGACATTGCGTGGATCAGGATGGAATAATGCCCGACAATGCCGACACTTACGTCTTCTTCGTCGCTTCATCACGTCTCCTCGTAGTACGAAGTTTCATGATGCACAATACCGATGATTTACCCAAAATCCGAGGGGAAAAACAAAAAATAAGACGAGGAAGAAAAGAAGGGTTTTAGATGTGAAGATTCAAGAAAAAAAGAAGAAAATATTCCTCCACTTTCAGATCGCCAGATTTAGGGTAGTTTCAGAACACTGCTGGCACGTCACACAAAGACCCTGATCAATGATCTGATGAATGGCTTCTCCATCCAATGGGGGAAGGTCAAATGATACTGTTATCATCGATCATTAAGACTTTTGGCGCCGAGTTTCTGGCGCAATATGCAGGGCAGCTTCTGCCCTCTCATCGCAAGGCACTCGCCGCCATGGAGATTTGCCGGACCCGGCACAGCCCCAAAATGTTGGTGGGCTGTGACGCCTGTGAACGCCAAACCTATGTGCCGCATTCCTGCGGACACCGCAACTGCCCACACTGTCAATCCCACGAAAGCCAACAGTGGTTGGAGCGACAACTCAAGAAACAGGTGCCTGCCGAGTATTTCTTGGTCACGTTCACGTTGCCCGCCGAGTTTAGACCCCTGGCTTGGTCACATCAACGCCAGATGTATTCGACGATGATCCAATGCTGTTGGGATACACTGCGAACCTTTAGTCAAAACGACAAACAGCTTCAGGGGATTCCGGGCGCTATTGCTGTTTTACACACCCATTCTCGCTGTCTGGATTTTCATCCCCATGTGCATATGATCATGCCCGCAGCGGCGATTGATGCGTTGAATAAACTTTGGCGAACCAAGAAAAACAAGCCTAAAGTCAAAAACAAGATCAAAACCAAAAGCAAGATCAAAACCAAGAGCGGTTACCTGTTCAACCATCAGGCACTGGCCAAAGTGTTTCGCGCCAAGATGCTTGAAGCCATGACTCAGGCAGAGCTTGTGCTACCGGCTAGACACCCTGAACAGTGGGTCGTGGACTGCAAATCGGTCGGCTCCGGTGAGAAGGCGTTGATCTATCTGGGTCGTTACCGCTATCGCGGCGTGATCCAGGAAAAGGATATTGTCGCTTGCGAGGCGGGTCGAGTGACTTTTCGCTACCAAAACAGCAAGACCCAGCAGATTGAGCTTAAGACCATTTCCGGCCCGCAATTTTTGTGGTTGATCCTCCAGCATGCCCTACCCAAAAGGTTTAGACGGGCTAGGAATTTCGGTTTTTTGCACCCCAATAGCAAACACTCGATACAGTTGCTTCAGTATTTACTCAAACTGGATCTAGGCCGAGCATTGGCATGGCTTAGAAAACGACCCACACTGACCTGTCGGTGTTGCGGTGGTCCGATGAAGATTATCAAAACACGGGTTCCTCCGCTGTTCCCATGGAAGGTGGCGGTACCGACATGATAATACGCTGGAGCCATTGATCATGTAAACGCTACCACCCCTGCGGATGGATTTAAATTCAGTGTATAGCGCTGAGGAACCCGCTTGTCTAAAAAAGGGGTAAAATAGGCGGAACTGGCCTCACTAGAAGGCATTCTTGCCACGCGTTGCTGCAATAGCAACCGTATTCGCTGAATTTTGAGGTTTGCGGGTCACCGTAAGCCTTGAGAGGCCGCGAGACTCAAAAAGATATTTTCATAGAGAAACTGGATCATAACCGACGGGCTTGTCCAACAAACGGTTAGATTGTGGTTCGCTTCACTCACACAATCTAACCTTATTCGTTAGAGCCTACCCAACCAATACCCTGGACGGCGTCGATGATGTGCAACCGCTAATATTTGAACGGTTCCTGAAACTTCACGATATAGAATAGTAAACGGGAATTTCTCCATTCCTCGGTGCCGTATATCGGGCTTTAATTCTATCGGATACCTGAGTGGTGATTTACAAACTTCAGTAAGAATTTTCTCGAACTCAGCCAAGTATATAGCACCTAGCCCTGGCCGTTTTGATTCAAAATAGGCTACCGATTCAAGGTGTTCCGCCTCCGCCGCAGGGTGAAAGTAATATGTCACCTTAGGAGAGCCTGTGCTTTCCTTCGTACTTCCTCCACAGGTACTGGCTGAACAAGACCTTCATCAAGTTCTTTAGCTCTGTTCCGTGCTTCTCGAAGCCAAGCTGTCTTGATTTCACCGTCTGAGGGTGAATCAAGACTTAGAAGTAGTTTTTGTGCTAACTCCGCGCGTTCATCCTCAGGCAGGTGAAGAGCTTCATCTACGATTTGGTTTAGATTCATATTGGTATTCCTCCAATTGTTTCGATGGCTCTAACATTTCAGCTCAAGCGCGCGTTTTTTGCGTCGCTTGGAGCTGGTTGTTAGATGTTTATAATATAAATTCATCAGGCGAAAGGGTCCGCGACATCAATATTCTCTTGCGAAAATTCCAACTGCGTGGCTAAACACGCAGTGGTCGGTGCTTTTCCACTTGGAGGACTATATAAGCCTGCGCAGCCTCTTGCCTGGAAGTTATTTACATTACCAAGGTCTTTCCATCCATATATGTCAAGTGCAAAAATGCAAGCCCAGCTATTGTCACTCAGTTGGTCCCACACACACTCATATCGTAATTTTCCATTATTATAGACTTTAAGAAAAAGATCTTGGCGTGCTGAGCAAAATAGCGACAGGGTAGCTCGATTAGACATTAGAGTAACAAGTGTTTAGTCTGACATGGGTTAATCTCTAGTCAATAAGGAGCTGCCCCATGTTAATTTTTAAACTTAATCTCTCCAAGGCCCACCAGAATGATTTGCTCGAAGAATTGAAGCGAGCCCAGCAAAAAGGTGATTTGCCGTGGGTGAAACGGATCTTAGCAGTTCTGGCCTTCGCTGAGGGCAGGTTATTCAAGCGGTGGCCAAAATGCTTCGAGTTTCAGCCGAAGCGGTTCGACAATGGATCAAGCGTTTGTTGGTCGGCGGTGTTGTCGGACTGAGATCGAAGAAGCCACCGGGAAGGCCTTCGAAAATGACCAAAGAACAACGGAGTGAATTAGCGGCTGTCATAGACGCGGGCCCCGCGGCTGCAGGGTTTGTGGGTAATTGCTGGCGCAGCCCAATGATTCAAGGCTTAATCCATGAGCGATTTGGCGTGTTCTATTGCGTTCACTATATCAGTCAATTGCTCAAAAACATGGGCTTTTCTTATCAAAAGGCACGGTTTGTTTCCGATCACCTGGATGAAGAGGCCCGCCAACAGTGGCTGGATCAAAAGTGGCCAGCGATTCTAGCCGAGGCAAAACAAAAAAAGGCGCTACTGTTATTTGGCGATGAGGCGTCATTTCCACAATGGGGGTCGCTCAGCTATACGTGGGCACGAAAAGGCCAGCAACCGACCATCAAGACGTCCGGCAAGCGTAAAGGCTACAAGGTGCTCGGCTTGATTGATTATTTTACGGGACGGTTTTTTTACAAATGCCAGGAAGAACGCTTTAACTCACAAACCTACATGACCTATTTGACCGAAGTGCTTGCACAAACCAAACAGCCTATCGTACTCATACAGGATGGTGCGCGCTACCATACCAGCAAGGCAATGAAGGCGTTCTTTGAGGACCATAAAGACCGACTGACTGTTTACCAATTGCCGTCTTACTCACCCGACTACAATCCAATCGAGAAGCTGTGGAAAAAAATCAAAGAACAGGGAACCCATCTCCATCATTTCCCAACGTTCGACGATCTAAAAAACAAGGTCGCAGAGGCCCTCTTGCAATTCAACAATGCTGCCGATGAGGTACTTGCACTGTTCGTGAAATTCAAGGAACTCGCTGACCACGCATAACTGCATTTGGCCAAATTCTTTTTCTTAAAAACTATAGCTACGATGTGATCTAGGTTATTCGCCGCTCTATTTCTTTTTATACACTCAACAAATTTATAATGTTGATCCCTTATTGGGTCTTCTACGAATTTGCAGTCCTTGATGGTGCCCGAAGGGAATGGGGTTTGAATGGCAAACCGTGTATTTGAATCTAATGGTTCACGATATAAGGCCGCATGAAATCCACTAAGCCAACGCCTAAGTAAAAGTTCTAGGTTACGCTGAATGAAAGCAGCCATAATGCTCCCTGAATCTAGCCTCTGATAAATGTCTATTTTAAGCTTGTCATTCTTTTCGGATGGCTGCTTTCCATGAATCAATGCTACTAATTGACCCAATACCTCATCATCAAGGTTCATTGGTCTGTGGCACTGCTCTTCATGTATCACAAGTTTTAGTGGAAAATTCCTGTCCGCCCTGTCAAAAATAGATTCCGGTGGGACATGGTCGTGATTAATTGAAACTCCATCTTCAAACGCATTTCCACACAGGTAGCAGAAAGGAAGATTTCTGACCTCTCGTGCTTCTTTTTGTGTTGTTAATGAAACCACGTAGTTGTTCCTAGAGACATCTAACGTTTGAGCTCACTTGAATTTGCGAAGCGTAGCGTAGCAAAATTCAAGTGAAGCGACTTGTTGGACGAAGCCGCTATCGCGGAGAAAAGACCTCGAGCCCTGATTAAATATAAAATGTAACCTCAACCCCTCGCACCGAGGGGTATTCAACCACGAATATTAGGTTACAGTGTCATGACAACACCCTTCAATAGAAATTTCAAGTACGATTATCAAACGTTACTGCAACACCTTAGGCTTAAAGGTCTTCAACCTAAGACGATAGAGGCCTATTCGCGCGGCATTCGTCGCATTGGCTTGTACTTTGAGCATCAAGTTTATGATCTTTCAGAGCAGCAGTTGACGGATTATTTCTCGAAGCTTCTCAGTACGCATTCCTGGAGCGCGGTTAAGCTCGATCTGTATGGCCTCAAATTCTTCTATTAGCATGTCCTCCATAAGCCCTGGGTGAACGTTGATTTGATTAAACCACCGCGGACCACACGGTTACCGGATATCGTTACCATTAAGGAAGCGTCGCGTCTCTTTATGGCGGCCCACAAGTTGAGCTACCGGGTGTTGACTTACTTGAGGTGCAAAAAATCCTCGGACATAGGGGCCTCTTAACCACCGCCAAATATACCCACCTGACAGCCAGTACAGACCGTCACACAAAGACCCTGACCAATGATCTGATGAATGGCTTCTCCATCCAATGGGGGAAGGTCAAATGATACTGTTATCATCGATCATTAAGACTTTTGGCACCGAGTTTCTGGCGCAATATGCAGGGCAGCTTCTGCCCTCTCATCGCAAGGCACTCGCCGCCATGGAGATTTGCCGGACCCGGCATTTCAGACTGAGTGAAACCTGTCAAAACAGGCCACCAACCCCATAAGCCACACCCCCGTCAGGCTTGATACTACGCCCAAACTGAGGTGTCCGCCACTTGATTAGAATCAAACCTGCCCCGGCGGCGACGCCGGCGCGCGGGATGACTGTTCCGCTACGCTCATCGGGTCAGAGGGAGCCGCAGCTCCCGTCTGCCCACAGAACCGTGCGTACGGGTCCGTACACGGCTCCTCACGCAAGACGTATCCATTGAGAAACTTCAAACCAATGTGCCAACTTTCGGTCGGACCGTATCACCTGCCCCATCACATTGATGAACCAACTATTCGGATAGGCTCGCGTCACAGCTCGCGCATTTGAGAGAACCCATCGTTTGTCGTTAGCAAATACCGTTTTGGCCGCATGCCTAGGCGGTACACCCCGTTTAATCAGTTTTCTATACAGATGCCGTTTCCTCTTTTGTTGAGACACTAACCGCGACCGTAACCGTCGCCTGATATGGGCTTCGATTTTCTTCAATTGCGAGGGATAATAGGTCAAACCATAATAACTTGACCAGCCCACATACCATTGATTGATCACTTCCAATGTCGTACCCAGAGTCTGATGCGTGCCTCGTGGGGTCAGCGCTTTGACTTTACTCATGGCCATTTGCAGGGCTTTATGCGCGATCGCAATCGTCCCCTTCACCACGGTAAAACCCAAGAACTTGACCTGATCGGATTTGGCCACTTGGCTTTTGTCCCGATTCACTTTCAGTTTGAGCTTTGTTTCGATGAATTGGCTGACCTTTTCCATCACCCGCTCCGCCGCTTTTTGCGATTTCACGAAAATGTTACAGTCATCCGCAAACCTGCAAAACTCCAGTCCACGTTTTTCCAATTCCTGATCCAGTTCATCCAGAACAATATTGCTGAGCAAGGGGCTTATTGGGCCACCTTGCACTGCGCCTTCCTGGCTGGGGTTAACAACGCCATTAATCATGACGCCGCATCGCAGCATGATCCCGATCAGGCGAAGTATCCGTTTGTCGGATATCCTCTGCCCCATTCGGGCGATCAGTCGGTCATGATGGATTCGATCAAAGAATTTTGATAAATCAATATCCACCACGTAGGGCTTGCCGCTGGTGACAATCCGTTGGGCCGCTTGTACCGCTTGGTGTTGGCTTCGTCCAGGACGAAAACCATAACTGTGCGGTGAAAAGTTGGGCTCGAAGATCGGTTCCAGAAGCATTTTCAAGGTGGCTTGTACCACCCGATCCCGCACCGTCGGTATACCCAGCAATCGCACACCCTTGCCACCGGGCTTGGGTATCTCGACTCGCCGGACTGGCGATGGCTGGTAAGTCCAATCTGTTAATTCCTGTTGCAGTTGGCTTAGCTCTTCGTCTATACGGGTTTCAAAGTCCGCTATGCTCACGCCGTCTATGCCGGGTTTGCCTTTGTTCTTTTTCACCTGTTTAAAACCAGCTCTCAAATATTCCTGTGAGCTGAGATTATCGAAAAGTCTTGGTTCCTCGATCAATAGGTCACTTTCGTTCATTTCACTCTTCTGTGTAGTGGTCTTTCGTCAATCTCGCACGACCCATTCATTCACTGTTTACGACGCGAATAGTGAATCGCTCCTTTAAGGCTGATCTCAGACCACCAGTCTATAATCAACGGCCATGGCCGCTTACGTGTTCCGCCCTTCACCTCCAACATCCTGTGGCTGATCCGATGTTTTATCCTCATCCATGTCACCCTGAATTCAACGGCACCGAACTTTACGATTACTATGGCTTCATCTGTAGACCCTCGGTTCATAACGCCTACATTACTGCAGCGCTTAGGGCTTAAAGAATCGCAGTTACTCCGACCCAAAGCCGACGGCCCTTCACTGGGTAAGATAGTCACCCGTTTCTCGGTCTACCTACCTTCAATACAACAACACATTACGATGAGAATATTGGGCTCCGGTGGTCGCGGGCACCTTACCCCTGTGTTGTCGCCTTACGAAGGTTCACTTACGTTTAGGTGACCGATTCGGCTAGAGCTTCTGATCGATCCCGCATTGGCTCTCAATCACCGTGATTCCCTGTTGGGTAGAGACTGAGAGTTTCTTTGGGCACCCTTGCTTTCGCCTACTTCTTCCCTTCTCACAGGGTGAAGGCTGGACTTTCACCAGCTAGCTGACTACCATGCCAGTCACACCACAGTCATCCCGCCCCATCAAATAAAAAACATTTTGATGTTGGATTTGATTCTAAAATTCTATGGTAGACCCCTTTTTTCCAAATTTGGTGCCGATGATTTCATGGTGACATGGATGAGGATAAAACATCGAATCAGTGACAGGAAGTTGGAGTTGAAGGGCGGAACATGTAAGTGATCATGATGATAGGTCGAATATTGGTGTCTGAGATCAGCCTTTAAAAGGAGCAGTCAACTATTTGCGTCGTAAACAGCGAATGAATTGAGTGTGCGAGATCGTTGAAAGAACACTACACAAGTAGGGCCTGTGATGATGGACTGCGAAATGTTAACAGTCAGTCTTTATTAGGAAAAGTCTAAGTGAGTATGGCCGGAGTTTGCCAAACTTGAATAGGAAATGGATTGCGTAGGCTTTAATATTGAGTATGTCTTACGTGAGGAGCCGTGTACGGACCCGTACGCACGGTTCTTTGGGCAGACGGGAGCTGCAGCTCCCTCTGACCCGACACAGCTTACACAAATCCCCGTGCAGCAATTCGTTAGGCTTTTCCATGCTCAACTATTTTTAAACATATTTTTTTGTAGCTCGAACTATCTGTGAAAATAGGTGGTAATAAGTTTGATACAAAATTCAATTTTTCTTCGTATGTTTTAAATGATTTTTCACTTTTGTCACAATAACGTTCTATGACTTTTGAAGCCTCAAGTAAATCATTCATTTCTTGCTCTGTGACAACTAATGCTTCATATGTTTGATACTTGTACTCGTCTGGCAATATCAAATACCATGTAGATGAAATATCAAAATTATCATTTTTGAGCCGCTCATATTGTTCATCAGTTAATTCATAAAAATAATTATCTTTTGGTTCATAACCAAGCTGAAAAATAATCTTGGTTACAGGTGCAATATTAAAAAGTAAGTTTCCTATCATAAGATTGTACTTTATAGCCTAACGCCAAAATAAGGCGACAGCGGATTGAACACACTGAAGCCCATGATTGTTTGATTTAGTTAAACTAACCTTCAACTCCAGCAACGCAAAGCGTTAGCTGGTCGCACTTTATTTTTTGGTTATGTGGCATTTATCATTGCCCTAATGTTTTTCGACATAATCACCCCTGTTTCTTGTCTTCTGTAATAACCGCTCTTTTCATCGATTATTTGAAACCCAAGTTTTTTATAGAATTTAATAGCACCACCATTTATCGCTCTTACTTGTACGAAGACATTAAATATTCCAGCAGTGAGTGCTACCTCTTCAAGCCATTTTACAATCTGCTTACCTATTCCTCGGCGACGATAAAACAACTTTACTGCCAGCAAATCTAAATTTGCTTGTTCCTCTTGATACGTCATAATCCCAAAACCGACTAGTTTCTTACCTTTTCGCGCCACAACTACATTTTTTACTTTATTCTTTATAAGTTTTTTTAAGTTCTCAGGTGTGTAATACCAGCCTAAGTCATACTCGATATATTTTTTTGAAAGCTCACCTATTTCTATCACATCCGAAAGATTAGCAAACTCAATTATTGGTCTAATCCCAAACATTTTTCACTGGCACATAACATCGCCATAAATTGTGGCCATAAGTGTAGTGAGTGAAACGAACGTAGCTTATTGACATCAATTTGATGGCCTTGTGTGTGCCCGGCATGGGCATGATTTTATGGGGTGCAAGTCCCCTGTACATTATCCAGAAAGGAGTTATATTTGACAACTTTAAAAGTACTAGCCGAGGGCAAGGTGCGGAAGGGCGACCGACCCGCTGAAAGAAGCCTAAGTGCAAACCTGCGAGCCAACGGACAGAAACTACATATAAGGCCGAACCTCAGGGCGAGTCAGCACAACATGACGAAGCCCCTCTGGATCACTGGGGGAGGGTAAATGTAGTGGTTGCGCAGGGAAAGATCATGTTTTTACCCGGGGAGATCTGCCTGCCTAAGTTGCCTAACGGCAGCGGTGGAACAGAGCCTGCGAAGGTGCGCGTTAACAGGGCAGAAGTCAGCCGAGGACGAGAACCCAATGATGTTGTTGGGGAAAGGTCTGAAGGCAGTGTGATAAGGTGGTGCTCGTGAGCTTTGGTCATTCGCAAACCCCGACCGGGGAATTGGAGGCCAGGCGCGTCATGAATCCATCGCCTATCGATCTTGCATAGGTGGAATACATCGTATCGAATCGATGTATAGCTGAGGCATGGAAAAAGGTTCGATCCAATAAGGGCGCGCCCGGTGTTGATAATATCAGCATTGAACGATTCCCGAAGTGGGGAAGACCGCAATGGAAAATCATCAAGAATCAGGTGCGCGCTGGACGTTATCGGCCAACCCCTGCACTTCGTGTTGAGATTCCCAAAGAGTCAGGGGGGGATGCGCCGATTGGGATTATTCGAAGCATCCCTGCTTCTCACCCTTCGGGCCAGCTCAAGCTGTTCAAAATTTGCTCCTGCAATTTTGTCCTTGTGTGTTAGACCGGGTACTCATGCAATCGATTGCAAAGGTACTGGGTGAGATATTTAATCCTACTTTCTCGCTTAACAGCTACGGCTATATGCCTGGACGATCCGTCCAGCAAGCCGCACGGCAAGCTCAGAGGTATTATCGGCAAGGCTATCGGTTTCAGGTCGATATCGACCTGGAGAAGTTTTTCGACACCGTGAACCATGATATTCTCATGGATCGCGTGGGTCGACGCGTCAAGTCCAAAAGTCTGCTGAAACTCCTGGGTCGCTTCCTGCGGGCTGGGGTGATGGTCAAGGGTCGGCTACAGCCGACTCGGATCGGGATTCCGCAAGGCAGCCCCGTATCGCCAATATTAAGTAATATCCTATTGGATGATCTGGACAAGGAGCTGGAAAAGAGAGGGCACAAGTTTATCCGTTATGCCGACGATGTGGCGATTTTCGTCAAATCCAAGCGCGCGGGTGAGCGGGTGTTGGCGAGTGTCAGCCGCTACTTGGAGCGCAAGCTCAAAGTGAAGGTGAACGCGAGCAAAAGTAAAGTCAGTCAGGTTAAAGACAGTTCAGTGCTGGGCTTTAAAATCCACGGTAAAAAATTAAAAACCGTGGCGAGCAAAGTTCAGGGATTCAAACGCGAGTTAAAACGCATCACCCGCCGATGCCCGGTATTTCCATACTATCGCGCATTTTTCGCCTTAAACAATACGTTCAAGGCTGGATGGCGCATTATGGCTGTGGGTTGAAGTACGACGATGCGGTTCTATTCGACGGCTGGATTCGAAGGCGACTCAGGATGTGCTATTGGAAACAGTGGCGCAGACCGAGACGTCGGATTAGAGCGCTGATCAAGCTCGGTGTTAATAAACGCGATGCCATTCGTTTAGGGCTATCGCGTAAAAGCTACTGGCGTTTGTCCAAAACATTGGCCACTAACAGCGGATTGAGCAACACATATTTTGAACAAATAGGACTCATTTCCATCCGCACGCTATGGTGCAAGATTCATCATCCGGCTACGGCCCGATAGACACTTGATATGAATTCGATTTGCCCGATGAAGTATCTCTGGTAATACCAGGCTAGGCGCCGTATACGGACCCGTATGTACGGTGCTGTGGGAGGGGCTACTTGAGTATCTCCCTATCCCGATTAGCATTGTTATCGACTACGTAACGTGTGACTACGTGCTTGTTCTAGCTCAACCTGCTTAAGGTTATCTTCGATTCTTATTATATCTTCTCGTACAGAACTCGCTCTATCTCTGAGAAACCTGACCTCACCTTCCAATTTTATTGATTCTTTTTCTATATTAACTATAGAAGAGGTATTAGCTTGAAATTTATCTTTCAAATCAATTATGTCACTCTTTGAATTAGAAACATCACTATTAAAATTTGCATATGATACTGCGAAAATAACAACAAACCCAAACCAAGCCACCCAATTCCCCCAAGATTGAAAAAATGATGTGATTATTTCAATTTTTGACTTTTCAGCAGGTACACTAGGGCCAGAGGATGTAACAAAAGGTTCTTTAGACTTATCCTCATTTCCTCCACTCTCGGTTGAAGTAGATTTTTGTGTTTTAACCGAACCCTGAATGTACCGTACTGGTTTCCCAATAGGTATTCTCGATTTACCCCGGCCCTTACCCATATTTATTCAAAACCCATATTATTTAATGAGATTTTAAATTTTGATTTCTCATCTGAGAGTTTTTTTCTTACTGATTTTAACTCGGCTAAAATATTAGACTTGGCAGGATTATAATATTTTTGAACATCAATACTTGCTACTATTTTCCCATCTGAAGGGGTTTCATCTTTTTCATTTAGATAGTATGTATATATTGTATTCCAGTAATCACCTGACTCTCTGTCTGGTATGGAACCATCATCATTTATACTCCTGTCTTCATACGATAACTGGAACCTACCAAAATGTTTTGGGGCAGGTATATTGAGAAGCGCCTCAATAAGTTGATTAGCTGCTGAATTATCTTTTTCTTGATCTATTCTATGCTCAGCTACAATACCGATTCGACGAATCTCAGGAAACTTGATTAGTTTATCTGCACTTTTACAAAATGACTCAAATTGCTGGATTACTTTTTAAACACTAATAGAGGATTTATTATCTGAGGAGGATACTCTTAAAACAACTTGGTCAGACTGAAAGTTAAGCCTATGCGTCTCATCTTCATTTATAAATTAAACATGTAGGTCTTCAAGTTTATTTGATGATGTAACTTTCGTAAAATATTCTTTACCTAACTTAGAGTCATTGTCTTTTAACGAAAGAATATCATCTGTTAATGCTCCACCTATAGATGACAACCGAAATATCTTCTTATTTAATAGAACCACAATTGTTACTCGATGTAAGATCATATTCTCCCCTCTATATTATTTCATGCTAACGACCTGCTTCACCGGAAAAAAAGCGGAGGAGCGAAGCGACGTAGCTTTGTTTTTCCGAGTGTAAGCAATTGTTATACACTATTCATTTGCTTCAATATTAATCAGTGTAGCCTTTGCCCAAAGTCGTTTATACCCTGCTGCGCCAGCAGAAAAAACTAATAGGGTGCCTCCGAAAGTTCTTCTCTACCTTCTGGGCAAACATTATTACTAGCAGCGAGCAAATGAATAATAATGCAGATAACATTAGCGCAAGCCGTTTGCTTTTTTCTTGCTCTTTAATATAGGTTTCATGTAATCGTGTACGCTCTTCAATAAATTTTATTGACACGTCCTTCGAACCTTCTTACAAGGGCATTGATTGACAAATTATGTTTGCATTTCCAGCCCAAGGTGGGTGCATCTTTATTTCATTGTTTCCGTCTTTTTTCTTGCTCATGACTGAATGCTCCATTTTGTGTATAACGCCTGCTTCACCGGAAAAAGAAAGTTGCGTAGCGGAAGCGAAGCAGCTTTATTTTTTCCGCGTGTAAGCACTTGTTAGGCATTTTCATTATCTAATTGAGGCAAGTTCACTGGAGGTGAAGCTACATCAACAGCATCAACTCGGAAAAGAATGGGCACAATATTTAAGTTCGCAAAAATGGTAGTACTACGCCCCCAATGTATTGAGTAGACTTTACCGCCAGTAACATCCCAGTCTTCTGTTTTTGGTGTTCCTTTTCCAGTGTATAGGAGAATCCAATCACCAGTATTTACGATCCCATCCCCAAACCAGAAGAGATTGTCTTGATAGGGGACTGCGGAATTATCTACGGCTGAATAACCCACCATGATGCCATATTGCCCCATATTAGTTGTTTCGTTTACATAGATTGCTATTCTCTCACGATTAGAAACACCCCTATCGGCAACTGGATGGATTTTAAGTTCCTGGAGGTCGGTGACTATCATTTCTCACCTCCACGAACTGGGACAAACCAACCTGCCAAGAGAAGCACTATCCCAATACCAAGTGCGGCGTAACCATAAGATTGAAATTGCACTGTATCGAAAAGTACGATGGAAGTAGTTGCTAATACCGTCCCCACAGCGATCCCGAGATTTCTTAAGTGCCTTGTAGTTTGAAATGCCTTTAACCGCTCACTGAGCACGGCATTCGTGACACGCTCGTCAGATAGCAGTTGGGTGAGCTGTTCGTTCTTACCTTGTAACTTTAGGGTTTCACCTTTTGAGTATTGAAGCTCCGTTGATAGCTGAGATGTAATACCAACTATTAATGCAGAGGTTACTTCGCCACCAAACGCCCTCGATTTTGATGAAGCAATGCCTTGAACGGTATGCGCTATTGGCAGCTTCTGGAGCTGATCTGATGGCACAAGCTCAGGCGATGACTCAGCGATGCTCTGACTTCCATCAGAACCGGAATCAGAAGGCTTTGGAATTTCGTCCGTATTTGTCATATCGCTAATATTGTTGATTGCCTAACGCTTGCTTCACCGGAAAAAAGAAAGTTGCGTAGCGGAAGCGAAGCAGCTTTCTTTTTTCCGAGTGTAAGCACTGGTTAGGCAATTAATTTGACTCATTCTCAGCTATATATTCTTTTTTCGCACTTTTATAATCTTTATCTGGGATTTTTGGGCATAAGGATCCAAGTTCACGAAGCTCTATAAGCATGTTCTCTAACTCAGATATACAGACCTTTACACTATCATTGTTTGCGTTGTGAAACCTTATTTCCATTAGCTCTAACCTTCGGCGCACATCGGCAAATCTCGCTCCGGCAGCCCTATGCTCCATTGAGCGTTCTGATGCTCTCATGAAAACTTGCAAACCAGTCAACATAGTAACAAATAGAGATGCAACACCTGCCGCAGTTAAAATATACTGTGGAAAATTTGGCGTGCTCGATGCAAATAATGTGGAACATATGGCAATTGATATAGTTAAAGCGGGCACGCCAAGCAACATATTAATATGCCCGTATCTATCTGCACTTATGTAATGAGCTCTAGCTACAATCGAATAGTTTCTTCGATAGTGTTTAACTTTATTTATTAAAGATTCCATAAAAATATTTCCTACTCTCGACCACAATTTTCAATAACTGCGTGTTCTATATTTTTTCTGTATCAAAATCTACCGGACTTGAACCATATATAGCATCCAAAATTAAGGTTTCATTTTGCTCTTGAGTAAGCTTATCTATCCAGTTATTGTGATATATTTTCATCCATTGATACTTTCTACGAACATTTGGCCTACTAATTTTGAGACCATTCTTGATCAAGAGATTGTGCGCGTTTAATAAACTTACTCCTTACATTAAGCCACCGGCTCTGCCGGTGCGATGCAAATAGGCTCTGCCGTTCCAGCGTAAAGATTTGTTAAATTCACTTGGTCATCCGTCAAGGTAATAAGAAGAATTGGATCACGCTGAAACATCGGAAAAAACAATAGATGGAACATTAAGGGATTAATATTCAGAGCAGTTTCAAAAATATGTTTCCAGTTTGATGTGGAATTATTTATTGAAAGTTATGCTAGTTCTTTGGGGTTGAGGATTCCACCTAAATATAAGCTCTTAGCCCCCTTCAAGGGGGCTTCCTCAAACCACCCGCTATGCGGGTGGTACTTGATTGTGCCTTTATCACTTATCCATGTTCCACACATTAAATAATCTATATATCGCAGGCCATTTTCTGCAGTCACTAACTCCACAAAATACTTGGAGTTATTATTTATTTCTGTATCAAATATTCGATCATCAACTACTATTCGTGGATATTTTGCGAGTTCATTTTCCAAGCTGAATGCACGCGCCATTGCTGGACCAAATACCGGTCCATGACCATGCGGTCAGATATGAACTTTTCCAATAGTCAGCCCACCTCTTATTATTACACCGTTCATTATTAGGTTGCGCTGAATCTGTGCTAGTCTTGAAATTTCCAGTTCAAGAGCTTCAATAGTGTAATTCGATTCAAATAGTCTCACTCTGACAATTGCATCTGATATTGAAAAAACGAATTCTTCTGATATTTCCTTTTTAACGTCCGGAACGAATGAATTTCCTTGATTATTGGCAGCAGAAATATTTTGAAATTTCCCTAGGATATCTCGAATTTCCCCGACCGATTTCTCTTCAAGAAGGTTCCTAAAACCGAGTATATCAATGAAACTAACAACTGCTTCGATGTATTCTGAAACTGTATGTTCATTTCCCATATTCATTTCATCTATTGCCTAACAGTCATATAGACAGATTCTACTACGACTGGAATAGGCAGAATCCGTATATCGCCTTAATTCAGTTTTCCGCCTAGTCGCTTTTATTAGCCTATACTTTCTCATAAATCGCCTAATATTCTGAAAACCTTCCCACCAGCGTAGTGGATTCATGAAAAAAACACAACCAAACCAGGATGATAGTATCAACCGCTTTTGGGATCGTTTCTTAAAAGTCTTACACGGTCAGGGTGTTAAGCCTCCAAATGATCGATGGTACGTCGTTCGTGCTGAACAATATATCAAAGCATTTCCAGATAAGCGGTTAGCGAATCACTCAAAGTCCGATTTAGAAGGTTATCTTAAAACGCTAGGCAGAAATTCAGCCCTTACAGATTGGCAATTTAAACAAGCTGTACATGCTATACAGATTTTGTTTCGGAACATCTTGACGGTTTCGTGGATAGACCAGATCGACTGGGCTTTCTGGGAGCAGTCTGCTAGGGAGCTTGGCACTCACCACGCGACTGTAGCGCGAGACTATCAAGAGCTGCCGATAAACCACAACACCAACGAAATACACATAAACTCAGTAAGATCCGAGAAAAACATCATACGGTATTAAACAACCTGCAATCCGAAATACGCCGTCGAGGATATTCTATTCGAACCGAACAGGCTTACGAGCCCTGGGCATGCCGATTTATCGCTTACTGTGAAAATGCCGATCCCCGTAGCTTATCAAATAAAGAGATTTTGTCCTTCCTTGAATATTTAGCGGTACAGCGGAAGGTTGGGGCCAGCACTCAAAATCAGGCGCTCAATGCACTGGTATTTTTCTATGAAAATGTGCTTAACCAACCCATTGGCGAATTGGGCGATTTTGTTCGCGCCAAACGCCCCAGAAAACTGCCGGTGGTGCTTTCTCGAAACGAAGCGCAAAAGTTGATCGGCGGTTTGGAAGGCGTCTCAAAATTGATGGCTGAATTGCTTTATGGGGCTGGAATGCGATTGATGGAGTGCGTGCGGTTACGTGTGCTTGATGTTGATTTTGGTTATTCTCAGATTATTGTGCGTAACGCCAAAGGTGGGAAAGACCGTGTGGTTCCACTTCCAGCCACGGTTGTGGAACGATTACAAAATCATTTACTTGAAGTCAAGACAAGGTTCGAAGAGGATAAAGCCCGAGGTTTCGGTGCGGTGTATCTTCCTGATGCGCTGAGCCGCAAATACCCCAATGCACCAACCGAATGGAAATGGCAATATGTGTTTCCAAGCGGCCGATTGTCCGTTGATCCGCGTAGCGGCAAGACACGTAGGCGCCATATTCACGAAAACGGTCTTCAGATCAGAAAGCGATTAAGAAAACCGCGGAGCAAGTAGGGATAGTGAAAAAAGTGAATTGTCATGCACTTCGCCATTCGTTTGCTACGCACGTATTGGAAGCGGGTTATGATATTCGTACCGTACAAGAATTGTTAGGTCACGCCGATGTTTCAACCACGATGATTTATACACATGTTTTAAATCAACCGGGAATTGCTGTGCGAGTCCTTTGGATTTCTAGCTCGGATTTTTCCAACTTTCGTAGCGAGGAGCCGCAGCTGCGTGGGTTACGGGATTGATGTTCCGCACTAAAAATCTTGTGAGAATTCCAGGCTAGAACTCACGCAACCGACCCCAATCCCATCCCTCACTCCACAACTTCCGGAATCATTTCAGCTTTCCGACTCTGTTTTCTTTCCCAATCCAACGACGTTTTAACAATCTCCTCCAAATCATCGTATTTTGGTTTCCATTCGAAGGTTTGGTGGATTTTGTCTACTTTAGCGATCAGAGCGGGAGGATCACCGGGGCGTCTGGGCTGATCGATTGATTTGATTGGAGCGCCATTCACACTGTTCATTGTATCGATGACTTCCCTGACACTGTATCCATGGCCGTAACCACAATTCAAGGTGGTGGATTCGCCTTGATTGCGTAGATACTTCAATGCCTGGATATGGGCGTCGGCGAGATCGGATACGTGGATATAATCACGCACACCGGTGCCATCATCGGTGGGGTAATCGGTCCCGAAAACGTAAAGATGGTCGCGCTTTCCGACAGCGACTTCGGCTGCAACTTTGATTAGTAAAGTCGCTTTTTCCGTCGATTGCCCAATTTTACCGTCCGGATCGGAACCCGCCACATTAAAATAGCGCAGGATGACGTGGCGTAGCTCGCTTGCCGAGGACAGATCTCTGAGCATGGTCTCACTCATGAGCTTGGAGGCGCCATACGGATTGATCGGTTGAGTGAGTGAATCCTCCGAACACAAGGTATTTTCCGGTATTCCATAGGCGGCCGCGGTGGAGGAAAAGATAAAGTGCTTGACCGCCATCTCGGCGCAACACTCGAGTAAATTGCGCGTATTGCAGGTATTGTTGCCGTAATATTTTAGAGGGTTGGAAACCGATTCCGGAACAATAGTGTGGGCGGCGAAATGAAGAACCGATTCAATGTCATGGTCTTTAAGAATTTCTTTAACCAAGGCTTTATCGCCGGTATTGCCGACGATGAGCTCGCCATGCAACACGGAATCCGAAAATCCGGTGGATAAATTGTCGAGAACAACAATTCTCTCGCCCATTTCGCCGAGTTGTTTGACCAGGTGACTTCCGATATAACCCGCGCCACCGGTCACCAGTATGCCTTTTTTACTCATGTTTTTTCGTTTCTACTCAAAGGATTAAAGTAACTATTCAGATTGCCCCTGAAATTTGCCGATTCAAGGCCAAAAATGTGAGTTTACACGTGTAAATGATCATTTTTTAACACAGAAATGGCGGATTTCAGGGGTGAACTGAATGGTTAGAAGGTTGCGAAGAGTTCAACATCCACATACTCTCCTTTTCTGACACCGGTGCTTTCTTCGGGTAACACAATATAACAATTTGACTGGCTCATCGAACTCAGTACGTGCGATCCCTGACTTCGAAAAGGATTGACGATTAGCTCTCCGTTTTCCTCCCGCTCTAACAAGCCCCGCTGAAATTCTTGCCGTCCCATTGCTTTTGTAAGTATAGAACCACAACGGGCTTTTATTGTTAGGGGCGATTGGTATTTGTCTCCCATCATCAATTTCAACGCCGGCGACACGACTTTATGGAAGGTGACCGCGACGGAAACAGGGTTTCCCGGCAGTCCGAAATAAGACTGGCCATTGATATTGCCGAACAAAAGCGGTTTCCCCGGTTTAATGGCAATTTTCCAAAATTTGATCTTGCCGATGGCTTTAAGCGCTTGAAATAAAAAATCCGCTTCTCCGACCGAAGCACCGCCGGTACTGATAATAACGTCGCTAACTCCCGCGGCTTCCGTAAGTACTGTTTTGATTTCCTCAAGATTGTCGGGTATGGCGCCCATGTCCAGCGCATCAACACCTAAAGACTCCAATAGTCCGTACAGGGTGTAACGATTGCTATCATAAATTTCCCCGTATTCCAGATGGCGACCAAGCGTCCGGAGTTCATCTCCCGTCGAAAAAAATGCCACCCGTAGTTTGCGAGTAACCGGAACCGTCAACTGTCCGATCGAGGCGAGAACCCCAAGATCTTCTGCCCGCAGACGTTTCCCCGACGAGACAACTTTCTGGCCTTTAGCGACATCGTCACCTGGAAATCTAAGATTTTCTCCCGCTTTTACCGAACCAAAGGGAATCTCGATCGAATCGTCGAAACGTTTGATATCTTCCTGCATGATGACCGTATCGGCATTCTCGGGGACGGCTGCACCGGTGAAGATTCGAACACACTGACCCGGCGACAAGGACTTTGAATAAGGCTTTCCCGCCCACGATGTCCCGGCAACAGTCAGGTTGGAAAGGCCTGAGGTTACAATGTCACGGGTGTTAAAAGCGTATCCATCCATTGAGGAATTCCGATGCGGCGGAATATTAACCCCCGACTCGATATCCTCCGCAATAATGCGATCCAAACAGTCTTTTAGATTTAAGGTTTGCTTTCCGGTAACGGGTTTTACGCTAGCGAAGATTTGTTCAAGAGCTTGATCTAGGGATAACAATTCTGAACTATCCGATTTAACACAGGGGTCAATCCGGTTCATTGGACAAAAACCGGTTGACGATAAAATCGGCGATTGGGGCGGGCTGGTTAAGATCGAACACGGGCAATTGAGTGGGCGACGATAAAATATCGTCAGATGCAATGGCTATAATTGAATCGTCTTGCGGGAAAAGTAAGGGTTTGCCGAGGGAGGGTCTGTGCAGTTCTATCTTGGGAAAAGGTTCACGTTTAAAGCCTTCAACCAAAATGAGATCCAACCCGGCCTTATCGAAATGGTCAAGTTCCTCGAACAGCAAAGGTTCGTAGGGTTCGCTCCGCTCCCAAATCATCGCTCTTCGGAAACGGGAGGAAACCATCACCGGCGTTGCACCCGCCTTGCGGTGGCGATAACTGTCTTTTCCCGGTTTATCTATTTGAAAATTGTGATGGCTGTGCTTGATTAATCCTACCCGAAGATCTTCCGATTTCAGTAAAGGAATGAGCCGGGTCAGTAAGGTGGTCTTGCCGGTACCGCTGTAAGCCGCAAACCCGAGAATGGGAATGTGAGGAAGTTTCATTCATGCATCATAAAACTTTTTGTACCATTCAACAAATCTGGCAATACCGATTTCGACCGGTGTTTTGGGTTGATAACCGACGTCTCGCATTAAATCTTCGACATCGGCATAGGTATCGGGCACGTCGCCATCTTGCAGAGGAAGGAAATTTTTCTCCGCTTTTTTGCCCAAACAATTTTCCAAGGTTTCAATAAAATTGAGTAAATCGACCGGTTGATGGTTACCGATATTGTAGAGACGGTAGGGCGCTATACTGGTACCGGGATCCGGTTGATCGCTATGCCAATCGGTATTGGGTTGGGCGACGTTATCGAGAACACGAATCACACCTTCGACAATATCGTCAATGTAGGTGAAATCCCGGTGATGTTTGCCGTAGTTATACACATCGATGGGTTTATCCTCGAGAATATTTTTGGTAAAGCGGAATAAGGCCATGTCCGGTCTCCCCCACGGCCCATAAACCGTAAAAAAGCGCAACCCCGTCGTGGGTAGGCCATACAAATGGCTGTAGGTGTGGGCCATTAACTCATTGGCTTTTTTACTTGCCGCATACAGGCTGAGCGGATGGTCGACGTTGTCGTGTATGGAAAAGGGCATAGAGGTGTTAGCCCCGTAAACGGAGCTGCTGGAAGCATAAACCAAATGCTCGACTTGCGTGTGACGGCACCCCTCCAATATGTGACAGAAACCGACCAGGTTCGAATCTATGTAAGCACGAGGATTTTCCAGCGAATATCGTACACCGGCCTGGGCGGCAAGATTGATGACCCGTTGAGGACGATAGTGATCAAATGTGTGATTGATTGCCTCTCTATTTTCCAGGTCTTCTCGGATTTCTATAAAGTTTTCCGATTGTTTGAGACGGGCGAGACGTGCTTCTTTCAGATTTACATCGTAATAGTCGTTAACGTTATCCAGACCGATAACTTCATCGCCCCGTTCCAATAGGCGTAATGCGACGGTAGAGCCGATAAATCCCGCGGTGCCTGTAACCAGTATTTTCATGTGACCTGTCTGATGTCCAATCTACAAATATTCGTCTACGGATGCTTCCGGTAAAATATATTTAATGTCGAAGATAACAACATTAGATTTACCCAACGCACGGATAGTCTCCGCGCCCATTTCCTTAAACTGTTCGTGGGCGACGGCAACGATAATGGCATCGTAGAACCCCTTTTCCAGGGTTTGCGTCAATTCGAATCCGAACTCCTTCTTGGCGTCTGCCGGATCCACCCATGGATCGTAAACATCGACATTAGCGTCGTAGCCTTGAAGTTCCTCAATCATATCGATAACGCGGGTATTTCTGAAATCCGGGCAATTCTCTTTAAAGGTGATCCCGAGAATCAACACATTCGATTGAGCGATATGTATGCGTTTGTTGGCCATCAGCTTGACCACCCGGTTCACAACATGAACACCCATGCCGTCATTGGTTCTCCGACCGGCCAGGATCATTTCCGGGTGATAACCGATTTCCTGCGCCTTGTGGGTCAAATAATAGGGATCGACACCGATACAATGGCCACCGACAAGACCCGGTCTGAACGGTAAAAAATTCCATTTACTTCCAGCCGCTTCCAACACCTCCAGTGTATTCAAGCCAAGTTCATGAAAGAGCATCGCCAGTTCGTTAATCAACGCTATATTGACATCTCTTTGAGTATTTTCAATAACTTTTGCCGCTTCAGCAACTTTGATACTACTAGCCTTATGGGTGCCGGCGGTGATTATAGTTCTATAAAGTTCATCGACCAGTTCGGTGGCTTCCGGCGTCGATCCGGAGGTCACTTTTTTGATCGTAGTGACCCGATGATTCTTATCTCCCGGGTTAATCCGTTCGGGGCTGTATCCGGCAAAGAAGTCCCGATTAAAGCTTAATCCCGATTCGGATTCTAAAATGGGAATACAAACTTCCTCGGTGGCGCCGGGATAAACCGTTGATTCATAAATCACCACATCCCCAGGCTTTAAAATTTTAGCGATCAACTGACTCGCCCCGATTAAGGGTGATAAATCCGGGCGTTTGTGAACATCGATCGGAGTCGGGACCGTCACGATAAACGTATTGCACCCGGACAAATCGAGATAATTGTCCGTGCAGCTAAGATCCTTCGTATCGCGAAGTTCTTCCGGAGTCACTTCCAAGGATTTGTCTTCTCCCCGATTAAGCTCTTCCACCCGCTGCTTATTGATGTCAAAACCAATTGTTTGGAATTTTTTGCCAAACTCTACCGCAAGCGGCAGGCCCACGTAGCCTAATCCAATAACACCTATTTTGGAATCACAAACTCGGTGCATGCTGTCTCCTAATATTTGAAGTTATAACCAATAATGTAGATTACTAGCAAAAGCTTAGTCTCTTCACTAGTATTTGACCAGAAGGTTACGAGAATCCTCCAACACCATCCCAGGATGGCCGTCTGAATATCGTTTGATTCATGTCAGACAAGCTAATTGGCCTCGATAGGTTCCTTATTTAACAAATAAAAATGATTCGGATTTTTCGCCATTACATTTCAGCGGTATATTTTCTCCTGGTACTGATGGAAATATGCATTTTTTTCGCATCGATCTACCTGGGCTATTGGATTAGATTTCCCCAACATCCTGAATGGCCCGGAACCTTGCTTCTTCCGGCTACGGTGCTCTCCATCACCTTCCTCGTATGCGCTACCAGTATGGGTTTATACCAGCGCACGACAGACTATAAAAGCGCTGGGGTGCATCTGAGGATCCATCCCTTTCAAGGTGCCATTTTTTTCTTTTTCTTTGCCGCAAGGAGTCTAGCAGTTGAGACATGTGGCTGCTTGGGAAATTGGTCACGTTTTGGCGGTGGCTTTTTCGGCCCACGACGGTGCTTTTTAAATTGGGATAATTTGACGTGATGAGCGAGTTGTAGGAGCACCTCAACCAATTCAGTCAGCGGAAGACTTTGAAATCCAACCCAGTACTCCGATGGCAAGGCGATCATCATGCCTTCATGGGTTCTGCCAATATGACCGGCTAAATAATAGCTGGAAACATCATTCTCGATGGTTTCTTCGCCGTGGACAGCCCGGAGCGCTGCTTTAACAACAGCCAATAGATTGTAGGCCACCAGGGCAATGCAAAATCCAAACAAGGCGGCTTTCGGATAACCCAAGGTGTTGATTTCCGAATGGAGATGAGCTTCCAATTCTTGAAACGCGGTTTCAATCGTCCAGCGCTTACGATACATCTCGGCGATCAGTCTGCCATCGGCGACTGATTTCGGTAGATTCGTCAACACGCAAATCTCATGCTCACCGTCGCGTGTCGCGGTATTCAGGCAAACCCGTATCCGACGATATTTCCGAACTCTCCCTGCCGTATCGGTGACCTCGATCCATTGCTCATAAATCTTTCCCGTCTCGGTGTTGCCCACATAACGTTCATCGCCGAGAGCCGTCCAAGGCATCGACGCATGTTGGCGGCAGATCAAAAAGCCACCACGATCAACAATTCCCGAGAGAAAGTCCCTGACACAAAAATTACGATCCATAATCCAGATATCCCGTGCCTGGACCGTCGATAATACCGTCCCCAGCAAGGCCCACTCTTGCGTATGCCCATCCTCGCAGGGGAACACATCGATGACCATCTATAACGCGGGATCGTACACATTCAGTGATTTTCCTGGCAAGGGTCCAGCCTTAGTGTTTTGGAGCACCTGCAAACGATGTTCTGTCGCCTCGATACAGTTGCCATCCAGCACTTTGACACGATAGCCCGGTAACCACGGTTTACACGGGCCGCCTAAGGCTTCGATAATCTCCGTCATCTCTTGCGCGGTATCGTGAACCAGGGTAGCTGACGTAGAGGCTTCCAGTCCGTTCAGCTTGTTATAGACTGACGTGACCGAAACGCCAATCGTCTCGTCCGCACTTTGATAGGCATTGAAGACACAAGGGAACATTTTGAATACCACGCCATTCATCAATTCAAAAAGGCTCGAAAACGACAACTCCCGCGTATATTGGTTAACCGCTGTTTTCTCAAACCATTGATTGAGCTTGTCCGGACTGAATATCCGTTCGAGCAGAATGTGAACGCTCACGGCGACCGGGCTTTTCTCTGTAAAACGCTGAAAAATGTCGTCGAATTTCATGTCTACCCCTCATCATCGAATATAAGTTCCCTTGATATTTTCCAGATGATTAAGGTGCTTGTCTACAACTATTTTCTATCCTATTGATATATCGTGTTTTATTTCACCTTGAAAGGGATGATCTGAGGATCCTAGCCGGATTTGCAATCGTCGCGATCGTCATGAGTCTGTTTTTCTATGCTTTTCCCACCTATTTCGTAGGACGCGGAGCCTTCGGTTATGCCCTTTTGATCGCCCTCGCCGCCGTGGTATGCATTCGGATTATTTTTTATAAATTCGTCGATCAGGAGAATCTGAAACGTCGTATTCTAATCGTCGGCACCGGCAAAAATGCCGCGAAAGTTTTTGCCTTGGAGAACACCCCGTTTTACCAAAACTTCAAGGTTGTCGCCGGCGTCCGAATGACAGGTGAAACCTCCATGCTACCCGAAGATCGAATCATCGATCTGAATATACCCTTGAACGAATATGCGGTGGAAAATGATTTGGATGAGATTGTCGTTGCTCCGGACGATCGCCGCCAATCCTTAGTGGTGGACGAAATCCTCGATTGCAAGATGAACGGATTCGAAATTGTGGATTTGCTGACCTTTTTCGAACGCGAAGCCGGCTTGATCAAGGTTGATAGTTTACAACCCAGTTGGTTGGTATTCTCCGATGGATTTCGTATTGGCGGTATGCAAACGGTTGTTAAGCGTCTTTTCGATATCGTGGCAAGCTGTGCCTTATTAGCTTTAGTATGGCCCATTATGTTGTTCACAGCTCTGGCTATATTAATTGAATGCCGCTTTAAAGCCTCGGTTTTTTATAAACAAGTGCGGGTTGGGTTGAATTGGCAACTTTTCGAGGTCATTAAATTTCGCAGCATGCAAACCGATGCGGAAAAACATGGCGCCGTCCAAATGTCTTAAGGTCAGGATGATCGAGTCACCCGTGTAGGCAATTTTATTCGAAGCTGCCGCATTGATGAACTCCCTCAGTTAGTGAATGTGTTGAAAGGCGAAATGAGTTTTGTCGGACCCAGACCGGAACGCCCGGAGTTTGTAGAAACCTATGCCGAATCCATCCCCTTCTATTCAGAACGACACCGTGTCAAACCGGGAATAACGGGATGGGCTCAACTCTGCTATTCCTACGGCGCAGGTTTGGAAGATGCCATACAAAAACTTCAGTACGATCTATATTACGTTAAAAACTACAGCTTATTTTTAGACCTTATGATTATGGTACAAACGGTCGAGGTTGTTTTGTGGGGAAAAGGCGCTCGCTAGAAAAACCCTGAAACAGTCCAAAATAGTTAAGAATTGAATTTTATGGATATCGGATTCTACAGTTATTTAATCGCCGCCCTAGCCTATTCTTTTTTGTCGGTGTTGTTGTTCACCAGTTGGCGTGGTGGACTCCAGGGGGCATTCCTCATAAGCGCCACATTGGTCACCGCCGTTTGGGCGGTTGTGGTCGGAATACAATCCAGATTCGAATTTTTTTTCAACCCCCGCGGTGCAAACTTTGGAAGTCTTTCACACCTTCGTTTGGCTAATCTTTCTCTCCAAGGTGTTAACTCGGCAGTCGTGAGTTAACAGCGAGAAAAGCGGGGCAAAACCACCCTCTCCATCGTAGTATGTTTGATGAAAAATTTTGAAGATCGCAGAGAATTAGAGCATAGAACGCCTCATTCAGTTTAATCGTCATCTATTTCATCGGAAACAGCCATCAAGCGGGCACGGATCTGTTGAATCATGCCATTTTCCTCAAATCGAAAGAATTGTTTGAGGAACAATGGCGCTAAAATTTGCTTGACGGTTTTCTCCGATGGCAAATCACGCGATTGAGTGCGAAGATAAAGCGAGTGCTCAGACCAAATCGTATCTTGATACTGGAGCGCAATCAATTGCATTAACCCCAAGGCAATGGAGGCACAGAGCACGAAGATTTCATAGGCTCGCCAGCACGCTTGAACGGTATGAATATCCTGGGGCTGTGGGGCTTTGAGAAGACGATTGGAAAAGGGGCGTCTAGAATGTTTTGGCAATTTTTTAGTCCAAAAACGAAATTTAAAGGCGCCGATCACATGCTTTAACATCGCGAACATGATTTCAATGCGGGTTCTAGCACAATACAGTTCAACGGCATCAATGGCTGACAGCGTTAAATCGGAACTCATTAGAACCATTGGGCCTTTTGAGGTGACGGCGAGAATAAATAACACCTGATCAGCGATGGGCCGCCATAACAGTGTAAGCGTCATAACCCGGATGGATTCGGTTTTACCGTAGACTTGACAGGTCACCGTCTCAAACAAATGAAGGTGGTCGAAGCATTCTCTTAAACACACTTTCTCGCCATAGAGCGGCTGAGGTCCGGGTCGAGAGGCGGGTTTCGGTGGCGCGGGGAAATAACCCACATAGCTATTCTTGGCTTTGACCAGCACCTCAACCCACCGCGCCTGATGCTGGATTGAATAATAGTGGCAAGCTCGAAATACGCCCCCGGTTGAAAAAAAGGCATCCAACACCAAATAACACAGACAGTGATTCGTCACCGCAAAATGAATCGCCATGGCCACCAAGCGGTCGGTGAGCTTGATCCGACATGGATTATCGCGCTCGTCGTTCAACCCTAAATGAGCCCATCCCTGATGAATTTGAAGCTGCAAAGGACAACAAAAACAAGCGGATAACGACCCGATCAAGATGCCAATGCTGCCCCAACATTGGGCCCGAAAATAGCCGGGTTTCGTTTGCGTCTCCGATGACTCGTGCATCGATACCACGCCGGGCATCTTGCGTCCATCTTTGATCACCGCGGTATGGTCACCCAGAAGTATCGCTCGTCCAGCTACTTCAACGGATTTTCCTTGGCGATTCACAAAATCTTGCCAAGCATCGAGCAACGCCCCATAGACATACGCTTTGGATCTAAAAAAACGGAGCAAGCGGTAATAACCAAGTTCATCTAATAGCCAGAAACGATACAACGACGTCACGCCGATCATTTCTCCTGCCCCATAAATCCAATCACAATGGCGCAGAACAACAACCAAGTACTCGATCTGGAAAAAACGCTTTGAAAGCTTTCTAAACTCTGAGAAATATACTGTTGCACGGGGTCTCCTCCTTCCATCTGTACTTCTACAAAGAAAAGAAGGATCCGTGTTTTTTTAGCAAATGTCTAGTCGTAATTATCGATTTCTATTTTCTACACTACTCATCTTTTATGAACACCAGTGGGCAATCTTAAAGCGCAGAGCTATCAATGGGTGATAAGACTTTCTTCCGTTGGTCGAGGTGACACATCGAAAAAATGAATTCAGGGCCTGAATAGTTACGTCAAATCGGATAGAACTCGTGACTGACGAGTTACGTAATAAATACCGTGAACAGCTAAAGGATAAATTTCCCGAGGAAATCATTGATACGGTGATTAGGAGTATTGCCGGTGTAAAAGGTATTGAAGATTTAAAGATAAAAGTCAAAAAGGGCAAAGCTAACGAAGTTGATAGAGAACAGGTAGAAGGGACTGAAGCAGGTGCGG
The DNA here is from genome assembly GCA_963664935.2 of Methylococcales bacterium. GTDB lineage: Bacteria > Pseudomonadota > Gammaproteobacteria > Methylococcales. Next base: position 14,086 of record CAXXSE010000006.1, on the reverse strand, counting down.
TTGCCGCGTGGTCAGTTTCGGAAATCGGTAAATACTGTGATCTTTATCAGCAATTGCAGGCTAAACACCCGGATGAAAAACAATTCGGGAAAGTGTGGGATAAGGAAACTAAAAAGGACAAATTTAAGAAGTTTAATGATGCCTTCCAAAACAGTGTCGATATCGCCTTGTCTGGGCGTATGGCGACATCGGGTATTATGGACCAGCGTTATGCCGCATTAGCCATTGCGCATGTCATCACCACGCACACTGTTGACGGCGATATAGATTGGTTTACCGCAGTCGATGATTTGACTCAGGAAGTTGGTGAAATGGGACCCGCGCATCTGGATACCCAGGAATTCAGTAGCGGTGTTTTTTACCGTTACGCAAGTTTGAATATCAGGCAATTACAGGAAAATCTCGGCGAAGAGAGTAGGGAAAAAGCCCTTGAGATTGCGGCGCATGCGTTGCATCTACTGGCAACGGTTGTGCCGACCGCTAAACAAAACAGTACCGCCGCTTTTAATATGGCGGACTTGGCCTGTGTCAGTTTTAGCGATCAACCGATTTCATTGGCCAATGCGTTTGAAGAACCGGTTGGCAGAGGAATTAAAGGCGGTTTCCGTAAACCGTCCATTGAAGCATTTTGTACGTACAAAGACAAAATTCATGCCTGTTACGGACTGACTGACCGAGTGGGCTTTTTTAGCCTCGAGGAATGCGATATGCAGGGAAATCGGATGCAGTCATTGACAGAATTGGAGCAATGGATAGAGCAAAACGGAATGGAATAAGCGATGCCCGATTACCTGATCATAAAATTGCAGGGCGCAATACAGGCTTGGGGCGGCCATACCTATGAAGATTATCGCCCCAGTTTGATTTTTCCGACGCGTAGCGCCATTGTGGGGTTACTAGGGGCCTGTTTGGGTGTTCAACGTGACAAACTGGCTGCATTAAAGAGTTTGAGCGATAGTTTTTGAAATGACGGTCAGAGCCGATAAACGCAAAGTTGAACAACGGCATAAAACTCAACAGCTAGAGTCTAAAAAGCTTTCCGTGCAAAAAATAACCGACTATCACACAGTGCTTGATGCCCGAAAAGTGGATGGTAAGATGCGGAAAGACGCCATTGTTTCAAGGCGCGAATATCTTTGTGATGCCGAATTTACGCTTGCGATAGTGTTCAAGGAAAGTGCGCTTTACAGTCTGGAACAAGTATGGAGGGGAATACAACAACCCGTTTATACCCCTTTCTTAGGTCGTCGTTCCTGCCCTATCCATCAACCTTTATGTGACCCGGATAAAAATAAAGCTGTCATCAACGCGGAAACCGCACTAGCCGCCTTAAATCGAACAGGTAGTGTGCGGGAACGCTATACAGCGATGTTGAACTGGAAAACTCAACGCCAATGATAGTACGCGATCAACCTGTTTTTGCTGACACTGTTCGGCAATTCTATAACAGGAAAGTATATGTGCTTGGGACATAGATTTAAATGTACCTGAGTAAAATCCACATACCCTGGCAGCAAGCCAAAAATTCCTATGACTTGCATAAAGCTTTATGGCGCTTGTTTCCTGGGCGTGAAAAGGCTGAGCGTGATTTTTTGTTTCGCGTTGAAAATCAGCAAAAAGGCCTTGGTGCACAAGTACTGATGCAGTCAGTGATGCAACCGAAACAAGTAGAACAAAGTCCCATCGTATTGGATTGGCGAGATGTATCGTTAAAACTCAAACGAGGACAACGTTTACGCTTTCACTTGCGGGCGAATCCGATTTAAAGCGATTAAAGACAGCAATAAAGGCGTGATTACAAAGAACGGCAAAATCTTTAGCAAAACAGTACGCGTTCCTTTGCTGCGCGAAGAACAGCAGCAAACCTGGATTAAGAAAAAGTTACAAGCCTTTTCGCAACTGGATATAGTGATCGTGCAACCGGAGCCAGTGCTCTATTTCAGAAAAACCAAAGAAGAGCGTAGTGGGAAAATACAGACAGTTTTGTTTGATGGCATACTGACCCTAACGGAACCAAAACGCTTTATAGAACAACTGCAAAAAGGCATCGGCCCGGCCAAAGCTTTTGGCTGCGGTTTGCTTTCCATAGGTAAGGTGTAAAGAACAGGATATTTTACGTTTATATAATCAGTTGGAGCGATATCAAGTTATCGATAATGACCGAAAAAGCCATGAGATTAAAAAGGCACCGGGCCTGAACGGAGTTATAGGGCTACAAGAATAGGCTTATCGAATAATTGATGGCTCTGAATAAATTCAGCGTTGTATATTTTGGTTTATCGTCGCAAGGCGTTTCCAGCATTAGTTTAAGCATATGAACGAAGGTGGACCACCGCCGAATTCCAGTGGAAATGGATGGTTTACGTCTGGTTTCATTTCTTCCGATCGAAGAAGAAAATGCTCTTTAAAATTTTAGAAAAAATGCTTATTTTTTCGGTAGAAATAAAGACGGTCAATTTTATCTATATAAACCAATTAGTTATAATTGGAGTGTTCCCCACATCCCGTGGGGATGAACCGTATTACCAATTCGGGGTCAGCGGTTAACACTGGTGTTCCCCACATCCGTGGGGATGAACCGGGATTACTCAAAAATTGGTATTAATGGTAAGGACTCAATCCAACCTGCGACGCGATGTCGTCAAGGCTGGGTTGGTTTCGTGCATTCTGGTGGAGGAATCGGATTGTTTGGGCAATCCGTTCATAATCCGAGTTCAAAATCTTCTCCTTGTCAGCCCAACTACAGGGTGATTATGGAATAATGTAGTCTTTTAGGATGGAACGGGCAACCCGATTCTTGCTATCTTTGACAAATCATTGTTATTACTTGTCGTCCCGGGATAAAGGAAACGAAAAAATGATGGCGCCGTGTTATCTATTTTTGTTTTGCGCCCATCAATGATTGATCGTTTGCAAGGTTTAAGGGTTAGAAAAAGAAAGGCCCGCATATAGCGGGCCTTTGGTTTTACCTTTTAAAAGCTTAATTCAGGCAACTGCTTGTTGAGCTGATTCCAAACGCCTACGCAGTGCCGCAACCTGGCTGATGAGTTCCGATGGCAGACGGTCTCCAAACTTAGCGTAGTACTCTTCAATGCCTGGGATTTCTGATAACCAACCATCAATATCGACGCGCATCAGGTTAGCGATATCTTCTGGAGTCATATCCAGACCGTCAAAGTCGATTGCGTCCAGGGTCGGCATGTTTCCAATGGCTGTTTCAATTGCATCCCCTGTACCGGCACAACGCTCGAATACCCATTTCAGTACACGGCTATTTTCGCCGAATCCAGGCCACATGAATTTGCCCGGCATCATTCTTTCGGAACCAGTTGACGTAGTAGATCTTAGGCATTTTTTGCGCCTTCTTTTTCACCCATTTTCAACCAGTGACCCCAGTAATCCGCCATATTGTAACCACAGAATGGCAGCATGGCCATTGGGTCACGGCGTAATTGACCGAGGGCGCCGAAAGCCGCGGCTGTCATTTCAGAGGCAATAATGGTCCCGAGGAAGGTCCCCATGATTCCAGTCGAGTGCTTCGGTGGCCAAAGGCACAACGGAAGCCCGGCGACCCCCAAACAGGATAGCGCTAATGGGTACACCCTTTGGATCTTCCCATTCATCGGCAATAACGGGACATTGGCCCGCACGGGCTGTAAATCGGGCATTCGGATGGGAAGAAGGTGTGTCTGAATCCGGTGTCCAGTCATTACCTTTCCAGTCGATTAAATGCGCGGGGGCTTCATCGGTCATTTCTTCCCACCAGACATCACCGTCATCGGTTTGGGCGACGTTGGTAAAAATGGCGTTGGATTCCAAAGACAACATGGCATTAGCATTTGATTGCATGCTTGTGCCTGGAGCGACACCAAAAAAACCGGCTTCCGGGTTGATCGCATAAAGCTGGCCGTCATCGCCAAACTTCATCCAGCATATATCATCACCGATTGTTTCAACTTTCCAACCGGGAATTGTTGGCTGCAACATGGCAAGGTTAGTTTTGCCGCAAGGCGCTTGGGAAAGCACCGGCGACATAATTTAACGTTACCTTCCGGGTTGGTGAGCTTGAGAATAAGCATGTGTTCAGCCATCCAGCCTTCATCGCGTGCCATATTTGAAGCAATACGCAGTGCGAAACATTTCTTACCCAGAAGCGCGTTACCGCCGTAGCCAGATCCGAAAGACCATATCTCACGCGTCCTTGGAAAGTGAACAATATAACGATTGTCCGGGGTTACATGGCCAAGGTTCATCTTTCTGACCTGCTTCCAAAGGGACACCGACAGAGTGCATACAGGGAACAAATTCACCGTCTTCGCCTAATACATCAAGAACTGCCTGACCAACACGCGCCATAATGTGCATATTGGTAACCACGTAGGGAGAGTCGGAAAGCTCAACACCGATATGCGCGATCGGCGAGCCGATGGGACCCATACTGAAAGGAACTACGTACATGGTACGGCCTTTCATGCAACCCGTGAACAAACCCTTAAGGGTTCCCCGCATTTCTACTGGATCGGTCCAGTTATTGGTGGGACCGGCATCTTCTTCTTTATCCGAGCAAATATAAGTACGGTCCTCAACACGGGCAACATCGGCGGGGATGGAATTGACGTGATAGCTATTAGGGCGTTTGGCTTCATTGATCTTTCTGGCGGTCCCACCTTTTACCAGGATATCCCACATGGCATCCCATTCTTCATCGGTGCCATCACACCAGACGACGTTGTTTGGTTGACAGAGGGTGGCCATTTCCTCAACCCAGGTCAGCAACTTCTTGTTGTTCGAACTAGAACTCATGTTTAATACCTCTCAAGTGCGTTTCATTATTAAATAGTAAAAGCTATTCGCGATGACGAATCATCGGGTTAAAATCCTATCGTTTTGCTTTGTTACGACTTGTTCTTGGCCCCAACTTGTAATATCTGAACATAATTCGGTGGGGGCACGCAATCCTTGAAAAAGCGCATCATCTAGGCAAGACTACCTCAGCAAGGTTTGCTGCATAGCAACATATTATTATTGATTAGGCGTCATTGTTCAAGGTTTTTCTGCTAAAATCCTACTAAAATCCTAAAATCGGGGTCACGTCTTGTCTTCGAGCAATATTCGATTATACCTTAATTCCGGTGAGACCCTTGAAAATCAGGTTTCTGGGCGAATAGTATCATGTTACATCCCATGCGAAATAATATGATGTTAAATCTTAATGGGCTGGCCTTCCCCACTCCTAACCGGTTTCAAAAGAGCCGCGATGTTAACTTTTAAAAAAGAAAACTATTGTAGTGTTGGATATTACAGTCCTGCAACAATGTACTTTTATTCGGATAGTGTTTTAAGTTCAAATAGAATTTCCAATGCCTCCCTAGGTGAAATATCCTCGGGATTGATCCTCTCTAATAGATCTAAAGCCGGATGAAAATCCGGTGAGCTAAAAAGGTCCAGCTGGATGTTTTCCCCCTTCGGTTTTCGTTGTAGATTGTGGGCATTGTTTTCCAACACTTCCAGTTTATTTTTTGCGTGTAAGATGGTTTTTGGCGGAACTCCGGCCAAAGCAGCCACCTGAAGACCGTAGCTTTGGTTTGCTGGGCCACTTTTTACCGAATGGAGAAAAACGATTTTATCCCCGTGCTCAATGGCATCCAGATGAACATTTTTAATACCGATTTCATCATCGGCCAAGGTTGTTAACTCGAAATAATGGGTTGCGAATAAGGTATAGGCGTTTATTTCAGACGCTAAACATTCAGCGCATGCCCATGCCAGGGATAATCCGTCGAAGGTACTGGTGCCTCGGCCGATTTCGTCCATCAAAACCAAGCTGTTTTCGGTTGCATTGTTCAAAATATTAGCGGTTTCGGACATCTCCACCATAAATGTCGAGCGGCCACCGGCAAGGTCGTCAGATGCGCAATACGCGTGAAAATCCGGTCAATCTTACCGATTTCGGCTGTTTTCGCCGGAACCGAAACAACCCACATGGGCCATCAATATAATTAATGCCGTTTGCCGCATATAGGTCGATTTACCACCCATATTTGGACCTGTAATAATCAGCATACGATGCCCGGACGATAGACTAAGATCATTTGGGACAAATGTTTCGTTAGATACCCTTTCCACGACTGGATGCCGACCATCGACAATATTAATTCCCGAATGATCGCGAAATACCGGGCAGCTGAGATTCAAGCTTTCAGCACGTTCCGCGAAATTGACTAATATGTCCAGTTTCGCCAAGCCTTCCGCACAGGTTTGAAGTAAGGAAACAAACGAGCCTAAAGTGACCAGTAAAGCTTCGAACAACGCTTTTTCATGGCTTAAAGCTTTTTCGCGAGCCGATAATACTTTTTGCTCAAAAGCCTTCAGTTCCGGATTGATATAGCGTTCGACATTTTTTAAGGTTTGCCTTCTTGTATAGTGTTCGGGAATTTTATCCGCTTGTGAGCGAGGGGCTTCAAGTAAAATCCATGAATCCTGTTATAACTGACTTTAAGCGTGGCGATCCCGGTCCGTTCCTTTTCCCTTTGTTCCATGTCCGAGAGGAACTTGTCCGCGTTTTGACTCAAAGCCCGCAATTCATCTAATTCTTGATCATAATCTTGAGCAATTACGCCGCCGTCCCGAATTAATACCGGTGGGTTTTCCACAATGGCTTTTTGAATTAACGTATAAAATCTCGGGATGTTCTCCGATATTTAAAAAAAGCTTGCAAAGCAATGGATCTCCGCATTCTTTCTCGACTTTATTGAGGTCCGGCAAGACACCTAACGATTGACGAAGGAGCACAAGATCTCGCGGCCGTGCCGATTTTGAGAGCAATACGTGTGCTAATCCGTTCAATATCCGCGATTTGCCGCATCAGTTGATGCAATTGCTGATAGGTAATTATTTTCAATCAGTGTAGCGATACTCCGGTGACACTGTTCCCAAACGCCGATGATCGCGAATAGGTCGATGAAGCATTCTACGTAACAATCGGCTTCCCATCGCGGTCGCGGTCCGGTCTAATACACCGAATAGCGTAAAGTCCATCCGTCCTGACGGGTGGCGGTCTATTTCAAGATTACGCCGGGTAGCGGTGTCCAAAATTACACAATCGTTCTCGCTTTCGATTCGGATTGATTGAATATGCGGGAGTGAGCTTCGTTGAGTATCCTGACGTATTGCAACAAACAACCTGCCGCCGAGATCGCGACGTGCATGGATGCACACCCGAAGCCTTTTAAATCCGTAGTCCCAAATTGGCGTAACAGCATCTGGAGATTGACTTCAAACTCGAAATGCCAATAGGGTCTTGGGCAAAGGCCACTTCGGTCCGCCAATGCTACCGGTAATTTCCAATCTTCATTGAAGAGCAGTTCGGCGGGATTTAGCCGCTCAATTTCACTGAACAGTTGTTCCTCGGTATCGACTTCCTGCAAGACGAACCGACCGGACGAGAGTTCGAGACTGGCTATTCCAAAAAGCTTGCCGCTCTGAATGATTGCGACGAGAAGATTCTCTCGACGTTCCTCGAGTAAGGCTTCGTCGGTAACCGTTCCGGGAGTGACGATACGCACAACTTTTCGGGCGACCGGGCCTTTAGAGGTTGCCGGATCGCCCACTTGCTCGCAAATCGCCACCGATTCACCCTGGCGTAAAAGTTTAGCTAAATAACCTTCTACGGCATGGTATGGAAGCCCTGCCATGGGTATCGGACTTCCAGCGGATTTCCCTCGGCTGGTAAGGGTCAGGTCAACTAATTGAGAAACTTTGCGGGCATCTTCGAAAAAAGCTCGTAAAAGTCACCCATTCGGTAGAACAGTAGTTTGTCGGGATATTCTGTCTTGATACGAAGATACTGCTGCATCACCGGGGTGTGTTGGGACAAGTTTTCAGGTGTTGCGTTCATCCCAAATAACTATTAGCAGTTGATTTGCTGGACGGAAGAGAAAAAAACAGGCGCTGCGGCGCCTGTTTTTAATTCAAGATTAAATAAGTTACTCAACCATGTCCGACAAAAACCCTCGTCAATGTCCTTGACATTCCGTTGTTTGGCCGGCTGAATTCAATTTCATAGGTTATAACCGGCCTCATCGTGCAATACAAGATCCAAACCTTCCATTTCTTCGTCCTCGGAAACCCCGAAGACCCAAAATAAGATCCAATACCTTGAGAATAATAAAGGTCAATACACCGGAGTACGCCAGGGTTGCGACGATACCAATGCTTTGGATGCCGACCTGTTCGCCAATGCTACTGATGCCATCGCCAAAGCCAGCGCCACCCAAATCAGGATCGGCGAATACACCGACCAAGAGCGCGCCGACGATACCGCCCACGCAATGAACACCAAACACATCAGAGGAGTCGTCGTACCCAAGCGCGCGTTTTAAATGAGCCCGCCGCCGCGAAACACAGTACGCCGCCGTCGCGCCAATGGCCAAAGCGCCCATCGGGCCAACCGCGCCGGATGCCGGGGTGATCGCAACCAAGCCCGCCACGGCGCCCGAGGCGATGCCCTAAACCACTGGGTTTGCCATGGGTCACCCATTCGGCGAACATCCAGCCCAACGCCGCTGTCGCGGTGGCAATCTGGGTGACCGCCATGGCCATTCCCGCGACACCGTCCGCGGCCAACTCGCTCCCCGCGTTAAAGCCAAACCAGCCGACCCACAACATGGCCGCGCCCACGACGGTGAGCATGATGCTGTGCGGGGCATTGGTGTGGTGGGATAACCTTTCCGTTTGCCCAAGACCAAACATGCGACCAAACCCGCGATGCCGGCATTGATATGCACCACGGTGCCGCCGGCAAAATCCAGGATCCCTTTGTTACCGAGCCAACCCCCATCGCCCCAGACCCAATGGCAAACCGGGCCATACACAAAAGTCACCCATAAGGCCATAAACCATAACAACGCGGGAAAATTTCATGCGTTCGGCAAAGGCGCCGACGATTAACGCCGGGGTAATGATCGCGAAGGTCATTTGAAACACCATGAATACCGTTTCAGGGATGGTGCCACTCAGGGTGTCGACACCGACGCCTTTCAAAAACACTTTGTCCCAGGCCGCCCCAAAAACGCGCCTTCGCCACCAAAGGCGATGCTGTAAACGTACAAGGTCCACAATACCGTCATCAACGCAGTGATGGCGAAACACTGCACCATGACCGACAGAGCGTTCTTGGTGCGCACCATACCGGCATAAAACAGCGATAAGCCGGGTATGGTCATAAACAGGACTAATACGGTGGCGGTCAACATCCAAGCCGTATCGCCACTGTTTAAAACATCTTCCGCCCGTGAAATGGACGGTACCAGCAGTAATGGTAGAGCCTGTAGCGGCCCTATGAATTTATTTTTGTTCATCAAAATCCCCTCTCTCTTTAAATTTATTATCCAGTCGGAAATCCCTTGCAAACCCTGTAATACACTTTATCATCGACGCGATGCCGGGAGGCGTTTTGGGCTTACAGCGCTTCGGCTCCCGTTTCTCCCAGTACGAATACGGATCACTTGCTCAAGGTTCGATACAAAAATCTTCCCATCGCCGATCTTCGAGGTATTGGCGGCTTTGCTGATGGCTTCCACCACTTCGTCCAATTTATCGTTATCCACCGCCACTTCCAATTTGATTTTGGGCAGAAAATCCACCACGTACTCCGCGCCCCGGTACAGTTCCGTATGGCCTTTTTGTCGACCGAAGCCTTTGACTTCGGTCACCGTGACCCCGGTAACGCCCACGTCCGATAACGCTTCCCGTACGTCGTCCAGTTTGAACGGTTTTAATATTGCCGTGACTAATTTCATTATTATTCCTCCTCTTGCTTTAAACCATTAATTATTATCCTTAGATAACCTAAACATTTTGTCGACTGAAAATCAAGCGCAAGAATGAAAAGGCAATGCGATTGGATCCAGTTTTTGCTAACATGATCAACCTTTCAACCCAATTTAAGCGATATGATGTTTAATACGGAACCCCTTGACGATCTAGCGCGACGTTTGGCCGATTCAGTACCTGCCGGTTTAACCGGCGTGCGGCAAGAATTCGAAAGAAACATGCGCACTGTCGTACAAAGTACACTCGCCAAAATGGAATTGGTGACCCGTGAGGAATTTGATGTACAAAAAGCGGTATTGGCTCGAACACGGTCGAAATTGGAAGCGTTGGAACAACAAGTTACCGTATTGGAAGAGCGGCTTTCGAAGAACGCAGGCTAAGCAAGGCGTAATAGCCAAGTAACCCAGTTGCCAACGGGGCATCTGAAGAAGTTTGCAAATAACAATTTACCATAACCACCCTTGGGTTGTTACGCCTCAACAGGCTCGTGAAATTCAAAACGAGCTGAAAACTATGTGGTTTGTGTAGATCGATTCGACCCGAGACTAACTCGAGTCGCGGGTGTTGATGTCGGCTTTGACAAGCACGGTAAGATTACTCGCGCGGCTGTCGCTTTGCTGAGTTTTCCTGACCTTGAACTATTGGAATCGAGTATTGCTCGTAAACCGACAACATTTCCCTATGTCCCCGGCTTACTTTCGTTCAGAGAGATCCCCGCGGTTTTGGAAGCGTTGGCCGGGTTATCGGCGCCACCTCAGCTAATATTGTGTGACGGCCACGGATACGCTCATCCTCGGCGTTTTGGCTTGGCATGCCATTTAGGTCTATTGACGGGTATTCCTTCAATTGGCGTAGGAAAAACCCGGCTTGTCGGTAAATACGGGAATGTACCCGAGCAACGTGGGGCGTGGACTCCGCTTGTACACGGCAATGAAATTATCGGCGCCGTTTTGCGATCGAGGAAAGCCGTAAAACCGATTTTGTATCTTGCGGACATCTGGTTTCATTGGAAACATCGGTGCAAAAGGTCATGGAAATGTACCAGCGATTCAAGCTTCCGGAAACAACGCGTTGGGCACATCGTTTAGCTTCTGGCTAAAAAAGGGATTCCCTTATCGGTTGACATTACTATCAGGGATATTTTCCGACGCTATCTCGTTCTTTGAAGAACTGACATCCGTGAACGGTTACCAATATTGCAACTTTGTTAAAAAAAAACAACAAATTGCTGGGTTTTTAGCCACAAATTTTAGTAAGCTTTTTTTAGATAGAAAAGGGCGTTTATCGATCCATCAACCTATCATCACCTGGAACGTCCAAAATACAACCGGAGAAAGGATCAAATGAGTGTACCCCTACGTCAACAATTAAGTGTTGCTGGTTATCTCTTAAACAGAAGATCAAATCAGTCCGGCGTTACCCGTTGGTACTCATGCTAGAACCATTGTTCCGTTGCAATTTAGCGTGTGCCGGCTGTGGGAAAATTGATTATCCGGATGAAATTTTGGATCGGCGCATCAGTGTTGAGGATGCGCTTGGCGCAGTCGATGAGTGTGGAGCGCCGATCGTGTCAATCGCAGGGGGTGAGCCTTTGCTGCATAAGGAATTACCGGAAATAGTCGAAGGCATCATTCAACGTAAAAAATATGTGTACCCTATGCACAAACGCCTTACTGATGGCAAAACGCATCAAGGATTACACACCGTCTCCTTATCTCACGTTTTCCGTGCATTTAGATGGTAACCGCGACCGTCACGATCAATCGGTATGCCAGAAAGGTGTATTTGATCGAGCAGTCGACGCCATAAAAATGGCAATGGAAAAAGGATTCCGGGTAACGGTGAACTGTACGCTCTTTCAAGGAGAAACATCAGAGGAAGTGGCTGATTTTTTGGATTATGTGACCGAACTCGGAGTCGAAGGCGTTACGATGTCACCGGGATTTAGTTATGAAAAAGCGCCTCAACAAGGGATATTTATTAAAAGGGAAGGCGGTTAAAGATTTGTTTCGAGGTATTTTCAAGCTGGGTAAAGGACGTAAGTGGCAACTAAACCATTCCAGTCTGTTTCTCGATTTTTTTGGCGGGTAATCAAAGTTATAATTGCACGCCTTGGGGCAATCCGACACGCAATGTGTTCGGATGGCAAAAGCCCATGCTATCTGCTTGTGGACGAAGGGTTACGCATCAAGTTTCAAAGGTTTGATGGAAGAAACTAATTGGGAGAAATACGGTACCGTTAACAATCCGAAATGCGCCAATTGCATGGCTCATTGCGGATATGAAGCCACCGCGGTTGAAGATACCCTAAGAAACCCGCTTAAAGCCGCCTATGTCTCGTTAATGGGCCCGCGGACTAAAGGTCCCATGGTCCCTCAACCCGAACCGAAACACGATGGATACGTAGCGCCGGCGGCTAGACCAGTCGTCAGCTTAGAAGCCGCGGATTGAACGTCATTTAAGTATCCTTAGCCGCCGGATGAGTTTCCCTTAACTGCTCTTGGCTCGCCTCTACCCTATAATGGCATCGAAAAAATGCCGAGGAGGCTGTCCGAAAATAAGAACGTAAGGTTTTTTTCAGCGGTTCGGCGCTTATCGTCTGTACGCACCATTCTCATTTGTTCGATGGTTTTCGCGACAAACAGATCCATCCGTCAAGAAACAATGTCCTATAGGTTTATCCGAAAATGTAAACCGTCCTAACCTAATCGTGCAATATCAAGTTTCAAAATGTTAAAAAATCGTGTTCTATACGTACTCGTGTTGGTGTTGCTTGAAGTTCTTTCGGGTAGACCTCTAACGGCGGATGTAATACCTCTATCCGCTGTCGAAGTTGTGGAAAGTTTTCAACTTCATTTGCTCGACGCGATGAAGCGAGGGAATGAGTTTATGTTCGAAGACCGATTTAAGTTCCTCGACCAAGTTGTGAGAAAGACCCATGCCACAGCTAAGATTTCGGAAATCGTTCTTGGAAGGAAGCATTGGAAAAACCTTAGCGATGAACAGAAAAAAGAATTCGTTAAGGTGTTTACCCGCTTGAATATTGCAACATATGCCCATTATTTTAAGTCATACTCGGGTGAAATTTTAAATACATATCGAATCAAAAAACCCGACGAGGCAACATGCTTATCAGAACTATTTTTGTAGAATCCAATGGCAATGAAGTACAATTCGATTATCTGATGATACAAACCGGCGGGACAGTGGCTGATTATCAATATTAAAGCTGATGGCGTAAGTGATTTGGCCGTTTAAACGCGCCGAATATACCAATGTGCTAAAACGCGAGGGATTTGAAGCCCTTGTTGGACAAACTTAAACATAAAACTTTGAAATATTCCAAAGCGGGTTAATTGGGTGCGCATAGAGCCAAACGAAGAATGGGGCGGCAAAATATGGTTCGATTTATTTTTTTAGTCGTTCTTGCCCTTTTTTTTAGGGGGCTGCGCCACTACCTCGGGTGAGAAAACGGAAATAGACCCCTATGAGGATTTTAACCGAACGATGTTTTCCTTTAATTCCACGGTAGACGAGCACATAGCGGAGCCCGTGGCGGGAGCTTATACCAAAGTTACCCCCGAAATCGTAACAAACGGGTGTAACAAACTTCTTTCAAAATTTATCCAATCTCAATGTTTATTCTGAATGACCTTTTGCAGGGAAAGGTAGACCAAGGTTTTCAGGATTCGGGGCGTTTTGCTATTAATTCGACCGTCGGTATTCTGGGGCTCTTCGATGTTGCTGAAAAAATTGGATGGGATCAGCATGAAGAAGACTTTGGGCAAACTCTGGCGGTGTGGGGTGTGGATTCAGGTCCCTATTTGGTTTTGCCCTTTTTCGGGCCGACTACTGTAAGGGATACGCCGAGTTTTGCCGTGGAAGCATTAACAAATCCGCTCCTTACATTGTATCCGGCCCTATGGGGTCTGGACTTGGTTGATACTCGGGCCAGAGCGGATGGCTCGATCCAATTTATCAACGAAGCGGCTTTAGATCCCTATGTGTTTACCCGTGAGTCGTTTTGCAATGGCGCAATTTTCAGATTAGTGACGGAAAAATACCTGTTGACGAGATAGATGACGACATTGAAGACATGCTGTTTGACGATGATGAATTCGAAAACGTCAGCACATCGGAATCCACCGAAGCCGATTACAACACCCCAGAAACGGTATTGAGAACCCCGGACTTGGATAACAGCGAACAGAAAAAACCGGTGTCAGCGGATTTTTTTTAGTCCGTAGAACCT
>CAXXSE010000005.1:0-173625 GCA_963664935.2 Methylococcales bacterium | reverse complement strand
CAAAACAGTTCTCTGCTGGGACTTGTTTCACTGGCCTATCGGGGCGCCTACAATTCTAGCAAATACGCACTTGAAGGATTAACCGATACGTTACGTCTTGAATTAACGGGAACGGGTATATTCGTGAGTTTGATTGAACCGGGGCCCATCCTAAGCGGGTTCCGTGGTAATGCTTTCGAGGCTTTTAATCGAAACATAGATCGCTTAAACAGTCGACACCGCGATAACTATGCGGCAATGGACAAGCGGTTTACGAGCGAGGGGCCGACAGTGCCTTTTACTCTGCCTCCCGACGCCGTTTTAAAAGCGGTTATTCATGCATTGGAAAACCCGAAGCCGAAAAATCATTATTACGTTACTTTTCCAACTTATTTTTTTGGCATTCTTAAGCGCTTATTGTCTTCACGCGCGCTTGATCGTATTCTTAGGTATATTAGCGACAGTGAAATTAAACGAAAATGAGAGTTTTTCCCGTATTGTATTTCCAATCAATATAATTTGGATAGATTATTAATTCCCTACCGGTTTCAATAACTCCGTTAATTCCTCCGCCGTAAATATACTCGCTTTGCTTTTCCCTTTCCCGGAATAAATCCCATCGGCCAATGCTTGTTTTTTTTGCTGCAATGCTATGATCTTTTCCTCGACGGTTTCCTCGGTGATCAGTTTGTAAACGAAAACCGCTTTGTCCTGTCCGATGCGGTGGGCGCGGTCGGTGGCTTGGTTTTCCACCGCCGGATTCCACCAGGGGTCGTAATGAATCACGGTATCGGCAGCGGTGAGGTTAAGGCCTACGCCTCCGGCTTTGAGGCTGATCAGGAAAACCGGAACATCGCCTTCCTGGAAACGATCGATGGCTTCATCCCGCTTTCGGGTTTGACCGGTGAGTTTGGTGAAATCGATTTTGGATGCTTCTAACCGAACTTCTATAAGGCTCAGCATCGACGTAAACTGGGAGAATATGAGGATCTTGCGGCCTTCTTCCACCATTTCCGGGATCATCTCCATGAGTAATTCGAGCTTGGCGCTTTGGGCAACATTTTTTGCTTGGGGTAACGACAATAGCCGTGGATCGCAACAGACTTGGCGCAGTTTCATTAGGGCGTCGAGAATCATGATATGACTGCGCGCTAGTCCCTTGTTGCCGATTTCCTGGCGAACTTTTGCATCCATGGCGAGGCGAATAGTTTCGTACAGGTCGCGTTGTTTGCCTTGGAGAATAACGGAACGAACGATTTCGGTTTTTTTCGGTAATTCGGCGGCCACCTGTTCTTTCGTTCGCCGAAGAAGAAAGGGTTTGAGGCGTTGGCTGAGCTGCTGCTGACGCGAGGTATCACCATGGCGTTCGATGGGGTTTCTAAATAAGCGGTTGAATCGCTGAAGATTATTCAAAAACCCGGGCATCAGAAAATGAAACATCGACCATAATTCACCCAGGTGATTTTCCATGGGAGTTCCCGTAAGACAGAGCCGGTGAGAGGCTTTCAGCTCGTAGACCGCCTGGGTGGTTTGGGATTTTGGATTTTTGATGAATTGGGACTCATCAAGAATGATGTAATGAAAATGGTGTTGTAATAATCGGTCCTTATCACGTCGGAGCAATGGATAGGTGGTTAATATCACATCGTTCGACGTAATTTGATCGAAATGATCATGCCGGTCCGCGCCGTGCAG
This sequence comes from Methylococcales bacterium, assembly GCA_963664935.2. Lineage (GTDB taxonomy): Bacteria > Pseudomonadota > Gammaproteobacteria > Methylococcales. Next base: position 171,951 of record CAXXSE010000005.1, on the reverse strand, counting down.
TACCAGGACATTGAGTTCCGGAGCAAAGCGTTGGGTTTCCCGCCGCCAGTTTCCCATCAGGCTGGTAGTGGCGATAACCAGGCTTGGTTGCGTCATGCGGCCCGTTTGTTTTTCCATCAAAAGATGGGCAAGCGCCTGTACGGTTTTTCCCAAGCCCATGTCGTCGGCAAGAATACCATTGAATTCAAAGCCACGCAGAAACTGGAGCCAATTGAGTCCCTCCTGTTGGTAAGGACGCAACTGGGCGTTGAAGTTTTCCGGAGGTGGGACCGGCTCAATTCCTTCAAAATCACGTAGCCGATTGTTTAATTTACGTAATTGTTCCGCGCCGTGCCAGGTGAGCTGAGGATCGTTCAGTAAATCACCGATTTGAATGCCTTGGTGAAACGATAATTCCAGTCTGCCATTCGCATCTAAAGGTTCATGATCATAAAGTTCCACTAGCGTATCGAAAATCGGCAACAAGCGTTCGGAAGGCAGTTTCAACCAACGGTGTTCACCTACGGGTACAAGAAAATCCGTATGGTTTAGGAGGCGTTCGCGCAGTTGTTGTGGGCTTCCGGTCTGGGATAAGAAGTCCACCAGGGTGGGTAAAAGATTAATATGCACACCGTCTAATTCCACTCCAAGGGAAAGAGAAAACCACTCCGAGCCTTCATTATCCAATTCCGCATGCCATTCGTCGGCCTCGTCGATACGAAGGCGAAAACTTTCGTCGATTGTGATTTGCCACCCTTGTTTCCGGAGGTCTGGCAGACCGTTTTCGATGAAATCGTGCCATTGCATCACCGATTGCACGACTGATTCGGCGTAGAAAAGCCAGTTCAAGGATTCATGGATTCCGATGCTCGGCGGATTCATCGGTTGAAGTCCGAAACCGCGAAGTATATCCAAAGCTTCGGTCTCGATCCGGATCTCCCGCTTGATGGTAAAAACTGTATTATCAATACTTACCACGGCAATGGGCTGATCCGTAAATCCTTCCAGCAAGGCGGGACCATATTGAAACGATAGGTGCGCGCAGTGAAATCGCTTCTCCTCCGCGATGCCGTGAGATTGATCGATACTCTGCAATTTAAGATGGAATACCGGCTCCTGTCCTTCAATCCGGATGCGTTCGATATCCAACTTAACCGGTGTCGGTAGCTCGTACTCGGGAACATCCAGTATTAGCTTACGACTGACCTTTTCCAACTGTTGTTTGGGTATGACGGGAGCATCCAGTAATGCCATAACTTGTTTCGCACCCAGTTCCCCACAGTCCAATAGGCCGATCTCGGGGATTTTATGGTCGAGATACCAGAGTTGGTTCAAATGAAATATGCGAATAGCCGGTGGATCAATAGTATGCTGGAGCTGTTGGCCCTCGGGGGTTTTTACCCATAGAAACTTGATTTGGCGCCGGAGACCTAAAGATAGGGATGGTTTTTCATGATCTTTCCAGTGACACCGCCCGGACGACAATAGCTTTTTTAAGGCTAGCTCGCCAAACTCGCCTTCCAGTAATTGGTTTTTATTTTGCGAATAAAACTGGTTGCGATTTGTCACCAACAGTTGGGCAATTTCCTTATCCAGGGGTGTGACGAAATTTTCAGTGTAGTATCCAAAAGCCTGTTCTAATGAATAGTGGGTTGGTTTATTCATACCTCCACGCCTCAATCGACGAGTTTTTTTGGTCTGAATTTGTAAATTTCTTCTTTTTTGTTCGGAGGTGGGTTCAAGGATATAGAGCAAGCAAAGGCCGGTTTGGCCGGGAGGTGAAGCAATAGGACTTTGATCTTGGTCGCGCCCGGCGCATTCCAGTTCATTTAACCATGCATCGACGGAATTTTGCCGGTGCGGACCAAATTGGGCTCGGCCTGATTTGAGTACAGATAGTAAAACAGCAGCCACATGCTTGCAATTTTCATGCATTGGGCACGAACAGAATCCCGTGATCCTAACCGTACCCGATTCGAGATTAACGACATCGATGGATTGTTGATAAAGATTGTAACCACTACCTTTTACCGTGGATGTGATCAGTAATCCGCCAGGTGTTTTATCAACTTCGACCCGGTGTACTTTTCTAGAATTCCAATAATTCCGGCCTCTTAGAAAATAAGTACTACCACAGGCTTCTTCGATATGGTTTTCATTAAAACGATCAGTCATCTAATGGATGCCAGTATGTCATGATTGGTTACAGAAATTTTTTAAATTGGGTATAACTCATTGGTTTATAGTGTAAAAAATAAATGGCATGTGAATTGCAAACCTCAAAATGTATGCTACGCGAGGAGCGATTTATTTCAAATAAAAAAAAGAGGGACAATAATGAAAATTCTGGCCTATTTAAGTTTGTTTCTAATTTCTTTTACAGCATTGGTGGGAGTTAGCGAAGAACCAGGACCCGCATCACCGCTCCCGGAACCTACTTCTCTTGATTGGTATCGGGGCTGTCGGTATGGCGATGTCCAATATAATGAAAAAATAATTGGATTTAGGCTTTATCCACCACGAACTTCATTCAAAGCCTCGGTGGCTGATTTTACAATGAACAATGAATCGACACCTACGGTGATCAAGGTAAAGCCTTCGCGGTAATACGGTAAAACCGCGTCCGGTGTTACACCGAAGATGCCCAGTTTTACATCGGCGGCATGACAGACCCTCATGATATGATCAATCATACCTTTTACTTCGGGGTCGGTAATTTGGCCAATTTTACCCAAACTTGCGGATAAATCATAAGGTCCAATCAAAATCGCATCGATTCCCGGTACTTTAACAATCGATTCAATATTTGCGGCGGCATCTTTGTGTTCCGCCTGGAGGATAACGGCGGTTTCCCGATTCGCGTTTTCTAAATAACCTTCGAAATTGATGCCGTATCGATGAGCCCGGGCCAATCCGACACCACGAACTCCCTCGGGTGGATATTTGCACATCCGCACCAGCCTTTCGGCGTGTTCCGCCGAATTCACTTGGGGGACTATAATTCCTGCGGCGCCAATGTCCAGGGCTTTCTTAATCCATACTTCATCTCCCGCCGGGACGCGAATAATACACGGGCATTCGCCCGCGGCCTGAAGCATTCCCTGGGCGTCGTGGGGGTCGAATGGACCGTGTTCGGCATCGATAAACAGCCAGTCGAAACCGGTTTCGGCGAGGATTTCGGTGACCTCGGCGGAAGGAAGACTCACCATCGTACCAATAAGGGGTTCCCCGTTTCTCAATTTTTCGGCGAATTTACTTTGTTCAACGCCCATTTGAATTTCTCCTGATAATTCTTATAGCTAGATTCCCGCTGGATAACGGTGATAGGGTGTTACATCCGACACTTCACCAAGCCGATGTTTAGCTTGTAGATTTCGCCAGTATTCCGCCGTGAGAATCTCACTGTGCCACTCCAGGAAAAACTTTTTCAAGTCGTCGTCAAAACCGAGAAACGATATAAACTGCTCGGGAAAAATGTCGTTATCGGCTACATAGAACCAAGCTTCGGCCGACATTTCGTCTTCCAGATTCCGGGCTTGGGGTAGATCTCTGAAATTACAATCGGTGACCATGCACAGTTCGTCGTAATCGTAAAAAATTACGCGGCCACGACGGGTAACGCCAAAGTTTTTGAGCAACAGATCTCCGGGAAAAATATTACTCATCGCCAGGTCTTTGATGGCCTGCCCATAGTCATAAACTACTTTTTTGGCGTTAGCACTATTAGTTTGTCTCAAATATAGATTCAAGGGCGTAAACCGGTGTTCGATATAGCAGTGATTAATGACGATGGCGTCGCCTTCGATACGCGCGGTTTCCGAGGTTTCCGTTACTAATTCTTCTAAAAGCTCTGGGGTGAATCGGTCGACCTGAAATTTCATGTGTTGAAATTCCTGGGCGTCGACAAGACGTCCCGCGCGATCATGTTCAAATACGGTTTTATAGCGGTTGATCACATCCTTACGGGAAGTCGTTTTCGGATAAGCAAAGCGGTCCCGGATAACTTTGATGACAATATCGTGGGAGGGCAATGTAAACACGACCATAACCAAACCTTTGTCTCCCGGTGCGTGCACGAATAAATCGTGGGATTTCGCCAAATGCAGGAAAATTTTTCGATATCGATCGGTTTTCCCTTGTTTGGCCCGCCCAAGGACCGTATACAGTTCACCGACGGTCTTACGCGGCATGATCGACATGAGATAAACCACTGCGTCACCCACGGTGGGAAGGTCGACGTGAAAATAGGAGCGCGTGTAGCTGAACAGGATGGCGAGTTCCTGCTCGGTCATCATGACGGAATCCACCTCGATACCGGACTCCGTGTTTGCGAATGCCACAACAAATGGGCTATTCCAGTCTTTGCCGACAATTTTTCCCACCAGGTATGCACGGTTTATCTGATAGAAAACAGGTTCCATGATTTCCATGCGCGCAGCTTCCATGCTCACGTCATGAATGGCGCCAAAGGTGGTGATTTCTTTTACGATAAAATCCGCGCTTCGGTTAATGTCCACGAAGGGAACGGAGAACCCGTTATCTTTCAGAAATTCGCAAATCGAAGACTGCATCGAATTGCGAATTTGGTATGTTTTTGTCGGTACCGGTTTGGCGATGCGAGAGATGGGTTCAATATCCAAAGCGACGAATTCCACATCGGAATCGACACCGACGGTTTTAAAGATAAGCCGGGAGATCGAACTATAAAATGTTTTATAAAACTCGGAATCGACGTAGTGTTCGATAATTCGCTCGTATTGACACTTTGTTTTTATCCATAGTTGGCGATCTTTGGTTAAGTACCCCAAGCGTCGTTTCAGCTCTACGACGATTCCGCGAACAATGCGGTCATAGAGTTCGATCCGGTCCACCGCATCGCGTTGGCTTCCTTTCCAATCTCGATTTTCGAATCGCGAGCGCGAGCGTTGGGTAATTTGCCGGAATTCGCCGTTGTACTTTTTGAACGCTTCGCAAATTGCTTTGGCATATTCCAAAGCCAGTGCGTCGGCTTGTTCTTCCCGCAACATTATGGTTGGAGGACGTGAACGTTATAAATTGCTAACCAGTGCGTCCGCGAACCCGCTGCATTTCACTTCGGTGGCGTTTTCCATCAGACGGGCAAAATCGTAAGTGACGGTTTTATTGGTTACGGTTGCATCCATCGCCCGAATAACCGAATCGGCCGCCTCCCTCCATCCCATGTAGCGCAACATTATTTCTCCCGATAGAATCAGCGAACCCGGATTGACTTTATCCAAATTGGCGTATTTAGGAGCCGTTCCGTGGGTCGCTTCAAATACACCGATGGCGCTTGCATAATTGATATTCGCGCCAGGAGCAATTCCGATACCCCCAACTTGCGCCGCAAGCGCGTCGGACAAGTAGTCGCCGTTAAGATTCATGGTAGCGATCACATCGAACTCGGTCGGACGGGTGAGCACCTGCTGCAGGGCAATATCCGCGATAACATCCTTTACCAAAATCTTGCCTTGGTCCAGAGCCGCTTTTTGTTCGGCATTAGCCACGTCCATACCCTGCTGGGAAGCAGTATTTTCCCATTGACGCCATGTGTAGGTGTGTTCTGAAAATTCTTTTTCGGCCAGCGCATAACTCCAGTTGCGAAAAGCGCCTTCGGTAAATTTCATAATATTGCCTTTGTGCACAATCGTCAGGCTCTTCCGTTTATTATCGATAGCGTATTCGATCGCCGACCTGATCAATCTTTCAGTGCCGTCACGGGAAATCAGTTTAATACCGATACCCGACGAATCAGGGAAACGAATTTTATTGTATTCTTTAGGAAAATGGGTTTTGAACAATTTCAGAAATTCCTGGTTTTCATCCGTACCCTCTTCGAATTCAATCCCGGCATATATGTCTTCGGTATTTTCCCGGAAGATCACCATATCGACCAATTCGGGCTTACGCACCGGTGACGGCACGCCATTAAACCATCTGACCGGGCGCAGACAAACATACAGGTCAAGTAATTGGCGGAGTGCTACATTCAGAGATCGAATTCCTCCACCGATCGGGGTGGTCAGGGGACCCTTGATCGAAACCAGGTATTCACGGCATGCGGAGACTGTTTCATCCGGCAACCAGGTATTTAACAATCGGTTTGCCTTTTCGCCGGCAAAAACTTCCATCCAATGGATTTTGCGTTTCCCCAAGTAGGCTTTTTCCACGGCGGCATCCAGAACACGGACCGTTGCGCGCCAAATATCAGGGCCGGTGCCATCACCCTCTATAAATGGGATGATAGGATTATTAGGGACTTTTAATTCTCCATTTTCACGGATGATTTTGGCTCCACCTTCTGGCGGGGTAATGCTTGCTTCACTCATGCTTTACTCCATTGTGCGTGCGAAAAAGAAAATGAATTAATAGGCGGAATTTGGAGCAGCTTATCCGGCGGGTGATTCTTCGTTAATATCAGGTCGTTTCTTATTATCGACATTGTGGCGTTGCTAAAATTGGATGCTAGACTTCAATAAGTCGAAAGCAATTAAATTCGTTGAATAATTTCGTAATATGTCATCCCAACCTGAAAAAAATGAATTTCTGCGCTCGGTTTTGCACGATTATAGGCAGTTTCTTAGCAAATCGTGGGATTATCGGCCAATGTTCGGGTTTTACAGGCAAGATTTGCTCAATGATTGGCTTCAGGTCAATTGGGAAATTCTGGTCGAATACCCACTTCGGAATCAAGGGAATGACGGTTTACTATTGGAGTGTTACGACAGTACCGACAATGATACGCCAAAACTGGGATATCCAGAATATCGGGTCATTTTACCACACACTCCGGCAACCCACGCGATATACATTAACGGCGAATATATCTTCAATTGTATGGGCGCCATGAAACACGGGAAATTTCGAATGTCCCCGCCTTTTGATTATGTCCATGGGCAAATCAGTCACACCAAAAAGATCGTTGAAAAATTTAAGGATTCCGTTTTCAGTGTGGGTCCATCGTACTCGAATGCTGTGCAATGACCGAAAATATAAGCGACATAGCCACTCTATCCGAACAAGAATCAGATAACACTCTGCAAGAAACACTCGATTCATCCATGAATCGATTTAGAACATTTCTTTGCGATACGTGGATGGGTTTACCCGAGTGGATGCGAGTGGAGGAGGGCGATCAACCGGCATTGCGTGATTGGCTCCAGGCAAACTGGGAAATTCTTGTCGAAGATAACGTAAGCGCCGAACTTTCTACTTCAAAGCCTGGTTTTAGTAAACACCGTTGTTATTTTGAGGTCTACGCCAGGGGCAGCGATTCGAGCAGCCAAAGCCACCGTGTTTCGGACCCCGATGCTCTGGCGACCCACGAAATCCATATAGGTTATGGATATAGGTTCGATTCATTCGGAACCGAACAAGGGGATAGTTTTATGCAAGTTCCTCCATTCGATTACGTTCTGGGTGTGAATAACCGTGGGGAATCAATGTGGTTCAAGGCTTCCGCGGTCGACTACAGCATCGAGATAATATCGCGATTTGACAAGGTTGAAAGATCTCGGCCAGGCCAAGTCGAGAAATCCCAAAGATCCAATAAGGCTCCTCGAACGCTATTTGCCAGAATCGCCACCTTAGTACTTGGCCCGGCGCTGGCCGGAATATTATCCTATTTTCTCTGCCAATTTTTACATCCCGATAGCGCTTTGGCCGCATTAATTTTCGGATCGGTGTTCTGTTTGAATACGTTGTTGAGCCCACGACCCGGCCAAGCCATTTTTTTGTTTCTTTTACTAATGATCATGGCATGGTTCGGGTTTCCCCATATTCCTGCTTTGGAGCAGTTAAACAGTTTACCCCGAGTATTGATTGGTGAGGTTAGCGGAATAATCATCGGAATGACGACAGCAAAAATTGCTACACGCTTTGTTTTTTAAGACTATTAAAGAATTAGGGGGTCAAGTCTTGTAAATCCATAAACAATCAACTATCATTTGATTATGGCAAGACCCTTGAGAATTGAAATTGCGGGCGGTTTATATCATCTCACATCACGGGGAGACCGCCGTGAGGAAATTTATTTGTCCGATGCGGACCGTGCGTTTTGGCTCGGAATTTTCGGTTACGTATGCCGCCGCTATAATTGGGTATGCCATGCTTACTGCCTGATGGATAACCATTATCACATTGTTGTAGAAACGGTTGAGGGTAATCTGGCAAGAGGGATGAGGCATCTTAACGGCGTTTATACGCAAGGGTTTAACCGCAACCATGGACGTGTCGGGCATGTTTTCCAGGGTCGTTACAAAGGAATATTAGTCGAAAAGGACAGTCATCTTTTAGAATTGGCTCGTTACGTGGTATTAAATCCGGTTCGCGCCGGGATGATATCGGAGGTTCGGAATTGGCAATGGAGCAGTTACCGTGCGATGATTGGGGAGGCGGAGTGTCCCACATGGTTGGCGACGGCATGGTTATTGGGCCAGTTTGGCCGTGAACGAAAAGTGGCGATTGGTGAGTATGCCAATTTTGTGCATGCTGGGGTGGGTTTACCGAGTGTCTGGTCGGAGTTAAGGAATCAAATTTATTTGGGTAGCGAACGTTTTGCCGATCGGATGAAACAGTCAGTATCGCCCAATCTGAGCTTGGATGAGGTCCCAAGAGCCCAGTATCGCCGAATTGCCAAGCCACTGGAAGACTATGTTACAGGCCATACCGATTCGAAAGAGGGCATGGCAAAGGCCTATCTTTCCGGGGATTACACAATGAAAGAGATCGCCCACCGGTTTAGCGTGCACTATTCGACGGTCAGTCGCGCGGTCAAGGCGTTTGAAGCAGGAATTTCGAAAAAATGAGTAACGTTAAGATTTTTATTTCGATGCAGTGGTTTATTTTGGCCCTAATTCTCGGGTTCAACGGCGGGTGTACAAAGGATGTCAATTTTCCCATAATTTCGCAAACCGATCTTGTTAATCGATTAGACTCCGATAACACACCGGTGATTATCGACGTCCGTTCGTCAAAGGAATTCGCAAGTGGCCATGTGCCTGGAGCGGTCAATATTCCGTACACCGAACTCAAAGGACGCCTTGAAACGCTCAATATCGGACAAAACGAAGAGATCGTTCTCTACTGTGAACGTGGTGGTAGAGCATCAATAGCCGGTTCTATCCTCAGTGGAGAGGGGTTTTCCGCCGTCCAATATCTTGAAGGCCATATGAACGCTTGGCGTTCAAATAAGCTTCCTTGCAAGGATTGTTGACTAGTACTCCGAAGATTAAATGACCAGATATACCACAGGGAAAATGGATTGACTTCCTATCAAAAGTTATTATATTCGACTTGGTAAATGCTTTGAAATCCGACTCTTTTATACTAAAGAGGTTTCAGTGTGAATTACCCACCACAAAACGAAGAACTAAAACTTGCGGTTATGTTTGCGGATGTAGCCGGCAGTACACGATTATTCGATCAAATCGGAGACAGGGCGGCAAAGGCGGCGATCGATCAATGCTTGGCCTTGATGATTAAAATTATTGAAAAGAATCAAGGAGTAATTGTCAAAACCATCGGTGACGAGGTTATGTGCAGATTTTCTGAAATCGACAATGCCGCCCAATCCGCTGTCACTATACAAAATTGTATCGAGGAATTTGCCGCTTCAACTACTTCTCACCTAAAAGTCAGAATTGGTATGCATTATGGCCGGCGATCGTTGACAAGGGCGATATTTTCGGTGACGTCGTCAACGTTGCGGCACGGATGGCTGGAATTGCCCAAAAAAAACAAATTATCGTAACCGAAGAGTTGGTTCGTAATCTTTCGCCGAAGAATGGAATCATGACCCGACAATTTGATCGTGTCAAAGTCAAAGGTAAGCAAGAAGAGATGACTGTCCACGAAATTCTCTGGGAACAAAATGACCAACCAATTATGCATATCCCGGATATCGAGTCTTCAACGAAACCGGCCAGCCTGATGCTAAAATATTAAAACATTAAAGAAACGGTCAGCAATCGGATGTCTGGATTTTCGTTAGGGAGAGGAATGACCAATGATCTGCTTATCAACTCATCGTTTGCCTCAAGGGCTCACGCCGTTATTGAATATCATCGAGGTAAATTCGTATTAAAGGACCAAAGTACTAACGGTACTTATATTGGTGACGAAAGCGGACGGGAAATCTATCTTCGAAGAGAAGAATTACCTCTAACCGGGCGAGGGATAATCAGTTTAGGAACGTCTATAGCAAGTAATCCAGATCACCTAATTGAGTACGAATGTCTTTGACTCGTTTCTCCCTTTTTGTTTAGCTTGAATCCACGGTTTCAATATTAGCGTTAAAAAACAGAGCTTCTCTTTTCACCTTCCATTTGGGGGGTGGGAGCAGTATGTAAAGTGATCTGCTGGAAGGGGGTTTCCCATCTATAAGCGCTATTTTACTTTGAACCGTAAATCGTGAACAGATTCGATATTTTCTAATACGGGATCCGACACAGCTTATTCAAACGTTGAAATCAATATCAAGAAGGCTTCAGGCATTACAGGGTTCTTTAAAAACTGTAAACTGACAATCGGTAACCGTGAACAGATACAAAGATACTAATCATTGAGGAAAGAAATGAATGTAGAAACAGACGTATTATCTCGATACTCCGAGGCTGCAAAACAAAAAAGCGCCGATTTGTGTTGCCCTATCGACTACGATATGGGTTTACTCAAGATACTTCCAAAAGAAATCATCGATAAGGATTATGGATGTGGTGATCCTTCACGATACGTCAAATCGGGTGATACAGTTTTGGATCTCGGCAGTGGCGGTGGGAAAATCTGCTATATGGCCGCTCAAATCGTTGGAAAGTGCGGGAAAATCATTGGGATCGACATGAATGATGACATGTTGGCATTGGCGAGAAAACACCAAGCCGATATGGCCGAAAAACTCGGCTACGACAGTGTGGAATTCCGTAAAGGGAATATTCAGGACCTCGGATTGGATTTGGAAGTTCTGGAACGCCGCCTGTCGACAGCTCCGATCGCCTCCTTAAGCGAAAATCGAGATTTTGAAACATGGCAACAAAAACAACGATCTGAAAATCCACTGGTTCCAAATGACTCCGTCGACTTGGTTATTTCCAATTGCGTGCTCAATTTGGTTGACGATAGGGAAAAAAAGCAATTGTTCGAAGAAATCTTCCGTGTTGTAAAACCCGGAGGACGCATCGCAATATCCGATATAGTCAGTGATGAAGTCATCCCAAGCATATTGAAACAGGACGAAAACCTCTGGACCGGCTGCATCTCCGGAGCGTTTCAGGAGCGTGCATTTCTCGATGAGGTGAGTGCATCGGGATTCGTTGGCGCACGATACGATCAATGGAGTATAGAACCGTGGCAGGTCGTTCAGGGCATCGAATTCCGCTCAGTAACGCTCACTGCCTATAAGCCTATAACCCAAAAACTCGTTGACCGCGGCCATGCGGTTATTTATCGGGGTCCCTATTCAAAGATCCATGACGACCAGGGCAACTACTACCTCCGGGGAGAACGCATTGCAGTCAGCGAAAATACCTACGAGTTGCTCACCAAAAATTTGGATTTTCAAAATGATTTCATCGACATTCCACCCGAAGTCGAAAAAACACCGTCGGATTGGGTTCTGCCCGCTGGAAGTATAAGGCCCGCGTCGGAAAGTAAAGGCTCCACCCATGGAGGCGACTCTTGCTGTTCACCAAAGTCCTGTTGTTAGGACAGGGAAATGGTCAAAAACTCAGTCCAATATGCAACTTTCTATCATTATCCCAACGCTTGATGAGGCAAAATGCATCGAAGAAACTTTGGGAGCACTACAACCTTATCGTAATGACAATTTAGAAATCGTCGTTGTTGATGGTGGAAGCCATGACGGTACATTAGTATTAACAAATTCTCTTGCCGATCTTAGTTTGAAATCTATGCGCGGGCGTGCGAATCAAATGAATTTTGGTGCGAGTGAGGCGAATGGCGAGTATTTAATGTTCCTGCATGCCGATACCCGAGTACCCACAAATGCTTTTGAAAGCCTTAGAAACACCTTATCGCAAGGCGCTATTTGGGGCCGTTTCGATGTCACGCTTTCTGGGAATCAGCGTCCCCTTAGAATGGTGGAATCATTGATGAACTGGCGTTCGAAATGGAGTGGAATCGCGACCGGAGATCAGGCGATTTTCGTCAAAAGCGACGTTTTTAAAAATGTGGGCGGATTTCCTGAAATTCCCCTAATGGAAGATATTGCTCTCAGCAAAAAACTGAAGCGCATTACAAACCCCGTTTGTTTGAATGAAAGAGTTATCAGCTCAAGCCGACGCTGGGAAACCCACGGTATTTTCCGCACTATTATGCTGATGTGGTTACTACGATTGAAGTATTTCTTAGGCGTCGATCCGGTTCAACTCGCTGAAAAATATGACAACCATTATCGAGTTACAGCTGACGGTTTACCAAAGTTGGACACGTGAACGAATATCTCTTTCCTAATGTTTGCCTCATAGTGATGGCCAAAGCGCCGATACCCGGGCAAGTAAAAACCCGTTTAATACCCACTCTAGGTCAAGAAAACGCAGCAAAGCTATATCGGACAATGCTCCGCCAGACAAGCGGCACAATGCTCGGGTCCCGGATTTGTCCGATTCAAATCTGGTGTTACCCAAGCGTGGAGCACCCTGATTTCGTCGGATTGGAACACCGGGGCGCAAACCTTTTCCAACAACAGGGTAACGATCTGGGAGAGCGGATGCATACCGCGTTGGCCCAGGCGTTACGAACATTTAACGCGGCTATCGTAATTGGTTGTGATTGTCCGTTGATGAGGCTTGAAACCGTCCAAACAGCTTTCACCGAATTATCCCGCGAAACTTTCGACGCCGTTCTGGGCCCCGCCGAAGATGGCGGGTATTACCTTTTAGGGCTTAAAAAATCCGAACAATCGCTATTTCAAAACGTTTCATGGGGAACCTCGGAAGTATTACATGAAACCCGAAACAATCTCAATGAATTGGGTTGGCGATGGTCCGAACTGAACACCCTTTGGGATCTCGACCGGCCTGAAGATTTTTCACGCTTTCAAAAATTGAATCTAAACCTGACTCGAGATTAGAATTACCGTCCAATCCCGAAGCAACTTGTTTCCAACTCGTGACTTAAACAGGCAGTCCGATAAACTTTTATACATCGCAATTATTTTCTATTTTTTCTTTTAATATATCGCATCTTGCTCGTTATTTTTTTATCTGCAATATCAAATAGATAACAAATTGTTTCTTAAAAAAACAATCTCTTATAAATTTTGCTTCCCACATGATTTAAAAGTAGAATTGTACATTCTCTGGCCAATAACAATAATATGCAAATTGGTTCCCACGTTCTCAAAAACAACCTCATTCTGGCGCCTATGTCTGGTGTTACGGATAGGCCTTTCCGTGAAATATGCAAACACTGGGGAGCCGGGATGACGATATCTGAAATGGTGCCGTCCAAACCGGAATTACGCGACAACAGACGTACCAAACTGAAAACCGATCAGCTCGATGCGAGCGAACCCTGTTCGGTTCAGATTGTTGGCGCGGATCCACAACAAATGGGCGATGCCGCTCGTTATAATGTTGACCGTGGTGCGCGGATCATTGACATCAACATGGGATGCCCCGCCAAAAAGGTCTGCAACGTAGCGGCAGGCTCCGCGCTCATGAAAGACGAACGGCTTGTGGCAAAAATTCTGGACGCGGTCGTCAATGCCGTCAACATTCCGGTAACCCTTAAGATTCTCACGGGTTGGGATAAAGTTTGTCGGAATGCGGTTGCTATCGCGAAAATCGCGGAATCATCAGGAATCCAGGCGATTACCGCTCACGGGCGTACGCGCACCTGTCAATACAAGGTAGAAGCCGAATACGACACCATCAAAACCGTCAAACGCAACGTCACTATTCCAGTAATCGCCAATGGCGATATCGACTCGCCCGAGAAAGCCAAATTCGTGTTGGATTATACTGGAGCGGACGGCATCATGGTGGGTAGAGGAGCCCAAGGCCGACCCTGGGTCTTTCAATCAATCGCTCACTTTATTAATGATGGACACCATCTCCCCCAACCCCGGATTACCGACGTGTACGCCACGGTGATTCGACACCTGACGGGTTTATATGAACTTTACGGCGCCACTTCTGGCGTCCGTATCGCCAGAAAGCATATCCGCTGGTATCTCGGTCAATTGCCGATATTGGCACAATCGCCAATTTCTCATCATCCAATAGAAATCGCTAAAAAATCCCAATTATGTATTCCGAAAATACTGTTTCAGGTTGATTCACCGGAACAACAACTGAGCATTATCGATTCTGTCTTCGACCAATACACGATTTCCACATGATTATGGGCGCATTAGCTAAGGATGACCAAACGATTACGCTCAAAACCCGGCGCGATGGGGATATTACCCTGAGCGAATATGTACGTTTGTCGGTAGACCATTATTTTGAGCAACTAAATGGCCACCCGCCAAATGGGCTCTATGCCTTGGTCATTGGTGAAGTCGAAAAACCGCTGGTCGAAGCGGTTCTGGAACATACTAATCAGAACCAAACAAAAGCAGCCAATGCCTTGGGTCTGAGCAGGAGCACCTTACGTAAAAAAATGATTCAATACGATATTAAATGATCCCACTCATCAAGTTAGTGTTTGAAGAAAAAGCCATTGGTTGGTAGTCGATCACGCACTCGATTTGTTCCACGCTTACCAGTAATCCATTCAATATGCAACCCAAAATCTCACGGGCGCTCGTCAGCGTATCTGATAAAACCGATATCGTTCAATTCTGCCAAGGCTTGAACGAACTGGGGATAGAAATTATATCGACGGGCGGAACGGCAAACTTGTTGGCCCAAAACAATATTCCCGTAGTAGAGATTTCAGAATACACCGGCTTTCCGGAAATGATGGATGGCCGTGTCAAAACCCTGCACCCCAAAGTCCACGGCGGCATCCTGGGCCGCCGCGGCACCGATGAATCGGTCATGGAGCAGCATGACATCAAAGCAATCGACCTGGTCGTTGTAAACCTTTATCCCTTCGAGCAAACCATCGCCGACCCAAATTGCGATCTCGCAACCGCAATTGAAAATATTGACATCGGCGGACCCACCATGATCCGGGCCGCGGCAAAAAACCACGCATCCGTGAGTGTCCTTGTCGATCCTGAAGACTATGGCTCGTTCATCGAAACACTCAAGACTCATGACTGTATTGTTTCCAAAGAAATGCGTTTCAATCTGGCCCGAAAAAGCTTTGAACATACCGCACGCTACGATTCGGCTATTGCAGCCTATTTGAATAAGCACAACCAAAGCGATTTCCCGAACTCACTAAACTTACAGTTTAGCCATACCCAATCCATGCGTTACGGGGAAAATCCTCACCAAAAAGCAGCGTTTTATTTAGAATCTAATTTAAAATCGGGAACTATTTCCTCGGCTCACCAATTACAGGGTAAAGAACTTTCCTATAATAATATCGCCGATACCGACGCGGCTCTCGAATGCGTCAAACAATTTCCGGGAGATCCCGCCTGCGTCATCGTCAAGCACGCCAATCCCTGCGGTGTAGCCATCGGACAAACGCTGTTGGAAGCCTACAACAGAGCCTATGCCACTGATCCGACATCGGCGTTTGGGGGTATTATCGCGTTTAATCAAAGCTTGGATTCTGAAACGGCAAAAGCCATTATCGAAAGGCAGTTCTTCGAAGTCATCATCGCGCCGGTAATCAGCGATGATGCATTAAAAATTTTAAACACCAAAACAAACGTACGGGTATTAAGCTGTGGCCAATGGCCTAATACTCCGCAACCCGATTGGGACTTTAAACGGGTTGCCGGTGGTCTTCTGGTGCAAGACCGGGATTTAGGTAGTGTCACCGAACATGAACTTAAAATCGTCAGTAATCGCACTCCTAATAATCAGGAACTTCAGGACCTGCTATTTGCTTGGAAAACAGTAAAATTCGTCAAATCCAATGCCATCGTCTATTGCAAAAACCTTCAAACCATCGGTATTGGCGCCGGGCAGATGAGCCGCGTCTATTCCGCGATAGTTGCTTCGCTAAAGGCGTCGGACGAGAACTTGCAAGTCAAAGGATCGGTTATGGCTTCCGATGCTTTTTTCCCGTTCCGAGACAGTATCGATTCCGCCGCGAAAGCCGGTATTTCCGCAATCATCCAACCGGGCGGATCAATGCGCGATGACGAGGCCATCGCCGCCGCCAATGAACACGGTATGGCCATGGTGTTCACGGGGATGCGGCATTTTCGGCATTAGTTCTAGTAAGTGAGAAAACCGTTGAAAAAGATCGCGGCGGAAACGCGTAGCGCTGGGACAGCGCGGAGTCTATCCAAGCTAATTAAAGCGAACCTTTCAAACAAAAAACGAGGGCAGCTTTATTTGTAACCGTGAACAAATACAAATTTTGATGCATTTACTCCAATGAAATCGCACCTCCCGTCCACACTATCGTATCTCATGTTGAGTTGGAGTTATACCTTCGGTAAATCCTCCAATGGCCACCTCGGCACGGCTTTAATCTCCAGCGGATCAGCATGCCCCGCTAATAAACGTTGACAACCGGCATAGGCAATCATCGCGCCGTTATCGGTACAAAACTCCAGTTTCGGAAAATACACTTTTGCTTTTAATGTTTCGGCCATTTCGAATAATTTTGTTCGTATTCTGAAGTTTGCGCTGACACCACCGGCAACTACCAAACGCTGCATTTCGGTTTGTTTCAATGCCCGTTTACTCTTAATGACCAAGGTATCGGCGATGGCTTCTTGTAGAGCCCATGCAATATCCGCTTTGGCCTGCCGGCCTTTGTCGGTTTGATTAAAAGTATTCATGGCGAAAGTCTTCAAACCGCTAAAACTGAAATCCAATCCTGGGCGATTCACCATGGGCCGTGGAAAATTATACTTTTGTGGATCGCCGCTTTCGGCCAATTGGGCCAGCGCCGGTCCTTGGGGATAAGTCAATCCAAGCAATTTGCCGATTTTATCGAAGGCTTCACCGGCGGCATCATCCAGAGACTCTCCTAATAAACCATATTGGCCTATTCCCTGGACCTGTACGAGTTGGGTATGCCCCCCGGAAACCAGCAACGCCACGAAGGGAAATTCCGGCGCATCCACCTCCAGCATGGGAGCCAATAAATGCCCTTCCATATGGTGGACGGCAACCGCGGGAACGTTCCAGGCCCAAGCCAAACTCCGGGCAACCGTCGCACCCACAAGCAATGCACCCACTAAACCCGGCCCCCCCGTGTAGGCAATACCATCGATTTTGTGAGCATCCAGATCGGCCTCCGCGATCATTTGCCGAATTAACGGTACGACTTTTCTAATATGGTCCCGTGAAGCCAATTCCGGCACGACACCGCCGTATTCCGCATGAATGACCACTTGGCTATAGACCCGATGACCTAAAAGTCCGAGTTTCGAATCGTAAACAGCAACCCCTGTTTCGTCACAGGAAGTTTCGATACCTAGTACAATCATATAATATTTCAGGAACTAACAGAGTCCATAACCTTGCGCAAAGCGTAGCGTTTTAAGCATGCACGCAATATTACCGTTAATTGAACAGACCGACGTTCCATCGATCCACCGCCGAAATTTGACGACACCGCGGATCAATCTCGGTTACCTGTGCAACATGTCTTGCTTGCATTGTCATGTTAACGCAGGACCGACAAGAAAAGAACAAATGGAGATGGAAACGATCGAACAAATTCTGGAACTGGCCCGTCCCACTAACATCGAAACTTTAGACCTGACCGGTGGGACACCCGAGCTTAATCTCCATTTCAGTTATTTGGTTTCCGAAGCAGTTGGGTTGGGCATGACTGTTATCGATCGTTGTAATCTAACGATTTTGCGGGAGCCCTGACAGCAGATCTCTCAACACTTTATAGCTTTCCAGGGGTAGGGATTTTGATAATATTTTTGTTATCGCTGTTCGTGTAAGGAGTGATTTCTTAGTCAATTCCAGAACGAGCTTTACCGTAAACCAACGATTCCGGGTGTTGCTGAATAGTGTCAGCCATAATCTTGACCGATCGCGCCGCCGCCGATACATCGCGTAGGGTACCGTCAATCCGGGTATAAAGGGGTGAATTGGAATTGGCCGAATTTTCCACGGCAACCAATGTTGAGTTGAACTGATCAGCTGCTTTTCGTGTGGCGCTAAGGGTTTCGTTTGTTGCTGAACCCAATAGATCCGTCTGGCGATTGAGAGCTTGTATTAAATCACGAAGCTCGTTTACGACCGCATCGGATTGAATAGAAAGCGGGTCAATCTTGCTATCGACGCGGGATACCAAGCGTTCGATGCGGCTTATCGTGCGGTCAAGATTTTCCGCGCTGGCGGTTAATTCATCGGATGTCACCAGTTTTTCGATCTGTACAACGGTTTTTAAAAGGCTGTTGAACATTTCCCGTAAAGGTAATTCACGAACGTCACTAATAACTTTGGTTATGGTGTTTTGGATTTCTTCGGAATTGGACGGTACAACCGGAATTTCTGGAATTTCCGAATTAGAACCTATCAGTTTAATCGGAGTATCCGGTAGAAAATCCACCTCAATGTAGAGGTGACCGGTCATCATATTGAATAAGGTCAATTGCGCGCGCAACCCATATTCGATCAAGGTGTCGATGTCAAATTCTCGCTTAGATCCATCACGGACCGGTGCAACCATATTCGGGTTGATTTCCAAAAACACCGGCGTCAGCACCTTTTTCATCACCGTATCGAATTGTACCTCGATATCCGTCACGGTACCGATTTGTACACCCTTTAACTTAACGGGCGCCCCAATTTTTAAACCACCTACGGAACCTTCAAAATAAACAACATATTGATCCTTTTCCATGAATATTTGTTGTTTACTGAATATCAGGATG
This sequence comes from Methylococcales bacterium, assembly GCA_963664935.2. Lineage (GTDB taxonomy): Bacteria > Pseudomonadota > Gammaproteobacteria > Methylococcales. The sequence continues at coordinate 153,017 of CAXXSE010000005.1, read as the reverse complement.
CTGACAACCGCCAAAACGATCGCACCGACAACGAAACTTCCAATTACCGTTACATTGCCGTGTTTGTTCATAGGCCAATCGCATCATAAACCAAGGTCATGATCGCATCGGCGATCACGATTGCCACGATAGCAGTCACTACCGCGGAAGTGGCGGCTGCTCCGACCGCCGCTGAACTTCGGCCACATTGCATGCCGCGTAAACATCCCGAAAGTGCGACCAACACACCAAAAATCACACTTTTGATCAAGCCCACCGCAAAATCATTCAGCCCCATGGCTGCTTTAGTCTGATAATAATATTCGGTTACCGATAGGTCGAGCAATCCGACGCCTACGATAAATCCGCCAAATATTCCCATAAAATCGGCGTAAAGACATAACAAAGGCAGCATAAGAATCAAAGCCAGCAGCCGGGGCAATACCAAAAATTCCATGGGAGAAATCCCCATCGTGCGGAGCGCGTCGATTTCTTCGTTAACCTGCATAGCGCCCAACTGGGCGGCAAATGCGGCACCAGTGCGTCCAGCCATGATTACCGCACTCATCATAGCGCCCATTTCGCGGGTCATACCCAATCCAACCAAATTGGCGACAAATATCTGAGCACCAAGCGTCCTGAGTTGCACGGCGCCAATAAAGGCCAAAATCAAGCCAACCAGAATACTGATCAAAGTGATGATTGGAAGTGCGGAAGGACCGCATTCTTCTAGCATTAGCCCGAGGTCACGGGTTCGGTAATGCGCTTTTCCCCGAAAAAACGCAACTAAAACAAGAAAGGTTTCGCCAACGAAATCTAACATCCGTTTTGCTTCCTGACCCATTTCGGCTAACCGAATACCGATTTTGGAGAGTCCTGATCGTTCAGATGTTACACGCCGGACTTCTTTACGTTCGGGAACAGCGTAGGCGAGCTGGACTAAACTTCGCAGGCCAGGCGGTATTCCCGCTTGATCAATACCGATTGTTTGATTGTTGCAATAATCGATAATTTTTATCAAAAAATTCAGTAACCGGCTATCCCAACGATTGAGTCTATCGGTGTTGAATTGAATACCTTGGGCACTATACGTCGTATCTATCGCCGCCACGACTTCTTCGATAGAGGGTAAAGTGTTACCCATGATCCAGTCGCCCTCAATATGGATAACTACGATAGCATGTTCGACGAGAAGAAAATCAATCGTGGGTTGGATGGAGGCAGAGGTCGCCATTTTTTTTATTTGGTTGAAGGTGGAGAATATTAAACGGGCGCTACTACATCGGTAACAAAGATTTTCGTTATACCAATAACAGCTTGCGTCGGCAAATGATTATTGCCTACTATCAACGCTGATTAAACGCTGATTAAACGCGGATTAAAGTGAGAATACAAGCCTTTTTAATTTAGTTTTCGGAAGGCCTAATCTTTTTGAAATTCGAGAGCTGTTCTGACGGTCTTAGTTTGATTATTTTAATCTGAGGTACGAAAGAAAGGGCTGTGGGTTTAAGCTTAGGGAAAGCTTAAACGGAGGTGGAATGTAAAAACGTAATGTTTTACAGACTCTTAATGGATAACAACCAACTTCGAAACTACTTTCTTCACACCGGTGGTCGCCGAAGCCAGCTTGACACTGCGAGTAGCGAGTTTCTTGCTTGGGACATGTCCATTTAGTACAACCACGCCACGATACGTATCCACATCAATATCCAAAGCTTTTATATCATTATCACGGATGAGTTCCGTTTTAATGACTACGGTGATTGACGCATCGTCGGTGATTTGGCCAATCGATCTTTCATCTTCGCCAAGGTAGTAACCGCCAACACCAGCGCCGCCTATCAGGGCGATGGCACAGCCGTTTAAAATAAAGGTCGAAGCGATTAGAAGTAATTTAAAACTTTGATTGATCATTTCGTTTATCGTAATGGATTGGGAATTACTTAAGAGTAGTCTTTTGGATATAGCTTTTTGCGGAACCGATCACAGTTTGTATCGGACGTGGATAGCGAACGAGTATCCTTTTAAATGTAGTTATTCGATGGTCTAAATCGTCGATAACCGCGTTGCGACAGCTTGAAAGAGGGTCGCTTAATCTCATTAACGTCATAAAGACAAACGCGAGGTGAATCTAGAAACAGATTCAGTTCCTTGCGATTAATATCTTGTCTATTTCCCGCTTTAAATCCGGACAATAATTCTCCAATGGAAATGGAGGAAATTCCAATCAGAGTCACGTGTTGTAAATTAAAGTGGACCCATGGGTCCACTTTATTCTATATATGTATAATTGATATATAGATCAATGTAGCCAGGGATTCCGCGCTCTGTCAAGGGAAACGGCCAAAACGAAAAACACTATCGTTCGCTTCGGGAGCGAGCTTGCTTTAAGATAGGAAGAGCCATTTGTCACGTTACGCAATAGGATGCTCCCAATTCCTACCAGACGGTAGTAGTTAATGTCTTTGCCCGATCCTAAAAATCCCTACAACTTCGACACCTTTCTCGAGTGGAGAAACACTTTTGATTACTATCGAGACGATCCCTTTATCCAAAAAGTCGTTAAGCATTTTGCTGGAGAACATTGGGAACAAGTAGATCGAGAAGCCCGTGAGCTATCGTCTAAAGTCTCGTTTCGGTGGCGCGACATGGCGGAAACCATCTCAAGGCCTGACAACAGGCCCTCCATTATCCACTATGACGGGCATCACCACCGAATAGATCGAATTGTTCGACCGGTTGAGACCGAAATAATGGAAAAGGAAATTTTTTTGGAAGGATTGTTTTCCGGAAAAACTTCACCCTGGACGCGGCTGCTGAAAATGTATCTCGTTTACCAAAATGGAGAAGCCTGTATTTCCTGCCCTCTAACGTGTACGGAAGGGCTTGTAGCCTTGCTTGAAGTCTATGCCGACACCCCGGAAACGAAAGCCATACTTAAGCACTGCAAAAATGGAATAAATGGCGGTTTTGGCGTCGGCGCCCAATATCTGTCGGAAATTCAGGGGGGATCCGATGTCGCCGCAAATTTACTGGAAGCAGTTCCGAAGGGAGAATCTTGGCGGTTATACGGAACCAAATTTTTTTGTTCCGCGACCCATGCCGATTACGCCGTAGTTACCGCTAAACCCGTGGGCAGTGAAAAGGTGGGGCTTTTTATCGTGCCGTCCTGGCTGCCCGGTAACAAACGGAAAGAGATAAGAAATGGGTACACCATTGATCGGCTTAAATGGAAATTAGGCACCAGTGAATTGACTACCGGCGAAATAACCTTTAATGGCGCCGTCGCTTATCCGATTGGAGCACTCGACAAAGGTATCGCGAACGTTGTCGGTATTGTTCTGACCTATTCGCGTTTGACGGTAGGTTTATCGGCCGCGGCCAGCATGACCCGGGCAGCGCGCGAAGCTAAAAAATACAGTGAGTTCAGAAGTGCATTCGGTCTTCCAATCGGTAAATTTCCGATGTTGGCCCGCCAAATCACATCAATTCAAAACGCCGCGAAGCGGACAACCGCTGGAGCCTTTAAGCTTTACAGTGTGTTTCTTAAACTGGAAGACGGATTAAAAGGCGGCGTTGTTACCGCTGATTCCGAAACGATGAAGAAGCAACGATTCAAAGTCCGGCAATTGATCATGCTCCAGAAAATTACGGCTTCGTCCGATGCCGTCGATGTTCTCCGCACCGCCTTATCGGTATTTGGCGGGCATGGGGTGATGGAAGATTTTTCATCTCTTCCGAGGTTATTTCGCGATGCAATTATCAATGAATTATGGGAAGGCCCGCGGAATGTACTGCTTAGCCAGATCCACCGTGACTGGCAACAGGCGCTTGACGGGTATCAGCCCGCGGAGTTTGTGCGGGATATTCTTGCGGGCTGTGATTACAGTGTAATCAAAGAACTCGGCGATGAAATGTATGACCTTTTGTCTCATCCCAATCTTTTGGAGATGGATGAGAAAACTTTGGTGGTTTGTGACGTGTGGGACAAATTCTGCCAAAAACTCTTTCAGACCTACCAGGACCGTGCCTTAGCTGAAATAGATTAAATATGAGGCTATATCAGCCCTAATGTTAATATACTACTCAAGTCATACTCGGTTTGGTTTTATTGTAACTGTTCACGGGTATCGGTTAACGGTTTAGGGGTGTTAAAAGCTGAGAACGATATCGAGAATGCTGCGGGCGCCATATGGATTTTTGGAAAGCCGTCAACTAACAACCGTGAACGGATATATTTTGTTTCATTAATTTTTGGTGATAATGATGCTTTTCAAAAAACTTCGTCTTGGGTTCCTATTGACTCTAATCGCATTTAACCCATTGCCGGTTATGGCCGAGAGGATAGGACATGTCGACACAAAATTTAAATTGTTGGGACCGGACGATAAGATAACAATCGAAGCCTTTGACGATGAAAAAGTACCCGGCGTAACGTGCTATCTTAGCCGGGCGGAAACCGGAGGACTGTCCGGGGCGGTTGGTCTCGCCGAAGATACCTCGGACGCATCGATCGCTTGTCGTCAAACCGGTCCAATATCCCTCAAAGACGACATTAAAAGCGGCAAACTGGACGGTGACGAGGTTTTTCAAAAACGAACGTCTCTTGTGTTTAAAACCCTGCAAGTGGTTCGTTTCTATGATTCTAAGCGGGACACCCTAATATATCTGGTTTACAGTGATCGTGTCGTCGAGGGATCTCCAAAAAACAGCGTAACCGCCGTTCCGATAATGCCGTGGGCGCGCTGATCGAAGAATACTCAGCTAATCGACGACCAACTTACCCTTCGTTGTCCATTCGCGGCATGCTGAGAGGCGGGTAGTGCTCACTACCGGATTTTTCTGGATTTCGACGATTATTGCGTTCTTATGTGTAAGTCGCGAGAATGGATTTAGTTTCCCAAATGCTCAACAATAGCCGCCGTCTGTTTGTTTTATTGGTTGGCCTGTTTGGTATTGCAGTCGTTGGAATGGCGGCGCTTATTGTCGCAAGTAAATTTTATAGGGTTGAGGAACGCGGGCGGATGCAAATATCAAAAACTGAATTTCAAAGAAAAGAGCTGCGGGTGCATGCGTTGTTGGCGGATGTTCCTTTATCCGACGTTTGGGTATTTCGGCTGTCGGCGGGAAATGGAGAACACAAACTTCGGGATTTCCGCGAGCTTTGGTCAGAGGATCGGATTAAGGACCTTGGGCCGGTCGTGGAGCAATTGTTCAAGCTTCGCAACGCTCTGGGCGATTTATTTTCGTGGGACAATGAAGAAAATCGAATTACGGTTTCTTCGTACGCTAAAGGATTGACGAAAAATGAACTTGAGCATTCAAGAGTTCAACCCGGGACTCCCGTCATGGGTTCATTTCATGCTCTCTACGAATTCGAAAATGAAGCCTTGGATGAAATCATCAACGCCACCGTGCACGTATTTTCGCTGATGGCAATGGAGAAAACGGCTGAAGGCTATACTGTCTACTGGGCCATCTATGTTAAAAACACCAGCAGAATAACGCCTATTTATATGGCGCTCATCGAACCCTTTAGAAAGTTACTTGTTTATCCAGCGATTATCAAAAAACTGGAGCTGGTTTGGGAATCGAAATACGGCTCGGTTGAGGAATAATTTCGGGATCTTGCACGGTGTGATCTGTCATTCCCATGACGCTACTCAAATTTTCCAATGATATGTATCGAATATACATTGCCAACCAATAGCTATGATGCTCTCTCGAAATTGGATTTTTTCCCAAGAGATTTCCTCATTCCCGCAAGTAGAAAAATAGTCAAACTGGTCCAAAGTATCGTGGGAACCACGCCATACCATTTTTGATAGAAAGTGGCCTTTGGGTCTTTAAGGTAGGGGACTGTGTAAAGACCAGTCCAGTCTTGATGTAAAGGGGATCTTTCCAGGGTTTTTCCGGAGGCCAATGCAACGGTGGAAATGCCGGTATTGGTCGCCCTGATAACCGGACGCCGATATTCAACGGCTCTGGCCAATGTCATGACCATATGTTGATAGGGTTCTTGCCAGGTACCGTACCAGGAATCGTTGGTTACGTTGACGATAAATTGCGCTCCCAAATTCGCAAGACCCCGGGAAAATCCGGGAAACAGGCTTTCGTAGCAAATTTGTGGTCCGATATTGAAACCCTTCCACTTTAGCAAAACCGTTGGGCCGGGACCTCGTGCATATTGTCCGATGGGCGGCAGCCACTCACGAATTTGTGGAAACATGCTTTCACCGGGGATGTATTCACCGAAGGCCAACAATATTGTCTTGCTGTAATGCGGCGGTACAATTTTACCGGTATTATCCAAAAAAAATAACGAGTTGGTAATGAACCCCGATTGACGTTCCGTACTATAGGCGCCTGTAATCAGGGCTAGCCGACGTTCGGTAAGGTAGCGTTTTAATGCTCTCGCATAGCGGCCCCGCAAATGATCAATACCCAACAATGCAGCGAACGCGGCCTCGGGCCAGATAGCGAAATCAATGTTACTATCCAAGTGCTTTATAAGCCCTTGGTCGGTGAGGCTGAAATACCGGTTAATAATCTCGCTACGAAATCCACGACCCAGTTCGGCGGCCATTTTCTCCTCATTCCCAATATTGCCTTGCACCAGCAGCACATTAAGGGATGTATCGGGTTCAGGAAGCCGGTTTTTTAGGTATAAGCCTCCCACGTTAAATACGCCGAATCCGCCCACTACCGCCGCCAACAAAATCTTACCCGAGATTTGTTTGCGTTTATTCCAGGCCAGAAAAAGCGGTAGATTGCAAAGTAGTGTCGCCGAACTCAGACCGCTAAAGCCGATTATTTCAGCCCAATGGTAAATCGGAATCCCCGAACCATACCAGGAATAACCGAAATTCCAATCGAAAAGGGTTAGGGAATAGGTTTCCGACAGAACGGTCAATAACACCATGATGCCTAGAGAAATCCTTGCCGACCATTGAAATTTGGTTTGCCCCCAAAACCATAAGCCGCCCGCCAGAGGAACGAACAAATGAGCAACCGAAGCGAAAACCAGCATGCCAAAAACAGCGAGTGGCGCTGGCAAATGAGCAAACTCATGAAGCAAGTGGGATACCCAGTTGAAGCCGATAAGCGTGAATATAAAAGAGGCTAGCCAACCACCGAGAAGAACGTTTTTCAGGCTCTTTTGCCGTGTCCAAAACAGCCACAACGGAACAAAGCAAAACAGCGAAGCCCAGGGAGGGAAGGGGATATAACTGGTGCCGATGAAAATTCCGGAAAGTACTGGAAGTAGAAAGTCTTTAGGGATTTTTCTTTTTAGCGCCGAAAAGGAAACTTCCATTGGTTATTTTGGATTTTGCCAGCGCCAATCCTTCGAGGGTTTATCCCTTGAATTAGGATTTGTTTTCCGCGAGGGCGTTCTGTTCCGTCTTTTTCACTTGCCAAGTGCCTGGACAATCGTAGATGTCCTTCCAAGTTCCCTTGCCTTCGCTGGACGATAAATGGCCATCGAATGTGGCGGCGTCATAGCCGACGTAAGTGAAAGCGCCCGACATTTTGCCCAATTCATCAATTGTTCCTTCTAAAACGTAGGAGAAACCTGAATTATCGGTAAACCCGCCGTCGACTATTGTACCGGATATTCTAAAATCACCGCCGCCTATACCGTATCCGCATTCACTGACTGCATCGGGAGACGCAACCTGGGTTTGTCCCACCAGTTCCCATGTACCATTGAACTTAGTAAGATTCGATCTGGGATTAGAATTTACAACGGCGTCATTACACCCACCGATTGCGCAAAATATCAGGACCAACCCGAATATTTTAACGACCTGTTTCACGAACCGTTTTACGATAATAGATTTCGGGTTAGAGTTATTGCCCGACTGTATTAATGGCCACCGCCGACAGCTCTTTTACCGGAATGGCGGTATTTTTTTGATTGGCCAAGCTCATTGATACCTTATAAATATCGAAATGCCCGGAAGCTTCGTAATTTTGGAACATGTTGTGGAATTCCTTCATCCAAATCCCGAAGAAGATGGCGAGATCAAGATTCTCACGCTTATTTTTCCATGCCCACCTTACCAGTTTCCAAAAGTAATGCCGCTGTTCGCCGCGAATGCCGACGTGATAAATCATCCTAAGAAAGACGCCGAAGAAACGCGCCATGACCGGTATATGGCTGAGTTTATAACCTGCGTCATAACTGACACGGTGTGCGTTGTGTTCCTCCAAAAAGTTTTTAGCCCGTTCGTAAACGTGTTTGGGTGAACAAATATATTCCAGAATCCGCCTGTATCCCGCGCTTAAAACGTCAACATCCATTTTGGGAATGATATTGGTCTGACTTTCATGAAAATCGAATTGATAGACCAATCGCCCCTCGCGCTTCATTCGATTATAAAGTTCGGTGCCGGGCGGCGCCTTAAGCACGCTAACACCGGCAACCACGATGCCACTGTCTTGGATAAAATCGATTTGTTTTTGAAAGATATCCGGGGTATCGGTGTCGAGACCCACAATAAAGCCCGCGGTCACGATAAACCCATTGCGATGAAGTTTTTTAACATTGTCGAGCATGTTTCGACGTGCGTTTTGGCCTTTTTTGATGGCAATAAGACTGTCTTCGTCGGGGGTTTCAATACCGACGAAAATATGTCTGAAACCGGCTTCCAGCATCATCTCCATAAGTTCGTCATCGTCCGCCAGGTTGATGGTCAGTTGGGTGGCGAATCCGACCAGGCGGTTTTTCTCTTTCCGCCATTTAATCAGGGCGGGCAGTAGCTCCTTTTTGAGTATTACTTTGTTGCCGATCAGGTTGTCATCGGCGAAGACCACAAGGTCATACTGATCAATATCTCCCAACGCTTCGAGTTCAGCAATAATTTGTTCAGGCGTCTTAGTCCTCGGTTTTCTGCCAAATAGCGCGGTTACATCGCAAAAATCACACATGTACGGGCACCCCCGCGAATATTGTACGATCGCAAACCCGTACTTTTTCATATCCGCAAGTTCCCAAAGAGGAATGGGTGTTTCATGAACGTCGGCCATTTCCGGAGTTCCGTAGACCGGCTTTGCGCAGCCATTCTCCAGATCTTTCAAAAAACGGGGCAGGGTCAATTCAGCTTCGTTCAGCACAAAGTGATCAACTCCCGGAAAATCTTTGTATTCATGGGTAAACAGCGGGCCACCGGCAACAATTTGTACATCGGCTTTTTGACATTGCTCGATAATCTCCCGAACCGACGTTGCCTGTACATTCATGGCCCCGATAAACACATAATCGGCCCATTCAAGATCCTGGTCGGTGAGGGGTGTATACAGATTTAAATCGATCAATCGCTTCTCCCACGCCACCGGCAACATGGCCGCGATGGTGAGTAAACCCACGGGCGGATAGTTGGCGGTTTTGCCCGCCACCTTCAATACATGGTGCATCGACCAAAACGCGTAGGGCATTTTAGGGTATACCAAAAGTATTCTCATATCGATTCTCGTTATTATGGCTATCCGTTTCGATTTATTGTTCCGTTACTCCAAGATGGAAACAGGATAAATATTTTATACATCCGAATTTGTACTAACAGGTCGACAGGTTCCATCGCTTATCGACTAAAAATACTCATTTAACCGTTACCGCTCCCCTAACCACTATCATACACAAAGGGCTGGATATTGTGAATCGAATAGACGTTTGTTCATGGGTCGACCAGTGGACTTAAATTTGCAATCTTAATACTTAGCCCGTTAAACTTTTCCCAATATGACAATACTCTACGAAAGCAGTTGGTTCTACCGCACCCTCATGACCTTGGTCTACCGGTCCCACCGCCGGGAGCGGTTTGAGGCGGTTTCCCGTTGGATACCGGAAGGGGCGGAGGTGCTCGATGTGTGCTGTGGTGATGGGACCCTTTCCAAATACTTGCAAAGTTCAGTCGGTTATAAGGGTTTGGATCAAAGTACGGCGTTTGTGTCCGCCGCCCAAAACCAGGGGCGTCCAGTCGAGCAATTCGATTTAACCCAGGATAAATTACCCCGCGCTCAAATTGTCGTCTGCCAAGTCAGTTTATTTCAGTTCTATCCGAATATAGAAGCTGTTTTATCCCAATTGTTCGAAGCAGCCGAACAACGGTTGATTATTTCCGAATCGGTGTTGAGTCTTACTCAATCGCGCTGGTCATGGATTGCATCCATTGTCGCCTGGGGTACGGATCCGAACGGCATGTCAAACAATCATTTCCGGTTTAATCCGGAGAGTTTGAAAGAGCTTTTTGCTCCTTATGATAAACATCTTGTTGATTCCCAAGAAGTCTGTGGGGGGCGGGATTGGGTTTATGTTTTGGATAAATAAGCTGATGTTTTGTCAGGGAAAAATAGTCGTGTCTTTTTATGGTTTGACGGCTTGATTTGCATTGATTCCGCGGAAATTCAAAAAATCCGTTAAAACCGAAGATATTACCTTTGTCCGATTAAAATAGTGAACTAAAAGACCACTAATCTAAAAAGCTTTATCGAAGGATTTTAATCATGCCGGATGATAAGAATAAGCAGCCAAAAATGACGGTTTCCGGCTTGGTTAACTCGCTGACCGAGACAAAGAATCTTTTTATTCTGGTTTTCGGGATCGTAACATCTGCCGTTACCTTTCTCACAACTCAGAGTTTTGATGAGATCGCCGCGGCGGCGATGTCCACTCTGATCGTTGTAGCTGCTCTGGGTTGGATTTATTACCGTCAACATAAAAACACGAAGAAAGAACTTCCCGATGAGATCAGCGATTCCGCATTCATCGGACTGAATTCGTTTGAGGAGAAAAATCGGGACCGCTTTTTTGGTCGCGGTACCGATATTGGTGAACTGAATCAGATGGTTTGTCACAGCGATTTCCGATTCGGTGTATTGAGCGGCGAGTCGGGCAGCGGCAAAACATCGCTGTTGAAAGCGGGTTTGATTCCGAAACTCACCGAACAAGGCTATCTGCCGGTTTACCTCAGGTTGCTGGATAATCCCGATAGTGTGATCAGGAAATCGGTCGGTAAAGCCAGCGGCCTGGAACTGCCGGGTCACGACAGTTTGAAAGCCTTCCTGCAAGAGGTCGCCCAGCAGACTGAAAAAACCTTGGTGTTGTGTTGCGATCAATTCGAAGAATTTTTTATTCACGCTTCGACCGAAAAATCCCGCGAGTCATTCATCGGGTTTGTCGCGGACTGCTATAACGACAGCGAACTATCCCTGAAGTTTTTGTTCTCGCTGCGCGAGGATTTTCTGGCGCGCATCCTTGAATTCAAAAATGCGATCGACGAGCCACTGTCGACCCGCAAAGTCTTTCAATTACGGAATTTTGATACCGGACAGGCCGCGGATATTATCCAGCGTTCGGTTGAGCGCGTCGATCTGCCGTTTGAAGCCGGATTGAACGCCCGTGTCGCCAGCGACCTGGCGGTCAATGACCGGGTTATGCCGACCGAATTGCAGATTGTTTGTCAGCAGATGCAGCGCAGACGGGTATTTAATGCCGAAAAATACGATGCCATCGGCGGTAAGGAAGCCCTGGTCAACAGCTATCTGCAAGATGTCATGCGGCTGGCGGGCCATGAACAGGACGTGAAGCAGGTATTGTGCAGCATGATTTCCGACGACAATACCAAGCTGGCTTTGACCATGGCACAGATCAGCGAACGTACACGGAAAAATCAAAACCTGGTTGAAGGCATTTTAGCCAGTTTCGTGAAAGCCCGTTTGATCCGTGAAATCCAGGATGAAGAGCCATGGCGCTATGAATTCATGCACGAGTATTTGATTGACAAAATCAATGCCCTACCGGGTCAGGACATGGACGAGGTTAAAAAAGCGAATTTCTCATTCCGGCAGTATCTGCACCGCTACGCGATGGATAAAAAAACCCGGATACCGCTGGGGGAGGTGCTCAAGATTCGGCGGTATTCGGATATTAAAAGGAATGCTCGTGAGAATGAGTTGTTGGGGAAGAGTTTTCGGGTTGGTCTGATTCATTATGGGATTATCGGTATCGTGATTGCTGGTGCACTGGCTATCGCGGTTTATGTATGGCGGAATAGCGAAGAAACCTTAGATACCCTATATCGGGTGGAGAACAAGGTGGGGCAATTGGTAATCGAGAACGTAGCCACCGCGCCATTGTCCGTGGAGCGAATTCATCACTACGAGGACAATGAAAAGTTTCCACCCGGTGTTGTCGAATTAACCGGCGAAACGCTTGGTCTGGAAGGTCCCGCGGACTATGTGCTCACCGCATGGACAAAACCCGTGCCGCAGAAATTTCCGGTTCATATCGAAGGACTAGACGACAAAGTTACCGTGGCGATTACGATGTCGCCGAAGGAGATTCCGGAAGATATGGTGTATATCCCGCCGGGTTGGTTCAGAATGGGGGACAAAAATGAGAGTGACGGGATAGCGTCTGGCGAGAAACCCCATGATGTTCATGTGAAGGGATTTTATATCGATAATACCGAAGTTAGCAATCGCGCGTTCCAGGAATTCATTGACGAGCAAGGCTACCAGAATCGCAAATTATGGACCGAGGAAGGATGGGCATTCGTAGAAGGACTGGAACCCAAGCTTCCCCGCCACCTTAACGAGGATCGATTCAATCAGGACGATTATCCGGTAGTTGGCGTCAGCTGGTATGAAGCTTGGGCGTACTGCAAATCCAAAGAAAATAAACGACTGCCGACCGAAAACGAATGGGAAAAGGCAGCGCGTGGGCCTGAAGGCTACCAATATTCTTTTGGTAATGATGCAGGCGATGCAGGGTTGAAGGCCAATAGCGATGCGAAAGACAATGACGGAAAACCGATTGACGGTTTTGAAGACACAGCCCCTGTTACAAGATTCCAACCGAATAGTTACGGATTGCATAACATGAGTGGAAACGTATGGGAGTGGGTGGCAAGTCTATTCCAATCTATAAATGGCCCTGAAATTGGGAACAGATCATGAATAACCTTTTAACTGGAGCGGAAGAGGTGTCAAGGAGGAGTTTGTAGCGTAGCGGAGGAATCTCCTTGACACTTCTGAAGCGTAAGTTAACCTCAATTTATGATCTGTTCTCGGTTTCAGGGCCATTTCACGTTAGAAATTACCCCCCTCTTCAGGGCCATTTCATATTGGACAAGACTCGGATTGGTATCAGCACGATTATTCTGGCAAGGTAGGGGATTGTAAAATCATTCGTGGCGGTTCGTGGAGCAGCTTTCCGGAGAATCTTCGGGCCTCTAATCGCAACAGGAGCAATCCCGGGTACGGGATCGACAACATTGGGTTTCGTTGCGCCAGGACTCCGTAGCACTTTTCCCTTTGCTCTTTTACACTTTGCCGATAACCGGTAAAATCCTAGGCATATGAGATATAAATAGAGGGTCTATCCAAAGTACGATAGGCTAAACAGGCTTGAATTTGACGGTCTTGATCGTCATTTCGAGGGGGATAAAGGTCGTATTCGTGGCGGTTCGTGGAACAACAATCCGGAGAATCTTCGGGCCTCTATTCGCAACAGGAACAATCCCAGGAACAGGAACAATAACATTGGGTTTCGTTGCGCCAGTACTTTGTAGCCCTGTTCTCTTTACACTTTCCCCCTTAGGTTTCCATTAACCATTGATCCAACGTGTCCATATCCTGTTGCACTTCTTCAGCGGTTTGATTGATAACCGGGATACCCAAACGGGACACATGGGCAATGAAATCGACCAACGTCATGTCCGCAAGCTTGGCGGAGCGAGCACGCGATAATTCGCCGTCTTTGAACAATGCGGTCGCTAGTACCTCAAACCCTAAATAACCCATAAAAGATGAGCAGTAATTTTACGATGAACCAGCCTTAACCGGCACAAAATGCTGCAATTTATCACCAACCAAATCGAACGCCTGCCCAAATCCTACAACGAAACGGCCTGATTCAGGGACTAATTCAAAAAGCACAAAGTCCGGTAGGCTGCATAGAGTTTCAACGATATTCCCAAAACGCTTTTCCAGCGTTTTAAGGATCGTTTCATAACAACCAACCGTAGGTTCAATAACTTTGATTTTACAGGAAAAAGTAACTCGGGTTCGGGCGAACATCTGGTGAGTATCCTGTTCGTCTTCGATCACCATTATTGAGACGCGGGGGTTCCGGAGTAAATCCAGCGTATGTTTTGAGAGTCGGCTGGTGTATATATTGAAATTACCCTGTTCATTTCTGGCATAGGGTGCGTAGCTTGCGGACGGTATACCATTATTATCTATAGTCGCCATATGCAGGGTCCGAGTTTTTTCCAGCAAGTTACGATAGATTGTTTCAGGTGGTTTCGGGGTGCGATGCGATACTGTTGGAGGCGGTGATTTCATGTTTTGTGTTGTCGGGTATATTGGGCCAGTTGTTTACCGGCAAAGATGCCTTGTTTGATAGTTTATCTTTTTAAAATTGAGCAAGCCATGTCGAATCTAAATCTTTCGATTTTGGATATATCCAAGGATCTCGCCGCATCTGATTCGAGTCCTCCTTGTGTCTGAAGGGTCTGAAACATACAATACAGCGAACTCATTCGACTTCAGAATTATGGATAACGGCAAAACAACGCATTTCGGTTTCAAGGATGTCCCTTTGGGGGACAAAGTAGGCTTGGTCAAGAGTGTTTTCGATTCGGTCGCCGACAAATACGATTTAATGAATGACCTGATGTCTTTCGGTGTGCATCGTATCTGGAAGATAATGGCGATTACCCTGAGCCATGTGCGAAACGGTGACCGGGTGCTCGATTTGGCGGGAGGTACTGGAGATTTAAGCGGCTTATATCATCGCAGAGTAGGGGAGGGTGAGGTGATTCTTGCCGATATCAATGCCGCGATGCTGCGTCAAGGCCGGGATCGATTGATTGATCGGGGCATAGTGTCCAACATCGGTTATGCGCAGGTGAACGCGGAAAATTTACCGTTCCAAGCAAATAGTTTTGATTGTGTGTGTATTGCCTTTGGACTACGCAATGTCACCAACAAAGATGCGGCACTGCGTTCTATGTTCGAAGTATTGAAACCCGGTGGACGGGTGATTATTCTGGAATTTTCCCGTCCCAAGGGAGAGCTGCTTCGAAAAGGATACGATTTTTATTCCTTCAAGATTTTGCCGGCCTTGGGCAAAATCATGGCCGACGACGCCGACAGTTATCGGTATTTGGCCGAATCTATTCGTATGCATCCCGATCAGGAAAATCTTAAGACCATGATGGAAGCCGCTGCTTTTGAACGCTGTGAATATTTTAATCTTAGCCAAGGTATCGTAGCGGTTCATCGAGGCTATAAACTATAAGATATGTTACTTCCAGTAGTTCTGCTTGAGGCTTTTGAAGACGGATTCAACCGTTTGCTGAGTCTCGATCCCGATGTCGGGTCCCACTTAAAGCCTTTGTTGGGGAAAGTCATTGCCATTAAAATAAAGCCCTTTGGCTGGACCCTCTATTGTTTTCCCCATCATGGCGGAATTCAATTGCTGGAACGTTTCGATGGTGAACCGGATACAGTGATCATCGGCACGGCGCCGGTGTTGTTGTCGATGGCTCTCAGTGATTCACCCTTAGCTTTTCTGACCCGTCAAGACGTGGTTATAGAAGGTGATACTGATGTGGGACGCGGATTTCAAGCGTTCTTTGACCGCTTGGATATTGATCCGGAAGAACATGTATCCCGTTATATCGGCGATGTCATTGCCCATCGGGTAGGACATGTTGTCCGCTCCGGACGGTCATGGACCAAAGGCGTCGTCAAAAACCTGGAATTGGATATCAAAGAATTCCTGCAGTATGAAAGCCGCGACTTGCCCGCCCGGACCGAAACCAATCATTTCTTTGAAGACGTTGACACACTGCGTTCCGACGAAGATCGTTTGGAGGCCAGGGTTCAAAGGGTGCAGGCTGCTTTGAGTCAACATTGAAGGTCACTATTCAGCTCACCCCTGAAATTCGCCATTTCTACGTAAAAAAATGATCATTTACACGTGTAAACTCACATTTTTCGCCTTGAACCGACAAATATCAGGAGTAATCTGAACAGTTACTACACGATGCTGAATAGTTACATTGAAGTTGCCTTTCCCCATAAAAACAAAAATTAAGAGATTATGATTCGTCCCAAATTGCTTTGGCGATTACTGCACATTAATTGGGTGCTGGTGTTGCATGGACTGGATGAATTGATTCTGGCCACGCATTTGTTTCGACCGTTTCGGTTTTTGGCGATTTTGTCTCCGAATTACTGGTACCGGTTTAAGGATCAACCACGCGGTGTGCGAATCCGTAAAACCTTGGAGGATCTTGGGCCGATTTTTGTCAAATTCGGCCAAACACTCTCAACCCGGAGGGATTTGTTTCCGAAAGATATCGCTATTGAGCTGGTCAAGTTGCAGGACAAGGTCCCTCCCTTTTCCAGTGCCGAGGCCAGGGCGATCATTGAAAAAGAACTGGGTTCACCGATTTCCGAGAATTTCGCCGAATTTGAAGATGTACCCCTGGCCTCCGCTTCCATCGCACAAGTGCATGTCGCTAAGTTGAAAACTGGCGAGGATGTTGTGGTCAAGGTTTTGCGCCCAGGTGTCAACGAGGACGTTCAGCGCGATATTGATTTGCTTTATGAATTGGCCAGGCTGGCTCAACGTTTTTGGGAAGATGCAAAACGGCTTCGGCCGATCGAAGTGGTGGCTGAGTTTGAAAAGACCATCCTGGATGAGTTGGATCTGGTTCGGGAAGCGGCTAGCGCATCCGAATTGCGGCGGAATTTCGAACATTCGAAAATACTCTACATTCCTAAAGTGTATTGGGATTGGACTCGGGAAAGAATACTGGTTCTCGAACGGGTATACGGGATTCCGATTGGCGATGTGGATAAACTGAAAAATGAAAATATCGATCTGAAGCTGTTGGCCGAACGCGGTGTGGAGATATTTTTTACCCAGGTATTAAGGGATAATTTTTTTCATGCCGATATGCATCCGGGTAATATTTTTGTTGCGCCCGATGCATCGTATGTAGCAGTTGATTTTGGGATAGTGGGATCCTTGACATTGGCCGATCTGGATTACCTCGCGAATAATCTCCTGGCTTTTTTTAATCGCGATTACCGCCGGGTAGCCGAGCTGCATATCGAGTCCGAATGGGTTCCTAAAGAAACCCGGATAGATCAGTTGGAATCCGCTATTAGGACGGTTTGCGAACCGATCTTTGAAAAACCATTAAAAGAAATCTCCTACGGTCACCTTTTGCTTCGGCTGTTTCAAGCGGCAAGGCGATTTAATGCCGAAGTACAGCCGCAACTGGTTTTGTTTCAGAAGACCCTGCTGAATATTGAAGGGCTCGGACGTCAACTCTATCCGGAATTGGATTTGTGGCAAACCGCTAAACCAATTCTGGAAAAGTGGTACAAAGAGCGGATCGGACCCAAGGCGGCCATCAAGAAACTGCAAAAAGAGTTTCCGGAGTGGTCCGAGTCGATGCCTGAGATTCCAGGATTAGTTCATCGAGTGCTGAAACAGGCCTCCACCGGTCAACTGGAAATACAATGGCGATCCGATGGGCTGGAGGCTTTACGCCATCAGTTGGCGCGAAATAACCGTCGGTCGGTGGCGGCGACGACCGGTAGCGCCTTCATTATCGGCGCAGCTGTGATTCTGGGTTTGGACGGATATTCGCCCGAGATGCTGGGGCCGGCGCCTGTTTTGTCGTGGTTGTTGACTGGCATGGGGCTTGTGTTTTTGATTTCGGCATGGAATTCGGATTAAGCAGTTGCTTGGAGATTACGGATACGATTATTTGTATGATCAGATTTTTCATTAACAAAGAGGATAAAACATGGTTCGACAAGAAACGCCTATTTGTGACTTCGGTAAAAAAGCTATTGAGTTTTCGCTTCCCGGCGTTGATGGCGAGGATTGGAATCTAGATTCCTGCAAGGGGAAGAATGGATTGCTGGTCATGTTTATCTGCAACCATTGCCCCTTTGTAAAAGCCATCCAGGAAAGGCTGGTACGCGATACCCGTGAGTTGCTTCAATATGGCGTCAAATCGGTGGCGATTATGTCGAATAATCCAGTCGATTACCCGGAGGATAGTTTTGAAAATATGGTGCGGATCGCTGAGGATTTCAAATTTCCTTTCCCCTATGTTTTTGATGAAACCCAAGAGATCGCAAAGTCCTATGGCGCCGTCTGTACGCCGGATTTTTTTGGCTATAACACTGATCTCGAACTTCAATACCGAGGACGTTTGGATGCAAGTGGAAAAGAGCCGACGCTGGGTAATGTCAAGCGGGAACTGTTC
The DNA here is from genome assembly GCA_963664935.2 of Methylococcales bacterium. Taxonomy (GTDB): domain Bacteria; phylum Pseudomonadota; class Gammaproteobacteria; order Methylococcales. The sequence continues at coordinate 134,733 of CAXXSE010000005.1, read as the reverse complement.
GAAGCGATGAAACAAATTGCCGATTCGGGCCATGGCCCGAAGGCTCAGGTATCCAGTATTGGTTGCTCCGTTAAATGGAAAAAGTAGAGGTAACTATTCGGCTCACCCCTGAAATCCGCAATTTCTACGTTAAAAAATGATCATTTACACGTGTAAACTCAAATTTTTCGCTTTGAACTGGCGAATTTCAGGGGCAATCTGAATAGTTACAACATCGTGCTGAATAATAACTGGATCCGTGACTTCAATGTGGATAGCAAGGAGCAAGATATTGGTTCACGGGGGATCAAAAAAATGGAAGCTTCAGCTATCGCCGTGAAAACCGGGATGGATATATTTTTCGGTGAATATAGCTAAAATTAAGTTGTCCTCGTTTGAACGGATTGCTCTAATCCGCTTTTGTAAACTCCGCGCTGTCCCAGCGTTTCGTGTTTTCGCCGCGATTAACTTCGAAGGTTTTCTCAACGACTAGCGCGGCTATTCCCTTCAATAGCCACATCCCACTTTAAATAGGCCTGGATAACGGGCAACCCTTGTCCGCCACTCTGTAAGATAGATTTGATGGCGGGGGTTGATTAGGCAATGCGATGTGATGGTTCGGTATACCGGTGATGCTTGTTCACTGCGTTCACACAGACTTTGGTAGCATGCCAATTCTCTGGTTCCCACGGTCCTCCGTGGGAATCCATCCCAAGCCGATCGGTAACGTATGCATTCCCCCGGAGGACCGTGGGAACGAGATAGGGAATCGATATATTGCGAACAGCTCAAATCGACCCAACCCAACCCAACCCAGGTAGAAATCAATATCAAGAAGGCTTCAGGCATTACAGGGTTCTTTAAAGAACGGTATACTGATAACCGTGAACGATTACTAAAAAAAGTAGCAGGAGACTTTTATGCTGTTTAAACGTATGACGGATTTGGATTTAGGAGGAAAGCGCGTACTCATCCGCCAAGATCTAAACGTCCCGATTAAAAATGGAGTCGTGACAAGCGATCAACGCATTCGAGCAGGGCTTGCGACGATTCGGGCCGCCTTGGATCAAGGTGCGGCGGTCATTTTGATGTCCCATCTGGGGCGTCCGAAAGAAGGTGAAGGTGGTCGGGAGTTTTCGTTAAAACCGGTGGCGGCAAAACTGTCGGAATTGCTCGGGAAAGAAGTATTGTTCAGGGATAATTGGCTCGATGGGGTGATATCTCAACCCGGTGAAGTTGTACTTTGTGAAAATGTTCGTTTTAACGTCGGGGAGAAAAAAAACAGCGACGAGTTAGGCCGAAAAATGGCCTCCTTGTGCGATATTTTTGTCATGGATGCATTTGGCACCGCACACCGTGCTCAAGCGTCTACCCATAGTGTCGCGCGTCTCGCCACGCAAGCGTGCGCGGGACCCTTGCTGGCAAACGAACTGGATGCCCTGGGCAAAGCGATGGAAAATCCCGCCCGGCCATTGTTGGCGATCGTGGGAGGTTCCAAGGTCTCCACTAAATTGACTGTTTTGAAGTCATTACTGGACCGCGTGGATCGGTTAATCGTCGGCGGTGGTATCGCCAATACCTTTCTCGCGGCCACGGGTTGTCCGATTGGTAAATCGCTTTATGAGCAGGACTTGGTGGAGAAAGCCTCTAAGCTTTTAGAGACGGCCAAAGCCAAAGGGACCGAAATTCCATTACCCACCGATGTGGTGTGCGCTAAAGAATTTTCTGAAACGGCTGAAGCCATCGTCAAGAACGTGAACGATGTTGCCGATGATGATTTAATATTGGACGTAGGTCCGGAAACCGCCGGGACTTATGTGTCCTTGCTAAAATCAGCTGGAACGATTGTTTGGAATGGTCCGGTTGGCGTTTTTGAAATCGAACAGTTCGGAGGAGGAACGCATCTTTTGGCGAAAGGCATTGCCGATAGCGCAGCGTTTTCCATTGCCGGTGGCGGCGATACATTGGCGGCAATTGACAAGTACGGTATCGGTGACAAAGTATCGTATATGTCGACGGGAGGAGGGGCATTTCTTGAGTTTTTGGAAGGCAAACAATTACCGGCGGTCGCGATATTGGAAGAGCGTGCCGGCTGAAGCCTTCATAGGTGCTTATGATACAATATCTGCCTATTATTTTGTAGCTATTCAGATTGCTCCTGAAATTCGTTAATTTAAGGCGAAAAATGTGAGTTTACACGTGTAAATGATCATTTTTTAACAAAGAAATGGCGGGTTTTAGCGGTGAGTTGCATAGTTATTATTTTTTAACTGGAGGTTACGAACGTATGGCTCGAATTACCGTTGAAGATTGTCTTATGCACGTTGAAAATCGTTTTGAGTTGGTTCTCGTTTCGTCAAAACGGGCTCGGGAATTGCTGAATGGCGCCGAACCAAAATTAAAAGTAAAGGCTGGAGAAAAATTAACGGTCGTCGCCTTGCGAGAGCTTGCCGCGGGGCTGCTAACTGAGCGGGAAACATCTGAATCAGACGATTTGGAAACGGCTTTGTCTGAGGAAATGACTTCAGATTAAATTTTCTTGACGATCGTTTTGTACGCGAGACGTTTCCAAGTGTGAAATCATGAGCAAAGTCGCAACGCGGGTCGAATCCGAGTCGCCTCAGGATGATCTAATCCAACGGCTCTATTCGATATTGGAAACTTACCTGAATTCCGAACAGGTGGGTGAAGTGGCGCGTGCCTACGATTTTGGCGCTGAAGCGCACTTCGGACAATTCCGTATCAGCGGTGAAGCCTATATTTGTCATCCGGTGTCAGTGGCGATTCTTCTAGCCGGAATGCGGCTGGATCACAAAGCGATTATTGCGGGGCTTCTCCATGATGTCATTGAAGATACCACGTTTAGCAAAGAACAGTTGAGTGGATCGTTCGGCGACGAAGTTGCCGAACTTGTCGACGGTGTCAGCAAGCTCACTAAAATCGATAGTAAATCCCATCTTGAGGCACAAGCCGAAAACGTTCGGAAGATGTTTTTGGCAACATCCCGTGATCTGCGGGTGATTATGATTAAACTCGCGGACCGGGTGCACAACATGCGGACCCTGGGTGTATTTTCTGAGACTAAAAGAAAAAGAATTGCCCGGGAAACATTGGAAATCTACGCGCCGATTGCGAATCGTCTGGGAATGAACCAGGTTCGCTTGGAGTTGGAAGAGCGCGGATTTTCATGTTTATATCCGATGCGCTATAGAATATTGAAAAATGAAGTCCGAAAGGCTCGGGGGAATCGAAAAGAACTGCTGACGACAGTCGAGGCGGCGATCAATAACAGGCTGACGATCAGTGGCTTGGATTGTGAAGTGCTCGGCCGGGAAAAGCATTTGAGAAGCATCTACGAAAAAATGCAAAGCAAATCGATATCGTTTAAAGAAGTGTTCGATGTTTATGCATTCCGAATCATAGTGGACGACGTTGATGATTGTTATCGTGTCTTAGGCGCTATGCACAACCTTTATAAACCGATACCCAGCCGGTTTAAGGATTACATTGCCTTACCCAAGGACAATGGTTATCAATCCTTGCATACCAATTTGCTTGGACCCTTTGGAATTCCCGTGGAAGTTCAGATTCGCACTCAGAAAATGCACCGAATAGCCGAATCGGGGATCGCTGCTCATTGGCTTTACAAAATCGATAACGAATCGGAGAGCAGTACCCAAGCAAGGGCACAGGAGTGGCTGCGCGATATATTGGAGATTCAACGAAATACCGGGAACTCCTTGGAGTTTATCGAAAATCTTAAAGTCGATCTATTTTCCCACGAGCTTTTTGTGTTTACGCCTAAAGGTGGAATTATTAAGCTCCCAAGCGGCAGTACTGTTATCGATTTTGCTTATGCGGTGCATACCGATGTGGGTAATACTTGCATATCGGCGCGTGTCGATAAACGCTTGACGCCGTTGCATACAAAACTGGAAAACGGTCAGACGGTCGAGGTCATTACGGCCCAGTGGATTAGACCGAGCCCGCTATGGCTTAATCACGCCGTTACCGCGAAAGCCCGTGCCGCTATCCGCAATTTTCTCCGCAATCTGCAAACCAAGGATGCCATAGAACTTGGGCGCCGTTTGCTTGAGAAAGAATTAAGTGCGGATGGGATTTGCCTTGACGATATTGCCCGTGACCGGTTGTTTGAGCTATTGTCCAAAATGGAATACGAGACTGTTTCCGATTTGTTGGAAGACATTGGCTTAGGAAATCGAATGCCGTTTTTGATCGCCAGACGTCTTAGTCAAAGTGATTTGAGCGCGGATATAAAATTAGAGGATCAGCAACGGGAATCTTGCTCGCCGCTGGTGATTAAAGGCACCGAAGGGATGGTGGTTAATCTTGCGAAATGCTGCCGACCGATTCCCGGCGATCCAATTACAGGGTTTTTCAATCCGGGGAAAGGCATCGTTGTTCACTACAGCGACTGTAATAATCTCACTTATGGTGGAAAAAGCGATATCAATTGGTTGAATGTGGAATGGGACCAAAATGTAAGTGGTGAATATCCTGTAGAACTTAAACTGGATGTAATGAATGACCGGGGGACACTGGCGACGCTGGCTTCAACCATTTCTAAAATGGGATCGAACATAGAAAATATTTCAATCAGTGGCCAAGACGAGACAACGTCAACCGACTCCGTGGTTTTGACGGTGAAGAACAGAATTCACTTGGCTCGCATCATGCGCGAGCTTCGACGATTATCCATCGTGATTCGGCTTTCCCGTGTTAAAAAATGACTAACTATTCAGCCCACCCCTGAAATCCGCCATTTCTGCGTTACAAAAACGCCTGGAGCGTTTTTGAACAGCCGAAGGGTGGAACGCATGGATGCGTGGAGTAATAAATGATCATTTTTTGCCTTGAACTGACGAACTTCAGGGGCAATCTGAACAGTTACGGTGTGATGCTGAATGTAACCGTTTAGTCCCCTGGTCCTTTACTGTTGGGTTTCGTTCCTCTATCCATCCTACGCAATAACAATCAGTTGTAGGATGGGTAGAGGAACGAAACCCATCAGATTCTTCGACTGGATCTAGACGGTTATTGCTGAATAGATCTGTATGTTTTATATAGCCAATTAAAAAATGAAAAAAGAAATTATTCAAACCCGCGAAGCTCCGGAAGCGATTGGAACCTATTCCCAGGCGGTTAAGGTTGGGAACAGTGTTTATCTTTCGGGTCAGATTCCTCTTAAACCGGATACCATGACACTGGTGGAAGGAGAAATAGATATCCAGATCCGACAGGTATTCGATAATTTGCGTGCGGTGGCTAATGCCGCGGGCGGTGGGATGGCGAATATCGTAAAACTTAATGTTTTTCTTACCGATTTGTCCCATTTTCCGGTTGTTAATGAGGTTATGGCGCAATATTTCCAAAAACCCTATCCCGCGCGTGCGGCGCTTGGTGTTGCATCTTTGCCAAAAGGAGCGCCCGTCGAAATGGATGCGATTATGGTGATCGAGTAGGGTCGGGCATTCACAATCACGGATAAAGGTTCTCTTTGACATCCCTGGACGATGTTCCGGTTTCGACTTTAAAAGGAGCTGGTGTACAAACCGTAAAACGCCTGGAAAAGTTAGGGATAAAAAGCGTTCAGGATCTTCTGTTTCATCTGCCTTCCCGCTATGAGGACCGTACTCAAATTCACGCCATTGGTACACTGGCGCCGGGTCAACACGTTCTGGTCGAGGGGCGAATCGAGCTGACCCGAGTTATCACTCGAAATCGTGGTTCATTGATTTGCCAAATTGACGATGGCACGGGGGCTTTGTATTTGCGTTTTTTCCACTTCTCGTCAAGACAACGGATGATGTTGGAAACGGGTCTATTGCTTCGTTGTTTCGGCGAAGTGCGCTCGGGGTTTTTTGAACTGGAAATGATCCATCCGGAATACAAAACGATTAGCGACAACGAACGGGGCCAGGTTGCTGATTCTTATACACCGGTATATCCACTGACCGAGGGGGTTCACCAACGTTCCTTAAGAAGGCTGATTGAGCAGGCGATCGAGCGGGTACAAAATCAAAATAGTGAGCGCGAGACCCTAAAAGATTGGGTTCCGGATTCGATTTCGAGTTCCTTGAATTTTCCGAAACTCAAAGATGCGTTGATTGGTGTACACACACCGGCAACAACTCACGATATAGAGTCGCTATCGTCAGGAACCCATTCCGGACAACAAAGACTAGCTTTTGAAGAACTTTTGGCTCACCATTTAAGTTTGAGCCGGGTCCGGCAATCGCTTAGAAATCAGAACGCGGCCGTATTTCAGAAAGGACAAAAAGTACTTTTGAACTTTATCGGGTCCTTGCCTTTCCGATTAACCCAAGCTCAGCAGCGTGTTATTGGGGAAATCGAAAAAGACTTGGAGACCGGCAGACCCATGATGCGGCTGTTGCAGGGCGATGTCGGTTCGGGTAAGACCGTTGTGGCCGCCTATTCGATATTAATGGCCATCGGATCACAATATCAAGGTGCGATAATGGCGCCGACGGGATTATTGGCCGAACAACACTACGACTGTTTTAGACAGTGGTTTGAATCCATGGGGATTCAGGTTGTGTTGTTGACGGGTAAAGATAAAGGTAAGGTCCGAAAAGAAAAATTGAATCTGATTGGTCAAGGGCTCGCGGGATTAGTGATTGGCACCCATGCCCTGTTTCAAGAAGATGTAGATTTTCTCCGGTTGGGACTGGTGGTCATTGACGAGCAGCACCGATTCGGTGTTCATCAACGCTTGGCTTTTCGGCAAAAAGGAACTCGGGGCGATTTTTTCCCGCATCAATTGGTAATGACGGCGACGCCGATTCCTCGAACACTGGCCATGCTCCGATTCGCCGATTTGGATATATCGGTAATCGATGAACTCCCTCCTGGACGCAAACCCGTCAAGACTTCGATAATTGCGTCTGACAGACGGGGTGAGGTGGTCGAAAGGATCGCGGCCTGGGCCAAATCGAGGCGTCAGGTCTATTGGGTCTGCACCTTGATTGAGGAATCTGAAGCTTTAGAAGTCGAAGCCGCTGAAAATACGCTCGAGTTGCTTGAAAAAAGCCTTCCTGAACTAACCATCGTGTTAATCCACGGACGTATGAAACCGTCTGATAAAGAGGGTATTATGAGTGCGTTTAAAACCGGCGAAATCGATATGCTGGTGGCGACCACGGTGATCGAAGTGGGCGTCGACGTTCCCAACGCGGGATTGATGGTGATAGAAAATGCCGAACGCTTGGGATTATTTCAGCTGCATCAATTACGGGGCCGCGTTGGCCGAGGGCTTGAAGAAAGTTACTGTGTATTGATGTATAAATCGCCTCTGGGCAGAAATGCCAGAAATCGATTGTCTACGATTCGTGAGACCACCGACGGCTTCAAGATAGCGGAAAAAGATTTGGAACTACGGGGTCCTGGAGAAGTACTGGGAACCCGGCAAACCGGGCAGTTGCAAATGCACGTTGCGGACTTGGTCAGGGACAGGGATCTGATTACGAAAGTAAAGACCGCGGCGGATATAGTCATTAAGGATTATCCCGATTGCATTCAACCCTTAGTGGCGCGGTGGTTGAGCGATTCGAGTCGTTACGCGGAGGTTTGAAACAGTCATTGAACAATAAAGGATTTTTATTTCAACGCGAACCTAAATGGTTTACCCGTCAAAGTGGAACTCGGAGAACTTTGCCGCATTCAGTCGCTTCGTGGCTTTACGAACGACAATCATTAACGGCCCGCCTACGCCGAAACTGCTCGCCGTGTTTCCAGGTTAAGGTTTTAACCCAATCATGGCGAAGGCCCTTTGCGGGAGAGGCCAAATTATTGAGTCTGCCCGCGCACCGCCGTGCATTGGTGCGCGAAGTGTGCCTGGAATGCAATGGCGCGCCATTGATCGTGGCCCGAACCGTTATTCCTTCGAAAACATTACACGGCGTGCGGCGACGCTTGTCTCGATTGGGCAACCGGCCCTTGGGCGAGGTCATTTTCTCTTTTCCCCGACTCAAACGCTTAGAGTTAATGCTGGCGCGATTGGAAATCGATGACTGGTCGATTGCTGCGGCAACCGATCTTAGTATTCACCAGGACATTTGGGGTAGACGGACCGTATATTCAATCGATGGGCCAAAGCTTGTAGTTTGCGAATTTTTCTTGCCAGCCGTGATTGGGCTCGATGATGCCGGGGTATAAGAAAATGACCCCGCGAGACAGAGTTCGCGATCGGGCCGAACAATATTGGCTGCTTATGCGCTTTGATCGTCCCATCGGCATTTTATTATTGCTTTGGCCGACGCTTTGGGCACTTTGGATCGCCGCTAAAGGTTTTCCCGATCCCCTGGTCCTCATGGTGTTCGTTTCTGGCGTTGTTCTTATGCGCGCAGCGGGCTGCGTTATAAACGATTATGCCGACCGCGACTTTGATCCCCACGTCGCCAGAACCCGATACAGACCCATCGCCGTGGGGCGAGTGAAACCAAACGAAGCGCTCATGGTTTTCACAATCCTTTGTGTGCTTGCCTTCGTTCTGGTGTTGTTGATGAACACCATGACAATACTGTTGTCGATTGTTGGCGTCCTTTTAGCCGCTTCGTACCCCTTCATGAAACGCTATACCCATTTCCCTCAGGCCTACCTCGGGCTAGCTTTTGGCTGGGCGGTTCCCATGGCGTTTGCCGCCCAAACCGAATCCATCCCGAAAGTCGCCTGGATGCTCTACGGTGCGACCATTTTGTGGGCCTTGGCTTACGACACGATGTATTCGATGGCCGATCTGGAAGACGATTTAAAAATCGAAGTTAAGTCGACCGCCATAATTTTTGGCAAATTGGATCGTATGATTATTGGTTTGATTCAGGTTTCGGTGTTGATGGTGCTTGTGATGGTAGGGCGGGAAGCGGGACTTTCAGTGTCCTATTATGTTGGACTCGGTGCGGCTTGTGTATTTTCCATCTACCAACAATGGCTTATTCGTAATCGGGAAAAAGAGGGGTGTTTTAGGGGTTTTTTGAATAATAATTGGTTTGGGACGGCGGTTTTCTTTGGGATTTTTGTTGATTATTTGGTTGGTTCCTAATGTCTTCTTTTCAGAAGAATGAGGGGATTTAAATAGAATTAGATTGCCACGGATTGAATAATCTTAATCCTGCGATTTGTTCAAAATCGCGGGTATTCCGGCTTGCGACAAGGCAATCATTAATTAAGGCAATAGACGCTATTTGCGCATCCTCGACACTGATCGGTCTTCCTGAACTGGAACGCGCTCCGCCACAATGCGAGAGTAAAAAGTTGAAGTCCGACAATCAAAAGCTAAACAGCGCGATTCAAATATATCGAACATGGTAGACGTAGCTTTCGAAAGTGCATTTTTCCGCTTGCCATCTGGCAATAAGGCAATCCCCAATTCTATTTCGGCTTTTGTAACGGAGGAAATGAAGACTTCAGTCGCGATTTGGTCATCAAGCCATTCGGTAACGTCAGGGTTCGGTTTTGCTTTCATCAATTCGGATAGGATGTTGGTATCAAGCAAAATCATTTTTGAGTTTCCGGATTTTCAGAAAAGTCAAGTGCGAGTCTTGTCCAATATGAAATGGCCCTGAACGGGAGCCGTGATTCCAACGTGAAACGGCCCTGTACCTGAGGAGTAATTTCTGCTCATGATGGTCACCTATGGTGATCTATATGAGTGACAAAAAGATAAAAACATTGGATGACGTCCGCATCTTTCTCGAAGGAACTGTGGAGGTTGAGTTTTCAATTACCAACAAGGAAGAGCGCTACCAGTGGATTCGGCGTACATTGGTCAAATTCAGTTATATCTCTTGCAGCAAGAACGGTAAGGGATTGATCATCCGCTATCTGGAGCAGGTGAGTGGCTATTCTCCACGGCAAGTGAAACGGCTGGTACAGCAATACAAAAAACCGGATACATCAAGCGCCAACAGCGTACAGCATCGGGATTTGAACGCTTCTACCGCCCTGAGGACGCAGTGCTGTTAGCTGAGACCGACAAGCTCCATGGGACACTCTGCGGTGCAGCCACCAAGAAGATCTGTGAGCGGATGCTTTTGATCTATGAGGATTATCGCTATGAGCGCTTAGCAAAGATTTCGGTTGCCCATCTCTATAATCTTCGTCATTCTACGTGTTATCAACGACAGCGCCGCCAGTTTGATAAAACCGCTTCAAAACGCTCTCAGATAGGCGAGCGACGAAAACCCAATTCAGAAGGTAAACCAGGCTTTCTACGGATCGACACAGTCCATCAGGGCGACCTGGATGGGATCAAAGGGGTTTACCATATCAATGCGGTTGATGAAGTCACGCAATTTGAATGTATATTCTCCGTAGAACGGATTACTGAGCGTTTCATGATTCCGGTCCTGGAGATGCTGATCGAAATCTTCCCTTTTGTCATCCTGGCATTTCACGCGGATAACGGTTCGGAATACATCAATCATACCGTGGCAAAACTGCTCGGAAAGCTCCATATTGACCTGACCAAATCACGCCCACGCCATTCCAACGACAATGCACTCGCCGAGTCCAAGAACGGAACCATCATCCGCAAACATCTGGGGTACGACCATATCCCGGGGTACTGGGCGCCTCAACTTAATGAATTTCACAGAGAGTATTTCAACCCCTATATCAACTTCCATCGTCCTTGCTTTTTTCCTGTCCCAAAAGAAGACAACAAAGGAAAGGTGAAAAAGAGCTATCCCTACAAGTTAATGATGACACCCTACGAGAAGCTCAAATCATTACCTGATGCAAACCAATATCTCAAACTGGGAACCACCTTTAAAAAGCTGGATGCAATTGCCTTCTCAATCAGCGACAATGACGCAGTCAAACAGATGAATGAGGCCAAACGTAAACTTTTCAAAACCATCTTTGAGCAGGAGCGGAGTATTGCCTGATTTGCCTCTTCAGGTAGATTCTCTACCCCTCTGTTTCAGGGCCATTTATAGATTGGAATAGACTTTAAGGAGGGTGTGGGGGATTTCGGGGAATGATCTTTCCCAGGTACGGTATCATCTTACTAAACACAGGTCGATATCGTTTCCATCATTACCGTTACCCGAGATTTATCTTTAGTGGAAAACCAATCGTGGAATAAAGTGTAATGACATGGTATCGCCAGATTTGAAACCAATTCTTCGATCTTCGTATTGCACAAACGAATTGCGCGAGAAATCGAGAGGTTATGGGAACTTTAGCAATGGATATTCTATTCTTATTGGGGTTGTTGGTTTGTTGATATACACCGGCCTTGATGCTACTAAGCATCCTAAATAGCGGGGTCCATCGCTTATGGTCTGATCACCTTTGCACTGGATTTTACCGTAGTCAGCTCCGAGGTGTAAGGTGAATTTTGGTAACCAAATGTGGTTTAACAAGACGTGACCCCTTTTTTTATTTCCTAATGTTAGTTTATCCCTATTTTTTATTAAAATTATGGTTGGGCATTCTTGTTGTAACTAAAGTGGACCCATGGGTCCACTTTACAATCATCCTAAATAGTGGAGTGCATAGTTTATGACCTGACCGTCTTTGCGCTGGTTTCTATCGTAGTCAGCTTTAAATTGTCAGGGGGAATTTGGGTAAATTATAAATAGATGTGGTTGCGAAAGACCCGACCCCGTTTTTTTTGCACCCTGCTATCCGCATTGAAGTCACAGATTCAGGATTACGTTCCCCAATAAAATTTTTATCATTAATTTACAGAAACTTGCAATATCTAGAAGTTTCTGTAAATTAATGGCATGACACCGTTAACTGAACTCATTATTAAATCCGGTGATACAAACCGTATTTTATCTGTCCGACAATTGGAACGCTTACTTGGAGGAAGTGATGCTCGTCGCTATGGCTTAGTTAATCGCGCGCTTAAGGTGGGTGAATTACTTCAGGTACGGCGTGGTTTATATTTGTTATCGAATGACCATCGTACTATGCCTGCTCACCCCTTTGCTCTGGCACAGCACATTGTACCGGGTAGTTATGTTTCCGCCGAATCAGCGCTAAGTTTTCATGGCTGGATTCCGGAGGGGGTGCATAGCGTATTGAGTGTGACTGCCAGGGGGAAATCCGTGAATTATGAGCATGACAGACTAGGGAAATTTGAATTTCGCCGTATGACTGTCAAACCGGGTTATTTTCTTCAGTCTGTTGCAAGGCACGAGCTACAACATCAGGTAGCACTCATTGCTGAACCCATGCGTGCGCTACTGGATCTGGTTTATCTGCGCAAGTTGCCATGGGCGGGCCTGGACTACTTATTCGAAGGATTACGCATTGATGAGCAGGCCATTAAGGCAGTGTCTTCAAATCTAATTAGTCAGTTGTTGGATGTGTATAAAGGGACGCGGGAGCAAATGTTCATCGATAAATTATTAAGGGCCTTATGATCGATTTAATTCAAAAGCGGTTGTCCAGCTATAAAGCTAATGGACCCATTGAGGAACAAAATGCACTTAAGGAAATCGTACAAGAAATCATGTTGTTTGCTTTGTGGCAATCGGATTTTTTCGAAGTGGCGGCATTTCAAGGCGGAACCAGCTTAAGAGTCTTGCATGGTCTATCTCGTTTTTCTGAAGATATTGATTTCATTCTACAAAAACCCGACCCAGTGTTTTCATGGCACCCCTATGTGGAAAAACTTATCGAAATTTGTAAGGAGTTTGGAATTGAGCCTGAAGCGCTGGATAAAAATCATATGGATAGAAACGTAAAGACTGCACTAATAAAAGATAATTCGATTGCGAATCAACTTAATTTGAGTTTTATGGACAATCGAAAGGAACGCAAATTAAAAATCAAACTCGAAATCGACTGCAATCCGCCAGCGGGATCCGGTTTTGAATATGCTTATCTAGATTTTCCGGTGGACTTTGAAGTATGCCATCAAGATTTGAGCAGTAATTTTGCGCTAAAGACACATGCATTATTGTGTCGACCCTATTTGAAAGGAAGGGACTGGTATGACTTTAATTGGTATATCGCGCAAAAAGTAACGCCAAACATATTCTTGTTACAGAATGCTCTTTTTCAATATGGGTCCTATAAAGATCAAGATCTAGAAATTGATAATGATTGGTTAATGAACGCATTGAGCGAAAAAATATCCTCAATTAATTGGGAAAGTGCAGTAACTGATGTCGCCAGCTTTTTAAAACCAGTGGAGCGGAAGAGTCTTAAACTCTGGGGAGAGAAATTTTTCTTAGACAAGTTAAGTAAACTGGTTGGGATTGCTGTGATTGTTTGAAAAAAATAGGGTGAGGTTGCGAATCATAAACTTCGGGTGAAGGCAGAGCATAATTTAAATATTCTCAATTCGCGGCGTGGCCAATATAATCCTTGTTTCTTGAGCCTTATTCCTACAATTTATTAAATACAGGTCGGTAACGTTCCGATTACCACTGTCATTCATGTTGGCTTGGATTTATCTGTGGTTGAATAATAATCCTGGAATAAGGCTTAATAGCATGGTGATACAAGACCCGACCTCAGCACCTATTTACCGATAGGTTAACCAAGGATTTTTTTAACCGCCGTCGAACCAAGAGCTTTTGCCCTGTGTTGCAGTGAAGCCACGGATTCAGGTAGGGTATTGCGGACATTTTCCGCTGTTAACTTGCCAGAGTGCAACGCGCTGGCGACAAGTACCGATTTAATCCCATTATTTTGTAAAAGCTCTAGATCTTTTTCATTGCGTAACCCTCCAGCCGCGATGAATGTGGTTTTCGGCCAACGCTCTTGGAAGTGATTCAAACGCTTTATGTCCGGGCCAGTGCTTGCACCCACCTTGGAAAGCGTCATAATAATCACTTTTTCCGGCCATAGATTCGAATCGGAAAATAGCGCTTCGTGTCCGAGTATTCGATCCTCCAGAAAATCTAAAGACAAAATAAAGTCGAAACAAAAAGACGTTATTTGATCAATCGATTCAGCGTTTACCGATTCGCTCCCAATGACCGGTATGACCTGTTTTGATCTTGGGTGGTTCAAATTTATGGGTAAGCCTCGATCAATCCAGAATTCTACATTTGGATATTTATCTAATAGGTTATGAATAACCACGTCGTTATGACCCATTTTCATAATCGCATTCAAATCGGCGATATAAATCGTTTTGAAAGGGTGTAGAGATAAAAACGATGCGGCCACACTCTCGGACGAGCAATCTTTGCACAAGACCGAATGTATTGGGGTATAGTGCTTTCGTCGGCCCTGCTTTGCGTGAACAACCACACCGTTTAATATATCGATGACTGGAATGATTTGCATGATTAGGTCTGATTAAGATATGAAAATTTTAGTTCTGGAATATATTACCGGCGGGGGAATGGTAACAGAATCAATTCCAGAATCGCTGGTCCGGGAAGGTGCGATGATGCTCAATGCGGTTTTGACCGACCTATTGCAATTACCCGGTATTGAATTAGTTACTTTCCGCGACACCGGTATTCCCCAAGCAAAATGGGTCAACGGTGAAAAATCATTGGAAATGATTTTGATCGGAAACCAAGAAGCATTCCATCGATCTTGGCATGATTTGATACAATCTTGCGATGTGGTGTGGCCGATTGCGCCGGAAACGGATGGTATTCTTGAAAGGTTGTGTGACGATGTTGAAAGCAGGGGGAAAATTCTACTAACCAGCCCCAGTCATGTCGTGCGGCAAACCGCAAGTAAGCATTGTACGCAGGGGTTATTGGCGCAACATGGGATTTCCGTCGTACCAACTTATAGATTAAGTCATTCACGGATTGATTTGAGCCCTCCTTGGGTGGTTAAGCCCGACGATGGGGTGGGTTGCGAGGGGAGTTTCATTGTTGATTGCGATGAAGACTTAAATCGATGTTGCGCCGAAATGGACCTCGAAACCTTCGTAATCCAACCATTAATCGAGGGTCAATCTTTAAGTCTTTCGGTCTTATTTAATCGAGGTAAGGCAGTATTGTTATCGAGTAATCGCCAATGCGTCGATTACAGCGCTAATTCGATTCATCTGACCGGGTGCGATGTTAATGCGATAGAGGATATTGATGGCGGATTTGCCCGTTTGGCAACCCAGGTAGCCAAAGCCTTTTCCGGTCTTTGGGGATACGCCGGTATCGATTTGATCGTTACCGAAAAGGATATTCTAGTGTTGGAAATCAATCCTAGGCTAACCACGTCCTACGTGGGTCTGTCCGACGCACTGGGGATTAATGTTGCTGAATTGATATTGGCGGGGTCTGAGGGTACTGGTGATTTCGGTCCAATAAAGCCTAAAAATTCTCGGTCGGTATTTATTTCCCTGAAAGCGGATAATGAGCATGGACATTGATATTATTGGTTGGGATATCGGTGGAGCCCACATCAAGGCGGCGGCTTTGGATCAAAACGGTAGCGTTGTCCGTGTGATTCAGCGTGACTGCCCTCTATGGAAAAGTCTGTCCCAATTAAATGAGAGTCTAAAGTGGATTTCCTCCGAGTTGAATGGCTCGAATGCTCGCCATGCCGTTACCATGACAGGAGAATTGGTGGATATATTTGAGGATCGGCGGGAAGGCGTGTTGGCCATTCTCGATGCGGTCGACCAACAATTATCGCCTGCTACGGTTTCGGTTTTCGCGGGCCGTCATGGCTTTCTTTCGATCAACGAAGTTTCGGAGAAAAACTATGAAGCGGTTGCCTCGGCAAATTGGTTGGCATCGGGGCTATGGGTTGCTCAACAAACCGAATCCGCATTGTTCGCCGATATCGGGACGACGACGACCGACCTTATTCTCATTGAAAACAATCAAGTTAAGGTACGAGGCTATACCGATTACGACCGTATGCGGTACGATGAATTGGTTTACACCGGGATTGCGCGGACACCGGTGATGGCCATTGTCGATCGGGTTCCGTTCGAAGGAGAATCCGTCGGTATCATGGCCGAGCATTTTGCGACGATGGCCGATGTGTACCGTATTACCGGAGAGTTGCCGGAATACGCGGATCAATTGCCTGCCTGCGACAATGGCGAAAAAACCATCAATGGAAGTATCCGGCGATTGGCGAGGATGATTGGGCGAGACTTAAACTCGGTGGATCGTTCGAAGTGGCGCCGATTGGGTCGGTGGCTGCGCGAACGGCAAATCATGAAAATTCGATCGGCTTGTGAAAAACAGTTTTCGCGAAACAACGTAGACATTCAAAGTATTGTTGGCGTTGGAGTTGGGCGTTTTCTTTTAAAGGATCTGGCCGCTCGTTTCAGAGTACCTTATATCGATTTCGGTTCTTTGTTTACCTATAAAAATACTAGCGATTGTTTTGGACCGGCGGATTGCGCGCCGGTGGTATCGGTCGCGGGCTTGTTGAAACAAAGTTGGCGTCCGTGATCGCACCCTCAGTTACCGAGCTGCCTTATTTTGAAGACAGTGCGCTTCTGTTTGAACCCTGGGCTCGGAAACAGTGGTCAGTTTTCTTGGATAGTGGGTATCCTTATATAAGCCAAGGAAGATACGACATATTCGCATCCGAGCCAATGGAGACATTAGTGACCGTTGGAGGGATCACTGAAATCGGAACCCCCTTAGGTGTCAGCGTTTCGAGGCAGGATCCCTTTGAATTATTAAAACAACGGCTTGGTGAAGACGTGCGCCCGGAGGAAGGTTTGCCGTTTTCCGGTGGAGCCATCGGATATTTTGGTTATGATTTGGCGCGGCGCTTAGAACACCTGCCTGAAATCGCTTTGGATACCGAAAACATTCCGGATATGGTGCTTGGCATTTTCGATTGGGCGGTGATAGTCGATCACAGGGAAAAAAGAAGTGTATTAGTGATCCAAGGCAAAGATACCCAAACAATAAAGAAAAAGTCGGAACTAATCGACCGGCTCAGCAGCTTGCCGAATAGAAAAAGACAAGCGGAGCGTTTTCGCATTTTGGGTACGGTTTCTTCAAATATGACCCAAGAGGACTACGCTAAAGCTTTTCACCGTGTTAAGCAATATCTTTACGAGGGCGATTGTTACCAGGTCAATCTAGCGCAACGATTCTCGGCTCCCGGTGAAGGCTGTCCTTGGGCAGCCTATTTGGAACTCCGCGCACGGAATCCGGCGCCTTTCGGCGCTTTTTTGAATTTCCCACAAGTACAGGTTCTAAGCTCTTCACCGGAACGGTTTTTAAAGGTTCAGCAGGGCAGAGTGGAAACAAAACCCATCAAGGGTACGCGTCCCCGAAAACAGGATTCCACCGAAGATCGGGCTCAAATTTTGGAGTTAACCAGTAGCGAAAAAGACCATGCGGAAAACCTGATGATCGTGGATTTGTTACGCAACGATATCAGTAAATCCTGTAAATTCGGGTCGGTTCGTGTACCCAAACTGTTCGACTTGGAGAGTTTCGCGACCGTACACCATTTAGTCAGCACGGTATGTGGAGAATTAGAGGACCAATACCATGCCATCGATCTGCTGCGTGGTTGTTTCCCAGGCGGATCGATCACCGGGGCGCCTAAACTTCGGGCCATGGAAATTATTGAAGAGCTGGAGCCGCAACGGCGGGGAATTTACTGTGGTTCGATAGGTTATATAGGTTTCGATGGCGCCATGGATACCAATATCACCATCCGAACCATGGTGTATTCGGCTAAAACCATTCGATTTTGGGCCGGTGGCGGCATCGTTGCCGATTCTGAAATGGAGCCCGAATACCGGGAATGTTTCGACAAAGGAGCCGCCCTGCTCAACGTTTTGAAAAGCATGACAGTCGAATAAATCATTGTTCATGTGGGTGGTTAAACTAGGCGGAAGCCTCCAAAATAACAAGGTTTTGACTCAGTGGCTTGACGCTTTGGCTGAGTATGGCCTAGGGCGGGTTGTGATTGTTCCCGGAGGTGGAAAATTCGCCGACGAGGTACGGTTGGCGCAAGAACACTGGAACTTCGATGATGAAATCGCGCATCAGATGGCGGTGCTTGCAATGCAGCAATTTGGGTTGATGCTGAGTGGGTTAGACTCTCGGTTGACCACAGTGTCCGCATTGGACAGGGTTAGATCTTTAATCAAGACCAGTCAAATTCCGGTATGGCTACCGGACTCGGCAATCTTGGATCAAAACGGAATCCCCGCTTCTTGGGATATTACTTCGGATAGTATAGCGGCGTGGCTCGCTAAGCGCCTTAAGGCTGAACAGCTTATTTTAGTCAAGTCCGGCGAGATTGGGTCGGGTAAAGTCCTAGTTGAGGATTTAGTGGGGCAGGGGATTGTCGATAAGGCGTTTGGCCGGGTTATTCGTGATGTTGGGTTTACAATTAGACTTTTTGGGGCGGATCAAGTGGATTGTTTTGTCCGAGGGCTTAGGGGTGAAAAGGATGGGGGAGGGTTGGTGGTTCGGAATAGTAACCGTTCAAGGTTATAGGTTAACAGTTGACGGTTAATGAAAACTGGCGGCATTGGAAACTTATGAGTGCCTCTTTGAACTGTAAATTGTAAATGTACACGATATTTTCAGATTGAAATGTGAAAGAATTAAAAATAATATCAGAACTGCTTCGGAACTTTCATGGTTCTTTAAAAAACAGTAAACCGTCAACTGATATCATATTAATTTAGATACATTATGGGACATGTTTTCGCGGAATTAGAATTAAGTAATCCAAGACACGAAGATTTAACCCCTCTAAGGGTGAAAGCGTTGGCTGATACGGGTGCACTTATGTTGTGCATTCCTGAACATATGGCGCTTCAACTCAAACTTGAAAATGAGTCCATGAGGGAAGTCACGGTTGCGGACGGTAGAAAGATGAATGTCCCATACGTTGGCCCGATAAAGGTAACTTTCGGAAATCGGTTTTGCTATGTCGGGGCATTGGTTCTCGGAGACGAAGTGCTGTTAGGCGCGGTACCCATGGAAGATATGGATTTGGTGGTTAATCCAAGTCGAAGAGAGCTTACGGTTGATCCAGTTAGCCCTAATATTCCTCATGCACGGGTTAAATTGCTAAAGTAATTCTGTCGTGGTTTTTTGTTTATCCCTCAAATAATATGATCGGACAGCCTCCTAATACTCCGACAACATTGTATTGATGGGTTCAGTTGGCCTGTCAGTGCTCAGGGCAAGGCACGCCTCGCAGCGAATGGCCATAGTCCTTTGCAAGAGGCGTCACGCAACCATGGGCGCTGACAGGCCAACCCTTCGGGCGCTACTGTGGTGTCCCGCTACGGCGTTACAGCACTTGACAAGGGCTATGGCCATTGCCTTCGTGCTGTGCCTTGTTGCGAAACACCACAGTAACGCTGAACCCATCAATACAAAGTTGTCGGAGTATTAGGTAACCCATCAAATATTTTGGTTTTGCTCAGCCGTCTGAATCGCCTCGTCGAAAATTTGTTCTACCTTGTCGAATCCAAGCATCGCAAAAAACGAACCGAGGCGCGGCCCCTGGTCTTTTTGGAGTAGGCTAAGGTATAGGAAACGGAACCATTCATTAAAGTCGAGGTTGTGTTGTTTCGCAACCGTGAAGACGGCGTTTTGCAGCAATTCATGGGTAAAATTACCCTGGGCGTTTAGCTGTCCGATGTTCTGATAAAGTTCAATGAGGTAGGGGGAAAAACTGGCGTCCGGTTCAGCTGGAGGCGAATCGCTTGTTTTTGCTTTCACGCCTTCAACATAGTCAATTACGTGTCGGCATAAATCGCGGAAAAACCGCTCGTTTTCGCCGACGGCTGAATCGTAGCGTTTCGCGAAGTCATAGAGTAGATCAGCTCCACCATGGCCTAAAGTTTCCGCGACGTTCACCAGGAGTGAATACTGGATATCAGAACCTTCTTGCAATGACGCATCGTGGTGGTGAAGTAATCTGTCAATGAACCAGAGCGGAGAGTCGGCTTCGGTATAGTTTTTATCGTGCAGGGCGGCCAAGTAGTTGTCGACAAGTTTTGGAAGGATCGGAAGACCCATCTTTCGCGCTTTATTAGGATTTTCCAATAGAAAGAGTAATAACGCGCCCACCGGTGCGTAGGCTTGCCATTGCTCCATTGACACACCGTTTCCGATTTTTTTTGAAATCTTGGCGCCGTTTTCGTCCAAGAACAATTCATACTTGTAGGTCAGGGGTGGGCGGGCACCAAGGATTTTACAGATCTTCGAACTCAACGCGGCCGAATCGATGAGGTCTTTCCCATGCATTTCATAGTTTACATTGAAGGTGAACCATCGAAGCGCCCAATCGATTTTCCAGCCGACCTTGACCCGTCCGTCGAGAATCGATGAACGGTCGGTATGGCCGCATGCTCTGTATGTATCGCTGTGGAGATTACAGGAATAGGACAGTTCATTGGTCTCCGGATGTACTTCTTTAACCCGGGTTGTATAGATTTTTCCGCAGTTAGCGCAGATTGGAAAAAATGGGCTCCAAGCCTCGCGCTTTTCTTCAGCGATCGTGTTAATAAACAAACTTCGGATAGCTTGGTAATTGTCCATGACCTGCTTGAGGCCCTCGTTGAAAATCCCCCCTTTATAACAGTCGGTAGAGGAATGAAATTCATAATCAAAGCCGTAATGATCCAGGAAACGGCATAGCCGATCATTCATATTAGCCGAATAGCTTTTATCGACTTCAAAAGGATCGGGAACTTTTGACAACGGAGCGCCGAGATGGGCTTTAAGAAGTTCGTGATTCGGTACATTCTCAGGGATGCTACGCAATCCATCCATATCGTCCGAGAACACGATTAGTTTGAGTTTTCGGTCCGGGTTTTTCAATGCGAACGCGTTCATGATATAAACGGTTCTGGCCACTTCCGCAAAAGTGCCTATATGGGGTAGTCCGGACGGTCCGTATCCGGTTTCGAATACGATAGGAGTATCGCTGTTTCTCGTGGGGGATTCGATTTTTTTTGCTTCCTGATAGGGCCAGCGAACTTTTGACATCTAAGTTGTTTTTGGTACGGGTTTGGTTAACGCCAATGGAATGTTTGTTATTGCTTCTTAGCAAAATTGGAGGGGTTTCCGGATAGATAATCGAATGATTACGACGATTTATATCAAAAACGGGCAACGATGATATCATGGCGCCCACATGAAATCTAATCAGACTTTGAGTACGTCGACTCTTTACAAATATGGATAAAAAATTAGAAAAGGCAAAGGCAATTTCCAGGGAATTAATGCCGATTGCCGGCATTAAAGTGAATGGCGATCAACCCTGGGATATTCAGATCCATAATGAGGAAATCTACACGCGGGTATTAAGGGATTCTTCATTGGGACTTGGCGAATCGTACATGGAAGGTTGGTGGGATTGCGAACGACTCGATATTTTTATCGAAAAGCTTTCGCGCGCCCGATTGTATGACCGGATCAAACAAAACAAAAAATTGCTTTTAAGTATCTTCGTTCAATATTTGTTGAATTTTCAAACCAAAAATCGCTCGTTGACCTCGGTGGAAAGCCACTACGATATCGGCAACGATTTATACGAGCTGATGTTGGATCGTTCCATGGCTTATACCTGTGGATATTGGAAGACGGCAACCAGCCTTGAACAGTCGCAACACGATAAAATGGACCTCATCTGCCGAAAGCTTCAACTACAGCCGGGTATGCGGGTGCTTGACGCCGGGTGTGGTTTCGGTTGCATGGCGCGTTTCGCCGCTGAGAACTATGGCGTGGAGGTGATCGCGGTCAACATATCCAAGGAACAGATCGCGTTTGCCAAAACCAATTGCGAAGGCCTTCCGGTTACGGTCCGATTCCAGGATTACCGGGATGTGAACGAAACTTTCGATCGCGTTATCGCCCTTGGAATAATGGAGCATGTGGGCTATAAGAATTATGCCGGATTTATGAAAACCATGCACCGTTGCCTGAAAGACGACGGTATGCTGCTGGTGCATACCGTCGGTTCCCATTTTCCGGCGGTTGGGGGCGATCCCTGGGTGCATAAGTATATTTTCCCGAATGCCATGTTGCCGTCGATAAAACAACTGGCGGGGGCCGCGGAAAAGCTTTTTGTGATCGAAGACTGGCACAATTTTGGTCCCGACTACGATAAAACCCTCATGGAATGGCATGCCAACCTCAAGAAAAACTGGCATTTGTTAAAAGACCGGTACGATGAGCGCTTTTATCGTATGTGGGAGTATTATCTTCTTTCCTTCGCCGGTTCGTTTCGAGCCCGCGACCTCCAATTGTGGCAGATCGTGTTGTCCAAAGGGGGAATTCAGGGGGGGTATATCGCGCCGCGTTAGGGAGATTTGTGTAACCATTCATCGTTCAACGTTCTGCATTCATGGCTTTTAGGTAGTCTAATTTAGCGTAGCGAAGGATTGGCTGATCAGCAGTAACGAGAGTCGCTTTGAGGCGGCGAGCGGTAGCGACTATTATTCGGTCCGCCGGATCGGAGTGGAATTTCCCCGGTAAACGGTGGCTATCGAGGATGATGGTTAGATCGAGCGATGCTTGTTGTAGACCAGGAAGTTTGAGTGCGCGCGTCATCCAATCTTCAACGGCCATTCCCAGGTGGAGGCGTCCTTTGGCTTCCAACAGACTGACTTCCCAGATTGATATTGCCGAGAGCCACAATCCCCCATTTTTTGCTGCTTGCTCAATGCGTGCTCTTGCTTGTGGACCTAGGCGCTTTTCGTTACCTAAAGCAAACCAGAGCCAGGCGTGGGTATCGAGCAGAAGAAGGCTCATGGCGCATCGTTCGTGCTCGTTTTGACAGCATTGAGCTCATCTTCATCGCCCGTGATCGCGCTCCAAGGTTCTCCTATTGGGGCGATAATGTCCCCGGTGATCGTCGCCGTATCCGCCATATAGCCAAATAGCGCTGTTTCGGGTTTAGGCTCTATTGGCGTCAGTTGTGCGATGGGCTTGCCGCGTTTGGTTATGATCACTGGTTGCCGCGTAATTGAAATTTCGCTCATTACTTTTAAACACTTAGATTTAAACTCAGTGACGGCGATTTTCATGATATATTCTCTGTGCTTATTTATGGTCATTAAATTATGACCATATTAGCACGAGCGGCTGAAGTAAGATAGTGTACCGAGAGTGAATTTGTTTTCGTTTGGTCTGCATTAAACTTAACGAGGTAGGGACTCAAAAAGCGGGTTTTTCTTTCGGATTAAACTTTAAATTTGGTTTTGGCTTCATAAGGTTCACTCGTCGGTGAGTTTGCTTCACTTCGTCATTCCCAATGCTATGAAGACGGGTGATTTGTGACCTGGCCTGAGCCTATGTTATGAAGCAAGGGACCTGACCCCGTTACTAGTGGCGCTTGCTTCATAATACCTTGGCGTCTAAATTTTTCGTAAGCATAGATCCTACCACATTGAATATTAAGGTTATCGTTCGCAAACTTAGCGAAGAAAAAAACCATATTATAAAGCAAGTAACCCGCCCCTTTGTCACAGGATTTAAAAATCTTTGAGGCGTCAAGGTTTAAATTTTTTCTAGGCCGGTATATTACAAGGGTAAGCGGTGCAGGGAATTGCAACGAAAAGAGTAAAGTCTATTCCAATCTATAAATGGCCCTGAAATTGGGAACAGATCATGAATAACCTTTTAACTGGAGCGGAAGAGGTGTCAAGGAGGAGTTTGTAGCGTAGCGGAGGAATCTCCTTGACACTTCTGAAGCGTAAGTTAACCTCAATTTATGATCTGTTCTCGGTTTCAGGGCCATTTCACGTTAGAAATTACCCCCTCTTCAGGGCCATTTCATATTGGACAAGACTGAGTGTAGTATTTTGATATAAAGGGGATTATGATCCGTAATGGAGGGCGGTAAAATGGTGACAAAAAATTCATATCCCACAAATTGCGGTAGCGAGATATCGCAAATTGCGGGCTACTCAATGTTAGATTCGCGCAAGACCAATGACCGTTGTCACACGAGAAACCTTCACTCATCTTCATGAGCATTTTCGACTGAATGACCCACGGTTCACTATTTATCGTGGTTTTAGCAGTATCGACTACAAGTTAGTTCCAACACTTGGCCGAGTGAATCTTAAGTCGGGCGATACCTACGATTCCGTTGAAAAAGAGATTCTGAGCACTTTCAAGGAACGGTCAGTGCCATTCCTACCAACAGTTCCGACCACTGACTGGGAATGGCTCGCAATCGCTCAGCATCACGGTCTGCCCACAAGGTTGCTTGATTGGACTCGCAACCCGTTGGTGGCCATTTATTTCTCAGTTCGAAAAAATAGCGACGAAGCAAGCGTAATTCATGTATTAAAGCAGGAAGATCAACCATTGGTAACAATCGATGATTGGCCCACTCCGATAGGTATATCGGGTATGCCTCTTCGATATACACCGAACCATGTCACGCCTAGAATAATTGCTCAAGATAGTTTGTTTACATTTCATCCCGGCCCAGCCGACGAACCATTTGAAAATTCGACCTTAGACAAAATAGTTATTCCGACAAAGCGCCGAAGGCAGCTAAAGAAAGAGCTTTATCACTACGGTATACACGACGCATCTATGTTTCCCGGGTTGGATGGTCTTGGAACTCACATTAAGTGGATGAATGAGAATGCGCACTAGCGAATCTAAGAGGGATAGGAAGGGGTTTCTAACCCCTCCCTCCCACACCACCCGGCATGCGGGTCCGCACCGGGCGGTTACCTAGAAAGTCGGACCGTAGTCGGACGAGTTAACCAAAGGCTAACCATAAAAGTTACAGATTACAACATCGCGCCTACCAACTCTTGCGTGAACCGGTCGGCCCAAACTGAGAGATAGAGCATGATGGCAAACTTTCTTTCTTGGCTTCAGGCCTTCGCTTCATCGAATATGAATCCACTACTATGCCGTCTGCTGACTTCTGCCCAATCACCCATGCATTACTACATGAAGCGCTACCACCCATGGTGGTCGCAAAGTCGGGCAGATCTCCCCGGGTAAGACCATGATCCTTCCCTGCACAACTGCCGCATTTACCCTCCCCCATTTTCTCCAGATGGGTTTTGTGAAGTTGTGCTCACTCACCCAGGGGTTCGGCCTTATATGCGATTTCTGTCCGTCAGCTCACAGGTTTGCACTCCGGCTTCTTTCAGACGCTCGGTCGCCCTCACGCCCTTGCCTTCGGCTAGTACTTTTTAAAGTTGACTCTTTGTCACCTTCCTGGAAAATGTACAGGGGACTTGCACCCCATAAAATCATGCCCATGCCGGGCACACACAAGCGCGATCGAGCCCGACGCTTGACTGCTCTCCTTTCCTTCGCTGTCGCTCCGGTCAGTCGCCGTCAAGCGCGGCTCATCGCGGACGTTATGCGTCAAAGTGAGATATAGCTAAATGCCAGAGATAGCGGGTCAAATATTCGATATTGAGTTTGATGGGAGTTAAGAAGGTAAATCCCAACTGGATATCGATTTTATGAAAAGCATAGAAAATGAAGCTATCTCTTTGTATGAACGAGCGGAAAAATATTTACTTCCTGTGCTTAATCAGAGTGCTACAGAATACTCTGAACGCCCATTTTTAAATTTAATCACTGTTAGTTCAAACGATGGAGAAGGCTATCGTGTCAAAGTCGAAATGTACTTTGAGAAAGAAGATAGATTGCACTGGTGGGTTACTTTCAATGCGCCTTACCCGTTTCCCCCATACCCAACTGGAAACGCTCGTATTTATTACCCAATTGAACTAGGGCGGTCTGTTGAATAAATTCACGCATAACAAGGAAAATTCAGTCGATCCTCAAAAGCGTCGCTTGCGCTCCGTATTTTCGGTCGGCTGAT
Organism: Methylococcales bacterium; assembly: GCA_963664935.2. GTDB lineage: Bacteria > Pseudomonadota > Gammaproteobacteria > Methylococcales. The sequence continues at coordinate 109,014 of CAXXSE010000005.1, read as the reverse complement.
TTGCAACGTTGGGCCGCGTAAGGAACAGTCAATGTCGAACCTCGGGCAGCCAAAACAATACGTCCCAGTCTTCGTCGGTTCGACCTACGAAGACCTCAAGGAGTACCGAAATGCAGTGCGCGAAGCCCTTCATCGCCTGGAAGCTATCGTCCGCGGTATGGAATACTTCGGGTCGAAGCCCAGAAGCCTCCTTGAGGAGTGTCTTAAGGCTGTGCGGTCCTGCAGAGTCTACGTCGGAATCTTCGCGATGCGGTACGGCAGCCTAGATGAAGAATCGGGTAAATCGATGACGCATTTGGAGTACGAGGAGGCGGCCCGGCTTGGGTTGTCGGTTCTCATATATCTTATTGACGAACAGAGTCAGCCCATACTCCCTGGATTCGTAGAAACTGGTGAAGGAGCGAAGAAACTTCTCGACCTGAAGACGGAGCTGAAGAACAAGTACACGGTAAGTTTCTTCACGCCGCCGGAAGACTTAGCGAAACGGATTGTACAAGACCTTCCACCGGTACTAGAGGGGATAGGTGTTGCTGTCGACCCAGATGCTCCAGAGATTGAGTCGGATAACGCGGCTGAAATCCTGAAGCGCTTCGAAGCGCGTCCCGCTAAGTATGCGCGTAGAGAGATCACTATCCTGTGTACCATCACTGGCGATGTAAGTGGTGTTGGCTCCGACGAGTGCAGTGCGCTCGATTTACCTTTAGGTGACGCCATCGAGCGACGGGTAAAGTCGGAAATATTGGTGGACTGGTCCGATATCATTGGTAGACGAAAAATGACGGACTGGCTGGAAGCTGTTGAGACAGGAGCGGAGTTTGTTGTTCGGTTGCGTCTGATCTCGGGGGAATACTCGGACGTTGAATTCTCAGAGGATGGTCCGATCCGCAAGACGAATCTAGTTCGCGGTTACCAGGTCGTCGAAGTGGTTCAGGGTCCTGGGGTGTCGGCCCAACAAAGCGCTGCAGCCGACGCCGCAAAGCGGCGCGGCTGAGCGCAACCGTTAGGTGATGTTAAAAATATGGTTTTGCCAAAACTTATGGAGACGCTGGGAGTAATCGTTGCCCCAAAAGAAAAATATCTTTACGTATTTTTAATAATGGGCGTAGGTGGTGCAATTTATGGGTGGTTGCCAGCCATCACCCGAGGCGAACCACACTCGCCAATTTTGATCGGGATATCAACATATATTGCATTGCGGTGTGGTGATCTTTTGGTTTTATTAAAACATTTTAAAAAAAACGACGGCAATCAAATTCATGGAATTATTGAATGGTATACCAGTATATTTTTGGTCTTGGGGTTTTTGTTTTTAATATTATCCCCTTTCTTTGGTTTGTATGTTTACTTCTTTCATATCACCTAACCACAGGTTCAACCTGAGGCAAAACCCTTTGTTTCTTAAAAGGTTTTTGTGTCATTCAGCTTCAGTAACTTCGTTCCAGTCTCTGGAAGGGTTTTGCCCAGGTTAACCTGGACGTTAGAAGCCTTTCAAAGCAGTTCTTGCAAAATGAGCTATAATGGTATATTAATTATACCATGAGCGCATTTGAATTCGACGAACAAAAAAGCGAAGCCAACCTAAAGAAGCATGGAATCGACTTTGTCGATGCCCAAGCACTTTGGGAGGATCCCGACCTAGTAGAGATCCCAGCGAAAACTACTGATGAGCCGAGATTTCTGATTATTGGGCTTATTAAAGGTAAGCATTGGTCAGCGGTAGTGACCCCTCGAGATGAGTACATTCGAATCATTTCTGTTCGTCGTTCCCGAGTAGAAGAGGTGACTATTTATGAAAGCTAAAAAATTCGATTCAGATTTTGATAGTGGAAAGGATATTACTAAAGCGTTGGATTTATCCAAAGCTCGCCGTCCACTGCAAGAGCAAAAAAGGGTTAACGTAGATTTTCCAACTTGGATGATTGCCTCACTTGATAAAGAGGCCAGTCGACTAGGTGTAACTCGTCAGTCCATTATAAAAGTATGGCTTGCCGAGCGTTTAGAGCAAGCGGCTTCTAACGAATAAGGTTAGATTGTGTGGAAAAACGGGGACAGATTTATTTATTTCCACTTTGCTAGGCCGAATTCAATTCGGCGACCAATTATTTTATCAACTTCGTAAATATATCGGCCGTTCGCAAATCAAGTACCACCCGCATAGCGGGTGGTTTGAGGAAGCCCCTTGAAGGGAGCTAAGAGCTTATATTTAGGTGGAATCCTCAACCCCAAAGAACTAGCATAACTTTCAATAAATAATTCCACATCAAACTGGAAACATATTTTTGAAACTGCTCTGAATATTAATCCCTTAATGTTCCATCTATTGTTTTTTCCGATGTTTCAGCGTGATCCAATTCTTCTTATTACCTTGACGGATGACCAAGTGAATTTAACAAATCTTTACGCTGGAACGGCAGAGCCTATTTGCATCGCACCGGCAGAGCCGGTGGCTTAATGTAAGGAGTTAGTTGCCTTCGGACTACCGATAAAATAAATCTGTCCCAATTTTTTGACGAGCGTAGCGATTGACCGGATTTAGTTTAGACTAAAAGCGAATATCCGCAAACAGGCCCAAACGGGTCTGGGGTCGCGCTCGGCTGTTGATTTACTCGGCAGTCGTGAGTTAACAGCGAGAAAAGCGGGGCAAAACTACCCTCTCCATCGTAGTATGTTTGATGAAAAATTTTGAAGATCGCAGAGAATTAGAGCATAGAACGCCTCATTCAGTTTAATCGTCATCTATTTCATCGGAAACAGCCATCAAGCGGGCACGGATCTGTTGAATCATGCCATTTTCCTCAAGTCGAAAGAATTGTTTGAGGAACAATGGCGCTAAAATTTGCTTGACGGTTTTCTCCGATGGCAAATCACGCGATTGAGTGCGAAGATAAAGCGAGTGCTCAGACCAAATCGTATCTTGATACTGGAGCGCAATCAATTGCATTAACCCCAAGGCAATGGAGGCACAGAGCACGAAGATTTCATAGGCTCGCCAGCACGCTTGAACGGTATGAATATCCTGGGGCTGTGGGGCTTTGAGAAGACGATTGGAAAAGGGGCGTCTAGAATGTTTTGGCAATTTTTTAGTCCAAAAACGAAATTTAAAGGCGCCGATCACATGCTTTAACATCGCGAACATGATTTCAATGCGGGTTCTAGCACAATACAGTTCAACGGCATCAATGGCTGACAGCGTTAAATCGGAACTCATTAGAACCATTGGGCCTTTTGAGGTGACGGCGAGAATAAATAACACCTGATCAGCGATGGGCCGCCATAACAGTGTAAGCGTCATAACCCGGATGGATTCGGTTTTACCGTAGACTTGACAGGTCACCGTCTCAAACAAATGAAGGTGGTCGAAGCATTCTCTTAAACACACTTTCTCGCCATAGAGCGGCTGAGGTCCGGGTCGAGAGGCGGGTTTCGGTGGCGCGGGGAAATAACCCACATAGCTATTCTTGGCTTTGACCAGCACCTCAACCCACCGCGCCTGATGCTGGATTGAATAATAGTGGCAAGCTCGAAATACGCCCCCGGTTGAAAAAAAGGCATCCAACACCAAATAACACAGACAGTGATTCGTCACCGCAAAATGAATCGACATGGCCGCCAAGCGGTCGGTGAGCTTGATCCGACATGGATTATCGCGCTCGTCGTTCAACCCTAAATGAGCCCATCCCTGATGAATTTGAAGCTGCAAAGGACAACAAAAACAAGCGGATAACGACCCGATCAAGATGCCAATGCTGCCCCAACATTGGGCCCGAAAATAGCCGGGTTTCGTTTGCGTCTCCGATGACTCGTGCATCGATACCACGCCGGGCATCTTGCGTCCATCTTTGATCACCGCGGTATGGTCACCCAGAAGTATCGCTCGTCCAGCTACTTCAACGGATTTTCCTTGGCGATTCACAAAATCTTGCCAAGCATCGAGCAACGCCCCATAGACATACGCTTTGGATCTAAAAAAACGGAGCAAGCGGTAATAACCAAGTTCATCTAATAGCCAGAAACGACACAACGACGTCACGCCGATCATTTCTCCTGCCCCCATAAATCCAATCACAATGGCGCAGAACAACAACCAAGTACTCGATCTGGAAAAAACGCTTTGAAAGCTTTCTAAACTCTGAGAAATATACTGTTGCACGGGGTCTCCTCCTTCCATCTGTACTTCTACAAAGAAAAGAAGGATCCGTGTTTTTTTAGCAAATGTCTAGTCGTAATTATCGATTTCTATTTTCTACACTACTCATCTTTTATGAACACCAGTGGGCAATCTTAAAGCGCAGAGCTATCAATGGGTGATAAGACTTTCTTCCGTTGGTCGAGGTGACACATCGAAAAAATGAATTCAGGGCCTGAATAGTTACGTCAAATCGGATAGAACTCGTGACTGACGAGTGATTTAGGATAGGACTGTTTTGTTGGAATTTAGCCCAAAAGATAGGATTTAAACGCACTACCCGGACACGAATAACGATGTATCAGGTACATTTTTTGGCAAACGAATACACGATTGACGCCCAAACTCTTCTCCCCAACACGCCGATCCAATACAATCCCCTTAAATAGAGTCGCCCCATCGCCAGAGGCGGCGGCTTAGTCCAACAACATTTATACGTCACGCGGCAATGATTCGCGAAAACCTTGAGTTTTGCTCACGCGCGACGTATAAATGCTTAGACGTTATGTGTCTTGACAGATCCTATCGATAGTACTATCGTAATACCCATATCGTATCGATGGAGGGTCTGTCATGACCACTGTAACTGTGTCACCGAAGTATCAAGTAGTTATTCCGAAAGAGGTCAGGGAATCACTAGGCATATTTTCTGGCCAAAAAATTCAAGTTCTTATCTACCATAATCGTATTGAGCTGATCCCGATTAAGCCGATGAAAAAAATGAGGGGTTTTCTGAAAGGTATTAGTACGAATGTAAAGCGAGATAAAGATAGAGTATAAATGTCGTTGATTCCTCGGCATGGCTCTCTTATTTTGCAGGGGATAAAAACTCGGGAACATTTGCTAAGCCAATAGAGGCCATTGAAGAATTATTGGTCCCTAGCATCACCATTACAGAAGTATTTAAAAATATTCTGCGCCAACGCGTAGAAGAGCTGGCCATTGAGGCAATAGCCCATATGGAACAAGGGAAAGTAATATCCTTGGATAATAGGCTGGCTGTAGATGCAGCGTGTTTTGGGGTTGAGTACAAATTACCGTTGGCTGATAGCATTATATACGCAACTGCTCAAAGATATGAGGCAATACTCTGGACCCAAGATGCAGATTTTAAGGATTTAGAGGGTGTAAAGTTTTATGCAAAAACAAAAGCCACATAAGAGGGATAGGAAGGGGTTTCTAACCCCTCCCTCCCACACCACCCCGCATACGGTGCTGATAGAAGAATTTAAGGCCATACAGATAGAGCTTAACAGCGCTCCAGGAATGCGTACTGAGAAGCTTCGAGAAATAATCCGTCAACTGCTGCTCTGAAAGATCATAAACCTGATGCTCAAAGTACAAGCCAATGCGACGAATGCCGCGCGAATAGGCCTCTATCGTCTTAGGTTGAAGACCTTTAAGCCTAAGGTGTTGCAGTAACGTTTGATAATCGTACTTGAAATTTCTATTGAAGGGTGTTGTCATGACACTGTAACCTCATATTCGTGGTTGAATACCCCTCGGTGCGAGGGGTTGAGGTTATATTTTATATTTAATCAGGGCTCGAGGTCTTTTCTCCGCGATAGCGGCTTCGTCCAACCAATGCATCCAGTTGACCGTAAAAAGCGTCACTTTTTTTTGCTGTCGCAAAAAATGCGCCTCTTTTTACGTCAACTGATGCTGGCGTTATGGCAAAAAAACATGCCTGATATAGCAAGATTTTATGGAATTGTCATAAAGTTGTTTTTTGGAGATCATCCACCACCACATTTTCATGCAGTCTATGGCGAGTATGTTGGACTATTCGACATTAACAGTCTTGAAATGATAGAAGGAGATTTACCTAAAAGAGCCAAGAAACTGGTTATCGAGTGGGCTACCATTAACAAGCATGAATTGAAACAGATGTGGGATGGTCAGGAATTCCACAAACTACAACCATTGGATTGAAAATGACATATCCAAAAATACAATCAGCAAAAGCTGTTGACGACCGTACATTGGTAATTGAGTTTGATAATAAACAAAAAAAGAAATACGATATAACTCCATTGCTGGGGAGGGAGGTGTTTGCTCCATTAAAAAACCAGGCTTTATTCAAGGCAGTTCAGGTAGAGCAAGGCGGCTATGCAATAGTTTGGAATAGCTGTATAGATATTAGTGAGCATGAGCTATGGAGTCACGGGCAAGCAATGCCATAACAAGGCGCTGCACTCGGGCTGCAAAAAGCTGCGCCGCTCGTACCTGTCGGGTCAGAGGGAGCTGCAGCTCCCGTCTGCCCACAGAACCGTGCGTACGGGTCCGTACACGGCTCCTCACGTAAGACATACTCAATATTAAAGCCTACGCAATCCATTTCCTATTCAAGTTTGGCAAACTCCGGCCGACTTACTTAGACTTTTCCTAATAAAGACTGACTATTAACATTTCGCAGCCCATCATCACAGGTCCTACTTTTGTAGTGTTCTTTCAACGATCTCGCACACTCAATTCATTCGCTGTTTACGACGCAAATAGTTGACTGCTCCTTTTAAAGGCTGATCTCAGACACCAATATTCGACCTATCATCATGATCACTTACATGTTCCACCCTTCAACTCCAACTTCCTGTCACTGATTCGATGTTTTATCCTCATCCATGTCACCATGAAATCATCGGCACCAAATTTTACGATTACTATGGCTTCATCCGAAGACCCTCGGTTCATAACGCGTACATTACTGCAGCGCTTAGGGCTTAAAGTGTCGCAGTTACACCGACCCAAAGCCAACGGCCCTTCACTGGGTAAGATAGTCACCCGTTTCTCGATCTACCTACCTTCAATACAACAACACATTACGATGAGAATACTGGGCTTCGGTGGTCGCGGGCACCGTACCCCTGTGTTGCCGCCTTACGAAGGTTCACTTACGTTTAGGTGACCGATTCGGCTAGAGCTTCCTTCAGATCCCGCATTGGCTCTCAATCACCGTGATTCCCTGTTGGGTAGAGACTGAGAGTTTCTTTGGGCACACTTGCTTTCGCCTACTTCTTCCCTTCTCACAAGGTGAAGGCTGGACTTTCACCAGCTAGCTGACTACCATGCCAGTCACACCGCTCCTCGTTCCTCGTCGCTCTGGGTTAGCCAGCAGGTTACGCAAAACGTTATGCGCCAAGAAGTGAGATGAGAGTTTAGCAATGGAGATTAAGCGAGGACGATATCTGGGAAAGAAGATTACTTTCGCATCCTCAAGCAGAGTTGATGAACTTCGTGAGATAGCTGATGAGTTCATGTTCGAGGTTTTTGAATTCTCCGCAGGTGAATATCTAATTTCGGATGAATCAAGCTTATTGGATTTCACCGAAATGGGGTCGGCTGATGTTTCCTCTATTTGGCAGCACATCGAGGACCACTATGGGATCCGCGCGAAAGATGTTTCATCGAACAAACTAGTTGATATCTTTAGCGAGATTAGTGGTCGGAGAAATCCACATTGACGCATAACCAGGCAATTCAAGCGGAGCGCCAAAAGTATGGTTCATTTTTCAACTGCCATCACGCGCCCGCTTAATTGCGACGTTATGTATATGCAGTATTTTATAAATGATGGAGGATTACAATGCGAAATTATGTTTCAGTGATATTAATAGTCTTACTTTTTCCCAGCTATGTATTTGCGGTAGATCGATCTAATTATGATGGAATAGCAAGACCTAAAATTCTTATTAATTGGGATAGTTTTGAAGCTCAAGGTATTTCGTCAAACTGGAAAATTCCGTTCCAGAATGTCGTTATAAACGCATATACCCGACTGAATCGGGTTCTGAGTATCGACGTAAGACCTCAATTCCATGGTTACACGACAAGAACCGATTCAAATACCGGAGAGATTGTGATTTCGATGAATGAGCGCCACGCTAATTCATCGAGGCTCGCATCAGCATTTGGATTCTATCCGGATAGAATAAAAATAGTGTTTCATCGTAAACGAGGAAGTGATTTAACTCTTTGGAATTGGACACCATTTTGGCCAAATAATGGACAATATAGTATGCAGGCTGTGCTGATGCACGAACTTGGCCATGCGCTTGGATTAGACCATACAGCGGCAACAAAAACGATTATGGGTGGCTATTCTTGGACAAGCCATCATGGTTCCTGGTCAGGTGATCTCAATGATATTCGCAGTGTTCACTCCTTATATGATAAAAACAACTTACGGCAACTCGCCAGTTACAACGGCGGCGACTCCTGGTCCACGCTGAACAATGACATCACTGGCTTTGGTGGTTTATGGGGAAGTACTACAAATAGAATCGCCGCTGCTGGCAATAGCAATACGAAGGAATACATCGTTGGCTGGGCTAGTCCAGATAACAAGCTTACTTGGGTTCGTGGCGATGGTGTGAGTTTTCCTGCAGCCAACTGGAAAGCTTACAGCACACATCCTCGACCAAGATATGGCAGTGCTATGGTGTCAGACAATAATAATACTTTGTTATGGGCCGTTGTAGATGGTAATAATGATGACAACCGAATAAAAGTCATTCGTTCAACCGACAATGCTGGCTCATGGACTTACACTGGATTTCCAGTAGCAAAAACAAGTAGTACCCCTGGTATCGCGAGGGTGAATTTGAGTGGTCAGACAGCATGGGTCGTTCTTTGGGTGAACTATGACGAGGCTGATCGAGCCAATACTGGTTTTATTTTCGGTAGTGTTTCATTCAATAATGGTTCAACCTGGTCAGCGCCTCATGCTGTAGATACTTTTTATCGTGTGCACGATGGTGTTTCCTTGGGTGCCTCAGCTAGAGGTTTGCTTAGAGCCACTTTTGTATGGGCTGGAGAAAGTGGTGCCTGGGCATATGGGCAAAACAAAATACGAAGTTTCCTTCTCAATATCTCAAATGCAGGCGTAATAACCCGAGGGAATCTTTGTTTTAGCAACGACCATAGCAGAATCGCTCCTGACATCGCATGGCACTCAAGCACAAACAGATTCATTGTGGGACATAGAGAGCAGGATTTTAATACCTCGCTAAATAGCAAGCGTGGATCACCTGCAAGCTGTCCAGACAACCGTGTTCATATATCAGGTTCTACTTCCCATGTCGCCCCTGGATTAGCCGAGAACGTTGGTTGGCAAGTGGTTGGTGTTGGGACTGAAGTTGTTATGTGGGCCGCAAAGGAATAAAAGGAGACTGTTATAATGAAAATGCTACTAAAATTAATAGTATTAATCTTGATGCCATCGTATTCTATCGCCACAATATCTCAGGATTATTCCGAGGATCCACTCTTCGATACATTACTTCTTTCGCAGCCGATTGTTGTGTTAGCTGCACCCGCTGGGCACATTAAAACGGTTGAGCTGCATTTTGATCCTATTAAAACAGATGTCGAGACTCATACTGATATTGCTAGTTCCCAGGTAATTGAATATTACCAATTCAAAGCCATTGAGGTGCTTGCTGGTAGATTGCCAAAATCATTTATTATTAGATCAGTTGCCGATCAGAAGTCGGGCTTGACGCGAGAAGCAATTGCGAGTGGAAAAGAATTAATCATGGTGATTGGACCTGATTACGGAACAGATGCTGACGGAAAAACAAGACAGACATTTCTTATCAGTCATCGTGCTGCTTATGTGGTGAAAGATGGAGTTATTGAAGTGCCGACACAATCAGGTACTGAGCAATGGCCTTTACAGAAAATACGCGGTGCCTTAATTGCTCAAGCTAAACTGCAAGCGAAACTTCTGACTTCCAGCCCGGAACCAGAAAAGGCTCGCCTAATTGAGGTGATTGCCGGAGAAGATGTCCAACGTGTAGAGCCAGAAGCAAAAGAAGCACCAAAAACCCGCCCTCACGATGCAAAGTCAGCTGAAATGCTGACTAATATTAAACCAATTATAAGTGATTCACCCTCTGATATTGGTATGGAAAAACCGGATGATAAATCGTCAAATTTAACATATTGGATTATTGGACTACTTATACTAATACTATTTGTGATTATTTATAAGTACAGGAGTATCCGATCATAAAGAGAATCAAGTACCACCCGCATAGCGGGTGGTTTGAGGAACATAGGTGTTAACTTAAGCCTCAAAGGCCTCTAAGCCAATACTCCGGGGCGTAGAATTGATCGGAACGGAGAAGAATCGATAATCCCGATAGCGGCTTGGTTGAATGAATTCATCCAGGGAGTTAGATCGGCTGGGTTGGCGTGTTTTAATGCAACGGACCAAGATGCCGTTCAGATAGTCAATCATATAGACAGCTAACCGGTCGAGAGTATGGTGGTAGAGGATGTCAACGAGTGGTGCAACATGTCGGCGAAAGTGTTTTGCGGTTTTATCGAAACTGATTTCGCATTGCATCTGGCGCCAAGCCTGGGCGCGGGCACAGGAATAGCAGAAGGTGATAAACAGGGCAACAATACAGGTTCCAAGGACCTCGCAGGTGAGTCGATGAGCATTACTTTGTACTGTGGTGTGCTGAAGTTTCAAGGTTGATTTCATCTGCTTAAAAAAAAGCTCAACGGACCAGCGCAACGGATATAGGGCGAGCAATTGAGGCATATCCATGCCGTGATAGGATTCGGGGATATTGGTGATCCATAGACCCCAGTCACACAGGCACAACGTTTGTTGGCTGGGAACCTTGCCGCGCTTGTGCGCGGCTTGTTTGGCGCTTTGTCGACGTCGGTTAGCGATTTCTTCGGGCATTCGGGTGAGTAATAGGCGAGCCTGTGTTTTGTGCGTTTTATTGCCGACCCACACGGCCCAATCGAGGCCCGTTTGTTGATGTGTTAAGTACTGGATTTCGTCGAACAAATTGATTTTCTCAAAACCGTTAGGCCCTTGACGATACAGGTTTAAACCGAAGCTGTTGAAGCGGGATAAAAAGAAGGCATCTGCTGCATCGATGGCGGCGAGTGCGTCAGCCACGGTGTAGCCCATATAGAATAAATACAGCGCACCGGTTTGCAGTTGTTCCGCTAAGACCCGGGCATAGTTTTGGTCGGTGGCAGTTTGTTTCTTTAAATCGACCAGGTTAACCGTACCGGTCAAATAATCGAACATGAGCTGTACTTTGCATCCGGCATGGTGATAGCCCGGAAATACGGCCGCGAGCCCTCCGGACAGTTTCCAGGAGGTTGAATCGATGATATTGACCGCCGTAAAATACTTCAGTGCCGCGACCTCAAGGGTTCGACCTTCGGTCTTTAAAATCGCCATAAAATCAGCCACCATTGCTTTCATAAAGGCACTGGCTTGCTGGGTAAATCGACGGTAAATGCCCGTTCGTGAAAGATCACTCGGGATTTCATCCGCCAAACTATTCAGGGTGAGTGTATCTGATTTAAGCGCACCGAAGGTGAGTGCGATAAAGAACTCGAAGGGATCGAGCTTGCGCAATCGCTGGATAAATCCGCAGGCCTTCGCCGAGGCTAGGATTTTGTTTCTGCAAAACAACGATTCAAAATGGATACATCAATATCAATGGGCATATTTATACTCAATCCTAAAAACAACAAATCAAAATATAATAAGAATAAAGATATGCGTGTCCTTTGTCTACTGTTTTCCACCTGACTATCGCGCCAGTACCGGCATAAGGAATTCCGGTGTTCCAGCGCCCACAGAGGACTTGCCTGACTCACTCGGCTGAAATGCTTTCCTCAAACCACCCGCTATGCGGGTGGTACTTGATTCCAGCTTACGATATATGTCCACAAGGACGTACTGGGAATGTGGCATCACAAGCGATGCTGATCTCTGGGGGTAATAATTTGAGTCAAATTAAAAACTGTCTTGATGCCGCTCATCACTTCCTGCTTTCGAAAGAACAGGCGACGGCGATTTTTGAGATGCAAAAGCAGGTGATTGAAAATCATTGGGATGCGGTGTGTGATGAAGCAGAATTGAATGAAATCGATAAAAAGCTGCTTTGGGGTAGACAATTTTTAAATCCCTTTGTTTTAGGACGACTGTAAGACGAGCAACATACTTAAAGCTTTCTGATTTTACATATTCTGAAAAAAAGAAGTTAGACCCGCATCATCCTCATTAGAATTGAATTTCAAAGACCAATCTTGATTTCATAACTAATTTTTATAACAATAAGCGCCCCGGTTTTTTCGCCAAAGAACTATTCGAAAGCAATAGTGGCCAGGATAGGCCAAACTACCCCCGGAAAACCGACAAGTCGCGTCATAACCAAGCGCGTTGAATTTTTTCAAATAGAGAGACTTTAATATGGCGCTTCAATGCGGCATCGTGGGATTGCCCAATGTGGGTAAATCCACATTGTTTAATGCTTTGACTCAAGCAACGATTGCAGCGGATAATTTCCCCTTCTGCACCATTGATCCCAATGTTGGGGTGGTTCCTGTTCCCGACTCGCGCCTGGCTAAATTAGCGGAGATTGTGGTCCCAAAACGAATTATTCCTACCGCGATTGAGTTTGTGGACATTGCCGGTTTGGTGGCGGGCGCGTCGAAAGGGGAGGGGTTGGGGAATCAGTTTTTAGGCAATATTCGGGAGGCGGATGCCATTGTCCATGTCGTCCGTTGTTTCGAGAATGACGATATTGTCCATGTCTCCGGAGGTATCAAACCGTTGGATGATATTGAAGTGATCAATACCGAATTATTGTTGGCTGATTTGGCCACCGTGGAAAAAGCCTTACAAAAAGCGGCCAAAGGGTCAAAATCCGGAAACAAGGAAGAGATCGCGAAAAAGCAAATTTTTGATGCCGCCAGTTTGCATCTTGATGCGGGTGAACCCATACAGACCATGGATTTATCCGAAGAACAAAAACGAATTCTCAGGGACTTGCACCTGTTGACGCATAAATCGGTCATGTACGTCGCCAATGTCGATGAAGATGGGTTTCAAAACAACGCATTATTGGATCAGGTGCGGGAATACGCCAATCGTGAGACATCGGTTGTTGTACCGGTTTGCGCGGCTATGGAGGCCGAGATAGCTCAGCTTGAAGACGAAGAAAAACAGGAATTCCTCACCGAGTTGGGGATGGATGAACCGGGGCTCAATCGTGTGGCTCGCGCGGGGTATGCGTTGTTAAATCTTCATACTTACTTTACGGCGGGTGAAAAGGAAGTACGGGCATGGACGATTCCCGAAAACGCGACGGCGCCACAAGCGGCCGGTGTCATTCATACCGATTTCGAAAAAGGGTTTATACGCGCGGAAGTGGTTTCTTGCCGGGATTTCGTTGCTTGCAATGGCGAGCAAGGCGCGAAAGAATCAGGAAAATGGCGACTCGAAGGGAAGGATTACGGTGTCAAGGATGGTGACGTTATTCATTTTAGATTCAATGTCTAATTGACTTTGAGTTTGCTATAATACCTAGCTTTTGCCCATCGACCTCGCTTCTTCCATTTGGAATGTGCACCTGTTTGTATGGGTAATGCGAGGCGATTAATACGCTGATAGCGTTCCGTGGCGTTTCCAAGACCAGTACCTCAAACCCTAAATAACCCATAAAATTAGGAGGTCTAAATGATCGACAACTGCGTTAAACAAACTTGAAAGATATCGATATTCCTGCGTTTGTTTGCCTTGTTATTACTCATTTATACTCTCCCATTTTACGAGTTATTTAGGGTTTGAGGCACCAGTTCTTAAATCTTTCCTGAGCGCATAACTTCTCTAAATTCAACGCATGTCCGAATTCGCAAAAGAAATCATTCCCGTAAATCTCGAAGACGAGATGCAACGATCCTACCTGGATTATGCCATGAGCGTCATCATCGGTCGGGCCTTGCCGGATGTGCGGGATGGTTTAAAGCCGGTTCATCGGCGGGTGCTCTACGCGATGCAGGTGCTGGGAAACGATTGGAATAAACCCTATAAAAAATCGGCCCGTGTGGTTGGCGACGTGATCGGTAAATACCATCCGCACGGTGACACGGCGGTTTACGACACCATAGTCCGTATGGCGCAATCTTTTTCGATGCGGTACATGTTGGTCGATGGCCAGGGCAATTTCGGATCGGTCGATGGCGATTCGCCTGCGGCTATGCGGTATACCGAGATTCGCATGGCCAAGATTTCTCACGAATTATTGGCCGATCTAGAAAAAGAAACCGTTGATTTTCAGACCAACTACGACGAATCAGAACGGGAACCCACGGTTTTACCGGCGAAGGTTCCAAACTTGCTCATCAATGGTTCTTCCGGAATCGCGGTGGGTATGGCAACCAACATTCCTCCCCATAATCTGAATGAAGTTGTCGATGCTTGTTTGTACCTGATCGATAATCCTGAGTCATCGATCACCGAGTTTATGGAATATATACCGGGGCCGGATTTTCCTACCGCCGCCATGATTAATGGCGCGGCGGGTATTCGGGAGGCGTATCAAACCGGCCGGGGCCGGATTCATTTGCGAGCCCGTTGCCATTTTGAAGAATCGGGTGATGGTGGGAAACAAAGTATTATCGTTTCGGAATTGCCCTACCAAGTCAATAAGGCGCGTCTTTTGGAAAAAATCGCGGAATTAGTCAAGGAAGGCAAGATGACGGGAATATCGGCGTTGCGCGATGAGTCGGATAAAGACGGCATGCGCATGGTCATTGAGTTGCGGCGGGGTGAGGTCGCCGAAGTCATTCTGAATAATCTTTATCAACATACGCAGATGCAAAACGTGTTTGGCATCAATATGGTGGCGTTGATAGAGGGTAGGCCACGATGTTTGAACCTTAAGGAAATCCTTGTTGCTTTTGTCGCCCACCGGCGTGAAGTGGTCACCCGCCGGACCTTGTTCGATTTGCGTAAATCACGGGAACGCGCTCATATTTTGGAGGGACTGGCGGTAGCGCTTTCGAATATCGATGAAATGATCGAACTGATCAAGGCCGCGGCGAACCCTTCCGATGCCAAGCAACAATTGCTTGCGCGGGCATGGGAGCCCGGGTTGGTCGCGGAATTGCTGGAACGCGCGGATTCAACCCGGTCCCGACCGGAAGAATTACCGGAAGAGTTTGGGATGAACGAGGGTGGCTATACGCTCTCGTCCGAGCAGGCGCAAGCGATCTTAAACTTGCAGTTGCATCGCTTAACCGGTCTTGAACAAGAAAAAATCGTCAACGAATATAAGCAATTGCTCGAAGCCATTGACGATTTGCTTGAAATCCTTGCCAAGAACAGCCGTTTGATGGAAGTGATCAGGGACGAACTCACGGTGATTCGCGACCAATTTGGCGACAAAAGGCGCACCGAAATACTCGAAGATCATTTAAATCTCTCGTTGGAAGACCTGATCACGGAAGAAGACATGGTCGTGACCGTTTCCCACGAGGGCTATGTGAAAGCCCAGCCGGTGGATGTGTATCGTGCTCAACGCCGAGGAGGGCGTGGGAAAATGGCTACGGCGACCAAGCAGGAGGACTTTGTCGATAAGCTGCTTGTCGCTAATTCCCACGATACAATCCTTTGTTTTTCCAGTTCCGGAAAGGTGTATTGGTTAAAGGTTTACGAGTTACCGGTGTCAAGCCGGGGCGCTCGTGGTAAGCCCTTCATTAATCTTCTGTCATTGGATAGTGGAGAAAAAATTAACGCTATTCTTCCGATTAGGGCGTTTGATGCGGATCAATCAGTGTTCATGGCGACAGCACTAGGACGGGTTAAGAAAACTGATTTGAGCGAATTTAAACGTCCCCGCGCCAACGGAAAAATTGCGATCGACTTGCGCGAGGGCGACCAATTGGTTGGGGTCGATATTACCGATGGTAAACAAGATGTTATGTTGTTTAGCAGTAACGGTAAGGTCGTGTGTTTTAACGAAGTGGATGTTCGACAAATGGGTCGCACGGCCGCTGGCGTTCGCGGCATCCGGTTGTTGCCGGGCCAACGCGTCATATCGCTGATTATCGCGACCGAAGGTAAAGTATTGACGGTCACTGAAAATGGTTTTGGCAAAAGGACGTTGTTAAGTGGATTTCCAATCCATCGGCGAGGTGGTCAGGGTGTGATCGCGATCCAAACCAGCAAGCGGAATGGCGGCGTGGTCGGCGCCGCGCTAGTAGCCGATCAAGATGAAATAATGCTGATTACCGATGCCGGGACTTTGGTGCGTACTCCAGTGTCGGAGATTTCAGTGGTTGGACGGAACACGCAAGGTGTGACCGTGATTCGCTTGAGTAAGGGTGAGAAAGTCGTCGGTATTGATCGTATTGAAGGACTGTCGGACGAGGACTTGCCTGACAACGGATCATACGACGACCAAACTGAGTCGTAGATGCCAATGCCGCAAGTTTTTAACTTCGGCGCCGGTCCTTCGGTTCTGCCTGGACCCGTATTGAAACAGGCGAGGGAGGAAATGCTCGATTGGCGAGGTACGGGCGTTTCGGTTATGGAGATGAGTCATAGGAGTGGGGAATTTATTTCCATAGCGGAACAGGCGGAAGCCGATTTCCGTAGCTTGATGCGGGTCCCTGAAAATTATCAAGTACTTTTTTTGCAGGGTGGCGCCAGCAGTCAATTCGCCATGGTTCCGATAAATTTGCTGAATGGCAAGGATTCCGCGCTTTATGTGTGTACTGGGTCATGGTCGACGAAGGCCATTGCTGAAGCCAGGCGCTTTTGTCATGTAGAACTCGCGGCAAGCTCGGAATCGGAACATTTTAATACAATTCCGCCTATGGCCAGCTGGCAAGTGGATTCGAATGCGGCCTATTTGCACTACACAACTAACGAAACCATTGGGGGTGTAGAGTTTCAAAGGGTTCCCGTGGTGGGTGATTTGCCCCTTATCGCGGATATGTCATCAAATATATTGTCGCGGGAGATTGATGTAAGCCGATTCGGGTTGATCTATGCCGGCGCCCAGAAAAATATGGGGCCTGCCGGAATTACGGTTGTGATTGTAAGGGACGATCTGATCGAATCGGAATTACCGAAGATTCCGTCTATGTTTGATTATCGTTTGCATGCGAAAAATCAATCCATGCTGAATACTCCGCCAACTTACAATTGGTACATTTTGGGTTTGGTACTGGAATGGATCAAAAGCGAAGGTGGTGTTGAAGTACTTGAGAAGCGAAATATTCAAAAAGCGGAAAAGCTTTATTCAGCTATCGACCGTGCTTCGTTATATTCAAATCCAGTGGACCCGCGGTATCGTTCGCGTATGAATATTCCATTTTTATTAGCGGATAAAAATCTTGATAAAAAGTTTCTTATCGATGCGGAAAAACAAGGCCTGATCGCATTAAAGGGCCATCGTTCGGTTGGCGGGATGCGGGCGAGTATCTATAATGCCATGCCGGAAAAGGGCGTGGATACCCTGATCGAATTCATGAAGGAATTTGAAAGAAATTGTTAGTTTTTTCGATGATCGAAAAATTTTTCCTTTCGGGTTTATGTTCGGTAAATTGCGGGCTATCTTTCGAGATAGGGTCAATTAATACGTGGACTATCCCATGTACAAAATAAGAACTTACAACAATATCGCGGTTTCCGGCTTGGAATGCTTTCCCCGAGACGGCTACGAAGTTGCTTCCGAGATCCAGCACCCCGATGCTATATTGTTACGTTCATACGACCTGCACGGCATGGAGCTCCCGGAAACCGTCAAAGCGATTGGACGGGCGGGAGTGGGCGTCAATAACATTCCAGTACTGGAATGTTCGAACCACGGAATCCCCGTATTCAACGCGCCAGGCGCTAATGCCAATGCGGTAAAAGAATTGGTGGTTGCCGGCATGCTGCTGGCGAGTAGAAATATCTGTCAGGCGTGGGACTATTCAAGGCAGCTGCAAGGGAACGACGAAGTTATCGAAAAGCAGGTGGAACAAGGCAAAAAGCAATTTACCGGTGTTGAGTTATGCGGAAAAACGCTCGGTATCATTGGTTTAGGGGCGATCGGCGTGCTTGTTGCGAATTCCGCCCGGGGTTTCGGTATGAATGTATTGGGTTACGATCCCAAGATTTCGGTGGAGCGCGCCTGGCAATTGTCGTCTTCGGTCATGCAGGCAAGCAGCATAGAAGAAGTTTTGATGCGTTCGGATTTGGTTTCCTTACACGTGCCGCTGATCGACGAAACCCGGAATACATTAAATTCGAAACGCATTAAAGTCATGAACGAAGGCGTTATAGTGCTTAACTTCTCCCGTTCGGAGGTCGTGGATAACGATGCGATCCGCGTCGCGTTGGATAATGGCCAATTGTCGGCGTACGTGTGCGATTTCCCCAGCAACGATTTAAAAAATCATCCGAAAGTCGTCGCCTTGCCTCACCTGGGCGCGTCAACGGTCGAAGCTGAGGAGAACTGCGCTATCATGGTTGCGGAGCAATTAAAAGAGTATCTTGAGAACGGCAACATTAAAAACGCCGTGAATTTTCCCTATGCGATAATGCCCAGGATGGAGGGCCTTCGGCTTTGTATCGCCAACCAGAATGTCCCTCACATGGTGAGCCAGATATCGACTTGTCTCGCCGATGCCGAAATCAATATAGCGGATTTGCTGAATAAATCGCAAGGCGAAATTGCCTACACGCTGATTGATGTTGAAGGAGCGGTGTCCACCGAAATTATTGAACGCATCGGATCGATCGATGGCGTATTGTCGATTAGGGTAGTGCAATGATCGGTCCGTCGCTAGGGTTTGGCGGATAGTCGTTAGGAATTCAAGGTATTTATGGTCTCGGAGAGCGCCTTAACAGAGCTTCGAAAACGGATCGATACTATCGATCAAGAAATTTTAGCGGCGATGAACCAACGGGCAAAAC
Organism: Methylococcales bacterium; assembly: GCA_963664935.2. GTDB lineage: Bacteria > Pseudomonadota > Gammaproteobacteria > Methylococcales. The sequence goes on along the minus strand of CAXXSE010000005.1, from coordinate 90,097 downwards.
TTGCCATGGAGGTTGCTAAAATAAAAATAGCTTCGGGTGAAAACGAGAGCTTTTACCGTCCTGAGCGTGAGGCTTTAGTGCTTCGGAAAATTAGAGAGATCAACCCAGGGCCCCTGTCCGGTGAAAGTGCGGTTGTTATCTTTCGGGAACTGATGTCGGCATGCCTGTCGCTTGAAAAACCATTAGTCGTCGCTTTTCTGGGTCCGGAGGGGACCTTTACTCAACAGGCGGCGTTTAAACATTTTGGTCATGCTATTACAGCGTTGCCACTTCCGGCGATCGATGAAATTTTTCGAGCGGTCGAAAGTGGGGAATCGCAATATGGCGTTGTGCCCGTTGAGAATTCCACGGAAGGCGTGATTACTCATACACTCGACAGCTTTTTGAATTCAGAGCTTTTGATTTGCGGGGAAGTGGTGCTGCGAATACATCACAATCTACTGAGTAAAGAACCTGATCTATCAGCGGTCAAAGAGATTTTTTCTCATCAACAATCGTTGGCGCAATGCCGCGAATGGCTGGCGCGTTCCTTGCCGTCCGCCAAGCGGACCGGGGTTAGTAGTAACGGAGAAGCGGCGCGGCTAGCGGCAAAATTGCCAAATAGCGCGGCGATTGCCGGCGATGTGGCCGCCGCACTCTACGGACTTGATATTCTCGAAGCGAATATCGAAGATGAACCCAATAATACCACCCGGTTTTTAGTCATTGGGAAACAGGATGTCGGTCAGAGTGAATTAGACAAAACCACGCTCATCGTCTCAGCGGGAAATCAGCCGGGCGCTCTTTATCATGTTTTGGAGCCTTTTTCCGAGCACGATATTAGTATGACCCGAATAGAGTCGCGCCCGTCGCGTAGGGGGATGTGGGATTATGTGTTTTTTATTGATATCGAAGGTCATCGTGATGACCAATCGGTTTCCGCGGCTTTGGCATCATTGAAGGGGAAGGTTAGTTTTATAAAAATTCTCGGTTCCTACCCGTGTGCCGCCTCGTAACCCACGTGGTAATTCAAATGATATGACGGAAGGTGGCTTTCAAAATTTAGCTGTTCCCGGAGTGCGGGCATTGCGACCGTATCAACCGGGAAAGCCCGTCAGCGAGCTGGAAAGGGAACTGGGCATTCGAAATATCTTGAAACTGGCTTCAAACGAGAATCCCTTAGGCCCAAGTCCAGAGGTATTATCGGCGCTTCAAGACGCCTTAGTGGAAATTCCGCGTTATCCGGATGGCAATGGGTATGCCCTAAAAAAATCGTTGGCGGAAAAGTATGGCATCGGGATCGATCAGATTACTTTGGGAAATGGTTCAAACGATGTTCTTGAATTGGTGGCAAGAACATTTTTGAGTCCGGGTGCGTGTGCAATTTATTCCCAATACGCTTTTGCGGTATACCCTATAGTCGTACAGGCGATTGGTGCGAAGGGCATTACCGTCCCCGCGGGTAATAGCTCGGGGGGGCATGGTTACGGGCACGATCTCGAAGCAATGGCCCGTCGGGTCACCGATGAATGCAAGGTTGTGTTTATAGCGAATCCGAATAATCCGACCGGGACATATTGTGATGGTGCCGCATTAAGGACTTTTTTAGAAGCTTTGCCTCGGCAAGTGATCATTGTCGTCGACGAGGCCTATTTTGAATACGTCGAAACGGGCGATTACCCCGACTCTCTGGCGCTGCTAAAACGCCATCCGAATCTAGTGGTGACGCGGACTTTTTCGAAAGCTTATGGATTGGCTGGTTTACGGGTGGGTTACGCAATATCCACGCCGGAAATTGCCGATCTTTTGAACCGGGTGCGTGAACCGTTCAATGTAAACTCATTAGCGCTTGTTGGCGCTGAAGCAGCATTGTTGGACCCAGATTATATTAAGCGTTCGATAGAAACGAATAGTCAGGGATTAAACCAATTAATGCAGGGCTTGGAAAAACTAGGTATCGACTATATTCCTTCGGTCGGTAATTTCCTCACCTTTAATTGCAAGCGGTTGGCGTTTCCAATTTTTCAGGGATTGTTGCGCCAGGGGGTTATTGTACGCCCGCTCGATAATTATGAATTGCCCCAATATTTACGCGTGACCGTTGGTACCGCGCGGGAGAATATAGCTTTTCTGAAAGCTTTAGTGATTGTAATGGCTAATGATTGAACGCCTTTGTGTTATTGGAGTTGGCCTGATTGGTGGTTCGGTGGCTAAATCCGCGAAAAAACAAGGTATTTGTCGTGAAATAGTCGGGTATGATCGTGATGCGGAAAATTTAGAAAGGGCTCAGCGTCTTTCGGTCATAGATTCTTGCGCCACGAATATTCAAGACGCTGTGGATGGTGCGGATTTCGTTGTCATTGCCACGCCGGTTGGCGCGCTTGAAAATATCCTTTTCGAACTCAAACCCCGCTGGTCAAAAGATACCGTTTTTACCGATGTTGGGAGCACAAAAGTCAGTGTGGTCCGGGCATTGCAAAATGTGTTTGGCCACATTCCTCCAAATTTTATTCCGGGACACCCTATTGCAGGGGCTGAATCGAGTGGCGTAGAGGCATCGATTCCGAGTTTGTTCAGAGATAAGAGGGTTATCATCACCCCTAGCGACAATTCCAATCCGGTTTTGGTTGATAGAGTCGAAAAATTCTGGACGGACTTGGGCGGAACCGTTTCGAGGATGGAGGTTCATCATCACGATGCCGTTCTCGCCGCCACCAGCCATTTACCTCATATTGTCGCTTATGCGTTGACCGATATGCTGGGCCGAAAGGATGAGAACAACGAAATATTTAAGTATGCGGCGGGTGGATTCAAGGATTTCACGCGCATTGCATCCAGTGATCCGACCATGTGGCTGGACATTTGTTTGGCAAATCGTGGGGAGATTGTCGGATTGATCGAACAAATGATCGGCGAGCTCGATGGGATTGCAACGATGTTGAAAAAAGATGAAGCGGCGGATCTTTTCGGAATTTTCACCCGCGCGAATAGTGCCAGAAAACGATTTCTGGACCAATATCAAAGTTAGAGGATGCCACAAGAAATTTCTTTTTATGTAAATCCTGGGGGAACACTTCGAGGGCAATTCCGGGTTAGTGGTGATAAATCGATTTCCCATCGAGCGATCATACTCGGGTCAATTGCCGAAGGGACAACGCGAATATCGGGATTTCTGGAAGCGCAGGATACTCTGGCGACATTAAATGCTTTTAAAGCGATGGGCGTTCCTATCGATGGGCCGAATGATGGATCGGTGACGATACAGGGCGTTGGGCTAAATGGTTTGTCGACCCCTGGTGGTGAACTTGATTTAGGTAATTCAGGAACATCGATGCGCCTTTTGAGCGGTATGCTTGCGGGGCAAGAATTCGATTCAATTTTAATTGGCGATCCATCGTTATCTAAGAGGCCAATGCAGCGGGTAACGGATCCTCTAGCGACGATGGGCGCGAGGATCACCACATCACAAGGTACCGCACCCTTACACATTCAGGGTGGTCATGGGCTTAAAGGCATTGACTACAAAATGCCGGTTGCCAGTGCACAAGTGAAATCGTGTCTATTGTTGGCGGGGATTTATGCACAAGGTAAAACGTGTTTAACTGAACCCGCCCGAACCCGTGATCACACTGAACGCATGTTGGAAGGATTTGCCTATCCCTTAAAAATCGGAGAGGGTAGGGTTTGTATCAGTCAGGGAGGGACCCTTAAAGCAACGGACATAGATATTCCGGGGGATATTTCGGCGGCGGCGTTTTTTATCGTTGGTGCGGTTATTACTCCGGGGTCACGGTTAACAATAAGTCATGTGGGTATGAACCCGACACGAACCGGCATTTTGGATATCCTTCGGCTTATGGGCGCCACAATCGAAGTGAAGAATGAAGCGCTTGCTGGCGGCGAGCCCGTTGCGGATCTATGTATTCGATTCAGTCCATTAAGAGGCATAGACATTCCGAAAGACTTGGTTTCGTTGGCAATCGATGAGTTTCCTATAATATTTATCGCAGCCGCCTGTGCCGAGGGTAAAACACGATTAACGGGCGCCTCTGAACTCAGGGTAAAAGAAAGCGATCGGATTCAAGTGATGGCAAATGGATTAAATCGACTCGGCATTAAGGCGATTCCCGAGGATGATGGAATAACGATACAAGGCGGCGAATTATCCGGGGGGAATATTGATGCATCAGGGGACCATCGTGTGGCGATGGCTTTTTCCATCGCGGGCTTAGGTGCAAAACGCCAAATCACCATCTCAAATTGTGAAAACGTGGACACGTCATTTCCAAACTTCACCGAAATATCGGGTCAGCTAGGGCTGTCGATCCAGGTTCAGGACGGTTCGGGGTGAGTGCCGGGATTCCGGTTCTCGCTATCGATGGACCCAGCGGCGCCGGTAAAGGAACCGTCAGTCGGGCTATCGCGAAAGCTTTGGGTTGGTATTATCTTGATAGCGGAGCGATATACCGTTCGTTGGCGGTTTGTATTAATAACGACAATCTCCCGCTTGATGAAGAAGAAATTTTGGCCGAGAAAGCGGAAAGTCTTAAGGTTTCTTTTCATGTCGGCGATGAATTATCGGTGTTCCTGGAGGGTGCCGATATAACAGATCAACTTCCTACGGAAACGTGTGGTAACACTGCATCCCGTATTGCGGTATTTCCAAAGGTCAGGCAAGCATTATTGCAAAAACAGCGGGAATTCCGGCAGACTCCGGGTTTGGTTGCGGATGGGAGGGATATGGGGACAGTAGTATTCCCGGATGCCACTCACAAAATTTATTTGACCGCCAGTGCAGGTGCGCGGGCTCAACGACGGTACGACCAGTTGAATGAGAAAGGGATAGGTGTTACGCTTAACCGGATAAGCAAAGAGCTCGAAGAACGGGACCGCCGAGACAAAGGCCGGGAAAATGCTCCGCTTAAGAAGGCTGAGGATGCGGTCGTCATAGACTCGAGCGAAATGACTGTGGAACAGGTTATCGAACGAAGTTTGGGGCTAATAAATCAGGTTTGAGATTTTCCGATTTGAAAGTGTCAAGATGGGTTTTACGGGTAGCTGTGGGATAGGTGCGTCCCTACAGCTTTTTTTAACTAATTTTTTATGATGCGTGAAGTTTACCTTTCATGGATCAATAGCAAGTCGAGAAACAACACATGAGCGAAAGCTTTGCTGAGTTATTTGAAGAGAGTTTGATTGGAACGGAAATGCGTCCGGGATCTATTCTATCGGGTACGGTGGTGGATATCGGGATGGACGTTGTTTTAGTCAATGCGGGTCTGAAGTCGGAAGGCGTTATTCCGAAATGGCAATTTCTTGATTCGGACGGCGAGATGGAAGTTGCCGTTGGAGATGTTATCGATGTTGCGCTTGATATGGTCGAAGACGGGCTCGGCGCGACGCTTCTTTCTCGGGACAAGGCAAAAAGATCCGCTGCATGGAGAGATCTGGAAAAAGCCGCGGATGATGATGAAAAAGTAATCGGGCGTATTACCGGAAAAGTCCGTGGAGGATTTACCGTGTCAGTTGGTGCGTTGCGGGCTTTCCTGCCTGGCTCGCTGGTAGATGTTCGTCCGGTGCGGGATACGGCGGTCCTTGAGGGAAAGGACTTGGAATTTAAGGTTATTAAGATCGATCAAAAACGCAACAACGTTGTGTTGTCGCGGCGCGCTGTGGTTGAGTCGGAATATAGTGCGGAACGGGAAGCGTTGCTCGATAATTTGCACGAAGGAGCCATTATTTCGGGAATCGTCAAGAACCTAACCGATTATGGCGCATTTATCGACTTGGGTGGTATCGACGGATTATTGCACATAACTGATATGGCGTGGAAACGCGTCCGTCATCCTTCCGAGTGCGTTGAGATTGGGCAAGACGTTCAAGTAAAGATCCTAAAGTATGATAAGGATAGCAATCGGGTTTCTTTAGGATTGAAACAACTAGGTGAAGACCCGTGGGCGAATATCGCTCGTCGTTATCCCTCTGGATCTCGATTGTTCGGTAAAGTGAACAATTTGACCGATTACGGGTGTTTTGTCGAAATTGAGGAGGGAGTCGAAGGCCTTGTTCACGTTTCGGAAATGGATTGGACCAATAAAAACGTTAACCCTTCACGAGTCGTCCAACTCGGTGATGAAGTTGAAATCATGGTGTTGGAAATTGATGAGGATCGGCGCAGAATTTCCTTAGGGATGAAACAGTGCAAGGTTAACCCTTGGGATGAGTTTGGATCCAACCATAATAAAGGCGATAAGATTTCCGGAACGATTAAGTCGATAACGGATTTTGGTGTCTTTATCGGACTCGCTGGTGGGATTGACGGTCTTGTTCATTTGTCGGATATTTCTTGGAATATTCCAGGCGAAGCGGCAATTAGGGATTACAAGAAGGGCGATGAAGTCGAGATCGTCATTTTGGGTATTGATCCTGAAAGGGAAAGGATTTCGTTGGGAATCAAGCAGCTGGAAACGGATCCGTTTCAAAATTATATAGCGATTCATGAACGGGGAAACATGGTGTCCGGAACGGTTCAAGAGGTTGATCCCAAAGGGGCGGTTATTTTGCTTGGGGAAGGCATTGAGGGTTATCTGCGAGCCTCTGAAATTCAGCGAGACCGGGTAGAGGATGCGAGAACCTTGTTAAAGGCCGGGGATCAAGTAGACGCTAAATTTATAGGTGTCGACAAGAAAAATAAGACCATTTCCCTGTCCATCAAAGGTAAGGACCAGGATGACGAGGTGGCGGCAATCGAAAGTTATACGCGTCAGGCTAGTGCGGGAAAACCAACCTTGGGTGATATCTTTAAGGAGCAAATGGAAGAAAAAAAATGAGTCTGATTATATACTTATTCTGGTAGCGTCTGTTTTTAGCCATTGAATCTCTTTTTTTAATGGGGATGCATTGGATTAAAATAGGTGGATCGGTGGCTGCTCGTTTCCGAGGAAACGAAAATTCATTATGTATTAATCCCTATTTTCGTGGAAATCGCTGTGACTAAATCAGAATTAATCGAAAAGCTATCCAAGAAGCAAGCGCATCTTGCCCAAAAGGATGTTGAACTTACTGTAAAATGTATTCTTGATCAAATGGGGCAATCCCTTGTTATTGGGGGACGGATAGAAATCCGAGGTTTCGGTAGTTTTTCTTTGCATTATCGTCCTCCGCGAGTAGGCCGGAATCCTAAAACAGGCGACGCCGTGGCGCTTTCGGCCAAGTATGTTCCCCATTTCAAACCGGGTAAAGAACTTCGGGATCGGGTTGACGTTTCTCGATCAAAGATAAAAATCAGACCGTATTAATAAAAAGTTAGTATTGCGGTCCAGCGCGCTTTCGTTCTATTTTATCCGACTATTTCTCGTTTTGTAGCAGAGTGTATGAAAGTAATATACTTCTTGGTTTTTTGCGGAATATTCATCATAGGGTTAGTCTTTTCTTTAAATAACCTAAAACCTGTTTCAATTAATTTCTACTATACCCACATTGACATACCGCTTGTTTTGGCGCTGATCCTGGAGCTCGCCGCTGGTGTTGTTTTGGGTTTGTTGGTGGGATTCTCTCGAAATTTTAAGATAAAATCCGAATGCCAAAAGCTGAACAAACAGATTGTTTCGGCGGAACAGGAACTTGAAAATCTCCGAGCCTCGATTCCTAATCATCAAACGTAATATCCAGCCCCCTGGGTGCGCCGTGATCCAAGGAGAAGGTTGGCAGTCACTCAACGTTCGATATTCACACGCTCAGTCCCATGAGCCAAATTTTTTATTTTCGCTATGATTACGGAAACCACAGTTTATTTCTGTAAGAATCGTATGGCGAAAAAAAGTGTTTGGGTATTATGAAGCATAAAATAAGGAAGGCTGTATTTCCCGTGGCTGGATTAGGAACTCGGTTTCTACCGGCCACTAAAGCGAGTCCCAAGGAAATGTTGCCGGTAGTGGACAAACCGCTGATCCAATATGCGGTAGAGGAAGCGGTTAATGCGGGGATCGAAGTCATGGTATTTGTTACCGGACGCACAAAAAATTCCATTGCGGATCATTTCGATAAAGCCTACGAGCTCGAAACGGAGTTAGAAGCGCGTGGCAAACTTGAGACTCTGGATTTTGTTCGAAAAATTATCCCTCCTAGTGTTTCGTGCATTTATATACGGCAGGCGGAAGCGCTAGGTTTAGGCCATGCCGTCCACTGTGCAAAGCCTGTTATCGATGATGAACCGTTTGCCGTTATCCTTGCGGACGATTTAATCGAAAATGGCGATGCCGGTTGTTTGGCGCAAATGATCGAATTGTTCGAAAGTGAACCGGCCAGTATCCTCGGAGTAGAACGCGTTCCACCGTCTGAAACCGGAAGTTATGGGATTGTTAAAACTGGTGAGAGCAGGCATCGGGTGAGCCGTGTCGAATTGATTGTTGAGAAGCCGGATCCCGAAGTGGCGCCTTCTAACCTCGCCGTTGTCGGTCGATATATTTTGACCCCTGGGATCTTCGAAAAGATTGAACAAACAGGCAAGGGGGCGGGCGGCGAAATCCAGTTGACCGACGCCATTGAGCAATTGCTTACGGACGAACGGGTTTTAGCCTATGAATTTCAGGGTAGGCGCTATGATTGTGGATCCAAGCTCGGGTATTTAATCGCCACAGTCGATCATGGCCTCCAGCATGAGGAGTTGAAAGACGGTTTTAGAGAGTATTTAAACAGTCTGTCACTGGATTAAGCTCTTGTGGGTTAGGTAATAATTTTTCCCAAAAACCGGAGCATTATTGACCACTTTTTAGGACGGAATCTTGCCCTCAAAACCGAAGATTAAGGCACAACCCGGTATTGGAGATCGCAGCCCCGTCATACTAGTCTTCCTCCACGGCCCAGATATTGGGATCATCGTTTCCAAATTCTTCGCAATCAAATCAGAATTATGGCGTACTGACTTACCTGCGTGCATAATTACGACCAGTAACACATTATGGAGGTTACATTAAGGTTTTTGAATTGGCTACAAGCATCGAAACATAGCATACAAGAAAATTGATCATCTCCAACAACGTCGACATTTCCGAAAATGAAATAGAACTCTCGGCTATTCGTGCAACGGGTTCGGGCGGCCAGAACGTGAACAAGGTATCGACCGCTATTCATTGTCGCTTTGATATCAGGGCTTCGTCCTTACCCGACTTCTACAAACAACGGTTATTAAAACTTGCCGATAAGCGTATCAACAAGGAAGGTATCATTATCATTAAGGCTCAATGTTATCGAACCCAGGAAAAAAACCGCGAAGATGCGCTGTTACGATTAAAGGAATTGATAAAAAGTGTATCCCAAATCAAGAAAAAAAGGGTTGCTAGCACACCCACCAAAAGCTCTCAACAAAAAAGATTGGATAGAAAAACCCGTAAAGGTCAATTGAAAACCTTACGAACGAAAGTTAGGTGATTGGTGGAAAACCCTCGCTACGACTTCAACGGCGAACGCCTCCACTATCTCCTATATGTAATCCGATAAATCGTCCCACTATAATCGTCGGAGACAAAGAGGCTTCCGTCCGTGTCTTCGATTACATCCACGGGGCGTCCAATTACATTACCGTTGCGTTCGAAGCCTGTGAGGAAAGGCCGGTCCGTTACGTTCCCTGTGGTATCGAAATGTAAAGATACGAGTTGGTAACCTATTTTTTGCGAACGGTTCCAGGATCCGTGCAATGCTACAATAGCCGCACCGTAATAAATTGGTGGCAGTGATTTATTCTTTAGAAAAGTGATGGAAAGCGGTGCCGTATGTGCCGCAAAAGGATGGAGTGGCGCGGTGCTGCCCTTAATCTTTTGAGCGTTACCCTTACCGAAATCGGGATCGGCGACTTGGTTTCCATTGGCATAAGGCCACCCGTAAAACTTCCCTTTCTCAATGCGGTTAAGTTCGCAGGGTGGAAAATCATCGCCCAAAAGATCCCGGCCATTGTCCACGCCATAGAGCTCGTTTGTTCCCGGACGCCAGGTGAAACCGACGGTGTTGCGGAGGCCGGTGGCGTAAATTTCGCCATTCGAACCATCGGGATTAAAACGTATGATGGATGCACGGCGGGGGTCAGCTTCCTCACAAACATTACAGCTTGAACCAATCGATACATACATCAGGCCGTCGGGTCCAAAATGGATGGTTCGGCTCCAATGATTGCCGCCCTCGGGAAGATCGGTGACGATACGTTCGAAATCTCCACTGATTTTTCCGGGTTCATTATCGAAAAGCACTCGCCCAATGGCATCGGTCTCGGCCACATATAACCAATCCTTGTAGAGTTCAAGCCCATGGGGTCTGTTCAATCCTGTTAATATAGCTCTTCGGCCAGGGGATTGACCTGTCCCGTTTCGATCCCGTTCAACGAGCGTGATTCGTCCAGAATTCGGCATGCTCACCAAAAGATCGCCTTTTGGCGTTAAATGCAGCATTCGCGCACCGGGAAGGTCTGAGGCGTAAACCGTGACCGAAAAGCCATCCGGAAGTACCATTCGTCTATTCAAAAGCCCCGCTGAAGGCGAATCTTCATGTCCAAAGGGAAAGTTAATACCAATCCATTTAGAGGCAACGAACAAAAGCAAAATACCCGCAAACAAGAAGAACAGCAGGTCCCGAAAAAATCTTTTCATTTGTCAGTGTTGGGGCGAATTGGAACGGGTTGGGTTAATGAGTCAACAAATCGGATCATGGATTCGCTGATTGTTTTTCGTCTAAAGAAGTGCTTTTTATCCAGCGATACATCGACTCCGCCGGTACACGAACTTCAGGATTAATATTTTTCAGTAATTCTTCACCATAAACACAGGCTTCCACGGCATGGTAAAACGGTGCTAGGGTTTGTGAGTGACCTGCTTCTTTCATAGACCCAAGCAAGCGTTCTCCATAATTCCGAATTTGGAATAATCTGACTAAACGCAGCAGATCGTCCCTAAAATTAACCCATAATTTTGGGTCTTCCTTTTCTAGTACCGCATGCAATAGACTCCAAGCGTCACCAAAATTATCTTGAGATAGGGTCAAGGCTGAATTTAGCAGATCCCGCCCCACTTTGGGTAGGGCATCCAACTGTTCATATAGCTTTAGCGCTTTTTCTCGCTGGTTTTGTTGAATGGCTAACCAGCATAGATTGCCAGTTGGAAATAGATTATCCATACCGAATGCTTCTGCTTTAAGGTAAGCTTCCTCTGCCTCATCGTAGCGGAATAAATGATCTTGTAGCAGGTTGCCTAGCCCATTCCACGGAGGTGCACATTTCGGGCCTGATTCGATAGCCTTGCGGTAAGCCTTTTCTGCCTCATCGTAGAGGAACAAATGATCTTGTAACAGGTTGCCTAGCCCATTCCACGGAGGCGCATATTTCGGGTCTAATTCGATAGCCTTGCGGTAAGCCTTTTCTGCCTCATCGTACCGAAATAAATCATTTTTTAGCAGGTTGCCTAGCCCATTCCACGGATCTGTTAATTGCGGGTCTAACTCGATAGCCTTGCCGTAAGCCTTTTCTGCCTCATCGTAGCGGAACAAATGATCTTGTAACAGGTTGCCTAGCCCATTCCACGGAGGTGCATATTTCGGGTCTAATTCGATAGCCCTGTGGTAAGCCTTCTCCGCCTCATCGTACCGAAATAAATGATTTTTTAGCAGGTTGCCTAGCCCATTCCAGTAACCCTTATCTTTAGAATCACGATCTGATCGACTGAAGAGAACTTCTAGGGCCAAGATTATCTGGGCTTCGGAGATTTCTTTTCTCGCCCGTTCCGGTATCCGCAGCAACGGAAACAACAATAGAGCGTTATTTTCCGTTAGTTCGGCTACAGCAAGAAACCCTTCTATATCCTCGTAGTCCCGGATCAATCCCTCTTGTTGTTTTTTCTGTAGCGTGGCAATCAACGTTTTGGTGAGATAGGTTTGGTACGGAACCTCTTGTTTTTCCCAATGGGCTAACAATTCCATTAACTGCTGATTTTCCATGTTTTCAACGGCATTGATCACTTTTTGCCTTTCTTTTTCCGTCAGTGACAGGTTGGTGGACAATAACCGCCAAAATTGATTAATCTTATTTTTTTTCCAGTCTTTCTTTTTCAGGCCCGCCTCAACATCCTGTTGTTGCTGTTTGCGATTCATAATCGCTGAATCTAATTCTTTATCAAGAATGTCATCCAGTAATTCGTTTCGCTGTATTACGCCAAGCGTGGCTTCCTGTACCAGCGCACGTTGCAACCCCCTGTTTTCCGTGGCGGAGGCTAAAGCGAGGCTGTATTCAAAGTGCGCTTTGTTGTTTGCACGTAAATAGCCGCGTACGATTGTGTTACGTTCCATCGGGCTATACCAGTCCATAAGGAAACAGGTAAAAAAGCGTAAGCGCTGCCTTCCCCTCCGGCTACCGTTGCGTAATAGATACCAGATATTATAAAAACGTTCACGTAATTGAAGCCCTTTTTTATTGTTCGCCAGCCGGACTTCTTCGATAACGCCGAGTTCGCGCAGGCGTTTGAGTTGTGGCGATAGCGTTGTGGCGGTCAGATGGGTTTCATTGGCGATCCAAGCGGAGCTTTTGGGATCCCAGGCCAAGGCAATAGCATCCAGCACTTGGCGTTGCTGTGCCGTCAGTTCCTCGGTGCGTGCTTTATATAAGGGGGTGACGCTATCGAGCAGAGATTCCAGCAACGTCATAAATGCGCCGGGTGTGTTTTCGTCGTTGGGATTCAGGCTTTCCAATATTTGATAAATGTGAAACAGAGTCCGCGGGTTGCCGTTGGTTAATGTATGGAGTACCTGCAAACGTTCGGGTTGTTGGTTTATTTCCGTGATAACGCGTTTTCCCGTTGCGCCGCGTGTAGTGGCAATCCGAATGAGACACGAACGCAGTTCGGTGGCGCTGAGCGGCAGGAGATCTTGTAGCTGGAAAAAATCGTAGAAAGGTACATCGCGCCGGGTGAATTCTTTGATCAGTGTTGTTGTGGCGGCAATCATCATTGGGCCGTCCGGCTGAGAGAGCACTTGGCGTAACGCCCATTGGCCCTGTTCGCTTAGGTTTTGAATGATTAGATTGAGGTTGTCAACCAGTAATAATAATCTGGCGTGATGGTGTTGACTCACATTATTTAATAATGCCCAAAACGTATCAGCATCGGCATTGTTTTCTTGCGCTTTATCCAGTCGAGTGGCATTGCTATGATCGCCTACCTGTTCGCACCATTCCGCAACGGCATCGGCGGTATTCTTCCAAAAGAATCTGAGTTGTCGAACATTGTATTGTTCCTCACGAAAGTTGACCGGGATCCATTGTCGCTTTAATTCCTCATCTTCGCGGATAGCAATCGCAATTCGTCTTAGCATCGATGTTTTGCCCATACCGCGTGAGCCAAAAATCAGCAGGTGATGTTTGTTTTCACCGTCGGATGTTTTGATCTGCTTCAATAGATGCTGTAATTCCTTATGTCGACCGACGAAGCTGTTAAGGAAGTCGGCTTCGGGTAGATGCCGTGGGTCGTAAATGGCAAGTTGCCGCGTGATGATTGGCGCCAGTTCCGTGGTATTGTTCATGCGTAGTATTTCCGCCAGCAATTCGCGAGCAACTGCATGACAAATCGTATTTTACCGTTTCCACGATCTTTGATTAGAAACCCATCATTGTGCAAAATAATGAGTGCCTCATGGATCTGCTCCTTGGTGTACTCAGGCTCTAATTGAATGCGAAGGGTGTCACGGCTTTCTCCCTCGTTACTGTCACTTAAATGGTCCAAAATAGCTTTGCAGACAGGTCGGATTGTGTCGGGTATATTTCTTTCTAAGTGATCCGGCCAACCAGAAAAAACTTGATTGTGGAGATGGCTCAATAAGCTATTACAGGCTTCATCGATATCGGCAATATTCGCTGCTATTTCACCCTTCACTTCGGCTGATGGTGTGATTTTCAAACACAGTTTTTCCAGATAATAAGGGCTTAACCAACCCAGTCTTTTTTGTAAATGGTGGTGGGATTTTGGTTCAAGAGTAAACGGCGTTTCTACTTTATTTTTGCAATAATACCTAACAAAATCACGAGTAATTTGCTGATCGAAGGGCTCTATAAGGAATGGGTGAAGGTTATTAAAGGCACCGCTGACTCTGCCTTGTTCAAAATGAAACCAAAGTTCTTTTCTTTCTTTGATTCTATCCCAAGGATTGTTCATGAATCGCCTCCAACCAGAATGTTAATCCACAATAGTATACAGACTTGTATATATACAAGATAGTATATTATTGATGCAGGCGTTTGATGGCTTGCCGAGGCATGGTGAGTGAAGGCTCGTTAGAGAAGTCGTTTTAAGCGCAGCTTTGCCGGAATTAGTTACGCGACGTCATGATCGGTCTGGCTTTACGCCATGGGCGATTCTCACGACACTTACAGAATTTACGAATTTTGATTACATCAAAAACCTGTTTATGGCCCACGAACTATACTATTGCTTTTCCACGGGTTTGTGGTCAAATAATTCCAAGCTAAACGTTTTTGCTTTATCGCATATCAATTCAATGGAAAAACTAGTACCCCGCACACTAAATAACTACGTTTAAGCGGCGAGGATAAATCGGCGAGAACAAGGCGCGACAGCGCAGGAATAGCCATCCTCTTTCAAGCTGTCGCAACGCGGTTATCGACGATTTAGACCGTCGAATAAACGTAGTTTTTTAGTGTGCGGGGTACTAATGCCCCATCAAGTCATTTTTGTACATGGTTTTTTTGTATGGGGGCCGAAAGAACTCAATCGATCTATTCCTTATTGGGGCGAAGCGGAACAAGCGGACCCTTTTAAGGAAGACGAGGAGAGGAGGGCAAGGTTCGCTTCAGTTAACGAATAACGGTCGCTTCAACGCGGCGCGTCGTACCGATTTTCCACCCCTTGGGGTGACAATACGATCTGCCACAATTGATTCCTACGGACACGGAACGCGCCGGCAAAAGTCAAAAGGTAATATTTCCACATCCGGTAGAAGCGCTCATCATAATTTTCTTTAAGGGCGCCCCAATGATCGTCGAAATTTTTGAACCAGTGCATCAGGGTGGTATCGTAGTCGGGGCCAAAATTATGCCAATCTTCGATGATCAACCGGCCTTCGGCGGCAGTGGTAATCTGGTTGGCGGATGGCAGCATGGAATTGGGGAAGATGTAGCGTTCGACCCAGGGGTTTCCAGCGGTATCCGAATTGTTGACACCAATAGTTTGCAGCAAAAAAAGACCGTTATCGCGTAAGTGTTCAGCGACAACCTGCATATAACGGGAAAAATTTTTATACCCCACATGTTCAAACATTCCCAGGGAATAAATTCGATCGAATTTTCCCTTAACATTCCGGTAATCCTCTAGATGAATTTCAACGGGAAGTTCACGACAGTTATCCCGAGCAAATTTCGCTTGGTTTTCAGATACCGTGACACCGACCACTTCCACTTGGTGATGCTGAGCCATGTATTTGGCGGAACCCCCCCAGCCGCAACCAATGTCCAAAACGCGCATGCCCGGTTCCAGTTTCAGCTTTCGACACACCAAATCAAGCTTCGCTTCTTGAGCCGCATCCAGACTTTTGGCGTTTTTCCAATAGCCGCAGCTGTATATCATCCGTTGATCCAACATACGGTGATACAAATCATCGCCTATATCGTAGTGATGTTCTCCCACCTTGTAGGCACGGGAGGGCGACTGATAATTTATAAGTCTCGCCCTGAACCTGAAGACCATATTCCGCCACAAACTAAGTTCGTTAGGCAGGCGATTTTGGAGTATTCTATACACAAACTCATCCAGCCTGTCACAATCCCACCAACCGTCAACATACGACTCACCAAGGCCCATGGACCCTTTGGCCAATACGCTTCCATAGAACCTTTCATCCCGAATATGAACATCCCAAGGTTGACTACCGTTGATGCGGACGTCTGCTATTTCCAACAGGTCCGTTAATTTCTGACGCGCCCAATCCTTTTTTTGATTTTTTTTGAGAGGAATCGAAACGCTGTTTACTGACATCTTGTTATCTCCTTTATTTTTTAGTCACAGAATATAACGTTTAATTGAACCATGTTACAAGTCGGGTTTTAGATATCTCATCTTTTCACCTTGAAAAAGTAATTATTTAGATTGCCCTTGAAATGCGAAAGGTACCCTTCCGATTGGACAGTCCAATCGACTTTTTAAGTGATAGTGTTGCCCTCATTGAAGCCACCGCCCAAAAAAAGCGGCTGGTAACGCGGAGAGTTTTCCTGAATAGGTTGTAATCACCGCGTTGAGGAAATTACATTACTTTTAGCGAAAAACACCAACCCCAGATAGTTTGACATAAAAAAAGCCGTACTTCGGAAGAAAAGTACGGCTTTAAAGCAAATGCGCCGGGGTCTCTACGAGGATAGAGACTGTAGCGAGGCAGAGCCTTCTTGGTTTATGCGACTTTTTTACCTGAAACAGATTTCAGATTAGACGCTGCTGTGTTCATTCCTTTTTTCATCCATGCATTTAGTTCCTCGGCCGACTGCGCCATCATATCCATGGTTTCCTTTGTTGTTGTGCACAGTTTGTCGGTGCATTTTTGCATTTCAGCGGTTTGCGAGTCGATAAAGGTCTGCACGTCCTTTGGGTCTTTAATATCCCGCATAGCTTCAAATTGTTTTAAGCTGGTCGCCATATAATCGTTCACCAATTCCACTTGCTTTTGAGAAAATTGCTCGAAAGCGCGGGAATTAATGGTCATCAATTCCTTTGTAGTATCCATGGAAACTTTATTAAAATTATTGAAAAGGTCGATAAATTGCTGTTGCATTATAGTTCTCCTCTAAATAGACGTTGAAAGGGCTTTTTTCTGCGGTATTGTGCGCTGCATAAATCTTAAATCCAAGTATTAATCAGGGTCGCCACGGGAGTGTCGACCTATTAATAATTGATCAATTCATATACAACCCACCGTTGATGGGTAAGTTGGCGCCGGTCATATAGTTGCTTTCGTCATGGCAGACGAAGGCGACCGCACGTGCTATTTCACTGGGGTCGGCCATCCGTCCCATTGGAATCGTGGAAACAATCTGGTCACGAATATCGTCGGGCATGGCCTGGGTCATCCGCGTATCAACGTATCCTGGGGAAATTGTATTCACGGTAATGCCTTTGTAAGCCACTTCTTGCGCTAAAGCCATGGTAAACCCGTGCAAGCCCGCTTTGGCCGCCGAGTAATTGGTCTGTCCAAACTGGCCCTTCTGGCCATTGACCGAAGAGTATGTTGACAACCCGTCCGAATTGCCGATCTATCATTCCATCCACCACTTGACGGGTGACATTGAAGGCGCTGTCCAAATTGGTTGAAAGCACATCGTTCCACATATCGATGTCCATTTTTCGTAGCATTTTATCACGGGTGGATCCCCGCGCAATTCACTAAAATATCGACGGAACCGAAACGGCTAAAGACATCTGAAACCATATTTTTGCTGGAAGCAAAGTTAGCGACATCGCCCGAAACCAAATCAACGTGATAGCCGTCTCCGACCAGGTTCGCTTTCCAAGCTTCGGCGATTTCCATTTCTTGAGGAAGATGCCCAGCAATAACCGTACGCCCTTGGTCAAGCAGCTGTTTACAGATTGCGGTACCGATACCCCCGATACCACCGGTAACTAATGCTATACGAGGATTACCGTGTCCATTTGTTTTCTTTGAGTCGGTCATGACTAACTACCTCATTAAGATCAAAAAAAAACTTATTGTTTTTATCAATCTAAAATCTCTTGTCATTATTTATCTGATTAGCCATCAGAGCTTCTCAAATATACAAAAGTGGAAATTTTAGATTGATAAAAAAACCGCGCCCCGGAGGAGGGTAGGACGCGGCTTTTAGTGTGCGCTTAAATTATTAAGCGGCTTTTTTAGCTTTCGCCGGAGCAGGCGTTACGACGGAAACCGTAGCGGCCGCATCCATTCCTTTTTTCATACAGGCATTCAGTTCATCGCTGGATTCGCTCAGCTTATTCATGCTGTCTTGAACGCTGGCCTGAATTTTTTCGCCGTAACTTTTAATGTCATCGGTTTGTGCGCTAAAAAATGCAGGGATATCCTGAACGGTTTTGATTTCTGAAACCGTTTTCATTTGTTTAGCACCGACTTCGAGGCCTTCAGTAACCAACTCGGCTTGCTGTTGTGAAAACTTTTCGAAGTTACGAGTATTAATATCGATCAAACCCTTAGTTGCGTCGATGGAAACTTGGTTCATCTTAGTCATTAGGTCAATAAATTGCTGTTGCATGCTAGCTCTCCTATGGAGATGGTTAAAAAAATTTCAGCGGAGCCGTTTTGACGCGCTGCACAAATGTTGCAATGCAGTATAAAGCGTTTTTGGGCGATGTCAACCCTTGTTAGAAATTTTTTGGGTGTTTTTAGAGGAAGGGGAAATAAATGTGTGGGAAAGAGAATAGGTCTGCTATTGGATAGCTTCCTATGTCATGTAAAGTCCACCATTGACCGGTATATTCGCCCCGGTGATATAGTTACTATTATCATCGCACAGAAAATTGACCGCCTGCGCGATTTCGCTGGGTTTTGCCATGCGGCCAATGGGAATGGTTGAAACGATTTTGTCCCGAATGTCGTCCGGCATCGCGCGGGTCATCCGGGTATCGACGTATCCCGGTGAAATTGTATTTACGGTGACCCCTTTGTACGCAACTTCCTGTGCTAAGGCCATGGTAAACCCATGCATCCCGGCTTTAGCCGCTGAATAATTAGTCTGACCGAATTGCCCTTTTTGTCCGTTGACTGAGGAAATATTGACGATGCGTCCAAATTCCCTATTCAACATACCATCAACCACATGGCGGGTGACGTTAAATGCGCTGTCAAGGTTGGTCGACAAAACATCCTCCCACATATGCTCTTCCATTTTACGCAGCATTTTGTCCCGGGTAATGCCCGCGCAATTCACCAGAATATCTACGGATCCAAAGCGGTTAACAACTTCCTCTACCATCACCTTGCTGGAATCAAAGTCAGCCACATCGCCGGAAACCAATTCGAATTTAAATCCTTCACTCGCTATGGTTTCCTGCCATTTTTTTGCGATTTGGTATTCATCCGGATCAAAACCCGCCACGATAAAGCGTCCTTGGCGCTGAAGAAATTTACACACTTCGGTACCGATACCACCGATACCGCCCGTAATCAGAGCGACTCGGGCGGATCCATTGCCATTTATTTTCTTTACATTAGTCATTTAGAAACCTGAAATTAAGCGAAAATATAGCGCGATTGTGCAATGCACTAATTAATTTTTAAAACTAGCCGACGCTAGTAGGATTATCAACTTGTTCTTGGGGATTTTTCTTGTTTTCCGAATCGGCGGTGCTTCCTTGGCGCACTACACGCTCTTGCATGTCACGCCATAATCCAATATTTTTCTGCATTATTTCAGTCATAGCCTGCATAGGATTAACGTCAAACGTACCGCTTACCTGGTCCTGCATTTGTTTTTGCTGCTCAGCAAAAAAGTCGATGGAATTATCCAGGTAAGCCGTAAAGGCCGTTTGCATGGAATCGCCATAGTAGCGTATCATTCGAGATAGAATATCGTTGGTAAACAATGGCCTGCCGCCTGCTTCTTGTTCCATAATGATCTGCAGCAAGATATTCCGGGTAAGATCTTTTTTGCTTTGGGTATCGATAATTTCGAATTCAACGGAATGAATCACCAGTTCACGAACATCCGATAGCGTAATGTACCGACTGAGTACCGTGTCATAAAGACGACGATTGGGGTATTTTTTGATGACTCGCGGTTTCTTGTTCACTAGATCCTATTAAGAATTAATGTAACTTCCAACTTTCGGGTAACTGTTCAGCACGATGTCGTAACTGTTTAGATTGCCCTTGAAATTCGTCAGTTCAAGGCGAAAAATGTGAGTTTACACGTGTAAATGATCATTTTTCAACGCCGGAATGGCGGATTTCAGGGGTGAGATGAGTAGTTACTGCATATGTTGTCCACCATTGATCGCGATATCGGCGCCGGTAATAAACTGTGCATGGTCTGAACACAAATAGACCGTTAGCGCCGCGATTTCTTCAGGAGTTCCCAAGCGTCCAACCGGAATGCCCGCGACAATCTTATTACGAATCTCCTCGGGAACGGCCATCACCATATCGGTTGCGATATAACCTGGAGAAATGGTGTTTACGGTGATACCTTTCCGGGCGACTTCCTGAGCCAGCGACATGGTGAAACCATGAATGCCTGCTTTTGTCGTAGTATAGTTGGTCTGCCCAATTTGACCTTTTTGGCCATTGATTGAGGACATGTTGACAATTCGTCCTGAACCCCGCTCAAGCATACCGTTGATTAAGGGGCTGGTAAGATTGAAAAGGCTGTTGAGGTTGACGTTCATCACGGTTTGCCATTGCTCCGGTTTCATCTTTCGGAGCGTACCGTCCCAGGTAATCCCGGCATTATTGACCAAAATATCCACCGGCCCCAAGCCTTGGGTCACGGCTTCGACAAAAGCCTGACTGGCTTCGTAGTCCGAAGCATCGGCTTGGTAACCGGCTATATCATAGCCATCTTGCTTGTTCTTATCGCGCCATTTCTGGGCTCTCTCTTCGTTGCGGTAATTGGTTGCCACTTTACAACCCGCATCCGTTAAGGATCGGCAAATACATTCACCAATACCGGCCGTGCCACCGCTGACAATCGCGACTTTACCCTCTAAATTAATTTTCATTGATTTTCCTCGTTATAGTCGTTTATTAGCGCTCGATCGCCAGCGCAACCCCTTGACCGCCACCAATACAAAGCGTCGCCAGACCTTTCTTGGCATCGCGACGTTGCATTTCATGGATCAGGCTGACTAGAATCCGTGCGCCGGATGCGCCAATCGGGTGGCCAATAGCAATAGCTCCACCGTTCACGTTGACTTTGCTGGTATCCCAACCCAAAACCCGATTGACCGATATCGCTTGCGCGGCGAATGCTTCGTTTGCTTCAATCAAATCCAGATCGTTTACGTTCCAGCTTGCTTTTTCCAAACAACGTTGCGTTGCGGGGATCGGACCGGTTCCCATTATTTTGGGATCGACTCCGGCGTTGGCATAGGCGGCCACTTTGGCTAGCGGTGTAAGACCTAATTTTTCGGCATGGCTTCGTGTTGTGACCACCAAAATCGCCGCGCCGTCGTTAAGACCTGAAGCGTTACCCGGGGTTACCGAACCTTGCTTATCGAATGCGGCTCGCAATTTACCCAAACTTTCCGCGGTTGTGCCGTGTCTTGGGAATTCATCGGCATTAAAAGTTATCGGATCTTTTTTTCGTTGGGGTATTTCGATCGGGATGATTTCATCGTCAAACCGGCCGGCCTTTTGGGCGGCTTCAGCTTTTTGTTGGGAGCCAGCGGCGAATTCATCCTGCTCGGTTCGCGAAATATCGAATTTATTAACGATGTTTTCGGCTGTGACACCCATGTGATAATCGTTGAAAGCATCCCATAAACCATCGACGATCATGGAATCCTTCATTTGCCAATCACCCATCTTCGCGCCATTACGCGAATTTGGAAGCAAATGGGGGGTCAGGCTCATATTTTCCTGACCACCGGCGATAATCATTTTGGCATCCCCGCAACGCAAGGCCTGTGCCGCCAGATGTACTGATTTCAAACCACTTCCGCAAACCTTATTAATCGTCATGCACGGGACGGTTTCAGGCAAACCTGCCTCGATCGCGGCTTGCCGCGCTGGATTTTGTCCGACACCGGCAGTAAGAACCTGCCCCAATATTACCTCATCGATCTGATCGGGTTTAATTCCACTCCGCTCAAGGACCCCCGCGATTATTTTTGCGCCGATGGTGCTTGCGGGCATCTTCGATAGCGTCCCGAAAAAGTTTCCGACCGCACTTCTTCCCGCGGCTACGATTACGACATCATCACTCATTCTACAACTCCTCTAAAAAAAACTCATTGCAGCCGCCCCACTATCAAAACTCTGGGCGCAAAAAACCCTTGGGAGCCGCGTTTAGCTAAAATTATATTGTTGCGTCGCAACATTGTTGCTGCTATGATATCTCAAATTGTTTCTAAAAACAAATCCTAAGCGGACAGTCTATTTTTCTTATTTTTTGAAGGTAAAACTTATGTCAGAAAAACCCATTTTCAATTGGGCGGAGAGCATGCAGCAGTACCAAAAAGCCTATGTGGACGCATGCCATGCCTTCGTCGATGGCGCCAAGCAACCAGAAAATCCCGGTCAAACACAGGCCAGCGCTAAGGCGACGGAAAATCCTTGGATCGATGCCATGAACAATTGGTGGCAATCCACTTCTGGCGATTCATCGGATTCGAGCCGTGAGTTTTATGGGAAGATGGTCGACCAAGGCAAAGCGTTTCTTGAAATGACCGAGAACTTTAGTACGGCATTTCAAAACGCACAGGGAAGTTCTCCAGCAACGGCGGCCCAACTAAAAACCTTAATCGAACACGCCACCCAAAATTTTCAAAACGTTTTTTCCAATTCGGCCTGGCAAATGCCGCTCTCTAATTGGCAGCATGTGATGTCGTCCATGTCAGTCTTGCCCGGTGACGGATTTAAAGGAATGGACATCCCGCTGAATTTCAACCAAAGTGATTTGCAGGACAACATCGATAAGATTCTGTCGGCTCCGGGTGTTGGACAAAACAGGGAAAAACAGGAGCAGCAACAAAAATTGCTAAAACTGCTAATGGAATATCAATCGGCTATCCAAGAATATTCCGAGTCGCAATCTGAAATCGGTAATTTGAGTGTTCGCAAATTTCAGGAACGATTAACCGAGATAGCCAATAGTAACGATACAAAACCACTTTCATCTTTTAAGGAGGTATTCGACTGCTGGGTCGATTGCTGTGAGAGTGTCTACGCTGATTACGTCATGACCGATAAATATGCGGCAACCCATGTGAGAATGGTCAATGCACTGATGGCCGTCAAACAATTGGGGCGGCGAATGGTGGATGAATCCCTCGGCACGTTGAATATGCCGACACGTCAGGAACTTGATACCCTCCACTACCGGTTTCATGAGATCCGCCGCAAAGATAAGGCTCAATCGAAGGAGCTGGGTGATTTAAAAAATGAATTGCTGACCATAATCAATACCCAGGCCGAACAAATTAAAACCCTGCAAGAAAAAACCATCGCGCCAGTCGCGAAAGAACCCACTCCGCGCGCTCCGGCCAAGACAACAGTGAAGAAGGCCGCGGCAGCCAAGGCAGGTTCTGCTCCTAAGCGGGTTACCCGGAAAGCCCCGTCGGCTCGAACCACCGCAAAAACTAAAGAGGCATAGATATGTTACCTATCACTATTCGGCCGGATCAGGCTACCGAGGAAATTTTAAATTTTAACAAAAAACTAGCCGAAGGCCTCGAGAATCTCAAGGGAATCGATTCAATTTCTACAGGCGTGACACCTTTTGAAATCGTTTATCAAGAGGACAAAATGGTGTTGGTCCGGTACAAGTCGGATAAAAAACCAACCAACAAGGTGCCTCTTTTAATCGTCTACGCTTTGGTCAATCGCCCGTACATGACCGATATTCAAGAAAATCGCTCGACCATTAAAAGCCTGCTGGATACCGGGCAGGATGTTTATTTGATCGATTGGGGATACCCTGATCGAGCCGACCGATTCCTGACCATGGACGATTACATCAATGGCTACCTTGATCGTTGCGTCGACTTTATCCGCCAGCAACACAACTTGGACAAAATTAATATCTTGGGGATTTGCCAGGGTGGCACCTTCAGTCTTTGTTATGGCTCTTTACACGCCGACAAAGTTCGCAATTTGGTGGCCATGGTCACCCCCGTGGACTTCAAGACACCGGACAATATGCTCAGTTCCTGGGTTCAGAACATAGATGTCGATTTAATGGTCGATACCCTCGGTAATGTTTCGGGGGACCTTCTAAATTGGACTTTCCTCTCGCTTAAACCGTTTCGGTTGATGGGACAAAAGTATTTGGATATGGTCGATGCCATAAACAGCCCGGAGCGAGCCAAGAATTTTATGCGGATGGAAAAATGGATATTTGACAGCCCGGATCAGGCGGGTGAAACCTTCAGGCAATTTACCAAGGACTTTTATCAGGAAAATAAATTAATCAAGGGGGAAGTTCGACTTGGCGGTCAATCGGTTAACCTCAAAAATTTGAGTATGCCGGTTTTGAATATATACGCCACCGAAGATCATTTGGTGCCGCCTAAGGCGTCAAAGGCCCTGAAGGAACATGTCGGAACCAAAGATTATACGGAATTGGCCTTCCCTGGGGGCCACATTGGAATCTATGTCAGTGGTAAAGCGCATAAGCAGGTACCGCCTGCAATTGGGGAATGGTTGCGCGCGCGCTAAGGGCGAAAAAATAAAAAAAACCCTCTCCGTCGTGGAGAGGGTTTAAGCAGGGTCCTTTTATTATCGTGGCTTATCCGTGCAAGGGGATTACGTCTGTTTCGATGTTTTGTTTTTTCCGATAAATTCGTTCTTGAAGGGCTCTGAAATACGCTTTATCGATGGAAGTATCGCGGCGTTGGATTTCTCCATCGGAATCTTTCAGCAATACCGAGAATGTATCGTCTTTCCAAACAGTAACCTCAAATCGATCTACCGACGGATTAGTTGATTCATACATTGTTTCACCTCACCTATTTTTAAGTATTAGCACATTTATAGTTGTAAGTTTTCATGCCCAAGAGCGTTTTGTTCCATTGTTAAAACAATAAATACAATCTTGCATACGAAACTTAATTTCTTGTCAGTGCGCTTAAAAATAACAATGAAATTGCTTGCAAAAAACAGCAAACAATAGTACTTTTTGCACCGTGATTTGATTCACGCCGCATTATATAAAAAAAAATTACATAAGGCCAGCATTATTTTGGTTTGAGATCTCCCCTTTTGTTTAGATGGATTGGCATTTTGCATTTATGTGGTGGAACGGCTGGATTTTCATGGTCTAAACGCGTTCTAAATCCCTGGTTTAACTGAATTTTCAGCAAGTTTGCTTGCTGCGAATAGCGTACTTCAATTTTAAGAGGACTTTGCGAATATGGGCAATGAAATAGCCCAAAAGGTAGATCTCATACCACTCCTGATTTATTTCGTGGTGGTTGTCGGTGTTGTTGCCGTTATGATTGGTGGTTCCTATGTGCTCGGTCAACGGCGTCGGGATCGTGCGACCTGGGAACAGTTTGAATCAGGTGTGGTGCCAGCTGCCGATACGGATGCCCGGATGCGCTTTTCCGTACATTTTTATCTCATCGCTATCTTTTTCGTGATCTTTGACCTTGAGGCTGTCTTTGTGTTTGCTTGGGCGGTTGCATTCCGGGAATCGGGTTGGGCGGGATTTATTGAAATTTCAATTTTTATTTCCATATTGATGGTGGCTTTGATATATCTTTGGCGAATTGGTGCTTTGGAATGGCGTACTAGTAGGCAACAACGTCAGGAATCTAAAGTACAAAAGGGCTGGTTATGACGTGGAAATTGACTAAGGCTGATCAGGATTCAGCCCCTAAACCAGGCCATAAAACTTACGAACAAGCTATTCAGCAGAATTTTTTTCTGACTCGGCTAGAGGATTTGGTAGCTTGGGGGCGTAAGCATTCGGTGTGGCCGTTTAATTTTGGATTGTCATGCTGTTACGTCGAAATGGCTACAGCTTTTACCAGTCGGCATGATATCGCACGTTTTGGTTCCGAAGTGATTAGGGGTACGCCGCGACAAGCCGATTTAATTGTTATTTCGGGGACCGTTTTCAGAAAGATGGCTCCAGTGGTTCAAAGGCTATACGAGCAATTGATGGAGCCTCGCTGGGTGATTTCCATGGGCTCTTGTGCTAATTCCGGGGGCATGTACGATATATATAGTGTTGTTCAGGGTGTCGACAAGTTTTTGCCAGTGGATGTTTATGTCCCTGGATGTCCCCCTCGCCCCGAGGCTTTGTTGCAAGGCCTGATTATGTTGCAAGATGCCATCGGCCAAGAAAAGCGCCCGCTGAGTTGGGTGGTGGGCGAGCATGAAACCATTCAAGCGCATAAGCCTAGTCACCGTGATCTGAAGCGGGAAGAAAGGATGAAAGCAACTATATTGCGGAATCCATACGAATTATAATGTTTTTAGAATTAGCGAGAAGTTAAGGACGCGCTGGATGCAACAGACTACATTGGTTAAGGGTGACGCAAAGGAGCACCCGCCGGTTGTAAAAGAACTGGTTCGCCGCTTTGGTGAAAATGCCTTCCTTCTCCAACAAACCCACGATAACATTCCAACGCTTTGGGTTAGCAAATCCCAAGTGCATGACGTAGTTCTATTCCTTAAGCGGGAAATTGACCGTCCCTATGCTTTGTTATTTGATTTAACCGCTATCGACGATCGGGTTCGGGTGCATCGGGAACATCTTCCGGCGAGTGATTTTACCGTTGTTTATCATCTTCTTTCGTTTGCAAGAAACGAAGATATCCGCATCAAGGTTGCCCTTTTCGAAAAAAGTCTTTTGTTGCCGACGCTGACCGATTTTTGGCCAGCCGCAAATTGGTATGAGAGAGAAGTCTGGGATATGTTTGGTATCCGCTTTGACGGACATCCGAATTTAAGGCGTATTTTATTGCCGCCCACCTGGGAAGGTCATGCTTTGTGTAAAGACCATCCCGCGCGCGCAACCGAGATGGAACCTTACAGTCTGTCCGATGAAAGACAAGACGCCGAGCAGGAAGCGCTTCGTTTTATTCCCGAGGAATGGGGGATGAAACGTCAGACTGAAAACAGCGATTTCATGTTTCTCAATCTGGGACCCAACCATCCCAGTGTCCATGGGGTATTTAGGATTGCATTGCAACTGGATGGCGAGGAAATAATCGATGCCGTACCTGATATTGGCTACCACCATCGTGGCGCTGAGAAAATGGGTGAGCGGCAATCCTGGCACACCTATATACCTTATACCGATCGGATCGATTATCTCGGTGGTTCGCTGAATAATCTACCCTACGTCATGGCCGTTGAGAAATTGGCTGGAATCGAAGTTCCGGACCGGACTAAAGTCATCCGGGTCATGATTTCCGAATTATACCGCATCGCCAGTCACTTGTTGTTTTATGGTACATTTGCCCAAGATGTCGGGCAGATGTCGCCGGTTTTTTATATGTTCGCCGATCGTGAAAAGGTTTTTTCCATAATCGAATCGATTACTGGGGCGCGGATGCACTCCAGCTATTTCCGTATTGGCGGCGTCGCGATGGATCTTCCCGACGGCTGGGATAAACTGATACGGGAATTTATCGACTACCTCCCGCCACGTCTTGATCACTATGACAAGATGGCGATGCAAAACAGCATCTTAAAGCGGCGGACCCAAGGCGTGGGTTCTTATACGACCGAGGAAGCCATCGAATGGGGCGTTACTGGCGCGAGTTTGCGCGCGACCGGATATGAATGGGATTACCGCAAAGAAAGAACCTATTCGGGCTACGAATGGTTTGAGTTTGACGTTCCAACGGCAAACAACGGCGACTGCTACGATCGTTGCGCGGTTAGGGTAGAGGAATTACGGCAAAGCCTTCGCATCATTGAGCAGTGTGTCAACAATATGCCCGAAGGTCCTTATAAAGCCCAACATCCACTGACCACGCCGCCCCCTAAAGCGCGAACGATGCACGATATTGAAACGCTGATCCAGCATTTCCTTAACGTCAGTTGGGGGCCGGTGATGCCCGTAGGCGAGGCCTCCGTTTGCGTTGAAGCCACCAAAGGCTTCAACTCATATTATTTGACTAGCGACGGTGGAACGATGTCCTATAGGACACGGATACGTACTCCCTCTTTTCCGCATCTACAAATGATTCCGGTGGTTAGTAATGGGTTGATGGTGGCGGATTTGATTGCAATCCTTGCAAGCATTGATTTTGTCATGGCGGATGTGGATAGATAGGGATAGGTAAAGTGAATTCAGCGTTAAAGCAACAGCTCGAAGTGTTATCTCCCGAGGAAATCGCGGCGATCAATGAGGAGGCTTCGCATTACGAAGATAGGTCCGCGGCTTCAATCGAAGCACTGAAAATCATTCAGGAACACCGCAACTGGGTATCCGACGAAAGTCTTAAAGCCGTTGCGGCGCTATTGGGAATATCACCCGAAAAACTGGATGGTGTGGCTACCTTTTACAACTTGATTTATCGCAAACCGGTTGGCAAAAAAGTGATCCACTATTGCAATAGCGTTAGCTGTTGGATGTTGGGCGCCGATAAGGTTTGCGAAAAAATCTCCAAACAACTGGATATCAAGCCAGGAGAGACAACATCGGATGGCGAATACACTTTGCTTCCCGTTGTTTGCTTGGGCGATTGCGATCATGCGCCGGTGATGCTCGTAGGTGATGAGCTTCACCGCAATTTGGATGAATCAAAAATAGAATCCTTATTCAAAGCCTAGGACTCATGGATAAACCGCTTACCAAAAATATATTGCCCGATCGCGAATACGCCAGTTTCAAGAACTATAAAACGACTGGTGGATACGAGGGTCTGAAGAACGCTATCGCTCAAAGTCCATCGGACGTTCAGAAGGTCGTTAAAGACTCCGGTCTTCGTGGTCGGGGAGGGGCGGGATTCCCGACTGGGTTGAAATGGAGTTTCGTACCGATGGGCGACGATGCACCCAAACAAAAATACTTTGTGATCAACGCTGACGAGATGGAACCGGGTACTTTTAAGGACCGGTTGTTGATGGAAAAAGACCCTCACCAGTTGGTAGAAGGCAGTATTATTAGTTCCTATGCTATCCAGGCAAGTGTTGCTTATATTTTTCTCCGGGGAGAATACCATGTTTCGGCTCGCCGGTTGCAACAAGCAATCGATGAAGCCTACGACAAAGGATACCTGGGAAAGAATATCCTGGATTCCGGCTTTAACCTCGATTTATACCTTCACACCAGCGCCGGACGGTATATTTGTGGTGAAGAAACGGCATTGCTCAATTCCCTGGAGGGGAAGCGAGCGAATCCCCGCGCCAAACCACCTTTCCCACAGATTAGTGGTCTTTGGGGTAAGCCGACCATCGTCAACAATGTGGAAACAGCTTGTAATTTGCCGCATATTTTTAACTATGGGCTGGCTTGGTATCAAGAAATAGGTTCTTCTGATAACCATGGCACCAAACTTATGGGCGCCAGCGGTAAAGTTAAGCGGCCGGGTCTATGGGAATTGCCATTGGGTACGCCGATTGGCGAGATTATCGAAGAACACGCTGGTGGAATGCAGGATGGTTTAAAGTTAAAAGGTTTTTTACCGGGGGGCGCTTCCGTCGACTTTTTATTGCCCGAGCATTTAGATGTCCCAATGGATTATGAGCCGATCGAAAAAGCCGGTAGCCGAATGGGAACAAGTACTATGATCATCATGGATGATCATACTTGCCCGGTAAAAATGGTTTTGAATTTGGAACAGTTTTTTGCGCAGGAATCCTGTGGATGGTGTACGCCATGTCGTGATGGTTTGCCCTGGGTCGTGAATTTGCTGCAAGATTTAATCGATGGTCGTGGAAGGCCCGAAGATTTAGCAACCCTTCAACGACATACCCGTTTACTGGGTCCAGGGAATACTTTCTGCGCATTGGCTCCAGGCGCCATGGGGCCTCTACAAAGCGCATTAAAATATTTCCGAGAGGATTTCGAAAATTATTTGGAACAAAAACAAGCCGTGGGGTTTAATTGATGGCAACCATTGAAATCGACGGCAAAGAATACCAAGTAAAAGACGGTGAAAACCTTTTGCAAGAGGCGCTGTCGCTTGGTCTTAACCTGCCGTATTTTTGCTGGCATCCTTCCATGGGTTCCGTGGGTGCGTGCCGCCAATGCGCCGTGACTC
Source organism: Methylococcales bacterium (assembly GCA_963664935.2). GTDB lineage: Bacteria > Pseudomonadota > Gammaproteobacteria > Methylococcales. The sequence continues at coordinate 60,215 of CAXXSE010000005.1, read as the reverse complement.
AGTATCATGATCAGGGCGATCAAACCGGTCGTATGGTTATGGCCTGCATGACACCGGTTACGGATGGCATGCGAATTTCGATGGAAGATTCGTCCTCACAGGAATTCCGTGGTGATATTCTTGAGTTGTTAATGACCAACCATCCCCACGACTGTCCAGTGTGCGAAGAAGGTGGCGAATGCCATTTACAGGATATGACGGTAATGACCGGTCATACCACCCGACAATATCGTGGTAAAAAAAGGACTCACCAGAACCAATACTTAGGGCCCTTCATCAGTCACGAAATGAATCGCTGTATTGCCTGTTACCGCTGTGTCCGATTTTATCGAGATTACGCGGGGGGGCACGATTTAGAAGTATTTGGCTGTCATAACGACGTCTATTTCGGACGATCCGAAGACGGCGTTCTGGAAAATGAATTCAGTGGAAATCTGGCGGAAGTCTGCCCCACCGGCGTATTTACCGATAAAGCCCTAAGCCAGTGTTACTCCAGAAAGTGGGACCTTCAGACCGCACCGTCGATCTGTACCCATTGTTCATTGGGTTGTAATACCAGTCCCGGAGAACGCTACGGCCAACTGCGGCGTGTCGTCAACCGCTATCATGGCGATGTTAATGGCTATTTCCTGTGCGATCGCGGTCGTTTCGGTGCTCATTTCGTCAATAGTGATAAACGAATCCGAAGCCCACTTATCGATAACCAACCGGCGATCAGTCAAAAAGCGGCTTTACAGCATTTTAAAGGCCTGTTAAAGGATCAAAATTCCACAATTGGCATTGGATCACCGAGGGCATCGGTCGAAGCCAATTTCGCGTTACGCGAATTAGTAGGCGCGGAGAATTTTTATTTGGGATTTTCCGAAAAGGAACAGGAATCGGTCAACCTTGTTCTGGAGTTATTACGGAAAGCACCGGCGACCATTCCTACCTTAAAAGAAGTCGAAAGTGCCGACGCGGTATTCGTGCTCGGTGAAGACGTGACCAATACGGCGCCCCGCCTGGCATTGTCCTTACGCCAGTCAGTGCGTAACCGTGCGTTTGATATTGCCGACGAACTGCACCTTCCGCGTTGGCAGGACGAAGCCGTAAGAGAAGCCGCTCAGCAAGAGAAAAGCCCGCTCTTCATCGCGAGTTGCGATGAAACACGCTTGGATGAAGTAGCTACTGGAGTTTTCCGTGGCACCCCCGAAGCTATTGCGCGAATCGGATTCGCCGTGGCGCATAGTCTGGACGAGAAAGCTCCGGCTGTCTCCGGCTTAAGCAAAAACGAACAGGACGAAGTCAAAAATATCGCGTCGGCTTTGCAACAGGCTAAACAGCCTTTGGTTGTAACCGGAACGGGTTGTCAAAGTCGGTCGGTAATCGAGGCCGCGGCTAATATCGCAAACGCTCTATCCTCGTCGGACAAAGCTTTCTTTCCGGTAGTTCCCGAATGTAACAGCATAGGATTGGCGCTAATTGGTGGAGAACACTTTCTACAATCGAAAACCAGAATGAAACCGGGCGATGTCAAGACGGTAGTCATTTTGGAAAATGACCTCTACCGTAGAGGAAGCAAAGAAGAGGTTGATGACTGGTTTTCCGCCGCCGAACATGTGGTTGTAATTGACCATATAACTCATTCCAGTGCCGATCAAGCCGAACTCGTCTTGCCAGCGGCAACCTTCGCGGAAACCGAAGGTACTCTAGTTAGTAATGAAGGGCGTGCGCAACGATTTTTCCCAGCGGTAATTCCGGTTGAAGATATTCGTAGTAGTTGGCAATGGTTGTGCGAGGTGGGAGCAGGAGATAATTGGAAGCGTTTGGACGATATTACCGAGGCTTGTGTCAATACTTTAACCGAATTGAAAGGTCTTGAGGAGGCTGCTCCAAAAGCTGGCTTTCGATTAACGGACATGAAAATTCCCCGGCAGCCCCATCGTTATAGTGGGCGCACGGCGATGTTGGCGGATATTAATGTTAGCGAACCCAAGCAACCCGAGGATGCCGATTCGGCGTTGGCTTTCTCCATGGAAGGTATCGCGGATAACCGGCCTTCGTCATTGAATCCCGGAGTGTGGTCACCGGCCTGGAACTCTAATCAAGCAGTCAATAAATTCCAGGATGAAATTGGTGGCCCGCTCAAAGGTGGAAACCCTGGGGTACGGCTATTTGAAACGAAAGCAACTTTGGAATGGTATTTGGAAATACCTAGTTCCACCCCCGCGAACGGCTCGGAGTTGGCGGTGGTCCCGGTACACCATATATTTGGTAGCGAAGAACTCAGCACACTTTCGGCGCCGTTGGCGGAACGCGTACCGGATGCCTACGTGGCCCTTGGCTTAGATCAAGCACAAACGTTGTCGATCGAGGACGGGCAAGAAGTTGAAATTAGCAATTCCCAAATGGGCTACCGCTTACCCCTCAAAGTTAGCCAGGGATTAGCCAACGGTGTCGTTGGATTTCCCGTGGGGCTTCCCGGGGTTCCGGTAATTGCCGTGGGAACCAAAGTTACGATTCGCAAGATATAAAGTAGCCCCTGTTATGACAAATGAACTAGGCAGTCTTTTAGACATCGGCGGCATTCTAATCTCGGTGATTACAGTGTCGGCCATGTTGATATGGGTTGAGCGGCGACTGATTGGGATTTGGCAAGACCGGCTGGGCCCCAACCGGGTGGGACCTTTTGGGTTGCTGCAGGTTGTCGCCGATATGATCAAGATTTTCTTCAAGGAAGATTGGATACCGCCCTTTTCGGACAGACCGGTATTTTTTCTTGCGCCAATGATCATCATGATCACTGTGTTGATGGCATTTGTAGTCGTCCCCTTTGCTCCAGGGATCGGTATTATTGATTTGGAATTTGGATTATTGTATTTTTTTGCACTGTCTTCGTTAACGGTTTATAGCGTGGTATTGGCTGCCTATGCATCCAATAATAAATACGCGCTCTTGGGCGGCCTAAGAGCCGCGGCGCAAACCGTAAGCTACGAAGTATTTATGGGTATTTCCGTGATGGGTGTGGTAATGCTTACCGGGTCATTTAGCTTGTGGGAAATAGTCGAGGCCCAACGTGATGGCTGGTTCTGTATTTCCCAGTTTGTCGGTTTCGTCGTGTTTACCGTAGCGGTCATAGCCGAAAGTCATCGAACGCCTTTTGATCTGCCTGAGGCCGAACACGAAATTATCGCCGGGTTCCATACCGAATATTCAGGAATGAAGTTCGGTATGTTCTTTGTCGGCGAATATTTAGGCGTTACCCTGGGTTCCGCCATGATTGTGACGCTGTTTTTCGGCGGATGGTTAGGACCCGAATGGTTGCCGCCGATCTTCTGGTTTTGCCTTAAGACCTTGCTTGGAATTCTTTTCTTTGTATTGTTGAGAGCAGCATTACCCAGGCCGAGGTACGATCAACTGATGTCTTTCGGTTGGAAAATCATGTTGCCGGTTTCTCTGATTAACTTGCTCGTTACCGGCGCTGTAGCGTTGTCGTTAGGATCTTGAATCATCAGCAATCTGGACAAAGCACATTCCAGACGCTACTTAGCAAAATGAAATTGAAATAATGTTAAGCCAATTACGAACAATCTGGACGGTATTGCAACATACTTTCACCAAGGCGGACACGGTAGAGTATCCGGAGCAAATGCCCGCCCTGTTTCCAAGGTATCGCGGGCGCATTGTTCTGACCCGTGATCCGGATGGGCAAGAGCGTTGCGTTGCTTGTAATCTTTGTGCGGTAGCGTGTCCGGTTGATTGTATCGCGCTTCAAAAGACCGAAGACGAAGAAGGACGATGGTACCCGGAGTTTTTCCGGATCAACTTCTCCCGGTGCATCATGTGTGGTTTTTGTGAAGAGGCTTGCCCCACCTATTCTATACAGCTGACCCCGGATTTCGAAATGTGCGAATACGACCGGCAGAGCATGGTGTATGAAAAAGAGGATTTGTTGATCAACGGTACTGGTAAATACCATGACTACAACTTCTATCGGGTGGCGGGAAAAAGCATTGGCGGTAAAGGTAAAGGAGAAGCGGAAAATGAGTCGGAACCTATCGATGTCAAAACCCTCCTTCCCTAGAAGGCTATCCGAGAATAGAAAGCCTACTGCGGAAAAGCTGAATTTGGTCTGTTTTTCCCATTATTTTCGTTAAATATGTCCAATATTCGCCTCAAATAATGAAAAAATCAGACTCAAATCAGCTTTCCCTCGTGACGACTTCTATTCTCGGACAGCCTCCTAGTCATTTTCGTTTCAAGCGCTCAACTTCAGAAAAATAATGATGGACCTTATCTTATTCTATCTCGCTGGGTTGGTAGCCGTGGCATCCACGGTTATGGTTATTACCCGGCTTAACGGTGTACACGCTCTTCTTTACCTGATTTTGTCATTACTTGCGGTCGCCATGCTTTTTTTCCTTCTTGGTGCGCATTTCGCGGCTGTGCTGGAAGTGATTGTGTACGCGGGTGCCATTATGGTGCTATTCGTTTTCGTCATCATGATGCTCAATCTTGGGCACAAAACTATCGCTCAGGAACAGGAATGGTTAAAACCGTCCATGTGGATTGGTCCTTCGGTGTTGGCCGCGATATTGTTGGTTGAACTAATTATTATGTTATCCGGAGGCCCGTCGGTGGGCCAAGTCAACATTGTCAATGCTAAGCAAGTGGGAATTTCCCTTTTCGGACCCTATTTGCTCGCCGTGGAGCTCGCCTCCATACTTTTGTTGGCGGGTTTGGTCGGCGCCTATCATTTAGGGCGCCCCAACATACAAACGGGAACCCAAGGAGAGCAATAATGACAATTCCCTTGGAGCACGGCCTCTATTTGGCTGCAATATTATTTTCGATAGGCCTGATTGGTGTCTTGGTTCGCCGTAATCTTATGTTTATACTCATGTCCCTTGAAATTATGCTAAACGCTACCGGACTTGCGTTTATTGTTGCCGGTTCGCTGTGGGGACAAGCTGATGGGCAAATCATGTTCATATTGATCTTAACCTTAGCAGCGGCGGAAGTTGGTGTCGGTTTGGGGCTTGTTATTCAAATTTACCGTCGCTTCCGCACCTTGGATGCCGATACACTGAGTGAAATGAAGGGATAGAGGTGAAACCGTAATGTTCGAACTTTTAGGGTTGGTTCCACTTTTTCCTCTACTAGGCTTTTTGATTCTGGTATTGACCGAGGGCAAATTACCGAAAAATCTTGTGCCGATGGTGGGTGTTGGATCCATTGGTTTGTCGGCGTTTTTGGTTGCATTGATCGGCTTCGAGTTCTTTACCGATAATCCCGCGCCGTTCCAACAAACGCTTTGGACCTGGATGGCCGTAGGTGATTTCACCCCGGGATTTTCATTTTATCTGGATGCTCTGTCCCTCACCATGATGTTCGTGATCACCGGTGTCGGTTTCCTGATCCACCTCTATTCGGCGGGATACATGGACGATGACCCTGGTTACAGCCGGTTTTTCTCATACATGAATTTGTTTGTATCGTCCATGCTGGTGCTGGTATTGGCAGACAATCTGGTACTTCTATATTTGGGTTGGGAAGGTGTTGGCCTTTGTAGTTATCTGCTAATCGGCTTTTGGTACGATAAACCGTACAATGGTTATGCCGCCCGAAAAGCTTTTGTCGTGACCCGGGTAGGGGATACCGCGATGGCCTTGGGACTTTTCCTGCTTTTCAAAGAATTAGGGACCTTGGATATTCAATCCCTATTAGAGCGTGCTTCCGAACAATGGACGGTGGGGTCCAGTACAGCTGCTTTGGCGGCAATTTTACTGTTGGGAGGTGCGGTTGGAAAATCCGCGCAATTACCTTTGCAAACGTGGTTACCCGATGCCATGGCGGGCCCGACGCCCATCAGCGCGCTAATCCATGCCGCAACCATGGTCACGGCGGGGGTCTATCTTATCGCTCGAACCCACGTCATTTTCACGTTGGCCCCCGATGTCCAGCTACTCGTCGGTGTAATCGGCGCCATTACCTTGCTGATGGCGGGATTTACGGCGCTCACTCAAACCGACATTAAACGAATTCTGGCCTATTCGACCGTCAGTCAGATTGGCTACATGTTCCTCGCGCTTGGTGTGGGTGCATGGTCCGCCGCGATTTTTCACCTGATGACTCACGCTTTCTTTAAGGCTTTGTTATTCCTAACCGCGGGGTCGGTAATCCTGTCCCTCCATCATGAGCAGGATATTTTCAAAATGGGGGGCTTGTGGAAACGATTGCCTTTTGCTTTTGTAGTGTTTCTAATCGGGACCTGCGCGTCGGTCGCACTCCCATTGACCTCGGGTTATTACAGTAAACACGCTATTTTGGCGGCAGCCAGTAATGCGCCGGAAATGGGCTTTTTTCTATGGAGTGCCGGAGTTATAGGGGCCTTCTTAACCGGCGTATATAGCTTTAGACTGGTTTTTATCGCTTTTTTCGGTCCCGAGAAAACCCACGCCGAGGAAAAACTTCGCTTTTCCATAGCGGGTCCTCTAGTCATATTAGCGGTTCTTTCCCTTGTTGGAGCGCTTCTCCGGACACCGTTGGCATCGGTCTTCCCGTCGTCCGCTGACGATGGTGCTCAAAGCGGCGCGATTCAAAGTTTTATTGAAAGCGTGGTTCCCTTGCTTGGTATAGCGGTGGCGTATCTGTTTTTTTTCAGTAAAAAACTATCGGTGGAGTCTCTATTAAAAGACCAACGTGCACAAAGGTTGCATCGATTCTGGTCAAGCGGCTGGGGTATGGATGCGTTGTATGACTTCTTGTTTGTTCGCCCCTATAAGGCCCTTGCCGCGATCAACAAAAATGATATTGTCGATATGCCCTATAAAGGTATTATCGCTTTGAATCGAATGTTCTATGTGATCGTCAGTATGACTCAAACGGGCCAGGTACGTTGGTACGCCGCGGCCATGGCCTTTGGCGCTGTTCTAGTCGTTGCTATCGGAGTATTGTCATGATCCTGGCTTGGTTGATCGCTATTTTGTTTGTCGGCGGGCTCCTCGCTTGGTATTCCGAACGATGGGGTGGTCAATGGCCTCGTTGGATCACCCTGATTGCTTTAACGCTCGATTCCCTGCTGGTATTAATTCTGCTCGCCGGTAGTGATGCGTCTCTGTTTAAACCTGGCGATGTTTGGTTGGAACACCTGTTAGTTGAATGGATTCCCAGGTTCGGAATAAGTCTTCATTTCGCATTGGACGGATTAAGTCTGCTGTTGATCGCTTTAACGGTATTCTTAGGTTTTATGGCGGTGAGTTGTTCGTGGACTGAAATCAAAGAAAGAGTCGGTTTTTTTCATTTCAATTTACTTTGGACATTGGCTGGCGTTTTCGGGGTTTTCCTGGCCATGGATTTGTTCTTGTTTTTCGTGTTTTGGGAAGTCATGATCGTTCCCATGTATTTTCTTATCGGCATCTGGGGCCACGAAAATCGAAGCTACGCGGCGATGAAGTTTTTCATTTTTACCCAGATCAGTGGTCTACTCATGCTACTGGCCATTGTAGCGCTGGTTTTTGTCAACAAAGCAGCGACGGGGGTCTTCACGTTTAATTATTTTGAACTCCTCAAGAATCCGGTATCCGGTGATTTAGCGACCTGGCTAATGCTGGGGTTCTTTATTGCCTTTTTGGTCAAACTACCCGGGGTGCCCTTCCATACCTGGCTCCCTGATGCGCATACCCAGGCGCCTACCGCCGGGAGCGTGATTCTTGCCGGTGTATTACTCAAAACAGGCGCTTACGGTTTGATACGCTTCGTGGTTCCGTTATTTCCCGAAGCAGCTAGGGATTTTACGCCAGTGGCTATGTTTCTCGCGGTCGTCAGCATTATTTACGGCGCTAAAGTTGCGTTTGCCCAATCCGATATAAAACGGCTTATCGCTTATACCAGCATCAGCCACATGGGTTTTATCCTTCTCGGTGTTTTCGCCTGGAATGCTTTGGCCTTGCAAGGTGCGGTCATGACCATGCTGGCCCACGGAATCAGTTCCGCTGCATTGTTCATGATCGCGGGAGCTTTGCAGGAACGGATTCATACCCGTGACATGGCTCGTATGGGTGGATTGTGGGGTGACGTACCCCGGTTGTCCGTGATGGCTTTATTCTTTTCGATTGCAGCCCTGGGGATGCCTGGGTTAGGAAATTTTATCGGTGAATTTTTAGTATTACTCGGTTCATTTCAGGTCAATTGGCAATTAACCGCGTTAGCGGCCTTAGGTTTGATCGTCGCGCCTATTTATTCCCTGATCGTCATCCAGAAAGCGTTTCATGGCCCCCATAACGAAAAACACTCGCTTTGGGATTTCGGTCCCCGCGAAATGACCGCCATGGGCCTCATGGTGATCGCCATGGTTTGGATGGGGCTGTACCCTCAATCGATGATGAATATTGCAAATCCTTCCCTGACCGAAACCATGCGCCGAATAGCAATTTCCGCGGAAAAGACACCATGAATGCTCTAGATTTTGTCGGACTACTTCCCATTATCGCCGTAGCGGCGGTGAGTGTGGTATTGATGGTGGCGATATCGTTTCAACGCAACTACGATCTCGCATGGCAAATTGCCGTGGCTGGGTTGGCGCTATCCATGGTGACGGTATTAATCGCCTGGAATATCGTGCCGCTTCAGGTGACACCGTTGATCCTAATCGATAAGTATGCACTATTCTTTACCTTTTTGCTTTTCGGATCGGGCCTAATCGTACTACTGTTTTGTTACGAGTATTTTAAGGTTCGTGGCGGCCAGAACGAAGAACTTTTCCTGCTTGTCTTAACCGGATTGCTCGGAGGCGTTGTCGTCGTGTCCAGCAATCACTTCGCAAGTTTTTTCATCGGACTTGAAACTTTAAGCGTTTCATTATTTGCTCTGATCGCTTATCCGATTAAAGAAAGCCGTGCTTTGGAGGCGGCGATAAAATATTTGATCCTGTCCGCGGTCTCATCCGCGTTCTTATTGTTTGGCATGGCTTTAGTTTATTTTGAAACCGGGTCTCTTTCTTTTAACGATGTAGGCGTTTTTCAAACAACCGTTAACAGCCAACCCTATAGTTTCATCGGTATGATTCTGTTGTTCATCGGTCTTGCCTTTAAACTTTCCCTGGTTCCCTTTCACATGTGGACTTCGGACGTTTATGAAGGTGCTCCCGCGCCAGTAACCGCCTTTGTCGCGACGGTATCGAAGGGCGCGATCTTCGCGGTCCTGCTACGCTATTTCGTCCAAGCGAATGCTTTCGAGTACGAGACATTTTTCCCGACGCTTAGCTTGATTGCTATAGTCACCATCATGGGCGGTAACCTGCTTGCACTTCTGCAAACCAACATTAAGCGCATCCTAGCTTATTCTTCCATCGCTCATTTGGGATACCTCTTGGTCGCCTTCGCTGCCGGATTATTCGTTGGCGTTGAATTGGTCATTGAATCGGTAATTTTTTATTTGGTCGCCTATATACTCACTACCCTCGGGGCTTTTGGTGTACTCACCGCATTGTCACCGTCGGATTCGGAAGCGGATTCAATCGAAGACTATACAGGACTTTTCTGGACCAATCCCTGGATTGCGACATTTTTCACGGTCATGCTACTGTCGTTGGCTGGGATCCCTTTAACCGCGGGTTTCGTCGCAAAATTCTATGTTTTTGCCGCTGGCGTGGATAGCAGTTTATGGGGACTCCTGTTGGTCGTTATCGCCGGAAGCGGCATCGGACTGTTTTATTACCTTCGGATCGTAATTGAAATGACGAAACAACCCGTTGAATCCGCGGGAACGACACAAATTAAATATCCCGCTACCATCAATGGTGTTTCTTTATCGTTTCTAACGGTGCTGATATTTTGGTTCGGTATTCGTCCAAGTGCATTGATCGAAATGATCGCTGGGATTTCCCGAGGATTCGGTTAAAGAGGCTCGTCCGGCGCTTATATGGCTGTCTTTGCTATAGACGATGCGATGTTAGGGCTGCTCGGATTCACGATAACCTCTATTGTTTTCGGTACTACAACTAAATCCATATCTTCCATTGGAATGGCCCCAAGTAAAGGTTGATCCCCCATCATTAGTACCCCGCAATCTAAATAACTACGTCTATCCGACGGTCTAAATCTTCGATAACAGCGTTGCGACAGCTTGAAATAGAATGGCTATTCCTGCGCTGTCGAGCCTTGTTCTCGGCGATTTATCCTCGCCGCATAAACGCAGTTATTTAGAGTGCAGGGTACTAGGGCGCCCGCGAAACCAATCCGATTCTCATAGCGCAGTTCGATAGGGCAACGTACGGGATAAGTATCCGGCTTCTATCTGCCAATGTAACTTCCTTTTTATCGATTTCCTCAAGTTGCAATTGGATCTGGACGTGTGACGGGATGCACAGATGCACCGCCCCCCGTATCCGCTAGCGCATCAACTTCTATAGGGTCTAATTCAGGAATCCTCGGATTTCTTAATTGAATTTTCGCATTCGTCAAACCCATTTATAACTCCGTATGCTTGATTCAATTTCCCATATAACATTTACGCAGGGTAGGGCGGATAAGCTTGCGCCATCCGCCATGTATCCGTCAAGCTCTTTCGCCGGCGCCAAATAATTGCATATTGGATGATGTCCAATCATATAGGGTATAGGGTAAATACGTTTTCTTGAATATCTGATGCAATGTCGAATATGGATATTCATTGGCTGTTCTCACTCAACGGTGTCTAACCGGATTGTAATAGATATGATCCATGTATGCGACATAGTCATTTTCATTCCTAATGGTTTGTTCCTGAAAATGTCTTTGTCATATTATACGTTCATTTCGTTTTATTTTGGTTTTAGAGTGGTATTCCGTCAATTAAGGTGGCTTTTTTCTTTTTTGGCCGGTGGATTGGCTATATTTGGTTAATGCATATAGTTAGAAAAGACCTGACCCTCCTCCTCGTACTATTGACAACAGCGGGCTAATGGGTGTCCCCTTTTTCTTGCTTTTTCTTTGTCAAGACACTATAGCTGTATTATTATCAGACATATATATGTACCTTTGTCAAACACCTGTTTTTTTTGGGATTGCATCATGGACGTTTCAGCAACCGTATTTTTGAAAATGAGTCTACCTGTACGACTGATTGCTCTCCGTAAAGAAAGGGGGTTAACCCAACAAGGTATGGCTGATACCATTGGTATCCATGTCAATAGCCTGAAGAAGTACGAGGCTGGACAATCTCAGCCATCACCGGATGTATTAAAGAAAATCGCTAAAGCAATACACGTTAGCACCGACTTCTTGCTATCTGAAGAACATGAGCGGAGTCCTAATGATGAATTTGCCCTGCAATTTGAGGCTGTTAGTCAGCTGCCGCGGGAAGAGCAAAACATCGTAATAGAAGTATTGGAAAGCTTGATTATTAAATATCAGGCGAGGCGCTGGGATTCAGCAAGGGATCAGCAACGATTGATGACGCAATAAAGTACCTCGTCTCGTGGAGCTATGTGTTGGGGTTGGTTTTCATTATCATTCAAATTAGGCTAGAGAACTGAATTTGGCGAACATGGCTCCATTGATCTCACCATTCAATGACTAGAACAGCGGAAATCATGCACAAAACCTTTGAAGCAATTATTGACAAAAACGGTCGAATTCAAGTCGTTGAGAATATGAGTGTCAAAAAGCCCGTCCGAGCTCTAATTACGATTCTGGAAGAAGTACCCAAACTGTCTCTTGGGACTGAAACGACCGAACCCGATGTATCAGTGTATCCACTGCATGGAACGCCTTATCAATTTGACGATCCTTTTTCCTCTATCGCCGCGGAGGAGTGGGGCGTGGAACAGTGAAAAAAGGGGTCAGACCCTTTTAGATATTCTGGAAAATCGCTTTTCTATCTCTTTGACCTTAGGCGGAACTATTTTAATCAACTGGTCGTCGACGTCGGTTTTTTGGGTTTCCGGTATCGGGATTGGAGTTGAACTTTTGATTATATCAAGTGATTTCGGGTTTGCATTCTTTTCTGTTTTGAGGTTTCTTTTAATATGTCACTACGATCTTAATCGTTTACGGACAATACCATTTTATTTAGCGAAATGATTTCCTAACTATCCCAAACGAAGTGTTACACTAATAACTAATTTGAGAAAAGGGGGCATGTCACTTTCTTCCTGATATTTTATTAGCTAAGTTTTTTCGCGTGTCCAGATCCCACCGTATTGAAATTTAAGGTTTTGTCTCGAAAATTTAATGAGGCGATAAATAGTATTATCAAGCAAGTAACTTGACTCTTCTTCATTTGCTCGTGGCCTCACCTATCATACGATCCTCCGTCTTCATTTTCGTAGTTTTTACCGGAATGTCGCTCTGGCATTCGGAACTCCATGCAACAACGCGTCTTCCCGGATTCAATGTCGACATAAAGCAATCGTCAATATCCGGAGTTTCCTCGGGCGCCTATATGGCCGTGCAGTTTCATGTTGCATTTTCGTCCACTTTAGTTGGAGTCGGTATTGTTGCGGGTGGTCCGTACTTTTGTACCCAAGACAGCTTCTTTGCCCTCCAATACCGTATCATCCAGTGTATGAATCCTTATTTCTGGATCGGGCCGCCCGATCCAGAAATATTGCATGGATTTGCAGTTCAGTTCGCCGAAGAGGAAAAGATTGATCGTTTGGTCAATATGGAAAACGACAAGGTCTATATCTTCAGTGGTACAAAAGACACCATTGTTTCGCCAAAAGTTGTTGAGCAAACTAAAATCTTTTATACCTTAGCCGGTGTTAAAGAAAGCAATATTCGTGCTGTTAATCATGTAAATGCGGGTCATGCGTTTTTAACCGACGACTATGGAGGCGAATGCGATATTTCCGAGGCGCCTTTTATCAACGATTGCGATCTCGATCAAGCAGGCGCCATACTGGAAAATATCCATGGTGAACTGAATGGACCCGTTAATGCAAAGGAGAACGGTGAAATATTTGAGTTTTCTCAAACCGAGTTTATAGATTCCTCGTCGACAACCAGTATGAGCGATACAGGCTACATTTACGTCCCTAAAACCTGTACCACTGGTTCTATTTGTAAAATCCACATCGCGCTACACGGTTGCCTACAAGCCGCTGAAGAGATTAGTGATCAGTATTATTCCAAAACAGGATACAACGAATGGGCCGCTAGCAACAATATCATCGTATTGTACCCACAGGTAAAGAAATCCGGATTTTTCTACTCAAATCCAAATGGTTGTTGGGACTGGTGGGGTTATACCGGCGAAGATTATTACAACCGGGATGGGGCTCAGATGGCTGCTTTGATGGGGATGTTGGAGCGGTTGGCGGGGAGGAGAATTGTTGTTACGGAATAGTTGGACGAGTAGGGTAGGGCGGATAAGCTTCGCCATCCGCCGAATTTACCATATATTCGCCAACCTCTTTTACCATTCTCACCCAACGGTGTTTATCCGAGGATTGTAATTGATAAAATCCATGTGTGCGACATGGTCTTTTTCATTTCTAATTGTCTGTTTCTGAAAACGCCTTTGCCGGGTTCCACGTTCATTTCGTTATATCAATATTGAGTCCGGTGTTGGAGGGTTCCGTGAAGAACCGTTATCTGACCCGTGAAAGGATACCAGCAAAGGATGCAAACCCGAATTCACCTGATATAATCAAAAATCTAAGTCCAAATTCGATACAAGAAGTGCAAAAAACTAACGTTGACGACCTGTTGATTGCCCAAGGTCAAGGAGATAGAAGAACGATTCTCCAGTGGCCAAGGGTTAAGTAATGAAGACATCAATACCTTGTTACTTAAGTCACAATACAACCATATAAATCACCTGGACAATCGGTTGGATGAGGTCACGGCAAGCGTAAGAGCTTTGGAGGGTAAGTTCAAGGGTTAGAGGGGAAGTTTCAAGGGTTAGAGGGGAAATTTCAAGGTTTGGAAGGAAAATTTGACCTATTGAAAGCAGAAGTCAGTGGTCGATTGGATACCTTTGAGGCCACCTGGAAGCCTTTGAAAAAAGAATCGAGCTAAAGATCGAGTAGGCCATTAATACCAATATGCGGTGGTCGATAGGAATGATTGCGTTGATCGTGACAGTCCTAAAGCTGGCGGATATGTTTACGAATTGATCTAAGGTAAAAAAAGAGGCATTGTTCATTAAGTATAGTACCTGGTAAAATAGCGATTTCCATTTGAGTAACTGACTATGCCGACTTGCCCTAAATGTCACGCAGAAGACTGTACTAAAGAGGGTATAGTTAAAGCCAAACAACGATATAAATGCAAATCGTGTGGCTATAGGCATACTGTTAGTCACCGGTGGATAAGTCTTGATATTAAGCGATAAGCGCTTGAACTTTACCTGGAGGGGCTTGGTTTTCGCTCGATTGGCCGGTTTTTGAAATGCAGTCATGTTTCGGTATATTACTGGATCAAAGCGTATGGCGAATCAATTGAGCCAATTCGATCGGACGCGGGGTTTGAGATTGTAGAAATGGATGAAATGCATACTTACATTGGCGTAAAAAAAACGATTGCTGGATCTGGATTGCTGTTGATCGACATGGAAAGCGCTTTCTCTCGTGCGTTGTGGGCTCCTCCCGCGACACGGAAACCGGGCGCGCATATTATGGGAAGCCATCAAAACCACCCACATAAAAGGTGTTATGAGCGACTATTGGAGCCCTTATGAAAAGTTTATCCCGACTGAATTACATCCACAATCCAAAGCTGGAACCTATACGGTAGAAGGCTATAACAGCTTATTTAGCCACTTTCTTGCCCGATTACGCCGAAAGTCTAAGTGCTATAGCAAAAGCTAGGAAATGCTTAAATATTCAGTCCTGCTTTTAATGCTCAAATGGAATGGGGAATTAGAAACTATACTTTCCTAACAATGCCAAAAATCTTTAACCTGAATCCGCCCCGCTTTTTGTAAACTTTTCCGCCAGTGGATCTGTCTAAATATAGCCCTGCTAAAGCGACAGTGTCAATTCGTTGAAGAGCAACCATCATGAACGATCTACACCCACCGAATACTCCGAATCCCAGCCTTCTTATTCCGGTCGATCCGAAAATACAAAACTATCTTTTGACCCTGACCAAAGGAACCGATCACCCGGTATTGTTGGAAATGGAAGCATTGGCGCGTGAAAAGGAATTCCCTATCGTCGGCCGACTGGTGGGTATTTTTCTTGAAACCATGGCGAAAACCGTGAATGCTCGCCGCGTGTTTGAATTCGGTAGCGGTTACGGCTATTCAGCATATTGGTTTGGGCGGGCGGTGGGTTCGGAAGGATGCGTGATCTGCAGCGATGGCGAGCCTTTAAACCGGGAATTGGCCGAAGGCTTTCTGAAGCAAGCCGATCTTTGGGAAACGATCGATTTTCAAGTCGGTTTCGCGCAAACTATTTTTCGTGGGACCGAAGGTACTTTCGACATCTGTTATAACGACGTCGACAAGGGGGACTACCCTGAAATTTGGCAAATGGCCCGAGACCGAATCAATCCCGGTGGTCTCTATATCGCCGATAATGTCCTTTGGCACGGCAGGGTCGCGATCGAAAATCCAGTTGATATCGTGCCGGGGTGGACCGAGGCGATTTTGGAACACAACCGGATGATTTTTCAGGATCCGGATTTTGACGCTTTCATCAATCCAACCCGCGACGGCGTGATTGTGGCGCGTAAAAAAATACAATAACCGTTAACGGATAACTATTTTTAGAGGCGCCTCACTTTAATTGAGCGGATAATCTCGACGATATTTGTACTTTTTATAATCGCTATAACCAATACACTGAGTGCCATACCAAACCATTGGAGCGCATAGGAAGTACTATTTTCGGGCTTCATTTTAATGGTCGGCCAATATCTTTCTAGAACGCCCGGATTGTCCTCCTCTAGCCTGACAATGTAGGGAAAAAGCGGATTTATAAATACTTTATCGAACCCATCCATTTTGAAATGGTGTAACCGAAAGGGCCAGGTTTTTTCTTCAACTTTTTCAGCCATAAAAAACGATTTACCCGGTGGAACATAAATCTCTGCTACTAGGCGCCACACTCCCATAACAGGCGATATTTTTGGAAGTTGCCCTCTATCATGACTTCCCGATATCCACCCCCTACTCACGAGGACGATTTGACCTGTGGATTTCAACTGAAATGGGGTAATCACCTCGTAACCCATCCGTCCCTTAAAGAATTTATTAATGATAAATATCAATTTTTCATTGATATAGGCGCCCTCCAAAGATACGCGTAAATACTTTAGTGTGGTCTTGCTTTCCATGGATAAACTCTCTATGGATTGAGGTGCCGCTATTCTTCGGGCATCGATAGTCTGCTGCATTTGGCGTTTTTCGTCCGCGCGGCTGAGCTGCCAATAACCCAATTTCATCAGCAAGGAAAACAATAAAGCCACGGACAAAGTGATTTTCCAATTAAATCGGATTCGCAGTCTATTTTTGGACTTCTGAGCCCTTTGGACATCAGTCATTCTCAGTTTCCCACCCTGGCAATTTTCCTCAACTGGTATAGGCCGTCCAATCCCGCGAACTATCGCCGTAAACTAGAAAATAGGGGTTCAAATAGGAATCTTTAGTGTTGTACCGGAGGGGTTTACCGTCCAGCAGGGTGATTTTTCCTCCAGCCTGTTCGACCACGCAATGGGCGGCGGCGGTATCCCATTCGGAAGTTAGCCCCAAACGGGGATAGAGGTCGGCCATACCTTCGGCCACCAAACAAAATTTCAAAGAACTGCCCATCGATATGATGTCATGGTCGCCAAGCTTTTCAAGGTATTCGCCCAGGGCTACGGTTTTATGGGATCGGCTGCCGGCTACGGTGGGCTTTTCCGGAGACTTGCTTCTTACCTGAATTTTTACGGGGTCATTGGCTTTTGTTTGTTTGAATGCGCCCAACCCATTCGCGGCAAAGTAACAATGGTCCCTGACGGGAACATAAACCACACCGAGAACCGGTTCGTGATTGTGAATCAACGCGACATTGACCGTGAATTCACCATTTTTCTTAATGAATTCCTTGGTGCCATCCAAGGGGTCTATTAACCAATAGGTCTCCCACATCCTACGGGTTTCAAAGGGCAGACTACCCGATTCCTCCGAAATGATAGGGAAGCCGGAATCGAAACATTTGATTGCATCGACCAGGCAGTGGTGGGACGCTAAATCGGCTTCGGTTAAGGGTGAGCTATCCTCTTTGATCTCAATGGCAATTTCGTCCTTGTAAATATGTAGAATTTTTTCACCTGCCCGTCGGGATAAAGCCACAATCGATGCAACTAACGATTCGAGGTCAACATTTTTCACGTTTGATATACTCCTTGGTTAAAAACAGTGCGGCCAGGCTTCTTGCTTCGGTACATTCGCCGGAGCTCACCAGATTGTCGATATTATCCAAATGCCACGGTATGACTTCCAATTCCTCCGGTTCGTCACCGGGAAGCTTTTCCTCATATAATTCCCGAGCTAAAATAATATTGGTTGCATGCTCCAAGTAACCTGGGGCGATTGTTAGGGATGTCAGATGTTCCAATTTGCGTGAACCATAACCGATTTCCTCTTTAAGCTCGCGATTTGCGGCTTCGAGAATATCTTCATTCGCCTCCACCCTTCCTTTGGGAAAACCTATTTCATAGCGATGGACGCCGGCTGCGTATTCCCGCACTAATAATACGGTATTATTGTCGAGTAGCGGTACAACCAATACAGCGCCTCCTGACGATCCGCGAACGAGGCGTTCGTACTGTCTGCGCTCTCCGTTGCTGAATTCCAGATCGATCGATTCTATCCGGAACAAGCGTGTGTGAGCGAGGGTTTTGCGTTCGAGAATCGTTGGTTTCGTTGGCATTAACTTGACTACAGGCCGAGTCTATTGGTTAGAACTAGAGTAGATCATCATTGGTCAAAACAAAATTACGAATGTGTATGCGTTAACGGATCGAAGAGATATTCAGATGTACATTTTCCGGGGGTAAGCAACTTTTGTCGTTACATGCTTGCAGGTTAACCGACAATGGAATGATCGGCGATGCATCGGACTTTCGGGTTATAGTGCTTTCTAACTGAACCTGATTTGAATATACGAGCAGGGGTTGTTGGCTAAATCCTAATGTCTGGCGTTCAGGTTGGGGGTAGTTAACGCGACCCAGCGTCCAATTCGTTGCCTTTGGTTCAACAGCTATCTCGGTAGCGATCAGGTATTTTTGTAGTGGCTGATGTGCATTGATATGCCAGCCGGGTTGAAGGTTGATAGTGACCGTCATATGATTGTTTTCAACAAACCCCGAGATCTTAACAGCGCCTTTCGCGGCGTACTGGTTTGCGCCAGATTCTCCATATAAAAATTCATAAACCGCCGATAGCATGTACCCGAAAGCACTAGGGTGATTGGCAATTTGATCGGAAAATGCCGCCAGGGTTGCTTTAGCCTTGGACTCATAGTTCAGGTTGGCGGTTCTTTTGGATAACAACGCCAATACCCGAAACGCCACGGAATTGGCCGACGGGATTGCTCCATCCTCCTTATCCTTGGGTTGGACGAACAACAATGGATCGGATTGTTTATCGCTCATAAAAAAACCGCCCGATCGATCATCCCAGAATCGCTTAATCAGTATGTCGGCAAGTTGCTGAGTTCTATCCAACCACAGCGAATTGCGAGTTGAATCGTAAAGACATAGAAACCCTTCCGCCAGAAAAGCATAATCGTCTTGCTGGGCTGGAATCGATGAATTGCCATCCCAGTAAATTCGGTTTAAACCCTCTTTGGCGGTTCTGTTTTTGGACCAGATGAATTCAGCGGTATTGATCGCTTGATCGGTATATAGCGGCTCCTTGAACATCGCTCCGGCTTCGCACAGCGCAGTTATCATCATGCCGTTCCAGGCGGTGATAATTTTGGTATCCGTAAGCGGTGGTATACGAATGCCACGGTGCCTACGTAGTTTATCGCGCAAAGTGTCGAATCCGGATAGAAACTGGAGATGAGAAACATTTTGACGCTCGGAAAAACTCGCTAGGTCAGTGGGGAGATACAGGATATTCTTTCCGTCCAAGTCACCCGCCGGGGTTATTCCAAATATTTGTTCCACCCGTTCGATTTCCGGTGGCGTCAGAATCTCTTGAAGTTGGGTTGAGGTCCACAAATAATATAATCCCTCTTGTCCTTCACTGTCCGCGTCCATGGCTGAATAAAAACCGCCTCCTGGAGCGGCCATTTCCCTGATCGTGAAGTTCAGAGTTTGTTGCGCGGTCCGTCTATAGGTCCAATCGCCCGTCAGAGCGTAGGCTCGGACAAACACACGGGACAGCTGGCTTTGGTTGTAGAGCATTTTTTCGAAATGTGGAACACGCCATGCTCTGTCCGTTGAATAGCGATGAAAACCACCACCGATCTGGTCATAAATTCCGCCCTGGCTCAGCGCATCCAGGGTATTAGTGATAGTTTCCAATGTCGATGTGTCGCCGGACCGAAGGGCATGCTCCAGTAATAAAAACAGCAAAGGCTCATGGGGAAATTTGGGTTGGGATCCAAATCCCCCAAATTCAACGTCCTGGTTTCGTAGAATTGTAGTGACTGCTTGTTTTATAGTCGTTAACTCTATTTTCTGCGTTGATTGAGCGCTAGCATTGAATTTTTCGACCATCGCCGCCACTTGTTGCGCCGATGCGATCAAATCCCCACGTCGATCATTCCATAGTTGATGCACACGGAGAAGTAAGTTTTTGAAATGTTCCGGAGGGAAATAAGTGCCACCGAAAAAGGCGCCACCGTTTGGTGTTAAAAAGCTATTAAGCGGCCAGCCCCCCTGGCCTGTCATCAATTGTACCGCGGTCATATAGGTGGCATCCGTCGCGGGCCGACGTTCCCGATCCACCTTAATGCTGACGAAATGTTGATTGAGAATTTCCGCGATTTCGATATTGTCATAGCTTTCCTTTTCCATCACATGGCACCAATGGCACGTTGAATAGCCGATGGAAAGAAAGATCGGTTTACCTTCGTTTCGTGCTTTGGTGAACGCCTGTTTACCCCAAGGATACCAATTAACGGGGTTGTGGGCATGTTGTTGCAAATAGGGAGAATCTTCCAGGATCAGACGATTGGTGAATTGAGGAACACCGTTTTTGAGAAGATGATGCGTTCTGGGGCGATAGTTCGAACCTTTGGATGCGAGCTTTGACCGAATCTTAGTTTCGGATTCCGGAGTATCGGCATAGACAATCTGTACTTGGTTATGCCCATCGCCTTTAGCGAAGGACTCCATTGGGAACAACAGGACAAGTAGTGTAACCGAAAGAAACTTACGAATAATGGGATTAGCCATCTTCCTTAGTTTTACCGCGGGAGCGATTCACTGATCGATTGCGACCTCTGTAGTTTGGATTTTTTTGTCCAGGGTTTTTGTTCCCCTTGAATCCAGCCTTTCGTGGACGGTTTCCAACCGGAGATTTAACAGTCGGTAGTAAGTCGTCCGTTATTTTCGCGATGCTTAGTTTTTCGCCAATATAGTCCTCGATATCCGGAAGAGAATAAACGTATTCCTCACAGGCGAGGCTGATAGCTTCGCCACGTTCACCCAGGCGGGCGGTTCGACCAATCCGATGAACATAGTCCTCAACGTTGGTCGGTAAATCGTAGTTGAAGACATGAGATACCAATGGTATATGGAGTCCGCGGGCTGCGACATCGGTAGCAATCAGGATGGCGATTTCCGCCGAGCGAAACCGTTCCAACAGGCGTTGACGCTTCTGTTGTGGGACATCACCCGATAACAGGCCCGTGGAGAATTCATTGGCTTTAAGAAAACCATATACTTTTTCCGCGCATCTTTTCGTATTGACGAAAATAATGCCGCGGGAAGGCGCTTTTTTCCATAATAGCCCGATTAGAAGCCTAATTTTCTGGTCATTGGATGGGCAGTAAATACTTTGATCAACTTCTTTAACGGTGATTTGTTCCGGTTCTATGCGCACGATTTCCGGACTATCCATATGTTCGTACGCCAATTCCGTGACACGATAAGACAAGGTTGCCGAGAATAAAAGATTCAACCTTTGTTCAGGCGTGGGCATCCTGCGGAGCAGAAAGCGGATGTCCGCGATAAACCCCAGGTCGAACATCCGGTCGGCTTCATCAATTACCGCGACCTGGATATGTTTTAATGTAAAGGCTTTCTGTTTGTAGTAGTCGATCAACCGTCCAGGCGTGGCAATGATGATATCGACTCCATCGTTGATGGTTTGGAGTTGCTGGCGATAGCTGATGCCGCCATACACCAGGCCAATCCGGAATTCGGAATACTTTCCCAGAATTAAGGCTTCATCATAAATCTGTATGGCGAGTTCACGTGTGGGCGCCAAGATTAGGGCGCGCGGAGCTTGGGAATTGTCGCCGTCCGCTGAATTCAAAAGGTACTGAAACGTTGCCACTAAAAATGCGGCGGTTTTCCCTGTTCCGGTCTGGGCTTGTCCGGCAACGTTTTTCCCAGTTAAACTGATCGGCAGTGTTTTTTCTTGAATCGGTGTACAATAATGGAACTGTGCTTCGTGGAGTCCTTTTAAGATCTGGCTTGAAATAGCGAAGCTTTGAAATTTTATTTTTGTGAGTGGACTCCCGGTCATGGACGCAACGTCGGGCTATTCGAAATAAAACTTGCAAAATTTGTAGAATTAGGCTGAAATAACAAATTCATCTTGGTTTCCTTAGAGTTCCTTCGGACGATTCTAACACAGTTAGGCATCTGGAAAAGATTAAATTGCCAGAATTGCGCTGGATAGGACTTCGCGTTCAAGAGGCGCATAGTAAGCTATGTAACACTTG
The DNA here is from genome assembly GCA_963664935.2 of Methylococcales bacterium. Classification (GTDB taxonomy): domain Bacteria; phylum Pseudomonadota; class Gammaproteobacteria; order Methylococcales. Next base: position 38,416 of record CAXXSE010000005.1, on the reverse strand, counting down.
GGGCAACGCGGAAGACGGAGCCATACTCAAGCAAGGCTGGTAATTTAATCTTCGTAAGATACCGAAGAATTCAGAACCCGATAATTACCCAATCATAACGTTTCGGTGATAAATGTGAGTGAAGAAATTCTTCATGTAACTGATGATACTTTTGAAGAGCACGTCTTAAAATCGAGTTCGCCTGTACTCGTTGATTACTGGGCGGAGTGGTGTGGTCCGTGTAAAATGATAGGACCTGTTTTGGCGCAGATCGCAACGGATTATAAGGGTAAGGTAGTGATTGCCAAAGTAAATATCGATGAAAATCCAACCGCGCCGCAGCGCTACGGTGTCCGGGGTATCCCGACCTTGATGTTGTTTAAGGATGGTGAGGTTGAAGCGACCAAAGTTGGGGCTGTCACACAATTCCAGCTTGCCGAATTTCTCGATAGTAATCTTTAATGTTCTTTTCCATTGATTCCCAACTGGACGGGTTATAAAACCTGTGCTAGGTTTTTTATAGAATAAGAATTTTCCTCTTAAGTCATCTAAATTTTCTAAACACTAAACGGGCTTTACCAAAAAGAAATCCATTTCCCCCCCCTTATTCAGGTCGCCCCTGAATATCCTACCTTTTACTCTTCAAAACATGAATTTAACAGATATTAAGCGAAAACCGGTTCCGGGACTCATCCAACTTGCCCAATCCTTGAACATTGAGGGTGTTTCAAGAACCCGTAAGCAAGATTTGATTTTCTCCATCCTCAAAAAGCACGCTAAAAGCGGAGAGGATATATACGGCGACGGGGTATTGGAAATTCTTTCCGATGGCTTTGGGTTTTTGCGGTCATCTGACTGTTCGTATTTGGCGGGGCCCGACGATATCTATGTTTCGCCAAGCCAGATTCGCAGATTCAATCTACGAACCGGCGATACCATTTCCGGTAAGATCCGACCGCCCAAGGACAGCGAGCGGTATTTTGCCATGCTCAAGGTTCAGGAAATTAACTACGAGCCGCCGGAGAATGCAAAAGGTAAGGTTCTTTTCTCCAATCTGACCCCATTATTCGCGAACCAACGATTTGTTCTTGAACTTGGAAATGGTACGACGGAAGACTTAACCACTCGAGTTATCGATTTGGCCGCACCCATAGGCAAAGGTCAGCGAGGTTTGATTGTGTCTCCACCCAAGGCTGGAAAAACCATGATTTTGCAAAGCCTGGCTCAGTCTATTGCCGAAAAAGCTCCGGAATGTCACCTCATTGTTTTACTAATCGATGAGCGCCCTGAGGAAGTCACTGAAATGGAACGTTGTGTTCATGGTTCGGTGGTTTCCAGTACCTTCGACGAACCCGCCACCCGCCATGTTCAAGTTGCTGAGATGGTCATTGAGAAAGCTAAGCGCTTGGTTGAACATAAAGCTGATGTGGTGATTTTGCTCGATTCAATCACTCGCTTGGCTCGCGCCTATAATACCGTAGCCCCTTCTTCCGGGAAGGTATTGTCCGGCGGTGTGGATTCCAACGCATTGGAACGGCCGAAGCGATTTTTCGGCGCGGCGCGAAATATAGAAGAAGGTGGCAGTTTAACGATTATTGCTACGGCCTTGGTCGATACCGGGTCCCGAATGGACGAAGTCATATACGAAGAGTTCAAAGGGACGGGCAATATGGAATTGCATCTTGAAAGGAAAATCGCGGAAAAACGAATTTACCCCGCAATCAATATCAATCGGTCCGGAACTCGTCGTGAAGAATATCTTGTGAATCCTGATGAACTTCAGAAAACTTGGATATTGCGTAAGATTCTACAACCCATGGATGAGATAGCCGCAATCGAATTTCTCCTCGGCAAGCTTAAGGATACCAACACGAATTCCGAATTTTTCGAGTCTATGAAGCGTTAGCGCGCTTTGAATACAAAGTTCTTTCCAGAGGCCCTACATGTCGGTAACACGGCCTTACAGCTAGGAATTGTCCAATTCCACAGCCTCATACAACTGCTCCAAAAAGTCCGGAACAGCACTCGCAATCCGATTCCAACAGGGAATAAAAGGTGTTTCCATGGGATAATCGAGATAATATTCCCCGGCTTGAACGATATTCTGGGCAAATAGTTCCACGGTTTTTTCTTCGAGATGGCGGTCCAGGTGTAGTCCGTTGATGCAGGCATCGCAATAATATTGTTCGATAAAATCCAAGGCGGTACGGTAATATGTCGCTTTGATGGTACGGAAGGTTTCTTTACTGAATACCACACCGTTAGTCGCCAGTTTTCGAAAAATTGATTTGGTGATATCGATGCTCATCTTCGACAGGCCGGTATTCTGACTGTCGGCGGAAAGCGATTGGTGCTTGTGGTCGTAGGTATCGGCGATTTCGACCTGGCACAAGTGGTTTCGGGAATGGTTACGGAAAACTTCCGACAATACTCCAATTTCCAAACCCCAATCGCAGGGAATGCGGATTTCCTGCATCGCTTCCTTTCTTAACGCGAATTCTCCAGCCAAGGGGTAGCGAAAACTGTCTAAATACACCAAATAGTCCAAGGGCCCAACGATTTGGATTAGCGCACGGATCAAGGGGGTGACCAACAATCGGGAAACCCGGCCACTCATTTTTCCTTCGGCTACCCTATAATAATAGCCTTTGCAAAATTCGAAATTGAACGATGGATTGGCAACCGGGTAGAAAAGCCTGGCTAACATGGCCCGGTTGTAGGTCAAGATATCGCAATCGTGTATCGCTACAGCCTCCGATTTACCGGAGGCTATAATATAACCGTAGCAATACCAAACATTGCGGCCTTTCCCCATTTGTTCGGGCGCAAGTCCGATATCGGCTAAAATTTTGTCTAACGCGCGAAGCCGGGGGCCATCGTTCCATAAAATCTTATGCCGTTGAGGCAATTTGCCGAAAAAGTTTAGCGCATGCTCAAATTGCGCCCGGTCGGCCCGATCTAAACCGATGACGATTTCTTCAAGGTAGGGAACATCATAAAGTTCGCCGAGAATTTTTGTTAACGCCGGACCGGAAAGTTCAGAAAACAACGAGGGTAAAACCAAGGCCATCGGCCGTTGTCGAGAAAACGCGAGCAATTCGTTTTCAATTTCCTCAAGCGGCCGGGACGCTAATTTGTGTAAAGTTGTGATCGCACCGTTTTGAAATAAATCGCCCATAAATAAACTTCAACTATTTTGGTCCAATATCTGATGGATAGCTTGGCGCCATCCCTCCGGTCCGACTTTCTCGGGATAAATCGCCGAAACGCAATCATCCAGCACCATCGCGTCGCCTTTTGCCGGTTTGATGATAACGGCTATATCCACCAATCTTAGCATGGCCTTATCGTTAGGGCTGTCCCCCAATGCAACGGTAAACAATTCCCCAGCAGAATAATTATCCCGATAGCGGTCGATTAACCACCGGACGGAATGGGCTTTATCGGCCCGCCCCATCACATGATAAAATCTTCCTCCTCGGACCACCTTTAACCCGTGGAGATCCAGTGCACGCTGAAACCGGGCCAGATCCTTGGGGCTCGAATTCCACAATATAGGTTCGGTCGATAACCGCTGCTTTGCGTAGTTTGTTTGTTCTAAGGTTAAACCTGTGATTTCGGCGAGTTCCCCGGTTGAGAATTCCGAAAATCTTCGAAATGAAAATCCTTCGTGTTTTTTTAGATCCACAAGAATTCGTACGATCTCTTGGTAGCTGGCGCCGAACAATTCAACATGGTCAATTTCGCCGTTTCCGTTAAAATAACCCCCTGGAACAATCACGGCCCCGCCATTCTCCACGACAAAAGGATGGCTGTTGCCGATCTCTTTCCGTAACTCAAGGATTTCGGCTCTGGTTTTACTGGAACTAAAAACAAGCGGGATATTCAAATCGGCAATGCGATCCAAGGCATCATCGGCGGCGGTATGGGAGTAAGTGAAATGATCGAGCAAAGTCCCATCCAAGTCGGTAAATATCAGGATTTTCTTCAAAGGAATGACAAATTGAAACTGTTTTGTGTTTTGCGGTGAATTATAACGTATGGAAAAGCATCTGCGGTTAGAACCCACTGATACCCTTCTCGAAGTTTCGGATCGATGCGGAAACATCGGCGACGTAATCGGATGTCACCGCGACGTGCCGGTTTTTGAAAACGGCCCCGAAAAAGACGTAAGTCATGGCCGCTATTTCAGCAACGACGAATATTACTACGGCCAAAAGTGGCAGTGCGTTGAATTCGTAAAACGATTTTATTGCCTGTCATTGAATCATAAAATGCCTGATGTCTGGGGGCACGCCAAAAACTTTTTTGATACTCGAGTTGAACAGGGCGCGCTGAACGCCCGTCGCAATCTGGTCCAATATCGAAATGGCGGCAACGTTAAACCGGCAGTTGATGACATTATCGTGTTTTCGGATACTTTATATGGCCCCGTGGCCGTTATCACCGATGTGAATAACGATTGTATCAAGGTCATTCAACAAAATATCGCGGGTAAGCCGCGACAGGTATTCCGTATGAAAGCACAAAACGGACTATTTCAAGTATACGCGCCTAGAGTCCCTGATGGTTGGTTGCGCATTCTAAAGAAACGAACATGAATCCGATTTTCGACATTATTGAGGGGGTGATGCCTCTGAATCCTTTCACCACTGTATTGATCGGGTTTATATTCGGTTGGGGTTTATTGTATTGGCGTTATCGTGGCCATCATCCCAATCTGTGCAAAAATACTCTATTAAACATTCAAGAAAAGCTAAGCGCCACCGAACTTCAGGTATTGGAATTAGGGAGAACCAATCACCGGATTCAAACCCAACTCGCGGTATCGGAATCTCAACGCGACCAATCTCAAAAATTAGCAACGGATCTTGCCAACGACCTCGAAACGCACAGGCAAATGGTTGCTCAATTAAAATTGACCCATACAGAACTGAGTACGCGCATGGAACACGAACGAAAGACAAGTGATGAAAAGATAAGACTGCTTCAAAATGCCGAACTACGGTTCACCCATCATTTCGAAAGCCTCGCCAATAGAATTTTGGAAGAAAATAGCAAGAAGTTTAGCGAGCAAAACAATCGAAACATCGACAATCTCGTTAATCCGCTGCGCGAACAAATAAAAGAGTTTCGGAAAAGAATCGACGATGTTCACGTCAATGACAGCAAGGACCGCATCTCACTCAGGGATGAAGTTAAAAATCTCCGACTTCGCACGGAAAAAATCAGCGAGGATGCGATCAATCTAACCCAAGCCTTGCGTGGCGACAAAAAAGTGCAGGGCAATTGGGGAGAATTAATTCTTGAACGAATATTAGAGCAATCGGGCTTGCGTAAGGGAGTTGAGTACCAGATTCAAAGCGGATTTCGAGATAGTGAAAACAGGTTACTCAAACCGGATGTCATCATTCATCTTCCCGAAGGCAAGAATGTGGTGATCGATTCTAAGGTTTCCCTGGTGGCATATGAAGCTTTCTGTGTAGCCTTGGATGAAAGCGCGCAAACCCAAGCGCTAAATGAACACGTTCGGGCTATTCGCAACCACATCAAAGAACTCAGCGATAAAAATTATGCTGCGCTTAAAGGGCTCCGCTCGCTAGATTTTGTTTTATTGTTTATGCCGATTGAAGCCGCTTTTTTAGCCGCATTTCAGCACGATGATCAGCTATTTACTACAGCTTTTCAGCATAATATCGTGGTGGTGGCGCCAACCACGCTGTTGGCAACGCTTAGAACCATCGAAAACATCTGGCGCTACGAACGCCAGAACGAGAATGCTAAATTGATCGCTGAAAAAGCAGGCTCTATGTACGATAAAATTCGGGGCTTCGTTGAAGACCTGGAAAAACTCGGCATCCAAATCGATTTGGTGCGGAAAACCCATGACAGTGTCATAAATAAACTTTCACGAGGGCAAGGAAATTTGATCCGGCAAGCAAACAGCTTCGTGGAACTCGGAGTAAAAGTAAAAAAAGAACTACCTAAATCAATTACTCAACAATCGCAATTAGACGATGGCGCACCGCCATTGCAAATTCTATCGTCTGACGAAACGATGGAATGATTTGTTTAAATATGAGTTTACACGTGTAAATGATCGTTTTTTAAGGTAGAAATGGCGGATTTCGGGGTGAGCTGAATAGTTACAAATGGCTTATCCATCCAACTCCTGATATAAAGCCTTGAATTCTTCGCTGAGCTTATGGTTCGGCACATAGTGGATCAGCGGTCGAGCAGCACTGTGGGATTCCCGGACTTTGACCGAGGGTGAAATACGAGTTTTGAGAAGAGGATGACCTTCCCGTTCTAATTCATCCACCAGTTGTTGTGGGAGATTAGCGCGGTTTTGAAATTGATTGACGATAATTCCTTCGATTTCAAGTCCGCCGTTATGGTCCGTTTTCACTTCGCCAATTGCTTCAAGTAGAGAGTAGAGAGATTCGCGCGAGAATGCGTCACAATCGAAAGGAATTAAGCAATGCGTGGCTGCGATTAGCGCGGAACGGCTAAAAAAGTTGAGCACCGGGGCGTATCGATAAAGACCTGGTCAAATTTGTTCAGATTCATCAATGCTTCGCGCAATTTATAGATTTTATAGCGAGATTCCAACCGGCTTTGTAGCGCTTCAATTTCTAAATGTGACGGGATAATGCATAGATTCTGAAACGGTGTTTCGTGGACGATGTCGTTGAGGGATGGATTTTGGCTTTTCCCGAAAGGATTCAAACTCAGGGTGTCTTTAAAAAACCGGGCAATGGTTATGTCCGGATCGGCACATTTCCGCCCGAGCAGATATTGTGTCGAATTGCTTTGTGCATCCAAATCGACGACCAACGTACTTTTCCCTTCAAAAGCACTGATTGCCGCCAAATTACACGTTATTGTAGTCTTTCCGACCCCACCTTTTTGGTTGAAAATGACTCTGCGCATTTGGAGATCCCCCCTGAGTAGATTTGTCATGGTAAAACAATAAGACCGTAAAACACAAGGGAATTCAGTGCCGCCGCACGAATCCTCGCGAATTGTCCGTGTACCCATTACGGAATGGAAACGTATCCTAATGGCGTACAATTCCACAACCTTCCCATTGAAACAACATTGCACTTTACTTCGGTAAAAAAACAATATATTGTATGTGAACATTATAGATTATCTATATATTGTATGTGCAGCTTGATATGGGTCGTACTCGAAAAATCACCAGGTAACTGAAAGTCCGGTGGGGGAGGAGTAATGAATAGAGAATGGCATCAAGAAGAAATTCCGTTTTCATGGCATGTGCTTGAGCCAAAGAAAGAACCGCTGGAAATGGCTGAAATGGAAATTCTCCAAGATTTTGATTCGGAAATCCGAAGTGCCGTGAAAAAAAATCAGGGTTCGGCTCCATCAAATAGGGATACAAGCGGAGTGGGTACACATCAGTACTTTTCGTTGGTTGACGACTATTCGAATTCAAATTCTCGACTTTCACCCGACTCGGAAGATTCAGTTCCGGCTTCGGAATTTACACCGAACAAGGATATTCTCGACATCTATTTGTCCGAGATCGGAAAATGGCCTTTTCTCACCCGCGAAGGCGAAGTTGAGCTCGCCAGACAAATTGAAGCGGGCGCAAACGATGTTTCCGCGGCTCTGGCCCAAATTCCGTTGATCGTGCAACAAACATTAAAACTGTTCGACGATTTTGAAGCCGGTAACCTGTCCTTGAGCGATATTGTGTTGGGTGTCTTCGGTGACAATACCGAATCCATAAACCCAACGGACGAAACGGCGGTTTTCGAACAAGTTGGCGATATTTCGAGAGACAATGAGTTGTATCAAAAGGCGGGGGAACTCAATGAAGAAGCCGTGCAATTTTATATTCGCGAGCTACGCGAATCCCATAACCATTTTTCGAAATGCAAAAAAAGCCATGGCGTGGAACATTCGGAAACAGCGAGGGCATTCGCACGATTCGTGGGGAATTATATACGTTTCAAGTTCGTTCCACGAGTATGCGGACAACAGAGCACGGAATTTTGGGGATTGGTGAATCACATTTTAAGCCATGAGAATATCGTTAAGGATGCTTGCTTTACAACGTTCGGTATGTCCTCAGTCGATTTTGACCGCTCATTCTCTGGAAACGAAACTAATTTGAGCTGGATTAAAGACATCGGTTTTTTGGCGGATGCAGACCGCGTGATGTTGAATCGTAAAGTTGAAACCGTCCTCCGTGCGCAAAAACATTTGCAAGCTATTGAGCGTGAGAGTGGAACCGGTATCGGGAATATCAAAACGTTGGCGGGTCGCGTGTCAGCGGGACAAGCGTTGGCTAAACAGGCGAAAAATCGGTTTATCGACACTAACTTGCGTCTGGTGGTTTCCATTGCAAAGCGCTATAAACAATATATTATCTCGGGTCTTGATTTTTTGGATCTTATCCAAGAAGGCAATATCGGTTTGATGAGTGCCGTCGACCGCTACGATTACCGCCTCGGCTTCAAATTCTCGACCCTGGCTACTTGGTGGATTCGACAGCGGGTGATCCGCTGTCTGAGCGATCAAACGCGTACCATGCGCATTCCGGCGCATGTTGGCTATGAGAAAGGCAAGCTGAGTAGATTATCCCAACGGATGTCGCATGAATTGGGCCGCGAGCCCCGTGTCCGTGAACTGGCCGAACGCATGGAAGCGCCAGTAGATAAAATATATGGATTAAAGGGATTGCCCCCAGAACCGTACCGATTGGGGTCTTCCGATGGAAGCGAAACGGACTATGACTTTGGGCATGATATTGCTGATCCCCAAGGCCGGTCTCCACTGGAAATTGCAACCGTTTACAACCTCCGAGAGATGACCCGGAAAATGCTAAGCCATTTAACGAAAAAGCAAACAACGGTTTTAAAGATGCGTTTCGGTATAGATGCGCCAGCGGAGTATACCTTTGAAGAAGTTGGACGGCAATTCAATTTCATTCGCCAGCGTGCCCACCAAATCGAGATGCAGGCAATTCGTAGACTTCGTTTACCTAAATATTCGGACCATATGCGTGATTTTCTCGAATAGTGATGGTGTTTGTTCACAGGTATGTTTTTATAGCGCCTCCGCAAACCGATGACGTAGCATAATTCGTCGCTGCCTTTGCTCGGGTGGCCAGGTGGATTTGGAAAAACTTCAAAACTATTGCTGGTGGATGTGTTTACGAAGTAATCCCAGATGAAACGATGGATAGTCGATTATTGCCCATCTGAAAGACTTGAGCCCATGCTCAATCTTTGCAAGATACTTTAGCCTTGAATCAGCTTGAATATCCGACTAAACATCCCCTCCCCAACTTCCAATACTTTCTCCGATTCGCACCGTCTGCCCCTCCTTCATTAAATGGGACCATTCAACACTATTTTGACCAAACACCACTATCATCGTCGACCCCATATTAAATCGGCCCATTTCTTCGCCTTTTTTAAGTTCAACGGGTCGCTGATTGCCGTACATCCAGGTTTGAGGTGCTGGTCGCGTTGGCGGCGTAATCACACCGTGCCAAACGGTTTCGATACTGGCCACAAAAATGGCGCCGACCAGGATTAAAGCCATGGGACCCGCCGGGGTGTCAAAAATGGCGACAACACGTTCATTGCGGCCAAACAAATTGTCCACCACGGCTGTTGTCGCCTGATTCACGCTGAACAACCTCCCCGGCACATGGATCATTTCCTTTAGATTTCCATCCAGTGGCATATGTAACCGGTGATAGTCTTTAGGTGAAAGATAAATCGTTGCGAAATCACCCCCTAAAAAGGGCGCTGCTCTCTCGGCATCGCCTCCAAGCAAATTGGTCAGACTGTAGTGTTTCCCTTTAGCCTGTATCATTCTATCTTCAGAGATATTTCCGGCCTGGCTAACAACGCCATCCGCCGGAGAAACTATCGAGAATGGCCCAGAGTCGACGGGTCTGACGGTCTGTTTTAAGGTGCGGGTGAAGAATGCGTTAAAGGATTGGAATTTAGCGATGTTCTCAGTTTTCGCCTCCGCCATATTCACCCCGTAGAAATTGACGAATCGCTTAATGAAAAAGTTTTTCCATAATACATTCGAGGCATGCGTTGGAATACGCATCAAACGTGAAAGGAAATGATGGGGCAACGCGAATTGGGGCAACGCGAAAAGTTGCTGCTTCATTTTAGCTAGCATGGCCTGAAGTACCTTGCACAATTACAAAACGGGTGGGCTAATAGCCCACCCAGCATTCGATTTATACTACTTTATCTCCAGGCGTTTCGCCTTTAAAGAAGGCCTCAATGTTTTCTAATACACGCATTCCCATGGCAACGCGTGTTTCCATGGTAGCGCTACCGAGGTGGGGGAACAGTACGACATTGTCCAGGGTACGAAAACCAGGGTCCAGATTCGGTTCACCTTCGAATACATCAAGGCCCGCGCCAGCAATTTTCCGGTTTTTTAGCGCTTCAATCAACGCTTGGTTGTCGACTACATCGCCACGGGCTGAATTAATGAGGTAGGCCCCAGGTTTCATCATGGCCAACTTTTCCGAATCCAGTAAATGATAGGTTTCTTTACCGCCAGGACAATGTATTGAAACAAAATCCGAATTCTTTAATACTTCTTCAACATCAGTGCATTGCGTCGCCTGGAGTCCGTCGACAACCGACTGAGCGGGTGGATAGGGATCGGTGAACAGAATCTTCATATCGAAACCATGGTGAGCTTTTCGGGCCATTGCTTGGGCAATGCGTCCCAAACCGATCAGGCCAAGGGTTTTTCCAGTGACTTTAGTGCCTAACATGTGGGTCGGGCACCAACCGGTCCATTGATCTTGCCGGACATGCTGATCACCTTCGGGACCACGACGTGCGACCGATAACATAAGCAGCATCGCAATATCGGCAGTGCAGTCGGTTAGTACTTCCGGAGTATTGGTGACCACTATTCCCCGGTCTTTAGCCGCATCGATATCGATATGGTTAAATCCCACACCAAAATTTCCGAGGACTTTGCATCGCAGAGGCTTCACGCTCAGTACGTCCGCGGTTATAGGGTCGGTTACCGTGGGTAGAACCGCATCGGCGGACCGCAATGCCTCCTTCAGCTGTTCGGCTGACATCGGCTGGTCATTTTCGTTGAATTGAACTTCATACAGCTCTTTGAGTCTTGTTTCGACTTGTTCAGGCCATCTACGGGTGACAATGACTTTGGGTGTACGCATATCTTGTTCTCCTGACATCCAATTATTCGATTTATTTTAACGGTAATTGCCGCCAATTACCCTGTATTCAGTTTCTTAGTGATTCGAAATTATAACTAACTCCTTACATTAAGCCACCGGCTCTGCCGGTGCGATGCAAATAGGCTCTGCCGTTCCAGCGTAAAGATTTGTTAAATTCACTTGGTCATCCGTCAAGGTAATAAGAAGAATTGGATCACGCTGAAACATCGGAAAAAACAATAGATGGAACATTAAGGGATTAATATTCAGAGCAGTTTCAAAAATATGTTTCCAGTTTGATGTGGAATTATTTATTGAAAGTTATGCTAGTTCTTTGGGGTTGAGGATTCCACCTAAATATAAGCTCTTAGCCCCCTTCAAGGGGGCTTCCTCAAACCACCCGCTATGCGGGTGGTACTTGATTTATCCAAAGGCAACCCTTGGCCCCACGGAATGTCATCGTATTGGACATCCAATCCGAGGCGTTGCGCCAAGTCGATCCATAAGTGGCTGAACTGCCCGAACCGATAGGACAAGACGCGGTCGCCGGGCGATAAAGTATTGGTCAGAGCAATTTCCCATCCGGCTGTACCCGTCGCGGGAAAAATAAAGGCTTGACCCGATTAGGTCTTAAATATTTTCTTCAAATCATCCAATAATGGCTTCACTAAGTTCGGAAAAACGGATGAACGATGGTCTTCCATTGGCACATGCATAGCACTTAATATGGAATCTGGCACGTTCGTGGGACCCGGTACAAAGAGATGATTTCGACCTGACATATTTTGTCCTTGGTTTTTAATGAATAACAATTACAGAAATCGCAAAAAAGAAATTTGTGTAGAAGTGGTATGGGAATTTATCCGAGAAAAAATAGCCTAGAAGGCTGTCCGAGAATAGGAGCCGTAGCGAGGTAAAGCTGGTTTGAGCCTGATTTTTTCATTATTTGAGGCGAATACTTGCTGTATTTAACGAAAATAATGGGAAAATCCGGCCAAATCCAGCTTTCCGCAGTAGGCTCTCTATTCTCGGACAGCCTCCTAGTACCCCACACCGCTATTTTTGAAAACCTGAATAAGATTTAAGACCGTCCGTTCAAAAATTACCCGATAAAAAGTTGCTTATTGTTTCATACGCATATCAATGATTCAAGCAAGTAAGGGCCGCCAATTGATTGGTCAGCATCCAACAAATCGTGGTATTATTGAATGTTTTCGAAACCGACGCACCCCGCGAAGATTAGTTAACTTTTTGATTTTAGAGGTGTTCCGCCGTACGGCTTTATGGATAATACGAATACTTTTCACATCCATACATATTACTCAAACATGCATAATAGTTTTTCCCGTTTTGTTTGCCGGATGGCAACCAATATATTAAGAAAAATATTGAAAAACATACATTTTCCGTTTCCTGACGAGCTAGGTAATACAATAAACCAATCCGCTTGTTCAGCGCTGAAAAACGAGGTATGCCATGACCAGTAATGGGTTGCCAAAAAGACAAGGATTGTACGATCCCCGAAACGAACATGATTCTTGTGGGGTCGGGTTTATCGCCCAAATCAAGGGACGCAAAAGCCATGAGATTGTTTCTCAAGGTCTCAAGCTATTGGAAAATTTAACCCATCGCGGAGCCGTCGGTGCCGACCCGCTCGCTGGCGATGGCGCGGGCATACTACTTCAAATACCCGATGATTTTTTCCGAGAAGTATGCGCGAACGCTAATATAATTCTCCCAACTAATGGCGATTATGGTGTTGGAATGGTATTCGTTCCTCCCCAAGTGTCCAGTAAATCAGCCTGTGAAAAGTTGATAACTGAAATTGTTCAAGCCGAAAATCAAACGGTTTTGGGATGGCGGGAAGTCCCGGTAAACAATAGTGGTCTGGGCAATTCCGTCAAGGCGGTGGAACCGGTCATCCGGCAGATTTTTATTGGCCGTGGAGAAAATTGCGTAGACCAGGACGCATTTGAACGCAAACTTTTCGTCATCCGTAAACAAGTCGAACATGCCGTTGAACGTGCGAATTTGGAAAACGGTAACGCCTTCTACGTTGCATCGTTATCATCAAGAACCGTTTTATACAAAGGTATGTTACTGGCCAATCAAGTGGGCGTGTACTTCCCCGATTTGCTCGATCGTCGTATGACATCGGCCTTGGCGCTGGTACATCAACGTTTCTCGACCAATACATTTCCAACCTGGGATTTAGCCCAACCGTTCCGAATGATTGCCCATAACGGTGAGATCAATACGGTACGTGGTAATGTCAACTGGATGGCCGCCCGCCGCCAAGTCATGTCCTCAGAGGCGTTGGGGGAAGATCTGGATAAACTTTGGCCGTTGATTAGCGAAGGCCAATCGGATACGGCTTGCTTCGATAATGCTCTTGAGCTTTTAGTTGCCGGCGGTTATTCCCTCGCCCACGCTATGATGCTGCTTATCCCTGAAGCCTGGACGGGTAATGCATTCATGGACGAAAAACGCCGCGCATTCTACGAATACCATGCAGCGCTGATGGAACCTTGGGATGGCCCGGCATCCATCGCCTTTACCGATGGCCGGCAGATCGGCGCGACACTAGACCGCAATGGTCTTCGTCCTGCTAGATACTTGATTACCAGCGATGACATCGTGGTCATGGCATCTGAAATGGGTGTTTTAGATATCCCCCAGGAAAAAATCGTCAAAAAATGGCGTTTGCAACCCGGCAAGATGTTACTGATAGACGTTGAGGAAGGCCGTATTATCGATGATGAGGAGGTCAAGGCTCAACTCGCCGATCGAGTTCCGTACCGGTCACTGTTGAATGAATCGCAAATCATGGTATCCAATCTGCCGGTCGAGATTTCAGCAATGCCGCCCGACAAGCAAACGCTTCTAAACAGACAACAGGCTTTTGGATACACCCAGGAAGACATCAAATTTTTTATTATCCCCATGGCGGTCAGTTCCCAAGACCCTGTCGGTTCCATGGGTGTCGATGCTTCGCTAGCCGTATTGTCGCGTCGACCGAGACTGCTCTACGACTATTTCAAACAGGGTTTTGCACAGGTGACCAACCCAGCTATTGACCCCATTCGGGAAGAATTGGTCATGTCCCTGACAACACTGATCGGACCCCGTCCTAATCTGTTTGCATTCGAAAAGGGCGGAGCCCACAAGCGACTGGAAGCCACTCAGCCCATCCTGAGCAATTCCGATCTGGAAAAGGTGCGTCGAATCGAATGGCGTACCGAAGGCATTTTTAAAACCCACACCTTGAGTATCTGTTTCGTATCGGAAAAAGGCGCCTCGGGCATGGAACCAGCTGTTCAAGCACTTTGTGAAAATGCAGAAAATGCGGTCATCGATGGCAATAATATTCTAATTCTGTCGGATCGGGATATGGATGCCAGCCAAGTCGCCATCCCCGCATTACTCGCAACATCAGCGGTTCACCACCACCTTATCAAACAAGGTCTACGCACTGTAGCGGGATTGGTGATTGAAACCGGTGAAGCACGGGAAGTCCACCATTTTGCGGTACTGGCAGGTTTTGGTGCGGAAGCGATCAACCCGTACCTCGCATTCGACACATTATCCGATCTTCGCGAAAATCTTATTGAACCCCTCTCCGAAATTGAGGTTCATAACCGTTATATTAAAGCGGTTAACAAGGGTCTGCTAAAAGTCATGTCCAAAATGGGCATATCCACATACCAATCCTACTGTGGTGCGCAAATTTTCGACGCCGTCGGTTTATCTGAAACATTTTTAGATACCTTCTTTATAGGGACCATAAGCACAACGGAAGGCGCGGGACTTCAAGAAATCGCCGAAGAAACTTTGGCGCGTCATCGCCTGGCCTTCGGCAACGCGCCGCTGTACCGTAAAGCTTTAGATGCGGGTGGGGAATATGCTTTCCGCCTTCGCGGTGAAGATCACATGTGGACGCCACAATCGATCGCCAAACTTCAGCACGCAACACGGGCAAACAATCCAACACAATACCAGGAATTTGCCAGGATGGTTAACGAACAAACCGAGCGCTTGTTAACACTGCGAGGTTTGATGACCTTCAAGTTTGCCAAATCTTCCATCCCGCTTGATGAAGTCGAACCGGCGTCCGAGATTGTCAAACGGTTTGCCACCGGCGCCATGTCGTTTGGTTCGATCTCCTACGAAGCCCATACCACCTTAGCTATCGCTATGAACCGTATCGGTGGAAAATCGAATACCGGCGAAGGCGGCGAACTTTCCGAGCGTTTTATTCCCATGGATAATGGCGATTCCATGCGTTCGGCGATAAAACAGGTCGCTTCGGGTCGCTTTGGTGTTACGGCCGAATACCTTGTCAACGCTGACGATATCCAAATTAAAGTGGCCCAAGGCGCAAAACCGGGCGAAGGCGGACAACTCCCAGGACATAAGGTGGATCAAATTATCGCCAAAGTACGCCATTCAACCCCCGGTGTCGGTTTGATATCACCGCCGCCACACCACGATATTTATTCTATTGAAGACCTGGCCCAGTTGATTCATGATCTGAAAAATGTCAATCCAAAGGCCCGCATTGGCGTCAAACTAGTGTCTGAAGTTGGGGTGGGTACGGTCGCCGCGGGCGTTTCCAAAGCACACGCCGATTATGTCACCATCGCGGGTTACGATGGCGGTACCGGCGCCAGCCCGATCACCTCGATCAAGCACGCGGGACTGCCGTGGGAAATCGGCTTGGCTGAAACCCACCAAACACTGACTTTGAACAACCTTCGCGGCCGCATCGCCGTACAAACTGATGGCGGTTTGCGTACCGGTCGTGACGTCGTCATTGCCGCGTTGCTTGGAGCCGACGAATTTGGTTTCGCCACCGCCCCGCTCATCGTCGAAGGATGCCTGATGATGCGCAAATGCCACCTGAACACTTGCCCGGTTGGAATTGCAACTCAAGATCCGGAATTGCGCAAACGTTTTACCGGCAAACCCGAACACGTCATCAACTACTTTTTCTTTGTTGCCGAGGAAGTACGCGAGTTAATGGCTCAATTAGGCTTCAAAAAATTTGAAGATATGATAGGCCAGTCCGACCGCCTGGAGATGCGGGACGCTATTTCCCATTGGAAAGCCAAAGGTTTGGACCTGTCGCGCATCTTATACAAACCCGATCTACCTCGGGACGTTGCCCTGTTTAATTGCGAAGCACAAGAACATGCCTTGGATAAAGCTCTCGATCAAAAAGTGATCGAACTCGCCCGACCCGCTTTGGAAGAAGGCACACCAGTACAAATGGAGATGGAAATCCGAAATACCAACCGGACTTTCGGATCCATGCTATCCGGAGAAATTGCCCAGCGCTACGGCCATAAGGGTTTACCCGAGGACACAATTAGCATTGTGCTCAAGGGTATTGCCGGGCAAAGCTTTGGGGCATTTCTAGCCGCGGGTATCAGCGTGGAACTCTGCGGTGAAGCCAACGACTATGTCGGCAAAGGTTTGAGTGGCGGGCGGCTGGTCATATATCCTCCACCGGAATGCCCGATTAATGCCGAAGAAAATATCATCGTGGGGAATACCGTTTTGTACGGCGCCATTAGTGGCGAATGCTATTTCCGTGGTGTAGCGGGAGAACGTTTTGCCGTCCGCAACTCGGGGGCTATCGCTGTAATCGAAGGACTGGGCGATCACGGTTGTGAATACATGACCGGTGGCGTCGTGGTCGTACTCGGATCCACTGGCCGTAACTTTGCCGCCGGTATGAGTGGTGGTATTGCTTACGTTCTGGATGAAACCGGGGATTTTGAACTCCGGTGTAACATGGCCATGGTGGAGTTGGAAGCCATCCGGGACGAAGACACAGCGCTTGAAAATCTGGGGCACCAAGGTGGCGACATGGAAACCCACGGACGAGTCGATGTCATGCACGATATGACTCGATACGACACTCAGCGCTTAAGAAACCTGATCGAAAAGCATGCTCACTACACTGCCAGCAGCCGAGCCCAAGCGATACTCAAAAATTGGGAGGACTATCTTCCGAAATTTGTAAAAGTCATGCCCATCGACTATCGGCGAGCACTGGACCAAATGCAGAAAAGCCATGATCTAACCATTAGTCGGTAGATCGGCCAATTTAATTTTTATCCGAGAAAAAACCTAACATGGGAAAACCCACCGGATTTATGGAAATCTCCCGCCAGGAACGCACCTATGCGCTGGCGGCGGATCGAATCCAACATTATAGTGAATTCACAATCTCCTTAACTGACGACGAAGTCAGTAGACAAGGTGCGCGTTGTATGGACTGTGGTATTCCTTATTGCCATGAGGGATGCCCCATCAACAATGTCATTCCGGACTGGAACGATTTGGTATATCAGAATAACTGGCGCGAAGCGTTGGATGTACTACACAGCACCAATAACTTTCCAGAGTTCACGGGACGTATTTGTCCCGCGCCGTGTGAAGCCGCGTGTACTTTAAACCTGGTTGAAGAACCGGTCACCATCAAAACTATCGAGTGTTCGATTATCGATAAAGCGTGGGAAAAAGGTTGGATCCAGCCTCAGGCCCCTTTAAAACGTACCGGGAAAAACGTCGCCGTAATCGGTTCGGGCCCCGCTGGAATGGCTTGCGCGCAACAGCTTGCCCGCACTGGGCATTCGGTCATTGTGCTTGAGAAATCCGATAAAATCGGCGGACTTCTACGCTACGGCATCCCGGATTTCAAAATGGAGAAACATCATATTGATCGCCGCATCGCTCAAATGCAAGCCGAAGGCGTGTTTTTCCGCCCTAACAACCACATTGGTAAAAACGTACCCGTCCAAAGGGTAATGGACGACCACGATGCAATTGTACTCACCGGAGGGTCTGAAAAGCCCAGGGATTTACCTGTCCCCGGACGTGAATTGAAAGGTGTCTTTTTTGCGATGCAATTCCTTCCGCAACAAAACATGCGAGTCGCCGGATATAATTTTTCTGACGACATCAGTATCACAGCCACTGGCAAACATATCATTGTAATAGGTGGAGGCGATACTGGTTCCGACTGCATAGGCACATCTATACGGCAAAGCGCTGCATCGGTCACCCAATTGGAAATTATGCCGAAACCGCCCGAAAAAGAAAATAAAGACCTGACCTGGCCCCACTGGCCGAACAAACTTCGAACTTCAAGCTCTCAGGATGAGGGCTGCCATCGGGACTGGTCCGTCGTCACAAAATCTTTCAAAGGAGAAAATAGTTGTGTCACCCAAATCCAGTGTGCTCGCGTCGAGTGGACGCAAACGGATGGACGATGGGAAATGGCCGAAATCGCCGGAAGCGGATTCACCCTAAAAGCGGACCTGGTTCTACTGGCAATGGGATTTGTCCACCCGGTTCACGAAGGTATGCTCAAAGACCTGGGTGTTAACTTGGACGGGCAAGGAAACGTTGACGCGAATACGGACGACTACAACACCAGCATCGATAAAGTTTTCGCGGCCGGTGACATGCGAAGAGGTCAATCTCTTGTTGTTTGGGCGATTAGGGAGGGCCGCCAAGCGGCGCGCTCGGTGGATCAATTTTTGATGGGGAGTTCGGATTTGCCGTCATAGTCACAGTTGTTGGCGCAAATTGCCGAGGTATACAGCTACAGAAAACCGGGATAGATCTATTTTACGCGAACGAGCGGACACATATTCAATTTTGCTCAAGTCTGAAACAATTGGTGTGTACTCAAGACTTTGCAAAAAGGATTGAATCTTGAGTGAATTAGCTTCATGACGGTAATAAGGCAAGATGACACTGGTATCCAAATAATAGCGCTCTTCCTGTCGTAATTGAGAAATAGATGTCTTGCCTTGGCTTTGTCTCGCCCGAAATGCTGTTAGATCAGAAAATAGGGGCTTTTTAATCTCTACAGGAACCAATTTAGCGATATTTTTTTGTAGCGCTGGATAATAATCACCTCACCACGCTCCAATCGGAGGGGCCAATTCTCAACTTACTGAACAAGACACAACTGAAGACAAATAGCTTTTTCTATATTATCTAATTCATTTGATTTAACATTTCCTCCTTTTTTCAGCATTCTTAATTTGGTTACTGTAGTCAATTGGTCAGCCATTACTTTAGCTTTTTTCCCTTTGAAGATTACATACGCTTCGCTGGGATAAAAACATTCAATATTGCTTGTTATAGGAAGAACTTGAACCCGATTTAGATGCTTATTCGAAGCATCGTTACTGATAATTACAGCAGGACGTTTCTTTTTGATTTCACCTCCAACCGAGGGATCGAAATTTACCCACCATATTTCACCTCGTCTCATGATTGAAATCATTTGAATTATCAATTGAGATTTCACACCATTCCAAGGCTTCTTCTTCTCTAGATAGATCTTTGGCCATCGCTGAGTAAGCTAAGTCCAATTCATTTTTTAGAACATGTGGACGAACCAAACTCTCAATGAATTTACTAATTTTTCCCGAACCAATCGTTTCTTTCAAGCCATCATAAACCTGTTCATCAAGTGTAATTGTGAGTTTTTTCTGCATTTTCATGCCTCATTGATACGTGCGATACTTATATTTTATACGTATCATTGTTCGTGTCAATATGAGGTCAATACAAATTGTGTATTCCGCTTCAACAACATTGGTTCGTATTTGTTCGCCTTAGACTAAGAAAATGGGATAGTTGATTGATAAATGCAGTCTTACTTATCGCCTCTTTTTGTTGCTTTTTATTGTTTAGAAAGACATGGCCCCGTTTTGCCTTGCTTTCGACGGGGTAATAGGTTGCTTTCATCATCATGCATTGAATGACCCCTTGAGATCGCGGTTTGATCCATTAAAAAACCTCATAAATCGTACATTTTTCGGAACTAAATAGCGTCGAGTAATGCTTGCCGGAACTCGGAAGCACTTTGAAACCGCTGGTTCTGATCCTTACGTACCGACTTGTCGATCACCTCGGCAAGTTCCGGAGATAACGACGGCAAACGTTCCCGAATAGGAATCGGCTCTTCCCCAAGAATGATAAGAAAAGGGTGCTTGGATGCTTGATACCGTTGGATTGATTTAAGTGCTTTTAATTTCTCCTTAGGACTTGCCCGATCATCACGTGCTTTCGTTCTGATGTCCTCAAGGTCCTCTTGCGTCAGGAACTCAAATGTATATTTGCCGGTCAGCCAAAAATATAGGGTTACTCCCAGGGAATAAAGATCGGCCGATGCCTTGACGGAATAAGCGTCTTGAACTTGTTCGGGAGACATAAACATCAACGTTCCCATACCTAAATTTGGTTTGGTGAGCCGGGTTCCACCCGCGCGAGCATAGGAAAAGGATATTCCGAAGTCCGCTAATTTGGGCGTTAAACAGGTCTTCAAATGAGCCGATGTTTTATCCGGATACATTTGTCGATCCTGAAAAAGAATATTATCCGGTTTGATATCGCGATGAAGTTTGGACTTTCCGTGGAGATACTCCAGTCCATCAAGCAAAGAAACGACGATCGGCACCACGAAATGAGGTTGCGAAAGGTCTTTATCCAGACTAAGCCGATTGACGACATACTCCGTTACTAAATAAGGGATGCCTTGAGCACCATGTCCGCTATCGATGCAGCGGACGATATTCGGGTGTTTCAAATCTTCCAACACACTAATTTCCTGCTCGAAACGCCGTACATTTTGGTCGTTAGTCAGATCTTTGATCTGTTTCAGAGCAAGCACCCGCGCAGTGGGTGGGTGATAGACCAAATAAACCACCCCAAAACCACCTTCACCCAATTCAAGGATCACCCGATAGTCGTTGATACACGTACCGTCAATGCCTTGAGTTGTCGGCAGGCATTCTTCGCAACTGTAGATAACGGTATCCCTAAGCTCTTCGGCGCGACCATCGCTGTTGGCGTATTCACTGAGGTCTTTAGAACAACGGGTACATTTGGCCGACACCCGTTGACCGGATTTCCTGGATTGGGATCTTCCGCAATTGACGCAAAGTTTGGGTACGGTTTGATCCGGCAATACCTCAATCGGCTCACCACACTTGCTGCAATTTTTAGTCGCCACCTCGAATTGGGTGCCAATACCGATCCGAATCCGGGTGTAGCCCAGTTCGATCAGATCACCATTGGCCAGATCTTTACTGTCTACTGGCTGATTATTGACATGCGGCGGGTTGGTATTACTGAGGTTGCTG
This sequence comes from Methylococcales bacterium, assembly GCA_963664935.2. GTDB lineage: Bacteria > Pseudomonadota > Gammaproteobacteria > Methylococcales. Next base: position 17,056 of record CAXXSE010000005.1, on the reverse strand, counting down.
AGTCGACAACTCGGTGGACAGATCTCAAGATACACGTGACGACGTGAAACATAAGGGTCGTCCTGGGGCAATTGAAAATCCGCATCGTTGGCGCGCCCAATCAGCATATTACCGGGCTTCTCGAAAGTTATGACCCGGCCTTGTTGCGGCCCTTTCTCAATCGTTAGGCTAACCTTCATCGTTTCTCGCCGTTGTCAATTACGGGGCCTCGATGCCGCATGTATACTGTGTTGCGCTTGAAAAACGTGCTCAACGCACGGTCAAGTACGCCTCCGCGCATTTCCCCGCGCGCGCCTTGTCTCCTTACGACCTCGCGACCCCTCACTACGAAATACGAAAACCAGAGAGAAATGCGAGCGAAATATAGACTAGCTAACATCGTCGTCACAGCTTATACAGACCCACTGGCCGTCTTTTTCCCGAACGCACTGTTTGCAATAGGCCGTCACGCAAACAGAACAGAACTCACTGGCGGCCCACGCTTCGTGGTTCGGGCACATCCCCGATTTAATCTTCGTCCCAAGATCGAACCCGTTCTCTTTCATTTGAGCTATTGGAACTCCAACCTCTTTTACTTGGGTCACGGGCATCGGATCCTCTTTAATTTGGGTTACCAGCATCTCAGTCTCGATCTGATCCTCCCGCGCATTAGGCCCCGCGCCACGAAGGTGTGTTCCACCGCGAGCGCCCGCTATTCGCGTGGCTTTTGCGCTTAGTTGTTCATCGAGTACGAATTCAAACTCGTGAATATCGAATTGTATGCGGTCCTGGTGCTTGAGTAAAATTTCCTGGGCTTTCTCGGGATCGCTGAAGGGCTTACCGTTGATCGATGTTCCGTTGCTGCTGCGGAGGTCGGAAAGGTAAAACTGGCCTTCTTGGTATTTAATGGTTGCATGTTGGGAGGAGACGGTATCGTGGGCGATGACGATATCGTTATTGTTGGGGTCTCGGCCGATTCTGACTAATGGTTTGTGGATGGTGTATCGGTGAACGTTGGCCTGACCGCTGAGATCGATTAGTGTTGCTTTGGGGATTGGGTTTATTGTCGGTGTCTCGGGTTCAATGTTTTGATTCTGCGAAGGGGTGCTGGTCCGGTTCAGAATCCATCCGGTGAAAAATACGGTTAAAGCAATCCATAAAAGCGCCCAACCCAAATCGAGGTGAGCTCGGTCCCATGGGCGTGGGGATTCGGTATTTGTCGATTTTTCTTGGGCTTTCGTCGCAGGATTGGTAGATCCGCTATCTGTTTGCGTTTGAATCGTCTCCAAAACTGGGGAATCATTTTTTTTGTTTGTGGTTCTTGGGTTTGGCTGCCGGAATTGTCGAGGACGATTACAATGTCAGCTGTAGTGGTTGCGTTGGCGGTGTTTTCGGCGGGTAAGGGGCTTGTTCTGCTGGGTGGATTCGGCGATTGGATTTGAGCTATCGAGTGACCTGCGGTCAAGAACCCAATTATTATGAGAATGAAAACGCTAAGATAGTAGGTAGTAAAAGAGTGAGAGGGGATCGGATGCTCCGATTCGGAACTGGTTTTTAATTGAATCATTTTTTTTATGACCTGGTTTGTGCGTTGGAAATCTTTAATAGGATTAGCGGCTTTTGTTTTGACCTCTGGTTTGAAAATACCGTGATCAAGAAACTTATAGAAGATCTCTAAATATTTCTTTTGCCCAATCTAATACCTGTTGGAGATCCGCCGCCCTGTCCGTTGTACCTCTTCTTCCAATACTTCCATCGCTTCACTGGCTATAGACGCAGCTGCATTACGATCGCCAAGCGATAATAAAACCGAGGCTTTATAAGCTTGAACCCAGGCCAAATCACCTCGAAGCTCCGAACGGCCCTCCTGATGGACCAGACGCTCACAGATCTCAAGCGCCTGGTCATAGAGCGCCACCGCGCCCGCAAGGTCCCCTGAAGCCTGTAGCACGTTCGCTTTGTTGTGGTATAGTCTCTAAGAAAAAGAATTTGGCCAAATGCAGTTATGCGTGGTCAGCGAGTTCCTTGAATTTCACGAACAGTGCAAGTACCTCATCGGCAGCATTGTTGAATTGCAAGAGGGCCTCTGCGACCTTGTTTTTTAGATCGTCGAACGTTGGGAAATGATGGAGATGGGTTCCCTGTTATTTGATTTTTTTCCACAGCTTCTCGATTGGATTGTAGTCGGGTGAGTAAGACGGCAATTGGTAAACAGTCAGTCGGTCTTTATGGTCCTCAAAGAACGCCTTCATTGCCTTGCTGGTATGGTAGCGCGCACCATCCTGTATGAGTACGATAGGCTGTTTGGTTTGTGCAAGCACTTCGGTCAAATAGGTCATGTAGGTTTGTGAGTTAAAGCGTTCTTCCTGGCATTTGTAAAAAAACCGTCCCGTAAAATAATCAATCAAGCCGAGCACCTTGTAGCCTTTACGCTTGCCGGACGTCTTGATGGTCGGTTGCTGGCCTTTTCGTGCCCACGTATAGCTGAGCGACCCCCATTGTGGAAATGACGCCTCATCGCCAAATAACAGTAGCGCCTTTTTTTGTTTTGCCTCGGCTAGAATCGCTGGCCACTTTTGATCCAGCCACTGTTGGCGGGCCTCTTCATCCAGGTGATCGGAAACAAACCGTGCCTTTTGATAAGAAAAGCCCATGTTTTTGAGCAATTGACTGATATAGTGAACGCAATAGAACACGCCAAATCGCTCATGGATTAAGCCTTGAATCATTGGGCTGCGCCAGCAATTACCCACAAACCCTGCAGCCGCGGGGCCCGCGTCTATGACAGCCGCTAATTCACTCCGTTGTTCTTTGGTCATTTTCGAAGGCCTTCCCGGTGGCTTCTTCGATCTCAGTCCGACAACACCGCCGACCAACAAACGCTTGATCCATTGTCGAACCGCTTCGGCTGTAACTCGAAGCATTTTGGCCACTGCTTGAATAACCTGCCCCTCAGCGAAGGCCAGAACTGCTAAGATCCGTTTCACCCACGGCAAATCACCTTTCTGATGGGCTCGCTTCAATTCTTCGAGCAAATCATTCTGGTGGGCCTTGGAGAGATTAAGTTTAAAAATTAACATGGGGCAGCTCCTTATTGACTAGAGATTAACCCATGTCAGACTAAACACTTGTTACTCTAATGTCTAATCGAGCTACCCTGTCGCTATTTTGCTCAGCACGCCAAGATCTTTTTCTTAAAGTCTATAGAACCCGTATTGAAATCATGTTCGCGATGTTAAAACATGTGATCGGCGCCTTTAAATTTCGTTTTTGGACTCAAAAATTGCCAAAACATTCCAGACGCCCCTTTTCCAATCGTCATCTCAAAGCCCCACGGACCCAGGACCTCCATACCGTTCAAGCGTGCTGGCAAGCCTATGAAACCTTCGTGCTCTGTGCCGCTATTGCCTTGGGGTTAATGCAATTGATCGCGCTCCAGTATCAAGATACGATTTGGTCTGAGTACTCGCTTTATCTTCGCACTCAATCGCGTGATTTGCCATCGGAGAAAACCGTGAAGCAAATTTTAGCACCATTGTTCCTCAAACAATTCTTTCGACTTGAGGAAAATGGCATGATTCAACAGATCCGTGCCCGCTTGATGACTGTTTCCGATGAAATCGATGACGATTAAACTCAATGGGGCGCTCTATGCTCTAGTTCTCTGCAATTCTTAATATTTTTCATGGGGCATACTTCGATGTGGTGGGGGAGTATTACCCCTCTTTTTTCGCAATTAACTCCTAATATTAAGCCACCGGCTCTGCCGGTGCGATGCAAATAGGCTCTGCCGTTCCAGCGTAAATACTGATAAATTCTCCTCAGAACCCGCCAAGGTAAAGAGGAGAATTAAAATGAGAGAATGGCAAAGTCAGAGCCATGTAAGATGGTATTGTCGATACCACATCGTGATCGTACCGAAATATCGAAAAAAATCAATATATGGTGCATTGAGAAAAGATATAGGATCGATTTTGAAAGAGCTGTGTCATCAATTTGGAGTGGAATTAGTAGAAGGACATGCGATGCCGGAGCATGTTCATTTATGCTTGAGCATCCCACCCAAATATAGTGTTGCCAATACAGTGGGTCGAATAAAAGGCAAGTCAGCGGTGAGGATTCACAGAGACTACATTGGGAAGAGAGGAGGTAGTAAAGGATTTCATTTTTGGTCAACGGGATATTGTGTAAGTACCGTTGGCTTGGATGAGAAAAGATAAGAAACTATATACGGAATCAAGAAGAAAAGGATCGTCGGTTAGAGCAATTAGATGTATTTGATTAATTAACTCGTCAGTCACGAGTTCTATCCGATTTGACGTAACTATTCAGGCCCTGAATTCATTTTTTCGATGTGTCACCTCGACCAACGGAAGAAAGTCTTATCACCCATTGATAGCTCTGCGCTTTAAGATTGCCCACTGGTGTTCATAAAAGATGAGTAGTGTAGAAAATAGAAATCGATAATTACGACTAGACATTTGCTAAAAAAACACGGATCCTTCTTTTCTTTGTAGAAGTACAGATGGAAGGAGGAGACCCCGTGCAACAGTATATTTCTCAGAGTTTAGAAAGCTTTCAAAGCGTTTTTTCCAGATCGAGTACTTGGTTGTTGTTCTGCGCCATTGTGATTGGATTTATGGGGGCAGGAGAAATGATCGGCGTGACGTCGTTGTGTCGTTTCTGGCTATTAGATGAACTTGGTTATTACCGCTTGCTCCGTTTTTTTAGATCCAAAGCGTATGTCTATGGGGCGTTGCTCGATGCTTGGCAAGATTTTGTGAATCGCCAAGGAAAATCCGTTGAAGTAGCTGGACGAGCGATACTTCTGGGTGACCATACCGCGGTGATCAAAGATGGACGCAAGATGCCCGGCGTGGTATCGATGCACGAGTCATCGGAGACGCAAACGAAACCCGGCTATTTTCGGGCCCAATGTTGGGGCAGCATTGGCATCTTGATCGGGTCGTTATCCGCTTGTTTTTGTTGTCCTTTGCAGCTTCAAATTCATCAGGGATGGGCTCATTTAGGGTTAAACGACGAGCGCGATAATCCATGTCGGATCAAGCTCACCGACCGCTTGGTGGCCATGGCGATTCATTTTGCGGTGACGAATCACTGTCTGTGTTATTTGGTGTTGGATGCCTTTTTTTCAACCGGGGGCGTATTTCGAGCTTGCCACTATTATTCAATCCAGCATCAGGCGCGGTGGGTTGAGGTGCTGGTCAAAGCCAAGAATAGCTATGTGGGTTATTTCCCCGCGCCACCGAAACCCGCCTCTCGACCCGGACCTCAGCCGCTCTATGGCGAGAAAGTGTGTTTAAGAGAATGCTTCGACCACCTTCATTTGTTTGAGACGGTGACCTGTCAAGTCTACGGTAAAACCGAATCCATCCGGGTTATGACGCTTACACTGTTATGGCGGCCCATCGCTGATCAGGTGTTATTTATTCTCGCCGTCACCTCAAAAGGCCCAATGGTTCTAATGAGTTCCGATTTAACGCTGTCAGCCATTGATGCCGTTGAACTGTATTGTGCTAGAACCCGCATTGAAATCATGTTCGCGATGTTAAAGCATGTGATCGGCGCCTTTAAATTTCGTTTTTGGACTAAAAAATTGCCAAAACATTCTAGACGCCCCTTTTCCAATCGTCTTCTCAAAGCCCCACAGCCCCAGGATATTCATACCGTTCAAGCGTGCTGGCGAGCCTATGAAATCTTCGTGCTCTGTGCCTCCATTGCCTTGGGGTTAATGCAATTGATTGCGCTCCAGTATCAAGATACGATTTGGTCTGAGCACTCGCTTTATCTTCGCACTCAATCGCGTGATTTGCCATCGGAGAAAACCGTCAAGCAAATTTTAGCGCCATTGTTCCTCAAACAATTCTTTCGACTTGAGGAAAATGGCATGATTCAACAGATCCGTGCCCGCTTGATGGCTGTTTCCGATGAAATAGATGACGATTAAACTGAATGAGGCGTTCTATGCTCTAATTCTCTGCGATCTTCAAAATTTTTCATCAAACATACTACGATGGAGAGGGTAGTTTTGCCCCGCTTTTCTCGCTGTTAACTCACGACTGCCGAGTTATTAATAGTATTACAGTTTGATTCATACGTTACTCTTGTTGATATATAACGGTATTTGGAGACATCAAGTTATTAACCAGCTTCAGCTTACATTGACGTTTCGGAATAATTACGTGATCAAGGTTTTTGACCAATGGCGTTTGCTTTTTGGCATGCGGGGCGTTCTGAAAGTCTTTTCCTATAGGCTTGCAGTTGCCGGGTAATCTTCGAGGAGATCGGGTTGCCACTGGAGCGTGGAGTCAACCATGATATACGCTGTGCTAAATCGATCCCCCAGTATGAAGGGCTTGTCGGATATAGAATGATTGAGAACCTCAGCAACTTTTTTAAATCTCTCACGGCTATATTCAATGATTTCTGGGATTCGTTTGGTTTCGGGAAGGCCTTTTGGTGTGTAAGAATATATTCCATAACGGAGGTTCCATCGTTGCCGGGACATAAAACATCCATTGGAAATACAACCCGCGGTTGCCGGAAACGGGCGTTGGAGCCAATTGTTTATCTGCATACTTTTCCGTTAAATACATACAAATAGCACCCGCTTCGAAAATCATAGTGCCTTTGTCTTCAAGTACCGGTACAGCACCATGGGGATGAAGTTTGAGATAATCCTCAGTGTGGCCTTCCCCTGCGAATACGTTAATTAACTGAATATCGTAGGAAATGCCCAGCTCTTCTAGCAGCCAAAGGGGGCGAAGAGAGCGCGTATTCGGACAATGGTATAATTTCATAACTATCTCATGAGGTTACGAGTTCGAGATTTGTCTCACGGAGATCGAATCGTAAAAAGAGCGATGGTGATGCAATAAAAAACTAAACAAACTGCTCAGTTCTATATTCATGGTCCGGGTGGTTCAGATATCCTTCGACCGAATAATGATCGAGCCGTCTTCCTCGAAGGCGCCGTTCGCGATCAACGTTCTCGCCTTGGCCTGAAGCACCGAGCGATTTTCCGCGACTGCACGCATCGGCTCATTCGTCGAAGCATGAAATTTCTTCCGCAGAACTTTCATGGAGATCCTGCATAGAACCCTTCGCTTATCGACTTGAGCGGCGATGGTCGCCACCTTGGTCACCGGGTTCCAGCACTCGAGAATCGGGAATGAGATATCGGATTCTTCCAACGAAGAAGTCTTGTAAGGGGCTAAACGCATATCTATTCGTATTCAGAGAGGAAAAACACACCGCTGCCTTAACGAATTGATAGCCGATGAATAAAACAGTATCCCACAGATGATTTGTGAATGTTTGGATAAATGTCTGGATATATTACTCCGACATAAAAAGATCGTTAATAATTCAATTAGGTTATTTTATGATTAGATTTACCTTTTTGATGGGCTTGATAGAATAGAACCTGTGGTCTGATGAGGATTATGTATGGTCGCAATGGGTTGGAAGCGGCTTTTCTCGTTGGTCGCTTACCGACGATTTCCGGACGTTCTCGTCAGAGCGTTCCGGCAAGAGACGGGAACAAATTTTAGCGACTGGATGTATCCGGTGAAGCCAGCGGCGATGGCCAGGACCGGAGGGATAGATCGCAGTAAAATGCCCGTCGGTGTGTCGGCATCGTTCGGCTCTTGATTCCGTTTATTCATGGCACGATATGACGGCCGTAGTACAAGTGTCCGCACTGCCTTCCGTTGAAGTCCGCGACATTTGGCAGATGTCCCCATTTCTGGAATCCAAACTTCTCAAGAATTCGGGTGCTGTTCGTGTTAATGTCGAGAAGGATTGCGAAGAGTACCTTGATGCCCAAGTGCGAGCATTGCTCAATCGCGTGCGAGATAAGACAAGAGCCGATACCCAATCCACGAAAGTCCTCGTGAATGTAGTAACTGATCTCAGCCGTATGCCTAAGCGCCATACGTCCCGGACGATACGGACTCAGACTGCACCAACCCATGATAGTGCCTTGGTCTTCCGCGACAAATACCGGGTGTTTACTGGGAGCATGCTTGCTCAGCCAAGCTTTCCGGCTTTCGATGGAGACCGGAGAAATATCGGCGGTCGCCGACTGCAATGCGACCGCCTGATTATAAATTTCTGTGATAACCGGGGTGTCATCTTCAACTGCGATGCGAATCTTAATATTCATCCCGAATCTTCAGTGACCGAACAATTGATTCATGCGCAAAGGCGCAATATACCATCGCTTATTTTCCAAATTTCCGCCGCAATCTCAATGTTCGGGATGGGAGGATCGACAGTTGCCTGTTTCTCGGAAGACATGAATGACCGGAAAGAGTATGGAGCAGACATTCACCGTAGGGTGGTGAACGGCGGGTTTCGGCCCAGACTGTGTGAAAACACTGATATAATAACCCCACCAAAATTTGCGGTTTGATGAAGATATGAAGCGTTTCGTTGAAGGTGTAAATCGCACACAGAGCACGCTGTTTCCGGAGCTGCTTGATAACTATGTTTCAGAAATAATGGTCCGCCCCACTTCCTAACCGGCCTCACATGGGCCATGATGTTAATTTTCAATCAAACATCAAAACAGAAGCGAGACGAACCATGAAACAGAATAACGCAAATAACGAAACAAAAGTGATTAAAGTGTTGGGCATTGACCTGGCCAAAAATAGTTTTCAACTTCACGGCGTTAATAAAAAAGGCCATGTTGTTCTCAAAAAGAAACTGAGCCGTCACAAATTGGCCGCTTTCATGGCTAATCTGCCGGTTTGCCTAATCGGACTGGAAGCCTGTGGTGGCGCCCATCACTGGGTGCGTACTTTCACTCGGATGGGACATAAGGTGCGGATGATCGCGCCTCAGTTTGTCAAACCCTACGTCAAGTCCAACAAAAATGATGCCATCGATGCCGAAGCGATTTGTGAGGCCGTACAACGTCCCAGCATGCGTTTTGTTCCGGTCAAGGATGTCGAGCAGCAAGATATACAAAGTGTGCATTGGATTCGCAGTCAACAGGTTGCCAAACGAACCGCACAGGTGAGCTAGATTCGGGGATTATTATTGGAATACGGTATCGTCATACCCAAAGGAATCGCTTCCATCAGAAAGGCGATACCGGACATTCTTGAAGATACAGAAAATACATTAACCCCATTATTCCGTGAACTTCTTCGAGAACTCTACGATGAGATGGTGCATCTTGATGGACGGATCAGTACATTGGAACAGAAATTAAAAATAATCTGTGTGCAGAACGAAGATCGCCCACGGCTACTCACGATTCCGGGCATAGGTCTCCTGACGGCAACCGCCCTGATCGCCGCCATTGGCGACATTACGGTATTCAAGAATGGCCGGGAACTGGCGGCTTGGCTGGGCCTGGTACCACGGCAACATTCCACCGGCGGCAAGCCGACGTTGCTGGGCATCAGTAAGTGCGGTGATAGTTACCTGAGAACCCTATTAATTCATGACGGACGGTCGGTCGGTCGTTCGGGTGGCTTATCAGCATCAAGATAAACGCAATCAGTGGATTAGCGAGATCAAGGAAAGATGTGGAGCAAACATCTCAAACGTTGCCGTAGCCAACAAGAATGCACGCATATCGGGTCAGAGGGAGCCGTCTGCCCACAGAACCGTGCGTACGGGCCGTACACGGCTCCTCACGTAAAACATACTCAAATATTAAAACCTATAGATTCCTTCTCCTAAACAAGTTTGGGCACTCCAGTCCAACGTGCTAGATTCTTCCTATAGAAATTGGTTTTAACACCCAGCAGGTCATCTCCACAGACTTTATTCTCGTTAGTAGTGATCTTTCAACAATCTCGCACAATCAATTCGTTCACTGTTTACGACGGGAATAGTTGATCGCTCCTATAAAGGCTGATCTCAAACCACCAATCTGTAACCTGTGTTTATGACCGCTTAGGTGTTCCGCCCTTCACCTTCAACTTCCTGTTGCTGGTTCAATGTTTTACCCTCCTCCATGTCACCATGGAATCATCGGCACCGAACTTTACGATTACTACGGCTTCATCTGCAGACCCTCGGTTCATAACGCGTACATTACTGCAGCGCTTAGGGCTTAAAGTGTCGCAGTTACACCGACCCAAAGCCGATGGCCCTTCACTGGGTAAGGTAGTTACCCGTTTCTCGATCTACCTACCTTCAATACAACAACACATTACGATGAGAATATTGGGCTTCGGTGGTCGCGGGCACCTTACCCCTATGTTGCCGCCTTATGAAGGTTCACTTGCGTTTAGGTGACCGATTTGGCTAGAGCTTCCTTCAGATCCCGCATTGGCTCTCAATCACCGTGATTCCCTGTTGGGTAGAGACTGAGAGTTTCTTTGGGCACCCTTGCTTTCGCCTACTTCTTCCCTTCTCACAGGGTGAAGGCAAGTCTATTCCAATCTATAAATGGCCCTGAAACAGAGGGGTAGAGAATCTACCTGAAGAGGCAAATCAGGCAATACTCCGCTCCTGCTCAAAGATGGTTTTGAAAAGTTTACGTTTGGCCTCATTCATCTGTTTGACTGCGTCATTGTCGCTGATTGAGAAGGCAATTGCATCCAGCTTTTTAAAGGTGGTTCCCAGTTTGAGATATTGGTTTGCATCAGGTAATGATTTGAGCTTCTCGTAGGGTGTCATCATTAACTTGTAGGGATAGCTCTTTTTCACCTTTCCTTTGTTGTCTTCTTTTGGGACAGGAAAAAAGCAAGGACGATGGAAGTTGATATAGGGGTTGAAATACTCTCTGTGAAATTCATTAAGTTGAGGCGCCCAGTACCCCGGGATATGGTCGTACCCCAGATGTTTGCGGATGATGGTTCCGTTCTTGGACTCGGCGAGTGCATTGTCGTTGGAATGGCGTGGGCGTGATTTGGTCAGGTCAATATGGAGCTTTCCGAGCAGTTTTGCCACGGTATGATTGATGTATTCCGAACCGTTATCCGCGTGAAATGCCAGGATGACAAAAGGGAAGATTTCGATCAGCATCTCCAGGACCGGAATCATGAAACGCTCAGTAATCCGTTCTACGGAGAATATACATTCAAATTGCGTGACTTCATCAACCGCATTGATATGGTAAACCCCTTTGATCCCATCCAGGTCGCCCTGATGGACTGTGTCGATCCGTAGAAAGCCTGGTTTACCTTCTGAATTGGGTTTTCGTCGCTCGCCTATCTGAGAGCGTTTTGAAGCGGTTTTATCAAACTGGCGGCGCTGTCGTTGATAACACGTATAATGACGAAGATTATAGAGATGGGCAACCGAAATCTTTGCTAAGCGCTCATAGCGATAATCCTCATAGATCAAAAGCATCCGCTCACAGATCTTCTTGGTGGCTGCACCGCAGAGTGTCCCATGGAGCTTGTCGGTCTCAGCTAACAGCACTGCGTCCTCAGGGCGGTAGAAGCGTTCAAATCCCGATGCTGTACGCTGTTGGCGCTTGATGTATCCGGTTTTTTGTATTGCTGTACCAGCCGTTTCACTTGCCGTGGAGAATAGCCACTCACCTGCTCCAGATAGCGGATGATCAATCCCTTACCGTTCTTGCTGCAAGAGATATAACTGAATTTGACCAATGTACGCCGAATCCACTGGTAGCGCTCTTCCTTGTTGGTAATTGAAAACTCAACCTCCACAGTTCCTTCGAGAAAGATGCGGACGTCATCCAATGTTTTTATCTTTTTGTCACTCATATAGATCACCATAGGTGACCATCATGAGCAGAAATTACTCCTCAGGTACAGGGCCATTTCACGTTAGAAATTACCCCCCTCTTCAGGGCCATTTCATATTGGACAAGACTAAGGCTGACTTTCACCAGCTAGCTGACTACCATGCCAGTCACACCGCCTGGGCCTTGTTGACCAACAAGGAGCGCTATCATGCCGCCGCCGCGTTAAAAAGGTAGAGCCTTTATTGAAGCGCTCAATAGGGACTTCGCCCCTGGTCGCGCGGCTCACCCCACCCTCGCCGGGAGGCAGGGGCCTGGATGCTCCGGCCACCGCCATAAAGGGTATTGCCAGATCTGAACCCGTCAAGGACTACTCGACGCAAGCGTTTGCGTTCCTCCTTGCCGGGCTCAGACCTGGCGCAGAGACGTTAAGTAAGCCGATTGCCAGGGCAAAAAGAGCGTTAACAACTATCAACGAATTGCGTGGATAAAGTTCACGTGATGGCAAAAAAGGTAGTATCTGCATTCCTATGCACCTGACAGGGTCTAGGCCCCTTCGAGGCCGAAGAAGTGATTAGGTGGGAATGCGCGAATTCCATCAGGGCCAGAGGGCTTATAGAACCTCAAGCAAAGGCCGGATATATGGGAGCAATATTCTTTTTATCACGAACAAATTTTGTCTTGCAATGCGGGGCGGACCATATATGACCTCTTTATTTGGATTTCTCGCGTTTTCACACGGCCCGGGCCATGAGCAGACGTTCAAGCTATGTAATTCGAAGCAGTAAACAAGATAATTTTTTGATCATTAAGGCTCATCACCGTAGCTTTTTCTTGGAAACCGCGTGGATCATCAAACCGATCATGAAATTATTAACCCGCCAAGGCTATCTTATTAACTCGTCAGTCACGAGTTCTATCCGATTTGACGTAACTATTCAGGCCCTGAATTCATTTTTTCGATGTGTCACCTCGACCAACGGAAGAAAGTCTTATCACCCATTGATAGCTCTGCGCTTTAAGATTGCCCGCTGGTGTTCATAAAAGATGAGTAGTGTAGAAAATAGAAATCGATAATTACGACTAGACATTTGCTAAAAAAACACGGATCCTTCTTTTCTTTGTAGAAGTACAGATGGAAGGAGGAGACCCCGTGCAACAGTATATTTCTCAGAGTTTAGAAAGCTTTCAAAGCGTTTTTTCCAGATCGAGTACTTGGTTGTTGTTCTGCGCCATTGTGATTGGATTTATGGGGGCAGGAGAAATGATCGGCGTGACGTCGTTGTGTCGTTTCTGGCTATTAGATGAACTTGGTTATTACCGCTTGCTCCGTTTTTTTAGATCCAAAGCGTATGTCTATGGGGCGTTGCTCGATGCTTGGCAAGATTTTGTGAATCGCCAAGGAAAATCCGTTGAAGTAGCTGGACGAGCGATACTTCTGGGTGACCATACCGCGGTGATCAAAGATGGACGCAAGATGCCCGGCGTGGTATCGATGCACGAGTCATCGGAGACGCAAACGAAACCCGGCTATTTTCGGGCCCAATGTTGGGGCAGCATTGGCATCTTGATCGGGTCGTTATCCGCTTGTTTTTGTTGTCCTTTGCAGCTTCAAATTCATCAGGGATGGGCTCATTTAGGGTTGAACGACGAGCGCGATAATCCATGTCGGATCAAGCTCACCGACCGCTTGGTGGCCATGGCGATTCATTTTGCGGTGACGAATCACTGTCTGTGTTATTTGGTGTTGGATGCCTTTTTTTCAACCGGGGGCGTATTTCGAGCTTGCCACTATTATTCAATCCAGCATCAGGCGCGGTGGGTTGAGGTGCTGGTCAAAGCCAAGAATAGCTATGTGGGTTATTTCCCCGCGCCACCGAAACCCGCCTCTCGACCCGGACCTCAGCCGCTCTATGGCGAGAAAGTGTGTTTAAGAGAATGCTTCGACCACCTTCATTTGTTTGAGACGGTGACCTGTCAAGTCTACGGTAAAACCGAATCCATCCGGGTTATGACGCTTACACTGTTATGGCGGCCCATCGCTGATCAGGTGTTATTTATTCTCGCCGTCACCTCAAAAGGCCCAATGGTTCTAATGAGTTCCGATTTAACGCTGCCAGCCATTGATGCCGTTGAACTGTATTGTGCTAGAACCCGCATTGAAATCATGTTCGCGATGTTAAAGCATGTGATCGGCGCCTTTAAATTTCGTTTTTGGACTAAAAAATTGCCAAAACATTCTAGACGCCCCTTTTCCAATCGTCTTCTCAAAGCCCCACAGCCCAGGATATTCATACCGTTCAAGCGTGCTGGCGAGCCTATGAAATCTTCGTGCTCTGTGCCTCCATTGCCTTGGGGTTAATGCAATTGATTGCGCTCCAGTATCAAGATACGATTTGGTCTGAGCACTCGCTTTATCTTCGCACTCAATCGCGTGATTTGCCATCGGAGAAAACCGTCAAGCAAATTTTAGCGCCATTGTTCCTCAAACAATTCTTTCGACTTGAGGAAAATGGCATGATTCAACAGATCCGTGCCCGCTTGATGGCTGTTTCCGATGAAATAGATGACGATTAAACTGAATGAGGCGTTCTATGCTCTAATTCTCTGCGATCTTCAAAATTTTTCATCAAACATACTACGATGGAGAGGGTAGTTTTGCCCCGCTTTTCTCGCTGTTAACTCACGACTGCCGAGTTATTGATAAGCCCCAATAGACATGATTATTTCAACTGGAAGGTACATGAATATTAATGATATTTTGATTTCACGTAGAAACCTGATCAAGGCGATGTGCGCTGCTTCCGCGGGGACATTCTTGCCCCATGCATTATTGGCAAACGGATGTGATGTCATTAGTCGGACAATTCCAGGATCCGGTGAATTATTACCTGTGATCGGAATGGGCTCTTCAAGGGCATTCGACATAGTAGAAAACAGGGTTATCAGGACGCATTTGGGATCGGTGTTACAGGCCTTTTTTGATAACGGGGGTGCATTAATCGATTCATCTCCCATGTACGGCGCTGCTGAAAGTGTGATTGGTAATCTGCTGAAAACCACTACGAACAAAGGTGCACTGTTTGCGGCGACCAAGGTATGGACCGATGGCAAACAGGCTGGAATACGCCAAATGGAACAATCCATGCGGCGCATGGGTGTCAAGCTATTTGATTTAATGCAGATCCATAATCTACGGGATTGGGAGGTGCATATTCAAACACTTAAAGAGTGGAAAGAGCAGGGCTTGGTCCGTTATATAGGTATAACGACCTCGCATCAGCTTCGACACGAAGAATTTGAACGGATTATGAAGATCCAGACACTGGACTTTGTGCAGTTCAGCTATAACATCGATAATCGCGTAGCCGAACAACGCTTGCTGCCCCTGGCTGCCGAACGTGGAACCGCCGTGCTTGTCAATCGTCCATTCCAACGGGGAGCTTTGTTCCAGCGCACAAAAGCCAGCCGACTGCCGGAATGGTCTTCGGAAATTGATTGCGCGACTTGGGGTCAGTTTTTTATAAAGTTTATCGTGTCGCATCCCGCGGTCACCTGTGTTATCCCTGCTACCTCAAAGGTGCACCATATGGTGGATAATATGACAGCTGGGTTTGGTCGATTGCCCGATGCTGCTATGCGCAAGCGTATGATCGAATACTATGAATCGCTTTAGTGTGATCCGGCGTATTGTGACGCAGACGAACAGAGATCATCTCCTGGAGACGGTTACCGAGGAGATTCTCACTGCGCTAAAGAGAAGCTCATGAGTTTGAAATTGTTGTATTGGATTCTTGGCATCGTCTTTCTCCTACCGCTTTTTAACCTCATCCTTGGTGTTCATCCGCCGCGGCTTAAAATTGATGACGACCCCCAGCGGTACGGCCTTGACTACGAGCCCGTTTCATTTCAAACCGCCGATGGTTTGACATTGCGTGGTTGGTTCATCCCAGCTGCCTCCGTAACACTCGGACCAACGTTGCACGGAGAAATGGCGTGGAACACCTGTGCAACGATACTGGTGGGCCATGGATATCCATTTGACAAAGCGAACATTCTCCGACATGCGCTCTTCTTGCATCCCCGATTGAATCTTCTCCTGTTTGACTTCCGATATTTCGGTGAGAGCGACGGCGCATACACCACAGCCGGCCTTTTAGAAATAGGGGATGTCCAAGCGGCGGTTGAGTATGTGAAAGGTCGGGACGATGTGGACCCTACACGAATCGGGGCGATGGGTTTCTCGATGAGCGCTTCAGCCTTCATTCTTACTCGGCACCCGGATGTATTGGCCATTGTGGCCGATAGTCCCTATGCCTCGCTTGAGGGGGTCGTTGCACAACAGTTTTTCTTTTTCCCTGGCCCTACCAAAGGGCCTTTATTCGCAATGACCAAGTTGTATGCTCGTCTCTTATTTGGAGTCAAATTCAGCGATGCCGTGGCGGCAGACGCGGTTGGAGAACTGAAGATTCCTTTGTTACTCATTCATGGCGATGCTGACTCCCAGATTCCCGTTGAGCACTCACGGCAGATTCAAGCCAACGCCAATCCGTCTACTACCGAGTTGTGGATTGTGCCAGGAGCCGACCACGGCTTCGCCCATGCCCTTGAGGGTTATCAATATGAAACTCGAGTCAGACAGTTTTTTGAGCGCCATCTTTGTACGGGATCTCCACCGTCTCTGTCCAACCCGACCGGTGATGACTCCTAGTTCCCGCCCAACTTTGCCAAACTGCTGGAGGGCTTGATCGATTTGGTCACGTATGTGAGGGGGCCGATATTTGAACCCGAATTCTTGTCTCTCCTTTTGGGATCACCGGGTAGCTAAAACCGATGACGTACAGACTTTCCTCCAGCAACCGGTTGGCCATGCGTGTGGCAAAATCCGCTTCGCCGAGCATGATGGGAATTATCGGATAGGAACTAGGAATGATTCGACAGCCCAGCCCCTCTATATTACTTCGTCTATAATCGGCCAATTGCGGACGGTCAAGACAGTATTATCACTACGATAGCCGAGACTATTTTTTTAAAATAAACTGTCTTTTTGAGTGTGATTGAGACAGAACACCTTTGAAGGTGGCGGTTTACACTTGGTGCACGATGCAAGGCTAGGCCCCAAAAGCCATTTACCCTACGATTATTTTGAATCAATTAGAAGCAGTCGTCTAAACGCACGGGCAAACAGTAATGGAAGCTCACTGCTGATTGATGTATTAGGGTGATTTTCCAATAAACTCAACCAATTTGCGCGGGGAATAGGAGAGTTTCCTCAGGTAAATTACATCGAACTGATCGGCGAAAAGAACAAACAGGGCCAGCGCTGAGACGGCAAGTTGACTGCGGTGTTCGCGGGCGATTTGCATCGCTATCGTCACG
>CAXXSE010000004.1:0-507492 GCA_963664935.2 Methylococcales bacterium | reverse complement strand
AGCCTTGAAGTTCCTCAATCATATCGATAACGCGGGTATTTCTGAAATCCGGGCAATTCTCTTTAAAGGTGATCCCGAGAATCAACACATTCGATTGAGCGATATGTATGCGTTTGTTGGCCATCAGCTTGACCACCCGGTTCACAACATGAACACCCATGCCGTCATTGGTTCTCCGACCGGCCAGGATCATTTCCGGGTGATAACCGATTTCCTGCGCCTTGTGGGTCAAATAATAGGGATCGACACCGATACAATGGCCACCGACAAGACCCGGTCTGAACGGTAAAAAATTCCATTTACTTCCAGCCGCTTCCAACACCTCCAGTGTATTCAAGCCAAGTTCATGAAAGAGCATCGCCAGTTCGTTAATCAACGCTATATTGACATCTCTTTGAGTATTTTCAATAACTTTTGCCGCTTCAGCAACTTTGATACTACTAGCCTTATGGGTGCCGGCGGTGATTATAGTTCTATAAAGTTCATCGACCAGTTCGGTGGCTTCCGGCGTCGATCCGGAGGTCACTTTTTTGATCGTAGTGACCCGATGATTCTTATCTCCCGGGTTAATCCGTTCGGGGCTGTATCCGGCAAAGAAGTCCCGATTAAAGCTTAATCCCGATTCGGATTCTAAAATGGGAATACAAACTTCCTCGGTGGCGCCGGGATAAACCGTTGATTCATAAATCACCACATCCCCAGGCTTTAAAATTTTAGCGATCAACTGACTCGCCCCGATTAAGGGTGATAAATCCGGGCGTTTGTGAACATCGATCGGAGTCGGGACCGTCACGATAAACGTATTGCACCCGGACAAATCGAGATAATTGTCCGTGCAGCTAAGATCCTTCGTATCGCGAAGTTCTTCCGGAGTCACTTCCAAGGATTTGTCTTCTCCCCGATTAAGCTCTTCCACCCGCTGCTTATTGATGTCAAAACCAATTGTTTGGAATTTTTTGCCAAACTCTACCGCAAGCGGCAGGCCCACGTAGCCTAATCCAATAACACCTATTTTGGAATCACAAACTCGGTGCATGCTGTCTCCTAATATTTGAAGTTATAACCAATAATGTAGATTACTAGCAAAAGCTTAGTCTCTTCACTAGTATTTGACCAGAAGGTTACGAGAATCCTCCAACACCATCCCAGGATGGCCGTCTGAATATCGTTTGATTCATGTCAGACAAGCTAATTGGCCTCGATAGGTTCCTTATTTAACAAATAAAAATGATTCGGATTTTTCGCCATTACATTTCAGCGGTATATTTTCTCCTGGTACTGATGGAAATATGCATTTTTTTCGCATCGATCTACCTGGGCTATTGGATTAGATTTACCCAACATCCTGAATGGCCCGGAACCTTGCTTCTTCCGGCTACGGTGCTCTCCATCACCTTCCTCGTATGCGCTACCAGTATGGGTTTATACCAGCGCACGACAGACTATAAAAGCGCTGGGGTGCATCTGAGGATCCATCCCTTTCAAGGTGCCATTTTTTTCTTTTTCTTTGCCGCAAGGAGTCTAGCAGTTGAGACATGTGGCTGCTTGGGAAATTGGTCACGTTTTGGCGGTGGCTTTTTCGGCCCACGACGGTGCTTTTTAAATTGGGATAATTTGACGTGATGAGCGAGTTGTAGGAGCACCTCAACCAATTCAGTCAGCGGAAGACTTTGAAATCCAACCCAGTACTCCGATGGCAAGGCGATCATCATGCCTTCATGGGTTCTGCCAATATGACCGGCTAAATAATAGCTGGAAACATCATTCTCGATGGTTTCTTCGCCGTGGACAGCCCGGAGCGCTGCTTTAACAACAGCCAATAGATTGTAGGCCACCAGGGCAATGCAAAATCCAAACAAGGCGGCTTTCGGATAACCCAAGGTGTTGATTTCCGAATGGAGATGAGCTTCCAATTCTTGAAACGCGGTTTCAATCGTCCAGCGCTTACGATACATCTCGGCGATCAGTCTGCCATCGGCGACTGATTTCGGTAGATTCGTCAACACGCAAATCTCATGCTCACCGTCGCGTGTCGCGGTATTCAGGCAAACCCGTATCCGACGATATTTCCGAACTCTCCCTGCCGTATCGGTGACCTCGATCCATTGCTCATAAATCTTTCCCGTCTCGGTGTTGCCCACATAACGTTCATCGCCGAGAGCCGTCCAAGGCATCGACGCATGTTGGCGGCAGATCAAAAAGCCACCACGATCAACAATTCCCGAGAGAAAGTCCCTGACACAAAAATTACGATCCATAATCCAGATATCCCGTGCCTGGACCGTCGATAATACCGTCCCCAGCAAGGCCCACTCTTGCGTATGCCCATCCTCGCAGGGGAACACATCGATGACCATCTATAACGCGGGATCGTACACATTCAGTGATTTTCCTGGCAAGGGTCCAGCCTTAGTGTTTTGGAGCACCTGCAAACGATGTTCTGTCGCCTCGATACAGTTGCCATCCAGCACTTTGACACGATAGCCCGGTAACCACGGTTTACACGGGCCGCCTAAGGCTTCGATAATCTCCGTCATCTCTTGCGCGGTATCGTGAACCAGGGTAGCTGACGTAGAGGCTTCCAGTCCGTTCAGCTTGTTATAGACTGACGTGACCGAAACGCCAATCGTCTCGTCCGCACTTTGATAGGCATTGAAGACACAAGGGAACATTTTGAATACCACGCCATTCATCAATTCAAAAAGGCTCGAAAACGACAACTCCCGCGTATATTGGTTAACCGCTGTTTTCTCAAACCATTGATTGAGCTTGTCCGGACTGAATATCCGTTCGAGCAGAATGTGAACGCTCACGGCGACCGGGCTTTTCTCTGTAAAACGCTGAAAAATGTCGTCGAATTTCATGTCTACCCCTCATCATCGAATATAAGTTCCCTTGATATTTTCCAGATGATTAAGGTGCTTGTCTACAACTATTTTCTATCCTATTGATATATCGTGTTTTATTTCACCTTGAAAGGGATGATCTGAGGATCCTAGCCGGATTTGCAATCGTCGCGATCGTCATGAGTCTGTTTTTCTATGCTTTTCCCACCTATTTCGTAGGACGCGGAGCCTTCGGTTATGCCCTTTTGATCGCCCTCGCCGCCGTGGTATGCATTCGGATTATTTTTTATAAATTCGTCGATCAGGAGAATCTGAAACGTCGTATTCTAATCGTCGGCACCGGCAAAAATGCCGCGAAAGTTTTTGCCTTGGAGAACACCCCGTTTTACCAAAACTTCAAGGTTGTCGCCGGCGTCCGAATGACAGGTGAAACCTCCATGCTACCCGAAGATCGAATCATCGATCTGAATATACCCTTGAACGAATATGCGGTGGAAAATGATTTGGATGAGATTGTCGTTGCTCCGGACGATCGCCGCCAATCCTTAGTGGTGGACGAAATCCTCGATTGCAAGATGAACGGATTCGAAATTGTGGATTTGCTGACCTTTTTCGAACGCGAAGCCGGCTTGATCAAGGTTGATAGTTTACAACCCAGTTGGTTGGTATTCTCCGATGGATTTCGTATTGGCGGTATGCAAACGGTTGTTAAGCGTCTTTTCGATATCGTGGCAAGCTGTGCCTTATTAGCTTTAGTATGGCCCATTATGTTGTTCACAGCTCTGGCTATATTAATTGAATGCCGCTTTAAAGCCTCGGTTTTTTATAAACAAGTGCGGGTTGGGTTGAATTGGCAACTTTTCGAGGTCATTAAATTTCGCAGCATGCAAACCGATGCGGAAAAACATGGCGCCGTCCAAATGTCTTAAGGTCAGGATGATCGAGTCACCCGTGTAGGCAATTTTATTCGAAGCTGCCGCATTGATGAACTCCCTCAGTTAGTGAATGTGTTGAAAGGCGAAATGAGTTTTGTCGGACCCAGACCGGAACGCCCGGAGTTTGTAGAAACCTATGCCGAATCCATCCCCTTCTATTCAGAACGACACCGTGTCAAACCGGGAATAACGGGATGGGCTCAACTCTGCTATTCCTACGGCGCAGGTTTGGAAGATGCCATACAAAAACTTCAGTACGATCTATATTACGTTAAAAACTACAGCTTATTTTTAGACCTTATGATTATGGTACAAACGGTCGAGGTTGTTTTGTGGGGAAAAGGCGCTCGCTAGAAAAACCCTGAAACAGTCCAAAATAGTTAAGAATTGAATTTTATGGATATCGGATTCTACAGTTATTTAATCGCCGCCCTAGCCTATTCTTTTTTGTCGGTGTTGTTGTTCACCAGTTGGCGTGGTGGACTCCAGGGGGCATTCCTCATAAGCGCCACATTGGTCACCGCCGTTTGGGCGGTTGTGGTCGGAATACAATCCAGATTCGAATTTTTTTCAACCCCCGCGGTGCAAACTTTGGAAGTCTTTCACACCTTCGTTTGGCTAATCTTTCTCTCCAAGGTGTTAACTCGGCAGTCGTGAGTTAACAGCGAGAAAAGCGGGGCAAAACCACCCTCTCCATCGTAGTATGTTTGATGAAAAATTTTGAAGATCGCAGAGAATTAGAGCATAGAACGCCTCATTCAGTTTAATCGTCATCTATTTCATCGGAAACAGCCATCAAGCGGGCACGGATCTGTTGAATCATGCCATTTTCCTCAAATCGAAAGAATTGTTTGAGGAACAATGGCGCTAAAATTTGCTTGACGGTTTTCTCCGATGGCAAATCACGCGATTGAGTGCGAAGATAAAGCGAGTGCTCAGACCAAATCGTATCTTGATACTGGAGCGCAATCAATTGCATTAACCCCAAGGCAATGGAGGCACAGAGCACGAAGATTTCATAGGCTCGCCAGCACGCTTGAACGGTATGAATATCCTGGGGCTGTGGGGCTTTGAGAAGACGATTGGAAAAGGGGCGTCTAGAATGTTTTGGCAATTTTTTAGTCCAAAAACGAAATTTAAAGGCGCCGATCACATGCTTTAACATCGCGAACATGATTTCAATGCGGGTTCTAGCACAATACAGTTCAACGGCATCAATGGCTGACAGCGTTAAATCGGAACTCATTAGAACCATTGGGCCTTTTGAGGTGACGGCGAGAATAAATAACACCTGATCAGCGATGGGCCGCCATAACAGTGTAAGCGTCATAACCCGGATGGATTCGGTTTTACCGTAGACTTGACAGGTCACCGTCTCAAACAAATGAAGGTGGTCGAAGCATTCTCTTAAACACACTTTCTCGCCATAGAGCGGCTGAGGTCCGGGTCGAGAGGCGGGTTTCGGTGGCGCGGGGAAATAACCCACATAGCTATTCTTGGCTTTGACCAGCACCTCAACCCACCGCGCCTGATGCTGGATTGAATAATAGTGGCAAGCTCGAAATACGCCCCCGGTTGAAAAAAAGGCATCCAACACCAAATAACACAGACAGTGATTCGTCACCGCAAAATGAATCGCCATGGCCACCAAGCGGTCGGTGAGCTTGATCCGACATGGATTATCGCGCTCGTCGTTCAACCCTAAATGAGCCCATCCCTGATGAATTTGAAGCTGCAAAGGACAACAAAAACAAGCGGATAACGACCCGATCAAGATGCCAATGCTGCCCCAACATTGGGCCCGAAAATAGCCGGGTTTCGTTTGCGTCTCCGATGACTCGTGCATCGATACCACGCCGGGCATCTTGCGTCCATCTTTGATCACCGCGGTATGGTCACCCAGAAGTATCGCTCGTCCAGCTACTTCAACGGATTTTCCTTGGCGATTCACAAAATCTTGCCAAGCATCGAGCAACGCCCCATAGACATACGCTTTGGATCTAAAAAAACGGAGCAAGCGGTAATAACCAAGTTCATCTAATAGCCAGAAACGATACAACGACGTCACGCCGATCATTTCTCCTGCCCCCATAAATCCAATCACAATGGCGCAGAACAACAACCAAGTACTCGATCTGGAAAAAACGCTTTGAAAGCTTTCTAAACTCTGAGAAATATACTGTTGCACGGGGTCTCCTCCTTCCATCTGTACTTCTACAAAGAAAAGAAGGATCCGTGTTTTTTTAGCAAATGTCTAGTCGTAATTATCGATTTCTATTTTCTACACTACTCATCTTTTATGAACACCAGTGGGCAATCTTAAAGCGCAGAGCTATCAATGGGTGATAAGACTTTCTTCCGTTGGTCGAGGTGACACATCGAAAAAATGAATTCAGGGCCTGAATAGTTACGTCAAATCGGATAGAACTCGTGACTGACGAGTAACATAAAATGCTCCGATATATAGCAGTGGCGCTCGACCCCTTAAAATAAAAACAAAAAATATACAAAAAAGCAAGGCGCCCGCTGTATCATTGCGTTCGGCTAAAATTCCTCCCCAGAACGACCATAGCGTACCGATGCTTAAAGTTATCCCGGTTACGAGTAGCCGGTGATCGCGGAAAAACGTCGAACGCCCTAAGGCTACGGCCGTCAAATAGGCCATGCCATGTCCGGGTGAAGCATAGCCTGGGACATTTTCAAGACGGTAAATATACGCGCCTAGAAATGGAGACGCGATATATTCTCCGATAGTGGCAAAAATAATCGCTACCGTGACCTGTAATCGGACATCCTTGTCTTCACCGTATAACAATGCGAATAAAATTATCCAGCACCACACCCCAGAATCAGTTGTAGCGGGTGACTGGCAAAACCATCCAGGCATAAACCGATGCTAATAGAAAAAACCACGACTATTGCAATTGTCATATCCCAATAATCTTTTTCCCTTAGATCGCCGATCAATAATTGATAAGATATCAACATAACTTAATATTTTATCTTTTAATCGGTGGGTTTCGCTACCGTTCTACCCCGTGAAACCAATATTTTCCACTCTGCTATCCGCATTGAAGTCATGGATTTGAGTATAATGATATACACATCCAGGAGGCTATCCGAAGTACGAAGAATATAACGAATAATGGAATTTGAAATTTTAAAGTGCCATGGGTCGGGAAACGACTTTATCCTTATCGATGAAACCAATATCAGTAACGAATTGTGTGATGATGAGAGACGAGAATTAGCAAGGACGCTTTGTAATCGGCAAAATGGCATTGGCGCCGACGGTATTCTCTATTACCAAACAAGTTCGGTCGCTGATTGTCGAATGAGGATGTTCAATCCGGATGGAAGCGAAGCCGAAATGTGCGGTAACGGCTTGCGATGTATTGCGCGTTACAGTGCGGAAAAAGTGGGGAAAAGCATTGTTTCAGTCGAAACGATGAAAGCCATATTGACGGCTAAACACGGTGCTTCAATATTTGACGGCATCGAAACCTATGAGGTTGAAATAGGCCCCGTTTCGCTGTCAACTGATTCGCTGCCAATGGTCGACGTTGGTCATGGGTTCAAAAAAAGCGTCATAAAAGGATTGTCACCTTTATTCAAGTTCACGGCAATCAGTGTTCCCAACCCTCATATCGTGACTATCGTCGATAATATCGATGAAAGCATCGTCAAAACATGCGGAGAGAAATCTAATAATTCAAAGTTATTCCCAAAGGGAGTCAATGTCAGTTTTGTCCGCGAACTTGATGAAAACAGCATATTCGTAATGACTCATGAGCGTGGTGTCGGGATAACCAATTCGTGTGGGACGGCAATGTCCGCTTCAGCGTTCGTTTCCGCCTTGAATCAGCTCGTAAGCTATAAAGATCCAATCAAGGTATTTAATAAAGGTGGAATGGTGACGTGTATAGTTCCTGACCCAAAAGCCACAAGTTTAAAAAGTATATATTTGAGTGGCAATGCGACATTCGAATTTGAATCAACCATCGAAGTTGATGATATAAATTTCGGTTTAATTCAACGGAATGACGGAAAAATCAGATTAAACGAAGTTGAGACATATGCAAAGTCTAAAGAATATGCTGAGGCCTTTATTAGGGGCAAGCTTTAAACTACATTCCGCACCTTTTTGTACGATTTGAAGAATTTTTCCCGAACGAAAAAAGGTGACACCCATTAGCCAGCTGTTGTCAATAGGATAAATGGGGTCGGATACACATTAAACACCGCGCCTGACAATATCGCTATATTCCGTTTAGCAGCCAAGGCCGTCGACTTGGCGGGCAATAACTCAAATGTCGAAGTGGTCCTGAACGTTATCCCCGATCCGTTGACAACGGTTATAGGACAAGTCGTGCAATTGGATGAAACACCGATAGCTAATGTAGAAGTGACTTGTCAAAACGTTTCGACTATTGCTGGAGATGATGGCGGATTTACGATCTCAGGCCTGGCAATCAGTTTCACTTAAGGTATCTGTTCGTAGTTACCGGTTTACAGTTCATAAGTGGCGCCAAGAGGTTCCTCACGTTTCCAACTTTCAAAAACCGTGAACGGTCACTTTTTAAGTTTGGCGCCCCAATACGAAGTTTTTTCAAGAATCGATTCGACATCCAAAGTGGTGAGTTTCCTAGACTTCATCAACCGTTTGCCAGCCACCCAGACATCAGTGACCTGATTACGATTGGCGGAATAGACAATCTGCGAAACCGGATCGAATAGCGGGAGGGTTTCCAATGTATCGAGCCTGACAGCAGCCAAATCCGCGAATTTACCGATTTCCAGCGAGCCGATATCCCGTTCCAGCCCCAGTGCTTTTGCGCCATTTAAAGTAGCCATCCTCAGCGCCGTCTTGGCGGGAACCACACTGGCGTCTTTCGCGATTCCTTTTGCCAATAGGGCTGCGGTCCGGATTTCACCCAGCATGTCCAGATCGTTGTTGCTGGCTGCACTGTCGGTGCCCAGGGCAACGTTAATTCCTGATTCCAATAGCCGCGCTACCGGGCAGAAACCGGCGGCTAATTTCAGATTGGACTCCGGGCAATGGACGACACTGCCTCCGGATTCGGCAAACATGTCGATGTCGTTATCATTTAACTGGGCCATATGAACGGCGAGTAAAGCAGGTCCAAGAAGCCCCAGCTTATGTAACCGTTGCAATGGACGCATCGAATATTGATTCAGGCTCTCGTCGATTTCGTGTTGGGTTTCGTGCAGATGAATATGGATCGGTAAATCAAGTTCATCGGCGAAGGTACGCATTTTTTTAAACGATTGGTCGCAGACGGTATAGGGTGCGTGAGGCGCGAAGATTGTTGAAATCAGCGGCGCGTGGAGCATCTCATCGTGTAGCTCCAAGCCTTTGGAAATATATTCGGTGGGATCTTGCGCCCAAGGACTGGGAAAATCAATCAGTATCAAACCTATTGTCGCCCGAATCCCGGCTTTCAACGCTTGTCTAGCGCTGACCTCAGGGAAGAAATACATATCGTTAAAACAGGTGGTGCCTCCCCGCAGCATTTCAGCAATGGCGAGTTCGGTCCCATCGGCGACGAATTTTTCACTCATCCATTTTTGTTCCAGTGGCCAGATATGGTCGTTGAGCCACTGCATTAATGGAAGATCGTCGGCAATCCCCCGTAGATAGGACATTGCGGAATGGGTATGCGCATTGACAAGGCCCGGGATCAAAGCATGGTGCTCAAACTTTTCAATGGATTTGGCCCGATACTTTGATCCGGCCTCGTGTTGAGGGAGCAGATCGACGATTCTGCCGTCGACGATAGCCAGCGCGTAGTTTTCCATGACAGCGCCATCGGGTTCAACCGGAATAACCCACCGTGCAATTATAAGACTGTCGATAATCATGGTTGCTCTGGTTTTATAAAATTAGCGTTTGTGGGGAAATCCATCATGTCTGTGTATCCTATTCGCCGTGCCGTAATTCCACGTCCGCCGTATGCCGGATCGTCTCCCACGCAGCTTGCACGTGCCGAAATTCGCTTAGGGTCGAACCGATAGCCATGCGCAACGTAAATTGGTTGTCCAGTTTTGTATGGGTGAGATAGAGCTTTCCCGATGCGTTCAGCCTGCCGATCAATCGCCGGTTGAAAGCATCGCCGGCACGATGACGAAAACAAACAAGATTGAGTGAAACAGGCGCTCCCAGGGTGAAGTCGGCGTCTTTCTCCACCCAGTTCGCAAATTCCCCAGCAAGCTCGACGTGACGCCGGATATGCTGACCTATGCCTTCGATCCCGTAGTAACGTATGACAAACCATAGTTTTAGGGCTCGAAACCGTCTTCCCAGTGGAATCTGCCAGTCACGGTAGTCTATAACAGCGCCGGAATCGCTCGCTGAATTTTTTAAATATTCGGGGAGAATTCCTAATGTTTGCGTTAGCGCCGCGCGGTCACCGACGTATAAACAATCGCAGTCGAAGTTGGTTAACATCCATTTGTGTGGGTTGAAACAATAACTGTCCGCGAACTCCACCCCGTCATGCAGCCAACGAAATTCCGGGCATAGCGCGGCGCTCCCCGCGAGTGCCGCATCGACATGCAGCCAAATCTTGTTTGCCCTGCAAATTTCACCGATTTTGCGAACGGGATCGACCGCGGCCGACGAGGTCGTTCCTACGGTCGCACACACGAAAAAAGGCGTATAGCCAGCTTCACGGTCGCGTTTAATCGCATGCTCCAAAGCCATGGGGCACATTGCATATCGATCATCGACTTTGATCAAGCGCAAATTATTCTGGCCGATTCCCGCGATCTTGGTGGCTTTTTCAATCGAGGAATGGGTTTGTTCGGATGTGTAGGCAATAAGGGGCCGATCCACGCCATTTTGGTTGATTTTAAACTCGGTCGCGCATTCACGGGCGGTCAAAAGAGCGCACAAAGATGCACTTGACGCGGAATCCTGAATAACCCCACCCCCGGAGCCCGTGGTTTTGAATTTATCGGGAAGGCCGAGCATATCGACCAACCAATCTAGAACATGGGATTCCAGCTCCGTACACGCGGGGCTGGTGGCCCACAACATACCCTGTACACCGAGCCCCGCGCTCAGCAGTTCGCCCAATATGGAGGGTCCGGAGGTGTTAGCCGGGAAATAGGCGAAAAAATTGGGTGATTGCCAATGGGTGATTCCTGGTAAAATCAGATTTTCCAGATCGGTAAGCATATTTTCAAACGGTTCACCACGCTCCGGTGGTTTCAAGGGAAGCTTGTCGCGAATTTCGCCGGGTTTGGACTGTGATAGTACGGGGTATCGTTCGACGTCTTCCATATAACGCGCTATCCAATCGATAGCGGCGTATCCGTGTTTTTTGAATTCCTCGGGCGTCATGTGGACTGTTTTTGTTTTTGTCATTGGTAAAGCTCAAGGGGGAAAATCAGGTAAACATGAAAAAAGTCAAATTATTAAATCAATCCTTTTTTCGATTTAAATTCTTTTCTTCAAGTAATGTTGCGCCATTTTCTCACTAATCGGTATCAGCAACCAAAGCACTTTGGCTTTGGCTTCAAGTTTCTTGCAAATATTGGTTTTCGGTGGACGATGAGGGTCTTGCTAGAATGTTCCGGTTAACCCGTTATAGATCTGCTTGAATACGGAAGTTATGGGAAAGCAGGCAAGCGTAAAAATTACTTACGTTTGTATTCTTTGGAGGATGGTGAGTAACGGTTAAAGATCGGTTCTATATCAGACTTGGTTGTTTGATTTCCGTAGTTTTCAGTAGACGCCAATCCTTGGTGTCCATCCCCCTATGAAAGGGGGATGGATTTTTACTGTCCTTTACTTTTATTCTCTTAATCCCTAATCAACTTTTCAAGTTTATCGACGTCTTTTTGTTTGGGCACCCTCAATGACCTGAGGAAGGCCAATAGTTCGATCGTTTCCTGATCGGTCAGCAACTCGAAGTTAATACGATCCTGATCCGCTTCGCCGCCATGGGCCAAAATAGCCTCGGCCAATGTCGCGGCGCGGCCGTCATGCAGGTACGGCGCTGAATCGGCGATACCCCAGAGTCTTGCGGTGGTAAAGAAGAGATCCAATGCTCCACCGGTGGTTTCCGCCAGCTCCGCGCCCATATCGTGACGTTTGAGGTCCGCGAACAAGGGTACTTTTAGACCAGCGCCGGATTTCTTGAACTTTGCGGGCTCCTTGCTCAGGTCGATATTCATAAATACATTGGCGTCCGGATCTTCGCCAATATCAGGAAAGGCCTGGGGCAAGAATTTGCTGTCGGTTAGAAGTTCCGGAATATGGCAATCGGTGCAACCTATAGTATTGAATAGTACCTCACCCGCGACCGCGTCGCCTTTTAGTTTTGCCATCTTTGGTCTGGGCGTAGTCGCCAAAAATATTGACAGCGCCGAATTCTCACCAATGGTGATTTCATCGGGGACACCGTCGCCATCGGCATCGTTACCAGCCCCAAATACTTCGACAACCTGCATCCCAAAATGAAAAGCCATGGCGCCACGGTCGAAGTCACGGATGGTAAAGTTTTCACCCTTGCGTCCGAATGGCTTCACCACGAGGTCATTGTCGATTCCTAGGCCATTGTCAGTCGTAACCGTCGCAGCATTACCAACTCCGTTTGATGTAACGGTACCAAACTCGACTCCTTTGGTAATCAAGTCGAATACTGTTCCGCCGGGTTCATTCTCTACATCCGCTCTGATCGCTTGCAGATCGCGGGTCATTTCCTTCGCCAGCAATTCGACCCCGACAGCGCCAAACATAAACGGCGGGTTGATAACCCGGCCAGTGGTGGCCGCAATGCCTTTAGGGAGACCAGCTTCAGCCACGGCATCCAGTTGTCCTGTACCAGGCATTGGACTGTCATTGATTCCACCATGACCCCCGATACCCGTTGAGGGGGCACTACCGCACGGCTGACTATCCCATGGCACTCCTGGCAGCTTTGCGCATCCAAACCGCTGATGCGCAGGTTGTATTGGGGGTTTGCAGAGTTGGGCGATCGCCACGAAAGGGAAAGCTCCGTCCACTGTCGAAAACATCCGGAGGACCATCGCCCATCCCATCGAAGCGGTTAAACGGCGTAGTAAATACCATCCCACCGGCCTTACGGATTTCTTTGAGGCTTAATACCCCATTTTCGATGTCAGTTTGGTCGATTAGGTTATCCGGGAGTGCGGGTCCTTCTCCCGGAGGTGGCGGAAAAGTTACGGGCCAGCCGACTGGGCTGTTCCGTGGATTAAGCCCAGCCCTAATAAGACCACTGCTAATTTTCGTGAAAATACCATCATTAGTCTCCTTATCAAGTTGTTTTGATCATTTTTGAAAACGCTACGAATTTAAATATCGCGGTTTTTTATGCGATACCCCCTATGCGAATGGGCATTCATACATACGACATAATTATATGCGCATATCGAACACTATGTCATATGACATCTCCAATAACAAATTAATTTTTCATATCTTTATTTTATCGCGGATTCTTCTTATATTTTGCCAACCGCCCCTCCAGATTATCCAATAATCCGCCAATTCCATCACTTTTTATAATGGCGGTATAAAGATTTCGATAGTTGCTGACGAGACTGACGTTTTCGATGACGACATCGTAGACGTACCATTGGTCAACGTTCAATTTCATTTTGTAATTCACTGGAATTTCTTTGGTCCCTGAAACGATGAGCGTGTTCACAATGGCCCGATCGCCTTTGATTTTTTCACCGATATATTTTATTTCTTCGGCACTATAGGATTCGAGAGCGCCGAAATAGGTGATTTCGAGATTTTGGGAGAAAAAATCGACGAAGCGGCTTCGTTCGTAACCGGTGGCTTTTCTCCAGTGATTCGCCATCACACTCTTTGACATCGTTTGGAAATCAAATCGTTGATTCACGATCTTTCTGATTTCTTTACGGAGGGCGGTGCGTCGCTGCTCTTTGTTCAAGCTTTTGTCGTTCAATACCGATAAAACTCTATCGGTCGCGGTTCGAATATTTTCGGTCGGACTGGGTGCGGCCGGAACACGCGTTGCGAATAACAAAAGCATTACAAGAATGAACGGTACGATCACTAACCGTGAAACAATCAACATAGGTTTAGTTCTCCTAAAACGATGGGAAATTCCCGAGTAATTATTCAGCACACCTCTGAAATTCGCCATTTCCGAGTTGAACTGACGAATTTTAGGGGCAATCCGAACGGTTACATTCTCGGAGGTCCCTCATCCAAAAACAACGCCACTTTATCCATTAATTGGAAGGTTTTCCGGGGCTATCAAAAATGTATTTTGAAATAAGTTCTTCGAAGTTTAGCGATGACTCAGTTTCCAATATTTCATCACCTGGCTTTAGCAAATCGTCGGACCCCCCCGGTGTTATTTTGAGGAATTTCCCCCCAATAATACCGGTGCTGCGAATTGATGCAATGGCATCATCCTGTAATCGGATATTGTTAGGAAGCGTGACCCTGATTTCAGCTTCGTAATTCTCAGGGTCGAAATCGATCCTGACTACTTTACCCACGGCAACACCGGCAAGCTCAACATCCGCGCCTTCTTTGAGACCCGAAGCGGAGGCAAAGCGCGCCCTGAGAACATAGTGTTCATCTCCACTCAACGATACTCCTCCCAAGTTGATCGCAAGGTACGTCAAACTGAGAATGCCCGCAATCATAAATAATCCTACGCTAAACTCCAGGCCGAGTCTTGTCCAATATGAAATGGCCCTGAACGGGAGCCGTGATTCCAACGTGAAACGGCCCTGTACCTGAGGAGTAATTTCTGCTCATGATGGTCACCTATGGTGATCTATATGAGTGACAAAAAGATAAAAACATTGGATGACGTCCGCATCTTTCTCGAAGGAACTGTGGAGGTTGCGTTTTCAATTACCAACAAGGAAGAGCGCTACCAGTGGATTCGGCGTACATTGGTCAAATTCAGTTATATCTCTTGCAGCAAGAACGGTAAGGGATTGATCATCCGCTATCTGGAGCAGGTGAGTGGCTATTCTCCACGGCAAGTGAAACGGCTGGTACAGCAATACAAAAAAACCGGATACATCAAGCGCCAACAGCGTACAGCATCGGGATTTGAACGCTTCTACCACCCTGAGGACGCAGTGCTGTTAGCTGAGACCGACAAGCTCCATGGGACACTCTGCGGTGCAGCCACCAAGAAGATCTGTGAGCGGATGCTTTTGATCTATGAGGATTATCGCTATGAGCGCTTAGCAAAGATTTCGGTTGCCCATCTCTATAATCTTCGTCATTATACGTGTTATCAACGACAGCGCCGCCAGTTTGATAAAACCGCTTCAAAACGCTCTCAGATAGGCGAGCGACGAAAACCCAATTCAGAAGGTAAACCAGGCTTTCTACGGATCGACACAGTCCATCAGGGCGACCTGGATGGGATCAAAGGGGTTTACCATATCAATGCGGTTGATGAAGTCACGCAATTTGAATGTATATTCTCCGTAGAACGGATTACTGAGCGTTTCATGATTCCGGTCCTGGAGATGCTGATCGAAATCTTCCCTTTTGTCATCCTGGCATTTCACGCGGATAACGGTTCGGAATACATCAATCATACCGTGGCAAAACTGCTCGGAAAGCTCCATATTGACCTGACCAAATCACGCCCACGCCATTCCAACGACAATGCACTCGCCGAGTCCAAGAACGGAACCATCATCCGCAAACATCTGGGGTACGACCATATCCCGGGGTACTGGGCGCCTCAACTTAATGAATTTCACAGAGAGTATTTCAACCCCTATATCAACTTCCATCGTCCTTGCTTTTTTCCTGTCCCAAAAGAAGACAACAAAGGAAAGGTGAAAAAGAGCTATCCCTACAAGTTAATGATGACACCCTACGAGAAGCTCAAATCATTACCTGATGCAAACCAATATCTCAAACTGGGGACCACCTTTAAAAAGCTGGATGCAATTGCCTTCTCAATCAGCGACAATGACGCAGTCAAACAGATGAATGAGGCCAAACGTAAACTTTTCAAAACCATCTTTGAGCAGGAGCGGAGTATTGCCTGATTTGCCTCTTCAGGTAGATTCTCTACCCCTCTGTTTCAGGGCCATTTATAGATTGGAATAGACTGCCGATGTCCTTCATAATATGATTGAACCATTTTTCGTTGAAAAAAAGAAAAAAAGGGGGGCGGATTTATTTTAAAACAAATATACCTAAATAAATCCGTTCCCATTTTCTACTATCCTTGTTTCCACGGCGTCTTATGTGACGCCCATTCATAATGCATCGAATAAACTAGGTGTCACGGAATACTCGAACCAAAAACCCGCCGAAGAAGTTCCGTCGTACGTTTTGCCGGATTTGCGCGAATCGCGGCTTCTTCCTTCGCAAGATAGTGAAATATCCCATCCATGCTTTTGTCGATGACAAAATCTCCTAAGTCAGCATGAAGGTCCGGAACAAAAGGCAAGGCCCGGTATTTTTCCATAACGTCATCGTAGGATTTTATGGCCGCCACCTGGTTGAGACTGTTGGTGACGATGGGGCGAAATTCCTTAGCAAGTGGCACTGACATCTTTTGGCGAAAATATTGGGTAGCCACATCATCCTGGCCATTATAGATTCCCATGGCATCGTCCAAAGTCATCTCACTGATCGCATTCAGAAACAACGATTTCGCCTTCGGCGTAGCTGATTCAGCCGCCCGATTTAATCGGGTTTCAAGATCCCCCAGCATAAATCCCATTCCGAATTTGTCGAGTTGCGCTTTTACTTTTTTCAACTCATCCGGCAAAGGAATATGAATCGCCGGGTCTGAATTAAATCCATTAGTCGTTCCCAATTGAGTGACAACGGTTCCAGTCCCAACACGCAACGCTTCTTTGAGCCCGGCGGCAATTTCTTTCGAACCGATACCTTGAGCGTTTTGGCCCATTCCATCGAAAGTTTTTAATATTTCCGCCGTTGTCCCGATCCAGTCGCGCCCGGAATCCGTGCTATTCGTTGCGCAGGACACACACGCGGCAGCCACCATTACAAGCCATATTTGTTTAATTTTGATCATAGGGGTTTCGTCCAATATTTATTTACGCAATTGATAAATTGCTGTCTTGGGTTCCGTGCTATTGCTCATCGGCGAATCTATTGTATTTGTCTTTCAACTAGATATTCAATTTTACCTTGGTTCTGTTTTCTTTGCTCATTGCCGTTAATCTTAGCTTTCTCGTGATCCGGTACAAAAATCTATTAAGAACTACTCCTCTTAGGTTGAAAAAAACCTCAAGAACTACGACAATAAAGCTCTTTATGTTCTGGCCCACGCTAAAAAAAGCTTCTACTAGGCGCGCATGGGATTGGATTCCCATATTGCCGTTGTCGGGCTCGTATGGTCTGCATCCTTAATCATTATGGTTTAATAGCTAAAGCGTTCCATGCCCCAACCGCCGCGCTCCAATTTCAAATTTAACGGACCGCCGTATATGGCTGTCGTCGTTGGTACATTTGTACTTGAGGTTATATTGTCATTGGTAATTTCCTGGGTAATAAGCTCCACTATTGGGAGCGATTTCGGCAGGCAAAGAGTTCAATCAAAAAGCTTTTCGGCATCACGAGGTTCGGCTGCTTCTTCCGGCATTTTTGACCCGTCCCGGAACGGTATCGAATCCGGAACCGGAGCGCACGAGAATATTTTGGTAAAAATGGGGCCAATGGGTTTGCCGCCCGCGATGCAAAGTATTTTTATAGCCAATCTGGTGATGGCATTGGCATTGGTCTCAATTCTTGTGTTCGCTTGGCGCATTATCGGACGGAAACTGGGAATTCCGGTTGAGTATTTTTCCGAGGTTCGGGAATCCAATCCCTCTGTTTCCGAGGGTTATACTGATCCCGGAGATCCGGTCGGTCATGGGACCGAAAGTGCTACGGAACGGACTAAAATCGTTTTGATCGCCGACGACAACACCGATACGCGGTTAACAATCGCCAATGCACTCGTGCTGGATGGCTTGGGGATAGAATATGCAGCGAATGGCCAGGAAGCGCTGAGCAAATTCAAAAGTTGTCAACCCGATTTAGTGATTATGAACGAAGTGATGCCGGTCATGACCGGATTTGATGCCTGCTTTCAAATGAACCAAACCCCCGATGGTAGAAATACACCGATTTTGATGGTGACGGCATTGGGAAGCGACGAATCGATCGAAACGGCCTTTAAAATCGGTGCGACCGACTTCATTCCGAAACCCATCAATTCCCTCGTATTACGCCGTCGTGTCAAGCGTGTTCTTGACGCCCGCCAGTCGGAAAAAAAAGTAGAGCAGCTGGCTTATATCGATGGTTTAACGGGATTGCCGAACCGGGCTGCATGCGCTGATCGCTTGATGCAGAATTTGGCCTTTGCCCGGCGAAACGCCAGTAGGCTCGCAGTGATGTTCATCGGTATCGATCATTTTCAAGACGTCAACGATAATCTCGGTCGCGCGGCCGGTGATACATTGCTTAAATTTATAGCCGAACGGGTAG
Source organism: Methylococcales bacterium (assembly GCA_963664935.2). Classification (GTDB taxonomy): domain Bacteria; phylum Pseudomonadota; class Gammaproteobacteria; order Methylococcales. The sequence continues at coordinate 489,196 of CAXXSE010000004.1, read as the reverse complement.
GCGGCTGTGTGCGTAGCGAAGATACGCTGGCGCGGCTGGGCGGGGATGAGTTCGTCGTGGTACTGAGTTCGGTAAAGGGTCCCAAAGGTATTGATACCGTCGCGAAGACCTTGTTGAAAATTTTGTCGGCCCCGTTTCATCTTGCGGACAGGGAAATTTATGTCGGTGTCAGTATTGGAATTTCGATGTACCCCGAAGATGGCGGGGATAGAGAAACATTATTGAAAAATGCGGATACCGCCATGCATCGAGCCAAAGCCCTGGGCCGAAATAATTACCAGTTTTACACTTTTGAAATGAGCACCTCTATCTCGGATCGGATGGAAATCGAAACCGACTTGCGGACGGCGCGGGAAAATGAAGAGTTAATCCTCTACTACCAACCCAAAGTGGATAGCGATTCCGGGAGTATTTTGGGCGCCGAGGTGTTACTGAGATGGCAGCATCCACGCCGGGGATTTTTGCTCCCCAATGCATTTATCCCCATCGCGGATGAAATCGGCGTACTGGACAACATCGGCGGCTGGGTGATCAACTCGGCGTGTGGTCAATTCCGCGACTGGCTAAAATTCATTCGATTTGAAGCGGGAATCGCGGTCAATATTTCGGTCCGTCAATTAATGGCACCTAGGTTCGTGGACAATGTAAAGCACTGGTTGGAAATGGCCGAGTTAGACCCCGAATACCTTGAATTGGAAATTACTGAGAGCACAATACTGAAAAATATCGAAGAAACCATCAAAAAATTAAAACAATTAAGATCGATGGGTGTCAAAATCGCAATCGACGATTTTGGTGTGGGATATTCCTCATTTGGTTATCTCCGGCAATTGCCGGTGAACATTTTAAAGATTGATCGTAGTTTTGTGCATGATATGGTGGATCATTCATCGAGCGCGGCAATTATCGACGGAATGATCAAGCTGGGGCACAATCTGAATTTAACCATTGTTGCGGAAGGAGTGGAAAATGATGCTCAGCGCTGTTTTTTGAAAGAACTCGGTTGTGATATTTTGCAGGGAAACTTTATCAGCGAACCGGTCCCACCCGACAATTTCTTTAGCCAGTGCATGGCGAACAACGTACGATCCCACTGAATGAATTTCCCTACCATCGAATCGTTTGTCGGTTCAACCCCTCTGGCTAGATTGCAAAGATTACCCGGGGAAACCGGTAATTATATTTTAGTTAAGCTGGAAGGCAACAACCCGGCGGGGTCGGTAAAAGATCGCCCGGCTTTAAGCATGATCAAACAGGCTGAGCTCAGGGGCGATGTGAAACCGGGGGATCGCTTAATCGAAGCGACCAGTGGAAACACTGGCATCGCGCTGGCAATGGCCGCGGCGATCAAAGGCTATAAAATGACGCTGATCATGCCCGACAGCATGAGCGTCGAGCGGAGAGCGGTGATGAAAGCCTTCGGCGCCGAAATCATTTTGGTGCCGGCTGAAGGGAGTATGGAGGCAGCGATCGATTTAGCACGGGAATTGGAATCCAAGGGCGAAGGTAAAATCCTCGATCAATTTTCTAATCCTGATAATCCGTTATCTCACTATGAAGGAACCGGGCCGGAAATCTGGCGGGATACCCGCGGATCGATCACCCATTTTGTGAGTTCCATGGGAACAACCGGTACAATTATGGGAACTTCGCGATTCTTGAAAGAAAAGAATCGAAATATTCAAATCGTCGGGGTGCAACCTAAAGACGAAGCCAAAATTCCCGGTATCAGGCGTTGGCCAAAGGAATATTTGCCTAAAATCTACGAGTCCTCTCGAGTGGACCGGGTTATCGATGTGACACAAGAAGAGTCCGAAGAGACCACCCGGCTTTTGGCTTCCCGGGAAGGTATCTTCGCGGGTGTTTCATCGGGCGGTGCGGTATCGGCTGCGTTGCGTCTGTCGCGGGAAGTGGAAAATTCCGTGATCGTGGTAATTATATGCGATCGCGGCGACCGCTACCTGTCCACGGGTGTCTTTCCCGATAGTTGATTACATGGCCTTGCAACAATTGCATCCGTTCACGGTTACCGGTTATCAGTTTACGGTTGGTTAAAGAACTGAATGACCGGAAATGCTTCGAAGCGGTCAGGTGGAGCGCTTGGTTATGCGTGACTTTCTCATATCAAGCCATTTCTTAAAGGAAGTCTGACTTTCACCAGAGGACTTTCCGGCTATTAAATCCTCTACACTTATATCTTCATCTATATCTTCCCAATGAATCCCATGTCCACGGCCAATGAGCCCCCAATTTTCTCTTTCTTTTTGCGCCGCGTGCGATAAGCGTGGATACCACGCTACTGGAACTGATATGGTCCTGCCATCACTTAAATCGACACTCAACGTATCTTCCGTTACTGTGATATTTTCCGCACTCGGTATTTCGAGTTCAACCGCTAAAGAAATCATCCCACGCCTCCATCATCGTCTCTTGTCTATTTTCAATAACATTCAAAATCTTTGATATTTCTGCGCGACTAAATCCACCGCTACTTTGCAAACGAATTGGTTCGAGCCATACTTTTGCAATCTTATCATCTCTTTCAATATGAACGTGAATCGGTTCATCTCGATCTCCGGAATAGAAGAAAAACCGGTATGGCCCATCTCTGAATATTGTAGGCATCTACTAAACCACTAAATGGCAGGCTAATATCTCTTCGCCGTTAAAGTAACAGCAATTCTAAATTTAGAATTGCTGCTATGGAAGGGATTAGCCGCGCTAGTCGATGAGCAAACCTGTAGAATATGATCGTGGCGGAAACGCGCAGCGCTGGGACAGCGTGGAGTCTACAAAAGCTGATCAGAGCAAACATTTCAAACAAAAACGAGGACAGCTTAATTTTACCCTTATGCGCCGAAAATTATATCCATCCCGGTTTTCAAATCGATGGCTGAAACCAAGATTTTTTCGATCCCCTGTGAAACCAATATCTTGCACCCTGTTATCCGCATTGAAATCACCGTTTCAGGTTTAACTCTCGAAACAGCTTTTTCACATCAAAATCTAAAAATATGGAAGCTATACACGGTTCAAAGTAACACGCATGCGCCACATGTTTCCAGCATTCATAAAACCGTCAACTGTTAACCGATAACCGTGAACGCTCCCTATATTTCCATCAGTTTTACCCGCCAGCTTCTTGAATTGCGGCAAGACCAACACATTCTCAAGTCGTTTCCCGTTTCTACGGCAAAAAACGGTCCAGGGGAACGAATCGGCAGCGAGTGCACACCCAGGGGACGACATCGTATTAGAGCCAAAATTGGCGCGGGTCTGCCATTAATGTCGGTTTTTGTGGGGCGGCGTCCAACGGGTGAAATATATTCTCCAGAGCTCTCGTTGAAATTTCCGGACCGGGATTGGATCCTAACGCGCATCCTTTGGTTGGGCGGGATGGAAGCGGGTAAAAACCGGTTCGGCAATTTGGATACCGCCAAGCGATACATCTACATCCATGGAAGTCCGGATACCCATGTCACGGGCACACCCAATTCTCACGGCTGTATCCGCATGAAAAACAGGGATATATTAGAACTATTCGATCTTGCCGATACTAAAACTTACATATTGATTGCGTCGTAGCGATCTACTCCACTCGCCAAACCAAGATCGGATAATGGCTTCGGTATCTCAACTCCGTATCCTTGGGCGTAATCGACGCCAATTTCGCGCAGTGTTGCCAGAATGCTTTCATTTTCCACAAACTCCGCGATGGTGGTTAAACCCATGACGTGTCCTATCTGATTGATCGATGCGACAAAAGCGCGATCGATCGGGTCCCGAATGATATTTTTGACGAAATGACCGTCAATTTTGAGAAAATCCACGGGAAGATTTTTTAAATAGGCGAAGGAGGATAGACCGCTGCCGAAATCGTCCAGTGAGAAGAAGCACCCCATATTTTTGAGTTCGCTAATAAAATGTATGGCTTTCGTCAATCTGGCGATCGCCGCGGTTTCGGTAATCTCGAAGCAAAAGCGGTCGGGCGGAAGACCCGATTGGTATAGAAGGTCTTGAACATCCTTTAAAAAAAAGTCGTCGCTGAGCGAAGATCCCGAAAGATTGATACTGAAAATAGGCAGCGTTTGTTGCTGTTGAACAGGTACCGAAGCCAAGGCATTAAAAAGATTACGGATAACCCATCGATCAATGTTAGGCATCAAGTTGAATCGTTCCGCCGCGGGGATGAAATCACCGGGAGGGATCAACTTATGATTGTGATCGAGCATGCGAATCAGAACTTCATAGTGATCTTCCGATTTTCTTTTCTTCGAGATGCCCGTAATACGTTGAACATACAAGCAGAAACGATTTTCGTCCAGAGCGTTTTGAAGTCTGGAAATCCATTTCATTTCCATTTGCAGGATGGATTGTTTGTTTTGGTCGGGTTTATGGATGTGAACACGATTTCGGCCGGTATCTTTTGCGACATAACATGCCGAATCCGCCGCGCTTAGAATTTCCGCGGCATCTTTTTCCGTTCCACTAATTTCTACCAAACCAATACTGACACCCAGCACAAAAATCTGTTCGCCCCAGGAGAAACGAAACGCTTGGATTTCCTTCCGTAATGCGTTGGCAATCCGCAGGGCCACGCTTTGTTCGCACCCTTCGAGCAGTACGCAAAACTCATCACCGCCGATGCGGGCTAAGGTGTCATTGTTACGGAGTTTTAACTGAAGAACGGATGCCAATTGGCGGAGTAATTGATCGCCCGCAACATGCCCACAGGTATCATTGACCAATTTAAATTGGTCGAGGTCGATATAGAGCAGGGAATGGTTTGTTTGGTTTGACCGGGCATCGTTCAACAAACGTGTGAGGCCGATTTCAAACTCCCGCCGATTAACAAGTCCGGTAAGTGGATCGTGCTTCGCTTGCCAGCTTAATTGCGCGGCCAACTTACGCGAATGGGTCACATCCCGAAATACAAGAATGGCGCCCATCAATTTGTTATCTTCACCCAGAATGGGGGCCGCCGATTGGGTAATGGCGTGTTCCTGGCCGTGTTTGTCGATGAGAATCAAATCCTGGTCATTGTCGATGACCAATTCGGTTTCTAAACAAAGGGTCGCGGGATTAGCGATTTCTTGCCTGGAATCCTGCAGATAGATGGGAAATATTTTAGGAACCGGTTTATTGACCGATTTTTCCATGGACCAGCCGGTCAGTTTTTCCGCCACTTTGTTCATGGACATAATACGGCCCTGAACATCCGTTGTAATCACGCCGTCGGCAATCGATTGCAATGTGACTTGAGCACGCTCTTTTTCTTCGCCGAGCCTTTCGGCGAACTTCTTTAATGTATCGGTTTGTTTTTGCAATTGCTTTTCGCGTTTGACCGCCGAAGACACATCGCTGATTTGTATGCGACACATATTTTCCAAGCCCTTGGAATGAATCGGCTTTACGGAAATATGCTGTGAGATTGCTTTACCTTGTGGATTGAAAAGCGGAAGCGGATGACAATTGAGTCCATGGGTAATAACCGAGCAAACTTTTGAATCCAACGCAACCTGTACCGCACGTAGTAAACGACTCTCCTTCACGATGGAAAAAAGTTCCTCGAGGGTTTTCCCCTGTGCTTTAAGCTGGGATGTTCCGGTGTGTTCCGCTATCCAGTTGTTCCAGTTAACGACTTGGGTTTTGGCGTTTAATACAATTAGTCCGAGTTCACAGATATTGAATACCGTGGAGATCGTGGATTCGCCGGTGCAATAATACGAATCGCTTGGATTAACCGCGGGGACCGATTTATAGTCCATCATCCGGTTCGAAGAAATAAGTTTAAGATCGCCTTGTAGGCATTATTCCATGCCCAGGTATTTTCGAATATTTTGCTTTAGGACACCGATTAAAAAAATGTCCATCAAAAATGAAACATGTCCACGGATATCTCTCTTCTCAATCATAAATTTCATTTTCAGCAAAAAACAGTTTCCCAATTAAGCTGTGTTGCTTCGATGAATTTTTGTATCATCATCCTCGACATTCGGCTGTCGTCAACGATGAGACAATTTTGTTTTGGCATACTTATGATTCCCCTGAAGATGGATTAAAACCCGATTTTTATTATGAAGTAGAAGTGGATTTGTTATTAATCAAATATTAGTTCTTAGCCGTAATTTTTCCAGTCCTTATCGCCAAAATCTCAGGCATAATGGAAAGGTTTTTCACTGGATCGAAACATACGCAACACTTCATGCACGCTAAATTCGTTCATTTACGGGTACATACGGAATATTCTTTGGTCGACGGTATCGTTCGCATCAAAGCTCTAATTGAAAAAACGCGGAAACTCGGGATGCCCGCGGTCGCAGTTACCGACCACTGTAACCTGTTTGGCTTGGTCAAGTTTTATCGGACTGCCGAGACACTAGGGGTTAAAGCGTTGATTGGCGCTGATGTATTGGTCCGCCAACCGGATCATCCCACCTTGCCCTTCCGTATGACCTTATTGGTTCAAAACGAAATCGGCTACAAAACCTTGACCGAATTACTATCGCTAGCGTATCAGGAGGGCCAGTACCAAGGGATTCCAATGCTAAGTAGGGAGTGGTTAATCGCAAGAAATTCGGGATTGATAGCGTTATCCGGGGGCCGGGAGGGGGAATTAGGTCACGCTCTACTCGGAAAAATTTCAACCGCCCCAGGTTCGGTTCTGGAAAACTGGGCAAAGATTTTCGATGGACGATTTTACATTGAATTACAGCGTACCGGCCGTGCCCGGGAGCCTCAATACATCGGTGACGCAGTGCGGCTTGCGGCCGAATTTCAAGTGCCCGTTGCCGCCACGAACGACGTCAGATTTCTAGACCGGGATGATTTTGATGCCCATGAAATCCGTGTATGCGTGAACCAGGGGAGGACGCTGGATGACCCCAGGCGGCCCCAAGAATATTCTGAGTTTCAATACCTCAGGAGCGCTGAAGAAATGGAATCGTTGTTTTCCGATTTGCCCGAGGCGCTGGAAAATACCGTGGAAATTGCTAAACGGTGTAATTTGACTCTGAAATTGGGGGAAAATTTTCTTCCCGATTTTCCAGTCCCCAAAGAAACAACGATGGATGAATATTTCGTTGAACAGAGTTATTCGGGTTTGAAGGATCGTTTAAGCATTCGATCCAAAAACCACCCGGAGGAAGATCCCGAAGCGATAAAATCGGAATATCGAAAACGCTTGGATATGGAAATCAAAGTAATATTGCAAATGAGTTTTCCGGGTTATTTCCTGATTGTCGCGGATTTTATCCAATGGGCAAAAAACAACCGGATTCCCGTCGGTCCGGGCCGCGGATCCGGAGCGGGGTCTTTAGTAGCGTATGCCTTAAATATAACGGATCTCGATCCTATCGAATTCGATCTGTTGTTTGAGCGTTTTTTGAATCCGGAACGGGTATCCATGCCGGATTTCGATGTGGATTTTTGCATGGATCGCCGCGATCAGGTGATTGAATATGTAGCGAATAAATATGGCCGTGATAGGGTTTCCCAAATCATTACCTACGGTACCATGGCGGCTCGGGCCGTAGTTCGTGACGTTGGCCGTGTGTTAGGGCATGGTTATGGATTTGTTGACCGGCTGGCGAAATTAATTCCTTTCGAAATCGGCATGACGCTGACAAAAGCGTTGGATGAAAGCGAAGATCTTAAAAAGGCCTATGACCAGGATGAGGAAGTACAACATTTAATCGATTTCGCGAAATCCCTGGAGGGTATTACCCGAAATGCCGGAAAACACGCGGGCGGCGTGGTCATTGCGCCATCGAAACTGACCGATTTTACACCCTTGTATTGTGAGCCGGGCGGTGAAAATCTGGTCACCCAATTCGACAAGGATGACGTTGAGGCTGTTGGCTTGGTTAAATTTGATTTTCTAGGCTTAAGAACTCTGACGATCATCGACTGGGCGGTCGAAGCGATTAACCATCAACGCAAACAAAAGAATGAAGCGCCCATCGATATTAGCGAAATTCCCCTTGATGACAAAAATACCTACGAGTTACTAAGCCGTTGCGCGACTACGGCGGTTTTTCAGCTCGAATCAAGGGGTATGAAAGATTTGATTAAGCGCCTTCAACCGGACTGTTTTGAAGATATTATCGCTCTGGTCGCTTTGTTCAGACCCGGCCCTTTGCAATCGGGAATGGTCGATGATTATATCAACGTCAAACATGGCAGAGCTCCCGCCGAATACGCGCACCCGGTGCTCGAACCCATTTTAAAACCGACCAACGGCGTTATCTTATACCAAGAGCAGGTGATGGAAATTGCCCGGGAATTAGCCGGATATTCTTTGGGTGGAGCAGATCTGCTGCGGCGGGCAATGGGTAAGAAAAAGCCCGAAGAGATGGCAAAGCAGCGCTCGGTTTTTACCGAGGGAGCCATTGCCCGTGGGGTCGAAAAATCTACGGCATCGTATATATTCGATCTCATGGAGAAGTTCGCGGGTTACGGGTTCAACAAGTCCCATTCGGCGGCCTATGCCTTGATAGCGTACCAAACAGCTTGGCTTAAAGCCTATTACCCATCTGAATTTATGGCGGCGGTCCTGTCGTCGGATATGGATAATACCGACAAAGTCGTCACCTTAACGGACGAATGCCGGGATATGGGACTGGACATTCGCCCCCCGGACATCAATCGCTCCGGCTATCGATTCGCGGTCGTTGAACCGTCAAAGATAGTCTATGGTTTGGGCGCTATAAAAGGCGTTGGACAGTCCGCCATTGAGGAAATTCTGAATGAGAAAAAACATGGGGATGCGTTCAAAAATCTTCAGGATTTCTGCTATCGTGTCGATTTACGCAAAGCCAACCGGCGTGTTTTGGAAGCCTTAATTCAAGCGGGCGCCTTTGATGGAATAGCCAGCCATCGAGCACAGACCACGGCGGAATTGCCGGTTGCGTTAAAAACCGCAGAACAACAAGGAAAAATGGATCAAACGGGTCAAGACGATATATTTGGGTTTGACGACGAGGGCGATGAAAAAAATACCGACCAGGTTTCACTTGTAGTCGAGCCTTGGCCGGAAGCCAGAAGGCTCGCGGCCGAAAAAGCCACCTTAGGACTTTATCTGACGGGGCATCCAATCAATCAGTACCGGAAGGAACTTAGTTTTTTTACCCACGGACGGCTTTCATCCTTGAAAATGGATTCAGGGCAATCCGTAGCGAAAACCAACATCCGTATCGCGGGGTTGGTGGTTGAAATGCGAACACGCCAGACCAAAACACGAAAAAATATGGCCTTCCTGACGCTCGACGATCAAAGTGGAAGAATTGAGGTGGCCGTGTTTACGGAGGTCTATGAAAAATATCGTCAACTATTATCCAAGGACAATTTACTGGTGGCGGAAGGTAAACTGGCTGTCGACGACTTTTCCGGTAACCTGCGTTTGACGGCCGAACGACTTTTCAGTATCGATCAAGCCCGTGGTCAATTTGCAAGGCGGCTTGTTATTCAATGGTCACGGGATACTACTTTGAAAGATGGAAAGTCCGCTCGCGATGTCATCCAGGACTTGCAAAATCTTATGGCGCCGTTTCAAGGAGGAAATTGTCCGGTATCCATTCATTATGTCGCAAAGTCCGCGCGAAGCCGTATTCAGTTAGGGAATGCCTGGAGCGTTCATCCGGGTGACGAATTGCTGCATCGTCTTGAGAAATTTTTGGGACCGAACCAGGTTAGGGTTGATTATGCTGGGGATTCAGATTATGGACGATTACCATAGAAATATACTACCCGTTCACGGTTATCGGTTAACAGTTGACGGTTATTTAAAAAACCCTTGTAATGCCTGAATCCGTGACTTCGCTCGCGCACAGGGCACAAGCTCTCGATTAGACCGCAGTCAAAAAAATATTCACTTCTAGGGGGCTGACCGAGAATAGGAGCCGTAGCTAGGGAAAGCGATTTTGAGGCCATTTTTTCGATTAAATGAGGCGAATACTTGCTTTATTTAACGACAAATACGCCTGGAGTGGGTTTGGACCGCTGAAAGCGGCCCGCAGGTGTGAAATATAGGGATGTATTTCATCAATTTAATCGAGAAAATGGGCCAAAATCCGCTCTTTCACAGTAGGCTCTCTATTCTCGGACAGCCTCCTAGCGTTCTGTCAGTAGTTCTACCAGCATAAATGACCTCGTGCCCATCGTGGAGCAGGTAGATTCCTAGCTGCTTGAAGAAATCAACGGGCGTAGCACCAATTTGCTGCATTCCGAGTACCTTATGTGTTGCCGCCCACTCAATAGCTTCCTTACGCCAGAACATGCCAAAGGAAGTAATAATTTCATATTGCTCTTCAGATTCCTCTGATTCGAAGACATCCGGGGTGAGTTTCGATGACACTATCTCCACACCGGACAACCCACCACGCATAGCAAACGTGCCTTTGGACACTCGGATATAAGGTGACGAATGGCCGTTATGTTTGATAGAGCTTGAAATCTGAGCGATTACTGTAGTGGCTGGCGTAGCCACCAAGATTCTTGCGGAACCCCTCGGAAATAATCCGCTCTGTAATTCCGTTGTAATGAAGTGGAGTTGGGGATGAACCAAGAACCCTGTCGATAGCTTTTCGCCAGGTCAATTCAGCAGGCATAGTCTGGATTCCTTATTCATCGAACTGCGCACATAAGCGGGATTTTTGAGAGCGCAGCGAACAAAAATAACCGACTTAATGCGCCTTGTTATGTTTATTATTTAGCGCTATGATGTGTATATATTGAAAATATTATACACAAAGGTGCCGCTATGAGAACAAACATTGTAATTGATGATAATTTAATGATTAATGTGCTTCAAGTTACTGGGTTAAAAACAAAGAGAGAAGCTGTTGAGTTAGGGCTTAAAACTTTGATTAGATTGAAAAAACAAGAGGAAATTAAACAGTTTAAAGGTAAGCTAAAATGGGATGATGATTTAGATAGAATGAGAACTGACTAGTGATAATGGTAGATTCGAGCGTTTGGATTGACTATTTTAATGGCAAAGACTGCCCTGAGGTAGTTTATCTAGATACTATTTTGGGCGTAAAACCGGTTGTGATTGGCGATAATATTCTTACAGAGGTTCTTCAAGGCTTTAACGGCGATAAAGAGTACAAAAAAGCAAAACAGTTACTAACTGCTTTGCCTATGTTTCAGCTCTCAAATAAAGTTCTCGCAGTTAAAAGCGCAGACAATTACCGTGCACTTAGAAAAAGAGGCATTACAGTAAGAAAAACTATCGATACGATTATTGCCACTTATTGTATTGAAAAGGATATCCAGCTTTTATTTTCTGATAGGGACTTCCTACCATTTGTTGAAATCTTGGGCTTAAAATCTGCCACTGAAACATAACGGATTAAGATCACCGGTTTTGACGCGACGTGAGTTGGCGTGGCAAAATCCAGTGCATTGCATTGTTGGACGAAGCCGCTATCGCGGAGAAAAGACCTCGAGCCCTGATTAAATATAAAATGTAACCTCAACCCCTCGCACCGAGGGGTATTCAACCACGAATATGAGGTTACAGTGTCATGACAACACCCTTCAATAGAAATTTCAAGTAGGATTATCAAACGTTACTGCAACACCTTAGGCTTAAAGGTCTTCAACCTAAGACGATAGAGGCCTATTCGCGCGGCATTCGTCGCATTGGCTTGTACTTTGAGCATCAAGTTTATGATCTTTCAGAGCAGCAGTTGACGGATTATTTCTCGAAGCTTCTCAGTACGCATTCCTGGAGCGCGGTTAAGCTCGATCTGTATGGCCTCAAATTCTTCTATTAGCATGTCCTCCATAAGCCCTGGGTGAACGTTGATTTGATTAAACCACCGCGGACCACACGGTTACCGGATATCGTTACCATTAAGGAAGCGTCGCGTCTCTTTATGGCGGCCCACAAGTTGAGCTACCGGGTGTTCTTTTTTACCGTCTACAGTCTCGGCTTGCGTCTCGGTGAAGGACTTCGCCTCGAGGTCGGTGATATCGATGCTGAGCGTCAGCGGGTGCATATCCGCGATGCCAAGGGCAATCAGGATCGCTTGGTGCCGCTGCCCGACGCGACGGTGGATATACTCCGTCGCTTCTGGTCGGTGCATCGCAATCCGGTATTGCTCTTCCCGAATCGCAAAGGCGGTCTGAAAGGCAGTCATACGGCGACCACACCGCTGGATCGTGGCGGCGTCCAGACGACCCTGAAAAAGCTTGTGGACGCCTGTGGGATAAAAAAAAGATTACCCCACACAGCCTACGCCACAGTTACGCCACCCATCTGATTGAATCGGGTGTTGACTTACTTGAGGTGCAAAAAAATCCTCGGCCATAGGAGCCTCTTAACCACCGCCAAATATACCCACCTGACAGCCACTACAGACCGTCACACAAAGACCCTGATCAATGATCTGATGAATGGCTTCTCCATACAATGGGGGAAGGTCAAATGATACTGTTATCATCGATCATTAAGACTTTTGGCACCGAGTTTCTGGCGCAATATGCAGGGCAGCTTCTGCCCTCTCATCGCAAGGCACTCGCCGCCATGGAGATTTGCCGGACCCGGCACAGCCCCAAAATGTTGGTGGGCTGTGACGCCTGTGAACGCCAGACCTATGTGCCGCATTCCTGCGGACACCGCAACTGCCCACACTGTCAATCCCACGAAAGCCAACAGTGGTTGGAGCGACAACTCAAGAAACAGGTGCCTGCCGAGTATTTCTTGGTCACGTTCACGTTGCCCGCCGAGTTTAGACCCCTGGCTTGGTCACATCAACGCCAGATGTATTCGACGATGATCCAATGCTGTTGGGATACACTGCGAACCTTTAGTCAAAACGACAAACAGCTTCAGGGGATTCCGGGCGCTATTGCTGTTTTACACACCCATTCTCGCTGTCTGGATTTTCATCCCCATGTGCATATGATCATGCCCGCGGCGGCGATTGATGCGTTGAATAAACTTTGGCGAACCAAGAAAAACAAGCCTAAAGTCAAAAACAAGATCAAAACCAAAAGCAAGATCAAAACCAAGAGCGGTTACCTGTTCAACCATCAGGCACTGGCCAAAGTGTTTCGCGCCAAGATGCTTGAAGCCATGACTCAGGCAGAGCTTGTGCTACCGGCTAGACACCCTGAAGAGTGGGTCGTGGACTGCAAATCGGTCGGCTCCGGTGAGAAGGCGTTGATCTATCTGGGTCGTTACCGCTATCGCGGCGTGATCCAGGAAAAGGATATTGTCGCTTGTGAGGCGGGTCGAGTGACTTTTCGCTACCAAAATAGCAAGACAAAGCAGATTGAGCTTAAGACCGTTTCCGGCCCGCAATTTTTGTGGTTGATCCTCCAGCATGCCCTACCCAAAAGGTTTAGACGGGCTAGGAATTTCGGTTTTTTGCACCCCAATAGCAAACACTCGATACAGTTGCTTCAGTATTTACTCAAACTGGATCTAGGCCGAGCATTGGCATGGCTTAGAAAACGACCCACACTGACCTGTCGGTGTTGCGGTGGTCCGATGAAGATTATCAAAACACGGGTTCCTCCGCTGTTCCCATGGAAGGTGGCGGTACCGACATGATAATACGCTGGAGCCATTGATCATGTAAACGCTATCACCCCTGCGGATGGATTTAAATTCAGTGTATAGCGCTGAGGAACCCGCTTGTCTAAAAAAGGGGTAAAATAGGCGGAACTGGCCTCACTAGAAGGCATTCTTGCCACGCGTTGCTGCAATAGCAACCGTATTCGCTGAATTTTGAGGTTTGCGGGTCACCGTAAGCCTTGAGAGGCAGCGAGACTCAAAAAGATATTTTCATAGAGAAACTGGATCATAACCGACGGGCTTGTCCAACAAACGGTTCAGATTGTGGTTCGCTTCACTCACACAATCTAACCTTATTCGTTATGCATTTTTAATGCCTTAGTTTTAAATATTTTTCAAACTTTGGTTCGATATTTATTAAGGTATTTCTGAGCCAGTTATCTATTTCGCTTTGTTTTTTTATACTTGCTTTTCGATCTTCTTCTGAGATATTGCCAGAAAACTCTCTCTCAAGGCTTTGTAATTCGTTGGATTTCTCTTTGACCTCTTTTACAAATGCTTTTATGTCATTACCAAATAAATAATAAGCATCTTTAGTGGCTCTTAAGAATTTTATATGCTCTTCTTGTTTATTAGCAGGATCGCCAACTTGAACAAAACCGAGGTAGTGAGTTATAGACTGGTAAACTTCAATACGCCTATCAAACAATTGGAGCTTTAAAGTATTGCGATTTGTGAACCATTGCTGACTAGCTATAACCACTGCAACAACAGCAATTAGCGAAGGTGCTATTGCGGAAAAATAATCTAACGAACTTGTTGAAATTTCAGTGCACATAATTTTTTAATGCATAACGATTAAGTTGACCCGCGTGGCGGACCAACAGCAACAGACTTGAACAACCGAAACACGTCAACAAGGCGAACGACACTCGAAGCATGCAACAGCGAGCCACGTCGGTGTCCAACGCCCTGTTATGCTTTGCTATCTCGCGAAGTCGTATAACTCAATACGATCTGGATTTGCAAATATCTCTTTTCGTTTTTCATTGCGACGCGGATGTGCAGATGTGATCCGCAAAATCAGGGAGCCGGATATCGCCGCGCTGGAAGGCTTCGTGACAGCGACCGCCATAGGGCTGTCCTTTCTTCCGGTTATCTTGATCTAGTGCGTACCGGGCGGCATCGGATACTGCCGCACGTCACCTGTATCGACATCGCGAGTTATAAGCGTCAACATCCCCTGAAAGTAGTTATGAAAACCAATCACTTCTCCATCGAGTACAATTAGTGGCTCATCATAGTCGAGATCGATTGCCTGGAAGATTTCGTCCTGAGTCCGGCGAATGCTCACCAGACCGAAGAATCGTTCCTGCGAAAGTTGAACCGCAGTCTTTAAGCGACTGATTTCAGAAGCGGCTTCTGCTATTTTCTTGCCGTGTCTCTCGTCGCTCTCACCCAGGTCGTCCAGGACAGATAGCAGACTTGCCTCCGCTGCATCCCTCTCTCCCCCAATGAGCCGCAGATCGCCGCGCGCGCCAATAAGGTTCGTTTGGGTGTTCTTGACCGTAATTATCAGTGCCTGATTTGCTTTTTCCGCAGCAGTTGCGGCCAACGAGCTTCGATGCTCCTTGACGATGCCAAGAACAAGCGTGAATAGAAGACAGATTGAGGCTATCCAACCGGTGACAGTGATTTTCTTGAGGAACCGGCGTTTGTTCACGTCCCACGTCTCTCCGCGGATGGCGGCGAGGGAACCAGCGATTCCCAGGGAAAGCAGACAAATGTTGATGACTAGGTCGGGCATCGGAAAGGACTCACTTTGCCTAACATTGAGTAGCCCGCAAATTTCGATATTTCACTACCGCAATTTGCGGGCTATGAATTTTTTTGTCACCATTTTGCCGCCCTACATTACGGATCATAACTCCCCTCATATCAAAACACTACACTCTTTTTATTGCAATCCCCCACATCTCTTACCCTGTAATATACCGGTGAAGAAAAATTTATCCTTGACGACCTAAAGATTTTAAAATACTGTAAAAATGTACATTTAATAAATCGGTATAAAAATGGCCAAACAAAAATCGCCATTTCTCGAAAAAGTCCGGTATGCCATCCACATTAAATAATATAATTTTCGACTGGAGCAAACCTATGTCGCAAGGGTAAAACGATAGTTTTACTTTCATAAGCTTCGGTATCCGTCCGAAAGGCGTAAATGCGTTGCTGGCAACCGGAAAAAACGAAAACCGCTCTATTTCACCCTTTTACCCCATCAAGGTTAAATGAGTTTTTTGATCGCCGCCGAATCAAGAGCTTGTGCCGTAGTGAAGTCACTGATCCAAAACCCACAATAGCCCTTAAAATAATATCAAAGTATACTCGTCTATTATTTCCCATTATAAAGTCAAAACCGAGGCGCTATCACATTGAATCAAGAAGAACCCCTATTGGAACTCAATATTGGCGACCGCCAAATTTTGTTACTCGGCACTGCGCATATTTCCCATGCCAGTGTACTGAAGGTCGAACAACTGCTTAGCCAAAATCAATACGACGCAGTTGCCGTAGAGCTTTGCGCCAGCCGCAACAACGCCATAACTGATCCGGATGCGCTGGCGAAAATGAACATGTTCGAGGTTATTCGCGACGGCAAGGCGCCGATGGTTATCGCCAATCTGGCGCTCGGTGCGTTTCAACAGAAAATCGCGGACGATTTAGGTTTGGAACCCGGCGCTGAAATGCGAATGGCGCTGAAACTTGCGAAAAACCAAGATCTGCCCGCCCTTTTGATCGACCGAGAAATTGGCATCACTCTAAAGCGATGCTACGGAAATATTCCGTGGTGGCAGCGATTTTATTTGTTCGCCGGTTTGCTCAGTAGCGTTTTTTCGTTTGAGAAAGTTCAGCAGGATGAGATTGAAAAGCTCAAGCAAGGCGATATTATGGAAGCGGCGTTTTCCCATTTCGCCGATACCCACAAAGGTTTATATACGCCTCTCATTAAGGAGCGTGACACTTTCATGGCGACAAGGCTGTGCGAGGAAATTAGCGAACATGACTATAAACGGGTCATTGCTATTGTAGGCGCGGGCCATCTCAAGGGGATAGCGGAAAAACTTAGGGCAAGCGAAAAACTCTCGGACGATGATATCGCCACAACGCTGTCCGCTTTAAACCAAACACCCAAAAAAAGCAAATGGCCGAAGGTCATTCCCTGGTTGATCGTGGCCTTGGTTCTCGCGGGATTTTCTCTCGGTTTTAAACACAGTACCGATCTCGGCTGGCAGCTGGTAGCCGATTGGGTACTGATCAATGGTGGCTTGTCCGCGCTTGGCGCTTTGCTCGCCGCTGCTCACCCACTCACCATAGTCACCGCGTTTATAGCCGCTCCCCTAACCTCATTGAATCCCATTATAGGCGCGGGAATGGTGACGGCTGGCGCTGAAATTCTGTTACGAAAACCCAGTGTGGGCGATTTTAACCGATTGCGGAAGGATGCAACCCAACTTAAAGGATGGTGGAGAAATCGTGTCGCCAGAACTTTATTGGTCTTCCTTTTTAGTACAACGGGTTCGGCCATCGGTACCTATGTGGCCGGTTTTAGGATATTCGAGCGCTTGAGTTAATCGTCTTTCAAGCGCACCGCTAAAACGTCGCATTTTGCATGATGCAATATGCTGTTCGCGGTTGACCCTAACAATAATTCGAAACCATGACGTCCGTGGGACCCGACCACAATCAAGTCTACATTGTTTGCTTCGGCAATGCGGATAATCTCCAGCTTCGGGCTACCGATTTCCAACCAACGGCGTTCCGCGGGTATGGAAAACTTGTCGGCGAAGGCCGCCAATCGTTGTTTGCCCGCGTCAATCAATTCACTGGTAAAATCCTCTGAAAACGGTATTACCGGCCCGTAAACCGAATCCGCTATGGGGAGGTTGTCCACAACGTGGAGCACACTCAATTCCGATTGATATCGCCGCGCCAAATCAACCGCGCGTTCAGCAACGCAGTCTCCGTGTGGACTGAAATCAGCCGCCAATAGGATATGTCGATAGGTCTCCATGGGATCACCATTTATGTGTGATAAATTTTTCAATCATGAAGCACCCGGCGCCAGCGCACCCATGAGTTGAAACGACATAAAAAGAAATAAAAAGGTAAGGCCGACGCCAAACCACAAAGACTTATCGAGCGCACGTCTCAAAATATGTCCCATCACGATTAACTGCCAAAACATCAATCCCAAAAGACACATAAATAGCACCGGCATGCCAGGATCGACTTTGATCCAAAACAATAGGGGTAAGGCGATAAAACTGATTAACGCGTCGCTGCCAAGAACCGCGGTCATGGTTTGCATGAATCGGGGCTGACGACTATACAGCGCAAGACAACCCCAAACAAAAGCAAACACGGTGAACACTTGAAGCGTCATCTGTATGATCAGGGAAGCGTCTCCGGCCTGCAGGGTTAAAACGGATATCCCAAACATCAGGTACACCATAAAGGTCAGATAAAACAGGAAATTCGAATAAGGAATATCCCCCGGACCTTGCCTTAACAAACAAATCTCCAAAAATAACCGTACTATCGCCATACTCAAATAAGTCTCAATTCGTAACTGTTCAACTTCATTGTAAACACATCTCCGCTTTTTCCAAATCTTCGCCCGCCGCCAACCAGTCCGATTCAGCTACTTGTATCTCCCGATCAACATGGACTTTCTCCAACAACAATTTTTTCAGACGAGTTTTTTCGGGGGATTCATAAATACCGGGATCACTCAGTAATTTTTCTAATGCTTCATTTTGAGAGCTCAATGCTTCAATTCTCTCCTCGGCCTTTTCCAAAACCGAGCGGAAAGGTTTCAATTGCTTGCGCCGTTCCGCATCCAGACGCCGGCGATCTTTAGTCGACGGGGTTTTAAAATCACCGGCTGTTTCCGATTCAGTCGATCTATTCCGTTCACTCAACCACCGCCGGTAATCATCAAGGTCACCATTAAACCGGCTAACGCCGCCATCGGCAACCAAAAGAAATTGATCCACCGTGGTGCGCAACAAATGCCGATCATGAGAAACAATGACCATCGCACCTTCGAAATCCTGTAAAGCCATACTCAGGGCATGGCGCATCTCCAGATCGAGATGGTTAGTTGGTTCGTCCAATAGCACCAGGTTTGGTTTTTGATAAATGATCATCGCCAATACCAATCTAGACTTCTCGCCCCCGGAAAAGGTATCTACCCGTTGCAATACTTTATCGCCTTCAAAGCCGAATCCACCCAAAAATTTGCGCAAATCACCTTCCAAAGCGTCGGCGTCTATCAACGCCAAATGATACAGTGCGCTTTCCGCTCCTTCGAGTTGTTCGATCTGATGCTGCGCAAAATACCCGATGCGGCAACCTTCGGAAAATTGGCATTCACCTATAAACGGTTTAAGCTCGGATGCCAACACTTTGATTAGCGTGGATTTGCCCGAGCCATTTTGTCCTAACAAGCCGATTCGATCACCGGGACCGACGCTCAAGTTAAGATTCTTCAATATCTCTTTATCATCGTATCCCACGTTAATATCCTGACAATTCAACAGTGGATTAGATGCTTTTCGTGGCGATAAAAATCGGAAATAAAAAGGCGAATCGACGTGGGCTTGGGCAATTAATTCCAATTTCTCCAATGTCTTAACACGACTCTGCACTTGCCTTGCCTTGGTGGCTTGCGCCCGGAAGCGATCGACGAATCGGCGGATATGGATTATTTCCCTCTGTTGTTTTTTATATTGAGCCTGCTGTTGGGCCAGGCGTTCCGCGGCGATCGATTCAAATGCCGAATAGTTTCCGGGATATAAGGTCAAGTTGTCCGCTTTAAAATGGAGAATATGATCGGCAATGTTATCCAGAAATTCACGGTCGTGGGAAATCAGCAATAAGGTTCCTTGATAACCGCTTAACCAGTCCTGCAACCAAATCACCGTATCAAGATCGAGGTGATTGGTCGGCTCGTCCAACAGCAGCAGATCTGAACGGCACATAAGCGCCTGGGCCAAATTCAGGCGCATCCGCCAACCACCGGAAAACATTAATACCGGCCAAGTTTCCTGATCGGTGCTGAATCCCAGCCCCGCCATCAACTTCGCTGCCCGGGCTTTCGCCGAATAGCCCTGCACTTCTTCCAATCGGCTATGCAGCAGGGCTTGCTTAGCCCCCTCCTGCCGTTGTTCGGCAAGTCTTAATTGAGCTTGCAAATTCCGTAATTCGCGGTCGCCATCCATAACATAGTCGAGCGCGGGTTTATCGATCGCCGGCGTTTCCTGAGCGACATGGGCAATAACCCACTGAGACGGCAATTCGAGATCCCCCAGATCCGGCTCCAGCTCTTGTAAAATCAAGGCAAACAGGCTGGACTTGCCCGCACCATTTGCTCCGGTTAACCCTACTTTCCCCCCGCCCGGGATTGTAAAAGAAGCCTCTCGAAATAACGTACGGCTGCCCCGCTGTAACGCCACATTCAAAAATTTCAACATCGTCCCGAATAGTTAGGTAGGTTGGATAAGCGCAGCGCCATCCGACAATGGATACTCAAAACGCCAAAATGTGGATCGAGGTATCGGTAGCAAGTCAGAGAAATGTATCAGCGGTAATATTTCGATACCATCCGCGTGCATACTTCGCTTCTATGCTTCGATCGGCATCCATGGGCGTAACCCCGGACGAACGCGTTGTTAATTTCCTTTCCTGGTTGGAGTAACCGTAAACAGCGGAAACGGAAATCGCATAATCCGGGTTTAAATAACTGTAACAGGTATTGATTAAGGCGGCTTGTTCCTGGCTTTTACCGTTAATGGAATTGACTATCGCTAATGCACAGGTTTTAGCTTGGGCGTTGGCGGAAAATCCGGATTTCGGCATCGGTGTGGCTATACACGCGTCTCCGATCACATGGATATCCGGCGCCAACGTGGATTCAAAGGTGTTTTGATCAATGGGACACCACCCGCTTTGATCGGTCAACCCCACCTTTTCAGCTATTGCGCCGGCCTTCTGGGGTGGAATGATATTCAAAACATCGGCTTTATGTGTTCCAAACTCGGTGAACACCGTCCTGCTCTTGACGCCAATGCGTTCGATATCGCCTTCACCGACCCAGGAAATCCATTCGATCATACCCGGATAAAGATCTTTCCATCCTTGCATAAACAAAGCCTGTTTGGAAAACTTGGTTTTCGCATCGAGGATAATAATTTTCGATCGTGGTTTGTGGTTCTTCAAGTAATAGGCGATCAACGAGGCGCGCTCGTACGGTCCCGGAGGACAACGAAAAGGGTTGGCCGGCGGCAAAATCATCACAACACCGCCATCGGGCATGGCTTCCAGTTGACTTCTCAGCAACTGAGTTTGCCCACCGGCTTTCCAGGCATGGGGTATCAAAGCGCTTGCTTGTTGGTCGTAACCCTCTATTGCATCCCATCGAAAATCGATTCCCGGCGCAACGATCAAACGGTCGTACTTCAAAACAGGGCCATTCTTCAGCCGGACGGTTTTTTGTATCGGGTCAACATCCATGGCTTCATCCGCGACAACCTCGATTCCGTATTTTCGTTTTAAAGTATCATAGTTCCATAATAACGATCTTAGGTCGGCAATTCCCGCGATCACATTGTTCGAACCGGGACAGGTATGAAATACAGGGTTAGGCTCCACCAAAGTAACATGGATCGAAGCATCAATCAGTTTGACATATTTGCTGAGGGTTGCGCCGCCAAACCCGCCGCCGATGACAACTACTTTTGCCACGTCGGGGCTGGTTTTGGTTGTGGCGCATCCATAAAGGCCTAGCGCACTAGCGCCGCCACATAGCTTAATGAAATTTCTACGGCTAAATCCCGTCATCGAGAATTCCTTTTTTGTCGGGCGAAATAGATCGCCATTTTTTCGAAATCGCGCTCATTGAAACCACGAGCTATACGGTCCATAACGCTTGCCGGTCTTACACCTTCTTTAAATTCAGAAAGTTTTCGTATAAATTCCTCTTCGTCCAAACCATTGATTGAAGGAATTGAACTGAAACTTTTGCCGAACGTGCCATGGCATCCCGCGCAAGATACGCTTAGAGACCATCCATCCGCACTTTCGACCGGCTCGGAAGATTGAACCCATCCCCAGGGCAGCAAAAGACAAATCGCGATAATTCTATTTTTGATCATATGCGGTGTTCCTCTCCAAAGCCATCATTAAGAATAAGGAAATAGAACCGATTTCTCAATACCGGCTTGCAACACTGTATTCTTTTAACTTATAAAGATGTGGAAAATCATATAAAATCGTACCCGAACCCATTGAAACCCACCAGAGATAAATTTCGCGAAAAACCGCCCAACATCCAGATGAAAATGTAAGCCCATGGCTGACGACACAGAAAAAATCCGACAAATCCTTCAGGAGTTGCAAATCGAACACCGTGACCTTGATGACGTCATCACCCGCCTCTCCCTGGAAACCTATCCCGATCAACTTCAAATGCGGCGGTTAAAAAAGCGCAAGCTCAGGCTGAAAGACCGTATTCATAAACTTAAAAGTCTATTGATACCGGATTTAGACGCCTGAAACGCCGAACTTCAACGCTACTTCACGCGCATTTTTGCGCCTTCCCAACAAACCCGAGCCCGGCGCAATATCGGCCCATTATTTCTTTCCCGCTCCTAACGCTAATGACTTTTTACTTTTCCATAATCTTAACTATATTCTAGTTAAGTCCAAATTCATTACGGAAAAATTCTTCGACGTTTAAGCGGTAATCAAACAGATCCGATAAAGCCGTTTTTCGTACCTGCTGGGTCTGGAACCTTTATTTAAATATTAAAAAATTCAGAACCTGGCCATGGGTATCAATCACAACTTCCTAAAAAACTATTCGCATTCACTGAGCTTATTGCTCAGGATCTTTGATGTTTCGGGCATCATAGCCTCGGCAATCGTTGCATTTTACTTCACCTTCAGCCGCTTTCCCATTTCCGGGGAAATAGCCACTCCCATCATCATTGGGATACTCGTGACAGCCCTTTCTTTTAACTCCTTTGGGGTCTACAAACCCTGGCGCGGTGTTTCCATTACCCACCAAGTATGGGTTTTAACACAAGCTTGGTTTGTGGCCGCGAGTTCTTTAATCGCCATTTTGCACTTCCTCACCCACCCTTTAATTGAACCCGAAGAAAGTGGGAATTGGATTTTTCAATGGATGGGTATCGGGTGGATGCTTTTGATTTTCACCCGAATCATTATTCGAAATACACTCGATCAAATCCGCCGCCATGGATTTAATAAAAAACATATTATTTTAGCTGGGTTGTCGAAGCATGGAGTCACCGCCGCCATGCATTTAGTGAATTCAACGTGGAGCGGTTTTAATGTCAAGGGATACGTCGATGACCGCAAGGCCCCCCGAAACCTTGAATGCGAAGTCACCTACCTCGGATCGATCCAAGATCTCGAAAGAATAATCGAGCGTCACAACGTGGAACAGGTATGGATAACCTATCCACAAATGGCCTCCGAACGAATCCAGGAACTCCTCCATGAATTACGGCATATTCCAGTCACAACCCGAATTATTTTCGACTCCGAAATGTTTGGTATAAGCATTCCCACTATTACTGAAATCGCGGGGATACCGGTTCTGTATATCCTTTCCACCCCCCTAGAACAAGGAATAAATCGGCAACTTAAAGCGATCGAGGACTTTTGTGTCGCGGCTACCGCGCTCGCCATGTTGAGTCCCTTAATGATCGCAATCGCGATCGGCGTCAAATTAAGCTCTCCGGCCCCATTTTTTTCCGCCAGGAACGGGTAAGCTGGAATAATAAGAAATTTGGCATGTTGAAATTCATAAGCATGCCGGTCACCGTTGAGCAGAAAAGCGGTCCGGTCTGGGCGAAAACCGCGCAACCGCCTTCGGTAGTTTTTTGCGAAAAACAAGTCTGGATGAATTACCGCAGTTCATCAACGTTTTAGTGGGGGATATGTCGATCATTGGGCCTCGACCCGAACGTACGTATTTTACCGAAGAATTTAAGCATCAAATACCCAACTACATGAAAAAACATATGGTCAAAGCTGGAATTACCGGCTGGGCTCAGGTAAATGGTTTGCGCGGCGATACCAATCTAGATAAACGTATCGAATACGATCTTTTCTACATTCAACATTGGTCGCTTGTATTCGATATCAAAATAGCGATCAAGACCCTTTTCACGGGTTTTATCAATAAACACGCGTATTAAAACCGGTGAATGGCGCCGTCAACCTCGAAACGATTCGTTAACGAATATCCATGAGTTTACGCGAATAGAGACATTAAATGAACAGATATCGCCAATACTTCGGAATTGTACTGTCACTTTTAAATAACCTATAGGCCTTATGGTTGCTTCAAACATCTTGAACGATACCCATGAAATAAGTGGAATACCTCAAAATTCTCCACAGTCCCCGAATCAAATAGATTTAGGCGGTATTTGGCGCATTCTCGCTCGACATAAGTGGGTGCTCTTTTTCGTATTGGTCTTTTCGCTTGTTGTTTCAACCCTGTATTTCTTCAGTATGGCGCCAGTTTATCAAACAACAGCGCTACTTTCGATTGATCAACAACGGGAGTCTTTCGCCGATTTGTTGGCTAACGGTAGTAATGGACAAATTGAGGAATCCGCATTCGAGCGAGTTATCACGATTATTCGGTCGCGAAATATTTTAGGGCAAACCGTTGATCAGAGCCGTAGAACCATTCAAGTGTATCCCCCGAAATTTCCGACCTTTTGGCAAATTGATGACCTCTCAAAGACCACGGAAAAATCACTGAATTTTTTTGTAAACTTGAAAAAACGGGTGGCTCGTTATCAGCATCGGTGGTTATTGGATCGTCCGGACATTTCGGTCTTTGATGTACCCGATGATGTTTTGGGAACAAGATTCACATTGACTGTAACATCCCATCATCAATACGCACTTTCGATCGATGATGACGAACTACCGGGAAAGGGCGTCGTTGGATCGGAATCTGTATTTGATCTTGGCGCAGGACAAAAGCTCGTTCTTAAAGTCGAAAGTATGCCCGATCAACCTGCCATGGAATTCGAGCTAAAAAAATCATCCCGCTTCTCCGCAATCGAAAAACTGGCGGAAGATCTGGCGATCCGTGAGGTCCGTAAAGGCTCCAACGTCATCCAGTTATTGCTAGAGGGATCGGACCCCATCGAGTTAAGTGAAACGCTCAATATTGTTGTAGACACCTATAAGGGCTATGTCAGTCAGCCCCATGCCGCTAGAGCCACCAAGAAACTCAAATTCCTAGAACGCCAACTTGTGCCCATAAAAGCACGATTAGACGCTTCGGAGGAAAAATTAAACCAGTATCGAACTCTCCATCATTCGGTCGATCTGGCAACGGAGACAAAGGTGTTGCTGGAGCGTACGTCCGAAATTGAAAACAAATTACTTCAGATACACCAGGAGAAAGACGAATTACGCCTGCGGTTTCGTACACGGCATCAAAAAATCATAGCGATTGATCGACAGATTGCACGTTTGAATCAAACGCTGCAGTCGTATCTTCAACGAACCCAGGCATTACCGAATACACAAAAGGAATTGGCTCGTTTGACACGCGATGCCACGGTGAACAACGAACTTTACACTGCGCTACTCTCCAAAGTGCAAGAACTTGAGGTCGAAGCACTCAGTGACGCTGCCTATGTCGACGTTGTGGATTACGCCATAATCCCAGAAAAACCCGAATGGCCAAAGTTCGGGACGATCTTGACGTTGGGGACGTTACTGGGCTTGTTCCTTGGCCCCTTAATTGTAATGACTGGTCATTTCGTCAAAAATAAAGTTGCCGACCCGATGACCCTCACCAGGCGTTTTGGGCTACCGGTATTCGCGACTGTCCCCCACAGTAAGCGGCAAAAAAAATTAGGCCGTTCATCCTCGCCCAATGATTTGCCAAATCCAGGTTTGCTTGCCACATCCCATCCAAATGATAAAAGCATGGAAAGTCTGAGGAGTTTGCTGGCGGCAATGAGCGGAATACATGCCTTAAAATCAACCAAAGCCATTATGATTTGCAGCTCTACCCCCGGAGCTGGAAAATCGTTCATATCTTCCAACCTCGCGGCCCTACTGTCATCTCCCACTAAACGCGTCGTTGTCGTCGATGCCGATTTACGCAAAGGGAGAATCCACAAAATTTTCGGAGGCACACGGGGGAGCCGGGGCTTTCAGAAATTCTAAGCGACAAAACCAAAAAAGTGATGCAGCGGGCCGAAAACCTGGAGCTTGACTATATTGCGCGTGGTTCGGCGCATCCCGACCCATTCAAATTGCTGACCACCGATCAATTCAGTCGATTGATAGACGCACTTACTTTGGAGTACGACCACGTCATAATCGATACGCCTCCGGTGTTATCCGTGGCCGATGCCATGCTTGTCGGGCAACTTAACGTTAGCACCTTGTTGGTCGTCCGCCAAAATACCAACACCATGTATGAAATCGAAACAGGTCTAAGCCATTTAAAACAATCGGGGACGAATTTAATCGGTTTTATTATCAACGATTGGAAGAGTCCTCACGCCTATTACTCATACTATGCCGAATCCGCCGAAACATAACCGATCCCTCTTTAATTAAGGTTAAAAATGTTGATATTGGATTTATCAGTAGTCTTTTTTCTGTTCGCTATCCACCCCTTTGTGACGTATCCATTGAGCTTATGGATCGCAAAACAGTTTTTTTATCCATCGTCCGTCAATCAAAAGTCCCCATCCTCTCCCCTATCGATGGCACTGTGTTTCTGCGCATATAATGAAGAAGCGGTTCTTCATGAGAAAATCAAAAACCTCAAGGCGATCAAACAGAAAATTCCGTCGCTCCAAATTTATATCTATGTCGATGCATCCACGGATCGTACCGCCGAAATCTTAAAGCAACATACCAATCTTTTCACGCTTAAAATAGCCGATCAACGGACCGGTAAAAGCGCCGGAATGAACCAACTTGTGTCGATGATTCAGTAGGATATCATCGTATTTACCGATGCCAATGTATTGCTGGATCCGAACACGCTAGGGAAACTCCCCGACTGCTTTGCCACCCCCGAGGTGGGTTGCGTCTGCGGCCACTTGAAGTATATCAACGACGAGTCGTCAACCGCTGAAGTTGGGTCGGCCTATTGGCGCCAGGAAGAAGCGATCAAACAATTAGAAAACGATACCGGATCGGTCATGGGAGCGGACGGTTCTATTTTCGCCATTCGCCGCAACCTTCATCATCCGGTACCCGACGATATCATTGATGACATGTACGTTTCGTTGCGGATTTTATGTGATGGTTATCGTATTGTACGCAGTGGCGATGTTAACGCTTTCGAAAAATCAGCAAGCAGTTCAAAGGACGAGTTCTCACGAAAGATTCGGATCGCCTGCCAGGCTATGAATGTCCATCGATTGCTTTGGCCCCGGTTAAAACAGCTGGGTTGGTGGAATCTTTACAAATATATTTCCCACAAATTCATTCGCTGGTTATGCATTTTTTGGCTGTTGTTGTCTTCATTCTTTCTGACCACCTGGTTAATCATGGTTGATTTATCGTATTGGGCGGGATTGTTTTGGCTATGCATCATAACTTTCGGTGTGCTTGCACGGCTGTCCGGAATTAAATTCTTTGCCAAACTATTGGACTTGGTCATGGCATGCACAGCTACGGGTATCGGGGTAATTCAATCGATTCGTGGAGAAACCTTTCAAACCTGGGAACCCTCAACTTCGGTCCGCTTAAATGATTGAGTAGTTTTGTTTCCGATTCGACCTGAATTATCCCTTTAAATTATGGAAGACCTAAAAAATAAAGTCATTAATTCAGGGATTTGGTCCACCGTCCAGACATTCGGCAAACAGTTTTTTCAATTTGCGGTTTTCCTGTTTTTAAGCCGCTTGTTGGGCCCGAGCATCATCGGAATTGTTGCTCTTGCCGATATCGTCATTGAACTCTTGATTCTGTTTATGCGCTTCGGGATTCCGGAAGCCATTATTCAACAAAATGATGTTTCAGAAAAAAAATCCGAAACCGCATTCTGGACTGTTTTTCTGATGGGTGCATTGACCAGCGCCTTCGCTTTCTTCTGTTCGGGTTACATCGCCGCTATATTCGAAATACCAGAATTGGAAAGCATTATTTCGGTAATTGCCGTTATACCCTTTATTTCTTCATTATCGGTAATACACGAAGCCCGTGTAATGCGAAAATTTGGGTTTAAGCCTTTGGCCGTTATTGCGCTGGTCGCAAACGCAATCGCGGGAATACTTGCCCTCACCCTGGCGTTCCTTGGTTTCGGTTTATGGAGTCTGGTGGCAATGCGCATCACGGAAATGTCGCTCCTAACACTGGGTACATGGCTGGTTTTCCCATGGAGGCCCCGATTCCATTTCGATTTCACGGAATTTCGCTCTTTATGGAATTTCGGCCGCCATATCATGCTAAGCGCCGTACTTGTCCCACTAAATTACCGCCTTGTCGAACTTATATTGGGTTTGCTTTTCAACGCGACAACGGTCGGCTATTATCGTTTGGCAAGACGTTGTTTTGATTTTCTGGCCGATGCAACGAGCGCCCCGCTCGTTGCGATCGCATTACCGACTTTTTCCCGTTTAAAGAACAACAAACAAGGATTTGAAACCGCTTTTTTACGGATGACACAGTTTTGTTCAATTCTCACCTTTCCGGTGTGCCTCGGAACAATTATCATCGCTCCCGATTTGATCACTCTCGCATTCGGCCAACAGTGGCTCGAAAGTGGTCATTTACTCCAAATCCTATGTTTAGCCCTTATCCCGGCAAGTTTGTTGGATTTTTTTTGGCCGACACTCTCTTCTTTGGGTCGGGCCGACTGGGTCGCTCGTACTAATATCGCTCTATTAATCTTTAGCGCAACGTGTACGGTAATCGCTGCCCCCTACGGGGTAAAGGCAGTCGCACTGGCATTCTCGATCTCGACGATTTTAGCGTTCCCAATTGCATTTTATTTACTAAAGCGCACATCAGGGATAAAAATCCGGCGCATATCCGCAGCTATAGCTTCCCCCGGTATCGCCGCGGTCGTTATGTTTGGTGTGCTTTTTGCGGTTCGCATGCACTTCGACACGACGGCCGGACCTATGATTTTGACACTCATCCTAATCTCTTTGGGGCCCATAATCTACGTTCCCGCGACGATGATATGTTCTCCATCTTCGACGTCCACAGTGATGGAGATCGTCCGTCATTTGGGCATTACACGAAAGTAACTATCGTATTCTCCGGCACTAGGACTTTCTAAAAAGCCGCATTATAAGCTGATTAATATTGCCTAAGTAAATACACATGAAGTCATGGATCTTTGATGAAGATTGAGTTAATCATTCCGCTTTTTTATGCGGTAAAGCGTGAAGTTTATCGCACAAATGTTTCACTGCGTTCCGCTTTGCTGCGTTTTATTTTCGATCTTTTTCGTTTTTGGTTATGGATTATGGTCTTTATCTACTTCCAGATCGACTCACTTGATTCAACAGGATTTCTTTTGCATCTGATTGCATTTATGTTGATTTATGAAAGCGGCTATATATTGACTGATTTAATCGGCATTCAATTCGAGCGATCCGAAGTCAAAAAAACAATCTATGAGGAAGCAATCGACTTAAAAGTTGTATTATTCGCGGTTTCGATCCGTATGGTTACCTTGTCTTCTATCTATACCTTGTTTTACGGTAATTTTTCCAGTATCACATTCATGGGGCACATATTTACTCTGATTTTCTACGTGTTTCACTGTTTTTCAAAAGAAACATTTCGACTTGTTACATTTTTTCTACTTCGATGTAGCAAAGGATTAGTCCCTTTTCTATTTATACTGAACCGGTTATCTTTAGACACCAGTTTATTAATATCGGTTGGCGTATTAGCGATGGCTTTTTATGCAGCATTTGAATACTGGTCTGGTAAACTATGTAGCACATGGCATAATGATTTCAATTATTGGGGAAACTCTTATTTAGTTATACCTATCGCCTTCATCATCGTTGGATTTACCTCCACGATTCATCCAATCGCCTTTTCAAATTTAGAAACCTTCTTCGCTATACTAATCTCCAATTACTTTTTCTTCTCTCTCATAACCTTCACCAAACGGTCGTTAAGCGAACAACACCCGATTAAACGTTAATATAATTAGATTAGTCTTAAAAGGATACTTATGTCTTATTCCACCATGCACTTGAAACAAATATTCACCACGGAAAAAATGTCGCACTGCTTTTTATTTGCGGCTATTTCAGCATTGTTATTTTATGGTTTTTCTCTGGTAGGATGATGGACGATAGGGTTTGATCTCATGGAAATCCTGAGGGATCCGGCACAACAGAATGGACAATCAAGTTTTCTTGGTTTTGTATCTAATGTAGGCATTTGGCTATGGGTTTCCTCGGCCGCAATTTGTTTTTTTAGCGCTATAACTAGTCAGTTAGTCAATAAAGGCAGCAAAAGAGAGTTACTGTTTTTAGTCGGTATATTATCAGTGATTTTAGCTATTGATGATTTTTTCATGATTCATGATCGATATGTTAATGAAAAATTGTGTTATCTCTTATACGCCATTGTTGCAGGAACTCTGTTTGTACGTCAATATAAAAACATAATGGAAATTAATGGTTTTTCCTTCCTATTATCTGGTTTATTACTCGCGCTATCTATATTAACCGACCTACCCCAGAGTTATAATCCGTTTCGTTATTCATACATCCAAGTATTTGAGGAAGGGTTTAAGTTTACGGGTGGTGGCACCTGGTTGTATTTTAGTTGTCGAATAGCATCGTTTTGCCCGACACCTTCCACAACAAGGAATCAAGTACCACCCGCAAAAACGGGTGATTTTTGAAGAAACGTTTAACTACCACTCTGGGTTCGCATTGATTTTTGCGTTCGAAGCAACTGCCTCACAGCCGGAAGAGACGATTTAAAACACACCATTAAAATAGCCGCATAAATAAATATACCCAGCAAAACCACAACGATCACATTGAGAATCGAATCGATCTCGAATGTCATATATTCCCGTACGTTAACAAGCAAACTAAACATTACCAGCGCGCCTACGGCGGGGACTTTGGTTGTCTGAAAAATACTCGGAAAACCAATCTTCGCCGCTCGATTTAGTAAAATGAATACGACAGGTATTGCCAACAGTGTCCTCAAAACGTTGGCCCATGCAACGGCAATTACGCCAAAGGGTGCTGATGCAACGACAAAAACCCCGCCGAAAACAACAAGACCAATATTGGTTCTAGCGACCCAATTC
Organism: Methylococcales bacterium; assembly: GCA_963664935.2. GTDB lineage: Bacteria > Pseudomonadota > Gammaproteobacteria > Methylococcales. Next base: position 458,276 of record CAXXSE010000004.1, on the reverse strand, counting down.
GCATGTCCTAAAGAAGCCAGAGTTGGCCATACAAATTTCATAAAACTTAATGGTATTCCCGCGATACAAAAAATCTGTAGGAGCTCTCCACTCAATCGCCATTCCGAACCGAAAAGGGATTGTATTAGATCGGGTGCTACAACAATCGATCCAATAAATAATGGGAAGCTGACGATGGAAAATACTTGAAGCATCTTCAAAAATACAAATTTAAAATCGGTTGCATTGTTTTTCAAACGAGAAAAGGTGGGAAGCGCAATGGAGGCCAAAGGAATACTCGTCATTCTGATCATAAAATCCAAACAACGCCAGGTTACACGATAATAACCCACGGTAGCTGCGTTGAAAAATAAACCCAATATGATTTCGACCATTCTGTTGTTGATTCGTGATAGCAAGGCGGTAACCAAAATGTTTCTGCCGAAACGCGTCATAACACGAAGTTCTTCAAAAGAGAAACCGAACCCAGGTTTCCAGGGAAAGGCCCGCCAAGTCCATATTGTTAGGATCAAAGTAGCAATTATCCGCTGAGCAACCAGGCTCCAAATCCCGAAACCGTAGAATGCCATCGAAATTCCGATGACCCCGGATATCAGATTATAGATAAGAGCACAAAATGCCAATGTCTTAAAACCGAACTTTCTCATCAGCCGCGCTTCATGAATTATCGACAACGAAGCAATCAATGGTACGACCGCGAGTGCTGTTACAACGCTTTCCAAAGAAGGGAAAGCAAATAGCCTTGCTAGATAACCCGATATACTCACCGCGAACAGAGCGCTAAAAACCCCAAGACAAGTTACTGTCCAAAATGCCGTATTCGTTTTTCGGTCCGTCAAATTGGTCTGTTGAATAATCGTTTCCGGAAGACCGAAACGCACGAACACAATTAAAAGTTCGACAAGTATATCCGCGATCGCAACGATACCGATATTTTCGGGGCCTAATAACCGGCTTAAAAACAGAAAGGTTATAAGCTGAAAAATATTGTTACCAAACGTTTGAATGGTTGACCACATGCCGGAATGCGCAACCCGTCGCATTAAATTTTTCATAAATAGTTTTTCAATAATCGGTATTCTTACAATTTGTCACTTAGGACATGGTGGGAATTACTTTGCTTCACAACAACGCTAGCCTAAATTTAGCGCGAGATTTCTACTGGGGAATAGTATGCCGCATAAGCTACTGCGTTAAGCTCCACAAATGCACTGAACATCCAGCATCTAATACTCAGGTTCATCCACTTTGTATTACCTAGGAGGCTATCCTAGAATAGAAAGCCTACTGCGGAAAAGCGGGTTTTGGCCCATTTTCTCGATTAAATTCGTTAAATACAGCAAGTATTCGCCTCATTTAATCGAAAAAATGGCCTCAAAACCGCTTTCCCTCGTTACGACTCCTATTCTAGGACAGCCTCCTAGGAGGCTATCCTAGAACAGGAATGTTTAGTATGTATGATCTTGTTAAGTTTGTCGGTTGCTTCCTTCCAGCTATAATTCTGCTTTACGAATGCATGACCATTTTCGGCGATGCGCTGGTAGAGTTTCTGATCGTCAAGTAAAGCGATGACTTGGTTGGCTAATTGTTCAGAATTTTCACCCACTAGAATTTGCTTTCCAACTTGGGCGCTCAATGCGTCATTAGCTAAAGGTGTTGCAATGGAAGGAATTCTCATCGACATAGCTTCAAGCAATTTGTTTTGTAAACCAATGCCGATTCGCATGGGCGCAATAAAGATCTTTGCATCAGCATCTCGTCAGTCACGAGTTCTATCCGATTTGACGTAACTATTCAGGCCCTGAATTCATTTTTTCGATGTGTCACCTCGACCAACGTAAGAAAGTCTTATCACCCATTGATAGCTCTGCGCTTTAAGATTGCCCACTGGTGTTCATAAAAGATGAGTAGTGTAGAAAATAGAAATCGATAATTACGACTAGACATTTGCTAAAAAAACACGGATCCTTCTTTTCTTTGTAGAAGTACAGATGGAAGGAGGAGACCCCGTGCAACAGTATATTTCTCAGAGTTTAGAAAGCTTTCAAAGCGTTTTTTCCAGATCGAGTACTTGGTTGTTGTTCTGCGCCATTGTGATTGGATTTATGGGGGCAGGAGAAATGATCGGCGTGACGTCGTTGTGTCGTTTCTGGCTATTAGATGAACTTGGTTATTACCGCTTGCTCCGTTTTTTTAGATCCAAAGCGTATGTCTATGGGGCGTTGCTCGATGCTTGGCAAGATTTTGTGAATCGCCAAGGAAAATCCGTTGAAGTAGCTGGACGAGCGATACTTCTGGGTGACCATACCGCGGTGATCAAAGATGGACGCAAGATGCCCGGCGTGGTATCGATGCACGAGTCATCGGAGACGCAAACGAAACCCGGCTATTTTCGGGCCCAATGTTGGGGCAGCATTGGCATCTTGATCGGGTCGTTATCCGCTTGTTTTTGTTGTCCTTTGCAGCTTCAAATTCATCAGGGATGGGCTCATTTAGGGTTGAACGACGAGCGCGATAATCCATGTCGGATCAAGCTCACCGACCGCTTGGTGGCCATGGCGATTCATTTTGCGGTGACGAATCACTGTCTGTGTTATTTGGTGTTGGATGCCTTTTTTTCAACCGGGGGCGTATTTCGAGCTTGCCACTATTATTCAATCCAGCATCAGGCGCGGTGGGTTGAGGTGCTGGTCAAAGCCAAGAATAGCTATGTGGGTTATTTCCCCGCGCCACCGAAACCCGCCTCTCGACCCGGACCTCAGCCGCTCTATGGCGAGAAAGTGTGTTTAAGAGAATGCTTCGACCACCTTCATTTGTTTGAGACGGTGACCTGTCAAGTCTACGGTAAAACCGAATCCATCCGGGTTATGACGCTTACACTGTTATGGCGGCCCATCGCTGATCAGGTGTTATTTATTCTCGCCGTCACCTCAAAAGGCCCAATGGTTCTAATGAGTTCCGATTTAACGCTGTCAGCCATTGATGCCGTTGAACTGTATTGTGCTAGAACCCGCATTGAAATCATGTTCGCGATGTTAAAGCATGTGATCGGCGCCTTTAAATTTCGTTTTTGGACTAAAAAATTGCCAAAACATTCTAGACGCCCCTTTTCCAATCGTCTTCTCAAAGCCCCACAGCCCCAGGATATTCATACCGTTCAAGCGTGCTGGCGAGCCTATGAAATCTTCGTGCTCTGTGCCTCCATTGCCTTGGGATTAATGCAATTGATTGCGCTCCAGTATCAAGATACGATTTGGTCTGAGCACTCGCTTTATCTTCGCACTCAATCGCGTGATTTGCCATCGGAGAAAACCGTCAAGCAAATTTTAGCGCCATTGTTCCTCAAACAATTCTTTCGACTTGAGGAAAATGGCATGATTCAACAGATCCGTGCCCGCTTGATGGCTGTTTCCGATGAAATAGATGACGATTAAACTGAATGAGGCGTTCTATGCTCTAATTCTCTGCGATCTTCAAAATTTTTCATCAAACATACTACGATGGAGAGGGTAGTTTTGCCCCGCTTTTCTCGCTGTTAACTCACGACTGCCGAGATCAGCATAGGCGTCGCGAATGTCATCAAGCCAACCGGTGACTTTAATCTTATCCGATGCTAATGACCTTACTCTCTGATTTGGCGTGGCCCCCGGCGAGCATTAGTTTGGCGTTTGGCTTTACTTTCCATATCCGTGGCATCACTTCGTTGACCAAAAAATAAGCCGCATCTACATTGGGTGGGTAAGCCATATTCCCGGTAAAAACCAATTCGTAATGTTTCTCCGCGTTACTAGGCCTAAAAAATTCATGGTCGACTCCATTCGGGATAATGTGGATATTTTCTTTTCCCGGGTGGGAGATTAATTCGCGATCCGGAATTGAAATAATGGTCTTGTTATCGAACTCGTCGAAAACCCGATTTTCGTATCGCTGCATTAGCTTGAACTCCATTTTCAGCAAAGGCCGCATAAAAAAAGATGCTTTGGCAATCCGTCGTTTGACGCCATAGGAAAATGCATCCTGGTAATCGAGTGTTTTTGGAATTGGAATACTCTTAACGTATTCCGCGGTTCGCAATAATTGGCAATAAATATGATCCGGTCGAAATTCGTCAATCCGTTGATTTAACTTCCGAGCCGCGTTGGTGTTATAAAAAAAACCCGTTTGTAGCGGTTGCTTTTTACAAAAGGCCAACACAATATTCCAAACAATTCCATACCAAGGAAGGTCGTAGAAAAAAACTGAATGGCAATACGGCTTTAATGCGGCAAAAGCTTTTTGTTTACTCAGATTTCGCTCAGAGTTTAATGCGAATAAAATAATTTCATTGTTCTTTGAAAGCTCCTTGATCTGGTAAAAAGCCCTAAGCTTGTCACCCTTTTCGGTTGGATACGGAACGCGGGAAAGTAATACTAAAATTCTCATCGCCTAGCTATTGATTTCAAACCGAAAATTCACAATATTTCCCGATAAAAATTGCCCAGTCGTTCGACCAGTGCTGGATTGTTATGTTCTTCCAGGATCAACCTCCTTGCATTATTTCCGATTTTGATTCGATGTTCGGGGTTCTCGTACAGATATTTAACGGCTTCGCGAAATGCCTCCGGCGTATCCGCAATCATAATGTCTTTCCCCCTCGTATAATTTATCCCTTCCGCACCGATCGTTGTCGCAATCACGGCCTTCCCCATGACCATGCTTTCAATAATCTTGATGCGAATACCGCTACCCGACAAAAGCGGTGCAATAGAAATTGATTTTGAACGAATAAATTCCTGGGCATTGGGCGCCTCACCGACAACTTCCACATTATTTAGCTGTAATTCCCTAAGCCATGTGGGAATCTCTCTTCCGGCAAGATATAACTTAAGACTGGGCAGTGTTTGATGAAGAAGTGGCCAAACTTCGCTTAAAAACCATTTTATACCTTCCTCATTAGGCAACCAGTTCATCGAACCGATATGGAATAAGGCGTTCTCAATCGGGTCAGTTTCGTTGAGCGACCATTGATCCGGATTGACTCCAAACGATATTGGGATGACTGGCTTGTTACAGGCTGAACCGAAAAAATCTGAATCTTTGCGGGTTATGGGAACGATCCCGTCATAAGCATCCAAGATGTTATATTCGTAGTTTTTAAGCGTAGTCGCTAAATGATTAAGGTAGAATCCCTTTAAGGGGTTGCGAGTACTTTTTGCCAGTCGTTGCCAAATGAGGTGTTCTATGTTGTGAGCCCTTAAGACAATCTTAGCCTTTGAATATTTTCGCAGGGTTTCGATATAGGGTGACATAAACAATGTTTCGATCTGAACAACATTAAATTTCGATACCTTTAATACTTCAATAAGTTTTTTTCTAAAATTATCAGCAACAAACCGTGCGACATGATAAGACTTATTGCTCAGTAAATTGATAAACGCGGGTATGGGCTTAACGCTCAGATCGATGTCAACCAGCTCAATGCCGGTTCTGTTCCGGTAATTTTGAGGTATATCCCTAGGTTCAACCGAATATTTATTGGTATTGATAGCCAGTACTTTTACCCGATGACCGGCGCTGACTAATCCCTCTATCAGGGTATTCATTGCAATGGGCCCGCCCTCGCGGGGGGGGGATACGGGGATTTATTACAGATAAATAGTATATTTAGGGCAGCTTCAGTCATTGAAAATTGTGTATTGGATATCTACGCGGCGAAGTACCCTGAAAAATCTTAATCAGGTTATTGGACCTGTCTAACTTACTTCAGGATAGCTCTTTTCTGATGCGCCAAGGATCCATTTTCGAGATAATTCGGCCACTGCCGCTCGTCAATTAGATCTTGATAAAGCTTTCGGGTCACGTCGGCGATTTCAGACCAATTCGGAATCCGATCAAACAATTTTCTGACATTTTTGCCCATCCGAATGCGTTGGTCTTTCTCCAACGCTATCTTCATCAAAGCGTCCGCCAAATCACTGGGATCTTCAGGTTGGACTAGCAATCCATGCTCGTTGTTTTCCAACAATTCATCAAACACACCGATCCGGGTGGCGACAATAGGCCGTCCCGCTGCTAGCGACGCCATTAATACACCGCTGGCTTCAATCTCTCTGTAAGGAAACAGCAACACGTCGGCCCGATGAAATAAACCGGCGATCTCATGATCATCAACAAAACGGAGATCGAAACTAAAACGTTCTCCAACACCCAGTTGCTCACACATTTCATGGAGTTGAAGGACATCCATATAGGCTTTACCTACAATCAAAAACCGACACCGATTCCGCACATCACCCGGCATTTTCGCGGCGGCGCGAATTAACAGATCAATCCCCTTATACGGCTTGATCTTACCGAATTGAAGAAACAACACATCACCAGTGTCATTATTTGACTCTACCGTAGAGTCTGCGTTTGCAACATCCGTTAGACTGTCATGACTGAGAATGCCGTGGGGAACAACGGTAATTCGATCCTCGGGTATTGATACGGAGCGAAGCCGGGAAATACTCCGATGGGTGTGGACAACTAACCGGTCAAACAGTGCCAGAATACGCTCTGTTCCGATCCGCTGAAGACAAGAAGCCGGGTCGTCATTGAAGGGCGTCGTATCGTGAACCGTGAGAATAAGTGATGCAATTTTTCTGAACCCTGGTAAAAACCAACGGTCGACCATGGGTAATGGACACCATTGAAAATGAATTATATCGGGTTTAAGCCGAGATAATTCAGCAATGAGGCACAGCATCGAGAAGATGTGATGGATGCCCTTTAAAAAAAGTCGTATACCTTTCGTAAATCCGTCGACGTAATGGATAAATCGATAAAAGAAAGGGTGAAAACAGGTTTCGGCCAACGATAGATTTTCGCCTATTAGCAGTGGACAACCATATAAATGCACGGTATCGCCTTTTTTTGCAAGCGCATCGCAAAGTTCCCTATCGTATGGAATTGTGAACAGCGAAGGGTCAATTATCGCTATTTTCATAGTCTTTTTAGATCAATCTAGTATTCAAACTTGAAAAAATCCAGAATTGGAATTGAACTCCTCAATTCCTTTGGGCAATCTTAATTTCACTCCAAATTCGGGACTCGGTAATAGGGGCGGGAGGCTCTTCACGCAAAATAGCAGTAGCGAAATGAAACCATTTTAAGCCGGAGTTGTTGTCATTGAATTGTCCCTTTCCCCGAACCCGATTCCATCAAATAATCGTTGCGATACTAACGAGCCAAAGATCTGGCTTGCCAAACCCGAATATAATCAATCTCCAGTATAGCTGGAAAAATCTTTTCCGACTCGGGTTCGCCCGGCCAGTGCCCACCCACCGCGAGATTCATTATGATATGTGCTGGACCACCGCCGGATCCGTCCTTGTGCCTCCAATCAAAACGGCGTTTTGATATGAGTTTATTGTCCACATAGTGCTTAACTTTATCGACGGTCCATTCAACAGCGAACACATGAAAGTCTTCGGAAAAATCAAAGCCTGGCCGATAAGCGCCCGCATCGTTCAGGCGAGAAAAAAGACTAATTGAGTGTTGGTCTCCCGCCGAATGTAGAAAATGGAAACTCTTACGCGTTGCACCATCGCCATTATCGACTATTTCAACGATATCAATTTCCGGTGGCCATTTTCCATCCTCGGGGTTCAACCAAAATGCAGGCCACAATCCCCGCCCTTTCGGTACTTTCATTCTACTTTCAAAATATCCGTACCGACCAGACCACCGGGATCGAATCATTCCACTTGCTATTCCGCCATCGAATAATCCTTTTGTGACAGTGGCGATTAAGTGCAAGTTCTCCCCGATAATTCGATGTTGTTCATATTCCCGATATCGTTGCCATTCGCCGTTGGCGAATAAATAATCGAGTGTGCCCTGCGAATAGATATATCGGCTATGAAATTCTTGGAATAGCTGTTTCGTTTCAGCAATGTTTTTACCGAAATCCCAATTCTTAACCAACTGATAAGCTTTCCCTATAATCGGTAGAGGCATAGGAATATATTCAGCTGAGCACAAACTCATTGGAAAAAACATCGTTATCAGGAGCAAGAGCACCAATCCTAACCGCGACAACGGATTTTGACACCCGTGAAAAATACTAAAGCAACTAAGAATCGACCGGGGGAAAATCAATCGACACTTCGTTTCATCAGCGGCACCGCTATTGTTGATTTGCAACGCATTGGTAGAATCATTCAATTTCATATTTTCCTATTCTATTCCGGGATTGGAACTATTATTAGAAACCAGAGATCCGCTTTCCCATGAACACAAAAATGACCGTAAACCTGATTTCACGATTCAAACCCGGTGTGGGAATAGGCAGTTATTCCAAATATCTTTACGACGCATTAGTCAAGATAGACGAAACAATCAAATTCGTAAACGTCGATGTACCCGAGCATCGTTCGTCGGAAATCCTCTCGCCCCTATGGATTGCTTCACACCTCAGAAAAGCAACAGCTGATCTCTACCATGGCGATTACTTGGATTCAGGACTCGGAGCCCTAATCGCGTGCAAAAAACCTATTATTGTCACCATCCACGACGCCATTCCCTATGTTTACCCCAAGGATCGAAATCCGATATGGCGGATGTATCACCATATAGCGTTTTTGGCGTTACGGAATAATAACGCAGCTATTATTACCGTATCGGAGGCATCGAAATCAGATCTAATTGCTTGTTCCATCAATCCCGAAAAAATCCATGTCGTATACAATGGTGTAGACCACAAAAAGTTTTTTCCAAAACAAATTCCTAAGAAATCCAACAAAATAATTATTGGCTGTTTAACCAAGTTCGCTATAAGAAAACGGGTAGACCGATTGATAGATGCCTATGCCTTACTCAAACCCGATTATCCGAATATAGAACTAAGAATCGGCGGATATGGTCCTCTTTTTTCCAAATTAGAACATCACGCGGAATCGACAAAGGCAGCGGATATCCGATTTTTAGGATTCGTTCCCGAGGATGCAATGAACGAATTTTATAATGGAGTGGATATTTTCGTTTACCCATCAGACTATGAGGGCTTCGGACTGCCTCTTCTGGAAGCGATGGCATGCAAGAAACCGGTAGTCGGAACAAATGTTAGCAGCATACCCGAAGTTATCGGCGATGCAGGCATTCTTGTAGATCAAACCCCCGAAAGTCTCGCTGGCGGCATAAAACTGCTATTGGATGATCGCGATAAGCGCGATCAACTTGGAAAGCAGGGATATCAACGTTCTTTAAAATTCACATGGGATGAAAGCGCTCGTAAAACCATTGAAATCTATCAGAAAGTTTTAAACAACATCTGATTTTTTCAATTAAATACACAACCGACCCCCTAGTCCGAGTTCTTGATCACCCAACCACCACCCCTCCTCGGGAATATGCGCCCTTGGTTTCGACTAATGTTCCTGAGCGGAACCATCTTCCAAAGATTCGCCCTCCCTCTCGGCCCATTCCCCTTACAGCTCCACTTCATCACTATTTTTGCTATTTCAGCCTATTTGCTTGCTTCCAAGCAAATAAAAATTGACAAATTACGTTTGATTGCCTTCTTATTCATGGGAGCGATCCTTATTGCGACTAGTTTTTTCAGCGACGGCAATGTCCATATGACATCTATTGGGTTGCTGTTGGTTTTATACCTACCCTATATTACTTCCCTGGAAACGTCAAAAACAGAATTTACAAATATTATTGATATCTATCAGACGATTATGCTGAATTTAGCCATTATCGGCATCGCTCAATTCGGTCTGCAGTTTATTTTTCATTCACCCTTTTTATTTACCTTCTATGGTCTGATTCCCGACCAATTTTTGATGCCTCATTATAATACGCTTGTCCCTCTCGAATATGGATCTACAATATTCAAAAGCAATGGTTTCTTTTTCCTGGAGCCCTCCACCTTTTCGCAGTTTCTTTCCATTGCTATTACCATTGAATTATTATGTTTTCGATTTCGGTGGCGACTCATTATATTTTGCATCGCAATTTTGTTGTCTTACTCGGGGACAGGGCTAATGTTATTGATGTTATTTTTACCGGTGATTTTTGTCGCCCGAAAGCAATTTGGTTATGTTCTGATGACGATAGGGATTATCTCATTAGCGATATCTTTTGGTGATATCATCAATCTTGAAATGATCACCAAAAGAGCCGATGAGTTTTCTTCCACCGGTTCCAGTGGATTCGAACGATTTATCGGACCATTCTATCTTCTTAACGAATATCAATTAAACAATTTTACGAATTTCCTATTAGGTAGAGGCCCTGGCTCAATCAGGAGTTTTATTGAGATAGCTTCCCTGCCATCATTTGATCCGGCCTGGGCAAAACTGCTATTCGAATATGGTGTTATTGGAACGGTCGGATTCTTAACGTTCTTTTGTCTTGCCTTGTTCGTCGGATCTCACGATAAGGTTTTAAGTGCGTTACTCTTGTTTTTCTATCTATTTTTGAGTGGTGCGTTGCTTTCGCCCTACACGGTCAATTTGATTTTCCTTTTGGTGGCCTTGCCTAATACCACTATACGAAAAACAGAGGCAACTCCTTGAGTCCGCTTGTTGAAAATCTCGAAAAACTGTAATTTACACCACGGCATGTGTATTTTTTAAGGTAACGTATTCTCTGCGATTATTCGAAATGCTTAAAATTTATATTTTTTCTAATTTCGACAAAGCTAGCTCTCAAGAAATAACCGGACCAACCGACGATACCAAGGAGTTTAAATCCATCTTCTAAAAAAATTCGCCAGTCCTCACTAATAATCAACTCAAGACGATACTGAATTGCATCTATGGAAATCGATATACCGAGAAAGCTTAGCGCGAATATAAGAATAAGATATTCGGTTTTTAATATACAATGCTTAAAAACCGATATTCCCCAAATAATTAAACATCCATAAGCAATAAAAGTAATGTACTCGGGCCAGGGAAATATATACTCGTGAAACATAAATAAATCATCTAATGACAAAAGCATTGTCATTAACCCTGAACAAAGTAAAAAGTTTAAAATCTTTACGTCGCCTGTCCGATGCCGCAAAATGGCCCAACTAAACAAGCATATTGCTGCTGAAGAAACCCATACCATAACCCCCCACATTTGACATAATTCCCGCGAATGGATGCAGATTCGCGGTTGAGGCCGGATCCCTTGCGAATAAACCTACCGGAATACCCATCTTTAAGTTTGCCGCGGCGACGGCCATTAAAAGAAGCACCGGCAGCATATAGAGCGATAAAATGAAAGGTACAACCTCTTTAGCATGGGGAACACTCTGAGAACTCATATCTACCTCTTTTCAATAATGTTTAATAGGTATAGCTGGGTACTAATTTGACCTGTTACCACGGTAACTTGAATGGATACTATTGATTTGATGGTCCACTTAGCTTTTTAAGCATAGTTGGTTTTTGAATGTCTTAACCCAGTCAGCAAATGAATAGCTACTTCGACCCGATTCCGCTCTAAAGCAACCAGTTATTTTGGCTATCGTTTACCTAAAATTCTAAAATGTATCCCATCGTTGGATTTGGCGTATGCTGCAACCGCCTTAAACCTCAATTTTAGGTTTGTTACCTCTGTAAATCGGTAATTCAATAGGCTTCGATTACATTGTTAGTCGTTGAAAAAAGGTGTAAATTCTTTTTTCGCCTACTCTTATACAATTAGATTCAATGCACTTCCAATGACACGGGAATCTCACTATGACTAACGAAGACGCCCAATCCGGTTTGTCCAACACCGATTTCCTGGTCCTCACGACACTCACGGTTTTGGCTCTAATGACCCGAGGCTACGGTCTGGGCGAATGGCATTTAATGGGCGATGAATACTACACTTTCTATTATTCGGCCGAACGATACAAGTCTTTCATCAATCCCGCTTACTATGCGCTCGTACTTGGCAGTTTCACCCTGTTCGGTGTATCTGAATGGTCCGCGCGGCTACCAGCGATGTTACTGGGCGTTCTATGCATTCCTGTTTTTTGGATCACCTGGCGATCGGTCATAGGTCGGAACGCCGCTCTCATTGGTGCATTGTTCATTGTTTTCAGCAGTTGGCATTTGTGGCACTCACAGTTCAGTCGGTTTTATACAGGCGTTTTTCTTTTTGGCTCGCTCTCGTATTTTTTGTACTACCAAGCCATCCGCGACGATAGTCTTAAATATCTCGTAGCAGCGTTAGCCGCCATGGTAGCGGGAATCCTGTTTCATGCTACCGCGGTTATGGTGCCGGCGTCATGCGGATTGTTTTCGCTTATCGCCCTAACAATCAAGGGATCGGAAGGAATCGATTATTCAAAGCGCGTTATGACGGTACATCTGTCATTGTGTGCCGTTATCGGCCTATTGGCGCTGCCATTCCTATGGCAAATCAGCGAAAATTGGTACGAAACCGGCCAAAAGTGGGGTTATGGACCCGCGAAATTAGCGCTGCAGATAGTCAAGTATGTTCAGATCCCGATTGCTGGGAGTGCGTTCTTGGGCTTGATCTTGCTTTTACGGAAAGATCTGATAAAGGGCATTTTTTTTGCGAGCGGCATAGGCCTTCCCGTGCTCGCCCTTCTGATAGTTTCACCCTTTGTTTCCGTTCGGCCAGACTACATGCTCTATACCATGCCCCTGGTATTCGTGCTATCCGCATACTTGTGCGAGGAAATTAGCGACAAGAGATCAAGTAACTGGCTCGCTTCCTATAGTTTGGTTATCATTGTGGTTGTTAGCTTATTACCGGAGATGGCATCGCATTACACCGGCAAAAAAAGTTTGGATATAAGGGAAGTAGTGGCTGTCGTCGAAGAGGCCCATAGACCCGGGGATCGAATCTTTTCCTTAGTTCCTGGTGCCAATTTCAAACACTACGCCACGAGATCCTACCCAATAGAACCGAAATACGAGGGTTACCCATACGACAACGATATTCCATGGGAAGAAGTGCTACAACCCTATAAAGACGATCGACACCGCCTCTGGATCATCTTGCCAATTCGACGACAATCCTTGGCAAAAAACTTGGAAAACTGGTTAATTTGCAATGCTGCGTTGGTCTGGCGTAAAAGTGAGAAACGCTACGATTATACGGTAAAGGGCTATCAAGTCTGGCGAACCAACGGGCGATCCTGCACGGAAACGCAGTAATTCTCGCTAGGAGGCTGTCCGAGAATAGACTAATCTACCACGGACAAGACTGATGGGCGTAACCCGAAAAGGCGGCTTAGTTGCCTCGACAACGAACAATATCAGAATTAAGAAAAAATAGCTTAACCGTTCCCAATTCGGTTCTTAATCTTTATCAACGCACTGTGGGGAATGTGGATCAGATCGGCAATTTTCCGTACCATATGCTCCTCGTACATGTCCAGCTCTCCGTCGGCGAAGGCGACTTCCCACAAACATTCGATGAGCTTAAGTTTCTGCTCGAAACTAAAGCCTTTGTTGATCACCGAAGTAAATTGATAATAGTCGGTAGCGTTTTTTCTGTGTTCTTCGGCCAGGGAAATCAGCGACGTCGTGTCTTCCGGAGTCAACGAAAATTTCTCACGAATCAAACGGAAGACCGTATCCAATTCTTCCGATTTGATCTCATCGTCCATATGGATCATTTCGACAAGCAGCACCACTGTTGCCATTTGCAATTCGTGCTCGGTCCATTCTTCGACCGATATCGATGAAACGAAAACACGGGTTTCAAAAAATTGTTTGATGGCATAAATCTTCATTTTGTTATCACGGCGCTTGCGGTTCGTTCTTTTGCGATGAGTTCTTTAAACCAAGCTAATTTCCGAACATTCTTAAAGTCCGAGTCATTTTCAAGATACCCGAGGGCTGGCAATTTCCAATTCTCTTGAGCGATGTTCAGCTGTTTACGGCATTCCTCAATGTTTCCCCGCAAACTGTAATGACAGGCCAGATTATAGGACGCAATGCCCTTTTCAATGGCGTCAGCGGCGACGAATTTCCCGAGGGCCTCGTCCAAAAGAGATTGCTTGTCCCGTTCAGCCGAAAGGTTGGCAAGAACCATAAGGGCGGCCCCCCAATCGTTCAATGTATTCGGTTGACCCGGGGTAATGGTATTCGCGCGCGAAAACTTATCGCAGGACTGTTGATAACTCTTTTTTGCCTCCTTAGGATTCTTTTTGCGAGCTTCCTGGTACAACGTTAATCCCCAATGATAAAAAATATCGTTGTTTTTATGATTAATTTGCGTGGCCTTTGAAAATTTATTATAGACTTCGCGATAAACAATGCCGGGATTCTTCTCGTGTTGGTTTTGAGCTTTTCCCCGTAGCGCCAAGCCCCAAAATTTTAGGGTATCGAAATCGTTGGGCTCGAGTTCGTAAGCCTTCTCGTATTTTTCGCAGGCGCTTTGGTAGGATCGCCATTGATCCTTTCTGGATTTGTTTATCGATGAATTATAGAGGCCATGCCCCCAATTTTTATAGGCCTCAAACATCCGCGGATTTTTCTCAAGGGCCGAAGCAAAACGCTGATATGCCCGCAAATAAAACCGCTCGGCTTTGTCACCTTTAGCTTTGCCAGCTCTTTTCAAAAATCTGCTTCCCTGAATCAAATCCATTCCAGCGCCCCATCGTTTAAATATTTTCACCCCAACACCTCACAATTATTTTTCCCACATTGCCGCACATATTTAATTCACAAATTTCGAATTCATTAGGATGAAGGGAAAATACCTTGTTTGCAACGCAAATTGATCTAAATGCTCCACTACACTAAGGATATTTTGATAAATTTAATGAATTCGTGAACGACAGCAAAACAAAGCGATGCCAGCTAACGCCAAGCAAGAATTAAAGGATACACCAGCCACCAACCCTGCTGCTCCCAATTCCGAAGAAGAATTTGGCGCGAGTATAATCTGTGAGAGGGTTGATCGAAAAATTCAGGATAAACTCCAAAATCAATCAGGATCTCTCGAGGAAAATTCCGAAATCACTGAAAGTGATGAAGAAACCCGGGATCAATCATCTGAACAAACCAAACCATCGGGAAAAACCTCCGAAACTGCTTCAGATGCCGCAAAATCCGCTGAGGACGAACCCGAATGCCAGGAAAACGACCTCGAATCAGATAGCGATGATGAAGAAACAGAAGAAGATCAATCCGAAGATCCAGAACAAGATGAAGAAAGCACCCAACCGTCTTCTGATCAAAACCCTAAAGAATCAATACGTCGGCGAAGGTATGTACAAGCCCACGACCAACAAGGCGAAGGTTGGCTGCTGGTAGCGTTCTCCCTCGGAGTTATTGCACTGCTTCTAATATTAGAGTTTGTTTTTGGTTTCCGAGCACGCGAATTTGACTTTAGCCAAGACAATGTGATCGGTTCGGCCATTTTCCACGAACAAATATCCTATTACTTGTCCCCTAAATTTTTACGGTAGATTTTTGTCTTCGAAACCGGCACAAGTATACCCAAAAGATACCCCAGAAGAAAAACGGCAATAAAAAAGGGCTTACGATTTCTCGTAAACCCTTGTCAAATCTGGCTCCCCCGGACGGGCTCGAACCGCCGACCTAGTGATTAACAGTCACCCGCTCTACCAACTGAGCTACAGGGGAAGAAAATGTCGTCTTTTTAATCAAACCAATTGGCGCGCCCGGGAGGATTCGAACCCCCGACCCCCTGGTTCGTAGCCAGGTACTCTATCCAACTGAGCTACAGGCGCGGCTATTCCTAATTGATTTGACATCAGATGGTTTTACGAAATAAATTATCCAACTTTGCTTATTTTTTGCTCCCGGCCAAACAATCTCAATCGTTACGTAGAATAACTATGTGCCGCTTGAGATAGTCCGATTAGAAACAAAAATACGGTGCAATTTTAGTATATTGAATCCGAGAAACCACAAACTTATTGGGATTCTGGAAAACCGAAGGTGGCGGAGAGAGAGGGATTCGAACCCTCGATGGGCTTTTAACCCATACTCCCTTAGCAGGGGAGCGCCTTCAGCCGCTCGGCCATCTCTCCAGGCGACGAAGTTTTTAGCTCTCTTCGTTATCCGGCGCAGCCTCTGCTGCCTGCTCTTTCTTAATCCTTTCGTAAATTTCTTCGCGATGAACGGATGTTTCCTTGGGGGCGTTAATTCCTATGCGAACTTGGTTCCCTTTTACACCCAATACAGTGACGGTGACATCGTCACCGATCATCAAAGTTTCGCCTACTCTACGAGTTAAAATAAGCATAGATTTTCCCTGCGTCCTACTTTTGAAAAACTCACCGATACGTGTTTCCCGTATCGCCAACCCACTACAATTCTTTAGCCTTAGGATTATAGCACCTTAACTTTGCCATCGAAAGACGAAAAGCCGATGTAAAATCCAGCTCACCCTTGAGATTGGCCATCTCTACGTTAAAAAATGATCGTTTATAGCGTAAATTCACGTTTTTCGCTTTGAACTGACGAATTTCAAGGGCAATCCGAATAGCTGAGGCTGTCCGAGAATAGCGATCGTAGCGAGGGTAAGCTCGATTGAGTCAGATTTATCGATCATTTGAGGCGAATACTGGCTATATTTAACGAAAATGATCGGGAAATATGGCCAAATCGAGCTTGTCCGCAGTAGATCAGTCTGTTCTCGGATAGCCTCCTAGGACATCGTACTGAATAGTTACAACCCAATACAAAACATAAATTAACGTGTAGCTACTTCCTTGTCTAAATCAAATTCATTATGCAGGGTCCGTACGGCCAACTCCAGATATTTTTCATTGACGACCACTGATATTTTAATTTCTGATGTTGAAATCATCAGTATATTAATGCCTTCATCCGCCAATGATTTAAACATTTTATTGGCAATCCCCGCGTGCGAACGCATACCCACCCCAACTAACGAAATTTTTACAATATTGTCGTCACCGATTACTTTCTGAGCATGTAGTTCTTCGCGCGTTGTCATAAGAATCCGCTCAGCTTTCGCGAAATCATTTCGATGAACCGTAAACGTAAAATCCGCCAACCCGTCTTCGCCGATATTTTGAATAATCATATCGACTTCGATATTTGCATCGGCAATAGGCCCGAGTATCTTCGATGCAATACCGGGCTTATCCGGCACACCATCTAAAGTCAATTTCGCTTCATCGCGGTTGAACGCGATTCCGGATATTAAAGCTCTTTCCATTCCCGTTTCCTCATAGGTAATAAGCGTACCTTCGCCTTCTGTATATGTTGAAAGCACTCTCAGCGGAACATTGTATTTCCCCGCCAATTCCACCGCTCGAATTTGCAGAACCTTCGATCCCAAGCTAGCCATTTCCAGCATTTCTTCGAAGGTAATAACCTCCAATCGCCTGGCTTTCGATTCTATCCGCGGATCGGTCGTATATACACCGTCAACATCCGTATATATTTGACATTCATCGGCTTTTAACACGGCAGCCAAAGCAACAGCCGTAGTATCCGATCCACCACGCCCCAATGTAGTAATATCGCCTGACTGGTTGACGCCTTGAAATCCCGCAACCACCACCACCTTTCCCGCTTCAAGATCTTTCCTTATGCGATCACTATCGACGGCTGTAATTCTTGCTTTGGAATGGGCATTATCCGTTAATATTTTCACCTGGCTACCGGTATAGGAACACGCTGGAAAACCCTTCTGTTTCAATGCCATACAGAGTAATGCAATCGTTACCTGCTCACCAGTGGAAAGCAATACATCGATTTCCCGAGGATTGGGTTCTTGCTGGATGTCCTTGGCCAGCGCCAACAACCGATTAGTTTCGCCGCTCATTGCCGAAACAACCACCACAATAGCGTCACCCTTTTGCCGTGCTTTTATGACCTTGTCGGCGACACCTTGGATTCGTTCGGTACTTCCGACCGAAGTTCCTCCATATTTGTGTACAAAAAGAGCCATGGAATTAGTTTGGAAATTGAATTTTATACAAATTGTTCTCGCACCCATTCGGGTACGGATTTCAAAGCTGCGTCTAACGCGTCGGGGTTGTTCCCTCCAGCTTGAGCCATATCGGCGCGGCCACCACCTTTACCCCCAATCTGAGAAGCCACAACATTAACCAAGTCACCCGCCTTGACTCTATCGATATGGTTTTTGGTTACGCCTCCAACCAAACTCACTTTTTGTCCTTTTACCGTTGCCAATACAACAACCGCACTACCTAATTTATTTTTTAGTTGGTCGACAGTCTCCCGCAGAGTTTTCGGGTCCGCATCATCCAGCTTGGCGGCGAGGACTTGAATACCATTGATATTGACTGCTCTAGAACTTAAATCGCTACCCGCCGCCGAAGCCATCTTTGCTTTGAGACGATTGATATCCTTTTCTTGCTGCCGATTATGCTCCATCAGTTGCTGAATCTTTTCTACAACCGATTTCCGCTCCCCTTTAACATACTCGGTGATTTTTTCTAAAGCCCGTTGATTTTCGTCAACCCAGTCGACCGTCGTTTGGCCCGTTATCGCCTCTATCCGGCGTACCCCGGCAGCAATGCCGGTCTCACCGACGACTTTAAAAAAACCAATATCTCCGGTATGGCCTACATGCGTTCCACCACATAACTCCGTTGAAAAATCGCTGATTTTAACGACCCTAACCCGATCGCTATATTTTTCCCCAAACAACACCATTGCGCCACCAGCTACCGCCATATCTTTGTCCATGACCTCGGTTGTCACTTGGCTATTCAACCGGATTTGTGTATTCACAATACTTTCGATGCTCTGGATTTCCTCGCTTTTCACAGGTTGATCATGGGAAAAATCAAAGCGCAAACGACTTTCGTCGACCAGCGAACCTTTTTGGACAATATGTTCACCCAAAACCTGCCTCAGCGCCGCATGCAGTAGATGGGTGGCGGAATGATTCAAAGCGGTCGCTTGTCGGCAGGCAATATTGACTTCAGCGTGACATGATTCCTCTACAATTACCCGGCCCTTGGCTACCCGGCCCAAATGTAAATAAACGTCGTCCCCCTGCTTTTGTGTATCGATAACTTCAAAATTCCCCGACTCCGTTCTAACCACGCCTTTGTCACCAACTTGCCCTCCCGACTCGGCGTAAAAGGGTGTCTGACCTAAGATAACAGTACCTTCTTCGCCTTCATTCAAGCAATCGACGGGTTCTCCATCCTTGAATAAAGCGAGGATGCTGGATTTTTGCTGTAACCGTTGGTATCCGGTGAATTCGGTATCGGCCTCCACTTTAAGAACACCGGAATAACCCGTGCTAAATTGGTTATCCGCACGCGCTCTTTGTCGCTGCTGCTCCATGAAACGCTCAAAGCCTTTATGGTCAATTCCCAAGCCATGTTCTCTCGCGAAATCCGCGGTTAAATCAACGGGAAAGCCATGGGTATCATATAATTGAAATACAACGTCACCTGGAATTTCCTGGCCCGTCAACGACTCGACGCAACTTTCCAGAATTCTCATTCCATGACCAAGCGTTTCCGCGAAACGCTGCTCTTCTTTTCGCAAAATTCGTTCGATCTGGTCACGACCTTTAATCAACTCGGGATAGGCTTCGCCCATTTCATCGCATAATGGACCGACTAACTTATAAAAAAACACATCCGGAATATTCAGCCGGTAACCATGCCTGATCGCTCGGCGGATTATCCGTCTCAATACATAACCTCGTCCTTCATTTGAGGGCAAAACCCCATCGCTCACCAAAAACGCGCACGAACGTATATGATCGGCCACTACCCGCAATGAACTTTGTGTTAGGTCTTGAGTTTTAGCGAGTTCGGCGGTCGCGTATATGAGCCGTTTAAACAGATCGATTTCGTAATTATTATGGACACCCTGAACCACCGCCGCTAAACGTTCCAGCCCCATCCCGGTATCCACCGAAGGCCTTGGAAGAGGTGTTAACCCGCCATCTTCGGCACGGTCATATTGCATAAAAACGAGATTCCAGATTTCCACGAACCGATCCATTTCCGCATAGGGAGATCCTGGCGGACCACCCGGAACCGCATCCCCGTGGTCGTAAAAAACCTCGGTACAAGGTCCGCAGGGGCCAGTCTCGCCCATGGACCAAAAATTGTCTTTGGCGCCAATTCGGCCAAACCGGGCCGGATCCACTTTGATTTCATCCAACCAAATCCTTTCAGCCTCGGTATCTTCCTCAAATACGGTGACCCAAAGCCGATTGGTGGGAATTTCATAACCTTTAGTGAGCAATTCCCAGGTGTAGTGGATAGCCTCCTCTTTAAAGTAATCGCCAAAACTAAAATTACCCAGCATCTCGAAGAAGGTATGGTGTCTCGCGGTATAACCAACATTCTCCAAATCATTGTGCTTTCCACCGGCTCGGATACACCGCTGGCTAGTCGCGGCTTTGGAATACGACCTGGATTCTCTGCCTAAGAAAATATCTTTAAACTGCACCATGCCCGCATTGGTAAACAAAAGCGTGGGATCTTCAGCGGGCACTAACGGGCTGGAAGGAATAATCCGGTGCCCACGGGCATGAAAAAAATCCAAAAAAACAGAACGTAGTTCGGTACTACTTACACCCTGCATGATGCCGTTATTTGAAGGTTTTCCATATATTAATGATAAAATAACTATCTATGCAGCTCCCCGTCGTATCCGGACAGCCTCCTAGCGTTTACCGTTTTCTTGATTGATTTCCGGGGTCTTATCTTCGAAAACTTTATTTCGAATTTTTCCTTCGAGCTCTTTGGCCAGCTTCGGATTTTCCTTCAAAAAGCCACGAACGTTGTCTTTGCCCTGACCGATACGCTCGTCGTTATAACTGTACCAAGATCCGGCTTTCTGAACGAACCCGTGTTTCACACCCAGATCAATCAATTCGCCTTGCAACGAAATACCTTCGCCATAAAGAATTTCAAACTCCGCCTGTTTAAAGGGCGGCGCCACTTTATTCTTCACAACTTTGACCCGAGTATCGCTTCCGACTACTTCGTCACCTTTTTTAATCGCGCCAATACGCCGAATGTCCAATCTCACGGAAGCGTAGAATTTCAACGCGTTACCCCCGGTTGTTGTTTCCGGATTGCCGAACATCACACCGATTTTCATCCGTAGCTGGTTAATAAATATAACCATGGTGTTCGATTTCTTGATGTTCGCCGTAAGCTTACGCAGTGCTTGCGACATTAGGCGCGCCTGCAGCCCCATATGGGAATCGCCCATTTCACCTTCGATTTCCGCCTTTGGGGTTAATGCCGCTACCGAGTCCACCACGATGATATCGACGGCGCTTGAGCGCACCAATATATCGGTAATCTCCAAGGCCTGTTCTCCATTATCGGGTTGCGATACCAGCAGATCCTCCACGCTGACCCCTATTTTTTCCGCGTAGCCGGGATCCAGTGCATGTTCGGCATCGATAAACGCCGCCGCACCACCGAGTTTTTGGCCTTGGGCTATAACTTCCAGGGTCAGCGTAGTTTTTCCCGATGACTCCGGGCCATAAATTTCAATCACCCGTCCCTTGGGAAGCCCCCCGCAGCCCAAAGCAATATCCAGACTCAAAGAACCGGTCGATACGACTTCGATATTCCGCCCGGTGGACACATCGCCCATGCGCATAACCGATCCTTTGCCGAACTGGCGTTCAATTTGCGTCAACGCCACCGACAGCGCCTTCTTCTTATTTTCCTCCATTATCGACCTCGTCCAAATCTTTGTTGGTAAACATTTAATTATCCCATAGGAGAACTATTGGGCATAGCTCCATTTTATTTATTAGCGGATTCCAAGCCATCACGTCCCAGGGAGGCCCTCAGCGAGGACAAACATCAAAGAAATCGCTAAAATTATCGCACTACACGCGTTGGTCGATTCCAGATGAAACCCACAACCGATGACCCAAATATAAATCGCTACCAGGACTTACCTTTCTGGTTCACTCAACGAACCGAGGCTCGCCTGAAATTCCTGTATGGGCGGGAAAATACGCCAACCCTAATGAATCGTTTGATCAATATGGTCGCCGAGGCCGTACATCAAGGCCCTTTGCCGAAACAACAAAAATGGAGCGAAAACGATGTTGTAATTATTACTTATGGTAACAGCATCATTCAAAAAGGCGAACGTCCACTGGCCACCCTTAATGAATTCCTAAATCTACATCTCAAGGATGCTATCAATACGGCACATATACTGCCTTATTTCCCATTCAGTTCGGACGACGGGTTTGCGGTGATCGATTATCGGACCGTAAACCCGGATTTGGGTCAATGGGATGATATAAGGCACATCAGTACACAATTCAAATTGATGACGGATTTAGTCATCAATCACGTATCCAGAGGGCACCTTTGGTTTAAAAATTACCTCAAAGACGTTGAGCCTGGGCGCAGCTATTTTATAGAAGTGGACAGGGGGAGCGATGTTTCCTCGGTAGTGCGTCCCCGTAGTACACCGTTACGAACTCCGGTTAATACTCCTCAAGGCTTACGGCATGTATGGGCAACCTTCGGAGAAGACCAAATCGATGTCAATTTTAAAAATCCTGATGTTTTATTTGAATTTCTCGAGATATTGCTGTTATACCTTAACTATGGTTCCCGGGTCATCCGGCTCGATGCCATCGCCTTTCTATGGAAAGATCTGGGAACCCGATGCATTAATTTGAGAGAAACCCATGAAGTCGTCAAACTGATACGCGATGTGTTGGATATGTGTTCTCCTGGGTCGATCCTCATTACCGAGACCAATATTCCCAATGGGGAAAATGTCAGTTATTTCGGTAACAGCGACGAAGCTCACATGGTGTACCAATTCAGTTTGCCGCCACTGTTATTACATGCACTATCCCAGGGAGACAGTCACTATTTGAGTGAATGGTCCAAGGACATGCCACGACCTCCGAAAGGATGCACCTACTTCAACTTCATCGCCTCCCATGATGGAATTGGTTTACGCCCGGTTGAGGGCATATTGCCTACTGAAGAAGTATCGGTGATGGTTGACACCATGCGTCGAAAAGGTGGTTTTATTTCCATGAAAACCAACCCCAATGGAATCGAGACACCCTATGAAATAAACATTTCCCTTTTCGATGCACTTGCGGAAATGCCCGGCGGTGACGAGCGGTGGAACGTTCAACGGTTTATTTGCGCGCACGCGATTATGCTGGTTTTACAGGGAATTCCAGCGATCTATATCCATAGCTTTAGCGCTACGCGCAATGATATTGATGGCGTAGAACGAACCGGACGAACCCGTTCCATCAACCGGCATACATGGGATTACAATACACTATTTAATCTCTTAAACGATCCCGACACAACAACCTCAATAGTGTTTCATGAACTGAAGCACCTGCTATCGATTCGCCGGCGGCAAAAGGCTTTTCATCCGGAAGCCGCGCAGGAAACCTTAATATTGAACTCCGGCGTTTTTGTAATTTGGCGGATAAGTTTAGACAAAGAACAGAAGATACTGGCTCTCAGCAACGTAACGTCGAAAATTCGAACCTTAAAACTACCGCCCCACCCTATCCCAACCGGTTCGATGATATGGCGTGAAATAATTGCGTCAACCGCTATTAGTGGTAATACAGAAGAGATTGTCCTCCAGCCTTATCAATCGGTTTGGCTTGAGGCATTGGCTTGAAGGGTTCTACACAGCTGGTCTTTCGGCCCCAGACCCAAAATGGCAATGCTGGGCCATACTCCTTCAATGTTATATTGACGGGGTACTAGACATTTATCCATAATCATACATTACCAATATATATTGATACTCATTCAACTTTGAAGATTTGACAGCTTTATATAGCTAGCATATGCTTTGGCATAGGCTTCGTTTTTAGAATGATTATTATGCGCAGTGAACGACACGTCAGTTTATTTAGAAACGGCCGTAACCAAGCCATACGAATTCCACGTGAATTTGAATTAGAGGGGACGGAAGCTATTATCCACAAAGAGGGGGACAAGCTGATTATCGAACCCGTTAGAAAGAAGAATTTAAAAGAATTACTGGTTTCCCTGCCTCCTGTGGATGAAGATTTTCCAGAAATTATTGATTTACCCGTAGAGCCTGAAGATATTTTTTGATGGCTAACTATCGTTATCTATTGGATACCAATATTGTTTCTGAACTGATTAAAAATCCTCAGGGTCTGGTTGCTGGAAGAATGCAGGAATCAAGATTAGAAAAATATTGTTGTACCAGTATTATCGTAGCGTGTGAATTACGCTATGGTGCGGCCAAAAAACAATCATCTAAATTATCGTTTAATGTTGAGCAGGTATTAAACAGTTTGCCTGTATTGTCTTTGGAAGAGCCTACTGATGAAGTGTATGCCAAAATCAGAGTAACCCTTGAAAGCAGAGGTTTACCTATTGGCCATCATGATTTATTAATTGCAGCCCATGCTCTATCAGTAGGTTTAACGGTTGTCACTGCAAATGAGCGTGAATTTACCCGTGTTGAGAATTTAACGGTGGAAAACTGGTTTAATGTCTAACTACACAATTGATAAAGGCCTGAACCCTTTTTCTTTGGACAATGTATTGTGAAGCAAGTGTCTTGACCCAAGTCTATTCCAATCTATAAATGGCCCTGAAACAGAGGGGTAGAGAATCTACCTGAAGAGGCAAATCAGGCAATACTCCGCTCCTGCTCAAAGATGGTTTTGAAAAGTTTACGTTTGGCCTCATTCATCTGTTTGACTGCGTCATTGTCGCTGATTGAGAAGGCAATTGCATCCAGCTTTTTAAAGGTGGTTCCCAGTTTGAGATATTGGTTTGCATCAGGTAATGATTTGAGCTTCTCGTAGGGTGTCATCATTAACTTGTAGGGATAGCTCTTTTTCACCTTTCCTTTGTTGTCTTCTTTTGGGACAGGAAAAAAGCAAGGACGATGGAAGTTGATATAGGGGTTGAAATACTCTCTGTGAAATTCATTAAGTTGAGGCGCCCAGTACCCCGGGATATGGTCGTACCCCAGATGTTTGCGGATGATGGTTCCGTTCTTGGACTCGGCGAGTGCATTGTCGTTGGAATGGCGTGGGCGTGATTTGGTCAGGTCAATATGGAGCTTTCCGAGCAGTTTTGCCACGGTATGATTGATGTATTCCGAACCGTTATCCGCGTGAAATGCCAGGATGACAAAAGGGAAGATTTCGATCAGCATCTCCAGGACCGGAATCATGAAACGCTCAGTAATCCGTTCTACGGAGAATATACATTCAAATTGCGTGACTTCATCAACCGCATTGATATGGTAAACCCCTTTGATCCCATCCAGGTCGCCCTGATGGACTGTGTCGATCCGTAGAAAGCCTGGTTTACCTTCTGAATTGGGTTTTCGTCGCTCGCCTATCTGAGAGCGTTTTGAAGCGGTTTTATCAAACTGGCGGCGCTGTCGTTGATAACACGTAGAATGACGAAGATTATAGAGATGGGCAACCGAAATCTTTGCTAAGCGCTCATAGCGATAATCCTCATAGATCAAAAGCATCCGCTCACAGATCTTCTTGGTGGCTGCACCGCAGAGTGTCCCATGGAGCTTGTCGGTCTCAGCTAACAGCACTGCGTCCTCAGGGCGGTAGAAGCGTTCAAATCCCGATGCTGTACGCTGTTGGCGCTTGATGTATCCGGTTTTTTTGTATTGCTGTACCAGCCGTTTCACTTGCCGTGGAGAATAGCCACTCACCTGCTCCAGATAGCGGATGATCAATCCCTTACCGTTCTTGCTGCAAGAGATATAACTGAATTTGACCAATGTACGCCGAATCCACTGGTAGCGCTCTTCCTTGTTGGTAATTGAAAACTCAACCTCCACAGTTCCTTCGAGAAAGATGCGAACGTCATCCAATGTTTTTATCTTTTTGTCACTCATATAGATCACCATAGGTGACCATCATGAGCAGAAATTACTCCTCAGGTACAGGGCCGTTTCACGTTGGAATCACGGCTCCCGTTCAGGGCCATTTCATATTGGACAAGACTCCCCCTTCTCCTTTATGAGCTATACTTCTGGCAAGTGAAATTATTTATAGGAAGTTGGTATGCCTAGAGTCGGGCGTGTGGTGTTACCTAATTACCCGCATCATATAGTGCAAAGGGGACACAATCGGCAAGTTGTTTTTGCAGTGGACTCGGATTTTGAATATTATTTGGAAACCATTGTCACAATGGCGTGAGGTTTATGGCATTCGCGTGTACGCTTGGTGTCTTATGACGAACCCTATCCATTTGGTTGTTGAACCACCTGAAGAAACGGCCTTACTGGGACAACTCATGAAACGGCTTTCGGGTCGGCAAACGCGCTACGTGAATCGATTAGAAAGACGGAGTGGAACGTTGTGGGAGAGTCGCTACAAATCCAGCCCGATCCAAACGGGCGAATACCTTCTAGCGTGTATTCGGTACGTTGAATTGAATCCCGTCCGTGCACAGGTGGTTGCCGATGCTCAGGATTACCGATGGTCGAGTTACCAAGCACGAATGAAGGGGCATGAGCGAGTAATGGCTGATTTTGATCCGTGTTATCTAGCTTTAGGGGAGAGTACGGAAGAGCGACAAATACGCTATCGAGAATATTTACAAAGCGCGATTCGCCGATGGCGAATGGGCGTTCATTCAAGAAGCGGTAGCGAGAGGCCAACTCACGGGGAATGGTCGCTATGTAGAATAGGTTAAAAAAATAATTGGTCGGCGGATAGAACATCGACGACCGGGTAGGCCTAAGACCAAACAGAACGGAAATAGGTCAATCTGATATAAATAAATCTGTCCCCCTTTTTTTTTGATGCCTATGCTGGTGAAATAGTAAAAAAATGGATTGATTATTTTGTACTTCATAAGCAAATCTCTTGTGAAAATATAAGTAGGAGAATCAAATGATTTCAGATGAACAAGTTATTTCTGTAGAAAAAGTAAATCAGCTAAGTGATTTTAAGCTCGAATTGGAATTTAATGATAAAACTCGTCAGGTGATTGATTTTTATCCGTTTTTATCACGTTCGCTTAATCCACTAATCAGAAAATATTTATCACCTGAAGAATTTTCAAAATTCGAAATAGATGAAGGTGATTTAGAGTGGAATGATTATGACCTTTGCTTTCCAATTGCTGATTTATATGAAAACAGAATAGTGCATTAAAGTTTATGGAGGAGAAAATAAAGTGTGATGATTCCCACGTTTTAATAACCAGTCGTTCAACCCGCCGAGCGGGTTAACTCAGCGTTAGGCGAAAGAGAGAATTCAATGAACCTAGGTGATATACAACCTGCAATTGAAAAAATAAACAACAACCCAGTTGTTACTGATCTGCGTGCCCATACTTATCTTTCAACTTACCCACATATCATTAATATGGCGCGAGAAATAAACCCAAATAGCAGTCAGCAGTTTCACCAACTTGCATTAATGGTGTACGGATGGATGCCAAGAGTTCTAAGAATAAATCCTATTCATTCACAGTCTGCAACTATGGGAATAGTAGTCGCAAGAAATGCTACCATCGCAAACTATAAAGACGTAAATATCCAGCATATAGCTGATTGTCTCCATTCTTTAGTTGGCGCATCCAAGTTACTACATTTCATAAACCCAGATGTTTTTCCAATATGGGATAGCAAAATCCAAGCATTTTGTGGTCGATCTAACTCACACAATGCAATGGATAAATTGGAAAATTATCAACAATACGTTGGTGAAGTTCACTCAATAATCTATGGAGAGCCAAACTTCCTAAGATTTTATAATAACTGATCAGATATATAGAAAGTATTCGCCTCATTTAATCAAAAAAATGGCCTCAAAACCGATTTCCCTCGTGGCGACCTATTTTCTTTGATAGCCCTCTAGAATTCCACAAATTCGACTACGCTTAAACAATGTCGGTCATCCCTTTGGTTCGGAGGGCGAGAACTCATTAGATAACCCCACGCAGGCGCGTAAGCCCTATCCAATAATCACGAACAGAGATTAGCCGCGCTTTCAAGCCAGGTAAGCCGTACACATTTTTGTTCATTCCGAAAAACAATTTACCACAATAATTAGAACCATTTATGTATGCAACGTATTTTGGATTGCAAAGCCCACCTTTCAGGTTGACGCCGGATACCTCTTGTTTTTTTGGTGAAGGGCAACGAAAAGCGATTTTGAATGGCTTGATATACGCGCTCAATAATGGCGATGGGATCATTAAGGTTATTGGCGAGGTGGGTAGTGGAAAAACTCTTCTGTCCAGAATTCTTGAACAAAAGCTCCCCGATCATTTTGAAATTATTTACATTTTAAATCCAAGTATCCCGCCGGATAGGATTTTGTTTGCGATTGCGATGGAATTGGGTCTTGAGGTTCCTTCGCATACGGACAAAGTCGTTTTGCTCCATCTGCTGCATGGAAAACTATTAGATCTCCACAAAAATCAAAAACAAACGGTTGTTTTTATCGACGAAGCCCAATGCATCCCCTTGGAAACGCTGGAAGAAATCCGAATGCTGAGCAATTTGGAGACAGGGGTCAATAAACTCCTTCAAATAGTTTTATTCGGCCAGCCGGAGCTGGATGCCCGTCTTCGTAAACATTCGGTTCGGCAGATCAAGGGACGAATCGTCCACAGCTTCTATCTTCCTCCATTTGGAAGCCGTGAAACCTACCGCTATCTGGATTTTCGTTTACGCGCCGCTGGCTTAACGGGCCAAGCCTGTTCAACGGGCTAGCGGTTCGAATGATCAACTTTAAATCCGGAGGCTTACTCAGAAAGGTCAACATTCTTGCTGACAAGGCGCTGCTGGCCGCGTATTCCAAACAGTCAAAACAGGTTGGAGTTTCGCAAGTGCTGCAATCGATCTTGGATGGATTTCCAATTAAAACGGTATTGAATTCCATTGCCGGTATCAGCATTATTCTTGTTGCCATCTCATCCGGGATATTAGCTTTTCCCTCAATAGATCTGATTACTCGCCACTACGACAGAACTTTCGCAATTGAATCGGCCGCCCCCATCCCACAACCGGAAAACCACGTTGTTCGAGAGGACCGTGTTGAGTCCTTGTTAGATCAGGAAGAAGTTGCGATTCAACAACTTGTACAAACTCGCATTAGCGAAAGCCAAAAATGGCTTGAAAAACCTAGCGCCGACCGTTTCAGTATTAAACTGCTGCAAATCGTGAGTTTAAAGACAAAGCCGTTGGAAATGTTATTAGCCCACCAAATCCCCGCATCGAGCCATGAACATGTTTATCTTTTACCGAAAAAAAGAGGCGCCAAGATGGTATGGTCGGTATTTTTAGGCGAATACGCCAATTATAAAACAGCCGCCGGGGCCTTGTTCGGGTTGCGGGGAAATTTGAAGAAAAACCAGCCATATATTGTAAGCCTGGCTACTTTAAAAAAGCGTTTTATTTAAGTTGCCCAGTTGGAGATTATCCTTCTGGGCTATTTCTTAAATATTTAATATGGGGCCCCCTCTGCTACCTTTTCCCATAGGTAGTAAAAATATGAGCGTATCCTTAAAATTTTGTATTCTTTTAGCAGCTTTTTTTTTGGTTGCTTGTATTCCTGAGCCTTTAAAAATCTCGGAGGGCCATATTCGTGAGCCCGTTTCCCCACCCGAGACGGGTGACATTCCTTCCCCGGTGCTTGACGCACCCACTCTTCCACCGCCCAAGACACAACGACCCGACGAACTATTCACCGTAGTTGTTCACGATGTTCCGGTGCGAGAACTACTTTTTGCCCTCGCTCGTGACGCGCAAATCAATGTTGATATCGGACCGGGAATCAGCGGTCCGATCTCGATTAACGCCATTGATCAATCCTTGATTCAAATCTTGGAACGGCTCAAAAGGCAAGTGAATTTACGTTACCGGCTAGAGAACGAACTGCTTATTATCTCACAAGACACCCCTTATTTTGTTCACTATAGCGTACCCTACATCAATATCGTCCGGTCCAGTTCCGGGGAAGTCAATATTTCCACGCAGATTGCCGCAACCGGGACCGGAGCATCCGATGGAGGCGGGGGAGGCGGCGACAACAATTCGTCAACGCAGATCAAGAATACGTCGGATAATAAATTCTGGGATACTTTAATCGCCAACATGCGTAGCATTTTGCAAATCGGAGATAGCGCTGGTGGTCCCGGTGGAAATTCGAGTACTTCAAAAAATTCTGGCGTCGGAGCAAATTCCGGTGCCGGTTCCCCGGTCGTTGTAGCCGCCAACCCGGAAAGCGGCATTATCTCGGTTAATGCGACACAAAAACAGCACGGAGAGATACAACGCTATTTGGACAAGGTATTGGAACATGTCCGGCGCCAGGTTCTAATCGAAGCGACTGTTGTCGAAGTGCAACTCGGTGATCACTACCAGGCGGGTGTCGATTGGAGTCTCCTCGCCGATAATAATAAGGCTACATTTACCCAATCTTTGGTCGGCGCCAACCTTGCCGCATCGCCATTTTTTTCCCTTGCCTATACCGGTACCGACCTTGCCGCTACAGTAAAGTTGCTCGATGAATTCGGCACGACAAAGGTATTGTCGAGTCCAAAACTCATGGTTCTAAATAACCAAACGGCGTTGCTTAAAGTCGTCGATAATCGCGTGTACTTTACAACGACGGTGGAAACCGACACTACCCAAGGTGTTTCGGTGACCACTTTTGAAACCAAGGTCCATACCATTCCAGTAGGTTTCGTCATGAGCGTAACGCCTCAGATCAGCCGGGATAGATCGGTAATCATCAATGCGCGTCCCACAATCTCCAGGATCATTCGGTTTGTCTCCGATCCTAATCCCGCGCTCGCCGTGGTTGGAACCGAAAATCTGATTCCCGAAATCCAAGTACGGGAAATGGAGTCGATACTTAAAATTCAAGACGGTGATATCGGCATTATTGGGGGACTGATGCAGGACGATGTGGGTGAATCGACCTCTGGCGTTCCGTTTCTCGACCGAATCCCCTACCTGGGCAACTTGTTTAGTTTCAAAGACAACGACTATAAAAAGACCGAATTAGTGATTTTTATCCGTCCCCAGGTTATCGAATCGGCCAGTCTCGATTCGGAATTGAGGCGCTTTAAGAATTTTCTCGATGCACCTGCGTCCGGGACCCAGTAATGAGCTTATTACTGGACGCTTTAAAGCAGGCGGAACAAGTCAAAACTAAGGGAGTCTCTTCGGAAAAGGAAAATACGTACGATGAGCCGGGTTCCGCAATTGGTGAGGAACCCGTACCCCAAAATCCCGAAATTAGCCTCAACGACGACGAATTAGGATTAAAAAGCCAATTGTCGAAACCGATGCCTTTTGAATTCGAAATACATGATGCCCAGGACCAAAATGCAATAGATGGTTTTGGCGATGAATTTCCTTTTCACCACCCCAAAACTTCTACTGTTTCCGATCTCGAAGAAGCCCGAGATTCGGTTATCGATATACCAATAGAGGAAAGCGCCCTAGCACCTTCGGATTCAGTAAAAAGCCATGAAAATATTGAATCTCAACCAAGTTTAGAGATTCTTGAAAAACCGGCGGATCAACCTAATAGCCACGAACCCGACACGTCCTCAATAGAACGGCCATTTCCTCCCTCCGATAATGAAGTTATAGGACAACCGGAAACTAAAGATACACGGCTTGCCAAAGAAGTATTAAAAGTAACCCGGAACTCCAGTTGGAATCACGCCAGTGTTCTTGTGGTAGGTTTAGCTGTGTTGGTTTTTGCGGGCACCACCGGATACTTTTATTTGCTGGAGCAGCTTCCTAAACCGGTTTCCATGCCGTCCACGGGAGCCTTTAACTCGATTGAAAGTGATTCGATTGGTATCAGCAAGACCGAACAATCGGATTCCATATTAGTCGATTCCGGTTCTTCAAAAATCGCCAAGGGGGATCCCCAATTGAAGGATCAACCCGTTTTTCGGAATAAACCTGAACAAATTGAATCGCCGGGGATGAATGCATTATCCGAACCACAGGTTGACTTTCCGGAAGCAATCAAAATCCGAAAAAAAAGGTTGCGTCGGGAAACCGGCCGCTGGTTGGATACCGCTTACCAGTCCTATTTGCAAAACGACTATGATGCCGCCTAACAATATTATCTGAGGGTGCTCAATCGGTCTCCGCGAAATACCGATGCCTTACTCGGATTGGGAAGTATCGCTGAAAAACAAGGCTTTGCCGCCAAAGCACGCAGGTACTACGTAAAAACTCTGGAGCAAAATCCAAACAACGTCTATGCCAAAGCCGCGCTAGCTCGAAAGGCTGACAAACTTTCGCCTACGGAAAAGCAAAGCCGCCTAAAAACCTTAATCGCCGAGTACCCGAAATCCGCCGGACTCTATTTTTCTCTCGGGAATCAATATGCGGAGCAGGGGCATTGGGCCAAGGCCCAGACCGTTTATTTTCAAGCCACTACGTTAGAACCGCAACGCCCGGAATATGTTTTAAATCTTGCGGTCAGCATGGACCATTTGGGGAAATCCGATATTGCACTCCAATATTACCGAAAAGCGCTCGGTCTGGCGATATCAAAACCAACCCGTGTCGATGCGGCGCGGGTAGAAAAGCGTATCCATCAACTTACATTCCAGTAAGGCCGAAATGTCTCAAGCCAAACCCAAACGTCTCGGCGACCAACTGATTGAAGCCGGGATTATCACGCGGGATCAGCTCAAAATCGCACTAATTGAGCAAAAATCTTCCAAGGATCAACTCGGGAAAATACTGGTCAGATTGGGATTCATGACCGAAGAAAGTCTCCGTCACCATCTCGGAGAGTCTTTGGGTTTTGAAAGCGTGGACTTAAAACAGTTGGTTCCGGATGCTTCCGCGCTTGAATTGGTCGATCAGCAATTGGCCCGGCATTTAAAGGTCCTTCCAACCGCCTATGATCGTGATGAAAAGCGACTCTCCCTTGCTATGAGCGATACTTTTAATATTATTGCAATAGACCGCATCAAGGCAGCGGTTGGCAACGATATTGAAATTGAAGCAATATTGGCCAGTGACTCGGATCTCGATCAAGCCATCGATACCTTTTACGGCTACAATCTGTCCATCGATGGGATTCTTCAAGAATTGGAATCCGGCACAAGCCAGATATCGACATCTCGAATCGAACAGGAGGAATACAGCCATCCCCTGATCCGGCTAATCGACGCGCTATTGTCCGACGCGGTGAAAATGCGAGCCTCCGACATTCATTTCGAACCGGAGGATATGTTTTTGCGCATCCGTTATCGCATTGATGGCGTGCTTCGGCAAATCAGAAGTTTGCATAAAAACTTCTGGTCAGCCATGGCGGTTCGTCTAAAAGTAATGTCGTCCATGAATATCGCCGAAACTCGCTCGCCTCAGGACGGACGGATTTCTTTAACCATTGGATCGAATCTGATCGATTTCCGGGTTTCTTCCCAACCAACCATCCATGGGGAAAACATTGTCTTGCGTATCCTTGATCGCAACAAGGGTATCGTACCAATTGATCAACTACAGCTGTCCAAACGGGCCTTTACTCAGTTGCAGCTTATGATGTCACGCCCGGAGGGTATTATTCTGGTAACCGGTCTAACCGGTAGCGGAAAAACCACGACCTTGTATTCCATTCTCAACCATCTGAACGAGGAATCGGTCAATATTATGACCTTGGAAGATCCGGTGGAATACCCCCTTGCCATGGTACGCCAAAGTTCGATCAATATATCGGTAAAAATGGATTTCGCGGACGGCATTCGATCATTAATGCGACAAGACCCCGATATTATTTTACTCGGCAGTCGTGAGTTAACAGCGAGAAAAGCGGGGCAAAACTACCCTCTCCATCGTAGTATGTTTGATGAAAAATTTTGAAGATCGCAGAGAATTAGAGCATAGAACGCCTCATTCAGTTTAATCGTCATCTATTTCATCGGAAACAGCCATCAAGCGGGCACGGATCTGTTGAATCATGCCATTTTCCTCAAGTCGAAAGAATTGTTTGAGGAACAATGGCGCTAAAATTTGCTTGACGGTTTTCTCCGATGGCAAATCACGCGATTGAGTGCGAAGATAAAGCGAGTGCTCAGACCAAATCGTATCTTGATACTGGAGCGCAATCAATTGCATTAACCCCAAGGCAATGGAGGCACAGAGCACGAAGATTTCATAGGCTCGCCAGCACGCTTGAACGGTATGAATATCCTGGGGCTGTGGGGCTTTGAGAAGACGATTGGAAAAGGGGCGTCTAGAATGTTTTGGCAATTTTTTAGTCCAAAAACGAAATTTAAAGGCGCCGATCACATGCTTTAACATCGCGAACATGATTTCAATGCGGGTTCTAGCACAATACAGTTCAACGGCATCAATGGCTGACAGCGTTAAATCGGAACTCATTAGAACCATTGGGCCTTTTGAGGTGACGGCGAGAATAAATAACACCTGATCAGCGATGGGCCGCCATAACAGTGTAAGCGTCATAACCCGGATGGATTCGGTTTTACCGTAGACTTTACAGGTCACCGTCTCAAACAAATGAAGGTGGTCGAAGCATTCTCTTAAACACACTTTCTCGCCATAGAGCGGCTGAGGTCCGGGTCGAGAGGCGGGTTTCGGTGGCGCGGGGAAATAACCCACATAGCTATTCTTGGCTTTGACCAGCACCTCAACCCACCGCGCCTGATGCTGGATTGAATAATAGTGGCAAGCTCGAAATACGCCCCCGGTTGAAAAAAAGGCATCCAACACCAAATAACACAGACAGTGATTCGTCACCGCAAAATGAATCGCCATGGCCACCAAGCGGTCGGTGAGCTTGATCCGACATGGATTATCGCGCTCGTCGTTCAACCCTAAATGAGCCCATCCCTGATGAATTTGAAGCTGCAAAGGACAACAAAAACAAGCGGATAACGACCCGATCAAGATGCCAATGCTTCCCCAACATTGGGCCCGAAAATAGCCGGGTTTCGTTTGCGTCTCCGATGACTCGTGCATCGATACCACGCCGGGCATCTTGCGTCCATCTTTGATCACCGCGGTATGGTCACCCAGAAGTATCGCTCGTCCAGCTACTTCAACGGATTTTCCTTGGCGATTCACAAAATCTTGCCAAGCATCGAGCAACGCCCCATAGACATACGCTTTGGATCTAAAAAAACGGAGCAAGCGGTAATAACCAAGTTCATCTAATAGCCAGAAACGACACAACGACGTCACGCCGATCATTTCTCCTGCCCCCATAAATCCAATCACAATGGCGCAGAACAACAACCAAGTACTCGATCTGGAAAAAACGCTTTGAAAGCTTTCTAAACTCTGAGAAATATACTGTTGCACGGGGTCTCCTCCTTCCATCTGTACTTCTACAAAGAAAAGAAGGATCCGTGTTTTTTTAGCAAATGTCTAGTCGTAATTATCGATTTCTATTTTCTACACTACTCATCTTTTATGAACACCAGTGGGCAATCTTAAAGCGCAGAGCTATCAATGGGTGATAAGACTTTCTTCCGTTGGTCGAGGTGACACAGCGAAAAAATGAATTCAGGGCCTGAATAGTTACGTCAAATCGGATAGAACTCGTGACTGACGAGTTATTTTAGTGGGTGAAATCAGGGACGCGGATACCGCAACCATGGCGTTTCGCGCCGCTATGACCGGGCATCAAGTTTATAGCACCTTACATACCAACTCAGCTTCAGCCGCATTTCCCAGACTACTCTATATTGGTGTTAAAAGTAGTGTTATGACCGAAAATATCATCGGTATCATCGCCCAGCGGCTTGTTCGGAAAATTTGTGACCCGTGCAAGCGCGCCTATATTCCCAATGACATCGAAAAAAAAGTGTTGGGGTTAAGCGGGAATGATTCCTCCCCGATATATAAGGCGGTCGGCTGCGATTCGTGCGATCACACCGGGTACCGGGGACGAGCCGCTATCATGGAGGTATTACGCATCGATGCCGATCTCGATATGCTTGTTTCTCGAGGCGCATCGCCCAACGAAATCGAGCAAGCGGCCATGCACAACGGATTTGAATCGCTCGCCGACGACGGTATACGAAAAGTTCTGGGCGGCATCACAACGCTGGATGAACTTTCACGCGTTGTTAATCTTACCCACAGGCTGGACTGAGTGCCATGACGGAATTTACATACCGGGCGATCACACCGGATGGCAAGGTGGTCACGGGGTTGCAAACCGCTGAAACCGAATTCGAGTTGGAAAGACATTTGGCGAGAATAAACCTTGAACTCATCAGTGTCCAACAACAAGGGTTTTTGTTCCGCTATTTTAGGAAAAATACAGTCGCCCGCCGTGATTTGATCAATTTCTGTTTTTATCTTGAACAATTAACTAAGTCCGGAGTTCCCATAGTAGATGCACTGTCCGATCTGAAAGACAGTATGGATGATAGCTACTTTAGGGATATCATTACCGGCCTTTTTTCGAAAATTGGAGAAGGTCAGACTTTTTCCGAAGCGCTCGCTGCATTTCCACACCTTTTCGGTCAATCTTTCGTCAGTTTGGTTAACGCGGGAGAAAAAAGTGGTGAACTCAGTTATGTATTGAAAGATCTCAGTGACTCCTTGAAATGGCAAGATGAATTGATTGCACAGACGAAAAAGGCATTGACCGTACCGGCGTTCGTCGCCGTTGTTGTTTTCGGGGTTGTCTTCTTTTTGATGATTTACTTAGTTCCTCATATGATCGGGTTCGTCGAGCCTATGGGTCAGGAGCTTCCGTTGCACACCCAAGCCTTGGTTTTCGTTTCCGGTATCTTTGTCAACTACTGGTATGTCATCCTGATTACGCCGATTTTGGCAATATTAATTTTTTACCAGTTACTCAAGCGAAACAATGGCGTACGACTGTGGTTCGACACTTTCAAACTAAAGGTTTGGATTGTGGGTCCGATACTCAATAAAATCATTCTCGCCCGTTTTTCCAATTATCTTGCGCTGCTTTTCGGTTCGGGCATACCCTTATTGCAAAGCCTTGAAATTACGGAAACCATCGCTGAAAACAAAGCTGTCGAAAAGGCTCTTGTTGAGGTGGGTCGGCAAATAGCCGACGGCGTCGGTTTGAGTTACGCTTTTGAAACGGTGAATTTGTTTCCAAAACTTGTCATTCGGATGCTGAACGTGGGTGAAAACACCGGGGATTTAACCCATGCTTTAAAAAACGTAAGCTATTTTTACAAACGTGATGTGGATGATGCGATTGAACGTGTTCAAAGCCTAATTGAACCCGTTATTACCTTGGTTTTAGGGGCTATTATCGGCTGGGTTATGTTATCGGTGCTCGGCCCGATTTACGATTTGATCTCGCAGGTAAAAATCTAACCATGGCGTACCGGCGCGTAATATACGTCTCTAACACCGAACTGACGGTCTATCGGATTGGGAAAAGCGAGATTCGGAAAGATTTAATCATTAATAATTCCGAAACAGGAAACGATACCTTTCTGGACTACCTCCAAGAAATCGAAAAAACACCTATACCCCTATTGGTTGATATTCTTGAAGAAGAATTTCATTTAGAGCGTCTACCTCACTTGGGACGAAATGATCGCAATGCCTTAGTTTCGCGCAAACAGAAACAATTGGTTCACGGTGCGCACTTCGCTCGCAACAAATTGCTACACCGGGAAAAAACCGGTCGCCGGGATGACCGGATTCTATTCATGGCGATTAGAAACGAAGATATCTTATCACCCTGGTTGAAATCGTTAAATTTGGCCAAGATCCCCATTGCTGGAATATTATCCGTACCCCTAATGTACGAAAAACTCATTAAGGTTATCCCCAAAACCGAGGAGATGCTCTTGGTTACGGTAATACCAAGCGTATATCAGGGAAAATTTCTTGTCCGGCAAAGCTATTTCAACCATCATCAGTTGGTTCTAAGCCGGTTGAATCAACTTTCGGTCCACAATCCGGAAAATGTTGCGCAAGAAATGGCCGGTGAGGTCAACAGAATGCGCCGTTATTTGGTTCGGACTTACAACCTGGGTAGCGATCAAATCTTTAAGACCCATTTTATCGCTCCGGAGGAACTCCTCAATACTTTGCGGGGACAACATTCGGCGCCGGCTCAATTCGATCAGGGTTATCATTCGGAATTTCATTCGGTTTCTTCAATCGGGACCCGACTGGGTTTGTCTCTGCCGCCGGGTACGCCGATCCCGGTATTGGTCAGTTTTTGGCTTGGTCAAAAGCGCCTCTTTGAATCCCATTACAAAGATAATACGACGGTTTTCTATTTTTATCACTACCTGGCCAGACGAGTGATGTACGCCGCGAGCGTTCTTATGTTGTTGGGAGGGGTCTCCTACGCTTCGACCTGCCTGATCAGCGCAAAAAATATTGGACTCCAGGCCGAAAAACTTAAATACGACATCGGGCGAACCGAACATAAGCTTAAACAAACGCCACCGGTGGAATCCATCAAAGGATACACACCAATTCAAATCGAAAAGATGGTCCAAACAGCGGAAAAAATTACCGAAAATATAGTGATTCCCTCCGCGCTGTTGGACCCGATAAGTCTGGTGTTAAGCCGATATCCAACGCTAACGGTAGAAAGTATCGAATGGGGCGATAGCGTAGTATTCGCGGGAAGTGGCAATCAAGCGCTTTCGAATTTGGCGGATCCGGCAAACGAGCTATATCCCGGTACCGGCGGGGGTTTAAAAAAGAATCCGATTAAAACGCGGCTACGAGGAAAAATCGATCCCTTTGATGGCGATTACCGGCAAGCGCACTTAATGGTTAACCGGTTCATCATCGCTTTACGCTCGGAATCGGCGGTTCAATACGCCAAAGTAACTCAATTCCCCATCGATCTTAGCCACCAGGCAACAATTTCGGGAGAAATTGGCAATAGCTCCAATACTTCTTTGAAAGCCAATTTTAGCGTCTAACTCGAAATGAATCGTAACTGATGGATAAGCTGAAACCCGATTTTCATCTATTGCGCAATGGATTAATTTCGCTCGCTGTTTCGGTCGTCAGTAGTTCAATCATATTGTTTGGCGCTAATCGTATCGAAGACGCTTCCCTTCGAGTACTCGAGCAAAACCGTAACGTATCGACTATTCTTAACCAAGAATTGGAAAATAGAATCGAAGGAAAGCGCATCGTTGATACGAGGAATACCCAGTTTCTCAAGTTATTCGATAAGGGCGTATGGGCTATTGTCGACAAACTGTCCTGGATCGAGCAACTGAAAGGACAGGCGGATCGTTTGGCGCTTCCCTCGCTAAAATATAACCTTGATGCCCGATCCGGCTATGAACCGGTTAATTCTATCTCCACCACCGGATTGACGGTTTACGCCACCCCTATTTTCCTGGATATCGGAATGATTCATGAAGGCGATTTGGTTACTCTGGTAAGCCGATTGACGCGCGCGCGGTTAGGATTTTTCAGTTTCGACCAATGTCGAATCAAACGCAACAAAGAAAACGCCGATTTTGAATTCGACACACCGAATATCCATGCCAATTGTACAATCTTGTGGTTCGAAATGGAGGTGCAAAAGGGAAATGATCCCAACTTGGCGCTATGAAATTTAAAATAACGGTTTGCATCGCGTTATTACAATTCTTCGTTAGTTCGAACCCGGCGGCGCTGGAACGATTTTTTTTAACGTCAACGGAACGAATACAGTTGGATGCGTTGCGATATCGGCTTAATGAACCAAAAAGCGATATTCTCGCCGTGGATGTCAAACACCTTAAACTTAACGGTATGGTGATTAGAGCATCCCGGAAAAATACTATATGGATCAACGGTTCCGTACAGACTAGTCAGGATCGCGGCGGCAACTACGTCGTTAAGTCCGCCGGTGCTCGAAAAAACAGCGTACCCATCCAATTTACCGATCACCCCCTGGTACGGTTACGCCCGGGCCAGACCCTTGATCTCGCCGAATCGACAGTCAAGGACGTCTATCAGAGCGAGACGCCAACAATCAAAATCGAGGTGGATACGGTACCGGAAAAACCGAAGGCCAAGCAAGAAAAAAACCCCGTGTTGCAACTCAAATCCAATATTGAAAAACTTGAGTCTTTTATATCTTTCGAAGAGTAGCAATCATACTGATTGTAAATTCAGTTCGCTTCAATGGACATATTAGATTTTGCTGAGCATTCATCAAAAAAACCGTTGTCCACTGGCTTCAAACGGCCTATCGCAAGACATCAGCGCGGTACGGCTTTATTGGTCTTGTTACTGATAGCCCTCACCGTGACCTCTGCGGTTTTAGTCACCGCGGTGAAGAACCGATCGACAAATGCCAATGGCGCGAACTCGGGTAGTGTCCTAAAAATCGCACGGCAAGCACTGATCGGATATGCCTTGGGCAGCGCGGATTTGACTGCTCCCAATCCACCGGGATACCTGCCTTGTCCGGACACAACAGGGGATGGAACCGCCGATGCGCCTTGCGGTAACCAAGATGAGTCAGCAATAGGCCGCTTTCCATGGAAAACCTTGGGTGTTTCGCCGTTGCGCGGCGAAAGTGGCGAATGTCTCTGGTATGCGGTGTCTGGTCGCTACAAGGAGAATCCCACCGGAAGCCTGTTCGCGGATGCCGATGGACAATTCGTGATTTTCGAGTCTCACCTCCAACGCTTAAATGGCGTCAACAATAGCGATAAGGCGATTGCCGTGGTGTTTGCGCCGGGCGCCACCCTGGGAAACCAGAATCGTTCGGTAACTTCAGCGTCAAAAACGGAATGCGGAAGCCAGCGGGCCTCCGATGGTGTCAGCCAAAGTAACAATTATTTGGAACCGTTGTCCGGTATTAATAATGCGAGTGGATCTTACAGTGGGACTGCGCCTATCGGTGGTAATTTCGTATCGATTCCGTCGATATCCGATTCTGCGTTTATCCGATCCGCGCCCTATCCCGAGACGGGCCCTTTAAATTTCAATGATGTTATGGCGTGGATTTCGCCCAAAGACTTCGAATCGGTTTACCGCCAAATGCAAACCTTTGTTGGGCAACATGTTCGACAATGTCTTGGAAGCTACGCCGCCACGAATGGGGGCAAATATCCCTGGTCGGCGATTTTGGATTCGTCCGGACCACCCGACTACAGCGATGATTCGGGCGAGCGTTTTGGCCGCATCGCCTCGGATCTTTCCAATACGGCAGCGGCTGGATTGGACAACTTTTGGCCACTCGATCCGATTCAACCCTCGGTGACTTGTTTTAACTGGACTTGGTGGGGCGATTGGCAGGAACAGATATTCTATGCCGTGAACAAAAATTCAGCGCCTGCCGGGACCAGCGGTGGGTCTCTTGTGGTTGATTCCGCATCGACAACCGTTGCGGTCATCGTGGGTGGTCGAAAAACTATTGGCCAAACTCGTAATTCTCAAGCTGAAAAAGCGGTCATTAATAATTATTTGGAGCTTGGAAACATCCCCGGAAACGGGGGCGGGCTTATTCCGCCTGGCGACGAAGGTTTCGAATCCATCAATCCTGGAAATAACCCCTTTAATGACTATGTATGTAGCGCAATCCGTTGTCCTAGGTCATTAATAATTATTTGGAGCTTGGAAACATCCCCGGAAACGGGGGCGGGCTTATTCCGCCTGGCGACGAAGGTTTCGAATCCATCAATCCTGGAAATAACCCCTTTAATGACTATGTATGTAGCGCAATCCGTTGTCCTTGACAATATGACTAAACAACCCGGTTTTAGCCTG
Source organism: Methylococcales bacterium (assembly GCA_963664935.2). Taxonomy (GTDB): domain Bacteria; phylum Pseudomonadota; class Gammaproteobacteria; order Methylococcales. Next base: position 416,643 of record CAXXSE010000004.1, on the reverse strand, counting down.
ATCGAAATGGCCATTGTTTTGGTTGTTGTCGGTTTGTTGATCGGTGGAATGCTGACGCCTCTGAGCGCCCAAATGGAAAGGTCCAGAAGGAGTGAAACCTCGCAAACCCTTAACAACGCGATGGACGCGATTTATGGCTACGCTTTCAATAATGGCAGACTGCCTTGCCCGGACGATCCCCTAAATAGCGGAGATGGTATCGAAGACCGGCCCGGTGCCACTTGTAGTGTACTCTCCGTAAACCTACCGTGGGTGACTCTGGGAACCAGCCGTAACGATGCATGGGGACAAAACATCAGCTACCGGGTAACCGGCAGTTTTGCCGATATAATCGATGGTACACTCTGCGGTACCGCAACCGCGGGAGTATATTTTGAACTCTGTTCCGTCGGAGACATACAAATTCAGGACGGCAGTCCAGTGGGGAATCCCGTTGCCGCCAATATTCCGGCGGTTATTATTTCACAAGGAAAAAATTGGGCGATCTCTACTTCGACCGATGAAGCTGAAAATACAGACGCTAATACTACTTTTGTGTCTAAGCAGTATACAAGCGTTGTCGGCGCGGAGTTCGATGACCTAATTGTATGGATTGCTCCGACCATACTAAAAAGCCGAATGGTGAGCGCCGGGAAACTTCCATAACAAACGGGGTAACGATACTCCAAGCATAAAACCTTCGCCAGCGATGACAAAACCATCCCTTTTCCGTCAACTTTCAACCTTTGCACAGACCATCGTCCAGGAAGCCGTTCACAGCCGGTTGATTCTAACTTGCATGGTGGTATTCGCCGTTGGCGTGGGTCTGGCGCTTTTTCTCGGGGAAATCGCCATAACCGAAACCCGGCAGATTCAAAGCGGAATTCTTGCGGCTTTCCTACGGATTGCCATCGTTTTCATTCTGACTCTGTTTACTATTTCCAGTATGGTGCGGGACATTAACGATAATACCGTACTGATCTACTTATCATTGCCGTTAAAACGAAGTGTTTTTCTCTTAGGTAAATTCAGCGGCTATGCTCTAGTTGCATTTTGTCTGTGCATCTTGGCCGCATGTATGTTGGTCCTGTTTTCACCCTTGTCCAATGTTTGGCCGTGGGTTATTTCCTTATTTCTGGAATCACTGTTGGTTGTCGTCTTCGGCTTGGCGTGCGCGCTCAGTTTCGTCAATATTCCAGCGGCATTCGCGGCGGTTACGGGATTCTATTTCCTTTCGCGGAGTATCGGGGCGGTTGTTTTGATGGCCCACGGACCCATGGTCACTAGTGATTCCATTGGCGACTCCATTATGACCGCATTCGTTGAAGGACTGGCTTTCCTGCTCCCGGCCCTGGACCGGTTTACGCGATCCGAATGGATTATGCATGGGCAGGCGAATCCGGTTGAATGGTCAACGATTATACCCCAGACGATAATTTATCTACTGCTGCTTTTTTCGGTCGCGTTGTTCGATTTTTACCGAAAAAATTTTTAACCCGATGGTGGCCAACCTCGACCAACGTCCTCTATCCTCGGTATCACCTTGGATAAAGTTGTTGCTCGTATCCTTTCTGGTTTTGCAAATATTCTGGCATGGTCATCATAAACGCCTGGCAATTCATAGCGAACCCTTGCCCATGGCGCCTTCAAAACAGCTATTAGAAGTTTTATCCTTTGGTGAACCGGAAGTTTTATCCAGAGTGCTCATGCTCTGGCTTCAGGCGTTTGATAATCAGCCCGGAGTCAGTATGCCATTTACGCGACTCGACTACACCGAACTCACTCATTGGTTACAGATTATTTCCGACCTTGACCCCGACAGCCAGTACCCCTTCTTTTCCGCAAGCTATCTGTACAGCCAAGTCGACAACCGAGATCAACAAATACAGATGTTGAGTTTTATCCGCCAGAACTTTTTGTTAAAGCCTAATAAACGTTGGCGGTGGATGGTACACGCTACGATATTCGCCCGTCACCGTCTAAACGATTTAGCCTTAGCCGCTGAGTACGCGGTTCTACTCCGGGAAAACGCCCATGGCGCGGATGTGCCCCACTGGGCGCAACAGATGGAGATCGCTTTATTAGAAGCTCAGGGCGAATACCAAAGCGCGCGTTTGTTCATCGGTGGCTTATTGGATAGCGGGCAAATCACGGATATTCATGAGTTGGCGTTTCTAAACCAACGCCTTAAATCGCTTCGGGAAAAATCCTTTAATGGAATATCGCAATAGATTTTGGAATCAATTTAACTACCTTTTTTATGGAAATTTACTATCTTTAAGTGGTATTGATTATATATCTTGAAATGAGGTTCACAAACATGAAACGGCAATCTGGTTTTACATTGATCGAAATCGCTATCGTCCTGGTGGTTATTGGTCTGTTACTGGTAGGTGTACTCAAAGGGCAGGAACTCATTAATAACGCTAAGGTCAGAAATGCCATCTCCAGGATGGATGAGTTAAAAGCAGCGGTGTTCGGCTTTCAAGATCGCTTCAATGCGCAGCCCGGGGATTCATCTACCGCGGTAGCCTTGGTCGGAGGAATTGCCGTAAATTGCGTTACCGCATGTAATAATGGGCAAATCAATCCTTTTCGGAATACATCGCTGGTCACCAATCATCTGTCTGCCTCCGGTTTCTATAGCGGAACTTTCGCCACCGCCGAGATTAATGCCCGGCCCACCACTCTTAATGGGCCAGCCAATCCTTGGGGGGGCGTTCTTTGTCGCCTTTTGGAATAGGTTCAATGTTAACAATGGCAACTCCCCAACCAATGCCAATGGGATTTATACGGGACGGAATGTGCCCGCTTCGGCGCTAGCGGAAATCGATCGTAAAATTGACGATGGATTGCCCCAATCAGGCTCATTCCGCTCGGCAGATCAACGATTAAATACGGCTACTTGCGTTAATGGAAACGCCTGGGTGACCGCCAACGGCAATACGGATTGCGCGGGTGTCGCACTGTACTGAATTTTCGAGAACTCAATTTGATTGCTAAAACATGAGGGCCGTCCATTTCAAGGAGGTTTCAAAATATTTCCAGGGTACCCCAGTGCTTGATCGGATCAATTTCTAGATTTATTCGGGACTCACCGTCGGATTGGTCGGCGCTAACGGCGCCGGTAAAACCACGATGATTAAATGCCTGTTGGACTTCTGCCGCCTGACTGGCGGTGAAATTCGGATTTTTGGCAATGATCATGCCCACGTGGAAACCAAGGCCAACTTGAGCTATTTGCCGGAGAATTTTCAAGCGCCTTTTTTTCAGAGCGGCGAGGAATTTTTACGAATGCTTTCCAAGCTTAATGGCGGAGAATATGATCCACGTGCCGTCGATGATATCTTGACCCGGCTTGCCTTCGATGTTTCCGCTTTAAAACGCAAGGTTCGCACCTATTCGAAAGGGATGAGTCAAAAGCTTGGACTCACCGGCTGTCTTTTAGCCGATAAACCGCTGATGATTGTCGACGAACCCATGAGCGGCTTGGATCCCATCGCTCGAGCCAATTTTAAAGCGCTGTTGATCGAGCAAAAACAACAGGGCAAAACCCTGTTCTTCAGTACTCACCTGCTCAACGATCTCGAATCTATTTGTGACCGGATCGCTATTTTGGTTTCGGGGAAACTGAGATTTTTCGGGACGATCGAAGCCTCCCATGAAAAATTCGAAGTGGATTCATTGGAAGCGGCTTACCGCAAATGTTTCGCGATTGCGGGATCGTTAGAAGAAAACACTAACAAACAAGCCGCCTAAAATAATCGTAGGTTCCCTAAATGGACAGCAGAATTAAAAGGGAAAAGTATCCGCGAATTCAAGAAAGCGACGCCAACAGGCGTACCGACGAACGCTTACCGCTTCAAGGATTGAATCTGAAAATTCGAAAGTACGGTGTCGCCCGCTTACGCGGCTATCAACCCTGCCACTCGATTGATCTAAGCACTAATGGCTTGGCCTGTACTTCGGAAGCCATTATTCTGAGGGAGTTGGAAAAGGTCGATTTTCTGCTTACCTTAGAAGAACATTCGGTAACCGGAACCGCTATCGTGTGTTACCAGAAAACCACCGTAGAAGGCTTTCAATACGGATTGATGTTCCTCAATACTCACCCTGAGCTTCGCCCCTTATTGAACGCCGACAAGCTTTACACCCGGGAACTGACTCACTTAGCTGAATCCATGGCGGAACAACTTGTTGATGGCATCCGGGATAAACGGCAGTCGGAAAAAACTACTTACTCAAAAAACAACAACTGTGGGATGCAATACACGTTTATTTTAACCGGCTAACCGCGATGGGGATACGGATACCAACGATACGGGCGGAAGGTTATCAATGGGTGGAGCCGATAGAAGCTCTGGAAATGAGTCAAGACAGAAACCGGATTGTATTGCATTGCCATGACCAGTCGAGCGAAAATAAAGCTTCAATCTCCATAAGCATCGTTTCCGATCCAGTAGCGGATACGGTAATGTACTCCACTGCTGACGGCCATACATTCGAGTCGGTTCTTGAAGTGATCAATTACATTGGCGAAAAAATAGCCGCTTGCGCACGACTGGTTTGACTTGCCCGGATTTTTCAAAAGCTTTCTACTCTATCGCCACCATGCTATGCGTTGGCTGCGTTGCCATTTACGCTTTTCTGTAAAATATCAAACATATGGGTGTCCCAAGGAATTAAACACACTCGGAGATCATATTCGGGCCCGGGAATTCGTTTCATGTTGTGAATACGCGGCAGTGAACCATTAACTACAACATTGGCGATGACGACACTTTTTCTAACCGGCCTGGGTGACAGTGAGCTATCGAGTAACATAACCGAAGGGAATCCGCCTTACGGATGCTTTTTTATAATGGGCCAGCCTCAAACCCCAAGATATTTATAAAACAATGATAGGGGTGAAAATGGTTTGGAATGGCGGAATGAGGCGGGATAAAAAAAGCCGAACCGTGTACCGAAGTAACACGATTCGGCAATACCGGTTGCCAACAAGCGGCGTATCGAGGGAGGAGGGGATGTGGGCTGGTATGCCACCGCCACCTGATCTAAGCAACCATGGAAATAATTATGGCAAAGACCGGGGGTATTTATGTCGACTCGGTCACAAAAACTACCGTTGCGCCGAAAACGGGAATTTCGGCGCTTATATCGACGCCACGTTGTTATCGGTTATTTCTTCGGTTAATTCTTTGGCTAAGCCGATATAGGATTCAGGGCTTAGGGACATCAATCGTCCTTTGGCTTCATCCGGAATCTTTAAAGTATCGATAAAGTCGCGTAAAGCCCGTGCGTCAATACGCTGTCCACGAGTCAGTTGTTTAAGATGTTCGTATGGATTTTCAACGCCATAACGGCGCATCACGGTTTGGATGGCTTCGGCTAAAACTTCCCAGTTACAGTCCAAATCGTTTTGCAACCGGGACGAATTCAACTGAAGTTTAGTCATGCCTTTAAGCGTTGAATTAACAGCGATGACGGTGTGCGCAATACCCACACCGATATTGCGCAATACCGTCGAATCGGATAGATCCCGCTGCCAGCGGGAAACCACCAGCTTTTCCGCTAAATGACCCAAAATCGCGTTGGCGATACCTACATTGCCTTCCGAGTTTTCAAAATCGATGGGATTGACCTTGTGGGGCATGGTCGATGAACCCACTTCTCCAGCGATCGTCTTTTGAGAAAAATAACCGATCGAAATATAACTCCATAGGTCCCGGTCGAAATCGAGCAAAATATTATTGAAGCGCGAAACAGCATGGAAAAATTCGGCGATAAAATCGTGGGGCTCAATTTGAGTGGTATAGGGATTCCATGAAAGCCCAAGAGATTCGATAAAATTTCGTGAAAATTCGGGCCAGTCGACCTCGGGGTACGCAACGACATGAGCATTATAGTTGCCCACCGCGCCATTTATTTTGCCTAAAAGCGATAACGTTTCTATCGCTTTTCGTTGTCGTTCCATCCGTGCAACGAAATTGGCGAATTCTTTACCCATGGTGGTCGGGGTGGCTGTTTGTCCATGGGTTCGAGACAACATCGGCCGGTCCGCGAAATCCAGGGCGAGGTTTCTGATTGTATCGATCAATTGGTCAATGCATGGCAATAGAACATCGCCGCGTCCTTCCCGCAACATCAACGCATAGGCCAAATTATTAATATCCTCGGAAGTACAGGCAAAATGGATAAATTCACTGACCGCTGAAAGCTCGGGATTTTTGGCGATCTTCTCTTTTAAAAAATACTCGACCGCTTTGACATCATGGTTGGTGGTATTTTCAATGGTTTTGATACGTTGAGCATCGGACGTGGAAAAATCGGAAGTGATTGACTGCAGTTCGGAGGCTGCTGACGAACTCAGGGTCGGCACTTCTTTTATTTGAGGGTGTTTTGCGAGTGCCTGAAGCCACCTGACTTCGACTTGAACGCGGAACCGGATGAGACCATACTCGCTGAATATGGATCGAAGCGGTGCAACTTTGTCTCCGTAACGCCCATCGATTGGCGAAATAGCAGTCAATGAACTCAAATCGAGGGCCATAGGTTTTCCTTTGTAAGCGATTAAGATAAAGTGTCGATTTCAAATTCCAACAGCCGCAAGACCCTGGTTGGCGGAAGAATTTAGAACATTTTCAATAATACCACCCCCAAGACATTCATCGTTTTGATAAAAAACAACCGATTGCCCTGGAGTCATCGCGCGCTGAGGCTGTTTAAAAACGATCCGGCAAATATTATCAAGCATAGGTTCAACGAGACATTCCTGGTCCGGTTGGCGGTAGCGGGCCATGGCTTTACACCGTAGCGGGTCACTCAATGGGTTGCCACTCACCCAATGTAATTGGGTTGCATACAATGTATCGTGAAACATCATGGGATGATTGTGCCCTTGCCCAACAACTAATACATTTCGATTAAGATCTTTTTCCAAAACATACCAAGGCTGTTCCGAAGCGTCTTTGACCCCCCCAATACCCAGGCCTTGCCGTTGACCAAATGTGTAATACATCAACCCCTCGTGCCGACCGATTACTGTACCATCCACAGCTTGTATTTCGCCGGGTTGGGCGGGAATAAACCGGTGGAGAAAGTGACGGAATCCACGTTCACCGATAAAGCAAATTCCAGTACTGTCTTTTTTTCGATGATTATCAAAACCCGCCCCTTCGGCGATTTCACGAACTCTGGATTTATCCATTTCTCCAAGCGGAAACAGACAGTGCGCCAATTGTTCTTGCCCCAGAGTATACAAAAAGTAGCTTTGATCCTTGTTGGAATCGAGGCCTTTCAATAACTGAAAGGCTGCAAACTGATTTTTTACACGAACATAATGCCCGGTAGCAATAAACTCGGCGCCCATATCTAAGGCAAAATCCAAAAAGGCTCTGAACTTTATATATTTATTACACAAAATATCTGGATTGGGCGTGCGGCCGGATTGGTATTCCTGAAGAAAGTTTTCGAATACATCATCCCAATATTCGGTTGAGAAGTTGACGGTTTTCAACATTATTCCCAAATGATCGCAAACTTGTTGGGCGTCCGCTAAATCGACGGTTGCACTACATTGTCCATTTTCGTCGTCTTCCTCCCAGTTCTTCATAAAGAGACCGGTAACCTCGTGGCCCTGTTGAAGAAGCCGCAACGCCGCCACCGAGGAATCGACCCCGCCGGACATTCCGACAATCACTTTTTTTCCATTCTTCATAGCCATGATTTTACTCGAAAGTCAGCTCCCGAACGAATATCAGTGAACTTTTACAACGGTGGCCATCTAATAAGTTCAAGGAAAAATCAGGGAAAGAAAGGAACCAAATCTTTTAATATTCTTTGTTAAAAAATGGTAAAATAGGCTCTAATGAACATGAGTTAATAATAATTTCCGAAATATGGCGCAACGAGATGAAGGACATCGGAGTGATGGTGATTTAGCCGTTCAGGACGCTAATCCTGAGGTTAAGCAACCCACTCTCTTTAAAGTTATTTTGTTAAACGATGACTTTACACCGATGGACTTTGTCGTGGAAATCCTGATTAATTTCTTTAATATGACCGAAGAAAAGGCAACACAAATTATGTTGCATGTGCATACTCGAGGGGTTGGGATTTGTGGTGTTTATTCTAGGGATATAGCGGAAACCAAGGTCCAATTGGTTAACGAACATTCCCAGCAATGCCAACATCCGCTGTTGTGCGCCATGGAGGAAGCATAACTAAAGGTAGGTCTCATGCTAAGTAAAGAATTGGAATATACGTTAAATCTCGCTTTCAAAGAAGCACACAATAAGAAACATGAATTTATTACCGTGGAGCATCTGTTATTAGCGATGCTCAATAACTCTTCAGCTCTTGAAGTATTTCGGGCTTGTGGTGCAAGCATCGAACTTTTGAAAAAAGAAATTAACCAGTTTCTAGAAGAAACAACACCGTTAATTTCCGCGGGCGCCGAACGGGAAACCCAACCTACGCTAGGTTTTCAGCGGGTATTGCAACGCGCTGTGTTTCATGTTCAATCTTCCGGAAAGAAAGAAGTCACCGGCGCCAATATATTGGTGGCTATTTTTAGCGAACAAGATTCCCATTCGGTTTATCTTTTAAACAAGTATGAATTGACCCGTCTCGATATTGTGAACTACCTGGCCCATGGAATTTCTAAACGCCAGGAGAAAAATGATGACACCGTCAAAAAACTCTCCGATTCTGAAGGGAATAATAAAAATTCGAGTGAAAGTCCTTTAAGAAAATTTTCGACTAATTTGAATGAGAAAGCCCGCTTAGGAAATATTGATCCTCTCATTGGGCGTAAACTTGAATTGGAGCGGACCATTCAGGTCTTGTGCCGACGGCGCAAAAATAACCCGTTATTGGTAGGTGAAGCCGGAGTCGGAAAAACAGCAATCGCGGAAGGATTGGCGAAAATGATAGTTGAAGAAGATGTCTCGGAGGTTTTATTGGGACATGTGATCTACTCGCTCGATCTTGGAGCACTGGTCGCGGGCACCAAATATCGCGGTGATTTCGAAAAAAGGCTAAAAGCCTTACTGGCTCAGTTAGATAAAGAGCCGAAAGCCATTCTGTTTATCGATGAAATCCATACTATCATCGGCGCCGGTTCGGCTTCTGGTGGCGTAATGGATGCGTCCAATTTGCTCAAACCCGCCCTTGGATCCGGCTCACTGCGGTGTATCGGTTCAACAACCTACCAGGAGCACAGGGGGATTTTTGAAAAAGATCGGGCGCTGGCGCGCCGGTTTCAAAAAATTGATGTTGATGAACCCTCCGTAGAAGAAACTTATCAAATCCTAAAAGGGCTTAAGACCCGGTTCGAAGAACATCATGAAATCAAATATTCCGCCGAGGGTTTACGCATCGCGGCGGAACTTTCCGACCGCTACATTAATGATCGCTTTTTACCCGATAAAGCCATAGATGTCATCGACGAGGCGGGGGCTCGTGAGCGATTATTACCGACCGCGAAACGGCAAAGCGTCATCGGTGTCCTCGAAATTGAAAATATCGTTGCAAAAATAGCGCGTATCCCACCTAAATCGGTTTCCTCCAATGATAAAGACAAACTAAAAGATTTAGAAAAAAACCTGAAAATGTTGGTTTTTGGCCAAGATGAAGCCATAGGGGTGCTGGCTTCCGCCATTAAATTGGCTCGTTCCGGCCTCGGTGATTCACAAAAAACAATCGGTTCTTTTCTGTTCGCGGGTCCCACCGGTGTAGGGAAGACGGAAGTCACACGGCAATTGGGAAAAGTTTTGGGTATCGACTTAATTCGATTCGATATGTCCGAGTATATGGAGCGGCATACAGTTTCCCGTTTAATCGGGGCGCCGCCAGGATATGTCGGTTTTGATCAGGGTGGTCTTTTGACCGAGGAGGTCAACAAACATCCCCACGCTGTTTTATTGTTGGATGAAATTGAAAAAGCCCATCCTGATGTGTTCAATTTGTTACTACAGGTAATGGATCACGGAACTCTGACCGACAACAATGGCCGCAAATCGGACTTTAGAAATATCATTTTAGTGATGACAACCAATGCAGGCGCGTCGGAGATCAATCGTGCTTCTATCGGCTTTACTCACCAAAATCATTCTTCAGATAGCACGACGATTATTGAAAAGACTTTCACGCCGGAATTTCGCAACCGCCTTGATGCGGTCATTCAATTTAAGCCTTTAGAACTCGACGTTATTGTAAAAGTGGTCGACAAGTTCATTTTTGAATTGGAGGCGCAACTGGAAGACAAAAATGTCGTACTAACCTTGGAGCCGACGGCAAGGCAGTGGTTAGCGGAGCATGGATGCGACCCACAAATGGGTGCAAGACCAATGGCTCGAGTTATTCATGAACACATCAAAAAGCCATTGGCGGAAGATCTGCTTTTCGGTAGATTATCGAAGGGAGGAAGTGTAAGAATATACGTAAACGAGGGAGGCTTAATGCTGGATGTTGAAAGCAAAGAGATTGCGATCCCGGTTTAGGTACTATACCTTTGCCAACAAGCGATACGCTGTGATCATCGCATCCGGTAAGTAATCCGGCCTTTGCTTAAATCGTAAGGGGTCATTTCCAATTTAACGCGGTCTCCGGTCAAGATGCGAATATAATGTTTTCGCATTTTTCCGGAGATATGGGCGGTGACGACATGCCCGTTATCCAGTTCAACCCTAAACATAGTATTTGGGAGGGTTTCAATGATTTTCCCTTCCATTTCAATTTGATCTTCTTTTGGCATAATTCTTTTTCCTCAACACGAATACAATAGTCATTTTCAAAACTTTCGGATCATAACATATCTTCACCTTTTTGGAAGGGTATCCATGCGCCATTTTGATAAGCTTCGATTGGCCGGAAAAGGTTTTTATAAGCCATTTTTTGACACTGCTGAATCCAAAATCCTAAATATAACCACTCCAGACCGCGTTCTTTTGCGGCTTGGATTTGCCAAAGGATGGAGAAAGTTCCTAAACTACGGTTAGAACAGTCCGGATCAAAAAAGGTATACACCGAAGATAGAGCGTTGTTCAAATAGTCGACTACGGCAACACAAACAAGTTTCTTGGACAATCGGAACTCGATAAATTCCGTGGACGACCAGGGGCTTGACAAAAATCGTACAAAGTCGTCCGGTGTTGATCCGGCCATACTCCCGTCACTATGCCTGGCTTCAAGATATCGGGAATACAATACGAAACATTCTCTATCGAATTTCGGTGGTTGCAAGCTGACGGAGAGATCGGCATTTTTTGTTAAGGCTCGTCGTTGACTTCTGGAGGGACTAAAATCCCTGACAGGGATGCGAACCGGAATACAAGCCGAACAATGATCGCACTTAGGACCATAAACCATTTCTCCGCTTCTTCGCAGCCCTTTGCCCGCAAGTTGTGAATAAACGTCGCTTGTCATCGGAAAATCCCGAGCTACGAATACAAGGCGAGATTTGCTTCCCGATAAATATTCGCAGTCATTCTCTACGCTCAGATATAGAGGGATGGAAATCATTCGACTAAATCAAAGGGTTTCCACGCCGGTGCCAATGGAGCAAGGTCACAATTTTGAGCTAGTAATTGGACGAATTCGTTTCGAGGTATATTTTCCGCGCCGAAATTCATTAAGTGTTGGGTTTGCATTTGGCAATCGATCAGGACGTATCCCCAAGAAAGCAACATTTCCACCAAGCGCACAAAAGCAACCTTAGAAGCATTGCTGTACTTGTAAAACATTGATTCACCATAAAATACCCGTCCAATGGCGATGCCATACAGGCCTCCTACCAGTTCCCGCTGATACCAACATTCCACCGAATGGGCGAATCCTAATCGATGGAATTTCAAATATGCGGTTTTCATTTCCTGTGTTATCCAGGTGCCTTTAGTACCAGCACGGTATCCTGAACAGGCGTCCATAACATCCTCAAAAGCCATATCAAAACTCATCTGAAATTTCTCTTTCCGAATTAACTTCCGTAGGCTTCTGGAAATTATAAGATTTTTAGGTTTGAGGATGAGGCGGGGATTGGGTGACCACCAGAGAATCGGTTCATTCTCATTGTACCAGGGAAAAATGCCGCGCCGATAGGCATTCTCCAATCGTTTAGGTGAAAGGCGCCCACCCACGGCCAACAAACCATCAGGTTCCTCCAAGGCGGTTTCCACGTCAGGGAATTCCTGTGTATTGTCTAACATATTAAGAACCGTCAACACCCTACCTCGAAGCCTTTTTGAATGGCGATAGTTGGTTGAGGTAGTTTATATTGTTACGGGTACAATCCTCTTCCCGCGCAAGAAAGTCTACGATTGCCGAACGAAATTGCGGGTGGCGAATCCAATGCAACGACCAGGTTTTTGTGGGAAGGAAACCCCGGCTTATTTTGTGTTCACCTTGCGCGCCAGGCTCGAAGCGCTTCAAACCCCTGTTAATGCAATACTCCAAACCTTGATAGTAACACGTTTCGAAATGTAGTCCTGGAACGTCTTTTAAACATCCCCAATAGCGACCGTACAAGATCTCTTCGCCGACGAAAAAGAAGGATGCCGCGATAATTTTGCCGTGCTGGCGGACCAAAGCAATTAAAATTTGATCGCCCATACTCTCCGCGATTTCAACAAAAAACGCCAAAGTGAGCGCCGGATAGTTTCCATGTTTGATGAACGTCGAACAGTAAAGATTGTGAAAAATTTGCCACTCATCAAGGTCTAAATGTGTACCGGGCACTAAGCGTATTTCAATACCAGATTCGCGGGCTTGCCGTCTTTCTTTTCTTATTTGTTTACGTTTTCTCGATGCCATGGTTGTCAGAAAATCGTCAAAACTTCGATACTCCCTATTTTCCCAATGAAATTGATAACCCGTTCTTACCAATAGTTGTGGGGAATTTTGAGCCTCCCATTGACTGGTAAACAACCAATGGACCGATGACACCCTACTCTTCTCGACATGAATAATCGCTGTATCTATCATGTATTGGAATAAATCCGTACACGAAATTTCTGGCAACATCAGTATTTTAGGGGAGGTCGCAGGCGTAAAAGGCGATGCACCAACCAATTTTGGATAGTAGGATAGCCCAGCCTGTCTATAAGCATCAGCCCAACTCCAATCAAATACAAATTCACCAAATGAATTGAATTTCAAATACATTGGAATAGCGGCAACAAGATTATCGTTATTGTCAAAAAATACCAAGTGCTCAGGCATCCACCCGGTTTTTTCCCCTAGACAACCGTGGTTTTCGAGCGCACTTAAAAATTCATGTCTCAAAAAAGGATATTTGCTATCGGTCAAAGCATTCCAACCCATTCGGTCAACCTCATTGATACTACGAATCGTTTTTACGGTTAGGTTGGTTATCATTTTTTTGTCAGTGTTTGTGATATAACCTCCAAATTGCTGTGTTTTTAACATCACGACATTTTACCAAGCTATCATTATGCGAATGGATAACATCAATAACTCGACCGAACATTTAGAATCCACGCCCATTTTTACGCCGGAAGAAGCCCGTGTGGTCGCTTGCTTGATGGAGAAACAACTGACAACACCGGATTATTATCCCTTAACCCTTAAGGCATTGACTACAGCGTGTAATCAAAAAAGCAGCCGTGAACCGATCATGTCTCTCAGTGAAGGCCAAGTGGGTCATACCGCCAACGTTCTGGCTGAACGAGAATTGGCAAAGATTCATTATGGTGATCGCGTAAATCGCATTACCCACCGGATGAAGGAACACTTTGGCCTTGACCGTCCGGAACTCGCGGTTTTGAATGTTTTAATGTTGCGATACCCACAAACTTTGAACGATATTCAACGGCGTACCACTCGAATGGTGGATTTTGAGGACCACGATAGTGTACACCGGGTTTTAGACGCACTGATGGCTCGCGAATCAGCCGATGGTGGTTTTGTTGCCTCCAGGCCCCAGGACAGCGGGAAAGCCGGTATGGACACTTACTGTGTGGCGACGTGTCTATGGAAAATTTGAATCAACCCTTGCCCAAAAAACTGGCCACGGACGATGATCGGTTTAAAAAGCTTGAGGACCGAGTGGCTATTTTAGAAGCCAAACTCGCGGAGGTCATCAGCAAAACATCTTGCGAAGATTAAACGACCAACCCCCCGGCAATTATTTGCCGCTTCAATTACGAAATTTTTCCTTTTCAACACCGCACGATAGATATTTTTTACCCTTCTATCGATTCGCCCCCTTTTCCGTTTGTCGATGAAAAGCAGGTTGTTGCGTAGCCAACAGCTTTCTCCAAATGCTTTATTAAGGCGGTGGTCCGAAATTTGCTCAACGACTTCCCATACTACTCAGAATAATGAAACTATAAATCTCATGAAACAAAAATCCATTATTTTCGCATTGACCGGTATCGTCGTTCTGGCCCTCTTCCTATTAGTATCGATTAAACAAAACAATCTATTGATTAATGTTCCCGGATTGATCGTCGTTTTCGGCGGGACCATTCTACTGGCCATGTTAAGCCAGTCCGTTGAATCGATATTGATGCTAGTTCCCCGTCTGATCGTTAAACTGAAAAATCCATTAGGCGCGGCAAAGCAAGAAACAAGCGTCATTTTGCGCCTTTTCGATCTTTATCGGCAGGGATGTATGCGCCCCGCTGAGAAAGTACAGGAGTCGTTACCCCAAGGACTTTTCAAATACGGCGCGCAATTAGTTCTGGATTTGACCCCTCGCGAAGATATTCCACATCTTTTGCAATGGCGTAAAGGCGCCCTGGCGGAAAAGGATGATGAGGATATTAAAATTTTAAGAACGATGGCCGCGTACGCTCCCGCCTTCGGGATGCTCGGAACTTTATTCGGCCTCGTTCAAATGTTAAATGGCCTTGGGGAAAGCGGTCTTGATCACCTGGGGAAAACCATGGGTTTCGCCATGATGACGACGGCCTATGGCTTGGTGGCGGCCAATTTAATTTTTAAACCCCTGGCGATACAGCTTGAACGACGGGCAAAACATCATCAGGTTTGGCAGCATACCCAATTCGAATTAGTATTGATGCTTTATCGCCGAACCCATCCGAAGTTGATTGAAGAATATATTCGAGCAGCTACCATGGATGTCGAACCGGAGGTTCCAGCTTCTCTCGATATCGGACTAGTCCGCGCCTGAGAATCGGGCTATGTTGAAAAAAAGGCCAAAAGCGCCTATTCAAGTAATTCAGCCATTATCCAGTGACCCCTGGTCAGCGGCAAAGGAAGGCAGGGAACATACCAAAGACACCTGGATGATGAGCTACATCGATGTGCTGACCCTGTTGCTCACGCTTTTGGTTTTATTGTTGGGTACGCAAAAAATAAAAAGTGAAACAGTCGTGGCCGTGACGCCTCCGGTTCAAGAACCCATCCAAGTTGCAAAAATTGATTTAAAGGAACCGGCCATTCAAAAACCTTTGGGCCACGTCCCACAACAGGAAGAAATCACCATAAAATCAGCCCCGGTACACAAAGGCATCGCGGAAGATTGGATCACCAATCACCAATCAATTTGTGACGGTTTTAGAAGATCTGTACCAGAATGAGGTCCAGAAATTACCACTGTCCTCCCAGAGTGAAATAGCATTAATCAACACTGCTATTGAAAAAGGCGGACTGGGTTATCTAGATAGCCCCGCTCAAAAGCTAATTGATCCGATGGCATTGAACGAACCTACCGCCCCAGACCTTGCCGTGGCCTTACAAAAAATAAACAGCAACGATCCAGTTGAGGTTGTCCGGGATGATACATCGGTCAGGATAGAGTTTAATGACGACCTTTTGTTCTCCAGCGGTGAAGCCGAGCTCAAAACCGAAGGCAGCAATGTTTTAAACAAATGGGTGGATTTACTACAGCAACAAACCGGTGTAATTTTTGTGGAAGGCCATACCGATGACCAATTAATTGCTACCCGGCGTTATCCCTCAAACTGGGAATTATCCGCGTCTCGAGCCTCGGCGGTCACCCGTTACTTTATTGAGCGTGGTATTGAATCGGACCGTTTGCGCGCCGTGGGTTATGCCGATACCCGTCCTCGTAATAGAGGTAAATCATCGGAAGCACGAAAGCGAAACCGGAGGGTTTCGATTGTTATACAGACTCTAACTTGAATCTGATCCAGTAACTTCCGAGCATCAGATATCCAGTATCACTTAATACCATGTTTTTCTTTCCAACCCTGATCTAGATACTCTTTATAATTCACGGATAAGTCTTTAGGTCCTTTGGCTTTGCCCGCCAACCTCTCAAGCAATTTCAGGTTTTTCTCCTTTCCGCTTAATGCGGTTTTTTCATAGAGTAAATCCAGAGCTTGTTTGATAATCTCCGTTGTATTTAAATCGGTTGCCCGCTGAATAGCTCTGCGCTTCTGTTCATAACGATCATCAATACGCGCATTGATTCGCACTTCACACCTCGTGTTTGACTGTTTGTCATACCGATTTTAGCATTAAGTTTAATGCTGGCCTTCCGTTTTTTAGCGGTGGAGCCGAACTCAAAACTGAAGGGAGCATCGTTTTAACCTAATCGCATGCTGCGACCTTTAGGAAAAAGCCCCGCAACAGGCTATACTTTGCGTCCGAATTTTCATCGATTTTTAATAAAAATAGGAGAAGAACAATGGCAAGAGCATGCGCAAGGCACATTCTGGTTGACAGCGAAGACACATGCGAACAGCTGAAAAACGAAATTCTAGCGGGAAGCGATTTCGCCGACGTGGCAAAAGAACATTCGAAATGTCCATCCGGCGGGCAAGGGGGCGGTTTGGGTGAATTTGGTCCGGGTCAAATGGTTAAGGAATTTGATGAAGTGGTATTCAGTGGGGAGTTGAATACGGTGCACGGGCCGGTTAAGACCCAGTTTGGTTATCATTTGCTGGAGATTACTAAGCGGACGGATTAGGGGTTGGGTTTGTAGGTTGTAAAAAAATCGCGGCCCTCGCTACGCGAGGACTTTCAGAAAACAGCGGGTCAGCATTTCAGAAGGCAGCAATCAGTCCTCAGCAGCCAGGGAGAACACCACACGAAAACCCACATAGTCGCTCCGAAAGTCCGGATGAAACCTGTAACGAGCAGCGCAACGCAGATAGACCGGATCGTCGCCCCAGGGCCCGCCGCGGATCACTCGTAGCTCAATCGTATTCAGATCGTTGCGATGAGCATTATCTTGTGCCCAATTGGAATACATAAAATCGGGTTGGGAAACCGATTTCCCCCAGCGGCTTGCAGTCCATTCCCAAACGTTACCGCTCATGTCATACAATCGTGTTTCGTCGTCAAAGGCCTTCCCCGCCAAAAAAAGTCCCACCGCACTAGTGCCTTCGAGTTTGGTATCCCGATAATTGCCCTGTAGATTATCGAGTGTGTCACCCCAAGCATATCGTAAACCCGCTTGTCCTCGTGCGGCATATTCCCATTCTGCCTCCGTAGGCAGGCGTACGTCTGCTGAAATGCGCCTTGTGTCCGGCACTACCTCCCGGGATAGGCACTCGTTCAACCAATTACAGAAGGCCAGAGCTTCGTACCAGCTGACGCCGACAATCGGATGGTTGGGGTTGTTCCATTTGCGTTGGTCCCAAAACCACGGCTGTTCGCGGGTTTTTTCCTGGGATAGCCAATCCTCGTAGATTTTTTTGATTTCTAGATTATCGTCGAGCAGGGAGAGATCCGCGGATTTCCCTTGCAGCCATGCCAACGCGCTTTTGGGTTTGCGCCAGTATTGTTCGTTCCTGTATCCGCCAGCTTCGATAAAGCAACCGAATTGGGCGTTGGTCACCGGGTAGCGACTCATATAGAAAGGCTCGACCGTGACTGGGTGAATTGGGATTTCCCACGAGCGAGCCTCATTATCGTCATCGGGACTGCCCATCGAGAAACCGCCCTTAGGGATTTTGACCCAATCGATATCGGGTATTCCATATTGAATTCCTCCAGTTTCCGCTCGAAGCGGGATATTATTGATGTCACGTATCACGCTGATGCCAGGTCGGCAGTCCCCAAACTCACCCAACCATTTTCCAGCTTCGGCCAGAACCGTGACTGGAAGGCGGAATTCGACCTCAACCAACTGGGTCAAATGTTTCTCCAAAATATCGTGCAGTTTACGATAATGCTCATTGTCCTGATAGTAGGGTTTCAATTGCTTCTGCTGCTCGATCAACGCCTGCGTTGCAAGCAGCAACAAGGCGCATCGTTGGCTATCAAAATCCACCGGGTCCAGCGTTTCTGGAATAAAACGCCGCATCAGAGCCACCGCATCGGGCTTACTGTTGCCGTAAATTTTAGCGCTAACCAATAGTAGATAAACTTCACCCCACCACTCCAGACCATCGCCGCCCTTTAGCAGCTCTTCCATCTTGTCTTGCCAGTCGTCCAAGTCCGTCAATGCCAAAGCAGCCAGGTAATCCTGAAAAGAGCGGTGGTAAAATTGGAAATTATCGCCCTTACCGGGCTTCAGTATGCCGCTACGGTAGCGTACAAAATCCAAAAGATTTCTCGGATTACAATCGCCCGGGAGAAAATCGGAAAATATACCCTTGATCTTCTCCCCTGAAATTTCAAGGGTTTTCCTACGGTTGGCATCGAAAGCTACTTTCTGTAAAGCCTCCCATCGAGTGCTGGCGGTTTCAGCTAGCGCCTTACGCTCGAAATCTTCCAGTGGATAATCTTGATTCTCGTCGTAGGCTCTTTGGGTCCAACGCTCCAACATCAAATCCAAGGCCTGTTTGTAAAGCTCCACCCGGGAGTGCGGCAATAGATTTCGAGCGAAATGGAGCGACGCTAAAAGCGTCAGTAGCAGCGGTCGCCGCGCCGGTTCTAGCAGATATTCACGGTCGAGCAGTTGTTAGTAGAGATGACTGGCCTTTTGCCGCGCTTCTTGCTCCGACCAACTGCGGTTAACCCTCATTAGTGCATACCAGCGATTCAAAAAATCTTCAATCTGTTCATCCCGCATATCCAACAGCAGAAGGTATTCAAAACCCTGTAGATTATGTTCTTGATCATCGAACACATAAGGACGGTTTGTGATTATCAACCGGGCATCGGGCTCCAGCTGTTCCCTCAATTTGTTAACGGCAATGATCAAAGTCTTACGTATTTTTTCGGTTTTCGGTACTTCATCCAGACCATCCAGCAAAATGACCCCTCGCCGGTAAACGGAATTCTTAATCGATTCCCACGCGCTATCGTCCAACGTTTCACCACAAAGGGTTTCGATTTCGTCTTGCATCGCCCTAGCCAAAAAATCGTTCTTGACCGAGCCACCGGTCAGTTGCATCGCGATTGAGCGCAGCGGCAACCGCACTACCGGAACCCGCTGATAAACCGCCGGCAAGGTTGAGTTTGTCTCCCCGATGTGGCTGGCGGCAATCAATCCGGCCAGATAATCCACGAACATACTTTTGCCTGAACCGACATCGCCCTTGATCACCAGTTTTTTATAGGGATCTTTGGCAACCGCCGATAATAGCGTCTGCCGGTTTTGTTTTTGAAAGCGATGTATTTCGTTCGCATCATTTGGATCTTCGCGGTCTTCGCTCTCGGGGACTGCTTCCAACTCCTGATAGACCCGTGTCAGAGTGATATTGGCTTTACGGGAGTATTCTACAAAACGCGGGTCGATGAGCGTCAGATTAAGCTGTTGGCAGACTGAGTAGAGTTCGGTGTAATAGCAGGTAAGTAGTTCGCTTAAGTCTTTTTTTTCCGGGGTCGGCATTTGGGAATGGTCGCGTTGGTCTCTGGGGTCCGGTTTGGGTTTACCTCTGACGAACCGGGCTACAAAAGCGAATAACCCGCCAACAACACCTAGTAGTCTGTCACTGTTGTATTGACGATTAATTAAAGTAGAATGTTAGGTTTTAATTCTAAGCAATTGAAACCCAAACGCTAAACATGTCCGCAAAAATCTACCGCGTTAATTTAACGAACGAAGAAAGGCTTGAGCTAAAAGAGATTGTATCAAAAGGAAAAGCTGCAGCACATAAACAGACCCACGCTCGAATTTTGTTACTTAGCGACGAAACCAGTTCTGAGGGTAAAAAAAAGGATAAAGAAATAGCCAGGGCATTGGGTACAAGCCTACGAAGTATTGAACGCGTGCGAAAGCGATTTGTAGAAGAAGGATTGGGGAGTGCCGTTAATCCAAAGCCTCAAAAAAGATACCGATCAAAAAATCTGGATGGAGCAGGAGAAGCCTTTTTAGTTGCAACAGCCTGTTCGCAAGCTCCGGAGGGACGGGTAGATTGGACATTACGGCTACTCTCTGAACGATTAGTTGAATGCACTATAACAGAGAGCATAAGCCATGAAACGATTAGGCAGACACTAAAAAAAACGAACTCAAACCGTGGCTAAAACAATGCTGGTGCATTCCGCCTAAATCTAATGCAGACTTCGTGTGTGCAATGGAATATATATTAGAGGTCTATCAACGTCCTTTTACACAAGATGAGGTTTTGGTGTGTATGGATGAAACGAGCAAGCAGCATACAAAAGAAACGCGTACCCCGTTACCGATGCGTTCTGGAGAATCTGAAATATATGATTTTGAATATGAACGAAATGGCGTCAGTAATCTGTTTATGCTATTCGCACCGCTTGAGGGCTGGAGGCATGTCAAGGTCACAAACCGGCATACTAAAGTGGACTGGGCACATCTCATTAAGGAATTAGTAGATGAACACTACCCCGATAAAAAAATCATTTTAGTAATGGATAACTTAAACACGCATAAATTAGGATCACTGTATGAAGCGTTTGCACCCGAGGAAGCACGTCGAATTGCAGAAAGGCTGGAAATTCATTACACGCCAAAGCATGGCAGTTGGCTTGATATGGCAGAAATAGAGATTGGGGTGTTAAGTCGTCAGTGTCTTGATCGAAGAATAGCTGATCAAAGCACATTACGAACTGAAATAAACGCATGGCAAAAACAAAGAAATCAAAAAGCGGTATTTGTAAACTGGCGCTTTACCACCGCCGATGCACGGATAAAATTGAAATCACTATACCCGTCAATACAACATTGACAGACTACTAGCAAAAAGATGGCTTGGACAAAAATTGTTAAAATATCCAAGATTTTTTTGCGCAGGGCATCGTCCAGTCCCCAGAAATTTTGGACTAGTGACCAAACTGAATCAAAATACACCAACCCGAATCCGGTCAATCCCCCCAATACCAACAACACCAGAACGATACGCCACCACATGTCCTTACCCCTCCCCTCATCGTTTTATCCGCATCCGTCCAATTCTACTTAATGGAACGTTCGATGCTGAACTCAAGTACCCTTTTAAAGCCCACGGCAGAGCTTGTCAACCGGCTTTGACAATATGATCGCTATTCGGGAAAGGCTCGGTGGACTGTTGAAATATTACCATCAGGAAGCCGCATAAGTGTTTTGGATAGACGCGAACATAGTGGAGGAAAAGCAAAAGCGATAACTATGAAATCACCAAGCCATTGGAGTATTTGTGGATATAGTATCCTATCCTTAACACCCACCGTCTAAAAGACGGTGGGTTAGTGTTACGGACTGAAAGTCCGGATACGGGTTAAAGACCCGTTCATAGGCCGTGCTCGTGAACGGAGTTAATCTCATTTTAGAGCATGAAAAATAGATGTTTACGAAGCCTCGATAGATTTTTGGTCATTGCATTTAATATGGATGATGTTCTTTGCTTTTAGGCAAGATGTGAGATTGCAGATTGCAGGGTTTCAACGCCTCGCAAGTGATGCTAAAACTCGTTAACGTGTACGTTCACGAGCACGAGCACGAAAAATCAAGAGCTAAAACTAATCACCTGAAAGGCGATGGTTTAAACCTTAAAGGAGACTAATGAATTAAGAGCTATGACTTTCATTGAAAACGAAAGCAACGATTGAGAGGAATAAATGTCCAATTTGGACAGGTTAAAAATAGAAATCGCTATATTCGAAAAACTGCTATTTGCGGGATTGGCAACATTGCTGGCGATCATCGGCTGGTCGGCTACCCATTACGGAACCATGCCGTCATTCCTGGTTTTCGGTATACTGGTCGCCGTTGTTATCAATGCCGGGATTTTGGTCTTTGTCTATCGCAGGATTAAATTATTACTAATAGAGATCGAGAAATGTTAAACGAAATAATGGTTGGTATGATGATTGTTGTTCTGATAGTTATTTTCGCTGCCTTTGCATGGGATGTTTATAAATCCCTACCAAAAGACAACAATCATGCGGCCAAATAGGCCCGAAATATTTTGGGTGCAGCAAATTAAGATGTGACTAGATAATGTAAGTACTTCGTCAACTTGCGGAAATCGACAAGGCCGAAATAATCCAGGACAGCGTGCCGGTCGAACCGTTATTACGCTGCTCTTCCGCCAAAATATGGGACTGCAAGGTAACCAACGGTGGTAATTCGTATTCGACCTTTGACTTGGTTAAAACTGAAATCATGAATAATTACTCCTTTGAAATTTGTATTTAGCTTAGTGCAAATTTAGCGGAACGGCACGGTGGATTTTCCTCCCTAAAAAGCGGCGCTACCAACCAAAATGTCGGATGACGCTACGCTTATCCAACCTACAATGCTTGCAACTAATTTGCTAGGAGGAATCAATCATCGGGTAATAGCGTAACTTTAGGGTGTCGCATAGGGATACCGATTTCTTCCGAATCCTTAAAAACTTGATACTTCTGGTATTCCCAAGCGCTTTTTTTTATACTACTTGACTGCTGCCGGGGTGGCGAAACTGGTAGACGCGCCAGATTCAAAATCTGGTGGGGGTAACCCCGTGCCGGTTCGATTCCGGCCCTCGGTACCAATTAAATAAAGGCTTGCCGATTTTCCGGTAGGCCTTTTTTTATGTCCGAAGTACTAAGACTTCTGGCGGATGTCTCGATTTACAAATTGAAGCTCAAAGTAGCACTCATACATTATTCCTCCAACATTCATCAACTGTTAACCGATAACCATGAATGGCTATGACGGTTTTTAGCTAATTTGCCAAAGCAACTGGCGTGTTTATAATAGACCCGGATGCAGACTCGGATCCCGGTCTATTTGGCGGTCTCAAAAATCTGCATGAAGGTGTCAGCATTGTATGAGACTGTTTGGGAATAACTATTTGACGGATGTGTGCTGATCTTGAAAACCGGGCTGGTATTTAAAATGACTACCAGCCCTCAAATTGGGGAATTTCAATGACTAAACAACGCACATTGTTAGCTATTTTATTGGTAGGGGTTTTCAGTTTATTTGTCACTAATTTTGCTTTAGCTGCTGGGATTATGGGACCTCAGGCGGGGGATCGCACACCGGAAGACAATGATGGCTGGTTGAAGAAAGTAGTTGAACTCATCAGAATGGCGAATAAAGAAGCAAAAGCAGGTAATGGTGAAAAGTCCATGGAGCATGGCAAGGTAGGCATGGAATTGATGAAGGAGATTAATAGTGAGGGCTGGGCTCCCACAATTGAGAGGAGCGCTATATCCGTACGCTACGGGATTAGGGCCGCGAAAAAAGGAAAGCTGGAAAAGGCTTCTTTAGAATATGAAGACGCTTTAAAAAAACTGGAAGCTCTAAAATATGGCGATCTGAATTGGACCCACGATAGCTTTTTAGGTATCGGTGATCGAAAGTGAGACGGCGATCCATTATTCCTGAAGCCAGTTGATTTCCACCGCGGTTTCATAATTGATGCCGCAAAAACGCAGGGAAGTTGGCATGACCGCCCGCTCACTGGAAAGGGAAATTCGCCCGGCCATTATTTCCGCATAGGTTTGCGGATACAAGGGTTGCTTGTCGGGTTCCGCAAAACCACGAGGATATACTGGCCGTCCGAATTCGTCATATTTATCCGTGGCCCCGACGGTATGCAACAGCTCATGGGCAATGACTATATTGTTTTTAGCTCGATGACTATCACCGGAAAACGCCTGAACCACGCCGATCAAGCCCTTAGCCAGCCCCAAGGAATGGGCTAACACCCGGTCTATGGCAGGCTCATGGTAGAGCACAAAAATCTGTACCTGGTCATTGTTCCACAGGCTGCTCTCCTCGGCCCGGCTGTATGACCAGTAACGGAGCCTCAAGCTCCATAACATAACTTCGAGAATCATGCGTGACTCCGGAGGTTTCGGCGGTATCTCGAATATTTCCCCTCCCAGTCGTAACCGCGTAGGCTGCAAAAGTCCTAACTCAAATGCTTCCGCCTCGGACTCGAAAAACCGATCGATAGATTTGAAATCGTCAGCCTCCAGCGAATCGATATATTGCGCAACCGCTTCGGACCCGTCCGCATTGATCGGATACACGACAACGCCCAAAGGTTCCGACCAGGAGCGTGCACTTAAACGCTGGGATTTGCTATAAAACGCAACAAAAGCCAACAGCAGCAAAAGAAAAATTATTCTTATAATTTTAAGCACAACGAATAGCAAATCCCCAAATGCGTTTGTCTGCTTTTCCTGGAGGCTCTTCTAGAAAACAGGTACCCAAAGGTCACGGATTCCTATTTTTTATTCCCTCTTTTCAAGAATTTCCTGAATCCTCCGAGTCAGAATCATCTCGAAAGCAAACATCATTTTCCCACCGGGTACAACGAGGGTGTTGAACCCCGTGATATAAGCGCCCTCGATTAATTCTTTAAGTTCACGTTTATATTCAATGGTGGCGGGCGGATTGAGGAAATGGATCAAAACCAGACTTTGATCCAGTGTTGGCACGGACCGCACGGAGAAAGGGTTAGACGTATCGACCAGTGGAATGCGCTGGAAATTGATGTGGGTCTTTGAAAACTGGGGTACGACGTAATGCATATAGTCGTGCATTCGCCGGAGAATATTATCGATCACCACGCCTTGTTCGTAGCCCCGCTCCCGGGTGTCCCGATGAATTTTTTGTATCCATTCCAGATTTACGGTCGGCGCGACACCGATGAGCAGATCGACATACTGAGCTATGTTGACCTTATCGGTCACAACGGCGCCATGCAAGCCTTCGTAAAAAAGTAAATTACTATCTTCCGGGATTCGTTCCCAAGGCGTAAAAGTACCGTTTTCGTGATTTCGCAATATTGCTTCTTCGGCATCGTGGATGTAATAGCGCCGTAAGCCGGATCCGGTTTCGCCATACTCTTTAAAGAGCGCTTCCTGTTTTTCGAAAAGATTACCTTCGGGTCCGAAATGGCTGAGATTTTCTCCTGTAATTTTAGTTTTTTGCAGTTGTTGCTGCATTTGTTCCCGATCATAACGGTGAAAGCTATCACCCTCGACAAAGGTCGGCGCCACATTCAAATACGAATAAATATGTTCCAATGCCCGTTTAACAGTCGTTGTACCCGAGCCCGATGAACCTGTTACGGCAACAATAGGATGTTTATTTGACATTCCATACCCTTTTAGACAATTAGAATAATCTTACCGATATGTTCACTTGTTTCCATCAGACTATGAGCATCTTGCGCTTTCGACAACGGGAAAGTGGAATGAATGACGGGAAGAATAGAGCCATTGTGCAAAAGCGGCCATACCTTTGTCAAAAGCTGTTCGCCGATCTTAGCTTTGAAATCCACATTACGGGCGCGTAGTGTTGAACCTGTCAGCGTTAGACGCTTGAGCATAATAGGGACCAGATTGATTTTAGTTTTGGGTCCTTGTTGGAATGCAATCTGAACCAATCTACCCTCAACAGCCAAGCAAGAAAGATTGCGCTGCAGATAGTCACCGCCAATGATGTCGAGGATAAGGTCGATACCTTTTCCTCCACTTAATTCTTTGATGCGATCAACGAAATCTTCGCTCCTATAGTTAATGGCCGCATGAGCTCCCAGGTTTTCACAAAAATCGCATTTCTCGTCGGTCCCCGCCGTGGTATATACCTTCGAGCCAAAAGCTCTGGCCAATTGGATAGCGGTCACGCCGATCCCGCCGGTCCCACCATGAACCAAAAAAGATTCATAGGATTTTAGCCCACCACGCTGAAATACATTACTCCAGACGGTAAAGAACGTTTCCGGCAATGCAGCGCCCTCACCCATATCGAAACCCTCCGGAATGGGTAAGCAGAGTTGAGCGGAAGCCGTGCAGTATTCCGCATAACCGCCGCCCGTCACCAAGGCACATACTTCTTCACCTCGCTGGAGTTCGGTTACCCGGCCGCCAAGCTCTACCACGGTTCCCGCGATTTCCAGACCTAGAATATCCGATGCACCCGGAGGAGCCGGATACAATCCCTGTCGTTGCATAATGTCCGGGCGGTTGACACCCGCGGCGGCTACCTTAACCAAGACTTCGCCGGGACCTGGACTGGGTTTCGGGATTTCTTCAAGCCTTAATACCGACGGAGGGCCTGGGTTCGAGAATGTAATAGCGTGCATGGGCCGTCGATTAGGCGTCAAGTAAAAATAAGTTGTACATATTACGCCGGATTGCGTTTCGTCTTTAAGGCGCGGAGGGACGCATACTCGTTGTATGTAACCTTTCCCGCAACGCGGAAGACGGGACGAAAGACAAGTAAGATGTTCAAGTTATTTCTACTTGGCTCCTTCGTAACCTGAAGAATTTTTTGCTACCCAACGAACACTATTTTCCGTGTGTTCTTTTTTCCAAAATGGCGCCTTGCTCTTGAGCTGTTCCATAATAAATCGGCAGGCGTCGAAGGCAGCGCCTCGGTGGGATGACCACACCGAGACAAGGACGATAGGATCGTTGGGTAAAATATCGCCGACTCGATGAACCACCAGACAGTCTAAAAAGTTCCACTGCTTTTCGGCTTCGGCGACGATTTTTTCAAGATGTTTCTCGGTCATGCCCGGATAGTATTCCAGGGTCATCATCGTCACCGTATCCCCTTCGTTAAAATCCCGCATGGTGCCAACGAAGGTCGCCGTGGCGCCATGCTTTCCACGAATATGCGGCGAATTCGTCTGGAAGGTTTTAATCTCGGCCCACGGATCGAATTCCGTTTTCGTGAGTATGATCTTCACGCTAGCCCCCGGTGACCCGTGGAAAAAAAGCAACTTCGTCGCCATCCTTAACGAGGCTGTTTACATCGGCATAGTCCATATTGACCGCGGTCAGCACATGCTCGGGTAACGACAGTTTCGGATTGACCCGTTTCCAAACGTCTTCAACGGTTTCGATCCCCTCAGCTTCAAGACATTGTTCCCGAACACCCAACTGTTCTCTAAGACTTGCGAAAAATCGTACGTGGATGGACATAAATGCTTAAATGTTCATTTGAAAAAAATTACCGTTTCCGATTACCATAAATTCTACCCAACCACAGTATATAATATCAGCTTTGATTCCCTAACCTACCATGATTTAGACTCCGAAACCGATGACAAGACTCACTCATTTTAATGAAACTGGCGCGGTCCACATGGTCGATGTGGGGGATAAGAGCATGACTCAAAGGGTTGCCATCACCGAAGGGTACATCGAAATGCAAGCCGAAACTCTCGCGTTAATTATGGAGGGCGGACATAAAAAAGGGGATGTATTGGGTATAGCCCGAATCGCGGGGATTATGGCGACAAAAAAAACCGCTGAATTGATTCCTCTTTGTCACCCTTTATCGATTACCCATGTCGATATCGCATTGGAAGCTGAACCCGCCCACTACCGTGTCCGTTGTCAAACAACAGTCAAAACAGTGGGTCAAACCGGTGTCGAAATGGAGGCGCTAAACGCAACGCAAGTCGCATTGCTGACGATATATGATATGTGTAAGGCCATAGACCGAGGTATGACCATCCAATCGGTTCGGTTACTCGAAAAGGCTGGAGGAAAATCCGGACGTTGGGTGCGTGAGACTACCCGACAATAAGAAACCATAGAGAGGCGGCACAATTTTGAGTTAATACTCTGGCAGTTGTAAATTTCGATAACACCGTCATTAAAACAATATAATTGAATCGAGTAATTGATGCGCATTGATACCAAAGTTCGTGTTGGGTAACCACATGTCCATTGCGTGGCGTATACGTCCAAGCTCCCGTGTGGTGGGTGTTGTAAAACAGAACTACGAGAGATACTCAGAAATCTCAACAATCTTATAACCGTACGTTTTACAGCACACAAAAACACCACGGTGGTAGGAACAATCAGGGGCAATCTGACCAGCTATCCGCTGTCGAAGGAATAATCAACCCACTTTTCCAGCGTAGGGAAGACGATGCCTTAAGGAATACATTGGTTTTTCAAAAAAATGCCATATGGCCATAGCCATCAGCATGCTGAGTGAAAAGCCGCCGACCATACTATTGGTTTGTTGGGAAAAAGGCAGCTGAATATCCGTTAATTTGAATAAATCCACCGCGATCAGGTGGACAAGGTAAAGTGTGTAACTCATTCCGCCAAAGTAGACAAAGGGCTTCCAGCTTAGGGTTTTGGCGACAATATGAGAATCCTTGATTGCCCAAAGACCCCATATAAAGAAACCCATACTCATCGCGATGGGCGTTTGGTAATGCGATACCGAAAACTGTAAAAACTTTTGGTGCCCCAAATAATATTCGGCGCCAATTAAGACTAGCAGCACAACTGTGGATAGGCTTAGTGTCCAAGAAGGTGATAGCATCCGGAGTTTGTTCCTACTTTCCAACCAAGAAAACAGAGCGCCCCATACGAAATATTCCACGCAAACAGGCAACAAGGTCCCATAATACGAATTCGGATACACGTTGATTAGCCAGAAGCGCGCCAGAATGCTTGTAATCAGCAGCGAAAACAGCATTATGGTTCGGTAACGGATTGGCGTTAGAAACAGGAATAGCGGATACAAAATATAAAATTGCTCTTCGACGCTGAGCGACCACAGATGCATGGATTCGCTTCTCCACCCTTGCGCGAACCAGGTTTGAAAGCCCACGGAATCCTGTGAAAGACTCAATGTAAACAGTTTTAAATTCACCAGATATGCCAGATAATAACCCGGGTAAGTAAGTGCCCCCATTGCAATGAGAAGAACGACAACAAGGTAATAAGCTGGGCATATTCGCAGAATTCTTCGAACGTAGAAGATTTTCAGCCGGTTAAGAAGGCTGGGATCATCGGCCGACAGTAAAACATTGGTGATCAAAAATCCACTCATGACAAAGAAAACCGGTAATGCGTACCCAAGATATCCGAATTTAATCGGGTTAGGGACATAATGGGTTGCGAATACCATCAGGAATAGTACAAATCTAAGGCCGTCCAGTTGATGTTTTCTCATTCAATGCGGTTCTCGATTGCTAGTACATAGTTGGAAAAAGATCATATTATATCTAAGCAAATCGATCGGTGATGAACGAAATAAGAAAATCCATGGTTCTTAATGCTACAAGCGTTTGGGGCCAAATTTTCGCGACATTGCGCTTATGTTTAGCGGTTGTGGTGTTTCTGCTGGGATTATTGACCGTGGTTCATGTGCCTCACCAAATACTATGGGCGCCTTCCATACTCGTCAGCGAGTGGGGACATCTTGGAGCTATAGCTCCAATGCTTTTGCTTTTTGGAAAGCGGCATCTATTACGTTCGCGGCTCGCGTTATTTTTGGCAATGGGTGGGTTCGTGCTTTTCCTCAGCCCATTGGTTCGTGCGGTCTATGGGGAACAAACCATTTCCGACGCAGTGCAAAAATCATTTGGTGAAGTTGTACCGCGTTCGTTTCCGGATGCTCCGCCCCGATCCAGTGTAGTGGTCGCCGCTGATCTTTTCAAAATATCCACTATAGAAATCCGGCCAGAAATCCATACCTTCAAACCAGGGCTAACACTGGATTTATACCGCCGCAACGATGCCACCGGCCAACTCCCCATTATAGTGGTTGTGCACGGTGGTAAGTGGCAATATGGCGACAGCAATCAACTTACCGCCGTTAACCATTACCTTGCACGCCGTGGTTATGCGGTAGCGGCGATCAATTATCGCAAAGGGCCTGAGAATCCATTCCCCGCGGCCCGAAACGATGTTATCGCCGCAATGGAATATCTAAAGATTCATGCAAAACAGTTTTCACTGGATCCGAACCGCATTGTCCTGTTAGGACGATCCGCTGGAGGACAGCTTGCTTTAGTGGTTGCCTACGGCGTTCGCAATCCAGCGATTCGCGGAGTCGTCAGTCTTTACGCCCCTACCGATATGATCTACAGCTGGGAGAATCCAGGCAACCCGTGGGTTATCAACGCGTCTAAACTATTAAGGGATTATCTTGGAGGAGCCCCGAATGAAAAGCCCGAAGTCTATCGCAAAGCATCGGCCATGCAGCTTGCGCACGCATCGGCGCCTCCGACATTATTGCTCCACGGTGGGCGAGACGAGTTGATTTGGCTGCGCCAGTCGCAACGCTTATCACGGCAACTTACCAAGCTTAACGTTACGCACTTACTGGTCTCATTGGGCTGGGCTGACCATGGCTTTGAAGCTAATTTGTGGGGGCCCGGCGGCCAGATATACCTTTATGTTCTTGAACGATTTCTAGCCTCGGTTCTTCGTTGAAATACGAGGGGGATGTTCTCGGCACTAGTATCATAAAGCAAGTAACATGACCCTTTAAAGGCTCGGCTGTAAATGATAATTTTTAACATAGGAATGGCGGATTTCAGGGGTGAGCTTAATAGTTATTGTTTTTTCGTTCGTGGGTATACATGAAGTAACCCACCAGCATTTCGTCCGAGCTTTTCAATCCCCACTTTACTTCTTGTGAGGGGTCGGGATTTACCGGATTGTCCGCGGAATTATCGAAAGCCGCATTGACCACAATTCGAGTGCCGGCCGGAAGTGATTTAGGCTGGCTGAGGCGATAAAAAGTTTGCCAGTGAATATCATAGTTGGGGACCGACATTAGTTTTTCAGATCGTCCATCGGGATAAATGGCTTGGTATTGAAAATGTTTGCCCCGATGATGCATGTGCGGATAAAAGCCGTGCAACTGGCCGTCTTCGGTCATCACCATTTCGGCTTTTTCGGGATGATCCCCCGCGTAGGGTGGAATACGAATCTTCATATTCGAAGCGCTGACGGTTTTGTATTCCATGGCGGGAGGAGAATCGTGGAAATATAAGGCAAGCTTTGGATTATCCTCGGTTAGGGAACCTGTTGTGACATAGTGGAGCTGGAAAATAAGCGTACTTCCAGCGGGTAAAAGTTGTCCGGAATTTTCCGGTAGAGGCAATACGTTAATGCCGGGGACATAGGCCACAAAAAATCCGTTGCGTCCTTCCAACCATAAAGGTTCGCTATTTTTCAGCCGCTTCGGAAATTTCACGAAAACAAAACCATGATGCATCACGGCTGGATTGCTCGGTTGTAGGTGGACGGCACGGACCCAGGTATCCTCTTCCAGAGGCATCTTAATTTTGACCCATCGATAGGGGATTTCGCCTTGCGCGGGAAGTCTTTGTTTTGGAAGGTCGATGACCAGATTGGGTTCCCCAAGTGGCCAATTTTCGACGGTAGCGGGTGGGGTTTCAACCAAGGGATCCTCTCCCTCGCCACGCGGTGCTCCTATTTTGATCCAATGAATCAGATTTTGCAGCTCACCAACGCTTAGGGAACGGTCATGGGAAAAATCACCAATGCCAGGATCCGCATGCCACGGGGGCATTTGCCGAGTCATGACAACGTCTTTGATCCGCGACGACCAATCCGTTATGGTTTGATAACGCTCCATGGCCCAGGGTCCGATCCCACCCGGGCGATGGCAGCTTACGCACTTATCCTGGAGAATAGGCGCAATAGTATCCGCGTATGACATAGAAGACCGATAGAACGAATCGGCAAATTTAATCAAGCACCCATCCGCCGGGACCAAGGGTACGGCAACGCGCCTATCCAGAAGAACAGCGTCGATTGCATCTTGCAAGTAATGATCGATATCGGAATCTTGAGATTGTTGAGAGCCTCGATTATCGACCGGGCCTCGATACCGGATATGCCAAGTATCAGTATCCAAAACCACGACTTCCCCGCTACGGCTAAGACCTAGTTCCGCGGAAACAAGTTGACTATTATCGTTGAGAATTGCAATCGTGCTGTTAGCTTGCGAGTCCATGGACCGCGAATTCGCTTTATTCACCATTGAACCCGCATCAATCGAAAAGAACTCAACACCTTTGTCGGCATAAGTCTGTTTCAATTGCTGAAGTGCTTTAAGCCCATCGTATATCATAGGACAATCGGCCTTATGACTGTAAAGAACGATCACCTTTGCATTTTTGTATTTATAAAGCCGATGAAATCGGCCAGAATGATCCAATAAGGCGAAATCGTTTACCGGTGGAACATCCGCGTACAGATCATCGCTATTTTTGTCATTAACAAAAAACCATACCGCACCCGCACTGATAACGGCGGTGACCAATATAATAATTGACAGTTTAAGTGAGCTCATTGCGGTTTTAGCAACTATTGGATAATTAAAAAGTAACGTAACCGTTTAGACCCCATCGAAGAATCTGAGGTTATCGATGGGTTTCGTTCCTTCACCCATCCTACAACTCATGTTTATGCGTAGGATGGGTGAAGCGGTAGCGAAACCCATCAATTAAAGAGATGGGGGACTAAACACTTACAAAGTAACTATTCAGATTGGCCCTAATTCGCTTCAGAACCAAGTGAAAGGGCGCAGTTTACAGGTGTCAACGAGCACTTTCAACGCAGTTATTGCGCTATTAAGGAGTGAGATGAATAGTTATTTTAAAAAAAACGGCGCAGTGGTAGCATGGAAGTATACCGAAAACAAACACTTCAATTTCAATTAATTCGATTCGTTTTTTAGTATTTTATCAATGGATTCAATATCTTCCGATAGCCTTTCCGAACCCGCCGTCAACATTTCCACCGCAGCGCCTTCTTTGCTCCGTACATTATTTCTCCACCACGACGGCATAATCGTTGGCGCCACCGTCGCCGCACTCAATCGTCATGGCGTATTGAAAACGCTGTTTCGAGACAAACGAGTATCGATGAAATCGCTGTTAAAGGCGCATCCCTGTAATTCCGGATATCTACACGTTGCTCTGAGGTGCCTTTCGCTCCAGGGATGGATTAAACGAGAAGGATCTCCGGCGAGCGAGGAAATGGTGTTTGAAGTGACGCCCATGGGCATTTTGATTTCAGAATTCTTTAGTTTGTATACTGAAACGGCTGAATTTATTTATTCTGGAATTCCTCTTGAGAAAAACCTATTTGGGAGCAAAGAGCCCGAATCCGAATTCCCCTATCTGGTGACGAAATGCATAAATACCTGGGGGCTATCCAATGGAAATGGAAGTCCGGAACACGCTGCTGCTTTCGGGATCGTTACCCAACATCTCGATGGCTTACTGGCGGGACCCACCATGATTGCCCTCAAGAACCACGGCATGCTCAATGACCGTCAACTTTCCTTAGAAAGTTTGCCCGACATCAATGAAAACCTCCGCAATGGCTTAGTGCTGTTAGAACACTTGAAATGGTTGACTCCGCGCGGAAATCAGTGGGAATTCACCGATCTCGGAATGCTAGCTTCTGAGTTTTCCCTCCACTATGGTTTAACGCTGTCCTATTGGCCAATGTTATGTAACCTTCAAAAGCTGATTTTTAACGCCTCACGGAATGTGACGCATGTTCAGCGCGGCCAAGAGGAGGAACACGTAGACCGTATATTGAACGTCCTTGCAAGTGGTGTGGCCCATCGGCGTTATTTCGAAGATTCGGACAAAATCATCATTGAAATCTTTAACCAGGAACCTATTAGCAGGCAACCAAAATTCGTGGCTGATATGGGGTGCGGTGACGGCGCATGGTTAAAACGGGTTTACCAGGTGATTAAGACGGAAACCAAGCGAGGACTGCATCTGGACCAATTTCCATTGCTTATGGTGGGAGCCGACTACAATGTCAAAGCTCAGGAAGTCGCCCACCATCTGCTGGAAGACGCGGGTGTTCCTCATCTCGTTCTTTTCGGAGACATTACCGATCCCCGCCAATTTGCCGATGAATTGAAGACTCACAATATTAATATTCACGATGGTCTTCATATCCGGGCATTTATCGATCACAACCGGCGTTATACCAACCCACTCGATCAAGATTCAGCGAATCGGCGAGCTACCCTCTCTTCAGGCGCCTACGCCGATGAAAACGGAAACCCCATCCGCAATGATTACCTGGAACAAAATTTGGTCGAACACTTTAAGAAGTGGGTGCCATTCCTCCACAAACACGGGTTAATTGTGATCGAAGCACACAACGTGGACCCACGAGTCGCTTCCGAATATAACGGTAAAACCCATGCCACGGCCTTCGATACCTATCACGGCTATTCCAATCAATACCCTTTGGACTTCGAAGCCTTTATGCAATTGGCGGAAGAAGCTGGACTACGGGCAATCTCCTATCAACAAAGTATTTATCCATCGAGACTGCCCTTCGTCGCTATCAGTATTAATCGGTTTAAAGCTTCTAAGACGAAGACAACTAATGCGATTTCAGGGAAATCACAAAAGAGGCCCGGTGAATGGCAACCCACTGGCAACGAAGATTTAAAAGACGGTGAAGCGCTTCACCAATTCTTGTATGAAAATGGCGATATTACACGTCCCAAGCGGTGGTGTTTCCGGGCTACGGGAATACTCGTCGAAACGATTCTTAAAGAGATGGAGCAGCGAATTCCGCGTATCATATCAGGGCAAAACACGAAACGGTCGATTACTCTGATGGACTACGGTGCGGGTACCGGGCTTGCCACACTGGAACTGATCAAGGGCTTACAGGAAAAAGGCTTGTTAAAACAAATCGAAGAACACAATATTAATTTCAACCTATTGTTATTCGATTTTCCATCGGGTTGGTTCGCGAAGGGCTACGCATTGTTGCACGGTTTTCCATTTATACGATTTTACTCGCTACAACTGCCCGGTACTCCCGAAATCCGGCTCATCAACGAAATTCTTGGCGATGAAAAAGTGGATGTCATCGTTGCCAGCATGGTTCTACACTTGGTTCCGCCTAAAGTGCTGCCCCTTGTGAGCAATAGCTTTAACGCCGTGTTAAATGATGACGGAATTCTTCTCTGGAATACGCCGGATACGACACCAACTCAGGCCAACTCGGATGTTATCCATGCCACCAACCGCGC
This sequence comes from Methylococcales bacterium, assembly GCA_963664935.2. Lineage (GTDB taxonomy): Bacteria > Pseudomonadota > Gammaproteobacteria > Methylococcales. The sequence goes on along the minus strand of CAXXSE010000004.1, from coordinate 381,548 downwards.
CTTGAGAAAGACTTTTCTCGCCTGTCTTAATTCGGAGGAGAAATTTTCGGAAATTCTATCCAAAGTGCCTGAAAACCACTACCCGGACTACGCGGATCTACCCCACAAATTACGCGAAATAAAACAGCGTCTAACACCTGAACTGGCAGCGGAAGCACAGATTAGGGCCAATAGACAAATCCTGCCGAACCCAACCGACTTTAAGCACATTGAACAGGCCTTGGAACAGAACTTCACTGGAACCCACTCGACCCTGATTTCACCACTGCGCAAACAAGACCTCCTGGACTTGGCGCTGTTGCCGGCCAATCAACTATATATTAACGAGGTGGACGACGTCAATTGCCGTGAACGATTGATAACGCTGTTGCTGAATTACGAAGTTATTCCGAAATTTTGCGAGGGACCGACAGGGCATCCTAATGGGATTAATCTTCATTGGATGTATGGGCAATGTAGTAAGAAAGGGGGTTGATTGGTCCCAAGTGACCAACATCGAAATCCTCTCAGTGGAGGATACTCATGAGTGAAATGATAATAAACGAATTTGAACCTAATTATGCTATAGCGCCTGGTGAAATCCTGGACGAAGAGCTGGAATATCGAGGTATGTCACAAGCGGAACTGGCTCAACGCACAGGCTTGGCAAAAAAAACCATCAATGAAATCATCAAGGCAAAAGCCCCGATTACACCGGATAGCGCCTTAAAGTTTGAACGAGTATTTCGACAACCCGCTGACTACTGGTTAAATCTGGAAAAAATGTATCGGGCATTTATGGCGCGTCGTTCTGAGATGGAAAGACTACTAGAAGATGTGGCATGGTTGAAAAAATTGCCGGTCAAAAAAATGATTGATTTTGGCTGGATTAAATCCTACAAACCTGACGCATCACAACTTAGCGAAGTGCTGAATTTTTTGGCATAGCCTCAGTGCATCAATGGGAATCAGTCTGGGAACAGTTGGATGTGGCTTATCGCAAATCGACTGTCTTTGAAGGGCATTGCGTAACGATCTCCGCCTGGTTGCGGCAAGGTGAAATTGACGCGCAAAATATTGATTGTTCGCCTTTTGATACCAAGTTGTTTAAAGGCGCGTTGGAAAAGATCCGCGCGCTGACCTGTGAATCGGATCCAGGCGTATTTGTACCGTCACTGCAAAACATCTGCGCGGCTGCCGGTGTGGCTGTGGTATTCGTGCCGGAACTGCCAAAAACCCACGTAAGCGGCGCCACCCGCTGGCTAAATAAAGACAAAGCGTTAATTCAGCTTAGTCTGAGACACAAAAGTAACGACCATCTTTGGTTTACTTTTTTTCATGAGGCCGGTCATATCATCAAACATGGAAAAAAGGCGCTGTTTTTGGAAGGCAATGGTATGGATGACGTTTATGAAAAAGAGGCGAACGAATTTGCCAGCCATTTTTTGATACCCGCTAAATTGTTTAATAATCTAGTGTCTCAACAGGCATTTAGCAAAACTGCAATTAAGGTATTTGCCCGTGACATTGGCATTGCACCGGGTATTGTCGTGGGACAATTGCAACATCGTCAATTTATGCCGTACACCCACTGTAATTATCTAAAGGTTCGTTATACGTGGACGCTTAAATAATTTCCGTTCTAGCGATCAACTCAGTAAGCAAAAAAAATGCTGGTGACTTAGGGTTGAGCTACGCTTCTATAGCCGCTGACGCGGCATTCAGTGAACAGCTATTCAAATAATGGGGGACGAACAACACAACCGAAACCCGAGATCGCCGCCGCCGCCGTCGGGATGGTAGCATATTCGGAAGATTCTTTATCTTGATCCAGCAGACGCGACAAAGAAGGCAATAAACGATCACCAAGTTCACCATCTTGCGATGACCCATCCCAATCGGCAAGGTTAGCAGTTTGAATCCGGCGGAAACCGTAAGGCGGCTTGATGTTTTCGATCACCGCCGGAACTAATATCCCCCGCTTCTTACCCTCTGTCGCTTCGTCCAACACGTAATCGCTTTCCTTTGAAGTCTTTGACCATAAAACCACCACTGCCCGCGCTTCCGCCAATTCCCGCTCGATTTCCTTATGAAAACGCTTGCCGGTGACAATATCCTGATCGATAAACACCGTCCAGCCACGATTAACAAAAATCTTCTTCAATTTCAGGGCAATACCCCTGTCGTTACTGGAATAGCAAATGAAAATGTCCGACATATTTTCCTTATGGCGAGTTGTTAGGACATTAATATGCCGGTTGTTTCTAAGTCATCAACCGAAACCTGATCTAAAGGCGCATCAAAAATCTCTAAAGCCCGATAAATCTTTTGCGCATTGTCGTGGGTTGGATGGACCCAGAGTTCGATATCCATGGTAGCGCGGGGAAAACCATGGGCAGCCATGGCATAGGCGCCAACGAGTATAAACTCAGCCTTTTGCGCGAGTAACGCGGACAATATGTCTTTGTAGTCTTCGTTCAACATCGTGGTTAGGGCTGAGTGAAGCAACTTCCCGGGTTATTTCCCATACCATCTCCAGGCGTTCTCGCATGGATCCGGCAACGAAATTATTGTCATCATGGCCTTGTAATTTATGCCGGGTCAACTGTTGGCGTTGGAGTTTCATAGCTTTGATTATACGTGGGTTCGATGAGTAACTCAGCATTAGAACATTGGGTGTCATGGACAGCCTCCTATACTCAGTAATCCGCCGAACCACCTCACCTTAAGCTGAGCGTTATATTGTCCAACCGTATAATGGGAGTCTCCGGAAGGAAATAACCTCGCCGACTTGAAAGACCCTCCACCGCCCCAATATATTAAACCGACAGTGGCGTAAATAACGCACTGTCACTTTACCCATATTGCTTAACTTTTAGAGGATATGACTATGACTACATTTGATTTTTCCCCATTATACCGTTCGTCCATCGGTTTTGACCGCCTGGCATCGTTGATTGATGCGGCAACGCGCGGCGACCATGGCCAAGCCACTTATCCGCCCTACAATATCGAAAGGACCGACGAGGACCATTACCGTATTTCCATGGCGGTGGCGGGATTTACTCAAGAAGATTTGGCTATCGAATCCAAGAGCAACCAGTTGACGATTACCGGTACCAAGCACAATGGTGCGGAGGATAAAGAATATTTGCATCGGGGTATTGCCGAGCGCTCATTCGAACACCGTTTTCAGCTCGCCGATTTCGTACGGGTTGAGGGCGCGGATCTCGAAAATGGCTTACTCCATGTCAACCTTTTGCGGGAACTGCCGGAAGCAATGAAGCCCAAGACCATCACGATTCAAACCGCTCCGTCCGAACGTTTGATCCAAGATGAAAAGAAACAAGCGGCTTAATCGCTGATCTTGCTTCTTTATAAACGAAGCTCGGGGTTGAAATCCCGGGCTTTTTTTGGAATAAATTAAAGCGGTAACCTTTAACGGTTACAAGCAAAGCTGTCCTAGTTTTTATTTGAACGGTTCACTTTAGCCAGCTTTTGGAGACTCCGCGCGGTCCCAGCGCTCCGCGTTTCCACCGCGATCATCTTCGAAGGTTTTCTTATCGACTAGCGCGGCTATTCCCTTCAGTAGCAACTTCCTACTTTAAACAAGCTTGGGTAACGGGCAAACCCTGGCCGCCATTCCGTAAGATAGGATTTATAGCAGGCGGTTAATCAGGGTATCCGATTTCATAGCCTAGTGTTGGTGGTGTTTGTTTGTTCACTGCGTTCACTCAGACTTGGGTAGTATCTGCAGGGCTGCAAAATGTCGGATTAAATATTTCAACGTGCAAAGGTGGGTGGCATTCGGCGTACGCCACCCACTCCGGCAAAAAAAAGGGACCAAAAAAAAGGGACAGATTTATTTATTACCCTATTTCCGTTTCTTTGGCCTTCCCGGACGACGATGTTCGATTCGACGACCAATGATTTTTTCAACTTCTTCAATGTATCGGCCGTCGCCGGTCAGTTGGCCTCATGCAACGGACTCCTGGATAAAGGCCCATTCCCCAACAGGAATTATTGCACTTTCTACATATTCTCGATACCGCAATCGCCGCTCTTCACCGTTTTGTCCTAAAGATAAATAACAGGGATCATGATCAGGTATCACCGGCCCGTGTCACTTATCCACAGACTGTAACTTGACTATGGATAATCTCCCGCATCCGCTACCATGCGTGCTCGCACTGGATTTAGTTCAACATACCGACAACAAGCAAGAAGATATTCATCGGTTTGTATCGGGCTTGATTTGTATCGGCTCTCCCATAAGGTTCCACTTCGTCCTTATAACCGATTCGCATAGCGCGTCTGCCGTCCGGAAAGTCGTTTCATTAATTGTCCCAGCCGCGCAACTTCATCAGGCGGCTCAACAATCAAGTGGAAGTCTTGTCCAATATGAAATGGCCCTGAAGAGGGGGTAATTTCTAACGTGAAATGGCCCTGAAACCGAGAACAGATCATAAATTGAGGTTAACTTACGCTTCAGAAGTGTCAAGGAGATTCCTCCGCTACGCTACAAACTCCTCCTTGACACCTCTTCCGCTCCAGTTAAAAGGTTATTCATGATCTGTTCCCAATTTCAGGGCCATTTATAGATTGGAATAGACTTGTGGATATGATTGGTCATTAGGCACCAAGCATATACGCGCACCCCATAAACATCCCGATATTCCGACAACGTCTCCAGCTAATACTCATAGTCGCGATTTGCGGCAAAAACCACTTGTCGGTTATGACCCCTTTGCACAATATGATGAGGATAATTTGGCAATACCACGCGGCCGACTCTTGGCATTTGTTTTCTATCCCGGCATGAATATTAAAGATACTAGAATTGTAGCTTAAAATAAATCTGTCCCCTTTTTTTTGTCTAATTCGTTATGCTATATTATTTGCTACATGTTGGTTTGATACTGGTTTAGGTTTTGCTGAAATGACACGCCTGCCATCAGCTCCTTGCTTTTTTCGTGCAGCTTCACAAATGCCGTGTAGGTCATTACCAAAACGCTCTGCATACGCAGAACGTATTTGATGAATTTCTTTAATAATGGGGTCTTTAACCATATTTATACCTCTAAGAGTTCCTGCGGTGTACAAATTACAGGCGGTTCGAAATCAAAAGAACGGATAACGGCCTCTATTTTCCACCTAAACGCTGGATTTGCAATATATGCACAATTCCAAGTAAGTAAATAGTCCATTCCTCCAAGTGTAGCTGTCGCAATATGCAAAGCATCAAGATAAGCTTAAGCAGGAAGTGATGCCCTGGTAATTAATTGTTCAGCAACAATCTCCACTTGTTCGGTGATTTCAATTTCAGGTATGCCATCCAATGCACGTACTCTAAGTTCCGATGCCTCTTTATCACCTGCCGCCACTTCTTCACGTACAAACACTGAAACGTAAAGATCGAAATCCTCCCGGCGTGCCCACCATTCCTTTGTCGTTTCCTGATTTCCTGCTGTTACAATATCTCGACTACGCCACGCTGTTAAATAACTAGGAATCGACGTTTTAATATAGACCTTTGGCTTCAAGGTTTTCTCCTACTCTGATATTGATGCATAACGCCCACTTAAAATGAGAGGTGCGTTTACGCGCCGATTCATTTTGAAGTGTTTGTTGGACGAAGCCGCTATAGCGGAGAAAAGACCTCGGGCTCTGATTAAATATAAAATGTAACCTCAACCCCTCGCACCGAGGGGTATTCAACCACGAATATGAGGTTACAGTGTCATGACAACACCCTTCAATAGAAATTTCAAGTACGATTATCAAACGTTACTGCAACACCTTAGGCTTAAAGGTCTTCAACCTAAGACGATAGAGGCCTATTCGCGCGGCATTCGTCGCATTGGCTTGTACTTTGAGCATCAAGTTTATGATCTTTCAGAGCAGCAGTTGACGGATTATTTCTCGAATCTTCTCAGTACGCATTCCTGGAGCGCGGTTAAGCTCGGACCTGTATGGCCTCAAATTCTTCTATCAGCATGTCCTCCATAAGCCCTGGGTGAACGTTGATTTGATTAAACCACCGCGGACCACACGTTTACCGGATATCGTTACCATTAAGGAAGCGTCGCGTCTCTTTATGGCGGCCCACAAGTTGAGCTACCGGGTGTTCTTTTTTACCGTCTACAGTCTCGGCTTGCGTCTCGGTGAAGGACTTCGCCTCGAGGTCGGTGATATCGATGCTGAGCGTCAGCGGGTGCATATCCGCGATGCCAAGGGCAATCAGGATCGCTTGGTGCCGCTGCCCGACGCGACGGTGGATATACTCCGTCGCTTCTGGTCGGTGCATCGCAATCCGGTATTACTCTTCCCGAATCGCAAAGGCGGTCTGAAAGGCAGTCATACGGCGACCACACCGCTGGATCGTGGCGGCGTCCAGACGGACCCTGAAAAAGCTTGTGGACGCCTGTGGGATAAAAAAAAGATTACCCCACACAGCCTACGCCACAGTTACGCCACCCATCTGATTGAATCGGGTGTTGACTTACTTGAGGTGCAAAAAAATCCTCGGCCATAGGAGCCTCTTAACCACCGCCAAATATACCCACCTGACAGCCACTACAGACCGTCACACAAAGACCCTGATCAATGATCTGATGAATGGCTTCTCCATACAATGGGGGAGGGTCAAATGATACTGTTATCATCGATCATTAAGACTTTTGGCACCGAGTTTCTGGCGCAATATGCAGGGCAGCTTCTGCCCTCTCATAACTGAAAAAGGGTCTGACCCCTTTTTTCAAAAAATATTTCTTACAATTAAACTTTCCGTTTATCGCCGGGCTTGTCCAACAAACGGTTCAGATTGTGGTTCGCTCCGCTCACACAATCTAACCTTATTCGTTAGGTTATTTGTTTTTTAGCATAAATGAAAACAGTCCCTGCATACTACCCGCCTGCAACATTACTTTTGGAAATACATTCATAAAAATGGCCGATGACGTATAAAACTCCTCGGCAGCAGAGAATACCTTTTTAGGGTTAAGGTTCTCAATAGTATTTAACTGTAGCAATGCATCTGGGTCTCGATGTGCAATAGTAGCATTGCGCTCAAATTGCAAAAGTTTAGCAGCTTTTTCCTGTGATTTTCGAAGCAACCTTAAAGCTTGAAAAAGCTCTTTTTGAAGAGTCTCATCAACGGAAGACTTGGAAAGAAGTTCTTTAAGGTTTTTGCTGCTAGCCTTACCTATATCCCATTCGTATATAGTAAGTAAGATTATTCTTAGAGAGAGCAATCTTTTCCAAGTATCATGGTGAGTCAAAGCATCAATTTTTACTGTTTGGATATCCTTTTCTGCGATGAGGTAGTATAAGCCAATATTCATTAAGACCTGAGCACACTCATTTCCGTTTTTTCTAGCTCGTTCAGTTTCTACCCTATAGGTTTTAAGCGTTTGTGTTAGAACTCTATTCTTTTTCCATTCTTTAATAGTAAGTAAAATTCTAGAATACAGTCTTGCCAGAGACATAAAATATTTAGTGTATTTAATCTGAAAATATCTCTTCCTGACTTCAAAAGGAGCTTCAGAGATATTTTCATATTTTGGCATTACGCTATGAACTCCGTGAACCTAACGTTCTGTTGAGCCGCGTTTGACGGCGACTGACTGGAGCGGTAGCGCAAGGAAGGCGCGGTCAAACGTCGGTCCCGAACAGCTTGTTATAAATCAAAATTTAGGAGGTGAGCTCATCAATTTTTGATAGAACTTCACTTGCCCTGCGGTCCAAAAACATATTGAAATCATCCTTTTGATAAATTGTCTTGTTTACCGGTAAGACGTTACTCGAAAGAATTTCCACAAATTCATCCTGTGGGATCAATTCAAAAAAATACTTCGAAGGCGCTTTCTTGGAAATTGCCTTGTTTGAATCCGACGATAAAAAACAAAAATTAAGAACGCAGAAAATCTCGCCGTGGCCGAAATTGTGTTTCTTCAAAAAAGCTTGGGGGAAAACATGGTGGTATTCTTTTCGATTATATGTCGCAAGAGATTTTCCAAGATCAACGGCCTGATTCTTAACTAAATCAACTGGGCGTACTGGGCCATAAGCATTAAGAATGCTCTCGTTAGTGGATTTCCTTTCGAGAAGCTCGTGTTGAGCAAAGTTCCTGCAGTCACTGTATATTCGTATGTAGAAAACACATCCTCCTTTCCGGCTTTTAGCGAGGCCACGCGCTCGATGTCGGCGTCCATTTTTGCGTTGGATTGACCGGATGTGTACCGGTTCGAAAAGGATGTCTTCCAGAAATACCTTTTGAGATCACCCAGTTGTTCTGCTGTAGGCTTCTTAAGCTGATCAAAAAAAACAGCGACAGGAATCAGTTGCTGAGCGTACGGTAGAAAATCTAAGTGTTGGCATTTGAGTTCAGTAGCCAAGAAATCCACTGCTTTTTTAGAGGCCTCTGCTATGCGCTCCCAGTTATCTCTGACCTCTACCCCCTTTAGGTCCAGGATGTTCCTACTGATCGTGGTTCCATTAATCACCGCTGAAATAATCTGGAGTATGACTTTGTGTTTTATTCCACCGAAGCCCTTGCCTTCCAGTTCGCCTAAAAGCTCGTTGCTCGCTTCTAACAAATGAAAGTCATCAGCCCATGTCCACGCCGTCATTAAATCAAGAGGGCCAAGCTTTGTGCCGGTATTGTTAATCCTCTCAAAAATTAGCCCTACATCCTCTCGCTTTCGATTCTCGATGGTGACAACTGGGACTTCATAATTAAGGAATTGGGAGGCCAATGCTTGCGCTTGTTGATGGTATTGGCCGTTGAGATTCGTCAATGCCGGGATTAGCGTCTGTACGTTCAGAATACTGCGAAGTGGTATCGCATTTTCCATGACCATTACATCGCTAGTTGCCACGAATGACAAGTTGAAAAAGTCATAGATAATCTCAAATATGTCTGGATTCGGGTTGTAGCCTGCAGCGTCCGTCTCTTGCGTGGTTTGCTGGCTAAACACACCGTAAATGCTCGCCATGCGCTGCTGCCCATCAAGTGCGTAATTTACTGGATAGTTTTCGCCTCGGTCTGGAATCGTATAGCCTGCTATGTTGCGCGTAGACTTGAGCTTTTCACTGGTATTCCAAAGTAAGACACTGCCTATCGGAAACTCGGCAACGATACTTTCGAGAAGCTCAATCACCTGGCTTTGATTCCAAACGTAACCACGCTGGAATGCTGGGATCTTTATGTCGCCTTCGTCAATACGGCGAATCAATCGGTCGATTTTCTGCGCCGTCGGCGTGAGTTCTGCTGCTTTCATCCGCGCTTCCAAAGTGTGGTTTTTGATTTATAACGTCAGCAATAACCGGCGTTTTGTAGTGGTGTTTGAGTTGTGCTAGGCTTTTTTAGCACAACTCAAACACCACGGAAAAACGTCCGAGTTTATTGCTTTTGTTAGCCATTCTGAATCCAACGTTTCTTTAACTCTAAAAGCATACTTTTTCCAGCATTCGATTCTAATATTTCATTTATTAAATTAAGCAAATTAATCTTTCTTTAACTCTAATCTACAACTGCAACACCATACTCTTCAAATTCTCTTTCATACTCTTCCAAGTAAAATGCTTTTAAATACTGATCTAACTCGCTACCATATTTATAAACACGTTTTCCTAAAATATCAAAAACCAAAACATCATCAACCAAAGCATAATCTATTTTGTTTGCATCTAATGCCCTCAGCAAAGACAGGTATGTATCATATGAATTGTCGAGTTTAAATTGAAATATTTTAGATAATACCTTGCCGGCTTCTTCATTAGTGGTATTATAAGAAACTCCAACTGTTTTAGTTGACAAACCATCTGGAAAATCATTTAGATTATTTTTCGAGACAAATATTTGATGTGTCTTATAATATCCTTTAGAGAATTTTACACCTTTATGAGATAGCTCTCTCTTTTTCGTGCTAGTCATTGATGAGATAACCATTTCCAAATTGTTTTCTTGTAATTGTGTAAGAAGCTTCGCCCAAGGAATTTTTATGATTTTAACTTTGATTTCTTCAGTTAATCCAAATTTTTTTGTTAATTCTTTTGCAAGCCAATTAATTAGGTCAATATCAAAACCTATAATTGTTCCGTTTTCACTCATACGTTTAAATCCTCCATGAAGCGTAGGACTTACTCCTACTCTCAATACTTTTGAGATTGTTATACGATTCAAGATAGATTCATATATTGTAAAGCTCCCATAATTACTCGTGTTGCCTTGTGTAACCTCTTCGGCATTTACTAAATAGCCTGGAATAACTCTCCAGATATAATGGCCATTTTGAAGTGTCGATGAGGAAATATTCACCATTTTTTCTCTGGATTTAATGAGTTAAACTTTGAGTCAAAATTGTTTAGACCTGATATTGATTTAATCTCAACAATATATTTTTGGTGTTCACTATGCTTTTTATAGTCCCATCTCAGTTCCACTATATTTCCTATTAGCTCAGAATCAAATGAAGGCTCAAGCAGAACTAGCATTGTTGATGCGCGCAATAACTCGTTATATGATGATTTGGCAAGGGAAAGTTCTTTTGATAAAAAATCATTTTCAAGTTTTTTGCTTGAAAATTGTTGTTGAATATTCTGAATCTTATTTTTGAGTGGTGAAACTTCAAATTTTTGTACAAATAAAAAGGTTGAGCCAATTATCCAAAGAATAATAACGACCGCTACACTTATAGTTATGTAATGTTTTGAAGACAAGTGTATTCGGTTATTCTGTATCTCTATGTGCTCGTTACTCATCGCTGACTCACAATAATGATTTTCTTTCTTTGGCTAACATTGAGTAGACCTGATCTTCCTAAGTCTTAACTTAGGAAGATCCAACATATTGCTCATTTGCATTTCGAACCCCTCATTTCCTAAGTTGATATTTCTTCGCTACTTCATCAGGTTAAAGCATCTCCTTAGAAATCAACCCGGTACTTTCAAACGTAATATACAGTCATTTCATGAAAATTACACTTGATTAATCTGGTTCACCGATATACTGTATGGAAATACAAATAAGAGCACAAGAGCCAACAATGCCAACCGAAAAACGATCTTCCCCTTTTTTGAATCGCGTCCGTGAAGCGATTCGACTACGCCACTACAGTATTCGAACGGAACAAGCCTAGAAAAAAAGGGGCCGGGTCGCGAATTACGAATCTCCGAGTAACACGGTTTTCGATCAATCACGCCAAACGTTTATTTTTAATTTGGGACTTGACCATATATTCTTTTTGTATTCTTTTTGAGTGGTGGCTGTTTCCCGCTGTTCCGGCCAGCTTCATGGCCACGCTCATTAATTATGTTAGGTCTTGCATTCACGTAAATCAAATTGAAAAAATGGTCTATTGCAATACTTGACGCCGTTTTCCCGCTTTTATAGAGAATGAGCATAAAGTTCATCCAGGCACCACCAGGAGAGTACCATTGCATCGTTTCTATGTTGATCCTGATCGCCGCCATAAATTAAGAATGCCTACTGAGCATCCATGCCCGCCAGCGATTTCCATTTTTTCAAATACTCAAAAAAATCTTTGTTTATAGTCTGTCCGGATTTAATTTCAATGGGGATTAGCATGTTGAATATTCCGATCATTAACCGGTGGATAAAAACCTTTATATAGCATGTTATACAATGATTCGAATGTCACGCCAGAAGCAGTTAATTCCGCAAAAGAAAAAGGTAGGAAAAGGGGAAATTCAATCGTTGAAACTTTTCAAAAAAGAAGCCAAGTTGGTCACCTGAGCACCGCGGCTAATTGGATACGAATAATCAACCGGAGCAATGACATACTTTTCCGTAGCTTGAATATCTTCAACGGCATTCCAAAAGCCTCTCTGAAGCTTAGGGGATTTGGAGGTTTTGATTTCAATGGCAACCACGCGATTCCCTTTGGACATGATAAGATCTATTTCTGCTCCAGATTTAGTTCGGTAAAAACTAAAATTCCAGCGGGGAAAATTAGCAATCACATTTTCAACAATGAACCCCTCATAGGAGTGTCCGTAGATAGGATGACCTAATAGATCGTTCATGGTTTCAATATTTAGCAATGCATGCAATAGACCACTGTCTCGGATAAAAACTTTCGGAGACTTGACCAGCTGCTTCTTCAAATTGATTTCATAAGGCCGAAGGATTCTGACCAGAAAGGTCTGCTCTAATATTTCAATGTACGAACTAACCGTATGGCTGCTCACACCCAATGCGACGGCCAGCTTTGACGAATTCAAAGTCTGGCTTTGACTATGCGCCAACATTCTCCATAAGCGCCCGATCGCAGAACCGGGAATTCTAAAACCCAATTGTGGGATATCTCTCTCCAAAAAAGTCCTAATATAATTTTCTCTCCATTCGAAGCTTTTTTGATCGGTCGAATGAAGAAAGCTTTTTGGGTATCCACCCCTAAGCCATAGTGGGCCAATATCCCCATCATGAAGCTCTGATAGCAATAAGGGAGTCATTTCCAAATAAGATATCCTGCCGGCCAGTGATTCGCTGCTTTGTCTTATTAACTCCCTTGATGCACTGCCGAGAATCAAGAATTGATTATTTCTAGCTCGCGCATCAACAACACTTCTTAAGGTTGAAAATATTTCGGGAACTAACTGAATTTCGTCCATACAGATAAATTTTGACGCATTGTAGTCAAAAAAAACCTCCGGATCGTTTAATTTATTGAGATCACTCTGCTTTTCGAGATCGAGGTAGACACTATTTTCCAGGTCCTGATGGAGCAATTTCGCCAGAGTAGATTTGCCAACTTGCCTCGCCCCGAGAAGCGCAACGACAGGATAGTCTTGAAGATTTTCAACAACTTTTGCTGCAATTTTCCTGGCGACATAACCTTCCATATCTGAAGTATACATTCATATTTAGCACATTAAAAGAAATCTTCGAGAGTGCGTATTTTTATGGGCTCACCGCAATTGGCGACCCGTCGTTGAGAACAACGTGACCTCGGAGGCGGTACAAGGAGGTGGCACCGATCATTCTGGAGAGAAAACGGCGGAAACGCGAAGCGCTGGGACAGCACGGAGTCTACAAAAGTTGGCTAAAGCGAATTGTTCAAACTAAAACAAGGACAGCTTTGTTTGTAACGGTTAGCGGTTAATCGGTTGACAGTTGACGGTTTATAAAAGACGGAAACGAATCAGCGCCACTTTGAACCGTAAACCGTGACCGGATACTTAATAAGCAATCATTCGATCTCTAAAAAAGGAGCGATAGAACTCCGATTATCCGATAATCCGGCTCAACCTGATCACCGTTAAGATCCGTTGAAATCGGAAAGCCAGCCGACACCGAAGCGCTGAGACCGCCTCCCGTCAACCGTACTCCCGGTGAAATATAAAGCAGGTTCCCACCGGAATTGTCATTGTCTTTTCCATCGGATTCCTCTTTATCGCGAAATTCACCGTTGAGTTCCAAGATAAGGTCCATCGAAGCCCCTCCAGGTGATCCATCCGAGCTGGAAGCAAACAAACTATCACCCAGACGGTAAGACAACGACGAATTGTAGCTGATAATATCGCCTAAATCTGTTTTTTGCGAACCCTCATTGACAAAGGTATAAACCGCGCTGGTGTTCCATGAAACAGGCCCGAAGACCTGGGTAGCCGCGAATCCGGCGAAGGGGTCCCAGGAACCGCTCCCCGGCTGTAATTCCGTTTCGAACCGCTCTACTTTGAATTCGTCATCGGCAAAAAATAGATCAGAGCGCCGATTTTCCCTTCCAGTTGGAGCTTTTATTCCAAAAAGCGATGAAACATGGGTATCCGTTGCCCCAAGTAACGACGAACTAGTGCTATCGGTTTCTCCACTTTGGAAGAATCGATATTGTCCAAAAAAGACGGTATCACCAATTCCCTCAACATCACCTAAATTTACAGCTGTTTCGCCATCATGAACGTCGCCGACATTTTCGCGGAATATCCAGGGGACTTTAAACCCAAGCGTAAAATCATCGGTTACGCCCACGGCAACATTTAGTGAAGGACTGAAGATCGATTCGGTGGTATGTAAATCCGCGTCTGGGTCCGCCTCCCCTAATGCAATGGATTTGGCATCGGATCGTTTTTCAAATTTCTGGAAGTCAAAACGGAACCCTATCACCACATCGCCTTGTGCTAAGGGAACGCCTGATTCGGTGTTAATACCACCTCCGGCTGCTCCGGTTAAGGAACCACTCGATATGTTAGCCGCGATGTGGTCAGCCTGACTGTTTATAAAAGGAAAGAAAAGAAGAATCAGCAAGGCTGACCTAATACCTATGGTTTGCATGAACCTACCTCCAAGCTTTTTAAGCACACTATTATTTTTTGCTCCCAACTATCTTAGGGGCCATATAAATAGAGCAAGCAACATACCAAATAAAATTTATCTATACAAACAATAAGATATAAAAACAATGGCAATCTTGGCGCTGAAAACTGTGGCATATGACACAGCCAGTGTGTCATATACCACAGTTTTTGAATTATTTGAAATGGGATTTAATATTCGTTGGTATTGATCGGTGGGTTGGTGAGCATAAAAAGCATGCCAACCCTATCAAACGTACTAGCACCTTAAGACTTTAGGTGCTAACGGTGATTAGCTGCTATCCAGCAATCCCATGTTTTTGGATGCGGTAAAGAAAAGTGTCACGGGTCATACCGAGAAGGCGCGCCGATTGAGTTCGGTTACCGCCGGTCCGCGCCAGAGCCTGATGAATTAAATCAATTTCGAGCGTTTCCAGGTTAAGCCCGGCCGTGGGTAGATCGAATGCTGAACCCCTGCTACGGACACCTGTAGTAAGAATCTCGGGCGGCAAATTTTCCCGTTCGATGGTTTGTCCGGCTAAGAGAATGCTTAGCCGTTCACATAGATTTCTAAGTTCTCTTATATTCCCAGGCCAATCATAGCCTTTCATCCCATTCAAGGCGGTTTTACTAACCCCAGAAATCGGGGCTGAATGTTGGTCCGCAAAGCCCTTGAGAAAATGTTGGGTCAGCGCTTCAATATCGCTCCGGCGCTCCCGTAAGGGCGGAATCACTAACGGTACAACGTTAAGGCGGTAATAGAGGTCCTTCCGGAACTCCCCCGCACTTACCTTTTGATGCAAATCCGTATTACTCCCCGCAATAATACGCACATCGACAATTTCCGTCCGCGCTTCCCCGACGGGCTGACATTCGCCAGCTTCCAGAAAACGAAGTAATTTCGCCTGAAGTGCTAAGGTAAGCGAATCGACTTCATCCATAAACAGAGTACCCCCATGCACCGACTGCAACAGTCCTTTACGATTCGAAGTGGCGCCCGTAAAGGCGCCTTTCCGATGACCGAACAACTCAGATTCGGCTATCGATTCCGGGAGTGCGCCGCAATTTATTGCCATAAAGGGTTTGGCAACGCGCGCACTTTGGTTTAACAGCAAATTCGCCAGTAGCTCTTTACCGGTTCCGGTTTCGCCGGTTATGAGCACAGTCACATTCGTAGCCGCAACCATACGCGCGCTACGCATCAGGGATTCAAAGTTGGGTGATCGCCCAATCATGGAACAAAATCTATTCATAGCACCTTTTTTCTTATTTCTCAAAACCTGATTCTAGCTATTAAAAAGTAACTACTCAGAGCCCCTGAAATTCGTCAGTTCAAGGCGAAAAATGATCATTTTTTAACGCGGAAATAGCGGATTTCAGGGATGCGCTGAATAGTTACATTAAAAATGTTCCATTTTAAGTGGATACCATTCGGGAAACGCGGCGACCAGAGCCAAAACGATTAATAAAACACCCACCAGCTCCCTAAACCGTTGTATACGCGACCATCTAGCCAACGCACTTGTCATTATACCCAAGCTAACAACCGCGGGTAAAGTACCCAAACCAAACGCGAACATCGTAAAAGCACTGCGCATTATATCTCCCGTTGTTGCGGCAAGGGCGACGGCAACATACACCAACCCGCAAGGAAGCCAGCCCCAAATCATGCCAAAAACAAAGGCATGGGATAAATTAGTAACCGGAATCAGGCGGCGGCCAAAGGGTTCGATTTTTCGCCAAAACCCCCCGCCTAACTTTTCTATGTACGCAAATACCGGAAACCACCCGGCAATATACATTCCCGCTCCAGCCATAAAAGTAGCGGAAACAATTTGTAACATCCTATAACCTTCTTCGCCGAAAGGCAGTACTAGCACATGGTTCAATGCGCCAGCGACGAGCCCAGCCAAGGTATAGCTGAAAATACGGCCCAAGTTATAGCTGAATACAAATTCCGCGAGACGTGTTTTCTTTTCTCGAATCGTTTGATTGAGACTCAGAGTCAGCGTACCGATAATCGACCCACACATCCCTACGCAATGCATACTGGTAAATAGCCCCATGATGAAAGCGACGAAGTAGGATGTATTGAATGTTTGGTCTAAAAACATAGGGGATCTAAAACTGAAGTTGATATTTCAAAATATTTGAGTTTAACAGACGATTGGATGAACCATTAATTCCAGCTCTTAATTATTTGAAATGGAATTCAATATCCGTTGGTATTCAGCGGCTTGATCTTTGGCTTCGTTAAGTCGCCCTTCCTGCTTGGCGACTTTTGCTTTATGCAAGAAAAATCCCGCTTCCGGAAGTCGGCGCGAATTCGCGTCGAGCTCGCTAAGGTAAGGATCTTCCTCCACCGCTAAACTAGCGATAATTTTGTCCAAAAACCGAATTAGATTATCGCCGACAAGCCAATGTATTTGCTTAATATTTTGTGATCTTTGTGTGATGGGCGCCTGGTATTCAATAATCGGCATATTGTCGGTATTCAAAGGAAAGCCCGCAAAGGTTGGCCTTAGATTCTTGAGGTTTCCGACATAGTGCGCGAGCATCGAAACCCGGCCTTCGCCTCTTTTCTTTTGCGCCTCGGAAAACAGGATGGCATCCCTCGGCAGCGGCATACCCTCGGTGTGCCCCAACAATCCCAAGACTGGTTTTCGCGAGGAAAAATCACCCCGCCAAAGTGTGACTTGGGGGAAAATCGTCTGCATTGCCCGGACTATCATACCGAATTCGCTTTTTGATAGCTGATATGCGGGAAGCCATTGCATAAATAATCCACCGGGCCGCAAGCGTTTAGCAATGGTTTGAAAATTTTCAAGGGTGTAAAGGCTCCCCGTTCCGGCCTTCCAGGGCACAAACAAATCGGCAATAATCACGTCAAAAGTTTCTCTTGAACCGGCAAGATAATTTCTTCCATCTTCGGCTACGATCACAGCCCTTTTGTCATAGAAAAGTCGATTGTTGTACCGGCTAAAATAGGTTTTAGAAGCTTGAATGACACCAGGAGACAACTCCGCCGCAACCAAGCGCTGGATTGGCATGTTAAGGGCGGCGCCCGCCGTTATTCCGGTTCCAAGACCCAGAAAAAAAACCGATTTGGGACGGGGATGGAGCAAAATCGGCAGGTAGCCTTGCAAAGCTTCGAGACCACGGGAAGCGCTTCCCCCCAGCGTATAATAATTGTTTAACTTGATTCTCATGCTGTTGGGTTTACGCACGACCGCAACTGTCGCGGCGCTTCCTTCCCAGACTTGGAGTAAACTCTCTTCCTCGTTAACCGGGTCGAAACGCACCATCGGTAAGCGCGAAACATCAAGAAATGAAACAACCGCCAATAAGCAACCGAAGGGGATAGCGGCAATGACTGGGTTTAAATCGCAATACCGATAAAACAGATGTATCGCCGTTAGAAGGTAAACAATACCCATGAGCCGGATACCGGCCCAAAGCCCCAAAAATTCCAGAATTAAAAACCCGGCGGCTATCGATCCAAGCATGGCGCCGAAGGTATTAATGGCAACCAGTTGGCCAACGACACGGCCGCTACTTTCCGCGTAGGGTTCGGCAAGTTTTGCCAGAAAAGGGAAAACCGCGCCCAATAAAATTACCGGAAGACCCATGACGGCAAAAGCCATTCCCAAAACACTTAAAACGTAAGCATCCCAATCCTTTCCGGAGCCCACATTAACCAATCCATCCGTCCAAAGATTAAATACGAAGGGGCTCGTGGTGACCAGCACTGCGCCGGTTGTTAGCAAAGCAAACAGGATGGATAATGGGGATATCTTCAATAAACTCAATCGATTAGCAAACCCGGCACCCGCCGCCAAACAAAGTAAAAACACAACGAGGATCGCCGAAAAGGTATAGACCGAGTTTTGCAATACCTGTGCAAACATCCGGGTCCAGAGTACTTGCAAGCCAATTGTAACGATGCCCGATAATAAGGCCAGGCATTGTAGTGCTTTCATGGAAAGGACTTTTCCCGGCACGACTACTTTTTTGTCCAGCCCGTTGTTTTCAAATGCGGCCCGGGCCTGATGCGTTCTACTTAGCAATATGGCCAGAATCCCCACCCCGGCAGTTACTCCCATTGCGAGGAAATAGCTTTTTTCAAATCCCAGCCAAACGGGAAAATAGAAACCGCATAAAAAGGCGCCTAAAGCAGCTCCAAACGTATTGACCCCATAAAGAATGGCAACCCGTGGTCCAAGCAAGGCTTTGCTTCGAATCGTCGCTTGGCTCATGACCGGCAATGTCCCTCCCATAAAAAAGGCTGGAGGAAATAATAGGAACAACGCCAACACAAATTTGACCGTCACGAAAACCGATCGAGTAGGTTCGAATAGAGCGAAAATGACCGGGTATAATTGGTGATAAGCGTCGAGGATAAAAAAGTATCCGGCAACACTTATTGCAACAGCCAGTTCTAAGAGACCGTAGGCGAGAAGGGGATTATCCATTTTTCGCGCACGATCACCCCATACCCACCCCCCCAACGATAGTCCCAAGAACATAGCCCCTAATGTGGCGCTTGCGGCATGGGCGGTATTCCCGAACAAAAGCCCCAACTCCTTCATCCACAATACTTCGTATACTAAAGCTACCGCACCGGAAAAAAAGAACAGCAACAATGCTGAGGGAAATAGGGTGTTTCGATTTTTCATCTATATCATGGATTTGAAGAAGTGCTGAAAACAGCAGGTTACTCGGACAGCCTCCAAGACAATGATAACGAATTTCGGTTTGCAAAAAAAATGATAACTATTATGTTGGTAGCCACAAACAAATTACGTAGCCTCGGAAGTACCACTATGAATATTTAAATGCAAACTCCATCGCTCAATGTGTCCGACAGCGGAATACGGGTCTCCGCGACTGTTATTTTCGTGGTATTCGCGCTTGGAACCATCTTCCATGACGGTCTGGTTTTTATGGTCAACGATTGGTCGAAGGAAGAGTACAGCCATGGTTACCTGATACCACTCATCGCCGGATATCTGATTTGGAAAAACCATGCCGACCTCGTGAAATCGGATTGGACGGGCGCCTGGTCCGGAATGTGACAAAGGGGTCATGTCACAGTCTATTCCAATCTATAAATGGCCCTGAAATTGGGAACAGATCATGAATAACCTTTTAACTGGAGCGGAAGAGGTGTCAAGGAGGAGTTTGTAGCGTAGCGGAGGAATCTCCTTGACACTTCTGAAGCGTAAGTTAACCTCAATTTATGATCTGTTCTCGGTTTCAGGGCCATTTCACGTTAGAAATTACCCCCCTCTTCAGGGCCATTTCATATTGGACAAGACTGTATAATGGGTCAAGTAACGTGACCCCGCTTTTTAGAAAATTCGCAATACCAGTTCCTGCCCAAGCCATGCTCCCTCCGGCAAAAAACTCATAAAATGAGAATTCCTTTTCTTCTTTTTTGATCTCCTGAGAAACCAACATCTCCTATACCGCTATTCGCATTGAAATCACGAATTAAGATTCCGGTAAATTGATCAAAGCTTAAACCCCGTAATGTTATATCCGGCATCAACATAGGTTATTTCTCCGGTGATGCCCGAAGCCAGGTCGGAGCACAGGAATGCCGCTGTATTTCCGACTTCCTCAAGCGTGACGTTTTTTCGTAAGGGCGCGGCGGCGGCGGCTTTTTTAAGCATCTCCTTGAAATTACTGATTCCGGCTGACGCCAGGGTTTTCATTGGACCGGCCGAAACCGCGTTGACTCTGATTCCCTTGGGTCCCAATGCAGCAGCCATATAACGAACATTGGCTTCAAGACTGGCTTTAGCGACACCCATAACGTTGTAATTGGGAATCACCCGTACAGCGCCTAGATAGCTCAATGTCAGCAAAGCCGCATTGCGTCCTTCCATCATATATTCGCCGGCTTTTCCCAATGCCGCGAAACTGTACGAACTGATATCATGAGCGATAGCAAAATTTTCTCGGGTCACGGCGTCCAAATATTCGCCCTCCAACGCCTCCCTGGGAGCAAATGCAACCGAATGGACGATACCGTCTAAGCCGTCCCAATGTTTTTCCAGGGTGCTAAAAACCGTATTAATTTGTTGGTCGCTTGTGACATCGCATTCCATAGTGATGTCGCTGTCACAATCCACGGCCATCTTTTCAACCCGGTCCTTTAATTTTTCATTTTGGTAGGTAAAAGCAAGTTGAGCGCCTTCGCGGTGCATTGCTTTCGCAATACCTGAAGCAATAGAACGATTACTTGCCAATCCCACTATCAAGACACGTTTGCCTTGCATAAAACCCATATTGTTCGCCTTATTATGTTTCTGAAATCAAGGCATCTTACAAAGATTAAATTACCAGCCTTGTTTGTCTATGGTTCTGTGTTGCTCCAAGGGTTAAATAGCCCACTATGCGCCCCTTGAATACGAAGCCTCATCCAGTACAATTCTGGCAATTTAAACTTTTCCAGATACCTTATCGGTGAGAAATACCCACGACCCCTGTTATCATGTTTGGCTTAAGTTACGAATAGGTTCTCCAGTTTAATGAAGTCTTTAACAAATTTAAAGAAAAACACTTTTTACTATCTGGGTTTAGTTTTCCTTTTAATCTCGTGTTCATCGGAAGAGTCCTATGAAAACAAACAGGTTTCCAGTCATGCCGGGCAAAATATCTCCCAATCGGTGGATCAGGTATTTAGGAAGGGAAATGGGGCCGAGCCGCAAACTCTCGACCCTCACAAGGCGGAAGGTGTTCCATCGTCGAACATTTTACGCGATCTTTATGAAGGCTTGATAACCGAGGCGCCTGATGGAAGCTTGATGCCTGGGGCGGCAAAAAAATGGGAGATTAGTCCTTCTGGAACCGTATATACATTCCAGCTTCGAGAACAAGCCAAATGGTCAAACGGCGAACCGCTCACGGCACAGGATTTCGTCTATAGCTTTCGCAGAAGTGTTGATCCCGCGACGGGTTCGAAGTATTCCCAAATTTTGTCTTCGATTCTCAATACCGAAGATATTATAAAGGGTGAAAAACCCTCGGAATCCTTGGGCGTTAAGGACTTAAGCAAGTACCGTCTGGAAATTACGTTAAAAGCGCCGACTCCCTATTTCCTGGGATTGCTGACCCATTCCACCACTTATCCGGTTTATGAACCTGCTGTTGAAAAATATGCTGGGAAATTTGCACGGCCTGGAAATTTGGTGTCTAACGGCGCCTACCGGCTTGATGAGTGGGTCGTCCAATCCCACATCACTTTACAGCGTAACCCCGATTACTGGAATGATTCCGAAACCACGATTAATAAGGTGACTTACTACGTCATTGAAGATCAATCGTCTGAATTAAGGCGATACCGGGCGGGAGAAATTGATTGGACCGAGACCATTCCCCTCGGAGAAACAGCCTGGATTCACCAGAATTTGGCGGATGAGTTAAAGATTTCGCCTTATCTGGGCACTTATTATTACGGATTCAATTTGACGAAACCGCCCTTCAAGGATAATCGAGCGTTACGTGCAGCCTTATCAATGGCTATCGATCGGGAGATTATCGCGGAGAAAATTAGTGGCTTAGGTGAAATACCAGCCTATGGTTGGGTGCCGCCAGGGGTTATGAATTACACACCACAGCGCTTTAATTTTAGATCAATGGAAAAGCAACAGCGGCTTGCGGAAGCAAAACGCTTGTATGGGAAAGCAGGATATTCGGAAGAAAATCCATTGAACATTGAACTAAGGTACAACACCAGTGAAAATCATAGGAAAGTTGCCGTAGCAGTGGCAGCAATGTGGAAAAAAACACTTGGGCTAAGCACGGAACTGGTTAACGAAGAATGGAAGGTATTCCTGAAGAATCGTAAGCAAAAACAGGTCACCCAGGTATTCCGGGCGGGGTGGATCGGTGACTATAACGATGCCTATACCTTTGCGGAACTGATGTATTCAAGCCACGGGATCAACGACGTGGGCTACCAAAATCCTCATTACGATCAGTTACTCGCCAAGGCTTCGTTGGAAAAACAACAGGATAAGCGCCGACTGTTGCTGGAGGAAGCCGAACGAGTATTACTTTCCGAGCATCCCATCATTCCCATTTTTTTCTATGTCAGTAAAAGTCTGGTCAAACCCTATGTCAGTGGATTTGTAGGCAATATTATGGATCACCACCACACCAAGCATTTACGAATTCTAGATCACTAATCTAGCGCAAATATGTTTGCTTACATCATACGCCGTGTACTGGGCGCCATACCGACAATGTTTATTCTGATAGCCCTGGCGTTTTTTCTTATTCGAGCCGCGCCGGGTGGCCCTTTCGACACGGAAAAAAAGCTGAGCCCTGAAATTCAAATGAACCTGGATAGGATTTACCATCTGGATGAATCATTGTTGCATCAATTTGCTCGTTACCTATGGAATATAGTTCGCGGTGATTTCGGTCCCTCCTTTCAATACCAGGATTATACGGTCAACGAGCTTATTCGCTCAGGATTTCCGGTTTCTCTACAACTCGGGTTGACCGCGATGACAATCGCTGTTTTTATCGGTTGTTCAATTGGGGTTTTTTCCGCGATGAAGCAAAATTCGTTTCTCGATCACGGTTTAATGTCGGCGGCGATGCTTGGAATCGCCATACCCAATTTCGTGTTGGCGCCTCTATTGATTCTTTTGTTCGCGGTCAATTTGGACTGGTTTCCCGCGGGAGGCTGGAACGGTGGACTGTTGAGCCATCGGATACTTCCGGTCATTTGTTTGGCATTGCCACAGTTGGCTTATATCGCGAGGTTGATGCGGGGAAGTATGATCGAAGTTTTGGGGAGTCAATACATATTGACGGCGCGGGCCAAGGGCTTGTCGAACACCACCATCATTTTGCGCCATGCCCTGCCCCCTGCATTGTTGCCGGTTTTATCCTATTTCGGACCCGCGGTTGCCGCGATTATTACGGGTTCCGTCATAATCGAACAAATATTTGGCCTTCCCGGCGTTGGCCGCTATTTTGTGCAAGGCGCTTTGAACCGTGACTATACCTTAGTGATGGGGATTGTTATTTTTTATGGTACGCTAATTATTGGGTTTAATCTGATCGTTGATGTGCTGTATGGTGTTATCGATCCGAAGGTCAGATTCCATTAAAAGGTTCAAAGAATCAATAATGTGGTTCGAATGTTTTTATTTTGAATAAGTTTTGAGAAGAATCGATGAAAAAAATTCCGTTGTTTTGCATTTTGGTGGGTTTAATGATTGTGTTGGAAGGTTGTTCCGAATCGGAAGATTTAATAGACAAGCCCGCTGAAACGAATTCGAAAGTCAATACCGAGGTTAGGAATGGTATTGTATACGATAAGACCACCGGAGAGACTTTTAATGGGGAGTTAAGGGCTTATTTCACAAACGGAAATATCAAGAAAAAAGAAAATTATAAGAACGGAAACTTAAATGGATTAAAAATACTTTGGCATGAGAATGGAAACAAAAAGAAGGAGATATATTATCTAAATGGACAAAAACACGGCGCGGTCAAGTTTTGGCATAAAACCGGTCAACCTAAACAAAATGGCACTTATGAAAATGGCGCTCGATTGGACAAATGGCAAAGTTGGTATCTCAATGGTAATCAAAAAGAGGAAATGACCTATGAAGGAGGAAAGCGTAGCGGTAAAACCATTGGATGGTATAAAAATGGTCAAATCAATTTTGTCAATCCGTATAAAAAAGGAGAATTAAACGGGAAGGCGATGAGATGGCACGAAAACGGTCAACAAGCCTCTGACGCAATTTATCAGGACGGTATTGAAAACGGTAAGATGACCGAATGGTACGCCAATGGGTCGAAACGAAACGAGGCGGTTTTTGTAAAAGGAAAGTTGGATGGGATCAAAACGCATTGGTATGAAAGCGGGCAGAAACAGGAAGAAAGGCAATTTATAAAGGGCCGAAGGGAAGGGCACTGGAGAATCTGGTATGAGGATGGGACGATTTTATACGATGCGCCTTTTCGTGAAAAATCCTGAGTAACTATTCAACTCACCCCTGAAATCCGACTAAAAAAAAGGGGACAGATTTATTTTTATACACGGTCATTTAAGTGCCAAACGCCAACGTCGCTATCAGCGGAAAAGTGGGGTCACGTCTTTCACAGCCACATATGTTTACCCAAATTCACCTGACACTTTGAAACTGACTACAATAGAATCCAGCGAAAACGCAGTCAAATCAAAGCGACGCACTCCGCTATTTAGGATGCTTGGAAGCATCAAGACCGGCGTATATCAACAGACCAACAACCCCAAGAAGTATAAGTGCGATAAGAATATCCATGTTAACGTTCCCGTAACTTAACATTGCAATTTTCATAATGGGTAATAGATCATCGGTTAAGCCATTCACGCCGTAACAGGGCATGACATCATGCAAGCCTCGGTCGATCAGGGTTAAGGCATCAATGATCGATTCTGACAATAACAGAGATGCGGAGCGTTTCGCCGCCTGGTAATTCCACAGACCAACCTTGGGGCCGGGTAAATACAGGTGATTGACTTCGCCATCGATCATCCCGCGGCCGTAGAGATTCACCACGTTACTCTGGTCATCGAACAACGGAAAAACCACACAATCATGCAATAACTCGCGGCCTTTATCCGTGAGAACGCCCAGAGCCTTGAATAGAATAAGGCTATCCACATCTTGTGGTAACGCTTCCAGCAATGAACCGTCGGCATAGCCAATCCGATAATTTTTAAAGTGCGTGACGTTGGGAATACCGCGTTGCTTGACCAGATACTTCATGCCGTCCGGGCGATTGGTGAAACGCTTTTGATAGAAGTTTGCCACTCGAGTCAGTAGTTTGATCCGTTTCTCCGGATTCAAGGCGAGTCGGTCAGCGGTTAAGGAAGAAGAGGTTTGATCGGATATGGGAAACGACGAATCCAACTGATGACCACCCAGGCGTTCGAAAGCCTCCGGGAAACTGACCTGATCCAACCATTGGACAAACTGGATCACGTTGCCGCCCTTATCGCAGCCGAAGCAACGCCATATCTTTTTCGCGGGCGTGACGGTAAAAGACGGGGGCTTTTCTTTATGGAAGGGACAACGGCCTTTGTGCACATTGCCGGTTTTCCGTAGTTTTACGCCCCGGTCTTTGATGACGGCCACCGGGGCGGTGGTCCGTTTTAGGCGTTCGATTGCTGAATCCGGGATGCGTGTCATTAAAGATCCCCCCTTAAAAACGTGTCAAGTCCTATCTTCAAATAATGGATGTTTTATTTTCTGTACAGTGGCATATACAATAAACGTATATTACGTCAACAAATATCGGAGTGAAATGAAAATCCCGGTATACAATTTCAGGCATCAACCCACACAATCAGGTAGATCGATGCCCAAACAGAACTTTGATGAATTAACGGATTTCGGAAAACGCTTGGTTAAATTGCGTAAAACAGCAGGCTATACCCAAGCGGAACTTGCTAAGGAGTTAAACGTGACACAACGTATGATTTCTTACTATGAAGGACAATCGGACTACCCTCCCGCATCGTTATTGCCGAAGTTGACAAAACTACTCAACGTTTCCGCCGATGAGTTGTTGGGCATCCAGCCCATCAAAAAAAACCGTAAACCGGATACTCGGATTCAACGGTGGATGCAACAAATTGAAAAAATGGGCAACACTGAAAGACGGCAGGTCATGCAGTTGCTTGATGCCTTTATAGAGCGTGAACAACTTAAGCGGGCCAATCAAATGCACACTGGAAACGAGGTTTAATCAAGCTATGGAACAGATCGTCAATTTGCATATTGAGAAGTTACCGGAAGGCGTTTATCTAGCAACGTCTGAGGATATACCCGGTTTGGTGGCCCAAGGCCGAACGATTACTGAAACGTTGGAGATTGCCCGAGACGTTGCAAAAAAGTTATTGGATGCCCAGGAAGAAAGACGACAACAAACAACGCTCGCTAAAACACTAGATTCTTTTGATTACCCGTTGATTGTCGGTCACTGATGGGCCGGTTGGCCGGGTTTAAATATCGGCAGATTATCAAGCGACTAAAAACCTTGGGATTTCTATTCGACCGGCAGGCCGCCGGAAGCCATGAGATTTGGTATAACCCTGAAACCAACCGTTACACCACCATTCCCAACCACTCTGGCGATATGCCAGAAGGCACGCTCAAGGCTATTTTGAAGCAGGCAGGGATTGTGACAGAGGATTTTTTGGGAAAATAAATCTGTCACCTTTTTTGTGCATGGAGTACTAAATGATCATTTACACGTGTAAACTTACATTTTTCGCCTTGAACTGGCGGAGTTCAGGGGCAATCTGGATGGTTACATTCTTCTTAGCTTTTCCGATGTTGAAAAGCTGTAATATATGCTCCAACATTTTACTGGATGACGCCTAAGCTTATCGATGGGCTTCGTTATAAAGGCAAAATTCGACACCAATGGGTACGGAGATTGAACGGAACGGTGATTATTTAGAATTACATACGGCGGACGGTGTCGACATCCAGCTGCCTGTGGCGGGGATTGGGAGCCGCAGTTATGCTTTTCTGATCGATTGGCATATTCGTTTTATTTTATCGTTGGCTTGGTTTCTGCTTCTTGGAGTGCTATTCGTTGGCGCCAATTCGATGCGTGATTTTTTTCTGGATATCGTCGAACTTAGTTCATCGATTCCCTATCTGGTATTAATCCCCGGGCTTGCCATTTATTTTCTGTACCATCCTGTTTTGGAAATCATGATGCGTGGCCGAACGCCAGGAAAACGGATGACCGGTATCAAGATCGTCAATAAGCAAGGGCTTACACCGGGAACCGGGCAACTTTTAACCCGAAATATTTTCAGATTAGTCGATGCAATTCCTCTATTCTATCTGATTGGGCTGATAGCTTGTTTTTTGACTAGGCGGCACGTCCGTATTGGCGATCTAGCTGCAAGTACCTTGCTGATTTACGAAGAGTCACTCAAAAACAGCGCGCCGGCCGAAAGTTCGGCTAGAAACGCAAAACATGATTTCCCGGTCATGGATGCCGCAAAGGAACTGTCGGAACGCTGGCCTTCTCTGGATCGGAAAACGCGGCGTGAATTAGCTACAAAGCTATTACGCGGAATAAATCCGGAATTCAGTTGCGACAACCTAAACGATCAAAAATTGCGGCAAGCAGTGAAAGATCTCTACAGTCTACAGTCATGAGCGATCTGGGAAGGACACTGACCCAATGGTTGCAAAATCGTCTTGATCGCTGGCAAAAATTTGCCGACGCGGTTAAAGAAAAAACCGATACGCCTGATCGATCATTTGCCGAAGTCACCGGTTTGCTTAAAGACTTTCGCGCCCTGGCCGGGGATCTGTCCTTGGCGCGTTCGGTAATGCCCGGCAGCAGATTGACGCAACAGCTTGAAATTCTTTTTGCCCGGGCTAACGAGTTCATTTACAGGCAACCCAATCATCTTTGGAGGGATATTGTAAATATCTTTCGAGAACAAATTGGCGTTATTGTCTGGGACATGCGTAAAGTCATTGTCGCTACGGTGTTATTGTTTGTAACGAGCGGGTTGATAGGCGCCGTCATGGTTTTCCGCGAGCCGGAACTTATCGGGCTGTTCGCTTCGGAACAAATGATCGAACATGTCCACCGGGGTGAGTTATGGACCGATGGCCTACTCAATATTATGCCTTCCGCCATCCTTTCCGTATCGATTATCGGCAATAACGTCATGGTGACCTTATTTGCCTTTACTTTAGGGGCTCTTTTGGGACTCGGTACACTATACATCATAGGACTTAACGGATTAATGCTGAGTGGGATATTCGCCTATACGGCCCAATTCGACCTGGCGCAAAGGCTGTTTAGCTTCATAGTCGCACATGGTGTCGTCGAATTGAGCGTTATTTGCCTGGCTGGCGCCGCCGGAGTTGGGCTTGGAGAAGCTTTGGTCAGACCTGGTAATCGTCGCCGAATCGAGGCATTTGAGCAAGAAGTGGCTAAAGCGGGAAAGCTTCTAATCGTATGTATTCCTTTCCTCGTTGGCGCGGGATTTATAGAAGGCTACATTTCCCCCAATGATAATTACGGCCTGTTAAGCCGCTGCGTCATCGGATTCGGTTACGAAATCGTATTTCTCGGTGTACTCAGCGGGAGGGTGTGGGAAAATAAAGCGTCAAAACTTATCTGTATTGAATGATATATTACTTGATCCGGTCTCTCTTGCTTTGATTATAGTAATTATATGATTGGAGACTATATTTAAACTTTGAGCCACGACAAAAAAATGGAGCTACATATTCATTAGATCCAAATATTTTGTTCATAGAGAGGAATGAATAAACCATGAAACAACGACGGACGCAAATCGTAGTCGCCGCTAACTTTCAATACCAGTTTGCTATGATCGGCATTCTGGTTTCTTTTATCCTTATCAACACGACGCTCATAGCCGGATTTTTGGTGTCCAATCTAGGGGTCTTTGATCTTCCGCCACAAGTAATACTTGCGGTAACGGCAGGGTTGGCCGAGATTTGTTGTGTAATAATCGTTTTTTTCCTGACCCTGAAATTAAGCCATCGTATCGCCGGTCCACTCTACCAAGTCAATCGAAACCTGAAAAGAATTGGCGAAGGTGATCTCACAACAAGAGCGCAATTTCGTAAAAACGATCACTTCCATGATCTCGGCGCACAACTCACGCAGACCACCGAACAACTTGGTGAGCGCTTAAGACAACTCAAAGAAACTACCGAAACTCTTGTTTCACAATTAGGCGATGATTCGATCGCCGCGAAAACCGTGCAGCGTTTGCGCACGCAATTGGGCGAATTTAACACTGGGCTGGACGAAGATAATGATACAGTTGAAGCTTGCGAGATTACGTCCGCGCGACTGGATCAATAAGATAAACGGGTCCACAAATCGTCAACTCACACACTCCAATTGAGAGCGTGTTTTCGTTTGTAATAATTGTGTTGCTTCCTCGGCGGGAACTGGACGGCTGAACAAATAACCTTGCATTTCATCGCAAGAATATTGCCGCAATAATGCCAGTTGTTCCCGTGTTTCAACCCCTTCGGCGATGACTTTTAGATTCATACTGTGCGCCATCGCAATAATGGTCTTAACGATTGTTCTGTCATAGTTATCGGTAATTAAGTCCTTTAAAAACGATCGATCGATCTTAAGCGTATCCAGTGGCAGGTGTTTAAGGTAGCTAAGCGATGAATAACCCGTTCCAAAGTCATCGATCGAGATCCAAAAACCCTTGTTGTGTAAGTAATTCAGTGTATCGACGGCGGTGTCTAGATTATCCATGATTACAGTTTCGGTAATCTCAAGCTCCAAACAATCCGGCGATACGCCGACGTCTTTCACTATCATCAAGATTTGATCGGAAAAGTTTTTCTGGCGTAGCTGAATCGTCGACAAGTTCACGGCGACTCTGACGTTATCAATTCCCAGATTGTTCCACTGCTTTATTTGCAAACAGGCCTGTCTAATCACGCATTCACCGATTTGTACAATCAACCCGCTTTTTTCGGCAACGCTGATAAATTCAAAGGGTGAAAGTATTCCTTTCTCCGGGTGGTTCCACCGAATTAGGGCTTCTACCCCGCTGATTCGCGAACTGGCGATATCCAATTTTGGCTGGTAAAAAAGGACAAATTCTGCATTTTCGATTGCTCGCTTCAGTTCTTGTTCAATATGGGTTTGGGCGCGCGAAACCTCATGCAGTTTAGAATCGAATATCAGATAGTTGTTTTCTCCCGACATTTTTTTGGCGTTTTTTCTAGCCACTACAGCGTGATTTAACAAACTATCGGCTGAATCGCCATCTTCCGGATACACGCTGATACCGATATTGGATGTAACTACAATTTGTTGATCATTGATCGTTATCGGTTTTGATAAAACCTTAAATATGCGGTCCACGACCCAAGTGACCGATTGACGATCCCCCAGATCGGTCAATAATACGCCAAACTCATCCGCGCTAAGTCGAGAAACAATGGGATCGGTAGCCGATGAGGCTTTATGAAATAGCGCAACAGAGTCTGAGTCGCGTAAAATCCGGCCCAGCCGGTTGGCCAATTCACGCAGTAATAGATCACCTCCACCGCGACCAAGCTCGTTGTTTATTCGTCTAAAAAAATCGATATCCAGTGTCAGTACGGCAAGATTATGCTTGTAACGACGGGCATGAGTAATTGCATATTTGATGCGGTCATAAAACAATACATGATTGGGAAGACCCGTGAGACTATCGTAGTTGTTCCTGAAATTAATCTCTTTTGAATATTTTGAAGCAATATCTTCCAGTTCTTTGATTTTCACTCGAAGCCGATTGACTTCATCAACACCAGCCCCCAAGGGTATCGAATCCAATGTTGTTTCGGTCACCGAATCATCAATAATGTCGTCGCTGTTGTTTATTAGAGACGAAGCGTTGGAAACGGGTGTTTTTGTTGCTCGGCTTGCTCAACCTGTTCAG
This sequence comes from Methylococcales bacterium, assembly GCA_963664935.2. Taxonomy (GTDB): domain Bacteria; phylum Pseudomonadota; class Gammaproteobacteria; order Methylococcales. The sequence goes on along the minus strand of CAXXSE010000004.1, from coordinate 350,764 downwards.
CACCCCATCGCACAACTTTGTTTCTACCGCTTTCTTTGGCGACATAGAGAGCCTGATCGGCCAGATTGTTTAATTCACTCGGGTCCGTTGCTTTATCGTGAATAGACGCCACACCCAAGCTGGCTTTGCAATGTGGCCCCTCTTCGTATTTTTTTTCTGAATCCGCTTTTAGGCCGATTCGTATCCGCTCAGCTACCGATATAGCTTGCTCGGTAGTGAGTCCTGGAAGAACAATACAAAATTCCTCACCGCCATAACGTCCAACCAGATCGTCTTTCCGGGTATTTGCATGAAGAAAAAGTCTATTCCAATCTATAAATGGCCCTGAAATTGGGAACAGATCATGAATAACCTTTTAACTGGAGCGGAAGAGGTGTCAAGGAGGAGTTTGTAGCGTAGCGGAGGAATCTCCTTGACACTTCTGAAGCGTAAGTTAACCTCAATTTATGATCTGTTCTCGGTTTCAGGGCCATTTCATATTGGACAAGACTTGAAGTATTTCTGCAAGAAGTATAATGACCTCATCACCAACACCATGTCCGTAGTTATCATTGACCAGCTTGAAATGATCAATATCCGCCATAATGCACGAAAGTTCGCTGCCATCTTTTTTTGCTTGATTAAAAAGCACTTCAAATTTTTCATTAAATGCCCGACGGTTCAAACAACCGGTTAATGGGTCTCTGGTAGCGAGATGATGCAATTCCTTGTTCTTTTTCTGTACTTCCGCCTGGGATACCTCGAGCGTTGTGACCATCTCGTTCAGTTGGTTGTTTTTCGTTTCCAGTTCGGTCACATCATCAAATGTCACCAAGGCGCCTCGGGTTTTACCCCGATTATCGCTAATGGGCGCGCAGTTCGCGGCCAATACCCGAATATCGCCGGAAGGTGTTTCCAGCGCCAATGGAACGCTAATTTGACTTTCATTTGTTTCCAGCGTAGTTAGCCAAGGGTAATTGGGTTCACTATCCGCCTCCGAAATTGTCCGCCAGTTTAACTCCGAAGCCTTATAACCGATCAAAGAATCCGGGGATTGTCCAACTTGTTCTGCAAAAGCGGTGTTGGCTAACACGATCTGTGCTTTCTCATCCAGAATCAATACCCCTTCGGCCAGCGTATTAAATGCGGAGTTTACCCGGTCAGGGATAACAGCGGAGGGATCTAGTTGCCTTAAGGTTCTTAAGATAATAATTAAAAAACCTATAAATCCCAGAATCGACACGAAAAGAGTCAAACTGAGTGTTGACCGGCTAACTATCATCTGACCTATTCCCTGGGATAAAGGTTGGAACAAGATCTCCACGGTTCCCCATACCTTTTTCCCGCGAAAGATAGGTACAATCACTTGCGTCGTGGTGGATTTACTTGTATCGCTCCTAACCCAGTTCTGACCATGATCACCGGCTTCGTATACAAGCTGGCCTTCGTTAGTTCGCAAACCCGCCGACACGATATCATCGTCACGTTCAACCAATGTTTTCAAGGAGAAATTCATCTTACGCATGTCGTTCGTCGTAGAGAGAATAGTAAAATGAACGGCTAGCGCCTCGCTGATTTTTTGCCGAGCGTCCAATGTTGCCTTTGATTCATTGGGAATGATGCCGAATAGATCGGCGGCCAGAAGAGTACTGATTATAAGTAGGATCAGCCCGAAGCTGATTCGTATCGCGGGAGATAGACGCCCTTTTAGCTCATGTAGTCCCATCAATCGTCTTCACTCTGTTGTGACTCAGTATCGCCGAACATATCTTAGACCGCCTTATCGTGATCATTTTCGTCGTCTTGTTCTTGATCGTTTTGTTGGTTGTCTTTTTTCGTGCTGAGGATGGGTATCGGATCGAATTGTTTAAACAATGGTACCGAAGAGAAAAAACTCGCCATCAATGAACCGCCCCGTAACACCCAACTGACAAATCCGGCAATCAAGTACCACCCGCATAGCGGGTGGTTTGAGGAAGCCCCCTTGAAGGGGGCTAAGAGCTTATATTTAGGTGGAATCCTCAACCCCAAAGAACTAGCATAACTTTCAATAAATAATTCCACATCAAACTGGAAACATATTTTTGAAACTGCTCTGAATATTAATCCCTTAATGTTCCATCTATTGTTTTTTCCGATGTTTCAGCGTGATCCAATTCTTCTTATTACCTTGACGTATGACCAAGTGAATTTAACAAATCTTTACGCTGGAACGGCAGAGCCTATTTGCATCGCACCGGCAGAGCCGGTGGCTTAATGTAAGGAGTTAAACTCGTGGTTGCTCCAGTTGCGAATTGCATTTTAACCTCTTCAGTATCGAACGTATTTTCCTGATCCTCGTTCATTTGCTGTTTCATCAAGTCGATTTGCTCCCACAATTCGGAATCATCGGCAAGGGTGACTTCCGCAACCTGAAGATCATTATCTTCCAACTGTAGTGTGTTTTGATCTAAGGGCAATGAAGATTGCGCTTTTTCGGCATTAGTGTTGGTGCTACGACTGTTTTCTTCAAAGAATGGAATTTCTAGTTGCGTGGTTTCAGTTTGCGCAAAATTAATACCTTCGTCGGGTTGTTCGCCAGATAGCGTCGACTCGGGTTCAACATCACTTTCTGTTTCGTTACTCTTATCAGGGTCTTCGGTTTCAGTCGAATCCTTTTCCTCGGGATTCGGAGTATCTTTTGGGGAAGGATCTATAGGATCTCGCTCCGTGACAGACACGAAGACCGTTTCGTTGGTTCCATTGATAGTGATCTTAACGCTACTGACGGTGCCATCGACACTGGTGACACTAAAGATCTCATTAATATTCTCACCACTACTCAGCGAGTCAAAAGTACTGTTGGCGGTAAACGTCCAGACTCCGGTGGCGTCGATAGTAAAGGTCCCGATAGTGCCGACAATGGAGCTTGGTGTAAAGGTATTCTCAGGGTTATCGACATCGTTACTGGTCAGGGTTCCCCCGGTGGTCAAGGCCGCATCGGTTTCGGTTAAGCCCACCACGGCACTGCTGACGGTGGCGGTATCATTGGTACCGTTGATGGTAATCTTGACGGTACTGGCGGTGCCGTCAACACTGGTGACATTAAAGGTTTCGTTGACATTGTCGCCGACATTGAGGTTGTCGAAAGCGCTATTGGCGGTGAAGGTCCAAGCGCCGGCGGCGTCTATATTAAAGGCGCCGGTAGTGCCGTTGATAGTCGTTGGAGTAAAGGTATTATCGACATCACTACTGGTTAGTGTTCCGCCGGTTGTGAGGGGCGCATCGGTTTCGGATAAGGCTTGATCGACACTGCTGACGGTCGCGGCATCGTTGGTCCCGTTGATCGTGATTTTGACGGTACTGGCGGTCCCATCAATACTGGTGACATTAAAGGTTTCGTTGACATTATCGCTGCATTGAGATTGTCGAAGGCACTATTGGCGATAAAGGTCCAGGCGCCGGCGGCATCGATAGCGAAGGTTCCGGTGGTACCGACGGTGGTCACCGGCGTAAAGGTATTATCGAGGTTATCGACATCAGCACTGGTTAGTGTTCCGCCGGTGGTGAGCGGTGCATCGGTTTCGGATAAGGCCTGATCGACACTGCTGACGGTGGCGGCATCGTTGGTCCCGTTGATGGTAATCTTGACGGTACTCGTAGTCCCATCGACACTCGTCACATTAAAGTTCTCGTTGACATTATCGCCGGCATTCAACGAATCAAACGCGCTATTGGCGGTAAAGGTCCAGGCGCCGGCGGCATCGATAGCGAAGGTGCCGGTAGTACCGACGGTGGTCACCGGCGTAAAGGTATTATCGGGGTTATCCACATCGGCACTGGTCAAAGTTCCGCCGGTGGTCAAGGGTGCATCGGTCTCACTGAGCGCTTGGTCGACACTGCTGACGGTAGCGGCATCGTTGGTGCCATTAATGGTAATCTTGACCGTACTGGCGGTCCCATCAATACTGGTGACATTAAAGGTCTCGTTGACATTATCGCCGGCATTCAACGAATCAAACGCGCTGTTGGCGGTAAAGGTCCAGACCCCTGCGGCATCGATAGCGAAGGTTCCGGTGGTACCAACGGTGGTCACCGGCGTAAAGGTATTATCGAGGTTATCGACATCAGCACTGGTCAGGGTTCCGCCGGTGGTCAAGGGCGCATCGGTTTCATTGAGCGCCTGATCGACACTGCTGACGGTAGCGGCATCGTTGGTCCCGTTGATGGTAATCTTGACGGTACTGGCGGTGCCATCGACACTCGTCACGTTAAAGGTCTCGTTGACATTGTCACCACTATTCAACGAATCGAAAGCGCTATTGGCGGTGAAGGTCCAAGCGCCGGCGGCGTCTATATTAAAGGCGCCGGTAGTGCCGTTGATAGTCGTTGGAGTAAAGGTATTATCGGCATTATAGACATCACTACTGGTTAGTGTCCCGCCGGTGGTGAGCGGTGCATCGGTCTCATTGAGCGCCTGATCGACACTGCTGACGGTGGCGGCATCATTGGTGCCGTTAATGGTAATTTTGACGGTGCTGGCGGTTCCATCGACACTCGTCACGTTAAAGGTCTCGTTGACATTGTCACCACTATTCAACGAATCGAAAGCGCTATTGGCGGTGAAGGTCCAAGCGCCGGCGGCGTCTATATTAAAGGCGCCGGTAGTGCCGTTGATAGTCGTTGGAGTAAAGGTATTATCGACATCACTACTGGTTAGTGTTCCGCCGGTTGTGAGGGGCGCATCGGTTTCGGATAAGGCTTGATCGACACTGCTGACGGTCGCGGCATCGTTGGTCCCGTTAATGGTAAGCTTAACGGTACTCGTAGTACCATCGACACTCGTCACATTAAAGGTTTCGTTGACGTTGTCCCCAACATTGAGATTGTCGAAGGCACTGTTGGCGGTAAAGGTCCAGGCGCCGGCGGCATCGATAGCGAAGGTTCCGGTGGTACCGACGGTGGTCACCGGCGTAAAGGTATTATCGGGGTTATCGACATCAGCGCTGGTTAGTGTTCCGCCGGTGGTGAGCGGTGCATCGGTTTCGTATAAGGCTTGATCGACACTGCTGACGGTCGCGGCATCATTGGTGCCATTAATGGTAATCTTGACCGTACTCGTAGTTCCATCGACACTCGTCACATTAAAGGTTTCGTTGACGTTGTCCCCAACATTGAGATTGTCGAAGGCACTGTTGGCGGTAAAGGTCCAGGCGCCGGCGGCGTCGATAGCGAAGGTGCCGGTGGTACCGACCGTGGTCACCGGCGTAAAGGTATTATCGGGGTTATCGACATCAGCACTGGTTAGTGTTCCGCCGGTGGTGAGCGGTGCATCGGTTTCGGATAAGGCTTGATCGACACTGCTGACGGTCGCGGCATCATTGGTCCCGTTGATGGTAAGCTTAACGGTACTCGTAGTACCATCAATACTGGTGACATTAAAGGTTTCGTTGACATTATCGCCCACATTGAGGTTATCGAAGGCGCTGTTGGCGGTAAAGCTCCAGGCCCCCGCGGCATCGATACTGAAAGTCCCGATTGTGCCTACGGTGCTACTGGGGGTAAAGGTATCATCGGGGTTATCGACATCGGCACTGGTCAGGGTTCCGCTGGTGGTCAGCGGTGCATCGGTCTCGGTGAGGGCCTGATCGACACTGCTGATGGTGGCGGCATCGTTGGCGCCGGTGATGGAAATCGTCACATCCTCGGTGTCGGTACCGCCGTTGGCGTCATTCACCGTGATCGTGTATACCACCGCCACCGTCTCGCCGGCGGCCAGGAAGTCGAGCTCGGCCTCGGTGATCGTATAATCCCAGTTGATGGTGCCGTTGTTGCTATTGCCCGCCTCGGCACTGAGGGTGAAGGCTTCCTCGATCGCGGTTTGCTGGGCCGCCGTCAGCGTCAGCGCCGTGGTGACTGATTGGGTGACCTCACTGGCCGTTGGGGTATCGGTCAGATCGAGGTCGCTAAAGGTGATCGAACCGCTGTCGGTGAGCGTTGTCCCTTCGGTGATACTGCCGGCCACATCGACGATCGCGATAACCGGTGCATCGTTGGCGCCAATAATGGAAAGCGTCACATCCTGGGTGTCGGTACCGCCGTTGGCGTCATTCACCGTGATCGTGTATACCACCGTCACCGTCTCGCCGGCGGCCAGGAAGTCGAGCTCGGCCTCGGTGATCGTGTAATCCCAGTTGATCGTGCCGTTGTTGGTATTGCCTGCATCAGGACTGATCGTGAAAGCATCCTCGATCGCGGTTTGCTGCGCCGCCGTCAGCGTCAGCGCCGTGGTGACGGATTGGGTGACCTCACTCGCCGTCGGGGTATCGGTCAGATCAAGATCGCTAAAGGTGATCGAGCCGCTGTCGGTGAGCGTTGTCCCTTCGGTGATAGTGCCGGCCACATCGACGATCGCAATCACCGGCGCATCGTTTGGCGCCGGTAATGGAAATCGTCACATCCTGGGTGTCGGTACCGCCATTGGCATCATTTACCGTGATCGTGTACACCACCGTCACCGTCTCACCGGCCGCCAGAAAGTCGAGCTCGGCCTCGGTGATCGTGTAATCCCAGTTGATCGTGCCGTTGTTGGTATTGCCTGCATCAGGACTGATCGTGAAAGCATCCTCGATCGCGGTTTGCTACGCCGCCGTCAGCGTCAGCGCCGTGGTGACTGATTGGGTGACCTCACTGGCCGTTGGGGTATCGGTCAGATCAAGATCGGTAAAGGTGATCGAACCGCTGTCGGTGAGCGTTGTCCCTTCGGTGATAGTGCCGGCCACATCTACGATCGCAATCACCGGCGCATCGTTGACCGCGGTCACCGTCATACTAACATTGGCTGTATTCGAAGTTAGCCCCCCACCATCTTTAATGGTGTACTGAAATGTATCTGAAAGTGTTTCAGAACCATCGTGAGTGTATCTAACGAATCCGCCACCAGTGACAGTCACCGTACCATTACTAGGTTGCGTGACAATAATGATTGTATCCAGATCCACACCCACATCGTCCGTGTCATTAATTGCTAAATCGATGTCGACAAAACCGCCCTCTGCAACGGTTCCAAAGTCATCCCCAGCTCTTGGGTTTTGGCCATTGACCAATTCAATCGTACGAATCGCTATATTGCTGGTATCTGTCCCATCATTTACGGTAAATCTGACTTTAAGGAGACCTTTAGTGATCGGATCGGCGACATCTTCGTATTGCACAGAACGCAAAGCTGTTTGATAGTCGGCGACGGTTGCGGTGCCGGTAAGGGTGAGTGTTCCATTAGCAAAGTTACCTGTAATGCCCAGCTGATCTGCAAAAACTAAGGTATCTTCACCGGGAATATAGCCCTTACCAAACCGAACTATTGCTGATTCCAGGTGTGTATCGTCCACATCAGATACGGTTAATGCCGGATCAATAGCGATAGCCCCTGATGCATATCCAAGATTAGTGTCCGCTATAGAGACTACGGATGCATCGTTAACGGCATTCACGGTGATGACTACCATATCGGAATCCGTGGCTGCATTGCTGTCCGTGCTTAGAACGGTCAATGTGTCAGCCCCCGCATAATTGAGGTTGCCTTGGTAGATGAGGGACGCCAAGGTCGCATTGATATCCCCTTGCGTGCCGGAAAGGGTCAGCGTATTGGTACCATCGGCTCCCGCACTGATCGTGGCTGCCCCGCTTAAAGTGACATTGAGAATGCCATTGCTCACCGACAACTGAACCGTCGAAAGATTGCCATCCACATGATTTACCGAGATGCCACTGATCGCCAGAGGCGTATCTTCGAGGACGACTTGTGCTCCCGGTACCGTGTTCACCGGCACCGCATTGACGGTAATGTTCATGACCGCCGAGGTGATACCGGTCCCGGCATCGTTGACCGTATAGGTGAAGCTTGAATTGGTGGAATCGTTTAAGGCTGAAGTAAAGGTGAGATCCGCCAATTGCGCCGCCGTTACCGTCATGCCATTGGTGACCGTCACCGCCCCCGCACTGTGGGTCAAGGTTCCGCCGTTCAGGTTCAGACCGGTAATCGTCACCGAGGCCAAAGAATCGCTCTCAGCATAGGTGAAGTTAAAGTCACCTGCGCCAATCACTAAAGGTACATCCTCACTGGCAATCACAGTGTTACCCGTGGCTACCGGCACATTGTTGACGGGCGTAAAGTTGATAATGAGTTCCGGTCGCAGGGCGATCGTGGCCTCTTCCGAACTGGAGAAATCCAATCCATTTGTAGCGTCGGTGAAAATCGCCCAGCCGTAGTTCGTCGCACCGTCGGACCACGTTTGGACGATTGACTCAAGTCCAGTGATCGTGTTCGTGCCAAGCACATCGGGATTGAGTAGCGTTGCGTCGACGGTCGAGCTGACCTCGACGTCGTCCGTTTGAAGCCCGCCGACCATCGAATTCCATGTCGATGTTTCGTCCCAGCTCGTCAGCATGCGATGCAGGGTAACCGTCGCGCCCGTACTCGCGGGGTTGGTGACGTTGATCACGAGCGACACGGAATTGATGGTCGAGCCAAACGGGACTTGATCGGCTCCGTAACCGAAGATGTTGTCAAAGCGGATGAGCCCTTGCTCCGGAGTCCCGCCGTCATCAAGGTCGATCTGAACCTCGGCGTCGATACCGTAGGACGTAGCAGGAGCCGTTCCACGCAAGGTGGTGTCTTCGGTGCCGGTATAACCATTGACGCCTTGCTGGAAGCTCACGCTGCTTGGCGTATACTCGATCTGAACGTTATCTATCACCAGTTTGCCATTAGTATTAGCAGAACTGACAATGAATCGAATCTGCGTATTCGCATCAGCATACGCACTAATATCAACGCTGTATTGCTGAGCACTGACATCGGTCGTGGACAGAACAAACGTATTGACCAGATTCCAGCTCGTTCCATCGTGAACTTCCAAATCAATTGTGCCAGAGCCGCCAGCGACCCGCATGTAATCAAAGCTCAGGGTCGCCGTTGAAGCGCTACTAAGATCTGCTGTCCGACTGGCCCTTCGCCTAAGACATCTGAATCAATCCGAAGGGCATTGCCCGAAAGCCCGATATGCGTTGTTACGCGCACATTACCGCCGCCAGCACCATCCGTCTCCCCAGCGCCTAACTCTTGCCAATCGTTAGTCCAGAGTTCGGTGCCAACATTGCCGCTGTAGGAGACCGCGTTGAACTGGTCAAGATATTGCCCCACATCAGTAACTGTGACTTCGATCGATTGGGTATCAATGCCGCCATTACCATCGTTGGCCTGGACGATAACTTCGTAAACGTTATCGGTATCGAAATCCGTCGGGTTTTCAAAATCGGGTGTGCTGGTAAAGGTCAATTCGCCGGAAGTGCTATTGATATTGAATTTGGCAGCATCGGCGCCGCCGGAGATGGAATAGGTCAAGGTATCAAGATCTGCATCGGTGGCGGTCACGGTGGTGACGACGGTGGTATTCTCCGCGATATTGATGCTGGCAGTTGCGCCGCCGCCGTCGGAGGTAATTACCGGCGCTAGATTCCCCGTTGTATATTCAATCTGTACATTGTCGACATTGAAAATCTCAGCCACTTCCCCTGATCCGATAAAACGGATTTGTGTATTGGCGCTGGTATAGGCGCTGATATCAAAGCTTGCTGTCGTTGGTGTAGTTGTCAGGCTGCCGTTCAGAACATAAGTATCGAGCGTTGTCCACGATACACCACCATCATCGGATACTTCTACCAAAACGCCTGCACCCGGTTGCCCTAACTCAATGAAATCGCTTATCCAATAGTCGAAGGACAGCGTTGCGGTCGAAGCACTGAAAAGGTCAGCTTCGCGGCTTGCCCCTTGACCGGTGATATTTATCCAGTTACCACCAATTCGTAAGGCATTTTCCTGTGCTGGATTAGCGCCATCCGTAGCAACCTTCACTTTCCCCGACGAAGGGCCAGCGGATCCGCCGTCCTCTTCTCCACCGAATTCCTGCCAATTGCCTATCCAGTTTTGGGAGCCGTCGTTGCCACTAAAGCCGGTATCACCGCCGACTCCATCGTCGAAATCGTCATCCACGGTTTCCGTTCCTAGTATTCCTGACCATTGCTGTTGCGCCTCCGCGCTTAAAGCAATATTGGTTTCGATTGCACCCTGCGTATATTCCAAATCCCAGTCCCCACCTAGTTCAGCTTGACCAGTCAAATCATCCGAAGCCGCCACATCGGTCTGAGTTAAACTACTTAAGGTCTGAAGCAGGCTTTGCCCATCTTCGGTTGCCGCCAAATTACAGCCATAAATCAGAAAGTCGCCTTCTTCGGTGAATGCATCACCCCAAGCACTAATTTCCGCTAGGTTTTGGTTCAAGGTATTAGCATCAAGCAGGGTATTACCGATATCAATATTACCGTCGGAGCCATGGGAAATTAAATGAACCGCATCCAGATTTTGATAGTTCGCCAATGCCTCAGAAATTTGCTCGATGCCATCCCGCTCATTATCCAGCACGATGACTTCGATATTGCGTCCTTCACTATCCTGGGCCAGGATATCATTGAGCAATTCCTGGTAGTTTTCGACATCGGTATCGATGAAAACCAATTCCTGGCGTTGTTCGAGTACGGTTAGATCCGAAGCTGCCCCGTCTCCGATCGAGTCAGTTGTCTGACTGGATGGTTCCTCAATATCGAGATAGATGGCCGACTCGGCCAGCGTATCCTCGATCATAATGCCTTCGAGTCCGCCAGAAAAAAGCTGGCGCGGTTCGAGCTCTTCGAGGATGGGCGGGTATCAATTTTGGACTGTTTCGGTTTCAAATCATTTTTCCTCGGAAATGGGTACGCCATAGGCTGATCTTGCCGGATCATGCGGGCGCTTTTTTACCAAGCTAGTGCCCCGCACCTTAAATAACCGCGATTAGACGGTGAGGATAAATCGCCGAGCAAGCGTAGGTTGGATAAGCGCAGCGCTATCCGACAATGGATATCCAAACGCCAAAATGTCGGATGACGCTACGCTTATCCAACCTACAATGCTTGCAACGCGGTTATCGACGATTTAGACCATCGAATAGTCGTAGTTATTTAGGGTGTGGGTTACTAAATCCCGGCATTACCTTAATATTAGGTCGAGCCGTGGAATTTTTTAGAAGATGTGAGGGGTTTATCGGACGAACTTTAATACAAATTCTTGTTGTGTGATGGGGGTCACACATTGGACGGTGGGTTTGAAAAATGAGTGAGGGTTCACGAGAACGGGCACGAAAAATTCAAGAGCTAAAGGTCGCCTGAAAGACGATGGCTTCACCCTTGAAGGAGACTAATAAAAAACCAGAGGGGTAAGGAAGCTATTAATGCCACTCTGAACCGTAAATCGATAACCATGAACAGTTACTATTTGTCTTCACGCTCTTGTATCTCAGTATCGCCGAACATATCTTCGACCGCCTTATCGTGATCATTTTCGTCGTCTTGCTCTTGATCGTTTTATTGGTTGTCTTTTTTCGTGCTGAGGATGGGTATCGGATCGAATTGTTTAAACAATGGGACCGAAGACAAAAAACTCGCCATCAATGAACCGCCCCGTAACACCCAACTGACAAATCCGGCGGTTAAACTCGTGGTTGCTCCAGTTGCGAATTGCATTTTAACCTCTTCAGTATCGAACGTATTTTCCTGATCCTCGTTCATTTGCTGTTTCATCAAGTCGATTTGCTCCCACAATTCGGAATCATCGGCAAGGGTGACTTCCGCAACCTGAAGATCATTATCTTCCAACTGTAGTGTGTTTTGTTCGAAGGTCAATGGAGCCTGTTCAATACCGACTTTATCGCTTGTCCGGGGACTGGGTTTGTTCCCAGTACCGTCTTCTCCAAAGTATGGAATGACCGGTTGGGTGGTTTCAGTTTGCGCCACACTAATCCCTTCGTCTGGTTGTTCACCGGATTGGGTCGACGCGGGTTCAACATTGTTTTCCGGTTCGTTACCCTCAACAGGGTCCTCGGTTTCAGTCGTAATCTCTTCTTCCAATTCCGCGGTATCTTGTGGTGTGATTGGATCTATTTGGTCGATCGATTCAACAATCCCGAACGAGTCAATAGCATAGGCCACCACTTCGATCGTGAGTGTAGCCGTGTCAATACCGCCACTCCCATCGTCTATCTGATAGATGATGGTATCCGTACCACTGAAGTTAGGATTCGGCGTATAGTTCAAAGTGCCATCCACATTAATAGCGACGATCCCGGAGTTCGCGATAGCCCCGGTCACCGACAGCGTATTGCTATCGATGTCAACATCATTGCCCAACACATTAATATTATTTAAGACCACGCCTTGATTAGTGGTGGCTGTGTCGGCATTGGCCACGGGATTATCATTGACCGGTGTCACATTGAGGGTGATGGCGCCGTCAGCGGGTCCGGTCGCGGCGGCGTCTTCAATATGAGTGGTGATGGTGGTATCCACATCATTATCGGTTGTCGGTATAAAGGTGACACTGGCCAACGCGGCATTCACCACGGTGGCGTTGCCGGTGACCGTCCACACCCCGGCGCTGGAATTATAGCTTTCGCCATTGCCGCTGGATGCGGTTAGGGATCCCACCGAGGTGTTGGCCAAAGCTAAGGTAGCGGTGACCGTTTCACCGTTATCCGAATCGTTGACCACAATGTTCGTCAGCGCTACATTGAGCGCCCCTTCGGTATAGGATTGGGTCTGGTTGAGATTGGTGGCGGTTGGTATATCATTCACTGCTGTAACATCAATCGTAATGGTGTTAGCTGTTTGATCGATATCAACACCGCTGTTAGCCGTGCCACCATCATCCTGCACCTGGAAGGCAAAGGAATCGTAACCTGTGCCATTAGCATCAGCGGCTGGTTTGAATTTAAGATTTCCTGCGGTGACGTCTGCAACAGAAACAACACTGCTTGCTATTAATGTTTAACCACCATCAACAATACCATCACCGTTGGCATCTAAATAAAGTATGCCGTTAGCGGGAGCTGTTGCGATGATAACGTTTAGGAAATTGTTTGCTGGGCTATCCGCAACATCAAATCAAGTACCACCCGCATAGCGGGTGGTTTGAGGAAGCCCCCTTGAAGGGGGCTAAGAGCTTATATTTAGGTGGAATCCTCAACCCCAAAGAACTAGCATAACTTTCAATAAATAATTCCACATCAAACTGGAAACATATTTTTGAAACTGCTCTGAATATTAATCCCTTAATGTTCCATCTATTGTTTTTTCCGATGTTTCAGCGTGATCCAATTCTTCTTATTACCTTGACGGATGACCAAGTGAATTTAACAAATCTTTACGCTGGAACGGCAGAGCCTATTTGCATCGCACCGGCAGAGCCGGTGGCTTAATGTAAGGAGTTAAAGACACCAGTGTTCGCATCAATACTCATGCCTAAAGCAAGCGATGCCGCATCCAGGCTAAATGTAAGAGTGTCAGCAGGTAAATCGGTATCAGTTGCTGTTGCAGTGAAGCTTAAGTTAACCAATTCATCAATACTTTGGTTACCGATCGCACCGAGTACTGGTGCAACATTTACATCGGCAACCGTAATCGTAAATGTCTCGCTATCAACTAAATTGCCAGTGCCGTTATCCGTAACAGTAATAGTCACTGATGGAGTTGCGCCACCTTGACCTTCGGTTGGTGTCCAGTTAAACACGCCAGTGTTTGCATCGATAGTCATACCCAATGCGACAGAAGCTGCATCAAGACTAAAGGTTAATGTATCTACAGGTAAATCGGTATCAGTTGCCGTTGCAGTGAACGATAAGTTAACTAACTCATCAACACTCTGGTTACCGATGGCGCCGAGTACGGGTGCAGCATTCGTGTCAGCAACCGTAATCGTTAAAGTCTCACTATCGACCAAGTTGCCGGTTCCATTATCGGTTACTGTTACCGTCACTGATGGTATAGCACCACCCTGACCTTCAGTCGGTGTCCAGTTAAAGACACCTGTGTTCGCATCAATACTCATGCCTAAAGCAAGCGATGCCGCATCCAGGCTAAATGTAAGAGTGTCAGCAGGTAAATCGGTATCAGTTGCTGTTGCAGTGAAGCTTAAGTTAACCAATTCATCAACACTTTGGTTACCGATCGCACCGAGTACTGGTGCAACATTTACATCGGCAACCGTAATCGTAAATGTCTCGCTATCAACTAAATTGCCAGTGCCGTTATCCGTAACAGTAATCGTCACTGATGGAGTTGCGCCACCCTGACCTTCGGTTGGTGTCCAGTTAAAGACACCGGTGTTTGCATCAATGCTCATGCCTAATGCAATCGATGCTGCATCAAGACTGAACGTTAATGTATCTGCTGGTAAATCTGAATCTGTTGCGGTTGCAGTGAAGCTTAAGTTAACCAGTTCATCGGTTGTTTGATTGCCGATAGCACCTAAGACTGGTGCAACATTTACATCAGCAACCGTAACCGTGAAGGTTTCACTATCGACTAGGTTGCCGGTACCACTATCAGTAACCGTTAATGTCACTGATGGGATTAAACCACCTTGGCCTTCGGTTGGTGTCCAGTTAAAGACACCCGTGTTCGCATCGATATTCATACCTAGTGCTATTGATGCTGCATCTAATGAGAAGGTCAATGTATCAGCTGGTAAATCTGAATCGGTTGCCGTTGCAGTGAATGATAAGTTAACTAACTCATCAACACTTTGATTGCCTATTGCGCCGAGTACTGGTGCAGTATTGGTATCAGCAACCGTGATGGTGAATGTTTCACTGTCTACTAAGTTGCCAGTACCGTCATCGGTAACGGTTATTGTTACAGAAGGAGTTAAACCACCTTGACCTTCCGTTGGTGTCCATGAGAACACACCGGTGTTCGCATCAATGGTCATACCTAAAGCAATGGAGGCAGCATCTAAACTAAACGTTAATGTATCTGCTGGTAGATCGGCATCAGTTGCTGTTGCGGTAAAGCTTAAATTAACTAATTCGTCTGTCGATTGATTGCCGATGGCACCAAGCACTGGCGCAGTATTTATTTCTGCAACGGTAATGGTGAAGGTCTCACTATCAACTAAATTGCCAGTACCGTTATCGGTAACCGTTACAGTTACTGAAGGTGTAGAACCACCCTGACCTTCGGTTGGCGTCCAATTAAACACACCGGTGTTTGCATCAATCGTCATGCCTAAAGCAATGGAGGCTGCATCTAAACTGAACGTTAATGTATCTGCTGGTAGATCACTATCGGTTGCCGTTGCTGTGAAGGATAAGTTAACTAACTCATCAACACTTTGGTTGCCAATGGCACCTAAGACTGGTGCAGTATTCGTGTCAGCAACAGTGATGGTAAAGGTCTCACTATCAACCAGGTTGCCGGTACCACTATCGGTAACCGTTACAGTTACTGAAGGTGTAGAACCACCCTGGCCTTCGGTTGGTGTCCAGCTAAACACACCGGTGTTTGCATCAATCGTCATGCCTAAAGCAATGGAGGCTGCATCTAAACTGAACGTTAATGTATCTGCTGGTAGATCACTATCGGTTGCCGTTGCTGTGAAGGATAAGTTAACCAGCTCATCAACACTTTGATTACCTATTGCGCCAAGTACAGGGGCATCATTCACATTCGTTACGGAGGCAGTATCGGCACTGCTCACACTTTCAGCCATTCCCTCATCATCGGTGTAACTAGCAACTACACTGATAACAGTACCGACTTGTGTTTGGGTGGTAATAAAGGCACTACCTGTAGCACCGCTGATAGCAGAACCATCACTGTACCATTGGTAAGTAATTACACCACTTAAACCATCTGCATCTGCCAACGTATTACTCACAGTTAGCGTGTCACCTTGTGCAGGTGCTATGTTGTCAATTACCACACTACCGGTTGGCGCATCGTTTATATTTACTACTGCTGCAGTCTGTGCCGAGGTCACACTCTCTGCTGTACTATCACCATCAGTATAATCTACACGAACACTGATCAAACTGCCGACATCAGAGTCATCCAGAACATAAGTAGTCGACGTTGCACCTGCAATTGCAGAACCATCACGCAACCACTGATAACTAAACGCACCCAGTCCATCTATATCACTTATTGCAGATACATCTGCAATCAAGGTTTGATCTTCAGTAACCGTACCGGTAATCGTTGGCAGTCCGACCGGGGCATCGTTTATCGGATTTACGGTAATGCTGCTGCTGGCAGTAGCCATACTGATCGAACCCGAACCACCACTGCTGCCACCGGTGTAAGCGATATCTATATTGTCGAAGTTGATGTACTCACCCGGTTCATCCAGGCTGCTAACAACACCAAACCTAAATTGCATATTATCTGTTAACGCTGTAAAACTTTCTATATTGAATGTTCTCGTTCCAGAGATATTACCTGTGATACTACCTTGTCTTAACACTGTCCAGGTTGCGCCGCCATCACTTGAGGCACCAATTGTAACTATATCTGTAGAGCCGGAACCAAACGCATCAAAATCGAAAGTTATATCAGCACTGACTGCATCAGATAGATCCGCTGTCCGATATATGTACTCAAGAGATCCGCCATCCTGGTTATCGATATGTATCTTGTTATTTTCTATTCTTATATTACCAGTAGACGAACTTCCGTCATCATTCACTTCGGTCCAGGCCGAAGTCCAAACTACACTGCCATCATTGGCGCTGTAAGAATTAGTACTAAACTCATCACGGACATTAGCGGCCGCAGTCATATCTATGGTATCGCCATTAACACCTGCCGTCTGATCCCAGGCATGGAAGGTTATGCCATTACTCACCGTTCCATTCCAGTTTGCATCCGGTACAAAACGTATAGATGTGTCAGGTGTATCTGCTAACAGGTAGACATTATTTTCACTTGGTGAAACAAAGGCTGTCCATATAACGCCACCATCGATGGTAAATTCCCAACTGCCATTTGTGTTATCGACACCTACAACAGCTATCCCTGACGCCGCTGAAGGGTCGGTGTCTGTAATCCAGCCGGAAGTCAAGATAGAGACGAGTGTACCTGCACTATTAAAGGCATCCTCATTGATATCGATCAGATCGTTCGATCCGGTTAGTACCGGCGCACTGTTGAGACCATTTACGACTATATTTCTGGATACGACGTTACTAACACCACCATCACCATCGGTAACTGTGAAGTTTATCTGCCGCTGATTCTCTGATGGATTGTTAGAAACATTTTCATAAGTCACATTACGAATCAAAGCTTCGACAGCAGCAACATCTGCGTTAATATTCAACACCACTGTTAATGGGTCACTGCCATCGGTACCGCCATTAAAACTACCAATCACAACGCCGCCATAGGTTACTGTCGTACCGCTCACGCCGATCTGTCCTGCTGCTGTACCTTCATTAACAATAGCTAGTCGATCATTAACCGTACCAGTAATATCAAAGTCAACTCTCAGTAAACCACCATCGAAATCAGTCAAGTCAGCATCGACCAGTACGGCTGCAGGATCGATGACCGTCGGCGGGTCACCTTCGGTATAGTTAACACTCCCGGTAGACAGCGTGATGACGGGGTCACTATTAACCGGCGCACTGATTTCTTCAATAATGGTGAAACTACGGATTTTCTTTTGCGAGTTGTTTAGACCAATATCGCCAGCATCAAACAAAATTGTTGCGTCAGCTGCGGTGGTTCCCGAACCCATGGTTGTAGTTGAAACCGTAAAATATATAATATCGTTACTATCTGCCGACAGATTATTATCACCGACACCAAAATCACTATTCTTTAATGTGGTAACAATAGAACCTGAAGATACAACCGTGCCATCCAGATAGAGATCTTCTGTAATGACCATTACCCCGACAAAGTTATTCCAATTGATATTGATATCAATACTTTTTATTAATGTAGAAACAACACCTGTAGTGGTACCAGCACCAACATCAACAGCAGAAAAATGATAGATACTGTTTTCTTCTGTAACACCTTCCTGGGTAAATATAAAAGTACCTGCCTGTAATGTCACATCACCGACTAGTACATCTTTCTCAATAAGGGAAATACCTGTTGTTTTTGCAGTGCCCGGCTGATCGAGCAAATGTATGAAAGTGCCTGATGAAAGATCACCCACTACATCCGGGCGAAATATAATGACATCACCAGCGGTAATAGCCAAACTGTTAGTACTGGTCATGACATCGTCTGATTCAGCAACAAAAAGTATATCGCCACGCTTCAGATCGACGCTATTAGCACTACCAACAGTAATATCGTTACTGACGAAATGCAGCCCGTTGACTGTCATGTTGTTACTGGCAGAGAATCCTTCCAAATCAAAATAAGGTAATATGCTACCATCAGATCCCACTGGCTCAAATGAAAGATTTGGGTCACCGATCGCCAAAATTTCACCCGAATCCCAGTTTGAGATACCCGGCACTTTACTGCTATTAACATCGGATTCTGTGGTGAACAAAATACGTATCTCACGCTGTTGCACTGTGATGTTTACAGTAGCCTGAGCTGTACCGCCATTGCCATCTTGCACTTCATAAACAAAAGAATCTGTGCCGTTAAAGTTATTGTTTCCGGTGTAGGTAAACGTACCATCAGCGTTTAAAGTCAGGGCCCCATTAGCTGGGCCAGATACTGGCGTAATATTAACTGATAGCGTATCTCCATCTACGTCAGTATCATTCAGTAACAAATCGTCAACACCCAATGAAGACGTATAAGGTACACCCTCAACGACTGTATAGTTTTCGCCAATAACTGTTGGTGCATCGTTAACTGCTGTTACATCAATCGTAATCGTGTTGGCTGTTTGATCAATATCAACACCACTATTAGCAACACCACCATCATCTTGCACCTGGAAGGTAAAGGAATCATAGCCAGTTCCACTAGCTTCAGCTACTGCTTTAAATTTCAGCTTACCTGCGGTGATGTCTGCAACAGAAACAACACTGCTTGCGATTAATGTTTCACCACCATCTACAACACCATCATCGTTGGCATCTAAATAAAGTATGCCGTTAGCTGGGGCTGTTGCAATGATGACATTTAACAAATTATTAGTTGGGCTATCGGCAGTATCGCTAAAACCAAAATCTGCCACAGTAAATACGTAATCGGTATCTTCTGTTGTTGTTACTGTATTATCAGCACCGAATGGGGTATCGTTAACAGAGTTAATTGTAATACTGCTGCTAGCCGTCGCTATACTGAATGCAGTCGAACCACCTACATTAGCAGATGATTCGATCTGAACATCGTCAATAAGTATATGTGATCCACTACTACCAGTCACATAAAAACGTATTTGTGTATTCGAGGAAGCGTAGGCAGAAATATCGTAACTGTATGTACCGTTAACCGATGTATTGTCAATCGTCGCAAGCGTGGTAAAACTAGTACCACCATTATCAGAAACTTGAACCTCTATCTGGCCACTACCGCTTAGTTTGTTATCTAATAAAAACGAAAATTCAGCTGATTGAACGGCGCTCAAATCTGCTTCACGGTAGATATTGTCGCCAACAGAATTAGCTCCGATTCTTAATGAAGGTGTGGACACCCTAATATCACCGCTACTTGCACCGCCACCACTACCGTCTGTTTCAATCCAGTCTGTAGTCCAACTCTGAGTACCATCGTTGTTGCTATACGAAGCCACTTCAAAGTTATCGAGCATTGTGTCAATAGTGCCAACTGTGTCTGCGATTCCCCCATTCGTGCCGCTGGTCTGATCCCAGGCATGGAAGGTGATGCCGTTGGTGATTGTGCCATTCCAGTTGGCATTAGGCACGAAACGCACATAAGTATTTGCATCGGCAGCCAATAGACGAGCCGACGTAGCATCAGGCACACCAAATGCCAGCCAGTTACTTCCACCATTAATGGTGTATTCCCAGGCCCCGTTGGCATTATCTACGCCAACTACTGCGATGCCAGTCAATGAACTTGCATCAGCGTCAGTTATCTGCCCAGCAATCAGATTGGAGACTAGCGTCCCACTATTGCTCACCGGGTCTTCATCGACGCTGCTTAGGTTATTGGCACCGGAAAGTACCGGGGCATCGTTCACGGCGTTAACGGTAATGTTCATGACTGCGGAGGTGACTCCTACGCCGGCGTCATTGACGGAGTAGGTAAAGCTTGCGTCGGTTGAATCGTTGCTGGCCGACGTAAAGGTTAAATCGGCTAATTGTGCTGCCGTCACCGTCATGCCATTGGTCACTGTTACGGCACCCGCACTATGAGTTAGGGTCCCACCATTCAGATTTAAACCGGTAATGGTGACCGAGGCTAAGGCATCGTTCTCAGCATCGGTAAAGTTAAAATCACCCACACCAATGACTAAGGGTATATCTTCATTAGCGATCACGGTATTCCCTGTCGCCACCGGCACATCATTGACGGCATTGACCGTAATATTCATAACTGCGGAAGTCACCCCAATACCGGTATCATTGACCGTATAGGTAAAACTGGAGTCGGTGGAATCGTTTAAGGCTGAGGTAAAGGTTAAATCCGCCAATTGGGCGGCGGTAATGGTCATGCCGTTGGTTACCGTGAGTGCACCACTGCTATGGGTCAAGGTCCCGCCGGTGAGGTTCAAGCCCGTAATCGTGACCGAGGCCAGGCTATCGCTCTCGACATCGCTAAAATTAAAGTCCCCTGCGCCAATGACTAACTCGGCAGTCGTGAGTTAACAGCGAGAAAAGCGGGGCAAAACTACCCTCTCCATCGTAGTATGTTTGATGAAAAATTTTGAAGATCGCAGAGAATTAGAGCATAGAACGCCTCATTCAGTTTAATCGTCATCTATTTCATCGGAAACAGCCATCAAGCGGGCACGGATCTGTTGAATCATGCCATTTTCCTCAAGTCGAAAGAATTGTTTGAGGAATAATGGCGCTAAAATTTGCTTGACGGTTTTCTCCGATGGCAAATCACGCGATTGAGTGCGAAGATAAAGCGAGTGCTCAGACCAAATCGTATCTTGATACTGGAGCGCAATCAATTGCATTAACCCCAAGGCAATGGAGGCACAGAGCACGAAGATTTCATAGGCTCGCCAGCACGCTTGAACGGTATGAATATCCTGGGGCTGTGGGGCTTTGAGAAGACGATTGGAAAAGGGGCGTCTAGAATGTTTTGGCAATTTTTTAGTCCAAAAACGAAATTTAAAGGCGCCGATCACATGCTTTAACATCGCGAACATGATTTCAATGCGGGTTCTAGCACAATACAGTTCAACGGCATCAATGGCTGACAGCGTTAAATCGGAACTCATTAGAACCATTGGGCCTTTTGAGGTGACGGCGAGAATAAATAACACCTGATCAGCGATGGGCCGCCATAACAGTGTAAGCGTCATAACCCGGATGGATTCGGTTTTACCGTAGACTTGACAGGTCACCGTCTCAAACAAATGAAGGTGGTCGAAGCATTCTCTTAAACACACTTTCTCGCCATAGAGCGGCTGAGGTCCGGGTCGAGAGGCGGGTTTCGGTGGCGCGGGGAAATAACCCACATAGCTATTCTTGGCTTTGACCAGCACCTCAACCCACCGCGCCTGATGCTGGATTGAATAATAGTGGCAAGCTCGAAATACGCCCCCGGTTGAAAAAAAGGCATCCAACACCAAATAACACAGACAGTGATTCGTCACCGCAAAATGAATCGCCATGGCCACCAAGCGGTCGGTGAGCTTGATCCGACATGGATTATCGCGCTCGTCGTTCAACCCTAAATGAGCCCATCCCTGATGAATTTGAAGCTGCAAAGGACAACAAAAACAAGCGGATAACGACCCGATCAAGATGCCAATGCTGCCCCAACATTGGGCCCGAAAATAGCCGGGTTTCGTTTGCGTCTCCGATGACTCGTGCATCGATACCACGCCGGGCATCTTGCGTCCATCTTTGATCACCGCGGTATGGTCACCCAGAAGTATCGCTCGTCCAGCTACTTCAACGGATTTTCCTTGGCGATTCACAAAATCTTGCCAAGCATCGAGCAACGCCCCATAGACATACGCTTTGGATCTAAAAAAACGGAGCAAGCGGTAATAACCAAGTTCATCTAATAGCCAGAAACGACACAACGACGTCACGCCGATCATTTCTCCTGCCCCCATAAATCCAATCACAATGGCGCAGAACAACAACCAAGTACTCGATCTGGAAAAAACGCTTTGAAAGCTTTCTAAACTCTGAGAAATATACTGTTGCACGGGGTCTCCTCCTTCCATCTGTACTTCTACAAAGAAAAGAAGGATCCGTGTTTTTTAGCAAATGTCTAGTCGTAATTATCGATTTCTATTTTCTACACTACTCATCTTTTATGAACACCAGCGGGCAATCTTAAAGCGCAGAGCTATCAATGGGTGATAAGACTTTCTTCCGTTGGTCGAGGTGACACATCGAAAAAATGAATTCAGGGCCTGAATAGTTACGTCAAATCGGATAGAACTCGTGACTGACGAGTGACTAAGGGTACATCCTCATTGGCGATCACGGTATTTCCCGTGGCGACCGGCACATCGTTCACGGCATTGACAGTAATGTTCATGATCGATGAGGTGACGCCGAGACCGGCATCGTTGACGGTATAGATAAAGCTGGAATCGGTTGAATCGTTAAACGCCGAGGTGAAGGTCAAATCGGCCAGCTCGGCCGCAGTGACTGTCATGCCATTGGTCACCGTGACCGCGCCGGCACTGTGAGTTAGGGTACCGCTGTTCAAGTTCAGACCGGTGATGGTGACCGAAGCCAGGCTATCGAGCTCGGCATCGGTAAAACTAAAATCAGATGCACCGATGACTAACGGTACATCTTCCGAGGCAATGACCGTGTTGCCGGTCGCGACAGGTACATCGTTAATTGCACTGAGGGTAATGTTAATAATCTGGTTGGTCGTGCCACCGAGATCATCGGTGACGGTGACGGTGAAATTGTCTGAGCCGAACCAATTCGGATCTGTCGGAGTAAAGCTCCAAGCACCTGTGTTCGGATCTATCACTGCGGTACCATTGGCCGCTGCCGAACTAACCGTAAAATAAGTCGTATCGGTAAGCCCTTCGACATCGGTAGCGTTCAAGTCGCCAGCGACAACATCGCCTTCGTTCCCGCTGAAGCTGGTATTGCCGGTGATCACCGCCGCATCGTTGACGGCATTAACCGTGATGTTGACAGTGTCGTCATCCGTCTCAGCGGCGCCGCCCGTGTTTCCCTGGTCGTCGGTGACGACCTGCAACGAGGCCGATCCACTGAATTCCGGAGTCGGCGTAAAGACCAGCCCGTCCAGTGCGGCATTGATGTCAGCAATCGTCCCTGTAAACGTCACCGTGGAGTCATTGACTCCATCCCCGGCGATGAATGTGAGACCGTGCGCGTTTGAATATCGCTGAGTGAAGACGCCGTCGACATCACCCGAGCCATTGCCGCTCCAGGCGACCACATAGTTGCCGTACAGATCCATCGCCATAGCCGAGTTGTACTGATCCCCGGATGTGGTCGAATTGATGCGCACTTCGATGCCAACTGCGGCTCCGCTGGAATCAAATGCCTGAAGGGAAATATTGCCTTCAGCGCCTCCGTCACCGTCCTGACCGTAACTGGTCCACGAGATAACGAAGTTACCTGCGGCGTCCATGGAAAGTGTGGGGGAATTTTGATCGCCGGCAGTAGAGGTGTTGACGAGCGTTTCACTGCCAAGCGCTGTGCCATTGGCGTCGTAGCGTTGGAAGTACAAATTGCCATCCCCGCCATTGTCGCCGTCTTGGAATTCTGACTTCCATGCAATGACAAAGTTTCCGGACTCGTCCACCGCAACGCGAGCCGAATCTTGAACGTTGGTCGTGGTGGTGTTGGCTCGGAACTCACCACCCAATGCGACTCCTGCCACGTCGTAGCGTTGAGCGTAGACCTCTGTTACAGTGCCGGAAGCCCCAGTCCATGCCACGATGAACAAGCCGTCCGCGGTCATGTCGACCGCTGGGGTTGATTGTTCGTTGGCGGTGGTGGTGTTGATCTGGAATTGCCCACCCTGTGCGACGCCGAACGAGTCATACCGTTGCGCGAGGATCTCGCTACCGGACCCCACCCCGGGCCCTGTCCAAGTGACGACAAAATCTCCGTCGGCATCCATGGCGACCGAAGCAAATTCTTGCGATGTCTTGCTCAGATCTGAATTCACCCTGAACTCACCGCCGAGCGCCGCACCTGTCTCGTCGTAGCGTCTGGCGTAGATATTTGTATCGTTGTTGTTGTCCCCATTCTGGCCTTCGGTTGACCACACCACCACAAAGTTACCGGCATCGTCCATCGCCACGGAGGCGTGGTACTGGTCCAAAGCTGTGGTTTGATTGATGGCCAGCTCACCGGTCAGCGCCGTTCTGGAAGCATCGTAGAGTCTGGCGTAGACGCCCTTGCCATTGGCATCCGTACCCGTCCACGTGACGACGTAGTTCCCGTTGGCGGCGATGGCGACCGACTGCTGGCTCTCGACATTCGTTTCCTGCACACCCGCCGTAGTCGTGTTCGCACGCGTTTCCGTCCCCGACGCACTCGCTGGTCCCGAATCAAATGCCAGCGTGGCGGTACCATTCGTGGCCGTTAGCGTCACTTCGACATCGTTGCTGCCCGCATCGACATCGCTGATTGCGATCAGATTCCCTCCGCTCGTTGAAAAGATCAGCGGTGTGTCTTCATTCGTGACTTGGGCTCCCGGTACTGAATTTACCGGCACATCGTTAGCCGCATTAACGGTAATACCCATCATCGCCGAAGTGATGCCCAGGCCTGCATCGTTTACAGTATACGTAAAGCTGGAATCCGTTGAATCGTTCAGTGCCGAGGTAAAGGTCAGATCCGCGAGTTCCGCCGCGGTGATCGTCATGCCGTTGGTCACCGTGACTGCACCGGCGCTGTGGGTCAGGGTGCCACCATTCAAATTAAGACCGGTAATGGTGACCGAGGTCAGTGTGTCACTTTCGATATCGGTGAAGTTAAAATCAGAAGGCCCAATGACAAGGGGCACATCTTCACTGGCAATGACGGTGTTGCCCGTGGCGACTGGGACATCGTTGACCGCATTGACGGTAATATTCATGACTGCAGAGGTCACCCCGGTGCCGGCATCATTGACCGTATAGCTAAAGCTTGAATCGGTGGAATCGTTTAAAGCCGAGGTAAATGTCAGGTCGGCGAGCTGCGCCGCGGTGATCGTCATGCCATTGGTAACAGTAACAGCACCAGCACTGTGGGTTAAGGCACCGCCGTTTAAATTAAGGCCGGTAATGTTGACTGAGGCTAACGCATCGCTTTCAACGTCGGTGAAGTTAAAGTCGGAGACGCCAATGAGCAGTGGCACATCCTCACTGGCTATCACGGTATTGCCGGTGGCAACGGGTACATCGTTCGCTGCCTTGATCGACACCGCGCCGATGGACCACTCCAATGACGACCCTTTGGCCCACGACATCGTGACCGTTGCAGCACCAGTTTCAATACTCGAAGCGCCGCGTGATTGCCCACCTGCGTCAACGTCCCACAACTCCGTCTGACCCGCACCCTGCGTCAGCGTACCGGAATCCTTCCCGGCGACAACATCGTAGACCAGCTCACCGGCCACGGAACTCACGTTGACGGTAGGTGCATTGGATGTTCCGATGTCAGACACAAACGTTCCCAGTGCTGTCGTCTGGTCGACTCCTGTGAAAGTCGTCGCGCCGATGCTGACGCCGTCAGCATTGCCACTTAGATTGACGACCACGTTGGCCGTCCCTGCGTTGGGGTTGACCAGCTGCCAGATTTCGATCCGGGCGGGAGCACTGCCACCAACACGGGATACCACCAGCGTCAGACTCTGCCCGCCGTAGTTCACACTAGTGACCGTCTCTCCGCCATTGGCATCCATGGACACACCGACAAGCATCAAACGATCGCCAGCCGCCGTCGTCGTGTGTGAGAACGTGACGTTGTTAGTGCTCGTTCCAACACCGGTCGATGTGCTGTCGACTGAGACAGCCATGAGCCCAATCCAGTTCTGCTGGGTGTCGGTGCTGACCATCACGCTCGATTCGATGTTCCCCACCTTGTATTCCAGATCCCAATCCCCACCCAGACTCTCATTTCCGGTTAAATCATCAGAAGCGGCCACATCAGCGTGGGTTAAACTGCTTAGCGCTTGAACCAGACTTTGACCCTCTTCGGTTTGTGCCAAATTACAGCCATAAATCAGAAAGTCGCCTTCTTCGGTGAATGCATCACCCCAAGCACTAATTTCCGCTAGGTTTTGGTTCAAGGTATTAGCATCAAGCAGGGTATTACCGATATCAATATTACCGTCGGAGCCATGGGAAATTAAATGAACCGCATCCAGATTTTGATAGTTCGCCAATGCCTCAGAAATTTGCTCGATGCCATCCCGCTCATTATCCAGCACGATGACTTCGATATTGCGTCCTTCACTATCCTGGGCCAGGATATCATTGAGCAATTCCTGGTAGTTTTCGACATCGGTATCGATGAAAACCAATTCCTGGCGTTGTTCGAGTACGGTTAGATCCGAAGCTGCCCCGTCTCCGATCGAGTCAGTTGTCTGACTGGATGGTTCCTCAATATCGAGATAGATGGCCGACTCGGCCAGCGTATCCTCGATCATAATGCCTTCGAGTCCGCCAGAAAAAAGCTGGCGCGGTTCGAGCTCTTCGAGGATGGGCGGGTATCAATTTTGGACTGTTTCGGTTTCAAATCATTTTTCCTCGGAAATGGGTACGCCATAGGCTGATCTTGCCGGATCATGCGGGCGCTTTTTTACCAAGCTAGTGCCCCGCACCTTAAATAACCGCGATTAGACGGTGAGGATAAATCGCCGAGCAAGCGTAGGTTGGATAAGCGCAGCGCTATCCGACAATGGATATCCAAACGCCAAAATGTCGGATGACGCTACGCTTATCCAACCTACAATGCTTGCAACGCGGTTATCGACGATTTAGACCATCGAATAGTCGTAGTTATTTAGGGTGTGGGTTACTAAATCCCGGCATTACCTTAATATTAGGTCGAGCCGTGGAATTTTTTAGAAGATGTGAGGGGTTTATCGGACGAACTTTAATACAAATTCTTGTTGTGTGATGGGGGTCACAAATTGGATAATCTGTATCTGGTTACGGTTACTAAACAACCATCAGCTAAAGCTGGCGGGTTAGAATTAAAGAGCTAATATTCGGATACGGGTCAAAGCCAAATTGTAAGCCATGAACGTGCTCGTAAACGGAGTTAACATCATGTTAGACCATGAAAATCTAGATGTTTATAAAGTCTCAATAGAATTTACGGAATCGAAATCTCGATGTAACAACCGGGCCGCAATGTCTTAAGCACTTCCGTAATCTTAGCTGTTGCCTTATGAATACGAGGCCAACTCGTTGTTTCAAGTACGACGATTGCAATTTTTCGATTAGTTAAATTTTGTTGGTATTTGAGGTTCTTATCGGTTGTCAATAACACCTCAAAATCTGCTCTTTCGGCCTGAAATATTAGTTCCCCGTTCTGAAGACTACTCCAATCAAGCTCAAAAGCTGTGATCACATGATGCGTTGAAAGATATTTACGAAGAGGAACAGGAGTGCCCTGGTCGAACAGGGCTTTCACTCAAGCGACATCCAAGCTCCGAACAGCATGCTCTAATACTTCACGAGCTTGCTTCTTGGTGACACCGGGAAACCATTCGATAAATTCCGAAAGTTGAGCTCCGTCTTCGAGATTTTCAAATAGGGCGCTTACTGGAACGCGAGTACCACAAAATACCCATGCACCACTGACCCGTTTAGGATCTCTTTCTACAGATGAACAATTCGACCAATCAATCATTTGTTAATAATACGCCGGCTAATCAGAAAGCTCAATTTGATGGAGTAGCTAGTACCCCGCACACTAAATAACCGCGGTTAAGCGGCGAGGATAAATTGCCGAGCAAGCGTAGGTTGGATAAGCGCAGCGCCATCCGACAATGGATATCCAAACGCCAAAATGTCGGATGACGCTACGCTTATCCAACCTAGCTTGCAACGCGGTTATCGACGATTTAGACCGTCGAATAGTCGTAGTTATTTAGAGCGTGGGTTACTAAATCCCGGCATTACCTTAATATTAGGTAAAGCCCTGGAATTTTAGAGAAGATGTGATGGATTTACCGGATGAACTTTAATACAAGTTCTTGTTGTGTGATGGGGGTCACACATTGGACGATGGGTTAGAAAAATGCGTAAGCGTTACCGGTTACTAAACATCCACCAGTTAAAGCTGGTGAGTTAGAATAAAGGACTAAAGTCCGAATACGGGTCAAAGACCCGTTAATAGTTCATTAACGTACTCGTGCGCGTGCGCGTGAACGTACTCGTAAACGGGGTTAACATCATGTTAGACCATGAAAAACTAGATGTTTATAAAGTCTCAGATGAGGTAAATGCCTTTAATCAAGGTAAGGCATTGCTCATACGGATTGTTTCAATGCTTACCAAATTATGCCAAATTCGTTAACGAGTACGTTCACGCGCACGAGCACGAAAAAATCAAGAGCTAAAGCTGATCGCCTGAAAGACGATAGCTTCAACCTTGGAGAAGACTAATAAAAACTAGAGGAATGAGGAAACTATGAACGCCACTTTGAACCATGAGGTCACAAAAACCCCTTACCTCGTCGGTTCCGACGAGACTTTTAAGGTATCCTGAAAGGTGTTTTGGGTATCGCTTTCCATAGCATTCCGATTGGTCCGGGTCAGTTGATCTCCGCCACCGGGCTTTTGATCCTCGGCAAGAAACCGCACTTGGCATTTTAACCCGCTGACTACCTGGCGATCCGGATTCGGTAAGCTCAAGTGAAACACAAAGCTACCACTGGCGGCGTCAATTATCTTGTCGACGACACTGACCGAGGCCTGGTAGACCGCATCCGCGGGGGCTTCTGGGATGATTTCAGCGCGCATCCCTGTTTTAATTAATCCGAAAAACTCGGTAGGGGCGATGACTTCAACTCGTAGCGGGTCGATCTGGGCTAATCGCAAAATAGGTCGGTCATTCACCAATTCCCCAGGCATCACGATCTGCTCCAATACAACCCCGGAAATAGGGCTGCGAACCGTTCGTTTTTCCAATTGGGCGAGCGCACGCCGCAATTCCAACTGGGCAATTTTCTGGTCCGATTCGGCCTTGTTTAAGGCCATTTTAGCCAACGCCATCTCGGTGTCCGCTTCGTCCTTTTCTCCGTAGGAAACCACTTTTTTCTGGTACAGTTTCTTCATACGTTCCTGTTTTCGCCGGGTAAACGCCAGATGAATTGATTTGGAGCGGATGTCAGCTTCCATGGTCGCTTTCTTGCGGGCCAGATCAACCGTGGCGGCTTCAACCGACGATTCCAGTTTTGCCAGATCCTGACCTTTAATGACGGTATCGCTTTTGTTCACCAGAACCGATTCCAACACGCCATCCACCGGGCTGCTTAACTCAATGTACATTTCCGGTTTGATGAGACAATCGAGCGGGCTCAGGGTGTCGGCGGACGAGAAGAAACCGGTCGAAAGCCCAACGATCAGGCAAGACCATCGACAAAAAGTATTTGAAGTCCGAGACATTATATTAACTCGTCAGTCACGAGTTCTATCCGATTTGACGTAACTATTCAGGCCCTGAATTCATTTTTTCGATGTGTCACCTCGACCAACGGAAGAAAGTCTTATCACCCATTGATAGCTCTGCGCTTTAAGATTGCCCGCTGGTGTTCATAAAAGATGAGTAGTGTAGAAAATAGAAATCGATAATTACGACTAGACATTTGCTAAAAAAACACGGATCCTTCTTTTCTTTGTAGAAGTACAGATGGAAGGAGGAGACCCCGTGCAACAGTATATTTCTCAGAGTTTAGAAAGCTTTCAAAGCGTTTTTTCCAGATCGAGTACTTGGTTGTTGTTCTGCGCCATTGTGATTGGATTTATGGGGGCAGGAGAAATGATCGGCGTGACGTCGTTGTGTCGTTTCTGGCTATTAGATGAACTTGGTTATTACCGCTTGCTCCGTTTTTTTAGATCCAAAGCGTATGTCTATGGGGCGTTGCTCGATGCTTGGCAAGATTTTGTGAATCGCCAAGGAAAATCCGTTGAAGTAGCTGGACGAGCGATACTTCTGGGTGACCATACCGCGGTGATCAAAGATGGACGCAAGATGCCCGGCGTGGTATCGATGCACGAGTCATCGGAGACGCAAACGAAACCCGGCTATTTTCGGGCCCAATGTTGGGGAAGCATTGGCATCTTGATCGGGTCGTTATCCGCTTGTTTTTGTTGTCCTTTGCAGCTTCAAATTCATCAGGGATGGGCTCATTTAGGGTTGAACGACGAGCGCGATAATCCATGTCGGATCAAGCTCACCGACCGCTTGGTGGCCATGGCGATTCATTTTGCGGTGACGAATCACTGTCTGTGTTATTTGGTGTTGGATGCCTTTTTTTCAACCGGGGGCGTATTTCGAGCTTGCCACTATTATTCAATCCAGCATCAGGCGCGGTGGGTTGAGGTGCTGGTCAAAGCCAAGAATAGCTATGTGGGTTATTTCCCCGCGCCACCGAAACCCGCCTCTCGACCCGGACCTCAGCCGCTCTATGGCGAGAAAGTGTGTTTAAGAGAATGCTTCGACCACCTTCATTTGTTTGAGACGGTGACCTGTCAAGTCTACGGTAAAACCGAATCCATCCGGGTTATGACGCTTACACTGTTATGGCGGCCCATCGCTGATCAGGTGTTATTTATTCTCGCCGTCACCTCAAAAGGCCCAATGGTTCTAATGAGTTCCGATTTAACGCTGTCAGCCATTGATGCCGTTGAACTGTATTGTGCTAGAACCCGCATTGAAATCATGTTCGCGATGTTAAAGCATGTGATCGGCGCCTTTAAATTTCGTTTTTGGACTAAAAAATTGCCAAAACATTCTAGACGCCCCTTTTCCAATCGTCTTCTCAAAGCCCCACAGCCCCAGGATATTCATACCGTTCAAGCGTGCTGGCGAGCCTATGAAATCTTCGTGCTCTGTGCCTCCATTGCCTTGGGGTTAATGCAATTGATTGCGCTCCAGTATCAAGATACGATTTGGTCTGAGCACTCGCTTTATCTTCGCACTCAATCGCGTGATTTGCCATCGGAGAAAACCGTCAAGCAAATTTTAGCGCCATTGTTCCTCAAACAATTCTTTCGACTTGAGGAAAATGGCATGATTCAACAGATCCGTGCCCGCTTGATGGCTGTTTCCGATGAAATAGATGACGATTAAACTGAATGAGGCGTTCTATGCTCTAATTCTCTGCGATCTTCAAAATTTTTCATCAAACATACTACGATGGAGAGGGTAGTTTTGCCCCGCTTTTCTCGCTGTTAACTCACGACTGCCGAGATATTAATTTACGTTCAATTTTTCGTATCCGTTCACGGTAACCGGTTGTCAGTTCAAAGTGGCGCTCACACATTCCTCGTGTCTTCAGCTTTTATAAACCCTAAACGATTATGTTTTCATTCCAAGCGGCCGGTAAAAGCCAATGTTTTCGCAATCTGTTCGTCCATTTTCAGCATTCTACTTCGAATGCGCCTATGTTCCCGTTCCATGTGTTTTTGTGGCAGCGTCAGTATCAGATTGCCCAGTAATTCGGGTACGGGTTTGTCGCCCCACCCGATCAATGCCAATTTTTTAAGCATAGCACGTGGGTAATAAACTGCTATGTTCCTGTCTTCAATGGATAGAAAGGCTTCGGTACTGCCTGGATCACCCTGCCGCGCGCATCGGCCGTACAACTGGCGGTCGACCCGGCGTGAATCGTTCCTTTGGGTGGCGATCACATGCAGTCCACCCAACCGTTCTACTTCCGCCGCCAATTGAATATCGGTTCCACGACCTGCCATATTGGTCGCCACCGTAATACATCCCGGTTCCCCTGCTTGACTGATAATCTCGGCTTCATTTGCATCCTGACGGGCATTTAGGACCCGGCAATCCAAACCTGCTAGGGCCAACAATCCGCTGACGTATTCGGATTCTTCAACCGTACATGTGCCAATCAATATGGACCGCCCAATCTGGTTGAGCGCTTTAACCCGCTGGATAAGCGCTTTCCATTTTGCCTGCGCCGAGGTATAAAGGCGTTCGGGGAGCATATTTCGTCGTGACGGGCGGTGGGTCGGAACTTTGACGACACGTAGCCGGTAAACCGACCCGAGTTCATCGGCAACCTCTTTGAGGGTCCCGGACATACCGGCGAGGCGTAAATAGCGGCGAAAAAAACGCTGATAGGTTATGCGGGCGAGGGGTTCGCGTTCCCCGGTTATCTCACAACCTTCCTTGACTTCGATCAACTGGTGTAAGCCTTGCTCCCAGGATCGGTCGGGCATCACCCTCCCGGTGTTTTCATCGACTATTTGCACCTTCCCGTCGCGAACAATATATTGCTTGTCACGCTGAAAAAAATTTTGAGCTGTCAGTGCCTGTCTAATCAATTCCCGGCGGCGGCGCCGGCCAGCCCATAGTCCGGACAATGATTTTGACATTTCACTCACACGTGATTAACCCCGGTCGGTCAGGGTGACGCCGCGTTCACGGAGATTAATGATATAGTCTTCGCCGTCATTAAGCGCCTCGGCAAGAGAAAGTGCCTGCTTATAGGTTTCGTTTTGTTCCGCGTTGGGGTTGGATTTGGAAATAATCAATGGCGTTCGCGCTTCATCGATCAACACGCTGTCAGCTTCATCGACAATTGCGAAACAAAGCCCCCGTAATAGCAGTTGATCCGAACTGGCTTGTTGCTGGCATTGTATTCGCCGAAACTGAAAGCTCAGGTTTCCGACGTCATTCCCGATTTGCATTCGGTCGCGAAGGTAGTCGAAAGTGAGCTGCGTATTTGTAGTATGAACAATATCGCAAGCGTAATTTTCGCGTCGAATCTCAGATTCCATGCCATCGACCACCGCTCCGACGGTTAAACCCAAGCGTTCATAGAGAGGCCGCAGAATTTCCGCGTCTCGCGATGCCAGATAATCGTTGGTGGTTATGACATGAACGGGTATTCTTGCGAGTGCCGCGGTGCACGATGCCAACGTCGCTGTTAAAGTTTTTCCTTGTCCGGTTTCCATTTCGGCCACCATACCTTTCATCATGATCCAACCGCCTAATAGCTGGACATCGAAATGCCGTTTCTCAAGCACTCTTCCGGACAATTCTCGAATGATCGCGAAAGAAAGGACTACGTATTTCTCTTTTAGTCCAAACCGGATAAGGTTTTGGCGTAGTTCTGAAACTGCCGCGGTGAGTTTGTTTTCCGAGAGACTCTTCAGGGAATCGGTATGCCGATTTACTCTGGAAACGATGTATCGAAGTCGATACTTCCGAGCATCCAAGATTCGGGGTATATGGTTCAATGTCCCAACAACCCATTGTTCTAATGGGTCGGGAACCGCCTCTTTCTTTTGCGGATAACATCCGTGAATAACGCCGGGTCGACAGACGGCGTTAGCTTCCATTTGTCCCTCGTTTTCTACACATTAAATTGCCTCAGGAATAATTGGCGGATACTGCGGTACCATTGCTCGGCCAAGGGTTCACTGCCGTGGTCAAAACGCACAAAAACACGGGTTCCAATGGGTAGTTGTTGTTCCCGCGGCGAAAATTCGATGTCAAACTGGAATATTTTTTCCGACGTGGTCAACCCATCCGGTTGATTGGGATCAACGGTGAGCAACCCACCACCGGTACTGGCGAGCGCCGCACTCGGAAGTCGGTTAGTGGCTTCCGGCACTTCCCTCAAGATCGTTGCTGAAAGGATCCGATCGAGGTGGTTGGCGAGCCGAACTTGAACATTAACGATCTGTTTGCGCATTTGTCCAATATTTACCTGGGTCACCACCACGCGCGCCGTTGGGGTGGAATCATCGATGACGTAGCCGATCAATTCACCTTGACGAATGAATCGCCCGGGTTGGTCCTCGGCCATGGGAATAAGTAACTTACCCTCTTTGGGACTACGGATCAGCGCCGTCCGTGCCCGGTTGAGGGTATTCTCAAGATCGGCCTCGACCGAGCGAATATCTTCCTTGATAATTCCGGCCTGAACCCGATTGTTAAACCAATCCGCATGGTATTGGGCCTGTAATTCCTTGAGTCTGAATTCCAGGACCTTGACTTCGGAGGGTAGAAAGGGATTATCGATTTGAACAAGGGGTGTACCGGGTTTAACGTCGCTGTCAGGTACAACCAACAACTCGCCAAGGAATCCTTCGGTTTCGGAACGGAGATGGGCGTCTTCAGTGAGCCTGACCACCCCTTCCGCCATGGTATAGGAAGGAGTGGGAACAAGCGTGATCAAAATGAATAGCACGGCGAGTAACCCCGTACTGGCGCCGACAGCCCTGAACCTTTGTTTTTGAATGCCGGGACTAGTCGTAATATGGAGTATACCTTTTGCAATCGGCAAAACTATCTGCATCGTTACCATCCACACGGCTAATAATATACCAACGATAAAAAACGTCTCGGTGATATACAGAATAATGACCCACAGAATAGCCATTCGATAGCAAAACGATACAATGCCGTAACCCACAAACCAGCCAGCCTCACCCCGAGCCATTGCGGGCGATGTAAGTTCTTTAATACCGAATAGGTAGCGCTGACATAGATAGCTCAGATATTTACTGGACCGTTGATATAAATTCGGAATACCAATCCCATCGGCCAATACATAATAGCCATCGTATTTCAGCAAGGGATTTCCGTTGAAGAACAAAGAGGATATACCACCCGTGAGGGCTACATTAAAAGCTATTTCCCGAACCAGTCCGGGTTCTACGCTAAGCCATAGGAATAGTCCCAGCGCGGCTAAGAACAATTCCACTAAAATACCCGCGGCGCCCACCAGCATACGCTTTCGCTTAGAGCGGAAAGTTGAAGATGAAGTCACGTTAACGTAGGGGATCGGCATCAACACCAGGAATATGACGCCCATTTCATGAACCTCGCCACCTTCTATTATGGTGCTAAAAGCGTGTCCAAGTTCGTGTAGGAATTTAATGCATGGGTAGACCAGGCACAGAATCAGAAGATTATAAGGCGATAAACTATGTGCGATAAAATTACCGCTCAGCTCGTCCCAATAAATTCCCGCTAACAAAGTAGCAAGCAAGACAACCGAAACCCAGACCAACCCCATTGACCAATGGAAAAGCCAAGCGACCCGGGGTAGCATCCGCTCTAAAAAATCGTCAGGGTCCCAAAGTGGAATTTTTTGCGAGAGGGGATTACGAAAAACCTGTTTGACCTTGTCGGCGGATTGTTTGTTGTGACGTTGGAACAACTCTTCAGAATCGGGTGAAACCTCGCATTGCAGGAGATCCGTTTGGTGGAGTTGACCGAGCAGTTGGATGACTTCGTCTTGAGTGGGAGCGAAATCGCCAAGCTTGACATTGACAGCCTCCCAAATCCGGTTCACCGAACGCTCGCCGTCCATTAATCCGATAATTTGGTACGCCGAAGTACTAAAACGATGATTCCGGCCTGAAGATTTATCCTCCAAAATATACCAGATAAGACCCCGGTAATCATGGCGATGCATCTCGATATGGCCGCGAAGACATGGTTTCAGCTCGGCGACCCGGTACCACATTGGACTGAAAAGAGACTCGCTCAATGACCCAGCCTCATTTTATCCTGAAATCCGTCTGGGATATTCCGGTTTGCTATTTTGGTATTCAATATCATTATTGGAGTTATGGCCACCAAGCCCAAAACCATAGCCGCAACCAATCGACAAGTTCGTGGGTCCAAATCCACATGAGTTTTGCTCGGCCCGCATCGATCTTTCCGACGCCTTCCATACCAGGACGTAACACCGGCGGGGCATCTTTCAAATAGGCTTCTACACGAAATGCATTGTATCCTTGGCCCGTATTTGCAACCGTGGTAATCTTTTCGACCACGAATGGGAGGAACTTACCCGGCATGCTTGACAGCGCCAAGTGACCACTCTTGCCTTTCGTGACATAGGAGATGAACCGCTCATCTACGTTTAAGACGGTACGGTACCCTTCCAATGGCGCGATCTTAAATAGATTATCCCCACGTTCAACCGGTGACCCCAAGGATTGACTAAGATCGCCTTCGATAATTATCCCATCGAAGGGGGTGACAATGTCGGTCCGAGACAATTGTTTTTTAATCAATTCTATTTTTGCGTTGGTTTGTTCGGTTTGCGCATTAAGCACCCGAACCTTGACCCGATCGCCCTCCGCCATCGCTTCCCGGTATTCTCTATATAATTGTTTGTGTTGACTGGATAATTTGACGTGCTCAAGTTTTAAATCCTTACTATCGAGAGTGGCCAAAATATCACCTTTGGTCACCGTGTCGCCGGCTCGAAATAAGGCGGTCTCAATATATCCATCAATAGGCGAGGCAATATCCCTTTGAATTTTTCCCTCGAGTACCGCATCGGCGCTTATTCGGAAATCGCCGTCGAATAAGCTCGCCCAGGCGACGGTAGCCGCCACGAGGATTGTGGCGAGTTTTAGTCTTAAATGCGCTAATCCCAATAATCCGCAAGCCATTGATTTGAAGGAATCAAAGACTTTAGTAATGAGCCATTTATCCTCCTGACGTTTCAACTCAAGAACAGGAGCTATCAGCGCCATTGCTTGTTCACATAAGCGGACGGTTTCCAGGGCAAATGGATTTTCCTCGGATCGCTCCAGGGCCAGAGCACCGTAAACGATACCGTCGTGGGTCAATGGGATGGTACAAATTGAGCCGGTGCCAAATCGCCGGGAAAGTTCAACATGGGCCCTATGAATATTAATATTCGATGTGTCGCCCGGAGGGTATACGATGACCGAATCTTGATCAATGGCTTCTTCCATGACATTGGAAATGGCTTGGATTAATTGGCTCCGAGGATCTAACTGCGCGCTGTTGGATAAAGCTATAACTTGAACGCGCTGGCGTTTTAGGACTCCGATACTTGCCCGCTCGTAACCGATAGACACCGAAAGTTGTGAAATTAACGCGGTTAAGACTGCTTTGTAGGTATCGTGTTCAAGACATGCCGCGATAAGCCTGACGACCTCGACGTAAAAGTCCGGGGGGCTTTTTCGCTATTTTGGGACGTGCAAACGATTTTAACCCAGCTTTTATAAGATCTGAAACTTCATTCTGCTTTTCCTCCGATCTGTGCGCCATCTTGATGGCGACCACGGCAATAAGCTTATTATTTAATAAAATGGGCAACGCTAAATAATCGAAAAACCGATCACTTGATTCAGTGTCTTTAACATGGGTATTGATCGCTTCACGTCGCTGTTCAAGCGCTATCCGTGCGATTGGGACGAGCTCGGTTGATTCTTTCGAGTCGATCGGGCGCCGCGCTGCCGTTTGGAATGACTTTTTTGTCGAGTCAATGGTAAGCAAAATAGCGCTACAAAGACCTTCGATAGCTTTGCATTGGACATCTAACCAATTTTGAGCGGGATTTTCCACGCTATATCCTCGTTATACTTTTTCTGGTGTTTTGCCAAGGTATGCATTTCGGGATAGCTTTGAAATCACACGCTCAGCTCAGTTGTTTCGAATGCGGCTAATTGCGGTCCCGGCAATAACAACCGCATGACTTCAGAAAAGTGCTGGCGCGCCTCCTGTCTCACACCGTCAATGACTGCAAAGTCTATTCCAATCTATAAATGGCCCTGAAACAGAGGGGTAGAGAATCTACCTGAAGAGGCAAATCAGGCAATACTCCGCTCCTGCTCAAAGATGGTTTTGAAAAGTTTACGTTTGGCCTCATTCATCTGTTTGACTGCGTCATTGTCGCTGATTGAGAAGGCAATTGCATCCAGCTTTTTAAAGGTGGTCCCCAGTTTGAGATATTGGTTTGCATCAGGTAATGATTTGAGCTTCTCGTAGGGTGTCATCATTAACTTGTAGGGATAGCTCTTTTTCACCTTTCCTTTGTTGTCTTCTTTTGGGACAGGAAAAAAGCAAGGACGATGGAAGTTGATATAGGGGTTGAAATACTCTCTGTGAAATTCATTAAGTTGAGGCGCCCAGTACCCCGGGATATGGTCGTACCCCAGATGTTTGCGGATGATGGTTCCGTTCTTGGACTCGCCGAGTGCATTGTCGTTGGAATGGCGTGGGCGTGATTTGGTCAGGTCAATATGGAGCTTTCCGAGCAGTTTTGCCACGGTATGATTGATGTATTCCGAACCGTTATCCGCGTGAAATGCCAGGATGACAAAAGGGAAGATTTCGATCAGCATCTCCAGGACCGGAATCATGAAACGCTCAGTAATCCGTTCTACGGAGAATATACATTCAAATTGCGTGACTTCATCAACCGCATTGATATGGTAAACCCCTTTGATCCCATCCAGGTCGCCCTGATGGACTGTGTCGATCCGTAGAAAGCCTGGTTTACCTTATGAATTGGGTTTTCGTCGCTCGCCTATCTGAGAGCGTTTTGAAGCGGTTTTATCAAACTGGCGGCGCTGTCGTTGATAACACGTAGAATGACGAAGATTATAGAGATGGGCAACCGAAATCTTTGCTAAGCGCTCATAGCGATAATCCTCATAGATCAAAAGCATCCGCTCACAGATCTTCTTGGTGGCTGCACCGCAGAGTGTCCCATGGAGCTTGTCGGTCTCAGCTAACAGCACTGCGTCCTCAGGGCGGTAGAAGCGTTCAAATCCCGATGCTGTACGCTGTTGGCGCTTGATGTATCCGGTTTTTTTGTATTGCTGTACCAGCCGTTTCACTTGCCGTGGAGAATAGCCACTCACCTGCTCCAGATAGCGGATGATCAATCCCTTACCGTTCTTGCTGCAAGAGATATAACTGAATTTGACCAATGTA
The DNA here is from genome assembly GCA_963664935.2 of Methylococcales bacterium. Taxonomy (GTDB): domain Bacteria; phylum Pseudomonadota; class Gammaproteobacteria; order Methylococcales. The sequence goes on along the minus strand of CAXXSE010000004.1, from coordinate 311,900 downwards.
CGCCGAATCCACTGGTAGCGCTCTTCCTTGTTGGTAATTGAAAACTCAACCTCCACAGTTCCTTCGAGAAAGATGCGGACGTCATCCAATGTTTTTATCTTTTTGTCACTCATATAGATCACCATAGGTGACCATCATGAGCAGAAATTACTCCTCAGGTACAGGGCCGTTTCACGTTGGAATCACGGCTCCCGTTCAGGGCCATTTCATATTGGACAAGACTACTGCTTCCGATAAATCGGTTAATGTCCATACAATTGGATCAATCTGTTCATGAAAAAGGCTTGGTTCGTCGCCGGATTCATCGATGGAGGTAATATAGCGCGCTAGGTGAACGATCGCCGTCTCAGCCTGATATTGGGTTGCTTTTGCGGGCTCCAGATGAAATGCGGTGGTTTCCTGGTAGTTGATTGGCAAATGCCACAAACGCATGAGTTCACTGCCAACTTGCGCATAATCGAATCCGATTAATTCTCGTTCAGCGAGATGAATTGGAATCGATCGTTCCATTGCACTGAACAAAGCCTGCTGAGCTAATTCCGGGAGCTTCAGATAAATCACTACATGTCCTATTTCGTGGAGAAGACCCGATACGAAAAGTCGTTCGCTGGCGAGCAGATCACACCTTTTGGCCAAGATCCGGGCTACTATTCCACACGCTACACTGGTTTTCCAAAAACCCAATAGATTGACAACATGATCGGGGATTGCCACAAATGACCGCATCGCGATAGTGCCCAGCAGTACATCGTGAAGTTGTATCACGCCGATATAATTAACCGCGTGCTCAACGGAATCAAAGATTTTTGAATAACCGAAGAACGAGCTATTGGCAATCTTAATAACACGAGCGGCCATCGCCGGGTCCGAATTCACCGCATCGACGTAATCGTCTATGTTGGCATTCGGGTTGTTAATCAAAGCTCTGATTCGTACATAGACCTCCGGCATGGTGATACGATCCAATACGCTCTTAACCAAGTCGGTCGACGAAGTTTTCATAAAACTACGATCCAGTCCATTAGTACTATATGCTATAAAATTAATTTTATGAGCTCAGCGCTTTGCTTAATTCCTTCACCGAAAAGCGGAGAGATATCGTCATAATTTAAGCCGGTAGTTTTCCAAGCGAAGGGATCGACCCTGTCCACAAGTTGTTCCGGATCGCTTGCGGAATTGCCAGTTTCAGAAAAAATGTGGGCAATATGGACTATTGAAGCCTCCAGCGGGTTGTTTTGTGCTGTCTCCGGTTCGGTGTGGCATGCTGTAATTTCTTGAAAATCATCCGGCAACTTCCACGCCTGCATCAATTGTTGGCCAACTTGGCCGTAGTCAAGCCCAATGATTTCCCATTCGACTTGAAAAAGTGGCCGCTGTTCCCGGTCCGCCCTTAAAATCGCTTCGGTAGATTGTTCCGGAAAACCCTTAAATAGAATCAGGTGCCCAACTTCATGCAAGAGCCCGATCACATAGAGCTTTTCACTTTCTCGGAACTTACACGCTTGAGCAAATAGACGGGATAATACGCCACAGTACAAATTCCGGAGCCAGAACATTCGCATATCAATGAGGTCACTTGAAATTCCAGAAAAAGAATTCACTGCCGATACGCCCAGTACTAAATTATGTAATTGCCCGAGTCCCAAAAGATTGAGTGCACGGGTTATTGTGTCGATTCTTCCCGAAAATCCGAAATAGGCGCTGTTAACGATCTTCAGAACCTTGGCCGCCAAATTGGGGTCGATCTGAACGACCTCGGCAAAGTTTTTGATTCGGGAACTATCATCGTCCATCAAACTCCTGACCCTCAAATAGACCTCGGGCAACGATATCATATCGAAAACTTGAGAGATTAATTCCTGGCAATTTGGGGGGCTGGGCTGGACGCTATTCATACGCTGAACTTTAATTAGATTCTTTGATAGAATTAATATTAGTTCACTTTTTAAAGTACGTTAATTGCCGGTTAGGGGTTAATATTGTGGTAATCGTGTACGGTTATCGGTTTATGAAAGCTAGATACATGGGGAACCTATGCGTGCTACTTTGAATCGTAACCCGGCAACCGTGAATGGATACATGTTATGTTCAGTTTTCTGAACACTGGGCTAAAATAGGGGAAGCTAATATTTTTGACTTTATGAAAAACCTAGTTCAAATTTTGACCGTACTCATTCTCGTTCGGGTTCCCGTCACCTATTCGATGGACCTGCTTGACGTATACGATCTGGCTGTCGTTAACGATCCCACTTTCCTGGAAGCCGCCGCTAATCGCGAGTCCGCGCGGGAATCCCGGCCTCAAGCCATCGCCAATTTGCTGCCTGTTTTTTCCGCTGTTGGAAGTACGCAATCCACCCGTTTGCATAACAAAAAAGTGAATACCTTTCAAACCAGCAGCGGTGCGGATAAAACCCAAAGTTTTTGGACGAATTCACTTCGTGTCGATCTTAATCAACCGATTTTCAATATGGACTCGTGGGTACAGCTTTCGCAATCCGAGAACCGGATTGCCCAAGCCGATGCGGAATACGGCGCCGTTGGGCAAGACATGATTGTACGGACCACCGATGCCTATCTGAATATACTATTGGCCAGAGACACACTAGAATTTTCAAGTTCCGAAAAACGTGCGTTCGAACGCCAGTTGGAGCAGGCCAAGCAACGCTTTGAGGTGGGCTTGATAGCCATTACCGATGTTCTTTAAATTTAGGCGGGGTACGACAAATCCGTGGCCGATGCAATCGAGGCGGAAAATGATTTGGATGACAGTAAAGAAGCGCTGAGGGAAATTATCGGCGACAGTCCCGTGGATCTGGCGGGTCTGGGTACCGATTTACCCTTATTGAAACCCGACCCCGAAGATATTGAAGCATGGACTCGATTAGCGAAGGCTCACAATTTAAATATCATCGCACGGCAAAACCAAGCCGAGTTCGCGAAGAAGAACATCGAACGACAGCGGAGCGGGCATTATCCTACCTTAGATATTCGTGGGTCATACGCGTATCAAGACGACAACAGCTCTTTTGGGTTGCGTGGGGATACCGGTCGAATCGGACTGGAACTCAATGTACCTCTTTTTACGGGAGGAAGCATAAACTCACGCACTCGCCAAGCCTTCTCTGAATTTCACGCCACCCAACAACAGTTGACGGCCGCGCGCCGGTCCGTTATTCGGCAGGTCAAAAGCGGTTATCGCGGTATCATCTCACCCATTGGCCAAGTCAAAGCCCGTGCCGCAACGGTCAGATCATCAAAAAGCGCACTGGAAGCCACCAAAGCTGGATTTGAAGTGGGCACCCGCACCTCCGTGTATGTGGTTGCGGAACAGAGGAATCTATTTCGGTCGAAACGGGACCATGCTCAATCCCGGTACGATTACATTAGAAATTGGCTACGTTTAAAAGCAGCCGTAAGCGATTTGAACCGCAACGACTTGGAAAAATTCAACCGCTTACTCAGCAAAAAACTCGAGCGGGGAAAATCTGATTCCGGTGTTCAATACGGTCTTGCTAAGGGTGCGCCAACGGACGATAGCAGTGCACCCATCATCTCGGACCCGCCGACAGCCCAAGTCAGCCTTAAAAGGAGGAAAAAGATTTTTGTTGTTCAAGATTCAAATACAGCTGGAACACCGGGCATAACGAAATCAAGCAGTCAATCCGAGTCGGGACGCGAAAATTGGGTCCTTGCGCAAAACCCCGGACACTATACCGTGCAATTGGCCGCGTTTAGGAGGGAGAGCGAGGTCAAGTCATTTATTTCAAAATCGGGGATTGGAGACGATCTTGGTTATTTTAAATTCGACCGTGAAGGGCGCATCTGGTATGCGGTAATCGACGGCGCGTTCGAACAATACGATCAGGCGTCGCGAGCGATTCGGACGTTACCCAAAAACACTAAAAGACCATCACCGTGGATTATGAAGTTTTCGCGTATTCAACGACAGCTGATTCAAAGGTAAGATAAAGCGGAAATTCTACCCTTCCCAATCATTTTCGCCGGCATCGGCGGTATCGCCGTCATCGTTCTCATCCCATCGCTGCACGCCGGTATGAAGCAACTCCAGGTACCCGTTACCCGCTTGCGGACCAATCGGGGTGGCGCGTAAGGTAAAAGATCCGGCGGCTTCGCTTTGTACGGTCAAATTATAGTATTTGGTAGTACTACTCAATGGCGCCTGACTCGGATACACGGTGGCAATAGGGGGATTTGGCGCACCCCCATTTGCCGCACCGACATAGGTATTATTTTGGCTAAAATATCGTTCCATAGCGCCGGCAAAGCCTACTAACGCGCCCTGGGTGTCCGCTCTGCGCGACTTGCTCACACTATTCTGGTAGCCTGGGTAGGCGACCCCCGCTAGGATGCCCACGATAAGTATAACGATCATCAGCTCGGTCATCGTAAAGCCCTGAAGCCGGTTATTCGACATGGCGATTTTTCTCCTATCTCTAATCGATTGGTTGGTGAAGCTCATGCAATCATTAAAATTAAAACTGTTCCCAGGATAACCTACCGGTCGGGGAACTTCCCGGGAGCTCGATTTCATCGAGGATGACGGGGGCCGCCACCGGAGTTGGAGTCGTCCGTAAGGGAAACCCCCGTGTACCGCTTATTTCCCAAGTTAACGGGCGCCGTTAGAACAGCATGCTCAACTTTGACGCCGCTCGGTGGAGCATCTGTTACCGTGCCGCCGCTATTCGACAGCAAGTCATCATCATCAATATCGCCATCCCCGTCGAAATCGAAAGTCGCGGTATCGGGGCGGCCTCCATTAGCATAATTAACGACCATCAAATATCCTGAGCTGCCAAAGGAGCATACGTCGGTGGATGGAATCAAAGTATTAAAATACACCTTGTCGCCGCGTACAAAGCCTTTGGTCGCTATACGTTCCCCAGAATCCGGCAGATCGATGTACCAGCCGTAGCGTCTGTAGTTGCCAGTTTCATTATAGGGTATGCTGTTATCGGTGAGCACGCGCGCATTGGCGGGAAAACCCGCCTCAAAGGTTTGTTCGACAAGATCGGTCCGATCAAGTCCGTCCTTCCGCTGATCCCAAACACCGTAAAAGGATTGGGTATCGGTCGTGGTTGTATCGTTATTCACAAGGTATTGACCCGTTCCAAACAGCACCAGAACATTAGGAAAAGGATTAGGAGTAGCCGAATCCGATACTTCCGGATTTTTAACGATCAAAGGAAGGGTGGTGATCGCCTGATTGTTCTCCGCGGTAAATAAGGGCCGTATCGCAGCGGTTTTGTGGGCGATTTCCCAATCGGAGGCAGTGCTCGAAGACAGGTCGAAGGCCCACATATTGCCTTCCAAATCCCCAGCGTACGCGCGATCGGCGGTGCCATTACCATCGATGTCTACCACCGCCGGAGTCGATAATCCGTTGCGGTCCGTAGTGTCACCGGCGCCGGTGTCAAGCTTTTTATAATCGCCGACGGACCAAGTACCGTCCACTCCCTTTTCGATAAACACGATGAACAGCTGCGCGGTTCCGCTACCCGAGTCGTTATAGCCATTTCCGAAGATTACCGCCCATTGCCCATCATTCATGAGAACTATGGTTGGCCTACTGAAGGTATGCCCAAGGTCCACATCGTCGGCGCTGGTGAATTCCCACATGACGGTATTCGCGGGAGTTGAGGCGGTTTCGGAAAAACTCGACGGATCGGTGATGTCCAGGGCAAAAAGACCCCGGCCACCCCCACCTTCACTGCCCACCAAAATGGTGGCCCAGTGTTCGGTTCCGGCAGCCGTTGTTTTGACATAAACATCCGATATGCTTGGCGTAAGGTCGACATAATAACGGTGATTGTAAAGAGGGTCCGTGAGGTAATGTAAGCCTTGTCCGCTCGCCGTCGAGAACAGGTTAGACGGGATATAGGCCAGCACTTCTTTCCCGGTGTCGGCCCGAAAGCCGTGGAGCATGCCATCATTGGCGCCGACGTAAAGTATCCCGGTACGGCTTTCCTGGGTGGACACAAAATTCGAATAAACGTCGGAACCGGTTGGAAATGGGGCTATATCGGGCCAGCCGATTTCGGGCTTGCCTACATACACCGCACTGGAGTGTACGACATCGCCCAGCCGACTGGAACGGATTCTAAAACTTTCGCCGATGCCTTCATTACCGCGGTCGCCGCGCAGGAAGTCCAGCCGTGCCTGTCCTACGGTATCGGTATCCACACCTCCGCTAGGGCTGGTTTTCAGATCGTTTTTCTGCGCACTGGTTATATCAGTCCATCGGAAAGGAACGCCATAGGTGGCTCCAAAGGTCAGGATGGATCGGGTCGTCGGGGTGATCACGGTATCGTCGTCCAACTCATCGGCGGCGTTCCAGATCGGAGTGGAATTGATGTCGCCGGTAATGTCATCCAGATCATAGGCAACCAAATCGCCGCTCCAGTCGGCCGAGTTAAACTGGGTCAGGTATAACACGCTGCTGCTAGTGAGCGAATTGGTGTTAAACGATACCCCTGCGGCCACACCCACCTGTTTGTTAACATCCTTGATGGCGGCTTCAAAGGCTTTTGCCAAGGCCTGCGAATTCGCGGCGGTGAAAAACAAGCCACCACCATTGTTCGCGGTATCTTGCATTAAGGGATCATTGATAACCTGATCGTCGGCAAAGCCGATGGTATAAGTGATGACATTATTGACCACTTCGTTGCCGTCAAAATCATCGATATCGGGCGCAAATCTATTTCGAAGAGGGCCTTGGCGACATCATCCAGGTAATCGCTACCGAGGCTTTCATATCCTCGACTAGGCTTCTTGTCAAGATCGTCACAACCGCTGGCGCAGTCGCCATCATAGTCTCCTAATCCGGTCGAACTGGTAATGTCTTGATCGTACTGCGGCCGTCCATCGGTCAGCAGCATGGCAAAATTGGACTGGCAGAAGTGCAAAATCGGTGATTCACCGCTGACTCCGCTACCGAGTTCTGGGGTTCGATTAAACACCGTATCGTGGTCTAAGGAGGTCTCATTGCCTTGGCCGGGATGGAGGGTAAGCGTACTATCGTACTGACCGTTCGATGTAAGTCCCGATGTGGTTTGATTTCCAGGGCTGGAAGCACCCGCAAAACCGGTAAAATAGCGTCCGATTTCATGCAGCGATTCGGCCAAGGGGGTCGCGTTTTCGAGGGAGAGCGTGTTGATTTTGCTGATCATGGTCGAGCGATTATCGTCGATATCGTCGATACCGACATCGATTACGGCGCCATCGATGTAGTCATAGGAGGACAATCCGACCCTGACATTATTGAGTGAGCCCATGAGGCTGGTTAAAGTCGCTTGGGCAATCTCCATTCGTGTTGCGGTGCCAGGTTTTTTCCGCGCCTCAGCACCCCAGTTGGGACCATCGACACCGAAATACCAATTCAGATAGTTGCCGGTATATTGAGCCCACAAATAGTTACTGGGTGTTTTCGTGTCACCTTCACCTCCACTCGCTCCATACAAGCGCGCTAAGTAGTCGAGAGCCGAATAAAAGCATCCTTCGTCCCGACCTGAACCGTCATCCACTGTACCCCAATCATAGTCATCATTCGACGTTCGGACCATGAAATAGGAGTCGCCGTCGCTTTCAATTTGAATATCAATGTAATCGATGGCAGTCGGATCAATGGTTAGTCCAGCCGGACAAGTCGCGTAGGTGACGCTGGCGTCAAAAGGTACATCCGGCACGATGTTGGACATCGAACCCGAATCATCGAGCAGGAACATGATGTTGGGTGGGGCTACCGTGGACAAAAACAGCGGTTCATCGGCCAGGGTTCCCGGCGCCGCGTGACTGATGCCGGAACTTAGAACAACCAAGGTCGTGAACAGGCTTAAGAAAAAGCCGTGGCAATTGTGTTTAAATTTGATCATCATTATAATTCCAGGGATTGGATTCTGACCGATATCATCATTAGTACATTGTTAATTTTAAAACCAACAAAGGTTTCAACAAATTCGACATGCATTCAAAATTGCTTTCCGTAATGGCTTTGCAGAAATACCTGCGAAGTGTTGCTGCCCCCGCCCCCGAGCAATAATTCTGAACACGACAAAAGGAGGATCACCGGCGCCACCCCCATATCCGCCCATATTCAATTCGCCACCACTACCACCCGAAGAAGAAAAAATTTGGATACTATAAGTCGGTTGGGTGCTGAGTCCTTCGATATATCCAGTCGAAGTAGCAACGCCAGATGCGCCACTTGTCCAATAGGCGGGAGCCGTGTCAGCCATACCGTAAAACGCTGAGGTACCGTCGAAGGCTGTGGTGTCACCCATGGTTTCTATAAGGGTTTCCGCGTCCCGCAAAGCGCTTTCGGCAGCATGGAAGGCCAGTTGCGTGTCTCGAAAGTTGCCGGCTATCTTTTCGTCCAACACGGTGGATTGCATGCCTGTCAGGCCCACCATCGTCAACACCCAGAACATTAGCAAACTAAATATAAGCGCCGCACCACGCTGACGCGATTTTAGCGGGCTCATCGGGATTCTATTATTCATATCAAAGCGCCCTATTCCGAAATACAATCGTCGTCAAGTACGATTGGTTATAATTATTGTTATTCAACACCAGCGTAATACGGGCGCTGGTAACATTCAGCCATTCCGCCACCGTGACGTTATTGGCCGGAATATATTTGTTTGCCGTTCTGCTGGCATCGGTGTCGATACCGTAGAGTATTTGCATATCCGTGACATCGGAAACATAGGGTTGCCACGTAACACCGTTGTCATTGGAGCACCTGAAATCATTATTACCGGTGTTCACGGAAAAACTAATGGTGGTTAAAACGCCGGCGCCAACTAGATTGCCCAAACAATCTTGAACCGATCCATTTCCCTCATAACGGACAGAGATTGTATCGGGTGTTCCATTGACGCCAGTGACCACCTGAGAAGCCGCGAATGCGCCGGCGGCCGGAAATGCAGTCGCATCCGCAACGGTGGGATTGGACTTGTATCCGGTCATGCGAAGGCGCTCTCCCATGAGCATCGTGGCTATCCGGCCTTCCTCTTGAAGCCTTGAAAGCGTTTCCAGCGATCGATAGGATTGTTTGCTGGCGATGAAAATCTCCAAAACACCACCCGTCAAAACCAGCCCGATGACAGAGCGATCATGACCTCAACCAGGGTCATTCCCCGGTAGGATACCGGGGCGTTTTTCAATCTATATTTCATGGATGAAAATTCGTGGTAAAGCGTGTCAGGGTTCCACTACGATTGTCATCCCACCATATTTTGATCGAATAGACACCGGCGCCCGCGTCGCCGCTACAGCTAGGATTCGCCAAATTGGCTCCATCTTCAGACGTATCGCCAGTGTCGTAACACACCGCCCCTTGTCCATTGGGTAAGGTGTTGGCGATAGCATTATTCCATTCAAAAATGTCATGTTGCGCCATCTCGGCTGCTGTGCACCCGCCCGCGTCTAAGTTCGTATCTACACAATCGCTATCTTCTTGAGCACCCACCAGATCATAACCGTTAGCCTGTGCTGTCATCCGGTTGGCGCGCATACGCTCGCTGATATCGTAGGCCAACATCGTTGCTTGACTGCGTAAATAAGCACTGTGACTATTTCGTATAGTGACCGCTTGGAGACTCGCCATGCCGAGTATTCCAATGGAAAGGATCATGATAGAGACAAGAATTTCCACAATCGTGAAGCCGGCGTGTTTGCTGACCAACATGGATCTAGCACCAGGATAGATTATGGGCATGTCAAATCCGTTCCACTGGCGTCTTCATGGATGCCATTAGCGTCGCCGTCTTCTGATTTTTCAGTGTGCCCAATAAAGTTCACCGCGATTGCGCGAGCCTGGCTGGCCCCGCGACTATCGCAATACTTGAAATCAATGGCAGTGGTGAAAAAACCGGAATTGATAATACCCAACGAACGATAGGTTACCGAGGTGATACCATTTCCCCCGGCATCGATAGCGGTCCATGTATAGTTGGGATTTGGATCTTGATGAACACGCAATATTAACTCTCCAGCATCCACGACCGCTGGGTTGTCATTGTCGTTGTTGACGAACGCTATCCAGCCGTTAGTCCAAGTTCCACCACAACTTGCCCCGTCCGCACTTTGGCAGATAGAGACGTTTAAGTTTCTTTTGACCGCTTCGCTTTGAGCCAACCTAAACACCGCCATTAGCTTAGTCACTTGAGTCGCGCCTTCGTTATCCTGAATGGTTGTTCGTAGACTGGGAACAGCCATGGTAAGGACAATCGCTACCACCGCCAGGGTGGTCAATAATTCGATCAGGGTAAAGCCCGCGACACAAAATTGCTTCATAGCTATTAAGGTATAGTCGTTTTTTTAAAGAAAAGGCGTATCGAACCGATGGGCGGCAAAAAATTTGTGACACACCGCACGGAAACCGACATATTTTGTGAGTCGTTAGACCAATCCACATTTCTCACAATTCGGGTTCTCACAATTCGGGTACAATTCGGGTCGGACCACGGTAACACACAGATATATAAAGAAAACAATCTTCAAAAAGGACTATATTTGGGCTTAGAACGCCAGTTTTGTGGTCAAAAAGGTAGCTTTAAGAGTATGATCGGGAATATTACGCCTAACGACTAAGGATTGGATCACTGGGTCTATCCTAGGAGGCTGTCCGAGAATAGAGAGCCTACTGCGGAAAAGCTGGATTTGGCCTGATTTTCCCATTATTTTCGTTAAATACAGCAAGTATTCGCCTCAAATAATGAAAAAATCAGGCTCAAACCAGCTTTCCCTCGCTACGGCTCCTATTCTCGGACAGCCTCCTAGGTAAGTCATAGATATAATGAAAATTATAGATTTACGGATGAACTGATATGCCCAGAGCCAATCGACATCATATTCCCGGACAAGTCGGGCACATTACCCATCGGTGCCATAAAAAGGAGTTTCTTCTGAAATTTTTCCGTGATCGGAAAAGATGGCTGCAGTGGCTGTTTTAGGCGAAGAAACGCTATGGCCTGCAAATCCTTAATTACACCGTCACATCCAACCCTATTCATCTGTTGGTTATTGATGGGGATAGGGATGTAATACCCAAAAGTCTCCAGTTGATCGCCGGCAAAACAGCTCAGGAGTTCAACAGAAGAAAAAACCGAAAAGGCGCCTACTGGAAGACCGGTACCACGCAACGGCGATAGAGACGGGCGAAAACTTTCTTCGATGTCTCGTTTATATCGATTTAAATAGGGTAAGAAACGCTGTCGTTATCCATCCTTCTTCTTGGGTGCACGGTGGTTACAATGAAACCCAAAACCCTCCGCTCAGGTATTTACTTATTGATCGAGAACGGCTAAGCGAATGTTGCGGTCTGGAAAATGATGAACAGCTTCGAAAACAACACCGGCAGTGGGTAGAAGAATCCATTCATAACCCTAATGGGAATGCGCGAGAGCCGGAATGGACTGAGAGCATTGCGGTAGGAAGTAAGACATTCGTTGACCGAATCAAGGAAAAACTTCAACCAAAACTATCGGGTCGAACTGTGAGGGGGGGATGACGATCATTACGAACTGAGAGAGAAGAGGGCTCGTTACAATGCCAATTTTGGACCTAAAAAAGGGCTTCTAAGCGCTGAAAACGCGTTTTATTTAGACCTATAACTCAAATAATCAATAGAATAGCTTGGTCCGACCCAGTTCTGGCTTTGTAAAAGAGTCGGACGAACATCAAAAGGAAATCGATGAAAAAATTAAAAAGCAGCAGGAAATATTGGCGAAAGAGGCGAGTGAGCTAGAGCAACGGCTCAAACAGATAATCAAAAAGAGCCGCCGTCTGCGTCGTAAAGCAAAATTTTATCGGGAGCAGCTCAATCGGAGGTATACGGGTCCAGCTAATAGGCAAATAACAATATTCAATTATGCAAGTTTAAAAAAAGACCTTAAAAATTTCCGGAATGAAAAGGTGGCTTTCAATGATCGGAAAAAGAAGTTTTTAGAAGATAAAAAGAAATTTGGCGCCTGGAAAGATGAGGCTCTCTATGCCCGATTTAAGCGTGAGATACAGGATGAGTTTGAAGTTACACTGGCTGATAAGTCCACACACCAGGCACTATTATTCGCGTTCAGTTCAAAATATGATCTTGCTTTGCTGAAAATTCAGGGCCGTAAAACACCGTACCTTGACTATAAAATCGCTGAAAATGTTGCCAGAGGGCTTCCAGTGTACGCCATAGGCAGCCCACTCAGGCCAGAGTATCACAACGCTGTAACTTCTGAGTCTTGTCCAATATGAAATGGCCCTGAACGGGAGCCGTGATTCCAACGTGAAACGGCCCTGTACCTGAGGAGTAATTTCTGCTCATGATGGTCACCTATGGTGATCTATATGAGTGACAAAAAGATAAAAACATTGGATGACGTCCGCATCTTTCTCGAAGGAACTGTGGAGGTTGAGTTTTCAATTACCAACAAGGAAGAGCGCTACCAGTGGATTCGGCGTACATTGGTCAAATTCAGTTATATCTCTTGCAGCAAGAACGGTAAGGGATTGATCATCCGCTATCTGGAGCAGGTGAGTGGCTATTCTCCACGGCAAGTGAAACGGCTGGTACAGCAATACAAAAAAACCGGATACATCAAGCGCCAGCAGCGTACAGCATCGGGATTTGAACGCTTCTACCGCCCTGAGGACGCAGTGCTGTTAGCTGAGACCGACAAGCTCCATGGGACACTCTGCGGTGCAGCCACCAAGAAGATCTGTGAGCGGATGCTTTTGATCTATGAGGATTATCGCTATGAGCGCTTAGCAAAGATTTCGGTTGCCCATCTCTATAATCTTCGTCATTCTACGTGTTATCAACGACAGCGCCGCCAGTTTGATAAAACCGCTTCAAAACGCTCTCAGATAGGCGAGCGACGAAAACCCAATTCAGAAGGTAAACCAGGCTTTCTACGGATCGACACAGTCCATCAGGGCGACCTGGATGGGATCAAAGGGGTTTACCATATCAATGCGGTTGATGAAGTCACGCAATTTGAATGTATATTCTCCGTAGAACGGATTACTGAGCGTTTCATGATTCCGGTCCTGGAGATGCTGATCGAAATCTTCCCTTTTGTCATCCTGGCATTTCACGCGGATAACGGTTCGGAATACATCAATCATACCGTGGCAAAACTGCTCGGAAAGCTCCATATTGACCTGACCAAATCACGCCCACGCCATTCCAACGACAATGCACTCGCCGAGTCCAAGAACGGAACCATCATCCGCAAACATCTGGGGTACGACCATATCCCGGGGTACTGGGCGCCTCAACTTAATGAATTTCACAGAGAGTATTTCAACCCCTATATCAACTTCCATCGTCCTTGCTTTTTTCCTGTCCCAAAAGAAGACAACAAAGGAAAGGTGAAAAAGAGCTATCCCTACAAGTTAATGATGACACCCTACGAGAAGCTCAAATCATTACCTGATGCAAACCAATATCTCAAACTGGGGACCACCTTTAAAAAGCTGGATGCAATTGCCTTCTCAAGCAGCGACAATGACGCAGTCAAACAGATGAATGAGGCCAAACGTAAACTTTTCAAAACCATCTTTGAGCAGGAGCGGAGTATTGCCTGATTTGCCTCTTCAGGTAGATTCTCTACCCCTCTGTTTCAGGGCCATTTATAGATTGGAATAGACTTTCTGGGGTTATACCTGGTTTTCAATGACGAATTTATTATAAGCAGTGCGTCGATTTACCCTGGCAATAGTGGTGGACCGCTTGTTTCACGGGAAGGTAAGGTGATCGGCATCGATACCTCGGGGTTGGCGTTATCGAAGAGAGATCTTGAAGCCGCCTTGGGATTCGCCTTGCCTATCGGGATGGCATTAGCCGAGTTTGATCGTTACCTGAAAAAGCTTTGAATCCAAGGAGTCAAAGTACTTGAGATCTCGCGGATACCTAAATGCCATTTCGGTATGGATTCCCGTGCAATAGAGGCTGATGCGGTTCAATGACGTCCAACGGTGTATACACGGCGGACAAGCTCAGCCGCCAGGCTCGCTGTCGCACAGCATTTTTGCCGCCGCTAATAATGCTTTAAGCCTTGATAGACCTAATGAGCGTGTAAATTCAATATTCTTGGCTGGAATTGACGCAGGGTCAGAAAATGATCTCAAAGCTTTTTCAATACTTGCCTCACGAATTAAGTGCAGCATCGGAAATGGTGAGCGATTAGTGTAATTTGCCGCATCGTTTTCATCGGCATCGGCAAAGCAATAATCGGGATGAAAACTGGCAAGTTGATAAATACCTTCATAACCTTGAGCGACTAATAACTCATCCGCCAATGCCACATAATCCAAAAAACAATCAAACTCATTAAAATTATCAACATAAATCACCAACGTTGTTTCAATCTTATCATCCGCGTCCAAACGTTGACATTCGGTAATAAGTTGCCGCAAACAATTTACCGTATCGCTTGCGGTATCAACCGCATAAAATAGTCTATTTTCCGCTACAACGGTATGAGAAAAAGGACAAATATTGTAGCCAATAATAAAACGTTTAAGCCAATATTCAGTTTGCAATTTAGCACGTTCCGGCATCAATCTTCTACTCAATCTTGTATATTGACACCCAACGCCAAATGCCATTCCGAATCACAAAGGGGTCAAGTTGCGTTCTTCATGATACTCATTGTCAATTTGGCGAGTGAACACCTTACTTTCTAACTTTATAGGTCCGAACCAACGTGACCCAAATTGAAGTGCTCTACAATGTCCTTGACATTTTACATTCGCTAATTCTTGGCGTATATCCATCAAACTTTTAAGTGGGTCATTCCCCTTTTACGGTCCTTTAATCATCATCCTTAATTCATTTATAGTCGTTCCGTAGATATTGGCAACATTTTCGATGGACGCTTTCACGGTTATATGGATAGAGGTCAAAGTCCATTTATATTAAGAAGCAAGTGACATGACCCTGGTTTTAAAGTGATGTTTTTCATCGGGTACTCCTTTGATCAGGACCGTGCCTATTTGGTGTGTACACTATTGTAGTGTGATTTTATTGAGCCCCACAAGTTTGGATAAATACAACCACGATAAAAAGCGAGAGTTCGTCCCGAGTCAGTCGGCGGGCGGTCGCTTTGTCGCAAGGTCGGTCGCTAAATCGAGAGGGTACAATACCTAATTATGCTATGGTTCAATATGGCACGAATAGACTGGACGACCGCCTGGGGACACGTCATTTTTTGAAAAGATTATAGGAAGAGATTTAAATCGTGTGTCCTCAGATTTCCTATGCTCAAATACTAAATTTATTCAAGGTTTACGGTTCAAAATGGTACTGATTCGCTTCCAGCTTTTATAAACCGTCAACCGTAAACAATTACAAAACACCCAATAACCCACCATGATTGTCGAACAAATCTGGACCGCTAACGCCTACCGGAATTTTAATTATTTAATCGCCTGCCCTGAAACGGGTGAGGCGCTGGCAATCGATCCCTTAGACCACAAAAAATGTCTGGCGATCGCCAACAGCAAAGGTTGGGAGATCACGCAGATTTTAAATACACACGAGCATGGCGATCATACCGGAGGGAATCGAGCCATGATTGCGGCCACGGGAGCCAAGTTGCTAGCCCATCGGGCTGCTCGAGATACGATTGATGGTATTGATCGAGGTCTTGGTGCGGGAGACGTGGTTAAAGTCGGAAAATTCGTGGAGTTGGAATCTCTCGATACACCGGGTCACACCATGAGCCATGTGTGTCTCCTGTCGCACACCGATACTCCAGCCTTGTTTTGCGGTGACACTTTATTCAATGCGGGTGCGGGAAACTGCCATAACGGCGGGCATCCGCACCATTTGTACAACACTTTCGTGAATCAGCTTGTACAGCTTTCGGATGAAACTTTGATCTATCCAGGTCATGACTATATAGCTAACAACTTAAAGTTTACCCTTGACCGAGAGCCTCGCAATGAAAAAGCCGCGGAGCTACTCGGCCAGGTCCGTGATCAAAATCCCAATCAGGCGTTGGTGTCGACTCTGGGACTCGAAAAAGAGGTCAATACGTTCTTTCGCCTCGCCAATCCGATAATTATCGAAAAGTTACGGGGCGTTTTTCCCGAAATTCCCGAAAAACCTAACGCCGAGACCGTATTCCTGAAGCTACGTGAGTTACGCAACCGCTGGTGACCACGATTTTTATCGGTATTTATGGTCTAATGGTGGGTTGTACCGGTTCATTTACTGGGCATCTTTTATTTTCCTCGCCGGACAATAAATCGGCATAGCCTTTGTCGATTCGATGTTTCAGTGTGCTACTGTTGTTTTGATACGGTCTCTTTCTTTATTTCAACATGCTTAGTTCGCCCAAATTACGTAAAACAAAAATCGTCGCGACCATAGGACCCGCGTGTGATTCCCCGAAAACACTTACCGCGATGGTGAAAGCGGGGATGAATGTCGCCCGTTTGAATTTATCTTATGGCGCCCTCGAGGAACATAAAAAAAGGATTGACGAAATCCGCGAAATTGCCGACCAGCAGAACGTTAACATCGCCATTATGGTGGACACCCGCGGTATTGAAATTCGAACCGGAAAACTAATCGGTGATTTCGTTGAACTCAAGAGTGGAAACGAATTTTTGCTGTATACGGGAAACCGTAATGGCGACGAATCAGGTGTTAGTGTTTCTTATAAAGATCTACCGTCCGAAGTATTCCTAGGAACACCGATTCTTCTCGACGACGGGTCTATAGAGTTATTAGTTCAATCGGTGCAAAACGGGACGATTAATTGTCGCATTGTTCTCGGCGGCAGACTCGGTGAGAATAAGAGCGTCAACCTGCCCGATACCGAACTTTCGATCAGTATGATCAATCCGGAAAACCGGGCGGAGGTGGAAAGGGAGTTAAATTTTGCCGTTGAAAACGATGTCGAATATATTGCGGCCTCGTTCGTGCAGAATGCGGAAGACATTCATCGGATGAAGGAAGTCCTCGAAGAACGGAATGCAAACATCCCCATTATTGCCAAGATTGAAAACAAGGCCGGGGTTGCCAATTTGGAGTCGATTGTCGGCGCCGCCGATGGCGTCATGGTGGCCCGTGGAGACCTTGGGGTGGAACTTCCACTTGCCGAAGTGCCCAGCACCCAGAAAAAAATTATTCGGATGACGGTTTCCAACGGGAAACCGGTGATAACCGCTACCGAAATGCTTGCCTCCATGATCAGAAATCCGAAACCTACCCGCGCGGAAGCCAGCGACGTCGCCAATGCCATTTTGGATGGTAGTTCAGCGGTCATGCTCTCGGGTGAAACGGCGGCGGGTAAGTATCCGGTTAAAGCCATTATGATGATGTCAAACCTTGCGCTCCGTGCTGAGGCGTCATTGTCCGAGTATGGCTATTTACAAAAAATCTTACCGTCCCCGACCAACGTCGTGACCGAAGCCGTAAGCCAGGCGGCTATCTCCATAGCCGAGCATTTGAATGCAGCGGCCATCTTCTGTTTGACATCAACCGGATTAACATCGCGGTTAATCTCGAAATACCGCACGGATCGTTTGATCCTAGCCATCGTAACCTCGAAGAATGTGGCTCGCCGCCTTGCCATGAATTGGGGTGTCATACCCTTATTCCATGAGGGTGAAAATGTCGATCAAGCCAAAATTAAATTTGGAATTAGCCGTGCTAAGGAGCTCGGTTATATTAGTAAAGGCGACATAATCGTCGTGACTTCCGGGCATATGCAAATAGCCGGGGGAACGGATTTGATACGGGTCATTACGCTGGAAAAGTAACTGGTCCTCATTCTAAATCGTCGATAACCGCGTTGCAACAGCTTGAAATAGAACAGCTATTCCCGCTCTGTCGTGCCCTATTCTCGGGCAGCCTACTAGTTTTCTGAGTCCTGATGACTTTGAAACTCAGCGAGCTTCCATCGCCCATATCCCACAATTATTATTTCCGCTGGATTGTCGCACTAACTGCTTCCGTCGTATTGCTTATTTGTATACTCTACCAACAAGACGAGCCTCTCAATAAGTTACCGGTAACAAGTAAACCGTCATTACCGCCTAATTCGACTGTACCTTCATCAACCGAAATCCGGTTAATCGATGTCTCACTCGACTGGCATCTGAACTTTTTGCATCAACAAAGAGCTAAGGGCATATCGGCTATCACCGATTCGCTGGGCGCCGGGGTCTGTGCATTTGATTACAACAATGATGGCTGGACCGATCTCTACTTTGTTGGCGGAAGTGGTAATACGCGCCGCTATGATCGAGCTTCATGGTGGCGGAAAACTACCGGCGGAAGGCTATTTGAAAATAGTCAAGGTCAATATCTGAAGGATGTTACTGAAGATGCGGGGCTTAATTTCACGATTTCAGGTATGGGCTGTGCTGTTGACGATATCAACGCCGATGGATTTAACGATATTTTTATAACGGGTATTGATACTAACCCGGCTGTTTAAAAACAACGGCGATGGCAGTTTCTCCGATGTCACCTCCGAATCAGGCATTAGCTCTCCGGGCTGGAGTACTGGCGCCGTATTCGGTGATTTCAATAACGATGGACTTCCCGATCTCTATATTGCCAAGTTCATCAAGTTTAAAAAAGAGACAACCACCTTCGAGGCAAATTCAGGATTTCAATCATTTGATTCGGCTGCTTTCGATGCATCGCTGTACGACGCGGAAGCAAATCAACTATTTTTGAATAAAGGCGGATTCCTGTTCGAGGATGTCACGGAAAAATTCAACGTTGCCAACCAAAATGGCCGCGGTCTCGGAGCTCTATGGATCGATATTAACGGCGATTCATGGCTGGACCTGATAGTCATTAACCAATATCCCTCGCCCAATGAAGTATATATTAATCGAAAAGGCCGGGAATTCGTAGTTGCCAAGGATTCGCTCAACCCATTGAGAAGTACCGGCAATCACGATTTTATCGAAGCTGACTTTAATAATGATAGCCACACCGATTTTTTTCTAACACGTGGTTCGCATGCACCCATACAGCTTCTTCAATCTCAGAATATTGAGATGCCTGACAATCAAAGTCGATTTAAATATGTGAGCCATGCTTTTGGTCTCACAGGAACAAAACTTTCTTCGCTTACCTCTTGGGGAGCCGTATCCGGTGACTTTAATAATGATGGATACAAAGATGTCTTTATCGCCAATGGAAAATTAATACCGGACCCGGATTCACGCTTTGTACCCTTGAGTCAACCGAATACCTTACTCATGAACAAATCCGGGAAACATTTTTCTATCGCCAAAAACACTGACATCGCACTAACCAATAATTCCTCTCGAGCAGCAATTACCACCGATCTCAACAACGACGGCCGTCTTGAAATTGTGGTTACCAACAACAATGGCGGTATTCAAATTCTTGAACCGGAGCCGTCCAAAGACGAAAATAAAAAAGCTGATCATTGGATTGGTTTTGAATTCACCAATACTCATTTGGTCAACGGGAAAACAGGAATAGTACAAATCAAGCATAAAAATATTCGGCAAACCAGAAATTTGTTAGGGCCTACCGGATTCCTTTCGCAATCGGAGAAACGCTTACACTTTGGATTGGGAGACAGCAAACAAATCGAGCGCGTGACGCTTAAGACCTCGAAAAAAACATTTACGATTAAAAATCTGGCCGCGGGCCATTATTACTCGATAGATTTACTCACGGGGAAAACAGAGAAACTCATCTTTTCTAGAAAAGTAAACCCGATAGAACCATTAGCAAAGGTAATCGATGCGGATGCCTTAAGCCATCTCACAAAAATCTTAGTAAAAAACAACAACCCCGAACAATTTCGTGCATTGTCCATAACGTGGAATCGAAGTAACTCAGAACAACGGTTAGTTACACTGGGGGGTTTTAATCGGATTGAGAATTTATTCGGGCTAAAGTTGGCCTTGCTCGCACTATCGGATCCAAACCCCGAAGTGGTCATCGCTGCCATCGACATTCTAAAAAATTCTGAAATCGAAGAGACAATGGGTTCCCTCATTAGTCAGCTCTATGTTTCAAACGCCGATATCCAATGTGCAGCGGCCACGACGCTCGCATTCTTTTTCAGAGAAGAGGAAGCCATGATTTTTCAGAAAAACCTCGCGCTAAAACACTTGATTAGAGTCCTTGAAAACAACAATGAACAAACACAAATTTGCGCGGCGCAGGCTCTAGGCGCCAGTCAAAGCAAACGGGCTGTTGCACCCTTATTAAAATTAATTCCAGCTAAGGCCAAAACTGGAACCCCAATAAAAACCGCTGCTATCAATGCACTATCCGAGATCCGTGATAGTAAAGCAATCGGCGACCTGAGCGGACTAATCGATTCCCGGAAAAGTAAGCCCAGTGAAAAAGCCGCGGCATTTATCGCGCTGGCGAGAATGCAATCCGGCAACTTGCGAATATTACTGCAAAATCATATTTATTCCAAACTCGAGAGTAGCGATATATCAAGCCGAAATGAGGCTATTCATATTCTGAGTAAACTCTATAAACATGAAAATATTATTTTTATCCAACGTAATCTCCTACAAGACAATATCAATACTTCGATCGAAAAAATAATTCGCCAGTTAGATCCCAACCAAGATGATACGAAAAATGACAAGCAACGATCCGTGACACTTTCCCTTATTGATATCATTGGCGTCACGCATAATAGATCGCTCATTAATTTTCTACTATCCGGCAGCAAATCCGGTCATCACGAAATTCGTAAGCGAGCTATCATTGCCTTGCTATCGGTGTCCGCTGCCCTAAACAGTCAAAATACGTCAATTGCACGCAACACCTTATTACAACAATCCATTGAGACACTGATTGCTTTGTTGAAGCTTCCTGATTTAAAAACAACCTCAGGGAGAGCACTGTTGATCACTGCAATGGCAAACAAAATGCGTAGTGCGAATATAACACCCGGCCAACTCAAGGCAATCTTTTCGACACTGGATAACAAAACAACGACAATTTTGATTTCAAAACTGATGTCCGGTGAACTATCTCATCGGCAACGAAAAACACTTCTCGGTTTTTGCTCAACAACTCAAACTCCCACCAAAGTTGTTAACCTAAAAAATCTACCCGCCTCCCTCAAACTCGAAAAGGACTTTTTGGACTGCGTATACAATCCCAAAGCCATACATATTCCAATATCAATACCCTTTACGCTTGAACTTCGAAAAACATTAAGCCGACGACTCGAAAACAAAAATATCGATGTACATAAGCGGCATCGACTGCTTGCTAATGCTATGCTTCATGACGTAGTCATCGCAAAACATTTTTTTAAAAAATACAGTGACAAATTTTCAGGGAAAACCATGGCATTAGCACTCAATGCGCTCGAACATCACAACATTTTAAAACAGTACCAAGCATTAATTTGGAACACCATGAAAAACAGCGAGAATTCCGAGCGACTGAGGATTCAGGCGGCATGGTTAGCTCACAAAATAGCACCCAACGAAGTGAATGAGTTTTTTGAACAAACGAAATTCAAAAAACACCACAAGGAATAATCTCACCCATGTCAGCTACGCGCTGACAATCGCCTGTGGCGCTACGGGTATTGCCTCTTACCTGACTAATTCACATAGCCCGGCGATTCAATGGACGGTATTGGCCCACCTCTTATTAGGTATCGCTACAACCCTCACACTCACCCCCTATTTTTATCAACACTTCCAAGCAACCATCGGTTTTCGCAGACCCGCGCTTATTTCAACCGGGTTATTGTCGTTTCTATTTTTTCTGTGTTTCGTTGCCAGTGGTTGGTATTTACTATTTTTTGGTCAAATGGAACGCTTTGCTTGGGTACTTTTTGCTCACGTATATAGTGCATTTGCTTTTTTTGGCATCGTTACTTTACACGTTGTTCTACACGTCGTTACGATGCCGACGAAACGAAAAAATCACGGTGAAAAAACAACACGAACACTTAAACCGGAGACTATCAAATCTTCGGGAATAGCACTGGGACTAACCATTCTTCTCATCAGCATTGCCACCATCACTTACCAAATCAACTATACAAGGTATACAAACGAACCTAAGGCGGGTAATTACGAGTATGTTTACGGTCCGCACCCTTTTCGGCCCAGTCAAACGGAGACGCCCAATAGTAACTTTATAGATGAACGACTCATTGCTAATTCGCACCGATGTATTACCTGCCATAAAGACATTGGCAAACAATGGTACGCATCGGTACATCGACAAGCTGCCTCGGATCCTACTTACGTCACCAACATAAAGTTGTTAGCTAAAAAAAAGGGCATCAGCGCAACACGCTATTGTGAAGGTTGCCATGCTCCCATTGCACTACTGTCGGGCGAATTATCACCAGGTGGAAAACATGGTGGTATAGAAGACACTCCCGCGAACATAGAAGGCGTATCTTGTCTTTCCTGCCATAATATTACCCGCGTTGTTCATCTAAAGGGTGTAGCAGCCTATCGATACGCCCCTCATCAGCCCTATCTGTTTGCTGACAGTAATCACCCAATTCTAAGACGTTTGCACGATCATTTGCTGCGCGTACGTCCTCACCAGCATCGTATTGATATGGGCAATGAATTACTTAAAGACCCCACCTTCTGTTCAACTTGTCATACACAGTTTATGGATAAAGACATGAATAACTGGGGATGGGTAAAGATGCAGGATGAATATTCAGCATGGCTGCAAAGTCCCTTCTCCCGACAACATGAAGAAACCTTTGCGTCTAATAAAATCGCAAACTGCCAGAATTGCCATATGCCGCTCGTCAAATCCGGCGACCCTTCCGCTAATGAAGACGGGCTTATTCGCGCGCATCACTTTCCAGCCGCCAATACTTTTCTTCCTGTTCTCGCTAATGACCAGGAACAACTGGATGATGTTGTTGAATTTATGCAGGGCAACAAAGTAAGAGTATCAATCGTTAAACCGGAAAGACCGGATATTCCACAGAATCTGCAGTCTATCGATGAATCCATCAGAGATTTTAAAGAGGCGCCTCATTTTTATTATTTGGGAGAAACAGCAAAAATTCAGGTGGTCGTTACCAACCAAGGCGTTGGGCATGATTTACCTGGCGGCACCATAGACCTCGGTGAAGCCTGGTTGGAATTCACGGTAACAGACGCTGAAAATACGGTGATCTATACCGAAGGCCAACTAGATGAACACAATAACGTCAATCCCGATTCTTATTTTTATCGTTCTTTACCGGTAGACAGACACGGCAACCTGGTCTGGAAGCACGACCTCTTTAATAGGGTCGGCGAGTCCTTCAAGCGAACAATTAAATCTGGCGAATCGGACATTGTAGATCTGATCTTTGAAATACCCGCATGGGTCAAAGGGCCACTCAATATTAGTGCAACGCTCAAATATCGAAAACTCAACGAAAGGTACGCCAAATGGGCATTAAAAGATAAATATATCCCGGTTCCCATTATCGATATTGCCTGGGATAGCCTGCAAACCTAGATAAGGGTACGAAAAAAGATCGAAAGTAATGTGACAAGTGCTCGTTACAATGGCAATTTTGGACCTAAAAAAGGGCTTTTAAGCACTGAAAACGCGTTTTATTTAGACCTTCAATTCTAATAATCAATAGGATAGCTTGGTTTGACCCAGTTCTGCGTAAAGTAAGGTGGAAAAGTCGTAGGGCGGAAAAGCGGTAGCGCATTCCGCCATAACACCATAAATGTGACCAATCACATTACAAACGTCGGATTTCGCTACCGCTCATCCAACCTACAATACGTGTTACGAGTTATTCATATACCTAACTATTTTCTAGCCCTAAATAACAGCGAAAAAGTGCACGCACTAGAGTAGTGTTCCTTTTTTCTACTGCTCGAGCAAGTCTCGGTATAAAATAAATCTGTCCCCTTTTTCTCATCACCCGTGCTCGGTCGCCCGTGCAAAAAGTGTAACGGGTAAATCGGCCTGATTAAGCCCCACTTCAATCTTTTGTCGCCAGTTGCTATGAATTTCCCTCGACAAATACATGTTCCAGTTCATGACTTCTATACTTAATGCAAAATTCGGATGGAGTTCAGTATACCAGAACCCAATAATCCAGTTTAGCTGGGGGGATTATCCTTTCCATGGCCGCTAACCCTCGGTAGGCTCTCTATTCTCGGACAGCCAGCTAGCAAACTGTCAAGGGAAAACAGGCGACAGATTTTTTATGCCAAATAAAAATATGAGCGGATTAAATCAGTCATCTTTTTTCGCTAGTAGAAAAATAGACGACTCTGCCCCGTTGATTTATTGTATTGATTATTGACACATACTGGGTAATGGGTGTCGCCCTGATTGTATAAACGAAAACCTCATGGAACTCATCATTAGACGCGCTGCTATCACTGGAATATTAGTAAAGGTAATGTTGATACTGCTGTTCATGCATGTGGTACAGCTGATACTTTATTTCTACATTGATGATCCAGATGTATTCGATTTCATCAAAATGGTGGATTTCGATTACGAGGCTAATCTTCCGGCTCTGTTTGCCTTGTTGGCCGCACTCACCCAAAAAGCGGGGCAAGCCAGCTGGCGCCATTGGTTAGCCTTTTCTCTGATTTTCGTTTTTCTAGCCTTTGATGAAGGTGCCGCAATACACGAAGAAGTGGGGGATTTCACCGAGAACTTCATTAAAGCTGAAGACTATCTTTATTTCCCCTGGATAATCTCATATGGGGTAGTAACCCTGATCCTGGTTCTGATTTCGGCAAGATTTTTGCTACGGTTGCCTTCGGCCACCCGGCTCGGATTCGTCATTGCCGGATGCTTATTTGTCGGTGGCGCGGTAGGTATCGAAATGATCAGTGCCAAGGAAGCGGACACTAACGGTACGAGTACGCCACTCTACAGTCTACTCTATACCATCGAAGAGGTTCTCGAGATGAGTGGTGTGATTATGTTGATTCATGTCTTGCTCGCCCACCTAAAGCGCCAGTGGGGCCAAGTCCTAGCGGGCTTTGATACCGATGACAAGACGAACCCTCAAGAATAAGCATCGCTAGCTGACCCTACAATCGGGATCAATACATACCGACCTAAGGTAGAACCTCTTTTGGGTTGATGGATGCCCACCCCCCCCCCCCCCCCCCCCCCCGCAAGGTTCTTTGCCGATAACCTAAAGTTACCGCGTGTGTCAGCCTATTGGCGACTCATACGTGCTCCCATCCTATTTGTTTTGTTCCATAGCTACACAGACTCAAAAATTTTCAACTTTTCCCTAAAATCGATAATAGGCCGGTTTTTACAAATCGCCAAAATGAATCGAAACCATTAAACGTAGCGTGATTCTACCCCTTGATTCGTCCGGATCCAATTTACTAAAATTATGTTGTTATATAAAAACTATAATTATAATCTGGATACGCAATTCTGCATTACATAAAGGGTAGTGTTATGAAAATAAATTTATAGTCTATATTGTTGTTGATAATTGCCGTTAGCCTTGCTATGTTGTTCGCAACGCCGCTGTCAGCAAAAGGATCCAAGGGGTCCAAAGGAGGGCCTATCGTTGCGACCCTTGTCGGTGGAAGCTACATTGTCTTTCAATCCTGTTGGCAACTTGATGACTTGTCCCCCTGGCCAGTTGTTAAGTACTTCAATAGGTTATTTCACTTTCATCGACCATATCTGTAAAGACAATACCCCCGGTGAAACGGCATGCGACAAGAGATACTCAATACTTAATGAGGATTGCCACGACGTGGACGATGTAGAACAAAATGGTACCGTTGAGGTCTTACGTGTTGATGGTTTATACCGCGCTTGCTTTGACGGGAACGCTGCGGGAAATTGCACAACGCCCTTTGAAACGAATGAAATCGAAATCGGGACAGGGATCACCGAAACGAATGCGATAAATATCGAGGGTTTCCCTTTCGCGACCGCGATAACCGGAAACACGAGCACGACCACACCCAAGTTCATCGATACCGCGGACGGGATCAAAAAACGACTCAGAAAAGGAAGGTCAACCACCCATACGACGACGGAAATTGTAGAACAATTATTTCCTCTTGATGCTCCGTTTGATGAACTCCCTTGTAGTCTCACTCCCCCCCCCCCTTTCCCTACTTTGGTTGGTAGTGACCCTTGCGGCTTCGGGGCTACCGTAATAACGGCTCCGTAATAGGTGCTAGCGGCATATAATCCGACACTTATAGGAGTATCTAATATTCAGGGGTAGGATGGAAACACTCTACCCTTGATTTCAAACTACATTAAAGTGAACGCAATACTTCTGCATCGCTTTTTCACTATTTGAAGTATTACTCCCAAAAAAATGTAAATATGACAAACAGGCTCCAAAGGAGCCTGTTTATATTGGGAAAATTATTAGTCAATTGAAATTTTGTCTCGGTTTTTCTCAATTGTCGCCAAACCAATGCCTTTTACGCGAATCATATCGTCCAGGGTTTTGAATTCACCACGTTCCTTTCGGTCTTTGATAATCGATTCTGCTTTCGCCGGCCAAAAAAGGGGACAGATTTATTTATATCAGATTGATCTATTTCCGTTCTGTTTGGTCTTAGGCCTACCCGGTCGTCGATGTTCTATCCGCCGACCAATTATTTTTTTAACCTATTCTACATAGCGACCATTCCCCGTGAGTTGGCCTCTCGCTACTGCTTCTTGAATGAACGCCCATTCGCCATCGGGAATCGCGCTTTGTAAATATTCTCGATAGCGTATTTGTCGCTCTTCCGTACTCTCCCCTAAAGCAAGATAACACGGATCAAAATCAGCCATTACTCGCTCATGCCCCTTCATTCGTGCTTGGTAACTCGACCATCGGTAATCCTGAGCATCGGCAACCACCTGTGCACGGACGGGATTCAATTCAACGTACCGAATACACGCTAGAAGGTATTCGCCCGTTTGGATCGGGCTGGATTTGTAGCGACTCTCCCACAGCGTTCCACTCCGTCTATCTAATCTATTCACATAGCGCGTTTGCCGACCAGAAAGCCGTTTCATGAGTTGTCCCAGCAAGGCCATTTCTTCAGGTGGTTCAACAACCAAATGAATAGGTTTGTCATAAGACACCAAGCGTACACGCGAATGCCATAAACCTCACGCCATTGTGACAAGGTTTCCAAATAATATTCAAAATCCGAGTCCACTGCAAAAACAACTTGCCGATTGTGTCCCCTTTGCACTATATGATGCGGGTAATTAGGTAACACCACACGCCCGACTCTAGGCATACTAACTTCCTATAAATAATTTTACTTGCCAGAAGTATAGCTCATAAATAAATCTGTCCCCTTTTCCTAGGCGGTGAGATTCCCGTAACCCTTTTTTTCACGGACTCCAAATTCATGATTACTACAAAATACTACGTTTCCGCTACTTTACTTTCTTTATGCAGAAACCAAACCGTTAAAACCAGGGTGATAACTCCCGTTAAAGCAAGTAATAACAAAACCCGTCCCCAGCCCATGGAATCGGCAACTCTGCCAGTGATAATCCCGAAGACGGCCGAGGCAAAATATCCGCCAATATCTAAAATAGAAATTAATATACCGGAAAATGGCCCACCATATTTTATTGAAAAAATACTCATTGGTAGATAATAAGCAGGTGATACAGATAGGCCAAAAACAAATAAGCTAACATAAATAACTAAAATATTTATCGATGACGAGAATGAAAAATTAGGTACGTTGTAAATTACTAAAATACAAAAAACGGCAAGAGCCAAGGAACAACCGATGACTTTAATCATTGATTTTTTAGATAATGCATCAAAAATATGACCACCCGCTAAAACGGCGACAATCGAGCCAATGGGAAATGCACTAGCTGTCATAACAGCACCGGCGTCAGATATATTCAATGATTCCTTAATAAATATGGGAACAAAATTTAAAAAGTCTGTCATTATTGTCAGACCCATCATTGCAAAAAAGATTAAACAAACTCTCGAGCTTTTAAGAAAATCAAGAAGGGCAAATTTTAGAGTTTTATTATAGAGGGGATGGCCAATATCCTGGGCAACTGGATTTTGGAGCCCTTCATCTAGGTGATCTTCATTTGGTTTTTCCTGAACCCGAATGTACCAAATAATCGACATTATAATTCCAATGGAAGCAGCGGACAAAAGAATATAGTTCCAGGTTAGAAAGTGTAATAAAAAACCTAATCCCAGTGTAGCAAGGATGGTTCCAAACCGGCTAGCAGTTGCGATGTAGCCCCAAGCGCGGCCATATTGGTGGGGGTGATACCAATTACCAATTAATTTTGCGACTGATGGCCAGCCTCCCGCTTTGGCAAGTGCCAAACTGAAAAAAATCAAAAGAAATGCAAGATAATTAATGCTAAATCCAAATATTAGGACACCAATACTTAGCATTAAAAGAGCCATTAAAAAGCTTGATCTTCCGCCAAGTCTATCTGCACCTAAGCCAAACAGAATTTTTCCAGCAATTCCACCAAAACTTCCACTCGCTAATATATCACCAAATTGTGTTTTAGTTATTGCTAACACTGGGTCCGAAATTAATGAGGGTGAGACTACAATGATGCTATACTTCACAAACATCGTCACAGCATAACCAAAGTACATCAAGACCAAAAATTTTATTTGGGCACTTGCGAAATTATGAGATATTTTCATGTGTGAGCTATTTCCTTACGCTATTGCTATAAAACATTTTTACATTATAGGGTTCAGCTAAATGCAATACGAAATTTAAGAAATTCATTAGTGAATAATGGTCAAATCTTTGTTTTAATCTAAATATTTGACCAATATCACTCCCGTACCAAATTAATTATATAAGGGTAAAGTCTTTGCTTTAATATTATCCGCGATATCATTAATCGTGTTCGCCCACGTGATATTGATTTCAATTGCTCTTTGGCATCGAGTGACAATTCCCGACACACTTGCATAGTGTCCCCATTGTTGTATGGAGAGATGTCTAGGAGGCTGTCCGAGAATAGAGAGCCTACTGCGGAAAAGCTGGATTTGGCCTGATTTTCCCATTATTTTCGTTAAATACAGCAAGTATTCGCCTCAAATAATGAAAAAATCAGGCTCAAACCAGCTTTCCCTCGCAGCGGCTCCTATTCTCGGACAGCCTCCTAGTGGTTTTAAGTGCGATAGCCCTGCCAGGATTGACAACTCATCAGTCTTTTAGTATTTTCCCGATTGATAAAAATGGCCTTAATTTTCCCTGGCCTTCGTGCTGGGGATCACCATACGCGCGGTAGCGCCCAATTACGCGGAGCTGTGCGAGTGCTGCCCTGGGATGTGGCGTGAATCATGTGCTCTACGATCTATCGCCTTGGGAAGTAACCGGACAGGCATGGTTCCAGGGGGTTAACGGAACAATGTAGAATTATGGAAAAAACAATTCGTCAGAACAGTAAGCAGACTATTTATTCGGGATTTTTCTCGTTAGCGGTCTTTTTCTCGGCGCCACATTTTTGCATGGCTCAAAACAACGGGAAATTGGATACGGCCCTTCCCTTTTTGACCCCTGAACAAACGGTGGAACAACCGCAACTTGCCGGCCAGGGATTCCGGACGACGGTATTTGGCGAACAGATTACCGTCCCAACTATCGATCGCCGATCGGTCAATGCTTGGGTTGCCGGTGTACAGTTTAATAATCCGAGTCCTTCTTCCCGGGAATTTGAACCGGTTGCTTCGCTTTATTTCTGGCGTCATCCCGAAAACAACCAAAGCCTTCTGCATGCGGATATCGCGCTGTTCTTCAACAACATTTTTTATGCTGAAAAGTTTGCGGAGGAATCACCTCTGGAATGGGTTTTAACGTTTGAGAATTATACTCTTCCGTCAGCATCCAACGAAATTATAGATGGCGAGAAAGAACAAAACGAGGAGATTTATTGGGGATATATACGACCGGGTTTGGGTCTTGGCCTGCGGGAACAGGTTGCCCCCGGCCTTCAGGATAATATGATGGCTTTGGATTGGACTATTGAGCCAGGTTTTCTCTACTTTGGCAGAAATTCAGAAACCGCCGGTAACTTTGATTTGCCAAATGATACCTTCGAGCTTCGTACACTACTCTCCTATCGATGGGATGCATTGCAACGCAATACCCTGAGTCTGGCCCATAATGGGTTTGCGCTGGGGGCGGATTTTACCTACGGGCATCGCTTTGGCTGGGATGACTGGGGGATTAATGGTGAACACAAGGCGGACGACGGGCGCAATTATGCGTTCGTCCGTGGCTACGCATTGGTTGCCGACGATGTACCGTTTGTCGCCAGCCAACGACATAAGTTAGTCGGACTGGTCCGGGCAGGCACAGGTCATAACGTAGATCGATTTAACCAAGGCCCGACACAGCGTGTGTTCGGGGGAATCAATCCGGTTGGAGAAGAATACCACAGCCTTGCGGTACCCATTTTACCCGGCGCAGCGTCGCTGGAATTCTATCCCGAACACTTTGCAATGGCCTATGCTGAATACCGCTATGCGGCAACCTTTTCACCTATCTAAGCGGATATGCATCCACCACCTACATGAATCCCCAACGCCGAATCAAAGGCGGTATTCATCGAAAAGAAAGCATACTGCCCGCGGTTGGCGGACGGGTTACCACCGGTTTCTTTGCTGATACCCGTTTAGTTCTTGACTATACCTACAACTTCGGCACCGTACGCAAAGATGACTTTGGCGGCCATTCAATATTGGTCTATCTATCGGGAGAATTTGGCCGGTAGCAAGAAAAACCACGTAGGGCGCAATAGCGCAGCGTATTGCGCCGCAGGTAATCGCCTAAGCAAGCCCGTATAGCATGGCCCGTTGGTGCTTAAACGCATGTAAGCCGTCAAGAGAAATAGCGTAACTTTGTGTCCGGAAAAGTGTCCGGAAAAGTGTTGACAGATCAACTAATACTGGTCATAGGTAGCGTGGCAGTCGCGTGCTTTAGTTCCTACACCTGAACCTTCTCATTCCAATACGCGCTGCTCTTTATAATATGACGTTGAACAAAACAATTGTCATGTTTATTCATTTGTAATTCGCGACCTGATCCTCTTTTTCCCTTTATTTCATTTTTTCTAAGGCAACGGGCAGCACCAGATCGCTATAAGTTGAAAGCTGTTCAGCCATTTTTTCTCGATGAGCTTTTCTCAGTTCAGGGTCGGATTTGACGTTTTCATATTCCTGAACCATATCGGTTAACGCTTCTTCAGTCTCCAGCAATTCTATCTCATCGGTACTAGGATATTTAATCGCGCCTGAATCCTCAAAAGTTTCTTTTATTTGCTCAAGACGAGAAGATACTTTATCATTCGCTATTTCGTGGGGCAATACTTGCCTGTGGTCACTTTGATATGCGGACGCCGTAGGTTCGTTGCTGAAAATATCATTTCGGACCACTACAAATGTCAGTACCGAAAGCACCAATGAAACAATAAATATCCTAATAAGCATAAGCCCAAACCTTTCTATCTATAGCGATCATCGAATTCTTTATCATCCTAACTCCCAGTAAAAAACCGCCTGCTGTTGGAAATAATCATATAATTACCCGCTAAATCCGCGAAATACCGGACGTAGAATCGATACTCCCCGTTCGCATCCAAATTTGTATCGGGTATGAAGCTAATTTCCGTTCCGTCCGTACTTAGCCCTATGGCG
The DNA here is from genome assembly GCA_963664935.2 of Methylococcales bacterium. GTDB lineage: Bacteria > Pseudomonadota > Gammaproteobacteria > Methylococcales. Next base: position 280,239 of record CAXXSE010000004.1, on the reverse strand, counting down.
CCAGGCACGTTAACGCCCGTCCGTTCATTTCTGAGGTAAAAAACACTGGCGTTAACAGTCATCGGATCAACTCTTTCATCAAGCACCGCGCTTAGAACGACATCCACAGCGAGAGTAGCATCGGTGGTATAACTCCAGTTCGCAATATTACCTTGTTGAAGATCCGCGCCCGGTGCGGTCGTGAACGTTGCCGTGTATTCATCCACCTGCACATTGGCACTAATATCCTCCAGACCACTCACCGTCAACGTGTAGGACGCATTGGCATCGAGCAACCGATTCGGCGTCACGGTGACAACCGATCGATCACTATTAAAATCAAAGCGAATCGCTATGCTTTGCGTCGTTCCCATAGCGTCGGTCAGACTAATGCCTAAGGTCTCCAATGGACTCAATGGCTCATCAAATCGCACATTGAATCGCGCATTGGTTGGTACGTCAACCTGACCCTCCGATACCGTCGCATCCTGGATTTGTGGCTCAGTCGTATCGTCCGCTAGCGTCGTGGAAAAGACATCGTAATTTTCGTAAAACAAATTACCACTCAGGTCACGTAAGTAAGAACCATAGTAGGTATAAAAGTGGCCTCCCGCCAACGCTTCAGTCGGTACCATTTCGATACGACGACCGTCTGCCGATAGATTCACCGTTATTGGGATCGTCCTCAGAAAGGGCCCTGATTGTTGAAAGACGTCATACAAATACACCCCGGAACTGGTGATGCTGGCTGGATCTATCGGCTCACTCGCTATCCACCCAAACACCGGATTGGTCGGCGCTATACCACGAAAAGACCCCGTCAGCGTGCCGCGCGTAATGTCCGGATTCGCGGCCGTGGTGAATGTACTGCTTACCGGCGTCACGGCATTACCCGCTAGATCCACCAGCACTGGCGCCAATTCCGTCACTTCCGTTTCCGCTGGCAACACACCCCGTTGATAACGCAGTACCTTATTATTTTCACTGAATAAGACATCGGTGAGTTGCTCAGTCGACAGACTCAACGGATTCATTTGCTCGTCAAATCGCACCGAGTAGTTCACGTTAAAACCCACGTCCATCGAACCATCCGGTGGGCTCATCGCCAGTACTATCGGCTGGCGGTCATCTTCCACTGCATTAAAGGCCGTGGTGAATTTCGGTGTATACAGTGAAGCATTGGTATCGCCATCGCTATCGGTTATCTCACCCAGATGCAATTGATATCGGGTGAACGGTAATAGCAATTCCTGCGGCTCGATTTGTAGGAAATGGCCCGTTGCATCCAGTGAGACCGCAACCAACACACTGACGTTGGTCGCATCTTCCCGCAAGTCGATCAATGCACTGCCCAATGCTGACGGATCCAATGGCTCATTGTAACGCACCATAATCAACGGATTAAGCGCCACACTCCTTTGGTTGTTATACGGCGAGTAGGCTTCCGGGAAGGCGGGCGTACCAATCAGGTCGTCCGTTACCCCCATCCGCAAGTAACCGTCGTAATCAAAGGCGGCATTGCCCGAATCATCCGTTGCCAAGCTTTCTAGGAACACCTGCACATAGGCGCCCTCAGGAAATGGATTGTCCGCGGTGAACCGGATTGCGTGGTTTGCACTTGACAGTTCTATGGCGCCATCCACCAGCACACCATCGGCAGCCACATACAAGCCTTGCTCTACACTGGCGGCATCCATCGGTTCATCCATCAACAATACAATCCGGTCCACATCGAACAGGTTACTACTGCCATTGCCCGGGATCTGCTGTACTACCCGTGGCCGTGTGTTATCGTTGGCGATCGCGGTTGTGAACGAACTGGCCACCGGTACTAGTGGATTATCCGACAGATCGGTCAAACCATCAGTCAGTATCACACTGATTACACTCGATGACGGCAGGTTTGCTGTCAGGCTTACTTGCTGGCCATCCGCCGAGCGAAACACTGACGGCCTAATAATGGCGCCATTGGTGTACAGCGCAATGGTATTCTCGGTGACGGTACTCGGGTTCATCGGTTCGCTGAATGTTAGCCGGATTGTCGTCCCCGGACTAATACCCACGGCATCGGCCAGCGGCGAGATCGCCGTCAAAGTCGGCGCGGTGCTATCCACTAACGCCTCGGTCGTAAAGTCGTACGTACCCAGGTCGGAGATATTGCCACTCACATCACTCACACTCGACAAGTCGATCGCGTACTGGGTATTACCTTGTAATGACGCATCCGGCGTAAACGTCAAGATATTACCCGATACACTGTAGGATCCGAAGACCGTCACACCACCACCCGACACCGATGTTTGCGCGGTCTGATCGATTAGTTCATTGAAGACCACTACGATACTGGTATTGACCGATACTCCGACCGCACTCGGCGCTGGCGTTACGCTCACCAATGTCGGTCCCGTGCTATCGGCCACGTCACTGGCGCTGGTGCTAAAACTGACAATATCAGAAGCACTGTAGGCATTGCCCGCATAATCACACAGATTGGTCAACGATAGGCTGTATGTTGCCGATGCCAACAGGTTTTCGGGCGGATTAAGCGTCAAGGTTCGACGATCGCTGGCGACACTAATCGACAATACGACATCACCATTCGCGGATGTTAAATGTGCTTCGGGCTGACAACCATCGCCAATGCGTTCATCCAGCGTTACGATCAATCGACCGTTTATGGGTATCACACTACTATCCGCGATATTGGTCAGGGTTAATGACGGCGGCGCGGTATCCGCGAAACCGCCCGTATCAAAATGTTGAGAAGTACCAAAGAGGCGATTGCCCGCCAAGTCTTCAAGATACGGCGAGGGACTCACGTAAAAATTGTAGCGATGATACGGCTCAAGATCCGCGGCCGGAATAAACCGCAGTGTCGTGCCGTTATTACTCAACACCCAGTCACCTACCACATTGCGATTCCCGGTCCCATCATAAAGACGGAACGTACTCTCATTGATCATGGTCGGATCTACACGCTCACTTAGATTAACTTCCAAGTAGGCATTCAATGGAATATCAACCGATCCGTTCGGAATCGACCAACGGGTGATGGCGCCGGTTGAGGTGTCTGATTCCGTATCGGTAGTAAATGATAAACGAGTATCGGCGGTTCGGTTACCACTCAGATCCTTAATGCCCGCAATGGTGAGATTGTAACCAGCGTCCGCAAGCAGCAGTGAGGCTGGAGTAATTGTAATCAATCGACGATCATTACTGATTGTGTACGCAACCGGCACTTCAAGACTATTGTTAATGAGCGTGATATCCTCCATAAACAGTGGGCCTATCGGCTCATCCAATCTCATTCTGAATCGTGCATTACGCGGCACTTCAATTGCCCCGGTGGAAATACTGGTCGCCAAAATTCGGGGTGCATTGTTATCAGCCGCAAAGGCCGTGGTGAAATCAATGCGTTGGGCTGAACCACAATTCGTGCAGAGATTTCCACCCAAATCACGGATAGTGCTCACAAATAAGGAATAGCTGTTTCTAACCAACAAGCCTTCGTTAGGCATAAAGATCAGTTGCATCCCCTCTTCCGATACACCAATTGTTCCGGGTACTTTTCTCCCTAACAGGTTATCGTAAAGATAAAAATTACTGTCATTTAGCACGGTAGAATCTACCGCCTCGTTATAATCGAGTGTTAGCAAGGTATTCACGGGGACATCGGTGGCATTATCAAACGGATTCACGCCTAACTGTCGTGGTCCCGTGGTATCCGCCAAATCACCAGTGGTAATAGTCGTGTTAAAGACTACTGCCATCGGATTATTCGCCAAATCGCGCGCGCCACCCAAACTGAAATCGTATTCGGTATCGGATTGAAGATCGAGTACGGGATCAAAGGCCAATACGAAACCATCGGTCGATAATGTCGCAATACCTTCTACCACACGATTCGGATCGGCTGTTTCCGTCATCGTGACCACAATGTCAGGCAAAGAATCAAGTTTTATGGCCTCATTAAATCGCACGATAAAAGCGCTATTCGCCGGCAAACCAACACTTCCCGAAGGAAGGAATGTGGCTACTTCCGGCGCTGTCACATCCGGATTTGTTGGGTCGGTGCCTTCGTTGTATTCCACGCCATTCGGTACGCCGTCGTCATCCAGATCGCCAAAGAAATCATTCGGATTGAACGGATCGAGTCCAAACATACGCTCGTACCCATCCGGCATACCATCCTGATCCGAGTCGGGTGTATTCGGATCGAAACCGAGACGAGACTCTTCAAGATTGGTTAAACCGTCACCATCAAGATCTTGATTAGCATCATTCGGATTTAAGGGATTCAATCCAAAACGGCTTTCGAAACCATCCAGCATGCCATCGTTATCGCTATCCGGATCGAAGGGATCGGTAATATAACCGTCTTCTCCCAGACTAACCTCTTCGCCGTCAAGCAAACCATCGTTATCCATATCCTCGTCGAGAGGGTCATATCCAAGATTGATTTCCGTGGGATCACTTAATCCATCATTATCGGTGTCGGCTTCAAAGGGTGAAGTACCATGAAGGGTAATTTCATCTTCGTCACTTAAACCATCAAAATCGCTATCAGCAAGTAGGTTAATGGTAACTGCATTTAACGAACTTTCATTGTTGCCGTAATCCGTCGCCAACACTGATATTTCTGTCTCTGATTGTGCAATAGGGAGCGGTAGTACATATTCATAGGGTGGTGCAAAATCGGTAAATAACAGCTCACCGTCGACATAAAATTTAACATGGGCTACCGCGACATCGTCCTGAACCCGGGTAATAACATTAATCGTACCGTCTTCTAATGCACTGGCGCCAACAAGGGGTTGTGTTATTTCGATGGTTGGCGGGATATTGCTATTGTCGATGAACCGCTGGTACTGAGCAATCTGTAGGCCCTGGGTGGTCACTGTATAGATATATTGATTATCGACGGCAATGTCATAAGCGTCAGCGCCGCCTAATCCCAAAACACCAAAGTCAACCACTGTACGTGCAGCCGGTGCATTAGGATCGCTTACATCGACAATTGGTATACCATTGGGAAAAGTGGTGTCCGCCAAAAATGCAAATTTGCCTGCCAACGCTACGTCGCGTGGGCGACCCGAATTTAAAAAATTCAGAATCGCGGTAACTTGCGGATTCATGGGATCACTAATATCCACCAATGTGAGTGCATTGGACACATCAGCAACGTAGGCGATATTACTTTCGATCTCGACATTTTGTGGATTGCTTAAAGTTACACCGCCATCTTCGGTAAACAAACCGGAACCTTGAGGGGTCATCAGCCGCAAACGACTACCATCAATAACCGCTAACTGATTCCCCGTGGCTGACACAGCCACGGCATTAATCGATGAATTAGCCTGGAAGGTGTTAATTTGACGAGGCGATAAAGGGTCCGCGATATTGACAAACCAAAGCCCGTCATTCCCCGCGGCAATATACAATTCATCGCGGAAGAGCGCTAAATCGGTAGCAGCGACCGTATCACCCAAGGACGCGACCACGAAAGGGTCGTTTATATCGCTTATGTCGATGATGACTAACGCAACGGTCGAAGTCGCAAGATAAGCATAATCGCCCCGCACAACAATACTGTTCACGTTGGCGCCTAAGGAAATAGCGCCCTCTTCAAACGGCGCCTGCGGCTCGGACACATCGATAATTTGTAATCCGTCGTTAGTGCCGATGTAAGCAATACCCTGTTCAACAAATATTGCTTTGGGCTCATCGTTACGCGGCAAAAAGCTTAAGGCAATCGGATCAAAGCTTTGAACATCGATATTACTGGTATCGTTAAAGCCGCTATTATCGGCTGTCACAATACAATTGCCGTTATTACCGGCAAACACCTCACCCGAACGTCCGCCAAAATTACAGACGTCAAGATCGGATGAGTTATAGTCTGTACCGGTTGAAATCGGCGTTAAATCGATACTTTCACCATCCAGCGTCGTCCCTTCAACACGAAGTTGCACACTGGCATCGACGCCTTGAATGCTGTTGAATGTCAGCACCGCTGATTCTGGATCGATACTGAGACCGACGATACTCGCGCCGATATTGACGCTGTTAATGTCGGTCGGGTCGGAGCCCACCGATATCTCAAGGTTGTCGTTTATACCGTCGCTATCGCTATCCGCCAGCAATGGATTGGTGATAAACCATCGATTCCGGTGATCACCTCTTCACCATCGCTAATACCATCGCCATCGGTATCACCGTTATTAACATCGGTTCCGGCAAGAAACTCATCCAAGGCGGATAATCCATCACCATCACCATCTTCGGCGGCATCAATAGGGTCGTTTGGATCAAGGCCATTGGCCTGCTCAAAGTCATCGGGCAAGCCATCTCCGTCACTGTCACCCGTGGTTACAATGGTGACCGAAAGCGCCGCGGATGTCCCGTCTTTACGCGCCATAATCAGCACGCGGCCGCTGCTCAACCCTTGTAAAACACCATTTTGGTCTATCGTCGCGATATCGGGATTAGAAATAGTATAATTAATGCCGCTGGACAGACGTGTCACATCTTCGCGACGACCATCGGCATAATTCGCGAATACGCGTAATCTGAAGTAAGTTTGGTCGCCGAATAATACCGTATTGTTACCGGTAGCAAAGTCGAGGGATACAGGAATAACCTCGTCATCAACTGTCTCGAAATCGCCAAATATTGTCAGTAAATTAGGATCAATGGTTCTAAACCCCGTTTGACCCGAAACGGTTTGACCCCCTCGCACACAAGTGGCTCGCGCGCGAACCTGCCCCATAAAGGAAGGCACATTATCAATACGCCATCGGCCATTCGCTGCTGCTTGGACGGAACGGTTAAGAATAGAGATTGTGCAGGTTTCGTCAATGGTCAATACTTCGGCATTGACTACTGAAGAAAGCATCCAACAACAAAGGAAACTATTTAACAAAAATAGTCCTGTAGATTTACTGTGGTTTTTATTATTCATGGCGTATTTTTGTTTTTATTTACCGGGATTTATTATTGATTGCTTTGATATGTGCCGGGCGTCTATGTTTTATTAGTATGCAAATGTGTTGTTTTATTTATTCAGCCAGAATGTAAAATTAAGTTGCGTCAAGCTATGACTCGTGACGTATCCGTATTACCGAAGTACAATGCGTGTTACGAGTTTCATGTTTTCTCCAATACCGATTGGCTTCTTTGTGGCAAGAGTGTATAAGGCGATCAGTTATTCCCAGTCAATATTCAACCCCTTGTCTTCAAGCTCTTTAGTTATATTTTCTTTAATTCGCTGCTTTTCATCCGGCGAGATTACTTTGCCTTCATGGGGCGACTGCCAATATCTAATGCTATCTGAATAAATCACTAAATCAGTTGGCCCAGCCATCATCTCCGCTTCAATCAGCACACTCCTTTCCCCTTCCTCGTATACAACACCTGATCGGCCGTGCAATCTAACCTTGTATTTCTTTTTTCTGTGTAACATGAGGCTACTCGACCACGTGGTAGTTGATGTCATTACCTTGTTTCTTAAGAATGGGGTATTCCTTTTTCGCCCAAACGCTATCTACTCTAACTCCTTTACCAGAATGAAATACATCGACTTGTCCTTTAGCTTCTTTCGCAAATCTCTTGGTAGCCGCATTCCACAATGGCTTTGTATACTTGAAATTGCCTGGCGTAGTAATTTTATCAAGAGCTTTTCCCATTAAAGTCATTTCTAGAGTTTTTGTACCGTTAGCCTTGGCAAACTTTGCGGCTGCCTCCCTAGAACCTCGCCCTGACCAGAACACACTACTCTTTGCAGCAATTCCCTTAGTAATACCGACAATCGCTCCGGGTCCAAAACTTGTTGCCAGCTCTAATGCAGCATCCGTGTCTCCAGTTACTATTCGATCAGTCAGATTAGCAAGACGCTTAACACCATCACGCGCAACGTCACCAGATAACACTCGCTCAAAATGGTTTGATGCCCGATCCGCAAGAAGACTGAAATCATTCTCCACAGCCCAGTCAACAGCCTCCTTAGCAACCAACCCCTCCGGATCCACAAAATTAACCGGGTTATTCCCCACATAGGCATAAACCCCCATGCCATCCGCATAGCCCAATGGATCTCGCTGCAAAAATCGACCCCGCTCAGGCGCATAATACCGCGCGCGGTAATAGTAGAAACCTGTCTCAACATCAAACCTTCGACCGGTAAAACCATAACGATTACCGACCGATGACTGCACCAACTCAGACACACCATCAGCAGTCAATACCGTCATCTCACCATAGGCGTTATAACGATAACGCTCGACCACACCCCCCGAATCATCCGTTAGCGCAGCAATCGAACCTATCGAGTTGTCGTGATAGTAAAAGGAATCATTGGCCGCGGTTTTTAACTGCAACACTTCATCCACACCACGTCCGTAGACATAGCTCCGCTGCACTTCGTTAAAGGCATTGCGCTCTTCCAGCACTCGCTTGCCAAAATGGACATAGCGCACGGTTTCACTCCCGGCGCGCTTTTCAATCCGGCGGCCAAAGGCATCGTATTTGTAGGTGGCAATGGTGTTGCCGCCCAAGGTACTCACGCGTACCAATCGATTTCTGGCGTCATAGCGATAGTTGCGTTCACCATCACCCGTCAGGTTACCGTTATCGTCATGGCTTTGTTCCACCGCACAGATTCGGCTGTATTCGTTCATGTCGTTGAGTTGGTAACCCACCGCGTCGCTTTGATTGCCATTTACGGTTTGTACGCTAATCCAGTTACCCACTCCATCGAGTAAATAGCTTTCATCTTGTGGTGAGATAATGCCTGCCACATCCGCATTGGTATTACTGTTGTTGGTGATGGCTTGTAGGTTGGGATTATTGGCGGGTACGCGATAAGCCACACGAATCACCCGATAAGCCGAATCGTATTCATACACATCCGCCAGTTGTGCGAATTGATCGACTTCATAACGGCGGTTATGCACTTTGTCGTAGGAATAGTTGAAACCCGTGATCAGCGCATTTGAACCATCGCTATGATGGTGTTGCAATACCCGGTTTATGCCATCGTAACGACTATCATTGGCGGCATCGCCCAGGCCTTGAATGTAACTGAGTTGAGTGCTGTTGCCATAGCGGCGTTCTAACACCCGGCGGCTGGCATAATCATATTCCGCGATTGCGGGATCCGTTGTGTTAGCGCCTACTGCATCAGCCTCGTGAATAGATTTGATGTTATAGATGGCGTCGTAGCTGTAGTTCACTTTACGGCCACCAGCGTAATTTGAGCGCTGCCTGTTTCCTAAACCATCGTACAATGCGGTGGTCGCTATACCATTATTAATTTCAGAAAGTAGATAGTTCAGTGAGTTATAGCGATATTCAACCGTTGAATCGTCACGGGTCAAGCTTGGATCGTTATTGTCTTTAGCGGATATGCGACGCGATAGACCATCATAACTGTAGGCCCATTCCGTCGAACCGATCACATCGGTAGCGGGTACGACTTTACTACCCACACGACGGTTCAGAGCATCGTAGCTATGGGTAAATACTGAACCGTTCTGGTCGGTTTCCGTCGCGATATTGTGGTCTTTGTCGTAGCTATATACCATGCTGGTATCATCAGCATAGTTGTAGTTGGTTTTACGATTTAATGCATCGTAAACATAGGACGTGGCAGTTTGTTTATCATCGCCTTGAAAGACCAGACGCGAGTTGCCGTCGTAACCAAACACAGTGCTGTTATAGCCGTCCGGATTGGTCGGATTACTTTGATCGATAACGCCTTCACCGGTGCCGCCGGTGGCCAAATATTGTCGTGTTTCGACCAAGCGGTTTATACCATCATGGATATTGAGCACGATATTGCCCAGCGCATCGGTGGTTTTTACCACGTTATGGCGGCTGTCATAACGGAATGTAGCGGTATTCCCCAGTGAATCGGTGCTGGCGGTTTTTCGATTCAGTTCATCATAGGTAGCTGTACTGGTAATGACCTTGTTGGCAACATGGCCTTCAACACTTACTTGCGTGACAGCAACTTGTATCACGTTGTTATTATTGTCGTACGTGGTTTGGGTGATATTGCCATTGGCATCGGTAACGCGAAGACGCCGATTAAGACCATCGTATCGGCTCAGACTTTCATTGCCATTGTCGTCAAGGGAGCGAACCATCAACCCGTTGGCGTCATAAAGATTAACACCGGTAACTTTATTGTCATCCGGCGTCAAGCCGGTACCCACATTTTGCGGCTGACCATTGACCAGCAAACTGTCATCGCGTTGATAGGGCCGATCCAGTTCATCGAACTGCATCGCCGTGTCCGCCAGCAGTATTTTATTATCGATACCGGCTATGCCACTATTGCCGAAATGACGCTCCAACACTTTATTATTGTTGGAGTCGTATTGATAGGTCATACGGTTACCTTCGGCATCCCTACTCCGGATCAATCGGTTATACCCATCGTAGGTCATCAGCGTGGTATCGGGATTGCCATCGCCATTTGTGTCGGCCGCATCGATGGTGCGCAGTAAATATCCATTGGCATCGTAATGCAGGGTTTGGGTGCTGGCTTCAGGCGTACCCGCGCCGCGCGTCGACTGGTAAACCAGATCACGCTCGTCGTAAACCCGTTCCATGCGGTTACCTTCCGGTTGTTGAACGACGGTTATGTTTTGGTTGGCGTCATATTCGTAATGCGTTTCTAGGTACACACCGGATCGTGGAATTTTGATTTCGCGTATTTTGTCGTTGAGCGCGTTGTAATTGTTAATAGTGCGCACCCAGCCGGACAGATTCGGCCCAGTGGCTCCAATATTCTGCTGGCTGGTTCTGACAAGGTTATTATTCGCATCGTAGTAAAAATCGGTCATGTATTCGAAAGGCGCCGAGTCGATTTTTCTGACCACCTGGTTGAGCTGGTTTCGGATCAATCGGGTCGTATTTCCTCGGCCATCGGTAACTCGAACTTTATTGCCGACGACGTCGTAGACGGTTTCGGTTCGTATGGCCAACGCAGGGCCTGCACGCTTGCGGCGTGTGTCGATACGCGCATCGCGAATAACGGCTTTACGGTAACCACCGGTTTCGGTTGCTAAGGTTCTGGAAGAAACGCTATTCGAACCATCGCCATCAGGATCGTTTTCACCGTAATATTCAAATTGTGTGATGATCCCTTCGGCATCTGCCTCTTCGGTCATTTGACCAAAACGGTTATAGCCGCGGGTTTTGAAAACCGGTTGGCTACCGCCATCGGCTAAGGTGGCTGTAGGTAAATCAATTCGGACAATATTGCCGCCTATCTGACCGCTAACACCCCCACTCAGACTAATACCAAAACTCGCCAACAGGTCGGACACTTCGGTCTCACCCCGATCGAGTTCAGTAGCGAGTGCGGTTAGATTATCGGTATGCTGATAATCGAAGGTATGTGTGGTCGTAAAACCTCGGTGATTGGTGATAGACCGTAGCTGGTTATAAACCGGCTCGTAAGTAAAACTCTCGGTTAACTCGGCTTGCACGGCACCCCGTGGGCCAGGCGTTGCCTTGGAAGACAGCACATTACGTTGCATATAACGTAGCGAGTTAGCCGTGTCGTACACATAGCGGATGCTATCGCCTTCCGGTTTGGTGGTAGCCAACAATAATCCATCCTGGTTATAGCTGTTACGGGTAACAAATACATCAGGGTCATCGGGGTTAATATTGCGATTGGTGTAAACACGCTCCTCGACCAACATGCCGCCTTCACCGTGCAAGTATTCGATGCGGTTGCCATTACGATCAATCACCGTAGTCATGTTCACTGAGGAATTCACGGTGATATTCGCTCCAGTTGGCGTCAGTTGCCGATAATCCAGCTGGAATTTCTGGGTCGCTTCGCCGAATCGTTGTTCAACAATTTTGTCGAATTCATAGTTGTTAGGATCATTGACGTATACGTTGCTTAAATACAGAAAGCCGAAAGCATCGGTTACCGTTAACAGGTTGTGATTTGCATATCGCAACTCTGGATTGGCGGCCTCATCAAAGCCGGAACTATAGCTGTACTGGGTGAATTTACCGTTTGTAAAATCATTTCCATTAGGTGTACCGGTTATGACCGGCGTTCTGGCGGCAATCAGATCGCGGTTTTCATCGTAGTAATACCGGACGCTTCGGCCCATGAAATCGGTTACCGTCTCGATATGACCACTGTCCGAACGATAGCTAAAGACAATCTCCCTGCCCAGCGTGTCGATGACTTTTACCAAACGTTCTTCGCCGTCGTATTCGAACGCCAGGGTATTACCATAACGATCCCGATGCGAGACCATTTTCCCGTCGGCGTTATAATCAATCTTAAAACCGTTGGGTTTACGGATGGTGTACGTACCGTCAGCATTCTTAGTCAGCACCTCAAAAATACTATCAGACGTTTGATACATGCCGTTGGTGTTTTTGACGTAAATGTATTGCAAGCCGTTCGGCATGCTGCGCTGAATATTCTGATCGGCGGCGCCGACATTCGGAATAACCAGCATTTCGTGGTAATTGAAGACCCAGTTGTAACCCAGTCGGCCATTGAAATGGATACGGCTGCGGTAGGTGCGCTTTAGCTCGAAATCAAAGCCGCGCCCTGGAATCTTCAGGTCGGTTTGAGTATACTCCAGCTCGCCCGTAGCCATGACAATCGGGTCGGCGCTACGTTGAGCCAAATCCTTGATTACATCAGGGATAGCATCGACAAGGTTATCGAATGCTTGTTCGGCCAGTTGGGTTGTATCGTTAATCAATGCATCGATACCATCGGCAACCTTGTCGGCTAAATCACTGATACTTTCCCCAGCCGCATCGACCGCATCAGTCAGATCTTCGGCAAAATCCTGGGCACTATCCGCAATATAGTCACAGTTTCCCCCGGCATCGCAACGGGTCACGTCATAAATAAGGTCATCAATGGCATCGCTTACATTATCCAGTTGACAACCAATATCGAAAAAGCCACATTCTTCTTCATCAGATGGCGGTTCATTCGGATCGTCATTACAGCTTTGACCTGAGGGACAATCAGGACCGGCTCCGGGGCCACTACCAGAAGGCGGTACTGGTCGCGGTACTCCAAACCAACCCGCCTTTAGGATTCCAACACCGGGATTTGAATTAATGACGGAACCGTCTTCGTTGACGGTACCCAGACCTATCGAAACGAACTCTTCCAGATCGTGGTCATAAGAATACATATCGGCCTGTTGCCCGGGAAGCAAACCATCAATGTTTGGAATGGTAAATTTTGCCGGCGGATCGAATAATGTTCCACTGGGTTGAATGGTGACGACAAGCTGTGGCTGTAAACCATTGGGCGGCGCCATTGGTACCTTGTTGGCATTCACCGCGGTGACTGAAACAATGCCTTCTTTCGAACCATCGGGGAAGGTCGCCGACCCACCCGCAATTTCCATTTTCCATTCCGGAAAATCTTGCATTGTTAATACAGCACCCTGCACCAGACTGACTTGCGCAACATCGGTTTCAGTCAAACGGACCATATAAATGGGTTGGGGCAGCGTATTATTGATGCCGGCAATCATCACCGGATTAAAACTTAAGGTCGGATACTCGCCCGCATTATTGGTTATCGTTGAACCATCCACGAAAAGATGAACAGGTCCAACAGGTACCCGATCCAATAAAAATTGCCCATTGGCATTGGTTACACCGGAAACCGATGTATCCTCTATTCGTAGCGTTACGCCTTCTAAGGGGTTCTCCTGGTTATCAAGCACGATACCCGATAACTTGGTATCGGAAGGATCCGCGGGAACAAATGCCGATGCGGTAAACCCCGCGGTGGGCGCTTCGCCTGCACTGGTATCGATTAAGGTCGCAACAACACGCTGTGCGTCCAATCCCAGCTCACTGCCTAACATAAAATCAGCCGCAGCAAAACCGTCATTCGACGTCAGGATCTCAATCGTTTGCAATTCGTTTGAAAATTCGCCGCTTCTCGTGACAACCTCAAAGCTGACCCGTGCATTCGCGACCGGATTGGCGCCCGCATCGGACACATAGGTTACCAACGGCTGTGACAATCGCTGGCCCACTGCTCCACGCTGGTTATTTCCGGTATTGATACTCAGGTTGACGCCCAAACTTCCTTCCGCTGAAGCCGTAAATATGACTTCTCCTTCAAACCCGACAACCGATGCACGCACTTTTTGATTTGCGGCGCCCACGCGTGAACCGACCTTATAACGCACCGATGCTATGCCGTTCACATCCGTTGCTATAATGACCGCCCTGTCTTGTTCCGCAGTATCGGGTTGAATAACACCATCTCCTTGTATAACCCTAAACACGACATTTGTATCCGGCTGGGGCGCACCATTGCTATCCAAAACTCTGGCTATAAGAGGTGAAGACAACAAGGTGTATATTTCCGTGGATTGGTTTTGCCCGGAGATAATTTCAATGCGTTTGCCAAACAACACCACTCTGTTTAGGACAAACCCGGTACTCGCGACATTTCCCACCCGATCGGTTGCCACAATATTGATATTATTCTCGCCTTCGACCAATGGAATATCCATTGCGGCATAACTGCGATTGGCAACTTCAGCATTGACGCCGTTAACGGTGACCATTGCGTCGCCTTCAGATACCGTTCCCCGTACGGTATCGTTCACCAGCCCGGTAATGGTGGCCGTATCGGAGTATACCGTTTGATTATTCTCGTGCGATTCAACGGTAATGATTGGCGGTGTCAAATCCAGTGATGCCGTAATCGAATCCACCGACTCTTGCCCATTTAAACGAGCAATCACGCTGATGGCATTAAAGCCTTCCTCCAATGTCACTTGAGATGAGAAGTTACCGTTGTCGTTGCTGACAATTTCGCGATTCACCAGCAATATTGCGTTGGGTATGCTCACGGTGCCGCTGACCGTAATCGGCGATGTACCAAAGGTTTGTAGCGACATCGGCGAGGTAATTTCAACAACGGGCGGGATATTGCCATCCGATCGAATTACCTGAATGCTCTTGCTAGCAGTATTGCCGGCTACATCCGTTGCCTCGACAGCGACCGTATTTGACCCCTCAGCAAGCGTTACACTACATGAATACATTGAATCCGTGATGGTCGCGGGACTACTATTACAGGTAACCCCGGCTACGCCCGACAATGCATCGCTCACCGTACCTTCGACAGTCAGGTTAGACTCGTTTACTATGGCACCATCACTGGGAGTTGTTATTGCTGCACTCGGGAGTGTCTTATCGATATTTAGAGTGAATTCGACCGTAGCTCCATTGCCTGCATTATCCACAGCCATTCCGGTAATCGTTTGACCCTTTTCTTCGGTGATAACGGTTTCCGGCGGCGAACAACTTGCTATGCCACTGATGGCATCGCTACAGTCATAGGCGACTGTTACATCGCTATTATTCCACCCGGCCACATTCGCTGGCGGCAATGCCGTGGCGGTTATCGACGGAACTTCAATATCTTCAGGTAATGGTTCACGAATTGTAAGCAATCCTTCAATGGGCTCGGCTATATGGCCTGCTTTATCTTTTGCGGTAACGATTAGTTGGATAAAATTCGTTTTGTCGGTCTTGCTTTTGAACCATCCTGAAAAAATACCATCGCCTGCTATTGCGTCACCGTGCTTACCATTATCTTTTAATGTCGCGAGTTTCTTTGCCTTTTTGCCTTTACGAAGTTTTTGAACTTTAATACTCTTTGATTTTAAATCACCGGCCGGGTCATTAACCTGGACGGAAACAGTGACGATTTGTTTGCCTGTATCTTTTTCAAGAATCGAGGGATTGATCGATAAATTCGTTAAAACGGGTGAAGCAGCTTCCGCCCATTGAGCCATGAGTAATAGAAGCAATATGATTAGCGTATTACAAACCGTTAGTGTTTGCTTATCAGGTACGCATAATTTATGCAAATATCCAAATGCTTTATTCATATTATTTTTCTCAAAAAATCCAGGCAAGCACAAACTGACGCCAATATATCTATTTTCTCTCTATAGTTGAAAGACGATAGTCATATAATAATAACAACAGCAGATAGTCAAAACGTTATAATTTTAAGGTACTTATTATAATGCTCTATACTATTAATCAGGATGGTTAATTAATAGCAGATTTTCTTTATTAAACTAAATTAAGGTTTAATTATGCATATTGGTGAATCCAACACCTTTTTCGCTCATCAAATTGACTTTGGTGAAGTAATTAATCCTAGACTTCGTGCTACACCGGCATTTGAACAAAAGATACAAAACAAGCGCGGAAGAAAAAAATGAAATGTTATTACTAATCTATTAGTTATTACATATCAAACAGCGTTGTCAATAAATTTGACACTTTACCCAATACAAGCCTTTTTTGCAGAAAATCTAGCTAAATTCATGCCATAGCTATTTTATTTGCTATTGAACGGTTTCACATGGGTAGGCGACCACAAATATTTCACGGCTATAAGTGAGGCAAAAATGTGCCTTTTATGCAACACCACCAAGATTGTCCTTTTCCTGACCCTAAGACTGTCTTTTAGCCATAAATATTTATGACCATATGGATCAACGGGTTAAACGAATATTTACCTAAAAGTCACGAAGATGGGTTAAAACCACCGGTTTAAAAACGGAGGTCGAAAATCGGGTAGAGATGCGGCAAATAAAACCGACAAATACGGTTGTTGTCAGTTTTTCGGGCGTGGTGTAAAAGTATCCTTAGGGATCAATCCGATCCTTTATACGATAGCTTTGACCTTCGATGACGAGGGTTTCCGCGTGATGGAGCAATCGATCCAGTACCGCGGAAGTAACGGCGCCGTCATTATTAAAGATTTCCGGCCAGTGTTTGAAGACACGGTAGGTGGTGGGAATAATAGAGCCCTCCTAGCCTGACATTTAGGGATTCAGTTTGTGGATCATTAAGAACTACAAGAAAGCATCGAACAACCCGCCCGATGGCGCGCCCAATCGGGGCGTTTTTCGGCGAACTTTTCTTGACCGGGTTGTTCATCGTAAGGGTGACGTAGCACCTCTAGGAGTTCGTCGACCATGGTGTAGTTGCCCTGTTCGGCTTCGTCGATGACGAGTTGGGCCAAGTAGTTTCGGAGCACGTATTTGGGATTGACGGCGTTCATACGTTCACGTCGTGTCTGATTGGACGTTTCATCCTTTTGTACGCGGGCTATATAGCGGCGTATCCAATTGTTCATGCGGTCCTTATATTCGCTAGTTAACTGTTCGGGTGCATAATAAGCTTCCATAAGGATGGTTATAGCGTCTTCGTCGGTTGCGCCGTACTGTGAATCGGTACTCACATCGATCATGGCAAGTTTGCGATAGAAAAGGGTCATATCGGTTTCGACCAATTGCAATATCGCCAGGAGTTCCGTGGATAGTTTATCGTCGGTTTCGGAATCGAATCGGTTTAAGCCGAGTTTTTGGGCCATCATGGACTGTCGGCCTTGCTCGTAGTGTTCGGAATAAACAGCCAAGGCCTGTTCTAAGGGTTCAACCTTTTCAATCAATGGATAAAGGGCGTTGGCCAGCTGGGCCAGATTCCACAGAGCAATTTGCGGTTGATGGCCGAAGCGGTATCTGCGGCCTTGCGCATCGGTGGTGTTTGGAGTCCAATCGGGATTGTAATCTTCCAGCCAGCCATAGGGGCCGTAGTCTATGGTGAGGCCGAGGATCGACATATTGTCGGTGTTCATCACCCCGTGGACAAATCCCACCCGCATCCAGTGCACAATCATTTCCGCCGTTCGACGGCAAACTTCTTCGAACCAGACGATGTAGGTCTTTGGCGAGGGCTCGCCCAAATGGGGGAAGTCGGTGCGAAGGGTATAGTCCACCAATTGCCGCAACACGTCGATTTCCCCACGTGAAGTCAATATCTGAAAGCTGCCAAAGCGGGTGAAGGATGGCGCAACCCTGCACACAATAGCGCCCGGTTCGGATTTCGGATGACCATCGTAAAACATATCCCGCACAACCTGCTCACCCGTCAATACCAGGCTCAAGGCTCGCGTGGTGGGTACGCCCAAGTGATGCATGGCCTCGCTGCACAAAAATTCGCGCACCGACGAACGCAAAACAGCCAATCCGTCCGCCGTTCGTGAATAGGGTGTGAGGCCAGCGCCTTTGAGTTGTAACGCCCACCGCTCTCCCCGACGGTTAACGATTTCACCGAGGTTAATCGCACGGCCATCACCCAGCTGTCCAGCCCAGTTACCGAATTGGTGACCACCATAACAGGTTGCGTAGGGTTCCATATCGGCCAGTATGCGATTACCCGCGAATACCTGCGTGAAATCGTCGGATTCACAACTATTTCTTTCCAGACCCAATTGCTGGGCAACTTCCGAAGCATAAGCCACCATCTGGGGACGTGCTACTTTCGTTGGTGATACGCGCGAGTAACACGAACGCATCACCTGACGGCGGTAGTTAGCCAATTCCGGATCAGAAGGCAATTCCCGTACAAAGCGGTTATCGAATTTCAATGCATCCAAAGTGCTAGTACCACCCACCCTAAATAACCAAGAATATAGAAGGCCTAAATGATCGATAACAGCGTTAAACAAACTTGAAAGATACCGATATTCCTGCGTTTGTTTGCCTTGTTATCCATCATTTATCCTATATTCTCGGTTATTTAGAGTGTGTGGTACTAAATTGCAGTTGGGCATTCATCAAGGTTGTTTTTGGTCAATAATGGTGAGAAGAAAAAGAGCGGTAGCGTCTTTATCCGAACGCCATTTATCAAACGACTATTCACGACTGGCTAATGGTGTGAATAAGTACTTTGTTTAGAACCGCTGGAAAGAGCCAGCATCCGCTCGACCGAACTCCGCGCACGATCCGCGAGATCTTCATCGATTTCCACTTCTGGAGTTAGCGTTTGCAAGGACTTTAGAATCTTCGGCAAAGTTATTCGTTTCATGTGCGGACATAGATTGCAGGGCCGAACAAAATTTATTTCAGGATACTGTACAGCGACATTATCGGACATGGAACATTCGGTTACCAAAACCACACTGGCCGGGCGCTCACGGCCAACATAGTCGATCATACCGGCGGTAGAACCGGTAAAGTCCGATACCGCCACCACTTCCGGCGGACATTCCGGATGCGCCAGTACCGTCACGCCAGGATTGGCCGCCCGGAACTCGAAAATATCTTTGGCGCTAAAGCGTTCGTGGACCTCACAACGGCCTTTCCATATGATAATTTCGACTTCCGTTTCGGCGGCTACATTTTGGGCCAGGTATTCATCCGGCAACATGATAACGCGGTCGCTATCGAGTGATTCGACAACGGCCAAGGCGTTGCTGGACGTGCAACAAATGTCCACTTCGGCTTTGACATCCGCCGATGTGTTGACATACGCCACCACTGGCACACCAGGATATTTTTGTTTGAGCAGCCTGACATCCGCGCCGGTGATAGAGGCCGCAAGCGAGCAACCGGCATCGGTATCGGGAATCAATACACGGCGATGGGGGTTCAAAAGTTTCGCTGTTTCCGCCATAAAATGCACACCGCACAGCACGATGATTTCAGCATTGGAAGTGCACGCTTCGCGCGCCAAAGCCAGGGAATCACCGACAATATCGGCAACACCGTGAAAAATTTCCGGTGTTTGGTAATTGTGCGCCAAAATAATGGCGTTACGCTCGTGTTTTAATCGGTTAATCGCGTCAATATAGGGCGCATGCACCGCCCATTCCATCGACGGGATAAAACGCTCAACACGTTTATATATCCCAGCGGTACGCGCGGCGACAGCATCCGTATATTCAAGAGTGTCGTTCAGTACTTGTGTTTCGGTCATGAGTAGAAATATTGCTTTGAGGCAGTCTCGCGGGTCAATTTGATCGTTAGTAGGGGTTATCCACCAACACGGGACATTTCAATCTTAGCCAAACCCGTAGTGTCGGCGTTGCGTAATTCTGAATAGCGGTCTTCCCGTGCCCGCCAAATCGAGCCGATGAAGGCGCCTAAATCCGCATAGGTATCCCCTTGCCGCAAGCGTTCGCGGAGATCTTTGCCGTGAGTCGCGAACAAGCAGGTATAGAATTGGCCATCAGCCGTCATCCGTGCACGGGTGCAACCACCACAAAAGGGCTTGGTAACCGATGCGATGACGCCAATTTCGCCAGCGCCATCGGCATAGCGGTATCGGCCAGCCACTTCGCCGGGATAATTCGGCGAAATCATTTCCAGTGGCCATTTCTTTGCAATAAGATCAATGATTTCGGTTGCGGGGACGACTTCCGCCATATTCCAGCCATTACTTTGGCCGACATCCATATACTCTATAAAGCGCACGATATTGCCGCTATGGCGAAAATAACCGGCCATTTCCCTTATATTTTGTTCATTGACACCGCGCTTCACGACCATGTTAATTTTTATAGGCACAAGACCAACCGCCCGAGCGGTTTCTATCCCTTCCAGAATATCCCCGACCGGGAAATTAACATCGTTCATGCGGCGAAACACGACATCGTCCAATGCATCCAAGCTTACCGTTACCCGGCGTAATCCGGCATCTTTCAGGCTTTGCGCTTGCTGAGCCAATAACACACCATTTGTAGTCAAAGTAAGGTCCCGCACGCCATCCACGGAGGCCAGCATTTCTATCAACCGTTCCAAATTATGGCGAAGCAGCGGTTCCCCCCCCGTGATGCGAATTTTTTCCACACCGTGATCGACAAAAACCCGTGCAATTCGCTCGATTTCCTCAAAACTGAGTAATTCCTTACGCGGCAAAAATGCCCAATCCCGCCCAAAAACTTCTTTCGGCATACAATAAGGACATCGGAAATTACAGCGGTCCGTAACTGAAATGCGTAAATCGTGTAGCGGACGACGCAGCTTGTCGACAGGTGGCGAAGTAAAAATTGATTGGGCCGTATGGGACATGTTTGAATCGAGAACGTTTAACGCGGCGTATTTTAAGGACTACGGGTTTGTAAACGGTCAATCGCGTGAACCGGCGCATTATCGCCCCCCATCAAGTCGGTAATGGCTGCATAGCCTCGCTGCTGACGTTTAACCAGGGATAATCCTTCAAAAGAGGCCGACACCACGGATATCTCATAGTGCCGTCCACTTCCATGAACCACCTCAATCTCCGCATCGGGAAAGGATTCCTCAATGCGTTGCTTTAGTTCCAATGACATATCGGGGGTTTCAATCATCTAATTCCTCACGTGAGTAGAATTAGTGATTATACCCCACGGACTCATACGCCATAGGATAATTTGTTTAGATATACCCATTAATGGTTAATAAAAGCTGGAGATATGAGTAACCTATGCGTGCTACTTTGACCTGTAAATAGATTCCATTTTTCTAGATCTGGATGTGAAGGAGCTGATTCGAGAGTTAAACCTGAATCCGTGATTTCAATGCGGATAGCAAGGTGCAAGATTTTGGTTTCACGGGGGATTAAAAAAATCTTAGCTTCAGCTACCGCCTTGAAAACCGGGATGGATATATGTTTTGGCGAATACAGCTAAAATTAAGCGGTCCTCGATTTTGTTTGAAAGGTTTGCTCTACTCAGCTTTTGTAGACTCCGCGCTATCGCAACGCTATGCGTTTCCGCCGCGATCAACTTCAAAGGTTTCCTCAAAGACTAGCGCGGCTATTCCCTTCAATAGCAACGCCCCACTTTGAACAAACCTGGGGGTAACCCTTGGCCGTCGCTCTGTAGGATAGGATTGATGGTGGGGTTTTAACAGGCAATCCGATGTCATAGTCTAAAGCCGGTGGCGTTTGTTTACTGCGTTCACTCGGACTTCGGTAGCATCCGCAAGGCCGCAAGATGTCCGATTAAAGAATTCAATGTGCAAAGGTGGGTGGCAGCCTTCAGCGTACGCCACCCATTCCAAACCACGTTGTTTTTGCGTAACGGGCGGGCCATGGAGGAAAGATAGTATAGTTAATAATTAACGAAAAGACTTGACCCTTTTTAAAAAGAACTTCGAATTGATGCGATTCTCGAACTGGCGGGCTTACCAGTCAATTTCGTTGGTAACACTGGATTAAACCGGTCCATCTCCTTAGCCATGACTGCTCGGGTCCGAATAACCCGGCTGTCAAATGATATTATCATCCTGAATCAAAAACTATCAGGTCAAGAGAATGTCTAGCAGATAACAGCTTTCAAATTTTGGAAGCTGTTTTGAAGCATTCTAGAATGCCAAACGGTCTGAATATAAGTGAGTAAAATGGCAATGGATACCCACGTTGATATGGCCGAAACCAAGGGCATTGGATTGAAAACCGAACTGCCAGAGTGTTGTGAATTTGTGCCAGGTATCCGGCGGGCGCCGGATCGTGGCTTCAGGTTATCCCAAACGCAGACAGAGACAGCCTTAAAAAATGCCCTCCGATATATTCCGGAGCAACTCCACAAAAGGGTTGCCTCCGAATTTTTACATGAGCTTGTGACCCGCGGCCGAATCTATGGGTATCGCTATCGGCCGCTTGGACGAATTCGAGGGCGACCTATACACGAATACAAAGGGAATTGTCTTGCGGGTCAGGCAATCCAGCTGATGATCGATAACAATCTCGACTTTGACGTGGCGCTTTATCCTTATGAACTGGTTACCTACGGGGAAACCGGCCAAGTTTGCCAAAATTGGATGCAATACCGATTAATCAAAAAGTATCTGGAGGCGATGACAACAGAGCAAACCCTAGTTGTCGAATCCGGGCACCCCTTGGGCCTGTTTCGGTCAGGACCTGATAGCCCTAGAGTGATTATCACCAACGGACTAATGGTCGGGATGTACGACAATCAAGACGACTGGGAGATCGCCGCCCAGATGGGCGTAGCGAATTACGGGCAGATGACCGCTGGCGGCTGGATGTACATCGGTCCACAAGGAATCGTCCACGGAACTTATAACACCCTACTCAATGCCGGAAGATTGAAACTTGGTGTAGCACAAGATGAAAATCTGAAAGGACGGCTTTTTGTCTCTTCGGGCTTGGGTAGTATGAGTGGCGCGCAGCCTAAAGCGGCTGAAATCGCCGGTACAGTGTCTATCATTGCTGAGGTGGATTATTCACGAATACAAACTCGACACGAGCAAGGCTGGGTGAGAACCATATCGGCGGATTTATCAGAAGTTCTGGAAATCGCCAAAAAAGCGCAAAATGATGAAGAAGCCCTCTCAATCGCCTACCATGGCAACGTGGTTGATCTATTGGAACATATGGTGGGTCAGAATATTTCGATCGATCTCCTTTCCGACCAAACCTCGTGTCATGCAGCGTATAGTGGTGGATATTGTCCACAAGGAACAACCTTCGAGGAAAGGACGATGCTTTTAAACTCAGAGCGGAAAAAATTCGCGGCGCTAGTTGATTCCAGTTTGAAACGACATTTTTATTTAATTAAGACACTGGTAGACCGCGGGACTTATTTCTTTGATTACGGTAATTCTTTTATGAAAGCTGTTTTTGACGCTGGAGTGAAAGAAATTGCCCGAAATGGTGTCAACGTTAAGGATGGGTTTATTTTTCCGTCGTATGTCGAAGATATTATGGGCCGCATATCTTTGATTACGGCTACGGACCCTTTCGCTGGGTATGCTTAAGCGGTAACCATCAAGACTTGGTAACAACCGACAAAGCCGCAATGGAATGTATCGACCCTGACCGGTGCGCACAGGATAGAGACAACTATATTTGGATTCGCAAGGCGGACGCGAACCAAATGGTAGTGGGTACAGAGGCGAGAATACTCTATCAGGATGCACAAGGGAGGATAAAGATCGCCCTGAAATTTAATCAGTTGGTCAGAAACGGTGAGGTTGGACCGATAATGATCGGCCGAGACCATCACGACCCCGGAGGAACCGATTCGCCATTTCGGGAAACCGCCAATATAACCGATGGAAGCAACGTTATGGCGGATATGGCAACGCAGTGTTTTGCCGGTAATGCTGCCAGAGGCATGACATTGGTCGCTCTGCACAACGGTGGCGGCGTTGGTATTGGCAAAGCGATCAACGGCGGGTTCGGCTTACTATTGGATGGTTCTGAACGAGTTGATGACACCATACGCTTAGGGATATCCTGGGATGTGATGAGTGGCGTTGCGAGACGTGCATGGGCAAGAAATGAGAATTCGATAAAGGTGGCGGTGGAACATAACCAGGAATATTCCAATTTAGATCAAATTACCATTCCCTTCCTCGCGAATGACGGATTGGTAAGCGAGTTGGTCAAGCAATCAATTAGATCAGAATAATGGCCATCAGAAAACTTATCGGATGCCAGTACTCTATCCTGATTAATTTTACAGAAAGTAGAGTGATTTTATGGCGAAGCAGTTGATCGAATGTGTACCGAATTTCAGCGAAGGACGAAGAGCAGATGTGATCGAAGCCATTGTCGAACCTTTTCGAAACAAAAAAGGATGCGGACTTTTTGACTACCGAGCGGATGACGACCATAACCGATTAGTCGTCACTTTAGTAGGCGAACCCGAACCCATTCAAGAAGCACTCCTTGATGCAACGGCAGTAGCGATTCAGCACATAGATATGGACCAGCACAGTGGCGGCCACCCCCGGGTAGGCGCTGTAGATGTCATTCCATTTGTACCTCTGAGGAATATAACCCTGGAGCGCTGCGTAGACCTGGCTCATGATTTTGGCCATAGGTACCACGAGGCGACCGGCGTGCCCGTCTATTTTTATGAAGAAGCTGCCTTGCGGTCCGACAGAAAACGGCTTGAAGTTGTACGCAAAGGCCAGTACGAAGCCCTTAAAACTGAGATAACAAGTCCACAAAGACATCCGGATGTTGGCGAACCAAGTCTTCACGCTAGTGCCGGTGCAACGGTTATTGGGGCTCGGAAATTCCTAATCGCGTTTAACGTGAATTTAGGAACCGATAATCTCAAAGTTGCACAGGAAATTGCCAATGCGGTCAGGTCTTCCAGCGGTGGATTCTGTCACGTTAAGGGCCTTGGCCTTGCCTTGCGGGAACGAGGGCTGGTTCAAGTTAGCATGAATATAGTGGACTATGAAAAAAACGCGCTGTACCGTATCGTGGAGCTCATCCGTATGGAGTCCAAAAGATGGGAGGTGCCGGTCATAGAAACAGAGGTTTACGGCATGGTTCCCGCCGCTGCGCTTGTCGATAGTGTTGCCTATTATATGCAGATACAAGGTTTCGAACCTAACCAAGTGTTAGAACTGCGCCTGCTTGAAATGCTCAGAGATGAAGAATGATTCGCAAGCTGTTTCACAATGTGCGTATCACCACCCCTTGCGATATAGGGGCTCCTCTAGCCGGAACCCATCAGGGGAGCGTACAGTCCTTTGAAAAAGGAGCATTACTCTGCAAAAATGGCCGCATTGAGTCCATTGGAAATGAAAAAGAGGTAATTGCTGTCGCTGCGAGCCGGGAAGTTGACGTGGAGATCGATTGCGAGCGGCGTTGTATGATCCCAGGCTTCGTGGATCCTCATACTCATATGTGCTTCGCTGAACGCCGCGAACAAGAGTTTGACCAGCGCATGGCAGGAATGGACTACCTGGAAATCCTACGCAGTGGAGGAGGAATCCTTTCTTCAGTTCGTTCTGTTCGAGAATGTGCCGAGGAAGAACTCTTTTCTATAACACGGAGGAACGCTTTATCAGCGCTCCGGCACGGCACCACAACCCTTGAAATCAAAAGCGGCTACGGCCTTCAAACCGAAACAGAGCTTAAAATGCTACGGGTAATTGAGCGAGTCGGCCGGGAAACCCCGCTGGACGTGGTCTCGACCTTTATGGGTGCCCATGCTATACCTGAAGAGTACGCCGAATTGCCCAACGAATATGTCGATTTGCTTATTCGGGAACTCATCCCGGCAGTCCGCGAACAAGGTATCGCCAAATTTTGTGACGTGTTCTGTGAAAAGAACGTCTTCTCCTTGGAACAAAGCCGCCTTGTTTTGCAAACGGCCAAAGATGCTGGACTGAAATTAAAGATTCACGCCGATGAAGTATATGATTTGGGAGGCGCAGGCCTTGCAGCGGATCTTCAAGCTACCTCAGCCGACCACCTACTGGCTGCCAATGAGCAGAATCTTCGAGCTATGTCAGATCAAGGTGTGATAGGTGTACTACTTCCTGGAACTGCCTACAGCCTACGAAAAGCATTCGCTCCGGCCCGGAAAATGGTGGAGCTTGGCGTTCCTTTGGCTCTCGCCACTGACTGTAATCCAGGTTCTTCTTACACAGAATCCATGCCTTTTGTGTTTGGGCTTGCTGTCCTGAGTATGGGGCTGTCAATCAGCGAAGCCTTGATCGCAGCCACCTTGAATGCAGCGTACGCGATCCAAGCAGCTGAATGTTCCGGGAGTCTCGACGTCGGTAAATCCGCCGACTTTCTTATTCTTGACGGACAAAGCCCGGCGGTTATTGCCTACCATAGTGGCGTATCATGCGTTGATGAAGTGTATAAAAAGGGCGAGTTGGTTGCATCGTATTAACTAGCTAATTACTCATCAAGAAAACCAGTCTGATTATCCATGAAAGAGATCCTGCTCGGCCTAGACGGAATGACTCTGGAAGATCTGGTGGCCATCGCCAGATTTGCAGCCAAGGTTAGGTTGACCAAAAAATCGGAAGAACAAATTGTCGCGGCCCGTAATTTGATTGACGATTGGGTTCGGGACGGAAAAATCATTTATGGGGTCACAACAGGTTTTGGCGCATTGAGCGACAAAATTATTGCCAGGAAAGACGCCAGTCGGCTTCAGGAAAATATCCTCATGAGCCATGCGGCGGGAGTGGGCAACATTCTGGATAAAGAGACAGTCCGGGCAACGATGGCACTTCGTATCAAGGATATGGCTCGGGGACATTCCGGCGTTCGTTTGGAGACGGTGCATCGACTTATCCATCTCCTTAACCACGGTGTATGTCCAGTCGTGCCGGAAAAAGGTTCGGTAGGGGCAAGCGGTGATCTGGCTCCATTAGCACATCTTGCTTTGGTCCTGATAGGTCTGGGAGAAGCTTTTTATCAGGGCGAGAGAATATCGGGTGGTGACGCTTTACAGCGATGTGGTATCGAACCCCTCCACTTGAAAGAAGCAGAAGGACTCGCCCTTGTGAATGGCACGCAAGTAACCTGTGCCATTGGCGGCTTGGCGCTTTATGATGCGCAGAGGCTTGCTAAGATGGCGGATATTGCAGCATCCATGAGCCTTGAAGTGCTCATGGGAAGTCGAACGGAGTTCGATCCAAGGATCCACAATGTGCGGCCGCATCCGGGGCAGGCTGACGCTGCCAATAATATGGAGCGGATAACCCGAAATAGCGAAATCGTCTCGTCCCACAAAGATTGTTCGCGTGTTCAAGACGCGTATTCGCTGCGATGTTCACCTCAAGTCCACGGTGCAAGTAAAGATGCCATTACCTATGCCAATGGTGTATTGGAAACCGAGATGAACTCATCCACTAACAATCCGTTAATTTTTTCAGATACCAAGGATTTCGTGTTGGGTGGAAACTTTCACGGTCAACCCTTGGCCCTTGCCTTGGATTTTCTATGCATGGGCGTTTCGGAATTAGCGAGCATTTCGGAACGTCGTATTGAACGTCTGGTCAATCCACAGTTGAGCGGACTGCCCGCGTTTCTGGTCAATGACGGCGGAATTAATTCCGGATTCATGATTGCTCAATACACAGCCGCATCCCTGGTTTCTGAAAATAAGATACTGTCACACCCGGCCTGTGTCGATTCCATTCCAACCTCCGCCAATAAAGAAGATCACGTATCGATGTCTCCAATTTCAGCGCGCAAGTGCCGGGACATCGTAAAAAATACCGAGTACGTTGTTGCAATCGAACTTTTGTGCGCGGCGCAGGCCATGGATCTTTTTACCAACTTGAAGCCGGGTGAAGGAGCGCTTGGTGCCTATAAAATTATTCGCGCTACGATTCCTCATCTGGAAAAAGACCGCATTCTAGCCAATGATATTGAGACCATGGCCGGGCTTATCAAAAGTGGGATCATTCTGGAGGAAGTGGAAAATAGGGTTGGAAAGCTTCGATAACATACATGGCAAATATCAAAAAAAGAGGGGTCAGTTCTAACATTTCTACATCCAATGCAATGCTTAGCCGAATCGATGGGTGGGTGCGTGCGTCCGGTCAAGATCGCGTATTTCTGCTCGGGAGTAGCCCGCTACGGCAAAGTACAGGCTAGCCTGCGGAAAAAAAGTTACGTCCATGTCTAAGATTCTAATTTTCAATCAGGAAACTCGGGGTCAGGTCCCGACTTGAGAATAATCGTTTGGGGAATCTTGGGGTCAGCCCGTATTGAGAACGGTAGATTTCAAGGTGCCCGTGCCAAGATGTTCGCCAACTGAGGGAGCCCAACGAACCACACGGTCATTAAATCCTCGGAATCGAAGGCGAAATTTGAAATTCCGGAAACACATGACTAAAAGTCCGAATACGGGTTGAAAACCCGTTTCAAAAATAACCCCGCGTCCAAAAATGACGTCCCCAATACCGTTTCTTCAATTTCGGATGTTCCTCGAACAGTTTGCTCGAAGTCCGGCCTTTGATACGCCTCATGATTTCACTTGGTGCCATCGAAGGATACCTTTTCTTGCCTGAACTACCAAGACGCACTATAGTAAGGATTCATTACTATCGGAATACAGTACTATGCTCGCCAAGATAACTGCGAAGAACCAACTCACCTTGCCCAAGGCGGTGACGGATTCAATCGGCGCCGCCGACTATTTCGAGGTGGAAACCCGTAATGGGCAGATCATATTGACGCCCGTGCGTATTCAACGGGCCAATGCTGTACGGACCAAGCTGGCCGAACTAAAGCTTTCGGAAGATGACATTGACGATGCTGTAACCTGGGCGCGGCAGGACGGAAAATCCTAGCGGATTGCGCCACATCGTGAGTCAATTCCCCCGACCTCCACGCGTCGTGCTCGATACTAACCTCGTGCTCTCGGCCTTGGTATTCGGCGGTGGTAAGCCAGGCGCACTGCGTTACGCTTGGCAGCAAGTCCGTTTCCATCCATTGGTATCGAACCCTACGGCCACCGAATTGCTCCGTACCTTGGCCTACCCGAAGTTCAAGCTGTCTGCCGTCGAACAGAAAGAACTCCTGGGAGATTATCTGCCCTGGTGCCAAACCGTCAGCATCCCCGCGCCGCCACCCACGACCCCGACCTGCCGTGACCCATCCGATCAACCATTCTTGCACTTGGCCGTGGCCGGCACGGCGGATTTTCTCGTCACCGGCGATGGCGATCTGCTGGCGCTGGCTTTGGAATTTAGCTGCCCAATCGTCACGGCCACGCGCTTTCTCGAAACATTGAACAACACATAATTAAGTATTACACTTAATTATGTGTTAATGCTACTTACGAGGGTTCAACCACGTCTGGTACTGTCAATTTTACCGGTTCCGTTAACCGCGACTTGTTGCGTCGCGCCAAAGTGATTGCTGCCAAATCCGATACTTCGGTCAATGCCCTGTTCAATGCCCTGTTCAATGCCGAGTTACGCTATCTGGTCGAAACTTTCGAAGCCGCCGAGGCAAGCGGCAACCAGAATTACCGCGTCCTGCTGGATTTCTCATTAGGCCGGATTGATGACAAAACGGCAATGGATACGCTGGGGATTGATAGCGACGAAGACTTGTTCCTGTTGATGGTTCAGACGCATCTGCCGATGCCACGCCTTCCTGAGAAAGTAACGAAAGCAATGGTAGACACTCTGGATTCTCTCGTAGAATAAGGAAGACGGATGTCTTCTAATTCGGTAATCCTTTTATCGGATGCCGGGCCACTCATCACTCTTGCCTACGCCGATGCATTGGATGTGCTGTTGCTGCCTGGCTGGGCTGTGCAAATGGTGGATATGGTGCTTCACGAAGTAACACGAAAGCAGACGCCAACCAGCCAGAAAATCTCGCAATGGGTGGGAAGACACCGGGAATCAAAGGGGACGCTACCCTTTTTTATTAATATTTAACTCTAAACAGATATTAACATTCTTGCGTATTTTACGCGTTAAAGGGTAGCGTCCCCTTTATTTCCTTTTAAGAATCGGCAACCTTGAACCGTTAGATTTTATTCCGTAGCTTCAGTAATTAACTCGGCAGTCGTGAGTTAACAGCGAGAAAAGCGGGGCAAAACTACCCTCTCCATCGTAGTATGTTTGATGAAAAATTTTGAAGATCGCAGAGAATTAGAGCATAGAACGCCTCATTCAGTTTAATCGTCATCTATTTCATCGGAAACAGCCATCAAGCGGGCACGGATCTGTTGAATCATGCCATTTTCCTCAAGTCGAAAGAATTGTTTGAGGAACAATGGCGCTAAAATTTGCTTGACGGTTTTCTCCGATGGCAAATCACGCGATTGAGTGCGAAGATAAAGCGAGTGCTCAGACCAAATCGTATCTTGATACTGGAGCGCAATCAATTGCATTAACCCCAAGGCAATGGAGGCACAGAGCACGAAGATTTCATAGGCTCGCCAGCACGCTTGAACGGTATGAATATCCTGGGGCTGTGGGGCTTTGAGAAGACGATTGGAAAAGGGGCGTCTAGAATGTTTTGGCAATTTTTTAGTCCAAAAACGAAATTTAAAGGCGCCGATCACATGCTTTAACATCGCGAACATGATTTCAATGCGGGTTCTAGCACAATACAGTTCAACGGCATCAATGGCTGACAGCGTTAAATCGGAACTCATTAGAACCATTGGGCCTTTTGAGGTGACGGCGAGAATAAATAACACCTGATCAGCGATGGGCCGCCATAACAGTGTAAGCGTCATAACCCGGATGGATTCGGTTTTACCGTAGACTTGACAGGTCACCGTCTCAAACAAATGAAGGTGGTCGAAGCATTCTCTTAAACACACTTTCTCGCATAGAGCGGCTGAGGTCCGGGTCGAGAGGCGGGTTTCGGTGGCGCGGGGAAATAACCCACATAGCTATTCTTGGCTTTGACCAGCACCTCAACCCACCGCGCCTGATGCTGGATTGAATAATAGTGGCAAGCTCGAAATACGCCCCCGGTTGAAAAAAAGGCATCCAACACCAAATAACACAGACAGTGATTCGTCACCGCAAAATGAATCGCCATGGCCACCAAGCGGTCGGTGAGCTTGATCCGACATGGATTATCGCGCTCGTCGTTCAACCCTAAATGAGCCCATCCCTGATGAATTTGAAGCTGCAAAGGACAACAAAAACAAGCGGATAACGACCCGATCAAGATGCCAATGCTGCCCCAACATTGGGCCCGAAAATAGCCGGGTTTCGTTTGCGTCTCCGATGACTCGTGCATCGATACCACGCCGGGCATCTTGCGTCCATCTTTGATCACCGCGGTATGGTCACCCAGAAGTATCGCTCGTCCAGCTACTTCAACGGATTTTCCTTGGCGATTCACAAAATCTTGCCAAGCATCGAGCAACGCCCCATAGACATACGCTTTGGATCTAAAAAAACGGAGCAAGCGGTAATAACCAAGTTCATCTAATAGCCAGAAACGACACAACGACGTCACGCCGATCATTTCTCCTGCCCCCATAAATCCAATCACAATGGCGCAGAACAACAACCAAGTACTCGATCTGGAAAAAACGCTTTGAAAGCTTTCTAAACTCTGAGAAATATACTGTTGCACGGGGTCTCCTCCTTCCATCTGTACTTCTACAAAGAAAAGAAGGATCCGTGTTTTTTTAGCAAATGTCTAGTCGTAATTATCGATTTCTATTTTCTACACTACTCATCTTTTATGAACACCAGTGGGCAATCTTAAAGCGCAGAGCTATCAATGGGTGATAAGACTTTCTTCCGTTGGTCGAGGTGACACATCGAAAAAATGAATTCAGGGCCTGAATAGTTACGTCAAATCGGATAGAACTCGTGACTGACGAGTAATTGAATACTGACAGAACATAGGATTGAATTCCCTCAATTTTGTAATTTGATATTTTGATTTTTTTTGATCCTTTTGTTCTAAAAAGACTGTACCGCAACGGTATTTTGCAGGGGGCAGCAAAATGCTTGGATCGCGAACTCCTTTCGAGTCGTTACCCATGAAAATGAGCTTTACCCGCGGATCTGATTTAAATGACGCGATTATAGGCTGGGCTCCGGATGCGAGTAGCTCGACGACATATTGTAATTGTTCTTCTTGGCCGGAAGTTTGTTTCCAGCGGACGGAACCGATTTGCACGGGTTCTCCGGGTGACGAAAATGCGATAATTTGGCCAATTTCCAATATTGTATGGATTTCTATTATGTAGAATCCCTCAAGGTTGGTGCGGACGCTAAAACAATTGGCGCCATCGAATCCGCGACTCGGCTGACCCTCAGCATTTCCATTGTTTCTCGCCGAATGCGTTTGACTATTAGATTCCTCATCCACTTGCAAATTTTGTTTCCCGCTACGGATATTTTCTTTATCTTCCAGCGGAACTAAATCGAGATCCGGGATTTTTAACCAATCTTGATGTTGATGTTGCGGCTTGTGAGTCTGGATTACACCGAGCCGAGTCTGTGATCTGCGCAAGGAGGCGTAGATACTGTTAAAACCCTGAAATAGTTGTTGTCGTCGTCTCTCACCCAAAAGCTCCAAGCATGAAAAATCCCCGAAACGTGGAATTAGTTTAGCGCGATAATTAGACAAATCCCGCCAACAGGCCTGTTTTCCATCCACATGGGTCAAATAATGTTCGAATTTCCAGGTAAAAAAATACCGACTGGTCTCGTTGTGGGTTGATTGGCCAACGAGGGCCGGTGGATAATTGCTTTGTAAGTCAATGTAAACGGATGCTAGATAACCCTGTTCGTATTTGTTGGAAGACAAATGAACACGGTCTGATGTTTGTTCCAATAACCCAAAAATAGTACTTATTTCTTGTCGGGTAAATCGATAGGGATTAATGATGGTGAACACAGCGATGACTTTAAACAAAGCCTCTATAGACGTTTTAATATCGGGTGAATGCTCGATTTCGTTTATGCCGGTATTTGCAAACCCTCTCGTTTCCGCGATTTCGTATAGTTGGTTCAACCGTCCCCATATTTTTGATGAATAGGGCTCGTGCATCTGACAGCTTCTCAGCAACGACAAGCTGTAAGATCGCATTGCTCTGTAGATAATCCGGTTTTGCTCATCACGATTAAAATCACTGAAGAACGAATCCGATCTCGTAATCAGGTGGTATCCGGCCGCTAATTCAAGGTGCAATTTTACCGAAAGACTACTAATTTTCCTTTTTTTGGCGATGGGAACATTAAGTCCCGGAGTGTAATTTTGTAATTTTTTGGATAGAAGAAATACAATAGGCCGTAATGTTTCCAGGATGTTCAGCCGTATCGGTGGATCGCAATGTTTTTCATTCAATGACTGTATTGCTGAAACGATGACCTGCCAGGTACGATTGGCGTCAATCGGTAGATTTTTTAGCCAATTGGAGGCGGACTCGACATTGAGTTTAAAGGGAAGATCGCGGGCTCGTTTGGTTTTTGAAGCCATGGATTGCCCAATCCGGGGCTGGGTTAGCTTTTTGAATTTTGTTAAAAAAGAAGACATAGCTATTAACAGTCTAGTACCTCAAACCCTAAATAACCCGGAAAATAGGAGAGGATAAATGAGTGATAACAAGACAAACAAACGCAGGAATATGGGTATCTTTCAAGTTTGCTTAACGTAGTTATCACTCATTTAGGCCTCCTAATTTTATGGGTTATTTAGGGTTTGAGGTACTAGTCTATGCTCTCTATCGATTGCGGATCGTGACTTTAATCGCAATTTTTTAAGATATGTGGGTTCGCTACAGCGGCAACTTATAAGCTTCGCCTTGTTTCTCCCAAACCATTCTGGGAACCAGAAATCCTGGAAGTTTTTGACGCAGTCGTTTTTGGATGGCTTTTGCTTTAGGTAAGAGCGTTTCGAAATGTGCGGTTCCTTTTGTTTTATCCAAAAGATGCAAGTAATAGGGCAAAATGTTTAAGGAAAATAGAGCCTCGCTCAAGTCGATCAGAGTCTCCGAGTGATCATTGACCCCTTTTAACAAGACGGACTGGTTGAGCAACGGGATATTCGCATTGACCAACTGGCCGATTGCATCGGCAACCTCCCGGTCTAATTCGTTGGGGTGATTCGTATGTAATACCAAAACCGTTTGCAATCGGGTTTCCGTTAAGACCTCAATTAATTCAGCTGTGATTCGGGACGGCAATACGATGGGCAACCGTGTATGAACACGCAATCGGGCGATGTGTGGAATGGCCGCGATTTTTTGGATTAACGATTTTAATTTTGAATCATTCAACATGAGAGGATCGCCGCCACTCAAAATGACTTCGTTTATTTCCGTGTTGTTACTTATATACTCAAGCCCCACTTGTTCATGGGTTGAGCCAAACGATCCATCTCTGTAGGGAAATTCTCGTCGAAAACAATAGCGGCAGTTGATAGCGCATGCCGGTGTAACGATTAATAACACCCGTCCATGGTATTTGTGCAAAATACCGGGAGATACAGTCGCTTCCACGTCTCCCACCGGGTTAGTCGAAAAACCGTGGGATGATTCAAGCTCATCCTCTAAGGGCAGAACCTGTCGGAGTAAAGGGTCATGAATATCGCGCTTTGCCATGCGTGAGGCAAAACTGCGAGTGACCTTGAATGGAAACTCAATGTTCGCCACATTACTTTTTGGGTAATGAGATCGATCAAGATCAAGAAATTCCAATAATTCTTCAGGTTTCGTAATCGATGCGGCCAGTTGCTGCTGCCAAGTTAAGTCGTTTTCAAAACAAAAATCCACGATGGCTTATCTTGAGGAAAAAATTGCCTATAGTCCAGCCTATATATTATATAATTTCCACATTTTATATTTGAACAAATGAGGATTTAATGGCCATTTACACTACCAATGAATTCAAGGGCGGACTCAAGATCATGCTTGATGGCGATCCTTGTTCGATTATTGAAAATGAATTTGTCAAACCCGGCAAAGGGCAAGCTTTCAATCGCGTCAAAATTCGTAATCTAAAAACTGGCCGCGTCTTAGAACGTACCTTTAAGTCGGGCGAATCCATCGAAGGGGCTGATGTCGTTGAATCCGAAATGCAGTATTTATACACGGATGGAGAGTTTTGGCATTTCATGGATCAGAATACCTATGAACAATTTTCGGCGGATGAACATGCCGTCGGCGACGCCAAACTATGGTTGAAAGAACAGGGTATTTGTACAATCGTTCTGTGGAATAATGCAGCCATTTCCGCTGTCCCGCCCAATTTTGTTGAATTAAAAATTGTGGAGACCGATCCTGGTGTTCGCGGCGATACTTCTGGAGGAGGTGGTAAACCCGCGACACTGGAAACGGGTGCGGTAGTCCGGGTCCCGCTATTTGTTCGCACCGATGAGTTGATCAAGGTTGACACACGGACCGGGGAATACGTTTCGCGTGTTAAAGAGTGAAAAACGGTTTATAACAGCGTAGGCATGAGGATCGAATGAGTGTCACTTTGGCCCGATAACCGTGAACCGATACAAAAGTGAGGCGGACGACGATTGGGCTCCCGGTTGCACAATAGAGCGTTTGAAAAAACGGGGATGGATGTTATCCGCTATTCGTCATTTTTTTGCGAATCGAGAAGTCCTCGAAGTGGAAACACCCCTGATGGGCCAAACCACGGGGACCGAGCCTCAATTAAATTTTTTTTCGACGCATTATGCCGGTTCTTTTAATACACCGGATACGACATTTTTTTTCCAAACTTCCCCCGAATTTGCAATGAAGCGGCTACTCGCCGCGGGAAGCGGATCAATTTTCCAAATATGTAAAGCCTTTCGTAACCACGAATACGGACGTTTTCATAATCCCGAATTTACAATATTGGAATGGTATCGGGTTGGTTTTAATCTCGACGAATTAATGGTAGAGGTTGAGGATTTGATTCTTGAGTTGTTCGCTCCGTCGAAGATGATATTCGCTGTCTCCGAACGTATTAGCTATTTCGAAGCATTTTCGAAATATGTGGAGATCGATATAGCTACCGCTTCGGTTTCTGATTTTATCCGGATCGCGAAAAAACACGACCTGGTTGGCGCGGTGGAATTATGCCGCGATGAAGTTCCGGATTGGTTGGATTTTCTTTTCAGCCAACTCGTTCAACCCCATTTGGGAAAGGACCGGGTAACCTTCATATATGACTATCCGGTTTGTCATGCTTCATTAGCACGTATAAAAACGGGGGGCACGGATGTTGCCGATCGGATGGAAGTTTTTATCCATGGCGTCGAAATAGCCAATGGCTACCGTGAATTGACCGACCCGGTGGAACAAAAACAACGTTTTCACCTCGATCGACAACAACGAAAGAAACGGCGCCTTCCGATTCCAAAACTCGACAAAAGGTTTATAAAGTCCTTGGAACATGGGCTTCCCGAATGTTCGGGGGTTGCCATCGGTTTAGATAGATTGCTAATGCTGCTTTCGGGAGCCAAACACATTAATGAAGTCCTGGCATTTGACATTAATAGAGCTTAACTTTATGCAATTTCAAAATAAAAAACTCAACAATCCAATTCATGCCAGTCAGTGGCCGTTTAAAGGATTACGATTATTGATGAAACCAGGATTCAGGCGCTATATATGGGGTCCCGTGTTAATCAATTTATTGGTCTATTCCTTGGCTTTTTGGGCAGCTTCCGAATATTTTTCCAGCTTTCTTTCCTGGCTGATCCCGGGTTGGTTAAGTTGGTTGGAATGGTTGATATGGCCGATATTTTTCACAACCTTGGTATTAATCACATTTTTTACCTTTACTTTGCTCGCAAACCTTTTTGCAGCGCCCTTTTATGGGAAACTCGCCCAAAAAACGGAGGAATATTTGCTTGGAAAAAAAACAGTCTCCGATAAACCCGGACCATTGGTAAAAGGGATAATTTCGAGTATGACTTCCGAGCTAAAACGGCTAAGCTACTTTTTTTTAAGAGCCATTCCGTTGT
Source organism: Methylococcales bacterium (assembly GCA_963664935.2). Classification (GTDB taxonomy): domain Bacteria; phylum Pseudomonadota; class Gammaproteobacteria; order Methylococcales. Next base: position 243,231 of record CAXXSE010000004.1, on the reverse strand, counting down.
TGATTCTATTTGTGATTCCAGGTGTCAATCTAATAGCCCCAATAGTATGGATATTATTCAGCGCTTGGTTTTTGGCTTTGGAATATATGTCTTATTCTTTGGACGAACACGGGCTTTCATTTTTCGATCAACGCAAGCAAGCCAAAAAATTTCGATTGGGTGCAACAACTTTTGGTGGAATCACGATGCTAGGTTTATCGATTCCAATACTCAATATATTGGTTCCACCTGCTGTTGTGATAGGAGCTACAGCGTATATTTTAAGTGGTAAGGAGGAAACAAAAATTGCTACGCGCTAACAATTCAAAACTTTTCGCGCCATTGTTAAATCAGCGTTATCTTGATAATTCAACCAATTCCGCTAAAACGTGGTCTCCGGAGGGGGCAACAGCTTTTAACCGTGCCGGTCTAATTTGATTTTCCAGATTTTCAGAATCCCCGACGGCCGTCGCAACCCGGATATAGTTCGGTGTGTACCCAAAAACCTCCGTGGTTTCAGATTCCGCCAAACTTGGCTGGCTTTCCCATAAAATCGGAATGATGTGCCCTGAATTGCGATTATAGGTATCTAGTTTCATCAATTCCGCCAGCAAATGCAGTTGTTTGCTACGCTGTTTTTTGACCGATTTAGGAATCTGGTCGGGCAACCCCGCGGCTTTGGTTCCAGATCGTGGCGAGTAGGAAAAAATGTGTACATGTCCAAATCCAATTTCTTCTACATATTCGAGGGTCTCGCTCCATTCTTGTTCGCTTTCGCCGGGAAAGCCCACAATGATATCGGTGGTGATATTAAATTCGGGTACGGTGGCATTGAGTTGCCGGACAATTTTTTTAAATTCCACGGTATGGCAACGCCTAGCCATTCGTTTCAACACCGAATCCGAACCACTTTGCAAAGGGAGATGAAGGTGCGGCATTAAGCGTGAGTTTTGGAATAGTCTAAAAAAACTAGTCCGCAAATCCCAAGGTTCAAGAGAACCTAAACGAATTCTGGGGATTGAAGTGTGGGCTAACACTGCCTCCACCAGCTGTTCGAGATTCACCCCGAGATCGCTGCCGTATCCGCCAAGATGTACACCCGTCAGTATGACCTCCTTGATATCTTCCTGTTCCAGGCGATTGATTTCACCAATTATCTCAGTAATAGATCGACTTGTTTCCTCCCCCCGAGCAAGGGTTACGACGCAGTAGGTACAACGATAACGGCAACCATCTTGGACTTTAACGAAGGCTCGTTGCCTGCCGCGGCGGAACAATGCCCCCATTCCCGGTTCGGTTGCAAGGATAGGCATGGTTGGCACATCCAACTGGCGGCTAGTCAATTCGACCAACTTATTTTTTTCGGTATTATTGACGACGAGGTCGACCCCTAATGTTTCGGCAACTTCTTGTCGATTTAATGTGGCGTAACAGCCACTAACTACCAATTTGGATGTAGGGTTCTCGCTGTGGATTCGCCGGATAAGACGCCGCGATTTGCGAGCCGCCTCTGAGGTAACCGCACAGGAATTCAATACAATCAAATCAGCCGTACCGGAACCCTTTACAATATTGTGTCCGTTTGCTTGAAATTGCCGAGCCCACGATTCGGTCTCCGCTTCGTTCAATCGGCAACCGAGGGTTTTAAAATGAATGTTCATGGAATACGAGATAAAAAACTCCTAATATTATCCCACAAAAGGGTTAAATCCCGTAGTGGAGTCTTGTCCAATATGAAATGGCCCTGAAGAGGGGGTAATTTCTAACGTGAAATGGCCCTGAAACCGAGAACAGATCATAAATTGAGGTTAACTTACGCTTCAGAAGTGTCAAGGAGATTCCTCCGCTACGCTACAAACTCCTCCTTGACACCTCTTCCGCTCCAGTTAAAAGGTTATTCATGATCTGTTCCCAATTTCAGGGCCATTTATAGATTGGAATAGACTGGTGAAATAGATGACCTATCAATCGAATATTAAAATGCGATCATGTCAAATCGAGAATAGAAAGCCTACCGCGGAAAAGCGGATTTTGGCCCATTTTCCCGATTAAATTGATGAAATACATCCCTATATTTCACACCTATGGGCCACTTTCCCTCGCTACGGCTCCTATTCTCGGACAGCCTCCTAGACGGAGAGCAAAATAAACTTCGGAGCCACTAAACGTTCGTAATCCCTATACCGCATTTTAACTATTTCGGAATGTGATCCGGCGTTAAAAGCGACTTCGTCCTGCTCTGTGATGCTTTCAGTCACGAAAATCTCCATCTCGTATAAATTACCAAAGGGCGGCATGGCGCCGACTTCGCAATCGGGAAAAGCCCGGCTAAAAACTTGTTCGCTAGCAAGTTCGATATTTTTGGAACTAAAGGCCTGTTTGATCAACTCCAAATCGATTCGGTAGGCGGCGGGCAACACCAGCATCGCCAATTTATCCTCGATATTCAAGATCACCGTCTTAGCCATAATTTTGGTGGGAATATGGGCTGATTTGGCAATATCGATAGCGGTAAAGGCGAGAGAATGATTAATGGTGACGTATTTTATGCAGTTCTCGTCGAGATACTGCTTGAGTCTTTGCGATGGCATGCTACCCTCCTTATATTGGGATGTAGATTTCCCCACAAAATTATGCATCAAATTCGCCCGTTAATCCAAAACAGTTTGGGTTGATGTTTTTCTGAATAGGTGATTTCACTTCAGCAATAGGAACTCAGTATGGTTCAAGCAAATCGAAACGATGATTTTGTCGAAGGACAACAAGAACGTATTACAAATCATGTTTGGGTGGTTATTCTTGTTTTAGTAGCCCTTGGAATTGGTTTTTATAGTTACAATTCGATCAATGCCCCCGCACCCGTTGATAATTCGATGTCGATTCCGGAAAAAACCCTTAACCCGGAGATGATATTGAAGGAAACAGCGCCTTCCCTTATGGAGACTGAGAAACCTAAAGACAAGAATGCGGATGAAACTTCATTTTTGCTGCCGGAGCTCGATAATAGCGATTCTCTAGTACGGCAAGTTGCCCCAAGTGTTAGCAGCCACCCGGTGTTTGTTTCCTGGCTCGCGCCCGATGAATTGATTCGAACATTCACGCTGCTGATCGATAATATATCGCGGGGTGATTTAATCCGAAAACATCTAAAACACTTCGCGCCAAAGCAAAGATTTAAAGCCCGTGAACTTGCCGATGGTGTTTATATAACGGATCCGACCAGTTATCGTCGCTTCGATCTATTTGTGGAGATCTTTGACTCTATAGAGCCGCGGATTTTCACGGCGCTTTATTTGAAGTTGCAGCCCCTTTTTCAAGAGGCTTATGGAGAACTTGGATATCCCGATCAAGATTTCGACAAGGTTATTTTGGCAGCCGCTGACATAATCCTAGCCGCACCGGTGATTACGCGGACACTAAAGTTTGATAGACCGTCGGTAATGTTTAAGTTTAACGATAAGAAAATGGAAGATTTAAATGATGTCCATAAACAAATGATTCGAATGGGACCGAAAAATACCAAAAAGATACAAGCAAAAATTGGCGCATTCGCTGAGCTGTTACGCGGGACCAAATCCTGACTTCCGATCAAGCAAAAAAATCAATAAATATAATTTCTCATCGGGTTAATGTAAAATTGCCTGGACAGGAAATAAACGACCACGTAAAATTACTGATTCGATTTTGGGGCCATAGCTCAGCTGGGAGAGCGCTACAATGGCATTGTAGAGGTCGGCGGTTCGATCCCGCCTGGTTCCACAATGCTGAATCGATAGTTTACGTCCCCATCGTCTAGAGGCCTAGGACACCGCCCTTTCACGGCGGTAACAGGGGTTCGAACCCCCTTGGGGACGCCAATAAAATCAAAGGCCCGCGAAATGCGGGCCTTTTTTATTTGGGGTTTTGTATTTCAGATTCCCTCCCTCCGCCGAATGCATCTGACTCTGATTGTCCCGCATTTAAAATTTACTTTGGACTAAATTTTATGATACCTATATCTCTAATAATCTTGTAATGCTTAAAATTACCCGTTATGAGTGATAGCCCCGTTGATACAGCGGTTGCGGCGATTAATGCATCGGCTATTTCCGTCGAATGGCTAAGATAATGCTGTTCAACATAAAACATAGCTTTACATGAAATTTCATGGTCGAGATAAATGATGCGAGCCCGCCATTTCTTCAATGTCTTTCTCAATGCAAGCAGTTCGTTTTTATTTCTCATTCCTTGAGGTATTAAGGGGTCTGACCCCTTTTTTTCTTGATTTCACAAAAATAAGTCGCAATCTGAACAGCTACAAGGTTACGCTGAATAGCCACTAATTCAGGTTTAACTTAATGGAAACTCTTTGGATTGCATTTGCGTATGGCTTGGGATTGCTGTGCCATTGGCTGAACTTACCCACTCTCATCGGCTATCTAGCTGCTGGATTCCTTCTCAATGCTCTCGAGTACGAGGGGGGATTGTACTTGCGGAAATCGCTCATATCGGCGTGCTGTTGCTATTGTTTACCGTCGGGCTCAAATTGCGCTTGAAAAATATATTCCGGCCGGAAGTTTGGGGTACCGGATTAATGCAAATTGTTGTAACTTGCCTGCTATTCGTCCCAATAATGATTTATCTGCTGGGACTTACTTGGCCAGTGGCTTTGGCGATGACTATCGCGTTTTCATTTTCCAGTACGGTCGTTGCAGCCAAGGTTTTGGAAGAAAAACGTGAGCTGGTTGCGTTTCATGGCCGTGTCGCGATTGGAATTCTTATTATTCAGGATATTATCGCGGTGGCATTACTCAGCATTTTCGGTCAACACACCCCTTCCATATGGGGGTTGTGCTTATTCGCTCTGCCCTTACTTCGTCCTGTTTTGCACCGATTGGCGGATTTTAGCGGCCACGATGAATTGCTCGTATTATTTGGATTAATGTTGGCGGTATTCGCCGGTGGTTTAGGGTTCGAATCGCTTGGTTTAAGTCCGGAGCTCGGCGCCATTGTTTTTGGATCATTACTCGCCGATCATGCTAAGGCTAAGGAGTTGGCGGGAGTATTATGGGGGCTTAAAGAGGTCATGCTGGCCGGGTTCTTTTTGGAAATCGGAATGGCGGGTATTCCCACCCTCGAAACACTTGGGGCAGCCTTATTATTGACCTTAGTGCTCCCCTTAAAAGGGGCGTTATTTTTTTTCCTCCTATTGGCTTTTAGGCTTCGAGCACGGTCGGCATTTCTTGCGGGTTTGAGTCTTGCCAGTTTCAGCGAGTTCGGGCTGATTGTGGCGCAATTGATGACTCGGCAAGGATTGTTGAGCACGGATTGGCTGGTCATGTTAGCGGTAACCGTCGCCTTGTCGTTTCTTTTTGCTTCATCCTTTTATCGTTTGGCGCACCGCTTATATGAATGGTTGGAATCACGATTGATAAAATTCGAAACCCACCGTCGGCATCCGGACGATGAGCCTATCTCACTCGGGAATGCGCACTTTCTAGTGATGGGGATGGGAAAGGTCGGCACGGGAGCTTATGCTTTTCTCTCCCATCGGGGGGAGCGCGTGGCCGGTTTGGATTCCGACCCCGCTAAGGTAGAACAACACCGTCACGACGGTCGCCGTGTGTTGTACGCTGATGCCGAAGATCCTGGTTTATGGCAACATCTTGCATTAGCGGGCATCCGGGCGGTCCTGCTGGCGATGCCCGATCCCGAGGCCAATCGAATAGGCGCGGAGCAATTACGCAAGCATGGGTATCAAGGACTTATTTGCGCGACCAGCCGTTTCGAGGATGATGCGAAGGCAACCCAGATGGCCGGAGCCGATTTAACGCTTAATATCTTCCACGAGGCGGGCGTAGGCTTTGCCGAGAATGTTTGGGAAGCCGTGTATCCGGAAAAGTTGACGAGTTCTTTAGGTTCGAATGTCGATCAAGAATAAACCGTAATCCGAACAGTTACGGAATTATGCTGAATAGTGACAATAAATCTTTCGTCAATAGTTTAATTCGCGAATTTTAACCACCGTTCGTCCGGTTATTTCCCGGTTAAGGAAACGTTCAAACCAATTCGGCAGTTCGGAAAAAGGAATTTGCGCTGTCACAATCTTATCGATATGTCGTGGCTTTAGGTCGGTTGCCAATCGTCTCCAGGCCCTGTCCCGGAGTGAACGCGGACAAATCACCGAATTAATGCCCAATAAGCTGATCCCCCTAAGGATAAAGGGCATTACCGTGCTATGTATGCCCATTCCGCCCGCAAGACCGATGACCGCTATATTTCCCATCGGCTTAACCGTTCGTATCAACCAGGACAACAAGTCCCCTCCAACGCTATCGACCGCTCCACCCCAAAGTCCTTGTTCCAACGGTTTGTTCCCGAAGACTAACTCCTGGTGAAATAATACCTTCGATGCACCCAATGATTTAAGGTAATCGACGCATTTCCGTTTACCGGTAATCGCAACGACTTCGTAGCCTGATTTGGATAGAAGATCAATAGCAAAACCGCCTACCCCACCCGACGCGCCGGTTACGACGATCGGACCAAGTTTCGGTGTTTGTCCGATAAGTTGAAGCCGCTCCAAGGCCAAGGCGGCTGTAAAGCCCGCGGACCCAATGGCCATCGCCTCAAATAATGTCAATCTTTCGGGTAAAGGAACGATACCGTCCGCGGGAGTACGTACGAATTCGGCGTAACCTCCATCCAAGGTTTCGGACAGCCCGGCGCCACAGACCAATACGGGATCACCGGGTTTAAACCGATCATCCGTCGAACTTTCGACATAGCCGGAAACGTCAATGCCTCCTACCAGGGGATACTTCTGGAGTATCCTGCCTTTACCGGTCGCCGCCAGTGCATCTTTGTAATTAATACCCGAAAAGATGGCCTTGATGACGACTTCACCCGGCGTCATTAGATCGAGTGTAACAGTCTCGAAACGAGAACGGATCTCCCCATTCAGGGAGTCAATGCGAAATGCTTTAAACGGTTTCACTATTTTTTTGTAACGCTCAAATATCCAGGCTCCAGAACACTCGGGCTATAAAGTCCTCAATTTGCCTTTAATTTTAGGCTTTGCTATTTTATCGCCTTCAATGTTGCAAAGAGTATAAAAATGCCATCTTTTGACATAGTTTCCGAAGTCGATATGCACGAAGCCGCCAATGCGGTCGATCAAGCCAATCGCGAAGTCACGACCCGTTTTGATTTTAAAGGCAGTGGCGCCCGCTTCGCCTTGGACGATTCGGTGATTACACTTCATGCTGAAGCCGAATTACAACTCCAGCAAATGTTGGATATCCTCCGGCTAAAACTGACCAAGAGAAGTATCGATATCGGGTGTTTACAAATCGATGAACCGCGTACCGTAGGACAACAAGCCCAACAGACCATCACCTTACGGCAGGGGGTCGATACCGTACTGGCGAAAAAAATCGTAAAAATGATCAAGGATCGCAAACTTAAAGTTCAAGCCGCGGTACAGGGGGAGAAGGTTCGCGTCATGGGTAAGAAACGCGACGGGTTGCAGCAGATTATTCAAATGCTCAAGGAAATCGATTTAGAAATACCATTGCAATACATTAATTTTCGGGATTAGTTCTTGGTAATTCTCGGACAACCTTCGAATATTCATGTTCGTTGGGCTGGCTGGTTTTTCTTAGCTGCCATAATCGTTTCCTTAACCGGTTGTGTTTATCTGAGATTGCTCGAATTTAAAAATCAACTGGCGAAATTTGACCAAAATTTCTCCGTGGAAGCCAAGGATGATTTTACGCTGCTTTGCAAAGTACCCGTTTTGTACCGTGATGACTTTGATTATCTCGCTAAACTCGAGCCAAGCCGTACGGAAATTCTCTCGCGGGGGGTAAAAACTTATTATGCCTTTGAAAAAATTGATAAAGACGGGAAAATTATAAAACCACCCATTGAGCTTGAAATCACATTGACTTTTAACGAAAGTGATCTTCTAACAGGCATCACCTATTCCCCAATCTTTCTCGCCATGGTGCCCGCCGATTTTTTAGAAGCTTCATTGCGCTCGCTCGGATCATCGACGGTTAACCGGTCTAAGCGACAAATCCGCGCCGATTTAATCGAAGTGGAAAAGCTGGTAGGGATTCCAACGAAAACAGATATTGAAGCCATACTCGGCATTCCGCTCCAAACCACCCTGCGAGAAAATGCCGAGCGTTTGCTGTATCGGTTCAAGCTTAAAACTACAAAAATCGAAGAAGGTTACGAAGATCGCCAGTTCGCACCGGTAAAATTGGATTTCGACTCAAACACCCAAAAACTGTTGAGAATGTCAGGGCGCTTTGCCGGGCTAAAACTTGCGGTCGATTATCGAAAATTTAGAGAAGAGGGTAAATAGTTTCTTGATCGGAACGATCAAGTCAAAAGTATTGGCTAATTTAAATTGGCTTTCCAGCTTCCTCGGACAAGCCAAACACGGTCGAGAACCACGCCAAAGTGTAGAGCCGTTACTGATAACCTCATTACCGTGGCAAGGGAAAAAAGGTTGAAAAAGCGAAAAAGGGGGCAGAGCCTTTACTACTTCCATCAAAATCCCACAAAAAAACTATTCGATAACGCTATATCAACAATTCACGTAGCCACTTATAAAATGTGTCCCAGGGTATTGCTACATTGTTGTTCGGAAGCTTCATTTTACTGTCTATACGACACACTAGTACCCCGCACGCTAAATAACTACGTTTAAGTGGCGAGGATAAATCGCCGAGAACAAGGCGCGACAGCGCAGGAATAGCCATCCCCTTTCAAGCTGTCGCAACGCGGTTATCGACGATTTAGACCGTCGAATAAACATAGTTATTTAGGATGCGGAGTACTAGCGTCCCAGTGTGTTCAGAATTTCTTCCAGCGGAGTTAGAAACATTTTGGCCCGAAACAAAATATTGTTATTTTCTACCAAACCGAAACAATCATATACACGTTGTCGAATAGTTGTTTTATTAAGCGTGTAGTGGTCCGATTCGGGTAATTGTCTGACCAGGATGTGCAAGGTATCCTGATTTTTCAGTTTTTTTAGATATTTCCGATCGACTGAAATATGATGCGCGGTATAGACCTTAGGATTGCTCACAAAATCATAGTCTTCCATCTGAGCCTTTTCCAGCAATGCACCCGAAGTCAGGCTGCATGGGAAAATTTCCGGATAATTGACTTCATTGTTCCATTCGTCGAAATAATCTGCCTGTTCAGCCAGAGAACCCGATAGAAAATTTTTGGCGTTGCCGTTATTCAAAAATTTACGTTTCAGAAAATAATCCGTACCGGGGATTATTGTTCGGTCATATATGTTGCTTAGGTCCGGTAAGCCGGACAATTCAGTTTCGGCCAGGAATAAGGGTTTCTGGGTTTCTTTCTTGAAACCCAATAACACGGTTTTGCCGCTGCTTTTGACCGAAATACGGTTACCCAGTGTCAAATTAGGGATGGTTTTGATCAGTGTTTTTTTGATATCTAAACTGATCGCATGGTCGGGTTTGACCGCATTGACAAAGGTAATTTGGTAATTACTATGGCGGAGCTTGTTTTCCTCGATAATGGTGTTCTCATGGTGAGCGATCCGGTGCAAACGGATCTGATATTCAATCAGAGTATTGAGCTGAAAGCCCAGGGCAATGGGTCCTTTAAAAGGATTATGAGTAATCTGCAGCCATTTGTGCTTGTCGTGGAATAGATTGAAATCGTCCGAGGCATTACGCGCCGCTTCAATATGAATCTGGTTAAAAACAAAAGAGTTGTCAGACCGCATTTCTCACCGCATTTCGTAGTGAGGCGTCACGAATTCGCATGAGTGCACTGCGCGCACGGAAGCGTACTTGATGGTGCGTTGGCGCGGCGCACTCCATTTTAGGTGGGTACTGCATCTGAATGAAACTCATTTACAACCTGATATTCCTTCAGTCGTCTATATCGGGTTCGAAAAATATCCACCGGATTTCCGGAAACTTTCCCCGCAACCCGGCTTCACAACGATTGATCGCCACTACCATTTCGTGAGCCGTTGGAAACTCACCCATTCGCGCTTTGACCGCTACCATGATATCGTTGCCGAGTTGCAGCGTTATCATATTCAGAACACGATCAACTTCCGGGCAGTTCTCCAGTTCCGCCTCAATCTTTTTCCTGATAAATCCGGTGTATAAAGCCGCAAACAGCTTGGCGACCGCAATGACTGCGTTGGCGGCAAGCGCATACATGATGGATTTGAAGGAATCCGCTTGAGTTGACATCTTCTTTTCCTGAATTTTTCGAAATTATACTACGCCAGGGGGAAACTTGTGGTTCGCTAATTTTTCTTGCCAACTATAATCAAGGTATTTATTTAGCGTTGAAAAAGCACTCATGCCGGAAACCACACTTGAGCTTAATCGTTGGCGGGAAAAATACTTGTCGCAATGCGAAGTTTTTGAACTTAGAGAAAAATCCCAACAAGACTATGTCCAATTGTTGCAGCGTTTGTTGGCGCGAGTCGCCCTTGTGGCGGAGGGGCAAGACGAGGCGTTGGATATTGAACTTTCTGGCTTAAGGGCATTATTGCGCAAAGCCTCCCCGGATACCGCGCGGCTTTCTAACATACTCGGCCAGATTAACACCTGGATACAACGACTCGATGAGCAGCATCAAGCGAGTGGTCATAGCGGGCTTGAAACGCTTCAACTTCTTGTTGATCAGCTGATAAACCTGGATATAAGTCGCAAAAACAAAAAGGCTTTGCAAAATCTATCGAAAAAGCTAAAGGGAAAAGGTAATGAATCGCACCCCTACCCCATGCTTTTGAAAGAATATGCCCGGCTTCAAGAAACCGTGTTGACCGGGTATTTGGCCGATGAATCAAAGGGAAATGAAAGTGGCGGGATCATATCGCGACTCTTTGGGGACAGTGACACGGATGCATCACAAAAATCATCCTCCGCATCCCAACTAAAAACGACTCAGGCCAGACAGCAGCCATCGGCGGACGATTCCAGGAATTCCGGACGGGTTTCCGAAAAAGGATTTGGTCAAAGCATAGCGGAAAGCCCGGACCTACCGCCCGAACCTATTAGCTCATCGTCGGCGCATTTGGAGCCGGTATGCCTAGTTCTTAGCAAATTATTAGACGAACTCGGTTTGCCGCACGAGTTTCGGGAAAAGGCCGAGCAAGTACACAAAAGACTCGATCAAGGACTAAGAATGAAAGAGTTTAATGTAGCCGTGGATGACCTGGCGGCGTTGATCATCGATGCTGCGGGCAAAAGCCAGCAAGACTTTGAAAATTTTCTACAAAGCCTGAATAGTCGGCTGGTAGAGATAAATGGCTATTTGGAGCAAAGCCGGAAAACTGAACAAGAACGGCTAAGTAACAGTAGCGAAATCGATCTAAAAGTGCGATCGAACACTGCATCTATATCGGAACAGGTACAAACCGCGACGGATATCGATGTCTTAAAAAGTTCGGTACAACAGCATATCGATACCATAACGACCTCTATGGATGGGTATATTGATGCTGAAAAACGCCGCGAACAAGTCATGAGCACGCAAATGGAGGCTCTCAAAGAAAAACTGGCGTTGGTTGAAAACGAATCGAGCGCGATTAAAAAACGCTTGCGGGTGGAGCGAAATAGAGCGCTTACCGATGTTCTAACGCGAGTACCTAATCGGGAGGCGCTAAACGAACGCATGATTATGGAGTGGGACCGGTTTCATCGTTATAAGAAGCCCATCAGCTTGGCTGTTTTAGATATTGACCATTTTAAAAAAATTAACGATAAATATGGTCATCTAGTCGGCGATAGAGCGCTGCAATTGGTTGCTGAAACAATCAAAAAGTCGATACGTAGAGCCGATTTCGTGGCTCGGTTTGGTGGAGAAGAATTCGTCATGTTACTGCCTGAAACCAAAGCCAACCGAGCTGAAATTGCGATGAACCATTTGCGTGAGACAATTGCAAAAATGAAATGTCATTTCCTAAACGATGAAGAGCATATTACCGTATCGATTGGTATCGTCAGCTTTCGTCTGGGCGCGACGCTCGAAGATTTATTTGAGTACGCGGATAAAGCGCTTTAGAAAGCTAAGGAAAATGGCCGTGATAGGGTCGAGATCTATTGAGATATAGGCGTACTCTCCCCATGAATCCATGACTACTTTGTGGCGCAGGGAGCAAGCTCTTTATTCCACAGCGGTCAAAAAATACCCACTTAAGCTCTGTTTTGGTCCATAGCGACGTCACAAAAACGTCCATAATCTATTGTTTTATTCGAGATCGATCCTGGGTTTTTGACGGGATCGATCAATAAAACAAAAAGGTGTTTACGATCAGGATCATAGCAAGGCCCGGACGGCATGAGTAGCGTTGCCCGTTTGAACGGGACAAACACCCTCATAAAGCCGACAATAAATTATCGATACGCCTTGTTCGTCAATCTGTTCCGCCAGGGTCTCCGCTTCGGCTTCTGAGCAGCCTACGGCTCGAAACAAACTCTTAAATGAAATTGGCATTGATGAGCCTGACGGAATCAGTAACTATTTGTTTTTTTTAAACTAATATGAGAGCCGCCCATTGCACAAAGCTAAACTGATCAGGGCCTTGCATGACTAATCCCAGCAAAAATCCGGCAGTAGAATAAAAAGGTTAATCCCTAAATACATCTATTCAAATCAATCTAACCCGATTCACGATTAGCGTAAGACCTATTCATAACTGATATCGTTGGAAGATACGTGAGGGAATATTCCGGCATGGATTTACTGACGTTAGTGACCGCTTTCGGGTTGTTACCCGCCATTCGAGGAATTCAGGTGAATGTCCGCTCCATACTCAAAGCGGTCGTTAGGCACTGTGCCACTACTATATGTCGTCAGTCCTCGGCCAAGAACGCGCCCTCCCAGCGGCGCGTCGGATTGTCGAATCGAACTTTGTCGTGTCGAAACAGTTCCGGACCCCATCCTTCTGGGATCCACTCACCCAAGGTCTCGAATTCGGAATGCTCCGGATTCAGCAACGCCTCCACAAGAGTCTGATATCCTGGAACTCCGCCGCAGTCTTACGGCGGGCACGCCCGCTCCCCCGCCACGCACTGAGGATACCGCTGTCCCTTTACCCTCGGTTCTATTCCACCGAGCGTGACTTCGTGGATCCATCCGTCCCCAAAATCGTACTCGTATTCGGCTCGCTCTCCAGGTTCCGAGAGGTAGTCGACTACAGAGGTCTCCCACCCTGGTAACACGTCAGGATGCCCCTCCGGTTCTTCTCCGGTTGGAATTCCGATCAGGAAATTCAATCCCCTCTCGCGGTCAGGAAGGCGAAACTCATGAAGATGGTAATCCCACCAACCCATCGCGTCTTGTATCGCGACATGCAGATCCCAAAATGAGTATCTGGCTGGAACGAGAATCTCTCTCCATATAGGCGGCAAGATTCCGACGAGGTCTACTCTAAATCTCAGCAAGTCACGTCGCCGATTCACCATCTTGATCCCCAGGTCGAGCCGAGCTTGAACGTTGGTGGGTGCCTAACCATCGTTCAGGATAACTTGCTGGTCAGGACAACTTGCTGGTATGGAGAAAAAGCGGAATACCAGTCAAGTTCATCCTGTGGTTATGTGATCAATTGTCATTTCCATTTGAAGCTTAACTCGTTGAACGTTCTTCGAGGTCCTTTTTCTTCCCAATTCTGTAAGCGTCAACAACCCCAATGATCCAGCAGAAGATTACCAACAACAAGACAAGGTTAAATGTGAGGCTCCCAGAAGTGGTGGATGCCTGAGTGGCTGCGCTCGAGATGGTGCTCATACTGATTGCCCCACCCTCTGACTCAATCTTCTCCAGGATGGCAAGGGCATGTTGTACTGCTTTTACTACAACTACGGACAGACTGACCAAAACCGTAAGCATTATGACAGCACCCCGTTTATAGTGTTTTAGAACAATCTGACCCAAGCCTGGAAATATCAAACCTGACAAGAAGGCTCCCTTTAATGAGTTATTCATTGTGCCTTTCTATGATACCTCTCTCTATCTGTCCGAAAAACATAACAAATTAGTATCCGGTTTGTAGGTAGCTCCGCACCTTTCATGGCAATTTGCCAAAAACGGCTATGCTGCCTAGGTTTTTTTAAAGCGCAGCCTGCGATTCGTCGCTGCCCACCGGTCAGTTTTCCGGTACGTACGGCTTCGAATTCTCCACCTGAGGCACGTCCTCGCCGCGGCCCCTCAGCTCGACGACGTTGAGATCAGGGTCGCGGATGAACACGGACAGATGACCGTCGCCGAAGTCCACCGGCCCCTGCCTGATCTCGATCTCGTTTTTATTCAAGGTATCGATCGTGTCGTTGATCGACGCCACTCGCAATGCGACATGTGTGTACCCCGGATATTTGTCGGGCACATCCATCAGGATGTTCTTTTCGTCGTTGTCGTTGTTGGCGTTGAAAATCAGGTTGATCTCGACGTCGTTTGGATTCTTCATGATCACCACGTCGTCGCCCTCGGCCTGCAACAGAAATTCGAACCCGAGCAGCGCATAAAACTTCACGGCCCGGTCCAGATCGGATACGCGAATTCCGATGTGATCCACACGCTCGATTTCAATCATTTGATTGGATAATAGGAGAAATAAACCACCTTTTTGTTCAAACAAGAAGCTATCAATGGGGTAATGATTTGTCAACCATGACTTAATATCAGAATTTTTAGCCCTTTGTGAGGATTATATTCCCGAGGAGCGCAAAGATTTTGACAAATTTGACTGTTTTCAAAGGCGAAGGCAAAAGAGGATGGTCGGATCAAGATTGAACCGGACTCAAGTGGCTGTTGGTTTAGTATTAGGCAGTTCCGGAGAGACAGAATGCCTGGCCGGTGATCGAGGTGATGCACTCGTGGGCAAACCAATTTTTTTGATTGAAATTCGATACACTGACCGTCCACTTATGGCCGACTCCCGCCAATCGAGCTGATTTCCCGAATGACCGCTATCAGGCTATTTCCGGCCAGTTCAGAAATTTAGATTAATGTCCGGACCATACTCAAACGGTCATTGGGCCTCCTGAACAAAGGGCAGCTTAGATCCAAAGGAGTCACTGGCTTCGTTCAACGAATAATTAATTTTGGACTAATCTCATTTATTCTTTCTCTTCAGAGATCCTTGGCAATACAGTTTACATTCCCTTGCATTTTTGGTTGGGTGTTACCATAGTAGCGTCCTGGTTAATTTTGCATTTAGTAGCAATTCGTGAAGCCGTGTTAATTCATAACGATTTGTAATGAGTTTCCTAGAGTTCTTCCGAAAAATCCATACGCATCCGGTTAACATTGCACTTCATTATTTGGCGGGCGTATTATTTGTATCGGGTATTTTATTGCTGTTATCGCATCGGACGATAGCCGTAATTTTGCTTATTTTGACTGTTGGTTGTTTGCTGGTAGGGCATTGGATTGAAGGTTCAATTTCTGCGGTATTTCGAAAGCTAAAGGGCAGAATAGACTAAAGGAAAACATGTCAGGGCGCGAATTTACGAATTGTTATCCTTGCAAACAATCATCCCAATAATTAGAGTCAAAGAAAATTTAATTTTTACCTCTTTTGCGGATGCTACGCATTATATTTGAACGGCGGGTTTTGGCCGAAACTCGCCATTCAACCTGAATTTTCGAAGGACCGCTTTGGAGTCGTACCAGCCGTTCAAATATTAACACTCAATTACCGGATTGGGTTGAGGTGATTTGAATCCCTCGATTAAAAGCCAAATCCCCAGTCAAGATACAGGGCATCGTCAGAAGAGGCTAATAGGGTTTTGAATGGGTGGCATACGCCGAAGGCTGCCACCCACCTTTGTACATTGAATTCGATATTCCCGAGATTTTGCGATCGTTCAGCCACTACCAAAGTCCGAGTGAACGCAGTGAACAAACACCACCGAAACGAAGCCTTAACATCGGATACCCTGATTAACCGCGCACGAAAATCCTATCTTCCCGAATGGCGGCCAGGGCTTACCCGCTACCCAAGCTTGTTAAGTGGGGAGTCGCTAATGAAGGGATTAGCCGCGCTAGTAGGTGAGAAAACCTTTGAAAATGATCGCGGCGGAAACGCGGAGCGCTGGGACAGCGCGGAGTCTACCAAAGCTAATAGGAAATTAGTATCCATAAAAGTAAGATTAGACGAAGTTGGACGATTAGAGTTTGTTAAGTCCTGAGAATTTCGTAGTCAAAAAAAAGTCAGCCTAAAGTGGACCCATGGGTCCACTTTAGAAGCCACAATCTGAACAGTTACCTTTCAACAATCGCTAAAAAATTTCCAAAGCATCCGATAACGTACTCACCGTATTAAAGGTAATTCCTTTTTTCGATACTCTTTTGGAATGATTCGCTTTTGGGATAATGGCTTGAGTAAAACCATGATTAAGGGCTTCTTTGATACGGGCTTCACCGTTGGCGACAGGCCGAATTTCACCCGACAACCCGACTTCTCCGAAAGCAAACATATGCTGGGGTAAAACAATATTCTTTAAACTTGATACGATCCCTAGCACAACCGCCAAATCGGCACTGGTATCCGTCACCCGAATCCCACCCACGCAATTTAAAAAGATATCTTGATCGCCGGTAAATATGCCACCGTGCCTGGCCATTACCGCCAATAACATGGCTATTCTGCCCTGATCGATTCCAACACCCAAACGCCTGGGATTCCCAAACTGGGATTCCACCACGAGAGCTTGGATTTCAACCAATAACGGGCGGGTTCCTTCCCAAAGCACATTGACCACACTTCCCGGCCGTGGCTCATCGCTACGGTTTAAAAACATGGCCGATGGGTTTTTGATTTCCTTGAGTCCTCGATCGGTCATCGCGAATAGACCGACCTCATTAACCGCTCCAAAACGGTTTTTGGTCGCCCTGACAATGCGATACCTCGCATCGTCCGTCGACGAAAAGATCAGTTGTGTATCGACAATATGGCTTAAGGTCATGGGTCCGGCGACATTTTGATCTTTGGTGACATGACCTACTATCAACAAAACCACATCGGTCCCTTTGGCGTATTGCGTCAATAGCGCCGCGCATTCCCTGACCTGTGAAACGCTACCGGGCGCCGAATCCACGCTTTCGCTAAACATCGCCTGTATCGAATCGATCACCATGATCTCCGGTTTTTCCTGGTCCGCGACCGCGCAAATTTGTTCAACCGATGTTTCGCATAAGGTGTTCAAATGTTCTAAGGGTAAGCCGATGCGAGTGGCTCTGGCCGCGATTTGCTGGATTGACTCTTCGCCGGAGATGTATAACACACGCCTTCGCAACGATGCATGAGCAAGCGTTTGCAACAACAAGGTGCTTTTTCCGGCGCCGGGATCTCCGTAAATAAAGATCACTGATCCGGGCACCATTCCGCCCCCCACAACCCGATCCAATTCGCTGAAGCCCGATGTAATTCGCGACAGCTCCGAGCTTTCAATTTTACTCAGGCTTTGGACACCGCTCTTTATACCCGAATAACCACTGAATCGCCGACCACGCGATTCCTGATTCGAGCCCAGCTTGATCTCGACTATCGAATTCCAGGCTTTACACTGCAGGCATTGGCCACTCCATTTCGAAGTATCGGCTCCGCATTCCTTACAAACAAACCCAACCGACGTTTTTTTGCTAGCCATGGATTACTCGGTTCAACTCATTTTGTAACTATTCAGCACAATGTCGTATCTGTTCAGATTGCCCCTGAAATCCGCCGGTTCAAGGCGAAAAATGATCATTTATTACTCCACGCATCCACGCGTTCCGCCCTTCGGGCCAGCCTTCGGCTGTTCAAAAACGCTCCAGGCGTTTTTGTAACGCGGAAATGGCGGATTTGAGGGTTGGGCTGGATAATTATTCTTCTATAATCATAACCCGCTGGGTAATCCCGCACATAAGCGTATACGGGATCGTTGAAGCATGCCGGGCAATTTCTTCAACTGGTAGATCTTCGCCCCAAAGCACGACCGGGTCCCCAGGTTTGGCGCTTTGGCAGTGGTTTAAATCAACAGTGATCATATCCATGGATACCCGACCGACCAGCGGCGCCCGACATCCATTGACCAAGACTGGAGTGTCTGACATAGCGCCACGGGGATAGCCGTCGCCATAGCCAATAGCGATTACGCCGAGTTTCATTGGCCGCGGGCATACCCAAACGCCCCCATAGCCCACGGCATCCCCCGCCTTAATATTCTTAATCGCCAACAGTTTTGAACAAAGTGTTAAGGCCGGTTTTAATCCATATTCAGTCCCGTTCTTGTCGGGAAACGGCGATGCCCCGAATAACATAATCCCCGGCCGCACCCAATCGCATAGAGAAATTTTCCATTCCAGAATCCCCGCCGAATTGGCGATACTTCGCTGTTCCGAACTATCGGCGGTCACACTGTTAAAGACATTAATTTGCTGGTCAGTCGTGGGATCGTTAACGTCGTCGGCGTTGGCAAGGTGGGTCATCAAGGGAACCGGTTTAGCGATGCTTCGACACCTGTCGATTCGGCTCTTGACGCTGGTGAATTCGGCTGCATCAAAACCTAAGCGGTGCATACCGGTATCCAGTTTCAACCAGCAATTGACATAGTCCACCCTGTCCATGGACTCCAACAGGTTGAGTTGCTCGTCACAGTGGAGGACGGTTTCCAATTTAAAACGGTGGAGCAAGGCCAATTCTTCATGACGCACGAAGCCTTCGAGGACAACAATCCGCTGTGCAATTCCGGCCTCCCTGAGGCGTATGCCTTCATCCACACGGGCGACGGCGAAGGCATCCGATTCCTGCAATTCCCCCGCCACCCGAATCAATCCATGACCATAACCATTGGCCTTGATTACCGCCATCACTTTGGCCCCCGGAGCACATTGGCGCACCACATTTAAGTTATGGCGCAGGGCTGAATTATTCAATACCGCGAAAGCGGCTGGTTTCACGGATAGCCCTCATCCGAATAGGTATCCGGGCTAAAGTTTTCGAATCGGGTGTATTGACCGAGAAAAGTGAGATAAATATGGCCGATGGGTCCGTTACGTTGTTTGGCGATAATGATTTCCGCCTTGCCTTTATGTTCGCTGTCCTCGTTATAGACCTCGTCCCGGTAAATAAACGCAATGACGTCGGCGTCCTGCTCGATTGATCCACTTTCGCGCAGGTCTGACATTACCGGCCGCTTGTTGGGTCTTTGTTCAAGATTCCTGTTTAACTGAGACAAAGCCATAACCGGGACATCCAGTTCCTTAGCCAAGGCTTTGAGCGAACGGGAAATACTAGAGATTTCAGCCACTCGGTTTTCACCGTGTCCCGGCGATTGCATGAGCTGCAAATAATCCAATACAATCAAGCCGAGCTGTCCATGCTCACGGGTCAGTCTCCGGGTCCTTGCCCGTACTTCCAGTGGTGACAGCGCCGCGGTATCATCGATGAACAGCTTGGCTTTATCGAGGAGATTGATTGCGGATGTCATCCGCGGCCATTCATCATCATCCAGATTTCCGGTTCTTACTTTGTGTTGATCGATGCGGCCGAGGGACGACATCATACGCATGGCCAGTTGTTCTCCCGGCATTTCCATACTGAATACCGCTACCGGCTTGTCGCCTTTTATAGCAACGTGTTCGGCAATATTCATGGCAAAACTGGTTTTGCCCATGGATGGCCTGCCCGCGACAATAATCAAATCCGAACTCTGAAGCCCTGAAGTCTTTTCATCAAAATCTTTATACCCGGTACTGACACCGGTAATGGATCCCTCCATCTGAAAAAGCTTTTCAATGCGGTCGACAGCTTTTGCCAATAACGACTTGACCGGTATAAACCCACCATCGCTTCGCTGACGTTGCTCGGCAATGCTGAAAACACGCTGCTCGGCCACTTCAAGCAGTTCGGCGGTTTCTCTTCCCTCCGGATTGAACGCTGAATTTGAGATTTCGGTGCCAACATGAATTAGCTGGCGAAGTACTGAACGCTCGCGAACAATATCCGCATAGGAGCCGATATTCGCGGCGCTTGGAGTTTCATTGGCTAATGTCCCCAAGTAGGCTAAGCCACCGGCATCTTCCAGTTGTCCGGATTTCTCCAGGATTTCGGATAAGGTAATGACATCAAAAGGTTCATTTTTCTCCACGAGAGCAACAATTGCCCGGAAAATCAGACGGTGGTCTTTTCGATAAAAATCTTCTTCTCCAACCCGATCGGCCACAACATCCCAAGTTTCATTATCCAACATTAATCCGCCCAGCACCGACTGTTCGGCTTGCATTGAATTCGGGGGGATTTTTAGCGAATCGGTTTGTTCCGATTTGAATTGGGTGATTTCGGGCATGGCTGTTTTTTTATATCGGATTTGTAGAAACTGGCTGGCGGTTGCAAATTAGTACAAGACAAGTGAGCCCATAAAACCAAAGCTCTAGGACAAATTAGGGCTTGGTAATGATCGGTTCCTGGTCAGTGAAAAAACGAATATCTTGACCGACATAGGTATAATATCACACAGCCTAATCTATCGATGATAGTAGGCAAATATTAATCGTTCACTTTTTCTATCCGAGGTAATCATAGAATGGCTGTCACCATTTATCACAATCCCCGATGCAGCAAATCCCGGGCAACTCTACAACTCCTTCAGGACAATGCGGTTGAACCCACTATTATCGAATATCTTAAAACACCCCCCGACCCAAGCGAGATAGATAATATTCTGAACCTTCTCGGCTTGGCGCCCCGAGATTTAATGCGCAAGAACGAAGCCGAATATAAAGCAGCTGGCATGGACGATGAAGGTCTGGATCGGGAAGCTCTGATTAAGGGTATGCATGAGAACCCAAAACTCATTGAACGGCCAATCGTTTTGGCGAACGGAAAGGCGGCCATTGGGCGTCCTCCTGAAAGTGTTCTGGATATCCTGTAATATGGAATCGGATGCGGCTGAAATCCTTGTCTTATTCTACAGCCGTGCGGGCGCCACCGCCGCAATGGCGAATCATATCGCCCGAGGTGTTGACGAAATCAACGGCGCCAATGCAAAAATCAGAACCGTACCCGAAGTATCGGCCGATTGTGAAGCCCTTGAAAGTACGATTCCAGACACCGGTCCACCTTACGCTTCCCTGGACGATTTGAAAAACTGCGACGCCCTGGCAATGGGCAGCCCCACCCACTTCGGGAATATGGCGGCGCCGCTTAAATACTTTCTCGATACCACGACTAATCTATGGTTTTCGGGAGCCCTGACGGGAAAGCCCGCGGGGGTATTTACGGCGACCTCAAGTATGCATGGTGGGCAGGAAACGACATTGATATCAATGATGTTGCCTTTGCTTCACCATGGAATGGTACTTATGGGCCTGCCTTCCTGTGAACCGGCTGTACTCCAAACCACAACCGGGGGTACGCCATATGGCCCCAGCCACTTGGCTGGCAAAGGCCATCAACAGCTCAGTAACGAAGAAAAAGCGCTGTGCCGAGCCTTAGGTTCCCGCCTGGCAACAGCCGCAATCGCACTAAAAAACATTCGCTTATGATTGTAAATGCGCGCTTGGCCTATTCTATAACACTGATTGGCTATTTTGGGCTGCTTTCGTCGGTAATCCTTTGGAACACGGTTCTCGATCCCGTCCCTAAATCACCGGTTGCGCTTATACTGGTTTTGGTTGCCGTACCCTTGCTATTTCCCTTACGGGGATTGTTGCACGGACGTCCATCGTCAAACATATTTGCCGCTCTTCTGAGCCTTGTTTATTTCGTCCACGGTGTCACCGTAGTCGCCTCGGATCCCGATACACGGATTTTTATAGTTCTCGAGATTTTTTTCAGCCTCGCGCTTTTTTCGGGTACGGCGTTTCACCTTCAATCGATGAAACCCAATTAGTTCAATGCTTTCTCAATTCCCTTTATCTTTCCGATTCCAGCGAACAAAAATCTTCGAAAACTTCCATTGCGGCCCAAATGCTGAAGCGGTACTCGGATTAAAATCCTGCGCAATCGGACAAGACTCTGACTACGTTTTTCTATGGGGAGAATCGGGAATGGGCAAATCGCATCTGTTGCAAGCTTGTTGCCAACATGCGGACCAGCATCAACGTCGAACGGCGTATATGCCTTTAAAAAAACTCAAGCCCCACGAGACTTCTCCGCTGGATGGTTTGGAGAATGTCAACCTGGTTTGTATCGACGATGTCGATGCTATAATTGGGGACGAAGCTTTAGAACAGGGGCTATTTCATTTTTTTAATCGAATAAAGGCTAGCGTAAACCATTTGATCATCAGTGCCTCCACACCACCGAACCGGACCGATATTCGGTTACCTGACCTCAAAAGCCGGTTATCTTGGGGCTTGACTATGAAACTACACCCTTTGAGCGATCAGGATAAAATGTCCGCTCTAACATTGCGTGCTAAAGCCTTAGCTTTTGATCTTTCGCCCCAAGTCGGACACTATTTGCTCGCACGATTTCCCCGTGACATGTCCTCTCTCTGGGACTTGCTCGAAAAACTCGATCGCGCCACCCTAGCCGCCAAACGAAAATTAACGATTCCTTTTGTTAAACAATTCTTGGAACAGGAGTATAAAATCTGAATCGGTGGCTTCAATCAGGAATAGCCATCCTCTTTCAAGCTGTCGCAACGCGGTTATCGACGATTTAGACCGTCGAATAGACGTAGTTATTTGGGGTCGGTGGTGCTAAAACTTCTTTTCAGCTTAATTTCAATACCGGAATCACACTACCGCCGGCAAGCAAAATTTATATCGCATGCCTCCGATCATATTCTCTTGATCACCCGCGGTATCCAAATTTGTGCTCATTCCTTATCGTTTATCTTTCACTGAATTCATTGGCACCACGATGAATCAGTCAGCTTCATCAGAGTTCTCTTCGGCCTCCGCTTCATCGCTGTCGCCGGCATCCGCATCGGGTGAATCATCTGATTCAGGCTCCGCGGTAGTACCCATGTAATCCGCGTAAGCGGAAGAATCGTAAAACGCGGTGTACAAACACCAAGCATATATTAGGGCGCTCAATATATTTATCATTATTATATCTCCTCCGAAAAAACTTCATTTAATATTTTTATCAGTACACGCTTGCGACAAGTGAAGGTGGTAAAAGACGGGCATATTCCCGATTTCGACATCACTCGACCTATCAGTTGCCCATTTTTGATCATTTTCGTTCAAGACACAACTAAAAAATCATAGGAATATCTGAAACCGCCAATAAAACCCCCCTTAATCTAGCTACAAAGACGAATAATATTTAGGTTCACATAGCACGTCATCCGTGTTATAGCAGCTTTCACACTTTAAGCTAAGCTTGAATCAAGATATCAAAATAATACCTTTTATCAAGTAGTTCAAACGGATTATTGCTGAAAATAATGCTGCGCTTTTGCGATTCGATTGTGTTCCAACCCAGTTTTTGGGTAACAATACTATTACTTTTAAACGTCTCAAATGCTTCGGCTCGCCGGATCGAAAGTCTTGTCATGCCCGATGTGTTGATCAGTGGGCACGCAAAATACGAAGAGGAATGCGAACGTTGTCACCTTCCCTTTAGCAAAAGGCGCCAATCCGAATTGTGCCGTGACTGCCATGAAAAAGTCGATGCCGATATTAAGCTAAACAAAGGCTTCCACGGCAAAGAAGAAGATATTAAAGATACCGAATGTAACCATTGCCACACCGACCATAAGGGGCGTGATGCAGTCATTGTATTGTTCGATAGCGACGCTTTCTACCACAAAATGACTGATTTCCCCCTCAAAGGGAGCCATGAAAATCTAGACTGCGGAAGTTGCCATGAGCCGGATACCAAATTCCGAGACGCAAAGCATCAATGTATTGCTTGCCATAAGAACGATGACCAGCACAACGGAAATCTAGGCGACAAATGTCAGGATTGCCATGATGAAAAAACCTGGTTAAAAGGAGAATTTGACCACGACAAAACCGAGTTCCCTTTAATCGAAAAACATCGAGAAGCGACATGCGAAAGTTGTCATCCCGATGAACGTTACAAAAACGTCCCCACGGATTGTTATTCCTGTCATAAATTGAACGATGTCCACGGTGGGCGTTATGGAAAAAAGTGCCAGGACTGCCATTCGGAACGGAATTGGGACAAAGCCCGTTTCGACCATCAAAAAACCGACTTCCCATTGATCGGCAAACACCGCTCAGCTAGTTGCGATGCCTGTCACAAAGGCAACATTAACAAGGCGTTAGATACAAAATGCTATTCTTGCCACAAGCTTGACGATACCCACCGTGGCCGTTACGGCCGTAAATGCAAAAGCTGCCATTCCCCAAAACAATGGGATAAAGCGAAATTCGATCATTCTAAGGATACCGATTGGCCACTCCGTGCAAAGCATAAAAAAATTGCCTGCGAATCTTGCCACAAAGGCGACTTAAGCAAAGAAAAGTTAAAGACAAATTGCGTTGCCTGTCACAGTCAAGACGATTCGCATCGGGGACAAGAGGGCGAAAAATGCCAGGAGTGTCATTCCGAAGCAGGTTGGTCCACTGATGTGCGATTCGATCACGACCTTTCAAAATTCCCCCTGATCGGCGTCCACGCTGTAGTGCCCTGCGAAGAATGCCATTTTGAATCCACTTTCAAGGATGCAACCACGAAATGCAACGATTGCCATCAGGCTGAAGATATTCACAAAAACCGGCTCGGAAGTAATTGTGAGCTATGCCATAACCCAAATTCTTGGGCGCTTTGGGAATTTAATCATAATACCCAAACGGACTATCCTCTGGATGGAAAACACGATGGCTTAGACTGCACGGCTTGCCATAAAGAAGTCATACAGGACAAGATAGAGTTACCTTCAAATTGTTATGGTTGCCATGTTATAGACGATGTTCACGAAGGGTCGTTTGGCCGAAATTGCAGGCAATGCCACAATACAAAGTCGTTTAGAGAAGCGGGTTTCTTCCAGTAGTGTTCCGTCAAGGCTATATGGATGGGAATTCTGGCCTAACCTGGGCACTGGTTCTGGTTTCGGTAGATTTCAAGGTAGTTGGCGGAAGTACCTCAAAAAAATCCCTTGGAAAGAGTCAATTTGCCAATACTCGCTTTAATCGCGCATTCCCATAACGATGCCATACTCACGTAGCAATAGAGTCCTCGGACGCTAGGACTTCCCGCGCATTCGGGTGAAGCCTCTCCGGCATACCTAAAGCCCAAAGAAGGACATGAGTGTCTAAAAGCAGACGCAATATTTGTTCAATCAATTATCCCTAACTCTTTCGCCAAATCATCGGGCCATTCATCGAAGTCTTCGGCTAAGTGAATCTGTCCCGAGAATAAGCCGAGTCTTCTATGCGCCATTTCGGGTTCGAAACGGGTAATTTTAACAACCGGCTTGCCCATTTTAGTCACTATAATCTCTTCTCCCTGGATGGCACGCTCAACAACATCCGAAAATTTTGCTTTGGCTTCAGTTAAGTTTAGCGTCGCGGCCATTAGGATACCTGTATCTAGTCAAATCTAGTCTAACTAGATTAAATCTCGGTGCAAAATTCAACTTCTCCGGTACTTCTGATTTCTACTGGATCAACAGATGATTTCCGTTGATTTAACGTAGCAAGGGATCATCCATCAAGTCCGGACGATTATCGAAGAGATTATGAAAACTGGGCGGTATCTCAGGCGAAGAGCCCGACGACTGGAAACCGATGTCCGGTATCGGCATAGGAGTTCGGGAAATACGCCTCTATGAAAACAAAGAACACAGAATCATTTATGTAGCAAAGTATCCCGAAGGGATTTATCCTTTATTCCTTCAGTGTTGGAAACGGAAAAAAATATTTAGAAAGAAACCTCCATCCCCAAAACTATCCGATCATTTTGATCAAACTGTCCAAATACCCCCTGCTGATCTCCATAAAATATATCAGCACCCAGCCATGTTTCAATATTGTCCTGCCATTCGTAACTAATCTTTGGCCTTACGATGCCGTCTCCATTGTTGGTATTGGCGATAACCAGCACTTCAGCAATTAAGGTATCGTACAGAAAGTTTCGCCGTATTAATCCGGTGAGCGTTGTATCCAGTTTATCCCGAGTGGTTTTATCCGCATCGTTGATAACCCAACTTTGTATTAACTGCATGCTGAGCAAGATATCCCGTGGTGCGTTCCAATCTAATCCCATGACGTAATGAAGTTCCGGACTTTTCACTACCCCTTGGTTCCGCAACGGATTTTTGCCGATAAAATAGTGCTCGGTAAAGTAACCTATTTCACCACGCACCACCCAATCACTGAAGGCATTGCTGAAGGTAGTACCGATCACATGGGTGCGTTCGTATTCGGGCCTAATCGTAACAACAGGGTTAGCACCCACTACTGATAGTTTTTGTCTAAGCACCGGTAGATTGTTGTATTGATACAGGTAATTAAAGGTGATGTCCCAGCCCCGCCAGAATGTTGACATACGCAGACCCACATCAGAATCTAACAGAATATTATTGGGTCGCCTGGCCGATTCAATATTAACCTCTATACCGGGCGGAGCAACAGGGACAAGTTCAGGCGAGGTAAGGGCATAAGTCGCATCTTGCTCGGGCAGAGCATGATAAGTTTGGTCGGGAATCCAGATAAATTGCAGATCCCAGTCGGCAAGAGTGCGCTCGATATTGAGCGTCCATAACGGTATTCGTGAATTGTCATAATCGTCCAGAATAAATTCCCGAAATGACTGCGGATTGACGATGTCCAGTACTTTCAATCCGTCCGACTTGCCCCAGACGATTTGCTGCTTGCCCAGCGTCATGAAGGTATCGCCGATATCACCCTGTAGATAGAAATCGCGTAGTTCCAGCTCTACCGCATCACTTAACCTGGCCGGTTTGCTATAGTCGCTGTAGCTGCCACGATCAAGATCGCTAATTTGCAAGCCATTAATTGCTTCCGTCCGTAGCCGCACGGAGGATTTGAGTTGCCAGCCGTTATCGAAACCGGCATCAAGTTCCGGAACCAGGCTCAAATTGAATGATTGGGTGTCTCCATTGAGCGTGTTGATCATCCATTGACTGGTTGCAGTGAGTGATCCGTCAAATTCAACCGCTCCAGCTGCCGATAGCCACAATCCGAACAGACCGCAGTAAAAGATTTTCTGCATCGTCATGTTTTTCTTGTCCTATACCGTAAAAGTCGTAGGATGTGTTGAGCGTAGCGAAGCGCATCTTTCGCGACTGATGCGCTTCGTTCCTCAGCAACATCCTACACATTTTAATACCATCTATAACCCACGCTTCATCGCATTCTGAGTATAAATCCGATCATTAACGCCTTCATTATATCGCACATCAGAAAAGGTAAAGCGGGTGCGGTGTCCGGTTTTGTGATTCTCGACTTCGACCGTGTGTGCTGTCCAGATGCCTTCGACTTTTGATATATCCTTAAAATAAGTGGTTTTTAAAAGTTTATCTTGTAGATCCCAAAATTGACTTTTACGGACAATCCATATGTTATCGTCGACACAACTCTGGCGGCGACTATGGCCCAGTTCTTCGGCCGTTTCATGATCAATCGCTATTTCTTCTACAACATAACAATGGACCCCATCGACTTCGTCTTCACCGATGGTTTTGCGTGTGTAATCGGCAATGGATACCCGTGTTTCCAGTTTGATATCTTCAAAACTGAAGTCCGTGCCTAAAAAGTAATCGCCGCGGTCAGATGCTGAGATTCTGCGAACCTTGCGCATGGCCGGTAAATACAACCACTGATCATCGTCCTGGTCTTTATCGGCATAGTCGTAGGTTAGAAATGCCGTATCTTTGATGTTTTTAGGACTTAGGTAAAAAATTGCCGTGCGTTTTTCGTCGCCAAAATATTTTCGAAAAGCCCGCGTTTCTCGAACCCGGGTTTTTCCATGTCGATCCTGCATCTCCATTTTCAACTTTCTGCCGACGGCGGCGCCTTCATCGCGTGCGTTTATTTTCTGGGCAATTTCATCGCCTGAGGGTAGTTCCGCACTCAATGCTTGGGAAAAAACTAATGATAATAATATCGCCATCAATACGATTGACTGTTTTAAATGTTTCATGATTTTATCCTCATTGTTGGTAAACAGGGTCAGCGGAGTTGATGTTGATACATCCTCGTTGATACCCTAAAAATGTGGGCTTAAGATGTTTAATTAAAGCGGGCAATACTGTCATGCTGGAAATGAAGCTAATCAGTACCGAAAAGGCAATCAGCATGCCTAATTTTGATAAAGGTGGAACATAACTCATCCCTAAAATCCCAAAGCCAATGAATACCGCTACAAAACTGAATAATAATGCACGGCCTGTTGATGAATAGAGTTGACGCAAGGCACTCTCAGGTTCAAATCCTTGCTCCGTAATCAATAACTTGATTCGATCTAAGGTATGTATGGCAAAATCAATACCTATGCCTAAAGCAATGGCCGCCGTCATGGTGGTACCAACTGCGAGGGTGATGCCAACAATGCCCATGAAGGCATAGACTGACAACGCGCCTAACACCACTGGAATCAGTGCTAATGTACCCCCATAGACAGAACGAAGACTGATACAGACCAGCAACCAGACCAAGACAAGTGCGAATGAAACACTTTTAAATTGGGTGCCGAGTAATGTATTAAGCCATTCATAATCAACATTGACGCGACCGGATAGAGTCGCTTTTATCTCAGCGTTATTAAAAGTTTCATCCAGATATTTTTGGGTCGCCTCTACTACCACTTTATCTTGCTGATACCGTGCAGAATCCATACGTGCTCGTACCAATGCCATGCGATAGTCATAATCAATTTCTTCTTCAAAATCGGTAGGGTCGCCACCCACTGAATAAAGCAGAAAATACTGGGATATTAAATCAGCATCATCTGGGATCACATAAGCGGATTGTTTGTTTTCATTTAGTGAACGGTGCATCTGCTTGATGTAATCGACAATAGAAGTACTGCCGTTAACATGGGGCAGTGTTACCAAAAATGTCTGTAACGCTTCGATACGGTGTAAATGTTCGGGCTTAAACAAGCCACCTTCCGTAGTTGTTTCTATGACGATATCAAGGGTATTTGATCCATCCAGAGTGTCATTGATAGCGGTATCGGCCAGATAAATGGGTTCAGATGTACGGAAGTTTTCTACCCATGATTCGTTGACTTCTAACTTAAGCGCACCCATCACGCCCAAAGTACTGACGATGACTGCCATAAAAATCACCTTCTTGGTATTACCGAGTACCCAGCCACCCGCTCTGTCCATGATTCTGCTGAAAATATCCAGTTTTAATTGCTGTCCGCTTGATTTAAAGGCCGAGCTGTGTACCGGCTTGAGTAACACTAATGCCGCGGGAACAAAGGTTAGCGAGAACAAACCGGCCACTCCTAATCCAATCAAAGAGAACACGCCAAATGCTTGCATCGGTGGCATAAAAGAAGACACCGATATACCCAGAAAACCAACCATCGAAATCAGTGTGGTAATAGTCACCGGCCGCCACATTAATACCATTGTACGCACCACTAGATCGCGCTGATCATGCTCTGGATTATTCGCCAATTCTTCATAATATTGACTGATCACATGGATAGAATCCGCCACAGCTACACCGACTAATAAAATAGGCATGCTGGTGGTAATCACATAAACAGGTACGCCCGCCGCGGCCATCAAACCAACCGCTGAAGCCATCGCCGACAATATCACCACACCGGGAATTAATACACCCCGCCAGGTACGAAATGACAGCAGACAAAGCAGCGAAATAACCACCACTGAAATAGGCACTAACCGTGCTGCATCCGCATTAACATAAGTCACCAGATAACCCGAAACTGCACCATCACCCGCTACATGTAACTCTTCCCCCTGAGTGGGCGCACGGGCAATTAAATCCAGTAATTTTTCATAGATAGCTGGCGCCTGATTAACATCGTAGACCTCGGTTACGATTAACGTTGCTAAGCCATCACGCGCTACCAGACTACCTAGATAAAGCGGAAAATCCATGACCGCGACACGTATCCGGTCGGCGTCCTGTTGTGTGAGGGGAGGGGTTTCAAAAAAGGGTTCAACTAACATACCTTCAGCGTTACCGGTGATATTATCCTCGGTAGCAAGACTCACCACCCGTTCACGATTGATCTCTGGCATGTTCATGACTTCATCGGTTAACCATTGGATCAGTTGCAACGTTTGAGGGTTGAACACACCTTGTTCACCCTTATTGATAACCGCTATTACCATAGGGTCCTTCAAACCAAAAATTTCCTCGACCTGGTCCCGGTACAGCAACGCCGGATCATCATCCGGTAAGAATGACTCAGATCTGGAATCAATGGTCAGCTTCGGGATAAATGCGGCTGTGGCAACAATAATTAGTAATCCCAAGGTAATAATGGTTTTGGGTTTGGCTGTGATTGCGGTAAAAAACCGATGTGATAATGAATGGCTAGTTTTCATCGTTCACCTCCTGGTTCGGAGTTGCCATACCGCGTTGTACGGCAAGTCGTTGTTTGAGTTGTTGTAGCCAACGGGTAATGTAGGGATAGTCGGCCAATTTCTGTTCCTGAGTCAATATCGTTGGTAATGCAGTAATATCGGCAATGCTGTAGTTTGATCCTGCCAGAAAATCTTGTTCGGCCAATCGCTGATCAAAGTAACGATACAGCTCATGTATTTGCTGCCTTAGTAATTCGGCTGCCTGTGTTTGTTGGGGCGAACAGCGTTGCTGCAGATAAAAGGCGCTGAAAATTACCGAGCCGATATCCACGGCATGAAAATTCATCCATTCATAGACTTTAGCTCGGTCTTGCAGCGAATCCGGCAACAATTGCTGAGTTTTTTCCGCCAGATATTGCAAAATAGCAACCGATTGCGTCAGCACAAAAGGGCCGGAAGTCCCACTATCGTGATCCACCAGTACCGGAATGCGCCCGCTGGGATTGAGTTTTAAAAAATCCGGTTGGTGTTGCTCACCTTTCGTCAGATTAACCCGATGTGTCGAATAAGCCAGCCCAGTTTCCTCCAACATAATGGAAACACGCTGACCGTTGAAAGTACTTGCCGTATAGAGATCGATCATTTTATTTCTCCAAGTTTTTGTTGAACTTTAGAACAAACCAACTGGGCGGTTTGTAAAAACAATAGCACAGACAGACTGGTTTGTCTATAATATTCGTAAATATCATTAAAAGAGAAAAATCATGGCAACAGAACGCAATCCGGAAACCACCCGGTCAGACTAAGAAACGCCGCCTGTACCACCATTTTTCCAGCAAACAAGCAGGCTATGCGGTATTAGAAAAACGGTTACAAAAGCGAATAGATCGAAAGATCAACGCACGACAGATGTGGTTCCTTTGTCACCGCATCCTACGCAGGCTATGGTGGGGATATGAAAATCATCGCTGTTATTTCATATTCTCCGCGATCGGTCTTTATGTCACCTTCATACCCATCTTTTCTGCAAAGAGCACGTAGAGGGAGGGGATTACAAACAGGGTCAGGCCGGTTGATACGATGAGTCCGAAGATCATGCCATTGGTCATCGGTGCCCATAAGGGTCCGCCGTAAAGGGATAGCGGGAGCAGTCCGCCGACGGTGGTTAGTGTGGTAAGAATGATGGGCCGCATGCGTAAGCGACCGGCGGATGCCACGGCGCTTCTTAAATCCAAGCCTTGGGCTACGTTGCTTTCGACAAAGTCAACGAGCACAATCGCATTGTTAATGACAATTCCGCCTAAGGCTAGTATGCCAAGCATTGCCATGAAACCGAGCGGCCAACCGGTCACAAGCAGGCCAATCAGCGCACCGATCATTCCCATGGGGACGGCAAACAGAATCACCGCGGGTTTGACCAGCGAGTTATATTGGATTATCAGTATCAGCAACATCAGTACGATAGCGATGCCAATTGCGCGGACGGTTTGAAGCTGCGCTTTCGAAGTTTCTTCCAATTCGCCATCCTGCTCTACAAAATAACCCGGTGGCAACGCGGCGAGCCTGGCTTCAATTTTAGGCTGGATATCGGCTGCAACGCTATTTGCCAGTATCCCTGTTTCAACGCGTGCCCCAACCGTGACTGTGGGTATGCCGTTGCGACGCGCGAT
Source organism: Methylococcales bacterium (assembly GCA_963664935.2). Lineage (GTDB taxonomy): Bacteria > Pseudomonadota > Gammaproteobacteria > Methylococcales. Next base: position 211,139 of record CAXXSE010000004.1, on the reverse strand, counting down.
GACTGAGGGTTGCCAACTTGGGATGATCTCGGCAATTGAATTAAGCGGGACCTTACCGAATTGACCGGTCACGAAGATGTCGGCAAGATCCGCCAGATCTTCACGCTTTTCGCGTAAGGTGCGGAGCACCACAGGGATCAAATGATCGCCTTACCGATAGGTGGTAAGTTCAGCACCGGACAACAAAGTCGCTGTTGTGAAGGCAATATTGGCGTTGCTTACACCTGCTAGATTCGCGGCGTAAGAGTCGATGGCTAGTTCCACTTGGTGGGCGTGAGCTCCCCAGTTGGAATAGGGACGAACAATGCTTTCGGTCTCTTTGAAAAGGCGAACAATCTCCCGGCTTTCGCGAAAAATAACCTCGTGATCAGGACCGCTCAAACGAAAAGCAACCGAATCTTTGACGGGCGGCCCTAACATAAAAAGGTCTACGGTCATGCGGGCATCGGTGAAATCTAACAGCAGTTCGCGAACTGCTTGAGCGAAGTCTTCCGTATACGTTGCATCCGTTGTATTCACTAACACCAGGGCGTAATAAGGATAGTCATACTCGGGCTCCTGGGTGAGCATTAAGCGTGGACCACCAGTGCCAATAAAGGTTACCGCACTACTTAAGCGGTGTTGATTTCCATCACCAGGATCTGGGCTTTCTTCAATTAATATTTTTTCCACCAAGCGAGTTGTTTTGGCCGTCGCGCTGATCGGCGAGCCTTCCGGTAACCAGACTTTGATGAAAAATTGGTCGCGAGCACCGGAAGGAAAGAACTGCGAGCCGATCAGGGGGATCAGCAGAAGACTTAGGACGAAGGCGATACCCGATCCTGCCACCACAGCACCGGGTCGTTCAATACACCAATTAATCCAGCGGTCATAGCGTTCAAGTGCGGCTTCCACAAATTCGCTCGACTGAGCTTGGTTGTCCTCAGTTTTGAGTAACCAGACGCACATGATCGGTGTTACCAGCATGGCGACAAAATAGCTGACTACCAAGGTCGTTGAAACAACGATTGGCAAGCTGGAGACGTATTCACCCACGTCACCCGTGAGGGTGAGCATGGGTAAAAACGCCAGCATGGTGGTTAAGGTCGAGATAAGAAGCGGAATCGCCAGATCCTGAGCGCCCTGGGTAACCGCTTCGACTTTCGGTAATCCTTGGCGTAGCAATCGCACTGCATTATCAGATACCACAATCGCATTATCGACAACCATGCCCAAAGCGATAATTAAAGAAGCAATGGAAAATTGTTCCAATTCGATACCAAGGTAGCGAACCACCGCAAAAGCGCTAATCATAGATAACGGCACCTTTGTTGCCATAATCAATGCCGGACGCCAGCCCATGGTAAGGTATGCGATGCCTAACACCAGGAGTACGCCCTGAAACAGATTGAACTGAAAATCGAGGATTCGGCTATCCACCTGTCGGGGAAGATCGTTAACCCGTGTCAATGCAATATCCGGTGGAATATCGGTTGTTCGAAGACGCTCGATGACTTGATCGACCGCTTCACTCATATCCGCTACATTGCGGCCACTCTTCATAGAGATGCCAACAACGATGCATGGCAGGTGCGGGGATTCTGGCAGTGTCACCCGGACAAGAGCGCGAGGCGGTTCTTCATAGCGCCGTTCTATCGTGACCGGTAAATCCCCAAGCTGCACGGGCACTTGGTCGTCAACGCGACCGACAACCAGTTCACTCATCTGCTGGACTGAGGTAAATTCACCGGTTGGATTAACCGCATAGCGTGCTTTGGCGGTATTTAATTCGCCACCCGGAAAGAGAATGTTACGCGCCTGAAACAAATCCCGTAGCTCAGCGGCGGTGATTCCCAATTTTGCCCAGTCAGAGCTGTCCACTTCAACGAAGATTCGTTCCGGCTGATTGCCCCAAAATTCTACCCGAGCAACCGCGTCTATCAGTTCGATTTCTTCCTCCAATCGCTCCGCAATGATTTCAAGCTCACGGGGAGAATAGATGTGGGCGCTATTAGCGTTTTCGGAGGGTATTTGGTAGAGCGAGAACACGATTTCGTAGGCTTCACCGAAGTCAGAGTTAACAATCGGTGTCGCCGCACTGGTTGGAAGCCGAGAACGCACAGAAGCGACTTTAGCGCGGACATCATCCCATACTTGGTCGGTATCGGTAACAGCGTCCCTTGCTGTAACCTGGAGCAACGAGAATCCGACTATGGACTTTGAGGTCACAGTTTCGAGTTCGGAAATCTCGACTACAACATCTTCGATCGGCTTGGTGATCAGCTCTTCTACACGAGTGGCAGGCGCGCCAGGCCACGGGGTAATTATGAGTGCGTCTCTAATAGTGATTTCCGGGTCTTCGCGGCGCGACATCGTCGCGAAATTAAATAAGCCGACCGCTAAAAATATCGCCACAAACGCAAGCACAATTGACCCATGAGTCAGTGCGAAGCGTGGCAGGTTCACGGTATTCGTTCCGTTTTAGTAATAGAAACGGGTTGCCCGTCAGTGATGTAATGGACGCCGCCAACAACGATAAATTCGCCCGTGGTGATCCCATTTCCTTCAATCCGGCGAAGTTCTCGATAAGTCTCGTGAACCGTTATCTTTGTTGCTTTCGCCTTGCCCCCGTCAATAATAAATACAACGTGTTGACGACCAATCAGTGTAATGGCATCAATCGGCACATAAAATCCATGCGGCACCGAGGGTAAACTGAACTGAACCGGAACCAAATCGCGCGGCCTTAACAACCACTGAGGCCGGCCCCCGATTACACCGTTTAGGTATTTCGACGTCGGATCAAGGATAAGGAAATCGCCTTCGCGTAACGTCCCTTCGTCGACAATACTTCGGAAATTCCATTTAATAACTGTAGTGTAACTATCACCTAGAGTAACCGGAACCAATTCGGGCAGATGTTTTCCGACGGCACTCCGCCGAGTACCAGGGTAGAAGCTGACGCCAGGAAGACGAAGTACATGGTGCTTTCCTTGATCCACATAGATACTGTTTGTCGGGATAAACAAAGGACCTGTTTCCCCCTGATATTCTTTTACCACCGGGAGATACCCGTTAACGACCGGTAAGCCAAGTTAATTAGGATCCTGCGATTCCAAGTGCCGTCTGGCGTTGCGGACGATCAAATCAATTCGAAAAGTACGAAACTTAGGGTCCGCAACAGCACTTTTCTCGAAAACGATTGCGTATACCGGCACTCGTTTACCGTCCTGAGCAGGATCTTTAGGATATATAATTGCTCGGTCCCCTGTTTTGATCTGCCGCTCATCGTCAGCGGAGACTTCAATCTGAACATGAACCGGATCCATTAAAGTCAACGTTACCACCGGTTGACCTGGCTTAACGACCGCGCCTCCGCTAATATGAACGGCGGTGATTCGGCCCGAAAAAGGTGCGTATAGAAACGGTATCGTCCAAGTCTTCACGCAAGCGACGCACCTGCTGCCGTATTTCGTCAACTGTTGCCCCGCGCGACATCTCCTGAGCAACGGCTTGATCAAAACCGCCTACAGCATTGTCGACCGCTTGTTGGGCTCCAGCGCCTTCAGATAGTATCCGGCGCTGCCGATCTAAGGTTTGCCGCGCCAACCGCACTTGAGCTTTCACGGCATCCAAATCCCTTCTTGCCGCTTTTAACCTCGCTTGTAGGGCATCCAGCTGCAGACGGTACCGAGTATTTTCCATGGTCGCAATACGATCGCCACGACGAACCAGTTTATTGTTTTCGTCGTAGGCCGGACCGCGAACCTCTAATCCTTTGTCAAGGACGGAAATCACTCGTCCTGACACCTCAAAGCCTATTTTTTCTTCGCGATAAGGGTTTATCGAGCCGGTCAATCTGCGCTCTCGCGCATAGTCTCTTTCTGAAAGCTCAAGCACCGTTACTGGACGCGTCGGCATGCTGGATTCGCCGCGCTCATTATCCGGTGCTTGATCACTACACCCAATAAGGTGCAGTACTGCTACGATTGAGATAGCTAAATGCCTGCGCATAATCAGTTAATCTGCAGGGGGTCTGGTGTATCTGATCTAATAAATTCCATGTGATCTCCCCATCGAACCCTCGATTTCATGTCTTGTATCACCTCAGCAGGCATCGGAGCGGGTCCCTCACGAATCTGCCATCCACCACCCAAGGCTTTATAGGCAGCGACCAAGTTTATCGCGACGTTACCCTGACTTTCTGCAAGCCGATCTCGTTGTTGAACTAAAAAACGTTGGCTATCTAGGACACGTTGATAATTTAACAAACCCGCTCGATACTGTACCAATGCTATTTCCACCGAGTGCTTACTCTCTGTGACGCTGTCCTTCAAAAATTTAACCCGGCGCTGGGTTCGAAGGTATTCAGTGAGAGCGTTTTCTACTTCGCGCGCTGCCTCCAATACGGTATTCTTGTAATTAATAATAAGCTGTTGAAACCGTGCATCTTGAATTCGAACATTGTTTTGTAGCCGTTCGTAATTGAAAATTGGCCAACTGAAAGTAGGTCCAACCGCATAGGTAAAGCTATCGACGTTAAAAAGGTCAATTAGATTTGCCTTATTTGAGATTCGACCGCCATCTTCACTGGTGACCAAGCCGATCGAACCGAGTAATGTGAATTTTGGATATAGATCGGCTTTGGCAACTCCAATCCGTGCACTTTGCCCAGCGGCTAACAGTTCAGCGCGTCGGATATCTGGTCGACGTCGCAAAAGATCGATAGGGACACCCACAGCGATTTCCGCTGGAGGTAACGGAATGCCACGGGGCTATCTAAAAAATCGACGAGGGGATCGGGTGGCCTTCCTAGCAGTGTGCTGAGAGCGTGCTTAGCTTGTCGAATACCTATGTTGAGTACCGGGATTAACGCTTCCGTGTCACGCAGCAAGGCACGGGCTTGAGTGGCAGTCTATTCCAATCTATAAATGGCCCTGAAACAGAGGGGTAGAGAATCTACCTGAAGAGGCAAATCAGGCAATACTCCGCTCCTGCTCAAAGATGGTTTTGAAAAGTTTACGTTTGGCCTCATTCATCTGTTTGACTGCGTCATTGTCGCTGATTGAGAAGGCAATTGCATCCAGCTTTTTAAAGGTGGTCCCCAGTTTGAGATATTGGTTTGCATCAGGTAATGATTTGAGCTTCTCGTAGGGTGTCATCATTAACTTGTAGGGATAGCTCTTTTTCACCTTTCCTTTGTTGTCTTCTTTTGGGACAGGAAAAAAGCAAGGACGATGGAAGTTGATATAGGGGTTGAAATACTCTCTGTGAAATTCATTAAGTTGAGGCGCCCAGTACCCCGGGATATGGTCGTACCCCAGATGTTTGCGGATGATGGTTCCGTTCTTGGACTCGGCGAGTGCATTGTCGTTGGAATGGCGTGGGCGTGATTTGGTCAGGTCAATATGGAGCTTTCCGAGCAGTTTTGCCACGGTATGATTGATGTATTCCGAACCGTTATCCGCGTGAAATGCCAGGATGACAAAAGGGAAGATTTCGATCAGCATCTCCAGGACCGGAATCATGAAACGCTCAGTAATCCGTTCTACGGAGAATATACATTCAAATTGCGTGACTTCATCAACCGCATTGATATGGTAAACCCCTTTGATCCCATCCAGGTCGCCCTGATGGACTGTGTCGATCCGTAGAAAGCCTGGTTTACCTTCTGAATTGGGTTTTCGTCGCTCGCCTATCTGAGAGCGTTTTGAAGCGGGTTTATCAAACTGGCGGCGCTGTCGTTGATAACACGTAGAATGACGAAGATTATAGAGATGGGCAACCGAAATCTTTGCTAAGCGCTCATAGCGATAATCCTCATAGATCAAAAGCATCCGCTCACAGATCTTCTTGGTGGCTGCACCGCAGAGTGTCCCATGGAGCTTGTCGGTCTCAGCTAACAGCACTGCGTCCTCAGGGCGGTAGAAGCGTTCAAATCCCGATGCTGTACGCTGTTGGCGCTTGATGTATCCGGTTTTTTTGTATTGCTGTACCAGCCGTTTCACTTGCCGTGGAGAATAGCCACTCACCTGCTCCAGATAGCGGATGATCAATCCCTTACCGTTCTTGCTGCAAGAGATATAACTGAATTTGACCAATGTACGCCGAATCCACTGGTAGCGCTCTTCCTTGTTGGTAATTGAAAACTCAACCTCCACAGTTCCTTCGAGAAAGATGCGGACGTCATCCAATGTTTTTATCTTTTTGTCACTCATATAGATCACCATAGGTGACCATCATGAGCAGAAATTACTCCTCAGGTACAGGGCCGTTTCACGTTAGAATCACGGCTCCCGTTCAGGGCCATTTCATATTGGACAAGACTGTGGCATCCAATTCGGGAACCAAGCTGTTACGAAATCGAACCTCAGCGATTCTTTGGGTTTCACGCTGGACCTCGACGTTTTCATGCGCAAGTTTTAAACGTTCTTCAAAAGTGCGGAGCACAATATAGACGCAGGCGACCTCGGCAGTAATCGTGACTAACGCATCGTCGTAATCGGCTTGGGCGGCTATATATTCCGCGCTGGCGGCTTCTATCCCTCGCCGGAACCGACCCCAGAAGTCAAGTTCCCACACGGCGTCAAATCCAACTTGAAAATCCCAGAATGATTGATCGACAATCGCTAAATTCGAGGCATGATCACTTAAACCCAGTTTGATTGCTTGACCACCAAGCGCCTGCTGTTGCGGGAACTGCAAGCCTTTGGCGGAACCCAATTGAGCGCGTGCTTCCAGTACTCGAAGAGCGGCCACTTGAAGCCGAAGATTATCTTTGAATGCGGTTTGAACCAAGCGGTTCAGATTCGGATCGTTAAATAATTCCCACCAAAGTCCGCCATCTAAGGAATTTTCAGTTAATCTAGCATCCGACGGAGTTAGCCATTGCTGAGAAACGTTAGCTTCAGGAGGAACGAAATCGGGGCCTACCGCACACCCGGAGATGCATAGTGTGAAAAACGTTGATATCCAGACTTTTCGAAACATTTCATACACGAAGCGGCCATCAGCAGGTAGTGATACGAATAATATTTCGAACTTTGTTGCCAATCTTACCATGACTCATTTGAAATGACTGGTAAACACATCTTGCAATCCGTACCGAACGAATCGGGTAACGAGTTCGCACGCCAATGATATCTTCTTGCTAAAGACAGGAAGTATCAAAATCAACCCAGTGTGTCGAATAAGCCAGCCCGGTTTCCTCAAACATAATGCAAACAAGCTGACCGTTGAATGTACTTGCGGAATAGATATCTATCATCTTACTTGATCCGAGTTATTAATTGAACTTACAAAAAACCAACCGGTCTGTTTGTATAAACGCTAACACAAACCGACTGGTTTGTATATAATATTCGTAAATATCTTTACAAGAGGAAAATTATGGCAACAGAACGTAATCCAGAGACCACGCGGCACAAAATCATTAAAGCCGCTTTTCAGGAGATCCACAAACACGGCTATCAGGGGATGCGGGTAGATCAGGTACTGAAAAACACCGGTTTAAAGAAAGGTGCCCTGTACCATCATTTTTCCAGCAAACTGACCTTAGGTTATGCGGTATTAGAGGAACTGATACAAAAGCGCATTACGGAACTGTGGATCGAACCACTAAAAAACTATAAGAACCCTTTAGAAGGCATACATGCCTTATTTGAAGGGCTAGATAATGCCTGGAGTGATGAGTTTTTTAATCTGGGCTGCCCATTAAACAATTTGGCGCAAGAAATGTCGCCGATAGACGAAGGTTACCGCGAAAGGATTGAGAAATTTTTTCGGGTTTGGCAGGCTGCCATTTCGGGGGCATTAAAAAACGGCCAGCAACAAGGCATCGTTGATGCTTCCATCAATACCGACGACTGCGCTATGTTTATTCTGGCCGCAATTGAGGGAGTATTAGGTATGACCAAAAACTATCAGAACAAAGGGGTGTTTTACAGTAGTAGCAGGGAGTTAAAACGTTATCTGGATACGTTAAAAACAAATCGATAACAACCAGGAGACAGGAAAATGATAACACTTTACCAATTTGCTCCAACCTGGGGTATTCCAAACCTAGGTCAATTCGATGTCAAGGTTGAAACTTATCTACGAATGACTAATTTGCCCTATAAAGTAGTCGAAACAATGCCTTTGAAAGGACCTAAAGGAAAGCTCCCTTATATTGAAGACGATGGCAGGAAGATTGCCGATTCCGGTTTTATCATTGAATATCTGAAGGATAAGTACGGTAACCCACTCGATGGGGATTTGAGCGATGAACAACGCGCCATCATGACAGCGATGCAACGCTTACTCGAGGAACATCTGTATTGGGTCGGTATGTATGCGCGCTGGCAATACACCGATGAAAATTGGCGGATCATTAAGAAAGCGACCTTCGGCGGTATGCCTCCGGTGATTCGCGATATGGCGGCGCTGGTCTATCGACGGTTGATCATCGGTAAACAAATTTATGGTCAGGGAACCGGCAGACATAAGGCCGATGAAGTTTTTCAATTGGGTCAAGCTGATTTAGACGCGCTTTCGGCGTTTCTGGCCGAAAAACCTTATTTCATGGGAAACAAACCGACTAGTTTGGATGCCAGTGCTTTTGGTATATTGATTAATACAGTATGCGGCCCGATAGAATCACCCGTAAAGGACTACGGGTTAAGTAAGAAAAATTTACCCGCCTATTGTGATCGCATGATGGCCGAATTCTTTCCGGAATTGGTGGTTGCCACATAATTTGCCAATTTTTTTCAAATGTTCAACGCTGTTTTGGACTTGGAACCTCTTTTCGGGATTAGAACCATTTACGAACGAAAACTATTTATCGGGCCGTCGACCCAACTATGATTTTTTTCGACGGCCCTATTTCATATTAAAGGAGAAACGATATCTCATTGATCCTCAGTTACTGGCAATTTTTGTCGCTCCAAGAGAGCGTCTAGTATGTTCAGCAATCACATTACTGTCTTCTTCCAGAGAAAAGTACCCTGGATCCAGGAGATGGAAATCAACCTCTTTTAAATCCCGTTTATCGGGATGAGTAGTTCGGATAATTCGGTAAAGCCTTCGATGTGTTTTTCATTCTGAAAAATTTCGGCGCAGTACCTTCACTCGCTCTATCATCGTGTTTATGACTGGATTCACTATTGTATTAGACATTAATCCTGACTTGAGGTCGGCTGGGAGAAATCCAGCACCTAGAATAGCGACAGCCAAACCAAGATGTAACCAACGGTCCGCTTCATTGATATGGACAATACCCAGCAACATATTTCCTGAAGTCAGAAATCCTGCAATAGTGACAACAAGATAGGTGGCACCGACTATTTTTAGAACCCTGACTTCATAACCTTTATATTTAGCGACAGCGACTAAAAATACCATGCCTGTTAAGATATGAACCAAGTTATGTACGGCATTAACCGCGAAGATGCCATCTTCGCTTACCAAACCGTTCGGCGTAAATCCTAAAATCCCAACGGCTACAAATATAACGCCAAATAACAAACTGACTGTACGTGTGTTCATGGTTGTTCTCCAATGATTAATTTAAATTATCTAGATGGCTATTTTTTTAAAAAAAGGGTGATTAGAAGAAGCCATCCATCAAGATCAAATGCGTCGACCTTTATCTTCTAATTACCGTTCCTTTTGAATTAAGTCTTTATGTGTGTCGGTGAATTGCTAATTTTCGATTGCTATTCACCAACACGTATTCTGCGATACTTGCCGCCAGTTCCTGCTTCACCTCTACCCAGCGTCGCACGTAAGGTAAATATCTGATCAGTAGCCGCACGAGTCGGACGGCAAGAAGAACCCTTTTCATTAGCTTGTACTGCTGTACTTTATGAGCGAAAAAATTTAAGCGGCTTGATTAGATTGCGAATCAGTTTTAACGCTGCTGATATTTACAACTGGAAAATCAACTTCCGTCAGTGCCATTTCATTGAAGTAGTTGCTAAAGGTGTTAACTCGGCAGTCGTGAGTTAACAGCGAGAAAAGCGGGGCAAAACTACCCTCTCCATCGTAGTATGTTTGATGAAAAATTTTGAAGATCGCAGAGAATTAGAGCATAGAACGCCTCATTCAGTTTAATCGTCATCTATTTCATCGGAAACAGCCATCAAGCGGGCACGGATCTGTTGAATCATGCCATTTTCCTCAAGTCGAAAGAATTGTTTGAGGAACAATGGCGCTAAAATTTGCTTGACGGTTTTCTCCGATGGCAAATCACGCGATTGAGTGCGAAGATAAAGCGAGTGCTCAGACCAAATCGTATCTTGATACTGGAGCGCAATCAATTGCATTAACCCCAAGGCAATGGAGGCACAGAGCACGAAGATTTCATAGGCTCGCCAGCACGCTTGAACGGTATGAATATCCTGGGGCTGTGGGGCTTTGAGAAGACGATTGGAAAAGGGGCGTCTAGAATGTTTTGGCAATTTTTTAGTCCAAAAACGAAATTTAAAGGCGCCGATCACATGCTTTAACATCGCGAACATGATTTCAATGCGGGTTCTAGCACAATACAGTTCAACGGCATCAATGGCTGACAGCGTTAAATCGGAACTCATTAGAACCATTGGGCCTTTTGAGGTGACGGCGAGAATAAATAACACCTGATCAGCGATGGGCCGCCATAACAGTGTAAGCGTCATAACCCGGATGGATTCGGTTTTACCGTAGACTTGACAGGTCACCGTCTCAAACAAATGAAGGTGGTCGAAGCATTCTCTTAAACACACTTTCTCGCCATAGAGCGGCTGAGGTCCGGGTCGAGAGGCGGGTTTCGGTGGCGCGGGGAAATAACCCACATAGCTATTCTTGGCTTTGACCAGCACCTCAACCCACCGCGCCTGATGCTGGATTGAATAATAGTGGCAAGCTCGAAATACGCCCCCGGTTGAAAAAAAGGCATCCAACACCAAATAACACAGACAGTGATTCGTCACCGCAAAATGAATCGCCATGGCCACCAAGCGGTCGGTGAGCTTGATCCGACATGGATTATCGCGCTCGTCGTTCAACCCTAAATGAGCCCATACCTGATGAATTTGAAGCTGCAAAGGACAACAAAAACAAGCGGATAACGACCCGATCAAGATGCCAATGCTGCCCCAACATTGGGCCCGAAAATAGCCGGGTTTCGTTTGCGTCTCCGATGACTCGTGCATCGATACCACGCCGGGCATCTTGCGTCCATCTTTGATCACCGCGGTATGGTCACCCAGAAGTATCGCTCGTCCAGCTACTTCAACGGATTTTCCTTGGCGATTCACAAAATCTTGCCAAGCATCGAGCAACGCCCCATAGACATACGCTTTGGATCTAAAAAAACGGAGCAAGCGGTAATAACCAAGTTCATCTAATAGCCAGAAACGACACAACGACGTCACGCCGATCATTTCTCCTGCCCCCATAAATCCAATCACAATGGCGCAGAACAACAACCAAGTACTCGATCTGGAAAAAACGCTTTGAAAGCTTTCTAAACTCTGAGAAATATACTGTTGCACGGGGTCTCCTCCTTCCATCTGTACTTCTACAAAGAAAAGAAGGATCCGTGTTTTTTTAGCAAATGTCTAGTCGTAATTATAGATTTCTATTTTCTACACTACTCATCTTTTATGAACACCAGTGGGCAATCTTAAAGCGCAGAGCTATCAATGGGTGATAAGACTTTCTTCCGTTGGTCGAGGTGACACATCGAAAAAATGAATTCAGGGCCTGAATAGTTACGTCAAATCGGATAGAACTCGTGACTGACGAGGTGTTAAGGGCAACATGCGCCAAAATTTCAATGATTTGTTCGTTGTTATATCCGGCTTCTCTGACTGCCTTGACGTCTTCGTCACTGACCTTACCGCGTTTTTCCATCAATGCTCTGGCAAAATCCACGGCTACTTGTACTTGACTATGACCAGATTGTCCGTTGACGTTGCCGAATAATTCAGCTTTATCAATGCCAGCTTTTCCACCTAAAAATACATGGGCGGCAATACAATAGTTGCAACCGTTGTAACCGGCTACGGTAACGGCTAGAGTCTCTCTGAGTTTTGCATCCAATGTTCCCGTGCTCAGTGCTGTATTGAAATTAAGATAAGCTTCCAAAGCTGCGGGAGCATGAGCAAATGTAGTAAAGATATTGGGTGTCGCTCCCATGGCCTGCTTAACCGCGTCTAAAAGTTGTTTGGCTTTTCCTTTCGGGTTAGTTACTGGATTTATACGTTTCACGGTAATTTCCTCGTTAATAGTTATAAATAAATGAATCAAGATAGGATGGTCATCAATAGCAATGCCTTCCCTTTCTTCTTGCTTCGTCAGTGATGCAGATGAAAGACCTTATTCATGATCTTCCACTCGCCATCAGTTTTGAGCAGCGTGAACAAGTCGGTGAATCGGTAACCGGTCCGGTTGTCGAGTTCAAGCCGCACGGTCGCGACCGTATCAATGAGATCAATGCTGGCGATCCATGCTTGTAGTTCAGTCGCTGGACCGTTCTCATCATTCCAGACAAAGAGCTGTTGGATCGGGCCGGCGAACAGGTCGTCACCCACATAACCGAAGACCGTCGCGTCCTTGTGGAAGGCGGGTTTCATGTCGTCGCCTTTGCCTGACCTGGCGCCTTTGATGTATTGCTGGACGACCTTAGCGATCGCGTTATACTCGCTCACGTTTGTAGCTGGGTTATTCATAGCCTTTACTCCTCACATAGAGTCCTTTACACCGTGTTCTTGGTTCGAAGTTCTCGCATTAAACCTGGATCATTCCACCATCAGCGACGAGATCGGCGCCGGTGAAATAGCTCGCATCGTCGGAGGCAAGGAACGCTGCGGTCGCAGCGATTTCCTCGGGCCGACCCGGGCGACCGAGCGGAGTCTGTTGGATGACCTGTTGTCCGAACGCATCGACCTCGTCTTGGCTCAGACCAACTTTGCCCCAAAACGGAGGGTCGATGAGTCCCGGACTGACGACGTTGACGCGGATACCACGAGGCGCGAGTTCCGCCGCAAGCGTACGTCCCAGTGAACGAACCGCTGCTTTAGTGGCTGAATAAATGCTTGTGTTTGGTAGCCCGGACTGAGCAACGACCGAGGCGTTGAGAATGACCGATGCGCCTTTCGACAGAAGCGGCAGGGCCTTCTGGACCGTAAAGAAGAGGCCTCGAACATTGGTGTTGAACAGACTGTCGAAGTGTTCTTCCGTCACCGCCTCGCACGGAAGAAGCGGTGCGATACCTGCGTTGGCAAAGAGCACATCAACATGGCCGAACTGCTTCTGTACCTGAGCGAACAAACGGTCTAAATCTTCGAGGTTTGTAACATCACTGCGGATGCCCATAGCCTGGTCACCAAGTTCGGCAACGGCGGCATCCAATGCTTCCTGGTTACGGCCGGTGATAACCACCTGAGCGCCGTCTGCGATGAACGCTGGGCAGTGGCCAATCCGATGCCACTGTTTCCTCCGGTGATGACTGCAACTTTGTTGTTTAATTTGCTCATTCTGTTTTCTCCTATACATTGACCAATCGGTCTATTGTTAAATAAAAAAATATCAGCTTTCTCCAGCGACACTAATACCACGTTCGCCGTATTTCACGGTACCGCCAGGTATCTTGCCCCGTCCTTATACTCATTAACTCTTTATCGCCTTTCTTACCATTTTTCCGCGTAGGGACGGATGATGTGATCGAATGACCACGTCGAGCGGTCCTGGTGTGCAATATGGAAGACCTCATCTGCAATGGCTTCCGGTTTGGCGAAATAATCCTCCGGCTTGTCTTTCCAATCCGGCGGTGGGTTTAAGCCAGCTCGGTTTCTGGGTATCGTCACCGAGCCAGGGTGCATTGATCGCGGCATCAGTTGTGATATAGGCGATGTGCACGCCTTTTGGACCTAAATCACGGGCCAAAGATTGTGCGAGTATACGTTGTGCCGCTTTGGTGGACGCGAATACCGCATAGGTCGGTATACCCCGCAGTGCTGAGGTATTCCCGGTCACCATGATGGCTCCATTACCCACTTCAACCATGGACGGTGCTAAAGCCCTGGCCAAGAAAAGCAGTGCTGTCGTATTGACCCGGAAATTTCGTTCCAGGTCATCCGGATCGGCTTCCAGAAAGGTTTTGAACGTCGCCGAAACTGCATTGTGTACCAGGACGGAGGGTATGCCCATTTCCGATCGAACCGACTCGATGGTTGCCTGTAACGCATCAAGGTTGGAAATATCGCAACTAAAAGCCTTAGCGCCCTCGATTTCGTTCTCTAATGCCACCAATCGGTCTCGGTTCCGAGCCAACATTGCCACTTGGTAGCCGCCCGAGGCGAAACGTCGGGCAAGTGAGGCGCCGGTGCCGCCGCCGACCCCAGTGATTAAGCAGATTGGTTTTTTCATGTCAGTCTCCGGTAATTTCCTGAATCAGTGATTCAATTCGATCATTGCCCCAAAACCTTTTGCCTTCATAGATAAAAGTAGGGGCGCCAAATACACCGGCCTCCCCAGCCTGTTGCCTGATTTTCAGGAGGCGCTCTTTGTATTGAGGATCGCTAATAGCCGCAAAGAATTTATTTCGATCAAATCCCACTTGTTCGGCTATATCGGCGAGAACATCGAACTGACTAATATCCTGACCCTGGCTCCATCGGCTTTTAAAAACCAAGGAGTTAAATTCCTCACCAACCCCTTTATCCTCAGCAAATAAAAATCCCATGCTGACCGTATAACTCTCTGTTAGGGGTGGTTTGGGTATAAAGTCCAATCCATATTGTTTGGCAAAGCGCGGCACATCCTCTTCGACAAGATGCTCATATCGGGCTTCGCTAAATACAGGTCCATCGCTACTGCCCGTGTGGGCAATCGGTTGATATTGAAGGGTCACATCGAGAGGTTCCACTGCTTTTTTTATGCGTGAGTTAGCCAGAAAAGCATAGGGACTCAGGTAGGTAAAATAAAAATCTACGGTTTTTCTGCTCATTTTTGATTCCTCATATTACATAAAACGAAATGCCGGAAATGTTTTTTATTTGATCAACTGCACATTCCGACTTTGATTTCACTGCACAAGCTCAAGAAATTACGCAATTGATATCTATTAGTTGAGCAATCACTAAACTTTTGCAGCAAAAAATTACATCACCTCTCCAACAGGGGATGGCCCATTTGTTCGGGGGCGATGCCCATGCCTTGTTGGCTATGCCCGCATCAGATTGCCAGAACTAAAATGGCTGGCTTGTGGACTTCCCACAGTTTTACCTGACCCTGGCTATTTGGCTCGGAATGTCCGATCGTCAAGACCTTGGTAGAAGTCCTGATCGATTGCATCCAGTGTTTGCAGAAAACGCCAAATCGTGATCCACGAATCAACCAATTCTTGCGTGTTTAAAATGGCTCTCATGAGTAAACAACCTATAAATAAATTAGTAGCGGGAAATGATCTTGGCTTCGAGACACGAAAACGGTCTCTTGAACACGCCTGGATTTTTCCTCTCACATTAACGGGATACACTAAGTACCTACTTTTGGATTATCTGGTCGATGATTTGAACTTTCAAAAGCTTCAGCGCTGTGTTTTCCGAGTACCACAACATCGATAGGGGGTCCTGCCACCGAATCACGGACTTGCCCAGACGTAAGTATCTGTCCCGCTTCCATCCATAACCCCACAGAAAGAAACTCCACAACTGTTGTCCAATATAATGGCCTATTCGATGAATCATAAGGGTGTCTCCTGTCGTTGTTCAGTGGAACAAACCCACGTGCCATCCGAGACCGTTGTTCCAGGTGAGTTCATTTTCCAGTTCTGATGCCGCAAAGCCCTGCAGTACATCATCGAAATCCTTTGGCTCCCACGATTCCAATTCTTCCGGTTCCAACTGTTCGTTCGGGCTATTGAATTGAATAATGTTCATAGTGACCTCATTCGTTATAGGGTTAGAAACTCTATCGTTAGTGATGCGATGCTATTGGCCAACCATTGGCGATCAATGTGCTGTCAATGGGCGTATCGGTTTCCCAGACACGGCATATTGGCTAGGGACGGTCAAGAGCATCATCGTTTTGTCCTCATACGTTTTTAATGGCGTGTAAATGATGTCGGGAGTGTTGGATGCGTAATGGAATCAGAAAAAAGCTGATTACTAATACGATGAGTCCAATTCGAAATACGTCTTTTAAATTGTTCATGATCTAATCCTCCTGCAAGGTGCGAATTTGTCGTTTAACTTTCTCACTTTGTTTTCTTCTATATATTGATCGATCGATCAATATATAGGCAAAAAAATATCAGGTTGAATCCAGCGTAGCCAACGCTGCGTTCACAATGCTTCGCGGCACTGCCGGGGCCACCTCCACCCGTCCAATCAGCGCCAAGCCCTGAACGATTCCCATATACAGCCGAGCAAGATCGCGGATGTCCGTGTTCCCGTCCAGCTCGCCCACATACTGAGCGCGCTTAAACGCCTTGTAGAAGGCCTCTTCGACACCCTTCATGTGGTGGCGAAGAATTTCCGCCATTTCCGAATCGTTGGTGCGGCATTGGGCCATGCTCACGCCCAGCAGGCAGCCAGTGCTCTCCGGCATCGAATGCATTTCCTGAAGCGTTCGCATCACCCGACGGACATTTTCAAGCGGCGAACCCTCCTTATTCAGCTCACTGAAAATCTGACGTACAAAGCTATTCGAGTAGAGCTGCAGGGCCTTGATGAAAAGCTGCCGCTTGTTCCCAAACGTGTCGTAGAGGCTCTTTCTGCCAATGCCCATCTGTTCCTGCAGTTCAGTCATACCCGTCGCGGCGTATCCCTTCGCCCAGAAGAGTTGCATGGCCTTTTCCAAGGCTTGTTTCGGGTCGAACTGTTTGTCAGGTCCTCTACTCATGGTTGAAGTATGACATACTTAGAACGAACAGTCAATGTATTCCTTTGAGGATTCGAAAAAAAGTTTCCTGGTCACCCCCCTTTAGGAGTTGAGAGAGTGATGATAATGACATTATTTTATCTAAACACGTCCGAATGAAATATTTAGGTACTGCTCCGAATTTCTCTTACCTACTCTGGGAAGGCGCCATAAATGGTTGTGTTTACCACCCGCTTGAACATTTGGGGATAAACCTTTCGACTCGTTTTTTATCCTCCAAGTTATGAGGAAAAAGATCACTGATGTCTTCATCCATGAGTGTCGCAAATAGAAACGGACCCTTCCGATTCATGTGTATTCATGAATTATTCCCCTAAACAAGAGGGTTTAATTTATAGATTTGACGTAAGTTAAATCAGATTTATTGTTTCTGAGTAGTTGCGATAATACGGTAAAACCTCCTATCGGTTCATCGTTAATAAAAATTTGCGGTACGGTGCGTTGCCCGCTTTGAAATAAAAGCTGTTGCGCCGTTCTCCGTCCTTGAGTAAATTAACTTCCCGATAACTGATATCTTGTTGTTGCAAAAGGTTTTTCGCTGCATGACAATAGTTGCAGTCCGAGCTAGTGAGTATGGTTACTTGGTTCATGATGGTTTCCTGATAGTGGTTAGTGAAATTCACGTTGCGATGCTTTGATCGGTTTATCGTTTATGCTGGCAATACGGCGTTGCATCAGACCATTGTCGGCAAACTCCCACAATTCATTACCGTAGGATCGATGCCATTGCCTGGAATCGTCATGCCATTCATAGCGAAAGGTCACGGCGATACGATTGTCTCCAAAACACCAGAGTTCTTTTTTCAGTCGGTAATCGAGTTCCCTTTCCCATTTACGGGTCAAAAATTCGATGATTTTTTCCCGACCGGTAAAGATTTCCGCACGATTGCGCCATTGGCAGTCAACGGTGTAGGCATTGGCGACTTTTTGGGGATCTTTGGTATTCCAACCATTTTCGGCGAGCTGTACTTTTTCTGTTGCGGTTTCCAGCGTGAAAGGGGGATGCGGTGGTCTAATTTCCATTGTCGTTTCCTCTTATTTGATCATGGCCTAATCTTGGCAGCGTGGGTTTAATAGATTCTGATATCGTTTTGTTAGCGAATAGTTGAGTAACGAAATTACTAGTGCAGGAGGCGCGCCAGAATGGTAAAACGCAGATATATTCCATAAAAACAATGTTTTGCACGATTTAAAGGAGAACAAACGAGAACGTATGACCTGGATATAGTTATGAAATATCGTGAATAAACGGTATATTGTCACCGGGTAAACACTCCCTTGATCGTATCACTCAAAAAAATCGTGTCGTAAGTATATGATCGACAAAATAGCTCAATTACAGTGGAGGTATGAATCAATCCTTAATTCCGCGGGAGAGGGAATTTACGGTCTGGATATCGAAGGCAACGCCACCTTCGTCAATCCGGCCGCGGCAAAAATGACAGGATGGTTCGCTGATGACATCATAGGCAATCCGATGCACGAGATTCATCACCATACGAAAGTGGACGGTACTCCCTACCCCCGGGAAGAATGCCCGATTTATGCCGCTCTTAAAGATGGAGTCGTGCATGTTATCGACGACGAGGTCTTTTGGAGGAAAGACGGCTCCTGTTTTCCGGTTCGTTATACCAGTACGCCTATTCGAGAAAACACTAAGGTGGTCGGAGCAGTTGTTGTGTTTCAGGATATCACTGAGCAAAAGCGAGCCGAGACGGCATTCGCCCAGCTGCAGCGAAGGAATGAACTGATTCTGAGTGCAGCGGGTGAAGGGATATATGGGCTGGATTGTGAAGGAAATACAACTTTTGTTAATCCGGTGGCAACCAAAATGCTCGGCTGGACCTCCGAAGAACTGATCGGTCAGCCGATGCACAGTCTTTTGCACCACACTCGGCCCGACGGCTCACCCTATCCCCGTGAGATCTGTCCAATATATGCGGCTTTCAAGGACGGCGCCGTTCACCAGGTGGACGACGAAATGTTCTGGCGTAAAGACGGCTCTTGTTTTCCAGTGGAATATACCAGTACGCCTATACACGAAAGCAGCCAACTGGTTGGAGCCGTTGTGGTATTTCGCGATATGACGGAAAGGAAGCGCGCGGAAAAAGATCTTCGACTGGCTTTAGCGGAAGTGCGAAGGCTAAAAGACCAGCTTGAGGCTGAGAATGTTTATCTCCAGGAAGAAATCAAGCTCAATCAAAACTTCGAGGAAATTCTGGGTCGCAGCGCTCCGCTCAGAAAGGTGCTGCATCAGGTCGAACAGGTTGCCTCCACCGATGCAACGGTGCTTATATTGGGCGAGACGGGGACTGGAAAGGAGCTGTTTGCCCGGTCCATTCATGATCTTAGCCAACGAAAGGAACGGCCCTTGGTGAAGGTCAACTGCGCCGCACTTCCGGCAACCTTGATTGAAAGCGAACTCTTCGGCCACGAAAAAGGCAGTTTTACCGGCGCGATCTCGCGTAAAATCGGCCGCTTCGAACTGGCCCACCGCGGAACTATTTTTCTCGACGAAATCGGCGAACTCCCGCTGGATCTTCAATCGAAACTTTTACGCGTTTTGCAGGAAGGGGAATTCGAAAGACTCGGCAATTCTCAAACGATCAAAGTCGATGTCCGGATTATCGCAGCCACCAATCGCGATCTGAAAAACATGGTCAAGGAAGGTGATTTTCGTGACGACCTCTACTATCGCCTCAGTGTGTTTCCTTTATCCTTACCCGCGCTCCGGAATCGGAAAAAAGATATTCCCCTGTTGGTTCAGTGGTTCGTCAACAGATTCACGAAAAAGATCGGTAAGCGTATCGATTCCATACCCCAGGATGTGATGGATTCACTACAAAGTTACCCTTGGCCGGGAAACATTCGCGAGTTGGAAAAATGTCATAGAACGCGCTGTTATCCTCACCTCGGGTAGTGTGTTATGCATTCAGGAGTTAACTGACCCAGGGCAAACCACACTATCGTCTGAACCGGAATTGGTTACCTTGGAAAATATGGAAAAAGCCCACATTGTCCAAATCCTTGAGAAAACCAACTGGCTCATCTCTGGGGACAGGGGTGCAGCCGCTATTTTGGGTCTCCACCCCAATACCTTGCGTTCTCGAATGCAGAAGCTCGGAATCAAACGCTCGTCCAGTCTTTTATAAGAGTACGCGTTCACGGTTATCGGTTAATAGTTGACGGTTTTTGAAAGCTGAAAAATTGTATAATTTGCAGTCATCTAATGTGTTTTTTATGCATAGCTGCAATGAATTTATTACCATCAAAATTTTCTATTGCAGGGCTGTTTTCTCCAGCCTGGAGTTTCTGTCTCAATGCCTGAAGTTTTGCTTCATCCTCCTCGAGTTTCCGGAGTCTTGCACGCACAACTTCGCTAACCGACTGGAATCTACCCTCTTTTATTTTTTCCATCGCGAACCTATCGAAGTGTTCACCAAGCGTAATGGATGTATTTCTAGGCATGATCGTTACCTCTCGATAATCGCAGTTGTATTAATTAATAATACAATTTTCTGAAGTTAGAAGCATTAAGAATTTAGCATTGAAATTACTTTTCATTTAGTGGGGAATATGAGGAACGCGGGAAGACCCCTTACATTATGATCGCGGACGATCCTCTTTCAATTATGACAAAGTGATGATTTCCAACGAAAAGGTAAACAGGGTCAAGCCACTTGCTTCATAATTGTGATTATCGCTTCCTCAATATCGCAAGCGAAAACCTTAATATTCAATGCGGTGGGGTTTCGACATGAGAAAAGTTTAGCCGAAAAAGAATGTATTATGAGGCAAGTGACTTGACCCCGTTTTTATGGTGATTTTAAGTACAAAACCAAACAGAGAAAAATATGTATAAACTGGAATTGAATTTTGTGCCGCTGCAAAACCAGGATCAATTTTTAACAATCTATAGAAAGCGTGTCGCTGATAGTTCGAAGAAAAAAGATGATACTGATTACCGGGTAAATCTCCCAGAAAAGGAAGACGGCCAAGACTGGGAACTCTTTGATGTTTCATTAACAAGTAAGAATGGTTATGAAGAATTTGAATGCGCCTTTTCACTCAATAATGTTCTCACACTGCATGTGCTTTACCACCATTTGATAGAGCGGATCGAAAAGTCTGGTACAAATATTGATTATTACCTGCCAAAAAAATCTGTAGTGCGCAAGGAGATTGGCCTCATATACCGCAAATATGAGGAAGGAAATTCCGATGTTTTTGTGAGCCTGTATTATCTCAAAAAAGAAGGGCTGTTCGGTTTTTTATTGGAGCATAAATTTACCCTGAAGGATAACCAACCCTTTAATAGGAATACTCAAATACTAAGTTTCTCTTTGGATAAATCTGGCAAGCCGAATATCTATTTCTATAAGGATAAAAGGGCCAAGTTATACGGGTTCTCTAAATCAATTTTGACGCCGTTGCTAGGCGATTCGGATTTAAAAATCGAGGCGGACTTTTTTCATCTTGATTCTAATAAACTCGATGTTAAGACTTATCTTATCGGTAAGAACAACACGGCTCGTTCCCAATTTATAGGGATCAAGTCTCATGGGCCGTATCGCTTGATTAACGATAATGTGAGATACCTTTTTCTATTTTCAGAGCGAACACGATCACTGGCAAGAGATATCTATATTGGATTGACTGGAAAGCTGTTTCCCGGACAGTTTTCCGGGTTAAAGCGAATGTTTTTGCTACCAATAGAGAAGGATATTGTCGAGCATTGTCTTGTGGAGGCTTTTGACAAATCTTCTTTGGATGATATCCAAAAGAAAATCGAGGCGATCAAGAGATCATTTCCAAATGAAAAAGTGATGATTGTGGCTGTGCTGCCTAAGGGGCATAAAGGCGTTGATGTAGCTTATGATGCATATGGTCATATCAAACTTATGGCATTAGAACAGGACGCTTATTGTCAGGTTGTTACCGAGGATACCTTCTATAAAAAGGGTCGGTTAAAATGGTCGATTTCAAATATCGGATTGCAGATATTCAGTAAATTGGGTGGTGCGCCATGGCTTGTTAAACCGGCCAAAAATAACTGTTTAATATTTGGTTTGGGAAGTGTTCAGGAGATGACTGATGGGGAGGTAAATAAATATACTGCCTATACGGTCTGTCTCGATTCAAGCGGTGACTTCAAATATATTAAACCCTTATCTTCATCAAGTGACGAAGATAATTATCTGAGTAATTTGAAGGATAGTCTAAGAGAAGTTCTGTCGAGTGAACTGGGCAAGCAATACCAGTCTTTTGTTCTTCATCTGCCCTACTAAATCAGCAAGAACGAGATCGCAGTTGTCAAATAGGTTGTATCTTCAATTCGGAAAGATAATGACTTTGAGGTCATTGTGATCCGAATAAATACCAAGCATAGATTTCTTGGCTTTAGTGATCATAATACTTGTGTGCCCTATGAAAGTTCATATATCCAATTGTCCAGAAGCGAGTTCTTGATATGGGCAGAAGGTCTGCAATATGGAAAGGAGATATTGCATAAACGGGTATCGGAACCGCTATATGTGCAGTTTCTTGAGTCTCAAGAAAATTGGGAGACAAAAAAAGAGTGCCTTCAAGACATACTTAATCTTACCGGCGCAAATTGGCGTGGGTTTAATTCGAAAGCTCAACCTATTTCCATTCTTTATTCCAGACTCATTGCAAGATTTATGAAGGAGTTCTCGCATCTGGATGACGTTAGGGATATGAGCATAGTGAGTGCGGAATCCATCGCACCCTGGTTCTTGTAGGAGGAACAAATGAGCCTGAGAGAAGATTCCCTTTTATTCCTTCTTGGTGCCGGTGCCAGCGTCGATGCAGGCATTAAGCACGCCAGAGCAATGACACTTGATATAGAAGAAAAAATACGCACCGATAACGACTTTAAGGATTTTTATGATCTTTATAATTATTTAAAAAGCTCGATTATTTATCAACGCGGACTCGAAGGTGCGTTTGATGATCAGGCGGCAACAATTGAAGAGTTACTGGATGTATTGGGCGAGATCAATCAGAAACATCAGAACAAACTCTATCCGTTTATTGGTGGATGGAATATTCACTTGTTAAAAGTTGCCGGTGATGAATTTGAAAAGGTTTCCAAGCTGGATACACAAATTCGTAATCAATTGTTCCAGTGGATCAATATAAGTAATTACGATAGATCAAGCTATTTTCATGGTTTCAAAAACTTGGTGTCAGACATCGGGAGTGCTGTAAGAGTCTTTACCCTTAACTATGATATTTGTGTTGAAAAGGCTCTGAGTAAATCCGATTTTAATATCGAGCTTGGATTTAATGGGGATCGCCAATGGGAGGCATCTAAATTTGATAGAGATGATAATTCTAACGTAGAGCTATATTTGTATAAGTTGCATGGCTCAATAGACTGGATAAGAGACAGGGATAATGGTGGCGTATTGACGGTTTGCGATAATCCACAGCGAAATCCCGAACTGATCTTTGGTGCAGCCGCAAAATTAAGCTCTATTGACCCATATTTGTTTTATGTACATGAGCTTCGGAAATATTCACTCAATGAAGCGCTACGATTTATTGTGGTTATTGGATATAGCTTTAGTGATGACTATATCAACAGCTTGATTGATCAGGCTATCACCCGCAGTGAATATTTGAAACTATTAGTCGTATCTACTATCTCTGGGGAAAAGAAAGAGCTTGTTGACTCAAAAATTAGTCAAGAACAGGAACGCATTTCAAAAAGATTGGGCATTACAAAGGATCGAATAGTTTACGAGAATATAACAGCAAAGAAATTTTTCGAGAATAATATGAAACTTTCATATTTTACGGAGAAATCCGGTGCAGGGGATGACGATCCATTTTAGTAAAATGTTATCCAGTGCCGGGATTTCTTTTTTTGAGTGCCGCCCTTGTGTTTTGTATCGTCACTATCAACGCATGCCTTCCGTTATACGAGGATAGGAAAAATAAACCACCTTTTTATTCAAATGAGAAAGTACCAATGGCACAATTCGTTGTTAATCACGATCTAAAACCTGGATTTCTGGTTCTTTGAAGATAGGATCTAGAAGACAGGGGTCAAGTCACTTGTTTAAGAATACTCCATGCGCTACTTTTTTCACGTACTTAATACCGTCCGCCTAAATAACCAGGGAAAACTAGGCTTAACCTTCTACAGCAAAATAAATGAGGTCAGTCTAAATTAAATACGAAAATCGCTGGCAAGAAAAAATCGATCAGAGTTAGATCGAGCACGCCTTTAATCTGAAATCTTCTTCTAAACGATAATTCGTATTAACACGATATTTCGTTACTTTATTTCAATAGTAAGGCACTTCCATGTTTCCTGGTAATCCCATAAGTCATTGTTAATAAGAGATCTATCTGGCTTTTTTCGAGCCCCTCGGTTTTTGGCATCTTGTATGCCTTTAACACGATGGAAGCCTAATAAATTGAGGATTAGATCATGACCGCATTAAAAGAAGTGTTTCGAATTGGTCTCATTATATTGGTAATCGGTTTTTTCCTGATCCCATTACACATCAAACAAACCAGACCTACCATGCGCGTCATCAATAGAGCATGAGGGCAAAACTACAATGCCATTTACCGTCCATAGCCAAAATAGGACATCCGAGAAATCGAAAGAGCAACTACAGAATGCTGAAAAGGCCTTTAGTTTTGTACCGAATCTGATCGGAGTCTTGGCCGAATCATCGGTTGCAGCCAAAGCCTATCTGCAGTTAACCGAAATTTTCGATACCACGTCTCTTTCGGTGGCCGAACGGCAAGTGGTCCTGCTAACCGTTAGCCGCTACGCTAGATGCCACTATTGCATTGCCGCGCACAGTACCGTTGCAGAGTTGCAAAAAGTCCCATCGGAGGTCATCGACGCAATCCGCAACGACCAACCGATCGCTATTTATAAACTGGAAGCCTTGCGTGCATTCACGGCTTCCGTAGTAGACAACCGTGGATGCATTTCGGATCAAGATCTCACCGACTTTTTCGAAGAGGGCTTTAAAAAACAGCAAGTACTGGAAGTTATCGTCGTCATTTCCATGAAAACACTGAGTAATTACGTGAACCATATTTGCGATACCCCTGTCGACAGCGCATTCGCCGCGAATAGTTGGCCAACGGCATCGTATGACTAACCACCGAGTATCAAATCCCTTTTTAGAAGAAACCCATGAACACCTTTCACTTGACTAACCCAAACGAACAGTTCGAACTGGAAGAGCTGGAATCTTGGGGATCACAGGATTTCGACGATGTTCTACCGAAAATGGGACTATCAGAATCCGAGAACGAGCTTATTCAGAACAATTTCGGATGGTATGTAGGTTCTTTCCAATGAATCAATTGGCTTCATGCGGGAATCACGATAATAAGCCGTGAGCTGAACAGTTACCTTTCAATTTCCCTGAACACCGATAGAAGACACCATCATGATCGATTTTTATTTCTGGACAACACCAAACGGTTACAAAGTGCTTATGTTTTTGGAGGAAACCGGTATCCCGTATCGGATTATTCCGGTCAACATCAGCCAGGGTGATCAATTCAAACCCGATTTTTTGAAGATTTCACCTAACAATAAAATACCCGCCCTAGTCGATTACGATCCGATTGGTGGCAATGGCCCCCTTACACTCTTCGAATCCGGCGCCATCCTACTCTATTTGGCCGAAAAGACCGGAAAATTCATTCCTGACCATCCTCAAGGACGCGCCAATGTGTTGCAATGGTTATTTTGGCAGATGGGCGGACTCGGTCCGATGTTGGGGCAGAACCTGCACTTTGCTCACTACGCTCCGGAAAAGCTGGCCTATGCCACAGGGCGCTATGTCAATGAAACCGAACGGCTATTCAAAGTACTCGATAACCAACTGGCAGATCGTGAATACATCGCCGGTGGGTATTCTATTGCCGATATGGCCAGCTATCCGTGGATAGTCAAATATCCTGATCTTCGGCAAGACCTGAAAGAATTTCCCAATTTGAAACGTTGGTACGAGCGGGTGGAATCAAGGCCGGGAACAGTTAAAGCCTATCAGAAGGGCGCCCATATCAATACAACACCCACCGTGACGGAAGCATCGAAGAAGTTTCTGCTCGGGCAGAGTGCGCAAACCCTGGCTGCCTAAAAGCCATGTAAAAGGAGAATTCACTGGACGTTTTGCTAACCTTGTCTAAACGCTCGTCATAACCAACTTGAAAGCAAAAACATCCGGATGTTAGATTATCGGCGTAGAGTAAATCTGAGCACTCACCTCTGCCTTGAATCAAAATGGACCAGCGCTGGATTTGGATTAACCGGGAATACTTCAAACCAGCCATTGGGCAGTCACTAACCCGCGGATCCAGAAATCAATCTTTCGATCAGGAAAGTAAGGCGTGCGCCTCGTTTTCACCGAACCAACGACAGGCTATCACCCTGACTACAAGCCGTCATTACGAATGCCATTACTGCGTATTCGTGAGTTCAAAACCTTTCATGACACCGACCTGAGTTCTGTACTTTTTGTCGAGCGTGTTTTGAGGGACCGCCGGTCAATCGATATTTCGTATTAACACGAAATATCGTAACTTTAGTTCAATTGTAAGCCGCTGACAAGGTTCCTGATAAACTTATAAATCCCTGATAATCAGATATCTATCTAGTTTTTCTCTCATCGCTCGTTTTTGGCATCCCGTATGCTATTAACATTATGAACACGGAAGAATATCTTGAATAATCCGAGGATTGGATCCGGACTTCAACGATACATAGTTCACAGCTTAATAATGCAGCCTAAGCATTACACCTTTTATCAAACCTTAATCTGGAGGAAAACCACATGATTAAACTATATCGACATCCTTTATCCGGCCATTCACACCGGGTGGAGTTATTACTGTCTCTCCTAAAGCTTGACTATCAATCGGTGGATGTTGACCTTTTGAAGGGTGAACAGAAACTTCCGGAATTCATCGCGAAAAATCCCTTCGGACGCGTTCCCGTTTTGGAAGACGACGAGATTACGATAACCGAATCCAACGCTATTTTGGTCTACCTTGCCAAGCGTTACGGTAGTCATAGCTGGCTACCCAACGATCCGGTCAATGCAGCGGCGGTAGAACATTGGTTGGCGATAACCGCGAGCGACATATCGCAAGGGCCGGCGGCTGCACGTTTGGTGACGGTATTTAATTCGCCCAATTATGATATTGAGGTCTGCCAAAAGCGGGCTCACACCCTTTTCGAAATCATTAACCAACATTTAAGCACACGCCGTTTTTTGGTCGGCGATCAAGCCACTATCGCGGATGTTGCAGCCTATGCCTATATCGCTCATGCACCGGAAGGCGGTGTGTCACTCGATAATTATTCCGCGATCATGACTTGGCTCGCTCGCGTCGAGGCATTAGACGGTTTTGTTCCGATGCAAAAAACCGAGGTTTCTCAAGCAGCCTGATCGACCTTCCTCTAAGGGGTACAAACGTACCCCATTTTTTTAATGGTATAACTATGACTGTTTCAAGCGGTATAGAGCACTTACCCTTCCACGAAGGCGAACAAAGGGTACAAGATCGTGCTGGTGTTCGATCACGAGCATAGGGTCTCGGGCAAAAAATGATCCATAACCATATGCCTGATCAGCATCGCGAATTCTACGCCCACCTACCTTTTTTGGTCTTGGGCAGCGTTGATGCTACCGACCAGCCTTGGGCTTCAATCGTGACCGGCGAGATCGGCTTCATTCAATCACCGGATAATAGATCGCTGGTTATTCATGCCGTCCCAATGCCGGGCGATCCGCTCAACGAAACGCTGCACCCCGGCTCTGAAACAGGGATTCTCGGGATCGACCTCAATTCGCGGCGTCGGAACCGGATGGCGGGAAAAGTATCTTCGATTTACGCAAACCGTATCGAAGTTACGGTATCGCAAGCTTTCGGCAATTGTCCACAATATATCCAACAGCGCGAATTAATGTATGACGGCGCTGTACATTCTCCCGCTGCAGAAATTCTACGTGGACCGAATCTGAGCCCGGATGATCGGGAACTAATTACCCGATCCGATACGTTTTTCATTGCCTCCCACTATTCGTCTGGACACGACCACTCCAGCGACGGCGCCGACGTATCGCACCGTGGCGGCAGACCCGGTTTTGTCCGGGTCGATCACGATGGCGCCATGACGTTCCCGGATTTTTCCGGCAACAATCATTTCAATACGCTGGGAAATATCGCACTGAATCCAAAAATCGGACTGATTTTCATCGACTTTAAAACCGGTGACCTGCTTTATATTTCGGGTCAGGCAACCATTATCTGGGAGAGTGCCGAGCTTGATGCATTCGAAGGTGCGCAAAGACTGGTGCGGGTTAAAACGACCGAACGAATACGCGTTGATGGGGTATTACCCCTGCGCTGGTCGCTTGAAAAAATGTCACCTTTTGTCGAGTCAACCGGCATCTGGTCAGAGCTGGAACAGCAACGGATCGCTGAAGCCGAAAGAAACGCGTATCGGCCGTTTGTAGTCAAGCGCATTGAGCGGGAAAGCGATACGATCAAATCCTTTTATCTGGGGCCGAATGATGATGCAGGTTTTGCCCATTTTGAACCCGGTCAATTTCTTCCGATCCGTGTAAACATTCCCGGGCAGGATGCCCACGTCATACGGACTTACACATTATCCGATGCTTCTGGAAAAGGCTATTACCGTTTGAGCATAAAGCGAGAACCCGCATTGGATGACTTTGTTGCACCGGGGCTAGTCTCGAATTTTTTCCATGATACGATACAGGTGGGATCCGTAATTGAGGCTATGGCGCCACGTGGCCGATTCGTGCTGGACACCAGCAATGAGCGCCCGGTGGTACTGTTGTCAGCAGGGGTTGGTATCACCCCGATGATTGCAATGCTGAACGATCTTTCCCATCGGGTACTGTGCTGTGGGAAAAAGCGCGATGTATGGTTTATCCATGGTACCCGAAATAGCCGCGAGCAGGCTTTTAGAGGTTACCTGAAGGAATTTTCCAGTGCCTATCCTCACATACACACCCGTATCCGCTACAGTGATCCTGCACCCGGTGACGCCATTGGCGTAACACACGATAGCGAAGGACGGGTCGACATTGAGTTAATCAAGGAGATACTGCCCTTCGACGATTATGAATTTTATCTCTGCGGTCCGCCGCCATTCATGAAATCGATATACGAGGGATTAATCGAGCTTAACGTTAGTGCCGAGCGAATTCATTATGAGTTTTTCGGGCCCGCAACGGTCATGGCGCCGAATCAACAGACTTCAATTAACAAGTCACTACATCAAGGTAAAAAGATCAGTGTCAGCTTCCTTCGGTCAGGAATTGAGGCCGAGTGGAACGCCTCAACGGGCACCTTGCTTGAATTAGCCGAACAGCACGGCATCGAAGCACCGTACAGCTGCCGTTCCGGCGCTTGTGGGTCCTGCTCCGTAAAAGTGATCACAGGGTCCGTTGAATACTTCGATCCCCCAATCGCCATACCAGAACCTGATTGTGCCCTAATCTGCAGTGCCAAACCGGGATCGAACTGTGACGAAATCGTACTTGATCTCTGACCATCGTCCCTGGATCGATACAGCAAATTTCAAATCTGAAACCAGGCGCTAGCGAGTTATAGTAGTTGGGTTCCGTCAAGTGATTGCAACATTGCCGTCGGCCGTTTAGCCCAGCGAAAAAAAATGAAAATTTTGTGTGGATCGAGGTACTGAATATGGGCATCAAAACCTTCGTAATAAAAGTATTCTTATGGGGTCGTAAGGGTCTTTCCTCATGGGATTCGATGTTCCGATTTCTCCAGTCTCTGAAAAGAAACGACGATTTGGATTTTTACTAAGATCTCGACAAAACGACTATCCGTTTCGACAATTTTGAGCGTTATAGCACTCGTAGTCAGATCATTCTCCGCAACCCGTTGGTAATCCTACCTAAAACGAATCTTATGTCCCTGATCCTCCAAATTCTTTAACCACTGAACCAGAAATTCGTTCAGCTCCTTCTGAGCTTTAACATAACCGTACCTTCCCCCGAATACACCTCCCGATAATAGTACGTATCTTGGTGCGACAGCGCTTCAGCCGTCTTTTCCTTCCTATTTAAACGAAGGCACATATCGGGATCAGCAATCATATCACCGGAAGGATGCTTGTAATAATGCGATAACGCGAAAATAACATGGTTTCCGCTTTTCTCAATCAAGTCAAAGTTCAAATCCATCAAACCAGAGACTTTTGATTTTCCGTATTGCTTCGGATTTTCTGCTTCTGGAAAGTTTTCGAATTAAAGGAACTCAGTGGGGAGATAGGTCTCAAACCGATTTTATGAAAATGTAATTACAGGATATACTATACTAACGTCCATTAATGGTAAGTTCGTCATGGTCAAAGAAGCGAAACTGATAAAGATCGGAAACTCGCAAGGTGTTCGACTACCCAAGGGGATGATTTCTAGATATGGACTTGGTGATCGCATAGTTCTTGAAGAAGTCCAGGATGGTATCTTGATTCATGCGGCGCAAGGAGGAAAACTAAGTTGGGAAGATACTTATAAAGCGATCGCTAGCGAAGAACAAGGGGACTGGTGCGATTGGCAAGGCCTGGATGCTGATCTTGAAAGTCATTTATGATGATCAAAAGATATGAAATCCATTTGGCCAACCTTGATCCAACCCTTGGTTCTGAAATCAGGAAAACTCGCCCGATTGTTGTTGTCAGCGATGACTTGATGAATAAAACCCTTGCGACCGTCGTCGCATGTCCTTTAACCACTAAACTTCATCCTGGGTGGCGCAGTCGTATTCAAACAAATTGTGACGGAACGCCCGCTGAAATTGCCGTTGATCAGATCCGCACCATTTCCAAACTACGGATAATTAAAAAATTAGGTAAGCTTCCTCCACAAGAAGCCACATTATTGCGGCAACTTATCACGGAAATGTATGGTGAATAATCCAGGTAAGGATTTATCGGTGATAATCTGAAAATTAATGGTGCCCAGGGACAGAATTGAACTGCCGACACGAGGATTTTCAGTCCGCCAAACCTTAGCAATAATCTCACAGTATACACATATTTAGCGCGTGACCTATTGCCGCTATTACGATTTATTCCTTCAGGGTTGGAAACGGACAAAAATATCTAGAATGAAAAATGATAATGATATCTTCCACTGAAAAAGCTAAATTTTGATACTATCGAAGTTTTAGTAGTCCAAAACATCATTCTGGACTCAAATCGGACCTTCGATCCGTTGAATGACTCAGCTGTGGTGACGACTATTCGTCAGATCATAACCACAGATATGGCGTAATATGCGAGGGTATAAATAGAGTATTCCAGAGAATACAAAAAAATCGTCCTTTTTCGTCAAACAAAAATGTATTAAATACCTCGTGCATTGTCGATCACGCGGGGGACTACGGTAAAAATAGAATGATTTAGCGTTCAAAACGCACAATGTGTCAGAACCTTCTCCTAAGACACGTGGGGTGATGATTTCTCAATGCCTGGCTATTGTTCACGGAGAAATCTAACCTCAAGATAGTGTAATATCGGTATCGTTAAGCGCCTTGAATTTTAACCTGGGCGCTTACCCTAGCGATACTTTACCGAATCCTATTCTCTGATGTTTGCTCCACATCATATTGTTATTTTTTGGTTGTAATCGATGTCACCTCCATTCATATGAAGATCATCTACATAGGTTCATCGAGTCCGTTCTCATTGATACCTTTAGAGCAATTGCTGATTTCCAGCCACCAGGTATGCGCGATTGCGTTTGCAGCGGGAAGCCTAAAACGCGGGCAAGGCCATCGATTCCCGATTGTTATTGGACGTTTGGGAACGATCGAATCTCTCGCTGAATCAAATGACATTCCGGTGATTAGACTACAGCAAGATCTTTCTCAAAGCCTTGTTGAGATTATGCAATATGAGCCAGATGTTATTCTGGTGTCCTGTTTTCCACGAAAACTACCCAATTCGGTACTTTCGATCCCAACCATCGGATGTTTCAATCTGCATCCTTCCTTACTGCCCGCTTATCGAGGTCCGATGCCGATATTCTGGCAGTTTAGAGGGGGCAAATCCGATTTTGGAGTTACGCTGCACAGAATGTCATTGCAGCTGGACGCGGGAAGCATCATCGGGCAATCGGTTGTATCCATGCCTGATGGTGTTACCAAGCAACAGGCGAATACCTTGCTGGCGGCTGAGGGCTATCAATTGATGGCGCGAGCGTTGGATGACTTTGAACGGGTGAACTATAAGGAAATCTCACAGGATGAGGGCCTCGCGAACTACCAGGGTTTTCCTTCGGAATCGGATTTTGCCGTTTGCACAACGTGGACAGCTAAGAGAATATTTAATTTTATTCGCGCGACCGGCGAGCCGGGCAGGGTTTACCCCTGCAATGTTGGTGGCCGTGTTTATCCATTGGTAGAAGCGATGGCCTATCAAGAGATCGGTAGCACTAGAATGGTCACTATAGGGGCAATTATTGCCCTTCCCTGTAGTCAAGGCTATATAAAAGCGCGGCTTTTAGCCGATTAAAGCGAGTTATTCAATGGCGCAGCGATATTTCCCAATCAAATTTGTTAGCATGCCCGCTTTGTATCTTAGTTGACCTCTATGACAGTTCTCGCACAGTATCGTCTGGTTAAAACCCGTATACAATGATAAGGGTTGCGACTGCGCGAAAGAAAATCGTCCCATCGAGTCTTATCTAAATAGTAGGGGTGAGGAACTCCATCAGACCAAGACGTGCCCAGCAAGTTGTTGCGGTGAAGAGGGCATTTTGCTGAAAAAATACGAGCAGCGCGCAATGGTATAATCGACTCGATTAGGGCAGAGAGATTCGAGATGGCACGAACAGTGCGATGTGTGGTTTTAAAGAAAGAAGCAGAAGGCCTGGATAAGCCGATGCATCCTGGCGAATTGGGTGAAAGAATCTTTGAAAACGTGTCCAAGGATGGATGGAAGCAGTGGCTTGAACGGTTAACGACTATCATCAATGAAAATGGTCTCAGTACCGCGGATATTGAAGGTATCGAGTTGATCGAAAAACATATGCGGGGGTTTTTTTTCGGGGAAGGCGATTATGGTCACTTACCGGCAGGTTTTCGTCCGCCCGGTGCAGGGGCAAGAAATAGATATGGCGAACCCGGAGCGACCGATATTCCGAATTACGTAGTTCCGAAACCACGGATTTGGCTAAGATCGAGATGTCCCGCGCTGGCGGATAACCTATGCCAAATTAGCGCCGATGCATAACTAACCACAGACAAAGCAGAAACAGGCGGCAATTCGCTGGTTAACGAACTGCTTGACCCACTGCGCCGCCCTTACGGTCAGCAACCAGACGCGGAGGAATTTGCCAAAAAGTACCCTGAATGGATGTGTCATCGTGCAGGTTGCTCGATGCTGTCTTGTAGTTCATAGTTATTTTTTAGTGCATAGTTGTCTTGTAGCCCGAAACTGGCCAGATATTTTTGCGCCGGCTCTTTTATTGATTATATCCATGGCATGGCACAATGAGTTTGCTGATATTTCAAATCATTATTAAACAATGGGATAAGGGCCAACTCACGCCTTCGCATGTGGCTGCACGGGTGGCGATACCCGTTCGTTATACTATCGCCACGAAACCCGCTTATTACGTATTGGATAAAGCGTGTATTGTCGATCAACATGGCGATGATATACCCACCAACATTTTTGAAGACGGTCGCATAAGGACTGCGATGCTGCCGGACGGGTGCATCAGGTTCGACCGGTTTCAGGTTTGTGGCAACCCGGAAGGGGATATTTTGGAGTATTTGGCAAAGGCTAAAAATCCACAAGTTATAGGCCCTCTAAATCAAGGCTGGATTCAATGCCAATATAACTGGCAGTACGGTGTCAAGGAGGGAGGCCAACATTATTGGATGTTTGAAGAGGTAACCCTCAATGCGGTTTGTACGGAAGAGTTTGATGCCGACTATTTTCTAATGACCGAACCTTTAATTGTTTTTAAGGACCAATAATGGGTGCTGTTCTTGAGATATTAACGGCGTTTTATGAGGAGCAAAAATTGGCTGATACCCGCATTGAACCCGACAGTATGGGTGAGCTAACGGCACCGGCAACCGCTTTGTACGGCGCCCAACGCCAACGAAGTCATTGCCAAAATGGCGACAACTAGCCCGACATATAGGGATTCTCTATCGAAGAGAAGAGTTGTCAAAACCAGTAAAGATATTACAGACTTAGGAGGTCACAATGAACAAAGACACATTTAATATGGAAATCAGGAAATTTCTTAAAAAAGTCGGTGTCACGTCTCAACGTGAAATCGAACATGCTGTACTTAAAGCTATCGAAGAAGGAAACTTAAATGGCTCGGAAACCCTGGAAGTCAAAATGACTCTGGAAGCCCCTGCCCTTGGAATCAGTCACTGCATTGAGGGGACATTAGCGCTTGAGTAAGTTCTTTATGACTCCAGGTTCTATGTGTTTTATCGATACATTCCCCCTGGGGGTACTGTCAACTTAACGAGCGCCGGGCGAGTAATCAACACTATCAAACTTCCTGATTCCATAACGAATAATTAAAGGGTTACCGGGTTCTCTATGAATTTAACTTGAGATCCATTTGGTGTGGGTTGGGCTGAACTTGCGAAGTTCAACAAGCTATTGCACCGAAAATGTTGGGCTTCGTTTCTCAGCGCCAACCTACACATCATTTATTGGTATCATGTCAATATCCGCGAGATCAGGTAGAGCGATAATACACAGCCATGGTTTGATGAAGACCGAGCCTAAACAGATTGCCAGCTTCTCCGCGAATACTAAGTCCTGAATTAGTGACTTAAAGCATATCAGTCGCTCCTTGGAATGAACGAACTGAAATTTCACTGCCGTTCTAGTCAACTGGAAAAAAACCCAGATCACCCACGCAGGTCTTGATAGACTGTCGGGCATTATTAGCTTTGTTTAAACCCAGATCACCCACGCCACCTTTGAGAGCATTAATAACAAAATACAAATGGCTAATCGAAGAGCCCGTGGTTATCGTAATACTGATAATTTCATCAACATGATCTACTTCCGCTGTTGAAAATAAAAATACGAATCCTCCCAACATTGGCCCTATACCTTGCCAGGGTGGAAATTCAATATTTTGAAGATAACTATGACGGCCTTTGTCTAGCAAAAAGCTATGCAAATCTCTTCCAACTTGGTCTAAAAGAGTGTAGGGAGAATCCATCTCTCTGCTACATTTATTCTTTTATCAACAAAACATTAACGGCTTTAACGACTACTTTTACCTGGTCACCTTCATTAATTCCTAAATCATCCAACGCTTCCAATGTTAAAACTGAACTCATGGATGAACCGCCTAGGATTTCAAGATTTACTTGGCTCATAACTATCCCACGTTTAATTTCTGGCATTGTTAGGAAAGTATAGTTTCTAATTCCCCATTCCATTTGAGCATTAAAAGCAGGACTGAATATTTAAGCATTTCCTAGCTTTTGCTATAGCACTTAGACTTTCGGCGTAATCGGGCAAGAAAGTGGCTAAATAAGCTGTTATAGCCTTCTACCGTATAGGTTCCAGCTTTGGATTGTGGATGTAATTCAGTCGGGATAAACTTTTCATAAGGGCTCCAATAGTCGCTCATAACACCTTTTATGTGGGTGGTTTTGATGGCTTCCCATAATATGCGCGCCCGGTTTCCGTGTCGCGGGAGGAGCCCACAACGCACGAGAGAAAGCGCTTTCCATGTCGATCAACAGCAATCCAGATCCAGCAATCGTTTTTTTTACGCCAATGTAAGTATGCATTTCATCCATTTCTACAATCTCAAACCCCGCGTCCGATCGAATTGGCTCAATTGATTCGCCATACGCTTTGATCCAGTAATATACCGAAACATGACTGCATTTCAAAAACCGGCCAATCGAGCGAAAACCAAGCCCCTCCAGGTAAAGTTCAAGCGCTTATCGCTTAATATCAAGACTTATCCACCGGTGACTAACAGTATGCCTATAGCCACACGATTTGCATTTATATCGTTGTTTGGCTTTAACTATACCCTCTTTAGTACAGTCTTCTGCGTGACATTTAGGGCAAGTCGGCATAGTCAGTTACTCAAATGGAAATCGCTATTTTACCAGGTACTATACTTAATGAACAATGCCCAAATTTGCCGCATGGCGTGGGTTGCAGCACGAACCAGCGGAAGGCTTTTCCAATGGAGATAAGTCAGGGTAAACAATATTTGAGTGCTATCAGCCATAAAGTACATTACGAATGTCTAAATTCCCATTAAAAGGGATTTTAGCCTCTCTAGAAGTACTTTTTTGGTTGAATTCTTTCAGTGCAATCGATATATTTAAACATAGGTTATTCGCAATAATTGTGAATTGCAGCAATCCCAATATAGTGCGGCCATGCAAGACAAACTTTCAACCGGCAAACGAAAACTGGTATCCGTGATACGGGAAGCCGGTGACATCATCAAGATTGACGATGTCGTTGCAGCGCTCTCAATCGGCCGATCGGAAGCTGCGAAACTTCTTTCTCGATGGACTCATCAAGGTTGGCTGAGACGTGTCGGGCGTGGAGCTTATGTATCTGCCCCTCTGGATTCTCTCGAAAGCGAACATGTTCTAGAGGATCCTTGGGTACTTGTGCCAGCTCTATATATGCCCGCCTATATCGGTGGCCGGACCGCCGCCGAACACTGGGACCTTACAGAGCAGATGTTTCGCGATATCGTTGTCATGACGGCGCAACCGGTACGGTATAACCAACAGGAACGTCATGGGGCACAATTTACCCTCCGCCATATTCAAGAAAAAAATATCTTCGGCACGAAACCGGTCTGGCGAGGCACCTCTAAAATTCCGGTTTCAGACATTCACCGAACCATCATTGACATGCTTGATAACCCCGCTTTTAGCGGCGGAATTCAGCATGTAGCAGATTGTTTAACCATCTACCTTAAACGTTCCGATCGCAATGATAACCTCCTGATCAACTACGCTGATAACCTTGGCAACGGAGCGGTATTCAAGCGCCTTGGATTCCTCGCAGAGCAAAATCTGGCGACTTCGGGATTGGTTCAACAATGCCGAACAGCTTTGACAAAAGGTACGGCGAAGCTTGATCCCACACTGAAATGCACTCGCCTGATTACCAAGTGGCGTCTGTGGGTACCACCCAGTTGGGTCCCGAAAAACAAGCATGATTGATAAACAGGAGATCATCGATACTGCTAGCGTATTGGGTCTTAACCCCCATGTCGTTGAGAAAGACTATGTCCTGGGGTGGATGTTATGAGGCATCTACAGTCACGACATGCTGGCAACAAGCTGGGTATTCAAGGGCGGAACCTGTTTGAAGAAATGCTTCTTTGAAACCTACCGGTTTTCCGAAGACCTCGATTTCACCCTAATGGATGGTTCTCATCTCGATATCGATTTTCTAAAATAAGTTTTTGCCCAAATTGGTGAGAGCATTTATGAAGAAACCGGTATAGAACTGCCGTCCGATTACCAAAAATTCGATATCTATACGAATCCACGTGGTGAAAAATCTTGTCAGTGCAAAATCGGCTATCAAGGACCGGTGTCACCGCGCGGGACAGGTCGTGGTTGATCTCGACGATTTCGCCGTTGATTTTCATGTCGCGAGAAATGGCATCGTAGTCGATGTAGTACCGAAGGTTTTCAGGGACCTTGCAGGTATCGTCGATAAGATCGTAAGCATAATCACTTGCTGATCCGTTGAAGAAGCAAGCTTCTTCATAGCGCTCCAGTACGTCATTAAGGCTGTAACCGCAATCGAGCAGAAAGGTTATTTGGGTGGCGTCGGTTTCGTCAAGATCGTCAAACTCTTCGAACCAGAGGGAGTACCTTAGAAAATTGTGGGAAGAGGGGCCGTCCTTGGCTATTCAAATGGCCGTGACTTCCCCGGGGTGGAGAGAAATATCTGTAGGTAATATAGTTGGGACTCAATTAGCAAAAAATCGTGGATCTGGTACTGATTAAGAAACACTTCGGGGCTTTTGTATTTCGCGGAAATTTCTTGAAGGACCGCAGGAGGGATAATAATTTCGCTGTAGAGTTTCCGTAAAAAATCGAACCCACCTGATAGATGCTCAAACGAAATGAGCGGGCCGGTATTGCTGACGAAGGTACTCAAGATTGTTGTTTAACATATTCAATCTCGATATCGAGGTCTTGCTCGTCCATCATGGTATATCCATACTTTGGAATCAGAAGCTCTTCAAAATCTAGGCTATCGCATCCGATCATTTCCGCGGCCTCGAACATAGAAAGCGTTTCCCGTTTGTAGAGATAGATGATGGCGGCATTGCGGACATCGTTTTGTACGGAATTTGGGATCGGCTTAACGATTGGTAAATCCAACTCAATGGTTACACGCTGCATATCAAGGTACGCGATTCTATTGAAATATTAGGATTTAATGGTGCCCAGGGACAGAATTGAACTGCCGACACGAGGATTTTCAGTCCTCCTAATACCATACTCCCTAACCTTTCTTAAATTATCTCTTTATATCTTGATATAAGTCTATTCCAATCTATAAATGGCCCTGAAATTGGGAACAGATCATGAATAACCTTTTAACTGGAGCGGAAGAGGTGTCAAGGAGGAGTTTGTAGCGTAGCGGAGGAATCTCCTTGACACTTCTGAAGCGTAAGTTAACCTCAATTTATGATCTGTTCTCGGTTTCAGGGCCATTTCACGTTAGAAATTACCCCCCCCCTCTTCAGGGCCATTTCATATTGGACAAGACTATATATATAAAACAAAAGGTTACCATTATATTATAGTATTTTAAATTATCCCGAGATTCACTCATTCCATAGCACCGGCATAGCACCGGCATAGCACCGTTTTTAGATTGTCATTATGACCACCAAAACAAACTTCACGAAAGCCAAAATCGGATCGTTGGCTGTCCCTGAAAAGGGAAAGCGGGTTTATTATCGTGACAGCAAAACTTCTGGGCTTATTTTGCAGATCACAGGGTCGGGCACTAAATCATTTCAGGTTTATAAATGGATGGGAGACAGGCCTATTCGGGTGACCTTGGGACGTTATCCTGAGACGACCATTGAGCAAGCCAGAAAGAAGGCACTAAAAAAGCTTGCTGACCTTTCCGATGGCATTAATCCCAATAAAAAAAAGAAGGCCGAAAAACTGAAATCGATCACCCTCCAAAAGGTGTTTGATGACTATCTGGCCGCACGAAAAGCATTAAAACCGTTAACGGTACAGGATTATAAAAAGGCTATGCGTGAAACGTTTCCCGATTGGATGAATAAACCGATGAGGGCATTAATCGCGATATGGTGGTTAATCGACATAGATCGCGGGGAAGATTATCAGAGGCCCGTGCAAATAATGCTATGAGGGTATTAAGGGCTCTATTTAATTTCGCAATTCAGAATTACGACAATGAATTAGGCCAGCCATTATTCACCGATAATCCGGTAAACAGAATCAGTCACACCCGTGCATGGTTTAATGTTGAACGTCGAAGAAACGTAATTCAAACCGATCAATTAGCCCGATGGTATAACTCAACGCAAAACCTGACGAATACCACTGCAAGGGATTATCTATTGCTTTTGTTATTCACAGGACTTAGGCGTGAAGAAGGCGCACAACTAAAATGGGCCGATGTTAACTTTGAATTAAAAACATTAACTATTAGAGATACCAAAAATCATGAGCCACACTGCTTGCCGTTAACTGATTTTCTGGTGGAATTATTATCGAATAGAAGTCGCGAGTCTGTTTATGTTTTCCCGAGTGAACGCAGCAAGGCAGGTTATATTATTAATGTTTATAAACCGGTTGAACAAGTTAGGAAACAGTCAGATATTGAATTTACATTGCACGACTTACGCCGATCATTTATCACTATTGCGGAAAGCCTGGATATTTCGGCTTATGCGGTTAAACGATTGGTTAATCACAAAATGGCGCAGGACGTTACAGCGGGCTACATTATTCATGATGTCGAACGTCTCAGAAAACCTATGCAACAAATCACAGATTCCATAGTAAGGGCCGCTGGCGTAAAAAAGACAGCGGATATTATTTTGTTGAAAAACATTAATTAAATTGATTTCGTAAAGCCTAGGCCGACGGGTCGAAAGCCGGTTTCCTTCAACCGGCTGGCTTTACTTCTTCATTGGAGGATTAACGCAAGAAGGTGCGTTTATGACCTCCAAAAAAACAACTAACTCACCCGTTGATGCGTTCGCCGATTTTGATGGCATGAACGTAGACGAGATTTTTAATAGGGGGTTTGAAGATATATCGAAATTTAATTTACTCCCCTTCGATGGAATATGTGGTTACCCTCCTAAATGGATCTCACCGGCGGACGAGTGCATGTTTATTCATATACGTCAAAAGCTTCTCGCCAAATATTCTCTGCGAGTAATTCAAGAATGGGTTGGTGCCGCCGAAAAAGCCCGTAAGTATTCCACAAGCATTAAAAATGTTGATCTGGGTGTTGTAGAGGATATTCGGTGGCTAGCGGATCTCAAGCATAATACTGCGCTTCCCCGCGACGAATGCGTAGAAGTACTTGGCGGCCCCTATGCAATGAGGGGGTTGGAAGCTCAAAAGCAATGTGAGAATGCGTCAAAAGGCCCGCGTAAAATAAGCCATAGTAAAGCCAAGCAATATAAAGAGATCCGCCGCGAGTTCGAAAGGTTCAAGAAGGAGGAGGTGTATTTTAGCGGATTGGTGCCATACAACCACATGATTAAATGGTGTAAGCAGCAAAATGAACTCCATGGACTACAAGGACGTGAGGGGTACCCCGAAAGTCGTGACCGAATAAAATATATCTTAAATAAGGCCAAGAACACTCGACGTGCTCCAAGTAAAAAGAACAATTAATTTCCGTTTTAGACCCATTTATGGGTAATCCCTCGCCTATTAATTCCCACACAAGTCAGTAAATCCCCTGGCTGTAGCTGTTCCAAGCCTCATTTAAAAAAAGTGAGTGCTTAACGTCGTTAAACGCCCCTGTTCGATAGTTATTTTATAAATATATACGATTCTATCCCCAGTTATTTTTTATTCACCGTTTATTTACTGGGGTTTTGTCGAATTAATACCAATGAAACTGCGCATACGGACTCGTCTGAAGATCTCCAAGCGACACTCGAGGCCGAAGCAGCCCATGCGTTGGGCGTCACGGTTGAAAATCTGCCCGCCGAGGTCAATACCAAGGACGCAGCACGAATTTTAGATGTCGCGGAGACAACCTTACCAATTTGGAGATCGACAGGCCGTTACAATCTCGACTACTACAAGGCTGGCCGCAAGGTCCGTTACCGCGTAAAAAATCTGATTCACTTCAAAATTCAGCGGACGTTTTCTCACACAGGTCAGCAGGGATAGGAGGCGCCGAATCGAATGAAAAACGAAAATAACGGGCCCACGGTGGGCGATCTTCGGCTATGGCTGTGCAACACCGCGATGGAGTTGGAAGGCTTTTTAGACGAGCCTGTGATAGTCACTCACCCGATCTACCCTGAGCTAGTCTCATTGCGCCAGCATCACGATCGCCTAGCCGCTGAATTGGCTGTTATTGGCGAGCCCAATAATTAACACCTTTATTTTTATTTTCCACTCACTCAATGGAGGTGCCTGCCAAAATAAAACGCACAACTTAGCCCATACCTTTACTTTAATAAACAGGTACTTAAGCAATGGATAACATAGACGATTTTTTCCCCAGCACATTCCTAAAGGCAGCAGATTTAAACGGCCGCACGAAGACTTTAACTATTGATAAGGTCGTGGCAGAAGATGTCGGTGGTAACAACGACCCAAAAGACACGAAGCCGGTGTTGCACTTTCTAGGCGATGAGAAGCCAATCGTACTCAACAAAACCAACGCCGGGACTATCAGCGCGGTGTTAGGCAAGAATCCGACTGCCTGGCACGGAAAAAAGATAGAGGCATTCCCCCCAAACGACGCCGTTTCAAGGCCAAATGGTGCCCTGCATCCGGGTAAGAATACCGGAATTCGATGATGATGTGCCGGACTTCACCGCCCCAGCCAGCGTTTAATCAATTTAAATCAAGGGGGCTTCCCACAGCCTCTAATTTCTACTTAAAGGATTAATCGAATGATAACACAAACACCCCAAACTCGCGCCCTGTCTTGGATTAAGGCGGGTTTTTTTGTGACTCCAATCCCGTGTAAAAGCAAAGCTCCTCTTATCAAAGACTGGCAGAAATTACGTGTCACTGAATCGACAATTGGCGAATACTTTAATGGTGACGATCAGAATATGGGTTTATTACTGGGAGCACCTAGTAAATGGACGATTGACTTTGATTTAGACAGCGCGGAAACCATCGAGACGGCTGGAATATTTTTTCCTGAAACATTTGGCTTTGGCAGAAAAAGCCGTCCCAAGTCGCACCTACTATATAAATGTGAAGGCGCCAAAACGAAAAAGTTTTCATATGGCGGGCAATGCTAATTGAGATCCGCAACACAGGCTGTCAAACAGTTTTGCCGGGATCGGTACACCCTTCTGGAGAGTTAGTAGAATCGACGCCTGGAACGAAAACAATTGTTTCGATTGATGAAGACTCGCTATTAAAAGCAGCCGGTAAAACCGCGTCAGCCTCGCTATTAGCCCGTGAATGGGTGGGTATGAAAGGAAGTCGACATGAAGCCACGTTGGCGCTGTCGGGCGCATTATTACATTCTGGCTGGCCTGGCCGATGAGGTAGCGGAGTTTCTAAGCGCTGTAATCGCTACAGGCGGCGATAAAGAAATCACGGATAGAAAACGTGCTGTCCAAACGACAATCAAAAGGCACTCGGAAAATGGGCAAGTGACAGGATGGCCAAAAGCCACTGAATATTTCGAAGAAAAAATTATAAGCAAAGCCCGAGAATGGTTGGGCGCTAACGATAATCTTTACGGCCTTGAAATGGCGGAGTTTGTCACTGAAGAATGGCCCACGCCGGAACCATTGTCGACTTCATTAAAGCCGGTTGAAAAATTTGACTTTAATTTATTGCCCGGGCCATTTAAGGCTTGGATCAGCGATATATCGCATCGGATGCAATGCCCTCCCGATTATCCGGCCATTGGTTCAATGGTAACCTTAGCGGCCGTGGTAGGTAGGAAGATCGGGATTTGCCCTAAACAACGGGATGATTGGACTGTTGTCCCTAACCTTTGGGGGGTATCTATCGGTAGGCCGTCAGTCATGAAGACCCCTACTCTTGAAGAAGCTATTAAGCCATTAAAACGCCTGGAGATTGAAGCAAAAGAATCGTACCAAGAAGCACTTGCTGTCTTTGAAGCAGATAAACAATTGGCGGACATAGTAAAGGACGAAGCTAAAAAACAGGCCGCGGCCAAGTACAAGGACGGCAA
This sequence comes from Methylococcales bacterium, assembly GCA_963664935.2. Lineage (GTDB taxonomy): Bacteria > Pseudomonadota > Gammaproteobacteria > Methylococcales. The sequence goes on along the minus strand of CAXXSE010000004.1, from coordinate 167,770 downwards.
AGAGACTGAAGCACAAGGGCTACTCATGGAAGCCCAGGAAAGAGTCCCCGAGCAACCCGGGAGAAAGCGCTACGTGATTAACGATACGAGTGTTGAAAAACTCGGTGAAATATTGAATGAAAATCCGAATGGCGTGTTACTGGCCCGTGACGAATTGTATGGGTTTCTCCGTAGTATCGACCGAGAAGACCGCACCAATGATCGGGCATTTTATCTCGAGGCGTTTAATGGCACAGGACGATACACTTATGACCGCATAGGCAGAGGCACTATCGATATCGACGCAGTCACCGTATCGATTATTGGCTGCATCACTCCCTCCAAATTCCAACCATACCTGCACCATGCTTTAAAGGGTGGCACGGGTGATGATGGCATGGTTCAGCGTTTACAACTGGCTGTATACCCCGATACACCCAAAGATTGGCAATATATCGATCAGTGGCCAGATAAAGACGCAAAGAACACCGCCTACCAAGTGTTTAAGCAGTTGGCGGATTGGAGACCCAAAAAAGAAACTGAGCCCGATGAAATGCCTGTATTACGTTTTACGCCCGAGGCACAAACGATATTCATTGAATGGCTTACTGAACTGGAACAGGAGATTCGAAGCGACGATATCCACCCGGCTATCGAATCCCACCTGTCGAAATACCGTAGTTTAATTCCGTCGCCGGCTTTAATCATTCACTTAACTGAAAACGGGGAACAAACCCCTGTAGGAGAAACTGCGTTATTAAAAGCGTGTGCCTGGAGTGATTATCTTAAATCTCATGCAGAAAGGATCTATGGCATGGGCGTGGACGCTGAACGAGTGAACGCTAAGGCAATTGTTAATAAGATTAAACAGCAAAAATTACTGGATGGGTTTACCCCTCGTTTAGTACAAAAGGGCGGGTGGTCGGGACTGAGTAGTATGGACGACATTCGAAAAGCTTTATGTATGCTTTGCGAGATGGGTTTTCTTCGAGAAGAAGTTTTGTTGACGGGCGGGCTGACCTCGATTAGATACCGCATTAACCCGTGTATTTTCCTGGAAACGGGGGGGTGAAGTACCGGCAAAACCGGCAAAAGTACTTCTGCCCCTTTTGCCGGGTGGTTACCCCCCCGTTTCCAGAATTTTTTATGTGTAACAAAGCCCCATTTCTTACTACCGGCAAAACCAGCAAAAGTATTTAATTAATCGAATTATGGGTAAATGGTTATCGAAAATTAAAGAGAAGAATTTTCTGGAAACGGGCCTGTTAAGTACCGGCAAAAGGGACAAAAGCATTCTTGTCGGTTTTGCCAGTAGGGAGGAAAAGCAAGTCATTAGCCAGTCATTAATTACTGCTACACCTACTAACTCGTCAGTCACGAGTTCTATCCGATTTGACGTAACTATTCAGGCCCTGAATTCATTTTTTCGATGTGTCACCTCGACCAACGGAAGAAAGTCTTATCACCCATTGATAGCTCTGCGCTTTAAGATTGCCCACTGGTGTTCATAAAAGATGAGTAGTGTAGAAAATAGAAATCGATAATTACGACTAGACATTTGCTAAAAAAACACGGATCCTTCTTTTCTTTGTAGAAGTACAGATGGAAGGAGGAGACCCCGTGCAACAGTATATTTCTCAGAGTTTAGAAAGCTTTCAAAGCGTTTTTTCCAGATCGAGTACTTGGTTGTTGTTCTGCGCCATTGTGATTGGATTTATGGGGGCAGGAGAAATGATCGGCGTGACGTCGTTGTGTCGTTTCTGGCTATTAGATGAACTTGGTTATTACCGCTTGCTCCGTTTTTTTAGATCCAAAGCGTATGTCTATGGGGCGTTGCTCGATGCTTGGCAAGATTTTGTGAATCGCCAAGGAAAATCCGTTGAAGTAGCTGGACGAGCGATACTTCTGGGTGACCATACCGCGGTGATCAAAGATGGACGCAAGATGCCCGGCGTGGTATCGATGCACGAGTCATCGGAGACGCAAACGAAACCCGGCTATTTTCGGGCCCAATGTTGGGGCAGCATTGGCATCTTGATCGGGTCGTTATCCGCTTGTTTTTGTTGTCCTTTGCAGCTTCAAATTCATCAGGGATGGGCTCATTTAGGGTTGAACGACGAGCGCGATAATCCATGTCGGATCAAGCTCACCGACCGCTTGGTGGCCATGGCGATTCATTTTGCGGTGACGAATCACTGTCTGTGTTATTTGGTGTTGGATGCCTTTTTTTCAACCGGGGGCGTATTTCGAGCTTGCCACTATTATTCAATCCAGCATCAGGCGCGGTGGGTTGAGGTGCTGGTCAAAGCCAAGAATAGCTATGTGGGTTATTTCCCCGCGCCACCGAAACCCGCCTCTCGACCCGGACCTCAGCCGCTCTATGCGAGAAAGTGTGTTTAAGAGAATGCTTCGACCACCTTCATTTGTTTGAGACGGTGACCTGTCAAGTCTACGGTAAAACCGAATCCATCCGGATTATGACGCTTACACTGTTATGGCGGCCCATCGCTGATCAGGTGTTATTTATTCTCGCCGTCACCTCAAAAGGCCCAATGGTTCTAATGAGTTCCGATTTAACGCTGTCAGCCATTGATGCCGTTGAACTGTATTGTGCTAGAACCCGCATTGAAATCATGTTCGCGATGTTAAAGCATGTGATCGGCGCCTTTAAATTTCGTTTTTGGACTAAAAAATTGCCAAAACATTCTAGACGCCCCTTTTCCAATCGTCTTCTCAAAGCCCCACAGCCCCAGGATATTCATACCGTTCAAGCGTGCTGGCGAGCCTATGAAATCTTCGTGCTCTGTGCCTCCATTGCCTTGGGGTTAATGCAATTGATTGCGCTCCAGTATCAAGATACGATTTGGTCTGAGCACTCGCTTTATCTTCGCACTCAATCGCGTGATTTGCCATCGGAGAAAACCGTCAAGCAAATTTTAGCGCCATTGTTCCTCAAACAATTCTTTCGACTTGAGGAAAATGGCATGATTCAACAGATCCGTGCCCGCTTGATGGCTGTTTCCGATGAAATAGATGACGATTAAACTGAATGAGGCGTTCTATGCTCTAATTCTCTGCGATCTTCAAAATTTTTCATCAAACATACTACGATGGAGAGGGTAGTTTTGCCCCGCTTTTCTCGCTGTTAACTCACGACTGCCGAGCTACTAATCCTGCTACAAAGACGCGAATCAAAACCCGCGAAGACATCCTGGCCCTGCCTTTAAATCCTTGCCTGCTTTGTGGCCACTATAAGTATCTAAGCGGGTATTGTGGCCATTATTATAAGTATCGGTTGCCGGAGCCTACGAGAGAATGTCGGTGTGTGCATTACAAACCACGCACGCATTAATACTTTTTGGAGAAATCAGAATGAACGAAGAATTCAGTTTATATAGCCAACTCATGGCTAAACCAAAAACAAACGAGCCCATGCATCAGTGGTTAGGCTGTGAGTATTGCGTGCAACCCATGGAACAACATACCAAAGCTCGTTTAAGAATTATTCAGGCAATGAAAGTTGCGAACTCTACAGTGATTGGCATGGTTTGATGTATGACGGAAAAAAGTACACACGGGATGAATTTTTGGCAATCGTTAGTTCGGCATTGAAAACCCAATATCCAGATGAACAGAATTGGGCAGCATTAGTGGATGAATTGCTAGATATTGATATCCACGACACTGGCGTTCTGACGTGTGAAAATGGGTTGATTTGGTGGGCTTAACAAACCCAACGCGCACGAATTCGACGAAAACGGCCTTATAATCCACAAATGGGGTAGACGGTTAGCGCCACTTGGCCCAGGATATAGGGGTGCAGTTATCAAGAGATCTAACTCCGTCTGCTTGAGCAGGCGATTGTTACCGGCCCAGTCACTGATGCCGACGTCACGCATGGTTATTCAGTGGGGATAGCACAGTATGTAGTCTCGGGTGGCGCTAACCGCCCAACCCTTATCCACAATATTGATCTAATCAACTAAATATCAACCATGGCATTCGTAAAAGGTAAGTCGGGAAATGCAAAAGGCAGACCCAAAGGCATAATTGACAAGCGGACTGAATACAGAAAGTTATTTCAGTCCAAAGCGCCCGAGTTGATTGAAAAGGCCATTGAAATGGCATTAGAAGGTGATTCAGCATCAATGCGGTTATGCATGGAAAGAATTGCGCCAGCGATTAAAGCACAAGACTTGCCTATTACCCTACCTGATCTCGACACACCCGAATCGTTACCGAGCAAAGGCGATATTATTCTGAAAGCCTTGGGATCAGGACAACTAACGCCTGGCGAGGCATCGACAATCTTAACCTCATTGGCCAATCAGGCTAAATTAATTGAAACCGACGATCTATTAAACGTGTTGAAAAATTGGAGTCCGTATGAGCATAAAAACCCGTGTGGAAAAACTTGAAACCCGATTGGGTATTAAAAAAATGTTTGTCTTTGAAATACCAGATGATATGGATTCGGATGCAATTGAAAGCCAGTTTTGTCGGGAAAATGCTGTCAATCCCGACGGCAAAAATTTATTTATTTTCATTCGACGGTTTGGAAACCAAAGCCAAAGCTGGAAATTTTTGTATGAAACTGCCCTATCGCACTGACCCTTGCTTCTTCCTTAAATCCATGCGTGTTGCGAATGGCAGGAATCTGGCCAATTCCGGCCAGTCGAGAGTTTCAGGCGAATGACCGGTTCATACTCATTGCGGTCATTCTAACCTGTTAAGCGGACCAGCAGACTCCGACCCAAAGTGGCCGTTCAGATGGTTGCTGTTGAAACTAGATGGCGGAGATCAGCGGCCTTAGGAGGTACACAGGTCCGCCGCACTACTTACCAAGTAACTGATCAATCACTGGATCCATCTTGGTCTGTGTACTCTGCCACTTCATCAAAGAAAGACCACCTTTGTTACGCAGGTGATACTGCGCAGTTGCAACCTTTTGCCCGTTTCGCTCAAGTCGTAATTCCGCATGGTGCAAATAGGTAGTGAAATCCCAGCTCTTTAATGCCGTGTAGGTCAAAATGTACTCACATTCATTTGGGTCCGGGCTGTCGAACACACGCGTGTCTATTCCGTGGTGCTTGAGCCGATTTCGAACAACGGACAGGAAATCACCGACAATGACTTTTGGGTTTTCTTCAATGCAGATTGTTTCAGGGTTTAACTCCATACTTAAGGGTTGAACCTGAATCGAAGTACGCATTTAGTACCAAAGCATATATTGCGACCAAAGTTCCTCTTTTCATAATCACTCCTTAGGTGATATGCAGAAACCGGGTATCGCCGGATGATAGCCATACCTACTCAAATTGCCAACCAATTCAAGGAATATTTGGCAAAGGCAACTTCGGCCATTGCATACTAAATCCACAAGTTAAAAAGGTGAGTCTTGTCCAATATGAAATGGCCCTGAAGAGGGGGTAATTTCTAACGTGAAATGGCCCTGAAACCGAGAACAGATCATAAATTGAGGTTAACTTACGCTTCAGAAGTGTCAAGGAGATTCCTCCGCTACGCTACAAACTCCTCCTTGACACCTCTTCCGCTCCAGTTAAAAGGTTATTCATGATCTGTTCCCAATTTCAGGGCCATTTATAGATTGGAATAGACTTTGGTGGCAGTATATTATGCTGTGGAAAGACAGAGGGATATTAGTGCGCATCAAATGGCGGCTCCTGGCCGACAGTCGTCATTCAACGTGGCTTTCTGAATGTCCGCTTCGGAGCAGATTCCAGACGTTCAGATATTTATCATTGGACATTAGTCAAGGACGCCACCCGAGTAAACTTTGCTACACCAAAGCTCTGCCTAGATTATTTCGAGTGAGACTTTTTTGTGTCCATAAAAACATGCTTGATTATCCGTAGCGGCCCGTCGAAAACTCACTATTCTTAAAAGGGTAGCCAAATACTTTTTGAGAATAGTGGGGATCGATGAACGTATTGCGAATAATAATGGCGGCTGTTTTACTCTTTTCTTTCCCCATATTCGCCAAGGCACAAACTATTGATGCCTGTGCCAAGAACTCAAACGGTAGCCTTCGCTTGGTTCCTGCTACGGTCCTGTGTAAAAAATTCGAGACGCGGGTATCGTGGAATATTACGGGCCGGAGGGTCCGCAAGGTGATATGGGGTTTCAAGGGAATATTGGACCTGAGGACCCTTCGGGATTACCTGGATCTAGCAGTCCTGTGTTTCAGTTTGTTGGCGTGACAACTACAACACATCTCGGCGATGCGGGGTATCGCACATTAACAGAATCATGTCAGCAAGATTATCCTCCTGAAGGCCGCATGTGTACGTACGAAGAATACTTAAACACTGTTGGTTTTCCAGATTTTATTTCTTTTGCTGATGCTTGGATCAGACCTTCTAAAGAAAGTCTTTCGTGCTCTGGATGGAGTTTTACCGGTGGAGCAAGTCCAACGGTTTCAGATACGGGCCAGTTTCGCATTAATCAATTATGTAGCGTAAGCAGGCCAGTAGCCTGTTGCGCGCCAGTTCAGTAACCAGGCAGTCCACTTTTAACCCTCAACAAACCGATTTCGCGTCCCGTTGGCGGGCTAAGAATTGCGTTTGGTTATGGCGTTTTGATCGAGGGCTTTTTGTAGCTTTTGGTGGGTTTTTGGTCTCCACCATATCACCTGCATATCACCGAAGAAATGCTAATTCCTGGGCTTTGCTATAACCCTTTGTTTTGATTGGTGCCCAGGGACAGAATTGAACTGCCGACACGAGGATTTTCAGTATTCAAATCAAACATGCTGTATATTTGCAAAATGTTCTAAGTTATTCTACTTAGGACATTTTATCGTAGATCTGTAGGGTTCTAACTTCTCTATATTTCTAAAATTATCATATAATTTCTTTGCCATGTTACACGGAAATTACACTTAAATACTAATTTTAAACTGAAAAGGAGCTTACCGCCCCCTATTCATAGGGGTCATACGAATTCACATTAAAAAGGACCCTAAGAATTGTGGCAATTCCAGACTACCAAACACTCATGCGACCAGTTCTGAAACTGGCATCGGATGGCAAGGAACACAAAGTCAGTCAGGCGGCCGAAGAACTGGCCGATGAATTTGGCCTTACAGCAGAAGAAAGAATCGAACTTCTTCTGAGTGGTAATCAAGCTGTTTTCAATAACCGCGTTGGCTGGGCACGCTCTTACCTCAAACAGGCGGGTTTACTTGCATCACCAAAGCGTGGAGTTTTTAACATCACACCAAAAGGCACTGAGCTACTCGAAACAAATCCAACAAAAATTGATAAGTCAATACTTGAGTGGTACCCCGGATTTATCGAGTTCAAGAGCCGTAAAAAGGATAAAAGCGAAAACAAATCACAGGCAGAGCCTTCATCTGAGCAGGAATTAATCCTAACACCAGAAGATGTCCTTGCATCTGCTTATAAAAAACTCCGCTCAGTTCTTGAGTCTGAAATACTGAGCTCAGTCAAAGAAGCTTCTCCTTCATTCTTTGAACGTTTGGTTGTCGATCTCCTTGTAAAAATGGGGTATGGCGGTAATCGACAAGATGCTGGAAAAGCTTTAGGTAAAAGCGGTGACGGTGGCATAGATGGCATAATCAATGAAGACCGTCTCGGCCTAGATGTCATATACATTCAAGCTAAACGATGGGAAGGTTCGGTTGGCCGTCCTGAAATTCAAAAATTCGCAGGTGCGTTACAGGGGCAACGTGCGCGAAAAGGCGTATTCATTACAACGTCATCTTTTACTAAAGAAGCTAGCGAATATGCCTCGCTTATCGAATCAAAAATTATCTTGATTGATGGCGAACATCTTTCGAGGCTTATGGCAGAACATAATGTTGGGGTCTCAACGGTTGGCCAATATGAGATCAAGAAACTAGATTCCGACTATTTTGATAATGAGTAATAATGTAATCAAGTAGGAAAACAAAGACAACTAGGTATAGCGCCAGCTTGGAATGCCACAAACCGCGCTGGTCGTTCCTTGTTGTGCGGCTTACGACGGCCAGTTATGCGAAGCGCTAATCCATTTCCAACAGTAGCCCCTCGGAATAACCACTTTTGTTTCGGTAAGCGACCATTTCACATGGTAAATAATTCGGTTCCTTTCAACGCAAGAGGAACCAATCATGGAACAATCGACCAACTCACATAACAAAAAGGGATCGTGGAACAAGGGCAAACTAGTGGGTCAAAAGCCACCGCTAAAACTAAAAGAAATCTGGGCAATCCGGATTCGTTTGCAAATCACGAATCGAATTCGTGATCTGGCCTTATTCAACTTAGCCATTGATAGCAAATTACGTGCATGTGATCTCATGAAGTTACGCGTTCGGGATTTGACTCACGGAGATCAAATCGCAGAAAGAGCAATGGTGATGCAGCAGAAAACCCAACAAACCGTTCGGTTCGAAATGATGCAACAAACACGAGATGCTATTTTTGAATGGGTTAACCATACTAAGCTTGCCAAAGATGATTACCTTTTCCCAAATCGAATCAGAAAATCTCCACATTTATCGACACGACAATATGCCAGGATTGTAGAATCTTGGGTAACATCCACTGGTTTTGACCCTGCAGCATATGGGACCCATTCGCTTCGTCGAACCAAAGCCACTTTAATTTATCCACGGACTAAGAACTTGAGAGCGGTTCAGTTGTTATTGGGCCATACAAGATTGGAAAGTACCGTTCGTTACCTCGGTATCGAAGTTGATGACGCACTAGAAATCGCGGAGAAAACTGAAGTTTGAATGCGAATATGGTCGGAAGCGGCTGTTCTCAATGGCCGCTTACCGACCAGTTCCTGCCATTCACTAACAACCAACGAACATCTGATTAATACTCAAACCGGTCACTCAGACCTTCTAAGTGAAAGGCAAATTCCGACCCTGAGGAGACGTTCGCACTTCCTGAAACAGTCGATCAAGGTCCGATATCCATAACTTAGGCGACGACTTAGCTACGTTGAAACTGGAGATGCCGGATGCACCTCAGTAATTACATCGCGTAGCGCCGTCGCCGCAGTTAGGCGATCCTCTTTGCGTGGCAGGCCGTAGATACTCGAATGCGATGGGTCATCCCACCGGCCCTCTACCCTGGTTGGACTATGTAGAACAGTAATATTTAATTTCCCTTTCAGAACCCTATCAATTGCAGCAAAAGATTGAGCGACATTAAGGACGGCGATGCGAGAATTCTTACTGACTCTATTCATCTTTACGGCAAGTATCTGCTGAATCTCCGCTATCTCCGAGACGCGATCATCACACTTCAGGAATTCTAGCCAATTAACCGAGAGGGCATCATCTTTATCCTTTTCCTCTAACACGAAAGCGGTAATGCCCACGGCTCCCTGATCCATCTGGGAAGGCTTACACCATCGCGATACGTGATCCTGCGGCGGTAGCGGATCATCTTTCAAGTTGCACAAGCCCAAGCCAGGATGTCGTAGGACGCGAGGTCTATATGGAGTTGCTCGACAGACGTTAACCCTGAAGTATAATTACTTAGCTGAGGATACTTTGCATCAGGGCGAATAGCCACAAACTGAACTTGATGCGTCGGTAACATCTCAAGGCCCAGGAATCGTTTCCCTTCGTCGGTTTTCCACTCTGCAAATAGATTACCGTTCTCGGCCGCTGTAATAATCGGTCGTCGCAACTCTGGATGCAGCGAATAGAGGGCAACGAAGGTGCGCATCGATTCGGCGTCAAGGCAGCGACCGTAATCGTCTTGAAAATCCCCCAACAACACTTCCAGACGGATTGCGATAGACTCCCGTTCACGAACAACTGCTAGGGATTGAAATTCGCGAAATAATGCCCGGAAGCGGGTCTCATCCGCCCGAATCTTCTGTAACTCATCGAAGACAGCTAACGTGGGATCGCCCAAATTTTCATTGTAATTGTTATCCGTGATCGAATTCCAAACTACAGGCTCTTTCAACTTCACTATGATATCTAGCAACACGACTGACGTCGTATTACCAGATATCATCATACATTGGGAAGTAGAAGTAACTGCTGTGGCGCGGGGAATTTCCACGGGGCGGACAGTGTCCCCAATCATCAGATTTTCCTCAGCCCCGGAGTTGATATACTGATCCCAGCTAAGGAAGTTGCCGGCGTTTATCGCGCCATTAGGAAGGGGTTCTTCGCGTGTCATGCTTCACGCCCCCAGTAGGTCTTCTGGGTCTTAGGTTGTGTCAGGTCATCGAAACCTTTCACTATCCATTCGTGGGCCAGCGCGTACCAAGGTTGGAGCGAATGGGACGAAACGTCCTGAACTGGGTAGTTGGCCACCATTTCTAGTTGCAAAACCTTTTTCTCATCGGCAACACGGAACCCTTCGTTAAGGCGTGCGTTGAGCATCCCTTTCTGATCTGGGAGTTCGAAGGAAACAGCCCAGCTCATGTTTGTAGGATATGGGAGAAAACGCTCTTTTTCTCCAACCCAGGTGAAATCCTTGAACACAGCGGCGAAGTCCCTTGTCGTGTTCCATTCCCTGCCCTGCACGAACATGTTGACATAGGTTAATTCGGCTACCGTCGGAAAAATAACGCCAATGTCGGCTTTGATTAGGAATTGCTCGAATGCCTCGAGTAATCTGAAAAATTGGGGGGCAATCGTATGGAAGCGCGGATAAGGGTCGGCGTTTTCTCGTAGGCGCCAATTAAAGTTGATGCGGTCAGGTTGGAGTTGTAACAATTGTGTTTCGCTATTTTCGATAAACCAGACGCGCGGGAGCGGGACCGACGCACCAGGCTCCAGTTTCTTGTTAAGGATGGGTGGAGCGTGCTCAACGCTAGGGAAATCCTTCCGAATTAGATCCCAGAATAGACCAAAATGAGGAATCTTCAGCTTTTCCAGGGGTTGGAACTGTAAGCCAATCGAGACCTCGTTAAGCGGCGGACTTTTGTAAGACGGAAAAGGAAAATCCATAGTCAAATTATACTCCAAATATCTGTCTTCTGTAGTGATTGGATTGCCGAATTTGTGGAGCAAATGTCCGTCAATTCCTACATTAAGAACTACTCTGCCATTCTTGAGATCATCCGTAAGCGTACAGTTTAAGCTAGGAAGTGACGAGTGAACAGCCCTCCGCTGTGTTTATTTTTTCGGTAACAAATTTGGTTAAACCTTGAATGTCGGCTTCTGGCCGAAACCAGACGGTCAAGAGACTCAGACGAACGTCTGCTCCATACTCAAACCAGGCATTCGGATCAGTTAAGCGATAGGCGAATTACGACCCAAAGGCGACATCCAGAGGGTTACCGTTGAAACAGGATTAACGCCGCAATCAGGGGCCTTTTACGTGGCATATCACCGATTAAGTAAGCGGATAGTCGTTCGACCCCACACCCATCACCTCATAAGTAATGCGAATCGATGTCTTCGTAGGCTGACGCGTGCCTGCCGCCGGAGGAATCTATTAATTACCGGGACTTCCCCCGCTTTGGAATCCTCAAAACTCTCCGAATTTCTCTAGAATACATTTTTACCACTTAACCCCATTTTTCGAATGCTTTAGAATGCTTTAGGGCATGTTAAAAAGGGATGATCATTAAAATGACCCAATTGAGTCCTTTATTTCTAGGGTGGGATTGGTGTATAAGCAGCCTAATCGGCGATTTTTAAAATTCCTATTAGAAAAAGGCCGAGATTTTTTTGAATGACAGTAAAAGTAAAATACCGTGCAAGAATTGGAAAATCACGGATTCAGGTAATCAGATAATAATATGAGAATAGCTATTTTAAATACTAAAATAATGTGGAGTATCCTATGTTAAGAGTAACTTTAATTATAGTCGTAGTGTTAGGTGTAATTGCGTGCGGTACCTACAGATACAAACCAAAAGATCCAGCATTGTCCCAAAATTGGGATGAAAGTGATAGAAAGGCATTTTACCAAACCAACCAGAGCTCGCAGCTACTCAAGTATGATTGGTTCCTGTCACTCGAGCGAGCCTCGTCTACCAAACTATTTCTCGAAGATAAATTACGGCGTTTCGGTTATCTACCAGACCCTTTAGCTACCAATGATGTTTATAACTCAGATAAATTGCCCATTGGCTTTGTGAAAGATGAAGGCCCTGGCTTCATTGGCGATAAAGAAGTTAATGGCCCATGGATCGGTATGACCTGTGCGGCCTGCCATACTAGCGAATTTAATTACAAAGGGAAGACTTCTCTCATAGATGGCGTGGGAACCAACGCGGATTTTTTCGCACTGATTTCTGAATTAGGTAAGTCGCTTACCGAAACGGCAGAGGATGACGCTAAGTTCTCGCGGTTTGCTGGGAGAGTACGGGATGAAGCCAATTTACGTACGAACTTAAAGCAAGCAGCTGAGCGATTTGGATTATTTGTAAAGCAGCGCAAGCCAGATAATCCGTGGGGGAAAGCACGGTTGGACGCTGTCACATTAATATTCAATACCGTTGCTTATAAACAAGTGCGCGACGATAGAAATATTCAGGTTCCTAATGCTCCTGTCAGCTATCCATTTCTATGGGACACACATCAGCAGCCGCATAATCAGTGGAATGGTGTGTCTGTTGGTTCTTTATCACGAAATACAACAGAAGTATTGGGCGTATTTGCAACATTCAATCCGCAGAAACCAAAGAAGAACAGCGTTCAATTCGGGAATTTGAAGGACTTACAACAACTGGTGGTTAACCTACGCTCACCAAAATGGATTGATCCAAAATTTGGTCTTCCGCCAATTGACAAGAGACTAATTAATGGCAAGGGAAAGGGGTGCTGAGCTTTATAAAACGCCTTCCCAGACTTGTCATGCGGTGTTAGATCGACACCAAGATCAGGTTGATTTCATCCCAATTGTTTTGAATAAACTTGATGTAATCAAGACTGATCCGGAGATGGCGCAAAACTTCGTTGACCGTACATTCATACCTGTAGATGAAGATATAGATGAAAATGAAAATGTACCTACCACCTTGCTTATAGGTGATACTCTAGTTGAAGTATGGTTTAAATCTATTTTTAGCGCTTTAATACCTGGAGCTATTGAAGAATTTTCCGGAGACCGTAATCGAATTGATAAGGCCAATAGAAAAGGGTTAAGCGTTTATAAGGGGCGCCCTCTAAATGGTATTTGGGCAACAGCCCCATATTTACACAATGGATCTATTCCGAATATGATCGAATTGTTAAAACCGGAAAACAAAAGGGTGAATCGATTCTGTGTAGGTAGCCGGGATTTTGATCCAGAGAAACTGGGGTTTGAATATGAATTAGATGCTAACGGCGGTTGCGGAGGTGATTTCCTTTTTGATACTTCGATAATTGGCAATTCCAATAAAGGCCATTCCGGTCCCCAATATGGTACAGGACAGCTGAATGATTTACAGATATCTTACATAGTAGAATTCTTGAAGGCTGAATATAAAGAATGATGTGGGTTTAGATTCTCTTCCCTGTGGGGAAGCAGGATTTCGCATAGTCGAGGGCCTTCTGGAACGGCCAGTCGAATTCGGCGATGGCGGGTTGACTGCGGTGCCGCCACTAAATCCTATGTTATGCTAGGCTATGTTCGCAATCGCTTTTTGATTAGTACTCCATCAATATAACCTGAATGGAGTACTAATGCAGCACTTGATGTAGACTAATATCCTTGGTGTAAACACCCCACCGCAAGGACGCGATCATGCTGTATTTGCCGGTTGGCGGGGAACCAGCCTGAGCGATGGCGTTCCCCGTTACGAACGCCATCGCCCGTAGCGGACCCTTTTTTACCAACTTGTCGAAGAATACTATCCAGTTTTCTAGGCGTAGGGGACAGCCGAGGACAGGGTATTGCTGGATTATGTCTGGAGGGAATTCGACTAATACCGCAATTGTGGTTGTCGGTGACATTCGGGACGTTATCCGTTAACTGGTACGTGCCAATCTAAGATGAAACGGAAGAGCGGACATTCAAATGCCGATATTCGAATTTACTTAATGACCGCTTCTGGCCGATAGCCGCCAATCGGCCTGATTCCCCGAACGACCGCTTTAGAACCGTACCAGACGTTCAGATATTTATCTTCAATGATCCGTTTAGGTCGCCTTTTGAAACCGATCTCTTAAAACTTAACGGTTTTCAGAGTGTTTTAAGAGATTGTTTTTCCGAGCCTCATAGGTAACCATCTTAGGATGGCATGAATCCGAGGTTGGTAGCCTTTTTCGAAGGCCCTGAACCATTCTAATACGCCCGCATCGATCCGAGCCGTTTTTTATGAAACGTTATAAAGAGCGATAGAAGCGACCTCTCTATAGGCGCGTCACCTTTATTCATTTAAAATTTGATCACCCACCTCAATTCCAAAAGTTTTTTGTAACTACCGTATCATGACAATGATTAAAATTGAGTACGTTACCGAGTTCAAAACTATTAATTTATGAGTCATTTTCCAAAACAAAGCCATTTTCTTCTGTCACACAACCCAAAGCTTCCATCCGCCATTTCTGTGTGTCTCTTAACGCCTTGACCGCTTTATACAACTCATTATCCAGCATTACCTGATATTTCGGTAGCGTATCAAGTAATTTACCTTGCAAAATAGCATTCTTACTCTGCACCAATTTCGCAAGTTCCAGTATTAAGGGTCTTTGATTAGCTTTTTGGATTTGTGCCTGACAATATTTTATAAGATCAACGAAGTAATCCAACCGCTGTTCCCATTCACTCAGGTATTCGGCGATTGTTTGTTGATCGGTTTCAGCTTCTTCTGATAATTGTCGATGAATCAGCGGCGCTTTTTCTTTTAGGGTTATAACATCGGTCGCCTTATCCGGTTCAATATTTTCGTATTCCTGAATAATAGACTGACACCATTGATATTGTTCCTGATCAAATTCCGTAATATCGTCTTCTTTAAGTAGATTGTCTGACATGAAGCCAAAATTCATCGCCTTGTTGACGTCGGAAACTATATCTGATGGTCGTCTTTCCAATTCGATATGAGCGGTTTCCGAACTGACTAATCGTCTTTGCCGCCATAGTGTTACGACAATGCGTTCAACTAGCGTTTGCTCAAGTATACCAACCGGCTTGAGTTCTGTTTGCAAGCCATCAAGCATAATCTGATAATCAATCGGGTCTTCATCCGAAAGAATCAGCTGTTTTGAAAATATGCCGTGCTTGATCGCATTACCGGCAACAACCTGTTTTCCTTGTTCAGTTTTAGGTCCAGTCGAATTTTGAGCATTATCCTGGTTAGCTTTTATTTGAATGGCTGTTGTATTCATGATTTCTAAGTCAATTAAAGGTTAATTTCTTTTTTTCAGGTTTTCAGGATCGACTTTAACCAACTAGTTCTATTGGTTTTTATGCCTGAAGATACACTTGTTGATTTTTCAGAGTTTTTCAGGGAATTTCAGGCAAAAACACGAACCCTGAAAATCCGCTGACAAACCCATGAAGTTTTAAAAATAATTATTCAGGCTTCCAGCCCTTATAGATTCAGTGTTCCTGAAAAAATGAAGTTTAATTTATGACCAATTTCTATAAATTTTTTTATTTCCGTTTTATAGATATTTTGAAATAAATTCCATGCTCACTTTTATCTTTACCAAAACCTATCGCTTCCAATCTTTTTGAAAAATTTCCTTTGCCTAATGCTCGATAATTATCTTCGCCACAAAAATCTTTATAACTACAATATAATTCTTTCAGCATTACTCTTTTCATGTCATCACTGATATATCCAACGCTTTCCATATACATCGCTACGCTATCGGTTTCCCGGATAAAATCAGCCTTAAATTTCCGACATTCATTGGATACAATGATATCTTGATTTCTAAGAACTCTTTCAGCGCCTTCTATAACCCAGTTCAGTACACCCGCCTTATTTTTCAAAATTTGTTCATGCAATCGCTTGTTTTGATTTTCATCTGCAATTGTTTGATTAAACGGAATAATTAATATACGCCGATAGAACCCATGGGTATGTTCTATGTTCGCGTTGGCCAAACGATTAACGTTAAAAATCAGTTTTGCATAATCCGAAATAATAAAGGGTTCCCCATAGGGCAAGCGCGCTTCTATTGGTTCTCCACTGGCAAGCGTTTTAAACATACCTGCGTCTATTTTACTGAGCTTAATATCCGTACCGTAATTAACGATTTTATCTTTGATCTTAGCCCGAAAATATCCAGTACCATCTGTCAGACTTTCCAGTGAAAAATGGCTGATATTTTCATCACCCAACAATCCATTGATTACCTCAAAAATGACGCTTTTGCCATTTGCGCCAGTACCATATAGAAAAACAATCTTTTCCAGCTTCAATCCTTTAATAAACAGATAGCCGATTACCTCTTGCAAGGTTTTTTGTGTTTCTTTGTCCGGCAAAACCTCATCTAAGAACTTCAAAAAAATATGATTAATAACTTCTAATTCGTAACAGAAGGGTAATTGGTGCGTTAACAAATCTTTATAATTGAATTGTTTCAGTTTAACGCCATCAGCATTTAAAACGAGTGTACCGTTTTGCAGATTAATCATCGATTGTTTTTCGAATCGCTTTTCCTGAAAAAAACCATCCTGTAGCGCCTGATCATACAATTTATTGATGAAACTACTATCGCGCGCCTCAATTTCCGGGTATCCCTGCTTAATAGCAACATCCTTCAATAGATTCTTCAATTCCGGTTTATCAAGGGATATCCAGAATGCACCGTTGTAGATATACGAATAGCCTTCATCTCGGATTAAATGCCAATTGTGTGTTTTAGCAACACGCATTAGCTCATGAATGATAGCGACCTTATAATGCTTTTGTTGCGGTGGTCGTTCTACACTATTGACAACCTTTGGGATCCATCCCAAATTTTTACAAACAACATAAAAATCCACTTTACTAACCAGCTTGAGTACGTTATCTAAAGCCTCACTTTTAATTTGACTAATAGGTTTATTCAGATTCGCAACATTCGGTTTGCCAGGCGGACTAGTTACATTTTGATGAATCGGATCAAGGAATTCTGGAACAATTAGCGGCATTTTGCAGCCTCTAATGCTTGATTCAAAGTTGATATAGCTCTTTGAATGGATTCAACATCGTCTTGCGAATGTGCTCTTTGTTCTTTCACATCATGTTTGACAATTTCGGAAACCGCGAAAGCGTAATCTATCTCTTTTCTCGTTGGTCCGGGTGGTCGCCTGTAGTTGTTATCTGGAAATAAATCGGTCATCTTTAAGCTGACAGCATCCAAGACATCCATAGCGCCACAACCGGCGCGACAAAAAAGTAAAATTCGACCGTCGAAAGTTAAATCGATACACAGGCTTGGGTTTCGGTCGTCATGCGAAGGACATAACGCCGAATAAGATTCAACATGTTTTCTCGATGTTAACTTTTTGACTTTTTCTAATCTATTGAGAAGATTATGAATTTCAGCCAGGGGCAACATTACCCTCCTTAATTGAAATCGGTAGTTTTGTCATCGAAAAAGTTTGTACATGCGACCTTGCTGCGACTACCTCTGCAGCAAGGATTAAATTCTTAACGATTATTTGCTTATTGCTTGCCTGACCTGGGCGGTGCTTGTATGTCGCCCTTCGCTGTTAAGCCATTCATCAATATCCTCTTTGTAATAGAAAATTCTTCCTCGTTTTATAAATTTGGGTCCGGTGCCTTCGCATCGCATCATTGCCAAGGTTTTATCTGCTAACCCCATATACGTAGCAGTATTTCGAGAATCCATTCGTCCATCAGGTAGCATCACGACTTTTCGTATTTCGATATCTTGTATAGGCATAAATAGGAAACCGCAGTATGTTGTGGGACGTAAGGCAATTGTAAGCATATTGAATGCAGTATTGCAAATAATTTATTGTATGGTAGAATAATCGAGAACAATAAAGAAATTACATAGGCTGGCATATGGCAATTAAACCCAAAAAAAGCGGTTCGGCCAAAACCGAGAGCGTCACAATTAGACTTAACCCACGACTTCGATTTGGCCTCGAGCTACTAGCTCGAAAACAGAGAAGGTCAACAACTTCTGTTATTGAGTGGGCGATTGATCAAGCATTGGAACGAGAAGATTTTTCCATTAATAATGAAAGTGCGTCAGGCGTAGATGCTACCAACAACATCTGGGATGTCTTTGATTCAGATCGTTTGGTCAAATTAGCAATTTATTATCCTCAGTTACTTACTTATGAAGAAGAAGTTACCTGGAAGATCATTAGGGAAATCAAAGAATTTTGGTATGGGAACGGGGATTATTATGAAGATGGTTGTGATTTTCAAACTATAAGGAAGTTTTGGCCTGAAATAAAAGCTGTAGCTGATGGAGAGAAGAACTTGTCTGAGCTACAACAAAAACTGTCTCCCCCCAATGCTCCAACTAAAAATGGTTTTGATGAATTTGATAATGATGTGCCTTTTTGACGTTGGAGAATAAGCATGGCTTCCAAGTATTTAAAACTAACCCGTTCTTTCGTTCGCAAGACAATGGTTGGAGAAAAAATCGTTGAACATGGTATTTGTTTTGAGCGTTTGAGGGATGGAGATGGCCGTTATTCAGTAAATATTATGGTTGACAGGCAGCGCATACATCGCGTTATCGGGAAAGAGTCTGAAGGTGTGACTCGTAAACAGGCCGAAGATTTTATCGAAAATGCTCGAGCTGATGCGCGAAATGACAGACTTAATCTTCCAAAGGGACGAAAACTATCATTAGGATTCAGAGAAGCAGCTAAAAAATACCTAACCCAGTTAGGAGAAGAAGGCGGGAAGGATATCCCCAAAAAAAATGAACGATTTAATTTTCACCTGATTCCTTTTTTTGCAGAAAAGCCTTTAATCAAAATATCCACATTCGATATTGAGCGTTATAAAAAAAATCGGCTGAGTGAAGACGCAGCAAATGGAACTATTTATAGAGAGTTAGCTGTTCTATCTCACCTATTTAACAAGGCCGTTGAATGGAAATGGATTAATCATAAACCATTAGTCATAAAGCGACTAAAGGAAGACACGGGTCGTATTACGTATTTAACAACTGAGCAAATTTACCGGTTAATTGAATTTGCAAAAAAGGATCAAAATCAATTCGTTTATCCATTTATTGTAACTCGTCAGTCACGAGTTCTATCCGATTTGACGTAACTATTCAGGCCCTGAATTCATTTTTTCGATGTGTCACCTCGACCAACGGAAGAAAGTCTTATCACCCATTGATAGCTCTGCGCTTTAAGATTGCCCACTGGTGTTCATAAAAGATGAGTAGTGTAGAAAATAGAAATCGATAATTACGACTAGACATTTGCTAAAAAAACACGGATCCTTCTTTTCTTTGTAGAAGTACAGATGGAAGGAGGAGACCCCGTGCAACAGTATATTTCTCAGAGTTTAGAAAGCTTTCAAAGCGTTTTTTCCAGATCGAGTACTTGGTTGTTGTTCTGCGCCATTGTGATTGGATTTATGGGGGCAGGAGAAATGATCGGCGTGACGTCGTTGTGTCGTTTCTGGCTATTAGATGAACTTGGTTATTACCGCTTGCTCCGTTTTTTTAGATCCAAAGCGTATGTCTATGGGGCGTTGCTCGATGCTTGGCAAGATTTTGTGAATCGCCAAGGAAAATCCGTTGAAGTAGCTGGACGAGCGATACTTCTGGGTGACCATACCGCGGTGATCAAAGATGGACGCAAGATGCCCGGCGTGGTATCGATGCACGAGTCATCGGAGACGCAAACGAAACCCGGCTATTTTCGGGCCCAATGTTGGGGCAGCATTGGCATCTTGATCGGGTCGTTATCCGCTTGTTTTTGTTGTCCTTTGCAGCTTCAAATTCATCAGGGATGGGCTCATTTAGGGTTGAACGACGAGCGCGATAATCCATGTCGGATCAAGCTCACCGACCGCTTGGTGGCCATGGCGATTCATTTTGCGGTGACGAATCACTGTCTGTGTTATTTGGTGTTGGATGCCTTTTTTTCAACCGGGGGCGTATTTCGAGCTTGCCACTATTATTCAATCCAGCATCAGGCGCGGTGGGTTGAGGTGCTGGTCAAAGCCAAGAATAGCTATGTGGGTTATTTCCCCGCGCCACCGAAACCCGCCTCTCGACCCGGACCTCAGCCGCTCTATGGCGAGAAAGTGTGTTTAAGAGAATGCTTCGACCACCTTCATTTGTTTGAGACGGTGACCTGTCAAGTCTACGGTAAAACCGAATCCATCCGGGTTATGACGCTTACACTGTTATGGCGGCCCATCGCTGATCAGGTGTTATTTATTCTCGCCGTCACCTCAAAAGGCCCAATGGTTCTAATGAGTTCCGATTTAACGCTGTCAGCCATTGATGCCGTTGAACTGTATTGTGCTAGAACCCGCATTGAAATCATGTTCGCGATGTTAAAGCATGTGATCGGCGCCTTTAAATTTCGTTTTTGGACTAAAAAATTGCCAAAACATTCTAGACGCCCCTTTTCCAATCGTCTTCTCAAAGCCCCACAGCCCCAGGATATTCATACCGTTCAAGCGTGCTGGCGAGCCTATGAAATCTTCGTGCTCTGTGCCTCCATTGCCTTGGGGTTAATGCAATTGATTGCGCTCCAGTATCAAGATACGATTTGGTCTGAGCACTCGCTTTATCTTCGCACTCAATCGCGTGATTTGCCATCGGAGAAAACCGTCAAGCAAATTTTAGCGCCATTGTTCCTCAAACAATTCTTTCGACTTGAGGAAAATGGCATGATTCAACAGATCCGTGCCCGCTTGATGGCTGTTTCCGATGAAATAGATGACGATTAAACTGAATGAGGCGTTCTATGCTCTAATTCTCTGCGATCTTCAAAATTTTTCATCAAACATACTACGATGGAGAGGGTAGTTTTGCCCCGCTTTTCTCGCTGTTAACTCACGACTGCCGAGTTAGGTTCTTATTGTTTGAATTCATCCAACCATAATCACCTTTATGATTGTTGATAAAGGGGAGTGGGGCGAACAAACCCGATGCGGTGATATTTAGAATCTTTGCGATTGGTTTTTCATTCTTATAGCTAAATTCCAGTTCGTTAACACTGGATAAATGAGGATTTCCACTTAACCAGATAATTCTGTTGCTTAATTCATGCTGAGCAAGCAACTTAGCTACTTCACTCAGAAATCCTGGGTATCCAAGCAATCCATCAGAATGCGGAGTCAGACTCGGGAAAGTACTAAAAGCACTCCGAACAGGACCTATCGGTGAACCACTAGCAATAAACAGAGGACCATCACTTTCACTATTTTTCCTTAGCCACGTCTCGAAATCGTCCCATTGCCGTGGATCGGAGATTATCGTGTTCCTTTCTTGTCGATTAGCTTTATACGGATCGTCCGGTTGTCGACCGGTACGTGTATCGAAGACAAAAAACGGAAACCCGGCACTCACAAATGAATACCACAATTTTGGTTTACGATGCTCGTACTTTCGGCTATGAATCTGCATAACGGCAGCTTCCTGGCGTCCAATCCGAAAATTCCTGGTGTGTCGATTATCTCCCTCAAAGTCGTTCTCGATTTCGTGATCGTCCACCGCGAAATAGATGGGTACATGGGCAAATGCCCGGCTAGCTTTCTTACCTAAACGGGACTCCGGGCTCCTGGCGCCAAATGCCCGCCGATAACGTAGTCTGAAACGTTCGTAGGAAGACCTGGGATCGAATAGATCACCGGTAGCATCAGCATAGATTTGGTCTCCGAGCAATAAAATGTGATCAATACCGTAACCTTCCGAATCACTCCCGCCCCCTCAACCTGCTTAAAAATTTCCGTGAATATACTGTCGGAAAGTTGTTGCTCAAAAGAAGTTCCATGGTGTAAACACGATCCCGCCACGAACGACAATCTCGGAGCAGGATTTTTAGACGTTTTAGCACTCGAAAATGCCCTTCGAAACCATGGCATTTTCCACCAATTCACACCGTGTTCCATATGAAAATCCGATTCCGGTTTTTCCCAAAGCTTTATCCCCGGTTGCTCTTTGTTATCCCGCTCAATGGGAATATCTTGCAATACAATATTGCTTGGTAGTTTCTGATCAGCAACAAATTCGACAGGTTCATCACCGTGGGATTCGTCACCGTGGATAGTCACCTTACCAGACGGCGTATCGAGACTAAAATCTCGGGAATGTGAGTTTGAGAAATCTTCAAGCTCAGCCCATACTTTTAGCGTTTGGTTTCCAGCGTCATCACCACGGAGATTCGATATGATCGGCCCGGTTATTGGGTACGGGTTTAAGGAGACATCCGACCGAGGTTTTTCGATTTTTATTTGTTCGGGTTGCTGGCCGGTGAGCCTAAAGAAATTACTGATATGCGGATAGACATCTTTATAGGCGTTTTTCCCAAACAGCAGGTCCATATGCCCATAGTTTTTAATCAGCGTTATGTAAATCTGATACTTTTCGTACTTTTCCATCAAATCTTCCCGAAGCTCTCCGGTCTCGGGCAATCCGGCTCGTATACGGGCAAGGCAATAAGCCGATCGTCTTGACGATTCTGGATCAAATACCTGACTATCCTCTCCGTGGATAAAAAATGTCGGAAATTTCCAGTGATTTTTGAAATTTTCGCGCCGTACGTATTCGTTCAATCCTTCGCGGTTCGTCAAACGGGTACGTACTATACAAAAATAAATTTGCCGTATGAGCTCGATCGGCGCATTTCCCACTATGCCGGAGAATTCTCGATGGGTTCTGCAATCCAGATTAGTGTGATTCCATTCGCGTCCATAGAATATTGTCATCCTGTCACAAACCGCGCGTGCATACCCGTTGAGGCAGTCGTATAGCCTATGCTTACCTTCCTGTTCCTTCGGTAATGGTAAAGATCGGGCGATTCTATCAAGAATAATTTCGACAACACTCGGGTCTTTATGGGGTATCGGGTCCAATGAATTGATAATGTCGTTCTCCTTGAACAACGAATACACATTTGAACGAGTACGATTGTCACGGGACGCGAATAGCCAGGGTGTAACCGCGTGTAGTGTTAGGGCTTTGATCATGGAATCGCCGTTTTTCTGATTTAATCGACCTTTTAAAATCGACATAGACAGCGCACCCGAGCCTATGCAGTGAGCGAAAACGTTGATTCCCTGCTTTTCTTCCCGCCCCTGGTTGACCGTTTCGAATACCTTCTCTAATGCCCAAGGGATATCTTCTTCGGCGATCAAATCCATGGTGATGTCCGATGGAAAATCCTCGTGCAGATTGGTACTCGTACGATAATCCAGAAGCCACACGTCAAACCCTTCAGAGAGCAGGTGTTGCAAAAGATTAGTTTTGACGGTTTCAGTCCAAAAAACCCTACTTCCATGGACTAAGCCGTGGATAAGCAACAAGGGTTCGCGACTCGCCGCTGGGTGACCATGCGCGGGTGAGTATCGAACTAGACGTGACAGTCCGTTTGAGATTGTTTGTTTCGGTTGAGATTCCAGTTTTTTTGGACTGTGTTCCTTAACACGATACTCGATGGTTTCGGGAAGAGGGACCAGCCTTTTTTCATTTTCGGTATCTTTTTCCTCAAATTTGTCGTAGGAAGGTGCAGCAAAAGTCCAAAAGTGGGTTTGGAGCAAAGAACGTAGGAAAAAGGCGCCAAACCCCGCCATAGCAAGGATTGTCGCGGGTGTATGCGGCGACTTTTGGACCTGGAACGGCGATGGGCCACCGGAAATACGAACAATGTCGACTTCAAATGTATTGCTGAATTTGGAGGCTGACGACTCGTTTCCTAATAGTTTGAAGGGTAAATGAACGTAGGATCTCCAAACATTTTCCACACCGAACTCGAAAAAGGGAAATTTTTCTTTAGATGAAAACTTATATCCGTATGCAAACTCTTTGGCGCCTATAAAGGTCAAATCATCGGAGACGATTTTATAACTAATACTGCGCCAATCCGCATGGAGTTTAGCAATTCGACAGTATTGCTTGATAGTATCTCCAACCCCGGTATTTTTCTGAGAAGATTTATGGGAGAAATTAAAAATTTGTTTTAATCGTGTCGGTAGAAATTTTTGTCCTTGACCTAGAAGAAAGTCTTTTATTTCGTAGTAAACTTCATCGGTACGAGAATATAAAAATCGTAAATAGACCCCGGCGACTCTTAAATATTGACAAAGTCCGGTTGCCATATCTCTCCGACCCATGTTAACCGAGCACTTTGTGGTTTCAGTAGATTTGAAACTCGCGAGGGGCTTGAGCTCAATATGACTTTCTAAATGCCGAGTATTGGTCTGACCAAGTGGGATTGACTCGGTGTACTGGAAGTTGAAATTTGCACTCAGTTCCGCGTCCGGATTCTCCGACCATTTGAGCATGTGGTCGAATCTAATTTCTATTTCGAGGATTAGTGTTTTAGCTTCGTTTTGAAAATCATTCGCTTTCTTTTTTTCTTCTTGACTTAAGGACTCTTCCTTCCCAAAGAAAATTTCGCGGATTTTAAATTTATCGATGGTATTTAGGGGCAAAAACAATCGCTCGCTAAAAACACTATCAACGGTATCGTCCTCCGGATTTGAAATCGGATAACCGCTTCCAATTGGTGGTATCGGTGAAAATGTTATGGGTAAACGGTCCTTTAGGGGATCGCTTTCGTTTTGCGAATTCTCTGGAAATTCAATTTTATCGGCGAGGTAATCCGAAAGCGCGGAAATGGTTAATAGCGGGTTCACCCCGATCGCTTTTGGAATGATCGAACCGTCCAGCACGAAAAGACCTTCATAGGTTTCGGTTCCCGTGTGACCCTTAAAAACATTTCCTTCGGTATTCACCACGCCTTTTTTGGCGTTCGAACCCATGCTGCACCCGCCTAATGGATGGACGGTTACAAGATGCCCACCAACATCGTCAGCGCCGGTGACCATGTCCGCGAATCCATCGGGAGCCGGTTTCCAAAGCGGATTCGGAAGGTAATTACCGCCATCGAATCCATCATGGTTTTCTTCTGTTTCCGTGAGCCGGCGATCCAAATGTTCGAAAAAATCAATTGAACCATCATGGTCGGATCTATCTGGCCAAATCGGCAATACATATCCATCCGGATTCGTTGGTAGAATTTTACCGAAGCTGCGATCTTTACCCATCGCTAGAACGATCTGGCTATGGTCGGCAAGGGATACCGAAGTGGCAATGGGATCATGGTTTTTGTTGGATTTAAACCAGGCCGGCGGTGTATCGTCTGTATAGCGCCGCAGGTATCCTTGTGTGGTTATTAATTCGGAAAAGATACGGCTCAGCCCATAGGGCGTTGCTCCATCTTCCAGAAGTAAATCGGATTTTCCTGACGATCGACTTATATTGGATTTTTCCTTGGCGTAAGCCACGATGGTCGGTCCTACCTTGGAGGAAGCATCATCTCCGTCGGTAAACAGAGAAGGCTTTTTTGCAACCGCATGGACTGCGGTATTTTGACCGAAACCGGCCAGAAATGTATCGCCATTTCCCGAAAAACCATGCCCAAGCTTTTTGGATAAATCGAGTCCCTTCTCCGTGTCAGTTTTGCGCGAACGGTAAAGTATTTCCGTGCTTCCGAATGTACCCGCGGCTAAAATGACTAACTTGGCTCTAACAACCAGCTTTTGTTTGAATTTTTTGGTCGAAGTAGTTCTAATTCGCCAAGGATATTCGTTACACTGGTCACTATGCTTATACTCTAATTTTTTTACGGTCACACCGGTATAAATCTTGACGCCTTTTTCAACCGCCTTCGGCCAGGCGTTCATGTTGAGCGTACTTTTAGCGCCAATATTGCAACCGGTAATGCAATTCCCGCAATCAATGCATTTCCTTTGATTTATTCCCGCTTTATTTTCATAATCTTTGCCATTCTTAGGCCCCTCAAAATTAACCGCCAACGGAGCAGGCTTTGTCTCGAAATTTAATGAATCTGCCAGTTTCTCCAATGCTTGATATTTTGCTTTTTCGGAAGCTTCAGGATGTACCTGCACATCGAGAATATCTTCTACTCTCTCGAAACTATCTTGTAAATTAGAGTGCCATTCGAAATCTTTATCGTCATTAGGTTTTGGCCACTTCTCCAGTTCGTCGGGCCGTAATACAACGTTGGCGTTGATTAGCGATGTACCGCCCAAGCCACTGCCAACAACCGAACTGATATCCCTACCAACCCGCACATCCCAAAGTCCGTCTTTCTGCCCGATTCGTTGACCGGTTGGTAAAACGGCTGAAAGATAACCCGGTAAATCACCAGTATTCTTTGGGAAATCACCAGGTACGTACTCGCCGCCACGCTCAAAAACCCAGATCGCGTTTTTAGGATATTTTTCGGCAAGGGCTAACGCCACCATGGCGGCGCCGTAACCGGACCCGACAATCAGGATATCCGTAGAAGCTATTAAATCAGGTTCGTCGCATTGAGATTGCGGGCTTTTTTGGTTTTTTTCAAACCCTTTCGCGGTTTCGTCAATCAGTTCTTCAATGGGTTTCGAGAGCCAATAGGTCATATCTTGCTCCTCCTAGAGCGAGTTTTAAGCTTCGAATTATTCGCTATCCGGACTCCGTAAAGAAAGATGCAGCATGGAAATCGATGGATCGATTAGGCCCGGAATTCAGAATAATATCGATAAATTTGTTCTGATGATTTCAAATAGCCCTACATTTGAATTGTGTTATGAGCATGGATTCGTCACAATTGAAGTTTATGGGTACAATTAACTTAAAGTTATTATTTAGACAAGCATTTGTTTTTAGTATTAAAAGCCCATATTCTAAGTCATGGAACCATGTAAAAATCGCTGTTTATCCGTTACCCACAAACGAAGGCTCTGTTTATTACACGCCGATAATCTCATATATCCATTTAAATAAATATCACCCATTCAGGCTAGGACATTTGGGTAGTTGACTAGAGCAATAGATTTCGAGTATAGGTATTAAAAGTGTGCAATAAAACCCAATCCAGCTAATCCTCGCCCGGATTTCGTATTTAGCCCGTATTTTTCGCTACGAAACCACCACCCGTTGTTATAACGGAATTACGGTCGAATATCGAGCGGAACCGTCAATTCAACCTTGTTTCCCAATTGATACGATAATTTGCCTCAGCAAGTCGGGGTGGGCGGGTTTAACAACCAACCGAAATCCACTATCCTGGATTTCACTCTGTCTTTTACGATCTACATTTCCCGTCAGCACAATAATCCGGTCTTGGTCTAGATGCTGAATTAGCAGCTTTGCGATATCCAAGCCCTGTTCACCATCAGGCAACATATCGTCGATGAAGATCACATCAGGCCACACCCCAGTTTTTTCCGATTCACATTCAATCTCTGTTCGGTTTTTTGCCATAAAGACGGAACATCCCCAAGACTTTAG
The DNA here is from genome assembly GCA_963664935.2 of Methylococcales bacterium. Taxonomy (GTDB): domain Bacteria; phylum Pseudomonadota; class Gammaproteobacteria; order Methylococcales. The sequence continues at coordinate 140,433 of CAXXSE010000004.1, read as the reverse complement.
TTGTTCTTCAAAAGCTTCCGCCACATCGGGATCATCCTCAATGACCCACACTCGAAGGTCCGGGTAACCCTCGGTGTATTCTTCCTCTGGCAGAGGTGCAGGCCCTGCCGCGGAGTGATCTGAGAGCGGCAACCGAAAAACAAACTCGCTACCAACCCCAAGCGTCGAATGCATTCGAAGATCCAAGCCCAGCAATTTATCAATCCGTTCTATAATCGCAAGGCCTAAACCAGCACCTTTCTCCCGACTACGCGCCGGATTATGCAACTGTGCATAGTCATCAAACACCCGCTCCTGATCTTCCGAAGCGATGCCAATACCTGTATAGGCAATTGAAACTTCGATGGTTGAGCCGGATATAGCAGTAGTCGTGACGGTAATGGAACCTTCGTTGGTATACCGAATCGCGTTGGTCAATAAATTCGATAGCACCCTCTCAACTAAAAGCCGATCCGAACAAACACTGCATTGGGGTCCCGATACCTGAATTCTTAAGGTTTTACTTTCAGCATCCGGCCTTAGTCCATCAATCACCCTTTCGAGCATTTCGTCGAGACGAAAAATGGTTTCTTCTACTTCAATTCCACCCGCATCGAATCGGGACAAATCCAACAGATTATCAAATTGCGCTTGCAGAACTTGAATAAGTTTATCGATTTTCTCGATTATCCGGTCCCTTTTACTTCCATCCCCTTCCTATTGAAGCACTCCAAAAAAACAGGCTGAGCGCGTGTAGTGGTTGGCGAAGATCATGGCTGGCCGAAGCCAAAAACTGATTCTTAGATTGATTCGCTTGTTTCGCTGCCGCGAGAGCAGTTTCCACTACCTGCTTTTCTCCAGCCAGTTGGTCGACAAGAAATACATTCTCAGCGCGAATTCGGATTGAGTCGGCAAAGGTACGCGAATTTTGTTTGCCAAATAAAATGAGTAACAAATAGGTGACTATCGATGAAAATAAAAGGTACCACTCGCTACGGATTATCCCCAGGAAAACGATTCCTTGACCCAAATTAGCTGATATGCTCAGCACAAAACTCGAGAAATGAACCGATGCATTAATCATCGCCCCTATTGCATACATACAGGACACCAGGGTTAAAGCGGTAACCAAACGATCGGTACCTTCGATACCGATCCACCAAAAACCCGAACCAATCGCCGAAGAGTTGGCAATTGCGGTCCAGAATAACCAGTGTTCGAATCGATCTAACTCTGAGGTTGATGCGGATTCTATCTTTGGGGTGATACGGGCACAGACAATGCTGCGGACCAGTGTGGCTAAAAAACACAAAACGAGCCAGGTGACGAGTTGTAATCGGGGCGCCTCGTCCCACATAACGACTATAAACACCACAGCACCTAGCAAAAACAGGGGCAGCGATGTACTGGATTGATGGACGCGGATACTTTGGGTTGCTCGCGTTAACCTCAAGCAATGATCAGGACTTTCGTCAATTTGGGTCAGCATCACTTTAAAAAGTTTTTTATGTCACCACTTCCTCGCGTTACTATTTTGTTCAATTGCACCATTACAAAAACGCCTTAATGCGCGATGCAATAATGCTTTTTTGTACGTGGAAACTGCGCGGTTGATCCTTTTTCCGAAACAAAACAGAGGCAATCTGAACAGTCACCTTCCCAGTAGTAAATCGCTAACTTTATCTCACAATATTTGCCTGTGTGCAGCCTCGAACACTGCTTCTGTTCTATTTTTGGCCCCTAGTGAACGGTAAATAGCGCTTAGGTGCGCCTTCACGGTATTTTCCGATATATTGAGATAACGTCCGATTATTTTGTTCGGTTTACCTTCAACAAGCAACCGGAATACCTGTTTTTCGCGAGTCGAAAACTCCACCTCATCATTTGACGGCGGCTTATTAAGAACAGCGGGTGGTAAGTAAACGCCGCCAGCTAAAATCAGCTTAAGCGCCATGAATAAATGCTTTGAATTTGAAGATTTGTGGATAAACCCCATTGCACCCGCGTCGATTGTTGCTCGAACGATGCCTGGAGATTCCTCCGCGGATAATACAACCACGGACGTTGTCGGGTCGGCTTTTCGTACAGCAGCAATAGCATCCAACCCTTCGACGCCAGGCATGTGTAAATCCAACAGAACGACATCAAATTTACAATTTCGCATGCACCTCAAGGCCGCATCACAATCTTCAGCCTCTTCACATTCGACAAAACCATCGATTTGGTCGAGCAGTAACCGCAACCCTTCTCGAAACAAAGCATGGTCATCTACGAGTAGAATTTTCACTTTACACGTATCCGAAAAGCCTATAAAGTTGTAATCATGCCAAATGAGAATGAGCCCACAATTGTAAACGGCGCATTTTTTTTAGCTTATCTGACACAAAATAGAGGACCTCTGAAAAATTATTTTTATCTCACAATATTTGCCTGTGTGCAGCCTCAAAAACCGCTTCCGTTCTGTTTTTAGCCCCCAACGCTCGATAGATGGCGGTCAGATGCGCCTTCACGGTATTTTCCGATATGTCGAGGTTGCGCCCTATTAGTTTGTTCGGTTTGCCTTCAACAAGTAACCGAAACACCTGTTTTTCACGATCCGTTAATCCCACGGCTTCGGTTGAGGTTGGCTTAGTAAGAACAGCGGGTGGCAGATAAACGCCGCCGGCCAAAATTAGCTTTAACGCCATGATTAAATCGTCTGAATGTGAAGATTTGTGAATGAACCCCATCGCACCTGCATCGATCGTTGCCCGAACGATGGAAGGAGATTCTTCTCCAGACAACACCACCACAGGCGTTGTCGGATCGGCATTTCGTATAACACCTAGAGCATCCAATCCATCTACGCCAGGCATGTGCAGATCCAACAAAACAACATTAAATTCGCAGTTTCGCATGCAGCTAAGCGCCGTGTCACAGTCTTCAGCCTCTTCACACTCAACCAAATCATCGATTTTATCGAGCAGTAGCCGCAACCCTTCACGAAACAAAGCGTGGTCGTCAACGATTAGGATTTTCACTCTACACGCACTCCGAATAGCTTATTAAAATTGTGTATCGGTAGTCGCAATGTTTTGCCTTCATATGTTGCAAACAAACATACTAATGGTATCCTACCAATTATATTAACATTAGCGGATTCATAGTCTTGTCCAATATGAAATGGCCCTGAAGAGGGGGTAATTTCTAACGTGAAATGGCCCTGAAACCGAGAACAGATCATAAATTGAGGTTAACTTACGCTTCAGAAGTGTCAAGGAGATTCCTCCGCTACGCTACAAACTCCTCCTTGACACCTCTTCCGCTCCAGTTAAAAGGTTATTCATGATCTGTTCCCAATTTCAGGGCCATTTATAGATTGGAATAGACTTCATGATAGCCTTTTAAAATGTTTGTCGTATTTGCTTAGCGACATTTTTTCTTGCGGCTTATCGTTCTTACCAACCTTAGCGGCGATAAATTCAGTTTACGCGATTCTTCGTTTTCCAGCCAGTTTGTGCTTGACTTCGGATCGATAAGGAACCCCAAAACCACGCTCCATTTTCTATTCCGTTGAGTTTGAATTTTGCATGGACGTTGAAACCCTACTCAGAAGACGCTATTTTACAACTGATTCGATTCCTGGAAATATACGATTGAACCGTGGATACTTTTCCTGAAAAAACCTGTGCTATAGATCGACTTATTCGGCATCCGAAACTCGTCGCGGCGGCCAAGTCCGGCGGGAAAACTCAGCAGCGCCGTAATGGGATTTACGCATATCCAGGGGAAACCTTCAAGCTTGATACCGTCGAATTTACGATTACCGCCGTGGAACGCCAAAAGCTTTCGGATATGACCGAAGCCGATGCTAAAGCGGAAGGTTACCCCGGTTTGGAGGCATACCGAATTATGATTTTAAAAATGCATTCCGGAATGCGATGGGATGGCGCCAAACAAGTTTGGGTACATTACTTTGAACGTAAAGTTTCTTTGGAAAGCGATGTGTAGCGAATCAAAGTAAAACCCGAGTGACATCGGCTGCTTGACGGTTGGGTTTCACATCGTGAACGCGGAAAATTCTAACCCCTGCTTGTACCCCAATGGTTGTTGTGGCGCAGGTTGAACCCACCAGTTGTTTGGGCTCTTTTTCGTTACAAATGGAACCCATAAAGCGCTTGCGACTGGTTCCCAGCAAAACGGGGTAGCCGGTGTCGACAAATGCTTTGAGGTTGGAGATTAATTGTAGATTGTGCTCTTGGGTCTTACCGAATCCGATGCCGGGGTCAATTATAATATTTTGTTTGGCAACCCCCTCGCTCCGAGCGGCTTCCGCGCGGGAAAGCAGAAATGACCGAACCTCCTTTACCACATTTTCATAGCTTGGATTATCCTGCATAACACCTGGGACGCCCTGCATATGCATGATGACGATGGGGAGATTTTTCGCGGCCGATAGCTTGAACATACCCGTATCATCAAGACCGGCCCTAACGTCGTTTAATATCGATGCTCCCGCTTCAATCGCCTCGTTTGCCACCTCCCCTAGCGTGGTGTCGATACTGATTGGAAAGCCATCGGGTAAGCTTTGTCGCAAAGATTTAATGACGCCGACCACTCTTCGAATTTGTTCCACGGCTGAAACCCGCTGTGATCCGGGACGGGTGGATTCCCCACCTACATCAATAATATCCGCGCCCTCCCCCACCATTTGCAAGGCAAAACGGACCGCACGTCCCCTGTCGGTATGACTACCTCCATCGGAGAAGCTATCAGGCGTAACATTCAAAATCCCCATGATGATCGGACGATCATTTTCTAAAAATTTGTTCATAAGAAGATGTCGATCATTTAGGCCTTCTATTTACTGGGTTATTTAAGGTGTGAGGTACTAGGAGGCTGTCCGAGAATAGAGAGCCTACTGCGGAAAAGCGGATTTTGGCCAATTTTCTCGATTAAATTGATGAAATACATCCCTATATTTCACACCTATGGGCCGCTTTTAGCGGTCCAAACCCGCTCCAGGCGGGTTTGTCGTTAAATACAGCAAGTATTCGCCTCATTTAATCGAAAAACTGTCCTCAAAACCGCTTTCCCTCGCGACGACTCCTATCCTCGGACAGTCTCCCAGGAGGGGCTAACAATCTGTTTTTCTAAAAAGGCTGCCCGGAATTCATGACAACCATACAGGTTATCGAACGACTCTACAGTCTATTTTTCGAACATTATACTAATCCGCCAATCCGGATTTTGTGGATGAACCTTATTTTTTTGAATGACTTGCGAGGTTATCTCAAAGCCCTCTTCTTTCCCGAAGAGGGCCTCGAATTCCATTGATTCAATTGGTTGGAGCGTTTTTTATCATTCGTACCGTGAAGTAGATAATAACCGGAAAAACACCGAAATTGACGACAATCGCCATATCATAAAAAATCAATAGAAACAGTATCCAAACCGCAATAATAGCACCAGGAATTCGCTCTTTTTTTTCCAATATTTCTTTTGACACCTGTTCTTTAACAAAAGACACCAGGCCTGCCGACGCGGCATAATCCTGGCGAACCTTCCCAGCGAGTTCTTTTGTGCTCGTGATCGTCCCCTTAGCCTTAGCTACCAGTTCGTTGAAGTCCATAATCCCCCCTACACCTGTTTGTGATAAGCAATTTTCTAGTAACTATTCAACTCACCCCTGAAATCCGCCATTTCCGAGTTAAAAAATGACCATTTACAGGTCTAAACCCACACCTTTCTCCTTGGGCCGACGAATTTCAGGGGCAATCTGAACAGTTCCAATTTGTAAGTAATTTATCGGTCGCTGCTTATTAAACGCCCATCAGCTATTCTATCGCTTATCAAAACTGTTGCCAACCTGTAGCATAACGCGCATGGATAAATCAATAGCGATAATGTTTTTGGTGAGAGCTCCGATTGAAATATAATCCACGCCTGTCTCCGCGATAGATTTAATATTTTCCAAATCAATGTTGCCCGATGCTTCGAGACTCGATTGACCGTTATTAATCGAAACCGCGCGCGCTAACGATTCAAGCTTGAAATTATCCAACAAAATTCTATCCGCCCGGGCAGATAAGGCTTGCCTCAATTCGTCCAATGTTTCAACTTCGACCTCGATCAGCTTATCTTTGTTTAACAAGCGGGCCTTACAGACGGCTTCCTTAATCGAGCCGACCGCGGAAATATGGTTTTCTTTTATCAAAACCCCATCGAACAGTCCGAAACGATGATTTTCGCATCCACCGCGGCGAACCGCGTACTTTTGGGCTTCCCGCAGTCCCGGAATAGTTTTGCGGGTATCGAGGACGATGGTTTTGGTGCCTGCTACAGCCTTCGCGTAACGTCTGGAAAGGGATGCCGTGCTACACAACGTTTGTAGCAGATTAAGAGCGGTGCGTTCACCGCTCATCAGCGCCCTAGCATTACCATGCAAAGTACAGATGATGGTATCGTCAGCGACATTTTCACCTTCATCAACGAACCAGGATACTTCGGCGTCATCATCGAGCATCAAAAAAATACTGGAAAACCAGGCTTGACCACACATCACCATCGGTTCCCGTGTTTTTATTTCGGCGCTGGCTTTAATGTGTGGCGGAATGATAGCCGATGTGATATCTCCGGAACCAAGATCCTCGTCAAGAATCCGGCGGATATGATCCGTATTAACTGGGGGTTCGTAAACGTGCAAATTGACTACCGCTGGTGAATTTAAAGTGCGGTATTATCCCACAAAAGGTCGACAAGGAGGCTGTCCGAGAATCTCGCCTCGCAACTATGGTCCGCGAAAACGCTTTTTTTTATCCATTTACTGTTTTGCACTCGGGATCTTGAAGCGTTTCCATCAGTGATGATAGAGCTCGATCCATCAGTGGTGAATCAGGGTTTTCGATGATCAGAATCTTTCCATCGCATAATTCGGCCGCGAACTCCTGAAGAGGTTTTTCCATAACCTTGATCCCTTTTTGGTTAACGAAAACATAGGTTGATGTCGCCCGACTTTTCCACGAAAGCTTAACGCGGGTTTTCTCATTATTCTCACCTACAATTTCAAGCCATTGACCAATTTCCAGTGCGATCGCCTTGTCGATGTACTCATCGTATGCTTCTTTCTGCCGTTGGGCTGGAATAGGTATACTCTTCGACGCCGAAATCCGGTCTTTTGGAACCCGACTTTCAGTCCCCTTTATGCCGTCTCCCGGCTTTTGAAAGGATGTAATCGCTTGATCACCCGCCACATCCAGCAAATTTTCCGCACCCAGGTCAATCCGCGCTTCTGATCGGGGATCTTTTACTTGGCGTTTATTTGCCTGTTCCGTCGAAGTCGTTGTGGAGCGTTTTGACGCGTCGGCATTAGTTAGATTGTCGTCTGACTTTGGTCCATTTTCTTGCACTTTGGGAGGGGCTTCGTGACTTTCAGTATTGCAGGCTTCCAATTCCTTGAAGATATACGCCATTTTGTGGGGGTCGTAGGAAACGGTTTCCAGACCTTTCCGTATGTTTTGGATCAACCCGGGCAGGGCTTTTAATTTTCGATTTTTTTCATCTAAGTCCATGGCTGGCGCGGTTAACCAAAGTACCTGATCAACAACGAATAACGCCTTTTCCCAACCGTCAACTTCCTTATCTCGTCTAAGGTATGACAACATCAGGACGTTTTTCCAGGCGTCCTCCAAAATATTTCGAATGACCAGAGGAACCGCCTTGTCCTGCAAGCGATGGGCTATTTCAAGCGTACTCGCTTGTTTGGCAAGCTGTAACTGTTCTTCGCTTTCGGTTGCTTTTTGGGTCCTTTCCTCCGTTTTTTTTGTGCGTTTTTCCTCCTTGCTTACAAACGATAAAAATTCTTCCAACACTGTTTCGAAAATGCCCGCATCGTTATCGAAGTCAGACAAAATGCGGTTTATAATACGCTGAATTTCGGCGAAAACAGGACTATTCTCACACGCATCATTGTCGAGGCCTACCGAGGCTTTCCCCAGATAATTGAGTAATTGCCGGGCTGGATGGGATTTCTTGGTCAGAAAAGTTTTTTCTAAGATCACCAGTTTAACAATCGGTATCTGAAGCCTTCCTATCAATACTTTAATCGCATCAGGCAAATTTGCATCTTCGAAGATAAAATCAAAGATCATCACCACGATATCGATTATGTCTTCTTCCGTTTTAGGTAACGAGCGCGTTCCGCTATCCGGAGACAGTTTTTGTAGTTCGCCGGCGACAACGTTTTTTAGATTTTCGTTAGCTGAATCCTGAATTTGTACAAAGGTGGGGCCGATTGCTGGAGTCCTGATAGCGCGTGGAGGACTTCATTGGTTTGATAGGCGGGAATGCTCGTGAATCCTGTAGCCCCACCCGCAACTCCGCTTGCAATACCTAGTTGAGAGCGCCAATTCCCAAGCAACATCTGAATCGTTTGAAAGGCTTCGAGGGAGCTTGAGTCGGTCGTTTGCACGAAAGCCTCGTACTGGGTGTTCGCGGATGCGGAATGTATGGGATTTTCTATCGTGCTCTGTACCATGGTTTCCGACATCGGCTTACGACGGGCTTTTCTGGCAATAGTGGTCTGAACCCCACGGGAGATCAATGCGGCATTCAATTCGTTATAAACCGACCCTAAGCGACTAAGCACCAGTGTATCGAATAACTTGTAAATGACCAGTTTTACGCGCAAATCCAGGGTTAGTGGAATCAAAACGCTCTCAAAGATTCCACAAAGCCCGGCGGGGGCCAAGGGATTAGTATCGTTGTCGATTTCAATATCCCCGGCAAGCACCGCGAATCGGATATTAAGATCGTATAACTCACGGTAAAAAAGGTTGTTGTTTTTTTCCACCATAGTAGTGACAGCCAGATCTTCCTCCAAAATTTCGTTTTCGACCAATTCCAAACTGTTTTGGTCTTCTTGCTTTTGGGCTAATTTGCTTTTCGAGGAGGCGGAATTCTTCCAAAAGGCGTCATATTGCGACTTCACTTCGCTGAGGTACTTTCTTTTTGCTTCATCACGCTCTATGCGCACATAACGCATAGCGTCAAAATAAAGAGCTTGCAGGGTACTGCTTTCGGCTTTGTCCGAAAGAGCGAAGAGTTGATCGTCGATGTTCTCAAAAAAATGAGACAATATCGCTTCAAAATGCGGAAAAAATATCTTCCTACATTCTAAAATAATCTCGTTTCTCACCGTATTAGAGGATTCCTAATGGGTAACGTGTGTCATGGATATGCGCTTAAATCATCATCTACATTATTCAATTGATGTTGACCATTTTAGTACCTGTATTAACTTTAGTGCCAAGGTATTCATTTTGATAGTAAAGGCTGATGAATTTACGAAAAAAATGTGAGGTTCTCAGCAAATCATTAGCAATTTCACTTTATTACGGGAAAATTCGTTGATGGAAATCATCGGCCATTGGGTGACTGGAATTCCACGGCTTAAATCACCGAACTGTGATGAACGGCCGGAGAAAATTGATATATCTTTGGTTGTGATTCATTGTATAAGCCTTCCACCCGGTCAATTTGGGGGAACGTTTGTAAACCATCTTTTCAGTAACGTACTAAACCCCGAAGCTCACCCGTATTTTCGGGAAATAGTTGAACTTAAGGTTTCGGCCCATATTTTCATTCGGCGAAATGGTGGCATCATTCAATTTGTACCCTTCAATAAACGCGCCTGGCATGCTGGACTATCCCAGTATCGTGGCAAGGTGCGCTGTAATGATTTTTCAATTGGAATAGAGCTGGAAGGTACGGAGCAAATGGCGTACACCAACGATCAATATACCAAGCTCGGGGAGTTAATAAAAACCCTAATAGAAAATTATCCCAATCTCTCCGTGGAAAACATTTGTGGGCACAGCCACATCGCACCGGGGCGGAAATCGGATCCGGGTGTTTTTTTTGATTGGAGAAGGTTAAAGGGGATTATAGGGAGTTGTATAAAAATAGACTGATTTATCGCGACTAAAAAGGAGATCGCTTCGCTAAAATTTATTTATTTTTGGGCTGGCGCAAGCATAAAATAACGTAAGCCGGAGGCGAACTCCTTATCCGCGCAGCGGATTTTTTAAAATTCGAACTACGGTTCACCGCCCGTTTTTTTTCCGGCTTCGCGGCGGCGCTTTGGCCTCGGTTGTGGCCTCCTTCAACCGGGCGTTTGTTTTTTCGGCCAGTTTTTTAAAACCGGTTTTTTTGATTTCATCGCTCTGAGCGGTGGCCTGTGCCTCTAACTTAAGGATTTCATCCTCCATGGTTTGACGCTCTTGACCCATCTCTGGCGGGCCAGTGCCAAAGCCTCCCGCTCCGCCGCAATCCCGGCCTGAGACTCCTTCCATACTAGCCCCCAAACCTGTCGGAGCGCTTTGTCTACGGTTTCTGGAATCTCCGGGTAATCGGACGCCTTACGCCCCTTTTTTGCTTTTTTATATCTGGTCGGATGAATGAACAGTTCCCTTATGGTCGATCTTTACGGGGTGAACAAAATTAGATTGGTAGACGATATTGTCTACAAATGGCAAAAAAACGACTTAATAGACAGCATAAACAGGCGATTGAGAACTGTCCACTAATTTATGATTTTTGAGACAAGTTATCCGACGTCAGGCTTGGCGTGCAATTTTTTCCGTTCTAACCCCAAAATACTCTTTTCTTGAAAAATAGTATATGATAGTAATCATATACTATTGTCATACTTTTATATTGAACAAAGGACGATTTCATGACGATGACACGCAAAACAATCACCATCCCCGATGCAATGGACGAATGGGTAAAGGCTCAAATTGCCAGTGGACGCTACGGAAACGACAGCGAGTATTTTAGAGATTTGATCCGCCGCGATCAGGATAAAAAACTTGCACAGCAGGAATTGCTTTCTTTAATTGAAGACGGTCTGAACAGTGGCGTGAGCAAACAATCCGTGCCTGATATTATGCACCGTGTAGAAAAGAGATTGCAGCAAAGTGGAGAAATACCAACTCACAAATAAAGCTGAAAATGAGATTGAGGACATTTATGAGTATTCAATTTTGAATTTTGGTTTAAATACCGCTCAGGATTATGTTTCTGGCTTACATGAATGCTTTGCAGTTTTATCCGATAATCGAAGCTGGGGCAACGATTATGGATTTATAAAGTCCGGGTTGCTTCGCTACGAGTATCGGTCACATTCCGTTTATTATCAAAATACCAAATATGGGATTTTAATTATCCGCGTCCTTGGAAACAAGCAAGACCCTGCGAGACATTTTTAGTCTTTTTGTTTTTTCCGTTCTATGGCGTAACCTCCAAAAAGTCCGACGGGGCGTTTGCCGGAAGGGTCGTACAGGTCCATTTTGTTACACTTGTCTGGTGAAGTGTAACAAAATGGAGAAGGTCAGATCAGGCAAGCCTTATAAATCGGGCCTAAGAAAATGCCAGCTTTCGAAAAAAGGGCGATTTCTGTTACCGAATTCCCTATGCTGTCACATTCACGGCAATCGCTCCCGTCAGAAGGGAACAGTTCGTTAGACATCTGTTCACTTTATCAACCAACACCGATTCCTCAAAGGCTAAAAATAAGGCCTCTAGTTTTTTAAGGCCTTATTTTCAATCAAAAAGGTTTGCACTTTACCCGTAAACTGTTCACTCACACGACTTTCGCTAAGATGACCAAGACCTACCGAGCCACGCTCGGAAGGTCTTGGATCGCTCGGGTAGGATGTGGTTAAGTGCCAGCAGTGTTCTGAAACTACCCTAAATCTGGCGATCTGAAAGTGGAGGAATATTTTCTTCTTTTTTTCTTGAATCTTCACATCTAAAACCCTTCTTTTCTTCCTCGTCTTATTTTTTGTTTTTCCCCTCGGATTTTGGGTAAATCATCGGTATTGTGCATCATGAAACTTCGTACTACGAGGAGACGTGATGAAGCGACGAAGAAGACGTAAGTGTCGGCATTGTCGGGCATTATTCCATCCTGATCCACGCAATGTCCGACATCAAAATACTGTTCGAAAGTAGCCTGCCGGAAGGCGAGTAAAGCAGCTAGTCAACGCCGTTGGTTAAACAAGAAAGCGAATAAAAACCATTTTTGTGGATCGGCCAATGTACTGCGGGTACAGACCTGGCGACAGGCCCATCCAGGGTACTGGCGACGCAAGCGATCCATAAGCAACGCTGCGTTACAAGAGGACTTATTGGCTCAAGCTGTTGAATCAAATGACGAATCAGGCCTCTTAATGAGGTCTGCGTTACAAGATCTCTTAGCCAACCCAAGCCTGATGTTAATTGGGCTTATCGCTCATATAAGCGGATATACGTTACAAGATGACATTGCGGAAACGGGCCGCCGATTGGTAGGGTTGGGGGGTGATATTCTCAATCCCCAAGGAGGTCAACATGTCGATCAAGCGTGTATTATGTCCGGCACAGGTCCGCCGGATTCCCCCTAAGTTCAGTTGGATTGATCAGCGACTGGTTCGCCATCGATTCATCGGTTCCTGTGGTACCGAGGCGTTGGCGCTGTACCTGTTTTTGGTGACCGTGGCCGATGCTCAAGGACTGAGTTATTACTCGGATCGTTCGATCCTCAGCCGGTTGTCGTGCCTGGTGTTATGGCCCACCTCCTTAAGAACTAATCATCTAGTTTCGTCCCTTAAAAAAATCCGGGGATAATTAAAATAACTTCTTGAATAAGACGAGATAAAAAGGTCAAAAGATGGCCAGTCATCCGATATTATTGCGGTACCCAACCTCAATAAAGAAACAACAGGAGACTGGCCATGCAGGTTATTTTGTCAGGTATTGAGTGCCTGAAGCAACACATTAAACAACTAAAAGAATGTCCAGACTGCTATCGCCCCAGTCGATGCTCGAGTTGCGGCAAAGCGGGTTTATGGTTTCACGGGCGTTATCTGCGTTTTCCGGGGCGCTGCGTTGATGATCGTCACCTGAATCCAGTATCTATTCCCCGATTTATCTGCCCTGAATGCGGCAAGACGTGTTCAGTTCTACCGGAATGCATACCGGCGCGACGCTGGTATCTGTGGGCCATGCAACACTTTGTTTTGAGTTCGATTCTGGCGGGCCGATCAATCCGGTTTGTCAGTCGTCAGTCAGGGCCGGCGCGCAGTACGGTGAGGCGTTGGCGACGGTGGCTAGAGGATTGCTTTGTTGCGTGTGCTTCGGGTTTACGTTCTCGCTTTGCGGAGTTTGGGCGTTATCCAACGGTTGGCTTATTCTGGCCGGCGGTATGACGCGTGATGAGTTTGGCCAAAGCGATGCTGTACTGCCATCAATACGGGATAACCGTACCTTGATCAGGGGGACTCAAACGAATGTGGAATAAGCGATTAAGGGATTTTTAAGGACTCCACAGAATTTAGCCAGTTCCCCAGTAGGTGTTTTGGTTTTAGGCTTTTGTTTTTTTAAAACAGGAGAAAAACCGATGACCAAGATTCATCCGATGGCCTGGTTCCGTTTAACCGTATTGGGACCCTTGGCCAGCCGTGATCGCCTAGAACGTGGGGAGTTGAAACAGATCCTACAAAGCGTGGCGGAAAAGACTGACGAGATTCCCGGCTCAAAGCGGTGCACACTCAGCGAAAAGACCATTGAAAACTGGTATTACACTTGGAAAACGGGGGGTATTGAAGCGCTGGAGACGACCCCACGCCGCGACAAAGGCCAGTCCAAGCTACCGATCGAAGTTCAGGACGCGGTTTTAGCGGCTAAGCGGGATAATCCTTCACGTTCATTGAATACATTGATCGCGTTGTTGGAGCAGAAAGGGTTGATCGCCCAGGGGATGATTTCCCGTTCGAGTGTTCATCGATTCCTCAAGCAACAGGGATTATCGACGCGCTCAGTCGTTGCTATCGCTTCGGTAGAACGTCGACGTTTTGTGGCCGCTCATGCCGGGGATATTGGGTATGGAGATGTCATGCATGGCCACAAGGTCGTGATCGACGGCCGTTTGCACAAAAGCTATTTGGTGAGTCTGATGGACGATGCCTCACGCTTAATCGCCCATAGTGCTTTTTGTGCCGGGGAAACCGCTTTGGATATCGAAGCCGTACTGAAACAAGCGGTTTTAAAACGTGGCTTGCCGATTAAATGGGTGGTCGATAATGGCGCTGCGTATCGTGCGAAAACCTTACAGGCGATCTGTGCGCGGTTAGAGATTCGTCTGATTTATTGCAAACCCTATACGCCTCAGGGAAAAGGCAAATTGGAAAGGTGGCATGCCACGGTGCGCAGCCAATTCCTGTCCGAACTGGCGGCCTGTGCCATTCGCGATATACATGACCTCAATGCTCGGTGGTGGGTATGGATCGAGCAAGCCTATCACCGGCGACCGCACCAGGTACTGGAGGGGCAGAGCCCGCTTCAACGCTGGCAACAGGACTTAGCCCGGATGCGTCCGCTCGGACAGTTTGCCGCCCAATTAGAGGCGATCTTTTATCATCGCCATCGCCGCACAGTACGTCAAGATGGAACCGTCACCTTCCAGAGTACCGTTTTTGAAGTCCCTTATGAACTCAGCGGCCAATCCGTCATGCTCGTGGTTGATCCGCATCGTCATCAGGCCATTGCGGTCGAAGACGAGGATGGAAAATGCTTGGGGCCTGTGGCGTTACTCGATGCCAAAGCCAATGTTCACCGAAAACGCTGTCAACCACAGTCCACCCCATCAGCCAAACCGCCGACCACCAGTACCGTAGAAGACCTCTATCAAACCTACCAAGCGAGTCTCACTCATACCGAGAAGGAGGACCCTTAATGTATCGACAACACTTCGGCATCACCGATCAACCCCTTGGAAAAAACCAGCGCGAACTCTGGGATGACGGTCACTTGGCGTCCCTTCAGGAACGTTTTAATTGGTTATTGAAATTACCCGGACTCGGCCTTTTTACAGGGGAGGTGGGCGTCGGCAAAACCGCCATCTTTCGACACTTAACCCAGTCCCTCAACCCACATCAATATCAGGTGATCTATACCGCCGAAACCGATTTCGGTCGCTTCGACCTGTATCGTAACCTGGCCTTAGAACTCAAACTCGAACCCGCTTTCCGAAGAGCCCAACTGTGGCGCGACATCAAAGCGCGTATCACCGAACTCGTCGACCACAAAAACGTCTTGCCCCTTTGGATTATCGACGAAGCCCAAAATCTGCCCGTGAGTTCTTTCGCGACTTTCCCGCTTTCCTCAACTTCGCCTTCGATTCGAGAGACCTGATGACCGTTTGGTTGGTCGGTCAACCTCAACTGACTCATACCTTGAGCTTGACCCTCTACGCCGCGCTTGCCAGCCGTATCCAGGTCCGACTCGAACAACTCCCCATCAGCGATCGTACGCGCTTCAACGAAATGATCAAGCACAGCTTTAAAACCATCGGGTGTCATCAAACCTTGCTTTCCGATACCGGACTGGAAATCTTGCACCAGGCGTCCCAGGGCAAACCCCGGCAAGCCGGACAAATCCTTAAAACCGCCATGCAATTGGCCGTCCCTAAAGGTCTCAATCATCTACCCGATGAACTGCTACAACACGCCATTGAGGTGCTCCGATGAAAGATGATCGATTCAATCGTCTGTTTCCGCCCGATCTCTCGGTGGAAACCGTCGATATCTTGTTCGAGTTTCTCCACCAACTGACCGACAGTTTCGATGAGATCTACGCCGACCAGATTCAACGTCTCATGATCCGAGAGTCGTTCAAACCCCCAGAACCCTGGGAATCCCCAGACGAGTTTGAGGGTTCATTCGACGACGACGTTCCCTTCTAAACCAGCATTTCAGTCTCGCGCTCTTTGAGGTTTATGTTCCTCCTCATTCAGCGCGGGATCCCCTCGTTTGTATCACCTTAAACAGGTTGACATTATTTCCCAGTATTATCGTGGAACGTAACAATGCGTTCGGGCTACGCTTTCAAAGCAATCCTTCCTGGATATTTCGTGGCGGTTTAAGCTACGAAGAAACGCCGGTCCCACGCGCCAAATTTAGGTCGGCTCGGTTTGCTGATAGCTCCCACTACGGGCTAAATCTGGGGGCAAGTTATTCCGCTTTTAAACACCTTACCCTTGATGTTGGCTATGCACACAACTTTTTCGACAACTCTAAAATTAATTATACGACTTCCCAAGGGCATAATTTAAAAGGGGAATTCCAAACCGAAATCGATATTTTCAGTGCTCAAATGGTTTTGAGATTTTGATTTTCGGGTAGTTACAGAAATTCCCCTGGAAATGACCGGAATTCAATACCTAATTATCCTTAACTCTGCGAACAGGGTTTCTACGCCTTGAAATCTTTCCGCGATCCTGGAAACTTTCTTCATTAACTGTCAGGCACACATCGTTTGAGCGCTTAAATTAAAGGCGCGTAGCGCCTTCTTCGTATTGTTTGACTGCCGCCGTGTTGACCAATTTCAACCAAAAATAAGTAGAACTACTTAGCTATAAATGAGTAGTTCTGCTTATGGCCCCTTGGATGATTTCTCCGCAAAATTGGGTACGGGCCATGATCAATGGTTTTCGATTATCAATTTAGGAGAAAAAAAATGAAACTAACGATTCCAAAACAGACGGCGGGATTTGCACTCGTTTGGATGCTCATCGCGGGGGCAGCCACGCTGGCGGCGCCTCCGGGAGCTAAGTTCGGAGATCCGGGCTCACAGGGCAAGGAGGGAGAGGCCATGGAACAAAACGGAGATGACGATGAATAGATATATATTTTTATTGGTTTTATTAGGAATCACCCCCATCAAGAGCGAGGCTGAGGCGATATATACGGTAGATTTAAGAAATAATTTTTTCCTTACCTCCCAAACTGAGTCATCGCCAAATCCGCTCACAAAAACTTTCTCGACCGGTTCCAACCATTCGACTGCAGAGGGGACTGGAACTGCTGGAAACGGCATTCATGAGAATGACCTTGTTTCCAATCGTCTTGTTAGTCAGTTCGGTGCCAACGGTTCCACAACGTTAACCACGACTTCGGCCTACGACGACATTATGTTTTTTGATGTCGCCAATCCATCCTCCTCAGCATTCGTCAACGTCACCGTTAGCGCCGATTTCACTGCATCATCGTTGGAAACACCTCTGGAGATATTGGAACCACCTGAACCACCTGTGTGGGGGTCTACCTTCGAGCTGGTTTTTAATCTTGGGAGGGGGCTTCGACTACATCCGAGATGTCTCTACTTAGCGGTGATATTTCCGGGTCGTTTTCGTCCCCGCCAGTGAGCGTCCAGTTGGGCACGTTGGTTTCCTTTTCCACAACCTCAAGGCTCAAAAACTTTCTTACTATTGCTTTCTCCGGATCGAGCGAAATAACATCAGAATCAGACGTGACGTTTCCCACCTTTATCCTACCCTAAGGAATTGGTGTGTCGTCGCCGTCGCTCGTTATTCCATCTAGCGATATCGACAATGATGGAATTTTGGACGTTGATGACAATTGTCCCTTTAACATCAATTCAAATAAGTCTGATGTTGACAATGACGGGCTTGGTGATATCTGCGATGACGACGTTGACAATTGTCCTGTCGACCCTAACGTGGGACAGGACGATACAGACTTTGATGGTGCAGGGGACGCCTGTGCTCCGGATGATGATGACGACTCCATCCTAGACGGTGTTGATAACTGTCCAACCAATCCAAATTTTGATCAAGCCGATCAGGATAACGATGGCATTGGTGATATTTGCGACTCCGACTTTGACGATGATTTATATGACGACGGCGTACTCGATAGCGTGGACAACTGTCCGACTAATGCTAATCCGGACCAGAACGATCTCGATGGTGATGGTGTAGGTGATGTTTGCGATGACGACATTGATGGCGATGACGTTACTAACGGTAGTGATATTTGCTCGGGAACACCTGACAACGTCCTAATCGATCCAGATAATGGATGTTCCATTGATCAACTTTGTCCATGCGAAGGTCCGCGTGGAACGAATAAATCCTGGAAGAACCATGGTAAGTATGTCCCCTGTGTAGCACATGCTGCCAAGGGGTTTGCCGATAAGGGATTGATCAGTAGCACTGAGAAAGGCGACATAGTCTCCACTGCCGCACAATCCAACTGCGGAAATAAGAAGTAATTCCAAAGTAGCCTAATCCTATGGACGGGATTAGGCTGCTCGTCTTAGTATTTTTCTCATCACACCGCTTTTACAAAGTGAAATCCAGCGGTTTAAGATCACATCACGGTACAGGCGGGGACGCCGATGACCGTCAACGGTGATAGTTCACCCAAGCCCGCTTCGGTCACTTCGACCCGGCGGGCTTTTTGCTGGTGTGTTACAGAATAGGCAATAGTGTCTCAATTTCGAAGGTATTTATCAAAAATAAAGCGCGGGTTTCATGCTTTCATGTAAAACCCTGATGATGACAATATGGCTTGGTGTGATCTTGTAATACACATCATGATATTTGATTCTAAAACATCGGTATCCTTCCCGAATATCATCACAGGAAACCCCAATTTCCGGATAGCTGACGATTAAATCCATGCCTTTAATCAGCTCGTCATAGTAGTCATCGGCCTGTTTCTCTCCCCATTTTTTAAAGGAATAAAGCCAGATGCCCTCTAAATCTTCTTCGGCATCTCCCTGTTTTTCTATTTTAAGCATCTTGGGGTATTAACCCCGCTTTCTGCTTGGCTTTACGCCTTATGCCTTCCATATCCAATGGCCCAGCATTTCCACTTTCTTCGCCTTCAATAAGAGCCTGCCGCAGTGATTTTATCTTTTGTTCATGCTCTTCGAGCAAACGAAGACTTGCCCGGACAACTTCACTGACCGAGCCATATCTTCCCTGTACGATTTGTTCATTGATGAAGCCTTCTAAATGATCTCCTAATGAGATACTGGTATTTTTTGCCATGTGCTTAACCTCCAATGCTAATTACCAACTATTATCATATCTTGGTAATTATACCAATAAAAATATTGCCTTTTGGTTAAGATCACATTTTTGATAAAGTGAACGGATGCTCTATGGAGTGTTCACTTTTGGCGGGAGAAATTGCCGTAGATGTTACAGAATAGGGAATTCTGTAACGCTTTCAGCGATCTTCGCGGGTGTGCCAGATGCGTAAAATGATGATATTTCCATTGTCTAAACGGTAACGCAGAACATAGCCATTTTGACCGAAGGGTATAAAAAGCTCATTAAATTCCGGCAAATCATCCATAGGATGCCCTAAATGAGGGTGATCTAATAACAGATTGGTTGATTCAATAATGCGCCTTGCGGCGTTCATTGCAGCTTTTGGATTATGGGGCTGGATAAATTTCCGAAGCCGGGAAAGATCATCGACCGCACCCGGTTCCCATATCAGTTTTGGTTTGTCGGGCATGGGCCTTCCTTGTCTGTACCCCACGAATCAAGCCACTTCACAACAGTTTCGTGAGGAATGCCTTCCCCTGTTTCCTGATAGCGATTCCACCGCTCCAATAACAATCGCCGTTCCTGTTCGGCGGCTTCTTCCCGATCGATAAACTCAGTAATGGCTTTTTTCATGAGCCAATGGGACGACCGCTCATGGCGTTTGGCCAGTGCCTTTAATCGCGTTTGTAATTCGTCATCCAGTTTGACACCAACGGGTTTTATCATGGCTTTTCTCCTTCAGTAATACATTTTGCTACCTAGTATTACTATAGACCGAAATCCTCGCGTAAAACAAGAAAAATTGCCCTTGTAAGAAAGCGCCGATGTTACACTTGTCTAGTCAAGTGTAACTAAAGCGGAGTGAGCAAATGGCATGTGAACTGTTCACCTTCACATAAATTTAGTAAAGAATGTCAGACCACTTCAAGCGGACGTTCGTCTTTCTGACGTGGCTCGATACGCAGGATGATTTTCTGGTCAAGCCGATTCAGAAATCCCAAAAGCCGCCCCTCGGAAAACAAGTGGTATTTCCCGTTGACGAGTTTGGATACTTCAGCCTGGCCGATACCAAGCAATTCTGAGATTTCCCGTTGTTTGTAGGCCTTCTCTTTCAGGATCATGCGGACAGCATGCCCGATTTGGGCACGGACCATCAGTTCATCGGCATCCTCAAGCCCCATATCAGCGAATACGTTACCGCTGCTTTTTTTAAATTCATCTTGTGTCATTGGTTTTTCTCTATCTCTACGGCCATCCCATACCGCCGTTTTATCAATTCCACTTCTTTTTGAGGCGTCTTGATGCCCGTCTTCGCCTTCTTCTGGAAGGCATGAAGGACATAAAGGTTTTTGCCGATTTGCACGGCGTATACCGTGCGGTAAGTGTCGGTATCAAAACGGGTCACAATTTCGAACACCCCGCGACCTACACCTTTAAACGGCTTGGCATCAGGAGATGTGGAGCCTTTCTGAGCATCGTATAAAGCCACACCAATTTCCGGCGTACTTCGGCTGAAAACCTTTTAACCTATTTAAGCGAATCCCCCACCCAAACAGTTATCCGCACATCTTCAACCACCATTCGTTACTCCATATTATGAGCAATAACTCATAATTACAAGAAATATCATCATTTCATAAGAAAAACAACCAAAATACTCCTGTGGTGCAAGGATCAGAGGCCCGGTACAACGTCATATTGATAAGTCGCGTTACATGGCGCCGAACTGAGATTAATTCCAATCATTTTCGGATATCCACATTTTACGATTTACGGGCAATCACTGATTACCCGATTACAAACAATTTGTTCGTTTGCTACTTAAAACACAACTCAGTCTAACTGTCTTCAGCCGGCTGTTTAATAGCATCAATCAGCAACATTATCGCTCCAACCGTAATGGTGGAATCCGCTACATTAAATGCCGGCCAATGCCAGGATTGGTAATACACCAATAAAAAATCGATGACGTAACCGTAGGCAAGACGGTCGATTAAATTTCCGACTGCTCCACCTAAAATAAGCGAGATCGAAATTGCTTGCCATATTGCTGTTTTCGGCAGCCGTAACAACCAAATAGTGAGCGCAATACTTGCCACCAATGAAATAGTGACAAAAAACCATCGTTGCCAGCCGCCCGCATCGCTTAAAAAGCTGAATGCAGCGCCGAGGTTACGTACATGAATGATTTGAAAAATTGGCAGTACGTCAATCGACTGATAAAGACGTAAATTGGCGTCGATCCATAATTTACTGACTTGATCCATAAAAACGATCAACCCCGAAACGCCCAACCATTTGATACCCGATTTGAAATTCCACATTGGCAAATACTATGCTTGACTTGTCTTTAGGCAAACAACCGGGTTTCACCTCGT
The DNA here is from genome assembly GCA_963664935.2 of Methylococcales bacterium. Lineage (GTDB taxonomy): Bacteria > Pseudomonadota > Gammaproteobacteria > Methylococcales. Next base: position 119,193 of record CAXXSE010000004.1, on the reverse strand, counting down.
CCATCCACGTTTTCGCGGCAACGGTCGCACAATTCGGGGTGTTTCGATTTCTCGCCCAGGTTTCTTCTATGGTGCCAGCATCGGATACATTTTGGATATTCCGATGCAAATACCTTAATTTTTAATCCTTCTATCTCGGTATTCAACGCATCTTCCGGACAGAATTCGTATAAAACGACCGTTGCATAAGAGGTAATCAACACAAAGCGCAATTCGTCCTTTAATTGGTTCAGGAGTTCAAAAAGCTCTTCCTGGCAATAAATTTCCACTTCCGCATCGAGAGACGAGCCGATTTCCCCCTTCTCCCGTAATCGCTCCATCTCTTTGCTAATAGCCTCACGAACAGCAATCACCCGATCCCAAAAATCACGGTTCATCGCAACATCCGGTTTTAAGGGCCATAGCTCCTCGTACCATGTTTCAAGGAACACGGATTCACTCCGTTCTCCCGGCAGATGTTCCCAGATTTCATCAGCGGTAAAACTCAGGATCGGCGCCAACCAACGCGCCATGGCTTCAGCGATATGGTACATGGCGGTTTGCGCGGAACGTCGGGCCAGGCTATCTTCCTGACAGGTGTATTGACGATCTTTAATGATGTCCAGGTAGAACCCACCCATTTCAATGGCGCAAAAATGATGGACACTCTGATAAATCTGGTGGAATTGGTAGCCATCATAGGCGGCGAGTACTTCCTCTTGCAGTCTGAAAGCGCGATCCACGGCCCAGCAATCAAGGGGCAGCATCCGATCCGGATTGACCCGGTCTTGTATCGGGTCGAATCCGTTAAGGTTAGAAAGCAGATAACGCGCCGTGTTTCTGAGGCGTCGGTAAACGTCGGATATACGTTTTAGGATTTCGTCCGACACCGACATTTCTCCGCGATAGTCGGTAGCCGCAACCCAAAGACGCAGCACATCCGCGCCCAAGTTATTCATGACTTTTTGAGGCGCTACAACGTTTCCACGGGATTTCGACATTTTCCGCCCATTGGCGTCTACCGTAAAACCATGGGTCAGCACTGATCGATAAGGCGCGACATCGTTCATCGCGATTGAGGTGAGTAGCGACGATTGAAACCAGCCCCGATGTTGGTCGGAACCTTCCAGATACAAATCGGCCGGAAAGCTAAGTTCAACCCGTTGGTCCAATACGCAGGCATGGGTTACACCGGAATCGAACCACACGTCCAATGTATCCCGTACTTTATCGTAGTCATTCACATCGTCACCAAGCAAATCCCGGGGATCCAGTTCGAACCAGGCATCAATTCCCTTCTCCTCGACCCGTTTAGCGATTGTTTCGATTAGCTCCTGGGTGCGGGGGTGCAATTCGCCGGTTTCTTTGTGGATTAATAGGACAATGGGTACACCCCAAGTACGTTGCCTGGAGATACACCAATCGGGGCGCCCCTCCACCATACTTTCGATACGCGCTTGCCCCCAATGGGGAATCCATTGAACTCGCTTAATTTCGGTTAGCGCATTTTTTCGCAACTCCTTTTGGTCCATGTCGATGAACCATTGCGGAGTGGCGCGAAAAATAATTGGGATTTTATGCCGCCAGCAGTGGGGATAGCTGTGTTCGATGGTCTCCATGTGCACCAACGCGCCGCGTTGTTGTAATATCTCCACTACATGATCGTTAGCGTTAAAAACGTGTTCTCCCCCGAAAATTTCCGTACTCGGTAGAAAGGTTCCATTATCCGCAACCGGGTTGTTAACGGGTAACCCATATTTTAAACCCACGATAAAGTCATCCTGACCGTGCCCGGGGGCGGTATGAACCGCGCCGGTTCCCGCTTCAAGGGTAACGTGATTTCCGAGAATAACGGGGACTTTACGCGGATAGAAAGGATGCTGTAGTTCTGTATGTTCTAAGGCCGAACCTTTGCAATAGGCAACGACCCTGTAATCGTCGATTCCATAACGCAGCATTGTATCCTTCAGCAACTCCTCAGCGAGAACGAAACATTCCAAGCGACCTTTTCTTTCGCACTCGACAACGGCATATTCCAAATCAGGATTAAGAGCGACGGCTTCGTTGGCGGGCAAGGTCCACGGCGTGGTGGTCCAAATTACAACGGAGATAGGGGAGGCGCCTTCACTTCCTGGAGAATGATGGCATCGCTCAAGTAAATCTTTAGGATCTATCACATTGAAGCGCACATCGATCGCCGATGAATGCTTGTTTTCGTAGTCGACTTCGGCTTCCGCTAATGCTGAACCACAATCGGTACACCAATGGACCGGTTTCGCCCCCTTCTTTAAATGACCTTTAGCAATAATTTTACCCAGAGCACGAATAGTGTTGGCTTCAAACCGGAAATCCATACTCAAATAAGGCGTTGCCCACTCGCCGAAAACACCCAAACGGACAAATTCCTCCCGCTGTAAATCAATCTGTTTTGAAGCGTATTGGCGACAGGCTTTGCGAAATTCCCCGGCAGTCACCTTCACGTCAGCCTTTCCGATCTTCTTTTCCACCATCAATTCGATGGGTAAGCCATGGCAGTCCCAACCAGGAATATACGGAGCATCAAAGCCACCGAATGATTTACTCTTGATGATGATATCTTTAAGTATTTTATTAACCGCGTGACCGATATGGATCGCCCCATTGGCATACGGTGGACCGTCGTGGAGAATGAATGTGGAACGACCACTGAATTTTTCTCGAATTTTTTGGTACAGCCCTATTTCCTGCCATTTCTTCAGACGGACAGGTTCCCGCTGGGAAAGGTTTCCCTTCATGGGAAATGATGTTTTCGGTAAATTAAGGGTTTGTTTGTAATCCATTTGCGGTTTTCGGAGTGGCTGATTGAGTTAGGAATCTGGAACAGACTCCTTAATCCAGTTTTTGAAACAGTTTTCTTGCAATTAGTGCATCATTTTCTATTTGTTTTTTTAATTCTTCAAATGAATCGAAACGTTTTTCATCTCGGATTTTTTGCCAGAAGTGAATTTCCACAAACCGGCCATAAATGTCGGCTTGAAAATCGAATAAATGCACTTCCAATAATAATTGAGAACCATCCACGGTCGGACGGGTTCCGACATTGGCCACACCGCTTATCTCACGGTTATCAATACCTGTCATTGTAACGGCAAACACCCCTTTAACAGGAGTATTTTCTCGATACATCCGAATATTGGCCGTTGGAAATCCAATTAGGCGACCACGTTTCGCCCCTTCGATCACCCTACCCCACACTGAGTATCGGCGACCCAGAAAATCCCGCGCACGATCTAAGCGGCCCGCTTCCAGAGCATGCCGAATCGATGTACTGCTCACCCTATCATTGTCGAAGCGAAAGGATGGAAGGTTTTCGACCGCAAACCCTTGTTTTCGCCCCACCTCTTTGAGTAGCGAAATATCGCCTTTGCGATTCTTGCCAAAACGGAAATCATCACCTACCGCCAAATATTGGGTATTTAAACCATCAATCAATAGTCTCCGAATAAAAGTTTCCGGTTCGAGCTCCGCCAATTTTTTATCGAAGCGTAATAGTACTACAAGATCTACCGGGAACACGGCCAAATGGATCAATTTTTCCTTTAGCCGTGTCAGACGGGCAGGCGCCTGATCCTTTAAGAAATATTCCAAAGGTTGTGGTTCGAATAAAACGATAGCCACGGGTAAGCCCCGTTGTTTAGCGTATTGAACTAATGTTTCAATAACAAACCGGTGACCTTGGTGGACGCCATCGAAGTTCCCAATCGTTACGGCACAGCCGTGACCAGGCGATTTTAGGTTATCTAGACCACGGAGAATATTCATAGCGTTTTGCCCATTGAGACATAAATCCAGTTTTCTCAAACATCGGTTTGAATCGTCAAATGGATCCACCGCATGCCGAACACCCATAAACTAACAAAGTATATTACGATTCCGGACGTGATCCACAGAAACAGATTCCAGGAGCGTTCCAACATACCCCAGGCGTACCAAACTTCCGTATCCACTCCATAAATAAGTAGGAACGCCATCATTCCACAAGCAAAAACTATTCTGATTGAAAACAAAATCCAGCCGGGCTCGGGCCTATAAACAGCATCGCGTAATAGACTTGATAACAAAAAGCCCGCATTGATAAAAGCGGATAGCGAGGTCGCCAAAGCCAGACCGGCATGTTTAAAATGGAATACTAAAGCGACATTCAATACCATATTTGTCAACATTGCGAGTATACCGATTCGAACCGGTGTTCTCATGTCTTGCCGCGCGGTAAAACCAGGCACTAAAACCTTCACCAAAATGAATCCTAGTAATCCAACGGAATAGGCCATTAAACTTTGTCCGGCCATTTCAACGTCGAATTGGTTAAACTCATTGTATTGGAATAAAGTTGACAACACGGGTTTGGCAAGGATGACCAATCCGATTGCGGAAGGGGTTCCAATCAAAAATACCCAGCGCAACCCCCAGTCCAGCGAGTGAGAGAAGGAAGTTTTGTCGTTTGCCGCATGGCTTTTTGACAGCGTGGGTAATATGACCGTGGCCAAGGCTATCCCGAAAACACCCAGCGGGAACTCAACCAGACGATCCGAGAAGTAAAGCCAGGAAACGCTGCCGGAGGCTAAAAATGAAGCAATTAGAGTATCGAATAGTAAATTGATCTGGGTAATGGATACACCAAAAATAGCGGGCAGCATTAAATAGATTATTTTTTTAACACCCGTATCGTAAAAACCAAATCGCAATCGTGGAACCAAGCCCAATTTCCAGAGCGCCGGAAACTGAAACAATAATTGTACGATACCTGCGGCGAATACCCCCCAGGCTAAGGCAGTGATCGGCTCCGCCATCATTGGAGAAACCCAAACCGCGGCGAAAATCAGACAAATATTTAAAAATACGGGGGTAAACGCAGGAACCGCGAAACGACCATAGGTGTTGAGAATTCCACCGGCAAAGGCGACCGATGAAATAAAGAACAGATACGGAAAGGTTATTCTCAGCATTTCCACCGCCAAATCGAATTGCCTCCCTTCCCATAAAAACCCGGGAGCAAAAGCCATAATCAGTAGGGGGGCGCCCGCAACTCCGACGATGGTAACACCCATCAAGATTAATGCCAGAGTGCCTCCCGTACGGTTAATAAAATCGCGTATCGCTTGTTTGTCTTTGGTCTCCTTAAATTCTGAAAGAACTGGGACAAAAGCTTGAGAGAATGCCCCTTCAGCAAACAATCGACGCAAAAAATTAGGAATTTTAAAAGCCACAAAAAACGCGTCGGTACCCGCATCCACACCGAATATTCTGGCAAATAACATATCGCGGATGAAACCCATAATGCGGGAAATGAACGTCATACTTCCGACTATCGCGGTGGATTTGAACAGCTGCATGTTATGAATCGTTTGGTATAAACTTCATAATAGAATTACCCATCTAAATTAACATTGCGCTGAGATTTAAGATTTTTTTCACTATAGGCCTATGGAGATCTGGTCGTCCACTTCATTTCAAAACAACAAAAGTGGCAAACAATTTCCAGACGCCGCGTAGTATAATAATTTGTTGAATCTAAAAACAGATGATCTAATCATTGACAGCGATTCAAAACAAAAAGATAATGGGCTGTTTTTTATTTCATGTACTTTAGGGAACAGAATGGCTAATACTTCATCGGCAAGAAAACGCGCTCGGCAGGCCGAAAAACGGCGTGTGCATAACGTATCATTGCGCAGCAGAATGCGTACCTCTCTCAAAAACGTCATTACGGGAATCAAGAACGGCGATGCCGACAAGGCCCAAGAAGCATTTCTAAAGGCTGTACCTGTACTCGACTCCGCGGTAAACAAAGGCTTAGTCCATAAAAACAAAGCCGCCCGTAGCAAAAGCCGCTTGAATACTAAAATCCTGGCATTGAAAGCCTCTTAAGAGACTTGAAAAAAGGTGGCCGTGAACGGTTACAATTACACCAGAACCAAATTATCCCTATGAATGAGTTCCGGTCCATCCTCGTACCCGAGTAAATCCTTGATCCGCGAACTCGGCTGCTGCTTCAGTTTTTGTGATTCTTCGGCGGAGTAATTCACCAATCCCCGGGCGATTTCACGGCCCGCCGCGTCTACGCAAGAAACCAATTCGCCGCGCTTAAATTGGCCTTCTACTCGGATAACGCCAACACACAGCAAACTTTTTCCCGCAAGCTTTAATACGCGTACCGCACCTGGGTCCAGCGTTAACACGCCTTTCACTTGAAGCTGCCCGGCCAACCAACGTTTTCGGGCCACCAACGGTTCGATGTCAGGAATCAGAAAAGTACCCACGGATTTCGCTTGGGTAATCTGGGAAATTATCCTAGGTTCACGGCCTGAGGCGATTACAGTGGGCGTCCCGGAACGGGAAGCCAATCTAGCAGCGCGAATTTTTGTATTCATTCCACCGCGCCCAAATCCTGTACGGCTTCCTCCGGCCATACTCTCGAGACGAGAATCATTGATGCCAATTTCGGGAATCATGGACGCGCTGGGATCAAGGGATGGATCTCGTTCAAAAAGGCCCAGTTGATCGGTTAAAATAATCAGTAAATCTGATTCCACCAAGTTCGATACCAGAGCCGCCAAAGTATCGTTATCGCCTAAACGGATTTCATCGGTGGCGACAACATCGTTTTCATTGATGACCGGAATGACGCCAAGCGTCAATAAGGTCAGCAATGTGCTTCTGGCATTAAGATAGCGTTGACGATTGGACAGATCTTCATGGGTGAGCAAAACCTGCGCGGTGAGAAGACCGTGGGTTTTGAAATGCGATTCATAGGTTTGAATCAATCCCATTTGCCCAACCGATGCGGCCGCTTGAAGCCGATGAAGGGTTTGGGGGCGAACGCTCCATCCTAAACGGCACATCCCTTCCGCAACGGACCCGGAAGAAACCAATAAGATTTCAGCGCCCTTTTGGCGTAGGATGGCCATTTGCTCCACCCAACAGGCAATCGACAAGGTATCGAGCCCTTTGTCACTTTCGGTCAGAAGGGAGCTGCCAATCTTAACAACGATACGCCGGGCGTTAACAAAGTCTGATCTGGCCCGCATTTTTAAACAGTTTTTCGCTTTAGGTCGAGAGTAATAATTGTGAGCTATTCTTGGCGTTTTTTATTTTGCGCTTCAACAAAGGCCATCAACGCGTAAACCAACTCATCAACGCCATCGCCTCGAATCGCTGAAATCTTAAAAACACGACCTGTCCATTGTAGATCTTCGACAATTTTTTGGCAGTGCGTTTCGACCTGATCAGCAAGCAAAGTGTCTATTTTATTGAGTACTAGCCATCTTGGTTTTGCCGCTAAATCGGTGCTCCATTTCTCCAATTCGGAAATAATTGTTTTTGCTCCGGCAACCGGGTTTTCTTCTGATTCAGTTGGATAAATATCAACAAGATGGAGTAAAAGACCGGTTCTGGTCAAGTGCTTCAAAAATTGGAGCCCCAAGCCAACACCTTGCGCGGCCCCTCCAATAATTCCGGGTATGTCGGCCATGGTGAAACTACGAAAATCGCCAACTCGAACCACGCCAAGATTAGGCTGCAGGGTCGTAAACGGGTAATCGGCGACCTTAGGCCGGGCAGAAGAAACTTTACGGATAAGACTGGATTTACCGGCATTAGGCTTGCCGAGAAGGCCTATATCCGCAATCAGTCGAAGCTCTAGCTTAAGCTCCCTGGATTCACCCGGTGTACCTTGGGTTGCTTTTCGAGGCGCCCGGTTAGTGCTGCTTTTAAATCGCGTGTTACCAAGTCCATGGAAACCACCTTTGGCTACCAGTAAGACATCACCTTCCTTGACCAGGTCACCAATAATTTCACCGGTTGTTAAGTCTTTGGCTGTTGTTCCTACGGGCACCCGAACAGTGCTGTCATTTCCGGATTTTCCCGTGCAATTTCGTCCTTGCCCATTTTCACCGCGTTGCCCCCTATGAACAGGATGAAAACGAAAGTCCGCTAAGGTGTTGACCTGGTTAGTGGCAACCAGATAGACATTACCACCATCACCACCATCACCGCCGTCCGGCCCCCCCAAGGGAATATACTTCTCCCTACGGAAACTGACGCAACCACCGCCACCATCCCCTGCTTCAACCCGAATATTGACTTCGTCGACGAATCTCATACTAATTAAGAAGCCCTACTTGGCAGTGGGCTTAAGCGAAGAAATAAAGGAATCGTCGGAATGAAAAAAGAAATTAGGAATCCTTTTCTCGGCTCTCTCTTTCGTACGGAGCCGTTTTTAGCCTTTTAGCTTAGGACTAAAACTTTAACCCTGTACCACACTTATAAACTTCCGGTTTTTGGGCCCTTTCACTTCAAATTGAACATGCCCATCTGAGGTGGCGAACAGGGTATGATCTTTACCACAACCTACATTGGTCCCGGGATGAAAACGAGTGCCCCGTTGTCGAACGAGAATATTACCAGCCTTCACCGACTGCCCACCATACCGTTTAACACCAAGGCGCTTCGATTGTGAATCGCGACCATTTTTCGAACTGCCACCTGCTTTTTTATGCGCCATTTCTATCCCCTCCGTTCAAATTTTAACCGCCAACGATTTCAGTAATTTCGACTTCTGTATAATATTGACGATGGCCCATATGTCGCATATATTGCTTACGTCTTTTAAATTTGAGAATATTAATTTTTTTGTGGCGGCCGTTTGCTTTGACCGTGGCGCTGACTTTGCCACCCTCAATAAAGGGTGTACCTACCTTGGCGCCTTGATCCGATTGGACCATAAGCACCTTATCGAATTCAATGGTATCACCAGATTCGACGCCGAGTTTTTCGACTTTTATAGTTTGCCCGGTACCAACCCGGTATTGTTTCCCACCTGTTTGAAAGACCGCATACATCTGCGTTACGCTCCGAATAATAAAACCGACCAAAGCAGTGGATTTTAGCGGTTTTAATTTGATTGGTCAATTCCATTTCTCGTGAATTCTAACCTCGCAATAAAAAAATAGTGGTAATATTGCAATAATGGCATAGAATAGCCCGTTTTTCTTGACAGCAACTTCGGGTACCCATAGGATTCGGATATCCCGAAAGGAAAACCAAACCTTAGTTCATGACTTCTTTGAAGACTTGCCAGGCAAAAACAATTATTGAAAACGACAAGCCGATTGATTTTGATAAAATTCGTAAGCTAACCGAAGCGGAAGCAAAAATTGTCGATCAAATCATTATTGACGAACTTAGCTCCGACGTCTTACTGATTAACCAAATCGGAAAATATATCGTAAACAGCGGTGGGAAACGGCTCCGCCCCATGCTCCTGTTGCTCGCCTCAAAAGCTCTGGATTACCCTGATGACCACCACTTTATTCTTGCGGCGGTGATTGAGTTTATTCACACGGCAACGTTATTACACGATGATGTCGTTGATAAATCAGATCTTAGGCGCGGGCATGAAACCGTCAACACGTTGTGGGGCAATGCGGCTAGCGTATTGGTTGGCGATTTCCTTTTATCCCGTTCCTTCGAAATGATGATTCGTGTTGATAGCATGCGGGTGATGGCTTTATTGGCGCAAACGACAACGGCCATTGCCGAAGGCGAAGTGCTCCAGCTTCTCAATATTAATAATCCAGCAACCAGTGAAGAAGATTATCTAAAGGTCATTTCCCGCAAAACAGCTATTCTGTTCAGCGCGGCTTCGCGGCTTGGCGCCGTTTTGGCGGGTGCTTCAGAACCGGTCGTAGCCGCATTAGGTGACTACGGTTTACACTTAGGTATTGCGTTTCAACTCATAGATGATGTTTTGGACTATAGCGCTGACCCTGAACAAACAGGGAAAAACCTTGGAGGCGACCTTTCAGAAGGGAAACCAACCCTGCCTCTCATTTACGCTTTACGCAACAGTTCGAAAGCACAAGCGACGGTTATCAAAAACGCACTAGAAAACAGCGATACCAGTTCGTTTAGCGAGATCTTCGCCATTGTTGAATTAACGGATGCCATCACGTACACTCAACACCGCGCGCGGGAAGAAGCGCAAAAAGCTATCGACGCATTAAAACTCCTGCCCGAATCCGAATATAAGCAGGCCATGGTCGAATTAGCCAGGTTTTCGGTTCAACGTAACTATTAGGGTAGATCCTTAAGCGATGCCTCAATAAATAATATCCCATATTGCACGGGATGTTTGTTTCTGACCGGACCATCTTAAGGCACTGGAGAAATATCACACGTTGCCTAACCGTACCATCGGGGTGTAGCTCAGCTTGGTAGAGCACTGCCTTCGGGAGGCAGGGGCCGGAGGTTCAAATCCTCTCACCCCGACCAATTAAATCAATTGGTTAGTCGGTAATCGAACACTTAAAGAACCAGTGATACGGAACTATTATCTTGATCCGACTATCTTACCTTTTGCCAGTTTCAACTGATGCAATTAATCGATCCCCCGAGAAACCAATATCTTGCTCCCTACTATCCGCATTGAATTCACTGATTCAGCTTATCAGTCCGGCACAATTTGGCTTTCGAGCAGGGGTTTCAATTGGGTCAATACAATTTCCATGATCAGGGGCTGAGCCCGGGCATTGGGGTGAATACCATCGTGTTGCATTAAATCGGAGCGGGTTCCGAAACCCTCCAGCAAGAAAGGTACTAAGGAAATAGGGTATTCGCTTGCCAATTGAGAATAGACTTCGGCAAATAGTTCGGTGTAACGTTTCCCGTAGTTTGGCGGTATGCGCATCCCCAGTAAAAGTACCTTCGCACCACTGTTTTCGGACCGTTTGATCATCTTCGCCAGGTTGGATTTCATGATTTTTGGAGAGAACCCCCTTAAACCGTCGTTGCCGCCAAGTTCGATGATGGCAATATCTGGTTGATACCGATTCAACTCCTGGTCGATTCTGGCTAAGCCCCCCGCCGTGGTTTCTCCCGAAATACTGGCATTGATGATTTTTACGTCGCGGGTTTCATTACGTAGCTTTTGCTGCAACAATGTGACCCAGCCTTGGTGGCGTTTTATGCCGTACGCTGTACTGATGCTGTCTCCAATGATGAGGATATCGGTTGCGAAAATCAATCCCGGTAACAGAAATAGGCAAAATGAGAATACGATTTTTTCCATGACGGAGCTACTCAATCAAAATAACGTAATAGATGGACCGGGTGAAGTGATTATTCATGCGGAAAACTTGTGCAAAAACGTTGAAACTTCTGAAGGCCGGTTAGATATACTGACATCGGTTGGTTTAACTATCAAATCGGGAGAGTCGGTGGCTATCCTCGGCGCATCGGGTTCCGGAAAATCAACATTGTTATGTCTTCTTGCCGGATTGGATTTACCCTCGAGCGGTCGAGTCGAATTGGCGGGGGTTTGTTTGACCGATTTGGATGAGGATGGCAAAGCTCGGATTCGTGGTGAAAATGTCGGTTTTGTATTCCAATCTTTTCAATTGCTGCCGAGTTTGACGGCGTTGGAAAATGTCATGCTTCCCTTGGAGTTAACCGCCGAGGAAAAGCCGAAAGATACAGCCGGGCGTTGATGAACAGGGTTGGCTTGGGACGTCGGCTCAATCATTATCCGATGCAATTGTCCGGTGGAGAACAGCAGCGGGTTGCCATCGCAAGGGCATTCGTCACCCGTCCGAAAATACTCTTCGCCGATGAGCCCACCGGGAACCTGGACAGTAAAACCGGGGAGCAGGTCATCAATTTGCTTTTTGATTTAAACCGGGAAAATAATACCACCTTGGTTTTAGTCTCCCATGACGAAGCCTTGGCTACACGATGCAATCGCAGAATACACTTAGATACCGGGAAAATTATTAATCACTAACTATGCGAAATCGTCCGCAACTAGCCTTTAAATTTCTCCATCGGGATTGGCGGTCCGGGGAACTCAATATTCTGGCTGTGGCGTTGATTATCGCGGTCGCCTGCACTACAACCGTCAGTCTTTTTGGCGATCGGCTCCATCGGACCATGGAAAATCAAGCCGCCGAATTTCTTGCCGCCGACCTGGTGATAACAAGCCATGGAGATATGCCCGATATTTGGACGCGAACAGCCAAGCAATATGGCTTGGACGTTGCGCGAACCGCCGAGTTTAACAGCGTGGTATTAAACGGTGACGCATTGTTACTGGCTGGGATCAAAGCGTGTACGCCCGGGTATCCCTTGCGGGGTCACTTGAAGACCACAACCAAGGAAATATCTGATGAAGTGATAACCCATGAAATTCCTTCGCCAGGTATGGCTTGGGTCGAACGAAGGGTGTTGGAGCGGTTGGGATTCTCCATTGGCGATCAACTCGAAGTAGGCGAAAAACCTTTGGAGATTACCCGAATAATCACTTACGAACCCGATCGAAAAGGAAACTTTTTAAGTTTATCGCCGCGGATTATGATGAATTATCAAGATCTGCCCGCGACTCGGGTTATTCAGCCAGGGAGTCACGTTCACTATTTTTATTTGTTCGCGGGTGCGGAAAAACAGGTTTCAGCCTATAAGCAGTGGGTGTTTCCGGAAATGAATCCAAATCAGCGAATCATGGATATCCACGAGGAGCGCCCGGAACTGGGAACAGCCCTATCCCGCGCCGAACAATACTTAGGCTTGGTGAGCATCGTCGTGGTTTTGATCGCCGGTGTCGCGATTGCCATGGCTACCCGGCGATATAGCGAACGGCATTTCAACGTCACCGCGATGATGCGTTGCCTGGGACTCAAACAAAATGACATCATTGTTTTATACGTGATGCAATTAGCCATGGTTGGGGTAATCTGCGGTTGTATCGGCTATGGGATCGGCTGGGTTGGCCAAGAGATTCTTGTGTATTTATTGCGAGACTTTCTTCCCAAACAGTTATCCAGTCCAAGTTGGTATGCACTCATTTTGGGAATATCGACTGGACTCATCACGCTTACCGGTTTCGCGTTACCGCCGATTTTGCGTCTGCGCCGTGTTTCCGCGCTGAAGGTGTTCCGGCGGGACTTGATGCCCTTGCCCCCCAGTATTTGGTTGGTCTATGGACTTGCCTTTTCAACGCTGTTAATCCTCATGTGGCGTTATACCGAGGATCTGAAAATGACCTTGTATGTGACCGGCATTGGGTTCGGCTCGCTGATTGTATTGAGTGTGTTTACTTTGATGCTATTGCGGCTTTGCCCATATTTGATGAACCATGTCGGGTTGGGTTGGCGGTTTGGCTTACAAAATCTCAGTCGGCAACCGCAAACGACTATCAGTCAAATTCTGGCTTTTTGCATTACCCTGACAGCGATGCTGATCATCATTCTGGTGCGTACGGATTTAATCGAAGCCTGGAAGATCCAATTGCCAGAAAAAGCGCAAAATCATTTTGCCTTGAACATTTTTCCCGATAGCGTCGATGGATTTAAAGCTTATTTGAAGGATGAAAATATCGATTCGAGTGCGTTTTACGCTATTGTGCGGGGCCGACTGCTTAAGATCAACGATATCGATCTCACCAAGATCGTGGAACCAGGGTCCTATAGTGAACGGGTAACCAACCGTGATTTTAGTATGACTTCGGCGGACCGGCTTCCAACACACAATAAAATCGTAAAAGGAAGTTGGAACGGAATCGACCGACCGATCCAAGTTTCAGTGGAACAGAAACTGGCCAAGAGTTTGGGTGTCGATATCGGCGATCGCTTAACCTTTGGCGTTGGGAGCGAATGGTTTATTGCTTCGGTCAGCAGTATTCGTAGCGTCCAATGGGACGCGATGAAACCAACTTTCTATATGATGTTTTCCCCCGGTAGTTTGGAAGGTTACCCGGGTACCTATTTGACCAGTTTTTTTCTGCCTTCGGAAGACAAGCTCGCCCTCAATCGGATGATAAAGCGATTTCCCACGGTCACGGTTTTAGAAGTGGATTTTATCCTTGAGCGATTCCGAATGATTATTAAACAAGTCTCTACTTCGGTGGAATTTATATTAGTGTTCGCTGTTCTTGCCGGATTCACGGTATTATTCGCCGCGGTTCGCTCCAGCATCGATAACCGAATATTTGAAGGCTCGCTGTTAAGGGCTTTGGGCGCCAGCCGACGATTGCTTCGCACCAGCCGGATCGTTGAATTTTGTGGATTGGGATTTTTGTCCGGATTACTTGCGGCAATTACCGCTGAACTCATTACCTGGGCGCTTTATAGCTATACCTTTCAATTGGAATACCACGTGAATTGGCTGGTTTGGACGATTACGCCAATGGTCGGCGCCGTAAGTATCGGTTTGGCTGGGTACCTCGGCACCCGGATCGTATTGAATGAAAGCCCCATGAACGTGCTCAGAGAACTTTGAGCGATTAAAAGGGGGTGGTTGGGGGGTAATCAAACCCCCGAACCAATCTCTTTGATCCGCTGAGCTACCTTAAACTGACCGACGAAGTCCAGCCTTTTTTGCCCATGCAATCGCCGTCTAAAATCTCTAATCTGACATAATCAATGTACGTCACGAAGCGTGATTCCAAAACTTTGCCTTTGGTACCGGGCTTAACTTGGCAGACATTTACGGAATCTTCACCGGCGTAATCGGCCGAGCTAAATACCGGAGAAGCCGTTAAATTAGCTGGACCACCATTGGGAGCGGCAATCGTATATACGTTACCTATGGTAATTTTGGGACCTTCAATGTCCGTTCCCGCGGGAGTCAACACCATAAACAATAACACCACAACTACTACCGTACCGATGCCCCCATAAAAAACCTTAGGATTCTCCTCACGAAAATCCATAATATTACCGATAGCATCTTTTACGTTGGAAATAATATCTCCAATTTTTATTTCGCTCATTTGTCCTCCTCTCTCATGGCTTGATTTTTTCCTGAACAGAGGAAATTTACCATGTTACCGAAATAATGCAAGCACGAATCAAAACCGCAATCCAAGACAACCTCTATAAATTGGCTAATTTAAGCCATCGTCGAAAGAATTGGGCTCGATGTGCGTAAAAATTAAGTGAAAAGCAAAATGTCATTTACTATTGCCGACTTTAATGATGCGGGAAGATTGGTTTGCCCCATGATGATAGAAATTGGGGTCGATCATGGCGTTTAAGGTTTAAATGGCGATTCGTGTGTTAGCGCTGGCTCCTATCCAAATCCTCATTACCCGAATGTACTAGTACATTCGGGTAATGTTCTTAAACTCACATTCGTGCGATTATTTGCCCGGCTTGCAAGGGAGGGGATGATATAGGGGAGCAAGGGCTTGTTTTTACCTGTACATTTGACCGTATCCCCTATAAATCCTAGTGCATGGCCTCATCCACTACCTCACAACCTGAACTTTTTTCACGAATCAGCTGGGCAAGTGAAGGCAATTTCTGACAACCTGATTTCACCCTCGGCTATTAAATGCGTGAAACCGAGGTGATAGAATTTTCAACCGATTCAGCGGTTTCTAAGCAGGTCGCGCCGAGTACTACCCAGAATAATCGGTCCAATATTCTGGAATGATGGAATTTTTTTCAGTCCGATCTGAACACGAATCACCCCTAACCCGCTGTCAATGAAATATCAATATTGGTGTTGTCTTTAATTTGTTTACAAATACGAATAGCATCCTGTTCTCTGTTTTAGTAATAGTAATTCTGGCGGGGAAGAGTGGATTTATTGAGCACCGTACCTAAAAATTTCTCACCCTCCAGGGTTTCAAGGCAATGCCGTATCTGGTCCGGGGTATTCACACTTTCTTCGACCACTAATATACTCGAATCGACATAGGGAAGCAGGACTAACACATCATCGAAAGGTAATATGGAAGGCATGTCAAATATTATAATCCGGTTGGTGTAACGGTCTTTTAACTCGTTAATCAAATGAAGCATTCTCGGCGCTGAGAGCATTTCCGAGGAATGATGAATAGGATCGCCGACAGGCAGAAATACCAAGCCATCGATACCTGGATTTATCAGCAGATTTCCGATCGGCGTATTCGACAGAAGATAGTCCGAAATCCCCGAATAAACTTCGATACCGAAATATTTGTGGATGGACGGTTGTTTTAGGTTGAGATCGACCAGCAAAACCGTGTAATTCATTTCCATTGCCAAGCTGATGGCTAGATTGACGGTGGTCAGTGTCTTCCCAGCGCCCTGTGTCGGGCTGGTCACCGCAACCGTATTCCAATTCTTATCTTTCAATTTTTGCAGCAGCTTGGTTCGTAGAACCTTATAAGCGTCAATGACGGGTGCGTCTTGCTGGCGGAATAAGACGCGGTTATTTTGTATATTCAGGGGCGATATTGGGATAATTTGCGTTTGGGTATATTCAATCCCAATGCTTAGAGATGGTCCCGGCACACCAGGATTTATTGCTCTTTCCTGCTTCGGAGCAGCCGAAGTGCGTTCCCTTCGGGCTTTCTCGAGTGCTTTTTGAAGTCGTTCCATTAGCCTTATATCAGGTTTAATCGACGCTGGAAAATGAACCAGGCAACATCCAGCGGTTTGATAAAGAAATGAAAAATAATAATCGCCCCGATAAGGATCAAGCTTGACGAGATCAACAATTTCCGCGCTTATCATCTTGAGGTTTATGTTTTCGCGCATTGATTCGAGTACCGATACAAGACCTTCTTTCTTGAGTTTTATTTTAAAAAGCTCAAATTTTTCAATGATTTTAGATAAATTACCACGGGTCATCACCCGCTGACTGATGACTAGTATATGTATACGTTGATCGGCATAACTGGTGACGGTTGTTCTTACCAAGTCCTGTGGAATCTCCTACTGTTCAATCAAAATTATCGCGGTTGATTGATAGATCGAAGGGAGTAAAAAAGCCACCGAGGTGCTGCATATCAAGATGGCCAATAGGGTTACAATCATTTTGACCTTATGCCGTTTTAGGGCCGCTAAATAATCGCCAAGGCCCTTAAAAGTCTTCTTCTTCCATTTCTTACTAATTGTGATTTAAAGGCTGTCTATCTGGATATTGATAACGGTTGCCATCGATAATTAATGGTAGCGAAAACGGAATTGGAATCAGCCGATGGGCTATTCTCAAGTTCTTGACGACTATACCGGTACCCGCATACAAAAGACATTCTTTGATTGTATTGCCAAGTCAGTTGGGGGGAATGCGTTAAAAAAAATTCGATCATCATCACCGCTATCCGTCTGTGTATTAACCTCGGTACTGCGTCTAATGGAAGTCGACAAAGAAAAATCCAGTTTTTCGGATAATTGCCGCGACCAGCTAATAAGACAGCTCGTCCGTCTGGTTGGAATTACCCGATCCAGAGGGTTGAATATCGCTTGAAAAATCAGCTTGAATGCTTCCGGAATCATACTGATAGTTTAAATTCATCGAACCCGTGAAACCGGTGGAATCAACCTCATCAATGCCGTCTGAAAACCGGGTTTTGGTCTGACGTCCTCCCAGGTTCAAGGACCCCGTCAATGTTTCGGAAAGTAGGTGACTGATACCATCCCTTTCAAGGTGCCATTTTTTTCTTTTTCTTTGCCGCAAGGAGTCTAGCAGTTGAGACATGTGGCTGCTTGGGAAATTGGTCACGTTTTGGCGGTGGCTTTTTCGGCCCACGACGGTGCTTTTTAAATTGGGATAATTTGACGTGATGAGCGAGTTGTAGGAGCACCTCAACCAATTCAGTCAGCGGAAGACTTTGAAATCCAACCCAGTACTCCGATGGCAAGGCGATCATCATGCCTTCATGGGTTCTGCCAATATGACCGGCTAAATAATAGCTGGAAACATCATTCTCGATGGTTTCTTCGCCGTGGACAGCCCGGAGCGCTGCTTTAACAACAGCCAATAGATTGTAGGCCACCAGGGCAATGCAAAATCCGAACAAGGCGGCTTTCGGATAACCCAAGGTGTTGATTTCCGAATGGAGATGAGCTTCCAATTCTTGAAACGCGGTTTCAATCGTCCAGCGCTTACGATACATCTCGGCGATCAGTCTGCCATCGGCGACTGATTTCGGTAGATTCGTCAACACGCAAATCTCATGCTCACCGTCGCGTGTCGCGGTATTCAGGCAAACCCGTATCCGACGATATTTCCGAACCCTCCCTGCCGTATCGGTGACCTCGATCCATTGCTCATAAATCTTTCCCGTCTCGGTGTTGCCCACATAACGTTCATCGCCGAGAGCCGTCCAAGGCATCGACGCATGTTGGCGGCAGATCAAAAAGCCACCACGATCAACAATTCCCGAGAGAAAGTCCCTGACACAAAAATTACGATCCATAATCCAGATATCCCGTGCCTGGACCGTCGATAATACCGTCCCCAGCAAGGCCCACTCTTGCGTATGCCCATCCTCGCAGGGGAACACATCGATGACCATCTCTAACGCGGGATCGTACACATTCAGTGATTTTCCTGGCAAGGGTCCAGCCTTAGTGTTTTGGAGCACCTGCAAACGATGTTCTGTCGCCTCGATACAGTTGCCATCCAGCACTTTGACACGATAGCCCGGTAACCACGGTTTACACGGGCCGCCTAAGGCTTCGATAATCTCCGTCATCTCTTGCGCGGTATCGTGAACCAGGGTAGCTGACGTAGAGGCTTCCAGTCCGTTCAGCTTGTTATAGACTGACGTGACCGAAACGCCAATCGTCTCGTCCGCACTTTGATAGGCATTGAAGACACAAGGGAACATTTTGAATACCACGCCATTCATCAATTCAAAAAGGCTCGAAAACGACAACTCCCGCGTATATTGGTTAACCGCTGTTTTCTCAAACCATTGATTGAGCTTGTCCGGACTGAATATCCGTTCGAGCAGAATGTGAACGCTCACGGCGACCGGGCTTTTCTCTGTAAAACGCTGAAAAATGTCGTCGAATTTCATGTCTACCCCTCATCATCGAATATAAGTTCCCTTGATATTTTCCAGATGATTAAGGTGCTTGTCTACAACTATTTTCTATCCTATTGATATATCGTGTTTTATTTCACCTTGAAAGGGATGGTGACTGATACCCAGGGTAAAACCGTAATTGTCCGTTTTCAAGCCTAAATCGGGGTTATCAAAGTACGATGCGTTTAAAACGGTGAGAAATTGAATTTTTGGATTGAATTGATAGCTGAGTGTGACATCGGCGCTATCCGAAGTAAAACCGAATAAACCGGTATCTTCGGCGTCCGGAAAATTTGTTTCTGCGTGGGAATATCCCATTTGCAAAGATGTTTTTTCCCCGAGCGTGACCGACCATCGCGGACTGATATCAAATGATTCCCGCCGTTTTCGCACATCGACACGGCCGGTATCAAGTCTATTCCAATCTATAAATGGCCCTGAAATTGGGAACAGATCATGAATAACCTTTTAACTGGAGCGGAAGAGGTGTCAAGGAGGAGTTTGTAGCGTAGCGGAGGAATCTCCTTGACACTTCTGAAGCGTAAGTTAACCTCAATTTATGATCTGTTCTCGGTTTCAGGGCCATTTCACGTTAGAAATTACCCCCCTCTTCAGGGCCATTTCATATTGGACAAGACTGTCTATAATCTTCGTCATTCTACGTGTTATCAACGACAGCGCCGCCAGTTTGATAAAACCGCTTCAAAACGCTCTCAGATAGGCGAGCGACGAAAACCCAATTCAGAAGGTAAACCAGGCTTTCTACGGATCGACACAGTCCATCAGGGCGACCTGGATGGGATCAAAGGGGTTTACCATATCAATGCGGTTGATGAAGTCACGCAATTTGAATGTATATTCTCCGTAGAACGGATTACTGAGCGTTTCATGATTCCGGTCCTGGAGATGCTGATCGAAATCTTCCCTTTTGTCATCCTGGCATTTCACGCGGATAACGGTTCGGAATACATCAATCATACCGTGGCAAAACTGCTCGGAAAGCTCCATATTGACCTGACCAAATCACGCCCACGCCATTCCAACGACAATGCACTCGCCGAGTCCAAGAACGGAACCATCATCCGCAAACATCTGGGGTACGACCATATCCCGGGGTACTGGGCGCCTCAACTTAATGAATTTCACAGAGAGTATTTCAACCCCTATATCAACTTCCATCGTCCTTGCTTTTTTCCTGTCCCAAAAGAAGACAACAAAGGAAAGGTGAAAAAGAGCTATCCCTACAAGTTAATGATGACACCCTACGAGAAGCTCAAATCATTACCTGATGCAAACCAATATCTCAAACTGGGAACCACCTTTAAAAAGCTGGATGCAATTGCCTTCTCAATCAGCGACAATGACGCAGTCAAACAGATGAATGAGGCCAAACGTAAACTTTTCAAAACCATCTTTGAGCAGGAGCGGAGTATTGCCTGATTTGCCTCTTCAGGTAGATTCTCTACCCCTCTGTTTCAGGGCCATTTATAGATTGGAATAGACTGAGATGGGCAACCGAAATCTTTGCTAAGCGCTCATAGCGATAATCCTCATAGATCAAAAGCATCCGCTCACAGATCTTCTTGGTGGCTGCACCGCAGAGTGTCCCATGGAGCTTGTCGGTCTCAGCTAACAGCACTGCGTCCTCAGGGCGGTAGAAGCGTTCAAATCCCGATGCTGTACGCTGTTGGCGCTTGATGTATCCGGTTTTTTTGTATTGCTGTACCAGCCGTTTCACTTGCCGTGGAGAATAGCCACTCACCTGCTCCAGATAGCGGATGATCAATCCCTTACCGTTCTTGCTGCAAGAGATATAACTGAATTTGACCAATGTACGCCGAATCCACTGGTAGCGCTCTTCCTTGTTGGTAATTGAAAACTCAACCTCCACAGTTCCTTAGAGAAAGATGCGGACGTCATCCAATGTTTTTATCTTTTTGTCACTCATATAGATCACCATAGGTGACCATCATGAGCAGAAATTACTCCTCAGGTACAGGGCCGTTTCACGTTGGAATCACGGCTCCCGTTCAGGGCCATTTCATATTGGACAAGACTACTAATACGCTTAAATTGTACTACTCTGTAGTGCATGAATAAAACCGAAGTCTACAGTTGGCGGCTTTCGCTGCCAATGAAGGTGGCATTAGAAGAAGCTGCAAAAAAACAACGCATGAGTATTGCGAAACTGCTCGAGTCGGTAGTTGACGAATGGCTTTCGGAATTCTATAAAACCGATAATAGCCACGATAATGAAGAACAAGCACGTCGGCATAAAGCCGCGGCAATATGCTTCGGTGCGTTCGCGGGTGGGGATCCAAAACGCTCGGAAAACGTACGTCATACGCTAAGAGCGCGACTTACCAAACGTTGTGCGCGCTAAAGCGCTTATCGATACAGGCGCCATTCTTGCTCTGCTTGACCGGGATGACCGCTGGCATCACCCCTGCGTGGATATATTTTCCAGCTTTCGTTTACCTTTATTTACTTCAGCCGCAGTACTCACCGAACTGTTTCATCTGATTGGCGATAGCCACCACGAAATGAGTGCTGCCTGGTCGTTGCTGAATGCGGACGTTGTCTCCATGCTTTCGATTGACGACGGCGATAAAAACGCGCTCGAAACATTGATGAAGAAATATCATGATCGCCCCATGGATTTTGCCGATGCTACCTTGGTATACCTGGCTCGGAGGGAATCATTGACAAGCATATTTACCATCAATCACAACGACTTCGAAACCTACCGCATTGAAGGGCGACGTAAATTTCGTATTTTACCTGCCCGATAAGACGCCAGGAAAAGATTAAATTAATCATTTTGACGCTTTAGAAAATTGTGGTTAGATACAAATTAAATGCGAAGAATGAGCGTACATACGGTTGTTGTGTAGATTGGCAATTAATTTGTATCTGACCCTAATTATTCCGCTCTCACTACACCTGGCTTCATGCAGACCCTGTTGGATCTACACGCAGGTTCATTTCAGACTTGGTAGGCTAGCCTCCTCTGATGGGACTTGAGCTGTTTCCAGCTCTCACCCATTGGGTAACAATGACTAATTTCATGGCTTCCTTTCTAATCCCAAAGTCCTGAATTTAACTTGACACAACATTTGGCTTGTTAAGCGCTCTTGATCCAATTGCAAAGATTTATTTTCAACCTAATAAGTCGTGCACTCTCTATTTGTCCCAACTTGCCAATCAGAATACCTTCTTCCACAACCGCAAGCCTGCTAACTCTGATAATACTCGGCTGTTTCAGGCCAGATTCCTGAAAGTCTGGCTCACTTGAGGTAATTTCTTCGTCAATATCTGGAACGTATTGATGTATCTGGGAAGAAATCATGCAAATGAGCCAATCATTGTATTTTCCGAGCACCCTTCTAAGAACAAGTGCGGGCGTAGTTTCCCTTTGTCCTGGTTGGTTTGTGGAAATTTGAAAAGCACGATTTGCCCCTCTGAAATCATCAATAAATCTCCTTAAGATCATTTTGTGAGTAAGGAGATTCCTCTGCTTCCATTCCTCTCATTGCTGATGCAATGGACAAACCAGACCAATCCTTATCTGCTTCTTTTTCTGTTTTTTGTTTTAGATACTCCACGAAATCAAATATCTCTATTTGTTTTGACTTCGGTAACATCTTTATACTATCAACTATTTTCTTTGGGATACTCATATTCACCTCTAGCGTATCTTGCCTTGATTCACCTATTGCGCATAACGACGCAATGTGCGGATTTTAAAAGTGGAGGCCGTTTTTTGGCCGAAGCTTTTAAAATTCCGAACTATTGCCTTGTGTGTGCCCGGCATGGGCATGATTTTATGGGGTGCAAGTCCCCTGTACATTATCCAGAAAGGAGTTATACTTTACAACTTTAAAAGTACTAGCCGAGGGCAAGGTGCGGAAGGGCGACCGACCCGCTGAAAGAAGCCTAAGTGCAAACCTGCGAGCCAACGGACAGACAAATTCGTCAGGAACGAATTTGAACAGCTTTAGCTGGCCCGAAGGGGGAACCACAGGGACGTGGTGAATAAACTACATATAGGGTCAACGCCAGATGTATTCGACGATGATCCAATGCTGTTGGGATACACTGCGAACCTTTAGTCAAAACGACAAACAGCTTCAGGGGATTCCGGGCGCTATTGCTGTTTTACACACCCATTCTCGCTGTCTGGATTTTCATCCCCATGTGCATATGATCATGCCCGCGGCGGCGATTGATGCGTTGAATAAACTTTGGCGAACCAAGAAAAACAAGCCTAAAGTCAAAAACAAGATCAAAACCAAAAGCGGTTTATTGAGTGACAATTATCCTGGCCGGTCGGCGACAATTATCCTGGCCGGTATTCTGATAGGGTTCCTGGCATTACTTTTCTGATTTAGAGAGTGCGTGATGCCGGGAAAAAGAATCAACGAACAACAGGTTAATTTGTACATGAAAACGAGAAACGAAAACAAGACACAGGAGACATCGAGTGCGGTTGCAGGGATATCTGTGCGTAGCGGTCGGCGGATCGATAAACGACAGCTGCAGGTAGGCAAGCGGCCAATGCGACATTGGCGTACGCGCGATGACCCTTTTACCGAGGTTTGGGACAGCGAACTCGTCGGCAAACTCAAGAACGCACCCAATCTATCGGCCACAACGTTGCTTGAGATGCTGCAAGAACGTGATCCAGAGCGCTATCCTGACTCCAAGAAACGCACGTTGCAAAGGCGTGTGCAGCTGTGGAAGGCCAAATACGGCAAGGAACAGGACGTTGTTTTTCTGCAAGAACACCCACCGGGTCTGCAGGGCTTGTCTGATTTCACTCAGCTAAAGAGTGAGGCGATCACTCTAGGCAACAAGCCACTCAAACACTTGATTTACCATTTCAGGTTGGCCTTTTCCGGATGGTGTTACGCGATGGCGGTACTGGGCGGAGAAAGCTTCACGGCCCTGGCGACGGGATTACAAGAAGCGCTGTGGCGCCTGGGTGGCAGCCCGAAGGAACACCGAACGGACAGCCTATCCGCGGCCTTCAAGAACCTGGATCAAGACGAGAAAAAGGACATCACATCACGGTACGCCGATCTGTGCCAGAACTATGGCATGAAAGCGACGCGAAATAACCGAGGACGTGGCCACGAGAATGACTCCGTCGAGTCACCACACGGGCATCTCAAGTGGCGTATCGAACAAGCCTTATTGCTTCGTGGGTCACGTGATTTTGATACCCTCAGCGACTATCAGACGTTTCTGAACACGGTAACGGATGGCATCAACCGACGCCACCAGGACCGGATCAAGGTGGAACGGGCATCTCTTGGCGCACTGCCCTGTCATCGCAGTGCCGATTACACCGAGTGCATTGCCGCTGTCAGCAGCACCGGCACTATCGAGGTCAAGAGAGTGCTTTATACGGTGCCCTCCCGACTGGTCGGTTCAAGGTTGCGCATTCATCTTTATGATGATCATCTCAAAGGTTATTTAGGGTCCAGTGCGGTACTGGAGTTGCCGCGCAATCATCATCCCAAAGGCCGTGAGCGAGCCCGTCAGATCGACTATCGTCATCTGATCGGCAACTTGGCGAAAAAGCCACAAGCCTTTCGGTGCTCCATGTTGCGCGATGACCTTCTGCCAAACGACAATTACCGGAAACTGTGGCGAATCGCCGATGAACGCATGGAACCACGAGCGGCCTGTAAATGGATGGTGGGTATACTGGCATTGGCCGCACGAGCTGATTGCGAGAAGACACTCGGTGAATACCTGATGAAACGAGCGGAGCCGGACGACTTGCCAGGCGTGTGCACGCTAGAAAAACGATTTGAGGGAAAAGCGCAGCCACACCCCAGCGTTGACGTCGAACAACACGCCCTGGACGACTATGAGGCGCTGCTCAGCTCTTCGGGAGCATGCTAATGTCTACCTGTACAAGCTTACCGGTCATGCTCAAAGAGCTGAGGCTTGCAACCATTGGCCGCCACTGGGCGGAGCTTGCCAGCAGTGACAAAGCACGGAAATGGAGCCATGAGCAATTTCTCAGTGCATTGTGTGAACTGGAAATCACCCATCGTCATTCCCGGCGATTGGCCGGCTACCACAAAGAATCAAAACTGCCCGCTGGGAAAACGCTGCCCAGCTTCGACTTTGACCAGGATAAAGGCATAAACCGTGCACAAATCGAGGCACTGTCTAACAACGTTGACTGGATATCACAGGCATGGAACCTTTTGTTGTTTGGCGCGAGTGGCCTGGGCAAAACGCACCCGGCCTGTGCTATCGGAGCACGACTGATAGAACAAGGCGTGCGTGTACGGCATTACCCAGCAACCGCATTGGTGCAAGAGCTGCAACGCGCCAGAGACGGGTATTGCCTGGAAAGTCACCTACACAAACTCGATAAGTATAGACTCATCATTCTGGATGATCTGGGTTACGTTAAACGCAGTGATGGAGAGACCCAGGTATTGTTTGAGTTTATTGCCCACCGCTATGAAACGGGAAGTCTTATCATCACGGCCAACCAAACGTTTAGTGACTGGGATCAGATTTTCGCGGACAGCATGATGCCTGTGGCTGCAATTGACCGCCTGGTCCATCACGCGACAATTATCGAACTACACGGACAAAGTTACCGAAAAAAAGCCGCCATGGCCAAAAAATAGCACCTTCAACGGCGCCCGCCGGGGTTGGCGTAACTCCAGTCGCCCTACGGGCTCCTTCCGTTACGCCAACCCCGGCAACAAAACCTACCAGAGGGAAAAAACATGAGATAAATAACAACACTTAAAAACCGGCCAAGATAATTTACGCCGACCGGCCAGAGTAATTGACATTAGATAAGCGGTTACCTGTTCAACCATCAGGCACTAGCCAAAGTATTTCGCGCTTAGATGCTTGAGGAAATGACCCAGGCGGGACTTGCGCTACCGACTAGACACCCTGAAGAGTGGGTCGTGGATTGCAAATCGGTCGGCTCCGGTGAGAAGGCGTTGATCTATCTGGGTCGTTACCTCTATCGCGGCGTGATCCAGGAAAAGGATATTGTCGCTTGTGAGGCGGGTCGAGTGACTTTTCGCTACCCAAATAGCAAGACCCAGCAGATTGAGCTTAAGACCGTTTCCGGCCCGCAATTTTTGTGGTTGATCCTCCAGCATGCCCTACCCAAAAGGTTTAGACGGGCTAGGAATTTCGGTTTTTTGCACCCCAATAGCAAACACTCGATACAGTTGCTTCAGTATTTACTCAAACTGGATCTAGGCCGAGCATTGGCATGGCTTAGAAAACGACCCACACTGACCTGTCGGTGTTGCGGTGGTCCGATGAAGATTATCAAAACACGGGTTCCTCCGCTGTTCCCATGGAAGGTGGCGGTACCGACATGATCATACGCTGGAGCCATTGATCATGTAAACGCTATCACCCCTGCGGATGGATTTAAATTCAGTGTATAGCGCTGAGGAACCCGCTTGTCTAAAAAAGGGGTAAAATAGGCGGAACTGGCCTCACTAGAAGGCATTCTTGCCACGCGTTGCTGCAATAGCAACCGTATTCGCTGAATTTTGAGGTTTGCGGGTCACCGTAAGCCTTGAGAGGCAGCGAGACTCAAAAAGATATTTTCATAGAGAAACTGGATCATAACCGACGGGCTTGTCCAACAAACGGTTCAGATTGTGGTTCGCTTCACTCACACAATCTAACCTTATTCGTTAGACCTCTCACTATAGCTGCTATAATAGTTTGTCATAATCGCCGTGCGAGCCAATCCAGAACCAGACTATGCTATCTTCATTTCGTTGGCCCACCGCTCGATAACCTTGACTTATACGAGCCGAGTAAACTGGTGATTTCGTATGAACTTGTTTGAAGCGTAAGCTGGGGTGCCAAGGATTTTGATTAAATTTCCGATATGCTTCGCGCGCTTGGTCTTGAACTTCTTTGGGTAAATTGGCGGATGCTTTCCGAAATTGTCCCGTTGTTCGCGACTTCACAGTTTTTCAGGATCAAGGTCTTTGGTCTTTCCTGCTCTATCCTCGGCTATCGCCTCTGCGGCAAGCTTAGATAAAGCATCTTGAGATTCTTCAAACGCTTTATCCCAAAGCGCTTCATCTTTTATTTCTTCGAGGATAAGTGCCGCTATAGCGTCCTGCTCGGAATCAGAAAGATTTTTCACTTCAGTCATAGCTTTTTCAAGCAAATTTGTCATCGTATAGCACCACTATGGGGTTAGCGCTGGAGATTATCTCATCGTTCAAGGGAAAAGGTCTAACGTTAAGGGTAACCTGGCGGCGAATTAAACTACGGGGTTTGGAGAAATGAGTGGTATCGAAAAAACACCGAATCTAAAACCGCCACCGTGTTCGCCGCCCGGGTTGACCCGCTGGTTGGACGAAGCCGCTATCGCGGAGAAAAGACCTCGGGCTCTGATTAAATATAAAATGTAACCTCAACCCCTCGCACCGAGGGGTATTCAACCACGAATATGAGGTTACAGTGTCATGACAACACCCTTCAATAGAAATTTCAAGTACGATTATCAAACGTTACTGCAACACCTTAGGCTTAAAGGTCTTCAACCTAAGACGATAGAGGCCTATTCGCGCGGCATTCGTCGCATTGGCTTGTACTTTGAGCATCAAGTTTATGATCTTTCAGAGCAGCAGTTGACGGATTATTTCTCGAATCTTCTCAGTACGCATTCCTGGAGCGCGGTTAAGCTCGACCTGTATGGCCTCAAATTCTTCTATCAGCATGTCCTCCATAAGCCCTGGGTGAACGTTGATTTGATTAAGCCACCGCGGACCACACGTTTACCGGATATCGTTACCATTAAGGAAGCGTCGCGTCTCTTTATGGCGGCCCACAAGTTGAGCTACCGGGTGTTCTTTTTTACCGTCTACAGTCTCGGCTTGCGTCTCGGTGAAGGACTTCGCCTCGAGGTCGGTGATATCGATGCTGAGCGTCAGCGGGTGCATATCCGCGATGCCAAGGGCAATCAGGATCGCTTGGTGCCGCTGCCCGACGCCACGGTGGATATACTCCGTCGCTTCTGGTCGGTGCATCGCAATCCGGTATTGCTCTTCCCGAATCGCAAAGGCGGTCTGAAAGGCAGTCATACGGCGACCACACCGCTGGATCGTGGCGGCGTCCAGACGACCCTGAAAAAGCTTGTGGACGCCTGTGGGATAAAAAAAAGATTACCCCACACAGCCTACGCCACAGTTACGCCACCCATCTGATTGAATCGGGTGTTGACTTACTTGAGGTGCAAAAAAATCCTCGGCCATAGGAGCCTCTTAACCACCGCCAAATATACCCACCTGACAGCCAGTACAGACCTTCACACAAAGACCCGGATCAATGAATTGATGAATGGCTTCTCCATCCAATGGGGGAAGGTCAAATGATACTGTTATCATCGATCATTAAGACTTTTGGCGCCGAGTTTCTGGCGCAATATGCAGGGCAGCTTCTGCCCTCTCATCGCAAGGCACTCGCCGCCATGGAGATTTGCCGGACCCGGCAAAGCCCCAAAATGTTGGTGGGCTGAACTGAAAAAGGATCTGACCCCTTTTTTCTGACGGCCCTTCACTGGGTAAGATAGTCACCCGTTTATCGATCTACCTACCTTCAATACAACAACACATTACGATGAGAATATTGGGCTTCGGTGGTCGCGGGCACCGTACCCCTGTGTTGCCGCCTTACGAAGGTTCACTTACGTTTAGGTGACCGATTTGGCTAGAGCTTCCTTCGGATCCCGCATTGGCTCTCAATCACCGTGATTCCCTGTTGGGTAGAGACTGAGAGTTTCTTTGGGCACCCTTGCTTTCGCCTACTTCTTCCCTTCTCACAGGGTGAAGGCTGGACTTTCACCAGCTAGCTGACTACCATGCCAGTCACACCACAGTCATCCCGCACCATCAAATAAAAAACATTTTGATGTTGGATTTGATTCTAAAATTCTATGGTAGACCCCTAGGTTTATTTGCCCCAACCGATCTAATAAATTACAATCCAGTTGATCTTATGGACTCCAACGGGAAAAAGGTGACAAGTGTACGGAGTCCAGGAACTGTATATGTTTCTAATGGCGGAAACGCATCTCAGTACGTAGTATTTCAAACAGTGCAAAAAACAACAGAATAACGATAATCTTTTTCTCATTTCTATACCAACAGTTTTAAATACGAATATGCTGTAAATTATCTAAAAAGAGGTAAGTAGTTTGAGACGTAATCGTAAAAGTCAGTTATTCGAAATAGACGCATTGCTTGCCATAGGTGTTTTTATGGCTGCATTGATTTTTCTTAATAAACTTGAAACACCAGAACCAACAATTGATCGAATACAACGTTTTTCACAAGAATCGGTAAAAAACCTTCGAACCATAACAGTTGGTGACTTAACCAATAAACCCCCTCCATCCCCGGCTCCGCCCACCTCATGAACCCGCCCCCGGAATCAAATTTTCTAGCAATCGAGCCACCGATGCTCCAGGTCGAGCGGTGGCGATTCCTTTGGTCCTGCGCTGTTGATTGAACGGCACGCACATTGTCATCGCGGCCAAGGCCAATAAGATCGATACACGACCCGTCTCGACGGAGCGGGTTCTTTTTGGAGGATTCATGACTGACAACGACCTGGAGACGCACCTCAAGATCCTCGAGCGCAGCGGTCTGATCTCCCAGTGGCACGACCGCCAGATCCGCGCGCGTGGTACCTGTGATCATCCGCGACACGAACTGGAGTCGCGCGCAGTTCGGGGAACTGCAAGCGTTGCCAAAGGATGCTAGATCCGTTGACACGTGGCCGAATCGCGATAGCGCGTGGCGCATCGTCTCGGAAGGCATCGAGGAGCTCGTGCTCGAGATCCTCGCCGCACGCGATGGCGCGAGCGATCTCTCGCCAGAAACCCAATTCTTCCGGCGACCCAAGCGGCCGCCCGGGCGCCGCGATGCCAACTGAGCTCCATCGTCGACTCCGGCGGCCCGACGGCGATCCATGGTTTCGCCCTGCCCCGCCATCAACTGACGAGATGCCCAGATTGCACGCAACGAGCCCCTCGCTCTCCATGCCCATCTCGTCCAGGCCGACGGGATTCCCGCCCGCAAGACCCGCATCACCTCAGCGATGAGTTCGTGGGAGAGCATACTCGCCATCGTGTTCCTCGGTGCCTCCTCAGTCGGCGGGTTCGCCTACGGAATCTGGAGCTACTTCAACGAAGAAGAGCGAACCCTTCCAAAGGACCTACTCGCGCTCACCTCTCTCGGCCTCAGCCTGATGGCCGTCTTCGCCGTCTGGGGCGCCGACCTCGGAGACCGGTACACGCTGGACTGGTGGCTCGTGTTCACCTTCTTCGGCGGCACAGCGCTCTGCTCGAGCATGCTCTTCTACGGACTGTTCGCCTACTTCGGTGACAACGTCCGCGAGTTCATCGCCAACGTACCCTTGTTGTTCACGCTCGCGCTCACCTGCCTCGTGATGGGACAGATCATCACCTTCTTCAGAGGCCTGGACGACAGCTTCTGGCCACCCGAATGGCTCCCTGTTTGGCTGGCCGGAATCCTGCCGATCCTCGCGCTCTTCGCCACGTTCATGGCCCTCTTCCGCGGGCTGCTCTTCGCGCGTCGACCGCTCAAGGAGTTCGTGGCTCGATCCTACGCCCGACTTCGCCACCGCCCCTACTTCCTGCTACTCCGCTCGTTCGGAAACCGATTCAATCTCGATGCCCCCGAGGGAATGACGTTCGATAAGGACGGTGGAATGGTGTCGGTCCCCGGATTGCCCATCATCCCGCGGCTCACCACCGCCCTGACGAAGCTGGGCTCCGTCGTCGCCATCGGACGATTCGATTTCAACCACGCCGCCGACGCCACCAACGCGATCCAGATCAAGACCTCCGACGAGAACTGGCGCGCGATATTCGATCGATTCGCCAAACACGCCAAGGGCATCGTCGTCATCCCCTCGGACACCGATGGACTCGTCGAGGAACTCGCAGCCCTGCACGGCAGCCCAGCGCTGTGGAAGAAGACGGTGATCTTCGTACCTCCCGAACTCAAGAGCGGGTACCTGATCGGTTCGGTGTCCAACCGTAGTGACCTCGACGAGAACTGGCCGCACGTAGCCTCGACACTGAGAGGCCTGGGCATCGACGTTCCGGAGTGGGCGGGACACGCGATGTTCTACCTGCCGAGCACGGGCCGCATCGAGAGGATCGAAGACGCGGGAATCCTGCGGGTGGCGAAGGCGATTCGGACCGCGTTCAAGCTCGTGAACTCCGAACTCGACGGCGAAAGCCAGTCCTTTGCGCACGCATACCGCGCGTATCGAGCGACGAAGCGGGTTCCAACGAGCGAAGCCGATCGCACCTGATCAACAGCCGTGTGCAGGCCCCGCCACCGGGCTGGCTCGCAGTCGTCGCGGAGTTTCCCTCGACTCCGAATTCGGCCCGATGCTAGACTGCGCGACCTTGCGCGGATGACCCGCCAAGGCACAGGAGACGTCACAATGACACCAAGCGAGCAGCCCCGTCTGTCTTTGTTCTTCCGTATCCCACGCGGCATACTTGCGCCCAACGCCAAACACCGTTCCGAAATCATTCCAGGCGAAGCAGTCAACGCCAATAACACGACAGATAAACATGGCGAGGTGCCTCAGCTACCGCCTGCTACCCGCATTAGCTGGGCTCGTTTGCTTAAACGGGTGTTCGATACCGACATCGAACACTGTCCTCACTGTGGGGGTGAACTAAAAATCATCGCTGCCATCGAAGAACCCACGGTGATCGCTAAGATCCTTGCCCATCTTGGTTTATCCACCAGGGCGCCGCCTCGTTCACCGCCCCAGGCATTCCGTCTATCTGGAATCGCCTAATTCCAAATCCACAACCACTTCAATCCGGTTCAGTCTTGATCCGACCATCCTCTATGGCCTTTGCCTTCTAAAACGACTCAATTTGCCAAAATCTTTGCATTGACCAGGGAAAAAGCCTTCACAAAGAGCTAGAAATTCCGATTTTAGATCGTGATTGACAATTCATTGCGCCATTGATACTTTCTCATTTGAAAAAAAAGGTGGTTTATTCTTCCTATACTCGACTCTGCCACCACTGCGTGTAATCGAAAGCTTCCCTTTGAATTAGTGCGACAAATCGTTCGGCTTCGATATCGCCTAGATGCTGGGCAAGTACCTGAAAGCCTTTAGTTTTTATCTCTGTGTCGGTAATCATGCCAGTACCTCTTTAATGAAACCGATTGGGTCAGTGACTCGAATGCTCTGGATAAGGAAAACCAGAGGGGTCAGGTCTTGCTAAAACGCAGCAATCAGCCATCCTTTGTTTTATCCAGAATTACTTCGTGGCGGGGATGCCAGAGTTAGTTTTAACATTCCAACAATATTCGGAATTTGTGAGCTGAGGTGCGTAAAATTAACCAAGTTTCAGTGGCTTGTGCCTATTCCACTGAAAATGGCCCGTCATTCCGGGGAACATGACCGATTGCACATCGCAAAAACACTGGTGGTTATTTCTAAAACAAAAATGATCAGACCATATATTTATTTATCATACTTATTACTAACCTGTTAGACTATAAATATATCAACCCATGTAATTCCAAAATCAATCATGCGAACAACAATCAACATCGATGATCAGCTATTAACCTCCGCTAAACATCAAGCGATTGAGCAGAATATTACCTTGGCTCTGCGCAAATAAGCTTGGTCATCGGACATCATCAACATGACGAAGATTGGTCGTTGCGCCCAGTGATTGGTTTTGGCGAGAACATCCAAGCCGCTTAGTCCCGGCATGGCGATATCGAGTATGGCAATGTCCGGCGGGATGTCGCGCAACGCATGTTGCGTTTATTGACCATCTCCGGTTTCGGCGACTACCTTAAAATCAACACTATCATTGATGATTTCGTATAAGCCACGTCGAAAAACCGGATGATCGTCAACAATTAGAATATTGGTGGTCATTGAGGTTACTCCGCGATATGGGGGTAGGTATTTCTATGAGGCTGTCCGGGAATAGGAGCCGTCGCGAGGGAATGCGGTTTTGAGTCCATTTTTTCGATTAAATGAGGCGAATACTTACTGTCTTTAACGACAAGCCCGCCTGGAGCGGGTTTGGACCGCTAAAAGCGGCCCATAGGTGTGAAATATAGGGATGTATTTCATCAAAATTATGGGAAAGTCTGGCCAAAACCCGCTTTTCCGCAGTAGGCTCTCTATTCTCGGACAGCCTCCTAGATAAACCTCTCGATCTTCGTCAAGAAAAAACACATCTTCACGACGATTACCTCGCTGTGTAATGTGGTGCGAAAGTCCTGCAAAAACGGTTCAAGCC
Organism: Methylococcales bacterium; assembly: GCA_963664935.2. Lineage (GTDB taxonomy): Bacteria > Pseudomonadota > Gammaproteobacteria > Methylococcales. The sequence goes on along the minus strand of CAXXSE010000004.1, from coordinate 86,026 downwards.
ATTCTCAGCATCGGTGAAATATACCCAATCTTGTAAAAAACAGTAGCGTCCGCTTATTTCTGATGGGTAACCCCAATTATTTCTTGACGAATCTAAAAGTATGATTAACAATCATACTAATGGAGGTGTCCCATGAGCAGTAGCAAAATAGCAATCACATTAGAATCCAGCATGTTAGCCGAGGTTGACGCATTGGTGAAAAAGCGCATGTTCCCTAATCGAAGCCGTGCAATTCAGGAGGCGGTAAAAGAAAAACTGAGTCGGTTGAATCAAAGTCTCCTGGCTCAGGAATGCGCAAAATTGGATCCGGAGTATGAAAAGGCTTTAGCGGAGAAAGGCTTAACGGAGGATTTATCTGAATGGCCCGAATATTAAGGGGAGATATTCGCTGGGCGGGGCTCAGTCCAACTCGTGCCCATGAGCAGGCAGGGCATAGGCCGGTGCTTATTCTAAGCCATGATATTTTCAACAAACGCTCTGGTACTGTTATTGCCTTGGCTTTAACGAGCCGGCCTCAAAAAGCTAGTTTTCCTCTTACCTATCCCCTCGAATCCAACCAATTACAGAAACCATCCTGGGTAAAGATAAGCCAAATACGCACATTATCCGTAGAAAGAATCGGCAGGAAGCTAGGGACTGTTGAACCTGAGCAGTTGGCGGAAATCGTAGATGGGTTAAACCAAATAATTGGAATATAACACATATAGAAACGACAACTTGCTTGAAAAGATTTTTTTGTCTTATTGCCAGAGGCAACCTAACGAGTCCCCCCTACTATTTAGATCGATATGATCACTCTAAGAGCATCAAGGCGAAGAATCGCGGAATCGAGTATATTGATCAGCGTAACCAATCGTTGTTCAAAGAATTCGATTTCATCGGTGCGTACATTGGGATTCACTTGGCTTAGTGCTCTTAGTCGATTGATTTCCTTGACCAGGGTTTTAGTTGATTGCTTTTTCGCGGCATTACGAATTCCCTTGGCTTTTAATTCGGCCTGGATTTCGCTGTTGGAAATCAGTTGTCTCAGTTCCGTGGCTTTAGATCGAACAATTTGATTGGCTGTTTCCGAATCGACCAGCGTCTGATTTTTTTTGATTAAAGCATGACTCAGCTTGGTTTCGTGGTCATTGCCGATTTCATCGATGACCACACGCACGACGGTGGGGGGGAGGTAGTGTTGGGTTTCAAGTGTTTTGATGGATGTGGGCTCAAGAATGTACAGGCATTCCATAAGCAACGTGCCGGGTTTGACGTCCGAATATTTGACGGCGGTCACGGCGGTATTTCCCAATTCGTTATTCTGTATCAGATCCATCGCCGCGATGACCATGGGATGGTCCCAGCTTAAGAAATGGATGTCTTCTTTAGCAAGGGCTATATTCCTTGAGTAGGTGAAAGTCAAACCATCGTCCGGCAGATGTGGAAACTTGTCAATCATGTGGTTGCCGGGGCGGGCAATATAACAATCTTGGCTATGGATATCGGTTTCTACCCCAAGGCAGTCGAAAACGGATTCCATGTAGTCCGGCAAGGTTGAGGTCTTGTCTTCCATCGATGCCCGTTCGGTGATTTCGTTGGCAATAGTGGGTCGGCAAGAATTGTATTCCAGTAAACGATCCCTTCCACGGTGCAAGACTTCGTTAAGTTCCCGATGGGCATCCTGTGTGATTTGAATAAGATTTCGAATATCGGCATTGGGTTTCCCTAAGACCTCAAGCAGTTCATGTTCTACCTGGACAAAAACCGTATGCCCCGCCGGACAAGTATGGCGAAAAGCATCCAGTCCTTCCTGATACCAATGAAATAGCGTGGACTGAGCACTATTTCTAAGATAAGGCGCATGAATGTTTATGGTATCCGTTTGGCCGATACGATCGAGCCGCCCGATGCGTTGTTCCAGTAAATCTGGATTGATTGGTAAATCAAATAGGATAAGGTGATGGGCGAATTGGAAATTGCGGCCTTCGCTTCCAATTTCCGAGCACAAAAGCACTTGCGCACCGCTTTCCCGATCGGCGAAAAAAGCCGCCGCGCGGTCTCTTTCCACGATACTGAGGCCTTCATGGAAAATTGCCGCATGAATACCTTTCTGAATTTTGAGTGCTTGCGCGAGATCCATGGCGGTGTCGGCACTGGCGGTGATGATTAATACTTTATTGGGTTTCAGATCCGTCAGGTGTTCGTAAAGCCAGTTGACTCTTGGATCAAATTGAGTCCATTGGGGTTGATCCGGTGAGCGCGTTGATTGATAGAGTCGTTCCGGAGAAAGTAACCTCTGGATTTCAGCGGTTTCAGCTTTCGCTAAACATTTTTCATAGAGCTCGGGTAGAGGCAAAGGGTAAGCGGATAATTTTCTTTGGGGAAACCCCTTCACCGTAGCGCGCGTATTACGGAATAAAACACGCCCGGTGCCATGGCGATCTAAGAGGTGTTCAATCAGTTCTTCGCGCGCGGAAGCCTGCTGTTCCAAGTCGGTGGTGGTTGTTCGCAGGGTGTCGAGTAAGGCTTGGTTATCGCCTTCTTTTATGGTTTCGGCTAATGTTTGGCGATCTTGTTCGTTAAGCGGCTGATGACCGCAAAGCGTTGAAATGACATGGGCGATGGATTCATAAGAATTTTCCTCTTTAGTAAAGGCCCCCAAATCATGGAAGCGATTGGGATCGAGCAAACGAAGACGGGCAAAATGGCCGGTTTTCCCGAGCTGTTCAGGGGTCGCGGTCAGAAGCAACAGGCCTTTGGTTTCGGCCGCGAGCCTTTCGACAATTTCATATTCAGGGCTAGTGTTTTCCGGTGTCCATTGCAGGTGGTGCGCTTCGTCGATGACTAGGAGGTCCCAGTCACCCGCGATGGCTTGCTGAGTACGATGCGAATATTGAATCAAAAATTCCAGACTACAGAGAATCAGTTGCTCACCGTGAAAGGGATTTTGCTGGCCAGTGCTTTGTTCGATGGCCTGGCAACGCGTTTCATCGAAGATGCTGAAGTGCAAATTAAACTTCCGGAGCATTTCTACCAACCACTGATGAATCAAGCTTGCGGGCGCCACGATCAATACTCGTGTTGCACGTCCCGTCAATAACTGTTGATGTAGAATTAAACCCGCTTCAATGGTTTTCCCCAATCCGACCTCATCGGCCAAAAGCACCCTTGGAGCAAAACGGTTGGCGACTTCGTGGGCGATATAGAGTTGGTGGGGTATCAAGCTGGTTCGGCAACCGCTTAGGCCGCGAAGGTCCGAGTGCGCGAGCCGGTTAAGGTGAAGCAAGGTCTGGTAGCGGATTTCAAGCCATTTACCGGAATCGATTTGGCCGTTGAATAGCCGCTCCGTGGGACGGTTCAATTGCACCGACGAGTCCAGTTGGCTTTCGTGGATTTCGGTCGGTTTACCGTCTATTGCCGTACCGACATAAATGAGCAGACCTTGGTTTTCCAAAACCGATTGTACTTCAAGCTCCGTACCATCCTGATCGCGGATGGAATCTCCAGGAGCAAAAACAACCCGTGTCAATGGCGCGCTTTGTTTGGCAAAGGTTCGGGTCTCGTCGGTGGCGGGAAAAAGGAGGGTGACGGTACGATGTTCTGTGGACACAACCGTCCCCAATCCCATTTGAGATTCAAGATGATTAATCCAGCGCTGACCGGGCAAAAAATCCTGCAATGTTTTCGATCAGTTCAGGTTCGAATTGTTTTGCCACGAGGGGCTATCTTTCAGCGGTTGCCAACCGGAAATTAGCCGATCGGCTGTTTCAATCGCTTCCGACGACATGTTGTTTTCCAACTCTTCGAGGGCCTTGGCGGCTTTTGGATAACCATTGCGCGCCGCTAAACCAAACCATTGGTATGCTTTTATGAAATTTTGCGGGACGCCTTGACCGGTTTTGTAGAGATTACCAAGATTAAACTGCGAGCGGGCAAAATTTTGCTCGGCGGATTTTTGAAACCATTCCACCGCGGTTTCTTGATCCCGTTCTATACCATTGCCCCGAAAGTAGGCGATCGCCAGACCGAATTGTGCTTCCGGATGACCTTTTTCCGCGGCAAGCCGAAACCATTTAAGCGCTTGGGCGGTATCTTGCGGCACCCCCATGCCACCGGCATACATAAAGCCCAAAACCTTCTGGGCATTGGTATTGTCCTGATCGGCCGCGAGACGATACCATTTTGCCGCTTCTTTGAAATCGCGGGATACGCATTCACCATATTCGTAGTGATATCCCAACTTGTTTTGGGCTTCGATTACCCCGGCTTCGGCTGCGCTTTTAAGTTCTTGGAAGAGAAACTCATTGCATTCCGGCTCTCCTTTTTTCGAGTCATTACACCCGGATAATAGAATGAGCGGTACAAACAAACAAGCTAATATGGGAAGCTGATTCATGCCGTTTTCCGTACTAAATCAAAGCAGTTCCCGATACTATGATTCCATCCTGATCAACATATATATGCTGGTCTCTTCGAAAATTCACGCCGGCAAAGGTGATTAGCAAGTCTCTATCGCCGACACCCTTTTTACGGCTTTTTAGAGGGTGGGTATGCAGCGCCCTGACTCCGACCGGCATTTGGTCGATTTCCGCGGAATCCCTGATGCAACCGTAAACAATGACACCTTGCCAGCCGTTATCGCAGGCCAATTTGGCCAACTGATCGCCGAGCAACGCACAACGGTGGGAACCACCGCCATCGACCACCAAAACCCGATTTTCGACTTTTTCTTCCAATGTTTTACGCACCCAAGAATTGTTTTCGAACAATTTGAGTGTGGTAATTTGTCCATAAAACTTGGTTTTTCCTCCGTAGCGCCGGAAGATAGGTTCGGCGATGTGAAAATCCGAGTTGTCCGAATAACTATCGCAAAGGTCCGCGGTACAAAAAGGCATGGGCTTAGTCCGGTTATTTAGGGTTACAGCGAATTATCGCTTAATCAATAGTACGAGGTCTAATTTTATCGATTGCCTCAAAATCATAGCGGGGAGGCTCCTATTCCCGGACAGTCTCCCTATATCATCCCGAGTTCTACCTTCGCAACCTCGGACATCATGTCGTAAGACCAGGGCGGATCGAATACCACTTCGACGTTGACGTTTTCAACGCCCGGTAATTTCCGGACTCCAATTTCGACATCACCCTGGAGAACCGGCCCCATTCCACAGCCAGGTGCGGTCAAGGTCATGGTCACATCGACATTATATTTTCTTTCGGCGATCATTTTGACGTCGCAATCGTATACCAACCCCAGCTCTACAATATTGACTGGAATTTCCGGATCGAAAATTGTTCGCAGAACCGCCCATACGTTGTTTTCCACCGAATCGCGATCGGTACCGGAGCTCACGCTTTGGGTATCAACCGGATCCTTGCCGATCGCGTCCGCGTCACTACCTGCAATTCGCACCAGATAGCCTATATCCGTGGCAACGGTAAAATTTTCCCCTTGAGATTGATGGAGTGTCACGATATCGCCTTTGTGAAGAGTATCCGGCGTTCCATCGGGGATGGTGACAACATTGACGTCGCGGGTCAGCGCTATGCTTTCTTGGTTGTGCATGTTAATTGAGGTGATTTGATTGAATGGTTTGCCCGGTCGTTCCCCTGCTTACCGGTCCTAACAAATAGACATAGATATCGGCTAGAGATTCCGGATCGTTAAGATCGGCGCTATCTTCTCCCGGAAAAGCTTTAAAACGTAACGGCGATTTCACCGGGCCGGGAAGCAAAGTATTGACTCGTAAATTTCCCGAGCCCTCGAACTCATCGGCTAATATCTTCGCAAAACCCTCAAGCGCGATTTTGGATACACCATAGGCTCCCCAGTAGGCGCGAGCAGCACGGGCTGACGTGTCGGATGTGAATACAATCGAAGCATCGTCGGCCTTTGTGAGTAACGGGAGTAAAACCCGGGTTAACATATACGGAGCATTAAGATTGATATTCAAAGTGTTGCTCCAGCTCAGGGTCTCAAGCGCTTCCACCGGACTAAGCGTATCGAGTACCGCGGCGTTATGGAGTAGTCCGTCGAGCACGGAGTATTTTTGGTGAATAATATCCGAAAGCTTATGGTAATGCTGTTCCGTGGCCCCCGCAAGGTCAAAAGGATAAATTCCCGGTTGGGGCGCCTGCATCGACACAATACTGTCGTAAACATTTTCCATTTCGGCAACGTTCTTATCCAGCAAGATCACGGTGGCGCCTTGGTTGGCGCAGGCTCTGGCGGCTATACTACCAAGTTTTCCGGCCGCGCCAGTGATTAAAACGGTTCGGCTCTCAAGTTGTTTGCTATTAAACATTAATCACGGTTTTAGCCGGAGCGTTGAAATGCGGCGATATAGTTCACGTCGATATCATGGCCGAGGTTGAATTGTTGGGTCAGTGGGTTGTAGGAAATACCGATGATATTCTCAACGTCCAAATCGGCTTTTCGTGCCCAGGCGCACAATTCGGATGGCTTAATAAACGTTTTAAAATCGTGGGTTCCTTTGGGTATCATTCTCAACAGGTGTTCGGCCGCGACAATCGCCAATAGATAAGATTTCGGTTTTCGGTTCAGTGTAGAGAAAAACACCTTACCCCCCGGTTTAACCAAGCGGCCGCAAGCTCTGACCACCGATTCAGGATCGGGAACATGCTCCAGCATTTCCATGCATGTGACAAAATCAAAACTTTCGGCTTCCCGGTCGGCCAGGGCCTCAACACTAAGGATTTTATATTGCACCTTGATTCCGGATTCCAGACCGTGTAAATCAGCAATTTCGATGAGCTGTTCGCTGAGGTCAATACCAAGCACATTCGCACCCTGTTTGGCTAAACCTTCGCTGAGGATACCTCCGCCACATCCTACGTCTACTCCACGCTTGTTATTTATTTCGGTGTGCCGCGCGATAAAACGGATTCTCAAAGGGTTAACCCAATGCAAGGTTTTCAGATCGCCTTCGGTATCCCACCAACGTTCGGCCTTGTCTCCAAATTTGTCGATTTCAGCAGGGTCTACATTCTCTTGGGTTGTCATTTAGTGACCAATTGGCTTAACTTCGTTGCATCATCTTAGGGAATTGTCGGCAAATAATCCACCCACTGTTAGTGAAGTCGTACCTTCCGGTTGGATTGTCCAATCGGGAGCGCCCATTTCTGAAAACAATCAGCAAAAATTCCCTGGGCATCGTTTCTATTCGGCCTCACGTTTTAGGCGGACAGGAATAGAAGTTGCGGCGACAACAATAAACGCTAATGTAGTTAAAATGCCAAGCGCGGATATGCCTGGTAAACGTCGCCCGATGCTTCTACGAAAGTGATAGAAAATATAAATGCTCAAGGTAAAGCTAAGCAGCACTCCGGCCAGTAGATGCGTCAAGTAGGTCCATTGTTGCCAATTAGTTTCGGATCGAAAAAGGTAAGTAATATAGCCGCTGAAAATAACGACCATTAACGCAGCACAAGTGCTTGGAATAATGACTTGTAAAGTGGACCCATGGGTCCACTTTATGTTTAGAATGACTCATTTCGTTTAGCAATTTCTGTAATTCGTTTTTTGTGGCCAGCATCACAACGGGCCATCCATCTTGTGTGACAAACGTCACGGCGTGTAATCCCTCGTCCACTAGTTTTTAACTTATAACTCGTACCCCTTCAATATAAACTTGAAGGCGTACTATTTTTAATCACCGCGCAAACGTTTACCAAAGAGGAATGTCATCATGAAAACGAAAATCTCCATGAAGCAATTCAAAACCGCAGGGGTATTTTTCAGTGCACATGTGTTAGTAGTCGGCTTTCTTTTAGCACTCGCCATAACCATGGCTACCAATGGTAGCATAGGCTGATCATGAATTTAAAAGAGCTGTACCGCAAGCAAGCCTGATTAGTAATCTTTAGCGATCAGGCGTGCCCGCGGTAGATCGGATTATTTTTGGATAACCCGTTTTCAATACAAATAATATTTTCTCGACTGTTCCTCCCAATTTCGCTCATCAGCAATGAGCCGACTTTCTAAATCCCCAATATCAGCATTCGAATCCTCCACCCATTCACGCAAACCAGTACCTCCGTCAATAACATCAATCGCCAAACGATCGGTGACATATTCATAGGGGAAATTCCGCCAAATTGGATAATCGGGATAGAGCCCGCGTAGCGTTTTAAAAAACAAGGCAACAATCCGATACGGTTTGAATGCCTGGGGATCGTAATCCCGGTAGTCGGTGTGAATCTGAAAACCTTCGCATAACTTACCGGTATGCTTGTGAAACGTAGGTTCAAACCAACAGGGTCGTATTCGGCACCCTCGTAACCATTGCGGTGCTAAATCTTCCATATCTTTCAAGATTTTTCTAATATCGATATCCGGTGCGCCGACCATTTCGAGAGGACGCGTGGTGCCCCGCCCTTCTGAAAGCGTGGCGCCTTCCAGCAGCACGGTTCCGGCATAGGTTCTCGCGGCATTGAGGGTAGCGATATTCGGGCTTGGGTTAACCCAACAGTGCTCCGCTTGTGGCCATCCGAAACCCGGACTTTGGTTCGGATCGTAGCTTTGCATTTCCAGTACCTTCAGTTCTATATCCAGGTTTTTATGAACAACGTACCACTTAGCCGCTTCGCCAAGGGTGAGCCCATGCCGCATGGGTAATGGCGCGATGCCGACGAAGCTCTCATTTCCCGCTTGTAAAACTGAGCCTTCTATCACCCGGCCCGCTGGATTAGGCCGGTCCAATACCCACAGACTCTTTCTGACGGCGGCACAGTCGTCCAGCAGGTAAAACAGAGTTGTAAGGAAGGTATAGATGCGGCAACCGACATCCTGTATATCCACCAACAGCACGTCAAAGGAATCCAGCATATCGGGCGTGGGCCGACGGGTTTCACCATACAGGCTGAATACCGGGATACCGTATACCGGATCGGTATTGTCGGCGGTTTCCATCATATTGTCCTGCTTATCGCCACGCATACCATGCTGTGGACCGAAGGCGGCGGACAACTTGATTCCACTCCGCATCAAAGCATCCAAAGTCGGCGCAAATTGTCCGGTCATAGAGGCCGGATGACCGAGTAAAGCAACACGACGGTTAATCAATTGGCCCTTAAGAGCCCGATCTCCAAGTAAACAATCTATACCAAATCGCATTCACAATCCTAGGAAAAACGAGGAAAATACAGGGACTGATTTGTATACAAATCAAGATCTAATACTATCCCTGTTGGTCGAGGCCCTTTCTCACTTAATCCTTGTGCCTACGAAAATAAGCCGCGACCCTAATTACTACAGGGTTACACTACGATTTAGAGACGCTAAAAACCGTAACCGCTTAACAACAACATTGGAGGAAAAGTTTTCATGGCCAACAATGTACGTCTGTTCCTTACTTGAAATTTGCTGGTTACGAACCAGGAAAAAGTCTCCCGCTTCGTGGCCACTAAATTTAATGGGCGCATATTGCGGCGCCTGTTTAAAATCCATATTTCGTGTGGCTTGTTGTACTTTTTCGTTAACTTTTGAATAAAGTTTTGAACCATACAGGACGCCATCATTTTCCGACAAAGCAGCAATCAAAGCATTCGCGAAAATCGAATGTCCATTGGCGCCATCATCAAGTACCGGTTCCAGACTGCCCGAAGTTAAAACAGTCCTGGACCGCGTTTTCGCCATCACCTTCAACCACCGTATTTTTTTTCTTGGGACATCCCTGCTTGAATACGCGCGACGGATGCACGTGTCAATGCCCCGGAATAACACGAGTCCGCGATAACCAAAACATGCATGGCGCTCATCGCATTCAATCCATCGGTAATGGCAACCGTTGATATCCAATTAGCCGAGCTTGTTTGTTCGGCGTCGACCGGCAACCAGTGCCCCCGTAGATTGACTTTGTCATACTCACCGTGCCCAGCATAATAAATCAAAAGATTATCTTTTTCGGTCAGTCTTCCCCTAAGTTCATTGAGCGCCGAAAGTATCGCGTAACGATCTCCGTTAATCAGTACATTGGTTTTAAACCCATAGTTGTCCCGCAATATCTTAGCAACAGCGTTAGCATCGCTGACCGGTGTATTCAGTGGCTGTATATATTTATAGTCTTGGTTTCCAATGATCAAGGCGTGATCCGTACCAAAATCGATTTCCGGAATACCCTTTGACCGGGATGCGGGGACTTTCTGTTGTTTAGGTTCTTCGAAAGAAGACGGTTGCGACCGTGTTTGTTCCAATTGGTCTTGGAATTGTGAATTTTCTTTTTGGTAACACGCGATTTCTTGATTCAAAAGAGACGTCCGTTGTTCAGCCTTTTTGAGTTTTGCGTTGAAGTTGAGACTTTGCGTTTTAAGCGCACTTTCCAACTTCGCTACTTGTTGACGGGTTGCGGACAGGCGGGCTTCGCGAAGCCTGTTGTCTTCCGTATTTTTCTCCAATTCCAATGATTCCGCCCCACCATCCGAGGTGCTTTTTTCCACCTCCAGTTGTTTACGCGTTTCTTTCAGTTCCCGTCTCACGCGATTCAATTTCTTTCGCCTTTGGTCCAGGGCTTTTTGAGATCGCTTAAGATTTTCCTTTTGGGCTTTCAACTCGTTTTTACTGCGAGCCAGTTCACTATTCAATACCGCGATTTGTTCTTCGAATTCAGCCCTTACCGATGTCTCAATCGTCGACGCAAAACCAATTTCATCATCTTCCAAGCCTGACGCTTTTCTATACCAATTCATCGCGGTGACTAAATCTCTCTCTCCATTAAGTCCCGCCTCGTACAGATATACGAGATTAATTTGGGCACGAGAATAGCCTTGATCGGCTACTTTACGATACCACTTCGATGCGAGACGGTAATCCGGCACAACACCAAGGCCTTTTTCGTAAATTTCGCCGACGTAAGTTTGAGCCTCGGGTTCGCCATTTTTAGCTTTAGGCAACCAAGTCTTTAGCGCGGTCGCATAGTTTGCCCGATCGTATGAAACATATTCACCCCCTCGAATTTCGCAATCGCCCGCGGTTGTTTTAATCGGTCTTCTAGCGCTTAAATAATTTAACGACTGACCCAGTTTACTGATTTGTCCAGGCAACAAACAATCGACGATAAAAAGACTTTCAGCATTTTTCGGATTTTTGCCCTAAATGGCTGACTCGGCTGATTTTTCCATTGGGGTGTGCATGCAAGCGCTCACCAACAGAAATATCGGTGCACCTAAGCTTATCCGCATGTAGTGAATCGTTGTCATATTTTCACCTCATTACCAATGTATCTCAACACAATTATATAGTTCGCGGAATCTTTTGACCTGAATAAAACAAGTGTAAGCTAAATCTATAATCAGAAAGTCTATTCCAATCTATAAATGGCCCTGAAATTGGGAACAGATCATGAATAACCTTTTAACTGGAGCGGAAGAGGTGTCAAGGAGGAGTTTGTAGCGTAGCGGAGGAATCTCCTTGACACTTCTGAAGCGTAAGTTAACCTCAATTTATGATCTGTTCTCGGTTTCAGGGCCATTTCACGTTAGAAATTACCCCCCTCTTCAGGGCCATTTCATATTGGACAAGACTGTCAGTTACCTTTCAAACGAATAACTGCTAACATCAAGAACCGGTCTAAATATATCCATATAGACAAAATACTATACTGGACGTATCAACAAAACAAAGCAAACCGCTTAACTTTATTTCTAGCGATAACCAGCAAGCGTATTATGACCGATCATCAACCATTTCAATGGTCATCGACCTCCCGGTCCGATGTGGGCAATATCCGGAAAATCAACGAAGACGCCTGTCTTGCGGAATCCCGCAAAGGAATATGGGCCGTGGCTGACGGCATGGGGGGCATCATGCCGGTGACTTTGCAAGTCAAACAATTATTTCGCTGTTAGCTCGGAGCGATTTTCATTGCAATTTCGATGATGTCATTGTATAGACTGAAAAAAATCTACAATTGGTGAATTCCCAACTCTCCAGAAAAGCCGCTGACCGGGGTGACAATAAAATTATAGGCAGCACGGTCGTGGTGTTACTCACTTATGAGGACAGCTGCGCTTTTCTCTGGGCGGGAGACAGTCGGCTGTATCTTTTACGATCCGGGCAACTACAGCGATTGACAAAAGACCATAGCCATGTTCAAGAACTCGTTGACGCCGGAATGATCTTGCCGGAAGACGCGGAACACCACCCGGCTTCAAACGTGATCACTCGAGCCGTGGGGGCTTCTGAACGCCTTGAACTCGATTCTGGCCGGATTACTTTGCGGGATCGCGATACGTTCCTGCTGTGCAGCGACGGTTTATACAAAGACGTGAGCGAAACGGAGATTGCCGATATATTATCGCATTCCGATGAGGACCGGGCGTGTGATATCTTGGTGGATTTGGCGCTGTCCCGGGCATGCAGGGACAACGTTAGCGCGGTCGTTGTCAACGTTCACTCCACTGAAAACCCGCCCGCTCAAATAGATCAGGATCAAACCGTCCGATTCACCAACCATTCCATGGAAGAAAAAGCTTAATCATAGAAGGTTACCGGTTATACTTTGATGGCCGAAAAAAGGAAATTTTCCTACCATCCAACCGGTCTATGGTTTATCCTGTTCCGCCAAATATCGTTCGATATCTTCTTTGGAAAAACCAATTTTTCGAGAGATATGATCGGCATGGCTGACCCGGGAAATTCCATCGATTAGCCGATAACTCGGTTCAACACCATCGAACTCTACTTGTTTTGCCTGACCAATCCCTTTGTCGATAAACTGATCGACTAATTCGTGATTATGAGTGATAAGCATTGTGTTGTTACCTTTGCGGTAAAATCCCTCAAGGATATTACGGGACGTGACCAGCTTTTCCTCGTAGGTGGTTCCTTCGGAAAGCTCATCGAGAATGACCAGGCTTTTCGGTGTGGTCGCCAAAAAAATCGCTTTGGTGCGGCGCAGTTCCGAGCCGAAACGGCCTTCGTGATCTTTAAGAGAACTGAACGATGGAATCTGGTAATGGATGTGGTCGACAACGCTGAGCTTAGCCCGACTGGCTGGAATGTAACTGCCAATTTGCGCCAGCAGTTGAACTTGGGCCAGCGTTTTGCAAAGTGCTGTTTTACCACCGCTATTAGGGCCTGTGACAAAACACAGCCGACTGGTCTCAAGATCGATGCTGTTGGCCACGTAGTGTGGATCTTGTTTCGCTAGAATCGGGTTAACTACTTGCTTTAATGCCAACTGGTAATGTTTAGCATCCACTATTTCCGGCATGGTCATGAACGAGGCGAAGGATTCGGCGTACCGGGACAAAGCCAGTAGTTCATCAAGCTTTCCCAGTACATCGAGAGCTTTGTGGACATCGGCTGAATCGCGGTAAATATTTCTTAACGGAAAGATACAATAATCGCGGTCGTAGGTTCCAGTCATCGCCACGTAGGCCACTACAACGATTGGTGCGATGATCGTCATTCCAATTGAAGATAAAGGACCGCCGATCATGGTGGGGAGATCGAAGAAGAGACTGCCGAAGTAATCCAACATCATTAGGGTAACGACGGTGAATACCCAGAAAAACGGCTTGAATAATGTTGGCCGAAACCGCAAGGCAGGGGAATACCACTGCTTTTCTTCACGGGTAATAATACAGTCTGGAGAGCAGTATACCGGCCCCCGCATTAACGCGAATACCCGGGACCGTCCGAAGTCTTTAAGTCCCTCGAAGAGTCGATTGAGGTATATCGATTCGGGTTTCTTTATGTCGGCGGCGCTATCAACCAGCTTCCGGCAAAAAGTGGTTCCGGTTTGGTAGGACTCATAGCCAAAACCGGAAGATTCCAGATCGTGCTTGGGATCACCGAACAACCCAAGAAAATTGTTATAGAGCAGATCGTAAAACCCCTGTTCCCGTGTCTTTGCTTCATTAACAAGGTCTTCAATTTTTGATTTAAGTTCGGAGTTGGCGTCGATTTCCAATAGGGCTTCCTGACGAATTTTTATATCGGTGAGGGTCGACGGAGGACGAGTTAAAGTACCAAACAGATTAGCTTGCCCGATGCAGGTTTGAGCGCTGTTGATGACATCAAACAATCTATCGACTTCAATTGCATCGAAAGTTGATTCATCCAAGACACCTTGGCCGGTTGCGAGGTGTGCTGCTGCTTTGATTTCAGGGGGACGTGTCGCCCCTGCTTTTAGCATGGTTTCAATCATCTCCTATAGCTCTCCATGACAATCATTTTTCGGCTAAATACAACATTAGGCCCACGAAGCGCTGGTCATTTTTTTGAATTAATCACGGAAAAGACGGGGCATCCGATAACCTATCGGGTTCGGAGCCTACTTGAGCGAATTTCTTATTAGGGGATAATAACCGAGGTGACGCCAGTTGACTATGATATTTTATATAGACACTAACCCCATATTTTTCTACACCCATGAATAATAATCTATTAACCGTTAAAGTAACTAAAAAGACCATCGAAGCCGAGCGTATCGTCTCGTTTGAATTGGTATCGCCCAATGGTGACGATCTTCCGCCGTTCACCGCTGGCTCCCATATCGATGTGCACATCGCCGGTGACTATATTCGGCAGTATTCGTTGTGCAACGCACCTCATGAGCGGCACCGTTATCTGCTGGGGGTTTTGAAAGAAACGAATGGTAGTGGTGGGTCGGCTGCAATGCATGATCAGGTTAAAGAAGGGGACCTTCTACAAATCAGTGTACCCCGAAACAGTTTCCATCTGGATGACAATTCCGAGTTTTCGCTGCTTCTGGCTGGCGGTATTGGGGTAACTCCTATTATGTCGATGGCTCGGCATCTCGCCAAGCTGGGTAAACCATTCAAGATGCACTATTGCGCCCGTTCATTCGAGAGCTGCGCCTTTTATACCGAATTGAATACGCCCGGCTATAAAGATCAGGTTACATTTCATTTTGACGACAGATCAGAGGACCAAAAGCTGGATTTGGTTAATCTCCTCGCAACCCGGCCTGAAGGCGCCAATTTATACGTCTGCGGGCCTAAAGGTTTTATGGAGGCCGTGATCGGCAATGCGGAAAGGGCGTGGCCGGCTGACACTATCCACCGGGAGTATTTTTCCGCCGATCCACAAGCCGGTCACGACGATGACGAAAGTTTTCAGGTCAAAATTCAGAGTACCGGTGAGATCTATGATATTCCTGAGGACAAGAGCCTTGTCGATGCTTTGTTCGAATATGGCATTAAAATTCCGGTTTCTTGCGAGCAGGGAATTTGTGGCACCTGTATTACAGGAGTCCTTGAAGGGATTCCGGATCACCGGGACGCGATCTTGTCCGACGAGGAACATACCGCTAACGATCAAATGACGGCCTGTTGCTCGCGCTCGAAAAGCAAGTTATTGGTTCTTGATTTATAACTTGTTTATTACGATTAAATATTTGACCGTGAGAGGTTATGGAAAAAGAAAAGAAAATTGCATTACTTATCGACTGTGACAACGTTAGCCATAAAGCGGTTGATGGGGTTTTAAATGAGCTTGCAAAGTATGGTGTTGTCAATATCCGCAAAGCCTATGGCAATTGGAAAAGTCCTCTGCTCCAAGGTTGGGAAGAAAAATTACATCCATTTGCAATTACACCCATTCAACAATTTGCGTATACCACGGGGAAAAATGCTACCGATGCGGCAATGATTATAGATACTATGGATTTGTTGTATAGCCATGAACTGGATGGCTTCGCGTTGATGACAAGTGACAGTGATTTTACCCCGTTGGTCATGAGAATTTTGACCCATGGTCTTAAAGTTTATGGATTTGGCGAGAAAAAAACGCCTTTGCCTTTCATAAAAGCGTGCTCGCAGTTTATTTTTACCGAAAACTTAATTGAAGCGGAAACTTCGGACGAAGAAAAGTTGGAAAAAAGTAGTGCGGGCAATAGAAAGCTGACTCGTAATGAACTCAGGCAGAATACTTGGTTGGTTAAAACGCTAAGAACGGCGGTTGAGCAAACCGTTGAGGATGATGGGTGGTCGCATTTAGGTCAAGTAGGGCAATATATTTCCAATAATACCTCATTTTCTCCGGTGAATTACGGATATAAAAAACTCAGCGATATTATTAGGGCAAGTGATTTATTTAAAGTCGAAATGAGAGATAAGACCGTTATGTATATTAAAGATGATAGGAAATAGCAACTGTTCATATCGCCCCTGAAATCCGCCATTTCTGCGTTACAAAAACGCCTGGAGCATTTTTGAGCAGACGAAGTCTGGCCCGAGGGGCGAAACGCATGGATGCGTGGAGTAATAAATGATCATTTACACGTGTAAACTCACATTTTTCGCCTTGAACTGACGAATTTCAGGGGTAATCTGATCAGTTACAAGAAAATTGTTTCAGACCTACATCACGCCCGGGCCCCCACTATCCTCAGACATATTGGCGTATATGTAATCTCTAAGGCGATGGCGCAGGGTGTTTGAAAGTCCTATCAATCTGTTCAGCAAGACTCTCCAGCCCTTTTATCGTCAGTTTCTTTTGAGGACCTTTGACTTCTACAACGTAATTTCCAATAAGTTGTTGTGTTTTAACGTCCACCAGATGGGCCATAAAGTAGACGAACAAATGACTCGCTTTATGCACTCGACCCATTAATACAAAATCCGCTCCAAATTGTTGACCCAATTCCGCAACGACATCGTGATGGTCAAAAAGGTACCCGGTTCCTTTATTAGCCTCGTATTGAGCATCCGAATTAATGTTAATTAATTCATAAGCGCCTTTGGCTTTTAAGATTTTCTGTAGCATCGGTTTCATTGAAGCCGCGCGTTCTTTCTCTTCCTTAATGCGTGGATACAAAGTCAGGTCTTTTACTTCAAAATCTAGAATTGCAATGCGTGTGTCCGAATGTGCGGGAAAAGTGAAAATTAGAGAAGCTAATATTGCCAAAATATAGAAATTATCGCCTTCATAACGATGGTTTGAGGTGGTGGCGCGTTTAAGAAAATACTTAAATTTCATTTTCACTCTTTAGAATAACCAAATTCTGTTAAAAAAAGGTCACTATTCAGTACATTATCGCAACTGTTCAGATTGCTCCTGAATAGTTTCAAAAAAATACCTTAAAGTGGCTATGGATTATCAATTATATTGCGGATGGCGTTGTTGAATTCGTCAACAAGGATTGGTTTCATCAAGAAATTTCGTATGCCGATGTTCAACGCTTGTTCCCGGTTTGCGGACTCACTGTAGCCACTCAACAATATAATCGGAATGTCTTCGCGAATCTTCAACAATTTTTTGCTGAGTTCGATTCCGGTTATTTTAGGCATTGTTTGATCGGTGACCACCAGGTCGTAATTCCGAGGGCTTTCGCAGAATGCATTAAGTGCTTGTTCTGATTCGGTCCAACTTGAAACCTTATAACCGCTTAGCTCTAGCATTTCCGTTAGCAAATTGATGAGTTGCGGATCGTCGTCAACAAGGAAAATTCGCTCGTACCCCTATTGGGCTGAAGGCTTCCGTGCAACGATTTTGCTGGTGTTTTAACGGTCGTTGGAAAGTAAATATTAAAGGTCGTTCCGATACCTTTTTTTGAATTTACATCTAAGATGCCCCCAAGGCTTTTGACAATTCCGTGGACAACCGACAGCCCCAAGCCGCTGCCATCGCCAACTTCTTTGGTACTGAAAAAAGGTTCGTATATTCTAGCCAAGGTATCCTGATCCATGCCGATTCCGTTATCGATAATGCTAAGTTTCAAATTTTCGGTTGGCTCAAAATCTGGATGTATTTGCAAAAACTCGGAGCTAGGGTTTGTTTTTTTAATGGCCGCTATCAACTTGCCGCCTTTGGGCATCGCCTGGAAGGCATTAGTCGTAATGTTAATGACGATTTGTTCGATTTGGGAGGGGTTAGCTAAAATCGTTGTGGATTCATCCTCGATTTGATCGATAACTTCGATTGTCGATGGAATACTCATGCGGACCAGTTTCATCGATTCTTTGACGGTTTTGCCAAAATGAATTGGACTTATTTCAAGGGTTTCTGGACGACTGAACGCTAGCAGCTGCTTTATCAGATCCCTTGCTACTAATGCCGCTTTGGTGATCTGGCGGAGGTAATTTTGCTTTTTGCTTTCGTCGAGATGACTGTTTTGGCAAATATCCGCATAACCGAGTATAGGTGAAAGGATATTATTAAAATCATGGGCAATGCCGCCGGCGAGGGTTCCGATGGTTTCCATCTTTTGGGCCTGGATTAATTGGTGTTTCAGATTCTCGTTTTCGCTCTCTTCGTGTTTTCGATCAGTAATATCCTGCAATAGCCATATTTCGAAATGGGGGTCCCGATAAACTGAAAATTCCAAATGCCGGGTTTGTTGATTCCGGGTGATGATCTTAATTTCTTGGGTTACTGGAGTTTGCGATTTAACACCCTTGTCGTATTTCGATTTGAAATAGTTCGATTGGTTTCCGCATAAACGATCGAACCATTGCTGAACAGTACTAATCTCTTCGCGTAAATATCCGGTAATGTCTTCTAGGCCCCGGTTCATTATTATGTGGTCGTTTTCGATATAGGCGGTGCCGGCGGGAAGATGCTCGACCATGGTTCGAAAGCGCTGTTCGCTTTCCCGCAGCTTTATTTGAAAAGAAAGCAGAAACCAAACAAGTATCCCAATCATTGCAGCGATGATGAAACCTCCTGTTCGTAGTAACAGATAGGGTGATGCTTGAGCTCCCCATCCCTTTATTGGTATTGCGGCTAATTGCCATGATCCATTGGGTAAGCTGACGTCTACGGTTACTGGTTGATGATTGAAAATGTTTTCGTCGCCAAAAAAGATTTTTCCTTTATTACCCGAGGCATCCTGTCCGCGCAAGGCAATTTTGATTATAGGTTGAGCACCCAACAATCCTGCTTCTTCAAAGAGGGTATCGCGATTTATAATTATGGTTGCTAATCCCCAATAGGAATCAGCCGTTGTCTCTTCACTTAATTGGTTCAGATAAATCGGCGTCCGGCTGATAAAAGCAAGCCCGCTTTGGATCAGTGACACTGGACCCGCCACCACAGTGTTTTGGGTTTCTAACGCCCGTTCTACCGCACCCCGTTGTTCAGGAATTTTCAAAAGTTCCAGACCGAGAGCCTGCTCGTTACCCCGCAATGGATAGACATGGGTGACTACAGTGTTTTTTGCCAGCTGAAGGCTACGAATCCCCGAAATGCCGTGTACCATGTTGCTAGCGAGCGCCTCAAATTCACGATAATTGATTTCGGGGTTGACCTTAACGTAGGAAGTCATTCCCTTGGTTAAAAATAAACGTTCATTCAATGCATGTTCGAGCTTGGTGCGAACGGTACTGAGTTCACGTAGTACATTTGATTGCTCGTTAGATCGATTTTTTTCGACCGCTATCACTTCCAACAGCCAAACAGTACCGAAGATTGAACAGGTAGCGAGGATGGCGAGTAAGGTGCGCCAAGGTTGAGGGTCGAGTAATTCTATATCTAACCCATGGGATATAAAATAATGTCTGCCCAAAAGAGCCACGGTTGATGAGCCGATTACGAGCAATACAATTGCGGCAACGAAAAACCATTGCCTGGATTGGTCAGGATTCGAAAGATTCAGCCGCCAGTAACCATTCGGCACCTCAATCAAGGTGGATATTTTATCGATAATCTCAATTTTTGATGATTGATGAAATTTTATCTCTTTACCCGAATCCGGATCGATTCGGGTTAATTCGAATTGGTATCCTAACTTAAGCAGTTCATCCACACCGGTCGATCTAATTAATGTTGATAGATTAACGAGCGCGATGGTAAATCCCCAAAATACCTCGTCGGAACTACCTTCGTCTTCGAATACTGGATAACGACCGATAATGGCGTAGCCGCCCTGGATTAGATTGACCGGTCCTGTCAACGTCAATTTTCTGGAATTTATGGCTTTAAAAGCATCAGCGCGTCGCAGTGGGTCGGTCAAAAGGTTGTGGCCGATAGCAGCTTCATTTCCTTGTTGAGGATAAATTTGCGTAACAATTCCGTTAGGAGCCAGTTGCAAATTGTCAATATTTTGGTGGCTTTTGATGACATCGGACGCTAATGCTGGAAAATCGGCAACTTGTTTATACTGTTTTACAATCGACGCCAAGGTATAGACCGCGGAAAATGAATGATCCAGGTGTTGTTGAATTTGCTTGGCAAAGGTGACGCCCAATGTCCGGGCTGTTGAGTTTAGATTGGCCACGTATCGGGTTTCAATCAATTGGAGAACGATAAATCCAATCGAAAACGTCCCTAAGAACAATAGGAGTGTCAGGCCGATGTGTTGAAAACGCTTCACGGAATTACCTTTCGTTATACTCGCCTTTTTGGTCGCGGCATTCGAGACGGGCGTGGACCGGCATCGTCTAACGGGTTAGAGACCGGTGGTGCTATGTGCACTCATCATTCGTAATCCCTTTTCTCGTTGCTTTGCATTGACAATAATCTTCCGACGGTCATCGGTGCCTGCTTCGTGCCAGTCCAAAATCTCTTGTAGCGATCGAAAACATCCCAAACAAATATCCTTGGTATCCAAACAGCAGTTCCGTCCACAAGGTGAATCTACTATGTCTTCGTTATCGCACACGTTTTCTCCTTTGGATTTCAGCGGCTACCCATTTTTTCATAAGACGTGACAAGCTTTTATTCGGTCATCACTGCTTGACGTCATACACCATATTCTCGGTTCCATTCAACACCAGAAAGTGTTTGCCTTTAGCTCTGGAAATCAGCGTTACGCCGGATTGTTGCGCCATTTCTAAGCCCATCTGTGTGGCGCCTGATCTAGATAACAAAATCGGAATGCCCATTTGCGTGACTTTGATGACCATTTCCGAAGTCAACCGTCCGGTGGTATAAAAAATTTTATCCGAACCTTCTATGTTCTCAAGCCACATGTGCCCGGCGATTGCATCAACTGCATTATGCCGGCCCACATCCTCGACAAAAAAGTCGATCTGGCTACCGGAACAAAGGGCGCAACCGTGGACCGCACCGGCCTTTTTGTAGACTTCGTTGTACTCTTTCAAGGTCGCAAACAGGCCATAGATTGTGGATTGCCTGATTTTTGTATCGGGCATATGGATTTTTTGTAGTTGGTCCAACAACCGGCCGAATACGGTACCTTGACCACAGCCGGTAGTTATCGTGCGTTGTGACATTTTTTCTTTGAAATCGATGGCGGTATTACGGGTGACCACCGCTACAGCTTCCGATTCCCAATCCACTTGGACCACTTCGATATCTTCGATGCTTTCGATAAATCCCTGGTTACGGAGATAACCTAAGGTCAATAATTCCGGATGAGTGCCTATAGTCATCAGCGTGACGATCTCATATTTATCGACGTAGACCGTTAAAGCCCGCTCTCCCGCTAATTCTATTTGCCGGGACCTTCCCAGCTCGTCAAATGCAGTCACTTCATAACACGAATTCAGTCCCGCATCGGTCATCCGTAGAATAGGGTTATTCACCTTCGCCGCCATCAGTGTTCAGTGTATTTCTATTTTTCGATTCAAGTTCACGCAAATCCTCGGGTGTATTGATGTTTTTAAACATATCGGGATGTTCGCTAAAATCAATTTTTTCCAACTTATGTTGGAAAAGCCAGGTATCTATTTTTCGTTGGCCACCCGCTAAGTAAAGTTCGAGGCTGTCCACCAATCCAATTTTCAGGATGAGGAAAACCGGATGAATGCGTTCGCCATCAAACGCTACACCGGCATCGACTTGTTTATGCAAAAAGGTATTGATCATTTGCGTTAGAAGTTTCGATTCGATTAGAGGGCAATCACACGGTATCGATAGCAGATAGGGTGTATCGATAGTTTTCAAGCAACTCAAAATGCCAGCCAAAGGCCCATCGTAAGTATCGGTCAAATCCGAAACGACCGGATGCCCAAAACGTGAATAAATATCTTGGTTTCGGTTGGCGTTGATAATTATTTGGCTAACCGAGGGAGCTAATGCGTCGATTGCACGGCGGACTAAGGGTTGACCCCTGTACTGAATCAGCCCTTTGTCTTTATTAGCCATTCGACGCGCCCGTCCTCCCGCCAACACGACCCCGGTTACTTTTGCTCGATTGTCTTGCATGATAGTCTTACCCAACCATTAAGTGTGTGATGAGAATAATTTCAAAATCAAATGACCAAACTACCCTATATTTTTATGATTTTCATAGCACATGGTTTATCGAGCTGTGTAACTCCCCAATACATTGAAGTTACTCAGTATTATCAGGCGAAAACCACCAAACCCTACGACGACGTATTAGCCGAATTGCGAGTGGCTATTAGTGAATATAATTTTAGAATCACGGGTCACAGCAAAGTTGGGAAAGTCATTCGTGAACGGGGGGAAATCGATTTCCCCGATTATGATACCATCCAATTTTGTAATTTAACCCATGCCAAAATACTGCTGCGGTTATCGCCTGAGGCCGTCCGCCACATGCCTTGTAATGTCGTCGTGTATTCACATCAGGGACAGGTGATTGTACAGACGAGATTGTTGCCCATCGATACAAGCAATGACGCATTGAATGAATTTTCGAAGGAAATGAATGTACAATTGAAAGAGATTGTAGATTTTGCCGCTGAAGAGTAAGTTTCGGTTCGCACTACCCTAACCATTTTTTTAATCAAAAGAGATATGAGTCAACAATTTTTAAGATGTTTTATGAGCAAAATACACCTCAGAAAATTTAATTTTTGGATTATTCCATGGCTGTTCGTTCTGTCCGGTTGTGCTTCAACCCCTGAAACCCCTGAACAAAAACCCGTGAACGATTTTTCCACCCAGACTCGTGTCGAGTATGTTCTGGAGTGTATGAACCAACGTGGCGGGCAAAGTTATCAGTATTTTTACCCTTGTGTATGCAGCGTAGACAAGATTGCAACAATGTTGACCGAAGCCGAATATACCCAAGCCCAGACCTATGCCCGATTTCGGAGCCTTCCCGGGGAACGGGGGTCGGTGTTCCGCGATCCTCCAAGAGCCCGAGATTTACGCAAACGATTGACGGAAGCAAAAAGCTTGGCGGCAAAGGCGTGCAATCTCAAATAGTATTAGATCTTAACCTCGTAAGTTTGCGAAAAACTGTTGCCCTTGTTGTCTTTTATTTCTGCTTTTAACACACCCGATTTTTTCGGCACGAAATAAAACCGAAAGTTCGGGTCCTGGCTGATTGCAATATCCGTCTTGGCTTTGAGAACGAGCCGGTTGTTAAAAGTAATTTTCATGTCTTCGACGTAATGCGCTGGCGTGTACAAACGGGTCAGCTGGTTCATTTGCAGGCCACTTATGTTCGGATGACTAATAAGCAATTGGGCTGAAGCAGGGTCGCCTGGGTTTAAATTGTTAGCAATACGAAATTTCATTTTACCCATACGCTTCATCGCAGCTTCCAGATCGGCGCCCAGCGGTGCCGAACAGCCACCGGCGGCTTTTACGAATTTTTTGTGCATGTACAGGCTACCGTCGTTCAGTTCGGCGACAGCGCGAACGTTTGAATAGGCGTTAACCCGTACCCGCATGGCCAGATCCGCGCGGCCACTTTCCGGCGTAAAGTGAAATTTACCCGAAAATGGGATGGGATTCTTGTCGATAAAAAGGGTGATGGTTTTGATATATCGCGCTTTCGTTTGGGGAATCTTAACTGTAATCTTGATGGGCACCAACGCTGAATCTTCCGCCCGGTAAGGGGCTGTAAGTTCTATGATGTCGCTGGACTCCTTTATTTCGCGGCCACCATAAAATTCTTTTTTAATGTCGTTCAACCAGATTGTGGATTCCGCCGCTTGGACTGCGTTCGCCGTCGTTAGAAACGCACCGGAAAGAAAAGCCAGCTTTATAATATTTTTCAAAAAATGCATCTTGGTCCTCCTAATAAAGGGCAATCTTTGCATGATATCCTAGAATCGCAAATAGTTACCATTGAGACAGGACATTATATTCGATGTTCAGACTTCGCCCATACAAACTTTAATAAACGACCCGGCGATATGGGACTGAATGCTTTCTTTAGGTGCGATGATATTTAAGTGCCAAATCAATCCTCCTGGCGGGTTTATACGGCGTGCGACGAGTTCGGAGCTTTCATTTTTCAGGGCCTGAAAAGAGGCGAAACTAATCCCAAGTCCGGCCCTAACGGATTCCTTGATTCCGGCAACACCGGTTACTTCTATGTTGACCGGGGCCACGATACCGGCTTCGGCCAATGCGGTTTCCACAACTTGGCGCGCACCGGACTCGGCTTCCCGCCAAATGACTTGATGTTCGGCAAAGACCTTGAGTGGGACGGCTTTTCTATATTGTTTGGCAAGCTTGTGGTCTTTGTGGACGACAAGAACTATTTCATCGTTTTTCCAAGGTAACACCCGATAATTGGTTGGAATATCATAATTTTCCATGGGCCTTCTATAAACCCAAGATCCAAATCCGATTGTTTTTGAATAATTTCCCGAGTGTTGCCGGTAGTCATAAAACCTGGATTCCCGGATGCTGAGTTTGTAATTGAACTAAATACTGGGGAAGGTAATAGCTGGCGATGGTCATGGTCGAACCAATTCTAAGAACACCGGAATCAAGGGTTTGAAGACAGCTCACGTACTCCCCGGCCTGTTGTAAATCTTCGGCAAGACGGTCGGCGTATTCGAGTAATCCTTCGCCCGCCGGACTGAGAATAATCCGGTGCCCTTCCCGGTAATACAAGGGTTCCCCCACCGTGTCCTGCAGCAGTTTGAGTTGTCCGGATACCGCGGGTTGGCCAATATGCAGATGTTGCGCGGCGCGGGTGATACTTTTGAGCCGTGCGACGATGGAAAATGTTAATAAATGGTTGGGGTTCAAAAGCTAGACCGGATTGATTCTGGCGGAAAATTGGAAGGAGTAGGTTTCATGTGGCAAGTAACACTCCATCACCAAAAATGATGATTTGAATCATAGAGCAATACTACGTTATATTGGTATATATTTTTTTGATTTTAACCTGAATCCGTGACTTCAATGCGGATAGCAGGGTTCAAGATATTGGTTTCACAGGGGGTCAAAAAAATCTTAGCTTCACCCATAGGTTAAGTGGGTATTTTTTTGACCGCTGTGGCATCAAGAGCTTGTACCTTGTGCCGTAGTGAAGTTACGGATTCAGGTTTTGGTAAATCAGGCCGAAGTGAAATTTGTCGGAGGGCGACCGAGTGGCGGAATTGAATGTAGTTGATATAACAAAAATAAAAAACAAACGCAGGGCTAAAAAAGGGCAGCCGATAGACCTTGCGGTGTTGGAGGAAGTGCGCGAGTTATTGGGCGATGAACCCCGGCGAAAAGATCTGTTAATCGAGCATTTACATAAAATTCAAGATGCTTACCAACATATTTCCGCCAAACACATCGTCGCGCTGGCCCATGAATTAAAACTGGCGAGCGCTGAAATTTACGAAGTCGCCACGTTCTATCATCACTTTGATGTTGTCAAAGACGGTGGAACCCCGCCGCCGCCGTTAACCGTCCGGGTTTGCGATTCAATATCCTGCGAGTTAGCCGGCGCTAAGTCTTTAATAGGCGCCTTGCAAAAGGGTTTGGGCAACGATGTACGAGTGTCGACGGTACCCTGCGTCGGTCGGTGCGAGCAAGCTCCCGTTGCCGTTGTGGGCCAAAACCCAATCGATCAAGCGAATGTTGAAAGCGTCGAACAAGCGGTCCGGAGAAACGCCATCGTAGCGTCCGTACCCCGGTACACCGAATATAAGGCCTATAAAGCGCAAGGCGGATATAAACTGTTGAATTCATGTATGGTGGGAGACCGTAGCCCGGACGATGTGATCGCCATCATGGAAGATTCCGGACTGAGGGGTTTGGGTGGAGCTGGATTTCCGGCCGGAACAAAATGGAAGATCGTCAAAGGTTATCCCGCCCCCCGTTTGATGGCGGTCAACATTGACGAAGGTGAGCCGGGCACATTCAAAGACCGATTTTATCTGGAAACCGATCCACATCGTTTTTTGGAAGGCATGCTGCTCGCCGCGTGGGCCGTCGGCATTGCTGAGATTTATGTCTATCTGCGCGATGAATACGCCGCCTGCAGAAAAATCTTGACCGACGAACTAAATGCCCTGAAAGCCAATCCACCGGTGGTCGGATTACCCGAAATTCATTTGCGGCGTGGAGCTGGAGCCTACATTTGTGGTGAAGAATCCGCCATGATCGAATCCATCGAAGGCAAACGGGGTATGCCAAGATTACGTCCCCCTTATGTGGCGGAAGTGGGTTTGTTCGGACGCCCGACCCTCGAACACAATATGGAAACACTGTATTGGATCCGTGATATTGTCGAAAAAGGCGCCAATTGGTTTGCCTCGAAGGGGCGTCATGGCCGCAAAGGTCTGCGTTCGTTTTCGGTCAGTGGTCGCGTGCAAAAACCCGGTGTTCATTTGGCGCCGGCGGGAATCACTATGCAAGAATTGATCGACGAATATTGCGACGGAATGTTAGAGGGATATGAGTTTTATGGTTATTTCCCCGGTGGCGCCTCGGGAGGTATTCTGCCCGCTTCCATGGGTGATATACCACTGGATTTCGATACTCTGAATGAGCACGGCTGTTTTATCGGCTCGGCGGCAATCGTTGTTCTGTCCAATCAAGATAGCGCCAAAACCGCCGCCCTGAATGCCATGCGATTCTTTGAAGATGAATCCTGTGGGCAATGCACGCCATGCCGAGTGGGAACCACAAAAGCCGTTCATTTGATGGAACGGGACCAGTGGGATGCCGGTCTATTGGAGGAACTGTCCACGGTGATGTGCGATGCCTCGATTTGCGGGTTGGGGCAAGCGGCGCCCAATCCTTTGCGGTGTGTAATTAAATATTTTCCTCAGGAATTAAAATAGATGTCAAACTTACCCAAAGTAATGCGACCCCAACGAGGAGCGAGTTAAAATGGTAGCGAATCCCGATACTATTGAAACACCAAAATCCATATCTTTTAGTCTGGATGGGCAACCACTCTCGGCGTTTGAAGGAGAAACCATCCTGCAAGCGGCCAAGCGTCATGGCAAAGAAATTCCCCATTTATGTTACCAGGAGGGTATGCGGCCCGATGGCAATTGTCGTGCCTGTATGGTTGAAATCGACGGTGAGCGCGTACTTGCGCCGTCTTGTTGCAGGAATGTCCAGAAAGATATGACGGTCAGCAGCACCAACGAAAGAGCGCGAAAGTCTCAAAAGCTGGTACTGGAAATGCTGTTGTCGGATATGCCTGATCAAGGCAAATCGCCCTACAAGCTGGAATCTGAATTGGATATGTGGTGTGAGAAGTTAGATATTGGAACACCAAGGTTTCCAGGACGCCACCAGCCCAGTGCCGATGTTTCTCATCCGTCAATCGCCGTCAATTTAGATGCGTGTATCCAATGTACCCGTTGTGTCCGCGCTTGCCGTGAAGAGCAAATGAACGATGTAATCGGATACGCTTTTCGAGGAGCGCATTCAGAGATTGTTTTCGATCAAGGCGATCCCATGGGCCAAAGTACCTGCGTGGCGTGTGGCGAATGTGTACAAGCGTGTCCCACAGGGGCATTGATGCCCTCTAATCAAGTTGGATTGGTTGAGCCCGATAAGAAAGTCAATTCCACCTGTCCGTATTGTGGTGTGGGGTGTTTAATCACCTATCAGGTCAAGGATAATAAAATTCTCTACGTTGATGGGCGCGATGGCCCGGCCAACCACGGCCGCTTGTGTGTGAAGGGGCGTTATGGATTTGACTATGTCAGTCATCGACGGCGATTAACCAAACCCCTGATCAGAAGGGATGGAGTTCCAAAGTCCGTCGAACTGCTTGATTCCAACGATTTGGATAAAGTGTTTCGCGAATCGACCTGGGAGGAGGCGCTGGATTTTGCGGCGGGGAGATTGAAAAAAATCCGCGATGGAAAAGGAAAAAATGCGCTCGCGGGCTTGGGCTCGGCTAAAGGCAGTAACGAAGAGGCCTATCTTTTCCAAAAACTGATCCGGACCGGTTTCGGCAGTAATAACGTCGACCATTGCACCCGTCTTTGCCATGCGTCCTCCGTGGTCGCTTTATTGGAATGTCTGGGTTCCGGAGCCGTATCCAACCCGGTGGAGGATGTCGCTTTGGCCGATGTCGTGGTGGTCATTGGCGCTAACCCGACGGTTAACCACCCGGTCGGGGCGACGTTCATCAAGAACGCGGTCAAAAATGGCACGAAATTGATTGTAATGGACCCGCGGCGGACTGAAATTGCGCGACACGCCACCCATGTTCTGCAGTTTAGGCCGGATACCGACGTGGCTTTACTCAATGGGATTATGCACACGATTCTGGAAGAGGGCTTGCAAAACGACGAATATATTGCCAATCATACCGAAGGTTTCGATAGGATGCGCAGCCATCTGGTCGGCTACAGTCCGGAAAGAGTGGCGCCAATCTGCGGTATCGAAGCCGAGAGAATTAAAGAAGTCGCGCGGCTATACGCGTCATCCAAAGGTTCGATGATTTTATGGGGTATGGGAATTTCCCAGCATATTCACGGGACCGATAATGCCCGTTGTTTGATATCCCTGGCGTTAATGACCGGGCAAATAGGTCGGCGAGGCACCGGTCTACACCCACTACGCGGTCAAAATAATGTGCAAGGCGCTTCGGATGTGGGCTTGATCCCCATGGTTTATCCCGACTATATCCCCGTGAACGATCCCGCGGCCCAGGAAAAGTTTGAAGCGTTGTGGGAAACAGAGCTGGACCCCAACCCCGGTTTGACCACGGTAGAGATGATCCATGCGATCCATGATGGCGATGTTTTCGGGATGTATATCGAAGGCGAGAATCCCGCTATGTCGGACCCCAATCAAAATCATGTTCGGGAAGCCTTTGCCAAACTGGAGCATTTGGTGGTCCAAGATATTTTCCTGACGGAAACCGCGGGTTTTGCCGACGTCATCCTTCCATCCTCCGCGTTTTCGGAAAAAAGCGGAACCTTCTCCAACACCGACAGAAGGGTACAAATGGGGCGGCAAGTGGTCGATCCACCTGGCGATGCACGCCAGGATCTTTGGATCATTCAAGAAATCGCAAAGCGGCTGGGCTTGAATTGGAACTATGGTGGACCGCATGATGTATTCGATGAAATGCGTCAGGCCATGCCGAGTATCGCGGGTATGACATGGGAACGACTCGACCGAGAAGATTCATTGACTTATCCCCTGGAAAACGAAGGCGACCCAGGGGAACCCGTCATCTTTACCGACGGTTTCCCGACCAGATCCGGCAAAGGCCTTTTTGTTCCGGCGGATTTTTCCAGGGCGGATGAGTTACCGGATGAGGATTATCCTCTTATCTTCGTTACAGGACGCCAGCTGGAACACTGGCATACTGGCAGTATGACGCGCCACGCTGCCATGCTTGACGCCATCGAACCCGAACCCACCATTGATATTCATCCGGAAGATCTCGATGATTTGGGCGGCCAACCCGGCGAATTGATTACCATCGAATCCAGGCGTGGAAAGATTACGGCCTTCGCGCGGGTTGATGTCGGCATTCCGGTGGGATGTCTGAATATGGCATTCTGTTATAACGAAGCGTCCGCCAATTTGATTACCAACGAAGCCCTAGACCCCTACGGCAAAATTCCTGAATTCAAGTTTTGCGCCGTCCGTGCAACTTTGGGAGGTGAATTAGCGAAGCGGATTAACTAGGAGGCTGTCCGAGAATAGGAGTCGTCGCGAGGGAAAGCGGTTTTGAGGCCATTTTGTTTGAAAGGTTTGCCATAATCAACTTCGGTAGACTCCGCGCTGTCCCAGTGCTGCGGTTTTCCGCCGCGATCATTTCCAAAGGTTTTCCCATCAATTAGCGCGGCTATTTCCTTCGATAGCCACGTCCCACTTTAAACAAGACTGGGTAACGGGCAACCCTTGGCTGTCACTCTGTAAGATGGGATCGATGGCGGGGGTTTAACAGGCAATTCGATTCATGGTCTGGTATACCGGTGATGCTAGTTCACTGCGTTCACTCAGACTTCTGTAGCATCCACAAGGCCGCAAGATGTCGGATTAAAGAATTCAACGTGCGAAGGTGTATGGCAGGCTTCGGCGTACGCCACCCATTCCAAACCACGTTGATCTTATTTGATGATGTATATTTTGACGAGGTTGCCGATTTTTAGGTGATACTGGGCAAATATCATGTTGACTTGAAATAAT
The DNA here is from genome assembly GCA_963664935.2 of Methylococcales bacterium. GTDB lineage: Bacteria > Pseudomonadota > Gammaproteobacteria > Methylococcales. Next base: position 55,830 of record CAXXSE010000004.1, on the reverse strand, counting down.
TTTCATCATAGCGCCAGCAGCGCACTCGATACTTTGCGAAAGGCTCAAATCGACCCAACCCAGTCCGGTTATCGGGGGTAAATAACTGAATGGCCGGAAATGCTTCGAAGCGGTCATTCAGGAAATCACGTTGTATGTCTGTTTTATACTCAAACCCGCCACTCAGATCTTATATGTGAAAAGCAAATACCGACTCAAAGGAGGCATTCAGAGGGTGCCTTTCGGAACTGGATTAACGTGGAGTTAACCCGCTCGCGGGTTGAACGACTGGTTATAAAAAGCATGGCGAGTGTCAAGCTGTATTTTCCCATATGATACCTCTTGATATCTTGCTTTTTGTTTTTTAAATTTCAATACCAAGATGATTAAGTCTCGTTTCCTTGGAATTCCGTCCTCTTCTAATCCGTATTGATGAAAACATGCTCTTGTCAGGTCATGTATAACCATGCTGCTGTATAGGTGTTTATATACCCATAATAACAATGCAAACAGATCATGGGTCAAGCGGCACAGCCCGCGACGGCTGGACATCATGTTCACTACGAACGACGGCGACCTGAAGAAACCATCCTCTACCAGTTGGTACAAGAACACGTCGAGACTTTCTTTGCCCAAGTTGAGACGGAGACCGGATCGAGATTGCCCGATTTTGTCAAAGATGAGTTCGAGGCCTTTTTGGAATGTGGTGTTTTAGCGCACGGTTTTTTGCGCCTGCGTTGTGACGACTGTGTCCATGAAAAGCTCGTAGCTTTTTCCTGTAAGCGGCGCGGATTTTGCCCCGCCTGTGGTGCCCGGCGCATGACAGAGACGGCCGCCCCTTTGGAGGAGCACGTCATCCCAAAGGTCCCCGTGCGCCAATGGGTGCTTTCGTTTCCGATCCCGCTGCGCTTCCTTTTCGCCAGCCATCCCGATCTGCTATCGCCAGTATTACAGGTGATTAACCGCGCCATTTCGACGTTTCTGACCCAACAATCCGGCTTGAAACGCACAGAGGCACAAACCGGTGCTGTTACGCTTATCTAACGGTTTGGTTCCGCGGCTAACCTCAATATTCATCTGCATTGCTTGTTTCTTGATGGCGTCTATCGAATCGACGGAGACGTGCCGGTATTCCAACTCGTGCGTGCGCCGACCGCTGAGCAGCTACAGGTCCTACTCACTCGGATCATCAAGCGGATCATGCAACTATTAACTCGTAGAGGCTACCTCATTGAAGAGCAAGGGATCACTTACCTGGCGGATAACGATACCGATTCCGATCTCGCCTTGGCGCCTCTGCAATCAGCGGCTTGCACCTACCGAATTGCATTCGGCCCTCGGGCAGGCCAAAAAGTCCTGTGCCTGAAAACCGTCCCCACGCAAGAACCCAAGGTGACCGCCAAGCGTTGTGTCAGCGAACACGGCTTTAGCTTGCATGCCGACGTGCGCTGCGCCGCCCATCAGCGCAAACAACTCGAACGCCTGTGCCGTTACATCACGCGCCCGGCGATGGCCAATGAACGACTCAAACGTAACCGCGCAGGCGATGTCGTGCTGAAGCTCAAGAGCCCGTATCAAGACGGGACCACCCACATCGTCATGTCACCGCTCGAGTTCATACAACGCTTGGCCGCTTTAGTGCTGCGGCCAAGGCTCAATCTCATCCGCTTCCATGGCATATTAGCGCCTAACGCCAAATACCGTTCCGAAATCATCCCTGGTGAAGCGGCCGACGTCGATAATGCGACAGATCAACTCAATGAAATATCTTGCCCACCGTCCGCCACCCGCATCAGCTGGGCCCGCTTGCTCAAGCGAGTGTTCGATATCGACATCGACACTGTCCTCATTGTGGGGATGAACTGAAAATCATCGCTGCCATCGAAGAACCCACGGTGATCGCTAAGATCCTTGCCCATCTTGGTTTGCCCACCAGGGCGCCGCCTCGTTCACCGGCCCAGGCATTCTGTCTATCCGCAACCGCCTAATTCAAACCCACAGCCACTTCAATTCGGTTCAGTTTGATCCGAGCATCCTCTATGGTCTTCGCCTTCTAAAACGACTAAATTTGCCAAAATCTTGCCATTAATCAGGGAAAAAGACCCCACGAAGAGCCAAAAATTCCGGTTTTAGATCGTGATTGACAAATCATTGCGCCATTGGTACTTTCTCACTTGAGTAAAAACGTGGTTTATTTTTCCTATACCCCGCATGAGTCAGAGTCAGGCACCCGCAGCGAATTCGTCCACTGCCAGCAAGTTGGTTACGTACTTTGCGCTTTCTGGCGGACGTGACGAGGAACTCGAGTCTCTGACGCCAACGATCGAACGCCTCTATCGACTCGGCGTTCGTGCCACGTCGACGCTTGGCCCTTGGTATTCTGTGGGCAATGTTTGGTCTGTTCTTGCCGGGGGTATCAGCGTTTTCGCACTCTTTCAATCGTTCCATTCACTGCGTGACGGGCATCCGGCCACCTTCTGCCTTTTGCTCTTGCTCGCCACCTTCCTCTTGCTTAGGCCTATGGTGCGTTTAGCGACCGTTCGGGGTGACTCGGTTCCGCACAGTTGTCGAACCTCGCCTCATCCGTTTGCGAGCTTTCTCATATCATTCCCTGATCTGTTGGCTTGCGCCCTTTGGATTACTTTTTTCTTTCTCACCAAAGCCGCCTTTGACGAGGTTTACCCCGGCTTCTTTGCCCAGCTTGTCGACATGACCAAGCGCGATAGTTGGACGCAATGGCCCCTTGGGTTTGCGTTCTTTGTCGTCTACTTCTTTGCCATCCACGACGCCATTTCGCGTCCCCTATATGCTCTGGCGGCACAGACGGCCCGGCGCAGGACACGAATTCTTATTCTGCGGCCGTTTGATAAGGGCCTTCCCAGACGACTCGCACTATTGTTGCCCCGATCTTTGGGGCCTACGGACGTCTTGTCTCGGTGTACAACGAGGAATTTCACCAGATTCCACCGCTGAGCGACCTTTTGGCTCCACAAAACATGCTCAGCTACAAACGGTGCCTCGTAGAAGCCTATCGTCTGCACTGGTACCACCACGCCGAGTGGAAGCAAGGCGTTAGAAGGCTGTTACGAGAATGCGACTTCGTCGTGTTTGACCTCGCACATGGAATGACGGATGCGGTCCAATGGGAATATGACGAGGCAGCTCGGCTGGTGCCGCATCAGCGGATCATCAACGTGGTACCGCCGGAGAAACTCGCTGATGGCCCAGTGTCACTGCTCGGCCAGTCTTTGCCGTATTCCCTTCGCTCAGGATTCCTGAACGCGTTTCTTTTCCGATGGCGCGTTTACAAGTACATGAGCCGTATCCAACAATCAGAAGAGTTTGAGCAGACCATTGAGAAGCTGCGTCGAAGCGAGGATCATGCTGGTTACGTACATTGCCGCGCGGAGTATGCAGACGCCCTGATGGCCGCCGGCGACTTCGGCCGCGCGCTGGAACTGCTAGAAGAAGTGCTGGCTGACCCCTTCTCGAAATTGGATTCGGAGCGTCGTTTCGCGACCGCAAACCGGCTGAAAGTCATTGAATGCCTCGTCGTCAAGCAGGAACTGGATGCCGCATACCAGCATTTGCTTGAACTACGGCAGTGGACGGCGTCCGCGAAAAGTTTGGCGCCCTCGCAGCAGTTCTCGATCGACGTGCATTCAGCCGACCTAAACTTCGTTCGTGGGCATGTTGAGGAGGCGTTCGCCGAATGGAACAGTTTGCTCGTGAGTTGCCGCGAGAATTACGGACCTGACGATCGCCGGACGTTACTATGCGCACGCTGCCTCGGCGTCTTGCACGAGCTTCGGGGGGAACGTGTCGAGGCGGTGCGTCTTTTGAGCGATACACTTGACCAACTTGTGCTTTCGCGAGGACGATTTCATCGCGAGACTATGCTTACGGCGTTCGTCTTGTTCGAGCTAGTGAGGAAGACGGATCGCGCCGCACTCGACACTTATCGTCTCTACCTCAAATATCTTCTGCGGGCGTCACCCTCGGTTCTGGACCTCCAACAGCAGATCGTCCAGATGTTTCTTAAGAAGGTCCGCCGGCTCTCGGTTCTGCTGATCGTGCTGTTCCTAGCATTGAGTGGTGGTGTTGTCGGTTGTTCGGTCTGGCTGTTGTTTCGGTACTTGGCATAAAGGGAAAGTTCCTCTATTGTTTTCAAGTTGAAATTTATAGTTACTTGGCCAACATTTTGGATCACCAAATTGAAAAATATTTCCCTTATATTCAACCAATCGAGTTAAAAAAATTTCACCTTTTTCATAATGATCAATACTTCTTAATGTTTTTATAGTTTTTCCAGTAATTAATTCCCGAAATTTTGTAGTTTTTTTACTACTCAATATTTCCGAGGGGCAAACCGGAGCCGTTACGCTCATCCAACGATTTGGTTCGGCCGCCAATCTCAACCCATACGAAGCAGACTGCATCCAATCGTCAGAACGGTGATAACAACTATTACGTCAATCATCCTTGCCATCCCTTAAATGGGTATCAATTCGAACCGATCAGGTCATTTAATAGCTTAGGTACTCTCCGTGTTGAGTTTTTTGGACCTGATGGTAAGCAGTTATCCCTGCCAGTAAGCTGCACAACGCTTGCAGAGGAAGATCTCTACAGTCAATTTGCGAAGGCTGGCGATCTTTTTCGATTACCCGACGTCGTTGAGCTTGTCGATTTAATGAGCTTGATACGCAGCCGTAAAAACTTATCATTGTCTATATTACCGGCAATATATGATAGATAAACTATGCCGCTATATGAGCGCTAAATTATGCCTTATACCCAGATGATTGCTAAATAATGCCTTATTTACTTGACTTTAGCGAAATATATGGCATATATTATAGCGCACACCCGTCGAGAGATTTGCCCATGAACCCGGACCATCACCGCTCGAATAGAAAGAAAAAAATACTCGAGGAATCGGGCGCCTTGAACCGCAATCCCGATAAAGTCAGCGACGAACTGTTCCAGAAACAGGCGTTCTTCGATAATACCGATTTACTCCAGGTCAAATACGAGATGCTGCGGTGTGTTGAAAAAGAGAGCCGTACCGTGTCCAAAGCGGCCCAGGCATTCGGCTTCTCACGACGCCACTTTTACGAAATTCAAAAGCAGTTCGCCGAAGCCGGTTTTCAGGGACTGATGCCCGAAAAACGGGGACCGCGAAGCCCACATAAGCTCGATGATGAAGTCCTGCGCTTTGTGAGGGCAGCGATTGACAACGATCCAACATTGAAAGCGCTCGCCTTATCGCGCCTGATTCAGCAACAGTTTCAGCGAAAGGTCCATCCAAGAAGCATCGAAAAAGCCCTGAGACGTAAAAAAAACGCCAAGGGAAAATGAACCATTCGCCGATTGAACCCGTGAATTCGACAACGATTATCAGTGCCTACGAAGCGTTGCGAGCATCCGTCCTGACGTCGCAGGTTTCACCACTCACCTACCGGAGTATGACACGATTGATTGCTGAGGGACTTCATGCCTGGATCATTACCCTGAATGGGATACCCTTGAATGAACCGGCACCAACGGCGGTTGACTATTTATCGGAATTCACCGCTGAATTCAATGGAAGTGGCGCCATCGTTCAGTTGATCGCGTCGATGACACTGCAATCCCTAACGGAGGAAACCGATGAATACATATAGTGAAAGCAAAGTGGCTAGCCATCACCTGAAACGAAAAGCCCTGATCTATGTGCGCCAATCGAGTATGAAGCAGGTCATGGAAAATACTGAGAGTACGGCCCGTCAATACGGACTGGTCGATAAAGCGCTGGAGCTGGGTTGGAGCCAAGAGCTCATCGGCGTCATTGACGATGATCTTGGCAAATCGGCGAGTTCGGCAGAGCACCGCAATGGCTTTCAAAAACTGGTCGCCGATGTGGCCATGGGAAAAGTGGGTATCGTCATGGGTTTAGAAATATCTCGGCTCGCCAGAAACAACGCGGACTTTCAACAGCTGCTGCACATTTGCGGTAGCCATAACACGCTGATCTACGATGCAGATGCCGTTTACGATCTGATGCACGTGAATGACCGCCTCGTTCTTGGGCTTAAGGGAACGATGTCTGAGGTTGAGCTGTTCACGATTAGAGCTCGGTTACAGGGAGGCGCTTTAAACAAAGCGGCACGAGCAGAATTGAGGATCAAACTTCCGATAGGGTTTGTTTATTCTCCGAATGGCCAGGTAGAACTTGATCCCGATTGTCAGGTACAAAAAACGATTCGATTGTTTTTCGATGTGTTTCGTCGGATTGGCAGTTCGAAAGCGGTCGTTCGGCACTTCAACCGCGAAGGCATTAAGTTTCCAGTACGTCCCGTGAAGGGGCCTGATAAAGGTGAACTCGCTTGGCGCCCGCTGTCGAAGTCTATTCCAATCTATAAATGGCCCTGAAACAGAGGGGTAGAGAATCTACCTGAAGAGGCAAATCAGGCAATACTCCGCTCCTGCTCAAAGATGGTTTTGAAAAGTTTACGTTTGGCCTCATTCATCTGTTTGACTGCGTCATTGTCGCTGATTGAGAAGGCAATTGCATCCAGCTTTTTAAAGGTGGTTCCCAGTTTGAGATATTGGTTTGCATCAGGTAATGATTTGAGCTTCTCGTAGGGTGTCATCATTAACTTGTAGGGATAGCTCTTTTTCACCTTTCCTTTGTTGTCTTCTTTTGGGACAGGAAAAAAGCAAGGACGATGGAAGTTGATATAGGGGTTGAAATACTCTCTGTGAAATTCATTAAGTTGAGGCGCCCAGTACCCCGGGATATGGTCGTACCCCAGATGTTTGCGGATGATGGTTCCGTTCTTGGACTCGGCGAGTGCATTGTCGTTGGAATGGCGTGGGCGTGATTTGGTCAGGTCAATATGGAGCTTTCCGAGCAGTTTTGCCACGGTATGATTGATGTATTCCGAACCGTTATCCGCGTGAAATGCCAGGATGACAAAAGGGAAGATTTCGATCAGCATCTCCAGGACCGGAATCATGAAACGCTCAGTAATCCGTTCTACGGAGAATATACATTCAAATTGCGTGACTTCATCAACCGCATTGATATGGTAAACCCCTTTGATCCCATCCAGGTCGCCCTGATGGACTGTGTCGATCCGTAGAAAGCCTGGTTTACCTTCTGAATTGGGTTTTCGTCGCTCGCCTATCTGAGAGCGTTTTGAAGCGGTTTTATCAAACTGGCGGCGCTGTCGTTGATAACACGTAGAATGACGAAGATTATAGAGATGGGCAACCGAAATCTTTGCTAAGCGCTCATAGCGATAATCCTCATAGATCAAAAGCATCCGCTCACAGATCTTCTTGGTGGCTGCACCGCAGAGTGTCCCATGGAGCTTGTCGGTCTCAGCTAACAGCACTGCGTCCTCAGGGCGGTAGAAGCGTTCAAATCCCGATGCTGTACGCTGCTGGCGCTTGATGTATCCGGTTTTTTTGTATTGCTGTACCAGCCGTTTCACTTGCCGTGGAGAATAGCCACTCACCTGCTCCAGATAGCGGATGATCAATCCCTTACCGTTCTTGCTGCAAGAGATATAACTGAATTTGACCAATGTACGCCGAATCCACTGGTAGCGCTCTTCCTTGTTGGTAATTGAAAACTCAACCTCCACAGTTCCTTCGAGAAAGATGCGGACGTCATCCAATGTTTTTATCTTTTTGTCACTCATATAGATCACCATAGGTGACCATCATGAGCAGAAATTACTCCTCAGGTACAGGGCCGTTTCACGTTGGAATCACGGCTCCCGTTCAGGGCCATTTCATATTGGACAAGACTGTCGAGTGACTTAGCCCTGCGAATTCTTCATAATCCCCGGTATGCGGGTGCTTATGCCTACGGCCGGACCAAACTCCGTAAAAGTCTTTCCGGAGGTGTCTCTTATTCAAGAAGAGAAAGAGATCAATGGCATGCACTGGTTAAGGATGTACACTCGGCTTACATTACCTGGGATGAGTTTGAAGCCATTGAAGAACGCCTCGCCGCGAATGCGCGACGTGACTTTTGCGGACCTGCCCGTGAAGGCTGCGCCTTGTTACAAGGCATCGTCATCTGCGGCCGATGTGGCAAGCATTTCGCTTCAAGCTACAAACAGAAATCTAAGGGTGAACGAACGCCCATCTATCTCTGTAATCGAGAACAGCTCGACTATGGCAAAGCGATTTGTACGTCGATTCCGGGCGCGGGTATCAATACCATAATTGCCAAAGTCCTATTAGAGAAAGTCACGCCCGTGGCGGTTGACGCAGCGATTTCCATCCAACGGGAAATCGTCAAACGAACCGAACAGGCGGATCGATTATTACAGCTTCATGTGGAACGTGCACAATACGAGGCCAATCTCGCCAGAAAGCGAGTGATGTCGGTTGACCCGGGAAATCGTTTGGTCGCACAAACCTTCGAACAAGAATGGAACGAAAAACTCACCTTGCTTGCACAAGCCAAACATGACTATGAAAGCAGACGCAAAACTCACCAAAACGTTCTTGAACCCGCGAGGCAGGCGAAGATTAAGCAGTTTGTGGCGGATTTTGCGACGGTTTGGTCTCATCAAGCCACCACCTTCCAAGATAAGAAGCGTATGATCCGGTTGTTGATCGAAGATGTGACACTGAAGCGTGAGGGTCACGAGGTTGACGTTTATATCCGCTTTAAAACCGGTGCGATCATCAAGGAACTATTCAGAATACCCCGCTCGGGCAACAAGCCGACAGCAATCGATCCCCAAATTATCGAGAAGATCGATCATCTGTCGAGCGAACATACGGCGGGCGAAATCGCAAAGAAGCTAAACGAAGAAGGTGTCATCCATCCCACGCTTGGAAAGTTTGATACCAACGCGATTGTTTATCTACTCAGACGATTCAACATTCAAACACGCTACAAAAGGCTACGCGCAAAAGGCTATTTATCTCAACAAGAACTCGCCGAGCACTGTGGTGTTGGAACTCAAACGATTCAACGGTGGAAACGCTGTGGGTGGATCAATGCAAAACGATACAATGACCAACCCGAATACCTTTATGAGCCGACGCTTAACGCTTTACCAGCAAACATCGCCCATCAGTATTCATCGATACTATCCGTCAATTGAGGAGACATGATAATGATCCAAAATAAAGGGCATAGTCAGCAAGTAATGGAAATATTCATCTGCATTGCTTATTCCTCGATGGCGTTTATCGTATCGATGGCGGCGTGCCCGTATTCCAACCGGTACGCGCGCCCACTAGCGAGCAGTTGCAGACCCTACTCTCTAAGATCATCAAACGGATCATGCGGTTACTAACACGTAGAGGCTATCTCATTGAAGAGCAGGGAATCACCTATTTGGCCGAAACCGATGCCGATGCCGATCCCGCCTTGGCGCCCCTGCGATCAGCCGCCTGTACTTACCGAATTGCATTCGGCCCTCGGGCTGGCCAGAAAGTACTGAGCTTGAAAACCGTCCCGACAGCAACAAAGGTGACCGCCAAGCGTTGTGTCAGCGACCATGGCTTTAGCTTGCATGCGAACGTGCGCTGTGCCGCCAATCAGCGCAAACAACTCGAACGCCTATGCCGTTACATCACGCGCCCGGCGATGGCCAATGAACGACTCAGATGTAACCGCGCGGGCGATGTCGTCCTGCAACTCAAGAGCCCGTATCAAGATGGTACCACCCATATCGTCATGTCGCCGCTTGACAAAATTGCCGGGAGCGATTTTGAACAACCGAAGGTTGGCCCGAAGGGCGGAGGGCAGGATGCTCGGAGTAATTCATACAACGCTTGGCCGCTTTAGCCCCGCGTCCCAGACTTAACCTGATTCGCATTGATGAAATACTTCCCTGTATTTCACCCTTCGGGTCGCTAGCGCGGTCCAAATCCGTTCCAGACGGATTTGTCATGGCATACTCGCGCCCAACGCCAAACACCGTTCCGAAATCATCCCAGACGAAGCAGTCAACGCCAATAACACGACAGATAAACAGGGTCAGGCACCTCACCAACCGTCGGCTATCCGCATCAGCTGGGCTCGCTTGCTGAAACGGGTGTTCGATATCGACATCGAACGCTGTCCTCATTGTGGGGGTTAACTGAAAATCATCGCTGCCATCGAGGAACCCACGGTGATCGCTAAGATCCTTGCCCATCTCGGCTTGCCCACCAGAGCACCGCCTCGCGCACCGCCCCAGGCATTCTGTCTATCCGTAACCGCCTAAATCCAAACCAACAGCCACTTCAATCCGGTTCAGTCTTGATCCGATGATCCCCTATGGTCTTCGCCTTCCAAAACGATTCAATTTGCCAAAATCTTGGCATTGATCAGGGAAAAAGACCACACAAAGAGCCAAAATTTCCAGTTTTAGATCGTGATTGACAAAAAACTGGGACAGATTTATTTTACAGTAAATATTAAATAAATCTGTCCCCAATTTTTTATTTTTTGAGCGTGAACCATAACGGTCTTCGAGTATTTCAAGTAGATCTCGACGTTGTTCTGCCGTCATCTTGGTTAATCCCCAATCATCCAATAGGAGGACATCGATTTTGGCAAAACGCGTCAGTAGCTTGCTGTAACTTCCGCCCCCTTTGGCGAGTGGAAGCGCGTTGAAAAGTCGAGGTAATCGTTGATACAGTGCGGTATAACCGTCTCGACAGGCTTTTTGTGCCAACGCACAGGCGATCCAAGATTTACCGACCCCGGTGGGTCCTGTGATGAGGATATTACGATGTTTTTTAATCCATTGACTGTCCTGTAGGCTGTTAATCAAGGCTTTGTCGAGACCTCTATTAGCGCTAAAATCGAGATCTTCCAAGCAGGCATTTTGTCTCAGTCTTGCCTGTCGTAACCGATGACTAAGACGACGATCATCTCGTTCGGTGATTTCCCGATCCACTAACAAGCCTAAGCGTTCTTCAAAGCTTAATGGAGCGATATCAGGGTGATGCTGTTGATCGGTTAATGCCTACAGCATGCCGGTTAATTTAAGGGTTCTGAGTTCATCTAAAGTGGGATGATTTAACATAGTTTGAGTCTCCTTTGGGTATATTGGGTTTTTATCACGCCAAAACTGATGATGCGTTAGTGATAGTAAGTCGGCGCCTCGGATATTGTCGTGCTGTTGCGGTAAGGTGGCGTCCTCTTCCCGATCCACCGGTTTTTCATCCAAACCATGTTTTAAAATGGATTGATAAAAGGGGACAGATTTATTTATTAAGCTGCAATTCTAGCATCTCTAGTTTTAGCTGCGGGTTAGAAGAGAAATGCCCAGAATTGGTCGCGTGGTGTTGCCTAATTACCCACGTCATATCGTGGGGGGCATAATCGACAAGTGGTTTTTGCCGCAGACCGCAGCTACGAATATTATCTGAAGACGTTGTCGGAATACGGAATGTTTGTGGGGTACGCGTTTACCATCCCTTTCAAGGCGCCATTTTTTCTTTTTCTTTGCCGCAAGGAGTCGGAGGCTGTCCACGACTTGATGGGCGTTAACATGTAGCCATAAACATAATGAAGTCTGAAACGGCAGTTTAGCCCAGGTCTGACAAGGGGGTTTCGTTGATTTTAATGAAGTAAAATCGGACTAGCCCTATCGTGTAACCCAATAACTATCGAGTCCCAGTGTCTTTATTGCCTCTACACCGAATTCGGTTGCCTTGTTTTTCGACAAAAATCCGCTAACCCCAAGCCGGTACATCGATCTTCCTCCCACGGTGACCACCTGTTGTTCGACGGGAACACCTTTAGACTGAAATTCAGCCTGTAGCCGATCAGAAAGACCTTTACGGCGTACCGATATCAATTGAACCGACCAAGCTCGTTTCCTATCCGCCGTGGGTCCCTGCACTCTAGTAGGAGTGGGGGGTACTTGAGTTTTGCTCCTAACTAATCCCCCTTGCTTTACTTTAAACTGCTGGAACTGTTGTTATAGCGATGAAATCATGCCGTACAGAGCGCTTAACTCAATGGGGGAGGATTTATCTTGATTCCGCGGGGCGCGCTCTTCTCTTCCGTTAAGGTGAATCAATGCACCATTAAGCTTGTTAACCTGCGCAACTAATTTATCAATTCGTTTAGTCGTGCGTGTCGACAAGCTCACCGAATCCACGCCCCTACCTTTAGAGATTTTTAGATCTTTGATTTGAGCGTCCATGGACACGATAGTCGTATTTAACCTGTCGACTTGCGATTGGAGACGATAATTTAATAACCCGATTCCGATTAAGGAAATAAGCAAAATCACAAAGCCGGTAATGACTAAAGAACGGGGAGCTGATTTACTTTTAGTTCGATGGGTAGCCCCATCATTCCTCTTAGATAAAGAATTCATTTTGGTGACCACCGACAAGCTTGGCTCGTCAAATATCGAGGCATCTGTTTCCCCATCGCTAAAACCGGTTTGCTCGCTCTCCAGTGATGTTCCCACTTCATCGGAGATCGAATCATCGGACACTGTGTTTTCATCACCATCGCTGGATTGCACATTCTCCAACTCGATATTGTCAGTACCTGCCCCATCCGTCACGGACTCATCAATGTGTGTTTCGGGAGCATCGATTAATTCAGTCTCAACATTGTTTTCCTGAAATTCCGGCACACTCGGGCTGTTTTCGGCGTCCTCATAGCCTAACGATTCAGGACTATTTGCATCAATAGCAATAACATCTTCATCGAAAAAAGAATCGGCCTGATCGCTGGATAATATAGCATCAGTTTGATCATCGCTGAAATGATAATTTTCTGATTCGGTTACCAATTCCCGATCCGAAAGGTCACCGGAATCCTTGGCATCAACCGAGATTAGCGATGAATCGAAGCCCGAAACTGGTATTTCGGAGACTAAACCGACCTCGACTATATTATCATCTATTCTTCGGTCAACATGGGTAACAGCCGATTCTTCAACCAATCCGGACGATTCCGACCCGGCATCGGTCGCAACATATTCGTATTGCGATTCTATATAATTTTCGAAAATCCCCTTGATTTCATCAGTTTCACCCGAAGTAAACGAGTCGTTATTTGTGCCACTTTCGAGCTCCTGGGTTCCATCGGCTATTGAATCTTCGGTTTGGTCTGTATGACGATCCGTTTTTTCAGGCGCCCTACCCTCTGATTGGGCTTTTTGCTCAGGTTGCCCCAGCGCTAACGATTCGATCCTCTCTACAGCGTCCTCAAACGCTGAAACTAGTTCTTCATCGTTACTTGAAACCTCAGCCATCACCATCACCTTCTGCCAAAAAAAAATAATAAAAAAGACAAAACCATGTCTTCCCGTCAAGTATAGACGACATGGAATCAAGTGGAGATTCGGTTTGCAAACTCTTTTATCTACATTCGTTAATATAACCTTGATGGAGTACAGGAGTGAAATAGGACGGTCCCCGTTCGGGTTGAAAGGTTCGCTCTACTCAGCTTTTGTAGACCCCGCGCTGTCCAATTATCGAGGGTAAATAACTGAATGGCCGGAAATATTCCGAAGCGGACATTTGGGCCTGCTAAACGATGGTCGCTTACCGACCCGAAGTCGGCACTCAGAGAGTTATTGTTGGCAATGGATTACGGAAGTGGACCCTTCCGATTGGACAGTGGAAGAATTATAGGCTGTTAGCGCGGAACCCATCGTTCATTTGATTTTCGAATCACCGATTACTCTCCCAATTAACCCATTACCAGAAATAGTCAATTCAATACCCTTTGGTTACCTAAAAAAGGTTATAATATTGAGTTTTGCCCTCTCCTAGCTCCTTGGGTTAAGGATTCACCTCAAAAGGTTGATTTACCCCTACACGGACCCGGAGTACATTTATGAATGTGTACAACCGAGGAAAATACAGAATGTCTTCCGGTCAATTTTACGATGAGATCAGGCGCAGACGCACCTTTGCCATTATCTCCCATCCGGACGCGGGGAAAACGACCCTCACCGAAAAACTATTGCTGTTCGGTGGCGCTATACAACTTGCGGGTTCGGTCAAAGGTCGAAAAGCTGCGCGTCATGCCACCTCGGATTGGATGGAGATGGAAAAGGAACGGGGAATCTCGGTGACCACCTCGGTGATGCAGTTTGAACACGACGATTGCATAATGAATTTGCTCGACACCCCCGGCCATGAAGATTTTTCCGAGGATACCTACCGCACTCTGACTGCCGTGGATTCGGCCTTAATGGTTATCGACGCCGCGAAAGGCGTGGAAAATAGAACCATCAAGCTCATGGAGGTGTGCCGATTAAGGGACACGCCAATTTTAACCTTTATCAATAAACTCGACCGCGAAGGGCGTGATTCCATAGATGTATTGGACGAAATCGAGGATATACTAAAAATCCAATGCGCACCCATGACCTGGCCCATTGGCATGGGAAAACGATTTAAGGGTGTTTATGACCTGAATGGCGACGTTGTCCGTTTGTTTCAAGCCAAACACGGCGGCAAGATTGCCGAGTCCGAGGTGATCGAAGGACTTGATAATCCTAAGCTCGATAGTGTCCTTGGCGATCAGGCCGACGAACTACGGGAAGAAATAGAACTGGTTCGAGGCGCAAGCCACGAGTTCGACCGCCAAGCCTATCAGGTGGGAAAACAAACCCCTGTCTATTTTGGCTCCGCGATCAACAATTTTGGCGTTTTGGAACTGCTCAACGCCTTTTCCAAATATGCTCCACAGCCTCTTGGGCGGCAAGCCACTGAACGAAAGATAGCGCCTGAAGAAGACAAGTTCACTGGGTTCGTGTTCAAGATACAGGCTAATATGGATCCGGCTCACCGTGACCGCATTGCCTTTTTGCGAATCTGTTCGGGTAGATTCAATAAGGGCATGAAACTGCACCACGTTCGATCCAACAAAAGCATTCTAGTCTCCAATGCCATCACCTTCCACGCGGATGCCCGTAAAAATATTGACGAAGCGTATTCTGGGGACATTATCGGTTTACATAACCATGGAACCATTCAGGTTGGCGATACATTCAGTCTGGGCGAAAATTTAAAATATGGCGGAGTTCCTTATTTCGCACCGGAACTTTTTCGCCGAGTCGTCCTGAAAGATCCACTACGTGCAAAAGCATTGCAAAAAGGCCTGGTTCAACTCACGGAAGAAGGCGCAACCCAATTGTTCAAGCCCCTAAAAAATAACGATCTCATCCTCGGCGCGGTCGGCGTCCTTCAATTCGATGTTACCGCGCACCGCTTGAAAACCGAATACAAGGTTGAATGTATCTATGACAATGTTTCAATTACTACAGCCCGCTGGATAACCAGTGATGACACTAAGGTTCTCGAAGAATTTAAGAAAAAAGCCTTTATTAACCTGGCGGAAGATGGCGGTGGCTATCTGGTTTATCTCGCAACCAGCCAGGTCAACCTCCAACTGACCGAGGAGCGGTGGCCACAAATCCAATTTAGCGCGACACGGGAACTATAGTCTTTACGCTTGCCGGACGTCTTGATGGTCGGTTGCGGGCCTTTTCGTGCCCATGTATAGCTGACGACCCCCATTGTGGAAATGACGCCTCATCGCCAAATAACAGTAGCGCCTTTTTTTGTTTTGCCTCGGCTAGAATCGCTGGCCACTTTTGATCCAGCCACTGTTGGCGGACCTCTTCATCCAGGTGATCGGAAACAAACCGTGCCTTTTGATAAGAAAAGCCCATGTTTTGAGCAATTGACTGATATAGTGAACGCAATAGAACACGCCAAATCGCTCATGGATTAAGCCTTGAATCATTGGGCTGCGCCAGCAATTAAAGATACTAGAATAGTAGCTTCAAAATAAATCTGTCCCCCTTTTTTCGCCGCTTGTAATCAACTAAATTCCAATATCCCAATAAGCGTCACCCCGCCTACCAGATACATCACCGGGTTATCCCAAGTATGAGGTGAAAAAGCTTCGGCCAGCGTCATTAAAACCGGAATCGCGATAATAGCAACGGCAAATTGTAATTCCGTGAGAGGAAAATCGTTTCCCCATACAACCAATATACTGGTCACGAACACACACGCGCTACCTTCAAAACTGCGAGTATATTCGCGCTTAGTGAACAAGGCGCGGGTTCGATAAAAATGCCTGCCGAAACGGACCCCAACCGGTTCGGCCAATCCATCACCGATACCATTAATTAATATGGGGATATAAAGTAAATCCATGGCGTTGATTTTGGTGAGATATAAAACAATCGGTATCAGCACAAGGTAACACCCCATAAATTGGGTCATTAACCAGAGCATCGTATACGGTCGGTCCTCAGGACGGTCGATGGATAAGAACATTGTTGAAATCGCGTTTGAACGTCGCCGAACCGGTTCAAAAAATAGACAAAGAAAAAGCAAAATTAAGCATCCGTTTAAACCCGTGGTCAAATCGGTTCGCTGATATGGAATAAAGTTCATTAAAAACTGTGGTGCGAAGAAAATGGTGAAATGATTGATTTTTCGCGTGTAGTTAACCCTAAGCCTCTTATGTTTGACCAAGAGTCCACCCGCGTAGCTCAGCGAGAAGAGGAGCACAAAAAATGAAGCAATATGAAACCAATAATTGTTTCCTGGCATCTTTAATATCCTAATAAATCAAATCTTTCATTGACAATTCAATACAAACCACTGATTCACGTTTAAGACCCGCGTTGTTTATCAACGATACAAGAACCCCAGGCAACATAAAACAGCGGGAACATTTCATCCCTACCGTTCTCTAAGCAATTAGCCATGACCTAATACTTTTTTAACACTTTTCGATTTTTGGAACCTCGCGTTAAGGGAGAGAATTAATGCACCATTCGGATAACCAAGGAGAAACCAAAACTGGGGAGGATTTACTGGAAGTCCTCTATTCTTATACCGACGAACACAAGGCAAGGCATTGGGAAGGGACTTTCGCCGAGTTTTTAGAAGAAATTCTACCACCAGCCCCAGGCCTGCGTTCGCGCACCAGCCATGAATATCTCTGGGACATGTTGCGGTGGCATTCTAAGAAATCGGAGCATGGGGAAAATTCGCAACCCAGTAGCGTATTCTCCCACGAATTGTTCGGAATCGATGAAGCATTAAATCGTGTTGTGGAATATTTCAAAGCCGCAAGCGCCGGGTCGGAAGTCGGACGGCGGCTGCTTTTATTGCTGGGTCCTCCTTCGGGGGGCAAATCTACGCTGGTCATTCTGCTTAAGCGTGGTCTGGAAGAATATTGCCAAACCGATGAGGGCGCGTTATACGGACTTACCGACAGTCCGATTCACGAATCACCGCTCAATTTGGTGCCACACACACTCCGCGGCCATTTTCGCGAACACTACGGCATCGATATAAAAGGTGAATTAAGCCCTTACTGCCGGGTGCGTTTGGAACAGGAATTCAATGGGGATTTTATGAAATATCCCGTTCAACGTGTGTTTATCAGCGAGGCTGGCAGAGTTGGCGTGGGTACTTATGCCCCTCACGATCCCAATACCGCGGATATTGCGGATTTGGTGGGTTCAATCGATCTTTCTAAAGTGGCGGACTATGGCGATGAGGGCGACCCAAGAGCCTGGTCATGGTCCGGCGCGGTCTATGCCGCAAGCCGTGGTCTCTTGGAAATGATCGAGATTCTCAAAGTTAAGCGCGAGTTCCTCTATTTACTACTCACGTTAACTCAGGAAAATAATGTAAAAGTCGCACGCTTTCCCTTGATTTATTTGGACGAAACCATCGTGGCGCACACCAATCTTGCCGAATTTCGAAAGTTTCTCCAAGAGAAAGAAAACGAAGCATTATTGGATCGCATGGTGATCGTGCAAGTGCCTTATACTTTGTCTTACAAGGAAGAAGCACGAATTTATCAAAAACTCATTTCCACGACTCCCACATTCCGCAATGTCCATCTCGACCCGCATGCTCTCAACGTTTCGTCGGTATTCGCAATTTTAACGAGGTTACAACCCCTTGAACGGGATGATCTTGATCTGGGCAAGAAGTTGCGCCTTTATGCGGGGGAAGACGTCGAGGGTTTTTCTGAACAGGAAGTGGAAAGACTCCGTAAGGAAACACCTGAGGAAGGGCTCTCGGGTGTCAGTCCGCGATTTGTAATTAACGCAGTGTCCCAAGCTATTATTCGTAGCGAAATCGATAGCCTGTCGAGCATGGAAGTCCTTCTGGCTCTTAAAGATTCTATCGAATCGGATGCCCGCATGCAGGCCAAGCAAAAGCGCCAATGGTTAGATTTTCTTGTCACTACGCGTAAAGATTTTTATAACCGATGGGTAAAAGAAGACGTCCACAAAGCACTGTTTTCGTCTTTCGAGAAGGAAGCACAAGAACTCCTCGAAAAG
Source organism: Methylococcales bacterium (assembly GCA_963664935.2). Taxonomy (GTDB): domain Bacteria; phylum Pseudomonadota; class Gammaproteobacteria; order Methylococcales. The sequence goes on along the minus strand of CAXXSE010000004.1, from coordinate 37,543 downwards.
TACTTGGACGAAGTGGAATGTTCTTTGGACAAACGCGAAATTTCGGATCCCATTACCGGCGAAACACGCCCCCCGGATGAACGTTTCCTTAGATCGGTAGAAGAAAAAATTCATATTTCGGATTCAGGGAAATTGTCATTTCGTCAGGAAGTCGTGAGAAAAGCCATGGTGGCTTATAAAACGGGGGAAACGTTTACCCTTGATAAACATACCCGGTTACATGAGGCCATCGAGCACTATCTATTCGAAGAACGGCGTGATGTGCTAAGACTGGTCACTTCATCGGCACGACCCGATGATGAAACCGTACAGAAAATCAGCGTTGTACAGGAACGGTTGGTCAAAGAGTACGGTTACGATGTACACAGCGCCGACGAGGCGCTTAAATATGTTACGACCTTATTATCCCAGGAATAATGGATAGTCGATCTTTCAGTTATCGATTATTTAATCGAAACAAATTCCTAGCTACCCCGTGAACGACCAACAAACGGGATCGAAGGGCGATCACAACGAAATCGGTTGGTACGGACTGTTTTCCCGTGGAGCCAAGGATTGGTTGCGGCACAATGAAAAAGTGCGGGAAGCGGTCAAACACCATTTGCCGGAAATTATCTCCGATATGAACATGCATGGCGATAGCAGCCAACGGACCGTAAGGGTGCCCGTCCGGTTTCTTGAGCATTATCGGTTTGCTCTGCAAAAGGAAAAACAGGGTCAAGGCGTCGGGCAGGGCGATACAAAACCCGGGAACATATTGCGCACAGGGGAAAGCTCACAGGGTCGTGGCGAAAAAGGGAAGGGCGAAGGAACCGGTTTTGGTGAGGGTAGCCCGGAGTTTCTTATCGAGCTTAAGGTCGACGATATTATCGACTGGTTTTGGGAAGAATTAAACCTTCCAAATTTGAAAGCTAAAACAGGATCGGTAAAAGATGATGAGTATACCCGCGAGGGCTGGAATAAACAGGGTGTACGCGCCCGCCTGGACCGGCGCCGCACTTTGAAGGAAGCGGTTAAACGCCGAGCCGTACAAACCGATGGACCGGCCTTTATCAACGAAGATTTACGATACCGGCAATTGGTTAAGCATCAAAGACCCACGACGCAAGCGGTAGTCTTCGCCATGCTGGACGTATCATCTAGCATGACCGAGCACGACCGTAAACTCGCCAAAAGCTTTTTCTTTTGGGCGTTACAGGGTTTACGCCGGCAATACGGCCAAATCGAAACGGTGTTTATTGCTCATACCATTAGCGCTTGGGAATTTTCGGAGGAAGATTTTTTTCAAGTCAGGGCTCAAGGCGGCACGATTGCCTCCGTGGCCTTTAACAAAGCTACTGAAATCATCGACGAGCGTTTTACACCCGACAACTATAACATTTACTTGTTTTATGCCTCGGACGGTGAAAATTTTCCCCAAGATCGATACCCCGCAATGGAATGTTTGGAAAAACTTTCCAGTATCGCTAATTTCATCGGATATCTGGAAACCTCCCCGGAAGGATTAAGTTTAATGGGACCGATAACCGGAACCAATCAGATCTTCCGGCATTTGATTGAAAAAGGACGCGCCGTAGGCGCTTTTCCTTTGAGAGTCCAGGACGACGTATGGCAAGCAATCCGAGGATTTTTTCAGCGTCAAGCCTCAATCGAGGAGGATCGTTAACGATGTCTTGTCGTCTCCACTAGGATTTTCGAGGATTTAGTAAAATGCCCGATACCCTCAAGTCTTACTCCGGAAAATTAGAGAAACTCGCGGCGGACCAAGGTTTGGATTACTTTCCCGTCAAATTCGAACTGGTCCCTTCCAATTTCATGATGGAAGTCGCGGTGTACGGTTTGCCCGTACGGATGCCGCATTGGTCCTTCGGGGTTCGTTATATCCATCAATTGGTGCAGCATCGGATGGGCCACTCCCACCTTTTTGAGGTGGTTTTTCCAGGAAATCCCGGCCGCGCATTTATGTCCGATACCAATAGTTTGGCTGAAAATACCTTGGTGACCGCCCATGTCTTGGGTCATGCCGATTTCTCGAAAAACAATTTATTGTTTCACAATAGTCAGGAGCAGGTAGGATTCCACTTCGTCGAACAGGCCGCCTCTCACGCCCACAATATTAGCGATGCTTTGGATATTTATGGACAGGCCAGAGTCGAAACCGTACTCGATGCGGCATTGGCGCTGGAACAATACATCGATATTCATATGGGGTTGCATCGGCCACTTTTTCCTGATTATGAAAAGCCAAGGGAAGAACAGGAGCCAAGCCCGTTTTTCAAACGGTTTGACGCCTTAGCCGACGAAAAACCCCAAAAGGCTCGTCGTAGAACGGGCTCAAAGACGCCCATTCCACCGCACCCTGAAACCGACCTGTTGTGGTTTATCGCGCATTACGGCCCTGAGCTGGAGGGCTGGGAACGGGATATCTTTTTATCCGTGCGCCAAGAATCCTTTTATTTCTACCCGGTATTTGCGTGTCAGATCATGAACGAGGGCTGGGCCTGCCTATGGCACACTACCTTGTTACGCGAAGCGGATTTTCTCCCCAACGATCTGTTTTTGGATGCCATGAAAACCCACTCGGATGTGGTGCGCCCATTTGCGGGAGATCGGCAAATCGCTCTATCGTTAAACCCCTACCACCTCGGTTTTGCTATTTGGAACAATATCATTCAGGAAATGGGCATGAATAAAGCCCGGGAAATAATGCGTCAGGACGATGATTTTGGTTTTATTCGTAATTATTTGACCGAAGATTTGGCCAATGAATTAAATTTATTTCAATATAAACAAATCCGAAAAGGAGAATGTGAAGTCGTTGAACAAAATCTAGACACGCTTAAAGAAGGAATCCTTACCGATAAATTCAATTTCGGAGCACCGAGTATTCATGTGAAATCCATACTAAGCGATGGAACGTTATCGTTATACCATGACCATAAAATCGATAATCGGGGGCTGGACCTTGTTCGAACCGAGAAAGTATTGAGTTATATCCACAGCGTCTGGCGTCGCCCCGTTAAGTTGCAAACCGTGAATGACCGGGGGCATGCTATCACTTGTTCGGCTTAATCTTTGCGAGACGCCTTATACCGGAGGACGTTTTGATTAAGGAAGAAATCATAAAAAGCTTAGGGCTGGAGCCGCATCCAACTGAGGGAGGGTATTTTAGACGAACCTACGAATCAAGCCTGAATTTTAAGCAACAAGGTTCTAGTCGAAAACTATTGACTTCAATCTATTACATGCTGACAAGCGACAGTCCACATGGGTGTCCGCATAGAAACAAATCTGACATTATCCATTTTTACCATCTAGGATCGGCGATTAAATCGCCTGATTATTTCACCTGATGGCCAATTAAAAGAACGAATATTAGGGCCTGATCTAATGAATGGTGAAACTCCCCAACTTGTCGTAAACGGCGGCGATTGGAAAGTATCGCTGCTGTGTTCAGGTGAATATGGCCTTATAAGTGAAGCTGTTGCACCTGGGTTTGAGTATGACGATAACGAAATTGCTACGGTTGAAATGGTTCGACAATTGTTCCCGGAGCTTGTTTCGCTTCTTGATCCTTACATTAAATGAGGGGTCCACTTCCGCACCGGCCGTATTTGTAATTTCTCAAACCTTCATGGCTACCCGGTGACTGTGCTAAAACTTATCGAAATGGGATTGTCCAATTGATTTCATGGTAAACTTCCTTGTAAACATGCCCACAATTGGGCGCGCAACGAAGTTAATAAAGTGACTTATTTCCCGTCGCATAACCGCTTCGTCCAACAAATCAACAGGCGTTGCGAAAATGCGATACTTTGCTTTATGCGCTGACGCTTTCACAAAATAAACTCCGTGGACAATAAAACATTTAAAGGTCGTCTAAAACGCTGGAATAAAGAAAAAGGGTTTGGTTTTATAAGCTCTGAAAATGAAATGGGCGATATTTTTATCCATATTTCCGCTTTGAAAAACATGGATCGGCTACCGATGGTGGGCGATGTCATTTACTACCAGGTTGATTATGATAAATCCGGAAGGAAAAGAGCGATCAATGCCAAAATCGAGGGTGTTACACCGGTTCAACCAAGAACACAGCGGAAATCAGCGGCGCCACATAAAACAAATAGATGGTTTGTTAAGCTGCTTATCCTCGTATTTCTAATTGCGATAGGGGTTTTTATCTACAAAAAAACTACCGAAGAAACAAATTCATCGGAAATTGAAAAACCCTTAGCATCGTTTACTACGGGGATTCAGGGTGTGGACAACACCGGCCAAAACGGCCTTCAAGTTCAGGGCGAAGGTGTTGTGACGAAAATATTGCTTGATAATCCCGAAGATTCAAAGCATCAAAGATTTGTTTTAACTCTTAGTTCCGGACAACCATTGTTGGTAGTGCATAATATTGATTTGGCGCTGAAAATCAATGGCTTAAGCATTGGGGATACAGTACGATTCCAGGGTGAATATGAATGGAATTTAGAAGGTGGAGTTGTCCGGTGGACACACGATGATCCAGATGCTCGCCACATTGGTGGCTGGTTAAAACATGGGGGTAAAGTGTACCGCTGATCAAAGCCACGGTTCCTAAGGAGAAGAAAATTCACAGCCAACGTCAACTGTCTCAATGGGATCCAATATACTCTGCTACATAAGTCACGGTTAACAGTTGACGGTTTATGAAAGCGGGAAACATAAGGACCCTATGCGTTCTTCTTTGCCCATTAAATGAATCCCCATATTCTCAGACCTGGATATAAAAGATCGGATTTTAGAGTTGAAATCAAGATTAGGAACGCTTTTGGCCTTACGGGGCTCTTTAAAGAACCGTGAACGGATACCCGCGTTATAGGTCGGGATTTCAAGAAAGAATTTTTATCCTATACTTCTCCAATCCATCCGCTGTCACCGCATGGGTGAAACCTTCGTTGCCGATTTAGTTTGGCGATGGGTTTTTATCCACAACTTCGCTCCTCCCGTCCCCTCATAATGTGAATCGGTTATCACAAATAGGTTGATGATCATTGGTATACCATCTATTTGTGAAGATGTTCGCATTTATTCTTAACATCATTGGATAATCTTCGTTCCGGTCATTTCGATGACATTTTTTGTTGGTTAGTGACGTTGTATGTCTAAAGTTGTCAATGGTGATTTTATAGCAACAGCTAACGGGCGGTTACGGTTCAATATTGGATAGGAGATTACAAATGGTTAATCAAAAAATACTGCTGGGGCTTAAACAAGCCTTTAGGTTCACGGTTTTAGTTGGCTTGCTTAGCAACGCTAACTTTAGTATGGCGGAGCCAGGATTCATAGGTAAACTTACCAACTACTGCAGTAACCCCGATCGCACTGTAGCGGCGAAATATGAAAAGGATTTTGCGCTGATTTCAGGATGTGTGGGATGCCACAGCCCCACGGACAAAAACAAGGGTAGAACGCCTTTATATACAGCTTATAAAAATGGATATCTGTCCAGAATTTGTCCGATTAACGTCCCGCCGCCACCGTCTAACATGCCGCCGACGGCTAATGCAAATGGTCCATACAGTGAGTCGGTCGGTCTAGCGGTCAAGTTCAGCAGTGCGGGTTCTACGGATCCGGACGGCACTATAATGGGGTACAGTTGGGAATTCGGTGATGGTAACAGCAGTGCCGGGCCAAACCCGAGCCATACCTATACCACGGCGAACACTTTCTATACTGTGAGCCTTACGGTAACAGACAACGACGGTGCCACCAATACGGCAACTACACGAGCGGATATTAAATCAACAACAGTATCCCCACCCGATGCAGACAATGACGGCATAGCCGATACAACCGATAATTGTCCGATGACCGCAAATCCAGATCAATTGGATACAGACAACGATGGCGTTGGCAACATGTGCGACAACTGCCAGGCGGACTTCAATCCGGACGAATTGGATAGTGACAATAACGGCAAGGGCGATGCCTGCGAAGTAGATCCGCCCGTGGATACCCGACGGATGGAACTTATACCAGACGCGCTCTCCATAGAGAACCAAAACAATTCAGTGACTGGAAAAATCAAGGTCATGCCCGGTGAGATGCCGCCAACTTGGGCCACTACTTTTCCGGAAGATTCCTCCGTGGTATACGAAGGCGAGAAAGATGGGTACTGGATATGCGAGGTCAGCGTACCATCAACAGCAGGTAAGTACGAAGGCAACTTCGAAGTTATGACCGAGAATGGGATGACGGATGGGCAAATCGTCAAAATGAGCGTGGTTCCTACCAAGGACAAATTCGTTGTCGTGATAAAGAGCGATGAGTATGATGACGGACTGAAGAAACAAACCGTCGAAGCTGTATTGAAAAAAATTAAAAAGAACGGGGAAAAGAAGAGTATGAAGGGAAGGAAGGGGAATGCCAGTCTCTTCGACACGATCAAAGGGACCGTGGTAGCTAAAACCATAATGGGAAAAGGCGGGAAAATTCGCTTTAGTTGGATGACCCAACAGACCAATGAAAACCCTATGATGGTTATAACGCGTGGAGTTGCTTATGAACTCGTTCAAAACTCTCGCGGCGATGGCGGCAGGGATGACGACGATGACGACAGGGATGACGACTAATGCGTTATTGAAACACCAAAAGGTATAACAGGCTAAAGGAGAAAATCCATAGTCTGATTAACACACTACCTTAGATCATTCAATATCGAATGATTATCTTGGGGGCTCTCCATTAGCCTTCCAGTTAAAGGGCCGGCGGATGTTTTCGCCGGCCTTTTTTTATGGATTGCTTTAGCCTATGGACATAGGAAAGTGGACAGCTTCGATTGGACTGTCTGATCGGAGGTGTCGTTACGGTCCTCCTTCAAATTATCCACCGATCTGAATTTTTTTCGCGGTGGCGCTACCATCGGGGTTCCGTGAACTCGTCAACTCCACCGGTTGATCGATACCAAAAGTATTTCCATCGCCATCGCCGTCAAACTTAATCACGGTGTCAACTGCATACCAGATCTTAACACCAGCCACGACGATGTAGTTCAGTCCCACTTCTTGAATTGTACCTTGCAATTCGATTTTCGGACCGTTTGGATTAAATGGCTGCGGGCCACTTGTCATCGGTTCAGGGTTCACGGTGATGACCGATGTGTCGGTGTCCGTGTGTACTCCATCGCTTACGGCAAGTAGCAGGGTATAGGTTCCACCAACGGAGAAGCTTGCCGTTGTCGTTGCTATGCCCGCATCTCCAAAGGTCACGATGCCCGAACCAGAAACAACTTTCCAGTTCAAGAGTAGGCCACCCGGGGTGGCGGGTAAGCCATCATCGGTAGCCGATCCATTCAAGGTAACGGTATTATCGGGTAATGTCATGACGCGATCCAGTCCGGCATAAGCCACCGGAGGCGCGTTGACGGGTTGCGGCGCCGGATTGACAGCGACGATCACATCGTCCTGGTGGCTGAGTTCGCCATCGCTGAGCGTGAGCCGTAAAGTGTACATTCCCTCGCCCGAGAAACTGGCGGTCGTGTTTGCCGCGCCCGCATTCCCAAATGTTACGGAACCCGGAGCGGAAACGACGTTCCAGCTATAGGTGAGTCGACCCGGAGGATTCGGTAGACCGTCATCAGTAGTCGACCCATTTAACGTTACCGCTGTGTGCGGTAAGGCGATGGCTTGGTCCGGCCCGGCATTAGCGACTGGCGAGACATTGGTTGGTGGCGGGGCCGCAATCGTACCGTATGCGATTAATGGCGTCGGGGCGCCAAGTCGGCCCCATGCATCAACCGGCGTAATCGTTACGCCTTTATGGGATACGGCGCCTGTCGGGATTAACGAAAAGTCAATGCGGGTCCCTGGTGCCGTCATACTCCGTGAGCGTTTACGTCCGGACCACGTCCAATGCATAGCCACTTTATAGCTAGCAACCGGTCCAACCTTGTCGCTCGGTGGAAGCCAACCGGCAGAAGCAGCAGTACTACCACTGACCCGCGTCGCGCCGGCGCTTCGAACCGGGCCGGAAAATAGCACGTTAATGTTGATGGTGACATCCTTCGACCCCACTGTATTGGTTGCTCGCAAGGTGACAGGAACCGGACCGATATCTGTCGCCGAAGTACTCCACCGCACTTCACCTGTCACTGAATCAAGTACGAGACCGCTTGGCGCATTGACAATCGAAAAGGTGCTTTGCGAGGAAGTGGCATTGGTATCGGTCAACTGAACAACCACGGGTTGTCCAGCGACTATAGAGCGATTTCCCGACCCACTGCTGACTGTCCAACTCAAATTCGGTAATGCCGGGCGGGGAGCAAATTCCACCGTGTTGGGATTTACCAGACCGCAGTTGCCATCCGCATCATACGCATTGATCGATAGCTTATACTTTCTTCCGGTCGTTAGGCCGGTTAGCTGGAATTGTGTTCCGCTTCCGGGTGAGTCGTAGGTAATTTTCTCGGTTCGATTTGACCGACCGTAACGGTATTTAGCAATGGCGATCACGGTATAACCTTGTAAAAGGTCAGCGCCTGCGCCAATGGGCGGTGCCCAGCTTGCGGTAGGATGTAACGCCGTCAAATTTGTGACCTGGATCTTGGAAACAGGTCCAGTAAAATAGGTATAAAAAGTAAATGATAGGTCTGTTGAACCAGCGGAACTTGTTGGTCGAACAGTCACATTTGTTGCACCTTCCTGACTTAGACCTGGAAGCCAGGTAATCAGACCGCTGGTAGCATCGATAGCCATGCCTGACGGTGCCGTAATCAACGCGTACGCAGGTGGTGTGTTGCTTACGTCGTTGACTTGTGCCGTAAATCGTGTTTCTGCTACAGCATAACGACTTCCATCGGTGGTCGGATTGAATTCTACTGATAACTGGGGGACATCACTACTAATCGTAATATCGATGTTCAAAGAGCTACTACCAACTGTGTTATCTGCTTCAATGACAATTCGATGTGTACCAATATTCGCTACGGAAGGCGTCCATTGCACGAGACCTGAAACAGGATTGACGACAATCCCTGGCGGACCGGAAAGCATTGAATAAGTTGCCGCCGGATTTGCTCTTGAAGTTAACTGAAATTAAAGCGGACTTTTCGCCGGACCTGATATAAATGCTCCTGCTCGACCGTCAAATCGATACTGAAGTCCCGTTGGTTCTGAAAGTGTTTGAAATGAAATTTTGTTGGAATTACCCGATGAGTTGCCCGCAGCATCCACCGCACGGACAACATAAGACAATCCGGGATAAGGGGCCAGACCGATCACCGTTGCGCGAGTTTGTGAAATGTGCCCCTTAACCAGGACGTAGCAGGTTCTACTGTGTCGAAAGCCGCAACGCCTCGTCTTTAAAATAGTGTAATGATCGACACCAATCGTGTCGGAAGCAGGTATCCAGCTCACATCAACGCTTGTCGTTGTAACCGCGTCAACTTGAAGCGCCGTTGGTGCTGTTGGCGGGATAGTGTCCGCCGCTACGGCGATGGTGAATATCTGCTCGTCAACACCGACCCGGTTATTTGCCAGGACGATGAGGTCATGGTCACCCACGTGTCCGGGCACAGGCTGCCAGGAAATTTCACCCGTTTCACTATTGATGCTCATCCCAGTAGGCGAGAGATCGAGTGAAAACGTCGGATCCGGGTTGCCGATTGCTGTCACATTGTAGGTATAAAATTGGTCAAGCGAGGCGTTCATAACGGGCGAAGACGTAATAACCGGCAGGGCTTCAGGTGCGGTTCAAGCGTTGACTGTGGTAAACGGTCGATGTCGCTTCACGTTTATATCATAGCCGCCGATGACAAAAATTCGTTCTAGGGCGTCGACGACCGCCGCATGGGAGTACCGCGCTTCAGGCAGATCGGTGCCGACGGACCATATGCCTGTCGCCAGGTCATAAACCTGCACTATCGCCACGGGTCCATCCATCGAAGTACCACCAAGAACAAAAAAGGATCCACCGGAAAAGACAGCGACGCTATTGCGAACCGGGACCGGCATCGGGGTAAGTTTAACCCAGGAATCCTCAATTGCAACGTAACAAAATACAGTGTCGGCGATAGTACCGTTTATTGCCCCTCCAAAGACCAATACATTGCCATTGTCGTCACCCACCGCAGATGAGGCGGAACGGGCTTCGGGAATACCAACGATCTGAATCCATTGATCCAGATCCGAATCGTAATATTCGACATCAAATAACTCATTACCATCATCGTCAATGCCACCAATAGCATAGGATCTTCCAGAACTGCTCGCCGCAAAAGCGAATTGACGCCTTGGAATTGTCAACTTTGCAACATCCTGACTGTCACCGAAACGGTAATCGTAAGCAAGAACTGCATCCGAAGCCTCGCCGCCGCCCCACCCATGACGAGAATTCCATTAGAACCGAAAGGTACGACCCCGGGTGAAGAGCGTTCCGCGTCTAAATCGGGGGCACTCTCCCATATTGATTCACCCGGTCCAAGTTTTGATACTGCTCGACCTATTGTGGCGCCGCTTCCGCCGAGTACTAAGATGGCGTTGTCCAGCGCCAAAACGGCTGCGCTTTCAGCTCTTGGGTTTGGCAATGCGGGGCCAGATCGCCAGTCTAAGGATTCGGGAGTTTGAGCAAACGCTTGAATTCCAAATATCCCTATGAAAAGGATTACGATTGTAAATTTGGTGGGTTTCATAATCGTTCCGGTTAAATTATTTTTGTTAGTTGTAAAGATTCGGAGCCATTGTAAATCCAGAGCAATTATATTTCACGTCTATCAAGAAACTCGACAGTCGTGAGTTAATTGCGAAAAAAGAGGGGTAATACTCTCCCACCACATCGAAGTATGCCCCATGAAAAATATTAAGAATTGCAGAGAACTAGAGCATAGAGCGCCCCATTGAGTTTAATCGTCATCGATTTCATCGGAAACAGTCATCAAGCGGGCACGGATCTGTTGAATCATGCCATTTTCCTCAAGTCGAAAGAATTGTTTGAGGAACAATGGCGCTAAAATTTGCTTGACGGTTTTCTCCGATGGCAAATCACGCGATTGAGTGCGAAGATAAAGCGAGTGCTCAGACCAAATCGTATCTTGATACTGGAGCGCAATCAATTGCATTAACCCCAAGGCAATGGAGGCACAGAGCACGAAGATTTCATAGGCTCGCCAGCACGCTTGAACGGTATGAATATCCTGGGGCTGTGGGGCTTTGAGAAGACGATTGGAAAAGGGGCGTCTAGAATGTTTTGGCAATTTTTTAGTCCAAAAACGAAATTTAAAGGCGCCGATCACATGCTTTAACATCGCGAACATGATTTCAATGCGGGTTCTAGCACAATACAGTTCAACGGCATCAATGGCTGACAGCGTTAAATCGGAACTCATTAGAACCATTGGGCCTTTTGAGGTGACGGCGAGAATAAATAACACCTGATCAGCGATGGGCCGCCATAACAGTGTAAGCGTCATAACCCGGATGGATTCGGTTTTACCGTAGACTTGACAGGTCACCGTCTCAAACAAATGAAGGTGGTCGAAGCATTCTCTTAAACACACTTTCTCGCCATAGAGCGGCTGAGGTCCGGGTCGAGAGGCGGGTTTCGGTGGCGCGGGGAAATAACCCACATAGCTATTCTTGGCTTTGACCAGCACCTCAACCCACCGCGCCTGATGCTGGATTGAATAATAGTGGCAAGCTCGAAATACGCCCCCGGTTGAAAAAAAGGCATCCAACACCAAATAACACAGACAGTGATTCGTCACCGCAAAATGAATCGCCATGGCCGCCAAGCGGTCGGTGAGCTTGATCCGACATGGATTATCGCGCTCGTCGTTCAACCCTAAATGAGCCCATCCCTGATGAATTTGAAGCTGCAAAGGACAACAAAAACAAGCGGATAACGACCCGATCAAGATGCCAATGCTGCCCCAACATTGGGCCCGAAAATAGCCGGGTTTCGTTTGCGTCTCCGATGACTCGTGCATCGATACCACGCCGGGCATCTTGCGTCCATCTTTGATCACCGCGGTATGGTCACCCAGAAGTATCGCTCGTCCAGCTACTTCAACGGATTTTCCTTGGCGATTCACAAAATCTTGCCAAGCATCGAGCAACGCCCCATAGACATACGCTTTGGATCTAAAAAAACGGAGCAAGCGGTAATAACCAAGTTCATCTAATAGCCAGAAACGACACAACGACGTCACGCCGATCATTTCTCCTGCCCCCATAAATCCAATCACAATGGCGCAGAACAACAACCAAGTACTCGATCTGGAAAAAACGCTTTGAAAGCTTTCTAAACTCTGAGAAATATACTGTTGCACGGGGTCTCCTCCTTCCATCTGCACTTCTACAAAGAAAAGAAGGATCCGTGTTTTTTCAGCAATTGTCTAGTCGTAATTATTAATGTCTATTTCCTGCACTACCCCTATTTTATGAACGCGAGTGGGACATCTTAAAGTTCCGCGAATATCAATGGGTGATAAGAGTTTCTCCTGTTGGTCGAGGTGACACATCGAAAAAATAAATTCAGAGCCTAAATAGTTACGTCAAGTCGGATAAAACTCGTGACTGACGAGTTATATGAATACGTGGATGGGTTGGAGGTAACTGGACGTGTTCACACCCACAAGGTAGAGCGCCACAAAGGCAAGCGCACTTTCACCTATACTTATCGCTGGATTAAGCAAGTGCCGCTGCGCGACGGAGACGATGCACGCCTGGTAAACTGGTGTGAACTCACCACCACCGACGACAACGGCAAGGTCATCTACAAAAATGCATTCGCCACGAATCATGCCATAACGGCAGATAACGTGGCTGACAGGGTACGCGACGGGCGCGCCCGTTGGAAGGTAGAGAACGAGAATAACAATACCCTGAAAAACAAGGGCTATCACCTAACCCACAACTTCGGCCACGGCAAGCAGCACCTCTCGTCCTTGCTGGCCACCCTGAATCTTCTCGCCTTCAGCTTTCACACTTTGCTCGAATTGTTCGACGCCAACTCCCAACTCATCCGCGAATTTCTGCCTCGAAAAACCTTTTTCGATGATCTGCGCGCCTTAACCCGCTATCTGTGCTTTGACAATTGGGAAGCCTTGATGACCTTCATGATAAAGGGGCTCGAACTGGAGGCCCCCGACACCAGTTAAAGGGGCCCTATGATTATCGGCAATTATTTTGCGCCTGTTTATGCCGCTTTAGATAGGTGGGCAGGTGTCATGGTGCCTTCGTAAAAGCTATCGACGGCCTCGACACGTCTCAATGGAAAATATTCATCGCATCATAAGATCGAGGGGGTGATTTTTAGCCATAGGTCCGTTTCCCATACTCTTTAGCTCCGAGTACATCAGATGGATTTCGCATCGACGCCCCAAAATCTTTCTAAATTTAGAATTGCTGATAAAATTGCGGTCTAGTAAGGGAATTGGTTTCTCCGTTGGGTACCCTGTTCGTTTTTTAGAAGATGGGATGATGGGTTGTAAGACCATCCCTTTCAAGGTGCCATTTTTTTCTTTTTCTTTGCCGCAAGGAGTCTAGCAGTTGAGACATGTGGCTGCTTGGGAAATTGGTCACGTTTTGGCGGTGGCTTTTTCGGCCCACGACGGTGCTTTTTAAATTGGGATAATTTGACGTGATGAGCGAGTTGTAGGAGCACCTCAACCAATTCAGTCAGCGGAAGACTTTGAAATCCAACCCAGTACTCCGATGGCAAGGCGATCATCATGCCTTCATGGGTTCTGCCAATATGACCGGCTAAATAATAGCTGGAAACATCATTCTCGATGGTTTCTTCGCCGTGGACAGCCCGGAGCGCTGCTTTAACAACAGCCAATAGATTGTAGGCCACCAGGGCAATGCAAAATCCAAACAAGGCGGCTTTCGGATAACCCAAGGTGTTGATTTCCGAATGGAGATGAGCTTCCAATTCTTGAAACGCGGTTTCAATCGTCCAGCGCTTACGATACATCTCGGCGATCAGTCTGCCATCGGCGACTGATTTCGGTAGATTCGTCAACACGCAAATCTCATGCTCACCGTCGCGTGTCGCGGTATTCAGGCAAACCCGTATCCGACGATATTTCCGAACCCTCCCTGCCGTATCGGTGACCTCGATCCATTGCTCATAAATCTTTCCCGTCTCGGTGTTGCCCACATAACGTTCATCGCCGAGAGCCGTCCAAGGCATCGACGCATGTTGGCGGCAGATCAAAAAGCCACCACGATCAACAATTCCCGAGAGAAAGTCCCGGACACAAAAATTACGATCCATAATCCAGATATCCCGTGCCTGGACCGTCGATAATACCGTCCCCAGCAAGGCCCGCTCTTGCGTATGCCCATCCTCGCAGGGGAACACATCGATGACCATCTCTAACGCGGGATCGTACACATTCAGTGATTTTCCTGGCAAGGGTCCAGCCTTAGTGTTTTGGAGCACCTGCAAACGATGTTCTGTCGCCTCGATACAGTTGCCATCCAGCACTTTGACACGATAGCCCGGTAACCACGGTTTACACGGGCCGCCTAAGGCTTCGATAATCTCCGTCATCTCTTGCGCGGCGTGAACCCAAAATCTTTCTAAATTTAGAATTGCTGATAAAATTGCGGTCTAGTAAGGGAATTGGTTTCTCCGTTGGGTACCCTGTTCGTTTTTTAGAAGATGGGATGATGGGTTGTAAGACCCACCAGTCCTCGGGATGTTTGCCCCCAGGGTTTGGCTTATAATTGTCGTACACACCACCATTATTGTTGTATCCGCAAGTCCAGGGTAATGCGGTTCGCGAAGCTCAACGCCACCTTTGTCAATATCAGATGCAACCTATTGCCAAATTATTAGTGTCATTAGTTGTTAGCTATGCATTCTGTATCTTGAGGCGGTGAATTTGAATGTAGCACCTACGCAATCTTTGTGGGGGGTAGCCTTTTGGTTTGATTTTTTAAAACTAAACTTTATCGACGCAACTGCTCGCCCTTTTTTGATTGGAAGCCAGCTAATTTCCCACCCGTTTTTTTGTAAGTTCTTTGATCGCAGGCTCAATTACTCGCCGCCTAATATCCAGGTATCTGTAACTCTTAGGCGCTTCAAGAGTGTGCCGTAAATTCTCCATGTTAATTATTTTTATGACGGCTTTTGTCTCATCGTTAGCATCTAAGAATGAGGTGAACATTTCGAGGATTCGCCACGTGTACACGCTTCTTAGTTCCGTTGTCTGCCTAACTAGGTAGCTAGTGAATTTTCGGCTCAAACAGGCTACATGAGGCATTATTTCTTTCGTAAGTGTGCACTTCAGCCAGCCTTCATCTTCGTGATATGTAACGCCGCTTCCCCAGCGGAATTTACGCCCCTTAATGCCTGTTGGCGTTTCGATTAATTGTCTCAGGTAACGCCTGAAAAGGCTCTCTGAAGCCGCCTTCATATCTTTGTAAGCGTTCTTATAACTTATCCCTGCGACTTCTGCATACAAACCATGTTCATGCTACCAGCAGGACCGGGAAACGGGTCCTGGCGTGTTCCTGTGAGCAGGTTTTAGGGTATCCAATTACAGGCCAAGAATCACCCGTACTGCCGATTATTCCTTGAGCAGAAATGCCCAAATTGGGGACAACCGTTCTTTTCTCCAATATTCCTTACCATAAAATAAAGAAATAACGAATTATATAAATCATTAAAACGTTAAATAACGAAAAAAGGAATTAACTAATTCGTGTTTTCGTTAAATAACGAATTAACGATAAGGAGTCCTTCATGTCGTATATCATCGGTTTTGTGTCTCAAAAAGGAGGGGTTGGTAAAAGTACACTTGCTCGCTTGGTAGCTCGCGAATATGCCGTTAATGGATGGAACGTGAAAATTGCCGATCTTGATCCTGGCCAGGGAACATCCTTTAAATGGCATAACCGGCGGTTGAATTCAAAAATAGAACCCGATATTGCTGTTGAACGTTTTCGCTCCGTAGAGAAAGCCTTACCTTTCTCTGAGCACTATGACCTCTTTATTTTTGACGGACCAGCGCATTCTAATTCCGGAACGCTCGCGATTGCGCAGGCAAGCGATTTGGTTGTTCTTCCTACGGGGTTATCTGTTGACGACATGGAACCGGCTGTTTTGCTGTCTCATGAACTGATAGGGAATGGGATTTCGAAAGAAAAAATTGTTTTTGCTTTTTGCCGGGTTGGCGAAAGTGATGCTGAGTTAAAAGAAAGCCAGTCTTATATTACTCAGGCCGGGTATTCTTCCTTGGATATGTATTTACCTGAGCGAACGGCTTATCGCCGCGCTACGGACGAAGGTAAAGCATTGTCGGAATGCTCTTTTCCTACGCTGAAGAAAAAAGCAGATGGTGTAGCCCAATGCATCATGGATCGGTTGCCAACTTAACAAAACTGGAGTATTCCTCATGTCTAAACCGCCTCCGCCACCTGCAAAAATCATTTCTGGAGCTAATACTAAGGGCAGCGCACCTTCTCCCGTTGCGGTTGTTCATAACCTTAAACGACAGGAGAGTGGGGTATTAAAGCCTCTTAACTTCAAGGTTGATCCAGAATTTCATAGGGAATTTAAAGCTTTTGCCGCATTACATGCCATTAGTATGGTTGACCTCCTTCGTGAAGGTTTCGATCTGGTTAAGGAACATCGCGGGAAGCAGTAACGAATTAACGTTTTCGTTATTTCGTTTTATGGGTTTGGGTTTCGTTCATAACGATTTCGACAGAATGCGATGAACGCTTTATCTGGACTTCTCAAGTCAGGTTCTCCACTTTGTATCCACCAATCTAGCCATTCCTGCTCGAGGAAATAGACATCGTAACTCGGTGCGACGATCCTGGCATCATTGAAGGTTTCCGGGTCTAATACAGGGTATCTAGGCTTCCTTGTTTTTTCGAGGATGGAACCACGGCCCCTAAATACCACTTGGTCTTTTTCCCCATCAAAATCTACTTCATAGTCTGGGAGATAGTCTCCTTTAACCAATCCTTTGATTGCCCGACGGAATTCCTTGATCGAGGATCGAGAGCCGCATTTCTTTTTTAACAAGGTAAGCCCTATTGACCATCTGACTTGTTTACCACAATGTTTTCTAGCGATTTCATAGACACGTCGTTCTATAGGTTTTCGCAGGCGGAAATAATCCTTATGGAGTGTAAGGACTTCATGCGTTTTTATTGCGTTAAAGACCCATTCCGAAAGCACAATGTTCATTTCTGCGATTCGTCCTGTTTTCTGGGAACGTTTTATTTCGTAGGAATCGATCAGGCCAAAACCTTTGTGATCTTCTACATCGCCCGTTTTAACGTTTGTTCGTATGCGTGTACCGTCAAGCCTATCAAGAGCATCCCTAAGAGCTTCATAGTCTTTTCCGCCGGTATTTCTATTTATAAAAATGAGTAATTGTTTTGAGATAATTTGTACATACCTGGATGGTTCTACACCCTCCTTCATTTTTGCAATAATTTGGCTAATGCAATAAATCAGAATGTCCTTATCGTAAATCGTTGCTAAGCCCTTGACACTTGGTACTACTTCAAGCCATTTATTATTGTTCTCGTAGCGTCGAACATTGGTATCTGGATTTTTAGACAGGGAAAAAAACGGATGCTCCATAGATGCCATATCATCTTTGAGAATGGCATCTGCCACATCACAAATAAAAAGATCGCATTGCGGATGACGAACGGGGAGAAGCGAATCATCTTTCGGGGTATTAGGAACCATACAAATAGTATCGGGGTTTTACCCACCAGGAGTCAAGTATCGGGGTATCACCCACCCGTAGGGTAGTAACGGGGTATCACCCACCAAGTAACGGGGTATCACCCACCAAGTAACGGGGTATCACCCACCTGTTATGGTCAATTACATATTTTTTCTTTGTTTTTTCTGCACCTTAGTGACCTGTGGATAACCCTTAACACTATTTTTAACACATAATTAACACACCGTAGCTGTCCTGTGGATAACTCCATCACCAACCCTCCTACATCCCTGTAGTCGCCACGTTTCGCGGCCTTGCAGACGCATCCATGCGCCCTAAAAGGAATTCGCTTAGCTCATAACTATTTTAAAAGTAGATATCCTAATGGGGTGAAAGCGAACAAAGGTACCAAATCCGTCATAGGATTAATGGATTATGGTTAACTAGGCTGCCTTATTGAGGTAGCGGTAGAATATGGTTCGCGAGATTTTCAAGGTTTCACAAATATCGCTGATTTTCATGCCCTTGTCGTTGCGCATGGTTTTAGCCATCAGAATTCTCGGGTTATCTGGTGCGATTGGTTTTCTACCACCTTTACGGCCTCTGGCTCTCGCTGCGTCCAGTCCCGCTTGGGTTCTTTCTTGGATCAACCGCCGCTCAAACTGAGCCAATGCTGAAAAAAGGTTGAACACCAATTCCCCGAAGGGACTTGTGGTGTCGACGACACCATCTGAAATCGACCGGAACCCAATACCTTTCTCTTTAAGCTCTTAAATCATGGCGACAGATGAGCCATGGATCGGCCAAGACGGTCAAGTCTCCAGACAATCAAAACATCACCTTGTCGTAATTCTTTGAGACAGGTATCTAATCCAGGCCGTTTAGCTTTTGCACCGGATATCTTGTCGACAAACACCAAATCTTTATTGCATCCGGCTTCCTCCAATGCGTCAGTTTGCAGATTCAGGTTTTGTTCACCCTGGCTGACGCAAGCGTAACCAATGAATCGAGATTTCGTTTGCAAGGTACCGTTTTTTTTCGCCCTAGTAGGGAAAAGGGTATCTTGTTTTCCGATATGAGTAAACGGAACATTTTTGTGGCCAATCTGGCCATAGAAGTGAGATTTTGAAACCGTTCCATCAAACGGACGTTTTCTGGCACACACCATTGCGGAGAAATAACTATGCCTCGGATGAGCATTCTCGAGGGTGAAGAAAAGTGCGATTTTGATTCAGTGCCGCTGTTCACCAGCACTGAACGCAAGCGTTTCTTTTTAACACCGCCGCGTGTAGAAAACTTAATGGCATCGTTGCGAACGCCAACCAATAAAATGTGCTTCTTGCTGATGCTCGGCTATTTCAAGGCATCATCTCGATTTTATCGCAACCCGTTCAACGCGGCCGACGTACAATATGTGGCAAGAAAGCTTGGCCATTTTCGCGGAATCATTGATGAAGAGCCGTTAGATGAATCTACGTATCGCCGGAATAGGAAGATCATTCTCGATGATCTTGGATGGCAATCATTTAACGACCAATCCAAATCCAAAATGCTTGAACGTATCCAGCCCAGGGTTCGCTCTCAGTCACGCCTCAAGATGAGGCTAGCCAGATCAATCGATGCCTAGCAGCACGTCAACCAACCGACCTCGAAGAAACCCGAATGGGACAAGGATGGCAACCCGATACCGAAGAGCCAAAAGAAAAAGCGCAAAAAGAGAAGCGGCTGCGGCAACTCGGGAAAATCCGGCCTCATACCTGATGAGACACATTTCATACCGCTGACATCATGTCCTTGCTGCGGTTATGACCTAGGCGGCAGGAAAGGTAAGGCGAACCGCGGGCGGTGGGTGGAAGACATCTCCCCGCCTGCGGAGAAGACCCTCGTATTCAAAGAGGTCACGGAATCCAGGTGGTGCGACCAATGCCGGAAAATGGTCTCATCAACATCCGAAAAGGCACTGCCGGGTTCGGACATCGGCCTGAATGTCATGATAGAGATGGCCTACTTGTGGGTGATGTGTGCGCTATCCTTCCCGAAGATCAGGGATCTTTTCATCAACTTCAAGACACTGAGTCTGTCGACAGCCGGTATCTCGAGGATCATGATCCGGCTGAGCGGAATATTGCAACCGGTTTATGAGGAGATATTAAACGACGTCAGGCAATGAACGAAGATCTGGGCCGACGAGACCGGCTGGCGGGTCAAGGGCAAGCTGTGGTGGTTATGGATATTCGCCAATGAGCGCAGTGCCTATTATTGGCCCGACAAGACGCGCGGGGGTCCGGTCGTTGAGCGGCTCCTGGGTGAGGTGTTCTTCGGCATCCTGATCGTCGACGGCTGGCACGCCTACACGAAGATTGTCTGTGATCGGCAAACCTGTATGGCGCACATATTCCGCAAGATACGCGCCTTCATTGATGCGTTTCCCCAATACCGTTCCATCATGAAATTCTACCTGAAGCTGCGACAGATCATCAAGAACGGCGAGAAACTACAGGCGGCGCGTGAGAGGTTGAGCGAGCTGGTTTTTCAGCGACGGTTGAAGGCTCTGGAACAACGATTGGATGCGTTGCTGGAATGGAAGAACCCCAATGACACGCTGAAGGAGGTGATCAAAAAAGTCCGTCGCCAGAAGGAACATATACTGACCTTCATCCAGCATGAAGGTGCGCCCCACCACAACAACTACGGCGAATACATCATCAAGAAGGGGGTCGTGAAGCGGAAGATGTCGGGTGGTAGCATGTCCGCCGAAGGCGCCAGGGCCTACGCTTGTATACAGTCGCTCGCCATGACATGTCAGTTAAGGGGCATTTCCTTCCACCGCTTTCTTAAAGCCAGTTTGGTTGACTATATCCGTACGGGAAGGCCTATGTTGCTGGCTGAATATGAGTCCGGTTTGAAACCGGTGGCAATCGCTGCTTAAATCCAGTTTAAGCTCACGATTCTACAAAGGTACGTAATGCGGCATACGTTTTTCTCTAACCCTTTGGTTAACAAAAGCTTTGAATTATTTTTTAACCCCCATTTTTACAAGGTTTTCAGACCACAAATT
Source organism: Methylococcales bacterium (assembly GCA_963664935.2). Lineage (GTDB taxonomy): Bacteria > Pseudomonadota > Gammaproteobacteria > Methylococcales. The sequence continues at coordinate 16,814 of CAXXSE010000004.1, read as the reverse complement.
TTGGGAGGGTTATACCAAGCATGGCATAACCCTATTTCTTCTTGTTCTTAAAACGATCCTTTTGTATCCAACATTATCAAAACACTTGATATTGGAAGAACTACTTTTTATCGCCATTTCCCGCCGGAAAAAATTGAACAGCTCAGACTACAATAATAAAAATCCTATGTCGCATTACGTATCTTTGTAGGATTTAAACCCTCCACGTAAACCCAAATGGAACGGTTGTGTCGAGCGTGCTAACGGCACAACCCGTTACGAATTCTATCCTTTTTACCAAGGCGCATTAACCGTGGCTGCGGTGAATAAACACTTAGCGATATATTAGCAGTACTATAACCATTACCGACCTCATGATGGGGTGGGTTTGGAAACACCTATGAGCTATTATCAACAACTCATTCAGGCTGCTTGATTTGTCTCACAGGTACTGAACCTGCACAGCCAACTTGATAAGTCTGGCTTCAAGCCCGATAATGTCGGCCTTAAGGTTAGCCTTAGCCTGAGCAATGTCAATTTTTGTCGCCAGATTGGTATTGAGCAATAGTACCTGTTCCTCGGCGAAAACTTTTTAACATGATACGAAAACCACCGACAGTGTGGGTTTTACCGGGCGCAGCAAAGCGGCACGGAACCAATAACCTGGGAAAACCAAAAAGCTGGCTTATTCATTCCGATAATAAACATGAGAATTATATACGATATTACCCACAAGAAGCGAAGATGGGATAAGAGATGCGTTTACATTTTGGCATTGATCAGTGCTTACGCCCTGTTTACGGGTTGCGCAACCATTATGACCGGCACCACGGAGTCTATTTCTATCAATACTGATCCAGTGGGGCCAAGGTTGAGTTATCAAGGGAGACGGCCCAAACTATGAAAAAGACCCTTTATCTGGCCAACTCATACGGCTTCTCCCGGCAACAGCGCGAGGGCCCGCTGGCAGAAATTATAACGACCTTGGAATCCATGGGTGCCGAAGTGTGGGAGCCGTTCGCGCGCAACAACCAGATCGACCGGGCACGCCCGGGCTGGGCGTATAAGATCGGTCAGGCCGACCTTAACGATGTCCGTAAGGCCGACGGGTTATTCGCGGTGGTCAACGGTTGTCCGCCGGACGAGGGGGTGATGGTAGAACTTGGAATGGCTATCGCCTGGGACAAACCGGTGTTCTTGTTCCGAGACGATTTTCGCCGCTGTACCGACAGCGAGGTTTACCCACTCAACCTGATGCTGTTTACAGGGCTTCCGAAAGCGGGTTGGGAAGCCTGCTGGCACGGCTCGGTCGAAGAAATCTTAAGTTCAAGCAAGGCTCTTTGGCGGTGGCTGAAGGACGACGCATCACCGTGATTGGGCTACGGCCGATCTGAAGGCAGGCTTTAAACTAACTGTGGATGAGTGTCATTAATGCCTCGCGTACCAAATAGTTCAGTGGAAACCAAAACTCTGTAAGATTTCACTACCTGTTATTTCAAAAAATATTTCAAACGAACAGACCAAAAACAAGGTAGGGCTGTAGCAGCTACTTTCAATATTTCACTGGCTCTACCTGGCTATTTTTTTCCAGATTAATCCCTTGTAACCCCAACCCTGTTAGCTACATTGAGGGGTTTGTGGTCTCGCAGGCACCCAAAGCATCATGAGGCCAAATACCGGCGAGGCTGAAAGTAACAAGAAGATAGGAAGATTATGTTGGCAGGGAGCGATTTTAGGTTTAAAATAATCGCTGTTGCTAATAATGTTCCATTAATACCATTTTTTGTTGCTTATTACTGACAACCGTTTAAATCGTCTTGTAACGATTTAAACAACCGAAAAGCCTCGTCAATACTGATGGGGATTTTCTTTATTCTGGCGGGATTATACGCTGTTTTTCAGATTTTCAATACCAGCTCATACTGAGAGCGAATATTCTCGGCAATGCCGGCTAATACTCAAATGGAAATTGTTAAACCGGTTTAATTCTCGAACTCATATTAACTCGTGCGTCCATCGACAAACCCCTTAATGAATTTTACTGCCCGACTGAGCAAAAATCAGCCAGTCGCGCGAATCCTGTTACCACTCAAGATGCTAACAATGTATCCCTCAAGCTAATCACAGGCTCATACACAGATTTTGTGAATAATCCAAAATCTTCTAATACTAGCGTCCAAAATCGTCATAGAGATCATCGGCGATGCTCCACCCCGTCTCTTTCTTCTTCGCTGGCGTAGGGGGATGTTTCAGCAAGTGCAGTACCTTCCGCCGTTTCTCCATCTCAGGATCGGCAAAGATCACAGAGTGCTTGCTATCAGTGGCGATATCGACAACCGCCACTTTAAACTTGGCATCGCCACTGACTTGAATAGGATCGCCAAACTTAAAACGTGCCATGCGCAGAACCTTGGCCAGGCCCTTCGCGCCCACCCCATCGGCATCCATCTCCAATCGCTTTCCGGTATCTCGGACATGGACTCCATCGGCTTGATACAGAACATCCCCGTTGGGCTTGGTTTGCCTTTTCATCGGCAGTAGAATCTGCCCCTCATCAGCCCCAATAAACGCGCTGCCGCGCTCCTTGCGCTTTCCTCGATGCGAGCGCCTGAGTATGACTACCGCGTCGGGATCGCCCGCCGCCGCATGATCGATCAGAAAATCCTTCCAGGTCTTTACCGGATATCGTTCATGAAGCACTTTCATGGTTTCCCGGTGGCTGCCCCGCTCGGCCTTTACCCGAATTTTGTTGTTCCTATATAGCCGGCTGTAAACCTCTCGTTTCTGGTATCTGTTCAAAAGCGTATCGATCTTGACCGCCAGCCTTCTTGCCGCGTAAATACCTCGTCCCTTCCCGATCTGCTGCGATCTTTGCTTCCATACTTCATCCTTCGCCAGCTTTTTCTCGGCTACGATACGGTCTTTTTCATCCCTGTAGGTATCCCACAGGGGCGAAGAAAGCCCGCAGGCTGGCGATCTTGGCACTTTCGCATAACGCTCAACCCCCGCCCAATCTTTCATTTCCTTCGGAGCCGGCTGATATTCTCCAAACCGTTTTTCCAACGCGCCTTTGCTGAATTTTCGCCCCAGATCGCTCGCCTTCGTGAACGCTTTCTCCTCTTTTGCAGAAATCACCATCCCCGCCCCTCTTGGCCGGATCGTCAGACCGTACCGGCCAAGCCCCTGGTGAACATCCGACCAGGATTCCGCCGTACTAAGGTGTTGGCAGATATCCTCTTTCCGCTCCCCAATCCAACGCTGGAATGAATCCATCCCGTTATGCGCTTCCATGTCGCCCGCCTTGCCAGACGGCCAAGTCTCATCCGATACCCGATCTTGGGTGTTGGCCATCCGGTTATCTGTTTGTAGTTCGTGTTTAAACTCTAACGCGGCGCAAGCTTCATCCAGCTTCATATAGTCGTAATACGGCTCGATTGCCAAGTGGCTGGTGGGATGAATTTTATTGATCGCGATATGAATGTGGAGGTTATCGGTATCTTGATGCGCGGTACTGATCCGCTGATGATCCCCAAGCCCGATGGCCTGGCATATCTCATCTTCGATATCGAACAGTTTCTCCTGCCCGACAATCTCATCTTCTTGAAATGAGACAATCAGGTGATAGGTCTTATCGATCTTGGAACGGGTATTTCTAGCCTGGGTCGCCTCGATTTCAAGGATAGCTTCATCGATGGTGTCAAAACCGCAGTGGGTGACGCGAGAATATTCGATTCCATCTTTTTGGGCTGCCTTCCCGTCCCGTGTAATGTACTCAACCAGCGCTGAGAAGCTTGGACTTGTTGTCCTTTCTTCGATTGGCTCTTTTCGCGATCACAGTTCTTTCACTTTGGCTTTCATATCCGCCTGTAATTCGTGAAGCTGGATGAGTAGATCTAGAACATCAAGAGCCGCCGTGCTTGCTCCGCGTTACGATCACTCAGCCACATTTTCAGCAAACCACCCACCCGACCTAGATCACCATGAAGGTGGGTTGAATCCCATAAAGGTACCAAATGTTGTGTAGGAATTTTGGGAAAGCGGCTATAAGCGCTCGTTTAAGCTGATTTTATGACTTCCATTTTTAAGGTGTTATCAAAGCACAGTTTTTGGGAGTTGAATACCGACAGAATCTTTCAGTTTTTCATCCGAGAAATCGTATTCTCCCAGAAGATTGATATGTGCCCAGGACATAGGAGAATGGCTCGATATGGCAGATAACAGCCTACGTTTTTGGTTGTTCTCACTCATGCGTTCAAGTTTTTTCGACAGAAATAGATAATTCCAGCAGATAATGGAATTCTTGATGAGCCGGTTGCAGGCTTCGGCAATTTCCTGTTCTTCCTTATCTCCTTGCGTAACCTGCGCACGATATCCAGCAAACCGGTTGTGACATCAAAAAATTGTTTCCGTTGAAAGCTGTTAAATGCAGGCGGTTTATTGAAGCTCCCCTGTTCTATCGCGTTGAGTGTTTTCATTCTTGCCATAGTGATCACCCTTTCTTTTCTTGCAAAAAGGCGTTACCTTTTGTTGAAGATATGCAAGAGGTTTTTGCAAGGACAAAACGTAGATTTTCTGTTACCTTCCAAATCCTTGCATAAACGGCCGTTTATGAAAGGGTGATTACATGATTTTTGGATATAGCCGAGTTTCAAAGGGGGATGACCAAAATGCCGGATTACAGATCAAGGCCTTCAAGGAATCTGGTGTAGAAAAAACATTCCGGGAAACAGCCTCCGGCGGGCGGTGGGATCGGCCAGTCCTTCACAAAATGCTAGATCAACTCAGGGAAGGTGATGTTGTCGTTGTCTGGAAACTGGATCGTTTATCCCGCTCACTGAAAGACATGTTGGTTATTATGGAGCGTATTGACCAGGCCGGTGCCGGTTTTAAAAGTTTGACCGAAGCCATTGACACCACGAGCGCCGCTGGACGGATGATGATGCAGATGGTTGGTTCATTCGCAGAGTTCGAGCGGGAGATGATCCGCGAGCGCACAAAAGCGGGGCTTGATGCCGCCAGGGTCGAAGGACACATCGGCGGACGAAAACCCAAACTCCGGGACGATCAACGGAGGGACATCATTGAAAATGTGATCTCATGCCGGAAAACGGGTGCGCAAATGGCACGGCTTTATGGTGTTAGCGAAGCAACCATATCTCGTGTCATTGCCGTCCACAGGCAGCTATTGTCTCGTGCTTAATCCTACACAACATTTGGTACCTTTATGTAGTTTGACCCATCATTGCTGCCACCACCAGGCTTTTTGCCGTCTTTATTGCTAGTAAAATATGGTTTTTCTTCAATATTTTAAACTCAATTGAAAAATTGCAGACATTATCCGTAGATGGCGGCGGCAGGTCGAGGGAGTGTAAAAACTCGCTGCTAATTTTAAATGTGGGAAATAATATCGTGATTGTTGGGTAAAATAGATTTTTTGTGTGATTCGGCGGTTATATCTTAAAAATTTCTTACTTTAAAGTGGCTGAAATTCGTAAGGAGATCTAAGAAATCGTCGTTTTTACACATCCTCGCCGTTTGCTGGCTTTCAGCATGCTGCACATTTCCCCGTATACGCTCTGTGTCGTAGTGTTTCACCAATTGCTGTACTTTTCATGGGCCGATACCACGGTATGTCAGTAGCGCAATCAATTCATCTTTTTCTACAATGGAGCGTTCTGTTTTTTTCATCAAATTCAAATTCCAAATCCCGGTAACTGATCCCGTATTTACAGTATCCTCTAACACAGCCCGAGATTACATCACCCTGATAATGATGCCATTTGAAATCATTTATTGCCTGATCGTCCAAAAATCATTGGATGATGACCGCGTTAGTAGATTTAATAGCTTTTTTATCAACAGAAACTTGCAACCGGCCGATTATTATTACCGACGATCGTGTATACCGGAGGGTGTTTGAAATTGATAGTCATGGTTTTACGATTTACCAAAAACCCGCAGATATCAGAAAAATACGTAAAGAGATTGCTACCAGATCAGCTGGCCTAAATAATTCGTAAATATGTTTTGAGTTCATTCACTCGAATCGCACAGTGGCTTCAAAGGCGATGGTTCGGGGACGCTCGGTTAGACCAAAAAACGCACCGCCCAGTAAGGGCACGTCGTCACCGTGGCTGATGGTAAGCTTATCTGTAAGATTCCTGCCAATAACCGCGACTTCCCACTGACCATCGGTGGATGACAATCCAACCCGGGCATTCAATTTCAAGAACCCACTCTGATAGGTCGCCTGATCGAGGTCCTCGGTGACATAAAAGCCATCGGTAAATGGCGTATCGACCTGCGCGGTGAGCGCCATACCGCCAGGGATGGTACGCCGGTAATCGAGTCTTATGGCCCCCGAATAATCAGGGGCGAACTGAGTGGTCTTGCCGGACAGATCCTGGTTGCAAGCCGGTCCAAGACCGCTCGTCTGGGTTTGAGCAATGGTACAGGTGGCGTTCCGGAAAGAGTCGTAGGTGGAATCAAGTAGGTTAAAGTTTCCGGAGATACGCAAACCTTCGATTATTTGCCAACCCGCTTCGATTTCAACGCCTTTTGAGGTTGCTTTAGAAGCGTTGCCGACAACAAAATCCACCCCTTCAAACTCGCTGACCTGAAGATCTTTGTACCGAGTTTCGAAAAGGTTCAGGTTAAAATAGGCATCGCCATTCAAAAAGCTATTTTTGGCTCCTATCTCAAAAGTTCTTGAATGCTCTGGGCCGAACTCAAAATTTTCAGGGTTACCGGAAGTTTCAGCTTCGTTAAACCCACCCGACTTGTCGCCTTCGGCATAACTTGCATAAAGCATGGTCTTATCGAAAAGGTAGTACTGGAGCGATGCCGACGGGGTAAAGTACGCGTCGGTAATTTTATCTTTAAGACTATGGGCAACTCCGAGCCCTGCCGCCTGATAGCCTGCCTCCGAACCAGGATTTCGAAATTTGGTTTTAAATTTATTGAATTGCAGGTGCTGGTCGGCTTCTTTTTCTTCGTAGGCGTACCTCATTCCTGCCGACAACACTAGCTTATCGGTAATCTTATAAGAACTCCGGGCGAACAGTGCGCCCGTCCAGGAGTTCTGATCGAAGTCAACTTGTCTTGTAAAAGATGGAAGCGGCCGCCCTATCGAGGTGAGATTGATATCGATATGCTTTACGTTATCCAGGTGTTCGCCCTGATAATAGGCTCCAATCAGGTATTTATACGGGGCCGTGTCCGCCGAAAGCAGCCTTATTTCCTGGCTGAACTGGGAAAATTCTTGGTTTTCACGCTGAAAAAGTAGCGGAATCGGACTAAAATCGACATCGAGATCGTCGTCGTAGCGATAGTGGGTAAAGCCGGTCAGCGATATTAGGCTAAAATCGCCAAGGGCATACTCCATCCTCAGCATCCCGAGGTTGGAATCGGTTTTCGATCTTTCGTTTCCAAGCCCCCAGTCGATTTGGTTTCGTCCAGCCGGTCCTCAAATGAAGGGTCAAACGCAGTGTAGAGGGGAACAAAGGCTCCCCCATCGATAATCTGTATGCTTCGGCCCTCGGCATTAATTTCATTGCGTTCATATTTTCCGGAAACATCCAGCTTCGCCGAAGGGAGCCATTGAAACTTGCCACGTACGGTGTAATAGTCGTTTTGCGGCTCGTTATGCTGGTTGAGCGAGTTACGCAAAAAACCGTCCATTCCTCCCGCCCGTATCGAAAGGCGGCCCCTCATGGTATCGGTCAAAGGACCAGAAACGATTCCGCTGAATTTATATTCATCGTGTTGAATCTCGTAAAGGCTCGAGACATCGGAATAAAAAAATTCCGTGGGCTCCCGAGTTTGAATATTGATTGCCCCGGCAACGGTATTTTTTCCGAATATCGTCCCTTGCGGGCCGCGTAAAATCTCGACCTGATCGGTATCGAACAGCGGCAGTCGAAGCTGGCGTGGACGCGCATAATAGATCTCGTCGACAAAGGTCCCAACCGACTGCTCAAATCCCTGATTGATTCCAGAGCCAATGCCCCTCAGATAAATCCTGGTCGCGGTGGCCGCCTGGGTAACTGCAAGGCCTGGAATAAAACTGCTGAGGTCATCAAGACTGTTGATATTGTATTCGTCAAGATGTTTTCCTGAAACCACCATCATTGAAATCGGAATGTCTATAGGTGCTTCGGACCGCTTATAGGCCGTTACCACCATGGATTTCAGCTGCCTGCGTTGTGACAGATCGTCCGGCTTGCTTTCAGAAGGCAGATTCTCCGCATGCGTGATGGATGACGGCAGGGCGAGGCACAAGAAAAAACCCAAAAACCTCAAATGCCTTGTACAACCTGCAGTCATCTCATCCCCTTTCTCCCAGATTTGAAATCAATACATCCGTAATCGTTTGGATCCCGCCGCTAAATCCAATGCTTCTCCTTAAACCCTCCAGGCCATAGTAATGGCTCTGTTGCAAACAATCAACTGACGAATCTGGACCGGTCCAAGCGATCCGAGCTGGCGGCCCGTCTGGAGCGAGGCAATCAGCTTGCCAACTACGTCACCCGGACCCGGCGTCGAACCATCCAGGAGCTCCGCGTTACACGCGAGCCCAAGGTACCCGTCCTTGAGATGAGTGCCGACGAACGGGTCTTCTACGATGAGGTTTCCAAGGTCGTCAGCGACTACGCTTTGGATCGGGACGCGAACGAGCACTTCTTACTGTCAATGCCGCAACGGCTTCTAACGTCAAGCTTGGCTGCGGCCTCCGCCTATTGGTCCAGGTTGGTGGGCGGCGTCGACGATGACGAGATCGAGGAAACCGATCAGGACCTGCAGCAGCATTTGCTCGACGAGCGACCGCTTGTCGCGCGGATCGCGGAACATGCGCGCAAACTCGACATGACGGCGCGCCTGACCAAAATCGGCACCAAATACCAGCTCTTCATTCGCGAGCTGCGGAAGCTCTGGGAGACCGAGGCCGATGCCAAGATCATCGTGTTTTCCAGCTTCAAGCCAACCTTGTACTACCTGCAGGGTCGGCTTCGAACGGAGGGCATCGGGATTGAGCTGCTGCACGGCAGCGTGACGCGGCCACGCGCCGAGATTCTCGCGCGGTTCGAAAAGGCCGACGACATTCGGGTTCTGCTGTCCTCAGGGGTCGGGAGTGAGGGTGTGGACCTACAGTTCAGCTCGATCGTGGTGAACTATGATCTACCCTGGAATCCCATGCGTCTTGAGCAGCGAATCGGTCGAGTCGACCGGTTGGGTCAGACAACAGACAAGGTGACGATACTCAACCTGATCTACGATAACACGATCGACAAGCGCATCTACGATCGTCTTTATGAGCGTCTTCAGATTGGACAACGCGCATTGGGTGAAATGGAAACGGTCCTCGGCGAGCCGATCCGCGAAATGACGATGAAGCTGTTGGATCCGAAGCTGAACGATCAGCAGAAGGAAGAAGTGATTGATCAGACAGCTCAGGCGCTCGAAAACCGAAGGCGAGAAGAAGAGCAGCTTGAAGCCGAGGCTGGATCCCTGGTGCAGCACGGAGATTACATTCTCGAAAGTATAATGGAGAGCCGGGACAGGCATCGTTGGCTCAGTCGGGACGACATCCTGATCTACGTGCGTGACCGGATGCTACGAGACTTCCCTGGCAGTGTCATCGAGACGAGTCCAGTCGGATCGGACACCTATCGGATCAAGCTTTCCCCTGAAGGTGACAGGCTTTCCAGGCCTACCTCTCCCGGCACGGCCTCAAGGGCCGGACCCATCTCCTAACCGGTAGTGCGCAGCAGCGATTCCGCTTCACCTCGTCCGTCGTCCAGAAGGACGGCCGGGTTGAATCCATCTCACAGTTGCACCCCTTGGTCCGGTTTGCCGCCGAGCGTGACCTTGACGACGACACTGTCCGCAATGCGCAAGCCGTGGCGGCAAACGTCAGCGTGCAGGCATTGCCCGAGGGGTGTGCAACGGGTTGCTATGTGCTTGCTGTCCGTCGCTGGTCGAGTGGAAGTACCGGGTCCAGGACGGTGGTGAATATTCGGATAGGGTACGCGGGGGCAGATGCTGCGACGGGCGAGCTGATGGGGACGGATGATGGCTGCTACTGCGGAGCATGGCCGTCCCACCCTGAACGCTGCTATGCACAGCGGATTGGCCGACGCGAGCAGGGCACTCCGGGACATAGTCCAACCGGAGCTCGATCGACGGTTTGGTGAATTCATAGGTCAAGCCACCGCAGAGATCGAGGACCGTGCCGCTATCCGACAGCGGTCGCTGGTCCGACATTTCAAGAAGAAGATCGCCACGCTGCGGGAACAGCAGAAGAACCTGAACGAGCAAGCATCGCGCGCCGAAGGCATTGATGATACTCGAAGAGCTACCAATCTGAAGAATCTCGCCGCGGCTCAAGAGGCGAGGATCGAAAAGCTGCGTCGAACTTGGCGGCTGCGGGAGACCGAGATAGAAGCGCAACGCTTGATCACGCCGGAGGAATCCGACGTCGGATGCCTGTTCCTACAGGTAGACGGGCCGAACCCGATGGAATAGATGAGCGCGTGAAACGGCGGCGATCTGGGTGGTCGCGCGCGAACGCGACACTGGGCGATGCACTCTCGCCGCTGATGAAAGACCGCTTGCACCGGCTACGTGACACTCTGGAGAGGCAGGCCCGAGAGGCCGTTGCGAGCCAACTTGCGGAAGCCCGCCCACCCTGGCGTCGACATCCCGAACAGCGGAAAATCACCGTCCTGGACAAACCAAATGCGCGGCGGCTGCTCAAGCCTGTTCCGATTCCAAAGAAACCGACGTTCGAGTACTGGGACTTCCCAAGCGAAGCGGCTGCGCGGGAACCTCCGCCCGCCTCAAACTCCCATGCCGAGAGATCGCATCTCGAAGAGTTGCTCCAGGCCGGCACCGATTCATCGACCGCTAGCGGTGAGGAGCTGTTCGTCATTCTCGGTCTCGATTTCGGCACCAGCTCCACCAAGGCGATCGTTCGACTGCCTTACGAAGCTGGCGAACCGACGATCGCCATTCCCGCCCCGAGTCCTGTCGTAGCGGCGATCATCCGTATCTGTGGCAGACTGTGCTCTGGCTGGAGGAGGAGGGCATCTTCCTCCCCTGGCCGGCACCTGGAGCGATAGTGCTGAACTCGTTGAAACAGGGGCTTATCCAAGGGCGTAGCGGCACTGCGATTTGCAATTCCGAGGCCACCGTTGCGGTAAACTGAGTTCAGGCGGGCGTCGCTTATCTCTCCTACGTAATTCGCTACGTGAGAGGCTGGCTGCTGCGCAATCGGCCGGATCTCTTCCGCGGGCGCAAGCCCATCTGGTTCGTGAATCTCGGCATGCCGACAGCGAGTTACGACGACCTGAAACTTGTCGAGCCCTATCGCCGCATCGGTGCCGCCGCGCTACAACTTGCCAAGATAGACACCGCCGTCACCGTCGAGGCGACCCAGGCCTTCCTCGACGATCCGAATGTTGCAAAAGCAGGGACATCGGAGGAGGACGCAGAAAGTCTGGGCGTCGCCGTGGTTCCTGAGACGGCTGCGAATGTGACGGGCTTTGCCAAGTCGACCCGAAGCGCCCCGGGCCTTTATCTGCTGGTTGATGTCGGGGCCATGACCTTCGATGCCTGCATGTTTCGACTCAATCGGGATGCGAACCCGGGCGATCTCTATGCCTTCATGGCGGCGCAAGTCCGGCCGCTCGGTGTGGATTCGTTCCACTGGTTCCTTGGGGAGGGAAAGACGGAACCCGAGTTCGTTCAGCAATGCGATCGCACGCTCCGTGCCGTCATTTGGGATACGAAGCGATATCGAGACCTTAACGCCACAAGCTGGAAAAAGGGGAACGACGTTCCTGTGTTTCTCGCCGGCGGTGGAGCTGCGAACGGTTTGCACCGAAATATCGTGGAGTCTCTTGACGCGTGGCTGAAGGAGCACGTTCGCAACGAGGGTACACGCCTGCTCGAACTGCCTGTGCCGAGCGCGATCGAACTCCCAGAGACGCTTCAAGATTTCGGTCGAATGGCCGTTGCCTGGGGCTTGAGCTATCCGATGACAGATATCGGTCGAATCCGACCAATGCGAGATATCGAGGATATCCCGCCTAGTTCCGTCGTCGAAATAGGTGGACGATTCACGTCCAAAGATCAAGTCTGATGGGTATGTACGATCCAATGATCCAATCGCGATTGAGGCCGGTATGCCAATGGGCGTGTGGGAACTCAGGTGACCAGCCGCTCTTTGCATGCGACGAGAGCGATGTGGACTTGGTGGGCATACAGATACCCGTCTCCTATCAGCCCACAAACAGCTTCTGAACGAGTTCTTCGATCGCCTTCGCGTCCAAGGCCCTATTCCGGTCCATCCACTGTCACGATCAACCGACCACTCGTATTCTTGCTTGAATAGATCGTGAAGCCGTTGTCCGTGTAGAGTTTCTCCTTTCTCTCCCAACGCTTGCGGTAATGCTTGTCACCCAGCATCCCGCAATGCTCCCAGTACCAAGTCTGTCCCTTGGCCTCGACTTTGAAGTCCGCCCACCGGTCCCTACCGTCATCGAAGGGCAGCTGCGGCTCCACATGGTAGGTAAGATGCCCCTCCTTCTCCAGGCCGAGCAAGATATTCGCGATGACCAGGTCGTTCTTCGAGCTCACCATCTCACCGCGGATAGTGCGATGAATGAGCCTTTCCTCAAAGAACCCTCGCTTCGATTCGGTAAAGCCGACGGGCATCTCTGCCGGCATCCGGGCTTCTTTATGGGCCAGTGTGTGGAGCAGGTTCGTAAAGCGTGCCGCGATGTCCGAGAACACGTACTACCGGAGAGCAAGAAACCTGTCGAACGGTCCCTGGTGTAGAATCTAGATCCGCCACTTTTAGCGGGTCAGCGCCGTATAAGCCTAATGGGCACGTAGCTGTGCTGAGGGATCAAAACACACCTACCACTTATTCTGGGTATTCCTCAATGACGTGGTTTTCCGTGAGATTGAGGTAGATTTCGGTTGTTGCGAGCCTATCATGGCCCAGCATTTTCTGAACAGCGGCCAGAGAAATGCCTTTTTGCAAAGCCAATGTTGCGAAAGTATGACGCAGGATGTGCGGCGTCACGGTCTATGTGATTTGTGCCCGGTTAGCGATCTGCTTGATGATCTTCTGAACTCGCCGTTTCCCGACAAACCATTTGCTATGAAGAGCAAAGTAGAGCTCCATAAGAGCATGAACCCTGCCTGACATCGGGACAACCCGTTTCTTGGTTTTCTTCCCGTAAGGTCCACCTTTTCCGTTGATCCGCAACGAGCGCTGTTGCCACAGGACATTTTCCGGTGTCAGATCGCATAGTTCGGAGACACGCAGACCGGTATCAAGCAACGTCCAGATGATGAGTTTCTCTTTCGTGTCCTGACAGGCATTTGCCAGACGGTCAGCTTCTTCTGTCTTTAGAGGGTCACGGACATATTGGTAGGGCATGGGGCAACCGGTTCGCCTTTGGTGTAAATTAGCGAACTCAGTTCACTTTCCAAGCAAGGCAGGATAGCACGCCAACGCAGACTGCAAAAGCACATACTGAAAAGGGGAAAGGGCGTTTGCGGGACGAGGCCAGGATTTCACGGAAAGCGAACAGAATTCGCCTTTTCAGGCGGAAGACGAACTTTCTAGGCTACCCTGCTCACCCGCTCTGGAAAGAGCCGCTTGTCCATGTCTAGCTTAAAAGAACCGTAAGGCGTGACCTGGGTGTAGATCAGTGGCGTCAGCGCCCGGAAATCTTCTTCCTGCATTCTACCCCTCCAACTTTTCTCATCCAGCACCTACTGAATCATCAAGGTATTCACATAGACCAGGCAAACTTGAAGAAGATGCAAGGCTAGAATGGATATTTCCTGACTGGCAAACGGGTTGGAGGCAAGTTCACTGTTCCGAGCAAAAAAGATGAATTCGACCGTGCTATTGCAGTTCTCCACCACATTCAGAGCCTCTTGAATTTCCTGCCGCAGTTCCTCGGATTCCAGATACTGGCATAGAAAGATGGTTTTCACGGCCCGGCCTAATTCTGACAGGGCCTGATAAGTCGGATGCCGGAGGTTGTTGCGCGTAAACCGCCTCAGGATAGAATCCGCCTGGGCCGTCCCTTTCTGCAGGGCAGAAGCATATTTGATCATCTGGTCGTATTGCTGCCCAATTAGCTCCCAGTTGATCGGTCGCTTCAAGAGAGGCGTAAGGTTCGGATAGAGATTCTGTTTACCGACCTCTGGAAGAGACAGCTTTTGCAGGGAGTTTTTCTCAACAGGCCAGTAGACCATCACGCCCCGCCCCTTGTAGCGAACAGGCCATTCGCTCATCAGATTCTGGTCCCAGGCCCAGGCATGGATTTTCTTTGAATCCGATGCGCAGCCCGTTGTGCCTTCTCCCCCTATTTGGGATTGCCGGATTTTCAGCGTGGCATTGACAACCCTGGCTATGGCCGCTTTCAAACCATCCTTGTGAATGTCACGTTTCTTCACATAGCGAAACTCGTCAAAAGTCAGGTCGTTGCCGCCTGCCAGAACCCGTTTCAGGCCGGTATGGGTGCCAAAGGCATACAGGCATAGCCACAGACGTCGTTGCAAGATTCCCCTGTCCAGAATTTCCCGGTCTCACAAGCCCCTGAATTCGTCCGTAAAACCAATCTGGAAATCAGCCTCCTTGACCATATCCAGCAGGCTTGTCATTGGCCACTGAGCCGTCACCTCGGCCTTAAGATTTTGCAGAAATTTTGGTTCCGGTGGCGGCTCCAGAGGACTAACCTTGATGGGGTTCTTACCCTGCAATCTTAGAGAAACCTTACGATTTTGTGGTAGGTTCTCATTAAAATAACTTAAGGCAGTTTCCCTGTTTTACAGGATACCGGCGATCAATGCACTGGAATCCAAAGGCCATGACAAATCCTGATAACAGGATTCTCTTTTCTTCTCAAAATCCTGCGGCACGTCTTCATCCGGATTGCGGTAGCGATCTGCACCGTTTATCCAAATTTCCCGGCACCGCAGGCCGTCTCGTAATGATCGCAGGACGCAAATTTCATAACTGATGCGGTCGATGTACTGTTCGCTCCTGGCATTTTCCTGGATTAGAATTGACCGAAGAGATTTCGGCGCAATCCCCTCAACCGGCACGTCCTGAACCCGAATATTCCTTTGGGCCGGTTGTTGAGCTTTCAAGTCATCAAGGTGCCTCGATGACAGGTGGGTGATACCGATGGCCGGATTGAAATTCGAGGGCTTCCAAAAGGGGTGGAACCCTTCTTCGGTCATGACTCTTGTAGGCATTACGGATGCGCGTTTCGATTTTTTCTGCATAGACCGGGCTGTTTGCGTCATACTCCTTGACCAGATTCCGCAGAAGAGTCTCGCCCACAACCGGACATAGAGCCTCACGGATTGTTCTATCAGGATTTTCAATAGCCGCCTCCGCCCGTTTGAACAGGACGGTCTTCTTACCGGAAACTTCACGGATGCGGCTCACCCATTCCTTGATGACCTTCTTTTCCGCCCGCATCCGGATTGTGTGGACCATCTGGATGAGCAGTTCAAGCGGGCCGTCAATAATCTCCTGCCGCCGTTCATAGCAAAACGCAGCCGCAAGCGTATACCGAATGTCCTTCCGGGTGGCGCCGCATGTCCCATACAGATTTTGTCGCTGCACGGTACCGGTAAAGCTGCAAAGTTTTCTGTGAAACCTCCTCAAATAATCCAGAAGGTATATTCAGCGCGTCTATTTCCGCCAGTTGGGTAAGCTCTATAAACACACTGTTCAGACTCGGCTTACCCGGGTCTACCTTCAACAGGCTAAACGGTGCTGTCGTTCCGTCCGTTTCCCCTCCAGCCTTCGGCATAAACAACCGGTCAAGTGCCTGCCTGCTGTGTTCCGACAGTCCATCGGAAATTCTTCGAAAGCGCCGTTCCTCGAAAAACACCAAAGCTGAATTGACGATACGTTCCATCTGTGGAACAGGCGGGAGTTCTATTTTATTATCCACGAACCAGGCTCTGATATGCTCATAAAGAGCGTCCTCATCATCTGGGGCATCTCTTATATTTTCTACCAGCCCTCTCTGTGCTGATTCAGAATCAGCCTTTTCTGGTTGTCGAATTCCAAGAAATTCTCGTCTGTCTCGTCGTTGCCGTTTACCGGTGGCATCAAGATAATCGTAGCTTGACGCAGTATCCTCTGAAGAGATTTTAAGAGATTTGGATAAATACCTTATACCCTGTAAAGGAATGTTACTGAAGGTTCTTGGAAATGGCCCCTTAAATTGTGAGTACTTCAACAATGCCGCGCATTTCAGGCGATTGGTACCTCGGTATTTTCTGATAAGAACCCACTCATCTTGCCCCAAAGACCAGTTCACCTGTAATTCCGCATCAGACCAGATTCTCTGCCTGTCTTTTAAACTCTCCGCGAAGAATTTTTTTAGCACATTTGATCCCTCAGCGCAGCTACGTGCCCATTAGGCCTATTGAAAAACAATTTGGCATTTACACGCTATAAGCCCTATTTATCAGGGAACAGGGAAAAAGCTACGCGAACATACCAGAAAGCTCTGCGGTGCTGGCCTGTCAATGTTTTTAAATTTCCTTATTTGAAGAAGTACCTCAAGCTTCTTTTGTCAGGCAGCGTATCCTCATGATTTTCCGTTGTTATCGCCCATGCTGTAGGTTTCTCCGCCAGGCCGCTTCCATGCGCTTCAGAACCGGTACTTAAGGTTCATGCTGACGGTAAACATCTCAATGTCGTCCGCCTTGATGTCATATACCACCGTCTCGCCATCATCCAGGTGGAGGTTGGACGGGTGACTGCGCAGTTGATCCCATTCATC
>CAXXSE010000003.1:0-70049 GCA_963664935.2 Methylococcales bacterium | reverse complement strand
GTCATGGATCCCGGATTCGATTCGAAAACCTGTATTCGGGACCTTGGGGAACGTGTATCCCAAAGCCGATTGGGCGCCCAAGATCTTCAGGGCGAAATCGACCTTCGAATCGATCGGGCGCGATTCCCTGGAAGGCTATTTACACAGTGTGTCGGTACTTTCAAATGAAATTCGGGCGAACTTGTTTAGTGAAAGCATGAAACGCGATCTTCAGGGATATCAAGCGGTCGAAGTGTTTCGGCGGCATTCCCGGCAAGCCCCCGCAGACAATCCTTTATCGGTGGTTCAGTATCTCGATATAAAAACCTACCTTCCTGGCGATATTCTGACCAAAGTGGATCGCGCCAGCATGGCTCACGCCCTGGAAGTACGGGTGCCCCTCTTGGACCATGAGTTGGTCGAATGGATGGCGGGCTTACAACCCAATATGAAATTGAAGGGGAGAGAAGGGAAACACATTTTTAAAAACAGCGTTGGAGCCTTACTTACCCAACGACATATTGTACCGTCCAAAAATGGGTTTCGCGGTACCTTTGGCGACTTGGTTTAGGGGGCCTTTAAAACAACAGGTTCGTGACGCCTTGCTGGGTCCAAATATGATTGACTCCGGGTTTTTTAACGAATCCTTTCTAAAAAAGATGGTCGATCAGCATCAGTCAGGGTTGCGCGATTACAGCTCTCCGATTTGGTCTTTGTTGATGTTCGAGTCGTTTCTGCGGAAAAGGCACTAATAATAATCGAAAAAGCCTTAAATGAAAATCCTTCACGTCCTTGATCATTCCATACCTCTTCATAGTGGCTACACATTTAGAACCAGGGCTATACTTGAGCAGCAGCACGCCATGGGATGGGAGACCGTTCACGTCACATCGGCAAAACAAACCGGTGCTGAATACGGGTGCGATGAGGTCAATGGATTTCGGTTTTTTCGGTCAAAAAATCCGGATGACTGGTTGGCAAAAGTCCCCGTTATAAACCAGGTTGCCATAGTTCAATCCCTGGGAGAGCGGCTCGAAGAAGTCATAAAAGAAACCGAGCCTCAACTGATTCATGCCCATTCTCCAGGATTGAACGGCTTGGCCGCTTTGAAAGCCGCGCGCCGAAACTCGCTTCCCCTGGTTTACGAGTGCCGCGCGTTTTGGGAGGACGCGGCGGTAGACCATGGAACCAGCCATCAATATGGTATGCGCTATCGCGCCACCAAAGCTTTGGAATCCCATATATTCAGGGAAGCGGATGCGATAACGACGATTTGTGAAGGACTTCGAAAGGACATTGTACAAAGAGGAATCCCTGAGGAAAAAGTCACCGTCATTCCCAATGCCGTGGACATCGAACGTTTTGAGTTCGGTTGTCAACCGGACCAACAAATGCGTGAACAACTCGGTTTAACCGGTAAAACCGTATTGGGCTATATCGGATCATTTTATGCCTACGAAGGCTTATTGACCTTATTGAAGGCAATGCCGGATATTGTCAAAAATTATCCCGAGGTTTGTTTGCTGTTGGTTGGAGGCGGCCCGCAAAAGGATGAAATCCATAAATGCGCCGAACAGCTGGGAATAATGAAGCATGTGATCTTTCAAGGACGCGTACCACACGAAGAGGTCAAAAAGTTTTACGACCAGGTGGATATTTTTGTGTACCCCCGATTGTCCATGCGTCTGACCGAATTAGTAACCCCTCTTAAACCCCTCGAAGCGATGGCCCAAGGGAGATTGGTCGTCGCCTCCGATGTCGGCGGACACAAGGAACTGATCCGCGATGGAGAAAACGGATGGCTTTTTAAGGCCGGGGACCCAAGCGCCATTTCGAAAGCGGTGTCGAACATGCTGTCGAGTAAAGCATCGTGGGCGGATTTGCGAAAAGCAGTGCGCCAATACGTCGAAAGCGAGCGCAATTGGACGAACAGCGTTTCGCGGTATCGGAAGATTTATGAGTCGTTGGTTTGTGAGGTGGCTTGATTTTTTTCGTTTTGTTTAGGGAGATTACCCTATATGTCAGGCTAGTTGTCGCTTTTTGTTTTTCCCCCATGGGGGAAAAACAAAAAGCGACAACTAGCCTGACATATAGGGTAATCCTTAAGAATTTTCAACCGTCAGAATTTTAACAGCGGGTGTAATACCTTTGGTGCGTGCGGTTTTGCAAAAGCTTTTGTCAAAGGTATGAAGCGTTGTTGTGCTACAAACCGCAAGATGAATTGCATCGGCGAAGTCCGCGCCAACGTCATACCATTCTAATGCTTGTTCTATTTCTTGATGGTTTTCTACAAAAATAGTGTCTTGATTTATTAATGCACTAAAAAATTCACTAATGTTTTTTACTGAATTGTTATAACGTGAACGTAGTACCCATTCAGTCTCTAAGAGTACCGTGCGAGAAATAAAAACCTGATTTACTTTTAGTAAATTTTCCACTATTTCAGCTTGTTCTGGTTGGTCGTTTGTTGCGAGACGCACCAGTAAATTAGTATCAAAGGCAATCATTCCTCTATATCGTAATTAACAGGCTGGCAAAGTTCTTCAGTGGATAGTGGAGTACTTGAACTTTGCAACATTCCTCTTAAAGACCTTATATCCCGTTGTATTTTTTTTTGCCTGGTCTTTAATATGACGCCATTTTCCGAGACAACTAATGTAAGCTCAACACCCGTATCCCATTGTAGCGAATCGCGTATTTCTTTGGGAATAACAATTTGCCCTTTGCTTGATAATTTAACATGAGATGCCAGCATGACTTTTCGTCGTAAGAATAAAAGTAAGACGTCCATTTATACGCTCTTTGCTATCTGTGATCAACATGATTTAACCCCCCTTTCTCGATTGCAAGACATAACCCCTGTTGCATCTACGAGCGCTATGCTTTCGTGATCACGGTAGGGCGGATAAGCTTGCGCCATCCGCCGCCAAAAGGAGCATCAACCCAATAGCCCTAACTTTACGGCGCTATCGGCGGTGGCGCATAATAAACTGGTTTTAATACGTCATAGTCCTATTATGCAGACCAAATTAACACTTCGTTTGGACGATACGCTTATACAACAAGCGAAAGAATACACTAAGCAGCATGGCAAATCTCTCTCTCAAGTCGTTTCCGATTATTTCCAAGCATTGACTATCTAATGTCAATTACTCTGGCCGGTCGGCGTCAATTATCTTGGCCGGTTTTTAAGTGTTGTTATTTATCTCATGTTTTTTCCCTCTGGTAGGTTTTGTTGCCGGGGTTGGCGTAACGGAAGGAGACCGTAGGGCGACTGGAGTTACGCCAACCCCGGCGGGCGCCGTTGAAGGTGCTATTTTTTGGCCATGGCGGCTTTTTTTCGGTAACTTTGTCCGTGTAGTTCGATAATTGTCGCGTGATGGACCAGGCGGTCAATTGCAGCCACAGGCATCATGCTGTCCGCGAAAATCTGAGCCCAGTCACTAAACGTTTGGTTGGCCGTGATGATAAGACTTCCCGTTTCATAGCGGTGGGCAATAAACTCAAACAATACCTGGGTCTCTCCATCACTGCGTTTAACGTAACCTAGATCATCCAGAATGATGAGTCTATACTTATCGAGTTTGTGTAGGTGACTTTCCAGGCAATACCCGTCTCTGGCGCGTTGCAGCTCTTGCACCAATGCGGTTGCTGGGTAATGCCGTACACGCACGCCTTGTTCTATCAGTCGTGCTCCGATAGCACAGGCCGGGTGCGTTTTGCCCAGGCCACTCGCGCCAAACAACAAAAGGTTCCGTGCCTGTGATATCCAGTCAACGTTGTTAGACAGTGCCTCGATTTGTGCACGGTTTATGCCTTTATCCTGGTCAAAGTCGAAGCTGGGCAGCGTTTTCCCAGCGGGCAGTTTTGATTCTTTGTGGTAGCCGGCCAATCGCCGGGAATGACGATGGGTGATTTCCAGTTCACACAATGCACTGAGAAATTGCTCATGGCTCCATTTCCGTGCTTTGTCACTGCTGGCAAGCTCCGCCCAGTGGCGGCCAATGGTTGCAAGCCTCAGCTCTTTGAGCATGACCGGTAAGCTTGTACAGGTAGACATTAGCATGCTCCCGAAGAGCTGAGCAGCGCCTCATAGTCGTCCAGGGCGTGTTGTTCGACGTCAACGCTGGGGTGTGGCTGCGCTTTTCCCTCAAATCGTTTTTCTAGCGTGCACACGCCTGGCAAGTCGTCCGGCTCCGCTCGTTTCATCAGGTATTCACCGAGTGTCTTCTCGCAATCAGCTCGTGCGGCCAATGCCAGTATACCCACCATCCATTTACAGGCCGCTCGTGGTTCCATGCGTTCATCGGCGATTCGCCACAGTTTCCGGTAATTGTCGTTTGGCAGAAGGTCATCGCGCAACATGGAGTACCGAAAGGCTTGTGGCTTTTTCGCCAAGTTGCCGATCAGATGACGATAGTCGATCTGACGGGCTCGCTCACGGCCTTTGGGATGATGATTGCGCGGCAACTCCAGTACCGCACTGGACCCTAAATAACCTTTGAGATGATCATCATAAAGATGAATGCGCAACCTTGAACCGACCAGTCGGGAGGGCACCGTATAAAGCACTCTCTTGACCTCGATAGTGCCGGTGCTGCTGACAGCGGCAATGCACTCGGTGTAATCGGCACTGCGATGACAGGGCAGTGCGCCAAGAGATGCCCGTTCCACCTTGATCCGGTCCTGGTGGCGTCGGTTGATGCCATCCGTTACCGTGTTCAGAAACGTCTGATAGTCGCTGAGGGTATCAAAATCACGTGACCCACGAAGCAATAAGGCTTGTTCGATACGCCACTTGAGATGCCCGTGTGGTGACTCGACGGAGTCATTCTCGTGGCCACGTCCTCGGTTATTTCGCGTCGCTTTCATGCCATAGTTCTGGCACAGATCGGCGTACCGTGATGTGATGTCCTTTTTCTCGTCTTGATCCAGGTTCTTGAAGGCCGCGGATAGGCTGTCCGTTCGGTGTTCCTTCGGGCTGCCACCCAGGCGCCACAGCGCTTCTTGTAATCCCGTCGCCAGGGCCGTGAAGCTTTCTCCGCCCAGTACCGCCATCGCGTAACACCATCCGGAAAAGGCCAACCTGAAATGGTAAATCAAGTGTTTGAGTGGCTTGTTGCCTAGAGTGATCGCCTCACTCTTTAGCTGAGTGAAATCAGACAAGCCCTGCAGACCCGGTGGGTGTTCTTGCAGAAAAACAACGTCCTGTTCCTTGCCGTATTTGGCCTTCCACAGCTGCACACGCCTTTGCAACGTGCGTTTCTTGGAGTCAGGATAGCGCTCTGGATCACGTTCTTGCAGCATCTCAAGCAACGTTGTGGCCGATAGATTGGGTGCGTTCTTGAGTTTGCCGACGAGTTCGCTGTCCCAAACCTCGGTAAAAGGGTCATCGCGCGTACGCCAATGTCGCATTGGCCGCTTGCCTACCTGCAGCTGTCGTTTATCGATCCGCCGACCGCTACGCACAGATATCCCTGCAACCGCACTCGATGTCTCCTGTGTCTTGTTTTCGTTTCTCGTTTTCATGTACAAATTAACCTGTTGTTCGTTGATTCTTTTTCCCGGCATCACGCACTCTCTCAATCAGAAAAGTAATGCCAGGAACCCTATCAGAATACCGGCCAGGATAATTGTCGCCGACCGGCCAGGTTAATTGTCACTCAATACATTGACGCAAAAGTCCAAAAAGTCTTTACCTCCTCCGATTACCAAATCATTGATAGGCATTTTGCAAGCGGGGGCAGGTCTTTCTGCGTTACTCCCAGGGATATTTGTCAGGATTAGTCATGCAACGCCACGGTCAGGCTGGCTTTACGCAATGTGCGGTCTTCTTATTTTTAGTATAAAAACATGGAATTACTCACTCCATCAGGCTTGCTTAACGCAGCAATCGCATTGTGATAGGGGCTATTTGCCGATTTTGTGAACCTGCTTAGTTTAGCAGGTAGAGCAGCATTACCCTAAGGAGTGATACCGCAAAAAGCTAGGAGGCTGTCCGAAAATAGAAGCCGTAGCGAGGGAAAGCTGTTTTGAGTCAGATTTTTTCATAATTTGAGGCGAATACTTGCTGTATTTAACGACAAATCCGCCTGGAGCGGGTTTGGACCGCTGAAAGCGGCCCACAGGTGTGAAATATAGGGATGTATTTCATCAATATTATGGGAAAATCTGGCCAAAACTAGCTTTTCCGCAGTAGGCTCTCTATTCTCGGACAGCCTCCTAGGAGGAGATGAAACTCAACAATATGATGTTGATGGGTTGCATCCATTCGAAGTGATATTGATTCAGTGTGGTTATAAAATATCGGCTATGTTAATACTTATATTATCCAATTGGGATAAAGTGATTTCGTCACCTGTTCGTAACGTTGTTTTTTCCGCGTAAACCCCGTTACAGGGTTGGCGATAAACTTCAAGACAAGCATCGTTAATATTAAGTAACCAATATTCGGGGATATTATGCAGTGCGTATAATCGTAGTTTTTGGTTTTGATCATAGGTTAGTGAGCGATCAGCAACTTCTATAAGCAACAGAACATCGTCAGCTTTAGGATGTCGACTGCTATAAAAATCAGCTTGAGTTCGTAACAGTAATAAGTCAGGTTCAGGTTCCGATAAATCACTAAGCTGTAATGGGTTTTGTACACTGATGACTGCTTGATTTGAGGTAAGGAGTGTTAAAACTTGGTTTAAACGGTTTACACGACCCGCATGATTGCTACCAATAGGCGCCATTTCCAGGATTTCTCCATTGATGAGTTCGAGGTGACTGTCAAGTGAGAAAATACCCGCTTCCCCCATTTTTTGCCATTCAGCTACATTGGTCAAATGCTTTTTAAAAAAACTTTCGGAAGAGATGGGCATGGGTAAAACAATCCGAATAAAGTGACTATCAAATATAATACCTTATCTAAAGTTAAGCAACTCTCTTTATACAAGACTTGACCCCTTCTTACTTCCGTTACTTCCGTTACTTCCGTACTTCCGTTACTTCCGTTCTTACTTCCGTACTTCCGTTCTTACTTCCGTACTTCCGGATCAGATGGTGCGGTACCGGGAGGAAACCAGCCAAGCAGGGTGCATTCCATGCTCCAAACAACGGCAAAGGACAGGAATGAAGACGGGCGAATAGTTTAATACCAGTATTGACCCAATCCTAGAAAATTTCAGTAGGCTTTAGCTATAAAATTTTCAGGAATATCCAGTGAAAACAGATCTTCTTTAATTTTTGCCGCATAAAATCCCAAAGATAAAACGCGCTGCTTTATTTCCGTCGTCATATCCACCGCAGCGATGATGCCATAGAGTTTTTTATCTTTATGCTCCAGGAAAAATTGCCTGAAATAAGTAATAATCTCTTGTAATTGACTAATGCCTTCTTCTCGAAGATGGCTTTTTACCTCAACAACATAAACCTCATTGACCGAACTATTCGCATAAGCCAAAACATCTATTTCGATATCCTTTCCTGCTTTATGCACACGCACACTGGGGCTGATGATTTCCATTTTAAATTGTTCTTGTAAAATGCGCTGCATCGACGGTAAAGCCAGTCCTTCCGTAAAACTACCGAACTTTCGACCCAGGCCACCAATTTGTTTGCCTAATTCTTTGAGTTGCCTGTCAGTTTGTTTTAACTGCCGATCTGTTTCTTTTTGTGAAACCGCAAGGCTAGCTACTAACTCTTTTAATTCATAATCTGTCATATGATTGACTTCCTTTTAGGGTACTGGCTTTCAGATTTTAGCAAAACGAGGTGGATAGGGTGTTGACTCCTCCATTATAAGATTAATTTCGATCAACCGTCATTTAGTTCAAAAAATGGGGCGCCCATTAACCAGACCGTGTCAATAGCCAATACAATATCCTACCGGGCGTACCGGCGTTTTTCCGGGTGTCGTGGGTGGTGATAGAACGCCGAAAGCATATTTAACGAAACCGACCCTAACGATTCTTTGCTTTCTTAAAACTCCACCATGAAATAGGTGGAAAGACGCTTCGCCCAGCAACATAGCTAACCCGTAACCAATTAGGATGACGCAACAACAGTTGTAACCGCGGATGTAAAGCCACCGATTCAAGCACTGAACCCCGGAGCTTCAAGTTGTTTTCCGTTCGTGGCGCCTCCTGATTGATACTGAAGAAATAACGCGACCGCTTCGAGACCCAAACCTGACGAGCTATACGTGTGATTTCTAGTAACATAACCAAAGTATTATTGTTCACTGTGCGTAATCCCACGGGTTTAGGAGCAATACGCCTGTCGTTTCAAAATCTTTCACGTTACGTGTCATAAGATGCAAACCGTTTTGTAGGGAGGTAGCGGCAATTAAACCATCTGCTGCCGCAAGGACTTTCCCTTTATTTTGTGCTGCTGCTGTGATTTCGCCCCATATTGCCGCTGTCTCTGGATCAATGGATAACACCCGCTTTGCATAGACGTTTTCAATCTTGGTGAGCCATTCCGATAAATCCTGCTTTCGACGACTTTGCGGTAAAAGAGCAATGCCCTTGCCTATTTCACCAAGGGTGATGACGCTAATGTAAAGCGTTTCATCAGATAGGACTGCTACGGCGTCACGTACAATCTCAAGAGGTTTTGGCTTGTACAACTCTGATAAAACGCAAGTATCCAACAAAACTCTCACAGATCAGGCATCCTCATCTTACTTTTATCACGCTTGAAATCCAGATCGCCCATGTCATGTGGAGGATTTAAAAGATGCTCCTTAAATCCCGGATTGTTCCCCTTTAACCGTTCATAGTCTTTTTGCGATAGAACAACCACAATATCATTGCGCCGCCGGATAGTTTGTGGGCCAATTGAAAGTGCTTTATTTACTAATTCGGTAAATCGGTTCTTTGCTTCCGCTAAACGCCATTCGTCCATATCATCCTCATACAGCTAGATTATCTAGCTGTACAATAGAACAATATTAGTACTTATGCAATCTGATCTGAATCGGCGTACTGCTAGCGCTACTCTTTTTTGGAATAACTAACGGGTCCGGTCTTTCCGTAATAAAGGGATCAAAATAGTGCTAAAGGATCCGGTAAAGGTACTTCCAATAACGGGGTCTACTCTCGAAGCCTTCCTCTGTTTTTTATAAAGTCACCACGTAGCATTTTCGTAGTTTTCTAAGATATTTTTATCCTCTGTTACGAGAAAATTCTTATTTAAGCCTTCAGTGCTATTTCGTTAAAGACCAAGGGTTTTCGCTTCGATAGGGAAGACGCCAATGCCAGATAATATATTTTTGGACACTAAAATCCTGATCTATTTGTATTCCGAGGACGAGCCGAAAAAGCGGGAAGCCGCGATGGATTGCGCTAATCCGTCGGATATTTGGACTAGGAGGCTGTCCGAGAATAGAGAGCCTACTGCGGAAAAGCTGGATTTGGCCTGATTTCCCCATTATATTGATGAAATACATCCCTATATTTCACACCTGTGGGCCGCTTTCAGCGGTCCAAACCCGCTCCAGGCGGATTTGTCGTTAAATACAGCAAGTATTCGCCTCAAATAATTAAAAAATCAGGCTCAAACCAGCTTTCCCTCGCGACGGCTCCTATTCTCGGACAGTCTCCTAGCACACATAATTCCGGTCGGTCTATTCATGGGTATTAGGATTATTGGTATATCCGCATATTATCACGACAGCGCTGCCGCTCTACTCATCGATGGAAATATTGTAGCGGCTGCGCAGGAAGAGCAGTTTAGCCGTAAAAAACACGATGCGGGGTTTCCGCTAAACGCCATAAAATATTGCCTTGGCGAGGCGAATATTTCACTCTCCGATGTTGATTACGCGGTCTTTTACGATAAACCATTGGTCAAGTTCGAACGACTGTTGGAAACCTACCTATCCTATGCGCCAAAGGGGTTTCGATCCTTTCTTTCCGCCATGCCAATCTGGTTAAAAGACAAGCTTTTTCTGAAAACCACATTAAAAACTGAACTGTCGTCATTAAGCGGACTGGAGACTGGAGAACTGCCAAAATTGATGTTCACCGAACACCACCAGTCGCACGCAGGGTCCGCTTTTTTTCCAAGCCCCCTTGAAAAGGCCGCCGTTCTGTGCCCTTATGGCGTGGGTGAGTGGGCGACAACCACGGTTTGGCTGGGCGAAAATAATCGCTTAATACCACAGTGGGAAATCGATTTCCCACATTCGCTTGGGTTGCTTTATTCGGCGTTTACGTACTATACCGGATTCAAGGTTAATTCGGGGGAGTACAAACTGATGGGGCTCGCGCCGTACGGGGAACCTGGATACGTCGACTTAATCCATGACAAGCTCATTGATGTTAAGGAGGACGGGACGTTTCGCTTGAATATGAAATATTTCAATTATACGAGCGGACTGACGATGACCAACAAGAAATTCGCTCGACTGTTTGGAGGCGATGCGCGTAAACCCGAGTCCGAAATTAGCCAAAAGGAAATGGATATTGCACGCTCCATTAAAGGCGTAACGGAAGAAATTGTGTTAAAGCTCGCGCGCACTATTAAGAAAGAGCTGTAGACCGATAATCTTTGTCTGGCGGGTGGTGTGGCGCTCAATTGCGTTGCCAACGGCCGGTTGCTTAAAGAGAATGCATTTAAAAACCTGTGGATTCAGCCGGTGGCAGGCGATGCGGGAGGTGCCATTGGGGCCGCCTATGCGTTGTGGCATGAGTATCTTGACAAACCGCGCAAAATGTCACCGAATGGTGGAGATAGCACGCGAGGATCATTTCTCGGACCACGGTTCAGCAATAATGAAATCACGTGTTATCTGAATAGGATAAATGCCGATTACGAGCAATTGGACGATGAAAAACTGATGCCTAAGCTGGCTCACATTTTGAGTACGGAAAAGGTAATCGGTTGGTATCAAGGACGAATGGAATTTAGTCCCCGTGCATTGGGTGGACGATCAATAATCGGCGATGCTCGCAGCCGAAAAATGCAATCCACCATGAATCTAAAAATTAAATATCGGGAATCGTTTCGACCGTTCGCGCCAGCGGTACGTAGCGAAAAAGTATCGGAATGGTTTGATATCGATTCGGAAAGCCCCTATATGCTTCTCGTCGCCAACGTAAAACCGGACAAACGGATTCCAATATCCGGCGAACAGGAGAACCTGTTCGGCATCGATAAACTCAAGATGCCCAGATCGACGATTCCAGCGGTTACTCATGTCGATTATTCGGCGCGAATCCAGACCGTTCACCGGGAAACCAACCCGAGATTTCACGAGTTAATCAGTCAATTCGAAAAGATTACGGATTGTCCGGTCCTGATTAACACCTCGTTTAATGTCCGGGGGGAACCTATTGTCTGTACGCCTGAGGACGCCTACCGTTGCTTTATGCGCACGGAAATGGATGGAAAACATATTGCTGGCAAAGAAAAACCAGCCGGAATGGGGAAAAGACAATGCCTGGAAACAGGAATTCGCACTGGATTAACGCATGGGCAAAATCGTACCGAAAGCAGATAAGCATGGATTGCGGGAATTTGGGTTTGTGATGGCGACAATCATCGTATTGTTGTTCGGCTTGTTCTTTCCCGTCATTATATTTAAACAACCGTTCCCCGAAATACCTTTCCCATTTCAGGTTCCACTTGGGCTTGCCTCACTCGCATTAGTTTTCCCGATAATACTCAAACCCTTATACATAGTTTGGATGTACATCGGATTTGTCCTCGGCTGGATTAATACCCGCATTATTCTGGGTCTGGTTTTTTAGAGTTTGTTTGCACCGATTGCTCTGATGATGAAACTGATGCGTAAAGATCCCATGCGGCGGAAAATCACGGCGACCCGGGAATCCTATCGAAAACCCAGTATCCAACCACCGAAACAGCAAATGGAGAAACCATACTAATGATCGAGTTGTTAAAAGATCTCTGGGGCTTTATGAGGGTCCGGAAAAAATTCTGGCTTGCGCCAATTATTATCGTAATGCTGCTATTAGGCACACTCATCGTACTGTCGCAGGGATCTGCCGTCGCGCCGTTTATTTATACCTTGTTCTAATGGCGATAACCTGATCGCCAAGGCTGATATAACCGGCGGAATATTGGCAGCAATTCTAAATGTGGAACGCTAATCGAGCAATCAGGCAGCGTTTTCGATTTCACTCGGGTATTCACACGAGAATTAATCATTCATCGATACCACTATCGGTGCCTGTGTCACCGAGATCGTAGCCGGTTGGGGCGGCAATTACAATGCTCGGCTAAACAGAGCAATACCTGCCCATGACGCGTGTTGGGGCAACTTTCAGCTTTAGCCCTCCACTATCAAACATCCTCTTGGCTTTTCCAATAGGTTTGGCGTTACGAACGGCGGTATCTGTTAATGACATGGGGGCAACTACTCCGTCTTCTATTCGGTTCGCCCCGCGCCTAATATTGCCCCATTTACCCCCGGATATCAATGGATATGATTGGACGCCAATACGCATGGCAATTAGATAACAGATTGTATTATGGCAATAAAAAAGCCGTCCTAGGACGGCTTTGGATGTTGTTATGGTGGAGGCGGCGGGAATCGCCAAATTGTGATATTGACCTCCACCAAATATTTTTATATCTAATTGAATAATAGGCGATTATTTTTTTAACAACCTTCAAACGCACATCGAGGCTGTGTCATCGAATTACACTAGCATTGGTGTTTCTTGTCAAGCGATAATTGCCCATGTGATTATTGCACAAGAGTCGATCGTTGATAGACAATTTTTAGCCTTTTTTATTCTATTCTTCAGTGAAAAGTTATTGGTTCGATTCCGTTATCAGGAATCGATTTCACCAATTCGGTAATTAGTTTCTGCTTGAACAAATATCGAGATACATTAATTTTATCTTGTTGTGGGGATGGTTTATTCCGACAACCGTTTAGGAATTAATAAACAACCGCCTAGGATAATTTATTTTTGCGAAAAATAAAACTTAATAAATAATTAAAACAAGTTTGGATTAGATAAAGAAAAACTAATTTTTAGACAATTCTACTTTCCAGATGCTTTAAATAGTTTAGTTTTATGACTATTTTATAAAAAGTATCCATATGGAAAAATATAAATAATTCGCTGATCTATGGAATTAATATACCTTCATTTACTATCTATACCCTATGGATATCCAAACTAAATGATAATATTCTCTCTTTTCGGTTTCCATATTCCAAAAAATCATCTAAATGAATAGCTAGCGATTTAAATTGATTTTAGCATTGTTCAACTCTGATAAAAATGGAAATAAACTATAATTAGAGAAGAAATTAAACAAATTAATTAATCATTGTGTTCAAAAATGTTAATGGAATCGAAGAATGAGTGCTACGCTTATACTTAATAATCGAATTACAGGAATCTCGTTTGATGGTTGTCGTAGAATATTACTCAATAACGTCGAACAAGAAGCGAATATCCAAGACCTCGCAGAAATGTAAATGGTGAGAACATTACTTAGTATTGAACAAAACTGCAAACTTCATACGTTTACTTAGATGATTAAAAAAATAGTATGAAGATGATATGGGTAATGATAATAATGGAACGAGTAAAAGACGAGGTGCTAATGAATTAAATTGTCCATAATTATTTAGATATCATCTATATTTCCCTCGAAATACCTATCCAAATTTTGATCAACTTTAATCCCATTTAATAAATAGATTGTAAGGAACAAGTCGTGTTACCACTTGTGATGACATATCACTTGCACGACTCTAAACACAAGCGAGAAAGAACTCACAACTAATAACTAAATTCGTTCCGAGTGTTTTTAGAAAGCGTGCGCCTTCTTCTTTCTTCACCGCTGGTAACGGTATCCAAGCCACGCTCTCTAAAAGACACTTTGGAATATCAAAATGAAAACATTCACGAACTTGATCAATCAGTATAAAGAAGAGATAGCTAACGATACTGATCGTATAAAACAAATAACATCAGGTGATATTGAATCTAATGGATACGGGTAAACTATCAATGATTTTTCATGAAGAAAATAATCACACAGTTACACTAGCGGCGATGTTTAACAGCAACCTAATAATCAGGTCGTTTTGCATCTGGCACGATGACTGTATAAGTCAATCTTGGTCATATAAACGCGGTTACCAGGATTTTGACGAGGATCGCTATTTATTCGACGACGATAACAATATCGTAACAGTGGACAAATGAATAACACATTTTGTAGATGTTGAATATAAATTCATCGAAGAGAAGGATGATGTCAACATTTAAGGAACGTCAACATTTAATAAAATTAAGAAACAATAACAAAGTAATAATAAAAATATACAGTATTGAAAGGATTAGAGAAAAATCTAAAAAAGGTAACGGATATGATGTATACATCATTTCATACAAACTACCCGGCGACCGCGAAGTTCTGGCAAAACGTTTTGTGAGTTTTTCCGACGAAGGAAAAATGATCGATAATGTGTTAGTCGACAAGATTTTCACAAACGAGTGGTTAACCAAAGGCTTGAAGGCGTTAGTAACATTCGGGATGAATGATGAAGGTTTTAAGGTCTGGAAAGATTTAAAACTTCTATAACGTAATAGAAACTTAAAGAGGGTCGCTAAAACGACCCTTTAACAATTTAACAGCGGTAAAATACGGAGATCAGTCTATGGTTATCTATAGCAATAGCGAAGATTTTAAAACATGCAAAAATTCATTAATACCCAAGAACAATCAATTACTGCCATTTCAACAGATGAATGCAAGCCTGCTAATGTTAATCCTATTTATAATCGGTGTATATTTTCAACTAACAACAAATGGATTAATAAACCTGTAACCTATCACAAAGACTCCTCCGATGCATATTGGGCACTCGCCAAGCAGAATAATTTAACAGATAAAATCGAGCAGTATGTTGCTAACTCACCCGTCAATCATTACCCACAACTTACAACATTAGACGGACAAATATACTCAATCCAAAACACCGCGTCGCAATGGATTAATCTGGAGACAAACGTTGAAGGACTATTTGATATTGTCACCAACGGTTTTCCGGTGTGCAGCCAACTTAAAAACTACGACGGCAATTTAGTCGGTATATACAAGGGCACAGGATGGCGCAACTCCAGAAACTTTTACAAATCTACCGTAGCATGTATCGACATAGATGACCATGATATAGTAACAACCCAGTACAGTCCATTCTACGAGGCTTTTAGCGCTGGCTATTATGCTTCCCCCAGTTACACAGAATCAGTTCAGAAGCACAGGCAGATATACATTCTAGAGCGGGCTATCGATACCCCTGATGATATGAGATACCTGTATATTGCATTGGGTGATAAATTAGGAGGTGATCCTAAATGTAAGGACGCAGCAAGACTCTATTACGGAAATCAAACTGACTTATACGAAATGCGCGATGGAAAGTTCATCCCGAATCCTGTTATCGATGAGTTACTAAAATACGGTAAACACCTTGATGAAGAAAGTAAGAAGCCATCCAACAATAAAACCATTGTTCGCGATCGGAAAACCCAGTTAAATTCAGATGAATATGAATTAACCTTAGGTACCTACCTAGACCTTAATAATGGAGAAAGTATTCGATTCGGAGACATCACAGGTAAAGTATCAGGTCTGTTATGCCCATTTCACTATGATGCTAACGGTAGTGAGTTTGCCTCAGTGAATAGTGACGGCACACCTTACTTTGTTTGCGGCAAATGCAATGGTGGTAAAGCAATCTGGGCAAAAGAAGTAGTCAAAAATAATATCGTTAAAATCGATTCTAAGAAAAAGGATGCCGTTGTTCAAGATGACAACGATAAGGAAACGTATCACGAACACTCCGACGGTAATCTCGAAGTTGTTAGAGCAAAGGTCTTAGAAGCCTACAAAAGATTCGCAGAGTCAAACGATCGCGCGATTATTACAATCACCAACCCTGGTATCGGTAAAACGCTTTCGATCCCTAAAGCAGTCGATAAGTTGGTATATGCGCGGTCGAATAATATGGCAGTGCGGAAACTTGGAGAAGAGTTGCAAGGGTTATATCCTGATAAAACAATCGAGACTGTGTTTTCATTCACCGAACTTTTCAAAGAACGTTTCCCAGACCATCCAATCCAAAAATTGGCAACAGATGACGTGTTTACTGCCGACTACGCCTCTTGGTCAAAAACTTTCGAAACGTTGTATAAATCAGATAGGTTAGTAGCCAAAGAAATGTTGTTCGTTTACCAGTCACAACGAGAAGCTCAGAATCTATTTAAAGGTGACATAGTGTGCATGACTACCACCATGCTGCGAACACTTTTATGGCAAAAGGGACGGTTATACCGAAGTGAACCGACCTTAAAAACAGATAAGAAGACTGGTGAATTGGTCGAAGATTGGGACTGGAAACACCCTGTGCGTAGACTGGATAAAATATTAAAGGGTAAAGGTAACAAAATTACAGAAAAATGGAAAAAATGGAAGTTGGCGCGATTCCTAAGAGATTGGGACGAGTATGAAGAAGCATATCAAGAATATAACGCGATCCCCGAAGATTACGTGATTGTGGTCGATGATATAACATCGATGGACACGGGGAATTACAAGCCATTAGTGGATGGAGATGTGGTTAGGATGGGAAGGAAAAAAAATCGGACTACGCAAAAAAACAGGAGATACGATCAACAAATAAAAAAACTCCGAGAGAAGATGAAGAAGGAATCAGACCCTCTGAAAAAACAGTTTATGGAAAGGAAGATACAGTATATAGCGGCTAAGCGAAGGGTTTTTAAAATCAAACGTTTTGAATACGATGAACAGGTTTATCTAGAAAAACCAGGGTATACCAAAGTCGTTAATCCAGAATATAGGTATATCTTTACTGCTGCCGAACTTTTCCAGCTGCAGGATATACAATGCTTGTTGGAGGTCGATAATATTAAGCACACTGTTACCAATTTACGTGAGACTCAACCAGTTACAAACCTTCGGGTCATCCCATCCATGATGACCAGAAGTAATTGTGATGGTCTCCTATACCCAATCTTTAATTGGGCGCGGAAACAATCTAAAGTAGACGCGGAATACGTCGCAAACGGTTACGGGTGTGAATTTAACCACACAAACATTAAAGGGTTAAACGAACTTAATAACACAAACATTGTGTTCAAATCCTCACAATTACACCCCGCCTAACTCCGAGATATGGCAGTATCATCAATGTTTGCCACAACAACCCAAAAAATGGAAGAAATTAGGAAAAAAAAACTAGCAGGAGAGTTTGAAAACACATGTGGAAGAGCATCAGGATGGAGAGACAATGGTAAAAATGTCACGGCAATTATCGATCCAGACGTTTGGAAGGATATAAAAGAGACATTGATATATCAACCTACCGAAAAACCAGATGATGAGTTGGGAAACTTAATTGAACAAGCAATTGAAGACCCAAAAAATTGGTTTAAAAACCGCGACTATCGTATTGCAGCATTTTTAGCCGATTGCAATATTGATGTGCGTAATATGCAGGAAAACGATTACAAACGAGTTGTCCGAATCATTAAAGCACTTCGAACTCTGATACCTCCTTGCCGGAAACTCGATAGCGTGCTAGACAAACTAGACAGTGTCATAGATGACATATTCAAAATGATCGGAAACGTCTTGGCTGTTACTGCAGAATGCTCCATTAAAAATGAATATAAAGTTTCCGACCTCGGTTTTGACAATCGGAAATGTCTGCCGATACTCCGATCATTAGGCGTTTTTACTAAACTATATTGCGTAAATAAGATTAACATGTTCTATATGAACAATGAAAAGAGGGCGGAGTTGATAGAACTAAAAAAGGGTTTAGAAAAGGAATTATACCGCAAATACGGCAGTTTTGATTGATAAAAAAGTCTTTAAAACCAATTGGTTAATATAAGATGACAGTAAATATTCGACCAACCCACTCCCAATAGAATTAGCGAGTTAGCTGTTTCTTGAACTGACGGCATAGCGGATAAAGCCATATATCCTTGATAGGAACACTCTGTTTTCCCGCCGTACCTAGTTTTCCACGCCCTTTGGTTTTCCCGACATAGGTCCAATTTGCCGCTTTGTAGCAAGCGCCGGTGAAACGCTCCGTATCGACAAAAGTCTCCAATAGAACCGGGCGAATGCCATATTGGTTCTCCCATTCATGAGGAAGCCGGCGCACCACCAAAGCCAAGATTTTTGATGCAAGATTTTTTGATTCCACCCAGGGCATGATCAGGAAACGAGCATTGTTAACGATCAACGGCAGGTTATTTTGGCGTTGATCGTGGCTCCAGCCGATAAACTGATCCCGAGGTGCCGTCTGCCAGGCTGCGGCGCCAAAGCCCAAAGCGGCGACAATCTGTTGGTCGATGGTGACGAAGTAGCGAAGTTGCGCGCCGGGTAGCGGCTTGTGCCCAAGGTAGTGGTAACGATGGATGTACTCATTCCACAAGCGGGAGTGGTCGCGATGCGCGACCAGACAGAACTGAACAGGGGGGAGCGCATGGACCGGTTGAGTGATGCCCGGCCTTGGATCGGTTCGCGAGGTGAACTGGATTTTCTGTTGCGGGGGTTTACAGCGTGGCGGCGGCAGGGTGATGAGGCCGTCCGCGGCCATCCGTAACATCGCAAGGCATGACATTTCTTTTAGACCGCCATCGGCCTTGAACCAGGCCAACGCTCGGCAGGGTGCCGGTGAGGCCGTGATGAGCCCGGCACACCCACGCACTCACAGGCCTGGGTGTACATCTTTCGCTTGATCCGGCGAACATGAGCTTTGACCTGGACTTCGATAATCTCCGAGTCCTCTGTCTGCGACAGTCGAACATAGGCTTTCCCACAATGGTGGCACTTTTTATCCTCAGGGGCGACGTCTCGCTCTTCTTCAATAATGGGCAGATCGGGCCGAGGGGTGCGACCATGACCTTGGCTTCCTGCTTGTTGGCCACGAGGGCGGGAAGACGTGGGTTTGTCATCCGTCGTGGGCTTATCTCGTTTTGTGGTCCCTTTTTCATTCTTCTTGCCATACAGCCGCTGCTTAAGATCTCTGATCTTCGCATGAGCTGACTCAATTTCCTGCTTAAGTGCTTCGTGCTTTTTCTTTAATTGCTCATGCTGAGCCTTCCAATAGGTTCCGTTCCACTTGAGTTCAATATGTTCTGCTTGAGTCAGTTGGACTATGTTTTCGGAAAAGCGGTAGGTAGCAAGCTCTCCGATCACTACGGGAACGCTGGCGTCGGCTGGATGTTGGATGGAGATTTCCATACCCAGCTTTATACACGATTATTCCTCCTGTGTCCCATACTATTTTTTGAAATGATTGTAAAGGTGGGTTGGCCGAATATTTACAGATGACACGAGCAGGTGCGCAAATTTGGGTTACAGATTTGTTAACTCGTTGTTTTTATTGCTATAAACGCCTCATATATTTTTAGCACTACTATATAGGACACATGTTTTGCTAATACATAAGTAGCAGCAATAACAATAGGTTATAAACCAATAATGTGAGTCCACTAGTGCTTTGTTCATCTACTCGTGTCAGTTGTTTTGGGCGCTTGGGGTTTGTGTTTTATGTAATATGTAAGTCTATTCCAATCTATAAATGGCCCTGAAACAGAGGGGTAGAGAATCTACCTGAAGAGGCAAATCAGGCAATACTCCGCTCCTGCTCAAAGATGGTTTTGAAAAGTTTACGTTTGGCCTCATTCATCTGTTTGACTGCGTCATTGTCGCTGATTGAGAAGGCAATTGCATCCAGCTTTTTAAAGGTGGTTCCCAGTTTGAGATATTGGTTTGCATCAGGTAATGATTTGAGCTTCTCGTAGGGTGTCATCATTAACTTGTAGGGATAGCTCTTTTTCACCTTTCCTTTGTTGTCTTCTTTTGGGACAGGAAAAAAGCAAGGACGATGGAAGTTGATATAGGGGTTGAAATACTCTCTGTGAAATTCATTAAGTTGAGGCGCCCAGTACCCCGGGATATGGTCGTACCCCAGATGTTTGCGGATGATGGTTCCGTTCTTGGACTCGCCGAGTGCATTGTCGTTGGAATGGCGTGGGCGTGATTTGGTCAGGTCAATATGGAGCTTTCCGAGCAGTTTTGCCACGGTATGATTGATGTATTCCGAACCGTTATCCGCGTGAAATGCCAGGATGACAAAAGGGAAGATTTCGATCAGCATCTCCAGGACCGGAATCATGAAACGCTCAGTAATCCGTTCTACGGAGAATATACATTCAAATTGCGGGACTTCATCAACCGCATTGATATGGTAAACCCCTTTGATCCCATCCAGGTCGCCCTGATGGACTGTGTCGATCCGTAGAAAGCCTGGTTTACCTTCTGAATTGGGTTTTCGTCGCTCGCCTATCTGAGAGCGTTTTGAAGCGGTTTTATCAAACTGGCGGCGCTGTCGTTGATAACACGTAGAATGACGAAGATTATAGAGATGGGCAACCGAAATCTTTGCTAAGCGCTCATAGCGATAATCCTCATAGATCAAAAGCATCCGCTCACAGATCTTCTTGGTGGCTGCACCGCAGAGTGTCCCATGGAGCTTGTCGGTCTCAGCTAACAGCACTGCGTCCTCAGGGCGGTAGAAGCGTTCAAATCCCGATGCTGTACGCTGTTGGCGCTTGATGTATCCGGTTTTTTTGTATTGCTGTACCAGCCGTTTCACTTGCCGTGGAGAATAGCCACTCACCTGCTCCAGATAGCGGATGATCAATCCCTTACCGTTCTTTCTGCAAGAGATATAACTGAATTTGACCAATGTACGCCGAATCCACTGGTAGCGCTCTTCCTTGTTGGTAATTGAAAACTCAACCTCCACAGTTCCTTCGAGAAAGATGCGGACGTCATCCAATGTTTTTATCTTTTTGTCACTCATATAGATCACCATAGGTGACCATCATGAGCAGAAATTACTCCTCAGGTACAGGGCCGTTTCACGTTGGAATCACGGCTCCCGTTCAGGGCCATTTCATATTGGACAAGACTTATGTTTAACAGGAGTAGGATAATAACCTACTGTTGGGAGTGGTGTAGGATCGTCCTAGCAACCGAACGATTTTTGAACATCAGTCGAAAGGAGTTTACATCACTTGACGGTTGGCGAGGATCGGAGACTTTTACAGTTATTCGTTACAATAGCCTCTCCGCACCGAAGATTTCTCAACGTTCCCCAAAGAATTTTAGTTTGGGAATTTCAGCAATATCATTTTTAATATTCAAATGCAGTTTGATAATATCAATCCTACTCCTAAAGGTGCTTAAATACATTGATCTCATCCAGCGACTTCCGCTCCAAATGCGGTTTTCAGCCTTAGACAAGTCCTTTTCTTTTCTTTTAAGTAATCTCTTCACCTCGTCAATGGTGCTGCTATTAACACTGTTCCTGAGTGAGTCGTAATCGTTAATTAGATTATCCAATTTAGCTCTATGCGATTCGATTCCAGACTTGAAATACCATGATTTATCTTCAACATTTTTTACTTGGTGCTCAAGTTGTAAAATTTTGAAGATAAGTGAGTTTAGGTAATCATTATGCCCAGTGTGCTGGCTGATGAAATCAAAATCAGGCTCAATCATCGTTCTAAACGAACACCTCTGATTTGCTCATTTTCAAATCTTTTCACCGCTGGATCAAACGATAAACACTAGATTTTGACAGTGAATATTCCTTCATTAAATTTTTAATCAAAACACCTGCTTCTCGTTTTCCCTTCATCTCATCTAACTGTTCTTTAGTTAATTTTGCCTTGGCCCCGAATTTAATACCGTTTTCCTTTGCCTTGGCGATTCCTTCTAATTGACGTTCTTTTCTGATTTCGGTTTCGAATTCCGCTATGGATGCCAGCACATTAAATAGAAGCATTCCTGTTGGTGTTGATGTATCGATATTTTGGTCGATGACTCTAAGACCGATTTTGCAGCTCTTGAGGTCTTCGGCAATTTGGGTAAGGTGGTATGTAGAACGGGCTAACCGATCGAGTCTGGTAATGACTAGCGTATCGCCTTCTCTGAGATAATTCATACAGTCTTTGAAGGCGGGTCTTTGTGCGGTGGTTCCAGACTTTTTTTCTTTGAAGATTTTGTCACAGCCGTTCAGTTTGTCTAACTGAATATCCAATGATTGCCCAATAGAGGAAACTCTTGCGTAGCCGATTTGTGTCATGAACGTGTCTTATAATGTTTTAAATGTTTTGATAATCTAAATATAAGACATAATTTAAGACATTACAAGCCGGTATCTCACAAAGTAAACTTTTTAAGACTCTAGAGATGACTAGATCGCACGGAAGCGTGCATCAGACGTATCGGTATGCGATCCTTTCTCCTAGGGGAGATGATATCCAGTTTTTGATGAGCAAACGTAGATGTAGGATTTTTTCATAATCTACATATCAGAGCCGTTTCCTATAATTATGGTAATTGATGGGGACAAAGTTGAATAGTCATTTGCGGGTTCCCTACACCTGGCGTTATCTGCCACAGAATTAAAAACAACCATGGAGAATAAATGACACTGTTTAAAGATAAAGCCAATTTGATCTGGGAAGTGGCTGACTTGCTTCGTGGGGATTACAAACAGTCGGATTACGGCAAGGTCATTTTACCCATGACGGTATTGCGCCGATTGGATTGCGTATTGGCACAGAGCAAACTAAAGGTGCTGGATTATTTGCCTAAAGTTGCAAAACTCACCTATAGCGCCAAAGACCTCACTTTGAACAAAATCGCTGGGTTTAATTTTCATAACCGTAGTCGATTTGATTTTGCGAAGTTGGTAGCCGATCCCAATCACATTGCCGCAAATTTACGTAACCACGTCAACGGTTATTCTGCTTCTGCCCGTGAGATTATTGAATATTTCGGCTTTGATGATCAGATCGAGCGTATGGACGATCCCAAGGCGGATATTTTGTTTCAGGTGGTCAAAAAATTTGCCGACATCGATCTCAGTAGTATGGACACCATGCGAATGGGCTATGTGTTCGAAGACCTGATACGCCGTTTTGCAGAACAATCCAATGAAACCGCTGGCGAACACTTCACTCCCAGAGAAGTCATCAAACTAATGGTCAATGTGCTATTCAATGCTGACCACCAAGCCTTAACGCAAGCGGGCATTGTTAAAACTTTGTATGACCCAGCTTGCGGAACAGGAGGAATGCTTTCTATTGGCGAAAGGCACCTTAAATCATTTAACTCCCAAGCAAAACTGGAAGTTTTTGGGCAGGAGATAAACCCCGAATCCTAGGCTATCTGTAAGTCCGATATGCTTATCAAAGGGCAGAATCCCACCAATATAAAATTTGGCAACACCTTTACCGTCGATGGGTTAAGCGATGAGAAGTTTGATTACATGCTTTCTAATCCGCCTTTTGGGGTAGACTGTAAAAAAGCCGCCAATATCATCAAAGACGAACACGCCAATTCGGGGTTTGCGGGTCGCTTCGGAGCAGGACTGCCCCGCATCAATGACGGTTCTTTGCTGTTTTTACAGCACATGCTTTCCAAAATGAAAACAACGGAGAACGGGGGTAGTCGTATTGGCATTGTGTTTAACGGTTCACCACTGTTTACGGGGCAAGCAGGTAGCGGAGAAAGCAATATCCGTCAGTGGATTATCGAAAACGACTGGCTCGAAGCCATGATCGCTCTGCCCGATCAACTTTTTTACAATACGGGTATTTCCACGTATATCTGGATTCTCAATAATCACAAAAGCGGTGAACGCAAAGGCAAGATTCAACTGATTAACGCCACGGGTAGTAAAGATAAAGAATTGGTGGCAGAAAGTAAGCGGGACTTGAACCGCTTCTGGGAAAAAATGCCCCGCTCTTTGGGCAATAAACGCAAACAAATCCCTGAAAATGGTGAAAACAAAGGGATTGGCTTTATTACCAAACTGTATGGCGATTTTCTGGACAATGAATTTGTCAAAATTCTGCCCAATAAATTTTTTGGCAATTGGCGAATAACGGTGGAACAACCGCAAAAAGATGAAAATGGCAATATCATTAAAAGCAAAGGTAAACCAAAGCACGATACCGATCTACGAGATTATGAAAATATCCCGTTTTTAATAGAAAACAAAAACGGCAAGCTTGTTCCACAAACCATTGAGGAATATTTTGAACGGGAAGTAATACCTCATCTGCCTGATGCCTGGATTGATGAAAAGAAAACCAAGACGGGTTATGAAATTAACTTCACCAAATATTTTTACGAGTTTAAGCCTTTACGTTCGCTGGCGGAGATTAAAGCCGATATTCTGGCATTGGAAGAAAGCAGTGTGGAATTGGAAAAGAAAGTGTTGGTATGACGAAGAATTAATAATGAATACTTCTCAAGTAATAGCAAACTTGCGGTTATGCGAGTAGCAGTTGAGCCAAAACTCTTACACTGGGCACAGCAACGGATAGGTCTCGATCCCATTGCCCTGCTCAATCGGTTTCCAAAACTGCAAGATTGGGAACAAGGTAAAAGCCAACCGACACTGAAACAACTCGAAGCCTTTGCCAAGGCAACACATGTTCCTTTGGGGGTCTTTTTCCTACTAGAACCGCCTCAAGAACATTTGCCCATTCCCGATTTTCGCACGATGGATTCCGCACGATTGGATCAACCCAGTCCCGATCTTCTGGAAACCATCTATCTCTGCCAGCAACGGCAAGAATGGTATCGCGACTACATGCAAATACATCGGGCTGAACCGCTTGACTTTGTTGGCAGCGCAACCGTTGATGCCGATATACCACGAGTCGCAACGGAAATTCGTCAAACACTGCATTTTGATATTGTGGCGCGTGGTCAGGTGCGCACTTGGATGGACGCTTTGCGGCTGTTTGTCGATCTGGCGGAGAAAATCGGCATCCTGGTGATGGTCAGCGGTGTCGTGGGAAGCAACAATAAACG
Source organism: Methylococcales bacterium (assembly GCA_963664935.2). GTDB lineage: Bacteria > Pseudomonadota > Gammaproteobacteria > Methylococcales. The sequence goes on along the minus strand of CAXXSE010000003.1, from coordinate 45,143 downwards.
CAAACTTGACCCAGAGGAATTTCGTGGCTTTGCCCTGGTGGATAATCTTGCGCCACTGATCTTTATCAATGCCAGTGATACCAAGGCGGCGCAAATGTTTACCCTGGCTCATGAATTGGCGCATATTTGGGTCGGTGAAAGTGGTGTTTCCAATGCGCAAGCCGTTGAGAAACCCGATGAACAAACCGAGCGTTGGTGCGATCAGGTGGCTGCTGAGCTGCTGGTGCCTCTCGATGATTTGCAAAACAACTATTCGCTGGACGAAGTATTGCAAACCGAAATGGAACGGCTGGCACGCTTCTACAAAGTCAGCACCCTGGTTATTTTGCGGCGAATCTATGATCTCGGCGCGATTAACCGTGAAATATTTTGGCAAACCTGGCGTGAAGAATTAGAGCGTATTAAAAAAATAGCTCGACGGGACGGGACGGGTGGAGATTTCTACCGAACGATGGGTGCGCGCGTTAGCAAGCGGTTCGCCAGTGCTTTGGTCAGTAGCACGCTGGAAGGTCAAACGCTGTTTCGGGATGCCTTTAAGATGCTCGGTATCAAAAAGTCCGCCACTTTTTATGAAGCCGCGAAAAGGCTAAGCGCGGAAACATGAGATATTTGCTTGATGCGAATATTTTTATTCAAGCCAAGAATCTTCATTATGGTTTTGACTTCTGCCCTGCCTTCTGGGATTGGTTGATTGAAAATAACAAATTACAGAAAGTCTTTAGCATTGAAAAGGTGGGCGATTAAATCAACGCAGGAGATGATGAATTAGCGCGGTGGGCAAGCGACCGAAATTCGGGCTTTTTCTTAAAACCCGATACAAAAGTATCCGATCAGTTCGCCACGGTAAGCCAGTGGGCAACCAGCCATCATAACTACGAACCAGCAGCCGTCAATACCTTTTTACAAGTCGCGGATTATTATCTGATCACCCATGCATTGGCTCACGGGTTCACCGTTGTGACCCACGAAGTCCCTGCCAATTCCACGAAGAAGATCAAGATTCCCAATGCCTGCATAGGTTTGGGCATCAAGCCTATGTCCCCCTATGAAATGTTGCGTCATGAACAGGCGCGGTTTGTGTTGGGAGGGAATAATTGATAATGGATAATTCTCAATTTTCAATAAGCCATTATCCATTAATGAAGGATAGTGGGGTTGAGTGGATTGGAGGGATTCCTGGGCATTGGGAAGTTAAGAGGTTGAAGTATATTGGGGAATCTATAATTGGACTAACCTATCAACCAAGTGAAGTTATACCGAATAATGGAACATTGGTTTTAAGGTCATCGAATATTCAAAATCGCAAATTGAATCTTAGCGATTGTGTTTATGTAGATAAAGAGATTCCAGATAAATTGAAAGTTAGAAAAGGAGATATTCTGATTTGCTCAAGAAATGGAAGTAGAGCGTTAATCGGAAAAAATATAACCATCGACGAATCTATTGAAGGCTCCACATTTGGTGCCTTCATGACACTTTTCAGAACAAATAATTATAATTTTATTTCAAAATATTTTAATTCACAGGTTTTTAGTGGGCAATCTGGATTATTCCTTACGGCAACAATTAACCAGTTAACAATAAACACTATAAACAATTTTTTTGTAGCGAGTCTATTCCAATCTATAAATGGCCCTGAAACAGAGGGGTAGAGAATCTACCTGAAGAGGCAAATCAGGCAATACTCCGCTCCTGCTCAAAGATGGTTTTGAAAAGTTTACGTTTGGCCTCATTCATCTGTTTGACTGCGTCATTGTCGCTGATTGAGAAGGCAATTGCATCCAGCTTTTTAAAGGTGGTTCCCAGTTTGAGATATTGGTTTGCATCAGGTAATGATTTGAGCTTCTCGTAGGGTGTCATCATTAACTTGTAGGGATAGCTCTTTTTCACCTTTCCTTTGTTGTCTTCTTTTGGGACAGGAAAAAAGCAAGGACGATGGAAGTTGATATAGGGGTTGAAATACTCTCTGTGAAATTCATTAAGTTGAGGCGCCCAGTACCCCGGGATATGGTCGTACCCCAGATGTTTGCGGATGATGGTTCCGTTCTTGGACTCGGCGAGTGCATTGTCGTTGGAATGGCGTGGGCGTGATTTGGTCAGGTCAATATGGAGCTTTCCGAGCAGTTTTGCCACGGTATGATTGATGTATTCCGAACCGTTATCCGCGTGAAATGCCAGGATGACAAAAGGGAAGATTTCGATCAGCATCTCCAGGACCGGAATCATGAAACGCTCAGTAATCCGTTCTACGGAGAATATACATTCAAATTGCGTGACTTCATCAACCGCATTGATATGGTAAACCCCTTTGATCCCATCCAGGTCGCCCTGATGGACTGTGTCGATCCGTAGAAAGCCTGGTTTACCTTCTGAATTGGGTTTTCGTCGCTCGCCTATCTGAGAGCGTTTTGAAGCGGGTTTATCAAACTGGCGGCGCTGTCGTTGATAACACGTAGAATGACGAAGATTATAGAGATGGGCAACCGAAATCTTTGCTAAGCGCTCATAGCGATAATCCTCATAGATCAAAAGCATCCGCTCACAGATCTTCTTGGTGGCTGCACCGCAGAGTGTCCCATGGAGCTTGTCGGTCTCAGCTAACAGCACTGCGTCCTCAGGGCGGTAGAAGCGTTCAAATCCCGATGCTGTACGCTGTTGGCGCTTGATGTATCCGGTTTTTTTGTATTGCTGTACCAGCCGTTTCACTTGCCGTGGAGAATAGCCACTCACCTGCTCCAGATAGCGGATGATCAATCCCTTACCGTTCTTTCTGCAAGAGATATAACTGAATTTGACCAATGTACGCCGAATCCACTGGTAGCGCTCTTCCTTGTTGGTAATTGAAAACTCAACCTCCACAGTTCCTTCGAGAAAGATGCGGACGTCATCCAATGTTTTTATCTTTTTGTCACTCATATAGATCACCATAGGTGACCATCATGAGCAGAAATTACTCCTCAGGTACAGGGCCGTTTCACGTTAGAATCACGGCTCCCGTTCAGGGCCATTTCATATTGGACAAGACTTAGCGTTACCACCCAAACAAGAACAAACTACCATCGCCAACTACCTCGACCGCAAAACCGCTGAAATAGATGAACTCATTGCCCAAAAAGAACGCCTGTTAAGCCTGTATGAAGAAGAAAAAACCGCCATTATCAATCAGGCAGTCACCAAAGGCATTGGCCCCGATGTCAAGTTGAAAGATAGCGGTATTGATTGGTTGGGGAAGATTTCTGAGCGGTGGGAAGTTAAGAAGTTGAAGTATGTTGGAACGATAAAATATGGCTTAGGTCAACCACCAAAATTAAAATTTGATGGACTACCTTTAATTCGAGCAACAAATGTTTTCCGTGGAAGGATAGATGGAAAAGATATGATATTTGTTGACCCTAATGATATTCCGTATGATCGTGACCCCGTTTTAAAAGAGTTTGATATTATTGTTGTTAGAAGCGGAGCATACACAGCAGACTCGGCAATTATTCCTAAAAAATATGAAGGTGCTATTACTGGATATGATATGGTTTTTAGAAGCGGTTGTGATAATAATTCGAAATTTATTAGCTTCATTCTATTAAGTAATTATGTATTAAATAACCAATTGATACCTCAGTCATTAAGAGCTGCCCAACCGCATCTGAACCGTGAAGAGTTAGGTGAAACGTTAGTGCTTATTCCTCCAACACAAGAACAAACCACCATCGTCCGCCACATAGAAACCCAAACTACCCGCCTCAACGCCAAAATAGCCAAAACCAAAAGAATCATCGCCCTTCAAAAAGAGTATCGCACTGCACTAATCAGCGAAGTGGTTACGGGTAAAATCAAGGTTACACAGGTCGCATAATGACGCTATGTGTCGCCTGGATACGAGAGGTGAATAACGAATAAGAACTTATCTTTGCGACCGATAGTTGCTTGTCGGGTGGGGAGCGTTGGCATTCAGGGGTAAAACTCTTTGAACTGCCCAGAGAAGACTGTCTGATTTGTTTCGCGGGAAACACCAAGCGCACCTATCCGCTGATTTTGAATCTGATCTCATAGATCAAATTTGATGAACACCTTTCAAACTCGCATACGGATATTGCCGAGGTGTTGGATTATTTAACGCGCCTGTTTACCTCGCTTTGCCATTCGATAACCGATTACGGAACCCAGCAGTATAAAGGCGTGCTGGGTGACTTCCAGTTTTTGTTCGGTGGCTGGTCTTGGAAAGCCAGTGAATTTAAGCTTTGGAAATTAGAGTATAACCATGAGGCTGGCGCTTTTGTGCATAATGAAAGCAACAGAGACGAGATGTTTTACACCTTCATCGGTGATGAACTGGAAAGGTCACACGAACTGCTTGGAGACGAAATTAGCAAAAGCGGTAAAATTTTATCCAGTCGTTTCGATATGGAGCCGTTTAAGGTGCTGGTCGCCATGATTAGGGACCCATCTTATTCAAACATTGATGGAGCAGTTCAAATTGCCAAAATTCATCCACCAGGCACAACTGAATTTTTAGGTGTTTATTGGCAATCCGTTGAGGGCAAGAAAACCTTTTTGGGAAAAGAGGTCAATTTTGAGAATAATCCAGCCGTAAAATTTATTGATCCTGATACGGGAGCAATCGTTGATGATCCATTGCCCGAAATACTTTCACAAATTGAGGAGTCAATTTTTGGGAACAATACCGAGTTTATCCATAAGTGTTATCCCAAGGGAAAATTAAAGGAGAATTTGTCCAAGAGAGACAAGCATTTAATTAAAACCTTCATTGCTCAGATTGCTTATACCCAGTTTCTTGAAAGGCAACAAGAAGACGTTGTGAGTGAGCAAACACCATGAGCCAGATAACATCCGAAAACACCTTTGAATCCGCCATCATTCAATCACTGCTTGAAAACGGTGGTTATGCCGAAGGTAAGGCAAGCGATTACAGCCCCGAACTGGGACTGTTTAAAGCCGAGGTTTTGCGGTTTTTAAAAGATACCCAACCTAAACAATGGGAAAAGTTATCGGCGATTCATGGTGGCGATATAGAGAATCGCCTTATCCAACGCTTGTATAAAGAGATAGATTTACGGAGTTCTTTGGATGTGATTCGTAATGGTTTTGTGGATTATGGCGTCAGGTTCAAAATGGCATTCTTTAAGCCTGAGTCGGGTTTGAACCCTGATACGCTTGTTCTTTATGACCAGAACAGACTCAAAGTGATTCGCCAAGTTTATTACAGCAAAAAAAACAAGAATTCGGTGGATTTGGTGTTGTCGGTGAACGGTCGCCCGTGGCGACGATTGAGCTTAAAAACCGTTTTACGGGTCAAAGCACTGCCCAGGCAAAAAGGCAATACGCCACCAGTCGGGACAATAAAGAATTGATCTTTGCCTTTAAAAAAAGAAGTCTTGTGCATTTTGCGGTGGATGATGACGAAGTGTATATGACCACTCGCATTGAAGGCAGTAGAACTTATTGGTTGCCATTCAATAAAGGTGACCAGCACGGGAAAGGTAATCCATCTAACCCGAATGGGTATAAAACCGACTATCTATGGCGGGACATCCTGGCTAAAGAGAGCTGGCTGGATATTATCGGGCGTTTTATCCATTTACAAACCGAAGAGTTTGAATTCGAGGGGCATACCCGTAAAAAGGAAAAAATGATTTTCCCACGCTTTCATCAGTTGGATTCTGTGCGGAAAATGACCCAGTACGCCCAAGGACATGGAGTAGGTCATCATTATATGATACAACATTCGGCAGGTTCAGGTAAAAGTAATTCGATAGCATGGCTCGCATATCGACTATCTGGTTTGCATAACGCGCAGAATGAACGGATATTTGATAGCGTGATCGTGGTCACGGATCGACGGGTGTTGGATTCGCAGTTGCAAAATACTATTTACCAGTTTGAACATAAAGCAGGAGTGGTATACAGGATCGACAAGGACAGTAACCAACTGGCTCAAGCAATTACTGGCGCTGCGAATATTATCATCACCACCTTGCAAAAGTTTCCATTTGTGGTTGATAAAGTAGGTCATCTACCCGACAGGAAATATGCCCTAATCATTGATGAAGCCCATAGTTCACAAGGGGGTGAAGCCAGCAAGAAGATGAAAGAGGTGCTGTCACCAATTGATCATCCCGTGAATCCAACGGATTCTCAAAATGTAGAGGAGCCATACCCCTCTTATCTGGACGATGATGGAGAGGTGATTGAGTCTCAAGAATTAATCAACCATTACATAGAGCGTTCCGCCGCCGCCCGTGGTCAGCAAAGCAATTTATCCTTTTTCGCATTTACTGCCACGCCAAAATATAAAACACTGGCGGTATTTGGTTATAAAGACCGCGATGGAAAACCACAACCCTTCCATCTGTATTCCATGCGCCAAGCCATTGAGGAAGGCTTTATTCTGGATGTATTGCAAAACTATACGACTTATTCGCTTTATTTTAGACTCTCAAAAGCCATCGAAGATGATCCCACGATCAATAAAAAGAAGGCGGCTCAGGCAATTGGACGTTTTGTCTCCTTACACCCCCCACAATTTGGCACAAAAAACAGAAATTATTATTGAACATTTCCGGCAGGTCGTTGCCACTAAGATCGGCGGCAGAGCCAAGGCAATGCTGGTAACAGGGTCCAGACTTCATGCCAAACGCTATTTCGAAGAATTTAAACGCTACCTAAAAGATAAGGGTTATGCGCAGGAGATTAAAATCCTGGTTGCCTTCTCTGGCAAAGTGATCGATGACAATTTTCCTGAGGGTGTAACGGAACCACAATTGACGGGATTCGGTGAACAGGAATTGCCCAAGGTGTTTAACCAGGAAGAATATAAGATTCTGATTGTTGCCGACAAATATCAAACTGGTTTTGACCAGCCTTTATTGCATACCCTGTATGTGGATAAACCGCTATCTGGGGTCAAAGCGGTGCAGACGCTTTCCAGATTGAACCGCACTACCACAGGCAAGGAAGATACTTTTATCCTGGATTTTGTGAATGATCGGGAAACGGTTTTGGCTTCATTCCAGCCATATTACGAAATTACCACGGTAAGCGAAGAACCAGAACCCAATCATCTATATGACCTGAAGTGTAAATTGGACGAGTGGCAGGTTTATTTGCCATCAGAAATCGATAACTTTGCAAAATTCTATTTCAATCCAACTACACAAATGACGGTTAGGGCGCAATCGCAACTCTACGCTTATATTGATCCTGCTGTTGACCGCTATAAGGCAATTGAGACCGAAGATGAAAAGGATGAATTTAAAAAGAGTTTACGCACCTGGACAAACTTGTATTCGTTCCTCGCCCAGATAATGCCTTTTAGGGAGTCGGAGTTTGAAAAGTTTTATGCTTATGCCAAGTTGCTACAAACGAAGTTACCCAAGCGTGATTTATCGGAACGTATGCAGCTTGTCGATGAAGTTGCAATGGAGTATTACCGACTACAAAAGATAAAGGAAGGTTCGCTCGATTTAATTACAGGCGAAGAAGGAGAATTAGACGGTTTATCAGAGGCAGGGATTAAACGGGCAAAAGAAGATAAGGCACCTTTGTCAGAAATAATCGACGTATTAAATGAACGTTTTGGGACGGAATTCGAGGAGGCTGACAGGCTGTTTTTTGAACAAATTGAGGCTGAACTGGTAGAAAACGAAACTTTAAAAACTCAAGCAAAAGTCAATAAACTGGATACCTTCAAGTATGCCTTTGAAGAAATGTTTATTGATAAGTTGATTGAGCGGATGGATCAAAATCAGGAAATATTCGAAAAAATTCTGGAAAACCAGTCATTCGGAAGCCTTGTAAAAGAGCTGATGATGAAAAACGTGTATGCAAAATTGAATGACTCATCAGGCAATTTAGAAACCGAATCTTTTGAATGAATCCCACCCATAGCCGAGAGTTTCAGCACTGATAATACCAAGCGGAATTTGGTTTGCTGTTCAGTTTTAAGAATTTTAGGTTGGCGCTGATAGGTTGCCTTAGATGTTGAACGATATAGCAACTTAACTGAGGAAGGTTTTAGTTAGAAGTGGCGTATCTTAATATCATCCAAAGGGAAACTGATTTTGTCGATGTTTTTTTCAGTATTTTGATGTCGTAATCCTTTCCGTATCTTCCGTAGGTGATGCCATCGGACTTATGCCCGGTCAGTGCTGCAGCAACACTTTCCGATACACCTTTCTGCTTGAGCGCATCCGAGAAGGTGTGCCGGAAAGAATGGAAAACTTTTTTACTGTCAAAGTTAAATTCCTTTTTAAATCGACCAAACCATTTGCTTGCGGCTTGTCCATATCCGTCACGACCGTATGGCAGCTCTGGAAAAATTCTTTCGCTTTTGACAGTATTAACGAAGCGAAGAAGCCCGTATTTGATTAAGGCTTTATGAATAGGAACAGTTCGCTTGGAATATTCATTTTTCAAACTATTGTTATCGACTTCCTCTTGGAATGAAAAAGTCCAAACACCCTTATCCTCAGATATATCTCTTTTATAAAGTTGGCACATCTCATTTAGCCGTGCTCCGCTGTAAAGGGCAATCAAAGGTAGCCAGAAGTAATAATTGTGCTGGTATTTCCTATGGGTGTGAATTTCCGTTGAAAAAATATTTTTTAAATCATCATCCGTAAATATATCCCGTTCCTCACTCGCTTTTCTTTTTTGTTTGATAGTCATTCCTTCGGCAACGTTATGGTCGCAATACCCTTGTTGCACAGACCATTTAAAAAGGGAGGTCAATTTCGTCAGATTTTTATTGATGGTTCGGATTTTAAGCAGACTATCCTCAGGTATCTCGAGTTTAATCAGTTCGTGAATCGATTTCCCTTTATATGCTCTTTTTTTATTTTTGTTGCTGGGGAGTTTCTGCAACCCAGTTTTGTAATCACGAATATCTTTTTTCGTGATGTTGTCTATTGGTTTATTCCCGACAAATTCCACGAACATATCATAGGACGCTTTGTTTTCTACAAATGTTTTTGAATTCCAGTTGTCGCCTTTGTTTTGCTCATCACAGTATTCGTTAATGACCTCAGATAAGAGATTTTGCGGTGAATCAGGGATTACAGCATCGATGGATTACACCTCAAGTCCGTTTTTATCCATCAATTTGTTAACAATTTCGTTTAATTATACTTCTCCTTGTTTTTTTTCCACCTCTTCTTCGGCTGATTGATACATTGGCACATATTTTTTACATAGCGAGATCGCATCTTCAATATTTTCTGGCTTCAGTTCGTCTATTAATTCTTGCTCCTGCAACCAATGCAAACAGCGTCTACATCCCTTGAAAAAAGGTAATTGTTCTACATCACCAGGAGCAACTATCTTCATTTCTGGCAACAGCGTCGCTATACACATCTCTCGATACATATCGAGTTCCTTATGTAATTTATCCACCAATTTCACAGCATCCTCCAACCGTGTGTGGATGTCGGCATAGAAACAGACGGCTTTGTTTTTAGCCTCTCTGCGATAGGGTGTGCCAAGAGACCGATTGTAGGTCTTTTGGAGTTTGGGGAAATGATCGAGAACTGCTTTCGGCACGACATACCGAAAGTATAGGACACCGCTTTTATTGCTGAAAATGTGATACATAATTGTGATACTTTTGAGTATCACCCATTTTTCAGCAATTTGGCGATTTTTAACCAATTGATTTTAAGGGCTAAAAAACGCGAAAATGGTGGAGGCGGCGGGAATCGAACCCGCGTCCGCAAGTACTCCGCCTTCGGCTCTACATGTTTATCCTGTACTTTGATTTAACTGGCGGCTACCCGACAGGAGGGGAAAACCGACAGCGATTCCGATAAGGTTTTAACGAATCCGCTTCGGACAGGCTTCATCGCGACCTTGTGAGATATGACCTCTGAACGTCTACAAGAGACTCTGGGCGCACAAGCACGCGTCAGGCAGAGGGCAAGCCGGTTTAAGCGGCTAGCGCGTAAGATTCGTCGTTTGCGAATACTTTAAATTACAGCTGGATTTACGAGGTGACTGTTCCTCGACATGCACCTTGGGTTTCGCTACCCACGTCGAAGCCAATGTCGCCCCCGTGGTTATTAACTATGACAGTATAGCGGGTTAAAAGTTTAGACGCTATGTTTAGTCTTGTCCAATATGAAATGGCCCTGAACGGGAGCCGTGATTCCAACGTGAAACGGCCCTGTACCTGAGGAGTAATTTCTGCTCATGATGGTCACCTATGGTGATCTATATGAGTGACAAAAAGATAAAAACATTGGATGACGTTCGCATCTTTCTCGAAGGAACTGTGGAGGTTGAGTTTTCAATTACCAACAAGGAAGAGCGCTACCAGTGGATTCGGCGTACATTGGTCAAATTCAGTTATATCTCTTGCAGCAAGAACGGTAAGGGATTGATCATCCGCTATCTGGAGCAGGTGAGTGGCTATTCTCCACGGCAAGTGAAACGGCTGGTACAGCAATACAAAAAAACCGGATACATCAAGCGCCAACAGCGTACAGCATCGGGATTTGAACGCTTCTACCGCCCTGAGGACGCAGTGCTGTTAGCTGAGACCGACAAGCTCCATGGGACACTCTGCGGTGCAGCCACCAAGAAGATCTGTGAGCGGATGCTTTTGATCTATGAGGATTATCGCTATGAGCGCTTAGCAAAGATTTCGGTTGCCCATCTCTATAATCTTCGTCATTATACGTGTTATCAACGACAGCGCCGCCAGTTTGATAAAACCGCTTCAAAACGCTCTCAGATAGGCGAGCGACGAAAACCCAATTCAGAAGGTAAACCAGGCTTTCTACGGATCGACACAGTCCATCAGGGCGACCTGGATGGGATCAAAGGGGTTTACCATATCAATGCGGTTGATGAAGTCACGCAATTTGAATGTATATTCTCCGTAGAACGGATTACTGAGCGTTTCATGATTCCGGTCCTGGAGATGCTGATCGAAATCTTCCCTTTTGTCATCCTGGCATTTCACGCGGATAACGGTTCGGAATACATCAATCATACCGTGGCAAAACTGCTCGGAAAGCTCCATATTGACCTGACCAAATCACGCCCACGCCATTCCAACGACAATGCACTCGCCGAGTCCAAGAACGGAACCCTCATCCGCAAACATCTGGGGTACGACCATATCCCGGGGTACTGGGCGCCTCAACTTAATGAATTTCACAGAGAGTATTTCAACCCCTATATCAACTTCCATCGTCCTTGCTTTTTTCCTGTCCCAAAAGAAGACAACAAAGGAAAGGTGAAAAAGAGCTATCCCTACAAGTTAATGATGACACCCTACGAGAAGCTCAAATCATTACCTGATGCAAACCAATATCTCAAACTGGGGACCACCTTTAAAAAGCTGGATGCAATTGCCTTCTCAATCAGCGACAATGACGCAGTCAAACAGATGAATGAGGCCAAACGTAAACTTTTCAAAACCATCTTTGAGCAGGAGCGGAGTATTGCCTGATTTGCCTCTTCAGGTAGATTCTCTACCCCTCTGTTTCAGGGCCATTTATAGATTGGAATAGACTTTGTTTGAGAATGCGTTGTTTATCCCGTTGCCAATCCCGGTCTTTGTCGCTGGCGCGTTTGTCATATTGCTTTTTACCTTTGGCCAGACCTATTTCCAGTTTCGCGCGACCTTTTTTCCAATACATTGCGGTTGGAATCAGCGTGTAACCCCTCCGTTCGACGTGGCCGATTAATTTGGTCAGTTCCTGGCGGTGCAACAGCAATTTACGGGTGCGGATCGGATCCGGATTAATGTGCGTGGATGCGGTATTAAGTGGCGATATGTGTGCGCCAAAAAGCCATGCTTCCCTGTCTTTGATCAATACATAGCTTTCTTTCAATTGGATATTCCCCGCCCGGAGACTTTTGACTTCCCAACCCTGTAGCGCCATCCCGGCTTCAAAGGTAGCTTCGATGAAAAAATCGTGTTTGGCTTTTCGATTGAGGGCTATGGTCTGGCCGTTTCGTTTAGGCTTGGATTTTTTTTTTGTCATTGAAGATTGATGGGATATTTACAATATACTGACTTGAGCCGCAAACTTTGATATTTTAATGGGTTAAACCTGAATCCGTGACTTCAATGCGGATAGCAGGGCGCAAGATAATGGTTTCACAGAGGATTAAAAAATCTTAGCTTCACCCATAGGCTAAGTGGGTATTTTTTAATCATCTGTGAAATCAAGAGGTTGCGTGCTGTGCCGTAGTGAAGTCACGGATTCAGGTTACAATATTAAAACAGATTTAATATTGAACATATTCAGCTTAATGCATCGGGGGAGAAATGGCGAACCATAATACAACGATCCATGCTCATTGGTCTTCAAGGATTACTTTTATATTGGCCGCCACCGGATCCGCGGTCGGTTTAGGGAATATTTGGAAATTCCCTTATATCACTGGAGAAAATGGTGGTGGCGCCTTTGTTCTGATCTATCTGCTTTGTGTAGCTATTATTGGGGTTCCGATCATTATGGCGGAAACCATGCTCGGGCGGCGGGGGCAGAGGAATCCCATTATGACCATGGAGCACTTGGCTGAGGAGGCGAACGTTAGCAAACTGTGGCACTTTCTCGGCTGGATGGGTGTTCTGGCTGGATTTATGATCCTTTCCTATTACAGTGTGATTGCCGGTAAAACCATAGCTTACGCTTTAAAAATTACGACTGGATTTTTATCCCAGCTCGATGCGGATATTGCCGAACATGCGGTTATGTCATTGAATGAGAGCGTTTTCGCTTTGACTTTGTGGCATACCGTATTTATAAGCGCAACCATGTACATCGTGGCGCGTGGTATCAATGAGGGCATTGAACAAGCGGTTAAATTTTTGATGCCCAGTTTGTTTTTAATATTATTAGTTTTAGTGGCTTATGCGATGACCACGGATTCTTTCGGAGAAGGAATTAGCTTTATGTTTAATTTTGATCTTGCCGCGGTTACTGGAAAGACGATTCTTTTGGCTATGGGGCAGGCCTTTTTCACCCTCAGTTTGGGGATGGGTGCGATCATGGTCTATGGATCCTATTTGCCGAAGGGCATTTCCATAGGCCAAACCGCGATGGTGATTGCGGTTACCGATACGGCCGTGGCTATATTGGCGGGGGTTGCTATTTTCCCGATCGTATTCGCCAACGCTTTTGAACCCTCAATGGGCCCCGATCTAATTTTCAAGACGCTACCCATGGCATTTTCCCACATGTTCGGCGGTAATGTGTTTGGGTTGATGTTTTTTGTTTTATTGATTTTTGCTGCGTTGTCGTCGTCGATTTCATTAATAGAACCAGCGGTTTCCTATGTGGTTGAGAAATACCAGGTTTCGAGACAAAAAGCCTGTGTTATCGCGGGTGTTTTGACGTGGGCTTTGGGTATGGGGACCGTGTTTTCAACCAATATCTGGATGGAAAAAACCATCATGGGTAAAACGTTTTATGGGGTTTTGGAGTTCATCAGCGCCAATGTGTTGCTTCCCCTGGGTGGAATTTTGATGGCGGTTTTTGCCGGTTGGATTATGACCGAAAAGAACACCGCCGATGAGCTTGAAGTCTCAGAATCGAATATTTTGTACAAATCATGGCGGATATTGGTGCGTTATGTGGCGCCTGCCGCGGTCACGATTGTGTTGATTGCGGGGTTGTTTTAACCAACGGATATGACAAGAATAGAACGAAGTGCTTTAGTGCGCTATCCAGCGCAATCCATGTTGGACTTGGTTTGTGATATTGAGTCGTACCCGGAGTTTCTACCGTGGTGCCGAACCAGTCGAATACTTTCAAAAACAGAAGACTATGTGGAGGCGGAATTAGAAGTTGCAAAAGGGGCATTTAACAAGCGATTTTCGACCCGCAATCGGCTGACCGATGACGGTGAAATCAAAATGAGCCTGCTTGACGGCCCCTTTAGCCATATGGAAGGCGTGTGGAAGTTTCTGCCGTTACGGGAGGACGCTACAAAAGTGTCCTTAATTTTGGAGTTCGAGATTTCGAATAGAATAGGCGCTCTGGCATTTGGTACGGTATTCACCCAGATTTGTAATTCAATGGTTTCTGCTTTCAGTCGCCGGGCGAAGGAGCTTAATCGTAGACCATGATCAATGTTGAAGTAGCCTATGCCAAACCTGACGAACAGGTGCTTTTGCCGGTTAAACTAGAAATTGGCTCGACCGTGACACAAGCTATTGTCGCCTCTGGGATACTGAAACGTTTTCCGGAGATTGATTTGCGTAAAAACAAGGTTGGGGTGTTCAGCAGAGCTTGTAACCTAAGTCGCGAATTGAAAACGGGAGATCGTGTAGAAATCTATCGTGTTCTAATTAATAAACCCATGGAAGCGCGGCGGATAAGGGCTAAAGGACAGCCTCCTAGCCGTCATCAAAACCAAAAAAAGATTTGATTTTTTGACCCACTGTTTTCTCCCGGTCTATTTTTGGAACCATCGCGGTTGTGTCCTGGGTCGGATCTATATCCGGTTTGTTGTCGGGCCGGAAATCCCCTGTGACATTCACAAGCGCTCCGTCTTTGAAGTAAAGGAATACTTGATTTTCAGTCGTTGGGCCACCATCTCCCGGTTTTTCACGAAGTAAGTAGTTCCAACGATTTTTGTGAAACCGATCAATCAGCAAGGGCGTTCCCATAATAAAGCGAGCTTGTCGTTCATTCATCCCGGGTTCGAGTTGGTTAACCATTTGTTGAGTAACAATGTTGCCCTGATCAATATCTATCCTATAGATCCATCCCCAATCGATAACATTCCCGCACCCGGTAAGCAATAGATTTGCCAAATAGGCAGGAATGACGAGGGCTTTTCGCATTAAATGCTGTGTTTTTGATCGAAAACAGGAATAATACCCGATACAATTACTTAATTCACCCTTATTGGAGGATCATGTGGAAAGTCAAGATATCAAAAACGCCGGGCTGAAAGTGACGTTGCCTCGTGTGAAGATATTGGAGATGTTGGAAAAGAAACGGGATAGCGACCGGCATCTAACCGCAGAGGATGTTTACAAAATCTTATTAAAGGAAGGCGAGGATATTGGACTCGCTACTATTTATCGTGTTTTAACCCAATTCGAAGCCGCCGGATTGGTCAAACGGCATCATTTCGAGGGTGGAAACTCGGTGTTTGAATTAAACAGGGGTGGACACCACGATCATATACTATGTGTAAAGTGCGGCCGGGTTGGTGAATTTAAAGATGAAATTATAGAAACCCGGCAGAAAGAGATTGCAGGGCAACTAGGCTACACTCTAACGGATCATTGCCTTTATTTGTACGGATTTTGTCCGGGCTGTCGGACCGACGCCTAATTCTCATTTAATCTATTTATTCAATGTTAATTCGCCACTCTATTCGCGTTTGTGTTTAGGCCACTAGTTCTATTCATTGGTCTTCGGTACACGCGCGCGAAACGCCGAACCCGATTCATTTCATTTATTACCCTTACCTCTGTTTTAGGCATTGCCCTTGGTGTAACCGCTTTGATCGCGGTGCTTTCGGTGATGAACGGTTTCGAGGCGGAATTGCGAGAGAGAATTCTGGGTATGACGTCCCATGCTTCAATCAGTACACCATCCGGTGCTTTAAACGATTGGAAAACGCTCGAGCCGGTAGTCAAGGATCATCCTAGAGTCGTCGGTTGGGCGCCGTATGTGCAGGCCCAGGTGATGCTAAGCGCCGGCCGGAGGGTGAGTGGAACACTTATCCGGGGTATCCTCCCCAGCATGGAACCGAGAGTATCCGAAGTGGCGAAAAACATGATCGCCGGAAATTTGGACCAGTTGGCTCCGGGTGAATATCAAATTATATTAGGCGTGGAATTGGCAAATTTCTTGGGTGTTGTTCCTGGCGATAAAATTACCGTTATTACCCCGCAAATAACCACAACGCCAGCGGGGATTTTACCACGCCTTCGTCGTTTTACAGTGACCGGCATTTTTAAAGTCGGAATGTACGAATACGATCGAAATCTGGCATTGGTTCATATCCGTGACGCCGCTAAGTTGATTCGTCTTGGCGAGGCCGTATCCGGTTTGCGCTTAAAGTTGGATGACCTGTTTTATGCACAGTCTATTGCAGAAGATTTAGGAAAGGTTTTAACGGGTTTTCATCGAATTACCAATTGGACCCAAGTCCATAGCAATTTTTTCCGTGCGATCAAAACAGAAAAACGGGTCATGTTTATTATTTTATTGTTAATTGTGGCGGTCGCTGCGTTCAATATCGTTTCCACCCTAGTGATGGTGGTGACGGAAAAACGCGCGGATATTGCGATTCTTCGCACCCAAGGACTGTCCCCGGGTGGGGTGATGGGAATATTCATGGTTCTTGGAACGATAATTGGCAGTGTAGGGACGCTATTGGGCACGTTGGGGGGGGTATTGTTGGCGGAGAATGTCGAAACCCTCGTTCCGGCTATCGAAAAGTTTTTTGGCGTTCAGTTTTTGGCGGCCGATGTGTATTACATCAGTGATCTGCCCTCTAAGTTAATTTGGTCCGACGTTTACCAGATTGCAACCCTGGCTTTTGTGATTGCGCTTGTTGCGACGATCTATCCCGCTTGGCAGGCCTCCAGAGTAAAACCCGCGGACGAACTTCGTTATGAATAGTTCGGTTGTGTTGGAATGCATGGGATTATCCAAGCGGTTTGTTCTAGGCGACCTTGACGTTAAGGTGCTGGAAAGTGTGGACCTCATGGTGCATGCCGGTGAACGAATTGCGGTTATGGGCGCGTCCGGATCCGGCAAAAGTACTTTGTTGCATCTGCTTGGTGGATTGGATGCTCCCACATCCGGACGGGTGGTGCTTGATGGCGTCGATCTAGCGGAAATTAACCAACGGGAACTGGGGCGGCTACGCAATCGTTCCCTGGGTTTTGTTTATCAGTTTCACCATTTGCTGGGTGAGTTTACAGCTCTGGAAAACGTTGCAATGCCGTTATTGATCAGGGGCGTGGGTCTACGAAAAGCCCGCGAAAAGGCTGAGGAGATGCTGGTTAAAGTGGGGTTGGAGAATCGGATGTTACATAAACCCGGTGAGTTGTCGGGGGGTGAGAAGCAAAGGGCGGCTATCGCTCGAGCCCTGGTAGGAAGTCCCAAGTGTGTAATAGCCGATGAACCCACGGGGAATTTGGATACTAAAACAGCGGACAATATCTATCAACTTTTGTTGGGGTTGAATCGTGAACTGGGAATCAGTTTCCTGATTGTCACCCATGATTTTTCTTTGGCGAGCCGGATGGATACTGTTCTACATTTAGAAGATGGACGTCTATCCGGATAATCCACTTATTCTATTTCATTCGTCGACCCCGATACGGCGTTTTGTTTTCCATTTATAAATAAATATTCCAACCACGATCAGCGCTACGGCGAAAACAACGCTGTTAGCCTCTTTGATAGACTCGATGACCGCGTTTCCGTAGTGATAATAGAGTGTGAAGAATGTGATCGTGGAAATCGTGCAGGCCAACAGGTCGGAGAGGGAAAATTTAAGGAAACTCATTTTTCCAAGGCCCGCCGTTAAAAACAGGCCATTCCGTACACCAAAGGGGATAAAACGACCGAGGATCAGGGTGATTATGCCGTATTTCTCATAAAAGATATGGATTTTGTCAACGGTTTCAGGGGCAACCATTTTGGCGAAAAAGCCGATCTTAAAAAGTTTTGGACCAAGAATCCGCCCAAGCCAGTAGCAGATTAAATCGGAAAAATAAGCGCCCAGGTATACTCCGGTAAACAGCAGGGGAAGCAGATCCGGGTGGTTACTGGCCAAGACCGCCGAGATAAATAGCATGGCGTCTTCCGAAACGGGGATGTTAAAGCCCGCGAGTAAAAGCGCTCCGAAGATGATTAAAGGCGCATATTGAACATTCGCCTGAATAAAAAAGTTAAGTTCTTCCATTAAGGTCCTTATGTTGTTATTCGTTATTTTGCGTTCCCACTCGTTCCTGCCGGGATTGTAGATTTTTATCCGTGCAATAGCAAACACCATGGGTGCCTACGTTTTTGCTTTTGCCGCAGGCGTTTTATTCTTGCAATCGTATTCCGGATTGCCCGAAAGTCTTTGGATTTACGCCAGTGGCGCTTTTGTCTTTTTTCTTATCAAAACCCCCAAGTTAGCTTGCTTTTTCCTGGGATTCGTTTGGGCCTCGATGTATTCAGATTCAGTCTTGACCGATCGTTTGCTTTCGGAATTGGAAGGCCAAGATATCGTGGTTGAAGGATATGTGGAGGGTTTGCCTCAGCAATTCGAAAGGGGAGTACGGTTTAACTTTAACCCGAAAAAAGTGAATTTACCCCAAACCCTTCGCCTGCCTACGAGAATACGGCTCAGTTGGTATTACCCCTCCACCACTGTTAAACCGGGCAAAAGTGGCACTTGACGGTTCGGCTCAAACGCCCCCACGGCTTTTTTAATCCCGGTAGTTTCGACTACGAGCGCTGGCTGTTTATTCAGCGAATTGGAGCGGTTGGTTATGTTCGAGCCGCCGAAACCGCGGTACTTTTGGAAAATGGGAATCACGGCGTTACGCTCCAACACCTTCGCCAAAATTTGGGTACTCAATTGTCGGAAGTATTATAGGGGAATGCAATGGTTGGGGTCATCAAGGCGCTATCGATCGGATCACGGAGCGAGATTACCCCGGCGCAATGGAAGATTTTACGCACCACGGGTACCGCCCATTTGGTTGCTATCTCCGGTTTACACATCGGTCTTGTCGCGGGTTTGAGTTTTCTGCTTTTCCGCAAGTTGCTGTCCATCCAGGCCTTCGAAAGGTTGTCGTCGACCCGATTGAGCGCCATTGGCGCTTCGATTTTAGCATCGATTTATGCCGCGTTAGCCGGTTTTTCCATTCCCACCCAAAGAGCGATAGTCATGGTTTGCGTGGCGATGGGGGCCATTATTCTACAACGTTATTTCAAACCGGTTCGAGTGTGGGTGATCGCCCTTTTGTTGGTGTTATTGCTCGATCCGCTAGCGATGCTTTCGGAAGGATTTTGGTTGTCGTTTTGCGCGGTGGCTTTGATTATATTCTCGACGTCCGGAAGGCTCGGGACTACGGGATATTGGCGGGGTTTGTGCAAGATTCATTGGATTACAGCGATGGGGTTGGCGCCTCTGTTAATCTTGTTTTTTCAAAAGGCATCGTTGATTGCGCCTATCGCAAATCTTATCGCCGTGCCGGTAGTGAGTTTAGTTGTTGTTCCCTTGGTTTTAATTGGGGTATTGGTTTATTTTTGCCTGCCCGGTTTGAGCTATTTGATATTCAACTTTGCCGCGTGGATTTTTGGAATCCTCTGGACATACCTGAAATGGTTGTCGGAGCTTCCATTTTCCGAGTGGGTTCATGTCCAACCTTCGATCGGGTCGGTAATTTTGGCAATGATCGGCGTAGTTTTGATGTTTGCCCCTAAGGGTTTTCCGGTGCGATGGATTGCGGTGGTATTGGTGCTACCCTTAGTTTTTGTGGAAGAATCTCGTCCCGAGAAAGGCGATATTGAAGTCACCTTATTGGATGTCGGACAGGGATTAAGCGTGGTTGTGCAAACAACACACCGTACTTTGGTTTATGATGCCGGCGCCCGCTTTAGCGAACGTTTTGATCTGGGATCGTCGGTAGTGGCTCCATTTTTGCGCTCAATCGGGGTTAGAAAGATCGATACCTTGGTGATCAGCCATGGCGACAATGACCATATCGGCGGTGCTCGTTCTTTAGGTGGAGAATTTCGAATTAAGCGATTATTGACCAGTGTTCCGGGGATGATAGACTGGCATGAATCGACCCACTGTCGGGAAGGGAATTCATGGCATTGGGACGGAGTCGAATTTCGGTTTCTTGGTCCTTCTCGTCATCAAGCTAAATTGAAAGAGAATGATCGATCTTGTGTTTTGCAAATTGTTGGCGCCGGTGGAAGCGTTTTGATGACCGGAGATATTGAGCATGTTTCTGAAGGTTTGCTGGTGAAAAAATACGGCCGCGATTTACGGAGCCAAATTCTGATTGTGCCCCATCATGGCAGTAACACGTCGTCGACGCAGTCCTTTTTGGATAGAGTAAAACCTCAGTACGCTCTGATTTCAGCGGGCTATAGAAACCGATTCGGGTTTCCTCGGCCGGAAGTAACGACGCGATTAAAGAGTATTGGCGCAACTCAATTGAACACCGCGGAAGCAGGCGCCATTAAAGTAGCCATCGATGCGGAAATTGGGGTTTTGGAGCCCGAAACATATCGAAGTGTCGGTGGGCGCTATTGGAATTGGAGACGTTGAAATAGTGGGGGATTATGCCGAATATGGCTGAAATAACCCACTTCCCAATTTTCGAAGGCGATCGCTAAGTTGGTGCCAATCAAACAAAATACCATCAAACGCATTGCCGGCGCCGACGTTGGCAAAGCTTGGATTGCCGAAGATTTTGATGCACCTCTGCCGGAAGAGGTGCGGAAATTATTCGAATAAGCAGTGGCGAAGGAACGCTATCTTATCGATACGCATTGCTGGCTTTGGTGGCATATTGAACCCAAAAAGCTCAGCAAAAATATATTTTCGATCATTGAAGGTGGACGCAACGAAATCCTCTTTTCCGTCGTCAGCGCATGGGAAATTGGTATCAAGCATGCACTGAACAAGCTCGAATTACCTTTCCATCCTTCCAAATACATCCCGGATCGATTAAGTGAAAGTTACATGGAGATTTTACCTATTCAGCTTGATCACGCATTGTTTCTGGCCAATCTTCCGCTTCACCATAAAGGTCCATTTGACCGAATGCTTATCGTTCAAGCCAGTCACCAAAACTTGACCCTCATCACCTCGACAAACAATTTGAGCTTTATGCCATCAAGACGCTGTTTTGAAGAGGTTTTCGCCGTGTGCCGGATGCTGATGTCTAGGGGTTATTCTATAGTATCCCATCTTTTTAATTGTTGGGTTTCGCTACCGCTCCACCCATCCTACGCAATAACAATGAGTTGTAGGATGGGTGGAGGAACGAAACCCATCAATAACCTCAGATTCTTCGATGCGGTCTAAATGGTTACATACCATTTGTTTCCCCAGTGTTGTTAAAAAAATAAGGGAAATAAAGGGGACGCTACCCTTTAACGCGTAAAATACGCAAGCATGTTAATATCTGTTTAGAGTTAAATATTAATAAAAAAGGGTAGCGGCCCCTTTGATTAAAATATTTTTTTTATTCTGAAAAAAAGAAAGACAAAATGAGTTAATATTGACCCTGCTTGAGGGGCTAAATCACACCCTGAAAGTGGCTCCATTATGCCGAACATGGGTGGCTCCATTAGGGTGATCATTGACACAGATCGCCAGAGTTAGGGTAGTTTCAGAATACTGCTGGTAATATCTCCGACGTCTGAATATCAAGTTTGACCAACACTTAAACGGTGCAATGACCGAAATCAAGCGCATGAGCAGCACAGGTACTTCGCCGATACTCGAAATGGTTTATGAAATGAGTACACGCAATTTAATACACCCGAAAGCTATCCGAAAAACTTCAACCAAAACAATCTGGTCAAACTGTGAGGGGGGATGACGATCATTACGAACTGAGAGAGAAGAGGGCTCGTTACAATGCCAATTTTGGACCTAATAAAGGGCTTCTAAGCGCTGAAAACGCGTTTTATTTAGACCTAAAACATTAATAATCAATAGGGTTGGTTGGTCCGACCCAGTTCTGCAATCAAAACGATTAGTTTCTGGGAAACTTCAGTATATAGATAGTTTTGACTTAAACTTGATATCTAATATATAGTTCCAATGGGTGGTTGATTCCAGCGTGCCAATCCGTAGAGTGGGGAGGAAGGTTTGATGGTAACACCGGGGCACTAACAAAAATAAAGATGACGGAGATAAAAGACAATCCTCCATCTCAGGGGCCTGTGCTTGTATCGGCAGAGCGTGCTAGCGAGCTATTAGACCCCATCCGAGTGGGTGATCGCCTTTAGTCATCAGCTTTTTCGTGAGGGTGCCCGTATGCTTCTTAAGGATGAGAGGTTAGTCTATGTGGTGGCTGAGGCTGGCACCGTGCTTGAGACGATCGAAGTGATTAAAAAGTATAAACCCGACGTCGTTCTCTTTGAAGAGGCATTACCGGGAATGTCAGACGTCGACTTCTTCGGTCTACTCAACAAGCATAGTGCGTCGACCAAGCTGCTCATCCTTACGGCGTCCTCTGTCGATGCTACGATGTTAAAAACTCTCAAAGCCGGAGCCCGGGGATTTCTTACCAAAACCAGTAACTTACAGGCCGTGACCAAGGCGATCCAAAAGGTCCATGAAGGCGAGTTGTGGATCGAGCGCACGATGATCACTCGAATTTTCGCTGAAAGGGATAATCCGGATCCTGAAAACGCCGAGAAGCGGACAAAAATGTATTTGTTGACCAAAAGAGAGCAGCAGGTTCTGCGCCTGCTCGCGTCCGGGGATACCAATAAGAATATCGAACACCCTGTACATCAGCGAAAAAACGGTGAAAAGCCATTTGCGCACCATCTATAGAAAACTCGGCGTTCGACGGCGCCTTTATGCGAGCCTGTTTTTCGTGGAGAACGAAAAGTCATTTCTCTAACCGGGTTGGGGTTCGTCCACAATCCAGCCTAAGCCTTAGCCCATTGGTTTTCGCTTTTAGAAGCGTGTTGTTTCGTTAAACTACTCCATCTGGAGTACGCCATTTTCTAGCGGTTTTCTATAACGACCTTAAATCGGGTGGTTTGAAAAGGCTGTATCTCCCTCCTTATTTTTTAGTCGGGCAAAGTGATGTTTTCGCGGCTATTTTTCGTACTGTCGCTTTCTTCATAGGGATAGATCATGGCGCAACTCCCCTCCATTTTTAAACTGTTCGGATTAGTCTATTTTCACACTGCGGGTAGCACGCCGTTTTCGAATAAAGGCCTAGTTCAGCCACGAAAAAAGACACTGCGGGGACTAGGCTATTTTTCTAAATAAATGCGCCCAAAGGCCGATGGTGTTTCGGTTTAAAGTCGGTACGATTGAAAACGGAGTTGAGTCAAGTGTCATTGTATAGTGGACCCCGGTTTTAAGACAGTAGTAGTCTTGTCCAATATGAAATGGCCCTGAACGGGAGCCGTGATTCCAACGTGAAACGGCCCTGTACCTGAGGAGTAATTTCTGCTCATGATGGTCACCTATGGTGATCTATATGAGTGACAAAAAGATAAAAACATTGGATGACGTCCGCATCTTTCTCGAAGGAACTGTGGAGGTTGAGTTTTCAATTACCAACAAGGAAGAGCGCTACCAGTGGATTCGGCGTACATTGGTCAAATTCAGTTATATCTCTTGCAGCAAGAACGGTAAGGGATTGATCATCCGCTATCTGGAGCAGGTGAGTGGCTATTCTCCACGGCAAGTGAAACGGCTGGTACAGCAATACAAAAAAACCGGATACATCAAGCGCCAACAGCGTACAGCATCGGGATTTGAACGCTTCTACCGCCCTGAGGACGCAGTGCTGTTAGCTGAGACCGACAAGCTCCATGGGACACTCTGCGGTGCAGCCACCAAGAAGATCTGTGAGCGGATGCTTTTGATCTATGAGGATTATCGCTATGAGCGCTTAGCAAAGATTTCGGTTGCCCATCTCTATAATCTTCGTCATTCTACGTGTTATCAACGACAGCGCCGCCAGTTTGATAAAACCGCTTCAAAACGCTCTCAGATAGGCGAGCGACGAAAACCCAATTCAGAAGGTAAACCAGGCTTTCTACGGATCGACACAGTCCATCAGGGCGACCTGGATGGGATCAAAGGGGTTTACCATATCAATGCGGTTGATGAAGTCACGCAATTTGAATGTATATTCTCCGTAGAACGGATTACTGAGCGTTTCATGATTCCGGTCCTGGAGATGCTGATCGAAATCTTCCCTTTTGTCATCCTGGCATTTCACGCGGATAACGGTTCGGAATACATCAATCATACCGTGGCAAAACTGCTCGGAAAGCTCCATATTGACCTGACCAAATCACGCCCACGCCATTCCAACGACAATGCACTCGCCGAGTCCAAGAACGGAACCATCATCCGCAAACATCTGGGGTACGACCATATCCCGGGGTACTGGGCGCCTCAACTTAATGAATTTCACAGAGAGTATTTCAACCCCTATATCAACTTCCATCGTCCTTGCTTTTTTCCTGTCCCAAAAGAAGACAACAAAGGAAAGGTGAAAAAGAGCTATCCCTACAAGTTAATGATGACACCCTACGAGAAGCTCAAATCATTACCTGATGCAAACCAATATCTCAAACTGGGAACCACCTTTAAAAAGCTGGATGCAATTGCCTTCTCAATCAGCGACAATGACGCAGTCAAACAGATGAATGAGGCCAAACGTAAACTTTTCAAAACCATCTTTGAGCAGGAGCGGAGTATTGCCTGATTTGCCTCTTCAGGTAGATTCTCTACCCCTCTGTTTCAGGGCCATTTATAGATTGGAATAGACTGTAGTTTAAGCTGTGCTCTGTTATTTTAGGAGCGAGGAAAAATGAGCGAAGCAAAAAAGCGGAAGGTCCACACACCTGAGTTCAAGTCGAAGGTAGGTCTTGAGGCATTGCGGGGAGTGAAGACGATCAACGAGATTGGTCAGGAGCACGGTGTTCACCCAGTACAGGTTGGGCAGTGGAAGAAGGCCATTCAGGAGCAAGCCAAAACATTGTTTGAAGGCAAGCGTGGTCCCCAGCCGCTGGCTGCGTACCGGGAGCCTGAGCTACTGTACAGCGAGATTGGCAAATTGAAGGTAGAACTTGACTGGCTTAAAAAAAAGTCCGGGATGAGCCTGTCATGATACGGCAAGCGTGGATCGACAAAGAGGATGAGATGAGCAGGGTCCAGCAATGTGTTCTGGCGGGGGTATCTCGCGCCACGTTTTATGCGCATCAAAAGCCCAAGCTGGCCGATGAAAGCGATCTGTTGCTCAGCCACATGATTGACGAAGAATACACACGGCATCCGTTCTATGGCAGCCGCAAGATGGTTGTATTCCTGAAGGGGAAGGGGCACACCGTCAATCGCAAGCGGGTACAACGTTTGATGCGGCGGATGGGACTGTCCGGCATGGCGCCTGGGCCCAACACCAGCCGTGCACACCCTGAGCACAAGGTCTATCCGTACCTACTGCGCGGAGTTCCTGTGGTTAGGCCCAACCACGTGTGGAGCACGGATATCACCTATATCCGGTTGGCGCATGGCTTCGCCTACCTGGTGGCGATCATCGACTGGTACTCGCGCCGGGTGCTCAGCTGGCGGATCAGTAACAACATGGAAGCGGTATTCTGTGTCGATTGTTTGGAAGAGGCCTTGCGGACCCACGACAGGCCGGAAATCTTCAACAGCGATCAAGGTTCACAGTTCACCAGCGAAGCCTTCACCGGGGTGTTAAAACGCGAAGGCATCGACATCAGCATAGATGGTCGGGGGCGAGCGTTTGACAATATTTTCGTCGAGCGGCTCTGGCGTAGCGTCAAACACGAGGACGTGTATCTGAAGGGCTATGGGTCGATGGGCGAATTGACGCTGGGTCTGGCGGAGTACTTCGCCTTCTACAACGGCGAGCGTCCGCACCAGTCGTTGGGGCAAAAGACGCCCAACGCCGTATATCGAACCGCTACAGGTGGCGGAGCAGTGATAGTGGATAAATTCGGCGGCGCGGTGGAGGACCCCCCGTTCCGCTACGCTCCACGGGGGGTCCTCCACCGCAAAAGCAAGATCAAAAGCAAAGACAAACTCGGGGCAGTGCCATCCAGCTGCTATTGAAGTTGAATGTACAACTTAAACTAAGTGGGTTTTTGTCTTGACCCATGGGTCCACTCTATTGAGAGAAAGTATGGCTTGGCTTCCGTGGCCTTTCACTATTCGGTCTGGTTAAAAAAACAATAGGGTTTCGCTAAGTCGATACTTTGTTGAGTATACCATCAGCACTAGATGCCAACTTGTGGCATCCAAATGTGTTCGTTGACGGCCGGATTTAAGGTTAACCTTAAACAAGTCTCTATCAAGTAGGGTGGTAAAATGAAGAAAAAAATCCAAAGAAAAATCTATTTAACGATGCTGGGCATGGTGCTGGTGTTGCTACAGATAGGCACGGCGTCGGCGCAGTTGGTTAACATAACATCCTATACCGGTCCGACCGTTGAGATAGATAATCAGTTTGACGTGCCAATTCCAGCGACTTTTGTAGTAGGGGACTTTCCCGCTGGCGAAACAATCATTGATGTTGACATCAGCATCGACTGGACAAAGTCGGGTTTAGATTGCCCCACCCGAATTGGCAACCCATTCCACGGAGAAACAAGGTTACGTCTAGAGTCGCCTGACGGGACAGTCATCGAACTTGTTAATTTCGACACGTACACTGGAAATGTAGTAATCGGCGACGTTATCACCACCTTCGACGACTCGGCAGCGGTTCCACCGGGACCGGGGGCTCCGGTAAGTGGCACCTTCCGGCCAACGGGGCCAGGAATGCTTGCGAACTTCAATGGTGAAAACCCAGTGGGCACCTGGAACGTGCTCGGCTCGGATGACGTTTTATTCGATCCCCTATGTGTTAATTCATACGAGCTGACGGTAACAGTAGGCTCAGTTCTTGACGCGGTGGAGGCAGTCCTTGACCACTTTGAGTGCTACGAGGCCAATGGAAGAAACGCCCGCGAGACCGTCGACCTCGAGGATCAATTTGGAGTCGATCGGGAAGTCGAGGTACATAAGCCTAAGTTGTTCTGCAATCCAGTGGACAAGAACGGCGAAGGCATCCTAAATTCCCTTGCGCACCTAACGTGCTACAAAATCGAGATTGAAGAAGAAGAGGAACGGAGAGTGGAAGTCAATAACCAATTTGACGAGCAGCAGATCCTGAGGGTCAAGGAGCCCAAACTTATCTGCGTACCGTCCGAAAAGACTTCGGTAACTTTGATCGACGACAATAGCGACAGCGACTAAATAGGCACTTAGCGGTCGAAACACGATGCCAATGAGCCTTTGCAAGCTCATCGAATTGGGGCGGAGCTTAAAGCTTCGCCCCATTTTGTCTTTTTTCGATCTCTCTAGCGACGGTGTGAAACTCGCGCGGTTTTGGTCTCCCAGATTTTATAGTTTTTGAATTGAACCACAGTCTATTCCAATCCTTAAATGAGCCTGAAACGGATTTCAGATTTGATTAAAACAGTCGTTAATCCTTCTCATACCCGTCAATGCCCAAGGAAAAGCCAAAAAGTTCTGATCGAGTCGCGTTAGACCGCAAGTGGGCGGTGCTCGCCAACGGCTTGGTTATTATCGTCGTGGCCTATGCCGCCGTCCTGCAATGGGCCGATTTTGACGCTTACCGGCAAAGTGTCCAGGAGGACGAATACCTGGAATGGGCCACATTCTGGGCCTTTGTCCTGGCGGCCTGCTTGGGAATCGCAGCCGGTCTGCGCCATTGGCGGGAACGCGGCAGGATCCCCTGGTTCCTGACCGGGGTGGGGTTGTTTTGCCTCTTTGTAGCGATGGAGGAAATCTCGTGGGGCCAGCGGGTATTGGGTTACCGCCCGCCCGTCTACTTCCTGGAACACAATTTCCAGCAGGAACTGAACCTTCACAATCTCCCCAGCACCTCGCTTCGCAAATGGGCGTTGAACGCCGTAATTCTAGGATACGGAGTGCTTTTGCCGCTGGCGGCGGCCATCCCGGCTATTCGAGGTTTGATGCAACGAATTGGGATACGATCGCCACCGCTGACGCTGGCGCCGTCCTTTCTGATAACGTTTGCCCTGTATTGGTGGTACCCCTGGAAGTACACCGGTGAAATTGTCGAGCTGGCTTTGGGGCTGGCCTTCCTGTTTGCCCTGCTGGCGTGCTGGCGCTCGGAGAAGCCCCCCGATCCGCAACCGCAAAAAACTCCCGCTCTTCGCTGGCTGCTGCCTACGGTGGGATTGTGGGCGATGGTGATGGTTCTGGGCCTGGCTAACGCGACCTTGAGCCGGATGCAGCGCAGCGCAAGCCCCGAGGCCGTCAAATCGGCGCAGGTGGAATTGGACGCCTTGAAGGCGGACCTCGACGGCCTGGCCGTGCAAGTCCGCGGCAGTGCGACCCGTTGCGGACTACACAAACGGGTATACAGCTGGGTCGAGAAATATCGCCGTGACTATCTTTACACCGGGGCCTTCGCCCGTTTGAAAAACCAGGGCCTGCCCACCGATCGCGCCGATTTTTTCCTCGACCCCTGGAATTCACCCTACTGGATCCGTCATAAGTGCTCTCGAAATCGCCCCCGCCAAACCGTGGTGATTTACTCCTTCGGCCCCAATCGCCGACGGGAATCGGACGCGTGGGAGATCCGGGGTGACGACATAGCTGCTATCGTCCGGTCGTCTGAAAAACGAAGGGTCAAGCCACTTGTTTCACAATAAAGCTTCTCCTATATTCCTCACAGGCCAAGACCAACTCAAATAGAATATGAAGATGCCCATTGCCATATGGTGAATCGCGGAAGAGGGTTCTGATTAATATTCCACTTCGATGATTACTTATAATGCCGCCAAAAACTGTACCATTATTAAACCATATTTAAGATAAAATCTTGTCCTAAAAAATGATCGATATTCGAAAGAAACATAGCGCGCACACGAAGAGAAAAGTGGTATTAGATGTTAGATTTGGTCCTAAATTTCTATCGCAAAACTCTTAGATTCCCTGATCTCATTAATGAATATAAATATAAAAAACGGGGACAGATTTATTTATTTCCACTTTACTTGGCCGAATTCAATTCGGCGACCAATTATTTTATCAACTATCGTAAATATATCGGCTGTTCGCAGTTAGTTGCCTTCGGGCTACCGATAAAATAAATCTGTCCCCATTTTATCCTCTAACGGCAGCGGTGATATACGCATGGAGGCTGTCCGCCGTAACTTTTTTAGTTTGTGTTTTGGTCTCTTTCCTTTGACGCTGGCGTTGTGTCTCGAAATCACGGGATGTAGCTGACGGTGCTAAATCGTCATTATTGATCGTGGGATATACGGTCACTTCACGCTTTTGGTCCATTGGGCGGATTGCTTTTGGTCGACACTTTGGTTTAGGTTTGGGGTTGTTTGATCGATAAGACAGTTCGTTTAGTTTTCTATGTTTTATAGATTAATATCCAATAACGTAGAAAAGAGTGCCATATATAAGGGGGAAATATGTGGGAAATCGTTTTCGGTTATTACACTGTTAGTGCAAAAAATAAGGTGGAATAGCCATATCCGAGCTACCCTTGTCCCATGCGTGAAGCGAACCTCGAGTGGGATAAGGTCAATAACTTCGAAAATCAGCGAAAGCATGGGGACTGTTCAACCAGGTAATCCTAAGGCAAGAAGGAAGGCCATCTGGGTAATACTTTTTGCAACCTTTCTTGGGTTTTCTGCAATTCTAGCGTTTGAATGCTATCAACACGATTTCCAATCCTGGCTTGAAAGGAACATCGATTTCTTACTCGAGAATACGTTTGTTGTTTTTGTAGTATCACTGATATTGGTGTCTCCAGTTCTCGCGGCAGGAACATACCTCTTATTGCTTGGGAATCGGACTGTGCGTGCTCAAAGATTCCCGCCCTTGGGGTATGCGGTAGTTAGCGACACGTTAGTTCTCGAGGGTTGGCAGGGCGTTCGGCGTGGTCGTGTGATCCAGCTACTATCGGTTTTCTTGTTATGTAGCGCAGGAGCAATTCCGGTTGTCATGTGGTACATATTCCATACATTTGGATCCGCAACCTGACCATCCGTTCGAGCCTATGCAGATAAGGCTTATTGTCTACAATAAGCTTATGTAGATCACGGCTCATCGCAACCATTAGGCATTGCGTCAGAATAATTCAGGACACCTAAGAAGATGAACGACGTCGAGAAAATAATCGATCTGTTGCTGACGCTGCTCGTCCCAGATGCGAGCATCCTCAAAATATGTGAAAGAAATGGATTTTACGGGGAAAGCAATGAAAGGCATGGTTTATGTGTCACCAGAAGGCATCGAAGATGATTTAGAACTTGAACATTGGATAGGTTTTTGTGAAACGTTCATTAAGTCATTGCCACTAAAGAAATCAAAAAAGGCAAAAACGTAAAAAGGTAATGTGCGGATTTTTAAAGCGTTGGCTTCGCCTCATCGGGTCAGAGGGAGCCGCGGCCCCCGTCTTGACTATTCCGTAGGCCGAAGGACGCCACCCACTTTTGAAATTTGAGTTCCTCACTTCCATCGTCTCACGGACATTCCGATGCTACCAAGGTCCGAGTGAACGCAGTGAACAAACCCCACAGGATCTAAGCCATGACATTGGATTGCCTAACGAACCCTCGCTATCGATTCTATCTTACAGAACGACGGCCAGGGATTACCCGTTACCATGCAAGACAACGTTTTTAAATTGCTAAGGTCTGATACAAACTAAAAAAAGCGTCGAGATCTTTCATATGGACTAAGAAAAGAAACGGTATTTAATATTTATCCGACCCCGGTTATTCCGGGAATTCACCTAGGAGGCTGTCCGAGAATAGGAGCCGTCGCGAGGGGAAGCTGGTTTGAGGCCATTTTTTTGATTAAATGATGAAGTACATCCTGTATTTCACCTCCTCTAGGTCGCTACGCGGTCCTAATTTGCTCCAGGCAAATTAGTGAGGTGAATACTTGCTGTATTTAACGACAAATCCGCCTGGAGCGGGTTTGGGCCACTGAAAGCGGCCCACAGGTGTGAAATATAGGGATGTATTTCATCAATATAATGGGGAAATCAGGCCAAATCCAGCTTTTCCGTAGTAGGCTCTCTATTCTCGGACAGCCTCCTAGAATACTCGGATAGTCTTTAACCACCTGAAAATAACTTGGAATTCTTGCCCAGTTTCATTGAGTTGATGGGTGGAATACATTTACCGCTACAGGAATGCACTAACCATTATGCATATCATTTGAATCGCGGTAAAATGGCTCCTTTTCAAAATCCATAAATGGGGGGTATATGTTTACCAAAGGTATGGAGATAGCTGGTTTCGACGATGAGTTATGGGATGCGATGCAAGCTGAGGTTGTAAGGCAAGAGGAACATGTTGAACTGATTGCATCGGAAAACTATACCAGTCCGCGTGTCATGCAGGCACAAGGCTCGGTATTAACCAATAAATATGCGGAAGGGTATCCCGGCAAACGCTATTATGGCGGTTGCGAACACGTAGACGTTGCTGAAAGCCTGGCTATCGAACGCGCCAAGGAGCTGTTTGGAGCGGGTTATGCTAATGTTCAGCCGCACTCCGGATCTCAAGCCAACGCGGCGGTTTATTTCGCCTTATTAAAGCCCGGCGATACCATATTGGGCATGAGCCTGGCTCATGGCGGACATCTGACCCATGGATCGCACGTCAATTTTTCAGGTAAGATCTACAATGCCGTACAGTATGGACTGAATACCGAAACCGGTGAAATAGATTACGATGAGGTTGAAGCTTTAGCTAAAGAACATTCGCCCAAAATGATCGTAGCAGGTTTTTCAGCCTATTCGCGGGTGATTGATTGGCAACGGTTTCGTGCTATTGCCGATAGTGTTGGCGCCTATTTATTCGTCGATATGGCACATGTGGCAGGTCTGATCGCGGCGGGCCTATACCCCAATCCTGTTCAAATCGCCGATATAACGACCACCACAACCCATAAAACGCTTCGAGGACCCCGCGGGGGCTTGATATTGGCTAAATCAAACGCCGATATTGAGAAAAAGTTAAGCTCCATGGTATTTCCTGGAATACAGGGTGGTCCATTGATGCACGTTATTGCAGCCAAGGCCGTTGCGTTTAAAGAAGCCCTATTACCCGAATTCAAGCAATATCAGCAACAAGTGCTTAATAATGCAAGAGCGATGGCCAAGGCGTTTTCGGATCGCGGATACAATATCGTATCCGGCGGTACCGATGACCATCTTTTCTTACTTGATTTAATTGATAAAGGACTTACCGGCAAACAAGCGGATGCCACTCTGGGCAGCGCCAACATTACCGTGAACAAAAATGCGGTACCAAACGATCCACAGTCGCCATTTGTCACCAGTGGAATTCGTATCGGAACACCGGCAATTACCTCGCGTGGATTTAAGGAAAGTGAGTGTATCGCATTGACAGGATGGATTTGCGATCTTCTGGATGACATCGAAAACGAAGATGTCGTGAAGCGCGTCAAGCAAAATGTTCTTGAGTTATGTGGTAAATTCCCAGTGTACGGCAATTAGGCAAAGGCCATTGTACATTTCGACGCGATAAAATGTATGTGGTTGGGGAGACGTGTTGCCATGGGCCGAATCGACCGTGGCAACCTCTTCCGGAATTTGTACCCTTAGTTAAACTTCGATCAGTATGCGATGCCCTTTCTGTTCCGAACGCGATACGCGAGTAATCGATTCCAGGGTGGCCGATGAAGGGGATCAGGTTCGCCGTCGGCGTCAATGTGTGGCGTGCAAAGAACGTTTCACGACCTATGAATCCGCTGAGTTAAATCTGCCGAGAGTGATCAAAAATGATGGTAACCGTGTGCCATTTCAGGAAGCTAATCTCCGGGCGGGTATGTTACGGGCGTTGGAAAAGCGTCCTGTAGGAAGCGAACGGATCGAAGCGGCCCTCATCCGGATAAAAAAAAATCTATTAGCCTTGGGCGATCGTGAAGTGACGTCGCGACAAATCGGAGTAGAAGTTATGCGTGAACTCAGTGCGCTCGATCATGTTGCATATGTACGGTTTGCCTCGGTCTATAGAAGTTTTCAAGACGTAAACGAATTCAAGGAGGTCATTGACGAGCTCGCTGGTTCGCCGAAGGGCCGTCATTCCTAATTCTATTTCAGTATAAGTGACATCAGGGTTTACCGACAGGGACGCCTTCTTTATGGCGCAATCTCTACGATTCGCGGACCGTGCGCGCTATAGTACGGATCCGAATCCAAGAGTTGGATGCGTCTTGGTTAAAGACGCGAAGATTGTCGGCGCCGGTTGGCATAAGCGAGCAGGAGGGGCTCATGCCGAAATCATGGCTTTGGAAAAGGCGGGCGTCAAAGCCCTGGGAGCAACTGCGTATGTCACGTTAGAGCCTTGCTGTCATCATGGCAAAACGCCACCTTGTACCGAAGCGTTAATCAATGCAAGGGTGTCTAAAGTCATTGCCGCAATGTATGATCCCAATCCTAAGGTTGGAAGAAAAGGCTTAGAGTTACTGACTCGCGCCGGGATAGAAACAAATTGTGGACTGCTGGCATTCGATGCGGAAATATTGAATCGGGGATTTTGCAAACGAATGCGGACCGGTAAACCCTACGTAGTCGCAAAACTTGCGATGAGTATGGACGGTCGAACCGCGATGGCTTCGGGCGAAAGTCAATGGATTACCGGTGAAGCTGCGAGACAGGATGTACATCGGTTACGCGCCCGAAGTGGGGCTGTCGTAACCGGCATAGGAACCGTGATTTCGGATAATCCTTCCTTAACCGCTCGTCTCGGCCCAACTCACGACGAACTCGTCCAACCAGTGCGGGTCATTGTCGATAGCGCGTTAAGAATGCCCACGAACGCAATCATCGGGGGATTGCCTGGAAAGAGTTTCATTGCAACCGTCATAACCGATCCGTTAAAAAAGGAACCACTGGAAAAGGCGGGTTTCGAAATTGTTTCCTTGCCGGCTGGCGAGGATGGGCGTGTTCAATTAGCGGCGTTGATTGATTTCCTGGGTGTTAAAGAGATCAATGAGGTTTTGTTAGAGGCTGGATCCGTATTAAGTGGCGGGATGTTGCAATCTAGGTTAATCGATGAGCTGGTTGTATACATGGCTCCCGTTGTATTAGGTGATGCTGGACGGGGTTTGTTTCATGTACCGGAAATAAAGAGGATATCTGAAAAAGTTCAGTTACAACTTGTGGATGTACGCCAAATCGGTCAGGATCTCCGCCTGGGTTTTGCGGTTAAACCTATTTAGAGTCGAAGCAGGTGTTCACGGGAATCATTCAATCGATTGGCCGGATTGTTTCAATTGAATCTCTAGGGGTCGATTCCAGGCTCAAAATCGATGCCGGAAAGTTACCTATGGAAACCGCTCGGATAGGTGATAGTATCGCCGTCGATGGGGTTTGCCTCACCGTAGTCGAATTGGGAAATCGATGTTTTATAGCGGATGTATCCGTGGAGACTCTTTCACGGACAACGTTGAAACAAACTAAGGTTGGAAACACCGTCAATCTGGAGTCAGCGTTGACCCCGACAACCCGGCTGGGAGGCCATTTCGTGAGTGGCCATATCGATGGGGTGGGTGAAATTATGGATCGGCGAGAGCAAGGACGTTCGATCTTGTTTGTTGTGCGGGCGCCGGTGGATTTGGCTAAATACGTTGCTGAAAAAGGTTCGATCTGTGTAAATGGGATCAGTTTGACCGTCAATAGGGTCAACGGCGCGGACTTCGAAGTTAATATTGTTCCACATACGCTATCCGCGACTACTTTGGGCACTACCGAAAAAGGTGTGAACGTGAACTTGGAAATCGATTTGTTGGCTCGCTATATAGAACGACTGTTACTGGGTGAAAAAGCGGCCATACATGTGGAACGGCACGAGAATCGCAGTCGTAGTGAAGGTGTGACAAAAGACTTATTGATGCGGGCCGGATTTATGGATGAATAGCAAAATGAGAATTGATGATCTGATGAATCCATGAACACCGCTGAAGAAATTATCGAAGATATCGGCCAGGGTAAGATGGTCATTATCATGGACGATGAAGATCGGGAGAACGAAGGCGATCTGATTATGGCGGCTTCGTTTGTTAAACCTCAGGACATCAACTTTATGGCTTCGTACGGCCGAGGGTTGATTTGTTTGACTCTAACTCGGGAACTATGCCGGCAATTACGTTTACCGCTTATGGTCAATGAAAACAGTTCATTCCACTCAACTAACTTCACCTTATCCATTGAGGCGGCTAATGGCGTGACCACGGGAATTTCAGCGTCAGATCGCTCAACTACGATCCAGGCGGCGGTAGCAAAGGATGCCAAACCGGAGGATTTGGTTCAACCAGGGCATGTATTTCCGTTAATGGCTCAACCGGGTGGTGTTTTAAATCGTGCGGGACATACGGAAGCAGGCTGTGATTTGGCTCGTTTGGCATCTCTCGAGCCAGCTGCCGCGATCGTTGAAATTCTAAATGAAGATGGATCAATGGCCCGTCTTCCCGAGCTCGAAAAATTCGCGCAACAGCATGATTTAAAAATCGGAACCATTACGGATTTGATTCGATATCGATTGCAACATGAAAAAACGATCGAATGTATTAGCACTTGTGACTTTCCCACCGAGTTTGGGAATTTCAAAATGCACGCCTATCAAGACAGAGTCGGCAACAAACTTCATATCGCTTTGACCATGGGTAATATCTCAGGAGATAAACCTGTATTGGTACGGGTCCACGCTAAAAATTTGCTATGCGATCTTTTTGCATCAACTCGCCGAGATTCCGGGATGCCCCTCCGAAAGGCCATGCGGATAATCGCGGATGAAGGAATGGGTGTATTGGTTGTCGTCCGTCAGGAAGAAGATACCAAATCCCTGGTAGAGCAAATCCACCATTATGAGATGGAAGACCGTGGCGTCGAAGACGCTTGTGATGAAGAACAAGATGTCGATTGGCGTTCAACGGGGACCGGCGCTCAAATTCTTGCTGACTTCGGGCTCCGGAAACTCAGGGTAATCGGGGCGAAAAAGAAGTATTTGGGGCTTTCCGGGTATGGGCTCGAAGCGGTCGAGTATTTATCGGGAGATTAACTTGTAACTATTCGGTTCATCCTTGAAATCCATCATTTCCGCGGTAAAAAATGACCATTTATACGTGTAAACTCACGTTTTTCGCCTTGAAGTGACGAATTTCAGGTTAAATCTGAACAATTACATTAACTTTACAATGCGTTTTAGCGAGAGATTATATGTCGGACGTTAAATATTTTGAAGGTGGTTTAACCGTACAAAAAGCACGTTTTTGTCTGGTCGCATCCCGATTCAACAGCTTTATTGTGGATCAATTGGTCAATGCGGCGATTGATACCTTGAAAAGACATGGCGCGGAAGATCAAGAAATCGATGTTGTCAAAACTCCCGGTGCTTTTGAACTGCCTATCGCGGTCCAACGCGTTGCCGAAAAAAAGCAGTACGATGCCATCATTTGTTTGGGGGCTGTTATTCGAGGTGGTACGCCCCATTTCGAATATGTCGCGGGAGAATGCGTCAAGGGAATCGCCAGTGTTTCGTTGCGTTACGATGTGCCTTTGAGCTTTGGGGTTCTGACGGTAGACACCATTGAGCAAGCCATCGAAAGGGCGGGAACCAAAGCAGGAAACAAGGGTGCCGAAGCAGCAATGTCGGCGATCGAAATGGTTAATTTATTTCGAAAACTCAAGGATTAATGGGACAATCACGCACACAAGCCCGGAGAGCGGTAGTTCAGGCTTTGTACCAATGGCAGTTGACCGGACAAAATATAACCGATATCCAGCAGCAATTCGCCGAGCAACCCGAAATTCAGAAAGGGCAATTAAGCTATTTTAATGAATTGTTGTTGGGAGTTCCGAGGCAAGTAGAAAAAATCGATCATGAACTCAAAGAATTTGTCGATCGGGAAATTAAGCTGATTGACCCCGTGGAGCTCGCCATCTTAAGAGTAGGAGTCTACGAATTAATTTATCGGCACGATGTCCCCTATCGCGTTATCCTAAATGAGGGAATTAATCTGGCGAAGTGCTTTGGCGCGACGGATGGCCACAAATATGTCAATGGTATCCTGGACAAAGTTGCGTGCGTACTTCGTGCTACCGAAATAAACTCCCATAAGGCGTCTGGAAAACCAGTGGACAAGGGGCTTGCCAGCAAATAATTTGTCTATCTTTGGGGTGTAATTCTGGTTTCAATGTTCCGCTGGGAGTTTTTTCTAATGCCCTTTACCGAATTCGAGCTTATTGACCGTTTTTTTCGAGGTAGAGGTAATAAAAATCCATCGACTGTCCTTGGTATCGGAGATGACTGCGCCCTGGTTAAGGTATCCAGTCATGGCGAATTGGCTATTACCACCGATAGTTTGGTGGAGGGAATTCATTTTCGCCCCGATATCGATCCGGAATCGTTAGGTCATAAAGCCTTGGCCGTTAATTTAAGCGATTTGGCTGCAATGGGGGCAAAGCCTTGTTGGGTGACCCTCGCGCTCACAATGCCTAATGTCGATCAAGAATGGCTTCAACAGTTCTCCACCGGTTTCTTTAAATTAGCCAACTATCATTCGCTGGAATTGATCGGTGGGGATACGACGCGAGGACCGTTAAATATAACCATTCAGGCAATCGGAATAGTTCCTTATGGTACCCGGGCTATGCTTCGTAGTGCGGCATGTGTGGGAGATTCGATTTACGTAACAGGTTGTATTGGTGACTCCGGATTGGGGTTAAAGATCTTGGCGGGTGAATTCAAGTCTTCCGACTTAGTTGTCATTGATCGACTGCACCGCCCATCGCCAAGAGTTGAAGCCGGACTCCAGCTCCGAGGTACTGCCAACGGGTGTATCGATGTTTCCGATGGATTGGTAGCGGACCTGAGCCATATTCTTGACGCGAGTGGGGTTGGGGCAACTGTTTTTTGGGAAAATATGCCGTTTTCCGATGCTTTAAATAAATATGTGGAAACCACCGATGATTGGACTATGCCATTGACCGCCGGCGATGATTACGAGTTATGCTTTACGGTGCCGGTCGACCGTGAAAATCAGCTCCATCGGTGCATGGTAAATGTCGAATGTCCCTATACCCGAATTGGCGTAATCGAAAAAGAGAAAGGACTACGGGTCATGAAAGATTCGAAACCGGCTGAGTTTCAGCCGTCGGGCTATGTCCATTTTTGACGAAAGTTTGTCTAATTTGCCGGTGGTGGGTTTGATAATTGCGGAGGAATATTATGAATAAAGAAACTGTTCCGGTATCTCCTGGCCAACTAAAAAATCCGATATTATTTCTTGCCTTCGGTTTCGGTTTCGGCTCCGGACTCTTGCCCAAAGCGCCCGGTACGTTTGGAACCGCTACAGCGATCCCTATTTTTTTGTTGATGGGTTCACTGGAGCCATTAATATATTTTTCCATTGTGGCGGTGTTGACTCTGGTCGGTATATGGTTATGCGATTCCGCCGCCAAGCAACTCGGCGTCCACGATCATCCTGGCATTGTATGGGATGAAATTGCCGGTTTTCTCGTAACCATGAGCGCTGGTGACATGTCTTTAACGTCTATAATCACAGGCTTTGTGTTATTTCGTATATTTGATATCGCAAAGCCATGGCCAATCGCTCAAATCGATAAACAGGTTAAAGGTGGTTTGGGTATCATGATGGACGATGTTCTCGCGGGTGTTTATGCCGCGGTTTGTCTCATTGGATTCGATTGGCTGGTATTGGCAATTTAGAAATTTTTGCTTAGATAAGTAAAGAGGGTAGAGAAAGAAATTACAGTTTTAAAAGTTTTTGTTATCAAAAATCTGATCGGGCAAATGGTAGACTCCCATAGTTTCTTTCTCTCGAAAATCCAGGAAATTGTGCCGATAACTTGTTAGGGCACGAAAGCAATTTATATGGATGGCAATACTTCAGCGAATTCGGCAGAGAATCATTGATAGGGAATATTACCTTTCTTCACATGCGGAAGAGGAAATGTTAGATGATGAGCTGGAGCGAGGTGATGTTGAAAATGCAATACTTAAAGGACGGATTGAAAAGAAATTGACCGAAGATATACGCGGGACAAGATACCGTATAGAAGGTCCAGCTCTGGATGAAAGGATGATTCATGTTGTATGCCGGTTCAAAGAACATGCTAACCTGGTAGTAATTACTGTATATGCCCTATAGGTGAAATCATGAATTGTGAATTTTGTGGTGACAAAACTTCAAAAAAAAAGGTTAAACGCCAGCATTGGCTCAAGGGAAAGCTCTATATAGTTGAAGATGTAGAGGCGGAAGTATGTTTGAAATGTGGTGAGCGATATTTCCATGCTACGACGCTTGATACTATCGACCGGATTTTATCAACAAAGCATCCTGTTAAAGCCAATCTAAATGTTGAAGTGGTAAGTCTTGATGCATATGGCCTAATAGCTTCCAGGTAACCACTTAAAGTGCTGTTCCTGGTTCCTTGGAGGCTGTGAATTCCGCGCTATCGCTCCAATATAGCAGTAACCCCCATACCACCCGCCGTGCAAATCGATATGACGCCACTTCCAGAGCCTCTTTCCGCCAATTGATCGGCTAAATCACTCAGAATTCGAGCGCCGGTTGCCGCGAAGGGGTGACCCACGGCTAACGATGAACCCCGTGGGTTGAGTTTGCTTCGGTCTACGGTTCCCATGGGTTTCTCTAAACCGAGCCTGTCGTTGCAATAATTCGGGTCTTCCCACGCTTTGAGCGTGCATAAAACCTGTGCGGTAAAGGCTTCGTGGATTTCGTATATATCGAAATCTTGCAGGCTTCGACCGGCCCGCTTGAGCATTTGCGCCATGGCCACCGTTGGCGCCATCAATAGACCTTCTCCCGCGATGAAATCGACGGCGGTTGTTTGAGAATGGGTCAGATAGGCGAGTACCGGGATACCGTTTTTTATCGCCCATGCTTCGCTGGCAAGTAGGACCGAACTCGCCCCGTCCGTCAACGGTGTCGAGTTACCAGCGGTTAAGGTACCTTGGTCTGATCGGTCAAATGCCGTTCGAAGGTTACTCAACTGCTCGATGTTGGTATCCGGGCGAAGGTTATTGTCCCGCCAGACACCTGCGCAGGGTACGATAAGGGTATCCATCTTTCCGTCATCGTAGGCCGCAGCCGCTTTGTGATGACTATCCACGGCTAAAGCGTCTTGTTCCTCGCGGCTTATATTCCATTGTTTTGCCATTAGTTCGCCGTGTTGGCCCATCGATAATCCTGTACTCGGTTCGGCCGGATTTGGCGGTTGCGGTACAAAATCCCCCAGGCGGATTCCACCGATGAGTTTCAGTCGTTCGCCGATCGAACGCGCTCTTGAGATTTTTATCAATCGGTGGGCAAATTTTCGCTTAAAGACAATGGGAGCATCGCTGGTGCTATCGGTACCGGCGGCGATTCCACATTCAATATGACCAGCG
Organism: Methylococcales bacterium; assembly: GCA_963664935.2. Lineage (GTDB taxonomy): Bacteria > Pseudomonadota > Gammaproteobacteria > Methylococcales. Next base: position 4,932 of record CAXXSE010000003.1, on the reverse strand, counting down.
GCGATTTTCGCGGCGAGGATCATCGCTGCTTGCAGACTGGTACCGCAAGCTTGCATCAATGTTGTGGCCGGTGTCAAAGGCGATAATTCGGTGCTCAGTACTGCTTCGCGGGCCAGATTCCAATCTTTTGAGTGGGTGGTCACTGCGCCGGCGTAGACTTCATCAATGGTTTTTCCCGCTAGATCGAAACGGTCGACCAAGCCTTGTAACGCGGTTGACAGTAAGTCCAGGTTGCTGAGATCCTGGTATAGGGTATTTGAACGGCAAAAGGGAGTTCGAACGCCGCCGAGGATGGCTACACGGTTTAAAGTGTTATTATTCATCGGGAACTATTTTCCTTTAGAAGCTTGATAATGCAGGGGACCTCCATGAAAAGGGGCGAATCCGGTACCAAAAATCACACCCGCATCCAGAAGGTCGGCATTTTCGACCACACCGTCATCCAGGACAGCCCGGCATTCAGAGAGTAAAGGCTCGATCAAACGCTCGGCTAATTCCATCTGCTCTGATGCGCTTGTGGATTTCGACGCCTGTTTCCTAACCGGTTTACCATTTTTCCAAACATAGTTACCCTCGCCACTTTTTTTTCCGAGTTTACCGGCGTTTATCATTGGATTTAATTTAGCTTCGACCAAGCTTAGTTCATCTTGATTTCCGAGTGTTTTGGTAACATGCACACAGACATCAAGCCCGATTTGATCGGCAAGTTCCATCGGTCCCATAGGCATTCCGAAAGCCTTTGCCGCACGATCTATCTCTTCCAAAGCGATACCTTCATCCGAAGCCCTTAATGCTTCAATCAAATAAGGACTTAATACGCGATTGACTACGAATCCTGGAGCGCTCTTGGCGATCAAAGGAAATTTTCCAATAGCATTGACAAAGGCGGCTCCTTGTTTAACGGTTTCGATGTTACTGCTTTGTGCTCGAATAACCTCGACCAAAGGTAAAGCAGCAACTGGATTAAAAAAATGAAGCCCGATAAACTGGCCCGGACGTTTAAGTGAGAATGCTAAATCTTCCAAGGGTAGGGCGGAAGTATTGGTTGCCAGAATGGCATCCGAACGCATTTTCGATTCGATGCTAGTAAAAAGTTTCTGTTTTGCTCCGAGGTCTTCAATGATTGCTTCGATTACAACATCGGCTCGCTTTACGCCGCTGCCCACAAGATCCGGAATTAATCGGACGCTTGCTGCTTTTCGTAGAGCGCTTGTTTTCAATCGTTTGCCAAATAGCTTTTTAGCACGTAGCAAAGCAGGTTCGATAAATTCCATGGCCCGATCTTGCAAAGTAACTTCATAGCCACGCAATGCGCACCACGCGGCAATATCACCACCCATGACACCGGCGCCGATGACATGCACCCGGCGTGGTTTGAACTTCACACCTTTCCCCTGAGCTTTCAGCGCTTCCATAAGACCGAAAACTCGGCGTAGATTGGTTGCGGTAGCGGTATCCATGAGTTTGGCGAATGAATGCGCTTCGTGCTCTGCCATTTGCGAGTCATTACCTCCATGGTTTTGCCATAAATTAATGATGGCAAAGGGCGCCGGATAATGTTCCGGATTGGCTTTTTTGGCGGTTTCCTTCACCATGATAGGTGCGATTAAACGGCGCGCGAATGTCGAATTTGATAAACTTTGCAATAAATTTGCTTTCCGTGCCGGAGCACCTCGCACTAACAATTTACGGATGCTCCACTGGATATTTTCATGGGGGCCGACCAATTTATCGACAATACCGAGCCGACTCGCTGATGATGCGCGGAGTGCTTTTCCGGTAAGCATTAGCGGCACCGCATCTTTTCCCCCGATTAATCGGCACAATCGCATGGTCCCACCAAAACCCGGATGTAGACCCAGTTTGACTTCAGGCAAGCCAAGACGAGTTTTATCGTCATTGCGCGCTACGCGATACCGGCAAACCAAAGCCAACTCCAGTCCTCCACCCATACAAAACCCATCGATTCCACAGGCGGTGGGAAAAGGCAGATTTTCAATGCGGTTGAATAATTGGTTGGCGTCCGCCAAGGCTTCAGTTATTTGATTATCGCCAGTGAAATCGTCGAAGGCTCGAATGTCAAAACCGGCAATAAAACCGGTAGTTTTCGCTGATAAAAATCCAAGCCCTGGAACACTATTGGATTCCGCCCAGTCCAAAATTGGAACGATTTCCATGATCATTCCAGGTGACAGGCTGTTGACCGATTCATTAGCACGGTCAGCATAAACCCATAGATAGCCTTCGACATCCTGTTTAACTATCCAATGATCGAGAGAAAGATTGGTGATGGTTTTCATAGCCTTATTCCATTACGAAAGCGAATCGAGATTGGTCAATTCATCAGCGGCAAAATCGTCGACATCAATGACTTTTCGGACCGCAATTTCGTAATCCAATATGAATTGCTGTTCATCGCTGGAAATGATTCCGACGTCGACTGCATCCCGGTAATAATCAGGCCCGTAACCCCGTTTGATTTTTCCCGCTTTTTCTCCGGATCGCATGGATTTCCAGATCTCATCGGCGCGTTCCGATTGCTTAAAAGTTTGTTCTAAAATGGTGAGTGGCTCATCCGCCTGGGTCGGTAGAAAAACACCACGAGTCAGCCGGTCACGTGCGGGGCCTGGTTTAAGTACGGTTGCCACCATTTCGTGTTCGAGCCGATCGCGTACCGGTTCGAAACGGCGTCCGAAGGGAAATACGATACAGCGTAGCAACCAAGCTATCGGACGGGATGGATAGTTTTGTAAAATGGCTTCGTAGGCGTCCTGTATTCGTTGGAAACCATTGGCCATGGCCCATTTGACGAAAGGCAGATCTTCTTCGGGTCGACCGTCATCCTCGAACCGTTTTAATGCTGCCGACATAAGATACAGCTCGGACATAACGTCGGCGAAACGGGCCGAAATCCGCTGTTTCCGCTTGACGGCACCGCCCAATAGCATCAAAGTCAAATCGGACATTAGGGCGAAATTCTGGCTGGCTCGCCCTATTTTTTTGTACCAACCGTAAGTGCGAGGGCTGACTCGATCTTTTGGCGGCGCTTTAACATAAGCGGCGCGGGTTAAATTATGGAACAGCGCACCGCAAAAATTGCCGACAATATAGGCGATATGGCCGCAAAATGCCTTATCGAACGTGTCAAGTCCACGTTTACGGTCGCTGTCTTTAGCCGCTTCAATTTCCTTGAACAGCCAGGGATGACAGCGAATGGCGCCTTGCGCAAAAATAATCAACGAACGGGTCAATATGTTGGCCCCTTCAACGGTAATAGCGACCGGAATCGCGGTATAGCCATTGAACAAAAGATTACTTCGCCCGTCGCAGATTGCCTTGCCGCCAAGAATATCCATGGCATCGTTGAAGCTCTGGCGCATGCGTTCGGTGGCTTCATACTTAAGTGTTGCGGAGATCACCGAAGGCTGTTGGCCTTGATCGATGGCGGTGTTGGTTAACTGTCGAGCGGCTTCCAGCACGTAAGCCTGGCCGACGATTCGAGCCAAGGCTTCTTCCACACCCTCCATGTGGCCAATAGAGATATTGAACTGTTTGCGAATTTGGGCATAGGCGGTGGTGATTTTAGCGCAGAATTTCGTGGTTGCGGTGCCCAGGGCGGGTAACGATACCGCTCTGCCCGCAGCCAGACAGGCCATTAACATACCCCATCCTTTCCCGATGCCATTTTCGCCGCCGATGATGAATTCCATCGGAATAAATACATCCTGGCCGCTGTTAGGTCCGTTTTGAAAAGCTTGACCCGATGGAGAATGGCGCCGTCCTATTTCAACTCCCGGCCAATTGGTGGGGATAAGGGCAAGGGTGATGCCGAGATCTTTTTCCCTATCAAGTAGTCCATCCGGGTCGTAAAGCTTAAAAGCCAGACCGAGTACCGTCGCTACAGGACCCAAGGTGATATAACGTTTCTCCCAGTTTAAACGAATACCGGTGACCGTTTCGCCTTTATATTCCCCTTTGCAAACGATACCGTTATCGCGCATTGACGCCGCATCGGAACCGGCAAATGGACCGGTGAGCGCAAAGGCGGGTATTTCTTGTCCCTTTGCAAGGCGAGGCAAATAGTAGTCTTTTTGCTGTTTTGTACCAAATAGATGCAACAACTCACCCGGTCCGAGAGAGTTTGGCACCATCACGGTGACAGCCAATGCTAGGGACCGGGAAGCGAGCAGCGATACGATTTCGGATTGAGCTTGGGTGGAAAAACCAAGCCCACCTGCGTCTTCAGGGATGAGCATCCCGAAAAAGCCTTCATCCTTAAGATACTGCCATACTTCCGGCGGCAAATCGTGCCGGACCCGATTGATGTCCCATTCGTCGATCATGGAACAAAGTTCGTTGACGGGGCCGTCGATGAATGCGCGTTCCCGTTCATCTAATTTCGGCGCCGGTGTATCAAGTAAAATATTCCAGTCGGGACGGCCAGCAAATAATTCGGCATCCCACCAAACCGTACCCGCCTCCAAAGCTTCGCGTTCCGTCTCGGACATTGGCGGCAGGAGCTTTCGAAAAAGCGCGTACATCGGACCTGTAAAAATGAGTTTACGGAACCTGGCGATATTCAATAGCGCCAGTAATGCTATGGGTGACCATAGGAGCAGTCGCAAAAAAACACTGATTGGCGATTGGTTGATGGTAATAGCAGCTGCCACAAGGGCTAGAAATAGAGTCCATTGCCACAGTGGCGCCCTGCGGTATCCGAAATACACGGCACCTAGAACGCTTAGCAAACTAATGATGAGGATGGCCATGTTTTTCTCCTTACTATTCCGTAGGCTTGGGATAAGTTGTTATTGTTAGGAAGTTTAGTCTGAAAGAAGCATTACTCCAAAACAATTATGCGCTTAGGCTGAAATAAGTGCTTGGCTTTGAATTCGTTGGGCGCCAGCGGGCTATGAATGAGCGGCCTTCTCT
>CAXXSE010000002.1:0-584491 GCA_963664935.2 Methylococcales bacterium | reverse complement strand
TAAAAACGCCCAGGCAAAAACACCCCCGCTGAGCAGGCCAAATCGTAGGGCTTTCAGGTCACTTCGATCAGCGCCGACCTTAGCATACTGCAATCCAAAACTACTCAAAATCAGCGCCGCGGTGTTCGCCCAAAGTAGGCTTGGGTCGGGTAGGGGACGCCAATCCGCGAGACCCATCCGCACGTTATAAGAGACTATCAAGAGTAAAAACAGGGTGGTCGCGACGGTTAGAAAGACTCGCAAGCCAAATTTTTCGTTAGGTTCGGCTAACGAAAACCTACCTTGCCAGTCATCAACCAGTCCCTCAACCGGCATCCAGGATTTAGCTTTTATTCGCGGCATCACGAAGGTCCTCAGGCTCCTTCGGCAACGGGAGCACCAGAATCGCCATCTTCGTCGCCACCAACCGGCGGGTGGTTTTGCGGCAGAAAATCCTCTTTCATGCCGGGTACACTGTAATCGTAAGCCCAACGGTAAACCACCGGTAACTTGGGTCCCCAATTACCGTGTACCGGCGGGGTGTCAGGCGTTTGCCATTCGAGCGATGTGGCATTCCAGGGATTGCTTCCTGCCAGCTTGCCCTTAAAGGCGCTATACGCCAGATTATACAAAAAGATAAATTGAGCGAAGCCGACCACTAATGCGGCAACGGTAATGAAAACATTAAGATCCTGGGCGGATTCCGGGATGAATTCGTAGCCTTCGTAAGCATAATACCGCCGGGGCATACCGATGAAGCCCAGATAGTGCATGGGAAAATAGATCGCGTAGGTTCCCAAAAAGGTGAACCAGAAATGAATGTGTCCCCAAGTATCGTTTAACATTCGTCCGGTGATCTTCGGAAACCAATGGTAAATTCCGCCAAAAACCACCAGTATCGGCGAAACCCCCATGACCATATGGAAGTGAGCGACTACAAAATAAGTATCAGAAAGCGGGAGATCGATGACCACGTTGCCCAGAAACAGGCCAGTAATTCCCCCGAGTGTGAATGTGCTGACGAAAGCGACCGCAAACAGCATTGGTACCGTAAAATGGATGTTGCCTTGCCACAGCGTCAATATCCAATTGTACACCTTGATAGCTGTGGGAACGGCGATGATAAGGGTGGTGCTCGCAAAAAAGAAACCAAAATAAGGGTTCATCCCGCTGACGTACATATGGTGCGCCCAAACGACAAAGCTAAGCACACCGATACCCACGATGGCCCAGACCATTATCCGGTAGCCGAATATGTTTTTTCTCGCGTGGACGCTGATGAGATCGGAAACGATTCCAAAAGCTGGGAGCGCGACAATATAGACTTCGGGGTGGCCGAAAAACCAGAAGATGTGTTGGAATAAAATAGGGCTACCACCTTCGTATTCAAGCATTTGCCCCATGGAAACGACAGCGGGCATAAAAAAACTGCTGCCCAAAAGCCGGTCAAACAACATCATCACCCCACCGACAAACAGGGCGGGAAAAGCTAACAGCGCGAGGACAGTCGCCATGAAAATCCCCCAAACCGACAAGGGCAGGCGCATCAATGTCATTCCGCGCGTCCGGGCCTGTAACACAGTGGTTACGTAGTTCAGACCACCCATAGTAGCCGCGACAATGAATAATATCAGGGAAATAAGCATCAAAACGATGCCGCCATCCGAGCCTGGGGTTCCCGGTAAAATAGCCTGTGGGGGATACAAGGTCCAACCTGCGCCTGTTGGACCGCCAGGGACAAAGAAACTTGCCATGAGGACAATTACCGACAGCAAGTAGGCCCAATAGCTCAACATATTGACGAAGGGGAATACCATGTCTCTTGCACCCACCATGAGCGGGATGAGATAGTTGCCAAAACCCCCGAGGAATATCGCGGTAAGCAGATAAATCACCATTATCATACCGTGCATGGTGACGAACTGGTAATACGTGCTTGGATCGATAAAGGAGAAGCTCCCCGGGAATCCGATTTGGATTCGCATGAACCAAGACATTACCAAAGCCACGAATCCCACCGCTATAGCGGTCAGTGTGTATTGAATGGCAATGACTTTATGATCCTGGCTCCAGACGTACTTTGTCCAAAAACTTGTCGGATCGTGGAGTGGTAAATCCTCTTGATACCCAGCTTGTGTCATCAAAATCCTCTCTATGCTACTTGTTTGTTATTCAAAATCGATTTGAATGTCGGTGTTCGAATTTTTCTTTCGCCCAATTCGATCCTATTTAACGGCTTTTGTATAAGCGATTAGCGCATCGAGCTCTTTGTCGCTTAATTCGTAGGGCGGCATCATGGGCGAGAAACCCGCTACCACCGTGGCATTCGGGCTGACAATGGCTTCTTTCAAATAGGCTTCATCAACTACTACCGTACTGTTGTCGGTCATGGTTTCAGTTTTTCCGAATAGGCCTTTCCAAGTTGGCCCTACGCTGGCGCTCCCATCCAAGCTGTGGCAACTGAGGCAACCCTGTTCTTCCGCGAGTTCCTCTCCTAGACTGACCAAATCATCCCCTACCTCGTTGGTGGACGAAAGCGAGGCGGTAAAAGCGATTAAGGCATCGATTTCGTCGTTACTCAGTTCATAAGGAGGCATGATCGGGGAATAACCGTCGATTACACTCGCGTTCGGATCGAGAATTGACTCTTTAAAATAAGCTTCATCAACTTTGACGGTAGTACCGCCAACGATTTTTTCAATCTTACCGAGCAAACCTTTCCAGGTTGGTCCAACGTTGGCGCTCCCGTCTACGCTATGACAACCGAGACAACCCTGTTCTTCCGCCAGATCACGTCCTTGCTCAACCAATTTGTTTCCAGCGCCCACGGATTTTTTGGAGGACGTCTGCACGAAGGTCGGTTGGGTATCCAGCCATGCCTGAAAGGTAATTTCGTCTTCGACGAAAACCGCGCCACGCATGGTATGGTGTCCAACTCCGCAATATTCAGCACAGGCGATGTCGAATCGTCCTAGTTTCGTAGGGGTAAACCACAGACTTGTAATAATGCCCGGTACAGCATCCATTTTAACTCTGAAATGCGGAACGTAGAAGTCGTGAATGACATCTTTGGAACGCAATAGGATTTGGACCGGCTTGTCTATGGGAAGATGGAGTTCGTTGTTGGAAATCAACACGTCATCTTGCCCATTAGGATCTTCAGGATTCAAACCAAAGGGGTTTTGAAAACTGATAAGTTTGGGTTTGGCATTACCTAATACACCGTCTTTGCCGGGGAAACGAAAACTCCACTGCCATTGCTTACCCACCGCCTCAACAACCGAGGCGTCTTTCGGGACGTGGACGAAATCGGCTAAAACTATCAGGCCGGGGGCTAACATGATCACGATACCCACCGTGGTCAACCCAGTTAGCCATAACTCAAGTTTCTTATTTTCCGGTTCGTATACTGCTTTCCGGTCTGGACTATAACGAAACCGAACCAAGGCATAGGCCATAAAAAAGTTGACGGCGACGAAGACAACCCCGCAAACCACAAAAGTGATCATCATTGTATCGTCCATTGGACTCCAGTTCGATGATAGCGGAGTAAACCACCATGGGCTCCAGAAGTGAAACCAGACCGATCCAATGACAATTAAAACCAATGCTATTGCTATAGCCATGCTTGAAAATCCCAACTAAAATTAATACGGGTATAAAATTTCACCGAAAGATTATTGAACGCTACAAGATTTATTGCGGGGCTGTCAGAGCAATGGAAACCAACCGCTGAATTTCCCTTTTGTCATGTTTCCCCAAAACCCCCCTCTTATTTTCTGCCCACGGTGACAAAAACTCCCATTATGAGGAACACCGCGATCAAATTCAAGGATCAAATATAATATTAAACACTATTTGAATTCACAACCCAAAAAATCTTTTTGTTCTAACTGATTACGAATGAGGAGCCTGCTTGTGGAACCTGAGCTTATGGATTCGACAAAATTTGACATACAAAAAAATCAATGCTTAACTTTGAGTGATCTTAGCAGGAACAGTCCATTATTCGACCGCAATCGAAATTTGGTTTCTTGCCTTAAAATTCCCAATCCGCCAAAGAGGACCAAAGTACTTGCGTAGGATAAAAATAAACCGAGGCGAATATGAGTAGTAAACGAATTTTGCTAATCGATTCGGCTCCGGAACGTGGAAACGAGCTGAAGAAGGTTCTTGAATTTCTTGAATATGAAGTAATACTCAGCGATTTTTCGAATTCCAGCGAAATATTGGATGAAATCAGCACGTTTTGCACGGTGATGATCGGCAACGGAGTGGAACGTTTGGCTTCGATTGTCAAGACTTTGAATAAGCACGAGAACGGTATCCCGATCGTATTGGTGGCGGACAAAGATTCGATACCGATAATTCCATCGGCATTGGACGATTTGATTGTTGTGGTCCAGGAATGGCCGACTACCCACTCAAAACTGACTAAAACATTTCAAAAACTTAAAGTCTATCGTGAAAGTGGACGGCGAGAAGACCGGCGTTCATTGGAATTGTTTAGAAGTCTGGCCGGAAGCAGCCATCGAATCCAAAAAATTCGAACGTTAATTCAGCAGGTTGCCGAAACCGATGCGATTGTATTGATCTTAGGTGAATCGGGAACAGGAAAAGAAGTCATAGCTCGCAACCTACATTACTATTCTTCGCGCCGTCATAATCCCTTTGTACCCATCAATTGCGGCGCCATTCCCTCGGAACTTTTGGAAAGCGAATTATTCGGCCATGAAAAAGGCGCATTTACCGGTGCGCTAAGCTCGCGCCAGGGACGTTTCGAAATGGCCGAGGGCGGTACTTTGTTCTTAGATGAAATCGGCGATATGCCCCTGGTTATGCAGGTTAAACTGCTCAGAGTTCTGCAGGAAAAAACCTTCGAGCGTGTCGGCAGCAGCAAGACCATGGTATGTAATGTCAGGATTATTTCCGCAACCCACCGTAATCTTGAAGAGGAAATTGCGCAAAATCGTTTTAGAGAGGATTTGTTTTACCGATTGAATTTATTTCCGATTGACGTGCCGGCGTTGCGGGAACGGGCGGAGGACATTCCGGTCTTGGTCGGTGATCTGATAGCGCGCATAGAAAATGAAAAGCGTGGATCGGTTCGATTTACGTCGTCCGCGATGCAAGTACTCAAGCAATATGACTGGCCCGGGAATGTGCGTGAACTTGCTAATCTGGTGGAGCGTCTTGTCATTCTGAATCCCTGTGGCATAGTCGACGTTACGGACTTGCCCGAAAAGTTTCAAGGTTTGTCGCCAGCGGTTGCCGCTAAGGCGCCCGAGAAACCCAATGTAACCGAAGGTGTGGCACCAATTGATTCCACCCAAAATTCCCTGCCTCAACTTTCTGAAAACGGAATGGATCTGCGCGAACATCTAACACAATTAGAGTGCGATCTGATACGGCGGGCTTTAGATGAATGCGACGGTGTCGTAGCCCATGCCGCCAAACTTCTTAAAATGCGCAGAACGACGCTGGTTGAAAAAATGCGCAAATTCAATATTCAACGTCACGAGGGCATGACGACAATTTGACGTTATCAGATGCAATTTCTAATAACAGTATGATAATCCATTAAACAGGGGATTGGCTTAGATATTGCTTAGTTCTGGGTATTCGCCAGAACAGAGATAAGTTTTGAACCCACAAACACAGTTTAACCGGATTGACCAGTTGCAAGACGCGTTTCAGGCTTTTAACCGCTTGTCGCAAAACCTCACTGATTCTTACCAGGATTTGGAAAACCGGGTCGCCTGTTTAACCCAAGAACTGGTTGTCGCCAGGCATGCGCGTTTAAAGACGCTGAGTGAAAAAGAACGGCTTGCGAATCGCCTTCAAACACTACTTGATGCTCTGCCCGTGGGGGTCGTCGTTGTTGATGGCGAAGGTAAAATTTCCGAACATAACAAAGCAGCTGGCGACCTATTAAACGATGATTTAGTGGGTCGGCGGTGGCAAGATCTCGCCGAGACCGTTCTTAGCTCCGGCTCTGAAGATCCCCACGAAAAAATATCCAAAGCTGGAAAGGTTTTGAGTTTGTCGAGTAATTCACTGGGTGAAGGACAGGGGCAGATCATACTTCTCACCGAAGTGACCGAAATTCGAGTGCTGCAAGGGCTGGTGGAACAGCAAAAACGATTGTCGGCGCTGGGTAAAACCGTGGCCAGTATCGCGCATCAAATTCGGACGCCCTTAGCGACCGCAATGTTGTATGCGTCGCATTTGCGCAAGGGTGATTTAGATCATAATCAGCGGCAAAAGTTTTCGAAAAAACTATACGAACGTTTGAAATTTTTGGAAAGGCAGGTCAACGACATGCTAGTGTTCGCGAAGGATGGACAGCTTGTTACCGAGCAGGTGTCGCTTAAGGCGTTAGTAAACACATTGACCGATGTGGTGGATAGTTTCGTGGTTAATACATCCGTGGAGTTTAGCGTCGAAAACCGAACAACTATTGATCGAATCGAAGCAAACGATAAGGCCCTGTCCGGTGCATTAACCAACTTGCTAACCAATGCATTTGAGGCAATTCAATCGGAAGGTTTCGTGAAATTGGAAATATCGGACGATGGGGGGGGAATTCATACAATTTGTGGTGAGCGACAACGGACCCGGCATTCCACAAGACATCAGGGCAAAAATTTTCGAACCATTTTTTACTACACGATCTAAGGGCACCGGTTTGGGTTTATCGGTCGTTGACCGAGTTGCTAAAGCCCACGGTGGACAAGTCTGGTGCGAATCGCTACAAACCGGCCTTAGTCAATTCTATTTAAAAATTCCGAGCGTTCGTCAAACTGAATTGTTACCCAGCGGGTTATCGCTCCGCGATGGGATTAAAGGAGCCAATTAATGCAAAACTCGAATATATTGATAGTGGAAGACGATGCCGCGCTTTCGTCCGCACTGTGCGATACCTTGGATTTGGCGGGGTATCAGGCTACATCCGCGACAAATGGTGTTGAAGCATTAAAGCAACTTTCGGCGCGGTCTTTTGGGATGGTGATCAGCGACGTCAATATGGAAAAAATGGATGGCCTGACATTACTTTCGAAGATTAAAGCCCAAAAACCAGACCTCCCAGTATTGTTGATGACAGCTTATGGCACCATCGAAGGTGCGGTTGAAGCGATGCAGGCGGGCGCCATCGATTATCTGGTTAAACCTTTCGAGGCGGATACCCTGATTCGGCAAGTGCACCGGAATTTAATGGCGTCCCAGCCCTCGGCCAAAGATTGCATCGTCAAGGATGCCAATATGCGGAAGTTATTCGAATTAGCTTCACGAGTATCCAAGGCGGATGTGACGGTCCTGATCCAGGGAGAGAGTGGAACCGGCAAGGAAATAATCGCCCGTCATGTCCATCAATGTTCCAATCGAAAAGCAGAGCCTTTCATCGCCATAAATTGCGCGGCAATCCCTGAGAATATGTTGGAAGCGACATTATTCGGATACGAGAAAGGCGCTTTTACCGGAGCGCATCAAGCCACGCTTGGGAAATTTGAATTGGCCCAAAAAGGCACCCTGTTACTCGATGAAATTTCCGAAATGGATTTGGCCTTACAGGCAAAAATACTTCGTGTACTCCAGGAAAAGGAAGTCGAACGCTTGGGTGGTCACAAGGTGATCAAATTGGATGTACGGGTATTGGCGACAACCAATTTAAATTTGAAGGAACAAGTTTCGAAAGGGCGTTTTCGTGAGGATCTGTTTTACCGATTGAATGTATTTCCACTGCGTATACCACCATTACGGCAGCGGTCCTCGGACATAATTCCGCTGGCAAAAAGCTTTTTAGGAAAATATTCACCAACTGGCAAGATTGTTCCGGAATTTGAGCCGGAAGCTATCAATCTGCTGCTGAAATATCACTGGCCCGGGAATGTCCGAGAACTGGAAAACGTCGTGCAAAGAGCTTTAATTATTTGTGCTAGCGACACCATTGCGATTGACGATATTGTACTAGAAGATGGGACCGGGAATTGTGCTGATCCAGTCGGGGAGTACGAGGGCGAAACATTAAATAAATTGGACGACAATTTGAAGTCCATGGAGGATCAAATTATTTTGCGGACCCTGATTGAAGAAAAAGGGAGCCGTAAATCGACCGCCGAACGCCTTGGCATCAGCCCACGAACCCTAAGGTATAAAATCGCCCGAATACGCGATGATGGCGTAGCGCTACCCTGTTGAAGACGGATATCCAATCATTTTTTACTAGAAATTTACCATGAGCAACGTTGAAATCGAAAATGTACTGACGCAAATGCGCCTTGTCGCGGCGCAATCGAGCAACACCCCTCCCGACCAGACTGTTAATACCGATTTTTCTCAGATTCTTAAAGACTCCATTGACAAAGTCAACGATACACAGATGAAGGCGGGACAATTAGCGAAAGCTTTTGAGACCGGAGATACCGATGCCGATTTGGCGGAGGTGATGGTTTCGCTAGAGAAAGCCAGTATTTCTTTTGAATCGATGTTGCGGGTGCGCAATAAGCTAGTCGATGCCTACCAAGAAGTTATGAATATGCCGATGTAATTCAAACTTTCTAATCGAGGTTAAAATGGAACTTAGTGAATCGGACGGCAAAAGTGTACTGCAAAGCGAACACAAACAACTAGTGGAAGGAGCAAATCTTCATCCGGCGCTCAGGGGCACGGCGCGACTCTCCATGGCCCGCCAGGTCGGCGTGATTATTGGCTTGGCGGTTGCGGTCGCCATCGGTGTCGCCGTGGCGTTGTGGTCGCAAACTCCGAACTATGCCTTGCTTTACGCGAGCGTCAGCGATCAAGAAGCTGGAGAATTATTGGATGCATTGGACAAGCTGGGGGTTACTTACAAAGTAAAATCCACCAACGGAGCCATTTTGGTGCCTCAAACCGCGGTTCATGAAGTGCGGATGAAACTGTCAGCGCAGGGTTTCCCCAAGAGTAACAGCGCAGGTTTTGATTTGCTGGATAAAGATTCCGGTTTTGGGATGAGTCAAACCCGTGAGATAGCTTTATACCAAAGAGCATTAGAGGGTGAAATCGCCCGCTCGATTATGATGGTTCAAAGTGTAAAATCGGTCCGGGTGCACTTGGCCTTACCTAAACAGACAATCTTTCTCAGAAAACGTAAAAAATCCAGTGCGTCGGTTATATTGGATTTGTATTCGGGCCGCTTTTTGGAAAAAGGTCAAGTCGAGGCGATTATTCATCTGGTAGCCTCTAGTGTACCGGAACTTGAATCCCAACAAGTTACCATTGTCGATCAAAGGGGAAATTTGTTAAGTGGCAATCAAGACAATGACGGGATGTCTTTTTCGAACAAGCAATTTGAATACAAGACACAGGTTGAGGAACATTTGATCAACCGAGTCGAGAATATATTAACTCGGCAGTCGTGAGTTAACAGCGAGAAAAGCGGGGCAAAACTACCCTCTCCATCGTAGTATGTTTGATGAAAAATTTTGAAGATCGCAGAGAATTAGAGCATAGAACGCCTCATTCAGTTTAATCGTCATCTATTTCATCGGAAACAGCCATCAAGCGGGCACGGATCTGTTGAATCATGCCATTTTCCTCAAGTCGAAAGAATTGTTTGAGGAACAATGGCGCTAAAATTTGCTTGACGGTTTTCTCCGATGGCAAATCACGCGATTGAGTGCGAAGATAAAGCGAGTGCTCAGACCAAATCGTATCTTGATACTGGAGCGCAATCAATTGCATTAACCCCAAGGCAATGGAGGCACAGAGCACGAAGATTTCATAGGCTCGCCAGCACGCTTGAACGGTATGAATATCCTGGGGCTGTGGGGCTTTGAGAAGACGATTGGAAAAGGGGCGTCTAGAATGTTTTGGCAATTTTTTAGTCCAAAAACGAAATTTAAAGGCGCCGATCACATGCTTTAACATCGCGAACATGATTTCAATGCGGGTTCTAGCACAATACAGTTCAACGGCATCAATGGCTGACAGCGTTAAATCGGAACTCATTAGAACCATTGGGCCTTTTGAGGTGACGGCGAGAATAAATAACACCTGATCAGCGATGGGCCGCCATAACAGTGTAAGCGTCATAACCCGGATGGATTCGGTTTTACCGTAGACTTGACAGGTCACCGTCTCAAACAAATGAAGGTGGTCGAAGCATTCTCTTAAACACACTTTCTCGCATAGAGCGGCTGAGGTCCGGGTCGAGAGGCGGGTTTCGGTGGCGCGGGGAAATAACCCACATAGCTATTCTTGGCTTTGACCAGCACCTCAACCCACCGCGCCTGATGCTGGATTGAATAATAGTGGCAAGCTCGAAATACGCCCCCGGTTGAAAAAAAGGCATCCAACACCAAATAACACAGACAGTGATTCGTCACCGCAAAATGAATCGCCATGGCCACCAAGCGGTCGGTGAGCTTGATCCGACATGGATTATCGCGCTCGTCGTTCAACCCTAAATGAGCCCATCCCTGATGAATTTGAAGCTGCAAAGGACAACAAAAACAAGCGGATAACGACCCGATCAAGATGCCAATGCTGCCCCAACATTGGGCCCGAAAATAGCCGGGTTTCGTTTGCGTCTCCGATGACTCGTGCATCGATACCACGCCGGGCATCTTGCGTCCATCTTTGATCACCGCGGTATGGTCACCCAGAAGTATCGCTCGTCCAGCTACTTAAACGGATTTTCCTTGGCGATTCACAAAATCTTGCCAAGCATCGAGCAACGCCCCATAGACATACGCTTTGGATCTAAAAAAACGGAGCAAGCGGTAATAACCAAGTTCATCTAATAGCCAGAAACGACACAACGACGTCACGCCGATCATTTCTCCTGCCCCCATAAATCCAATCACAATGGCGCAGAACAACAACCAAGTACTCGATCTGGAAAAAACGCTTTGAAAGCTTTCTAAACTCTGAGAAATATACTGTTGCACGGGGTCTCCTCCTTCCATCTGTACTTCTACAAAGAAAAGAAGGATCCGTGTTTTTTTAGCAAATGTCTAGTCGTAATTATCGATTTCTATTTTCTACACTACTCATCTTTTATGAACACCAGTGGGCAATCTTAAAGCGCAGAGCTATCAATGGGTGATAAGACTTTCTTCCGTTGGTCGAGGTGACACATCGAAAAAATGAATTCAGGGCCTGAATAGTTACGTCAAATCGGATAGAACTCGTGACTGACGAGTAATCAAGTACCACCCGCATAGCGGGTGGTTTGAGGAAGCCCCTTGAAGGGGGCTAAGAGCTTATATTTAGGTGGAATCCTCAACCCCAAAGAACTAGCATAACTTTCAATAAATAATTCCACATCAAACTGGAAACATATTTTTGAAACTGCTCTGAATATTAATCCCTTAATGTTCCATCTATTGTTTTTTCCGATGTTTCAGCGTGATCCAATTCTTCTTATTACCTTGACGGATGACCAAGTGAATTTAACAAATCTTTACGCTGGAACGGCAGAGCCTATTTGCATCGCACCGGCAGAGCCGGTGGCTTAATGTAAGGAGTGACATCTTAAGTTCGGCGAATACAGAGCTTGCTGGATTACGTGAAAAATATGATATTTTATCTAAAGAGGTCGAAAAAAATCGTAAGACCGTTGCTGATTTTAAACGGCTTACGGACGTACAGGCAGCGCTAAACAATATCCTTTCCACCTCGCTACAACCAAAATTACTCGATACGATCCTGAAGGAAGTTCTTCTTTTGGTATTAGAGATTCCCTGGCTTGCCTTGGAAAAAAAAGGTTGCATTTTTCTGGTTAAAGAACACAGGAAAACCCTTGAAATGGCGGTTTACCACAATTTAGGCAAACCTCTGCTCACAATGTGCGCCAATGTGGCTTTTGGGCGCTGTCTTTGTGGCCGCGCCGCACAGTCACAGCGACTGGTATTTAAAGATTGCGTCGATGCCGATCACGAGAATCTACCTGCGGGAATAACGCCTCATGGTCACTATAATGTCCCGATTGTTTCCAAGGGCCTCACCGTCGGTGTTTTAAACCTTTATGTAAAGCATGGGCATCAACCCGACTCGACCGAGCAACAGTTTCTAAGCATGGTGGGCAGTGCGCTGGCCACTATTATTGACCGAAACCAAACCGAAACCAGACTGCAAACCCTATCCCGTGCGGTCGAATCCAGTGGGTCAATCATCATAATTACGGATCATTATGGCAGGATTGAATATGTCAATCTGCAATTCACCGTCGTTACCGGTTATACGGCGGAAGAAGTCATGGGTAAAAGTCCCCGGATAATGGATGCCTACGAAACACCCGATGAAATCTACGAAGAGATGAGGAAAACGATTTTATCCGGAAATGAATGGCGGGGTGACTTTTACAACAAGAAAAAGAACGGCCAGCGTTACTGGTCGAAAAGTATAGTGTCTCCGATTAGAGATGACCACGGAGAGATTTCCCATATAGTGAGCATCCAGGAGGATGTGACCAAGCAGTACGAAATGGCCCAAAAATTATCTTATCAGGCCAGCCACGATGAACTGACGGGCTTAGTCAATAGACGTGAATTCGAGATTCGTTTGGGACGAGCTGTGTCTGAGAGCGGTCAGGACAAAATCGAACATGTCTTATGTTTCATGGATCTGGATCAGTTCAAGGTAGTTAACGATACGTGCGGGCATAGTGCGGGAGATGAGCTCCTGCGCCAAATCAGCGTGGGGTTTCTTGCGATGGTGCGTAAGAGCGATACCCTTGCGCGGTTGGGTGGGGACGAGTTTGGAATATTGATGGAGCATTGTTCACCGGAACACGGTCAACGGGTTGCGGACTTGATATTGAAGGCGGCCATGGATTTTCAGTTTAATTGGGAAGGGCGCAACTTCAAGATCGGCATCAGTATTGGTTTGGTAGCGATTACGGAAGAAACGGTTAGCTTGGAAGAATTAATGAAACGCGCCGATGCGGCTTGCTATATGGCCAAGGATCTAGGTCGAAACCGTGTTCATATCTATCAAGCCGAAGATGAAGATCTCGTCAGGCAGCATGGCGAAATGCAATGGGTGGAACGGATTAACCAAGCACTGGAGGAAGACCGTTTTGTTCTCTATGCCCAACCTATCGTCGCGGTTAATGAATCACCGGACGACCCACATCATTTCGAAATTTTATTACGGATGATCGATGATGACGGCAACACCATTCCACCGGGTGCCTTCCTGCCATCGGCGGAGCGGTACAATCTGATCACGAAACTGGACCGTTGGGTCGTAAACGCCGTATTTTCACATTACCATGTTCGAAGCGAACATGCTTCCAGTCCAATACAATTTTCTATAAATCTTTCGGGCCAATCGATTACCAACATGGAGTTTTTGGATTTCGTTCTCGATCAAATGCAGAAAAAAGCAATTCCGGCTGAGAAAATTTGTTTTGAAATCACCGAGACTGCGGCGATATCGAATTTAAATAAGGCATCGAAGTTCATGTCGGTATTGAGACGTATGGGGTGCCGCTTCGCATTGGATGATTTTGGCAGTGGGTTGTCGTCATTCGGCTATTTGAAGAATCTACAAGTCGATTATCTGAAGATCGACGGCATGTTCGTAAAAGATATTGTCGATGATGTGATCGACTTCGCGGTGGTGAAGTCAATCAATGAGGTCGGTCAGTTGATGGGGATGGAGACCATCGCCGAGTTTGTTGAAAATGATGAAATCAGGGATATGCTCAGAATCATTGGCGTTAACTACGTACAAGGGTATGGCATCGGCAAACCGGAACCGCTCAGTGGCATCTTGGAAGCGGTTCGGGAAACATGAATCCGTATAAGTTGCTACGGAGTACCGGTTTTCAGGAAAATTCGATGTTAGTGATATTATGAATCCGCGCAGTACCGAGCTTGCCGAATTACGAGAGAAATGTTATTCATTGCAAAATACGATCGATAATAATCTCGATACCGTAGCTTATTTTAAACAGCGGAGTCATGCGCAAACGGCGCTTAACGAAATTATTTCCATATCGTTGCAATCCATACCGTTCGGTGAAATGCTTAAGGAAATCCTTCAGGTTGTCCTGGATGTTTCCTGTATTCCCTTGGAAAAAAAGGTTGCATATTTCTTGTCGACGAAAAATGGGACCGCCTTGAACCGGAGGTTTCCCATAACCTGTATAAGCCCTCGCTCGAAACATGTGACCAAGCGGCGTGCGGACGCTGTCCTTGTGGTCGCGGCCTACAGGTTCAACTAGTGGCGTCCAAAAATAGCGTCGATGGCGATCGTCAAATTTTCATTAACGGGCTAACGCCGAAGCGTCATTACCATGTTCCTATTGTTGTGGAGGGCGGCTCTCCCTTAGGTGTCCTTGAGCTCTATGTTAAGCATGGGCATCGATTCGGTCCGAGCGAACAACAATTTCTATACGAGGTAGCCCGCACTCTCGCTAATATTATTGACCGCAATCGGTTGGATACGCAACGGAATACCCTGGCGTGTGCTATTGAATCGAGTGGCTCGATAATGTTGATTACCAATCGGCGGGGCATGATCGAATATGTCAATCCACAATTCACAGTAGTCACCGGTTATACGGCAAAAGAGGTGATGGGCCACAGCCCACGGATGCTAGCGGCATTTGAAACACCTGACGAAATCTATCAAGAGATGAGAAATACGATATTGTCGGGAACCGAATGGCGTGGTGACTTTTACAACAAGAAAAAGAATGGTGAACGTTTTAGGTTAAAAAGTATTGTTTCCCCGGTCAAAGACGAGCATGGAAATGTTTCTCATATCGTCAGTATCCAGGAGGATGTCACTCAAGAATACGAATTGTCTAAAGAACTGTCCTACCAATCAAGCCACGATGGACTTACAGGGCTGATAAACCGGCGCGAATTCGAGATTCGATTGGAAAAGTTGCTGTCCGGAAATCCTAGAACAAAGGCAATGCATACACTGATTTTTATGGATTTAGATCATTTTAAAGGGGTCAATGATAGTTGTGGTCACACGGCGGGGGATGAGCTATTACGACAAATCAGTACGGAATTTCAATCCAAGGTGCGCCGGGCCGATACGCTTGCGCGTCTGGGTGGGGATGAATTCGGGATATTGATGGAGCATTGTTTGGTTGAGGATGCTCTAAAAATTGCCGATTCAATATTGAAGTCGGTTCTTGACTATCAGTTCTACTGGGAAAAACAAGTCTTCCGAATTGGCGTTAGTATAGGTTTGACAGCGTTCACGGACGAAACCGTCAGTGTGACTGAATTAATGAAACGCGCCGATGCAGCCTGTTATCGAGCCAAGGAGTTGGGTCGGAATCGGATTCATAGCTACCAAAAGAAAGATGAAGAAATTGTTAAAGTACATGGCGAAATGCACTGGGTAGAAAGAATTAACCAAGCCCTGGACGAAGATCGTTTCACTCTCCATGCCCAAGCCATCGTACCTCTGATGGAATTGCCGGACACTGACCGTTGCTATGAACTTCTACTGCGGATGGTGGATGTTAAAGGCAATATTATTGAGCCGGGCGCATTCCTGCCCGCCGCCGGGCGCTACAATCTAATGCCTCAGCTTGATCGGTGGGTGGTCGGTCATGCTCTCACGCTCTTAAATTCTGGAGGTCAATGCTGTTCCGCTTTAAAATGGGTTTCAATTAACCTGTCGGAGCAATCGATAGCGGACGTGGGTTTTTTGGATTTTGTTCTCAATGACATCCAAAATAGAGCGGTTCCTCCCGGCAAGATTTGTTTTGAAATCAAAGAAACCGCGGCGGTATCGAATTTAAAGCCGGTATCGCATTTTATTTCGGTGCTTAGCAGAATCGGCTGCCGGTTCGTATTGGATGATTTTGGCAAGGGGTTGTCGTCTTTCGGCTATCTAACAAAGCTGAAAGTCGATTACCTTAAGATCGATGGAGTGTTAGTCAAGAACATTTTAGACGATCCGATAGACTACGCGATGGTAAAGTCGATCAATGAAGTGGGGCAGGTGATGGGGATGAAGACTATTGCCGCTTGTGTTGAAAATGATGATATCAAGGAGAAACTCCGGTGGGTCGGCGTCAGCTTCGCGCAAGGGTCTGGTATCGAAAAACCACGGCCGATTAGTGAAATCTAGGCAGGCGTTCTTTGATTTCTTTTTGCAAATAGACTCTTAGTTTTCCGTACCAGCGTGCGAGTACACCGTTGCTATACAAATAAATTATCTCAATCAGAACCCCCAAAAGAATAAACAGCTGTAAAGTTCCAAAATTGGTTTTTCCACCGACTTCGAAAGGGAATACAGCGTTGTAGATTTTTCCGTTCGCGAGGTATTTGGCGGTCACAATGCCAATGTAGCCACCTGGCTCTTCAAATTTATACTCCGCCTTGAACATGGCCTCGGGGCGTATTACCGGGGACTGATAAAAGACAGTGTCTTCCTCAATGTTTTCGAGTTGTGCGATATCTTGCCATTTGGCGAAACGACCAAGATTATTGACATCTTTGATAATTCGAAAGTCGACCGGTGCATGTTTTAGACTATTGTGGAGATAGTTAAGTACAAAAACGGTATCGGTTGTACCTGGAATATCTTCACAAAATTCCTGGTCCGCCGATTGCTGGGGTTGATAAACAGCGAAATGCGCCCTAAAAAATCCAATCTGAATAACACAGATATCTTCTTCGATTGAGACGCCTCCATGGGCTATGGCATCCGGGCCCCAAATCAGCAAAAACCCAAGCACGAGCCACGTCGCGTTGTACATTGATCGCAAAGCTAAGCCTATTATAAAGTTGATAATGGGGAATTAAATGCTGCGTGGAACGGCAACGGTGCTATTATAAGCGAAAAACAAAAAGAGAATTCTCGGTATTTTTAGTTTCGTTAAAAACTTGTTCAAATCTTCGGATACTTCGCCCGCGAATTGTCAACCGACGGTTTATTCGCGTTCCGAACACTGTATCTCCCGTGCACAAATTAGCGATAATGCCTTGAAGGTATTATACCGCTTAAAAAATTCCGATTATCAAGCGTATTTGGTCGGAGGGTGTGTACGGGATCTGTTGTTGGGGCGGGAGCCGAAGGACTTTGACGTTGCCACCGATGCCAGTCCCGAAGATGTAAAACGAATATTCCGCAATTGCCGCTTGATCGGACGTCGATTTCGCTTGGCGCACATTTACTTCGGAAGAGACATTGTCGAGGTTGCGACTTTCCGTGGGTCGGAAAAAGGCGATCGGGTGGTTAAAAACGGGCGGCTGATTCGCGATAATGTCTACGGTACCATCGAAGAGGATGCGTGGCGTCGGGATTTCAGCGTTAATGCCTTGTATTATAATATTCGCGACTTTTCTCTGGTGGACTATGTGGGGGGAATGGCGGACCATCAAGCGGGTAGCTTGCGCCTTATCGGTAATCCTGATGAGCGATATCGGGAAGACCCGGTGCGGATGCTACGGGCGATTCGATTCGCGACTAAGCTCGGCTTTAATATTCACGAAGATTGTGCGTTGCCGATTAAGGATTTTTCGTTTTTGCTTCGCGATGTACCCCCTCCTCGTTTATACGACGAAGTGCTAAAGCTGTTCTTGTCGGGATGCGCCGTTCAGACATTCGAACAACTACGACACTATAACTTATTTAAAGTCCTATTCCCCGACACGGACAAATGCTTGGAAACTCCAAACGAAAATTTCCCTTTGATTTTTATAGCAAAAGCCTTAGAAAATGCCGATAGGCGATTGGCTGAGGGGAAAACGGTTACCCCCTATTTCTTATTCGCGATTTTTTTATGGGAGCCCCTGCGCGTCGCGATTGATCAAAAAATTAAACTGGGCCAGAATGAGTCCAGTGCTTTTCACGAAGCGGTGGGGGAAGTTATTTTAAGGCAGGTTAAGTTTTTAAGTATCCCACGCAGGGTTAGTGTCCAGGTGCGGGAGGTTTGGAATCTGCAATGGGCGTTTAAAAAAACTGTTGGAGGCGCACCTTATAGATTGTTGGCGCGGCCGAGGTTTAGGGCGGCCTACGATTTTTTCGTTCTCCGATCGAAAACAGGAGAAGCAGATCCTCAGCTTGCCGAATGGTGGACGGCTTTTCAAGCGGCGTCAGGTGATGATCAAATAAGGATGACCCAGGGCACAAGAGTTCGCCGAAAAAAAAGATCCCGTCGTAAGCGATCCGATCAGGAGCGCTCGGCGACAACAGCCCAATGAATTAGCTGTCGATCAATATGGTCTCGGCATTCATCGGTTTGGGAAGCAATTTAAACAACCCGGTGGCTCAACTTAAAACAGCCAGGTTGTCTATCGGGCACATTAACAACGTCCGGGAGGCCGCTTTTTCCAGTCTGTATAGAAGTGGACCGATGGGTCCATCCGATCAGCCAGACTATGTTAATGCCGTTGTTGAAGTGGAGACAACACTTTCGGCATTCGAGTTATTGACAGCGTTGCAGGGAATAGAGGGCCTGCAAGGTCGGGCGCGAACCGGGGACCGGTGGGGACCGCGTACACTGGATCTTGATATCTTGCTTTATAGTCAGGATATCATCCATACTTCGAAACTTACCGTACCCCATTATGGTATTGGCGAACGAGCATTTGTTTTGTATCCGCTTGCTGAAATTAGCCCAAGTCTTAGAATCCCGGGGAGAGGTCCTATAAAGATGCTGCTTGAAACCTGCCCGCCGGATGGATTAGAGCGCATTTCCTAAATCATTACTCCGATGTATTCGACGTCAGGACAAATCCAAAAACCGATTTCTATCGTCGATCTGGCGGGGATGAAACGCAGTCGTGAAAAAATTACCTGCTTAACCGCCTACGATGCCAGTTTTGCCAGGGTATTGGATAACGCTGGAATCGATATTGTACTGGTTGGTGATTCGTTGGGATCGGTCATTCAGGGTCGAGACAGTACGGTCCCAGTGACGATGGACGATATGGTATATCACACCAAGTGTGTATCCAACGGATGTAGCCGTGCCTTTATCGTTGCGGACCTGCCTTTCGTCAGCTATTCATCACCGGGTCGGGCGGTGACTAATGCCGCTCGGTTAATGCAGCAGGGAAATGCCCGGATGGTCAAGCTGGAAGGTGGGCGTCAACGGGCGGAGATAGTTAAAACTTTAGTGTCGGAAGGAATTCCTGTTTGTGCTCATTTGGGGTTGTTACCTCAGTCGATCAACCAACTGGGATCTTATCGGGTCCAAGGCAAGGATAGTAAAACTGCTCGGTTGATTTTGGAGGATGCGCTCATTCTTGAGGAAGCAGGCGTTAGTCTTCTGGTATTGGAATGCATTCCAACTGTTTTGGCCGATGAAATCACCCAAGCGTTAAATATACCGACGATCG
This sequence comes from Methylococcales bacterium, assembly GCA_963664935.2. GTDB lineage: Bacteria > Pseudomonadota > Gammaproteobacteria > Methylococcales. The sequence continues at coordinate 565,205 of CAXXSE010000002.1, read as the reverse complement.
GAATTGGGGCCGGCGCCAATTGTGACGGTCAGGTGCTGGTGCTTTACGATATGCTAGGTATCAGTATCGGCGGTTCACCGAAATTTTCCAAGAATTTCATGCCTGATACAGGAGCCGTGATGGATGCGGTGAAGGCCTATGCCGCGGCGGTACGACAAGGCGATTTTCCCAGGGACGAACACAGTTTTTAACAAAAAAGGATAATTCGTGGAAACCGCCGAATCCGTCGATGCGCTACGAAAGATTGTTAAACGCTGGCGTGATTCAGGCGATCGCATTGCGCTTGTTCCCACAATGGGGAATCTGCACGATGGTCACATCAAGCTTGTAGAAATTGCTAGAAGCTTGGCTTCTAGAGTGGTGACGAGCATATTTGTGAATCCTGCTCAGTTTGGGGAAGGTGAAGATTATAACCAGTATTCCCGGCCTTTGGAGGAAGATTCCCGAAAATTATGCGATAAGCGTGTCGATCTATTATTTGTACCTCCCGTTTCGGAAGTGTATCCGGAGGGTTGCCACACCTATGTGGATGTTCACGGATTATCGAATATTCTTTGTGGTGAATTTCGACCAACCCATTTTAGAGGTGTCAGCACGGTTGTTTGTAAATTATTCAACATGGTCCAGCCGGATATGGCGATCTTCGGTGAAAAAGATTTTCAGCAACTCCTGCTAATTCGCACTATGGTGACGAATCTGAATATTCCAGTGGAAATTGTAGGTGCGCCAACCGTTCGGGAAGCAGATGGTTTGGCGATGAGTTCCAGAAATATGTATCTGTCCGCCGAGGAAAGGAAACAAGCAGCCAAACTTTACCGATCGCTTTGTGACGCGGAAGTGTCTATAAAAAGGGAAAACCACGATTTTCGTCAAATTGAGGCCCAACAGTGGAATCGATTGCAAGCATCGGGCTTCAAACCTGATTATTTCAGTATTCGGCGAAAAAACGACTTAGGTGTAGCGGAAAAAGGTGATCGTGAATTAGTGATTTTAGCGGCTGCATGGTTAGGGAGAGCCCGCCTCATTGACAATATACAGTTTTTTGTTTCGTAACTGTTTAGATTGCCTCTAATTTATAATCGCGGTAGTATCGTTCTCGTGAGTCGGCCAGGCAGTCGCTGTCCAGTACTTATCTTTCGAAAATCCTTGGGTAGGATTCTCGAAAGATAGGTGCTGGGTAGAGGAAAGTCCGGGCTCCAAAGGGCAGGGTGCCAGGTAACGCCTGGAAGGCGCGAGCCTATGGAAAGTGCCACAGAAAATATACCGCCCAGCCCTAATCCCATTACAACTTGTTAGATTAAAAACGAGCTAACAAGTTGTAACGGGATTGGGGCTGGGTAAGGGTGAAAAGGTGCGGTAAGAGCGCACCGCGCTGCTGGTAACAGCAGTGGCAGGGTAAACCCCACCCGGAGCAAGACCAAATAGGGGAACATGCGTGCGGCCCGCACGGTTCCCGGGTAGGTTGCTAGAGACGCACGGCGACGTGCGTCCCAGGTGAATGGCTGCCCAAGACAGAACCCGGCTTATCGGCCGACTCGCTTTTTTTTATAGGTTGGATTTTGTATTGGACATTATGCACTCCGCTATCCGCATTGAAGTCACGGACTCAGGTTGATCGTTTAAAAAAGCGGCGTAGTAATCTCAGTAATGTGTTGCGGTTTGAATATTCCGGAATGGGTATAAACGATTTTACCCCGGCGATCCACGACAACCGAAAAAGGTAGAGCATGGATGGCATTGCCCAGTTGCACGGAAAGTTCAATACCCCCGGTTTCTCCAATCAGGATCGGGTAATTGATACCCGTTTGTTTTGCGAATTCCGATGCCGGGTGTTGGTCTTCGATAGCAATGCCAACGAACTGGAGTCCTTGATTGTTGTATTTTTTTTGAAGCTTGATGAACTCCGGAATTTCCTCTCGGCAAGGCGGACACCATGTGGCCCAAAAATTGAAAATGACGACTTTTCCCAGCCATTCCTGGCTATTGCGTTCGATACCCTGAATGTCTTGAAATGTGAATTCAGATAATATAATTTCTTTTGTATTAATCAGCGAAAACCACTGGAAAACCGCAAGACCTACCAATAATCCGATAACAGCGATTAAGCTACTGATAACTTTAAATCGCATCACACGCCGATTTGTTTGAGGTGCAGAAGAAAATCATCGGCATTTTTATAGCCGATAATTCGCAGAGCTTTCTGCTCTTTTTGATTGGGGCTGAAAAATAGGATAGCCGGGGGGCCGATCAATTCAAAATGGCTGAGCAGTTCCTTATCCTGCAATGAGTTTTTGGTGACATCAGCCTGGACCAGCACCATATTTGATAGTAATGCTTGAACCTTAGGGTCGGAGAAAGTAAAACTTTCCATTTCTTTACAGGAAATACACCAATCGGCGTAAAAGTCGAGCATCGTCCATTTCCCATTGTTACCGGCGGAAGTGAGCCGATTTTCCAAAGCCGATATCGAAACGACCCGCTCGAAAACCAATTCAGCGGGAGCGGAAAGCGAAGCTGGCCGAGCCAGAGATTGTAACGGTTGCAAAATATTCTTGCTGCCTGAGGCTACTCCAACCAACATCAGAATCCCGTAGGTTAGCATAAACAACCCTGTCCCTTTCCATAACTTTCGCCAACCGGAAGCATCAACCGGCAAAGCGTCAAGGGCGCTCATATAAACGGCTGGAATGATCAATAGCAGCGCCCACAATACCATGGTGACGGTAACGGGGACGATTCGTTCCATTAACCAGATTGCCACCGCTAGCAAACCGACACCAAAAACCGATTTGGTTACATTCATCCATGGACCGACTTTTGGTAATAATTTCCCGGCGGAAACACCTATGAGAAGTAATGGTGCTCCCATCCCCATACCCAATGCAAAAAGAGCGAGACCCCCTAGTGTTGCATCGCCTGTTTGCCCGATATAGATGAGCGCGCCGGCGAGGGGCGCCGCTACACAAGGACCGACGATCAAAGTCGAAAGACAACCCATAACCGCGGCGCCGACGATGGATCCATGCTTTTGGTTATTGCTAAATACCGTGAGTTTGGCTTGGATCGAAGCCGGGACTTCCAAATTGTAGAAACCGAACATGGAAAGCGCCAGCAGGATAAAGACGAAACTAAAGGAGGTGATTACCCACGGTTCCTGGAATATCGCCTGCAGATTATCGCCAAAAAGCCCCGCTAAAATACCAAATACCGTGAAGGTCAGAGCCGATGCAACCACGTAGCTCAATGATATGATAAAGCCATGAGCTACCGTTATCCCTTTACCTTGACCGATAATGATGCCGGATAATATCGGGATCATCGGAAAGATACACGGCGTGAAAGCCAGCAACAATCCGAAACCGAAAAAACTGAGCATGGTCAACCAGAGCGTTCGGCTTTTGAGCGTTTGGGCAATCTGGCTTTGCTCTGAGACCGGGTAATTATTTATCGAGTAATTTTGATCGGTGGCCCCCGGCAATTCCAGGAAAACAGTTTTTTCCAGGGGAGGGTAACAGACGCCTATTTCAGCACAGCCCTGATATTTTGCGGTTAAGGTAATCCGGGTTGGTTTTAGGCTGCCAAGGGTCAGGGGCAAGTCGAAACCGACATTCCGGTAGAAAACTTCAACATCGCCAAAGGTTTCTTCATATTTGGGTTTGCCATGGGGTATCTGATAGCGCCCCAGTTGTATGTTTTCATCATCGGTCAAGACGAATGCAAATTTATCCCGATAAAGGTAGTAACCCTCGGCAATTTGCCAATGGACGCTTAGGGCCTTACTATCTTTGACCTCCGCATTGAACTGAAAGGCTTGGTCCGGCGGAAGTAATTCGTCTTGGGATGCGCCAAGTCCGAGGAATTGGAAGGCTTGATTTAAGGCCGGTAAAGCGCGTGGAAGCGTTGATTTACTTCCAATGTCGGCGGATGGCTTATCCGGTGTATCTAAAGCGAATGCGGTTTGGAAAAAGAAAATCAAAAAGATTATGCTGATTGGGCGTTTATACATAGAGAAATCCAGTTGAGATATTCGGTGGACCCGTGGTTGATAGGGACAGCTATTATTTCCGGAAGTTCATAGGGATGGTGTTCCTTTATGAATGCCTCCAATTGAGTAAATCGATCAGATTGCGTTTTGATCAAGAGCAATTGTTCCTGGTCGCTTTCTATTTTATCCTTCCAGGGATAAACCGAAGTAATTCCTGGTAAAATATTGACGCAAGCCGCAAGCCGACGGGAAATGATTTCCTTGGCCAACTGTGCGGCGGTATCGTCTTTGGGACAGGTGCATAATACTAAACAGTAGTGTTCGGACATCGCCTCAGATTATAGAACCTCGTTTGTTTTAGGATAAAAATTGTGCCATTATTTCGTTTAATTTTTCTTTTTTTTATTTTAGTTCCGTTAATAGAAATTTATCTTCTGTTGAGAATAGGCGGCATCATCGGTATTTTGCCCACGGTGTTTATGGTAGTAGCGACGGCGGTAATCGGAGCGTGGCTTTTAAGAGTACAAGGTTTTTCTACGTGGCAAAGATTTCAGGCCGGCATGGCGCAAGGCGAAGTCCCTACCATGGAAATTATCGAAGGACCGATATTGCTCGTGGGTGGAGCGCTATTATTGACCCCTGGATTTTTTACCGACATTTTGGGTTTTCTTTGCCTGATTCCGGTATCTCGGAAAAAATTTGCATTATATATGATGGAAAAGGGTTTGAGCAGCTATGTGAACGCATCTAAACAACAAAAAGCGACCCAAAAGCAAGATACCTTAGAGGGGGAGTTTAAACGGGACGACTAACAAATTCCGTTAAAGATAAATGTTTTTTAATTTTAGTATGGGTCTGATCGCCTTTAGGGTATTTTGAAAAAATAGGTTGTTGCTGATGGCTAACTTCAAAATGCCTCGAAAAAATCGGGGGTTTTCGACCAAAAATCGACCACATTCAAATGGGTTCCCGTCTGAGGAATAAAACCCCGGCATAGTTGTGCACGCACCTTGAAAACCGGCTTTTTCGACAAGGTTTAAAATGGTTTTATTGTACCGGCCCTTGGGAAAACAAAAGCTTGATATTTCAATCCCATGGCTGTTTTCAAGGCGTGTTTTGGAATCGAAGATTTCTTTTTTCAACAGAGTAGGGGGGATCTTATTGAGTTTCGGGTGAGACAGGCTGTGACAGCCTATTTCCATGCCGTACTTTATGAGTTCCTCTCGATGGTGATTCTGCATGCTTGGGAACGGAATCGTGTATCCATCCCGCTTAAAGTCGCTCCAATTGTAGTTTTTCGGATTTACCCAGCGAGTTACCTTGTCGAATCCGGCGATGATGAAAAACGTGGCCTTAAAACCAAATTCCTTCAAAATAGGGAACGCTTTGTCGTAGTTATCGATTAGACCGTCATCAAAGGTCAATACGGCATTTCTACGCTTAGTGTCGTACTGGCCATTGATCAATTGGGAAAAGGTGATTGGGGTGAATTCCAGATGCGTTAGAAGTTCGAGGTGTGTTCTGAAGATGTTGGCAGCCAGAGTTTCCGGGCCCTTATTACCGATTGAATGGTAATAAAAAATCGGGATTTTTGTCATGCCTTATTATTAGAGAGCACTAATGAATAATTGACCTGAGAATTGGTCTATAGCCTATAGGGCTTTTATATACGGTATATTCGGTTTTTCCCCGATGAATTCCTGTAACATCCGCAGAGCTTCCGCATCGGTGTATTGTTGTGGCGGATGTTTGCAAAAGTATGCTGATGGCGCCTCAAGTATTCCGCCTATACCCCTTTCCAGGGCTAATTTCGCGCAACGGATGGCATCTATGGCGACACCCGCGGAATTAGGAGAGTCCTCCACCGATAGCCGAAGTTCGATGTTCATGGGGACATCGCCGAAAATTTTGCCTTCCATCCGGATGAAACAAAGTTTATTGTCTTTTTGCCAGGGAACGTAATCGCTGGGGCCGATGTGGATGTTGTCATCGTCCAAACGTTCTCCCGTCACCGATTGGACCGCTTCGGTTTTAGAAATCTTTTTCGATGCCAAGCGGTGGCGATTCAGCATGTTTAAAAAGTCGGTATTGCCTCCGGTGTTAAGTTGGTAAGTACGGTCCAGCTTTACACCGCGATTATTAAATAAATCGGTGAGCATGCGATGGGTAATGGTTGCCCCTAACTGAGCTTTAATATCGTCTCCGATAATGGGAATATTTTTAGCCGCGAAGCGTTGCGCCCAGTCGGGGTTGCTGGCAATGAAAACCGGAATATTGTTGATAAAAGCGACGCCTGCCTCTAAACAGCACTCGGCGTAGAACTGGGTGGCTTCCTCCGAACCCACCGGCAGGTAATTTAAAAATACATCGGTATCGGTTTTTTTGAGTAGATTTACGACATGGTTTTTTGAAGGTTGTTGGGCGTCAGCGAGAGCAAAAGTATGGTTTGGATTATAATCGGCCATATGCTCGGAAAACCCATCCAGCACATTTCCCATGTTGACGGTAATTCCCAAAGGCGGGATATCCTCAAAAAAAACTTTCGTGCAGTTCGGTTTAGCGAAAATTGCTTCCGATACGTCGCGACCTACTTTGCGTCGATCAATATCAAAGGCCGCAACCACATCCGTGTCCGATGGTTTGTAGCCGCCGATTTCCCAGTTCATCAGACCGATCGCATCTTCGCGCTGCTTATCCCGGTAATAGTGAATCCCCTGGATCAAAGAGCTGGCGCAATTTCCGATTCCAGCGATCGCTATTCTTATTTTTCTCATTTTCAGTTTGTGCAGGTTTTTATATGAAAATGTTATACCTCACCCGATTAGTCGAGGTGTGTTTTACAATTTCAACAAAATGACATAGGCCGTATTTTTTAAACTTCCGGTATTATAACATCGCCTCGACTTGATTCTTTTCGTTGGGTCAGACGATGGATGTCCACAACCCGTGATTTTTGACTAAAAATAACATAGATGAAAGACTTTTGTATAGAGTATTCAATCGACGTAAGAAGAAAATGAACTTTGTTGAAGAAACCGATCAGATTCGCGCAATCCAGTGGGTCCAGGAAGGTCTAAGGATTTTGGATCAACGAAAATTGCCCGACCAGATCAGTTACGAGACCGTAACCACCGCCAAACAAGTGGCTGAAGCAATTCAAAGTATGAAAGTCCGTGGTGCTCCGGCGATCGGAATAACCGCCGCGTATGGTGTTGTTTTGGCGGCGCGTGGGCAATACGCTTCAGATCCCAAAAACTGGAAAAATAAAATTGATAAAGACCTTAAGTTGTTGACGGCCGCAAGACCTACAGCGGTTAATTTGTTTTGGGCTATTCACGCGATGCGTGAATTGATAGGAACAATCGAAACCGATCCGGTCCCTCCGCTTCTGAAATTCGCTCTTCGTCTTCATGAAAACGATATTGCCGCAAACCGAAAAATGGGAGAGACGGGCGCGGATTTATTATCCGAGACCCATGGGATCCTGACCCATTGTAATACCGGGTCATTGGCAACGGGTGGCTACGGTACTGCTTTAGGCGTGGTCCGTAGCGCCTTTAAACGAGGGTTGAATATGATTTACGCCAGTGAAACCCGGCCATGGTTGCAAGGCGCGAGATTGACCGTTTGGGAATTGCAGCAGGATGGAATTCCAGCGACGCTAATAGCGGATTCCGCCGCGGCAAGTTTAATGCACGCCAAGAAAATTGGATGGGTTATCGTAGGCGCCGATAGAATTGCCGCCAATGGCGATGTCGCGAATAAAATCGGGACCTATTCGCTTGCGGTTTTGGCGCGGCATCATAGCGTCAAATTTATGGTGGTAGCGCCAACTTCGACGATCGATTGGGATACAAAAACAGGCGATAAAATTGTTATCGAACAACGTGATTCCCGGGAACTACTCATGGATTGCTATTTTGGCCGGGACAGCGTTATCGATGCGTGGAATCCGGTTTTTGATGTAACGCCTGGGGAGTTGATCGATGCCATCGTGACCGAAAAAGGGGTCGTGTTTAATCCGAACCTTTATCGAATGAGCACGGTGAAGTAGCAGGAATCCGCGGGAGAATAGGAAGTCGCTAGCCTGGTCGGTCCAAGTTAGATCAGTCGATTTCCGCTCAGCTTTCTCACGTCGCATCATCGGCGGCAAAAAGCAGAGCAACGCCTTTTTTTGTCGGTGTGTATGTGTTTGATAGCATTTCTTATTGAATTCCCCTGGGATCGTTTCTACTGAACAGACTATGGCAAATTGGTTATTCCGCGCGCGTAAGCTCTTCCGCGATCAATTCAGCCTGTTTTAAAACAGTTTCAGTCGCCAGTTTCTGCATATCGGGTGGATAGTTTGTGATTATGGCTATTTAGGGTACATTGCCATCGGCTGTTTTCCAGGACATATAACGGCTAAGTCCGGCGGAGATAGTGCCTGCTTTGGCTTCTAGTCCATCGGAATTAATCATAAAACCGTTATAGGTAAACAAGCTTGGGATTGCCTGTTTGTAAGTTTGGAACTGTTTGAATGCAGACCTGACGGTTGCATTCTCATCCACCGGGTTTTTCAGCTCAATGACTACCAAAGGCAAACCATTGACAAAAAGGATTACATCCGGGCGTTTATTAACATTGTTTTTGATCACGGTGAATTGGTTCGCAACTAGAAAATCGTTATTCTCCGGATGCTGAAAATCAATCAGCCAGACCAGATCGCCCCGGCTGTGTTCGTCCTTCTGAATACTGACTGTTATTCCTTCCGTCAGCATCCTGTGAAAGGTTTCGTTGTTGGCAATAAGCTCAGGAGAATTAAGCCTTAGAATCTGCTTAATCGCGTCTTCGCGAATATCCGCTGGAATAGATGTATTGATCCGATCGACGGCGGTTTGTAGTCGTTCTAAGAGCCACACATCTTCATAACTTTGTCTTTCTGGGGTGTCGCTGTCCGGGGCGATGGATGGGGCGTAGATATATTGATAGCCCTGCTTTTCGAGGAGTTCGATGGCGTGTTTTTCAATGGCGGATTCGGTGATTTTAGGCATAATATTTATCATCCGGCCATGTTATTGGATTGGTTTGAATATATTCCGATATTTGAAGATAGGATTTTTCGTCACGGATGATATGTTCGTAATAATTGCGTTGCCATAATCTTTTATCAAAACGAGGCCAAATATTGTCCTTCACGCCCCGGATATATTCGTTGGTGGACAATGATTTAAATGACCCCACCACATCCCCGACCGTAGGGGCAATCCCTTGTGGTTGCCCTGTTTGCCGTTCCGCCATTGTTGACGGTTGAATCGTACAATGGGCACCCACAAGGGGCGCCCCTACGAATTCGATGATGTCGTGAAAATGATTGGGCATGACAATATATTCATGTGTTTTAATATTATTAAATCGACATATCGATTCATGCCATTGGCGCTCAATCATCGTTCCTGCATCGTTTAATCGCATTTCCCCGTTATGAATTCCTCCGAACAAACACAACCGGTTTTGGGTGCAAATGGTGATGAAATACAAACCGGCCTGAGAATAATCGTATCCTTTTAATCGGATGGAGCGGCGGGTATGGATATCGGGGTTGTATTTCATTGGGTTTGTAGGGGCAAATCCCTTGTGGTTGCCCTGTTGGTCGTTGCACCATTGTTGGTGGTTGGATCGTATTTTGGGTACCCACAAGGGGCACCCCTACGGATCTCCATAGGTGATAGGTCTCGGCAATTTTTTGTATGTCTTCCGAAGAAAACTACCGTGTTCTGCGATTGATCAAATGACCCATATTGCGCGCATCGATAAACAGGATTTCATCGGTGCGGTTGCGGAACTTGCCACTGGCTTTATTGCGGCTCAAAAACCACGGGCTGGCGGGTATCTGCGTATTCAAAAAAAGACCTATTAGGTCAGGTTTAATATTTAAAGCATCGTAAATTTGTTTCTGTCGTGCTTCGGCTTTAGTGGTTGTCCGCAGGTGAATCATTTTGTTATCGTCGGTCGGCAATGTAATGGTGATACGTTGCTGGGTCGACAGGATGTTGCGAATGCTGTCCCAGCTTAAATGAATACCTTGTTGTTTCAGTTGATAGCGCAGAGTATGTACCCGATGATAAGCCAGCAACGTCATAAACAAGTGGCCGGTGACACGGTCTTGTTTCTGATGAAAGACCGGACGTAAGCCGAGTTCGGTTTTCAAACTTCTAAAGGTGGCTTCGATCTCGGTTAGCATGATATAGGTCGTCCACAACTGTTCTTCTGACCAGTCGGTGGTATTGGTTCTTAGGCAATAAACGCCACAGTGCTGATCTTTTTGTTGGCTTTGAGGTTCACGTTGCCATTCAATCCGGAGGGCGTTATTGTTCGGGCCATCAGCAATCACTTCAATGTGGTAGTCTTGCGAAACACGACGGTTTTTTTTCGCGCAGTCGACCGATACGTTCAAGTATTTTGGTGTATTTCTTAACCGTGCCTTTTTTGTTTAAGCCCGCATGGAGCTTGTTGAGTGCCTCTTCCATCCGAACATGAAAGCGGTTCCGAATACTTTGTTCTTTTTTGGCTTTTTGTTCGGAGTGGCAATAGCGTCGGATTTCGTTTGTTTGTGCATCCGTTTCGTGATAAACGCAAACGTTGCTGTGTTCGGTTTCTCGAACCATCACCGCCTGTTCCTGGTCTCTGGGGTTTTGCACCGACTGTTCTCGACTGACCACCAAGTAAAGATATTCGTGCTCGATTAACCAGGCGATGTTGTCGCGACTGGCAATGCCAGCATCCATGATGATCACAGGTTTTGTGATCTGAGGACATGGATTTTTTTCCTGTAATCCCTCCAGCATCTGTTCCAATGTACCGGGCTCACTGGCGTTACTCGGGAAAACCTGACTGCGCGAAGGAAATCCCTCGCCATCCAGAACCAGTCCCAGCGTGACCAGCGGACAATCATTGCGCTTTTCTTTAGAGCGGCCGAACTGGGCTTTGGGGTTTTGGGTGCACTGACCTTCAAAGTAGGTATTGGTCAAATCGTACAGCACGATGCTGCGGTTCAAATCGAATAAGGTTTGCTCCTGAGTGGCCAGGAACGCTTCCAGCTCCGGTTGGTATTTGAGTAGCTTATCGCTGATGGTATATAAGCGCGTGAAGCTGGTATTACCATAGTCATGGTCAAACAGTTCCCCCAACGCTGAGCGTGATTGCAGCCCGTCATGGGTCTGCAATTCACTCCCCGGTGAAGCCATGCGACCGATGATGCTACCCACTGCCGTAGCGAGTTCGACCTTGTTAAAACCCAATGCGGCGAGCTGCTGATCTAGTTGGAGTTGCAGGACCGCATGCCATGCCAGCGTTTCAACACCGATACTTCGGGCTTGAAGGGCTTCGACATGATTGATATCGACGCTATGATAATCGGGTTCTTGACTTGCAGTATCCACCGGTTGCGCCAGTTTAACGACAATCAGAGCGCTATAACGCTGGGCCGATTCTTCCAGAAGCTGACTTAAATCGTCCGCGAGTACAAACAACTCTTCTTGATGATCTGAGCCTTGTAGCAATTGTTCAATTCGGGCTGTCAGCAAGGGCCAATGTTCTGGTTCAATGGCGAAGTCTTTCCCTAGATTGAGTAGCGTGCGTTGCTTGACTTTCTTTCCGACACGAACGGATTCAACGATCCGATAGGTGAAATAGGCCTCGCCATTAGCCAGGGATTTGGTTTTGGTTCTTCGAATATACAGGCTCCTAGCATTCATGAAAAACCAGGGAAGATCAAGGGCTAGACAAGCGAAGATGGCACTACAATGTGAGTTCAAAAAAATACCATTGATTTTAAACGGTTTTTTCTTGGGATAATTCAGCAAAAACGAGAAATCAATGACTTAGTGAGGGGGAAGCCACGAAGATGGGTTAATATCATCAGATGATAATAACTTGTTAGTCTCTTGAAAAGGGGCGTAACCCGCCGTCCGCGCATTCGGTTCATGCCGCTAAGGCCGATGGCCAAGACTCTTGGTTAATACATTGAGTGTCCGCGTAGAGCCGTTTGTGTTCCTGATCGATATGGAATTGGTTATATTCATCCCATTTTTCGTTGATCGACATACAGCGTAAGTTCAGCATATTTTGAGCTCCGGGTATGGTCCAGCGCATACCGATACGTTCCAGACGGTCTTTAAACTGTCGTGTCCCACAATAACAGAACTGTCATCTCAAGCTAAATGGGACAAATACAACTAATTTATAGGCAAATATTAAGTCTTGATACGATTTTCACATATTTGACTATTCCGCTGTTCCCATGGAAGGTGGCGGTACCGACATGATCATACGCTGGAGCCATTGATCATGTAAACGCTATCACCCCTGCGGATGGATTTAAATTCAGTGTATAGCGCTGAGGAACCCGCTTGTCTAAAAAAGGGGTAAAATAGGCGGAACTGGCCTCACTAGAAGGCATTCTTGCCACGCGTTGCTGCAATAGCAACCGTATTCGCTGAATTTTGAGGTTTGCGGGTCACCGTAAGCCTTGAGAGGCAGCGAGACTCAAAAAGATATTTTCATAGAGAAACTGGATCATAACCGACGGGCTTGTCCAACAAACGGTTCAGATTGTGGTTCGCTCCGCTCACACAATCTAACCTTATTCGTTAGCTGCCAATGTTAGGTCTCTTAGAAAAGCCTGCCCTAACCCACTTAAAAGTAATAACAAGAATGAACGAAAACACCCAAAGTACGATTATGGGAGATAACCACACTATCAATAGACGACTTCCTTGTAACTTAAAGTCTCTGACATGGGCCGAAATGCCCTTTGCAAATAGGTCAACAGGTTGCCACTCAAAAAATAGTGCCTCTGCTTTTGCCTTTATAACAACAAAGTGTTTTGGAGGGGCAGGCAAAGATAAATTGTCTTTTCGTTCTTTAGAAAATTCCCAATATTCGCTTGCAGCAAATCCAATTACTGCGAGGCTCCATAATATGGAAATCACGACCCCAATTCTTGTCCATCCTCCAGGTCTGTTCATTTTTGTCCTCGGTTGGGAAAAGATACCACGGCTACTATATTCCGAACATATCGCGGTATTTCGCAGTGCGAATGCTCTTGTTGAGATCGATTATCCGTAGCTTCTCTGCAAGATGTTTTGCGAAGGTTTTATCAAGGGTGACTAGAAAAGCATCTTCAATAGCTGCGATGCAAGCGAATACAAGATCCGCACCTCGAAGGTGGTCGAATCCCGGTTTGGCGTGGAACTCGTAGCTTTTATCAATTAGAGATTGGTCAACGTCGTAGAGCACTGCGTTTTCATCCATCAAATAAAAATCGCGAAGGATCGACTTACCGTCACGGAGCATTCTTGAAACCGTCGCCGAAACTTCGAAAACTGCCAAACTTGGGAAGATATTTAGGTACGGACCAGGGATACAGCCATCGGATAGATCTTTAATTAGGCTATGGCCAGGGGAATATCCGCAATCGTCCGGCTCCTTGATATTGATGATCGCAGAGGTATCCCAAACGAACCTTTTAAGCTTTTCTGCCATTTCTTATGACCACAATATTCAATGGTACCCAACGCCAGGCTCACCGGTTTGGTAAAGTTGGCGACTTTTTTGCGTTAGCGGTGTGACTGGCATGGTAGTCAGCTAGCTGGTGAAAGTCCAGCCTTAGTCTTGTCCAATATGAAATGGCCCTGAACGGGAGCCGTGATTCCAACGTGAAACGGCCCTGTACCTGAGGAGTAATTTCTGCTCATGATGGTCACCTATGGTGATCTATATGAGTGACAAAAAGATAAAAACATTGGATGACGTCCGCATCTTTCTCGAAGGAACTGTGGAGGTTGAGTTTTCAATTACCAACAAGGAAGAGCGCTACCAGTGGATTCGGCGTACATTGGTCAAATTCAGTTATATCTCTTGCAGCAAGAACGGTAAGGGATTGATCATCCGCTATCTGGAGCAGGTGAGTGGCTATTCTCCACGGCAAGTGAAACGGCTGGTACAGCAATACAAAAAAACCGGATACATCAAGCGCCAACAGCGTACAGCATCGGGATTTGAACGCTTCTACCGCCCTGAGGACGCAGTGCTGTTAGCTGAGACCGACAAGCTCCATGGGACACTCTGCGGTGCAGCCACCAAGAAGATCTGTGAGCGGATGCTTTTGATCTATGAGGATTATCGCTATGAGCGCTTAGCAAAGATTTCGGTTGCCCATCTCTATAATCTTCGTCATTCTACGTGTTATCAACGACAGCGCCGCCAGTTTGATAAAACCGCTTCAAAACGCTCTCAGATAGGCGAGCGACGAAAACCCAATTCAGAAGGTAAACCAGGCTTTCTACGGATCGACACAGTCCATCAGGGCGACCTGGATGGGATCAAAGGGGTTTACCATATCAATGCGGTTGATGAAGTCACGCAATTTGAATGTATATTCTCCGTAGAACGGATTACTGAGCGTTTCATGATTCCGGTCCTGGAGATGCTGATCGAAATCTTCCCTTTTGTCATCCTGGCATTTCACGCGGATAACGGTTCGGAATACATCAATCATACCGTGGCAAAACTGCTCGGAAAGCTCCATATTGACCTGACCAAATCACGCCCACGCCATTCCAACGACAATGCACTCGCCGAGTCCAAGAACGGAACCATCATCCGCAAACATCTGGGGTACGACCATATCCCGGGGTACTGGGCGCCTCAACTTAATGAATTTCACAGAGAGTATTTCAACCCCTATATCAACTTCCATCGTCCTTGCTTTTTTCCTGTCCCAAAAGAAGACAACAAAGGAAAGGTGAAAAAGAGCTATCCCTACAAGTTAATGATGACACCCTACGAGAAGCTCAAATCATTACCTGATGCAAACCAATATCTCAAACTGGGGACCACCTTTAAAAAGCTGGATGCAATTGCCTTCTCAATCAGCGACAATGACGCAGTCAAACAGATGAATGAGGCCAAACGTAAACTTTTCAAAACCATCTTTGAGCAGGAGCGGAGTATTGCCTGATTTGCCTCTTCAGGTAGATTCTCTACCCCTCTGTTTCAGGGCCATTTATAGATTGGAATAGACTTGCCTTCACCCTGTGAGAAGGGAAGAAGTAGGCGAAAGCAAGGGTGCCCAAAGAAACTCTCAGTCTCTACCCAACAGGGAATCACGGTGATTGAGAGCCAATGCGGGATCGATCAGAAGCTCTAGCCGAATCGGTCACCTAAACGTAAGTGAACCTTCGTAAGGCGGCAACACAGGGGTACGGTGCCCGCGACCACCGGAGCCCAGTATTCTCATCGTAATGTGTTGTTGTATTGAAGGTAGGTAGATCGAGAAACGGGTGACTATCTTACCCAGTGAAGGGCCGTCGGCTTTGGGTCGGAGTAACTGCGATTCTTTAAGCCCTAAGCGCTGCAGTAATGTAGGCGTTATGAACCGAGGGTCTACAGATGAAGCCATAGTAATCGTAAAGTTCGGTGCCGTTGAATTCAGGGTGACATGGATGAGGATAAAACATCGGATCAGCCACAGGATGTTGGAGGTGAAGGGCGGAACACGTAAGCGGCCATGGCCGTTGATTATAGACTGGTGGTCTGAGATCAGCCTTAAAGGAGCGATTCACTATTCGCGTCGTAAACAGTGAATGAATGGGTCGTGCGAGATTGACGAAAGACCACTACACAGAAGAGTGAAATGAACGAAAGTGACCTATTGATCGAGGAACCAAGACTTTTCGATAATCTCAGCTCACAGGAATATTTGAGAGCTGGTTTTAAACAGGTGAAAAAGAACAAAGGCAAACCCGGCATAGACGGCGTGAGCATAGCGGACTTTGAAACCCGTATAGACGAAGAGCTAAGCCAACTGCAACAGGAATTAACAGATTGGACTTACCAGCCATCGCCAGTCCGGCGAGTCGAGATACCCAAGCCCGGTGGCAAGGGTGTGCGATTGCTGGGTATACCGACGGTGCGGGATCGGGTGGTACAAGCCACCTTGAAAATGCTTCTGGAACCGATCTTCGAGCCCAACTTTTCACCGCACAGTTATGGTTTTCGTCCTGGACGAAGCCAACACCAAGCGGTACAAGCGGCCCAACGGATTGTCACCAGCGGCAAGCCCTACGTGGTGGATATTGATTTATCAAAATTCTTTGATCGAATCCATCATGACCGACTGATCGCCCGAATGGGGCAGAGGATATCCGACAAACGGATACTTCGCCTGATCGGGATCATGCTGCGATGCGGCGTCATGATTAATGGCGTTGTTAACCCCAGCCAGGAAGGCGCAGTGCAAGGTGGCCCAATAAGCCCCTTGCTCAGCAATATTGTTCTGGATGAACTGGATCAGGAATTGGAAAAACGTGGACTGGAGTTTTGCAGGTTTGCGGATGACTGTAACATTTTCGTGAAATCGCAAAAAGCGGCGGAGCGGGTGATGGAAAAGGTCAGCCAATTCATCGAAACAAAGCTCAAACTGAAAGTGAATCGGGACAAAAGCCAAGTGGCCAAATCCGATCAGGTCAAGTTCTTGGGTTTTACCGTGGTGAAGGGGACGATTGCGATCGCGCATAAAGCCCTGCAAATGGCCATGAGTAAAGTCAAAGCGCTGACCCCACGAGGCACGCATCAGACTCTGGGTACGACATTGGAAGTGATCAATCAATGGTATGTGGGCTGGTCAAGTTATTATGGTTTGACCTATTATCCCTCGCAATTGAAGAAAATCGAAGCCCATATCAGGCGACGGTTACGGTCGCGGTTAGTGTCTCAACAAAAGAGGAAACGGCA
The DNA here is from genome assembly GCA_963664935.2 of Methylococcales bacterium. GTDB lineage: Bacteria > Pseudomonadota > Gammaproteobacteria > Methylococcales. Next base: position 548,443 of record CAXXSE010000002.1, on the reverse strand, counting down.
TCTGTATCGAAAACTGATTAAACGGGGTGTACCGCCTAGGCATGCGGCCAAAACGGTATTTGCTAACGACAAACGATGGGTTCTCTCAAATGCGCGAGCTGTGACGCGAGCCTATCCGAATAGTTGGTTCATCAATGTGATGGGGCAGGTGATACGGTCCGACCGAAAGTTGGCACATTGGTTTGAAGTTTCTCAATGGATACGTCTTGCGTGAGGAGCCGTGTACGGACCCGTACGCACGGTTCTGTGGGCAGACGGGAGCTGCGGCTCCCTCTGACCCGATGAGCGTAGCGGAACGGGGGGTTCCTCCACCGCAAAAGCAAGATCAAAAGCAAAGACAAACCCGGGGCAGCGCCGTCCAGCTGCTATTGAAGTTGAATGTACAACTTAAACTAAGTGGGTTTTTGTCTTGACCCATGGGTCCACTTTATTTCCCTTATGCCCACAAAAATAATCCGCGATCTGAACAGTTAAAATGGATGCCGAATAGTTGCTTTTTTGTTTTGTCAAATGGTAGTTCAATACCATTGAATTATGATAAACTTCGCCCTCATTTTACGGCCTAATAGGCGTGAGTATTTAACGCAGTGCTCCATAAATATAGAATATAGAATTGATAGAGTATGAGAATTTTAGAGGAATAGTACGTGGAAAGAACCTTTGTCATGATCAAGCCCGACGGTGTTCAGCGAGGATTGATCGGTGAAATCATCTCGATTTTTGAACGCTCCGGCTTGAAACTTACCCAAATGAAAATGCTGAAGCCTAGCCGTGCGTTGATTCAAAAACATTATCCGGATACCGAAGGCTGGTACAGTGCGGTGGGTCATAAAACCTTCCAAGGCTACGAGCTCCTCGGAAAAGATGTGAAAACCGAACTCGGAACCGATGATCCGGTCGTGATTGGACAAATGGTTAAGGGCTGGTTGGTGGATTTTATTACTTCCGGAGAGGTTGTGGCGATGGTGTTGGAAGGCAACGCGGCAGTATGGAACGTGCGGCGCCTTTGCGGGAATACTCTGCCAATAAAAGCCGATCCGGGTTCAATTCGTGGACGATTCAGTCTCGATAGCCCGGATGCGGCAAATGCGGAAGGCCGGTCGGTCTGTAATTTGGTGCACGCATCCGGAGAATTGGATGAGGCTGAAAGCGAGATTCGGCTGTGGTTTCCTGAAATCGAGGGTTGATCATCATCGCTCGACACGAGTTTGGCATTTGAGGGAAAATAATTTCGAAAATCCCGTTGAATTTCTTGCTTGCTAATCATGGCAAAAAGCATTAAAACTCAAGAAGACTGTATACCGGGACAAGCGCTGTCTTTGGCGGAAGGATTGGAAGCCTATAAGGATCTGCGTCAATGTGTGATCAAATCCGGATTGCTTGATCGTACCTATGGATATTATATGGTTCTCACGCTTTTGATCTTTACCGGTTTTTTCGCTAGTTTCGTCGGCGTGTATTTTAGCGGGGATTTATCTTACATCATTCTTTTGTCCATTAGTTTTGCATTTTTTTCGGTTCAAATAGGCGGATTAATACACGACGCCGGACACCGGGCAATTTTCAAAACCCCCCTTGCAAATGATATTTTCGCCCATACGTGCACGCTGGTTTTTGCCGCTTGTTACAATAACTGGCGCATAAATCACAACAGGCACCACGCCTATCCCAATCAGGAAACAAAGGATCCTGATATGGAAATTCCCTATGGCTTCACACCTGATCGTTTCCAAAAATTATCGGGTTTTATGGGCGCCATAAAAAAATATCAGAAGTACACATATTATCCCTTTGGGACGCTTGCATCATTGACCATGCGCTATAAACGCTATGATTATTTCAAGGAAAACTTTGGTCCGTCCATCTATTGGGAAATCGTACTGTTTGTGATTTCCGCATTCATCCGGTTTATCTTTCCTTTTCTCTTATTCGGTTTCGAAAAAGCATCCATCTTTTTATTGGTATCGACCCTGTTCGAGGGGTTTTACATGTTCCACATTTTTGCTCCTAACCATAAAGGCATGGCCGAGTTGGGAAAAGATATAAAGCTATCTTTTTTGGAGCACCAAGTCATGACATCCCGGAATATTAAAGGCCACCCAATTACCGATATTGTATACCTGGGACTGAATTACCAGATTGAGCATCATCTTTTCCCCAATACACCAAGGAATAATCTTAAAAAACTCAGACCTTACGTTTCAGATATCTGTCAAAAATATCATCTGGATTTTTCAGAAGCGGGCGTCATCGAATCAAACCGTATTATCATTTCAAACTTGAGCCAGATTAGTCAATCGGCTTTTCCGCGGTAGGCTTTCTATTTTCGGACAGCTTCCTGGGAGGTTGTCCGAAAATAGACGCCGTAGCGAGGAAAAGCGGTTTTGAGACCATTTCGCGGATGTGTGGATTTTTAGGCCAAAAAATCCTACAATAACGCGATTTTGTGTCGAGGTGATTCGTTCCCGCAAATCGATATTTTAAATAATTAATATAATGAGGAGGCTTGAATGTCCGCCGAAAAAGTACTTGGGTTACTCAAAGAAAAAGATGTTAAATTCGTTGACTTCCGTTTCGCGGATACTCGCGGAAAGGAGCAACACGTTACCGTACCCGCCCATACAATAAGTAACGATACGTTTGAAGAAGGCAAAATGTTTGACGGTTCTTCCATCGCCGGATGGAAAGGCATCAACGATTCCGACATGATTTTGATGCCGGATGCTTCCACCGCCGTGCTCGATCCTTTCTACGAAGAAACCACATTAATCCTGCGTTGCGATATTGTTGAACCGACGACAATGCAAGGTTACGAAAGGGACCCCCGGTCCATCGCCAAACGCGCGGAAGCGTACATGGCATCGACGGGTATTGCCGATACAGCCTATTTTGGTCCGGAAAATGAGTTTTTTACTTTCGACGATGTCCGTTGGTCAGCCGATATGAAGGGCGCGTCGTACCAAGTCGATTCGGAAGAGTCCTCTTGGAATACTGAAAAAGTTTACGAAGACGGGAATATGGGTCACCGGCCTGGCGTTAAGGGCGGCTATTTTCCTGTTCCTCCGGTGGATTCACAGCAGGACCTGCGTTCGTCGATGTGTTTGACCCTGGAAGAAATGGGAGTCGAAACGGAAGTTCACCACCACGAAGTGGCAACCGCGGGACAAGCTGAAATCGGTGTCCTGTTTAATACTTTGGTAAAAAAAGCCGACGAAGTGTTGATACTTAAATACGTGGTCATGAATGTCGCGCATGCCTTTGGCAAAACCGCGACGTTTATGCCTAAACCATTGGTGGGTGATAACGGGAATGGTATGCACGTGCACCAATCGTTATCAAAAAATGGAAATAATATTTTTGCCGGTGATCTTTACGGCGGATTGTCCGAAACAGCGTTGCATTATATCGGCGGTATCATCAAGCATGCCCGTTCGATCAACGCTTTCGCTAATGCGTCGACAAACAGCTATAAACGTTTGGTGCCGGGTTTTGAAGCGCCGGTTCTATTAGCCTATTCCGCACGGAATCGGTCAGCCTCGATACGTATCCCTTATGACAGTAGTCCTAAAGGGCGCCGTCTTGAAGTGCGGTTTCCAGATTCCACCGCGAATCCTTATTTCGCCTTTGCCGCCATGTTGATGGCGGGCTTGGATGGCATTCAAAATAAGATGCACCCGGGCGATTCCTTGGACAAGGATTTGTACGATCTTCCGCCGGAAGAAGAAGCGTCTATTCCCACCGTATGTTCTTCTCTCAATCAGGCCCTGGAAGCTTTGGACGCCGACCGCGATTACTTGAAGGCTGGCGGTGTTTTCACCGACGACGCCATTGATGCGTATATTGAGTTGAAAATGGAGGAAGTAACCCGGTTGCGGATGAGCACCCATCCGGTTGAATTCGATATGTATTATAGTTTGTAACCGAATTCTCAGGTTTGAAATGGAACGCCCCTTCATGGGGCGTTTTTTTGTCTTGGCGGCGGTCCGACAATATCTGCTCAATTTAGAAATTACTTGGTCGTTCTCCCACAAAGCACTACAATGGTGCGTTTTAGGGTATGGTCTTCTTGCTTGTCGGTTTTATAGGATAAGTAGATAAACCGAAACCATCATTATTAACTTTCCAATTCGATGAATCCAGTTGTCGATTTCCGGTTGTCTCAAAACGTTTTAGAAAACCTAACGACAGCGGTATTACTGTTAGATAAAACCCGCAAGCTTGTGTACATCAATACGGCCGGCGAAATGATCTTCGCGGAAAGTTCTCGTCAGTTGCTGGGTAGTTCAGCAAAAGATTTATTTAGAGGATGCGAAGGAGTTATTGAAGAAGATCTCGTACGTTGTCTGGATACAGGTGCTTCGCTTTCGGAAAGGAATATTGTTTTGGAAATGTTGGAACATCCCGTCACGGTCAATTTTTTCGTCACTCCGTTATATGAGGGTACCAAACCGGCCAATATTTTGGTGGAAATGCACCAAGTTGATCGCCATCTTCGTATCTACCGGGAGGAACAGCTGTTGGAGCAGCAGCATGCCTCGCGACTGTTGCTACGGGGACTGGCGCACGAAATAAAAAATCCGTTGGGAGGATTACGAGGGGCGGCGCAACTGTTGGACCAGGAGCTGGATAGTGCGGAATTAAGAGAATATACCAAGATTGTCATCGAAGAAGCTGATCGGCTCCGGGTTTTGGTGGATAGAATGCTGGGTCCTAAAAGGCTTCCTCAAAAAAGATCGCTTAATATTCACAAAGTTGTCGAACGCGTACGCCAACTGGTTCAAGCTGAGGCGCCTGAAAACGTTAAGATAGAGCAGGATTATGATCCTAGTATTCCGGAATTGTATGCGGACAGCGACCAACTTATTCAGGCGGTATTAAATATCGTACTCAATGCCGCCCAGGCCGTCGGCGATGAAGGGCGAATAACCCTTCGTACACGGATTGATCGCCGCATGACCATTGGGCATCAACAAAACAAATTGGTGATCAAACTGGATGTCATAGATACCGGTGTGGGAATCGAGCCGGAAATGCTGAGCCAGATTTTTTATCCCATGGTCACGAGCAGAGCCGAAGGAACCGGGCTAGGTTTGTCGATTGCACAATCGATAATCAATAGGCATGGTGGCTTGGTGGAATGTATCAGTTCACCGGGCCGCACGGTTTTTTCTATTTTTTTACCCCTGGAATTTGGCGATGAGTAGAGTTCCATGTGTATGGGTCGTCGATGACGATAAATCGATTCGTTGGGTTCTAGAAAAAGCTTTCCAAAAGGCTTCTATCGAGGTCAAAAGTTTTACTGACGCCAAGGCGCTGTTATCGGCTTTTGAAAGTGGCGTGCCCGATGTCATTCTAACGGATGTTCGCATGCCGGGTATGGACGGACTGAAATTGATGGATCGCCTGCAAAAGGATTTGCCGGATTTGCCGGTCATCATAATGACCGCGCATTCGGATTTAGAAAGCGCTGTCTCCGCATACCATGGTGGAGCGTTCGAATATCTGCCAAAGCCTTTTGTCGATTTGGATGAAGTGGTCGATTTGGTCCGTCGGGCGTACAGTCATCGACAACGGAAATCGATCGAACAAGGATCATCGGCGGATGCGCTATATAAATTGGATGAAATTATCGGTGAAGCACCGGCTATGCAGGAGGTTTTCCGGGCAATTGGCCGCTTGGCTCGATCCCACATTACGGTTTTGATTAATGGCGATTCGGGCACCGGCAAGGAACTGGTCGCGCGGGCATTACACAAACATAGCCCCAGAGCGTCAAAACCATTTATTGCTTTGAATATGGCGGCCATTCCTCGCGATTTGGTCGAATCCGAATTGTTCGGACACGAACGTGGCGCATTTACCGGCGCCCAGAGTCGGCGCGTGGGTCGTTTCGAGCAAGCCGACACCGGGGTTTTGTTTTTGGACGAAATTGGCGATATGCCCCCAGAACTTCAAACACGACTGTTACGGGTTCTCGCCGACGGTGAAGTTTATCCGGTGGGTGCTCGCGTACCGATTAAGGTTGATGTGCGAATTATCGCCGCTACCCATCAAAATCTCGAATTGCTGGTTGAACAAGAACGGTTCAGGGAGGATTTATTCCATCGGCTCAATGTTATTCGCATTCATGTTCCTCAATTGCGGGAAAGGCAGCACGATATTCCATTGTTGTTACGCTTTTTCCTGGCCCGTGCCGCTAAGGAATTGGACGTTGAATGCAAAAAATTGTTGCCAGCCGCGGAGGAATACCTCTGTACACTGGATTGGCCGGGTAATGTGAGGCAATTGGAAAACACCTGTCTTTGGTTGACGGTCATGGCTTCCGGTCAGGAAATTCATATGGACGATTTACCACCGGAGCTACTGGTGGCCAAACTTGAAAGTAGCAAAACCTTTACTGAAAACTGGGAAGATAATTTTAAAAACTGGGTTGACAACTGTCTCAAGAAAAGAGAATCCAATATTGCAAAAAATGCTATTTCCACAATTGAAGCCATTTTGATCGAAGCGGCTCTGGGGTTTACTCGTGGAAGGCGGCAGGATGCCGCCAAAGTCCTTGGTTATGGGCGTAATACGCTGACTCGGAAGATTAAAGAGTTGGGATTGGGAGACTGATATGGCGCAGCAGGAGTCCGGCGTACAGATTTATCTCAGGCTTTTATCCTACGTAAAGCCCTATTGGGGGTTTTTCGCGATCAGTATTTTAGGCTTTATGATTTACGCATCAACGCAACCTATGTTTGCGATATTGCTGCAATATATCGTCGATTCCTTTGAACAGCAAGACCGTGAGGCGGTCTATTGGATTCCCGCGGCAACGGTGGGTATCGTCATATTTCGTGGAATAGGGTCGTTCCTGGGAAATTATTTTCTTGCCAAGGTTGCCAATAGCGTCGTCCATATCCTTCGCTGTCAGATATTCGACCGTTACACGGTTTTGCCCAATACTTTCTTCGATAACACCAATTCCGGTCAATTGATTTCCCGCGTGACCTACAACGTCAGTCAGGTGACTTCGGCGGCGACCGACGCCATAAAAATCGTTATTCGTGAAGGTTTGACGGTTGTTAGCCTGCTGGGCTACCTGTTTTATATAAACTGGACGCTATCCATTCTTTTCATCGGTGTAGCGCCGATTATAGGGATCGTGGTCCGCTACGCCAGCAGGCGGTTTCGCAAAATCAGCCATAAAATTCAAACGTCAATGGGTGATGTCACCCATGTATCGGCGGAAATGATTAATGGTTACCGAGTCATCCGAAGTTTCGGGGGGGAAAATTACGAGAAAAAGAGGTTTTTAGACGCGAGCAAGAATAATTTTCGCCAATCCATGAAACTGGTAAAAAGTTCGGCGATACATACGCCGGTTTTGCAATTGATTGTCGCGGCAGCTTTGGCGATTTTAATCTATTTGGCCTTGATCATGATGGATGAAGCCAGCGCCGGAGCATTTATCGCCTATCTCACCGCGGCAACCCTGGTGCCGAAACCCGTTCGCCAATTGAGTGAGGTCAACGCCAAAATTCAAAGAGGAATCGCCGCGGCGGAGAGTATCTTCGAGGTTCTTGATGAATCCGATGAAGTGGATAACGGCACCCATACTTCGGAGCGTGTCAAAGGCAAACTCGAGTTCAGAGCGATTAACTTTAGCTATCCCAACACCGACAAACCGGTATTGAGGGACGTGTCATTTGTGGCAAATCCAGGATCTACAATTGCTTTGGTCGGTCATTCGGGAAGTGGTAAAACTTCACTGGCCAGTCTTATTCCCCGTTTTTATGATCACGATTCGGGTGAGATATTATTGGATGATACGGAAATCAACCATTATGTTTTGAAAAATCTTCGTCATCAAATTGCCTTGGTGACTCAACAAGTCACGTTATTCAATGACACCATCGAGAGTAATATCGCTTATGGCGTCTTGGCGGATTCTACGACACGAGAGGATGTCATCAAAGCGGCCGAGGCCGCCAACGCGATGGAATTCATTAGCCAACTACCCGAAGGATTCGATACGCTGGTGGGTGAAAACGGTGTCAAACTGTCGGGTGGTCAACGCCAACGACTGGCGATTGCCCGCGCGATTTTAAAAGACGCACCTATACTCATACTGGACGAGGCTACTTCAGCGCTGGATACCCAATCGGAAAGAATAATCCAAGATGCTCTGGAACGTGTGATAAAGGGACGCACTACCATTGTGATTGCTCACAGACTTTCTACAATAGAAAAAGCCGACCAGATCCTGGTAATGGATCAAGGTGTGATTGTGGAGCGAGGTCATCATTCCGCGCTTCTAGAGAAAGAGGGCAGTTATGCGAAGTTATACCGAATGCAATTTAGCGATTCGTCTATTTTAAAAAAAGCTTGAAATGTTTAAATAGACTAAGGGTCTGGAGCAATAATTCGTGGCAGTAAAATTACAATGTAAAAATGAATCGCATCATCGCATGGATCAACTTCCGCCGCTAAAAATGGATAAAAAGGCGATCGTCAATCAATTTCGCCATTATCTGAATTACACCGTAGGATGCGACGATTCCTGCAAGGCGCCTCCGTGCTGTTATGAAGCACTTGCCGCGACCATTCGTGAGCGCTTGACCGAGCGCTGGAAAAACACCCAGAAAGCCTACCGGGAAAAAGAGTGTAAACGGGCTTACTACCTTTCCCTGGAATTTCTAATGGGCAGAGCCTTAGGCAATGCGATGCTTAATTTAGGCTTGACCGATATCGTCAAATCCGCGATGTCCGATTTAGGACTGACCCTGGAAGATCTGGAAACCAGCGAATTGGATGTTGGTTTGGGAAATGGTGGATTAGGACGTTTGGCCGCTTGCTTCATCGATAGCTGCGCAACGCTGCAGTTGCCGGTAACGGGGTATGGTCTTCGCTATGAATACGGTATGTTTCGCCAACACATCGAAAACGGTGAACAGATCGAAGAACCCGATCATTGGTTGAGGGATGGGTGCGCCTGGGAGATGGAACACTCGGAATTTACCCAACGGATTCGATTCGGTGGATATACCAATACCTACCAAGACGATAACGGCCGCACCCATGTGCGTTGGCTGGAAACCCATGACGTACTTGCTATACCCTTTGACGCACCGGTCCCGGGGTATCAAAACGGGACCGTCAATACCTTACGTTTGTGGAAAGCGGAAGCCACCGATATTTTTGATTTGGGGGAATTTAATGCGGGGAGCTACCCTGAATCCGTTGCCGCGAAAAACAATGCCGAGCATATCACCATGGTGCTCTATCCTAATGACGCCAGTGAAAACGGCAAAGATCTCAGACTTCGCCAGCAATATTTTCTAGCTTCGGCCAGCCTTCAGGATGTTCTTCGCTCCTGGGTCGAAGTTCACGGAGAGGATTTCAGTGAGTTTGCCGAGAAAAACTGTTTTCAGTTGAATGATACGCACCCCAGCATTGCCGTGGCCGAGCTGATGCGATTACTAATCGATGAACACAAATTGGGTTGGGACGAAGCTTGGGGAATTACCACCAAGGTTATGGCGTATACAAATCATACTTTGTTACCCGAGGCCTTGGAAAAATGGTCCGTGGACTTATTTACCCGGCTTTTACCGCGGATATTGGAAATTGTTTATGAAATCAATGCCCGCTTCATGCGCGAAGTCGACAATCGATGGCCCGGAGATGTCGACCGTTTAGCGCGTATGTCACTGATCGAAGAAGGCGATCAAAAGCACGTTCGAATGGCCTATCTGGTGATTGTCGGTAGTTTCTCGGTAAATGGGGTTGCCCGGTTGCACACCGAATTGTTGAAAGAAGGTTTGTTTCGGGATTTTCACGAGCTATGGCCCGGTAAATTCAATAATAAAACCAATGGCATCACGCCCCGCCGTTGGCTGGCGTGGTGTAACCCCGACTTGAGTGATTTAATTAGCGATGCCATTGGCGATGGTTGGGTCACCGATATCCAAAAGCTGCGTGGACTGTCCGAATTTGCGGACAACCCGGAATTCCAAGAGCGTTGGCGGAAGGTCAAATTAAAAAACAAACAGCGTTTACTCGAATATAAAAAGTCTGAACTAGGCATTACCTTCGATGCCAACGCGATGTTCGATGTACAAGTCAAACGCATCCACGAATACAAGCGGCAGCTGTTAAATGTGCTTCACGTCATTCACCTTTACGATCGGATTAAGCGTGGCGACGTAAGCGACTTCCCGCGGTGTGTACTTATCGGGGGTAAAGCAGCGCCGGGATACTGGCTGGCAAAACGCATCATCAAATTGATCAACAATGTCGCCAATGTGGTTAACCGCGATGCCGGAGTCAGCGATAAATTGAAGCTTGCGTTTTTACCCAATTATCGGGTCTCCGCCATGGAAATCATCTGCCCCGGAGCGGACTTATCGGAACAAATCTCGACCGCCGGAAAGGAAGCATCGGGAACCGGTAATATGAAGTTTATGATGAATGGCGCACTCACAATAGGAACCTTAGATGGCGCCAACATTGAAATTCGCGAAGAAGTAGGGGAGGAGAGTTTTTTCCTTTTCGGTTTAACCGCTCGGCAGGTCGAAGAAACCAAGCAAAATTACGATCCCGTCTCAATCATTGAAAATGACGACGATTTCACACGGGTCATGCAGTTGCTGGAATGTGGCCACTTCAACCGTTTCGAACCGGATATTTTTAATGAAATCATCGCCTCGATCAAAAATTCTTTCGATCCCTGGATGGTTGCGGCCGATTTCCGGAGTTATATCGACGCACAACAGCGTGCCGCTAGAGCGTACCAAGACCAGGAAAATTGGACAAGAATGAGCATCCTCAATTGTGCCTGCAGCGGTAAGTTTTCCGCCGACAGGACGATTCAAGAATATAGCGATGAAATCTGGAATTTGGAATCCGTTTCTCCGAAGGCGTTGGTTTAAATTCGATTTGTTTAGATTTGCGGGGCGGGTTTACGGTATTCAATGGGTAACGGACGAACATGGAGGAAAGATCTTTAAGGAAAGATTTGACCTCTTTTGACTCCTTGCTCCAAGTACCTTCATCATTGAAGCAATCACACCCTCAATTGCTATCAGGAGACTGAGAAATGGATGAAACGTCAACCTATCCATTACGCTTGCCAAAATCGCTGAAAATAAAATCCAACTGGATTTTTTAACCGAACATGATTGCGATAAAGCCCAGGGATATTATTTTAGTCAACCGTTGGAGGAGGGCTAGGCGACTCGTTTTATCCGCGAGTTTAATCCCCTAAACAGTCAGTCAAATGCCCAATCTAAGGCCGACAAATGATACGATCACATAAGCTGGTTTTCGACAATATCCCGCTTTTGAGCAACAGAATTAAGGTGTCGCCCGATGTGCGAAGTGAGTAACTTTTAGGAGCCACGTGCGGTAGTTCCGTATGCGGAGATTTGGTGTGCCACGAGAGCAAGAAGGTATTGCTCGTAACTATAATAAAGATGGAGGAGGGCTCTCTCCGGTGGCGACTTCCGGAAGTAGTTGCCAAACCGCTGTGAGCTGCGTTGATTAAAAGTCAAGGTTGTGAGCGTCACAGGAAAAGGCAGGACAAAGATTCTGTCAGGTGTGAGATCTGGAGATGAGCGCAATCGAACCGCTGTTGACGTGTCGAAAGCGTGTACGGTGACATCAAAAATGGGGTTGCGGATCTGCTCCATGAAGAACCCAAGAGTAATCTGGTTATGGCTTGGATGGTGTCCGGCATAAAGGCGGAACGTAACACATGGCTCGCGCAAAACTACCAGCACTCATCACAAGTTCTGGTTGTTTTCGGTTTTCTGAGTGTTGTGTTCATAACTTCAGTTGTGGTTCGGGTTAAGCGGGCGGCAATGAAACGCTTCAAAGAACTGGAGAAATTATAATGGTAGGGTTTGTAATCGCAGCATTGGTCGTATTACTCGTAGGCTAAAGTGGACCCATGAGTCCACTTTAGGGACCTGAAAATCTCGGACAACCTTGTTGGCTGCCTCCAAGACCTGACCCCCCCCCCCCCCCCCCCGCTATAGCCGGTGTTTGTTTGGTGAAGGTTGACATGAGAAATAGATCTTATCGATTAAACAGTCCAATCGATGGGTATATTGCTGGAGGCTGAATTAACTACACCCGCCGCCCACGGCTCCACATGTGCCACACGTGCCGGTTCCACCACTTTTCGCGAAAGCATTTTTGAAAATAAAACTCTCGTTGACGCCTTGGGTCTGGTAGTCTATTTCCACACCTTCGAGAAAACTGAGTGCAACGGTATCGACATAAATATTGATGCCGTCGGCTTCCAGAACGCTGTCGTATTGGTTGGGTTTGTCGACGAGAGTCATCCCATATTCCATGCCGTTGCAACCACCACCGGATACAAAGATGCGGACTCCGGCTACATCGGTTTCACTTTCGGTTATCGCCATGAGTTGCTCAATCGCTCCGGGTGATACTTTAATTTCGTCGGTTAAGGTGTTATTGAATTGAATGTCAGACATAAGGGCTACCTCGATGTGATTTTACTTAAGACCCTGTAATTCTAACACGTCAGTCAAATGTTTAGTTGGTATTACTCACCGGGCATTCTAATGAGAACGGCAAACTAGATGTTCTAAAGCCTTTCCATTGTTTAGCACCACTCTTAAATCATCGGCCGCGGTCTGGAGAGAACGCCAGTGACCAATTCGCCACATTATAGTGGCGCCGGCGTAAACAAGGCTATCCCGGATCGCGCCTGATTGACCTTCAAGAGCTTTCAAACCTTTCTCCGCCGCGGCATGGGCTATCGCTGCAGTGTCTGGATGTGTTTTTTCATCGCCATCGATTCGAACCAGTTCAACCGGAATCGGCACGGCCTTGAACGAATGCGCAATACCAATTTCATTGGGATCGAGACTGAATTCGATCGATTCGGCATTTTCGGTATATCCAAAGCAGTTCGACGGTTGCCGTAACGAAGGTATTACGCCACCTTCTGAGCCCCGGACTATCAATGCGGAATTGAAGCCGGCTTGCTTAGCCAACAAGGCATAAATCCTGGGGTAGGCTCGGTGGACGTAACCGGTAACCAAATGGGTGGCGCGCTGACCACGAACGGGAGCTACCATGGTTTCGATGGTCGAAATAGACGGTCGTTTTACAATCAAAGTGCGAAGGTTAACGAGGTCGTGGAGCAGAGGGCAAAAGGCCTTTTGGTCCAAATAGCACCAGCCTATACGTGGATCGCCTATGCGCTCCGCTGCCTCCTCGGGACAACAATCGACATTGATTCCCGCCGCGCGAAGGACTTGCCTCGATGTCAAACCGTGCTTGGGTCCGACCGATTCGAGTCCATGGCATAAAGCGGGCATACCGCAAGCCGCTAATACAGCCGGAAGAAATGGGGACGCCGGTAAATGGCGGGTGAAACCGTCGTAAGGGTCCGCTATGTCTATCACGTTGTCGACAGGGGCGACGACGGTTTTTGTTGCGTCCTGTATGGCATCGAGTATTCCAAGATTTTCATCGTCGGTTTCCCGTTTCATGCGAAGAGCAATGAGAAAAACCGCCGCCTGTACCGAGTCGATTTTTTTTTCGAGGATTAACCGCATTCCTTCCCGAGCCTCTTGCCGCGATATATCTTTACTCATTTCCGGACCGGTCGCGATGCGTTGGATAAGGGAACGCATCAATCGAGTATCGGAATTACTGGGGAAATACGCCATGGTTATTTTTGCTTTCCAGATGATTCCTCAAAAGAATTCGTTATTTTCAAGCTGAAGGTTGTTGATTTTCGTTAAGCCGAGAATCCGCAACAATATTTTTCGACCGAAACGAAACACCGGATACAAGATACGCGACAGGCGTTTGGATTTGAAGATATGGTAGGTGACGCGATTGAAAAAATTGGATCGACTGCTAATAAGCGCCAGCGTGTGAATGGCGTCGGTACCGTAATATAAAACGCCATCCATTTTCAAAACCATGCCTTGATCGATATCCAAGCCTTCCTCGGTGATTTGCGCCATTACTTCGCTATCGTGGCGTGCATCGATCATTTTAATTTCGCCAATGGAATCCCGAATTCGCGTCCAACGGCAATAGGCATCGCAGAGGGGGCATTGTTTATCGTAAATAAGCAATATAGGTTCTTTAGTGATTTTGTTCATGGTGGTTTTTCGATTTTGGTGTCTCTATGTCTCTATACATTTTGATCGAGATCAACCCACAAAAATAGAGGTGGGCTAAAATGTTTAAGAATCCGGTGTGGCGCGGTTATCAAGTTCAAGCCGCTCTTGGGCGATTTTTTCAATGGTTGGTTTTAAGTGCGGATGGGCTTTTAAGAAAATTTTAAAATCTTTCCGATTCAACGCCAGGAGTTCACAGAAACCTTTTGCTACTACATCCGCAATTCGTGGCCGCGGTGCGATTAATGCAATTTCGCCGAAAAAATCGCCACTCCCAAGCATAAAGCATTTATCGGATAGATGTACCGTCAATACACCACAGGATATAAAATACATCGCGTCGCCGTGGGTGCCTTTTTGAATCACTTTTTCACCAGGAAATGCTAGTTTCGGTTTAAACAATTCGGCAAGCTGATTTAATGCCTCTTGGGGCAAGCTCTCAAATAGAGCCACCCGCGCTAACAATTTGCGCGGCTCTAAACCGAGTTCCAGCTTCGGCATACAATCAGCTTCCCGAAGTCTTTTTTTTACACCCTGTTGCAAATCGCTAAATACATCATTGTTGATCACCGCATTCGATAGCATGGTTTGATATTCCGATTCTTCCAAGCGGATAGCGCTGTGTTCCAGATATCGCTGTTCCAGCAGACGTGCGTACTCCGGATACTGTAGTTTAAGTGCATCCAATGCCGATGTCGTTTCAAAATGGCGAAAATCGGCAATCTTTTTTAAATCATTCCCTACCTTGTCGCCCACCATCGACATCGCATCGGGCAAACCTTTGTCAAGCACACGCTGCAAGGCGACTTTGGTCCCGAGTAGCAGGTCAAATCGCTCGGTAATACGGTGAGCAAGAGGCCTCGTCAACCCGAAATATCGATGCAAACCGATAGCCAATCGAAACCGCCAATCAAATCCTAAAGATTTAGCTATTTCTTCCGTGTATCCTTCAACTCCGTAATGTTTCAGTGCATCAGCCAGATCGTCCACTTGCGTGGTCAGTAACCTAAACGTTAAAGAAGAAAGGCAGCCTTCTCCATATTGGTCGGTATACGCATTTCGCTCTTGAGCCGTTAAAGTTGTTAATCCTATGACCAACCATTCCGATGGCGTAATTTCGGTCATGCTATTCAACTTTTCTCGAACCCGATTACTTCGGTCGATGTACCGGCTGGAAATATTATTGTTGAACGACGGATCCACCTCCAATTCGTGGGCTATTTGGCTCAGGCTGCTCCCAACTTTAGTTAAAGAAAGAGTCGTGGCGCGGTCTCGTACCGCAATCTCCGCGATTGACAGTTTCCCCAGTCCGAATAAATTAATCACCAGTCGGATCGTTGTTGCGTTTACGAATAATGTAAATAACACGAAACCGGTGACTAAAATACCGATAAAGTTACGAACCTCATCCTCGAAATCCGGATTTTCAATCACGGCGAGGGCTAACGCCAACGAAACAGCGCCACGCAAACCACCCCAAAACATAACCGCTTTATAGGCCATATTAACTTTTTGGCTGAGCCCAAAATGACTCAAGAGAGGAATGAGTACGAAAATGATAAATCCCCTGGCGGTAAAGGCGGCAACAATTAGGATACCTAATAAAATCCATTCATCGTTTCTAAAACCTGTCATGAGGGACGGAACAGCCATGCCGACCAAAATAAAGATGATCGAATTGACCCAAAAACCGATTTGCTCCCAAGTGTAATGTAGACTGTGCCAGGTCTCAGGAGACATTACCGTCCTGCCTCTCGATCCCATAACTAACGCCGCGGTCACCACCGCCATCACACCGGAAACATGGGAATAATGCTCCGCTAAAATAAACGTTAAATAAGCCATGCTAAGCGTTAGCGTGATTGCAACGAGCGGTAAGTCCTTTAACAGGCTAATAATCCAGCAGACAAAGCGGCCAACTAAAAAACCGATGATGACGCCACCAAAAAATATCTTAATAAACGCATCAAACCCGGCCCAGAGGTTCGTTTACGAGGGGCCGGTTAACATAGAGACCAATATGCTAAAAGCAACAATCGCGGTCGCGTCGTTAAACAAACTTTCACCTTCGACTAACATCGCCAAACGTTTTGGTGCGCCTACCTCTTTGAATATCGCGACCACGGCAACTGGATCGGTGGCGGAAACGATGGCGCCTAAAAGCAGGCAGACAACAATGGACATACCCGACGCTACTGAGAGTGGATAGGCGACAACTACTGTTGAGATCAACAACCCGATCACGGCGAGAAACATAATGGGCGCCAAATCAACCATCAATCGCCGAACATCGATGCTGAGTGCAGCCTCGAAAACCAGTGCGGGAAGGAAAATGAAAAATACCGAATCCGATGTGATTTCAAATTCTTTTAAAGCGCCCAGAAAATCGCTAATAGGGCCGAATATTGGCGTGTCCCCAATCGAAATTTCCAAGAAACCTAATAAACATCCGACCGCGGCCAACAATACGGTGTAGGGAGAATGCAGTCGTCTAGCGACGGGCACCAACAAAACAGCGAGCGCTAGTAGGCCCATGAGGCCGAATACTGAGGTCCAGATCGAATGCATAATGCTATTTAGGTATTTCGCGAAGATTAAATGACCAGATATACCAACGGGGAAATGGATTGACTTCTTATCGAAAGTTATTATATTCGACTTGGTGAATGCTTTGAAATCCGACTTTTTACACTAAGGAGGTTTCAGTGTGAATTACTCACCACAAAACGAAAAAGAAAACCCGGGTCAGGTCTTGTAATAAACTAATATTCAATTACCCTTAGAGAAAAGCAAGGAATCACCAAACCATATTAGGAATCGGACAATAGCGCTAAACCCTAGCGATTTTGGAGACATCAATTTGGGACGGTTGCCCTGTTAACCGGATCCATCAAAAAGTTTTTTGCTGTCTCATGCTTGATGGCCACCCACGAAGACGCTAATCTTTTGTGCATTTGGCTGGTAACGAAGTGGATTTTGTGGCACGATTCATGATCGGTCCATCGGGATTAGATTGTAAATCAAGTCAACTCATAGTATATGCTTTCAGATAATACTCTTCCTGTTTATCAATAAGTTATTCTGTTTTTTCGGGCTCCAATGCTTTAGTTTTATAGAACGAATATACCAATGCACGAAGATACCAAAACATACATGCAAGGCCTCGGCGAGAAAGCCCGAAAAGCGTCAAGGGTGGTTGGGTGCGCGGAAACGTATGTCAAGAATCGTATGCTCATCGAAACCGCGCGGGCGATTGAAGATCGCCGGGAAATTCTTAGCCGCGAAAATCAGAAAGACTTGGAGGCTGGTCAACGCAATGGTTTGGATGCCGCACTGCTTGATCGCCTCGAACTCAATGAGAAAAGAATCGCCGGTATGGCCGATGGTTTAAGACAAATTGCGGCATTGCCCGATCCGGTGGGAGCGATTACCGATTTAAGCTATAGGCCATCGGGGATTCAGGTCGGACGAATGCGGGTTCCCCTGGGTGTTATCGGTATCATTTATGAATCCAGGCCCAATGTTACCGCCGATGCCGCGGGATTATGTTTGAAGGCGGGAAACGCTTGTATATTGCGTGGAGGGTCGGAGGCTTTCTATTCCAATCAGGCGGTTGCGTCTTGTATAAGTTTTGGACTCGAACAAGCGGGCTTACCGGTCGAATGTGTTCAAGTCGTGGGTACTACGGACCGTGCCGCGGTGGGGGAACTGATTACTTCGAATAAGTTCGTTGATGTGATTGTACCCCGAGGTGGAAAAGGTTTGATCGAACGTATTTCGCGGGAGGCGACGATTCCGGTGATTAAGCATTTGGATGGGGTTTGCCACATTTATATCGATGTCGATGCCGATCCGGAAAAGGCGATTAAAGTTGCCTACAACGCAAAAACTCAGCGTTATGGCACCTGTAATACCCTGGAGACTTTATTAATAGCCGAATCGGTCGCCGATAGGATATTGCCGGGACTGGCGGCCCAATACCAACAGGCCGGCGTCGAATTGCGCGGTTGTCAACAAACCCGAGAAAAAATTTCCGGGTGTCTGCCCGCATCCGAACAGGATTGGTATACTGAATATTTGGCTCCGATTTTATCCATCCGTGTTGTATCCGGTTTGGATGCCGCTTTGGATCATATTGCAAAGTATGGTTCCGCCCATACCGAATCCATTATTACCGATAACTATACGCAAGCACGCCGGTTTCTTCGGGAAGTGGATTCTAGCTCGGTTATGGTCAATGTGTCGACCCGTTTCGCCGATGGATTTGAATACGGGTTGGGAGCCGAGATCGGGATCAGTACCGATAAGTTACATGTGAGAGGGCCAGTGGGTCTGGAAGGACTCACCACGCAAAAATTTATCGTCCTTGGCGATGGACATATTAGAAGTTGATTGAGGAGTCGCCGGAAAATCGATTTTAAAGCAATGCTATCCATTCCCGGTTTAGGGTTCAGATTGGCGCTCGTTAGTCTCCTATGTCCCATCTTTCATCAACCGTTAACCGGATGATTATAAGCAATGATAGGTGTGTACGGCGGCACGTTTGATCCGGTACACGTCGGGCATTTACGAACTGCGCTGGAAATTAAGGAAGTCCTTCAGCTGGAAAAAATTCTTTTTGTTCCTTGTGCTCAGCCGCCCCATAGAAAAGCCCCTGTAATTTGTCCTGAATCTAGAGCGAGGATGCTTGAGTTGGCGGTTCGCACGCAACCCGGTTTTCATGTGGAAAGGCTGGAAATAGAACGGGAGGGCTATTCCTATACGGTTGATACTTTGGCATCGCTTCGAAAGCAATATGAAGATAAAATATTGTGTTTAATACTAGGCATGGATGCTTTTCTGGGTTTGCCCCAATGGAATCGTTGGCAAAGTTTGTTTGATCTTTCACATCTTGTCGTCATGTGTCGTCCAGGAACGCGGAAAATGTTTCCTGAACAATTGGAGCGTGTAGTGGACCAGCGTCAAACTTTGACTGCCGCAACACTAAGAACAAGACGGAATGGATCAATATTTTTTCAGCAAGTCACCCAGTTAGATATCTCGGCAACAGAGATTCGCAATTCGATCAAGCAAGGATACAGTCCGCGTTTCTTGTTACCCGAAAATGTTTGGGCGATGATCCAGGAACTAAAACTCTATCAATAATTCAACAAAATTAAAGAATGATTACCGATAAATTGTTAACACTCGTTTTGGAACAGTTGGATGATATCAAAGGAGAAGATATTAATGTTATCGACGTTCGTGGTAAAACCAATATTTGTGATTATATGGTGGTTGTCACGGGAACTTCGTCGCGTCACCTGAAATCGCTTTCCGGGCATGTGGAGGAGGAAGTCAAAAAGAATGGACTTAAGCCGATAGGTATCGAAGGAGAAAATACCGGAGAGTGGATTGTAGTTGATTTAGGCGATGTGATTGTACACGTAATGTTGGGCCAAACGCGGGATTTTTACCAGTTGGAAAAGCTTTGGGAAGTCGACTTTGCGGTTGCGAGTGCATCCTACGTATAGGGACTCCCCGTTTTTGGAATTGCGACGAAATTACATGTAAAATGGGTTGGATAACAAGTTAACCGGTTAAAACCAATTCTTTTCAAATTACACAATAAGGATTCATTCATGGGTAAACCCTATATTTTACATATGTTCACACCTGCAAAAAATCTCAGTCCATTCGATGTGAACATGGCGTTAGATGCAGGCTGGATTTCAGCGATTCCCTATCTTAATGTAGAAGTGGATGAGATCGAAGGTCTCGTCCAAGACGCTATCTTTTCCCGAGGTCCCAATGGTGTGAAGCGCACCGGAATCTTTCTCGGCGGGCGTGATATGAAAATGGCGATGGATATGATGGGTATCGCTAAAAAAGCGATGCTTCCGCCGTTTGCGGTGTCTGTTTTTGCCGACCCCAGTGGCGCGTTCACTACCGCGGCGGGTATGGTCTCCGCTGTAGAACGTCAGCTTGAGAAGGTTCATGGCACGTCCTTGGAGGGAAAAACGATTCTTGCCTTGGGTGGTACCGGCCCGGTGGGTTCCGCGGCTGCTCTTTTGTCGGCAAAAGCCGGGGCCAATGTCTATATTATCGGGCGGCAAAAGGAGAAAGCCGAGCGGATTGCCGCATTGATGAATACCGAATACGGTTCGGGCCAAACCGATATAAAAGGTGAAGCCGATGCGAATAAAGGGGAATTGATGAAGAATACGGACATTGTTTTTTCAACCGCCGCCGCTGGAATCGAAATGCTGAGTGCGGAACTCGTCGCATCGGCGCCTCAGCTTAAAGTTGCGGCCGATGTCAATGCGGTTCCTCCTTCGGGAATCGCGGGTTTGGCTCCGGATCATGACGGTAATCCGATTGAGGGGTCAAAAAGCGGTGCGGTCGGTGTCGGAGCATTGGCAATCGGAAACGTAAAATACCAGACCCAACGCCGATTGTTGGAAGTGATGCTTTTATCCGAACAACCGGTTTATTTGGATTTTGAAGATGTATTTGATACAGCCAGGAATTACGTGAAAAATCCGTAGTGGTTTTTAGCTGTTGTATGGTCATCATCTAAGACATAGCCCCTCAATTCAGCGATAAATAGGAAATTCCATGGCAGTCCGCACCATACTACATATGTTCGACCCTATACACCATGCCAGCCCATTCGATATCAACATGGCTGTAGACGCGGGTTTCGACGTCGTCATTCCATATTCAGGGGTCAAACTGGAAGAGGTTAACGGATTGGTACAGGATGCAATATTCTCCCGAAGCCCTTCCGGTGTCGAACGGACCGGAATTTTTGTCGGTGGGCGGGATATGGAGTTGGCGATGCGGATGTTGGACGAAACACGGAACGCCATGGTGCCCCTTTTATCGTTTCCGTGTTGGCGGATCCAAGTGGCGCATTTACGACGGCGGCGGCGCTGGTTGCCATTGTTGAAAAGCAACTTAAAGAGAAGCATGATAGTGTATTGGAGGGGTGCCGAGCCGTGGTGTTCGGAGGGACCGGACCGGTTGGTATAGCTACAGGCGTTATTGCGGCGTTGCATGGTGTGGATACCACGCTTGTCGATCATCTCAGTATTGATACAGCGCTTGAATGTGCCAATAAATACAATGAATTGTGTGGCGCAACGATGCATGCTACCTATGCCAGCTCGGACGCCGACAAAGCTCGATTAGTGGCTAACGCGGACATCGTTTTTTGCACCGCTAAAGCGGGAGTCGAAGTTTTGAATGCCTCGGTGTTAGGCGATGCCAAACGACTGAAAGTTGCCGGTGACGTCAATGCCGTCCCGCCGTTGGGTATCGAGGGGATCAAGCGTTCCCATGTTGGCGAAGCATTAATTCATGCAACCGAAGCTCCAGGTGCGGTTGGGATAGGCGCCCTTGCGATCGGCAATATAAAATATAAACTTCAAAAGTACCTTCTTCAACGGTTGCATGATACTGGAGATCCGGTCTATTTTGATTTTCGGGATGCTTTCGAATCGGCGCGAGAAATCGTGTGACGAATTTCGCTGGCATTTGGCCACTGGATTCTATTTAAACCTTTTTCGATTCAATATTTCTGAATCATTCCCCAAGTTTTTTCTTCAACCGTAACTCTGTTTTGAGCTTTCGTTCTCAATTCCGGCTGAGCGTTAGAATCTTAACCCGCATTTTCCAAAATTTAGATTATAAGTTATTGGCTATAAGACCTTTTCGAAAGCGGACATGGTTTTTGATTGGGTCATGAAAACAGCGAGCCCAAGCTACTCGCTGACGAAAACATTTGGAATTTGATGAGGTCAATAATGAATACAATTTTCCGGAAATATATCGAATACGCCGTGGGCGATGAGATTGAGTTTTCCGATTTGTCGATCGGCGAGAAATTCGCGACCGAGCGGTGGTTTTGGGAAAAGATCGATGCCAATTGCGCTAAAGCGCTTGATGCGGCCCAAGGGCATGAGGGTAATATGAGTGGGAGCGAGCACCATTTTCTCTCATGGTCCGTTGTCAGCTCGGTTAAAGCTGCATAATAGGTTCACCTAAAGCTGATAATGTCTTCCTACGTTTTGCATCGTACGGATATCAAGAAAACTTCCGCTGGGGTGATCCAATAGCCTTTCGAAGGCATTGGCGAGTAATCCACCGGCGATACGTGGTTCAGGCATGGATGGGGAACCAATCGCATCCTTTAAACCCTGGATTGTGGGAAAAACAGTGGTGTCGACGTTGTTATTGATGTCGTCCAACATCCGCGTATGTACAAGTCCCGGCGCAAAAGCGGAAATATGAGTGTCGGGAAACTCGTGGACATACAGTTTCGCCATCATATTAAGTGCGGCCTTGGAAAGTGCATAACCGCTCCAACCCTTGTTGCCGTTGATCGCGGCGCCAGAAGACATGAAAACAATTTGATGGATTTGTATTTTGCTGGCATGCAACCAGTCCATGACAACCTTATTGGCCCAAAGGTTGATATCCATAACCTGCTTGATTTCTTTCATGGAGGTTTGATTCATCTCGCGGATTTCACCCAAAACCCCTGCGTTTAAAACCACCAGATCGAGTCGTTCTACCCCATCAAGAAGGGATTGTAATGCCGGTGCAATAGCTGCGAATTCAGTTAGATTACAACGGATATCGTGCAGCAATCCTTGTAAGCCAATACAACCCCGGCGGCTGATACCGTATACATCCCATCCGCATTCCAGGTATTCCTCGGTAAGACCGTAGCCGATACCACTACTGTTTCCCGTTATAAAAATATTTCGATTGTCCGGCATCCAGTTATATTAACGTATCGTGGGTTTGTACTCCATACAGATATTTCGGGTATGATGCACGCGGTTGCCCGGTTCCGTTGGTTATCTTGTTACCTGTTATCATAAATTGTTTTGGATGAAGATTATGGGGTCAAGTTCCTTGCTTCATAATACTGTTTATCGCTCCACTAATTTCGCGAGCGAGCATCTTAATATTCAATGCGGCATGTGAAAAGTTTAGCTTATAAAGTATTATGAAGAAAGTGACATGACCCCTTTAAAATATTAGCAAATCATAAATAAACGCAAATACGAGAGACACGAAAAACCATTCGAAAGGGTGTGGACGCTCCCACCCTCTTTGCGTTTAAAAGATCAAGATCGGGGTAAATATCTGGCCATCGGCGAAAGTGATCGAATGACTTTGAAATTTGGGAAACCGGATTGACTATTGATAAAGAATTAAATTTTTGTGGTGCACTACTCACCCTATTGGGGATGAAGGACACATTCTTTTACATGGCTTCATGTTAGATTAGTTTTTATAGACTAGATCTTAATTAAGGCATGTATTTGAGGTAGCTAAAATGGAAAAATGTATTGCAATCGTTCCCCCGGAAACCTATCAGGAACCTAGCGTTTCTGAAAAAGTGATATGGACGTCGCGATACAATCTAGCTTTGTGGCTGCGCATTCCTGAAGTGCTGAATAATCGTTTGCGCCTCGTTCTTAAGTACGAAGATGCGAAGGGTATACATGCGCTGGTGGTTGATGAGGTGATTGTTGCTCGAAATAACGTGCTATTGTCGAATTTGGTGAAAGTTACCGCGAGTGGCGTGATCAATCGTATGAGCGTTTTTCTTTATTCAGATACAGGCGGTTTCGATTACACGGTAGATGAGTTGTTTGCTCAGCGAAAACTAACCGCCAAGCACACTTCCGCTAACGTTGCTATCAAAAAGGCGTAATAGAAAAAACCTCGCGTTGTTTAGTTTGGGCCACCCAAAATGGATCAATTGGATATCAGCGGAGTCAGAGCGTAGGTAACCTCAGTTACCGCATGCTTGGGATTTGAAAAGGGATAAATCAGGTACTTGAGGCCTGTCTGTTTTATCAAGTACTAAGGAATTTGGGAGTGAGCTAAAATCAAGCCCGGTAAGACGATTAATCCGCTCCAACTCAGCGTTTTCGTCACGAGATCGGAATATCATCACTTGGTCACTGACGTATTGTTTCATTACTTAATCCTCATTGATTGGCATGTTTTTCAACTGGTAACTATTTAGCTCTCTGAAATTCGCCATTTCTACGTTAAAAAATGATTATTTACAGGTGTAAACTCACATCTTTCGCCTTGAACTGACGAATTTCAGGGGCAATCTGAACAGTGACGGCATCGTACTGAATAGTTACTTAGACTGTGGAACAAACTAATGCTAAATTCGCGCCAAACAAAACATGCTTCGTGTACTCAATGACTTAGCCATGATCGCTTGGGTTATTTGTTAATTTTAGTAAAGAAATTGAGCGCGGATTTGTTCGGATATAGTCCAAAGGTGACAATATTTTACAGGCCAGGGGGTGTACTTACATGGCGTGGTGCTGTTCGGCTAAATCAAGCGAGTACCCGTCGAGGCGTTCCACTTGGGCTTAGTTCCTGACTAAAAAAGCTTAGACTGGTCCGTTTACTCGAAGGCCTGTTTGTCTTTCAAACTCATTTCATATTAATGAAGGCCCTTATTTGTATGACCCTGTTTATCTAATGTATTATCTCTCCATAAAAGTATCATTTGCATTTCAGTCGGCGCCGGCTAACTCAATACTCAAAAGAGTGAATGGATTGTTATGAGACAGAAAGTAATCAGTAAATACCTTAAAAATTTGGAGAAACATCTAGCCGATGAGAATCCTATTTTACTAGAGGCGGCAAAGGCCTTTCATGACTTAGATAATATTGCGTATGATCTGCATTTGATTGAAATGGACGAATCGACCGCATGGAGAATATCTTGGTGGCCACTGATTTCCGTTCTAGGTACGTTTTCCGCTGGGAAATCGACCTTTATCAACCAGTATCTAGGCTTGAAGATACAGCGCACGGGCAGCCAGGCGGTCGACGAAAAATTTACGGTTCTACATTTCAGCCACGATAAGGAAATAGTCACTCTCCCCGGTTCCGCTCTGGACGCTGATCCTCGTTTTCCTTTTTACCAGATTAGTACGAGGATTGAAGATGTTGCGAAAGGCGAGGGGCAGCGCATTAATGCCTATCTTCAACTTAAAACCTGCCCCAGCGATATCCTTAAAGGAAAAATTTTAATCGATTCACCAGGATTTGATGCGGATTCTCAGCGAACAGCTACCTTGAGAGTGGCTAAGCATATCATCGATTTATCCGACTTGGTTCTGATTTTTTTCGATGCCAGGCGCCCGGAAGTGGGTGCGATGCGAGATACGCTGAAACACTTGGTGGCGGACACCATTAAGCGGCACGATTCGAATAAGTTTGTGTATATCCTGAATCAAATGGACGCAACCGCACGGGAAGACAATCCAGAACACGTTGTGTCGGCTTGGCAACGGGCATTGTCGGAACACGGGTTAACCGCGGGGCGGTTTTTTATGATCTATTCGGAAGAAGTCGCTATACCGATTACAGATGACAGTATACGCGAGCAGTTTCAAAAGAAGCGGGACTTTGATTTGAAGGATATCTACGAGCGGATCGATAGCGTTGGGAATGAACGGGCTTATCGAATTCTGAGTGCGTTGGAAAATACCGCGCGCGAAATCGATAAAATTGCAATCCCCGAAGTTTGGGATGCGCTCAAACGGTGGAAAAAGTTTGTTCATTTATCAGACGTAGCGATGGCGGTTACTTTCATTGCAAGCGTTGGGATTCTTGCGTTTTATTCCGGTTTCCTGGGGATGCTCATCCAGCCGCCATTTATGGAGGTCGGATTAGGTATATTCGCGGTAATAATGACGATTTTTCACTTTTATATTAGCGAATTCTTTTCCAAGCGGATTCGGAAAAAACTTCAAAAACGTCGGATAGAGCTCAATCTAGCCGAAAATCTTGAGTTCGCTTTTGATCAAAATACAACGCCTCTGCGGATCTTTTTGCCCATCACGCGCCCAAGAGGATGGAATGACCGTGTGCACCAGAAAATCTTGGCGATCCTCGAACAGTCGAAGGAGTTGGTTCAATCGTTGAACAATGCGTTTAGCAACCCATCAAGTAACTCTAGCACGACTCAAACGAATGATACCGTTGATGATGATACTACTGATAATGTAGTGGGAATTAAATCAAACATCAGCGATCAAAAGGTTAATGGTTCGGATCCAAATGATAGTATTCAATAACCCTTGTTAGTGGGATTCGCTCCAGGAGAAATATGTGACTTTGGCCGGATTACGATGACCCCTTTTTGTTTTTTTTATATCGTCGTGGTTTTAATTTAGTAAAGTGGACCCATGGGTCAAGACAAAAACCCACTTAGTTTAAGTTCTCGGCAGTCGTGAGTTAACAGCGAGAAAAGCGGGGCAAAACTACCCTCTCCATCGTAGTATGTTTGATGAAAAATTTTGAAGATCGCAGAGAATTAGAGCATAGAACGCCTCATTCAGTTTAATCGTCATCTATTTCATCGGAAACAGCCATCAAGCGGGCACGGATCTGTTGAATCATGCCATTTTCCTCAAGTCGAAAGAATTGTTTGAGGAACAATGGCGCTAAAATTTGCTTGACGGTTTTCTCCGATGGCAAATCACGCGATTGAGTGCGAAGATAAAGCGAGTGCTCAGACCAAATCGTATCTTGATACTGGAGCGCAATCAATTGCATTAACCCCAAGGCAATGGAGGCACAGAGCACGAAGATTTCATAGGCTCGCCAGCACGCTTGAACGGTATGAATATCCTGGGGCTGTGGGGCTTTGAGAAGACGATTGGAAAAGGGGCGTCTAGAATGTTTTGGCAATTTTTTAGTCCAAAAACGAAATTTAAAGGCGCCGATCACATGCTTTAACATCGCGAACATGATTTCAATGCGGGTTCTAGCACAATACAGTTCAACGGCATCAATGGCTGACAGCGTTAAATCGGAACTCATTAGAACCATTGGGCCTTTTGAGGTGACGGCGAGAATAAATAACACCTGATCAGCGATGGGCCGCCATAACAGTGTAAGCGTCATAACCCGGATGGATTCGGTTTTACCGTAGACTTGACAGGTCACCGTCTCAAACAAATGAAGGTGGTCGAAGCATTCTCTTAAACACACTTTCTCGCCATAGAGCGGCTGAGGTCCGGGTCGAGAGGCGGGTTTCGGTGGCGCGGGGAAATAACCCACATAGCTATTCTTGGCTTTGACCAGCACCTCAACCCACCGCGCCTGATGCTGGATTGAATAATAGTGGCAAGCTCGAAATACGCCCCCGGTTGAAAAAAAGGCATCCAACACCAAATAACACAGACAGTGATTCGTCACCGCAAAATGAATCGCCATGGCCACCAAGCGGTCGGTGAGCTTGATCCGACATGGATTATCGCGCTCGTCGTTCAACCCTAAATGAGCCCATCCCTGATGAATTTGAAGCTGCAAAGGACAACAAAAACAAGCGGATAACGACCCGATCAAGATGCCAATGCTGCCCCAACATTGGGCCCGAAAATAGCCGGGTTTCGTTTGCGTCTCCGATGACTCGTGCATCGATACCACGCCGGGCATCTTGCGTCCATCTTTGATCACCGCGGTATGGTCACCCAGAAGTATCGCTCGTCCAGCTACTTCAACGGATTTTCCTTGGCGATTCACAAAATCTTGCCAAGCATCGAGCAACGCCCCATAGACATACGCTTTGGATCTAAAAAAACGGAGCAAGCGGTAATAACCAAGTTCATCTAATAGCCAGAAACGACACAACGACGTCACGCCGATCATTTCTCCTGCCCCCATAAATCCAATCACAATGGCGCAGAACAACAACCAAGTACTCGATCTGGAAAAAACGCTTTGAAAGCTTTCTAAACTCTGAGAAATATACTGTTGCACGGGGTCTCCTCCTTCCATCTGTACTTCTACAAAGAAAAGAAGGATCCGTGTTTTTTTAGCAAATGTCTAGTCGTAATTATCGATTTATATTTTCTACACTACTCATCTTTTATGAACACCAGTGGGCAATCTTAAAGCGCAGAGCTATCAATGGGTGATAAGACTTTCTTCCGTTGGTCGAGGTGACACATCGAAAAAATGAATTCAGGGCCTGAATAGTTACGTCAAATCGGATAGAACTCGTGACTGACGAGTTAAGTTGTACATTCAACTTCAATAGCAGCTGGACGGCGCTGCCCCGGGTTTGTCTTCTTAAAGTGGACCCATGGGTCCACTTTATAGGAAGCGGTTTAAAGCGTAAAAAGCTTGGTTCAAAGGTTAAAGATAGTTCGATATTATGTCCCCGGAATTTCATAATTTGGATAAAAATTAACACAATATCAACTAACCCAGCTTGCTATTTCGACAGGGCGTAACCCGCATTCCGCGCTCGCAATAAATCAATGACTTAGCCTATCGTTTGAGAAGAAAGAATCAAACACTTACGTACTCAAAACGGTCAATTTTTGTCGTGGAGCAAAAAATCAATGAGTTAGGACGCTCAAGGCGGGTTACGCCCCAGTGGTTACGAGAAATGTCAATGCCTTTGAGTTCGCAGGCATTAAAATCTTAAACCCATGGAAATCCAAGACTTCTAGCTAATAGAGATACCAATGATCGGCTAAATTTAATGGCATTGAGTTTGGCTCTGAGTTTTATTGATCTGTTTTTTAGATTTTGGAGAAAAATGCTCATTCATCTCCTATGTTACATTAGGAATATATCCTATCTTTCTATTATTTATAATATTATTGAAATAATTCGGAATTAAACTCTGTGTTCTAATCAAAGGGTGGCTGATTATTATGGTGATTAAAGACCTGGGTAACCTGGCAATGTTTGCCAGCTGAGAGAGAGCCGCGCAAGCGGGAAGCTCTCCCGAGTAAGGTTTAGTCAACCGCTCGGAAGTGTAATGACCAGATGGTGGAAGCCGGACGGGAAGATAAGCGAGTGCAACGAGGTGAAGGGTGTATGCTCTGAATCTGAACCATAGCTCCGAGAAGAATGTATTTTGGGTGAGGGCCGATCCTATCAGGTCGGGCGTAGGCGAAACAGGCGGTACGATAGAGACGAGTACCGACCATAGGTGTTAACTTAACAAATATTATATAGAATAAACAACAGGTTAATGGGTTTGACGAAAGCATTTCAGCCGAGTGAGTCAGGCAAGTCCTCTGTGGGCGCTGGAACACCGGAATTCCTTATGCCGGTACTGGCGCGATAGTCAGGTGGAAAACAGTAGACAAAGGACACGCATATCTTTATTCTTATTATATTTTGATTTGTTGTTTTTAGGATTGAGTATAAATATGCCCATTGATATTGATGTATCCATTTTGAATCGTTGTTTTGCAGAAACAAAATCCTAGCCTCGGCGAAGGCCTGCGGATTTATCCAGCGATTGCGCAAGCTCGATCCCTTCGAGTTCTTTATCGCACTCACCTTCGGTGCGCTTAAATCAGATACACTCACCCTGAATAGTTTGGCGGATGAAATCCCGAGTGATCTTTCACGAACGGGCATTCACCGTCGATTTACCCAGCAAGCCAGTGCCTTTATGAAAGCAATGGTGGCTGATTTTATGGCGATTTTAAAGACCGAAGGTCGAACCCTTGAGGTCGCGGCACTGAAGTATTTTACGGCGGTCAATATCATCGATTCAACCTCCTGGGAACTGTCCGGAGGGCTCGCGGCCGTATTTCCGGGCTATCACCATGCCGGATGCAAAGTACAGCTCATGTTCGATTATTTGACCGGTACGGTTAACCTGGTCGATTTAAAGAAACAAACTGCCACCGACCAAAACTATGCCCGGGTCTTAGCGGAACAACTGCAAACCGGTGCGCTGTATTTATTCGATATGGGCTACACCGTGGCTGACGCACTCGCCGCCATCGATGCAGCAGATGCCTTCTTTTTATCCCGCTTCAACAGCTTCGGTTTAAACCTGTATCGTCAAGGGCCTAACGGTTTTGAGAAAATCAATTTGTTCGACGAAATCCAGTACTTAACACATCAACAAACGGGCCTCGATTGGGCCGTGTGGGTCGGCAATAAAACGCACAAAACACAGGCTCGCCTATTACTCACCCGAATGCCCGAAGAAATCGCTAACCGACGTCGACAAAGCGCCAAACAAGCCGCGCACAAGCGCGGCAAGGTTCCCAGCCAACGAGCGTTGTGCCTGTGTGACTGGGGTCTATGGATCACCAATATCCCCGAATCCTATCACGGCATGGATATGCCTCAATTGCTCGCCCTATATCCGTTGCGCTGGTCCGTTGAGCTTTTTTTTAAGCAGATGAAATCAACCTTGAAACTTCAGCACACCACAGTACAAAGTAATGCTCATCGACTCACCTGCGAGGTCCTTGGAACCTGTATTGTTGCCCTGTTTATCACCTTCTGCTATTCCTGTGCCCGCGCCCAGGCTTGGCGCCAGATGCAATGCGAAATCAGTTTCGATAAAACCGCAAAACACTTTCGCCGACATGTTGCACCACTCGTTGACATCCTCTACCACCATACTCTCGACCGGTTAGCTGTCTATATGATTGACTATCTGAACGGCATCTTGGTCCGTTGCATTAAAACACGCCAACCCAGCCGATCTAACTCCCTGGATGAATTCATTCAACCAAGCCGCTATCGGGATTATCGATTCTTCTCCGTTCCGATCAATTCTACGCCCCGGAGTATTGGCTTAGAGGCCTTTGAGGCTTAAGTTAACACCTATGGAGTACCGACTGCCCCCCCGGAGTCTCAGACAGCATCGAGATGCACAACGGCAGGCAAGCAACCAGGCGAGCGACGAGCAAGGGCTCTTGGGGCAACGCGCAAAGTAGTACCCGAGTATGTGTATCAATATAAAAAGAGAGGCACAAATGGCCGCGTCGCGAGTGATGGGGACCGGTACGCCGCAACGGTTAGCGATGAGGAGGGGTAATGCCCTCGGAGCGAAGGTCCCCACGGTTTGTCGTCCGACGAAGAGGAAACACTGCCACCATGCAAGGGGTGAAACGCAGTGAGTACGCATTCTGCGATGGATAGGCGTCGTCTGCGATCTAGCAGAGGTACGCTGAATGGCAGACCGAGGAGCCGGATGTTGGGAAAGCCGCTTGTCCGGTTCTGAGAGGGGCTGGGGTACAACTTTGACTATGGATAAAATATTGTGGCACCGCCGGGAAACCAGGCGGCAAACGGAGAACACAAACCTTATCCTACGGCCAGGGGAGTCCCCAGTCTACTCGAAACCCCGGTTTTTTGCCGGTTTTTTTCAACGCCCCGAAAAGGTAAAGTAAGGGGTCAATATTTCTTTCCGACTAATTTAGTCTCCCAAGAGGGTTGGCAGGCAAATCTGAAAAATCCGCCGCTTTGCCAATTAACCTGCGGGGGTATTTGAACAGAAACCTACGCTTTTGGAAATTTGATACGGCGTTAGGTGGCGGCTCTTTCCACAAGGCTATTCATCAGACGTTTGTTTTTTGACTGCCTTGATTGCTGCAGGCGATCCTATTTGGATAAGAGCTTCTTTCGCACTTTCAACAACCCAATCCCTTTCGTGTCCCAGTGTATCTATCAATGCAGGAACAGCCTCTACTGCCCTAAGCATCCCTAATGATTTAGCTGCCTTCGAGCAAATATTACATTCATATTTCAAGGCTTATATCAAATATGGAATTTATGATAATTCTCCCATACTACCTAATGCTTCCGCCGAATTCATTGCAACTACAATATCATCATCTCTTAGCGTTTTTAAGAATAGCTTCAATGTCGATGGATCACGAAATCTCCCCAAAGCCTCTACTGCATGTGATCGAACACTACTATCATCATCATCTAATGCTTTTATTAAAAAAGACATTGTAGAACGCTCACCAATTTTTCCTAAAGCCTCCACCGCGCTATACCTGGTTCTCCCATTTTCATCATTTAGGGCTTCAACTAGAGCGCCAATAGCAATTGGATCCGAGATATTACCTAAAGCTTCAGCTGCGTCCCAACAAGAATACAGGTCATCACCTTGAAGTATTTATATCAGGTATGGAACTGCAGGTTTAGCAGGTTTACCAATTTTTCCCAATGCTTTAATGGTTGCTCTATATCCACTCTGTAGATGATTTATTAAGGTTGGTACTGCCTCAGGATCATCAATTTGTCCTAAGGCGTCATGTGCGTGGCTAGAAATCCCATATCCAGAATAGGTCGTTGCTTCTACCAGTGCAGGAATCGCCCGTTTCCCCATTTTGGCTAACGAGAAGGCGGCATGTTTGCTAGAATAATATTCGCCACTTTGCATCACTGCAAATAACTTTGAAATCACTCGTTCACTATCAACACCAATCTTTCCTAATGCGTCGGCTGCAGCTGCACGAACCGTTTCATTTTGATCGTCCAACGCTTTCGTAAGCGATGATATTGCCTCCTTGGCTAATTGACCCATCTCACCCAGATCGTCAGCAGCTCTGATACGAATCCGAGCAGATTTATTTTTAAGCATCTGAATTAATTCATAAAGTCTTGCTGAATCTGGTTGAACTACTGAAAGAATGTGTTTGATGCCTTCTTCCCAGTTCTTATAGAGCTCTACCCATTGAATAGATTGAAGCGTTTCGCCTGCCCCTATACTCCGATCTGGTATTGAACACTCGGATAAAAGAATCGGTATGAACCATGCGCGGTCTATTGGACGCTTACGTAATTCTTCAACAGCTAAAATGAGTTCCTCATTCATATAAGTCTTTGAACGATTTTGGTATTCCGCCGAGAAGCAGGCAATAAAATAATCACCTCTTGAAATTCCTTCACGAATAGCATCCTTCCAACGGTACCCCGGTCTTAACTGATCCCGATCAAGCCAGACCTCAAGTCCAAAAATTTTCAATGTTTTAGCTAGCCGTTGAACATCATCTTTATTCGCTTGAACATAAGAAATAAATACTTGTGGCATTATTGGGCATCCTTCGGCTTAACGTAATTCTGTCAAAAGTTTTGTCATAAAAATATGACTTAACCAACGATTAAATGAGTATTTTGGGGCTAAGCAAGTTTTCGACTTTGTATGAAGCTGTAAAGAGCTGTCCGAGAAATACCCATTATTTTGGCAATTGAACTCTTTGAAACTTCTTTTGAAAGAAAAGATTTTATCTCGTCTTCTTTTCCTTCAAGTCTCGATTTTCCAAAGGAACCCATTGGACGACCCAAAAGTTTTCCTTTGGCTCTTGCCGAAGCCAACCCTTCTTTGGTTCTCTCAGAAATCAAATCACGTTCAACTTCTGCGAATAATCCGAAAAGTGCAATCATTACTTTGGTCTGGATGTTCTGCTTCCCATCAAGCCGAATATTCTCCTTAATGGCGATAAACCGGATTTTCTGATTGGTCAGCTTGTCAACGATTTTGACGATCTGACTAAGGCTTCGGGCAAGTCGAGACAATTCACTAACGATCAATTGGTCTCCTTCACTAAGGCTCATTATAATTTGCTCAATTTGTATTCTTGAATTAATTGAGCGAGTAGAAGCCTTGAACTGAAGAATTTCGTTAACGGTGATTTCAGACTTTTGAGCGTAATCAAGAATGGCAAGCTTTTGGCTGTTAAAATCCTGATTTCCTGTAGAGACACGAATATAGGCGACAGTTTTCATGATTTGTTTATAAAAATGAATGAGCGGATTTGTATTTTACAGATACCGCCTATATTTTGGGGTCTGACAACCAATGGAACGGAAAATGGTGTTAAGGATTTTGACGGCGAAAAGCTAATGTTGGGTTTTATCCATAAATTAAACGTCCGTTTTTGACGAATAAAATATCATTAATGATTAGTACCTTTTATATAAACATAAACTGTATAATTAAAATGTTATTAGGCGTTTCACACAAAACCCCATTTAGCCGCCCATATATCCCGGAGAAGCTTTTGAACTTATTTTTTGTATTTGGTTGCTTTTGTATTTTAGTTCTACCCCGTCCCTAAATGTTAACATACAACTCTGTTCTTCCTGAGAAAATATCCCACACCCTATCTTACCGTAATAGGGGGCATCTATATCAATCACCTTAAAGTTCCATTCTTCTTTTTTATCCATTGGTGTGTCTCCGCTTAGTCAATGTTATGATTTTAACATCGCAAAATGCGGTGTTTACTTTACACATCCAATCGAAAAATACAGCAGAGAAATATAAACTTTCTTTCAGAGGGGTCTGAGTAGCAGTGGAACAGAAAGTAACGCTAAGCCTACACTGTAAGGAACAACGTCCTGAAAAAGTAAAGTAAGGGGTCGTTTGCACTGATAAAACTTTCTTTCCAAAATCATCTTGGTAAAGCGCTGAAAAATGCACGTAGATCCAGAAACCTCGCGCAGTCCTTAGTAGCTACGAAGGCAGAAATCTCCGTGCCTACTTTACGGTTACTTGAAAGAGGTCGCGGCAATCTATCATCCTTTTTCCGCGTTATCGATGTTCTCGGGCTTCGTGTCTTCGGCCGTAACGTTCCAAACGAATCATCTATTGGCCAACAAATAGTAACATTACGTAAACGCAAAAAAATTGGACGACGTCAACTCGCTCAGCTTATTGGTTCAACTCAACCAACTATCATTGCCTTGGAGAATCACAACAAGGGACGTTTGCAGGTGCTAGACGCTGCACTTACAATCCTTGGCAGTGGTCAATATCTCGCGTCAACAGGCGATAAGAAATCTTTTTATACTCATGCGGGTAACACATCGACTTATAACGGTTGGGAAACTCCGAAAGAGATCCTGCAAAAACTCTATGAAATCTTCGGTACATTTGACCTTGATCCTTGCTCTCCTACCCATAATTCTCGGACAGCACCAGTGCGCGCAAAAACTTATTTTACAGTCCAGGACAATGGCTTGAACCTCCCTTGGTTCGGAACAGTATATATGAATCCCCCATATGGAAGAGCAATTAAGGAATGGATCATGAAAGCTTACAATGAAGTCTTCAACCAAAACGCTAACACGGTAGTGGGGTTAATTCCCGCCCGAACCGATACCAGTTATTGGCATGACTATATAATGGATAAAGCGCACGTGCATTTTTTGCGCGGAAGACTCAGCTTTTGCTACTCGACCCCTGCCCCGTTTCCATCAGCAATAGTTGTTTGGGGATCTTGCCCGAAAGAGAGTCTTGCGGGATTCCACTGAGATAGGTGGAGCAGCATTTGTATTCCACCACCATGCAAATTCTTCCGTAAATATACGCTATCGACCCGTGGACGTATTTGAAGAAAAAACACTTAAGGGTACTGTGCACATTCGTGCGGAAATGTACGCTAAGGATATAAGAGCGGGATGTAAGAACTTTATTTGAAACACTTCTCTATGAATACTGTTTCAATATTTAGATTTGGAAGAGCTTTTTTTAAGAAAAATGACGGGAAATCGGTGAAATTGACAGGCTTTGTGAAACACTAATACCCATAGTGTTTCAGCATTTATAACTAAAGTGTACAACAGCCCTTACGTCGATTATGATACCGGGAATGATCGAGACTTAGTCAAGTAACGTAGCGATTTTAGCAGGGATCTCGACAAGAGTTTTTATGGTTGGTGCCGCTGATTCGAGAAAACTCCAAGCACGTTGAATAACGTTCTTATCCGGCTCGTCCTTTTCAAGTTCGGATTGGAGTTGATCCATTTTTGATTGGACAACCGATTCCTTGTCTTCTGATACGTTTTCAGCCTGTATTCTTTTTGCAATGGATAAGAGCCAGTTCTTCCTGGTCGATTATCGCGGTCTAAATAAAAGCTTCGCGGTTTGATCCTGAGCTCTGTTTCACGCCAAAATGGCGGTAAATCTTGAAGTTCTTGTTTTAATCTCGGAAATATACGGAACGGTCGGATTCTTTCGATAAATGCTCCCGATAATGGGCCTTTAATGTCTTTGGCTGAGCTGGACGGCGGTTCTTCACTAAGGATATACTCAGGATTCGCGGGAAATAGACTAGCTGAATAGATGAAACAGCATAGGATAAGACCGATCGGCCGAAAAACAGGAAACGATAAGCTCAGTATTTGATATTTTACGAAAAACAACGTTCCTTTTTCTCAGTTAAAAGATCACGTGAGGTTAACGCCGTAGGAACTGCTTCAGATTCTTATTTTATGCCCCAAACAATCGGAATGATAAATGGTTGGACGATTTGCAAACACCAAGCGACAAGTATAACAAATACGCCTGTATACCTATATAGATGGTTGTGTCCGGTGCTCTTTTCAAAAACATTTCGTCATTCAATGACGAATTTGGAGTGTTCATAGCCTGATTTTCGCACTAAGTGTCCTCGATTTGAGGATTGTATTGTCTAAAATGTGTCGACTGCCAGCTATTAAAACGTCGCCATTCACGTGCATTCGTCCACGACAAGTAGTAATGTCAATAGGATGTGTTATGCGCCAGTCAGCGCTTTAAAATTTCGAAATCACATTTTTCTATCCTGTTACTAACCCGCTCGGCGGGTTGAACGATTGGTTATAAAAAGCATGGCGAGTGTCAAGCTGTATTTTCCCATATGATACCTCTTGATATCTTGCTTTTTGTTTTTTAAATTTCAATACCAAGATGATTAAGTCTCGTTTCCCTGGAATTCCGTCCTCTTCTAATCCGTATTGATGAAAACATGCTGTTGTCAGGTCATGTATAACCATGCTGCTGTATAGGTGTTTATATACCCATAATAACAATGCAAACAGATCATGGGTCAAGCGGCACAGCCCGCGACGGCTGGACATCATGTTCACTACGAACGACGGCGACCTGAAGAAACCATCCTCTACCAGTTGGTACAAGAACACGTCGAGACTTTCTTTGCCCAAGTTGAGACGGAGACCGGATCGAGATTGCCCGATTTTGTCAAAGATGAGTTCGAGGCCTTTTTGGAATGTGGTGTTTTAGCGCACGGTTTTTTGCGCCTGCGTTGTGACGACTGTGTCCATGAAAAGCTCGTAGCTTTTTCCTGTAAGCGGCGCGGATTTTGCCCCGCCTGTGGTGCCCGGCGCATGACAGAGACGGCCGCCCATTTGGTCGAACACGTCATCCCTCAGGTTCCTGTGCGCCAAGTGTTAATGATCACCCATATGGAGCCATTCCATGTTCACCATAATGAGGCCACCTGATGTTCACCCTAATGGAGCCACCTAAGGGCTGATTTTCCTCTCAAACTCCCGTTTATTCGGGTATCTTTTGCGTGAGGAGATACCCACCATGGCAAACCGGAGATTTGAGATGCATGAAATTCGACAAATACTCGTTCGTATGCGAATGGGCGAGTCCAACCGAGCCATCGCTAGAACTGGCCTGATTGGGCGAAAAAAGGTTGGGATAATACGTAAACTGGCGATATTATAGGGATGGCTTGATCGGAGAAAAAGGGGACAGATTTATTTATGAGCTATACTTCCGGCAAGTAAAAGGTTTTGGTAGGAAGTTAGTATGCCTAGAGTCAGGCGTGTGGTGTTACCTAATTACCCGCATCATATTGTGCAAAGGGGACACAATCGGCAAGTTGTTTTTGCGGTGGGCTCGGATTTTGAATATTATTTGGAAACCTTGTCGCAATGGTGTGAGGTTTATGGCATTCGCGTGTATGCTTGGTGTCTTATGACGAACGCTATTCATTAGTCTCCTTTAAGGTTGAAACCATCGCCTTTCAGGCGATTAGCTTTAGCTCTTGATTTTTCGTGCTCGTGAACGTACACGTTAACGAGTTTTAGCATCACTTGCGAGGCGTTGAAACCCTGCAATCTGCAATCTCACATCTTGCCTAAAAGCAAAGAACATCACCCATATTGAATGTTGAATGCAATGACCAAAAATCTATCGAGGCTTCGTAAACATCTATTTTTCATGCTCTAAAATGAGATTAACTCCGTTCACGAGCACGTTCACGGCCTATGAACGGGTCTTTAACCCGTATCCGGACTTTCAGTCCGTAACACTAACCCTCCGTCTTTTATACGGTGGTTGTTAAGTTGGTTGTTGAACCACCTGAAGAAACGGCCTTACTGGGACAACTCATGAAACGGCTTTCTGGTCGGCAAACGCGTTATGTGAATCGATTAGAAAGAAGGAGTGGAGCTCTGTTAAAAATAAAGGGGACGCTACCGTTAACGCGTAAAATACGCAAGCATGTTAATATCTGTTTAGAGTTAAATATTAATAAAAAAGGGTGGCGTACCCTTTGATTTCAGCTGATTTGCGACGTTATGCGGTTTGACAGCGTTGCGCAACGTGCTACACTTGGCAAATGATCAAGTCCTTCAAGCATAAGGGTCTGGAAAAATTTTATATCTCTAGCAGCACTAAAGGCATTCAGGTAAAACATACTAAAAAACTCCGTATGCAGCTTGCCGCACTGGACACGGCCCATTTCATTGAAGATCTTGACATCCCAGGCTATCGGTTACACCAGCTTAAAGGTAGCCTCAAAGGCATATGGACAATTACAGTAAATGCTAATTGGCGCATCACCTTTGAGTTCTCCGATGGCAACGTATATATCGTTAACTACGAGGATTATCATTGACGGCCATGCACAACCCTCCACATCCTGGCGAATTCATTCTGGCCACCTACATGGAACCTTTTGATTTAAGTTGCCGCTATCTAGCTGCGCAGCTTGATGTAGCCGCATCTACCCTCAATAGAGTGTTAAAAACACAAAGCGGCATAAGTCCTGAAATGGCCTTGCGTCTATCTAAGGCACTAGGACGAAGCCCAGAAAGCTGGCTTGCTATGCAAGACTCTTACGACCTTTGGCAAACAAAAAAACACATCAAGCTTGACAGTGTTCACAAGGTTAATATTAATGCCGCATAACGAATAAGAATAGATCGTGTGAGGAACGAACCACGATCTTATCCAGGTGTTGGACGAGCCCGGCGACCTCCTCGGTACCCCCTATATATAGAAAATATCTTTTTTGGAGTGATATCCTTAATCGGATATCGATATCAGACGGTTACAGCAGTGTTCAGAATCGGGCATCGAAACAGGGCTAAGGCGTTATTTGGAACGGGCAATGCGCGTCAGGTCCTTCTATGAGATAGTTTTCATTAGTCTCCTTTAAGGTTGAAACCATCGCCTTTCAGGTGATTAGCTTTAGCTCTTGATTTTTCGTGCTCGTGCTCGTGAACGTACACGTTAACGAGTTTCAGCATCACTTGCGAGGCGTTGAAACCCTGCAATCCGCAATCTCACCTCTTGCCTAAAAGCAAAGAACATCATCCATATTGAATGCAATGACCAAAAATCTATCGAGGCTTCGTAAACATCTATTTTTCATGCTCTAAAATGAGATTAACGCCGTTCACGAGCACGAGCACGAGCACGTTCACGGCCTATGAACGGGTCTTTAACCCGTATCCGGACTTTCAGTCCGTAACACTAACCCTCCGTCTTTTAGACGGTGGTTGTTAAGTTTACCCAAACACTCTCCAAGCCCCTTCAGGTTCATTTTGCATTCAAAGAGGCTTTGTTTCGTTCTCCTGAAAATCCGACGGTAAATTCCATAACAATATCTTTCACAACATAATCGACCCAATCAAATAATCCGTAAACAGGATCGTAACCGAAGAAAATACCACGGCGTCGGTCGTGACCCGGCTCACACCTTCCGCACCAAAAACACCAACGCGCTGGCGGTGAAGCAGATAGCCTTTCGCGGCGCAAATCCAGATTATGACGAGACCGAAGGCGAGTGATTTTATCAGTCCCATTTCGATATCGTTCCATTCCACACCATGATACAAGCCATTAAAATAAGTGCCTTGGCCGATACCAATCTGTACCACTCTGACCAGATAACCCCCCACAATACCGGCAACGTCAAAAAAAGCGGTCAATAAAGGCACCGAGACCAGTCCCGCCCAGAATTTTGATGTCATCAAAAAGCGGTAGGGATCAATACCCATACATTCCAAGGCATCGATTTGTTCGCTGATGCGCATAATTCCGATTTCGGCGCAAATCGCCGAACCCACCCGGCCGGTAACCATGAGTGCCGTGATCACGGGGCCCAACTCGCGAATCAGACTTAAACCTACCGCTGACCCAAGCAGTTCTACGGAACCAAAACGTAGCAATGTATCGTAAAACTGTAACGCAACCACCATGCCGGTAAACAATCCCGCCAAGAGAATGACGAACGATGATCGTACGCCCATAAAATAAATTTGTTTAATGATTCTATGAAAACCGAGCGGTGGCGTGACCATTCGGACTAAGCAGTGGAAAAGGAATAGTCCCAACATCCCCGCCTGTTCGATGAAATAGCAGCCTTGGACCCCGAGGTTCCGAATTTGTTTTATCATTGCACCCCTGTCAGTCGGCGAAGGTATTCGTCGCCATCAATCTGATTGTTACCGGATGTGCGGTTCAGAAGATTTTGAATGTATTCATTGCCGCTTTCACGAATTTGGTCTTTTGTCCCGGTAAAAATGACTTTCCCATGGGACAGGACGGCGATACGGTCGGCGATCTTAAGCGCACTTTGTAATTCGTGGGTAATGATGACCATCGTCAGGTTCATCGCCCGTTTCATGCG
Source organism: Methylococcales bacterium (assembly GCA_963664935.2). Taxonomy (GTDB): domain Bacteria; phylum Pseudomonadota; class Gammaproteobacteria; order Methylococcales. The sequence continues at coordinate 507,807 of CAXXSE010000002.1, read as the reverse complement.
CAATATTAATTCATCGATTTCAACCGCTGTAATCGGGTCCAATCCGGACGAGGGCTCGTCGAAAATCATTAATTGTGGATCCATGACCACCGCTCTGGCAAGCGCTGCTCGCTTCAACATGCCTCCGGATAATTCGGAAGGCATCAAGTGTTCGCAGCCGGACAAATTGACCATCTCCAGTTTCAAACGAGTGATGATGCCAATAGTTTCGTTGTTCAGCTTGGTGTGTTCCCTGAGCGGGAGTTCGATGTTTTCCCCGACGCTTATAGACGTTAATAGAGCGCCACTTTGGAACGCAACACCTATTTTGCGCCGTAAATTCAATAAATCGGAACTTTTCAGGCAGGTGATACCCTGGCCAAATATTCGAATGCTGCCAAAAGAAGGCTTGTTTAAACCCAGTATGTGGCGGAGTAGGGTGCTTTTACCGGCGCCACTTCCCCCCATGATGGCCATGATTTCACCTTTTCGGACAACCATATCGACGCCGTCGAGAATCTTTCGATCCCCGTAGTGGGATACCACATTTTCGATTTCGACAACTGTTTTTGTCGATAGCGGCGGCGAATTCATTCCTTAATGGCGGCCAGTCCTTCGTCAAGGGATTCAAATAGAAGAAAAATACGGTCCAGACGGGCTAATTCCAAAACCTGCCGGGTCGCCTGGCTGATATTCACCAATCCAAATGTGAGATTATGAGTTTTCGCGAATTGAAAACCTTCCACCAAACTGGCGATACCGGAACTATCGATATACTCCACGGCGGACATGTCGACCATGAGATGATACTTTTTCTTTAACGCATCTAACATTTGCTCACGCGCGGGTGGTGAAGTTTGTAGGTCTATTTCACCGATCAACGCAATAATCGAACAATTGCCTTTGCTTGTGGTTGTAAATTCCATCGGGCTATGCCATTCGTTTTGTCATTTGTAATACGTTAGATCCTTCCTCGTTTTCGAGATATTCGACGCGATCCATCAGTTCTTTGATAAAATACACACCTAAGCCGCCTGGGCGGATATCGTCCAAGGCGCGGGATTGAAGGGTGGCGATATCGATTTTTGGCGCCGAATCGGTCAGGAGGAACGTCAATTCGTCACCATCGCTCAGTATTTCAACCCAGAAAGATCCAGTATTTTCAGTTCCGTAGCCGTGCTGGATGATGTTCATACAGGCTTCGGTGATGGCTAGAACCATTCTTTCGACAAACGCATGTTCACACCCCTCGTTAGTCAGTTGGTGACGAATCATTTTGCGAAGGCCCTTTAATTCGCCCGCACGCGCTAGAAATTCTTCGCGGGCCAGTTGCCTGGAAAGTTTTGTTGAGTCCATTAAGGGATTTAGAAAGGAATGGTTGTAGTATCTTCCAAATGGGCTTGAGCTAGGGGCGTCAACTCATTGAAAATACAAGTCATTAGAATTATCAATAGAGTTAGCGATTTAGGAGACTTGATCTTGAAATAATAATTTCTGTATTCTACCAAACTCCAATCCTTCATGCTTTTCTTTATATCTGATTCCTGACAAGATACAGGAATAGATAAAAAGCAAGAATATGATTTGTTTACGTGATCTACGAATTTCAATGGTAATTTCAGCACAAAGCGTTCCACTATTCCTTAAATGACACTGATTTCCCGCGGTTTATTAGGGACGCCGCCGTACCCTGGGGTTAGGATCTTCTTGTTAGTCCTGACGTTCTCGATAACCCCGGTTATTAAAGCAGCCGATACAACTCGATTAACCGCTAAACAGCAGGCTTGGTTAATGCAGCAGGGTGCCGTACGGCGTACCGCGGATACGAATTGGCCACCTTTTGAATTTAGAAACAAGGAAGGTGAGTTCGTAGGAATGTGCATGGACTATTTTAATCTGGTGGTGAACCGGCTTAACCTTCAAGTGGAGATGATTCCCGGTTTTACTTGGATAGAGGCGCTTCAAAGTGTTCAGCGGAAAGAGCTCGATATCGTGACCTGTCTCGATAAAACAGCGCATCGCGAAACCTATCTGGCTTTTACCGAGCCCTTTACAACAATTCCCCAGGTAATCATCACCCGATCGGATTACGCCTATATCAGTGGCTTGATGGACCTCAGCCTCAAAAAGGTCGCCATGATAAAAGGATATGTTGTGACCGATGTGCTGTCCCGCTAATATTCAGATCTGGAACCGGTCATGGTCGAATCGGCGTTCGAAGGTCTTAAAAGTGTAGCGGTGGGGCAAGCCGATGCTTTCGTCGGAGCGCTTGCCGTTGGCGTTTACCTGATTCGCAAACATAATTTGGCGAATCTTAAAATTGCCGCGCCCGCTGGAATTCCAGCTTTGAATTTGAGATTTGCTTTTCATAAAGACATGTCTCAAATGACGGAAATTTTTGACAAGGTACTCTCCACGATCCGCCCCGAAGAACACACGCTTATCCATCAAAGGTGGGTGTCGGTGGAATACGATCCGGTTATCGACTATTCACTTTTGTGGCGGGTGGGCGGTGTATTGACGGTACTGCTTTTTTTCGCGGGGTTGTGGATCAGGCAGGTTCAAAGGCAAAAGAAAGCCGTGGCGGCGAGTGAGATTCGCCTGCGCTCGGTGATAGAAAATGCGGTTGAAGGCATTATTACGATCGATGAAAAGGGTCGTATAGAGTCCTTTAATCCCGCAGCCGAAAACATTTTCGGTTTCAATGCCGATGATGTTATCGGTTTGAGATTTGGTTTGCTATTGCCTCTGACTTACCGGCGAGAATATGACACCTTATTGCAAAGTTATCTGGCAACGGGTACGGCTCGTTTTATGGGTAGTAGTCGTGAAATTCAAGGAAAAAGATCTGACGGTACGATCTTTCCGATGGATATGTCGGTAACGGAAATGCAAATCGAAGACAGTCGTCTTTTCACCGGGATAGTTCGGGATATTACCGAACGCAAGGCCGTGGAAAAGGCTTTGAATGCGGCGCGGATTGCCGCGGAAGATGCAACCCGGGCCAAAGCCAGTTTCCTGGCTAATATGAGTCACGAAATCAGAACCCCGATGAATGCGATCATTGGTCTTACCCGCCTTGTCTTGCAAACCGATTTGACGGGAAAGCAGCAGGACTATTTGACCAAAGTTCAACACGCCGCCGACGCTCTTTTGGGTGTCATCAATGATATTCTCGATTTCTCCAAGATCGAAGCGGGGAAACTAAGCCTTGATTCCATCGATTTTGAGATCGACGATGTTCTAGTGCGGCTGGCGGATGTAATTGGGCTTAAGGCCGCGGAAAAGGAGCTTGAATTTCTATTTCTCATGGATTCCGATGTTCCAAATGGACTGGTGGGCGATCCTTTACGCTTGGGGCAGATTTTGATCAATCTTTGTAGTAATGCCATTAAGTTTACCGACAAAGGTGAAGTACTGCTCACCATTCAGTTAAAGGAAAAGTTGCCGGATAGCGTTCGGTTACGATTCTCGGTGCGCGATACCGGCATTGGAATCTCTAAAACGCAACAGGATAGATTGTTTCAGACCTTCACTCAGGCCGACAGCTCTACCACACGAAAATATGGGGGTACGGGCTTAGGCCTTGCGATTTGTAAGCAGCTGGTTGAAACGATGGGTGGCGAAATCGGAGTGGATAGCATACCCGGCCAAGGCAGTACATTCCATTTTTTGGCGGATTTCAAGTTGCAAGCCGGAAAACCGAAATCTGTTCAGAAATCCTCTCAGAACGAACAGGGGATGCGTATACTGGTGGTCGACGATTGCGCAACGGCGCGCGAAGTATTGTCAAAAATGCTGACATCGCTGTCCTTCAAAGCCAAAACCGTTGGGTCGGGTCAAGAAGCAATCATCGAACTGGAGCGTATCGCGGCCAATGAATTCACCCCCTACGATGTCGTTTTGATGGATTGGAAAATGCCTGAAGTAGACGGGATCGAGGCAACGCGCCAAATACAAGCTCACACCCATCTCAAAAAAACGCCCACCGTCATTATGGTCACCGCTTACGATCGGGAAGTACTTCTGGAACAGGCGGAAGGCGTAAAACTGGATGGTTTTCTGAGTAAACCGGTTAATCCCTCTGCTTTGTTGGACGCGGTAATGAATGTGTTTAGCCATAAAACGGTTAGACAGACCACGGTGGCAGGTATAGGGCCATTCCAAAAGGAGGCGCGGGAAAGGCTAAAAGGATGCCGGTTATTGTTAGTGGACGACAATGCGATAAACCAAATGGTCGCCCGGGAAATACTGGAAAACGCTGGAATGTTAGTCGAAACCGCTAACAATGGACGGGTGGCATTATCCTTGTTGAGTGGAAAGGATTATTCATTTGCCGCGGTACTGATGGATTTGCAGATGCCGGAAATGGATGGTTTTGAAGCCACCCGCATTATTCGCGAGGAATGGGGCGACCGGTCAATCCCCATTATTGCCATGACCGCGCATACCCTGGAAGAAGAACGCCGACGATGCCTTGAAGCAGGGATGAATGAACATGTCGCCAAGCCAATTGAGCCGGAAAGACTATTCGCTGTACTGCTCTCCTGCATTGAGCGGAGTTATGCCGAACCTGAAAGTGCTAATAATCAAACTAAGTCTGAAACAAAACAAGTTGAAGTTGATTTGCCGGATTTCTTGCCAGGCTTTGATCTTGCCCAGGGTATAGGGCGAGTTGGGGGAAATGTTGCGCTATATCAAAACCTCCTTTATTCGTTCTACGAAGACCTACGTAATATAGGTCCCCAGTTGGAAGAGGCGCTTCAACAAGGACATATTAAAATAGCCCGGCAAATTATTCACCCTGTCAAGGGACTCAGTGGCAATTTGTCGGCTACCAATGTATTTTAAGTAGCGAAAAAACTTGAATTCGAATTGGGGAAAGATACGGTCTACGCAGTGGATGGGTTGATGCAACGATTCGAGGCTGAAATAACGAAAGTCATGGCGTCTATTGATTCCATTCGCACCCGCGAAGTACCCCCACAGGTGGAATATCAAAACGCTCAAAAAGAATATAAAGATGTTCTAATTCCTTGCGCGAATGCCGTAGCCGACAGCCTTCGTGAGCATAACATGAGGGCGGAGGATTTATTCCAAGCCTTTAAACAAGAAATGGGCGGCGTCGGTTTTGACGTAGAACTGAGTGAACTGCAAAAGGCGATCACCGATCTGGAGTTTGAGCAAGCGTTGAAAATACTGGAAAATCTCACCGAATCACTCGGAATCCAACTGGAAAAATGACTCGAATGACCCAATTGTCGCTTTCCCAGACCGTGCTGATTGTTGATGATCAAGTCATGAACATCAAAATACTTTCCGCGGTGCTACGTGATGAAGTGGAAACGTTATTTGCGATTAACGGTGAATCGGCACTTGACATTGCGCGGACCAAAAATCCCGATCTTATTCTTCTGGATGTTATGATGACTGGGGTCGATGGGTATGAAGTTTGCCGACGCCTCAAGGCACACCAGGATACAAGCCAAATCCCGGTGATTTTTGTCACCGCGAAGGATCAAGAACAGGATGAGGCCGAAGGATTCGAAGCCGGGGCGATCGATTTCATAACCAAACCTTTCAGTCCGCCAATCGTCAAGGCCCGAGTTAGAAATCATCTGGAACTGATTGGCCAACGGAATAAGTTAAAGCACTTGACGGACCAACTCGAGAACTATCGCAATCGGGTTGCCGGAGAACTGAAAATAGCGCGCGACACTCAGGACTGCCTTCTTCCGGACGCCAATCTGTTGGAAACAATACGAAATAACCACCAACTCGATGTCAATGCCCATTTCGCGCCGAGTTCCGAATTGGGTGGAGATTACTGGAGCTTAAAAAACCTGGATGAACATCGGATTGCCGTGATGATCGCCGATTTTTCCGGCCATGGCGTCAACGCTGCCCTTAATACCTTTCGCCTTCATACCCTACTAAACGATGGTAGAGACTACGGGAATGACCCCGCTGTTTTTCTGCATACATTGAATAATCGCCTTTCACCCCTGTTGCCGCCCGGTCAATTCGCGACCATGTTTTACGGCGTTATCGACCGCTCAAATAACCGATTGATCTATGCTGGCGCAGCCACTCCGAGCCCTTTGGTTTTGTTGCCCGGAGAGGACGATCCACGCATCGGCGGCGGCGAAGGCTTTCCCCTGGGTATGTTTAACGATTCCCAATACGAAAACCGCGAACTGCCTTTTCCTCCCGGTGCATCGCTTATTTTATATAGCGATGCCGTAACGGAAAGCAAATTGCTCGGCGGTGGACGACTTGAGGAGGAAGGGTTCGTCAAGCTGGTCGGAGAATGCTTTCACGAGATCCCCGTTGAAATTTTGCTTAATACCTTGATCGACAGGTTAAATGCTGGGTTTGTCCATCCGCTTGTTGACGATTTGACGGTTGTTTGTGTTAATAGAACGCCACATTTAGAATAACCGCCGGTTTAATGCTCCAATAGATCGGATAATTAGACGCAATATTTAATCAACAATACCGCACTGAAGCAAACCACCGGATATCCCACAAAATTTATGTTAAAGATTTTCAACACGCTGACCCGCAAGAAAGAAGCGTTCAACCCCATTGAACCTGGTAAGGCACGGATTTATGTCTGTGGTATGACGGTTTATGATTATTGTCATCTAGGCCATGCCCGGGTGATGGTTGTATTCGATGTGGTGGCGCGCTATTTTCGCCATTTGAAATACGATTTGACCTATGTTCGTAACATAACCGACGTGGACGACAAAATTATCGTACGCGCCAACCAAAATGGCGAAACGATATCGGATTTGACCGAGCGCTATATCGACGCAATGCACGAAGATGAACGGGCATTGAACGTGTTGCCACCAGACATTGAACCGAGGGCGACCCAATCGATGGATGCCATGGTTTCCATGATTTCGGAGCTTATCAACAAGCGCTATGCCTACTTGGCTAAAAACGGCGATGTGTTTTATTCGGTTGCAAAGTTTGAGGGTTATGGGAAATTATCAGGTAAGAATACCGACGAGCTTCGTGCCGGTGAACGAGTGGATATCGATCAAGCGAAGCAGGATCCTTTAGATTTTGTGTTGTGGAAAAAGGCAAAGCCGGGGGAGCCTTCATGGGATTCGCCATGGGATATGGGGCGTCCCGGTTGGCATATCGAATGTTCGGCCATGTCGACCGGTTGCTTGGGTAATCATTTTGACATCCATGGGGGCGGCATGGATTTACAGTTTCCCCATCATGAAAATGAAATTGCGCAAGCGGAAGGCGCAACCGGCGAAAAGTTTGTCAACCTGTGGATGCACAATGGATTCGTGCGCATTAATGAGGAAAAGATGTCCAAGTCGTTGGGTAATTTCTTCACGGTTCGCGAAGTGATGAAGCGATATCGGCCTGAAGTTATCCGCATGTTCATCTTGGGCAGCCATTATCGCAGTCCACTGAATTATGCCGATGAACAACTTGATGAGGCGGCGTCCGCGCTAACCCGGCTTTATACAGCGTTACGGGGTTTGGGCTCCAATCTCAATGAAACCGAACGGGGCTCCGTATACCAACGCCGATTCGAAGAAGCCATGTCCGACGATTTTAATACCGCGATTGCGGTTTCCGTTCTTTTCGATCTAGCTCGCGACATCAACCGGCAAAAAGCAAACGATCCCTCGCTTGCCGAATCACTTGCCACAAAGCTTAAATTTTTAGGGAGCATTCTTGGGCTATTGGAGAATAATCCGGAGGATTTTCTTCAATTCAGCGATGGCCAAAGAACCGATGAGTTGACCGACGAAAACATAGCCAGCCTTATACAACAACGATTAGACGCTAAGAACAACAAGGACTGGTCTCAAGCGGATCGTATCCGAGATGAGTTGAAACTGCAGGGCGTGGTTTTGGAAGATGTTCCCGGCGGGACAAATTGGCGGCGAGAATAGAAGACGTACTTTAGGGTGCTTTTTTAGTATGAAATTACGATCATCTACAACCAATTCCCGATTAGGATAAAAGGTGACCAATAAAACGGATGTTTCTTTTTCGGATCCGCTAACAGACGCAATTGGGCCTGCTGCAATGCCCTCGCTTTGGATACCTCAGGTATGCTTAATTTTTGATAAAAAGTTTGCATTAATTCCATAGTTGCATTGTCCGACACCGGCCACAGGGAACCCAAAACACTGCGTACATTGGCTTTGAAAGCGATGCCGCTGATTCCCAGTGGGGCACGGTCACCGCCTTCGGCGGTCTGACATGCGCTTAAGGTCAGTAGCTCGATGGGGGTGTCACGAAATTTTTCAGAACTCAGTAGAATCTCAAGTTAATCCATGGTCAATATTTCGTCGTAAGCCATGATATAGCTTTGTTCTGACGAATGGGCGAAAACACCGTGCGATGCAATGTGCACCACACGATACGGTGCTTTTAGAATTTCATCGCCCAACCTTTGCTTGATAAAGGTTTCGTCCAAAAGGAATTTGGAGTCTAGAAGTTTGGACAATGCAATAATTTCCTTCTTTGCCCCGGGGATGGTTAAGCTTTCCTGGACTTTTTTGAAAATGGCGGGGTCGTCCAGTAATAGCTTAATTATTTCTGGGTCTATATGTCCTGTTTGAGAGTGGGGTTGGCTACGGGTCAGAGATGAAGCCCTAAGTCCCATTTTATTCAAAGGAACCGCGCGGAGCTCGGTCGTGTCGGTTACCGAAGAGATCAAATTGTTTAAAACCTGGGCGGGTAGCTTTCTGATCACTGGTCCAGGTTTGCTCAAACCCGCGAGTAATGTGCTCATATCTTGTCGCGGAATGGGTTTGGGATCCAACAAGGTTAAACCGGGCGAACGAACCACCGCATAGCGTTCGATCAAAAATTTTTCCCCGTCAAACAGCGCCGCCATGGGAACAAGACGCAGCGCACCATCCGGGATGAATACCAGTGTATCGATACCATGGCGTTGCAATACGTCACCGATCGGTGCGATCAGCCATTGATAGAGTTGTTGGGCGCTTTTTTGGTAGCCCTCACGGTTCCATCGCAAAACCTTGGCTAACGATCGGGCGTGTTGATTGATTGCGGTTGCGGCAACAGGTACTGTCCGGTGGAAAATGGCATCGCCAATGCTGACTAACAATTCTAATCGGTTCGGCAATATAACAGGGTATAGGGCAGCGCTTTTGGGTGCAATGCGTTCAAGATCGACTTCGGGCAGGGTTTGAATATCGCAGCGATTATTGAAATAGTCTTCCAATTCGGTTTTTTTGATTAATTCAACCGTTTTTCGTGCTTTTTTCAACAGCCGTATCGTCTCATCGGGATGATCAAGCTGATTGGCCTGCTGCAATAGCAGGTCAGCCAAACCCAGGTAAACCGGCTCCAGGGTTTCCCGGAATGACGAGCGGCCGTCGTGGTAATCTACTGGAATGTCCTGGCGGATCACTTCAATATAATCCACCGCGCGCTGGTATGCAGCCAGCGCCGGCTGGGTTTTCCCCTGGACGTTTAGGATACGTCCACGCTGCCAGTCCCATAGGAGCAATAACTCTTTGGCATCGATCCGCTGGGCGATATCGGTAGCTCGATCGGTAAAAACCAGCGCATCGTTGAGCCGATTTTGCGATTCGTACAATTGTCCAAGGTAGCCTTGAGCCAGACTCTCGATACGCTGATCCTGTTGTTGAACCGCCAGTTTCGATGCTTTCCCTAAGGCTTGAAAAGCAATTTCGAGCCGAGTGCTTGTTGCGATTTCGACGTCCGTTTTAAGTTTCAGTGTCTGGTAGCCCAGTTGGAGCCAGAAACGCGCTTGCTCGCCCGTTGCGCCAATAGCGGGAATTGATAATCGAACTTCGTTAAGCAGTGCCCAAGCCCGTTTAGGATCTTTTGCGGCGTTGGCCAACCGGGCCAAATTAAGTTTTGCTTGAACGGCCAAAGCTTGGTCCTGAGCCCGCAATGCCCATTTTAAGCTCTTTTGATAATATTGCTCTGAAAGCGTTGGACGGCGTTGGCCATGGTAAAAAATCCCGAGGTAATTGGCGTTAAGCGCGGCGAGATCCGGCCATGGCTGTTGGACCGATAATGCCATGGCCTGGTTTAATGATTTCTCGGCCAGTTGATAGCGGCGTTGGAGTAGGTAAGTATAGCCAATTAGGCCCATCGACAATGCTTCAGCTTTGGACGCTGAAAGTTGTTTTGCGGCGACTAATGCGTCGGCAAAGGCGCCGAGGGCTTCATGCAAATGGCCACTTTGCCGGAAGCTTTCCCTCTCGGCGATCAGTTGGGTAATGCTATCCGGGATCGTTTTTAGGTCCGCTTCGAGCGGACTAGAGCCGATCAACAGCGAAATGAACAACAATACAATGTTGCGATTGGATTTAAATGAATACGCTTCTCGACTATATTCTAAGGTCACTGGATAATCACCGAAATCAAAATAGGAAGGTCGTCACGCGAAAATAAAGACTGGCATCCTGCAAGTTATAATCGGATTTTTCAACTGCTTGATTGAGGTCATGGGCGTAGTATACCTCCGCGGAAAAATGCCGATGAATCCACGCTAGTCCGATACCTGCCCCGTGTAAATACAGTATATTCCTGCTGTCGCCGACGTTCCATGCCCCGCCGTAGTCCATGAATGGAATCGCTTCCAGCCGGCCTGGAAAAAAGCCATCCACGGATTCCTGCATGAGTGGATAATGGAACTCGGCGGATACTGCAAATCCTTGGTCTCGCACCAATTCATTTTCGCGATAGCCGCGAACACTATAAACACCGCCTACCGCATACTGTTCCAACGGAAGCAATTCATCGTTGGCGAACTGGGCATCGCCCCGAAGGCGGAATTGCGCGCCATTGTCCAACACCCGACGAGCATACTGTACTTGTCCCAGCCAGCTAAAATAGTTGCCATCGGGGCGCCCATCGCTATGCCAGGTGGCATCAAAGGCTTTGAGTCCCACGCTGAAAGTTGAGCGGAACGAAAACACCTGTTTCAAACCGCCGTCGATAAATTCCTGGGAAAGCCGCAGCGGGGTGACCTTACTCCTTACATTAAGCCACCGGCTCTGCCGGTGCGATGCAAATAGGCTCTGCCGTTCCAGCGTAAAGATTTGTTAAATTCACTTGGTCATCCGTCAAGGTAATAAGAAGAATTGGATCACGCTGAAACATCGGAAAAAACAATAGATGGAACATTAAGGGATTAATATTCAGAGCAGTTTCAAAAATATGTTTCCAGTTTGATGTGGAATTATTTATTGAAAGTTATGCTAGTTCTTTGGGGTTGAGGATTCCACCTAAATATAAGCTCTTAGCCCCCTTCAAGGGGGCTTCCTCAAACCACCCGCTATGCGGGTGGTACTTGATTTTTCGCCGTTTTCCTCACCCAATGAAAAGGAAAAGGGTCGGCCCAAAAGGGTGTTCCGACTTTTCCGGGCTTCCACCCGGACGCCGAGGATAACCTGACGCTCCAGGGTGCGGTAGATGGGCTGGATCAGCGACACTTCAAAACTGCGGAACCGGTTGTCAATGTCGATAGTGTCCAGGGGCTCTTCGATGACCGAGGCATGGGTGTTGGCATACCGGAAACCGAGAACCGTATCGTATCGGTTAATGGGAACCGAGGCTGCTGTATCAATATCAAACCTGCCTTCTCCGTAGGATAACGACACACCTAAAAAATCACCGAACCCGGTTAAATTCCGTACCCACCCGTCCATACTCACGGTCTCGGAGCCGGTGCTGGGTGGCCGGTAGTTATCGGCAGTAATGGACAATTGGTACGGACGGGCGCGGGCGACCTTGACGTCGAGAATACTTTGTCCCGGTTGAAATCCCGGCAACAAGCGCCCATCCATGCTGTCGATCAAGGGATCGGTTAATAGAAGCTGGAATCGGTCCTGCAAATCAGTATTGTTAAGGGGTGGTCCCGCGCCTAAATACAGACGATCACTGATATAATCAGGATCAAGCCAACTCTGACCGGTGACGCGGATGTCAGTAAGTTCGCCTTCGATGATTTGAAAATCGATGATACCATCTTTAAACACCTGCCGTGGAAGGATCGCCCCGGAATTGATATAACCCTTGTCGATATAAAGTTGGGTCAATTTGTGGCGTATTTCCTCGAGTTCCACTGTACTGATCGGACGGTTCAAATAGGGTGCCGCAAGGGTCTCCAATGCTTGATCGGAGAACACCGAATTGCCGTTAAATCGAAAACGCTCGATTGTCACTCGCGGGCCGCCCTCGGTCGGTTTGTCGGTGGGGGGAGGGGTAACCGGGGGCAATTCGAAGTCCGGCGGTGGTTCAGGTCGGGTATATTCCGGTAGCGGTAGCCGCTTGGTGCTGGGACGGTCGGTAATAATGCCGCCGGGGGAAGCTTGGGCAAACACGGATCCGGGGATAAGCAGACACATTAGAAACGTGATGTTAGTTAGCTTAAACATCGATATTTTGATTAGAGGCTTTGCCTTTTATCCCGGTTGTCATTCCCCGGAAGCCCGCGTCACCCGCCAGGTTTCAAAGGTTAAACCCGCATCGGCTTGAGAGCTTGGAAATAGTGAAGTCGTTTCCTCCTTCAGGGCTTGTTTCGTCATCGCCAATTCTGATCCGGGGTGCAATAATTTTTTCAGCCGTTCAGCATCCAGCGCCACCGAGATGGCACTCTCTGGCGATTCCGGTAAACCGCCACGGCCACGCTAGCCAAACTACTTTGACGGCCGCCAGGTGTCGTACAGGGGCTTTGGGCTAGCTTGCCGATGTCGAGCAATTCTCCCTCTAGGCCAGTCAGACCGCCTACGATATCCAGGTCGGGCGAGGTAATGGTGACGCTGCCGCTGACCCCATCGGGTGATGCGGCTTGGATAACATTGATTCCAGGCTGGAAGGGGATTGGCGTGTTACCCCCTAAGAACAGTTGATTCTGGCTGGCAATCAAGGCGTCGGTATTGATCTGGATGTTGCCGCCTTGGGCATTGGTTCCTGCGGTATTAGCCTGGATGAAACCCGAATCCAGGATCAAAATTTTCGAATTAAGATTAATATCGCCGCCGTTGCCTTGGCCTGTGACCGAGGTGGTGATTTGGCTGTCCTCTAGATCAATAACCTTGGCGTTAATGGAGATGGCGCCGGCGTTATTTGCTGCCGTAGTGATGCTGGATGGGTCCAATCTCAAGGTGTCTGCAATATTTAAATTAATCGAACCGGCTGGGACGTTGCCAGTACTTTCCGTTGTAATGGAGGAATCGACAAGGGTGAGATTTTGGGCGGTGATATCGATTTTAGCAGGTTGAATGGTCGTTAGGGTTGCGTCATCCACAGTCGGGTCTGATTCAATACTGATTGTTCCGCCGTTAAAAATCGAAAGAGTTTGGGTATGCAATGTGATGGCGCCAGCTTGACCAGCGTAGGATTCTTGAGCGCTACTAGAAATCAAAGAAAAAGATTCTTTGCCGTTACCATCTATAATCAAGTCAGATGCATTTACGGTCACAGAACCCGCATCACCGCCAGCAAACGTAGAAGTACTGATGAATCCTCCATCCAGTATCGATAATCGGCCGCCACGTTTACATCCACATTTCCAGCATTACCGGTGGAATTAGGGTTGGCTTGACTCGTAATCGTTGTAGTAAAGTTAGTACCCTTACCATCGATTATCAGCTGACCAGCATTTACAATAACATCGCCGGCGTTACACGCGGAATCCGCAGCGCAAACTGCCGATGTAGAGCTACTGATTTGGCCGCCGTTTGCTATTTCTATTTGATCGGCGATGGTCACCGTAGTGTTTCCAGCGTTTCCTGAGGAACCAGAACTAGCATTACTAGCAATGCCTGTAAAAACACCGCTTCCTTTGCTATTGATTGCCAGCTCGCGCGCGGTTACAGATAGATTACCAGCATCGCCGCTGGCAAAAGTAGAATTGCTGATCGATCCGCCGTTTGATAGCGAGATTCGATCAACGACGGTCACAGTTAGGTCTCCAGCATCTCCGGTAGCACCGGTATTAGCTTGATTCGCGATACCTGTGAACACACCGGACTGCCCATTACCATTAACAATCAATGAGCCTGCATTCACTATAACTTCTCCAGCATCTCCAGCGCCTTCAGTTCGGCTGCGGATAATCCTGGCATGGTTAACGGACAATTCTTCCAATACGTTTACGTTTACGGTACCCGCTTTCACGGTGAATAAAGAACTGGTATCGCTGAATATAGCAGTAAGCAATCCACTCCCCATTCCATCAATATTGAGCTGGCGAGCATTTACTGTAACATCTGCTGCAGTTCCTGCGCTAAACGAAGTGGTAGTGCTTCCAATAATACCGCCATTTACAATGGACAATGAGTCGTTTGCAGTCACGGTTATGTTTCCAGCTTTTCCGGTGGATAAAAAAGATCTAGCATCGCTGACAATTCCTGTTTCTACACTACCGTTCCCGTCTATTGTCAAATGCCCCGCCGTAACGGTCAATTGGCCCGCATGGCCTTCGTCAAAAGTACTACTTTCTATTCTACCGCCGTTGACAATCGATAGGACGTCGTCAACAGTCACCGTTACGTTTCCGGCATTACCCGAACCGCCAGTACGGCTTAACAATTCGCTATTTAGAATCGACAGGTCCCCTGCGACAGTTACAGAGAGGTCAGCCCCGTGGCCTTGGCGAAATGTGTCGGTGGTGATTACGCTCGATGAAATATTGAGTGAAGTAGCATGGATATCAATGCCTTGTTGCGAACTCGCATGGGTAGAACCAGTATTTTGGGCAAATAAATTCGATGAGTTGAATTCACTCACGCCGCTTCGAACGACAATACGTCCGGCACCATCTCCAAAAGTATCTATCGTAGAATTTTTGATGGTTAGATTACCCGTAGCTGGTGTTGACAATTCCCCATCCAGGGCTAGTCGGGTGTCTGAGTTAATATCACCTGTAGCAATTAGCTGAATTTCCCCCGGTCCACTTAACAGATTGGCCTGGTCAATTGCTATCTGACCACTACTTAAGGACAGTGTATTCTCCGGATTTAAAACCAGATCACTTCCCACCACGCTAATCGTCGCGGCATGGTCACCCAAGAACCCAAACGATTCGGGCGGAGCGAAAATCATTGTGCTGGCTGCCGGATTGGTCGCACTGTAAATAGAGCCATCGCTAAAACGCAATTCATTCGCCGTGCTGACATAAAACGAACCGGGGACATCAACCTGAGCATTCGCCCCAAACATCACCCCGGCCGGGTTGAGAAAATAAAAATCCGCTAGGGCAATTGTCGAACGGAGCAGACCGTTGATGTTGGATGGATTGCCACCCGTCACCCGGCTGATAACATTGGCAATCGTGTTGGATCCGGAGAAGGTGGCCGATTGGCCTGTTTGAATATTAAAGTCCTGAAAACTATGGAACAGATTGGCGCCTGCTCGGGAACCAAGGTTTTCAGGGATGGAAAAATCGGGCCCGGTTAGATTTTGAGCCGGTCCGACGCTGCCATCGGTGGCAATCTGGGCGTACACGTTAACGCTCAACAACAGACAAAAGAAGACGCCAAGGGATAAAGCAGTGTGGTTGGCTATTTTCAGCTGTTGCATGGATTGGCTTTATTATTTTTTACGGCGGCTCGGCATGACCGAAAGAATTGATCGGTTACCCCTTAATTCTGTTCACATTGGGCGTTCAATTAAACATAAATACAACCAATAGCATGCTATCAAAAGAACACCATAGAAGATAGGGTCAATGGGTGGTTTCTAATGCTTTAGGGTCGATTTATCGACTAGTCCGACAGATTCCATTTGGTTCCAAGGGCCGAATTTATTAGCCCGGGCAGGCAACGAGCCAGTTGCGGTTTAAAAAAAGCGAGCACCGGGTGTACGAAGATAGGATTGGTATTTAACATCGTTATTTTTAAACTCCCCTCACTCAAATATGAGTGAACTTTGTTTCTATAAAAGTTATTCCTAATGTATTTTTTCAGGAAAACGCTATTCATTTCATCTGCGTCTTGGCTCTAAGATCCTTTTGATGGAGCTGGAACTCTTATGCATCCAGTAACCAAAACAAACCCTGATTTTCATATTCGGGATAGAATGAAATGACTTACCAAAAAATTTTTGAATGCTCGGTGGAACAGTACCGTACGCCCTAGGCGCAATGGCCTTCTTACCCAGCGATCTGGCGCTTCCTTCTGATTCATTTACGAAATAACGATTTCGCCAAAATTGTTACCGATCACCCACGATATCTTGACATCTATAGTAATGGGGGCGAGTATCCGTCCTATGTGATCACAAAAAGCCATGGCTGGGTAACGCAGCACCGCCACTGGGGTATGCATTGATATCGAACTCCTACAACAAACCAAGCGGTGAGTGACAAAAGAACAGCTTTGAAGTGCACAGCGTTTGGCGCTCAAACGACCATGAGAAAACGCCTTGTCATTGAGGTCGGCGAATCGCCGATGAAGTGAGCTTAAGGGTCAAAAAAATAGCGCGATTTTTGGGGAAATTGGAAAGGTCTGGATTAAGACTAGTAGTCTGTCAATGTTGTATTGACGGGTATAGTGATTTCAATTTTATCCGTGCATCGGCGGTGGTAAAGCGCCAGTTTACAAATACCGCTTTTTGATTTCTTTGTTTTTGCCATGCGTTTATTTCAGTTCGTAATGTGCTTTGATCAGCTATTCTTCGATCAAGACACTGACGACTTAACACCCCAATCTCTATTTCTGCCATATCAAGCCAACTGCCATGCTTTGGCGTGTAATGAATTTCCAGCCTTTCTGCAATTCGACGTGCTTCCTCGGGTGCAAACGCTTCATACAGTGATCCTAATTTATGCGTGTTTAAGTTATCCATTACTAAAATGATTTTTTTATCGGGGTAGTGTTCATCTACTAATTCCTTAATGAGATGTGCCCAGTCCACTTTAGTATGCCGGTTTGTGACCTTGACATGCCTCCAGCCCTCAAGCGGTGCGAATAGCATAAACAGATTACTGACGCCATTTCGTTCATATTCAAAATCATATATTTCAGATTCTCCAGAACGCATCGGTAACGGGGTACGCGTTTCTTTTGTATGCTGCTTGCTCGTTTCATCCATACACACCAAAACCTCATCTTGTGTAAAAGGACGTTGATAGACCTCTAATATATATTCCATTGCACACACGAAGTCTGCATTAGATTTAGGCGGAATGCACCAGCATTGTTTTAGCCACGGTTTGAGTTCGTTTTTTTTAGTGTCTGCCTAATCGTTTCATGGCTTATGCTCTCTGTTATAGTGCATTCAACTAATCGTTCAGAGAGTAGCCGTAATGTCCAATCTACCCGTCCCTCCGGAGCTTGCGAACAGGCTGTTGCTTCTCCTGCTCCATCCAGATTTTTTGATCGGTATCTTTTTTGAGGCTTTGGATTAACGGCACTCCCCAATCCTTCTTCTACAAATCGCTTTCGCACGCGTTCAATACTTCGTAGGCTTGTACCCAATGCCCTGGCTATTTCTTTATCCTTTTTTTTACCCTCAGAACTGGTTTCGTCGCTAAGTAACAAAATTCGAGCGTGGGTCTGTTTATGTGCTGCAGCTTTTCCTTTTGATACAATCTCTTTTAGCTCAAGCCTTTCTTCGTTCGTTAAATTAACGCGGTAGATTTTTGCGGACATGTTTAGCGTTTGGGTTTCAATTGCTTAGAATTAAAACCTAACATTCTACTTTAATTAATCGTCAATACAACATTGACAGACTACTAGTACCTCACACCCTAAATAACGGCGTCTATTCGACGGTCTAAATCGTCGATAACCACGTTGTGACAGCTTGAAAGAGGATGGCTATTCCTGCGCTGTCGCGCCTTGTTCTCGGCGATTTATCCTCGCCGCTTAAACGCAGTTATTTAAGGTGTGAGGTACTAGCGGTTTTCGTACACTGTGAATGACTGCCACCTTTTTTAAATTTGTCAGCTGGAAGTGAAAAACTTCCAGCTGACTCTTAAACCTAGGCTTTTATCTTATTCTAGGGAGTTCAGAATCAGAAGAAAGGCCAGGAAGGAATCCAGGGGGATGGTTTAGGGACTCCAATCGGGGGTTCAGGGAATCCAGGTGTTCCAATAGGGAGTCCAGGTTCTTCAATAGGGGGTTCAGGGAATCCAGGTTCTTCATTGGTATCTTGGTTTAGACCCGCGGGCGATACCAATTGATCGTCTTCATAATCCATTTCACTGCGTAACTCTTCCGCAAAATGAAGTTCTTTGTCGTCATAATATCCGTGTCCCGCAATCCTACATCTGCCAACGCGTTTTACTTCGACATTAGCCCATGAAGTAATACCAAATGGAGACCAGATTTCCACAGTTTCATCCCAATGACCCATGCCTCGATCTTTATGTCCCATGGTTGTTAGATTAAAGCTGAGTTCATAATTACCAGCGCCATTCCAGAAAGTCATCTTCACTCTGACTAAATCGCCCTCCTGAGTCGCCGTGCCATACCAACCAGGAAAAGTGGAGCTAACCACCAAATACCTTTGGTGAGCATCAACCGCTCCAGCATAGTAAAAGCATAGCTTTTGCGTAACCTGCTTGGTGTGCGACTTACCTCCTAGTAGACCAGAAGCTTGATCAGAATAACTAGTGACTTTCCACTCATTCAAAACACCACGTGGGGTTCGAACCATATCTGGTCCATAGGGTGGTTGCGCCAATACGATAGAAGAGAAAAAAACAAACGTTAAGATGGATAGAAATTTTACCATTGTCGTTACTCCTGATAAGTAATGAGATTGAGTTGTTGGTCGAAATCGTCAGCTCGGCCGCTATCGTAGTTGTAACGGTAGTTTCTATTACAAACATCTCTGATTCTGGTGAAGGCGCTGACAATCAGCGCCGTAAAATAAAAAATACGGTGTTTCATATTAATCTCCTGTTTGAGACGGTTTAAAAAATCGCGTAGCGAATGATCGCGATTGTTATCGACAGGTTAATTCCTGCAGTTTTTATATTCGGGATAGAATGGAGTGACTTGCCAAAAAAAAAGCAAGAATTAGGTAACTTCTCAATAAATCCTGGCAATAAGGTGTAATACCCGTTGACCAGCGCGTTAGGTTTCCGTAATCGGTATTCGTGGAAGATCACACGGACTGTCCCCGTCTCATCCGCGGCGCGTGCGCCGGGCCATTGTCGAGGGAATAGATCAGATGGCTTTCTCGGGCGGAAGGGCCTGTTTACGGACGCTGAGTTTTCCCCGTCCTTTGGTTTCGCCAAAGTAGATCCGGTTCGCTGCCTGGTAATACTCGAAGGAACGAATGTTCCGATGTATTGTGTAAAACTCTGGGTGAGCGATCGCTAACGGCTTGCCGACGAATCGTTTCAGCTCGCTAATTTGAACGCCAGAATATCCTTAGCGTCGGGTTGGCAGTCCCCGGCAGCACGTGCTGCTCGCCAGGTTTCAAAAGTCAATATTGCTTCTGCTTGACGGTAAGGGGCGGCGTACCCGCTTCTTCCTCAATGGGGTGTTCCGCCGCCACCAGATTCTCGCCGGGTCGTAATAATTTTTTCAGCCGTTCAGCATCCAGCACCACCGAGATGGCACTCTCTGGCGATTCTGGTAAACCGCCACGGCCCACGCTAGCCAAACTACTTTGACGGCCGCCAGGTGTTGTGCATGAGTTTTGGGCCAGCTTGCCGATGTCGAGCAATTCTCCCTCTAAGCCAGCCAGATCGCCTACGATATCCAGATCGGGCGAGGTAATGGTGACGCTACCGCTGACCCCATCGGGTGACGCGGCTTGGATAACATTGATTCCGGGTTGGAAGGGGATTGGCGAGTTACCCCCTAAGAACAGTTGATTCTGGCTGGCAATCAAGGCACCGGTATTAATCCGAATATTGCCGCCTTCGGTATTGGCCCTCGCGGTATTGGCCTGGATGAAACCTGAATACAGGATTAAAAAATTCGAGGTCAGATTGATATCGCCGCCGTTGCCTTGGCCGGTGACCGAGGTGGTGATCCTGCTGTCCTCTAGATCAATGACCTTGGCGTTGATGGATATGGAGCCGCCATCGGCGTTATTTGCCGCTGTGGTGATGATGGAGGGATCTAAGCTTAGAGTGTCTGCGATGTTTAACGTAATCGATCCGGCTGGTACGTTGCCAAAGCTTTCGGTCGAAATAGAGGCGTCTATTAGGGTGAGATTCTGGGCGGTGATGTTGATTTCGGTGGGTTTAATATTGGCTAAAGTCACGTTGTCCACGGTGGGTTGGGATTCGATGCTGATTGTTCCGCCGTTGGCGATCGAAAGATTGTTTGTGTTTAGCGTAATGTTGCCGGCCTGACCAGAGGAATCCGAGCCAGCTACACTCGCTATGCGGCTACCTTGGCCGTCGACCGTCAGCATACCCGCGGACACCCTTACTTCCTCGGCATCACCTCTGGTAAACGTACTGCTGCTGATTGCACCGCCACTGACAATCGATACCGGGCCATGGACGGTCACCGTTACGATCCCGGCATCGCCTGTGGAATCTGAATTTGCGATTCCAGCTAAGCTCAAACTCGTTATGCCGGTAAACGCATTGTTCCCTTTGCCATCGATCATCAGCGTACCCGCAGACAAGTTTACCTGACCGGCATCGCCTTCGGCATAGCTCGTGGCACTGCTGATTGCACCGCTGTTGACAATCGATACGGCGCCATCAACGGTCACCGTCACGACCCCAGCATTGCCGCCGGAAACCGTAGAACTCGCTATGCCGGTAAACGTATTACTCTCTTGGCCATTGATCGTCAGTGTACCTGCAGTCAAATTTACCTGACCGGCATCGCCTTCGCCTTCGACAGCGAGCGTGGCGCTGGTGATTCTACCGCTGTTGACAATCGATACGGCGCCATCAACGGTCACCGTCACGACCCCAGCATTGCCGTCGGAAGATGTAGAACTCGATATGCCGGTAAAAAAATTGCTTCCTTGGTCATCTATTGTCAGCATACCCGAAGTCACGCTCACCTGGCCGGCATTGCCTGTTGAAAACGTACCGCTTATAATTTCACCACCGCTGGTAATCGACACGGTGTTGCTTTTACCACTCGCAGTGACGTTTTTGTTCGCTACAATTTTGATTTCGCCGCCTTGACCTGTATTACCAGTGCGTGCTCCACTGTCGATTTGAGCGCCGTCTTTGAGGTCCAATTGACCCACCTGGAGATTTATGGCGCCTGCATTACCACTACTAGAGGTTGCGGTAAACAGCCCGCTGCTTGTTCCGGCGATAGTCACCTTGTCGGTGGCTTTGATCGCAATCGGCCCGGCTTGACCGGTGCTGGATCTGAATGCGTTTGTGAAAATCGCGGCTCCATTGGTCACTGAAAGTGTATCCACATCCAAATCAATAGTTCCGGCGTTGCCTTCACCACTTGTTGATGTTCTGATAAAGGCGCCGCCACTTACAGTGACGTCTTGCTTCGCTACAATTGTGATTTTACCACCCTGGCCTTTACTATTTCGTAATGTTCCACTGAAAATCTGAGCTCTAGCGGAAACTGAAAGTGTACCCACATCCAAATCGATAGTTCCGGAATTGCCCTCGCCACTAGTATCCGACCTGATAAAAGCACCGCTAGCAGTGACGTCTTTGTTCGCTACAATTGTGATTTTACCGCCATGACCTGTACTATTTGGGAACGTTCCACTGAAAATCTGTGCTCCACCGGAAACTGAAAGTGTATCCACATCCAAATCAATAGTTCCGGCGTTGCCACTACCACTAGCATCTGTTCTGATCAAGGCACGACCGCTCATTGTGACATCTTTATTCGCTACAATGGTGATGTTGCCGCCCTGACCTGTACTCAATGTGCTGGTGCTGATTGCCGCCGACTGTGCGAGGTTGAGATTCCCCACTTTAAAGGTAGCGCTACCTGCATTGCCCGCGGCAAATGTCCTACTACCAATTACTACTCCATTATTAATCACCAACTCGTCTTTTACAGTTACAGAAAGGTCAGCCGCGTGCCCTACACCCTTTGCGTCGGTTTTGACGATACTATTTTCTATATTCAATGATGTGGCGTCGATATCAATACCCGTCTCTATACCAGCATTATTTGGCCCTTTATTATCCGCCAAGATTGACGATGAATTAATTTCACTCACGCCACCTTGAATGGCAACACGCCCCGCACCATTCCCGCTGACATCAATCTTTGAATTACTGATAGCTAGCTTACCCTGGGCTGGCTCAAACGGGTCTCCCCCAATTGTTAATATAGTAGCAGCATCACCCATCGCAACGAGTTGAATGTTTCCTCGGTCAATAGATAATTCGGCTTGTTCAATCTTCAATTCACCCCCACTCAAAGATAGCTTATGACCTGGGTCTAAAGTTATTTCGCTCCCCACCACACTAATCGTCCCCGTTTGATTGCCCAAAAATCCAAACGCTTCGGGAGAAGCGGAGCTAAAGTTACTGGGAGCTTGCAGGTTGGCGCTATAAACCAATCCATCGGCAAACCGTAATTCGTTGGCCGTACTGACGTGAAAGGCGGCGGGGACATCAACCCGAGCATTCGCCCCAAACATCACTCCCGCCGGGTTGAGAAAATAAAAATCGGCCTGGCCTATTGTCGATTCGAGCAGCCCGTTGATATTGGATGGATTGCCACCCGTCACCCGGCTGATGACATTGGCAATCGCGTTGGATCCAGTGAAGGTGGCCGATTGGCCTGTTTGAATATTAAAATCCTGAAAACTATGAAAAAGATTGGCGCCAGCAGGGCTGCCGAGGCTTTCAGGAATCGAAAAATTAGGTCCTGGCAAGTTTTGAACCCGCCCCAGGTTTTTAGGATTTCCGACGCTGCCATCGGTAACGATCTGGGCGTACACGTTGGCGGTCAGCACCAAGCAAAAGAAGACGCCAAGGGGTAAAGCTATATGGTTGGCTATTTTCAGCTGGTGCATAAATGCGCCTCATTATTTTTTTATGGCGGCTGAGCATGACCCAAAGAGTTGATGGGTTACCCCTTTTTTCTGATCACATCGGGCCTGCAATAAAACATGAATATGCCCACGACATGCTATCAAATGAATGCCAATTAAGATAGCGTTAATGGGTGGTTTCTAATTCTGTATTCGTTCATCGTTTACGGATCAATGTAGCACTCCAAGCTTCGTTATCTCTCCAGCTTGGACAAACCGCCAACTGTTAACCGGTAACGTGAACACTTACCAAAAACTCTTGCTGTTGAATTGGACCTCGTATTGGCCCGGTAACCAAAACTGCCCACGATTTTTATATTCGGGATAGAAAAAATGACTTGCATTTAATACTACGAGCGAAATGGCCCTTTTGCTTAGCGATCGGACGCTCCTTTTCCTTTCGTTTACGATTCAACACGATTTCGCCAACGCACTCTGAATAATTTTTTTGTAAGGAGCCTAATTTCTATCCCGAATATTAAAACTGCGGGAAGGTGGCCTCCTCGGTCACCAGCGACAGTACCTTTTATATTTCAACCATTAGGAGAAATCAAATGATCAACTGTCACAATACTGTAACGAAAGCTATTACCCTTTCCGTATTATTAATTGGTGGGGTGTTTGGATCAGCATTTGCGGAAGACGTATCAGATGAAGTGAAAAAAATCTGCTTCCTAAATGGTACATCCGTCGAGAATAAAAAAGACTGTCAGGAATCACAAAAGGCGGCATCCAAACCGAAGAGTGGTTGTTTTAGTGACGGTCGTCTCGGTTGGTGTTATTACTGGAACCCGAAAGGAACTGCATCCAATAGCACACTGGGTAATTTGTTAGAAGATGAGAATTTCTTGGACGCTTTTTATGAGCGCGTAAACGATTTAAATGAGGAGAATAAAAAACCACCAGTTTTGCAATTTCCGCCGATTCGATACCAACCATTTGAATTACGCTAAACTAATCGCAATAGATTTCGTGAGTTTTGTGAATACTTAGATTGTTCGTTTTTTCACACACCCGAAACTTCGCTCTATTGCTCCCAAGAAGGGGGCCGTAAATCGATCGGTCCCCTTTTTAATCGTTGTCAGGCTTTAGTTCGTAATCACACCGTATCCGGAATTTTTGCCGCTCTCTCATAGGCATCTGTTTAAAGAATCACAGTTCATCCCAGCTGTCATTCCCCTGAAGTCCGTGCTGCTCACGATTTTTCGTAGCTAACTCGGATTTTTCACAAGCTTTCTACTACAGAACCCCAATGCCGCGCCTTGTTGCCCCGCATCTTTGCGAACCCTCGCTACCACCAGCTCTCTACGGTTGATAGCGTGTCGTATAGGCTTTCATACTAAATACTACAGGCGTTATGACTATCTTGCCCAGCAATACTAGATAATTTTTTTAAGGGGCCTAATTTCTATCCCGAATATAAAAACTGCGGGAAGGTGGCCGGTTGGCCACCAGCGAATCAATCGCCTCGCGATTTTTTAACTGCACCAAATAGGAGATTAATATGAATCATATATCAAAATTACGTGTTATCGCTGTGCATGCCTTTGTCATTGAAACGAACGGCAGAATACCTAAGGATGGGCGCCGGTTATTCGCCGGTCGGCGTTTGTTGTTTAAACCCTTTAACCTGATCATAGGAGAGATACTATGAAAAACGTTCTTGCCTTAAATAATACTCTTTTCCCCTGTAGACAGGCAGCGCGATCCAGTACCGCAGCAAGGTTACCCTTCTTATTTTCAATCTTGATCGGATTTTTTCTGATTGTTGGACTCGTTCTTTTACCTAATAAACGTGCGCACGCTTTTTGGAATTGGAATCTCACCTCCACGCGTGTGAAAAATGTGCAAGTTTTGAAGGTTAATAAACCGAAACCTTCGCTTAGCGTTCGACCTCCATCAGGGGGGGAAAGCACGACGAATCTAACGGTTAGTTATTCTGAAAGCGATAGGGACTTTGCGGCATCTGGGAGCAAAAGAATAGGCACCTCTGTTATCAGAGATAATAAATCAATTCCAGACGGAGAAACCATTTCACGCTTCCGAGTAGGCTCTATCATTCCACCCGTTAAAGATCTACCCATTAAAATCCTCCCAATTAATGACGAGTACTACGACCACGTTTACGATGATAACTACCTTGACATCGACGACGAAGACTCGCCCATCGTGAAGAGTGTCTCGGCTGCGATCGAAGAGGACCGAGCCATGGTGCGCGAGACCTTCTCGTCCGGTGTGACGCGAGGCCAGCGCATCCGGACCGGGCAGTCGCGAGAAGACGATGAGCTGCCTCGGATTCATCTTCCCGAACTCGAAGAGGTCCGCAGCGATGTGATGCCGATGTTCGTCCTCGGCGACCTCGACGAAGACGGAATTGTCGATCCGTGGGACCTGGAGCTGCTATCTGCTCTCGTCGAGGAAGACGACCGTGACTCCGCCAGTTGTGCCGCCGCTGGTGATCTCACCCTTGACGGTGAGATCGACGCCGCCGATGTGGAGCGACTGGCCAGTATGGTGGGTAATCAAGCGGTGATCGCGCCAGCGCTATACGGGCAACCCTATTTGCCCTGCAACTACGACAACTTACTTGTTGCGGCGACACCCGACTTCATCCGGGTAGAGCCCTTGCGGCTGCGATTCGAGCCCTTGCGGCTGCGATTCGTCGCTGACACGCCCGTCGCGGAGGTCGAGATTGTAGGGGAGGGTTCTGGCGAGATAGCCCCATCGGAGGATGGACCGGGTTGGGATATCCATATCCACAATCTTGCAGCGGGCGAAAGCTTCACGATCAAAATGGGGTTCGGCGACCGTTCCTACCTCTACACGCTGGCGGGAGTTGACGAGGACGAGGAACAAAGCGAGGACGATGACGAGGAGGAAAGCGAGGAGTGGATCGACGCCGGCGAGGACGATGGCGAGGTTCCAGGAGATTCGCCCCCGCCCACAATATTCGGCGAGTTGATCGACAGCGACGGCCTCTGCCCCCAGAAAGACCAGGGTTGCGAATCGTTGGTGATCGACTTCGCCAAACACAACGATATGATACTAACTGACGCCGACCAGACCCACAGTTCGCTGGGAAAGGTCAAGTGCAATGTGACCTACGTCGCGCCTCGTTTCCAGCGGATTCCGAAGCCCTACGTGATTTCGATCAGAAGCCCCACCCTGGGCATCAGCGAAACTCTTGTTTACCTTCCCGTGGACCCCAATGAAGTTGCTCTAGTGCGTCGAAACAACCTCCGCGGATGGAAGCAGGTTCGTGCTGCCATTAAGAAGCATCGAAAGCATCTTCGCGAGGGACGCGAGCTAGTCTACCAGCTCGTCAATGGGCACGGATCCGGGAATTTCGGCTTTGGGTACTGGGGTCCTAGCTTCAGTACGGGCACGGGAACACTCCGCCGCTCAACTTTCCACACGGGTAACTACTACGCCGCGAGGGGAAATGTTTGCTATGCCGTCGCGGAGGATCGCAGCTGCTATTCGGGGCTCACACCCAAGGCGGTCGATTCGTTGAACAACTTGGGCAAGGTTAGCTTGAGCAGCGAGCCGGCGATCGATCACCAGTACCACGCGGGTTTCTATGCAGATATCGCTATCTCACCCTCGAGCGCCGCAAACGTTTGTTACAACCTTGAATTTATCAGGCAGGACCTCGGTATCGCGGGAATGATCCAGAGGACGGGGCGGCTTGGCAATTGGAGCCACCTCTCTCAGGGCTTTCGCCTCGAGGCCGTCAACCTCGAATCGCCATCGACGGGTTTCGACACGGACGGTCGCTACTCTGATCGCGGCTACAACCCGAGGCGCGGGACGTTCTGTGAAGCCGCTTCCCACGTGAGTGCATACTGAGGAAGCGAGGGGGAACTCGCAACACAGGGTCAAAATAAGGGGACAGTGCGTCCGGGCCAGGTCGCGTATTCCTGCGGGAGGGAATCCCGCTCCGGCAAGGCAGGCCAGCCACCGGAAAGAGAGCCTTGGGCTGGCGGGATTAATCCCAAAAGTTAAGCACAAGGTCATCGAGCCAACAGGCCGTAAGCAAGTATGTTGAAGTGATTGAGCCTCGAAAGTTTCAATGCGAGAGACGACGCCTTTGTCCCGGCGGAAGTCACCATAGAGTAGGGCGAGATGGTCTGCGCTACTGTGTCTCGCCAGGGTCCTAGAGCATGGCATGTTGGACATTGGGAATACGTGGTAACCTGGGAGACCCTATCGGGTCTTTCAAGGAAAGAGAGTATGCCGGACAAGCGATAATAAAGTGAGAAAGGCAAATTACCGGATAGGGAGTCGGATGGTGGAATAGTACCGAAGAAGGCGGGTAATGCTGCTGGAGGAAAGGCCACCACACTAGAAACAGCGTCAAAGAGACATACACATCGTGCACAGAAACGACGGACCTGTAGAAACGAAACTGCGACGCATAGCAACCAAAGCCAGTGGCGACTCGAATTTTCGGTTTACGAGCTTATTTCATCTAATGACCGAAGAGTTACTGCTGGGATGCTTTAAGCGGCTGAGGAATAACGCCGCTTCCGGCATTGATCGTGCTGGTAGAAACATTCGTCGATACCACGCGCTACGCCGGCACCTGCTATAAGGCGTCAAACTGGCTCAAGATGGGTCAGACCAAAGGACGAAGCCGCCAAGATCGTGACAGAACAGTCAAGGTTTCGGTTAAAGACGTTTTTGTTTATCCCTTACGTCGCGACTTCCGTGATTTGATACGCGCATAACACGCAAATAGTTCGGTGTAGGTCACAACCACGACAGGATCGGGTTATGACCGTAGAGAGTGTAATAACGTCAGTTTTGGGTACAGAGGATTTTGCGCGGTACGAGCAAAACCTGTATGAAAAATACCAGGACAGGGCGGAACGTGAATTGATCGCCCAGCTTAACGAGCTCCTGTCCAATGGCCCCTTCCTCATGCTCTTGAAACAATGGAGTGCTCGATGTGCTTGTCGTTTCTTCGAATATCGCGAAATAACGGTTCGACTGAAGTCTGAGAAGCTCATGAGTGAACTGGAACTCAGCCAGGCGAAACAGATTCTAGGCATGGTGAAAAAATTAATCGCCGATACTCTGAAACTGTCAGACAAGCAAAGCAGAAAGCTCTCCAAACAGGTTCGGGAACTACTCTGGCATGGCGATATTAATGGCATTGAAGATCTGGTCAGGGACAAATTAGCCGGGAAAAGAAAAGCCCCAAAAGCGGCGTTGAAGAAATTGAATGACTATTTTGGGGATCACGCCAGATTTCAGTATCAAACATTTCGCGATAATGGCCTACCCACTGGCAGCGGTACTGTCGAAAGTGCCATTCGCCGAGTGATCAATCTACGCATCAAAGGAACCAGGTTGTTTTGGAAACGGGAACATGCAGAGAATATAATCTTTCTGCGTTCATTAGTCCTGACAGGAAAGCTGAAAAATGCTTGTCGAACAGGACTAGGCCTGGTCAGAAATATGTTTGATAACAACACAATAGAAAATTTGCCGCTGGTAGCTTAATCGCTGTACTTTATTGTATTGCACCCCATCGATATCGGGTCGGAAGGGAATTGGCGTGTTATCACCTAAGAACAGTTGATTCTGGCTGGCGATCAAGACGGGTGAATTTTCAAAAATTCTCTGGCGGGTTCCGGGCGGGCATTGTTCGATAATTGCACTCACGGAGGATTCGCTTCATACCCCTTTGACCCAAACAATTACGATACCTTGAATATTTACCTAAACCGTTCAAGCAACAGTTCAATGCTGCTAAGCCGAGACGTAAAAAGGGTCCAAGCGTGTCGCTACCTAGTGAAAGATTTTTGGGGTATCCAAGTCACCAAAATCGACTCGCCAACGCGGCGGTCAATGTGTCACAACCGCACTACGTCCATGCCGCTCCGCCACGCCATCATAAACTCGGCGCTGGCTCCGCGGCACTCTCTCAAACGGCTGGACGCGATTGATCGGATGCCTACTTTGTTTTTCCTCTGGGCGCTACTCGCACGACGGAAAAACAGCGTGACCTGATCGCTACCGGGGACTATCCACCCTCGCTTCGCTTTCCATGGCGGTCACTGTTTGCCTTGTGCTGCATCCCTTGATCAAGATCTTGAACAGGTTCTGAGAGATTTCATAGATTACTCGATTTAAACAAGCGTCCATCTAAAGCTGCGTCGTGGGCCGAAAAACCCACCGCCAAAAAATCACAATTTCGCAGAATACTTTTTTGTCATCCCTCGGCAAAATTTTGAGGCGTTGTCCGTGTGTAATGAATGCGATGACACGACTGTTTTGCAAAACAGCTGAAGGATCACAACGATTTGGAAATAGCTTTTTTTACAATTAGGAGTATGCGTGTTCTAAGTTTCGTCTGCACAATATGTAGAGTTTGGCAAAGTTTACTCCATCGATTTCTATCCCGAATATTAACGCCAAGGGATACTGACGAGTCAATGGTCAAAAGCACCAATTCGATAAAAGCAATGATGAATGACTAACGGATGGCTAACGAGGAAATTAGTGCCTGCACTAATATGTGGACCCCAAAAAAGGGGACAGTAGCATAAGCGATGATGTTGCCGGCCAATCAGTTGACAAAGGTATCACCCTATTTCAGTGAGATGAATCGTATCTAATGAGAAACAACATTAATAAACGCTCGAACAACACAGCACCTAAGAGGATAGAGAAATGAACGAATTTAATGAAAATTATACGACTTTCAATTTCAACACGCAGATTGATTGGGAGAACGATATGCCCACACCAATCGATACGTGGAAGATAGAGGATTTTGAAGATATTGTTGGATAAACAGCCAATTACCTTATTTGCATTGTGCACTTAAATCACTGGAGTTTGAGGTGGTAAAAATGATCCAACAGAATATGAATCGTTGGTTAAGATTTCTGATCTTGTGGAATTATGGTTGGACGCCAAGACGCACGACTTATTTAGGTAGTCCCGTAGTGCAGTGGTGTGGTTCAGGCTCCTTAGTTTGGGTGGGTGAAAAGGCAGCAATGCGTCTGCTTACCGTGCAAGTACTGGACGATTTCAACCGGTGTAGATAGTGCTTTAATTATCATCCACCGTTCGGTAGCGAGTGAAAACCGAAATTCAGTAGTCCGCTGATAGATCCAGAGCTTGATCTGTTGGTAGGGTTGGTTGCCTCGCATACAGGATGATCCGTAAAACCCAAGGGAATTAACTTGTATCCAACGCAGCCTGGCGTCGGTCCGACAAGGCACGGTCGCAGCACCTCCAGGCTATCGATATCAACCGGTTTCTCACGAGGGGTGTTTCGGCGAGCATCGATTTCAGTGTTTTTCTCAATGAAGCAGTGCCGCTTTTCTTGCGTGCTTGTGTTTTTCCACTGCGAAAAAACCGGCTTTTATTCAACCGAAATCAAATGGTGTCTTTAGGATGAAAACTCTTAACAAAAAACAAACATTATATTATCCGGATGGATTACCATCGGCAGATCAATCAAACAAGGGTGTTTTGTTCGGCAGTAATCTAAAAACGTATTCTCCGGATGGGTTGGTATTACCGGGCCAATCCAAAAAAAATGCATTGTTCCGAATGGTCGATAGCTTGACTATCCTCGCTACTTCTTGGTTGGCTTGTGTTATCAGTAATATGGAATGGACGGGCGAGTTTAGTTGGATAGCCTTGACGGGCATCATCCTTTACCAAGTCGTCGCGGAATACAACGAAGTTTACAATCATGGCCCTGGATCAAATTTCGGTCCGGAGCGCCTGAGCCTGTTAAAAGCATGGATTGTTACCAGTCTCTTCATGAGTGGGGTTATCTATCGTGACGTGCTGGGGCAATCACTCCCCAGCGAAGCGATTATTTTTTGGGTACTTTGGACACCCGTGGCCCTGATTCTCTGGCATGGTTTAGTACGGTATTGTCTTTCAATAATAAGAAGGCAAGGGTATCGCCAACGCGATGTTGCTTTGGTGGGCGCCACGGAATTGGGTCGGCGGCTGGAAAAAATATTTAAGGATACGCCTGAGCTTGGAATGCGATTTCTGGGTTATTACGATGACCGGGTACACGACCGCCCGATGCGTTTATCGAACGATGAAATTCAATTTCGTGGAGATCTGAATGGCTTAATCAAAGATGCTAAGAATGGCACTATACAGGTTCTTTATATCGTCCTGCCAATGGGGGCGGGAGAAAGAATTCGAAAACTTGTCGAAAAGCTCTCTGATTGCACCGCCTCAATTTATTTGGTTCCAAACCTTTTTGGCTTCGATCCGCTTCAAACTCGTTGGAGTAGTGTCAGAGGCATCCTCGCGGTAAGCATTTACGATTCTCCATTTTATGGGCTTGATTCCTGGATCAAACGTTTTGCTGATGTCATTCTAAGCTTTCTGATTCTGATGATGATTGCTGTCCCCATGGCGATGATTGCCATAGCTGTCAAGCTATCTTCTCCCGGGCCGATTATCTTCAAGCAATGGCGTTATGGCATTTACGGAGAAAAATTTAGGGTTTACAAATTTAGAACGATGAGAGTCTCGGATGACGATTTGGAGGCCTCCCAAGCGACCAAGGACGATCCCAGATTGGTAAGATTTGGTGGATTTTTAAGACGAAATTCGCTGGATGAACTACCTCAGTTCGTTAATGTATTACGGGGCTACATGTCCATTGTTGGGCCTCGTCCTCATGCGGTGCTGCACAACGAATTTTACCGCGAAAAAATTGACGGATACATGTTACGGCACAAAGCGAAGCCTGGCATTACCGGCTTGGCGCAGATCAAGGGATTTCGGGGTGAGACCAAAACAATCGACAAAATGGTGGATCGCGTCAAATATGACTTGGATTATATCCAGAAGTGGTCCTTGGGATTGGATTTTAAAATTATTTTCCTAACCTGTTGTAAGGTCTTCGTTGGAAAAAATGCGCATTAATAGATAGCCACATCAATCGGCCATTTTGATTCCACCAATGGACAGTTGTCATTGGGCAATTACTCATTGAGAAAAAGGAATCTTACTGTCATCGAAAGCCTGGTACAAAAAAACATGCCTGGACTCTCAAACGAGACCGTTTTAGAGGCCCGTTCCCCAATCGATGCGGAAACACCTGCCCTACAAATTTCCAATTATTTTATTAAGGTCTCCATTTTCTATCCCGAATATTAAAACCACGGGACGGTATAGAACGGAAAAACCAACCCGTAAAATCTGGCAATACCTGATAGCCAACCGATGACATCCTCACAAGGGGAATCCAGTTAGTACGACAAGCTTTCATCTGGGATTAGGGATCGGCGTTGATGATTAATCAACCAACCAAGTAATAGAACCTTGGTCAACATACTACTTTTAAGCTTTTATAGGAGACTGAAAATGAAAAAATTACACATTCGATTGAGACTTCTTGCAATTGTCGCCCTGACCGCGATAACCGGCAATGCATTGGCAACTTCAACAAAAAGCGCCCATTACAGCGGAAGCTCTTGTCATCCGACGCTGGGCCATTCGGTTTTTGGCGCGGATGTTAATGTTATCAGTTACCCCACTGGAATTTATAATCTCGGTGATTCCTATGTATCCGTTATCTGCCCCATCGTGAAGCATGTAACCAAAAGCCAAAAAGGCATTGAGGAAATCAAAGTGATGTGGAATGGAATCGGGAGAAGTACTGTTTTTTGAATAGCGTGGACCATAATGGATATATCCGCCAGTCCACATTTGGTCAATCTAATCATCCATTTTATGTAAATGGTGGGGGTTTTACCATGCCGGCAATTACCAACGAGCCTGATCATGGCAGTTATAGTTTGCAGTGTTTAATACCCCCGAAGGCAAAGTTAACCCTCATTGAAGTTAAGGAGAAAAAATAGACTCTATGGACTTCTTAGAACCCACCAGCGTTAATGGAGAAGAGTAATGAAAATATCCCGTCCTATAATCCTTTCTGGTAGTTTATGTCTGATCAGCTTAGTGCTTTACGGAGCAGTTAGCGAAAACGGATTTTCGATGAATAGCACCGAGAATAAATCTTCAGACTTGAGCCGGAAGGATCAGGCGGGAGTGGTTGGCGCTGCTCTCAGCTTGCAAGAGGAAATCGCCTTAATGCGTTCGGAACTGGCTGAGGTCAGAAAAGGGATTCGTCGTAAAAGCGGTACCCAAAAGGATATTCAGAGCCTCCAATCAGAAATTGCGGATATTCGCGAATTGCTGGCGGGGATTGGAAGAGAGAGTATTGATGAAAAGGATGCTTCTGAGTCGTCGCCGGTCACTGAAGAAGAGAGTATTGATGCGCAAAAGGCCCAGGCACAGGAACGCTATACCGCGTTCAACAAAGGATTTGACGACGATTATATCGACCCTCAGTGGTCTCTTGAAATGACAACAACGATCAACCAGGCTTTTAACGCGGTGCACCTGTCGGGAACCGAGGTGACCGAGGTCGAATGCCATTCGTCTTTGTGCCGGGTGGAAGTTTTCCACAATGATCACCAGGCGATTAACGAATTTGTACATCAGTTTCCGATCGAAGTCGCTCAGGCGCTACCCCGAATCAATTACCACTACAAATCCCATGAGGATGGCAGTGTTAGCATGGTAGCTTTCCTGGCTCGACAAGGTTACGAATTTCCCAATAGGGAAGAGTATAATAATAATGGAATCCAATGGAAAATAAAGGATTAAGGGGTCTTAGCTAAAAGGATTAAAGAAACTAACGATTTGGGAACGGTAAAGGACGGTCGTTCTCAATTCGTGATCTAGGCGGGAAGTGGAGAGGTATAAAAAGAGGACCCTTCCGATTGGACCGTTAAATCGGAAGGGTCCACGTCTGGCAGCGGTTTTCCTGAGGTTACTCAACAAACAATATAAAAGACATTTAGGTGCAATTGTGAATCTTAAATTTAACATGCTGATCAAAAACGAGCTATTATGGAAAAAAAATTACTTTTACTGCGTTATACTGAATCGGATTATTCACTGTGGATAGCAATCCTCGCGGCTTTAAATTCAGAACGATTATTGACAATTTCGCGTGGGATATCTTAAGGATATTGCGCGAGATTTTGGTCGAAAAATCGTTTGATACCGATCATCTTAAGTTGCGTATGTTGATGACTTTGAGTGACGTTTCGGATAAGCGCAACAAAAAAGGTGCGGAATTTAAAGATCGTTTACCAACAAAATCCCACTCACATTCCTACGTCAAGAAGCTTCTTTTTCGTGATTTTAGTGCTACTAAAGATACTCTGTGGCATACATTTCATCTGCCGGCCACCGAGGGCGATCCCGCCTGTACGATCAATATTCATGACGAAGCGATTACTTATCTTAGCAGTGTATTGGAGCGGCGTTTAACCTTAGCGCAAAATCTGAAAGACAAACCCACCAACACCCATGCGCTGTTGGAAATTTGGTCACAACACAGTGCCCTCCATGCCGATTGGAAATCAGCGCATGCTCATCGGCAAAGCAATGTCCAATCGGAAAATGAAGATCGGTCTTATTTCCACGATACCGCACAAAAGCTTGCTGAACAGAGGTCGAGCCTCGGTTTGGAATATAGTGAGATTTCCCATCGTCGTCGTGAGCAATATGGTCCAATATGGCTCATTGTGAGCGATTGCAGGGCTGAGGTGCCCGAGGAGTTATCGTTATTTAATGTACTTGGTGCACTGCCGTTACCGCTTGGTTCGGGATTCGCTAACGAGAAAACAGTACAAAAATCATTGGTCCGTGTTCTTGATTCGTTGAATGAACGCTATAAGCTTCTGCGCTCGGCGGGTCTCCCCCCGTACATTTGGCTGGATCGAACTCACCCCCCAATCGCTGTCTTGCGCGAGTCAAAAAGGCTTCGTACCGATGCAGATGGCTATATTAAAACAGGAGAAGCCGTTGATATCCTCTCGGCTTACCGTAAAGCTTTCGAAGCGAGGCTTAAAAATGAGAATCGAAAAAAACTGGTGGGTTGTACTAATTTCGACGAATTCGCACAGACCGAGTTCGGTATGACAATGCTAAAATATTTCGCCCTTTCGCTAGAACAATCTGCCGCAGCGGGCTCCGACGAAGAATTATCTTTGTACGATGCTATTCCAGGCTCTGATATTGACGAAGATCTTTCCCAATCAGTTTTCGCAAAGTTTGACAATGATTTTGATTGGGTACAGTACCTGATCGATACCAGACCAGAACTGTTTGATGATGTCATGATCGTTTTTTTTCAGGAAGTGATCGCCAAGGATCATCCCCTGAAAGCAGAAACATCCGATCAACCCTTGTTGAGGAACCCTCGATTTAGGAAGTTGGTTTCCGCAGATCCGGCGTACCGGTTGTTAGAGGATGGTGAGTTGGCGGAACAACTGATGGAACGGGCGAGTTCTCTAATCGATCAAGGGATGCGTTTATGTATTGACCGTGAGGATTCTTCAATAATGGGTGAAGGGTAGTTAAATGTCCGACGAAAAATTAACGGATCAGGAAGAAATCGTTCTTTGGCGGCGAGCGCGGGATTTTTTAATGGAGAAAAAGTTAAAATCTACGGTCTCTTCCCGTTTGGTTGGCCGATTACGCGCTCAACTTCCGGCCAAGGAAAAAGATGAAACAATCGGCGAACTCATTCGGCGATCGAGTGCTAGAGCCTCGGGTAGCGGTGAGGTCGTCGCATTCAAGCCAAAACCGAAACGATTGTTTAAACCACTTACCGAATTTGTTCGCCTCGCCGCGGATACCAGTGACGCTGAAATCCCATTGCCGGGTCCGGAATCACCCTTGGAATCGGCGGATGGCCGTTTTCGGCTCAGTATCACCGTCGAAAACCAAAGTATCGATATTTTTATTCAAGCGCTGGGATTCGCGGCGGATGAGTTTGCAAATTGTCGTATTGGTTTGGCGAATCCAAACGATGACAATGAACCGATTGCTGTAGTGACGCTGGATAGTGATGGAGACGGCCGTTGCCAAATGGATGATACACCCGGCGCGCGCCGTGCTTTGCTGCGGCCGGTTATTTTGTTAATGGATTAATGGGACGGGTTAGATTGAATGTTCCGAGTCAGTTGCTTGAATGATATGGCGGTATAACCGATGCCTAACCGATCTACGGTGTTCATTCCCGTTGTTAGTCCAAAAGGCGCCTTACCGAACGGGGATGGCCCACGTCAATGGCCAGTCGGTCGGTTTATCGAGATCTATGTAGAAGCATATCGCTTTGGGGAAGATACTTCCGATACCCCACCAGCGGAAACCGCTCTTTTACAGGAACGCACCCGTTATGATCGGAAAGCGATCGATAAATGTTGGGATCGGGTTGCGGCGCCATTAAGGAAAAATAGCCCCGCGCTATACCAATCGGGTTGTGTCGCGGCAAACGCGATTCGTAAATTAAATTTCAAGTATAGGTCGTTTGCGCTTTTTCAATTTTTGAAACCGAACGCAGTCATTGAAACCAAACGGCTTCATTCGGTAACCGCGTGGTGGCCAACCGAGGGACGTAGCGCGGAGCTTTGGACTTGCGTTGGCATTGGCCACCAGTATTTGTGGTATAGGTGAACCCATTATCGTAGCAACAGGCGCCTTATCCACGGTTCATGACGATACTGAATCAAGCTCGGTCTTTCGTTCTGACGATGTTAGGGTTCAACCGGTTTCATCGCTCCCGGAAAAACTCAATATTCTTTTATCGGAAATTGAAAAAGGATATTTTCGGGAGATCATAGGCAGCAAAGAGTTTTGGGTGATCATTCCGAAATTATTCAACCAGGCAGAGCAGGTTCGGGAAGCCAGTGCGATGAAACAGGTTAGGGCATTGCTTGGCTTTGGCGTGAAAGTCGTACCGGTGGACTGGTTAAGCGAAGCCTTAAATGTGCTAAACGCTCATAAAACCCATTATCTGGCGCTTGACCGATTGCTGCAAGTATTAGTCTGTACATTAATCGTCATTATTGTTAGCTATGGAAGTTGGGTTTATTGGCGTAACGCTGAAATACCCATGGCGTTTATTTCGGCAACGAGTCGGGTTAACCAATCGGAGCCCTTCGAATTGTGCGCCATGGGGAGTGAACAGTATGCGCTTCCTATTCGTAAAACGCTTATGGCGCCTACGCTTCCGGTAGAAGCAACGATGGCTTGGCGTACAATTGTTGGTGATCCAAATTCGCTTGACAGCCGATTGGTGAAGATATGGGAATTTGGCGGTTATTATATTGCCATAGTCGTGTTGTCGGAATTTTCTCCAAGCACCTTTGATTATGTCCGCATTGACAATACTTCCAGACCTCTCCGGGTGTCCCCCGGCCAAACTTATGAGGGATGGATGAAGCTTAATGACAGGGCCGAAGTCAATGCGTTAGTGTTACTTGCCCAACGTCATGCTCCCTTTGACGCCAATCAGGTGCGCGAGCAATTTTATGAGTACTTTCCGCGATCGGCGGCACCGCCCCTGAATATCGATGCGGCGATGAATTTTGTCAAGACTTTAGCCCCAGGTTCGTTGATTTACCCCTTTAGTTCACTGGAGGAACCGTCTAAATGTATTTATCAAAAATAATTAAGTTTAAAAAGCGTTTATTAAATCCCAATCGATCAAAAGGCCCCAGACTTTCGATAGGCTTTTATTTACTCATTTGCGTTGGCATGTTATTGGTAATTCCCAATATAACTCTTGCGGAAAAGATCTATCCAAATTGTTTTCCGATTGAATCTTCATGGAAAAATGTCGAAATTAAAAATCTGTCGGTTTCGGACGATCAAATTTCTTTGATTAATCAGGGTGACCACTCCATATCCGTTATCTTTAACAAATTTCATCTATACCGACCTCAATTTTATGGTTTTGCCTTTTTAAAAAATGAGGTATTGAATATTCCAAGAATAACGGCGCCGGATAGTTTTGAACAACAATTTCGACAAATTAAATTGGTTGCATTGTTGCCAGAAAATAATCCGGGTGATGAGACTCAATCCTTTCGATTTTCTCCTTCATCAGCGGGGGACTGGGTGATTTATCTAGTGGCATCACAGAAAAAAATAGCCTTTTTAGAACAAAAAGATTTGCGTATATCCCCCGAAGTCGACAACATCCGCGGTGGCTCTGTCTTTAGCGGATCATCTTTACGCTTGGTTGAACCGATTGATTATAAAGCCTGCGTAATTCCATAAGACGGGATTTTGTTCATTCGAAGAGCGAAACACGGGTTATGCCCAGATCCGGTTTGCGTCGTTATCTTTGATTGCTATTCCTTACTCGCCGTTCAGTCGACAATGACCGAGTTTGATACGCATCTGGACTCTGAATAATCCGGGCACATTCAATCCGTGTTTCACTTTGGCAAAGGTTTCCTGCCGTTTCGATCCTATCGCTCGCTATGTGATACGGATTAGCCAAAATTCGCAAAAATTATTTTTCGAGTGCCATTATTCCTATCCCGAATAATAAAACCAAGAAACGGTTTTTATTTCGAGATTAAGTACACGATAGGAGTGGTTAAAAATGAATAGCATCAAAGACATTGCTCGCATCAGCCTGATTTTTATAGTGATTGGAACCGCGATAGGCCGACTTTACGTGGAAAGGATAATTAAACGGATGGGTCAGGACAACTTTCATGTGATCAGCGGCTGATTTGAGTGACGATCAAATTTGGAAATCGGGTCACCTTTCCAATTATCAAAGAAACTATTTCGGAAGATTTTCTGGCCTAAGATAAACGTTGATACTGGTTTTGGGTTTAGTAAATGCGCATATGGGTACTTATTTTTTGCCGAGTTTAAAAATCAAGTACCACCCGCATAGCGGGTGGTTTGAGGAAGCCCCCTTGAAGGGGGCTAAGAGCTTATATTTAGGTGGAATCCTCAACCCCAAAGAACTAGCATAACTTTCAATAAATAATTCCACATCAAACTGGAAACATATTTTTGAAACTGCTCTGAATATTAATCCCTTAATGTTCCATCTATTGTTTTTTCCGATGTTTCAGCGTGATCCAATTCTTCTTATTACCTTGACGGATGACCAAGTGAATTTAACAAATCTTTACGCTGGAACGGCAGAGCCTATTTGCATCGCACCGGCAGAGCCGGTGGCTTAATGTAAGGAGTTAAGGACCAAAATACTGTCGTTTGTAAAAAGATCTAAATGTTGGTTTTCTAAATAACTAAGGCAGTTTATGGTAAACCCCGGTAAATCCTGTCCCCCATTGCCTCCATGGGGTTCGAGTTTACCGGGGTTTTTTTCGATTTCTGAATGTATTGTCATGAAGAGCGGCTCAATAGTTATCGAAGATTAATAATATCAAATGTTCTACAGAAGTGGACCTCTCCGATTGGGTTCTCCAATCGAAGGCGTCCACTTATATCGATCAAGCCGATTGCTCCACCCACCACCAATGATCGTGGTTATTGGCTTAAACCCGTAGTAACTCATCTCACCTCTGAAATCCGCCATTTCTGCATTTAAAAAATTATCATTCACACCTGTAAACGCACATTTTTCGCCTTGATCTAACGAATTTCAGGGGCAATCTGAACAGTTGCGACATCGTGCTGAATAGTTACAATCCGTAAAGCATTGCAATGGTAAGGGGTACTAGCACGTCACCTCAAAATCTTCCTATCAATAGCCCACTTGGTCCTCTGTAAACTCATTCGAAACGATCTGTTTTTTTTATGAAGCCGACGAGGAGGTCGGCTGAATCCTTAAATCGCTTGTTTGATATCTTGCCGAGAGAAATAGGCGGGAGCACGGAAGGGCCACTCTTTGTTTGGGGATGGGTTCTAGGAGGCTGTCCGAGAATAGGAGTCGTCGCGAGGGAAAGCGGTTTTAGGGCCATTTTTTCGATTAAATGAGGCGAATACTTGCTGTATTTAACGACAAACCCGCCTGGAGCGGGTTTGGACCGCTGAAAGCGGCCCATAGGTGTGAAATATAGGGATGTATTTCATCAATTTAATCGGGAAAATGGGCCAAAATTCGCTTTTCCGCAGTAGGCGCTCTATTCTCGGACAGCCTCCTAGCGTCGGCGTTACCTTTGATTTGCAGTATAAAACAGCGCATTCAGAGCCTGCTGACTAGAATTTTTCTCCCACCCCAGCAATAACTAAAAAGTGCGCTAGGATTTAAGCATCGCGAATCTAGGAGGCTATCCGAACAGACTGATCTTCCACGAGGATCACCGGTCGGCTACACAACCCGATCATTGTGCTGAAAAGCGAGGTTTTTGCCACTCATAATCGAGACACGGACTCTATCTCACCTATCCCGTTATTCTCGGACAGCCTTCTAGTTAAATATCTAACAATTAATCAATAGGTTATGACAATTAAGACTTTAAAGACCAGTGTGTATATATTACTAATCATTCAATTAAATGCATGCGCGATGCTCGAAACTGAAGAGACGAGGAATGTTGTTGACTACTCCTATGGTAAGAAACAATGCTTTAGAACCTTCGACGTTCGCATTGAACGCTTGGGAACTGATATTAGTAATCTTCAAGAGGTTGAATTGATGGTGTTATTTTGAAGCGGCCTCTCTGATTAGCCAGGCCAATCAGAGCGACCACTTCAGTCTAATGGCCGCAGGCTAATTCCTTGCGCCAATAGAAAAACTGTTGGTGGATCTAAGGGGGCATTTTATGTGCCATTCGCCCCTCAATCGGTTGTAGTTAAGCCATTTCTTTCGCCAAAGCAAAAACTTCCTCTGCGTCAAAAACCTGATCGCTCGCTTCGAATAGTTTGGCGATGCAAGCTCTGTGAACCGCGAGTTTAAGAGTACCGAAACCAATGGCGCCCCAGATAATTTTACCGTTTCGCTCTTTTCCGCGATCCATCATGTCGGTACCGTCTATCCCAAGAGGCGGTGTGGCGTTTGCGTCCGCGATCAATTCAATATTGGGATTGTCTTGCCAATGGTGAGCCTCCAATAGCTTAGCGCCCGCGGCGCCCGCGGCGAAAACAATCTGGGCATCTTCAACCGCTTTTCCCCGTGAATCATTGTCCGGCGCTCCGATACCGGTAGAATCGATTCCAAACCTTTCTTTCAAATCGCGGCAAGCTTGTTCAGCTCGTTCTAAAGTTCTGGAAGTGATAGCGACTTCAGCCCCTTCTTTTGCAAGCATTATCGTGGCGCGTTGGCCAACTGGCCCGGTACCCGCTAACACTACGGCTTTCTTCCCAGCCAAAGTGCCGCTTGTTCCCAACTTGGCCACACCGGCCGCGGCAGTTGTATTGCTTCCGTTACTATCCAGCATAACGGAAACACGAAAGTCGTAAAAAAACATTTTCTGTACCGCTTTGAATAAATTCTGTCCCGCGACCATATTGCTACCCCCAACGAAAATAGCGGTGAATTTTTTTTCTTTCGGTGGCCGAGTAAAAATGGTGCCTTCTACCAGCGAACCGACATTTTCGGGGTTGAGTCCTCCATGGCTTATTACATGATCCGCACTCCCGTCATAGGCCACTACGGTATCGAATACGGAAGGATTTGGATCGGTGTCAAATTGAAACAAAAGTTTTTTCATGGGTTATTACCTTAATTAAGACGAATAAAATGTTCGGTTGGGGATTGATATTGAAGTTTATAATTTTTCTCAAATTAACGCATTTGGTTTTTTTCTACAAATCAAAGGATTTTATGTCGT
Organism: Methylococcales bacterium; assembly: GCA_963664935.2. Taxonomy (GTDB): domain Bacteria; phylum Pseudomonadota; class Gammaproteobacteria; order Methylococcales. Next base: position 466,249 of record CAXXSE010000002.1, on the reverse strand, counting down.
TAAAAAGTCCATTATAATTGGCTTTTCATAAAAACAACTAGGAAGACCCAATGATAAAACAACAATCCGTTCAAGTATTTCTTGATCAACTTGCCAGCAAATCTTCCACTCCTGGAGGTGGTGGCGCCGCGGCAATCATGGGCGCAATGGGTGCGGCTCTCATTAGCATGGTTTGTAATCTTACTGTCGGCAAAAAAAAATACCAAGACGTCGAGGAAGAACTCAAGAAAGTATTAACTCAATCCGAGGAGCTGAGGGCGCAGCTAACCGATGCTATCCAAGCGGACGTGCAAGTATTTGATCGGGTTATGGCTTCTTACGGAATGTTAAAGGCTACCGATGAACAAAAAGCCGCGCGTAGCGCGGAAATCCAAGCGGCGCTTAAAGAAGCAACGGACGTCCCTATGGAATGTGCCCGTCTATGTCGAAAAGTGGTTGATTTAAGCCGATCGGTGGCCGAAAAAGGTAACCTCAATTTAGTCAGTGATGCGGGGGTTGCCGTATTGGCTGGTTACGCAGCATTAAAAAGCGCGGCGCTCAATGTTTACATCAATATAGGGGGTATTAAGGATGAGGCTTTTGTAGAAGATCGGCGAAATCAACTATTTGTTCTGATTGATGGCTGTGGTTTTGAGACCGAAGATATTTATCAAGTCGTTAAAGCCAAACTGTAATTTTCGCAGAAATTGATCGGTAAAATATAGTCTATTCCAATCTATAAATGGCCCTGAAACAGAGGGGTAGAGAATCTACCTGAAGAGGCAAATCAGGCAATACTCCGCTCCTGCTCAAAGATGGTTTTGAAAAGTTTACGTTTGGCCTCATTCATCTGTTTGACTGCGTCATTGTCGCTGATTGAGAAGGCAATTGCATCCAGCTTTTTAAAGGTGGTTCCCAGTTTGAGATATTGGTTTGCATCAGGTAATGATTTGAGCTTCTCGTAGGGTGTCATCATTAACTTGTAGGGATAGCTCTTTTTCACCTTTCCTTTGTTGTCTTCTTTTGGGACAGGAAAAAAGCAAGGACGATGGAAGTTGATATAGGGGTTGAAATACTCTCTGTGAAATTCATTAAGTTGAGGCGCCCAGTACCCCGGGATATGGTCGTACCCCAGATGTTTGCGGATGATGGTTCCGTTCTTGGACTCGGCGAGTGCATTGTCGTTGGAATGGCGTGGGCGTGATTTGGTCAGGTCAATATGGAGCTTTCCGAGCAGTTTTGCCACGGTATGATTGATGTATTCCGAACCGTTATCCGCGTGAAATGCCAGGATGACAAAAGGGAAGATTTCGATCAGCATCTCCAGGACCGGAATCATGAAACGCTCAGTAATCCGTTCTACGGAGAATATACATTCAAATTGCGTGACTTCATCAACCGCATTGATATGGTAAACCCCTTTGATCCCATCCAGGTCGCCCTGATGGACTGTGTCGATCCGTAGAAAGCCTGGTTTACCTTCTGAATTGGGTTTTCGTCGCTCGCCTATCTGAGAGCGTTTTGAAGCGGTTTTATCAAACTGGCGGCGCTGTCGTTGATAACACGTATAATGACGAAGATTATAGAGATGGGCAACCGAAATCTTTGCTAAGCGCTCATAGCGATAATCCTCATAGATCAAAAGCATCCGCTCACAGATCTTCTTGGTGGCTGCACCGCAGAGTGTCCCATGGAGCTTGTCGGTCTCAGCTAACAGCACTGCGTCCTCAGGGCGGTAGAAGCGTTCAAATCCCGATGCTGTACGCTGTTGGCGCTTGATGTATCCGGTTTTTTTGTATTGCTGTACCAGCCGTTTCACTTGCCGTGGAGAATAGCCACTCACCTGCTCCAGATAGCGGATGATCAATCCCTTACCGTTCTTGCTGCAAGAGATATAACTGAATTTGACCAATGTACGCCGAATCCACTGGTAGCGCTCTTCCTTGTTGGTAATTGAAAACTCAACCTCCACAGTTCCTTCGAGAAAGATGCGGACGTCATCCAATGTTTTTATCTTTTTGTCACTCATATAGATCACCATAGGTGACCATCATGAGCAGAAATTACTCCTCAGGTACAGGGCTGTTTCACGTTGGAATCACGGCTCCCGTTCAGGGCCATTTCACGTTATAAATTACCCCCCTCTTCAGGGCCATTTCATATTGGGCAAGACTAATATTTGACGTTTCGCATGGAAGCGGGTAAAATTCGTCGGTTCCGCGATATTCGGTTAGAATGTTGTGGGAAAGTATCGGGGTGTAGCGCAGCCTGGCAGCGCAATTGCTTTGGGAGCAATGGGTCGGGGGTTCGAATCCCTCCACCCCGACCAATTAGAAGGTCCGATTTTTGTACCTTATCCAAGCGCTTGTAGCTCATCTGGATAGAGCATCGGCCTTCTAAGCCGAGGGTAGCAGGTTCGAGTCCTGCCAAGCGTGCCAGTTTTTGCCTGGAAGTTTTATCTGTCTACTGATAGAATCAATGCGGATAGGATGTCTCGTAATAGCAGCTAGTTTTAATAGCTCATGTCAACGATGGCGGGAGTAGCTCAGTTGGTAGAGTCCCGGATTGTGATTCCGGTTGTCGCGGGTTCAAGCCCCGTCTCTCGCCCCATTTTTCAATGAGTTACTCACTCAAAAAAAAGCGTCTAATCTTTCCTTACTGAAATCATTGGGCCGTTAGCTCAGTTGGTAGAGCAGTGGACTCTTAATCCATCTGTCCGGGGTTCGAATCCCCGACGGCCCACTAAAAAATCAAATGGTTACGTTATTTATTGGAAGGAAACATAGGAGTCATATATGACCCCATGTTCAGATTCCATATTCAAATGTGATGAACCGTTAAGCCAACCAGCTCGTTGAGACGAAGACCGCAGCCGTAGCCGGTCATCAACAATGCCCGGTGTTTCTCATTCGAACACACCGATAAAATCGTCGCCACTCCCACTGTAGCTTCGTCCGTTATACTGATTTTTATAACAATACACCAAACACCTATGGGATTAAGAGTATTATGTTCCTATAAAAATAATACTTGCATGAGAGAGGAGGCGTTAGCCATGGCAGCTAATCCGAAAGTTGAAACCGCATTCGGCGGTTGTCCCCACGATTGTCCTGACACCTGTGCAATGGTGTTCGATATTGAAGATGGAAAAGTTGTTGGTGTTCGAGGTAATAAAGAACACCCTATGACCCGTGGGGGTCTGTGCGTCAAATTAAAGGATTATGATGTTCTGGAATGCAAATCCAGTCACACAATCTCCGGAAACAGACAAGATTGTCGCAGGTTTGATGAATGAAGATTTATTCATGGTCTCCGCGGAACATTTTATTTCTGACACTGCGTCTTATGCCGATATCGTATTGCCTGCATCCATGGGCGCTGAATTGGAAGATATGATCTTGTCATGGGGACACTTGTATCTTACCTACAATGCCAAGAGCGTAGAACCTCCGGGAGAAGCGATACCCAATAATGAAATCTTCCAATGCCTGGCCGAGCGCATGGGCTATGAAGAAGAACAATTCAAATGGTCGGATTCAGAATGTCTGGAAAACTATGTCGATTGGGATGCACCTGCTTGTGAAGGAATTGATCTGGATTACATGCGTCCGCATGGTTCTGCCCGTTTAAATGTCGGTACGAAAGATGACCGTTGCCCGCATAAAGAAGGCAACTTCCCGACACCATCCGGTAAATGTGAATTTAGGCTCGAAGGGGCAACTAACTTTGTTGCGGGACCTTTCCGCCAAATGTATGAAGGTTTTCAACCAGGTGAACCACTGGATAGCTTGCCGGATTATCTCCCACCAAGAGAATCCGCGGAAACCAACCCGGAACTGGCAAAGTAATACCCACTAAACATCGTTTCACCCAAGAGCCACGGTTTTTTGAATTCCTGTTATGCCAATATGGATCACAAGATTCAAGGGCAGGGGGAACAATTCGTTTTGATTAATGCCGCTGATGCGGAACCCAGAGGCATAAAGGATGGTGATAAGGTGCGTGTCTTTAATGATCGCGGTGGTTTTGAAGGTGACGCGAGGGTCACTGACGGTATAAATTCGGGACTCATCATTGCAACCCTGGGCTACTGGCGGCAATTAAACAAAGGGACGGTTAATTGCATCAGTTCAGCCGAGTTTGTCAATATGGGACATGCACCATCTTTTTCAGACAACCTGGTACAGGTAGAATCAGTTTGATTTAAGACTCTGGGATTATTCCGTTACAGGTATAGGGGGACGCTACCCGTTTTTGCAAGATTGGGTATACTTCGCCGGTGCTGAGAATAGCTCGAACCGTTTTAGCGGGATTTCCGCACCACATTACACAGCGAGGCCAACCGTCGCGACGATGTGCTTTTTCTTGACGAAGATCGGTTAAAGATTGTGCGACGAAATATTCAGAAGAATTTGCTTTATGGATCCGATAGATTTATTGATTGGTTAGAAGGAATTGCTGACCGGGGGTTGCATTTTCGATCCATCGGGAGACCCAATAAAGGGTAGCGTCCCCTGTTTTAATTTAGCCAAAAATCTAAACATTAGGTTACTAAAAAACTCCGAGGTAGAGATGAAATATTCACGCATTACAGTAACCCCGAAGCAAATGGACGGAGTTCCCTGCATTAGAGGACTTCGCATTCCCGTCGCAACTATCGTCGGGATGATCGCGGATCGTATGACTGACGACGAAATTCTCAAAGCATATTCCGATCTTGAACGCGAAGACATTCGTGAGGCATTGCTATACGCGGCAGAGGCGGTTCGGGAACGGGAGTTACCATTAGTCAGTGTGGTATGAAATTCCTGGTAGACAATGCATTATCACAGCAGGTCGCGGAGGATCTTCAACAGGCTGGATATGACGCGAAACATGTGCAAGATTACGGGATGCAAGCAGCAGATGATGTGTCCATTTTCGCGCGTGCAGCGCGTGAAGACCGTATTATCGTTTCAGCGGATACAGATTTTGGGACTTTGCTGGCCTTACGGCAGGAAATAAAACCTTCGGTCATTCTACTCCGGTGGGTGTCACAACATCGTCCTGAAAAACAAACCACACTATTGCTATAGACTTTAAGAAAAAGATCTTGGCGTGCTGAGCAAAATAGCGACAGGGTAGCTCGATTAGACATTAGAGTAACAAGTGTTTAGTCTGACATGGGTTAATCTCTAGTCAATAAGGAGCTGCCCCATGTTAATTTTTAAACTTAATCTCTCCAAGGCCCACCAGAATGATTTGCTCGAAGAATTGAAGCGAGCCCAGCAAAAAGGTGATTTGCCGTGGGTGAAACGGATCTTAGCAGTTCTGGCCTTCGCTGAGGGGCAGGTTATTCAAGCAGTGGCCAAAATGCTTCGAGTTTCAGCCGAAGCGGTTCGACAATGGATCAAGCGTTTGTTGGTCGGCGGTGTTGTCGGACTGAGATCGAAGAAGCCACCGGGAAGGCCTTCGAAAATGACCAAAGAACAACGGAGTGAATTAGCGGCTGTCATAGACGCGGGCCCCGCGGCTGCAGGGTTTGTGGGTAATTGCTGGCGCAGCCCAATGATTCAAGGCTTAATCCATGAGCGATTTGGCGTGTTCTATTGCGTTCACTATATCAGTCAATTGCTCAAAAACATGGGCTTTTCTTATCAAAAGGCACGGTTTGTTTCCGATCACCTGGATGAAGAGGCCCGCCAACAGTGGCTGGATCAAAAGTGGCCAGCGATTCTAGCCGAGGCAAAACAAAAAAAGGCGCTACTGTTATTTGGCGATGAGGCGTCATTTCCACAATGGGGGTCGCTCAGCTATACGTGGGCACGAAAAGGCCAGCAACCGACCATCAAGACGTCCGGCAAGCGTAAAGGCTACAAGGTGCTCGGCTTGATTGATTATTTTACGGGACGGTTTTTTTACAAATGCCAGGAAGAACGCTTTAACTCACAAACCTACATGACCTATTTGACCGAAGTGCTTGCACAAACCAAACAGCCTATCGTACTCATACAGGATGGTGCGCGCTACCATACCAGCAAGGCAATGAAGGCGTTCTTTGAGGACCATAAAGACCGACTGACTGTTTACCAATTGCCGTCTTACTCACCCGACTACAATCCAATCGAGAAGCTGTGGAAAAAAATCAAAGAACAGGGAACCCATCTCCATCATTTCCCAACGTTCGACGATCTAAAAAACAAGGTCGCAGAGGCCCTCTTGCAATTCAACAATGCTGCCGATGAGGTACTTGCACTGTTCGTGAAATTCAAGGAACTCGCTGACCACGCATAACTGCATTTGGCCAAATTCTTTTTCTTAAAGACTATGGCTAACTTACCGAATGTCGCTGAAGCTCTTGAACATGGAGCCGTCGTTATTTTTGAAGAAACGCGGCTCCGTGTTCGCCCGTTACCAATTGGGGGAGTTGACCAATAAATCAGACCAAGCAAAATATAACTAAGCAGCCTCCGTACCAGTAGGGAAGAAAAGGGGACGGACTTATTTATTTTAGAAAAGAGGGCAGATTTATTTTACGATAAAAAATGGTTAAAATAAAGCTGTAGTCTTGTCCAATATGAAATGGCCCTGAACGGGAGCCGTTATTCCAACGTGAAACGGCCCTGTACCTGAGGAGTAATTTCTGCTCATGGTGGTCACCTATGGTGATCTATATGAGTGACAAAAAGATAAAAACATTGGATGACGTCCGCATCTTTCTCGAAGGAACTGTGGAGGTTGAGTTTTCAATTACCAACAAGGAAGAGCGCTACCAGTGGATTCGGCGTACATTGGTCAAATTCAGTTATATCTCTTGCAGCAAGAACGGTAAGGGATTGATCATCCGCTATCTGGAGCAGGTGAGTGGCTATTCTCCACGGCAAGTGAAACGGCTGGTACAGCAATACAAAAAACCGGATACATCAAGCGCCAACAGCGTACAGCATCGGGATTTGAACGCTTCTACCGCCCTGAGGACGCAGTGCTGTTAGCTGAGACCGACAAGCTCCATGGGACACTCTGCGGTGCAGCCACCAAGAAGATCTGTGAGCGGATGCTTTTGATCTATGAGGATTATCGCTATGAGCGCTTAGCAAAGATTTCGGTTGCCCATCTCTATAATCTTCGTCATTATACGTGTTATCAACGACAGCGCCGCCAGTTTGATAAAACCGCTTCAAAACGCTCTCAGATAGGCGAGCGACGAAAACCCAATTCAGAAGGTAAACCAGGCTTTCTACGGATCGACACAGTCCATCAGGGCGACCTGGATGGGATCAAAGGGGTTTACCATATCAATGCGGTTGATGAAGTCACGCAATTTGAATGTATATTCTCCGTAGAACGGATTACTGAGCGTTTCATGATTCCGGTCCTGGAGATGCTGATCGAAATCTTCCCTTTTGTCATCCTGGCATTTCACGCGGATAACGGTTCGGAATACATCAATCATACCGTGGCAAAACTGCTCGGAAAGCTCCATATTGACCTGACCAAATCACGCCCACGCCATTCCAACGACAATGCACTCGCCGAGTCCAAGAACGGAACCATCATCCGCAAACATCTGGGGTACGACCATATCCCGGGGTACTGGGCGCCTCAACTTAATGAATTTCACAGAGAGTATTTCAACCCCTATATCAACTTCCATCGTCCTTGCTTTTTTCCTGTCCCAAAAGAAGACAACAAAGGAAAGGTGAAAAAGAGCTATCCCTACAAGTTAATGATGACACCCTACGAGAAGCTCAAATCATTACCTGATGCAAACCAATATCTCAAACTGGGAACCACCTTTAAAAAGCTGGATGCAATTGCCTTCTCAATCAGCGACAATGACGCAGTCAAACAGATGAATGAGGCCAAACGTAAACTTTTCAAAACCATCTTTGAGCAGGAGCGGAGTATTGCCTGATTTGCCTCTTCAGGTAGATTCTCTACCCCTCTGTTTCAGGGCCATTTATAGATTGGAATAGACTTGCTGTCCCCATTCTTTTGACACGATGCCAAAGAGCAATTGAAATCGATATCACGTGGGCGAACACGATTAATGATATCGCCGATAATATTAAAGCAAAGACTTGATAATCATCTAGCCTGCCTCCCCCTGGCGACGTCAGCGGCGTACACTGGCGTTGCCAAAAATCAACAAAGAGGAGGCAGAAATGAAACTATACGGTGGTTTGGATCTTCATTCAACGAATGTGGTCATTCAGTTAATCAATGAAAAAGATGAAGTGATGTACCGGAAGAAGCTCGGGTGTGATTTGGATCGTATCTTGGCGGGTTTAGAACTGTTCAAAGGGGCGCTTGAAGGGCTCGCGGTGGAGTCGACCTTTAATTGGTATTGGTTGGTCGACGGACTGATGGACGCGGGGTATCCGGTTCAATTGGTAAATACAGCGGCGGTGAAGCAATACGAAGGCCTGAAATATACGGACGATGATTCGGATGCCTTTTGGTTGGCGCATTTAATGCGGTTAGGGATATTGCCCACCGGGTATATTTATCCGAAAGCAACTCGTGGGGTTCGGGATTTGTTACGCAAACGCGGTCAACTCGTTCAGCATCGCACCAGCCATATTCTGAGTATCGAGAATTTGTATGCCCGGAACATCGGCAGCCGATTAAGCGCTAATGCCACCAAACACCTCAAAGAAGAAGACGTTCGGTCACGGTTCAAGGATGCCAATATCGTGTTAGCGATTGAAAGCAACCGTTTAATGATGGTTGCGTTGGACAAGCAAATTAAAGTGATCGAGCAGGCGGTACTCAAACAAGCGAAACTGGACCCCCGTTTTCGATGTTTGTTGAGTATTGATGGGATTGGCAAGATTTTGGCTTTGACGATCATGTTAGAGACGGGAGCCATCGAACGGTTTAAAGAGGTGGGCCGGTTTACCTCGTATTGTCGCTGTGTGGGCAGTGAAAGATTGAGCAACGGTAAAAAGAAAGGTCAAGGCAATACCAAGAACGGCAACAAGTACTTGTCTTGGGCCTATATCGAAGCGGCCCACTTTGCGATCCGCTTTAACGACAAGGCGAAACGGTTTTATCAGCGCAAGTGCGCCAAAGACCATTCCGTCGTGGCGATTAAGGCCTTGGGACATAAATTGGCCAGAGCGAGTTATTACATCATGCGGGATCAAGTGCCTTTTGATGAGGGGAAGTTATTTGGCTAATTAAAAGTTAAGATTGAGCGGCTCAACCGAAAATGGGGTTGGCTTGAAACCACAAGACTTGATTGGCAAGCCGCTCAATCACCTTATCAATCCAGTACTTTCGCATCGTATAATCTCTGGAATCGCTGGCCATTATGGGCGCGAAAAATGCTGGATAAACCGTTTTGAACGAACAAAGTATGACTGATACGCCTAAGCTTTGAACCACACAGGGTCTGGTCCGTTTCGGCGGAGAACCAAAAACTTGTTGTCGTTAAGACAATTGGACAAGGCTTGGTACCGATAATATTGATGTGTGCCGTCCTTGGCACACCCCCTTCGGGCAGACTATCGTCTGTCCCAATTCGCTCCCGGCGAATTGGTCTGGGCTCGAATGAGCTAGGGGCGCATGTCTTCCATTCGGGAAGCGCTGATGCCTAGATCCTGATGGGTGACTGGTGCGCATCGGTTTTAACTGAGCGACACCGACTTGATGAGAAGACGGGTGCGTATTGATAGTGCTTTGAAAGCAAAGCGAAGAATATGGGCAAGCAAGAGATTCTTTCATGAAGAATCGGTCGTTTTAAAAAAAACGACAACTTGCTTGAAAAGATTTGTTTGCCCTATTGACAGAGGTAGGCTAATGGGTGACCCATTATCCATTATTCACTTTTTTTTCAGCCTTGATCCAGATGGGTGACGGGTGCGGATCGTTTTGATCTGGATCTGATGCCAACGAATAGACATAACGGGCGTGATGTTCGTCGATGCGATGGGTTTTATAGAAAAAGTAATGCTGGGTAAGAAGGGGTGGTCGACAAAGACCATAGATTAAGGTGGAGATCAGAAGGAGGCGCTACGCGCAGTTACTTGAAGCGCTCAAACGGCGCGCGCCTGGCAGTTAAGGAAGAAAATTGTCCCCAAACTTCGACACTTCGAAAAAAACGCTGATACGCCCGGTAGGATATTGTATTGGCTATTGACACGGTCTGGCTAGTCTTGTCCAATATGAAATGGCCCTGAAGAGGGATTTAGTTATAACGTGAAATGGCCCTGAAACTGAGAACAGATCATAATTTGAGGTTAACTTACGCTTCAGAAGTGTCAAGGAGATTCCTCCGCCACGCTACAAACTCCTCCTTGACACCTCTTCCACTCCAGTTAAAAGGTTATTCATGATCTGTTCCCAATTTCAGGGCCATTTATAGATTGGAATAGACTTTCTGGCTAATGGGTGTCCCCATTTTTTTTAGTGTACTATCCCACGAGAAGAACTGATACAGGTTTACGCGACCTTCCGATCAGGCATATGCACATCCACAACGATCTCAGAGTACGGAGTAAAGACTTTCCCATGCTCATCTTTTTCAACGGCCAGCCATTCCATCAGACGTTCCACATCATCGTGTACATTTTTGTAGTTCCTACTCAGTTGCCGCGCAAGCTCGGCGACCGTCATCGCGCCCTGCTCACGTAACCAGGCAAGCAAATCCCACCGTCTTGGAGTGAAAATACTCAGCATTTGGCTGATATCTTCAAAACCCACCCCGTAATATGGTTCAGCGTTCTGACCACGCTCTATTGCTTCCAGTGTTTTTTTTGCATTGCGAAGTGTGTTGCTGATACCAGCGCGAACTTTAATATTTAAAATTTGGTTATCCTCCATTTTCTACTCCGTCTACATCAAACATGAAGTCTGTCACTAATCGGGATGGACTCACAAATCGATAAGGCTCTTCTCGATCATTCAAGTGCTTATGATCGCCTTTACCTCGTTCATTGTCATAGCGAACCACCCGCATACCATCAACAACATAGACTAAACGATATTTGTAGGGGTGCTCAGAGGGATGCACCGGTATAGGCACCTCCCAGATTACAATTTCGATAAACCCCCGAGCATATTTTTCTTTGCTATGGAATAGCCTGGTTGATTTCATTACTTCAATTATGGAACGGCCCTGATATGGTGTCAAGAACCATAGGACAGTCCGCATAATACCTGAAACCTGTGATTCTATGGGTGTCCTTGTATCCGTCTGTTCTGGAGCTATGGCGCCGAATGACATAGGGATGGGTTTCCACGACCTAGGTGAGAGGCTCCACACGTACCATACGGTTCACTTCCCCAAGCACCTTCAGAAACATCCGCCCCTTGATGTAGATCTTCGCTGGATACTAGGGCCACGATTTATGACAGGGGACCCATGCACCAGGAAATTAAATGCGCAAAGAGGCGAGGCATGATCGAAGATAATATGCTTAATAATTAAAGAAAAGACTTGACTCTTAGTTTTCTATTGGCGGGGGCAGGCTAATGGGTGACCCTTATTTTCTTCTACATTACCAAAACCGCGCTATTAAGTTTTCTTCTCAATATATTCAATGGCCAAATCCAATTCTTCGACAAGTCTAGGATACCGGCTTTCCGACTTAGACCATTTACCCCGTAAGCCCTTCAATGTTCTCAATGTAAAAGGAAAAAAACGCTTGAATCGTCTTAGCTCGAATACGACTGCTGCTTGCTCGTCGACAAAAGTCTCAGCATTTGATCGATCGGGGTCGACAAGTTGCTTTATCAAGTAGTAGAAAGTTTCAAACTCTTTTGCCTGGTACTCTTTACGTTTGATATTAAAAAACTGGCACACCAACCAAATAAAAGCAACGGTTGTGGCTAGCCCGCCAATTAACAACCCATAACTTTCAATGAAATTGAGAATTTCGTTCATTTATTGAACTCTCCTTCGCAATTGACAACGAATCAGGCCCTCAGTATATTGCTGGTTGTCGAAAAAAGCCGTTTATTTTTGTATGCCTTTGGTACTACCGCGCTATAGTGACCACTTTGGTTGAAAAAACTCTTTATTTCGGCACTAAAACAGGAGGCATTAATCCAATACGTTTAGCACGTCTAGCAAATTTTATATCATCAAAGGAAGCTACATTTGTGCAATCTTTATAACTTGCATGGTGCAGTGCATCGGCAAAATCGAAACCAAGTTCAAAGTTAGCGATAGCTTGCTGTATAGATGCTCGATCCTCTAAGGTTACATGTTCCATTGATAACAAATGCTGAAAAACAGCGCCAACATCAGAGGAAGTGAATTGATAATAGCCTCGCATTACCCATTCAAATTCGAGGATAACTGTCTTGCAAACCATTAGAGGATTTCCCGACTCTATAAATTTTCGAGCCGATTTATGTTGTTTTTCAGCTTCTGTATCTGCTTCGTCCTGAATGTAGTAGCGAGCTAAAACATTAGTATCAAGCCCTATCATTGTTTAATAAACTTGCAGGGTCAAAATCTGTCGGTACTGCAGTGCGTTTGCTTTTTAGCATTGCATAGCCTGTAGATGTAATGTTAGATGGGATATTGCTAATGTATAATTCAATATGATTACCCACAATAGCGGCTTCTAATTTACTTCCTTTGCGGATTCCAAGCTGTTGACGAATCTGCTTGGGAATGGTGATTTGACCTTTGCTTGTAACAGACGTGGATTGCATAACATGACTCCTACCAAAGTAATACCAAGTAAGAATATATGGGATGGAGTAATTAAGCAAATGGATATAATTTGGGTAGCGAGTCAATTATCTAAGTATCTTTAGAACCTAAATTCAATGCTCCGCTCTTACCCGTTCAGTCAAGACCGACCCTTTTGGTTTCCGTAAAAGTTGTGACTCTTTAAATCTTACGTAAGAAACTATTGAGACATGCATAATGGATAAACTATTTTCCGCTCGACTTGATGAGGCAATCATTCAACGGATCGGCCTATTGGCCAGGCAACTTCAAACAAGCAAAAAAACCGTGATCGAACGTGCAATTCTCGCCTACTCTGAAAAAGTAGCGGAAGAACAGAATTTCGATGTTTTAGAGCACACATTTGGTGCATGGGAAAGGGATGATAGCCCCCAAGAAACCGTTGCTAAAGCTCGAAACGCTTTCCGCGAATCGATGCTAAAGCACCAACAGTGAGAGCCTATGTTGATGCTGATACGCCCGGCAGGCTAATAGATGACTTTTTTTGTTTTCTAATGCATCCCATATTTTTAGCTGCTAAAATCAAACCACGAAATTATTCGACTTACAAATCGAGCAATGCATACCTATACCGTGATTATCGAGCGCTGCCCAGAGACCAATCTTTATGTGGGCTCGGTGCCGGGTTTCCCAGGCGCCCACAGCCAGGGAGAAACATTGGAAGAACTGAAAACCAATCTCCGGGAAGTGATCGAAATGTTACTTGAGGACGGTGAACCAACTCTGGAAACGGAATTTGTCGGTACCCAGATCGTGTCAATATAAGTGTGCCCAAAATACCTGTCCTTAAGCCTCGTGAAGTCTCAAAGTTACTAAAATCACTCGGCTTTGAAAAAGTTCGCCAGCGGGGATCACACAAGCAGTATCGCCATACAGATGGCTGTTGCACCACTGTTCCCTATCATTCTGGGAGGGATATTTCACCTGTTTTGCTACGACAGATTGTTAGGGATATTGGCCTGACTGTCCAGGAATTTATAAAGCAATAATGTCGGACTCGATAGCTGGAAACAGAAAAGTCATAATCTTGTGTTACCTATTCCCGCCGAGCTCAAAATGATCCTACCGCCAAGAATTCGCCAGCCTACCTAAAACCCCTTGGCCCACCCAGGGGAAGGGACATGTGGCAAAAAAAATGGGGTAAGTGCAGCGATGCATGGATGCATGTAACGAAGATTTGACCTTTTTTCCTTTCCTATGACTATTCCCTGGTGCCTGGCGCCATGGTAGTCAGTGCGTAGCGGGCAAACTATAATGGAAGGAGAACACACTTATACATTAATACAAAGACTTGACCCTTTTCTTAAAAAATGTTGGCTTATGCGGGCGCAGATCCACGTATTCGTCAGAGCGGTCAATGGAAAGGCAAGGTCAAAATGAGCAAACGGGGGAGCCCAACATTGCGGACCGCATTGTATCAAGCCGCTCATAACGTACGGCTACATTGTCCTGAGTTTCAAAAAATCTATGACAAACACAAAGTGGAAAGACATAAACATCATGGCGTAGCAATGAGTCATGTTGTTCGAAAATTACTGCAAGTCATCCAAGCGATGGCACAAACTGGCCTTCCTTTTGATGCATCTAAAATAGGGGCGAATAATGCTTGACTTTACATAGCTTGTCTAATGGGTGACCTCTTTTTTCTCGCCCCCTCATGGTTCATTCGTCACAGCCGAGAAGATCTCGATACTCCTGCGGAGCAAGCAGGTTCGCGCAGGTGTACTCGTCGCCCTGTTTCGCGTTCGTGCCCCCTTCCCAAAAAAGGATGGCATACGCGAGCTGTATCTTTTCAGTCGGAGTCAGTTCGCCAAGCTCCCTCTGCACACCCAAACGGGCGATACCCGTCACTTTTGGAGCGTAGGTGTTCGCTGCTTCCTTCGTTACACAGACAGCAGGAGCTATCTTCAAAGGTTTGCAGTCTTCCTTCGTGTCGGGCAGTTCCTTGTCTTTCTTATTTCCGGCGATGTAGCGTCTCAACGCAACCTCCAGCGTCACGCCGGGACCACCCCGCCGATTCTCCAGATCGAAGAACACCGCCATCTTGCCGGATTCCTCGTTGTCAAAGATGTAGTGCTCGAATTGGTCCACGCCCAGCACTCCGAGCGGGTCGCCACCGGAAGCTGAGCTCTGCACGTTGCCTGGGTTCTTGTTGCGCCAGGGCAGCGACCCGCCGACTCTCACTGAGTGCTGGTACACGACGTAGCCGCGACCGTCGGCGAGGTGACCGTAGGTGCCGGGCGCGGTACGGTTCTCCGCCGTTCCGCTGAGGAACTCTGAAAGGGCGAGCTTGCGCTCCTCCAGCCACGCGCGCTCCTGAGAGCTTCCGGGCAAGCCGGCCAGTTCCGCATCGATCTCCTCTATCTCCCTGCGGGCCATGCCCCGCTCGAGTGTGAGGAGCTCGCGCTCGGCTTGTCGGAGCTGCACCCGCAGACGCTCGATCTCCATCTGAACCTCGTTCACGCTCTCCGCCGACGGCGAGTACTCTGCTTCCGCGCCCGGCAACGCCGTGTGCAGCGTGGCGATCGCCTCCTTGAGCCTTACGATCCGTTCTGTGAGCAGCCCCTTGATCCGTTCCTCGGCCGTCTTGACGCCGGCTCGCATCGTCTCGCGCTGAGCATCGACGGATTCGGAGCTCACGGCGGGCAGCCCGCTGATCTTCGACTGCGTTTTGTGTAACTCGCCACGCTCGTGTGCGATCCGCTGGGCAAGCTCGGCGATGACAGCGAGACGGTCGTCGTGCGATACCGACAACAAGCTTGAGCCGCCGTTCTGCCGCTGAACCAGTGATGGGATGGAGCGCTGCCGTTGCTGCACAACATGTGTCAACTCATGCGCCAACAAACGCCTCCCACCACTCGCTTCAGGCGCATACTCCCCCTCCCCAAAAGCAATATCCCTCCCAACAGTAAACGCTCTAGCATTCAACGATCGAGCAACATCCGAAGTCCCCGACCCTCTATGCACCCGCACCCCACTAAAATCCCGCCCAAACCGCGGCTCAAAATAGGCCCGTGTCGAAGCAGACAAAGCTTCTCCCCCACCCCGCAGCCCATCGATTCGTCCAGCAACACTTTTTGACACCCCCGGAGCCCCTGCCGACGACGATTCTTTCATCTGCAGCATCTCGTCTTCCTCGTTTTTCGGCTGTCGCTGCAGAAGATCTCCCTCTTCTTCAATTTCCGGCTGCCGCTGTACCAACGCCTCGTCCTTCTCTTCCTTGACCTCGGTTTGTCTTTGCAGCAGATCCCCTTCTTCCTCCTCCCCAACCCGACACTGCAAAAAAGAACCCCCAGACATCGGCTTGGTCTGAACAAGTTCCTCTTCCTCTTCAGATTGACGCTGAATCCGCTGATCATTCGCCCCACAAGCCGGACACGGCGCACCACCACTCGCACAGGCAGCGCATTTGGTTTGTATCGGAGGAGGCGTGCCAGTACTTAAACCGCCCGCATAGTGACCGCCATCCCGGGTCACCAATTCAGCAACGCGGTCGGCCTCCTGCTCATACTTATCCCCCGGTGTACTGACCGTATACTTGCTGCTTGGCTTAGTTTCCTTGGTGGCGGTGATCGCCGCGTGGCTAGGCATATTTCAAACCTTCAATATCGAATTACATATAATAATGGCTTAACCTCGAAGCGAATAACCTACAGCTGCGCTTGGTCACCGCCATTAGCTCCAGTGCCACCATTGCCATTCCCGTCATCTCCGCCATTACTCTCCTTCTCCTGGACTCTCAACAGGCTGTGCAGCATCAATCAGCCGCCGGGCTGTGCGAGTGTTCGCCTTTCCCTCCGCCTCGATCAACCCCAGCCGCTTGGAAAACGCGGTGGTTTCTTTCTCGATATAATCGGCCACGGCCGATTCATAATCCGTCTTGGCGTCGTTCCAGGCCTCCGTTAATTTTGTCTCCAAATCGGCTTTGGTACCGTCGGCATCGAAATTGAGCACCGCGAATGTTTTATCGATTATGTCTTTTAATGTCGAACGCAGGCTTTTAAGCCCCTGCAAATAAACCACAGCCTCTTGAAATCGTTTATCGTCTATTGCCTTATTGACCGCGTTGAGATCTTCCTTTGCGGCACTGGACGCCTTTTTAGCATTAGCGGCCAATGCGATTATTGCATTGCTAATCGCTTCCAGGCCAGCTTTTTTCTTGTCACATTCTTTCTCGGCCGCTGCCAATGTAATCAATGCAGTATCCAAATCACCTTGGGCGGTATTCAAATCCGTGTCGGTTTTTATATCATAACCCGTCACTACGGCCAACAACGGGTCAAGTTCTGCTACAGTGTCCAGAACCAACCCCGTTTTTAAGGCCTCGGCTGCATTTGTTTCGGCTTCATCCGACAATTCACCCCCCGTATCCAGAGCGGTACGCACCGCCTCGATCGCATCAAAATAATTGTCTGTCGAAGCGGCGACGGTTTTATCTTTTGCATCCAGATCCAGTTCTAGGGCATTGAAGCGCAGTCGAACCTTTTCCAGATTAAGGATGGCTTTCTGCAAGGAAGCAAGCGATTCGTCGGCGCTGTCATTGGTCGATGCGTCGGCATTGGCCTCG
Organism: Methylococcales bacterium; assembly: GCA_963664935.2. Classification (GTDB taxonomy): domain Bacteria; phylum Pseudomonadota; class Gammaproteobacteria; order Methylococcales. The sequence continues at coordinate 449,015 of CAXXSE010000002.1, read as the reverse complement.
GCAGTGGCCTGGTTGAGGGCGGTTTGCAGTTTGCTAATAGCGATTAGATGGGCCATGGTAATCCTCCTCTTGTGATTCAGTGTTGATCCAATACCGGGCTGTACGGCATGGGTTTTCCGGTTTTGATGAATTCCTCGCGGATGGCGTTTTCAATCAGCGTATAAGTGATATCGCTGTCCCGCGCCGCCGCGGCGTAGGCGGCGCTGAGTGCGGCATTTCGAATTTCGCCGCCGACCAGGTCAAAGCGCTCGACTAATTGGTCGTAATCTACCGCCTTGGCAACATGCTCTTTGGGCAAATGCCTACGCCACAGTGCCTTTTGATAGCCGGGCGTCGGACGTGGAAAATGGATTGAAAATCCGATGCGGCGGGTAAAGGCATCGTCCATGTTCTGCTGGAGATTGGTCGCCAGCAAGGCGATGCCATCGTAGGACTCGAGCCGCTGCAGCAAAAAGTTGACCTCGATATTGGCGTAGCGGTCATGGGCGTCGCTGACACCGGTCCTTTTTCCGAGCAAGGCGTCGGCTTCATCGAAAAACAGTACCGCCCGATAGCCCTCGCCCAGGGCAAACAACCCCGCTAGGTGTTTTTCGGTCTCGCCGATATACTTGGAAACCACCCGCGATAAGTCAATCGTAATCAGCGGCAGACATAACTGGGTTGCCATCGCCTGGACCGCGAAAGTTTTACCGGTTCCCGACTCGCCGTATAACAAGGCCACCAGGCCATCGCCACGCCCGCCGTTTTCATGCCCCGCCATCCCCCACCGGTCCTGCACCGTGACGCGATGTTGCAGACGGCGCACGATATCTTCCAGATGGGTTTTTGCCTTGCGTTCAAGAATCAAATGCGTCCAGGGTACCCTGGGCCGTTCAGTTTTCGCCAGCGGCGATACTGGTTCCGGCACCACTTCTGCAAGCGCGCGGACCACATCCCCATGTTCGGGGCCACGGCGGTTTTCAGCGGACGCATGGCTTTGGGCGAGGGTCACGACCTTGGCGATGTCGCCGATGTCAAGCCGTGTTTGATTGGCCAGAATATCGATATGGGCTTTGCCGTCGACGGCGCTTAGAAAATGCGACCAAACCGCGGCTTGTTCCAAGGGCCGGGGCAAAGGTGCGGTGAAACGGCGCAGCGAGACCGATGCCAGCCCATTGAATACTCGGTGTTGGGGGGTGATCAAGATCAATGGCAGTGTCTTGGCCAAATAGATAGCGGTAGGAAATCTTAATTCTCCTGGATCATTGCGATTCACGATTTCTATACAGGGGATCACCCATGCATTACAGCGGTGATCTCGGCTTCGCGCAACGCCGCTACAAATGACCCGTCACCCTGTCGAAAATGAACCAAAGGCCGGTCAAGTGCCACCGCCACTGTCTTGGCGTGCAGGCGTGCGGATTCCACATGTTCGGATGTGATATGGATGATGGCATTGGCGGTGTTGGCCGCCCAATGGGCGTATTCGCGGCTGAAAGCCGCGAGCCTGGGATAGAGCCTCTGCACCAGCTGAACAAAGGGATCCGAGGTGGGGACAGTCATTTCCGGTAATTCACCCGACTCCACCGAAGCCGGAAGATGGCGATTGAGCCCCGCTGAAAACGCCGGGCTTGCCTGTAGGAGCCGTTCGAAAAGCGCTGTTCGGATATCGCCCTGAAGCAGGCCCGCCTCCCACAGCACGCTGGTATGCAGACCTTCCCGGATCACCGAACGCCGTAGTGTGTCGGACACTAGAAATCCTATCGCCTGCCCGACGCGAAGACGACGCGAATTACCCATCGGCGCCAGACTGGCGTATAAATCGCCAAAACTCTCATCCAATTCGGGCGAGATCGCAAACAGCAGGAGATCGAGTTCAAAGGGGGACAACCCGTAGTAACGATTGACAATCGCCAGTGGCTCGCAGGCGTGGGCCGGGTGTGCCAGCTGTTGCGAAAGGGACTGACTGTAATCGGCAACATTCGAAGCCAGCGCCGTGGGATCGGATATTGCCTCACCGGCCAATGGACGCGCCAGTTCGTTAAGAAAAGAACGGTTGGGGAAATGAAGCAACAAGCGCGCGGCCAGACAGGCCAGATAGCCGTCTAGCAAACCGCCCTCGGCAATCGTCAATGCATTTTCATCACCGGATGCGACCTGTCTTCTTCGGTCGATAGATTCCACCAGCGCTTGGTTTTTCATGATTCGAAATAGTGGAAGCGAATCACGCGGCCAAGCTGCGGTACCCATCCTGGGTCAACGTCCCAGCCTTGTTGTCGCACCTGCACATTGATAGCGTTTTGAGGAAACTGTAAATCCGCGTGGCTTGGCGTAATGCGCAGCTGCGCGGGGCGGAGAATCAGCCGATTAAGTACGCTGTCCGGCCTTCCAATCAAGGATTCATCCTTTGCGTTACCATAGACATAGGCGATTCCATTGGGTCCCGGATCGATCTCGGGGTCAATCCGCGATTCGATACGCTCCAGGATTTTTCGGGTGGTTTTTGATCCTGCTGTTTCCTCGGGGGACCGGCGTCGAGATTTTGGGTTGATGTTTCGGTGCCCGCGAACACTTCCAGCAACGGCTGTTCCCGACTATAGGCAGCGCGCCTTAATCCGTCCGGCAGAGGCGCCAGAACGTGATGTAAGGCCAGGTGGCCAACAAGCAGCATTTGCGTTTTTAGTTCATCCAGAGGTAAATCCTCCAGCATCCGTAATACCGGGCGGATTAGAAACAATAAGCCGCCGCAACCCACCGGCAGCCCGGGAAGACGCGCTTCAACATCGGCACCTTCCACTTGTTCAGGGGCTATTGGTTGATCCGATAGACGATGCGCGAGATCAGGGGATATATTCATTTCAAAATCGGCGGATTCTTTTCTGGCGGCAGGCGTTGCTTGTTTTTGTGCACTCGATGGACTGTCATCCGACCTTGTTTGGGTGTCATGAATTCCCGCATCGCTCTCTTTATTGTGGGTCGTAATATCGAGGGGAGATGACAGCGTCGGTGCATCACAGACGGTATTCACCACCAATGCGAGCTGCGCTGGCGTGATTCTAAGGTGCGAATTTCGCTCCATCAGAAACACAAGCGCGATCAAACGCCGTACGCCGACCGTTGGCGCGTGGTACAAACACGAACGCGCCTCACCGGATAACAAGTTTACCAACTCCACGGAACCCTCGCGGGTTGATTTTTCCCGATCGGCGAGTGGGTCTTTTTCCAAACTTTCGCCTGTAAACGCTGATTGAAACAGACTATCCACCAATCCTTGTCCTTGGTCGTCGCTGATTAATCGGCCAAAATCGTCTCCGCTGGCCCGCGCTGTCTTAGCGATCATGCGTGCCGCTTTAGGTGGGTGGCGGCGTATCCAACGCGCCATCATCTCAACCGTTGAGGGAACGCGCCCATTTTTCGCCAAGATCGCTTGGCTCCACCACGGATTTGCGGAGCCTTGCGCCGATAAAACGATAAAGTAGACTTCGGCCAACATAGGGTTGGGGAAAAATGCGAAATCATCGGTCACCACCGGTGCGCGGCCGTCGATACTGTTATCGGCAAGCATCTTTTGCAGACTGGTGGCAAAGGCCTCGGCCCAATTCTCGGCGAGCTGCTGGGTCCATTCGTCAACCTCTCGGGTATCAACGCCAACACGAAGATCCATGCGTCTGATGGCTAACCGGCAGTCGACAGTTAAACCGCTATCTTTAAGAACACGGTCCAATGACCTTTCCATCAGTGCCGGTAATTGCTTAACGGTTAATGTGTCCAGGGTTTTCCCGATGCGCGCGGGATTTTTCGTATCCGCCGCTAAGCGGTAGCGATTCTCCATACGACGAATGCATAGGTCATTCATGGGATTTAACCGAGGACTGGACCCGCGCCGGGTTTAAAGATAAGCGCCGCTACCGATGCGAAACCCTCGGGACCAAGAATATCGACCATGGGCCTTACTTGTTCGAGGATTGGTCCGTTGACAGGATCTTTTCCGAACTCCCGTTGCAACTCCATGAAGGCTTTGGCAGCATCTCCTTCGGTAGTTACCAGCTGTTCGTGAAAGCGTCCGCTCAAGGTATCCAACGCCGAGTTATTAACAATGTTTGGAATAGACTTCGCTATCGGATCAATCCTGCGGTTGATGGTTCCTTTCACTGTCTCGAAAACCTTAGCATTTCCGAGCACACTTTCCGCTTCTTGTTGACTACGCCCACGAAGCTCCTTGATGGTAATGGCGTTTCCGATATCAGGGAAGATTTCATTGATTTTGCGGTTATCCAACGACGTCTTGAAGACACGCCATAAATGGCGTTCATCGTCACTTGCAAATATCCGGATTGCATTCCCATGGAGCAAAATACGGCCCACGGGTTCGCCTTTCGGTTTGCCGGTTTTATCCAGCAACGGCCGTTCTTCGGCGACTCGTTTGATACCGCGGAGGTAAAGTTCGCCGCTATCGGGATCTAAAATCGCCAACAATGCGTTCAGGGTCCTAAACCCTTCGTATTCGTCGCTATACCCTTCGACAAGCTTTTCCAGTGCAATGCGACGATCGGCCAAGCCGCCAACGGTCGGCGACAAAACGACATCCTCGGCTTCTAATTCTTTTAACTGTTTTAAATGTATGAAGAAACTCTTCCACATTTCGGGGTTCGCCAGTTCCGGATGCGCTATGAAAAAGCTATCTATAGTGATTTCCCGTACCAGAGGGGTTTTCAATGCTACTATGATGACAGCCCGCTGCGAGGCATCTTTTTGATTAAAAGCGTCCCGAATATCACGAATATTATACCAATCCATCCCAGAACGACGTTTAAAATAGGGTTCAACATTTTTCAAGTGTTCGAGCAAAATATAAATCGCATCCAGCAATACAACCCTTTGTTTGACATACACCACAAAATGCCTCGGCAAACAGTCTATTTTTAAGCTTCGTGCAAACCGGTTGATTTTCGGATCGAATGTAAAACTCGTTTGATCCCCAATATTCGGTGCCAGCCATTCGCGCAATGTACTGTCAGAATCGGCTGCTACTTTACCGAGAATCGGATGTTTCCGGCCTCGGCCCTGCAGCGGGATAATTACTTTAACAATACCTACCTCTCGATTGGCAAGATCGCAATTATCGAACAAAGCAGCCGTTATTCTGTGAAAAATCGAGATAAAATTAGCAATGGGGTTCGTGCGGATGCTAAGTTTTTCCCAATTTTTCCAATATCTCGTCGTGCTGGAAAGGGCATTTGATTCTATCTCGTCTATCGTGGTACTCGCACCCTCTACAACCACAGGATCTTTATCGAAAGCATTATTAAAATCCTCCAGACAATCGTCGGAATGGGGAGCAACCACGAAATAGGGAAAGATGGTTGTACCTTTGAAATAAAGGCTAGCCTGGGAAATCGCCTGGGTGACTAAAAATGGGGCAAGTTCAGCATTACCGGATAGATTTCCTAACTGAAAACCCGCTGTAACAGCGGATGTCTGTAAACTTCCTGGGAAACCAAAAGGTTCACGGACTTGGGCAGCCGGATCAATGGGCAAAAACCCACACGGCGGGATATGCCGGAAACCGCGATCAAACAGATTCAACCCCTTAGTTCCGGAGGCGGGATCGGGTGGTATCAACGATGCCTTTTTAAGGATCTGGGCCAACATGCATTGGAATTGATGAATACGGGCCATGCTGGCCGCCGGGGTCGGCGCGCCGATCATGTTCTTGGTCCATGATGTAGCGGATGTTGCCGCCAGCGTGCGGCGGGGAATCCAGGGATCTAGAAAGCACACCGACGCCCCGTCGCGACCGATATACACCATCGCCAGCGGCACGGCTTCCGCTTGATGCAGATGGGGCCCGGTACCTTCGCAAAACGCCTCGTCGCGGGCGAAGTCCGTATCCCAGCGGTCGATCAGAGAATGCTCGAAAACGTCAAAATAGTAAGCCGACAAGATGCCGCGCAGATCCCAGGGGGTACGAATACTTTCATCTTCCGGCGGGTCGGCGGGAAAACGCACCAGCGTTAATCCAAAACCACCTCGCCAGCCATCGGCCTCGCAATGCACCGGGTGGGTGGTGGCGCAAATCTCGCCATAAACCTTAGCCTCGCCTTCAGGACATTCCTGGGGCTCGATTACGATCAGATAGGGACCCGGCGCTATTGCCGGCCCCGGATCGCGGGGCGACGCCGGATCGGGCGCCAAACATACACACGGTACAAAGCGCGTACTGCCGCCGGTGACGACCCGCGGCTCGGCACGATAGCGGGTGATTAGCTCATCGATACTGAATTCAAAGGATTTGCCGACAACGATGGGCGGCCGATGCCGTCGAACGCCACGCCGGGTTCGAGTTGCAATTTGTATTCGAAGCCGAAACATCCGGCCCGCGGATCGCTTCCAGCACCGTTGGATTGAATACCCGGGTAGTTTGGAAGAGGAAGGTTAGTGGTGTTCAATCCTAAACCCCAACTGATACCGGGTGGGAAGATCTGCGCTAACAAGCGAAGGCGCTGATCCCAATAGCCGTCTTGTCGGCGTAATGCCTCGGCGGTCAGAAAACGGCCGTTGAACCAGTTGGTTCTGAAAAGGCCATTCTTATCCGAAACATTGTCCTTGTCGCCGCGAGCAAATCCAAAAAGTAAAACATCCGATAGAAATTTAAACAATTGCGGATTTTCCGTAAATGACGTGTTTTTGCTCGATGGGTTTCGAAATATGTCGAGATTAATGGGTAGAAAACGTTTTTCACTCATAACCGTTTCTCCTTGGTAAGGAATCTCAGGATGTGGCTGACGCTGGGTTCCAGGTACGGATAATACTGATGTCACGCCCGCGCCCTTTAGGCGGTGTGGGTTCATCCCACCAGCCGGACAATGGCCGTCCATCACCGGTAACGATGGGTTTACGTCCGGCGCCTAGTATGTGTACTTGATACACTGTACCTTTGGGCCAGGGTGGTATATCTGAAACAATCAACTTGATGACGGATTCGGTTGTACTCGACAGGCTGAACGTCACTTGTCCGCTCCACTCATCATTGTTTTCGAGTCTGTATACCTTGATGGCATCCTTGTTCACGGTCTTCTCCGCTGCTTGTTCGGACAGTGTTAGAGTGATGGTGGGATTTACCGTATCGTCTACGTCGGCGGCATTATCCTCGAGAGACAGCAGTTTTAAGGGCTTACGGCTGTCGTTGCCGATCAAGCGGTGTCCAAGAACTTGCTCGGCCACCAACTGTACGGCGGGCAGCAATGCCCGCCCACGATTATCGAGCGCATCAATAATCGTCAGGTCATCCTCAGCGGTAATCCCCGGCTCATGGATCAGGTCTACGCTCGCAAGTAGTAGAGGTGCTTTCTCCAATCGGTTCCAGAATCGGGTCAGATCCGGTGCATCGATAAAGCAGTTCAGTTGATGATCGAGCAGTCGATCACGAAGGGTAGCCCACTCGTCCAGGCGATTGGTTTGTCCCTCCGCGGGTAGCCATTGGCGATGCAAATCGTGGGGATCGGGAGGCGGCTCAGCAACCAAATCGATGCGGAAGCGGTCATTAATGCGGCCAAATGCAAAGGCATCATCGGCATCGCCGCAAGGCGGCGTGATAGCGGGCACGCGTTGGCTTAAGCAGGCCTCGTAACACAACACGACATAAGCCCGTCTTTTGTCAGGTCCTTCGGCAAGGCTGCCAGTGTCGGCGTCAAGAACGGGACCGGCGCCGGTAGCTGTTTCGTCACCATCGATATCACCGGTAGCCGTATCGTCTTCATTTGGAAGCGTTTGCAATGTAGTCCAGAATTCGGTGGCGTGCAGACCTGCTATGTCCAGGCACTGTTTTTCATTGACGAAGATCTCCCGTCCTACCACGTCAACAGCCAATCCTGCTTCCACGTATAACCGACCGGGGTCTTCCTCTTGGTTATCGACTTTTAGTCCCCACACCGTACCGCAGCCGTGCAGCAAAGCCAGATGCAGTCGGTGACGGAGAACGAAGGCCCGCTGCTCAGCAGTCAGGTCTTCGGCGCCCAATAATTGCCCATAGTGATAACGCAAATGCGACCATGGATCGCCGGGCAATGCCAGATCGGTATTTTCACAACATTCGAAAGAATCATAGGTTTGTGTTTTATTCATAGCCATTAACTCCATCTTTTCGGCTCGAGGTTTGATCGGTTTTGGGCTTTGACTTCGCGCTCTGGGCTACCCAACCTGGAAGCGCCAACGAAAATACCGAATGTTCGCGAACGATCGGGTCGTGATAAGGTATGCTCCATTCCCAGCGGTGCTTCCCCCACCACGGACGGCATCAGAGCGTCGATACCGGCGATGCGTGTACCGATACCGACGTAAGTATTAGCCCCCAACCGAAAGCCGTCGTTCAGCCAGCACAATTCGTGCAGCGTATGGGCGGGCTTTGACGCTTCAATGGCTTGTCGAATCAGCGCTTCGATATCGGCTGTTTTTTCACGGAAAAGCAACACGCTGAAGCGATGGGCATAACGCCGGTAAAAGCTAATGGCGGGATCGGTGTCGAAGGGGGCGGGCAATGGATGATCCGGGCATGGTGTTTCACCTGCTTCGTCCTGCTGAACCCTTCGTCTCTCGAGTAGCTCCAGATGGGATGCCAACAAGTCGGCCTCCCAGGGTTCTTGCGGCAACATGAACAATTCCGGCCCGCCGAGCTGCAGGCCGGGTCCAAGCACACTTCTATGTTCGTCGGCCTCGCCAACCTGGGTCGCGCCAATTTCAGCTGGGGATCTGCGGCGTACGCGAAAGCCTTCTACGATGGCAACCCGGCATTCGCCCAAAATACCGCACAAACGCGCCAAGCCCGATGGGGTACCACGGATTCGATACAACTGGGTAATTTCACCCAGCAACTGGCGTCGGATGGCTTCTGAAACCCGCGTGTCGAATGTTAAGGCCACGAACTGAGCAAGCCATTCAATGGCCTGCGGCGGGCAGATTCGGGGGTCCAGGATTTGGCGCATTTCAGAAATACGGTGGTCCAGCTCGGTATAAAAGCCTTCGAACAGCGATAGGGCGTGTTCCATGCGCATGGCGGGCTCAGGATCGCCACGCCAATAAGCGGGTAGATGATCGAGCAAGGAAGGGCGTGTATAGGTCACCCGCAACGCTTTAAGCGCTGGACTTCTGCGTGCCGTACCATGAAGCATGATGCGCAGCCATATATACCGGCCGGCGGGGTTTTTGATCAAACCTTCCAAGGTCTCCAGTTCAATGGTTTCCGGCTGCGGAACTCGTGGCGCATAAACATCTTCCGAGGGGAAGATTCGTCCCTCGGATGGAAAAGGAACATCTGATTGGGCCGGACGCCGGTCGAGCTGACCGAGTGTTAACCATCCCTCCACATCATTCGGTGTGCGTGAACCGAGGGGTAATTTTGCCCAGGCTATTTCCACTGCTTCCTCATCCGCGCTAGTACTGTTGGCAGCTAATGAGAGCCCATGGGCTGGATTAGCTTTTCTTCTCAAGGCTTCCGGCGGTAAGGTATCTAGCGGCAAAGTATCCGAAGTGCGGGCGCTGATTTCAGCCCTTGTGCCCGGTGGTAAGCAGATATCTACAAAAACCCGATGCCAAACACACCCGAATTGATCGGAATCCAATGCGTAGGTCTCAACCCTTCCGGAAGTCACCCGCTCTTCGGCGATCTCATACAACGCGCGAATACCCTTAGCAGTGGTGGCATACGCTCCACCCTTCGGATCGATAAACAAGGCGCGTCCATCAAAACCGCGTACAGCCCATTGGTCCAGGGTCGTCAACCTGTCGTCTTCTAACCGGTAGCGGCTAAAGATGAAAAGATTCGGACGCTTGGAATCGGTACTCGCTTCACCGATCAAAACCTTATCATCGGGCATCATCACCAGATACAGAGGGTCCTCCAGATCTTTGATTTCGATTGGCAACCTTTGCTCCGATTCTATAATCAGCAAATAGCTGGGAAAATCGCTATCTTGTTCTGGGCGTAAAAGAACAACCGAAAACCCCTGCGGATGGCCGGCGACCGCTATAGGCTTGTAATTTTCCTGATTTATTGTTGGAATAGCGACCGTCTCCCATTCGCCCCCATAAGGCATGCGCCAGATCTGGCCGTTTTGATAATCGATTGCGATTACCGCCCGAGCATCGGTGGCGAGGTCGACCAAAATGGCCCCCGGAGGTGCCTGCATACTGTCCAGTACCCTTAGATCATCCGTAGCGAGCAAGCGGACACGCTGGGCTCCACGTTCCAATAGCCAAAACCGGCCGAAGGGATCCGCTGCAAGCGTTGAGGGTAAGGCAAACAAGGATGTTTCACTGGATGCGGTCGCATTCCCGAAACGTGATGGTGCTTCAACCAATCCCGGAGTTACCGGTCTTTTCACTTCAGGTATAGCGTGCCAGCCTTGTTTATCCAGATACAACAGGTCTTGTTGTGGATCGGCCAAAAGGACCGTATAGTCCTGACAGCGATCCGGTGCACAATTGATTAGCGCCGTGCCACCGCGTAGGATGAGACCTTGCTCTATAATTTCATTACCGACATGGGTTCCTCCTTGTGATGTCCCACGATGACCCTCCACCTGTTCTAGAGTGGCAAGGCGGACAGTTGCTGTCGGTTCATGGATCTGGGTTCGATGGTGATCGCATCGGCGCCATAGATCGGTCCCGTACAGATGATAAAACCGCACCGGCTCCACCTCAGCATTCCTCTTTTTCCACCGGAACAGGGATGCCTTCCCCGTTACCGGCCGGCTGGTCTTCACGCACGATAGCTTCCGCCTGTGGACCTGTTAGCACTTGAACATTCCGGATAACGGGGAGTTGCCACGGGGCAAGTTCGACCTTTTTCGTAACGTCTCGAGGCGTGCCATTTGCCGATATTTCCGTTCCTTCCACAGCAACTTGATTCACCAGACGCACCCCTCCGACCCGGAGAATCGCCGCTTCGACATCCGCTTCACGCACCGCCCGTCCGAAGGTCCAACCTTGTCCCGCCGGCCCATAGGGTGGCAATGGCGCCAGATATTGGCGAATAGCCAGAGCAACCCAATTATTGACCGTTTCGGCTCCATAGCCGACGTCCACTTCTATGGCAGCTGAAATCCACACCGGCACATACTCCGGTGGTGTCACGTAGAGTTCCGTCGTTACCAAACGTTTTGTCTCGAGATACATGCACACTCGGCGCTGCATTTCGCGATCCGGCACCGGTTCATCCGGGTGCAGAGGATCGTAAGCCGGTACAATGATTAGGGTAACCACTCCGGGCACTCCATCGATACGTTCGTGGGGTTTGTGCCGGGGCAGCACTTCCACACGGCCAAGCTTAACAGCGGGCGTTTCCATCGCAAGGTCGCGAAAATCCTGAGCCGCTACCGCACGCTCGCGATGGCGTAACAACTGAGGAATGCGTTGGATACCTTCCGTTTCGGTTTCAGCATCAACACCGTAGGCCGCGGGAAAGATGTTTTCACACTTCAATGAACTGATCAATGAACCGAGTTTTCCGGACGCTTTTTTGATGCGTTTAATAGCGCCCGCGGGTACATTTCCGCGTATACCACCGCCGTAGCGATAACTCAGACACCGAATCGCTTCACCCGGCCGTAGGATGCGTCCATGAATTCCGTCACCGAACAGAATTTCACCGTTGCTAAGGTCGATTTCAAAATGGGGATCATCGGGTTGTGATAATGATAAGTGCTCTACAGCCCGCCATGTCTGCCAATTGCCGGCGGTACGAACCTGAACCATGGTACTGTCGATCAATACCGGCGAATGCGCCAACCGAACCACCTGACCGGAACGCCCGTTGCCATAGCCGAGCAGTTCTCCCGCCGCGGTAATAGCCTGTTCGACTTCCACCATATTGATATCGATATGATGAACGCGTGGATTCGGGTGTTCAGGATCGGGCCGCACTGTCCGGATCCAGGTTAGTATGCGCGTCTCATCTTCGGGTTTATCCAAGCGTGGCGGTAGCTCGCCAATGCCGAGTAGATCCGGATCCCCGAGGTCGTCAGCTGTCCAGGTGCCGAATTTGAGCTTTCCACCAGGGCCGGATACCGGCAGCAAAATCTGGATCACCCCGGAACGTGTCAACCCAAGGGTATCATCCTTAGCCGTCTTCAAGCGGTCGTACACAATCGTATCGACCCTGTTTTCGTCGCCGGTAAAGCGCCCCGTCGCAACCTGCCACAACATCGGATAACGTTGCGGGTCCTCTCCCGGATTGGGGCAACGCATATGGTCCTGAGTACCGCATAAGGCATCATCTATGCGGACCCCTAAGGAGACATGTTTACCTGAAATATTTAAACGCAGTTGATTTAATTTTGCTTCAAGCGCAGCATTGTCCAATCCTTTCACCAATATATCCGGCGCCAACAATGCAATCCATAAAGTCCGATCAACCGCTCGCGCTAGGGGCGTTACGGGTGGCAAAATGCCCCCTTCAGGTGTTTCCAATGGAATCGTTTGGTAATACGCCTTTTCAGGTGGCACCGGTTCGTTTGAGCCAGTCGCACCCATTTTGAAATGATCCTGAAGAAGCTGTTAGATTCCTTCAATTCCGATGGTATCTTCGGGCAATGCCGGTAACGGTTGTTTGATATAGGCATGTGCTTCAACGGGCAACACCGTTAGCTCGTCGGTAACCTGAAAATCGACGTCACACCCGCCGCCGCAACTCGGGTTCGACCATCCACGCCACCAAATGGGATGTTTAAGGGTTCGGTTTTATCTTTGGGTAGGTCAAATTTAACCAGTGCACGAGCTACTTGGTAAGGCTTCAAAGGAAGGTTAAGCAGGTTTAAAAATTCACGCTGCGCCTTTTCCGGGACCCGATTGATTTGATACAGCAGATCTCCACCCAAAAAGGCGAACAGCTCCAGTAACACAACTCCAGGATCGGAAATGTTGTGATCGGTCCACTGGGGACTATGCACCGGAATCCGGCGAATTAGCTCGTCGCGTATCTCCTGATACCGGCGATCATCTAATTTAAGGGGTGTCAACGCCGGCATATCAGGCGGCCTCCTCTTCAAGATAGAACGGCAAAACCAAATTCCGCGCACCGGGATCGTCTTTTAGTCGGTAGCGTAGCTCAATGCGTAATAAGGTTGCCTGAGCGGCATCGGTGCTTACGGTGACGTCTTCCAGTTTGACGCGCGGTTTTCATCCCGCTGAATGGCGTCCAGGATCGCCTGACGGATGGATGTACGCGTGGCAAGTGTGTTCGGCGCGAACAAATAGCGGCGTAAACCGACACCGTAATTGGGATGGCCGATACGCTCGCCGGGTTCGGTCAGTAATACCGCGCGCAGTGCCTGTTCCACCGCATTGGCGCCGCTGATCCAGGCAAAGCCGGGCTGAACAACTAGCGGCAGCCGGATACCTGTACCATAAGTCTTTAGCGGATCGCGCATTGGGTTACTCCTTCGAAGGTATGGGAGTACAGAATTTCAATAACAGCAACCAAGCAAATCCCGGTATGGCAAGTAAAATACTGAATATGATCGAAAACATGACCCAGGCGCAGATCGTAAAAACCGGGATCCCGAAAGAACAGATAAATTGTATCCCCCACTTACGCGCGGTATCTTTTGGGTCGTCATTGGTAATAACATCGGAATCGGCTGGAATATTAACCGCGACAAAAGGCATCGCCTTGGCTTTTGGAATCCGGGGGATATCGCGCAGCAGTTTCTTCAGGTCGGGCAATTGCATGGAACCGGTCGAACGCCGAGAATATCACTGGGTTCCGCGATAGCGAATACATCACTGCGTTGGGTCCAGAGAATTCGCTCTTCCTCACACGGTGTACGGCCGGCAACGCGGGCGTAACACCAGATCGCATACAGGCTGTCAGCGTCAAACCGAGGACGGACAAGGTTCAGCAGATTAGCGGTTTCCCGGTTTACCTCGTCGTCTGATTGACCGCTGTCGTAACGGGTTATGACAGCGTCAATAAAGTTATTCATTGTATCGAGTGTCGGCGCCGGACCGGGATGAACGAGCAAACCGAATTCGGGCTGCCCGTTGAGATCAAGCCCCTGACGGCGCAAGTTGCTGGTGCCGATTGCAAGTTGAGCCGACAAATCCATATCCACGGTGGCAATCCGTGCGCTAATCACCTCGGTATAGGCATTGCCGGCACCGCTGCCACGGGTATGTACATCGTGAAAGACCGCTTCTAATTCCGTGGCCAGGGCATGAGCGTCAACCAAGAACCGCGCCGGTGTGGAAGCAGGCCAAGGTTGAGGCCATTCAACTCTACCCTGGGTCGTGTTGAGTGCCAGCCAAGCGCTTAATTCGTCGGCAAGCGATCCAGCTGTCACCACGGGATCGTTCCGTGGTGGTAGTATTCTATTCAGGTCGAAGTCGATATCGAAATAACCCAGAGTGTTGGCATAAATCACCTTCCCGAGTTGCTTGCGCACGGCGCGGATGCGCATCAATAATATGGCTATAACCTGTTTGACTTCGGTATCGTTATTCGCGGTCGGCGATTGGACATCCGATAGTGCAGGCGCAAAACGGTCGACAATGACATAAATATGGTTTTTCATAAGTATTGCTAGATCCGTGGGTCCGCTAGTGACTTTATTGAAAGCCTCTGCATTCCACGCACCAGTTAACGTGCCTTTCTTGGCGTCTTCGATCCCTGCATTAATAACACTATTCCACCAATTGTCTTTATCATTGAAGTTGTCGGCTCGATCCCACATCGCAGCGAGTAACGTCTTAGTCGCATCCACATCGGCATCCTTTGACGGCGGGCCAAACCCAATAACCGATGTTTCCAGCGCGGAACGGGCAGATTCCACTGCTACGGTATTTGGCTTGGTCGGGAGTAAGATCAGTTCCAGAAGTTGCCGTAACGGTGCGCGAATACTTTCCCGCAGGCTGTTCACATTAGCGACAAGTTCGGCATTGGACAGTGAATTCTCAGGGTCATCGCTGAATAATTCTTTACGCAGGTGCTTGCGAGCTCGATCCTTCAGGATCTGGCGTATATCACCCGGATTCTTAGTTTTCTGAGGCAATTGATGGGCACGGGACATCACAGGCGCATAACCGTATAAAACCGTATGCTCGGCGGCTGTGCCGATAGTACTGCTCAACAGGGATAATGGTTCCGTTTGCAGTGTATTTGGTAATTCATCTTCGAGGGACAGGTTGAGCCGTGCGCGCAATTCGGCTTCCGCTGCGGCGGGCACGGCCTCGTCGATTGAGTGAGGATCAATTGTTGGATGTTGCGGACCAAGGCCTAACGGCGCCATATTGCGATCGGCTATTTCCAACCACAGGCCCTTGTCTTCCGTAACACGGACCCAGTCTTCCCAGCGCTGATGCGCTTGGTCGGCCACCAGGCGGCGAACGATTAATCCAGCCTCCAATATTCTTTTCCGCACCAGTCGGGGATAACCGTCACGTGCGCAAACAATTTCCGTGGAGACAATGTGAAAATGACGCTGAAGCGGCAAGTAGAGCTTGCGTAACCAGGCTATTGTAGCCTGCTCGCTTTGTTCAGCCTGCTGAGGGGTAACTTGGTCTTCCAAAAGTTCAGTTCGCGGCTCATAACGCAAGATCGCTTCCGGTCCCGTGGTCGGATAGAGCGGCTCACCTTGCAGGTTGCGCATACTGTTGGGTGGCTCGGCGTAATCACGATAGGAAATCAGCTTTTCGAAAGCTTCCGCGTTGAATGATTCGGGTGATAGTTCGATAGCTTGGAATAAGGCGTCAATAAACTCATCCCGCGTGAACTGCAACAACTCCGGCGGTGCGTTAACCAGTTTGCCGTTTTCATCGCGCAATATAGGCTTGGCGTCCTTGTCACGTAGAAACCAAGGTATGGCGCTAAATAGTTTCTCATCCGTCACACTACGCTGTGCCGGAATAATAAGGCGATTAACGGTGGTCGATTTGTCTACCATACATTTCCCGCCCCCGGCGTATAGCTTGAAGACACCACTGCATTGGTGATGACCGTCTCCGCTTTCACCACGCCGGAGAATTTCGATATTGGCGCGTCTACAGTCAATTGAGCGGCTTCAATCTTCATACCGGATGGCGCCTTGATTACGACTTGATTCAAAGCGGTAATAGTGATCATTCCGGATGGCTCAATCTTGATTTCGGCGCCGCCGCTGTGGTGCACGCTAATGGCGCCGGCGTCATCCAATACCAAGGTGTGACCACCCTGGGTAATCACCTCTACTTTTTCACTTCCGGCTGTATCATCGAATGTCAATTTGTGGCCGGAGCGCGAGGTAATGCCGCGCAGATTGTTTTCACCTGATCTATCCATGGTCTCCGGGGGTGCATCGACACCATTCCAAAGCGCACCCAAAACCACTGGCCAACGTGGATCGCCAGCTACAAAACTAATCAGTACTTCATCACCCACCTCGGGTATGAACCAGGTACCCCGGTCATTACCGGCCATCACCGTTGAAAGCCGCGCCCAAACATGCGCCTGCACGGCATCGTTTTCATGCACCCAGGGCAGTTCGATTTGTACCCGGCCCTGGCTATCCGGGTCCGTGACTTCCGTAACTATGGCCGAATAAACGCCAAACAACCGATGGCGGAGGGATTCGCTTTCGGGTCCGGTGGGTATAAAAGAGGGCATTGGGAAACTCATATACTGTCTCCTAGATCAACCCGCTCAGCGTAAAAATGACTGCGCAGCCCATCCCTCATATCAAAAGTATGGCGAATCTGAGTAATGTGATAGATACCCGAGAACCAAGCTCCGAGATCGACAAAATCGACTTTGGATCCGGCTTGCAAACCGGGCGTGGCCGAAGTGGTGGCCCGAGCCGTAATGAAGCGGCGTGCACGACGGCGCAAACGCGCCTGTGCTAAAGTCCGTGCTTCTTCCGACGTGGCGGGTGCTTCCAGATGGAGATACTCGATAGCATTAGGCTGCAGGTCTTCAATAATTTCGGGTCCGGTACGGCCAGAATTATCCGCTTCATTACGTACATCGGAAGCATCCGCGGTTTCATGTATACCTGTTTTATCCGCAACCGAATAACCATGTACGCGAACCGCGGCTCGCTGATACGCCAAATCCGCGCACACCTGAATGTTGATTAATTCATTTTTTCTTGTAAGCTGGATCGGTTCCGGCTGATCTTCGCGGCGTGGTCGGAACAGCAATACACCGTCCTGTTCTTGGAGTCGTGCATCCACGGCACGTGCTCGCTCGCGAAGCAACGACAAGTCGTTCTGGTTAAGTTGCAGTAACTCGGTATGGCTCGGTCCTTCAGCTTGGGCATCGGAAGAGAATCCGCTACTATCAGCCACGTCACGGGCAATATCGGTATCGGTAAATTCACTAAAAAGGCGTGTACGTTGCGTCATCCGCAACCATTGCAGTTTGTCTTCCGCACGCAGCACAACCTCCGGAGCCCTCGATTCCGGATAAACCCCATCTATTGCCGTGATGATACCTCGAAAAATATTGGCTTCATTGTCGACTTCTCCGGCAAACACCTTAATTTCTCGCCCGAGCTCAAGAATTTCACCATCAAAATATACAAAACCCGTCCCCGAATTTTCGGAGACGCGTCCCCAGTTTTTAAAAACAGCTTCCAACCGCGCCAGACCGTCTTCATTCTGATGAGTTTCAAGCCGAATTAGATCCTCATTAAGACGGAGTTCCGATTGGCCGTCGATCTCGAAGCGCGGACGGGCACGAAAAACAAGGCGTTCCGATTTAACTTGAGCTGTCATAGATCCCACCCTTAAGCAGACGAATTGACCCGCAACATGCGTTCAAATTCTTCCGCCATCAGTGCTCTGACAATTTCGCGTAATTCTTCGATACGCACTTCAACAGGCTTATCGGCTTCTTCCACGCGCACCGTTTCGTCCTGCTGTCCTTCTATAAGAACTTCGCTATGCAATTGTTCGATGTTCACCATCGTCCACTCCGTATCTGGCGTTTTGGGCAGCACGAACAAGCGCGCATATTATCGGTTTCAGATGACGCCTCACTGCTGGACCTAAGCAATTCTTCCCAGGATGGACGGTGAGCGTAGCCATTGGGTGCCGCGGTTGGCCGCGGCGATTGGCGCGTTCCAAACAAACTTTTAGGTAATGGCGGGCCGAAATAAGCTGGGACGAGGGGCGGTGAACCGCGGACCGGCAACGGATTGCTTGGGATAAAGGGCGTCGAAACATCGCAGTTACTTCTTCCTTCAGCCACGGCAACGGAATTACTAATTGCCACTTCGGCAACGCCAACAGCGGCATCCGTACTAATTTGTCCCCTGTTGCGCTGCTCATTGATCCGAGCTGCAAGTTGTGTTGCCTGACTGCCTGCTTGCGGTCCATCCGGCGCCCAAGCATTCGGTGGCCGAGCCGCATCACCACGTGCGTTTTCAGAAATCAGTGTAGCCGTTTGCTTCGAGCCCCCACCAGCCACCACACCCAAATCAATATCTCCATCCAAGCTTACAGTCAATATATCGGCCCCGAAAACATCGAACGCCGCGCTGGTAGAAAGACTGACGCCGGCAACGGCACTGACACCAAGGTCAACAGCTAATCCAAGTTCGACATCCAGGTTCGCATCAATGCCTGCGGAAGACGAAGCACCAGCAGGTATATCCAAAGAAAGATAAAGTGAGGGATCGAAGTTAAAGCCGCCGCTCGGAGAGAGATCGAAAAGAGAGTCGAGATCATTATTACCGGCAACGCTGTTTGCGTCATCCACCGCAGGTGGCTTCCGGGACGCTTGGACCTGTTCCGCGTCTACCTTATAGCGAAAATCCTGTTCGGTGATCGAAATTTTGATTTTCGAACGCAACGGCACGCCTTCGGGCGAAAAATAATCCAGGGTTTCGTTAAATGAATCGATCTTTCCATCAAAAATCACCGTACCCCAATGAAATCTTACCCGACGCGGGGCAGCGTTCTCACCCTCACCTTCGTTTTGCAATAGATTGGCAATTGCAAGGGTTTTATGCTGCACATCCAGTTTTTCGGGATCGTCATTAATCCCCTGATCCTGTCTACGGGAAGGATTGGGTCGGGTAGTGTCAAACAGGGCATCGAAGGACAGCGTTGCAGTGCTTTTCGCGACATGTTGCGTTTGTTGCCGGCCCCGACGTCCACGATCGGCTTCCTGTCCCGACTTGACCTGGATTGCCAAGGATTCCGGGTTAAAATCCAGCAAGATTGCTTTTTCCTCGTCTAAGTTTTTGCCGTCACGCTGATAGGGCGTGAGCTTAGCGGGTTTGAGTTGACCACTCATGTCGGCACCCTAACCAACCCCTCATGGGCGATGTGCAGCTCTTCAATCGGCACCGTGCTGCTATCGGTTGCATTCAGATAAGCCGCCTTAACTTTGGTCACAATGCCGTTAACAAAGTGCCAAGTGGCAGATTGCGACGCATTGCGATCGCTGTATGCTGAAAAGACTTCGAGCGACCCGCTAATGTACGGCAGTGGGAAAACACCATTAGTACAGCGTTGCACCCAATCCCAAAATGCCCCATCCCGGGTCATCCCTCGTTTTAGAATCAATGGGGTATGGCTGGTTTTACCCACCAGCTGACGTTCTCCGGTATTGTAGCCACCTTCGCGAATAGCCTTCATTTCAAGGTTGTATTCCAAACCGGAAACCTCCGAAAAAGCGCCCTTAGAATCCTGTGCAAGCTTTTCGTCACCACCAAAACCGGATACCGTGAGATAGACGGAAAAGTTAAACTGGCTAAGAAACTCATCAGCCATGGAATTCCTCCACTATGGATGCGCCATCGTTGATTTGCGTGAGCCGAAATACGATAAACTCAGCAGGCACGGATGGCGCCACTCCCACGAGGATGACGACTTGGCCACGATCAAGTACATCGCTTGTGTTGATCGTCCCATCGCAACGAATGAAGTAAGCTTGCGCCGGACCGGCGCCCTGGAACGCCCCAACGTCATGGAGTGGACGTAGGCGTGCTTCCGCTGTATCGGTCAGTCTCCCCCATAACGCTCGGTTATTAGGTTCAAAAACAGCCCAACGGGTATCCAACGCCAGCTGTCGTTCTAGATAATCCAGCAAGCGCCGCACGGAAAGATGGGTCCACTCAAGTCCTAAATCGGTGGTGCGAGAACCAAGTAGAGTTATCCCGAATGCTGTAGCACGGATAGCATTGACCCGTTCGGTGTGTAGGAAACCTGGGGAAGGCAAACGAGAATCCTCGTGCAGAGAAACTACTGCCTCAAGCACTTCGTTGGCTGGCGCCGCGTGTACCCTTGCAAGACGTTCTTTTTTGGCAATGATGCCGCATACCGCTCCACCAGGCCCGACGACAAGCGGATTCGATCTTGTTTGCTCAAGTGAACGGATATGGAGATAAGGGGCATAGAGTATGGCACGTTGAGATGCAATCCTTCGACGCCAGTTAATTATTTCACCAGGCACCAACCCCGGTGGCAAATCCAATATGGCAATCCGGTCCGAGTGCTGTTCACACCATTGCGCCAGTTCAACATGCTTATCGCGCAAGCCATTAATATCATGGGAAACAGCGAGTTTAGGATAAGGTAAATCCGGCTCCATGGCAGGGGTGCCAGGGAACACGCACTTACCAAAGCGTAACATCTCTTCCTTAGTGGAGTTTTCGGTGTCGGCAAGTGTTTCAAATTGCCGTGGATGGGCTAGATCCGGCAAATATACTAACGATACCGGTTCGGTTTCATTGGGATCATCATAAGAATTAAGCGCATCCAGAGGGGAAGGTTGGTCGGCAAAAACATAGAGTCCAGGTCCTTTGCGGTCGTCCTCTAAATCGATACCCTCAAGGCTATCTTGAGGTCGCGAGAAAAAATGTTGCCTTTCCATTTCCAGAGCGCCATCGTTACCCATCTGCTCGGTATCGAGGTCTGAGGGCCTGCTGGCATAGGTAGCATCTGACTCGATCAATTTAGCATCGGGAACCAGCGGTTGGTTCCATAAATTCCAGGGTGGTCGAACCAGAAAGGAACCGGACCTGCGAGAATCGCTGGATAACAATGCACTGTCAATCTGGTTTTCGCCGAAAAATTCCGCGTCAGGATAGTGTTCACTGTAAGACTGATCAAGCATATAGCGCTCGCCGGCGGAACGTTTTCCTAATCGGCGTACGATAAAATCGGTATGCAGAGGATGAAAGGCAAGATTAGGCCAACTTTCTCCAAGTTCCACATCCGTACCCTGTTCCAAACTGATATCAAGATTTATTCGCACTTCGGACGCTGCGAAAATTTTCGTATCCCGCGGATTGAGGCTTGACACGGTATTCACATCCAGTTGAAATTCACTGTCGATACTTTGTTTGAATTTAATCTGGTCTCGTTCTTTTTTGTAGGATATTATTTTACTGACAAATAACAGTTTCTCGATCAATTCTCCTGCATTTGTGCGAATAAAACGCACTAATGCACCGGGTTGCAACCCGTGGCCAATGCGCGCTAATGCGGTGTTTGTTGGCAGGTCATCATCAGGGCGTGGCACAATAAATTGCAATTCCCGCAGAGGAAAATCGACTTTAAAATGCGGACAATTTCCCCAACTTCCAGGATTGCGCGCCAGAAAACAAACTTTATCGCCGTTGTCTGTCTTCAGAACCGGGAAAAACCACTTCGCTGTTCGTGCAGCCCTGTAATTCAATGCCCTGACCACGACGCAGCGGCGTCCTCCATTGGCAAAAAACAGGCGTACGCTATCCGGCAACAAACGACCGCCACCCGGTCGACCAAAGTGATATCGAAAAGCCTCCCAGGACTCCACAATTACGGGTGTCGAAACCGGCCCGCGTTCGGTTAAACCAACAAAGGCGGCAACATCCATGCGCACATCACGAACAGTCGATTGGATCGGCCGGTCTTCATACACCCCAGGGGGTAATCCTGGTTTCCAGGGTGCACCAATATAACTGGAAGGGAAGGTCATGGGTTTGTTGTTATTCAGAAATAAGAATGAATGTATATCCGTCTATTATTTGTAAAAAATGTCCTCACATACGAGTCCCAGTTCTTCCATAGCGACGTCGCTTCCCTCCTTGGCCGCCAGGGTTGGCCCCGTCCATTTAGAAGGCCGCGCATTGATCAATTCCCACGTTGCAACCGTCTGCTGATTGTCCTCTGACTTTAACTCGATCACTATGGTCGCTTTCGCGGACATATCACCGACGCGTACGAGTTCGGTCCAATCCCATAAATCCAAACCTCCTATTAGGCCGCGTTTCAGCGTCACTTCTCCACCCTTGTATGCCAGAGGGACTTTACGGGGGCGATTTCTCGGGTCGGTTCCGTCTCGGTAATCGGCATAGGTTATTTCAGTACTCAGGCCGGATACATCCGAGAAGGCGCCGAGTACCTTATTACCGGATTGCGGCGTAATCGTGACCTTGATATTAAATGCGCCATAGGGATCGTCTCTTTGAATTGCCATGGTTATTTTTCCTCGTCTTCAGAATAGAAACCTATCCACTAAATAATTGATGCATCGGCGGTCCATTGGCCGATACGGAAAACGACAAATTCCGCGGGTTTGGTTGGTGCGATCCCAATCAAGCAAATCAGGCGTCCGTTATCCAAATCACCTTGACTCATAGTCGTTCGGTCGCAACGAACAAAATAAGCCTCTTCCGGTTTGGTACCCAGTAAAGCGCCGGTTCGCCATACGTCATAAAGGAACGATTCAATGGTAAGTCGGATTTTCAACCACAACGTTTCGTTATTGGGTTCGAATACCGACCACTGCGTACCGCGATCGATGGAGTGTTCGAGAAAAATGAACAACCGCCGTACATTGATATACGTCCATTCTGGATCCGAAGTCATGGTGCGTGCACCCCAAACGCGATATCCTCGCCCTTCGAAAAACCGCAGACAATTGATTCCCTCCGGGTTCAATGTATCCTGATGTCCTTTAGTGACATTACGGCTGAATCGAAGAACATTCCGTACCACCTCATTGGCAGGTGCTTTATGAACTCCCCGCTCGATATCTGAGCGGGCATAAATGCCCGCCATCGCACCGTCAGGGGGTAATAGCAACGAGTCGCGGCCTTGACCGATGTTATTTAACGGGTTGCGCACCACCAGCCAGGGATAATAGAGCGCACCGTAGGTGGTATCATGCTCGCCGCGTATATCGCGGATACCCCCTGTGTCTAGGTTTTGATCCGCTGACATGATGGCAAAACGGTAACGCAGGTTTTCGCAGTGGGTGATTAGAAAATTACGGGCTGTCTGTCGATCATCAGCATTGCTCAGCGCCGCGGCCCCCGGTGCGGCAATAATGGCTATATCTTCAACCTCGCCTAATGCAATAAGCCCGGTTGCCGTATGATCGCTACCGCCGCCCTTAAAATTTTCAGCTATCGCTAAAACACCGTCGGTACCATTGTTCAAAGTCTGCTGATGATTCAGACCCGACAACAGCCCCGTCAGTAACTGGTCTGCGTAAATCAGCCTTTGGGCATCCCCCGCCGGAACCGTAGTAGTCTGAAGATAAATACGCGCGGTACGATCGACAGGAGGCTCGATGCCCGCATCGGGATCTTCGTGTCGCAACACCTTCCCGATGAATAGATCCGATTCCGGATGTGTCGAGAGCCCTGGATAGCTATCTTCCCGGTTGCTGTTCGACGAGCCAACCCTGACGGTTAAGCTGATCTTTTGGATGGTTTGCAAAGCTCCCGTTTGAAGATAGAGTATTCCGCCTGTATTTGGCAGTTCGAGTTTGCCATCATCATTGAATGATGCAAAGTAGACCATACTGGTATCGATCGTATCGACAGACACTTGAGTTTCCGCTGAAGCGATTCCAACCTGGCGGCTTTTCACCGCTCCGTCGACCGCTTCTACGATGTCACCGGGTCTAAGACCTCTGACTTGACGGTTCCCGACAGGTCCGATAAGAAGATTTCCACTGCGAATGCCTGTACTGGTCACGTTCAGCGTTCCCGCTAATCCCGGAAACCGCGCACGGAACCGAGTTTGATTCGGCGCGATAATAAGATCCGTCCCAAACCCTGTCGCATCTTCAATAGTCTGTTCGTCCGGTGATTGGAATATACGTGCTACATACACGCGTTTGCCACCATTTTCAAAAAATAGATTAACGGCATGCGCAAGGTAGTTTATTGCTGGTGTCCCCCCGAAGTTGAGCTCTTCAAGCGAGCCAAAGGTGCGCTCAAACTCATCGAATGAAGTGACCAATACCGGTTCGCCTTGAATGGGGCCAAAGCGGCATTGTCCGACAAAACCCGCGGTAGATGTCGCGACCCCTTCGATAGAGCGAGCCCGGAAACTGGTTTCCTCCACATAGACGCCTGGTGATAGATATTCTGGCATTGTCGTTATCTCCTGTTGGTACTCAATATTTACACAATCATACGATGACGATATCCCACCTGGTCCGCTTTCCTACGATAATCGTCGGTTGTGGCGGGTTGCCGTCGTTGGCATTACGCTGTTCTTGACTCACTGGATTAATTAGACGAAATTGCGCCGGTTGATAAGGACCTAAAGCATCTTCCGGGTTCAGATCATCAAAGTCCGCTGGAAATCGGTTCAACGGATCGGTTTCGAAAGCCTGATCCTTTTTAAGGGTGTAAACCGCAATTGACCGGTCAAATGTTTTGGTTAACTCCCCTTCGGGTGATTGCGAAGAATCATCGGGTGGGCCAACGCGTTCGCCCTCTGGGGATGGTTCGGCCGGCTCCGCGAATTTCGCCCGTTCTCCTGGTAACCGCGCAAAATAAATACCATTTTGATCAGCATATGTGATGACCTTGGTGGCTGTTAAATTATGCTGTGTCGTGACCTCTATCCTTGTATATACGGTTGGAACTCCGGCATTTGATAGAATCCGACCCACAAGGCTGTTTCACCTGGGGGTAGCGGGTAATCCTGCCCAGGGCGCAATAGCACAGTCTTATACAATGGCGCCGTTGCATTGTCTGGTGGCGTTATTCCATTTTCGAGCATTCGCCGTACGCTGTTGTGGTCCGGAACATCAATAATACTGATCGCACGGGGCAAGTAACGGTTTTGTGGGTCAGTGATATGGAGACGATGTGTCCCCGGTTTTAACTTTAGAAAACCATAAAGACCAGTACTTACATGGTAGATTGGAATATCATTCGAGCGCGTAGACCTGATACGGAGGTTTGGTATTACCGTCGCCTGCCGCGAATTTCCCTCATTAACATAGCGGACCACTTTGAGGCCTAGCACACCGAGCACCACAGAGCTATCAGGAGAAAAGCGGTTGGCAAAAGAGACCATATTCATAGCGGTATCGCCGGTGTCCAGACATTGGTTCGACTCTCCACAATCCCAATAGATGATCTTTCTAAAGGCCGCAGTAATAGTGTTCGCGCCAAATATGGCACAGACAGGTGATAAGCGGGTTCGAATGAGTCCCACAGCCGCAGCATATCTTCATTGGTCATGGATTCTAAACAGACTTTGATTTCCGATCCCTCTTCCCAAGGGAAATTTGAATCGAGTAAATCACCCGAAAGGAGAGCGTGTTCATCCAATATTTCCATGCTATCGCTTAGAATTTCTTGCTCACGCTCCGCGGTGCCACCACTCCATACCGTGAGCGGGTAATGTAGTTCTAAAGCGAGCGCAAATCGCTCAGGCGCCTGCCTATCTATCCGGGGCAATTCGGCGTGACGACGCGTCCTGTCAACGTCCACGCGATAAAGAAATAAAGAAACGTGATTGGCAATCTCACCGCTTAGGTCAGAGGTGCTAAATACCTTGAAGGTCAAACCATCAAGCCCAGCATGCATCTCTAAATACCCTTTTTTTAACAAATTTATAAGAGATGAGCTTGCCCCCCGCCTATACTCATAGGTTATGACTCCTCACTGTATCCTACGACACTATTTAAGGTATTCGGTACTATCATAAGCGTCCTTAAACATCCTTTGGCCTGTTTCTGAGCTTATTTTCCAGCCTAGCATGCGATTAGTTTCATTTTCGATCTCGCCCCTTCTCGGTTCTTGAATATACGAACCGGCCTCCCATGATCATGCGCTTCTCCACTACACCTTCTTCAATTAGATATTCGAGCACATCTTCAACTTTTTCCTTGGTGTCCTTGAATCGTTGCCACGTGATCCACCAGTTTGTAATCCCTTCAACTGTATCTGCCGCATCCGGATGATCTTCAAGATAACGCATGATCCCCTCTGCCAGTTGATTAAATTCTCGTTTTTCGTTTGAATTCAAGAATACATTTCCAGCTACTTTACTAGTACCTCAAACCCTAAATAACTCATAAAATTAGGAGGCCTAAATGATCGAAAACTGCATTAAACAAACTTGAGAGATACCCATATTCCTGCGTTTGTTTGCCTTGTTATCACTCATTTCCACTCTCCTATTTAATGGGCTATTTAAGGTTTGAGGTGCTAATCTAACAGGCATTAAGTATGCCGCCCCATTAAATGCTATAAACAACTGATAGAACGAGTTAATTTCTTAATTCGAAATGAACCTGGGTCATTCCTGACTCAGGTTATTTGTGGTAGATTGCGCCTTAGTCCTTGAATAAACGCCATTTTTCCTAGGACACAGAAAATACTCCACTGGGTTAAAAAGTACCCGCTTCAAACAGCCCTTTGTATGATGTTCATTAAATCAATCTCAGAGATGGGAATCCTCAACTATCTCAGCGCAGATAACGAAGCGCACTTGTAGTGGTTTGAGCACCGAAACCGAGTACAACACAGCCAATGCGCAGTATTGCGGTTCCGCAGTAGAAAGCTGGTGAGAAATGCGGGATAGTAGTTGGATGGGGATGAGGAAAGTTTTAAGTGTTTTCTGCGAAACTGTATGTCATAGAAACAAGAGCAAAAGACGAAGATAAAGCACAGAAACAATTTGATAGAGATTGTGTTTTTATAAATTATCTTTCAAATGGCTTGAAATCTAAAACTATACAAATTTAACAATGCCGGTTTTTGATGGTATACATGATTTCTCGCTCGCACTTCTAGCCTATAGGTAAATAATTTCACTGAACTTGGTTGGCTCTAAATTTATCTTTATCCAAGCCGTGTTTTTCAATAACTTGCCAAACGAGCGCCGTTCTTTGTGAGCCAACTTAGCAGCCTGTGATGCGTTTCCATGAGTACGTTCTAGCAATTTCGTTATAAAGCATTGTTCAAATTGATTGATCGTCTGCTGTTTTGCATCATTAAACGATTGATCTAGATCAAAGCGTTTCCTTCGGTCAGGTATTTTCCTACGGTCAGTAAGGGACACGTTTGTTTCATCAATTTCGCAGGGGTGTAAAAGATTATCATCCGCTAATAAGAAAGCGCGATGGATATAATTTTCAAATTCTCTAATATTTCCCGGCCAATTATGCCGTTCCATCCAGGAAAACGTTTCGGGATCAAATCGTTTGTCGGGCGATTGATACAGCTTCCGAAAACGTTGCAAAAAGAATTCGGCAAGATCCGCTATATCCGACGACCGATCCCGCAATGAGGGTATCAGGATTTTCACAACGTTAAGACGAAATAAAAGATCTTCTCTAAATTCTCCTTTTCGGACCAGCTCGTGTAACGATGTATTGCTGGCGGAAATAAGCCGTATGTCGGCTGTTTTTGTGTCTTGACTTCCTAAGGGTTTGTAGGATTTATCTTCGGTAAACCGAAGTAGCGCCACTTGCCCTTTTGGTGTCAAGGATTCAATTTCGTCTAGAAACAATGTTCCGCCGTTCGCTTGGGCAATAAGTCCCAACTGGCGCTGTCTGGCATCGGTAAAAGCACCTTTTTCATGCCCAAATAATTCATTTTCGACGAGACTGTCCGGCAAGGCGCCACAATTGATGGGAATGAATGGGTTACCGCTACGAGACCCGAAATAATGAATAGCCCTGGCGGTCACTTCTTTGCCCGTACCTGTTTTACCCTCAATGAGTACTGGCGCATCGTAGCGTGCAATTTTCTGGATAAGCGATTTTAACTTAATAAAAGCGGGACAGGATCCAACTAGATTAAGTTTTATCCATTCTTTTTCGTTGTTATTTATCGTATCTTTAGAAACGTTTTCGCCTAATTTTGATCGTAAGCGTTCCAGGCGTAAAATTAATTCCTGTTGTTCGCAGGGCCATCCGCAAAAATCATCTACGGAATTTACGATATCTTGATCCCATTGAGATTGAGGACAATCGAAAATCGCCAGGCAAGGCGCTCTTGCTCGCGTGGAAAGGATAACCTTTAGCTTTTGGGGAATGAGGTTACCTAGAATAATCAAAGACACATTGTTGTTTATTCCGGCCAGACCTTCCAACCATTCGTTGGTATCACGAACGACAATCCGGTAATTAAGCTTGGCGAATTGATGATGAATTGATTCTGAAACGTCGTTTGACGTAAAAGAAATTAGCTCAAAAAAATTCCATTTTATGGCCACCATTATTCCTCCCCTTTTATAACGATAGCTGTTCTTTTATGCCGATTGTACAAGGTCTTAATGTTTTCCGTATACAATTTCAGCCTTGTAGAAGTGTTTTTTCAGCACTTTCCCGCTTCTAAATTAGACAAATAATCCCACGAATTTGAGTTGAATCATATTACCCATTTGTACTAGTAGGAACCTACTAATAACAGCAAAGAACACTAGGATCTTTGGGTAACCAAAATGAGGATTTGGGTTGTTCATGACGAATCTGTATCCTATTAACTAATTAATATCTATAATTTTACTGATGAAAAAGTTGAATTATTTCGTTGTTCTGATATTAACAGGTCTTTTGTTCAGCTTGCCGGAAGGTTGTTATGCTGAATCTAAACTTGCATTGATTATCGGCAATAGTAACTATAAATCCTCGCCCCTAAGCAATCCGGTCAATGATGCGCGTGACATGGCGGATACATTGGCTGAACTCGGGTTTGAGGTTGCGGTTTATACAGATCTGAACAGGCAAGGGATGCGTCAGGCAATCCGAAAATTTGGCGACAAATTGAAGAAATCTGATGTTGGCCTGTTTTATTTTGCCGGCCATGGTATTCAGATCGGTGGTCGAAATTATCTGATACCGAGCCAGACCGATATCACCTCAGCTGATGAAGTACAGGATGAAAGTATCGATGCCGGTCTGGTGTTGAGAAAAATGGAAACGGCGGGCAACGGCTTGAACATAGTCATTCTGGATGCCTGCAGAAATAATCCATTTGCTCGAAGTTTCCGTAGCGGTGAACAGGGCCTTGCCAAAATGGATGGCCCGGTGGGGTCGTTTATCGCCTATGCCACCGCACCGGGTTCAGTTGCGGCGGACGGTACGGGCAGAAACGGGCTATATACGCAATACCTGCTTGCGGCGTTGAAAAGACCCCAACTCTCGATAGAGCAGACTTTCAAATATGTTCGCAACGGTGTCATGGACGCCACGCGGGGCAGTCAGATTCCCTGGGAGTCATCGTCATTGACGGGTGAATTTATGTTCCGGCCGGGAAAAGCGAGTGGTAAAACTCAGGCCTCGGCGCCACCACCCACGGTAACCAAGGGATACCTACAGATCATTGCCAATGCGCCAAATGCAACCGTCCTGGTTAACGGTATTCCAAGGGGGAAAGTGGATCAAGCCGGGATACTTAATCTGGACAGTCTGCTTGGCGATGAAGTTGAGGTGATTGTCAGGGCCAAAGGGTATATAGAGGAAAAACAAACCGTCAAGCTATCCCCGGGTAAATGGCGTCAACTGAATATATCGCTTAAGACCGATGACACCTTAAATCCGAAATATCATCGGGCCAAAAATAGCCGGAAAGCGGAGTCCATACCGCCTGCCTGTTTGACTTCCAAACGGGCATTACTCATCAGCCGGGCGGAACGGCGAGATTTCGCTAAAAAGCGGAAAGTCAGATACGATAACGCCGCACTCAATTCTATTTTTCATCAAGCCTGGCGCCGCTATGGTATGGAATTTATAGACGCGGATCTTGCGCTTAAAAAAAAGCTGTACCACACTATCAAAAATGCGGGAATTCCCATCTTCAAGAAAATTTCAGACAATCTCGATATCCGTTATTTGTTGAAAGTTTCCACGGTTACCACAAAGGCGCCCATAAAAGTCATCAAGACCAATATGCAAACATTTCATAGCAACATTAGCCTCGATCTGGTTGATTTACAATCGGCCAGGATTATAGGCAGTGCTTCCGGAGAACTGCGGATAGCCGGAATCAACCCGCCGACGCCGGGCAACAAAAAGTTGAGAAGGCTTGTAAACGATTTGACAGCTGAAATTGTCGCTCAGGTTTGTGAGTAAAACATATTACAAAGATTAAATTGCCCGCTTTGGTTGTCTTTGGCTCCATATTCCGCGTTGCCCCACAGGGAACTAACCACTATTTGTTCACGAATTTCCTGGAAAGATTTTGCACAATTTCTTGAGTAGCTTTATTGATATTTCTTAGTGAATACGAAGTTGTTCTTGTTTCAGCACTGATCACATAAGCACTTTCAATTTCGATAATACGAGCATTTAACTGTAGCTGACCGGCCAGCAAAGCGACACTGCCTGTAATGATGGCGTCCGCGTTTACCATTTTGCCTATTGCCACCGCATCGGTTGTATCGATAAAACCGGTCTGACTCATTTCCAATTCCTTAATGACTTTGTCCAACTGTGCTCTTTCTATTATTTTATAGGCTTTGGAATTCACCAATGCCGTCGTAAATGTTTCTGAAATTAAATCACCTAAAGCAATATCCTGGGCTTTCGTATTCAGGGTTTTAAAGCGTACGACCGCAATGGAGATTCTTTCTCCCGGTTGTGTTACTGGAGGGGGCGCTGGGGGAGGAGGATTAACGCTGATATTATCCGCTTTAACGGCTGCAATGGAATTTTCATATCCGGCTGATTTTTTGACCAAAGGGGCGTATACCCAGGCCTCTTTACCCGTACTCAAAGCAATGTAATACCAGTTGTCTTTTTTACCCAGCAGTTCAAAAAAATCATCTTTACTCACGGTTCCGACAATTTGGCAGTGAGTACCGGCCCCGGCACGAATATTCACTCTGGATTTAGTAATGCTCGCCTGGCCCGACACTATTGCCTTCAGTATATCATCGCACGCTTTAGCCGTTGCCGCGGATTGCCACGCTCGTACTCCATGGGTTCCCTCACTCAATGCGGATAATTCTCTGTTTATGCTGCTTTCCAGGCTTCTGATCCATTCGTTGTAGGTTTTATGAACTTTAGGGCCTGCTTGATTAGTGGCGGAGTCATTAGCTTTTTCAAAAGGGTTCGCATTAGTAAAGAATTCATTGGCGCCGGATATAATATTATCGTCACTAGCACTTTGAGGATACCCTTCGGTATATTTCAGGTTTCTGCTTTCACTGTAGGCAATACTGTAGGAATCCCGATCAAAATCAATCCGAACCGTAGCGCTATACTTATTCCTTTTGAAGGTATATTTGGCGAGAATAGTTCGTGACGAAATATGCCGGGCCTTCCAACCCACTTTAGTGCTACCTCTAATGATTGCCCGCTCTATATCTGAAAGCGTGGTGTTTGAAGGGACTTTATATGCTGCGTCCTCTACATTGTAAACAGGCGCTAATTTACAAGCGCTGACCAGAAAATACGGAAAAACGAGAATGCAAAGTCTAAAAAAAATACGCATTGTCATGTTAGGTCATATATTTTAATGTGGTAATGGGAAAATCTGGCCAAATCCAGCTTTCCCTCGGTTGGCTTTCTATTCCCGAATGGGCTCCCGGTGTGTCCTCGTTAATCTGATTTTTGGCAATATTGACTGGTTGAGCAAAAAGTACGGGGTTGTAAAATAGTTGCAATAATGACCGAAGTTTTGCGTTTTTGTGGTGCCGTTTTAAAGCAAAATCAGGTAGGGTGAATAATTACGACAAAGTTAACCCACCTCAAACAATATAATATATTCATCATCATTGCTATGCGCCTCCAAAACCTTATGCCCGCTGATTCGGCACCAGGCCGGGATATCCTGCATCACTCCCGGATCCGTTCCCACCACCTCGACAATATCCCCCGGGGATAATCCTTTAACTTTTTCCTGGACGCGAATCACCGGTAGCGGGCATAGCAAAAACCGGGCGTCCAGCAAGGACTTCATATGTACCAATCTTCGGCAATCGCGTGCGGCGGTATCGGTACGACCGAAATAATACTTTCTTCGCATTCATGAACGATTCGAACCTCTACTTTTTCGGCATTCCGCCCTTGGCTATAACGGGCGGTCAGGCTGGCGGCGAATTCAAGGTCGTCACGACTAAGGGTTCCATCAATGAGAGCCAGTGGCCCGCTGTGGCTTATCGGGCTCATATGGGTAAAGGATTTCCTGTAACCCGTGAGAAATTTTACTTCACCTTCTTCCCGCGCGATGATCATTTTAAAATTTGGCCGCGGTCTCAAGTGACGCCCCACTTTCAACAACATAATATCGTCAAGTTCGTAATCCTTGTGACCACGCGCGGCCCAAAGATCGGCCAATTTATCCGAATAATGTTCGTCGGTGAGAAAACAGCAACCTCCGGCGGGTTGGGCATAATCTTCGATGTCAAATTCGTTCGCCAAAGCCATTTGCGGTTTTCGAGAGCGGCCACTGAAGTCATAAAGCGATTCGCGGTCGATCCAGCCTTCCCGTTCCGGTAAACTGGGAGGCAGCAATTTTGCGCAAAGCGGACGTACAAGCAGGTCATTCGCCCCGGATTCTCGAGAAACGATCGGCATGGTTTGCTTGCGTTGCGACATCGGCCGTTGGCCAATCACCTCGCCAGTGATAATAAAATCAAAGCTATGTTCGGTAATCCATTCTTTAGCCTTGGATACCATAAATACCTTACAATCCAAACACGGGTTCAGATGTGCCCCGTATCCATGTTTGGGATTGATCACAATATTTTTGTATTCTTCAATGATATCGACAATGTGCAATTTGATACCGAGTTGTTCGGCCACCCAAAGGGCATTATTTCTTTTTGCTTTTGCCTGGTCTTTTTTGCGAATCGCGTGGGTGTGCCCTTCTACGCAAAATCCGGTGTAAAAGTTAATGCCTTCAACATGGATCCCTTGTGCCTGAACGGCTTTTGCCGCCAACATGGAATCCAAACCTCCGGAAATCAACGCAATGGCTTTTCGTTCTTTTATCATTTAATTCTAGGGTCCCAAACGTTAAACTGAAACCATTATAGGGGAAAACCAATATGCAAGACTACCAACGCGAATTTATCCAATATTCAATCGATTGTGGAATATTACAATTCGGGACTTTCACTTTGAAGTCGGAACGCGCAAGCCCCTATTTTTTCAATACCGGACTGTTTAACAGTGGTGAGCGATTGGCCCGGCTCGGTGGTGTTTACGCCGATACCATTCTTGTCTCGCGTATCGAATACGATGTTCTTTACGGCCCGGCTTACAAAGGGATTCCTCTGGTATGCGCCACATCGATCGCACTTGCCCGAAACAAAAACCTGAAAATTCCTTTTGCATTCAACCGAAAAGAATTAAAAGATCATGGTGAAGGCGGACGCTTGGTTGGGGCGCCCCTCAAAGGTCAGGTGTTGATTCTAGACGATGTTATTACCGCGGGCACGTCGGTTCGTGAGTCGGTTGAAATAATCCAAGAACACGGTGGGGATCCGATAGGCATTGTAATCGCACTCGATCGCCAGGAGAAAGGGCAAAACGAAACATCCGCCATCATTGAGATTAAAGCTGAGTTCGGTATTCAAGTCTTATCCATTATTACGCTTGCCGATATTATCGAATTCCTTGATGCAAAAGGAGAAGTTAAGCAAACCCTATTTTCCATGCAAGTGTATCGTGACAAATATGGTACAAACACCTAATCAAGGTTGAATCATCCCCAATGGCAACTACCCTTATTTCAGGGCATTCCACTAATTTTGTTGTATTTTAAATTCACTCCTTTCCATTTATTCGATGACTTCCCCTCGCTTTCAAATTTTGGTCATTTTTGGGTTATGGTTTCTAACAGCACTACCTCCAGGGTTTTCCGCAACACCGGTTTTTCGCTGGTATGACGAAAATGGGAAAGTGTTCTATTCGGATCAGGTTCCTCCCAAGCATTCTAAATATGGTCGTTCTCAAATCAATCAACGCGGAAAGACCGTAAACGTGGTTGAAGCCGCAAAAAGTAAGGACCAATTAGATTGGTGGAATAAAATAAGAACCCTACGTAAACAAGCAAAAAGTCTACTGGCGGCGCAACTCAAACATGATCGTGTCTTGTTACGCACTTTCCGTGATGTGAAAGAAATCCATGGAAATTTGGCGGGTAAACTCAGTACCGTTGACGTATTAGTCAATATCAACAATTCTAATATTCAGCAATTACAAGCTCAGTTGGATAAGCAAGAACGCCGCGCCGCACAGATTGAAACAAACGGACGAAAGGTGCCTAGAAAACTACTAGCCGAAATCAACACAACCAGAAAACGGATTTACGAGCGGCGTGATCGTATTAAGAGCCAGGAGCAGGAAAAACAACGCATTACAGAGAAGTACGAAAAAGATATCAATCGGTTTAACGACTTATCGAATCAATATAAAAACGGCAAAAAAACCTTGCGTCTCGTCTGGCCACACAAAGACCCTGGAAACAAAGATCTCACAACTGGAATCAGCATTTTTCGCTGTTATAAAAAACACATCTGCGATACGGCTTGGGAACTTGCGGTAGCCTATGTTCAACAAAAAGCGACCACGGATATCAGTGTTAGCACCGACAAAATCGTATACACTTTTGATCCCAGGGGCGATCAAGATATAAGTCTCTCGGTCTCAAAAATTTCCGGGGAAAACAAGATTCAAAACGAGCTTTTTCTGGATATTCGTTGCAAACGATCCGTATTCGGGAACGAACTTTGTCTCAGCGAACAAGTTCAAAACATTCGCGATGATTTTAGACCTTATTTGGAAAGTCAGTTGCGTATAGGAGTCGTACGGAAATAAGAAGTACGTTATCCGAAACGATTTTTTGAGAATACGCCTTATCGCCTCAACAAATGCGTTCCAATACCTTTGTCCGTGAACAACTCCAAAATCACGGCGTGCTCTATGGTCCCATTGATGATATGAGCGCTGGCCACACCACTGTTCAAAGCCTCCATGGCGCACCGAACCTTCGGAATCATTCCTCCGCTTATGGTCTGGTCAGTTATCAAATCTTCAATTTCGCTTAATGATAAACCCGTCAGCAATTCACCGTTTTTGTTTAATATCCCCGGTGTATTCGTCAGCAAAATGATTTTTTCCGCGTTCAATACTTCGGCCATTTTTCCAGCGACCAAATCGGCGTTGATATTGTAAGAACGACCATCTTCCCCAACCCCTATGGGCGCGATGACTGGGATAAAATCGCCGCTGACCAATAAGTCCACCACCGACGAATCGATACTGGCCACTTCCCCCACATGGCCTAAATCGATTATTTCCGGGGTGTTATTAGCCGTCGTGTCGTTCTGAAAACTAATCTTTCTTGCGCGGATCAAATCACCATCTTTTCCACTCAACCCTACGGCTGAACCGCCATGACTATTGATGAGATTGACAATTTCCTTATTCACCAATCCCCCAAGGACCATTTCCACCGCATCCATGGTTTCGCTATCGGTAACCCGCATACCGTCGACAAAACGTGTAGTTTTGCCCAGTTTTTCCAATAATTTTCCAATTTGGGGTCCACCGCCATGGACAACGACCGGGTTAATACCGACAAGTTTCAACAGCACGATGTCGCGGGCGAAATTATTCTTTAACGCCTCATCGACCATTGCGTTCCCTCCGTATTTGATCACGACGGTCTTATTCTTAAACCGTTGAATATAGGGCAACGCCTCAATTAATACATGGGCGATACGGTTAGCCCCCTCTTTTGGAAAAGCACTTTGTTTGTCCACGGGTACCTCAAAAATTAAGTCTAGAACCACCATTGTATCAGCGTTCGAATCAACCAAGATTGCGTTTCAGGGTTGGTCTATCATTTGTGCATAATCTCTTACACACTAATTATGAAAAATAAACCATTCATTCCCCTTCCACCGGCATTCAAATCCAGCTTTTTCGTTGTAGTTTGCTTGGCTTTCCCCTGTGTCTCTTTCGCCGATTCGCCACCATTATTATTGGCAAAGACCTACAAACAAGGGGTAAGCCTGAGTGACTACTGGGTCAGCGAAAAACTGGATGGTGTTCGGGCTTTTTGGGATGGTAAACAATTGATTTCGCGGCAAGGGAATGTTTTCCGGGCGCCAGCATGGTTCGTCAAAGGTTTTCCGGAGCAAGCGCTGGATGGTGAATTATGGATTGCCAGAGGACGCTTTGAAGAAATAGTCAGTACCGTTAAAAAACATGTTCCCAATGACAATGAATGGCGACAGGTAAAATATATGGTCTTCGATCTACCTCGGCATAAGGGAACATTTACCGAACGCTTAAATCACCTTAAAGCCCTCTTTAACGAGAATCCAAACGCTAATTTCCAACTAGTTAGACAGGAAAAGGTTAAAACCCACGATGAGCTAAAACTGCGGCTTGATGAGATTGTAAGCGCTGGAGGCGAGGGCTTGATGTTGCACAAAGCCGATTCCCGGTACCGATCGGGGCGTCACGGTGATATGCTCAAAGTCAAAACATATGAGGATGCCGAAGCCAAAGTGATAGCTCACTTGCCGGGCAAGGGAAAATATAAGAAGCTGCTGGGCGCACTATTGGTTGAAGCGGCGAAAGGCTTGCGATTTAGCCTGGGCAGCGGATTCAGCGATGCGGAAAGAGCCACGCCACCGCCGGTAGGATCCATCATCACCTACAAATTCTACGGCAAAACCCGAAACGGGCTTCCCCGTTTTGCCAGTTTTTTACGCGTCAGAAATGAGATTGTGGAAACGGTCGTTCCTTGACGTATATTGTTCTCATTGCCGACACACTCCCAGTTTAAACGATAATTTGATGCCGTATCATGCATAGCTTCAGTAGCACCCTCTGTAGTAACGTGATCGATGATAAGACCAATAATAGGGGGAATATCCATAATACGAGTAAGGTCCAAAACCGCTGTAATACAAATGAGGTTTGTCCTTATAAACCGGCCAGAGATGGCTTTGCGCGGAGGAGATTAGCGGCAATTTTATTGTCTTGTTTCCTACTTTGCGGTCTATTTCCCCGCTAAAAGTACCCGCTATAGTAATTTCCGCACCTTTTAGATAAATCGCCGGGTCTAAAAACTTGTCGCTTTGCATTAAAAACCGGCCTCCATTGGGTTGCCGCAAACTCGGCCTTCCATAAACGTTTAGAGGATAGTATAGGACCTGTATTTCACTATATTCTTCTTCGTTCGTTACATCGACTATGGTGCCACCCCATCGAATCGGCAATCCCGTGAACCGTTTTGAATTTTCATGGGCCTGACTGTAGTCAACATCCTCCCACAGTGCATTTTCAATTTTAGGAGGAAGACCCGAACATGCACTTAAAAGTATAAATGCGGAGAAAAACAAGGATTTCATACGATGCTCCCGAGCCGAGGTCTTAACGGCGCAATTTAAATTAGCCACAACATCCAACAACCATTTTCAGATTTTGACCCTTGATCGGACGAAACATTCTAAACAATTTTCAAAAATCTATTTCGAATAGTTCTTGGTATGATTGCACAATGAAAATCATTTTCTTCATTTTATTATCGTTGTGCTTAGGATCTTTAAAGGCCGCGGAAAGAGAAATACCCGTGCGGGTGGCCGTTGTCAAACTGGCGCCGATTCAGGAAGAGATATCATTGACCGGAATGATCACTGCGCAAAGAATATCCAATTTGTCGTCCAGGGTCGACGCAATGGTTGTGAAGGTGCTTGTCGAAGCGGGAAACTTCGTCAAACAAGGCGATGACTTAGTAGTGTTGGATAGTGCGTTGGCCCGATACGATATGAAGCGAACGGCGGCTTCTTTGGAGGAGGCGAAAGCCGAATTACGAGAAAGCATCCGTCGGCGGGATGAATTTTCAAAACTGATTGAAAAAAAATACATGGCAAAAACCGCCTTTGAAGAAGCGGTTTCGAATGTCAGGATTAAAAGCGCCATTGTTAAACGCATAGAGGCCAATCATAAGCGCAATAAAGAGTTGCTCGACCAGCATAAAATAAAGGCGCCATTCGGTGGGGTTATCAGCAAAAAACTGATTGAAACCGGGCAGTGGCTTAAAGTTGGGGATAACGTTCTGGAGTTAGTTGACATCAGCCACCTGCGTGTCGAAGTGTTAACTCCGCAACGCTATTATTCGAGGTTACAGCAAGGAGCGCAGGTGACGATTTTTCCGGATGCGTTGCCCGGGAAAGAAATCAAGGCGACTATTACCCACAAAATTCCTGTTGCTAATGCAACGGCGCATACTTTCCCGGTACATATTGAAATTGAAAATAATGATCAACTGGTAACGCCGGGTATGACCACGTGGGTGGTGTTCCAGGTGTCTTCAGGGCAAACTAATCAATCCGTGTTACTGGCGCCGCGGGATGCTATCGTTAAAAATAATACGCAATGGGATAGTGTTTGGGTAACAAAACAGGGGCAACAAGGGCACACTGTTTATCCGGTCGCGGTCAAAACAGGTAGAGTCTATAAGGGTGATATTGAAATACTCGAAGGCAATATCGATCCCGGCATGCAGGTTGTTATCCGTGGTAATGAAATATTAAAATCGGGTCAACCGGTCAAAATCTCTCCCTGACAGGTTGGGAGGCTGTCCAAGAAATCATGTTTGATTTTGTCCTCAAAAACGGTGTTGTTGTAACCGTTGTTATTTTGATCGTGTGCCTATTTGGAAGTCTGGCAATTTTCCGCGTGCCGATCCAAATGATTCCCGATCTAGACGTGCGTGCCATCAGTGTTCGAACCAAATGGCCAGGCGCGGGTCCTCAAGATGTTGAAAAAGAAATCATAGTCGAGCAGGAGGAATATTTACGGGTGATTCCGGGGCTCGAACGCATCGTTTCCACAGCAACGACCGGGTCGGCCCGAATTGAGCTTGAATTTTCCCATGGTACCGATATCAATGAGGTCCTGATACGGGTCAATAATGCATTGGCCCAAGTGTCTTCGTATCCTGAAAATGTCGACCAGCCACGCATTGTTACCAGTTCGTTTTCGAATAGTGCGTTCATGTATTTCCGGGTTCAAGCCTTAGAGGGCAATCCTCAAAATGTGGATTTGGAGTTGATGCTGGATTTTGTTGAAGACGCTATAAAAACTCAGTTCGAGCGTGTTCCGGGCGTATCGCAGGCCGATATATGGGGAGGCACAAAGCGGCAAATCCGTATTTACGTCGATCCCGCCAAACTGGCGGAGCGTCATATCAGTCTGACCGAATTCCGGCAGGCGATCCGGAAAAGGAACCAGGATATATCCGGAGGTGATCTTGACAGTGGGAAACGCCGTTACTTGTTGCGTACCGTCGGGCGTTTTCAAAATATGGAAGATATTGAAAACATGATTATCGCCCAACGGGACCTGTCGTCGGTGTATTTGCGTGATGTTGGTTACGCGGAACTGGACCGATTTGAAACCCGTGTTAAATCTTATGCCAATGGACAGCCGAATATTACCATTGGGATTCGAAGACAAATCGGAGCCAACGTCATCGAGGTCATGGATGCCGTGATTCTGAAAGCCGATCATTTGAACATGACGGTATTGAAGCGCCATGGATTGAAAATAGAGCTGACCAGCGAAGACGTACAATACATCAGGAATGCGGTTTCGGTGGTAAGGCAAAATCTTTTGATTGGCGCACTTTTGGCTTCGCTGGTGTTGTTTCTGTTTTTGCGATCTTATTCGGCAACCCTTCTCGGGGCCAGCGGTATCCCGGTGTGCACCGTAGCGGCCTTTATCGGTTTGTTGGCGACGGGACGAACCATCAATGTCATTTCGCTGGCGGGCGTGGCGTTTGCAATCGGGATGACACTGGATAATAGCATCGTTGTACTGGAAAATATCTATCGCCATGTCAACATGGGGAAAAAACGCTTGCAAGCTGCTTTAGATGGTGTCAGAGAGGTTTGGACCGCGGTGTTGGCATCTACCTTGACCACCGTCTTTGTTTTTATCCCGCTCATCTTCGTAACCCAGGAGGCCGGTCAGCTCTATTCTGATATCGCCATCGCAATAGCGTCCTCCATTATCGTTTCCATGCTGGTTGCTATTACCGTCATCCCCACCGCCTGCGGCAGGTTTCTTGTGCCTCAACCCGCTTATAGTTCCGAACGGAACAATAGAATCCCGATTCTCGTTTCCTGGGGACGTACCTGCAGTGAAAAACTAATTGATCGTATTGACTGGCTGCTCCATGGATTAAAACGCCGTTTGATCGCTTCGGGTGTCATTTTGGCCGTTGCTTTTGGAATTATATTTGGCTTGACGCCCAAAGCGGAATACTTACCCGAAGGCGAGGAAGCCAAGACTTTTTCATCTATGTTTGCGCCGCCAGGGTACAACCTGGGTGAAATGATCTCGTTGACGGATCAAATGCATGCTTTTCTTGTTCCTCATTTAAACGATGAACCTGACTTGTTCGC
This sequence comes from Methylococcales bacterium, assembly GCA_963664935.2. GTDB lineage: Bacteria > Pseudomonadota > Gammaproteobacteria > Methylococcales. The sequence goes on along the minus strand of CAXXSE010000002.1, from coordinate 408,437 downwards.
TACCGGTCAAAGTGATGTTCCGGCGCTAAAGTTTATCGTCAGCTATGTGCGAACGGGCTCAATTTTATTTATAATCGAAACCAAGTCCCGCGAACAAATTGATGATTTAATAAAGGTTTTGTCGAAGAAGTTTGCCGAGGTACCCGGAGTCATCTCGTTTTCATCCAGAGGTTCTATTTTTGCCGGTAATCGAGGCGGAACTCGGAGCATCAATCTGGATATCAGCGGTCCGGAGCTGGAACGTTTGTTTGAAACAGGGCTCAAGGTTTTTGAAAAATCCAAGAAGATTTTTGATCAACCCCAAGTGCGCCCGCAACCTTCTAATTTAACCATGGGGCAACCGCTGCTAGAAGTCCGCCCGAACTGGGAACGGGCCGCCGAATTAGGATTTAGCACCGAAGATTTGGGTTATTTGATCTGGGCCTTCGCCGACGGTGCGTATCTCGATGAATTTTTTTTAGGCGACCAGAAAATCGATATGTTTTTGTATAGCACCGAAGGCACTGTGCAAAACCCTGAAGATATTGGTCAATTGACCGTTTACTCCCCACGAGGAGTAGTTGTACCCCTCGGAAGTGTCGCGGAAATAGTGGAAACAGTAAATACGGAAACGATACGGCGGGTTGATGGCGATCGTACCGTGACGCTGTCGATTGTGCCTCCGCGTGCGGTACCCCTCGAAGAAGCCGTGGAGACGGTCGAACATAAACTTATCGCAAACATGCAAAGCAATGGCGAATTACCCGACGATATTACAATCCGCCTGAGTGGGGCCAGTGACCGCTTAGCCGCGACCCGTGCTGCGTTGAAATATAATTTTATCGTCGCCGTTTTAATTTCATACTTGCTATTGGTAGCAATATTAAAACATTGGGGTTATCCCCTGATTATCATGACCACCGTGCCTTTAGGAATCAGTGGCGGTATTTTGGGTTTGTGGATATTTAACGCTGTCGGTCAGCATCTCGAATGGATTGGTTTGGGGAATACCCACCAACCCTTTGACATGCTCACCATGCTGGGTTTTTTGATCCTAATCGGAACCGTTGTAAACAACCCGATTTTGCTGGTCGAGCAAACTTTAAAAAACATACGAGAGCATACCATGGAACCGCTAACCGCGATCATGGCTAGTGTGCGTCACCGATTGAGGCCCATCGTTATGTCCAGCGTAACGACCATATTAGGCCTTTCGCCGTTGGTGTTCCTGCCAGGTGAAGGAACCGAACTCTATCGAGGCATCGGTATCATCGTTTTGTTCGGCATCATGTTTTCAACGCTGATAACCCTGTTCTTTATGCCAATATTGCTCTCATTGATTTTTCAATGGAAGAGATCGTAATGGCTTGTCTTGTCTTTAGTAAAATGGAATTCTTGTCATTTCATGTTTAGTTATGCAACTATATAGTGATAAATGGCGAATACAATTACAAACTTTTCATGAGCCGGAAAAAGAGCCCGCCCCATTTCGAGGAGTCGTTGACGGAATTGGAACAACTGATCGAGCGCCTGGAGGAGGGCGATATTTCATTGGAAGAATCCCTCAAAGCATTTGAACGGGGTGTACAGCTTACCCGCGCTTGTCAAAAAGCGCTTGGGGAAGCTGAACAAAAAGTACAGATTCTGCTTGAGGACAACGGCAATATAAGCTTAAAACCATTCGCCGATGACTGCTGATGACACCTTAAAGGAATTCACTGTAAAGTGCCGTAGTCGTGTTGATTCCACACTGGAGCGGTGGTTGCCGGCAACCCATAAGCGTCCTGAAAATCTGCATAAAGCCATGCGCTACTCCGTCTTCAACGGGGGAAAGCGCATGCGGCCTATCTTGAGCTATGGTACCGGGGAGGCCCTGGGACTGAGCCTGAACCAATTGGATGCGGTTGCCTGCGCGGTTGAATTTATCCACGCTTATTCCCTGGTCCATGACGATTTACCGGCGATGGACAATGATGATTTGCGCCGTGGAAAACCCACTTGTCATATCAAATTTAACGAAGCAACCGCAATTTTAGTAGGAGACGGATTACAGACCTTGGCCTTTTTTGCACTGGCTACGGATACAATGATGTCCGTTACCGCGGAAAATCGTATAAAAATGATCGAAACTCTCGCTACCGCCAGCGGCTCCTATGGCATGGTCGGGGGGCAAGCGATTGATTTGGATTCCATCGGGATGAAAATTGACTTGCCCGCACTGGAAAATATGCACATTCACAAAACAGGCGCATTGATTCGTGCGAGCGTCAAAATGGCAACGCTGGCATGCCCTGATGCACATGAAAATCTTGTGAACAACCTGGATCATTATGCCAAGTGCATCGGCCTATCGTTTCAAATTCAAGATGACATCCTTGATGAAGAAAGCGATACGGAAACCCTTGGAAAAACCCAAGGGAAAGACCGGGATAACGACAAACCCAATTACCCCGCTTTGCTTGGATTAACAAATGCCAAGAAAAAAGCGCAAGAACTCCACGACGAAGCAATTAAAAGCCTTGAGATTTTCGGTCGGGAAGCAAACCTGTTAAGGGCGCTTTCGCTTTATATTATTCAACGTCGTAGTTAGGACGTTGTTCGAGAATAGAAGCTGGCCGAGGAAAGGCTCCTGGGAATAGATTGGTGCGCCATTGCTGAAGTATCTTGAAAGCTTAAATGATGCATCGGATAATGGGTAGTGAAGTAGATTTTGAATAGATTCTTAGCAATTTTTCCAATATCGTCATAAACAATATGAATCCAACAAATCCGCATCCGCTTTTGAGTGGAATAGACAGCCCGGAACAATTGCGCCGCCTGTCCGAAGAACAGCTAGTACCATTAGCCGAAGAACTCCGAGCTTTTTTGTTGGAAAGTGTAAGCCAATCCGGAGGGCATTTAGCCGCTGGGTTGGGAACAATAGAACTTACCGTTGCACTCCATTATATTTTCGACACACCCCGCGATAAATTGGTATGGGATGTTGGACATCAAGCCTATCCACACAAAATTCTGACCGGCCGCCGGAAAAGGCTGGAGACCATCCGGCAAAAAGATGGCTTGACGCCTTTCCCAAAGCGTGGCGAAAGTGAATACGACAGTTTTGGCGTCGGTCATTCCAGTACCTCCATCAGTGCTGCTCTGGGAATGGCGTTAGCGGCTGCGCAGGATGGAAGAGATCAGCGTATGGTGGCGATCATCGGCGATGGTGGCTTGACTGGAGGTATGGCGTTTGAAGCATTAAATCACGCAGGTTCCCTGGATACCAATTTGCTGGTTATTCTCAACGACAACGAAATGTCGATTTCACCCAACGTGGGGGCGATGAATAACTATTTGGCCAAGATACTTTCAAGCAAACTGTATTCGACGGTCCGGGAAGAAAGCAAAAAAGTACTCAGCGTTGTCCCTAACGCTTGGGAGTTGGCTCGAAAAGCCGAAGAACACGTCAAAGGCATGGTGGCCCCGGGCACTCTCTTTGAAGAACTCGGCTTCAACTATATTGGCCCGATTGACGGGCATGACTTGCCTACGTTGGTGGGCACTTTACGTAACATACGCGAACTTCATGGGCCGCAATTTCTTCATATTGCCACCAGGAAAGGTAAAGGTTACCTGCCAGCGGAAAAAGATCCGGTAGGTTATCACGGGGTATCTAAGTTTGATCCCAGCCAGGATCACTTACCTAAATCTAAACCCGGCACGCCAACATATACCCAGGTTTTTGGCCAGTGGCTATGCGATATGGCATCGCGAGATAAACGCTTAATGGCGATTACGCCAGCGATGCGGGAAGGATCGGGGTTGGTGGGATTTGCCCAGCAATTTCCGAAACGCTACTTTGATGTAGCAATTGCCGAGCAGCATTGTGTCACCGTTGCCGCGGGAATGGCTTGCGAGGGCTATAAACCGGTAGTCGCCATTTACTCGACCTTTTTGCAACGCGGCTATGACCAGCTGATCCACGACGTAGCGATACAGAACCTCCCGGTGTTATTCGCCATCGACCGGGCGGGACCCGTCGGACCCGATGGCCCAACCCATTCGGGAAGTTTTGATTATACCTATATGCGTTGTATCCCAAACATCGTGATCATGGCCCCTGCGGATGAAAACGAATGTCGTCAGATGTTATACACGGGGTTTTGTCATGACGGGCCCGCCTCGGTCCGGTATCCCCGAGGGAAAGGTCCCGAAGTCCCTGTGGAAATGGAAATGACCCAATTACCTATAGGCAAAGCGGAAATAAAACGCAAAGGTCAGAGAATTGCGTTGTTAGGGTTTGGTGCTATGGTGCCAGTGGCGGAAGAAGTAGGCGCGCCACTCAATGCGACTGTCATAAATATGCGATTCGTAAAGCCTTTGGACGAGGAGTTGATTCTGGAACTGGTAGAAAATCATGATACATTGGTGACACTTGAAGACAACGCTGTAGCGGGGGGCGCGGGCAGTGCGGTGAACGAATTTCTACTGGCTCGCCAGGCCCAAATTCCGGTGTTGAATCTCGGTTTGCCGGATACCTTTATCGAACATGGCAGCCGTGAGGATTGTCTGGATAGCGGGGGTCTCAATGCAGCCGGTGTTGCCAAGAGCATTGACCATTTTATACGTCAACAGAAATATTCCGCCGAAACTAAAACCAAAGATCGTTTGATATCGTAATAAAAAGTGGATCGTTTAAAATCCGAAATTCGAGAAATTCTCGACTTTCCACGGCCTGGCATTAATTTCAAAGATATTACGCCGCTCGTTAAAAATCCCGCGACTTTACGATTAGCTGTGCATCAGCTGTTACACCCCTTCCTGGGCAAAGAGATCACTGCCGTAGCGGGGATGGAGGCCCGCGGTTTTATCTTTGGGTCGCTGGTAGCCTGGGAACTCGGAACAGGCTTCATCCCATTACGAAAACCAGGGAAACTGCCCTACCATGTAAAAAGTGTTTCCTACGATCTTGAATATGGATCCGCCTCTTTGGAAGCTCATACGGATGCTCTCGGAAGCGATGACAAAGTCTTGTTGATCGACGATCTTCTGGCTACGGGGGGAACCGCGAGAGCGAGCTGTGACCTAGTGGAAAGCCTTGGGGCGCAAGTTGTAGCCTGTGCTTTTGTGGTCGAATTGGATTTTTTAAAGGGGAGGGAGAGACTGTCCGACCGTTGGATTCACTCCTTAGTCCAGTACTAGAACCTATTCGGATTTTGCGAATTGCCATCGATTTCAGCGGAAAAACAAGTTCTTGGGACTAAAAATAGTTCGCTGATTCCGGCTGTTTCAATTTACTTTGATCGGAGACGCTCGCGTCAGTTCGGTTGGTCAGAGCCTCGAAGATCTTGATATTACGAGTGCGGCCAAGGTTCTTGGCGTGACTCGCCAGACAGTTTCGCGTGTCGTTAATTGTAAAACAGCCCTGTCCGATGAAATGGCGATCCGGCTTGCAAAGGCTTTTGGATCAACGCCGGAAATGTGGCTGAATATGCAACACGCCTACGATATTGCACAGATACACGTTAAAGCAGGCGGCGCACAATAGACGTTCAGCCTTTTTCCGGTGTGTAACGATTTAGAGCAATGAAACCGATCTGTTTAACACCGGAATTTGATTTTGTTACACTTGTCTGGAGAAGTGTAACAATATCGAAGAAGGCCTAACCGGACAAGCCTGATAAACCGGGCCTGTCAAAATGCTAGATGCCGCTCAAAGGGCGTTTTTTGATACAGAATTGCTAGAAGTGTAACATTCACCTGTGCCGGTCAGTTTTAGAAGAGGGGTTACAAGAGACAGTATTAAGAAATAAAAAGGCCGCTTTTGCGGCCTTTTTAGTGGTTCTGATTGTGTTTGGTGTGTCATACCCTTCGAGGGGGATTAAACCCGTCATGAACCTCCAATAGAGGCATTAATGTGAGTAAGTGCCTCATTGGTGTGGTCAGTCGCTACTTTGGCATGACCCATCTTTCCATGTTTGATCGCTTCTTTGAGGTGCGCAATACCTTCCGTCATATGTGCTTTGGGTTCCCTTGCCAGCACTTTCTCAGCCGCTTCTGCGTGCGTGAGTGATTCTTTTGCATGCTCGGTCAAGACAGCAGCGTGTCCCATTTTACCATGTGCAGCCGCAGCGTTAGCATGCTCCAATGCCTGAGCCGAGTGTTCTTCCACTGCTGGAGCTAAAGTTGCGCAGCCGGGTAATACTATAAACAACGCCATAGTTAAAGCGACTAGAAGAATGTTCCAATTTTTCATGACATCTTTCCTCATTATTGATTGTTAATAGAAAGTTACTCCGTTACGCTTTGCTACCTTTTTAAATTCCAATAAAAGGAACAAAGCTTAGTGTTGTTTACCATAATAGGTAGACTAAATCAAAAAATTAGTGAGGTTTCTTGGAAGACCCCCATTGCCACTCACAGACAAATGATACCTCACGCTTGATCCTACACAACATTTGGTATCTTTATGGGATTAGACCCAGAAGTCATATCCGACGCTAAACCCGCACCTTTTTAAGCGTTTTTCAAAGGCCATCAGTCACTAAAAACGCTTACTATTTCCATAAAACTTTCCAGCCTCACCACCCCTATCATTGTTGTATAAGTATCCCGGGGTTTGGGGCTGGCCCCAAGGACAATAAAATAACGTAAGCCGGAGGCGCACTCCTTTTGCGTTTTTAAAATGCTTAATCCGCGAAGCGGATTTCATTTTTTTTCAACGGTGGGTTAAATCAACGCAATATGAAGCTTACGACCGACCGCGCGGGCCGCTTTGGACATCGTTGCCAACGTGACATTGGCAACGGCGGGGTCAAGCAAGCGATCAAGTTGCCGTCGGCTGGTGTGCATCCGCTCGGCCATCGCTGTCTTTGAAAGATGATTATCCGACATGGCCTTTCGAACCTGATCCGCCAGCATTTCCTTGAGGGCCTGGTGTTCGCATTCTTCAAGCATCCCCTGCTCACCCAGAAACTCATCGAACGATGAACCAATATGGGGATTTTTGGATGATTTAATCATTTTTCTCTACTTCCTTTTTACGTTTTATCGCAAGGTCTAAATCGGGTTGCGGGGTCTTCTGGGCTTTCTTGATAAACCCCTGCAACAAAATCATTTCATAGGCCTTGATAAAGAAGATCACACGGGCAATACACTGATGCGTGAGGTCACTGCGGACTTCATAAAGGCCCTGCCCCTAACGGTTGGGCTATAAGGCATTCCGATCGGCCAGCCGAATTCGACCTTTTGAATATCCTTACCTACAATCTTTCGGTCTTCCACATCCAGCTTTAACAACCATTCCCGGACGGGTTCACTGCCCTTCACGGTTTGGTAAAACTTCGCGTGAATCTTCTTATTCGACTTGATCATGATCAAGCGTGTCATATATGGCACGTTTTGTCAAGGAATATTCTTACAGAGCCCAATGGGCACGTAGCTGCGCTGACAGGCCAACCCTTCGGGTGCTACTGTGGTGTCCCGCTACGGCGTTACAGCACTTGACAAGGGCTATGGCCATTGCGTTCGTGCTGTGCCTTGTTGCGAAACACCACAGTAACGCTGAACCCATCAATACAAAGTTGTCGGAGTACTAGTTGTCGCTTTTTGTTTTTCCCCCATGGGGGAAAAACAAAAAGCGACAACCAGCCTGACATATAGGGATTCCTGACAAGAGATCAAAAACTGGATATTTTTACAACGATGATATTCTTGGAGAGCCGATAAAAACCCTTGACGTATACACAATTAGAGAAGAATTACCCAAAGTGTAACATCGCCCCTTTCTCACAGGACCGATTTTTCTTGTCCTTGGACCGAAAACCAATCTATAATGGTTATAGTAGGTACAACCTTTTGAAAGAAAGATGTCGAAAATGATAACCATGGGTGTCAAGCTGAATGAAGACATAAAAGCCCGTTTACAGGCATTGGGAGAAAGCCGGGAGCGGACGCCGCACTGGCTCATGAAAAAGGCGATTACTGATTTTCTGGATCGGGAAGAAGAACTTGAAAGGCGAAATCGCGAAGCGGATGAAGCTTTGAAAGAATACCAGAATTCAGGTCAGTATGTCAGTCATGAAACTATGGAGATATGGCTTGAGACATGGGGTACAGACAAGGAAGGCCCATGTCCGGAACTCGAAAACTGAAACTGGTCTGGTCGCCTGCTTCTCGGCGCGATCTTATTCGGCTTCGAGAATTTATAGAACCGCACAACCCTCGCGCGGCAAAGCGGTCTTCTGAAAAAACCCGAAAAGCCACAAAGCTTATACTGGATAATCCCGCTATCGGAACGCGAATAGAGGACAGGGACGACCGTGAGTTTTATACCCCTTTCGGACAAGGGGGATACATTTTACGTTATCAGGTAATCGACCAAAATATTGTCATCCTGAAAATCTGGCATACCCGCGAAGATCGCTAAAAAGGTTGCGGACTTCCCTAAAGTGTAACAGCGACAACTCGTACCACGCACCCTAAATAACTACGTCTATTCGACGGTCTAAATCGTCGATAACCGCGGGATTGTTAATTCGCGACGTGGGCCTTTTACCGCAAGATAAAAGCTCCTGATTCCCCAGCGGAAAGCTTGTAAAAATAACCGAGCTAATTCGCCACAGCCATTTCCATGGCTTCTTCGGGTATTTCTACATTTCGATCAGGTTCATTCGAGCCGGAATGCAGGCCCATGGCCTCTAACAACGTATTCAATTCATTGTTCTGTTCTTCCAGGGGACCTAATTGAGCGTCCAGCTTGGCGATATAACTGCCCACGTCCGCTGATTGATTATTTATTTTCCGAAGCACCTGAAGACGGGTTTCGATGAGCTTTTTGTGGTCTTTGATCTGCCGAATCAACGGGTTAAGGACGATGGTGCTCCAGCTTTTCGCATCTTTGTGGGCATCCAACAGCACATTCCGTGCATGGTTAATGATTGAGGAGTAGAGCTTTTGTATCACTAAGCTCTGTTCCATCAAAGTACTGGATGTGCTCGATTTGAAATCTTCACCTTGCTTGAAATACTGTTCCAATTCTAATTGGTATTTGGTGATCGAATACAGTGGCGGTGTCAATTCCTTGAAACCATGATCATCGTTGAACTTTTTATAGATTGCTTTAACGAGTCGGCGAGTTTCATTGGTCATTTCGACGGCATTAATCAGTATCCCGCGTAACTCCTCCAGCAAATTACTCATCTCATTCTTCATTCCGATGGTAGTCAAACTACTCGACATTCGCTGACGTGTACGTCCCATAATATTTTCAATATTGTCCGGATCGAGTGTTTTGACTAGCAATTTCGATTGAACACTAAAGACACGGCGTGTTGACTTGAAAATCTCTACATTACTTAGATACTGGCTTTGTTCTTCACGAGTTTCGGCCATTATCTCTTCAGTTAGATCCGCATTGGCGCCCTCAATGCCCCGTAAGTCCTCAAGCTGGTTTTTCAGATCGGTGATTTGAGAATTAAGAATATCCGACGATTCGTTGACCAACCGCCCGATATTCTGGGTAACCGATTCTACCAAAATTTGTCTACGATCATCCAAAACGGCGTTGCACAAATAATTTTCCAACGGTTTTAAGCGGCTTTTTCGTAATAGCGAATCATCGGATTTTACTTTGGCGAGTAGTGCTTGTTTAGCGGAAACGGGGAATATCAAATTTTCATCGATTTCCAGGATCGATGCGGTTGCCTTGATCTGTGAATTAATCGATGTTTCGATACCTTCCTCTCCTTGCAGGTCATCCCAGAGCGCATCGATTTTATTCATGACGACGGCCAATCCCTTCTTGTTCTTTTCCCTGAACCCTCTAACATGATTGCGCCACATATCGAGATCGCTTTTGGTCACGCCTGTATCGGCTGCGAGCACGAAGATTACCGCCTGGGCGTTAGGTAACATATTGAGTGTCAATTCCGGTTCGGTGCCAAGCGCATTCAAGCCTGGTGTATCCAATATCGCGAGCCCCTCTTTTAATAATTCATGGGGAAAACTGATGACTGCATGCCGCCAGCAGGGGATTTCCACGGTATCCGGTGTTTCATACTGGTCCGGATGCAAATCCTCGTGATAAAGCCCTAGCTTTACGGCTTCAGCGAGACTCACACGTTTGACGGCAATAAGTTCTTGAAACGCTTCCTGCATTTGTAGGGCTGACGAACAATCGAGATCAATTTGTTTCCATTTTTTGGAAAGTTGCTTGTATTCCGTTAATGACAGTTCATTTAAGCGGGTTTCTATAGGTAAAAGGCGGATGTAGTCGCCGCCCTCCTGATCGTAAAGAATCTCCGTAGGGCACATGGTGGTTCTTCCCGGTGTCGAGGGCAATAATCGCACTCCGGTTTCCGAGAAGAACAGCGCATTAATTAACTCTGTCTTACCTCGCGAAAATTCAGCCGCGAATGCTAAAGTAACCCGGTCAGAACTTAAATTATGCACCATATTTAATAGAGCTTCCGTTGCTTCAGCCGAACCCATATTATGGTTATCCAACCATTCTCGATATTCTTCCATCGATTGGATTAGCCGAGTTTTCCATTCTCCATAGGCGCGTAAACTTTGTTGAAACTGCAAGTTATTCATGTCTAGACTTTGTTGGGTTCCATTTAGCCTGCATTTCTCACAACGTTCATAGCGAGAGACCGCAAGGATGCGTAATGACAAGGCGCACGATGGTTTTGGCGCGAACGGAATGCGACGCAATCAAAGCACGGCATTGCGGTTCCGCCGCGGAAAGCTTGTGATGAATGCGGGGTAGACCTGGTCGCTTTTTTCAAGTGCATGTATGAAGTGTAGCCAAAATACGCAGTCAGTCCATTTATGCTGGAAATTTTGGTGCTCTTGGACATCGATATAGGCGTCTTAACCGTTCCCATCCCGATATGCTAATTGAAAGCCTGGAAGTATTAAGTCATCTTGCGAAGATTAAATTACTAGTACCCCACACACTAAATAACTCAGTAAATAGGAGAGCATAAATGAGTGATAGCAAGGCAAACAAACGCAGGAATATGGGTATCTTTCAAGTTTTTTTAACGCAGTTATCGATCATTTAGGCCTTCTATTTACTGGGTTATTTAAGGTGGTGAGGTACTGGATCTTAAACGGGAGGAACTAACTGAGCAGTAGCATCATCTGCTCCAATGGCGGCAGCACCAACATTTTTAACATTTGCAAACCGATAATAACTAACAAAGGGGAAAGGTCCATTCCGGACAGCGGTGGGATAATTTTTCTACCCAAGCCTAATAAGGGTTCCGTCAGATTGTATAACAGCGAAACAGCGGGGTTATAGCTATCCGGATTAATCCAGCTAATCAGTGCACGAATAATAATGGAAAACAAGAACACGTTGATCAAGAGTCCAATCAATTCCGTAAGAGCCCAAATGAATAATCCCGCCACACTGACCGATACGCCGTTGCTAAAAAATATGGCTGCTCCCGCGAGCATCTGCAACCCGATTATCAACACGATCGATGCACTATCGATCCGGCCAATTGAAGGGATAAGACGCCTAAGTAATTTTAAGGGTGGCTGGGTGATATTGACTAAAAATTGGGAGACCGGATTGTAGTAATCCGCATCCATCCATTGAAACAAAAATCGCAGCATTAACGCCAGGATATACAAGCCAAATAGTGTGTTGATCAGGAATACTACCGGATTGGTGTAATACGTTGTTCCCATTATTTTCCTCCTAATTCGTTTGATAATTCAATTGAACGTTTCTTGGCGGCTTTCAATGCGCTCTTGACCAATTGCCGCAACCCTCCCGTTTCGAAAACATCAATAGCCCGTTCCGTCGTACCACCGGGTGACGTGACCTTTCGCCGCAGCTGGGCGGGCGATTCGTCCACTTCCAGTGATACTTTGGCCGCCCCGAGAGCGGTCTGCTGGGTCAACAATCGTGCGGTTTCCCGATCCAACCCCAGGTCCAAAGCCGCTTGTTCCATGGCTTCCATAAATAGGAAAAAATAGGCGGGGCCACTGCCTGAAAGAGCCGTGACCGCGTCTAACAGCGCCTCAGTTTCCACCCATACCGTTAATCCTACGGAACGCAGGATCGATTCGGCAATATCCCTTTGTTGTCGACTGACCTTTGAATTGGCATGCAGGCCAATAGCGCCGGTGCGAACCAATGCCCCGGTATTCGGCATACAGCGTACCAAGGAAATAGATCCGCCGCACCACCGTTCCAGATCATTTTCCCGTATTCCCGCGACAATCGACACAATCAACGGATTGAATTGTTGAATGGCGTTAGCGATATCCTTTGTTACGGCGCGGAGAATCTGTGGTTTTACCGCCAAAACCAGGATTTTCGCCTTTTCAGCCACTTCGCGATTAATTTCCGTAGCATTGACACCAAAAGTATTTCCCATCTGGGCGATTTTTTCTTTTTCGGGATCGGAAACCCAGATTAGTTTTTTATTATAACCTCCAGCGACAAGCCCTCCAATCAGGCAGCTTGCCATGTTGCCTCCCCCAATAAACCCTATGGTATTTTCGTTCATTTTACCTGCTTTTGTTATCGTTGGTATTCGGATTAGGTTCGGATTCTAGGGCCAAATATCGCGGTTCCTACTCTGACGATCGTGGCGCCTTCCGCTATGGCTGCCTCAATGTCGCCTGACATCCCCATTGACAAAGTATCCAATTTCGGTATCTTCAGATCTTGCAGTATTTTTCGAAGTTTACGGAATGGCCGCTTTTGCTCCTCAAAATCGCTAGCCTGGCGTGGAATCGTCATCAGTCCTCTTAGTCGCAACCCGGGCAATGCGGAAATAGCCACCGCAAGTTCCGGTACTTCGTCAATAGATATACCTGACTTGGTGGTTTCTTCGTTAACCTTGACTTGAATGCAAACATTTAGCGGTGGTAAATGATTAGGCCGCTGCTCGCTCAGGCGTGTGGCGATTCGTAAACGGTCAATACTGTGGACCCATGAAAAATGACTGGCGATCTCACGTGTTTTGTTGGATTGAATCGGACCGATAAAATGCCAGATTATTGGATAATCGGCAAGTCGACGTTGCTTTAATATCGCTTCTTTCAAGTAACTCTCACCAAAATTCCGTTGCCCGGACCCCAGGGCCAAGATCAAATCTTCCGGAGGCCGGGTCTTGCTGACAGCTAACAACGTAACCGAACCCGATTTTCGCTTATAGATATTTTCCGCGGTTTGAACCCGTTTTCTGACTGATTCTAAACGATCTTTCAGCACCATTATTAATTTTGGCCCGTTGACTATAATAAATTTAGTACTCGTTTTGAATTACTAGGATATTTATGGATATAGCCGAATTACTTGCATTTTCCGTTAAAAGCAATGCTTCCGATTTACACTTGTCAGCCGGATTACCGCCGATGATTCGCGTGGATGGTGATATTCGCCGCATTAACGTTCCCGCATTAGATCATAAGGAAGTACATGCTTTAATCTACGACATCATGAATGACAAACAACGTCGAGATTTTGAGGAATTTTTCGAGACGGATTTCTCATTCGAATTACCCGGCGTTGCCCGCTTTCGTGTTAACGCATTCAATCAAGACCGTGGCGCCGCCAGCGTGTTCAGGACGATTCCATCTAAAGTACTTTCCTTGGAAGACCTGAACGCACCTCAGTTCTTCCAAGAACTCACAAAAAAGCCGCGTGGAATGGTTTTGGTCACCGGGCCTACCGGATCGGGAAAGTCAACTACGCTGGCCGCAATGATTGATTATATCAACTCCAATGACTATGCGCATATTCTGACTGTAGAGGATCCCATCGAATTTGTGCATCAAAGTAAAAAGTCACTTATTAACCAGCGGGAGGTTCATCGTGATACCTTGGGATTTAATGAGGCGTTGCGCTCAGCACTTCGGGAAGATCCGGATATCATTCTGGTTGGGGAAATGCGCGATTTGGAAACCATTCGATTGGCGTTAACCGCGGCTGAAACCGGTCATTTGGTGTTTGGAACGCTTCACACCAGTTCCGCCGCAAAAACCATAGACCGGATAATCGATGTTTTTCCCGCCGCGGAAAAAAGCATGATTCGTTCAATGTTGTCAGAATCGTTACAGGCGGTGATTTCTCAATCCTTGATGAAAAAAATCGGTGGCGGACGGATGGCCGCGCATGAAATCATGGTTGGTACACCGGCTATAAGAAATCTGATTCGGGAAGATAAAGTCGCTCAAATGTATTCAACGATTCAGACCAGCCGAAAGGACGGGATGCAAACCCTTGATCAGTGTTTAATCGAATTGGTTGGAAAAGGCCAGATTTCCCGTCAAGAGGCTAAAGTGAAGGCGGTCGACAAAACAGCTTTTTAAATTATCACTATTCAACTTTCCCTTGATTAGCTCCACAACCGCGTTGAAAGTGTTTATTTATACTTAAAAACTTCGCGCTTGCACGCTGTTATCCGCAATGAACTCACGGATTCAGGTAGGTACTTTAAATTTTGGATAAGAAAACAACGCGATGGATTTTAATTCCCTGCTCATGCTCATGATCCACCAGAATGCTTCGGATATGTTTATTACCGCAGGGAAGCCACCCTGCATCAAGGTCGATGGGCGCTTAAAAGATCTTTCAAAGAAACCGATCAGCAAGGCACAGGCCGGAGAAATTATTGAAAGCATCATGACCCAAAAACAGCGTGATGAATTTGCAAATACTAAGGAGTGTAACTTTGCCTTAAGCGGTGTGGACATGGGTCGATTTCGGGTCAGCGCATTTGTTCAACGGGATTCTCCCGGTATGGTGCTCCGGCAAATCTCAATGGAGATTCCGACAATCCAAGAACTTCATCTCCCCCCGATTCTAAACCAGTTATCGATGTCCAAACGGGGACTGATAATCTTAGTCGGCGCGACCGGAACAGGAAAATCCAGTTCATTAGCCGCGTTAATCAAACACTGCAACAAAAACAGTAGTGGTCATATCATAACAATCGAAGACCCCTTGGAATTCATCCATAGCCATGATGGCTGTATCGTGACCCAACGGGAGGTTGGGATCGATACTGAATCTTACGAGATTGCGCTCAAAAATACATTGCGCCAAGCGCCGGATGTGATTTTGATTGGTGAAGTCAGAACCCGGGAAACCATGCAACATGCGATCACATTCGCGGAAACGGGGCATTTATGTTTAACCACCCTTCACGCCAACAATGCCAACCAGGCGCTTGATCGAATCATGCATTTTTTTCCCGAAGAGATGCACGAACAGCTTCATATGGATTTGTCGTTGAATCTGAAAGCAATTATTGCCCAACAATTAGTCAAACGCTCGGACGGCAAAGGCCGTTGTCCCGCGGTTGAAATCTTAATCAACACCCCCCTCACCTCAGACTTGATTCGTAAAGGTGAAATTCACAAATTGAAGGACTTGATGAAACGCTCCAAAGAACACGGAATGCGAACCTTCGATCAAGCCTTGTACGACCTTTATAAAGCAGGCAAAATCAGTTATGAGGATGCTCTACACTCCGCCGATTCCATGAACGAAGTCAGGCTGATGATTAAGTTAGGAGAAGAGGGTGATGCCGATACATTTTCATCGACGAAAGAAGCCATTCAGTTGGTTGATCAAGATGGTTGAAAGTTTTCGGACGGCGCGCAAGGCTTCATAGGAAACGGGCAGGGTTATTTACTTGCCGCCAGAAAATAAACCGGTTCCTTTTTTCGTCTGGCAATTAAATCTGTCACTGTTTTCGTCTCAATGGTTCGTTCTACGCCAGAGCTAAGGCAAAGCGCGTAGCTTGTGCTTAACCTCTGGTGTCAACAAAAAAACTGTCGGTTAGCCATACTCGTTTGGCGGAATGCCCAATCATGGATGTTGTTGTACACTACGCCTATTTCTAAGTAAGAGTTACATTAGTTTCGATGTCTATCGGAAGTCAAGTCGTTCGTGTACTACGCAGAAATCTGCATCAAGCCATTTACAACAGGCGTCTGAATGAAGCCGAAGCATTACTGAGCCAGCTCAAACAGGAAGATCCGTTATCCTTGGAAACACGGGGTTTCGAGTTAGATTATTTAATTGCGACACAGCAGTGGTCCGATGCCGAAATCATGGCGGATAAATTGTTACGCCTGTTTCCGCAATCGGCGCGCATTCAATACCTGGCCGGGCGGGCCTATTATCGGGTCAAGAAATATAGCCAGGCGCTACAATGCCTTAATGAAAGCAAAAATATCCACAGCCATTGGCGAACACTGCGCTGGCTGGGTAAGACGCAGACGCAACTCGGTCTGTTGAGTGAGGCTGAAGCGACACTCATTGCGGTCGCGGCCCAGCATATCGCCGTAGACTTCGACTTGGCGTGGTTGTACGAACGAATGAATCAACCCTCACGGGCCTTGGAATTTATCGAGACGCATCTGTCGAAACACCCGGATGACGATTTCGCGAAAACCCAACGCTTGCGTTTACGAACCCAGATCCAGGAACCCGAAGCGCTATCGGAAGATGTCGATACGCTGTTGGATCTTGATGAAGAAGTGCCCGTGGAAATGTTGCCCGCGTATTTACAAAATTTGCTGGAAAGTGGACAAGGCAAGCTAGCGCGGCAATTCGTTTTGAAACACCAAGAACAATTCAATGAAAAAACAGCCGCGTCGCTTGGTTGGATATGCTATCAGCTCCAAGCTTATGACCTAGCCATGAATTTGTTTATCCACGGATTAGCCAATCGTACCGACGACGTTAAATACCTCTCCGCCCTGGAATCGGCCGCCCGTCATTGCCATCGCGTAGAAGAATTGATCGAACAATACAAATCTAAAGCCCCCGATGCAAACCGCCTGTATGGGCGGAAGACCCAATTGGAAAAATGGATGCGTGGGGCAAAGAAGTGAATTTAGGCCTCTCGATAGAAAGTTATTGAGTGGCGGCGATTGATACAAAAGAATGTTTGTCCCGATCCCACAAATGCAACTTATGAAACGAAAAGCTTTCAAGCAAGCCGACCGAGTTTTCCGGTGTCAACTCAGCGTTTTCCCGCATACATTTTTGCAGGTTGTAGTTAGGTATCCGTGGGTTGATATGATGAATATGGTGCACGGAAATATCGGCGGAAAACCACAAAAGTATTTTCGGTAAATCAAAATACGAACTTCCTTTTAAGCAGGCCGTATAGGCATCCCATTCAGGAGTATTGTCCCAATAGGCGCCGGGAAAAAAATGTTGTACATAAAATCCCCAAACGGTAATTGTTATTGCTATTAACAGGCTTGGTAGAACAATCCAGAGCATGGCCTGTCCGCCAAAAGCAAAATATATAAACGGATAAAAAACAAATACCCCGATATTCGTCCAATGGGTATCCCGATATTTCCGATGAAAGGGTTGTCGGAAATCCCCTGGGATGCGTCGGATAAATATAAAAAACAGCCATACGCCTATCCCAAACTGCATGATGGGAATTTTATATCCCCGATAGACGAAGCGCACCAAAGGTGAACTGTTCGCGTATTGCTCGGTCGTCATCAGCCAAAAATAACCTTCATCGTTTTCCTCAATGTTACACACGGAAAGATGATGCAAATTGTGTTCTATACGCCAATTACATAGGGGCGTCAGCGTAAAAAGAGAGAAAAAATTGCCGAAGAAATTATTCCATTTCCGAGTCGCGAACAGCGAAAAATGCCCGCAATCATGTTGCAATACGTACATCCGCACGATCAACAGACCCAGGATTATGTCAAATAGAACAAACCAAGCCGGGTGGCCGCCAATATTCAATACATAAAATGCAAGGATCGAAAGACTGAAAAAAGGTAAAAAAGTATTGGCCATCTGAAGCCATGCAGAACGGTCATCCGAGCGCATGTATCGCTCTAGAATTTTCCGAATCTTTTGTTCGGTTAGATCAGAATTCGGAAAGGAAGTACCTGGTTCTGAATCAGAATGGTTGAAGGGTGTTGTATCGGTCTTACTCATTTCTGGCTCCAATTGTTAATTTTGCCCCAATTTAATCACGTTAACCTGGGCACTACGAATCCATCCAACACTACTCTCTTAAGCGGGTAGCGGAAATTATTTTTGTTTTTCTACGCGCAAATTGCGCTTAAGGATCTATCCGAACGGATATTATATAGGGTCAATCCAAATTTGGTCGACTGATTAAGGGATAAGTCTCAAAAAAACCACTTAACCAAACACTAGGTTTGCCAGTTAACGCACTACACATGTTAAACTGCTTTGGTACCATACGTTAAGGGCATGCTATAGAGTTTTTCCATAGTTTGTATTTAATCAACGAAGAAGCTATCCCTCTTTAGAAAGACGGGAAACCCACGGTAATCAATCGTGTGTGTGACTCGATTACCATTTAACAAAGCAAGAGGGTCGCTTCATTTACAGAGATTGAGGTAAAAATAAGATGAATAAACATGTAATAGAAAATATGAAGAGTTTGTGCTTAGTCTTTTTTATAGGTGCTTTCAGTGTCATCGGAAATAATGCATTGGCTGTACAACCCGCGAGTGCAGCAGCCAACTTAAAGCTTATGAATGACGCAATCGCTCATAGTGCGGAGGCGCTTAAAAGCGCTAAGGCGGGCGACGCAGTTGAGACCAAAAAACATATCGAGATGGCTCTTAAGCAGACCGATGAAATCGAAGTGGCCAATGCGGCTGCTAAGCAAAGGGCGGTCTACCGGTTGAAAGACGCGCGCAGTATTCTTAAAAAAGGCGAACCAATTGAAGGGACCATCGGCCTCTTGACGGAAGCTGTAAAGTTTTTCGAAGAGTTAAAATCTAAATCGTTATAGGGATTTCTGTAGAAAAATAGAGCCCTCATCTACTTTGAATATCCGGGGGTTGGGGGTCATGGCTTGTACTTTGCCTGGTGTTATTGAGTATGGTGGGCCGGGTATTCCATCAATTTAAGATTGATGGAATACTAAAGAGAAGTGGACCCTTCCGATTGGACTGTCCAATCGGAAGGGTCCACTTCTATTAGGGTCGGACCCGTTTTTTGCCTTTTTTGTTCGGAGTCTACAAAAGTGGATTAAAACGAACCTTTCAAATAAAAACGAGGACAGCTTTATTTGAAACCGTTCACGTTTATCGGTTGATAGTTGACGAATTAAAAGATGGTGACGAACCGGCGCCGCTTCGAACCGTTAACCCTGAATAGATTCGATATTTCCGGATTCGGGATGCAAAACAGCTGATTCAAGGGTTAAATTCAGTACCAAGAAGGCTTCAGGCATTACAGGATTCTTTGAAAAAACTGTAAGCTGACAATTGGTAACCGTAAACGAATACGCTTTTTCGATGCCCAGTGAGACCGGTATCGCGCACTCTGCTATCCGTATTGAAGCTACGGATTCAGATTAATACCAATACTGAGAAAATGAAACTCTACCAATTCCCTGTATCTCATTACTGCGAAAAAGCCCGATGGGCTTTAGACTACAAGGGAGTGTCGTACGAGGAAATCAATTTGCCTCCGGGCCTGCACGGGTTCGTCATCAAACGAATGGCGCCTGAAAGCACGGTTCCTTTGTTACGCGTGAAGGATCAGGCTATCCAAGGATCCGGTCAAATCATCGATTACCTTGATAAGGTATTCCCCGAACGACCCCTAGGATTTAGTGATAAATTTCACCGGGAAGAAGCTCAAACCCTGGAAATTTTTTTGGATGAGGAAGTTGGACCGTTGCTTCGCTCGCTCGCCTACAATATTTTGTTTCAGCATCGAAAAGCCTTGATCGCAATCTGGTCCAATCAAGGACCGTTCTACGCCAAGGGGTGGTTAACCCTTGCCTTGCCCCTGATAATAACTGTACTACGCAGTGAGTATAAGACCGATTCCGGTGACCTTCAAGATAACCGCGACAAATTCGAAAGCGCCCTTAACCGTCTTGATGGTTTGTACCAGCATAGGTCCTTCTTGGTTGGTGAACTCTTTAGTCGGGTCGATCTATCGGTTGCCGCCCTGTTAGCCCCGCTCCAATTCCCACGCGAACATCCTTATCCACCACCCATCGCCATGCCAGCGGCATACGAATCATTTTGCAATGAATACCGGGACCGTTTTGTCGTGAGGCGGGTAGCCGAACTCTATCGCGATTATCGGCTCATGGGATCGGATAGTTGATACGAAGGACTCTGCCTTGTGGGCGCACCGAGCCAATCTGCGTATGCCCAGTAATTTATCGTAACTATTCCATCGCCTTTTTCGTTTCCGCCATGTTGGCTGTCTTAATCGGGGTCACGTAATCGAATGTTTTCCGTGTGATTTCGTTCCCTTTCCCGTCGATTACCGCTACAGTCCAGGTTCCCGCCCAGTTTGGCATCATATTTTTAGTAGAATGAGCCCGCCAGTGATCGGCTTTGACCATTAATTTGACTTCGGCCATTTTTTTACCGTTATACAACCAGCGGTGAGTGACGGTCTGGCCTGACAGATTGGTTAATTCAGTGAAAAAATAGACCGGCGATACCGAGGCGTCGATACTATCGAGTTGATCGATCGGTTCACGGTTAACGACCTTGGTGGTAAATTGAGCGCGGGTGATAACTTGACTACTCTCTTCACGGGCTTGATCCGCAATTTCTTGAGCGCCACCAGTCCCTTCGGTAACTTGATTCGCCGATACTACAACGTGACCGGTTGCCCCATGACTTTGACCGGCCCTCCATGTGCTATTGCAAAACCACTTATTCCTATCGAGAACAGACTGACAGCCACGAAACGCAGGTTATTTATCGGTTTCATATTTTACTCCAAAATAAAAATAATATTCATACAGATTAGTAATTTGCACCGGATTTGGGGAGCAATACATGTAGTCGGAAGGTCGATTTTTACGCCCCTTACCCAGGATTCCAGTGTCCTTGTGTAAGCGAATTCACCCTATTAAACGATAGCAGAAAATCCTGGTGGGATATCAATTTTCGCAAAACCCCTTACATACCAGCACCAATTTCCCGATGGTTTCACCCGACTCAAGATCACGATGGGCATCCGCCACCTTTTCGAAAGGGTAAAGGGTTATCTTGGGTGCAACAATCTTTCCGGTATTGAGCCATTTAATGAGTTGGCTTAGTCCACGGTTCATCAGATCTGAATGGTCAAATAGAAAACTCATATTGAAACCAAGCACACCGCGATTTTGTTCGCACAGGTCGAAGGGACTGAAGCGGGGAGTACGCAGATAATCCCAGGCCATCATTAACTTATGTGGTATCCCGCCCTGCTTTGGAAGCATGCCGTGAAATCCGTATACGACCAAGCGTCCGGTAGCCGTAAGTCGCCGGTAACTCTGGGCCAATGTGGTCACGCCATTGGCATCCAGGATAATGTCACACCCTGAAGGGGCTAACTTGTTTACTTGTTTCCACAAATCCTGCGATGACTTGTCGATAACGGCATCGGCGCCGAGTTCCCGAACCGCCGTTACCTTGTGGCCATGTCCGACGACGCCGATCACCCGGCAACCGGCGATTTTGCCAAGCTGTACCAGCATGCTACCCACCCCGCCAGCGGCTGAATGCACCAAAATAGTTTTCGTTGGGTCCGGCTGCGCCAATTCATACAGCCCGTACCATGCAGCCAACGAAATAGTCGGAAAACCAGCGGCGGCCTCGACTGACAACGAATCGGGAATCGGAAACACCAGCGAGCGTTTGGTCACGAGTTGCGTGGCATAACCATTAAACCGGGTAACCGCCATTACCGGCATGCCGGACACAAGGTCGCTAATACCACTCCCAATCGCCTTAACCGTACCCGCGACCTCAAAGCCTGGCGTTATCGGGTAACCAATATACTGCTTTGCGGAAGCATACAGGCCCATGCGGGTGATGCAATCGGCATAATTGACACCGATAGCGGCTACGTCGATCAGTACTTCGTCCGGACCGGGTATTGGCGTTGATTGGCTTTTTATGACCAGGCGCTCGTATCCACCCGGCGCGTGGATGATAACTTTTTTCACTTAAACGTAGTTATTTAGTGTGCGGGATACTAGAATTGTAGCTTAAAAATAAATCTGTCCCCTTTTTTATTTATTATTTATTGTATTAAAGCTCGATTAAAACGGCAACGACATTTCGGGTTCTATCTCCAACATCGTCTTTTTAAACTTCCCTTGAATTTCTTGTAGTGCTTGCTCGTTATCCGCCTCAAAACGAAGCACCAAGGAGGGTGTAGTATTCGACGCTCGGACCAAACCCCAACCGTGGGAAAAGTCAACCCGCAACCCGTCAATCGTCGTTATCTTGCCATCCTGAAAATTCGCGTGGGAAAGCAACTTTTCGATAAAGGTAAAATTTTCACCTTCCATTAACATGACATTGAGCTCCGGAGTATTGACGCTATTGGGTAAGGCGGCGAATACTTCAGCGGCTGATCTGGAATCAGCGGAAAGGATTTCAAGCAATCGCGCCGCTGAATATATGGCGTCATCAAAACCAAACCAGCGGTCTTTGAAAAAGATATGTCCACTCATTTCACCCGCCAATTGAGCGCCAGTTTCCCGGATCTTTGCCTTAATTAGCGAATGCCCTGTTTTCCACATGACCGGCCGACCGCCGTATTTCACAATTTCACTGGCTAAGTGCTTGCTACATTTCACGTCATAGATGATATCGGCGCCCGGGTGCCGCGATAAAACATCGGCGGCGAACAACATCATCTGCCGGTCGGGCCATATAATATTGCCTTCGCCATCGACTACCCCGAGACGGTCTCCGTCGCCATCGAACGCAATTCCGAGATCGGCTTCTTCGCTTCGAACCGATTGTATAAGCGAATGCAGATTTTCAGGTTTGCTCGGATCAGGATGATGATTTGGGAAATTTCCATCAATTTCGCAAAACAACTCGACAACATCGCAGCCGATGGATCGTAGTACAAGAGGGGCTAACTTTCCGGCCACGCCGTTTCCACAATCAACAACTATTTTCATCGGTCGGCCGATTTGAATATCATCGACAATCGTTCCCACGTATTCAGACGTTAGATCGCGTGTCTCAAAACTTCCGTTTCCGGTAACAAAATCTCTGTTTTTGATCCTTTGATACAATGCCTCGACTCGTTCACCGGAAAGGGTTTCACCATCGATAACCATTTTCACGCCATTATAATCCGGAGGATTATGGCTGCCGGTGATCATTATTCCACTATTGCTTTCCAAAAAATGGGTAGCAAAATACAATAAAGGGGTGGGCCCCAACCCAATGTTGATGACGTCCCGGCCACTTTCCCGAAGCCCTTTCACCAATGCGGCGCAAAGATCCGGACTGGACAGACGTCCGTCGTAGGCAACGATAACGGTTTGCTCCCCACATTTTTCAGCGTCACTGCCTAAAGCGCGTCCGACATTTGTTAGCACATCATTTGTTAACGATTTTCCAACAACTCCGCGAATATCGTAGGCTCGAAATATGTCCTTCGAAAGCGCCATGTTATTGTTGGATTTAGTTTCTACAGGTCCCTTGATATCCGACCGGCTCGATGGGATGGTTGAATCCGAATTCTCCGCTTCATCTGATTTTTGTTCGCCGCCTTCCGCTATCGCCAGGAAATCCTCCAGCTTTAACCGTTTCAATCGGGATAACATGGTAATGGTATCCTCAAGCTCCTCGATTTTCATGGGATAGGCGCCAAGAACTTTCCCTGAAACTAAGTCACTGACTACCTTTACGATGGTGGATTGATCGTGTTTAAGAGCGCGAATCATCCATCGAAATCCATAATTGTGTAATATTATCAGCGATAATATAGTGGCGAATATAATCGCATAGAATTCGAGAGCTTCGAATCCTGCATCCGCGGGGACCCAGTACCTTATTTTCCACTTGGAGAGCCCAACGTCGATGGAACCTGTTGGTGGGCTTGCTTTCAAGGTTTTCGCACCACTAAATCCAATGCTAAGCTTGCCTTGTATCAGTTCAAAAGCGCCGCCTTGGGACTTAATGCCAGAGATAAGCCCCCCAATTTTGTTCTTTGAGAAACTCGCCAATACAATCCCAATGACTCGATCATCCACCACAATTTTCCTGGCTATCGCCAAGTGAGCGTGGGGCGTTCCGAAACCGTGCAAAGCGGGCGGCGGGTTGGAATCTATAGCGTTTTTCACCATCACCAAATCGGCATACCCCATATGTGGTTTTAAAGATTGATCGGGTTCCTCAATATCCACCGATAGAATGCGTACCTTCAAAAGGCCGGGTAAAAGACGGACTTTCTCGTCAGCCAGTTTCTGCAATTGGTTGAGGTCTTCCAAATCGGTTGGGTTCTCGGAAATTAAATCAGCGCCGATCCTGTCGACGATTTGAGTTTTGCGCTTTATGTCGTTTTCAACAATGGATACGAGACTTTCAGCAATAGATTGAAAACTACTGTTTGCGGAGGTGTCCAATCGTTCGTCGGCCACCCAGAAAAGTAAACTACCGCTTAGCAAAATTACGACAGCCGTCGTCCAGGACAGAATTAACAGTATCTTTTTTAAACTCATTGTGCTTCGGTATTTTAGCCGCGGCCCGTATGACCGAATCCACCATCTCCGCGGGGGCTTGCTTCAAATTCACCAACGGTTTCAAATTCCGCCTGGACCACGGGTACGAAAACCATTTGGGCGATTCTGTCACCCACTTCGATTTTGAAAGGGTCTTGCCCCCGATTCCAGCAGGAGATAAAAACCTGCCCTTGATAATCGGAGTCGATTAATCCAAGCAGATTTCCCAAAACAATCCCATGCTTGTGTCCTAAGCCCGAACGGGGAATAATTAATGCCGCGATACTTTGATCGGCAATATGAATCGCGAAGCCGGTTGGAATCAATTCGGTTGCCCCCGGTTGAATAATAAGCGTATCGTCCAAATAGGCGCGTAAATCCAGTCCCGCTGATCCCGATGTTGCATAGTCGGGCAGTGGAAATTCCTTTCCTAACCGCGAATCAAGTATTTTTAGCTGAACTTTGTTCATCGTAGCGTTTCGCAATGAGTTCTAATAACCGTTGTGCAAGGATTTTTTTGGGCGCCATCTCCAGCCGATGAGTACCCCGATGCCAAAATACCGTTAAAGCATTACGATCGTCTTCAAATCCACCTTCCCGTTGGCCAACCCAATTCGCCGCTATCATATCCAAGCCTTTATTTTTCAGCTTGGCTTTCGCGAACTGTTCTAAATCATGGGTTTCCGCGGCGAAACCAACAACATATGGTTTGTCTTTAAGCGCAGCTACAGCCGCTAAGATATCGGGCGTTTTCTTTAAGGTTAGTATGGTCTCATTTTCCTGTTTTTTCAGTTTTTTAGACAGGCTATTGATCGGGGAGTAATCGGCTACCGCCGCGGCGCCAATGTAAATGTCATGAGACTCGGCCCGATCAGTTACGGCTTTGAACATTTCCTGGGCGCTTTCTACCTGTACGACTTCATCAACCGACGGAACACTCAGCGCCACGGGGCCGCTGACTAATGTGATTCGGGCGCCAACTTCCAACGCTGCTTCGGCAAGGGAATATCCCATTTTCCCGGAACTACGGTTACTAATGTACCGAACCGGATCAATCGCCTCTCGCGTGGGACCTGCACTGATAAGGACGGAAAGTCCCTCGAGTATCCGGGCTAAGAAAGTATTCTGTAACGCAGCACAAATATCTTCCGGTTCCAGCATTCGACCAAAGCCTGTTTCTCCACAGGCTTGTTCGCCCTCATTCGGACCCAAGAGGATGATGCCCCGCTGTTTTAAAGTTTCGATATTATCCTGGTTTGCGGGATTGCGCCACATGGCTTGATTCATTGCCGGTGCAAGCATAATGGGTGCATTCGCCGCCAAGCAGAGGGTGGATAGTAAATCGTCCGCGATTCCGATACGAATTTTTGCTATGAAATCAGCTGTCGCGGGTGTAACGAGGATACGGTCAGCCCAGCGGGACAAGCTGATATGTCCCATGGCGGCTTCCTGTTCAGAATCGAGCAAATCCAAATGTACAGCATTGCCGGATAGCGCTTGAAAAGTAAGAGGTCCCACGAAATCCGTAGCCGCATGAGTCATTACCACCCGTATATTGGCGCCCTGCTTGCGTAACAACCGAACCATCTCGGCAGCCTTATACGCCGCAATTCCACCGCTTACCCCCAACAGGATATTTTTGCCCGTTATTTTTCCCATATAGATGAATTATGGCAACTTATTCCAGTCTCTTCTATGCTTTATTAATTGAGTTCGGCGATAATCCAAGAAAATAACAATGCCTATTACCGATTGGCCGATAGATGAGAGACCACGCGAGAAGCTGCTGAAACGGGGCCCACAGTCTTTGTCCGATGCCGAACTGCTAGCCATCTTTCTTCGAACCGGTGTCAAAGGCAAAACCGCCGTCGATTTGGCCCGTGAACTTTTGATCGAATTTGGTTCACTTCGCGCATTACTAGAAGCTGACGTAAAACGATTTTGTCAAAGCCATGGATTGGGAACCGCTAAGTTTACACTTTTGCAGGCCGTACTGGAATAGACTTATGGCCAAACGGCATCTTCAGGAATCTCTAGAGCGTGGCGCCGCGTTAACCAGCCCCGAAAATACCCGTGATTTTCTGACTGCTCAATTAAGGTCATATCAACACGAAGTATTCGCCTGCCTTTTCCTGGATAACCAACACCGAATTATTGAATTCGAAGAACTGTTTACCGGAACGATTGATGGCGCCAGCATCTATCCCCGCGAAGTCGTGAAAAAAGCCCTATCCCATAGCGCCGCCGCTGTCATATTCGCTCACAATCATCCCTCCGGGATCACCAATCCCAGCCAAGCGGACAAACAGATTACTGAAAAGTTAAAGCAGGCGCTCGCATTGCTTGACATCCGTGTTTTGGATCATTTTGTGATCGGCGACGGACAGGCCTATTCTTTCGCGGAACATGGGTTGATTTGACGACAGGCTAAGTCTGGTTCATAGAGGACAAGACATCAGGATTCAGATTTCCTAATTCAGGCCCCTAAACAAATTTCTCCATCAGTTGTTTTAATGCCTTAGCCCTATGGCTTAGCTGGTTTTTAATATTCGGCTCCAGTTGGGCGGATGAACAATTCTTTTCCGGTACAAAAAAAATTGGATCGTAACCAAATCCGTTTACGCCAATCGGTTGATGCAGAATGACGCCTTCCCAAACACCTTGCGCGATAATCGGACTGGAATCGGCATCGGTACGCATATATACCAACACACAGTGGAAGCGTGCGCTACGTCCCGAATCGGGAACATCAACGAGTTCTTCGAGAAGTTTTTCCAGATTGTCCCGATCGTTTGCATTCTCACCGGCATAACGAGCGGATATCACCCCGGGGGCGCCTCCCAATGCGTCCACTTCGATGCCTGAATCATCGGCTATAGCCGAAAGCCCGCTATAGTAACAAGCATTTCTAGCTTTTAGAATTGAATTTTCTACGAAGGTGAGACCTGTCTCCTTGGCTTCCGGAACATCAAATTCCGATTGCGGAACAATGAGTTTGTTACCAAAAATGGCCTGGATCTCCCTGATCTTAGCGGCGTTACCGCTGGCTAAAACGATTTTTTCCGTCACAATCCCAACGCGGACCGCTGTTTTTCCCGCAACTCTCCAATCCCTTTGGACGCCAACGAAAGCATGATTTCCAACTCGTATTTCCGAAACGCATGACCCTCAGCGGTGCCTTGTAATTCGATATAAGCCCCGGCATCGTTCATCACAACGTTCATGTCGGTTTCCGCATCGGAATCCTCTTGATAATCAAGATCGAGCACCGGGATACCTTTATAAATGCCGACGGATACCGATGCAACCTGCCCATGAATGGGATTGCTGGCGATCTTTTTTGTTGCCAACAGGTGTTCAACCGCCAACGAAAGGGCTACAAACCCCCCAGTAACCGAAGCGGTTCGTGTACCTCCATCGGCTTGAATCACATCGCAATCGATAGTCACCGTGCGCTCTCCCAAAGCTTTTAGATCAATAGCCGCCCGCAACGAACGTCCAATTAGCCGTTGAATTTCTAAGGTACGGCCTCCCTGTCGACCTCGGGCGGCTTCGCGGCCCATGCGTTCGTGTGTTGAGCGTGGCAACATACCGTATTCCGCTGTAACCCACCCACTCCCGCTGCCTTTCAGAAATCGTGGAACACGTTTTTCCATGCTTGCGTTGCAAATCACCCGAGTGTCACCATACTCAATCAGCACCGAACCCTCGGCGTGCTTTGTATAACCGCACGTTATAGCAACCTGTCTCATGTCATCAGGTTGACGTCCACTTGGTCTCATATTCCCCCCAAAGCCGCAAAAAAGGGGGGAGTATACACGATGTTTATAATTATGGCATCGCAGTGTCCGCGAAGGTGGCGGGCGGAAGTAATGTCACCCGGATGTCAGCATTTTCAAATGTGTTTCGCCTTGAATACAGAAAATTTCCGATTTCGAAAAACTCTTTCCGGCTCGATTTGTTTAGCTCATAAAAAAGGAGTCAAGTCGCTTTTTTCACGATACTTTATCGGCTAAACTTTTCGCTTGGCGGCTAGCCGATTCTCGACACGCAGAACCCATCAGTATGACCTTGATGGAGTGCTCGGTTATGGGGGTATTTTTTTGACCGCTTCGGAATCAAGAACTTTTGCTTCGTGCCACTTTAAAGTCACGGATTCAGGTTTAGATACGATCGTGACAAACGGGCAACTTCGGGGATCAACATCCGGGTGCTATATTGCCATAGGATGGCGAGTTTGAAGCGCCGCGTTACGAATCCCAATGCGTTATACCCGGTTCGGATTCGTTGCCAGTGGTCTTGCACGGCTTCGTCTCCATGCTGATTCAAAATCCCATCCAAATATAACATGATGACTTCCCTGGCTATGGCGGAATGACCGGAGGCCAGGTTATCAATTGAAATATGTAAGCGGATGATTTGAGATTCAATTCCCCAGAACTCCAATTCGTCCACTAAACGCTGATATACGGAGCCTAAACCACCGAGTTCAATCGCCAGATTTAAGCCGATGATTTCCGGCAAAAATGTCTTGGGGAAATGGGAGATAGCCAATAGATAATTCGGTATATCGAAGGCGGTATCCAGAAAATCCGGATGGTGAGCGAATGCCCGGGTATCCACTGGCGGGAGCGATATATCTATACTTTGTAATAGCTTGCGATAAACATTGGGGTGGTTTTGCTCAGGGATCCCGTCGCCGATTTCGTCCACTAGGATTTGAAACAGTTTGGAATGCAACCGCGAGTTCCAACAATCGACTCTGGCAATACTTTGCAGCCAGCATCCATCGACCAAAATTGTCGGCGCAAATTGAAGAATTCCCCATTCATACACTTTTTTGCCAATTTTGGGGGGCGCCTCAAACCGCCGATACTTTTTGATTTCCTTTTGATAGAGTGTTTGGATGCGTTTTTCAAAGGTTCGGTGGCTGTAGCGTGTCAGACCCAAATCGTCCGTATTGTTACGCGCAATAGACCTATTCGCACCCGCTAGCGCATGTTTTACCCGCTTTTTAGCTACCGGTAAAATTTCGGGGAAATGGTCGATATTCAAGAGGGAATAGAATAGTTCACGGCGAGTGTAGTTTTTCACCACCGAGGGAATCATCTGTTGTTGCCGCTGGAAAGGTGGTGTTTCTTCGAAAAAATCGTTGGTGACGATGGCTTGATTAGTGTGAAGATTTTCCAGCCAATCAACAATAGTGTTGACCTCTTGTTTGGTGAATACCCCGAACATCGGTCCATCGAAGGCGATCAATTGTTTTAAAAATAAGCTGTCGTGGGGAGATTCCCGATCGAAGTATCCTGCTTTGAAGAGCTCTTTCAGGAAGGCGCCGCCATCGAATTCCTGAGCTGAAAACCATTCATCCAATGAACGGTCACCCAGTTTTAGATCACGGTGATGACCGGCGGCGTAGATGGCCTTTCGCCGAAAAATGTTAATTACCCGATGCTTGCGGGTTTGATGCCGGGCCACGTGAATTTCAATATTAGCGGCGAGCTCGGAATGGAGCTTCAAATACAATTTAAAACCGGTTTGCATTCGCTTCCAACCGGTGGTCTCCGATTGATCGGATAGGTAACTTTCAACAGCTTGAATGACATTGTTTTTATCTTCGACGGGGGATTCTTGAACACCGGCTAATGACGATGGTCCGGAAGTGTCAATGGCGCGAAAGGGTAGGGGGTATAGGGTTGGCAACGGGGTGAAAATATGGGCCAAAGTGAGACCGAGAACTTCTGGAAAAAAGGCCCGAATATTCTGGCAAAGGCAAAGGTAGAGCGCCGGTGGTCTAAATGCCCAGTCCGGGATTCCTGCTTGGATTACCGAAGAGAAAGACTCCATTTTCGGCATCGATAAGCCGTATTTTTGCAATGTCAGGTGGATTCGGTTCCGGTTTAAACCAGCTCTCGATTCATGTCCAACCGAAGCGGCATAAATGCGAAATAAAGAAGCTGATGCGGAGGTATGGGCAATATTGGCGTGCCCGGTGCTTTGCAACCAGCACGGCTGCAAAAGAAGGCTCGGGGCGAGCAGGCGGAAGGCAACAGCCGCTTGTTCCATGCCTGATTCTTGAGGTCCCTTAATTTTGCCCGAATATTCGTGTTGGGTGTAGTCTTCCCATGAGGGAAACCTGAGGGAATTTAAATCGGTGTCTGGCCCGGATCGCAAACATCGTTCTAATTGATTGAAAAAGTAGTCAATATATTGACCATGGATATCGGTTGCGGTGTTGCCTTTGCTTTCATTTAAGCTCGACAGCAGTTTTCCGATTTTCTTATGTGCGCCTGATAATGCGCCAGGATAATCCTCTACATGCATTAAATAGTGGAATAGCTCTCGATTGCCAATATCAATATCGTGCTGGGATCGTATATTTAAATCGGGAATCGAGCGTTCCGGTTCTCGAAATGATTGGGTCGGATTGTTATTCATGAAGATTCGGCCACTCCCGGTTTCACAAACAGATAGTCTCCGATGACCAACGCATCCATACCGGTGGTGAAGAAAACACTGACTGCGTCCTCCACCGAATGGATGATGGGTTTACCCATAACATTGAAACTGGTGTTGAGTAAAACCGGCACACCGGTTAAGCGATGAAAATATTGGATGAGATCATGAAATCGGCTATTCCATTCCCGCTTAACGGTCTGTAATCGCCCGGTGCCATCGACATGAACCACGGCAGGGACTTTGGCTCTCATATGTGCTCTAAAACGGAGGGTTCTTTCCATATACGGGGATTCCTGATAGCCCTCGAAATATTGATCACCGAATTCATGAAGAATGGAGGGTGCGAACGGACGGTATTCCTCGCGTAATTTCACCCGTTGGTTTATTTTATCCTTCATGGACTTATCTCTGGGGTCGGCCAAAATAGAACGGTTGCCTAAGGCCCTAGGACCAAATTCCGCCTTTCCTTGAACCCAGCCGACAATACAGCCTTTTGCCAGTAGCTCCGCCGTGTGTTGAAAAATAGTTTCGGGTAGATGTTTGGCATTGGAAATCCCACCGAATTCAATTAAGCGCTCCAGAGTTTCCGACGAGATAGCGGAACCCAAATAAGCGGAACAGATTGATTTCCCTTTAATTTCATTGGGATGATCCTGATTTCGAGCCAGCATTGCAGCGCCCAACGCCGTCCCATCGTCAGCGGGTGCGGAAGGAACATAAAGGTTTTTAAATTTCGTTCGATTTAAAACCTCGCCATTGAATGAGGAATTCAACGCGCATCCTCCGCTTAATACCAGATTTTCGGACAGTCCGAAGTCATAGAGATTTGATAACACTTGTTCCATAAATTCAGAAAAAAAATATTGCCCGGTATAAGCCATGTCAGCAGGGTCGAAAGCCATTCCCTCGATCTTTTGTAAACCATTACGGACATGTTTTAACGATTGCCGGAATTCCAAACTCTCAACCCGTATCATTGATCGCAAGATTTCCAGGATCTCGGGCTCGAGGTGCCCGTAGGGCGCGAGCCCCATGACTTTCCATTCTTCACCCTTCAACCAGTCGAACCCACAGAGTTCGGTGAGCTTCATATACAAAAAACCCAGGCTTTCGATACCTTTGACTTCCTTGAGCAATCTAAGTTTACCATACAGATAGTGGTAAAATGCCAGGGAGCCGGATTCCCCGTAAGAATCCACGATTATACAGACAGCCTGATCGAAACCACTGCTATAACAGGCTGTTATTCCATGGCACAGATGGTGGTTAAAATATTGATACCGGACCGGTATACGCGGAAACTCATGGCGCAATCGGTTGGCCAGATTGATACCACCACCCGACATGCTTCGGGTTTGACAAGCCAACATATGGAAAAGCTGATATTTTTTCAGAAAAGTTGATGATTTACTGAAGCGGGGGCGCATTAATCCCGACGGACTGAAGTAGTCTGCCAGTGCACAAAACTTCTCGTAAAATGGTCGTTTTCTATTCCAATTGAAAGCTACCGAAAACTCCGATGCCGAATCACAGTATCCACGAATCAAATCGGCAATTCGAAGCATGGTGTCAGGTTCACAGTTTAGAGCCCGCTTGTACTGTAGATACCTTTCGGTAGACTCGGCAAACAGAATTTCACCCTGTTCGTCAACAATTGCCAGCGCCGAATCGTGATAGGTTACCGAGAGGCCGATGTAAAACTTATTTGTCATCCTAGGGTTCTTGCATTTCAAAAGAATTAGATACCAAGATACTACGTAGAGTGACTCTCGGGAAGTCATTTCTTTCCAACTCCAATACGGTTTTTGTGTTACCTTACAAAGTGGAGAAAGGTTCGGCATTTACTCATAGGAGTTAAAAAGAATGAGCGTTCACAGTACTAAGCAGATATTTAACCATTGCTTATGCTTCGCAATTCCGCTGTATGCGACTTTATTTTTGACCGCCGCGCCTCACCATAGTCTTTGGGTACTGCTTTGGGCTGTACCTGTTTGGCTACTGGTTATCGTCGATCTCATCAGCCCCTCGGAAAGTCGATGTCAGCCAGCTGGGTTGCCGGTGTGGTTATCCGATTGTTTTTTGCTGGTGCTTGCAGTCGTTCAGGTATTGAATATTGTTCTGCTGTTGGATATGGCCGTTCAACTCCAGTGGAGTACCGCCTACGTCGCTCTGATCAGTTTGGTCGGCTTGTTTGCCGCTAAAATTGTCGTAGGCACCAGTTCCGCTTTTTCCTGTATTGTTTTGGCCCACGAACTGATACATCGGAAACAGCTCTATATGAAATTGGTGGGCCGGTTTTTACTGACCTTGGTGTGCTATGAACATTTTTTTACCGAGCATCTTCGTGGACACCATCAGCGTTTCGGCACCCCGGAAGATCCCGCGACCGCCCGGTTTGGCGAATCCTATTCCAGTTTCTGGCGTCGTACCGTTCCCGCGCAATTTAAAAGCGCCTGGCAATTAGAAATTAATCGATTGCGAATCCACTCGGTGTGGAATACCGACATCATTCGTCACCGGGTATTTCAGGGGCTGATTTTTGAGTGCGGTTTGTTACTGACAATTTTCTATTATTTTGGCGCCATCGCCCTACTTATTTTTCTAATGCAGGCTTTGACGGCGGTCCGCAAGCTCGAAGCCATCAATTATTTTGAACATTGGGGATTGGTTCGAGCGCCCGGAAATAATAAGGCGCGGGATTCGTGGGACAGCGACTCATGGTTTACACTCCACACCATGGTTGGCCTTTCCCGTCACGCTGACCATCATTTACATACCTCAAAGCCCTTCTATAAGCTTCAATTGATCGATCAAAGCCCGAAATTACCCTACGGCTATTTCGCCATGATATTTTTTACGGTATTTCTAAATAGACGGTTTCAGGCTATGGCTAAACGGGAGCTTCAGAGGGTGGGTAGTTGGGGGAGTTGTGGATTAGAAATCCAAAGGGCTTCGTACCGCAATTCCCGGTTGGTTTAAAATATGCGTATAAATCATCGTGGTTGAAACGTCGGCGTGACCTAACAATTTTTGTACGGTACGAATATCATAGCCCGCTTCCAATACGTGCGTAGCAAACGAATGGCGAAGTGCATGACAATTCACTTTTTTCACTATCCCTACTTGCTCCGCGGTTTTCTTAATCGCTTTCTGATCTGAAGACCGTTTTCGTGAATATGGCGCCTACGTGTCTTGCCGCTACGCGGATCAACGGACAATCGGCCGCTTGGAAACACATATTGCCATTTCCATTCGGTTGGTGCATTCGGGTATTTGCGGCTCAGCGCATCAGGAAGATACACCGCACCGAAACCTCGGGCTTTATCCTCTTCGAACCTTG
Organism: Methylococcales bacterium; assembly: GCA_963664935.2. Taxonomy (GTDB): domain Bacteria; phylum Pseudomonadota; class Gammaproteobacteria; order Methylococcales. The sequence goes on along the minus strand of CAXXSE010000002.1, from coordinate 374,186 downwards.
TCTTGACTTCAAGTAAATGATTTTGTAATCGTTCCACAACCGTGGCTGGAAGTGGAACCACACGGTCTTTCCCACCTTTGGCGTTACGCACAATAATCTGAGAATAACCAAAATCAACATCAAGCACACGTAACCGCACGCACTCCATCAATCGCATTCCAGCCCCATAAAGCAATTCAGCCATCAATTTTGAGACGCCTTCCAAACCGCCGATCAACTTTTGCGCTTCGTTTCGAGAAAGCACCACCGGCAGTTTTCTGGGGCGTTTGGCGCGAACAAAATCGCCCAATTCGCCAATGGGTTGGTTAAGCACATTTTCATAGAAAAATACCAGTGCATTGAGCGCCTGATTTTGAGTGCTGGCCCCAACCTTCCGCTGTACCGCTAAATATTCAAGGAAGGACAAAATCTCTTTATTTGATAAGCTACGGGGATCGGCATTTTCACAGTAAGCGATAAATCGGCATGCCCAGGGCTCGTAAGCCTGTTCGGTTCGAATAGAATATCCTCGACGGCGTATTTCGGATTGCAGGTTGTTTAATACCGTATGATGTTTTTCTCGGATCTTACTGAGTTTATGTGTATTTCGTTGGTGTTGTGGTTTATCGGCAGCTCTTGATAGTCTCGCGCTACAGTCGCATGGCTTACTGCTCCCAGAAAGGCCAGTCGATCTGGTCAATCCACGAAACCGCCAAAATATGCCGAAACAAAATCTGTATAGCATGTACAGCTTGTCTAAATTGCCAATCTTCAAGAGCTGAATTTCTGCCTAGTGTTTTAAGGTAGCCTTCTAAATCAGATTTTGAGTGATTCGCTAAACGCTTATCCGGAAACGCTTTGATATAGTGTTCCGCGCGCACAACGTACCATCGATCGTTTGGCGGCTTAACGCCTTGACCGTGTAAGACTTTTAAGAAACGATCCCAAAAGCGGTTGATACTATCATCCTGGTTTGGTTGTGTTTTTTTCATGAATCCACTACGCTGACGGGAAGGTTTTCAGAATATTAGGCGATTTATGAGAAAGTATAGGCGAATAAAAGCGACTAGGCGGAAAACTGAATTAAGGCGATATACGGATTCCGCCTATTCCAGTCGTAGTAGAATCTGTCTATATGACTGTTAGCCGAGAATAAAATGAGTCGAAAATATGACGGATAATGAATTTTCAAGATTATTTCTTTCTGCTGAAGTAGCGGTAAAGAGAACCGAAGCAATAACAGGTGAAACTTCTATTCCTGCTATCACTGAGCTTCGATATGCTGGATATCATATGGCTCGCTCCATGAGCGATGATATTGACGAGCATAGCAAAGAAGAAGAATTAAAGCGTGCCAGTTCACACTGTAGACGCGCGTGGAAAGACGCATATGAATTTGGAACCGTATACCTTCTTGAGCAAATAGATGCTCTGGTTCATGGCTATAGAGGTAACTGGAGTCAAATAAGTAAGTCATTGCCAGAAGCAGCAAAATATCTTGAAAAGTCACAAGAAATAAAAAGCAGTTTAGTTGAGTTAAAAACAGGCGAATATTTCAATATAGATAAGTATGAATCATTATTTTCAGATTTAAATGAAATACATAAAAAGCTATATGCATTAGCACCGTTGGCAGAAACTGCAGTAGTTGAGGCAAAGCTTCACCGTTTATCACAAACACGAAGTGCAATAGCAATACTGGTTGGTACGGTTAGCTTGGTAGTAGCTTTACTTAGTTTTATTGTGGGGGCGAAATAATGGATTGGGTTTCGCTTATTAAATCAGAGCACGTGAGCGTAGCATCGGTGCTTCTTTCAATTATTGCATTTATATCGGTTTATGGTTATTGCAAAAAAAATTCAATTGAAGTTACCCTGCAAGAGTTAATAATACGTGCTCTATCAGCTAGTGCCTTGCCGACGGCAGTTATTATTCTTATCTGTTCTATTGACTTAAGTCTTATCACAAAACTCGGAGGACTCCTGCAAGTCTATATAGCCCTTGCGGGGTTATCATTAGTGTACGTATCACTAGCTGGACTATTTGGCCCTTTTGAAACAAAGAAAAGAAAAGTATCTCAAAGCGTTAGTGAAGATTCACATAAAATAGACGAATAAAATGGCTAACAATGCGCTCGTTCGGACGTTCACTACGCTGCGCTTCGTTCACGCCGCACTTCGTTCACGCCGCACTTCGTTCACGCCGCACAGCTTAGACGTTAGAGGTCAACAAAATTAATATCTAAACTTCCAATATTGCAATCAATATATTAACTTAACCACTATGTACCAATAAAGTCACCTACATAGGAGAAATGAAATGGCAGCACAAGAAAAAAGCGGAATGTGTGAAGCGTGTAATAAACAAGTTATGGTGAGACGAAAAAGCACAAATCATATACTGCACTTAATTTTATCTGTTTTAACGGCAGGCATATGGATTATTGTTTGGATACTATCTTCTATAAAAGTCGGTGGCTGGCGTTGCTAACAATGCGGTAGCACCAAAATTAATCAGGTAGGTTAGAGCCTCTAACAAATCACTACACCTGACCAGTCAACACTCCGTTTCGCTTCGCTACACTATGTGTTGCCGGTCAGGTGAGATCAACCGTTAGAAGGTCAAGAGATAAATATGAAAATGGAACTAGCGGCGTATATTCTTGAACTAAATGATGCTTCCAAAAATACACACCAAGCTGAAGATAGGCGGCTATATGATAAATATCTTGCTAGTGCAGCAGTAATTCTTGCACTGACTGAGCGTGGCGCAGAAAGTGAAACAATAAAAAACGAAATACAAGCTCATGAGCGTTTATGGGGCAATACTTGGCTCGTAGATGATGCCTATAAAAAGCCAAGTAATGCGTGGCAAAAAGTACTTGAGGCGCAATAATGCTAGCGTTGCCTTCTAACAAGTCATTCAACCCGACCTTTTTATACGCCGCTTCGCTTCGCTATGCTCTGTATAAAAAGGCCGGTTAACTCAAACGTTAGAAGGAAAAGAAATTTCGGAGTAGATTATGTATCCTGCTAATTTATTTTCATTGTTCCCACCATTTCCGCGAGAGAATAATGTCTTTGTAGCAATGAGTTTCGAAGAAAAATATAATTATCGATGGGAGAATGTAATTTCTCCCGCTATAAGAAATATTCAAGTCAACGGGAAATCGCTTGAGCCAATTATAGTCGATGATCGATCAATAAGTGACTCTATATTATCTGAGATATTGATGGGTATTTCAAATAGCAGATTAATTTTCGTAGATATAACATCGATTGGAAATATTGATGGAAAAGCAATCAGAAGCGGCAATGTTATGTACGAGCTAGGAATGGCTCAATCTATCCGCTTAGCTGAAGAAGTGATAATGTTTCGTTCTGACTCTGATAGATTATTGTTCGATACTTCAAATATTAGAGTTAACAAATACGATCCAGATAACGATGTTTCAGGTGCTAGGGAAAAAATAGACGCCGCAATGATGTCAGGTCTTAATGAGGTTGATCTTCGTAAAAATCTTGCAGTAAATAAATCAATAGAATTATTGGATGAACCCAGCTACTTTTTATTGGTTGAGACAATGAGTGAGGCCATTACACATCCTATTATAAACTCGATTAAAACCTCTGTTCTCAATGACTCTCGGGTTAATTCAATAAATAAGTTATTGGAGCTAGGGGCAATAAAAACTAATTACCTATATGTTACACCCGAAATATTTTCTGATTAAGCCAAAGAGAAAGAAGAGTCTCTAATAAAGTATAAAATTACTGAATTTGGAATTTCAATGGTAAAAGCCTGTTCGGATAAACTTGGCTTCAAAAATCCGAAATTACTTGCATTACTAGAGGAAAGACGTGTTAAAAATGAAAGTTTGTAGATGTTGCCTTCTAACAAGGCCGTTCAACGCGGATAATTTACAGCTTTGTTAAGCTTGTGTAAGTCGCGGTGCGCCATTTTACACAAGCTTAACAAAGCTGTAAATTACCGGTTAACGGCGACGTTAACTCCTTACATTAAGCCACCGGCTCTGCCGGTGCGATGCAAATAGGCTCTGCCATTCCAGCGTAAAGATTTGTTAAATTCACTTGGTCATCCGTCAAGGTAATAAGAAGAATTGGATCACGCTGAAACATCGGAAAAAACAATAGATGGAACATTAAGGGATTAATATTCAGAGCAGTTTCAAAAATATGTTTCCAGTTTGATGTGGAATTATTTATTGAAAGTTATGCTAGTTCTTTGGGGTTGAGGATTCCACCTAAATATAAGCTCTTAGCCCCCTTCAAGGGGGCTTCCTCAAACCACCCGCTATGCGGGTGGTACTTGATTTTTATCGAGGAAAAATACCATGAGCACCTATCCGAGAACATTTTCTCATATTGGAATTTCCGTTCCAGATGTAGAGAAGGCAGCGAAATTTTATAGCGACGTGATGGGTTGGTATCACATTATGGAGCCAACTGTTATTACCGAAGAATCAGGTACACCAATAGGTCAAATGTGTATTGATGTATTTGGAACTGGCTGGGGCTCTTTTAAAATTGCCCACATGTCCACCGGAGATAAAATAGGCGTTGAAATGTTTGAGTTCAGAAACAACGAGACTCCGAAGGATTTTGAATACTGGAAAACAAGCACGTTTCATTTTTGCGTGCAGGACCCCGACATCGAAGGGCTTGTAGAAAAAATTGTAGCTAACGGTGGTAAACAAAGAATGCCAATACGTGAATACTATCCAGGTGAGAAGCCCTACAGAATGTGTTACGTGGAAGATCCATTTGGTTTGATCTTTGAAGTTTATTCACATAGCTATGAGTTAACGTATTCGCAGGGTGCTTATTGAAAGTTAACAAGTCGTTCAATGCGACCGCTTTCAGCGGCGCATTAACTCGGCGTTATATGTTGTGAGGAGAACGAAAATGAATAAAATTTGCATTTTTATATTTCTGCTAAATATATCATTTGATGTATTAGCAAGCCCATTACCATGTACTTCATACTTTGGTATTCCTGTTCCATATTTAGCCAACCCAAATCTAAATGATGTCGGAGTTGCTAATACTATGTATAACGGGCAACCTGTAATTCAAATAAACCCTAATGTAGTTGGTTCATTGCCAGAGTATGTAAGGCAGTTTTGGTATGCCCATGAGTGTGCCCATCATGCACTTCACCCATCACTGAATTCAGAAATATCCGCAGATTGCTATGCAATTAAAGCAATAAGAAATATAGGTATCATTAATCATCCTCAACAAATTGGAGGATTACTTAATTATATTTCTCATCTACCTGGTAGTATTCAAACAGGTCATTTACCAGGACCAGCAAGAGCACAAAATCTTTACGCTTGTTTCAACACGCCTTGACTAATTAACTGGTTCAAACCTCAATCTCATACTTTCAACAATAGCTAATTAGCTTTGCTTATAGAAGAATTAATATGTCAGGAATTAAAGAAAAAATTGAAAACAATATTGTGGTTTGGATGCTTGGAACTTTATTAACAGGTTTTGTAGCAGGAATTGGTACATATGAAGGTGCTCTAAAAATAATGGACTTAGAAACCATTAATAAAGACCGTCTCAAAACTCTTGAAACATCATCAAAAATACAGCCTACTCAGAATGCAGGTATATATGGTATAAAACTGCCAACATATCTTAGCTCTAGTGAAATTGAATTATTATTTACAAAAATAAAGTCTTCATATAACGATAAAAATATAAGCAATCTTTATCAAATGTTAGGACCGATTAGGCGTTCTCAATTATCAGAAGAAACCGTCAAATTACAGATGGAACCAGTCTTTCAGTCGTTAGGGGAAATTAAAAGCGGTTTTTTTGTTCAGCATCAGTTTTTAGGGCAACAAGGGCTATACAAAATATTTATGTTAAATTTTTCTGTAAAATATGCAAACGCAGAAAAAGGAGTAGCAATGATTACAGTAATCTATGATGGCAATTCATATCAAATTGATGGTGTGCTGTTTAATAGGCTATAAATACATATAACAATTGCTTACACTCGGAAAAAATAAAGCTACGTCGCTACGCTCCTTCACTTTATTTTTCCGGTGAAGCAGGCGTTAGTACTACAAGCAGGCAAGAGCTATTTTCTTAATAATTCATCTCAAGTAGAAAAAAGGGGTCAGACCCTTTTTCAGTTCAGCCCACCAACATTTTGGGGCTTTGCCGGGTCCGGCAAATCTCCATGGCGGCGAGTGCCTTGCGATAAGAGGGCAGAAGCTGCCCTGCGTATTGCGCCAGAAACGCGGTGCCAAAAGTCTTAATGATCGATGATAACCAGCAATTCTAAATTTAGAAAGATTTTGGGGCGTCGATGCGAAATCCATCTGACGTACTCGGAGCTTAAGAGTATGGGAAACGGACCTACGGCTAAAAATCACCCCCTCGATCTTATGATGCGATGAATATTTTCCATTGAGACGTAGCGAGGCCGTCGATAGCTTTTACGGAGGCACCATGACGCCTGCCCACCTATCTGAAGCGGCATAAACAGGCGCAAAGTAATTGCCGATAATCCTAGGGTTCCCTTTAACTGGTGTCAGGGGCCTCCAGTTCGAGCCCCTTGATCATGAAGGTCATCAACGCTTCCCAATTGTCAAAGCATAGATAGCGGGTTAAGGCGCGCAGATCATCGAAAAAGGTCTTTCGAGGCAGAAATTCGCGGATGAGTTGGTAGTTGGCGTCGAATAGTTCGAGCAAGGTGTGAAAGCTGAAGGCGAGAAGATTTAGGGTGGCCAGCAATGACGAGAGGTGCTGCTTGCCGTGGCCGAAGTTGTGGGTCAGGTGATAGCCCTTGGTTTTCAGGGTATTGTTATTCTCGTTCTCTACCTTCCAACGGGCGCGCCCATCGCGTACCATGTCAGCCACGTTATCCGCCGTTATGGCATGATTCGTGGCGAATGCGTTTTTGTAGATGACCTTGCCGTTGTCGTCGGTCGTGGTGAGTTCACACCAGTTTACCAGGCGTGCATCGTCCCCGTCGCGCAGCGGGACTTGCTTAACCCAGCGGTAGGTATCTGTAAAGGTACGCTTGCCCTTGCGGCGCTCCACCTTGCGCGTGTGAACATCGCCGGTGACCTCCAGCCCGTCCACGTATTCATATAAGGTCTTATGAGAATCCGGTTTACAAACCAGAATAAAATTCAGGCCTTCGGCGAGCATGGCCTCGCACAGCGGTTGGTTGCAGTAGAGATCATCACCCAAGATCGTCACCCCCAATGCACTGTAGCGGCGACCGTGTTGAAGCAGCCAGCGTTTACCCGCGGTATTCTCGCAGTCCTGTTTTTCATGGCCGTCCTGGGGCGTGATAAATTCCGGCTCCAGTGGAATCACCCGAGGGTTGCCCGGTGCCACGATCACCGGCGTTATCACAGTATGAAAATAGGTCGTTGTCCCGTTCTTGTGGTGCTTGACGCTGCACTGATCACAATGGAGCTTATGTGAAGTAAAATATTGGGTGCCATCCAGAGCGACCAACAGATCGCCGTTGATCGAGCGGTACGCATCCAGATGCCCCGACGCATCGAGCCCATCAGCAATAGCGGAAAACACCGGAAAAAGTTCACTGGGCGGAACGGGATCCAGGAGATTTCGGATATGATTGTCACTCGGAATCTGCGTCATTCCAAACAAGGTATGAGTATTATTGCAGCCCTTTTTAACCTGCAATGTCCTTTGTGCATCCAAAAACGACGGGCTTTGGGTAAAAAACACGGAGAACGCCCCATCGCGGCGTCCGCCAGGGAATACCGGGTATTATCGCCCGTCCTGCTGTCCGGAAAGCGCTCAGTAATCGAACGTAAATGCTCAACAAGCCGATTGAAAACCGTGGGTTGTAGTCCTGATCGAAAGGGAAAGCTCATGGCTTCTGAAATTCCAGTTGTACTTTCCCATTGCGTTATACAGACAGCGGACAGATTTGTCTAGTGCTTTTTTTGATAATGATTCTAGTTCGCATTTAGAATTGCTGGATGATAACAGTATCATTTGACCTTCCCCCATTGGATGGAGAAGCCATTCATCAGATCATTGATCAGGGTCTTTGTGTGACGGTCTGTACTGGCTCTGTCAGGTGGGTATATTTGGCGGTGGTTAAGAGGCTCCTATGGCCGAGGATTTTTTGCACCTCAAGTAAGTCAACACCCGGTAGCTCAACTTGTGGGCCGCCATAAAGAGACGCGACGCTTCCTTAATGGTAACTCGTCAGTCACGAGTTCTATCCGATTTGACGTAACTATTCAGGCCCTGAATTCATTTTTTCGATGTGTCACCTCGACCAACGGAAGAAAGTCTTATCACCCATTGATAGCTCTGCGCTTTAAGATTGCCCACTGGTGTTCATAAAAGATGAGTAGTGTAGAAAATAGAAATCGATAATTACGACTAGACATTTGCTAAAAAAACACGGATCCTTCTTTTCTTTGTAGAAGTACAGATGGAAGGAGGAGACCCCGTGCAACAGTATATTTCTCAGAGTTTAGAAAGCTTTCAAAGCGTTTTTTCCAGATCGAGTACTTGGTTGTTGTTCTGCGCCATTGTGATTGGATTTATGGGGGCAGGAGAAATGATCGGCGTGACGTCGTTGTGTCGTTTCTGGCTATTAGATGAACTTGGTTATTACCGCTTGCTCCGTTTTTTTAGATCCAAAGCGTATGTCTATGGGGCGTTGCTCGATGCTTGGCAAGATTTTGTGAATCGCCAAGGAAAATCCGTTGAAGTAGCTGGACGAGCGATACTTCTGGGTGACCATACCGCGGTGATCAAAGATGGACGCAAGATGCCCGGCGTGGTATCGATGCACGAGTCATCGGAGACGCAAACGAAACCCGGCTATTTTCGGGCCCAATGTTGGGGCAGCATTGGCATCTTGATCGGGTCGTTATCCGCTTGTTTTTGTTGTCCTTTGCAGCTTCAAATTCATCAGGGATGGGCTCATTTAGGGTTGAACGACGAGCGCGATAATCCATGTCGGATCAAGCTCACCGACCGCTTGGTGGCCATGGCGATTCATTTTGCGGTGACGAATCACTGTCTGTGTTATTTGGTGTTGGATGCCTTTTTTTCAACCGGGGGCGTATTTCGAGCTTGCCACTATTATTCAATCCAGCATCAGGCGCGGTGGGTTGAGGTGCTGGTCAAAGCCAAGAATAGCTATGTGGGTTATTTCCCCGCGCCACCGAAACCCGCCTCTCGACCCGGACCTCAGCCGCTCTATGGCGAGAAAGTGTGTTTAAGAGAATGCTTCGACCACCTTCATTTGTTTGAGACGGTGACCTGTCAAGTCTACGGTAAAACCGAATCCATCCGGGTTATGACGCTTACACTGTTATGGCGGCCCATCGCTGATCAGGTGTTATTTATTCTCGCCGTCACCTCAAAAGGCCCAATGGTTCTAATGAGTTCCGATTTAACGCTGTCAGCCATTGATGCCGTTGAACTGTATTGTGCTAGAACCCGCATTGAAATCATGTTCGCGATGTTAAAGCATGTGATCGGCGCCTTTAAATTTCGTTTTTGGACTAAAAAATTGCCAAAACATTCTAGACGCCCCTTTTCCAATCGTCTTCTCAAAGCCCCACAGCCCCAGGATATTCATACCGTTCAAGCGTGCTGGCGAGCCTATGAAATCTTCGTGCTCTGTGCCTCCATTGCCTTGGGGTTAATGCAATTGATTGCGCTCCAGTATCAAGATACGATTTGGTCTGAGCACTCGCTTTATCTTCGCACTCAATCGCGTGATTTGCCATCGGAGAAAACCGTCAAGCAAATTTTAGCGCCATTATTCCTCAAACAATTCTTTCGACTTGAGGAAAATGGCATGATTCAACAGATCCGTGCCCGCTTGATGGCTGTTTCCGATGAAATAGATGACGATTAAACTGAATGAGGCGTTCTATGCTCTAATTCTCTGCGATCTTCAAAATTTTTCATCAAACATACTACGATGGAGAGGGTAGTTTTGCCCCGCTTTTCTCGCTGTTAACTCACGACTGCCGAGAATGGTAACGATATCCGGTAAACGTGTGGTCCGCGGTGGCTTAATCAAATCAACGTTCACCCAGGGCTTATGGAGGACATGCTGATAGAAGAATTTGAGGCCATACAGATCGAGCTTAACCGTGCTCCAGGAATGCGTACTGAGAAGATTCGAGAAATAATCCGTCAACTGCTGCTCTGAAAGATCATAGACCTGATGCTCAAAGTACAAGCCAATGCGACGAATGCCGCGCGAATAGGCCTCTATCGTCTTAGGTTGAAGACCTTTAAGCCTAAGGTGTTGCAGTAACGTTTGATAATCCTACTTGAAATTTCTATTGAAGGGTGTTGTCATGACACTGTAACCTCATATTCGTGGTTGAATACCCCTCGGTGCGAGGGGTTGAGGTTACATTTTATATTTAATCAGAGCCCGAGGTCTTTTCTCCGCGATAGCGGCTTCGTCCAATCGGGATAGGGAGCTACTCAAGTAGTCCCCTCCCACAGCACCGTACATACGGGTCCGTATACGGCGCCTAGCCAGGTATTAACTCCTTACATTAAGCCACCGGCTCTGCCGGTGCGATGCAAATAGGCTCTGCCGTTCCAGCGTAAAGATTTGTTAAATTCACTTGGTCATCCGTCAAGGTAATAAGAAGAATTGGATCACGCTGAAACATCGGAAAAAACAATAGATGGAACATTAAGGGATTAATATTCAGAGCAGTTTCAAAAATATGTTTCCAGTTTGATGTGGAATTATTTATTGAAAGTTATGCTAGTTCTTTGGGGTTGAGGATTCCACCTAAATATAAGCTCTTAGCCCCCTTCAAGGGGGCTTCCTCAAACCACCCGCTATGCGGGTGGTACTTGATTTGAGATACTTCATCGGGCAAATCGACTTCATATCAAGTGTCTATCGGGCCGTAGCCGGATGATGAATCTTGCACCATAGCGCTCTTTGGCTATACACGTATTCAATACGATGCATTCCACCGATGCAAGATCGATAGGCGATGGATTCATGACGCGCCTGGCCTCCAATTCCCCGGTCGGGGTTTGCGAATGACCAAAGCTCACGAGCACCACCTTATCACACTGCCTTCAGACCTTTCCCCAACAACATCATTGGGTTCTCGTCCTCGGCTGACTTCTGCCCTGTTAACGCGCACCTTCGCAGGCTCTGTTCCACCGCTGCCGTTAGGCAACTTAGGCAGGCAGATCTCCCCGGGTAAAAACATGATCTTTCCCTGCACAACCACTACATTTACCCTCCCCCAGTGATCCAGAGGGGCTTCGTCATGTTGTGCTGACTCGCCCTGAGGTTCGGCCTTATATGTAGTTTCTGTCCGTTGGCTCGCAGGTTTGCACTTAGGCTTCTTTCAGCGGGTCGGTCGCCCTTCCGCACCTTGCCCTTGGCTAGTACTTTTAAAGTTGTCAAATATAACTCCTTTCTGGATAATGTACAGGGGACTTGCACCCCATAAAATCATGCCCATGCCGGGCACACACAAGAAATTCAACAAGGACTCTTTTTTCATCGGCCAAAAACCGGCCAATGAAAAAAGAGCCTGTTAATTAAACGTAGCCTAAAATATCACATAAAGGAGTAAATATGATAATAAAGTGGATTCTATTTTCTGTTTTTATTCTTATCTTTATAGCTACTGCTGTAATCACCCTTCTAGGAATTATCCAGAAAGTCAATATTAAGCCAGGGTATTTAAAAGCATTATTTGCTGCGCTTATTTTGGAATTGATTGGAGCTACAATGGGGATTTTTCAAACTACAGACTTTTATGATAGCCCAGAGATAACAGCTCCAAGCATTAATTCTGGAATAGTCAAAACTACAGTATCTGAAGATGGTTTGGATAAAGTACTAAAAATAATTTCTGGATTTCAAGGTGGTGATAATGAAAAAGAAGTTCTAACAACTTTAATTCAACGGTTGCCACCAGAATTACAAAGATCATCGGCTGATGATGTAGTAACGGCAATACAAGCACTTTTAGAAAAAAGTGATGATGTTAGTGAGTTTATTCAGAGTATGCCTCTTGAAATTCAATGATTGACCGTGTCTGGGACGCTTAACGAAATTAAAAGTGTTGTAAGTCAAAAGGTGGTTTTATCTAAGGCAAATGAAGAAATAGGTTTGAAGCATCAGGAATGCAAAATTCAGCAAGATACTGCAATTTCTAGATTAGCAAATTGTACCACATCAATTACGGGGATTCTTCAGAAAATAGTTAGTTTACAATTAGATTTTCAAAAATTTGGAACTACAATTAATTTTGAACATAATTCACAAGAAAAAGAAGATTTAGCTTTTAAAGTACTTGATATATTAGGTCAATTTGGGTATTACAAAGGTGAGCCCATTGCTAATCCTATTCTAGCTAAAAATGAATTAGTTAATTTTCAGAGATTGAAACTAATATCTCCTCCTGAAGGGTATTTAGGCAAAAAGACCTTTATTCAGTTTATAAATGAATATGCGGCACTGGAAAGTAAAGGCTAACCATCGCATCAACATGGCAAAAATAAAGCTACGTTCGTTCCTCACTACGCTTTGTTTTTCCAGTTAGGCAGGCCGTTAAACGAACAATATGAAGAGTTTTATCAATTCATCAAGACGAGAAAAATGGACTGGGGGCTTAGAGATTTTAGGAATGCTACTAATCCTGATTTCATTCTACTATCAGACATTTTATGAAGGTGATAATTTAAGGAGTCGATATGATAGCATTCGATTTAAACTCGAACTAATTCAAAATGAAGTAATTAATAACTCTAGTTTAATTGGTAATCAGTCTGAATATAATTTGGATAATGTCTGGAAAGGATTCAATGAAAATAAAAAAGAACTTAATAAGTTATCAGAAGAACATATATCCTCAATAGATGAAATTAACGCCAAAAAAAAGGGGACAGATTTATTTTTATACACGGTCATTTAAGTGCCAAACGCCAACGTCGCTACCAATAGCACTTGAATATTGCTAAAAACAGCGGGAAAAAAGCAAAAACCAGGACAGATTTATTTTTTGAGAAATAGAATGTATCTACGCCATAAATAAATCCGTTCCCTTTTTTCCCGCTGAGGTCTTTAGCGCGTTACGATTCAACTTGGGGTAAAGCTGGGATGTCTACCAGGGAAGTCATAAAGGCATTAGCTTCACTGATTGATTTTTCCATCGAAGAGATCAGCGTCACTGTATCGATACCGACCAAAACGAATTCTTTGTGCAAAGATGAAATAGCTTTAGCATTGATATTATGTTTAATAAACAAAACCTGGTCATTAAAGGCTGCCAGAACAGGTTGGATTTTAGCCTCGGCGTGGTGCATCATTTTGATTAACCGACCATATTGTCGTTGAGTCATTTTAAGTTGCTTTCGGCTCTGAACGCGCAGTGTGCGGTTATTGTATTCTGAAAGTTCATCGTGCCATTCCTCGAACAGCGAATCGGCCACTTTTTCAATGGCACCGATCCGCTCGCTGACGGCATTTGCTTTATCCCGGCTAAGTTCGTATTCGACTTTAAGTTTTCGATACACCGATTCCAAATCACCGCCGTGGAAATGTGTCACATCGCTAAACTGATCCAGCGCATTTTGAAATTGCGTTTTGGCAATCTCAAAACTATCACGCGATTGTTCGACCTGGTAGACGATAATTTCCCGTTTCGAGTGACCGAGCGATTCCTTGGCTTTGAAATACATCGCCCGATAATTCGCGGTTGCCCTAGCAATCAATTTTTCAAAAGGGTTTTGCCAATAGTTGGAATTTTTTGATTTCTGGTTGGAGGTGGACATATTGTTAACTGCCTAATGCTCGAAGACTGACCTGCCAATTGATTCTATTCGAATGGGACGTTGTTGTAAAAATTGATAGTCAAATTAATCAACGTTTACGGTTAACATGGTCCTTCGAAGAACCAAAACCTGTCAACTGGTCTTTCACCTTGGGCTTTGTGAATTCCTACTTAGAACTCCATCAAGGTTGTATTGACGGAGTATACTAGGAGGCTGTCCGAAAATAGACTGATCTACTGCGGACAAGCCTGATTGGCCAAATTTTCCGATCATTTTCGTTAAATAGCCCTGCTATTCGCCTCAAATGATCAAAAAACCTGACTCAATCAGACTTGCCCTCGCGACGATCGCTATTCTCGGACAGCCTCCTAGTCCGGAACCCCAAACCCATGGGACTCAAAAATCAATCTAGCGCGCGGGCTTTGAAGAAATTGGTAAAATTCTAGGGCGACATCACCCCCACCCTTGAGCAGTACCATCCTATGACTCAAAGGTTCGTAGAGATGTTTCGAAACAGAAACATAGGCGCCACGTTTCGCAAATATCGGTCTCAATGCCAGAGAATAAGGCATTAAAGCGGCATCCGCCGATGAAAGGGCAAATTGAGCGGTCTGAGCTGCATTATCACCCTGCACGAGAAGAGGCTTCGCTAAAACCCAAATCCCCACTCGCTGCAAAGCTTGTTGCGCTTTTATTCCGTAGGGCGCGGTCTTCGGATTGGCAATAGCCAAATGTTTAAGTTTCTTGGTTCGAATCCAATGCGACAGATCATTGAGCTCGGAATCGAGTGATAGTTTGGAGAATTCCGCTCTGAATAAAACCAGTGTCCCCACTGCGTACACAACCCCCCTGCCCCGAGTTAGCGACTTAGCAACTAACTCCGTCACGGTTATTTCATCGGCGCTTAAGAACAATTCAAAAGGCGCCCCTGTTCAATTTGACGCATCAGATTTCGTGATGAACCCAATATTATCTTTATTTTATGCGTTGAAGTTTTTTCGAAAACACGCACCAATTCATCAGCAGCAAAGGTTAAACTTGCTGCCGCCGCAACCCGAACTTCGCTGGCAAAGTACGGGCCTGACAGTACCGCCAACAAAACCAAGATCAAAAAAATGGGACAGATTTATTTATTAAACTACAATGTTAACAACTTTAGTATTAGCTGTAGGTTAGAAGAGAAATGCCCAGAGTTGGTCGCGTAGTATTGCCTAATTACCCGCATCATATCGTGCAAAGGGGGCATAATCGACAAGTGGTTTTTGCCGCAAGCCACGACTATGAATATTATCTGGAGACGTTGTCGGAATACCGGAATGTTTATGGAGTACGCGTTTATGCTTGGTGTTTAATGACCAATCATATCCACTTGATTGTTGAACCGCCTAATGAAGTTGCGCGGCTGGGACAATTGATGAAGCGACTATCCGGACGGCAGACGCGGTATGTGAATCGGTTAGAAGGACGCAGCGTAACCCTATGGGAGAGCCGATATAAATCAAGCCCGATTCAAACCGACGAATATCTTCTTGCGTGTTGTCGGTATGTTGAATTAAATCCAGTGCGAGTGCGCATGGTAGTCGATGCGGGAGAATATCCGTGGTCAAGTTACAATGCGCGGGTAAGTGACAGGGGATCGGTCATCCCTGATCACGACCCCTGTTATTTAGCTCTAGGAAATAGCGGTGAAGAGCGGCGATTACGGTATCGAGAATATGTCCAAGGCGTGATTCCTGTTGGAGAATGGGCATTAATCCAGGAGTCGGTTGCAAGAGGCAACTGACCGGCAACAACCGATACATTGAAGAAGTTGAAAAAATGATTGGTCGTCGAATCGAACATCGTCGTCCTGGAAGGCCAAAGAAACTGAAAAAAAAGGGTAGCGACCCCATTGATTTCCTCGGAAGTCAAACAGCGCCGCTCCTTCGTCGCACTGCTGTTCGCCCCCGGTGATTTGCGGCGTTAGTGCGACAAGCGAAGCTTGTCGCTTCTTTCTGGGTGAAAGACCCAGACGGGAGAAATCCAAGGAGTGGATTTCGTAAGGTCTAACTCACCACCCGTATCAAGTGTTGCGCATCCGGCGGAGCGTGGCTAGCGGTTACGACTGCGGCCCACGTGAACAAAGGAGGACATGTGAAGCGTACACAGAGCACCACATAGGCCACAGGGGATTCGCACATCCCTGAAGCCATGTCAGCATCGTTAGCAAAATCAATGCAGTCGGCGACGTTTTTAACGTGACGGAAGCCAAAACAAAGAAGTCGCTAAGGTGAGACTTCGGAGGGGCTGTCGGTGTCCAGGGGCGTGGCATGTGTGGAGAGAAGCGGCAGGAACTTGTGAGATCCATACGGTTCCCGGAAACGGTTCAAGGTATGTGGATATTTAGCCACGTAAGGGGAAACCCGGACACCGAGGCAAACCGAAACCTACCAGTCGTTTTATGCGGGTAAGTCTATCCAACCGAAAGAAGGCGGGCTGAAGACGGTATGGGAGTCAGATTCACTCATAGTACTCTGAGACGGGAGAGCCGATCACATGGGGAAGGGGTGGACAAAGTTGTGTAGCCCTCACAGGAAACACGTACCGGGCATGAAGAACTGGAGAATACGATGCCAACCTCACTGAGGGGAATAGCCAACAAAGCGGCACAAGACCGAGCCTATCGGTTCCGAAATCTAATCAATCTGCTCACCGTAGAGTTTCTGCTTTGGAGTTGGAAGTTTATCAACAAGAAAGCGGCGGCGGGTGTGGACCGGAAAAGTGCGTATGAATACGAACAAAATCTGGTCAGCCATGCCGAAAACCTGGTAGAAAGCGTGAAAGGAGGCTGGTATCGGGCGAAGTTAGTGCTTAGAAAGTATATTCCTAAACTGGGTGGAAAGTTGAGACCCTTGGGGATACCGGCGATTGCCGATAAACTGCTGCAAACAGCGGTGGCAAAGATACTCGAAGCGATTTACGAACAGGATTTCCTGTCCTGTAGCTATGGGTATCGGCCGGGAACAGGTGCGCATAAGGCCATAAAGGACTTGTCGGCGGTATTGAGAGCGGGGCATTATGCCTGGGTTGTGGAAGCGGATATTCAAGGCTTCTTTAACACTATCGACCATAACAAGTTGCTGAACATGCTGATGAAGCGCATTGATGACAAGCCACTGTTGAAACTTATTCGGCGGTGGTTGAAAGCAGGCATATTGGATATTGACGGACAGGTACTGCACCCGGTAACGGGTACCCCACAGGGCGGCATAGTCTCGCCCATCCTGGCGAACGTATATCTGCATTATGTACTGGATGTGTGGTTTGAAGAGGGCGTTAAAGCGCATTGCAAAGGCCGGGTGTACCTGTGTCGATATGCCGATGACTTTGTGTGTGCGTTTGAATTAGAGGAAGATGCGCAACGCTTTTATGAAGTGTTGCCCAAGCGTTTGGCGAAGTTTGGACTGGAAGTCGCGGCTGAAAAGACCGATATTATCCAGTTCGACAGGACATCGAAGCGGCGCTTTGAGTTCCTGGGCTTTGAATTCTTTTGGGGAAAAGGGCGCCGAGGTCATATTGTGCTGAAACGCCGTACGTCCCGCAAGAAATATCGAGCGGCTTTAGCGACCATGAAGGTTTGGTGTAATAAACACTGCCGATTGCCGAAAGCCTTGTTATTTGCGACACTGAACCGAAAACTGCGCGGGTACTGGAATTACTACGGTATCCGGGGTAATTCCGAGAGTATGAGTGATTATTTTTATCAGGTAAAATCGATCCTGTTGAAATGGCTCAATCGGCGCAGTCAGAAGCGCAGTTATAACTGGACGGGGTTTAAGGCATTGCTCAAAGACTTTCCCTTAGCGAAACCACGCATTTGTCATGCCTTCTAAGTATTTAAAGACCGTGTGCGAAGCGAGCAACTTTGAAAAGCCCGGTGCGGTAGTTCCGCTCGCCGGGATTTGTGAGGGGGCAGTCGGGTAACTGGCTGTCCTACCTTGATGCTGTCTGACGGAGTACTTAGTAAATAGAGGGTATCTTTACTAAAATCTTGCTCATGAGGCCATTCGATCGCGCCAAATGCCACTTTTACTTGTTTAAAGTAATTGAAATCCTTCAGTTCTTCGAATACGCCTTTGTCTAAAAATGGGCTCGCATCAAACAACCTAACTTCCTTGTTTTCAAAAGCTAGCTTTAATATGTATTCTTGTTTTACTTCAACGCTAACAACGCAAGGATTCATCTTAATGTCTACTTCAATGGGTCAATTTTAAATACAGGTTCGCCATTAATTGCGAGCTCCCAGTCAGCCACAAGTTCATCTCTATGAATTTCAATCCAAGCATCCACGAGTTTTTGTTTGGCTTTTGGTAATTTTCCCTCAATGACTGAGCCGCTAGGGATCTCGACAATAGCACTATAATCTTGGTAATGCACATGTATATGCGGTAGGCTATGTTACTGGTTATCGAAAAAGTACATACGGATAATAATTCCGTAAAACATTGAAATTGTGGGCATAACTATTTCTAAATACAGTTTGTTTTATATATTATACGTCGGCTAACAATCGCTTGCACTCGGACAAAATAAAGCTACGCTACCCTTTAACGCGTAAAATACGCAAGCATGTTAATATCTGTTTAGAGTTAAATATTAGTAAAAAAGGGTAGCGTCCCCTTTAGCGTTCATCCTGGCAGGTAAAAATACCTGTTTAGTCCTTTTTTTGCATCCAGGGTTAAGCGATCAATTTGCGAATGATCCCGGACTGAATCCAAGCCAGTAAATATTCAACGGTTTGTTCGCTGACCTTTTGTTCGGGAATAAAGTGCGCCATGGAAAGTCTATTCCAATCTATAAATGGCCCTGAAACAGAGGGGTAGAGAATCTACCTGAAGAGGCAAATCAGGCAATACTCCGCTCCTGCTCAAAGATGGTTTTGAAAAGTTTACGTTTGGCCTCATTCATCTGTTTGACTGCGTCATTGTCGCTGATTGAGAAGGCAATTGCATCCAGCTTTTTAAAGGTGGTCCCCAGTTTGAGATATTGGTTTGCATCAGGTAATGATTTGAGCTTCTCGTAGGGTGTCATCATTAACTTGTAGGGATAGCTCTTTTTCACCTTTCCTTTGTTGTCTTCTTTTGGGACAGGAAAAAAGCAAGGACGATGGAAGTTGATATAGGGGTTGAAATACTCTCTGTGAAATTCATTAAGTTGAGGCGCCCAGTACCCCGGGATATGGTCGTACCCCAGATGTTTGCGGATGATGGTTCCGTTCTTGGACTCGGCGAGTGCATTGTCGTTGGAATGGCGTGGGCGTGATTTGGTCAGGTCAATATGGAGCTTTCCGAGCAGTTTTGCCACGGTATGATTGATGTATTCCGAACCGTTATCCGCGTGAAATGCCAGGATGACAAAAGGGAAGATTTCGATCAGCATCTCCAGGACCGGAATCATGAAACGCTCAGTAATCCGTTCTACGGAGAATATACATTCAAATTGCGTGACTTCATCAACCGCATTGATATGGTAAACCCCTTTGATCCCATCCAGGTCGCCCTGATGGACTGTGTCGATCCGTAGAAAGCCTGGTTTACCTTCTGAATTGGGTTTTCGTCGCTCGCCTATCTGAGAGCGTTTTGAAGCGGTTTTATCAAACTGGCGGCGCTGTCGTTGATAACACGTAGAATGACGAAGATTATAGAGATGGGCAACCGAAATCTTTGCTAAGCGCCCATAGCGATAATCCTCATAGATCAAAAGCATCCGCTCACAGATCTTCTTGGTGGCTGCACCGCAGAGTGTCCCATGGAGCTTGTCGGTCTCAGCTAACAGCACTGCGTCCTCAGGGCGGTAGAAGCGTTCAAATCCCGATGCTGTACGCTGTTGGCGCTTGATGTATCCGGTTTTTTTGTATTGCTGTACCAGCCGTTTCACTTGCCGTGGAGAATAGCCACTCACCTGCTCCAGATAGCGGATGATCAATCCCTTACCGTTCTTGCTGCAAGAGATATAACTGAATTTGACCAATGTACGCCGAATCCACTGGTAGCGCTCTTCCTTGTTGGTAATTGAAAACTCAACCTCCACAGTTCCTTCGAGAAAGATGCGGACGTCATCCAATGTTTTTATCTTTTTGTCACTCATATAGATCACCATAGGTGACCATCATGAGCAGAAATTACTCCTCAGGTACAGGGCCGTTTCACGTTGGAATCACGGCTCCCGTTCAGGGCCATTTCATATTGGACAAGACTATGGATTCGCAAAGGGTCGAAAATGGTTCACCATTAAGGACACCCATAATCATTGAATGTTCGCTATCGTCCAACGATTTGAATTCCGTTAGTTGTTCACTATTTCGCCATAACAACCAGACGTTTTCTTTGCCTTCTATTGCATCGGGCGGCGTTTGCTTTTGCTTAAGCGCCCGCCAGCTTTCCACCACATTCCACGGGGTTGGAAACAATTGAACGCTGGGGTGCAGCCGAATTGTCATTTCCGGCCATTTGTGGGTTGGAATAGCCTGCAAATCGGCTATATTGGCCCGTTTGGATTCCGCTGCATCAAAAGCAAACAATAACAACCTTTCGAAGCGGGCGATATCCGATAATATCGGACAATCTTTGAAGGGAAACTGTTGACCCAAAAACTCAGGCAAATTATCGGCAAAATGCCGCAGGGACGAAAAGGTAGACGGAAAGGCTCTGATGTAACCCTCGACCATTCGGTCAAATAACTCATCGCCTAAGTATTGACCTAATATTGGATGGTCGACTTCAATGCATTCGCGCAGCCGGATTCTATAGGCATCGGCATAAATTTGAATACGCCGTTCGGGACTAATACTCCCTTGTTGAGACACATGACGACTGAACTCATTGGGTTGGTCCATGAGTTCCGCCATAAATTCGCTTTGCAGTTCATGGAGGGTGGGCACAATCCCGCTTTAATGACTTGACAATCGAGTAGCGGCTATTTCACGCGCTATCGTCAATTCCTTTTCCAGATCCTCAAACGGAGGGATATTGTCATCCCGCTCGATCATAGTCGAGATTGGTCCGAATCGCTCACAAGCCTTGCCGAACAAATCCCATACAGGATCGATAACATCATGATCGTGAGTATCGATTACATAGTCGCCAAAATCACTGTGGCCGGCCAGATGAAACTGTTGTATACGCGCTTTATCCATACCATTAAGATAGGCGAGTGGATCGAAGCCATGGTTGCGTGCGCTTACGTAGATATTATTGATATCGAGTAATACCTTGCAGTCGGCTTGTTCGGCGACCCGGCTGAGAAATTCCCACTCGCTCATCTCCGAGACGTTATACGTCAGGTAACTGGAGACATTTTCCAAAAGAATTTGCCGCCCCAAAAAGTCTTGCACCTGTTGAACGCGTTCAGAAATATGGAGAATGGTTTCGTCGGTATACGGCAAAGGTAATAGATCGTGACTGTTTACGTCATTCAAACGGGTCCAGCAAAGATGATCGGACAGCCATCTTGGTTGTACCTTGTTTGCCAGTTGTTTGAGTCCTTTCAGGTAATCCCAATCCAAGGGGTCAGTTGTACCGATCGACATGGAAACACCATGCATAACAATCGGGTAGCGTTCCTTGATAAGATCGAGAAAATAATGTGGTTTACCCCCACCCACCATGAAATTTTCCGACACAATCTCAAACCAATCGATGTCGGGTTGGCGATCGATGACGTATTGAAAATGATCGGTTCGTAACCCTAACCCGAATCCTAGAGATTTGCTTTCCATAATGATGCTGCTTTTCGAACTGGGGTGAGGAAACGATGAGAACCGGTTGGGAATAGGGGAGGGGATCAGCGATTAGAATTTCGCTGACCCCGAAACCCCGTTGGCGGATTCGAAGAATCCCATTACGTATTAACTACTTTCGCCACCGATATCGCCGCATGCTTTAGCGGGCATTTTCACGAAACCATGACCCTTGCACTTTGCGTGTCCCGCACAAGCGTTGCTGGCCGTTTTACAATCATTGTGCCCTTTACATTTGTTTTTTCCAGAACAATGTACTAAATCAGCACTGGATATGGTCCCAGCGGCGGCGCCTACTTTACCACCGACATCTCCACACGCTTTAGCCGACATTTTCACAAAACCATGGCCTTTGCACTTAGCGTGACCGCCACAAGCGTTGTGCGCCGTTTTACAATCGTTGTGTCCTTTACACTTATTCACTCCGTGGCATTGTACTAAATCAGCGGTGGCAACCGTGCTGCTTGTATTCGCGCCACCGCTTGCCGCGCAACCAACCAGTCCGGCAGCAGCGATAGCGAGTGCAATTCCAGATAATTTTGGAGAAATTTTTTTCATTTTGGATTCCTTATTTTGATTAAAATAACGTTATTCTTGTACCCAATTGACTAGACCTCCACGGACAAGAAAATATTACACGGTTCCCGAAAACGACCATTAACTTATTCGGCATAACCCTGTCGCTATTCAGATTGCCCCTGTAATTCGTCAGATCAAGGCGAAAAATGAGAGTTTACACGTGTAAATGATCATTTTTTAACGCGAATATGGCGGATTTCAGGGGTGAGTTACAACGACCATAGTTTTTTGTGCGCCATATACGAATTGACAAGTTCGTCGACCCCATCCTGATAATAATCCTGTAGCCCTCTAACGATCAATTTCTTAACGCCTGTCCCCACATTTTTTCCGGATGAATTGATGCAAAAGTTTAGGAGCGCCAGGCCTTTTTTCCCCGTGACCTCCAGAGTAGTCTTTGTGAGCGTTAATGTTGGCTCCGTTATGTTAAAGTTTTCCAGAAAAAGCGACATACTCCGGTAAATTACCAATGGGCGTTTCGGATTCAACATGACGCCTTGTTCCGATAGCAATGGAACCAGAATATAGGGAAAATTCTTTCCCGAAAACGCCACGTAAGCACGAGCCAATTTAAGCACCAGATCTTGGTCGCTTAAATTATCGCCATGGCGTTCAATTTCAAGATAGGACTTGTTCCGGTCATCGGTAATTGCAAACATATCAGTATTCGATTTTGGAAACACTAGTCTTGTCCAATATGAAATGGCCCTGAAGAGGGGGGTAATTTCTAACGTGAAATGGCCCTGAAACCGAGAACAGATCATAAATTGAGGTTAACTTACGCTTCAGAAGTGTCAAGGAGATTCCTCCGCTACGCTACAAACTCCTCCTTGACACCTCTTCCGCTCCAGTTAAAAGGTTATTCATGATCTGTTCCCAATTTCAGGGCCATTTATAGATTGGAATAGACTTACACTAGCGGCAGATCACCACCCACCATGCCCGAAAATACAAAAGTCATTTGCTCACTCAGCCCGTACCGATTCAGAACGAGAGAAAACAACAAATCCCCAGGCACGCAAAATCGTTTACTATCGGGATCGTGGATAGGATTGAAATCGTCCGCCATAGTTTTAGCAAAAGCGCTGGCTTGTTGGGGGGGAAATCAAAATACGGTGATCTTCCTCAGTGTGGAATGGGTCCAAAAACATAGCGAACTGATTGTTTTTATGATAAAAAATTATAGTAATCGTTCACGGCTAACAGTTTTCGCTTGTTGAAAGCCGAAGGCATGGGGAACGGATGAGTGCGACTTTGATTCGTAAATTTAAACGTATACTACCTTTTCAGAATGGGTTGAGAAAGAGTTGAAACTGAATCCGTGACTTCAATACGGCGCAGGGGACATTCTCTTGAATCGGGGTAGTCAAAAAAATACCTACTCAACTTTGATGGCGCCTAAAGGGGTAAAATAGAATTGTTCTCGTTTGAAAGGTTCGCTCTAATCGTCTTGGTAGCCTCCGCGCTGTACCAGCACTGCGCGATTCCGCCGCGATCTTTCAAAGGTTAAGTCATCGACTAGCCCTATAGTTCGGGGCTAGAGGGCTTATAGCCCCTCAACAAAAGGCCGGATATATGGGCGCAATATTCTTTTTGTCACGAACGAATTTTGTCTTGCAATACAGGGCGGACCATATATGTTTGATGTAACTGCTTTTTGGGAATAACCGAACGGACGCCAATTTTACCCCACAAGTTTTCGAACATCTTCCATAACTTCATACCTCAGATTTTCTGGAATATCCGGTGCATTGACCAGTGAAACCACACGCAGTACAGCGACGCCTTGATCCGGCGTCAGATGGCCTTGTGGAATGCCTTCAGCGTAAATCCACACGGCGGCTTTTTCGGCGCTAAGAATATTGTTCAGTTGGGCTTTTGCGCTAATTCCCGCGAGCATGGCGGAACTCAGCAAGTCCATGGCTCCGGATTGACAATTACGGTTTACCAGTAATTCCGCGGCCCTTAGTTTCTCCCGCGCCACGCTCCAATATCGCGAGGTCGCGGGTGCGTTGTTATCGACTTCGAATAATACCCGTGATTCAGTAATCGGGGACGCTGAACCAAGGCGGTCAAGTCCCGCCAAGGTTCGTGGGTCTATGAGTGCGACGGGAATTGTTTCGGAAAGCGACTGGGCGATTTCTTCGTCAGCGTTGTCAATATTTTCCATAATTACCAAAACGCCTCCGCCAGCCCCAAGAATCCGTTCTATCCGTGTGTCGAAGGCGTTTTGAATCTGCTCTATCGTTAGACGGACGGCGGCATCTTCCTCGGAAACTCCTTTCGCTTCCGTTTTTCTCTCGCTTATTTCTTTGCCCGCTTGCTCGATTTGTTCGGGCTTAAGCTGTTCTTTGGATTCCGACGCCGGTTTCCCGGCGAGGTCTTCAATAATGGTCTCGAGCATCCGTTTGGAAACGCCCACAACGTCTTCTTGAGCGTCAGATTTCACAACGTTATCGAATAAATCGCGCTTATTCTGAACCAGGGAAAAAACCTGTTGTTCGTAGGAATCCGCCGCCAACAAAAGGATGACCTGAATTTTTTGTTTTTGTCCCAAGCGGTGAATCCGAGCGATCCGCTGGTCGAGAACGGCTGGATTCCAGGGTATGTCGAGGTTGATTAGAACACTCGCCGACTGAAGATTTAAACCCACACCGCCGGCATCGGTGGAAATAAATAGCTGAATCGCATCGTCGAATTGAAAACGGTCGATCAATTTCCCCCGTTTATTAGTCGGGACTCCGCCGTGGAGACGGACTTCGCCGATGTCCATTTTTCGAGCCAGGACTTCGACCATTTTCGTCATTCTTTCCCACTGCGAGAAAATCACTACTTTACGGCCACCCTATAGACACAGATCTTCGAGCAAATTGGCCAGTTCGTCGAGTTTGGGCGAGCCTTCGGTGACTTTATCCACCAATCCCGCGGCATTACAGGCCATTAGGGCTTGCTGCAATGCCGCCATCAAACGGTTTTGTTCGGATGGCGTTAAGGGCCTTTTTTTCGCGATATCGGCCAATTGTCCCGCGGCGGACATAGCTATTCCATGTAATTCTTGTTGCTCCACCGACATTGGAATATCCACGCGGGTCTCGGTACGATCGGGTAATTGGTCTCTAACCAACGTACGGTCCCGGCGCAACATAACCGAAGCTATCCGCCGTCGTAGTTCGGAAAGATTTCGATATCCGATTACCTTATCCCGCTCGTCGGTGATGTGGAAATCGCTCAGATACCGCCACAACGGGCCAAGAACCCTGGGATCGACCACCTGCAGCAGGCTATACAAATCTTCGAGCCGGTTTTCCAGGGGAGTTCCCGTCAGCACAAAGGCATAGCAGGAGGGTATCAATTTGATGGTCGAAGCAATCTTCGTCTGCCAGTTTTTTATACGTTGCGCTTCATCAAGGATAATAAGATCCGGTTTTAGGATTTCATTGACGACCGAAAGATCGCGCAACACCAGTTCATAATTGATGATAAAGAATGTCGTGTCGGCACGGTATTGTACATGGCGCGTGGCCGCGCTTCCTCCAATAACTTTGGTTGCATGTTCGGTAAATTTTTCAATCTCCCGCGCCCATTGATGTTTTAAAGACGCCGGGCAAACCACTAAGATCCGTTTCACCCCCGAATTCTCAACTAACCAGGAAGCGGCGCAAATAGCCTGCAAGGTTTTGCCCAAGCCCATATCGTCGGCCAGCAACGCGCGCGGGCCGCGGGATGTGAGAAATGCGACGCCCTCGACCTGATAAGGATACAGCCGCGCACGAATATTCGGGATATTGCCGTTACTCCGGTGAATCGACGCGCTTATCTCCCGCCCGCGCAATTGTTGAATCGCATCTTCGGCTAAACGGCGGGCGTAATTCTCGACATCCTCGCCAATATGAATATCGTCACGACCGTAGACCCGATCACGAAAGTGAAAAAATTCGTCGGGCAGTGAATGTTTGAATCGGCCCGCCGGATCAAAATACCCATCCAGAATCTGACTTAAATCCCCATCCAACGACGAAACACGGTGGAGTCTTACTTGCGGTTGGGTTGCGGTGTTCCAGGAAAGATAAACGAAGGGAGTACGCGGGACGCAATGTTCACCGGTCTGGTAATCCGGTTGTTTTTTGATCTGGTGCAGTACCGCTTCAATATGTTTGCAGGTGCCGAGCAGATTGGTGGACCAGTCGGGACAGGTGCAATAATTCTTTTTGTCATTCAGAGCGCGGATATGGACACGGTATTTTTGCTTCCAATGGGTCGTTGAAACAATCGAAGACGCCAGCCAAGTTCCAAAAAAAGGTTCTCCGGAGATGTGCTCCACCGTGACTTCGGTACGTCCTTTTTTCTCCCGTTCCTGAATCGCGTTCTCCTCTGCGCAACCCAACAGATTTTTCCGATCCGTAACCTGAGCCGCATAGCTGTACAAGACAGCGACGATATGTTTGCAGACCGGTTCCCTGATGAAGGGGCAGTTACACACAGCTTTAAGTTCGCCATTGGTATCTTTACTCAATTCCACCGAGTAACAATTATCGGGGTCGCTCCCCTCCACATCAGCCCAAACCCGCGTTGCGTCCCATTCAACATCGAACACGCGGTTCTCATTGAAATATTTCAGTCCTCGACTGACGATTGATTCGGATCCTATAGCATTCAATTTCTCAGCATCAAAAAGAAAAAAGTCATCGATTGGAAAATCAAAAGTTTGTAAGTCACCCACTGGAATTCTCGTTGGTTTTTAGGATTGGAAAAGGTGCATTGTAAACGTATTTGAATATCATCTAAAAAAAATTGAGGAATTATTTAAGGAAAATTTGGATGCATTATTTTAGGCGTATCGTTTACGCCGGTAGCGTGGGTGAAAGCGATGGCATTGTTGAGGGAAAAAAAATAGGGAGTCAGCGAGAAGGATGGCTGATAGATTTGGGGTGGTCCCCGCAAGGACCCGAGCCTGTGACTTCAAGCATTTCTTACCGGCGCCATATTCAATTAAACCGATGAGTTGTTCAAGCGAAATTTAGTGCTTTGACTATAATCAAAACAATGCATATATTGACTATGAAAAAAAATAATCTGACTGAACGACGAAGCTATTTTAACGAGCTAGTCGATGCGGCGAATGACTTTTGCTTGCTGATAGAGCACGTGGATATCTATGAAAATAAGGAGTGGCTTTGCGATATAGGTCGTCTGTTAGCTCGTTTGCATGTTTCGATGACCCATTTGGATGATCGTAGTATCGAATATAGTTATTTTTCGGTTCCGGATTTGGGGGAAAGATTCGAGTTGTATTGTAAATTGAGCGATAAACTGGGAGAGAGTGATGCCTATCTCTTGGAATACGATACCCATGACAATGTAAATGATATGACTGGAAGCCTGGCGGGTGATTTTGCCGATATATATTTTGACTCGTCAGTCACGAGTTCTATCCGATTTGACGTAACTATTCAGGCCCTGAATTCATTTTTTCGATGTGTCACCTCGACCAACGGAAGAAAGTCTTATCACCCATTGATAGCTCTGCGCTTTAAGATTGCCCACTGGTGTTCATAAAAGATGAGTAGTGTAGAAAATAGAAATCGATAATTACGACTAGACATTTGCTAAAAAAACACGGATCCTTCTTTTCTTTGTAGAAGTACAGATGGAAGGAGGAGACCCCGTGCAACAGTATATTTCTCAGAGTTTAGAAAGCTTTCAAAGCGTTTTTTCGAGGTCGGGTACTGGGTTGTTGTTCTGCGCCATTGTGATTGGATTTATGGGGCAGGAGAAATGATAGGCGTGACGTCGTTGTGTCGTTTCTGGCTATTAGATGAACTTGGTTATTACCGCTTGCTCCGTTTTTTTAGATCCAAAGCGTATGTCTATGGGGCGTTGCTCGATGCTTGGCAAGATTTTGTGAATCGCCAAGGAAAATCCGTTGAAGTAGCTGGACGAGCGATACTTCTGGGTGACCATACCGCGGTGATCAAAGATGGACGCAAGATGCCCGGCGTGGTATCGATGCACGAGTCATCGGAGACGCAAACGAAACCCGGCTATTTTCGGGCCCAATGTTGGGGCAGCATTGGCATCTTGATCGGGTCGTTATCCGCTTGTTTTTGTTGTCCTTTGCAGCTTCAAATTCATCAGGGATGGGCTCATTTAGGGTTGAACGACGAGCGCGATAATCCATGTCGGATCAAGCTCACCGACCGCTTGGTGGCCATGGCGATTCATTTTGCGGTGACGAATCACTGTCTGTGTTATTTGGTGTTGGATGCCTTTTTTTCAACCGGGGGCGTATTTCGAGCTTGCCACTATTATTCAATCCAGCATCAGGCGCGGTGGGTTGAGGTGCTGGTCAAAGCCAAGAATAGCTATGTGGGTTATTTCCCCGCGCCACCGAAACCCGCCTCTCGACCCGGACCTCAGCCGCTCTATGGCGAGAAAGTGTGTTTAAGAGAATGCTTCGACCACCTTCATTTGTTTGAGACGGTGACCTGTCAAGTCTACGGTAAAACCGAATCCATCCGGGTTATGACGCTTACACTGTTATGGCGGCCCATCGCTGATCAGGTGTTATTTATTCTCGCCGTCACCTCAAAAGGCCCAATGGTTCTAATGAGTTCCGATTTAACGCTGTCAGCCATTGATGCCGTTGAACTGTATTGTGCTAGAACCCGCATTGAAATCATGTTCGCGATGTTAAAGCATGTGATCGGCGCCTTTAAATTTCGTTTTTGGACTAAAAAATTGCCAAAACATTCTAGACGCCCCTTTTCCAATCGTCTTCTCAAAGCCCCACAGCCCCAGGATATTCATACCGTTCAAGCGTGCTGGCGAGCCTATGAAATCTTCGTGCTCTGTGCCTCCATTGCCTTGGGGTTAATGCAATTGATTGCGCTCCAGTATCAAGATACGATTTGGTCTGAGCACTCGCTTTATCTTCGCACTCAATCGCGTGATTTGCCATCGGAGAAAACCGTCAAGCAAATTTTAGCGCCATTGTTCCTCAAACAATTCTTTCGACTTGAGGAAAATGGCATGATTCAACAGATCCGTGCCCGCTTGATGGCTGTTTCCGATGAAATAGATGACGATTAAACTGAATGAGGCGTTCTATGCTCTAATTCTCTGCGATCTTCAAAATTTTTCATCAAACATACTACGATGGAGAGGGTAGTTTTGCCCCGCTTTTCTCGCTGTTAACTCACGACTGCCGAGATTTTGAATTAAAAAGAGGCCTAAATCTTAATCAGTCCGAAGACATCAAGCAGGAGGATTGTTTGGTTATGTGGCAAACTGGATATATTCTGGTGTGGGGTAAACAACTTGTGAATGCGCAAAAGCATCTTTTTTCACTTAGAGCCTCTAACCAAATCTGATGTAACCCTTCAGGGGTAAACCGAATAGTTACGATCTGATTCGTTTCTTGTTCCGGTACCGCCTCAATAATTGTCTTGTCTTGTGTTTTATCCATATCAAACACCCGCTCAGCGCCAGAAAGACCAATAAAACACCGGCAATATCCATTAGATAAACGCCAAAATTGCCGAAAAATCTTCCACTGTGAAGATCCAAAAGGACGCGTTCGTAATTGAGGATACGCGATCTATAGCTGCTGGAAAGCGCTGTTTTTAGGTTATTCGGCGGAGATGCCGGTTTCTTCCAAAGAATCGATTGTAACTTAGACTGTTTCCAACTGAGCAATCCATCTTCGCTCGAGTATTGACGATTATTCCCTATTATATAAACGTATTCCTTTTGATTCGTGCCAATTGCTTGGATGCTGAAAGGTTTATTGGTTGAATTAAGATCGCGAGGCAGTAACTCTTGGATCTTAATTTCTTCGATGATTTCTCCCTCCAGTGTCATCAAAATCAAAGTGCGGGGGAAAGCAAGTACTATAAATTTTTCGGTTTCGATGGCGCCTACGATTTTCCTCGATACATGTCGAAGAAACGCCCGGTCAAAATAAACCTGATCGTCAACCTGGGTAATTTGGTGCCGCTTGGTTTGAAATGAAAGAAATTTCGAGGAGGCTTTAATACCATACCAATCGAGTATCCAGCGCGAATCAACGAACCGCTGGTCTAAATTGAAATCATCGGTGTGGTTTAGCAGGATACCGGATGCTGAAAGTACAATCACCAACGCAGCGACCGCAAGGCCTGTGTAGCGGTGTAATTTGTAGAGAATTCGCCAAGGTGATTTATTGGACTGCCTCATCGGTTTAGGCTTTTATCAAAAAGCAGGGCGAGTCGGGCAATTTTCTTTAAGGCTCGGACCGAAAGAGTGGCGCCGGAAATTCCGTCGATGTTTTTATCCAATTTCAAGTGTTGGTTTAACCCGGCTTGAAAGAATTGTTCGGTGAAAAATTCTTGTTTGACTTCCCATCCGCGGCTTTCACGGAAAGCGAGTACCTTTATCTTTCCAATATGGCCGTTTGTCACGGCAACACCCACGGTGATTGGCTTCGTTTTTCCGATTTCCTCCAGAATCCATACAGTCCCCCCATCGGTTTCCCAATAACGGGTTCGAAGAAACCCAATACGGTGACTCAGTATTTTAGTGGCTTTTTGCTTGATTGGTTTTGTGATCCACAGAATTTTCGGTGCAGGTATAACGCTTCCGAAAATTCCCTGTAGAAACTCCTCGCTCGTTTGATAGACGGCGGAGTGGCCGACCGAATTCCACAATAACATCAAGCTAAGAGCTAGGCGTCGATACATCGATGTTTTAGATTGAAAGAAGAAAATGGCAGGGCGGCATGCCTTGGGTCAAAAATCTATTGGATTGGAAAGGATACTAAAATTGATACCCAAGACCAATATCGATTCCTTCGAAATCGAGGTCGCCATCGGTACTGTTTTTGTTATTACGATAATCGAATTTGATTACAGCGTCTTCGTGGGGCCAATAGTTGAATCCCACTTCCCACTGGTTAAAGCGGTCTCGGGTACGCTGGCCATCCAGATGTTCGTACCGAGAATAAACCCCGAGATCCCCGGGGAACACAAATCCTCCGAATGTTTCGACAAGATTAATTTTATAACTAGGTTCTACGTACCAACCTTCTTGTTCGTCAGCCCGTGCGGTTTCGACCGCCGTACCGCTGATATCCCACATTGCGTAAAGTCCGCGGAAACCAACGCTGCCCGGGCCGACGTTGTGGTTAAAATCTACATGGGCTTCGTAGAGCCAGGCGTCTTCGACGCCATCGTTTTGGGCTTGGGTGATATCGGCTTGGTACTGGGCCGTGCCCGCCACTTCAAGACCTGGAATGCCGGTGTATTTAAAGCGGGTGGTATAGGCGAAATCATAGGCTTTGGCTTCTGAAACTTTGTTGCGGCCACTGCGAATTCTAAATGCGCTGCCTCCCGTCGTAGGTATTTCCAATCCGGTGGTGACCGCGAGATCCAAACTGACACCCGGAGTAAAGTTAAGCGTAGTACCGACTCCCGCCTCCCACCAAGTGGAAGGGACGATAATATTTTCCACGTCGTTGCGTTCCACACCGTAGAATGTCGGCGGCTCGTGGGTTTCGTTCAGTATGCCCACCGGAATCAGAAATACCCCCCCTCTGACGTTGGCGTTATCGAGCGAACCGATGGGTTCCGTGACAGCATCGTATTCGATAAAGGCCTGCTCAAGCTCAACCTCGCCACTGCTAGTTCCGTCACCTTTGGTGAGTGCATGTTCGAGTTCAAATTCAGAAAAAAACCGCAAATCGTCGGTGAATTCGTGACCGAAAAACAACACGAAACGGTGGAAATCGGTCTCTCGAAAGGACTTGCCATCTGTTTTGCCGGGCTTTTGACTCAGATTGTTATAGTGCAATTCGCCGTAACCGCCGATGGTGGTTTTGTCGAACCACTCGGCCACTTTAGCGGCGCCATCGTAACTATCGGCGACGGTTTCCACGGCAGTGGTATTGGAATCGACTTGTTCCTGAGTGGTTTGGAATTGAGATTTCAATTCGTTGTTTTCCTGCCGAAGTCGAACGTTTTCTTCGTGCAACTTTGTGAATTCCTTCGCCTGCTGTTTCTTGTAAAGCTCGAATTGCTCGGCCAGTTCTTCGACGGTAATGGCATGGCCGGGACAGCTCAAACCGAGTAATATCAATAAAATGAATAAACAAGAAGCATGTTTTGTATTTCGACAAGTCGATGAGAGATCCATAATTCTAATGCTGTTAATAATGAGAATGATTCTCATTATAGACTTTGTTTGGCAAAAAACAATATTTGTAGTGGTTTACCGTTTAAGGTAATCCTTCGTTCCTCATACCTTCGGTTTTTACAAACCGTCAACCGATAACCGCGAACGAAATTAAATTAAGCTGTCGCCGTTTTCGTATAAAAGGTTCGCTCTAATCACTAATCAGCTTTTGTAGACTCCCGCGCTGTCCCGGCGCTCCCCGTCTCCGCCGCGATCGTTTTCAACTTTATGCTGTGAGAGTCGTTGGTGCCGGGGTTTCAACCTTGTTATAATTCATTCGATGGTGTGAGAGGGGAGGAGACCGATAGATTAGCCCCCTTGCGAATCCCCCAATATAATTGAATTATACTGGGCGCTTACGAATAGTCAGGGATGATAACTTAATGATATTTAAAGGGATGATGGATGGCTATGAACTATACATCAACGGACTGCCGCTCCGCCATATAAATTAGTAGTCGATAAATAGCTCTTACATTTCCACTTTTGTTTTCAAAAGCCTCGGTGGTGAAATTGGTAGACACACGGGACTTAAAATCCCGCGGCTTTAACGGCCGTGCCGGTTCGATTCCGGCCCGAGGCACCAATTCAGAATCCAAACAAGTCCATTAGGGTACATATAGTCTCTTAAAAACAACCGCTTATATGGTCTTAATGTACATAGAAGTCCAGCAAAGTACATTGAAATCCGGGCTTGAAAGGCGGTATATTCAAGCTTTGAGCATAACCAAAATAATTGATGGGTTAACCCCGTTTTTTGATCAAAATAAGTGATGGTTTTTCGTTTTAGCGCTCAAATCGAAAATTAGGGGTCAAGACACTTGCTTCATAATACTCTATCGGCTAAACATTTTGTACACCTATACCCACCACATTGAATACTAAGGTTTTCGCTCGCAAAATTGACGAAGCGATGAACAGTATTATGAAGCAAGTATCTTGACCCCTATTTCTATTTATCGATTGTTTCTGAAGGTATTATTTTTAAAACCTCCCCTTTCCTGACGATTTCAACAGGAATGTCAGTTTCGATTACTGTATCCAGTACGCGATATAAATTCGCCCTCAATTTTGACACCGAATATTTCATTACCGTGACCTCTTAATGAATTTTGTCTAAAGCTTAGTCTTATTGCTCGGTACGTTCGATAAAAACGTACCGTACGTGTTTTTGGTATTGGAATATGGAGTGGACCTCGTCTTATTTACAAGATTTGTCTTGTTAAAGCTTTTTCACTATAATGTACGGTAATCCCGTACGTTATTGGAGCATATCCGATGGATAGCATCAGTGTTAATAAGTTTAGAGACAACCTCAAAACATATGTAGAACAAGTTATCAGCGAACATATACCATTAAAAGTTACTCGTCGAAGTGGAGATGATTTTGTTGTGGTGAGCGCCGATGACTGGGCGCGTGAGCAAGAAACCTTATATGTTTTACAAAATAATAACTTAATGAAACAAATTGCAGCTTCAATAGTCAGCAACGCAAAGAATAAAGGATATAAACCTACTGCTCAGGAATTTGATGAGATCACTGGTATTTGAAGGTGATACATGGACGGCATATGAAGAACTTAGGCAAAAAGATAACAAAATGCACAAGGCATTACGCCGAATAATCAAAGAAATGCTTCGAGGCGACCCGAGTACTGGAACTGGAAAGCCGGAAGCATTGAAACATAACCTTTGCGGTTTATGGTCTCGGCGCTTAAGTCAAAAAGACCGACTAATTTACAAATTCGACGGCGTGTCTGTTTCTATTTTTGCTATCGGTGGACACTATGCTGATTTTTAGGAGGCTGTCTGAGAATAGCGAGCCTACTGCGGAAAAGCTGGATTTGGCCTGATTTTCCCATTATTATCGTTAAATACAGCAAGTATTCGCCTCAAATAATGAAAAAATCAGGCTCAAACCAGCTTTCCCTCTCGACGACTCCTATTCTCGGACAGCCTCCTAGTAGTCTGTCAATGTTGTATTGACGATTAATTAAAGTAGAATGTTAGGTTTTAATTCTAAGCAATTGAAACCCAAACGCTAAACATGTCCGCAAAAATCTACCGCGTTAATTTAACGAACGAAGAAAGGCTTGAGCTAAAAGAGATTGTATCAAAAGGAAAAGCTGCAGCACATAAACAGACCCACGCTCGAATTTTGTTACTTAGCGACGAAACCAGTTCTGAGGGTAAAAAAAAGGATAAAGAAATAGCCAGGGCATTGGGTACAAGCCTACGAAGTATTGAACGCGTGCGAAAGCGATTTGTAGAAGAAGGATTGGGGAGTGCCGTTAATCCAAAGCCTCAAAAAAGATACCGATCAAAAAATCTGGATGGAGCAGGAGAAGCCTTTTTAGTTGCAACAGCCTGTTCGCAAGCTCCGGAGGGACGGGTAGATAAAGTCTATTCCAATCTATAAATGGCCCTGAAATTGGGAACAGATCATGAATAACCTTTTAACTGGAGCGGAAGAGGTGTCAAGGAGGAGTTTGTAGCGTAGCGGAGGAATCTCCTTGACACTTCTGAAGCGTAAGTTAACCTAAATTTATGATCTGTTCTCGGTTTCAGGGCCATTTCACGTTAGAAATTACCCCCCCCTCTTCAGGGCCATTTCATATTGGACAAGACTTAGATTGGACATTACGGCTACTCTCTGAACGATTAGTTGAATGCACTATAACAGAGAGCATAAGCCATGAAACGATTAGGCAGACACTAAAAAAAACGAACTCAAACCGTGGCTAAAACAATGCTGGTGCATTCCGCCTAAATCTAATGCAGACTTCGTGTGTGCAATGGAATATATATTAGAGGTCTATCAACGTCCTTTTACACAAGATGAGGTTTTGGTGTGTATGGATGAAACGAGCAAGCAGCATACAAAAGAAACGCGTACCCCGTTACCGATGCGTTCTGGAGAATCTGAAATATATGATTTTAAATATGAACGAAATGGCGTCAGTAATCTGTTTATGCTATTCGCACCGCTTGAGGGCTGGAGGCATGTCAAGGTCACAAACCGGCATACTAAAGTGGACTGGGCACATCTCATTAAGGAATTAGTAGATGAACACTACCCCGATAAAAAAATCATTTTAGTAATGGATAACTTAAACACGCATAAATTAGGATCACTGTATGAAGCGTTTGCACCCGAGGAAGCACGTCGAATTGCAGAAAGGCTGGAAATTCATTACACGCCAAAGCATGGCAGTTGGCTTGATATGGCAGAAATAGAGATTGGGGTGTTAAGTCGTCAGTGTCTTGATCGAAGAATAGCTGATCAAAGCACATTACGAACTGAAATAAACGCATGGCAAAAACAAAGAAATCAAAAAGCGGTATTTGTAAACTGGCGCTTTACCACCGCCGATGCACGGATAAAATTGAAATCACTATACCCGTCAATACAACATTGACAGACTACTAGATTGTCCAAACCAAGTGTTCCAGCTGATCGAGAAATGGATTCAATCTAAAAGGGTAAAGCAGTAAAGTCGTTAAGAAATAAAAGTCCTGGCGGAAAATCACAACACCATACGAAACCCCACGCCGTCGTCTCGATGGTAGGGAAAGTCCCAGGTGCGTAGGGCGAATAAGCTTGCGTCATCCGCCATTCAACCCCAAACGCCATCACCCATCCTCAATACCTCAAATTATCCCAATACATATTATTCAAAGGCAATCATGTTCCCCACATCATTAAAGTCACTAATGCTGCATAACGCTTCGCTTTTTCATCTGTCATAAGCATTTCAATACCCAATTTTACATGGTCTATTATCCGCACGGAATCCTTTCCTATAAATTCATGATTCAGTAAGTAGACTGGTTTTCTAGTGGGTTTCATGTTTTTTGGATCATTATTCATTTCCGGGATAGAGCCTACGGCGATTTCCTTTCGCGCTCAAACCCATTAGCGTAAAATAAAATATACATCTGACCTTAATCAATTCGTCGATTTTAACTCTTTGATGTTTTAAAAACCTCAAAGATCTTCGTGTTAGGAGATTATTCACTATGCCACGCTCACTTAACCCCTATATCGCTGGTAATCCTGTCGGTAATAGTGATGCATTTGTCGGGCGAGCCGATATTGTGCGTGATGTGTTGCGAATTTTTTCACGTAGCGAAGAAAATGCAATTGTGCTTTATGGCCAATGCCGTATTGGTAAGACTTCGGTCTTGCAGTATCTAAAAAATACTTTTTCGCAGGATAAGAGTCGGCTTTATTATCCTGTTTATTTTGATTTGCAGGATAAGGCCGATTGGTCGCTAGATGCTGTGCTTAAGGATTTAGCCGCAACAATTGCTAATGAATTAGGTTTCCAAACCCCGCAATTGGATGATAATCCCCAGCATACTTTTCAACATGAGTGGCTGCCGCAAAAACTAACGGAAATGCAAAAAGGCTCAGCATTAGTATTGTTATTTGATGAGTTTGATGTGTTGGCAAGCGATAAGGTGGAAGCAGCGAGTTCCAGGTTTTTTCCTTATTTACGTCAACTAATTGCCAGCGACCGTGAGCATATTAATTTTGTGTTTGTTATTGGGCGCAATGTCGATGACTTAAATGCAATTGCGTTGTCGTTGTTTAAAGGGATTCCTACTCGCCGTGTTTCTTTGTTAAATCGAGCTGATACCTTTGAGTTGATACGTCTTTCTGAAAAAAACAGTCCATTGCGTTGGTCGGATGAAGCCCTTGAGGAAATCTGGAAGCTCACCAATGGACATGCTTTTTTCACCCAGCAGCTTTGTTCTTACGCTTGGGAAGAAGCTTATAGTGATGGCGATTTTGAAAGTGATGTGATTACTCCGGATGTCATTAATAACGTTGTTGATGATGTTTTAGATGCCAGTCGTAATACCTTGGAATGGCTGTGGGATGGTTTACCACCTGCTGAACGAGTTGTATCTTCGGCGTTGGCTGAAAAAGGTGGCGCTGCGGTTTCTGAGCGGGAATTAGAAACTTTGTTACACGAAAGCGGTGTGAGAATTGTGATTCGGGAATTGCAGGATGCGCCGCGTTTATTGCAGGAATGGGATTTACTAGAACCCGTCAATGGTGGTTTTCGTTTTCGGGTTGAGTTATTACGCCGTTGGCTTGTTGATAATAAACCGTTACGGCGGGTACAAGACGAACTGGACCGTATTGAGCCTGTTGCCGAAAGTCTTTTTCAGGCGGCGCAAGGATTATATCGTAATGGGCAATTGGAACAAGCGGAAGCTCCAGTACGGCAAGCAATTGGTTTAAATCCTAATCATGTGGGCGCAAATGAATTATTAGCTGATTTGTTGTTAGGACAAGATAAATATGAAGAGGCCAAAAATATATTAATAAGCTTGTACGAATATCAGCCAATGGCGGCACGTTCACGATTAGTTCAAGCATGGTTGGGGAAATCAACATTGGCTGAAACTGACGACGATACACTTCAGTATTATGAAAAAATTCTTGAGATTGATCCGAATCAAGTTGAGGCAAAAAAAGGTTATGAAATTATTTGGGTGACAAGAGGAGATCAAGCTTTAAAGGAAAAGCGATTTTCTGATGCTTTAGATGCATATAATAACGCAAATCAGTCTGAAAAAGTTTTTGAAGTAAACCAAATAATTCAAGAAGTTGAAGCAAATAATCTACTGAATAAGCTTTCAACTTTAAAAAAAGAAAAAAAATATAAAGAAGCATTAAAATTTTCTAAATTATTAGAAACAAAATTTCCTAGTCTCCAAGACTGGAAAAAAGAAATAAAGGAAATTCAGCGATTATTAACTATCACTATTCACTATCAACAGGCAATGAATGAATTTAAATTAGGTAATCGAAAACAATCCCAAGAATTATTAGTAAAGGCGATTTGTATTGATCCCGAATTTGAACAGGCTGCTTATTATTTATTTTTAACAGTTAATGAGGAAAAATTTAATAAAACTTATAGAATTAAAAACATTCAACAATATTCTAATAAAGAATTAAAGATAATGGTAATATTAGTAGTATGCTCGACATATATATTGATCCCTTTGCTTTCAAAAACTAGCGGAACAATTGCTGCACTTTCAGGGGTTTATTTTCTATTACCTACCTTATCTTTTTATGGAAAAGAAAACCTGCTTTATCAAGAGCATTTTTTCTTTTCTTTTTATTCTCTCATACCCTATATGGGGTAGATTTTTTGGTCAAATTATTAATTTAAGGAAAAACACGATGAATCCTTTTTATTATGGTAATCCAGTCCCTATCATACACTTCCTCGGCCGAAAAAAAGAACTTCGCCGAATCACAAACCGTATCCACAGCAGTCAATCTAGTGCCATAATAGGCGAACCACGTAGCGGCAAAACATCAATACTAACCAATCTCATCGCCAAAGAAAACCAAGTCAATTTCTACGGATAAGATACCGAAAATCGCTTTTATACTCTCCTGGATAGCCATACTTTCAACGACCAAACCGACCAGAAACAATTTTGGATATTGGCCCTCGCTCCAGTAGTTACAAACCTAATCGAACCGCAACCGACAAGCAGACTGTCAACCTCTTATAAAAACTGCCTAAATCATAACTTTAACAGCCAGATCTTAGGGCAATTACTAGACCAACTAGCCGCGGAAAACTATCAATTAGTGTTACTATTGGATGAATTTGATATTTTGTTAAACCATCCCCAACTTAACCGCGCCGAGTTCTTTGGTTCACTGCGCTCATTAGTCTCAACCAAACCGGCTCTAACCTTAGTTATTGCCGCCCGCCAACCGATCACAAAACTTAATAAAGCCGCGCAAGCTCTTAACAATACCGGCTCACCGTATTTCAACTTCTTCGAGGAACTGACACTTGGTCCATTATCAGACAAAGAAGTCGGAGCCTTACTTGGCCGTGCAGGGTAACAATTCAGCAATGATGATATAAAGTTTATCAATCGTGCTGCGGGAGGACACCCTTACTTACTGCAAGTAGGCGCCTCTGAACTGTGGAATATTTACGAAGACGACGACACTGACAGTCCAAAAGAACGTTTAAAATTCACGGGACAGCAGCTATATGACGTCGTAACGAGAATGCTTAGTGACACCTGGAAAAACTGGTCACCGCAAACACGCATGGCAATTACCGTTATCACCTTAGCAGGAACACCGCAACCTTTAGAAGGTCGCCAATTTCATTTGGATGCCCTACTATGCGACTTACGCAACTTTAATCCAGAACTTCGCGCCCTAAAAAAACAGGGCTACATCAAGCAAAGTGCCAGTAACCCCAGCGGCTGGCGCGTTTACCCAAAAGCTTTTGAATGGTGGCTCGCCGATGAACTCGTCCGCACCGTTCGCGATGAACAAGCTTTTGCCCAATGGATACAAGCGCAGGAATGGGATGGACTATTAACCAAAGGCGAAAAAAAACAGCTTGTTGAATTTGCTAAAATGCTTTCTGGGCCTTTAAAAGAAGGTATTGCAGGATTGATTAAAAATGCTGTTGGATAGGAAACAAGCGAATAATCTAGGGAACATAAAATTTAAATGTTGGGGGGCAATTACTAATTATCCTTGACTTTTATGGTCTTGCTGCCGCTGATTACCTTATAACCCTATAGGTGAACAGTTACACCTCAATAAAACAAATACTCCCTAAACTTTTCCGTCTTCCCCTTTTTATCAAAAGAAAAAACCGCGAACGGTTCCTTGTCTCCCCCCATTTCCATGCCTGGTGATCCGGTAACCATTCCAGGGACGGTTAAGCCAGCAAGATCCGGTTTGTCGCTCAGTAATTTGATGATGTCACCCGCCGGGACATGGCCTTCGATGATATATCCGTTGACCAGAGCGGTGTGGCAGGAGCCCAAGTGTTGTGGAACGCCTAATTGTCCTTTGATAACACTCATTTCTTCGGTTTTGATATCCTCGACTTCAAACCCGTGTTTTTTCAAATGTTCGAGCCATTTTCCGCAACATCCACAGGTTGGACTTCGATAGACGGTTATTTGAGTAGGTTCGGACAAAGCGGCCGCCGGTTTGTCCCAGACACTTTGTGCATTTAAGATCGGGGTAAAAAATAGAAGAAAAAATACAATCGGGAAATTTTTGCTGGATTTGTTCATTAACATACTCTCTTTATTCACCATTGATAGTAATAATAACCGACCTGCCGCCGGCATGATTTCGGTGTTCGCCTAAGTATATACCTTGCCAAGTACCCAATAACAACCGGCCGTCCGCTACCGGTACCATCACGCTAGAGCCCAACTAAAGGGGTCAAGACACAGTCTATTCCAATCTATAAATGGCCCTGAAACAGAGGGGTAGAGAATCTACCTGAAGAGGCAAATCAGGCAATACTCCGCTCCTGCTCAAAGATGGTTTTGAAAAGTTTACGTTTGGCCTCATGCATCTGTTTGACTGCGTCATTGTCGCTGATTGAGAAGGCAATTGCATCCAGCTTTTTAAAGGTGGTTCCCAGTTTGAGATATTGGTTTGCATCAGGTAATGATTTGAGCTTCTCGTAGGGTGTCATCATTAACTTGTAGGGATAGCTCTTTTTCACCTTTCCTTTGTTGTCTTCTTTTGGGACAGGAAAAAAGCAAGGACGATGGAAGTTGATATAGGGGTTGAAATACTCTCTGTGAAATTCATTAAGTTGAGGCGCCCAGTACCCCGGGATATGGTCGTACCCCAGATGTTTGCGGATGATGGTTCCGTTCTTGGACTCGCCGAGTGCATTGTCGTTGGAATGGCGTGGGCGTGATTTGGTCAGGTCAATATGGAGCTTTCCGAGCAGTTTTGCCACGGTATGATTGATGTATTCCGAACCGTTATCCGCGTGAAATGCCAGGATGACAAAAGGGAAGATTTCGATCAGCATCTCCAGGACCGGAATCATGAAACGCTCAGTAATCCGTTCTACGGAGAATATACATTCAAATTGCGTGACTTCATCAACCGCATTGATATGGTAAACCCCTTTGATCCCATCCAGGTCGCCCTGATGGACTGTGTCGATCCGTAGAAAGCCTGGTTTACCTTCTGAATTGGGTTTTCGTCGCTCGCCTATCTGAGAGCGTTTTGAAGCGGTTTTATCAAACTGGCGGCGCTGTCGTTGATAACACGTAGAATGACGAAGATTATAGAGATGGGCAACCGAAATCTTTGCTAAGCGCTCATAGCGATAATCCTCATAGATCAAAAGCATCCGCTCACAGATCTTCTTGGTGGCTGCACCGCAGAGTGTCCCATGGAGCTTGTCGGTCTCAGCTAACAGCACTGCGTCCTCAGGGCGGTAGAAGCGTTCAAATCCCGATGCTGTACGCTGCTGGCGCTTGATGTATCCGGTTTTTTTTTATTGCTGTACCAGCCGTTTCACTTGCCGTGGAGAATAGCCACTCACCTGCTCCAGATAGCGGATGATCAATCCCTTACCGTTCTTGCTGCAAGAGATATAACTGAATTTGACCAATGTACGCCGAAT
Organism: Methylococcales bacterium; assembly: GCA_963664935.2. Lineage (GTDB taxonomy): Bacteria > Pseudomonadota > Gammaproteobacteria > Methylococcales. Next base: position 332,355 of record CAXXSE010000002.1, on the reverse strand, counting down.
ACACTGGTAGCGCTCTTCCTTGTTGGTAATTGAAAACGCAACCTCCACAGTTCCTTCGAGAAAGATGCGGACGTCATCCAATGTTTTTATCTTTTTGTCACTCATATAGATCACCATAGGTGACCATCATGAGCAGAAATTACTCCTCAGGTACAGGGCCGTTTCACGTTGGAATCACGGCTCCCGTTCAGGGCCATTTCATATTGGACAAGACTGACACTTGCTTCATGATATTCTATCGGCTAAACTTTTCGTACACCTATACCCACAGCATTGAATATTAAGGTTTCGCTCGCAAAATTGACGAAGTGATGAACAGTATTATGAAGCAAGTATCTTGACCCCTATTGCTCGCCCTGGGGTTCGGCCTACTATGCAATTTCTGTTCGTCGGCTCATAGGTTTGCACTTAGGCTTCTTTCAGACGGTCGGTCGCCCTTCCGCCCTTGCCCTCGGCTAGTACTTTTAAAAGTTGTCAAAAATGACCTCTTTCTGGATAATGTACAGGGGACTTACACCCCATAAAATCATGCCCATGCCGGGCACACACCATCGGTTCAACCTGAGGCAAAACCCTTTGTTTCTTCAAAGATTTTTGTGTCATTCAATTTCAGCGACTATGCTCAAGTCTCTGGAAGGGTTTTGCCCAGGTTAACCAGGCCGTTATATGCGAAAGGGTGTGTGATGGAGGACAAATGTTTTTTTGATATTCCAGTGTATCGACTAACAAAAGAGCGTTATTACAAAGATCGAGATACCTATATTGAAAAAAATATGTATCCAGGGCCACCGGCACATAATGAGCGAAAAAATAAGTATTATGAAGAATCCCCAGACCGAAAACAGTATTTTGAAGAGCATATTCTGGAAACTTATGGTGGGGCATGGGATTACAATGAAATTATTGGCTGGATACAGCTTCATTTCTTAGGTGTACAGATACGAGGAGAACTTTGGAGAGTTAAAGCTAAGCGCATAGTTCGTACACGAAAAAAAGTTTTTGAATGGGATACTTGGAAATTAGCGCCGTAAATTGATATTTCAGAAGAAGCTAATAATACGGAAATATTCCTTCTAATTAAGAAGTATTTATCCGACTGCAAGAAAGAGCTTAAAGGACGTTACTTAGATACTAGTAGACTTGATTTCATTGGGGCATATGTCGATTGGCGTTCATTACTGGATAAGTAAAAAAAAGAGGGGTCGAGTCTTGAGGAAAAAACAGAGGCGTCGAAAAACAAAGGGGACGGGTCTTGTATATGAGTATGCTAGCGGGCCAAATGCTGATTTTAGTGCAGGAATACTGTTTAAGTGCTGGGGTGGTGCTGGCTGTAGCCCCCGTATTTACTGGCGAGTGCTGGGTGTGCTGGATTATCGCCTCAAAAACTTTCTTCTATGCGTAGAAAACATATAAAAGTCCAAAAGGAATAAATTTTTATTTTTACGAAATAAAGTGAAATCGTTGGTTCCATCGAGGATTAAGTGAGCCGTTTAAACGGAGGAAGAAATGAAGGTCACGAAAATTGGTTGTGTACAAATTATCTTCGATGGTGTCAGCGCCACAACGGAACACCTCATTCAGTAAGGCGTTGATGAGTTTCATCACAATTTGGTTTTATTTTCCAATCATGGCCAACCTTTTATCGAATAATTTTATGCCTTGGCGGTATATATGGCGGTATATATGGCGGTATATTTAAAATGAAAAATTATAAATATCCGATATAACAATAGCTTAAATCTAACTTGTGGTAGTGGCCCGAGCACCAAGACAAGATCCAAATAAGTTCATTAGGGTACATATAGTCTCTTAAAAACAACCGCTTATATGGTCTTAATGTCCATAGAAGTCCAGCAAGGTACATTGATATCCGGGCTTGAAAGGCGGTATATTCAAGCTTTCAAATTGGATACCGCCATGCCGCTTTGTGGTCAATCGAACAATTATGGATAGAAGTGGAGCTGATAACTCAAACATCTATGGTAGCTATTCGCCTTATCCGGGTAGCTGTTCAGATTGCACCTGGAATTCGTCAGTTCAAGGCGGAAAATGTGAGTTTACACGAGTAAATGATCAATTTTTAACGATGAAATGACTGCTTTCAGGGGTGAGCTGGAAGTTACATACTAATAAAACAAATACTCCCTAAACTTTTCCGTCTTCCCCTTTTTATCAAAAGAAAAAACCGCGAACGGTTCCTTGTCACCCCCCATTTCCATACCTGGTGATCCGGTAACCATTCCAGGGACGGTTAAACCAGCGATATCCGGCTTATCCTGAAGTAATTTTATGATGTCGCCCGCCGGGGCGTGGCCTTCGATGATATATCCGTTGACCAGAGCGGTGTGGCAGGAGCCCAAGTGTTGTGGAACGCCTAATTGTCCTTTGATGACACTCATTTCTTCGGTTTTGATATCCTTGACTTCAAACCCGTGTTTTTTCAAATGTTCGAGCCATTTTCCGCAACATCCACAGGTTGGACTTCGATAGACGGTTATTTGAGTAGGTTCGGACAAAGCGGCCGCCGGTTTGTCCCAGACACTTTGTGCATTTAAGATCGGGGTAAAAAATAGAAGAAAAAATACAATCGGGAAATTTTTGCTGGATTTGTTCATTAACATACTCTCTTTATTCACCATTGATAGTAATAATAACCGACCTGCCGCCGGCATGATTTCGGTGTTCGCCTAAGTATATACCTTGCCAAGTACCCAATAACAACCGGCCGTCCGCTACCGGTACCATCACGCTAGAGCCCAACACCGACGCTTTGATATGGGCGGGCATATCATCGGAACCTTCCAGGGTATGGCGGTAATAAGCTGCATTCTCCGGGACGAATTGGTTGAAATGGGATTCAAAATCCTCGCGAACCGTGGGGTCGGCATTTTCATTCAGCGTCAGCGATGCCGATGTATGCTGGATAAAAAAATGAGCCAAACCGATTCGAAATTGTTTGATCTCCGGTAGTTGGCTGAGCAATTCGTCCGTGACCAAATGAAATCCCCGACGTAGCGATTTTAATTTAATCTGCTTTTGATGCCACATTGCAGCGGGAGTTCCCAATTCGAAAAGATTCGTAACAAGACTTATCAAAAATGATAATGATAATGATATCTTATCGCGATGCAGCATGTCCCTATTTTTAGCGTTAGAATGGTCCGATGCCATTAAAGCTTTTCCATCCCGCGGTTTCGTCTTGGTTTGAGGAAACCTTTCAAATTCCTACCCCATGTCAGGAACAGGCGTGGCCTGCCATCAAAAACCGGAAACACACGCTGATTGCGGAGCCTACCGGATCGGGTAAAACCCTCGCTGCATTTCTAGCGTCCATTGACGATCTTATCCGTAAAGGTGAGGAAGGACCGCTGGCCGATGAAACTTATGTCGTTTATATCTCACCGCTTAAAGCCTTGAGTAACGATATTCATCGAAACCTGGAACAACCATTGGAAGGCATTCGCATAAAGCTCTTCGAATTGGGTTGCGACGATGTTTGTATTCGGGCTTTTGTCCGCACCGGCGATACCCCGGCATCGACCCGCGCCGCCATGGTTCGAAAACCCCCGCATATTATTGTCACCACACCGGAATCGTTTTATATTTTGTTAACAAGCGACAGCGGGCGCCGCATGTTGAAAACCGTGCGCACCGTCATCGTCGATGAAATTCATGCAGTTGTGGGGAGTAAACGCGGTTCTCATCTTGCCTTGAGTTTGGAGCGTCTCGAACAGCTAACAGGTCCGGATCTGAACCGAATCGGACTTTCCGCCACGCAACGGCCCTTGGATGAGGTTGGGTGGTATCTGGTGGGCAATTCAAAAAATCGGCCGGCTTGTGAAATAGTGGATATAGACCCCGGCCGCGAACTCGATATTGGCATTGTCATGCCTGATTCCCCTTTGGAAGCCCTGCTATCCGGGCAGGCGGCGGGTGAACTCTACGACAAGTTGACGTCGCTAATCCGCACCCATAAAACCACCCTGATCTTTGTCAATACCCGCCGCATGGCGGAGCGGGTGGCGCGTTATTTAAGCGAGCGTATCGGCGAAGAAAATTTGACCTCGCATCACGGCAGTTTGGCGAGAGAACAACGATTATCAGCCGAATCCCGATTGAAAGCTGGAGAATTACGCGCACTGGTAGCTACGGCTTCGTTGGAATTGGGCATTGACATTGGCGATGTCGATCTGGTCTGCCAAATCGGTACAACCCGTTCCATCTCGACCCTGATGCAACGGGTCGGCCGCTCGGGACATCACATGGGAGGTCTGCCGAAGGGCCGGTTGTTTCCCACCAGCCGCGATGAATTGATCGAATGTATTGCCCTGATCGATGCAATCCAGCGGCATGAACTTGACCTGCTGTGTATTCCCCTAAAGCCAAAAGATGTACTCGCCCAGCAGATCGTCGCGATGGTCGCTTGTGAAGACTGGTGTGAAAATGCACTGTTTGACTGCGTTCGAAATGCCTACCCATACCGAACACTTAGCGAAAATGAGTTTGGCGATATCGTCCGAATGCTGGCCAATGGATTTAATACCCAGAAAGGGCGTCGGAGCGCCTATTTGCACCGGGACATTATCAACAAACGGCTGACAGCCCGCAGGGGAGCACGTCTGACCGCCGTGACTTGTGGCGGGGCCATACCGGATAACGCGGATTATCGGGTTATCCTTGAACCCACGGGTGAATTTATCGGTACCGTGGACGAAGACTTCGCGATGGAGAGCCTGAGGGGGGATATTTTTCAATTGGGCAACAGTAGCTGGCGGGTATTAAGGTTGGAACTTGGCGAACTCAAAGTCGAAGACGCCCAAAACCAGCCTCCGAGTATCCCGTTTTGGTTCGGCGAGGCGCCCGGGCGGACATGGGAGCTCTCTAATGCTGTCTCGCGCATCCGTGAAGAAATTGCCGAACGGTGCAATATTCAGGATGGAGACGGTGATTCAGCGATACGATGGCTTCAAAAACAATTTGGAATCGATGCGATCGCCGCGGATCAAGCCGCGAATTACATCGCCACGGCGAAAACCACCCTGGGTGTTATCCCCAGCTTTGAAAGTCTTATCCTCGAACGTTTTTTTGATGAATCCGGCGGCATGCATCTGATATTGCACGCACCCTTTGGCAATCGAATCAACCGGGCTTGGGGCCTGGCTTTGCGCAAGCGCTTCTGCCGTACTTTTAATTTCGAGCTGCAAGCGGCGGCGACTGAAAATGCCGTGCTTTTATCGCTGGGTACGTCTCAGAGTTTCCCCCTGGAGGACGTTGCCCATTTTTTGTCTCCCAAAACCGTTAAAGAGATTCTAGTGCAAGCGCTGTTGGATGCACCCATGTTTACGATCCGATGGCGTTGGAACGCCGCCTGTTCGCTAGCACTAAGGCGCTTCCAAAATGGCAAAAAGACCCCACCATATTTGCTCCGCATGCAATCGCAGGACCTAATAACCAGCATATTCCCCGATCAAATGGCTTGCCTTGAGAATATAGCGGGCGACCGTGAGATCCCGGACCATCCCCTAGTGGCGCAAACACTTGAGGATTGTCTTTCGGAAGCTATGGATATCGAGGGTTTGATTGTCATTCTCCAACGGCTTGAATCGGGGGCGATAAATATGGTAGTCCGTGACGTCGTTGAACCTTCGCCGATGGCCGCGGAGATATTGACCGCAAGCAACTATGCCTTTCTGGATGGGGCTCCCGCTGAAGAACGCCGAACCCGGGCAGTATCCAGTCGGCGTTGGCTCGATCCCGGTGAAGCGTCCGATCTCGGGCGTCTGGATAGTGAAGCCATCGCTCTTGTGCGCAGTGAAGCCTGGCCTGATGCCACCAATTTAGATGAACTTTCCGATACCTTGAATACGGTGGGATTCATCGACGCGAGAAGCGAAATCACAAACCATTGGAAGCTGCTTTTTGACCAACTGCTTAAACTTGGAAGAGCGACTCGTCTAACCTTATGCCAAACAACCCAATCCGATCAATCTCTCGATATCGGGGGTAGAGTTTTATGGATTTCCGTGGAACGATTGCCCCTGTTTGAAGCAATCTATACGGATTCCAAATGTTGTCCACCTCTGACGCTGCCTCACGAATTAGCCGGTCAGACGTGGAACCGTGATGAAGCGTTGACCGAGATTATTCGAGCGCGTTTGGCGGCCTGTGGTCCCGTTTATACTCGAACCTTAGCCGAGCAAATGGCTCTGGAGCCTCGTTTGATCGAACAAGTTCTGATGGCGCTGGAAAATGAAGGCTACGTACTGCGCGGACAATTCACCAACAACACGGGGGAGACCGAATGGTGTGAACGCAACTTGTTGGCCCGAATACATCGCTACACGATTCAGTCGCTTCGCAAACAAATTGAACCCGTCTCAACATCAGATTTCATGCGATTCCTATTTCGTTGGCAACGATTGGACCCGGACCACCGTATGGAAGGCTCGCAAGCATTATCAGCTATCGTTGGGCAGATGGAAGGTTATGAAACCGCGGCAATAGCTTGGGAAAGTGAAATCTTGAGTGGCCGAATCAAAAACTATGAACCCCATTGGCTTGATGGCCTATGCCAATCCGGCAGAATCGTTTGGGCGCGTTTAACGCTCGGTCAAAACGGCGGGAGTCCCATTAAATCATCTCCCCTGGCGTTTTTCCCACGGAAACATTGGCAAACCTGGTGTGCCGTGCAATCCGACCGTCCACTCGCGGATTTAAGCGCGACAGCCGAAACCGTGATGGATATTCTTTCCCGTCACGGCGCTTTATTTTTCGATGAACTTCAGGACCAATGCAGAATTCTGAACATCCATTTAGAAACTCGTCAGTCACGAGTTCTATCCGATTTGACGTAACTATTCAGGCCCTGAATTCATTTTTTCGATGTGTCACCTCGACCAACGGAAGAAAGTCTTATCACCCATTGATAGCTCTGCGCTTTAAGATTGCCCACTGGTGTTCATAAAAGATGAGTAGTGTAGAAAATAGAAATCGATAATTACGACTAGACATTTGCTAAAAAAACACGGATCCTTCTTTTCTTTGTAGAAGTACAGATGGAAGGAGGAGACCCCGTGCAACAGTATATTTCTCAGAGTTTAGAAAGCTTTCAAAGCGTTTTTTCCAGATCGAGTACTTGGTTGTTGTTCTGCGCCATTGTGATTGGATTTATGGGGGCAGGAGAAATGATCGGCGTGACGTCGTTGTGTCGTTTCTGGCTATTAGATGAACTTGGTTATTACCGCTTGCTCCGTTTTTTTAGATCCAAAGCGTATGTCTATGGGGCGTTGCTCGATGCTTGGCAAGATTTTGTGAATCGCCAAGGAAAATCCGTTGAAGTAGCTGGACGAGCGATACTTCTGGGTGACCATACCGCGGTGATCAAAGATGGACGCAAGATGCCCGGCGTGGTATCGATGCACGAGTCATCGGAGACGCAAACGAAACCCGGCTATTTTCGGGCCCAATGTTGGGGCAGCATTGGCATCTTGATCGGGTCGTTATCCGCTTGTTTTTGTTGTCCTTTGCAGCTTCAAATTCATCAGGGATGGGCTCATTTAGGGTTGAACGACGAGCGCGATAATCCATGTCGGATCAAGCTCACCGACCGCTTGGTGGCCATGGCGATTCATTTTGCGGTGACGAATCACTGTCTGTGTTATTTGGTGTTGGATGCCTTTTTTTCAACCGGGGGCGTATTTCGAGCTTGCCACTATTATTCAATCCAGCATCAGGCGCGGTGGGTTGAGGTGCTGGTCAAAGCCAAGAATAGCTATGTGGGTTTATTTCCCCGCGCCACCGAAACCCGCCTCTCGACCCGGACCTCAGCCGCTCTATGGCGAGAAAGTGTGTTTAAGAGAATGCTTCGACCACCTTCATTTGTTTGAGACGGTGACCTGTCAAGTCTACGGTAAAACCGAATCCATCCGGGTTATGACGCTTACACTGTTATGGCGGCCCATCGCTGATCAGGTGTTATTTATTCTCGCCGTCACCTCAAAAGGCCCAATGGTTCTAATGAGTTCCGATTTAACGCTGTCAGCCATTGATGCCGTTGAACTGTATTGTGCTAGAACCCGCATTGAAATCATGTTCGCGATGTTAAAGCATGTGATCGGCGCCTTTAAATTTCGTTTTTGGACTAAAAAATTGCCAAAACATTCTAGACGCCCCTTTTCCAATCGTCTTCTCAAAGCCCCACAGCCCCAGGATATTCATACCGTTCAAGCGTGCTGGCGAGCCTATGAAATCTTCGTGCTCTGTGCCTCCATTGCCTTGGGGTTAATGCAATTGATTGCGCTCCAGTATCAAGATACGATTTGGTCTGAGCACTCGCTTTATCTTCGCACTCAATCGCGTGATTTGCCATCGGAGAAAACCGTCAAGCAAATTTTAGCGCCATTGTTCCTCAAACAATTCTTTCGACTTGAGGAAAATGGCATGATTCAACAGATCCGTGCCCGCTTGATGGCTGTTTCCGATGAAATAGATGACGATTAAACTGAATGAGGCGTTCTATGCTCTAATTCTCTGCGATCTTCAAAATTTTTCATCAAACATACTACGATGGAGAGGGTAGTTTTGCCCCGCTTTTCTCGCTGTTAACTCACGACTGCCGAGTTAGAAAATACCCTGGCGGAATTGGCCACAAAGGGTTTGGTTAGCTGCGACAGTTTTTCAGGAATCAGAGCCATGCTGGTAACCGAACAGAAAAAACGGAGCCGTTATAAACCGCTGTTCGCGGTTGAGGATGCCGGTCGTTGGACACTCCTGAAAAAAAATTGTGCAAATAACTCACCCGCCAAGCCTGATAATTCCGAGCAATCCATTAACTGTTTGGAATATATCGCTAAGGTTCTGTTAAAACGTTATGGTATCGTTTTTCGAGCCTTACTCACGCGAGAAAGTCTGGCGCCTTCCTGGGGCGACCTCCTCCGTGTTTATCGCCGAATGGAGGATCGCGGTGAAGTTCGCGGCGGCCGTTTTGTCAGTGGCCAGTACGGTGAACAGTTTGCCTTAAGCGAAGCTATCGAAACCTTGAGAAAAATATCGAAACAACCGTGCGGCGCCTTCCTGACAATCAATGCCTGCGATCCATTGAATCTGATCGGGATCGTCATGCCCGGTGCAAAACTGGCCGCGCAATCGGGAAACAGGATTTTATTCGAAGGCGGTGTCCCCATCGCCACCTTGGCCGCTAAAGAAATCCATTATCTGAAAAAGCTAGACGAATCCCAGGAATGGGCAATTAAACAAAGGCTTGTATGCCGTGTGGAATCTATTTACCAACTAAAAAATAAAGATCTAGCAATCTAAGAACCGCTACACGTTCCGAGACCTCTTGGGCAAGCTTTTTTTTCTGGACTAAAATTTGGATAATAAAAATAACTTAAGCCATTCAAATTCAAAACATAATTTTCGAGGTAAAATAATGCATATCGCCAGAAAATACTATCGTAAACAATTGTACTCATAAGGCCGTATGGTTGTACACGGGGAGTCTTGTCCAATATGAAATGGCCCTGAACGGGAGCCGTGATTCCAACGTGAAACGGCCCTGTACCTGAGGAGTAATTTCTGCTCATGATGGTCACCTATGGTGATCTATATGAGTGACAAAAAGATAAAAACATTGGATGACGTCCGCATCTTTCTCGAAGGAACTGTGGAGGTTGAGTTTTCAATTACCAACAAGGAAGAGCGCTACCAGTGGATTCGGCGTACATTGGTCAAATTCAGTTATATCTCTTGCAGCAAGAACGGTAAGGGATTGATCATCCGCTATCTGGAGCAGGTGAGTGGCTATTCTCCACGGCAAGTGAAACGGCTGGTACAGCAATACAAAAAAACCGGATACATCAAGCGCCAACAGCGTACAGCATCGGGATTTGAACGCTTCTACCGCCCTGAGGACGCAGTGCTGTTAGCTGAGACCGACAAGCTCCATGGGACACTCTGCGGTGCAGCCACCAAGAAGATCTGTGAGCGGATGCTTTTGATCTATGAGGATTATCGCTATGAGCGCTTAGCAAAGATTTCGGTTGCCCATCTCTATAATCTTCGTCATTCTACGTGTTATCAACGACAGCGCCGCCAGTTTGATAAAACCGCTTCAAAACGCTCTCAGATAGGCGAGCGACGAAAACCCAATTCAGAAGGTAAACCAGGCTTTCTACGGATCGACACAGTCCATCAGGGCGACCTGGATGGGATCAAAGGGGTTTACCATATCAATGCGGTTGATGAAGTCACGCAATTTGAATGTATATTCTCCGTAGAACGGATTACTGAGCGTTTCATGATTCCGGTCCTGGAGATGCTGATCGAAATCTTCCCTTTTGTCATCCTGGCATTTCACGCGGATAACGGTTCGGAATACATCAATCATACCGTGGCAAAACTGCTCGGAAAGCTCCATATTGACCTGACCAAATCACGCCCACGCCATTCCAACGACAATGCACTCGGCGAGTCCAAGAACGGAACCATCATCCGCAAACATCTGGGGTACGACCATATCCCGGGGTACTGGGCGCCTCAACTTAATGAATTTCACAGAGAGTATTTCAACCCCTATATCAACTTCCATCGTCCTTGCTTTTTTCCTGTCCCAAAAGAAGACAACAAAGGAAAGGTGAAAAAGAGCTATCCCTACAAGTTAATGATGACACCCTACGAGAAGCTCAAATCATTACCTGATGCAAACCAATATCTCAAACTGGGAACCACCTTTAAAAAGCTGGATGCAATTGCCTTCTCAATCAGCGACAATGACGCAGTCAAACAGATGAATGAGGCCAAACGTAAACTTTTCAAAACCATCTTTGAGCAGGAGCGGAGTATTGCCTGATTTGCCTCTTCAGGTAGATTCTCTACCCCTCTGTTTCAGGGCCATTTATAGATTGGAATAGACTCGGGGGACTGTTGAAACTCACGACTATGGATATTTCCGTCGGAGGCGCCAAAGTGCACCTCGACGTTAACCCCCAGATGGACGATTCGACGCCGGTGGATATTTTTCTGGACGATTTGGAAGTGAAAGGACAAGCCATATCAGTTTGGTCCCAACCCGATGATGACGGTGGCTGTTATATGGGCCTAAAGTTTAAGGAAATGGCGGGAGACGCTGAAAATAGACTTCGCTATTGTTAGGCATCTATTCCAGATGCCCTAACTCACGTGTATTGCCAATGGAAAACTTTCTCGCGGGTCGTAACAGTGTTTGTCTTACTGAGCTTTCAAGCTGTCGCGGAAAACCTCGTTGTAAAAATTAGCGATTTTTCGTCCGGGAAACTGGACCACTGGGACACTAAGGTTTTCAAAGACCTCACCGACTACCGCATTGTCGAACAAAACAACCGCAAAGTTCTTCGGGCAACCAGCCAATCGGCAGCTTCGGGTCTGTATCGGGAATTACGAATCGATTTGCATAAAACCCCTTACCTCAATTGGTCGTGGCGCATTGAAAATACCCTGGATGGATTGAACGAGCAAACTAAATCCGGGGATGATTACGCGGCGCGTGTTTATGTCATTGTCAGCGGCGGTTTCGCATTCTGGCGCACTAAAGCGCTGAACTACGTTTGGTCCGGCAATTCGCCAAAAGGAAGGTCCTGGCCCAACGCCTTTGCGGGTGATAACGCAATGATGTTGGCGCTGCGTTCACGAGAAGATCCTATTGGCTCCTGGGTTTTTGAGAAACGCAACGTAAAATCTGATCTGAGTAAATTTTTCGGGGAGAATATTCCTTACATTGACGCCATAGCAATCATGACCGATACCGATAATTCCCAGGGGGAAGCCAGCGCGTATTACGGTGAAATTTATTTTTCCGCGAAGTAGTGCCGGGTACAAGCGTTTGAATCTACGGTGGTCAAAAAAATACCCACTTAACCCATCTTCGTGACTTTTAGTTCTCTAAGTAATTGATTTCTGGTTCCAAGAGATTTTTAAAAAAGGGGACAGATTTAATTATTAGCATATTTTCGTTTCTTTGGCCTTCCAGGACGACAATGTTCGATTCGACGACCAATCATTTTTTCAACTTCTTCAATGTATCGGTTGTTGCCGGTCAGTTGGCCTCTTGCAACCGACTCCTGGATTAATGCCCATTCTCCAACAGGAATCACACCTTGGACATATTATCGATACCGTAATCATCATTAGACACCAAGCATAAACGCGTACCCCATAAACATCCCAGTATTCCGATAATGTCTCCAGATAATATTCATAGTCGTGGCTTGTGGCAAAAACCACTTGTCGATTATGCCCCCTTTGCACGATATGATGCGGGTAATTAGGCAACACTACGCGACCAACTCCGGGCATTTCTCTTCTAACCTGTAGCTAATACGAACGATGATAGAATTTTAGCGTATTAAATAACTCTGCCCCCTTTTTTCAATTTGCCCTAACAGCCGATCTTAATCGCTCCTTTACCGGATGTTAGCATTTATGTGCATGCTGAGAGAAAGTCCTCACTGTCTGTGACGGGCACTCCTGCCAAGTCATGGGGCTGTCCGGTTCAAACAGAACGGCGGTTCGAGCGGAGCCATAGGAGGGAAAGTTGTGCTACCGGCATCTCGGCATAGAGAATAGGTACTCGTCGGGATACCACCCCCAAGCGGATTGCCAACGCAAGTCAACCCTCTCTTGCAGTCGGGCCAGAAATCACCCGGACCACCTGGATTCCTTTGGTTCGGCATATTACAGCAGCATCCGACGTCACCCACGAGGTCACCTAGGCGCCCGGGTTGGCAGGCCCTGTCTCCACTGGCGCCTCTTGGGTTTTTATAATGTCACTCGGGTTTGCTATACGTTGGGTATCTATGCGCTCCATGTGTAATGTCTCAACTTGGCCCGTGACTCCAGCCGCTGTGTAGACAGCAACAATATCAATCGGCCGTTTGCTCAATATTACGACGAAGCCCTTGAGGAAGCCCTGCGCTTTGGCAAGTTTGAGAATAGTTGGACAATCTATCTCAAGCGCCTGATCGGCTTTAAGCTTGGCTTTCCTGAATTTGGATACTGGTCCAGCCTTTAAGCGTGGTAGCGCAACGGCGACTTTGAACCAAAATTTGACCGGTTTCCTAAGGTCTGGGTTATGAACATTTATTGCCGAAAAGTACTTACCCGGAGCCAACACTTGCAGCCCAGGTTTACCGCATATGAACTTGATGGGGTACTCATGCCAGTTGCGTTCGGGCGCTTGCTTTCCTACTGCCTGCGTCGAGGCTGGTGCTTGAGGGCGATTGGGAATAACGAGGAAATAATAAGCAAGAAATATAAATACAACAATAATGGTAATAGAAAATGATCGCATGGCTTGTATCCTCGTCTTAGGTTTGTCAAAAAGGAGTCCAATATTTGGTTTTGGTCAACGCATTATAGGGATCCTAGCGCTGAAGGATTTCACAAAGCTTCATATGATTCACTATATTTACAGTGATACAACCAAACGTTCATCATAATACATGAATACTTGGAGACCGGTAGAGGGAAAGTCTCTTCCAACAGCAAATTGAAATGTGTAAATCTTTAATGTTCTAAAGGTTACGTTGAACATAAGAAATTATCAGCATTATTCAAGTGGAATTTAAATTGATAAAAATATATCTCGGTAATTCAATGAATTGTATAAAAATACAAAATTTGTAGTGCCAACTGGCTTTCTTTTAAATTTTCAAGTTATTGATCTATTGAAAATACATTCACAATAGTCACGAAGATGGGGTAAGTGTTCGGCTAGCCCATCTACAACAACAAATTCATTCTGATTATTCTTCATAATGGTTTCCTTTTGGTATAAAAGTAAAAATCGTTGTATCTCTGTCCATTAGCACTGTTCACCGTTGGATAGTAGCCTGACAAGGTTGCGGGGGGCCTTACCGGATGGGATCAAAGCGTATCCTGAAATCGATCACATTACCCCAAACCGGTTGGAAGTTGCAGTTTGTAGGGGGCTGTATCCATGAAAGGATGGCGCGTGCGCTTCTGGTTGGTCCATTGGTGGTCGTAGGTGCGACCGTTCCCAGGTTCGCGGTTCGCGGGCCTCCGGGTGGATCGAAGTCTCGATACACAGAGTAGTGCCATGTGGGCGTTGCACCGGCAGACTCGTCGTACATGTGTACGATGCCACGACCGACCGATTCTGTCGCATCAAAGTTGCCGTTGCCGTTCCAATCGATGCAGAAGTACACGTGCTCCATCGAGCCGAATGCGCCGATCAGGCCTGCGAAGCCCGTTCGCTGCTTTACCTCGACGATGCACTCCAGTCGAGTTTCCTGGGGATAGAGACCACACGCAAGGATCTCCTCGTAGAATACCGAACCGCTCAGCTTCTCGGCAGGAGTATTGCTGCCAATACTTTTACTCTGTAATTTAGCCAACATCTTTAATGCTATTCCCGATTTACCCTTAGCGAGCATCTTGGCGATCGCATTTCGCTTTCCTTTCCCTGCCGGAATCTTCTCAACGCCTTTTTGCGCTAGAGACGGAACACTAAACCCAACTAGTCCAATCAGGAATAGAGTGATACAAATCCACAATGTAATCTTTGTTTGGAAAATACCCATAATTACTCTCCTTAAGTTGTTTATTTGGAATGTGTGGGCGTATCTCGTAATTTTACGGATAACACACATTGTCGTTTATACTCCTAAATTAAAAGAAGGAGTGATAGCCAAACCGGTGTCTGAGATCAGGTAACGTTTCTGTTTTCATTTCTCAATCATTCAGTCTATGAAACCGTATATAATTTTCCAAATACTGAACATTACCGCTTGCAAGTAGATGATTGCACGAATTATTGCTTAATAATATAGCCCATTCGTACTAGTAGGAATCTACGTAATGGGCAAAAAGTATTAGTACATTTGGGTAGCTAAAGAAGAAAAATCGTATTATCGTAAATCTTGCCTAACACTTTTTGGGATGCCTAAACCGCTTTATTGTCCTTGTACTCTAGTTAAAAACTATGCACTTTTAGTGTAAGGCTTTAGCTGCTACACAGGTATGATCAGCCGGAGGGGAGGAAGCGCAAATGTTTGGAGGGAATACGATAAGCATTTTGGTTTATAGGCTATGGCGCATGGTCACGCGGAGATATGACGGATGGCTCGGTACAAGAATATTCAAAACATCATCCGCACCCTTCAAACGGAAATTCTAGGGACACAAATTCCACGGACACAAAACCTAATTACCCTTAACTCCTAATATTAAGCCACCGGCTCTGCCGGTGCGATGCAAATAGGCTCTGCCGTTCCAGCGTAAATACTGATAAATTCTCCTCAGAACCCCGCCAAGGTAAAGAGGAGAATTAAAATGAGAGAATGGCAAAGTCAGAGCCATGTAAGATGGTATTGTCGATACCACATCGTGATCGTACCGAAATATCGAAAAAAATCAATATATGGTGCATTGAGAAAAGATATAGGATCGATTTTGAAAGAGCTGTGTCATCAATTTGGAGTGGAATTAGTAGAAGGACATGCGATGCCGGAGCATGTTCATTTATGCTTGAGCATCCCACCCAAATATAGTGTTGCCAATACAGTGGGTCGAATAAAAGGCAAGTCAGCGGTGAGGATTCACAGAGACTACATTGGGGAGTACCTTAGTAGTAAAGGATTTCATTTTTGGTCAACGGGATATTGTGTAAGTACCGTTGGCTTGGATGAGGAAAAGATAAGAAACTATATACGGAATCAAGAAGAAAAGGGATCGTCGGTTAGAGCAATTAGATTTATTTGATTAATTAAACTGAATTGGGCGGGTTCTTTAAGCCCCTATGGGGCTTACTTATGTTTTAGCCCCCTTTGAAGGGGCTTCCTCAAACCACCCGCTCTGCGGGTGGTACTTGATTTTTGAACCAGGCTTTTTTCGCTTTAAATCTCTTCCCACGATCTTGGATGCCAGCAGTGTTCTGAAACTACCTTAAATCTGCCGATCTGAAAGTGGAGGAATATTTTCTTCTTTTTTTCTTGAATCTTCACATCTAAAACCCTTCTTTTCTTCCTAGTCTTATTTTTTGTTTTTCCCCTCGGATTTTGGGTAAATCATCGGTATTGTGCATCATGAAACTTCGTACTACGAGAAGACGTGATGAAGCGACGAAGAAGACGTAAGTGTCGGCATTGTCGGGCATTATTCCATCCTGATCCACGCAATGTCCGACATCAAAATACTGTTCGAAAGTAGCCTGCCGGAAGGCGAGTAAAGCAGCTAGTCAACGCCGTTGGTTAAACAAGAAAGCGAATAAAAACCATTTTTGTGGACCGGCCAATGTACTGCGGGTACAGACCTGGCGACAGGCCCATCCAGGGTACTGGCGACGCAAGCGATCCATAAGCAACGCTGCGTTACAAGAGGACTTATTGGCTCAAGCTGTTGAATCAAATGACGAATCAGGCCTCTTAATGAGGTCTGCGTTACAAGATCTCTTAGCCAACCCAAGCCTGATGTTAATTGGGCTTATCGCTCATATAAGCGGATATACGTTACAAGATGACATTGCGGAAACGGGCCGCCGATTGGTAGGGTTGGGGGGTGATATTCTCAATCCCCAAGGAGGTCAACATGTCGATCAAGCGTGTATTATGTCCGGCACAGGTCCGCCGGATTCCCCCTAAGTTCAGTTGGATTGATCAGCGACTGGTTCGCCATCGATTCATCGGTTCCTGTGGTACCGAGGCGTTGGCGCTGTACCTGTTTTTGGTGACCGTGGCCGATGCTCAAGGACTGAGTTATTACTCGGATCGTTCAATCCTCAGCCGGTTATCGTGCTTGGATACAGACCGGCTCGCTCAAGCCCGTACCGAGCTGCAACGCGTCGGATGGATTGCCTATCAAAAACCCCTTTACCAGGTCTTGACACTGGACATCCCAATACGCTCAGACGATCCTCAACTACGTATTCCAGACCAAAGTGGCCCCCTATCGACACGGCATCGAACCGCCGAGCCCGTTGAGATGATTAAATTACTCCGCCGTGCTTTGGAGGGTCACCATGATTCGCTATGAGACCTACTGCAAGATTCACGATTATTCACAACGACAGGGTTTAAAGGTCTCGCAAATTGCCCGGGAGCTCGGGCTGGATACCAAAACCGTCGCCAAGTGGATCAACGTCAAATCGTTTGCCCGGCGTCAATCCACACCGCGCCGTAGCAAGCTCGATCCGTATAAAGATCAGATTGTGCGCTGGCTGGAATCACATGCCTACAGTGCCACCCAGATCTTTCAGCGGCTTAAAGACATCGGCTATGACGGTGGTTACAGTATTGTCACGGACTATGTACGCCTCGTTCGGCCAAAGCGTCAACCGGCCTTTTTGACCTTGTCGTTTGAGGCCGGCGAATGTATCCAGATGGATTGGGGCGAATACGGTGCGGTCAATGTCGGATCCAGCCGTCGGCGGTTGAGCTTTTTTGTCATGGTGTTGTGTGATAGTCGCCTCATGTACGTGGAATTTACCGTCTCGCAAACCCTGGAACACTTTTTGGCCTGCCATCAAAATGCCTTTCAGTTCTTTGGGGGTATTCCGAAAAAAGTCATGGTCGATAATTTGAAATCCGCCGTCCTCAAACGCGTGGTCGGACAGGCACCGGTCTTTAATCCGCGTTATTTGGATTTCTCAAGGCATTATGGCTTTGACATTGCCGCTTGCAATGTCCGCAAAGGCAACGAAAAAGGCCGCGTCGAAAATGGCGTCGGTTATGTCAAAAAGAACTTCCTCAATGGCTTGGATATCCCCGATTTCAGTGCCGTCAATCCCGCCGCCAAACAGTGGCTCGATTCGGTCGCCAATGTGCGTATTCATGGCGAAACCCATGAACAGCCTATCGTGCGTTTTGAAACTGAAAAACAATAACGGGTCAAGATAAAAACAATAACGGGTCAAGACACTTGCTTCATAATACTCTATCGGCTTAACGTTTCGTACACCTATACCCACCGCATTGAATACTAAGGTTTTCGCCGTTAAAATTGACGAAACGACAAACAGTATCATGAAGCAAGTATCTTGACCCCGTTATTACAACGAAACCTGATCTTTTATCCTGCAACCAATTCCGATGTTGGCCGAGTACCGGAAATTCTGACGTTCTGCTATGTTTAGTACTGATATTAGATTGATTCTGTAATCAAATTATGACTTCAAAACGAAACCTTTTCGTTTGTTCCGTCTTGATTATCTTGCAAAGCGGTTGCGCTTCGATGTCTGAATCAGAATGTGTAACAGCAGACTGGGAAATGATTGGGATGGAAGACGGCGTAAAGGGCAAATTACCGTCAAATATCGGAATTTATCGTGGTGCGTGTGCTGATTATGGAATAACACCAAACCTTGCCGCATATCGCAATGGGCATGCAAACGGACTTGAGAATTTTTGTACAAAACCACTGGGATTTTCCGTGGGACAACGTGGTGCTGCATGCAATGGTGTTTGTCCGGATAACTTAGCCACGTTCTTTATGGATGGTTATCGAGGGGGCCGAAAACTTTTCAACGCACGAAGTGCGATCAGTCATGAAGCATCGCAAATAGCAATCAAAAAACAACAATTAAAAAAACTTAAGGACGGCATTTATAAAGACGGAGAATTATTGATTGGCGATGCTATTTCCGCGATACAGCGCATTCAAGTCTTGGAAAGAATCATAAACAATCAAAAGCAAATAGGCGGATTAGAAGTCGAAATATTAGAAATTGAAAAAAGAAAGGCGGTTAAGGAAAAGGACTATCAGGAACTCAAAAAACGGTACGACTATTCTCTTTTATAGGCGCCTGAAAAAAACAGCTAACTTGGTTTGGGTCAGCAACACTCTTTTTCCATGGATTGTTAGTGAGAGGTATCACCGTACATCCTGGTCGATTCCATCACCATCACCCAACGGACAAGCGAGGTCTTTTAAAGCTTTTGGCAAATCGCCTTTTCGCTCAGGATGGTTCCAAATTCAACAAAACCGTATCGGAAGGGTACGGAAGGGATCATATATGACCTCTGTTTTTTCTAAGTTTGTTGCAGGGAGACGTAATAATTCAATATCTATCGAGTCTGACCCTTATACACACCGTATAGGTTTCAGCTTTGATTGTGTATGCAATCCAGCCGGGATAAACTTTTCATAAGGGCTCCAGTAGTCGCTCATGACGCCTTTTATGTCGGTGCTTTTAATGGCGTCCCATAAGGCTCGCCCTGTTGTTGTGTCGCGGGAGCCCACAACGCACGAGAGGAAGCGTTTTCCATGTCGATCAACAGCAATCCAAATCCAGCAATAGCTTTTTTGACACCAATATACGTGTGCATTTCATCCCTTTCTACAACGTCAACCCCTGCATCTGATCGAATGGCCTCGATTGATTCGCCATAGGCTTTGATCCAGTAATAGACCGAAACATGACTGCATTTCAAAAACCGGCCAATTGAGCGAAAACCCAGCCCTTCGAGGTAAAGCTCAAGCGCTTGTCGCTTAATATCAAGACTAATCCCCCGGTGACTAACGGTATGTCTATAGCCACACGATTTGCATTTATATCGTTGTTTGCCTTTGACTATACCATCTTTAGTGCAATCCTCTGTGTGACATTTCGGACAGGTCTTCTGCATAGTTAGATATTCGAGTGAAAAATGCTACTTTACCAGAAACTATACTATATGAACAATGCCGAGCTTGTGCCCTGTGCAGTAGTGAAGTCATGGATTAAGGTTTAAGCCAAGATTAGCGGCTTTTGCCGCCGCTTCCGTCTTTGATGAAACATTCGGTTTACGATAAATGACTTTGATATAGTCCGATGTCGTGTGGACTGAAATATTGAGCTCCCGGGCGATCTCCTTTCTTTGTTTGCCTTCGGCTATTAATTTCAAGACTTCTTTTTCAGTGTCGACAACAAATAAGGAACCTAGGATTTTGAAGGCGTATCGTTGAAACGCCGAATCAGTCGACGCGCTATACCAGCTGAAAGTGGCGGATTTCCATGGATGATACCTTCCAGCAGAGCAATCAGCTTTCCCGCGACTCCTCCTTCAAGATATAACCCTATATGTCAGGCTAGTTGTCGCTTTTTGTTTTTCCCCATAAGCGAAAATTTTTTGAGGAGAAGCGAAATAATGAAATTAAATTATACGGAAGCATTCAAAGAACAAGCCGCCGAAAAAGTATTGCAACGCGGTCCTAAAACCATACAAACTATTGCCGATGAATTAAACGTGAATCATTTCAAGTTGAAAAACTAGTTAAAAATCTATCAAAGAGGATCTATGTCCAAAGAACCTGCGAGCAAACACCCCAAGGACTGGAGTGCAGAACAGCGCTTTCAACTTTTAATGGAAAGTAACGCCCTTGAAGGTGAAGTCCTGAAATAACGGGTCAAGACACTTGCTTCATAATACTCTATCGGCTTAACGTTTCGTACACCTATACCCACCGCATTGAATACTAAGGTTTTCGCCTGCAAAATTGACGAAACGACAAACAGTATTATGAAGCAAGTGTCTTGACCCCTTATTTTAAGCGCCTATACAGTAGCATGGTTATACATGGCCTGACAAGAGCATGTTTTCATCAATATGGATTGGAAGAGGACGGAATTCCGGGGAAACGAGAACTAATCATCTTGGTATTGAAATTTAAAAAACAAAAAGCAAGATATCAAGAGGTATCATATGGGAAAATACAGCTTGACGCTAAATTATAACTCCTTACATTAAGCCACCGGCTCTGCCGGTGCGATGCAAATAGGCTCTGCCGTTCCAGCGTAAAGATTTGTTAAATTCACTTGGTCATCCGTCAAGGTAATAAGAAGAATTGGATCACGCTGAAACATCGGAAAAAACAATAGATGGAACATTAAGGGATTAATATTCAGAGCAGTTTCAAAAATATGTTTCCAGTTTGATGTGGAATTATTTATTGAAAGTTATGCTAGTTCTTTGGGGTTGAGGATTCCACCTAAATATAAGCTCTTAGCCCCTTTAAGGGGGCTTCCTCAAACCACCCGCTATGCGGGTGGTACTTGATTTATTTTTTATAAATGAAAAATTGTATTATCATTAATTAGAGATCGAATAGATGGTTTTTGTCAACATCACGATTCTCGTTTTTCTAAATTAAACTTTCAATGTGATCCAGACATGACTAAAACTATTACAAATTGGGATTTACCTAATACCTAATACGGTAGAGCTTATGAATTTGCAGATGCAATTTCTTTTTGTTATGAACACAAATGGTCTGCTGTTAAAGGTTGCAAATATTATGATTATTCTGAAAAAATAAAACAAATAGTAAGACAGAGGTTTATGAAATAAAGTTTGGCTCAGTTAACCTCAAGTACCGTGGTACTCCCTTTTGGTTTTCCGCAATAAAGAGGATAGAGCCGCTATCTGTTTAGTTTTATGCAACAACACAAAACACAGGAACAGACGTTCAACACGTTGACAGCTATATTTTGGAAATTTGAGTATTTTAAATTTTGGATACCGTGCTACACAAACTTGTTTGCTTAACTAGGCATAAAAATAAAGTCGATGGCCTTTCGATTTATACATACTGCTGACGTTCACCTCGACTCGCCCCTAGAGACATTGGCTTTGAAAGATGCCGAGGCAGCCGATGTGGTGGCGAACGCAACGCGTCAGGCCTTCTCCAATACGATTGATCTGTGCATAGATGAACGGGTAGATGCATTGTTGATCGCCGGCGATCTCTATGACGGTGAACTGAAAAGCATGAAGACAGCCGCTTTTTTCACCGGGGAAATGCATCGAGTAACGGCCGCAGGCGTACGTGTATTTATTATAAGAGGTAACCACGACGCGGAGTCCCGAATAACCAAACACCTGACACTACCGGACGGGGTGCACGTCTTCTCAGGACGGGGCGAGTCCGTGACCATCGACGAATCCGGCGTCGTAATCCATGGAATCAGCTTCGCAAAACCACACGTCCCAGAAAGCCTGCTGGCGAAATACAAACCCGCGGTTAACGGCGCAATCAACATCGGCCTTTTACACACGAGCTTGGCCGGATCTACCAAGCACGATGTTTATTCGCCCTGCAGCGTTGAACAACTTAAAGACCAGGGCTATGACTATTGGGCGCTTGGCCACATTCACCAGCGTGAGGTTCATACTAAAGCACCAAATGCCATTGTTATGCCGGGCATTCTGCAAGGGCGTCACATCAATGAAGCCGGCCCGAAATCCGTCACTTACGTTGAGATTAAGGACAACCGGAAAATATTGATTGCTGAACGACATACCAGTATAGCGCAATTCGAGCATGTTCCGCTTGATCTCACTGGTGTTGATGAATGGAGTGAAATTGTGGGCGCGCTAGAACTTGCCTTAAATGAAGCAGTGGAAAGTTTGAAAGCCAATCACCTGATCGCACGCGTCCAACTGCACGGCCGCTCATCCTTATCCGCCCGCATGAGACGGGATCGGGACGTGTTGTTAGAAGAAGTACGAATGGCGGCACTAAGGTCCGGTTCAATTTTCATTGAAGATGTCCTGATCAACGTCGAACCACCGCTAGCACCTGGAAATGCTTCGTTAGCTGACCCTGTTTCCGAATTACGCCGGATACTGACCCAGGACGGCGCCGATCAATCACCGTCCGTCGCGGATGCGATGTCGCTTATGACCGATTTGCAGAAAGATCTTCCGCCCGAATTACGCGATGTCTTCGGCGAAGATGAGGAGCGGACACGTAAAATCATTGAACACTTCATGAGCGAGGGCGCAGCAGAAGTGCTGGCCCGACTGGAAGTTGCGAAAACGGATACCTGATGCGCATAGAGCAATTCGAACTGACGCGTTACGGCGCCTTCACCGATCACATTATCGATTTCGGTTCGGCCGATAAGGCTGGTGACTTTCATATCGTGTATGGACCCAATGAAGCGGGTAAGTCGACGCTCCGTGAAGCCGTGATCGACTTCTTGTATGGGTTCCCGCGACAGACTCCATACAACTTCATACACGCGAATGAAGCATTGCTACTGGCTGCAACGTTGACCGCGGGCGATGAAACACATCAGTTCGTCCGCGTGAAGCGTAACAAGTCGAGTCTGTTGACCAGCGGCAATCAACCCGCCTCAGAGGATGTGCTAAAAGACGTGCTGGGCGACATCAATCGTGCGAGCTATGCGAACATGTTCTCGCTGGATGAAGATACACTCGAAGAAGGCGGGGAGAGTATTTTGCGCAGCGAGGGCGACCTCGGCGAACTTTTGTTTGCTGCTGCATCCGGACTTTCCAGTTTGAGCAGTCGCTTGGATGAAATACGCGCCGACGCGGCGACGTTCTACAAAAAACCTGGGCGCTCTCATCGCTTGGCTGAAATGAAGAGAAAACTGGGGGATCTACGGTCTCTGATTCGTGAGAAAGATGTTCCTGCAAGTCAGTATGACTCGCTCGTTAAGGACGAAAAATCGCAGCGCGAGAGGCACGAGAGCGCCAAATCAGAGCGCGACGAAAAAAACGCACGTGCGGTGCAACTCAAAGTGTTGCTCGATTGTGTGGACCTGTGGCGTGACTACCACGCGCTATCAGACGACTTTGCAACTGTGAAAGACGCGCCAGACCTACCTGAAAATTGGTTAGACGAAGCACAGCTTCTTGCCACAAAGTCGGCGACGGGAAAAACCAAGTTTGAGGAAGTATCTTGCGCCGTCGAGCAAGGAATAAGTGCGCTAGATGCCATTGAGATTGATAGCAGTATCTTGGCTCTCGGCGCTCGAATTGAACGATTAGTGAAGGACGACAATGAAGCGAAGTTTCGTACGTCAAAAGACATCTTAAGTCGACAAGGCGAATTGTCGACTCTAAACGACGACATGCGTGGCGTGTTACGCAGGCTTGGTGCGCAAGAAGCTGAAGATCCCGAGAGTTTGCTGATCCCCGCCGCAACTGTGGGTCGAATCAAAGAACTCATCGAGCAACTCTCAGGTCTCAAGGCGAACGCCACGACAGCAAGCGAGGAAGTCGAACGAACCCAAGACAAAGCAGAACAAGCGAAGTCGGTACTCGCAACGTTCACCGACAACGTGGACCTGACAGCTCTCGCGGAGACTCTTGCAACGGTCCGAGACGATGGCGATGACCGCGAATGCACGCTGCTGGGCAAGCGGTGCGACGCGCTGCGAGAGGAGCTTCGTATCGCATTGGCAACGCTCGCGCCCTGGAAGGGTGAGGCCAGCAATCTGCTGACGTTACCCCGACCAATCCAGTCCACCATTGACACTCTCAAGCGAGAGGAGGACGAAGTTCAAGAATCTGTGCTCGAGCTGTCGCGAGAGGCTGACCGCCTGAAAGACGATCAATCTCGACTGATTGCTGAGATCGAAGCAGAGGTTTCAACAGCCGGCGTCATCGAAGATGCGCAAGCTATCAAGGTGCGATCCGTTCGCGATTTGGCATGGCAAAACCACCGAGATACTTTTCGGGACGGCCAAGTCGCCGCTACAACCGATTTGCAATCCACGGCCGACACATTTGAAGCAACCATCAGCGAAGACGACCGAGTCACGCAGTCGCGCTTCCTTCAGACCACAGAAATCGCTGTTGTTCGCAAGCTAAGAAACGATTTGGTGCGTTGCGAGGCAGCGATAACTAGAAATGCTGAAAAGCACCAGGCACTCAAGACTAAACAAGCAGACTTTTCGAATAGGGTAGCTGAAGTGGCCGCCACACTTACACTTCCGAAAGGAACCACCGTTGCGTTTATCGAAACTTGGCTGAATAATCGAGAAGACGCCATAGTGAAATATCACGAACTCGAGGATACAGCGAGCCAACAAGAACAGCTTAAGAACAGGATCGATGAAGCCAAGGAAACTCTCGCGACGGTAATGACCGCGACCAGTCTCGATCCAGGTGACCTCGATTGGAGAAAATGCATTAAGCGATGTGAAAACGCAATTGCAGATTGGAAGCGGGAAGAGGCCGAAAGATTGGCGGCGGAAAAATCCGTTAATGAAACGAACCTGGAACTTAAAGATCGTAAACGGCATCAAACCAAAACTCAGAAAGCACTCGCCACGTGGCGGGCGAGCTGGACGGAAACGCTTGGCTCGTGTTGGATCGGTTCTGGCGATCATCAGGCAACTCCTGCGGAGACCCAGGAAATTCTCGACACACTTGATTCTTTAGCGATCAAGCTGGACAAAGCACGTGAATTGACAACCCGCATTGAAGCGATGCAAGCCAATCGCGATGCCTACGAAAAGGATGTGACGGAACTGGCCGCCGATGCCGGTGAAACGTTTGATTTTGAAAACCCACTCAGAACTGCCGATTCGCTCCGAGAGCGATACTCTAAAGCCCGCGAAAACGAACGGCGACATAAAGAGAAGACAAGGGAAGTCGCCGAAGCAGAACGGCGACTTGACGACGTGGAGGTGGCTAGGGAACTTATAGAAACACGATTCGATGAGATGGCTACGATTTTCACGGGCGAAGATTTCGAAACATTGATAACAGGCATGCGGCGAGCCGAGAAAAAGGTTTCGCTGCAAGAGCAGATCGACAAACTTCGGCGACAACTTACCTCACGGCTCGGAATCAGCGAGTTTGATAAGGTCGAATCCCTACTTGCCGATAAATTATCTGATCCGGAAGCACTGTTGGCAATACAAAGTGAGCACGATGCGCTTGTCGCTGACAGTGTCGACGTGAATGAGCATGTGTCATCGCTTTACCATGACTGGAAGAAGGCCGAGACAGCACTGGCAGCGATCGGTGATGATTCGGCGGTCGCACGACTTGAAGAAGAAGTCCGAGTTCTGCTTCTCGATATACGATCCGAGGCTGAGAGGTTTGTATCGCTGTCCGCCGGCGTTATGCTTGTGGATCGCGCACTGAAGAGCTATCTCGATACCCATCGCAGCTCAATGATGGAGAAAGCGAGCGAAGCATTCAGCGCGATCACGCGAGGTGCGTTTTCTGGGCTGGCCGCCATGCCAGGCAAGGGTAGCGAAGTCTTAGTGGGCCTTCGCCATGACGGCACGTCTATCATCGCGCCAGAAATGTCGCGAGGCACACGGTTTCAGCTTTATTTGGGGCTCCGAATCGCGGGCTATAGAGAGTTCATAAAACATCGCGAGCCATTGCCGTTCTTCGCTGACGATATCCTTGAGACGTTCGATGATGATCGATCCGCAGAAACATTTTCTCTGATGGCTGACATGGCCAAGGAAGGACAGGTTATTTATCTAACCCATCACCGTCATCTGTGTGAGATTGCAAAAAAAATCTGCAAAGAAGGGGTAATGGTTCATGAGTTACCAGATCGAGCGGTACACAAATAACGACAGAAAAACGCAGCTTATCCAGTTTCCTCAGTGTGCACAAAAACTATAACCCATTGTTACGCATCGGTTATACCGTGTAAATGGTCAAGTCACTTGCTTCATGATACTTTATCGGCTCAAATTTTCGCATGCCTAGATCCGACCGCATTAAACATTTATGGAATCAGCGCATTCCCACTCTATCAAGTCATCGGCCTCAAATGGGCTCTTGATCCCTTCAGGTTCATCGAAATGCAGGTGCTACCTTTTTTGCCATCGCTTAGAAAATAGGGATTTCGAGTATACTGGGGACCCCCCTGGCCGTAGGATAAGGTTTGTGTTCTCCGTTTGCCGCCTGGTTTCCCGGCGGTGCCACAATATTTTATCCATAGTCAAAGTTGTACCCCAGCCCCTCTCAGAACCGGACAAGCGGCTTTCCCAACATCCGGCTCCTCGGTCTGCCATTCAGCGTACCTCTGCTAGATCGCAGACGACGCCTATCCATCGCAGAATGCGTACTCACTGCGTTTCACCCCTTGCATGGTGGCAGTGTTTCCTCTTCGTCGGACGACAAACCGTGGGGACCTTCGCTCCGAGGGCATTACCCCTCCTCATCGCTAACCGTTGCGGCGTACCGGTCCCCATCACTCGCGACGCGGCCATTTGTGCCTCTCTTTTTATATTGATACACATACTCGGGTACTACTTTGCGCGTTGCCCCAAGAGCCCTTGCTCGTCGCTCGCCTGGTTGCTTGCCTGCCGTTGTGCATCTCGATGCTGTCTGAGACTCCGGGGGGCAGGCGGTACTCGTCTCTATCGTACCACCTGTTTCGCCTACGCCCGACCTGATAGGATCGGCCCTCACCCAAAATACATTCTTCTCGGAGCTATGGTTCAGATTCAGAGCATACACCCTTCACCTCGTTGCACTCGCTTATCTTCCCGACTGGCTTTCACCGTCCAGTCATTACTTCCGCCCTATATGTCAGGCTAGTTGTCGCTTTTTGTTTTTCCCCCATGGGGGAAAATTTTTTGAGGAGAAGCGAAATAATGAAATTAAATTATACGGAAGCATTCAAAGAACAAGCCGTCGAAAAAGTATTGCAACGCGGTCCTAAAACCATACAAACTATGGCCGATGAATTAAACGTGAATCATTTCACGTTGAAAAACTGGTTAAAAATCTATCAAAGAGGATCTATGTCTAACGAACCTGCGAGCAAACGCCCCAAGGACTGGAGTACAGAACAGCGCTTTCAACTTTTAATGGAAAGTAACGCCCTTGAAGGTGAAGTCCTGAAATAACGGGTCAAGACACTTGCTTCATAATACTCTATCGGCTTAACGTTTCGTACACCTATACCCACCGCATTGAATACTAAGGTTTTCGCCTGCAAAATTGACGAAACGACAAACAGTATTATGAAGCAAGTGTCTTGACCCCTTATTTTAAGCGCCTATACAGTAGCATGGTTATACATGGCCTGACAAGAGCATGTTTTCATCAATATGGATTGGAAGAGGACGGAATTCCGGGGAAACGAGAACTAATCATCTTGGTATTGAAATTTAAAAAACAAAAAGCAAGATATCAAGAGGTATCATATGGGAAAATACAGCTTGACGCTTGCCATGCTTTTTATAACCAGTCGTTCAACCCGTCGAGCGGGTTAACTCCACGTTAATCCAGTCCCAAGTGTCACCCTCCAAATGTCGCCTTCGGGTCGGAATATACCTTTCACTAAGTAGGTCTAAGTGTCCGGTTTGAGTATTTATGCAGAGTATGAAATTAAATCGTTCTCCATTCGAAAAACGCTCTCTTTAATGCAGTGAAAAACATGGATTGTACGGTCACGGCGAAACTGTTCTGTATAAATTCAGTACCATAAATTAAATCGGGAACATTGAAACGTAATGTACTTCGGATAGCCGGTTGCTCAAGTTCAGCCGACAGTTTTCGACGACTAAGTAGTTAGCACGCAACGCACGATACTTAGAACGGATTTGCCATGATTTTCTCCCGGCTTTGCCGATCGATTGATTCTATTTTCCGCTATACGACACATTCCGCTGTCGCTTTTGTTGTTTAACATTTGCAGCTTCCATAAGAATATACCGATTTTTAATCCGTTCTACACTAAAGAAGACGATACTTCAATGGATGGATTGTAATAGTCAGTTTACAATATCCTGAATCAGTGACTTCACTACGGCACAGTGCGCAAACTCTCGATTCCACAGCGGTTAAAGAAAATACCCACTGAACCTATAACCTATGGGTGATGCTAAGATTTTTTCAATCCCCTGTGAAACCAATATCTTGCCCCCTGTTATCCGCATTGAAGTAACGGATTCAGGATTATTTATTTCCTATTGTTTTCTGTTTTATTCAAAAATAGTAATGAACCCTAAATTAAACCAGGCCCAAAATACCGTATTGATTCTTGGGCCATCACTTGATGCGGTAAGTGGTGTTAGTACGCACCTTCAGCAATTATTTTGTTCTGAACTATTATCGCGATTTGAATTGCAACACTACCAAGTTGGAAGTGAGGGTCGAAAAGAGTCTTCAATCGCGAGAATAATACGTTTATTGCTTGGGCCATTGCAGTTTGCGAGATCTTTAATTAGCACCAAGGCTATTTTGGTTCATTTCAATACATCTTTTGACAGGAATGCATTCTGGCGGGATGTAGGGTACGTCCTAGTGGCAAAATTATTGTGCAGGAAAATCTTATACCAAGTGCATGGAGGCCCTATGGTCTTTGAATTTTCAGCATCCGGCAGATTAACGCAAAGTGTAGTTAGAAAGATGTTTCTGTATTCCAATGTGGTTGTCGTGCTTTCAAAAACCCATCGGCCTCCCCATAATGGATAGGTTTTTGATCAGCTTTTTCAGGATTTAGACAAACCTGTGAGCGCCAATCCCAATTACGAATCGCTTGACTCCATCGGCTCGGATGGGCTTCTTTAGCAGCAAGTTAAGTCGCTTTCTCCGGGTTAAAATGGCCTGTGATCGTGTCCCGCATGACGTTGCGCGCGTGTCACAGATAGGATGCCCCTATGGCGGTGTTCGTGGTTATGCACCAGTCTAACAACCCATTTACGAGCGTCCGCCAGAGTGTCAAAGGCTTGACAGGATAATTCGGACGGTATTTCAAGGCGTGGAACAAAGACTCTGAATAGTGATTATCGTTACTGACCGATGGGCAGCTTAATGAGAGTATGACGCCGAGTTTCTGAAGGGTCGCCAACATCATTGCGCCTTTCATCGGGCCACCATTATCAGAATCAAACCTTGAGTATTGCTTACGCGCGACGTATAAATGCTTAGTAGATATACTCAGCTATTGCAAAACATAAATGTCTATTGTTGGTCAAATCCCCCCGAATTTATTAAACTAAAAGCCTAATTTTCAGGGGCATTATTTAGATTTGCGGTAAAGCTAAACCGTATAGCTCGGTTGGCAGCGCGGCAAATGACAGGGGAAAGGGCGTCTGTTGGCGAACCAGCTCCGCTAGCAGCGATATCCGCAAGTACGTCAAAAAATGCAAGATCACTAGTACTAGCATCGTTCAGTTTGGGCGGTCCTTGTCGAGAGGGTGCACTCAGACGGCGTTTTTGGGCAACGCGGTTTGAGCCGTTTATGCCCTGGTGACGAGTCTCTATGTCGTCTACGTGGACGAAGGCGGAACATTGAACGCCTAGCGGCAACAACGCTTCCTTCTCTGAGTGAAATACGTTCTTTCCCTCGGTGATAATCGCACTGATCTCACCGGTTGAGATCTTAACCCCCCACTCCCTTAGTTGTCCAAGTATCAGCGTTTGGGTAACGTGCGCATGGTCGTACTGGTGCAGGATGTACGCGCGGAGGTTCGTGCCGAATTGGTGCCCCACCACCTCAGGAGGAAGCTGACCGACGATCGTCTCTCCCGATGGGGTCATCCACCGCTCTAGTCGGTAGCGGGTATTGTGCAAAGCGATCCGGATATCCTGCACCATGAAGTCCTGATAGTCCTTGAACCGACTTCCTTGGGGAATACCGTCCGGTCGGGCCATCACAGTCTCGTGGATTTCCAACTGGCTCGTTTTGTTTTGCTTGGCATGACTACGTCGCTGGCCGCTCCGATTCTTCTTGTCATCTCCTTCCAGCCTGGACGGTCTGATCTGCGGGTTCGGCTTCTGACTCTTCAATCGAGCGATTTCGTCCTGAAGCACCTGAATCTCTTCTCGCTGCTGATGGCAAATCTCCAGTAACATGAACACCGTCGGCGTCACCTCTTCGGGTGGAAAATCCGAGCACTGGAGGAGTGTTCTAGGGTTTGTCTTACTCATGCGACGTATTGAAACACGAAAAGTCACCTGTGTCGAGAATTTATATCTATATTTATACGATCTATATTTTTTTGTAATAGTCTATCTCAGAATCGGACAAGGGACTTTCATATACGCCGCCGGATCTTCCTCAATCAGAAAGACGGTATAAAGGTAGCTTCTCATTTTTTTCCAGTATAAGGGCTAACATGGTATGCCCAAAGATATTAAGTTACCGGAAACTTCCGAAACGGTTCGGACGCCGCTGGATGATCGGCTGATAGAGATGATTCAAAGAAAATAGGGGTCAGGTCGCGAATTACGAATCCCGGGAAATTCCAGAGACTCAATACCTAATTACCCTTAACTTTTGAACCAGGCTTTTTTCGCTTTAAATCTCTTCCCACGATCTTGGAAACTTTATCAATAACTCGTCAGTCACGAGTTCTATCCGATTTGACGTAACTATTCAGGCCCTGAATTCATTTTTTCGATGTGTCACCTCGACCAACGGAAGAAAGTCTTATCACCCATTGATAGCTCTGCGCTTTAAGATTGCCCACTGGTGTTCATAAAAGATGAGTAGTGTAGAAAATAGAAATCGATAATTACGACTAGACATTTGCTAAAAAAACACGGATCCTTCTTTTCTTTGTAGAAGTACAGATGGAAGGAGGAGACCCCGTGCAACAGTATATTTCTCAGAGTTTAGAAAGCTTTCAAAGCGTTTTTTCCAGATCGAGTACTTGGTTGTTGTTCTGCGCCATTGTGATTGGATTTATGGGGGCAGGAGAAATGATCGGCGTGACGTCGTTGTGTCGTTTCTGGCTATTAGATGAACTTGGTTATTACCGCTTGCTCCGTTTTTTTAGATCCAAAGCGTATGTCTATGGGGCGTTGCTCGATGCTTGGCAAGATTTTGTGAATCGCCAAGGAAAATCCGTTGAAGTAGCTGGACGAGCGATACTTCTGGGTGACCATACCGCGGTGATCAAAGATGGACGCAAGATGCCCGGCGTGGTATCGATGCACGAGTCATCGGAGACGCAAACGAAACCCGGCTATTTTCGGGCCCAATGTTGGGGCAGCATTGGCATCTTGATCGGGTCGTTATCCGCTTGTTTTTGTTGTCCTTTGCAGCTTCAAATTCATCAGGGATGGGCTCATTTAGGGTTGAACGACGAGCGCGATAATCCATGTCGGATCAAGCTCACCGACCGCTTGGTGGCCATGGCGATTCATTTTGCGGTGACGAATCACTGTCTGTGTTATTTGGTGTTGGATGCCTTTTTTTCAACCGGGGGCGTATTTCGAGCTTGCCACTATTATTCAATCCAGCATCAGGCGCGGTGGGTTGAGGTGCTGGTCAAAGCCAAGAATAGCTATGTGGGTTATTTCCCCGCGCCACCGAAACCCGCCTCTCGACCCGGACCTCAGCCGCTCTATGGCGAGAAAGTGTGTTTAAGAGAATGCTTCGACCACCTTCATTTGTTTGAGACGGTGACCTGTCAAGTCTACGGTAAAACCGAATCCATCCGGGTTATGACGCTTACACTGTTATGGCGGCCCATCGCTGATCAGGTGTTATTTATTCTCGCCGTCACCTCAAAAGGCCCAATGGTTCTAATGAGTTCCGATTTAACGCTGTCAGCCATTGATGCCGTTGAACTGTATTGTGCTAGAACCCGCATTGAAATCATGTTCGCGATGTTAAAGCATGTGATCGGCGCCTTTAAATTTCGTTTTTGGACTAAAAAATTGCCAAAACATTCTAGACGCCCCTTTTCCAATCGTCTTCTCAAAGCCCCACAGCCCCAGGATATTCATACCGTTCAAGCGTGCTGGCGAGCCTATGAAATCTTCGTGCTCTGTGCCTCCATTGCCTTGGGATTAATGCAATTGATTGCTCTCCAGTATCAAGATACGATTTGGTCTGAGCACTCGCTTTATCTTCGCACTCAATCGCGTGATTTGCCATCGGAGAAAACCGTCAAGCAAATTTTAGCGCCATTGTTCCTCAAACAATTCTTTCGACTTGAGGAAAATGGCATGATTCAACAGATCCGTGCCCGCTTGATGGCTGTTTCCGATGAAATAGATGACGATTAAACTGAATGAGGCGTTCTATGCTCTAATTCTCTGCGATCTTCAAAATTTTTCATCAAACATACTACGATGGAGAGGGTAGTTTTGCCCCGCTTTTCTCGCTGTTAACTCACGACTGCCGAGTCAATAAATGACGCGTCCCCAAGTGGCCGTCCAGTCCATTCATGCAATTCAAACTCTTCCGTTAGTTGATTTCCCTCACCCGATAAAACAAATGGAATTATCTATCGATACTGACCCCGTTAATCTTAGTATTGGCGCGGGGTTTGATCTCCAGCGCGAAACAACTGATTCAACACATGCGTGAACAAGGTTATCGAATTACACCAAAGTTGCCGGGGCAGATTCCTGGCCAAAATACAGTGAAATAATCCACGCGTTGGCGCCACCGGAATGACACTAAAAAATAAATCCGTTCCCATTTTCTTCATTTTCTAATGTGGTGGATAGGGCTATAATGCAATCTGGTAATGGGTAATACTAGTATTACTTAAAAGAGGGAGGCAAAATGCAAACCACTACGAGCAAACTGACTAAGAAGTACCAAGCGACCATTCCTGAGCCTGTGCGGCAATTACTACATCTAAATGCAGGAGATGAAATCGCTTTTGATATTGGGGATAGTGATGTCCATCTCCGTAAGGCCAGAGGTGTTGACCTCGCGTTTGCGCAAAGTGTTGAAGGAACCTTGAATGAGTGGACATCAGAAGCTGATGAAGAGGCCTATCGTGACCTTTGAAGCTTTTGATGTTGTCGTGGTGCCTTTTCCTTTTTCAGACAGAACCACCATGAAGCGACGTCCGGCTTTGGTATTGTCTGATGCAGGTAACTTCAATAGACAGGTTGGTCAATCGGTACTGGCGATGATTACCAGTGCAAGTAATTCTGATTGGCCTTTGGATGTGAATATTAAGGACCTGGATTCCGCGGGCTTGCCTTCTGCCTCGGTGGTACGGATGAAGTTGTTCACGCTGGATGATAAGTTGGTGATGAGGAAAGCTGGCGCTTTAGCGAGGCAGGATAGGACAAGCGTATCAGCTACGCTTTGTAAGCTACTCAAAGTGAAAGCGTAATGGTGGGAGTCATTAGGCACGTAAACTCCAGGGACACAATACCTAATTACAAATCTGAAAAAATAGGGTAAGTGTACATTATTAAGGTACTCATATTTAATCTAATCAATTTTCTTTAGAATGCAACCCACATTCCTTTTGGGAAGCGTCCTCCCACCACCATCGACCATCACGTTCATTTTGACCGGGCAGCGTTGGGCGCGTGCAAGGTTCGCAACCGATACTGCGGTATCCACGATAATGTAATTTGTTAAAGGGAACTTTGTACGCTTCGATGTAATCCCAGACCTGTTGGGAAGTCCAATTTGCAAGAGGATTGAATTTGATCAATGTGGATTTCGAGGCTGGAAAGGATTGATCTAATTCCACCTCCCGTAGATTTTTTCGGGTTTCGACGTTTTGGTCTTTTCGTTGTCCGGTGATCCAAGCGTCTAAGGTTAATAATTTGCGCTGCAGAGGTTCGACTTTTCTGATCAGGCAGCACTCCTGATGGCCGTCTTCAAAGAAACTGAATAGCCCTTTTTGCCTTACTAGCGCTTCGATGCTCTGAGTATTTGGGGAAAGGATATCGAAATTAAGCCGGTAGTGGGTTCTGACTTTTTCAATAAACCGATAAGTTTCCGGATGTAGGCGCCCCGTATCCAGTGTAAATACCTGAACGGCTTTTGTGATTTGACAGGCCATGTCGATGAGCACGACATCTTCGGTGCCGCTAAACGATATGGCAATTTTGTCGAACACTGAAAATGCCTTTTTTAATATTCGACGGGGGTTCTTACCGGCTAATTCAGCTTGAAGGTCTAATAAACTTTGTTCGGTCATTGGGAAAAATACCGGCTCAGGAATTCGCTAAAAGGTATATTATCGCCTGACTCTATTTTTAACTGCCTTTCTAAAGACTCATTCGCGGTTTGCTTAAAAAAACGGCTGTTTTTTTCGTCAAGTTTACGCGCTTTAAAATGCCTTTGGTGTTGTTTTGAAATACGGAGCGCGAATTCAGCAAAGGGCTCTTTATTTTTTTTCATGTCTTCTAAAATTCTGGCCGATGGCGTGGATGCCGCATCGTTAATCGAATTGATCGCGGTATTTAGCGAGCGCGCATAAGGTGTTTCCGCGTTGTCCTTATCCAGGATTTCGCAGATTCCCCGCATTGATTCGCAGATTTCCATAGCCCACTTTCGTAACCTAACTTCGGTCTCCGAGTTTTGTAGGCAAAGATCCGGGCGCCGTCCGTTGTAAGCGACGTTAAGCAGATTATTTTTAATCGCGCTAGTTTCCGATAAATCGAATTTGGGGCTTTCCTTGAGAACACAGAACAGCATGAAGGCTTCGATGAATCTTAAATTGTCAGCTTCTATGCCTATAGGACTAAAGGCCCCGATATCCAAGGAGCGAAGTTCAACATAACGGATTCCCCGGCGAAGAAGCGCTAAGGTGGGTTTTTCTCCCGAAAAAGCGATTTGTTTGGGCCGCACCGTACTGTAATATTCATTTTCGATTTGTAATATATTGGCGTTCAGCTGGCGAAATTTATTATTGGACATGACGCCAATGGCTTCATAATCCGGAAACGGGGTTTCGATTGCCCTGGTCAGACTGGCGACATATTCGGAAAGTGAATTAAACGAAATATTTAAACTGGTTTGAATGCTGCTGTTATAACCTATGTCACTCATTCTTAAAGAGGTGGCGTAGGGTTTATAAAACGTATATTTATCGAATTCGTCGAAATCCGGAGCACCTTGTAGGCGGTCGCTTAGAAAGGACTTGCAAAGAGCTGGAGAAGACCCAAACAGGTATAGGATTAACCATCCGTAGCGTTTCAAGTTTCGGATTAAATCGAAATACGATTCTGAAATAAAATGTTGTAAATCATCGGCGTTGCCTTCGAGTTCTTGAAAGACGGGCCAAAAATCTTCCGGAATCGAATAGTTGAAATGAATCCCCGCGATGGCCTGCATTGCCCGGCCATACCGATGATCGAGGCCGACCCGATAGATATGTTTCATCCGGCCAACGTTTGACGATCCATAATTGGCGATAGGAATACTGTGATTTCCGGAAATTCCACAGGGCATACTGGTGGCAAGCAATAATTGATCCTGGAGAGTGTCGTAAACGCTCTGCTGAATTCTGTCCAAAAATTGGAGCGTTATTTCGACCTGTGGAAATGGGGGAGTGATAAATTCCAGTAAGGCTTCTGAATAATCCGTTGTAATATGGGGGTGGGTTAAAGCCGAACCGAGTGCTTTGGGGTGTGGGGTTTGTGCGATATCACCGTCGGGAGTAATTCTCATACTCTCTTTTTCAATACCTTTTAGCCCGTTCCTTAAAAGGTGCGCCTGCCGATTGTTGATGAGATGGGCTAAACGTTTCTCAAATTTGTCATTCGAAGTCTGGTTGGTCATGCTAGTACTCCGTCAATATAGGATTGATGGATACAGCGAGTCGGGAAGTGATTAGCCACAAGGCGCGCCTCGCAGACAATGGTTGTTCCCTTGCTAAGAGGTGCAACACTGTGGATGATCGCTTCCCGACTCGCCCGAAGGGAGCTTCCCAAAGCGTCCAATACGGCGTTGCGTCCCTCGACAAGGGAACAACCATCGCCTGCGGTCCGCGCCTTGCCTTGAATGCTTTGGGAAGCTCTGTATCCATCAATCCTATGTTGGCGGAGTACTGGGAATCAAACCGTCAAGGCTTTCAGACTTTCCTTTTGCTCAAACTCGTATCCTAGGTGAATACAGTGGGTTAACCATTTTTCCAAGAAGTAATTGAGATTCCATTTATACTCCATGATCTCCCTGTGCATACCCGGTCGTCGAAAGGCGTGTTCGACTTGGGGGCGGTAGTGATCGCAGAGCACCTCGACCGATTTTATGTCTAAATAAGCGCGAATTTTTAAAGCAGGCTCACTGAATGCGCCCATTGAGTGTTCAAAAAAATGACTAAGCTCTATCGTCAGCGTATAGCGGGTACGATCGATTATACTGATATAAAGAGACGGTTTTCCACCAACGGAGGCGGTTTTTTGTCCTTGCATTTTCAATAAGTCGGGCGCAAGGCGTAGCAATCTATCATAATTGGCATCGCAGATCAGCTGAAGACCGTGGGATTTATTTAGAGGACTAAATTGGTGCATGCTTCGGCGATATTATTATTTTAGTTTTTCGGTAAACACACAGCGGACCGCGTAAGTGAGATTATGCCATAGATTCTTCCTGGTAACAGGCATATGCGCTGGACGTTTCCCATAACGCAACTTTTAAGATATCGAATCCTTGTGTTTGGAAGTGTTTAAACAGCAATTTAGACAAGGTCTCCGCTGTAGGGTGTTGGTCCAAAGCCAGATATTTTTCACCAGCGCTTTGGAGTAAGGGAATGATCGGGTCATCCTTATACAACAAGAGGTTATGGTCGAAATGCTCGTCAATATAAGTTTGCGCGAGCAGCTTGATGTCACTAAAATCACAAACCATCCCTTGGTCATCTAAGCGACTTGCTTTAACAGTGATCGCTGCTTTTACACTATGTCCGTGGATATGGCGGCATTTCCCTGGATGGTTCATCAGACGATGGCCATAGCAGAAATAGACTTCTTTAGTTATGGTGAACATTGAGTAAAACGGTAAATGAAGGCTAGCGATTAAAGGGGTAAGGGATTTTAGAGTAAAATGGCGGGTGTATTATGGGGAAGGAGCCAGCTCCGGATCGACGAAACAAAACCCTTGTCGGTGGTTGGAATTTAAATTCCAACCTGCGTTTTAGAAAGTCGATTAAGTTTCTCGCCATCTTGGCGATTCAAGCGCCTTTAATCCCTTTAATGGATCCTGCTATTTCATAAACACCACTTTTATCCTCGGATACTCGAAGAATCTCGACAAAAGCATTTAATGGCGGTGTAATGTTATTTTCAGGCTGAATCGTAATTTCTATAGCTTTCCCTTGTGTAATTTGCGTTTCAGATTTAAAAAAAATACCCGCTCCACTCAGATTGACACACGTACCAATATGTTGTCGATCTGAATCTACGAATTTAAATATCATTTTACAGTCCGTATCCATGCGGATGAAATCGCGTTTTTCTGTATACTTAAGCATTTTCTAGTCGTAAATGTGCTAGGAGACTGTCCGAGAATGGACTGATCTGCTGGACAAGCCTGATTGGCCAAATTTTCCGATCATTTTGATGAAATACGTCCCTATATTTCACCCCTTCGGGGCCACTTTCAGCGATCCAAATCCGCTCCGGGCGGATTTGTCGTTAAATAGCCCTGCTATTCGCCTCAAATGATCGGAAAATCTGACTCAATCAAACTTGCCCTCGCGACGATCGCAATTCTCGGACAGCCACCTGACGAAGATAATGATCTCAACTTTTTGAGACGACACATGTTTACCATAAATGACATCTTAGCATCCTAATTCAAGCATTTATAGTTAGTATTCGACGGAAAAGCTCGAAAATCCATACAGTGGTTGACAGCGCCGCGTCGTCTCAGTAAGCTAATCGGTTAAGCTGCCGCGATGAAGGTTGGCTGGATGGTTATATTAATTTGTCGATTGTTAGTGGAAGAATTTCAAAGAATAAAAAGACTACCGCCATACGTTTTCAATATCGTTAATGATATAAAAGCAAAAGCGCGTGCTAAAGGGGAAGATATCATCGATTTCGGAATGGGGAATCCGGACCAACCGACACCCAAACATATCGTTGATAAATTAGTGGAAGTTGCTCAACGCGAAAATACCCACCGTTATTCGGTTTCCAAGGGTATTCCTCGATTAAGAAAAGCGATTTGCAACTGGTACGATAAGCGTTACTCCATCGATCTCGATCCCGATTCCGAGGCGATTGTGACCATAGGCTCCAAAGAAGGGATCGCTCATCTTGCTTTGGCTACGGCGGGTCCTGGAGACGCTGTATTGGTGCCAAACCCCGCCTATCCTATACACCCCTATGGGATGGTGATCGCCGGCGCCGATATTCGCCATGTACCTTTGGTTCCGGATATCGACTTTTTCGTGGAGTTGGAAAAATCGATCAAGAATTCATGGCCACGGCCAAAAATGTTGGTGCTTAATTTCCCCGCCAATCCCACGACTCAATGTGTCGAATTGGATTTTTTTGAGAAGGTCATCGACATTGCCCGCGAATATAAAATATGGGCGGTGCATGATCTTGCTTACGCCGACATTGTCTTTGATGGATACA
Source organism: Methylococcales bacterium (assembly GCA_963664935.2). GTDB lineage: Bacteria > Pseudomonadota > Gammaproteobacteria > Methylococcales. Next base: position 293,347 of record CAXXSE010000002.1, on the reverse strand, counting down.
AAGCGCCGTCAATTTTGGAAGTTCCCGGAGCTATTGATGTCGCAACGGAATTTTTTTCACTGTCGAAAAGCTATAACATGCCCGGCTGGCGAGTTGGGTTTATGGTAGGCAATCGCGAGCTGGTCAGCGCTTTAGCGCGAATAAAATCCTATTTAGATTACGGCATGTTTACGCCGATTCAGGTCGCGGCTATCACCGCTTTAGAAGGTCCTCAGGACTGTGTTAAAGAAATTTGTGAAACCTATCGCAAACGTCGAAATACCTTGTGCGATAGTCTTTCGGCCATCGGCTGGGATGTTCCGAGGCCGAAAGCTACCATGTTTGTCTGGGCGCGTATTCCGGACCAGTACCGTCATTTGGGATCTTTGGAGTTTTCCAAAAAACTATTGCTGGAGGCAAAAGTAGCTGTTTCCCCCGGTGTTGGTTTCGGCCAATATGGAGATGATCATGTACGTTTCAGCCTGATCGAAAATGAACATCGGACACGACAGGCGATTCGGGGCATTCGTGATATGTTCAGAATTGACAACGCTGTATAATCATTCCGATTTAAAAGTTGAGGAGCAAAGTTTGGATCCGGTAAAAGTTGGTGTGCTAGGTCTGGGAACCGTTGGTGGAGGAACCGTTAACGTATTACGGAGAAACTCAGGCGAAATTGCCAGAAGAGCCGGGCGCGAAATCTCGGTTGTAAGGGCGTCCGCCCGTGATCTTTCCGTGGAAAGAATATGCGATACCAACAATATTGAGCTTTCCACCGATCCCTTCGAAATCGTTAATGACAGTGGAATTGAGATCGTGGTCGAGCTTATTGGTGGTGAGACCATCGCCAAAGAATTGGTTCTTCAAGCCATAGCCAATGGAAAACACGTTGTGACCGCCAATAAGGCATTGATTGCGCTGCATGGAAATGAAGTGTTTTCTTTAGCGCGGGAAAGGGGTGTCATGGTTGCTTTTGAGGCTGCCGTAGCTGGAGGAATTCCTATTATCAAAGTGTTACGGGAAGGATTGAGCGGCAATCGGGTCGAATGGCTGGCGGGAATAATCAATGGTACCGGCAATTTTATTTTGACCGAAATGCGGGATAAGGGCAGGGATTTCGCCGATGTATTAGCCGAGGCGCAAGCATTGGGCTATGCCGAAGCCGATCCGACCTTTGATGTGGAAGGTATTGATGCCGCGCATAAATTAACCATTCTAGCGTCGATTGGATTCGGGATTCCCCTCCAATTTGAAAAGGCTTATACCGAAGGTATCGGCCAAATTACCCGTGCGGACGTAGCCTATGCGGAGGAGTTGGGTTATCGTATCAAACATTTAGGCATTGCTCGAAAAAACCGGAAGGGCATAGAACTGAGAGTACACCCTTGTTTGATTCCCGAGCGTCGTCTTCTTGCTAATGTCGATGGTGTCATGAATGCCATTGTTGTCAAGGGGGATGCGGTGGGCTCGACACTGTATTACGGTGCGGGCGCCGGGGCTGAACCCACTGCTTCGGCGGTTGTGGCGGATATCGTTGATGTTGTGCGTACACTAACCTCCGATCCGGAAAACCGGGTTCCCCACCTGGCATTTCAGGCGGATTCACTGTCCGATATACCGATCGTTAATATCGAAGAGATCATAACGCCTTATTATATTCGTTTAAATGCGGAAGATAAGCCTGGGGCCTTAGCGGATGTTACGGGTATTTTAGCCCGCCATAACATCAGTATCGAAGCCGTCATCCAAAAAGAGCCCTTGGAAGGGGAAAGTCAGATTCCAGTGATTATGTTGACCCATAGGGTTCTTGAAAAAGAAATGAATGCCGCGATAGGGGAAATTGGAGCGCTTGATAGGGTAAAAGGCTCGATTACTCGAATTCGTCTCGAAACCCTGGATTGAATTTTTTAAATACTAGAGATAGTTGCCAACATGTCATTTGGAGCACGATATACCGGTCTGATCGAACGTTATCGAAGTCGCTTGCCGGTCAGCGATCAAATTGAGATAGTGAGTTTGGGGGAGGGCAATACGCCCCTGATAAAACTCGAAAATATTCCAAAATTAATCGCCAGGGATATCGAAATCTATGTTAAGTACGAAGGCTTAAACCCTACCGGATCGTTTAAGGATCGGGGTATGACCATGGCGGTTACCAAAGCTGTGGAGAATGGCAGTCGAGCGATCATTTGCGCATCAACCGGTAATACATCCGCCTCCGCCGCGGCCTATGCGGTTCGTGCGGGAATTAAAGCCTTTGTATTGATTCCCGAGGGAAAGATTGCTTTGGGAAAGCTGGCTCAAACCATGATGTATGGGGCGGTTATCATACAAATCAAGGATAATTTTGACGCTGGCATGCGTTTAGTGAAAGAGGTTGCCGAAACAGCACCGGTGACCATAGTCAATTCGATCAATCCATATCGGATCGAAGGGCAAAAGACAGCAGCTTTTGAAATCATTGACGCGCTAGGGTTTGTACCTGACTATCATTGTCTGCCGGTCGGCAATGCGGGTAATATCACGGCTTACTGGAAAGGCTATACGGAATACGCTTCGGCAACGGCGGACCATAAAGCGGTTGTCGACAAACGGCCGGTTATGTGTGGCTATCAAGCCGACGGTGCAGCGCCTTTTATTAAGGGAGAAATGATTGATTGTCCTGAAACGGTGGCTTCCGCTATTCGCATCGGTCATCCTCAATCTTGGGATCAAGCCTGGAGAGCAAAGAAACAATCGGGGGGCTGGTTCGATTGTTTCAGTGACGAAGAGATTCTTCGCGCGCAAAGTATGCTTGCCGGGAATGAAGGTATATTTTGCGAACCGGCGTCCGCGGCATCGTTGGCGGGAGCATTACACGACGTTCAATCCGGGAAAATTCCGGAAGGAAGCCGGATCGTATGTACATTGACCGGGAATGGTCTAAAAGATCCCGATACCGCGATCGATCAGTGTGATCTACAACCGGTGACCGTTGATGCAACATTGGCATCGGTTGAATCCACGATTCTGGAAGCGTTGTAATCTCTCCTGTGCGGACAGCCTCCTAGGTGAAAAAGAATATTGTCCGGCGGCCGCTTGATATCCAGATCGACCATAACCTCCACGATCTCCACCCGATACTACAACGCGTTTATTTGGCGCGAGATATTCGTGCGACCGAAGATCTGGATTATTCCCTTTCAAAACTTCCTTCACCGTGGCTGTTATCGGGGATGGAAGAAATGGTTACGATTCTTGCGGATGCGGTGATCAATCAACGGAAAATCCTTGTTGTCGCCGATTTTGACGCCGATGGGGCTACCGGTTGTGCGGTGGCCATACTGGGGTTGCGATTGTTGGGTCTAAGCAATCTTTCCTATATCGTACCCAATCGATTTGAATTCGGATATGGCTTAACTCCTGAACTCGTGGAGGTGGCTCGGGGGGAAAATCCGGAAATTCTGGTGACTGTCGACAATGGCATCGCCAATCTGGAAGGTGTCGATGCGGCGCGAAAGCTTGGGTGGAAAGTTTTGATCACCGACCATCATTTGCCTGGCGATACTTTACCGGAAGCGGATGCCATCGTTAATCCAAATTTACCGGAAGATGAATTCCCCAGCAAATCAATCTCGGGTGTCGGTGTTATGTTTTATGTGCTGATGGCTTTGAGAATGCGATTGCGGGAGATGGAGTGGTTTCGCCAAGCCAAAATAAAACAACCGAACCTTGCGCAATTGCTTGACTTCGTCGCACTGGGAACGGTTGCGGACCTGGTGCCACTGGATCGCATCAATCGGATTTTAGTACAGCAAGGCCTTCAACGAATTCGTGCGAATCATACCCACCCAGGCATTTTGGCGATGTTAAAAATCGCTAAGCGCCCGGCTGAAAATATAGTGTCGTCCGACTTTGCTTTTGCCGTGGCGCCGCGTCTCAATGCCGCAGGCCGATTGGAGGATATGAGCTTGGGAATCGAATGCCTGATGGCGGACGATACCGAAGTAGCGGAACGGTACGCATTTAAACTCGATCAGCTCAATGGTGAACGCCGTGAAATCGAAGACCGGATGAAAATCGAAGCATTCGGGTTAATCGACAAGATGGAATTTGGCGCCGATATGGCGTCCGTTTCCGGAATTTGTTTGTTTGAAAAGGGCTGGCATCAAGGGATTATCGGAATACTCGCGGCAAGAATTAAAGAACGTTTCCATAGACCGGTGGTAGCATTCGCTCCGGCTAACGGAGCCCAAGTCAAGGGGTCCGCCCGCTCTATTTCCGGGGTTCATATCCGCGACGTATTGTGCGATATCGCCGCCAAGCACCCTGATTTGATGAAAACTTTCGGCGGTCATGCGATGGCTGCCGGGTTAACACTCGACACAGCCGATTATCCAGCATTCACTCAAGCGTTCGATGAGGTTGTCAATATTCATTTGAATGGTATTGATCGTTTTCAGAATGTGTATACGGATGGTGTTTTAGACGATGAGTTTATTGCCTTGGACTTCGCCCAAACTTTACGCAAAGCGGGGCCGTGGGGGCAGGGGTTCCCAGAACCCTTGTTCGAAGGAGATTTCGAAGTTATCCAAACCAGAATCCTCAAAGAAAAACATCTAAAGCTGCTATTGAAATCGTCAAAAAACAATTTGATCGATGCGATCGCTTTCTATATCGAACAGCCTGAAAGCTGGTTGCGGTGCCGGTTTGTGAAAGTTGCGTATCGTCTCGATGTCAATGAGTACAGGAATTCGCGTACACTGCAGTTGATGATCGAGAATATTGAGGATGTTTCCGATAGGGGGTTAGAACCGGGCTGATGAAAATCAGCAATAAAAGAGGAAATATCAAGCTAAAATAAAAGACCATTTTTGTTCCCCTATATGTCAGGCTAGTTGTCGCTTTTTGTTTTTCCCCCATGGGAAAAAACAAAAAACGACAACTAGCCTGACATATTGACATATAGGGTTGGGTAACAATGACTAATTTCATGGCTTCCTTTCCAATCCCAAAGTCCTGGATTTAACTTGACACAACATTTGCATGGGTTTTGCGCCAAATGCCACTAATGATTGGATATGGGTCGTTGGTTTGTGTAACGACAAATCATGAGTCGCCTGAAGATTAAGCCAGAACTCTGGTGATGTGCTGAAAGCCTCTGAAAGCAACCATGCAGTATCGGGAGATACCCCTCTCTTACCCCTGACAACTTCATTAATTCTTTGCACTGGAATGCCTATGTGAATTGCTAGCGCCTTTTGTGTAAGCTCCATAGGCTCAAGGAATTCCTTCAGCAGAATGGTACCAGGGTGCGTAGCTTTTCTATTGGATGGAATCATATTGATACCTCCGATATTAAAAAAGGGGGACAGATTTATTTATATCAGATTGACCTATTTCCGTTCTGTTTGGTCTTAGGCCTACCCGGTCGTCGATGTTCTATCCGCCGACCAATTATTTTTTCAACCTCTTCTATATAGCGACCATTCCCCGTGAGTTGGCCTCTCGCTACTGCTTCTTGAATGAACGCCCATTCGCCATCGGGAATCGCGCTTTGTAAATATTCTCGATAGCGTATTTGTCGCTCTTCCGTACTCTCCCCTAAAGCAAGATAACACGGATCAAAATCAGCCATTACTCGCTCATGCCCCTTCATTCGTGCTTGGTAACTCGACCATCGGTAATCCTGAGCATCGGCAACCACCTGTGCACGGACGGGATTCAATTCAACGTACCGAATACACGCTAGAAGGTATTCGTCCGTTTGGATCGGGCTGGATTTGTAGCGACTCTCCCACAGCGTTCCACTCCGTCTATCTAATCTATTCACATAGCGCGTTTGCCGACCAGAAAGCCGTTTCATGAGTTGTCCCAGTAAGGCCATTTCTTCAGGTGGTTCAACAACCAAATGGATAGGGTTCGTCATAAGACACCAAGCGTACACGCGAATGCCATAAACCTCACGCCATTGTGACAAGGTTTCCAAATAATATTCAAAATCCGAGTCCACTGCAAAAACAACTTGCCGATTGTGTCCCCTTTGCACTATATGATGCGGGTAATTAGGTAACACCACACGCCCGACTCTAGGCATACCAACTTCCTATAAATAATTTCACTTGCCAGAAGTATAGTTCATAAATAAATCTGTCCCCTTTTTTTCGTTCGGGATGAAGGAGGGTACGAAGGCACATAGTATGCTTTATTTTCATGAGGTTAAGCTACAAAAAAAGATGTAAACGGGTTCGCACGCATGTTACGCTCCAAGGTGATAGCATCAAGAGCGACGTGGATGATGTTAAAACACCGCTACGGCTCCTATCCTCGGACAGTCCACTAGATGTTGACAAGGCTATTCGCTTAGCAAGGAAAAAAGAAATTCAGGCATAGTTTACTTAGCCTAACTGCCGAGCGACAAGGGATAAATAAGCCAACTGTCCACGTCCTGCACCTAAGTCCCACGGCTCCTTTGTTATTTAATTTCCCTATCTGTGATCTATCTGTGACTTTGAATGGTTTAACCTAGGGATGACATAAAATCGACTACCACGCTTAAAAGAACAATCAGTTTTGGGAAATTTTTGAAATGGATAGTTATATTGTCCGTATTTATCGTCGAGATGATCACAACCATCCCCTAGCGGGGACCGTCTAGCCGGTTGAAAAAAAGCCAGGGTCAAGCGCAAAGAAATCCATTCAACGATCAGGAAAAATTGTGGGCACTTCTATCGTTACCCGATAAGTCCAGAAACAAACGCGCGGGAAAAAACAGAAATAGTGATGGAAGTGATCTAGACCAGGAAACCGAAAACCTTTTAAGCAAATGAATCAATTCTTGAACTAAATCGGGAGAGATCAATGAACAGATTTACCTTTTTACTCGGAGTATTGATAGCGACGATGGGGTGTTCCAGCCAAACACTTCGCCAAACAAGTCCGATGACTAATTTGGCTGATTTCGAGAGGGTCCAGCAACACTTGATAGCGCCACCTTTATTGCCGGAACATTCACAAGTTGCTCGGGGTGCTCCTAAGATCGTAGAGGTGCTGTTAACGGTCGAAGAAAAGGAAATCAACATCGGCAATGGTGCCACGATTCAGGCAGCAACTTTTAATGGTTCAATCCCCGGGCCCGCCATTGTCGTACACCAAAACGATTATGTGGAACTAACCCTGGTCAACCCAAAAACCAACACCATGGTTCACAGTATTGATCTTCACGCCGCGACCGGTGCATTGGGTGGCGGCGGTTTAACCAAGATCAAACCCGGTCAATCGGTTGTCATCCGTTTTAAAGCCACTAAACCCGGTGTATTTGTCTACCACTGCGCGCCGGGTGGACCGATGATTCCTTACCACGTGGTCTCGGGTATGAATGGCGTCATTATGGTGCTACCCCGTGACGGTTTAAAAGATAAGGCAGGAATCCCGATCCACTATGACAAAGCGTATTACATTGGTGAACAGGATTTTTATGTGCCTCGGAGTATAAACGGGTCTTACAAACAGTACCACTCATTGCCATAGGCCATGGAAGATACGCTGGCGGTGATGAAAACCCTGCAGCCAACCCATGTCGTGTTTAACGGTGCGGTCGGTGCGCTGACCAAAGCAAACGCACTACAGGCCGAGGTCGGTGACAAAGTACTCTTCATTCATTCCCAAGCGAATCGGGATTCACGGCCGCACTTGATCGGTGGTCACGGTGATTTGGTTTGGCCAACCGGATCGTTCGCGGATACGCCGCTGACCAACCTTGAGACCTGGTTTATTCGAGGGGGATCGGCGGGTGCAGGGTTTGTGGGTAATTGCTGGCGCAGTCCAATGATTCAAGGCTTAATCCATGAGCGATTTGGCGTGTTCTATTGCGTTCACTATATCAGTCAATTGCTCAAAAACATGGGCTTTTCTTATCAAAAGGCACGGTTTGTTTCCGATCACCTGGATGAAGAGGCCCGCCAACAGTGGCTGGATCAAAAGTGGCCAGCGATTCTAGCCGAGGCAAAACAAAAAAAGGCGCTACTGTTATTTGGCGATGAGGCGTCATTTCCACAATGGGGGTCGCTCAGCTATACGTGGGCACGAAAAGGCCAGCAACCGACCATCAAGACGTCCGGCAAGCGTAAAGGCTACAAGGTGCTCGGCTTGATTGATTATTTTACGGGACGGTTTTTTTACAAATGCCAGGAAGAACGCTTTAACTCACAAACCTACATGACCTATTTGACCGAAGTGCTTGCACAAACCAAACAGCCTATCGTACTCATACAGGATGGTGCGCGCTACCATACCAGCAAGGCAATGAAGGCGTTCTTTGAGGACCATAAAGACCGACTGACTGTTTACCAATTGCCGTCTTACTCACCCGACTACAATCCAATCGAGAAGCTGTGGAAAAAAATCAAATAACAGGGAACCCATCTCCATCATTTCCCAACGTTCGACGATCTAAAAAACAAGGTCGCAGAGACCCTCTTGCAATTCAACAATGCTGCCGATGAGGTACTTGCACTGTTCGTGAAATTCAAGGAACTCGCTGACCACGCATAACTGCATTTGGCCAAATTCTTTTTCTTAAAGACTATATCTTCAACAACAACTGGTCAATTTTAAAACCGGCGTGCGCCAAAATGCTGTGATGCAGGCGATCGCCATCAATCTGAGCGATGAGGATATCAAGTTGTTAGCAGTTTACCTGGGTAGAAGCAAGAAACCCAAGGGTGTTCTGACTACCAGCAACATCGATTCAATCGATCTGAAAAACGAGGGCTTTGATGATGAATATCCTATTATACGGGTTCCGACAGGTTCATCAGCGATTGTTAGCCCGGATTTGTCACAAGCTTTCTCCGACATAAATTCTATAAACGAACCTTATGTCTGATCAACAACTGCACTTGTTATCCTTTTACGGAAAAATCAGGGTCCTTCATTTGACCTGATTTGCTTTTTTTATCAGTTTCATGGTGTGGTTTGCACATGCGCCATTGTTAGCGGCCATTCGTGAAACCATGCATCTCAGCGATCAGGAAGTAAAAGTATTGTTAATTCTGAATGTCGCCTTGACAATTCCCGCTCGTATTGTGGTGGGCATGTTGGTTGACAAACTGGGGCCGAGGGCGATGTTTTCCATCATTCTGATCGTCGGCGGCATCATGACGATTGGATTTGCGCTGGCGCAAGATTACCAACAATTGGCCATCACCCGGTTTTTATCCGGATTTGTGGGCGCCGGATTCGTGGTGGGCATCCGCATGATCGGCGAATGGTTCCCCGCCCGTCAGACGGGTATTGCTCAGGGTATTTATGGGGGGTGGGGGAACTTTGGTTCGGCCAGCGCCGCACTGTTACTGCCTTCCATTGCCTTCCATTGCCTTGTATCTGGGCGAGGAAAACGGCTGACGTTACGCCATCGCTATGACGGGCTTGATTTCCATGATCTATGGCGTAATTTATTTTTATAGTGTGACCAATACCCCGAAAGGTTCGACTTATTTCAAACGCGAAGAACAGGGTGCGTTGGCAGTCAATAGCAGAGCTGATTTGATTTTTTATATTGTCATGAACCTCCCGATGTATCTAGCGTTGGGCATTTTGACTTGGAAGCTGTCCGCGCAAATGCATTGGTTTCACGAATCCATTGCCGACAACATTTATGTGGGCTTGACAGGGTTATACGTCTATCAGGTTTGGGGAATTATTCAAGTTAATAGAGAAACGCTGAATAACACGGCACCCAAAATGCCGCGATATTCATTTAGCCAGGTTGCTGTACTGGAACTTGCCTACATGGTTACCTTTGGCTCCGAGCTCGCCATGGTGTCCATGTTACCGCTGTTCTATATTGATCATTTCGACGTCGAACCCGTGATGGCGGGTATGCTTGCCGGTATTTATCCCGTACTCAATCTATTTACCCGTCCCGCAAGTGGTTGGTTGAGCGATCAAATTGGCCGAAAAGTCACCTTGAGTACCGTTATCGCGGGAATCGCCGGTAGCTTTTTACTGCTCGGCCAAGTGACTACCGATTGGGGTTTGTGGCTGGTCACGATTGTCATCATCATGTGTGGAGTTTTTTCCCAGGCGGGTTCGGGTGCAGTCTATGCGATCGTGCCGTTGATCAACCGCAGGATGACCGGCCAAATCGCCGGTATGGTGGGTGCTTATGGCAGTGTTGGCGGTGTGGTTTTCCTGACGGTATTATCGTTTGTTTCACCGGCTGCGTTTTTCACCCTAATTGCCTGCGCGGCCGGGCTGGTTTTTATCGCGTTAGTTTTTTTACTGAAAGAACCCAATGGGCAAATGGCTGAAATCCTTCCGGATGGTAGCGTACAGATGATTAAGGTCAGTTAGTTATCCGCTTGAACAAATTGATATTCCGTGTTCCTTAATCGAAACGGCTTACCCGAACGCTTTGCGTGAGCCCGGAAAACCGGCGTCCATGATAACTGCCATGCCATAATCATGGCGCCAATGAGTATTCTCGGGCGACATAGACAAATCGGAATCAAAAGCAACAACCAAGACCTCCAGGGTTATACTCCGCCCAACATCATCATTGTCAAAACGTAGGGCGGAAAAGCGAAGCGTCATCCGCCATTCAAGCCCCAAACGCCATCATCCATCCCCAAGTTTCTCGTACCCTTAAAAGTCAATAACGGTGCATGACGCTTGGCTTTTGCGTCCTGGAAATACGCCTTAGGCGTTGATTATGATTGTGCTCTCAATGCACAACCATTCCGTGGTATAGTATTGACAGGTACTACCTATTAATAATGAGGATTTTAATATGGCAACATCCGTCAAACTAGACGACGATTTGAAAAGTCGTATCCAACACCTCGCTGACATACGTCAGCGTTCAGCGCATTGGATCATGCGCGAAGCGATCCGTGATTATGTTGAGCGTGAGGAAGCACGAGAGAGTTTCAAGCAGGAGGCTTTGGCATCCTGGACAGCTTATCAGGAAACCGGGCGGCACCTGACCGGTCAGGAAGTGCGTGACTGGTTGAATACCTGGGGTACAGATAAAGAAACAGGTATCGCTCAATGCCACGAGTAATTATCACGGAAGGTGCGGTCCAAGGGTTGGAAAACTGTCGGCTTTTCCTGTCCGAAAAAAATCCGCAAGTTGCTATTCGCGCGGGTCATGCCATCGAGCACCAATTTGCGCTTCTAGAAACGGAACCAGAAATAGGCAGACCGTTTGACGATCTTCCTGAACTTCGCGAGTTAATTATTCCCTTCGGAGATTCTGGTTATGTGGCGCTTTATCGCCACGAGATAGAAGCCAACGCGGTCTATGTGCTTGCCTTTCGGCACCAGAAAGAGGCGGGTTACTGATGGCCGTTTAAATCGGTAGCACAAATAGGCGTCAAGTTGCGCATTAAGAAGCAAAGGAGTAACTATTCGTAATTCGCGGCCTAACCTCTAATAAATCCACGTATCGTATCTGTCGACTAGAAAGGCGCTTCATCAGTTGTCCGACTCGTGTGATCTCCTCAAGAGGTTCTATTATCAATAATGCATGCCATTAGCCATCATGCATAAACAAGCGCCTCATAAACATTCCATCATTCCGACAACGCTTCCAAGTCAAAATCTTGGTCCGCAATAAATGCAATTTGTCGGTTGTGTTGTTTTTTGCTTCAATATTACGAGACGTGACCCGTTCGTTCCCCCCGTTTTCTCCTACGAGCAAGAGCCGGACGACCAAAGGGCCGTCCGGCTTGGGCAGTATATTCAGCATTGGTGGCGCTGGTATAAGGCTGCATTGGTGCGTTGAGAATCATGTGCTCTGGCGCTTTAGGACGTAGTAACACGCTGATTGCGAGAGCCTATACCACCTTAGCAATCTATGTGGCTCCCAACCTTGGACTCTTTCGTAATCACTATTGTCGGGTGCTTATTGTCATTTTGCCCTATTGCCCCTCCTCTCACAATCCTCTTAAAACTCCTCCCCCGACCTTCATCGCGAGGCCTGAATCGTAGATCATCGTAGCCGCCCAGTCAACGCTTATTGTCATTCGACTGTCTCCCAGAGTCGGCGGCGGCGACGCTTCAGTGAGATGCACGATTACTGACTTTGTCTCGCCAAATATTAAGGGAAAATAAAAACCGGTCTCGCATCTGAATTGGGCACAAAAGTTTCGTTATAATATGCCCTCTTCCCTGATGCCTCGTACACTATCATTTCGACTCGTACACCTACCCCGCTGTTACAGCCGCTGATTACTACTTTGTCGACGCCCACCGATGGAATAAAAATCGCTCCTGCATTCGGCACCACACCAACCTCTGGTATATTGTAGCTGTCCAACCTCTGCAATGGGCGTTCGGCTGACACCAGCCAGTACCCAGGTCTAGATCCATCGTCGGCTTTTGCGCTAATATTTGCGATAACCGTAGGATCAATCGTTGGTATCGCTTGGGTTATCACCTCAATCCTGTCCGTGCCGCAGCATATATCGTCGTCTATTATTGCTTGCCATCGATATACTTCACCTTGTAACGTAGTCGGTGGACCTAATGCATTTGTTAAGTTATCAGCATTTGGAGAGGATGTTACACCGAGAAAAGCGTCGACCTGTGGCTTGGTCATACGTGAGAAAGAAGAATTTTGTAAGAAGAAGGCTAACTGGCTTGGTTGCCAACTATCTGTCATTCTTGGATCCACGTAATATTTGCCGTCAATTGCGAAGTATTCGCTATTAGCACCAAAATCTACCGCGTTCAGCGCTCGTGCTGGAGAAAACGGCAAAAGCACTGACGCCACTATCATAAGATACATTAGTTTTAATATGGTTTTGGGGATTTTCATTTTTTTTCCTCTTTGTTGTGTTTTAAATGCCCTATTATATGGAGCCGTCTTTCATCACACCTATTGCCTAGAATGTTCATTTTCTTCTCCTCGTTGTTTGTTACTGTATTTATCAATGGTTTGATGAGGTGTAATAGGGTGAAACGTAACGCCCTTATCCATTACTCAAACCCTTGAGCTCTTTACCAAACCTTATTTCCTTGTTTTTGGTTTGTTCCCAAGCTAACATTAACTGAGTCACAGATAGGTCACATATTGGAACATTGCATATCGTTCCCTCCTGCAATTCAAGATATGGACCTCCATAGGGCAATATAAAACACTCATCCGTAGGTGTTTTTTTATTTCAACAATAATCGAACGTTATTGGTTGAAAACCCTGTTACGCAACGATCTTTCGCTTCGAAGCGGACAATGTGTCGGCGGTTCCGTTGTCATGCGCAGCCATTAATCACGTGATCTTGCAATGTGTTCCTGCGCTATGAGCCTTGAGAGCTTGCAAGGGATATTTGGCGATAGGCTGATCTACTGCGGCCAAGCGTGATTGGCCAGAATTCCCGATCATTTGCGTTAAATAGCAACGGTTATTCGCCTTAAATGATCGAAAAATCTGACTCAATCAGGCTGGGCAAAAAAGAACCGTGGTTCTCATTTGAATCTAATAACTGCGGCATTTCTTTTAGATTGAAGGAGGCGCCTCAAAGCTATCAGTTACTCAAGGCCTTGGTCGCCCTTGGCCGACAGCGTGTTACCGAACAACGCTTTGTCGATGTGTTTTGGCCCGATGAAGAAAGCGATAAGGCCCACAACGCATTCTCCACCATTTAAGGTATGCGAAGCAGAAACCATTGGTGGTGGGAAGCTCTCCCGAGTAAGGTTTAGTCAACCGCTCGGAAGGGTAATGACTGGAAGGCGAAAGCCGGAAGGAAAGATAAGCGAGTGCAACGAGATGAAAAGTGTATGCTCTGAATCTGAACCATAGCTCCGAGAAAGCTTGAATTTTGGGTGTTGGCCGATCCTTTCAGTCAGGGCGCAGGCCAATTTGAAAACCCATAGTTTTTCCATACTTTAGGTGTTACGAGCAAACGGTAAAGCTTTTCCGTCGCGGCATGGGCTTTATCGCCATCCTCGTCAGACCAGAGCACATCAATTAAACGCTGCCCGGTGACCTGCGAGCCATCCAGGGCGAACAGTAGTAAAAGAAGATAGGTTTATTTTAATTTTCCAATATGTGACTTATCTGTGACCTACTCGATGTTACGGTGGAGTGGAATTTATCCTCCTAGGGTCATGCCATGAAAAATAAGATTAAATATAGTTCCTTCATCACTACAGGATGGTTATTGATCGTCCTCACCTTTTTACTCCAATCCAGTCTGGCATATGCACTGCCGCTATATTTTGAAGCCAATCAAGGGCAAGCCAATGAAGAAATAAAATTCTTGAGTCGGAACAATAATGCCGGTTTTTTCTTGACTTCGTCCGACTTGGTGGTGGTTTTACAATCTCAGGACACTAAAGCAAATATTGCCCAACAACAACCCAATAACAAAAAAGAATCTGTATCAGCCGATCAGCGTACGGTGGTGTTGCGGATGAAGATGGTTGGTGCCAATCCTCAATCCAAAATTGTGGGAATCGATCAACTACCCGGTAAAAGCAACTATATAAAGGGTTCTGATCGGAAAAAATGGCACACTGGTATTCCGCACTATGCCAAAGTTAAGTACGTCCAGATTTATCCTGGAGTGGATTTAGTCTACTACGGCAACCAAAGAAAGCTCGAACATGACTTCGTAGTCGCGCCGTCAATCGATCCGAGTATTATTCATCTACGTTTTGAAGGGGCGAAGCGGCTTTCCTTGGACCAACAAGGCAATTTGCTGATCGATACCAAGGTTGGGGAAATTAGGCAGACAGCCCCTTTCGCCTATCAGGATATTGGCGGTAAGCGCCATCCGGTTGTCGTCAGCTACGTCCAGAAGGGTACTAACCAAGTGGCCTTTAAGGTCGGAGCATACGATACTAATCGGCCCTTAGTGATTGACCCAATACTCGAGTATTCCACCTTGCTCGGCGGTAATACCCCGCTTAGTGGTTCCCCCTCATCAGCCGTGGACCGGATCAACAGCGTTGCCGTGGATATTGCCGGCGCGGCCTATGTGGCGGGATTTACTGCTTGGATTGATTTCCCGGTAACGTTCGGCGCATTCGACGAATTACCGCGAATGACTTCAAACGACGCGTTTGTGACGAAATTCGATCCTACCGGTACGTTTTTAGAATACGCCACCTACCTTGGCGGCGATCAAGGCGCGTTCAACGGCAAAGATATTGCTGTGGATCCGGATAGTGGAATCGCCTGTGTTATCGGTTCAGCAAATCCTCTTTCGGATATGCTAACAACACCTAACGCCGTCCAGAATAGCGTTGGAATTATAGACCACGTCATGGTGCTTTGTTTGAATCCAGATGGTTCTGACATTACCTACGGTAGTTTTTTTAGCGGCAGTAGTGGATCGAAACCGGGAGCGATTGCGATTAGTTCCGCCTCCGGCGCTTCCCTAGTCTATATATCTGGCAGAGTTGATGCCCCTGCCACGGGGTTCCCGATCATGAACGCTTTCCAAACTTCGCATGGCGGGATCACCGATGCCTTCGTTGCCGTACTAAATCCATTTGCGCCTGCGGATCCGAATCCATTAGTTGAAGGTGAGTCTCTTGTTTATTCAAGCTTTCTGGGAGCGGCAAACGATGAGATTGCGGAGGTCCTTGATGTCGATAGCCTGGGTCATATGGTTGTGACCGGACCAACCTTATCGACCAATCCTATTACTACCCTCTTCCCTACCAAGAATGCCTTTTTTCCAACACCTGCATCATCGAGTAGAGAGGCTTTCGTTGCAAAGTTCGACCCGACCCAAATTGGCGCCGCATCACTGGCTTTTTCGACCTTTTTAGGTGGCACCGGGGAGGAACACCCGGCCGTCGACCAAGGTGGCATTGCCGTAGGCCCCGATGATTCAATATTCGTCACTGGCTCAACCAATTCAACGGACTTTCCAGTCACACTAGGCGCCTTCCAAACCGACCAACCTTCTACCGATGGTTTGTCACGAGGTTTTCATCCGATGGCCAAACCCTAATGTATTCCACCTACTTTGGTGGTAGCTTCATTGACAATGGATACGATATCGCCGTAGACGTCTTAGGTAGGGCCTACGTGGTTGGCGACACCACATCCGCTAATTTCCCCACCGTAGATGCTTTTCAGCCAGTTAAAACCAACAGTAGAGATGCTTTCTTATCCGTTCTTAATCCTGCCGGTTCCGATCTTCTCCGCTCCACCTTCCTTGGAGGCGATGGCTCCGAGAACGCTACCGGAGTCGCCGTGGACGATTTAGGGGGTGTCTATGTGGTTGGAAGCACGAGTGTTCCTCCTAATGTTCCATTTCCGACTACTCCTGGAGCGTTTCAAGAACTTCCCATGGACGCGACATTAGGGTTTACAGATGGGTTTTTGACGAAGTTTCCGGCGCTTAATGAAGCGCCGGTCGCCAACGATGACAGCGCCAGTGTGTCACAAGGCGGAACTATAGCCGTGCTCGATTCCGGGGCCGATAGTGTTTTGGACAATGACCTCGCTAGTGGCGGTAGTCCATTCACCGCGGTACTCGTCAGCTCGCCGACCCATGGCACCCTGACGGCCTTTAATCCTGACGGGACCTTCAGTTATACCCATGATGGTTCAATTTCCAGCGATAGTTTTACCTACCAGGCTAATAACGGTACCGATGATTCCAATATCGCTACTGTAACAATCGGTGTAGCAACCAGGGTAAGCCCAATCGCCCGCGATGACAGCGCGACTGTGTTACAAGGTGGAACTATAGCTGTGCTCGATTCCGGGGCCGCTAGCGTTTTGGACAATGACTTCGCTAATGGCGGTAGTCCATTCACCGCGGTACTCGTCAGCTCGCCGACCCATGGCACCCTGACGGCCTTTAATCCTGACGGGACCTTCAGTTATACCCGTGATGGTTCAATTTCCAGCGATAGTTTTACCTACCTGGCTAATAACGGCACCGATGATTCCAATATCGCCACTGTAACAATCAATGTAATAATCAGGGGAAGCCCGCTCGCCAGTGATGACAGCGCCAGTGTGTCACAAGGCGGAACTATAGCCGTGCTCGATTCCGGGGCCGATAGTGTTTTGGACAATGACCTCGCTAGTGGCGGTAGTCCATTCACCGCGGTACTCGTCAGCTCGCCGACCCATGGCACCCTGACGGCCTTTAATCCTGACGGGACCTTCAGTTATACCCATGATGGTTCAATTTCCAGCGATAGTTTTACCTACCAGGCTAATAACGGTACCGATGATTCCAATATCGCTACTGTAACAATCGGTGTAGCAACCAGGGTAAGCCCAATCGCCCGCGATGACAGCGCGACTGTGTCACAAGGCGGAACTATTACCGTACTCGATTCCGGGGCCGCTAGCGTTTTGGACAATGACTTCGCTGCTGGTCGTAGTCCATTCACCGCGGTACTTGTCAGCTCGCCGACCCATGGCGCCCTGAACACCTTTAATTCTGATGGGACCTTCAGTTATACCCATGATGGTTCAATTTTCAGCGATAGTTTTACCTACCGGGCTAACAACGGTACCGATGACTCTAACGTGGCGACGGTGGCGATCAGGGTGAATGCGGTAAACGATACACCGATTGCCGTAGATGATACATACACGACCGATGAAAATATCCGACTGACGATTGCAGTTCCGGGTGTTCTAGCCAATGATATCGATGACGGTACTTTGATGGCAGTCCTAGACACGACAACATCCAGCGGGACTCTAGCGCTACGCGCGGATGGTTCATTCGACTATCTTCCAAATCCAAACTTCGTCGGTACGGATATTTTTAGCTATAGAGCGCGTGATGACCAGGGGGTCTTATCTACAGCCGCGACGGTCACGATCACTGTGAATGCGGTGAACGATCCAGAAGAACAGGCGTTTGATAACGCGGAGAGTGCGTTCCAAGCTGTCATCGATTTAGGACTCGACCATCCTGTCGCTGTAAAGATTGACATCGCGAAGAAACATTTTGACACAGCTCAAAGTAATCGTGACGAGGGGAAGAAGGTTAAGATGGTGATTAAGGAGTTACGACTATCAATAATGGAAGTAAATAAAGCCACGGAAAAAGGATTGGATCCAGGCCTCGACGTGCTATTAATATACTCGCTCAACGAATTAATAAGGCTGCTACAATAAATACGGTTAGGGCAATAAAGGAGCCTACTGAATAAAAAGGATCAAGATTAGTAATATAAAGTTTGAGTAAAGAAGTGGACCTCTCCAAGTGGGTAGTCTAATCGGAGGGGCCACTTCTTAAATCCATAGTATTCCAACACTTAAGGCATTACCGGCAAACGGTAAAGCCGTTCCGTTTCGGATCCAAACTTAAGTGGCTTTCTGAAAGATTGATGGCTTCGACACGGAGCATGACGCCTTGGTGCGATTCAAAAAAATTCTTTTGGTATACCTGGCACGCGGCTTATCACTGCTAATAAAGACGCTTCCACGTAGCATTTCGCACTCAATTTTTCGGCTTCGTAGACGATGTTGAAGCCCAATTGTACGCAAGCGATAACAATCAAACACTGAAATTTTTTACTATGAGCAAAAAATACTACGTGATATTTTGCCATATAGCAAAAATTCATGTAGTATTTTCCCATAATGGTACGATACCTTGAGAAACAAACGATTAGCGATCTTCGACAAAAGATGGTATTTGTCGGTGGACCTCGTCAAGTGGGTAAAACTACTATGGCTCAGCAGATTCTTGAGAATCTCGATGGTGAGTATTTAAATTGGGATATCCCCGAACACCGGGACCAAATTCTACGCTCACAACTACCCGACAGCCGTTTTTGGGTTTTCGATGAACTCCACAAGTACGATCGGTGGCGCGATTTTCTTAAGGCGCTTTTCGACAAATTTGGGAAGGATAGAAAAATCCTTGTTACGGGAAGCGCCCGACTCGATTATTACCGTTTCTCAGGCGATTCTCTGCAGGGGCGATACCACTATCTAAGGCTTCATCCGTTTTCCGTTCGTGAACTCGAAATAAAAGATGAAAGAAACCTGATTCGTCTCTGGAATAGAGGAGGCTTTCCCGAGCCTTATCTTGCCGACACGGCGATCGATGCGAAAAGGTGGTCCGCCGAGTACCGCAAACGCTTGGTCGAAGAGGAGGTCAGAACTCTCGAAAATATCAAAACCTTAGGTTCGCTCGAACTGCTCGCCACACGGCTTCCCAAGTTGGTTGGATCGACCTTGTCAATCAATGCATTGCGAGAGGATTTAGGGGTTAGCCATAAAGCCTTGACACACTGTATCGAAATACTGGAGAGGCTTTATCACATTTTCCGAATCTACCCTTTCGGTAGTCCACGGATTCGCGCCGTGAAAAAAGAATCAAAACACTTTCATTTTGATTGGTCGCTGGTGAAAAACGATGGCGCCCGCTACGAAAATATGGTGGCTTGCCACCTTCTCAAGTGGGTTCACTACAGGCAGGATACCCGGGGCGATGACATTGAACTCAGATATTTCAGAGACACCGATCAAAGAGAAGTTGATTTTGCTATTACCGAAGATCAGGAGCCCACATTGTTCGTTGAGTGCAAGTTAAACGATACTGAGATCTCCAAGCACCTTGTTTACTTGAAAAAGAAATTTCCAGCGGTTGAGGCGGTTCAGGTCGTCATGTTCGCCGAACGTAAAACCATCGACAAATATGGCATCAAAGTGGTTCCCGCCATTGAATTTCTCAATGAACTAATCTGAATTCAAAAATTAATCCTTACACCCCGTGGTCACGGATGGAATAATTCTAAAAATCAAAGCCGAATTCGTGGTTTCAATGTGGATTCAGGTTTAAATAAAACCCTATTATTAAGACAATCAGGCAAAACAATGTTGCGCTGCAATACAGCGAGCTCATGCAGCAGTGTATCCATCCTATCCCGGACGGCGTCAACCTGTCCTTCAAATCCAAGACTATTGTAGGAAAGCGATACTGGTATCTCTACATCAGTTTGGGAAGTCGCCGTACAGTGCATTATCTGGGAGAAGAAACCACCGACTGAGCAATTATTTTCAGTTCTTGTGGATGGCCGGCCTGGCGATCTTATTTTGGCTTATGAAGCCGCCGAGAAAATGGGAGAAAAATTCCAGGCGCAGCTAAGTTCTGGATTAGCGATGATTGACCGCGAAATAACTGAGCAGATCAAGGATGTTATTGGGCGAGAATAAGCGAAATAAACAGCCTTCTAGCAATTGATGATGGCGTGATAAAGCTTTTCCATCCCAGCGGAAGGTTTAAGCCGAGGGAGATAGAGAGCATCCGTTTACAGCGGTGATAGCTTTCTAGCGCTTCGCTCTTCAAGCCCAGTTGGTGATAGCAGCGCATCAGGCCCTGGTAAAACCCCTCGGCTAGGTTATCGACTTCCAGTCCTCTTTGGTAACAGTCCAGAGCTCGGTGCCAATCTCCTTGGCTTTGCCAGCCACCGGCTAACGCGGTTGTGGTTTTGAGATATAGGCTGCGCAAACGTTCGCGAAGCGCAACCGCCCACGGTTCGCCGTCATCGGCTGCCAGAAAATGGTCCCGGTACAGGGCTAAGGCGCATTGGGCATGGTCTGCGAAGCGCTGCCAATCATTGCTGTGTTGGGCATCATCCGCTTGTTTCAGTTGGTGCTCAAAGCTCCACACGTCGACCCAGCAATACCTGGGATCCAGACTCAAGCGGCCTTCTTAGAGAATGATGGTTTCGGTGCCGATCAGTTTACGCAGGCGGTTGAGGGTGGTCGAAAACGCGGTGTGGGCTTTATCGCCTTCGTCGTCCGGCCAGAGCGCATCGATTAGATGTTGCTCGGTGACCTGGGAGCCACCCAGGGCGACCAACGCCTTAAGCAACTGCAATGGTTTTTTCGGCGCTTTGCGCGTGAATCGAATCGGCACATCGTCTTTCACCAACTCGATGGCGCCGAAACCGTAGATCTTCAGAGGCCAAGGCCAGCGGTCGAGGTTTAGTGCGTCGTCAGGCGGTGCGAGGTGGCGTTGGCGGATGACCTCTTGGACATAGTCTACTTCGATGTTTTCTTGTAGCGCCTCGGCGTACAGCCGGGCGACCGACTCGGGTTTGAAAAAGGGAAAGCGGATACAGTGTTGCTGGCGGGCTAGAGCCAGCGCGCGCCGCAAAAAACCATGGCAGCGATTGGGCTGATTGCGTTCGAGGGCGAATTGGGCATCGGCCAGGTACGACAAAAACAAGGTTTTATCTGACGGTATCGGTAAAGGCGCGCGACGCATCTTGGCGGTAAAATAGAAGGCTTGCCGGTAATTCGACCGGCTGGCGTGGATTTGGGCAAGAATAAGTTGCGGTTCCCAAAAATCGTGCCAATGATCGCACTCGTATATGTATCGTTCGGCGGTTTGAGCGTGTTCCAGGGCTTCGTCCAAGCGCCCCGACAGCCACGCATCCCAGGCGAAAAAACAATGGTGCATGGTTTTTTCGTAGCGGCTATTGGGGTTGAGTGCTTTCGATAATTGATGGAGAGATTCCCGGGCTTCGACCTGCCGTCCACTGGTCAAATGGAAATGGAGAAAAAGGTAGGAAAGTATGAAATCCATCCGGTGCATCCCGCTTTCCTCGGCCAGCGCCAGAGCCTTGTGTATTCTAACCAAGTTTGATAGCTCGTTACCCGAGCGCCAATACCCATATAGAGCCTGTACAAAGAACCATTGGCATCCGAGTGCCGGTGGTAGCTCGCTTTGAGCTATTTGTGGGGTCAACACTTTCAGACAAAGGGCGACCTTGCTGAAGTCACCCCCACCCCCCGAGATATTGCGTATTGATAAAACAATCGCAATAATTAGCCTCTGGGCGAGCGGAAGATCGCTTTGGACTAGGGCTATCATCTTTTGTTCCAAAGACAACATCCCACTATAATCTTTGCCACGGAGACCGACCGCTAAATGCGCGGCGGAGGTGAATTGGGCATCGAGGATAGGGGAATCAATACGTGAAAAGTATTTTCGCAGATAGCGAAGCTCCTCCAGCCAAGGGTCTAACAGATTAAGATCACCGCGTTCATACCAGATACCCAGGCTAATTTCGGACCAGGCCCGATACATGCCTATGGCATCACCCATGGTTTTGAAAGCCTTATAGGCTTGGGTCAGAGTCTCTCGGGCAACACCTGCATCGATCATTTGTAGGCTCGCACCTTGCCAATAACGCAAGCCTGGAAACTGTTCCAGTACTTTATCAGGTATTTTGGATAACCAATCCAGTACAGTTTGATTCCGGCCTTGCTGTAACAGGATCGGTGCACAATGTTCCACGGTTTGGGTAAGAGCCCCCCAATCCTTGAGCTCTAACCAATAGGCGATGCTCTGCTCGGGATTATCCTCGACCAGGATCCGCGCTGCCTGCTGCTTGAGCTGGTGCTGCAACTGGGCATTCAGCTGCTCGCGGCCCCGCGCTAACAGAAACGCCCGGAACAAGGGATGGTACTGGTAAACCGCCTTACGTCCGGCGTGGCGGGTGGTAAAGTAGTGCTTACGGACAAATTCGGCCAGTAACTTTCCCGCCTGACGTTGCTGGGTTAAGGTGGTGGTATTGGCGATGTCCATGGTTGGGAGCAGGGCGCTCTTAAGTAGGAAATCCTGCACCCTTTCCTCGGTATGGCTAAAAATCTCGCTGGCAAAGTAGTCAAATAGATTTTCCGGGGCATTATTGTCCTCCCATCCCACCGTCTCGGCGCCGTATTGATACCGCTCCATCAGTAAAATAAATCCAGCCACCCAACCCTCGCTATGAACCTGCCATTGGTGCTTGACTGCTTCGGGTACAGGGCTTTTATTCCAGCGTTGCACCATCACCTCGGTTTCGTTTTCATCCAAGCATAATGCATGTTCGTCAATGACAGCCACCTGGCCATTGGCTTGTAGGCGCGACAATTCGGCTGGCGGTTGATGCCGGCTTAGCACGATGACATTGCCGCCGCTTGGAATTTCTTCCAATGCCACCGATATTACGGCGTGAAACAAGCTATTTTCTGGCACCGTTTGATAGTTATCCAAGACGATTAACCCAGGGGGCGGCATCGCGTCGAACAGTTGTCTGAAGAAAAAGCGGGTAAAGGTGCTAACGCCTTGCGAGTATTCCGGGGTAAACAAGGGCAAGGCTTTTCGCCTGGGCGCAAGGGATTTAAGCGCTTGACCCAGATAG
This sequence comes from Methylococcales bacterium, assembly GCA_963664935.2. Lineage (GTDB taxonomy): Bacteria > Pseudomonadota > Gammaproteobacteria > Methylococcales. Next base: position 270,249 of record CAXXSE010000002.1, on the reverse strand, counting down.
TAGAAAAACGCCGCCGCATCGCCATCGGCCTCATCCAGCTGGTACCACAAAGTTTGGATCTTACGGACATCCAGATAGCTGCTGAGCAAGGTGGTTTTGCCGGCACCGCCCAGAGCACTCACCCACACTACCGGATTGTTCCGGGCCCGATCCAGCTGCTTGAACAAACGCTCGCGAGGAATCGCTCCCGAGACCTTGGGTGGGGTGAGTTTGGCCAGTCGCGGCGCGGTTTTTCTGGAGTTTCTCCGGCTTTGTTTGGGCACTTTGGATTTACTGTTGTTATTTTTAGTCGATGAATTCAAGGGTTTTCCAATTCTTAAGGTACTACCAGCAACCTGTAAAGCTTCTCCGTGGCGGCGGAGGGCTTAACCCCGAGGGAAATGGAAAGAATCCGCTTGCAGTGTTGATAGCTTTCCAGTGCTTCGGTCTTCAAGCCCAATTGGTGGTAGCAGTGCATCAGGCCTTGGTAAAATTCCTCGGCCAGGTTATCGACTTCCAATCCTTTCTGATAACAGGCCAGGGCCTGTCGCCAATCGCCTCGGGTTTGCCAGCCGTTGGCTAAGGCGGTGGTGGTATTGAGATATTGGCTGCGCAAACGTTCACGAAGGATTGCCGTCAACGGTTCATCGTCATCGGCTGCCAGAAAATGGTCTTGGTATAGGGTCAGCGCATTTTGTGCATGGTATGCGAAGCGCTCCCAATCATTGCTATGTTGGGCGTCATCCGCTTGTTTCAGCCGGTGGTCAAAACTCCACACGTCGACCCAGCAATACTTGGGATCCAGACTCAAGCGGCCTTCTGAAAGAATAATGATTTCGACGCCGATCAGTTTACGCAGGCGGTTGAGGGTGGTCGAAAACGCGGTGTGGGCTTTATCGCCATCTTCGTCGGGCCAGAGCGCATCGATCAAACGCTGCTCGGTGACTTGCGAGCTACCCAGGGCGACTAGTGCCTTGAGCAATTGCAAAGTTTTTTTGGGGGCTTTTCGGGCGAACTGGATCGGGACATCGTCTTTTACCAATTCGAAGGTGCCGAAACCGTAGATCTTCAGGGGCCAAGGCCAGCAGTCGAGGTTTAACGCGTCGTCGGGCGGCGCGAGGCGGCGTTGGCGGATGACCGATTGGACATAGTCGATCTCGATGTCTTGTTGCAACGCTTCGGCGTAAAGTCGGGCAACGGCCTCGGGTTTGAAAAAGGGAAAGCGAATCCAGTGTTGCCGGCGGCCCAAGGCCAGCGCGCGCCGCAAAAAGCTATGGCAGCGGTTCGGCTGGCCGCGGTCCAGAGCAAACTGGGCATCGGCTAGGTACGCTAGGAAGAAGGTTCTATCGAAGCGAATCGGCGTTGGGGAATGGCGCATCCTGGCTACGAAGCGCAAGGCCTGCCGGTACTCCGACCGGCTGGCATGGACTTGGGCTAACAAGAGTTGGATTTTCCAGTAATCGTGCCAGTGCTCGCCTTGTTCGATGAATTGCAAGGCCATTTGGGCGTGTTCCAGCGCCTCGTCCAGGCGCCCGGCTAACCATGCTTCCCAGCCAATAAAAGAGTGGTAACTACTTTTATCATAGTTGTTATCCCAATCGATCACCGCCGACAATTGTTGTAGTGCTTTATGGGCTTCGGCGCGCCGCCCGCTGGTCAAATCGAAAAAAACAGAAAGGTACCACAGCAAAAAATCTGCCCCATGCATACCGCTTTCCTGTGCCAACCCTATGGCTTCTCTTATGCCGGCAAGGGCTTCCTCCTCTTTGCCCGTATACCAGTACCAATAGGAGATCTGTATAATCTTCCATTGGATAGTCAGTGCGGGCGACAATTTCTCGCGGGCTAACGATGGATTCAATATTTTTAAGCAAAGAGCTGCCTTACTACGATCACCTCCAGCCCAAATATTGCGTAATGCTATTTGGATTCCGATGATGACCCGTTGGGCAAATGGCAGTTTGCTCTGGAGCAGGGTCAGCATTTGTCTTTCCCAGAGCAGTATTTCACGATAATCCTTACCGCGGATACCTACGGCAAAAGCAGCCGCGCCTATGAATTGGGCTTCAAAAGCAGGGGAATCGATGCGCGGATAATGCCGGCGAAGATAGTTCAGCTCTTCCAACCAGGGATCTAAGAGATGAAGAGCAGGGCGACCATACCAAAAACAGAAGATGATATTGGACCAGGCTTGGTACATTCCGGTGGCGTCGCCCGCGGTTTTGAACGCGTAATACACCTTGGCCAAATGCTCGCGAGCGGCGTACGGGTCAATCATTTGCAAGCATGTACCCTGCCAAAAACGCAAGCTCGGTAACTGTTCCAGTACCTCATCGGGAATATTGGATAACCAATCTAACACGGTCTGATTCCGGCCCTGCTGAAGTAGCATTGGGGCACATTGCTCCATTGCCCGTGCAAAAGCTCCCCAATCCTCGAGTTCTAACCAATAGGCGATGCTCTGCTCGGGACTATCTTCGACCAGGATCCTGGCGGCCTGTTGCTTGAGTTGGCATTGCAGCTCGGCATCCAATCGCTCACGCCCTTGGGCTAACAGAAATGCCCGGAACAGGGGATGGTATTGGTAAACCGCTTTACGTCCGGCATGACGGGTGGTGAAATAGTGCTTGCGGACAAATTCGGCCAAGAACTTTCCCGCATGACGCTGCTGCGTTAAGGCGGTGGTATTGGCGATGTCCATGGTCGGCAGCAGGGCGCTCTTAAGCAGGAAATCCCGCACCCTATCGTCGGTGTGGTTAAAAACTTCGCTGGCAAAGTAGTCAAACAGGTTTTCCGTGGGAGAGTCCGCCTCCCACTGCACCGTCTCGGTTCCGTGTTGGTATCGCTCCATCAGCAAAATAAGTCCCGCCACCCAACCCTCGCAAAGAACCCGCCATTGCTGCTTCACTGTTTTGGGCACGGGACCTTTATTCCAGCGTTGCACCATCGCCTCGGTTTCTGATTCGTTCAAGCATAATGCATGCTCGTCGATGACCGCCAACTGACCGTTGGCGCGCAGTCGCGATAGGACGGCTGGGGGATCTTGCCGGCTGAGGACGATGACATTACTACCGCTCGGAATTTCTTCCAAGGCCACGGGCAGGACCCGATGAAATGGCGTATCTTCCGGCACCGTTTGAAAATTGTCCATCACCACCAATCCGGGTCTAGGCAGGCGCTCGAAGAGTTGCCGAAAGAAAAAGCGGGTAAAGGCAGGAAGACCGCGTAAATGCTCCGGCGTCAACAACGGTAAGGCTTTTCGTCGAGGTCTGAGATACTTTAGCGCTAATCCCAAGTAATAGAAAAAAGCCGCTGCATCGGCATCTCCTTCATCCATCTGGTACCAAAGCGCAGTGCTCTTGCGGGTTTGCAGATAGCTGCTGACCAATGTGGTTTTGCCAGCCCCGCCCGGGGCATTGATCCAGACTATGGGACAGTCCCGCGCCTGGTCGATCCGATCGAATAAACGCTCGCGCATTAGTGCGCCTGAAACTTTGGGCGCGGTCAATTTCGCTAAGCGCTTCGATACTTTTTGATTGGCCCCTTTTGGCATTTCAACGTTTTCTGTGAATTCGGTTCTGGTGGATAGTGTGCTACCGGTTTAATTTTTACAATGACTTTCACGATGGCCCCGCGGGATATTCAAAACTGGAAGCTAAGCTTTAGCCCATAGGTCCGGGGTTCACCCGGCGTCCCCGCAAAGGCTCCAGGATTGATGAAGGAAAAGTATTCGGTGTTTGTCAGGTTGTTGCCAAACAAATATACCGCGATACCTTTTCGCTCAAAGCCAATACGCGCGTTTAACACCGCGTAGTCGTCTTCGTGAAATAGTTCGGTGTTTTTATCGTCGAAATAAGTATCGCCGGTCCATATCCACTCGGCGCGGGCGAAGTATCCAAGCGCATGCCGGTATTGGGTTGCCAGCATCAGATTGAATTCCGGCGTATACGGCGCTTGGTTGCCTTTATAATCAACCCCGGCAATGGGATCGCGATATTTCTCAAACTCGATATGGGTGTAGCCAAAAGCCGACTCTACGGTTAAGCCTTCCAATATTGTGGCTTCCACCTCAAGTTCGACGCCGTAAGAATTTGTTTCGGGCGCGTTGAAGACAACGAAATCGACTGGTGTGAAAAAACGCTCGACCTGGTAGTCTTTGATGTGATAATAGAACAATGCCAGGTCGGCGCGAACGCTGTGACCGATCCACTTAAAGCCGAGCTCGCTGGCCCAGGTGCGTTCGCTGTCAAATCTCGCCAATGCGCTATTGTCGGTACCCGCCGAAAAACCACCGGGCTTAAAGGCCAGTGCGGTGCGGACGTATAACGAGCTTTGGTCGCTTAGAGCATAGTCGGCGGCAATATTCTGGCTGGCGAAAAAATAGTCATCGCGTTCCTTAATCGGCACGACCGTGAGCCCCGGGCTCCGGCGAGTGCGGTTGAAGTGTTTTTCAACGTAATCGATACGTAATCCGGCATGCACGCGTAGCGGCGCTAATCCATCGTAGCTGATACGCCCGAATAGCGCGTAGTTGTCTTCTTCGAGCGGAAAATCGATGAAGTCGTTGACACCAAAAACGCTTAAATCGCGAAAGCCGTCGAATTGGCTGTTTGAGTAAAAAACCCCCGCGGACCAATCCCATAGGCTTGTTGTTGCCGTCGAGCGAATGCGGAATTCCTGACTCCACAGCTCCTGGTCTTCGCGGAACAACACAAAGAGGTTGGGGTCGGGCGTAAAATCAAAATCGACCAATAGGGGATCGAGTTCCCAGTCACGCCTGGCGGTGATCGAGAGGACTTCGTAAGAATCGCCCTGGTAGGCAATGCGCAGCGACTGGCTGTTTATGGTTTGTCCGGTTTTGCCGTTGAGATCAGAGCGGATTTTAAAGGCGACATCGTTAACAGGCACAATGCGCGGCGCGCCATCTCGAAAATCATCTAGGCTGCCCGTTAAGCGGATATCCCAACGCGAAGCGGGTTTCCAGGTCAACGAAGCTCTCCCGCTGGTCCGTTCCTGGCTGTCCGGCCGTGTATTCAGAAAGGTATTGTTGAGAAACCCCTCGCGTTGCGCGTAGGCTCCCCCCAGGCTGAAATAGAGTTGGTGAGGAATCAATGCGCCGCTGGCGTAACCGTCCGCGGCCCAATAACCATTATTCCCTCCGGTGGTGGATAATCGACCAGTGAGGTTCTTCGCTGGGTTGCCGGCTGGTGACATTAATTACGCCGGCATAGCTGTTTTTTCCGAACAATGCGCCCTGGGGCCCGCGAAACACTTCAACCGAATCGATGCCGAAGATCTGGTTGGCGTAGCTAAAAGTACCTCCGTACGGGACATCGTCCACATAAATTAAAGTGGAGGGCCCGCTAAAAAACGGGGTGTTAATCAGCCCGCGAATCCCGACAACATCAAGAAAGGAACCTTGCCCGGAATCCATTATATTCAGGTTGGGAACCGTATCGACTACATCCTGCACCTCGGTAAAGCCGCGCTCTTCTATTTCTTGCCGCCGCAAGACGGTGACGCTATTAGGTTGGTCGAAAAAGATCTGGGGTGGTTGTGCTGTTTCTATCACCGTTAGGGTATCAAGCTCGACCCGGTCTTCTTCCTCGGCTGATATCACCACAGGATGGGCTAACAGCCAGATAATAATGACTGTACGAAATAGATAAAGCTGATCCCGCACTTCTTTTTTTATATTGGTTTCAGATATATTGCTGAGTTTGATCTCAGTGTCGTTGAGGATTATAGCAAATTTAGGCCACGAGTTTTCCAATCCGTGACCTATCTGTGACCTGGATTCTGTTATCTTGATAATTCGTGTAATAGGCTATATTCGGGTAATTTTGTCGTTCCTACAAAATTGTGATAAAACCCTTTGCGGGTATAACCCTGTTTTCTGAGTATTTTTAATTGAGGCCATAATCATGCGTGTGTTATTAATCTCATCGGCATTTTCCGGATTAACACAACGCTTTTTCACCGAACTGAACGATGCCGGTTATTGTGTCTCCGTCGAATTGCATCAAGGCGATATACTCCATCTGTTAAAGGGTGTCGCATTATTCAAACCGGATTTGATTATTAGTCCCTTTCTGACCCGGCGTATTCCTAAAGGACTGTATGAGAAATATAGATGTCTCATTGTTCACCCCGGAGTTAAAGGCGATCGTGGTCCGTCATCGTTAGATTGGGCTATTCAGAATGGCGAGTCAGAATGGGGCGTAACGTTGTTGGAAGCGCGTGCGGAAATGGATACAGGCGATATTTGGGCGGCTAAAACGTTTCCTATGCGCGTCGCAACAAAAAGTAGTCTTTTTAATCGGGAGGTCACTCAAGCGGCGATCGACTGTTTGTGGGAGGCTCTAACCTATATCGACACCCCAGATTTCCAACCGGAACCGCTGAATTACAATAAAGCTGATGTCAAAGGTAAGCTGCGGCCACTGATGACGCAGAATAACCGGGCGATTGATTGGCAACAGCATACCAGCGACGAAATTCTCAGACGAATTAATGCAGCCGATGGAAGTCCGGGTGTACTTGATGAAATCAACGGCCGGTCGGTGTATTTATACAATGCACACAAAGCCGATCAGTTATCCGGTAACCCGGGTAACATTATCGCTACCTCAAACTATGCCATCTGCCGGGCTACGATCGATGGTGCCGTCTGGATAGGTCACATGAAAGCGAAAGGTAAAAAGTAAATCAAGTTACCTGCCACCTTCGTGTTAAAGGATTTAATGTCGATGTTACAGGATTTATTGCCAAACAGCATCAAATCTATTGATATCGATTATACGAAACCAGGACGGCAATTGCCTTGTCAGGAAATCTGGTATGAACAGAAAGGTGATGTCGCCTACATTCATTCGCATCTACATAATGGTGGCATGTGTACCGAGCAATGCCAACTCTTGTTAACTATCTACCGCCACGTTTCAAAACTACCGGTAAAGGCCATTGTATTGATGGGAGGGGAAGAATCCTGGTCCAATGGGATTCATCTTAATCACATCGAGCACGCGGAAAACCCAGCCCATGAATCCTGGCTGAATATCAATACGATCGATAATTTGATTTATCAAATAATCACCACGCCAGATAAATTAACCATTTCAGCGGTTGCCGGAAATGCAGGCTCAGGCGGAGCGATGATGGCGTTGGCATCGGATATAATTTATGCGCGTGAAGGGGTTGTCTTTAATCCTCATTACAAAAATATGGGGGAACTTCACGGGTCTGAATATTGGACTTATTTATTACCCAAGCGGGTCGGTCAGGAAATGGCTGCCGAGCTGACTGAGCAGTGTTTACCGATTAGTGCTAGAAAAGCATGGCAAATAGGATTTGTCGATAACGTTCTGGATAAGAACCATGACATTTTCTATGCCCAGGCCAGGCAAATGGCCAACCTAGCCATATTGGATAGTAAAGTGTTACAGGATCGCTTGTCGGATAAGGCAAAAACAAGGGGGTCTGCTGAGGTAGAAAAACCGTTGGCCGCTTACAGAAAATACGAATTAGCCCAAATGTATTCGAACTTCTATGGAAGTGATGATTACCATCAGGCACGAAGAGAATTTGTTTTTAAAGAGTCCGGTAGTGATACACCCGCCAATATTGCGATTCATCGAAAGCCCATGGCGCGGCTTAGGTTATTATTACAACGTGCCTAAACTGATGCGCCTTAAGGCATTATTCCTAACAGGTGGTATTGGAATAAGTCGAAAATGGGATAGGTATCTGTTGACACGAAGGTCTGTCCCATAACGCTTATTTTTAGTTGAGAGTCGGTGTTTGGTGATCAAACATAACTAGGTTTTTGTTGATCGAGCTATGCGCGCAAGAATCATCCATGTCCTTGGAACAGGCTCCGGAGTTGGTAAAAGCAGTCTATGTCTCGGTCTGCTGGCCTGGCTCCTCAAACACGGTGTTCCGGCGGAAAAACTGGCCTATATCAAATCAATGACTCAGTGCGTTGAAAAACAGCCGGTAACCTTATTCTGTGAAAAACACGGTATTGCCTGCCCGGAAATCGGACCGGTAATTTTTTCAAAAGGCTTCACACGCGAATTTCTTGATGGACAGACGCCAGGGCGGAACATTCTGCTCGACAAAATCCTGGCTGCGATTCACGCAAGCGCAGTCGATAAGGAGTTTCTTTTCGTTGATGGTGTAGGGCATCCAGCCGTTGGTAGTACCGTAGGATTATCGAATGCAACCTTGGCGAATGCTCTCGGCAAGTGCATGGTTCTCCTGGTTGTTCAACCCGGAATTGGCGCAGCAATCGACAGTATCACACTTTGCCTCACGTTTTTAAGGGCAAACGGGATAACGAAGGTAGGTGTATTGTTTAATAAAGTTACTCGCCCGTTTATGCGTTAAATGTCTTCGTATGTGGAACCACCTGTCAGGTCGCTGTTCCCGGATGTTGAAATCCATGGTTTCCTTCCAGAGGTGGAGACGTTTCCTAGAGGGACAGCACCCTTCAACAACGTTGATGCTATCGCCGATTGGATCGACGAAAATATTTCGGTTGAACGAATGCTGTTTCGAATACAAAGTAAGACCTAATCGTCGGCAAGATCCATCTGCGGAACATTTTCCTTCCCAATGTGCTAGGCGGTCTTGGTGACTCGTGATCGGACCCGTCAGAATCTCCGATCCCATTGACAAAACAATGGTTGTTAGTCGTTGCAGTCCGCTCAAAAAAAGGGGGACAGATTTATTTTTTAGCGTCTTTCCGTTTCTTTGGCCTTCCAGGACGACGATGTTCCCCGGGTACTGCGATTCAGGGTTCGGCAAGCTTCCAGGTCAAGATTCTCGGCGGCCGGATTGCTTTCGTTGCACAACGGCTTATCCGGGCCATTGCCTTCCATCTGAAAACGAGAGCGATCAAACTCCCATTCATTCACCAGGTAATTAACCACGCTTTCTGATTATTTAAGGTCCCGTATTGCCGTTATCAAATAAGCTAACAAACGATTATCTAGACCCGCCTATCTTACCTTTTGTTAGCTTCAGTTAACAAAGACTATCCTTCAATCCTCATTCTTCTAATATGGATAACACGCAGATTACTCATGGTAAGCATACCCAGATAGCATCAAGTGTAAATCGAATGGCTGCTCATGGCCAAAACCGGTCATCCAACCTAATTTCCTGAATGTCCGCTGTGGAGCAATTCCAGGCAGTCAGATATTAACGCTCAATAACCGGGTTGGGTCGGTAGCAGACAAAAATCAATCGTCCAAAAATCGACAACCCAGTCAATATCAATACCATCGGATGATAATAACTGGGTTCGCAGTGGGTGGCATAAACCGAAGGGCACCACCCACCTTTGAAAGTTTAGTGCTTTACTTCAATCATCTTGCTACCTTTCAGATGGTACCAATGTTTGTGTGAATGCAGTGAACAAGCACCACCGTTTCTAAACTATGACATCGGATATCCTGACAAACCCCCGCCATCCGTCCGATCTCACAGAGTGACAACCAGGATTTGCCCGTTACCCAGGCTTGTTTAAAGTAGGGAGTTGCTATGGAAGGGGTTAGCCGCGCTAGTCGATGAGCAAACCTGTTAGAATATGATCGCGGCGAAAACGCGCAACGCTGGGACAGCGCGGAGTCTACAAAAGCTGATTAGAGCAAACCTTTCAAACAAAAACGAGGACAGCTTAATTTTAGCTGTATGCGCCGAAAAATATATCCATCCCGGTTTTCAAATCGGTAGCTAAAACTAAGATTTTTTTGATCCCCCGTGAAACCAATATCTTGCACCCTGCTATCCACATTGAAATCACGGTTTCAGGTTTAACTCTCGAAACAGCCCTTTCACATCCCGATCTGACAATTTGTAATCCATTTACAACTCAAAGTAGCACGCATAGGTTCTTCATGTCTCCAGCTTTCATAAACCGTCAACCGTGAACGCTTATAATATTCTTAATAGGTCCTTAGCTGACCTAGCTCTCGACTTAAGATCGGGCGAGGTCAAAACTCAAGATTTGGTTTTCGCCGTTATCGAAAATCATAAGGGCTCAGGTCACTCGTTGAATGCATATAAAACCTGGGATGAGGAAAAAATAATCCAACAAGCCAAGGTAGCTGATTTCGCCTTAAAAGCTGGAATAGATGGAGGTTCACTCCATGGATTACCGATCTCGGTAAAAGACCTTTACGGCGTGAAAGGCTTTCCAACTTTCGCCGGAAGTCCCAAGCCTTTACCCAAACGCTGGGAAAGCGAGGGACCTGTAATAAAGACCCTTAGACGCCAATTAGCCGTGGTAACCGGTAAAACCCATGCGGTAGAATTCGCCTTTGGTGGTTTAGGCGTAAACCCACACTGGACAACACCCCGAAATCCTTGGGATCGGGAAGAGCATCGTGTACCCGGTGGGTCGTCCAGCGGCGCGGGGGTCAGCTTGGCCGTTGATTCGGCGCTCATGGCTTTTGGAACGGACACTGCCGGGTCGGTGCGTATTCCGGCCAGTATGACCGGGAACGTGGGATTCAAAACCAGTATCGGACGGTGGAGTGTTGAAGGCATTGTACCCTTAAGCCCGAGTTTGGATACGGTTGGGCTGTTGGCGCGCTCCGTTGAGGACGTGGTATTTGGGTTTCTGGCTTTGGATTCATTCGCAAACTCTGAGTCTCGGAAATTATCGGATTTTCGGACTCTTGACGTTACAGGACTCCGGTTGGGAATTTGCGATCGGTTTGTTTTGGGACGACTGCTCTCCAGGTGTTGTTGAATGTGTAAAGACTGCCTTGAACGAATTGACGAAACAGGCGGCGCATTTGCAAGCGCTCGCCTTACCCGAAGTGGAGCAAGTTTACCCAATTTTCAAAAAAGGCGGATTGGCGGCGCCCGAACTCTATTCTTTTCTGAAATCTGAGCTACCGGAATGGATCGATTTGCTCGATGAAAAAATCGCTCAGCGAATGGAAGATGCCGCAACACTATCAGCCTACGAATACCTTGATAGGCTTAGGCTTTGTAAGAGACTCTCCTTGCAAATAGACGAACGACTCAACGCCGTCGATGTGTTGGTAACGCCTACGGTTGCCATCACACCACCGACCACAAAGGAAATCGAAGTGTTGTCAAAGTATCGGAAAGCCAATTTATTGTCCCTCCGAAATACCAGTGTTGTGAATTATCTGGAATTATGTGCGTTAACGATGCCGGTGGGCTTGGATCGCGCGGGTATGCCCGTGGGCCTGCAACTGATTGCCCGAAACGGCGAAGACGAACGATTGTTAGCGATTGCCCTTGCCTTTGAAAAATGTCTTGGGCCGGGTCGAGATCGGTTGGGGAGGACGCCGACTAAGAGGCTGTCCGAGAATAGAAGTCGTCGCGAGGGAAAGCTGGTTTGAGTCTGATTTTTTCATTAAATGATGAAATACTTCCTTGTATTTCACCCCGCAGGGGTCGCTACGCGGTCCTAATTTTCTCCAGGCAAATTAGTGAGGCGAATACTTGCTGTATTTAACGACAAATCCGCCTGGAGCGGGGTTGGACCGCTGAAAGCGGCCCACAGGTGTGAAATATAGGGATGTATTTCATCAAAATAATGGGAAAATCAGGCCAAATCCAACTTTTCCGCAGTAGACTCTCTATTCTCGGACAGCCTCCTAGGGAACCTCATCTTAAATTTATCCGTATTAAACCATGACTAAAGCCATTGGAATCGATTTAGGTACAACCAACTCCGTCGTTGGAATAAAAAAACTCGAAACAGACATTATCCGGAATGCCGAAGGTGACGATTTGACGCCTTCGGTGGTCGGTTTTCAGAAAAAAAAGGGATTGTTCGGGTCAAGTCAATTCATCGTCGGTCGTCCCGCTCTCGATTGGATGCGGCAAGATCCGGAAAATACGATTGTTTCCGTCAAACGGTTGATGGGACGTCATTTTAAGGATGAAGACGTACAAAAAGCGCTCAAAGAAAAGCACTACCCCTATACTATCCTGGCACTATCATCGGGTTCGCTACACAGCGTTGCGGTATTACTGGATGGTAAAGAATATACGCCGGAGCAAATTTCCTCGAAAATTTTAGAGAAAATAAAAAAGGATTGTAAAAAAGAACTCGGTGAAGCCGTGGAATACGCGGTAGTGACTGTGCCGGCTTATTTCAACGATAAGCAAAAACACGCCACCCGGATCGCAGCGGCGCAGGCCGGATTAAAAGTCCAACGCCTCTTGCCCGAACCGACCGCGGCGGCTATTTCTTTTGGCGTAGACACGCTTGCTGAGGGGGAAGCAAATACCATCCTGGTTTTTGATTTGGGGGGAGGTACCTTTGATATCTCGATTTTAACGATTGTTGACGGTCGGTTTATCGAGCAAGGCAAAGGCGGTGATATGTGGATGGGCGGTGATGATATCGATGTTATCATCAGAGATTATGTGTATCGGCAAACCGAGCTCGAGAACGAAATCGATGATTTATCGGGGTTAATCGAACAATTACCGACTGCCGAGAAAAATCGCTTCACCGCCGATTTAAAGAACAAAGTTGAAACCGCCAAGGTTCGACTCAGTGCCCAAGACAGCGCCTTTGTTGAAATTCTGGGTCTACTCAAAGACGAAGATGGTGATATTGTCGATATTGAAGTGGAGCTGAGCCGAACGTGTTTTGAAGCGCTATTAGAGCCATTTGTCGATAAGTGCGTCGAATTAACGCGGAAAATCGTTGAAAGCATTGATTTCGAACCCGATCTTATCGATAAAGTTATCATGGTTGGCGGCTCATCGGGCATTCCTATTATTGTTCGTCGAATTGAAGAAATTTTTGGTAGAGATAAAATCCTTGTTCACCCGCGTCCGATGTTGGCGATTGCTGAAGGCGCGGCTATTCTTGCCCATCGCCTGGCCGATTACTACGAATGTCCCGGCTGTGGTCAAAACGTTTCTAAGTCTGATAAATCCTGTGAAAACTGCGACTTCGATCTGATGAAAAATTTGGCGAATACGGGCGTGGTAGATATCGTTCATACAACCTCTCACGATTACTACTTAGAATTGGAAGATGGCAGTGGTGACTTGCTGGTTGAAAAAAATACGCCGTTGCCGTTCAAAACCCAAGGTACTTTCAAACTGATGAGTAACGAACAAAGGCTGGCTCATTTCAAGTTCTACAATAGGGTCAATGATGATCAAGAATCGATCGGTGATCTTTGGTTGGCGTTCGATGACCCAAAAGAGGGCTTAAAACCGGATCAGGATTCGGACAAAAAGCGATCGACGGTGCAGCTTGATTTTGAGATCGACATCAATAATATCATCCATGTATCGGCGGGTTTGACGGAGCAAGACGAAGTGCGCGCTAGCCGTACTTTATCAAGGGGTTTGGCCGATGAGAAACTTTTTCTCAATTTGGAACACGCCATCAATGAAGTCAATGAAGCAAAGAATGGATTCTACGTTAATATCGATTTTTTGCATCGGGCTGTCGGTATCGCTCGCACCATTAACGGTGTTATCGATCCGGATACCGGAGAAGAGAGTGACGCGGCGATTCTAGAAGCCGAGAGGCAACAGCAAGTCGCTCGTGAGTTAGTGGAAAAAGAGGGGGCCGTCATGGGTGAAATCTACTACGCGGAAGCGTTCATCCATGGGTATGGACATCTTTTGGAAAAAAACAACCAGGAACGATTGCAAGCGAAAATTCAGCACTTAAAAGATAAAAATGATCGTGGATCCGCAACGAGTATATTAGCAGCGAGTGATGCGCTCAATGATGAAATAAATAAACACGGTGCTTTGCTTGCGGTAACGGATCTAGATAATGCGGCCAGTCTTGCTTCGGTAGAAAATCCGGCAAAAGCGCCACGTTATGAGAAATATCATCGCGATGTGCACGAAGCGTTACTCAAAGGTGAGACCGAGCGTTTTCAGCGGTTGATGTCTGAAATTATGCCGGAAGTTAATGGATTTCTAAATAAGCAATCTAAGAAAGAGTTGCATATATCGAAAGGCATCCAAAAATAAACGCGTTTAAGAGGCTTTATTCTGAAGCAGGAGCGCCGATATAGATGAAAAATTGTTTAGTGTGCGGCAAAGTCGGATTAGCCGAGGCAGCGGAAAAATGTCCTCAATGCGGTGCTGATTTAGAGTGCTTTAAATTGCTTGATACGCTACACGAAGAAGCGGTTATTCGTGAAGTATCACAAGAAATTGTTGATTTGAAAGAACAGACCAAGGCAGTCATTTCTTCTTTGGACACGATTCACGAGACATCGAATACACCGAAAAATAATGCTTGGCCGCACCATCAGTGGATGCTGTTTTTGGTCATTATTCTGTTGACGGTTTGGCTGGTTTATCGTGATTGGATCGCGATCCAGCAGTTCAATGACCGGATTGAACAGGTTAATCTTCAAATCGCAACCGTTGCTGCAACGCAAAAGTCCGTGTTGACTAAAATCGATACCGCCTCGGCCGAACAAGAGCCAGTAACCGCGCCGTCGCACCGTCTTATAACCCTATTCGATCAGCGTCTGGAAACCGTTAAAAAAATGCTGACGGTGATGATGGATCAACGGAAATCAATCGGCAATGATCTCGAATCGATGGGGGAGGCATCATCAGCGTTTTCCAAACCACATACGCCGTCGGATCCAATACCGGTTGCGGCGAATCAAAAAGTCGCTGGCTCAAACGATGATAACGCGTTCTACTACTATCCGTCTCAGGGTCATGAAACGCTTTGGTCGATTGCCAAACGCCATTACGGAAACGGCGTTTTTTATCCATTGCTGCTGGAATACAATCCGGGCTTGGGTATTTACAATGATAGCGGCTCCAAGTCATTAAAAATCCTCAAAGACCGAAAAAAAGCAACCGCGCAATTGCGAGCATTAATCGTTAAAACGGACGAAGGTAGCTTATTACGCTATCGGGTCGCACCGGGAGACCGTTGGTCGGTTCTGTCCAAGCGTTTTTACGGTAATGGCACGCAAACCGCTCGATTGATCGCTCTAAACGATAACGCCCCGTTAACCGTCGATACTCGAATATTGATTCCTTTACTCGAATGAGCCGATGCTCAATGACTGGGACAGCAAATAACCATGATAGACTTTGGGGCTCAGTGTAATCGGGTTTCGATTCACGGTTCAGATGGCATCCGATAAACCACCTAAGCCACACTATTTTAGAGTGAATAAACTCATGATGGAAACGATCAGTGAATAAGCAAGGCGCCTCCCAAGAAGAAACCCTAAAACAAGCGCTACAGAAAGGCGAGCGCTTTTTTGCTCGAAAAAACTATCCACTGGCCAAAAAAGCGTTTGAAACGGTTGTCCGCATCCAAGCCGATCCGGCACTTAGCGAAAAAATACAGCAGTGCGAGCGGGAAATTGCTCTGGCTGAGCACAAAAACGCCATCAAACGTGGCCACAAGCTAGAAAAAAAGGGAAAATATCAAGAAGCGATCCGCTACTTCGAAAAAGCATCGGCACAACGAAGCGAAACGTGGTTGCGGAATAAGATCGCCGATTTGCGGAAAAAGCAAGCTTGCGTTGAAACATCGACGCTCATGGCCCAAGCCGCAAACAGTGACGATGCGGATGCCGAACTGGCGATTTGCGAAAAAATGTTGGCTATCGATCCGAGCGCCGAGTTAATCGATAAAAAAGCAAATTGCTTGGTCAAGCTAAAACGCTTTAGTGAGGCGGTCGATAGCTACCAACAGTATTCCATTTCGAATGATCGATCACGTTATTATTACGGTTACGCGTGCGCCAAAACCGGGGCCTACTTAAAAGCTCTTCTGCAGTGGAATGCCATCGAGGATCAGTGTGGCGAGTTATTGGAACAGATCGGGGTGTTACTACCGTTCTTATGCCGGGAGTTGGAAAGCGATGGCCAAGGTTATGTGATCGCCTACGAAATTTTCAAAACACTGGCCGAAAACAACTCATCCCAACGTTTTCAAGATTATACACGCTATTTCAAGTATCGAACCATCGAAGAATTGTGGCGCCGAGAGGCTTATAAGGAGATCCTCGATATTTTGAGCTCACAGCCGGATGAATTGCCCCTCTTTTTACTCGACGTATACGCTAAAATTTATCTCAAATGTGTCGAAAAAGACAGTCAATACCTAGAATTGGCGATTCGTTATGGGTTGACAGCTATCTATAACGATGATTTGCTTAATCGACTGAGTATTAAGCAACATATGGGTGAAGCGCTTACCATCCGGGCAATACGCGAATCATTGTTGCAGTACCTGGACAAATGGGTTAAACACTATGATATCGCCGGGCAGCTTTCCGATAAAACGCGCGCTTTCTGGGACCTGGAAGCGCGAACCATTCGACGGTTGTCGAGCTTGGCGACGGCTAACCAATGCAGTTTACAACTGTTTCCGTGCACACCGAGTTTCGCATCCGAACATGCGTTATGCCAACGGATCAGTACGTTTTTCCAGGAACAAGAGCCGCTATCAACGCGACAAAATGATGATTTTTTTGAAGCTATAGCCTATTTTTCCGAAGCCGGACGATGCTTGGTTTTAATGGAAATTGGCGAAGTCGATAAGGCAATGACTGCAATTTCGAATCTATCTCCAAACGATGCATAGCAAAAGGACGTTTTCAATTACTGTCGGCAAAGAGTTTTTCTCGGCTATGGTTTAGCAAAAGTCAAGCAGGGCGAAAAACAGTTAAAACGCTATTTTGTCGAAGCGCTGCCCTTAATCGAACGGCATCCTCGCTATGCGGATGACATGGTTAAGCTGGTGTACGACGAAGATTTCTCTTCTCCTGTTGGTTTGGCCGATGCCATGGAGTTGTTGAGTCAGTCGATTAAGACACCAAAATTTCGTGAAGCGACCGCTTTTGTTATGGGACTTCAGGCAATCGATCTTCTTAACAAAAATCTCAATCCGGCACCGGTTGAAAAGTTGCTGAAAAGAGCACAGGCGATCTATCCTGATTCCGATATGGTTAAAAATACCCTGATTGAAATTGATTTTCGCAAAGTTGGTGATGAAATGAACAAAGCGTTTAAGCAGCAAAAACCGATCAAAGCAGCTATGGCTGTTAAACGTAGTGGTGATTCACGTCATATCGAATATTATTTCGATGTCCTTGGTAAGTGGTATCGTTCGGTACAAGGCTGGGAAGCAAAGGAGCGCTTGGCTGTCCTTCGGGAAATTTTTCAAGGCTGTTGTATAGTCGATGGCCGACACACGTTGACAGTCGAAATTCATCGAGATATTAAGGCATTAGAAGAATGAGCAATCCTTTCACGGTACTTTCCGTCGAAAAAACGGCTAGCAAGCGAGAAATACTGGCCCACGTTACCATTGCGATGCGTGAGCAAACACACGATACCAAGCGAGTCGCCGAAGCACAAAAGGAACTGTTCGATCCGACAACCCGGGCTGTGGCTGAATTCAGAAATTTTATCGACGTCTCGGAATGTTTGGGTACTTTTATACCTGAGTCAGTCGACGAACAATCGACACCCGAATTCGAAATGTTGGATTACTTTGATGAAAAAACAACAACTCCAAGTTAAGTTAATCGGCTTTCAACGGGAAGTACTAGCATTATCACGAGAACTCGATTCACAAAGCAAGCTGTTTCGCGAACAGCAAGACACGCTTTTTCTTGATCTAGCCAATGTACTGGATGCTTTCGAGAACATTTTCAATTCGTTGCGGGAGAAAGAAGACAATCTCGATAAACCAACCAAGAAAGCCATCAAAAGTTTTCAAAGAATTTACCGGAAATTGATCCGCATCCTGGAAGAAAATGGCATTAAGCAGGTTGAGTTTCCCGGTGACAAAGCGGCAATCGGCTCATGTAAAATTATTGATACCGAGACCCTGGAAGGTGCTCCGGAAGGGCAGGTTATCACTGTTGTCCGGCATGGATATCAACATAAAGAGCGAATATTGAGACCCGCCGAGGTCATTACCGTTTCCAACCGTTAGTCTTTATCATCTACGGTAGTCCAGGTCACGAATAAAGAAATACTAAAGTGGACCCATGGGTCCACTTTATTCTCTGTTAGAAGCATCGGTAATGAACTTGATTCCCAATCTAGTTGGACAGGAAGGAACAGATGGTTGCCGATATGTGTGGTGCGAAAACGACGAACAAATAAACTGTTCGTTCGCCAAATTGATAATGAGTATTATGAAGAACGCAACCTGACCCCTTTTCTCCTCACAAAATCGTTAATGTAAGGCGTTGTTCGTAGGGAATGGCAGGTCCTTTTCAAGGACAGCAATGCCGCGGTGACGTTTTTGTGAGGCTCCCTCAGGGCGCGGCGATAAGCGGCCATCTGCGTTGTTGTACTCCCTTGAATGAGCTACGGTTAGTCCCGCAGTCGCATGCCTAGCCGCTTCTCGCCACGCTGAACCCGTCAATACAACCTTGACGGAGTACTAGCTTTCTTGTTTTAACTAAAAAAGGGTCTGACCCCTTTTTTGGAATCATCTGCTATTGGACGAAGCTCTTCTTCACAGACTTCCATCAAAAAAATCTGCATTTCCTCAGGGACACCATCTTTTTGCAGACCTGTGAGCATTGGCTCTATTACCATAGAGATAGCTTCATCAATACGGTTATCTAAACGTCTCTGCTGAAAGTAATTTATTGTGGAATTTGATGTAATTGATTGAATAACATTTGCCAGCAGTGATGCAGCAACACCAAAAGCAAATTCAGCTACCCCATGTTAGACTCCTTTTTAAGATTTAAAATAGTTTTTGTATTCGTTTACGCTTATTTTCTTTGGTTGGAACTTAGAGAACATCATAACTCAGATTTTCCTCTTTCAGCTCTTTTTTCTATTCTCCATATCTTTTTAAAAAAGAATACTTTGTGTTTTGAGTAAGGTTTTATCTTCTCTGTTTTTCGCTTTTTTTCTTTCTAACCCCTTAGCCCATCTTCGTGACTATTTTCCTCGTAATCCCTATAAATCAATAGCTTGAAATTTTAAAAAGCAGCCAGTTGGCGCTACATATTTTGTATTTTTGTATAAATTGCTGAATTTCGAGAATTTATTTTCGTAAATTTAAATTACTACTCAATAGTGATGATAATTTCTTCAAAAAGCAATGAATTTATCGTCAAAAAAGACGAAAATGGCCCTACAAAATAATTTAAAAAAACACCATTGATTTAAAAAGCTTTTTTCCATGAAAAATATCTTGGAACGAGAATTCAATGACTTAGAGAACTAAAAGTCACGAAGATGGGTTAACTTCCAGGTAATGCAATCGAATCAATGTACGTTGAATCCATGCGTAGCGGTTAGCTTTGTCTTCAATGATGAAGTCGACAGCCTGTGTTCCTGATAAAAATGTCTGGATTTGTTCGATTGTTTCGAGTTGTGTGTCGTTCATGTGGGTTTTCATCCTCCCATCATGAACAAATCCAAACGCAATTTCAGGCTCATTTCACATTGGAAGAGGCTGCCTAAATCCAACCGACTTTTGCGCTCATAGGAATTTGCTGATCGAATATCTGAAGAAGTTTTAGTAAACTCTGATCGAACTTTCTATTCTAACAGGGGAATATCAATGCCAACAGCGGATAAATCAACCATTCTTCTGCAACGCTCCAGTAACTTTTTCAGCGGATTTAATAAATTTGAAGTTCAAATCGATGGGCGCAGACAGGGCACCATTGCCAACGGCAAGAGCGAACGCTATAGCGTAACATTGGGCAAACATCTGGTACAGGTAAAAGATGTTAATTACAAGTCTGAACCGCTTGAACTAAACCTGTCCAAAGGGGAATAAATACATCTCGAATGCGGCATAAAAAGCGATATTCTCCCCCTTCTGGGAAGTCTCGTTTCTCTCGGCAGTGCTCTCTACCTCAACGAAGCCAGTGCTGCACCTGCTAGTCCACAGCAAGGCATCTGGAGCAAAGTAGTCGAATTTAAAAATAAATTGGATTCTCGGCCCGCCACACCCCATGCCATAGAACCAGGACAACAAGCTGGGGCACTCACTCGCATATTCATCTCCTACCGCAGGGAGGACAGCCCGGATGTATGTGGCCGGATTTATGACCGGCTGATCCAGAAATTCGGGAATCAAGCTGTTTTCAAGGATGTCGACAACATCCCGTTCGGGATCGATTTCCGGACACACCTGGATAACAGTGTGTCACAATGCAAGGTTCTCTTGGCAGTGATTGGTGACCGCTGGCTTGATGCTAAGGGTCCGGAAGGTAAAAGCCGGCTCTTTGACCCGCGTGATTACGTGAAAATAGAAATAGAATCCGCCCTCAAACGAGATATTCCCGTGGTACCTATGCTGGTGCGGGGTGCACAGATGCCTGATGAGGCGGTAATCCCCGACACCATCAAGCCATTGGTATTCCGCAATGGTTTGCCAATTCGTCCCGACCCGGATTTCCACAACGATATGGATCGTCTTATCGATGGGCTGAAATAAAAAAATCAAATTTTTGCATTAATTCTATGATTTTTTTCGGAAACCCTGGATCATTTAGGGTTCACCCTGTGTTTCACGACAAAAGTGGGGTCACGTCTTGCAATAGCGTAATAATTAACTATTCTTTTCCTCGAACGACGCAAAAAACGAAGCAAACGCAAAAGTGGTCAAAAGCGGCAGGGTTATACCACCGAGTGGTTTGAGTCCCGATTGCTCTTCATGTTCCTTTTTCTCATGGCCGGGTTTTGAACGCACAAGCCGATGCAAATCTATCGATATGCATCGGCTTAATGTTGCTAAGTTTTCTTCGAGCTCTGACCTTTATAGCGTGGTAAAAGCGGAATTTATCGCCATGCGCTTGGCTGAGCGTGCTGGTCTGGGTGTTGCGCCAGTAAAGCTTGCTAAAGCTTCCCACAAAGATGTTTTATTGATTGAGCGTTTTGATCGGCAAAAGGCGGAGCCAGGTTGGCAGCGTAAAGCTATGGTATCAGCGTTAACGCTTTTTGCGCTCGGTGACATGATGGCGCGACACGCGAGCTATGAAATTTTTGCGGAGATCATTAGATTTCGATTTGTCGATCCTACTGATACACTCAAAGAGCTCTTCTCTCGCTTGGTATTTAATATCTTATCGGGAAATACCGATGATCATGCGCGCAACCATGCGGCATTTTGGGATGGCAAGCAATTGCGGCTAACTCCTTACATTAAGCCACCGGCTCTGCCGGTGCGATGCAAATAGGCTCTGCCGTTCCAGCGTAAAGATTTGTTAAATTCACTTGGTCATCCGTCAAGGTAATAAGAAGAATTGGATCACGCTGAAACATCGGAAAAAACAATAGATGGAACATTAAGGGATTAATATTCAGAGCAGTTTCAAAAATATGTTTCCAGTTTGATGTGGAATTATTTATTGAAAGTTATGCTAGTTCTTTGGGGTTGAGGATTCCACCTAAATATAAGCTCTTAGCCCCTTCAAGGGGCTTCCTCAAACCATAGGTGTTAACTTAAGCCTCAAAGGCCTCTAAGCCAATACTCCGGGGCGTAGAATTGATCGGAACGGAGAAGAATCGATAATCCCGATAGCGGCTTGGTTGAATGAATTCATCCAGGGAGTTAGATCGGCTGGGTTGGCGTGTTTTAATGCAACGGACCAAGATGCCGTTCAGATAGTCAATCATATAGACAGCTAACCGGTCGAGAGTATGGTGGTAGAGGATGTCAACGAGTGGTGCAACATGTCGGCGAAAGTGTTTTGCGGTTTTATCGAAACTGATTTCGCATTGCATCTGGCGCCAAGCCTGGGCGCGGGCACAGGAATAGCAGAAGGTGATAAACAGGGCAACAATACAGGTTCCAAGGACCTCGCAGGTGAGTCGATGAGCATTACTTTGTACTGTGGTGTGCTGAAGTTTCAAGGTTGATTTCATCTGCTTAAAAAAAAGCTCAACGGACCAGCGCAACGGATATAGGGCGAGCAATTGAGGCATATCCATGCCGTGATAGGATTCGGGGATATTGGTGATCCATAGACCCCAGTCACACAGGCACAACGTTTGTTGGCTGGGAACCTTGCCGCGCTTGTGCGCGGCTTGTTTGGCGCTTTGTCGACGTCGGTTAGCGATTTCTTCGGGCATTCGGGTGAGTAATAGGCGAGCCTGTGTTTTGTGCGTTTTATTGCCGACCCACACGGCCCAATCGAGGCCCGTTTGTTGATGTGTTAAGTACTGGATTTCGTCGAACAAATTGATTTTCTCAAAACCGTTAGGCCCTTGACGATACAGGTTTAAACCGAAGCTGTTGAAGCGGGATAAAAAGAAGGCATCTGCTGCATCGATGGCGGCGAGTGCGTCAGCCACGGTGTAGCCCATATAGAATAAATACAGCGCACCGGTTTGCAGTTGTTCCGCTAAGACCCGGGCATAGTTTTGGTCGGTGGCAGTTTGTTTCTTTAAATCGACCAGGTTAACCGTACCGGTCAAATAATCGAACATGAGCTGTACTTTGCATCCGGCATGGTGATAGCCCGGAAATACGGCCGCGAGCCCTCCGGACAGTTTCCAGGAGGTTGAATCGATGATATTGACCGCCGTAAAATACTTCAGTGCCGCGACCTCAAGGGTTCGACCTTCGGTCTTTAAAATCGCCATAAAATCAGCCACCATTGCTTTCATAAAGGCACTGGCTTGCTGGGTAAATCGACGGTAAATGCCCGTTCGTGAAAGATCACTCGGGATTTCATCCGCCAAACTATTCAGGGTGAGTGTATCTGATTTAAGCGCACCGAAGGTGAGTGCGATAAAGAACTCGAAGGGATCGAGCTTGCGCAATCGCTGGATAAATCCGCAGGCCTTCGCCGAGGCTAGGATTTTGTTTCTGCAAAAAAACGATTCAAAATGGATACATCAATATCAATGGGCATATTTATACTCAATCCTAAAAACAACAAATCAAAATATGATGAGAATAAAGATATGCGTGTCCTTTGTCTACTGTTTTCCACCTGACTATCGCGCCAGTACCGGCATAAGGAATTCCGGTGTTCCAGCGCCCACAGAGGACTTGCCTGACTCACTCGGCTGAAATGCTTTCGTCAAACCCATTACCTGTTGTTTATTCTATATAATATTTGTTAAGTTAACACCTATGGTTTGAGGAAGCCCCCTTGAAGGGGGCTAAGAGCTTATATTTAGGTGGAATCCTCAACCCCAAAGAACTAGCATAACTTTCAATAAATAATTCCACATCAAACTGGAAACATATTTTTGAAACTGCTCTGAATATTAATCCCTTAATGTTCCATCTATTGTTTTTTCCGATGTTTCAGCGTGATCCAATTCTTCTTATTACCTTGACGGATGACCAAGTGAATTTAACAAATCTTTACGCTGGAACGGCAGAGCCTATTTGCATCGCACCGGCAGAGCCGGTGGCTTAATGTAAGGAGTTATATTATTTGACTGTGCATAAATGAGTGAGGTTATACAAAATATACATAACGAGTGCATGAACTCGGACAGGCAAAAGTCGCACACTTTTTGCCTTCGCAAAAAGACGCGCCACTTTTGCCTGCCGGTTATGCAGGCGTTATGTGTTAAAACATAAATCGAGATAGAGAGTAATGTTGAAAAGGTATTTTAAGGCGCTATATCAGAGAACAATGGAAAAAGCATATGACCTAGCTTATCGTGAGATTATTTCGGCCTTTGATAAAGGCGGAATATATTTAGATTGTGGTGCCAACATAGGTTGGGTCTATGAAAAACGATATAAAGAAATTCCGTTAACGAAAGAACAGTACTTTGGTATTGAGTGGAATGAAAAATGTGTAACTATAGATCGTGAAAAAGGCTTAAATATTCAACAAGGCGATCTCAATAGAACTCTGCCATATGAAGACGATAAGTTTACATGCGTATACGCCCTTTCCGTATTGGAGCATTTGCTTAATGGGTGTCAGTTTATGAAAGAATATCATCGAGTATTAAGAGCGGATGTAAAGCTAGTATTATTGACACCAAATATCAGTACTTATTTCACTGTAATACTTATTTTGGCAGGCAAAATGCCATCAAGTGGGCCACATCCGGATTCAGATCTATTGATGAAGACAGAAGAAGTTTTTAAGGTAAGTTCTGATAGTTTAACTCCTAATATTAAGCCACCGGCTCTGCCGGTGCGATGCAAATAGGCTCTGCCGTTCCAGCGTAAATACTGATAAATTCTCCTCAGAACCCGCCAAGGTAAAGAGGAGAATTAAAATGAGAGAATGGCAAAGTCAGAGCCATGTAAGATGGTATTGTCGATACCACATCGTGATCGTACCGAAATATCGAAAAAAATCAATATATGGTGCATTGAGAAAAGATATAGGATCGATTTTGAAAGAGCTGTGTCATCAATTTGGAGTGGAATTAGTAGAAGGACATGCGATGCCGGAGCATGTTCATTTATGCTTGAGCATCCCACCCAAATATAGTGTTGCCAATACAGTGGGTCGAATAAAAGGCAAGTCAGCGGTGAGGATTCACAGAGACTACATTGGGGAGTACCTTAGTAGTAAAGGATTTCATTTTTGGTCAACGGGATATTGTGTAAGTACCGTTGGCTTGGATGAGGAAAAGATAAGAAACTATATACGGAATCAAGAAGAAAAGGATCGTCGGTTAGAGCAATTAGATTTATTTGATTAATTAAACTGAATTGGCGGGTTCTTAAGCCCCTATGGGGCTTACTTATGTTTTAGCCCCCTTTGAAGGGGCTTCCTCAAACCACCCGCTCTGCGGGTGGTACTTGATTTTGGATACTGAATCGGATACTCAGGTCCATCGACATCTAGTAGTTTTCAGTTATCTGGTATTAAAAAAATATTTGCAGATGATAGGGTTTTCCAAAGTACAAGGATATGGATTTGGCTTATATCCACTTCCTAATATTTTTCAACCCATTTTTGAAAAGATTGATCCTTACCATTGTCATCAAATGGTATTTATTGCATACAAATGATTTCGAAAATCACATAACACGGCGCTCAGCCTGAAGCAAAACATTTGATTCTTTATTAGGTTGGGTGGTTAAATTGAAAGTTCCATGCACTTTTCGAGTCTCTGAGATGTTTTGCTCAGGTTAGCTAAACGTTAGTAGCATCTAAATTTGCTAGCTTACCTCATAGATAAATGGCCTTATTTTCTATCAGCATGTGCTGGTGCTACTGCATTTGTTGTATTTGGGAAAAATCTGGCAGATTTAATATTAAAATGGCGAGACGTTCTGGCTACCTCAGACCCGAAGAAACAATACTCTAAATCACATTTAATTACTGATAAGGATGATGGGATACAACGACGAACACATTGTTCGTGCAAATGGATTCGATGCACTGGCAAAATCAGAGAACAACAGAAATCTATTAAAGTACCGTTTAAGAAAAGCAGGCATGGAACTAGACTATCGGAAAGTTTTGGATCTATGGGAACGTGATCAAGATTTTGTAGATTTTTATTTGTCAATTTTTAAAAAATGTGGTTTTGATTCGTATATTTGGGAAACTCCACCTGTCTCAACTAATCTGATTGACCGCCCATTCGAGTTCGTTTTGCTCAATACTCCTAGAGCGTCCCAAAAACCTCATCTTGAAACATATAGTCAGTATTTTGATATCAGTACTACAAATAACGGAATAGTAACATTTCCGAACTTAGGCCATGATGCAATTCTGATAGTTCCTTCACCTTATAGAAAAGATGCTAATTACAGTGGGCTTGCCGAGTTCTTTAGAGAGGCTCCAATTGACCAGCAACGCACATTATGGAAAGTATCTGCTCGCCAAGTGAAAATACAGTTGTCCGAGAATCCAACGTGGGTTTCGGTAGCTGGAGGCGGTATATCTTGGTTGCATATTCGTTTGGACAGTATTCCAAAGTACTATAGGTATATGCCGTACATTAATTGAAGAGTTCCAAGCATTTGCATCCAGCTGACCGTAAAAAGCGTCACTTTTTTTGCTGAGGTAAAAAAATGCGCCCCTTTTTATGTCAACTGAAGCAGGCGTTAGGTTTTTAAGTCAACGATTGTAATAACAAACCGAGGCATTTCAAGGAACCAAATTTACATGACATCACATAATTACGAGTTTTTACTGTCCCAAAAGTTAAAGAGTCTCAAAGAGACTGCGCAGACAAATTTGTTTCTAGCTCATGTCGTTTACCGCAGAGAAAAACCGAGACGAAACACGCCAGCGCTCGAAACTGACACGTCTAGTCGGTAGCATAACCTAACTTAAGACCGTGGATCTTAGAGAGTATGAAGGAGTCACGGATTCAGTTTCAATCCTCTCCATGTGGTGGTTTTGCGGCAAAGACGGTTAATTTGAGCTCGGCGTCATCCAGAACAAGATATTCCGGTTTACGTTGAGAAAGCTTCTCGCTTTCGGTGATGATGATCGGTACTCCTTCGCCACGTTTATCCATGATAAAACTTCGCTGACTGCCAATGGCGTTGACGTTCATCGGACAGCGGGCCAGTAGGGAACTGAGCAATTCGTTACGCGCTGATTGCCGTTCCGAAAGTCTGTCAACGGTCATTGTGTTTGGAATGCTGCCTGGAGAGAAAATTTCCAGCCTATCCGCAAAGAGATGCAGCCTGATCTTCGACCCATAAATGGAGTAGTCCCTATGAACCACCGCATTCACTACGGCCTCGAACACGGCATTCATGGAAAATTGAGGCGTCTCGATTCGGTTCGGCGCTTTGATGGCATAAACTCTCATGTTTCGTTCTACGAACTTACAAGCTTCCTGAATCTGAGCATCTAAAGATCCGGTAATATCCTTGGCATCCAGTTGATAGGCCGCGTTTCGCTCAGCGCCGCGATAACAGACAGCCTGTATAAAAGCGCTCGATATAAACGATTCCGGAGCATCGCTTGCCATTAATATGCCGCTCACCGTAGGGCGAAGAACATTCTCATCATCCTTGGTAATCAGTTTCATCTTTTCCAGGAACTCTTGGTCATTTGCTGGGGAGATAACCGTTCTAAACCGTTTCCATAGTTTGGGATCAAGATCATTGAATTTTGCATTTGGTAGAATCTGTTCGTCGAAACGAATCAATCGGGTTTGGCTGCGTTGCTGAAACAAGCGCGCCAACACATCCGGCTTCATCTGTCGTTT
Source organism: Methylococcales bacterium (assembly GCA_963664935.2). Taxonomy (GTDB): domain Bacteria; phylum Pseudomonadota; class Gammaproteobacteria; order Methylococcales. The sequence continues at coordinate 243,156 of CAXXSE010000002.1, read as the reverse complement.
TGAACTGTCGACCCGCCGGAAATAGCCGCCCGGACTTTGATGCACAAAAAGGCTTCTAGGAACGTCAACGTAAATAATCACCTTATCAATGCCATGTTCCGTCGTGATTCGCATCTTACGAATGACACAATCCAATGGCGGCTCAACCAGGTCATTACAGATGTGTCGTAACCATGTTTCGACGATATCCAGCTTGTTACCTGGAACACCATGTATGACCTTTGTTTTATCATCTACGCCCAGCAGGACAACACCGGTATGAGTATTGGCCATGGCCGCAAGTTCGTCCGCCATGCTGTTTCGATGCGGACCAGTGATTTTGCTCCCGCTGATTTCGACGGTTTTCAGTTCGAGAACAGAGTCTTCGCCAAGGGTGATTTGTTTTATGATATCTGGTGTATTATCAAACATAAGTGACTTCTACATGTGTTTTTACTTTCGATTTGGACGAGCGAATTTTTCACGCGAAGCCACCATTCAATGACAACTTGGCTCAAAACAACTTCCTTTCATTCCGATCTTTTTCTTCTTGCTCGAATAATTTTCGGCGGGCGTCCAAAATTGCCGTAAGGTAGAAGTCATTTTTCGCGGCCTTTCGGGCAATCTTGATTTGGGTAATCGCTGAACGCGTGTGTCCGGCTTGATAATAGTATTCGGCGATATAGCGATGGGATTGGGCCGATTTTCCCAAAGCGTCATAAGTTTGGGCTAGTAATTCGTATATATCCAAAGTTGGCGCCTGGTTTTGGGTATATTGAAGCAAAATATTTTCCGCCTTAGCCGGTTTTCCAGATTTAAGGAGTAGATCGACATAGGCCAGAGTAATCCCATAATTTCCAGGAAAATGTTTGAGGGCGGATTCGTAGAAATTCAGTCCTTTCTTCAAATTTCCGGATTTGGTGATCGTCTGGCCCAACGCATTGGCGATCCGGGAACTCTCCGGGTATGTTTCAAAGAGATTACGCAAGATTTCGTTGGCTTTCTTATATTGTTTTTTTGTAAGAAGTGCCAGTGCAAGCCCGTATTGAGTTACCAAGCGCTGTTCCGATGTTCCTCGATCTAATCTGGAAGTGAAAAAATCGATCGCGGACTGTGGGGTTTTCGCGGTTAAAACCCGAAGTTTCGCCTTGCTCAATTCGTAAACGAAAGAGTTTGGAAATTGCCGGTAGGGATACTTTTCAGCGCGGCCAAGGGTGTCGGCCACACGGGAAGCGGTGACCGGATGGGTTCGCAGAAATTCGGGAATGTTTTTACCATAATAGCGGCTGGATTGCTGCAATCGCTGAAAAAATACCGGCATGCTTCTGGGGTTAAAGTTTGCACGGGAAAGAATTTGGATACCGATCCTATCCGCCTCTTTTTCGTTATCGCGGGTGAAATTTATTTGATATTGGGCGCTGCCGGCTTGTACCGCGGCCAATGCGGCAAGGCCGGCATCGCCGGATTGCGTGCCGATTAAAATAGCCGCTAAGGTTGCCGCGGCCATCGGTATTGAAAGGCGATTGGCAGCTTCGAAAGCCCGGTTTAAATGACGCTGGGTTACATGGGCAATTTCGTGGGCGATAACCGATGCCAATTCGCTTTCAGATTCGGTGATAATTATCAAACCGGAGTTAATACCGATATATCCGCCAGGTCCCGCGAAAGCGTTGATAACGGGTTCTAGAAGCACGAAAAAATGAAAGGGGCGCCCCGGCGCGTCGCTTTCAGCGGTGAGCTTGTGGCCCAACGATTGAATAAAGTCTTGGATTTCCGGGTCTTGATTGACACGGAGCCGGGAATGGACACTTCGAAAAAAAGCCTCGCCCAGCTCTTTATCCTGCACCGGCGAAATAATACTTCCTGATGAATCGCCAAAATCGGGCAATACGACCCTGTTATCGGCCATGGCGCGGAAAGCAAAAAACAGGAACACAGAGCTTAGAATTAATGCAGTAGGTCCTGGTTTGTAGCGTTTATGCATTTGAATAATGACCGCGTTTTTTTGGATTAGGTTATTGATGGGTTTCGTTCCTCTACCCATCCTACGAGTCTTCAATTCATTGTTATTGCGTAGGATGGGTAGAGCGATAGCGAAACCCATCGATTACAATGTGACGGGGTCTAAACAGACACCGAAGCCACCATTGCATACCTCTGCTTTTTTACTAAGCTATATTCTATACCGTTTTCGGTTGATATAGGTTGTAGAAAAAGTTTTTGTTACAAGCAACACTGAATCAAAACATTCTTCGAACAAGCCCAAAAAAATATTCGCCGGTTGCGATATTGGTCGGAATTGAATTACTTATTTTATTCGCACCTACAATACATTGGCTCTTCGAGCGATGGACATTAAGTGTTTGGCACAATGCCCACGGCCTATTAATCGCATTCGCGGCGATTTATTACGCCTGGCTGGAATTGCGTGATTTGGGCCATTGTTCCACCAATTCCAGCGGATGGGGCTTTCTTTTCTTAATCCCGGCGTTGCTTTTGCTCGTTTTGGACACCGGGATGCACACACAGCTACTCTCGGCCTTCGCCCTATTTTTATCGCTGCCCGGATTATCGCTATTATTTTTAGGGGCGCATCGCACCAAGGCGATTAGCTTTTTTCTATGCATGTTATTCCTGTCGTTGCCAATTCCCCTGGTGGTTACGAACTCCTTGCACCTTATTTTAAGGGAAGTGGCGGCTAACAGTACGGCATGGATCGTTCCAAAATTAGGTATTCCACTTTTTTTAGAGGGAACGGCGTTGCACCTTCCTAGCGGAACCTTGCAAGTAGCCGATGCTTGCAGCGGATTTTCGACACTTTACGCGGCGATTGCGGTCGCTTGTATAACCGCCTACTTTTGTACTAATTCCTATCGACGGGTTTAATCATGCTGGCCGCCGCGCCAATCGCGATCGCATCGAATATTCTGCGTGTGGTGTTGTTGGTTTTATTGGTTAGCACTTTTGGCGTAGAAATTCTCGACACTTCTTTGCACACGATTTCGGGCTTGTTTACCTTTGCCTTGACGCTCCCCATTATTTTTTGGCTTGGGAACGAATCTCCAGTTGAGGAGGTGGCGCCATGATCTCCGATCGCTATGGAAGTGGCGTTGCCGTGTTGTTGGCATTGGCTATGGTTCCCACCATTATTCACAGCTATTTGGAAGCCAAGAGCGAAGATGGCTACCGTGCCCGGTCAATCAATTTCGAATTGGCGGATTTGAGGTTTCTGGATACAACCCGGCGCGATGGGTGGGTCAGGAACATGTTTTCCGCCGAAGATTGGATTGAGAGAACCACCCAAGGTCCTGGAGGCTCGGAAATACGCTTGTTTGTCGGCCGGTCTTTCGACCCTAAAAAGCTGTATCACCATCCGGAGCTAGCGCTGCTTTATAGTAAGGATATGGAAAATCAAGGCGTACAATCGATCAGGACTATGGGTGATGTGCCCGTACATTTGCTTCAGCATCGGAATAATACAGGTGTAGCAGCGTATTGCCTCCTGTACGATGGAGAATTCGTCGACAACCCGATTTTGTTCCAAATTTTAGCTTCTTTGAAATTACTGGTTAGCGCACGAAAACCCATGACCCTATTTTTCGTTTATGACGACGGATTGTCCTCGATACAAGGGATCGAAGAGTCAGAAGCGATCCGGGTGCTTAACGCCGCGGTGATCGACTTCCAATCACAAACAGAGTCGACGAGAATAGGTACGGTTCAGTAGGTTTTCCATTCGCGGATTCAGAATTTCGACAAAAGCGATAATAGCTTCGCTTCATCGAGAATTTCGACGCCCAGCTTAGTCGCTTTACCCAGTTTCGATCCCGGTTCCACTCCCGCAACCAGATATCGGGTTTTTTTGGAAACACTAGAGGTTACTTTAACCCCGAAAGATTGAAGCCGCGACTTGGCTTCTTCCTGGGTCATGGAATCCAGAGTTCCGGTGATGACTACGGTTATATCTTTTAAGGGAAGCGGTTTATCGTCAACCGTGATTGCCTCCCACCTAAAACCTGTTGCCAGCAATTTTTCGATGATATCCCGATTATGGGTTTGCTTAAAAAACAAAACAACATTCCGCGCTACCGCGGGACCCACATCCGGTATTGTTTCCAACAATTCCTCATCGGCTGCGATCAGTTTTTCCAAGGTCCCAAAATGCTCAGCAAGGGTTTGCGCGGTAACCTGTCCTACTTCACGTATCCCTAAAGCGAACAAGAACCTCGGGAATGTCGTGGCTTTGCTCTTTGCCAATGCATCGATTAGATTTTTGGCCGATTTTCCCCCCATTCGGTCTAAATCCGCAAGTTGGTCGGCCGTTAACCTATAAAGATCGGCAACCGTTTTGATTAATCGTTTTTCGAGCAGTTGGTTCACGAGCTTATCGCCAAGCCCTTCGATATCCAGCGCCTTCCGGGATGCGAAATGTTTTATGGATTCTTTATGCTGGGCCCGGCAAAACAAACCGCCGCTGCAACGAAGGGCGGTTTCCCCGGTTACCGACATCACATCGGACCCACACACGGGGCATACAGTCGGCATGCTAAAAATGCGGGTTTTTGGGGGCCGTTTCTCAAAGACCACACGAATGACTTCCGGAATCACGTCACCGGCCCGTCGAACCACCACGGTATCGCTGATACGAATATCTTTCCGATTTAATTCTTCAGCGTTGTGCAATGTCGCATTGGTGACGGTTACACCGCCGACAATGACCGGTTTAAGCCGGGCGACAGGCGTTAATGCGCCGGTTCTACCAACCTGGATGTCAATATCCAAAACTTCCGTGAAGGCTTCCTCGGCTGGGAATTTTCGGGCAATGGCCCAACGGGGCGCCCGTGCTACAAACCCCAACTTATTCTGCTGGTCCAAGCGGTTCACCTTGTAAACCACTCCGTCTATTTCATATTTCAGGTAGGGCCGGAGACCAACAAGACGTTGATAATTTTCAATGCACCCATCGACATCTTGAACTATTTCGATTTCCGGGCATACGGGAATGCCCCACGATTCAAACCATGCGAGAATTTCCTTTTGATATTTCGGAGCATGGGTTTCCGAAATGACACCATGACCGTAACCAAAGAACGCCAGTGGCCGGGTTGCGGTAATTTTAGGGTCGAGTTGACGAAGACTGCCCGCGGCGGCGTTACGCGGATTGGCGAATATTTTCTGATCTTGTTTTCGAGCCTGTTCGTTTAAAGCCCGAAACCCATTGATCGGCATAAAAACTTCACCACGCACTTCGAGAACGGAAGGCCAGTCCTTCCTTTCCAGTCGCAATGGGATTTGCCGGATGGTACGGACATTACTCGTCACGTTTTCGCCCTGATGTCCGTCTCCCCGGGTTGCGGCTCTGACCAAGGTTCCATCCTCGTAAAGTAAACTGATCGCTAAGCCATCGAGTTTAGGTTCGGCCACGTATTCAATATGTTCAACTTCCAGGCGTTCCAATACGCGTTTTCCGAAAGCCCCGATTTCGTCATCGGAAAACGCATTACCCAAGGACAGCATGGGAATTTCATGAACCACCGATTCGAATGCATCCAGAGGCTTCGCGCCAACCCGTTGGGTGGGTGAATCCGATGTTTGAAGCGCGGGATAGCGTTGCTCCAAATCTTGGAGATCCTGCATCAGTCGGTCGTATTCAGCATCGGTGACCAATGGATCGTCGAGCTGATAGTATCGCAAGTTGTGTTGGTTGATACGGGTGCGTAAGGATTCGGTTTTTTTTGTTATTGAGGCCGGAATCTTCGCCATATGACTATAGGAGTGTCTGACGTAAACTTCGAAGCGTTTCCTCGGTTAGAGGTTGTTTTTGGGGATCCCACACCTCACCGTTAAGACTTTGGGCCAATTTACAACAGAAATCGACCATTTCATCGAAACTGATGAGGGGATCGTTCACACAGGAGGGTTGAAAAAAAACGGCCAGTCCACGGGTTTTAAACTCTGCGAGATTTTCCTCGGGAAATGTTCCGGGTTCGGTCATGGTTGCTACGCTGAAATCGATATTGTCGGTTCCGGGTTGGTACCTGTGGAATATTTTCATATCGCCGAATTCCAACCGCGAATGGGCAAAGGCGTCGACTAGTTTGCTACCGTCGAAACCATCCGGCTCGGTAGAAACGACCGCGAATTGGACTACATCGACAGGTTGCGCTGAATGAACCTGGCTCTCACCCATGGTTTCTTCAGCAAATTTCGGCTCTCGCTTTGATAATTCCATAATCGATCCGAACCGTCTCTTTTTGACGCGGTCCCACAAGTAGATCCCTACGGTCAGGGAGATCCCCAACCCGATCAAAACGATTCGTAGTAAATCTTTATCCATAGTCTAATAATTAACTATTCATCACAATACTATATCTATACGGCCATTTTCACCGCGTCGTCAATATCCACCGCCACCATTCTCGAAACACCGGGTTCATTCATGGTAATACCGGTAAGCTGCTCGGCTATTTCCATGGTGATTTTATTGTGGGTTACAAAAACAAACTGAATCCGCTCGGACATTTGCAAAATCAATTGGCTGAAGCGCACAACATTCGGATCGTCTAACGGTGCATCGACTTCGTCAAGCAAACAAAAAGGCGCGGGATTCAGTTCGAATATGGCAAATACCAATGCCACCGCCGTCAACGCCTTTTCTCCACCTGACAACAGATGTATGGAGGTATTTCTTTTCCCAGGCGGCCGCGCCATCACCGCCACACCGGAGTCCAAAAGATTCTCATCGTATAACGCCAAATGGGCATCGCCACCACCAAATAGCAAAGGAAATTTTTGTTTCAACCCGGCGTTGACCTGGTCAAAGGTGATTTTAAATCGTTTTTTGCTTTCGTGGTCAATTTTTTTTATGGCCTCTTCCAGTGTCGACAACGATTCACTTAAATCTTGATGTTGACCATTTAGTAAATCCAATCGTTGCTCCTGTGATTCGTATTCTTCGACGGCGCTTAGATTAATTGCGCCGAGCCGCTCGATTTGACACGATAATTGTTCCAATTTTTCCTGCCAGAGCGGTTCCTCGGCATCATCCGGTATCAGGTCCGCGATCGATTCCGCCGCTATGGATATTTCCTGGAGTTGTTCTTCCAAAGTCTGACGGCGCACGCGCGCGGTTTGCAACTCGACCCGCGCTGTTTCCCCGCGTTCCCGTTGGGTCTCTATTTCACGTTCCGTTCGAATTCGAGTTTCTCCGATTTCGTTAATATTCCGTTCCAGGGTTTCAAGTTGTCCGCGCGCATCCTGCATTTCTTTTTCGGTTATAGATCGTTTATTTTTAAACTGTTCCAGTTGTTCGATCTCAGTATCCAAGGGCTGACTCGATTGTTCGGTCCCGGTTTCAATCTCTTTTCGTCGGGCGATCGATTCTTGGTGCTGCCGGTCCACTCGACTGAGGTGCTTTTGTGTCAATGTTTCCGAGGCTTTTAATGATTCGATGCGGTTTTTGAAATCATGAAGTTTATTTTGAACTTTGAAAACAGCCGCGTTAGCTTCTCGCAAAGCCTTTTGTATTTTTTCATTTCGATCGGACAGGGTTTGTTTTTCCCATTCCATTGAGGTTTCTTCACTTCCCGCTTTCGCGAGCGTTTCGCGGGTTTTCACAATATCTTCTTTATCCAGCAGTTGTTGTCCGGCATTTTCTTCCTGTTCGGTTTCGATTTGTTTTAACCTTTTTTGGATATTTTCATACCGGGTCCGATCCGCACTGAGGCGAGCATTGTAGTCCGAGCATTGGCTATTCAACTGGTCAAGCTCTTGTTGATAATCGTGATTACGTTTTTCATATAGCCTTTGTTGTTCCTCGTGTTGGCTGATTTCAGATTCCAAGCCATCAATTTCCGTTTGCAAGGATTCACTTTGTATCGTTAAAGCCCTTAGTTCTTTTTCCCGTTGTAAAACACCGGATTTTTCATTGGCTTGTTTCTTTACGGTAATCCAGCCAGGACCTAGCCATACACCTTCCGGAATAATCACCGATTCATGAAATTTAAGGTTTTTGACCATTGAGGCGGCTTCATCAAGGGTATCGGCGCAAAACACGCCGGAAAGTAAGGGCGCGAGATTCCATGGCGACTTTATTTGATCGATTAATGTGGCGGTACCTTGTTCCGATGGCGAATGTTGATGTCGTGTCTCGAAAATAGTCATGGTTTCATCCCCAATCCGGCCTATTCCCTCTAATACCGCGTTAATATCCTCCAGACAGACCGCTTCCAAATAGCTATCCAAGACGATTTCAGTGGCATTTTCCCAACCAGGTTTAACGTCCAAAAATTGCGATAAACGCGGGGCATCCCGCAAAGCCATATCCCTGAGCCAGTCTTGAGCTGCCTTCCGGTCTTTGCCCAAGGCATGCTTTTGAAGCAATTCCAAAGATGAGATCTTGCCATTGGTCGTTTGCAGATTGTTTCGACTTTGGTTTAAGTGTGAAGAAGCGTTCCGGAAACCTTGGCGAATTTCATCAAGGTGTTGGTGTTCGGTTTCTAATTTGCTTTGAACATCCCCTCGCTTAGATTTTAATTGCAATAGCGTCTCTTCCAAAACCGGAATTGTTTTCTCACAATCCTCGGATCGTATGTCTTGCTGTTCCTCGGCCAGGCGTTGGATGCGTTGCCCAATATATTCTTGCTGTTTTTCCAGTTGCTCAATACGTGCACGCTGAACTTCAATTTGTTCCTTCGATGCGGCGCGCCTTTCGTTCAGACCATCCCATTGTGTTTTCCATTGGTCATGCCCCTCAACGACGACACTTTGGCGTTCCAATGCTTCCAATTCCAGATCGCCACACTGTTTTAATTGTGTTTGGGTGGATTCCAGTTCGGACTGGATCTCCCCAAGTTGCTGTTTATCCTGCTCAACGTCCTGGGCAATTTGTTTGCTTTGTTCAGTGAGACGGCTCAGCTCCGTCGTCAATGCTTCACGGCTCGCCCGTGCATGCTTGATAGTCTGTTCCAACCGGCTTATGTCAGATCCTATCGCATAAAAATCACCTTGGATTTCATTCAAAATGCGTTGTTGTTTTTTGATCGACTCGCGTCCTCCTTCCTGGGATTTATCAATGCGTTGTTGTTCCAACAGCAATTCTTTGAGATTATTGTTGAGCAATTGAATTTGTTCGGTATCTTGCTGATATTTCCGATCCTGAATCCGCCAGCGCATGGCCAACAATTCTTGTTTGACGGTACGCTGTTCCTGTTTTAGGGATTTGAATTTTTCCGCTTTTTTGGCTTGTCGTTTTAAATGATTGAGTTGTTTGGAAACCTCGTCCCGGATATCGTCAAGCCGCTCCAGGTTTTCGCGCGTATGGGACATTCTCAGCGCTGTTTCACGCCTGCGTTCCTTATATTTGGATGTACCGGCCGCCTCTTCCAGAAGCTCCCGTAGTTCGTCCGGTTTGGCTTCAATCAAACGGGCGATCATACCCTGTTCAATGATCGCGTAACTCCGGGATCCGACGCCCGTACCCAGGAATAAATCAGTGATATCCTTTCTTCGACAACGGGCGTTATTCAGTAGGTAAACAGACTGTCCGTCACGCGACACCTGACGTTTAACCGAGAGTGTATCGTAGTTGGCGTATTCACCACCGATCGGGTCTTCCTGATTATCGAAAATCAATTCGACCGACGCCATCGCCACCGGTTTTCTCGAAGAAGACCCATTAAAAATCACGTCGGCCATTTTATCCCCGCGAAGGTGTTTGGCCGAGCTTTCGCCCATCACCCACCGAACCGCATCGATAATATTGGATTTACCGCACCCATTGGGGCCCACAATTCCAACCAGATTGCCGGTTATAGGAATCGTGATCGGATCGACAAACGACTTAAAGCCCGCCAGCTTGATCTTATCAAGTCGCATTAGTGGTTTGAATCAAGTTTAATCGGGAAAAGATGTAACTATTCAAGTCAATTTGTTAGGATCGAAAGAAAACGCACCGTATTATTATTCTTTGGCGTTTAAAAGTCACCCCAGCGTTGGAAAATTTGATGAAGCAAATTGATGATCGCAAAACCCACTAAAGAACTTGAGGTCTTTGAAAACCCTCAGCCCAACCGGGATTACTTGATTCGCATCAAAATCCCTGAATTCACATGCCTGTGCCCAAAAACCGGCCAGCCGGACTTCGCGACCATTACTATCGAATACGTACCGGACAAAATCTGCGTTGAACTTAAATCAATCAAGCTCTATATGTGGTCGTATCGGGAGGAGGGGGCTTTTCATGAAGCAGTGACTAATAAGATATTGGATGATTTTCTTGAGGTTTGTAGGCCGAGGTTTATGCGGGTTAAAGCGGCATTTAAGGTGAGGGGAGGGATTTATACTACGGTTGTTGTGGAGCATAGGGGCGTGGGGTGGGACGGTTTGGATGTTTAAGTTGTTTTGGCGGCCGTTGCTCAGCATCGGGGTTTCCTGGTCCCACGTTCGTCGTCGAATAAGCGGCCAGGTCGATATGGACGAGATTGAACGTGACTGACGGTAATGATCGTGAGCTGTTCCGGGGATTCATCGGAAAAGTCCGGAGGTTGAATGTAGATAGAGTTCACCTCCAGAAGAAAAAAAAACCACTACCCGTACCCAAGAAAGGGTCGATTGGGTTTGATGCTTCAGAAATGGACGCCGGGTTGCCGATATTGGCTGAACTTAGTGTCGCCGATACTGTGGATTTTGTGGGGCCCGGCGTGCAAAAAAACGTTTTGCGCAAGCTGAAAATGGGGTTTTTTGGAATCGATGCTGAATTGGATTTACATGGATTGACTGCCCACCAAGCAAAACGATTATTAACCGGTTTTTTACAAAGGTGTTCGGTGAGTCAACAGCGCTGTATCCATATCATTCATGGCAAAGGTTATCGATCACCGGGCCAGAAACCGGTTCTGAAGAACAAATTAAATTTGTGGTTACGTCAGCACCCTGACGTCCTCGCTTTTTGTAGCGCGTCCCCCGCGGACGGTGGGACAGGTGCGGTTTATGTACTACTCAACAGTCACCGGTGATTGTGAGTTTTGGTTTCTCCATGCGTTGTATCCTAAAGTAGCGGTTTGGGGAATGGATGCTCACGGAATTACCCCTGAATTATCGTTAGGTCTGTATAAAATACCGCGAGTAGCGCAAAACCAAGAATAAAGCGGTAAATAACAAAAGGCATCAATCCGATTCGGTCGAGTAACCTTAAAAACATTCCGATAGTCAAATAAGCAACTATTCCTGAAACAATCGTTGCCATAAGCATGGGGACCCAATAGGTTTTTTCCGGGGAGTTGAGTAATTCAAATGCTTTTAGCAAACCGGGCAAAATAATGGCCGGAATAGATAGCAGAAACGAAAACCGCGCCGCGAATTCCCGTTTAAATCCCAGGAAAAGCCCGGCTGTAATAGTAATTCCGGATCTGGATGTTCCGGGTATAAGGGCGAGTGCTTGACAACCGCCAACCATTAGCGCGTCTTTCCAGGTGATAGCGCCGGAAATGCGATTTTCTTTTGCTGATTTTTCAGCAAGCCATAATACACCGGCGAATACAATCGTTGCTAAGGCAATAACCAATGGGGATCTTAAAACAGTTTCAGCGAGACCGGATATCAAAAGTCCCGCGATACAGACCGGCACGGTGCCGATGATGACATACCAAGTGAGCCGTGCTTCGTCCGTCGTTCCGCGCCCGGCAATCGAAGCGAGCCAATCCCTAAACATTATCTTTAAGTCGTTTCGAAAATATGTGACGACGGCCAGCAATGTCCCGAGATGAACCGCCAAATCGAACGGTAGTCCTTGGTCAGGCCATTCGAAAAGGACCGGCATAAGGATTAAATGGGCGGAACTTGAGATCGGAAGAAATTCGGTTAAACCCTGCAACAACGCTAAATAGAATGCTTGTAAATAATCCATTGTTAGAATTCTAGATATGATTAGCTATTATGTATTTCATATTTTCTTTAATTGAATATGACTCAGGGCGAAAAATCCACTAGCTCGCGCAAAACAGAAGTTGCATACGCACCGGGGGAGAGCATAAATCTCAAACCTAAACTTGTACTATCTATCAATTCCCATTGCAACGTAGCCACGTTAAGGCGTAGAGACCGGCGGTCCATTTCCAATCCGAAGGTCCGCAGACCCTCGCAATGGGCTGAATGCTTTTGTACGATATTCTCTTCAATAGTCAACGCTTCGTCGGTGACTACTTGTTTTCCCTTACCCCATAATACTCCCGAGGGATGAATATCCATTAGTTGGAGTCGTCGGAGAATCTCCCCGTCAATAATCTCGGGCTTAAAGAATGCTCGCGAACCTTCGAGCATGAAGGCGTCTCCCGGAATCGCCCGGTTCCAATTATTTTGAGCAACTCGCTCCGACAGTAGTTGATTGAATACATGAGCGCGCGCGGCTGAAAGATAGAGCCCGCGACGGTAACAATCCTTAATCTTCAATTTTCCTCGAAAAAGATCTTCCGCTTTCTCGATGTTTTGTTCCTGAAAACCAAAGCGTTGCGGCCCGAAATAATTTGGGACCCCTCGTTGCGATATTGTTTTCAATCGATCGTCAATCTCTCGCCGATTCGTGCCGACAAGATTACGAACTACGATTTCAAACGAATTTGAAGCCAGTGCACCCCTTCGAAGTTTTCGATAGTTACGAGCGAATTCGATTAGACGAATAGATTCGGATTCAATAGCTTTCCAATCCGGTGAATCCTTACCGGGAAGATGGACACTGAACCATTGAATGGCGACGGCGTTTTTATCCTTTAATCCAGCAAACCCGATATCGCGTCTTCTAACATTAGCACAAATTGCTAACTGTTTAGCCACATCGTCGGTGGTTTCGCCTTGCTTTTCAATCTTTAGAAATACGTGCTCCCCTGAGCCGTTTAGCTCGAATCCAAGCTTTTCTTCGACTTTGAAATCGGCTATTTTGGTACGGATTTGTCCTTTGCCCACTGGGTGATCATAGGCGTAACTCAGTTGGGTGAATTTTGACCGTGTTCGATGTTCCAATACGGGTTTCGGGGAAGAACGCTTAGTGCTTATCCAGCAATACAACAACGTTAGCCGCGATGCCTTCGCCGCGCCCTTCAAAACCCATGCCTTCGGTAGTTGTCGCTTTGACGTTTACCGCGTCGATCGACAATCTTGTGTCTTTGGCAATATTTTCCCGCATCTCTTGAATATAGGGCGATAACCTCGGCGCCTGAGCAATGACGGTCAGGTCGACGTTGACCACGGAATATTTAAGGACGGCTAATTGTTTAATGACGTTTTGTACGAGTATCCGGCTGTCGATGTTTTTGAATTGAGAATCCGAATCCGGGAAATGTTTGCCGATATCACCCAGAGCCGCGGCTCCCAGTAATGCATCGCATAGGGCGTGCAGAACCACATCGCCATCCGAGTGGGCGAGCATACCTTTTTCATACGCTATGGTGACACCACCCAGTATAAGTTTTCCATCGTCGCAAAAACGGTGAGCATCATAACCCTGACCTATTCTATACATTGTTGCTCCAAATAAAAGTTTGCTAATGCCAAGTCTTCGTGTTGCGTGATTTTGATGTTATCCGACCTTCCCTTAACAATTCGGGGCTTAACCCCGATAAATTCCATGGCGCTGGCCTCATCGGTTACAGTATGGCCCTTTTCAGCGGCCATACGCAAGGCATTTTCTAAACCTGCATGTCGAAACATTTGAGGGGTTAATGCCCTCCAGATAAGGTTGCGGTCGACAGTTTCCGTGATTTGGCCCGCTTTAACTTGTTTTAGAGTATCGTGGGCGGGAAGCGCCAGAATTCCGCCTTCGGGATCATTTTTAAGAGCCTCGATCAACCTGTGGATATCGCCGACCGTAATACAGCAACGAGCCGCATCGTGAACCAGTACCCAATCATGTGGTTCAGCGAGAGTCCCTAAAGCGTTAAGCCCTGACAGAACCGACCCGGCTCGTTCCGTACCCCCGGGCGCGACGGTGAGCAGGGGGTGATTGGACATCGGGATGCCCGGCCAAAGTGTGTCGTCCTTGGAAACGGCAACGACGATCCCTTCGAAAATTTCAGCTGAGATCAATCGTTGAAGGGTATGTTCGATAACGGTTTTACCCCTCAACGCCAGATACTGTTTTGGTTTATCCGCACCCATGCGTCTACCGACTCCCGCGGCGGGAACGATCGCCCAAAATTTTCCCCTGCCTTTCATACCGTACCGGCTATTATTCTTCGATAATTTGAAAAAAAATCTCGCCTTTCCGGATCATCCCCAAGTCCTGTCTTGCCCGTTCCTCAATGGCTTCCGTATTTTTTGTAAGATTTTCGACTTCCGCCCGTAAAATCTGATTCCGATTCCGTAGCCGCCGAGCTTCTTGTTCCAAGTCCTCGATACGTTGCTGGTAACCGCGCAATACAAATAAATTGCCATCTCCAAACCACAGTCGATACTGGAGCAGGCAAAGCACAACGATCAAAACGACGATTAAAAATCTCACTCCTCTTAGATTGGCCGGACAATACCTGGATATTTTGATTTATCCTAGATATTTAAACGCCGTTTTGCCCGGATATTTCGCCGCATCCCCCAATTGCTCCTCGATTTTCAAAAGACGATTATACTTGGCGATCCGATCTGAACGGCTAAGCGATCCCGTCTTAATCTGACCGGCGCACGTGGCCACCGCAAGGTCGGCGATAGTGACATCTTCGGTTTCACCGGAGCGGTGGGAGACCACCGATGTGTAGGAAGCCTCGTGGGCCATGTTGATGGCTTCCAGAGTTTCCGAAAGGGTGCCGATCTGATTGACTTTGATTAAGATCGAATTGGCGATATGGGTATCGATCCCTTTTTTCAGAATTTCCGGATTGGTGACAAACAAATCGTCCCCCACAAGCTGTACCCGATCCCCCAGCTTTTCGGTGAGTCCTTTCCAGCCCTCCCAATCTCCTTCGTCCAAACCATCCTCGATAGTAATAATGGGATATTTATCGACCCATGCGGCGAGGTAATCGGTGAACTCACCGGCGCTAAATTGTTTGTTTTCGGAAGCCAATTCGTAGACACCCTCTTTGTAAAATTCAGAGCTCGCAACATCCAGACCCAGATAAATATCCTCACCGGCCCGATAACCCGCGTTTTCGATGGCTTCCAAGATCACGCTAATGGCTTCTTCATTGGATGATAAATCAGGCGCGAATCCCCCTTCATCGCCGACCGCCGTATTGAGTCCTCGTTTGGACAATACACTTTTCAGCGCATGGAAGACTTCCACGCCATAGCGCATGGCTTCTCTGAAAGTCGGCGCCCCAACCGGTAAAATCATAAATTCCTGGAGATCGACACTGTTATTGGCGTGAGCGCCACCGTTGATAATGTTCATCATCGGTACCGGCATCAAAAAATCATCGCTTCGGTTGAGATAGCGGTAGAGGGGTACGCCTCCGGCCTTAGCGGCCGCATGAGCATTAGCCATCGACACCGCCAGGCAGGCATTCGCGCCTAAACTGGCCTTATTCGGCGTACCGTCCAGTTCGATCATTTTTGCATCGATTGCTTCTTGATCGATGGCGTCCATTCCAACGATGGCGGATTTGATTTGAGTTTTAATGTTTTCAACCGCTTTGAGCACGCCTTTCCCTAAATAACGTGTCTCATCTCCATCCCGCAATTCAAGGGCTTCCCGAACGCCCGTGGAAGCGCCGGATGGAACCATTGCACTTCCAACCGTCCCCGAAGCGAGAACCACATCGGCTTCAATAGTTGGGTTTCCTCGAGAATCCAATATTTCCCGAGCACGAATATCGACAATTTCCGCCATAATGACTCCCTCAAATGTATTAAAAATTTAAAATGAATTATAACGATTTACATAAGCGTGTAACTGTTCAGATTGCCCCTGAAATTCGCCAGTTCAAGGCGAAAAATGTGAGTTTACACGTGTAAATGATCATTTTTTAACGCAGAAATGGCGAATTTCAGGGGTGAGCTGAATAGTTACAACGAATTTTCCATTAAACGACCGCATTGCTTCACCACGCGATCGATTTCCAACAGTACCTCCAACAAGGCTTTCATTCTTTGAAGTGGCCAGGAATTCGGACCGTCGCTCTTGGCTTCTTCAGGATTCGGGTGGGTCTCCATGAATATCCCGGCGATACCGGCGGCTACGGCCGCTCTGGCCAATACCGGTACAAATTCCCGTTGACCACCGGACACGTTTCCTTGTCCTCCGGGCAATTGTACCGAATGCGTGGCGTCAAAAACGACGGGACATCCGGTTTCCCGCATTACCGACAAAGAACGCATATCGGAAACCAGATTGTTATAGCCAAAGGAAGCTCCGCGTTCGCAAACGAGAATATTGTTATTACCGGTCGCTTTGGCCTTGGTCACCACATGCTTCATGTCCCAGGGCGAAAGGAACTGTCCTTTCTTTATGTTCACTGGTAATCCGGTCGCCGCCACCGATTGGATATAATTGGTTTGACGGCATAAAAAAGCCGGGGTTTGCAGTACATCAACCACTTGGGTGACTTCGTCCAAAGGGGTATCTTCGTGAATATCCGATAATATCGGAACACCCACTGTTTTCTTCACCAAGTCGAGAATTTGTAAACCCCGGTCCAGACCTAAACCCCGGAAGCTTTGATGGGAAGAGCGATTGGCCTTATCGAAGGACGATTTGTAAATGAAATTTATCCCTAATTTCGAAGTCAATTCCCGCAGATGACCGGCGGTATCGAGTGCGAGTTGCTCACTTTCAATGACACAGGGTCCGGCGATGAGGAAAAAAGCTTGATCCATACCGACCTTAAAACCGCAAAGATCCATTATCTACGCTGTTTTAGAGGCATGATATTGGTGTGCGGCGCCTACGAATCCTGAAAACAAGGGATGACCACCACGGGGTGTCGATGTGAATTCAGGATGAAACTGGCATGCGACAAACCATGGATGATCGGCGATTTCGACTATTTCCACCAAACGGCCATCGATAGATTTTCCGGAGACTTTAAGCCCGGCTTGGTTCAGTTGTTGAAGATAGTGGTTGTTAAACTCATAGCGGTGACGATGCCGTTCCTTAACGACGTCTTTTTTATAGAGCTTATGCGCCAGACTTCCGGTAACAAGGCAGGCTTTCTGTCCACCCAAACGCATGGTGCCTCCCATATCCGAGGTTATGTCCCTAGTCTCGATATTTCCCTCTTCATCCTGCCATTCGGTTACCAAAGCGATGACGGGATGCGGTGTGTTTGGCAGGAACTCGGTACTGTGGGCGCCCTCCAATTTCGCGACATCGCGCGCAAACTCAATAACAGCTACCTGCATACCCAAACAAATGCCAAGATACGGGATTTTGTTTTGCCGCGCATATCTCACTGCGGCGATTTTACCCTCTATGCCACGTTCACCGAATCCGCCCGGAACTAAGACTGCATCCGCGCCATTTAGCGAATGCACGCCTTCGTCTTCGATGACTTTCGAATCGATATAATTGATTGTGACTTTCGTTCTGGTTTTTATTCCAGCATGAATCAGGGCTTCAGACAGGGATTTATAAGCATCGGAATGACTGATATATTTCCCGACGATGGCGATTTCAACCTCATGGGTTGGATTTTCCCAAGCATCGATTACATCGCGCCATTCGGATAAATCGGCTGGCGGGACATCAAACCGGAATTTATCCACCGCCAATTTATCCAGTCCCTGATCATGGAGAAGAAGGGGGATTCGATAAATGGAATCCGCATCGACCGCTGAGATTACCGCTTTTTCAGGAACGTTGGTGAACAGGGCAATTTTGCGGCGCTCGCTGAGAGGAATCTGTTTTTCCGAACGGCAAAGAAGAATGTCGGGTTGAATACCGATAGATCTCAATTCCTTGACCGAATGCTGGGTCGGTTTGGTCTTGATTTCTCCAGCCGATCTAATAAACGGCACCAATGTGAGATGGATAAATAAAGACCGTTCATCGCCAAGTTCAATACGCATTTGACGAATCGCTTCCAGAAACGGCAAGGATTCGATGTCACCGACGGTTCCGCCGATTTCGATCAATCCGATATCCGCGCCCTCGACACTTTCCCGAATAACCCTTTGAATTTCATCGGTAACGTGTGGAATGACCTGTATGGTTTGGCCTAGATATTCCCCTTTCCGTTCTTTACGGAGAACATTTTCATAAATTTGCCCCGTGGTAAAGTTATTTTGCTGCTTCATGGTGGTATTCACAAAGCGCTCGTAATGGCCCAAATCCAAATCGGTTTCGGCGCCATCATCGGTGACAAATACCTCGCCGTGTTGGAACGGGCTCATAGTGCCTGGATCCACATTAATGTAGGGGTCAAGTTTGGTCAAAACCACCTTCAAGCCCCGCGCCTCAAGAATGGCGGCGAGCGACGACGCGGCGATCCCCTTGCCCAGGGAGGAAACAACACCGCCGGTAATGAAAATGTATTTGGTCATTTATTTAAACACGAAAAATCTTGAATCAATCATTTTAAACAACATCGTGGCCGGAGTCACCGCTTTTCCAGCCAAGATCACATCCAACCCACCGCAAGCGAATATTGTTACCGTCGCTTTCTCCAGCAAATCCCTTACTCACCCAACAATCCGCTACAGCCGCAAGTTTTTCGTTAATGTAGATCAACGGTATCCGGTTTCTAACCCATGGTGGAATCGATTTCTCCTGAAACAATTTCTTAAGGGTATGATTCCCTTGACGGTTAATGAGTCGTAAGGTTTCGCCACCCTGCCTGAATTTGACAGTCACCACCCCCGCATTCCATTGTTTTTCTGAAATACCGATACCCGCCTTTCGGATGATCTGTAAAGAACCAAAATTTTGGGGCATGTCCAAGTTTTGTCCCCCACTCCATTTGATGACCCGGCTTCGGTCAAACTTTCCCTGCCTTGGGAACAGGTACATTTCATTGCGATACCGGTTAATCTCCGCGTCGGCCCAACATATCCGGGGATTTCGATCTACCATCGCGTTGATCGTTTCGTTCAAAATACGATGGATGAGTATTGTGGTAGGCATTTTGTACCCCGATCGATTGATCCATTGTCTGAGTACCAGCCGTTTATCCGCATCGTCGAGCAATTTTAACCTGTCGATCCGCAAGGTGTTACGGTTTTTGCGGTGAACCCTATTTAAAAACTCATCGGCGCGAAGTTCCAATAGCAGTTTGGCTTCTCCGCAGTGCCCGGCGCTTCGAGATATTGTTTTATCAATATTGGGCCAACGATTTTTCAGTACGGGAATAATATGTTGACGCAAAAAATTACGATCGAATCGTGGGTCCGAGTTACTGGAATCTTCGATCCACCTCAGGTTTTCGCTCCGCGCGAATTCCTCCAATGATTGCTTATTGAACCGAAGCAATGGACGCACCAGCCGACCTCTCCCGAAGTTTGTCGATTCCGCTATTCCCGCTAGCCCCTGAACCCCCGCTCCCCGAAATAATCGCAGAAGTACTGTTTCCGCTTGGTCGTCTTGATGATGGGCCGTCAGTAAAACATCCTGGTTTGTCATGAGTCCTTCAAAGGCTCGATAACGAGCTTTCCGCGCGGCATCTTCGGGGCTTTCTCCAGGATTGGCGCGGGCATTTACCGAAATCGATCGATAGGGAATTGAAAACGACTCGCAAACATCTCGGCAATGACAATCCCAGCTTTCCGCCTCGCGTTGTAAACCGTGGTTGATGTGAATAGCTATAGGATCGGGAATTATCCCCACCTGATTGAGAGAGGTACAAAGGTGAAGCAATACGCTGGAATCGAGTCCACCGCTGAAGGCGATGACATAACGAGAAGCGGGATTGCTTTCCAGTGTCGCCCGAAATAGTTCGAGCGTCAGTTTCACGAGAAATGCCCTGATAAAAAGCCGAGATAACTACTCAGCATGATCGTAAATGTTCGGATTTCAGGGGTGAAATGAATGGTTACAAGCTGGCCTATCTAGGTTTATCCTCAAGATATTCCCCGTAGCTCATCAATTTCTCATATCGCTGCTTTAATAGCTCATCAATGGACAGCGCATCGATTTGTCCGAGGTGAATCTTCAAAGACCGTTTTATATTGTCGGCGGTTTGCATTCTATCTCGATAGCAACCGCCGAGGGGTTCCGGGATGATATCGTCAATCAATTCCAGATCCTTCAATCGGTCGGACGTTATTGCCATGGCTTCCGCGGCGAGTTCAGCTTTTTCCGAGCTTTTCCATAGAATAGAAGCGCATCCTTCCGGGGAAATAACCGAATAAGTACTGTATTCAAGCATCAACAGACGGTCACCAATGCCGATGGCAAGCGCCCCACCTGAACCCCCTTCGCCGATCACCGTGCAAATGATGGGGGTGCGGAGATGCGACATTTCAAATAAATTTCGGGCGATAGCTTCGCTTTGGCCACGTTCTTCGGCACCGATACCCGGATAGGCGCCCGGCGTGTCGATAAAACACAAAATCGGTAATTGGAAACGTTCGGCAATTTGCATGAGCCGTAATGCTTTGCGGTAACCCTCGGGACGAGGCATTCCAAAATTACGGTAGATCTTGTCTTTTGTATCGCGTCCTTTTTGATGTCCGAGGATCATGACCGCCCTCCCATCAAAACGGGCTAGACCACCGACAAGCGCCGGATCATCGGCAAATGTCCGGTCGCCGTGCAACTCGTGGAACCCATCGAACATGAGTTCAACATAATCCAAAGTGTAAAGACGTTGAGGATGCCGCGATAATTGAGAAATTTGCCAAGCGGAAAGCGAGGAAAATATCGACTCGGTCAGTTTACGGCTTTTGTCTTCGAGGCGGGTAATTTCTTCGGAAATATTGATCTCGTTGTCGAAACCGACATGGCGCAGCTCTTCTATTTTCGCTTCGAGTTCGGCGATCGGCTGTTCAAAATCCAGGAATTTTAGGTTCATATCCGTATTGGCTAACTTAATGTTTCATCGAGAAAATTCCGCATGGCTCGCCACGAGCGGCGGTCGGCGGATGCATTGTACACCGTGCCGAAATGCGGGTCGTTGGCTTGCGGATTGGTGAATGCATGCACGGTATTCCCGTAACTGTGTAGTTGCCAGTCAGCCCCCGCTTCGGTCAACTCTTCCTGTAAGGCCAAAACAATATCTACCGTCGCCATCGGATCGTCATGTCCATGGAGCGCCAGGACCTTGGCTTTAATTTGCTTGCCTTGAGTATTACCCGGGGGCATAAACAATCCATGAAAACTGATAACACCTTTAAGGTCCGCGCCTGTACGGGCAAGATCCAATACGCATAAGCCCCCGAAACAGAACCCCATCGCGGCCACTTTGTTTTCATCGACCGGATTTTGGCCCTTTAGCGTATCAAGCGCCAATATCATACGTCGTTGCAGAAGCTCTCGATCATCCATAAATGGTTGCATAAGCTTGGCATTTTCATCGGTGCTTTGTCCTAAAATGCCTTTACCATACATATCGAGAGCAAGGGCCGCGTAGCCCAAATCCGCAAGTTTCCGTGCTTTTTCACAAACAAACTTGTCCCGTCCCCCCCAAGCATGGGAAATCAATACACCCGGCATCGGCGTTGAACGGCTGTCATCGTAGACGAAAAAACCTTCGAGACACGTGCTTCCATCAAAATATTCAATGTTTTTTATTTTCAGTGCCATCCGCCAAGCCTTCAATTTCGAACGAAATTATTTACTTTAATTCTTTCTATACGTCACCAATTAGCCCTTTTTGGGGTAATTGTAAGGTTGTCGTATTATAAAGAGAGTTCTAAAGTTTGTAACTATTCGGTTGGCCGCTATTTTGTTCCAAAATCGCGAAGTAAAGACGCCTGTAGTGTTTGCGTTTAGATATACCCAATGGTTAGGCGATATTTAATTAGCGAAAGTGGCAATGCAAGAACTGACCTCCCCCCGTTTCTTGTCGGATGGCGCTGCGCTTATCCAGTCTACGTTTGCTGGTAAATTTTTTTGCGCTTTTCGTAAGCTTCACGCGCAATCTCTAGGTCTTGCAAAAATATCGCCAACTCCCTGGTATGTAAGGCCTGAGGCCCATCCACAAGGGCTTTGGCCGGTTCGGGATGAAAATCGGCGAGCACCATATTAGCGCCCGCGATAATGCCCTGAACTGCGGCGTGAGAGATGTCTGGTATGCCATCAATATTGGCTTCACGCGAACCCACTGCATGGGATGGATCGATACACACGGGCATATGCGTTAGCCGCTTGACCACTGGGACGTGGGAAAAATCCACTAGATTTCGATGGGGATCGCCCATGTTGGTTTTCATACCTCGAAGGCAAAACACTACATTGCGGTTCCCTTCGCTCGCCAGATACTCGGCCGCATTGAGTGATTCCTCCAGGGCAATCCCGAAGCCACGTTTAAAAAGGACGGGCATCTCATGTTGTCTTCCAACGGCCTTAAGCAGCTCGAAGTTTTGGGTATTACGTGTACCAATCTGGAGCATCACCCCGGTCGGATGTCCAGCCAATTCCAACGCATCGTTGATTTCTTCGATATGGGTGTCGTGGGTAATCTCTATAGCGATCACTTTGATACCGTATTTGCCGGCCAGTTCGAACACGTAGGGTAGAGATTGTTTACCATATCCTTGAAAGGAATAGGGGTTGGTCCGTGGTTTGTAGGCGCCCATCCGTGTGCAAACCTGACCGTGTTCCTTTAATACTTTCATCATTTGCTCGACGTGTTCGGGCGTACTGACCGCGCAGAGCCCAGCGAATATATTCAGGTTGTCTTGACTGAAAATGACCCCATTATATTTGAACCGGTGGGAACGAAAATCGTTCTTGTGGCGTCCAAGAATCCGATATTCGCGTGAAATACGAACCACCCGCTCGACGCAGGGAAAGGCTTCAATGTCGGCGGCATTCAGATAATTGGTATCGCCGATAAGATATACTTCGGTCAACGTCTGCTCTGACCCCGCAACTTCGTGTATTCGGTGTGTTATATCGGGGAGCCCCGCCAGATATGTCATCAATTCCTGGTACGGAGTTCCGTTGTTATCGATGTCGGGGTGAAGTATGACGATCATTACATTAGGTAAAATAAACGGTAAAAAAAATCCAATCGCTGCCGATAACAACAGTATGTTCGGGGGAAATCCGTTGATCCGCGCTGGGTATATTACCGTTGAGCTTTAGCAAAAATAACCTAGAATTTATACGACTCATAAGATTCGTCAAATGTCGATGTTTATTAAGACAGCACCTATTGCAACATCTCTGCAACAACACACCAGGGCACGTAGTAAGCAACCTCCGGTACGATTTCAGTCGAGAATGAAAAAATTGATATTAGGCTGTCTGTGTTTTGTTTTTATCTGGATCTCCGCGTGCGCGCCTCTAGTTTCACCACCCGGTAATCCCATTCAAAAAGCCGCGCTAATCGATAACTATTTCGTGATGGAAGATGGAATACGCCTTCCTTTTCGGGTTTGGACACCTGACGAGAAAGCCGTTAAGGCTGCTATTATCGCTTTACACGGATTCAATGATTATAGCAATTTCTTCGATGCTCCTGGGCGATTCCTAAAAACTAAAGGAATCGTCTCTTACGCTTATGATCAACGCGGTTTCGGCAATACGCTCAATCGTGGGCTTTGGGCAGGTGTTGGCGCGTACACCGACGATCTAGTACAAATTATCGGACTCATTCACACACGGCATCCCGGAACGCCGGTTTATCTGATAGGTGAAAGCATGGGTGGGGCGGTTGCTATGGTAGCGATGAACATCGATAGCCCTCCAAACGTGGATGGCGTTATTTTCACCGCACCGGCCGTTTGGGGAAGAAAAACCATGCCGTGGTATCAACGAATCGCACTTTCGATCGGAGCACACACCATTCCCTGGATAAATGTCACTGGAAAAGGTCTTCGCAAAAAGCCTTCAGATAATTATGAGATGTTACGAGCGCTGAGTCGGGACCCATTGGTCATTAAAGAAACACGGATTGATACGGTTTTTGGATTGGCCAATCTGATGGATTTGGCGTTGGAAAAAGCTGCCACATTGCAAACCACAGCATTATTTCTTTACGGCGAACGAGATGAAATTATTCCACCCAATGCATCGCGTGCGATGTTACGGCGCTTACCCGAGAAGCGCAAGGATAGCCAACGTATCGCTATTTACAAAGAAGGTTATCATATGCTTTTGAGAGATCTTCAGGCAGAAACCCTATGGAAGGATATCGACGCCTGGATAAATGACTCCCGAATCCCATTGCCCTCAAAAGCCGATGATCGTGCTTCTGAGTTTTTGGCATCTGTTATTTTGTAATATCGGGGAAATATGAAACTTAGAGCTCGTGGTTTTTTTCTTGTCGGCTTTGTTTTTTGCGCGATTCTTTTGTTGATCGCAGGGTATTTTCAGTTTGTTCGGGATCTGGAACCTTGTCCGCTATGTATTTCTCAACGTGTAGCCGTACTGCTCGTTGCAATAATCTTGCTCAGCGCTGTGATCCATAATCCAAAAATCTGTGGTATTCAGGTTTATGCATTATTGGGTTTTTTAACCGCAACGTTAGGAGCCTCGATTTCCGGACGTCACGTGTGGCTCCAAAATTTGCCGCCCGATGAGGTTCCAAGCTGTGGACCGGGGTTGGAATATATCTTCAATAATTTCCCCATTGGCGAAACGATTAAACTTTTATTAAACGGCACCGGGGAATGTGCCGAAATATTATGGACCTTCCTGGGATTGAGTATCCCGGGTTGGACCTTGCTTGCTCTTATCCTTCTCTCCACCTTGTGTTTAGGTCAGTTTTGGAATACCGATAAACATCAGGAGGCTGTCCGAGAATAGAGAGCCTGCCGCGGAAAAAGGTATTTCGGCCCAATTGATTAATGGGACCAATCCGCTTACGAAACCGATCAGAACGGTTCCTACGTATAGACCAACGGTATCGATAATTTTTTCAAGGTGTAACAAGTAATCCATACACTTTGTTTCCGACCGCCACTAATTCAGAACACCAGCGTAAGTAATTTTGTAAATTACACCTCTTTGATCATCGGATACCAGCAAACTGCCATCGGGCATTTCCAGAATATCCACCGGCCGTCCCAATACTTTTCCGTTTGCCTGTAGCCAACCTTCAGCAAACACGTGTTCGGATATCGGATTCCCCTTTTCAAAGTTGATAACGGCAATACGATATCCCTGAGGTTCGCTGCGGTTCCAGGAGCCATGTTGGGCAACGAAAAGTTGATGCCTGTATATCTTAGGGAATTGTTTGCCACGGTAAAATCTGGCGCCCAAAGGCGCCACGTGTGCCGGAAACCGCCACGACGGTGGAGTAAACTCCTCGCACGGTTTCATGCTTCCGAATTTTGGATCGGGAATATCGCCCGCGTGGCAATAGGGATAGCCGAAATGTTGGCCCGCCGCGGGTGCATGGTTCAATTCGTCGGGAGGAACGTCATCGCCTAACCAGTCGCGTCCATTCTCTGTAAACCAAAGTTCCTCTGTCTCCGGGTGCCAATCAAATCCAACCGAATTTCGAATGCCTTCGGCGAAGATTTCAAATCCGCTTCCGTCGGGATTCAAGCGAGTCATGGTGGCATAAATTGCCTTCTCCGACTTACAAATATTACAGGGTGCGCCGACAGGTGCGTACAGCTTACTATCCGGCCCGATCCGAAGGTATTTTGCACCATGATGAGGATCTTTAGGGAACCAGTCATATACCACCTCCGATTTCGGGGCGATAGTAAGGTTCTGAGCGATATTTCTGAAAACGACTATACGTGAAACCTCCGCGACGAATAGATCATCTTTAAAGAAAGCTACCCCAATCGGCATCGTCAAACCCTGTGCAACGACGATAGTTTTATCCGGTTTGCCGTCTTTGTTATAGTCTGGCAGGGCGTAAATTTTTCCACTGCCGCGGCTTCCCACATAAACAGTTCCATCATCCCCTACGGCCAACGACCTGGCATTCGGAATTTTGTCGGAATAGATTTCAATATTAAATCCTTTAGGAAGCGTTATTATCTCGGTAATGCTTTTGTATGGATTATTGGAGTCGCCAATGGAAACCCGAGGCGACGCGGACAGGCAAAAGATAAAAACTAAGAAAAATTGAATCTTCATGAAGGGTCTCCTATTAACAAACGTCGCTGTTTTCTGGTACGGTGTGTTGTGGGGATTTGTGATTTTTGGAATATTACTTAATGGCGCGTTGATGAAAGAAAAATATTTTCTGATTTCGGGTTTATTAATCAAATCAATGAGCGGCGAATGCCCAAACGTTTTTTGTTAATTCTCGCAATTTGATTATTTCGGAAAACAACCCATTTATAGTACCATCTGTCCTCTCCCGGGTATGAGTCAGCGTGAACCATCTTGCTCGTTAAAACCATAGGCTTAATCGGAAAACCGGAAGATTGTGTTACAGGGACCCTGTTGGCGCTATCCGACTTCCTCATCAAGCGTGATTATAAAGTATTTGTTGAAGAGCACTTTATATCGTTCATAAGGGATACCCCACTCGACTATTGCACACTATCGGAGTTGGGTGAACGTTGTGATTTGGCAATTACCATCGGTGGCGATGGAACTTTATTGACGGCGGCGCGAACTCTTGCCGCTCATGATGTGCCACTGGTCGGAATCAATATGGGGAGATTGGGTTTTCTCGTGGATATATCCTCGTCGGAAATGTTGGCTAAACTCGAACAGATTTTACAGGGTGAATATGTTGCCGAAGAAAGATTTTTGTTAGAAGCAAAAATATTCCGCGGCGAACGGCTGGTCAGAGAGCAGAACGCTTTAAATGAAGTAGTTGTCCAGCGCTGTGCCACAACGGGTATGGTCGAATTCGATACTTTCGTTAATGGTGTGTATCTTAATTCTCAGCGTTCCGATGGCTTGATTGTGTCGACGCCAACTGGTTCAACCGCTTACGCACTTTCTGGCGGAGGACCTATCCTCTATCCATCCTTGGACGCCATCGTTTTGGTCCCGATTAACCCTCATACCCTGAGTAACAGGCCAATCGTGGTCGATGGAAATAGCCGGGTTGAAATTGCCTTTACTCAAAAAGAACCGATCAGTACCCAGGTAACCTGTGATGATATATCGATCTCTGAAATTGAAAAATCTGATAAAATCCGTATTGAAAAGAGTACAAGAACGGTGAAAATTCTTCATCCAGCGGGTTACGATTTTTTTGAAATTTTACGGGCAAAATTAAATTGGAGTGGGGGTTACCATCACTAACTCTCCGTTCCCAAACTTCCCTGCTCCAGAAACATCTTGTTTCGGAGATTAGCGCCAAATTCGGATCTGATATGTTGTGTTCATTAAATATCCGAGACCTTGCTGTTGTCGAAAGCTTGGATTTGGATTTTAAAAAGGGTCTTAGCGTTCTGACCGGTGAAACCGGCGCCGGAAAATCGATCCTTTTGACCGCCTTAGGTCTTGCGTTGGGGAATCGAGCGGATGCCGGCTATATTCGCTCGGGTTGCAAAAAGGCCGAAATCAATTTGGAATTTGACCTCGATGATGCCATTGACGCCAAACAATGGTTAATCGAGCATGAACTTGAAGATGGGGGATACTGTTTAATCCGAAGAGTGTTGAGCGACGATGGCCGCTCCAGGGCGTTCATAAATAATCGCCCCGTCACTTTGCAAGCGTTACAGGAAATAGCTTCTTTACTGATTGAAATTCACGGTCAGCACGCCCATCTGAAGTTATTGCAAAATGTGCAGCAACGTCAATTGCTTGATGAATTGTCGGGAAATCATCTTATTCTCGATGCGATGGGGCAAGTGTATCGACAATGGCGGGGGGCAAAATCGGATTTGGATAATCTGATACAAGAAGCAGAAAAACGGAGTTTAAGGGAAGATTTATTAAGTCATCAAATCGCGGAAC
The DNA here is from genome assembly GCA_963664935.2 of Methylococcales bacterium. Taxonomy (GTDB): domain Bacteria; phylum Pseudomonadota; class Gammaproteobacteria; order Methylococcales. The sequence continues at coordinate 215,267 of CAXXSE010000002.1, read as the reverse complement.
TTGAGCAGAGTGAGATTGAATCGCAAAGTTATGTAGCGCTGCTTGAGGAACACGTGCTTCAAGCAAATCTGGGTAAAATCCTGAGTTTGGGCCAACAACAGCTACAGCAACTTGACGAAGACGAACATCATTCGGTCAATGTATTGTTAGGGCGATCAATCAACACCATGGCTGAACTGGGCGAATTGTCGCCTTCATTTAATGAAGTGTCGGAATTGTTGAACGAAGCTCTGATTCAGACACAAGAGTCCACTCAAATTATTCGTCGGCATTTGGATTCCCTGGAATCCGACCCCAATCGGCTGGAATGGCTGGAAGAATGGTTGGGTACAGTCCATGGCCTTGCGAAAAAGCACCAAGTCACCCCTAAGGAACTACCGCAAATTCTTAATAACCTCCGGGATGAGTATTGCCGGTTTCAACGGAGTTCGGAGCGGATTTCCGAATTACAGAAAAAAATAGCGGCTTTAGAAGTGGATTACACAGGTTTTGCGAACAAACTTTCAAAGCGGAGAATAGAGGGAGCCCGAACCCTTCAAAAAAAGATTTCGAAAATAATAAAAGAACTGGGAATGCCCCATGGTGAATTTGTTATCGGCGTCAGTTCAAGTGATGTTAATTTTCTTAAGGCGGAGGGTTTGGATAGCGTAGAATTTCGGGTGTCAGCCAACCCGGGGATGCCACCCCAAGCAATTGGTAAAATTTCATCCGGAGGGGAATTATCCCGAATCAGTTTGGCGATTCAGGTTGTCGCGATGAGCGCGAAGATAACCCCAACGATGGTTTTTGACGAGGTCGATTCCGGTATTGGCGGCGCGGTCGCCGAAATTGTCGGGCAGCGGTTACGCGCGCTAGGCAAACATAAACAGGTTTTCTGCGTCACCCACTTGGCGCAGGTAGCCGCTCAAGCGCACCAACACTTGCGGGTTAAGAAATCCATTGGTAAGACAACCACCCAGTCCCAAGTTCGAATTTTATCCGATGAAGAACGCCGGACCGAAATAGCCAGGATGTTGGGTGGCCTAAAGATTACCGAGCAAACTTTGGCCCATGCATCGGAGATGTTAGGATGGTCCAATTCGTAACTATTCAGATCACCCTGAAATCCGCCATATCCGCGTTTAAAAATGATCATTTACGCGTGTAAACTCACATTTTTCGCCTTGAAATGACGGATTTTGGGGGCAAATTAAATAGGCGCTCAGATTCGAATTTAATTGCCCCCGAATACCGATTAAATCTCGTATTGTTCCGCTTTACCGCCCTTTTCCAATAAAGCTTTTAACCATTTTGGTTTCATTCCGCGCCCCGTCCATTTTTGCGAAGGGCTTTCAGGATTTTGGTATTTCGCGGCAACTTTAATACCTTTTCTGGACGATTGCCTTTTTTGTGGATCGATGAATTCTACTTTGAGATTAATCGATGCAGCCAATTCATTAATTTGGGAAACAATTTGGTTTTTTCTATCTTCTGCTTTACTTTGCAGAACGACTTCCGCGGTTTCTATCATTTCCTTCAATTCTTCTTCGGATAATCCACTGTAATCTTTAGCCATGGTCATATATTTTTAAATTTAGTTTAATGAAAAAGTAATAACACCGATTTTGAATCGAAATTCTAACAGATTCAAATATTGATTAATAATAACATCGTTCTTTGGGTTTATGAATAGCGGATAATATTTTAATCATGGAAAAGTCACAATAGTTAAGTTCTAAAAATAATAAGAACTTTTGTAGTACTTGTGGAGGCGAATTTTAAATGGGCGAATAGGGTGTGTTGACTACCCTTTCCATGGGAAAATAAATCATATTCCTTAATCCGTGACTTCAATACGGATAACAGGATATCATCAAGGAAAAAATCGCCCTATCGTAATATTTATGCAAATAGCTGCTCAATCGGATCTCAAAATATCACCTACAAACCCGGTCCTGCCAACCACCGATTCCCCTATCGTAGTATGGGATCAATTACATGGTTGCGCGGATGCATTGGCCTTGGCTTCCGCAGTGCAAAAAGGCAAACATCTTTGGGTGGTGATTTCGATAGACTACCAAACAGCGCTGAGGTTGGAACATGAATTGGAAGTCTTCATAGGCTCTACCACAATCCCAATTTTGCACTTTCCCGATTGGGAAACCTTACCCTACGATGTGTTTTCTCCCTTACCCGAGATTATTTCGGAGCGTTTGAAAACCTTAGCGCGCCTGCCTCAAATCGACCACGGCGTGTTGATTGTGACGATTGGCGCCCTAATGCAGAGACTGGCTCCAAAGCAACATATTTTAGCCAATAGTTTTGCCATTGAGGCGGGGATTCGGATAAATCTGGACGAAATCCGCCGACAGCTCGAACAGGTCGGTTATCAGTGTGTTTCCCAGGTGTATCAACACGGTGAATTTGCAATCCGGGGATCGATCATTGATTTATTTCCGATGGGAAGTTCGATTCCCTACCGAATTGAGCTTTTCGACGATGAGGTCGAATCGATTCGAACCTTTGACCCCGAAACCCAACGCTCTTTGGAAAAAGTTGGAAATATCAGCCTTTTTCCCGCACGGGAGTTTCCTTTTACCGAGGAAGCGATTCGATGCTTTCGCCGTACATTTAGAACTCGGTTTCCCAAGGCTTCGGAGCGAAACTCACTTTATCTGGATGTTAGTAAAGGTATCGCCTCTGGAGGAATCGAATATTATCTTCCGTTGTTCGTCGATCATACGGAGACACTATTCGATTATTTTCCCGCCAATGTTGTCCTGGTTTTACCCGATTCCACATTAAATTTGGCCAATGAGTTTTATTTGGAAGTTGAACGAATTTTTGAACAACGTCGACACGATCTTGGTCGGCCATTACTTGCCCCGGAGGAAGTATTTTTAAAGCCGCAAGATTTGAAATGCGGAATTGATAATGTACCCCAAGTCCATATAATGGTTGATGATGTTGTCACGGGTTCACCTCAAGGATTAGTCGTTTCCTACACTACACAACCGTTGCCCGATGTGTCGCTGCAGCCCAACCGGAAAAATCCGTCCGAAGTGTTGATGAAATTTGTTGAGGATTTCCCCGGTAAGGTACTTTTTGTCGCCGAATCCGCGGGACATAGAGAAATGATGGTGGAAAATTTGGGCAAGTTCGGGTTGCTTCCCAAAAAATTGGCTACGTGGAAGGAATTTCTACGGTGTGAAACATCGCCGTGTATCATCGTGGCGCCCATGGATCATGGTTTGGTGCTGGAAAATCCGGCTATCGCCATTATTACCGAAAGCCAGTTGACCGGTGAAAGAGCGAAACAAAGGCGGCGGCGTCGACGCTCGTCCAGTCGAGACATGGAAAATATCGTTAATAATTTAAACGAATTAAATGTCGAATCACCGGTAGTGCATCAAGACCATGGAGTAGGCCGGTACAAAGGACTCCAAAAACTCAATATAGGAGGAATCGAAACTGAATTTTTGACTCTGGAATACGCCAATCAGGACAAATTGTACGTTCCCGTTTCCGCGCTGCATCTGATAGGCCGCTATAATGGCGCCAGTTCGGATACCGCACCGTTGCATAAGCTTGGCGGGGATAAATGGGATAAAGCAAAGCGAAAAGCTTTGGAGCGGGTGCGGGATGTCGCCGCAGAGCTTTTGGACATCAGTGCGAAGCGGGCTGCTAAAACCGGTAGCGCCTTCGAGGTTGACCAAGAAGAATACCAGGCTTTTGCTTCAGCCTTTCCCTTCGAAGAAACTCCCGATCAGGAAGCGGCTATCGAACAGGTGATTGCGGACATGGTGATTTCGCAACCCATGGATCGGGTCATTTGCGGCGATGTCGGGTTCGGAAAAACGGAAGTTGCGATGCGAGCGGCTTTCCTTGCCATACAGAACAATAAGCAAGTTGCGATTCTAGTACCAACCACTTTATTAGCCCAACAACACTTTCAGAACTTTTGCGATCGTTTTGCCGATTGGCCGGTACGGACCGAAGTACTTTCTCGTTTCGTCTCCAAAAAGAAGCAAAATGAAATTATCCAGGCCATATTCGAAGGGAAAGTGGATATCCTGATCGGTACCCACAAACTTATACAAAAGGAGATTGTATATCGAAGTCTGGGATTGGTCATTATCGACGAAGAACATCGTTTCGGGGTTCGTCACAAAGAGCATTTTAAAAAGCTTAGAAGCGAAGTCGATCTGCTGACACTCACGGCCACCCCAATTCCTCGCACTCTTAACATGGCGATGTCCGGTTTGCGGGCGATATCGATTATCGCCAGCCCACCGCTTAATCGCCACGCTATCAAGACTTTTGTTTCCGAATGGAACGATGCTCTCGTCCAGGAAGCGTGCTTACGGGAGATTCGTCGTGGCGGTCAGGTTTTTTTTCTGCATAATGAAATTAAATCCATGGAGCGTATGTCGCGAGATCTGGCTAAGCTGCTGCCACAAGCGCGCATTGCCATTGCCCATGGGCAGATGCCCGAGCGGGAACTTGAGCAAATCATGCTTGATTTTTATCACCAGCGTTTTAATCTTTTAATTTGTTCGACGATTATCGAAAGTGGCATCGACGTCCCCACGGCCAATACTATTATCATCAATCGAGCCGACAAACTCGGTTTGGCGCAACTTCACCAACTGCGCGGGAGGGTAGGGCGCTCGCACCACCGTGCCTACGCTTACCTCATCGTTCCCCCTGAAAAATTGATGACCCGAGATGCCGTCAAGCGCTTGGAAGCTATACAAGCTGCGGGCGATTTGGGAGCGGGGTTCATGCTTTCCTCCCATGATATGGAGATCCGTGGCGCCGGGGAACTACTGGGGGGAGAACAAAGTGGTCAAATTCAGGAGATTGGATTTACTCTATATACTGAACTACTGGAAAGGGCGGTTGCCGCATTAAAATCCGGGAAACAGCCGGAAATGCACGCACCTCTCGAAAGCGGGCCGGAAGTGGATTTGCGCCTTGCCGCATTGATACCCGATGATTACTTGCCGGATGTTCATACCCGCTTGGTTTTTTATAAACGTATAGCCACTGCCCGAACTCACGATGAATTATGGGATCTGCAAGTCGAAATGATCGATCGTTTCGGGTTGCTGCCGGAGGCTGGCAAAAATCTTTTTGGGACTACGGAAATAAAGTTAAAAGCGTCTAAATTGGGAATTCGCAAAATCGATTCGGGACCCACCGCGGGACGAATTATTTTTAATTCCGAGCCCGATATCGATCCGGCAAAGATAATTAAATTGATTCAGAGCCGTTCCGAACAGGTTCAAATGGACGGCCCGGATAAATTGCGGTTCCAATATCAAATTGAATCAGCTCAACAAAAAATATCTTTTATTTCAGAATTACTCGATAATTTAAGCCATCACCCGTCTGACCCAATACCTCAGTGAACAGGCACGAAAATTTGTCCGCTTTCCCAGGAAGAGGTCTGAATAATTACACATCAACAATGTTTTAGTGAAACCATGAATAACCCAAAGTTATTTCGTACCAATAGCATAGCGTTTTTGCTTTGTATTTTCTGTTACTTGATTCCCAGCACAGCGTATCCCGAAGATGTGGGTGTAAACTGGTATAAGGTCGAACTCATCGTTTTCGGTCAAGAATCGATTACAAGCGAGAAGTTTGATCCAACAAGCAGTTTGCTTGAATCACCCGGAAACTATGTGGAATTGGAACCGCTGGGAGTTAGTCTTGACGCACTCCCATCCGAACCCGTGCCTTATGCGACGGTATCGCCGCGGCACGCGGAATTGACCTCTTTGTACAACAAATTGGGTCAGTCCACCGAGTATATCCCAAAGTTACGCTTAGCCTGGATTGAACCGGTGGGGAAAAATAGGTTCGGCCGCGCTGTCCATATTTCCAAAGATAAGGTCAATGGCTTTGTGCGATTACAGCGGGGTAACTATCTACATGTGGAGGTCGATTTTAATTTCGTGGATGATTTTGATCTCGACGCTATACCGTTTTTGGAAGACGTCTCGAACGGTTCATTGGACAATATTTCCGAAACCGTTTATCACCTCAAAGAACGTCGACGGATCTTGTTAGAGGAAACTCACTATTTTGATCATCCGAAATTTGGTGTGATCGTTAAGGTGACGCTGTTGAAACTCGCTTAGGAGCCAAATTCCCCTTTCGATTTTAAGTCGATAGTTCGGTTCTATAAGATATCTCCTTTAATTTCCCAACAACTTCGCTGGAGCATTTCCCGGAATCGGCGCCATCCGCAACAGCGGTAAGTTTTAGATAGGCATCGACTTTTTCACCGGGTTGGAGGGTAATTCGGCGTTTTCGGCTTACTTCGGCCACTAATTGCCCATTGCCAGGCTTGGATTTATCGTCTGAAGTTGGCAAAAACTCGTCCACCACGGACTTTGACTTCGAATTCATGAAAGTTTCGATCCTTCCTTTCAGTTTCGTGGCGGCGTTGTCGTTAGCTTCAAAGCTGACCCGGTAATCGAAAATAAACTCTATCACGTAGGTTAAGGCTTTATTACCGGAATTCTGAAATTCAAAACCTAACTCGGATGAAGCAAATGCATTACCAGCACCGTCAGTGCTCGCTTTTGCGGTAATTCCTCCGGTTTCTTTATTTTCCTGGTGCTCAGCCTCCGCATTTTCTCCATTGTGGTCAGCAGTTCCTTTTTTGTAGTTGAATTTGGGTGGATGAATATAGATACGTTTCGTATCCATCCAGACAATAATTCCAAAAATAATGGCAAAAGCTATAAAAAACACAGCGACTACCGCGGACATTGAGGACATGATTGGTCTCCTTTGCTGAATTAATATTGAAGGGTGCGATTGTTCACTGTTTATTCGTTTTTGTCCATCGTTTAAGGTATCTACTTCGACTCCCCTCCAAAAATTTCCAAAAGACGCGGGAAAAATTCCGCAAGTTCAAGATTCATGATGGAAAAGTCGGCGTCGAATCGTTGAGCCTCATCGTCCGTGTCGATTTCAGCCGCTTGTTCCAGAACCAGGTCGAGAAAACGTAATCGTTTAATACCCAGGGTATCATCCAATATAAAACTAAGGCGGTCATTCCAACTGACCGCCAGCTTGATCACTTCCTTTCCCGCCTTCAGGTGGGCCTGGATTTCGGGTGAAGAAAGGTCGTGGTTTTTACAGCGTACGGCACTGCTTTCGTCATCGGGGGAACGCAATTCGCACTCATTTTCGATACTAAGGTCTGAAGGCGCGCTATTTTTGGAAAGCCAGTCGGTCATAATAAGCGACGGGGAATCATTGGTTTTGGCCATTGTTACCGATAAAGACCCGAGTGACTCCCGTAGCAGGGACAGCAATTCCTCCGCTTTTTTTGAGCTGGTAGCATCGACCACCAGATATCCTTGACGTGGGTCGATATAAGCGTAGGTTCTAATGGACCGGCTGAAGGCTCGGGGCATCAGCTCATGAATCACTTCGTCGCGCAATCTCTCGCGTTCTTTTCTACCAAGCGATCGGCCTTGTTCGCCTTCAATTTCAGCAGCGCGCTCGGCAACAATTTCGTTAACGACGGAAGCGGGTAGGATTTTCTCTTCCCTGCATGCGCACATCATTAGAAAACCATTACAGCTATGTACCAAGAGTTCCGATTGTCGGCCCAGAGGAGAGACCCAACCATAACTGAATTCCTGGAGGCTCCCGCAGGCGCGAAACCGATGGGGCAGCAATTTTTCTTCCAAATTTGATTCCGAAAGTTTGAATGTTTCGGTAAACCGGTACAACAAAAGGTTTTTAAACCACATGATTGATTGTGTCGACGCTTGTTTAAAAGGCGGTAGATTATACATGACACCATGGCGTCAAGGCTAAATTTTAAGTTTCGCCTTCTTAAATTGACTAGGAGGCTGTCCGAGAATAGAAGTCGTCGCGAGGGAAAGCTGGTTTGAGTCTGATTTTTCCATTATTTGAGGCGAATACTTGCTGTATTTAACGACAAATCCGCCTGGAGCGGGTTTGGACCGCTGAAAGCGGCCCACAGGTGTGAAATATAGGGATGTATTTCATCAAAATAATGGAAAAATTAGGCCAAATCCAGCTTTTCCGCAGTAGGCTTTCTATTCTCAGACAGCCTCCTAGTACCCCGCACACTAAATAACTACGTCTATTCGACGGTCTAAATCGTCGATAACCAAGTTACGACAGCTTGAAGAAGGATGGCTATACACATTGTATTTGGCGCGGGTTACTGCAGCGTTAGCAGTCACTAGCATACCAGCAATTCTAAATTTAGAAGGCTAATCGAGCAACCAGGCAAAGGTTTCGATTTCACTCGGGTATTCACGCGCGAATTTGGCATCCATCGATATCCCCATCGACGCTTGTGTCACCGAGGTCGTCGCTGGTTGGGGCAGCATTTACAATGGTTGGCTAAATAGGCAATAAAAGCGCAATACTTGCCTGTGGCGCGGTAACATCAAACGCCTAGTCGGAACCGAATGAATTGTGAACCGTCCGGAGTAGGGCTTTAACTTGTATCGGGCGCCTCGATCTCAAGCTGGCGCATCATAAACGACATTAAAACACTCCAATTATCGAAGCACAGGTAGCGGGTGAGCGCCCGAATGTCGTTGAAAAAGTTGATACGGGTACCGAGCTTCTGGCGCACCAGTGGATAGTTGACATCCATCAATTCCAGCACCGTGTGGATTAAAAAGGCTAAAAGATTCAGGGTCGCCAATACCGAGGAGAGGGCATCGTTACCGTGCCCGAAATTATGAGTCAGGTGGTAGCCTTTTGTTTTCAGGGTGTTATTGTTCTCATTCTCGACTTTCCAACGGGTACGCCCGGCGAGCACTATGTCCGCGACATTCTGTTCAGTGATCTCATAATTCGTGGCAAAGCCATTCCGGCAGAGGATATCGCCGTTCGCGTTGCGGGTGGTTAACTCGCACCAATTCACGTTGAATGCATCTTCGCTATCACGCAGTGGAACCTGATTGCAAAAGCGGTAGGTATCGATTTCGACTCGCTTACCTTGGCGACGGGTGACGGTGACGGTGTTGATACCCTCCATGACCTCCTGCGCCTCTATGCCGTTGTAAAGCGTGGTGTGGGAATCGGGCTTACAGACCAAAATAAAGTTCATGCCTTCCGCGAGGATCGCCTCGCATACCGGCTGTTTGCAGTACAGGTCATCGCCTAATAGGGTGATGCCCCAATCCCGATAGCGGGGACCGAATTCCTATAACCAACGCTTGGCCCCAGCATTCTCGCAATCTTGTTTGTCGTGCCCATCCTGGGGTACGATGAACTCCGGCTCCAGGGGGAAAATTCTATTGCTTCCCGGTGCCACAATCACCGGGGTAATGACTGTGTGGGCGTATGTGGTCGACCCATTCCGGTGGTTCGTGACCTTGCAATTCTTACACTTCAGCTTCTTGGACGAAAAGTAATCCGTGCCATCCATGGCCACCAATAGGGTGTCGTTAATAGCGCGATAACTATCCAGATAGCCAGCGCTTTGAGGCCATACAGAATGTCGGAGAAGACCGGAAAAATGGCGCTGGGTGGGACCCCGTCCAACAGGTTCCGAATTTGATTGTCACTCGGAATGTTTAACAGTTTAAACAATGTTTGGGCGTTGCTGCCGCCTATTGCAAGCGCCATCGTCCTCTGGAAATCCAGGAAAGACGGGCTTTGCATGAAGAACACCGAGAACGCGCCTAAGCCGGCATCTGCCATCGAATAAACGGTATTGCTACCGGTTCGGTTATCCGGGAAGGCTTTACAGACGTCTTGAAGGGTGCTTACGATCTGGTCAAACGTCAATTTCTTCAGGGTGGGTCGAAATGGGTAGCTCATAGTCTCTGGAAAAAAGTTGTTATTTCACAGAGTCTTATACGCTTGTTCCCGTGTCCTGTCTACAAATTATTTATATGTTACTATCTACTCAAATGAATCGCCTGCCGGGTTGGACACTCCACATTTAGAATTGCTGCTAGCATATGAAGCCAAAAGCACACATTCTGATATAATCTCTTCCCATGAAATAATTCGATTGGGGCCCCGAGAAAAATAAGCAACTTATCGACCAGAGAGGGATTTCATTTGAGGAAGTCATTTTCCATCTTCAATCGGATGGGTTACTTGATGATGTCAGTCACCCAAATCAAAAAGACTATACTCACCAAAGAGATTTTATCGTCGCTATTGAAGGTTATGCCCATTTTGTTCCTTATGTATAATCAGACGACCATATTTTTCTGAAGACAATCATCCCAAGCCGGAAAGTAACAAAGCTGTATCTGGGAGAAAGTAATGAGTAAAGTGAAATTAGATAAAGAAGAGAAAGTATTATTGTCGGCTTTTGACGCTGCCGAGTTAAAGTCGGTTGCGACACCTGCCAGAAGAAAGCAAATACGCGAGGCAGCAACTAATACGTTCAAAAAAGACAAAAGAATCAACATTCGCATTTCAAATCGAGATCTCGATGCGATTCAAAAACGTGCCCTGGTAGAAGGCATTCCTTATCAGACCCTGGTATCTAGTGTTCTTCATAACTCGGCAGTCGTGAGTTAACAGCGAGAAAAGCGGGGCAAAACCACCCTCTCCATCGTAGTATGTTTGATGAAAAATTTTGAAGATCGCAGAGAATTAGAGCATAGAACGCCTCATTCAGTTTAATCGTCATCTATTTCATCGGAAACAGCCATCAAGCGGGCACGGATCTGTTGAATCATGCCATTTTCCTCAAGTCGAAAGAATTGTTTGAGGAACAATGGCGCTAAAATTTGCTTGACGGTTTTCTCCGATGGCAAATCACGCGATTGAGTGCGAAGATAAAGCGAGTGCTCAGACCAAATCGTATCTTGATACTGGAGCGCAATCAATTGCATTAACCCCAAGGCAATGGAGGCACAGAGCACGAAGATTTCATAGGCTCGCCAGCACGCTTGAACGGTATGAATATCCTGGGGCTGTGGGGCTTTGAGAAGACGATTGGAAAAGGGGCGTCTAGAATGTTTTGGCAATTTTTTAGTCCAAAAACGAAATTTAAAGGCGCCGATCACATGCTTTAACATCGCGAACATGATTTCAATGCGGGTTCTAGCACAATACAGTTCAACGGCATCAATGGCTGACAGCGTTAAATCGGAACTCATTAGAACCATTGGGCCTTTTGAGGTGACGGCGAGAATAAATAACACCTGATCAGCGATGGGCCGCCATAACAGTGTAAGCGTCATAACCCGGATGGATTCGGTTTTACCGTAGACTTGACAGGTCACCGTCTCAAACAAATGAAGGTGGTCGAAGCATTCTCTTAAACACACTTTCTCGCCATAGAGCGGCTGAGGTCCGGGTCGAGAGGCGGGTTTCGGTGGCGCGGGGAAATAACCCACATAGCTATTCTTGGCTTTGACCAGCACCTCAACCCACCGCGCCTGATGCTGGATTGAATAATAGTGGCAAGCTCGAAATACGCCCCCGGTTGAAAAAAAGGCATCCAACACCAAATAACACAGACAGTGATTCGTCACCGCAAAATGAATCGCCATGGCCACCAAGCGGTCGGTGAGCTTGATCCGACATGGATTATCGCGCTCGTCGTTCAACCCTAAATGAGCCCATCCCTGATGAATTTGAAGCTGCAAAGGACAACAAAAACAAGCGGATAACGACCCGATCAAGATGCCAATGCTGCCCCAACATTGGGCCCGAAAATAGCCGGGTTTCGTTTGCGTCTCCGATGACTCGTGCATCGATACCACGCCGGGCATCTTGCGTCCATCTTTGATCACCGCGGTATGGTCACCCAGAAGTATCGCTCGTCCAGCTACTTCAACGGATTTTCCTTGGCGATTCACAAAATCTTGCCAAGCATCGAGCAACGCCCCATAGACATACGCTTTGGATCTAAAAAAACGGAGCAAGCGGTAATAACCAAGTTCATCTAATAGCCAGAAACGACACAACGACGTCACGCCGATCATTTCTCCTGCCCCCATAAATCCAATCACAATGGCGCAAAACAACAACCAAGTACTCGATCTGGAAAAAACGCTTTGAAAGCTTTCTAAACTCTGAGAAATATACTGTTGCACGGGGTCTCCTCCTTCCATCTGTACTTCTACAAAGAAAAGAAGGATCCGTGTTTTTTTAGCAAATGTCTAGTCGTAATTATCGATTTCTATTTTCTACACTACTCATCTTTTATGAACACCAGTGGGCAATCTTAAAGCGCAGAGCTATCAATGGGTGATAAGACTTTCTTCCGTTGGTCTAGGTGACACATCGAAAAAATGAATTCAGGGCCTGAATAGTTACGTCAAATCGGATAGAACTCGTGACTGACGAGTTCATAAGTATGTGTCGGGCCGCTTGCACGATGTAACAGCTAACCAAAAAATTAAGCGGACGCATGACAACTAGTTTCTTCGGACCAAAAAAGGGTGTCCCCTTTTTTCTTTTTGCACTGAAAAAGGGGACAGATTCATTAGTCTCCTTTAAGGCTGAAACCATCGCCTTTCAGGCGATTAGCTTTAGTTCTTGATTTTTCGTGCTCGTGAACGTACACGTTAACGAGTTTTAGCATCACTTGCGAGGCGTTGAAACCCTGCAATCTGCAATCTCACCTCTTGCCTAAAAGCAAAGAACATCATCCATATTGAATGCAATGACCAAAAATCTATCGAGGCTTCGTAAACATCTATTTTTCATGCTCTAAAATGAGATTAACTCCGTTCACGAGCACGTTCACGGCCTATGAACGGGTCTTTAACCCGTATCCGGACTTTCAGTCCGTAACACTAACCCTCCGTCTTTTAGTAGTAGTAAATAGGGTCACCCATTAGCCTACCTCTGTCAATAGGGCAAACACCCATTAGCCTACCTCTGTCAATAGGGCAAACAAATCTTTTCAAGCAAGTTGTCGTTTTTTTTAAAACGACCGATTCTTCATGAAAGAATCTCTTGCCTGCCCATATTCTTCGCTTTGCTTTCAAAGCACTATCAATACGCACCCGTCTTCTCATCAAGTCGGTGTCGCTCAGTTAAAACCGATGCGCACCAGTCACCCATCAGGATCTAGGCATCAGCGCTTCCCGAATGGAAGACATGCTGCGCCCCTAGCTCATTCGAGCCCCAGAAAATTATCGGTACCAAGCCTTGTCCAATTGTCTTAACGACAACAAGTTTTTGGTTCTCCGCCGAAACGGACCAGACCCTGTGTGGTTCAAAGCTTAGGCGTATCAGTCATACTTTGTTCGTTCAAAACGGTTTATCCAGCATTTTTCGCGCCCATAATGGCCAGCGATTCCAGAGATTATACGATGCGAAAGTACTGGATTGATAAGGTGATTGAGCGGCTTGCCAATCAAGTCTTGTGGTTTCAAGCCAACCCCATTTTCGGTTGAGCCGCTCAATCTTAACTTTTAATTAGCCAAATAACTTCCCCTCATCAAAAGGCACTTGATCCCGCATGATGTAATAACTCGCTCTGGCCAATTTATGTCCCAAGGCCTTAATCGCCACGACGGAATGGTCTTTGGCGCACTTGCGCTGATAAAACCGTTTCGCCTTGTCGTTAAAGCGGATCGCAAAGTGGGCCGCTTCGATATAGGCCCAAGACAAGTACTTGTTGCCGTTCTTGGTATTGCCTTGACCTTTCTTTTTACCGTTGCTCAATCTTTCACTGCCCACACAGCGACAATACGAGGTAAACCGGCCCACCTCTTTAAACCGTTCGATGGCTCCCGTCTCTAACATGATCGTCAAAGCCAAAATCTTGCCAATCCCATCAATACTCAACAAACATCGAAAACGGGGGTCCAGTTTCGCTTGTTTGAGTACCGCCTGCTCGATCACTTTAATTTGCTTGTCCAACGCAACCATCATTAAACGGTTGCTTTCAATCGCTAACACGATATTGGCATCCTTGAACCGTGACCGAACGTCTTCTTCTTTGAGGTGTTTGGTGGCATTAGCGCTTAATCGGCTGCCGATGTTCCGGGCATACAAATTCTCGATACTCAGAATATGGCTGGTGCGATGCTGAACGAGTTGACCGCGTTTGCGTAACAAATCCCGAACCCCACGAGTTGCTTTCGGATAAATATACCCGGTGGGCAATATCCCTAACCGCATTAAATGCGCCAACCAAAAGGCATCCGAATCATCGTCCGTATATTTCAGGCCTTCGTATTGCTTCACCGCCGCTGTATTTACCAATTGAACCGGATACCCCGCGTCCATCAGTCCGTCGACCAACCAATACCAATTAAAGGTCGACTCCACCGCGAGCCCTTCAAGCGCCCCTTTGAACAGTTCTAAACCCGCCAAGATACGATCCAAATCACACCCGAGCTTCTTCCGGTACATCACTTCATCTTTTTCATTGATTAACTGAATGACCACATTCGTTGAATGAAGATCCAAACCACCGTATAGTTTCATTTCTGCCTCCTCTTTGTTGATTTTTGGCAACGCCAGTGTACGCCGCTGACGTCGCCAGGGGGAGGCAGGCTAGATGATTATCAAGTCTTTACATTATTTAATACCCATGCTACTTTTCGAACATGGCTCGTCCGTTACGCATAAATTACCCTGGCGCCTGGCACCCTGTGATGAACCGAGGTGGTGGGTATCGGACCATTTTCAACGATAACCGACAACGTGGTTTGTTTCTAGAACTGCTTGCGGATCTGAACCGGATGTTTCGATTGGAGATTCATGCCTATTGTCTCATGGATAACCATTACCATCTTTTGATCCATTCCCTGGCAGGAAACCTCCAACGCGGGATGCGGCATTTGGACGGCGTCTACACGCAACGTTACAATCGGATAGTAAAGACCGATGGTCCGCGGTCGATACAAAGCTATCCTGATTGAACCCGATGCGTACTTATTGAATGTGAGCCGTTACATTCACTTAAATCCTATCGCCGCCGGATTGATTGAAAGCGCGTTGGATTACCGGTGGTCAAGCTATGGGTGCGTATGTCGGGGACGCATGGGTGCCGGAAGGGCTACATACGGATTTTATTCTGGGTATGACCGGGCAAGACCACAGGCAGGAATGTTATCGAAGTTTCGTGGCGACCGGTATTGATGAAGAGACGGCAACATTTTTCGGCAAACGGAAATGGCGCCCTATTCTCGGTAGCGATGGGTTTCGTGAGCGTATACATTTCGAATGTGGAAAGCAATCTGGAAATTCCAGAAATACGGGAAGCGGCTAGCATACCTTCGCTATCGCTGATCGTTATGACGGTCGCAGATCTATTGTCTGTCTCGGAAGAAGAAGTACTTCAAACTGGATCGCGGGGAAGGGGAAATAGAAATCCGGGTCGGATGGCCGCCATTTATATTGCGCGAAAAATCGCCGGTTACCCACTCAATGAAATTGCTTTGTACTTTGGGTTCTGACACTATGCAAGTGTGTCGGGGATTGTCACGCGATGCCAAAGAGCAATTGAAATCGATATCACCTGGGCGAACACGATTAATGATATCGCGGATAAAATTAAAGCAAAGATTTGACCCCTTTTTAATAAACCTATGCAAATGATCGCGGCGGAAACGCGTAGCGCTGGGACAGCGCGGAGTCTACAAAAGCTGAATAGAGCGAACTATTGAAACGAGAACGGGGCCAGATCTAATTCACCTCTGTACTCCATCAAGGTTAAGTGGGTATTTTTTGACCGCCGTCGAATCAAAAGCTTGTACCCTGTGCCATAGTAGAGTCACTGATTCAGGCGTCAAGCCAAAGCGGAATAAAACGCCAAGCTTGTCCTAATGCTGCTTCGCGGTCCCGGTAAGTAGGTTCCATTTTGGCGACCAGAGCCCAGAACTTCGGCGAATGGTTAAGTTGGCGAGTATGGCAAAGTTCATGAATCAACACATAATGAGTGAGTTCGGGCGGCAGGAATAATAATCTATCATTGAGATTGATAATTCCCTTCGAGGAACAGCTTCCCCACCTTGTGCGCTGGGATTTGATGCGTGCACTTTGGTATTTAAGTCCAGTCTGTTTGGATGTCCTATCCAACGCGGAGATCAATGCGGATCGGGCTTTTTTACGCAACCAAAATTTTAATAATCCAGCGCCGACATCCGTTTCCGATACTTGGCAATTGAGGTGGAGTGAGTACCCTGCCCGTTCAGTCAAGAAAGGTTTTTGAGTGTTGAACGCTGAGTATTCAATCCGCCAGCACTCATCGATCGCTTTTAGCTCCACGGCCGGGGGCAATGTTTCCCCGTTCAAAGCCGTTAGTTCAGCTTTAGAAAGGGCGCGCTTCATGAGTTGACGTTCAATCCATGCGCGGTGCCCATTCAATATTTCAGGCACAACCTTAGGATCGCTATCGGCGGGCAAAACCACTTCCAAGCCCGTTGCCAAAGTAACTCGCAAGGAGGCGCGACGCGCTTTTTTGCTGATTCGCAGTAGATAGGGTGGTTGAAATTTGCGAGCCATGTATTATTTTATCAATTTTATAATCCCAATGAGACGATTAAACTACGGACTATTTTCTGTACCCGCGATTGCCGTATAATCCCCCTGTGAAAACTGATCGTCGAAACCATTTCCAAATTCTTGTGTTCGTTGGGCTTTGCATCACGGGATGTGGCAAAATTGAAGCTTTAGGTAAGACGACCATTCAAGTCGGGGAAATTCAGGCATTTGTCGAAATCGCCGCGACTAACGAATCCAGACGAATCGGTCTGATGGATCGGCAATCGTTAGGACCAAACGAGGGCATGCTATTTATTTTCCCAAAACCCAAAATTCTATCTTTCTGGATGAAGAATACTCCCTTGTTTCTCGATATCGGGTTTTTCAACCATGAGGGTGTGTTGCTCAAATGGGTGACCATGGAACCAGACGACGGGAAGACGATTCACCGATCACCGGACCCGGCGCTCTACGCTCTGGAAATGAATAAGGGTTGGTTCAATTCCAACAAAATTACTGTAGGTTCCAAACTCATGTTACCGTTACCTCGATGAATCAAGACACCCGAAATACGATCTTCTTTATCTAACCCCAATTGCTTAGATAACGACAACTCCGAATTTCCCTAATAATCGACATAATCGGATTAATGGCAATCCTACCAGTGCATTAGGATCTTCACCGCTAAATTTGTCGAACAAGGCAACCCCCCAAGCCCTCGAATTTAAATCCCCCGGCACAGTCAAAAGGTTTTTCCCTGTCGACATAACGGGTGATTTGGGGTTTATCCAAACGCCGGAAATCAACTCCTTACATTAAGCCACCGGCTCTGCCGGTGCGATGCAAATAGGCTCTGCCGTTCCAGCGTAAAGATTTGTTAAATTCACTTGGTCATCCGTCAAGGTAATAAGAAGAATTGGATCACGCTGAAACATCGGAAAAAACAATAGATGGAACATTAAGGGATTAATATTCAGAGCAGTTTCAAAAATATGTTTCCAGTTTGATGTGGAATTATTTATTGAAAGTTATGCTAGTTCTTTGGGGTTGAGGATTCCACCTAAATATAAGCTCTTAGCCCCCTTCAAGGGGGCTTCCTCAAACCACCCGCTATGCGGGTGGTACTTGATTGTACAGCGATCGACCTCGTGTTCAATTCGGTTTGTTTTCGAATCTAAAACGCACACACTGGTGTAAAAAATCATTGTTTTCCCAGAAGCACGAAGAAGGTATTCAATATTTTTGGATGGATTCCCCGGCTTTCTAAGCTTCTTTGCGTCCAATTCAGCGACCTGGTCGGAGCCAATGATGATATGATTGGTGTACTTCAGACTCAATGCCCCTGCTTTTTGTTGGGCAAGACGGGTGCACAGTTGCCGAGAGTTTTCGCCGGGTTGCGCCGTTTCGTTAATTTTGGGCGCCTCAGTTTCGAATTCGAGCCGCAATTGCGCTAATAATCGTTTGCGATAGAACGAACTGGATGCGAGCACGATTGATCTTACATCTGAATTATGTCCGATGTTCAAGGGCGGCATATTGTTAATGATCCTATTCGTTTTGACAGCAATTCCAAATTAAAGATAATATAATTCGGCTATGGTAGGGCAATTGGCGGATATTATCGATCCTATACAGCTTGTCGAAAGACGAGGTTTTTTCAAAGACAAGCTGCCTCTAAACGGATTTAAACGGCTCAAAGGATCATTGATGGACGATCTGGGCGATGCGGCATTTGAATTATTATTTTGTAAACAAGGCAAGTTTGCGTCTATTTCCGGGTTCGTAAATGCTAATTTGACGCTAAAATGCCAAACCTGTTTAGAAAAAATAGTTTTGTCGGTTCAAAGCCAAATTAATTTGGCGGTGGTTTCGTCGGTAGACGATGCGAACTTATTGCCTGAATCCTACGAACCGTTATTATTGGAGGAAAAAGGTATTACGATTACGGACATCATTGAAGACGAGCTATTATTGGCGTTGCCTATCGTTCCAAAACATAAAAACTGTCGGCTAAGGCTAATGCCTTCAAGGAAATTAGCCGACGGAAATCCCTTTGCAATTTTAAGTCAACTCAAAAATCACGGAGATCATTAAATGGCGGTACAAAAAAGCAGAAAATCTCGATCACGGCGTGGAATGCGCCGCGCTCACGATGGATTGGAAGCGAAATCTCTTTCCCAGGACCCCTTAAGTGGGGAAACTCATCTGCGGCACCATGTAGGCGCCAACGGCTATTATCGGGGCCGAAAAGTGATTGAGCCCAAAGAGGACGAGTGAGTCGTCACCGGGTTTTGAAATTATTTAAATAAGAATCCACATGGATGAATTGTTTTGCTTGGGAGCGATAAGGAGCATTTAATGCATAACCGGTCGATTATTAGCCTGGATGCAATGGGAGGTGATCATGGCCCAAGCGTCATTGTGCCTGCTGCACTTAGAAGTCTTGAGACGCGTCCTGGACTCGAACTAATTTTAGTGGGCAAAAAAGACGTTTTGGAACGGGAGTTAGCCGATAGGTCTAGTCCGCTCATGGATCGTGTCAGTATCCACCACGCTTCGGAATGCATTGAGATGGATGATTCGCCATCGAAAGTGTTGCGGAATAAAAAGGATTCGTCGATGAGGGTTGCGATTAACCTGGTAAAGGATAATGTTGCTCAGGCCTGTGTCAGTGCCGGAAATACCGGTGCGTTGATGGCAACGGCGCGCTTTGTCCTCAAAACAATTCCCGGGATTGATCGCCCGGCGATTATCGCCACCATACCCTCGATTCACGGTCATACTCATGTTTTGGATTTGGGGGCTAATGTGGATAGTTCGGCGGAGCACCTTTTTCAATTCGCGGTTATGGGCGACGAATTGGTGCGCTCGATCGAAAACATTAACCGGCCTAAGATTGGATTACTCAATATTGGTGAAGAAGAAATCAAAGGAATTGAGCAAGTCAAACAGGCATTCAAGCTTTTATCGAATTCGCACCTTAATTTCATCGGCTATGTAGAGGGGGATCATCTATGTACGGGTGAAGTTGATATTGTGGTCACCGATGGCTTTGCCGGTAATGTAGCATTAAAAGCGACCGAAGGTGTGGCCAAAATGATCAGTCATTCGCTCAAGCAGGCATTCTCGAAAAGCTTGCCAGCCAAACTCGCAAGTATTATTGCTTATCCTGTTTTAAAAGCCGTCAAAAACCACATCGATCCAAGATTGTACAACGGTGCAAGTTTGCTGGGACTCAAAGGGATCGTTATAAAAAGCCATGGCAGCGCGGACGAAATCGCATTCGCTCATGCTATTCATATTGCAAGCTTGGAAATTCAGAAAGCAGTGCCATTACAGATTAGCAATCGGGTTGAATCCATTATTGCGGAAAGGAGGACGGCGTGAGCCTTTTTTCCCGAATTATCGGAACTGGAGGCTATTTACCGAAACAGGTTCGCACTAACGAACAAATCGCTCAAAAGGTCGATACATCAGATTCTTGGATATTTGAACGCACGGGAATAAGGGGACGCCACATCGCGGAAGATTCCGAAACCGCCTCCAGTATGGCGGAAATAGCCAGCTTGGCTGCGATTGACGCGGCGCGGATCGATGTTAATGATATTGACCTTGTAATAGTGGCGACAAGTTCTCCGGATCGGGTTTTTCCAAGCACCGCCTGTTTGTTGCAGCATCGACTGGGGATTGCCAACAACTGTGGCGCATTCGACATACAAGCTGCGTGTTCCGGGTTTATTTACGCCATGAACGTTGCCGATCAATACATTAAATCGGGAGCGGCCACTCGTGTATTAATTGTTGGAAGTGAAATTAATTCCCGTCTGGTCGATTGGTCGGATCGAGGGACGTGTATTATTTTCGGCGATGGGGCAGGGGCTGTTATTCTCGAGACCAACGATGAACCTGGACTTGTGTCAACCCATATCCATGCTGACGGACGTTATGAAGAGTTGTTGTATGTGCCATCAGGAACCGGGGCAGGTAATGGCGAAGACAAGGATCCATCGTTTTTTTTCATGCAAGGAAACGCGGTGTTCAAAATGGCTGTTAAAAAATTGGGACAAATCGTGGACGAAACTTTAGCGGCTAATAACATGGACAATTCCGATGTCGATTGGCTGGTTCCCCACCAGGCAAACATCCGTATCATTGCAGCCACGGCCAAACAAATTGGAGTATCGATGGATCGTGTCATCGTAACGATTGAGAACCAAGGAAATACATCGGCGGCATCGATCCCCTTAGCGTTTAACGAAGCAGTCCGTGATGGTCGAATACAGCGCGGTCAAACCTTGCTGATGGAGGCTTTCGGTGGGGGTTTTGTGTGGGGTTCCGCGTTGATTAAGTATTAGGTGGCTTGTTGGGCACGCTACGTTTTGCCCAACCTATAGCTGTCCGGGAAGAGAGAGTCTACCGCGGGAAAGCCGGATGGGATCTAAAAAAATAACAATAATTAGAGTATAAGGCATGGCATCGCACAATGAACGAATTAACCGATAATCTCGCTTTTGTTTTCCCCGGGCAGGGGTCCCAATCGCTGGGTATGCTGTCGGAATTGGGCTCGAGTCGCGTAGAAGTAAAACAAACTTTCGAAGAAGCTTCTCAGAGTGCCGGGATAGACCTATGGCGATTGTCTCAAGAGGGTCCTGAGGATCAGCTTAATCTAACGATCAATACCCAACCGTTAATGCTGGCCGCCGGCGTTGCGGTATGGCGGGTATGGTGTAATGAGACGGATATTCGCCCGAGCTGGATGGCGGGTCATAGCCTTGGTGAATACACTGCGTTGGTCTGTTCCAATGCTATGTCATTTGAGGGCGCCGTGGGTTTGGTTGCTGAAAGAGCGAGGTTAATGCAAGAAGCGGTAAAACCCGGCGTTGGCGCCATGGCTGCAATATTGGGGATGGATGCCCCCGAAGTTGTCAAACTGTGTTTGGAAATATCCGGTGATCGGATTGTCGCACCGGTAAACTTTAATGCGCCGGGACAAATCGTCGTAGCGGGACATGCTGGTGCGGTAGAGCAATTGCTTGCCGCCGCCAAGGATCATGGCGCTAAACGTGCGGTTATATTGCCAGTCAGCGTGCCGTCTCACTGTGAATTAATGGAGCAGGCCGCGGAACAATTGGGGATTATTCTCGAGGAAATCACCATTGAAACACCAAAGATTTCAGTCATTCATAATTTCGATGTGGCGTCCCATGCCGCTCCGGAAGTGATCAGGAATGTTTTAAAGAAGCAATTGTGCAATCCGGTTCGCTGGGTTGAGTCCGTAAAGTTCATGCATGAACAAGGTGTTGGTATTTTAGTGGAATGCGGGCCAGGGAAAGTTTTATCCGGCCTGAATAAGCGTATTGTGCGTGGTTGTAAAACCGCGCCTATTTTCGATAGTAAATCCTTAGATCAAGCGTTAGTACTAATTCAATGACAAATCAGATTACTTTAGTCACCGGCGCCAGTCGTGGAATTGGGAAAGCCATTGCTTTGCGGTTGGCTGATGCAGGAAATTTCGTAGTCGGCACAGCCACGACGGAAGAGGGCGCTGAGACAATTTCATCATCGTTTGAAAATGCTGGATTACAGGGCCAGGGATATCGGTTGGATGTGATGGAAACCAGCTCAATAGACGTTTTCATAAAAAAAATAAATGCCGAACATGGGGCTCCAACCACAATCGTCAACAACGCCGCAATTACCCGTGATAATCTGTTGATGCGTATGAAAGACGAAGAATGGGGTTCGGTGATACAAACCAATTTAAACGCTATTTTCAAGCTATCCAAGGCTTGTTTAAGGGGTATGATGAAAGTACGCTTCGGTCGTATCGTCAGTATTACTTCGGTGGTTGCGGCCACAGGAAACCAGGGACAAACAAACTACTGCGCGGCTAAAGCCGGGGTTATCGGATTCACAAAGGCATTAGCAAAGGAAGTCGGCAGCTGGAATATCACGGTCAATACGGTTTCTCCAGGTTTTATCGATACCGATATGACCCGTGGACTTTCCGAACAACACAAAGAAGCATTATTGGGCGCTATCCCACTAAACAGGTTGGGTAAACCCGATGAGGTCGCTCACGCAGTCGCATTTCTGTGTTCTACCCAAGCTTCGTATATTACCGGTGAAACAATTCATGTAAACGGAGGAATGTTTATGCCGTAGCAGGCTGCCTGAGAAAAGACCGATTTGATCAAATAAAACAGAAATTAGATGTGGCGTCTTATCTACTTGTTAACTAACAATTAATTGCTTCGTTACTCTTTTTATTTCAAAAAATTTAAAAAAATGTTTTTAATTTTTGAGATTTTAAGAATAAAATTAGCCCTGTTATTTACTTCGCCATAATAAAACAACTGAGGAATAAATATTATGAGTGACATTGCGGAACGTGTAAAAAAGATTGTTAGTGAACAATTGGGGGTCAAAAACGATGAAGAAATTTCACTCGAAGCTTCCTTAGTTGATGATTTAGGCGCTGATTCCCTCGATACCGTCGAGTTGGTTATGGCGCTTGAGGAAGAATTTGAGTGTGAAATTCCAGACGAAGAAGCCGAAAAAATCACAACCGTCAAAGAAGCGATTGACTACGTCCAAAACCACGTGTAACCACATCAATAAATCTGGCGGGATCACTCGGCGATTGCGTGAGTTCCCGCAAAGGTTTCCCGTTTAAACCATTTTAGATCACCGAGAGTATACATTGAGCGGTAGGCGCGTAGTTGTCACTGGGCTTGGTGTTGTCAGCCCCGTAGGTGTTAATGTTGAAGATTCCTGGACAAGTGTCGTTGAAGGGAAGGGTGGCATCACACCGATTGAAGCCTTAGCAAATACTCAATTTCCAACCCGTTTCGGCGGAGTCGTCAAAGACCTCGATATTAGCAAATATATTTCGACAAAGGATGCTAAACGTATGGATGGTTTTATCCATTACGGGATCGCGGCGGGATGCCAGGCGATTGAGGATTCCGGATTCGAAGTGAATGAATTTAATGCGGATCGGATTGGGGTTGCGGTTGGCGCGGGGATCGGGGGAATTACCGGGATTGAACAGGGACACAACAGCTATTTGAAAGGGGGCCCGAGGAAAATTTCGCCGTTTTTCGTACCCGGCAACATCATCAACATGATATCGGGAAATTTGTCGATACAATACGGCTTGCAAGGACCGAATTTCGCGATAGTAACGGCGTGTACCACCGGCACTCACAATATTGGCGAATCGGCTCGCATTATTCGTTGTGGAGATGCCGATGTTATGGTCGCCGGCGGTGCGGAAATGACGAGCACATCGGTCACATCCATGGGGGGGTTTGCGTCCGCGCGTGCTTTATCACGCCGAAATGACGATCCGGAAACCGCGAGTCGTCCTTGGGATAGGGATCGAGACGGGTTTGTCCTGAGCGACGGTGCGGGTGTGGTCGTGCTCGAAGAATACGAACACGCAAATTCTCGTGGCGCCAAAATTTATGCTGAATTGATCGGATACGGGATGAGCGCGGATGCTCATCACATAACCCAACCGGTTGAAAATGGGCGTGGGGCCGCCAAATGTATGAGTAATGCTCTCAAAGCGGCCGGTCTGAATCCCGAAGATATCGATTACGTTAATGCCCATGGAACTTCGACACCTGCCGGTGATATCGCTGAAACAAAGGCCTTGAAAATTGCTCTTGGTCAGCATGCGTATAAAACCACTATCAGTTCCACAAAATCGATGACGGGTCATATGCTCGGCGCGGCAGGTGGGATTGAGGCGATTTTTTCGGTTTTATCGATCTGTCATGGAATCATACCGCCCACCATTAATCTAGTGAATCAGGATCCGGAATGTGACTTAGACTTCGCTCCACTCACCGCGCGAGAACAAAAAGTGAATATCGCCATGTCCAATTCGTTCGGGTTTGGCGGGACGAATGGCACTTTGATTTTTAAGGGCGTTTGAAAATCGCGTCTTATCGACTCTAATTCAGAAAGATTCCCCGCTGGTGATCCAGCGCATACCCAATGCTGCCTTTCGGCGCCATGATTAAATCCATGGTTCTGATAAATGGTGCGAAAGCTCCCCAAATCGAAGTTGTTGATCGTGGTTTTCAATACGGCGACGGGGTTTTCGAGACGATACTAGTCAAAAAGGGTACGCCCCTGTTTTTGAGCAAGCACCTGGAAAGATTGATCCACGGTTGTCAAATACTGGGCATTCCTTTCGAAGACAAAAGGCTTTTGACCCGCGAGATCACCGATTTAACACAGTGCTACGGTGATCATGGCGTGATAAAAATAATTCTCACCCGAGGAGTGGGAGGCCGTGGTTATAAACCACCTGAAAAACCTTCGCCTACTCGAGTGATCAGCATTCAAACCAAACCCGTTTTCCCCGAATCGTATGAAAAACAGGGTGTCAAAGTTATGCTCTGTCAAACCCGCTTAGGTGTCAATACGGCCCTTGCCGGGATAAAACATCTAAATCGGCTCGAACAAATCCTTGCAAGCCAAGAATGGAACGATCCTAATATACAAGAAGGATTAATGCTGGATCAGGCCGGTCGCCTAATCGAAGGTACAAAGAGCAATTTATTCGTTGTAAAAAGCGGTGTTCTCTATACGCCTAAAATCGACAATTGCGGTGTTTCCGGCGTCATGCGTTCCTTAGTTATGGATGCGGCCATCAAATACGGGTTGGAGGTAAAAGAAGCTAGAATAAGTGTTGTGGATGTAACCAACGCGGATGAAGTCTTCTTAACCAACAGTATAATTATCTTATGGCCCGTAAAGCAGTTTGTGAAAAAAGTTTTTAATGTGGGGCCGATAACCCATGGAATGCAAGATTGGTTGCTAAAAGCCGTTGAATTGGAGATTGGAAAATGATCCTCCGGTGGATTGGCTTGGGTATTGTTCTTATAAGCTTCGGTTTGGGTTGGACGTGGATGGCTTATGAAAGCGCTACCGATAGTGCCTTAAAACTTAAACAACCCCTTAATTTTGAGATAAACAAAGGCGATAGCCTCAAGCATATCGTTAACAAACTCGTGACCCAAGGGGTTTTGACCAAACCCTTTTATTTTAATCTTTTGGTCAGATTTGAAAACGCGGCAAGCCGTCTAAAGGCGGGGGCATATAAGATATTGCCCGGGATGACGCCTCGTCAACTGTTAGGTTTAATGGTCGAGGGGAGGGAATACCAATATTCCTTGGTTTTCATCGAGGGATGGACCTTTGATAGAATTCTGACAGCCCTTTCGGCCCCTCCCCAACTCATCCATACACTCGACGGAAAAAGTCCTGAAGAAATCATGGCGCTCCTCGGTGCGGGCGATCAGCATGCTGAGGGTCGTTTTTTCCCGGATACCTACTTTTTTACCAAAGGAACAACGGATCTCAATATTCTGAAGCGAGCCTTCCAAAAAATGGACCGGACCCTCAATTCGGAATGGGAAAATAGAGCCGACGGTTTGCCGTTGCGGACGCCTTTCGAAGCACTTATTCTTGCATCTATCGTCGAAAAGGAAACGGCTCAGGCGGATGAGCGCCCTATAATCGCGGGAGTGTTCATCCGGCGTTTGCAAAAATCCATGTTGCTGCAAACCGATCCTACGGTAATCTATGGGATGGGTAAACGATTCAACGGAAACTTACGGCGAAAAGACCTGCGTGCGGATACACCCTATAATACCTATCAGCATAAAGGCCTTCCTCCGACTCCTATTGCCATGCCAGGTGCGGAGTCTATCCATGCGGTATTGCATCCGCAAAAAGGTAATAGCCTTTATTTCGTGGCTCGAGGAAATGGAAACCATGTATTTTCCTCTACTTTAAAAGATCACAATCGCGCCGTAGCGCTTTTCCAGAAAAAAAGGAAGCGTCGCCAGTGAAGATGGGTAAATTTATTACCCTTGAGGGAGGGGAGGGTGCGGGTAAAACAACGAATTTGGAATTCGTAGTGGAATATTTGAATTCAAAAGGAAAACGCGTCATGGTTTCCAGAGAACCGGGAGGGACGCCGATTGGTGAAGATATTCGTTCACTTCTTCTAAAAAAGAGCAAACAGCCGATTTCCAAAGATACCGAACTGTTGTTAATTTTCGCTGCCCGGGCGCAACATATCATGGAAAAAATTCTTCCGGGCCTTGAGGCTGGACAATGGGTTGTTTGCGATCGGTATATTGATGCCAGTTATGCCTATCAAGGTGGAGGGCGTAATATAAACCTTAATAAAATTAAACTATTGGTGAATAATTTTACCAATAAACTTGAACCTGACCTTACATTATTGTTAGATGTGCCGGTGGACATCGGCATGAGCAGGGTTCGAGAACGTAGCGTTCCCGATCGCTTTGAATCCGAAAAGATGAGTTTTTTCCACTCGGTTCGAAATAGCTATTTATCTCAAGCCGCAACGTTTCCAAACCGAATTAAAAAAATCGATGGCTCGCAATCGTTGGCGCTTATCCAATCGGAAATCACTCAATATCTCGACATACTCTTGGTGTCCTAATGGAGATATCCGAGACCCTAGACCTATTACCCTGGCATCGTCCTTATTGGGAAAAGCTGTCCGTTTATATAAAAGCGGGTCGTTTGCCTCATGGCTTGATGGTCACCGGAGTTGCGGGCATCGGAAAAATGAATCTAGCGTATTTCCTTGCTCGATCCCTGGTTTGCGAAGCTCGAAAAAAGAATGGGGAAGAACCCTGCGGAAAATGCAGAAGTTGCCACCTCATGGGGGTGCGGAATCACCCGGATTTTATATTCATTGAGCCGAATAAACCGGGAAATACGATTTTAGTCGACGACATACGCGAATTAATCGGGAAACTATCGATCACAACCCATTACGGTGAATACCGGGTCGTCATACTTCACCAAGCGCACCGGCTCAATACCGCCGCGGCGAATAGTTTACTGAAAACCCTGGAGGAGCCAAGCAAGGGTACGGTGATAATACTGGTCACCGAGATGCCGTCAATGCTTCCGATTACCGTCGTGAGCCGATGCCAAAAGTTGAACCTACCATTACCCGATTCTTCACTCACCCTAGACTGGTTACGAGAACAAGGCGTTTCCAAAAATCTTGAAACCCTTTATAGAATGGCGGGCGGCGCTCCGTTCAAAGCTTTGGTGTTGGCCAAGCAGGAATCCGTGGAAACCCGAAATGCATTTTATAAGCATTTGTCGCAACTGATGAACAATACTTCCGATCCTGTTTCCATAGCTGAAAAATGCGTTGAAATTCCCGAGGAAACTATCATCGAATGGCTTACATTGCGGTTAGTCGATATGATCCGCATTTCCAGCGCGCCGGATGTTAAGAATCTTTCCAACCCGGATTTGCGAGTAACCTTGCAACAATACGTTCAAAGACTAAACTTACACCATCAATTCCACTATCTTGATCTCCTGATTTTGGCAAAGCAACGATTATCCGCTCAGGCTAATAAAAAGCTATTATTAGAAGATCTTTTGGTAGAATACCAATTGCTTATGAGCAATAGTTAATCTTTAAAGTTAAGTATTAGTCTGAATGTCGGAATCCAATAGTTCAGGAAATCGTCAAGGAATCCTGTCGTTATCCATTAAAGATAAAAACGCGCTTTACGCGGCCTATATACCGTTCATCAAGAATGGCGGGTTATTTATTCCTACCAAACGGGAGTACGCGCTCGGCGAAGAAGTTTTTATGTTATTGAATCTCATGGAGGAGACCGAACGTTTACCCATAGCTGGCAAAATCGTCTGGATCACGCCAAAAGGGGCGGAAGGAAAGTCTATTCCAATCTATAAATGGCCCTGAAACAGAGGGGTAGAGAATCTACCTGAAGAGGCAAATCAGGCAATACTCCGCTCCTGCTCAAAGATGGTTTTGAAAAGTTTACGTTTGGCCTCATTCATCTGTTTGACTGCGTCATTGTCGCTGATTGAGAAGGCAATTGCATCCAGCTTTTTAAAGGTGGTTCCCAGTTTGAGATATTGGTTTGCATCAGGTAATGATTTGAGCTTCTCGTAGGGTGTCATCATTAACTTGTAGGGATAGCTCTTTTTCACCTTTCCTTTGTTGTCTTCTTTTGGGACAGGAAAAAAGCAAGGACGATGGAAGTTGATATAGGGGTTGAAATACTCTCTGTGAAATTCATTAAGTTGAGGCGCCCAGTACCCCGGGATATGGTCGTACCCCAGATGTTTGCGGATGATGGTTCCGTTCTTGGACTCGGCGAGTGCATTGTCGTTGGAATGGCGTGGGCGTGATTTGGTCAGGTCAATATGGAGCTTTCCGAGCAGTTTTGCCACGGTATGATTGATGTATTCCGAACCGTTATCCGCGTGAAATGCCAGGATGACAAAAGGGAAGATTTCGATCAGCATCTCCAGGACCGGAATCATGAAACGCTCAGTAATCCGTTCTACGGAGAATATACATTCAAATTGCGTGACTTCATCAACCGCATTGATATGGTAAACCCCTTTGATCCCATCCAGGTCGCCCTGATGGACTGTGTCGATCCGTAGAAAGCCTGGTTTACCTTCTGAATTGGGTTTTCGTCGCTCGCCTATCTGAGAGCGTTTTGAAGCGGTTTTATCAAACTGGCGGCGCTGTCGTTGATAACACGTAGAATGACGAAGATTATAGAGATGGGCAACCGAAATCTTTGCTAAGCGCTCATAGCGATAATCCTCATAGATCAAAAGCATCCGCTCACAGATCTTCTTGGTGGCTGCACCGCAGAGTGTCCCATGGAGCTTGTCGGTCTCAGCTAACAGCACTGCGTCCTCAGGGCGGTAGAAGCGTTCAAATCCCGATGCTGTACGCTGTTGGCGCTTGATGTATCCGGTTTTTTTGTATTGCTGTACCAGCCGTTTCACTTGCCGTGGAGAATAGCCACTCACCTGCTCCAGATAGCGGATGATCAATCCCTTACCGTTCTTTCTGCAAGAGATATAACTGAATTTGACCAATGTACGCCGAATCCACTGGTAGCGCTCTTCCTTGTTGGTAATTGAAAACTCAACCTCCACAGTTCCTTCGAGAAAGATGCGAACGTCATCCAATGTTTTTATCTTTTTGTCACTCATATAGATCACCATAGGTGACCATCATGAGCAGAAATTACTCCTCAGGTACAGGGCCGTTTCACGTTGTAATCACGGCTCCCGTTCAGGGCCATTTCATATTGGACAAGACTGAAGGTTACCGAGCCACGGGAATTGGGGTACAATTCAGCGAACAGGATGGGGGCTTGGTTAGAAACAAAATCGAAACCTATTTGGCTGGCGCTTTGGAATCGGATCGTTCCACCCATACAATGTAGAACTCCGGTCGGCGTCCTTGTTTCAAGGTTTCTACGCGCTCGCGCGTAATCCCGCCACAACCTGAAAATCTCAAATAAATAACAACCATGTTAATCGACTCGCATTGCCATCTTGATCGAATTGACTTGGCGCCATTTGAAAACGATTTTTCGCAATTCATGGAATGCGCGTCACGCGAAGGAATCGAGCATATGGTGTGCATATCGATCGACTTGGATGCCTTCCCGTCGATGTGTAATCTCGTCAACGAATATAAAAATATCTCTACCACCGTAGGCGTTCACCCAAACCAAAAAACAGATCATGAACCAAGCGAACAGGATTTAATCAAATTGGCGCAAGACCCTAAAATAATCGGTATTGGCGAAACCGGGTTAGATTATTTTCGTAGTGACGGCGACTTGACTTGGCAGCATGATAGGTTCAGAACACACATTCGAACGGCGCTTGCCACAAAAAAACCTATTATCGTTCATACGCGCGAAGCCAAACAAGATACTTTAAAAATACTGAAAGAGGAAAATGCCGGAGATGTCGGAGGAGTATTACACTGCTTCACTGAGGACTGGGATATGGCTTACAAAGCATTGTATCTTAATTTCTATATCTCCTTTTCCGGTATCGTAACCTTCAAGAACGCGCGGGATGTGCAAGAAGTCGCAAAAAAAATTCCGAATGATCGATTTCTTATTGAAACCGATTCGCCATATCTCGCGCCGGTACCGTACCGCGGGAAACCCAATTATCCCACCTATGTCCGCTATGTTGCCAACCAGATTGGCGAATTACGGGGTATTTCCAGTACTAAGGTCGCTGATATTACGACCAGGAATTTTTATGACCTTTTCAATATTTAGGGTATTCATGGTTAAGGTATAGTTATCTATTACATTAGATCTATGCTATACATTATTGAATTTACGATGATACTTAGACTGGCCTTTATTCTTATTGTGTTTAATATTTTAGGATGCGCCGGACCAAGGCCAATTCTATACCCAAATGAGCATTTTTATTCCGTCGGTAAAACCTTAGCTGATCAGGATATCGTGGCGTGTAAGCTGAAGGCCAAGGAATTCGGTGCAAACAGCGGATCAGGTAGAGCAGGGCGGACCGCACGCAGTACCGCCGTTGGGGCTGGGAGCGGTGGTGCAATAGGTGCGGTGGGCGGCGCCATAGCCGGTTCCGCTGGGCGTGGGGCAGTCATAGGTGCGGCTACAGGCGCCACAGCGGGTTTGGTTCGAAGTCTATTCAGATCTCCCAAGCCGAGCGGGACTCACGTTCGACTTGTGAATCGGTGTCTTAGGGATCGCGGGTACGAAGTCATCGGGTGGGAATAATAGTACCAGTTCATGGTAATCTTTTATCCACCGCTCACCGTTAAAGCCTCACAAAGTTGCGAGACCGTGTTGTAGAAGTGGGGCGAAAATCGGATACCGGGACCTCGTTTTGCGCATACTACTTTGTTTTTCCTAAGTGTATTGAATAACACATCGTTATCGATTTCGTTGTGACGAAACAGCACGATTCCGGAACCCAGCCCACCATTAGAAGAATTAAGCAGTGTCAGCGGCGGGGAAGCATCTATAGCATCCATCAAATAAGCGACCCGTTCCAAAATAGCTTTCTCCACGTTGGCCATACCTGTTTCCAATAGCAAAGATAGACTGGCGGACAGTGCATGAACCCCCATCAAATTAGTGCTTCCACACTCGAAACGGCGCGACGTACGTGCGATTTCCCAGGGTCGGTTTGCATAATTGTTCAAATTCTCAACCATATGCCAACCGTATTGATTCAACGTCATACGATCACGAGCTTCCGGAGTAGAATAAAAAACCCCCAATCCTTCAGGACCGAGCATCCACTTATGCCCATCGGCCATGACGAAATCGGCCTGACAGGCTTGGACGTCAAATTGTACCGCACCGATACTTTGGATGGCATCGACACAAAACAAAATATTCCGTTGCTTACAGAATTCACCGATTTTATCCAAGTTAACCCGAAACCCCGAAGCGAATTGCACCGAACTGATCGTCAACAATCGCGTATTACGGTCAACTAATTCAAATAGCGCGTCTTCAGCAGATAAGGAGCGCTTTAAATCGGCTTCACGAAATTCAACACCCCGGTTTTTTAACGATTGCCAGGGAATCCTATTGGAAGGAAATTCTTCGCTGCTGGAGACGATATTATCGCCATCGTTCCAATCGAGCCCATAAGCGACAAACGACAATGCTTCGGAAGTATTTTTCACCAAGGCGATATCATCTTTTGAAGGCGCATTAATCAATTGCCGTAACTGTTCGCGCAACCGCAATTCTTTTTCGAGCCAATTACTGTAATAGAAAGTACCGCACTGGAGATTTTCTTGAGCGAAAGCTTTTACCGCATCAGCAGTGCGTTTTGGCCACGGTGCGACGGCGGCATGGTTTAAGTAGATTAGATCGTCTTGTTGTTCGAACTCGGAGTGTGGTTTTGAATCCATTGTGGGGTGGTTTTGTTTTAGATATGCGTATAATTGTTATTATGTTAAATAGGACCTACCCATTCCTACTAGGGACCTACCTATTTGTACTAGCCCATTTGGGTGATTGGTTTTATCGAAGCCTAAACCATACTTTGTTGTTACCAAAAATAAAAGGGTTTTACGATGATCGATGTGTTTACGCTTAGAGCCTATGCAGGATTATCAATCGTTGATTTTTGTAAACTCTTTTCAGTCACTCGACAAACATACCGAAATTGGATGAAAGGTGAACCACCGGGTCATGTGGCGACGTGTTTACAATTATTGGCTGGAGATTTGTCGTTTCTATCCAAGTCTTGGAAAGGATTCAGGATTTATG
Organism: Methylococcales bacterium; assembly: GCA_963664935.2. Taxonomy (GTDB): domain Bacteria; phylum Pseudomonadota; class Gammaproteobacteria; order Methylococcales. The sequence goes on along the minus strand of CAXXSE010000002.1, from coordinate 182,697 downwards.
ATGGGGATTTATGGACGCCTGAGGGTGATCGAGTGACGGCCGGAGACGTTCGTGCAGTGGATTATTGCGATATGACGATACGGTTTCAATCAAATCATATACGGCGATCAGAAACTGAAATCACGGAACTTAAGAAATCTTTGGAAAATTCTAAGTTTCAATTTGATTTACCGGCGAATGATGCTGTTCGATGCCATTGTTTCCTCATCATGCCAACTTTGCACATTTTCACCACCTCAAACCAGAAACTGAGACCTACTAATTATTTCTGCTATCAGGTGTCGCTACGAATACTATTTTTTTAAAAACGGTTTTGGCACTGGTGGCAAACCCACCCATTCGGCGATCTTGTTATAACCTTCGGCAATATCTTGCGCAATACCTATACCGTTCTTAATACCTTTAACTGTCTTATGCAGTTGGGAATCTTCATTTTTCAAATCTTTGATTAAACGTCCTAACCTATTTATTAAAACTTTTTTCTTAATTTCTTCTTTACTCGTCGATAGTTCAGCTTGTTCTAATACTTTCGCGACATTTTCCAGTTCTATGGCTGCTTTTTTATTTCCACCTTCAATCAAGTACCACCCGCATAGCGGGTGGTTTGAGGAAGCCCCCTTGAAGGGGGCTAAGAGCTTATATTTAGGTGGAATCCTCAACCCCAAAGAACTAGCATAACTTTCAATAAATAATTCCACATCAAACTGGAAACATATTTTTGAAACTGCTCTGAATATTAATCCCTTAATGTTCCATCTATTGTTTTTTCCGATGTTTCAGCGTGATCCAATTCTTCTTATTACCTTGACGGATGACCAAGTGAATTTAACAAATCTTTACGCTGGAACGGCAGAGCCTATTTGCATCGCACCGGCAGAGCCGGTGGCTTAATGTAAGGAGTTAGTAATTGAGCCAATTCGTTCAAATTACGTTGTAAACCAATATTGCAATCGCGAAAATTAAAGGTATTTTTTACAATTTTATGTCCATGGCCTCCCATTAGGAAATTTTCAGCGTTTATATATGTTATAAACTTGCATAACTCCTGACATATGAATATCCAGGTCTGCTGCATCGTCATAATAAGGTTTTTCTCTTTGATAGTGGTTAAAAATCTTTCTATCGGCTATCCATAAAGGATCGTTCGCGTCTACTTCATCCGGTATTTCTCCAAAGCGCCCTATACGATACTACAATTCCGGCTTCTCGCTTTTATAGCTGTTAAAAATATCATTAAGTGTTGTTCGAAGAGCACTAATATAGTTGGTTTTATCGTTACCCTTTACTGAAACGCTTATGGTGCGGTCTTCTTCCCGTACCAATGCGAGGCTACCGTTGCTATCTTTTAGTACGACCCCATAACGCCAGACTAAGTAATCCAGGTTCTCTTTTTTTATTTCTTGATTATGCCGGACGATAAACCGTGAAATGGTATTAGGCGGCAAAGGTTGTTCTGCCTTGTATCGCAACATTAAACTATCGCCTATAAGAAAATCAGGAAGTATGGCAAGACGATCTTCTTGTAATAAATGAGGTATTATTAACTCTTTACCCGCCTTTGTTTCATAAGCCAACTCATATTGCTTCATTAATTCAAACAGAAACTCATGTTTGTTTTTAGGATAGCGCTTTGCATCATCTTCAAAGACGATTGTAAAATCAGCTAATGTTAAAGAGTACTTTTTTTCTTCGTTTACCCAATTGATAATCTTATAAACACCATGACTTATCCATTCCGGATTCAATACTAAGGTATCGATTTCCTTTATATCTTTGTACCATAGACTGACACCCAGAGAATGCAGGTCTTTCAATAATTCGTCTATATTCTCTACCTTACATCTTTGGGCTATCTCATTAAACTCATCTCTTGATATGTGTTCTCGACCTTTATCTTCTCCACAATTAGCAAAAAGACCCTCTAATTCATCTTTTACGTAATAGTAGTTAGTCGGTATTATTTGATTCTCCCAGGAAGGATTATTTTTTATATACCTAGCCACCTCTTCACGAAATGCCGCCAACGGTTCTGCGTCATCTTTGATGGAAAAGGTATAAACACCTACTATAGGATATTTCTCTTTTAAAAAATTGATTTTAATATCCACACTGTGTTGATCGCGTTCGTTGACCAAAATCATGGCTTGTGAATTACCGCCGTAATTTTTCATGTGGTCGAGCCAATACTCCAATCTATTTCTTTCTTTGGTACGGCCGTCGTAAACCATAAGGTAAAGACAGCGCTCCGACAAAAAAAACTGATGAACGGCATGGGTAACCGTATGACCGGCAAAATCCCAAATACCCACATTGATGTTGTCACGCTTTAATTTCCAGAGCATCGTATTGACACCGGCTGTACTCTCATCGTCGGTGGTCATAGGTGCTTCGGGGTCAATCAATCTTCTGGCTATGCAGGTTTTACCGGACCCCTTGTCGCCAAATATTATGATACGGGCTTCGTTGAGCCGTTTAGCTCCTTTTTCTAATTTTTTTAAATAGTTCGCTACCGCAGTATAGAGTGGACCCATGGGTCCACTCTATATCGCGGATAATCAATATGTTATAAATATCCAACCGAACTTTGCGTTCATAGATTGAGACGACATTCTATGTCAGTCATCGGGATCGGGTATCCTTGTTCATCGAAACAACGACAGCGTTCGTCTGTCGCTACGCAGCCAAGAAAACCGGGTCGGAGTCGGCAACTGTCAAAACCTTTTTTTTGTCCTCAAGAGAAGTCAAAGCTGAAACGGCATGATCGTTTGTTGATTTACCCAACTTCTTCACTTTTCCGAAAGAATAATAGATAGCTATTACAAAGCACAGTAGAAGAACCCCAAGCCATTTTACTTGATTGGGTATTCTTACTTTGTGAGTGTGTAAGGTTGCTGATTTATATTCTGAATAGGGTTCTTTCGGAAAACGCCAAATAGCAGAATCGGTAAGTTGTTTTTCTGATTTGTCTTTAACGTCCCATGCGCGGGCAGTGCTATTTATAACCGCTGCTTCTACGCCACTTTTTCTGCTTAGATGTTCATGGAGTCCGACCAAGTAACGAATATGGAAATGTATAAACGTTGGATATTGAGTAACAAAATAGAGGTCGTGGCCTGTATGCCGGTGTATCTCCATTTGTTTTATCATATCCGGTATGGCGGTACCGGCTTTTTTGTTTGGAAAGAATTGTTGTGCTTTCTCGTATATTACGATGGAGCCGTCCGGCGTGTCTCCCCAATCCCCGTTTTCTGGTAACGGTATACCGCCGCCGTAGCCTTCTACGTTGTGATAAACTAAACACGGGGGTCACGTCTTGTATTAATGCAATCTGGATCAGTGTTCTGATATTTTTCAATAACTTAATATAATAACCAATGAGATAAGAATTATAATTAATGTAATATAAGAGATGACGCTTGTGTTTGGGCGTAACCCACATTGCGCGTCCTAACTCATTGATTTTTTGCTCCACGACAAAAATTGACCGTTTTGAGTACGTAAATGTTTGATTATTTCTTCTCAAACGATAGGCTAAGTCATTGATTTATCGCGAGCGCGGAACGCGGGTTACGCCCCTTGTGTTTGAGGGGACCTTGTCTGACTTCGCCCAATGACTTTTTCTTACTTGGGGAATTTACGCTGCATAGTTACTTATATTTTTCATTCGCATAGTTCTTTGCTATAGAATAAAATCTATCCGAGTATGCGTTTTGACAATATCCTTATTGGCAAAAGAACAAGGTATATAGCGATTAACCCTTGCATTTGGTTTGCTGGCAAAGTTGGTGTTCAAATAACTGTAATGCTTGGTTTAGTGATTTGTAAAACCGTAGAACATACTATTCACTGAAATCCGGCTATTTTGTACAATTTAGAGGAGAAGAAAATGCTAAAAATTTATGGTTTGGATGTATCCACCTGGAGTAATCGCGTTCGCTTCACCGCCAATATCCTGGGGCTAAAGTATGAATACATTCCTATCAACCTGGCCGCGGGTGAAGGCCAAACTAAAGCCTATCTGGCGATTCATCCCGCCGGTAAGATTCCCTCCCTTGACGACGATGGATTTCATCTCTTTGAAAGTGGTGCTATTGCCAAATATCTTGTGGCGAAAACCGGCTCGAATCTGTACCCCACCGACATTAAAAAAAGAGCCCTCGTCGACCAGTGGTCTGATTTTGTCTCGCTGCATGTCGCCAAAGCCATGGAGCGAGTATTCTTTAACCGGATTATTTATCGGGTCCTAAATTTCGAGAAAGACGAACGCTCGCTACGGGACGGCCTAACATTCCTGGAACGCTTTCTACCCATAGTCGATACCCAGCTAGGACAAAGTGCGCATCTAGCAAGTGACGACTTGAGTCTGGCGGATATGGTCCTCCTGGCATGGCTGGATCCCGCCGAACTTTCCGAAGTTGACCTTTCGCCCTATCAAAATATTGTTCGCTGGCGAAATCGCTTAAGGCAAGAAGATTTTTATACCGCCTGTCATAAGGACTATCGGGAAGCGTTTCAGGCATTGGTGAACTAAGGGGTCGTGCGGATTAATATACCAGCCTTGCTTATCTCGGACTCTATCACCGCGCCACCCTGACCTTGCGAACTGCAATGACTAAAACCTTTCATTGCTGGATTCGCGGTTTTCGTTGTTTTGTTCGTGGGTCTTCAATGGACCACTTCTCTCGATAGATATTGAATTATTACCGTTACCGCGGTAAACAAGGTGTCGATAAAAAGTCAAAAACCTATAAAGTGCAAGTACATTGATCGAATCTGTCCCAGTCCCCTTAGATATTTCATCGAAGTACTCAATTATGATTTTGCGTATTTTTTATAATCTCGTGGCGACATGTCAGTGGACGGGGAGCAACTGATCAAAGTGTCATAACTCTCCCGCAAAGCGGGAGAGTTATGACTATTATAATCTATAAAAACGAAAAGCTTAGGATCATTCGGATCGAAAATTTTATGTTATACTTGGAACACGAGGGGTCACGTCTTGTATTAATACACTAATCAGCAATTCTTTGATCAGAACACTGGATCAGTGTTCTAATATATTTCAATAACCTATATAATAACCAATGAGATAAGAATTATAATTAATGTAATATAAGAGATGACGCTTGTGTTGGAGGAGACCTTGTCTGACTTTGCCCAATGACTTTTTCTTACTTGGGGAATTTACGCTGCATAGTTGCTTATATTTTTCATTCGCATAGTTCTTTGCTATAGAATGAAATCTATCCGAGTATGCGTTTTGGCTATTTCCTCTGGAGAAGGAGACAAATTTATTTTAAGGCAAATACAGCGAAAATAAATCTGCCCCCCTTTTTTTCCTTATTGTCCCCCTTTTCCCCTTATAGCCATAATCGTTCAAAGCTACTTCCATCGGCCAACCGATAGATAGAAAAATCACGTTTATCTACGGTTAGGATATGATTGATTTTACAGAGGTCAGCCAACGTCACCAACGTGGCATCGGTAAAGTCAGGTTCGATATTTTGATACTTGTTCAACGTATCACGAATAAGTGGCACATGCTCTGGGTTGATCGCATGCATAGCAAGAGCTCCACGTTCCAACCATTTTAATAAAGCCTGCTTACCATCATGGTTTAAGAAAAAGCAGGCTTCGACGATAACAGGCCAGATAGAGTGCATATCCAAGGATGTGCTGGTTTTTAAAAATTCCTTGGCTGCTAAATGATATGGATCATTTCGAGCAAACAGGGCGACTAAAAACCCTGTATCAACCCATGTGGCGGTGCTTTTCACTTAGCTTTTCCCAAACCTGTTGTTTTAATGAATCAGATGGTGGTTCAGCAAGTTCACCAGCGCCAAACAAGTCTAGCCCAATACTATACGGAGAATATTCTTCTTGGGCCAGTTTTTGACAGAGTTCTTTGACTGCTTGCCGCGCCAAATCGCTTTTACTGCGACCTAGGCGCCGAGCTGTTAAGTTTAAAAGTTTCACTTCCTCAGATGAAAGTCGGACAGACAATGTCATTTTCTTAAGATTGTCATACAGTAATACAAGCAACGGTAACATTATAAAATCGGTTAAACAAGCGATTTTTATTAGTCCATGGTGGCTAAATTAGTTTGGGGTAGCCCGGCACCAATACATGCGTGGGTCACGTCTTGTATTAATGCACTAATCAGCAATTCTTTGATCAGAATACTGGATCAGTGTTATATATACTTCAATAACCTATATAATAACCAATGAGATAAAAATTATAATTAATGTAATATAGGAGATGACGCTTGTGTTTGAGGGGACCTTGTATGACTTTGCCCAATGACTTTTTCTTACTTGGGGAATTTACGCTGCATAGCTACTTATATTTTTCGTTCGCATAGTTCTTTACTATAGAATGAAATCTATCCGAGTATGCGTTTTGGCTATTTCCGTTAAAGCAAGAATAAAACCAGTGAGTACAACGTTATGCCATTATCGACCTCAAAGGAAGCGTTTCAGGCATTGGTGAACTAAAGGAGTCGTGCGGAATTTAATATAACAATCTTGCTTATCTCGGAGACTATCGATAACGATCTGGATTAAACGGCCACTTTATAGGATTCTACAGCGACCTTTCCACGATTTATTTTACGTAATGCGCTTCTCAATTTGTCCCTTCTGCCCGCGCCTAGTCTTATAATTTCGCGGTCTTTGTCTAAAATCAGTCGAATGACGTCAGACAGTTGTCCATTCCGTTCGTGAATCGGCTGTGCAAAAAACGATGCGACCAGTTCTCTGCGTTGGCTTTCAATCTTCGTTACGTTTTCCCAGTCTTCCTTGTGCGCTTGTGACAGCATCTTTTCGCTTAAAAAGATTATTTTTTGAATATCGGTTGCTTGTTCACCAACGCTCATCATGAATTCCCCTTGTAATTTAATTTCTTGTTTATTCTATCGGCATTTGTTTTATATTCTTTAACAGTTTTTATGGATTACGAATCCTTTTCGAGATACGATGCGGTCCGCGCATGGCTACTACATATACCTACTATCTGAATCCGTGACTTTAATGCGGATAACAGGGTGCAAGATATTGGTTTTACAGGGGATTAAAAAATCTTAGCTTCACCCGGTTAAGTGGGCATTTTTTTAACTGCCGTGATAGCAAGAGCTTGCGCTCTATGCCGTAGTGAAGTCACGGATTCAGGTACTATTGCAAGCACGCCAACATCGGTCAGTTCGTCCCAACAGAAATGGAGAGTCTTCCGTGAATAACCTTAAATACATTCCGCAGTCTGAATTTGACCGCATCAGAGCCCTTAGCCAGGATCCCCTGGTAATAACAGCCTTATTTGCCAAATTAGCCCGAATCAATGCCTTGTATATGATTACCCGCGCGGGATCCGGTCACATCGGAAGCAGCTTTAGTAGCTTGGACATTGTTTCCTGGTTGCATCTGAATGAGCTGCGTTACGCGCCAATGGGAGAGGACATCTATTTCTCGTCCAAGGGTCACGATGCCCCTGGGCTATATGCCGTATTGACGGGTATGGGAAGGTTACCGTTTCAACTGATCCACCGCTTGCGTAGAGTCGGTGGCCTTCCAGGACACCCCGACGTCCATACCGAAGGCATCGAAACCAATACCGGTTCACTTGGCATGGGGATTTCAAAAGCCAAGGGCATGATCAGCGCCGCCCGAATTGCCGGTAAGTCAGTGCGAGTCTATGTATTGACGGGGGATGGAGAACTTCAGGAAGGGCAATTTTGGGAATCGCTGGTCTCCGCGGTAAATGGGCGTTTCGAGGAAATCACCGTCATCGTCGACCATAATAAGGTTCAGTCCGACACGCTGGTGTCCAAAGTCAGCGACTTGGGCGATCTGGAAGCAAAATTTTCGGCTTACGGTTGGTATGTGGACCGTTGCAACGGTCATGACCTTGATGCTTTGGCTCGGATACTCTCGAAACAAAAAGGCATCACCGCTAAACCCAAGGTGATCATCGCTGATACCATTAAAGGCCGTGGAGTTTCTTTTATGGAGCATACCGTCATGGCGTCGGATCAACGGCTATACGCCTATCACAGTGGGGCGCCGGACGATGACGCCTATACCCGAGCTGTGGATGAGCTGCTCATTTCGGTCAATACTTGCCTAAAAGACCTTGGCGCGCCGGAGATCACGACGGACCAAAATACTTCATTACCCATCCCGATATCTGACAATCCACAGCGCCTTATACCGGCCTATGGATCGGCTTTAGTGCGGGAAGCGGAAGCTAACCACGGCATTGTAGCCCTGGATGCGGATCTGGCTCTGGATTGTGGCTTGTTACCTTTCGAAGAACAATTTCCGAATCGATTTTTCGAATGCGGTATCGCCGAACAAGACATGGTTTCCCAAGCCGGCGGCATGGCCCTGAAAGGACTCCTTCCCGTAGTACATTCCTTTGCCTGTTTTCTGTCGACAAGACCCAACGAACAAATCTACAATAACGCCACCGAGAACACCCGAATTATGTACGTGGGATCGCTGGCTGGATTGTTGCCGGGTGGCCCGGGCCATTCCCATCAGGCGGTAAGAGACATCGCATCCCTTACTGGAATTCCATCCCTGGAAATGCTGCAACCCTCTTGTGAACGTGAAGTGGGACTGTGTGTGGAATATTGTTTGAGACATGCGAGCGGTAGCACCTACCTTCGTTTGGTGTCCATCCCTTGCGAGGCGCCCTACGACTTACCGGTAGGTTATGATCAACTCAGTTGCGGCAAAGGCGTGAGTCTACGTGAGGGAAAAGATGCCGTCGTTATAGCTTATGGTCCAATAATGCTGACCCAGGCCTGGAAGGCGGCGCATATATTGGCGGAGGAACACCGCATTCAGCTTAACATCGTCAACCTTCCCTGGCTAAACCGTATCGACCAAGATTGGCTACGTGAAACGGTCAGCGGCTACCCATGGGTTTTTACAATCGACGATCACTACGTTGAGGGCGGCCAAGGACAGCTCATTGCCGCGGAACTCATGCGGCTTAGATTGGCCACACGTCCCCGCGCTCACTGTTTTGGCGTGCGGAAAATCCCATTTTGTGGTCGTAACGATGAAGTATTGAAAGCCCACGGCCTGGATGCTGAAAGCCTGGTAAGGGAGATAGTCAGAATCATTAAAGGGTAACAAATTAACTCGCTGGTAATGTCTTAAATTCATCAGGAATCACATCCCACGCTCCTTTAACCTCGAGTAACAACGAACTGACCTCATTCAACTTCCCCGCAGCGTCACTTATATTTGCTTCCAACAGACATCGGTTCATATATTCGTACAATGCTTCGAGGTTTTTCGCAATCTCGCCACCCTTTTCCAAATCCAGGCTTGATTGTAAAGTACCGACAATCGTAATCGCCAGACCAAGATTTTCTCCTTTACTGGAAATTTCTTTTCGTTCCATATTACCCTTTGCTTTAGCAATCTTTTCCAGTGCGCCTTGCAGCAGCATTTGAATCAACCGATGGGAATTCGCATCAGCGATTTGGCCGTGCAGATCCACCGATTTATACTGACGAATTGCGAGACTAGCCATAGAGTTCATGTTTTCACCTTAATTTTATAATTTACTGTATTACCTATCCCTTAATAGAGGCCCCGGCAAATTTTTCAATTGCTGGGTTAAGAATTCGCTCGTGATGTTCAATTGCGCGACCAACACGTCCAGCGCGGTAAATTGTCTTCTTAAACGAGCCTCCAAGGTTGTTAAACGATCATTCAGATTCAATCGGTCTTCGTCGATGCCTGAGATTTTTACTTTCAGGCTATCAAGTCTGGAGTCAATAAGACTATTAGAACCAAGAAACCGGCCCACTAGATCGTTCAGGCCGGCGGATATCCCGAATCCATTGGATATTCCCCCTCGGGGACCCAAACCACCCCCAAGAATCTCCACTGCCAAACCATCCGCTGCTCCAGTACCACTTAATGTTCGGCCTGCACCGATTGCTTCAATCCCACCGATCGAACCGACTACGTCTTTACCTTCGACTTTCTGGGCGATGGGAATGCCCAGGGTTAATGCGGAATTTGTATCAACCGAAACAATTTCTATGGATGAACCACTGCCAAAGCGCGACGAGGTGATCGTGAAGCGACCGTTCGAGAAATCGACAATAACACTGACACTTGCGTCAATTAACGCAGTGTCGCCGTTGATCTGAGCCTGAATTTCACTCGCCAAATCCTCGCCGCTATTAAAATTTCCCTGAGTTAAAGACAGGGTCCCGGATAGCACGCCATCAACTCTAAGGGAAAACGTATCGTTGTCCCCGTCGATTGACAGTGGAAAGGCTCCAGTGGAAGCACCTGAATAAACCGCTTGGGTAGCCAATTGAGTAATTTCTATAGCATAGTTTCCCGGAACCACATTAGTGGATGACGAGGAGATTGCCACCAATGAATCGCTGGCGCGCCTAGATACCGAAAATAGCGCCGCAACCTGGTCGGAATCTTCAGCAATCGCTGTATTCAGAATATTTGAATCTAACTCCAGGGTACCATCACCCAGGGTACGAATACCGATATCCGCCAAAGTTCTGATCGATCCGCTAAGCCCTTCCGCCGGATCGTTCAATAAACGCCGAATCTGCTGATCTATGCTCCTGAGTGTGGAATCTCCCACCAGTTCACCCGATGTCCCGGAATCGGCATTGACGGCGCTTAAATTTGAGAAGGTAACCTTTAAGGCATTATAACTACCGACGAAATCCGCGATTTTCTTACTAATAACAGTATTATCCGCGGAAACCGACAATCGCTCCGTTGTTGAATCATCCGCTTTTAACAATTCCAGGGTTACACCTTCCACCACACCACTAATAGTATTCCCCGCCCGGGTAATCGTCAAACCGTCCACCTCAATTTGCGCATCCTGAGCGGCAACGATCTCTTGCAGATTTTTACCAGCCCCTTCATCCGCGGTGGGATCAAAAGCTAATTGAGATAATCCGATATCATCCAGATCATCCTCCGGCGAACCCTCTGATACGGTAATTTTTAAACTGTTTTCCAGGCCACTATTGTTCGATGAAAATACCAATCGTTTCCCGGAACCATCATCCACGATCGATGCGGTTACATCGATCGATGCGTTATTAATGGAATCTCGAATTCCCTGTAGACTATTATTGGAAGCATCAATAGTGACGATCTGAGGTACATTTTGAGTGCTGGGCGTAAAAATATTGGATCCACTGTCATAGGTTCCGAAATTAAAGGTCAATTGCCCGGTTCCGATTACCGTCGTGTTTTCATCAAATCCCTTCGAGGCCAGTTTCTGTGACTGCGCCAATGCATTAACCTTAACGCTATAGGTTCCGATCAAGGAATTTCCCGAACCGCTGGCGGTAAAAAGTTCCGGGGCACTGGATGCCGTATTAATGGATAGAAAATCCTGGGTCGCGGACAATCCCTGCTGTGTCGTTTGAAATTCAGACAATGCGCTTTTCAACAATCCAAATGCCGACGTTTCGGCCTGCAACTCCGCCTCCTGTCTATTCAAACGCAAACTGGCTGGCCCACCCTCCGCAGCCACAAGCTGGGTCACTAGACTATTGATGTCCAAGCCCGAACCGATACCCAATACCGTCGTCACCATTTTGAATTTCTCACACTACTTCTATGCAACACCAAGATAATTAGCTTTTATTCGATCCAGACTCATACCAAACTTAAGCCAAATTCATGCCATTTCGTTAGCCAGTAAGCCACTGTCATCTCGTTGAAACCGACGGGCAACGGCCAGCATGTCTTCCGAGGGAATTTGTCTGATCACTTTGTCACTCAAAGAATCAATCACTTTGACCACATTTCGCCCGCTTTCTTCATCGACACTGAACTGAAGCTCACGTTGTATGTTTTGAAGAAAATCATTCAGATGAATTACCACAGCCTCTAATTCCTGGCTTGTCAGGGGCTGATCTTTTTTAAATAACGGGGGTAAGGCTTGCCGTTCATCGGCTGATTCTTGCCGTTTCGCTCGAAGTGTTTCGACGGTTGAAGGCACCGAATCGGGAACATCGATAGCCTGTTTAGGAATCGAGTTTAATGGAGATGTCGTCTCGGAAATCATGGTATGACCTATTGCTCGTCAACACACGATTCATGATGAGAAGGACCACCAAAAATCGTGCGAAACCGAATAGTTCATTCGATAAAATGAACTGTCGGGCCACCCCTCCCATTCTCTCCCCCCTCACTCATGGGAGAGGGGGATATTTTTCTGACGGAAATTAACCCAATAGAGCAAGGACGTTTTGCTGTAACGCATTAGCCTGAGCTAATATCGCCGTGCCGGCCTGTTGCAAAATCTGAGTCCGTGTCAACTCAGCCGTTTCCGCCGCGAAATCCGCATCAAGAATACGGCTTCGGGCAGCGCTGAGATTTTCGGAAGCAATGCTCAGATTCGAGATGGTGGATACAAATCGGTTCTGAATGGCCCCAAGAGAGGAACGACTTCCGTCAATTTGCGCCAAGGCTCCGTCAACGATACTGATGGCATCTTGAGAGCCTTGTTGAGTGCCTATATCTATTTGCGAAACACTGGACAACGTACTCGCCTGGGATTCGTTGGCAACTCCCGTGAACAACCCGCCGCTGGCCGCGGTGATATTCGAGGAAATACTAAACGATCCACCAGTGGCTTTAAAGGTCACGGTTCCACCCACTACGGTCGAATCGGTTTGTGCGGCTTCGGCAGTCGCACCTCCGTCGGATAATACTACGGCATTACCGGTGGCGCCGGCAACATTGATGGTCTGAGTCGTTAAGGTATCCGCCGCCGAGTGTTCGAAATCCTCAAATCGGATATCTTCACCGGTTGAACTGGTTAATTCCAATGAATCTCCCGAATTGCTGAGTTTCGCCGTAATCCCGGTGTTTCCTGTTTTATCGTTGATCGCTGAAACCAAAGAATTGAGATTGGTTGTGGTAACCGCAGAGGAAATCAATATTCCCGTGTTATTACTACCGAAGAGGTTAAAGCTTACGGTACTATCGCCGGTTAAGTTGGATATCGTTGCCGTGGTACTCGCTTCAGCGGTCACTCCGGTAGTTCCGGACAATTTATTGATGGAACTGGCGATGCTTTTAGCGTTTGCATCGGCGATGAGATCAACCGTATCCGAACCTGTACCGACGATGGTTAAAGTCTGAGCAGCCACGCGATTACCGTTGCTGATATCGATTTCACCCGCCAAAGTCAAAGTAGCGTTGGTTCCGGCGGCGGAAATGTTGAGTATCCCTCCACTTGTGCTATCGACAGTGGACGTGATATTGGCGCCATCATCCAAAACAAGGATAACCGATCCGGTTTGTACGGCGCTGTCGGTGGTTCCGCCTTCCGTAATCGTCGCGTTGCCGAAAGCGAGCGAGCTGGTTGCGGTAACTTGAGTGACAGCTTCCGCGTCGGTATTATTTAAAACGAAAGTGCCATTACCGGTAGTGCTGGTCGCATTAGCCAAGGAAATCGCAAAGGTGCCATCATCGTTGCCGGCATTTTGCTGACCTGAACCGAAACTAAAGTCAGCGGCACTTTCCGCCGTGGCAGTGAGCGTAACATTACTGCCCGTGCCTCCGACGGTTACATTGGTGATGTTACCAGTCAAGCCAGTCCTAAAGGCTGTAGCAACCGCGCTGGCATCGGTGGTATCTATACGTGACAACGCTACAGTCTGCGCTTGGGTGTTAGCGGTGAAGGTAACGACGTTATCGACTGATACGTCCGATGTTCCGCCGGCAAATAAGTTCAAGGTGCCGTTTGTCACGGTATGGCCCGCATCAGTTGAGACGTCAAATGTCTCATCGCCGCCTGTACCGGGAACGGTTGAGGTAAAATCAAGGAACGCAGCCCCGGCTGAACCATCTGCAGTGAAAGATATGGTGCCATCGAGATTGTCGACAAAACTAACTCCAGCCGCTGTTAAAGCTGTAGCCTGTGTGGCTAGTGCCGATGCGAAGTCGGCTGCAATCGTTATCTGGTTGGTAGCATCCGCAATTGTCACAGCAATGGATACGGCCGCGCCCACACCAGTATCAATCGTAAATGTCGCAGTATCGGTATTGACAAAGTTAGTGAAAGCGTCGATCGTTGTTGTGGAATTAAGATCGAGATTCTGAAAACCATTGAGGGTCGCGGCTTGTCCAATATCCCCAACACTAAAGTTTTCGATACCTATATTGCGGCCCGTGGCGCTGGTAAGCGTCACCGTATTCGCGGTGGTGGTGGTGACGACATCGGCCACCTGACCAGGGACTGCAATCGCCGTGGCGATATCGGCTTCCAAAGTGACTGCCGTATTACGAACAAAGGATACGTTCGACGATGCCCCGTCGCTCAATAAATCGAATGAAACCGTGTCCCCATTTTCGATCGCGGCTGTCGATGACAGATCAATCGAAACCGAATTGGAATTAGCCGTGGCGCTGGTAATACCTGTGACGCCGGTTAACGCCGCCGCAATATCGATGGCGGAGTCGCCCGCTGTAATCGCCGCTGCAACTTGAGCACCGGTCGAATCGGTTACCGTGATGGTCTGACCGGCAACCGCCAAAGCTTCAGCGGCTGCAACATCCGTACTACTCGCTGCGCTGATCAGCGAATCCAAACCGGGCGATGCATTGGATGAACTTGCCGCGGTAATGCCCGCTGTCAGGTTATTGGTATCGAGTTGATTAATCCCTAAAATCTCACCGGTGGCGCCCGCAACCGAAATACTGATGGTCTGATTGGCGTTAGCCCCTACCTGAAATGATTGAGCGGAGAACGAGCCATCAAGCAGTTTCAAGCCATTAAATGTAGTATCGCTGGAAATCCGGTCTAGCTCAGAAACAAGTTGATTGACTTCATCTTGCAGACTTTTACGGTCACTGGCGGAATTTGTGGAGTTGGCCGATTGAATGGACAACTCACGAATTCGTTGAAGAATGTTGGTCGATTCCTGTAAGGCTCCTTCCGCTGTTTGCGCCAAGGATATACCGTCATTGGCGTTTCGAACCCCCTGATTTGAATCCATTAATCTGCGCGGTCAGTCGGTTACTAATCGCCAGGCCCGCTGCATCATCCTTTGCGTTGTTAATTCTGAGACCTGAAGATAAGCGTTCCAGCGACCTGGCTAAAGCACTTTGCGATGTATTGAGGTTTCGCTGCGCGTTCAATGACGACACATTAGTGTTGATGACTTGAGGCATTTTTGTTCTCCGAAATATTTCCGGTCGATCAGTAACCGGAAAATTAAATATCTGGCGGATATACGCGTGAACTCCGCATAATTACCACCTCCAAAAGGGTTAGCGGCGCTATTCCCGAGAACTTTAGCGATTCTATTTTGGTACCCCTAAGAATTCGGAACCGGGTATCCGGAATACCCTCGCGGTTACCGATTTACAGTCAACGGTTATTTAAAGCTGAGGGTACTCAGATGTAGGGATCTGGAGGGAGGAAAAAGGGGCAACCAGAACGATTGCCCCTGGTGTTAAAAGTGCCGGATTTATTAGATTCTATATCAATTAGAGTCGGCTTTAACCGCCTAATTCTATAATCAAAACGTTACATTCCTAGCCAAACTATAGCAGCCGCCGATGTTGCAACATGTGGCCGCTTCGACAATTGCTTTTGGATCGGTTGAACGATCCATTGGTCGACACTCTCCATGGTTTTCTTGGATATATCACGGCTGAAACCGGAAGCGGAACCCAGTTGTTCTTGAATTTGTTTAAGGATTTTCTCGACCTGCTTTTTGGTTTGAATCGGAAATTGATGTCCTAACTTGACTATCGCATCCATATATTTCTGCAATGGTTTAAGTATTTGTTGCTCAAAAATATCCTTCGTTTGCCCCGAAAATTGGTGGCTTTTCGATTTCAGATCCTCCAATTGATTCTGCAATGGATTCAATACTATGGAATGAAACTGCTCTGACGTAAGTTGTGGGATGTTACTCACTTTCGCGGTGATTTCATTCAACGGATCTACAACCAGCTTGTTAAGATTTTCCCGTGTTTGTTGGGGAATTGCTTGAACCGTCACTGATATGCCCTTAACTTTCTCCCGAATCCCCTCGATTTGTTCATACAAGGGTTTGACGACTTGGTCCTCAAATTTGGCTCTGGCCGTCTCGGGGAGGTTCTGTGTTTTACTGACTATCGAATGAGCGAGATTGTCGTGTCCGTGCCCCACCTCCGTTTCCAAGTTTGAAATAATCGCCGCTTGTTGGACAATTTGATTATGCAACCCTTCCAGTTTTTCTTGCAGGTTTGCGGCTATTTGACCGATAGTCATATCGTGCTCAAGAGAGCTTCCTGCTTGAACCGCTTCAGATTGGACTAGCCCGCTAAGCTCTTCAATTTTTATAAATTGTTGCGCGAGCTCGGCGCGTTCGCGCTCAGACACGGTAAGCGCCAGGTCTTTTTCTTGGAGTGATTTTTCCACAAGATCAAGACGTTCAAGCTTATTTCTTAACTGATTCCGAAGTCTGGCGCAGTATTCATCGGTTTCCGATTGAATATTCTCACATTTAATTCTTCGGCTTCTCCTCATTACCGCCCAAACGATCAGGCCCGTAACAAGAGCGCCGACACCAATGGCCAAAATTAGCCCGGAAACTCTATCAGCCAGTATAGGATCAATAAACGCTAGGAAATTTGAAAAAACCGAATCTATGGTTGACTGTATGGATTGAAGAATTGTCTCTAAGGATTGCATAATATTTCTCCCCACGTTAAGCGATTACTCCTCTACTCTTGGGGAAGCGAGGAATTTTTATTATAAAATTAAATCAATTATTTTTAGGTGTCAGCTGTATTTACGCTTGAGAAAAATTCGCAAATCCAGCCTCATCACGCGTGTTGATTCTAAAACCACGCACACACGATTCCCCTCGCGGGAGTATACCAGACACAACAATAAGATTGTTGTTTATGATGTAAGTTCATTCCGGAAATTGTATCCGTTCACCGGGAACCGAGGAAAGCCCTGGTTCCCGGTGAACGGATTCAGTGAGAATAATCAGGAAATATAGCTAATCGAGATCGACCGAGCGAGGTCGATCTTTTTCGGGGCGATATCTTTGAGTTATTGAAAAACTGAAGTCCTCACCGAAACGTCCGAGGAGACCCTCTCTTTTCGGGCAGCCTCCCAAAGTGTTTAGTCGCCTTTTTTCGAAAGCATGGATAAAACTCCTGGTAACTCCAGTCGTTTTTTTACAACCCACCATTCCCGCACACAATATGACAACAGTAACGCCAAACTCAGCGGTAAAAGTTCGAAAAATATTGCAAGTGGGCCTGTATCGGCTCCACTTGCTTGTCCAAAGGCATCGCCGATTCCCACAGCCAACCCGCCTATTAACTCAACAATGACAAAATTTATTAAAAAACCAATTATGATTCCACTAAAAAAGGTTCCGGCGCCGAGCCAAAAACACACCCAAGCACTTTTTTTGTCTTCGTCTCCGACGGTTCGATTAAATTTAATTGCCGACTGATGAAACCACAAAGCAATCGCGAAGGTTATTATTCCACTATACGCACCCATACCTATACTCTCCGTTTACTGTTTATTAAAAAATAAAAAAGCGTCCATTCCGCCATGCAAAATCATGGCATCCCCCTCCTTTTCTACGACCACGTAGGTATTTTTTCTCGACCTTCCCGGTTCATTGGCTAGGATTTTTCCATCTTTAATTTCGAATTTTACCGATATTGAAAACGATCCTCCCGGTAAACGTTTGTCATAAGCGGTTGTGGTCAGCATACCATCGCTACGAAATTCCCATGTTTCTTTGGACGGCCTCTTTTCACCGTCGATTTGTGGGGCCGAGTATTCCTGTTTCCAGGTTCCAAGGATCTCGGACGGCGAATTCAAAGTAACTTCCGCATTGACATTAAAAGTTGCTAGAATCAACAGCAACACAATGCTGAATATGATGGTGGTACTGGGTTTCATCTGATATTCCTCACTTATTTTTTATTTCCGCAAAAACACCCGTTACAATCTTATCCAATTCACGATTAACGAAAAAAACCATGCTTCATATAGTTCGCCATTATGGCAACAAATCAAAGGATAACGCAAGGGGAAGTCTTGTCCAATATGAAATGGCCCTGAACGGGAGCCGTGATTCCAACGTGAAACGGCCCTGTACCTGAGGAGTAATTTCTGCTCATGATGGTCACCTATGGTGATCTATATGAGTGACAAAAAGATAAAAACATTGGATGACGTCCGCATCTTTCTCGAAGGAACTGTGGAGGTTGAGTTTTCAATTACCAACAAGGAAGAGCGCTACCAGTGGATTCGGCGTACATTGGTCAAATTCAGTTATATCTCTTGCAGCAAGAACGGTAAGGGATTGATCATCCGCTATCTGGAGCAGGTGAGTGGCTATTCTCCACGGCAAGTGAAACGGCTGGTACAGCAATACAAAAAAACCGGATACATCAAGCGCCAACAGCGTACAGCATCGGGATTTGAACGCTTCTACCGCCCTGAGGACGCAGTGCTGTTAGCTGAGACCGACAAGCTCCATGGGACACTCTGCGGTGCAGCCACCAAGAAGATCTGTGAGCGGATGCTTTTGATCTATGAGGATTATCGCTATGGGCGCTTAGCAAAGATTTCGGTTGCCCATCTCTATAATCTTCGTCATTCTACGTGTTATCAACGACAGCGCCGCCAGTTTGATAAAACCGCTTCAAAACGCTCTCAGATAGGCGAGCGACGAAAACCCAATTCATAAGGTAAACCAGGCTTTCTACGGATCGACACAGTCCATCAGGGCGACCTGGATGGGATCAAAGGGGTTTACCATATCAATGCGGTTGATGAAGTCACGCAATTTGAATGTATATTCTCCGTAGAACGGATTACTGAGCGTTTCATGATTCCGGTCCTGGAGATGCTGATCGAAATCTTCCCTTTTGTCATCCTGGCATTTCACGCGGATAACGGTTCGGAATACATCAATCATACCGTGGCAAAACTGCTCGGAAAGCTCCATATTGACCTGACCAAATCACGCCCACGCCATTCCAACGACAATGCACTCGCCGAGTCCAAGAACGGAACCATCATCCGCAAACATCTGGGGTACGACCATATCCCGGGGTACTGGGCGCCTCAACTTAATGAATTTCACAGAGAGTATTTCAACCCCTATATCAACTTCCATCGTCCTTGCTTTTTTCCTGTCCCAAAAGAAGACAACAAAGGAAAGGTGAAAAAGAGCTATCCCTACAAGTTAATGATGACACCCTACGAGAAGCTCAAATCATTACCTGATGCAAACCAATATCTCAAACTGGGGACCACCTTTAAAAAGCTGGATGCAATTGCCTTCTCAATCAGCGACAATGACGCAGTCAAACAGATGAATGAGGCCAAACGTAAACTTTTCAAAACCATCTTTGAGCAGGAGCGGAGTATTGCCTGATTTGCCTCTTCAGGTAGATTCTCTACCCCTCTGTTTCAGGGCCATTTATAGATTGGAATAGACTGGGGAAAGCGATAGTTATGACCCGACAATTAGAGGTTTCTAGTATTTTAAAGGAGCAACTGAAGAAGAATATTCTCATCATCGATGGCGCGATGGGGACCATGATTCAAAGTTATAAGCTCGAAGAGGAAGATTACCGTGGAGATCGCTTCGCTGATTGGGATACCGATTTAAAAGGTAACAACGATTTATTGTCACTGACTCAGCCCGAAATTATCAAAGCAATTCATTTTGCCTACCTGGATGCGGGTGCCGATATCATCGAGACAAATACCTTCAACTCTACCTGTATCGCCATGGCGGACTACGGAATGGAAAAGTTAAGCCGTGAAATCAATATTGAATCAGCAAAGCTTGCGCGAAAAGCCGTTGACGAAATAACAGAAAAAACTCCGGACAGACCGCGTTTCGTAGCCGGTGTGCTTGGCCCTACCAATCGCACTGCCTCGATTTCTCCGGATGTTAATGATCCGGGTTTTAGAAATATCACCTTCGATCAATTAGTTGATGCTTATACTGAGTCGGTTGATGGATTGGTTGTGGGTGGAGCCGATATTATCCTGATCGAAACCGTTTTCGATACGTTAAATGCAAAAGCAGCGGTTTTTGCGGTTGAACAGTATTTCGATGACAATGGGGTCCGCTTACCGGTGATGATTTCCGGCACCATTACCGATGCATCGGGCCGTACTCTATCGGGTCAAACCACCGAAGCGTTTTGGAATTCTCTCAAACATGCCGCGCCAATCTCCATTGGCTTAAATTGCGCTTTGGGTGCTCAGGAATTGCGTCAGTACGTCGAGGAGTTATCTCGCGTTGCCGACACCTATGTTTCGGCTCATCCAAATGCCGGATTACCCAATGAATTTGGTGAATACGATGAAACACCGGAAGCCATGGCCGATGAACTTAGGGAGTGGGCTGAAAGTGGCTTTTTGAATATTGTCGGCGGCTGCTGCGGAACCACACCCACGCATATCGAAGCTATCTACGACGCGGTGGAACCAATTGCACCGCGCAAAATCCCGGAATTGGAGCCCGCCTGTCGATTATCCGGCCTGGAGCCTATGGCGATTACCACTGATTCATTATTCGTCAATGTGGGAGAAAGGACCAATGTCACCGGTTCGGCTGTATTCCGAAGGCTGATTAAAGATGAAGATTACGAAACCGCTTTGGATGTCGCGCGGCAACAGGTTAAAAACGGCGCGCAAATAATTGATGTCAACATGGACGAAGGCATGCTCGAATCTAAAGAAGTCATGGTTCGGTTTCTCAAATTGATTGCATCCGAACCGGATATTTCTCGAGTTCCCATTATGATCGACTCGTCAAAGTGGGAGATTCTGGAAGCCGGGTTAAAGTGTATTCAAGGGAAGGGCGTGGTCAATTCGATCTCCATGAAGGAAGGCGAAGAAAAATTTATTCAGCAGGGCAGGTTGGTAAAACGCTATGGTGCGGCGGCAATCGTCATGGCGTTCGATGAAAAGGGACAGGCCGACACCTTAGAGCGCCGTGTCACGATTTGCCGACGCGCTTATGAATTATTGGTGGAGGATGTCGGCCTTCCGGCACACGATATTATCTTTGATCCGAATATTTTCGCGGTCGCTACCGGTATAGCGGAACACAATCGTTATGGGCTCGATTTTATCGAAGCCACGCGCGCGATAAAACAAAGTCTCGGTCACGCTTTGGTATCCGGTGGGGTTTCCAATGTCTCGTTTTCTTTTCGTGGTAACAATTTAGTACGTGAAGCCATCCATGCCGTGTTTCTTTATCATGCCATTCAAGCCGGTATGGATATGGGTATCGTCAATGCCGGTCAGTTGGGAATATACGAAGATATTCCAAAGGAACTCAGGGATCGGGTTGAAGATGTCATATTAAATAGGAGAGACGATGCTACGGATCGCTTGCTTGAGGTTGCGGAAAAATTCCGGGGCGACGGCGAAGGGATCGTAAAAAAAGAGGATCTTGCCTGGCGCGAATGGCCTGTAGGAAAACGCTTGGAGCACGCCTTGGTGAAAGGGATTACCGATTATATCGAAGATGATACAGAACAAGCGCGCTTGGCCGCCGATAAACCGCTGCACGTCATTGAAGGCCCCTTGATGGATGGTATGAATGTGGTCGGAGACTTGTTTGGAGCGGGAAAGATGTTTCTGCCCCAGGTGGTTAAATCGGCGCGCGTCATGAAAAAAGCAGTGGCTTATTTGATGCCGTATATGGAGGATGAAAAAGATACTGAGTCCAGATCGAACGGAAAAATTCTCCTCGCAACAGCGAAAGGCGATGTTCACGATATTGGAAAAAACATCGTCGGTGTCGTTCTTCAATGTAACAACTACGAAATAATTGATTTGGGTGTGATGGTCCCCTGCGAAAAGATTCTCCAGACCGCACGCGATGAAAAGGTCGATATCATCGGGGTAAGTGGGTTGATCACCCCGTCTCTGGAGGAAATGGTGCATGTCGCAAAAGAGATGGAACGTCAAAATTTTGAAATACCTCTACTTGTCGGTGGTGCGACCACATCTCGGGCGCATACCGCTGTGAAGATTGAACAAAATTATCAAAACCCTGTTGTTTATGTGTCCGATGCATCACGAAGTGTGGGGGTTGTCGGTAGTCTTCTCAGCGGAGAACTCAGAGACAACTATATCGCCGATATCAAAAAACAATACGCGGATGTCAGAAAGCGCCATCAAGGACGCCGTACCCAGGTTAAACAACATAAAATTGAGTCGGCCCGAAACAATCGTTTCGATCCGAAATGGAATGGTTACACCCCGCCTGAACCCTCGTTTCTTGGAACCAAAACCTTCATTGAATATCCGCTGGAAGACCTTGTGGATCATATTGATTGGTCGCCGTTTTTCCAGACTTGGGAATTAGTAGGCAGTTATCCTAAAATTCTGGACGATAACGTGGTAGGCGAACACGCCCGTTCACTTTTCGAGGATGCTAAATCCATGCTGGCCAAAGTGGTTAGTGAAAAATGGCTGACCGCAAACGCGGTGATAGGACTGTTCCCGGCGAATAGCCTTGACGATGACATTCTGGTCTATGGCGACGAAAACAGGGATAAGTCGGCCACAGTGCTACACCATTTGCGGCAACAAAATATCAAACCGCCGGGCCGCCAAAATTTGTGTCTCGCCGATTTTGTCGCGCCCGCGACGACCCAAAAGAGAGATTATGTCGGTGCATTCGCGGTGACGACCGGTCTTGGTATCGAAAACATCCTGTCGGAATTTGAAAAGGATCATAACGACTACGACAGTATCATGTTAAAGGCAATAGCGGATAGATTCGCCGAAGCCTTTGCCGAACGCATGCATCAACGGATTCGAAAAGAATTTTGGGGTTATGTTCAGGACGAACAACTGGATGCTCAACAACTCATCAAAGAAAAATACACTGGTATCCGCCCGGCCCCCGGTTATCCGGCATGTCCTGACCACACCGAGAAAGCGACTTTGTTTTCCCTGTTGTCGGCAACAAAAGCCACTACCATCGAGCTGACCGAAAGCTTCGCAATGTACCCGGCTGCATCCGTGAGTGGGTGGTATTTTTCCCATCCCGACTCCCAATATTTCAATGTCGGGAAAATCGGGCGCGATCAGGTCGCGGAATATGCACAACGTAAAGGCATGAATCTTTCGGAGGCCGAACGGTGGTTGGCCCCTAATCTCTCGTACGAACCCGATTAATCAAGAGCTTGAAACCCTTTGTTCTGTACGGCACCGAGGGATGCCATTTATGCGGGGAAGCTGAAAAGCTACTTAAGGGATTACAACAACGTTGCCATGAAAATTTTGAGTGGGACTCCATTGATATCATCGATAACGACTTGTTGTTTGAAATGTATGGAACAGCAATACCGGTTGTATGCCATTCCGGCTCCCGGAAAGAGTTACACTGGCCATTTTCGATGGATGAACTATTGAAATTTGTTGGGGCGTATCTGATTGAATTGGATTAAAGTGACTAGTCTCATGCAAATAATTAAAATTTATCTCAAGAAGTTATTGAGATAAAAAAAATAATGCTTATAATGCTTGATTCAATCGCGGGGTGGAGCAGTCTGGTAGCTCGTCGGGCTCATAACCCGAAGGTCGTAGGTTCAAATCCTGCCCCCGCTACCAATTGAAAGCGCCCCATAAGGGGTTTTTTATTTGGTGGAGATAAAAATATTATAGGATGGGCCTTTGGCCCATTTTTTATGGGCGATTATTAATACGATGCGCGTACCGAGACGGTTGATGGAGCTGGTTGACCCAATCGTGACTGGATTAGGGTATGAATGTGTGGGTATCGAGTATATTCCGAAGCACGAAAATGCTTTGTTGCGCGTATATATTGACAAGGAGACTGGAATTTTAGTAAACGATTGTTCAAAGGTCAGTCAT
The DNA here is from genome assembly GCA_963664935.2 of Methylococcales bacterium. Taxonomy (GTDB): domain Bacteria; phylum Pseudomonadota; class Gammaproteobacteria; order Methylococcales. Next base: position 158,780 of record CAXXSE010000002.1, on the reverse strand, counting down.
CAATTAAGTGGCGCCTTGGATGTGGAAGACCTAATTCCCGGGCAATATCAGCTTGAAGTCTCATCACCGGGTTTGGATAGACCCTTGTTTAAACTAGAACATTTTGAGCGATTTAAGAAAAATACAGTTACTATTCAGTTAATTGAGAAATTCGACCAAAGAACAAATTTTAGAGGTGAACTCATAGGCGTTAACGGCAATTACGTCGTCATTGAAGAGGCGGGGGACAAGATTGAAATCCCGTTTTCATTGATTAAAAAAGCGCGTTTGGTTCCTGATGAGAAACAGCAACGGATGATAGGGCTGCGAAATGGCAAATAAAGAAATCTTATTAGTTGTGGATGTTGTTTCCAATGAAAAAGATATCGACAAAGAAGTGATTTTTGAGGCAATTGAATCCGCCTTGGCCATGGCCACGATGAAACGGCATAGCAAGGAAATCGACGTTCGAGTAAAAATTGACAGAGATTCCGGCGATCATGAAACGTTTAGGCGCTGGAAGGTGATCGAGTCTTCTGACGAAATTGATGCTGGATCGGATTTTTCAGACACCCATATTTTGCTTGAGGATGCACAACGGAAAAACCCTGTTATTGTAGAAGGCGAATTTATTGAGGAACCGCTGGAATCCGTTAGTTTTGGGCGAATCGGAGCACAGGTTGCCAAACAAGTCATCGTGCAAAAAGTTCGTGAAGCCGAACGAAGAAAAGTCGTTGAAGCCTATAGGGATCGAACCGGCGAATTAGTGGCGGGTATTGTTCGGAGAGTCGAACGCGGTAATATATTTCTTGATCTTGGGGCGAATGCCGAAGCCATAATACCGAAAGACGAAGTAATCCCACGGGAGGCTTTTCAAGTCGGAGACCGGGTTCGAGGTTATTTACAGGCCATTAGGGAAGAGGTTCGCGGCCCCCAGCTTGTGGTTAGCCGGATCGCCCCTGAATTTCTCACGGCGTTATTTCGTTTAGAAGTGCCTGAAGTTAATGAAGGTCTGATTGAAATTCTTGCGGCGGCTCGCGATCCCGGGTCGAGAGCAAAAATCGCTGTGAAGAGTCATGATCCACGACTTGATCCCGTGGGAGCTTGCGTGGGAATGCGAGGTTCGCGGGTTCAAGCCGTGTCGAATGAACTCGCGGGCGAACGGGTTGACATCATTCTTTGGAATGAGAACGAAGCCCAATTTGTGATTAATGCCATGTCTCCCGGAGAGGTGGCTTCGATCGTGGTCGATGAAGATATCCATAGCATGGATGTCGCGGTGGGTAACGACAGCCTCTCCCAGGCCATAGGGCGTGGCGGTCAAAATGTTCGCTTGGCTTCCGAGCTCACGGGATGGGTATTAAATGTGATGAGTGAGGAGCAAGCTGATGAGAAAGCCGATTCGGAATCGGGGTCGCTTGTACAGTCGTTCGTCGAACAATTGAACGTCGATGAGGATGTCGCTTCGATCCTGGTTCAAGAGGGCTTTTCCAGCGCAGAAGAATTAGTTTATGTTCCTGCTAAGGAAATGCTGGAAATTGAAGAGTTCGATGAGGACTTTATTGAGGAATTGCGTAATAGAGCCAAAGACGCGTTGTTGATTAAAGCAATTGCCACGGAAGAAAAGCTCGATGTGGCTCATCCGGAAAAGGATCTTCTTGAGATGGAAGGGATGGAAAAGGAGATGGCGTATATGCTGGCCAGCCATGAAATTACCACGATGGAAGAGCTGGCCGAACAATCGGTCGATGACTTGATTGCGTATGAAGGAATCGAAGAGGAACAAGCAGCACGGTTGATAATGACTGCTCGTGCACCTTGGTTTGCCGAAGACAAGTGAACGAATCCGTCGGGAGAGCACGTGAGATGAGCGAAGTTACAATACGACAACTTGCAGATGTAGTGGGTATACCTTTAGACCGTTTGATCGCTCAGCTAGGCGATGCGGGATTGGCCGTAAGTGGGGCTGACGATGTTTTGAACGATGACGAAAAGTTAAAACTGCTATCTCATTTGCGGCACGAACATGGAAAACAGGCGGGCGACCCTTCAAACCCCACTAAAAAGGTGACCCTTAAGCGAAGAACCGTCAGTGAATTGAAACAAGGCCGAATTCCTGGCCGCGGCACTAAGACAGTCAGCGTTGAGGTACGAAAACGTCGTACCTATATAAAGCGAAGTGAATTGGGTGATGAAAGCAATGTCACGGTTCAAACTAAAAAGCCCAACATTATTTCTGAAGATCAACCAAGACTCCTCGATGTTGAAGAAGCTGCTCTAAGGCGAAAAGAGAAAGAAATCGAAGCCAAGCGTTTACAGCTGGAAGAAGAGCAAATACGGCGTCAACAAGAAGAAGAGGCGGCGGCCAGAAAAGCACGGGAAGCTTTGGTAATGGCTAAGGAAGAGGCAAAGCGGGCGGAACAGGAACAGCAACAACAATTAGAGAAAAGAAGTCAACAGGAATTGGCGAAGAAAGCAAAGGGAAAAGCTGCTCAACCTGTAAAACCGGCAGTAAAAGATAGGAAAAAAGGTGGTCAGGTCCCATCGTCAAAAAAAGCTGGAACGGCTGAACTTGCGAAAACGGATAAACAGGGGAGAGGAAAACAGCTTCATGTTTCTGAAGGGAAAAAACGTCAGAAAAAGAAATCGAAGGTTTCGCGGCCCGAGGTTGTTGTTTCGGAAACAAAGCACGGTTTCGAAAAACCAACGGCGCCCATCGTCCACGAGGTCATTTTACCCGAAACCGTAACCGTTTCTGAGTTGGCCCAGAAAATGACCGTCAAGGCCACTGAAGTGATCAAGGTTTTAATGGGCCTGGGTGTTATCGTGACAATTAACCAGTCCTTAGACCAAGAAACAGCTTCTATTGTTGTTGAGGAACTGGGGCATAAAGTTAAATTGCAAGGTAAAGAGGATTTCGAATCCGAGTTGCTGTCTTCAATAGAATCGAATCAATTCGACCAATATCCCAGAGCTCCAGTGGTTACCATAATGGGGCATGTCGACCATGGGAAAACGTCATTGTTGGATTATATTCGAAATAGTCGTGTCGCTGCTGGAGAAGCCGGTGGTATTACCCAGCATATTGGGGCGTATCAAGTGAAGACCGATCATGGCGCCGTTACCTTTCTCGATACCCCGGGACACGCCGCATTCACGGCGATGCGCGCGCGCGGAGCGCAAGCGACCGATGTTGTTATTCTTGTTGTCGCCGCCGATGACGGGGTGATGCCGCAAACCAAAGAGGCCGTTGAACATTCTCGTGCGGCGGGTGTTCCGATTTTAGTTGCGGTCAATAAGATTGATAAAGCGGATGCAGAACCCGAACGGGTTAAGCAGGAACTGGTTGCAATCGAAGTCGTGCCCGAAGAGTGGGGTGGAGATTGCCAATTTATCAATGTTTCGGCAAAAACCGGTGAAGGTGTTGACGCCATGATCGAAGCGCTTTTACTCCAAGCGGAAATTCTCGAGCTCAAAGCGCCGATTAAAGGACATGCATCGGGCGTTGTTGTTGAATCGAAACTGGATAGAGGACGCGGTGCCGTGGCTACCGTCCTTGTCCAAAAAGGAACTTTGAACAAAGGCGATATTATATTATGTGGCCAAGAATACGGTCATATTCGCGCCATGTTTAATGAGCATGGTAAGACCTTGAACCAAGCTGGACCGTCTGCTCCGGTCGAAATTTTAGGTTTATCCGGTGCTCCTGGCGCTGGCGACGATTTTTCGGTCGTCCCCGATGAACGTACGGCGCGGGAAATTGCCGTTAAACGAAGTGAGAAAACGCGTTCGACCAAGCTCGCGGCTCAACAGGCGGCGAAGTTGGAGCAAGTATTCTCTAAGATGGAATCGGGTAAGGTCATCGATTTGAATCTCATCGTCAAAGCCGACGTACAAGGCAGCCTGGAAGCCCTCCGGGATTCATTGACCAGCCTGTCGAATGATGAGGTCCGGGTTAATGTAATCGCGGGTGGGGTCGGTGGTATTAACGAAGGCGATGCTAATCTTGCCCTGGCCTCGAACGCAATTATCGTTGGTTTTAATGTGCGCGCAGATAGCAGCGCCAGAAAGTTTATCGAAGAAAAAGAGATTGACCTGCATTATTACAGCGTAATTTACGAGGCAATCGATGAGGTCAAGAAATCTATTTCCGGTCTTTTATCGCCTGAGATCAAGGAGCAAATTGTCGGAAACGCGGAAGTGAGGGATATTTTCCGTTCGCCAAAGCTCGGCGCCATAGCCGGGTGTATGGTTACCGAGGGTCATGTAATGAGAAACCTTCCAATACGTGTATTGAGGGACAACGTAGTCATTTTCGAAGGCCAATTGGAATCACTGAGGCGTTTTAAAGATGATGTTCCTGAAGTAAAATCTAGCATGGAATGTGGGATTGGGGTCAAAAATTACAACGATATAAAAGTTGGGGATCAGATCGAAGTCTACGAAAAAGTAAAGGTCCAACGGACTATTTAATGCCCAGAGAATTTGGCCGAAATGACCGTGTGGCATCACAAATCCAGCGTGAGCTTGCGGGGATACTACAAAGGGAGATAAAAGATCCCCGACTTGGTTTTATCAGTGTAACCGCGGTGAAAGTAACAAGGGATCTTTCGGTGGCAAAAGTGTACGTGACTTCAATCGAGCAGAAAGGTGCATCCGACCGATCAACACTTCTAGGTACCCTGGGTAAAGCTGCCCCATTCATTCGTCACGAACTGGGAGCCAGAATGCGAATCCGAAATATTCCTAAATTGCGGTTCGTTTATGATGAATCTATCGAGCAAGGACGGCGAATATCGATGCTCCTCAATGGAATCGAAATTGATCAATCGGATCGTGATCTCTAGTAGGCTGTCTTTCGATTGGTAATATTCAATGGTACGAAATCGCCGGTTGGCCCAAAACATAAATGGAGTCTTATTACTCGATAAACGAATCGGTATTTCCTCTAATGCCGCGCTACAAGAGGTCAAGAAACTTTTTCATGCCCGTAAAGCTGGCCATACGGGTAGCCTCGACCCTCTTGCGAGTGGGTTATTGCTTGTGTGTATGGGTGAAGCGACGAAAATCTCGTCTTTCTGGTTAAATACCGATAAACGTTATCGTGTTAAGGTAAAACTTGGGCTCTCGACAACGACAGGCGATGCGGAAGGTGAAATTGTTGAAAGAAAACCAATACACGACTTTAATGAAAACGAAATTCTTGCGGCATTAGAAACGTTTAATGGGGAAATTTCTCAGGTTCCCCCCATGTATTCCGCATTAAAGCACAATGGTACGCGACTCTATGAACTGGCCAGACAAGGAATCGATGTCGAAAGAAAAGCCCGAACAGTGACAATTTTTGAACTAACGCTTTTGCATTATTTCGATGACACACTTGAATTGGATGTTCATTGTTCTAAGGGTACCTATATACGAACTTTAGCGGAAGATATTGCCGATGCCATGGGATCTTGTGGGCACGTTGAACAATTACGCCGTACCCGGGTTGGCGAATTTTCTATTGCCGATGGATACAAAATTGAAGACCTGGAATGCCTCTCAAAAGCTGGGGATCTCCATAACAGCTTAGTTTCCGTTTTCGATGCATTGAAATCCTGGCCTTCCGTCTGCTTGTCCGATGAACTTGCTTTTTTTGTCAAACAGGGACAGGCTGTTTTTTCGCCAAAAGCGCCGAAACAAAGGTGGGTTAAATTGTTGACCGAAAATGAACACTTTTTCGGGATTGGCGAAGTACTAGCCGATGGAAAAATTGCTCCACGCCGATTAATGAATGTCTAGCCCGCATTTCTCGCCAGGTTTAGAGTAACTCCTTACATTAAGCCACCGGCTCTGCCGGTGCGATGCAAATAGGCTCTGCCGTTCCAGCGTAAAGATTTGTTAAATTCACTTGGTCATCCGTCAAGGTAATAAGAAGAATTGTATAACGCTGAAACATCGGAAAAAACAATAGATGGAACATTAAGGGATTAATATTCAGAGCAGTTTCAAAAATATGTTTCCAGTTTGATGTGGAATTATTTATTGAAAGTTATGCTAGTTCATTGAGGTTGAGGATTCCACCTAAATATAAGCTCTTAGCCCCCTTCAAGGGGGCTTCCTCAAACCACCCGCTATGCGGGTGGTACTTGATTTAATCATCAATCGTTGTTGTTCTAATCTAGCGCTCTTGATAGAATCGCCCAGTTTAAATTTAATTATCATTTGGAGTGTAAATAAATGCCATTTAGCGCGGAACAAAAACATACGGTCGTAGAAGACTTTAGGCTGTCATCCAGCGATACGGGGTCACCTGAAGTTCAGATAGCGCTTCTAACCGCGAAAATCACCCATTTAACGCCACATTTCGCTGAGCATAAAAAGGACCATCATTCTCGCCAAGGGTTATTGAGGATGGTCAATCGTCGTCGAAAGTTACTCAAATATCTTCACAAAAAAGACCTGACGCGCTATCGGTCAATCATTGAGCGATTGGGTTTAAGGAAATAAATTAACTATTCAGCAAACTCCATGTAGCTCTTCGGATTGCCCCTGATTAGTTTCAGAATAAGGCGAGAGAGTGCGGTTTACAAGTGTAAATGCGTACTTTCAACGCAGTTGTGCAGCTAATCAGGGATCAATTGAATAGTTACATAATCATAACCGCAGCTAAAAGGTATATTAAACGTGAATCCAATTCGGAAAGAATTTCAATACGGTGAGCACTTAGTTGTTATTGAAACAGGCGAAATCGCACGGCAAGCGGACGGTGCCGTTTTAATAGATGTGGAAGGAACTACTTTGCTTGTGACGGTGGTGGCGAAAAAAGAAGCGATTCCTGGAAGGGATTTTTTTCCCTTAACCATAAATTATCAAGAAAAAACCTACTCCGCGGGGAAAATACCCGGCGGTTTTTTCAAGAGAGAAGGCAGACCAAGTGAGAAAGAAACCCTGACATCCCGGCTTATTGATCGGCCAATTCGTCCTTTGTTCCCTGAGGGTTATACCAACGAAGTACAAATCATTGCAACGGTTTTATCCCTGAATCCTGAAGTCGATCCCGATGTTCTCGCGATCCTGGGTGCTTCCGCGGCATTAGCAATTTCCGGACTCCCATTCAACGGGCCGATTGCGGGTGCTAGAGTGGGCTATATTGATGGGGGCTTTGTACTTAATCCAAGTAAAACCGCACTCGCTTCGTCCCAGCTCGACTTGGTTGTTGCGGGAACCGAAAATGCGGTTTTAATGGTCGAGTCGGAAGCCCAGGAATTACCCGAACAGGTCATGCTGGATTCGGTTCTTTTCGGGCATCAGAAAATGCAACCCGCGATCAAAGCGATTAATGAGTTGGCCGCTGAAGTCGGTCATGCGCTTATTGAATGGGTGACGCCTGAAATGAATGTGAATTTAAAGGCGGCCATTGAGAGTGAGACTTGCGATTCGATTTCCTTAGCTTATCAAGTGCCGGAAAAATTGACTCGGCAAGAGAAACTGAAACAAATCAGAAAAGAGGTCGTCGAAAAATACTCAGCTAACGAAGAGAACGACCCGGCCGAGATTGGCCAGATCTTAGAAAAGCTGGAAAAACACACGGTGCGTGAGACTGTGTTGACCAGTAGAAAACGTATTGACGGAAGAAATCTCGCGGATGTTAGAGCCATTCGCGCCCGTGTTGGTTTACTCAAAAGAACCCACGGTTCCGCATTATTCACACGTGGTGAAACCCAGGCAATGGTTATGACGACCCTGGGTACAGAAAGAGATGCGCAAATCATCGATGCCATAGAAGGTGAATACAAGCAGCACTTTATGCTGCATTATAATTTCCCCCCATTTTGCGTGGGCGAAACAGGTTTTGTCGGCTCACCCAAACGGCGTGAAATCGGACATGGGCGTCTGGCGAAACGTGGGATTCAAGCGGTACTACCTGATTTCGATACCTTTCCTTATGTCATTCGTGTGGTTTCGGAAGTTACCGAATCCAACGGTTCAAGCTCAATGGCTTCGGTCTGTGGTACAAGCCTGTCACTGATGGATGCAGGTGTTCCGGTAAAAGCTCCGGTTGCGGGGATTGCCATGGGATTAATCAAGGAGGATGACCAGTTCGCGGTGCTTTCGGATATCATGGGGGATGAAGATCACTTAGGCGATATGGATTTTAAAGTTGCGGGCACGGAAAACGGTATCACCGCGTTGCAGATGGATATAAAGATCGATGGGATCACCGCCGAAATTATGGAAAAAGCCTTAGGCCAGGCAAAGGAAGGGCGCTTGCATATTTTGGGAAAGATGAACGAAGCCTTGTCCGAACCACGACAGCAAATGTCGGATTTCGCACCCCGGATTATTACCATTAGTATCGACCCAAGCAAAATCCGTGATGTAATCGGCAAAGGAGGAGCCACCATCCGCGCCATCACCGAAGAAACTGGAGCAAGCATAGATATCACCGACGATGGTGTAATTAAGATTGCTTCCGTCGACAAACAAGCCGGCCTGGAAGCCCGGAAAAAGATCGAAGAGATCACAGCGGATGTCGAAGTTGGGAAAGTGTATAACGGTCGTGTCGTCAGACTTATGGATTTCGGCGCTTTTGTTACCATTCTTCCGGGGAAAGACGGCTTGGTTCATATTTCTCAAATTTCGGATGAGCGGGTAGAAAATGTAAGCGATAAGTTATCCGAGGGCGATACCGTCAAAGTAAAAGTTTTGGAGATTGATCGACAGGGAAGAGTTCGCTTAAGTATGAAAGCCGTAGAATAGGATATTGATTGCTAATTTGGTTTACGGAAAAAGGGCTTGATAGCCCTTTTTTTATGTTGCTTAGATTTTTACATCGTTTTTTCGAATTCTTCAACAGATGGAAAGCGATAAAAATTGTTTCGACCCATCCTGTGAAAAATGTCCCAGATTGGCTGGCTTATTGAGCGAAATACGAGCCGCTCATCCGGATTACCATGGTCGCCCGGTTCAAGCCTTCGGGGATCCAGAAGCTAAATTTGTCATTGTCGGGCTGGCTCCCGGAATGCACGGCGCGAATGCTAGCGGTCGTCCTTTCACTGGAGATTTTGCGGGAAAACTTCTTTATCAAACACTGTTTGAATTTGGTTTTAGTAACCATCCGAAATCGCTTTCCCGTGATGATGGGCTGGTTTTGAAGGGATGTTTGATCACCAATGCGGTTAAATGTTTACCTCCTCAAAATAAACCAGTGGCCGCCGAAATTCACAATTGCAATTCGTTTTTAAAAGCAGAATTCAAATTATTGCCTGCTAATAGCGTCATATTGGCTCTTGGCGGCATTGCTCACCAAGCCGTCTTAAAAGCCTTTGATCTCAGGAAACAACAATTTCCCTTTAAACACGCTGAAATTCACAATATCAACGAATCGAAAGTCATGGTCGATTGCTATCATTGCAGCCGGTATAACATTCAAACAAAACGTCTGACCTCGGATATGTTCAAAGATGTTTTCCGAATTATAATTAACTTATTGGATAAAGCGTAAAAAATATTTTTGGTCTGTGCCAAATGCCAAGAATTTCGAATATACCATGGGGTTCACGTTAGAAAGTTGGTGAGCAATGCTGATTAGAGGGGTAAAAAAACTAAAAGAATTGAAAGTCGATGTCGCCGATCACGTCAAATTCGATGCAAAAGCCTTTACCAAGAATTTGACCCATCGCCCGGGTGTTTATAAGATGCTCGATCAAAACGATAGAGTCATCTATATCGGCAAAGCAAAGGATCTGAAAAAGCGCGTATCCAGCTATTTTCGATCCGGTCCCGTTTCCCCAAAACACCAGATTCTGATCTCTAAAATCAGCGCCATGGAAGTGCAGGTAACCCATACCGAAGGTGAAGCATTATTACTGGAAAGCCAACTCATTAAGCGCAATAAGCCCCGCTACAATATTACCCTTCGGGATGATAAAAGTTACCCTTATATTTATATCTCAATAGAGCAAAAGTTTCCTCGTGTTGCCTTCCACCGTGGAGCCAAGAGAAAGCAAGGACGGTATTTTGGCCCCTACCCCAGCGCTGGTTCGGTGCGGGAAAGCCTGAAACTGTTGCAGAAAGTCATTCCGGTGCGGCAATGCGACGATTCTTATTTTAACAATAGATCAAGACCTTGTTTGCAATATCAGATCAAGCGCTGTACCGCCCCTTGTGTAGACTTTGTGACATCCGAGGATTATCGACGGGATGTCGATGACACCTTATTGTTTCTGGAAGGGCATAGTGATCGCTTGATCGAAGGTCTGATTGACCGAATGGAACACTCGTCCCAATCTCTGGAATTTGAACAAGCAGCCCGTTACCGCGATCAAATTGCCAGTTTAAGAAGCGTTCTCGAAAAGCAGTTTGTCAGTGGAGGCGCCGATGATACCGATATTATTTCTTGTGCGTCCAGAGCCGGAATTGCTTGCGTCCAAGTGGTCTTTATCAGAAATGGCCAGCACATTGGCGATAAGGCATTTTTCCCGAAAATGCCAGAGCCTCAATTGGCCGATAAGGTTTTGGAAGCCTTTATTCCCCAATACTATCTTGGAAAAAAAATTCCCAACCAAATTTTGATCAACCATGCACTTAAAAATCCGGTGCTTTTGGCGGAGGTATTAAGCGATGAAGCCCAACACAAAGTGCGGATACAACACAATCCGAGGGGAGACCGGCTCAAATGGATTAAAATGGCCGAAACAAATGCTGAAAATGTCCTGGGCGCCAGGCTAGCTAATAAGCAACACTTGCATGGGCGCTTTTTAAGCTTAAAGGAGGAAATGGGTTGCGAAAACCAGCCGAAAAGACTGGAATGTTTCGACATCAGCCATATCCAAGGGGATCAAACGGTAGCCTCGTGCGTTGTTTTTGATCAAGATGGACCGGTAAAATCGTCGTATAGAATTTTTAATATCACAGGAATACGCCGGAATGATGATTATGCCGCCCTGGCCCAAGCGGTTACCCGCCGTTTCAAGAGGATAAAAAAGGGTGAATATCAAGCCCCCGACATCTTGTTTATCGATGGCGGCAAGGGTCAGGTTAATACCGTGACGAAGGCATTATCCGATCTAGGTATTGAAAATTTGATGATTGCCGGTATTGCCAAAGGACATGCCCGAAAGGCGGGAATGGAATCGATTTTTATCGCCGGCGATACCCATCCCATAATTTTGGCGCCGGATTCACCGGCGCTCTTGTTGGTCCAGCATATTCGAGACGAAGCACATCGGTTCGCCATAACCGGACACCGGCAACGGCGGAGAAAGACGAAATCCCAGTCGGTGTTGGAGACAATAGACGGCCTTGGTCCCAAACGCCGTCAGTTGCTACTTAAACAATTCGGAGGTTTGGTTGGAATCAAAAAAGCCGGCGCTGATGATTTAGCCGGCTTACAAGGAATTAGCCGTCGGTTAGCGCAAAGAATATACGACAATTTCCATGAAGGATAAGGTGGTTTGTTTTTCCTATATTCCGGAAATAGTTGAATACGACATTAGGTCGCTCTGTTCGTGACGATGGCGATTTCAACATGCTTACCGACTTCCGCTAACATATTAACCAAGCGGTCTATCGTACATTTTTCAATCCGTCCTTTGATGACGTCATTCAACCGTGGCTGGGTGGTCTTTAGAGTTTTGGCGGCGTCTGCTTGCGTTAAACCGCTTTCTTTGAAGTATTTACGTATTTCGACCATGAGTTCCGCGCGTAGCTTAAGGTTTTCCGCTTCCGGTAAACCGAGATCTTTAAAAATATTGCCATTTGCCGGGGTTGTATGGTTGATATTGGTCATGTGCTTTTCCTCAATATTTCTCTTGGCGAAAGTATTTCTTTACCATTTCGATGTCGTTTTGTGGGGTTTTCCTGGTCTTTTTTCGGAAGGCATGAAGGATATAAATACCTTCGGGATGCTTTGCTGCATAAATGATTCTGTGTTCTCCATCTTCATGGAGACGTATTTCCCGAACGCCTATGCCGATACCGGGCATCGGTTTCCAGTCGTCGGGCTCTTCGCCGGTTTGGATAAGATAAAGTTAATAGCCCGCTTTTTTGCGTGCAGTCGCTGTAAATTTTAAGAGGTCATTAAAACTACTGCCCATCCAAAGAAGATCTTTCATAGGAAATAATTATACTGTATTTGATATAAATAAACACAGATTTCCACTACAAACTAAAGTGTCCGATTCGATAGCTTCTAGAAATAGATAGTGTGAATTTTGGGGTCAGGTCCCGATTTGAGAACAATCGTTTGGCGTGATTATTCGAAAATCGCGTTAACAAGGGAATCGTAATTTGGAGCCCGACCCTGTTGCCAGGGTCCACAAAATAGACAAAGAGAACGATTGTCGTTCTGGTGAGAAATACGGTAATAAAAGCGGACCGCCTCCGCGATTTTATTCCCCCTTTTCACCATATTATTATTTCCTGTGCATCCGGAGCAGGAATGGCTTACGTCCATACGCCGTCAGCTACCGCTTAAACAAATCGGGGATTTAGGCGGAATCAAAAAAGCCGAGGTCGATTACGCCGGACTACCAAAATAGGTTAAGATGAGTGTATTAGTTTAACCACTCACCCGATTCGGTAATATGGAATTTAATCTGCCAACGCATCTGACTCTGTTTAGAATCATATCGATACCCGTATTGGTGCTGTTCTTTTATTCACCCTGGCAATGGTCGAATATCGCATGTACCTTTATATTTTCGCTTGCGGCCATTACCGATGGGCTGGATGGCTATCTGGCTAGGAAAATGGCGCTCACCACACGGTTTGGCGCTTTTCTGGACCCGGTTGCCGACAAATTGATGGTGGCTGTCGTATTGGTTCTTATTGTTCAAGCAGACCCTTCCCCCTACCTGGCTATCCCGGCCGCGATAATTATCGGTAGGGAAATCACAATCGCATCATTAAGAGAATGGATGGCTGAAATTGGCCATCGGGGAAAAGTCGAGGTCTCCTGGATGGGCAAACTTAAAACCATCAGCCAAATGGTCGCAATCATCGCTTTGTTATTCAGGGATGATTTTATAGGGATTCCGATGCGAAATTTGGGGTACTTATTTCTCTACATTTCAGCCGCACTGACGCTTTGGTCGATGGTACATTATTTACAAGCAGCAATGCCTGTTATGATGGAAAAGGAGAAATAAGACCTCGAAAGCTGTTCGCTTTTACTACCAGATTGCTACAATAGGAGTCGTTTTTTGGAGCTGAGTTAGGGGTCAAGTTACTTGCTTCACAATACTGTTTATTGATTCGTCAATTTTGCAAGCGAAACCGCTTTTATTTTCGCGACCTTTTCTAATACCCAAGCTAATGCGTAGCCCTGTCACCCCAGATCTGTTTCAGGCGTTTGTCGCGTCCACATCCCCACCGGTAGTAGTTGTATTGTAACGGATTATTCTTGTAATAATCCTGATGATGAATTTCGTCACCCATAATCGGATAAAAAGTGACCGCATCAAGTATCGGCGTTACCACGGTTTTGCCGGGAAACATTTCAATCACCTTTTGTTTCGACTGCTCCGCAACCGCTCTTTCCTCATAAGTGGCGACAAACACGGCGCTAAGATAACTCGAGCCCTTGTCGCAAAATTGCCCTTTATCATCGAATGGGTCGATGTTCACCCAGAAATGATCCATTATACCTTGATAATTGACTACCTTAGGTTCGTAAGTGATTTCCACCGCTTCGTAATGTCCTGTGTGGTCCCCGTTGTAAGTTGGATTTTTCAAACTGCCACCGGTAAAACCCGACACCACGTCGCTCACCCCTTCCAGCGCTTCAAAGTCTGACTCCATACACCAGAAACAGCCGCCAGCCAAAATAGCCCTGTCGGCAATCGCGCTTTGCGACGAAAACAATAGTAGGAAGATTAAGGTAATACAGTGTGTTTTTTTCATAGGAAATCAGGATAAATAAAGGCTATGCAATCGTTAAATGTTGAAACTTATGACCGGGGTTTTTGGCTAAATGGTTGGACGAAGCCGCTGTGCGGCGGACATAGAGCGTCATTTGCGATTAACTCCAGCTTAGCTTACTCCATAAAAGTCTCGATAGTAGCGATTTGTTTCGCAAATGTTTGTGGGTCGCACGCGGGAAGTTTGCAAATGCCTTTTTCACACACATAAGCAGTCACATTTCCTTTTAGCGCCATTTTACCCTGAACCAACGGGACGGTTATACCATGCTTCTCCAACTCATCGCCTTCCGTAAGCACCATTAGCACTTTATTGGGTAGATATAAGCGCCTGAACTCGTTCATGAAGGGTTCTATTTTACTTGTTTCGTTTTTGGGCGCTACGATCACCAGTTGTTTGGGTTTATCCAGATAAAAATCGACAGCCAATACCATTTCAGAAAGTGCTGTAGGCATCTGTGTCAGGTTCCGGTGAAATGCCTTTAACGCATTATCGGCGCGTTTCCGGTACGCATCATTCGCTGTGAATTCGAGCAACCTCAATAGATTAAGAACCGCAACGGAGTTCCCAGAAGGTTCGGCGCCGTCGGAAGCGGGCTTTTCTCTGACCAGAAGATGTTCATGATCATCGCTCGTCATAAAGAAACCTCCATCCGATTTGTCTTCGTAATGTTTGGCGAGCGTGTTGTCGAGTTCAATCGCAAAATTAAGCCACTTGATATCATGCGTTGCTTCGTAAAGGTCCAACAGGGCCGCAATATAAAATGCGTAATCATCAAGATAGGCATTGTGTTTGCGCATACCATCTTTATAGCTTCGGAATAGTCGACCGCCTTCGTACAGATTTTTTTTGATAAATTCGGCAGCTATAACGGCGCGCTCGATGTAATCGCTTTCTCCAAGAATCAATCCGGATCGCGCGTGAGCGGAGATCATCAGTCCATTCCAGGCGGTTAGAATCTTTTCATCTCGGATTGGTTGAGGTCTGGGGTCGCGGACCTTGTATAATACTTCTTTGGCGCCATTCACAACTTGGTGTAGTTTTTCCTCAGAGATATTCAGGCTTTTGGCGATGTTAGCAGCATCCTTTGGGGTATGAAGAATGTTTCGTCCTTCAAAATTTCCAGACTCTGTAACCGCGTAATACTCTTTTACAATCTTAGACGCCTCTTCAGATAGGGCCTGATCCAATTCTTTTGGTGTCCATGTGAAGAAATAGCCCTCTTCTCTATCTCCCTTAGGGGTTTGACTATCGGCGTCCGTGGCCGAATAAAAGGCGCCTTCGGATGACGTCATATCACGTTTTACGTACCGAAGAATTTCTTGGGTAACGCGAAGAAAGTCTTTATCATCCGTGGCTTGATATCCCTCCAAATAGTCCATAGTCGAGAGAGCATTGTCGTAAAGCATCTTTTCGAAATGCGGGACCAGCCACTCACTATCAGTACTGTATCTATGAAAACCGCCGCCAACATGATCGTACATGCCACCACCGGCCATCTTCTTTAATGTCAGAGTAGCCATATTCAAAGCCTCTCTGTTAGAGGTGCGTCGGTAATAACGCAATAGAAACCTGATCGGAAGGCTACTGGGGAACTTGGGAGCTCCCAACATTCCTCCTTCCGTTGAGTCGAAACCGGATTTATACTCGGCGAACGAGTCGTGAAGAATCGTTGCCGTAGGTAGACCTTCGCCGCGACCACCTTTGCCTAAAGTACTGGCAATATGCTTAGCAAGCTGCTGGCTTTGTTGGGCGACGTTGTCGGGCTGGGCATTGTAAATACTTTTTAGCTGTTGTAAGAGAGAATAGAAACCAACTCCGGCGCCACGATCACCGTCCCGCGCCGGAAAATAAGTGCCTCCATAAAAAGGCTTTCGGTCAGGCGTTAGCCATGTGTTCATAGGCCAACCACCGCGGCCTGTCATAGCTTGAACGGCTGCCATATAGATCCCATCTACATCCGGGCGTTCTTCGCGATCAACCTTGATCGCGATGTAGTTTTCATTGAGATACTTTGCGATTTCTTCGTCTTCAAACGACTCTTCTTCCATTACGTGACACCAGTGACACGTCGAATAACCGATACTCAAAAGCACGGGCAGTTTTAGCTCCCTTGCGGTTTCAAAGGCTTCGTCACTCCAGGGATACCAGTTAACCGGATTGTGGGCGTGTTGGAGTAGGTAGGGGCTTGACTCAAGAAACAAACGATTAGTATATTTTGCCGAACTATCCTCATTAAGATGCCGTGTGCGTGGTTTGTAATTTTGATCTCTTTTTTTCTTCATCGCTAAACGTTTTCCCGTGAGTCTGTTGTCAAAAAGATTTTACTCCAGGTATCGAATTTGTCGAATTTGGATTCGCCGCTTTTTTCCCATCCGCCGAGGCACTTGAACAGCCAACAGTGCAAATAACCAAAATGGGAAATTTTCTATTGCATCCATGTGGCTTGATACGGTAGCGTATCAAGCAAAAATCGTGGAGGAAAATCTCTGTTGACCGCTTTTCGTTTCGTTCTAGCCATTTTGCTCGTCTTTTTATGGAGTGCATCGGTACGTAGCGATGCTATCCCAAACCAAGAAGTTCAAGTTCTCGAAACAATGGAGGTGATCGGTGTAACACCGGTCCATGGTGTTGGTTTGTCTAAGGGAAAGCTGCCCTACTCCGTTCAATCGGCTAGTGACAAAGATCTGCGGCGCGCCCAAAGCTTGGATCTTACACAATACATGAATCGTAATCTCGGCAGCGTGACGATCAACGATGCCCAAAACAATCCTTTGCAACCCGATATTCAGTATCGCGGATTTTCCGCTTCGCCTTTGCTGGGTCTTCCTCAGGGCATTTCCGTCTACCAGAATGGTGTTCGCATACAAGAGCCTCTGGGGGATACCATCAACTGGGAGTTGTTGCCCGAAAATGCGGTTGCCAGTATTAATCTAATCGGTGGCGCCAGTCCCCTATTTGGTCTGAACACATTGGGTGGCGCACTTTCTATCCAAACCAAGAACGGATTTACCTACCCAGGGCAGACAATAGAGGCTTATGGGGGTTCATTCGGACGAGTGGTTGCCCAGGCCGAAAGCGGCTGGAGCAACGAAAAGTTTGGGTATTTTACGGCGATTAATTATTTTGACGAAGAAGGTTGGCGGGATGCTTCAAACTCCGATGTTAAAAACTTTTTTGGCGCAGTCGGTTGGCGGGGTGAAACCAGCACCCTAGATCTAAGCTTTACCTACGGGGATAGCCGACTAATCGGCAATGGACCTTTACCGGTTCAACTCCTTAAGCAGGACCGTGAAGCGTTTTTTACATTGCCGGACCGGACGGAGAATGAAGTAAGTATGGGCATTCTAGAATTTTCCCATTGGATCGATAACGACAATCAGCTTTCCGGCAATATGTATTACCGAATTATCGATACGGATTCATTTAATGGCGATGGCAGTGAATTTGAAGAATGCATGCTGGCGGCCAATTCCGGATCGCGGTGTGAAAATCCAGGCGCAGGTGAAGTAATTGTACTCGACCAATTCGGAAACCCGGTTCTCGACGAGGATGATGCGATCAATAACATTAGCACACAAGAGCAACGCAGCTACGGCGGAACATTCCAGAATACTTTTCTTTACGATATGTTTGGTTTGGAAAATCAATTGATAGCGGGCGGTGGCTGGAACCAGGGTTTTGCTGAATTCGATTCCGAAGTCGAGGTTGCCCAACTCAATAACGATCGAAGCACCACCCAAACCGGACGATTTGTCCAAGAAGAAGCAACTCGGGTAAAGACCCGTACCCGTACCTGGTCTTTGTATATGACGGATACCTTATCGCTTACCCCCGACCTTAATGTAACCGTATCGGGTCGTTTCAACTCCACACGAATCGTTATACGCGATCGTTCGGGAATCAATCCCGCCCTTAACGGCGACCATGATTTTGACCGTTTTAATCCCGCGGGGGGTATTTCCTGGCAGGCGCATCAATTGCTAAATATTTATGGTAGCTATAGTGAATCTACTCGCGCGCCAACACCCGTCGAACTGGTTTGCGCGGATCCTGGAGCACCGTGTAACTTACCTAACGCCTTCCTTGCCGATCCACCACTCGACCAGGTTGTGGCAAAAACGTTGGAAGCCGGTTTGCGGGGTGAACTGACTCAAATCGGCGACTTTGATGTGGGCCGCCTGAATTGGAATGTGGTTGGTTTTCACACTATCAACGAAGATGACATCATATTTCAGAGTACCGGCGGTGTAGCGGCTAACGAAGGTTTCTTCGATAACATAGGAGACACCCGCCGTACGGGCGTTGAACTGGGCTTGAACGGTAGCTATGGGGCGGTTGACTGGTTTTTGAATTACAGTTTTGTGGAGGCTACTTTTCGCGATTCATTTTCCGTCAGTAGCCCCAACCACCCACGGGTCGCCGCTAACGGTACGATTCCGGTGAATTCAGGGGATAGCATACCCGGAATCGCTAACCATAATCTGAAATTTGGAACCGATATTACCGTGATTCCCAACCTCACTATTGGATGGGATGCCTTGTACAACTCTGGTCGGTATCTGCGCGGGGATGAGGGAAACCTACTCAACCAAACCGGAGACTTTATAGTGTTTAACCTACGGGGTGAATATCGTTTTAACAAATACCTATCCGTCTTCTGGAAAGTGGACAACGTCTTCGACAAGGAATACGAAACATTTGGACTGCTTGGGGAACCCAATGAGGTCTTGGGTGATGCGTTCAATGATCCACGCTTTTTGGGTCCTGGGGCGAAGCGTGGGTTTTGGGGGGGAATACGGATTAGTTTGTAAAAATAACCAAATTAGCCGGTAGCTTTATACTTTTGCAAAAAATGGCGCCGGGTTTTTGCATTTCATATAAAACTATAAATGATTCGCGTCTAATTCATTGGCAATAGTTTGTATGGTTTTAGGACCGCGTTGCAATACTTTTTCGACGGCTTGTTCTTTGAAAGCTTCCGTATAATTTGATTTCATCATTTAGCTTCTCCTCAAAAACCCCCCCTACAGATCCTAATTTCGGACAGCTTCCTATTCCATAAAAGAGTCATCATAATACCCCTGCTCACCTCCCGACATTCTATATATCATCAATGCAGGCCCAAACATTGGAATCGACGGATCGATCCAGTGCAAAACAAATTTGAGAACCCAGCTTAGCAAATATAAACAAAGGCCAAAAAGAAATTTTTTGTGTGCGAATAATCCGAATTTCGGATTGATAATTTGCCCATCTTTACCCTGCGTTCCAAAGTAAAAGAATGCTCCGACTACCATTGTGATTGAACCGCACACCGCCATGAATACGGCAAATTTAACGAGCAGTTTAATTATTTCTAGATCTTCGAAGATGTACATTTGGAAAAAACTCCGCTGTACTGGAGGTCAATACCGCCAATGAAGCAGCCGGTAAAATGTATTTTGTCTACATTCCCAAGAAAGCGCACGGGAACAACTATTTATCGACACTACCGCATTCGGTACATCTGAACTGGGGTTTGCGGCCGGTAATATTAAATACCCAAAAGAAGATCCAGACGCCGAAAGTTAAAAAGGTCAATAAGATGTGAATGCCTATCGGTGTTGACATTTGGGCGTGCGCTGTGGATTTATTACATCTGACGCACTTTTTCATTATTTGATCGGTCATTTTTTTCCCTCTTCAAATTCTATACGAAGCCAAAATCGATATGGTTTTGCTCGTTATCATACAACGAAATTTGTAAGTAATCATTGCTAGTACCCGCACCCTAAATAACTACGTTTATTCGACGGTCTAAATCGTCGATAACCGCGTTGCGACAGCTTGAAAGAGGATGGCTATTCCTGCGCTGTCGCGCCTTGTTCTCGGCGATTTATCCTCGCCGCTTAAACGTAGTTATTTAGGGTGCGGGGTTCTAGGAGGCTGTCCGAGAATAGAGATTCTATTGTGAAAAAGCTGGATTTGGCCTGATTTCCCCATTATTTTTGTTGAATATGTCCATAAATTGTTTTAGTTCAGAGGGAATCGGAATTTTCTATTAATTCTGACCGCTATGGTCTTGGCTTAGTTTTTTACGCTTACAATATTTGGAAAGAGGCATTAAATTTCTTATCCACAAATCAAGTACCACCCGCATAGCGGGTGGTTTGAGGAAGCCCCCTTGAAGGGGGCTAAGAGCTTATATTTAGGTGGAATCCTCAACCCCAAAGAACTAGCATAACTTTCAATAAATAATTCCACATCAAACTGGAAACATATTTTTGAAACTGCTCTGAATATTAATCCCTTAATGTTCCATCTATTGTTTTTTCCGATGTTTCAGCGTGATCCAATTCTTCTTATTACCTTGACGGATGACCAAGTGAATTTAACAAATCTTTACGCTGGAACGGCAGAGCCTATTTGCATCGCACCGGCAGAGCCGGTGGCTTAATGTAAGGAGTTGATTAATACTTCGCAAAATTGGATTCCGTGTGGGAAGTATGTATCCTGAATCTGTGTAGAGCACACCGAGCAGGTTTGTTGACGTTATGATACCGGTCAGCTTTTGCTGATTATCGACTTCCGGAATATGATGTGCGCCTGTTTCATAAAAAAGCGGACTCGATTTAGTTACTGGTTGATTTTCGTTAGTAGTCAGCGTCATTCGGATCGATGGAATCGATTTCGCTGGTTATAACGCCATCGGGTTTCTTTTGAGAACCCAGATAAACCGCTAACCATTTAATTTCCTCATCGCTCAGATTGATGGCCATGGCCTGCATCGTTGCATTTTGGCGCGCGCCGCCTCTAAAATTGATCAATTGCTGTTCCAGGTAGGCGGGCTTTTGTCCGAGCAGTCTCGGAAAAGGTGCTATCCCTTCGCCGTTGGCGCCATGACACGCTGAACAGGGGGAATACATCAACTCACCGTCTTCATCCAACCTGGTTACCGGGTTTTCCGGCTTCAAATTGGCGTAATAGCCCACTAAAGCATCTATTTCACTACTGTGAATTTCTAAGTCAGTGGAACTTAAAACCGGATGGATCCGTTTATTGCCGCGAAATAGATTGACCTGATTGACTAAATACGCGCGGTTTTGACCAGCTAGATTAGGCCCCGGAAGTTCTTTGTTGTTTCCTTCAATTCCATGGCAATGGGCGCACGCCGAATACTTTGCTTGCAATGTGTTGCTATCGTCTGCCCTCAACACATTCTCCCAAACCAATAAGGCCAAACAGACCATCATAGCAAGTAGTTTGTTCATCATTGATCCGCCTTAGTACTGACGTTTAAATTACCCATCCAATTGGGTTTCCTGACTTGCACCATTAAGTTATCGTTCCATTGTCCTTCGACTTTGACATGCGCGGCCGCCCCCAACAAGACTGCTTCGATCAGATTATGGTTAAGGTAGACATAGATTCCCGGCTGCTTAAATTCATATAACATCGCGCCTGCCGAACCGCCGCGAATAAACCAGGTTTCAAGGTTGGTTTGCGGGGTATCGGCAAACGATCCGGTGGACCACACCAAATCACCGTGACCTCCAATCAGATGCGGCCTGGAATCGCGATTCGCCTGGGAGTGAATGAAAAGCACTTTGTCACCTACGTTAGCCTGCAATGCGTTTTTTTTGGTCAATGCACCGACACGGCACCGTTGAACACGACATGGGTCGGCTGCAAGGTTTTCATGACCGCCAGCGTATCTTCCAT
This sequence comes from Methylococcales bacterium, assembly GCA_963664935.2. Classification (GTDB taxonomy): domain Bacteria; phylum Pseudomonadota; class Gammaproteobacteria; order Methylococcales. The sequence goes on along the minus strand of CAXXSE010000002.1, from coordinate 137,189 downwards.
GGCCTCCGGTAATGAGCTGTATTTTTTGTAAGACCCATTCCCATTCCGGGGCACATAAAAATCCTGTTCGCCAATGTAATACGCTTTGTCGTAGCGCACTGGGTTGCCTTGGTTGTCTTTTAGGCCGTCGCGGGGTAACACCATAATGGCTCCATTCATGCCCGAGACCACATGGTAAGGAATCATCGGTCCTCCAGGCGCGCAGTGGTAGACGAACACCCCGGGTTTAGTCGCTTGAAAACGGATCGTAACCGATTGACCGGGTTTAACCAGGGTTAAACTACCGCCTCCCAAAGCACCGGTTGCGGCATGAAAATCAATACTGTGCGCCATAGTGTTAGTTTTGGGATTCACCAGGGTTAATTCCAGATAATCATTTTGGTGTACTACGATGGCGGGTCCAGGGATGGAGCCATTGAAGGTTGCTGCCTGGATTTTAGCGCCGTTGCCGATGTTGATTTCCTTTTCTTCCACCGTTAAGTGGACTTCGACGATCTTAGGCCCGCCCTGAGCGATTTGTTCGTGCGCCGGCAATAAGGGCGGCGCTACCAATTGTTGCTGAACTCTTTCTACGCCAGTCAAATCGGTTGCTGGTTGTATTCGCCGGGCGATTGGCTGGCGCACCCCACAATGACCATAAAAACACTCAGAAGAATTATTGCTTTGTTCATTTTCCTCTCCTCCGTCTGATTTTTTAATATTACTTTTTCATTTGCCTTTCCTAAACTGTTCCTTTTCTTCCATGTATTTTCCTTACTCGTCAGTCACGAGTTCTATCCGATTTGACGTAACTATTCAGGCCCTGAATTCATTTTTTCGATGTGTCACCTCGACCAACGGAAGAAAGTCTTATCACCCATTGATAGCTCTGCGCTTTAAGATTGCCCACTGGTGTTCATAAAAGATGAGTAGTGTAGAAAATAGAAATCGATAATTACGACTAGACATTTGCTAAAAAAACACGGATCCTTCTTTTCTTTGTAGAAGTACAGATGGAAGGAGGAGACCCCGTGCAACAGTATATTTCTCAGAGTTTAGAAAGCTTTCAAAGCGTTTTTTCCAGATCGAGTACTTGGTTGTTGTTTTGCGCCATTGTGATTGGATTTATGGGGGCAGGAGAAATGATCGGCGTGACGTCGTTGTGTCGTTTCTGGCTATTAGATGAACTTGGTTATTACCGCTTGCTCCGTTTTTTTAGATCCAAAGCGTATGTCTATGGGGCGTTGCTCGATGCTTGGCAAGATTTTGTGAATCGCCAAGGAAAATCCGTTGAAGTAGCTGGACGAGCGATACTTCTGGGTGACCATACCGCGGTGATCAAAGATGGACGCAAGATGCCCGGCGTGGTATCGATGCACGAGTCATCGGAGACGCAAACGAAACCCGGCTATTTTCGGGCCCAATGTTGGGGCAGCATTGGCATCTTGATCGGGTCGTTATCCGCTTGTTTTTGTTGTCCTTTGCAGCTTCAAATTCATCAGGGATGGGCTCATTTAGGGTTGAACGACGAGCGCGATAATCCATGTCGGATCAAGCTCACCGACCGCTTGGTGGCCATGGCGATTCATTTTGCGGTGACGAATCACTGTCTGTGTTATTTGGTGTTGGATGCCTTTTTTTCAACCGGGGGCGTATTTCGAGCTTGCCACTATTATTCAATCCAGCATCAGGCGCGGTGGGTTGAGGTGCTGGTCAAAGCCAAGAATAGCTATGTGGGTTATTTCCCCGCGCCACCGAAACCCGCCTCTCGACCCGGACCTCAGCCGCTCTATGGCGAGAAAGTGTGTTTAAGAGAATGCTTCGACCACCTTCATTTGTTTGAGACGGTGACCTGTCAAGTCTACGGTAAAACCGAATCCATCCGGGTTATGACGCTTACACTGTTATGGCGGCCCATCGCTGATCAGGTGTTATTTATTCTCGCCGTCACCTCAAAAGGCCCAATGGTTCTAATGAGTTCCGATTTAACGCTGTCAGCCATTGATGCCGTTGAACTGTATTGTGCTAGAACCCGCATTGAAATCATGTTCGCGATGTTAAAGCATGTGATCGGCGCCTTTAAATTTCGTTTTTGGACTAAAAAATTGCCAAAACATTCTAGACGCCCCTTTTCCAATCGTCTTCTCAAAGCCCCACAGCCCCAGGATATTCATACCGTTCAAGCGTGCTGGCGAGCCTATGAAATCTTCGTGCTCTGTGCCTCCATTGCCTTGGGGTTAATGCAATTGATTGCGCTCCAGTATCAAGATACGATTTGGTCTGAGCACTCGCTTTATCTTCGCACTCAATCGCGTGATTTGCCATCGGAGAAAACCGTCAAGCAAATTTTAGCGCCATTGTTCCTCAAACAATTCTTTCGACTTGAGGAAAATGGCATGATTCAACAGATCCGTGCCCGCTTGATGGCTGTTTCCGATGAAATAGATGACGATTAAACTGAATGAGGCGTTCTATGCTCTAATTCTCTGCGATCTTCAAAATTTTTCATCAAACATACTACGATGGAGAGGGTAGTTTTGCCCCGCTTTTCTCGCTGTTAACTCACGACTGCCGAGTTTCCTTAATACGTTATTGGTTTCTTTTTTAGATCACCTCCAATTCATTTTTTCAAAAACTTATTCCCCTTAACCCTATGAAATATATGGATCGGACGTGCTAATGTGGATAATTCCACCGAAAGTTCAACAAATAATGGCACGAATTGACGTTTAGGCATATTACCCATATGGGCTAGTAGGATCCATCCCTTTCAAGGTGCCATTTTTTTCTTTTTCTTTGCCGCAAGGAGTCTAGCAGTTGAGACATGTGGCTGCTTGGGAAATTGGTCACGTTTTGGCGGTGGCTTTTTCGGCCCACGACGGTGCTTTTTAAATTGGGATAATTTGACGTGATGAGCGAGTTGTAGGAGCACCTCAACCAATTCAGTCAGCGGAAGACTTTGAAATCCAACCCAGTACTCCGATGGCAAGGCGATCATCATGCCTTCATGGGTTCTGCCAATATGACCGGCTAAATAATAGCTGGAAACATCATTCTCGATGGTTTCTTCGCCGTGGACAGCCCGGAGCGCTGCTTTAACAACAGCCAATAGATTGTAGGCCACCAGGGCAATGCAAAATCCAAACAAGGCGGCTTTCGGATAACCCAAGGTGTTGATTTCCGAATGGAGATGAGCTTCCAATTCTTGAAACGCGGTTTCAATCGTCCAGCGCTTACGATACATCTCGGCGATCAGTCTGCCATCGGCGACTGATTTCGGTAGATTCGTCAACACGCAAATCTCATGCTCACCGTCGCGTGTCGCGGTATTCAGGCAAACCCGTATCCGACGATATTTCCGAACCCTCCCTGCCGTATCGGTGACCTCGATCCATTGCTCATAAATCTTTCCCGTCTCGGTGTTGCCCACATAACGTTCATCGCCGAGAGCCGTCCAAGGCATCGACGCATGTTGACGGCAGATCAAAAAGCCACCACGATCAACAATTCCCGAGAGAAAGCCCCGGACACAAAAATTACGATCCATAATCCAGATATCCCGTGCCTGGACCGTCGATAATACCGTCCCCAGCAAGGCCCGCTCCTGCGTATGCCCATCCTCGCAGGGGAACACATCGATGACCATCTCTAACGCGGGATCGTACACATTCAGTGATTTTCCTGGCAAGGGTCCAGCCTTAGTGTTTTGGAGCACCTGCAAACGATGTTCTGTCGCCTCGATACAGTTGCCATCCAGCACTTTGACACGATAGCCCGGTAACCACGGTTTACACGGGCCGCCTAAGGCTTCGATAATCTCCGTCATCTCTTGCGCGGTATCGTGAACCAGGGTAGCTGACGTAGAGGCTTCCAGTCCGTTCAGCTTGTTATAGACTGACGTGACCGAAACGCCAATCGTCTCGTCCGCACTTTGATAGGCATTGAAGACACAAGGGAACATTTTGAATACCACGCCATTCATCAATTCAAAAAGGCTCGAAAACGACAACTCCCGCGTATATTGGTTAACCGCTGTTTTCTCAAACCATTGATTGAGCTTGTCCGGACTGAATATCCGTTCGAGCAGAATGTGAACGCTCACGGCGACCGGGCTTTTCTCTGTAAAACGCTGAAAAATGTCGTCGAATTTCATGTCTACCCCTCATCATCGAATATAAGTTCCCTTGATATTTTCCAGATGATTAAGGTGCTTGTCTACAACTATTTTCTATCCTATTGATATATCGTGTTTTATTTCACCTTGAAAGGGATGGCTTAGACACCTACCCGGCCTTTACTTGGTAGAAATAAACCGTGATGACGAAGTATTTTCAGCAACTCCACAAACCCAGTTTCATGCGGGGGATCAAATCAAGTACCACCCGCATAGCGGGTGGTTTGAGGAAGCCCCCTTGAAGGGGGCTAAGAGCTTATATTTAGGTGGAATCCTCAACCCCAAAGAACTAGCATAACTTTCAATAAATAATTCCACATCAAACTGGAAACATATTTTTGAAACTGCTCTGAATATTAATCCCTTAATGTTCCATCTATTGTTTTTTCCGATGTTTCAGCGTGATCCAATTCTTCTTATTACCTTGACGTATGACCAAGTGAATTTAACAAATCTTTACGCTGGAACGGCAGAGCCTATTTGCATCGCACCGGCAGAGCCGGTGGCTTAATGTAAGGAGTTAGTATTTGCTGGCGCTGTGAATTCGGTATTGGAACTACGGAGAATTCGAGGCCTAGTGCCCGTCACCACTCAAGCATTCAAGCTTAATGGCCAACAACGAGACCGGCGTTTGTTTGAAGCCGTATTAGCGGGCGCCAGCCCAGCGGTAGGCATGAGTATTCGTCAAGCTCGTTTCCGTCATCGTTATAACGCCGCGGTGCTCTCAGTCGCACGTAACGGCGAACGTTTGGTGGGCAAACTTGGCAATATTGTCCTACAACCTGGCGATACGCTCTTGCTAGAGGCACAAAAAGGTTTTTTATTTAAATATCACAACAGCCGTGAGTTTCTTCTGATTAGTCGTCTCAGTCATGCCAATAGTGTGAATCACGACAAAGCACCTCTAGCGCTAGCTATACTTGTAGGGATGTTGGCGATAGTAGCACTAAATATCTGCGGCATTCTGCAAGCCGGTATTCTCGCCGCGGGTTTATTAAGAATGACTGGGTGTTTAACCGTTGAGGCAGCTCGAAAAAGCATCGATTTCCGTGTGCTGTTAGTGATTGCCTGTGCTTTTGGACTAGGCGCGGCCATTCAGAAGGTTGGACTTTCGGCATTGATTGTAACGCAGGTCATGACTATCGCGGGGACTAATCCCTTCGTTTTACTCGCGATGATATACCTGATTACAGTGTTGTTAACTGAAACCATCACAAACAATGCGGCGGCGATTGTGATGTTTCCGATCGCGGTGAGCGCCGCCGAATCGTTGGACGTCAATGTCACCACGTTCGCGGTGGCGGTGATGATCGCCGCCTCAGCCAGTTTTATGACACCCATCGGTTACCAAACCAATCTTATGGTACAAGGACCCGGTGGTTACCGTTTTACGGATTACATACGGCTTGGCTTTCCCCTAAGTATCATCGTCGGCATTACATCCATAGGATTGATCCCTATGATTTGGCCATTTTGATTATGATTATCTTATAGCTCATTGGCTAGACGGAGTATTAGCGTGAATCATCCAGTTGAAGCCCACGGTGGCAAACTTCTCAATTTATATGTGTCCGGTAACCACCTTGAGCGGGAAAAGGGAAATGCCCGTTCCAACCAATCATGGGATCTCACCAAACGTCAATTGTGTGACATCGAACTCCTGCTGAATGGCGCCTTTTCTCCACTGGATGGTTTTGTCAGCGAGAAAGATTACCAATCGATATTGGCCAACATGCGCCTATCCGACGGTATCCTGTGGCCCATACCGATCAACCTGGATATCAGCCAGACATTCGCGGATAGTGTTCAAGTCGGTGAGCAAATTACTCTACGTGATCAGGAAGGTGTGGTAATTGCCAATATGGAAATCACCGATTGCTGGAAAGCAGACAAGGGCCGGGAAGCGCTGGCGGTGTTCGGCGCCAATGATGACAGTCATCCCGGCGTGCATTACCTGATGCACGAAGCCGGTGAATATTATTTGGGAGGTAAACTGACCGGTGTAACACCACCGCTGCATTACGACTTCACCCATTATCGTCATACTCCAGCCAGCCTCAGGGAACACTTTGCCAGCAAGGGCTGGGAAAATGTTATAGCCTTTCAAACGCGTAATCCGGTTCATCGCGCCCACGTGACGATGACTAAACGCTTGATGGCGGAAAACAACGCACACTTTGTGATCCATTCGGCGGTCGGCATTACCAAACCCGGGGATATCGACCATTACTACCGGGTACGCTGTTATGAAAAAGTACTCACACATTTCCCCAAAGGCACCGCGGAACTTAGCCTTCTACAATTGGGTATGCGTATGGCGGGTCCGCGAGAAGCGCTGTGGCAAGCCATTATTCGCCAGAACCATGGGTTCACTCATTTTATTGTTGGCCGCGATCATGCCGGCCCCGGGCGCAACAACCTTGGCGGAAACTTTTATGATGTGAAAGAGGCTCAACAGCTTGTCGTTAGTTTCCAGGATGAGCTCATAATTCGTATTTTGCCAGCGCCCTTTCTACGCTACGTTGAGGAACGTGGTGAGTTCTGCGAAGAACATCAGTTGCTCAAAGGGGAAGAAGGCTTGTACATCTCCGGCGCCGAACTGCGTCAATTGCTACAAGCGGGTGAAGCTATTCCATCATGGTTCGCCTATCCGGAAGTCGTAGCGGAGTTGCACGGCTCCTTGCCACCCCGTTCTCGTCAAGGCTTCACGGTGTTCTTTACCGGCTTTTCCGGATCAGGCAAGTCCACGCTTGCCAATGGACTTTATGTGAAATTGCGAGAGCTCGGCGGGCGTAAAGCCACCTTGTTGGACGGTGACATGGTTCGTCAGAACCTCTCTAGCGAACTGACTTTCTCCAAGGAACATCGCGATCTCAATATCCAGCGGATTGGTTATGTGGCTAGAGAAATCACCAAAAATGGCGGCATAGCCATCTGCGCACCAATTGCTCCCTACGCCTCCACCCGATCACGGGTGCGCCAGATGATTTCCCAGGAAGGTACATTTGTTGAGATTCATGTTTCGACACCACTGGAAGTCTGCGAGGCCAGAGACCGCAAGGGCCTCTACGCCATGGCACGGGCGGGCAAAATCAAGGGTTTTACCGGTATCGACGACCCCTACGAAGTCCCTGAGTCGCCAGCACTCCGGATCGATACTTCCACTTGTGATATGGCGCGCGCTGTACAGATCGTGATCGATAAGCTTAAAGAAATTGGGGTGATTTCAGATTAGCCTTGAACTATTGACACGAATAAAGTGTTCTGAGAAGTGGCCCCCTCCGATTGGACCGTCCATTCGAAGGCGTCCACTTCTGGCTATTCCTGCGCTGTCGCGCCTTGTTCTCGGCGATTAATCCTCGCCGCTTAAACATAGTTATTTAGCGTGCGGGGTACTAGACGCATCAAGATCTTCCACCTTCACGAAGATCCGATTTTTTTGTTTTCGTGTTCTATGACTTCTGGACAAAGTTCCCCATTGCTCAAACGACTCGGTTTCGCTAACACCGCCAAGCTCAACCCATTCTCCTAATAATACCCGGACGGTGGTTCGTACGCTCTGGACCTCGATACGACCATTACCCAAGCTACTACGTTGATCGGACCAAGGTGAAATTTCCAAATTTACTTCCCGGCCCACCAACCTGGGAATTACCGAAAATCCGGTGGTCGCTTCCCGATATTCCAGTCCACCGGAAATCACGGTTTGATGACCATACCGATCAGTCGAATAGTTTGGAACCGGATATTCTTCTCCAACCTTTATTAGCGCTGGAGTTCCTTCGAGTGTCTGCAATTTTTGGGTTGTACCGAGTGTGGAATCGGATTCCGTCTGGTAAAAATGTCCGCGGGCTTTTATTTTATTCCCACCCCGGTCTCTGCTACCGATATTGACATTAATCCGTCCCCTGGCATTTAGTTCATCGACATTTAGATCTTTTCCCTGAAGTACACTGATCATCAAGCGATGCGGGCTGACATCAAGCTGAGAAACCAACCGCCGAATTTCTCCGATGTTAGTGGGATTGATTTTAAAAATAAGCTGAGAACGATGGGAAACTACAGTTTCATCCCGGTCCAATAGTGGCCGGACGATATTTGCGATTTCCTCCGCGGGCCGACCCGACAGCTCAATGATTTCTAAAACTTTCTGGTCCGCCGGCAGATCGATTTGGAACAAAATACAGACAAACAGAATTGTCGTCTTACAAATTATCAGCGGCTTTCGGCAAATCTGTTTCATACAATACCTTAAAGGGAGGCGTTTAGGGGAACGAAATCCACGGAGCACCTATTTTTCAATGATAAAGCCCGCCTGTTTCCATTGGGCCATATGGCCTTGAAGATAGATGACATTTTTGAACCCCGCCATAGATAATCCAAATTTCCCGATTCCAGCGCGCGGGCCATGTTCGCAATAAACCACAACGAGCTCTGATCGTTTGGCCGAGATTTGTTCAGCATCGGAATATGCCGCCCAAAACGAAATATGAACCACATCGGGAACATGACCCTTTTCATATTCCCACGATGAACGAACATCAACAATGACCGGCGCCTTCTCCGCTTGAATAAGGTCTAAGAGTTCCCTATTCGTCATATAGCCTGTTGTGTTAGCCGAACCAGCACAGCCAGTCATAAAAAACCCCAAAATAAACGCCGCAAACACAAAGCAATAAATTAATACATTTCTCAAACTTCTTATAATTGTCACGGGAATCACTCCACCCCACATTGGGCATCTTGCAAAGATTAAACTAAGGCCTTGTTCATTTATGGCTTCGTTTTCGGTGCTGCTCTAGGAGGCTGTCCGAGAATACGAACCTTCATCCAGCGTAATTCCGATAGTTTAATCTTTTCTAAACCCAAACCCAATTCCTTAGTATCCCGTCGATGGTATAATCACAGTCCTTCGCGGTAATTCTAAATCAAATAAATTAAAAGCATTCATGGGGCAATCCTTATCTTTCGCCTCCCCGATGAATTGTGGAGAAGTCTACACCGTTTCACAACTAAACCGGGAAGCAAAACAGCTGTTGTGGGAACGCTTTCCATCCGTATGGGTCGAGGGGGAAATTTCCAATCTTGCCCGGCCATCTTCCGGCCATATCTACTTCACCCTCAAAGATGAAACGGCTCAAATCCGCTGCGCTATGTTTCGGGCGCGGCGACTGGGATTGAATTTCGAACCTGAAAACGGAAATCAGGTGTTAGTGAAAGCCCAGGTCAGCCTCTACGAATCGAGAGGTGATTACCAGTTAATCGTCGATCAGATGGAGGAAGCTGGGGACGGCGCCTTAAGACGCGCTTTCGATGCCCTGAAAAATCGGTTATCGAAAGAGGGCCTTTTCGATCCAGGCCACAAAAAACCACTGCCGCTTTTGCCTCGGAAAATTGGTATTATCACATCACCCACCGGTGCGGCGATCCGGGATATTCTGACGGTACTCAAACGGCGTTTTGCCGCCATCCCCATCGTTATCCATCCCGTTTCGGTTCAAGGTGAAAATGCTGTAGGGGATATTGTAGAAGCGATTGAGATCGCGATCCTTCGCAACGAATGCGATGTTCTTATACTCGCCAGGGGTGGTGGATCGCTCGAGGATTTATGGGCTTTTAACCAAGAAGCAATCGCCCTCGCCTTGTTCAAATGCCCGATTCCCGTTATTACCGGTATCGGTCATGAAATCGATTTCACCATAGCCGACTTTGTCGCTGATAAACGCGCGGCGACACCTTCCGCCGCAGCGGAAACCGTGACCCCGGACCAAAAAGAGTGGCTCGATCAAATTGTTCAATTTGAACGACGGCTGACTCAACGGATTGCATCGATACTTCAACACCAAAAACAAAAGCTCGATTGGTTGTACAAACGCCTGGACCAGCAAGGCCCCTACAAGCGGTTACAGGACCAAAGTCAACGGCTCGACCAATTAGAGATAAGAATCATAAGGGGTATTAGTGGATATTTAACCCATTCGACCTCTTTGCTCGGCACACTGGCGGCAAAGCTGCGGCAACACAACCCGGGAAATCGAATCAATGTACTCCATTCTCATCACAAGCATCTTAGCCAAAGATTGCAAAAAGCTTTTGATAACCAGCTCGAAAATCGGCGCTTAAAATTGGCCGAACTCAGCCACACCCTGGATACCGTCAGTCCCTTGGCAACTTTGGGCCGCGGTTATAGCATCATGGTTCGTGACAGCGATAAAACCGTTATTCGATCCCATAAACAAATTAAACCGGGGGAACGAGTTCAGGCAAAACTGGCGCTGGGGCACTTGAATTGCACTGTCGAGGAGTCCCTCAGTGAATAAGATCTTTTCTATTTTTCTACTGGCTTGTTCAAGCCAGATATTATCCGCGCAATTACCCCAACAATCTCTCGTACCGGGAGGCATTGTTGTCATTGACTTGGTTCATCAACAAGAAGTCGCACCGCGAGTTTATTTCCAGGAACGAAGAGTCTCGGTGCTAAAAAACCAAGATAAGTGGATCGCTCTGGTAGGTATCCCGCTTTCCCTAAAACCAGGAAAGCATCACATTTTGGTTAAACAAAGCGGGGCAGGACAGCGAAAGATTCCTTTCACTGTTCAAACAAAAGAATATCCTAGCCAATACATCACTATAAAAAACAAACGCATGGTTAACCCTTATGCGAAAGATCTTGATCGGATTAAAAAAGAAAGAATCCCCATTAACAAGGCATTGAGGACTTGGACCCCACAACCTGTAGTGGATACGGATTTTTCAGTACCTGTGGACGGACGCCTGAGCAGTCCTTTCGGGCTCCGCCGGTTTTTCAACGATCAACCGCGCAATCCCCATAGTGGACTCGATATCGCCGCGCCTAAAGGCACTCCTATTAAAGCGCCGGCTGATGGTATTGTGATCAATAGTGGAAACTATTTTTTCAACGGTAATTCGGTTTTTCTAGACCATGGGCAGGGATTAATCACCGGTTATTTCCACATGAATGAAATAAAAGTAAAAGCGAAGCAACATTTAAAACGTGGAAATGTCCTGGGAACGGTGGGAGAAACCGGCCGCGTTACCGGTCCTCACCTCCATTGGAATGTATACCTGAATAGAACCAAGGTAGACCCGGCTCTATTCATTGCCGAGGAGCTACGGGAAAAAGATTCAGTCGACAAATAATCGTTTTGGAAGAAATAAGGCATCTTGCAAAGATTAAATTACCAGCTTTGTTGGTTTGTGGCCCCATCTTCCGCGTTGTACCAAGGGTTACATAGCTCACTATGCGGATCTCGAATTCGAAACTCTATCCAGCCAATTCTGGTAATTTAATCTTTTCCAGATGCCTAAGACGAAGTATAATGCGCTGTAATGGGGTTGAATGATTACGGCGGGATGAATTTATTTGTAGCGGCTCGTGAACACTCGGCCACATTGACCCTATGACGGGTAACTCGATATCGATCCAGACGCTATTACGGATTTAAGAAAAATGCCAACTAGGAGGCTGTCCGAGATTAGGAGCCGTAGCGAGGGAAAGCTGGTTTGAGCTTGGTTTTTTCATTATTTGAGGCGAATACTTGCTGTATTTAACGAAAATAATGGGAAAATCAGGCCAAATCCAGCTTTTCCGCAGTAGGCTCTCTATTCTCGGACAGCCTCCTAGAGGTAGCTTCTGAACAACGGTTTGGAATGGATAAGGGGAAACGATTGGATCACCCGAACCAGGCTTTTTTAAATACGGACGTGATTTTGTATTGTTTTAAGGGGATCAGTAATGTCGTTCATTGACAACATTTTATCTATTTTTTCTTCGGACCCGCTTGAAGGGGCGCTCATTAACAGGGTATTAGTCGGCGAATCCTTGATTGGGGATGGCAACGAAGTAGCGCATATCGATTTACTAATCGGGCCTCGTGGCGGTGCGGCGGAGGCAGCGTTTGCAAATTGCGTGACCAACAATAAGGATGGCTTTTCAAGCCTGTTGGCAGTGGTAGCGCCCAATTTGATGGCTAAACCGAGCACCGTCATGTTCAATAAAGTCACCATTAAAAACAGCAAACAAGCCGTGCAAATGTTCGGTCCCGCTCAACGCGGTGTCGCCATGGCCGTGTCCGATTGTGTAGAAGACGGCACCATTCCAGCGGAAGAAGCCGACAATGTGTTCATCTGCGTGGGCGTGTTCATCCACTGGCTTGCCGCGGACGACGCTAAAATCCAGGATTATAACTACGCGGCAACCAAGGAAGCACTTCAACGGGCTATACGTCGCGAGCCGAAAGCACGCGATGTTGTTGCTCAAAAGGGTTCCGCGGAGCATCCTTTCGCGGCGCACGTGTAATTATTTGGTTAAAAATCGCCATCCCGGTTTTACCGGGTGGCGATTTTTACTAATCCAAAGCACCTCGCGTGGCCGTAGGCCTGCTTGATTTATTCTCCATTCTACCGGTTTAAAACCTTCGCGTTTAGGCGGAATCGCTTTAACATTAAAGTCAAAATAGGATGCCCGAAGGACAACGTGTTAAGGCTTTAGTCTAGCTTGGCCCTTTGTCGCTTGCAAGGCTTTTGACCATCATCTAGGTTGGGCGGTAGTCGATAACGCACCCGCATGCCGCGGATTTGCTTGCCGAGGGGAATCCGGTGGCTTGGTTCTAGGGGCGCATGGAGTTCGGGCCGTGGGCGCTGGGAAATCGCAGCATCCTCGGTGACCCCAGTGCGACTGTAATTGCGGACCGCATCAACCAACAGATCAAATATCGTGAACGCTGGCGGCCGTTTTGTCCGAGCATGCTCGATACAATCGCCGAAGCAATCCTGCAAACCGACCACCCGTCTCCGTATATGACCTTTATATTTGATATCGAGGAATCATGGAAGTCGCGAATTCCGGAAGTGGTCCATGAAGATGGTACGGCGCGAGCCCAGGTCGTAACCCGTGATACCAACCGAAGATATTACAATCTGATCGAGGAACTGGAAAAACGTACCGATAATGCCGTCGTATTGAATACTTCGTTGAACCGTCGTACCGAACCAATGGTCTGCACGCTCGAAGACGCCCTGAACATGTTCTTTGGATCCGATCTGGAATATCTCATTATGGAAGACGTGCTTGTAACCAAGCGCGCGTAAATTGCTGTACTATAGAAACTGCCGTCTAATAATTCCCGGTTAGGCAACGATGCTAGCTAATCACAATAATCCAGTTCGCGCTTTCACGGCGGGAAGATCATGAATATCCTGATCATTTTGCCCAACTGGCTGGGGGATGCGGTCATGGCGACTCCGGCGATCGAACTGCTCTGTAATGCCAACCCAAATGCTACACTGACACTAGTCGGTTCCCATGCCAGTATCGAAGCATTGAAACATCATCCTTTATGCACGCGTTACTACGTCGATAAAACGAAAACATCGGGCAACCGCCTGCTCAACATCTATCGGTTCGCCAAAACGTTGGGACCCCATAGCCTGGCGATTACCTTCCGTAATCAGAGCTACTCTTCAATACTGCTCTATTTAACCCGGAGCAAAACTACCGCCGCAAGAAAAAGCTTGCACAGTGTCATACTGCTACGGCACACACCCAAACTACCGCTCTCCATCCACCTGGCCGAGCAGTATGCCATCTTGGCCAACACACTGTGTAAAACCGACCAAACCGAAGCCGGACCATCGACCCTTTATGTTCAACCCCGCAACTTCGATCAACCGGTACTGGGGATTAATCCCGGAGCTACGTACGGTTCCGCCAAACGATGGTATCCTGAGAAGTTTGCCGCCGTTGCCGCCGCCTATGCGAACCGGTACAACATTATCCTCTTCGGGGGACCGGCGGAGACGGATATGGCCGACGCGATTACCCTGGAACTTGATCGTCGCCGGGTTACCAACTATACCAATCTGGCGGGAAAAACGTCGATTAAAGCACTCTGTTCGACCATCGGCGCACTGGATCTGTTCATCACCAACGATAGTGGACCGATGCATGTGGCGGCAGCCTATCGGATTCCAACTGTCGCCATTTTCGGACCGACGCGCCACAAAGAGACATCCCAGTGGAAAAACCCAAAAAGTATTATCGTTCGCCATGAAATAGAGTGCGCGCCTTGCATGAAACGTGAATGCCCACTGGGGCACCACGAATGTATGAAGGGGATCGGCGCCGATGAAGTTATTAAAGCGGTAGAGAAGCTGATAGATGCTCCATAACGCAGGTCCAAAGTAACAATGCAATAAGTGATAAAGTCACGCGAAAAATGGCCGAAAAAGTTATGATAGTCAGAACAACATTATTTGAGATCATCATCATGTTTTACACCATTATTTTTCTAGTCATCGGATTCATCATATGGGGCTTGATTTATCTGGCAACCTTGGACGCCGGTTATGCGGTACGCCGCACAAAATTGATCAATACCAGCATTGGGACCGTGTTTGACAAGATCCGCGATTTTAAGACTTGGGCCGATTGGAGTCCTTGGCTGATGCATGAGCCGAACACCAAATTGGTTTTCAGCGATAACTGCTCTGACGAGGGGGGCTACTACACCTGGGATGGGAAACTGGTCGGCGCCGGTAAATTAATGCATGTTAAATTTGATCGGCCGCACCGCATCGAACAAGGAATAGGATTCACCCGGCCCTTTAAAGCCATTTGCCAGGTGACCTTTGAATTTTCAGAGAAAAACGGCCAGACTGAGGTCGCCTGGATAATGCTGGGGAAAATGCCCTTCTTGTTCCGTTTCATGGCAAAAAAGACCGCCAATATGATTAGCAAGGATTATGAATTGGGATTATCCATGCTTGCTGGTCAACTTGATCCAAACGCGGAACATCCCTCTTTCCAATTCGTAGGCGAAACCACACTTGAACCCGTGTATTCGTTGTGCAAAGGTTTCGAAGGTGGACTACAGGAAATGGAAGCAGCGATGAAAACCGAATTTCCTAAATTGAAAACGTACATTGAGAACAACCACGGCCATATCACCGGCAAGCCCTTTAGCCTTTACCACAAAGTTGATACCAAAAACATGGACTTTGTCTGCGACATGGCCGTTCCCGTCAGGGAAGGTATCGACGCTGGTGAGTATCAGCTAAAAACTTTGGGTGGTGGGAAGTTTTACAAAATCAACTTAAAAGGCAGCTATCAATTTCTGGAGTTGGCATGGTATGCCGCGATGGTCCACCTCAGGATGCGTAAATTGAAATACGATACCCTGCGGCCATCGCTGGAAGTCTATGAAAACGATCCCAACGAAGTCAGCACAAGCAACGAGATCCAAACGACAATCTACGTTGCTATTAAGTAGGGAAGATAGTCCTTTTCCACCAGTCCTATTCCATCCTGCTGAACGTTTTCAAATTCCAGGATCCATGAACGGATAGACCCGGAATGTTTACCCAAATGCATTCCGTGGAAACGTGTGTCAGTTCACAGTTTAGAGTTTTGCCATGAATTGACCCTGGCCGACAGATCGAAGGTGCGCTAATTTTTACGTGTTGCTTCACAAAACAATTGTAAATTTGTCATTTTTGTTCAGCCGGTATGTTTAGATCGAGTTTAATAGTTCTACTACCTTTCATTTTTGGTTGTCAATCGGTCGGCCGTGTCACGGCCGAGACCGGCCATTTTTTGGAACCGATTGACCAAACCCAATACACCACCGTGGCGATTCATCCGACCACTGAGTTGACTTCCGTTCCAGCGATCAAAGCTTATTTTGCAAAGTTCGATTATCGAGTAATCGACTTAAAAGATGCACCGAAGAATAAGCGAAATCTATTGGTTGTCACGTGCTTCGATGGAGGACACGATTTTAGCAACTCAATGGGAATCTATTCGGAGAGCGTTAACTGTTCCCTGAAAGATCATAACAGCGGCGCGCTGATTTACGAGGGCCGTGGAAAGTTTACAAGTTATACAAAAGGAGTCAAAAACCTTTCTAAACCAACTCTTGGGGCATTAAAAAGCTTCAAATTTAATTCAAAGCCTATTTTGAGTGCGAATCGCTTCGACCACAGTGAAATCCGGACGGCAACACGAAATCAACCCCCAATAGCGCAATTGCCATCGGAGAAACCCGAGCTCTATCGGAAACACGCTTCTAACGGAACCAACTTCCGAGCTTCGAATTCGAAGCATGATTCCACGGTATCCGAATATATCAGAACAGCTCTAATTATTGGAAATGCGGACTATTTACATTTACCGAGTTTAACCAATCCCCGCAACGACGCCGAAGATATCGCTAGCGCGCTGAAAAAACTCGGATTCAATATAACCTTATTGATCGATGCCAATCTACGCAATATGAACAAGGCCGTGAATGACTTCGGGCAAACTTTAAACACAAAAAAGGGCGTCGGGCTTTTTTACTATGCCGGTCATGGCGTCCAGATAGAAGGCGAAAACTATATGATTCCATCTAACGTACAAGTTGAAACCCAAACCGATGTCAAATATAGCAGTTTGCAACTGGCCAAAATTATGGATGTTATGGGGAATTCTCGAGATGGCCTCAATATTGTGATTTTGGATGCTTGTAGGGATAACCCATTACCCGCGGGTCAACGCTCAATCTCCCGAGGATTGGCTCGCGTCGACGGCACCCATGGTTCATTTATCAGTTTCGCAACGGGTCCGGGACAAACCGCGGCCGACGGTAGTGGGAAAAATGGTGTCTATACCAACCACCTGTTACGCCACATCTCAAGTCCTAATACCCCATTCGAACAGTTGTTTAAACGTGTTGCACGGGATGTTGAGAAGGAAACCCATGGAAAACAAATCCCATGGTTCTCCTCGTCATTTACCGGCGACTTTTACTTCAGCCCCAGCAAGAGGTCCAATCATTAAACTACATTACTTGCTGGATTTTTCATTTGGTATTTCGTTTTTTGCGCAAGATACCAAGCCAATCATTGAAATTAATTACTTTTTTACCCCCCCCTAAGGAGACGATAGAAATGAAAAAACTATTCCTGATTATTACCGCGGTTATCGTGACTGGTGGACTGTCCGGATGCGCCGGTTTACAGCCAAAAATTTCAGAGCCCGCGATGCTGGTGGCGCCGACCCCTATTGCCGATAACAGCGGTGAATTCATGTCGCCCTACACGACCGACGGTGTTATGGCTGAATGGGTAGACAAATCGGTTAATGCCAGTTTAGGTGCAAGTATAGGTGGTGTGGCCGGGGCATTTGCCGGTCAGCAACTCGCGGGACAGATTCCCTTCGTCGGAGGCATTGTAGGCAACTATATCGGCAAAACCGCTGGCCGAGCAATCGCACTGGAAATGGCGGGTGGCGAAGAATTCATGCGCGAAAGCTCCGACCTTTCGTTCAATAATCTGGATAATATGGCGCTGTATATCTACGTAAAACATTCCAGTCACGAACATTACGCGGATGCGTTAAAAGCTACCATGGAGATTTATCCGGATCTTAAACAACGCTACAGTGTTGCGTTGGTATCCGCTAGCGGACAAGTGACCCCGTACTGAATCCGGGATCATCCCGATGTTTTGGTTAGAGAGAGTCGATTATCGGCACTCTTTAGCCAAACTTCATTCTAACCAGCACCACCCTAAATAACCGAGGATATAGGAGGGGATAAATGATGGATGACAAGGCAAACAAGCGTAAGAATATCAATATCTTTCAAGTTTTCTTATCGCTGTTATCTATCATTTAAGCCTTATATATCCTTGGTTATTTAGGGGGCTTAATCAAATACAGGCTCGGAAACATGAACACTAAACCCAAATTATTCATCATCGGATTGGTATCGTTACTGAGTACCGCATGCACCGTCTACGACACCAATGTACGCAATGAACGCGGCAGGCCAACGCTTTACAACGACATATCGGAAGTAGGTCCCGTGGCGGGAATTGGTATCGAGTCCCAGGATTTGACGGCTATGACCGACTTAATGATGCGCGATATTTTGACCTCTCCGGAACTGGCGGGCCGTTCGGTGGCGCCACGGGTGATTATTGACGGCGAATATTTCTCGAACGAAAGCTCGTCCAGGCTCAATAAAAAGATGATTACCGACCGGCTTAGAATCCTACTTAATCGAGCTGCGTCGGGGCGAATGTTTTTTATTGGGCGGCACTATTCGCATATGGTCAATCGCGAACGGAAATTGAAGCGCGAGGGAATGGTCGATACCGGTACAACAGGGCTGGCAAAGAAAACCGCAGGCGCTGATTTCAGGCTTGGCGGAAGGATTTCCAGCATGGATTCACGGACTCAGTCCGGATACACCTCGCGGTATCACCAAATAATCTTTGAGATGGTTGAACTTGAAACCGGTGGGATAGTTTGGAGCAATATGTATGAATTTAAGAAAACCGCCCAAGATGACATCGTTTATCGGTAATTTATCGCGGCTGCCGTTAGCCTGTTGCGTCGCCATGGCGATAGCCGGATGCGCCGGCAACCCAAAAATGAGTCTATCGGCGCACTTGCAAGCGGACGTCGACAATAAACCGAAGCTGTTACAACCCCTCTACCAAAAACTCTATCTTGAAGGAAAACGCAATCAAGTATTGAATGGAATGCAAATAGGGCTCGCCGCCATGGAGTTAAGGGAATTCGATCTCGCCCACAGGATTTTCTAAGACGTCGTGGGTCAGATCGAGCTTGTATATGCTGGGACGGAAACTGCGGCGAACGCCAGAAGTCTTTGGTTTGAAGAAGGCGCCAAAGACTTTAAGGGCGAACCCTATGAGCGGGCCATGGCCTACTATTATCTGGGCCTCCTCGATATGTGGAAGGGTGATTATGAAAATGCCCGAGCGGCCTTTAAATCGGGAATCCTCCAGGATGCCTTCGCCGAAGAAGATCAAAATCGCTGCGATTTCGCGATACTCATTTTTCTTGAGGGCTGGGCTTCTCATATTTTGGGCGATCGAGAACTTGCCGGGCAAGCCTTTGATGAAGTTAAGAAGATCCGGCCGGATTTCACACCGCCGCCCTTGGATCATAATATTTTATTGATCTCGGAAACCGGGACCTCTCCCCGGAAAGTAGCCGATGGCTTAGGTCATTCTGAACTAAAATTCAGAAGAGTAAAAAACATCCGGGAACATCGAGCCAAATTCATAGTGAATGACCGGTTATTCAGTGCTTACCCGATGGAAGATGTTTTTTTTCAAGCGAATTCACGTGGCGGGCGACCTGTGGATAAGATCGTCAAGGGTAAGGCTGTGTTCAGGAAAAACGCGAGCGACATAGGGCTCTCTCTCACCAGCGCGGCGGAATACTTAATGTTGGGTGCTCCAATATTAGGCGATTCAGCAGGTGCGTTGCAAGCAGTCAGCGGTGGTTTAGCCGTGTTGGGGAGCGTCACCACCTATGCGGCAATTCGTTCGAGGCCCCATGCGGATGTGCGATTCTGGAGAAACTTACCGGATACCATACATATACTAACCCTGGCTTCCCCAGTGAAAGCGGAAATAGCGGTCGAATATTTCGACGCCAAAGGCGACCCTTTTTCGATGAAAAATAGTTTTCCGTCGATGTACAAGGTTCGAGAGCATGAGGGTCTTTCCTGGACACGATCAAGGCCCGCGCTCTCCACGGCGGGGAAATGGCACAATATTATGAATACCGATTAGTTACTGGAGGCGACGCGATGCTGTTAAAAAATAAATTTCTTATCATTATTTCGATAATGTTAATACTCATTACCGCTGGATGCCAACGCACCGTCATTATAGAGGGATCGACGCCTGGATTGCGGGTTCGAGACGCCACTATGCCACAGGCTGGAATCCGGCTGAATTCAGTCAATATCATCGATCCGAATCTGCAAGAACGTACGACTAAGGTATTCGGCCAAAACCTCAAACTGTTTTCCGAAAATGCTGACTATGTCGGTAAAATCGCGGTGGAAAATCATGGCGGAAAGCGCACGCCAACGGGCACGATGCGCATCTATGTGGTAATACGAAACAGGACGGAGTATCCACAACAAGTGGAATGCCGTGC
Organism: Methylococcales bacterium; assembly: GCA_963664935.2. Classification (GTDB taxonomy): domain Bacteria; phylum Pseudomonadota; class Gammaproteobacteria; order Methylococcales. The sequence continues at coordinate 117,054 of CAXXSE010000002.1, read as the reverse complement.
ATTATTCTTTGACCAAAATGAAATACCGGTTGAAGGCCCAACCTCCTGGCAGCGCATTCATCTTGGCCAAAATGGAATCGGAACCTGCAATCTGCTGTCCGCAAAAATTGATACCGCTTATTACTATGTTGAAGTTAGAGAGGGGCGATAAATGATGAGTCACCATTTCAAGAACATTTTCTTGTTTTCGACACTATTGATATTAACCGCTTGTTCGACCGTTTATCTAGAGCAGGAAACACCGCCTGGTCAAGTAGAACCCATTCCGGTTCGACCCCTATCGTCCGGGCCGCGCACTACATCCTTATTGGATGGGGCTGCCATCGAACGCGAGCGTGTACCTCGGGGTGGCTTTCAACAAGCACAGGATAATCAACGGGATCCTCTTGGCGCCTTTTTATCAAGGCAATCGCGTGTTGGATTTGAAAATGCCTACCGTAAAAACAGATCTCCCAAAATCGCCATCTTCAACAATCGTGAATTGTCACAAGATATTCTCGACTGGAAAGAAAACCATCGCGTGGTTCTCGCCGGAAAAGATAAAAAGCAAGGCGACCGATTATTGGTAATCGCCGAAGGTTCAACCCGATTTGGAGATAAAGGGAGCCGATTCTCAACGTCCTCAGACTGGAAATGGCGATTCGAAAATCGCTTAACCGAGGGTTTCTTATCGTCCGGAGTCAAACTAGTGGATCGTGCGACAATAATGCGACTGGTCGCCGCCGATGTCGATGATGCTAAGGACTCATCCGGTTTACTGAGCGTCAAAAAGATAGAAATGGACGCCCTGAAAGATTATGCGGATATCTTTATTGAAATATTGGCCATGCCATCGAAACGTCCCGAACTTGAATACGAACTCCGGGCATCGGCCAAGAAAGTAAAAACCGGCGAAATATTAGCAAGGGTGACAACCTTTGGTCATTCATTCGCGCCATTGAAATCCCAAGAAACCGATACAGGAAATAACTATGACCGAATTGTTCCGGAGGGATACGTTAAAAAAACTAGACGGCATCATGAAAATCCCGAGCAAGTCGCGGATTGGATATTGAACGAACTCCAACATGGCTTGGTTTTGGCCTGGTCTCACTGACGATAACTCAATATCCATATGCTTTGAGCATGGATATTGAGTCTTGGTAATGTAGGGTGAGAGAGTGCTATTTTAGTCTATACCTATTGAAATGCCAGTACGATTAGACGCCATGCAAACAGATTAAAAAGCTCAAAAATCAATGAAAATAAAATTTTGGGGAGTACGGGGATCAATCCCCTCACCAGGACCACACACCGTCATTTATGGCGGTAATACAACCTGTATCGAAGTGAGAACCAACAACAATGAGTTGATTATTCTTGACGGTGGGACCGGTATTTTTCCGCTCGCTCAGGAATTGCTCGCCGAAATCCCGATTACCGCCCATATTTTTATTTCCCACACCCATTGGGACCATATCCACGGGTTACCTTTTTTCACGCCCTTGTTCATTCCGGGAAACCGCATCAATTTACACGGTGGTTTCGACCTTGTGACCCAGCAAGAAATAGAGCACGCCTTATCGATTCAATTACAGTACAGCTATTTTCCAATCCGAGAAGCTGAAATTAAGGCCGATGTACACTTTACCACCCTGACCGAAAACCAAACCGTGCAAATTGGAACAACCGTTGTAACACCGACAACACTCAATCACCCGGTTTTGAATTTTGGATATAGAATTCAACAGGGCGATAAGTCGATGTTCTTTACCGGAGATCATGAACCGCCTTACAACATTTACGATCCCGATGACGAGGATTTCCATGACTATCAATTGATGGTTCAGGAAAAAGAAAAGCATATTTTGCAAGCCGTGGAGGGTGTTGATGTATTGATTGCCGATTGTTCGTATACCGTTGATGAATACCCCGCTAAGCAGGGGTGGGGACACGGTACATTTGATTCATCTATCCAATTGGCAAAAAAAGCCGGCGTCAAAAAGCTGATTTGTACCCACCACGAACCGATACGTAGCGATGAACAATTGGAAGATGTATTCCAACAGGTGCTCGATCATCACTCAAAAACAGCCGAGGAAATTGACATTTCCCTTGCCCGAGAAGGTTTGGAAATCGAATTGTGATCGGCGGAAAAGCAAGGTCACTGAAATTAAGGAACGAAAATTGAGAACCCCAGTTTATTTTGCTAAAGTCATTCCGACGGTTGAACTGGAAGCCGTTTCTGTTTAACCTCGGTTTTATCAAATAAAGACCAAATTTCGGCGTAGGTTTTTTTCTGAACAGGGTGTACTAGCTCAGGCGCGATTTCCGCGAGAGGTTCCAAAACAAAAGCATATCGCAAAATATCGCCGCGGGGCAGAATACACCCCTCTTCTTTTGAAATTAGATCGCCGAATAACATCAAATCCAGATCTAAGGTCCTGGAGGAAAATTTGTTGCTCGCCCGAGCGCGTCCGTGACCAACTTCAATCTTACGAAGAATCATCATGACCTCTGGAAGAGCCCGATGAGTTTCAAAAGACAACACCATATTATAAAACGGATCCCCGTCAAAACCGACCGTAGCGCTTTCATAGATACTGGAACAGATCAAAGCCCCGAATTCTTTTTCCAAAGCATTCAGCGCGGAGCGAAGGTTAATTTCTCGCTCAATATTGCTACCAAGACCGATAAAAACCCTAGGCATTGATCGGTTTTTCCCCTCTTTCCATGACGATTCCGACGTCAGTGGCGCCCCGAATCGCGCCCTTTTTATTAACCGTTAACTTGAGCCACGGCACGTCGAATTCGTCAATAATGATCTTAGCGATATGTTCAGCCAGGGTTTCCACGAGTAAAAATTCACTTCGCTCAATGAAAGTAATTAATCGTTTGGAGACCGCCTTATAGTCGACGGTATATTCAATATCATCGGCTTTAGCCGCCTCGCGAATATCGGTAGCCATTTCCAAATCTAACACAATCATTTGCTTGGTTTTACGCTCCCAATCATAAATTCCAATAATTGTCTCGATCTGAAGACCGCGCAGAAATATAATATCCACTGTGTTTCCCATTATTTTTTTGGAACGCCTATTATCCTTGAAATCGCCCTTGATCGCTAAAATGTTATGCTATTTACGCCATATCCGTTTGTTTTAGGATGATCACTCGTAACCCATCGAATATTCCATAGGAGGACAATATGTGGGAATGGCTGTTAGTACCGTTTGCGTATTTGATGGGATCGCTTTCCAGTGCGATCATCGTTTGCCATTGCCTCAATCTACCGGATCCCCGGCAGCAAGGCTCTAAAAACCCGGGCGCAACGAATGTTCTCCGCTTTGCCGGAAAAAAAGTAGCCGCCGTCACTCTGTTCGGCGATGTTCTAAAAGGCCTGCTGCCCGTTCTGCTGGCAAAATATGTAACCCCACAATCCCCCATCATTGCGATAGTGGGATTAGCCGCGTTTTTGGGCCATCTTTACCCAATTTTTTTCAATTTTAAGGGTGGCAAAGGTATTGCCACCGCTGTAGGTGTATTAGGTGGTTTCGCATGGCCTATTGGACTGGCGCTGATATTAATTTGGTTAGTTACATTGGTTCTATTCAAAATATCCTCGCTTTCCGCATTAATCGCGGCTGTCCTCAACCCTGTTTTTGTTTGGTGGTTTAGCGGCGATCAAGCAATGATGACGACCGGAACAATCATTTCATTGTTTGCAATTTGGCGTCATAAAGCAAATATCCAACGCCTTTTGAGGAAGGAAGAAGGTAAAGTCGGGAAATCGTAATATGCTCCTCCGGAATCTTTCACTGTGTTCCTGCCGTGTGATTTAGATTTAAATCCGGGACTGCTTTAATGTTCAAACATTTCCTGTAAGCAGGAGCAAAGTTCTAGCTGTATTTTACCACTTATGGTTCCTAGTTTTTTTACTAGCCTAGATTTATCTACCGCTCTGATTTGGTCAAGCAAGATCAGTCCCTTTTTACCCTTGAACCAGCATATTATACGGCAAGGAAAATCGAACCCCTTTGTTGTCATGGGAGCCATAAGCACAGTAGAAAGTGTGGACATTTCATTGGGAGATATAACGATACAAGGACGAGTCTTGTTGATTTCTTTTCCTTTAGTAGGATTAAGCTCAACAAGCCACACATCAAACCGCTTTACCATCACCATTCCAGATCATCATCCGACGCCAAGGGAGCATCAAGCCACTCATTATCGGTTACCTCTTGGCCTTGAACAGCAATCGCTCGTTCAATTGCACTTTTCCAGCCTTCCCTAGCTCCTTTTTCCGGCGAAATAAGAAGACCCTCTTTAACCAGCTGTAATTTAAGCTCTTTTCCTTCTAAATGAGCCTGCTCAATTAGCGGCTTAGGAATTCTAATTCCTTGAGAATTTCCAATTTTAACTAAATGAACCATTTCGGCGCTCTTCCGAATTATTGAATAATAAGTAATTATAATGTAATTACGACTAATATTCCAAAAATATGAGAAAATCACGAAACCAACTTGAGTATCTAAGGTCGTCGAAAATCACTAACCGCGAACTTAGCGTGACGAAATACAAACTACCCACAAGTTCGATTCTGAAGAATTTTGCCATACCGAAAGCATATGTAAGATAAGAGTAAGAGGGTCAAGACGCTTGTTTCACAACACAACACGCATCGAAAGAGTAAATATAAAATCCAGGGATCACCGGTTAAACAAACCATGTAAAGTCAAACATTATTTACCCCTACTTTTAGACGATCGAAGAGAAGGACATTTTGAATCACAGCATGGATGACTTGCAGTAATTTTCGAACAATATGACTCATCGCTACGCCACGATATTTATGTTTTTCCACTTTGTGTTTTTCATGGATTTTTTGAAACCCGGGACAATGAAACCGCACGTCATGAGTGGCTTGATACAATGCGGTACACAATGTTGGGCTTCCCCGTTTGCTCATTTTGACCTGTCCTTTCCATAAAACCAGCTACCTATAAATCACTGTTGTAAAAATATCCCCGCCGGAGGCATTGAATAAATTTCCGCGAAGCGGATTCCTTTCTGTAATGTTCCGAGATAATTCACTGCCACACAAGCATTCAGAACTCCATCACCCGCCTAATAATGGTGCGTTACAAATCTAGTGTATAATGTGTATTGCTCTGCACTATTAGGAGGAAGCACATTCGTACCAATATTGTGTTGGATGAAGATCTGGTCAAAGAAGCTGTTAGTCTTACCGGTGTACGCACCAAGCGAGAACTGGTGAATCTTGCGCTGAAAGAGTTGATCCGCAGCCGCAAGAAGAAAAACTTGTTTGAACTCGCGGGTAAGCTGGAGCTGTGTGAGGATTTTGATCACAAGGCGTTACGTGACATGCGCCGTGATTCTGATTGATACCTCGCTCTGGATTCGTGTATTCCGGGACAAGGACGGTTCTGAATCGAGACGTCTACGGCAATGGTTAGGTTATGGTGAGGTCTTGCTGTCGCGATTCAATCAGCTGGAATTACTGCAGGGTTGCCGGGATGAAACTTAACAACCCCCGTCTAAAAGACGGAGGGTTGTTGTTACGGACTGAAAGTCCGGATACGGGTTAAAGACCCGTTCATAGGCCGTGCTCGTGAACGGAGTTAATCTCATTTTAGAGCATGAAAAATAGATGTTTACGAAGCCTCGATAGATTTTTGGTCATTGCATTCAATATGGATGATGTTCTTTGCTTTTAGGCAAGAGGTGAGATTGCAGGGTTTCAACGCCTCGCAAGTGATGCTAAAACTCGTTAACGTGTACGTTCACGAGCACGAAAAATCAAGAGCTAAAACTAATCGCCTGAAAGGCGATGGTTTCAACCTTAAAGGAGACTAATGAATGGTCATTGCTTGGCAACTACCTTGACGGACAAACTTTTGCCGAAGCAACCGAACCCACTTGGCGAGCCGCTGCACGCATCTATTTCGATTTACGTCGCCAGGGTATGACTGTTCGTAGTCCCATCGATTGTTGCATTGCTCAAATTGCATTGGAAAATCGTCTATTATTGCTTCACAATGACCGGGTTTTCTTTGTGATCAGCAAGATCCGGCCATTGCAAACTAAGCATTGGAGATAGATTTTACGATCTTTTTTCTCGGACATCCTCCTGGAGCAGACCACGAAACATATTATTCCTATTCCACCAAACCTTCACCAACCTGAACAATTTTCATGGCATTCGTGCCGCCTTGAGCATCCGTCATATCGCCTTTGGCGATGATGACGTGGTCACCATTTGACAGCGTTTGAATTCATTTACTATGGCTTGATTCAAATAGGCGCGGTCGATGGTATCCACATCAAAGATAAGGGGGTACAGCCCACGAAACAAAGTGACCCGCCGACAGGCTTTTTCGCTTGAGGTAAATGCGAAAATTGGAATCGATGTTCTCACGGAGAATCGGGGTCAGGTCTTTTAATAACCCTTCGAGGTCAGATTCGATAGTTATGAATTATGATCCATTCCTAGCGTAAACTTATTAACTCGACAGTCGTAAGTTGTTGTCGTTAAGACAATTGGACAAGGCTTGGTACCGATAATTTTCTGGGGCTCGAATGAGCTACGGGCGCAGCATGTCTTCCATTCGGGAAGCGCTGATGCCTAGATCCTGATGGGTGACTGGTGCGCATCAGTTTTAACTGAGCGACACCGACTCGATGAGAAGACGGGTGCGTATTGATAGTGCTTTGAAAGCAAAGCGAAGAATATGGGCAGGCAAGTGATTCTTTCATGAATAATCGGACGTTTAAAAAAAACGACAACTTGCTTGAAAAGATTTGTTTGCCCTATTGACCGAGGTAGGCTAATGGGTGACCCCATGTCCCGTGTCCCAATATGCCTTAGAAGTGACACAGGATAAAAAGATTCCACCGGAATTTCCTGACACCGCCATCGCTATTACTGATACCTCCGTGCCAACGGTCTAAATAAAAAACGGGACGCCGCAACCGGCGCCCCGTTCATTAGTATTGCTAAAAGAATAAATCAGTTATTTTGGACGTATGGACCATCGGTCGCGTTATTCCCGCTAGCATCCGTGGAGCTAAGCATGCAGTCGTAAGTAGCACCCCTTGAGCCGGTGAAGTTCCGGACATGAGATGTCACGAGAGTGCTGCTCGAATAAACCGTACCATTGATGATAACATCAGAGGTCGCAGGCTCGTTAGTGGTCCAAGAAAGCGAGAATTTATTGCCCTTACCATCCTGCAATAAGCCATTGGTGATAACCGGTGCGATAGTGTCGCCTCCTCCTCCGTTAGTGACTGTAATCGTGACGTTATCCGGAAGGCTTGAAGCATTCAAAACGTCGGTGACGATTAGTTCAGCCCTGTAAGTGCCCAGCTCATCAGCCGTAAAGGACGGAGAAATGGATGTGTCATCATCAAATAATGCGCTGCTGCCTAACGGCTTCTCTACTAGAACCCAAGTAGAACCCAAGCGTAAGTGATGGGATCGTCGTTGGGATCGCTACTGCCGCTGCCGTCTAGACTGACGACAAAACTAGGGGAAGTCGTGATCGTTTGGTCCGGACCAGCATTAGCCATAGGTACTTGGTTTCCGCCCCCGCCGGTACATGCGCTTGGTATGTCAAAAGATTCGGTAATCGTGACCTTGCCACCGAATAGCCCGCCCCCCTTAACCTTAGCCGCAGCCCCTTCACCGATGCCAAAAGCAGCGAATGCTTCCCAAACTAGACAATCGTGTCCCGAGCCAGCGGCAGCTAATATGCCATCACGCATATCTTCCATTGCTGGGCCAGGGGCTGTGTAATTCATTCCATCAACCAGATAATCAAATAATGTATCCTTGCTCAATGAATTAGCTTGGAATATTTGCCACAACTTCCAAATCGTTGCGGCGTAGATTTCGCCATCAAAATGGACACTAGAACCCCCAAAATCACCATAAGTACGCAGATAATTTGTGTAGGGAGCACTACGAATACCGAAGGGGTTGTTGAATGAATATTCGCCGACGACATCATTGTTGTTAGTTAATATAGCGAGCACATCGCTCATTCCTTCGCCGATAGCACCGGACATTGCTCCGCTCATGCCACCTATCATCCGCCAGGTCAAGCCATGACCATATTCGTGCCAGACTATATCTGAATCTAAATCGCCGTCTCTATTTGGGTTTGACTGTGTCCAGATGTACATTTGCATTCGCGGGTTAGAACCATCTGCGGGAGTCGAAAAATTCGCGTTATTTGTGCCACCTCCGTCTTGTGCTTCGGCATTAACGGAATCGCTACCAGCGCCGCCATTGCCAAAATTGTCTTCTTGAAAATTGCCAACCGATTCGGTAAATCCATGGCTATAAAGCTTGTCATGAATAACATTATTAAGATAAAAAAGGTTTTGTACGGCAACTTCTTGGTTTGGAGAATATCCAGGATCGGTCCCAAGGTTGGATGCAGACAAAAAATTACCATCCGTAACTCCTAAACCACCCGGATCGGGGTTACCATTATTGTCTGTATCGAGATAAGCGTTAACATTATTTCCGCTGATATGAATTCCCGTTTGATCACCAGAAAGCCAACCGCTAGGCGATTCAGTATTGCCAGCGCCAGGACCGGCAACGGTCGTTTGAGGTGAATTCCCAGGATGATCGGGAAAGACGTTATAAGAATCATCATTGGTCCGGAGTTCGCTCCAAAGAATCCGACCTTGACCACTGACTACGGTATGGTTGAGTACATTATCATTGCCCCAGGTTTTCACCAAAAAGGCTTCAATCAAGTACCACCCGCATAGCGGGTGGTTTGAGGAAGCCCCCTTGAAGGGGGCTAAGAGCTTATATTTAGGTGGAATCCTCAACCCCAAAGAACTAGCATAACTTTCAATAAATAATTCCACATCAAACTGGAAACATATTTTTGAAACTGCTCTGAATATTAATCCCTTAATGTTCCATCTATTGTTTTTTCCGATGTTTCAGCGTGATCCAATTCTTCTTATTACCTTGACGGATGACCAAGTGAATTTAACAAATCTTTACGCTGGAACGGCAGAGCCTATTTGCATCGCACCGGCAGAGCCGGTGGCTTAATGTAAGGAGTTAATGTGCCATTGGCCAAGGGAGCCCCAATAAGCATTACGGTAGGATCCTGGTAGAAAAAATCCCCACCGTCAAATGTTGTTTTTTTACCACTCCGATTAGAAACGGCATATTGGTTCCTGAGGCCGGGATAAAGCTGTACCAAGGCCACATCAAATGCCTCAGCAGCGTCTATGCGCGCCGGTACTATACCCGAGGAAGTCACACTGGCAACGTTTTCGATCAAACTTTCTAAGTGCCCATCAGGATCGACACTTGCTTTAACATAGGTTCCGTAAACAGATAAGCCATCCACCGATTGCAACATCTTGATCTCGGCAGTCGTGAGTTAACAGCGAGAAAAGCGGGGCAAAACTACCCTCTCCATCGTAGTATGTTTGATGAAAAATTTTGAAGATCGCAGAGAATTAGAGCATAGAACGCCTCATTCAGTTTAATCGTCATCTATTTCATCGGAAACAGCCATCAAGCGGGCACGGATCTGTTGAATCATGCCATTTTCCTCAAGTCGAAAGAATTGTTTGAGGAACAATGGCGCTAAAATTTGCTTGACGGTTTTCTCCGATGGCAAATCACGCGATTGAGTGCGAAGATAAAGCGAGTGCTCAGACCAAATCGTATCTTGATACTGGAGCGCAATCAATTGCATTAACCCCAAGGCAATGGAGGCACAGAGCACGAAGATTTCATAGGCTCGCCAGCACGCTTGAACGGTATGAATATCCTGGGGCTGTGGGGCTTTGAGAAGACGATTGGAAAAGGGGCGTCTAGAATGTTTTGGCAATTTTTTAGTCCAAAAACGAAATTTAAAGGCGCCGATCACATGCTTTAACATCGCGAACATGATTTCAATGCGGGTTCTAGCACAATACAGTTCAACGGCATCAATGGCTGACAGCGTTAAATCGGAACTCATTAGAACCATTGGGCCTTTTGAGGTGACGGCGAGAATAAATAACACCTGATCAGCGATGGGCCGCCATAACAGTGTAAGCGTCATAACCCGGATGGATTCGGTTTTACCGTAGACTTGACAGGTCACCGTCTCAAACAAATGAAGGTGGTCGAAGCATTCTCTTAAACACACTTTCTCGCCATAGAGCGGCTGAGGTCCGGGTCGAGAGGCGGGTTTCGGTGGCGCGGGGAAATAAACCCACATAGCTATTCTTGGCTTTGACCAGCACCTCAACCCACCGCGCCTGATGCTGGATTGAATAATAGTGGCAAGCTCGAAATACGCCCCCGGTTGAAAAAAAGGCATCCAACACCAAATAACACAGACAGTGATTCGTCACCGCAAAATGAATCGCCATGGCCACCAAGCGGTCGGTGAGCTTGATCCGACATGGATTATCGCGCTCGTCGTTCAACCCTAAATGAGCCCATCCCTGATGAATTTGAAGCTGCAAAGGACAACAAAAACAAGCGGATAACGACCCGATCAAGATGCCAATGCTGCCCCAACATTGGGCCCGAAAATAGCCGGGTTTCGTTTGCGTCTCCGATGACTCGTGCATCGATACCACGCCGGGCATCTTGCGTCCATCTTTGATCACCGCGGTATGGTCACCCAGAAGTATCGCTCGTCCAGCTACTTCAACGGATTTTCCTTGGCGATTCACAAAATCTTGCCAAGCATCGAGCAACGCCCCATAGACATACGCTTTGGATCTAAAAAAACGGAGCAAGCGGTAATAACCAAGTTCATCTAATAGCCAGAAACGACACAACGACGTCACGCCGATCATTTCTCCTGCCCCCATAAATCCAATCACAATGGCGCAGAACAACAACCAAGTACTCGATCTGGAAAAAACGCTTTGAAAGCTTTCTAAACTCTGAGAAATATACTGTTGCACGGGGTCTCCTCCTTCCATCTGTACTTCTACAAAGAAAAGAAGGATCCGTGTTTTTTTAGCAAATGTCTAGTCGTAATTATCGATTTCTATTTTCTACACTACTCATCTTTTATGAACACCAGTGGGCAATCTTAAAGCGCAGAGCTATCAATGGGTGATAAGACTTTCTTCCGTTGGTCTAGGTGACACATCGAAAAAATGAATTCAGGGCCTGAATAGTTACGTCAAATCGGCTAGAACTCGTGACTGACGAGATCTTGATATGCGTCACACCGTTTTTGTTGACGTTATTTGCAGTCGTTACAACCAGTGAATCAAGTGTCTCGGTATTAATATTTTTACTGCGTAAGAAGCTCATGACCACTGCTTCTGGCGCAAGTGACGACGCTTTAGTCAGCACTTGGCCTGCTCGTGATCGATACATATTTGCACCTTTTGCGCTCAAATCTTTACCAACCTCAGCTAACCCCGTTAACGGAATCAACATAATTAGTAACAAAATCCAAAGCGACGAAAGCGGTATTCTCATAATAAGTTTTCCTAATTGTTTAATGCGTATGTTAAAAATACAACAACCCTTAACTTATAAACTCGTGAGTTGTGAATTCTCTGTTCATTTAGCATAAATATAACGTACCTTATTGAATTAATGAGATACTTTAAAAAACCACGAGAAAGTACTATTTCTTATTTTTGATATGGTTACGATGAACTCACAACTCTTGAGCTATAAAGCTATAGAATCAGGTCAAACGTCATATACCTATTTGTTGTAAGCATGTAGCTAAGTTATCGTCACTTTGAATGATAACTTTAGAATAATAAAAGGGGGCCTATTGGGATTTGCTCTATTATGTTTCCGGAAACGAAAAGAATACGGATTCACAGGTCTATTTAAGTATTTTTACTTCACATCTTCTAGCGGTCCATCCTACGAATCAGTCCTTGGCTGATCTAAAACACTTACGACGTTTTGTCGAACAGCTTAAAACAAAATTAAAGGTGAACTGAATGGTTTCTTGTAAATCGTTATGAATTACAAGTAGCACATGTCCCAATTAATTAGCTACCACCCACCCTTCAATCAGATTTTAGTTCACGAAGTTTTTCCAAAACCTCCTCAATATGGTTTTTGACCTTAACCTTTCGCCATTCGAAAACAATATTGCTCCGGTTGTCGATGAGAAATGTCGATCGTTCGATACCGCGAACCTTTTTTCCATACATATTTTTCATTTTAATCACGTCGAACAAGGTACACAGTTTTTCATCCGGGTCCGCAAGCAAATCAAAAGGAAATTCATGTTTGTTTTTGAAGTTTTCATGGATACGAATGCTGTCTCGGGAAACGCCCAAAACGACGGTATTTAGCTGCTCGAATTCGTGTATTCGGTCGCGAAAATTCTGGCCTTCCAGAGTACAGCCGGGCGTGTTGTCTTTTGGATAAAAATAGAGCACGACATTCTGACCCTCGAAATCCGATAGTTTAATGGTACGATCACCCGTCGCCGGCGCTTCGAAGGCAGGCGCGGGGTTACGCTCTTTCATATTCATTGATTTTCTCCCTAGGAGGAGGCTGTCCGAGAATAGAGAGCCTACTGCGGAAAAGCTGGTTTTGGCCAGATTTTCCCATAATTTTCGTTAAAGAGCCCCGCTATTCGCCTCAAATTATGAAAAAATCTGACTCAAAACAGCTTTCCCTCGCTACGGCTTCTATTCTCGGACAGCCTCCTAGCGTTTTATCGGTTCAAAAATACCGTCGAGACCGAGTGGGTCACAAAATTCAAAAAATGCGTCTCGCAAAGATATGATGTGGCTATCGGCGGGAACACTCAGGATGAAATGAACCGAAAACAAAGCCGTTGAGGTTTGCGCCGGGGTAAAACAACTTGAGTTAATCTCTTCGACCTGTACGTTGTGCTCTAAAAAAAACAAGACCAACTTATGGATCATTCCAACCGAATCGGCTCCGACGATATCCACCGAATAAGGCAGGTGATTCATGGGACCTTTGTTCAGGTCCAATCGTTGGATGGAGATAATAAGTGTTGGCAAGTGGATTTGCAGGGCATTCTCAATTTTAACAATTTGATTCCACTGGCCCTCGACAATGAGGTAACCGACTAATGTTTCGGAATGTCGCTCAACTTGGCATCCTACGATATTACACTCATTTTCGCTGATTATTTTTGTCAATTCGGACAATTCAATTTCTTTTTTTTGTCCGAAAACGGTTACGGCAATTTGCATTATGAGCCCTTGAAAGCGGCACGATTTAATTTTTCAGTGTAACATTTTGTGAGGAGACTGTCCGAAAATAGAAGTCGTCGCGAGGGAAAGCTGGTTTGAGCCTGATTTTTTCATTATTTGAGGCGAATACTTGCTGTATTTAACGAAGATAATGGGAAAATCAGGCCAAATCCAGCTTTTCCGCAGTAGGCTCTCTATTCTCGGACAGCCTCCTAGTACTCCTAAGGTTATATTGAAGGAGTACTAGACTACATTACAGCAAACGCTTTCATTTCTTCCCGTTCAGTTTCAAAATCCCCAAGCGACGCGATTAATTCGTCAAGCCCCATACCAAACCTATCCGATACCGGTCCTGGCAGTTCATCCACGACATCATGGCCACTATGACCTACTGCCATCTTTTTACTCACCTGGTTGGCCGCTATGACACAGTCCCGCATTACATTCTTCGAGTTTTCATCATGGTGGTGCGCACCGATACACTCGGCCAAGGAATTCGTAAAATGCCATTTATCACCCAACAACGAGCCTACGAAACTATGATCCGCACCTATAATTTCAAGTTCCGCTTGGTGGAGTGAGATATGTTCTGTTTTCGATTTTTCCAGGGATTGACTAAATTCATCGGGTTTAAATTGCGCAAACACGATTTTCCCGAAATCATGGATTAAACCTCCAACAAAACAGTCTGTTCTATCAATTCCCGGTTCGTTAAGGCGTCCACCCAGTGTTTTTGCAATAGCGGCGGTTGATAGGGAATGGAGTAAAAATTGGTTTGAGTCAAAACCCGCACGATTTCTCTTGGGTAACATTCCGACCGAGGCAATACTGAGCGCCAAATTTTTGATCGTATTAAAACCGATATAAACTACCGAACGCTTTATTGACGTAATTTTGTGCGGAAGGTTATAGTAGGCTGAATTCAGTAACTTAAGTATCTTGACTGTAATTACCGGATCGTGTTCTATAATCCGCACAAGTTCCTTGTGAGAACAATTTAAATCAGCGGTCAACTGTAGGACCCTTTGCACGCTCTGGGGAAATGCGGGCATTTTATCGACCATGGTTTCGAGCTGTTGCGTTAATTCATTTGACATCAATATGCACGACGCGTGATGATAATAAATTCTGTTTGTCAATCAATAAAATAATAGATGAAATGTAGAATTAATGTCTTCTGGCCTCCGCCCCTAACCTTTTAGTTCTAAAACTTGGGATTTACATCACGAAATGAAATCGGATAGCCAGAACTAACCGAATGCCAAGACCCACCACGCCATTAATTGCCGCCGATACAATCATGGAATTACATGATCGTTCTGAAAATCCGATAGTTTTGATCGAAAGAAAGAACCCACCGTTTGGGTGGGCGATACCCGGTGGGTTCGTTGATATCGGCGAAACCCTGGAACAGGCCGCCATACGCGAAGCAAAGGAAGAAACCAGGCTCGACGTAACCCTCACCATCTTACTTGGAATCTATTCGAACCCAACGCGGGACCCACGCGGACACACCGCGTAACCGCCGTATATATCGGGCGCGCGGACGGGACGCCTAAGGCCGCGGGCGACGCAAAAAATATTAGGTTAATTACTCCCGGCCAAGAACCCAACCCTCTTGCCTTTGATCACGCTCTGATACTCAAAGATTATTGGGCCTATCGTAACACCGGAAATATCGCGCCACTTCGATTTGACCGTTACTAACCCCAGCCTCAAAAAATACTGTAAGGCGGATACTCCGGCGTTAGAAAGGGGAGTCCTTGGGCTCCCTTTTCCGTCACTATATCTCAAGTTTTGAATTAGAATTCCCTTCTCGACAATGCTTCAAACGAAAAACGTAGCGTTTAAGCAAACATCGGCCTTTCCCACTCAGCAAAATCAAAAATACCGTCACTATCAACATCACGCTGATTGCCGCTGCATTGCTTAAAGTTTCAAATATGCACGCAAAGCCATTACGTTTAGGAAAAACCGGTGCATAACACTTAAAATTTGTCATAAGGAAGAAACTGGGTCAGAGTCAAATGAACTTTCGGTAAAGCAAGAGCTTAATCGCCTGACAGCTAACTATGCGATGTAACTCAATCCCTGTTTATATTGGTCGGGGCGAGAGGATTTGAACCTCCGACCACCTGCACCCCATGCCGACGACTTACTGTTTCCCCAAGTTTCATCTTGTTTCATTTACCACTGTTCTCCATTGGTTTCACTAGGTTTTAATGGTATCATTGTTTCAACGCAATTCATAGCATTTCACCCAACCGCGAATAAAAGTGTAGCGGTAAGTGGGGCGACAACAAGTAGTAGGGGTTCAATATGACCTTATCTGATGTAAATATTCGAAAAACGAAAGCCACCAATAGGGAGTTCAAACTATTTGATGGCAAAGGACTGTACGTCCGATGTTATCCCTCTGGCCGGAAAGTATTTGTGTTCAGGTACACGATTAGTGGCCGTACCCGCTGGATGGAATTGGGCGATTACCCGCTGATGTCATTAACCGACGCGAGACAGAAAGCTGCCGAAAGCAAAGCAAAGGTTCGCAATACAATCGATCCTATAGAAGAGTTCGAATCAGAAAAGATTCAAAAGGAATTACAATCGCAGCAATTAAAGAAAAAACACGAAATTCAGCGCAACACAGTCTCAAAGGTCGCGCATGATTACTATAAGCGCCATGTGGATACCCAATTCAAATGTCCAGGCGAATGGATGGGCATGTTGAATAAAAATATCCTTCCCTTTATTGGCGATATCCCTGTTAAAGAAGTTAAGCGAAGCCAAATAGCCCACCTGCTAAATGCAATTGTTGATCGAGGTTCCAGAGTGCGCGCAAATCGCACACTAGCCGTAGTAAAACAGATCTTCCGATATGCTGTTGAACAAGGACATATCGATGCCAGTCCTGCGGCAATCATTACACGAAAATCCGTAGGCGGTACCGAAGCTTCACGCGAAAGAGCATTGACGTTCGAAGATATTTCCCACTTTTGGCACGTATTAGATGATCTAAATAAATGCGCAGCATCTTGGCAAACTCAATACACTTTTAAATGGTTACTCTTAACCGGCCAACGGGTAGGTGAAACGCTATTAACCGAATGGACACATATCGATTGGGAAAATCGACTGTGGAATTTACCAAAAGAAAACACGAAAGCAGAACGCCAGCATACAGTCCACCTATCCAATTATGCTATCCAACTATTAACGGACATTAAGCCCCTGTCAGGCGAATCAAAATATATTTTTCCCAGCCCTTCAAATCCCCAAAAGCCGATTACCGTTAGAAGCGTGTCAAGAACGTTAAACCGGCTATTTGAACGAAATTATTTGGATATGGAAATATTTACTCCACATGATATTCGTCGATCGGTTGCAACACGATTAGGGGATTTGAAAATACCTCCGCATGTGATTGAAAAAATTCTTAATCACAAAATGACGGGTGTGATGGCGGTATATAATCGCCAAGAATATATGCCTGAGCGTACAGAGGCCTTGGATAATTGGTCTAGTAGTCTTCAACAGCTGGTTGAAAACAGTAACGTCGTTTATCTGTCTGGATAAGGATATCGGCCACCCAGCGACAAGGCAAAATACTTCACGAAGGCTTTTTGCCCGGAGAGAACGAAATGTTTTTTAAGCTCCAGAGTAAGCGGAATCGGTTTATTGGGGATTAACGCTCAAACCGTGCCAAAAATCGAGAACCCTTAGTGCGGTATTTTCTTGCCCCCTATTAGCATCCAAGTGCGGCCTGTTTTTCAGTCTATTTGGTACCCGTATTTTCCCGCATCATATCGAGTTTCTTCAAGGTATAAATATAATCCGGCCAGGAAAGTTACGGCAATGATAATTGTTATTACAACACTTGTTCTATTTGTCATCTCACACCGCTCGTTTTGTGTTGCTCAATCTAGTACACCCAATCCACGCATGATCACCGCGCAGTGACCCCGGAAGTTCATAAATCCCCCACTCTGCGCCTTGGTGTTAAGTTTCACTTCCTCAACGCTTCACACACTTAAATGTAAGATATTCCACATCGATTTCTTCGTATTTACCCTTTTTATTTTTATGTAGAAAATTAGGCTGAGATAAAGCATTCTTTGCCCATGATAACGCGCCACCTCCTTTGGATTTAGTATTTATCCAACACCTTCCGTTCTCTTCCTTGTAAGTGCTAACATTTCGATAACAACTTTTGACTGCAAATAAGTTCCCTTCGTCGTCCTTTAAGGCATCCACGCGAACAAATTTGCAGGATTCAATTACAAATCCTTTACAGACGTTTCCTGTGATTTTCCCTATCGAGCAATATTCAGCGCGCGTTTCAGATAACGTGATAAGTAACAATACAGCATCGATAACTAAGTTATAGAGCGTCTTCATTTTCTTTTCCCTCTAACCATCTATTCGCCAACTACTGGCCATCTTCGCATTATTTCTTGCGATTTTCACTTCGCCCTTCACTGAGGCCGATTTTGGTACTTGATTTTTAAGGACTGTCTTTGTTTATAAAATTTAGCATTGGCCACGTTGAAAACTAACAGGTAATTGAGTTCGAGTCCCCGACGGTTACGCCAAGCGCAAAAAAGCCCCACCCGAAAGAATCCAGGCAGGACTTAATGTTTAGCACGCTGTGATTTGAAATCCCGGTTGGATTAATTTATTCGGCCTCTTTCAGCCTATCAATACAGCAAGCCAAAAGACGGCATCCAATCGCAATATCGCTGGTTACTTTTTCTTGATAATCGAATTCCGAAAGAATCAATCCCAACGGTTTTTCGAGAATCCCACGTCCACCCATTACTCTAGCTCGAATCCGATCAAGTGAAGAGTATTGCCAGGTTAGGTGGGAGTGGAATGATAGTAGGGCAAGCCAATTAATCCTTTCGGCGTCTACTACAGAAAAACTACAAACTGTTACAAATGTAATGATTTTCCCGGCCAAAGAATCCCATGTCCGCCCGCTCCTGAAACTCAAAAAAGATGAGGATATAGGGCTTTGGTTCGGCAAAGAGTGGGTAACCAGGTGCTACCCTTGGCAAGGGTCCAATGATAAAAATCTGAACGTCTGGAATCTGCTCCAAAGCGGTCATTCGGGAAATCAGGTTAATTGGCCGGATTCGGCCAAAAGCGGAAGTTCAGTGTATCGAATTTTGAAAAAAGAATGGGTTGCCCACAAGGGCGCCGCCTCGTTCACCGCCCCAGGCATTCTACCTATCCGCAACAGCCTAAATCCAAACCAACAGCCACTTCAATCCGATTCAGTCCTGATCCGACCATCCTCTTTTGCCTTCGGTCTTGGAAACAGTCAAATTTGTCAAAATCTTTGCACTCATCGGCGATATAGCCCGCACCAAGGGCCAATAATTCCGGCTTTAGGTCGTGATTAACAAATTATTGCACATTGGTACCGTTTTGTTTGAACAAAAAGGTGATTTATTTTTCCTATTCCAGACCTTAACAATTTGCCCCAAAATCAGCACTTTTTCTGGACATGTTGATCTGTGGTTTTGCATGGTTTATCTCAAGTTTGAGTGAGGTGCTTCACGTAAATCAATGAGATACACTGCTACTGCAATGATATGAATGTCCAATTTTGGTCAAATCCCCCGAATTTACTGGGCTCGAAAACCATTTTTTAATCAAGTACCACCCGCATAGCGGGTGGTTTGAGGAAGCCCCCTTGAAGGGGGCTAAGAGCTTATATTTAGGTGGAATCCTCAACCCCAAAGAACTAGCATAACTTTCAATAAATAATTCCACATCAAACTGGAAACATATTTTTGAAACTGCTCTGAATATTAATCCCTTAATGTTCCATCTATTGTTTTTCCCGATGTTTCAGCGTGATCCAATTCTTCTTATTACCTTGACGTATGACCAAGTGAATTTAACAAATCTTTACGCTGGAACGGCAGAGCCTATTTGCATCGCACCGGCAGAGCCGGTGGCTTAATGTAAGGAGTTAGCGCTGTTGAGGTCTGTATTTTTTGAATTCAACATACATGTGCCGACTCCAGGCTGTACATCTCCTCACGCAAAAAACGTACAAGATACCTAATCCATCTTCGTGGCTTATATTAATAATTCCCCCAAATTACAATAAGTTAAAATTTTTATCCTGTCTCAGTTGGCACTACAGATTTTTTCTTGTTAAGAATCGTTTTACATTGACCTATGAGGTCGGGTTTAATATTTAAAGCATCGTAAATTTGTTTCTGTCGTGCTTCGGCTTTAGTGGTTGTCCGCAGGTGAATCATTCTCTTATCGTCGGTCGGCAATGTAATGGTGATACGTTGCTGGGTCGACAGGATGTTGCGAATGCTGTCCCAGCTTAAATGAATACCTTGTTGTTTCAGTTGATAGCGCAGAGTATGTACCCGATGATAAGCCAGCAACGTCATAAACAAGTGGCCGGTGACACGGTCTTGTTTCTGATGAAAGACCGGACGTAAGCCGAGTTCGGTTTTCAAACTTCTAAAGGTGGCTTCGATCTCGGTTAGCATGATATAGGTCGTCCACAACTGTTCTTCTGACCAGTCGGTGGTATTGGTTCTTAGGCAATAAACGCCACAGTGCTGATCTTTTTGTTGGCTTTGAGGTTCACGTTGCCATTCAATCCGGAGGGCGTTATTGTTCGGGCCATCAGCAATCACTTCAATGTGGTAGTCTTGCGAAACACGACGGTTTTTTTTCGCGCAGTCGACCGATACGTTCAAGTATTTTGGTGTATTTCTTAACCGTGCCTTTTTTGTTTAAGCCCGCATGGAGCTTGTTGAGTGCCTCTTCCATCCGAACATGAAAGCGGTTCCGAATACTTTGTTCTTTTTTGGCTTTTTGTTCGGAGTGGCAATAGCGTCGGATTTCGTTTGTTTGTGCATCCGTTTCGCGATAAACGCAAACGTTGCTGTGTTCGGTTTCTCGAACCATCACCGCCTGTTCCTGGTCTCTGGGGTTTTGCACCGACTGTTCTCGACTGACCACCAAGTAAAGATATTCGTGCTCGATTAACCAGGCGATGTTGTCGCGACTGGCAATGCCAGCATCCATGATGATCACAGGTTTTGTGATCTGAGAGTCTTGTCCAATATGAAATGGCCCTGAACGGGAGCCGTGATTCCAACGTGAAACGGCCCTGTACCTGAGGAGTAATTTCTGCTCATGATGGTCACCTATGGTGATCTATATGAGTGACAAAAAGATAAAAACATTGGATGACGTCCGCATCTTTCTCGAAGGAACTGTGGAGGTTGAGTTTTCAATTACCAACAAGGAAGAGCGCTACCAGTGGATTCGGCGTACATTGGTCAAATTCAGTTATATCTCTTGCAGCAAGAACGGTAAGGGATTGATCATCCGCTATCTGGAGCAGGTGAGTGGCTATTCTCCACGGCAAGTGAAACGGCTGGTACAGCAATACAAAAAAACCGGATACATCAAGCGCCAACAGCGTACAGCATCGGGATTTGAACGCTTCTACCGCCCTGAGGACGCAGTGCTGTTAGCTGAGACCGACAAGCTCCATGGGACACTCTGCGGTGCAGCCACCAAGAAGATCTGTGAGCGGATGCTTTTGATCTATGAGGATTATCGCTATGGGCGCTTAGCAAAGATTTCGGTTGCCCATCTCTATAATCTTCGTCATTCTACGTGTTATCAACGACAGCGCCGCCAGTTTGATAAACCCGCTTCAAAACGCTCTCAGATAGGCGAGCGACGAAAACCCAATTCAGAAGGTAAACCAGGCTTTCTACGGATCGACACAGTCCATCAGGGCGACCTGGATGGGATCAAAGGGGTTTACCATATCAATGCGGTTGATGAAGTCACGCAATTTGAATGTATATTCTCCGTAGAACGGATTACTGAGCGTTTCATGATTCCGGTCCTGGAGATGCTGATCGAAATCTTCCCTTTTGTCATCCTGGCATTTCACGCGGATAACGGTTCGGAATACATCAATCATACCGTGGCAAAACTGCTCGGAAAGCTCCATATTGACCTGACCAAATCACGCCCACGCCATTCCAACGACAATGCACTCGGCGAGTCCAAGAACGGAACCATCATCCGCAAACATCTGGGGTACGACCATATCCCGGGGTACTGGGCGCCTCAACTTAATGAATTTCACAGAGAGTATTTCAACCCCTATATCAACTTCCATCGTCCTTGCTTTTTTCCTGTCCCAAAAGAAGACAACAAAGGAAAGGTGAAAAAGAGCTATCCCTACAAGTTAATGATGACACCCTACGAGAAGCTCAAATCATTACCTGATGCAAACCAATATCTCAAACTGGGGACCACCTTTAAAAAGCTGGATGCAATTGCCTTCTCAATCAGCGACAATGACGCAGTCAAACAGATGAATGAGGCCAAACGTAAACTTTTCAAAACCATCTTTGAGCAGGAGCGGAGTATTGCCTGATTTGCCTCTTCAGGTAGATTCTCTACCCCTCTGTTTCAGGGCCATTTATAGATTGGAATAGACTCTGAGGACATGGATTTTTTTCCTGTAATCCCTCCAGCATCTGTTCCAATGTACCGGGCTCACTGGCGTTACCCGGGAAAACCTGACTGCGTAAAGGAAATCCCTCGCCATCCAGAACCAGTCCCAGCGTGACCAGCGGACAATCATTGCGCTTTTCTTTAGAGCGGCCGAACTGGGCTTTGGGGTTTTGGGTGCACTGACCTTCAAAGTAGGTATTGGTCAAATCGTACAGCACGATGCTGCGGTTCAAATCGAATAAGGTTTGCTCCTGAGTGGCCAGGAACGCTTCCAGCTCCGGTTGGTATTTGAGTAGCTTATCGCTGATGGTATATAAGCGCGTGAAGCTGGTATTACCATAGTCATGGTCAAACAGTTCCCCCAACGCTGAGCGTGATTGCAGCCCGTCATGGGTCTGCAATTCACTCCCCGGTGAAGCCATGCGACCGATGATGCTACCCACTGCCGTAGCGAGTTCGACCTTGTTAAAACCCAATGCGGCGAGCTGCTGATCTAGTTGGAGTTGCAGGACCGCATGCCATGCCAGCGTTTCAACACCGATACTTCGGGCTTGAAGGGCTTCGACATGATTGATATCGACGCTATGATAATCGGGTTCTTGACTTGCAGTATCCACCGGTTGCGCCAGTTTAACGACAATCAGAGCGCTATAACGCTGGGCCGATTCTTCCAGAAGCTGACTTAAATCGTCCGCGAGTACAAACAACTCTTCTTGATGATCTGAGCCTTGTAGCAATTGTTCAATTCGGGCTGTCAGCAAGGGCCAATGTTCTGGTTCAATGGCGAAGTCTTTCCCTAGATTGAGTAGCGTGCGTTGCTTGACTTTCTTTCCGACACGAACGGATTCAACGATCCGATAGGTGAAATAGGCCTCGCCATTAGCCAGGGATTTGGTTTTGGTTCTTCGAATATACAGGCTCCTAGCATTCATGAAAAACCAGGGAAGATCAAGGGCTAGACAAGCGAAGATGGCACTACAATGTGAGTTCAAAAAAATACCATTGATTTTAAACGGTTTTTTCTTGGGATAATTCAGCAAAAACGAGAAATCAATGACTTAGCGAGGGGGAAGCCACGAAGATGGGCTAAAGTTAAACAGAAGCTTGAGGGGGAATCAGCGTTTAAGTGGCTCCATTACGATGAACATGGAATGCCTCCATATGGGTGATCATTAACATTAAATCTTATTGGGCTTGTTTTTTTCTCAACCACTTTTTTGTGTGAAAGATTGTAGTGGAATTCAGGTAATCTTCTTTTCTTTAAAGGGGATGGTCACTTAGAACCCCGGATACGATATGTAGCATTTGCGTATTTGACTTAAAATACTTGAGAGCCGATCTACACATATCATCTGGCATATAAAGCTCTTCTCCAAAAAAACAATATATTGCGGTAGGAGTCGTTAATTGACTACCCCCCTATTCTTTAATGACATTATTATCAATTCTGGTTGTTTCACAGTGATTTGCAGGCTCGTCGACCACATTGCCCGCCCAAAAAATTCTCCAACTTTACTTCCCTCACCCCAGAAGCGCATGCAAATTCCAACATCCAAACCTTGACATTTGAGCAACTATAAGTAACTATGAGTGGTTATTAATAACTTCATGCACTAGGATATGGCTCAATCTTTCGAAACACAAATGCTTACCTGCACCGAAATTACAGACTTGGTGGGCCGTGCCCGAATTGCGCATCAAGGCATTGCTGATTTTAACCAGGCCAAAGTTGATGAACTGACGACAGCGATTGCCTGGGCGGTAGTTCGCCAAGACCGTGCTGAAGCCCTGGCCAAACTGGCTGTTGACGAGGGTGGCTTTGGTAATTACACCGATAAGGTGGCTAAAATCCGGAATCGGTGCATGGGCACCTTGGCGGATATGGCTGGAATCAGGACGGTGGGAGTCGTCGAATCACTTCCTGAAAAAGGATTGGAAAAAATTGCTAAACCGGTGGGGGTTGTCGGCGCGTTGATTCCAACAACCGGTCCTGATGCGACACCCCCTCTAAAATCTATGCTTGTCCTCAAAGGGCGCAACGCAATAATCGTGGCCGCCCACCCACGAACTCAGAAAACCACCGAACAATCGGTTCGGTATATGCGTGAGGCCTGCCGTCAAATAGGTGCGCCCGCCGATCTGATTCAAATCGTTGACCACCCGTCTCTCACCAAAACCCAAGAATTGATGCGACAGGTCGATCTTATAGTGGCAACCGGGGGCGCAGCAATGGTCAAAGCGGCCTACGGCTCCGGAACACCCGCCTATGGCGTGGGCGTGGGAAATACAGTGCATGTTGTGGATGAAACCGCCGATGTACACGATGCCGCACAAACGATCGCAATGGCCAAAAAATTTGATTATGCGACCAGTTGCCTCGCGGATAACGCCGTCGTAGCTGAGCGATCGATTTATCAAGAGCTAGTGAGCAAATTGCTAACACACGGTGGATATCTTTGTGACGAGGCCGAAAAACAGCGGCTGCAGCACGTGATGTGGCCAGACGAGTCGTCACACATTCCATGCTTAGATGTGATCGCCAAGTCGGCAGCGCATATAGCGAATTTAGCTGAAATAAACGTACCTAAAGATTGTGGATTTCTGATCGTAGAAGAAAACAAAGTTGGACCGGACCATTTATTCTCAGGAGAAAAATTATCCTCAGTCCTCGCGTTGTATCAGTACAGAACCGATGTCAACGAAGCCATTAACCTTGTCAATAAAATAACGGATTATCAGGGACGTGGTCATACCTGTGGAATTCACAGCAGTAGCGAGAAAAACATCACTGCGCTCGCAATGAAAACACGTACCGGCCGAGTCATGGTTAATCAGAATTTAAATGAAGGCGCTGGAAGCCCGCGTAACGGACTCCCCTATACCCTGAGTCTGAGCTGCGGCACATGGGGTAACAATATCACCACTGAAAATGTTAACGCACGGCACTTTGTCAATTTAACTTGGGTATCAAAACCGGTTCCGCCTAGGAGTATCAATGAGAAGGAGTTGTTTAGCGAACACTGGAATAAATTTGGGCAATGACACCTCTATGGATGATGAAAATACCTTTTTAACGCTGAGCCAAGCTGCGGCATTACTTAAAGTCAGCAAAAGTTCATTACGACGTTGGTCTAATACCGGTGATCTCCGTTGTTTCCGGATTGGTCGCCGCGGAGAAAGACGTTTTCGCCGTGATGATTTAATGGCTTTGGCCCGTGTGAATCCGGCTGACACCGCGCCGAGTATGCAGGCGGGTGCGCATATTTGCACCAACTTCCGCGACCGCGATGAACAGTGGCGACTATTTCAACCTTACTTTAATGCCCATCTTCACGACGACAGTGCAATTGTGTATCTCTATGAAGGAAGCAAAGACCGGATTCAAGCATGGTTTTCCAATAATCCGGCTGTCACCCGACTTACTGAAACAAACCGGCTTCGGTTGATTTCCTCACGCGATAGTTATCTCAGGCAGCAACGGTTCGATACGGAATGGATGCTGAATTTCTGGAAAGTTATCATCGAGGAATTTCAAAATAAAAATATTCACCGTTTGCTATTGACGGGTGAAATGGATTGGGCAACCTTGGGTGCTCCAGTTAGCAACCAATTGATTTTCTATGAAAAGGAACTCGATCAATTCTTACAAAACTATCCATCTGTCACCGTGGTTTGCCAATATTCGCTGATCGATTTCCCGGCAACCGTTATTTTTGACTCGATGCGTTTGCATCCAACCGTTTTGCCAGCGATGACTTAATTTTATTCAAGCGATCTAAGTTTACCCAGTTTGGGTTAAACAAAAAAGCAGGAGGAATTATGAGCAATCAACTGATACCAACCAGTATGGTTGGAAATTACCCGAACCCGAGATGGTGGGATGCCACCTTTGCCCGCCATTTCAGCGGTGATCAGGAACCCCCTGATTCCATGTGGCGCGAAGCCCTGGAAGATGCTACCGCGGCAATCGTTAAAGACCAGGAAATCGCTGGGCTTGACATCATTTCCGACGGCCGCCTTCAGGGTGATAACTACGCTGACACAGCTGTTTATCATTATCTCAGACGTTTGGGCTACGACCTTTCCGGGGGATACCTTGGATTTCCGATATATAGTCGCCTCCACGCCGGAACGGTCACCCAGGCAATCAAACGACGTGGCCAAATTATGGTAGAACAAGCAAGAGCGTTGCGCAAAGCGACAGCCAAGCCAATCAAAGTTCAGTATACGGGAATCCAGGTACTGGCCCAGGTAACCAACGATTTGCATTACTCAAGTAGTCGCGATCGTGCGATGGATATCGCGAAAGCGATTAACGAGGATATTCTTCAAGTTGATGAAATCGGCGCCGACTATATTCAGTTGGACGAGTTCACTTGGCCGTACTTTTATGAAGACTGGGCGATCGAGGCATTCAATCGGGCCATTGAAGGTGTTAAAAACGCAAAAATTGTGTGTCATATCTGCTGGGGGAATTGGGGTGGTACGCCCGCATACAATCCAGATGACACAGCGGAGGCCGGCGAAGTTTTCGACCTCACAAAACGTGCCATTGGCGGTGACGCGCCAAGTCCAACCTCGTCTGTGGTACCCAAGTCCTATGAAGCGAATATGGATGTTTTCAATATTGAGGGTATCGGCAGATTATCCTTTGAAGAAGCCGGATTGAGCGCCCTCAAGGCACATCCGGTACCCCCGAACAAAATGTTCTGGGCGGGTGTGATCGACGTGAAAAGTACGGTGACCGAAACCGCCGAACAAGTAGCGGACCGCATTCGCGATTTGTTGAAAGTTGTACCCGCAAATCAATTGGGCGTTACGACGGACTGCGGGTTAATTTTGTTGCAAAGATATATCGCACAGGACAAGCTCCGGGCACTTGCTGAAGGTGCCAAAATAGTTCGTGAGGAACTTACAAATTAGGTAGCCTTGCTCCGTTCAGATATAGCAAAGGGTTAAAGGGTCTTTGACTCTTATATCGGTCCTGAATCATGCCAGTTTATACGTTGTACCGCCCCCATTGCGATCGAACCTTCCAGGGGCTGGTGTTTGCTGGAACCCGGGTGCCTGAAAAATGGGTCTGCTCGCAATGTGCCTGTGATGATGCGTATCGGCTATCGGGAGACTCACAACATCATCCCCTGGAGTCGACCCACGCCCGTGCCTGCCCATGTTGCGGAGGCACGCCGGATATCTCAATTAACCGAGATGATAAGGCTTAACCTGACCAGCCGGGTGAGATAGACGAACTGTTTCTCAATTCCACTCATTAATTGACGGGAACACGACACGATAGGAGATTAAAGCGATGACTCGATTAACCAGCAAGAATGTAATCATAACCGGAGGGGCTTCGGGGATGGGCTTAGAAATGGCGACTTTATTCGGCAAGGAAGGTGCTCGAGTAGCAATCATCGATATCAACTTCGAACAAACTAAAATCGCGGCAGAGCGATTAAAAGGACAGGGGATTCATGCCGTCGGATTTGGTGCGGATGTGACCGATGAAAGCGCTGTGAACGCAAGTATTTTAAAAATTGCCGAAGGTTTTGATGGCGCCATTCACATCTTGGTTAACAATGCAGGGATTATCGATTTCGGCAGTGTGGAAGAAACCAGTCTCGCCAATTGGGAAAGCGTGATGGGCGTCAATATAACCGGGACCTTTTTATGTTCCAAAGCCACCCTGCCGTTCATGAAAAAACAAGGTGGCGCTATTGTTAATCTAGGCTCGGTGGCGGGTATCGTTGGAATTCCTCAAATGGCCGCGTATTGTGCCGCCAAAGCCGCCGTGATCGGGCTGACAAAACAAATGGCGGCCGAGTACACAAGCCAGGGAATTCGTGTTAACAGTCTATGCCCCGGAACAGTTGCCGATACCAATCTGGGTCGGCAGCTTTTAGGCAGTGATGCTTCCCCTGAAATGCAAGCAAAACGGCTGGCAAAATATCCTATAGGACGCTTTGGGAAAACACGAGAAATCGCGAATGCGGCCTTGTTTTTAGCGTCAGACGAAGCCAGTTTTGTCTCTGGCGCCACATTTTCAGTCGACGGCGGAATGACAGCGATTTAGACCAAAACCATGGCAAATCTTTATCCCCAATCTGAAAAAGTATTGAGTTTGATCGAGCTTATTAAACAAGTAAGCGATGGGGATTGTTTGGCAATCGGTGGCGGTTTATCATCAAGAGAGCCCATCGCAGCGGTACATGAACTAATTCGCTCCGGGATCAAAAACCTCGAATTGGTTGGTTCGGCACATGGCATCGACGTGGACATGTTATGCGGTGCCGGAGCGATTGCGATCAGTGCGGAATCTTATGTGGGTTTTGAACAGGATTTTGGCATGGCGCCTAACTACCGAAGGGCCTGTGAGGCGGGATCTGTATCGATCAAAGATAATTGTTGCTATACACTGGTTCAACAGCTTCGTGCATCGATTAGTGGTGTCCCCTTTATGCCCATTAATTCAATCCGGGGAACAGATTTTGGCGTATTACACCCCGAGTTTAAAACAATCACCTGCCCGTTTACCGGCTCGGAGATCACGCTCGTACCGCCATTAAAACCAGACGTCGCTCTGTTGCATGCTCATTTTGCCGATATACGGGGTAATCTTCATATCGGAGCCCCCCCTGTCGCCGACATTCTTTTCGCCAAGGCATCCAAGAAAGTCATCGCTACGACGGAAAAAATAATCACAACCAAGGAGATTTCGAGAAGAGGGGTCACCATTCCCTACTTCTACGTTTCGGCGATAGCGGAAGTACCGTTCGGAGCGCACCCCACTTCCTGTTATCCGATTTATGCTTATGACCGCCAACATACCGCTCTATACTATTCAGCCGCAAAAACAAGCAACCAGGCTTTTCGTGAAAAATATCTTGATCCCTATGTTTTTGATTGTAAATCTCATCAGGAATATTTAAAAAAAATAGGTGGATTAAAAAATCTAACCCGCTTAAAGAATTGGAAAGAAAGCCGCGAAAACTGGATGGCGATTTATGATTAATCAAAAACCCATAATGGACTGCTCTTTGGGCGAATTAATGATATATCAGATCGCTTTGACCATAGACGATGGAATTCTGGCATTCCACGGATTCGGTTCACCATTGGTACAGCTCGCACTACATCTGGCCAAAAAGACCCATGCGCCCAACCTGGTGTTGGTTGCTGGCGCTACCTATGGTGTAAATCCATCACCCCCTTTTCTCACACCAACATCTAACGACTTAGCAATGAGTCTCGATGCAGAATTCACATTGGATATCGAAGAACTGTTTGATCTTGCAGCGTCTGGTCGGATGGGCCGTATGTTCCTCTCGGGTTTGCAAATCGACCAGTGGGGCAATATCAATGTGACCCGGCTTGGGTCTGAAGCGCTCAAACTAAAACTTCCGGGTGGAGGCGGTGGCTGCAACCTATCCTGTGACGCTGAGCGAGTCACCATCTGGACGGCAGCGCACAGGAGTCCTTTAAATAAAAAGGGTAAGCGCCAGTATCGGTTGGTTAACCAATGTGACTTCATTACCAGCCTTGGGCACCGGACCACAGATGGGCGATCACGATCGGAGATGGGATTCACGGGGAAGGGCCCTGACCGAATCATTACCGAATTGGGCGTATTTGACTTCGACAATAGCGGGTTGGCCCGCTTGTTGGCCACCTACCCGGACACAGATGTAACCCAAATAAAAGAAAATACTGCATTCGACTTCCCCGTCCATCACCCGCTGGAAAAAACACTAATACCAACCCCCGGAATAGTCAATATCATCCGTAACCTGGATCCGTTGGGAGTACATAAGAGGGAGTTGCGGCAAGAGGATATTCAAAGACGTTTCAACTTGCATATACCTCACGTAAACCGCTAAATCATGGGTGCCGATGCTTTAAAAATAGGTGCTTTGAAGAACCAGAACAACTTTTCACCTCTGCCCTATCGGCGAGTCAGTTTTCAACCCTACAACGGGGAAATGAGCGAATCTGCAATCAAGTCCCACCTAATGGGTCGAGAAATATACCGCAGAACCGATGTGATAGTCCTGCACAATGCCAATAATAAAATGGCCGTCGCCGCGGTCCAACGTAAAGCATCTGAAGATTTATTTACCCACGCGGAAAAAGTCGAAGTCATTGCACTCCCCAACGACTGTGTATTTATTAAGGACCCCGATACCGATTCGGCAAACCGATCAAATCTGGCAAATACGGCCTTAAGACATGGCGTGTCATGCGAGCAAACCGCTGTAGTCGTCGGCACTTTTGACCATGTTAATATTATCCATCGGCCCGATCCTCTTTTGATTCGCGTAGTAGAAGTGACCCCCCCTGAGCCACCAAAACTGTTCCACATGGCGAAACATGTTCTCAGCTATGCAGAGCTTCCTCCTATCCGATTAGAATTGGATCCAATACGGCTTCGTGATTTGTGTGCAAACGTCGAATGCGAAACATTACTTGTGCCCTGTCGTTCAGGTGGTCTGGACGAATTTGAAGTGCCGGTATTTTTCCTTGACGAACGCCCTGTCGAGCGAGAGAACTGGACATTGATTGGGTGCGAGCGGAGTTTGCAATTTCACCGACACTACTATGGAGATGAACCGCCAAGAATTGAGATGTGTCCACGACGCCTAGCGTCCAACACCGGTTGTCCGACGCTTCTAAAATGTTGTTTACTCGAATTTGATATTGAACAGGAATCAAATACTGTCGTAGTGCCATGGGGTGCTGATTTAAAAATGGTCGAAGAAGCTCTTCGACAACTATCCAAACACGTTGATTATGCCTAATTCTTGGGATCAAATCATTCATGGGCTCCTGAATGATCGGAAACAAAAACCTCGATCAACGGGTATCACCATGATAATAGATACTGGAATGGGAATAGGCCTCACCAAAGATATCCTTGAATATGCAAATGGCTTGATTGACCATTGGAAGCTAAGTTTTGGCACATCAGTCTTCGTACCCGAAAAGTACTTGCGTAGCAAGTTGGATCTGCTGGCTGATCACAATATCCTGACATACCCGGGAGGCACGTTACTTGAAGTGGCCTTGGTGGAACACCACTGTCGAGTTTTCACCCAACATGCAAGAAAGCTTGGGTTCACAGCAGTGGAAATATCCGATGGCACTATTCCGCTACCTCAGTTCAGGAGGACCCGGATCATTCAATGCGCACTGGACGCAGGCCTGACGCCAATTACAGAGGTTGGTAAAAAAGATCCGGGTAATCAGATTTCTGCAAAAGAAATGGCAGATCAGGCGTTATCAGATTTGGAGGATGGCGCACGATGGGTTGTCGTCGAGGGTCGGGAAAGCGGAAAAAATGTGGGTATCTTTGATGCTGATGGAAAAGTTAATCACGATTCAGTCAACAGTATCCAGCAAACCATGAGTAATAACGTGGAAAACTTGATTTGGGAAGCGCCCCTCAAAGAACAGCAAGCATTTTTGATCAAGCGATTCGGAAGTAACGTCAGTCTTGGTAATATTAATGCTTTAAATGTACTCGCTGTGGAAGCTCTGCGGGCTGGCCTTCGCTATGAAACCTTAGGCGAAGTAACAAGCCGTTTGCTTTCTAAAGGGTCTTGGGATCCAAATGAAATCGAATTGCCCCGTAATTAAAAATTAACCTAACCGGGGAATCTAGCTCTGATGGAAAATAACACGAAGTCGGATTCGGGCATCGATGCTTCTAGCCACCATTGTCTTGAAATCGGTGGACGTATCGCTTACCCACCTTCCAGGCTATTAATCGAAACAGCCTTTAAAGAGGAGCTTGGGCATCAATTGCATTTGCATCAGCCGATGGGATTGGTGGACATAGCTCATGTCATTATCTCCATGGAAACGGCAATAATTCCAGGATCGGCTGGAAGAAAACTCTTAAATTTGCTGCTTAGGCTTCATCAAAACCCAAATTTACTGAAGCCTGATCCCAGTCGTGGGGACCTTTACACAAACCGTGAATTTTGGCTAATGGAGCAATCACCTTGCGCGATGTGGTTAGGCGTTGGCCGCGCCAGGCGAGAAGCTACTACCACTGCCTTTCTGATCAAAATCCGTACACAATTGCTGAGCCTCCATTTGCTGCTCACAAAATATGTGGACGCCTTAGCGGATCAATCGGAAAAAGCCAAAAATTTGATCATGCCAGACTATACCTACCTTCAGCCGACCGAAACAACCAGCTTTGGCCATTTTGTTTTAACGTCCGCATTTGCAGCCCTCCGTGATGTTGCGAGACTCCAGGAATTATTGCATCGGGTTAACCTCAGCCCTGCGGGTTGTGGAAGCGGCAATGGTTCCCGACTTCCACAAAATCGAGAAAAACTGGCCGAGTTGCTTGGTTTTGACGGGGTTGTTATGCATGCTCGGGATGCAATGTGGCAAGCTGATCTACCAATCGAACTGGTTTCAATTCTTAGTACGATTTTGATTGGCCTAGATCGGCTCGCAGAAGACCTCCAAATTTTTAGCACCCAGGAATTTGGGTTTGTAGACCTCCATGATCACCATGCCCGCGCCAGTAAGATCCTCCCCCATAAAAAAAACCCATTCGCGCTTACCTATATTCGTGGCATTGCCAACGAAATCATCGGGATCAGCAGCACTACGATGGCAATGGGTCGAACCTGTTCCGGCCAACCGGATAACCGGCTTTTTATCTACGGTAGTATTCCATCCGCTATTACAAAAACCAGCAACGCTGTATCTGTTATGACGGAAATAATTAACGACATCAGCTTTTATCCCGAAGCAGCACAACAAAAACTCAAAGAAGGCGACGCAATCGGAAACGACATTGCGCAGATGCTGATCACAAAAGCGGGTCTAACCCCTCGGCTGGCACACCAATTAGTCGGTCGGTTGGCTCGGACAATGCGTGAAAAAAAACAACGCTTGGCTGATATCTCGGTTCAGGATTTGACACGATTAGCGCAAGAGGAATTTAGCATAACAATAACTTTCGCAGCCGATACGCTGGCAAAAGCCAAATCGCCAGAATTATCTGTTGCTGAGAAAACTCAAACGGGCGGTTGCTCAAGCGATGCGATCAATCGAATGGTCAATCACGTGCGACATTGCTCAGAAAAGTACCGGAACTGGGGCCTGCAAACAAGCAAAGCGATAACTGATCGAGAAAAGGCGCTTCTCGAGCTCGTTCACGTTATGATAAATTGATGGCCATACACATTTTCGATTCGCAGATTTTTCAAAGCTCCTGGTGCAGCCGAGAATTAAGAGCCTTATTCGACGAGAAGACTCGCGTCCAAGGGTGGCTAAAGGTCATGGCAGTTCTGGCCGAGATTGAGGGAAAATATAATCTTATTCCCGTGGATGCTGCGAACGAGATAAACCAAACATGCTCAAAACTAGCAATCGATCAGTCGATTCTTGAAGAAGCGCGGATCGGATTTGAAGAAACCAACCATTCACTACTCGGATTGATACGTGCTGTTCAAAGAAGATGCCCTGGTAAATCTGGCGAATGGCTGTGCTATGGGGTATCGGTTCAAGATATTACCGACACTCATCTTATTCGGACCCTTAAATCACTCCGAAAAACCTTGATGTCCGAGATTGAGGATACTCGAACCTGTTTGAGTAAAATCGTGTTGGCTCATAAGCACACACTGATGAGCGGTCGTACCCATGGGCAACCGGGTTTACCCATCACTTTCGGCTTCAAAGCTGCCGGGTGGCTCGACGAATTTCAACGTCATGATCAGCGACTTTGCGAAATCGCCGTTCGAATGGATGTTGGACAGCTTTGCGGTGGAGTTGGGAGCATGTCGGCGCTTGGCAAAAATGCTGCTCAAATTCAGGCTGATTTTTGTCGACACCTGGGTCTTAGAGTACCGGCTATTTCCTGGACCAGTTCTCGAGACAGACTCGCCGAATGGTCAAACCTTCTCGCCATGATTGCAGCAACCTGCGACCGTATCGGACATGAAATCTATAACCTGCAAAGACCAGAAATCGGTGAAATCAGTGAAGGATTCTCAGTAGGTACTATTGGAAGTATAACCATGCCGCAAAAACGTAACCCTGAGATTTCGGAACACCTTGGCACACTATCGCGGATAGTCAGACATTCGGCAAATCATATGATGGAAAACCTGGTGCACGACCACGAACGCGATGGACGTTCTTGGAAATCAGAATGGATCGTCATTCCCGAAGTTTGTATCTGCACCGGTAAAGCTTTGTCAATGTTAAATGGGCTACTCAAAAATTTAAACATCCACCAGGAGAAAATGCTAATGAACTTGCAGTCGAACGGTGGATTTGTGTCCGCAGAAGCCATCATGCTCCGGCTTGCGCAAAAAGTTGGAAAACAAACCGCACACCAGTTAGTTTATGATCTTTGCTCTGATGCACAAGAACGCGAGATTACGCTTCGAACGGCTATCGCAGAAAATTCTGAGATTCAACAACACTTGACACAGGAAGACATTCAGGACTGTTTTGATCTTCGGGCGAAGATAGGGCATTGTATTTCAATGTCCGAGAATGTAGCTAAATCCAACAGCGGGAAGCCATGACAACGAACTAGCCCGATCAGTTTTCGTTGATCATGAACCCTTTTGATGCTTTAGATCAAATCCCCCGTGAAGTGTTATTCACCGGTCCGACTCCATTGCAAAAACTTCGTTTTCTATCGCCTCAGTTTAGAACCAAAATCTGGGCCAAACGGGATGACCTGATTGGATTTGCGCTAGGTGGCAACAAAATTCGAGGACTCGAATTTCTAATTCCCGATGTCAAGGCCAAAGGTGCCGATACTTTTGTCACTGGCGCTGGACCACAGTCAAATCATGTCCGTGCGACGGCCGCAGCCGCAAGAGTCTTCGGATTTGATTGTACCGCTGTATTTTGGGGCTCTCCCTCGGTAAAAATCGATGGTAACCTGCGAGTAACCAAAATGCTGGGGGCAGACATCCGGTACACGTTCGATGAAAACAGAGCCTCTGTTGATGTTGGTTTGGAAAAGGCCGCAAAGGAACTCAGCCAAAATGGAAAACGACCATATATTATCCCTCGGGGCGGAGCTTGCGCCGTTGCTGCCTTAGGCCATGTTTTCGCGGTCAGGGAAATCTATCAGCAGTGTCAGAAAGCCGACATTGAACCTGATACCATTGTTATGGCAGTGGGTTCCGGCGGAACCTATGCAGGATGGTTGGTAGGCCTGCGCGCGCTCGATTTGAAATGGCGAATTTTGCCAATCAGCGTCAGCCGCCCACCTTCCGAGTTAAGTGAGCAAGTTAGTTCGCTGGCCAACGAAACGGCAAGGTTATTAGGAATGGAAGATACTTTCGAGCCATCCGACATCCCTGTGGATGGAGGCTATATCGGTGGAGGCTACGGGATACCGAGTCGGGAAGGCGCTGAGGCAATCCGAGTCATGGCTAATAGTGAGGGGATACTACTCGACCCAACCTATACTGGTAAAGCGTTAGCGGGATTTATCGATTCGTTAGCCAACGAACGCCACGCAAGTATTAAAAAATATATTTTTTTGCACACGGGTGGTGAACCCGCGTATTTCGCTGGCGACGGGGCATGGTTAGATGTCTAACTGGTTTTCGAAAGCGTTTTATCCCCACAATGTCGCAGTTTTTGGCGCATCAAATACACCTGGGAAACACGGCAATGTATTATTTAGAAACTTAAGCCAGTCTTTTCAAGGAACACTATATCCGATCCACCTGCGGGAAACAGCCATCGAGGGTTGCCCCACCTTCCGTTCGCTCGACGCCATAAGCGAAGCCATTGATCTTGCGGTCATCGCAACGCCTCTCTCTTTTGTCCCAATGAATCTTTTTGCGTGCGGCAAAGCCGGTATTTCGGTGGCAATCGTGCTAACCGCAGGATTCGCTGAGCGAGGCACTCAAGGCCTATCTATCCAGAACGAGCTTCTTTCGATTGCCAAAAAAGCAGGTATTCGGCTGGTGGGCCCAAATTCTTTTGGACTTGTGAATACTCACAATCATCTAAACATTTCATTCGGGCTCGGATTACCTAAGCCAGGAAAAGTGTCTTTAATAAGCCAGAGCGGTGCTTATTGCATGGCTGCCTATACCCGTTCGAATGAAGGCGGGATCGGCTTCGCTAAAATAATCTCTCTCGGCAATAAAGCCGACCTTGACGAAACCGAAGTGCTCAGATTTCTCGGCAAAGACAATGAAACCCAGGTCATCGCTGTGTTTATCGAAAGCTTTAGTAACGGGCAAGCATTTTATGAAGAATGCCGCCAAATAACCCCTCGTAAACCGGTTATTGTCCTCAAAACTGCGCGGGCGAAATCAGGCAAGCGCGCAGCGCAAAGCCATACAGCAGCCCTTGCTAATGACTTTGCTGTCGTTGATGCTGTTTTGCGCCAGGCCGGCGCACGCATGGTAAAAGACGGCCAATGTTTGTTTGACACAGCCGCAGGGCTTACCAACCAACCACCGTTAAACGGAAACCGCCTGGCAATTATAAGCAATTCCGGAGGTACAGCTGTCGAGCTGACTGATTTATTGGAAGAGCAGGGTTTCCAGGTACCGAAACTGTCCCCGCCTCTTCGAAAACGAATACAAGCGCGTATTCCTGGAATTGGTAGCACGGGTAATCCCATTGATATCACCACCGATTGGACTCAATTTCCAGATGCTTATGGAAACACCTTGCGGGAACTATTAGACAGTGACGAGATAGACGGCGTGATTCCTATATTGCTACAACGCTCTGCCCTGATGGCCAATGTGACAAAGCGACTCATCGAAACGGTCACCGATGCCCAAAACCGTGGCTGTAAAAAACCGGTCCATGTTTGCTGGGTTGCCGGATTAGAAGCTGAAGATAATCGGAAACGCTTATGGGACCATAAAATTCCTAGCCACTTCTGGCCAACCCGAACCGCACAAGCACTCTCCGCCTGCCTGAACCCGACACTCTTTGATCGGTGCGTTCAGCCATTTGTCGAGAATAAAAAGCCAACCATACCGCACAATAAATCATGGTTGCTTCCCGATCAATGCGACAGGATCCTGGCTGATGGAGGCATGCCAGTCGTCCGCTCCTATTGTTTTGAATGCGAAGCGGGTCTTTTCGATGCGGCCGAAAAACTTCAATTTCCCGTTGTTTTAAAAGCTGTTCGACCGAAACTAGTCCATAAAACGGATGCTGGTGCCGTTAGATTAAATATTGAGAATCAAGCCGCACTGAAAAAAGCCGTCAAGGAACTTAAGGATCGGCTCGGTGATGGCCCTTTCCAGCTCCAAAAGCAGGTGAAACCCGGATCCGAATTACTCTTGGGCGCATTTCGTGATCCATCCTTTGGACCTATCTTGTTATTTGGAGTCGGCGGTTTTCTCACGGAACTGGCGAAGGATACAGTTATCAGGCACTGTCCAATTGGGATCGAAGAAGCCTTCGACCTAACATACCAGATCCGTTCCCAAGTGCTATTTGATGGATTTCGTGGTTTACCCCCGGTGGACAGATCCAGTCTGGCAAAAATAATTTCCTCATTCTCACTCTGGATTGCAAGCCGGCCTTGGATATTGGAAATAGACTTGAATCCAATCATTGGGCGCAGAGACAAATTTTCGCTGGTTGATGCTCGCATTCTTGTCGATACTGGGTACCCACTTTAATGGGATCTTAATTAAATTTACACCATAAACTTAATTGATTGGGGTCTAATTCGATTTTCCCAGATCGAACTGAACTGCCTCAAAACTGCGTGTTTTCATATCATTGCAGATTGCTGCGGCCGCCACTATAACTGGAGACAGAACTGGACTAAAAGGAGGGGCGTACGCAAAATCAGCACTTTCCAGGTCCTGGCAGGTTAACTTTCCCAACAAAGCAGTAGCGATAATATCAACCATCTTATCAACACGACCCTCTCCTATCATTTGCGCCCCGAGGACCCGGCCACTCTTTGAATTCGCGATAAGCTTCAAGGTGAGAGGTTTTGCCCCAGGATAGTAGCGCGCTCGATCCCGCGCACTAATCGTAACCGATACAATTGGGATATTTGCTTGATTCGCTGTGATTTCGGTTAACCCGGTCATTGCCACATTTAATGCGAACGCCTTAAATATAGAAGTACCAAACACCCCAGGGAAATGGGCGTTTCCATCAGCTGCATTTTCACCTGCGACACGTCCCTGCAGATTTGCAATATCGCCCAACGGATTCCAGACGGGCTGCTCGGTTATTCGGTGCACAGTTTCCGAACAATCCCCGGCTGCATAGATATTTTGTATTCGTGTTTCCATACGCGAATTGACTGATATAGCCCCAGTTGAACCCAACTCAACACCAGCATCCTGAGCGAGTTGGACATTGGGACGAATTCCAATTGCAATAACAACCAGATCAGCCTCGAGGTTTTTTCCTGTTTCAGTTATCACAGCAGAAACCCGCCCTTTTCCCACAATCTCGACAATCGACTCGCCAAGTATTATTTTGACTCGCTGCTTCAGAAGGTGCTCGTATAGGATACCGG
Source organism: Methylococcales bacterium (assembly GCA_963664935.2). Classification (GTDB taxonomy): domain Bacteria; phylum Pseudomonadota; class Gammaproteobacteria; order Methylococcales. The sequence goes on along the minus strand of CAXXSE010000002.1, from coordinate 78,824 downwards.
ACATCTCAGCATCCATCCGTGGCATGACACGATCAGCCATTTCCACTATGGAAACAGAGATACCGAGCTTTGATAAATTTTCGGCAACTTCAATTCCGATCAAACCTGAGCCAATAATTATTGCTCGCCGCGGACGGAATTTATCCAATACACCAGTAAACTTATCGAGCTCTGAAAGAGAACGTAAAGTTACAACCCCCTCTAAATTCCGCCCAGGAATTTCCGGGACAATGGGATAAGCTCCTGTTGCTATAATAAGCCGATCAAATGAAAACTGCTCTAATTGCCTGTTTTCGAGGTTTCGAGCAGTTACGCACTGATTAGTCGAATCGATCTCTTCCACCCGATGCCGGATAAGGACATTGATCCCTTTATCGCGGAGCGAGGCAGGCTTTTGGATAACGAGGCTATCCCGGTTCTTAATCACATTCCCTAAAAAATAGGGCAAGCCACAAGCAGTATAGGAAATCTCGTTCTCATCCTGAAGCAGGGTAATTTCGGCATCACGATTAACGCGCTTAGCGCGTCCTGCTGCTTTCGCCCCAGCTGCAACACCACCAATGACGACAATACGTCTCCTCGGATTAGGCATCAAAAAACTCCATCGAATTTATAGCAATAAACTTTAGATTGATTGACAACTGAAATTTCAAACTGTTTGTGGCGTAAGCAAATTCTCTAGAGACTCTAACACAAACATAAAAAAGCAAAAAGCCTCTTTTGAGCGTCATGGGATCAATCATATAGCATAAAAATATCCACCGCACTAGCTCGCCAGTCGCTGAGTTAAATTTTTAATATGTTTACGCTCGGATGACCGCTAAGGGTGGACAATTGCCTTTCACTTCAACGTCTGAAGGTCCGCTTTGAGTATGGAGCGGACGTTCGTTTTGGTCTCTCGACCGTCCGGTTTCTGCCACAACCGGTCATTCAAACGTAATATGCAATATCCTGAAAAGAGGTAATAATTAAATTTTCTTTGACGCTAATTATTGGCGTGATTGTTCGCAAGGGTATCAATTCGTAATTCAGGACCTGGCCCCGTTTTCCTAAATTATATCCAGAAAGCCGAAGTCATTTACTCTCTACCCGCGGAGGATCGTACCGGCAGGCAGCGATGCCAATTAACATGATGACAATGATCACGTAAGCCTCCGGATGGCGTTGGCTGTAAGCATAAATCAAACTTGCAAATAATAATAAACCTGTTGAACAACAAAACACCACTGGCAGCCATGGATATAGGGGCACTTTGTAATTCTCTTTCTTTATTGTTTGTTTCCGACGTAAGATAAATAACGCAATACCGACCATCAAAAAAAAGAACCAATGTAATGGTGCACTGAAGACCACCAGCCGTTCAAAGGCATCTTCATTGGTACCCATTAAAATGACCAGAGCTAGTGTGATGATGGCTTGTAAAGTTAATGACCGCACAGGTGAATCCAGTCGCCAGTCCCAGTGCCCGAGCCATGAATAAAGTTGATGCTCCTGTCCCATGGCATAATAGACCCGTGCGTTAGTGAAGATCATGCCATTAATATTGCCAAGGCAGGTAATACAGATTAAAAAACTGATTGCTATGGCCCCTGGCTCACCGAAGGGGAGGCGAACGACATCACTTGCAATTGATTGACTATTCATCATGCCATTTATTCCAAGCGCATGCAGAAACGCAAAATTTATCACGACATATATCAAGGTGATGAGGCAGGTACTTATAACGAGTGACCGTAGGATATTTTTTTGTGGTTCTATGACCTCAGCGGCAACGTAGGAGAGATTACTCCAGCCACCATAAGTAAACAGCACCAGAATCATGGCTAGGTAGATATTAGTATCCCGAGATATGTTTCCCTGCCCGGTCGCTTCATTGACGGGCGCCACAAACAATAAACTAATAACAATGATCATTAATAAGCCCAGAACCTTGGCCAGGGTCAGCAGGTTCTGGATCCATTTCCCGGTCTGTACACCATTAATATTTAAAATCGTTAATAGCACAATGGCTGTGACGGCATAGGCAATGAATTCATGTCCATCCAGTTGAAGCGGTAATACCTGTTGAGCATAGCGTGCAAAGATAACTGCAATCGCACCTATATTTGCTGGTTTAACCAACCAAAAGCCAGCCCAGACAAACAGGAAACCCATCTTTCTGCCATAAGCACGTGTCAGGAATATATAATCACCGCCTTCTTCCGGGTAGGCGGTGGCGAGTTCCGCGTAACACAGCGCCCCAATCAGAGAAATGATACCGCCTACTACCCAGATACCGATCAACCAAACGGGTTGTGCAAGTGACTTCGCGATCAGGGGTGTTGTTTCATAGATACCGGCACCGATAACAATACCGATAATAATGGATAGGGCATCAAAGAGAGTGAGTTGTTGTTTGGGACGCCCAACAGTTGAATTGGTTGGCATAACACTATTAAATGTCTCTAGCTAATCTCATAACCGCCAGAGTTTTCCTAGTGTTTGCCAGTGAGGGGGCAAACGCTACAGGCAAAATATCTTTCTGTTCGATCTCACCGTCAGCTCCTTTCGTCAAAACCCTAAGGGACTGAGTCTGCCCATGCTTACCCACCGGAATGACTAACCGTCCACCAAGTTTTAATTGTTGAATAAGTTGCTTTGGGATATGTTCCGCAGCCGCTGTTACTAAAATAGCATCGAAGGGGGCGTGTTCGGGCCAGCCATGATAGCCATCACCAATCTTTACCGTAACATTGTCATAACCCAGATTCTGTAAAAGCAAGCTTGCTTCCAAACCCAGCGCCTCTATAATCTCGATGCTGTAAACATGACTCGCTAGTTCAGACAATACAGCAGCCTGATAACCGGAGCCTGTACCAACCTCTAATACCACAGACTCAGAAGTCACCGCAGCCAGGTCGGTCATCAAGGCGACAATATAAGGCTGGGAAATAGTCTGCTTATGAGTTATGGACAATGCTATATTCTCATAAGCGTATAATCGGCTATCTGGCGGGACAAATTTATGCCGAGGAACTGTCATCATAGCCTCCTCCACTCGCTTGTTCAGAGAAGCCTTCCCTATATAAGATTTCGTCATTGCCACCATTTGCTGAATAGCAGCTAGCATCTGCTGACGTTTTCCTTTGTAGGCATCCTCGGCATAGGCACTTATCACCGACATTGTCACCATCGCTGCGAGTAGCGTAATCCAGAGTGGTAATTTCATTGGAATTATAGGCATATGCTATGCGTCAGGATGGCAGATACAGAGAGCGCAATACTCAAAGCCGTCATTCTTATCTTCCGAGTAACAGGCAACTGTCGGCCAAGAGCGGTAAGTAAGATTTTCGGAAGGACATACCATTTGATTACAAAACCTTCGGTTGATTCGACCTCTTTCTATCTTGAGCCATAACAATAATTAATTCTGTTCTCTTTTTCCATTTTTCCGCAAAATCAATTTTATTCGACTATTTCTTTGTTACCCGGTTATCCTTAGCCCTAAACTCCGACAAAGATACGAAAAGGGTTTCACTGAAATCGTGAATACGGAGGATACCGAATTACCATGAAAGAAGTTGCAGTCCGTTTGATCCAAATTGGAATTCTTATACTGTCGTCCGCCATCTTCTGGTAGCACTCGTTTTACCGGGTCATTGCGCAGCAGATTATTCCCACACTCGGAGAATCCGATCCGACGATTGGTGTTGGTTTTCCTTGCCTCTATAGTACCGAAGGTCTTTGCGGGGAAATAATCGCGGCTGGAGAAACGCTTGGGGCGACAGCATACACACCCACAATTTTTTGGTTGGGTGTTGCTTTACTCGTCTCTGGCGTTTTTATACTTTTAGGGACTGGGGGTAAATAAAGTGAACAAGATTGGGTTCGAGGGTTAGATTTGAATTAACCGATTAAGCAAAACTGCAGCGGCAGTTGAGATAGCCCGTGTTTGTTCCTCTATAGAAAAACTTTTAGCTCTTGGTTTATTGTAAAGAGCCGGAATATATGGACCCCTCCGATTGGACAGCCCAATCGGAGAGGTCCATATACGTATTCTGAAAAGAGGTAATAATTAAATTTTCTTTGACGCTAATTATTGGGGTGATTGTTCGCAAAGGTAACAATTCCTAATTCACGACCTAACATGTTTTTTCCTTCAGTCTATTTTGCCCTCTAGCTTTCGAAATACCGCAGAAATTGAACCTTCAATCCAATGCCCTACCAGCAAACATCCAACAGTCAAAATAAACAAAATTACAGCTATCGTCCGATGCGATAATAGGATATTTTTCAGGGGTCAGTATCGATAGATAGTTCTATTTGTTTCCTCAGTGTCTAGAAAGGGTCGGTAAGCGACACCAGCGCTTGGATGATCTGACCGTCTGCTTTGAGTATGGAGCAGACGTTCACCTGAATTTCTCGACCGTCCGCTTCCGGCCCGAAAGCTGCCAAATGATTCGCGACACACATACCATTATTTTTGGCTCCGAATAAAATTAATTAATGATTTTTTCGTCATCAATCGACTGTAATTTGTGGCGTTCAGACGGCGGGCCGAGGCTAGGAGCAACGATTCTCGATATTAATTCGTGAACTTTTAATTCACCGCCGTGTGTAACTTCATGCTTGTCTTTCCAGTCACAATGAAATCGATTCTTCATATTCATAAACCAAAGCCCGTGATTAAAGTCTTTATTCTCAAGGTTTATCCGGCCATTTCTCTCCCACCAGGCTTGGCTTAACTCCTCACCCTTTTTTATGGCGTCCGAAAACTCTTCGTTATTTTTCTTCCATTCATAAAGCGTTGAACGCATAACGCCTAGGTCCGCCGCAACATCGCACAATGAACATCCTTCTTTCATCATCTCGATTGCACGAACACACATTTTAGGTTTATATTTCGTCGGTCGTCCTACTTTTTTCATTGAATGCCACACTAATATTAAGTTATTTCGCCAATTATAACGATTCGTGAGTGTACTATCATTGGATATGATGAGTCGGTTATAAAATCGATGATGATGGTTATTCAATATAATAAGCCACGTCGAAGTAGGCCTTAATGTTATGAATTAATTTGTTTGGATTATTCTTTTCCCGAGCTTCCGCGTACATTTCCTCCATCCTGGATTCGGGGATTTCGGTGAGCTTTTCGCAGCGGTGGGCTATTGATTTAGCAATCCCGGCCTCCTCTAGGGTTTCGCGTTTTGATTGCGTCCCACCACTCGGACTTAATTTGGATTTGACTCCAGGTTTTTCTTTCTCCAAACCTTTAGAAATCTCCCCAATCCGTCGCCTAGCCCTACCCTTGATTTCGGCTGTCCAGACCTCCATTTTTGAGGTCTGCCCACGACTGGGCAGACCTGAATGAGCCATAGCCCCGCTTTCATCCTGGGAGATTTTCTCCAATCTCAAGCCCGCCAAATTAACTCACCTTCACGCGTCAACACGCCAAGATCGTCAATATCGACAAATAGAAGCTCATCCACCAGCGACGACCAATCCTGTACATCTGGATATTTGTTCTTAAGCGAAGTCTCGACAATTGATAGCCATTCATCCCGAGTATATTTTTGGCCTGTAGAAACGATGTCCATCCAGTCACCATATAATTCACAGCCTCTATAGCTCGTGTAGTTTTTAAACTGCTTTTCCCCGTGCGTATCAATAGGCATCCCGCAATATTCACAATTGATCTTGCTTGTTTTTGGTTTAGCCACCAGTTGGCCGTAGAGTTCGAGTTCACCTTTCATTATGAAGGTCTCCATTAATATTTTGTTTCTTAAAAAGGGACATCATCGTCGAAATCGTCAAAGCCGCTCACGATCCTAAGATTATTCTCAGCCTGGTTTTTCTTGTATTTATCAATCACAGCTTTCCCAAACTTTTTAGTATTGCGGTTACACCATTTCTTAATGGTTACCGTCACGCTCTTACTGGGTATTGCGTTACATTTCCCACGGACCTGACCAAGGCTTACTTTGTTGCCATTAAAAACGATTTCCACCGTATACATTCGCTCACCGTCAACGCGAGCGCTGTATATGTAAGCATGGCCTGATGTAATGTTGTCTGCATATGTAGCGACACAATGACGCATTTTTTTTCCTTCCCGGAATAACTCCACATACTCCGTTATCGGGATAAACCCCAAATCGCCTTCGCGATCGGTTGGAAACCACGGCTCTGGAAATTGAGTGTTTTCGTGATCACCCATCCCGTCAGCAACAGCCGTGTGCCATTCATTCGATAAACGCATTACCGTATTAAATGCCATTTTTGAATTGAAAGGTCGGGTAATGAATCTATCACTGCTTTTCTTGGGTTTTGCGCACCTTTCCCCCATTAAAACCGCAATACGGCGCATGTCGTTGTCGGTCATTGTTTCGCGTATGCTGGACCCAACATAGTCCCCTAAATCAGTAGCCAACGAATCCGCTTCTTGCTTAGTCTTGCCCATCAGTAAAGCATGTCTCGCAAACCACCGAATTATGTCGGTAGGGTAGTCCCGCACTCCGTCCACAACACGTAACCACACCCGTTGACCGTGAGTAGTGTCCGGTAAATATGCATTCATCAATTCATTAAGCAATTCCGGTGGAACAGGGGGTGACGCTGGTCGGTAAGTCCATTGCGCATGACGCCCGGTTTTAACTTTCGGTATGCCATTGGAACCTCTAACGCCTTTGCAATCTCCTTTAATTCTTTACCGTCAAGAATCATATTGATTCCATCGAGGTTGGAATTTTCAGCACGCCAGATAGCATCCGTAGCAAGTACCGGAAACGTGTTTGCCGCCTGTACAAGTCTTTCGCCATGAGCGCAAAAACCGTTGTATAACGGCGCTCTGTAACTTAGTGGATAACGTCTTACAGTCTTTAACCAATATCCTGGGATAGTGGCTAGCACCTGGCTTATCAGGTTGTTTGTAATACTGAAAGAACTTTTTTTAAGCCCGAAATATAATTGGCGATTTTTTGCTTTTTCCTTTGGGTCATCGCTCCATCATTCAAAGTTACGTAGAACATCTGGGTCATCGGGCTGTGTTAACTCATGTCTCTTGAGTTTATTTTCAAATAAGCGGGAGAATAGTAGGTACTCATACCCACAAAAATGGTGGTTTTTACACACCAATGAAAAACCTGGTCTTTTTACTTCGCCAAAACCGTGCTTTCTCACAATGTCCGGCCTTACGAAATACGTTAATTCGTCAATCACTAAACCATAAGGCCCTTTTGAATCTGAAAGTAATTCAAGACCTGTGTATGGTTTTACCGCTTCCGCTAAATTATTTGTTTGCATCATTGGGATTTCTCCAAAGAGAATTTATATTCTCGAACGTCAATCAAACGATCTTGAAACTTTGTCCCAAGGCAAGAACGTGCTTCGGTAAGATCACAACCCGGGGCTATCATCACCATCCATGAATCGGGGTAGTCGGATATTCGATAGTGAAAAACCCTCATATTTGACTTGGCTTGCTGTTCTGCTTCCGTTCTGGATAAACCACCATCAAATTCTTGAATGGCCGCGCGTTCTTTTAAATGTTCGCGGATATTTTCTTTGTCGCCATTCGATAACTTTGGCGTTTCGTTTTGCACCAGCGTTTTAATTAGGTTCCGTTTATTGGCCTTAAGAAAATCGCGTTGTTTTCTTGTCAGCTTGTCGAATGGAGAAATTAATAATTTCTCGTTGCCAGCTACTTGTAATTCAAATCCAGCCTGTTGCATTTGGGTGACAACTCTTTCTAGATTCATCAGATCTCACCCCAGTTAGATTCAGTAGGGCTTTTAGCGTCCACACCGTCCGTTTGGTCTAAATCGTGTAGCGCCGGTAATTTTCCGTCATCTACCTCCATGGTGGCTAAATCATCTCCGCCAGTCCCAAAACCTTGGCGGTCTTCGCGGTCTTCGTGGAGGTCTTCGTGTGTGCCGATCTCCGCCACGAAGACCGACATCTCCGCCAAGGTATTTGGACGACTCTAATTTGGCGGTCTTCGTATCGCTTTGGGTTGACCTGTCGAATGGTTTTATGTTGAAAGGAATCGACCATTCCCAAAAACCATCAAAATGACGTTTCCGTGCCTCAATACACAATTTGGTTTTTGCACGCTCAATAGTCCTCCACGAGATACCGGTGTCCTTAGCGGCTTTTTGCAGATCCTTTGTTTTGACTGGTCCATTGGTGAGCTCAGTCAATAAAAAGTTTTCCGCAGCGTTAACCGCTGGAGCATCCTCTTCTAGCCCAGGGGCTAAAGCTTCGTCCACGGACACACTCACTGGCTCGGACTCCCATGCGATATACGGCGCGTCATTTCCCGCCGTCAGGATTGAATAACCGAAACCATCACTATCATTACCTAAATTATTTTTTATCGGCAGAAATAAACGCCTGGACGGATCCTCTTGGTCTTTGGTTACCGCAAATGCCGCACGTGCAGCCGCGATAAACGCCAACGATCCCATAGCCCGATACATCGCATTACCGCCACCTTTATTTAAGTGGGTGACCGCAACTATCGCTACTCGGTGTTTTTGCGCCAAATCGGCCAGCGGCATCAGCAACGACCGGATATCAGAGTTTTTGTGTGAATCCGTGCCACCCAAGTATGCGGAGATTGGATCGATGGTGAGTAAGCGGCAATCAGAAATACCGACAACGACCTCATCCAAAGCCGGAATGTCCGTTTTCAAAGAAAACGGCCTTCGAATTATTTTCCCATCAGAATCCTCTTCGTTAATAAAATCCACAACCTCAATTTTTTCAGCGTCCGCGCCAGCGGCATCTAAACGTGGCCTGATTGTGTCCGCTAAATCGTCTTCCGCCGAGGCCATGACTACCGAGCCTTTGGGGCATTCCGCGCCACTGACCGGCCACGCGGACCCATTGGAGACATGAGAGGCCAGCGCAGCGGTCAATATGGATTTACCAAGGCCTGGATCACCAGCAACTAAAGTCAACTTCCCCAGCGCGATATACCCAGGCCACAGCCAATCTATTGGCCGAGGGCTTACCGTAGACGCATTGATGGTCCGTAAAATTGACCGATGGCTTGCATCGCCCGAATCTACCCGGTCTTTTCGAATCGATTCCTGCATCTCTTCGTTGCTAAGCAGCATTTCTGACCTCCTTTAATCCACAATAAATCCTTTCAAACTCACCGCTAACAGGCTGGACAATTACGCGCCACGCTCCGGCGCTTAGCAGGCATTTAACAAGATTTACGATCACCTCATCCCCTGGCGCTAAATCCCTTTCAATGATCACCGTGCAGCCATCAACGGGCCAGATGTAGAACTCAGGCCAACAGTCTGGCAACACCAAACCAACAATATCGTTTTTGGATTCCGACCAATTTTTGGCGCGATCCCATGCGTTAATACCAATGCAGACGATCACCAGAAATGGACGATTGTTATACCGTTGACGATCCGCTAATTGTTTGGCAAATGGGGCTAGTTTTGGTTTGCCTTGCGGTTTCGGTGGCATTGGGATTTCGCCCAATATATCCACCGCTTTTGCAATAGTTTGCAGATCTCCGTCAGAATGTGAAACGCCTTGACGTTGATCGTAATTCGCAATCAGATTGACAGCATATGACCATTCGATTGCTTCGCGAAATGGCCCGCTGGCCTGCCATAGTCCGATTTGATTGTCGTTGAAAAGATCGCCTAATTTTAGACCAACAGAATAGAGAATTTCAGATGGTATGCAACCACTAAAACAATGCAATAGAATCCGACCATCCGTAGTTTCCCTTAACGAAAGCGACGGATTTTTATCGCCATGGGCTGGGCATCTGGCCAACCATCTTTGATTGCCGGTTAATTTGACGCGATCCAGGCGCGATAGGAGGTTATCGATGGGTTGCATAGCGCCCCCTATCCATTGGAGGCCGCGTTAGAAAATTCGCGGCTTTGACGAATCGATACGATTGAATCCAAAGCCAACAAGCCCTACAATAGCCCTGTCTTGAAAATCGTCGATCAAACCCGATGCCGCAATTTGGGCATCGTGCCCCGGTTCCCGGCCGGGGCGCATCTTGAGGCCCCTTCATCTCCCACGGCTCCTAGCTTTGATCGCTGCTTCCGGCGCATCGCACCCACCACGATTCAAAGATTCCAGGTGTTCGTAAACCTCATCATCCCACCAGCCGACAGAATTTGGCCCTAATTTAATTCGTTGCGGGAATTGTCCGGCTTTTTCCTTGCGATCGATAGTTGAGGATGAGTGTCCGGTCGCCTTGATGACCTCTGTTTTTCGGAGGATGCGGTTTCTCTTGCGGTTTTGCATGGGGCACCTTGCTTTTGTATAAAACACGGTGCCATCATCGGGGCAGTAAAGAAAAAAAGATAAGGGATATTAGCGGCGCGCTAATTTCGTGGTAATTAACAATGCCCGTGGGCTAGGAAACGGTATTTAAGTTCTACAAGTTTGTTGGCAGCGGCCAAACTGTCACGTACCCGATTAGATCCCTTAAAAGCAGGGTAGCCATTATCAATCCAATGAAAAACAACTTTGGCTAAAGTTTTATTATCTGCGCCAGCCAATTTTCCATCAAGCAGCCTCAAATACTTGGAATATAAGTTTTGTTGTTGCCGTCGAATGGATTTTTCAGAATCATCTACGCCATATTTTTCGCGCATAGACTCAATTTTTTCAGTCGCTTTTTTCAGTTGGGGTTTTATGGGAACCGATAAATCAAAGGTAATCGCAGCTTGGTTTTTGTATAAAATCATCGATTCTTTACCTAAACCATCTTTTTCTCGGACGCGAATTTGCCCATAGGCAGGCTCTATCGTGATGTGCTGTGGACGGGAAATATCCGGGTTGGGGAGAGTATAAATGCCGTAAGTTTCGAAATAATATGTCCGTCCTTTTGATCCCGACACTTCTCCGGGAATAATCTCATCGTAGTAATGGCTGCTACGTTGAAACAAATCCTTATTGGCTTGTAAGCTACAGTCAAACTCAAACTTCCAGTCTTCCTGATATTTCGAATTGCGTCTCAGAAATTCCCAGGCCCAATATAGATCGGATATTTCTCCGAACTCATAATCCGATGCATTTCTCCAATCGGGCCGGGACATAAAAACGCACTCAGGTATTAAGGGCTCTTATCCGCAAAATTTCGCTTCAAGCAATGACAAAAGTGTAGCGGTAAGTGAGGCGGTGAAGATGATATGGAGCGGACGGGTAACTAGGATAATTAACTAACTCTTTGTTTATATTGGTCGGGGCGAGAGGATTTGAACCTCCGACCACCTGCACCCCATGCAGGTACGCTACCAAGCTGCGCTACGCCCCGTTTAGATCTCTTAAAAAAAGAATGAGAATGATACCACCACGGCGAGATTGCTGGAAATACCCATTATCTTGAATCCGTGAATTTAATACGGATAGCAGGGCGCAAGGTATCGGTTTCACTAGTACTCCGTCAAGGTTGTATTGACGGGTTCAGAGCCTCACAAAAGCGTCAATGCAAGGCGCTGTCCGTAGGGAATGGCAGGCCCTTTTCAAGGACAGCAACGCCGCAGTGTCGTTTTTGTGAGGCTCCCTCCGGGCGCGACGATAAGCGGCCATCTGCGTTGTTGTGCTCCCTTGAATGAGCTACGGCTAGTCCTGCGGTCACACGCCTAGCAGCTAGCCGCTTCTCGCCACGCTGAACCCGTCAATATAACCTTGACGGAGTACTAGAGACCTAGAGCTTATGCCCTGTATCGTAGTGCGGTCACGGATTCAGGATTACTTTAAGACTTGGAGTAAATCCTCTAATTCCCCGTATAGTTGGCGTATAATCTGTTTGCTACGTGTAAGGTCTTCTCGCCCATCGCCACCCTCTAAATGAGCGCGAGCACCACCGATTGTAAATCCCCGGCTATACAGCAAAGATCTGATTTGCCGGATCATCAATACATCATGACGTTGATAGTATCGTCTGTTGCCTCGCCTTTTCACTGGGTTCAATTGCGGAAATTCCTGTTCCCAATAACGTAATACATGCGGTTTCACACCGCAAAGTTCACTGACCTCCCCGATCGTGAAATATCGCTTCGCCGGGATCGGCGGTAATTCGTTATTGTTGTTCGGTTCGAGCATAACCTTCAATATGCGCTTTAAGTTTTTGACCCGGCCTGAAAGTCACAACCCGGCGTGCGCTTACAGGTATATCTTCACCCGTTTTTGGATTTCTCCCGGGACGTTCGCTTTTATCTCTGAGATCGAAATTGCCGAATCCTGAAAGTTTGACCTGCCTTCCATTTTCCAGGGAAGATTTGATTTCTTCAAAAAACAACTCGACCATTTCTTTTGCTTCTCTTTTGTTCAAGCCCAAATCATCGAATAGTCGTTCGGCTAAATTTGCTTTGGTTAAGGTCATATTTTAATCTCTCAGCTTTGCACCAAGTTTATCAGTTAATCGATTCAATACCTTAGATACTATAGCATCGATCTTTTGCTCTGTTAACGTCGCCTCATCGTTCTGCAGGATTAAACCCAGGGCAACGCTTTTCTTGCCAGATTCTACTCCCTCTCCCCGATACACGTCAAAAATAAGAATTTCGCACAAGGTATTGTTTTTTATATCGGAAATAGTATCCACCAAATTTCCCGCCGAAACACTCTCCGCAACGATCACCGCTAAATCTCGTCGAACCCAAGGAAATTTTGAGCACGCCTTAAAAGCCGGAAGACGACGATCCAAAATCCCTTGGCAATCGAGTTCAAAAAGAAAAACGGGATTTTCAAATCCCAACTCTTTTTGCAAACCGGGGTGCAACATACCGAACCATCCAACGTGCTCGCCCCCGTTCGACAATACCTGAGCGGTCTGCCCCGGATGCAAGGCCGGATGCTTTGCCGGGGAAATGCTAAAATCCTGCTTTGTTAAATCCAGTACTGACTCAAGGTCTGCTTTAATATCGTAAAAATCCACCAAGCGCGGTTTGTCCGACCATTGCTCGGCAGAGACAGCCCCTGTGACTAAGCCCGCTATTCGCTTTTTCTGTTGAATTTCATCGTTATCTTTTAAAAAAACCAGCCCGCTTTCAAAAAAACGAATTCTTTCCTGCTGGTGATTCATATTCCACTGCGCCGCCAATAACAGGCCAGCCCACAGATTAGTCCGCATCATTGAAAGCCCGGAGGAAATCGGATTTTCAATTGGGATAGGTTTGTATTCCGGCGCCAGCTTTGTCAGAAGATTTTCGTCGCCGAAACTAAAAGTAATGGCCTCCTGATAATCCCGATCGACCAAAACATCTTTTAAGCGATCCAAACTCAGTTTCTTTTCCGAATCTTTTCCCAGTTCGGCATGCATTAAAAGATGGCTGCGAGGAAGCTTATCGTATCCGTAAATTCTTCCCAATTCTTCAATAAGGTCGGCCTCAATCGAAATATCAAATCGAAAGCTTGGAGGCGTCACCGACCAAAGCCCCTCCTTCCCCTCAACACACATGCCCATACGTTGAAAAATATCTTCAATTTCAACATCGTTGAAGGCTACCCCTAGAACCTTTTCGGCGCGTTCCGCCCTTAACGGAATAGGTTGACGCTGAGGTAAAGTACTCGCATCTTTTGCCTCAACAATTGGGCCCGCCCGGCCGCCCGCGATCGACACGATCAATCCCGTAGCACGCTCAATCGCGCGCCGCTGCAATTCGGGGTCTACTCCACGTTCGAAACGGTGCGACGAATCGGTATGCAACCCGTATCGCCGCGATTTACCCATAATCGAGGTGGGAGAAAAAAACGCGCATTCTAAAAAAATCTCTTGCGTATCGTTGCTTACAGCCGAACTACTCCCACCCATAATCCCCGCTAATGCCAACGCTCTACTTTTGTCTGCAATAACGAGCATGTCACTGTCGAGTGTAATTTCTTGATCGTTTAATAACAAAAGTTTTTCTTGTTCGTAAGCATAACGAACAACGATTTCTCCATCGATTTTTGAGTAATCAAATGCATGCAACGGTTGACCAAGTTCAAGCAGCACATAGTTGGTGACATCGATAAGCGGCCCCAATGATCGAAGTCCTGACCGCCTTAAACGCTCTTTCATCCAAATTGGAGTTTTCGCGATGGGATCAACCCCTTGTATCAATCTTCCCAAATATCGAGGACACGCTTCCGGCGCCTCTACCCGAACCGGCAAAGTTTGCCGATGGGAGACCACGGTTTCTTTCAAACCCGGAACTTTCCAATCAAGACGGTTCAATACCGCCACCTCACGAGCCACACCTTCAACACTTAGACAATCGGCGCGGTTGGGTGTCAGGTCAATGTCAATGATCGAATCGTCTAATTTTAAATAATCACGAATATTATTCCCCACGGGGGCATCGCCAGGGAGTTCCATCAATCCCTCCGCGTCTTCGCTCAAACCCAATTCCTTCTGAGAACAAAGCATCCCGAACGATTCCTCGCCTCTTAACTTTGAATTCTTAATGCGAAAATTACCGGGTAGAATCGCGCCAATCAGAGCCGTGGGCGCGCGCATACCTTCGTGAACATTAGGAGCGCCGCAGACAATCTGAAGTGGCTTGTCCACGCCAATAGCCACTTGACACACGCTAAGTCGATCAGCATTAGGATGCGGCTTGACCTCCAGTACTTCACCCACCACGATACCGTCAAAATCACCAGCTACCGGGTCCACTCCATCAACCTCCAGTCCAGCCATGGTTAACTGGTCCACCAATTCCGGGGTTTTAATATCAGGATTGACGCTTTCCCTTAGCCAGGCCTCACTAATCCTCATGTATTGCTTTTAATTAAACTGCTTTAAAAATCTTAAATCGTTATCGAAAAACAGCCGCAAATCGTTGATGCCGTATCGAAGCATGGCGAGCCGTTCAACCCCCATCCCAAACGCAAATCCGGTAAATTTTTCGTTATCTATATTCACGAATTTAAATACTTGCGGATGAATCATTCCACAGCCGAGCACCTCCAACCACCCACTTTGGCTACATACCCGGCAACCCTCTCCTCCACACATCACGCATTCGATATCCACTTCCGCGGAAGGTTCGGTAAAAGGGAAATAGGAAGGCCTAAACCGTAAGCGCATATCTTTTTCAAAGAACGCGCTTAAAAATTCGTATAACACGCCTTTTAAATCGGTAAAGCTGACATCGGTATCGACTAAAAAGCCTTCAACCTGATGGAACATCGGCGTGTGAGTAAGATCCGAATCGCACCGGTAAACTCTTCCGGGCGCGATAACCTTTAAGGGAGGCGGTTGTTTTTCCATAACCCGAACCTGAACAGGTGAGGTATGGGTCCTTAATAAGGTATGCTTATCAAAATAAAAAGTATCGTGCATTGCCCGTGCGGGATGATGCTCGGGTATATTTAAGGCTTCAAAATTGTGGTAGTCATCTTCAATTTCCGGACCTTCGACGGTTTCGAATCCGACCGTGGAAAAGATTCGCGAAATCCTCCGTAGCGTTGAAGTCACCGGATGCAAACCACCCGTCCGTTTATTTCTACCCGGAAGGGTAACGTCGATGGTTTCCGAAGCAAGGCGTTTTTCCAACAAGGACTGTTGCAAACTAACCTTTCGCGAATCAAGCTCAGTTTGAAAGCTTTTTCGCGCACTGTTTATGACCTGTCCAACCACGGGGCGCCGATCCGCCGGAAGTTTCCCCAAGGTCTTCATTTCAAGCGTGAAAACACCCTTTTTGCCAAGATACTCAACCCTTAGCTGTTCCAATTGGCTTAGATCCCGAGCCTGACTAAGCTTTTCGATTGCCCGCGCAAGTACTTCTTCAACAGAAGTTGTCACCGATAAAACCCTTTTTGTGATGAGGATTGGCTGACACGTGACGGGAAGAAAGAGGGCTTCCCATCACCCATTGAATTCAGCTGGATTGCGCTAAGCGCGCCAGTTCCGCGAAGCCTTCTTTATCATGGACGGCAAGATCCGCTAATATTTTTCGATCAATGTCGATTGAAGCTTTTTTCAGCCCGTTCATAAAACGGCTATAAGATAGTCCGCATTGCCGAGCAGCGGCATTGATCCTGACAATCCATAGTGCCCGAAACTGGCGTTTTCTCTGCCTCCGATCGCGATAGGCGTATTGGCCTGCCTTAATGACGGCCTGTTTTGCTACACGATATACACGGCTACGCGCCCCATAGTAGCCTTTGGCTTGCTTTAAAACTTTTTTGTGCCTCGCTCGCGCGGTAACGCCACGTTTGACTCTCGGCATATATTTCTCTCCAGATTATAATTATAGTTGTTAACTGTAAGGAAGCATCCGCGCCGCACTTCGAGTATCCGCAGCATGCAGGGTAGTTGCTTTCCTCAATTGTCTTTTTCTTTTGGTGGTTTTTTTAGTCAATATATGACGACGGTGGGATTGACCACACTTAAACCGCCCCGATGCAGTCCGCTTAAAACGTTTTGCGGCTCCACGATTGGTCTTTATCTTTGGCATTTTAAACTCTCTTGATGCAATTTATTGTGTAACTGCCCAGTATAACCCAGCGGCTGTTGAAATTGTGGTTTATTTCTGTGAACACGAGTAGAAAGCACCGAGTTTACTAGTACCCCGCACCCTAAATAATTACGTCTGTTAGACGATATAAATCGTCGACAACCAAACGCGTTGCGACAGCTTGTAGTTGTTCAAAGACGTTCCAGACGTTTTTTTACGCTGTAATCGCGAAAATAAGCCGTAAGATGATGAGTTACTTTATTTATTTTTATTTGGCGCGAGCACCATTACCATTTGTCTTCCTTCCATTTTTGGAAACTGCTCCACAACCGCCAATTCCTGCAAGTCAGCTTCGACCCTTTTCAAAAGATCCATTCCCAGTTCTCTATGGGCCATTTCCCGCCCCCTGAACCTAACCGTCACTTTTGTCTTATCTCCGTCACTGAGGAATCGGACTAGACTCCTCATCTTGACCTGATAATCCCCGGAGTCGGTCCCAGGACGGAACTTGATCTCTTTGACATGAATCAGTTTCTGTTTCTTTTTAGCCGCATGCAGTTTTTTATTTTGTTCAAACCGGTACTTTCCATAATTCATTATCTTGCAGACTGGCGGCTCTGCGTTAGGAGAGATCTCAACAAGGTCGAGATCCTGGTCATACGCGGTTCTTTTGGCTTGATCTAATGCGACAAGACCGGCTTGCCCTCCATCAGCGTCAATCAATCTGACCGTAGATGAGGTAATCTCATCGTTCAGTCGTGCTTCTTTTTTTGCGGCGATACGCTCTCTCCTTTCTTAATTAACCGCTTGATCGCGGCATTCTATCTCATTAACCAACAGCATACTAAACTGATCCCTCGAAAAACTTCCCAGATTTTCCCCTTTTTGGGTTCGGACTGAAACCGACTTCGAATCGACTTCATCATCCCCCACGATCAAAAGATACGGTATCTTTTGCATTGCGTGCTCGCGGATTTTAAAACCGATCTTCTCATTTCTCAAGTCTATTTTTGCTCGAATCCCTTGCTTCTCAAAGAATTGGTGCACATCGCGAGCATAATCCGCTTGTCGATCAGTGATATTGCAAATCACAATCTGGACCGGTGCCAGCCAAAGCGGGAATATTCCCGCGTAATTTTCGATCAGGATTCCGATAAATCTTTCTAAAGAACCCAAAATCGCCCGGTGCAGCATCACCGGTACTTGTTTTGAATTATCTTCCGCGATATAGCTGGCTTCCAACCGTCCCGGCATGGAAAAATCGACCTGGATGGTTCCGCATTGCCAAACCCGGTCCAGGCAATCTTTCAACGAAAATTCAATTTTGGGGCCGTAAAATGCTCCCTCTCCGGGCTGAAGATCCCAATCCAACCCTTTATTATTCAATGCCAGTTCCAAAGCGCTTTCGGCCTTATCCCATACCGAGTCATCGCCAACACGGTTTTCCGGCCGCGTTGAAAGTTTTATCAATATGTCTTCGAAACCAAAGTCCCGATACACCTTAAACAACAAATCGATGAACGATGACACTTCTTCCTGTATCTGACTTTCAGTACAAAAAATATGGGCATCGTCTTGCGTAAAATTTCTAGCCCGCATGAGACCGTGTAATGTACCCGAAGGCTCGTTACGGTGGCACGAACCGAATTCAGCCATACGGATTGGAAGTTCACGATAGCTTTTAAGCCCTTGGTTGTAAATCTGCACGTGGCAAGGGCAATTCATCGGTTTTATCGCATAATCATGATGTTCCGAATGGGTTGTGAATATCATATCCCCAAATTTATCCCAATGGCCAGACTTTTCCCAGAGGGATTTATCCACGACTTGAGGCGTTTTGACTTCTTGATAGCCCCTGGTCCGAAGCTGATCACGGATATATTGTTCGACTACCTGATAGATCGCCCAGCCTTTATCGTGCCAGAAAACCATTCCAGGAGCTTCTTCCTGGGTATGAAATAAATCCAGTTTTTTGGCTAGCTTGCGATGATCCCGCTTTTCCGCCTCTTCTATCCGATGCAGATACGCTTTTAAGGCTTTTTTATCTTGCCACGCAGTGCCGTAGATACGCTGCAGCATCTCGTTGTTGGAATCGCCACGCCAATAAGCCCCAGCGATTTTCGTCAGCTTGAAAGCCTTCAATTTACTGGTATTCGGGACGTGGGGGCCTCGGCACAAATCGGTAAATTCGCCTTGGTTGTACAGCGACAGGTCTTCGCCTTCGGGGATACTTTCAATAATCCGGGCTTTATACTCCTCTCCTTGTTCCCGGAAATATTCAACCGCTTCATCTCTTGGCATGACGCTTCGCCTAACCGCCAAACCCTCGGATGCGAGTTCGTACATCTTGGTTTCGATCAGTTTAAGATCTTCGGTTGTGAAAGCACGCTCAAAACAAAAATCGTAGTAAAACCCATCCGTAATCACCGGTCCTATGGTGACTTGCGCGCTCGGGAAAAGAAGCTTAACCGCTTGCGCCAACAGGTGGGCAGTGGAATGTCGAATAATTTCCAAGCCTTCATCGTCTTTAGCGGTGATGATTTGTAAGCGCGCGTCATGATCGATTTCCGCGCTACAATCGACCAACCTGTCGTCGATACGCCCGGCAATGGAGGCCTTTGCCAATCCTGGACCAATCGATTCCGCGACTTCCGCAATGGTAACGACGCGATCAAACTGGCGTGTTGACCCGTCAGGGAGTGAAATTATCGGCATTAACCAAGCGGCGTGTAACGGTTTCGCTGTTCCAGATGGAGAAAAAGTGTAGCTATTCAGCTCACCCCTGAAATCCGTCATTTCTGCGTTAAAAAATGATCATTTACACATGTAAACTCACATTTGTCGCCTTGAACTGACAAATTTCAGTGGCAATCTAAACAGGTACAAAAGTAGTTGTCCCAAAAAACTAAAGCACCGCGATGCGATGCTTTTGATTTTATCGAATTGGTAGGCGCGATTGGAGTTGAACCAACGACCCCCACCATGTCAAGGTGGTGCTCTAACCAGCTGAGCTACGCGCCTGTAATTTACGTATCCAATATAATCTTAGTATTTTAGCCTAGTTTCGTTGATTGATAAAGGTATAGTCTTGTCCAATATGAAATGGCCCTGAAGAGGGGGTAATTTCTAACGTGAAATGGCCCTGAAACCGAGAACAGATCATAAATTGAGGTTAACTTACGCTTCAGAAGTGTCAAGGAGATTCCTCCGCTACGCTACAAACTCCTCCTTGACACCTCTTCCGCTCCAGTTAAAAGGTTATTCATGATCTGTTCCCAATTTCAGGGCCATTTATAGATTGGAATAGACTTTGGTATTTTGAAACAGTTCTCTATGCCAATGAGTTTGAAATCCACGTACGAACATAAAAATCGTCATTTACACGATACTTGAACGAACCTCTTTGATCCGGTCCCGTATATTGGCGGCTTCTTCAAATTCCAAGTCCCGCGCGTGGGTGTACATTTTTTCTTCAAGTTCTTTGATTAACTTGGCTGCCTGCTTAGGTGAAGTGACCTTATAACCAGGCCAGGTTTCCGCAACTTTAGAGCGTACCGCAGCAGTATTACGTCCTGCTCCCGGTATGGCTACTTCCAAAATATCGGTCACTTTTTTCTGAATGGTGACAGGAGTTACGCCGTGTCTTTTATTATATTCGATTTGTTTATCTCGGCGACGCTCGGTTTCTTCAATTGCCGCTTTCATCGATCGGGTCGTCGTATCGCCGTAGAGTATCACGTGTCCATTGACGTTTCGCGCTGCCCGCCCCATGGTTTGAACCAGGGAAACCACCGAACGCAGAAATCCTTCCTTATCCGCATCCAGAACGGCAACCAGTGAAACCTCGGGGATATCAAGACCCTCCCGGAGGAGATTAATCCCCACCAATACATCGAATCGACCAAGCCGCAGGTCATGAATAATTTCGACCCGCTCAACCGTGTCTATATCGGAATGCAGATAACGCACCCGGATATCGTGATCAAGAAAATATTCGGTTAAATCTTCCGACATGCGCTTCGTCAAAGTCGTCACCAAGGTTCGCTCGTTTTGCTGAACACGGTATCGAATCTCGGACATTAAATCGTCGACTTGGTAGATAGCGGGGCGCACTTCAACCATGGGGTCCACCAATCCCGTGGGACGGACGACCTGCTCCACAATCGCCCCCGAGTGTTCCAGCTCATAAGCACTCGGGGTCGCTGACACGTATATCCGCTGCGGAGACCGCATCTCAAATTCCTCAAATTGCAACGGCCGATTATCTAATGCCGAAGGCAATCTAAATCCGTATTCGACCAAGGTTTCTTTCCGCGAACGATCACCACGATACATAGCGCCGAGTTGAGGAATCGTGACATGACTTTCGTCGACAACCACAATCGCATCGTCGGGCAGATAGTCGAACATCGTCGGTGGCGGTTCGCCGGACAACCTGCCCGAAAGATACCGTGAATAATTTTCGATTCCCGAACAATACCCCACTTCCATAATCATTTCGAGATCAAACAAAGTCCTTTGTTCAAGGCGTTGCGCCTCAACCAGTTTGTTCAATGATCGCAATTGATCCAAGCGTTCCTTTAATTCAATTTTTATCTGATCGACCGCCGCCAGCAATTTTTCCCGAGGTGTCACATAATGACTTTTAGGAAATACAGTATAGCGTGCGATGCGACTCAGAATTTCGCCGGTAAGGGGGTCAAATAAAGACATCCTTTCAATTTCATCGTCGAACAATTCAACCCGCAAAGCTTCCTTTTCCGATTCCGCCGGATAAATATCGACCACATCGCCTCGCACCCGGTAAGTCGCCCGGCGCAATTCCATATCATTGCGGGTATATTGCATTTCCGCCAATCTTCGAAGTAAGGTACGCTGATTAATCAAGTCCCCTCGCACCAAGTGCAATACCATCTTAAAATAAGATTCCGGCTCCCCTAATCCATAGATTGACGAAACGGTTGCAACCACAATCGTGTCCCGTCGCTCGATCAAGGCCTTTGTGGCTGACAAACGCATTTGCTCAATATGTTCGTTTAGGGATGCATCCTTTTCGATATACGTATCCGAAGCCGGCACATAAGCTTCCGGCTGGTAGTAGTCGTAATAAGAGACAAAGTATTCCACCGAGTTCTCCGGAAAAAACTCTTTCATCTCACCATACAACTGAGCTGCCAGTGTTTTATTCGGCGCGAGGATCATAGCCGGCCGTTGAATATTTTGGATCACATTGGCAATGGTGAAGGTTTTGCCGGACCCAGTGACCCCGAGAAGCGTCTGATGCACTTCACCATCACTTAAACCCTCAGTCAGGCCGTCAATCGCTTGCGGCTGATCCCCCGCCGGTTGAAACCCACAATGCAGATGAAATTTTTTAGTCATGGGGATTCATATATTGCGCCGCATCAAGTACTATACTTTTCACCCATTTGTCGTAACCAAAATACACATGAGCATTCAACTTTCCGAGCGCGTCACCTCCGTCAAACCCTCCCCCACACTAATCATTACCGCACGCGCAGCGGCGATGAGAGCGGACGGCAAAGATATTATTGGCCTCGGGGCTGGAGAACCCGATTTCGATACGCCCTCGCATATAAAGGATGCGGGTATCCAAGCAATCCAAGAAGGGTTTACCAAGTACACCGCCGTCGACGGGATTACCAGCTTAAAAAATGCCATTATAAACAAACTCGACCGTGACAACGGCTTACATTACCAAAGTGATCAGATACTCGTCTCCTGCGGTGGTAAACAAAGTTTTTTCAACCTCGCCCAGGCCCTTCTTAATCCAGGCGATGAAGTGGTTATCCTGGCGCCCTATTGGGTTTCATACCCGGATATGGTTATTCTCGCCGGCGGAAAACCGATTATCGTCAGCACTACCCAACAACAACAGTTTAAACTCACGCCACAACAATTACGCGATGCTTTGACCGATCGAACCCGGTTATTCGTCATTAACAGCCCTTCCAATCCAAGCGGGATGGCCTATTCCGAAAACGAATTAAAAGCATTGGGAAAGGTGCTTATGGATTTCCCAAAGGTTATCGTTGCAACCGATGATATGTACGAACATATCCTCTGGCCCGGCAATACATTTTGCAACATATTGAACGCCTGCCAGGAACTTTATGAAAATACCATTGTACTTAACGGGGTATCCAAAGCCTATTCCATGACCGGCTGGCGGATCGGCTATGCCGCGGGACCAGCCAAACTCATTCAGGCCATGAAGAAAATTCAATCGCAAAGCACATCGAACCCGACGTCAATTTCCCAAGTCGCGGCCGAAGCCGCCCTGAATGGCGATCAAAACTGCGTGCAAATCATGGTCGACGCATTCAAAGAAAGACATGATTATGTCGTCGAAACCCTGAACAACATAAAAGGCATTTCCTGCCTTCCGACAGACGGTACTTTTTATGTCTTCCCGAACGTTCAAACGATCATCGATACAATGGATGTCGGTGATGACGATCTGGCCCTGGTTGAGTTTTTAATCGAAAAAGCGGGGGTCGCCGTTGTGCCAGGGTCTGCGTTTGGCTGCCCGGGGCATATTAGAATTTCTATTGCTACCGGGATGGATAAGTTGAAGGATGCTATGGGGCGTATAGAGGCTGCGCTTGGTTAGGAGGCTGTCCGAGAAAAATTAGAAAACATAATCGATCAAACCATTTTTGTCTAAAAACCGCGTCAGATCACGCAAGGCGACTCTAAACATTCTCAAACACAGGCAATCTGACATCGCTACACCACTGATCCGTTTGTAGCTCAAGAATCATTTCCATCTGAACAGCAACACCGGGAATAGCTAATTTAACTTCCAGCCCTTTGGCTATTTCAATAGCTGAATTAGCGTTTCTCACTAATTCAATCAATTAATGTAATTGAATTAGTATACGCCACTATTTCAACATTCTCCTTAATTCCACAAGGTCTTGCTGAATTTCAGATTCCAATGACTCTAATTGATCCAAAATCACCTTTGGTGGATTGTATTCCACTTCTTCGTATTCAATCTCTTAAAACTGTTAGGGATATTTCGCTCTGAATCGCTCAAAAACGAGCATTATCTTGACACCGGAAAACAGACCAAGGACAATATTTGCCTTCCAAATCCTGGCTACGTAGCTCAGTTGGTTAGAGCACAGCATTCATAATGCTGGAGTCGGTGGTTCAAGTCCACCCGTAGCTACCATATATCCAAAGGCTTATAAGGTTTTCTTATAGGCCTTTTCTAGTTAAATCCGTCCCTGCATTACTAATCTTGTTCCTTAATTTTTATTTCCAGGCTTCGTTTCTCGCGAAACACCCTTCAATTTCTCAAATGTACGTAGTCCACCCATACCTAACATTGCTAAAACCAGTTGATAGAGGCCGTCTGTATTGATCGCTGGAAGATCGTTGACTCCTAAATCAAAACTTGCAATTGCCCAGATAAATATTGGTTGAAATATAAACGCCCACAATAAACCAATACCACATACCCATCCAATAAACGGTCGCCATCCCGCAACAAAAATGCTACTGTGGGCTACCTCTATTTCGTTTATCTTGGCTTGCGCCCTACTAGCCTCATTAACCGCGGATAGTAGCTCTCTCTCAAATTCTTCCTTTGCTTTTGCTCTGGCGTTCGGATCCAGGATAAGATTAACTATTTTGTTTACTACGGGTCCGATTAACGGCTGTAAAAAACCCCACATGGTATTCCTGCTCTTTTTATTGTGTGTATAAAAAGCATAAAATCTAAGCGTTTATACATCGCACCTGAGCAAAACTCAAGGTTTTTGTGGGATACGTAGGTTGGATGAGCGTAACGCCAACCAACAATGGATTCACCCAAACGCCAAATGGTCGGATGACGCTACGCTTATCCGATCTACAATGCGGATATCAGGGTGCAAGTATTGGTTTCACAAGGGATCAAGAACTTGTACCCGTACCGTAGTGAAGTCACGGATTCAGGTTATAATGAAAATCTTTTTATCTCAGTTTTCAAATGCTATGGAAGAACTCAACCCGGTTTATAACAAAATAGAAGATCTGAAGAGTCGTTGTGACGCTCTACGGGGGTATCTTTGACTTCGATAATAAATCGGAGCGTCTGACCGAGGTTCTGAGAGAACTTGAAGATCCTTCGATTTGGGAAGATCGGGAAAAGGCCCAAGCGTTGGGCAAAGAGCGTGGTCAGCTAGAGGCTGTTGTTGACACTATCAGTGAACTCGAACAAGTGTTGCTTGATTCAATCGAGTTGTTGGAACTTGCCGTTGAAGAAGATGATAACGAGACGATGGCTACAGTCGTTCAAGATCTGGAAGCTTACGAGGGAAAAGTCGCCAAGTTGGAATTCCAACGAATGTTTTCGGGGGAAATGGATCCTAGCAACGCTTTTTTGGAAATTCAATCGGGATCTGGCGGTACCGAGGCGCAGGACTGGGCGGAGATGCTGTTGCGAATGTATTTGCGTTGGGGGGAACGCAAAGGTTTTGAAACCGATTTAATCGAAATTTCACCCGGTGAAGTGGCCGGTATCAAAAGCGCCACCATCAAGTTTGACGGAGATTATGCGTTTGGTTGGTTGAGGACCGAAAGCGGTGTACACCGCTTGGTCCGGAAATCACCCTTTGATTCCGGCAACCGCAGACATACCTCTTTTGCCGCGGTATTTTGCTCTCCGGAGGTGGATGACGATATTGATATCGACATCAATCCGGCGGATCTTCGCATCGATGTGTACCGGTCCAGCGGAGCGGGAGGACAAC
Organism: Methylococcales bacterium; assembly: GCA_963664935.2. GTDB lineage: Bacteria > Pseudomonadota > Gammaproteobacteria > Methylococcales. Next base: position 53,635 of record CAXXSE010000002.1, on the reverse strand, counting down.
ACGTTAATAAAACCGAATCCGCGGTACGCCTTACCCATCTGCCCACCAATATTGTGGTCCAGTGCCAAAATGGCCGATCGCAGCACAAAAACAAGGCAACCGCAATGAAGCAGCTTAAAGCCAAACTATTTGAGTTGGAAATGTCAAAACGGAACGCGGAGCAGCAAGTCCTTGAACAATCCAAGTCCGATATCGGTTGGGGCAGTCAAATAAGGTCCTATGTATTGGACCAGTCACGTATTAAGGATTTACGGACCGGTATCGAAACCGGAAATACGCAAGCCGTACTGGATGGGGATCTGGATCAATTTATAGAAGCGAGTTTGAAAAGTGGGCTTTGATCTGAATCCGTGGCCACGCGTACGGATTTATTTTTTGAGTTCAGATTAGTTCATTGAGAAATTCAATGGCGGGAACCACTTTGATGGCATATTTTGCCGAAGATCTGTAATCGTTTGTTTCTCAAGATATCGTATCATTATGCAAAAAATTTCAGAATTCGTCCGATCCGGAAAATCGCTTCCGTATTGACTCTACGCGTTTTTTATTCACACCGAAATCCCAATAGCCCGTTCTTGAAGCGGAACGGATTTCGATAGTGTTATCGCTTGTGTTCAATTGGGCTTCAACATCGTCAACGAAACCCAAGAATCGCGTGCGAAATTCCACATGGATATAATCTTCATTACCGGTGACAAGCCGCGTGTCAGGCATATCCAAAAGAATTTTTTTGAATCGTGCAAAGGCGTCGAGGGAGTATCCGGTGTAGGTTAGAGGGTTGATCGCGTGCGCCTCGTCTTTGGTCAGACTAGAGACGCAGTTGGGACTTTCTGGACAAGGGGACAGCCGTTTTGATTTCATGGGAGCGTTTTCGTTGGCGTTAGAACAGCCAATCATCAAGTATAAAAACAAGCAGGTGAAAATCCAGAATCTAATTGGATTAAGATGCATCAGCTGAAAGATTAGTATTTCGAACCATTTTGATTTGAGTTAATCTTTGCCAGATTCCTAAGTGTCAGCCTCTTCACATAAATTCAGAATGATCTTAAAAATACAAAAAGCGGAATAAACTAAAACACCGAGAACAAGGTATTCGAGTAGGGTAACTTTTGTGCTGTCCGTGTCAACCAGGAACAAAAGCACAATCGACGTAACAAAAGCGCCTAAATAACAAGTTAAATTTAACATGAAGAATCCATGAGTGCGATGTTTTATGAAATCTAATTCGATTCTATCTACCCGCGAATCCGGTGTAAAGATACTTCAGTTAACCGATACGCACATTTTTGAAGATCCGGAACAACGCTTGGACGGCGTTGATACCCTGGAATCCCTAAATCGGGTTATTGCGTTGGCGCGCCGTCATCATTGGCCGCCCGATATTCTGCTTATGACAGGAGATTTGGTGCATGAATCTATTACCGATGCGTATGTCCGATTATTGGGCGCATTGGACAATATTGAGGTCCCAATTTATTGTATCCCCGGTAATCATGACGATCCGATGTTGATGCAAAAAATTCTATGTTGCGACAAGATTTCATGTATCAAACAAATCATTTTTCGAAATTGGCAACTAATTTTATTAAACACGCATTTACCAAACACCCATGGTGGGCGGCTGGCTGAATCCGAACAAGAATTTCTGGACAGTTGCCTTAAGGCCCACCGAGAAAAATATGCGATGATTTGCCTGCATCATCCTCCGGTTTCTATTGACAGCCCATGGATGGACGCTATGGCTTTGCAAAATCCTGACGATCTATTTTCAATTGTGGAGCAATATGATCGGGTGAAAAGCGTCATTTGGGGGCACATCCATCAGTGTTTCGAAAGACAAAGGGGTGGAATTCGACTGTTTGGATCGCCGTCGACGTGTGTTCAATTCAAACCAAAAGCTGATCGCTACATTCGTGACGATCTGGAGGCTGGATATCGGTGGTTGGTGCTTCACGACGATGGGAGGATTGATACTGGTATCAATCGTCTTGTTTAACGATTAACAGCTTATAGGTCTTTATCCTTGCGAACAACCACGGCTTGATACTCAAAGCAGTCATTCAGACTTTCTAAAGGATGGTCGCTTACCTGCCCCAACCCGTCATTCGTTGTATGTAAACGACCGTGCTGAAATGATGAATGATGTTGTCCGTTTCCTTAAGCCGAGGTTTTATTGCCAAGCAAAAAAGCTGCTTCGAGATCACGTATGGTGACCATCAAGGACATTGGTTCAGAATCTGATTCTCGGAATCCAAAGTACTGATAAAAGCGTTTTGCATCGAGAGAAATGGCATGGACAGCCATCGCTCGAATACCCGCAATCTCGGCAGCCTGAAGTGTTCGCATGGCTGCATCTTGCAGCATCGAGCAACCCAACCCAAGTTTTTGCCATTGTATATCGACAGCAAGACGAGCAAGCAACATAACCGGAACAGGGTCCGGCATATTGCGCCTAACTTTAGCAATTGCCCGAGTACGGGCTAGAGAACCAGCGGCCAGTGAAAAATAACCAATCACCTTGTTTTCAGAACAAACCACATAAGTCCGCGCCGCACCCTCTCGTTGACTTTTCAGTGCTCGACGCTTGAGCCATTCATCGAGCGCCGGTTCGCCACACGAAAAGTCAGAGCATTGATGCCGATCCGTTAAGGGTTCCGGTGTAGATAATACTCTCGCATTTTTTATTTTTCCCATACAGGTTTACGAGACATAAGATCCTGTAACCGCTTATTTTTTTTAGGCGGCATGTCTAGAGCTCCAATGAATTTATCCCATCCTTGCTTATCAAGAAATAAACACGTCCGATCTAAAAGGGCATGCTGTGCTTCTTGCAGCGCTGCATCTCGAACGAAATCCGAAACAGTTTTATCGTAAACCTGTGCTGCTCGTTCGATTAGGCTACGTTGCTTAGCCTTAATTCGTATATTTAAATGCGGAGTTTTATCTTGAGTAGAAACGCTCATCATATTGGCTTCCAAAGAAGTTTAAAATATTGAAAATGGTAATCTTGACTTCGTGACTCCACTCCAGCACAAGGTATGAGCTAAGATTTTTGATCCCCTGTAATACCAACATTCCGCACCCTATTATCCGAATTGAAGTCACTGATTCAGAAAAATGTCCTTACAAAAGACTATATGTTATGTGATGACATAAGGCAATGCCGGGGTGGTGTGTAACTGATTCTATGACCCAAAAACCGAAGAGAAAAAAGGGGGGATTTAATTTAGTGTGAGTAAGGCGGCTAAAATAATTCTGTTCTCGTTTTTTATGGAAGACTCCACGCTGTCCCAGCGCTTCGTGTTTCCGCCACGATCTGTTTCAAAGGTTGACTCATCGACTAAAAAAAAGGGGACAGATTTATTTTTACTATTTTTAGCGTAACATAAATCTGCCCTCTTTGCTAAAATAAATAAATCTGTCCCCTTTTCTTCGCCCAGTTGTACTTCGATTTTCATGGCGAACCGGACGGCGATACTACCGGCCATTTCAAAAGCTTTAAAGAAGCCACGGACAGTCAATCCGACGGTCTATTGAAAGCCCCGTTTACAGGTTCCCATGGTTGGTATTGGAAAAATAAAACTTAAAAGCCGGTTCGGGTGACATTAAAAACCAAGGGACAGTATACGATTAAAAGGTTGATTTAGTGTTTGCCAGTTAAAGGAACAAACGCTACAGGCAAGATATCTCTCTGTTCGATCTCGCCATCAGCTCCTTTCGTCAAAACCCTAAGGGACTGATCCTCCCCATGTTTACCTACCGGAATGACCAATCGTCCACCTGATTTTAATTGTTGGATAAGTTGCTCTGGGATATGTTCCGCGGCCGCGGTCACTAAAATAGCATCAAAGGGAGCGTGTTCAGGCCAGCCATGATAGCCATCGCCAATCTTTAGCGTAACATTGTCATAACCCAGATCCTCTAAAAGCAAGCTTGCCTGCAAGCCCAGAGGCTCTATGATCTCGATGCTGTAAACATGGCTCGCTATTTCAGACAATACGGCAGCCTGATAACCGGAACCCGTGCCAACCTCTAATACCACGGATTCAGAGGTCACCGCAGCCAGATCGGTCATCAAGGCGACAATATAAGGCTGGGAAATAGTTTGCTTATGGCTTATGGATAATGCTGTATTCTCATAAGCGTATGCTCGGCTATCCGGCGGGACGAATTTATGCCGGGGAACTGCCATTATCGCATCCTCCACCCGCTTGTTCATAGAAGCCCTGCCAATATAAGATTCTGTTATCGCCACCGTTTGCCGAATAACAGCAAGCATCCGCTGACGTTTTTCTTCGTAGCCATCCTCCGCAAGGACATTCATCACCGACATCGTCATCATCGCTCCCAACAGCGAAATCCAGAGTGATAATTTCATTGAAATTATAGACATTAAGCTACTTGCCAGGATAGCAGATTCAAAAACTGAAAAATACTCGAAGCGGCCATTCAGATATTCTAAGCGAGGGGCGGCAATCGATAGAAATTATATGAATAGTTGTGGGTTGCCCCAAAGTAGTTCCACTTCGACAATTTCCCGGATAATGATATTGCGTTCCGAAGTCTTCATAATCAGACCCAATTCAGGCACTCCAAATAAAGGGGACGCTACCCTTTATTGGGTCTCCCGATGGGTCGACAATGCAACGCCAGTTTAACAATTCCTTCCAACCAATCGATAAATCTATCGAATCCACAAGGCAAATTCTTCTGAATATTTCGGCGCGCAATCTTTAACCGTTCTTCGTCATCGCTCTTGCGTAGCTAATTTGCCCAGTTTTCAAGTGATGCAAAAGCCTGCCGATGCTTGGAGTCTCTCACGACAAGCAAAGGATCTTTCTTTGAGCCGCAATGCGCAGCCGCACTTGACCAAGGATAATCTTCCGCCTACTCTACCATACCAGCCCTGACAGGATTAGGATCTACATAACCCACACAAAACCAAAGATACCCCTCATCAGACAAGGGACTGGAGAAAAAACGTCTTTGCCATAAATGTCCAGACCAACCCTGCCTACGATTGATACGCTGAACGTAGCGCATGTGCAGTGGTTTCAATATTCTTTGTAAACCATCCTCCTGTTGTAGGACCGCGATTAAATGTACATGGTTGGTCATTAGGCAATACGCCAAAATATGAACTTTATGAATCGAACAATATTTCCGCAACCAAGCTAGTAGTCTGTCAATGTTGTATTGACGGGTATAGTGATTTCAATTTTATCCGTGCATCGGCGGTGGTAAAGCGCCAGTTTACACATACCGCTTTTTGATTTCTTTGTTTTTGCCATGCGTTTATTTCAGTTCGTAATGTGCTTTGATCAGCTATTCTTCGATCAAGACACTGACGACTTAACACCCCAATCTCTATTTCTGCCATATCAAGCCAACTGCCATGCTTTGGCGTGTAATGAATTTCCAGCCTTTCTGCAATTCGACGTGCTTCCTCGGGTGCAAACGCTTCATACAGTGATCCTAATTTATGCGTGTTTAAGTTATCCATTACTAAAATGATTTTTTTATCGGGGTAGTGTTCATCTACTAATTCCTTAATGAGATGTGCCCAGTCCACTTTAGTATGCCGGTTTGTGACCTTGACATGCCTCCAGCCCTCAAGCGGTGCGAATAGCATAAACAGATTACTGACGCCATTTCGTTCATATTCAAAATCATATATTTCAGATTCTCCAGAACGCATCGGTAACGGGGTACGCGTTTCTTTTGTATGCTGCTTGCTCGTTTCATCCATACACACCAAAACCTCATCTTGTGTAAAAGGACGTTGATAGACCTCTAATATATCTTCCATTGCACACACGAAGTCTGCATTAGATTTAGGCGGAATGCACCAGCATTGTTTTAGCCACGGTTTGAGTTCGTTTTTTTTAGTGTCTGCCTAATCGTTTCATGGCTTATGCTCTCTGTTATAGTGCATTCAACTAATCGTTCAGAGAGTAGCCGTAATGTCCAATCTACCCGTCCCTCCGGAGCTTGCGAACAGGCTGTTGCAACTAAAAAGGCTTCTCCTGCTCCATCCAGATTTTTTGATCGGTATCTTTTTTGAGGCTTTGGATTAACGGCACTCCCCAATCCTTCTTCTACAAATCGCTTTCGCACGCGTTCAATACTTCGTAGGCTTGTACCCAATGCCCTGGCTATTTCTTTATCCTTTTTTTTACCCTCAGAACTGGTTTCGTCGCTAAGTAACAAAATTCGAGCGTGGGTCTGTTTATGTGCTGCAGCTTTTCCTTTTGATACAATCTCTTTTAGCTCAAGCCTTTCTTCGTTCGTTAAATTAACGCGGTAGATTTTTGCGGACATGTTTAGCGTTTGGGTTTCAATTGCTTAGAATTAAAACCTAACATTCTACTTTAATTAATCGTCAATACAACATTGACAGACTACTAGGAGGCTGTCCGAGAATAGAAGCCGTAGCGAGGGAAAGCTGTTTTGAGTCAAATTTTTTCATAATTTGAGGCGAATAACAGGGCTCTTTAACGAAAATTATGGGAAAATCTGGCCAAAATCAGCTTTTCCGCAGTAGGCTTGACTATTCTCGGACAGCCTCCTAGATAAACCTCTCGATCTTCGTCAAGAAAAAACACATCTTCGCGACGGTTGCCTCGCCGTGTAATGTGGTGAAGTCCTGCAAAAACGGTTCGAGCTATCCTCGGCATCAGCCAAGAAAACCCAATCTCACAAAAAAGGGTAGCGTCTCCTTATTTCGAAAGCGGTACGCACGCACTGGGGTATAGAGAATCGCCTCCATTGGTGTCTTGATGTCGGGTTTCGAGAAGATGAATGCCGCGTACGCCAAGGCTATGCCTCCGAGAATTTCGCTGTGCTCCGTCACATCGCGATGAATCTTCTCAAACAAGAGCAAAGTTCTAAAGGTGGCACAAAGGCCAAACGGCTCCGCGCCGGCTGGGATAATGCCTATCTGCTAAAGCTCCTTGGGGCCTGATATTTTAATGCGATTGCCCTGATTCCGGACCTGACCCCTTTGTTTGCTAAAGTTGTAGTTTAATAAATAAATCTGTACCTTTTTGTTTGCAGCATTCAGTTTGTAGCGGTAAGATCCATCATTTTGCGTACCGCATGGTGTGATTGAATAAGCTTCTTTGTGTTTGGCGGAGGTTCTTCCGAATTGATTTCGTAGAATTTCGCTACTAGGTAGTGCCTGAACGAAAAAGCATACATTAAAAAAGGGTGCTCCAATAACACCTCAGATCACTCTCCAGATATTGTGAATATTCAACGGGTATTGATACTAATACACATTGTTCACCCAAAATGGCCCATAAAACCATTTTTTAGGCACACCTACCCTGTGATGCTTATCCTACCTAAATCCGCTTTTGTTTAGGCCGCTTGTTTTAGGATCTCAAGCTTTTCTCTTTCTTGGCCACGCACAATGCTGCCGAGAATTTGAATATTACGGGATAACACCGCCAATGCCGCGTAGCGTTCGAAACCCTCAATGCCATGGTCGGGACATTTGTCCAATCCATGAACCTGTAATGCATTAATAGCTGACTCAACGGCACAGTGTTGCTTTTTGGCCTGAACAAATTCATCGGCGTATTCACAGGCCTTTTGCGCGCGGGATAATTTACCCTTCTTCGGCAAGACGACATGGTCCAGCCTATCTTTCAGTTCACATTGGTTATCCGGACTATGAAAGCCTTTATCAAAACTGCAGGCATTGAAACCGGGAAATTTTTCCTGCGTGGCTTTGACCCTATCAAGGGCTATTTTATCATCCGTTTCGTGTTGCATGACCCGATGATGCAATAGGAAACCGTGGGTGTCTTCGATAATGCAAAGCCGTATACCCAGCTCAACGGGAACGCCTGCTTTACCTTTACTGATCCATTCGGTATGGGGCTGGAATAAGGAGAAGACCTTTTCATCATGGGGAATCTTTTCACCCTCAATAACGCGACGCTTGATTTGATCGATTTGACGCTCGGCATGTTGGCTAAAGATCTTGAGTTCAAGCAATAGGCCTCAGGCACTTGATACGTGTTTTTTAATCGCTCATCACTGTCCGTGACGCGGTTAAGATACACTTGCGCCAAGTCAATATAGTCTTGGTGTGCTTCGCGGATTAACGCTTCCCGTGCTTGTTTTTTGGTTGCGTTCTTGGAGGTGGAATGGCGTAGCTTTTGTATTTTTCGATACAGTTTTTTGAATTGCCGCAGGTTATACCGATGTTGTCGCCATCCTGGCAATGTATAGTCTTGGCTCCAATTAACACACAGGCGAATCAGTATTCGAATGGCATCATAGAGCAGATTGATGTCCGTTGGAAAATGCACATCGGTTTTGAGCACAAACGAATCGCAACGCCCCCGGATCAAGGCATGAACATCCAGATCCAGCAACTGATAGCCAGCGCGAACGATTTCCGTATTAATACGCGCCATGATGTCCGGTGTAAACAGTTTCAGGTTGTCTTTTAAGGTTTGCAAATGATAAACCTTATCCTCATCGAATAAACCATGTCCCAGCATCATCCTGAGTGTTCTATGCTGGTTGGCTAATTCCTGAATGCGATCATAATCAGCATTTAAACCCAAGCGTAAGGCGCCCAATACCAAAATAGCCCATTGATCCATACCCGGGCGACCTTTGTCGGTGGCCACCGCGACCGGTAGGTCTGTGTGTTCCGCGGTTTTGAACGGTGTGACTTCTTCCAGTATTTTGAAAACAGCCTGTTTCAAGGGTTCCGTTGAATAAATGTGTTGTAGGCCAAGCAAGACGAGCGGTATATCGTCGCGGGATGTGACATCAATGGCGATATTGGCAATATCCGTTTGTCCAATTTGCAATTGTGGTGATAGGACGTTTCTCATGGGCTATGTGTCGACGAAGTTTGGGTAAAATTGGACCGGATTTTTAGACTCAGTATCTAGCCGATTCGGGTTGTGATTAGATAACTCATTAAATAACAATTAGTTATGATATTCGGTGGATTAATGCTGGAATAGAGTTTATCGAATCTTCAAGCCAGTATTTTACCCTATATCGTTGTTTTGCAAGAGAATAAATATTCTCGCCCAGGCGCTAATTAGCCAAATAACTTCCCCTCATCAAAAGGCACTTGATCCCGCATGATGTAATAACTCGCTCTGGCCAATTTATGTCCCAAGGCCTTAATCGCCACGACGGAATGGTCTTTGGCGCACTTGCGCTGATAAAACCGTTTCGCCTTGTCGTTAAAGCGGATCGCAAAGTGGGCCGCTTCGATATAGGCCCAAGACAAGTACTTGTTGCCGTTCTTGGTATTGCCTTGACCTTTCTTTTTACCGTTGCTCAATCTTTCACTGCCCACACAGCGACAATACGAGGTAAACCGGCCCACCTCTTTAAACCGTTCGATGGCTCCCGTCTCTAACATGATCGTCAAAGCCAAAATCTTGCCAATCCCATCAATACTCAACAAACATCGAAAACGGGGGTCCAGTTTCGCTTGTTTGAGTACCGCCTGCTCGATCACTTTAATTTGCTTGTCCAACGCAACCATCATTAAACGGTTGCTTTCAATCGCTAACACGATATTGGCATCCTTGAACCGTGACCGAACGTCTTCTTCTTTGAGGTGTTTGGTGGCATTAGCGCTTAATCGGCTGCCGATGTTCCGGGCATACAAATTCTCGATACTCAGAATATGGCTGGTGCGATGCTGAACGAGTTGACCGCGTTTGCGTAACAAATCCCGAACCCCACGAGTTGCTTTCGGATAAATATACCCGGTGGGCAATATCCCTAACCGCATTAAATGCGCCAACCAAAAGGCATCCGAATCATCGTCCGTATATTTCAGGCCTTCGTATTGCTTCACCGCCGCTGTATTTACCAATTGAACCGGATACCCCGCGTCCATCAGTCCGTCGACCAACCAATACCAATTAAAGGTCGACTCCACCGCGAGCCCTTCAAGCGCCCCTTTGAACGGTTCTAAACCCGCCAAGATACGATCCAAATCACATCCGAGCTTCTTCCGGTACATCACTTCATCTTTTTCATTGATTAACTGAATGACCACATTCGTTGAATGAAGATCCAAACCACCGTATAGTTTCATTTCTGCCTCCTCTTTGTTGATTTTTGGCAACGCCAGTGTACGCCGCTGACGTCGCCAGGGGGAGGCAGGCTAGATGATTATCAAGTCTTTGCTTTAATATAAAAGTGGGGTGCCGCACCATCATGGCTCGCGGAAAAAGGGGTCATGGAAACGGGGTCAGGTCTCATATTAACGATAATACTCTATCTGCTATAATCTCTTGCACTTGCTAGCAACGGATAGTAATTAATGAGTAGTCTGACATTCGATACACATAAGCTAATACTTCGTCTTAAGAAGGCTGGATTTCCAGATGAACAGGCTGAAGCTGTCTCAGATGTTTTGAAGGATGCTATCTCGGAGATGGCACCAGTTACTCGAGACTATCTGGATGCAAGACTCGAGGCACAGAAAGCGGATATCATTAAATGGTTGGCTGGTCTACTCCTTGCTCAAGCTGGTCTTGTGGCTGCATTAGTTAAGCTACTCTGAGCTACCACTGAATTGGGAAAACAGGGCCAGGTCCCAGACTGACAAGAATAAATAGGTTTGCCATTGTGGGCGTTGTCCCTATATGTCAGGCTAGTTGTCGCGCATCGAACGGGACGGCGAGGTCGATTCGGTATTGGATCAACTGATGGAAACCGACTGGGTTGTATACAGCAAGGCCTGTTTGAATCGCACGGAGACCGTCGTGAATTATTTAGCGCAATACACGCATCGTATCGCTATTAGCGATTGGCGGATTCTCGGAACTGGACACGATCAAGTTCAATTTCGATATAAGGACTATCAGGGCGATAGCCGGAAGAAAGTCATGTCGTTACCCGGTACCGAATTTATCCGGCGTTTTCTGCTGCATGTTTTACCCCAAGGTTTTATGCGTATTCGGCACTATGGGTTTCTGGCCAACCGCTGCCGGAAAATCAAACTCAAAGCGATCCGCACGCGATTGAAACAGATCATCGAGGCGAACGAAACACAAACCGGTTTACGGACGGTTGAAGTCAACAATCCAGCACACCCTGGAAAATAGGCCGGTGTCCAAAATGTCATAAAGGCCTGTTACAGGTGATGTACATCATTATCCCAACGCTTTTGACGGGAGGGTGACGAGCGTAGCGATTGACCGGATTTAGTTTAGGCTAAAAGCGAATCTCCGCAAACAGACCCAAACGGGTCTGGGGTCGCGCTCGGCTGTTGATTTAGGATAGGACTGATTTGTTGGAATTTAGCCCAAAAGATAGGATTTAAACGCACTAACCGGACACGAATAACGATGTATCAGCTACATTTTTTGGCAAATGCATACACGATTGACACCCAAACCCTTCTCCCCGACACGCCGATCCAATACAATCCCCTTAAATAGGGTCGCCCCATCGCCCGAGGCGGCGGCTTAATCCAACAGACATTTATACGTCACGCGGTAATGATTCGCGAAAACCTTGAGTTTTGCTCACGCGCGACGTATAAATGCTTAGATGTTATGTAATATATTGAAACATGAGCCCGACAGTATTTAGAGAAAATGGATATAGATATTTCTTCTTCTCCCGGGAAGAGGAACGAATGCATGTTCATGTACGATCAAGTGATGGAGAAGCAAAATTTTGGCTTGAGCCAGAAATTGAATTAGCTAATAATTATCATTATTCGAGAAAACAACTGAAAGAAATTGAGTCATTCATAGAGGTGCATCACAGTGAACTCATTAGCGCATGGGAAAAATACTTTAGCTGTTGAAGTTACAAATATCTCGGCACATGGTGTCTGGCTATTAGCTCATGAAAAGGAATTATTTATGTCGTACGAAGATTTTCCGTGGTTTAAGGATCAGAAGGTTAATTCAATCATCAATGTTGAAGAACAATCTACTGGTCACTATTATTGGCCAGACATTGATGTCGATTTAACTCAAGAAATAATAGAGCATCCAGATCATTATCCAATGATCGCTAACAATTACATAACAAGACACTCAACCTGAAGCAAAACCCTCTGTTTCTTCTAGGGTTTTTGTGTAATCAAGCTTCGGTGAAAAGCCTCGAACGATGTGCCCATTGCCGATCATGACCCCCGCCAAAAACCCAAATCGGATCGCAAAAAGATGGCCTTGCTGGGTGCTGTGTACGACAGCGAACCCAATGTGCGCACACCCGAGGAGGTGATCGAATCCCTGTTCGGGGAACCCCTGAGAAAGACCGAGAATGCCATTGGGGGGGAGTCCGTCCTTGAAGAATCTTCACCGCACTCCCCTGTGCGGTAGCCAAGCCTACCGAAAAAATTACTATGGAGCCTGGGTTCGGCATGGTTACATTGTCTTAATCTTTTTTATCGTAAGAAAAAAGATAATTCCTTTGGGTAGGGTCGATATGCTTTGATATTTTTTGTCCTTCAAGGTGTTGGAGTATAATACCAGGATAATCCGTGGACCTTATAATTCTGGCATGTTTCAACTCTGGAGTTGGGACAAATTATCATTCATTTAAAGAGAATATTTTTGTTATGGAATTTGCAAATATTGCATTGGTAAGACTGTTTCAGTTTGTTACCGTAGTTTTATTTACTTTCTTGGTGCTCGGTTATTTTTGGGTGTTAATATTTTTACCGCTGGATGTGGCAATGCTGCTGGTTGGGATATTTTCCGGGGTGGGCATTCCAGAGATCGTTTCAACTTTATTGGCGTTCGCTGTAATCGGCTATCTTGGCTTCGTGCTCTGTAGAATGCGGGAGTTGTACGAGATGGTTTTGAGTATTGGAATCGAAATAGCATTAATTGGCCAGGCCCAGTTTTTGCGGTTTGGGGATATGTTGGACTCCATAAAAAAATAGTAATTTCCTTTTCGAAGCTCGTAATGGGTGTTGCGAAAGATTTAAGCGTATCCATTTGTTAGGTCTAAATTCAAGGGAGAGCGGAAAACCATTGAGAAAGAGTTATCTTGGGAGCTGGCTATTGGTCGCGAACGGCTTACCCCCGTAAATGGGTACAACTAATGTTAACCGCACGGGAAGCGGTACGATGAAAAAAGAAGATAAGGAAAACGATAAACAAAAGGAAAAAGACGGCTTTCGGGATAAAATTCTAGATTCGGCGCTCACGCTGTTTGCGGCGAAGGGCTACTCCAATACCTCGATTGAAGACATCAAACGAACGTCGAATATAAGTACCAGCAGAATTTATAACCAATTCAGGAATAAGAAGACTATAGCCGAGGCGCTCTATACGGACCTTGCCCGACGAATGAACGATAGTCTGAGAGAGATTGATAGAACCAACGCTACAGCTCGGGATAGGATGCGAGCGGTTGTGGATTTGATGTTTGATTTAACGGAGCAGGCGCCGGATGTTATGCGGTTTTTGCTGCTGTCTCGGCATCAAGACTTTTGTCTTGATGAAGAATTACAAGGCACCTTGCCGCCTTTTAACAAAATCAAAGACATCATTGATGCGGGAATCAAAACCGGAGAAATCCGGCGTATCGATTCAACATTAATAGACAGTTGTTTTCAGGGCGCGATGACTCGAACTATAGAATTACGCCTTGATGGAATCCTGAAAAAACCCCTGGACCTCTACTTTAACGATGTTTGGAGTATGGTTTGGAATGCTGTTGAAGCGAAGTAAGGCGATCTGAACGGTTTTCCGCTGGTTGTGGATAGTTATCTGTAGGGGGACCGCAAATATCCGATCGTCTTAGACAACATTATTTTCCAACGACCCGCAAACATCCGTTTTGACCCACTGTGTGGGGTACTACCGCCCCGCACCCCAGTTGGCTGCTCGCTGCATAAAGTTGTGAGAATTACGGGCTAGCGCATATGAATCGCTTAGTTTGGAACTATTACGCGGGGGATTAGAAACAGTCGATTCAATCGCTGGGCGAATTTTTTATCGTCAAATGAAAGAATGCTTTCGCATTTGTGGTAACTGGCATGATGCAAGGCATCGGCGAAATCCAACCCTTCGTCAAGGCTGGAAATAGCTCTTTCGACTAGGTCACGATCCTCTATATTCAAATGAGAGAGGGATAGCAAATGTCGAAATACACCCAATACTTCTTGACGTTTGAAACAATAATAACCTCGCATTACCCCTTCCAGTTCGAGCAATACGGTTTTGCAAACCATTAAATCTCTGCCCGATTCTATTATATTTTTCGCAATGATTCGTTGTTTTTCCGATTCGCCATCGCTCGCATCGTCAATGTAGTAGCGCGCTAGTATATTGGTATCCAGACCCATCATGGTTTCACGCCATAAGTTTTTATCAAATCGGCTGGATCAAAATTGACGGGTACCGACGTATGCTCACTTTTCAACATCCCAAAACCACTTTCGGGTATTTCCACGGGCGTACTACAAACCCGTAACTCAACATGATTGCCTACCACCTGGAATGCTACCAACGACGCGAACTTACCTTAAAACTACCGATATAAAAATCGAGGCTGAAAATCGAGGCAAAAAAAACCGACAAACGCTACTATTGTCGGTTTTTCCGGGGTAGTGTAAAAGTACCCTTAAGTCTCAATCCGATCCTTCATGCGATAGCTTTGACCTTCGATCACGATGGTTTCCGCGTGATGCAGTAATCGATCCAGTACCGCGGAAGTAATGGTACTGTCATTATTAAAGATTTCCGGCCAGTGTTTGAATGCGCGGTTGGTCGTGAGAATAATAGAGCCCTTATCATAGCGATGACTGATGATCTGAAACAACAGATCGGCACCGGTTTTATCGAGCGGTAAATAGCCAAGTTCGTCAATGCACAACAGGGACGGTTTGAGATATTTTTTCATTTCAAGTTTGAGTCTGCCTGTGTGCTGGGCGCTGAGGGTATTGACGATATCGACGGCGGTCGCAAACAGCACGCTATGACCTTTTAAACAGGCGGTATAGCTAAGAGCTGTACTTAAATGGGTTTTACCCAAACCGACGCCACCGAGGAAGATCACATTGGCCCTGTCTTCAAGCCACTTCAGTCGAAACAGGTTTTGCACGTGAAGACGATTAATCTTTTTTGGCCAGGTCCAGTTAAATTGCTCTAGGGTTTTGAGGGTGGGGAAGCGGGCCAGTTTAATACGCCGTTGCACGGCGCGATCTTGGCGCAACGCGGCTTCACCTTCCATCAGGTTGTTGAGATAGTGGACGTGAGAATGGTGTTCTTTTGTGGCCTGTTGGGTCAGGGATTCGAAATGTTCTTGTATATACGTGAGTTTTAAATACGTCAGATGATGGAGCAGTTGCTCGTCTGACGTTGTGTGGGTGTTAGTCGTCATGAGGGTTTTCCTTGATTCAGATTTTATCGGATAAACGATCATAGATCGCAAGAGAGGGTTCGGTGAGGTCCAGATCGAGTAGATCTTGACTGCGTGTTAAGTGTAATGCGCCGGGTTGTGGGAGTTGACGTTCCCGTTGCTCAAGGATATTGGCGATGTATTCACTGCGAAAGACTTTAAACGTCAAGGCATCGTCCATGGCGCGCGCGACTTTATCGACACCGTAGATCTCGCTCAAGGCCAGGATCTGGCGCAAATGATGACGGGTATTGAGGTTTTTGTGTTGAAGTTCCTGATAAAAGTGTTCGGCACGGGGCGACAAGGTCAGGAAACGTCTTAATAAGGTTTGCTGGTAGGCTTTACGCCGTTGAGCCAGCAATTCACGGGGGTGATCGGGCAGTTCGAAATCCCGGTGTCGATCGTAACAGCGAACATGCTGGGCAATCAGCTTATCTTGGTGGTAGATGACAATTCGATCGGGATAGGCTTTTAGTGTGAGTGGGGTGCTGGCATACTCGGCGGGAACGGAATAGCGATTGGTATCCAACTTAACACGGAAGCGGTTTGAGGCCCGCACGGGATGGATCACACTGACATCGTAAGGCTGAGTCGGTAACGGTTGCAGGGCCTTTTTTTCAGTTTCAAAACGCACGATGGGTTGTTCATGGGTTTCGCCATGAATACGCACATTGGCGACCGAATCGAGCCACTGTTTGGCGGCTGGATTGACGGCACTGAAATCGGGGATATCCAAGCCATTGAGGAAGTTCTTTTTGACATAACCGACGCCATTTTCGACGCGGCCTTTTTCGTTGCCTTTGCGGACATTGCAAGCGGCAATGTCAAAGCCATAATGCCTTGAGAAATCCAAATAACGCGGATTAAAGACCGGTGCCTGTCCGACCACGCGTTTGAGGACGGCGGATTTCAAATTATCGACCATGACTTTTTTCGGAATACCCCCAAAGAACTGAAAGGCATTTTGATGGCGGCTGTTGAGGATCGTCTGAGCGTATTGGGATGTCCAGTGTCAAGATCTGGTAAAGGGGTTTTTGATAGGCAATCCATCCGACGCGTTGCAGCTCGGTACGGGCTTGAGCGAGCCGGTCTGCATCCAAGCACGATAACCGGCTGAGGATTGAACGATCCGAGTAATAACTCAGTCCTTGAGCATCGGCCACGACACTTCAATCAGGCAGTAGGAAAAAGGGATATTAGAAAGTGAAATTCTATGAAAAATGAAGCTTTGAGGAAAAGGGCTAGATGAGAAGATTGGCTACATACGGAAGTGCACCAAAGCCGAACAAAAAAATGGTAGCCCTTACAAGGCTTCTAATCTGGGGGAGGGTTAAACTCATAATAACGACTGAAAGCGTGTTAATGTAGGATACCTCATGAGAATACCCAATTTGAACAGCGTATATACGGAAATGTTAAATAAAATGCGTGCACACTGGTGAGGGATAACGGATCGGATTGCTGGTTTGTGTGGCAAAATCTGGTTGAAAACAGGCTAGTACCTGAATATCCTACAGCATGTTTGTATACGTTAAATGGGCTAAACGTTTAATTTTGCTGCTATAAGGGGATACCATTTACCGATGTTTTTATAAATATACAAATCCGACACACAAAATGAGCCGCTTTGGAAGTTCAAAAAAGACGAAATTGACGAATGGGTTTGCAATGGCGGTGTATTCGATAGTTAGAGAACAAAAATGACAGAGCAAACTCAGTTAAAATTGAAGGATGCAATCCAGGATGCAAAAGGACTTTATAATCGGCTTGTTCTGCTTGTTGGTACGAGCGGTTCAGGCAAGACAGCAAATCTTCGAGAATTGGCAGGCGAGCTTAGCGTTAACATAATCAATATAAGTTTAGCACTCTCGGAAAAGCTCCTTGAACTTACAACAAAACAACGAAGGCTTCGTCTTCCGGATGTTCTTGACCAGATAACTAAAAAGGACCAAGTGATGGTCATTCTGGATAACCTTGAGATAATGTTCGACCCGAACCTCAAGCAAGACCCTTTACGACTATTGCAGAAAATTTCGAGAGACCGATTAATCGTTGCATCTTGGAACGGGTTAATCAAAGAAGGAAAGTTAATTTATGCCCAGCAGGGCCATCATGAATATAGGAATTATGATCTGGCCGACATTTTAATTGTGACCATGGAGGAGGAATCAGTAGTCGAATCTGCGAAGAAAACAAGAGAGGCAGGACAAGCATGAAATACGGAGACCTTATCCAATTCGACCCCATTGAGTCGGTCGTTCAGTTGCGTGACGCGGACAAATCCAGCGCCGCACACCAACTTGTAAATACCTACGTCATTTCCGAGGAGATGGCAGAACGACTTACCCAGCTTGTTATTCCACAGATGCAGTTCGATCAACCGGTCGATAACAAAGGAATATTGGTAGTCGGTAACTACGGTACCGGTAAATTGCACCTGCTGTCAGTGATCTCCAGTCTTGCGGCAGATATGGCCTTGCTGGAAGAAGTAAACCCCCCCGGCGTTCGCGATGAAGCCGTGAAAATTGCGGGACGATTCAAAGTCATCCGTACCGAGATCGGCGCAACCACCATGTCCCTGCGCGACATCCTGATTTCTGAGTTGGAAGAGAATCTCGACAAACTCGGTGTGGACTATGTATTCCCCGAAGCGGGCACGATTACCAGCCACAAACGGGCTTTTGAGGATATGATGGAGAAATTCGGTCAGGTCTATCCTGAGAACGGGCTGCTCATGGTGGTAGATGAGCTGCTCGATTACCTGCACACACGTAAAGATCAGGAGCTGGTCCTGGATCTTAACTTCCTCCGTGAGGTCGGCGAAGTCTGTAAGGACCTGCGCTTCCGCTTTATGGCCGGTGTTCAGGAAGCTATTTTCGATAGTCCCCGCTTTGCCTTTGTTGCCGACAGCATCCGCCGCGTGAAGGATCGCTTCGAGCAGATCATGATCGTTCGTAACGACGTTAAGTTCGTGGTGGCCCAGCGGCTATTAAAAAAAACCGCCGAACAACAGGCTAAAATCCGTGAATACCTAGTGCCCTTTGCTAAGTTCTATGGTGGACTCAACGAACAGATGGATGAATTCGTCCGACTCTTCCCCGTGCATCCCGATTACATCGACACTTTCGAACGTGTCACCGTGGTCGAAAAGCGCGAGGTACTTAAAACCCTATCCATGAGTATGAAAGCCATCCTAGACAAGGGTGTGCCACAGGACGAGCCAGGGCTGATCGCATTCGACAGCTACTGGAATACACTCAAGCAGAACGCGTCTTTCCGCGCCATTCCCGAAATTCGGGCGATCATCGATTGTAGCCAAGTACTGGAATCCCGCATCGAAAATGCCATCACCCGCAAACAATACAAACCGATGGCTCTGCGCCTGATCTATGCTCTTTCGGTGCATCGTCTAACCACCGGTAACATTTACGCCCCTATGGGCGCATCCGCTGAAGAGTTGCGTGATCGCCTCTGTCTCTTTGACCCATTGATTGCCGAATTAGGCAGCGACGAACCGGACAAAGACCTGCAAACACATGTGGAAACCGTCCTGCGTGAAATACACAAAACGGTAAGCGGACAGTTCATTTCTTTCAACCCCGATAACCGGCAGTTCTATCTGGACCTGAAAAAGACCGACGACTTCGATGCACTGATCGATAAGAGGGCAGAAAGCCTGGATAATGCCCAGCTCGACCGCTTCTATTACGAGGCGCTCAAGCGGGTCATGGAGTGCCAGGACGCCACCTCCGTCACCGGCTACAAGATCTGGCAACATGAACTGGTCTGGCAAGGGCATAAAGCCGCCCGAACCGGCTATCTGTTTTTCGGCGCTCCTAACGAGCGCTCCACTGCCGTGCCTCAGCGGGACTTCTACCTATATTTCATTCAGCCGAACGACCCGCCACGATTCAAGGACGAAAAACGGAATGACGAGGTTTTCTTACGGCTAAAGGGTGTTGAACAAGAATTTCTAACTGCGCTCAAGAACTATGCGGCGGCACTGGATCTCGCGGCAACTTCATCCGGTCACGCTAAGGCCACCTATGAATCCAAGTCTAATAACTTTCTGAAGAATCTGGTCCAGTGGCTGCAAAAAAAACATGATCGATGCCTTCGAGGTTACCTATCAGGGCCGGACCAAGTCCATGACTGAATGGGCCAAAGGAAAATCAATCCGTGATCTCGCAGGCATTACGTCCCACGAGACCATCAACTTCCGCGATTTGATCAATACTATCGCGGGCATCTGTTTGGTCCCAAACTTTGAGAATCAGGCTCCCGGCTACCCATTCTTCTCGGTACTGATTACAGGTAACAACCGCAGCCAGGCCGCAACGGATTCCCTGCGGGCCATTGCCGGGCAAAATCGTACCAAGCAGGCCACTGCCGTGCTGGATGCCCTGGAGCTGCTTGATGGTGAAAAAATTGATCCGTACAAATTCAAATTAAGCAAGTTTATTCTGGATGCCGTAAAAGCCAAGGGTCACGGCCAGGTGGTGAACCGTAGCGAAATAATCCAAGACGATCACGGGCTGGAGTATATGAACCCCGGGGATTCCCATCTGGAGCCCGAATGGGCGGTGGTGATTCTCGCAGCACTTGTCTACTCCGGCGACATCGTGCTCTCCATTCCCGGCAAAAAATTTGACGCAACTGGGCTTGGGCAACTTGCCGCAACCGGCATGGACGAACTGATCCGCTTCAAGCATCTGGAGCAGCCTAAAGAATGGAACTTGCCAGCGCTCAGCGCCCTGTTTGCACTGCTCGGGATAACGCCGGGCATGGCCCAGCTTGTCACCCAGGGCAAGGACGAGCCGGTACAGAACCTGCAACATTCCGTGGGCAAGGTGGTCGACCGCATTGTCATGTCTCAACAGACCCTGCGCGATGGTATCTCCTTCTGGGGGTTGGATCTGCTTGCGGGAAACGATCTCCCCCGTCGGGCCAGTGTGTTGGACGAAGCCAAGACATTTTTTGAATCGCTACAGGCCTACTCATCCCCAGGCAAGCTGAAAAACTTCCGCTACAACACCCAAGAGGTGGTGGCCTTTGAGACGGCAGTCAAAGCACTGGATGACCTGGACGGCTTGCGTGAATTCGTTATGAATCATGGCCCGACGGCATCCTGGCTTTCCATGGCCGAGTCGGTGCTTCCTGCCGAACACGACGGGGTGGACCGCATGAAGACCAACCGGCAGGACATTCTTGACGTGCTCAAAGAGGCAAATCTATCGGTATTATCAGAACAATCTCAGAGCATCGGAGCCAAGCTCCAGCAACTCAAGAAGGATTATATTGTTGCTTACATTGGCTTGCACACCAAAGCTCGTGGGCGTGAACGACGACAAGCGTAAAGCAGCGCTGCTCAACGACCAGCGTTTGCAGACCCTGCTCAAATTAGCGGGTATCGAACTGATGCCCCGGCAACAGCTCACCGACTTCCAAAACCGCTTGGCGGGATTAAAGAGTTGCTTTGCCCTAACCGAGCAAAATCTGGATTCTACTCCAGTTTGCCCGCACTGCAGTTTCCAACCATCGGTAGAAACTAGTGCAGCTGTAGGCTCACAGATGATAGACCAGAGGGACACCCAGCTCGACGACATGATGACGGGCTGGACATCCACCATCCTCGGTAACTTGGAAGATCCTATCACCCAGGCCAACATGGATTTGCTAAAGACTGATGATCGCGAATCACTGGAAGCCTTCATCAAGTCACGGGAGCTACCGGTTCCGCTGGACAATAACTTCGTACATGCCCTAAAAGAGGTGCTTTCCGGTCTGGTGAAGGTTACCGTCACGGTGCAGGGGCTGCAAACAGCCTTGCAGATAACTGATGGCCCGGCCACCCCATCAGAGATGAAGAAACGTTTTGAGGAGTACATCAATCAGCTCACCAAGGGAAAAGATCCGGCAAAGGTGCGGATCGTGATGGAATAAGAGTGATTAAGTGAATGACAAAGCTGAAAAATAAGACACCGACAAGGATTTTGATATGAGTCAACATAGTTTATTTGACACCATCATTGAGGAACCGCGGAAGCCATCCGGCTCGGTAACTTGCCTCGGCATGACCTTTGAGAATGATGAAGAGCGACGCAAGCACTTCACCGAGGAACTGCGCAAAAAGCTGCAAGACCCGGAGTTTCGGAAAATCGAAGGATTTCCCATCGGTAGCGATGAGGACATTCTTAACTTGAGCGATCCACCATATTACACTGCCTGTCCAAATCCCTGGATTACCGATTTTATTACTGAGTGGGAAGCACAGAATTCAGGACAGCCGGAAAAATACAACTACCACAGGGAACCATTTGCCGCCGATGTGAGCGAGGGTAAAAACGATCCGATCTACAACGCGCATTCCTACCATACCAAGGTGCCCCACAAGGCCATTATGCGTTACATCCTTCACTACACAGAGCCGGGAGATATCGTGTTCGACGGGTTTTGTGGAACTGGAATGACAGGCATAGCCGCACAAATTACCAATCGCCAAGCAATACTATGTGATCTTTCACCCTTGGCGACATTTTTGGCTTCAAATTTTTGTACGACAACAACAGCTAGTCAGTTTTCTACAGATATCAGCACGATATTAAAGCGGGTCGATATCGAAATAGACCAGCTATATCGTATAGACAATGGATACAGAGACTTCACAATCTATAGTGCGGTCGTAGAGTGCGATAATTGCCAATTTCAGTTTGATCTATGGAGTGCATGTTTCGATAAAAAAACTAGACGAGTTTCATCAAACATTAAATGTCCACAATGTGGGTCGCCAATAGCTTCAAAAACTCTTAACCATGTAAAAACCACAGTATTTGATCCAATTTTGGATAGCCCTATTGAAACCAAGAAGCGTATTCAGAAATTTTCAAAAGTCAGAGAGTACAGAACCGCGCAAGATACGTGGATTGACGAAGACGGGAATTCGTACGACGAGTATTCCGATGAAATATTGCGGTATAAAGTGCCGATCATTGATATTCCAAAAATGTATGAAAGTCACTTCAAGCGCAATCTGGCTGCTGAAGGTGTTACTCATTTCCATCATTTTTATTCCCCCAGAAACCTTCTGTCCTGCTTAAAGCTTTGGGACATCGTAAAAAGATCACAGCCGCTTTTTAAGTTTGGTTTTCTCAATACATCTTGGCATGCAACTGTTATGCGTCGTTACAATGCGGGAGGTGGTCACAGACCAAAAACCAACACTCTCTATATCCCCGCTCTTTCATCGGAAGGGCGTGTCAGGAAGATATATGAGAAGAAACTTGGTGACATTATAAGATTTCTTAGCGGCAAGGGCGACACGGCTAGCAAGCCTGTTGTCTCTACAGCATCTGCATCCATGATGTTTAGCGTGCCAAGTGGTTCAGTGGACTATATCTTCATAGATCCACCATTTGGATCAAACATTATGTATTCTGACTTGAATTTCTTGTGGGAATCATGGCTGGGCGTTCGAACAAATACAAAGCAGGAAGCAATTGAAAACCATATTCAAGAAAAAAGCATCGATGATTATAGAGCACTGATGCGACTTTGCTTTGCTGAGTTTTATAGAATTCTTAAGCCTGGTCGCTGGATGACTGTTGAATTCTCTAACACAAATGCATCTATATGGAACAGCATTCAGAATGCACTGTCAGAAGCGGGCTTTATCGTTGCCAATGTATCATCACTCGACAAGAAACAGCGAAGTATTAATTCATATACGTCCACAACTTCGGTAAAACAGGACCTTGTCATCTCTGCTTACAAACCCAACGGTGGTTTTGAAGAGCGTTTCCAGAAGGAAGCCCAAACCGAGGAAGGTATCTGGGATTTCGTTCGTACCCCCTTGAAATATCTGCCAGTTACCAAGCACCAGGAAGCATTGCTGCAATTCGTTCCCGAGCGCGACCCCCGTATTCTGTTCGACCAGATGGTGGCCTACTACGTCCGCAAAGGCTACCCGGTTCCATTCTCAAGCCAGGAGTTTCAAGCAGGTTTGCCTAAAATCGCTTTTGAAAGAGACGGCATGTATTTTCTACCGGATCAGGTGGCAGAATACGATCGCAAGAAGATGTCAGCTGGTGGCTTGAATGAAACAATTGAGATGTTCGTCAAGGATGAAGCATCAATGATCGAGTGGCTGCGTCAACTACTCAAACAGAAACCACAAACCTTCTCCGATATTAACCCACAGTTCATGCAACAACTCGGCGGCTGGAGCAAAAACGAGGCTCAGCTTGATCTGCGCGAACTGCTGAACCAGAATTTTCTCAGTTACGATGGCAATGGTCCGGTGCCAGAGCAGATCTACGCTTATCTCTCATCCAATTGGAAAGAACTGCGCAACCTGCCAAAGGACGATTCGGCACTGGTGGCCAAGGCCCATGCCCGCTGGTATCTACCAGACCCCAATAAGGTGGGCGACCTGGAGAAGCTACGCGAGAAATCCCTGTTCAGGGAGTTTGAGGAATACAGGCAGGCCAAGAAGAAACTCAAGGTCTTCCGGCTAGAGGCCGTCCGGGCAGGATTTAAAAAAGCCTGGCGGGAACATGACTATGCAACCATTGTGGATGTTGCAGAAAAGATACCCAATAAGGTTCTTGAAGAAGATCCAAAACTGCTTATGTGGTACGACCAGGCGGTAACAAGAATGGGAGGAGAATAATGGCAACTTGTAACGATAATTTCCCGCATGGCAGTCGTTGGCTGCGAGCGGATTTTCATCTCCACACTAAGGCTGATAGAGAGTTTTCTTATTCCGGGGATGAAAATCGATTCATTTCTGATTATGTCGGGGCATTAAAAAATACTGGTGTTTATATCGGGGTGATTACCAACCACAACAAATTTGATGTCGAAGAATTCAATGCGTTAAGTAAAGTGTCTCGGCAGCAGAACATTTTTCTCCTACCCGGCGTTGAGCTGTCGGTCAATGATGGAGCTAATGGAATCCATACCCTTATTGTGTTTAACAAGGATTGGCTGGCAAATGGAAATGATTACATTAATCAGTTTCTCAACGTCGCCTTTGAAGGCAAGACACCGGATCAATACGAAAATGAAAATGGCCGTAGCTCATTGGGGTTGGTCGACACCATTAAAAAGCTGGAGGGTTATAATAAAGACTTTTTCCTGGTTTTTGCCCACGTGGAAGCCAGAAGCGGTTTATGGAACGAACTCGATGGAGGCCGACTAGAAGAATTGGGAAATAATGATTTTTTTTTGCAGGCGGACCTTGGCGTTCCAGAAAGTGCGCACCCACGATGTTGCCAATCGTAAATGCCGAACAAAATTACAAAACTGGCTTGGTAAGGCATACCCAGCAGAAGTCGAAGGATCCGATCCCAAAGCGATTGATCAGATTGGACAAGGGAAAACATGCTGTTTGAAAATCGGCGATTTCACATTCAGTGCTGTTAAGTATGCACTTCTCGACCATGTAAACCGTCTCGCAACCGAGTTAAAAACATATAAACACTCGCATATTCTGAGCGTTTCCTTTGATGGAGGTGTGCTCGACAGGAAGAGCATTAACTTTTCGTCGGAACTAAATACACTTATTGGCATTCGGGGTAGTGGTAAATCCTCAATTGTAGAGGCGATTCGTTATGCGCTTGATATTCCTTTTGGCATTAAGGCGCTCGACACGGATTACAAAACCCGCCTGATTGATCACGTTTTAGGTAGTGGCGGCAAAGTGACGGTTCATGCTGTGGATTCGCGGGGGCAACAATATGAAATCCGCCGCATTAACAAGGAAATACCGGATATATATATAGACGGCGTGCTTCAACCTGGCATTTCAATTCGGGAAACTATTCTGCATAAGCCAATTTATTTTGGACAGAAAGACCTTTCCTCTACTGGCGAGGGTTTTGAGAAGGATCTCGTAGAAAAACTGGTCGGTGAGAGGCTATCTGGGATTCGTTCACAGATTGAAATGCAACGCCAGAAAGTTTCTGAACTCGTGAATCAATTGAATAACCTCTCAAATACGGAGGAAAAGAAAAAAGAGTATGAGGATAAAAAACGTGACGCAGAATTTCGACTGAAATTCTACAAAGACTACGGGGTGGCGGAGAAACTGCAAAAGCAAGTGGAGTTCGATGCGGATGCAAGAAAATGTTCCACCACTATTGCATTTGTTCAGTCCTATTTAGTGGATCTTGAGGGGTTTATTAATCAATATGAGGATGATCTGATAAACCAGCGTGTTTATACTTCAAAGCAAAACAAGGCGTTTTTCGAGGGGGTCTTTTCCTTTTACGATAAACTGATTGCATCTTTCGGCCAAATAAAAAAGGCGTTATCGGAAGGCAATATCGCATTAATGAAATTGAAAGAAAAAACCGGGGAATTTATAAATCTCAAAGAAAGTCTTAAGGAAGAATTCGCAGAGATAGAACGAAAATTGTCCGAACAATTGCTTCAATCTGGTGCTCAAGCTATCCGTCCTGACGAATTTCGGAAACTCCGGAAGACCGTCGAGCAGACAAGCCAGATGCTTAAGACCCTAGATAAGCAGGAGTCTGTCCGCAATAATCTGCAAAAAGAATTATTAAAAGAATTGGCGGTACTTAATGAGCTTTGGCATAAGGAATACAAGGCAATTCAGGCAGAATTGGATAAAGTCAATAGTAGTCACTCTTCCCTTAAAATAAAAGCCGAATTCAAGGGTGATAAGGCGGTATTTCTTACCTTCATGAAGGATATTTACATAGGGAGTCGCATCCGAGAGGCAACACTTTCTCATTTGGTGGATGAATTTTCTGATTTCGGGGCAATGTATAAGGAAATTACCAAGGTCAATAGTTTGGTTGGCACTTCTGCCCAAGTGTTTGAGCAATATTTAATCGATAATCTTTCGGCGCTTCTGACTTGGCAACCTCCAAATCGTTTTGTCATTGAATATCGCGGTAAGGAGCTAAAGCATCACTCATTGGGACAACGAGCATCAGCACTGATTCTTTTTGTCTTAAGTCAGCAGGAAAACGATGTTTTCATCATTGATCAGCCTGAAGATGATCTGGACAACCAGACAATATATGAGGACGTAATCAAGCTTATCCGCACTCTTAAACATAAAACTCAGTTTATTTTTGCAACCCACAATGCCAATTTCCCAGTACTCGGTGATGCGGAACAAAATATTTCTTGCTCATATTCAGATGACGCTATGCATGTGATTAATGGGAGCATTGATTGTCCGAGGATGCAACAGGAAATAGTCGATATCATGGAGGGCGGAGAAGAGGCATTCGAGCAACGCAAGAGAAGGTACGAGAATTGGAACCCATAGAACTCCTAGAAATCATCGGCCGGGACGAAGACAGCAAGCACCAGTTTAAGGCCAATGTTACCAATGAAATGTCTCTGGCCCAGGAAATGATTGCGTTCAGTAATTCCGGTGGCGGTAGCGTATTTATTGGTATCAGTAATGATGGTACGTTTTCTGGGCTGAAGAGGGACGATATTGGTCGGTTAAATCAGCTCCTGTCAAACGCAGCATCCCAACAAGTTAGGCCACCCATTAATCCACAAACGGAAAATATTGCCCAGCAGGAAGGGTTGGTCATGCGGGTTGTTGTCCCGGATGGCATAAGCAAGCCTTATATGGATAAGAACGGTGTGATATGGGTAAAGAGTGGATCAGATAAACGCAAGGCAACATCAAGAGAAGAAATACAACGGCTTTATCAGAGTGCAGGATTAATTCACGGAGATGAAATTCCTGTTCCGGGGATGACTATATCAGACCTTGATGTTGATTATTTCAAAGCATTTTTTAAGAAGAATTTCGGGGAGCCATTGGAACAACAGGAAATATCGGTTCCCGACATTTTACACAATATGAATCTCATGAAGGATGGTGTTCTGAATATTAGTGGTGCACTGCTGTTTGCAAAAAATCCTAACTATAAGTTGCCAATATTTATCGTCAAAGCAATAGCGTTTCCAGGCAATGATATTCATGAAACCATTTACCAAGATAGCAGGGATATTACGGGTAAATTGGCAGATGTTTTCCAGCAAAGCATGAGTTTTGTGCTTGGAAATATACGCCATATACAAGGTGATCAGGATGTTAACGCCCCCGGCAAGCCAGAGATTCCATCAATCGCGCTGGAAGAGCTTATTGCCAATGCACTGATTCATCGCGATTACTTTATTTCGGCGCCGATACGGATATTTATCTTCGATAATCGAGTGGAAATTATTAGTCCTGGGCATTTGCCGAATAATCTAACGGTCGAAAATATTAAAAGCGGTAACTCGAATATCCGAAATCCGATTCTGGCATCTTATGCAACGAAAATACTGCCTTATCGCGGATTAGGTAGCGGGATCACCCGTGCGTTAAAGGCCTACCCCAGTATCCATTTTGAGAATGACCGCGACGGAAATCTCTTTAAGGTTACTATTTGGCGTTCAATGAATGAGTGACCTATGGCAATACAGCACCACACATAATTCCGCCTGTAAGGTCATCGAAGTACATACATTGTGGGGGCAGACTGTCTGCCGTATCTGGTTATCAGGATGCAGTAGCACGTATTCCTCGCTCTACATTGCGTCCGTTGAGTTCCAACGTACAGCCTAACGTTGAGGCCCATTGTATTAGCTATGTCGCGGCCGCAGCAAAAGTGGCGGGATATCCAGCGCCCCTAATGACCATGTGCTGCTGGCTCCCATGGAGTCAAATTTCATCCCACTGCCACATCAGATCATTGGCTGTGCTATGGATGTCTTGAATTCGCTCGAATACAGATTGTTAGAGAAGCCGTATGAAAATGCGTTAGTGGTGAAGTTTGGCTTGAGAAATATTTCGTTCAGCCTCCAACCGTGTTTTGATGTGCTCTATAAAGCCGTCAAGGTTGGAGTATATACTCCTGATTTCATCGTGGTCGATCAAATGGTAGTGGACACCAAAACCATTAAGCGTATGACCGATCACGAAAAAGGACAGATTCTGAACTATTTGAAGATTACCGGTCTCCGTGTTGGCCTGATCCTCAACTTCAAGTATGCCAAGCTTCAATGGAAACGGGTGGCATTATGAAATCCATCTGTGTTCATCTGCGTGTATCTGTGGTTCAAACAGGAGGCGCTGAATGAGTAGTTGGCGAGATACCATCCTGAACGACTTTGTCCCGAACGTCAGCAAGCTCACTCTGGTTGCCGACCCGGATAGCCTGCTGACCGAAGAGAAGCTGGCGTTTGAGTTGCGTCAACGAGGGTTTGAGCTAATCGAATTCAACGATCCGGTCGAGTTCCGTTACGCCTATGAATCAAAATATCGCGCGATTTGGGATCGTGGCGAGAATACTGATCTGGTCGTCACTCTTCGTCTTCAGAATTCTGAGTTGGAATCGCTGCCGTATGACCTGCTTCAAGTTGGAAGAAAGCTGGCGTTTGATTTGGGCGGACTTTTCCCACATTTAAGCTACCCGGTCATCGAGAAGTTGGACTGCAGCCTGTTGGATGCTCTTTTCGGCGCGCAAAAGAAGTCATCACCCGACCGTATGGGGGACAATACAACCAAGGACTTCATCTTGCGGCACGTGTTCAGCATTGCAGCTGAACTAATTACGAATGAAGTGGACCTCTTGAGAACGCTGCTCCGCCTGCACTACAACAACACCCACATTCCTCAAGAGTTGACTGATCGACTTGTGCAGGTATTGAACGAGCATGACTGTTTCCATGCCTAGCCACTGGATGAAATCGTGCCGGACGAGGAGGCATTCTTTGCATTCCTTCAGGAGCGTTGGCCGGTGTTCTTAAGCAAACTGGGGACATCAACTCGGGTGCGCGAGAACTCCCCAGATTACGACGGTCTTAAATATCCAGGACCTGATGTCTTGCCGTTTGATCACCAAGATATCAGAATCTATATCGACAATTTATTCGTTGAAGGAAAATTAGCTCCAGTTCAAAACCCCGAGGTTTCCATTGATGCAGGGTCCTGGATTCGCACCGGCATCATCGAAGCAGGCGCAGATGACGAAAAAGTGCGCATTACCCGCCTCTTCGAGCTTGTCGAGAAAGGCGTGCCCACGGCTGAATCCCGGTATTCAAACTGGATCGTTTTTGCTCTGAAATGGGCCGAGTTGTCTGCTTTGGTTCAATGTGGCTCCAACGAAGATGACAAGAGCGGGTTGCAGAAAATAGGCGATGGGATGAATGCAACTTTTGCCCAATGGCTGAGCGCCCACTATGCCAACCTGATCAACCTACCACCGACCAACCCTGCGATGTTGCACCATGTACCACGGCGTTTAGCACGGGATCTAGAAGAGACGAAGGATGGTCGCGTTGCCATGCTGGTGGTTGATGGGTTGGCGTTGAATCAGTGGATCACCATTCGCCAGATCCTCCAGGATCAGGACCCCGACCTCATTATGCGGGAATCCGCAATCTTCGCTTGGATTCCAACGCTGACATCCGTGTCCCGACAGTCGATCTTTTCCGGTAAACCGCCGCTCTATTTCCCATCCTCAATCAATTCGACCAACAGGGAAGGCCATCTCTGGAAACAATTCTGGGAAGGCGTCGGTCTTTCCCGTCTAGACATTGCCTATCAGCGGAGCTTGGGCGATGGCGACGTTGCCAGCGTGTTGGAAGCAACAATGCATCCCGGAAAAACTAGGGCGGTCGGCCTGGTCGTGGACAAGGTAGATAAGATCATGCACGGCATGCAGCTTGGCTCAGCCGGAATGCACAATCAGATCAAGCAGTGGTGCCAGGAAGGTTTCCTCGGATCGTTAATCAGTTATCTGTTGGATTACGGATACGATGTCTGGATGACGTCCGATCATGGCAATATCGAGTGCCGTGGTAAAGGCCGTCCCTCTGAAGGCGTCATCGCCGAAACACGCGGTGAACGGGTTCGGGTCTATCCAACGCCGGAGCTACGGTCCCAGGTTGCCAACACCTTTACTTTCGCCCACGAATGGCCGCCAGTTGGCCTACCGTCGAACTATTTTCCGCTTGTTGCCAGCGGCAGCGATGCATTTGTAAATCCTGGCAATTCAATTGTCGGTCATTGGAGGTATTGCCGTTGAGGAAATCAAGTACCACCCGCAGAGCGGGTGGTTTGAGGAAGCCCCTTCAAAGGGGGCTAAAACATAAGTAAGCCCCATAGGGGCTTAAGAACCCGCCAATTCAGTTTAATTAATCAAATAAATCTAATTGCTCTAACCGACGATCCTTTTCTTCTTGATTCCGTATATAGTTTCTTATCTTTTCCTCATCCAAGCCAACGGTACTTACACAATATCCCGTTGACCAAAAATGAAATCCTTTACTACTAAGGTACTCCCCAATGTAGTCTCTGTGAATCCTCACCGCTGACTTGCCTTTTATTCGACCCACTGTATTGGCAACACTATATTTGGGTGGGATGCTCAAGCATAAATGAACATGCTCCGGCATCGCATGTCCTTCTACTAATTCCACTCCAAATTGATGACACAGCTCTTTCAAAATCGATCCTATATCTTTTCTCAATGCACCATATATTGATTTTTTTCGATATTTCGGTACGATCACGATGTGGTATCGACAATACCATCTTACATGGCTCTGACTTTGCCATTCTCTCATTTTAATTCTCCTCTTTACCTTGGCGGGTTCTGAGGAGAATTTATCAGTATTTACGCTGGAACGGCAGAGCCTATTTGCATCGCACCGGCAGAGCCGGTGGCTTAATATTAGGAGTTATCGTGCCATTGATTAAGTTTGAACGAAAAAAATAGTGATGTCCAAACGACATGAAATAATTGGAATCAAGCAAGCCATCCGATACGAGTGGATGCAGAAAACTGTTAATTTGCTATTTGCAGGGTTAGACATAAAATCACTTCGACTGGAACTTCATGATTACCTTTCACATAGGACAGGTAATGGTTGTGAGAATGAGAGAGGGACCACTTCTCGTTCTCAAGCCGTAAATATGCTGATGAAAATATGGGTTACTCCAGAACTTGAGCTGGTGATGTATCGTGACGATGCCTTGAAATACCTAGATAAACAACCTTCGATGTCTTTTGCGGTTCATTGGGCGATGATATCTGCGGCGTACCCGTTCTGGTTCAATGTGGCCAGACAAACTGGTCGTTTATTGAACCTTCAAGGACAGGTTACTCAATTACAGATCATCAATCGCCTTAGGGAAGAATATGGTGATCGGCAAACAGTAAGCCGATATGCCCGTTGCGCAATACGTTCCTTCGTGGCATGGGGTGCACTGAGGGATTTAGAATCCAAAGGTTGCTATGGAAAACCTGATCCTGTGATGATTAACGACCCGATATTAGAGGTACTTCTGCTAGAAGCAGCATTGCTTGCAAAACCGGAGGGAAGAGGGTCACTCGGAACCATAATGAATGCCCCATCACTCTTTCCTTTTCAGTTATCTGCACTAACGGCTGGTTTGGTTTCACAGTGTGCAAAGCGTTTTGATGTCGTTCGTTACGGATTAGATGAAGATGTTCTAACACTGCAAAAACAAAAAAGTAAAACGTTGACTTAAAAATTGGACTGACCTTTGATGAGCATGTCAGTTTTATCCAGCATCTTGCAATAGGAACTTGGCGACCGGTTTAAACACTTGGTCTATCGGTGTACATTCTGAGTGTCGAGATCCTCAAGCGACATGGAGCATCGTACGCACGTATTGGGAAGGCTCTGTCTGGAGTGTAGGGCTATCAGGAGCCCGATCATTTTTTGTCACACAAACTCTTGACAGAAAATATATTTATCGTTTAAATACAATTTGTTAGGTAGTGCCTGAACGAAAAAGCATACATTAAAAAAGGGTGCTCCAATAACACCTCAGATCACTCTCCAGATATTGTGAATATTCAACGGGTATTGATACTAATACACATTGTTCACCCAAAATGGCCCATAAAACCATTTTTTAGGCCCACCTATCCTGTGATGCTTATCCTACCTAAATCCGCTTTTGTTTAGGCCGCTTGTTTTAGGATCTCAAGCTTTTCTCTTTCTTGGCCACGCACAATGCTGCCGAGAATTTGAATATTACGGGATAACACCGCCAATGCCGCGTAGCGTTCGAAACCCTCAATGCCATGGTCGGGACATTTGTCCAATCCATGAACCTGTAATGCATTAATAGCTGACTCAACGGCACAGTGTTGCTTTTTGGCCTGAACAAATTCATCGGCGTATTCACAGGCCTTTTGCGCGCGGGATAATTTACCCTTCTTCGGCAAGACGACATGGTCCAGCCTATCTTTCAGTTCACATTGGTTATCCGGACTATGAAAGCCTTTATCAAAACTGCAGGCATTGAAACCGGGAAATTTTTCCTGCGTGGCTTTGACCCTATCAAGGGCTATTTTATCATCCGTTTCGTGTTGCATGACCCGATGATGCAATAGGAAACCGTGGGTGTCTTCGATAATGCAAAGCCGTATACCCAGCTCAACGGGAACGCCTGCTTTACCTTTACTGATCCATTCGGTATGGGGCTGGAATAAGGAGAAGACCTTTTCATCATGGGGAATCTTTTCACCCTCAATAACGCGACGCTTGATTTGATCGATTTGACGCTCGGCATGTTGGCTAAAGATCTTGAGTTCAAGCAATAGGCCTCAGGCACTTGATACGTGTTTTTTAATCGCTCATCACTGTCCGTGACGCGGTTAAGATACACTTGCGCCAAGTCAATATAGTCTTGGTGTGCTTCGCGGATTAACGCTTCCCGTGCTTGTTTTTTGGTTGCGTTCTTGGAGGTGGAATGGCGTAGCTTTTGTATTTTTCGATACAGTTTTTTGAATTGCCGCAGGTTATACCGATGTTGTCGCCATCCTGGCAATGTATAGTCTTGGCTCCAATTAACACACAGGCGAATCAGTATTCGAATGGCATCATAGAGCAGATTGATGTCCGTTGGAAAATGCACATCGGTTTTGAGCACAAACGAATCGCAACGCCCCCGGATCAAGGCATGAACATCCAGATCCAGCAACTGATAGCCAGCGCGAACGATTTCCGTATTAATACGCGCCATGATGTCCGGTGTAAACAGTTTCAGGTTGTCTTTTAAGGTTTGCAAATGATAAACCTTATCCTCATCGAATAAACCATGTCCCAGCATCATCCTGAGTGTTCTATGCTGGTTGGCTAATTCCTGAATGCGATCATAATCAGCATTTAAACCCAAGCGTAAGGCGCCCAATACCAAAATAGCCCATTGATCCATACCCGGGCGACCTTTGTCGGTGGCCACCGCGACCGGTAGGTCTGTGTGTTCCGCGGTTTTGAACGGTGTGACTTCTTCCAGTATTTTGAAAACAGCCTGTTTCAAGGGTTCCGTTGAATAAATGTGTTGTAGGCCAAGCAAGACGAGCGGTATATCGTCGCGGGATGTGACATCAATGGCGATATTGGCAATATCCGTTTGTCCAATTTGCAATTGTGGTGATAGGACGTTTCTCATGGGCTATGTGTCGACGAAGTTTGGGTAAAATTGGACCGGATTTTTAGACTCAGTATCTAGCCGATTCGGGTTGTGATTCGATAACTCATTAAATAACAATTAGTTATGATATTCGGTGGATTAATGCTGGAATAGAGTTTATCGAATCTTCAAGCCAGTATTTTACCCTATATCGTTGTTTTGCAAGAGAATAAATATTCTCGCCCAGGCACTAGGTAGTTTTCATTTTCGCGACCGAATCCCGCTCTCTCCGCCATCTTCCCCCTTCACACAAGCCCTACAAAATCTAATATCACACTGAAAAACAACAGATATTTTTGTTATTGACAAAATATTAACCAATTCGTATGTATTGTTACAGTAGATTTTGTCACACATTTTGTAGCACAGTTTGTCACACATGCAGTACGTCATTCAAAGAGGAAAGTGGTTTCACTTCAAACGCCGAATTCCAAAACTGTATCGTGATTTCTATGATAATGACCTGATACAGGTTTCCCTGAAAACCGATTCAGAAATTGTTGTCAGGCAACGTGCCTCGATCTTGAATCACGAACTGGAAAGACTGTGGAACCAGATTGCGACCGGGGGAAACCCTGAACATGTCAGTTTGTTTCATCAAGCGGTTTCAATTGCCCATTTGGGCGGCTTTACCTATCGCCCTGCGGTAGAGATTGCAAAAAAAGATCTTGGGCAGATACTTTCCCGTGTCTAGGCCGTTAAAGATGATGTTGGTAAAAATCCTGATCGTATAGGAGCTATCCTTGGCCGCCATGAAAAACCGGAACTTCCTGTCACCAAAGCGCTTTTGGAATATTTTGATTTTGAAAAGCCGAATTTGCTCAATAACTCGACAGTCGTGAATCAAGTACCACCCGCAGAGCGGGTGGTTTGAGGAAGCCCCCTCAAAGGGGGCTAAAACATAAGTAAGCCCCATAGGGGCTTAAGAACCCGCCCTTTCAGTTTAATTAACTCGGCAGTCGTGAGTTAACAGCGAGAAAAGCGGGGCAAAACTACCCTCTCCATCGTAGTATGTTTGATGAAAAATTTTGAAGATCGCAGAGAATTAGAACATAGAACGCCTCATTCAGTTTAATCGTCATCTATTTCATCGGAAACAGCCATCAAGCGGGCACGGATCTGTTGAATCATGCCATTTTCCTCAAGTCGAAAGAATTGTTTGAGGAACAATGGCGCTAAAATTTGCTTGACGGTTTTCTCCGATGGCAAATCACGCGATTGAGTGCGAAGATAAAGCGAGTGCTCAGACCAAATCGTATCTTGATACTGGAGCGCAATCAATTGCATTAACCCCAAGGCAATGGAGGCACAGAGCACGAAGATTTCATAGGCTCGCCAGCACGCTTGAACGGTATGAATATCCTGGGGCCGTGGGGCTTTGAGAAGACGATTGGAAAAGGGGCGTCTAGAATGTTTTGGCAATTTTTTAGTCCAAAAACGAAATTTAAAGGCGCCGATCACATGCTTTAACATCGCGAACATGATTTCAATGCGGGTTCTAGCACAATACAGTTCAACGGCATCAATGGCTGACAGCGTTAAATCGGAACTCATTAGAACCATTGGGCCTTTTGAGGTGACGGCGAGAATAAATAACACCTGATCAGCGATGGGCCGCCATAACAGTGTAAGCGTCATAACCCGGATGGATTCGGTTTTACCGTAGACTTGACAGGTCACCGTCTCAAACAAATGAAGGTGGTCGAAGCATTCTCTTAAACACACTTTCTCGCCATAGAGCGGCTGAGGTCCGGGGCGAGAGGCGGGTTTCGGTGGCGCGGGGAAATAACCCACATAGCTATTCTTGGCTTTGACCAGCACCTCAACCCACCGCGCCTGATGCTGGATTGAATAATAGTGGCAAGCTCGAAATACGCCCCCGGTTGAAAAAAAGGCATCCAACACCAAATAACACAGACAGTGATTCGTCACCGCAAAATGAATCGACATGGCCGCCAAGCGGTCGGTGAGCTTGATCCGACATGGATTATCGCGCTCGTCGTTCAACCCTAAATGAGCCCATCCCTGATGAATTTGAAGCTGCAAAGGACAACAAAAACAAGCGGATAACGACCCGATCAAGATGCCAATGCTGCCCCAACATTGGGCCCGAAAATAGCCGGGTTTCGTTTGCGTCTCCGATGACTCGTGCATCGATACCACGCCGGGCATCTTGCGTCCATCTTTGATCACCGCGGTATGGTCACCCAGAAGTATCGCTCGTCCAGCTACTTCAACGGATTTTCCTTGGCGATTCACAAAATCTTGCCAAGCATCGAGCAACGCCCCATAGACATACGCTTTGGATCTAAAAAAACGGAGCAAGCGGTAATAACCAAGTTCATCTAATAGCCAGAAACGACACAACGACGTCACGCCGATCATTTCTCCTGCCCCCATAAATCCAATCACAATGGCGCAGAACAACAACCAAGTACTCGATCTGGAAAAAACGCTTTGAAAGCTTTCTAAACTCTGAGAAATATACTGTTGCACGGGGTCTCCTCCTTCCATCTGTACTTCTACAAAGAAAAGAAGGATCCGTGTTTTTTTAGCAAATGTCTAGTCGTAATTATCGATTTCTATTTTCTACACTACTCATCTTTTATGAACACCAGCGGGCAATCTTAAAGCGCAGAGCTATCAATGGGTGATAAGACTTTCTTCCGTTGGTCGAGGTGACACATCGAAAAAATGAATTCAGGGCCTGAATAGTTACGTCAAATCGGATAGAACTCGTGACTGACGAGTTAATAAGATAGCCTTGGCGGGTTAATAATTTCATGATCGGTTTGATGATCCACGCGGTTTCCAAGAAAAAGCTACGGTGATGAGCCTTAATGATCAAAAAATTATCTTGTTTACTGCTTCGAATTACATAGCTTGAACGTCTGCTCATGGCCCGGGCCGTGTGAAAACGCGAGAAATCCAAATAAAGAGGTCATATATGGTCCGCCCCGCATTGCAAGACAAAATTTGTTCGTGATAAAAAGAATATTGCTCCCATATATCCGGCCTTTGCTTGAGGTTCTATAAGCCCTCTGGCCCTGATGGAATTCGCGCATTCCCACCTAATCACTTCTTCGGCCTCGAAGGGGCCTAGACCCTGTCAGGTGCATAGGAATGCAGATACTACCTTTTTTGCCATCACGTGAACTTTATCCACGCAATTCGTTGATAGTTGTTAACGCTCTTTTTGCCCTGGCAATCGGCTTACTTAACGTCTCTGCGCCAGGTCTGAGCCCGGCAAGGAGGAACGCAAACGCTTGCGTCGAGTAGTCCTTGACGGGTTCAGATCTGGCAATACCCTTTATGGCGGTGGCCGGAGCATCCAGGCCCCTGCCTCCCGGCGAGGGTGGGGTGAGCCGCGCGACCAGGGGCGAAGTCCCTATTGAGCGCTTCAATAAAGGCTCTACCTTTTTAACGCGGCGGCGGCATGATAGCGCTCCTTGTTGGTCAACAAGGCCCAGGCGGTGTGACTGGCATGGTAGTCAGCTAGCTGGTGAAAGTCAGCCTTAGTCTTGTCCAATATGAAATGGCCCTGAAGAGGGGGGTAATTTCTAACGTGAAATGGCCCTGAAACCGAGAACAGATCATAAATTGAGGTTAACTTACGCTTCAGAAGTGTCAAGGAGATTCCTCCGCTACGCTACAAACTCCTCCTTGACACCTCTTCCGCTCCAGTTAAAAGGTTATTCATGATCTGTTCCCAATTTCAGGGCCATTTATAGATTGGAATAGACTTTGCCTTCACCCTGTGAGAAGGGAAGAAGTAGGCGAAAGCAAGGGTGCCCAAAGAAACTCTCAGTCTCTACCCAACAGGGAATCACGGTGATTGAGAGCCAATGCGGGATCTGAAGGAAGCTCTAGCCAAATCGGTCACCTAAACGCAAGTGAACCTTCATAAGGCGGCAACATAGGGGTAAGGTGCCCGCGACCACCGAAGCCCAATATTCTCATCGTAATGTGTTGTTGTATTGAAGGTAGGTAGATCGAGAAACGGGTAACTACCTTACCCAGTGAAGGGCCATCGGCTTTGGGTCGGTGTAACTGCGACACTTTAAGCCCTAAGCGAGCGCTGCAGTAATGTACGCGTTATGAACCGAGGGTCTGCAGATGAAGCCGTAGTAATCGTAAAGTTCGGTGCCGATGATTCCATGGTGACATGGAGGAGGGTAAAACATTGAACCAGCAACAGGAAGTTGAAGGTGAAGGGCGGAACACCTAAGCGGTCATAAACACAGGTTACAGATTGGTGGTTTGAGATCAGCCTTTATAGGAGCGATCAACTATTCCCGTCGTAAACAGTGAACGAATTGATTGTGCGAGATTGTTGAAAGATCACTACTAACGAGAATAAAGTCTGTGGAGATGACCTGCTGGGTGTTAAAACCAATTTCTATAGGAAGAATCTAGCACGTTGGACTGGAGTGCCCAAACTTGTTTAGGAGAAGGAATCTATAGGTTTTAATATTTGAGTATGTTTTACGTGAGGAGCCGTGTACGGCCCGTACGCACGGTTCTGTGGGCAGACGGCTCCCTCTGACCCGATATGCGTGCATTCTTGTTGGCTACGGCAACGTTTGAGATGTTTGCTCCACATCTTTCCTTGATCTCGCTAATCCACTGATTGCGTTTATCTTGATGCTGATAAGCCACCCGAACGACCGACCGACCGTCCGTCATGAATTAATAGGGTTCTCAGGTAACTATCACCGCACTTACTGATGCCCAGCAACGTCGGCTTGCCGCCGGTGGAATGTTGCCGTGGTACCAGGCCCAGCCAAGCCGCCAGTTCCCGGCCATTCTTGAATACCGTAATGTCGCCAATGGCGGCGATCAGGGCGGTTGCCGTCAGGAGACCTATGCCCGGAATCGTGAGTAGCCGTGGGCGATCTTCGTTCTGCACACAGATTATTTTTAATTTCTGTTCCAATGTACTGATCCGTCCATCAAGATGCACCATCTCATCGTAGAGTTCTCGAAGAAGTTCACGGAATAATGGGGTTAATGTATTTTCTGTATCTTCAAGAATGTCCGGTATCGCCTTTCTGATGGAAGCGATTCCTTTGGGTATGACGATACCGTATTCCAATAATAATCCCCGAATCTAGCTCACCTGTGCGGTTCGTTTGGCAACCTGTTGACTGCGAATCCAATGCACACTTTGTATATCTTGCTGCTCGACATCCTTGACCGGAACAAAACGCATGCTGGGACGTTGTACGGCCTCACAAATCGCTTCGGCATCGATGGCATCATTTTTGTTGGACTTGACGTAGGGTTTGACAAACTGAGGCGCGATCATCCGCACCTTATGTCCCATCCGAGTGAAAGTACGCACCCAGTGATGGGCGCCACCACAGGCTTCCAGTCCGATTAGGCAAACCGGCAGATTAGCCATGAAAGCGGCCAATTTGTGACGGCTCAGTTTCTTTTTGAGAACAACATGGCCTTTTTTATTAACGCCGTGAAGTTGAAAACTATTTTTGGCCAGGTCAATGCCCAACACTTTAATCACTTTTGTTTCGTTATTTGCGTTATTCTGTTTCATGGTTCGTCTCGCTTCTGTTTTGATGTTTGATTGAAAATTAACATCATGGCCCATGTGAGGCCGGTTAGGAAGTGGGGCGGACCATTATTTCTGAAACATAGTTATCAAGCAGCTCCGGAAACAGCGTGCTCTGTGTGCGATTTACACCTTCAACGAAACGCTTCATATCTTCATCAAACCGCAAATTTTGGTGGGGTTATTATATCAGTGTTTTCACACAGTCTGGGCCGAAACCCGCCGTTCACCACCCTACGGTGAATGTCTGCTCCATACTCTTTCCGGTCATTCATGTCTTCCGAGAAACAGGCAACTGTCGATCCTCCCATCCCGAACATTGAGATTGCGGCGGAAATTTGGAAAATAAGCGATGGTATATTGCGCCTTTGCGCATGAATCAATTGTTCGGTCACTGAAGATTCGGGATGAATATTAAGATTCGCATCGCAGTTGAAGATGACACCCCGGTTATCACAGAAATTTATAATCAGGCGGTCGCATTGCAGTCGGCGACCGCCGATATTTCTCCGGTCTCCATCGAAAGCCGGAAAGCTTGGCTGAGCAAGCATGCTCCCAGTAAACACCCGGTATTTGTCGCGGAAGACCAAGGCACTATCATGGGTTGGTGCAGTCTGAGTCCGTATCGTCCGGGACGTATGGCGCTTAGGCATACGGCTGAGATCAGTTACTACATTCACGAGGACTTTCGTGGATTGGGTATCGGCTCTTGTCTTATCTCGCACGCGATTGAGCAATGCTCGCACTTGGGCATCAAGGTACTCTTCGCAATCCTTCTCGACATTAACACGAACAGCACCCGAATTCTTGAGAAGTTTGGATTCCAGAAATGGGGACATCTGCCAAATGTCGCGGACTTCAACGGAAGGCAGTGCGGACACTTGTACTACGGCCGTCATATCGTGCCATGAATAAACGGAATCAAGAGCCGAACGATGCCGACACACCGACGGGCATTTTACTGCGATCTATCCCTCCGGTCCTGGCCATCGCCGCTGGCTTCACCGGATACATCCAGTCGCTAAAATTTGTTCCCGTCTCTTGCCGGAACGCTCTGACGAGAACGTCCGGAAATCGTCGGTAAGCGACCAACGAGAAAAGCCGCTTCCAACCCATTGCGACCATACATAATCCTCATCAGACCACAGGTTCTATTCTATCAAGCCCATCAAAAAGGTAAATCTAATCATAAAATAACCTAATTGAATTATTAACGATCTTTTTATGTCGGAGTAATATATCCAGACATTTATCCAAACATTCACAAATCATCTGTGGGATACTGTTTTATTCATCGGCTATCAATTCGTTAAGGCAGCGGTGTGTTTTTCCTCTCTGAATACGAATAGATATGCGTTTAGCCCCTTACAAGACTTCTTCGTTGGAAGAATCCGATATCTCATTCCCGATTCTCGAGTGCTGGAACCCGGTGACCAAGGTGGCGACCATCGCCGCTCAAGTCGATAAGCGAAGGGTTCTATGCAGGATCTCCATGAAAGTTCTGCGGAAGAAATTTCATGCTTCGACGAATGAGCCGATGCGTGCAGTCGCGGAAAATCGCTCGGTGCTTCAGGCCAAGGCGAGAACGTTGATCGCGAACGGCGCCTTCGAGGAAGACGGCTCGATCATTATTCGGTCGAAGGATATCTGAACCACCCGGACCATGAATATAGAACTGAGCAGTTTGTTTAGTTTTTTATTGCATCACCATCGCTCTTTTTACGATTCGATCTCCGTGAGACAAATCTCGAACTCGTAACCTCATGAGATAGTTATGAAATTATACCATTGTCCGAATACGCGCTCTCTTCGCCCCCTTTGGCTGCTAGAAGAGCTGGGCATTTCCTACGATATTCAGTTAATTAACGTATTCGCAGGGGAAGGCCACACTGAGGATTATCTCAAACTTCATCCCCATGGTGCTGTACCGGTACTTGAAGACAAAGGCACTATGATTTTCGAAGCGGGTGCTATTTGTATGTATTTAACGGAAAAGTATGCAGATAAACAATTGGCTCCAACGCCCGTTTCCGGCAACCGCGGGTTGTATTTCCAATGGATGTTTTATGTCCCGGCAACGATGGAACCTCCGTTATGGAATATATTCTTACACACCAAAAGGCCTTCCCGAAACCAAACGAATCCCAGAAATCATTGAATATAGCCGTGAGAGATTTAAAAAAGTTGCTGAGGTTCTCAATCATTCTATATCCGACAAGCCCTTCATACTGGGGGATCGATTTAGCACAGCGTATATCATGGTTGACTCCACGCTCCAGTGGCAACCCGATCTCCTCGAAGATTACCCGGCAACTGCAAGCCTATAGGAAAAGACTTTCAGAACGCCCCGCATGCCAAAAAGCAAACGCCATTGGTCAAAAACCTTGATCACGTAATTATTCCGAAACGTCAATGTAAGCTGAAGCTGGTTAATAACTTGATGTCTCCAAATACCGTTATATATCAACAAGAGTAACGTATGAATCAAACTGTAATACTATTAATAACTCGGCAGTCGTGAGTTAACAGCGAGAAAAGCGGGGCAAAACTACCCTCTCCATCGTAGTATGTTTGATGAAAAATTTTGAAGATCGCAGAGAATTAGAGCATAGAACGCCTCATTCAGTTTAATCGTCATCTATTTCATCGGAAACAGCCATCAAGCGGGCACGGATCTGTTGAATCATGCCATTTTCCTCAAGTCGAAAGAATTGTTTGAGGAACAATGGCGCTAAAATTTGCTTGACGGTTTTCTCCGATGGCAAATCACGCGATTGAGTGCGAAGATAAAGCGAGTGCTCAGACCAAATCGTATCTTGATACTGGAGCGCAATCAATTGCATTAACCCCAAGGCAATGGAGGCACAGAGCACGAAGATTTCATAGGCTCGCCAGCACGCTTGAACGGTATGAATATCCTGGGGCTGTGGGGCTTTGAGAAGACGATTGGAAAAGGGGCGTCTAGAATGTTTTGGCAATTTTTTAGTCCAAAAACGAAATTTAAAGGCGCCGATCACATGCTTTAACATCGCGAACATGATTTCAATGCGGGTTCTAGCACAATACAGTTCAACGGCATCAATGGCTGACAGCGTTAAATCGGAACTCATTAGAACCATTGGGCCTTTTGAGGTGACGGCGAGAATAAATAACACCTGATCAGCGATGGGCCGCCATAACAGTGTAAGCGTCATAACCCGGATGGATTCGGTTTTACCGTAGACTTGACAGGTCACCGTCTCAAACAAATGAAGGTGGTCGAAGCATTCTCTTAAACACACTTTCTCGCCATAGAGCGGCTGAGGTCCGGGTCGAGAGGCGGGTTTCGGTGGCGCGGGGAAATAACCCACATAGCTATTCTTGGCTTTGACCAGCACCTCAACCCACCGCGCCTGATGCTGGATTGAATAATAGTGGCAAGCTCGAAATACGCCCCCGGTTGAAAAAAAAGGCATCCAACACCAAATAACACAGACAGTGATTCGTCACCGCAAAATGAATCGCCATGGCCACCAAGCGGTCGGTGGGCTTGATCCGACATGGATTATCGCGCTCGTCGTTCAACCCTAAATGAGCCCATCCCTGATGAATTTGAAGCTGCAAAGGACAACAAAAACAAGCGGATAACGACCCGATCAAGATGCCAATGCTGCCCCAACATTGGGCCCCGAAAATAGCCGGGTTTCGTTTGCGTCTCCGATGACTCGTGCATCGATACCACGCCGGGCATCTTGCGTCCATCTTTGATCACCGCGGTATGGTCACCCAGAAGTATCGCTCGTCCAGCTACTTCAACGGATTTTCTTGGCGATTCACAAAATCTTGCCAAGCATCGAGCAACGCCCCATAGACATACGCTTTGGATCTAAAAAAAACGGAGCAAAGCGGTAATAACCAAGTTCATCTAATAGCCAGAAACGACACAACGACGTCACGCCGATCATTTCTCCTGCCCCCATAAATCCAATCACAATGGCGCAGAACAACAACCAAGTACTCGATCTGGAAAAAACGCTTTGAAAGCTTTCTAAACTCTGAGAAATATACTGTTGCACGGGGGTCTCCTCCTTCCATCTGTACTTCTACAAAGAAAAGAAGGATCCGTGTTTTTTTAGCAAATGTCTAGTCGTAATTATCGATTTCTATTTTCTACACTACTCATCTTTTATGAACACCAGTGGGCAATCTTAAAGCGCAGAGCTATCAATGGGTGATAAGACTTTCTTCCGTTGGTCGAGGTGACACATCGAAAAAATGAATTCAGGGCCTGAATAGTTACGTCAAATCGGATAGAACTCGTGACTGACGAGTTAATTAATCAAATACATCTAATTGCTCTAACCGACGATCCTTTTCTTCTTGATTCCGTATATAGTTTCTTATCTTTTCTCATCCAAGCCAACGGTACTTACACAATATCCCGTTGACCAAAAATGAAATCCTTTACTACCTCCTCTCTTCCCAATGTAGT
This sequence comes from Methylococcales bacterium, assembly GCA_963664935.2. Classification (GTDB taxonomy): domain Bacteria; phylum Pseudomonadota; class Gammaproteobacteria; order Methylococcales. The sequence goes on along the minus strand of CAXXSE010000002.1, from coordinate 9,733 downwards.
CTCTGTGAATCCTCACCGCTGACTTGCCTTTTATTCGACCCACTGTATTGGCAACACTATATTTGGGTGGGATGCTCAAGCATAAATGAACATGCTCCGGCATCGCATGTCCTTCTACTAATTCCACTCCAAATTGATGACACAGCTCTTTCAAAATCGATCCTATATCTTTTCTCAATGCACCATATATTGATTTTTTTCAATATTTCGGTACGATCACGATGTGGTATCGACAATACCATCTTACATGGCTCTGACTTTGCCATTCTCTCATTTTAATTCTCCTCTTTACCTTGGCGGGTTCTGAGGAGAATTTATCAGTATTTACGCTGGAACGGCAGAGCCTATTTGCATCGCACCGGCAGAGCCGGTGGCTTAATATTAGGAGTTAATTGCGAAAAAAGAGGGGTAATACTCCCCCACCACATCGAAGTATGCCCCATGAAAAATATTAAGAATTGCAGAGAACTAGAGCATAGAGCGCCCCATTGAGTTTAATCGTCATCGATTTCATCGGAAACAGTCATCAAGCGGGCACGGATCTGTTGAATCATGCCATTTTCCTCAAGTCGAAAGAATTGTTTGAGGAACAATGGTGCTAAAATTTGCTTCACGGTTTTCTCCGATGGCAAATCACGCGATTGAGTGCGAAGATAAAGCGAGTACTCAGACCAAATCGTATCTTGATACTGGAGCGCGATCAATTGCATTAACCCCAAGGCAATAGCGGCACAGAGCACGAAGGTTTCATAGGCTTGCCAGCACGCTTGAACGGTATGGAGGTCCTGGGTCCGTGGGGCTTTGAGATGACGATTGGAAAAGGGGCGTCTGGAATGTTTTGGCAATTTTTGAGTCCAAAAACGAAATTTAAAGGCGCCGATCACATGTTTTAACATCGCGAACATGATTTCAATACGGGTTCTATAGACTTTAAGAAAAAGATCTTGGCGTGCTGAGCAAAATAGCGACAGGGTAGCTCGATTAGACATTAGAGTAACAAGTGTTTAGTCTGACATGGGTTAATCTCTAGTCAATAAGGAGCTGCCCCATGTTAATTTTTAAACTTAATCTCTCCAAGGCCCACCAGAATGATTTGCTCGAAGAATTGAAGCGAGCCCATCAGAAAGGTGATTTGCCGTGGTGAAACGGATCTTAGCAGTTCTGGCCTTCGCTGAGGGGCAGGTTATTCAAGCAGTGGCCAAAATGCTTCGAGTTACAGCCGAAGCGGTTCGACAATGGATCAAGCGTTTGTTGGTCGGCGGTGTTGTCGGACTGAGATCGAAGAAGCCACCGGGAAGGCCTTCGAAAATGACCAAAGAACAACGGAGTGAATTAGCGGCTGTCATAGACGCGGGCCCCGCGGCTGCAGGGTTTGTGGGTAATTGCTGGCGCAGCCCAATGATTCAAGGCTTAATCCATGAGCGATTTGGCGTGTTCTATTGCGTTCACTATATCAGTCAATTGCTCAAAAACATGGGCTTTTCTTATCAAAAGGCACGGTTTGTTTCCGATCACCTGGATGAAGAGGCCCGCCAACAGTGGCTGGATCAAAAGTGGCCAGCGATTCTAGCCGAGGCAAAACAAAAAAAGGCGCTACTGTTATTTGGCGATGAGGCGTCATTTCCACAATGGGGTCGCTCAGCTATACGTGGGCACGAAAAGGCCAGCAACCGACCATCAAGACGTCCGGCAAGCGTAAAGGCTACAAGGTGCTCGGCTTGATTGATTATTTTACGGACGGTTTTTTTACAAATGCCAGGAAGAACGCTTTAACTCACAAACCTACATGACCTATTTGACCGAAGTGCTTGCACAAACCAAACAGCCTATCGTACTCATACAGGATGGTGCGCGCTACCATACCAGCAAGGCAATGAAGGCGTTCTTTGAGGACCATAAAGACCGACTGACTGTTTACCAATTGCCGTCTTACTCACCCGACTACAATCCAATCGAGAAGCTGTGGAAAAAAATCAAATAACAGGGAACCCATCTCCATCATTTCCCAACGTTCGACGATCTAAAAAACAAGGTCGCAGAGGCCCTCTTGCAATTCAACAATGCTGCCGATGAGGTACTTGCACTGTTCGTGAAATTCAAGGAACTCGCTGACCACGCATAACTGCATTTGGCCAAATTCTTTTTCTTAGAGACTATACCACAACAAAGCGAACGTGCTACAGGCTTCAGGGGACCTTGCGGGCGCGGTGGCGCTCTATGACCAGGCGCTTGAGATCTGTGAGCGTCTGGTCCATCAGGAGGGCCGTTCGGAGCTTCGAGGTGATTTGGCCTGGGTTCAAGCTTATAAAGCCTCGGTTTTATTATCGCTTGGCGATCGTAATGCAGCTGCGTCTATAGCCAGTGAAGCGATGGAAGTATTGGAAGAAGAGGTACAACGGACAGGGCGGCGGATCTCCAACAGGTATTAGATTGGGCAAAAGAAATATTTAGAGATCTTCTATAAGTTTCTTGATCACGGTATTTTCAAACCAGAGGTCAAAACAAAAGCCGCTAATCCTATTAAAGATTTCCAACGCACAAACCAGGTCATAAAAAAATGATTCAATTAAAAACCAGTTCCGAATCGGAGCATCCGATCCCCTCTCACTCTTTTACTACCTACTATCTTAGCGTTTTCATTCTCATAATAATTGGGTTCTTGACCGCAGGTCACTCGATAGCTCAAATCCAATCGCCGAATCCACCCAGCAGAACAAGCCCCTTACCCGCCGAAACACCGCCAACGCAACCACTACAGCTGACATTGTAATCGTCCTCGACAATTCCGGCAGCAAACCCAAGAACCACAAACAAAAAAAATGATTCCCCAGTTTTGGAGACGATTCAAACGCAAACAGATAGCGGATCTACCAATCCTGCGACGAAAGCCAAGAAAAATCGACAAATACCGAATCCCCACGCCCATGGGACCGAGCTCACCTCGATTTGGGTTGGGCGCTTTTATGGATTGCTTTAACCGTATTTTCACCGGATGGATTCTGAACCGGACCAGCACCCCTTCGCAGAATCAAAACATTGAACCCGAGACACCGACAATAAACCCAATCCCCAAAGCAACACTAATCGATCTCAGCGGTCAGGCCAACGTTCACCGATACACCATCCACAAACCATTAGTCAGAATCGGCCGAGACCCCAACAATAACGATATCGTCATCGCCCACGATACCGTCTCCTCCCAACATGCAACCATTAAATACCAAGAAGGCCAGTTTTACCTTTCCGACCTCCGCAGCAGCAACGGAACATCGATCAACGGTAAGCCCTTCAGCGATCCCGAGAAAGCCCAGGAAATTTTACTCAAGCACCAGGACCGCATACAATTCGATATTCACGAGTTTGAATTCGTACTCGATGAACAACTAAGCGCAAAAGCCACGCGAATAGCGGGCGCTCGCGGTGGAACACACCTTCGTGGCGCGGGGCCTAATGCGCGGGAGGATCAGATCGAGACTGAGATGCTGGTAACCCAAATTAAAGAGGATCCGATGCCCGTGACCCAAGTAAAAGAGGTTGGAGTTCCAATAGCTCAAATGAAAGAGAACGGGTTCGATCTTGGGACGAAGATTAAATCGGGGATGTGCCCGAACCACGAAGCGTGGGCCGCCAGTGAGTTCTGTTCTGTTTGCGTGACGGCCTATTGCAAACAGTGCGTTCGGGAAAAAAGACGGCCAGTGGGTCTGTATAAGCTGTGACGACGATGTTAGCTAGTCTATATTTCGCTCGCATTTCTCTCTGGTTTTCGTATTTCGTAGTGAGGGGTTCGCGAGGTCGTAAGGAGACAAGGCGCGCGCGGGAAATGCGCGGAGGCGTACTTGACCGTGCGTTGAGCACGTTTTTCAAGCGCAACACAGTATACATGCGGCATCGAGGCCCCGTAATTGACAACGGCGAGAAACGATGAAGGTTAGCCTAACGATTGAGAAAGGGCCGCAACAAGGCCGGGTCATAACTTTCGAGAAGCCCGGTAATATGCTGATTGGGCGCGCCAACGATGCGGATTTTCAATTGCCCCAGGACGACCCTTATGTTTCACGTCGTCACGTGTATCTTGAGATCTGTCCACCGAGTTGTCGACTCAGCAACCTCAGTAATACCAACCCGCCGCATGTCAATAATCAGCCAGTAGACAGTAAAGATCTGGCCAATGGTGATCTGATCGAACTGGGCTACACCCGGATTCGGATCGGTATTGGCACCCAATTCGAGGTGGCGACTAAAAATTGCAGCAAGTGTGGTGAGCCGATGAGGTATTGCCGGATCAAACCGTACCCAAACTTTGCGTCAATTGCGGAAGATCCCAATCCAGGAAATCCGGTCAACGGGTGTCGGCCAAATGTACCCGTTGTTCTAAAGACCTCAGTGAATACGCCAACAGCGATGGTCGCGCCGAAGAGCTTAGGGATACCGTTATCTACAGTTGCGAAGAATGCCTGCCGACAACTCAAGGCATTGACGGTACGTGTATCAACGACTATCGGGTGATCCTTGAATTGGGTGAAGGTGGTTTTGGGGTGGTTTATTTGGTCTATCACCCACCCACTGCGCGGGTGCTTGCTCTGAAACAGATCAAAGATCTGACTAACGACCAAAATGTACGGCGTTTCGAGCAGGAATTAGTGTGTTGGAAGATTTGAAACACCCGAATATCGTCCGCTGCATCGATAGCGGACATGGTGCTCAAGGCATCCCTTATTTAGTAACGGAGTATGTCGTCAATCGGCTTAGTCTGGATAAAGACCTTTCGCAACCTCATTTCGTGGTGCCGATCGTCGTTTCTTTGCTTGATGGACTGGAGTATCTCCACGGAAAGTCCAAACTTCATCGCGATATCAAACCGGATAATATTCTTTTTCAGGATCGACAAATGTATCGGATAAAACATCGGCTCATTTGAAGACCTGTTTAACGCCCAAATTAGCGGACTTCGGAATATCCTTTTCCTATGCTCGCGCGGGTGGAACCCGGCTCACCAAACCAAATTTAGGTATGGGAACGTTGATGTTTATGTCTCCCGAACAAGTTCAAGACGCTTATTCCGTCAAGGCATCGGCCGATCTTTATTCCCCTGGGAGTAACCCTATATTTTTGGCTGACCGGCAAATATACATTTGAGTTCCTGGACGCAAGAGGACCTTGAGGACATCAGAACGAAAGCACGTGATGATCGGGCAAGTCCTAAGGAGAAATTAAAAGCACTTAAATCAATCCAACGGTATCAAGCATCCAAGCACCCTTTTCTTATCATTCTTGGGGAAGAGCCGATTCCTATTCGGAACGTTTGCCGTCGTTATCTCCGGAACTTGCCGAGGTGATCGACAAGTCGGTACGTAAGGATCAGAACCAGCGGTTTCAAAGTGCTTCCGAGTTCCGGCAAGCATTACTCGACGCTATTTAGTTCCGAAAAATGTACGATTTATGAGGTTTTTTAATGGATCAAACCGCGATCTCAAGGGGTCATTCAATGCATGATGATGAAAGCAACCTATTACCCCGTCGAAAGCAAGGCAAAACGGGGCCATGTCTTTCTAAACAATAAAAAGCAACAAAAAGAGGCGATAAGTAAGACTGCATTTATCAATCAACTATCCCATTTTCTTAGTCTAAGGCGAACAAATACGAACCAATGTTGTTGAAGCGGAATACACAATTTGTATTGACCTCATATTGACACGAACAATGATACGTATAAAATATAAGTATCGCACGTATCAATGAGGCATGAAAATGCAGAAAAAACTCACAATTACACTTGATGAACAGGTTTATGATGGCTTGAAAGAAACGATTGGTTCGGGAAAAATTAGTAAATTCATTGAGAGTTTGGTTCGTCCACATGTTCTAAAAAATGAATTGGACTTAGCTTACTCAGCGATGGCCAAAGATCTATCTAGAGAAGAAGAAGCCTTGGAATGGTGTGAAATCTCATTGATAATTCAAATGATTTCAATCATGAGACGAGTGAAATATGGTGGGTAAATTTCGATCCTCGGTTGGAGGTGAAATCAAAAGAAACGTCCTGCTGTAATTATCAGTAACGATGCTTCGAATAAGCATCTAAATCGGGGTTCAAGTTCTTCCTATAACAAGCAATATTGAATGTTTTTATCCAGCGAAGCGTATGTAATCTTCAAAGGGAAAAAAGCTAAAGTAATGGCTGACCAATTGACTACAGTAACCAAATTAAGAATGCTGAAAAAAGGAGGAAATGTTAAATCAAATGAATTAGATAATATAGAAAAAGCTATTTGTCTTCAGTTGTGTCTTGTTCAGTAAGTTGAGAATTGGCCCCTCCGATTGGAGCGTGGTGAGGTGATTATTATCCAGCGCTACAAAAAATATCGCTAATTGGTTCCTGTAGAGATTAAAAAGCCCCTATTTTCTGATCTAACAGCATTTCGGGCGAGACAAAGCCAAGGCAAGACATCTATTTCTCAATTACGACAGGAAGAGCGCTATTATTTGGATACCAGTGTCATCTTGCCTTATTACCGTCATGAAGCTAATTCACTCAAGATTCAATCCTTTTTGCAAAGTCTTGAGTACACACCAATTGTTTCAGACTTGAGCAAAATTGAATATGTGTCCGCTCGTTCGCGTAAAATAGATCTATCCCGGTTTTCTGTAGCTGTATACCTCGGCAATTTGCGCCAACAACTGTGACTATGACGGCAAATCCGAACTCCCCATCAAAAATTGATCCACCGAGCGCGCCGCTTGGCGGCCCCTCCCTAATCGCCCAAACAACAAGAGATTGACCTCTTCGCATGTCACCGGCCGCGAAAACTTTATCGATGCTGGTGTTGTAGTCGTCCGTATTCGCGTCAACGTTTCCTTGCCCGTCCAAGTTAACACCCAGGTCTTTGAGCATACCTTCGTGAACCGGGTGGACAAATCCCATTGCCAGTAGAACCAGGTCCGCTTTTAGGGTGAATCCGCTTCCGGCGATTTCGGCCATTTCCCATCGTCCATCCGTTTGCGTCCACTCGACGCGAGCACACTGGATTTGGTGACAACAACTATTTTCTCCTTTGAAAGATTTTGTGACGACGGACCAGTCCCGATGGCAGCCCTCATCCTGAGAGCTTGAAGTTCGAAGTTTGTTCGGCCAGTGGGGCCAGGTCAGGTCTTTATTTTCTTTTTCGGGCGGTTTCGGCATAATTTCCAATGGGTGACCGATGCAGCGCTTTGCCGTATAGATGTGCCTATGCAGTCGGAACCAGTATCGCCTCCACCTATTACAATGATATGTTTGCCAGTGGCTGTGATACTGATGTCGTCAGAAAAATATATCCGGCGACTCGCATGTTTTGTTGCGGAAGGAATTGCATCGCAAAAAAGACACCTTTCAATTCACGTCCGGGGACAGGTAAATCCCTGGGCTTTTCAGACCTCCGGTGAGTACAATTGCATCGTGGTCGTCCATTACCCTTTGACGGGTACGTTTTTACCAATGTGGTTGTTAGGGCGGAAAAACACGCCTTCGGCTTGCATTTGAGCGATGCGGCGATCAATATGATGTTTCTCCATTTTGAAATCCGGGATGCCGTAGCGTAGAAGTCCGCCGATTTTATCGGATTTCTCAAGCACAATGACCGAATGCCCAGTGCGGGCAAGCTGTTGCGCGCAAGCCATTCCAGCGGGGCCCGAAACCGATTACGGCGACGTTTTTCCCGGTACGTTTTAAAGGGGCCTGAGGCTGGATCCAACCTTTTTCCCACGCTTTATCGATAATCGAACACTCGATAGTTTTGATGGTGACCGGTTCTTCAACCAGGTTTAAAGTACACGCGGCTTCACACGGGCGCGGACAAATACGTCCCGTGAACTCTGGAAAGTTATTGGTGCTGTGTAGTACATCCAACGCTTCGCGCCAGTTATTCTGATATACCAAATCGTTCCAGTCCGGAATGACATTGTTGATGGGGCATCCTCATGGCAATAAGGAATACCACAGTCCATACAACGCGCACCTTGTCTACTGACTTCGTCGTCAGTTAAGGAGATTGTGAATTCACTATAATGTTGGATTCGATCCGCCGCCAGCGCATAGGTGCGTTCCTGGCGGGAGATTTCCATAAATCCGGTGGGTTTTCCCATGTTAGGTTTTTTCTCGGATAAAAATTAAATTGGACCGATCTACCGACTAATGGTTAGATCATGGCTTTTCTGCATTTGGTCCAGTGCTCGCCGATAGTCGATGGGCATGACTTTTACAAATTTCGGAAGATAGTCCTCCCAATTTTTGAGTATCGCTTGGGCTCGGCTGCTGGCAGTGTAGTGAGCATGCTTTTCGATCAGGTTTCTTAAGCGCTGAGTGTCGTATCGAGTCATATCGTGCATGACATCGACTCGTCCGTGGGTTTCCATGTCGCCACCTTGGTGCCCCAGATTTTCAAGCGCTGTGTCTTCGTCCCGGATGGCTTCCAACTCCACCATGGCCATGTTACACCGGAGTTCAAAATCCCCGGTTTCATCCAGAACGTAAGCAATACCACCACTCATACCGGCGGCAAAGTTACGGCCAGTGGATCCGAGTACGACCACGACGCCACCGGTCATGTATTCACAACCGTGATCGCCCAGTCCTTCGATTACAGCGATAGCCCCCCGAGTTGCGGACGGCAAAACGTTCTCCCGCTACACCACGGAAATAGCATTCGCCACTAATGGCGCCGTACAAAAACGGTATTCCCCACGATGATATTTTCTTCGGCATTAATCGGGCATTCCGGTGGAGGATATATGACCAGCCGCCCCGCCACTCAAACCTTTGCCGACATAGTCGTTGGCTTCACCGCAGAGTTCCACGCTGATACCCGCGGCTAGAAATGCCCCAAAGCTTTGCCCGGCAATACCCTTGAGCACAATGCTAATTGTGTCCTCGGGTAAACCCTTATGGCCGTAGCGCTGGGCAATTTCTCCGGATAGCATGGATCCGAAAGTCCGGTTGGTATTTCGGATTTCCATCTCCATTTGTACTGGTGTGCCTTCTCCAAAGCGGGTCGGGCGAGTTCGATCACTTTTTGATCGAGAGCTTTATCCATGGCATGTTCTTGTGCTTCGCATTAAACAGGGCAACGTCCCGAGGTAGATCGGGTTTGTATAAGATGCGCGACAGGTCCAAACCTTTGGCTTTCCAATGGGAAATAGCGTCCCGCATCTCCAGGCGGTCGGACTGGCCTATCATATCTTCAAATTTTTTGAAGCCTAATTGAGCCATTAACTCGCGTACTTCCTCGGCAACAAAGAAAAAGTAGTTGATGACGTGTTCGGGTTTGCCGGTAAAACGTTTGCGCAATTCCGGATCTTGAGTTGCAATTCCAACCGGGCAAGTGTTCAGGTGGCATTTGCGCATCATCAGGCATCCTTCGACGATGAGCGGGGCGGTGGCGAAACCAAATTCGTCGGCTCCAAGCAACGCGGCAATGACGACGTCACGACCGGTACGCAAACCGCCATCAGTTTGTACGGCGATGCGGCCGCGAAGGTTGTTCAAAGTCAGTGTTTGGTGGGTTTCAGCCAAGCCGATTTCCCCACGGCAGTCCCGCGTGCTTGATCGAGGTGATCGGGCTGGCGCGGTACCGCCATCGTAACCCGCGATGGTGACATAATCGGCGTGTGCTTTGGAAACGCCCGCGGCGACCGTACCCACCCCAACTTCAGACACTAGTTTGACGCCAATGCGGGCCTTTGGATTGACATTTTTCAG
>CAXXSE010000001.1:0-433266 GCA_963664935.2 Methylococcales bacterium | reverse complement strand
AATGTTAACGGTTTCAAAACTAATGCCTGGTCCTGGTCAAACCGCTCCAACGGCAATGTGCGCACGATTGAGGTAACGAGCACCGGAATTCATTCCTTTGATCTGTGGATGCGCGAATCAGGGATGATTGTTGATAAGATCGTGATCACCAATGATCCAAACTATGTGCCGAGCGGCCTAGGTCCGGATGAAAGCCCATCGGGCGATGATTTGCCAACGGTAGATACCCCTTCGATCAGCCCGGCGGGCGGTCTTTATCCGAACCCGGTGGAAATCACTTTGTTCAGCAATACACCCTTGGCGCAAATCTACTATACGTTAGACGGAAGCCCACCGCTGGATGGCAATGGCCCGACCGTGAGCGCACAACTGTATAGTGGGTCGTTCAACGTGGATTTAAATGCCACAGTGACTGCGATGGGGACGTTGAGTGGTTACAATAACAGTGCCGCATCAGCTGCCGACTTTAGCATTGGGAATCCTTCCCCGATATTGAGCCCGGTGGGGAATCAAAGTGGGATAGTCGATCAGCTATTGAGTTTTACCGTAAACGCCAGTGATGCTGACGGATCGATCCCGGTAATGAGTGCGGAATTAAGTCAACTGCCGACAGGTGCCAGCTTCATTGACCAAGGTAACGGCCGCGGTGTTTTTAACTGGACACCGGATAATTCGGATCTGGTTAACAGTCCCTATAGTGTGACTTTTACGGCGACCGATGCGTTGGATGCCAACGTGACAACCACTGAGACTATCAGTATAACCGTTGCCGATATACCTGTAGTGGTAGCGCTGCAGCAAGGGACGGACGGCATAGTATCGATCGAAGCAGAGTCCTTTGAAGAGAACCTGTCGGGGAGCGACGGGCATGCTTGGATGGATAACAATCAATCAGGTACGTCAGGGATTGCGATGCGGGTACTGCCCTAGGATCGAATCAACTGGGATACTGATTATGTGGCGAACAGTCCGCATCTAACCTATGCTGTAGACTTTTCGATCAGCGGTACGCACTATGTGTGGGTAAGAGGATTCGGCCCGGTGACCAGTTCGGATTCGGTGCACATTGGCCTGGATGGTGTAGGGCCGACGAGCGGCTATAATGTTAACGGTTTCAAAACTAATGCCTGGTCCTGGTCAAACCGCTCCAACGGCAATGTGCGCACGATTGAGGTAACGAGCACCGGAATTCATTCCTTTGATCTGTGGATGCGCGAATCAGGGATGATTGTTGATAAGATCGTGATCACCAATGATACAAACTATGTGCCGAGCGGCCTAGGTCCGGATGAAAGTACTCCGAATAATGGCTTGCCAGTTCTCGATATCAGTATCAATTATCCGGCTAGCGAGTTGTTTGGTCCAATAGAAATTACACTGTCTTCGACGGTCCAGGATGCGTCCATCTATTACACTTTGGACGGTACATTACCAACAACCTCTAGCTTGATTTACAGCAGCCCATTCAACCTAGAAGAAAATGCGACAGTGAAAGCCTTTGCCTTTAAATCGAACTACAACAGTAGTCCAGTGGCACAGGAGACGTTTGTTATAAGCCAATTGCCACCGGATTTGGCACATTACTGGTCTTTTGATGAAGGGAACAGTCAAAATTATAGTGACCTAGTAAGTTTGACGAACACGCAATGCGTGGTATGCCCATTGTCATCTCAAGGAATAATCAACAACGCGCTAGACTTTGATGGTATATCCCAACAGCTGAACGCTGCTGATGACGGATCATTCGATTGGGCATCATATGCGCATCTAACAATAGAACTGTGGATGAAAAGTGAGACCGAATGTACAACATCTGGAGTGATGATAGGGCGTCATGATGTAGACAGTCAAATGGAATGGTCTATCGGTTGTGAAAATAACCAAGCGGTGTTCAATCTTTCGGATAATAATGGTGTCGGTACAGCCCTGGTCGGGAATCAGGATATTGCGGACGGTCAATGGCATCATATTGTGGCGGTCAAAGACGGGTTTGTCGGAGAAAACCGACTGTATGTGGATGGCCAACTGGAAGACAGTTATAGCATCACTTATAGTACCGGTTTCTCTGCAATATCGAATACGGAAGTTAATATCGGCTGGATGGATGGCGACAACGCTGACTACCCTTTTGCTGGCACCCTTGACGACCTGGCAATTCATCATCGTGTACTGACGGTAAGCCAAATACAACAGCATTATCAAGATGGTGGAATTGGATTGCGTCGCGGTTTCCATGGAACGACACAGATAATCAATATTATGCCGCTGGGCGATTCCATTACCTCGCGGAGCGGGTATCGTGACAATCTTTATGCTGATCTAATCGATGCCGGATATCATGTCGACTTTGTTGGTTCGGTGACGGATGGTGATAATAGTCATGAAGGTCATAGCGGATATACGCCGACGCAAATCGCCTCGTCTTTAAACAATTGGTTGCAGGCGAACAGCCCGGATGTGGTGTTGCTGCACATAGGTACCAATGAATTGGATCTATTCGGGGTAGAGGACATTCTTGACAAAATTTTTCTGCATAATCCGGAAATTAGTGTGATCTTGTCGAAAATCATCAATCGGGCGACACATCATCAGGCGACAACAGACTTTAATGTGTCGCTGGAAAGCATGGCCTTATCCCGCATCGATGCAGGAGACAAAATAGTGATTGTAGACCATGAGCCGGCCCTAAATTATCCGAGTGACATGGTTGACGAAGCGCACCCGAATGGAAGTGGTTACAGTAAGATGGCGGATGTGTGGTATGACGGTTTGAGTACATTTCTGCCGAGTACCCGGCTCGTATTGCCGTCGATTGACAGTACGCCGGTGACAACCGCCGTAAGCGATGTGAAATACCTATATCAGGTGCGGGCGAGAGGGTATCCTAGAGCCAATTATAGTCTGCAAGGCAATGTGCCAGCCGGTATGACTATTCACCCTGAAACGGGATTGATTGAATGGGATTCAACAGTCGTAGGGACTTACAATATCACTGTCGAGGCACAAAATACCGAAGGTGTGGACAGTCAATCGTTTATTGTTACTGTGAACTAACTCCAACTAGAGAACCTTGTACGCTCCTCTCGGAGCGTACAAGGTTTTTCACTATTATAAAGGGTCAATGGACATATCTTAATTACCCTAATTGCTTACCACTTGGTGCAGATTTTGCGTTACCAACTTAAAGCGGTTGGTAGCGCCAATCATAAAACCGTTAGGCAGCGGGTGAAAACAAAGTTTACTGTAAGAAAGCGTGAAAAAGATGATCGATATTTGTTTTGCGATACTTCTTTTTAAGAATGTATCAATAAGCGTTGATTCTAGGCGGAGCTAACGGATATAAAATTACTCAACTGTTTTTTTCAAATTCAGTCAAGCGAGTGCAAAGTTTGGTCTAAACTCACAGTACGAGAATAAGCATCGAAATTTAATTTCGATATAGCTTCTATGAATCTATGGTGGGGAATAGCCCAAAAGACACGTCTAACACTTATTTCAAAAATTCCTTCACAGTACGGTTTTGATTTATACGAGCTCGGTCACGCTTGGTGGCTACCTGCGGAATTATCCGACGAAGAGCTCCGTAAATCCGAAAGACACCGTGATATGGGGAATCCAATTACATCGAGAATACCGAAGCGATTGGAGGAATATAGATTTAAAGGTACCCAATATATTGTGACAAATTTCGAAGCGCAATCCAGATATAAATTTAAGGATGGAATTCCCCCAGCGTTTCCGTCGTTCGTGCGATTTTATAGCAGTTTAAAGCAAATCAAACCGATTAAAACTTTCAAGCCATTTCTTGTGGGTGGGAAGGGTTCGGATATTTTTATTTACGACATTATTAACGATGATACCTTCGAATATGCCACGCGCTAACGGTGGAAACATAACTCCAAGCGATATAAACCACATTAATGTTGCTTCGTTTTTTGAAAAACTGTTTTTGCAATAATCTCCAAGCCCAATCGAACGATCAGGATGAAGCCACGCTTGTTTTCAACGGCACCAAAGAAAATGATTCATGGAAAATAGTCAAGATGCACCTATCGTCGTGGGTTAAATGAAGTTTTGTCACTATCGATGATCCGGGAATTAACGCTCCAGGTGCTTTCGGGATGTCGTTTCGGAGAAAAATAGAGGTAAGACCTTAATCGTTAGACAATCACAACGTTATTTGAGACGCAATATGCAACGAAATATTAAGGAGATAAGTGAAAATCAATATGATCTTCTGATTATTGGTGGCGGGATCTTCGGTGCGTGTGCGGCGTGGGATGCTAGTTTGCGTGGTCTTTCCGTTGCAATTGTTGAAAAAGAGGACTTTTGTTCGGGTACGTCGGCGAATTCGTTCAAGATGGTACATGGAGGAATTCGCTATCTACAGCACGCCGATATCAAGCGATTACGTTCTTCATGCCATGAACGTAGTGCTATGTTGAGGATTGCCCCCCATCTGGTTCGACCGCTACCAATACTTGTGCCGACTTATGGATACGGCAAGTCAGGAAAAGTGTTTTTAGGGGCGGGAATGTTAGTTTATGACCTTTTGACACTGGGACGAAATTATGGGATTCGAGATAAAAATCGGCACATTCCTATGACAAAGTTTTTAAACCGTTCTGAAGTGCTTGAGGAGTATCCTGATATTGATTCAAACGGATTGACGGGAGCAGCACTCTTTTACGACGGACAGATGTATAACCCAACTCGTCTCGTGCTAGCTATTGTCAAATCAGCACAAGAAAATGGAGCTCATGTTGCCAACTATGTAGAAGTTCGTCAGTTAATTCGGGAAGGAAATAAGATCATTGGTGTGGAAGCCCATGACAGTATGTCAAATGATACGATACGGATAAATTCGCGAATGGTCTTAATGCAGCCGGGCCATGGAGCGAATGGTTGCTAGATCGTTCTATCTCTACTAAGGACCAGAAAGGTACCTATTCGCGGGATGCTTGTTTGGTCGTTAAACGACGTTTTAATAGCCCCTGTGCTTTAGCCGTGCAGGGGCGAACAAAAGACCCTGATGCGGTTCTTGCTCGTCCCGCACGTCATTTATTTTTAGTGCCCTGGCGGGATTATACACTTGTTGGAGTCTGGCATGTCGTGTGGAAGCGACACCCTGATAAGGTTACGGTCACCGAAGAAGAGGTTAGTTCATTTATCGATGAGATCAATTGGGCTTATCCCGCCCTTAAACTCACTAGCCAAGACGTCGTGATGTGGAATGCGGGGCTTGTACCTTTTGGTGACAATGACGATGACGCTGAAAATCTGAGTTATGGAAAGCGTTCCCATCTAACCGACCATAAATTAGCCGATGGACTTGATGGTCTGGTTACATTAATAGGCATTCGCTATACCACCGCGCGTGGGGATACCGCTAAAGCGATCGATATGGTGTGCGCAAAACTTGGAAAAACCGCGAAGCGGGCACCGACCGATTATAGCCCAGTGTTTGGAGGCGATATCGCTGATTTTGATGAATTGGTCGAGGAGACATTTCGAAATCAGATGTTGGGTTTAACCAAAAATTGTGTTCGATCGATTACTCACAATCATGGAACGGGTGCAAATGATGTTTTGAGTCTCGCCGAAAAGCAAAAATGGATGGCAGATGTCCTCGGAGAGACTCAGGTATTAAAAGCGGAAGTCGTGTATGCGGTGCGAAATGAAATGGCTCAAACTCTCGGAGACATCGTGTTCCGGCGAACTGACCTGGCTACCGGCGGAAATCCTGGAACAGAAGTCTTACACGAGTGCGCAAACATATTAGCAACTGAACTTGGTTGGGATGACGGTAGGGTTCAAGATGAGATTGCTAAAGTTTTACAACGTTTTCCGGAGTGGACTGGAAAATAATTTAGCCTCATTTTCCCGATTAAATTTGTGAAATATACTCAATATTTGCCTAATTTAGCCGAAAAAATGACCTCAAAACCGCTTTCCCTCGCTACGACTCCTATTCTCGGACAACTTCCTAGCTGGGTATCAGAAATCACAAATCTGATTATCAGCTATCCTAATATTTAGATTGATAAAATGGAGCTATTATGAAAGTTGCAATAACCGGTGCTACAGGTTTTATTGGTGGAAACTTGTGTAAATATCTTGGTGATAAAGGGCATACTGTCGTCGCGCTTGCAAGATCGCCT
Organism: Methylococcales bacterium; assembly: GCA_963664935.2. Classification (GTDB taxonomy): domain Bacteria; phylum Pseudomonadota; class Gammaproteobacteria; order Methylococcales. The sequence continues at coordinate 427,105 of CAXXSE010000001.1, read as the reverse complement.
GACAAGGCTAAATACCTCGAGTCTATAGGGGTGGAAATCAGAACCGCGGACATTACGGATACGGACACGCTAGAAGAGTCCTTTGCTGGCGTAGATGTCGTAATAAATCTTGCGGCGCTGTTCAATCACCCAGATCTTACTTGGGAAGATTACAAAAAAGTGAACGTTCAGGGGGTGAAAAACGTTCTTGCCAGCGCCAAGAAGTCGAGCGTAAAACGTGTTTTGCATTGTAGCACGGTTGGTGTAGCTACCGGCGGACCACCACCGTATTCTGAAAAATCACCCTATTCCCCCCCCGCTTGGGATAAGTATGAAACCACAAAATGTGAAGGGGAAAAAGCCGCGCTTGAATTTCATAAGGAACACGGGTTTCCAGTTGTGGTCATACGGCCCGCTCAGGTGTATGGCCTCGGCGACATCAGTAAGATCAAGTTCTACAAGATGGTAAAAAAAGGAGTCATCGTAAATCCGGGTGCCACCTTAAAACATCTCATTTATATCGACGATCTTTGTCGAGCCTTCGAATTAGCCATGGTTAGCGAAAAGGCAGTGGGAAGTTCGGTTATCATCGCCGGTAAAGAAGCAATCACATTGAACAATCTTGTACAAATCGTAGCAGGAGAGTTGGGAGTTCCCAATCCAAAAATCATGCTACCCGCTTTGCCGATGACATTGGCAGCCTCGCTGGTGGAGAAGATTTTTCAAGCGCTCAACAAAAAACCACCGATTTTCAGACGGAGCATGGATTTTTTCACGAAATCGGTCGAATTCAAAACAGACGAAGCGAAAAATTTGTTGGGATTTGAGAGTGCCATTGATGTAAAAACCGGTGTTCAACGCACGGCACAATGGTATTGCGATAAGTGTTATATATAGATGGATGACAAAAAAGAACTTGCCGGGACGAAACATATTAACAAGTGGGAGCGTGTGCGCAAGCTGTTGCGCAATCATCCATTAGAGTGGTTCGCTTTACTCGCAACTTTGTTTTCTACAGCAAAATACAGGTACCTGTTTCGTTGTTCTCAGCCAGGTACGATAATCGGTGGCCGAACGCAAATCGCAAATTTTTCACGAGTCGAGATCGGGGCACATTGCCTAATATTGGATAACGTCTACATGCGTGCAGGGTCAGACGGTTTTATTAAAATCGCTGAGAATTGTGCCGTAAATAGTTTTGCAAAACTATTTGGGCATGGCGGAATTGATATAGGGAAAAACAGTCAAGTGGGACCCGGAGTGTTGATAACAACAACCAGCCATGATTTCAGGAATGCGATGAAAACTAATTTCAAGTGCGTCCGCATTGGTGAATGGGCATGGATTGGTGCTAATGCAATTATATTGCCAGGAATTACTATCGGAAAATATTCGGTAATTGGCGCGGGCAGTGTTGTCACGAAGGATGTGCCCGATTTTGCAATTGCCGTTGGAAATCCCGCAAAGGTTATCGGTGAAAATGAGAGTGCTAAGGCGAATGCCACCGTATCAACGCAATAACATTAAGAGGCTTGTTTATTTATGACTAAGATGTACGAACTTACCGCTAAAATTGAACCTTTCGATTCGTTTTGGGAGGCGCCGGATAACGTTGAGAAAGGTTATAAATCATTCTATCGATTTTATAAGGACAATTATTTGAAGTACATGCCTGAAGACAAGGAAGCAAATATCCTTGTAATAAGCTGTGGCCCCGGGTATTGCGTAAATTTATTGAAACAGCAGGGCTATAAAAAAGTTCTTGGAATCGATTCCAGGGATGATCAGGTTAAGCTTGCTAAGGCCCGGGAACTCAATTGTGATGTGGCGGAAGCATTTCCGTTTCTAAATGCACGGAAGGATGAGTACGATCTAATCTTTTGTGAAGAGGAAGTAAATCACCTGACCAAAAACGAAATAATGGATTTTCTGGACCTGGCCAAAAAGAGCCTGAAACAAGGAGGCTCATTAGTTATGCACGCGTTGAATGGAGCGAACCCTATAACCGGGGCAGAGGCGTTGGCTCAAAATTTCGATCACTACAACTCTTTTACGGAATATACTTTTCGACAAGTACTCGAATTTAAAGAATTCCAAAATGTAAAGGTTTTCCCTCTTAATCTATATGTTTTTTACAAAAACCCACTTAACTACATATTGATATTGGTGAGTGCATTATATTCATTGCTTTTTACCGCAAGTTTTATCATGTACGGAAAAAAGAACCGGATATGGACAAAAAAAATAGGGGCCGTCTGTAAGAAGGCAAATTAATTGTGAAAATATTGTTCTGCAATTATGAATATCCTCCATTGGGTGGAGGTGGTGGAGTTATCAATGCCCTGCTGGCTGAGGAATTGGCAAAAAAGCATGATGTAACGGTATTGACTTCTCAGCGCCTGGGGTTGCCAGAGGAGACCGTGGCGAATGGAGTAAAAATTATTCGATTGCCTGTCTTGTTCAGGAAGCAACAGAGTGCGGCTAGTTTGCTTTCCCTTTTGTCGTTCGTGGTCATGGGTTTACTACATTGCAGACAGTTTATGAAGAATCGGGAATTTGATGTTGTTAATACACATTTTGTGTTACCGACGGGACCGGTAGGGCAGAAATTGGCAACGTTTGCTGGCATCCCTAATGTTCTTACGGTTCACGGAGGGGATCTTTATGATCCAAGTAAGACACTTTCACCCCATCGACATCTAATATTTCGAATTATCGTAAGATGGCTGCTGAAGAAAGCCGCTTCGGTGATCGGGCAATCAAATAACACAATTCAAAATACTCATGATTACTATATACAAGATTTGCCTGTACGCCTTATTCCTTTAGGAATTAATCGTCCACCTAAGGTTAATGGAAACCGTGATAAATATAAAATTAAAGGAGATGAAACTGTACTGGTGACTGTAGGTCGTCTTGTTAAAAGAAAGGGACTAGAACAACTTATAAAGATATTTGGTCAGCTTAAGAATAAAAAATTACGGTTAGTCATCATAGGTAGTGGCCCACAAGAACAATCACTTAAACAAACTGCTATTGACAACGGTGTTGCGGAAAAAATTATTTTTACTGGTTTTGTGAAGCAACAAGCAAAACTAGAGCTTTTAGACATGGCTGATATTTACGTATCGACTAGTCAACATGAAGGGTTTGGCCTAGTATTTCTCGAGGGAATGGCAGCAGGGCTCCCGGTTGTTTGCTATGACTATGGTGGGCAAACGGACTTTTTGGAAAATGGTAAAACCGGATACCTGGTCAAATTAAACGATACCGATTCGTTTAAAAATAGGTTGATACAAATGATTAATGCACCGGATGCAAGGAAAAAATGAAAGTTGAAAATCTCCAAAGAGTCGGATCCTACTATATTGAGAGATGTGCTCAAATTTATTATGAGGAGTTCCAACGAGTGGTTACAGCACAATCGGTAGATTTATCGTCGGGCAAGCCTTCTCAGATAACTTCTTAGCGTTTTTTCTTTGTTTTTCGATCAGGAAATTTGTAGCGAATGCGTTTGATTTTTTTATTAAGCTCAGTATTTCTGGGTCTCGTTGGGTGCGATTTACCGGCTTCAAATTTCCAGGGAAAGTATGGGGATTCACCTTATCCTCAAAGTTTGGTTTTAAAAGGTATTACTTGGGAAAAAGAAACTCATCGTCATGCTGCTCCAGGAAGTGACAATTGGCCCACAACATGGGCAAATGACGGTTATCTTTATACTGCTTGGGGTGATGGAGGAGGATTTGGTGGGACAAACATGGATGGACGTGTAAGCCTTGGCGTAGCAAGGATTGATGGGGCATGGAATAGTTATAAACCACTCAACATTTGGGGAGGTAATAATGCGCTCTATCCCGCGCAATTTACCGGTAAAAGCTATGGCTTATTAGCAGTGGATAATGTCATTTACATGGCTTTGTTTTCCCAAGAAGGAGTCAAACCTTATAAAGTTGGCCAAATCGCCTATTCGAAGGATCGCGGCGCTACGTTTAAAGTTGGAGTAACGTTTGACGAACCTGATGCAGCGTTTGCGGTAACGACCTTTTTAAACTTTGGGCAAAATTACCGAGAGAGTCGCGATAATTACGTATATCTATATGCAGGGCAGCCCATTAACAACTGTATTGATCGATGTATTGGTAATAATTATTACCTTGCCCGTGTGCATAAAAAGAAAATTCTCAACCGTAATCAGTATAAATTTTTTGCAGGTTTGGACAAAGCAAGTGTGCCCGCTGGACAAAAGGAATCAAACAACGCACCCCGGTTTTTTCGGATCCTAACGGTGCTTCAACCCGTTTTGGCGTAATTTATAACGCAGGACTCAAACGCTATTTCTTATCGAATTCGCATCACAATAAGGGCGGGCTTGGTATTTTTGAAGCGCCCGAGCCTTGGGGTCCTTGGTCAACAGTGGCTTATTATAAAAATTGGCTTGGGTTTGGCTATTCTCCCTCCTACTACATTGCCGCACAAAAATGGATGAGTACCGATGGTAAAAAATTCACACTGGTGTCATCGAATAAAGACCGCTGGAATACGATCCGGGGATCGTTTCTGATTGAATAATAATTACTCGGAGTTTTTACGTATGGCAAACTTGTTTTCCCCACAAAATTTGGCAGCTCTCGATGCTAAAGAGCCCTATGATGTCTGTATCATGGGATCGGGTCCCGCAGGATCAGTCATCGCAACTTCTCTTGCACGCCAAGGCGTCAGAACTATTTTATTAGAATCTGGAACAGGACTCATGCAGTGGTTGGTGGATCCAAAACTTAAACAACTCGCCTCATACGATTTCTCCGGCAATACTGACTACCCGTTAACAAAAACAAAAGCTCGTCTGTTAGGTGGAAACTCAAATTTTTGGACCGGTCGTTGCGAACGACTTCACCCATCGGATTTTGAAGTTCATCCTTATTCTCCCCCCGATAACCCTTGGCCAATCACATACAGCGATTTGGATCCCTACTACGAGAAAGCAGAAAAGACATTGCGGGTTAGAGGTTCAGTTCGTTCTTCCAGTGCTCCCCCTAGGGATGAATCTAAACCGCTTCTCGAGAGTGGATTAGATAACTCTTATCTCAAAGATCTTTTCGGAAAGGTCGGTGTAACCGTAGATGATTCACCAACAGCAACCCCCACGAAAACTTTTCGTTTTTTCAATGTACAGAAAGAAATTCTTCCAGAATATTTGGAATATCCGAATACGGGACATGTCACTGGCGTCACTGTAACCAAGCTTGACACCGATGCTACAAAGAAAGTGACGAGTGCCCAGGTACATACTCTAGATGGTATAAAAAAACTGTTCGAGCCAAGTTTTACGTCGTTGCTTGTGGCGGGATAGAAACCCCTCGTTTATTATTGCTCTCGGCCAATGAACATTTTCCAGCTGGAATCGGTAATGCTTCCGACATGGTTGGCAGAGGATTTAATGAGCATCCAGCGGTTAACTTTTACGCAAAAATTGGGCATAGCTTGGGGACCATTAAACCGACCAACAAAATAGGTCGTACACACCAGTTCTACAATGACTATCGGGATGAGGGTTTGGGAAGCATCTTGCCGGTTTTTAGGCAGGCGTGGATTCTTCCCCATCATGTTATGCCGTTTAGGATTTCGAATATTCCCAAGCATATTGAGTCGCTAATGGGCCGGTTCGTAAAAGCGACGCTTTATATCGGGGCTACGATTGAACAATAAATCGAGGATGATAATCGCGTAACCCTTTCCAAAAACAATAAGGATATTTTTGGAAATCCCATTGCCCATCTAAATTTCAACTTCAGCGAGAGGGATCTACAATTGCTGGATCGGTGTAGAGAGTTTTCACTCAAAATGTATGATTCTCTCGGTGCTACCGATGTTTCTGAATCTGAGGTTACATGGTCCCGCCATCATCAGGGAACCTGTCGTATGGGAGACAATCCAAAATTCAGCGTAGTTAACTCTGACCTTCGAATCCACGAAACGCCAAATCTCTTTATTGGAGGGTGCGAGACATTTGTAACTGGTGGTGCTATGCAGCCGGTAATGACGATCGTTGCACTGGCTCACCGGCTGGCGAATCACATACTCGAGCGAGTGAAATCGGTATGATGCCATGTTTCAGGGCGAGTGTTGTCAAACCTAATTTCGTAGCGGCATAGTAATAAATATTGCTATGAAAAAAATATCTCACAAACTGTTCTTTTTATTAAAATCAGCCATCACTATTTTGCTCTGTGGTTTCATTATCAATAATGTTGAGTGGGAGCTTTTTAAACAGGTCTTAAACGACTCAAATATACTCTTTGTTTCTAGTGTTTTTTTGTTAATGTTATTCAATATAAGTATCAGTGCTTTGAAATGGAAGATGCTACTTAAACCCTATAATGTTCAATTAGGTCTTACAGAATTAACAAGTTATTATTTTATAACCGTATTCTTTAATAATTTCTTTCCTGGAAATATTGGTGGGGACGGTTATCGTATGCTCAAACTTTATAAAAATAATGTATCTAAAACAGCTGCACTGATACCTATTTTTATGGAGCGATTCACCGGAGTATTAATGTTATTATTTCTTGGTTTTGTTGGTGCAACAATTACATATATTACCGTTGGTGATGAAATATCTTATTTTAGTGTTGTTGTTGGTTCATTAGGAATTATGTTTGGGTTCGTTCTTACAGGCTATTTTATTTTTCAGAATAGATCTAATAACTCCCGATTAGAACTGAAGCAAGAAAAAAATAAATTCAAAGCTATTTTTGTAAAAGCTTTGAATCATATAGCTGCTTATCGACACTATCCGAAAACATTAGTCTTAGCGATTGTAATTTCTTTGTTGTTTTATCTATGTATGTTTTTTGCTAGATTCATTTTAATCGATATGACTGGAGAATCGGTATCTTTCTCGAGCCTTGTTTTGGTTATTTGGATTAGTACTATATTTGCGATGCTACCTATATCGATCAATGGCTATGGAACACTGGATATTTCTTTTATTTATTTGATTTCGCTATATGGCGTCGGATATGAATCTGCTGTTGTTGTCATGTTGATACACCGCTTGCTAATGCTTTCCGTGAGCTTAATCGGGGGTGTATTTTATTTTGCTGAAAATTATCGGTCCGCCGCTATAAAATTGGGATAAATAGAAACTTATAGATGTTTGGAGTTCACTATGAATGTCGTTTTATTTTGCTACAATTCAGTCTAATTTGAATCAAATGCTACCTCATGGCTAAACCAGAGCTTGAACTATCGGTAATTGTCCCGCTATACAATGAGTACGAATGTGTTGAGCGGATGTACAAGGCATTGGTAAATGCTCTCGATCCTTTGAATTTGGACTTCGAAATTATATTTGTAGATGACGGTAGCGTTGACGACACCTACAAAATTGCTAGAACATTGTCCGTTGCCGACCCTAGGCTCAGAGTAATCAAATTCAGAAGAAACTACGGACAAACACCGGCGATGGCAGCCGGGATTGATAATGCCCGGGGAAAGGTATTAGTGACTATGGATGGCGATTTACAGAATGATCCAACCGATATTCCACGCTTCTTATCCAACTCGTCAGTCACGAGTTCTATCCGATTTGACGTAACTATTCAGGCCCTGAATTCATTTTTTCGATGTGTCACCTCGACCAACGGAAGAAAGTCTTATCACCCATTGATAGCTCTGCGCTTTAAGATTGCCCACTGGTGTTCATAAAAGATGAGTAGTGTAGAAAATAGAAATCGATAATTACGACTAGACATTTGCTAAAAAAACACGGATCCTTCTTTTCTTTGTAGAAGTACAGATGGAAGGAGGAGACCCCGTGCAACAGTATATTTCTCAGAGTTTAGAAAGCTTTCAAAGCGTTTTTTCCAGATCGAGTACTTGGTTGTTGTTCTGCGCCATTGTGATTGGATTTATGGGGGCAGGAGAAATGATCGGCGTGACGTCGTTGTGTCGTTTCTGGCTATTAGATGAACTTGGTTATTACCGCTTGCTCCGTTTTTTTAGATCCAAAGCGTATGTCTATGGGGCGTTGCTCGATGCTTGGCAAGATTTTGTGAATCGCCAAGGAAAATCCGTTGAATGCCCGGCGTGTCCCGCTATACAATGAGTACGAATGTGTTGAGCGGATGTACAAGGCATTGGTAAATGCTCTCGATCCTTTGAATTTGGACTTCGAAATTATATTTGTAGATGACGGTAGCGTTGACGACACCTACAAAATTGCTAGAACATTGTCCGTTGCCGACCCTAGGCTCAGAGTAATCAAATTCAGAAGAAACTACGGACAAACACCGGCGATGGCAGCCGGGATTGATAATGCCCGGGGAAAGGTATTAGTGACTATGGATGGCGATTTACAGAATGATCCAACCGATATTCCACGCTTCTTATCCAAGATTAACGAAGGTTTTGACATTGTTGTGGGTTGGCGCCATAAACGCCAAGATAAACTGGTGTCAAGAAAAATACCGTCTAAGATTGCTAATTGGATTATCGGCAAGGTTACCGGAGTACCCGTCAAAGACAACGGTTGCTCATTGAAAGCATACCGTAGGGAACTAATACAGAAAATACCGTTGTATTCGGATATGCATCGTTTTATACCTGCGATGGCATCTCTATCGGGCGCCAGAATCGCCGAGATCAAAGTAAAGCATCATTCCCGTGTATTCGGTGAATCAAAATACGGTTTGTGGCGGATTTATAAAGTCTTGATTGACTTATTATCGATTAAGACGATTGTATCTTTCGCATCACGCCCGCTTATTTGGTTTGGTATTCTGTCGTCGATTGCCATGGGTGCATCGTTACTAGCATTTATTTATTGGCTAATGATGCCTGTTCCAGGTCCGACTGAATCGCTTATGGTCATAATGGGCGTCAGTATGCTGTACGGTTGTTTGGGACTATTTTTACTTCTGTCAGGTGTTCTGTGTGAACTCATTTATAAGACAGGTGATAATAAAATTGAAGACTTATCCAAGCTAACAATTGAACGCCAATCCTAATTGCAAGAATTTACTAACGAAAGCGAATCCTAATGTCATCAAAAATTGATCTGTCTGTAATCATTCCTGTCACTGAAAGACACGACGATATGGAGGAACTGTATCGTGAATATAAGTCGGCTGTTGAAAAAACTGGTCGGGTTTTTGAGTTCCTTTTTGTTTTGGATGGACCTTTCCCCGATGTGGAAAACCAATTGAATGCGTTGAAAGAAAATGGAGAAGTGTTAAAAGTAATTAAACTCGCCAAATGGTTTGGGGAGGCTACGGCTCTTAAAATTGGATTCGAGAATACCTCGGGTGAACTCATCATGACCCTGCCTGCTTATCAACAAGTGGATTCATCTGAACTCTCAAGATTGGTTAATTTGATCGAAAACCAGGATATGATTATTGCCCGACGCTGGCCGCGCAAAGATTCAGCATTTAACCGATTACAATCTCGGGTTTTCAACTTTCTCATGCGGGTGCAAACAGGCGTCGAACTCCATGACCTGGGTTGTAGTGTCAGGGTATTGCGTCGGAAAGTAATCAATGAAGTACAAATATACGGTGACTTGCATCGCTTCCTGCCGGTTTTAGCGAATCGTTACGGATTCAAAGTGCACGAAGAAAAAACCGCCCAATCGAATAAAGATGTGTTCCAGAGGGTTTACTCATCGGGTTTATATGTTCGAAGGCTTTTTGATATATTGTCCGTTATGTTTTTGATAAAGTTTACCAAAAAGCCACTGCGTTTTTTCGGATTGCTGGGTATGGGAACGATTTTCCTTGGCGGAATACTCACTGCGTATTTGGTTATGGAAAGGCTTTTTTTCGATATCAGCCTGGCCGATAGACCTGCTTTAATGATAAGTTCATTGTTTGTCGTGCTTGGAGCACAGATCCTTGCTATCGGCCTGATTGGTGAGATAGTGATATTTACGCATTCAAAGGATTTAAAGGAATATACCATCGAAGAAATTATTAACTAAAATAGGTTTAAGCTCTCGAATTTATATTAAATGGCTTTCTCAATTTATCGTCCTGGCGTTTTCTCTATCAACCATCCATCTATAACTTTGCTAGCGATGTCGGAAATCATAACCAGGAGTTCCAACGATAACCCGTGGCGATAATAGTTCCACTGGCGGCTGCCTAATGCCAATAATCCTTCCCAGTGCTCCAGTTTAAGCGGGATCAATACGGTTGAGTGGATAAATTCGGCATCACTACCGAACACTGCCTTGATATGTTCATCCTGCAAACTCCCACAGAGTGGCCGGTGATGATTAAAAACCCCCGTGAATAAACATTTTATCCTGTCATTTGTTTTTCTAAAACGAATCCCACCGCAATCATTTGGCGTTGAACGCCGGGTAAAAACATACAAGCGAAATTGGTCCGCTTTATAATAGTTCGATAATCCGTCGACCAGTTTTTGATGGAATGCTTGCGGATTCTCCGTGTCGAGTAAATCAAAAGCCAAACGTCGGGCATTTTCAACCAAGTGAATATAAAAAGATTCTTGGTGCTTGGTCTTCTCGAGTTTTTGCTCTAAATCCTCGATTCGCCGACGCATGATTTGTACCTGCTTTTCAATTAGCGAGGCAATGCCCGCGCCCGCCTGATGGGGAACCGATAGCCGATTGAGGAGATCGGTGTGTTCTGTAAAAAAGTCCGGGTGAGAGCGAAGAAAATCGACCACTCTGACCTCGGGTATTAGAGGGCTATTCTTTTCGTTGTCCAAGGGGTCACTCATAAATTGTTTTTCGTATTCAAGATACCTTGCGGTTAGCTGAGGTTACTTTTGATACTCGGCAATTTCAACCCTTGACTTTTCCAGATGCCTAAAAGGTCCACCGATTTAGGATCCAAAGAAAGGGAAATGTGGCCAAATCAGCTATTGATTTCCTGCTCAAAACCGCTTGTTCTAATAATCAGGTACTATGAAATAGACTGACAAATCAAAAAATGGTTTTTATTTTCCGTTGAAAAAAAAATTTTAGACCATACATATACAAAACTATCAATTATCTGGCGTATAATGCGCGCGATAAAACTCTCAGGAGAGTATTTGGGTATGATTTCGGTACAAAACTTAAGTAAGTTATATGGGGAATTCCCCGCTGTCGATGATGTGACGTTTCGTATCGAACGCGGAGAAATCGTAGGACTTCTTGGCCACAACGGCGCGGGAAAAACCACCATAATGAAAATGGTGACGGGTTTTCTGGAACCTGATCAGGGAACAATTTCCGTGGCGGGTTTAGATATTTCCGAGCACCGCTCGACGATTCAAACCAAAATTGGGTATTTGCCGGAAAACTGTCCGGTCTATTTGGAAATGACCGTTATCGATTATCTGGAATACGCAGCTGGCTTAAAAGGTATGACCGGCGCTGACCGTATTTCCGGAGTACGATATGCCATCGAAAAAACCGAGTTAGCCGAAAAAGCTACACAAACAATCAATACGTTATCCAGAGGATACCGGCAAAGGGTTGGCGTTGCCCAATCGATCCTGAATCAACCCGAAGTACTGATACTGGATGAACCGACTAACGGCTTGGATCCATCGCAAATCCTGCACATGCGGGACTTGATCACCGAACTGAGCAAACAATCGACGGTCATTATCTCTACCCATATATTGCAGGAGGTTCAGGTTCTCTGCAATCGCGTTTTGATCCTTCGAGATGGCAGAATGGCGCTGGATTCGACGATTAAAGATTTGAATCAAGGACAAAAACTGTTTTTGACGATCGACAAAGGGCCGGATGAGGCGAAACCTGAACTAAATTCCATCCCCGGTGTTCAATCGGTGGAACTGCTTTCGAAAAATTTCGCTGAGTACAACTATGCCTTGGATCTTGCACCGGAAACTAGTCAGGATGTTAGGGAATACATTCCCTCCATTTCTAAAGCGGTGATCGATCAGGGCTTTTCTTTATACGCAATTTATTTAGAAGTCCGCGATCTGGAAACTGTGTTCAACGAAGTCAATGCAATCGATCCCACCTTAGAAGGAGAAACCATCCGTGCAGCATAGCGTATTTCGTATTACCCAGAAGGAACTCGCGGCTTTTTTCGCGTCACCGGTTGCGTTTATTTTTTTCGGCGTTTTTCTCGCCGTAACACTCTTTATTTTTTTCTGGGTGGAAACCTTTTTCTCCCGCAATATTGCCGATGTACGACCGCTTTTCGAATGGATGCCGATTTTGATGATTTTTTTGGTCGCCGCCCTGAGTATGAAGATGTGGAGCGAAGAGCGGCGAATGGGCACCTTGGAATTCCTGCTGACCCAACCCGTAAAACCGCTACATCTGGTTTTGGGGAAATTTTTAGCCTGTATGGCATTGGTCGGTATCGCTTTGCTTTTGACCGTACCGGTTCCCTTGACCGTTTCGTTACTCGGAAATGTCGATTGGGGCCCAATATTTGGAGGTTACATCGCCACATTGTTTCTAGCGGCTGCGTACGTTGCGATCGGGGTGACGGTCAGTTCAAAGACCGACAATCAGATTGTAAGCTTAATGGTCACGGTTTTGGTCTGCTCGGTTTTTTATCTTATAGGTTCCGATACGTTAACGTCGCTGTTCGGAAATAAAGCCGGGGAAATTTTTAAAGCACTGGGAACGGGTTCCCGTTTCACATCCATTACCCGGGGTGTTATCGACTTTCGTGACTTGTACTATTACCTCAGTATTGTCGGCGTTTTCCTCTGTCTGAATGTCTATTTTCTAGAGTCCGGTCGTTGGGCGGATGTTGGTCGTTCCAACCATAGCCGTTGGCGTTGGGTGACCGGATTGTTTGTCGCCAATTTCGTAGCCGGTAATTTATGGCTATATCAGACCAACTGGACGCGTGTGGATATGACCGAAGGAAATATCTATTCAATTTCCGATGCCACCGAAGGTTATATTGAACAACTTCAGGAACCCTTGTTGATTCGGGGTTATTTCAGCGCTAAAACCCATCCTTTGCTTTCGCCTCTGGTCCCTCAACTTCGAGATCTGATCGTTGAATACAGCGTTGCCGGACAAGGGAAAATACGTTCTGAATTTATAGATCCCTTGGAAAATCCCGAACTGGAAAAAGAAGCCGGCGAAAAATTCGGAATTAAACCGGTGCCCTTCCAAGTGGCGGATCGATACCAAGCCTCTTTGGTCAATTCTTATTTTGATGTGGTTATCCAGTATGGCGATCAATACGAGGTTTTGAGCTTCCGCGATTTAATCGAGGTTAAATCGCAGGTTGAAGGCGAAGTGGATGTGGAATTGAGAAATCCGGAGTACGAGATCACCCGCAGCATCAAAAAAGTATTATACAAATATCAAAGCAGCGGTGATTTGTTCGTCAACATCAAACAACCCGTCAAATTTGTCGGGTATTTTTCCGATGATCGGCGGCTTCCCGAAGCACTGGTGAAATTCAAAAGTGAAATTACCGGTGTTTTAAACGAAATAAAGTCGGCATCGGGCGATAAATTCCAATTTGATTTCAAAGATCCGGAAGCGGACGGATCCGTGGTTGCGACGGAAATTGCGGAAACCTATGGTTTTCGTCCCATGCGCGCCGGGTTGTTCGACCCCACCACCTTTTATTTTTACATGACTCTAGAAGGCGAAGGACAAACATTTCAGGTTCCACTTCCTGAAGGTTTGGAAAAAGAAAGTTTGCGTCGGAGCATCGATGCCGCCCTCAAACGATTTTCGTCGGGGTTTACCAAAAACATTGCTTTGAGTACACCGGCGCCAACGCCACCCAATCCCTACATGCAACAAATGCGGATGCCCAGTGGTAAGCAATTTCGGTTGCTTCGGGAAATGCTTTCAGAAAATCATAATGTGTCACCGGTTGATTTGAAAACCGGATTCGTGCTGGAAGATGCGGACTTGCTCCTGGTGGTGGCACCCAAGTCCTATGATGAAAAACAACTTTTCGCCGTCGATCAATTTTTAATGAAGGGTGGAACGGTGATTCTCGCATCGTCACCTTTTTCCGCCAGTTTGAATCGAAACCTGTCCGTCGCTAAACACGATTCCGGATTGCGGGAGTGGTTGAAACATCATGGCGTTTCGATCGACGAAACCCTTGTCCTTGACCCTAATAACGCCATGTTGCCGATTCCCATAAATCGAGATCTGGGTGGTTTCACGGTACAGGAAATTCGTATGGTGGAATATCCCTATTTCGTGGATATTCGTGATGCCGGAATGAAGGTTGGAGAAATCGCCGCAGGTCTGCCGCAATTGACCATGAATTGGTCTTCGCCGATCCAAATCGAGAAAAGTGACAACAATGAACGGAAAACCATGGAATTGCTTGTGAGTTCTGAAGAATCCTGGACTTCCGATTCCACTCAAGTAGTGCCGGATTTTAATAGCCATGGGCCATTGGGATTTTCTGCTCCTCAACAACGGCAATCGTATCCGTTAGCCGTGGTCGTTGAAGGGCGATTCGAATCATTCTTTAAAGGTAAGGATTCACCCTTACTCGCAACCGAAGAAATTCCGGACGGTGATGTTGAAGGCGATCAACAAGAAGACCAGCAGGAAACCGCCGCGGTGATTGCCGGGGTTATCGAAAAGTCACCGGAATCCGCTCGTATTATCGTTTTTGCGTCCAATGAATTTCTTTCCGATGAAACCATTCAATTGGCGGCAAGCGCGGGAGGCACGCTCTATACCAATTCCCTTCAATTGATGGAAAATGCAGTGGATTGGTCCTTGGAAGACCGCGGGTTGCTTTCGATCCGAAGCCGAGGTCATTTTTCGCGAACCTTGTATCCGCTTAGTGTGGAACATCGGGTGTTTTGGGAATATCTGAATTACGCCTTAGGGTTTGTGGGTTTAATTATTGTCTATCTGATATACCGGCGTGGCCGCCGAAAGGCGTACCAATACTATGCGGAAGTACTGCAACAAGCGGAGGTTTGAATAATGAATCGTTTAATTCAAGTGCTTAGCGGTTTCCTTTTTATACAACTGGTATTGGCCGCGATTTTAACCTTTACAGGGAGCGATACCGGGGCCTTTGTTTCGAAGGAGCCACTGCTCGATCTAACATTGGCCAAAGTCGACAAAATTACCATTGTAGAGAAGGACAAACCGGCCTTAGTGTTAAACAAACAGGGTGAAAATTGGCTAATTCCAGGGTATTTCGGTTTTCCGGTCGACCAGGAAAAGCTTGGAAAAGTAATGGACAAACTTTTTGGGATCACTAAACCCTGGCCGGTGGCGACTACGGAAGCAGCTTGGAAGCGCTTTAAGGTGGGGAAAGACGGATTTGAACGGAAGATGGTTTTTGCGAAAGGTGATGATGACTTAATTACGCTGTACATCGGATCTTCCCCAAGCTACCGCAAAGTGCATGCCCGTCTTAACGATCAAGACGAAGTGTATTCAATTGAATTCAGCACCTTCGAGGCCGGTTCAACGCCGAACGACTGGGCGGATAAAAGCTATCTTCATGTCGAACGGGACCAAATCACGGAACTGGCATTGCCAACCGTCACTTTAAAGCGGGATGGCGAAAAATTGGTGGCGACGGAGCTGAAAGAAACCGAAGAAAGCAACGATCCGGAAATAAACAACCTGACCAATAAAATCGCCAAACTTTCGTTTTCCAAAGTGTTGGGCAAAGAGGATCAACCGGAATATCAGCAACAATCGCCTGAAATGGAGATTGAGTTGACGCTTAAATCCGGCGATCAAATTAAATACACCTTTTCCAAGTTACAAGACAAAGACGATTTTGTTCTTAAAAAATCAACTGACGATTATTATTTTAAGATTGCCGGCTATATGGTAGATGGGGTTCTGGAATTTTCCAGAGAAAAGTTAGTAAAGGAAAAGGCTAAAGAAGAAATGGATGAGGGTTCGGATGAACAGAGCAACGTTCCAGATTCCATTGAACAAATGACAACATTGCCGTAGGTTATATGTTTCTTGTCAAACTGGGTTCTTTTTCTTAAAGTGTCAAGAAAAGTGTGACCAAACTATTCACTGAATAGAAACCTATTCCCATGCTCTCACAATCTGATTTACCCCATTATACCTATAGCGATTATCTCCATTGGGAGGGTCGCTGGGAACTTATTGAAGGTATCGCCCACGCCATGAGCCCTGCTCCATCGGTCAGCCATCAGAAAGTGAGCCAGGAAATAGCCAGGCTATTGGGTGAATCCATGGATCATTGCGAGCAATGTCACGCATTGCTCCCGGTTGACTGGAAGATAACCGAAGATACAATTGTGCAACCGGACAATCTGATCGTCTGCTATCAACCCACCGGGAACTACATTACCCGTGCACCGTCGGTGATCTTTGAGGTGTTATCCCCTTCCACCCGCCGAAAAGACGAGCGTGTTAAATTTCGCCTTTATGAATCGGCGGGAGTTAAATACTATTGTTTGGTAGACCTGGAAGAAAAATTGATTAAGTTCTATCAGTTAAAAGACGACAGTTATGTAAAATTGCTGGAGACCAAAACGGAAACAATTTGCTTTGATTTAGCCGAATGTGAGATCGAATTCGATTGTTCAAAAGTTTGGAGATAAGATCTAGGTGATTAGTTTCTATTTGGTATCGCTGTAAATCCAAAAAAGGTATTTGGTCTCGTATTACGAACTGTTTCTCTGGTGTTTCTGAATTCGCAACCTGATTCCCATTTTCGAGCAATGAAAGACTTGGTACCTTTTTCCCCGATCAAATAGCGTGGATGATACGCATGTTTTTCCTTACAAAAAATATGTTTGATGGTTTAGAGGTTATAACTCATGACCCATATTAATGTAGAACTGCCGGAAACGATTCATTCCGTACTCCATTGCAGTCGCACTGAATTAGGCAAAGAAATACAGTTGGCCGCCGCCATGCAGTGGTATCAACAAGGCCGGATCTCTCAAGAACTGGCGGCCAATATCGCTGGGCTGGATCGGACGGATTTTTTGTTGACGTTGGCTCGTTTTGAGAAAGATTCTTTTCAGGTGGATTTTGAGGATTTAGATCAAGAGCTAGCACGTGGCAAGTAAAGCCATCATTAACGCCTCACCTCTAATTTTTCTGACCCGTAGCCACCCATCTACGGTTATTGAAAGCTTTTTTGTCGATGAAATTTGGATACCGGAACCGGTAGCAAAAGAGATTATGTACCGAGGACAACAAGATATTACCGCTATGGCCATAGCAAACACGGATTGGTTGATTAAAAAAGGGGCCGGGTCGCGAATTACGAATAGTTACCCATTGCTTCTTTATTCGCATAAGGTTCACAAAGAAAATGAAGAAACACACGATGCTTTGTAAATCCCGATACAGGTCCGGGTGGTCACTCGAAGGAGTGGCTACCCGAATAGGAAAACCTGTTCGGGAGAAAATCGTTGAAAAATTCAAAAAGAGCGTTAAGACGTCATCATGCAAAGAGGTTTACGAAGGAACGCGTGTCTTACTGGAATGGTTACGCAGGAAGTAATCAAAGGTTAATAGGTATTTGTTTATCCACGCCTTGTGTTTGTTCATGTCGGATGTGCGGCCATCAGTGAAAACATCATGGGCGCACTTTTCAAGAGCTAAAAATGTTTGAAGACGCAGTAGATGTATTGAAGGTTTTTGGATACACCAAAACATGGCCAGCGCATCAAGAATGATTGGCAAAAGCTACGTTCGGTCCTCGCTTCGATTTCGCTGGCCTCTCGTGCGTGCCGTCAGGTATTGCGAATCGAAGAATCGCTGAGCCATCTAGCCAGCTCTGTTTCGGAGAGATCGCCAGCGGCTAACTTTTCTAACACAAGGACTGTCCCAGACTCGGGTGCATCAAGGGTGTATCCATTGATTTCCAAGAATATCGCGGCAATTGATAATGCAACACGTTTATTGCCATCAATGAAAGGGTGATTTTTTGCTAAGCCGAAACCGTAGCCCACAGCTAGATCGAAAATCGTCGCTTCTGCCTCGTAAGAAAAAACTTGCCGGGGTCTGACCAGAGCAGATTCCAGCAAACCCTCATCTCGGATCCCCGGACTTCCACCATGCTCAGTAATTAGCATTTGGTGAACAGCAATGACGATTTCATCCAATACCCATTCGGGTTCGGTCATTTGGCAAGCTCATGAAGTGCGTTTCGGTATTTCTTCAGTACCTTCTCAGCGGCTTCCATTTGGGATTCGAAATCCTTCCGGTATGGGGAAATTGTAAATCCTTCCGTATTCTCAACGAGATACAAGGTGTCGCCTTTAGCGGCTCTCAGCTTGTTAAGTGCTTCTTTTGGAAGCAGAATACCCATAGAGTTGCCAACAGCGATAACTTTGACTTTTAGCATGGCGGTATACTCATAACACGTTATTACATATGTTATAACATAGTATTGTCATGCCTAATAAGGGCGTCAACTCGACAGTTTATTCGCCGTCGCTCAAAACGAGGTTAATTGAATTAGTAAAAAACGGGCCGGGTCGCGAATTACGAATAGTTACCCATTGCTTCTTTATTCGCATAAGTTTCACGTATTAAAAAAGATGACGGAAATTTTGCCAAGCTCGATAGTGAAAAATCCACGTAGGGTGCTACCAGCGGCGTGAAAATGGATTAAACCGGACGGTTTGAAAATAGAGGGTATTTGCGGCATGATCTATGCCTTTAAAGAAAGCTATGGCGCGAAAAATAGCCGAGAATACATAACCTTGTCCGTATAAGAAAAATAAGGAAGAAGATTCCTTAATTAGATTTGGAAGAAAATACACCATTTCCAAACCGGCAGGTTTAAGGTAGTTTCAGAACACCAATGGCATACATAAGAATAAGAAATGAAAAATATAGAACAATGGAAATGATTTCCACAGCTTTATAGGACATAAAATTGGTGTGTCAAAAATTAGTTACTCGAAAAATTTTGGAAGTTTAAATCATCCCAATGAAAGACCTGACCCCTTTTTTCTGCTTTTCTCGGGAAGAACATGCGGATCGGGTTGCGCTATGCGCAACCCGCCAAAATGATAATGCCAGCAAGGGCAAGCAATCAAATCGTGAGACCGTGCCCTTACTGACGGTAGATTTATAGTTCTATGCGTTATTTATAAGGTATCGTTTTCAATTGCACACGCCGATTCTTTGCTCGGTCTTGCGGTGTATCATTCGAGTACAAAGGATCGGATTCCCCATGCCCTGTGGCAACCAACTGTTTCGGATCCGCGCCCTTAGCGATTAGGTAATCACGGACGGAATTCGCCCGGCCCTTTGATAAGTTCATATTGTAATCCGCATTTCCGACACTGTCGGTATGTCCCCCAACGTCAAGCCGTCCGTGCGATATTTTCTCTTTCGCAATCACTAGAAGTTCAGCAACGTCATCTAGGAATGGATACGCTTCCGGCTTGATTTCAACCTTGTTAAAATCAAACAATACACAACCACCTATCCAACATCCGTATGCGTTAACCTTAATACCTTTAAATGTCTGAGGACATTTGTCCCGATTGTCGAGTACTCCGTCACCATAGCTATCGCCAATAACTTTTCGCTTAGGCGTACCTTTCTTTAAAAAGGCATTTTCGACAAAGGCGCCCATACTTTGGGCCGAAGCGATTTCGGTAGCACTAACCGCAGCGCCACAACCGCCGATTTTAGCGATTTCCTCCATCAATCGTTTACCTCTTTCGCTCACGCCAACCTGAACGGTATAAATACACACACGATCACCATATTGTTCCTTGAGGTTATGCGCATAAGGAAGGGTTCTTGACGCGCTTGTATTTCCGTCACTCACCACGAGAACCGCAATATTACCTCTGGAAGACGCCAAATCGTCAGCCGCGTGATTCAAGGCTACACCCATAGCTGTACCGCCACTGGAGCAAGACTGGCTATCGAGACCTTGCTGGAAGCCCGCTTGGGTGTGCTGGGACATACCATAATTGAGCACGGTGTCATTCCACGAAAGACAAGTCGTAAAACCGAATGATCTCAAGCCCCCTTGGATCGACAGCTTTGGGATGGTTTGATTCAGTCGCCTCAAAATTTCTTTTCCCGTGTCAAATTTATTAAGACCCGAAGAACCTACTAAAGCACTACCGCCAGGCGTCGAATCCATGGAACCCGACGCATCCAAAATGACCAGGAAATTATCAATCTTTTTTGTATAAGCCCCGGACCGTACTTTAGCGTTCAAATCGACGGCGCGAAATGCCGCTGCCACCTCACCGGCAAAAAACACCAGCAAAAAAATGGTCAACAAGGATTTTATTTCTCGAAAATCAAATTGTTTTCCCATGATCTATTCTCCCAATACTCGATTAATCTTTGTTATTATCCAAGCTAAGGTTTGGCATAGCACCAAATCCCGAGCGAGTTCCTGAATCCCATAATTTTCATCCGTCAAGGCAATGTGAAATCGAATCGGACCCATTAAAATGGGATACTAACAGTTAGTTCAAAAGTGTTCAAGTTAGGATCTAAAAAGTCAGTAGCTCTATATTTTGCGAATAGTCGAGTAATGCGGTTGAGGTTTCGTTTTTGCTCGAGTTTCACGCAGTACGAAGCTTAATTATTGGTATTAAAAATAATCATTGTGAACTGAGCCATACCGTTGCCCTAAAACCTCATTTAAAAACTGTCCAGTACCGCCAGAAGGGGGGTTAATGCCAAGCTAAATAAAATGTCCTCGGCGCAATAATAACAATATTTTTTAATATGAAAAAAGGGAAGACTTATATCTTAATTTATTGAAAAATTAGTCTGGTCAAAGTGAGTACTACAGCCTTAGACTATACTTAATGAACAATTCCACATAATCAGGATGAGAGCCCCTACCCAGTCCACCCCAACCCAGTAGCAATACAGTTAATCGACAGTAAAAGCGAAATCAATTGCTTCCGCCTATTGGGATCGTCTTTATCCATAGCTCTAAAGGTTCGAATCAACCTTACTTGCTCGCGGCCCACCTGATTGATTGAACCTAAGCGCCGGGACAATTTGCGGCGAAATCGTGGAAATCGTTCGGCCAATAAGCTGCTTCCGGAGACGGCCAATACCTGATCTACGGTTCGATGATATTCTTCTTCGATCGTCGAATAAATTTGCTCCCGGATGGTATTATCCGGTACCAGTTCGGAATAATCTTTGGCTATGGATAGATCGACCTGACACAGGGTTTTTTCCGCTTCATCGATCACCAGGTGGAATAAGCGGGATTGATCGAATAGTTGTTTTAATCGCTCATTGCCTTCGTTTCCATATTTTTCGCCGAATTGTTGAAGTGCGTTACCCAGTCCATACCAACTCGGAACCAGGTGTCTGTTTTGGGTCCAGGCGAACACCCAAGGGATCGCTCTAAGGTCGGAAAGCGATGTTGCTCCGAATCGTCGTGCGGGACGGGAACCGATGTTTAAAAGCGCTAGTTCTTCCACCGGGCTGGCGGATTCGTAATAACTGACGAGTCCCGGCATTTCAACAAGCTTGCGATAAGCTCGGTAGGCCATTTGTGACAGCTCTTCCAACGCTTCGTCGATTTCAGGGTGGGGCTGTAATTCGGGTTCGGTGGCTGACTTCAACGTGTGTTCGAAGACACTCGCCGCTAAAAGTTCCATGTGATAAAGTGCGCTTCCCCGGTTGGCGAATTTATGGGAAACCACTTCGCCTTGTTCCGTAACCCGCATCTGTCCGTGCGTGGAACCGGCCGGTTGAGCGGCGATCGCGCGTCCCGTCGGTGCACCGCCGCGGCTGACTGAACCACCCCGACCATGAAAAAATGAGATAGGAACTCCGCATTCTTGACCTACGGCTGTCAGCTTTGTCTGCGCTTTGCTGAGTTCCCAGTTTGAACTCAGATATCCGCCGTCCTTATTCGAATCGGAATAACCGATCATAACCTCCTGTGTGCCACCTTGCTTTTCCACGGATCGCCGAACCAGGGGATTGGACAGCAATTCGCGCATGATATCGGGCGCGCATCGTAGATCTTCAATGGTTTCAAATAAAGGGACAATTGGTAAACTACAATATTCGTTCTTGTTTTCCCCGACAAAAAGGCCTGAAAACTTGGCAATGAGATAAACCCCCAGGATATCCACCGCGGATTGGGTCATACTCAGAATAAACTGGCCGAAGGCTTGAGTATC
The DNA here is from genome assembly GCA_963664935.2 of Methylococcales bacterium. Lineage (GTDB taxonomy): Bacteria > Pseudomonadota > Gammaproteobacteria > Methylococcales. The sequence continues at coordinate 405,022 of CAXXSE010000001.1, read as the reverse complement.
CAGTTGGTGCTGAGTTTCAACAACCAAGCGCATCAGCTCAACGGTTTCCCGGGCCGGTTCCGGTAAATTCGACGCATCAATCGGAACTTGCAAAGATTTCTCAAAGTGCCCCGAAACCCAACATTTCCATTCATCTCCCTTGATGTCCGGGCAATCCGATTCCGGTTGTTGATTTGTCGTTACCCATATTGCTTTGAGAGTTTGGGAAATCACGGTCGAGTTTTGTCGAAGATCCAGGTTTGAAGTTCTGAACCTGAAAATCTCTGCCTCACGCCGTAGCGGCACTATCATCAGTTTGGCGACCGCACCACTGTTAGTCGCTTCCAATGCAGTTTCCATAGCACGAAGATCACCGATAAATTGATCCGCGGAGCAGTATGCGTGCTTGCCGCTGATCGGAACATCGTCCCTCTCCGCCGATTCAATCGTCGCTTCCAGTTTCTTCGACATACAAACGGCAAACTGCCTGAAAATTTCCCCGGGATTTCGTTCAGCGATATCCGCACCATGTTCCAGAGCGCTAATTTCCCGATTTAAGGTCGATAAGAAAGAATCGGGGATATCCAGACTGTGCCGCGCAATACTCAGATTTTGAATAAGATGATCCAAGCGTTCACGATATCGGTATAAGCATGCGCGCCGGTTACGGAACAAGGTTTTTCGAGTGACTGTATTGGTGACAAAAGGGTTCCCGTCCCGATCACCGCCGATCCACGAGCCAAACTGAAAAAATGGAGGCACGGTAAATTGTTGGTCGGGAAAGTGATGGCGCAAGGCAAGTTCCAATTTTCCCAGTAATTCGGGGATTTGCTCGAATAATGTTTCTCGAAAAAAATGAAGACCCCATGACACTTCCTGATCGACACTGGGCTTTTCCAAGCGAAGTTCACCGGTCAACCAGAGTAAGTCAATCTCATTTCTTAAGTCATCAAGCAATGCATCGCGTTCCCGCGGGGTCCACCGTGGGGACTGGAGTTTAACCAACAACAAATAGATTCGGCGATGAATTGTCATCACCGTAACCCGTTTGGCTTCGGTGGGATGCGCCGTAATAACCGGCAGAATCTTGGCCTTATTCAAAAGATCCTGGACTTCTGGCGCCCCAATGCCCGCTTTAATCGCTTCGCTCAGCACATGGTCGAATGTTCCCTGTACATAATGGACGCCTTTTTCGATTTCCAAGGTACGCCGACGCAACATACCGGCGTTTTCCTCAACGATATGCAAAAGCTGAAACCAGATGCCTCGGGCCTGCAATGAGCGCAACAACAAATCAAGATTGCTTGGGGGAACGATCGATTCATTCCTGATCACGGCTTCGATGTCCGGTTGCCGAATCCGGATGACATCGATAAAAAGGTCAAACAGCAGGTCAACGGTCTGATTGGCGTACTCAGCTACTCGCTCGGCTATAGGTAAACCTTGGGGGTTCGACGAATTTGTATGGTTCACAATGGTCACCATTACTAAATGCTAAATGGGGAGGTGTGTTTCGTTGCGGGAAGGGGATGAGCGGCGATCAGAAGCTGGATTCTTTCTCATTCACCGAGTCCTCAGCGCTGAACATTCGAGACAGATCATCATGCATCTTCCGGAATAGCAACGTGCAAAGCTTTGTTCCGCTCTTCGATTTCTTTCCGCATTTCCTTTCGCATTTTCCCTGCCTCGAACAACTTTTTATCCAATTCGGTAACCAAATCCAAAGGAGGGACCCGCATTGATTCACCATCTTCATCCTTAGCAACCATGGTGAAATAATAGGAGTTGGTGTGGCGTTGCTCGTCGGTTGTCAGGTTTTCGGCAATGGCTTTGACGCCGACTTCCATGGATGATTTCCCCACATAATTGACGTTGGCGTAAAACGTAACCAGTTCGCCCACCTTGATCGCTGCTTTGAAAAACACTTGGTCCAGCGATGCCGTCACCACATAGCTTTTACAATATTTTGCCGCGCAGGCATAGGCCACTTGGTCAAGCAATTTCAAAATGGACCCGCCATGTACATTGCCGGAGAAATTAGCCATCTCCGGTGTCATTAAAACGGTCATTCGAATTGATTTCTCTCGTTTTTTCATTGGATTATTCCGTTTTCACCAGTCTTTATAAGGATGTAATGATAGACTGGTATTGTAATAGCGAAAATCATCGGTAACCTCTTTCCCCGCCCATGCGGGTTTATCAAACGATTCCCCCACCCGTTGGAGCTCAATTTCGGCAACGACCAAACCTGCATTGTCACCTTCAAACACATCGACTTCCCAAATATGTTCAGCTACCGCGACCAGATGACGGGTTTTTTCGATCAAGGGTTTTCGGGCCAATGACAAAAGAGCATTAGCGTCGTTCAAAGGAATTTCGTATTCGAATTCCTGACGTTGGGAACCTATCGTAGCGCTTTTGATGTTCAGCGAAGCTTTTTCCTCGCTACTCCGTACACGGACGGAACAATATTGTTCATCATGATTGAGATAACCCTGCCGCAATCGGGTGGCCTTGTAGGACAATGCACGCCATTCATTACTAACAATCAAAAATTTATGTTCAATTTCAAGGGCCATCTAAGCCGCTAAAACCTCAATCCAAGTTGCTGTGAGAACTATCGCAGAAAGGTTGGTTTTTTGTTTGTTTACACCCGCAAAAATAAACCGTTTCGCTTTTCTCTGCTTTGAAAATGACCGGTTTGAATTCTGTAGTGCTATGGGAGCCATCACAAAAAGGCTGGCTCTTGCTAAGACCGCACGAACACCAAGAATATATTTTGCCCGCTTCGACTTCGATACCGAAGGGTGTTTTACTTGCAACCACTGGATCTGACATTGACGTATTCTCCTTAGCTAAAGATTAACTGAAAATACTAACCGAGAAGCAAAGCAATAGGAAGCCGTCTGGAGATAAAACGACTTTAATTAAGATATGACCTGGGGGAGCCGAAAGGAACACGTTATAATAATAAGGTTATGGCGATCAACTCAAACTGTATCCTGGAAATTTCACCGACACACCGTTTACAGTGGGAGGAGGCGCAACAAAAGCATGTTATTCTCTACCCGGAGGGCATGGTTGAACTGAATCAGAGTTCAACGGAAATCCTCAAACTTTGCGATGGCGCTCGGAAGCTTCAGGGTATAGTTCTTGAACTGGAACAAAAATTCGAAACTACGGGTTTAGAAAAGGATGTCAGCGAATTTTTAGGAATCGCTTTGGAAAATGGCTGGATCAGACAACTCTCAAGCTAGTATCAGCAAACCCCGCTGGCTTTTAGCGGAACTCACTTATGCCTGCCCGTTGCAATGCCCCTATTGCTCGAATCCTGTAGGTTTTGCCCAACATAAGAATGAACTCAGCACCGATGACTGGCTGAGGGTTTTGAGCGAAGCGCGCCAAATGGGCGCCGTGCAGCTTGGTTTTTCCGGGGGAGAACCGTTGGTTCGGAAGGACTTGGCCATTCTTGTCAAACATGCCCGTGAACTTGGATATTATTCCAACCTGATTACTTCGGGATATAACTTTGGCGAGAATAAAATTGCCGAACTCAAGCAGGCAGGACTGGATCACATCCAAATCAGCGTCCAGGCCAGCAGTGAGGACCTCAGTGACTTTCTGGCGGGTACTCACTCGCACGCCCAAAAACGGGAAGTTGCACAACGGGTAAAAGAATACAATTATCCCATGGTTCTGAATGTGGTTATTCACCGCAAGAATATTCACCAAATGCAGGATATTATCGAAATGGCCATCGATCTGGGGGCCGATTACCTAGAACTGGCGAATACCCAATATTATGGATGGGCTCACCTAAACCGCGATCAACTTCTGCCGACCCGAGAGCAATTTGAACAGGCGGAGGCTATTGCGCACCGGTATCAGGACCGCATGAAGGGGAAAATGAAAATTTACTATGTGGTGCCGGATTTTTATGAAGACCGCCCGAAAGCCTGTATGAATGGATGGGGAACGACTTTTCTCACAATCGCGCCTGACGGCGCGGCGCTTCCGTGCCACTCGGCCCGTGAACTACCCGGTCTTGAATTCCCTAATGTTCGAGATTTTAGTGTTCGAGATATTTGGGAAAATTCCGAAGCCTTCAACAAATTTCGTGGGTTTGGATGGATGAAAGAGCCTTGCCGAAGTTGCCCTGAAAAAACTAAAGATTTCGGTGGTTGCCGCTGCCAGGCATTTTTGCTAACAGGCGATATGACCGCAACCGATCCGGTCTGCGGCCTGTCGCCAAACCACTCCAAGATTGAAGAGGCCATTGAGTCATCGGTGGCAACACAGCGGCGTGCTATTGAAAAACCACTGGTCTTCAGGAACCCGAAAAATTCGCAGGCCCTTGCTCCAAAATTGTAACCTGTTACCTATATTGAGGTCACGGATTAAGGCGTATAGCCAGGATTTTAGAAAATTTTACACTTTAGAATTTAAGGGGGTAATCAATTTTATTGGTATCATTTTAACATATTGATTTAATATGCCAATTAAAACTTGGTATATATTATGCTATCATAAAAGCTGACACAAAACGTGTCAAACGAGACAGCATTCTTCAATAAGGTTGGGAACAATAATGTGCTGGAAACTGACGGCTCTTAGTCCAATACACAATTGCTGGATATATTGATTCCAAACTGATACGTGCTGATTTTTTAAAAATATGCTTTTTATTAGCTTAATTGAGGACATTTAAATATGTTTAAAAAATTATTTATAGGATTATCCCTTCTGTTGATTTCCTTGGTTTCCATAGCCCAGCCATTAAATAGCAACACGGCGAAAGCTGACGAAATTGCACAGGTTATGATCGGTGTTGGGCCAGCGAAAGCAGAAGCGATTATCAAAGATAGAAAGGAACGCGGTGACTTCAAAACCCTGGATGATATGACTCGCGTAAAGGGCATCGGTTTGGCGACGATTGCGAAGAACCGAGACAACATTTCTATTGAATAATAGTTTCCCCTAATATAAACAGGCTCCTTTGGAGCCTGTTTTTTTTACATGGCCTAATCAAGAGTGTGTACCTGTAACGGTTTGAAAACATAATCCACAATCCACTTTTCCGCGGTAGGCTCTATTCGCGGACAACTGCCTAAACCCTACTATTGATAGCATATTTTATCAATGGTAAATCGAATGCCCCTTCCAAGTCTATTCCAATCTATAAATGGCCCTGAAATTGGGAACAGATCATGAATAACCTTTTAACTGGAGCGAAAGAGGTGTCAAGGAGGAGTTTGTAGCGTAGCGGAGGAATCTCCTTGACACTTATGAAGCGTAAGTTAACCTCAATTTATGATCTGTTCTCGGTTTCAGGGCCATTTCACGTTAGAAATTACCCCCCTATTCAGGGCCATTTCATATTGGACAAGACTCTTCCTATTTTAAAAAATTTCCGTATAATAGACTGATTAACTTAAACCTGATTCCGTGACTTCGCTCCGGTACGGAGCATAGGCTCTTGATTTCACGACGGTCGAAATAATTCCCGCTTAACCTAAAGGTGAAGCGAGAGTGTTCTTGATCCCCCGTGAAACCAATATCTTGTGCCCTGCTATCCACATTGAAGTCATGGGTTCAGGTTAAACTGATTTTATTACTAGGAAATTTCAATGGTAAAAATTCGTCTTGCCAGAGCAGGCGCTAAAGACCGGGCTTTCTATCATATTGTCGTCGCGGATAACCGGAAGGCTCGCGACGGGCGTTATATCGAGCGGCTAGGTTTCTTCAACCCCTTTGCCCGGGGTGGAGAAGAACGTCTGCGATTAAATGGTGATCGCATCGATCATTGGCGGTCCCACGGCGCACAAGTATCTGATCGAGTGAAGTGGTTGATTAAACAAATGAAGAAAGCGACTGCAGCGAAGGAAGTTTCCGCCGAAGCTTAAACCTGAATTAGGTTGAAAGTATCGGCCCCATATCATGTCAACAAATCATTGGGTTGATATTGGTAAAGTGACCGGTGTTATTGGCTTAAAGGGGTGGGTTAAAGTCTTTTCTTACGCTACGCCACGGGAACGTATCCTTGATTATAGTTCTTGGTTTCTTTGTAGCCAGAACAACCACGTTCGGTATGATGTGGTGGATGGAGCCCGTCATGGAAAGAACGTTATTGCAAAGCTGGCAACGGTCGATGATCGGGAAAACGCCGCCAAGCTTATAGGAATTAGGGTTGTCATTAGCCGTGATCAATTCGAACCACTTGCCCAGGGTGAATATTATTGGTTCGATTTAGTGGGGTTGACGGTGATAACGGTTGCTAACGAACCGTTGGGAACGGTTGATTATTTAATCGAAACCGGCGCTAACGATGCATTAGTGATTAAAGGTGAGCGTGAACGACTGATTCCTTTCGTACGGGGACGATTTATTAAAGAAGTCGACCTGGAGGGAGGGAAAATTATAGTGAACTGGGATCCAGATTTTTGATCGAGGTAAAGTTTTCGGGGAGATGAGATTTGATGTTGTGACCTTGTTTCCGGATATGCTTAGCCATGTCTCCGGTTATGGCGTCACCGGGAGAGCCATTGAAGATGGTAATGTGCAAATGGCGCTTTGGAATCCTAGAGATTACACAAATAATAATCATCGTACCGTCGATGATCGTTCTTATGGAGGAGGGCCGGGGATGGTCGTGATGGTCAAACCGCTGCAAGGAGCCGTTGAAGCGGCCAGAGCCGATTCCGATTTACCCGGGAAGACGTTGTTTCTAAACCCACAGGGACGACGGCTAACCCAAAACGATATTAAACGCTTTGCCGAACGCGAACGATTGATTCTTATCGCAGGTCGTTATGAGGGCGTTGATGAACGGTTTATCGAAATGGAAGTTGATGAAGAATGGTCGTTGGGCGACTACGTATTGAGTGGTGGAGAATTAGCGGCTTTGGTTGTAATTGATGCGGTTACTCGACTATTACCCGGTGTTCTGGGTGACGATGAATCGGCCCGAAGTGATTCGTTCATGAACGGGCTGCTCGACCATCCCCACTATACCAGGCCAGTGGATATTGATGGACGATGCGTGCCGGATGTTTTATTAAGCGGAAACCATGCGGAAATAGATCGCTGGCGGATGAAGCAAGCGCTTGGTAGAACAAATAGGCGGCGGCCCGACCTGTTAGCCGGATACCCACTGACGGAAAAGCAGCGACAGCTTTTAAATGAATTTGAATTCGATATAGAAAAAACTAAGGAGAATGAATCATGAAAAATATCATTCAAACACTTGAATCAGAACAAATTAAGAACGATATTACGGATTTTTCTCCGGGCGATACCGTCGTTGTGCATGTTAAGGTTAAAGAAGGCGCGCGTGAACGTCTGCAGGCGTTTGAAGGCGTGGTTATCGCCAAGCGCAATCGGGGATTAAATTCCGCGTTTACCGTGAGGAAAATTTCTCATGGGGAAGGTGTGGAACGAGTGTTCCAAACCCACAGTCCTATGATTCACGATATTAAACTCATACGCCGTGGCGCCGTTCGTAGAGCTAAACTGTATTATCTGCGTGAACGAACCGGAAAAGCGGCTCGGATTAAGGAAAAGATTTAGATAAGGGTTTTCACCGTTATCGGTTCATGAAAACCGGTGGCGTTGAGGACGTTTTAGTACCACTGTGAACCGTAATCCGTTAACGGGCACAACAACCAACGTTGACGATCACCACCACATGGGCATGGATTCAAAGGTATTGATCGAACGCTTTAAAGACGTGCTCTGGGTTGAGCAAGGTTTGAGCGAGAATACGCTCAAAGCCTATGAATCGGATATCCGAAAATTTGGCGAGTGGTTGAAACGGGACAGTTTATTATTGGCGAAACCGGATGATATTGCTGCTTATCTGGCGCTGAAATTTAAAAAAGGGGCGAGTGCACGGTCAAGTGCACGCTTATTGTCCAGTCTCCGAAAGTTTTATTCTTTTTTAATCAAAAAGGGTCGTTTATCCGAAGATCCTTGCGTGGGTATCGAATCGCCGCATTTGGGCAGGCTTTTACCCACAACGCTAAGTGAAGCGGATGTTTTTGCTTTACTGAATGCGCCGAATATCGAAGGGCCCATCGGGATTCGAGACCGGACCATGCTTGAAGTATTGTACGCGACCGGACTCAGGGTATCTGAGCTGGTGGGTTTGCGTCTTAGTCATATTAATTTTCGGCAAGGGGCGCTCAGAGTCACCGGGAAGGGCGAGAAGGATCGCTTGACGCCTCTCGGAGAAGAATCCCTGGAATGGTTGGCATCGTATATGGAGGGTGGGCGTCAAAAAATATTGAACAAGCGGTCCTCTGATTTCCTTTTCGTAACCAATCGAGCTACGGGGATGACCCGGCAAGCGTTTTGGTACATTATCAAACGTTATGCCCACAAGGCCGGAATACAGAAAACAATATCTCCCCACACTTTGAGGCATGCCTTTGCTACCCATCTGTTGAACCATGGTGCGGACCTGCGCGTGGTTCAGCTCCTACTGGGGCATAGCGATTTGTCGACAACCCAGATATATACCCATGTTGCGCACGAACGATTAAAACAGATGCATGCGCAATTTCACCCCAGGGGCTAAGTGTATTGACGGTATCTAAAATACATCCGACCGCGCAAGTGGCCGCTTCGGCTAAGTTGGGGAAAAGTGTTTGTGTCGGTGCATTTGCAATTATTGAAGATGATGCGGTCATTGGCGATAATTGCGTCATCCACGCCCATGCCGTTATCCGTCCTTTTGTAACTTTCGGCGCCAACAACCAAGTATTTCCCCACGCGGTGATAGGCGGTTCTCCACAGGATTTGAGTTTTGACCTTGGGATCGAATCCTTTGTACAAATAGGCGACAATAATATTTTTCGCGAAGGTGTAACGGTGAATCGAGCCACTCAGGAAAATTCAGCTACGCGAATCGGATCGGACTGCTTTTTGATGAATAATAGCCATGTGGCTCATGATTGTAAGGTGGGTGACGGAAATATATTTGCAACCGGCGCCACTTTAGGCGGGCACGTTCAGGTTGGCGATAAAACATTTTTCGGTGGCGGCGTGATGGTCCATCAGTTTTGTAGAATTGGATCCTTAGCCATGGTGCGCGGAACCACGGGCGTGAGCATGGATGTTATACCCTACACCATGGTCGGCGGTGTGCCGGCGCGGCATTACCGGCTCAATACTATCGGCTTACGCCGCGATGGCATCGTTCGCGAACGCTACAAAGCAGTGTCTCAGGCGTTTCGAAGGCTTAGGGTCCGTCAGAGTATCGAAGGAATAGACAAGACCCCCGAGATTTTGCATCTACGGCGATGGTTATCAGAAAAATCAATACGCGGAATTCACGGGTTTGCCACAACCGATTTCAAAAATACGGCGTCATAAACATTATGTCAGATCTCAACTGTGCTGTTATCGGGGTTGGCTATCTGGGAAAGTTTCATGCCGAAAAATATGCAAACTTGGACGATTGTGAGCTTGTTGCGGTAGTTGATTCGGACAAAATGGTCGCCGCCAATGTTGCTGAAAAACATGGTTGTCGCGCACTGACTGATTACCATGAACTGATTGACGATGTCGACGCCGTCAGTATAGTTGTGCCGACCAGTCTGCACTACTCGGTAGCCCGGGATTTTCTGAATGCCGGTGTCCATGTTATGCTCGAAAAACCAATTACCGTAACGGTTGAGGAAGCTGAGGATTTGGTTGAAATTGCCCGGCGGAAAAACTGTACGCTACAAGTGGGACATCTCGAACGGTTTAATGCCGCGATACTGGCTCTGGAGTTGAAAGAAAAGCCGTTGTTCATCGAATCACATCGATTAGCGCCCTTTAATCCCCGAGCTAATGATGTCAGTGTGGTGTTGGATTTGATGATTCACGATATCGATATTATTTTGGAATTTGTAGGCTCCGATGTCGACCATATTGACGCTAGCGGGATTTCGGTGTTGACCGAGGATACGGATATAGCCAATGCTCGTATCGTTTTTAAAAGTGGTTGTGTCGCCAATGTCACCGCCAGCCGCGTGAGTATGAAGATGGAGCGTAAGATGCGGATGTTTCGACCGAATTCTTATGTTTCCATCGATTTTCAAAATCGGGTATTGACCCAGCATAGGCGAGGGGAAAAAGAAATGTTTCCCGGGATTCCGGAAATCGAAACGGAAAAAACCGTATTTGAAAGTGGCGATGCCATCCAAGAAGAGATCAAACATTTCATTCAATGCATTCGGACCGGTGAAGAACCCTTGGTTTCCGGAGAAGATGGGAAAAGAGCGCTGGAAACGGCAATAAAGATTACTGACCTATTGAAAGATAAGGAGATCTAAGTACTTGTTCAAGTTCTTGAATAGGTAAAAGGAATTGAATCAACAGGCGCCACTCGTCATGCTGGTGGCTGGAGAAGCTTCCGGTGATCGTTATGCAGCCAATATCTTCCTTGAGTTAAAAAAACTCCTGCCGGATATTCGCGCCATCGGAATGGGTGGTCATCATATGATTGAAGCAGGGGTTGACGTTCGTTATGACTCCACGAATATCGCCGTTATTGGAATCAGCGAAATCCTAAAGCACTACGGGGAAATCAAACGGGCGCTCAACTTGATGCGGAGAGTGGCTTGCGAAGAACAGCCGGATCTTTTGATTTGCGTCGATTATAAGGAATTTAACTTCAAATTAGCTCGCAAGGCAAAAGCCTGTGGGATTAAGGTGTTATTTTACGTCAGCCCCCAGATTTGGGCTTGGCGCCCGGGCCGTGTAAAGAAATACGGTGAAGTCGTTGACATGATGGCGGTGATTTTTCCCTTCGAAGAATCGTTTTATCAGGAACATGGCATTCCGGTTCGCTACGTCGGCCATCCCTTGGTTGATCGAGTCCATACCGGTTTGACCCGAAAAACCGCATGCGAACGGTTCGGGTTGGACCCGTCGATTCCTGTCGTAGGATTGTTCCCCGGCAGTCGCGGCAATGAAATCGATCGATTATTGCCGGTAATGCTGGATGCGGCAAAAATCCTACAACTCCGATGTGATAAGGTACAGTTCATCTTGTCTCAAGCGCCTTCAATGACCGATGAGGCAACGACCGGGTTTTTAGAATCCAAGGGTGTCCGCGCGCCCGTTGTCAAAGGGCAAACTTATGATGTCATGCAATGCTGTGATGCGATTATGATTGCTTCGGGAACCGCGGCTTTGGAAGCCGCGCTGCTTGGTATACCGATGGCGATTACCTACAAAGTGACATCGTTGACCTATATCATTGGAAAGTTTTTGATCAAAATTCCTTTTATTGGTCTCCCCAATATTTTAGCGGGCAAACAGATCGTCAAGGAGTTTATCCAGTACGATGCCCAGCCGAAAAAATTAGCTTTGGAGATGGAGCTGATATTGTTGGATACAGGTTATGCCAAAAGCATTCGCGATGAGTTGCGAAGCGTTAAAAAGCAGCTGGGGAAAGGCGGGGGGACGAGGAATATAGCGGCTTTGGCAGCCGAAATGCTTAATAATTAATAGAGGATTTTATGCAACTTAATATACGGCGAATGTTTCAATTATGCGTATTGCTTGGTGCTGCCATAACGACGGGAAATTCATACGGAGCTATGACCAATAAAATGTTGTTGGATGTATTGCTGGAAAACGGTGCGATCAACCAGGCACAGTACGATAAATTGTTGTTGGGCTCCAAGGAAGAGGAGAAGAAAGACGTGAACGAAGTAACTGTCAGTCTAGATAAGGGCGCCCTCAAATTCAAAACCAAAGACGGCGATTTTAAGGCGCAGGTTGGGGGCCGAGTTCAGGTTGATGGTGCTTGGTATAGCGACGACGAAGGAATTCTTGGCGACGGTACGGAAATTCGCCGCGCGCGATTATTTATGGCTGGGACGGTTTGGAACGATTGGCATTTTAAAGGCCAATATGATTTTGCCGGAGACTCAGCCAGTGTAAATGACGCTTATATTAAATACACTGGACTGGAGGATATTATTGGCTTTCCTTTGGATACTACAATCGGGCACTTTAAAGAAGCCTTTGCCTTGGAACAACTAACCAGTTCAAAATACATTACTTTTATGGAACGCGCTTTGCCGGTGGAAGCTTTTGCTCCGGGCCGTAATTTGGGTTTCGCCGTGAATAGCCACGGCAAACTATTTGACGGTGGTTGGACTGCAGCGGCCGGTATTTTCGGTGAGGGCATAGACGGTGGTCCCGGCGGTGGTATCGATGAGGTATATGGTGGCGTTGGCCGACTGACTATAGCTCCAATCGCCGAAAAAACACGGGTTTTACACATCGGTGGCGCCATCGAATACCGGGAATTAAAAGAAAGTCTTGGGGCTGGCACGAGTTTTCGTGTGAGATCCCGTCCGGAATCACATATCGCGGATGCAAGACTGGTTTCGGCGACGCTTTTCACCTCACCAGCCGCTGGAACCAAATTCGAAGGTAATGTTACCCGGTACGGCGCCGAATTAGCGGGAGTTTGGGGACCTTTCTCGGCTCAGGGTGAATATATAAGGGCGGATTACGATATCGATACCGTGGGAGGGATCGACGCCGATTTCGACGGGTGGTATGCCTACACCAGCTGGTTTGTGACCGGTGAGTCGCGCAACTATTCCGCTAAAACAGGTGCTTTCGGCCGAGTTCAGCCAAACGGCATTGTCGGAAAAGGCGGAATAGGCGCCTTCGAAGTGGCGAGCCGTTTCAGTTATCTTGACTTAAACGATGGTCTGGTGGCTAGAGGAGGACGGGACGGAGGACGGGAGAAAAATTGGACATTTGGATTAAATTGGTATGCAACACCCAGTATTCGATTCATGGCCAATTACATTTTCGTGGATGTGGACGGTGGAACGAATATCAATCCCGAAATCTTCCAGGTACGGGGTCAGGTTGATTTCTGATTAACACTGTTACGCGCTCGGAAACCAAGACGTGATGGTGACTCCATGATCTATACCGCGAGTTAGGAAGGAATCCTAAAGAAGGAGAAAAGGCTTGCCGTCGTTTTTTGTTGGGGTTCATAAACTTACCCCAAGCAGACTCATAACCTTTGTAACATAAGGCAGAGTTCAATCAGCCCAATGGCTTCAATATTCTCTCTTTTTGGATAACGTTCATCACCTGCATAAACGACAAACGCTTTACTTGGTTGAATGTCATCCATTGAGATCTGAAACCCTTTACTGATTTTAGGCGCCACACTGTGTTTGATTTCAACCACCCAGACGCCATGTTTGCTACCCAGATCCAGGACTAAATCAATTTCCGCACCCGCCGATGTTCGGTAATAGCTGACCTGTGTACGTTCCGGCGCCGCACGGGTAAGGTTCTCAATAACATATCCTTCCCAACTTGCACCGCTAATGGGATGACCCAGGACATCTTCACGATCATCAAGACGTAACAATGTATGTAACAAGCCACTATCGCGCAAATACACTTTGGGGGATTTTACCAGGCGTTTGTTGACGTTGGCATGATAGGGTTGTAAGCGCCGAGCCAGCAGTAAATCAACCATGAGGTCGAGGTACTTGGTAATGGTTTTTCCGTCAACGGATAAACTCTTCGCGATCTTGGCTGCGTTAAAAGGCGAACCTTGCGAATGAGCGAGCATAGTCCAGAAGCGTCGCAAGGTTTCCGCGGGTATTCTTGGGCCAAGTTGAGGGATATCCCGTTCAAGATAGGTTTGAATAAAGTGACCTCGCCAGATTGCGCTTTGCTGGTCATCCGTTGCCAGAAAACTTCGGGGAAACCCTCCCCGTATCCACAATTGCTGGAGTTGAGCGGAATTTATTTCCATGATATTGAATGGTGTCAATTCCAGATAAGCAATGCGGCCCGCCAGGCTTTCACTAGACTGCCGCAGTAATTCCATGGACGCGGAACCCAGCAATAAAAACTGCCCGGCAGTGATCCCTGCTTCAATTCCTTCGTCAATCAGTCCACGTAACACCTGAAACAGACCGGGCAGCCGTTGCACTTCATCCAGAATAATCAACTTGCCACGGTGCATTAATAAATAACCGCGTGGGTCATCTAGTTTCTCCAGATCTTGCGGATTCTCCAGATCAAGATAGATGCAATCAATATTGACGCCCAGTTTTTTAGCGAGCGTGGTTTTACCGACCTGCCTTGGCCCGAGTAGGCTAACTGCAGGAAACTGAGCCAGTCGTTCTTGAACTAGATATGTAAAATTCCGCTCTATCATCCTTGTAATTATGGATTATTAATCTAGATATGCAAGGATTATGCTCAAGAACATGCTGATCTACTGTGGATGACCTTGAAAAGCCAGATTTTCCGATCATTTTTGTGGCGGAGATTATAAAGATCGATAATGTGGTATCAGAAAACCTGTCCCCGATTTTTTATTGCCGCTATCGAAGAACCCACAGAGATCGTTAAGATCCTTGCCTATCTTGGTTTATCCACCAGGGTACCGCCTCGCTCACTGCGCCTGGCGTTCTATCTATCCACAATAGCCTATTCCGTACCCACCACAATCACTTCAATCCGGGTCAGTCTTGATCCGAGCATCCTCTTTGGTCTTCACCTTCCAAAACGACTAAATTTGGCAAAATCCTTGTAGTGATTAGGGAAAAAGACCTCACAATGAGCCAAAAAATCCTGTTCCAGATAGTGATTGACAAATCATTGCGCCATTGGTACTTTTTGTTTGAACAAGAAGGCGGGTTAATTTTCCTATTTTTCAGGAGATTTCAATGGATTTCCTCATATCTACTTTTTCTAACTTTTGCCGGATAGCTGTTGTCTTCGTAATAAAAATGTTCGAATAACCGATTTTCGAAGCTATCGGGCGGTTGGGCCGAAATTTTAACGGCTTGTTGGTGATTTGTATGAAAAGGGATCAAAAGGTGGTCAAGTCACAAAAAGGGGGTCAAGACACTTGCTTCACAATACTGTTTATCGCCTTAAAACCTAGAAACCTACGACCAGGTCCCGAATTGAGAATAAATAGTCTATCGTATCCTGTCCCTTCTAAAAATAGAATCATGTGTAAAAAAATACCCGTTTAAAAAATTATGAATTCATTAAATGTTATTCATACTGACAGTTCAGTAAACTTCGATATAGGCTTTTCCTGCGATGATTAGCGCATCCTCAATAGCCTCTTGATGATCTACTAACGCGGACAATGTCGCTGATTTTGTCTGGTTACCCGTTCGAAGCCATA
Organism: Methylococcales bacterium; assembly: GCA_963664935.2. Taxonomy (GTDB): domain Bacteria; phylum Pseudomonadota; class Gammaproteobacteria; order Methylococcales. The sequence goes on along the minus strand of CAXXSE010000001.1, from coordinate 389,853 downwards.
CAATCTTCGGCGGTTGACCATGGATTGTACTCAAATCATAATAATCTGAATCTCGGGTTACGATGACAAACCCGTTTGTTTTTGCATATTCCCCTCCCGATCACCGGATCGCTCCATGCCCAATAGGACGACTTGAGTACTTTCTGGATAGTCATTTAGCAAAAACGGCACCAAGCGACGGGAGAGATTTTCATCCAGCAACAACTTCATTAGGTCTTGAGAGACTCAATATGTCGCTCTCGGTCAGCAGCAAAACTCAAGCACGCCTTAATATCATCCGTTTCTAACTCGGGAAAATCATCAAGGATTTCCTCTGTAGTCATCCCAGATGCTAAATATCCCAACACGTCGTAAACGGTGATCCTAAGTCCCCGGATGCATGGCCTCCCGCCGCGCTTGCCAGGTTCCATGGTAATGCTAACTTGAAAATTCATGTTCGGTTATTTCGTGATGTCTAAAGTAAAAGTTACCGTTTGATCCAAACATCTTGTCCCTTTATATGCTATACAATTGTGTCTAGGTTCGCCCTTTTAAAGCAGATGGTGGATTCATGCTGCGACTTGATAAAAAAAGGGGTCAAGTTACTTTCTTTATTGTATTATTAATCACCTCGCCAATTTAGCGAGCGAAAATCTTAAAATTCAATGCAGTTGGGTCTAAGCAATGCTAAAAGTTAAGCCGGTAAAGTATAGCAAAGCAAGTGACATGATCCCTAAAAAATCGGGGTCAGGTCTACTAATGCAGTATGAGATTATATTGATTCCACTTCACGGACTTTTCTCCGGCTGGCTATAAGGATAAAAGAAATTTCGCCATAAAAGCGGCTCAGGTTTGTGATGCGTTACATAAACAAGGAACGCCCATAGGACCTTATAATATTCAGATTGCTTCCATTGCGCTGTCATTAAATATGGTCTTGTTGACGAATAATACGCATGAGTTTGAGCGTGTTGATGGGTTGAAATTAGAGAATTGGGTAAGTGAACCGGTATAAAGGAAACTGTTTTGTCGGATTTTACCCCGAACGATCGGATCTAAACACGCTGTCTGGACACGAATTGACGATGCATTATCAACATTTTTTGCATACGACTACACGATTGTCTCCTCCAACGCTTCTTTATTCGCATAAGGTTCACGTATTAAAAAAGGTGACGGATTTTTTGCCAAGCTCGATAGTGAAAAATCCAGGCAGGATGTCATGCCAACCGTCTTGACTATTCTCTAACCCCTTTTAACCACCTCATCCTCTACCCATCCTGCTTTGTACATACTATAACGCATCGGCGGCATTGAGAATTTGTATCCCTTGATAGGGATGCGGTACCAATAAATCACTATCGCCTGTAGCGATAATATCGGCTTGAGCGGCCAGTGCCGTGGCAATGACCACATCGTCATCGGAATCGATGAGCACGGTACGCTCAATCGATTGGGGTTTCACCAGCTTGGTCAATATCCCATAACGCTGCATTAGAAAGGTCGGAGTAATGCCTTGAGATGCCAGCATTGCACTGAATTTGCCGCGTTCCATCACATCGGCCAGTTCATCAAGAAGGACGCTGCTGGTGAATAACATCGCCCGACCGTTCCGGTCCAGTCCAGATCAAGCAATTGGCGGAGTACACCTCCCCATATTAATCTGGATTGCTGTTTATCGACATGGAAAGCGCTTTCTCTCGTGCGTTGTGGGCTCCCGCGACACGGAAACCGGGCGCGCATTATGGGACGCCATCAAAACCACCCACATAAAAGGTGTGATGAGCGACTATTGGAGCCCTTATGAAAAGTTTATCCCGACTGAATTACATACACAATCCAAAGCTGAAACCTATACGGTAGAAGGCTATAACAGCTTATTTAGACACTTTCTTGCCCGATTATGCCGAAAGTCTAAGTGCTATAGCAAAAGCCAGGAAATGCTTAAATATTCAGTCCTCCTTTTAATGCTCAAATGGAACGGAGAATTAGAAGCTATATTTGCCTAACAATGCCGAATTTAGAAGGCCTAAATGATCGATAACGGCGTTAAACAAACTTGACGATAAGGTACTCCCCCTTAATTCTTCCCAACAATCGCAATAATAATATCGCTCAAAATCTCTTTTGCTCCGCCCGGTTGCAACGGTTTATCCAGTTTGTCGGTAATGTAAAAAATGTCTTCCACCCGGCTTCCTATAGTGGTTATTTTGGCCCGGCCCAATCGGATTCCGACTTGGTCGAAGGCCTGTCCGATTTTAGATAACAACCCCGGTCTATCGGTGGCGAAAAGTTCCAGTATCGTGTATCTACCTTGGGGATCGTCGCGATATATCACTTGGGTGGGAATCGGGAAATGTTTAATGACGCGGGGAGTTCTTCTGACAGCGTTCTCCAGCCTATCCGCCGGATTTTTCATGCCTTTGCGCAGTTTGTTGCAGATACCCTGTTTGCGACCCATCTCTCTGATCGGGTCTCCCGATTGTTCCAGGATCTGATAACTATTAAGTACGTAGCCATTGTTGGACGTTATAATGCGAGCGTCCAGGATGGTGAGTCCAAGCTGGTCGAGAATGGCGGTGCTTTGTGAAAAAATGAATGGTCCGTCTTTAGCGTACAAAAATACTTCAGCGGTACCATGCTGACTTTGCGGGCGTAGCAATACCAACGGCAAATCGTAAGGTTCACAAGACGCAATAGCAAGAGTATGCCAAACGCTTTCATCGGCGGAGTGGCGCTGAAAGTAATCTTCGCTGATCGTACGCCACACCCGTTTTACATCCTTGGTGGGTAGCCCCAGTGTATGGAGCGCCTTGCGCGCTTCCCGCTGAGATTCTTTTATTCTTTCTTTTTGTTCGAGTGGATTGTCAAGACCGCGGCGGAACGCTCGATGGGTTTCCAAATACAATTCCTTAAGTAACGAATCGATCCACGAATTCCAAAGTTTGGGGTTAGTCGCGCGAATATCCGCGACAGTTAAAAGGTAGAGATAATTGAGGTATTCCAGGTTACCCACTTTCAAAGCAAATTCGTGCACGACATTGGGATCTTGGATGTCCTTGCGTTGGGCGGTCATTGACATGAGAAGATGGTTTCGAACCAGCCAGCTGACCAAACGGGTTTCGGTTGCCGGTAATCCATGTTGTTCGCAGAAGTCGGTGGCGATTTTCTCTCCAATCATGGAATGATCACCTCCTCGCCCTTTTCCGATATCGTGTAATAGTCCCCCTAGATATAACAACTCCGGTTTCGGCGTCAACAAAAAAATATTCTTGCAGAATGGCATTTCGTTATTGTGTTCTTCCAATGCAAATTGGCATAAGTTTTGAACCAAAAAGAGTGTATGCTCATCGACTGTGTAGACGTGAAACAAATCGTACTGCATACGGCCGACGATGTGCGCGAAAGCGGTGAAATAAGCCGAAAGCAGTCCATACCGGTTCATTCGGCGGAGTTGGTGGGTAACGCCCCCGGGTTGCTTTAATATTTCTAGAAACAGCTGGTTCGCTTCTCGGTTGTTGCGGAATTCATTATTGATAAGATGCTGGGATTGTCGTATAAGGCGAATGGTCGATGCCCGAACACCCTTTAGCCGGGGCTCCCGCTGAAGTAACAAAAATAATTCAAATAATGCTAAAGGGTTTTCCAAAAAGACATTGTTATGGGTGACACCAATATAATCACATAACGAATGAAATTGATTGTTTATTGGGATGACTTCACAGTCTTCTTTTTCTTTTAAAAATACTTCTTTAAACAATTGCAACAACATCTCGCTAAGTCTTTCTATGCGCGTTACGGTACGAAAATAATGCTGCATAAAATTTTCTACGGCTTTGTTTTCCTTGGTTTCCCGGTATCCAAGGAGTTTCGCTACAGCCACTTGGTGGTCAAACAACAATCGATCTTCGACGCGCACGCTGATACTGTGTAACGCAAACCTGACTTTCCATAAGTATTTCTGACTCTTCATGAATTCCGCATATTCGGATTTGGTCAGACACCCGTGCTTTACCAATTCGTATAGCGTCGGCGAGTTGTAATGCCTTTTTATGACCCAGGCAATCAGTTGGATATCGCGTAGCCCTCCAGGCCCTTCTTTGACATTTGGCTCTAGGTTGTAAGCGGTATCATTGTATTTTTTATATCGAACCTGCTGCTCAGTCATTTTGGCGTGGAAAAACTCGCCGGATGGCCAGATTCGATCAGGCGCGGTCCGGGCTTTCATTTCATCAAAAAGATTGGGCGATCCGGTGATAAGACGACTCTCCATAAGTCTCGTTATATTAGCCTGATCATGTTCTGCTTCTTTTGCACATTCGTCGACGGTAAATACCGCATGCCCGATATTTAATCCTATATCCCAAAGAAATGTAAAAAAGCCTTCTAACGCATTTTGATACACACTGGGATTTTGAGAATCAAGGAGCACTAAAATATCGACATCGGAGTGAGGATGTAGCTCTCTCCGTCCATACCCGCCTGCTGCTATCAATGCTAACCGGCACTCATTCGGGTTCAGAAAATTTTCCCAGCACCCAATTAACAATTTATCAATAAAATCAGAGCGGGCTTTAAGGAGATCGAGTACCGGTGTGCCTAATTTAAACAGATCGGCCTGATCCTTTCGGTTTTGCCCAAGGAGGGTTTTAAATGCTGGTATAGGATTGTGCGATTCGAATAATTCGCTGCTAATTGGCAATATCGTGTTTTGAGACATTTTCTTCTTCACGCAGAGTGAGAATTTCAAAGCCGGTTTCCGTAACCAGTATGGTGTGCTCCCATTGAGCGGACAAACTTCGATCTTTTGTGACGGCGGTCCACCCATCGTATAGGACTTTAACATGCCTTTTTCCGGCATTGATCATCGGTTCAATAGTAAAAATTAACCCCGGTTGAAGCACCAAACCGGTATCGGCTTTGCCATAATGCAGAACTTGGGGTTCTTCATGAAAAACACGGCCGATGCCGTGACCACAGAATTCACGTACGACGGAATAGCCCTTGGATTCGGCGAATCGTTGAATGGCGTGTCCGATCCGGCCGAGGCGGATACCTGGTTTTACCTCGTTAATACCAATGTACATGGCTTCCTGAGTGATTTTGATTAAACGCTTGGCGAGAATCGAAGCTTCACCCACCGTAAACATCTTACTGGTATCGCCATGGTACCCATCTTTGATTACGGTAACATCTAAATTGAGAATATCGCCATTTTTGAGCTTCTTTTTGCCTGGTATGCCATGGCATACTTGGTGATTGACCGAAGTACAAATAGACTTCGGAAACCCTTTATAGTTAAGAGGGGCCGGGATAAGCTTCTGTTCGTTGACGATATAGTCGTGACAAATTTCATTGAGTTCACTGGTGGTTATACCCGGAACGACATGGGGAGAGATCATATCCAAGACTTCGGCGGCCAATCGCCCGACAACCTGCATTTTCGTTATTTCGGCCTGGTTTTTTATCGAAACACTCATTGATAACAGCTTTTTTTTGTGGATGGATTGTTGGGAAAATCTATTTATGGTATAAAGCATCGCCCATTTTGGCAATTAATTCACACACGTGTCGTCACATTCGGTTGGGTGTCAGCTGATAGGCTTTCCCGAGGTTGATTATTTATCCTAGGAGAGCTTTTTGAAGGTTGGTTTCCGGGTGGGGCATGTGGAGGCCTAACCCTTTAGAATTCATCTAACTCGATTCTACTGGAATCAAACGATGTATTCTATGCCGTATTTGCTAACCAAAGCATTAGCAGACATGGTGTTATTATTGGAGAAATTTTTATGACAGCTGTCACCATGCGCCAGATGTTAGAAGCTGGCGTTCATTTCGGTCATCAGACCCGTTACTGGAATCCTAAGATGGCCCCATATATCTTTGGGGCGCGAAGTCGAATCCATATTATTAATTTGGAAAAGACATTGCCGATGTTCAATGAGGCAATGGCCTACCTTACCCAAATTTCGGCTAATAAAGGCAATATCCTTTTTGTGGGCACGAAGAAAGCGGCCAGGCAAATCATCACGGACCAATCCATTCGTTGTGGAATGCCCTACGTCAATTACCGTTGGCTCGGAGGTATGCTGACGAATTATAAAACCATTAAGCGGTCGGTCAACCGTTTGAAAGAACTCGAAGCGATGGAGGAAGACGGCTCTTTGTCGCAGCGCTTCAGTAAAAAAGAAGCGCTCGGTTTAAAGAGGGAAATGGAAAAGCTTGAAAGAAGCCTTGGTGGAATTAAAGAAATGAACGAACTTCCAGACGCGTTGTTCGTCACCGATGTCGGGTACGAAAAAAATGCGATATTCGAGGCAAAAAAATTGGGCATCCCCATTGTCGGGATTGTTGACACCAACAATACACCAGCGGATGTGGATTTTATGATTCCGGGTAATGACGATTCTATCCGGGCACTTCAGCTTTTTGTTGAAAATGCCGCCGATGCGATTTTAGAGGGTAAGTCGAATGTCGTGGATGCCAAAGTTGAAGAGGATGAATTCGTCGAATTGGATTCAACTTCCGAAGAGGCTCCGGATGCGGAAAAGCCCGCCGAGTAAAACAAAATGCTTAATTGAAGCATGTTGTTTGCTATCATTTTAAAAGTAAAAAGTAGAGGATAAAAGTAATGAAAATTACAGCGGCGATGGTTAAAGAGCTGCGCGAACGCACTGGTTCGGGGATGATGGAGTGTAAAAAAGCATTGGTTCAAAGCAATGGGGATTTGGAAGCCGCGATCAGTGAAATGCGTAAGTCGGGTTTAGCCAAGGCGGATAAAAAATCGGGCCGTACCGCCGCCGAAGGTAGTATCACGATAAAGACCAGCAGTGACGGCAAAAAAGCCGCGATGGTCGAAATCAATAGTGAAACCGATTTTGTTGCCAAAGCGGACGATTTTCAAAGTTTCGCGGCTATGGTCGTGGAGCGGGTGTTAAATTCGGAGGTTGCGAATGTGGATGAATTGTTGGCGATGCCTGCGGCAAATTCCGCTGAATCAATCGAAGAAACACGCCGCCATCTGATTGCGAAATTGGGTGAAAATATCAACATAAGGCGTTTTGACCGATACACAACGACCAATGGGCTAATTTCTAACTACCTGCATGGCGGCAGAATTGGCGTGCTTGTGGAATTAGAAGGGGGTGACGACAATCTTGGCAAAGATATAGCTATGCATGTTGCGGCATGCCGTCCGGTTTGTGTAGACGAAGGAAACGTTCCCGCTGAAACAATGAGCAAAGAAAAGGAAATTTTGATTGGGCAAGCTGAGCAAAGCGGCAAACCGAAGGAGATCATAGAAAAGATGATACAGGGTCGACTTAAAAAGTTTCTTCGCGAAATCACCCTGATCGGTCAACCTTTCGTAAAGGATTCCGATAAGGATGTCGGCCAATTGTTAAAGGAACGTGGAGCAACCGCCATTCGTTTTATACGCTTCGAAGTCGGTGAAGGAATCGAAAAAAAGCAGGAAAATTTTGCCGAAGAAGTTATGGCGCAGGCGCGCGGAGGCTAATGGCATAGGGTGCCGAAGACAGCATCGATGATTTGTAAACGATCCATCAGCAGACTTTTTAATCTTGAATAAAAATGAACAACGCCCCGGTATTTCGTAGGATCTTGCTTAAATTGAGTGGTGAAGCGTTGATGGGTTCAGGCCCAAGTGGTATAGATGCCTCGATAGCTACACGCTTGGCCATGGAGATCCAGGAACTGTGCGAAGCCGGGGTCCAGGTAGGATTAGTCATCGGTGGAGGGAATATCATCCGGGGTTCGGAAAAAGCCGCGGAAGGGTTAGATCGTGTAACGGGCGATCACATGGGAATGTTGGCCACGGTCATCAATGCTCTGGCGTTACAAGATGTATTGGAAAAGCGGGGGCAGCCCGTGCGGGTTATGTCGGCCATTAAAATACATCAGGTCTGCGAGGATTACATCAGGCGCCGTGCGGTACGGCATCTGGAAAAAGGCCGTGTGGTTATTTTTGCGGCGGGTACCGGAAATCCTTTTTTCACAACGGATTCCGCGGCAAGTTTGCGCGCGATGGAGATTGAGGCTGAAATTTTGATCAAAGCAACCAAGGTGGATGGCGTTTATTCAGCCGACCCGCTAACGGATAGCCACGCCGAATTTTATTCCTGTCTCACATTCGACGAAGCTTTACATCAAAAACTTAACGTCATGGACGCCACCGCTTTAGTACTTTGCCGGGACCACAACATGCCCTTAAGAGTAATGAATATTTTTGATTCCGGTGCATTAAAGCGTCTGATGCAAGGGGAAAACATCGGGTCGTTAATTCATAATGGAGAAAGACATGATCGATGATATTCAAAAACATGCGTCGACCCGAATGGCCAAAAGCGTTGAATCCTTAAAGCACGAATTATCCAAAATTCGGACTGGACGGGCGCATACAAGTTTACTGGATCATATTCACGTATCGTACTACGGTGCCGATACGCCTTTGGCTCAGGTTGCCAACGTCGCTGTGGAAGATTCTCGGACATTAAGTATTACACCGTGGGAAAAACCCATGGTCCAAGCAATAGAAAAGGCTTTGATGACCTCCGGTCTTGGCTTAAACCCGATTACATCGGGCACCGTTATTCGAGTACCCTTACCCGCTCTTACTGAAGAACGGCGCCGGGAATTCGTAAAATTAGTCAGGCATGAGGCTGAAACCGCAAAGGTAGCGATTCGTAACATTCGTCGTGATGGGAATGCGGAACTTAAGGAAGCATTGAAGGAAAAAATAGTCGGAAAAGATGACGAACACCGCGGTGAAGAAAAAATTCAACAGTTGACGGATAGATTCATCAAGGAAATTGACGTCCTCTTAGAGAAAAAAGAGGCGGAATTGCTTTCTATTTAATCCTTGGATTTTTCTTTACAAAAGAAGTTTTAAAAGGCAGTCCTTTGATTGACGCGAGGGCAAATTAGGCCAAAACTCTTTGAAGACTTTAATGAAAAAAACAGGTCCCCAACACATCGTAAGTTTGCCCCAGCATATCGCAATCATTATGGATGGCAACGGACGTTGGGCCAAGCAGCGTAAATTGCCTCGGATAGCAGGACATCATGCCGGTGTCGAATCGTTACGAAAAGCGGTTGATTTTTGTATCGATAATGGAATTGGGGTCCTGACACTATTCGCGTTCAGTAGTGAAAATTGGCGCAGGCCACCGAAGGAAGTTGCGCTCCTGATGAATTTGTTTTCTCTGGTTTTGAAGCGGGAAACGGCGAAGCTATTAAAAAAAGGTGTTTGCTTGAAATTCATTGGAAACCGCAACGCCCTTACTCCACGCCTGCAATCGAAAATTTCCGAATCGGAGGAAGTAACAAAAAACGGTGCGCGTTTGACATTGATCATCGCAGCCAATTACGGCGGCCGGTGGGATATCGCTCAAGCCTTTCGAAAGCTCGCCGAATTAGTGGAACGCGGGGAGTTAAAGGCCTCGGAGATTTCTGAAGAGGACTTCCAATCACATTTATCTTTTTCCGACCTTCCCGAGCCCGACCTATTTATACGGACCGGTGGGGAAAAAAGAATCAGTAATTTCATGCTGTGGCAGTTGGCTTATACGGAGCTCTATTTCACACCTGCGCTATGGCCTGACTTTGATGAAAATGCGTTTCAACAAGCGATCGATGATTACGCTGGACGGGAACGGCGGTTTGGTTATACCGGTGATCAAATTGAAGCGAAAGTCGGATAGAATCAGCCAAATAATTTCCATCAATCGGTTCCATTTAATAAGGCATCTTGCAAAATTTACGCTACCAGATTTGCTTGTCTATGGCTCCGTCTTCCGTGTTACGCCACAAGGCCCACTATGCGCTCCTTAACACGCGCTCGTATCGAGTGCAGAGCAGGCGTTGAATACGAAGAAGCCCTATCCGGCGCAATCCCGGTCGTTTAATTTTCCAGAAACCTAAAAACAAAAAATGCTTAAATACCGAATTCTGACAGCGATTATCCTGGTTCTTCTTACTGTTCTCGCCATATTAAAATCATCTTACGATTCCTATGCACTTTTTATTGGTTTTGTCATGTTATTGGCTGCCTGGGAGTGGTCGGATTTGGCTGACTTGAAATCTATCGTGCTTCGGATTGTGTTTGTCGGGGTGACTGCTCTGGGTGTATTTTCGTTGTACTCTTGGTCCGGGTTAATCGATCTGATTTCGAGTTTGATGGAAACGACCCAATTAATAGAATATTCCGGAGTTATTGATTGGATCGTTATCCCAGTGGTACTCTGGTGGATTTTCATCAGTGTAGTCTTGAAGCATTTTCCAGGAAAAATGTTGAAACTGAGACCCAAGCGAAGAACAAAATTAATTGTAGGTTGGTTTGTTTTGGTAATGGCTTGTGTTTATATGACTAGGCTGTATTTTTATGGCACCGATACCATACTGTTTTTTCTTTGTTTGATCTGGTGCGCCGATATAGCGGCGTATTTCGCTGGAAAGCGTTGGGGGAAAACAAAATTGTCTCCCGAAATTAGTCCCGGGAAAACCGTAGCTGGTTTATACGGGGCACTTGCCGTTACGATTCTTTACGCTGTTGTTGCTTGTCAAATCCTGGGTTTGGGCGTCCAAAGAACCATGGATTTTATTTTGCTATCGTTGCTGACCGTGATGTTTTCCGTCAGTGGCGATTTATTCGAAAGCTTGGTCAAACGCTGGCGTGGTGTAAAGGACAGTGGCCGGATCTTGCCCGGTCATGGTGGGGTGCTTGATCGCATAGATAGCCTGATTGCCGCCGTTCCGATATTTTATCTGGGCCTCGTTTTGATGAGTGAAAATTATCTGTGAAAGGTATTTGTGTCTTAGGGTCTACGGGCTCCATCGGTATAAACACGCTGGATGTCATTGCCAGACATCCTGACCTTTACCGGGTGGTTTCACTCACCGCACACAAAAACATCGAGGAACTATTTAAGCAATGCTTGGCCCATAAACCCGATTTCGCGGTTGTCGTCGACCGTACACAGGCAGATATTCTAAAACAACGGTTGAAAGATTCGTCAACGTTGAATGTCGCCGTATTATCCGGTATCCAGGCTTTGGAAGAAGTGGTACAGCTACCCCAGGTCGATTCGGTGATGGCGGCAATTGTCGGCGCCGCGGGCTTGATCCCAACCCTGGCCGCGGCTCGCGCCGGAAAATGTGTATTGTTGGCTAACAAGGAAGCCCTTGTCATGTCTGGCATCCTCTTTATGGAGGCTGTTACCCAATCAGGCGCGCAACTGTTACCCATCGACAGCGAACATAATGCGATTTTTCAATGCATGCCTCCAAACTATCAAGCCGGGCGCACTGTGAAGGAAGTGAGGCGGATTTTATTGACAGCCTCGGGCGGGCCATTTCGGACAACCCCGTTGGATCAACTGCTTAAAGTCACTCCGGAACAGGCCGTCGCCCATCCCAATTGGGATATGGGGCAAAAAATATCGGTGGATTCGGCTACAATGATGAACAAAGGGTTGGAGTTAATCGAAGCCTGCCTTCTCTTTTCGCTTTCGGATGAAAATATAGAGGTGGTGATCCATCCGCAAAGTGTGATTCATTCCATGGTGGATTACGTCGATGGAACGGTATTGGCCCAGATGGGTAATCCGGATATGCGGATTCCCATTGCCCACGCTTTAGCTTGGCCGGATCGTTTTGAATCGGGTGCGGAACCTTTAAATCTTCTAGACGTCAAACGATTGGATTTTGAACCCCCGGATGAAATACGGTTTCCTTGTTTAAGGCTTGCGCGTCAGGCCGTTAGAGCAGGGGGAATAATACCGGCGGTGCTCAATGCGGCAAATGAGGTTGCGGTGGCGGCATTTTTAGGGCGGCGGATCGGTTTTACCGAGATCGCCGACACCGTTGACCATACCCTGAATTCATATCCGCAAAATTCGGCGGACAGTATTGAGATGGTTCTCGAATCGGATCGTAAAGCCAGACAAATTTCAGAAAAATTCATTAATTCCTCCAGGTATCATTGAAATGGGCGATGTTGCGCACACCATATTCTTCTTCGTTCTAGCACTTGGCGTATTGATTACCATTCACGAGTTCGGCCATTTTTGGGTTGCTCGTAGACTCGGTGTTAAGGTTATTTGTTTTTCCATCGGTTTCGGGAAACGGCTGTGGTCGTACCAGGAAAATTCTGACTCAACCGAGTTTATTTTGGCTGCCGTGCCTCTGGGTGGCTACGTAAAAATGGTCGATGAACGCGAAGGCGACGTAACCGCGGCGGATTTACCCCATGCGTTTAACCGTCAATCGCTTTCAGTTCGAACCGCGGTAGTATTGGCGGGCCCGGTTTTTAATCTGTTGTTGGCGGTACTGCTCTATTGGATTGTTTTCTGCACGGGAGAAATCGGAATACGTCCAATTTTGGGATCCGTTGATTCCGGTACTTTGGCCGCCCAATCAGGATTCAAGGAAGGCGACGAAATATTAAAAATCGCGGGACGGGATACGCCGACCTGGAATGTTGCCATGAGTCGATTACTTATCGTCATCTTAGAGCAGGGCGACATAAAAATTGATGTCAGGTCGGAAGATGAACAAACTGCCACTCGAATTTTGTCCGTACCTTCGCGGATTCGGGATAAACCGGAATTATTGAAAGAGCAATTAGGTTTTACCCCATGGGAACCGGTATTACCACCGAAAATTGATTCGGTACAAGAGGGTGGTCCCGCTGCCAAAGCTGGTTTGCTTAAGGGTGACCTGGTTCTTAGCGCGGATGGGGTAAAAATAGAAACATGGTCCCATTGGGTGGCGTATGTTCGCGGCCATCCTGAAGTGGACTTAAATATAATTATTGAACGGGACGGCGTCAACCTTCCGATTGTTTTACACCCTGAAGCAATAGCATCCGGCGATGAAACCGTAGGCAGAATCGGAGCGAGTGTGACCGTGCCTCCCGATCTTTACCAGCGTACCCAGGTAGAATATCGTTTAGGTATTGTTGAAGGCTTTGGCGCAGCTGTTTCCAGAACGGTCGATTTTTCTGTTTTGACATTAAAGATGGTCGGTCGAATGTTAGTTGGCAGGGCTTCGGTTGAAAATTTAAGCGGCCCGATCAGTATAGCTCAATACGCCGGGGAATCGGCCAGCGTGGGATTCATACAGTTTTGTAAGTTTCTGGCGCTTGTCAGCATCAGTTTAGGTGTTCTCAACCTTTTACCAATCCCGGTACTCGACGGAGGGCATTTGTTTTTCTTCCTGATCGAAGCGATTAAGGGCAGTCCGGTATCGGAGCATGCCCAATTGATCGGCCAGCAGGTAGGCATCGCTCTTCTGGTTTCGTTGATGGGGCTTGCGTTTTTTCTGGATATTGAACGATTATTGGCGTAGTCATTGAAAATGGAAAAATTAATGATAAATAACTTATTGAAATACGGTGTGATTTTATGTTTGTCCGTGTTTGTGACTTCAACGATAGCGGATCAAAATACGATAAAGAATTCAATTGAGCGTGCTTATCCAGGACTTAAGGTCGATACCGTTCAACCATCCGAAGTTAAAGGTCTATACGAAGTATTCATCGGGCCGCAATTGTATTACGTGTCCGCGGATGGCCGGTACCTGCTTCAAGGAACCTTGAGAGACCTAAAAACCAAAAAGGATCTTACCGAACCGAAGGTTGCTCGTGCTCGAGCCAATGCGATTGACAAGGTTGGGCCGGAGAAGATGGTTATTTTTAAATCCGAAAAACCCAAACATGTTGTGTCGGTTTTCACCGACATCGATTGCGGTTATTGCCGAAAGTTGCATTCGGAAATCGATCAATATCTGGAGCGTGGAATATCCATACAGTATCTTTTTTTCCCCCGCGCCGGTAAAGATTCAGATTCTTATAATAAAGCGGTGTCGGTCTGGTGCTCGGATGATCGAAACAAAGCTTTGACCGCCGCCAAGCAAGGTCAAACCATGGAAACCAAAACCTGCGACAATCCGGTTCTCGAACACATGGCGCTAAGCAGCGCTTTCGGCGCCAGAGGAACGCCTATGATCGTATTCGATGACGGAAATACCTGGCCCGGTTATCTTCCCGCGGATAAATTGGCCAAACTTCTTGATTCCAGAAATTGATTATTTGGGCACGACGGGGGTTCATCATGCGGTGGACGGCACGAGGCTTACCATGCGGCTGATTCCGCAAGCTCCTTTCCAGGCTTCTTTAAACCTCTGAACCTTGATGGTTCGTATCGGGAATATGTTTGTGGGTTGTTATTTTTCATATGGGCTACTCGCTACCCAGGGATAAGATCTCAGAGGCAAGTGTCACGAGCGCCCGTTGGAAGCGACAATTTTCGAAATATATCGGGAACATCGTAATCTCCCTCCTTCAGAGCTTTTTAAGGCTCATCAAGCAAGCTCCTGCTATCTCCTGTATAGGGCCGGGTACCCGAACGAATCTCATGACTGGCCAAACTATGTCTTATAGACGTTGGATTAGGCAAGCCCATAAGGGCATCGCGTACGGTTTTGATAGGATAGCGCGCATAGTCCGATACAGTGAGTGGTCCATGTTTGCTACGCCAATGAAATATTCATAAAGCCTCATTGACAGATGCCTTATTGCCGAATATTATGATAATCGGTATTTATTATTCATGATCTTATCAGGCAGGCGATGTACAAACGCAATCTCAAACTCGTTGACCTTTTGCAAATACGTAGCTTTTTCATTTTTGGCCCTCGTGCGACCGGCAAAAGCACGTTAATTGAACAGTGCCTCCCCAACGCCAGGGTCTACGACCTTTTGGATCCAAAAATTTTTCAGCGTTTGCTAAGAGATCCTGGGATTATTTCCGAGGAGACAACGGCGGACGATCTCGTCGTAATTGACGAAATTCAGAAACTCCCGGCTCTACTTGACGAGGTTCACCGTTTGATCGCCAAGCGTAAACAAAAATTCTTGTTGACCGGAAGCAGTGCTAGAAAGTTAAAACGAGGCGCGGCAAATTTATTGGCGGGACGAGCGTTTACCGCGGAACTTCTCCCTCTGGTTTCGGCCGAGATCGAAAATTTCGACCTTCTCACCTACATTAATTCTACGGGCCTCCCAGAATTTTACGGGAAAGAATATGCAAAGGAATTCTTAAAGGCTTATGTCGGAACCTACCTTAAAGAAGAAATACAAGCGGAATCATTGACCAGAAACTTGCCGGGGTTCACGCGTTTTTTGGAAGTATGCGCGCTAGCCAACGGGGATGAAATTAGCTATACGAACATCAGTAGCGATTCCGGAGTAAAAGTCAAAACTGTAGAAGCCTATTTTCAAATTCTACAGGATACTTTGATTGGATTTCTTGTTCCTGCTTTTAGGTCGACCAAAAAACGTAAGGCCATCACGCGGTCAAAACATTTCTTTTTCGATGTCGGCGTCGTCAACAATCTGACGCGGCGTGGAAGGTTGAACTTAGATCCGAATTATTTGGTAAGGCTTTTGAGCACTTCATGGCGTTGGAGTTAAGGGCGTATTTGTCCTATTCACGGATTGATGAACCATTGCAATATTGGAGATCAACCTCTCAATTCGAAGTCGATTTTGTCGTGGGCAGTCGGCTGGCAATTGAAGTCAAAGGAACAAACCACGTTGTGGATAAACATCTGAAGGGTCTGCGCGCCTTGGCGGAAGAAGACTTGGTAGCCCAATTCTGTGTCGTCAGCCTTGATACAAAGAAAAGGATCACCGAGGATGGCATCGTTATTTGGCCGTATCAAGAATTTCTTCGAGAGCTTTGGGACGATAGGGTTTTTCGATTTGACTCTGGGTCTGGGAATTGAGTTTGTTCCATCTCGTCCGTCGATTAGGCCTGATTCGAGTTACTTTCCTTTCGGCCTAAAGATTCAGCAATAAATGAGGATACCAATGCATTCATGCTAACACCTTCTTGCTTTGCTCTTGAAATAAGTCGACTATGCAAACTTTTAGGAATTCGAGTCATAAATTTTCCACTCGATGACTCTCCTGGACTTGGTATTTCTCTACCAGCTTCCTTGCAAGCTTGAATCCAGCATTCTAAGGCATCGTTTCCATTTTCCATGGCTTCTTCTGGTGTTTCTCCATCAGACATGCAACCGGGTAGGTCAGGAAAAATTATTAGCCAACCATCTCCATCTTCCTTCGATAATGGCTTCATTTCAAAAGGATATTTAATATTAATCATAAATCACACTCCAATATCATCAATTAGCGCTAGAAACTGATAGATATAAACTAACTTAATAGGCCGTTTGGAGGGCACGGTCACCACAATGCTCGAATCTTGATGCATAAAAACCGCATGACTGCCTCCAGACTTTCTTACTTGAATATCAAACCTTTTTGCGATGGATTCCAAAGAATCTAACTTCCAATCCTTTGGGTTATCTCGCATTTTCTGTATCACTTTATCTGCCTTGCTCATTTTAAGAATGATACTTTATATAGTATCATTAAGCAAGGTGAGTCTTGTCCAATATGAAATGGCCCTGAAACCGAGAACAGATCATAAATTGAGGTTAACTTACGCTTCAGAAGTGTCAAGGAGATTCCTCCGCTACGCTACAAACTCCTCCTTGACACCTCTTCCGCTCCAGTTAAAAGGTTATTCATGATCTGTTCCCAATTTCAGGGCCATTTATAGATTGGAATAGACTTTTTGGGGAGTTCCTGATGACTGATTTTTAAAACAGTATAACGAGAATTATATACGCCACGGTTTGTGCTTCGCGCTAGCGTAATCCGCCAAAATGCTGGCAACAAAAATAAATTGGTAGATTAAACCTATCACCCTAATAATTTACACTGACCCAACAGTTCCCCATAGATCCCACGTCAATAAATCGAAACTAATCGACTTGAAGTACATCTATAGGGTGCATATAATGATGCTTTTCCCATACGGTGATGGTTTTGCGTACGACACTCAATATTGATGACGAATTACTCCAACAGGCAAAAAGTCTTACTGGTGTTGCCGGAAAAACTGCTTTAGTTCGCGAAGGTCTTAAAGCGTTGATTGAGCGTGAAAGCGCTCGTCGTCTGGCGAAGCTGGGTGGTTCTCAACCACAACTTAAATCCGTTCCACGCCGTCGTGTCGATACCGCCGAGTGATTTTGGTTGATACGTCAGTTTGGATTGACCATTTGCGTCATGCCGAGCACAACTTATCGGTTTTACTTGATCGTCATTGTGTAATCATGCATCCAATGATCGTTGGGGAATTAGCCTGCGGAAACCTTAAGGATCGTAGTGTTCTTCTGAACCTATGGGCTAGTTTGCCGGTAATCCCGACGGTTTCGGACAGGGAAGCGTTATACTTTCTCGAACGTAATCGGCTCATGGGTAAAGGCATAGGTTTTGTGGATTTGCATTTGCTTGCTTCAGTATCCTTGTCGCCAGAAGCGTCACTGTGGACACAAGATAAGCGACTCCAACGTATAGCAGGCGAATTGGATCTCGCGTTTTCTGAGGACTTATCGGGTTTATAGGCTTGTAGATAAATGGAATCTACTGGAGGACCATTGTTGGTTGTTTTGGGGCGGTGGGGGGTTGAATGATCTATCGAGTCTGACCCCTAGGTTTTCCAAGCGTACACGCGAATGCCATAAACCTCACGCCATTGTGACAAAGTTTCCAAATAATATTCAAAATCCGAGTCCACTGCAAAAACAACTTGCCGATTGTGTCCCCTTTGCACTATATGATGCGGGTAATTAGGTAACACCACACGCGCGACTCTAGGCATACCAACTTCCTATAAATAATTTTACTTGCCAGAAGTATAGCTCATAAATAAATCTGTCCCCTGTCCCTTTTTTAGCTCCGCTGCGCGGAGCTATCGGGTTCCGATGAATTTGTTGCTCAAACTCAGTCGTGGATAGAATGCAATCAGTCACTGGACGAAATCCCCAAACCCCAGCAGCGGCCCATCGCAAAACCACTTGCATATTACAGGGAACGATACGCCGATAGGGATACAGCGATTGCACAGGCTTACATTTCGGGCGGCTACACAATG
Organism: Methylococcales bacterium; assembly: GCA_963664935.2. Classification (GTDB taxonomy): domain Bacteria; phylum Pseudomonadota; class Gammaproteobacteria; order Methylococcales. The sequence continues at coordinate 371,851 of CAXXSE010000001.1, read as the reverse complement.
CGGCAAATAGCGGATTTTTTGGCGTGCATTATGCACCGGTTAGTCAGGTAGTGCGCCGTATTCGGCAGGGTGCAACATGCAAGACCGGACCCCGTGCCCTTTTGCGTGCCCTTTACATTGCTTGTAGTAGATTGGATGGGAAAGGGCGTTTATTCCGCCTATACTCTTTCACCTGGCCGACGTCACTCCTTCACCTCAAATCGAAAGGTTTCACTTTCATTGACAAGCCCATCTTTAGTTTCAGTAACAACTTTCCAACGATAAGTTTCACCAGGTTCAAGGTTCTTTATGCTTACGCTAGTCGGCTCACTTGAACCGGGTTGAATGTGAAGCCAGCAAATCACCGCAAGTAGTAGTGCAAGGAAAAGCACGAATAAGGATGCTCTGCGTTTGTTTGCAATGAACAGTACTAGCGCAAGCAACATGAGTATCACTAGTAAGATGATACAAACAACAGGCGATAAATATTTCTCCAATGCAGGAGGGAAAAATTCATCCAGCGGGCCGCCATCTTGGCCTAATACCGTGCATTTGTTGAAATCATAGCGTTCAGCGCTCTTCCAAAGACAGTGGTAATGAGTTACATCAACATCTTCAGTGCCAGGAATTGGGCTCCACTCAAAATCCACTTGGTTGGCCGGTAGCTCCGCATTACGTGCCGGGCTGGTAAGTTCGGGGGGCGCTATGAGTATTCGTTGGTCCAGGTTTTGTGATTGCAGGTAAGCTCCTGCAAAAATAGGATCTCCCGTTGCCATGACATCTTGAATGCAATTATCTCGGCGCTGAAGATCGACAAGACCTCCACAGAGTTGTTCTGCTTGCGCTTGTCCAATTGTGGAGGTAATCTATGCTGTCATGGGTACACCCGGTTGCGGTGGAGCCAGGCAGTTTTGAGCCTCTGATACTGGCCAATCGGCAACGACAAAGGAGTCTGGTGTTAGGCCAGGCTCATAGTAAAAGAGTGAATTCGTTTCATCTACCCGCCAAGAGTCGGCGAACGTTTCATAGAGGTCTTCGTGTCTTTGTGCAAGGCTGGTGGGACGGGGCCCTAAAAAATCACCGTTAGATAATCTTGGAAGCCAGTTGTTTGGCGCAATCGCACCCATTATGCCTTCGACAGCCCGACCGTGATAAACGTTTATATTCATGTAGTAGAGCTGGAGGCTTTCCGAAAAGGAAGGGGTGACTGATACTCGCGTACCCCCTGGAAATTGAACTTCCAGGCCACCCTGATTGTTGGTGGATACAATGCGACCGCCTTTTTTGAGAGTAATAGCGTCTTCACCTATAGACTTTAAGAAAAAGATCTTGGCGTGCTGAGCAAAATAGCGACAGGGTAGCTCGATTAGACATTAGAGTAACAAGTGTTTAGTCTGACATGGGTTAATCTCTAGTCAATAAGGAGCTGCCCCATGTTAATTTTTAAACTTAATCTCTCCAAGGCCCACCAGAATGATTTGCTCGAAGAATTGAAGCGAGCCCAGCAAAAAGGTGATTTGCCGTGGGTGAAACGGATCTTAGCAGTTCTGGCCTTCGCTGAGGGGCAGGTTATTCAAGCGGTGGCCAAAATGCTTCGAGTTTCAGCCGAAGCGGTTCGACAATGGATCAAGCGTTTGTTGGTCGGCGGTGTTGTCGGACTGAGATCGAAGAAGCCACCGGGAAGGCCTTCGAAAATGACCAAAGAACAACGGAGTGAATTAGCGGCTGTCATAGACGCGGGCCCCGCGGCTGCAGGGTTTGTGGGTAATTGCTGGCGCAGCCCAATGATTCAAGGCTTAATCCATGAGCGATTTGGCGTGTTCTATTGCGTTCACTATATCAGTCAATTGCTCAAAAACATGGGCTTTTCTTATCAAAAGGCACGGTTTGTTTCCGATCACCTGGATGAAGAGGCCAGCCAACAGTGGCTGGATCAAAAGTGGCCAGCGATTCTAGCCGAGGCAAAACAAAAAAAGGCGCTACTGTTATTTGGCGATGAGGCGTCATTTCCACAATGGGGGTCGCTCAGCTATACGTGGGCACGAAAAGGCCAGCAACCGACCATCAAGACGTCCGGCAAGCGTAAAGGCTACAAGGTGCTCGGCTTGATTGATTATTTTACGGGACGGTTTTTTTACAAATGCCAGGAAGAACGCTTTAACTCACAAACCTACATGACCTATTTGACCGAAGTGCTTGCACAAACCAAACAGCCTATCGTACTCATACAGGATGGTGCGCGCTACCATACCAGCAAGGCAATGAAGGCGTTCTTTGAGGACCATAAAGACCGACTGACTGTTTACCAATTGCCGTCTTACTCACCCGACTACAATCCAATCGAGAAGCTGTGGAAAAAAATCAAAGAACAGGGAACCCATCTCCATCATTTCCCAACGTTCGACGATCTAAAAAACAAGGTCGCAGAGGCCCTCTTGCAATTCAACAATGCTGCCGATGAGGTACTTGCACTGTTCGTGAAATTCAAGGAACTCGCTGACCACGCATAACTGCATTTGGCCAAATTCTTTTTCTTAGAGACTATAGCAAGGCTGGTTTGCCATCAATTCTTAGCTGTAGTCGAGGCGATTGAGAGCTTGGCTTATGAGTTGAGAATTCACTATCTGATTGTGGATTTAAACTTGGCTGATAGGTAATTCTATGTTCACCGACCCGGATTGCGACTGCTGTGGTAACACTCACGCAGGAACTCAAACCCGTATGGGCATTGGTTCGCAAAGGTCCGGCGGTCGTAACAGCCGATTGACGAGCCTGGAGCTCCATGCCGGCATCGCGCAGCAACACAAATTCACCAGCGCTTTGAAAGTCGTAATTCACACCATCAATGGTTCTAATATGCGGGTCGCCTTCTGTGTTTGGACCCTTGCCCACTATCCATCGCTTAATGGTTTCAATATCCGTTTTGCTAAGCGGTGGGCCTCCGCAAGGCATAAGACCCCCCTTTAGACAGTCCTCATCTGAACGATCTATGTTGCTTGGATCGTAAGGGTGCTGCAATTTTCCTTCGCCGGTAATGCGTTGATAAATAAGACTGCTAGCCAGATTCATCGCATTGACGGTAGTACACGTAACATCACTCAGATCACATCCGGGAGCACCGATTAACCTTCTGGCTTCACTTAGCGAGCGCCCTAGTCTGCGTTGACCGGTTGGCGGATCTTCGTCTTCCGATAAATCAAAGTTCCCCGCTGGGTAGTTTCTAACAGGTGGGTAGTTAAGACCATCCCTTTCAAGGTGCCATTTTTTTCTTTTTCTTTGCCGCAAGGAGTCTAGCAGTTGAGACATGTGGCTGCTTGGGAAATTGGTCACGTTTTGGCGGTGGCTTTTTCGGCCCACGACGGTGCTTTTTAAATTGGGATAATTTGACGTGATGAGCGAGTTGTAGGAGCACCTCAACCAATTCAGTCAGCGGAAGACTTTGAAATCCAACCCAGTACTCCGATGGCAAGGCGATCATCATGCCTTCATGGGTTCTGCCAATATGACCGGCTAAATAATAGCTGGAAACATCATTCTCGATGGTTTCTTCGCCGTGGACAGCCCGGAGCGCTGCTTTAACAACAGCCAATAGATTGTAGGCCACCAGGGCAATGCAAAATCCAAACAAGGCGGCTTTCGGATAACCCAAGGTGTTGATTTCCGAATGGAGATGAGCTTCCAATTCTTGAAACGCGGTTTCAATCGTCCAGCGCTTACGATACATCTCGGCGATCAGTCTGCCATCGGCGACTGATTTCGGTAGATTCGTCAACACGCAAATCTCATGCTCACCGTCGCGTGTCGCGGTATTCAGGCAAACCCGTATCCGACGATATTTCCGAACCCTCCCTGCCGTATCGGTGACCTCGATCCATTGCTCATAAATCTTTCCCGTCTCGGTGTTGCCCACATAACGTTCATCGCCGAGAGCCGTCCAAGGCATCGACGCATGTTGGCGGCAGATCAAAAAGCCACCACGATCAACAATTCCCGAGAGAAAGTCCCTGACACAAAAATTACGATCCATAATCCAGATATCCCGTGCCTGGACCGTCGATAATACCGTCCCCAGCAAGGCCCACTCTTGCGTATGCCCATCCTCGCAGGGGAACACATCGATGACCATCTCTAACGCGGGATCGTACACATTCAGTGATTTTCCTGGCAAGGGTCCAGCCTTAGTGTTTTGGAGCACCTGCAAACGATGTTCTGTCGCCTCGATACAGTTGCCATCCAGCACTTTGACACGATAGCCCGGTAACCACGGTTTACACGGGCCGCCTAAGGCTTCGATAATCTCCGTCATCTCTTGCGCGGTATCGTGAACCAGGGTAGCTGACGTAGAGGCTTCCAGTCCGTTCAGCTTGTTATAGACTGACGTGACCGAAACGCCAATCGTCTCGTCCGCACTTTGATAGGCATTGAAGACACAAGGGAACATTTTGAATACCACGCCATTCATCAATTCAAAAAGGCTCGAAAACGACAACTCCCGCGTATATTGGTTAACCGCTGTTTTCTCAAACCATTGATTGAGCTTGTCCGGACTGAATATCCGTTCGAGCAGAATGTGAACGCTCACGGCGACCGGGCTTTTCTCTGTAAAACGCTGAAAAATGTCGTCGAATTTCATGTCTACCCCTCATCATCGAATATAAGTTCCCTTGATATTTTCCAGATGATTAAGGTGCTTGTCTACAACTATTTTCTATCCTATTGATATATCGTGTTTTATTTCACCTTGAAAGGGATGGTAGTTAAGACCCCCATGACATTCGATGCAGCTTTTGTTGAATATTCTTTGAATGTCTGTGTAAGGTGGAGTGTCCTCAGCACCGGGTAGTCGGGCAAACTCTGCGTCAACTAACGGCATAATGTCGGTGCAGATTGAAACACCGAGACTTGCTCCTAATTCAGTTTTAAGTGTCGCGGTATAACTCTTGCCGCTGGCATCGTCGAGATTAAATTGATCGGCGAATGAATAGGTGCGCGATCTTCCGCGTACTCCCATCGACCATTTATCGACAGATACACCAAGAGGTTCGAGGAAATAGCGATACAGCGAAATTGCTGGTGTATTTACGCTGTATTGTTCACGATCCACATAAAATTCCTCCCATGGCAGTTTGGTCCCAACTGCCTAGCTCACCTGGCTCAATGGATCGACGGAATATTTCTTGACGCAACTGTCGTAGCCTTAAACTTGCGGTGCTGGTCGGATCTGGATCTGCAACAATTCCATCAGTGCTACTTTCGTGCATGTCAATAAGCCCTACGACCGCATCTGCGCCGGATGAATAGACATACACATCCCCATCACGGTCCAGATTTAGTTTTTGAATATCGGCTCTGCGACGCGATATGCTTTGAGCACGTCGGCGCGTGTCATCATAAACGTCATTGAATTCCATACCGTTTCGAGCCTTAAAAAAGTCAAGTGCCGCTAGGGAAGTGACGCCCGAAATAGACTGCGTTGAGGTGATATTTGACCCGCCACTTACAGTGATACAGCCCTTATCAATCGCAAGGGCAATAGGTCGGACGTCAATTGGCACGCTACCCGTTGCGAAGATGTTAGATGCCGTTCCTTTGGGGATCATTTCATCCGCAACGCGTTGCGGATTTAAACCCAGATAGAGATTGTTTAAGAAATTCGTACCGCGACCTTCGTCTTCCCCAAATCTCATACCTGTATCATCGTTGTTTAAATGTTGTAACACCACAAATTCAAGATTTCGAACGACAGTTGACGAGGTGTTGTTAGGTATCGAACGGTCGAACGTATAATCAACAGGTATATCAGCGCCTACTGTGGGAACGGGTTCATTTTCAACCGTTGGATAAGGCGGGTCAAAATCGAAACGGATATGGCCGTCATTTGGCCCGCCTTCAGTGCCGGCAGTGTCCCAGCGAGTAATTCTATCGTCGGGCCTCACTGTGTCAGTCACCCAGGGTGGCTGCAGTTCAAGTTGCTCGATCACCAATCGGACGGCTTCATTGGTTTGCCAGCTCCATAAGTTCATTAACTTTCTGAAGGCGGCTGCTTCAATCGATCCTTTGTAGATGCGGTCACGATTGAACGCCAACATGCCTCCCCAGCTGTCATAGGTGTCCCAGTTGGGTTTGTTTTTGGACTTAACTGAACCGATTGGATTACCGGTTGTTCCGGGTGTGGATCCATTGTTTGGCACATTTCTAGTAGAGTGACAGGCAAAACATTTAGGGTCGTCTGGGGTAAGTTGCCGTACGGGTCTTGCTGGAAACCGGAAGACACCTGGGCTAATTTCATCCAAGCCAGGTATTTCCTCGACAATGATTTCGTGAAATCGAAAATTCTTTTCACTGTCGTCCCACTGCATATATTCAATCGCGTTAGGGTGTGAACCTGGGTAAGAAGAGTGTTCGACCAGGCCGAGGGTAAAAGCTTTCGTTGAATCTTCGCTAACCAGCATTATCCGAGGAAACCCGCCCGTGCCGGTCTGCAAGCTTTCCGATCGAGTCATTAGAATCCAGTTTTGTCTGAATTCTTCAGGCAAGGCAGCTACAAATTCTGCCTGCGAGTTTACTGTAGCTCCAAGGCCTAACAGATACGCGTTTATTCCTGCGGGTATTAAATCCGAATCAGTGAGGCCTGGAACCGCTGTGTCCAATGTGAACTTAGCGCATACCGAAAGCGTTTCGGTCATAGGCATAGTGACAGTGCATGTCGGACCGGTACAGTCACCACTCCAGCCTGCGAACGTGGATCCAGGAAGCGTAGTAGCAGTTAAGGTAATAGGTGGCTGAGGTTACGTTGCAAGTACTGTCGGTCGTATCCGTATCAGTTGCCACATTGGTGCTCACGATACCGCACGATATCCCAGGCCCTTGAATCCAGCCTTTGCCTAGACCGGTTTTCATGACACGCAGATCAGCTGCATAAGTGCTACTTGCAAAGCCAATAAATAGCACAGCAAAAAAATTGAAAACCAAATACTGAGAGAGTTTCGTATTAGTGTCCGCGACAGAATGATTACGCTGTTTCATTTTGCACCTCTTTCCTTTAGCTATTCGTCATAGGTAGGCTTACGTAGTGAAAAAAGGGGACGCTACCCTTTATTAGGTCTCCCGATGGGTCGAAAATGCAACGCCTGTTCAGCAATTCCTTCCAACCAATCAGTAAACCTATCGGATCCACAAGGCAAATTTTTCTGAATAATTCGGCGCACAATCTTTAACCGCTCCTCGTCATCGCTCTCACGTAGCCAACTTGCCCAGTTTTCGAGTGATTCAAAAGCCTGCCAATACTTCGAGTGTTTAGCCACAAGCAAAGGATCTTTCTTCAAGCGGCAATGTGCAACCGCACTTGACCAAGGATAATCTTCCGCTTGCTCTACCATCCCCGCCCTGACAGGATTACGTTCTACATAACGCACACAAAACCAAAGATACGCCCCATCCAGAGGACTGGGGAACAAATGTCTTTGCCATAAATGGCCAGACCAACCCTGCCTACGATTGATACGTTGAGATAATTGGACACCCCCCACCCTTAACGCAGGGTGGGTTAAACTGATCATTCATCAAAGAAAACAGTCGGGAGTCCACAAAATGAAGCATACCATCGTAGGTGTAGATTTAGCAAAACAGGTTATCCAGGTTTGTGTTGTTAGTGCGACAAGCGAAGCTTGTCGCTTCTTTCTGGGTGAAAGACCCAGACGGGAGAAATCCAAGGAGTGGATTTCGTAAGGTCTAACTCACCACCCGTATCAAGTGTTGCGCATCCGGCGGAGCGTGGCTAGCGGTTACGACTGCGGCCCACGTGAACAAAGGAGGACATGTGAAGCGTACACAGAGCACCACATAGGCCACAGGGGATTCGCACATCCCTGAAGCCATGTCAGCATCGTTAGCAAAATCAATGCAGTCGGCGACGTTTTTAACGTGACGGAAGCCAAAACAAAGAAGTCGCTAAGGTGAGACTTCGGAGGGGCTGTCGGTGTCCAGGGGCGTGGCATGTGTGGAGAGAAGCGGCAGGAACTTGTGAGATCCATACGGTTCCCGGAAACGGTTCAAGGTATGTGGCTATTTAGCCACGTAAGGGGAAACCCGGACACCGAGGCAAACCGAAACCTACCAGTCGTTTTATGCGGGTAAGTCTATCCAACCGAAAGAAGGCGGGCTGAAGACGGTATGGGAGTCAGATTCACTCATAGTACTCTGAGACGGGAGAGCCGATCACATGGGGAAGGGGTGGACAAAGTTGTGTAGCCCTCACAGGAAACACGTACCGGGCATGAAGAACTGGAGAATACGATGCCAACCTCACTGAGGGGAATAGCCAACAAAGCGGCACAAGACCGAGCCTATCGGTTCCGAAATCTAATCAATCTGCTCACCGTAGAGTTTCTGCTTTGGAGTTGGAAGTTTATCAACAAGAAAGCGGCGGCGGGTGTGGACCGGAAAAGTGCGTATGAATACGAACAAAATCTGGTCAGCCATGCCGAAAACCTGGTAGAAAGCGTGAAAGGAGGCTGGTATCGGGCGAAGTTAGTGCTTAGAAAGTATATTCCTAAACTGGGTGGAAAGTTGAGACCCTTGGGGATACCGGCGATTGCCGATAAACTGCTGCAAACAGCGGTGGCAAAGATACTCGAAGCGATTTACGAACAGGATTTCCTGTCCTGTAGCTATGGGTATCGGCCGGGAACAGGTGCGCATAAGGCCATAAAGGACTTGTCGGCGGTATTGAGAGCGGGGCATTATGCCTGGGTTGTGGAAGCGGATATTCAAGGCTTCTTTAACACTATCGACCATAACAAGTTGCTGAACATGCTGATGAAGCGCATTGATGACAAGCCACTGTTGAAACTTATTCGGCGGTGGTTGAAAGCAGGCATATTGGATATTGACGGACAGGTACTGCACCCGGTAACGGGTACCCCACAGGGCGGCATAGTCTCGCCCATCCTGGCGAACGTATATCTGCATTATGTACTGGATGTGTGGTTTGAAGAGGGCGTTAAAGCGCATTGCAAAGGCCGGGTGTACCTGTGTCGATATGCCGATGACTTTGTGTGTGCGTTTGAATTAGAGGAAGATGCGCAACGCTTTTATGAAGTGTTGCCCAAGCGTTTGGCGAAGTTTGGACTGGAAGTCGCGGCTGAAAAGACCGATATTATCCAGTTCGACAGGACATCGAAGCGGCGCTTTGAGTTCCTGGGCTTTGAATTCTTTTGGGGAAAAGGGCGCCGAGGTCATATTGTGCTGAAACGCCGTACGTCCCGCAAGAAATATCGAGCGGCTTTAGCGACCATGAAGGTTTGGTGTAATAAACACTGCCGATTGCCGAAAGCCTTGTTATTTGCGACACTGAACCGAAAACTGCGCGGGTACTGGAATTACTACGGTATCCGGGGTAATTCCGAGAGTATGAGTGATTATTTTTATCAGGTAAAATCGATCCTGTTGAAATGGCTCAATCGGCGCAGTCAGAAGCGCAGTTATAACTGGACGGGGTTTAAGGCATTGCTCAAAGACTTTCCCTTAGCGAAACCACGCATTTGTCATGCCTTCTAAGTATTTAAAGACCGTGTGCGAAGCGAGCAACTTTGAAAAGCCCGGTGCGGTAGTTCCGCTCGCCGGGATTTGTGAGGGGCAGTCGGGTAACTGGCTGTCCTACCTTGATGGCGCAATAAAACCATCAGTAATGAAGAGGTTTCTGCGGATGAATTTAATGTGTGGTTAGCAATGCTAAAACCAGCCACCATTGTTTTTGAAGCATGCGGTACTTCAAACTACTGGAAACAAGTTGCAACAAGCTTAGGGCATGATGCGCGCCTTATTTAAGGAGTGAGTATAGAGGAGTATAGGAAGAATAAACCACCTTTTTACTCAAATGAGGAAGTACCAATGGCGCAATGATTTGTCAATTACAACCTAAACTCGGACTTTTTGGCTCTTTGTAAAGTCTTTTTCCTTGATCAATGCAAGGACTTTGGCAAATTAAGTCGTTTTGGAAGGCGAAGACCATAGGGGATCATCGGATCAAGACTGAACCGGATTGAAGTGGCTGTTGGTTTGGATTTAGGCGGTTCCGGGTAGACAGAATGCCTGGTTCGGTGAACGAGGTGGTGCCCTGGTTGGCAAACCGAGATGGGCAAGGATCTTAGCGATTACCGAGGGTTCTTTGATGGCGGCGATGATTTTCAGTTAACCCCCACAATGAGGACAGTGTTCGATGTCGATATCGAACACCCGTTTCAGCAAGCGAGCCCAGCTGATGCGGATAGCCGACGGTTGGTGAGGCGCCTGACCCTGTTTATCTGTCGTGTTATTGGCGTTGACTGCTTCGTCTGGGATGATTTCGGAACGGTGTTTGGCGTTGGGCGCTAGTATGCCATGACAAATCCGTCTGGAACGGATTTGGACCGCGCTAGCGACCCGAAGGGTGAAATACAGGGAAGTATTTCATCAATGCGAATCAGGTTAAGTCTGGGACGCGGGGCTAAAGCGGCCAAGCGTTGTATGAATTACTCCGAGCATCCTGCCCTCCGCCCTTCGGGCCAACCTTCGGTTGTTCAAAATCGCTCCCGGCAATTTTGTCAAGCGGCGACATGACGATATGGGTGGTACCATCTTGATACGGGCTCTTGAGTTGCAGGACGACATCGCCCGCGCGGTTACATCTGAGTCGTTCATTGGCCATCGCCGGGCGCGTGATGTAACGGCATAGGCGTTCGAGTTGTTTGCGCTGATTGGCGGCGCAGCGCACGTTCGCATGCAAGCTAAAGCCATGGTCGCTGACACAACGCTTGGCGGTCACCTTTGTTGCTGTCGGGACGGTTTTCAAGCTCAGTACTTTCTGGCCAGCCCGAGGGCCGAATGCAATTCGGTAAGTACAGGCGGCTGATCGCAGGGGCGCCAAGGCGGGATCGGCATCGGCATCGGTTTCGGCCAAATAGGTGATTCCCTGCTCTTCAATGAGATAGCCTCTACGTGTTAGTAACCGCATGATCCGTTTGATGATCTTAGAGAGTAGGGTCTGCAACTGCTCGCTAGTGGGCGCGCGTACCGGTTGGAATACGGGCACGCCGCCATCGATACGATAAACGCCATCGAGGAATAAGCAATGCAGATGAATATTTCCATTACTTGCTGACTATGCCCTTTATTTTGGATCATTATCATGTCTCCTCAATTGACGGATAGTATCGATGAATACTGATGGGCGATGTTTGCTGGTAAAGCGTTAAGCGTCGGCTCATAAAGGTATTCGGGTTGGTCATTGTATCGTTTTGCATTGATCCACCCACAGCGTTTCCACCGTTGAATCGTTTGAGTTCCAACACCACAGTGCTCGGCGAGTTCTTGTTGAGATAAATAGCCTTTTGCGCGTAGCCTTTTGTAGCGTGTTTGAATGTTGAATCGTCTGAGTAGATAAACAATCGCGTTGGTATCAAACTTTCCAAGCGTGGGATGGATGACACCTTCTTCGTTTAGCTTCTTTGCGATTTCGCCCGCCGTATGTTCGCTCGACAGATGATCGATCTTCTCGATAATTTGGGGATCGATTGCTGTCGGCTTGTTGCCCGAGCGGGGTATTCTGAATAGTTCCTTGATGATCGCACCGGTTTTAAAGCGGATATAAACGTCAACCTCGTGACCCTCACGCTTCAGTGTCACATCTTCGATCAACAACCGGATCATACGCTTCTTATCTTGGAAGGTGGTGGCTTGATGAGACCAAACCGTCGCAAAATCCGCCACAAACTGCTTAATCTTCGCCTGCCTCGCGGGTTCAAGAACGTTTTGGTGAGTTTTGCGTCTGCTTTCATAGTCATGTTTGGCTTGTGCAAGCAAGGTGAGTTTTTCGTTCCATTCTTGTTCGAAGGTTTGTGCGACCAAACGATTTCCCGGGTCAACCGACATCACTCGCTTTCTGGCGAGATTGGCCTCGTATTGTGCACGTTCCACATGAAGCTGTAATAATCGATCCGCCTGTTCGGTTCGTTTGACGATTTCCCGTTGGATGGAAATCGCTGCGTCAACCGCCACGGGCGTGACTTTCTCTAATAGGACTTTGGCAATTATGGTATTGATACCCGCGCCCGGAATCGACGTACAAATCGCTTTGCCATAGTCGAGCTGTTCTCGATTACAGAGATAGATGGGCGTTCGTTCACCCTTAGATTTCTGTTTGTAGCTTGAAGCGAAATGCTTGCCACATCGGCCGCAGATGACGATGCCTTGTAACAAGGCGCAGCCTTCACGGGCAGGTCCGCAAAAGTCACGTCGCGCATTCGCGGCGAGGCGTTCTTCAATGGCTTCAAACTCATCCCAGGTAATGTAAGCCGAGTGTACATCCTTAACCAGTGCATGCCATTGATCTCTTTCTCTTCTTGAATAAGAGACACCTCCGGAAAGACTTTTACGGAGTTTGGTCCGGCCGTAGGCATAAGCACCCGCATACCGGGGATTATGAAGAATCCGCAGGGCTAAGTCACTCGACAGCGGGCGCCAAGCGAGTTCACCTTTATCAGGCCCTTCACGGGACGTACTGGAAACTTAATGCCTTCGCGGTTGAAGTGCCGAACGACCGCTTTCGAACTGCCAATCCGACGAAACACATCGAAAAACAATCGAATCGTTTTTTGTACCTGACAATCGGGATCAAGTTCTACCTGGCCATTCGGAGAATAAACAAACCCTATCGGAAGTTTGATCCTCAATTCTGCTCGTGCCGCTTTGTTTAAAGCGCCTCCCTGTAACCGAGCTCTAATCGTGAACAGCTCAACCTCAGACATCGTTCCCTTAAGCCCAAGAACGAGGCGGTCATTCACGTGCATCAGATCGTAAACGGCATCTGCATCGTAGATCAGCGTGTTATGGCTACCGCAAATGTGCAGCAGCTGTTGAAAGTCCGCGTTGTTTCTGGCGAGCCGAGATATTTCTAAACCCATGACGATACCCGCTTTTCCCATGGCCACATCGGCGACCAGTTTTTGAAAGCCATTGCGGTGCTCTGCCGAACTCGCCGATTTGCCAAGATCATCGTCAATGACGCCGATGAGCTCTTGGCTCCAACCCAGCTCCAGCGCTTTATCGACCAGTCCGTATTGACGGGCCGTACTCTCAGTATTTTCCATGACCTGCTTCATACTCGATTGGCGCACATAGATCAGGGCTTTTCGTTTCAGGTGATGGCTAGCCACTTTGCTTTCACTATATGTATTCATCGGTTTCCTCCGTTAGGGATTGCAGTGTCATCGACGCGATCAACTGAACGATGGCGCCACTTCCATTGAATTCAGCGGTGAATTCCGATAAATAGTCAACCGCCGTTGGTGCCGGTTCATTCAAGGGTATCCCATTCAGGGTAATGATCCAGGCATGAAGTCCCTCAGCAATCAATCGTGTCATACTCCGGTAGGTGAGTGGTGAAACCTGCGACGTCAGGACGGATGCTCGCAACGCTTCGTAGGCACTGATAATCGTTGTCGAATTCACGGGTTCAATCGGCGAATGGTTCATTTTCCCTTGGCGTTTTTTTTACGTCTCAGGGCTTTTTCGATGCTTCTTGGATGGACCTTTCGCTGAAACTGTTGCTGAATCAGGCGCGATAAGGCGAGCGCTTTCAATGTTGGATCGTTGTCAATCGCTGCCCTCACAAAGCGCAGGACTTCATCATCGAGCTTATGTGGGCTTCGCGGTCCCCGTTTTTCGGGCATCAGTCCCTGAAAACCGGCTTCGGCGAACTGCTTTTGAATTTCGTAAAAGTGGCGTCGTGAGAAGCCGAATGCCTGGGCCGCTTTGGACACGGTACGGCTCTCTTTTTCAACACACCGCAGCATCTCGTATTTGACCTGGAGTAAATCGGTATTATCGAAGAACGCCTGTTTCTGGAACAGTTCGTCGCTGACTTTATCGGGATTGCGGTTCAAGGCGCCCGATTCCTCGAGTATTTTTTTCTTTCTATTCGAGCGGTGATGGTCCGGGTTCATGGGCAAATCTCTCGACGGGTGTGCGCTATAATATATGCCATATATTTCGCTAAAGTCAAGTAAATAAGGCATTATTTAGCAATCATCTGGGTATAAGGCATAATTTAGCGCTCATATAGCGGCATAGTTTATCTATCATATATTGCCGGTAATATAGACAATGATAAGTTTTTACGGCTGCGTATCAAGCTCATTAAATCGACAAGCTCAACGACGTCGGGTAATCGAAAAAGATCGCCAGCCTTCGCAAATTGACTGTAGAGATCTTCCTCTGCAAGCGTTGTGCAGCTTACTGGCAGGGATAACTGCTTACCATCAGGTCCAAAAAACTCAACACGGAGAGTACCTAAGCTATTAAATGACCTGATCGGTTCGAATTGATACCCATTTAAGGGATGGCAAGGATGATTGACGTAATAGTTGTTATCACCGTTCTGACGATTGGATGCAGTCTGCTTCGTATGGGTTGAGATTGGCGGCCGAACCAAAACGCTGGATGAGCGTAACGGCTCCGGTTTGCCCCTCCGTGCGTTTCAATCCGGCTTGTTGGGTCAGAAAAGTCGAAATGGCGTGGTTAATGACTTGCAGGACACGACTGAGCACCCAAACCGAGTGCAACGCAGTCAACGCGCGGCATTGTGGTTTCGCAGTAGAAAGCTTGTGAGAAATGCGGGCTAGCACAAGTACCGTCGCCTAAAGAGAAGGGGTCACATCACGGGACAGGGTAGGAATCCAAAGACCGTCAACAGCGATAATTCACCAAAAAACCAGTTGCTTGATCTAACGACCAGGCGTGAGCTTTTTACTTGCTATGGATATTCTTACATGTAATACTAAAATGATATTTTCGTAATTTACGAAATTATCATTTTAGTATCTAAATTAAGTAGAGATGGGTCCATGACCCTTGTGAAAGTACGACGAAGGGCGCCAAGCCATGATTTTAGGATGTCCTAACAAACTCCCACCCTCGGTTCTATCTTACAGAGTGACAGCCTCCTAGGGGTTACCCGTTACCAACGGCTTGTTTAAAATGCTTGTGCCCTGTGTCGTAGTGGAGTCACGGATTCAGGTAATTACCAATGGCCATCGCCGAAAACCATGATGTTCCCAACTACGCTGAACTGCATTGCATCAGTAATTTCACCTTCCTGCGTGGAGCGTCGCATCCGGAAGAGCTGATTAAACGCGCGGTAAACCTTGGATACAAAGCATTGGCGCTGACCGACGAATGTTCACTGGCCGGTGTAGTTCGAGCACACATTGCCGCGCGCAATACTGGGCTTAAATTAATCGTAGGTTCGGAGTTTTGTCTCAGCGACGGATTCCGACTGGTATTATTGGCTACAAACCGTATTTCCTACGGCCATCTATCTAAGCTCATCAGCCATGCCAGGGCGGATACGCCTAAAGGCCAATACCGGCTTACCCGTGGCGATCTTGAAAGCCATCCACCCTCGGGTTGTATCGCTTTATGGCTACCCAAGCCTCAAGCCAGCCGCCAAGATGGTGAATGGCTTAAAACCTTATTTCAGGATAAGGTCTGGATCGCCGTGGAATTACTCTTGAGCGGTGAAGATCAGCTTATCTTGCGGCGTCTTCGAAGTTTATCGGAAACCACCGGTATTCCGATGGTAGCTAGTGGCGATGTACACATGCATCGACGGAATCGGCGGGTATTGCAGGATACCTTAACCGCGATACGGTTGGGGAAACCGCTATCGGAACTGGGTTACGCTTTGTTCGCCAATGGTGAACGTCATCTACGGCCTCGCATGCGGCTAGCCCGCCTTTATCCGCGAGAGTTACTGGAAGAAACCCTTAAAATTGCCGATATCGCTCATTTCTCCCTAGATGAATTGCGTTACGAATACCCCGACGAAATCGTGCCCAAAGGCTATACACCGGCTTCATGGCTTAAGGATCTGACTTGGCGTGGCGCCCGACAGCATTGGCCGGAGGAAATACCCAAGAAAGTACGAACCTTGCTTGAACACGAACTGGCGCTGATCGGGGAACTCCAATATGAGCCTTATTTCCTGACCGTTTACGATATCGTTCGGTTTGCCAGAGAGCAGGATATTCTTTGCCAGGGCCGAGGGTCGGCGGCCAATTCCGCGGTCTGTTATTGCCTGGGGATTACGGCGGTGGATCCATCGCGAATGAATATGTTGATGGAACGTTTTATTTCCAAGGAGCGCAACGAACCGCCGGATATCGACGTGGATTTCGAGCATCAACGGCGGGAAGAGGTTATTCAATATATTTACCGGCGTTACGGTCGCCGGCGGGCCGCAATCGTCGCAACGGTGATTAGCTACCGCCTGCGCAGCGCAGCACGTGATATTGGTAAAGCCCTCGGCCTGACCTTGGACCAGATTGAAGGGATTAGCTCCCAACTTTATTTCTGGGATCAACCCCGGGAATTGAATAAGCGATTGCAAGAAGCGGGTTTTGACTCAGAGAACCCGAAAATCAGACAACTGCTGGTGTTGGTTGGCATGATTCAGGGCTTTCCCCGGCATTTGTCTCAGCATACCGGTGGTTTTGTCATTGCTCGCGACGACTTGGCTTCATTGGTTCCCATCGAAAATGCCGCAATGCAGGAACGCACCGTAATTCAGTGGGACAAGGATGACTTAGAGGCTTTAGGCTTGATCAAAGTCGATGTATTGGCATTGGGCATGCTCACCGCGATCAAAAAAACCTTTGATCTTATCGCGCGTTACAGTGGCCGCCAGCTTGGTTTGACCGATATTCCACCCGAAGACAAAGCTACTTATCAAATGATACAGCAGGCGGATACCGTCGGGGTATTTCAGATCGAATCCCGCGCTCAGATGACCATGTTGCCGAGGCTAAAACCGGCAAACTATTACGATCTAGTGATTGAGGTGGCTATTATTCGGCCCGGACCCATATCCGGTAATATGGTGCACCCCTTTTTACAACGCCGGGCCGACCCCAGTCTGATTAACTATCCCAGTGAATCCTTACGGTCGGTCCTGGAACGCACTTTAGGAGCTCCCATTTTCCAGGAACAAGTCATGCAGATTGCCATGGTGGCTGCCGATTTTACACCAGGGGAGGCGGATCAACTCCGCCGCGGTATGGCCGCCTGGAAGAAACGCGGTGGGTTGGAACCATTTCGCCAGCGTTTGCTAGAGGGTATGCATAAAAATGGCTACGATCGGGATTTTGCCGAACGCATTTGCGATCAAATCAAGGGATTTGGCAGCTACGGATTTCCCGAGTCCCATGCTGCGAGCTTTGCCCTCATCAGCTATATTTCCGCCTGGCTCAAACGCCATGAACCGGCTGCTTTTTGCTGCGCGCTGCTCAATAGCCAGCCCATGGGCTTTTACTCCCCGGACCAACTGATTCAAGATGTCCGCCACCACGGGGTGGAACTGCGCCAGGTGGATGTACGTTATAGTCAGTGGGAAAGCAGCCTGGAAACCGAGGCGTCCCATCGACAACCAGCTATTCGTCTAGGGTTGCACCGAATAAAGGGCTTAGGCCGGAAAGCCGGAGCTAAAATCGTCGCTGCCCGGAATAATAAACCTTACGATTCGGTGACGGATTTGATGCGGCGGTGTAACCTCGAAAAACAAGACCTGGAGATACTGGCGTCGGCCGATGCGCTCCTGGGCTTGAGTGGAAATCGCCACTTAAGTCATTGGGACGTGGCCGGCATCGAAAAACCCTTGCCGGTGTTCGGTCATCCGGACTTTAATGAAGCCACACCGCTACTGCGTATCCCTTCGGATAGCGAAGAGATGTTTGCCGATTACGCCACAAAGGGCTTATCGCTCAACCATCATCCTATTGACCTATTGCGTGGGCGGTTGGACGACCTCGGCATTTGCCCGGCGCAAAAGCTTGGCTCCCGGCGTCACGGCTCAATCGTTAAGGTGGCGGGGTTGGTGACCAACCGTCAACGGCCCAGTACGGCATCAGGCGTAATCTTCGTAACTTTAGAAGATGAAACCGGATTGGCTAATCTCATCGTTTGGCCGAAAACCGCCGAGGCTCAACGGGCGGCCTTACTGACATCTAAATTGATGCTGGTGTCCGGGATCGTACAAAAGGAGCATGGCGTCATCCATGTGATTGCGGGAAATATACGCAATTGCTCGCATTGGCTACAAGACTTGGAAATCCATTCCCGGGATTTTCACTAGCCCGCATACTAAAACACCAAAATCGACCTCTTGATTCATACCCAAATCCGATTGAATGCTAAATTTAAAGGCGAATCAAATTTATTACGGAGCCGATCATGAACTTTAAAGAATATTTGATGATACTAGCGCATAAAGATGGATCCGATCTTTATCTTAGTACCGGCGCAGTACCATCGGGAAAATTTCACGGTGTATTGAGACCGCTTCAAAAGGAAAGTATGACGCCCGGCGAAGTAAAACAAATCGCCTACAGCATTATGAATGACGAACAAATCGCCGAATTCGAACGGGATTTAGAAATGAATCTTGCGATTTCGGAATCCGAAGTGGGCCGTTTCCGAGTGAATATATTTCGACAACGAAACGAAATCTCCATGGTGGTGCGAAATATTAAAACTGTTCTTCCCAACATTAACGATATTGGATTACCCCCCATATTGTCCAAAGTAATCATGGAAAAGCGCGGCCTGGTCCTATTTGTCGGCGCCACGGGTTCCGGAAAATCGACTTCGCTAGCCGCTCTTATCGATCATAGGAACACCAATGCAGGTGGCCATATTATTACCATCGAAGATCCCATTGAATTTATTCACCCCCATAAAAAATCCATCGTCAATCAACGCGAGGTTGGGGTGGATACTAAATCCTACGCGGTAGCGCTGAAAAATACACTCCGACAGGCGCCGGATGTCATACTGATTGGGGAAATCCGAGACCGGGAAACTATGGAGCATGCCTTGGCATTCGCGGAAACCGGACACCTTGCCATATCCACTCTACATGCCAACAATGCCAACCAAGCATTGGATCGCATCATTAATTTTTTTCCCGAAGATCGCCACAAACAACTGCTTACCGATCTATCGCTTAATCTTCGCGCTTTTGTATCCCAACGATTGGTGCCAACAGTTGACGGCAAACGTGCAGCCGCGATTGAAATAATGCTGGGAACGCCGACGGTCCAAGAATTTATCGGCAGGGGTGAGATAACTGGATTGAAAGAGATCATGGAAAAATCGGAAAATCTTGGTATGCAAACCTTTGATGGGGCATTGTACAAACTATACAAGGCTGGCCAGATTTCTTTAGATGAGGCCATTAAAAATGCCGATTCGCCCAATAACCTTCGGCTCAGGATAAATCTGGATCAAAACTCCTCACAGACCGGCAATAAGCTGAATTTAAGCCTTGAAGTTGAAAAAGAGGATGAGGAGCCGGAAGAAATAAACGATCTGGCGGAATTACGCATGAATGCGAAGATTGAATCAATTTCGTGAACCAGGTCCCTTTTATATCTTCCAAAATGGTCTAAGTTTAAGCATATCCTTTTTCGACACCGATTAGTTAATCGGCCTTCAAGAGAGCCCTTCACGATGGACAATTTTCAAGTCGTAAAATTTGATACGGGAGAATTAGTCTTCAGCCATGATGACACCGGACAGCATGCCTATTTGATAAGATCCGGGAAGATTACCCTGCATAAGGAGATAGATGGGACAAATCAGGTCATCGCCGACATGAACCCAGGTCAAATCATAGGCGAAATGGCTCTTTTTACCGGAAACCCCCGTTCAGCGACCGCCACAGCATCGGAACCGTCTGAATTACTCGTTATTGACCGGGAAACCTTTGAATGTCTTCTACAAAAAAGCACGCCCTTCGTAAAAGGACTTATCAACCAGCTCATCAACCGAATTCAATCCGCCGAAAACAATAATCAGTGTGGCGACAGTGACAGTCCCTTATGCCACGATTCACAATTCGAAACTTGTTTATAGAAACACCTGTCAAATGTTAATAGATTGGTAGCTGTTCAGATTGTCCTCGGAATTCGTTAGCTCAAGGCGAAAAATAATCAGTTTTTTACGTAGAAATGGCGGATTTCAAGGATGAGCGGATTAGTTACAATAGATTAGATTATTTATCGGAGGTGTACCATGCATGCTATTCAACATTCCAGGTTGGAAGGTTTTGCCAAAAATCACCATATCGAACGATTAAGTCCACCCTCGCTGCAAGCGGTAAGTAAGGGTAAACCCGGCTATACGCTTGAAAAAGCTAAACAGTTCCTGAAATTTCAAGAACGTATTGACCTCGAACTATTACAACACCCGGTCATCACCAACAATACTTATACCGATTGGTTCGAACAAGGCACTCAAAGCAGTGGGCAGATTAAAGCCTTCATTATTCAGTTTTCAGTATTTTCCAACCTGTTCCTGGTTGCCCAACTCAATAAAATGATCCATGCCGATACCCTGGAAAGCATGCGGGCTTCCAAGGAAATTCTGGCCAATGAAATCGGCGTGCGATTCACATCGGCGAAATCCGGCAAGGCCAAAGATAAACAGGCTATCGCTGAAGGTTCTATCGAAGGCAGCACATTTCACTTTTCCTCCGCCCATTTTGAATGGCTCTATGCCAGTGCTAAAAAACTCGACCTGGAATTTCACGAAATTGGCAAACCCACTCACGGAACAAAATCCACCCTGTTTTTCTGCGATGAATTGATTCGTCTGTATGGCGGAGAAGATTATCAAATCGCTCAAGCCGCCAGTTATGCGGTTGAAAATTGGGCGGCTGCCGGTTTTTGGGGTGAATTGATTCGGGGTTTCACGCGATTCAATGAACGCACCGATAGGGATCTGCCTTTGGGCTTTTTTATCTGGCACGATCAGATCGAATCACAACATGCCGAGCATACGCAGGAAGAGCTGGAAGAACTGTACTTCCATCATACAGTCAATGAAAACTCATTTATTCGATACGGCAATGAAATGCTGGATGGCGTGGCTACGTTCTGGAATGGTCTGGATGAACAACGGCGTGAATTAGCCGGAGTATACTAAACCCAACAATCTGTTTTCGCATTGAAAATGGGGGCGAGTTTCAACGCTCAGCTCCCCCGAATAATATCTCGCACCCCTAAGAAAAATAAATTGTTGCGGATGTAGCAAACCCTATGGACGGGGATATTGGTTCATCTCCGTCAGAGTCAAGAAAGAAATATCCTTAATTTTGGATTATGGTAACTGATATTAACCTGATGTAGAATAACAATAAGAAAGAGCCAAAAATTCAACTCCTTTTCTACAAAGACCCTACAATTTTAACACCCCTCTATCCGTAAGCAATTGCAAACCGAACTAAGGGTTCAAAATCAGCCGGTGTAGCTCAGTCGGTAGAGCAACTGATTCGTAATCAGTAGGTCGGCGGTTCGATTCCGCCCACTGGCTCCATATAAAACAAGTGGTTATGTGAGGTAATTGGAAAGAATATTTTTATAATATCGCAATTATTGACACTTTTGCACGATTTCGAAGTAAAAATAGACTTGGAAATAAATCTGATCTTCTACGCTCCCACAGAAGAAGCCTAGCGATATGAGATGATTTTTAAGATCCGGGGGAATCGGTGGTCGCCTGTGGTGTTGAGTCCTTTTTTATGGCCTTCGATATTTCCGAAAATGTTAATTATTTCAGACTAATAATGGTTTTTTTAATTCATTGATAATTTCGGTCGAAAATGACAAAAATATCGAGTTGTTTTACCAATTATATCGATTCATGAACGTACTATCATTGATTATGATTAGGACGAGCTATAAGCAATATTGATTGTTTTTTATACACTCACCACCATAAAGAGGTTTGAAACAGATGTTCCATGTTTAACGAAAAAAGAGTAGCGCAGATGGCCGCTTATTTTTTATTGCGGCGTGGTGAGCGTATGTCCCATCTTAAGCTTATGAAATTGCTCTACTTGGCAGATCGTGAGGCTATGGATAAGTATTCCATGCCAATCTCCGGGGATAAAATGGCGTCTCTTCCTAATGGGCCTGTTTTGTCCATGACTCTCGATTACATGAATGGCGCTTTAAAATCACAACAAGGCGGATGGGAATATTGGATTTCAGACAAAGCAAACCACGAAGTTACATTGAAGAATCACATCGACAATATTTCACGGCAGAGCTTCGATGAACTTTCAGATGCGGATATAGAAATTCTTGATACTATATGGGACCAATTCGGGTCCATGACCCGGTGGGAAATTAAAGATTATACCCATGAAAATTGCAAAGAATGGGTAGATCCGCATGGTTCGTCAAACCCCATTTCCCCTAAAGAGTTATTTATTGCCCTTGGGCGATCACCTCAAGAAGCAGCGGAACTGTGCGCGTACATAGAATCTGACCGCTCAACGGATGACCTGTTTGCTGGTCTGTGAAAATCTTTTTCGCCGCTAAACGGGCAACGCTACTTATACCCTCGGGAACAGACAATGATCCAGGAAGAAATCATCTTTTTATTTTGCTAACCGACCCTATAACTGAAAAACGTCTTGTATTGTTAGTGAGCATTTCATCTCAAAAGGAAGGGCGGTACTCCGATCCGACGTGCTTACTTTATCGGGGTGATCATGCGTTTATAAAACATACAAGCTTTGTTAATTACTCGGCAGTCGTGAGTTAACAGCGAGAAAAGCGGGGCAAAACTACCCTCTCCATCGTAGTATGTTTGATGAAAAATTTTGAAGATCGCAGAGAATTAGAGCATAGAACGCCTCATTCAGTTTAATCGTCATCTATTTCATCGGAAACAGCCATCAAGCGGGCACGGATCTGTTGAATCATGCCATTTTCCTCAAGTCGAAAGAATTGTTTGAGGAACAATGGCGCTAAAATTTGCTTGACGGTTTTCTCCGATGGCAAATCACGCGATTGAGTGCGAAGATAAAGCGAGTGCTCAGACCAAATCGTATCTTGATACTGGAGCGCAATCAATTGCATTAACCCCAAGGCAATGGAGGCACAGAGCACGAAGATTTCATAGGCTCGCCAGCACGCTTGAACGGTATGAATATCCTGGGGCTGTGGGGCTTTGAGAAGACGATTGGAAAAGGGGCGTCTAGAATGTTTTGGCAATTTTTTAGTCCAAAAACGAAATTTAAAGGCGCCGATCACATGCTTTAACATCGCGAACATGATTTCAATGCGGGTTCTAGCACAATACAGTTCAACGGCATCAATGGCTGACAGCGTTAAATCGGAACTCATTAGAACCATTGGGCCTTTTGAGGTGACGGCGAGAATAAATAACACCTGATCAGCGATGGGCCGCCATAACAGTGTAAGCGTCATAACCCGGATGGATTCGGTTTTACCGTAGACTTGACAGGTCACCGTCTCAAACAAATGAAGGTGGTCGAAGCATTCTCTTAAACACACTTTCTCGCCATAGAGCGGCTGAGGTCCGGGTCGAGAGGCGGGTTTCGGTGGCGCGGGGAAATAACCCACATAGCTATTCTTGGCTTTGACCAGCACCTCAACCCACCGCGCCTGATGCTGGATTGAATAATAGTGGCAAGCTCGAAATACGCCCCCGGTTGAAAAAAAGGCATCCAACACCAAATAACACAGACAGTGATTCGTCACCGCAAAATGAATCGCCATGGCCGCCAAGCGGTCGGTGAGCTTGATCCGACATGGATTATCGCGCTCGTCGTTCAACCCTAAATGAGCCCATCCATGATGAATTTGAAGCTGCAAAGGACAACAAAAACAAGCGGATAACGACCCGATCAAGATGCCAATGCTGCCCCAACATTGGGCCCGAAAATAGCCGGGTTTCGTTTGCGTCTCCGATGACTCGTGCATCGATACCACGCCGGGCATCTTGCGTCCATCTTTGATCACCGCGGTATGGTCACCCAGAAGTATCGCTCGTCCAGCTACTTCAACGGATTTTCCTTGGCGATTCACAAAATCTTGCCAAGCATCGAGCAACGCCCCATAGACATACGCTTTGGATCTAAAAAAACGGAGCAAGCGGTAATAACCAAGTTCATCTAATAGCCAGAAACGACACAACGACGTCACGCCGATCATTTCTCCTGCCCCATAAATCCAATCACAATGGCGCAAAACAACAACCAAGTACTCGATCTGGAAAAAACGCTTTGAAAGCTTTCTAAACTCTGAGAAATATACTGTTGCACGGGGTCTCCTCCTTCCATCTGTACTTCTACAAAGAAAAGAAGGATCCGTGTTTTTTAGCAAATGTCTAGTCGTAATTATCGATTTCTATTTTCTACACTACTCATCTTTTATGAACACCAGCGGGCAATCTTAAAGCGCAGAGCTATCAATGGGTGATAAGACTTTCTTCCGTTGGTCGAGGTGACACATCGAAAAAATGAATTCAGGGCCTGAATAGTTACGTCAAATCGGATAGAACTCGTGACTGACGAGAAGTTAATGAAAAGCCAAGGACGGCATCCTCCTCCTTCTACCTACCTGAATCCGATCTTTTAGCCGTTGTCTCAAACGAACGTTTTATTCGAGTTCGACAATTGCACCGCTTTTATCTTCATCAATAATTAACACAATCCTACCAAGGGTTGGGTGGCAGCCTGCATAAATGTGACGAGCCTTAGTCTTGTGAGATGTGATAATTTCCATTTCCTCCTCGACATCCTTTAGCAATGGTAACTCAGCGGCGATAATTTTCATTATATCCCTCGTTTCGTTGTTGATTGGATCCCACGATAACAAATAATCTCTCAAGACGGGTAAGTTCGCTATCCAATGATTGTTATCGAACCCGCGACAGTCGTTCTATCGAAAAGTATGCCCGGCCAACCAAGATCGTTAGACCGGTTCAGTTACTATTGGACCATATAAAAATTGGAAAGTACTGCTCGTTACCTCGGCATCGAGGTTGATGACGCACTAGAAATGGCTGAGAAAACCGAAGTTTGAAT
Organism: Methylococcales bacterium; assembly: GCA_963664935.2. GTDB lineage: Bacteria > Pseudomonadota > Gammaproteobacteria > Methylococcales. Next base: position 346,938 of record CAXXSE010000001.1, on the reverse strand, counting down.
GCGAATATGGTCGGAAGCGGCTGATTCTCAATGGCCGCTTATCGACCAGTTCCCGCCATTCACCAATCACCAACGAGCATCTGATTAATACTCTTTCCGGTCATTCATGTCTTCCGAGAAACAGGCAACTGTCGACCCTCCCATCCCGAACATTGAGATTGCGGCGGAAATTTGGAAAATAAGCGATGGTATATTGCGCCTTTGCGCATGAATCAATTGTTCGGTCACTGAAGATTCGGGATGAATATTAAGATTCGCATCGCAGTTGAAGATGACACCCCGGTTATCACAGAAATTTATAATCAGGCGGTCGCATTGCAGTCGGCGACCGCCGATATTTCTCCGGTCTCCATCGAAAGCCGGAAAGCTTGGCTGAGCAAGCATGCTCCCAGTAAACACCCGGTATTTGTCGCGGAAGACCAAGGCACTATCATGGGTTGGTGCAGTCTGAGTCCGTATCGTCCGGGACGTATGGCGCTTAGGCATACGGCTGAGATCAGTTACTACATTCACGAGGACTTTCGTGGATTGGGTATCGGCTCTTGTCTTATCTCGCACGCGATTGAGCAATGCTCGCACTTGGGCATCAAGGTACTCTTCGCAATCCTTCTCGACATTAACACGAACAGCACCCGAATTCTTGAGAAGTTTGGATTCCAGAAATGGGGACATCTGCCAAATGTCGCGGACTTCAACGGAAGGCAGTGCGGACACTTGTACTACGGCCGTCATATCGTGCCATGAATAAACGGAATCAAGAGCCGAACGATGCCGACACACCGACGGGCATTTTACTGCGATCTATCCCTCCGGTCCTGGCCATCGCCGCTGGCTTCACCGGATACATCCAGTCGCTAAAATTTGTTCCCGTCTCTTGCCGGAACGCTCTGACGAGAACGTCCGGAAATCGTCGGTAAGCGACCAACGAGAAAAGCCGCTTCCAACCCATTGCGACCATACATAATCCTCATCAGACCACAGGTTCTATTCTATCAAGCCCATCAAAAAGGTAAATCTAATCATAAAATAACCTAATTGAATTATTAACGATCTTTTTATGTCGGAGTAATATATCCAGACATTTATCCAAACATTCACAAATCATCTGTGGGATACTGTTTTATTCATCGGCTATCAATTCGTTAAGGCAGCGGTGTGTTTTTCCTCTCTGAATACGAATCTCGGCAGTCGTGAGTTAACAGCGAGAAAAGCGGGGCAAAACTACCCTCTCCATCGTAGTATGTTTGATGAAAAATTTTGAAGATCGCAGAGAATTAGAGCATAGAACGCCTCATTCAGTTTAATCGTCATCTATTTCATCGGAAACAGCCATCAAGCGGGCACGGATCTGTTGAATCATGCCATTTTCCTCAAGTCGAAAGAATTGTTTGAGGAACAATGGCGCTAAAATTTGCTTGACGGTTTTCTCCGATGGCAAATCACGCGATTGAGTGCGAAGATAAAGCGAGTGCTCAGACCAAATCGTATCTTGATACTGGAGCGCAATCAATTGCATTAACCCCAAGGCAATGGAGGCACAGAGCACGAAGATTTCATAGGCTCGCCAGCACGCTTGAACGGTATGAATATCCTGGGGCTGTGGGGCTTTGAGAAGACGATTGGAAAAGGGGCGTCTAGAATGTTTTGGCAATTTTTTAGTCCAAAAACGAAATTTAAAGGCGCCGATCACATGCTTTAACATCGCGAACATGATTTCAATGCGGGTTCTAGCACAATACAGTTCAACGGCATCAATGGCTGACAGCGTTAAATCGGAACTCATTAGAACCATTGGGCCTTTTGAGGTGACGGCGAGAATAAATAACACCTGATCAGCGATGGGCCGCCATAACAGTGTAAGCGTCATAACCCGGATGGATTCGGTTTTACCGTAGACTTGACAGGTCACCGTCTCAAACAAATGAAGGTGGTCGAAGCATTCTCTTAAACACACTTTCTCGCCATAGAGCGGCTGAGGTCCGGGTCGAGAGGCGGGTTTCGGTGGCGCGGGGAAATAACCCACATAGCTATTCTTGGCTTTGACCAGCACCTCAACCCACCGCGCCTGATGCTGGATTGAATAATAGTGGCAAGCTCGAAATACGCCCCCGGTTGAAAAAAAGGCATCCAACACCAAATAACACAGACAGTGATTCGTCACCGCAAAATGAATCGCCATGGCCACCAAGCGGTCGGTGAGCTTGATCCGACATGGATTATCGCGCTCGTCGTTCAACCCTAAATGAGCCCATCCCTGATGAATTTGAAGCTGCAAAGGACAACAAAAACAAGCGGATAACGACCCGATCAAGATGCCAATGCTGCCCCAACATTGGGCCCGAAAATAGCCGGGTTTCGTTTGCGTCTCCGATGACTCGTGCATCGATACCACGCCGGGCATCTTGCGTCCATCTTTGATCACCGCGGTATGGTCACCCAGAAGTATCGCTCGTCCAGCTACTTCAACGGATTTTCCTTGGCGATTCACAAAATCTTGCCAAGCATCGAGCAACGCCCCATAGACATACGCTTTGGATCTAAAAAAACGGAGCAAGCGGTAATAACCAAGTTCATCTAATAGCCAGAAACGACACAACGACGTCACGCCGATCATTTCTCCTGCCCCCATAAATCCAATCACAATGGCGCAGAACAACAACCAAGTACTCGATCTGGAAAAAACGCTTTGAAAGCTTTCTAAACTCTGAGAAATATACTGTTGCACGGGGTCTCCTCCTTCCATCTGTACTTCTACAAAGAAAAGAAGGATCCGTGTTTTTTTAGCAAATGTCTAGTCGTAATTATCGATTTCTATTTTCTACACTACTCATCTTTTATGAACACCAGTGGGCAATCTTAAAGCGCAGAGCTATCAATGGGTGATAAGACTTTCTTCCGTTGGTCGAGGTGACACATCGAAAAAATGAATTCAGGGCCTGAATAGTTACGTCAAATCGGATAGAACTCGTGACTGACGAGATACGAATAGATATGCGTTTAGCCCCTTACAAGACTTCTTCGTTGGAAGAATCCGATATATCATTCCCGATTCTCGAGTGCTGGAACCCGGTGACCAAGGTGGCGACCATCGCCGCTCAAGTCGATAAGCGAAGGGTTCTATGCAGGATCTCCATGAAAGTTCTGCGGAAGAAATTTCATGCTTCGACGAATGAGCCGATGCGTGCAGTCGCGGAAAATCGCTCGGTGCTTCAGGCCAAGGCGAGAACGTTGATCGCGAACGGCGCCTTCGAGGAAGACGGCTCGATCATTATTCGGTCGAAGGATATCTGAACCACCCGGACCATGAATATAGAACTGAGCAGTTTGTTTAGTTTTTTATTGCATCACCATCGCTCTTTTTACGATTCGATCTCCGTGAGACAAATCTCGAACTCGTAACCTCATGAGATAGTTATGAAATTATACCATTGTCCGAATACGCGCTCTCTTCGCCCCCTTTGGCTGCTAGAAGAGCTGGGCATTTCCTACGATATTCAGTTAATTAACGTATTCGCAGGGGAAGGCCACACTGAGGATTATCTCAAACTTCATCCCCATGGTGCTGTACCGGTACTTGAAGACAAAGGCACTATGATTTTCGAAGCGGGTGCTATTTGTATGTATTTAACGGAAAAGTATGCAGATAAACAATTGGCTCCAACGCCCGTTTCCGGCAACCGCGGGTTGTATTTCCAATGGATGTTTTATGTCCCGGCAACGATGGAACCTCCGTTATGGAATATATTCTTACACACCAAAAGGCCTTCCCGAAACCAAACGAATCCCAGAAATCATTGAATATAGCCGTGAGAGATTTAAAAAAGTTGCTGAGGTTCTCAATCATTCTATATCCGACAAGCCCTTCATACTGGGGGATCGATTTAGCACAGCGTATATCATGGTTGACTCCACGCTCCAGTGGCAACCCGATCTCCTCGAAGATTACCCGGCAAACTGCAAGCCTATAGGAAAAGACTTTCAGAACGCCCCGCATGCCAAAAAGCAAACGCCATTGGTCAAAAACCTTGATCACGTAATTATTCCGAAACGTCAATGTAAGCTGAAGCTGGTTAATAACTTGATGTCTCCAAATACCGTTATATATCAACAAGAGTAACGTATGAATCAAACTGTAATACTATTAATAAGCATGACAATTGGCCTGGTCGGTTGGGGCTTAATAGCAAGATCCTGGTTTGTTCCCTGGTTAAAAGAAAATCCTTTTCATAGAGGACTTGCGCTATTAACGGTACCTCATGTCTTTCGCTACATCGGACTTTCTTTTCTGATCGTTGGCGTTACAAACTCCCCTTTAGATCCGCGCTTCGCTATTCCCGCCGCCTACGGGGATCTTATTGCGGCTATAGTGGCTTTAATTGCTGTTATAGCCTTATTAGCTAAATCCAGCTATTCCGTTTCTATTGTATGGGTATTCAATATTGCAGGTTTTATTGACTTCTTAATCGCAGTCACACAAGGACTTAGATACACGCTTCCATCAGAAATGGGAGCAACTTATTTTATTCCAATTCTCGCAGTACCATTCCTCTTTGTATCGCATTTGCTAATTTTCTGGATGCTTATAACAAGAAGTGGAAAAAATATATAACTCGTTGCCAGGTAAGCCACTGGTTTAACCAGTGAGACTATCACGGCTTGGCCGTAACAAAAACATCTAAAGTCTCCCTTATAGGGCTCGGCAGTCCACAAAAAGGAGATGAATACATGTCGTATGAAAGCTTGAGTCATTCGAATGGGACTGCAAATATCACATTGTATTTGTTCCCAAATATAGAAAGAAAGTCTTGTACAGAAACTTCCATAAATTTCTGAGGGAAACTGTGTCAGATCGCAAATTACGAATTATTTCCCTTGCGGACAATTACCCCAATAATTAGAGTTAAAGAAAATTTAATTTTCACCTCTTTTCAGGATACAGCACATTATATTTGAGCGGCGGGTTTTGGCCGAAAGCGGAAATGCAGCCTTATTTCCTGAACGTCCGCTTTGCGGCCACTTCCAGCCATTAAAATAATTTCTCTCAATAGTTGGGTCGGGTCAATAGCAGATGATCAATAAAGGTATAATTACCTAATGATTTCGGCAAAATCACGAAGCACAAATGGGCGGAATAGGTAGCGGACGGCATTGGCACTACGACGCATCCGATACAACCGACGGTTACCGGACGCTTGACGTGCGGCGTTGGCAACGGGATGGACTGCTGACATCGGGACATACCTTCTGCTGGCAATGGACCCGCGACGGTGAAACCGTGGCATCCATCCAAGTACAATCGGAATCTGGCCAGTTAATCCTTACATATCGCCATCGTAGCGACGACAAAGATTGGAAGGATGAATGCTATCCGGTACGGTTGGACTGGACGCATTGCAACTTTGGTGGGAAACGGCCTTGGTTCCTGTGTCCGGCGCTGGGCTGCGGTCGCCGCGCGGCTATCCTTTATGGCGGCGGCATCTTTGCCTGTCGCAACTGTTATCAATTAGCCTACGTCAGCCGGCGGGAAAACTCCGGTAACCGAGCAACGAGGCGGGCGGACAAAATACGGGAAAAGCTAGGGTGGGAACCGGGCATACTAAACGGCAACGGCTGGAAGCCTAAGGGAATGCATTGGAACACCTTCAACCGATTATCCACCCAGCATGAAGCCTTTGTCACTGAATCATTGGCATGGATGAATCAACGCTTTGGCAAAGTGGGCGGAATCAATGCTTGATTGAATCGGAATCTGTTTCGCAAAATCGAGGGTTAAAGGCTAAAAAAGGGGGCACCTATGGGGGCAACCGCACAGTGATTAAAAAAGGTATGCATTAATTATCAATTAGTTATAATATTTATGCGGTAGTGACAGCACCAAGAGAAAGTTCAAGTAAGTCCGTTTAAAGTCTCTCTGACCCCTAAAAACAAGCGCTTAGCTTGTTTTGGTGTCCATAGAAGTCCAGTGCAGTACGTTGATATCCGGGCTTGAAAGGCGGTAAATTCAAACTTATTAAAGTTGATACCGCCATGTCGCTTACGGTAAAGTCGGTAAAAAGCACCGTCGTGGGCCGGAAAAGCCACCCCCAAAACGTGACCAATTTCCCAAGCAGCCCCATGTCTCAACTGCTAGTCCTTGCGGCAAAGAAAAAGAAAAAAATGGCGCCTTGAAAGGGATGGGTCTGGTAATCATCCATGATCGTAACGAAATAGTCCTTTTCGTACGACGACAGCAAATTTTACACTTCCCCCCATTCCAGCCTACCGAATCGTTAAAAAAGAGGTTAAAGGAATGACTGAATGGTGCGTCGCACTAGGAGCGCATTCCATTAATTTGCCCCTAATAATTTGATTTACCGCCTTTTATCGTAAATTCACGATCACGGCTTTATTAACCAACCGAATTCATCCAATAAGTTTGGTATTAATATTGCAATCCACAGTTTTGTGACCAATATCTCGAATTTACACAATCAACTGTTCAAACCAAGAGATATGAATATACTTTTATGGTGTGAAGATGAATTATCAAAGCGACGGGGTCCCAGTAACTTTGTCCAAAACAAAATCGCCATATAAAAGTATGATAAGATTAAATAATAATAAAGAGGTACTAATATGCTCGCAAAAAAACCAATTATCATCGACATGACCGAACTAGAGAAACATTTTAATCAATACAGTCCATCCTGTATGAACGTGACTGTGAATGCCAATGGTCGGCCAATAGGCATAAATCTAACCGCTAAAGAAGTCTATATATTCTTCTATGCAAAAGCTAAGGAATATATTGTTCATATGCTTAAAAGGAAAGAAGAAATTACTTTTAATGAAAGCATGTTAGATATAATCGCGGAATTTCAAATCGAACCCTCAACCAAACCAAAAGAATTCAATATCTGGATTCTTAATATAGCAACTGACGCCTACGACGCAGTCAGGTGTCCGAGCTAGCATATATTTTTTGATTAAATATAAAACCCGTTTCCTAGTAATGCAGATAACTATTCATATCTTAGAGTATCCTTATCAAATCAAATGAGGTATTATTATGCGCGACATACTAGATAAATTAGATTGGGAAGAGTCTCAGTGGAGTGGGGATATCTCTGACTCTAATGATTTCATGGAGATAATGGAATTGGAAGCGGAATTAGGTGTCGAATTAGAACAGGAACTCACACGACTGGAAAAAGAAATGAAAGCTGAATTAGAAGCGGAAATACAGGCGGATATTGAAGCTCTAAAAGAAGCATCCTAAACGTAACTATTCAGCTCACCCCGGAACAGTTACTCCTAAGCATATATTCATTCCCACGTTTCCGCGTGGGAATGTTTTCCGATTTCGAATGATCCGAGAATATTGAAACTGGGTTATGAACAAGGGCATTTCCAAGCCCAGCTTACGCTTTTGCCAAAAATATAGCCCTTTTTGGCGCCGGAAGTCCTTCGCAAGTCAACCCGGGATTCTCGGGATCCAAAAAATCGGAGAGCGAGTGAAATTGCATCCATTGCGTAGAACGTTGTTCGTCTATTGTGGTTTTGCTCACATTGATGACGCGCACATCACGAAAACTACATCGTTTCATCCACGAAACCAAAGTATCACAAGTTGGGATAAACCAAACGTTACGCATTTTGGCGTAACGTCCTTTGGGCACAAGGACTTGATTCAAGCCCCCATCGATAATTAAGGTTTCGAGAATAAGTTCACCACCCGGACGTAAACATCCTTGAAGCTCATATAAGTGATCGATTGGCGATCGCCTGTGATACAAGACCCCCATGGAAAATACCGTATCAAATCCTCGAAGATCCGGTGGCATATCCTCGATTCCCAGCGGCAGGACATAGACCGGCCAGACGCCCGCAAAATGGCGGATAGCGTGAAATTGCATGACATTCAATAATGTCGGATCGATGCCAATGACTAACCTCGCCCCTGTACCCACCATGCGCCAACAGTGATAACCGTTTCCACAACCCACATCCAAAACCACTCGTCCGGTAAGTGGCTGGATATGATCGCAAAGACGATTCCATTTTAAATCGGACCGCCATTCCGTATCGATGTGAACCCCAAAGATTTCATACGGCCCCTTACGCCAAGGATGGAATTCCTTTAGTAATGTTTTCAAATTCAGCAATGTTTCCGGTGTGTAATCCTTATCGCTCCCAATGGTTATACACTCGCTATCCAGACTGATTCGATCGGAATGTATTTCGGGCAACCGGTCAAGAACCTTTTGCCATTGAGGTATATCTCCATGGTGCGATCGGTCAAAGGCTTTTTCGATCCGGGAAGGAAGGGTGCCTAACCATGATTTTAAAGGACCTTCATCAAACGCTTCGTACAAGGGATGGTAATCGATCATTTGTAACTATTCCACTCACAGTCTTGTCCAATATGAAATGGCCCTGAAGAGGGGGTAATTTCTAACGTGAAATGGCCCTGAAACCGAGAACAGATCATAAATTGAGGTTAACTTACGCTTCAGAAGTGTCAAGGGGATTCCTCCGCTACGCTACAAACTCCTCCTTGACACCTCTTCCGCTCCAGTTAAAAGGTTATTCATGATCTGTTCCCAATTTCAGGGCCATTTATAGATTGGAATAGACTTTCTCACCCCTGAAATCCGCCATTTCTACATTAAAAAATGATCATTTTTCGCCTTGAACTGACGGATTTCAGGGGCAATCTGTGCAGTTACGATCATTTAATGGCGATCAAAGATGCAAAATTAAAATATTGAAACCAAACTTCCACACTGGCGAAACCCGATGCCGTAAGCCGTTCCAGGTGTGTCGCTAAGGTATCCGGAATCAAAACTTTTTCTAAAGCAGTACGTTTTTGGCTGATTTCTAAGTCACTATATCCCTGGCTTTTTTTAAAAGCGCGATGCATTGCGTCGTACAATGTCTGCTGTTTAGGGTCATGGAAACACAATTTTTCCGACAGGATTAATATTCCTCCAGCGAATAAGCCTTTGGATATCTCTGAAATAAATTCTGAGCGATGCTCTGGACGAATAAACTGGAGAGTATAATTAAGCACCACAACCGATGCATCCCGGATTTTAATGTCGCGAATGTCCGCGCAGACAGGGTCAATAGAAATGGGAGTATTAATCGATCTAATATTTTGCCGGCAACGTCTAACCATGGCAATTGAATTATCCACGGCTATGATTCGACAGTTTTTATTGTTGATACTGGATGCCATGGATATCGAAGCGGCGCCTGTAGAACAACCGAGGTCGTAACATAGACTATGGTTTTGAACGAAACGCTCACTCAGCAAACCGATGCCGCCGATTACCGCCCGGTAACCGGGCGCCGACCGTCTGATCATATCGTCAAAAATCGCGGCGACATTTTGATCGAAACAAAATTTTGCCGGAGTCTCAACAGGTTGAGAGTAAAGGGAATCGTGTTGGCTCGTCATTTTGAAAAAAATTCGATACAGAAATAGCAAGGAAGCGTGCCCAAGATGACTGTAACAAAACCAAGCGCTAACTTCTATTCTCGGATAGTCTCTCTTAGGCGGCCGTACGGATGTTAGCTGTTTTTTAGAGTTGAATGGCGGATGGCGCTTCGCTTATTTGCCTACAGCTTATAAAGTGGCTCCAACCCAATCCTTTCTTTGTTTTTCGGTACCGCCCTTTCCTTTTGATGTTGAAAGAAGGCAACCCAAAGGCTTTGGCCCTGCCAATCTATTTTTTTGGGACTGTATAAGCAGTGGTTCAAGATTTTTAATTCGGTTTTAAGCGTGCCACTACAGCGGTGTTCAATGTCACCAAGATTGTTCGGGGAAAATTCTGGCCAAACAGTCCGAGCCCATTTCAGTATGGCATCCTTAGCAGCTTGAGGCTCGTTGTCATAACAGGCCCGTTTCAAACTTCTGACCGCTTGCCTCTTGTTGGACGAATCGTGTTGTTCGGGTTTTACTTGTGGCGGCTTTTTTCGATTTCGTAATCCCCATAGAATCAAAGTTCCCGCCCAGCCCAAGGCTAAAGCCAGCGAAATCCATTCCCAAAATCGTTTTCCTTCTCGCGCTTCAGAAAATGTGGTAGCACCAATTTGAGGACTCTCTTCGGGTAGCTTAAATGCCTTAGGAGAATCGATCGGGATATTTAACTCAGTCGTTGAAACCAAAGTTCCGACGATTTTTTCGGGTATTCGGGCAATTTCCATGCGATCCGTCTCCGTATTCCACCAAGGAACTTCGATGGCTGGCAATACATATTCACCCTCGCCGGAGGGAATTAGCGCTGTCTTTTCCTCCCTTAAACTTATGAGCCCCTGTGTCGTCTTTTGTTCGTTGAGCTTAGGTTGGTCAGCATACTGTTTGATCGTGCCTCCACCCTTCGATGGAATCCTTAGGTTCGAGTTGTTGATCTCCGGTATTTGGCTGGCTGGAAGACCCTTGGCCCGCAACGTCAAAGTCCTGGTTATAGGCTCGCCAACAAATAGCGTGGGTGGATTTTGCGGCCAATTCTCGGTCAATAAGATCTGCTCGGCGGGTAGCCAGCTCTTCCCGATAAATTCCGCTGGTATCGGTTTGACTTTCAGTGCCAATAGCTTTGACCGAACCCGTTTTGTTCGAGAATTTCCACGGCTGAAAAAATTGTCAAATGTGGATCTCCGGCGTCTCGACGTTACAATCTGAGCATTCAATTCCAGCGGTTCGACCACCATAATCCCGCTCTCTTGGGGAAAGATCGCATACTTTCTCTCGACAACGCGATACTGGTGTCCCTGGCGATGTGTGTTGTAACTGACATCGTCACCGAGTTTCTCGACGATCGCATTTTCAACTTCAGGTTCGGTTAATTGGGCCTGGGAGATATTAACGCGATGCAATAACCGCACGGTATAGATCACTTGGGCTTGCACATATGGATTTTCGGGTTGCGCCTCGATTTCCAACATCAAATCGGGTGCCGATTCGCCAGGAACAACCCGGGAGGATTGCGGATCGCTAATGGTCACTACAATAGGGAGGCTTCTATCGTCACCGAACGAAACCGATGGGACCATGATTTTGCCCACACGTTTCGCGATGACGTTCAAATTCCATTGGGTAGTTTTGTTATAAGCGCCATTTACGATCGAGATATTGCTACTTTGCCCCCGGCTCAAAATTTCGAAATCCTGTTCCAGAGGACTGAAATCAGGATCGTCGTCGGGAGACCCGACAGCGTGGAAGATCAGATTAAACGATTCGTTCAATTGAACGGGATTTCGATCCGCTGTTACGCTGATTTCCGTCGCCGTAACGACGCTAACCCATAATAATCCGGCAATACATACCATCACCGGAATCCAAAAACGTTCGCGAACGCTACGCTTATTGCCGTTTACTCTCAAACCGCCTCCTGTCACCATGCTTCGGTTTCATCGTTATTTTCCCGGTTTCTTCGACTGTATTGATACCGGAACTTCTCCCTCAGCAGCCTACCGGGATCGTCTGGAATCCGGCGCAGCCATTGCTCGTTCGCCTGCTCGGATTCATCGGGTGTATTACTTTGTGAAAGCTCGGTTTTATTGGACATGGTTTGGTCCTGATTTTGTTCTATTTGCCCGGCCTGTTGTTCAATATCCTGTCGGTTTTCGTTATTTTCCTGCCCATCTTGATTCTCCTGCTGCTCGCTTCCATCCTTCCGCTCGTCACTATCAGGTGTATCGGATTCATTCCGTTGCGAAGAATCTTGCTGATTTTTCTCGGAGTCGTTTTGCGTTGATTCACTATTAGAATCACTGTTATCCCCTGACTGTGAATCTTGTTGGTCTTCCTCATGCTCATCCGAATTTTGATCCGAGGAGTCTTGGGACTGTTGCTGTTTTAGCTGTTCCTCTACAAGCTCTTTGTTATAGAGGGCATCCTTATGATCCGGATCCGATTTCAATACCTGTTTGTAGGCATCCAATGCTTCCTGATAACGGTTTAAATTCGCTAAGGAGTTACCCTTATTGTATAGGCTATCGAGATCTTCAAGACCCTCCAAGGCTTCTACCGATTGATCAAAGTCCCCAGCCCTATACGCAGCGGCGCCTCTCCATTTTCTATCTTCAAACAATCGCGCCGCTTTTTCCGGTTCCCCTGACTGAAAAGCTTGGTTGGCGCGCTGATCGCGTGTTGTCCACAGATCATCCCATTCCAAGGCCTTGAGACCTTGCCAAGGGAAGCACAAGGTCAACACAAAAACAGCGACAACCCCTTTCCGGAAAGCAAAGGCTGCGATAGGTAATAATAATAAGAGTAACCACGGGCCTTTCTCATCCCATTGATCGATATGTAAATCGCTTTCTTGTTTTTCTCTACCCATGGATCCCTTATCAATAATCCCTTCGATAGCCTCGATATCATGATTATCAGCAGTCATGACACGAAAACCCCCGCCTCCTTGAGACGCCAACTCCCGTAATTCCTCGGTTTTTAAACGAGGAATCACGATATTTCCCGATGAATCTTTAAGGAAACCTCCCTGTCCACGGGGAATCGGCGCACCATCCGGTGTGCCTACACCGATGACTGAAACTAAATAGCTCTGGGTTCCCAATTGTTTAACGGTATCGGAAGTATTCGCCAGATTCACACCATCGCTAATCAGCAAAATGTGCCCGGAACGCAATCCTGCTTGTTTTAGGAGTTCTCCCGCCTGTATCAATCCTCGATGGGCATTACTACCGGGACTTGGCATTAATGACGTATCGAGCGCCGAAAGATGGTTGCCGATGGTATCGGTATCGTTAGTGAGTGGCGTGACCGTATAGGCATCTCCGGCATAGACCACCAAAGCCGTTTGGCCATCCTTACGGCGATCCAGAATATCCCTGATTTTAAACTTCGCTCGCTTGAGCCGGCTGGGCTTTATGTCCTGGGCATCCATGGAAGCGGACAAATCCAATACGACCACCAAGGCCGAATCGTTTCGAAAAACCGGGGATGGCAACCTTTCCCAGGCGGGGCCCGCCAGCGCAAAAACCACCAGAATACCGCCCAAAGCCAACCAGAATAACGGCCAGCGCTTACGTTTCGCAGGTTTATCCACTAACAAATAGGGCAGTAGCTGAATATCGCAAACCGATTGCCAATTGCTTTTATTTAATTGTCCATGCCATATAAAACCGAACAGGATCACCAGAGGAATAAATAAAAATAGCCACTCCGGCCGAATAAAATGAAATTCCTCCGGAATCACAGGTGAATTTTCCTTCCAAGACGGAGAAAACATAAAAGCATTGAGAGCGTCAGTGCTCCCGCAAGTGGCCATATATAAAGCGCTTTTCGGGGCCGGAAATATTGCTGCTCCTTCTCGATCGGTTCGAGCTGATCGAGCAGGCCATAAATTTTGGACAATTCCTCGGCATCGCGGGCTCGAAAATAACGGCCTCCAGTTTTGTCGGCTATTGCTCGCAGGGTGTCTTCGTCTAAATCCCGAGAAGGATTTACCCGTCGATTCCCAAAAAAACTACGGACGATCATTTCATCCGCACCGATACCGATGGTATAGATTTTCAATCCTTCTCCGGCGGCCAGCTCAGCGGCTTTTAGTGGTGTTACCACTCCGGACGTATTCGCCCCATCGGTTAACAAAATTAAAACCTTTTGCTCGGACGGGTTCTTCCTGAGACGCTTTACCGCCAAACCGATGGCATCGCCAATTGCCGTGCTCTCGCCCGCCATCCCAATAAATGCTTCATCCAATAGAACCTGTACGGTTTTCCGGTCAAATGTCAAAGGCACTTGCAGATAGGCATTGTCTCCAAACAGAATCAATCCCAACCGGTCACCGTCCCGCTTTTCAATGAACCCGGATCCTACCCATTTTGTCGCGGTGAGCCGGTCGACCTGCTGTCCTTGAACAAAAAAATCCTTTTCCTTCATACTGCCGGATAGATCAACCGCGATCAATAAATCCCGCCCACTAACGGCCTGAGGAATGGGATCACCTATCCACTGCGGACGCGCACTGGCCACCACCAGACAACACCAGGAAGCTATCGCCACCCAAAGCACCCATTTTGTGAGTGTCGGACTACGGCGCACGCCCCCCAAAGCTTCAAGACTTTTTAGAAAGGGCACCCGCAAAGCAGCATCTTGTACGGGTTGTACAGGCGGTAGAAAATGCCGAATCAGCATGGGAATCGGAAGCACAATTAAAATTAACGGCCACTCAAATTGAATCATTTGGTATTAGTACCTCAAACTATTTTCCGGGATTATTTAGGGCTTGAGGTACTGGGCGGTAAAGCCTTAATCCAATCTTCACAAAGTTCAAATACGGCATTAAAATCACCGCTCGCATCTTTTCTATAAGGGGCTTCCAACAATATTTTTCCCTCATCGCCGCTAAACCTCCCGTCGTTTAACGAGCGATCAAGAAAATTCAGCCAATTCCTACCGCTAAGCCCCGCGGTCTGTTCCCGAGGGAAGGTACTGAGACATGCGCGCCGTATCAATACCGATAAAATTTCCATACGTTCCCGCGATGTGAAATCCTGATTTGCTTTCAGTTCTTTAAATTCGCGGAGTGCGCACCTTCTGGCCGCAAAGAGTTTGAAGCGCCTCCACCACCACACGCCAATGACAATTATGAGCACGATTATACATATCAATATCCACCACCCAGAAGCAATCGGCCACCAACCGATAGGATCGGGCAAATGAATATCCTTTAAAGGTAACTGCGAGGGTCCCATTAGCCGAATATCTACTTGACAATGATGCTGGATTGGAGAACTTCAACCGGATCGTCGGTGGTGGATACCCTGACGAAACGCATTCCAAAGCGTAACGTTAATCTCTTGAGCCGATCGGTGTGCTTGCGAAACATCTGTTCATAATTTTCCGTTGTCCTCCGATCCGAGGTATTCACGGTAATATCATGCCAACCATCGCTAAATCGATAACGCCCTTTGACTGGAAGTTGTACCTCCATTGGATCGAACACCAGCATCAAAATGACGTCGCAATGCTTGGCGAGATGCATCAAATGAAATTCACAAGACCGATCCAATTGCCAAAAATCGCTGACAAGAACGATCGAACTACCGGGCCGCGAATGCCGAATAAGACGAACCAGGACGGATTCCAAAGCGTTCCCTTGAATACTTTCTTGCGAGACCGAGCCGGTAGAGTTTGAAATTTCAGCCGGATCGCTCAACTTCACCAGCTCGGTCAAAAAATGCAACACCTCCCGCTGACCATTTTGCGGTTTGATTTCCCGATAGGCGTTTTGACCGAAGATCTGGCCGCCGACCCGATCGCCATTTTGATGAGCTTTCCAGGCCAACAAAGCCCCTAATTTACAGGCTTGAACCGATTTAAAAACCCCACGCGTCGCAAAAAACATCGGTTCGCGCAAATCGATGCCTAATAATATCGGCCGTTCCCTTTCTTCCCGAAACAATTTAGTGTGCGCTTTACCGGTTCGTGCGGTAACCCTCCAATCCATACTGCGTACGTCATCGCCCGGCATGTACGGTCGAACTTCATCGAATTCCATTCCCCGGCCTTTCACGCTGGAAATGTAGCCCGAACCTTGATCGGAACGAATACGGCCTTTCCACAATGCAACACTTGAAGCCGCTTCATTCAACGAGATCAATGCAGGCAGAGTAAGACGGACGACATCATCGTACCCGGATTTTTTTGCTAACGGAGGTTCAGCTAACACCTAACGGACAACGATACGATCTAAAGCGGATATTAAGAAGGGTTTTCTTCCGTTAAGGGACCGCGACCCGAGCAATAAGTTCCCGGATAAAATGGTCGGGGGTGATACCTTCGGCCTCGGCCCGGTATGACAATATAATCCGATGACGCAACACGTCGAAGGCCAACGCCTGGATATCATCAGGCGTTACAAAATCTCTGCCTGCCAACCATGCCCGTGCTTTTGCGCAACGATCCAACGCGATCGTCGCCCGCGGACTGGCGCCATATTCCAACCACTGGCTCAAGTCTTCACTATAAACACCGGGGTCACGCGTGGCGAGTACCAATTGAACCAGATATTCTTCCAGATTTTCGGCGATATACAAATCAAGCACTTCGCGCCTTGCCCCGAACAGTGTTTGCTGATTGATTGGGCGAAATTCGATGTCCTGATGACCGATTTGCCGACGGGCTTCCGAACGGGCCAGTTTTAAGATGGCTTTTTCGTGTTCAGCCTGAGGATAATCGATTTTGACGTGCAGTAAAAAACGGTCCAATTGCGCTTCGGGAAGCGGATAAGTACCTTCCTGTTCGATTGGATTTTGTGTCGCCATCACTAAAAACAATTCGGGGAGCTGATAAGTCGTTTTGGCCACGGTAATTTGGCGTTCGGCCATCGCCTCTAGCAACGCCGCCTGAACTTTAGCGGGAGAGCGGTTAATCTCATCGGCCAAAATCAGGTTGTGGAACAAAGGCCCCCGTTGAAATTTAAAAGACCCATCCCGCGGTCGATAGATCTCGGTACCCGTCAAATCAGCTGGCAACAGATCCGGTGTAAACTGCACCCTATGGAAATCGCCTTCAACCCCCCGGCTAAGCACATTAATCGCCCGTGTTTTCGCAAGCCCAGGTGCGCCTTCCACAAGCAGGTGGCCGTCCGCAAGCAAGGCGATTAGCATGCGTTCTACCAGGGTTTCCTGACCGATAATTTGTTCGCCGATATAGTTTTTTAAGCGATGAATTTCTGATTGGGCGCTACTTACTTCTTCTATCGTTGTGACGGCTGTTTCTTGCATCTTGTACTTTGATAAACCTTATTTTGTCGTAATATTTTGATGATAGCATAAGTTTAGTGTCCTAAGACCCATCCGATTGTCCAAAAGTTCACGGCTACACGGCTAAAAAGGGTTAAGTCTTGTAAAATAGCAGATTACGGTTATGCTTTGAGCATGGTAAGATTCTCGCGATTGAAGTAGCGAGCGTTTGCATAATGTCGCATCGTAGTATTCTAAATAATATGGCCGCAAAACTTGGCTCCTTCTTTCCGAATAGCACCCAATAACTACTATGACTAACCTTGCCGTTAAACCAGCGACTTATCAAGATATCCTAGACTTACCGGAAAATATCGTGGGTGAAATTATTAAAGGTCAATTGGAAACCCACCCTCGGCCAGCGCCCAAGCACGCACTGGCAGCCGGTTCATTAGGCGATGAATTGATCTCACCTTTCCATAAGGGAAGAGGTGGTCCAGGTGGATGGTGGATTTTGCCGGAGCCCGAATGTCATCTTGACAATCATGTATTAGTGCCTGATCTGGCGGGCTGGCGCCGCGAACGTATGCCACGCCTTCCCAAAACCGCCTGGATTGAAGTTGTTCCGGATTGGGTGTGTGAAATCCTTTCCCCAGCAACGGCTCGACTTGACCGCATTGTAAAAATGCCGATCTATGCGGAACTGACGGTAGCCTATTTATGGCTAATCGACCCTGAATTACAAACGCTGGAAACCTACGAACTTCATGACAATCATTGGGTTGTCACCGGTTCGTTTGCCGAACAAGCACAAATAACGATTGCCCCCTTTGCCGAATATACATTTTCGCTTGATGGTTTGTGGGAATGATTGGTTGGGTGGAAGTGCGGAGCGGTGGGCTGCCGGAGACCGAAAACATGGGACATGTCTTGCATGGTAGCGCAATATAGTTATGATTTGAGCATGCTGAGATTCTCGGTATCGAATTAGCGGACGGTTGTATAAAATCACATCGTATTTGAAATAGTATGAATCCAAGACGCGACCCTTTCCTCCGTGTTTTGTACCCCGCAACTAACTTTTTTCTTTAGCGTACCAACCGAATCTCGATATCCAGCTCCAGCTGGACCCAGATCTGGTCGGCTGTCAGTACGTGTGCTTGCCGTTCCATAGCAAGAGCCAGACAGGCTCGATCCGCCAGGGAGAGTCCATGCTGTCGTGTTTTTTCCCAAAGATGGGCTGCAAGCTCGGCTTGTCCCGCCGAAAAAGGCACGATTACCAAGCCAAGCTCATCAAGAAGGCTTCGCACCTTCTCCACAACCAACCCTTTTCGCTTTAATTTCTGGGTGACTTCGCACCAGTTTACGGCGCCAATCCAGCTTTCGCTGACAACCCTGTGAACCTCTTCCCATCCGGGCTCCTGGTGGAGATACGCAAGCAATGCAGAGGCATCAAGTATTGGATTCATTTTTCATTCTCACGTTGGGCTTCCGCGCGTCGTTCCACGATTAGTTCATCCGCATAGCTGAGTGCTACCAACGACGCGAACTTACCTTAAAACTACCGATATAAAAATCGAGGCTGAAAATCGAGGCAAAAAAAACCGACAAACGCTACTATTGTCGGTTTTTCCGGGGTAGTGTAAAAGTACCCTTAAGTCTCAATCCGATCCTTCATGCGATAGCTTTGACCTTCGATCACGATGGTTTCCGCGTGATGCAGTAATCGATCCAGTACCGCGGAAGTAATGGTACTGTCATTATTAAAGATTTCCGGCCAGTGTTTGAATGCGCGGTTGGTCGTGAGAATAATAGAGCCCTTATCATAGCGATGACTGATGATCTGAAACAACAGATCGGCACCGGTTTTATCGAGCGGTAAATAGCCAAGTTCGTCAATGCACAACAGGGACGGTTTGAGATATTTTTTCATTTCAAGTTTGAGTCTGCCTGTGTGCTGGGCGCTGAGGGTATTGACGATATCGACGGCGGTCGCAAACAGCACGCTATGACCTTTTAAACAGGCGGTATAGCTAAGAGCTGTACTTAAATGGGTTTTACCCAAACCGACGCCACCGAGGAAGATCACATTGGCCCTGTCTTCAAGCCACTTCAGTCGAAACAGGTTTTGCACGTGAAGACGATTAATCTTTTTTGGCCAGGTCCAGTTAAATTGCTCTAGGGTTTTGAGGGTGGGGAAGCGGGCCAGTTTAATACGCCGTTGCACGGCGCGATCTTGGCGCAACGCGGCTTCACCTTCCATCAGGTTGTTGAGATAGTGGACGTGAGAATGGTGTTCTTTTGTGGCCTGTTGGGTCAGGGATTCGAAATGTTCTTGTATATACGTGAGTTTTAAATACGTCAGATGATGGAGCAGTTGCTCGTCTGACGTTGTGTGGGTGTTAGTCGTCATGAGGGTTTTCCTTGATTCAGATTTTATCGGATAAACGATCATAGATCGCAAGAGAGGGTTCGGTGAGGTCCAGATCGAGTAGATCTTGACTGCGTGTTAAGTGTAATGCGCCGGGTTGTGGGAGTTGACGTTCCCGTTGCTCAAGGATATTGGCGATGTATTCACTGCGAAAGACTTTAAACGTCAAGGCATCGTCCATGGCGCGCGCGACTTTATCGACACCGTAGATCTCGCTCAAGGCCAGGATCTGGCGCAAATGATGACGGGTATTGAGGTTTTTGTGTTGAAGTTCCTGATAAAAGTGTTCGGCACGGGGCGACAAGGTCAGGAAACGTCTTAATAAGGTTTGCTGGTAGGCTTTACGCCGTTGAGCCAGCAATTCACGGGGGTGATCGGGCAGTTCGAAATCCCGGTGTCGATCGTAACAGCGAACATGCTGGGCAATCAGCTTATCTTGGTGGTAGATGACAATTCGATCGGGATAGGCTTTTAGTGTGAGTGGGGTGCTGGCATACTCGGCGGGAACGGAATAGCGATTGGTATCCAACTTAACACGGAAGCGGTTTGAGGCCCGCACGGGATGGATCACACTGACATCGTAAGGCTGAGTCGGTAACGGTTGCAGGGCCTTTTTTTCAGTTTCAAAACGCACGATGGGTTGTTCATGGGTTTCGCCATGAATACGCACATTGGCGACCGAATCGAGCCACTGTTTGGCGGCTGGATTGACGGCACTGAAATCGGGGATATCCAAGCCATTGAGGAAGTTCTTTTTGACATAACCGACGCCATTTTCGACGCGGCCTTTTTCGTTGCCTTTGCGGACATTGCAAGCGGCAATGTCAAAGCCATAATGCCTTGAGAAATCCAAATAACGCGGATTAAAGACCGGTGCCTGTCCGACCACGCGTTTGAGGACGGCGGATTTCAAATTATCGACCATGACTTTTTTCGGAATACCCCCAAAGAACTGAAAGGCATTTTGATGGCAGGCCAGGAAGTGTTCCAGGGTTTGCGAGACGGTAAATTCCACGTACATGAGGCGACTATCACACAACACCATGACAAAAAAGCTCAACCGCCGACGGCTGGATCCGACATTGACCGCACCGTATTCGCCCCAATCCATCTGGATACATTCGCCGGCCTCAAACGACAAGGTCAAAAAGGCCGGTTGACGCTTTGGCCGAACGAGGCGTACATAGTCCGTGACAATACTGTAACCACCGTCATAGCCGATGTCTTTAAGCCGCTGAAAGATCTGGGTGGCACTGTAGGCATGTGATTCCAGCCAGCGCACAATCTGATCTTTATACGGATCGAGCTTGCTACGGCGCGGTGTGGATTGACGCCGGGCAAACGATTTGACGTTGATCCACTTGGCGACGGTTTTGGTATCCAGCCCGAGCTCCCGGGCAATTTGCGAGACCTTTAAACCCTGTCGTTGTGAATAATCGTGAATCTTGCAGTAGGTCTCATAGCGA
Organism: Methylococcales bacterium; assembly: GCA_963664935.2. GTDB lineage: Bacteria > Pseudomonadota > Gammaproteobacteria > Methylococcales. The sequence continues at coordinate 326,346 of CAXXSE010000001.1, read as the reverse complement.
ATCATGGTGACCCTCCAAAGCACGGCGGAGTAATTTAATCATCTCAACGGGCTCGGCGGTTCGATGCCGTGTCGATAGGGGGCCACTTTGGTCTGGAATACGTAGTTGAGGATCGTCTGAGCGTATTGGGATGTCCAGTGTCAAGACCTGGTAAAGGGGTTTTTGATAGGCAATCCATCCGACGCGTTGCAGCTCGGTACGGGCTTGAGCGAGCCGGTCTGTATCCAAGCACGATAACCGGCTGAGGATTGAACGATCCGAGTAATAACTCAGTCCTTGAGCATCGGCCACGGTCACCAAAAACAGGTACAGCGCCAACGCCTCGGTACCACAGGAACCGATGAATCGATGGCGAACCAGTCGCTGATCAATCCAACTGAACTTAGGGGGAATCCGGCGGACCTGTGCCGGACATAATACACGCTTGATCGACATGTTGACCTCCTTGGGGATTGAGAATATCACCCCCCAACCCTACCAATCGGCGGCCCGTTTCCGCAATGTCATCTTGTAACGTATATCCGCTTATATGAGCGATAAGCCCAATTAACATCAGGCTTGGGTTGGCTAAGAGATCTTGTAACGCAGACCTCATTAAGAGGCCTGATTCGTCATTTGATTCAACAGCTTGAGCCAATAAGTCCTCTTGTAACGCAGCGTTGCTTATGGATCGCTTGCGTCGCCAGTACCCTGGATGGGCCTGTCGCCAGGTCTGTACCCGCAGTACATTGGCCGATCCACAAAAATGGTTTTTATTCGCTTTCTTGTTTAACCAACGGCGTTGACTAGCTGCTTTACTCGCCTTCCGGCAGGCTACTTTCGAACAGTATTTTGATGTCGGACATTGCGTGGATCAGGATGGAATAATGCCCGACAATGCCGACACTTACGTCTTCTTCGTCGCTTCATCACGTCTCCTCGTAGTACGAAGTTTCATGATGCACAATACCGATGATTTACCCAAAATCCGAGGGGAAAAACAAAAAATAAGACGAGGAAGAAAAGAAGGGTTTTAGATGTGAAGATTCAAGAAAAAAAGAAGAAAATATTCCTCCACTTTCAGATCGCCAGATTTAGGGTAGTTTCAGAACACTGCTGGCAGCTGAGCGACCCCCATTGTGGAAATGACGCCTCATCGCCAAATAACAGTAGCACCTTTTTTTGTTTTGCCTCGGCTAGAATCGCTGGCCACTTTTGATCCAGCCACTGTTGGCGGGCCTCTTCATCCAGGTGATCGGAAACAAACCGTGCCTTTTGATAAGAAAAGCCCATGTTTTTGAGCAATTGACTGATATAGTGAACGCAATAGAACACGCCAAATCGCTCATGGATTAAGCCTTGAATCATTGGACTGCGCCAGCAATTACCCACAAACCCTGCAGCCGCGGGGCCCGCGTCTATGACAGCCGCTAATTCACTCCGTTGTTCTTTGGTCATTTTCGAAGGCCTTCCCGGTGGCTTCTTCGATCTCAGTCCGACAACACCGCCGACCAACAAACGCTTGATCCATTGTCGAACCGCTTCGGCTGAAACTCGAAGCATTTTGGCCACCGCTTGAATAACCTGCCCCTCAGCGAAGGCCAGAACTGCTAAGATCCGTTTCACCCACGGCAAATCACCTTTTTGCTGGGCTCGCTTCAATTCTTCGAGCAAATCATTCTGGTGGGCCTTGGAGAGATTAAGTTTAAAAATTAACATGGGGCAGCTCCTTATTGACTAGAGATTAACCCATGTCAGACTAAACACTTGTTACTCTAATGTCTAATCGAGCTACCCTGTCGCTATTTTGCTCAGCACGCCAAGATCTTTTTCTTAAAGTCTATAGCTTAATAACCCAAACCCCTGCTTCAATTTCATCCACCAGGGCATGACGACCCGCATACTGTTTCCCTAAGGAAATTTGACCACTTCGACCTACTGTTTTGACAACTGACATTTGAGTATCTCATGTGTTAGCAATATCATGCAGCATGACTGCATGATAATAGCGAATTTGTCAATATTTGCTTTCCTCGTATTTGCTTGATTACAAGAGTTGACGCCGTTTTCCCTTTCGACGGTCACTTTCATGGTTATCTCGATAGAGGTCAAAGTTTATGTATATTATGAAGCAAGTGAATTGACCCCTTATTTTGGGTGCAAAAGCGAAGCGTCGCGCCACGCGTTGCACTCGATATGGGTGTTCAACGTACTGCAAGTATGCTTCCACGCCCAAATCTTCGCGCGCCTTGCCAATCCGCCTCCTGTGGTCCCTCACTAAGAAATTCGGATTAACCAGACTCTTTTTTAAAAGACAATACCATATATGGTATGATACCCATTTGGCTCCCCCATTCCGCGGCTAGGGTTGCACTGGTTCCGGATACGGTTCTAATGCCAAGCTCTCTCCGGATTTTACGTAGAAAAGGATAGGTCGGTAGCGTATTGGCCGTAATATCCTCCTCTAACCGAATCTCGAAACCCGTTGCCTTAGCCAGTCGACGGTAGTTCGCTAAATTATATTGAAAATTACACAATCCATAAAATCCATGGGCAAATGGGCTAGTTAAGCTTAAAGCGGTTAAGGGCAACGCAAAGGGTCGCTGGCAAAATATCAGAAAGTGCTAAATATCCTCCCGGTTTTAAAACCCGGGCGGCTTCTTGAAAAAACCGCGGCCGGCCCGGGAAATGGAAGATGCACTCAACGGCCAGGACGACGTCAAAGTATTGATCGGGAAAAGGTAGGGAACACGCATTCCCCTGAATAAAATTAATCGAATTTCCGGGTTCTTTATGCACGGATTGCGTAGCCCGCCGCAATTGACTTTTTTCGATATTGAGCCCCCGCGAGTTGTATTCCCGAAAAATTCTCGTTCATACTGGCGATGACGCCGCCAAAACCGCATCCAACATCAAGTACTATTTGGCCGTTTCGGACATTTCCCGCAGTATAAACTTTTTGACTCAGGTTTTCGGCAGCTGCCGCAAAATTCTCCACAGTGAGGGTAGCACGCGCCGGGACTGGCCAATACCCCCAATGCACATTACGCTCAAAAGCGTTTTCAATAATTGGATTACCCTGATCGAGGAGCGAAATCAACAATTCGAAATAAGGAAATTGGGATTTATGGGTTTGCATAGGCCTTTTCATACGGCGGATTTTCGAGGTTTGCATGTCAGGGCATTGACATACGTCCGCTATCCTACCGAACTGTCATTCGTAGATCCATTCAGTCCCCATTTTTCCATTGAGCCTTCACCCAATGACTGCCTGCTATCGCTAGAAATAGTCCTGCCGTTTTACTCTGCTTCCATATCCGCGCCCAGTAATTCTCATCGTGGAATGACTTCAAACAGCGGAGATACTGGCTACGTTTTGCTGTGGGCAACTGGCGAAGTATGGCGGGTATCAAACCCTCGTCAATGTTATACCCCTCTCTGAGGTTCAGCGGGACGACCTGATCCACTTCGACATTGAGATCGGCGGCAACGCATTGGGCGGCGGATGCTATTTGTTCAGCTTTGACGCCGTTCGGGGGATCCAGACAATAGGGAGGCTGCCACTCTCTTATTGGACGCAAGCGGTCAATATGACTCATTGCAACGATGAGCGCCGGGCTGTCGGCTTTTCTTTGTTCGCACCGTTTCTCCAATGAAGTTAATATCTGTCTATCGGCTTGGCGGGCCGCCTGATTCGCGGCGCATACCACAATAATCAAATCGCTTTTGTCCATCGCTTGACCTATCTCAGCAACTTCCATGGCTTCTCCCGTGCTGTCCTCATAGCCCCCGGTATCGAAAACAATTGCCGTGGGTAATCCGTCCTTTTCCAAAACAAAGGGCTGCACATGCCGTGTAGTAGGAACAACATCGGCAATGGTTTTGACTTCGCCGAACAAGGCATTGATCAAGCTGGATTTACCGCTATTGGTCTGACCCACGACGACGATACGCAAGGGCTCTTTTGAAATTCCCCTATCCCAATCCCGGTCCGCTTCCTGATCGTTGCTCGAGTCGGCGCTTACAAATGACTGGTATTGTTCGGGTCCAAAATCCAGTTCACCACTGTACAACTGGATCGCGTAAAACCCGGCCTTTCTGACGCAGGCACAGGTGAGATACAGTTTCATTTCGCGCCATATCAACGAAGTGGTATCTCCGGTAATACGGTGTCGAACTTCATTGAACAGGGCCGCGGCCGGAGAAAGGGCGAAACTGGCGATGCGATACCAGTTATATACTTTTGTGAGCTGCGCCACTAAACGATGGCCCTTTACAACATCATTAATAGTGACGATATGACTCCCCGGTATTTTTTCCGCGGTCAATTCCCGCAAATCGTTCGACAATAATTCAATAATCCGCAAAAAATCCGGCACCCGCATCTCCAGCAACGGATGTTCTTGTCCGGGATAAAAATGGGCCGCGACCGTTTCCACTGTTTCCCTGAACAAATTCCAATAGGCGGTCCAATCTTCCAGGTCAGGCGGCTGATCTTCCAAGTGTTTACAGATTCGCTCAACACTCTCCCAGGCTTCTCGTTGGGTAAGCGACCAACGATCCGATGGCTTGGCTTGCAATTCAGTCGGAACGGGCGGCCTGGCTATATGCGCACGAAACTGTCTTGCGGCCAACCAGCTGAGAAAGCCCGTGGCGAGCGCTACACCCAGCCACGCCAACAACCATTGTTCCCGCCATAGCCAGATGAAGCCGGCAATCGCAACCAATAACCAAGGTAAGAGCCCGAAGACTACCATCGATCCAATCACCAAACGTTGTTTGACGGTATTTATCATATCTTGGAATCAGGGCTTAGGGGCGTCCATATAAGATTTCAGGAAAGCCTTACCTTTTTCAAACTGTTCCTGATAAATCGACTGGTAAATTTGTTTCTCCAAAACACCGCCGTTCAAGGTGTGACTAAAGTAATAATCCAGGGTTTTACCCAGCGCATAAGTGCTCGCGGCCGTCATCAATGACGCCGCCGCGGCGCCATAGAAAGGGATAAACTTCAATATCTGACGTTTGCTCAAATTGCTTAAAAAACCAACTCCGATCGCACCGCCGATATCCTGTATCCGCTGCCGGGTTAGGGGCTGACCATAGATCGATGCGATGGTTTGAAATAATTTTAATTGCACGGCGGCGACCAGTGGCATATCCACAAGTGGAGCGGGTATCGCACCGGCCATTGCCGAAACGATTGAGTAACTTACAATGTGTGGATGCGTCGTAGAACGATATAAATCGGAAATTTGATCGCGAGCTTGTTCGGCATCGCGGATCAATATCATAGTCCCTTGCGGCAGAGCATGCTCCAAGGCCGACCAGAATGCCTCGAGTCCGTAGAAAACCGGTGTATAGCCGTCGTCGGGTTGGGTGAAATCCAAAGCGACGAATCGGGCTTGAATACCCACCGACTGAACCATTGCTCGCTGTTCGCACAACGATTTTACCAGCTGCTTTGGCGCACGACCTGACGATTCCGGACCGGAATAAGGATAGGGTTCAATATGTTGATCCTCATAATCATCGTATCCTTCATGAAGACAGGTTTGCACCACGATGACCGGCCAATCCGGCCGTTGCCGATGTATAGTCACCAAGGACTCCATCACGGATTTTTGCGCATGATCCATGGCTTTCATCACGACGATCAATACCTGCGTTTGTTGCGCGAATAACTGGATCTCCTCACTTGCATCGTAATCAATCTCGCCGATGCCGCGTGTATCCAAAAAGCGCATCATACAACCCGAGGAATCCGGAAAATCATACACCCGCGAATACCGTGTACAGGACTGAAAACCATTTCCAATCCGCGCCTGTTCATGACCGGTCAATGCCCGCACAATGGCTGTTTTCCCCGACTGGGTTTTCCCCAGGAGCCAAAACACCGGCACGGGTAATTTCTCGGTCACTTGCCGCAACCGCTGCGTCAGGACATCGTCATCCACCGACGGATTAAGTAGCGCTTGTTTAATTTCACTCCACATCGTAGCTATCGCAAAGCTGAGTTATTACCAAATCCTATCCTCCTTCCATCACCTGATTTATCGTGCGTCCGGACGACTCTTAAGTCAAGAAAAACTGGTTGAGATAGGGGCGATGAAACAGACAAATACCGCAAACGAAAATAAGCGAATATCACAATATTTGATTTTCCAACATGGCAGGGTCAAAATTCTTTTTCACGGGACAATACTGACATTAATTTAAACCGTCTTAATTGATTGACTCAAAAAAACGGTGCTTGGGTCTTACCGTGTGATATATCGTATCCTTGATTGATTGCCAACCTCAATGTTGGGTTACGGCGCACCCAACATTGAGCGGATTCCAAAAAGATAAAGCTGTGCGTGCCTAACCCAACCTACAACGTTTACTTCAAATCGTAGGCTCCATGAGCAAATGTTTTTAAGCCGGACAAAAAATAACCTCGGAGATCTTGAAAACTTCTCCCCAATCGACAGTCGAAGTTTGTGGCAGGATGCTTGGAGGCGATTGCTCAAGAACAAGGCAGCTGTAGTAAGCGGTTTTTTATTGCTTTGCTTCGTTTTCCTTATCGTATTCGGTCCGATGTTCAGCGCTCACCAATACGACGAACTGGATTTTGAGTCAATTTCCAGTCCTCCCGATTTAAGCGGTCATTTGTTCGGTACCGACGGTCTGGGCCGCGATTTGTTCGTCAGGACGTTGATGGGGGGGCGAATTTCCCTGGCGATCGGTTTGATCGCGACTCTGGTGAGTCTTGTTATCGGCGTCAGTTATGGCGCCATAGCGGGTTACCTCGGCGGTAAGATCGATGCCATGATGATGCGTTTTGTCGATATCCTCTACGCCCTGCCCTTCATGTTTTTCGTGATTTTGCTGACGGTGGTATTTGGTCGTAGTATCGTGTTGATGTTTATTGCAATCGGGGCCGTGAATTGGCTGGATATGGCTCGCATCGTTCGAGGGCAGACCTTGGGGTTAAAGCAGAAGGAATTTGTTGAGGCCGCCAGGACCTGTGGTGTCACTCCGTTCGGCATTATTTTTCGGCATATCGTTCCTAATCTTCTCGGCTTTATCAGTGCCTACGTGACTTTGACGATTCCGCAAGTCATCTTGGTGGAATCTTTTTTGAGCTTTTTGGGATTGGGCGTTCAGGAACCCGAAACAAGTTGGGGCGCTTTGGTCAACCAGGGGACTCAGGAAATGGGGACAGCGCCCTGGAGTTTGATATTCCCCGCGGTTTTCCTCACGGTGACCCTGTTCTGTTTTAATTTTATCGGTGACGGTTTACGCGATGCACTCGATCCTAAGGATCATCGGTAGTATCTCAATCCATGACACTGCTTTCGGTACAAAACCTCAATATTTTTTTTGATTTGCCGGAGGCTCGAGTCCGCGCCGTCGAGAATCTTAACTTCTCGGTTCGATCGGGTGAAATACTCGGGATTGTAGGTGAATCCGGATCGGGCAAAACCCAAGCGGTATTGAGTATATTGGGTCTGCTTGCCAGTAACGGTTATTCGGAAGGTAGCGTCCGCTTTGAAGATCGCGAACTTCTCAATGCGGATGAACGCGAACTGAATAAAATCCGCGGGGCAAAAATCGCCATGATTTTTCAGGACCCTATGGCCTCTTTAAACCCTTACCTTCGGATACGGACTCAAATGATCGAAGTGCTGGTCCGGCACTTGGGAATGAATTCAAAAGACGCGCTACAACGGGCAATCGATGTCCTGGACCGGGTTAAAATCGCCGGAGCACGTAGCCGAATCCACGCCTATCCCCATGAGTTTTCGGGTGGTATGCGGCAGCGGGTCATGATTGCCATGGCGTTACTCTGCAACCCGCGCTTGATCATAGCGGACGAACCGACGACTGCCCTGGATGTCACCGTGCAAGCGCAAATTCTTGTGCTTTTGCGGGAACTCACGCGCGAAGCTAATGTATCCATACTTCTAGTGACCCACGATTTGGGCGTCGTCGCCGAAATCTGTGACCATGTTTTGGTCATGTACGCCGGTCGAATGATGGAATATGCTGGCGTCAATGAAATTTTTGAACATCCTTATCATCCCTATACCCAAGCATTGTTGCGGTCGATTCCGCGAATCGATCATGAAAAAAACGAAAAATTGCGTGTAATTCCGGGTAATCCACCGGATCTTTTGCACAAGCCCAAGGGCTGCCCTTTTTCCGTGCGTTGCGAACGTTGTTTTGATCGTTGTACAACACACCCCCTGGAGGAAAAACAAATGAAGGGGGCGAGGAGGGTAGCATGTCATCTGGACCCGACGTGAAATCATCCAAACCATTGCTCAAAGTTGAAGACCTGGTGGTTCGTTATCCGATAGCGTCGGGAAAGCTGTTTGCAACGAATCGGTTTTTCAAAGCGGTGAACGGCGTCAGCTTTGACTTGAACCGGGGTGAAGTACTGGGTCTTGTCGGCGAATCCGGTTGTGGGAAATCCACTTTGGCCAGAACGCTCTTGAGATTGGTAGAACCAAGCGTCGGTAAGATTTATTTTAATGGAGAAAACCTAGTCGGCTTGTCACCGAAAATACTCCGTAAAACCCGGCAAAAGATGCAGATGATTTTTCAAGATCCCCTGGCGTCTTTAAACCCTCGCATGACCGTCGGTACGATCATTGCCGAACCTTTAGGTGTTTACCACAATAACCTGGGGCGAGATGAAATCAGTCAACGGGTCGGTACGATGATGGAACGTGTGGGTTTATCACCGAGCCAAATCAATCGCTACCCTCACCAATTTTCGGGTGGACAATGCCAGCGTATCGGTATCGCACGCGCGTTGATACTACAGCCCGACTTGGTGATTTGCGACGAACCGGTCAGTGCGCTGGATGTATCGGTTCAGGCTCAGATCATTAATCTGTTAGCCGATTTACAACGCGCAATGGGTTTATCCCTACTGTTTATTTCCCATGACCTGAGTATCGTCAAACAGATTAGCGACCGGGTCATGGTGATGTATCTGGGAAAGATTATCGAAATCAACCAAGCCGATGCGCTCTACCGCGTGCCCAAACATCCCTATACCCAGGCTTTGATCCAGGCAATCCCCATTCCTGATCCGAAACGCTCCGGTGACAGACCTCATGATATCGTCATGGGAGAATTACCTTCGCCACTCAATCCACCCACAGCCTGTATGTTTCATCCACGCTGCCCTATTGCCACGGCCCAATGCCGTCAGGAAGTTCCAGCGTTGAAAGTTTCAGGAGATTCCGGTAGAGGATCCGTGGCTTGCCATTTAGCTTGAATCGAAATCCGTGACTCATAGATGAACGCAAACCCGGAAAGTCTATTCCATGGAATCTACGCGATGGTGGATCAAATTCCGGAAGGCTATGTTGCGACCTATGGTCAAATTGCCAAATTAGTAGGATCATGCGGTGCACGGCAGGTGGGTTATGCCCTGGCGGCATTACCCGATGAGATTAAAATACCGTGGCATCGAGTGATCAATAGCCAGGGCCGTATTAGCATGCGATCCCGCCATGAGGGGCATGAAGATCAGCGAATATTATTAGTGTCCGAGGGCGTGGATTTTGATGATGGCGGGAAGATCAATCTGGAATTATTCAGGTGGCCCGGCCCAATATAGACCCATTGAATTTCAATTTCTCTATCTAAATGTTGGTGTTTTTAGCTAAAAATATGAAACCGAAGGACTCCGCGTTGCGTATATACACTAAGCATCGGATACACAGGATACTTAACATCAAGTTTAAATGGAAAATAATAGTATTGTCTATGATAACGGATAGGGGCGTGCCCACTTGACCAAGCCGGCTATAATATCCGACATGACCGACCTTACTGACACCCCGGCCGGCCTCAAGATGGGGGAGGCAAGCGACCTTGCTTCTCTTATAAAGGAAGTTAAAGCGAAGAACCGTGATGCGTTCGAGGCACTATATGACGCTACGGTACAACGTGTGTTTAGCTTGGCAATGCGCATTACCCAGCATCGGGGACTGGCGGAAGAAGTGGTCAGCGATGTATACCTCCAGGTCTGGCAAACGGCGGCATCCTATTCGCCGGAACGCGGCAAGGTTATCGCTTGGCTTAGTATACTTTGTCGTAGCCGGGCGCTGGACACGCTACGCCGCGATAACACCGCGATCCGGCAGATGGCAGTTGGGCTCGATACGATCCCAGAACCTGAAGACGTGTGTGACCCTTCTGATCTCTTACAGTCCATAGAAGAGAATACCGCAATTCATGCCGCGGTCGGTCAGTTGACCGAAAGGCAACGGCAACTCGTGGCGCAAGTCTATTCCAATCTATAAATGGCCCTGAAACAGAGGGGTAGAGAATCTACCTGAAGAGGCAAATCAGGCAATACTCCGCTCCTGCTCAAAGATGGTTTTGAAAAGTTTACGTTTGGCCTCATTCATCTGTTTGACTGCGTCATTGTCGCTGATTGAGAAGGCAATTGCATCCAGCTTTTTAAAGGTGGTCCCCAGTTTGAGATATTGGTTTGCATCAGGTAATGATTTGAGCTTCTCGTAGGGTGTCATCATTAACTTGTAGGGATAGCTCTTTTTCACCTTTCCTTTGTTGTCTTCTTTTGGGACAGGAAAAAAGCAAGGACGATGGAAGTTGATATAGGGGTTGAAATACTCTCTGTGAAATTCATTAAGTTGAGGCGCCCAGTACCCCGGGATATGGTCGTACCCCAGATGTTTGCGGATGATGGTTCCGTTCTTGGACTCGGCGAGTGCATTGTCGTTGGAATGGCGTGGGCGTGATTTGGTCAGGTCAATATGGAGCTTTCCGAGCAGTTTTGCCACGGTATGATTGATGTATTCCGAACCGTTATCCGCGTGAAATGCCAGGATGACAAAAGGGAAGATTTCGATCAGCATCTCCAGGACCGGAATCATGAAACGCTCAGTAATCCGTTCTACGGAGAATATACATTCAAATTGCGTGACTTCATCAACCGCATTGATATGGTAAACCCCTTTGATCCCATCCAGGTCGCCCTGATGGACTGTGTCGATCCGTAGAAAGCCTGGTTTACCTTCTGAATTGGGTTTTCGTCGCTCGCCTATCTGAGAGCGTTTTGAAGCGGTTTTATCAAACTGGCGGCGCTGTCGTTGATAACACGTAGAATGACGAAGATTATAGAGATGGGCAACCGAAATCTTTGCTAAGCGCTCATAGCGATAATCCTCATAGATCAAAAGCATCCGCTCACAGATCTTCTTGGTGGCTGCACCGCAGAGTGTCCCATGGAGCTTGTCGGTCTCAGCTAACAGCACTGCGTCCTCAGGGCGGTAGAAGCGTTCAAATCCCGATGCTGTACGCCGTTGGCGCTTGATGTATCCGGTTTTTTTGTATTGCTGTACCAGCCGTTTCACTTGCCGTGGAGAATAGCCACTCACCTGCTCCAGATAGCGGATGATCAATCCCTTACCGTTCTTGCTGCAAGAGATATAACTGAATTTGACCAATGTACGCCGAATCCACTGGTAGCGCTCTTCCTTGTTGGTAATTGAAAACTCAACCTCCACAGTTCCTTCGAGAAAGATGCGGACGTCATCCAATGTTTTTATCTTTTTGTCACTCATATAGATCACCATAGGTGACCATCATGAGCAGAAATTACTCCTCAGGTACAGGGCCGTTTCACGTTGGAATCACGGCTCCCGTTCAGGGCCATTTCATATTGGACAAGACTGGCGCTGGCATACTTTCGGGGATATACTCACAGTGAGCTCGCCGCATTTTTGGATATGCCAATCGGTACAGTGAAAACAAACCTGCATCGGGCCACGATCAAATTAAAGGAAATGATGTCAAATAGTGTGGACATGAATGGTGCGTCAGATGAGTAATACGATCTCAACGAAGTATGATGAAGTACTTGATGAGCAGACTCTGCAGTTGCTCAGCGATGCTCCCACCGTGTTGAATATCGCACCGGGACAGGCGCAAACTCTGCGTAATCGTGTCATGCAGCGGATCGGCGATGATATCTCAAATGCAGCGCGATCCTTCCTCACGGTTCGCAATCATGACGGGGCGTGGATCGAGATTGCACCGAAGATCAAGAAAAAGATACTGTTCATAAACGCGAATACCCATACCGAATCCTATTTATTAAAGGCCGAACCCGGCGCCGAGGCGCCACCCCATATCCACGAGTACGATGAACACTGCCTGGTACTGGAGGGTGAACTGACATTTGACGATATCCATCTTCAAGCCGGTGACTATCACTTCGCGCCAGCGGGAAGCGAGCATGGCATCGCCCATACGGATGTTGGTGCACTAGTCTACATCCAAATCGGGCAACAAGGTCTTCAACAGACACTTTAGGATCGTCACCGAGAACCCGACCGGGTTCTTTTACACCTAAACCTCCCAACTGAATACAGGGCTTAACCGATTTCATGGTCGAGCTCCATACCTATCTATTTTCAAATTGCTGGTCCGCAAACTGAAACCGATCGGCGTCTTCCTGCGTAGTACAAGTAAAACAATGGAGGAAGGCATCATGAAACCAACGCCAATCGAACAATTTCTGTTATTTGTCGCGTATAAAAATATTTCAAAAGAAGGATTGCACCCAAAAAAAATCCTTATACGACTCATCCCGGGTTTGCTAACAATAGGACTGATAACTGGCTGTGATCAGGACAACTCACCCACAAGCCATACATTCATCGCATCGCCTTCCACTAGTGCAATCGCAACTACGCTCGACGATCCCTGCGTCATGGTATTGATGCCATCCGCAATCAAGGAAAACGGCGCGGCAAGTAGTATTGACAAATCCATCATGCGTATTCAAAAAGCCGTGTCCGGAGCATCACGGCCTCTACCTCGTCTTGACCGTCTTGGCTGGACCTTCGTCGAGAAGGCTCGTGAAACTCGTGATACAGGTTATTACAAACTGGCGGAACAAACCGCTTTATGTATTGAAACTCATGCACCCAATAGTGCCGAAGCCCTACTCCTTAAAGGCCATGTGCTACACAATCTGCACCGTTTTGGGGAGGCCGAAACCCTGGCTCGTCGTTTGGTCAAACAGCGGGGTATGTGGATCGACTTCGCATTGCTGGGTGACGTGTTAATGGAACGAGGCAGCTTAAAGGAGGCTATCGATGCCTATCAGGTGGTTCTCGATCAGCGACCCGGTCCGCGGGCTTACGCGCGTGTCGCTCAGTTACGCTGGCTGAAAGGCGATCTCGATGGTGCATTAGAAATGATGTCAAAAGCCGCGCGGGCAACCAGCCCCCGCAACCTGGAGGCCGCAGCTTGGGTGCATGTGCGGTTAGCCTTAATGCTGATACAGGTTGGCGAATTCCCTGTCGCTGACCAAGTGCTCGCCTATGCACTGTCTCTGAAACCGGGATATCCGCCAGCACTACACACCCGAGGGCGCTTGCTATTGGCGCAAAACAGACCAAACGAAGCGCTTCCCCTACTTAAACAGGTTGTGGGATCTGACCCGCTTCCGGAATTTCGCTGGACGCTATACGAAGCATTACGAGAAGTCTATCAACATGATGCCGCAGGAAAGCAGGAGACGGTATTGAAGCAATATGGCGCAATCGAGGACCCCCGGACCCTCGCGCTTTTTCTCGCGACTACGGGAAGTTCGCCGGAAATGGCAGTACACCTGGCGTTACAAGAGCTAGAACAGCGCAAGGACGTATTTACGCTGGATGCAGTCGCTTGGGCGCTAAGCAGCGCGGGATTCAATGACAAAGCAGTTGACTATAGTCGGCGCGCCTTGGCCGAAGGTACTCAAGATGCACGGATCTATCTACATGGAGGGGTGATTGCCGCACGTGTGGGTGACAGCGCGCTTGCGCTTAAGCTACTGAACAAGGCCAAGCTCATTCAACATATGCTGTTGCCATCCGAACGACAACTACTTTCCAACGGATTTGCGGTTATACATCCGCAGGTGTCCGGTGACCCAACGTACCGGACTAATCTTTCTTTATGAATGGAGGAAAACATGAAATCGATCAAAACTAAATTAAGTCACGGAGCACTAGCATTGGTCATGATACTGACCAATAGCGTAGTATTGTCATCCAGTCATATGGATGCGCCGCTGATTACCCTAGACGATGCCGCTAACACTACGGATGTATATGCCTTTGTCACGGAAAGGGAGGGTATTAAATATTTAACCACGGCATTGGCCGTATACCCGTTTGAGGAACCCGGCATCGGCCCCAATAAGTACAATTTCGACGAAAACGTACGCTATGAAATCCATGTAGCGCTCGGCAAAGATCTCGAGAAAGGGCGTCCCACGTTGAGCTATCGATTCCGATTTGATACCAATTTCAAGAATAAAAACACTATCCTGCAATCCTACTTAGGCGTGGTCCAGGACGTAGACGATGCCGCGCAGAATTTGACTCAGACGTACAAAGTCAAGCAAGTGGACCGTCGCACCGGGCACAAGACCAAGCTGAATTATCCTGATCAAGTGCTCAAAGTACCTCCCAATAACCAGGGTATCGCCACGCCCCGGTACAACATTGGTGATGATGGCGACAACGTGGCGCGTCCCGGAGTGGATAATGAGGCAGACTTGGACGTTTACACGCAGCAAACCATCTACGAGCTAAAACACGGCCATCGGGTATTCGCCGGCCAGCGAGATGACGGCTTCTATGCCGATATCCAAGGCGTATTCGACTTGCTACAGATTGAAAGCCCAACACTTGGTCTGGAAAGTCCGAATAAGCCGTTTGATAGCCAGGGGGATTTAACGTACATACCATCGTCTTGCAGATCCCGTTTGCCGAACTCGGCGGATCGGATCAAGTTGTAGGTGTCTTCGCGACTACCAATCGTCGCGCCGAACGTGTTCTCAAAAAGACAGGAGACAAGAACAAGGGTAAATGGGTACAAGTCGGTCGGCAGGGCAACCCCCTATTTAACGAAGGATTTGTTGCCATTCTCGACAAGGATCGCTATAGCCGAACACGGCCGTCCAAGGATCAGGCTCTGTTCAGCCAGTATGCATTAGAACCCGAGCTGGCCTCTTTGCTGAACGCTATACAAGGCACCAATGCTATCACCACGGATCGTACCGACCTTGCTGCTATCTTTATTCCGGACCTGATCAAAATAGACTTGTCCACGGGTCCGACAGCGTTGGCTGGTGCTCCAGACGATGCGGATTTTCATCGTCTAAGTGTATTTGGTGGCGATACTCTGATCAGCACCGTTCAAGATGGTTTTGGCGGTGGTGTGATTCCGGGTGGCTGGCCGAATGGACGGCGTTTCGGCGACGATGTGTTGGATATTGCGGTATGCGCTGCACTCAGCGACCTACGTGATACGGCAAACCTTTCCATTGCTTGCAATGCCAACGATGATATCGATGCCGTCACTGCTAACGATATTGCTTACAATAAGGTCATGCCCTATGCAGCTACCCCGCTGAATGGGCGTAATCATGGTGGTCATCACTAAATCGCATTTCGAATCGAATCGGCTTACATCATGAGGATTGGTGAGGATAGATGCAAGATATCAACCTCTCAGCCCAGACTTTGAAAGCCCATGATGAATTCGGACTATTCAACATAACGCGGGAACCCGTGTGCTAGGTTCCCGCGTATTTGATCATGAAATACAAACAAATAGTCTATATGTTGCTATTGGCTGGGTCGGTGCTTTTACCCGTGTCCAACGTGTCCGCACATGACCCTGGTTTGAGCCGATCCTGGGTTCAACTTCAACATGCGGGTTTGGTTTTGCGCATGGTCTTTGCCAGGAAGGATCTTGAGGTGTTGACGCCAATGGATACAGACCAAAACGACACGGTGACAGCCGATGAGTTTTCTGACGTCCTGGACAACTTACAATCAATTGTTATGGGCGGTGTAGAAGTGCGGTACGCGAGCAATCGATCCGCGCCTAAGTCGATTCAGGTCGAACAGGCAATTAGCGACACTGTGAATATCGAGCTGTATTATGACTATCCGGAAACATCGGCGTTACGCGTACAAATTCCCTTAACCGCGCAAATGGTCCGTGGGCATCGCCAGTATCTAACCGTGTGGAATGCAAGCGGCAAACTACTTGCGCAGCATATCCTCAGTGCTACTTCACCAGCAATTCTGCTTGGGAAATCCGGACCTGACGCCTTTGGGGTGTTTAAGCGGTATTTGGTAGAAGGTATTCGGCATATCGGCACCGGATTCGATCATATTCTCTTCCTGTTGACGCTACTGTTGCCCGCTGTGCTAGTAGTCTGTCAATGTTGTATTGACGGGTATAGTGATTTCAATTTTATCCGTGCATCGGCGGTGGTAAAGCGCCAGTTTACAAATACCGCTTTTTGATTTCTTTGTTTTTGCCATGCGTTTATTTCAGTTCGTAATGTGCTTTGATCAGCTATTCTTCGATCAAGACACTGACGACTTAACACCCCAATCTCTATTTCTGCCATATCAAGCCAACTGCCATGCTTTGGCGTGTAATGAATTTCCAGCCTTTCTGCAATTCGACGTGCTTCCTCGGGTGCAAACGCTTCATACAGTGATCCTAATTTATGCGTGTTTAAGTTATCCATTACTAAAATGATTTTTTTATCGGGGTAGTGTTCATCTACTAATTCCTTAATGAGATGTGCCCAGTCCACTTTAGTATGCCGGTTTGTGACCTTGACATGCCTCCAGCCCTCAAGCGGTGCGAATAGCATAAACAGATTACTGACGCCATTTCGTTCATATTTAAAATCATATATTTCAGATTCTCCAGAACGCATCGGTAACGGGGTACGCGTTTCTTTTGTATGCTGCTTGCTCGTTTCATCCATACACACCAAAACCTCATCTTGTGTAAAAGGACGTTGATAGACCTCTAATATATATTCCATTGCACACACGAAGTCTGCATTAGATTTAGGCGGAATGCGCCAGCATTGTTTTAGCCACGGTTTGAGTTCGTTTTTTTTAGTGTCTGCCTAATCGTTTCATGGCTTATGCTCTCTGTTATAGTGCATTCAACTAATCGTTCAGAGAGTAGCCGTAATGTCCAATCTACCCGTCCCTCCGGAGCTTGCGAACAGGCTGTTGCAACTAAAAAGGCTTCTCCTGCTCCATCCAGATTTTTTGATCGGTATCTTTTTTGAGGCTTTGGATTAACGGCACTCCCCAATCCTTCTTCTACAAATCGCTTTCGCACGCGTTCAATACTTCGTAGGCTTGTACCCAATGCCCTGGCTATTTCTTTATCCTTTTTTTTACCCTCAGAACTGGTTTCGTCGCTAAGTAACAAAATTCGAGCGTGGGTCTGTTTATGTGCTGCAGCTTTTCCTTTTGATACAATCTCTTTTAGCTCAAGCCTTTCTTCGTTCGTTAAATTAACGCGGTAGATTTTTGCGGACATGTTTAGCGTTTGGGTTTCAATTGCTTAGAATTAAAACCTAACATTCTACTTTAATTAATCGTCAATACAACATTGACAGACTACTAGTACTCCGCCAGCATAGGATTGATGGAGTACTAATGTACCGCCGGCCCAAGTGGCGGTCCTTGGACGAATTACAGCCTGCGATAAACGATACCCTAAAGGTGATCACTGCCTTCACCATCGCCCACTCCATTACCTTAACGCTCGCGGTACTGAACATTGTTGCCCTACCGCCGCGCTTGGTTGAATCGATCATCGCGTTGTCGGTATTGGTTACCGCGATCAACAATCTGCACCCAGTGTTCCCAGCCTCTCGCTGGCAACTGGCCTTTGGCTTTGGACTGGTACACGGCTTTGGTTTCGCTAGCATACTGATAGATTTAGGGTTACCCCACGACGCACTGATCAATTCATTGCTGGGCTTCAACCTCGGTGTGGAGGTCGGCCAATTGGCAATTGTAATACTCGTGTTTCCCATTATTGCGTTGCTGCGGCATACAGCGTTTTACCAGACGTGGATATTCAGCGGTGGTTCGACCGTTGCCGCGATAATCGCAACGGTCTGGATTTACGAGCGGATATTTGACTACGAAATATTAGGATTTTGAACGCCAGGGTACAGTTTCCAAGTTCCTTTCCGTGCGATCCACCGCATAGCCCTAATCAGATTCAGGCAATAATTCAGACATATTAAAGTTTCAATACGGCTACGTCAGACCATGTAACGACTAGCCGCGTCAAGTCGGCGCACCACGGTAAAAGCGCCATAAAAACAAACTCCCAACACTTCGCCATGGAGCCCAATGAGCGACTAGATCACGCGAC
This sequence comes from Methylococcales bacterium, assembly GCA_963664935.2. Lineage (GTDB taxonomy): Bacteria > Pseudomonadota > Gammaproteobacteria > Methylococcales. The sequence continues at coordinate 308,121 of CAXXSE010000001.1, read as the reverse complement.
TGTTTCGGTGTCGGGCGCGTATCCATACCTTTTAATTTTTGTAGCGCCAGACGTAGCGCCAAGTCATCGGCGGGAAAAATATCCCGGCGTTGTAGCGAAAACATCAAGTAAATCTCGGCGCTCCAACGGCCAAAGCCTCTGAGTGCAACAATTTCCTGAATCGCGGATTCATCATCAAGGGCCGCGAGCTGCTCGGGGACAAAACGGCCATCGACAATCGCTTTCGCCAGATTCGTCGCGTATTCCACTTTACGTCCGGACAATCCCGCCCCCCGTAACGTCCCTTCCGGCAACGCCAGCAATTTATCGGGCCGTACCTCGGGTAACGATGCTCTTACCCTGCCCATTATTGCTCGAGAGGCTTCAGTTGATATTTGCTGACTTACAATAGTCGCCAAGAAGGTATCAAAGCCAGGAGGTCTAACGCGGGGCTCCGGGTAACCAAGCCGCTGAATACCCGCGGCAACATCCCGGTCAAGCCCGGCAATGGCATCAAGGCCCTTTTTGATGACTGCTTCGTTAATGTTCGTATTTCCGCGAACTTAAAGGTTTACAAAAATCTCATGTCGGCACAATGGTAGTCCTGCAATTTTTAAATAATACAGCAAGGACTTCAGAACCGGTGTTTGACGGCTTTACCTCAGGTGATGACTATGGCTTTACAAAAACTATTATCCCCGTACGCCTGACACAATACGGTGATGACAAACTTGTTTCACGTCCTCAAACAAAAAGATTGTTAGCCAGAGTTGATAAGTTTAAAACCGTTATATACGATTTTAACGATGTTGGCTCTATAGGCCAAGCATTTGATTATATTGGTGAGCCCTGTAGGACTCGAACCTACGACCAAGGGATTATGAGTCACAAAAAGGTCAATTTACCACAACAACCAACGACAAACAACAACAATAAAACCAAATAGTTAGTGGTACTTGCTTGTTGTCGTTTGTCGTGTATTTTGGGTGTTTTTTGTCTGCAAGTGTCCCATGAGTGTCCCACGGGCAATAGACCAACACGGTAGAATCGAAACGTTTGGCGGAATGTAATGATTATAGACTACTGATGATTCGAAAGCGATTCGTCCAGACTGACGATACCGGGATTCACTGTTTCGAGTTTATCGATAAAGCAAGGTAAGGACGCCATCCTTGGCTACTTCACTTACAATGAGGACTGTCACATGAAGTATGACGCTTTGTGTGTGCCCGGCATGGGCATGATTTTATGGGGTGCAAGTCCCCTGTACATTATCCAGAAAAGAGTTATATTTGACAACTTTAAAAGTACTAGCCGAGGGCAAGGTGCGGAAGGGCGACCGACCCGCTGAAAGAAGCCTAAGTGCAAACCTGCGAGCCAACAGACAGAAACTACATATAAGGCCGAACCTCAGGGCGAGTCAGCACAACATGACGAAGCCCCTCTGGATCACTGGGGGAGGGTAAATGTAGTGGTTGCGCAGGGAAAGATCATGTTTTTACCCGGGGAGATCTGCCTGCCTAAGTTGCCTAACGGCAGCGGTGGAACAGAGCCTGCGAAGGTGCGCGTTAACAGGGCAGAAGTCAGCCGAGGACGAGAACCCAATGATGTTGTTGGGGAAAGGTCTGAAGGCAGTGTGATAAGGTGGTGCTCGTGAGCTTTGGTCATTCGCAAACCCCGACCGGGGAATTGGAGACCAGGCGCGTCATGAATCCATCGCCTATCGATCTTGCATCGGTGGAATACATCGTATCGAATCGATGTATAGCTGAGGCATGGAAAAAGGTTCGATCCAATAAGGGCGCGCCCGGTGTTGATAATATCAGCATTGAACGATTCCCGAAGTGGGGAAGACCGCAATGGAAAATCATCAAGAATCAGGTGCGCGCTGGACGTTATCGGCCAACCCCTGCACTTCGTGTTGAGATTCCCAAAGAGTCAGGGGGGATGCGCCGATTGGGCATTCCTTGTGTGTTAGACCGGGTACTCATGCAATCGATTGCAAAGGTACTGGGTGAGATATTTAATCCTACTTTCTCGCTTAACAGCTACGGCTATATGCCTGGACGATCCGTCCAGCAAGCCGCACGGCAAGCTCAGGGGTATTATCGGCAAGGCTATCGGTTTCAGGTCGATATCGACCTGGAGAAGTTTTTCGACACCGTGAACCATGATATTCTCATGGATCGCGTGGGTCGACGCGTCAAGTCCAAAAGTCTGCTGAAACTCCTGGGTCGCTTCCTGCGGGCTGGGGTGATGGTCAAGGGTCGGCTACAGCCGACTCGGATCGGGATTCCGCAAGGCAGCCCCGTATCGCCAATATTAAGTAATATCCTATTGGATGATCTGGACAAGGAGCTGGAAAAGAGAGGGCACAAGTTTATCCGTTATGCCGACGATGTGGCGATTTTCGTCAAATCCAAGCGCGCGGGTGAGCGGGTGTTGGCGAGTGTCAGCCGCTACTTGGAGCGCAAGCTCAAAGTGAAGGTGAACGCGAGCAAAAGTAAAGTCAGTCAGGTTAAAGACAGTTCAGTGCTGGGCTTTAAAATCCACGGTAAAAAATTAAAAACCGTGGCGAGCAAAGTTCAGGGATTCAAACGCGAGTTAAAACGCATCACCCGCCGATGCCCCGGTATTTCCATACTATCGCGCATTTTTCGCCTTAAACAATACGTTCAAGGCTGGATGGCGCATTATGGCTGTGGGTTGAAGTACGACGATGCGGTTCTATTCGACGGCTGGATTCGAAGGCGACTCAGGATGTGCTATTGGAAACAGTGGCGCAGACCGAGACGTCGGATTAGAGCGCTGATCAAGCTCGGTGTTAATAAACGCGATGCCATTCGTTTAGGGCTATCGCGTAAAAGCTACTGGCGTTTGTCCAAAACATTGGCCACTAACAGCGGATTGAGCAACACACATTTTCAACAAATAGGACTCATTTCCATCCGCACGTTATGGTGCAAGATTCATCATCCGGCTACGGCCCGATAGACACTTGATATGAAGTCGATTTGCCCGATGAAGTATCTCAGTTAATACCAGGCTAGGCGCCGTATACTGACCCGTATGTACGGTGCTGTGGGAGGGGGCTACTTGAGTAGCTCCCTATCCCGATTAGCTGTGACTTCCATGCTTCTGAGCAAGCTTCTCTACGCAGCCAAATAGCTGCTCAAACGCCCAGATTATGCCGGCGTGGATCTTGTTCCAATCTGATTCATCGATTTCTAGGTCCACGGGACGTTTTGGGTGCATCAGAGCATCTCGCTTAGCCATAGCAGTCTTTGCGTTACCCCAATCGGGGCCTCCAAAATCAGGTGCATAATCAAGCCCGAACAGTTTATAAGCAGCACGCAAGGTGTATTTGTAGCGTTCCGAAGAGGACATTTTCTCTTCCGACTCAAGAACCTTCCTTTCCTTTTTCGTAATTTCTGGCGCTTCACACGTTAACGCGATTACGCAGATATCTCGGTAACAGCTGCAATAACCTTCGATTAGAGGCATGGCAGTACGGATGAAGTTTCGCTTCCATTCAGCCTGATCGATATTTTGTTCCAGAAGCACATCAATATCCGCACGGAGAGCGTCAGAAAGAGCAAAATAATTCTCAAACGCTACGTCCATTCTTACCTGGTGATTCATGACAGTCTTTTCACAGCATCAAGGTAGGACAGCCAGTTACCCGACTGCCCCCTCACAAATCCCGGCGAGCGGAACTACCGCACCGGGCTTTTCAAAGTTGCTCGCTTCGCACACGGTCTTTAAATACTTAGAAGGCATGACAAATGCGTGGTTTCGCTAAGGGAAAGTCTTTGAGCAATGCCTTAAACCCCGTCCAGTTATAACTGCGCTTCTGACTGCGCCGATTGAGCCATTTCAACAGGATCGATTTTACCTGATAAAAATAATCACTCATACTCTCGGAATTACCCCGGATACCGTAGTAATTCCAGTACCCGCGCAGTTTTCGGTTCAGTGTCGCAAATAACAAGGCTTTCGGCAATCGGCAGTGTTTATTACACCAAACCTTCATGGTCGCTAAAGCCGCTCGATATTTCTTGCGGGACGTACGGCGTTTCAGCACAGTATGACCTCGGCGCCCTTTTCCCCAAAAGAATTCAAAGCCCAGGAACTCAAAGCGCCGCTTCGATGTCCTGTCGAACTGGATAATATCGGTCTTTTCAGCCGCGACTTCCAGTCCAAACTTCGCCAAACGCTTGGGCAACACTTCATAAAAGCGTTGCGCATCTTCCTCTAATTCAAACGCACACACAAAGTCATCGGCATATCGACACAGGTACACCCGGCCTTTGCAATGCGCTTTAACGCCCTCTTCAAACCACACATCCAGTACATAATGCAGATATACGTTCGCCAGGATGGGCGAGACTATGCCGCCCTGTGGGGTACCCGTTACCGGGTGCAGTACCTGTCCGTCAATATCCAATATGCCTGCTTTCAACCACCGCCGAATAAGTTTCAACAGTGGCTTGTCATCAATGCGCTTCATCAGCATGTTCAGCAACTTGTTATGGTCGATAGTGTTAAAGAAGCCTTGAATATCCGCTTCCACAACCCAGGCATAATGCCCCGCTCTCAATACCGCCGACAAGTCCTTTATGGCCTTATGCGCACCTGTTCCCGGCCGATACCCATAGCTACAGGACAGGAAATCCTGTTCGTAAATCGCTTCGAGTATCTTTGCCACCGCTGTTTGCAGCAGTTTATCGGCAATCGCCGGTATCCCCAAGGGTCTCAACTTTCCACCCAGTTTAGGAATATACTTTCTAAGCACTAACTTCGCCCGATACCAGCCTCCTTTCACGCTTTCTACCAGGTTTTCGGCATGGCTGACCAGATTTTGTTCGTATTCATACGCACTTTTCCGGTCCACACCCGCCGCCGCTTTCTTGTTGATAAACTTCCAACTCCAAAGCAGAAACTCTACGGTGAGCAGATTGATTAGATTTCGGAACCGATAGGCTCGGTCTTGTGCCGCTTTGTTGGCTATTCCCCTCAGTGAGGTTGGCATCGTATTCTCCAGTTCTTCATGCCCGGTACGTGTTTCCTGTGAGGGCTACACAACTTTGTCCACCCCTTCCCCATGTGATCGGCTCTCCCGTCTCAGAGTACTATGAGTGAATCTGACTCCCATACCGTCTTCAGCCCGCCTTCTTTCGGTTGGATAGACTTACCCGCATAAAACGACTGGTAGGTTTCGGTTTGCCTCGGTGTCCGGGTTTCCCCTTACGTGGCTAAATATCCACATACCTTGAACCGTTTCCGGGAACCGTATGGATCTCACAAGTTCCTGCCGCTTCTCTCCACACATGCCACGCCCCTGGACACCGACAGCCCCTCCGAAGTCTCACCTTAGCGACTTCTTTGTTTTGGCTTCCGTCACGTTAAAAACGTCGCCGACTGCATTGATTTTGCTAACGATGCTGACATGGCTTCAGGGATGTGCGAATCCCCTGTGGCCTATGTGGTGCTCTGTGTACGCTTCACATGTCCTCCTTTGTTCACGTGGGCCGCAGTCGTAACCGCTAGCCACGCTCCGCCGGATGCGCAACACTTGATACGGGTGGTGAGTTAGACCTTACGAAATCCACTCCTTGGATTTCTCCCGTCTGGGTCTTTCACCCAGAAAGAAGCGACAAGCTTCGCTTGTCGCACTAACGTCGCAAATCACCGGAGGCAAACAGCGGAGCGACGAGGTACGAGGAGAGGCGCTGTTTGCCTTCCGAGTGCATTTGCCTTGTTAGAGCGCTACTCTTTTCCATTACTGAATGCTTTCAAAGAAATAATAATTTTTTTCAATAGAAGTATATCATTTCGTGCTTTTTTCATTTAGCAATTTCTCGCATTCATCACAGAGGCCATTGCTATTCAACAGAAGCTCTTTAGAGCCTTCCAAATATTGACGGATACCGTAATCACCGTGACTAGTTTCAAGTACGCCTTGCTTTAGGCCAAAGTCATGACAAAACGAACACTCGTTAAATAGCTTTGTGCGAATATTGCTTCGAGCAAACTTATCAGAAAGCGAATCTCTCTTCATACAAACGTTCTAACGCCCGCATCACATGACGCAATAAGCGAGCAAGAAACATGAGCAATTGTTAAAACTATAACTTACCACAAACCTTCGGAAACATAAAAATCCGTGACGCTTATTGTGGTCAGGTGCATGCGTTGGTTATGCGCGCCGAACTAATTTTCATCTGACTTTGCTCGAAAGGGTAATAATCGCTTGCTCAAAGTCTTTTTCTGGCACCAAGAGTTTGCGACGTTGTTCGATGCTAAGGTGATCGTTCATGGAAACAGCCTCAAGCATAGTAGAAACGTTTTCTATGTCATTTTTTAAAGCGGGCGATGCATTTGACAAGGCTGCCATTTTTTTTGATTGAAATTCTGTCCTGGCTATCGCCTCATTTCGTTCCGCATTCCGCACTGGAGTACAGTCGGGCATAGGAACAGCTTCTGATAGGTCTATCCCGTCAAAGATGCACTTTGCATTAAGGCGAAAAACTTGCTCTACTCTAAGCGCTCGCGCTGCTCGAAAAAGCTCAGATAACAAATTAGACTGTTTAGCGCGCTTTTGTACATCCTTTTTCTCGGCAAATCGATGTTGTGCCTCCTGCGCAGATTTTTCTGCCTGCATTAAAAGCATTTCCGCGTTCTCGTAATTGGAAGCAATTAGTTGCCTAACAGCTTCCATTTCAGTGGCATGCTTATCCTTCTCAAACTCTATAGCTTTTTGCATCTGGCTGATACTGTCTTTCATATAAGCCAGCTGAACATCCGTTTTTGAATTAGCTTCTTTCCATTGCCCCGACCAAGCATCTAGCTCCTGCTGTTGTGATATACGAGCTTCCGAAAGGTTCTGCTGTTGGAGAACGTAGCTAGTAGCGCCACCAGCCACTGCTCCAATGATTGCCGCTACGATTGTGGTGTCTATTAGATTCATCATATCCGTTTATTAGCATAACATTGAGTGGACCTTGAGTGGACCGCAAATTGCGATATTTCCCTACCGCAATTTGCGGTATATGAAGTTTTTTTGTCACCGTTTGCCGCCCTCTGCTACGGATCATAACCCCCTTTATATCAAAACACTAGGCTACTTTTGTTGCATTTCCCTGGCTCGATGACCTTGTAATATACCGGTGAAGAAGAAAATTTATCCTTGACGGCTCAAAGATTTTGAAATACTGTAAAAATATACACACAATAAATGGGTATAAAAATGTCCAAACAAAAATCACCCTTTATCGAAAAAGTCCGGTCCTCCATCCGCGTTAAACATTACAGTTTTCGCACGGAGTAAACCTATGACGCATGGATAAAACGATATATTTACTGTAACTGTTCATATCACCCCTATTTTGCCCATAACTGTGTCAAAAATGCTCATTTACACGTGTAAACTGCGCGTTTTTTCCTTGTTCTGGGGCAAAATAGGGGCAATCTGAAAAGCTACAGGCATCGTGGTGAATAGTGAGTATTTATTTTCATAACCTCCGACATCCGTCCGCAATGCGTGAAGCCGAGGTGATTGCGTTTTTAACGGATTTAGTGGTTGCGGCGAGCACCCAAAATTAAGCGTTGAATGCTTTGGTGTTCTTGTATAAAGTTGTTTTGGGTACACCGCTCGGTGACCTAAACGGTGTTGTAAGGGCAAAAAAACCCCAGCGTTTGCCCGTGGTTCTTTCTTCCAATGAAGTGAGAGAATTACTGAAAAACCTCGAAGGTCGGGCATGGTTGATAGGATGCTTGTTGTATGGATCCGGTCTTCGCTTAATGGAAGCGATCCGCTTACGGGTAAAAGATATTGAATTTGATCGGCGAGCAATCATCGTTCGGGATGGGAAAGGGCGAAAAGATCGGGTGGTCACATTGGCGGATGAGTTGATCACTCCTTTACAGCGACATTTGCAAGCGGTTTTAAATATCCACGAAAAGGATTTAAGGGATGGGTTCGGCGCAGTCTATTTGCCCTATGCTCTAGCTCGAAAATATATCAATGCACCGAAAGAATGGGATGGCAGTATGTATTCCCAGCGTCACGGCGAAGTGTTGACCCGCGTTCAGGAGTGACGCGTTGGCATCACACAGACGAAACAGCATTTCAAAAGGCAATTAAAAATTCCGTCCGAAAAGCAGGCATCATAAAACCTGCCAGTTCACACACACTTCTCCATTCCTTCGCGACTCATCTTCTGGAACGAGGAGCGGACATCCGCACTGTTCAAGAACAACTCGGCCACAAAGACATCCGCACAACCCAGATTTACACCCATGTATTACAGCGCGGCGGCAATGCTGTCATGAGCCCATTGTCGAATGTTCTTAATTAAAAGAGACTTTCCCGACAATCACTGGCTAATTTTTCGCTTTTTCAAAGATCTGGCGCCACCAAGCCTCCTGTATCCTCTTTCCCCCTGATCATTCGGGCAAAACAGGCCACGGAGGTGTCCGAGAATAGAAAATCTTAGCCTCTTCTATTTCGGTGTGGTTAAAACGAAAGATCGAGCCTTTGGCGAACTGAGGCAACATCTCATGATGAGGCACAATCGGTCCCACAATTAGCTGCGGAAAAAAAGTCACGAAAAGGCAGTAGTGCAAAAAGTTGTATTCCTTGGTTTCACCTCTATAGGTATCCACCAGATAGGCGATTTGCTGGAAGGTGAAAAACGAAATGGCAAGGGGTAAAAAGATCTTCTCTAAATTCCAGCCGATTTCAAAAACGGTATTTAAGGAATCAACGAAAAAGTTAGCGTATTTAAAGTATCCCAACAGGGCAAGATTAGCGCCAATACCGAATGTCAGGAGTATCTTTGCCGATAGCGAACGATTTTCCAGTTTGTTCACCAGCCCTATTCCAAAGGTATAGTTGAAGAAAATTGAAAACAGCATTAACCCCAAGTAAGCCGGATTCCACCATCCGTAGAAAAACAAAGACGCCGCGACCAGCCAAGCTATTGCAATCCGGTGGTAACCCCATCCACCGATTTTAAAAAAGCCAAAGACTGTAATGGGTAGGAAAAGGAAAATAAAAATATGGGAATTAAACAACATAAGACTTTAAATATCCGCCAACTTCCGGTGTCCTAGTAGTCGCAAGGTCATGTTGCGCCCAAACCGCAGAACGGGATACAGCAACGCCGCCAAGAAACGATGCCTGAAAATTAAGTTGTTTAATTTATTAACTCGGCAGTCGTGAGTTAACAGCGAGAAAAGCGGGGCAAAACTACCCTCTCCATCGTAGTATGTTTGATGAAAAATTTTGAAGATCGCAGAGAATTAGAGCATAGAACGCCTCATTCAGTTTAATCGTCATCTATTTCATCGGAAACAGCCATCAAGCGGGCACGGATCTGTTGAATCATGCCATTTTCCTCAAGTCGAAAGAATTGTTTGAGGAACAATGGCGCTAAAATTTGCTTGACGGTTTTCTCCGATGGCAAATCACGCGATTGAGTGCGAAGATAAAGCGAGTGCTCAGACCAAATCGTATCTTGATACTGGAGCGCAATCAATTGCATTAACCCCAAGGCAATGGAGGCACAGAGCACGAAGATTTCATAGGCTCGCCAGCACGCTTGAACGGTATGAATATCCTGGGGCTGTGGGGCTTTGAGAAGACGATTGGAAAAGGGGCGTCTAGAATGTTTTGGCAATTTTTTAGTCCAAAAACGAAATTTAAAGGCGCCGATCACATGCTTTAACATCGCGAACATGATTTCAATGCGGGTTCTAGCACAATACAGTTCAACGGCATCAATGGCTGACAGCGTTAAATCGGAACTCATTAGAACCATTGGGCCTTTTGAGGTGATGGCGAGAATAAATAACACCTGATCAGCGATGGGCCGCCATAACAGTGTAAGCGTCATAACCCGGATGGATTCGGTTTTACCGTAGACTTGACAGGTCACCGTCTCAAACAAATGAAGGTGGTCGAAGCATTCTCTTAAACACACTTTCTCGCCATAGAGCGGCTGAGGTCCGGGTCGAGAGGCGGGTTTCGGTGGCGCGGGGAAATAACCCACATAGCTATTCTTGGCTTTGACCAGCACCTCAACCCACCGCGCCTGATGCTGGATTGAATAATAGTGGCAAGCTCGAAATACGCCCCGGTTGAAAAAAAGGCATCCAACACCAAATAACACAGACAGTGATTCGTCACCGCAAAATGAATCGCCATGGCCACCAAGCGGTCGGTGAGCTTGATCCGACATGGATTATCGCGCTCGTCGTTCAACCCTAAATGAGCCCATCCCTGATGAATTTGAAGCTGCAAAGGACAACAAAAACAAGCGGATAACGACCCGATCAAGATGCCAATGCTGCCCCAACATTGGGCCCGAAAATAGCCGGGTTTCGTTTGCGTCTCCGATGACTCGTGCATCGATACCACGCCGGGCATCTTGCGTCCATCTTTGATCACCGCGGTATGGTCACCCAGAAGTATCGCTCGTCCAGCTACTTCAACGGATTTTCCTTGGCGATTCACAAAATCTTGCCAAGCATCGAGCAACGCCCCATAGACATACGCTTTGGATCTAAAAAAACGGAGCAAGCGGTAATAACCAAGTTCATCTAATAGCCAGAAACGACACAACGACGTCACGCCGATCATTTCTCCTGCCCCCATAAATCCAATCACAATGGCGCAGAACAACAACCAAGTACTCGATCTGGAAAAAACGCTTTGAAAGCTTTCTAAACTCTGAGAAATATACTGTTGCACGGGGTCTCCTCCTTCCATCTGTACTTCTACAAAGAAAAGAAGGATCCGTGTTTTTTTAGCAAATGTCTAGTCGTAATTATCGATTTCTATTTTCTACACTACTCATCTTTTATGAACACCAGTGGGCAATCTTAAAGCGCAGAGCTATCAATGGGTGATAAGACTTTCTTCCGTTGGTCGAGGTGACACATCGAAAAAATGAATTCAGGGCCTGAATAGTTACGTCAAATCGGATAGAACTCGTGACTGACGAGTTATTAAACACGCCCGACGGTGTACTCATGAGGCTGAGTATATGGACGCAATCGGCGCCATGATAGTAGACCTCGCCGACTTTGGCGACCATTCCTTCGTCGAGATCGAAACCCAATTTCAATACTTCGTCCACCAGTGGATGTGGATCTCTGGCGCTAATAAGTTCAACGGTTTTCGCGGCATCGCGCAATCGTAAAACTTTCAAATATTCTGAGCAGAACGGGCATTCGCCGTCATAAACGATTTGCAAGCTTTCTGGGAGATTTTCAGTCATTAAAGTTGAATCCTGAATCCATTTTCATGAACTATTTTTCGTTTGACTATTCCATTGGCGGGTGTAAGGCATACCGACTCGATTCTCAATATGTATTCGACGATCCGCCGCTTATCCAGATGATCAAACGGTTTGCTAACCGATGGGTTGTTCCACCAGTGATGGTAGTAGAGTTCATGATCGAACTGCCCGTCCTCGTCGACGTTTTCCAGCACGTGGTCGTGCCATACTCTGATAAATCCCACGACTGCATCCTCTGACCATTTCCGGTTGAACGGGGACCTAGTATCGTCCGGCCCAAAACTACAGTTTCTTGCTTTTTCCAATAAATTCCATTTCGTTTCAATGCCGCCGTTGGTTTCCAAAGGAAAATATTTGCCGGGGGTTGCCCAAAGCTCATATGCGCGATCGGGTAAGAATAAAATTTTTAACTTATTGTAATTTAGGGGAATTATTAATATAAGTCACGAAGATGGGCTAAGATTCGAACTTTGCATGTTTCACTCTGATCGTCATTTTTAATGGTTTCATTCGGTATCTAGATAAGACTAGATCACGGCATCCTTCTCAACAAGACAGGCCCTTTACCAAAAAGACGAGATCTCCTTTTTTTTCAAAAAACTCATTTGATTCGGAAAATTACGGGGAAAATGCCTATATTTATAGGAATAGAGAAACTACCAATTCCCCTAATTTTCTTCATTTTTGGTGAATTCCACGATGCTTAGCTTTGAACACAAAACAACAACTGGGCGTATCAGCGTAATTATGCCCTGCTACAATGCCCAAACCCATCTGAAGGATTCCATTAGCAATGTTCTTGACCAATCCTACGACGATATCGAACTGATCGTTGTCGATGACGGGTCGACTGACCGGTCAAAGGACATACTGGATAGTTTCGAAAATAGAATCACGGTCATTTTTCAAAAAAACCAGGGCCCGGGACCGGCCCGAAATCGGGGTATTGAAAAAGCCAGCGGTGAATTTGTGGCATTTTTGGATTCCGATGATTATTGGGACCCAAATTGTCTCTCCGCGCTCCACAAAGCTTTAGTCAATTCAGACGCCGCATTGTCGTATTGCGGGTGGCAAAACGTAGGGGCCCCCAAGAATCGCTGCCAACCCTATATTCCGCCCGACTATGAACAATCGGATAAAGTTGAGAGATTTCTAAAATCCGCTGCTCCCTGGCCCATTCATGCAGCCCTTGTTCGTAGGGAGATATTAGAGGAAGTGAATGGATTTGATGAGCAATGGGCGACCTGTATGGACTATGATTTATGGCTACGAATCGGCGCCAGATGGCCCATCGTATTGGTGGAACAAGTGCTTGCTTTTTACCGCCACAATGTCGGAGGCCAAATTACTTCGCAACAATGGAGACAAGCCAGGAATGTCATGCTGGTCAAACAGAATTTTATTAAAAACTTTCCCAGTTCGGTCAAACACCTCTCTGAAAATCGCTTGAAAGAGCTCGTCGAAGGCGCCTTGTTGAAACGCGGATACGATGCTTATTGGAAACGGGATCTGGTTAGCGCACACAAGATATTTCGAATCTGTTTGCACAATCGGCATTTCAAAATCAAAGATTTAAAGTATATTTTGCCTTCTTTGTTACCCGAAATTGCATTTAAGAAATTTGTCTTGGCTTTAGAAAAAACCTCGGAGTAAAAACATGGCGGCGCCTACCGGCTCAACTATCCACCGGCTTAAAGATTTTGTTTTTCAACAAAAATGTATTCCGTGGTCGGTTTCGAATCGATACGACCGTTGGCTCGAACGCGATCTTCATTTTAAATCCCGTCGGCTGTACGGGATAATAAAGTTCCGGCGGATCAAAGAAATTGTTCATCCACTCACGCAGGGCCCGAACCACCATTTTTTTGGCTATTATGAAAAATCTCCTTGGAACAAATCGGAAGATAGAATCCTTGCGCACGAGGCGCTTTTCAATGATCGACCTCCCACGCCCAATGATCGGCTAACGGTCGGTTTCGTTCCAGCAAACGATTCCAAGGAATTTAATCCGATAGCCGAAACTTCCGCTTGGAATTGGCAGCAGGGCGCAATGTTGCAATGGCATCCCACCGATGCCAATAACAAGATTTTTTTCAACAACCGGATTGATGACCAATTTGTTGGGATTTGCCACGACATAAACGAAGGAACGGAAACCGTCTACGAACGTCCGATTTATGCCATTAGCCCCGATGGCGACCAAGGTTTCAGCCTAAATTTTTCCCGGTTGTACGACAAGCGTCCGGGGTATGGGTACGCTGGGGTAGCCGATCCCTTCGCCAAGGATAACCATCCTGAAACCGATGGGATTTTCAGCATCGACCTAGGCACTGGAAAATCGCGACTAATTATTTCATTGGATCGATTGGCTAATCTTAGTCCACTTCCCTCCATGGCCGACACCTCCCACTGGGTGAACCATATTCAAATCAGTCCCAATGGAAAACGCCTGGCATTTTTTCATATTTGGCGGACCGGGAAAGACGGATGGAGTGTACGCCTGTACTCAGCGAATCTCGATGGGACCAAATTAAAATGCGTTTTGGATACAGGCTCAATCTCGCATTACGACTGGCGGGACGATCGCACCATTCTGGTTTGGGCTAAGCACCCACAACAAGGGTCCCACTTCCTATATTGCGATGTTGAAAATGGCGGCATCGGGATTTTAGGTGAAAATATTCTGACCGAAGATGGGCATTGCAGCTTTTCCCCGGATCGAAAATGGATTTTGAATGATACTTATCCCGACGGACACAATCTTAGGACCCTTATGCTGGTGCGTGGGTCCGATGAAAAGCGTATCGATCTGCAACGATTTTATTCGCCAAAGGCTAAATGGTGGGGCGAAATACGTTGTGATCTGCACCCGCGCTGGAATCGTAGCGGGACTCAGGTTTGCGTGGACTCGGTCCATTCCGGTAAAAGGCAAATGTATTCGGTCGATCTAAAAGGAATCGTGTGATGGCCCGCATCGTCATTTTGATGTACCACATTATTGATCGGCCAAAAGCCGAACGGGAAGCAAAGTACTGCTGTCTGCCGTTAAGATTTTCACAGCAGATGGAACATCTCTCGAAATCGGGTTATTCCCTGATCAATCTCAACGACGTAGCCGAGGTATTAGATGGCGATAAAGCAATCGATTCCGACGCGGTCGCGGTTACATTTGACGATGGGTTCGAGGATTTTCACCGCAATGCTTTTCCGATATTAACGCGGTTCAATGTTCCCGCAACGTTGTTTATGGTATCGGATCGGGTTGGGGGGGATAACGATTGGATGCACCGTGGCGGCTCGCCAAAGCGAAAACTGCTTTCTCAATCCCAGCTCTCGGAAATAGCCGACTCCGGTATCGTCATTGGCTCCCATACTCGAACCCACCCAAAACTGAATGAGATTTCCGGCGATCAATCGTTACTTCACCAAGAGGTATCCAATTCCAAACACGAACTCGAAAACCAATTGGACCGCGAAATCCAGCATTTCGCCTATCCTTATGGTCTATACGACGACACGGTGGTGGAATCGGTGAAGCAATCGGGCTATAGGACGGCGTGCTCGACCCGCTCCGGTTTCAACCGGTCAGCGATCGACCCCTTCGTGCTTCGCAGAATTGAGGTTTTTGGAAGTGACCGCTTGTGGCACTTTAAACAAAAATTGAAATTCTGAACCAACGATATGTCCGTGCTTTTCCCATTACGCTATTACTTTTCACGCGCTAAATCCAACCTATTCGCGAGGCGGCTAAATCCATGGATTTTACAGTAGTCATATGCACTTATAATCGTTTTAAAAACCTTCCCATGTGTATTGAGGCATTAGAGCGACAACAAAATGCCGACAAAATCAATTGGGAGGTTTTGTTTGTCGACAATAATTCGACCGACAAAACCAAAGCAACCATTGCCGAGCTTATAAAAAAATCTACTCTAAAAATCCGCTATGCCTTCGAATCGTCGCAAGGTTTAAATCATGCCCGCAACCTCGGTATCAAAGAATCCAAGGGTAAATATTTAGCTTACCTGGACGATGATATTACGGTTTCCGAAAAGTGGCTAAATTCGATCTATCAATCCCTGGTCACCAATGATGCGGATGCTACCGGAGGCCGTATTCACCTCGACCCTGCAGTCGTCCTTCCGTCCTGGATTACCAAAAATCCGGAAATGTATGGATTTTTAGGTTTTCAGGATTACGGTGATAAAGCCTTGCAAGTGGATGGGATCAAGCAATATCCATTTGGTGGAAATATGGCATTCAGCCGTGCGGTTGTCGACCGGATCGGATTATTCAATACAAAACTCGGCAGGAAAGGTGAAGGAAGCAAAAAGAACGAACTATTCAAAGGGGCGGAAACCGACTATTTTCATCGGCTCTCTGCCTTGGATGGGACGAAGATTTTTTATGCCCCCGATGCGATTGTTTACCATCACATATTGCCGCATCAGCTTACTAAACAGTATTTTTTAACGATTCACCGCAATGCCGGCTACCAGAAAGCCTTCAACGACAGCAACGAATATTCGCGTAGATTTTTGGGTGCGCCATTGTTTATTTTCCCCCAAACCACAAGGGCTATTGGAAAGTATGTTGTCCAAATGCTAACCGAAGGAATGGACTATGCGTTCAGACAAAGAATGACGATAGCGCATTTTTTCGGAACACTGTCGGGCTATTTCAACAAGCATAGAAAATCCGCAACAGTATAGTGTGATTGAAATAGCGCTCTCCCGCGAATGCTACGAGATCGGGTAAGACCCGAGGGTTATATACCCCAAGCGAAGCGAAGACAAGAATGGAATCGGTTTCTTTGTTCTCAATCAAACGTGTATTCTTGTTTATGGTATTACGCAGTAGTTTAAATAGAGTACCGGTATCCCATTGATCTTTTTCGACGAAAATCCAACCTCGTTTATGATTGGCGAACATTGCGGTGACATCGTCCAGTCCGAATAAAGCTGTAGCGCCAGATCGGTGATTTTTATTCTTTATCTTAAGTTCTTTGCCCCAATGCTCGTCAATCAGAAAATCCACATTCCTTCCCAAATAATATGCCAGCATTAGTGGTTGAATCGTAACTACAACAACATCGTCATCCGCAATATCAGAACGAAAATATTCCGCTGTCGCCCGGAAATTATTGCGAATTTGGTAGACCCCTGTAGGACTAGAGATCACGTCGAAAATTCGGGTAGTCCAGGGAACAAACCACAGATATGTGGTAGCGAGGATCATAACGACTATCTTAGATAGTCGCTTGTCGTTAAAAGCAATACTTCTTTCCTTAATTAACGATTTGCAAATCGAGACAACCCACTCAATTGATGCTACCATACCGACCGACATTACAATATAAAATAAAGGCATCAGGTGACTAATATATCGAGCCGTGCGCCAATTTAAAACGATGGAGAGCAACAGTAAGGGAATTAGAGCCGCGGCGACCAGGCAAGCGCCCGTCCGACCTGATCGCCGACACATCAAATAACTTCCGACGCTGAAAAAAAGCGGAAACAAAGGATAATCTACAAAGAGAAATCTCACGTAATAAAAATAGTCTTCAGCCCGGTCCAACGCCCATCCAGGTACTTGAATAGCCTGCCAATAAATGTTTTTTATGGTGAGCGGAGAAACAATTAAAAGAATAAAAAATGACAATCCGGCTATGGCTATTAAAAGCACGTCGGAACTGAAAATGGTTTTTCGTACGCCATCGGTAATCAAAGAAATGACGAGTCGCACCGCCACTATGACAATTAAACTAGGGAATAATACAAACACCAATTTGTTGTCTCTCCATCCCAGTAGAAGCATTAAACCAAGTAACGCCATCAAAGCAATTGATTTCCACGAAACGAGCCGCTTAAAAGGTATAGTGCCGCGAATAAATTGACGTATATCGTAAGATCTTTGGAAAAAAGTTAGCAGTATGAAAAAAGAGCCTAGATAATATAGCTGCGTAAACGAATAATACCGAAACTAACGGGCAAGTTCGATGCACCATGGCGAGAATATAAATAAAGCGCTTGCAAGTGAGGCAGTTCTACTACCAATGCACGATTTACCAAGCCGCCAAATGAGAAATGCTACCAAGATGGAAATCAATATGGACGGAATTCTGGCAATCGCTTCTGAAACGCCAAAGTACTGAAACAATAGAGCACCGATCTGAGTAATATACAGTGAACGGGTATACGGTGTACCGCTGGGGAGATTAGGCGTTCCATCAGAAAGAAGGGATTTTGCGGCGAACACGTGGTACATCTCATCGTAATGGAAAACCGGTAATGAAAGGTTATAACCGCGGACGAAAAGTCCTAGGAGCATTAAAAGGGATAGGGCTAATAAAATAGTCCTTGAATTGGTGTTGCTATTACCGGAAAGAATCGAAGGGTTTTGGTTCATGGTATGTTCTCGCTTATGCGCTTATGAATATATTTATTTAAAATGGACATGCTACTTCGTTCGTGTGGATCAACGGTTAGTGCAAGTGTATCTATAGAGGTTTTGGTCTAACACTATGGTTCATCGCGATAAAATTATTATCTCGTAGGTTTTGAATTTCACCTAAAACAGCAGCTAGCCGTACTAAAAAATACCTTGCTTTTAATTCATTAAAAGACAAGGTGGCGCGGAAAAAGAAAATACAGACTTTATAAATCAAGTATGATGGTAAACCAAATTGGTTTTCCATTATTTTGCTAGAACTTCGAGTACGCTGAAAGCTTTTTTTAAGAATATATAATAGTCTGAGTCGTTCAGGATCTACATAATGATATTGAGACAGTTCAGGGAGATAACGTATATTGAAATTGGATTTTAACGCACGGCTCAGAAACTCCATGTCCTCTCCGCCTATCAAGTTATGTCCCTTAGGACCTATATCCGTGGAAAACCCCTTTATTTTCTTAAAAACGTAACTCTTAACAATTATATTGCCTCCGCTGGGCAACTTATGGGTGCCTTGTATTATAGGGATTGAACTGGAACCTAAATCATATTCCGGTACTAGAGATAAGCGAATCCTATATGGACCTTTATCGTGCACCCAGTTTGGTTCTTTACCCGTCCAATCGGGTTTCATTCGACCACAGAATAAGTCAAAGTCAGGAAACTGATTGATCCCCTTAACAACAGAACAGAAATAATCGTGATGGACACGTTGGTCGTCGTCGATAAAACATGTTACTGGTGATTTAATCATGCCGATAGCCCGGTTGAGAGCATTTGATTTACCAGGGGTTTTTTCTACGGACCATTGCAAGGGTAATAGCTTTTCCGAATTCATGAGTTGTTGATAGGATCTCAGCCATTCAACCGTGCCATCGGTGCAGGCATTGACAATAATGAGAAGTTTAATAGCGACTCCATTTGGGTGAGTTGCCCGGTTAAGTGACGCGATGGCTTGGATAAGCAGCGTTAGACGATTGTGTGTGCAGATTACAACAGAAAGGTTCACTTATTTCTTTTTTCGATGAGGCCTAATTAACCAAAGATAGTAGAAGAAGCGATATTTTCCATGGGAGTCCGTGGGTCTCTTCAGGTTTAGCAGCGATATTTGGTATCCGGTATTTAAAAAAATGTGGTTAGGGACAAGAGTTCGAATGCTTTTTTTTCGGCATTAACCATGCCCTTCCAGCATTCATAGCTTTTGTTTTCTGCTAAAGTCTAGTAAGAATTCAAATTTTTAGTTTCCCATTGTGCGTGATATTGCGGTATTAATCTTTGTAGCGGGTTGCATCGTCGTTGCCCTTCGATGTGCTTGGCATGGCGTGCTGACCTTGGCCATTTTCAGCTATATGAATCCCCATTCGTTCTCCTGGGGTTTTGCGCGTGATTTCCCTGCTTTCCAAACCCTTTTTTTCGTAGTAGCGTTTGCAACCTTATTGACCAAAGACCGGCAAACTTTACCCAAAGACTGGCGTCTACCTACATTTATTTTGCTTTGGTTCTATTTTTTCTTCACCACTACGCAAGCGTATCATCCCGAGTTCGCATGGGCAAAGTTTTGGTTGGTCACGAAAATATACTTGCCGTACATTTTTACCTTAGTGTTAATAAACACGCGCGAAAAAACCTATTATCTGATTATCACGGTTGCGGCGTCCATTGGTCTTATCGCATCAAAGGGTGGGATATTCGCAATTACCCATGGTTTCAGCTCACGGGTTTATGGACCGAATGGGACTCAGTTTTTTGACAATAACCAGTTTGCGCTCGCGGTGTTGATTAATATTCCTCTACTGGTTTTATGGTACCGGGAAACCAAAAATAAATGGATACGAATGGCCCTGATGGCGGCAATACCGCTCAGTTTCGCATCTTCCCTTTCGTCCTGGTCTCGTGGTGGTTTGCTGACCATGGTTGTGGTGACAATTATTCTCCTATGGCACAGCAAACGAAAATATCTGGCTATACCGATATTGGTGATTGGGCTTTTCGCTGCTTTTCACTCGCTACCCGACGAATGGTTTGGCCGTATGCAGACCATCGAAACCTATGAGGAAGATAAGTCGGCCCTGGGTCGAATCGAAGTATGGGTAGACGGCTGGAATCATACCGTCAAGCACCCATTTATCGGATCCGGATTCGAAGGTTGGCACTATGTCACACAAAGAGAGTGGCACAGCGCCTATGTGGAAATTTTTGCCGAACACGGTTTGTCGCCTTCGCGATTTGGATGAGCTTGATTGTAGGCACATTACTCAGCTTGAGTCGATTACCCCGAATGGCTAAGGGTATCGAAGGAATGGAATGGGTAGGTAACTACTGCTATATGATTAGGGCTTCCATCATTGCATCTCGGCAGTCGTGAGTTAACAGCGAGAAAAGCGGGGCAAAACTACCCTCTCCATCGTAGTATGTTTGATGAAAAATTTTGAAGATCGCAGAGAATTAGAGCATAGAACGCCTCATTCAGTTTAATCGTCATCTATTTCATCGGAAACAGCCATCAAGCGGGCACGGATCTGTTGAATCATGCCATTTTCCTCAAGTCGAAAGAATTGTTTGAGGAACAATGGCGCTAAAATTTGCTTGACGGTTTTCTCCGATGGCAAATCACGCGATTGAGTGCGAAGATAAAGCGAGTGCTCAGACCAAATCGTATCTTGATACTGGAGCGCAATCAATTGCATTAACCCCAAGGCAATGGAGGCACAGAGCACGAAGATTTCATAGGCTCGCCAGCACGCTTGAACGGTATGAATATCCTGGGGCTGTGGGGCTTTGAGAAGACGATTGGAAAAGGGGCGTCTAGAATGTTTTGGCAATTTTTTAGTCCAAAAACGAAATTTAAAGGCGCCGATCACATGCTTTAACATCGCGAACATGATTTCAATGCGGGTTCTAGCACAATACAGTTCAACGGCATCAATGGCTGACAGCGTTAAATCGGAACTCATTAGAACCATTGGGCCTTTTGAGGTGACGGCGAGAATAAATAACACCTGATCAGCGATGGGCCGCCATAACAGTGTAAGCGTCATAACCCGGATGGATTCGGTTTTACCGTAGACTTGACAGGTCACCGTCTCAAACAAATGAAGGTGGTCGAAGCATTCTCTTAAACACACTTTCTCGCCATAGAGCGGCTGAGGTCCGGGGCGAGAGGCGGGTTTCGGTGGCGCGGGGAAATAACCCACATAGCTATTCTTGGCTTTGACCAGCACCTCAACCCACCGCGCCTGATGCTGGATTGAATAATAGTGGCAAGCTCGAAATACGCCCCCGGTTGAAAAAAAGGCATCCAACACCAAATAACACAGACAGTGATTCGTCACCGCAAAATGAATCGCCATGGCCACCAAGCGGTCGGTGAGCTTGATCCGACATGGATTATCGCGCTCGTCGTTCAACCCTAAATGAGCCCATCCCTGATGAATTTGAAGCTGCAAAGGACAACAAAAACAAGCGGATAACGACCCGATCAAGATGCCAATGCTGCCCCAACATTGGGCCCGAAAATAGCCGGGTTTCGTTTGCGTCTCCGATGACTCGTGCATCGATACCACGCCGGGCATCTTGCGTCCATCTTTGATCACCGCGGTATGGTCACCCAGAAGTATCGCTCGTCCAGCTACTTCAACGGATTTTCCTTGGCGATTCACAAAATCTTGCCAAGCATCGAGCAACGCCCCATAGACATACGCTTTGGATCTAAAAAAACGGAGCAAGCGGTAATAACCAAGTTCATCTAATAGCCAGAAACGACACAACGACGTCACGCCTATCATTTCTCCTGCCCCCATAAATCCAATCACAATGGCGCAGAACAACAACCAAGTACTCGATCTGGAAAAAACGCTTTGAAAGCTTTCTAAACTCTGAGAAATATACTGTTGCACGGGGTCTCCTCCTTCCATCTGTACTTCTACAAAGAAAAGAAGGATCCGTGTTTTTTTAGCAAATGTCTAGTCGTAATTATCGATTTCTATTTTCTACACTACTCATCTTTTATGAACACCAGTGGGCAATCTTAAAGCGCAGAGCTATCAATGGGTGATAAGACTTTCTTCCGTTGGTCGAGGTGACACATCGAAAAAATGAATTCAGGGCCTGAATAGTTACGTCAAATCGGATAGAACTCGTGACTGACGAGATAGTAAAATGCATTTGAAGACATCGCCGACGGTGGATTCGGTTTGAATTTCGTCATCTTTGACCCGTATATTTTGAATCTCGTATCGCTCAGCCAAACTATACAGCGCGTAAACCTCTCTCCACGAGTCAAAACTCCGCGTTTGATAAAGCAGGCCATGCCGGACCATTACCAGCGCATAGGACTGAAGTGCACGGTATAGGGTACGGGTACGGAGTAAATCGTTGAAATGAACCGGAGCGGCAAACGACCTGTCCAAGCTCACCAATGCATAACCGTGCGCCAGTTCGTGATGAAACTCAATACAATCGATGGCGGATTCGTCAATTGTTTTTTCTAATGGGAAGCGGGCGCCAATGAACTGGGATTCCAACTTTTGCGACAGTAAAAATACCAGGGGTCTCAATTCTTCCAGTGTTTCAAAACGGGCAATTGCCGGCATCGGTTGCCTATTGAGTACTTTCAACGTCGGAAGAACCAAGCCGCAACAGCGTTGAATATCGGTTATGGGGAGTTCACTCACCCACCGGCTCACTTCCCGATCTCGAAGTGCGAAGGGTAGCGGTGCGTCTTGGGAAGACGCATTCTCAAATTTAGCCTTGTTCATTTTGTAATACCGTCTATTTTTGGATTTAACATCTCAGTTATCCATTAATTATAGGAGGTAAAACAAATCTTAAAATTTGGTTTTAATTTCGCTGTACTCCGCTACAAGATTTTTTAGAAATATCTCCATTTTGTCGCTATCACCCCTTTGGGCTCTTGGGATATTCACTGGGATATCATGAACAAGCGTCATTGGGGATTCGGAAAGAACCAGCACGCGATCGGACAGAGCGATGGCTTCCCGCAAATCGTGGGTCACAAACAGTACGATAAGCGGTCGTTGTTCCCAGATTTCCAAAAGTAGCCGGCGCACCCGCCCGGCTGTCGATGGATCCAGAGAAACAAAAGGCTCATCCATAATCAACAGATCGGGTTGGATTGCGAACGCTCGGGCCAATGCAACACGTCGGCTCATGCCCAGAGATAACCTTTCAGGATAAGCATGAGCGACATCGGCAAGCCCCATGGCTTTCAACAGAATGTCAATCTGCTCATTTGTTTCACCCGGCTGAAGCGCCAGCTCTATATTTTCCCGGGCTGTACGCCAGGGCAGTAAGCGTGGATTTTGAAATACATAAGCAATAGTTGGATCGGGTTTTCGATCCCGGTTGATTTTGATGTGGCCTTCAAAATCATTATCCAGTCCACCGACAATGTTGAGCAAGGTGGTTTTACCACATCCCGAGGGGCCTACCAAACAGACAAATTGGTTTTCAGTTAGTGAAAATTTCAGATTTTCAATAACGTGGCGTCGCTCTGATTTGCCCACTTTGGGGTAAGTTTTCCCACGGATGTCAACGTCCAGGTGGGTCATCGTCGCCACCTTTGCGAGCGCACTTCGAGGGGCTTAAGAATAGTGGCTTCAATCAACTGAATGATGATGATAAATGCTATGGTATAGGCGAGAATCCTGGACACATCGAATAGTTGAAAAAAAAGATGGAGTTGGTAACCCATGCCATTGCTCCGGCCAAGGAGTTCAACAACCAGCACAATCTTCCAAATTAGAGCAAGCCCGGTTCGTGAAGCCGCCATCACGAACGGAAACAACTGTGGCCAGATGATATGTCGTAGAGTTCTAATTGTACCGAAACGATAGGCCTGACCCATTTCCATTAAGTCTCGATTCAGCGCGCGCGTTCCTTCCCTGAGGGTCACGACCACATTAGGCAACTTATTGACGACAACGGCTAATATAGCTGCTGTTTCAACTAATCCGAACCACACAAAGCAAAGAATAATAGTAACCAACGCTGGAATATTTAAAAATATCACCAGCCAGCCATCAAAAAAACGGTCAACCTTTTGATGCCTACCAAGGAAAATACCTAGGGCTGTACCCAGGATCATCGCCAGAAAAAAACTAATACCCAATCGAGCTAAAGTCACGCCCAAATGGTAGGGTAACTCGCCCGACTCTATTTCGGCGATTAAAGCCTGGGTAACCAAGAAGGGTGGCGGCAGAAGTGAGGAATCGAATCCCCACGAACACAATTGCCAGATCGCTATCAACAGCATCATCGATGCCGTGGATACGAGCAATTTCAAATGCATGGTGTCCGAAAGAGGTGTAGTGAATCAGTCAATCCAAAATGTTCCCTTTTCCAATCCTGACGACCCTCCCGTTAATTTTTCACCGCCAAATTTGTAAAGCAGATCAAAAATTTTGGTCGCGGCATTTCGTTCATTCGCTCCCCAATTTTGAATTCGTCCCTCACAATAACGCCGACGTAAAAGGGCCTGGGTTTGTTTTTGATCCACCCTGGTCAAGGGAACAATATCTTGCCATACACGATCATTTGTACAGATAAGATCTTTTGCCGCCCTGGATGCGGATAAAAACCTTGATAGAGTTGCTTTGTTCGAATTTGCCCAACTTTCGCTAAAAACGTACCCAAGGCTGGGTACCTGTTCCGTGATACCCAGACCCTGTAAAATACTATTGGAATCCAAAATCCGCCTATAACCTTGCGCCTCCAGTCTAACCGCATAATGCCAATAGTTGATTAGGGCATCTAAATTTCCACGCTGAATTTGATCATTCAACAAAGGGGGCGCGGCGAACACTTTTTCTATTGATTGATCAAGGTCAAGTTGGTTTTCCTTTTCCGCCAGCGCGCGTAACAACAGCCAGTTTTTATCGAGCCCTCCCCCCGCGATGCCAATTCGCTTACCTTTTAAATCCTGAACGGTTTGGATTTTCGATTCGCCCGATACAACCAAAGCCCCGGCCGCGTTGGAATACGGTGCAAAAACAAAATCGGAACCGGCTGCGCGCTGACGAGAGACCCATATCCAGTCAGAAACGATTATGTCCACGGCGCCCGAATGAAGCGCAATTTTCCCCGCCTGCGAATTGGAGAGCGGACGATGTTTTAGATTTAAGCGAAATTGTTGATCCAATCGTTCCTGTTTCAGGGTAGCGAGTTCCCACCGCAGGGTTCCGAATGCTACCACACCTATGCGAATTTCTTTGTCCGAATCGCCCGCGAAACTTTGGCAGGAAATTCCCCACAAGACTAGGAATGGAAGGATGAATTTGTTCATGGCGCGCTGGATTTCGGTCATTGGATTAGAAGGAAGTGAAAAAACGGTGATCATGATCGAACAGGCTATATTTTATCCAGCAAAACAGATTCAATCGAGGAAACACCAAAAATAATCCTTTTCTTTTGATTCTTTCATGCCAAAATATTGAAGAGAATCAAATAATATGTGGAAATCCAAATGGTAGCGAAATCTGATTTTGTCCATCGGGTTGTCAATCATGGAGACGTCGACCCGGAAGAAACCGGCGAATGGCTGGATGCTTTGGAAGCCGTTATTGAAACCGAAGGTATCGAGCGAGCGCATTATTTGATCCAGCGCTTGCTGAATAAAGCTCGCCGCTCGGGGGTCAATATCCCTTATTCCGCTAATACCGCGTATATCAATACTATACCCCCACAAACCCAGATAAAAAGTCCTGGCGACGCTGGAATAGAGCATCGCATCCGCTCGTACATCCGTTGGAATGCTTTGGCAATGGTGGTGCGGGCCAACCGGGTTTCGACGGAATATGGGGGCCACATTGCAAGTTTCGCGTCATCCGCGACGCTCTATGATGTCGGGTTTAACCATTTTTTCCATACAACGAACAAGGAGCATGGTGGAGATCTGGTATTTATACAAGGTCATTCCGCGCCGGGAATTTACGCCCGTGCCTTTATGGAAGGACGTTTGACCGAAGATCAACTGCTCAACTTTCGCCAGGAAGTGAACGGTAACGGATTGTCATCCTATCCTCATCCATGGCTCATGCCTGATTTCTGGCAATTCCCAACCGTTTCCATGGGACTCGGTCCGATCATGGCCATATATCAAGCCCGCTTTATGAAATATCTCCATGATCGGAAAATTGCCAATACCGATCAACGGAAGGTATGGGCATTTATGGGTGACGGCGAAATGGACGAGCCCGAATCCAAAGGCGCCATCAGTATGGCCGGGCGGGAGAAACTGGACAACCTCATTTTTGTTGTCAATTGCAATTTGCAGCGTCTCGATGGCCCGGTTCGTGGCAGCGGAAAAATTATCCAGGAATTGGAAGCTGATTTCAGAGGCGCCGGTTGGAACGTGATCAAAGTAATCTGGGGTTCGTATTGGGACCCATTGTTAGCCAAAGATACCGAAGGTCTGCTGTTAAAACGAATGGAAGAGGCGGTCGATGGAGAGTTTCAGAATTATAAGGCGAAGGATGGCGCCTATACCCGCAAGCATTTTTTCGGTAAATATCCTGAGTTGTTGGAAATGGTAGCGCACATGTCGGACCAGGATATTTGGCGATTGAACCGGGGGGGGCACGATCCCCACAAAGTATATGCCGCTTATGCCGCGGCCGTCGCCCACACAGGACAACCCACGATCATATTGGCCAAGACAATAAAAGGATATGGAATGGGATCCGCCGGGGAAGGGTTGAACAGTACCCACCAGCAAAAAAAAATGGATATTGAGGATCTCAAAGCATTTCGCAACCGATTTAATATTCCTATTTCCGATGACGAAATTGACGAATTACCATTTTACAAACCATCGGACGATAGTCCGGAAATGGCTTACTTACATCAACGAAGAAAGGCGCTCGGAGGTTATTTTCCAACCCGTCGGATCGATGCTTCCCTGTTACAAGTGCCAGACCTCAGTGTATTCGATTCGGCGCTAAAAGGCAGTGGGGATCGTGAAATATCTACAACCATGGCGTTTGTGCGCATTCTGAGCGAGTTATTGCGGGATAAAAAACTGGGCAGATATATTGTCCCGATCATACCCGATGAAGCGCGAACCTTTGGTATGGAGGGTCTGTTTCGTCAATACGGCATTTATTCGTCGGTAGGGCAGCTTTACGAGCCGGAAGATGCTGGCCAGATTATGTACTATCGTGAGGATAAAAGTGGTCAGATTCTGGAAGAAGGCATCAACGAGGCGGGCGCACTGTGTTCCTGGATTGCGGCGGGAAGCGCCTTCAGCAACCACGACATACAAATGATACCGTTCTATATCTTTTATTCCATGTTTGGATTTCAGCGAGTCGGCGATTTGATTTGGGCCGCCGCGGATATGCAGGCCAGAGGATTTTTGCTGGGAGGAACAGCGGGGCGTACTACTTTGGCGGGGGAAGGGTTGCAACACCAGGATGGCCAAAGTCACTTGTTGTCATCCACCATCCCCAACTGTGTTTCTTACGACCCAGCTTTCGCCTGTGAACTAGCCGTCATTATCCACGATGGGCTTCGAAGGATGTACCAGGAAGGAGAGCGTATTTTCTATTACATATCGGTAATGAATGAAAATTATCCTCAACCGGCTCTACCGGTAAAAACCGAACGGGGCATTCTCAAAGGGATGTACCGGCTTAGAAAAAACAAGAAGAAATCGGATATTCAACTATTGGGCAGTGGAACCATCCTACGCGAAGTAATCGGGGCGGCGGAACTGTTGAAAACCGATTTCAATATTTCCGCGGATATCTGGAGTGTGACCAGTTTTAATGAATTGCGGCGCGAAGGGATGGACAAAGAACGATGGAATATTTTACACCCCGGCGCAAAGCAAAAGACCAGTTATGTAAACCAATGTTTAGCCAACACCAAAGGTCCCATCATCGCCGCAAGCGATTATATGAAAATTGTCGCCGATCAAATCAGACCCTTTATACCCCGATCCTACACGGTGCTGGGTACCGATGGTTTCGGCCGAAGCGATTGCCGCAAACAGTTGCGACGTTTTTTCGAAGTGGATCGATACTTTGTTGCGGTAACGGCGCTCAAGGCTTTAGCCGATGAGGGAAAAGTTCCGGTTGCAACTGTCAATGAAGCCATTTCAAAATACAAGATTGATCCCGAGAAACCTAACCCCATAACTGTTTAACGGATTATCGACGCCATGCCAAATCCCACGGCCGAACACGATATTCTTGTCCCGGATATCGGAGACATCTCCGAGGTCGAAGTTATTGCGATTCTGGTGGGTCCGGGCGATAAGATAAAGGCCGAAGATTCCTTAATTACGGTGGAAAGTGATAAAGCCTCAATGGATGTGCCTTCACCCCTCGCGGGAACCGTAAAATCACTGAGTATTTCCGTTGGCGACCAAGTCAGCGAGGGCAGCCCACTTTTGACATTAGTTGTCGAAGAATCGCTTGAACCTCCACAAACACAAGCATCGGACCCACCTTCGGAAAGCGATGGCGCTATAGAAACGATTAGGGCGAGCGACGACAATCCTATCTTGAGTGAGACGACTAGTGGCGATCAACCTTTAAGCCCTGATGTAGAAATAGCTCAAGAACCAGTATCCGCGCTGAATGGGGCTCACAAACCCCATGCCAGTCCGTCGGTTCGACGATTTGCCCGGGAATTAGGCAC
Source organism: Methylococcales bacterium (assembly GCA_963664935.2). Classification (GTDB taxonomy): domain Bacteria; phylum Pseudomonadota; class Gammaproteobacteria; order Methylococcales. The sequence goes on along the minus strand of CAXXSE010000001.1, from coordinate 279,721 downwards.
CGAAATCGGAAAAATCAAAGGGACCGGACGAAAGGGGCGGATTTTAAATACGGATGTGCAGGCGCATATTAAAAGGACAATGGAAAGCGTTAAAAAGCCTATTGGTAGTGGAATTGGTTTCACCGAGATGTCCGAGATCGATTTTTCCCAATTCGGCAATATCAAAATCGAAGCGCTATCAAGAATTAAAAAACTCACGGGCTCTAATCTCCATCGCAACTGGGTCACAATTCCCCACGTCACCCAGCACGATGAAGTGGATATCACGGATTTAGAAGCATTTCGAAAGTCACTGAAAGCCCAAGCGGAACAAGAGAAGGTCAAAGTTACCTTGTTGCCGTTTCTAATGAAGGCTGTGGTTTGCGCGCTTAAAACGTTTCCAAGCTTCAATGCGTCTTTGGATTCCGGCGGCGAACAACTGGTGTTGAAGCAATATTTTCACCTCGGCATCGCGGTGGATACTCCCGATGGATTAGTTGTACCGGTAATCCGGGAAGTCAACCAAAAAGGCGTATGGGAATTGGCGCGAGAATTAGCGGAGATCGGTGAGCGAGCCCGAAACAAAAAGTTGACGCCAAAAGAGATGCAGGGCGGATCGTTTACCATTTCAAGTTTGGGGGGTATTTCGGGAACCGGATTTACACCCATCATCAACGCACCAGAAGTTGCAATCCTCGGCGTGTCGCGGGCAAAAAGTCAGGCGGTCTATCACCAGGGAGTTGTTGCCGCGAGGTTGATGCTGCCCCTATCTCTTTCCTACGATCATCGTGTCATCGATGGTGCTGAGGCGGCCCGGTTTACCCATTTTTTAAGCCAAGTATTGTCCGACTTACGGCGATTGTTGTTGTAAATGGCGTTGGAACCGATTTTTTGAAAGTACCCTTTATGAGTGAGGTTGATGACAAACAATAATACGAAAAATCACACGGAGGTTTTGGTATTGGGAGGCGGTCCTGGGGGATATACCGCAGCGTTCCGCGCCGCCGATTTGGGTAAACAGGTCACATTGGTGGAGCGTTACCCGGTGCTGGGAGGCGTCTGCCTCAATGTCGGCTGTATCCCATCGAAATCGCTGCTACATATTGCGCACATTCTTCATGAAGCCGAGGGCATGGCTAAACAGGGCGTTAGTTTTGGCAAACCTAAAATCGATCTTGAAAAGATACGGTCGTGGAAAGATGGTGTATCGTCCTCACTGACCAAAGGATTAACAGGCTTGGCCAAGCAGCGTAAAGTGACGGTTGTTCAGGGCGTAGGTCATTTTGCCTCCGATAAAGTATTGGAAATCAAAACTCCGAACGGTATCCAAAACATCTCTTTCGATTCGGCCATCATCGCGGCTGGTTCACAAGCATCCAAAATTCCAATATTTCCCAATGACGATCCCCGCTTAATGGATTCCACCGACGCTCTGTTATTGGAGGAAATTCCAAAAAAATTGTTGCTTGTGGGCGGTGGAATTATAGGCTTGGAAATGGCGACGGTGTACCATGCGCTCGGATCGCAAATTACCGTTGTCGAACTGCTCGACCAGCTCATTCCCGGATGTGATTCGGATTTGGTAAGACCTCTACACCAACACGTCAAACGTCAGTACGAAAATATCTTTCTTAAAACCAAAGTCGTCAAAATAACACCCCAGAAATCAGGCCTGAAGGTTTTTTTTGAGGGTGGAAAAGCACCCGAATCACAATTGTTCGACCGGGTACTCGTTGCCGTCGGCCGCCGTCCAAATGGCGCATTAATCAATGCGCAGGCAGCGGGTGTCAATGTCAACGACGCCGGCTTCATTCCGGTGGATGAAAAGCAACGAACCAATATCTCAAATATATACGCAATCGGCGATATCGTCGGCAATCCGATGCTCGCACACAAGGCGACCCACGAAGGAAAAGTCGCCGCCGAAGTCATCGCTGGGCTCCCCTCGGCCTTCCAGGCATTAACGATCCCTTCGGTCGCCTACACCGATCCGGAAGTCGCGTGGATGGGCTTAACCGAAAACGAAGCCAAAGCCCAAGGCATCGAATACGAAAAAGCGGTATTCCCATGGGCGGCAAGCGGCCGTTCACTCAGTATAGGACGCAAAGAAGGCGCAACGAAACTGATTTGCGAGAAAGATTCCAAACGCATTCTTGGAGCCGGAATGGTGGGCGCCAATGCGGGTGAACTAATTGCCGAAGCGGTGCTGGCCTTAGAAATGGGCGCCGATGCCGAGGATATAGGGCTGACCATTCATCCGCATCCAACATTATCCGAAACGCTTGGGTTTGCCGCGGAGATGATAGAAGGCTCGATTACGGATTTGTTTTTGAGAAAGCGTTAGGATGGTAACTCTTTCTAGGAGGCTGTCCGAGAATAGGAGTCGTAGCGAGGGAAAGCAGTTTTGAGGCTATTTTTTCGATTAAATGATGAAATTCATCCTTGTATTTCACCCCGCTAGGGTCACTACGCGGTCCTAATTTGTTCCAGGCAAATTAGTGAGTTGAATACTTACTGTATTTAACGACAAATCCGCCTGGAGCGGGTTTGGACCGCTGAAAGCGGCCCGCAGGTGTGAAATATAGGGATGTATTTCATCAATTTAATCGGGAAAATGGGCCAAAATCCGCTTTTCCACAGTAGGCTCTCTATTCTCGGACAGCCTTCTAGTCATGAATAGGTCACGCTTTAAATAAAAAACCAGTCAGTCTATTCCAATCTATAAATGGCCCTGAAATTGGGAACAGATCATGAATAACCTTTTAACTGGAGCGGAAGAGGTGTCAAGGAGGAGTTTGTAGCGTAGCGGAGGAATCTCCTTGACACTTCTGAAGCGTAAGTTAACCTCAATTTATGATCTGTTCTCGGTTTCAGGGCCATTTCACGTTAGAAATTACCCCCCTCTTCAGGGCCATTTCATATTGGACAAGACTGTCTCTGGACTTCCTACCAAACTACGATGATAATGAGGAAAAGGCCCCTCAGAGATATTCGGTTTGAGCAAAAATAAAAATAAGAAAAAAACGGAAAGCCTCTCCATCGAATCGTTGATCCGGCGGGCGAACTCCGCCTTAACTTCGAAGCAATACAAGGAAGCCATCAATCACTTCAAACAGCTATTGAAGTTAGATCCCCAGGATCAGTGGCGGCATAGTCTTGCTGACGCTTATCTCGGACGCGCAAGAGATCTGGCGGGGAAGGGCTTGTATAAAGAAGCGTTGATTCTTCTGGAAAATAGGCAACCGGGGAAAACTGGCAACACCTTCGGTTTACACATTGTCTGGACCCTTTTAAGCGGTCAATACAGGCAAGCGATAGAAACTTTCTATAAAGAAATGGGTCGATTGCAGCGGCATGAAATCGACCATATTGAAGCAACTTTTGCGTTACTCATCATTTCGGGTCACGATGAGGTTTTGCAGCTCGTTCCGGAAGGGTCAAAATTAAGAGCGGATTCGACAACGGCGCAATTAGCGGTGCGGGCCTATTGCCAGGGTAATGACGTTGAACTTTCCGGCTTGTTGAAAAAAATCCCCTTCCGCTCACCGTATCGCGATATTCGATCAATATTGTCGGCATTGTCGCTCAATCCGGGTGACTTGAAATCGGGGCGTGAGAAGCTGGAAAAGATCCCCCATGGATCGCCCTTTAAGGCGCCGGCAAAAACTGCGCGGTTAGCGATTTTGAATGAAGTCAAGATCATGGCGCTTGAAAAATCACCCGAAATGGCCCGAACATTTATTAGCGCGGTCCGTGGCATCGATAAACGCGTTTATCGGTCCGTCGTTAAAATTTCACACTCGGCAAAATCGGTTAAAACCTTATTCAACGCATTATTGCACCAATCCGCGGCGGACCAAAACCCGGTTTTCCAAAACTGTTGTTTTAAGCTGTTACCCCATTATCCTGGGGGTATCAAAGCTTATCAAAAGCATTTTGGCGTGCTGTCTCAATTCGATCTGTCTCGGATTGCCGCTTTATCGTACGAGAGAACAGGCGACCAAGAATATGCGGGTTGGGCTTGGGAAGACGCATCGGATGCTTTGGCGAAACAACCGTCTAGCGAAAACAACCGATTGATTCGCGCGTTGATTTTACGTCGTTCTGCCGAATGCTGTGACCGCTACGGTGGAGGCTATGCGGAAGACGCCGAACAATTACTTGAACAAAGTCTTGAATGCGATCCGGACGATCTCCCAACCTTTCTCAGTTTGTTCGATCGGTACAAAGCCTTAGACGATAACTCCAGCTATCGCAACTGCGTCGAGCGCGCCCTGAAACAGTTCCCCGAAGATTCCCAGGTGTTGATGGCTGCTATTGAGCTGGCTATCGAAAGAAATACCTTCAAAAAAGCCGCTAAATTCGCAAAAACACTACTCAAGAAAGACTCCATCAACAACCGGGCGCGTTCGCTTTTGATCAACGCACATCTTTTCCAAGCCGGAAAGCAAATAGTCGTCGGTAGATTCGATTTGGCGGCCAAGGAAATCGGTGAGGCTGAGAAAATGGAACGACCCGGAAATCCCTCGGGAGCGATTCCTTTGCATCGTGGCATCTTGGAATACGCAAGAAAAAACGAGGTCAAAGGTGAAGCTATGGTCGAGCAGGCATGCCGTATCATTGGAAGTTACGCCAGTGGATATTTCCGGGTTTTAATCGAAATGTCACGCCTTAAAATTGCCGGACGATATCGCAAAAAATATGATTCGCTGCTCAAGAATACTGCGTCGCATAAACCGGATAAATCGATTTTTTTAGGCTTTATCAAGGATTTTCAGCGCTATTCGCTTGAGGAGGATGTTGATATTCGCGGTGCATTATCCACCCTGAATAAATATTTTGCGGCAGCGGTGACCCTGGATTTTAGCCGTAAGGAAATGGAACTGGTGTGTGAAACTCTCCAAAACCTCGATGCTTTCCAACATTTGAAGAATTTTGCGGCCGCGGCCACGCAACAATGGACCGAAGATCCAATTTTTGTGTATTTTTTGGTGTTCGCTAAAACAGAGGGTACACCGATGAAGCTGCTACCGCAGGATGTAAGCCAATTGGAACGGGCGATTGATATGGCTGGGAAACAAAAAAATATGCGCGTTGTCAACCGATTGATCGAATATTTGGAACGTAGCCGTCTTTTTTCGTTTTTTGGTGGTGGCGATCCTATGGATGATGAGATAAACGAAGGTATCAACCCATCATTCGATTCATTGCCAGCACCTGAATTTCTGGACGAGATTCTGTTTGGTGAAGAAGACGGCATGGACGATGAAATCACAAAACCGAAGCCTCGCACGGGTCGCGCAAGAACCCTGAGAGACCCCTTCACTTTGGACATATTCGATGATGGACCCTTTTGAAATACTCGATGTGGCGGAATCCGCCAGTAACGACGAGATTAAAGCCGCTTTTCTAGCCAAGGTGCGGGAATTCCCCCCTGAGCGTGCGCCAAAGCTGTTTCAGGCGATACGAGATGCCTACGAATTGATCAAAACCGAAAAGTTAAAACTGGCTTACCCATTATTTCATAACCCCGAAATTGATGGGGATACTGTATGCCGAAGTTTGCTGGAACAGTCACGGCCGGGCCGGCCAAGCGAAGAGGACTTCAAACGGATGTTGGCCGATACGATACCCTTGGCGGGGTTACCCGATTCGATTGAATAGTGACTCCACTGATAATGAAAGGTTTGGACAACGACAGGAAAGAAATATTAATCAAGGAATTTCGAAATTATCTTGAAACCGGCGATGGTATAGAGGAAAACCAAGGGGGAGACGAGCGTCACGTCGATTTGCTAACGCTACTCAACGAATTGGTCGCCCTAAAAACCGAAGTTAAAATTGAGGCTCGACAATTCAAAACGGCTTTGGCGGGATTCAATTCCACCCTGGATACCTTAACCCAAGAAAATTCGTGTCTATCCGCGTTATTGGATCAAAACCAGACCAATAATGAAAAGAGTAACAAGGCTCAGCTGAGATCGCTACTACTTCAAGTACTCGAGCTTCGGGATCGAATTGAAGCGGGGCTGAAAGTCGCGGATAATTACCAACCAAAATGGAGGTTCTCAGGCTTTCGAAAACGGGAACGCTCCGTTATCCAAGGCTTACGCGATGGACAGGAACTCACGCTAAAACGGCTGGATCAGTTACTCGTGTCTTACGATGTGTGTCCAATCGATGTATTGGACCAACAGTTGGATCCAAATACGATGCACGCCACCGAAGTCGAACATGTTGCCCTGGTAGAAACCGGCCGGGTAACCGAAGAATTGCGCAAAGGGTATTATTGGGGAGAAGAAATCATGCGGACAGCGGAAGTTAGAGTAAATAAGGCTAAATAAAATGAAAGAAACCATCATAGGTATTGATCTGGGAACCACCAATTCTGAAGTGGCGGTGATTGAAAAGGGCCGGCCGGTTGTTATTCCCGATGACAAAGGTGAAAAGATTCTGCCTTCCTTCGTGGGCGTCAGTCAACAGGACGAAATACTGGTCGGTGACAGTGCGCGAAACCAATACGTCGTGTTCCCGGAGCGAACGGTCAAGTCCGTCAAGCGCAAAATGGGTAGCGATGCAAAACTGGACATGGCGGACGAATCGTACACACCCCAGGAGCTTTCGGCGATGCTCCTGAAGCATCTGAAGAAAACCGCTGAAAACTACCTTAAAAAACCAGTCTCGAAAGCCGTCATTACGGTGCCCGCTTATTTCAACGATGCTCAACGCCAGGCCACCCGGGAAGCGGGGGAAATCGCCGGCTTGGAAGTGGTGCGGATGATTAACGAACCCACCGCCGCCGCGCTGTCTTATGAAACAGGACACCAGGAAGGTAAACGCATTCTGGTTTACGATCTTGGCGGTGGGACTTTTGATGTGTCGGTTGTGCAAATTCAGGACGGTGTGGTCGAAGTTATTTCCAGTCATGGCAATAATAATCTGGGTGGTGACGATTTCGATCAAAAAATCACTTTGTTCATCCATGAACATCTACAATCCTCTCAGGCTTTGGTTGTTGAAAAACTGGATAACGCCAAACAGGTTGAAGCCCGTATTTTGCGTGCGGCGATCCAAGCGAAAATAGCTTTGTCCGGCCAGCCCTTCGTCACCATTGAGGAAGAGTATCTGGCTACCGTCGATAGCGTTCCGGTCAACTTATCGCTAGAGCTTTCTCGTGAACAATACGAAAAGATGATTATGCCTTATATCGAGGAAACCCTGGATGCCGTCCATACCGCGCTTAAGGATGCTTCGATGACGGCTTCCGATGTTGAAGAAATATTACTGGTAGGCGGTTCAACTCGAACCCCACTGATATCCCAAATGCTGGCCGCCGAAATTGGATTGGAACCCCGGGGCGACGTCGACCCGGATTTATGCGTCGCAACCGGTGCGGCTATACAGGCCGGTATGATCGCGGGCGAATCGGTATCGGCTGTCTTAGTGGATGTGACACCTTATACATTCGGCACCAGCGTATTCGGGGAATTGGATGGGATGCCCCATCCGGCGGTCTTTGCCCCGATCATTAAAAAAAATACTTCGATCCCGGTGACTCGAAGCGAAGTCTACTTCACCATGTACGAAAACCAAAACGCGGTCGATGTCAACATTTTCCAGGGTGAGGAACTTGACGCCACCAAAAATCTGCCTATTGGCCAATTCCTGGTGGAAGGACTCAGCAAAGCGCCCACTAACAGTCCGATCGTGCTTGAATTGGCTTTGGATAATGATGGTATCTTGAACGTTACGGCGCTCGAAAAAAATACCGGTCTGAAAAAAAGTATCACCATCGAAAATGCTTTCGCTAAAATGGACAGCGCCCAAATGCAAATATCCAAAGACCGGGTCGATGCCATGTTCGGACCGTCCGGAGATACGCCAGAACAAGTTGAAATCGTTGAAGATGAAAACGTTGTAGAAGCGAAAACTCTGGTCGAAAAGGCTCAAGCCGCACTCGATCAGGCAACGATCGACGATAGGGATGAAATTTTAGCCTTGATCAATAATATCGACAGCGCCATTGAATCCGGCGATGCCGATGCCTTGGCCGATTTCACTGGGGAATTGTCTGACATCCTTTATTATCTGGATTGATTAAATTAAGTGGACCGTTGCCCCTCATGCCGAGCCCGTTTTAAGGGCGATGAGACTTGCTATCGCTGTGGCGCGGACTTGAGTGTGTTGTTGCGCGTTGAGAGTCAGTCAAAACAATTATTGGGCGAAGCACTGCGATGTTATCAACGCGGAGACCACTCCGGAGCCCAGGATTACGTGAACACCACGCGTTCCCTGAACTCAACGCCCTCGACAAAAACCTTTGCCGATTTCCTGTCGGACAAATTAAAAAATCCTGTTGTCAGGTTGGTCGGAAATCAGAGTGATTCAGCAACTCTTCAGTTGACCCAGGTTATTATGGATAGTGTGAGAGAAGTTCATACCACGCTCGGAGTTGGTTTAATAGTATGTGCTTATAAAGAGTGTCTGAGCCGTGAACTATCCTTGCGTAAGATCAGTTTCAAGAGAGACCATCCGGTGCCTATCGAGTATAAAGGATTAAAGTTGGGCGACGGCGCCTACCTCGACTTTTTGATAGAAGGCCAAATTGCCGTGGTCATCAGTCCGGCGTTGAAATCGTCGGATACCGACACGCAACGGTTGGCGAATTGGATCAGATTGGGTGGGTGGACAACGGGTTTATTGGTTGAATTTGACGTAAGCTAATTTTGAAATGCCAATGCTAAAAGTAACATTAAAAAAATTAATAGTATTTCTACTGTTTTCACAAAATGGGTGGGCCACTGAGGCGCCGGTAGACCAATTAAAATCAATTTTAGACGCGACGCGGTCCATGTCCGCTGGTTTTAACCAAGTTGTCATTGATGAAAAGGGTATTATCGGGCAGGAAAGCGCGGGGCTTTTTTTAGTGCAAAGACCCGGGAAATTTCGTTGGGAGTATCAAGCGCCCTATCAGCAAACAATAGTATCCAACGGCGAAAAGGTTTGGTTTTACGATGTTGATCTTGAGCAAGTTACCATCAAAAAGATAAGCGGCTCGATTGGCTCGACCCCAGCTTTGTTATTGAGTGGCCAAATTGACATCGATCACAAATTCGAGATTGAGGATTTGGGAACTCTTGATGGATTGGCCTGGGTGAAGTTAGTGCCGAAATCCGAGGAAAGCACCTTTAAGTATATTTTGATCGGAATGGAAAATCAAAAGCTTAATACCATGGAGTTGAGCGATAATTTCGGCCAGTTGACCCGGATTTACTTTTCCGGAGTCAAAATCAACACCGAAATCGACCCCAAGGCATTTCGGTTGGAGCCTCCACCCGGAGTCGATGTATTCGAGGAAGGCTGACCCGTATTTCTCATCATGGTCTCGGAAAAACCCTTGGCCGACCGTCTGCGACCGCGTACGCTTGACGAATATATCGGTCAAAGCCATATACTCCGGCCTGGAAAACCGCTTTACGAAAGCATTCGTTCGGGAAGGCTGCATTCCATGATCTTATGGGGACCACCGGGAACAGGTAAGACCACCCTGGCCCGCATCGTCGCCCATCATTCCAATGCGGAATTCCTGGCGCTATCCGCCGTTCTTTCGGGTGTGAAGGATATTCGTGAAGCGGTGGCTCAAGCCAAGTTTCTGCTCAACGATCAAAACCAACGGACAATTCTTTTTGTCGATGAAGTTCACCGCTTCAACAAATCCCAGCAGGATGCATTTTTACCCCATGTGGAAGATGGAACCGTATACTTCATTGGCGCGACCACCGAAAACCCTTCCTTTGAACTCAACAATGCATTGTTGTCGCGGGCTCGGGTTTATGTATTGAAATCCTTAAGCGAAAACGACCTTTTTCAGGTTATTCAACGGGCGCTAGGCGACAGTGAGAATGGCTACGAGAACTGGACGGTCGAGTTTCCGGAACGACTGCAAAAGCTGTTTATCGCCGCAGCCGATGGTGACGCCCGCAGATTATTGAACCTGATCGAAATCGGCCTTGATCTGGGGTCAACCGCCGATCGGCAAAGCACCATTAACGAAGAGGTTGCTGAAGCGGTTTTGGAAGGCAGTGTACGGCGTTTCGACAAACACGGGGAAGATTTCTACAATCAAATTTCAGCTCTCCACAAATCGGTTCGCGGCAGTAGTCCCGATGCCGCTTTGTATTGGTTATGCAGAATGCTGGACGGTGGTTGTGACCGAGTGTATTTAGCCAGGCGGATCGTTCGCATTGCCTCGGAGGATATCGGAAATGCCGACCCTAGGGCATTACAGTTGGCCATCACTGCTTGGGATACCCAAGAGCGTTTAGGCAGTCCCGAGGGCGAGTTGGCCTTAGCCCAAGCAGTTGTTTACCTCGCCTGCGCGCCAAAAAGCAACGCGGTCTACAAAGCATTTAATGCGGCCATGAACGATGCCAGGGAAAGTGGCAGTCTTGAGGTCCCCTTACACCTTCGCAACGCCCCCACCCGTCTTATGAAGAACCTGGATTACGGCAAACAATACCGATACGCCCACGACGAACCCGAAGCTTACGCAAGTGGCGAAAATTATTTTCCTGAAAAACTTGAAAATCGAAGGTACTACCGGCCAGTTCAACGGGGACTGGAGATCAAAATCGCCGAAAAACTGAAATATCTGCGGGAATTGGATAAGAAAAAAGGAGGATAAAGTTTGCATAGGTTGGGATGAGGCACGAACCCCAACAACAAAGGTTGGGTTCGCCCCGCAATTTGTAAGAAAAGTCGTAGGCTCAAGTTCTACGGAACCCATGGCCTTAACGGCTTAACACCACGGTGGAACCGGGATTGATTGTCAAAGGTGATCAGTTGGAGACGGAGAGTGCGGAATGTCCGATGCAATAACCTTTTTTCTGGGATTTTAGCCTTCCGTAGCGAGAGCTGGCTTAGGCTGAGATTGCGTCGTTTTTGACGATCCACCGATGGGCGTTGGGTTTGATTGTTGATCCGCTTGGAACCACGTGACCCGTCGATCCAGGTTTATCTTCTCAAGGAGTCCGTTTTTCATGAGTTCGTCCAACTTTTGTTCGTGTTTCAGCTCGCGGTCTTTAACCTGATAGAGCGCCCCTTTATCGGTTTGCCGGGTCCCGAGTTTTTCGCCATTATACAGCCGGTCCAGCATTTCCGGATAAACACTAACACTGTCTTGTACCGCACGCCAGAAGAGGGTGAGTTCGTCGTCGTTTTCTCTGATTTCGGGGCTGACGTGGGCGATCAGTTTGCCGGTATCGATGCCGGCATTAATATAGTGAATGGTGCAACCGATTTTTTCGGGCTCTTGGTTATAAAGCGCCCAAAATGTGCAGTCGGCCCCACGGTATTCCGGCGAAAGACCACCGTGCAGATTAATCAGACCCAGGCGCCCTTTGGTTAATAGCTTTCCCTTAATCAGAGAGGTGCCGAATACAACGATGAGATCGGGGGCATATTTGTCGATGATCGACAGAGTTTCCGCATGGTTGATGTGAGGAGTTTCGATACTGAGGTCCGGACGATCAAGCGTCGGCGCCGCTTTCCCAAAGAAAAATTCGGCTTCCTGGCCGCCTATATAACGGCGTCGATCACGAAGCCAGCGCCAAATTTTTTGCTGAAGCCTTTTCGGATTGAGTAATAGTGCTTTAACTTTTTCGAGGGACCAATTACGTTCAGATTCCTGAACGATAGCGAGTGGTTTGCTCGACCGGCACAATTCATTGGCAAAGTACAAATGCCGAGGCGACCGGCCACAGAGAATGATAACTGATAACTTGCTCATGATTCTTTTACCTCTTATACGTAATTCGGTATGGAAATATCGGTCATGTTCATCATTAGCGCATCGGCAAAAAACTTGGCGGCCCAGTTGGGATACTCAAACATGGAGTAACGTCCCCAGATGGGACTTGACCCGGTGATTTCCCCCTTTTGAGTCGTTTCCGTTCCGATGATGCGGTGATTGGATTTGATATAGTCGATACCGCGAATGGCCGATTCTTCAAGCTCGCTTTCTCCGACCGCCCGGGCGATACGAAACCAGATCAAACACATCTGAGCAAGTCCCGTGAGACAGCAATAATGGCTACGGGGCATCCAGTGTTCGTCGTAAGTCCCGGCCAGCCAACCGTCGTTTCTTTGTCGTTCGGCTTGGGCCTTTGCCGCCTTGACGGCAGCATTGATCATTTGTCGGTTGTCAATGAGGAGACCGCTTTCCAAAATTCCACGAATCGCGTAGGCGATGGTGTGCGTAAACGGCGGTGTATCGGGAACAAAAGCATTATTTTTAAACCATCCGTTTTCGATTTGTTGGGCAAGCGCCCACTCAATGTTTTTGATCGCGGCCTTTTCCAATTTTTTATCGTTTGCGGCCAATCCCGTTTTCAGTAAGGCCCACGCGGCTCGCGTGTTATAGGTATGTGGCGTATTGTTATGAACCGATCGCCGCCAACAACCGTCGTCGTCCTGCTGCCCAAGCATCCATTGGCCTGCGCGAACGGCGGCTTCCAAGCACTCCAGTTTGTAGAGTTGTTCGAAGCCCGCTATCAAGCCGTGCATAATCTGCCCAGTATTGAAAATAACGGGTTTGCTTCCGTGTTCCCCGAAATGCCCAGGGAATGAGCCGTCGTTATCTTGAATGGACAGCTCCCAATCAAGAATACGTTGGGCGCGGTTTTTTAAGTCCGGATCGCTCAACAACGTCGATGCGGCCAGGAACGTTTCTACAATATAGCCGCTCGTTTCCGGATAACTGGGTAACCAGCCGTCTTCAAAGCTCCATCCCGCTGATACTCCACCTTCGTCACTTTGCCCGATACGTTGATCCTGAGCCAGGCACAGCCAAGCGATGACCGAGGCCAAATGTTTTTCATCCGTGTGCCGCGGCTGCTTGTCTTTGCCACGATAATCCGAAAGTAGAATCCGCAAATGCAATGGTTTCCAAGGCTTGTAACGAAAAGGAAGCCGACCGATCGATAAAGCGTGTTGAAGAAGCCTTGTGGTCATATTATTTATTTTTAAATGGGAATGATAGTCATAAATATAGCCTAACTATTCGGGTTTTTCGGAAGGTGTTCGGGACTCTTGCTTAACTCTAAGACATTGTTCCACCGTGGCGATTGTTGGCTGCATACCGAACCGATCCGACTAAGGATTTCCGCGGCTGCTTTACCCGCCCCCCGGGATTGGCGTGAAAAGTTTCTTGCATTTTTTTGCGGCCATCGGCTTTGTAACCGGGGCGAGCCAAAGACGTTCCGCAAATATCCGGAAGCTCTTCAGGCTTCGTAAAAGTAATACTTGCATTCCGATAAATAGTTTTGATATCGGGAATAGCGAAACTCAATTTAGGATTTTCAAACCAGACGATTGGTCGATTAAAGAGGCTGTAGCTGGTGAAAATAGAGCTATGGTCCGTTATCAGAAGATCACTGATATGTAACAACTGCTCGGCGTTTTCATGGGGCAAAAAATACGCATTTGGGAATCGCTCTTGTATATCCCGGAGCTTTTCAAAAAGTTGCTCCTTGAATCCTTCGGGTTGCGACCGTCCTTCCCACAACCATGGATGACCGGTTTGAACAACGTTACATTCGGGCAGTGATTCCGCCAGAATTTCAAATGGATAATGGCCTAACGATCGGAGCGTCGAAACCGTTTCCCAATGTGATGTAATCAAAATAGTAGGCCTATCAGCCAACTTTAGCCGGACCTGTGTTTTTTTAGCTAAATGGGGATTTGCGATTAATCGATCGGCTTTAGGATTTCCAATGGCAAAAAAAGCCCTGTTTTTTTTTAAAAACACGAGCTTTTAGCTTCTCAAGAAAAAATCGTTCGGCGCGCGACAGACCCAAAAAAACATCATAATTTTGTACAAAATCGATTTTACTGCCCATCGCGCCGAAGCCCGTACCATGGTGCATACCAACCCGAAGAGCCCGACGTTTTGGATAAAAGATGTTTGGGTGCGGGTCAACAATGAGATGCCATTTTGCGAAAGTGGCTCTTCGATTCTCGATGTAAAATCGATGAAAAAGATCGTGTTCCGCTTGGTTGGCGAATTCGAGTTGTTCCAGAGAAATTACTTTATGCGTTGTTGTTCCAAGGTAGACATTCTTAGCATCTTGCAAGATTTGGATGATGGGAGCCAGGCAGGAAAATCCGTAGCTGTGAGTGAAAATGAAAAGGATTCGAGTCGGTTGAATACCTTCATAAAACCAATCATCAAGATTTCTAATCGGGTTCAGAATTCTATCGCGTATTCGGTGAGCTAACATAATACAAAAATCGAGTAGTGGAAAGGTCGGATAATGCACGAAAAAATCTAACGGCCATATCCTATGGTATATTTCTCCGTAACTGGGTGTTGAGGTCTTAACGTATAGTAACGGATATATTTTTTAAATTTATCTGAATTGTAGTGGATATTTTCGCGCTATTTGGAAACATCTCGCCCAAGTGACTACACTATAATCCGAACGTTCTTGTGTAACATTTTTTTGGAAATATAGATGATAGCCACTACATTTAGTGAGAAACTGACCGATTCCCGCCTACTCCCCTGGCGTGCCCGCCACTTAGGTGGCCCCATCAACACCTTATTAGGTGTCCATGTACGTCGACAGCGGCTGTTGCGTAAGATTAAAAATGATTATGCAGATAAACCCGACGATATTACTATTATGATAGGTATCAAAAACCGGGTGAACTATCGTTTAGAAAACAGCCTAAAAAGCCTTAGAGCCCAATCTTATGCTCAAAATCTGATCACGATACTGGTAGTAGATTATGGAAACGAGATTGAAGATTCATTAAAGCTAAGAAAAATCTGCGAGAGGTATAACGCCCAACTACTCACGGTGAATAATCGCACTGTTTGGAACAAATCCCATTGCTTTAATGTTGCCATCAAAAACACTACCACTAAATATTTGATGTCAAATGATGCCGATATGATTATGTCGGCAAATTACTTAGAAGAAGCGATAAACCTTCTTAAAGACAATCCGTTGAGTCTTGTACTGGGAGAAATGAGAGACCTTCCTTGTGAAATGGAATCGGCCCTCAAAAAATATGTAGACGACAATACTGTTCCTGACGCCGAAATGTTAAAGCATCAAACAAAGGTTAGAAAAACCCATACGCAAGCTGGGAAAGAACTCGAAAATGCACACATCTCAATTTCAGTAACCTATACACTATTTTACAAAATGATTCGTGGTTACGATGAATTCTACGAATATTGGGGATGGGAAGACAATGATATGTTTCGGCGATTTTGCTATTTTGGGTTAAAACCTAAAAATATTGCGGACAGAGCATTTTATCTACATCAGTGGCATGAACAATTCGAAGGTCTACAAAAAGATAAGGTTAATAAAACAATCCAACGAAACCAGAAATATTACAACAATAATCACTCAATTATACGCAACAAAGACAATTGGGGGGGTGTTGTCTTCATAGGTGGGTGAAGTTAATACCCTATTTTTTTCCGTATCTGTCTCCCATATCTAGTAAACATCGTTCGAATAAATTGATATTGAAGCTTTTTCGGATATTATCCTTACCGCTCCCTATTTTTTTATCCAGTGTTTGTTCCTTTACCTTGATACCACAATATTGATTGATTTTTGTAAAATCATAATCCCCCGATGTTAGGTTTTCATAATCAATCAGTATCCCGCCGGTAATTTCTATCGCAGTCTTGAATTCTCCAATCAATCGCGCTCTGTGTTTGGCGAATTGGAAAGGGGTAAATACCTTTTGCGTTGGCCAAGTCGCATACCACTTCATTGAAGGATCGAATCTAGAGTACGACTGGTACGCGGAATAACAATCCCTCTTTAAATACAAAAAACGGGCCTAAGGAAAAAGTATTTTCAAATATAAGGCTTCCGAGAGACCAAACCTAACTTCCTTAATCCCCCATCGGGTAATTTTTTGGCTTAATACTGGTTCAGCAAATAATTTGATAAAAAATGCTCGATGTGCTTCGATGAATTCGGGAATATGCGGGGAAAGGTTGGCAACCCAACTATTTGACAAATCGTCAATATGTTTTTTAGTGTAGAAATAATTCTCCGGGGGCCACTCTTTACAAACTGGGCGCAAACTATCTGCTAATTGAGTAACAACGTTTGATTTATCCAGGGGCTCACCCCAGATAAATATATCTTCGGATGAGCCAATCAGTCGCTGTAAAAGTGTAGATCCCGAACGCCACCCAGCTGACAAAATAAAAATCGGTTGATAGCATAAATTCTGTGGGGGCTTAGAAAGTTCATTTTGATAATTAAATCTAAAAACATCATCCGTAAATACTTTTAACTGCTGTCGATGATACTCTCTCGCCATCCCGGATCCTAACTCGTCAGTCACGAGTTCTATCCGATTTGACGTAACTATTCAGGCCCTGAATTCATTTTTTCGATGTGTCACCTCGACCAACGGAAGAAAGTCTTATCACCCATTGATAGCTCTGCGCTTTAAGATTGCCCACTGGTGTTCATAAAAGATGAGTAGTGTAGAAAATAGAAATCGATAATTACGACTAGACATTTGCTAAAAAAACACGGATCCTTCTTTTCTTTGTAGAAGTACAGATGGAAGGAGGAGACCCCGTGCAACAGTATATTTCTCAGAGTTTAGAAAGCTTTCAAAGCGTTTTTTCCAGATCGAGTACTTGGTTGTTGTTCTGCGCCATTGTGATTGGATTTATGGGGGCAGGAGAAATGATCGGCGTGACGTCGTTGTATCGTTTCTGGCTATTAGATGAACTTGGTTATTACCGCTTGCTCCGTTTTTTTAGATCCAAAGCGTATGTCTATGGGGCGTTGCTCGATGCTTGGCAAGATTTTGTGAATCGCCAAGGAAAATCCGTTGAAGTAGCTGGACGAGCGATACTTCTGGGTGACCATACCGCGGTGATCAAAGATGGACGCAAGATGCCCGGCGTGGTATCGATGCACGAGTCATCGGAGACGCAAACGAAACCCGGCTATTTTCGGGCCCAATGTTGGGGCAGCATTGGCATCTTGATCGGGTCGTTATCCGCTTGTTTTTGTTGTCCTTTGCAGCTTCAAATTCATCAGGGATGGGCTCATTTAGGGTTGAACGACGAGCGCGATAATCCATGTCGGATCAAGCTCACCGACCGCTTGGTGGCCATGGCGATTCATTTTGCGGTGACGAATCACTGTCTGTGTTATTTGGTGTTGGATGCCTTTTTTTCAACCGGGGGCGTATTTCGAGCTTGCCACTATTATTCAATCCAGCATCAGGCGCGGTGGGTTGAGGTGCTGGTCAAAGCCAAGAATAGCTATGTGGGTTATTTCCCCGCGCCACCGAAACCCGCCTCTCGACCCGGACCTCAGCCGCTCTATGGCGAGAAAGTGTGTTTAAGAGAATGCTTCGACCACCTTCATTTGTTTGAGACGGTGACCTGTCAAGTCTACGGTAAAACCGAATCCATCCGGGTTATGACGCTTACACTGTTATGGCGGCCCATCGCTGATCAGGTGTTATTTATTCTCGCCGTCACCTCAAAAGGCCCAATGGTTCTAATGAGTTCCGATTTAACGCTGTCAGCCATTGATGCCGTTGAACTGTATTGTGCTAGAATCCGCATTGAAATCATGTTCGCGATGTTAAAGCATGTGATCGGCGCCTTTAAATTTCGTTTTTGGACTAAAAAATTGCCAAAACATTCTAGACGCCCCTTTTCCAATCGTCTTCTCAAAGCCCCACAGCCCCAGGATATTCATACCGTTCAAGCGTGCTGGCGAGCCTATGAAATCTTCGTGCTCTGTGCCTCCATTGCCTTGGGGTTAATGCAATTGATTGCTCTCCAGTATCAAGATACGATTTGGTCTGAGCACTCGCTTTATCTTCGCACTCAATCGCGTGATTTGCCATCGGAGAAAACCGTCAAGCAAATTTTAGCGCCATTGTTCCTCAAACAATTCTTTTGACTTGAGGAAAATGGCATGATTCAACAGATCCGTGCCCGCTTGATGGCTGTTTCCGATGAAATAGATGACGATTAAACTGAATGAGGCGTTCTATGCTCTAATTCTCTGCGATCTTCAAAATTTTTCATCAAACATACTACGATGGAGAGGGTAGTTTTGCCCCGCTTTTCTCGCTGTTAACTCACGACTGCCGAGATCCTAATAGCGCTCGAAGGAATCTTTTGATAAACAAACTAAACTCTCCTTTTTTTCCGGTTAACCAATCCGGTAAATTCTTCTAGCAGCACGGCAACGCGGGAATCCCAGGAGTTTTCTTCCGCGTAACGTTGGCTTTTTTGACGATCCCAATTTTTACTCAAAGCATCAACCAGAGCCCGCAACAACAATTTCGGTTCCCCGAACGGAACGACCGATCCCAATTCAGGCTGGTTCACAACTTCTTTGTTTCCACCAACATAGGTGGTCACCACGGACAAACCGCAAGCCATGGCTTCCAACAAAACATTAGCCCAACCTTCATTGGCTGTCGCCAAAGTAAATAAATTGGCGGCCGATAAAGGGACCCTCAACCGATCAGATGAAAAAGCCCCGAGAAATTTGACCGTATCCTTTAGGTTTAAAGATTCCACCTGGTCTCTGAGTTGTTGGCCAATGTCACCTTCGGGCCCACCTTCGCCAACAATCAAATAAATCAAATTCGGAAACTTTATTTTTATCTCGGGTAACAGTGCGATTACTCGATGAAATCCCTTCCGGTCAACTAAGGCTCCGACTGAAATTAAAATCAAGGCATCTCCGGGTAACCCCAACTCTGATCTTGCCTCCATTCTATCCATGGGATAAAACTTCGTGGTATCCACGCCATTGCCTACCACCCGGATTTTGTTCCCACCGGCGCCAAGCGACTGGACATGAGTTTTTAGCGACCCGGACACCGAAAAAACCCTGTCGGCTTGCTCTATTGCTTTGACGATAAGTTTTCGCCTTTGAGAAAACCGACTGAGCGGCACCTCGGTTCCACGCAGTGTAATCGTGACCGGAACTTTGAACCACTTGCCCAATAGTGTCGCGCCGTAACCATCCGGATAAGCAAAATGCGAATCCAGGACGTTGAATCTAAATCGTGAACGGAGCTTGTGGAGGGTCAAAAAACTACTTATCGCCACGAATAGTCCGTCAAACTGTTTTAAAAGACCTGGAATACAGAAGAACTTCGGATGGTAAACCTCCACGCCGTCTTGAATTTCAAAAGCCGGTGCCGTGGGTCGAAAATAAGGTCTCCAAATACAAATAAGATTTTGGAATGGAAACCAGGGTTGGGGAGCAACAACAACAATGGGCAGGTGTTTCCCAACGCGAAACATTCGTTCCCGAATAAATACACCGGCCCGTGGAGATCCTGGATGGGGGAAAAGTGTCGAGAAAACGATAATTCTCGGGGTAACGTCAGGCATTTTGTGGCGTCTATCGGTGGCTATTTGCTTAAGTTATATATATCCTTTACGGGAATGAGATATCTGGGATCTATCATCAAAAAACCATTTTTTTCTCTTTAATAACATTATCATAGACCGTCAATCCTTGATTAACCAAGGAACATCGATGGAAACGGGCTTATATTACTCAGCGATAAATCCGAATTAAAATACGTGGAGCACCAATCAAAAACAATCGATCCCCAAGGATTCTTTAAACTGGCAATATGGTTTGAAAGCGGCTTAGCGGTTGTCGCCCTGGTTTTGGCTTGGCTTGTAGACGTTAACTTGGCCGGTATTCTGAAGATTGAATTTTCCGCCTTAGCATGGGCGGTGACAGGGACTTTCCCGCTATTTTTACTATTGTTATTGTTCGACCGTTATCCATTGGGAAGTCTGTACCCTATTAAACGGATGTTGATTGACGTACTTGGACCGTGTCTTAGCCTATGCGGTCCGCGCAAATTATTGCTTTTGGCATTGACGGCGGGTGTCTCAGAGGAGCTCTTATTTCGCGGGGTGCTGCAACCCTGGTTCGAAAACCTTTGGGGAATCGCCGTAGCCTTGATACTGAGTAACGTGCTATTCGGCCTGGCCCATGTGGTGACTCTGACATACGCTGTACTTGCGGGTCTGATTGGGATATATCTGGCGGTTTTTTTGGACATTGGCGAACAGCGTAACTTGTTAATCCCAATGTTGATTCACGGGATATACGATTTTCTGGCCTTTCTGGTCGTAGCGCGGGCATTTCGGAACGAACAAACAATTTAAAGTAACCGTGAACGGATACCAATGTTAAGAGGATTCCAATGAATATTCATGAATACCAAGCCAAACAATTGTTCGCGGAATATGGTATTCCGGTACCGCTACGACGACTCGCTCGATCCGAACAGGAAGCACAAGATGCCGCGAAAAATCTGAACGGCGAGAGCTGGATCGTCAAAGCCCAGGTCCATGCCGGTGGGCGTGGCAAGGCGGGAGGAGTTCAACTTGTAAACAGCATCGATGCGGTAGGTGTTTCAGCGCTAAGAATGCTGTCGTCAAGGTTGACGACCAAGCAAACGGGGGCTAAAGGCTTACCGATTCCGGCCGTGCTGGTAGAGCAAGTCACCGATATCGCGCGTGAGTTATATTTAAGCGCCCTGGTTGACCGCAACAGTGAAAAGGTCTTGTTTATGGCTTCGCGGGCCGGTGGAATGGATATCGAAGAGGTCGCTGAAAAAACACCGGAAAAAATTGTGACTTCAACAGTGGATCCGGCGGCGGGTGTTCAATCCTACCAATGCCGCGAAATTGCCTTTGCCCTGGGATTGGAAGGCAAACAAATCAATAAGTTTATCAAAATCATCCGCGCTATCTACCGTCTGGTGCTGGAAAAAGACGCCAGCCAAATAGAAATCAATCCTCTCGTAGTGACCGGTAGCGGTGAATTAGTCGCATTGGATGCCAAGATAAATTTTGACGACAATGCCTTATACGCCCATAGCGACATCACCGAAATGCGGGATCCTTCGCAGGAAGATGAGCGGGAACATTTGGCCCATCTACACGGACTGAATTACATCACCTTGAATGGCAATATAGGTTGCATGGTCAATGGCGCCGGTTTAGCCATGGCGACCATGGATCTGGTTAAACTCAAAGGCGGTACCCCCGCGAATTTTCTGGATGTCGGTGGAGGCACCACCACCGACAAGGTTGCCGAAGCATTCAAACTGATCCTGTCCGACGAAAAGGTACAAGCGGTTCTTGTGAATATATTCGGTGGAATTGTTCGCTGCAATCTGATTGCGGAAGGTATAATCGCCGCGATTAAGGAAGTACACGTCAACATTCCGGTCGTGGTCAGGCTGGAAGGTACCAATGCGGATCAGGGCAAGGCATTGCTCAAACAATCGGGATTGAAAATTATCGCCGCGGACGATTTGAATGAAGCCGCCGAATTGGTGGTGAAGGCTGTATCCTCATGAGCATACTCATCAATAAAGACACCCAAGTCATCTGCCAGGGTTTTACCGGCAAACAAGGTACTTTTCATTCTCAACAAGCCTTGGAATACGGAACCCGTTTGGTAGGCGGCGTTACTCCGGGTCGAGGAGGGCAAAAGCATTTGGAGTTGCCGGTTTTTAATACCGTTCGAGAGGCCGTTCAGACCACCGGGGCTCAGGCCAGCATGATCTATGTACCGCCGCCCTTTGGCGCGGATGCCATTTTGGAAGCGGCTTCGGCGGGTATAAAAGTGATTGTTTGCATTACCGAAGGAATACCGGTCCTGCATATGCTTCGGGTTAACGCCGTCTTGAAGGGTCTGGATGTTGTCCTTATCGGACCTAATTGCCCTGGCGTCATCAGCCCGGGTGAGTGCAAAATCGGCATCATGCCGGGAAATATTCACAAACAGGGAAGAGTGGGCATCGTTTCGAGGTCGGGCACATTAACCTATGAGGCGGTTTTTCAGACCACTCGGGCCGGTTTAGGACAAAGTACCTGTGTGGGCATCGGCGGCGATCCGATACATGGCTTGGGTTTTATCGATGTATTGCAAAGATTCCAGGCCGACCCACAGACCCAAGGAATCATCATGGTGGGAGAGATCGGTGGTACCGACGAAGAAGAAGCGGCTGCATATATCAAGCAGCATGTCACTAAACCGGTCGTGGGTTATATCGCGGGAATTACGGCGCCACCGGGAAAACGAATGGGACACGCGGGCGCCATTGTAAGCGGTGGTAAAGGGACCGCTGAAGCAAAATTCGACGCCTTGAGAGAAGCGGGTGTCCACGTCGTGGATTCCCCTACCAATATGGGGCAACGGATGCTTGATTGTTTATCCTGACATACGCTCTTTTGTATACCCATTTCTGGCTCTAAGGCTCCGGTACGGAGAGAATCCGCCATGATGCTACGCATAGCGATTGCCCAGCTTAATGTTCTAGTCGGCGATATCCAGGGAAATGCCGACCGCATTTTAAAAGCAGTTTGCCAGGCCCGTGACGAAAAAAAAGCGCATGCCGCCGTTTTTTCAGAGCTGACACTGGTGGGATACCCACCGGAAGATCTTTTGCTTAGAGAAGATTTTTTGGCATTAAGCACAAAAACGTTGCACGACTTGGCGGAAAAAATCCAAGGTATAGACGTTATTCTTGGGTTTCCGGAAAAACAAGGACATAAGCTATACAACAGCATCGCAGTGCTCCGCGACGGTAGTATACATACCGTCTATAGAAAGCAGGTGCTCCCAAATTACGGGGTCTTCGACGAAAAGCGGTACTTCACATCAGGGGGAAGCATTTGTGTGTTTGACCTCGCCGGAATTCCTACAGCGGTTAGTTTGTGTGAAGACATCTGGCAACCGGGCGTAGTCGAGGAATCGGCGCGGGCTGGCGCAAAACTTTTGTTGAATCTGAACGCATCGCCCTTCCACGCCCATAAAATTCGAGAACGCGAAACAGTTCTGCGTGAGCGTATCGCCGCGGGTCATATACCCATCGTATACGTCAATCAAGTGGGCGGTCAGGATGAATTGGTTTTTGACGGCGCATCATTCGTCATGGATGCCAACGGTGAAGTAGTCCACCGCGCGCCTGAGTTTGAAGAATCCATCAGCCTTGTCGATTTCGAAAATACCGGTGGAATACATCCCGTCAAAGGCGAATTGGCGCCGATATACGAAGAGGTCGCCAGTGACTACAAAGCGATTGTCATGGCTATTCGGGATTATGTCGCCAAAAATGGATTTCAAGGCGCGGTGCTGGGTCTTTCGGGAGGTATAGATTCAGCGGTGACCTTAGCTTTGGCGGTGGATGCCTTAGGCTACGATCAAATAGAAGCGGTGCTGATGCCTTCCCGATATACTGCGGCGATGAGTGTTGACGATGCGAAAGCACAAACGGATGCAATGAAGGTTGCGTCCCATGTCATTCCCATCGAGCCCGCTGTTCAAGCTTTTGATGGCATGCTCCAGGATACTTTTGAAGGAATGGAAGCCGATACCACCGAGGAAAATATCCAGGCGCGTTGCCGTGGTGTCATATTAATGGCGATTTCCAACAAAAAGCGGAAACTGCTGCTCACCACCGGCAACAAAAGCGAAATGAGCGTGGGATACGCCACGTTGTATGGCGATATGGCGGGAGGATTCGCACCGCTCAAGGATGTTCCCAAGCAACTTGTTTATAAGCTTGCGGAATACCGCAATAGCCTTTCCCCGGTGATTCCAAACCGTGTTATCGAGCGTCCTCCGTCCGCCGAATTAGCCCACGACCAAATCGACGAAGATTCCTTACCTCCCTATTCCGTACTCGATCCGATTTTAGCCCGTTACGTTGAACAGGATAAATCCATCCAGGAGATTATCGGGGAAGGATTCCACGAGGCAGAGGTCCTTAGGGCAGTACAACTTGTGGATCGCAATGAATACAAAAGACGCCAGGCGCCCCCCGGCGTTCGAATTACCTCCCGAGCTTTCGGCCGCGACCGCCGGTATCCGATTACGTCCGGGTTTGATCCGGAATCTTAGCCAACTTCTCTGTTAGGTAACTAAAACATCTAATACTTCTGGCTGTTTTCTCATACACCTACTAGCCCAAATGGGTAATATCCTTAAACTGGGGTTTGTGCGACTATCTGCCGTCACACTTGCGTAAGAAGGGTCTAACACGCAAAAATTCCCTTTCCAGCGTATAACCGGAAAGCGAAAAAACAAAAACGAAGAAGGAGGGGGAAATGGAAACCACAACTATATTGGATACGCTAGCCAGCAAGAATCAGCGGTCGGTGTTGGAGCTCAATAATCGACTGGCAGATTGCCGAACCCGGGAAGACTTAAACCGGATATTAAAAACATAGATCATTCCGTTGATGGGTTCTTGCGGCGCGTTTTATGCGCGTCTGGAAGGGGCACGCAATACTCCGCGGGCACTGGAAACCATTTATCCGCCGTCGATCTGTGAGTCCCGATGGGAGAACTTTGTCGAAGTGGCGACCCAAAGCCACTTGGTGGATGGGTCACTTGTCGGTGGAAATGTTTCATCGTTAGCCACTGAAGCTTTTTGTAATATCGATCAAGCCTGTTCCCACTGTTCCAGCTACCCAAGCTACATCTCGGAAAATAAACACCGCTGGTGTGCATTTGTGGTGTTATTAGATTTGCCAAGTCCAACAGTCGCCCTCTATTTTTGCCGATTCACCCCTCAAAAACAGTATTTCAGCACGCGGGAAATCGAACTGTTGCGTTTATTGCGAGCAACTTTACTGCAAACCATTAAGGCCGTTATTTTTCGTGAAGAAAGTCAAAATCTCCAGCGCATACTGAATAGCCTGCCCGGTCATGCCGAACCGCTTGCGATGTTTAGCGAGGACGGGGAATTGGTGTTTAAAAACGAGGCATTCGACCAAGCCGTTGGACAGAATAATGATGCATCGTTACCGACCTGTCTTGCTTCAATAACCACGGCAAAATCTGGTAAAAGCGGACACGATTGTTCTCTGTCGAGGTTAGGTCGACGCTTGTACGAAGTCAATCTAACGCCGGTCAACACATCGGCTAACGGCAATGCGGATTTGTATTTGCTGCGCTTCACCAGGGTGACCGACAAAAATAAACAAACCATCCGTCAACTCGACAAAGCGGGGCTAACTCCCCGCGAACTGCAAGTCGCCGCACTGATCCACCGAGGCATCTCTACGAACAATATCTCTGGAAAACTCAACCTCAGCTACCACACCATACGTAATCACATTAAACACATCTATTCCAAAATAGGGGTTTCGACGCGTAGTCAAATGTTGATGTGGGGTGAATGAAATGCGAAGTTGTCTGGTCTTGTAAGATACTTTTTGTTGCATAATAGTGCATGCACTATTATGCAACTTTAAATTTCTAAAATATAAAGAATCCTGATGCCCTCGCTTCAAATACGAAATCTACCCGATGATGTTTACCAGTATTTGGCATTTCGTGCTGAACGAGCACATCGTAGTCTGGCACAACAAGCCATTATCGAACTTCGCAAGACCTCGATAGAGGAAGGAGGTATGCGGCGCAAACGAGTACTGATGGAAATTAAACACGATATAGAAAAATCAAAGCCACAGTCACTCTCAATCCGGCCAGAGGATCTCATCCGCAATGATAGAGAGCGATGAAGCCGCGTAAAAAGTGGGCTATGTAACGATTTGATAGGAATGTAATTACAGGATATACTGAACTGACGTCTATTAATGGCAAGTTCGTCATGTTCAAAAAAGCAAAACTGATAAAGATCGGAAACTCGCAAGGGGTTCGACTACCCAAGGGGATGATTTCTCGATACGGGCTTGGTGATCGCATAATTCTTGAAGAAGTTCAGAGTGGAATCTTGATTCATGCGGCGCAAACAGGAAAATTAAGTTGGGAAGATACCTATAAAGCGATTGCTAGCGAAGAACACGGGGACTGGAGTGATTGGCAAGGTCTGGATGCTGATCTTGAAAGTCATTTATGATTATCAAAAGATATGAAATCCATTTGGCCAACCTTGATCCAACCCTTGGTCCTGAAATCAGGAAAACCCGCCCGATTGTCGTTGTCAGCGATGACTTGATGAATAAAACCCTTGCGACCGTCGTTACATGTCCTCTAACCACTAAACTTCATCCTGGATGGCGTAGTCGCATTCAAACAATTTGTAACGGAAAACCCGCTGAAATTGCCGTTGACCAAATACGCCCCACCTCCAAACTCCGAATAATTAAAAAGTTAGGCAAGCTTGCTCCTCAAGAAGCCACATTATTACGGCAGCTTATCTCAGAAATGTTTGGCGAATAAATCGCTTTATTGAGTGGGCAATGTATGAAATAACAGGGAGGATAATGGTCGGGTCGCGATTTGGTAATATTTAAAAGTCGTTCTCCTTTCCCCTGACCTTTCTTCTGTTTTTTCTGTTAGCGATTTACCTTTTGATATAGTGTTTCAGGAGCAACGTCTGCGCCATTAGGCCAAGATATCGTTCCACCTTCAATCGTCGCTGTTTTAAAAAAGTCTTTGTTTCTTAATGCTGAAAATATGGGGCCTCTATTAATATACTCTGAAAAATCAACATCACCGGATATCCCATTGTCGAATGGGATGTGGTAAATGTAACTCTTTTTGTAACTTATTTTTATTACATCATTCATGTTCCACATAGTATGGTTCCTCAGGTCAACGGTTCAATTTTTTTGATTTCCTTACTCTTTCGTGCTAAATCCCAATCTTCTTCAAGTTCGTCTGCGTGAAGGTCAATCCATTCCCTTACAAGTTCCTGAATCCGTGACTCCACTACGGGACAGGGCACAAGCTCTTGATTCCACAGCGGTCAAAAAAACACCCCCTTAACCTATGGGTGAAGCTAAGATTTTTTTGATCCCCCGTGAAACCAATATCTTGCACCCTCCTATCCGCATTGAAATCACGGATTCAGGAAGTTTAGTTGCTGTTTTTGAGGATAGATTCCCTTTGATTATATTGCCTTGAAAATCAAACACCGCCTTATTTCCAGAATATTCGGCATGAAAATGCCGGCGGATTGTGTTCGTCGTAGAACATCCGAATTATGATGCCGAAAAATCTCGATACTTCTGGCATAAATAATCTCCTCATTGTTTAGGAAACGTAAGACTAATCTGACGCAAACACTCCAAAGAATTAGGAAAATGCGCCACAGCTGGATTAAAACCACGAACTCGTTAAAGTACCAAAATGTTTGCTATTACGTCCAGCCTATGGATAGATGATATTTGATTGATGAATGTGGCGGTGCAAGACGTGCCCCATGTTGTCCTTTCTTCAAAAGACCTCGGCAAAACCTGCCAACGCGGGTCTAACTCCCCCGCGAACTGCAAACCACCGCACTGATCACCCGAAGTATCTCTACGCATAATATCTCTCAACGCTAAGCGACTCAACCTCAGTTATCACACTGTATACAATCATATTAAACATATCTATTTCAAAATAGAGGTTTCGACGCGGAGTGAAATGTTGGTGTGGGGTGGGTGAATGGGGGTTTTGTTTGCTGGTTCTTTAGAAATTTATGATTATTTCCGGTTTAAACATTAAAAATGACTCAATTGGGTCATTTCTTATTGGGTGGGATTGAGATATAAATAACGTGGGTAAAATTTTTAAGTTGTTTGATAGAAAGGACTTAGATATTGCTCGTCTGGAATATGATTAAATTGTATTTGGTGTCATATGCAGTATTAACTTTTCTTTTTATCTGATTAAAAAAAAGACTATACCAGTTCTTTTGTACTTGTTAGGAAGCATAGAAGTGAGTCGTTCGTTTTCATTTTAAATAGAGAAATCGCAATGTTACGAAAACAAACATTTTATCAAAAACATATTTGGCCCAATTGGATAAGACAAATACAACAGTCTGAGAACCGTACCATGTTTTTACACGGTATCATGGGTAGTGAATTATATGACCGTACATCCGATGATGAGGTCTGGGTAGATACCGGGCTCTGGCACGAGGTGGATAATCTGGAATTTGAATCCTTGTCGCCCGACGGAGCGAAGGATGGTCAAGATCAATTTATATATGCTCGCCAAACCGTTCGTATACCAGTAATAGAAGATCCTTATGACAACCTAAGAAGCCATATTGACCTGGGTCATTTCTGTTTCGATTGGCGCGACAGTGTACACATTGAAGCCACCCGGCTAGAGTCTTTTTTAGCTTTATTATTGGCAGACGAAAAACCGATTAACATCATCACCCACAGTATGGGTGGTTGTGTGTTGCTTCATTTGTTAGGTAGGAATCGTTCTTTTGATCACCTTATTAACCGCATCATATTCTGTGCCCCACCGTTTCGTGGTGCGTTGAAGCCATTAAGGGTCATCGAGATTGGTAACGGTACACCCGCTGATTGGATGATCAGAAACAATCGATTAAAAGAATCCGTCGCATCCATGCCAGGATTGTTCCAAATGATGGTAGCACCTAAGGAATTTTGGCAAATTCGGTTACCCACCAACAACGCAGATATCCAACTCAATTATCCCATCGCTGGTGATATCGATATTTATAATTTAGACGGATTAACCAATCGGTATCGACCTAACTTGCGTTCTCAAATATTGGATTTTGCTAGTCGTTATCATCAAAGCCAGAAACAACATATCAATACTGTGGTACGAATTTTCGGCAACCGGATACACGTCATTGTGGGTTTGAATGGTAAAACGGCCTACACTGCAATCAAAGCCAACGGAACTTGGTCCATACCAAAGCTACCCGAGGCACCGAATGGCCAAAAGTCTAACGGCGATGGTACTGTATTATTTCAGTCATCTTTCATGCCGGGCCTTGATCTAGATCGGTATGCCGCATTTATCCCTAATTCACAAGAAGATACTCATGGTAGTTTAGTTGATTATGATCCAGTAATTGCAGGTATTGAAGCGATTTTAACTGATGATGATCCCCATCAAAACGGCCTCGTGGATTATCCTAATTTCATCGATCAAATAGACTGGAGTCACGAAATCCCCCAAGCAGAACAACCCAATCGATTTACAAATCTAGACTACATTGATCGGTCCATGCAACGTGAACGATTACCCCGAAACCGTTGGGGCCGTTCGTTGAATCCTGAACGAACCGACGCCATTCGATTTTATGAAACCCGACAAGCTGCGATACGAGTGATTTACGGTGAAGATCTAAAAGCCAATGCCCAACAAATTGGGGAATCCGAGGAGTTTATAAAAATTCATATTAGGGATATGTTATTGCCATTGTCTTAATCTAACACTGGTTCAAGCGTTTCAGAATATGGGTCCGATGTTTGACTTCGCTAGTCAACACGCCACGGCCGTCTGGACTGATCCGTCCATCATCAAATTTGCCGATGACATCGCGCTGTTCCAAGGTGTGAAATTCCATCGGTTTTACGATACACGCTGTTCTCATAAAGCTGCTCTTCTCCAAATCAGATAACTATTAGATTTCACAAATGTTTCCTCATGAATCGCAGCCTTTTCTAAGAAGTCTGGTAAGAAATTCAAGCTAGGGCTTGTGTACCTTAAGCGCCGCCAGTGGCATATCCGACGACCAGTCCGCCAGGTTCGGCGTACCCAAGCATCGCCTCTGAGAATGAACAAATCATCCGTCAACTCGACAAGGTGGGGCTAACGACCCGCGAATTGCAAGTGGCTGAACTGATCCACTGTGGGATCTCAACGAATAATATCTCTGAACGACTCAATCTTCGCTATCGCACTGTACGTAATCACATTAAATATATCTATTGCAAAATGGGGGTTTCGACGTGGAGTGAAATGTTGACGTGGAGTGGATGAATGGGGTTTTATTTTATGATAATTTAGGAATTGGTAAATTATGGGGAGTTTGAACATTCAAAATGACTCAATTGAGTCATTTCTTATTGGGTGAGATTAGCGTATAAATTAATTATAGTGGAATAATTAATTTTTTCGAGAAGACGTGGCTGATGTTTTGTCCCTTTAGAGTGATGGTAAAATTGGGTTTGGTGTGAATCACGATGATGGTTTTTTCTTTGATTTAAGAAAACAAAGCCATACCCAGTGCTTGTATATTTATAGGGAAACATAAATTATGGTATGTAAACCTGCTCTGACTCCAGAGTTCCACGTATTTTACTCGAATTAATATAGGTTGAAACTAATCGTTTTTAATTTAACAAAAAATTGTGAGAACAAACGTGACTACTCAGATATTACGCACATTTATCATTTTAAACTTTTTTTATTGGTAAGTTGTAGCATAACGACTAGTAAGCCATATAAAGCTACAACTCCGGCTTCCCCTGTAAGTGGGGCGGCAGGGTATATGCTGCCTATGGCTGTGTTGAAAGTAAACCTAAATGTTACAAAGGTTACAGATGCAGTAAAGGTTTGTTCAACTAATAAAAAGTCATGTGCGGTAAAAGCAAAAGAACTTTGCCTCATTATTCATAAAAACAGTGCACCACAAGCTATACAATCTTGTCTTGATAAAGGGGAAGCAACGTGTTCGGGTACATTTAGAATATGTAAGACTGAAGCAGAAAACTCGGGTGATGAATATAAAGTCACTCTTTCTGTTAGCCCTAATTTAGTTCCTGACCCAAGTAGGCTAATCGAATTCAGACAAAATACTAATTATCTTGCTCATGACACAATTGACTTTAAACTTGAAGATGGCCTTCTTTCCACTGTAAATGCGAAAGCTGAGGATCGTACACCGAAAATATTGGAGAATTTAGCCCAAACAGCTATCAATGCCTTCAAATTCTATATATCAGGAGGCCTTTCTCCAACAGCTAGGTCTGCACGCAGAGCGGGGTCAGTGGATTGCAATAACCAAAAAGAAATTATGGATAGCATTATTGGTAACCATACTTTTTCTATTCCATTATCCGCAGCGTTGTCTGGTGAAAAATTGGAAGTTGATAATAGTCAAATACAAAATTGTGGAATTAACTACAAAGCATTTGTAACTCTCAATGCTTCGCACATAGGAAATCATTTAAAGAAAGCAGTAATTAAAGATAATGCAGTTTCTGGTGTTTTTGTTAGTATTCCACAACCTTATCAGATTACAGCACAATTCATTATTGCAGACAGTATTCGCGCTAAAGTACAAACATCTATGAAGCTACCCGATGATGGTCCAATTTTTCAGATTCCTTTTGATAGGGCCTATTTTGCATTTGTTGATCATAAACTGATATTAGACCACGGTATGTTAATCTCATTGAGTTTAGAGCGTCCAAGTGCTGCCGAAGGCTTAGGTGGAACACTATTGAATATTTCATCTAGCTTAGCCGCTCTTCCAGGAGAAGCTATTGCAGAGATTATTAAGGTGAAATATGACGGTCCAACTCAAGATGCTACTCAGGCTAGTGCTTTGGTTGATGCTCAAACCAAACTTATTGAGTCTCAACAAAAACTTGAAGAAGCACGTAAAAAGCTTGAAGAAAACAAAGAACAAAATAAATAGCTTTACAAATTAGAATATTAAATTTATAAATTATGGAAATGGAAACATTAAAAAAGCAATATTTGATACATAGATGTATCTCATATCATATATGAAAAATATTATTAATGAACTTGCCCTCGAACTGGAACAGGAATCGAGAATAATAAGGACGGTATTATTGAGCAGTTTACTAATAGTATCTAGCGTCTATAGATGAGTCATAATGGGTTAAAGTCAGGTAGCGCTTTAGACAGAGCCCTATCAAACAAATTATGAGATAGTCATGGACAATTTATCTGAACGAGAATGGGCGAATGGCATAATGGCTGCGTGCTTGATTAGCTTAGCCGTACCAAGAATAATTGGGGTCGAATACAAATTACCAATTAAATGCGAAGCTTAGCGTGAATACTGATGTGTAGATTTGTGATTATTTTATATCCAACCCCAGTAAGTCATATTAATCCAAATAATTTTCCCCATCGTGCTCAATTCATAGCATTTGAAGATTCCAATATTGTTCTGAAAGAATGATTGGATTCATATCTAACAAGACTAGTAACATCAATCAAATCTAAGCCTATGATTATGTGATAAAAAACCATCACCATGGCGCTTTTAAGGTCGGTTAGGAAACAGGGTGGGCCATTGCATTAGGTTTATTGCATTCTCATGTCCATTGGGCGTAGATATTGAGCTAAATTCAATTGAGTTGATGGTGCCAATTCCAAATATCATCTGATGAGGTTCTGTATGAAAGTTTAAATATGCGGGATAGAGCAAAGTAACCGAATTGCTCGATTGCGCCGCGCAAGTGAGTTAGATGCTTGGTCGGTTCAGTTTGGCGATCAGCTACTGATTTATACAGCAAACTCAAAATGGCATAACGTAGTGGCACAAGCTAGGAGAGATGGCTTGCACTTGAAAGAACACCCTGAGGATGTAAAAAAAGGAGATATGTACTTGGTGGTACAGAAAGGACGTCTATTTCAGCAAGAGCATCCCAGTGTGACGGTTTTGTTGGACAAAGGACGATATTTGGCGGTAGAGCTATCAAATGAAGAAGTCGAGAAGATCGGTGTCCGAAACGACCCTTGCTTTGTGTTACAGCCTCTCAAGGAGAATACAGTCGTGTTCGATGAGCATGTGCGACCCCCATCCGCTGAGCGGATAGCTCAAGTATCTTGGGTCCAGGACCTGGTTAATGAAGTAACAATCTCAAGCTTTGAGGCCACTCTCACGCATCTAGTTTCATATCCAACCAGGCATTCAACCAGCAGCTTTTACTCTGATGCCGCTAGTTGGTGTCAGGGTCGACTAGATACTATGGGCTACAGCACCAGAATTGAGACCATATCGGTTGGGAGCGGTACTAGTTATAACGTTGTTGCGGATAAGCCCAGGACCGGTTCAGACACGCAGGAACTTGTGCTCGTTGTAGCGCATCTGGACTCTATCAACATTAGCGGGAGCCCGTCCGCAAATGCGCCCGGCGCAGATGACAACGGTAGCGGCAGTGCCGCTTTACTTGAATTGGCCCGGGTATTACGAAACCACAGGGCCTTACACGACCTGCGTTTTATACTCTTCGGTGGCGAAGAACAAGGGCTATTTGGCAGTCAACAATATGTCTCAAACTTGCTGGCAGCGGAACGTAATAGAATTCGAGCAGTCATCAACATGGATATGATCGGAACGCTTAATACGGCTGCTGCAACTGTTTTGATTGAGGGTGCAACAGTGTCACAAACTGTAATCAACGATTTGGAACGTGCGGCTATAACGTACACATCCCTGATTGTGCAAACGTCGCTGAATTCCTTCGCGAGTGATCATGTACCGTTTATTAACTCAGGGTTGCCAGCCATACTTACAATCGAAGGCGCAGACAATGCCAACAGTAATATCCACACTGCGAATGATATTCTTGCGCACATTAACTATGGTTTAGCTCGTGAAATAATGAAAATGAATGTTGCATTCGTTGCAACCAAATTAGATCGAATAGGTGAAATTACAATGCCAATTAGCGGACGTTATAAATATAATGGTGGTGCTACTGGACGTACGGGTATAAGCGTTGCTGAGATTGAAGCTATGCCTAGCGAAGTAGCACTCACAAACCCCATCTACAATATAGCACAACCAATTTACATCCCCAATCAACGGCTATTCCCTCTTAGATTTACCTTGCATATTGATGTTGATGGAACTGATCCTCTCAATGTGGTAAGCGGTACTGTAGCCGAAGGACGGGGTCTTGTGAATAGATCATCTGCACATTTTATAGGTCGCGTAACTTCCAATACACTTTCTAGTGGCGTGCGCAATCTGGTCGTGGAGGACTTTAACTTCCTGTGGCCCGAAAACGTAAATCCTATTGATCACCTTGAGATTGCTGTAGCGGAATCCATTGGCATACCTCCCATAGCAGACGTCACATTTGTTGCTACCGGACCCAACATAAAATACGGGCCATATTCAGTTAAACAAGAGTCGAAGTACTTCCTGGATGTTGAGGTTGAGGTTGACCGTGAAGATGGCGCGATTGACGTGGAAACGTACAATACGCATGCTCACCTAGACCGCCCAGCAGACTTTCCCGAGGAAAACCTCACCCTGGAGAATACATTCGCCAAATCCGGTATTCGGATTACACGCTCATCGGAAAGCAATACGATCAATACATCTGAGGCAGGTAGTAACAACCGGTGGAATACTCAGGAACTACACGACGCATTGGATGACCACTGGTGTGCTTTCGCGAATAGACCACAATGGAAAATGTGGCTTTTTCTGGCAGAACTAGCAGATAGTGACGACCTTGGTGGTATTATGTTTGATGGCGATATTGACGAACCCGGAGGCGTAGATAGTCAAGGGACCGCTCTCTTTACACTATGTCCATTCTTTCACACCGAAGGTGGAGGTTACATCCAAGCAAACCCTCCAGTGGCTGAGGCGGTGCAACGCGAGTTGTTTTTCAACCTCATCCACGAAACCGGTCACGCCTTCAATCTGGCTCACTCTTTTCAAAAGACGCAGGGGTCGTCTTGGGCAGCGCCTTCCTGGATGCCGGTAACTTCCGACTCTCAGGCTCTCTCGTGGATGAACTATCCAGAAAGTGCCTCCCCTGGACTAAACGCCACTTGGTTTTATGATCGCTTCCGTTTCCGATTTGATGACAATGAAAATCTATTTCTCCGTCACGCCCCTACTGGCTTTGTGCAGATGGGTAATGAAACTTGGTTCCAAAATCATGGTCGAGTCTCCCGTGGAAGTATTGACCGTCGCCTTGAATTAGTCATACGAAACCGCAAGACTAGTACTGAACTAGGTGAAGCGATATTCCTGGAAATACGCCTGCGCAATGCTAGCAATGAAAGCGTTATGATCCATCCCAACCTTAACCCGAGCGATGGCTTTGTCGAATTAGCTGTAACAAGCCCCAATGGAGAGCGGCGCCCCTTTATTCCTATTTCTCATACTCGTGTTCGTTTAAAGGGACAAGTTCTAGAACCAGGCCAATGCCTATATCAGGCTGTAAACCTGACGGTAGGTCATTTTGGGTTTCCCTTCAAAGAACCTGGAGCCTATCGAATTGAAGCGAGCTACACCAACCTTGATGGGAGTACGGCCGCTGCGATTATGCAGCTTTGGATACGGCCACCCGCAAACTATGATGACAAACGCGTGATTAGCGAACTGTTTAATGCTCGCGTTGGCCGAGTACTTTATGTCGGGGGTAGCCGAACAATGGAGGATGTTAACGACAAACTCAAGTGGATTAGTGAGCATCTAGACGAGAAGCATCCAGCCCAATACTATTGGACTGCGGTCCGAAGTGCACCGTTGGCAAATCCTTTTAAATGCCTAAGGGCTGATACTAATAAGGTGAGTTTGCTAGACCCCGATCCAGGAATTGTGCAGAGACAACTTACTCCTTTGCTAGAGAATGCAGAAGCTGCTGCAGACGCTATCGGCCATATTGAGTATCGAAAGATTGTTGATACCTATACCCAGTGCGCCATAGAGGTTCAGAAAAAAGTTAAGGCACGAGAAGCTCAAAATAACCTGTTAGATCTGTTTAAAAAACGAAACGTGATCCAACCCGTGATTAAAACTATTGAGCGCCGGGTGAAAGAACTCAAATAATCAGGAAAGGCACCAGCTATTAAAGTTCAATAGGGCTTTCAAAGCTTGGTTGCTATTGAAAGAAAGTGTTGAAAGAAAGTGGGGTCAGGTCTCTCCTTGCCATACTACCTTGATGGGTTCATTGTTAAATCCCACAATGGTATATTTTTCCAGCGTTCAAAACCTAAGGGTCCACCATAGGATTTTAGAACCAAATCTAACATCGAAGTTTTTTTATTCGATATGACAACCAAACAGCTAATAGCTGACTAATTTAAAGTAGGCTTAAAAATAGCCTTGACTATTTTAAGTTAGACTTTAATATAGCCGTATGCGATACATCAAAACCCGCGTTCAGGACGACCTGCAAAAGAAGATGGTTTTCATCGGTGGTCCTAGGCAGGCGGGTAAAACAACACTAGCCCAGCACATTCTGGCTGTTAGCGGCGGGCGCGGGCGTTATTTTAATTGGGACTATGACGAGGACCGCCGGGCCATTCTACAAAAAAAATGGAGCGGGGATGACAAACTCCTCGTCTTCTCCGAACTACACAAATATTCACACTGGAAAAGTTGTGTCAAGGGACTGTATGACATTGCGGGTGGACAGCATCAGATTTTGGTAACGGGTTCTGCTCGACTGGATGTCTACAGGCAAGGGGGAGACTCATTGTTGGGGAGGTATCATTATTGGCGTCTACACCCATTCACGCTGGATGAAATGCCCGACGATATGGATAAACGAGAGGGTTTCCGGCGTTTGATGACTGTAGGTGGATTTCCCGAGCCGTTTCTTGTCAATGATTTGCGGGAAAGCCGCCGTTGGCGCAAAGAACGATTCGATAGGGTGTTACAAGAGGATATCCGTGATCTGGAAAGTATCAAGAACATTCAAGGATTACGTCTGATGCTGGATTTGCTCCGGACACGGGTTGGTGGGATGGCCGTATCGTCCAATCTGGCGCGGGATATCCAGGTCGCCCCGCAAACCGCAAAATCTTGGCTGGAGTCACTGGAACGTATGTATGTATTGTTCCGGGTCATGCCCTATACCCGCGCTATTCCACGCGCGATATTAAAGCCGCCCAAAGTGTATTTCTTTGACAACGCGGATGTCATGGATGGAGAGGGAGCCCGATTTGAAAATCTGATCGCTACTACCTTGCTCAAGCGCCTTCATTATCTGGAAGACTATGAAGGATACCGTTGCGAATTGCGCTATATCCGTGACAAGGAAGGCCGGGAAGTGGACTTCGCCATCGTTAAGGACGGCGAATTGGAGGAATTGATTGAAGTAAAATATAAAGATGAAGAACTATCATCATCGCTGTGTTATTACACCAGGCGGTTAAAACCCAAACAGGCCACACAGATCGTCGCCACGTTGGACAGACCTTATGACAAGGACGGGATCCACGTCACCAATCCATTCAAATATTTTGCCGAAACCTTGTGGTAACCGCGACTCCGTTCGGGGAAAAAAGAAAGCTGCTAAGCCCATTGAAAAAGGTGAAGATAGGTACTTTTCGATTCAGAGTTATATAGAGTTACTTCAAGGAGCGAAGAATAAAACGATGTACGTTCGTCTACAGAATCCCTATACAGTCTTCCAACTCGACGCCACCGCCTATCCAGGCAACAGTGGGAGTCCTCTCTACGAGAAAGATTCTGGACAAGTGGTTGGGATAATCAATAAAGTCTTCGTCAAAGACACAAAAGAAAATCTCCTCGCGAAACCCAGTGGCATCAGCTACGCCATTCCCATTCAATATGGCAAAGCATTGTTAGCAAAAAAAGGATTTGCCAAAGAAGAGTAAAGAAACCTCTACCATATCAAATCATCCGGAACCTCGTAATCCGCGTAGGGGTCATTCTTGTCGGCGCTCTCGCCCGGACCAGGCTGATTACAAAAGATTACGCGCTTTTTGTCACGCTGATTGATCTTCTCCGCAACGTCGGTTGTTACCAGTTCGTAACGCCCGTCCAATCTAACGATTGCCAATTTTCCAGCGCCTAACTGCTCTTGAACCGTTTTAGAGACGAAGATTTTTCTTACTTTTTTACGATCTAAAAAACTATAGGGTATATCATCATCACCCTTCGGTTGGCGATTCAATTCGATAAGCTGTTTGATTTGCGCCGCAATCGATTTGCGCTGAGCCGTCTCTTCGCGGAGGCGATTGAGTTCACGGTCTCGAACGGTTTTTTTTGTCCGCTCGTTCTGGACTTGAGACATTGTTTCATTGACTAATTCAGTTTTTTTCTTGCGCTGCTGGTTGTGCTCTTTTCTTTTTTCAACCTTGGCTTTTTTTACCTGTTTTTTGTCAATCAAGCCGAGTTTCAGTAATTGATTCTGTAATGAACCGCCCAATGCTTATTGCTCCGCTAATAAAGGTTTATCGAAATAAATTATAAGACGTTTTCCGCGTCTGAAATAATATGTACCGCTTGTTGAGGATAGGCTATCTTTATTTCGGCCTTTTTTAAAGCCTCCTCGGTTGGCTTGGTGTTAAATCTTACCTACGAATTCAAATCGGAACAAATAGCCTCTGCTCCGTGCACACTTGTTATACCTTGATCTTTGGCAATAATCCGACTTAACCAAATATCCATCCGCAGACGAAGTCCTTGATGAAAGCCGTAGGACCAATCAATGATCTCGTCAAACAGTTCAGGTGTAGCTGGTCCATATCGAATGGAAAACGCAATCGGCCTTCGATACGTAGCTCATTATAGTGATTGTATCCACTCATGATTGCGTTCATTATGGATTCCGCCTGTTGCATATTGCCATACTCCGGCATTTCGCCGCCAAAAATGACGGGCAACCATTCGCTTAAAAATAAAAAATCCAATAATTATTTTAAAACCTAATAACGCATTGAACTATCAGATTATTCCAAAATAAACCGATTCACGGATCACCTGCTGGGTGCAGTTGATTGAGATCTGTATTATACCCGTTTTATAACTAGTTATAGTCTTGTCCAATATGAAATGGCCCTGAACGGGAGCCGTGATTACAACGTGAAACGGCCCTGTACCTGAGGAGTAATTTCTGCTCATGATGGTCACCTATGGTGATCTATATGAGTGACAAAAAGATAAAAACATTGGATGACGTCCGCATCTTTCTCGAAGGAACTGTGGAGGTTGAGTTTTCAATTACCAACAAGGAAGAGCGCTACCAGTGGATTCGGCGTACATTGGTCAAATTCAGTTATATCTCTTGCAGCAAGAACGGTAAGGGATTGATCATCCGCTATCTGGAGCAGGTGAGTGGCTATTCTCCACGGCAAGTGAAACGGCTGGTACAGCAATACAAAAAACCGGATACATCAAGCGCCAACAGCGTACAGCATCGGGATTTGAACGCTTCTACCGCCCTGAGGACGCAGTGCTGTTAGCTGAGACCGACAAGCTCCATGGGACACTCTGCGGTGCAGCCACCAAGAAGATCTGTGAGCGGATGCTTTTGATCTATGAGGATTATCGCTATGAGCGCTTAGCAAAGATTTCGGTTGCCCATCTCTATAATCTTCGTCATTCTACGTGTTATCAACGACAGCGCCGCCAGTTTGATAAAACCGCTTCAAAACGCTCTCAGATAGGCGAGCGACGAAAACCCAATTCAGAAGGTAAACCAGGCTTTCTACGGATCGACACAGTCCATCAGGGCGACCTGGATGGGATCAAAGGGGTTTACCATATCAATGCGGTTGATGAAGTCACGCAATTTGAATGTATATTCTCCGTAGAACGGATTACTGAGCGTTTCATGATTCCGGTCCTGGAGATGCTGATCGAAATCTTCCCTTTTGTCATCCTGGCATTTCACGCGGATAACGGTTCGGAATACATCAATCATACCGTGGCAAAACTGCTCGGAAAGCTCCATATTGACCTGACCAAATCACGCCCACGCCATTCCAACGACAATGCACTCGGCGAGTCCAAGAACGGAACCATCATCCGCAAACATCTGGGGTACGACCATATCCCGGGGTACTGGGCGCCTCAACTTAATGAATTTCACAGAGAGTATTTCAACCCCTATATCAACTTCCATAGTCCTTGCTTTTTTCCTGTCCCAAAAGAAGACAACAAAGGAAAGGTGAAAAAGAGCTATCCCTACAAGTTAATGATGACACCCTACGAGAAGCTCAAATCATTACCTGATGCAAACCAATATCTCAAACTGGGGACCACCTTTAAAAAGCTGGATGCAATTGCCTTCTCAATCAGCGACAATGACGCAGTCAAACAGATGAATGAGGCCAAACGTAAACTTTTCAAAACCATCTTTGAGCAGGAGCGGAGTATTGCCTGATTTGCCTCTTCAGGTAGATTCTATACCCCTCTGTTTCAGGGCCATTTATAGATTGGAATAGACTGTTATCAGTATGTTAGCGTGTTTTATGGTAAGATGAACTCACGGATTTAGGATCTAAACAAATTAAGAACTGGGAACTACTCCTCAGAAAATTTGCATTACTCCACTATACTGGATATTTAGTTATATAGGGGGATTGATTTTTTTAATAGTACCTATATTTTTATAATTGTTCAGATTGAACCCGGTAATTTGTCAGTTCAAGGCGGCAAATGTGAGGTTATTAGGTGTAAATGATCATTTTTTTACGTAGAAATGGCGGATTTCAGGAGTAAGCTGAATAGTTACATCTTTTTTCGATACAGATCGGTGGATATCAAGAGAGGTAATAGGAGTCAAGTGTGAATACATCCGTCAATGCAGAAAAGACCGGCCAAAATCCAGAAAGTTTTTTGACCTTGAACCCGCGTCGGAAGATGAAGCTTTTACAGCCATCTCTTCAGTTAAAATTCCCCATTTATGCGGTTCTCCTGACAATCCTTTTCCTTGTATCGGTGACTTCGGTCTTATACTTGGCGTTCGGAAGTCTCTTTTTAGAGATTCTAGAGGAATCTCCATGGTCCAACTATCATTCAAATGCGATTCAGAGCCAGGCCTCGGCCGCGATAAGCGTAGTCTTGGTTTGTACTCTTGCCTACGCAATATTGGTGGTGATTTTTTCCGTTTTATTGACACATCGGCTGGTCGGTCCTATCGTCGCGTTTGAGCGTCAAATCAAAGCATTTAAGCAGGGATCGTTTTCAGCCCGCACCACACTTAGAAAACATGATGAATTCAAAAATATCGCTCGAGAGCTCAACGAATTGGGACAAATATTAGAAGAAAATTCCCACTGACCGAATGGTCTGTCGGCATCCCTTCGGCGTTTACGATTGGAAACTTAAAGTTTTATCGATCCGATTTTCTATAACACTCGCTCGAGTGTAATTTAAATTTTCCTGACGACCGAATAAAAGGAATGAACAAACCATGAAACAGCGAAGGACGCAAATCGTAGTCGACGGTGATTTTCAATACCGGTTTGTGCTACTTGGTATCCTAAGCGCTTTTCTCCTGATTAACACGACCCTTATCGTCGGATTTCTAGTGTCCGACATAGTGATCGTTAATGCTTCACCCCGTGTAACTTATTCGATTGCGATAGGGCTAACCGAGATTGTTGGCTTAAGCATCTTTTTTTTCGCTTCGCTGAAATCGAGCCATCGCATCGCTGGTCCACTCTACCAATTAG
Organism: Methylococcales bacterium; assembly: GCA_963664935.2. GTDB lineage: Bacteria > Pseudomonadota > Gammaproteobacteria > Methylococcales. The sequence goes on along the minus strand of CAXXSE010000001.1, from coordinate 238,550 downwards.
AGCAAAATTTGAAGAAAATTAGCGCAGGCGATCTTACCATAATAACGCATTTTCGGAAAACGGAAGTCTTGTCCAATATGAAATGGCCCTGAACGGGAGCCGTGATTCTAACGTGAAACGGCCCTGTACCTGAGGAGTAATTTCTGCTCATGATGGTCACCTATGGTGATCTATATGAGTGACAAAAAGATAAAAACATTGGATGACGTCCGCATCTTTCTCGAAGGAACTGTGGAGGTTGAGTTTTCAATTACCAACAAGGAAGAGCGCTACCAGTGGATTCGGCGTACATTGGTCAAATTCAGTTATATCTCTTGCAGCAAGAACGGTAAGGGATTGATCATCCGCTATCTGGAGCAGGTGAGTGGCTATTCTCCACGGCAAGTGAAACGGCTGGTACAGCAATACAAAAAAACCGGATACATCAAGCGCCAACAGCGTACAGCATCGGGATTTGAACGCTTCTACCGCCCTGAGGACGCAGTGCTGTTAGCTGAGACCGACAAGCTCCATGGGACACTCTGCGGTGCAGCCACCAAGAAGATCTGTGAGCGGATGCTTTTGATCTATGAGGATTATCGCTATGAGCGCTTAGCAAAGATTTCGGTTGCCCATCTCTATAATCTTCGTCATTCTACGTGTTATCAACGACAGCGCCGCCAGTTTGATAAACCCGCTTCAAAACGCTCTCAGATAGGCGAGCGACGAAAACCCAATTCAGAAGGTAAACCAGGCTTTCTACGGATCGACACAGTCCATCAGGGCGACCTGGATGGGATCAAAGGGGTTTACCATATCAATGCGGTTGATGAAGTCACGCAATTTGAATGTATATTCTCCGTAGAACGGATTACTGAGCGTTTCATGATTCCGGTCCTGGAGATGCTGATCGAAATCTTCCCTTTTGTCATCCTGGCATTTCACGCGGATAACGGTTCGGAATACATCAATCATACCGTGGCAAAACTGCTCGGAAAGCTCCATATTGACCTGACCAAATCACGCCCACGCCATTCCAACGACAATGCACTCGCCGAGTCCAAGAACGGAACCATCATCCGCAAACATCTGGGGTACGACCATATCCCGGGGTACTGGGCGCCTCAACTTAATGAATTTCACAGAGAGTATTTCAACCCCTATATCAACTTCCATCGTCCTTGCTTTTTTCCTGTCCCAAAAGAAGACAACAAAGGAAAGGTGAAAAAGAGCTATCCCTACAAGTTAATGATGACACCCTACGAGAAGCTCAAATCATTACCTGATGCAAACCAATATCTCAAACTGGGAACCACCTTTAAAAAGCTGGATGCAATTGCCTTCTCAATCAGCGACAATGACGCAGTCAAACAGATGAATGAGGCCAAACGTAAACTTTTCAAAACCATCTTTGAGCAGGAGCGGAGTATTGCCTGATTTGCCTCTTCAGGTAGATTCTCTACCCCTCTGTTTCAGGGCCATTTATAGATTGGAATAGACTACGGACAATTTCCACCATCTTGGCGCCCAACTCACCCAGACCACCCAACAATTTCGTGAGCACTATAGGGGCTCAAACAAACTACCGAGAAGCTTGTTTCACAGTTAGATGATGGTTCAATTGCAGCGGAAACCGTGCAACATTTGCGTATGCAGTTGGGTGAATTCAACACAGGTTTGGAAGAAGGGGATGACACATCCGAAGTTAGCGAGTTATCGCCGGTGCAACCGGATAAGTAAACCATGAGTTCACAATCGGGGATCGCGACTATGGATATCAGACCTCAAGTGCATCAACGTGGTTTCACTTTAATCGAGCTTCTATCAGCCCTTTCCATTTTATCGATTTTAATGATGATGGCTATTCCTACGTATAAAGACTACAGAACACGCGGCAAGATTTCAGAGGGGATTAGTATAGTCAGTATTGTCCTCTCGAAAGTTGAAGAAACTTACCAAATTACCGGGGTTTGGCCTGAAAACAATAGTACAGCCGGCGTAGATGACCCTACCGATTTTAATACAAAGTGGGTCAACGAAATAGTAATTGAACACGATGCCGATGACAAAACACAAATAAGAGTTGTTTACAATAACGCTACCATTAGTGGAGTTGGCTTTGATGATGACATAATCTTCAGACCCGTTGGGATGGGCGGCAGCACAAAATGGGACTGTACCGGTGGGACCATCGCAACCTACTATCGACCCGCACGTTGCCGACCGTCAGGCTGATAAAAAATTATCTTTAGTGGACCGAGGTGCTATACCGATATTGCCGGAAAATCACCCCGTACAATCATCCCGGCACGGACACAACGCAAGATCCCGTAATCGTATTTTTCTTCAAGTACGTCGAATACCGGTCTAAGCGACATAGGAGACTCCGAATCCAGGATTTCAAAGGCGCATTCGATGGAGCGCAATTCAATGTCCGAAAAATCAACTACCTCAGTAGTCTCAATTTCACCCGCTTCTATCGCTTTGGCCAAATGGGTGTAGATCGTCGAGCTTTTTAATTCCCGTACGGCTGCGATTTGTGCCGGGGTGTTTCGCTTTTTAAACAATTCGAGCGTGACCGCAACCGTATCGACAACTTCTTTCTTCCCGCGTTTTGGCGAGAGGGCCGCTAGAGTCGGAATGTCATTCGGGCACCCCCATTCAGCGTCATGCTTTTCGATGACCTCAAGAATGGCATTTCCGTATCGATTGAGTTTGGATTCGCCGATTCCGGAAATGAATTGAAGTTCTTCGATATTTCCGGGGCGATAGGTTACGATCTCGCTCAAGGTCGAATCATGAAAAATAACGTAGGGCGGCACGTTTTGCTCTTGGGCCAAGTCGTATCGCCGCAACCGCAATGATTCCCACAACGCTTTCCCGTTCTCGTCTTCCGGACGCGAGGATTTTTTTTGAAGCTGTACTTTGTTTTTCGTCCGGCCAGTTTGTACCGGATCTTTGCGAAATAGAATCGGTTGTTCGCCTTTCAATACGGCCCGGCTCTTTCCCGTCAATTTCAAACCACCATGACCATCGATATCCACCGCCAGCAAACCGGCTGCAACCAACTGACGATAGACCGATTTCCATTGGGTTTCGTCAAAGTCTTTGCCTATCCCGTAAGTACTGACCCGGTGATGTCCGAATTGTTCAATCCGCGCATTTTGTTTCCCGCGTAACACATCCACCAGATAATTGACACCGAACCGCTGGCCGGTTCGATAAACACAGGACATTGCTTTTTGGGCGGCAACCGCACCGTCCCAGGTGTCGACGGGTTCCAAACAGGTGTCGCAGTTTCCACAGGGTTCAGCCAGTTGTTCGGCGAAATAGCTAAGTAATGCCTGACGGCGGCAGGTTGTGGTTTCACAAAAGCCTAACATGGCTTCGAGTTTGTGTCGTTCGATTCGCTTTATCCGTTCTTCGGCATTCGAGCCTTCAAGCAGTTGCCGCAACAGCACCACATCGGCTATACCGTAGGTCATCCAAGCGTCGGAAGGCAATCCGTCGCGGCCCGCCCGGCCGGTTTCCTGATAATAGCCTTCCAGGCTTTTGGGCATATCCAGGTGGGCGACAAACCGGACATCGGGTTTGTCGATCCCCATGCCGAAAGCGATGGTGGCGACAATGACAATATTTGATTCTTTTAGAAAGCGTTCCTGGTTGGTTTGCCTCATGTTCGCGGGCAGACCGGCATGGTAAGGCAGAGCGCTAAAGCCATTTTCACTAAGGAACGTGGCTGTGGCTTCAACTTTTTTCCGCGACAAGCAATACACAATGCCCGAAGCGTCTGAATGTTCTTCGCGGAGAAACCGCAGGACCTGTTTGCGGGGATTGTTTTTCTGCAGAATACGATAGCGGATATTGGGCCGGTTAAAACTTGCGGAATAGCGTTCAGCCTGACCTAATCCCAGCCGGTTAATAATCTCTTGGTGGGTGGGAGGGTCCGCCGTCGCGGTCAGCGCGATACACGGGATATTGGTAAAACGTTGTTTCAGGGCCGAAAGTTGAATATATTCCGGTCTAAAATCGTGGCCCCATTGAGAAACGCAATGGGCTTCATCAATCGCAAACAGGGCGAGAGGCGTATACTCCAAACAGCTCAGGAAACGTTCGGTCATCAATCGTTCGGGGGCGATATAAACCAAATCGTATTGACCACGCCGCATTAAATCCTCCCGTTTCGAAGCTTCATCCCAAACAAGCGTGGAATTAATAAAGGTAGCGCGGATTCCCAGTTGTTGCATCGCACTCACTTGATCCTGCATGAGTGCAATTAAGGGAGATACGACAATGCCAACTCCAGGCCGAATCAACGATGGCACCTGATAACACAACGATTTGCCGCCACCCGTCGGCATCAATACCACTGCGTCGCCGCCCGAGACGACATGTTCGATGATCGCCTCTTGATCGCCGCGAAAGGATTCGTACCCAAATATGGTACGTAATATCCGCTGGGGTGAGGTTTCCATTAATCTTTATTCAATTAAACCAACAAACTAAGAGAAAAAGTAACTATTCAGCAAGAACCCGGAGACACAAAACTTAACTATTTAACATTCTGTCTTTTCTAGCATTCTTCAGGATTAAAAACAGCGGAATTAGCTATTATCTCCAAAGATATTCCCAGATATTGCGTGCAGGGTCCACTTTCTTCTGTGGCTCTGGTGTTTCAAAAACTTGAATACCGTTCATACATGAGATACATTCTCATATATGAACGGTATTATTCCTCGAAAAATAGAAGATACTATTGGAAAAAGGTTAAGCAATTTTCCTGCTGTAGCGCTATTGGGATCGAGGCAGGTTGGCAAGTCCACCCTGGCTGATATCTTTTGTCGAGAGAGCAAGGTTGGGTTGTATCTGGATTTGGAAAGAGATTCGGACCTCAGTATGTTAAATGAGGCTGAAGCTTTTTTTGCTCAATTTTCGGATCGATTTATCTGTTTGGATGAAATCCAAAGATTGCCGGAGATTTTTCCGTTATTAAGAAGTGAGATCGATCGTAAGAAAAGAGTCGGTCAATTTCTGATTTTAGGATCTGCATCTCCGGATCTTATTCACCAAAGTTCTGAGTCTTTGGCAGGTAGATTGGCATACATCGAAATAACGCCTTTCATGCGCAATGAAATTACAGAGATTAAGCAAAATCAGCATTGGCTCAGAGGAGGCTATCCCCTTAGCCTTCTGTCGACCGATGATGAGTCAAGTTCGATCTGGCGGGAAGAATATATTAAGAGTTTTCTGGAGCGCGATATTCCGAATCTTGGTTTCAGTATTCCAGCAAATACTTTAAGTAGATTTTGGAAAATGTTGGCACATGTACACAGCCAAATATTAAATTCGTCAAAACTTGCGGACTCCATGGGAATTTCATCTCATAGCGTCAAACGTTACATCGACCTTTTAGAACAAACTTTCGTCGTTCGTGCCTTAACTCCATACACAAGCAATTTAAAGAAACGCCTGGTAAAATCTCCCAAAGTATATGTACGAGACTCCGGCTTGTTGCACACTCTTTTAAGCATTGAGACTTACGAAGATTTGTTTTCGACTCCCTACTACGGTGCATCCTTTGAAGGATATGTTATAGAAAATATTTTGAGTAATTTCCCCCGATTCAAAGCCTCTTTCTACCGCACATTACATGGCTCTGAAATTGATCTGATTCTAGAAAAAGGCACGAGAAAAATTGCGATTGAAATAAAAAGTTCAAGCTCCCCTAAAGTCACCTCAGGTTTTTATCAGACCATTGAGGAACTGCAAATCGACGCGGCAATGGTTGTCGCAAATATTGATAGGGACTATCCCCTAAAAAACGGGGTCATGGCTGTTTCGTTACTTAGCTGCTTAGATAGGCTGGAAACATAGACTGGAGTAACTTCAATTCAAAGAAAAAAAGACCAGACGGGTTCAATCCCCCTTGGAAGCGGCGCCAATTTACCCAGTGCTATCCAGGTGTTTCCCGGGTTATGGAAATCTGAGCCAACGGACCCGAGAAGCCCATGCCCGCGAGCCAATTCAGCGGTATTTCGAGTGTCTTGGTCGCTGTTGCTGCCACAGACCACTTCGATGGCTTTGCCTCCCGCGGTTTTAAATGCGGACAAGAGATTTCGCATCGCCTTGGCGTTTAATTTGTAACGCATTGGATGGGCCAGGACCGCAACGCCTCCGGACTCGTTAATCCATGCGACGACGTCGTCCAGGTCAGCCCATAGGGTGGAAACAAACCCCGGTTTCCCACAGACAAGGAAGTGTTTGAAAATATCCCGGATATTTTTTCCGTAGCCATGGTTGACCAAGTACTGGGCAAAATGGGTTCGCGTCACCATCCCTCCATTCGCGGATTTCATCACCCAGGCGCCGATATTCTTACCCGCGCCATATTGTTCGAGTTGGTCGGCCATTAATTCAGCACGCCTAAATCGAATTTTTTGGATGCCTCGAATGCCTTTTTGCAGATTCGGATGTTCGGGTTTGATATTCAAACCGACAATATGAAAACATTTATCGTTCCAACTGGTTGATATCTCGATACCGGGGATCAGGTTGATGCCTATCCGATCCGCGGCGGTTTTTGCTTCTTTCAAACCCGCCGTTGTGTCATGGTCGGTAAGCGCCAAGGTATTGATCGCATGTTTGGACGCGAGTTGGACTAATGCTTCCGGGTTGAGCACACCGTCCGAAGCGGTGGAATGGCAATGAAGGTCGTAGATATGCGCCGCCATTAGGCTATTCACGAGATCGATGGATTAGCGACAGTGGACGATACCGATTGTTTTTCGCCGTAGAGTTTTGCGTATAATCCATTCTGTTTAATCAGGGTGCGGTGTTCGCCTTGTTCGCAAATTCTCCCATCCTCAAAAACGAAAACTCGGTCCGCTTGTTTAACCGCACTGAGTCTGTGAGCGACGATGATTGTGGTCCGTTTCTGGAGAAATTCCGCAAGGGCGGTGTGCAGGTGGTATTCGGTTTCGGCATCTAAGGCGGATGTAGCTTCGTCCAATATAACAATTTTCGGGTTGGCGAGTACCATACGGCCGATGGCTAGACGTTGTTTTTGGCCACCGGACAGCCGCATGCCATTCCGCCCGACTAGGGTATCCAGTCCATTTGGTAGCGTGGCGATAGTAGATTTTAATTGAGCGATATCCAGGGCGTTCCAAAGTTCACTATCGGAGTGGCCGCGCCCCAAGGTTAAATTGTTCCTCACGCTATCGTTGAAGAGTGTCGGGTGCTGTAATACCGTGACCACATGTTCTCGAATTACATCCAGACCAATTTCCGTTAGCGCGTCACCGTCAAACCGAATTGTACCCGAGGTTGCGGGATAAAGCCCGATCAAAACCTGGATTAATGTGGATTTTCCACCCCCACTTGCTCCGACTAAGGCCACTTTTTCCCCTGCTTTGATCTCTAGGGTAACACCGTTTAGAATACTGTTGTCGTTACTGTAGGAAAAATACAGCTCTTGGATACTTAAACTCACGGTTTTTTTATTTTGAAATGGATTTTTCAAATGCGGATATCGGGGCTCCAGCTTGAGCGTTTGAAGACGTTGGATGCGCTGAAGAGCTGCTTTGGCGGCATAAAACGCATATTGGATACCGAGGATTTCCTGGACCGGGCTCATCATAAACCATAAATAGCCGAAAACCGCTAGCATTTCGCCAATGCTTAGATTGGAAAAAACAACCATATACATAGCGATGGCCCGGAAGATATCAAACCCGAATAAAAAAATTACTAGGCTCATCCGATTTGCGGCATCGCTTTTCCAGGCGAAAGCCGCTGCATGTGTTTTAACCGAACGCGCGGAATCGATTAGCTGTCCGAGGTAATACTTTTCACGATTACTGGCGCGAATCTGGTGAATTGCGTCCAATGTTTCCGTTAGCGATTGCTGGAATATTTCAAAGGCGGAGTTTTCCCTTCTTTTTAATTCTTTGACATGTTTTCCGAGAATCTTGGTGAAATAAATCACCAGTGGGTTGAGGCAAAGGATAAATAACGCGAGTTGCCAATGCATCCATAACAATACGATCGCGGTGCCCGCGATGGATAAGATGGCCACTAAAAGACGACTTACCGTACTCCCGATAAAAATATCAAGGGTATTGAGATCGGTAACCAGATGCGATACAACCGTACCGCTGCCGAGGGTTTCGTATTCAGCCATGGAAATATTTTGCAGTCGTTTGATCAGACTGGATCGAATTCGATAGATAATATCTTTTGAAATGTACGTGAATTGGCGGGCTTGGTAGACGTTAAACGCTAAAGCCAATAAGCGTAACCCCAACGTGATGACCAAAATGGTCAAGATATAGAGCACCGGTCCGTACCAACTTTCGGGAAAAATCGAGTTGATGGTCCGCGTGATGACGCCGGGTTTACCGAGCAAAACCTCATCCACCAAAAGTGGCATGAGCAAAGGGACTGGAACACTGGCAAGGGTCGCGAATATTGCGATAACGTGAGCGATGGAGAGTTCGCGTTTATGTTCGAGGGCAATTCGATAAAGGTACGGCCAATCGTAGTTTCTCGATTGATTTTGTTTTGTTTGTGGTGTTTTCGGCATGGAACGGCAGTCGCGAATATTTCGTATGTTTTGTAGGATTACACGAAATTCAAATAATTTTGGTGAGTTTGTAATTGTCGCATCAAAGCGGCAAATGGTAACCTGGACGCCGTAAGGCGTGCTCATTTAAGTTTTTATTGAAGAATAGGATGCATTTGTTTCTTGGCTTGTTACTGGTTTTTGGCGGTTTGCTAAGTAGTTCCCAGGTATACGGGGACAATCTCTCCGATCAAAGAAATAATTTTCTAAAAGCCGAAAGGGCGATAAAGAAAGGATACTATCGTCAATTAGACAACTTGCTTCCAAAACTAAAAGAATACCCGTTGTACCCCTTTCTTCTGTATAAGAAATTGAGCAAAACACCGGGTGCGATGGCGCAAATTGAATCCTATTTGACGGAGTTTTCCGACACACGATATCCAATCTTATTGCGATGGAATTTGTTGAAAGTTCTCGCTTCCCAAAAAAGATGGCCCGAATATATTTCACACTACGAAAAAACCGTAAGTCCCGAGTTACAGTGCTTTTATTATTGGGCTTTATACCAAACCGGGAGTGAAAGTGAAGCGTTAACAGGTGCCCAAAAGCTTTGGCTGGTCGGACGTTCGCGGCCAAAAGCCTGCGACGAACTGTTCGTGAAATTCCAAAATTCTAAAGCTTTTAGTTCCGATATCGCTTGGCGAAGATTTGGCCTTGCCATGGGCAAGGGAAATCCCCAATTAGCCAAGTATTTAAAACGGTTTATCCCGAAAAGCGAACAAAAATTAGCAAAATTTTGGCTGAAAGTCCACCGAAATCCCCGGTTAATCATGGACTGCGCTCAGTGGGACTCCGAATCGTTACAAATGGGCCGAATTTTCGCTCACGGTATCGACCGGTTGACTCGCAAAGATCCCAATTTGGCTCGCCATGTTTGGGAATCCAAAAAAAATAGCTTTAATATTAAACTGGAACAACAGGCCTACATTGAAAATCGACTGGGGATTGCGCTCGCTATACGAAGAAGTCCCCATGCCGCCAAGTTTCTCGCTAATATCAATATAGCACAGGCCCACTCCAGTCTACGGGAGTGGCGGGTAAGAAACGCTCTTTTGGAAAGGGATTGGCAATCGGTTCTCACTTATGTGGAACAGATTCAACAACCGGATCGGGCGCTACCCCAATGGCAATATTGGCGCGCGCGGGCTCTTGACGCCCAGGAAAAATCCGCTGAAGCACTGAAGATCTATGGCGAAGTGGCGATGGGTCGAAATTTTTACAGTTTTCTGGCCGCCGACCGTCTGGAGAAGGATTACCGATGGAGCGACAGGCCTGTCGATGTCAGCGAAGCTGAAATCGAACAACTGGGAAATCGAAAAGATTTTGCGGCGGTATTTGAATTTCGGCATTTCGAACGTAAATCGATGGCGCGGCGGGAGTGGTGGCATATTATCAGACAGTTGAGTCCCCATGAAATTCTTGTAGCGGCAAAGCTGGCTGAGCGGTGGGATTGGCATCAAATCGCGATATTTACAATCGCTAAAGTCAAATATTGGGACGATTTGGCATTACGTTTTCCAGTTTTGTTTAAAAAAACGATTACCCACCATGCGAATCTTCAAAAGCTCGATCCATCTTTAGTGTATGGATTGATCCGCCAAGAAAGCGTATTTAATCAGCACGCCCGTTCACGGGTCGGTGCGCGTGGTCTGATGCAAATCATGCCTGCTACCGGGCGAACAATCGCGCGAAGATTAAAAGAAAAATGGACCTCTAGCCGCGTTCTATACAAACCCGAGGTGAATGTCCGCTACGGGACTAGCTATTTAAAGGGTTTATTAGATCAGTTTGATCAAAATTTTGCGTTGTCAGCCGCAGGCTATAATGCGGGAGAGCATCGTGTGGAACGGTGGTTGCCCGATGGTAAACCCATGCCGACGGATATTTGGGTCGAAAATATACCCTTTAAGGAAACCCGGCATTATGTTAAAACGGTACTTGCGAATGCTGCGATTTATCATAAACGGCTAAACGGCAAGTTGTTACGGATTTCAAGTTTAACGGATTCCGTAGCGGCAAAGGGCAAGTCCAAAAAAGCAAAACCTAAAAAGTTGCCGCGTTTAGATGCCTGTAAACGGTAATCTCTTCCGGGTTTTGTTTAACCTGAATCCGTGAATTCATTGCGGATAAAAGGGTGCACGGTTGGCAACTTTTGTAGACTCCGCGCTGGGACAGCGCGGAGTCTACAAAAGCGGATTAAAACCAACCTTTCAAACGAAAACAGTTTTATTTTAGCCATATTCGCGGAAAAATATATCTGCCCCGATTTTTCAAGTCGGTGGGTGAAGCTTATATTTTTTGATCCACTGTGAAACCAATATCTTGCACCCTGCTATCCATATTGAAGTCATGGATTCAGGCTAAGATTTGTGCCTACAGCGGAAAAACCGGAATCGACTTACATTACTTATCCCGCGAATTCACCCATTCATATACCTGAATTTGTGCTGGATCGCATTTGCTACAGCCGGTTCCACACGCGGAACTGACAGGTATTTTACGTACCCGTCCCTTACCAATCCACTTTTCCAGCATTCCTTGAATTGCACTGGGATCGGTATCGAAACGATTAGACAGATCCGTGAGATGAACCCGCCTGTTTTGTTTGAGATAATCTCTTAATTCCGACAATATCATTGGGTTTTAACCGCTATCCTAGAAAACTTATGTTCCCGCGTAGGCTTTACCGTAGGGTCGATTGGATCTTCCCCATAATCTAAGAACCAGAACGACCGAGGCAAAAGCCAACAATAAACCAGTTATCCATGTGGCCGAGTAAACGGGGTGCCTCGAAAATGTCGCCAATTGGTAGAAAATCGCAGCGGACATATAGGCAATACCGGTGGTCCATCCAGCAACGAATATCGCCCAACCCCCGGTTTCCCTATAGATGGCGGCGACCGCGGCGACACAGGGAAAGTACAACAGGATGAAAAGCAAATAAGCGAAAGCGCCAGCTTGTCCATCAAAACGTGCCTGCATGACCCGGAAAGTTCCCGCCACAACCTTCTGTTGTTCGGCCGCATTTTCGATATTGCTAACATCGCCTATATCCAATCCTAAGGGATCCGTCAGGGCGTCTGCAATATCCTTCAAATTATCGGGAATCGTTTGGAGCGCTTCGATTGCGACCAGGCGTAAATCGAACTCCGCCGGTTTGGGTGTTGGATATCTATTCTCCGTATTTTCGGTTTGGGCCATTTTACTGTATAAAGCATCTAATGTACCTACCACCACTTCTTTAGCAAGAACCCCAGTGAAAATCCCCACGGCAGCTGGCCAATTCTCTTCGTTCAACCCCATTGGCGCGAATGCCGGCACGATACCTTTACCTATCGCACTGAGTACCGTGTTTTCACTTTGGTCGTTTTGAAAGCTGCCATCGGTACCCAAAGTATTGAGAAAATTAAGAACCAAAACCATGGGAACAATGACCTTTCCCGCCCGAAAAATAAAGCCTTTAAGCCGATCCCACGTACGCAATAGAATGCTTTGCAATGCAGGTATATGATAGCTGGGCAACTCCATTATAAACGGCGCGGTAGTTCCCTGAAGAAGCGTATTTTTCATAATCAGACCGGTCAAAACAGCGACCGCTATACCAAATAAGTACAATCCGAACACAATGTTCTGTCCGCCAATCGGGAAAAAGGCCGCCGCAAACAAAGCATATACCGGCAAGCGGGCGCCACAGGACATGAAAGGATTCATGATATTGGTCAAAATGCGATCGCGTTCATGTTCTAAAGTACGGCTGGCCATAATCGCGGGGACGTTGCAGCCAAAGCCGACTATCATGGGTACAAATGCTTTTCCGGGCAGTCCGATAAACCGCATGAACCGATCCATAACGAAGGCTGCCCGGCTCATGTACCCCGAATCTTCCAATACCGAAAGAAACAAATAGAGAAAGCCGATAATGGGGATAAACGTCGAGATTAGCTGGATGCCTCCACCGACACCATCGGCGATGATGACGGTCAGCCATTCGGGCGTATTATAAGCCGTCATTAAATACCGAACGCCGTCGACGAATAAACCACCGGCCAGAATGTCGAAAAAATCGATGAAAGCGCTACCAATGTTAATGGTAAATAAAAACATCAAGTACATCACCACCAGAAAAATCGGTATTCCTAAAACCCGGTTTAGCACGATCCGATCGATTTTATCAGAAGTACTCCGTTTCACCTTGTTGGTTTTGCGGACGCATTCCCGAGTCAGGGTAGTCACAAATCCGTAGCGTGCATCGGCGGAAATAATATCGATATCATCGCCCAAACTATCTTCTAATTCGTCCCGAAAACGGGAAGCCGTTTGGATGACTTCCGGTCCAACGAATTTTTTGGCCAGCGTGTCGCCTTCCAGTAACCGCAGAGCTAGCCAGTGCTGATCGCAGTTGTGATGTTCGGCGCTATGTGAAACCGAAGGAATGAATTTCTCGAGAGTCTGTTCGAATTCTTCGCCATAGGTCACACAGGTTGTCGAGACGGAAAGATTCCGAACCCCTTCCAGAAGGGCCGCGGTTACCAAATCCAGTCCTTTTCGCTTGGAAGCAACCAACGGGACAACCGGACAACCCAGACGATTCGAAAGTTTTTCTATATCTATTATGATTTCCCGTTGGCGGGCTACATCGATCATATTGAGCACCACAATCATTGGAACTTTCATTTCCAACAGTTGGGTTGTCAGGTATAGATTGCGTTCGATATTGGACGCATCGACGATGTTGACGATAAGATGGGCTTCATGCGAGGCGACATAGTCCCGAGCGATTCGCTCGTCGACCGAAACCGATTCTTCGGTGACGTCTAGTGAATAGGTGCCTGGGAGGTCGACGAGTTCGAATGGGTACCCGCCATGAGCAAAAGTACCCGTTTTTCGCTCAACGGTTACGCCCGGCCAATTGCCAACATGTTGTTTGGCGCCCGTCAGGGCGTTGAAGAGAGTAGTTTTACCACTATTTGGGTTACCTACAACGCCGATTGTAAAGACTGTTGTCATAGTCACTATCTACTGCCGGGGGGATGACGGCTCAAACTGTCTCTCTTTTGTTTCGGAGCAAGGGAAAAACATTTAGTTACAGGACAAAATAGGGGTGGGCTGAAGTTTTGCCCTATTAAATTTTTGTAACTATTCAACACGATATCGTCACTGTTCAGATTGAACCTGAAATTCGTCAGTTCAAGGCGAAAAATGTGAGTTTACATGTGTGCATGATCATTTTTTAACATAGGAATGGCGGATTTCAGGGGTGGGCTGAATAGTGACTAAATTTTTTCGACCATCAAGCAGCTCGCTTCTTGTTTTCTCAAACTGAGTGCAAAGCCACGCACTTTGATTTCGATGGGGTCTCCCATGGGCGCGTAACGCGTCACACTGAATTCAACCCCTGGCGTCAAACCCATGGCGAGTAAAAGTTTGCGATAAGCTTTAGCGGTCTTATCGAAACCTACCACCCGGCCGGATTCACCAATTGTCAGTTCGTCTAGCGTTTTAGCCATGATTAAACGGGAATGACCATAATTTTCCGCGCTATTCCCATACCCAATGCCAGACGAGATTGATCTCGCCCCACGACAAGCGATCCACCTTGACGGTTGACGATTTCAAGTTCACAGTTAATATTCAAGCCTAAACCGCTGAGACGTTTACCGATACTTTTCCCCCATTCAACAAAACGATTTTGAACGATTTACCTTCGTCCGCCAGGCTAAGCGGAAACGCTTGTTTAGTTGGGTGTTGATCAGGCTTCATTATGGTTTATCAAAGCTAAAGAAATTTAAGGAACTGTCTGGCCAAAAAATATTGCGAAAATCTAAAAGTAATTACGAATGATTCTCATTATACACTAATTAATTTTTTGTGCTTGGCAAAAATGGGAATTTTTGATTTAGGTCTTGCTTGCCCACCTGCGATGCCAGTGGGGCCATTACACATATCCTTCTGGCTTTGATACCGCTCAAGAAACCAACCATCAAGAGCAAACACCAGTAGCTGGCGCTACCTAATCGGAATTACCAAAACCTACCCGACCAAAGGTGGGATTCGTTCGCGTTTGCGGACGCTCACTCACTGGCAGGCCCTTTATCGACAACCTGAAGTCACCGTTCATATCCGCGATTGACGCCTCATTCATGTTTCCAACCTATTCATTTTATTGTTGAGCACACGAGCTCAACCCCATTCACTATCGATGGGAAGGAAATGGAACTCAAAAAGAAGAAGTTTGGACACACAACAAGTAAAGTGTTATCGGAAGTTAACCTCACTAAATGTATTGCATCCTTCGGTCCTCTTTGCGGTTTCGCGGGTAGTTCCGTACGGTAGCGGTAGCGGAATAAAACCCGACACTTAGATGAAAGTTTAGTTTCAGGGGTAGGATGGAAACATCCTAGGAGGCTGGCCCATATTGATGACGTCTTCCAATCCAACGACTACTTTTTAAATTTCTTGTTGGAAACGCTCGGCGTGAATTTTCCAGTCGGCCAGCGTATTATCCTGATCGTATGGCATTAAACCTGAGTTGAAGTATTATTGTGAGGGTCGTAAAATTGGTTAGATTGATCAATTTTGATGCCCTATATTAAGTAATAACGTATTCGTTGTCATTCTTTAGCCGAACCGGCTAGCCCGGATTTTTCACCGGGTTTGGTAGCGGGGGTCACGGTTTCTCCCAAATTTTTTTAAAGAATACGATGTATATACATCTCATCGCAGTGGGTAAGCGGATGCCCCGATGGATCCAGGAGGGCTACCAGGATTACGCCCAAAGAATGCCGAGAGAATGCCGTTTGGTATTGAAAGAAATAGAAGCTGGAAAGCGGTCCAAAAACTATGATCGAAATCGGCTAATCAAAAAGGAGGGTGACCGAATGCTGGCATCGATACCCATGGATTCCCATGTTGTGGCATTGGAGCTGACGGGAACGATCTGGAATACCGAGGAGCTATCTCTGAAATTGGCCCGGTGGCGAACAAAGCATCAACATATCGCTTTGCTAATTGGCGGACCGGAGGGTTTAGCGCCAGAATGTATATCGCGGGCAAATCAAACTTGGTCTTTGTCCAGATTAACATTTCCCCATGCTTTGGCGCGCGTGATCGTGGCGGAGCAAATTTATAGGGCGTGGACAATACTTTGTCATCATCCTTACCATAAGTAGCGTCGCCATGAGAATCTTGACAACCGATTCATATGATAATCCTATTATCGGATTTGTCCTGTGAACAACGAATATTCGCGGATAATTCTCGCTTCGTCTTCACCTAGACGGCGTAGGTTGCTTGAGCAAATCGGTGTGCGATTTTCGGTGTTGCCGGTATACATAGACGAATCAACGATTGACGACGAAATACCTGAACATCGCGTGATGCGATTGGCGGCGGAAAAGTCATTGCATGGAAAGGAGCTTGCGCAAGAAGAATTACCCATAATTGCGGCGGATACGGAAGTTGTCGTGGATAATCGAGTATTGGGTAAGCCGCTAGATAAGGATCATGCCTTATCGATGCTGAAATTGTTGGCTGGACGAAAACACAAAGTCTTGAGTGCGGTTTCAATCAGGACTACGGCTCATTCGCAAGCATTAAGTGTCAGTATAGTACCTTTCGGAACATTGCGGAACAGGAAATGCTGGCCTATTGGAATACTGGAGAGCCTCTGGGCAAGGCCGGTGGATATGCGATTCAAGGTTTTGGCGCGGTGTTCGTTGCCCGGTTGGAAGGTAGTTTTTCCGGTGTTATGGGACTTCCGCTTTTTGAGACAGCCGAGTTGCTAAACAAAGTTGGAATTAACGTATTTAGGGAAATTGAGAACTAAAATAATAACATGAGCGACGAAATATTAATTAATATTACCCCACCTGAAACCCGAGTGGCCGTGGTCGAAAACGGCGTGCTTCAGGAGTTGGTGATCGAACGGACCTCGCGGCGAGGATTGGTCGGAAATATATATAAGGGTGAGATCTGCCGGGTCCTGCCCGGAATGCAGGCGGCGTTTGTCGATATTGGATTAGAGCGGGCTGCATTTTTGCACGCTTCCGACCTGGGTCGTTACGATCAAGAACAACTGGGGGAAGGCGGAATCGATCAATATCTGAAGGAAGGTCAGGAAGTGATTGTGCAGGTGGCCAAAGACCCCATAGGAACCAAAGGCGCTCGATTGACTACGGAAATTTCCGTTGCATCCCGTTACCAAGTGTATATGCCTTTCGCTTCTTCTTTGTCGGGAGTTTCGCAACGAATCGAGTGTGAAGAAGAACGGGAAAGGCTCAGAACGATTTTGGATCGATTCCGGGAAGAACGAAAGTGTGGCGGATTTATCGCGCGAACGGTGGCCGAATACGCGGAGGAAAGAATTTTATGGGCGGATATGACGATTTTGCTGAAGATGTGGGAGGTTATCAGCGAAAAGATTAAAACCGCACAGGTTAAAACCCTGGTGAATGAAGATCTTCCCTTAAGTATTCGTACTTTGCGTGATTTCTATCGTGAACAGGTGGAAAAAATACGCGTTGATTCCCGCGAAACTTACGAGCGTCTGACCGAGTTTGCTAAAGATTTCATGCCGGAAGTCGATGCGATTATTGAACATTATCGCGGTGAACGCCCGATTTTTGAAATTTACGGGATCGAAGACGAAATCCAAAAAGCACTGGCGCGGAAAGTCATCCTCAAATCCGGTGGGTATTTGATTTTTGATCAAACCGAGGCGATGACTACAATCGATGTTAATACCGGAGCGTATGTCGGTGTCAGAAGCTTGGAGGATACGGTTTTCAAAACCAATCTGGAAGCGACACAAACCATCGCACGCCAGATTCGCCTCCGCAATCTGGGTGGAATTATCATCATCGATTTTATCGATATGGAAGACGATGAACATAAGCAACGGGTATTGAGCGAGTTGGAAAAGAATCTTGAAAAAGATCACGCCAGGACCTCTATCAGTGAGGTTTCTTCCTTAGGTTTGGTCGAAATGAGCCGTAAGCGAACCCGAGAAAGTTTGGAGAGAGTGCTTTGCGAGACCTGCGAAACCTGTGGTGGCCGAAGTGTGGTTAAGACTCCGGTAACCGTGTGTCTGGAGATTTTTCGAGAAATTGTTCGAGAGGTCAAACAGTATAACGTTCAGGAGCTATTGGTATTGGCTTCCAATGCGGTGGTGGAAACGATGCTGGATGAAGAAGCCGATGGTTTATCTGAATTGGAAACGTTTTTGGACATCCGGGTTAAATTCCGCGTTGAGGCCCAGTATACCCAGGAACAATACGACGTGGTGTTGCTTTAACCTGAATCCGTGGTTTTTATTCGTCGCTTTATCGTTTCAACCCGGTGGTTTGGTTTAACTGTATTAGTTGTTTTGGCCTTGGGGTTAGTCCTTACCCGTCTATTGATCCAAAAAGCCGATGCATACCGTGATTTCATGGAACACCGGATTAGCCAATACGTAGAAGCGCCGGTTAGAATCCTAAAACTGCGAGCTCGAATGCGGGGCTTTAACCCGGAATTGATATTAAAGGATGTTCGGATCCTCGATTCTGAAGAGCGGCAATCGTTATTGGCGTTCGAAGAAATCAATGTGGGTTTGGATATGGTGCGGCTTTTAACCCAGGGTGAATTAACGCCCGCTTGGGTTTCGGTGGTCGGCGCCAATCTGACTATCCGGCGCCAAAAAGAGGGTGGGTTGACCATAGTCGGATTGAAATCTAATGACGATTCACCGACTTGGTTGTTCGAGGACGGCTATTTTGAATTACTTAACAGCGATATCGAGTGGCAGGACTTAAAAGGAGACGGCCGGAAATTGCAATTCTCGGGTGTCGATATCAGTATTGTTAATACCAATGAACAACATCAAATCGGCGCAGCGGTCGAATTGCCTGAAGATTTGGGTCAAAAATTAACCGTGTTGATGGATTATCACGGTAATCTGTTTTTACCCGATTGTTGCACCGGACAACTCTATATTGAGGGCGTCGGGATTCGTTTGGCGAATTTGTTCGCCGGACAAACTTTAATGAGCTACCAAATCGGTGATGGAACAGGTAGCTTCCAACTTTGGAGCGATTGGGAGGATTCTCGGGTACAGACGGTTTCAGGCCAACTGAAATTGCGGCAACCCGTATTGCGAATAGCGAATGAAATTGGAACGAACCCGGTTTCGCTGGAGCATCTTGAAGGCTGGTTTCGGTGGCGGAAACACCTTGAAGGATGGCGGCTTGACGCCAACAAACTGGAAGTCTGGTTTAAAGGAAATCGATGGCCATCCAGTCGATTAGCGGTCGAAACAGCCTACGGCTCGGAGGGTGAAATAGAAACTCTAAACGCAACGGCTTCCTATCTTGGAATAGAGGATCTGATTGGGTTATTGTCCTCTTCCGATATTCTAAGCGATAGACAACAAGCCGATTTGACACAAATTTCGCCGAATGGCGAGATACGTGATTTCAGCGTACGTTATGTTAATTCCGCAAGTGGCGCCAAAGTTGTCGGCGTGTGTGGCGATTTTAATCGAATCGAACTCGATTCCTGGGACGATTTTCCAGGGCTAAAAAATCTCAACGGGTTTGTTTGTACGGATTCAACCCACGGCGTTTTGGGATTGAAATCTAAGGAGGCGGAGGTCTATTTACCGACTCTTTTTCGCCAACCCTTAGCTTTAGAATTCCTAAGCGGTGAAATAAATTGGGAACACTCTGGAGACAATTGGAAGATCGGCTCCGAAAACATCCAAATAGTGACCCGTGAGGTGGATGCCTTCACCCGTTTTGAATTAAGTTTGGACGGTGATAATGTTTCTCCACATTTGGATGTACAGGTCGCATTCGATGGAAAAAATGCCGAAAATGTGCCTTTGTATTTACCTGTTACGACGATGGATGAAGATGTCGTCGATTGGTTGGATCATGCATTTATGGCCGGCCGAGTGAAAAACGGGCAATTTCTATTCCATGGCCCCGTCCAAGCGTTTCCGTTCGATCATGACGAAGGCGTTTTTCAATGCCGCTTCGATGTCAGCGATGCAATTCTTGTATATCATGAAGATTGGCCTGAATTAACCGAATTGGAAGGCGATGTTCGGTTCAATAACCGAATGATTGTGATCAATGCAGGTTCTGGAAAAATGTCAGGGGCAACGATTGACAATGCAGTCGTCACAATTCCCGACATGGTTGATGGGGATATATTGACCGTTTTGGGTAGTGCTCACGGTGATGTCGAGCAAAGCATGGACTTTCTATCCCGATCGCCGTTGAGGAACCGGATCGATCCATTGTTGCGGGTTGCCGAGTTCAAAGGCAAAAACCGGATAAATCTGGAACTGGAAATTCCCCTGGATGACGGTGACCTGGAGGCCAAAGTCAAGGGAGTCGCCGAATTGAGCGATGCTCTAATTCATCTGGACGCTATAGATTTGACCGCAACCGCTATCGATGGCCACCTGTCTTTTACCGAGGATGAACTTGCCATTGAAGATATCAACGGTGTTATGTTAGATGGGCCCGTGTATATTAGCTTGGCTACGCAGGATCGACATTTCGATTTGCAAATCGATGGCGTCGCTTCGATCAAAGCCCTAAAACAGCAGTTTCCTTATTCGTTTTGGAACGATATGGTTGGGAGGGCGGATTACCGAATGTCGATAAAAATCCCCAAACTCGATAAAGACGGCCCGTTGTATACGGACATCAGCCTCATATCGAATTTGCAAGGGATTGAAATATCGTTACCTGAACCCTTGGGGAAATCGGAATCCGCTAAAAAAGACTTTAGGTTGGATGTAGCCCTGGCGCAAGCGGAAAAAACACCGATAAGACTTCGCTACGCCGATATTGCGAGAGCTGATTTGGTGTTTTCCGAGCCGGAATCTGAAAAGTTTGAGTTTGAACGAGGATCGGTTAGTATCGGCGGGAATAGTCCTGAAACAGGCAATTTACCCGGTCTTAACTTGAGCGTGCAATTAGATGAATTGAAACTGGAGCCCTGGTGGTTATTCTATACTTCCAAGTCACAAGATCAGGATAGTTCCCCGGACGTGTTGAACTCGATTCAGCTGGAAACGGGAAGGCTCAAGTGGGGTGACCAAGACTTCGGTCCGATATCCCTCCATGCGGACAAACAAGAGGCGGCATGGCTTGCCAACATAAAAAGCCGGTACGTAACGGGCCAGGCAACGATTCCCTCTACATGGACCGATGATGCGTTGCTAACCATGAATTTCGAATCTATCAAAATCCCGGAAATCAATGCGTGGTCCTCGGCAACTGAGGAGCATTCGTTTTTCGATCCGGCAAAATTGCCGAAATTAGCTTTAAAAAGTAAGCACTTGGTTTGGAAGGATATCGATTTGGGCAATGTCGAATTCCGAACCCAGCGTCACCCTCACGGCTTGAACATTGACTATTTCGTGTTTGAATCGGATAATCATCTGGTTTCACTTTCAGGACGCTGGATTCGAAAAGATTTGAAGAACGCGACCGAAATCCAGGGTCAGCTGGATGCGCGGGACCTGGGTTTGTTTTTGTCGCAACTCAAAATCAGTGAAGACATAAAGGAAAGCACCGCGGAAATCGGATTTAATCTACGCTGGAATGGTTCTCCGCACCAATTTTCACTGGATAAACTCAGCGGAAAAGTCACTTTGGATTTTGGCGAGGGCCGTTTGCTTGGCGTTGAACCGGGGCTGGGCCGGGCGTTTGGAGTTTTCAATCTGGATACGTGGCGCCGACGATTAGCTTTTGATTTTAGCGATCTTTATGCGGAAGGTATGGCTTATGATAAGGTTAAGGGAGAGTTTGTTATTGATAATGGCAATGCGCATACCGAAGATTTGTTTATCGATGCCGTGGCGGCTCGAATTTATGGATCGGGTAGGATCGGTTTAAACGCCAAGGACTTTGACCAACTGATAACGGTTGTTCCGAAAAGTACCGCAAGTTTACCGATCGCGGGCACTATTGCAGGTGGCCCTGCTGTTGGCGCGGCTATTTATGTCGCCCAAAAACTCATCGGCGATGATGTCGATAGTATTGCGAGTACCCAGTATTCGATGACGGGTCAATGGGACGATCCTAAAATCGTGCGATTGCCGGGAAAAGGCGGGATGTTGGATAGAGCCTGGTATGGGATTATGGATTTTGGTGGTTTGAATACAGGCCAAGAAGAGAGTAAAGAGAAGTTGGAATGACTAAATGCGCGGCGGTTCAAATGGCGTCCAGTCCCGATGTGAGGGCTAATCTTATTGAAGTGGAGCGCTTGATTAGCGACGCGGTTAAGGCGGATGCGCGATTGGTAGTCTTGCCCGAAAATTTCGCGTTGATGGGCGAAACCGAATTCGACAAACTCGATCATAAAGAAGCCGACGAGGGTGGCCCGATTCAAGAATTTTTATCACGGGTTTCCAAGCAACATTCTATATGGATAGTGTCGGGAACCATTCCGATGGTGGCCGATTCTAAAAATAAAATACGGGCGGCGTGTTTGGTGTTTAACGACATGGGCGAACGGGTTGCGCGCTATGACAAAATCCACCTCTTCGACGTCAATGTACCCGGCACCGAGGAGCAGTATCAGGAATCGGAGACCATCGAAGCCGGCGAAAATGCATTGGTATTGGATTCGCCTTTTGGAAAAATCGGGGTTGCTGTTTGTTATGATTTGAGATTCCCGGAATTATTCAGGCAAATGATCGATGAGGGAATGGAAATTCTGGTGTTACCCTCAGCGTTTACGGCAAAAACCGGTGCGGCTCATTGGGATTTGTTGGTGCGCACCCGCGCTGTGGAAAATCTTTGTTATGTAGTCGCTTCGAATCAGGGTGGGTTTCATCTCAATGGCCGTGAAACCTATGGGCACAGTATGATTGTCGATCCCTGGGGAAAGGTGGTTTCTGAAATCACAAGCGGTTCGGGAATCGCTTGCGGAGAAGTTGATTGTGAATTGCTCCGGAAAATCCGGGTGTCTTTCCCGGCCCTGAATCATCGACGGTTAGTGTGTGGTTTAAACTGATCTCTATAACTTTTAACACGAAGCATAATTGTATTAGGAATATGTCAAACGATTCACTCGCTATTGCAAGACAATCCATACTTTCTCCCGCCGGATTGGCCGATAATGATATCGATCAGGTCATGGGCCATTTGCAGGGAGCCTCGATTGACGCCGCCGATATATATTTCCAGGTCAGCCGTTACGAATCATGGATATTGGAAGACGGTATCGTCAAGGAAGGCAGCCACAATATCGAGAAAGGCGCCGGTGTGCGCGCTGTTTCCGGTGAGAAAACCGGTTTTGCTTACAGCGACGACATTGATTTGACCGCTTTGTTGGACGCCGCAAACAATGTTAAGAGTATTGCAAGGAGCGGGTTGGAGGGGCAACGAAGAATCCAAACACGAGCTTACGGTTTGGATTTGTACGCTCCCTTTGATCCCCTCAAATCGATTTCCGAAGAAGATAAGATCGCGCTTTTGAAACGGGTGGATGAGGAAATTCGTAAAAAGGACTCCAGAATAGAGCAGGTGATCGTCAGCTTGGTCGGAGTTCATGATGTAATTTTGGTGGCTGCGCGTGGTGGGTCGCTTCACGGCGATGTTCGCCCCTTGGTGCGCATGAATGTCAGCGTGATTATTGAGCGGAATGGCCGGAGGGAGCAGGGAAGTTCCGGAGGCGGGGCGCGAACGGGTTACCACCATTTTCTAGACGAAGACCGTGCCATGGGATATGCCGAAGAAGCACTCAGGCAGGCAACGGTTAACTTGGAATCGGATGATGCGCCGGCAGGTAACATGACCGTCGTACTGGGTCCGGGATGGCCCGGGATTTTATTGCACGAGGCGATCGGGCATGGTTTGGAAGGCGATTTCAACCGAAAAGGCACGTCGGCGTTCAGTGGGCGTATCGGAGAACGTGTCGCCTCGGATTTATGTACCGTGGTTGACAACGGTACGTTACCGGGTCGTCGTGGCTCACTGAATATTGACGACGAAGGCACGCCGACACAGAATACGGTTTTGATCGAAAATGGGATACTGAAGGGTTATATGCAGGACAAGTTGAATGCGCGGCTGACGAATACCGAGTCTACCGGAAACGGCCGCCGGGAATCGTATGCGCACCTACCCATGCCCCGCATGACCAACACCTATATGATGGAAGGTCCCCACCAGCCCGATGAAATCATCGCATCGGTTTCCAAGGGACTGTACGCTAAGAATTTTGGTGGCGGTCAGGTGGATATCACGTCCGGAAAATTTGTTTTTTCCGCCAGTGAAGCCTACTTGATTGAAAACGGGAAAGTCACCCGCCCGGTCAAAGGCGCTACGTTGATCGGCAATGGCCCGGATGTACTGACTCGGGTTTCCATGGTTGGAAACGATCTGAAATTGGATAGCGGCGTGGGTACTTGCGGTAAGGAAGGGCAAAGCGTCCCGGTGGGGGTAGGTCAACCTACCATTAAAATCGATGGCTTAACCGTCGGCGGCACCAGTATTTGATTAGGAGAATCACTTGTCCAACTTAGCGGAATCTCATTACACCGAGAAGGATTTAGATCGTCTTAAATCGATTGGCGACGATATTTTGACCGAAGCCAAAAAACAGGGTGCGAGCAGTGCCGAAGCAGGTATCAGCCTTGACCGGGGTTTGACCGTAACCGCCCGTCTCGGAGACGTTGAAACAATCGAACATCACCGCGATCAAGGGGTTGGTGTAACGGTGTATTTCGGGCGCTGCAAGGGTTCTTCCAGCACCACAGATTTGACTGCATCGGCTATCAAGGAAAGCGTTAAAGCCGCCTGTTGGATCGCAAAATATTCCACCGCCGATGAATATAATGGGCTGCCCGATGAAGCCTTATTGGTAACGGAGTTTCCCGATCTGGAT
The DNA here is from genome assembly GCA_963664935.2 of Methylococcales bacterium. Lineage (GTDB taxonomy): Bacteria > Pseudomonadota > Gammaproteobacteria > Methylococcales. The sequence goes on along the minus strand of CAXXSE010000001.1, from coordinate 214,060 downwards.
TTGTATCACCCCTGGCAATTGAGTGCGGATCAGGCAATCGATTTGGCCGTGCAATGTGAAAATGTCGCGCGGGAATTCCACCCGGATATCAATAATTCCGAAGGCGCCAGCGTCACGACCCACCACGGAATCCAAGTGCTTGCCAATAGCCTGGGTTTCAACCACGGGTACCCGGTTAGCCGACACAGTGTCAGCTGCTGTGTATTGGGCCAACGAGGTGAAAGTATGCAACGCGATTATTGGTTTACCGTGGCGCGGGATCGTACCGAACTGGAAACATCGGAGGTAGTGGGCCGAAAAGCGGCTGAACGTACGCTCAGAAGACTGAATGGGCGATCTTTGAGTACAAGACAATGTCCTGTCCTGTTTGCGCCCGAAGTCGCGGCGAGTCTGTTGGGCCATTTCATCGGAGCAATCAAAGGCGCAAGTCTTTATCGAAAATCTTCGTTTTTATTGGACTCCTTGGGTAAACAAATCTTTCCTCCCAATATTCACATCCACGAGCAGCCACACCTTAAAAAAGCGCTGGGAAGCGTGCCTTACGACGGCGAAGGGGTTAGTACGAAAAACCGTGATATTGTAAAGGATGGCATTCTCGAATCCTATGTCCTCAGTTCCTATTCGGCACGGAAGCTGAGTTTGCAAACGACCGGGAACGCCGGGGGTGTGCATAATCTCACTATCGATGTGGGTGGATCGGATCAAAGCGATTTGATGCAGCGGATGGGGAACGGCGTATTGGTTACGGAGGTTATGGGGCAAGGCGTAAATATAGTAACGGGCGATTATTCGCGGGGTGCTTCGGGATTTTGGATTGAGAACGGACAAATCCAATATCCGGTGGAAGAAATCACCATTGCCGGAAATTTGCGGGATATATATAACAACATCGTCGCCGTGGGCAACGATGTTGATTTACGTGGGAATATACGCACGGGTTCAATATTAATCGAAGAAATGACCGTGGCCGGTAGCGTGGAGGGCGGATAGAATTGGAATTGTGGGTTTGCTGCTATACTGAGTGAGGAGTTCTTGTTAGTTAAAGCGGTTTATGGAAAAACCGTAACGCCTAAAAAAACATTAGACTTACCGATGCTATTAAACGCAATATCCGTCGATTTAATATCGAATCCCCGAACAGCGTTTGTTGAAGAGTTATCCGATTCCTGTATCGAATTATTTGGAGACCACGGTTTAAAAATAAAACCGATAGGACCCGGTGTCGTTAGACACGTAGCACGTAGCACTTGATGAAAGTGCTTTGATCGGGTTTATCGGGGTTACTTCTGAGTATTTGAGAGCATCCCTCGTCACCCGATATTCACCCACCATTTTACGACAGACGTTTCCAGCTGAAAATCAAGAGGTTAGCAACCAGGATCTTCGGAATTGGGTTGGGGAGCTTTCCAACCTACTGTCGTGCCGATTCCAAGCCAAATTGCTGTCCTATGGATGCAAGCTTATCGTCGGGGTCCCGACGGTAGTGCAAGGATGTGATATGGAAATTGATCTGCCGCGGCGTTCCGAAGTCAGTACCCACCGGTTTATGACGGAATCCGGGGAAGAGATCATGATAAAGTTCAGCACTTTGATCAAGGATAATCTAGTGTTGTATCTGCCCGATAGTTCGGATCGAACCGAGTATCCGCGAGAACGGGAACAGTTGTTTCTCTGAACAACAGTGTCACGCGGTTCAGGTTACCTGTATATTGCTCTAACCATTCGTCGGATTGGTAAAAGTTTCGCAACTTGTCGAATCTAGGAGGCAAGCTTTCCAGTGAAAAATTCGAAACGACTCCAGATATATGATACTCTACGCGCCTCGCAAGCCATGGCGAACACAGTGTGTACCTTTCGGGCCCTTAGCTCAGTTGGTTAGAGCAGGGGACTCATAATCCCTCGGTCGTAGGTTCGAGTCCTACAGGGCCCACCATAAATAACAAGGACTTAGGTAGATTGCCAAGCCCTTTTTTATTGCCCATGGGACACTCATGGGACATTTCAAAATAAAACGCCACAACAAACCGCAATCGTTGCGAACGGTTCGTTCTGTTCGAATCGTGGTGTTCCACACTCTTAAATCTGCCATACAGAATGAAGCCCAAAAGGGCAAAATCGCCTAGTAACTGTCCCCTAAGTGCCCCATGTACAAAGCGTTTTATTATATCTTATTGTTTTAGTAAAAATTTATATAAAAGAACAGGTGATAACGTATCACTTGTTGCTGTTTTTCGTGCTTTGTTGTAGAATATTAGTGTCGGGTAAACAGGTGCGGTAAACACCTATTCACCCTAACCAAACTTTTAACTTTTCGGGAGTTAAAGCAATGGCTGCATATCATCATATCAAAAGCCGTTTGTTGTCCCAAGGGGGCGATAATGGCATCAATTGAAAAACGCACTAACCCCGATGGGGCACAATCCTACCGAGTAAAAGTACGCCTAAAAGGCTATCCAGTTCAAACCGCCACATTCCGCCGATTAACGGACGCGAAAAAATGGGCTACCCATACCGAATCGGCAATACAGGAAGGCCGCCACTTTAAGACGGCCGAAGCGAAAAAGCATACCTTCGCTGAAATGGTTGATAGGTATGTCAAGGATGTATTACCCGCAAAACCGAAACAGGCAGCAAAACAATCGCAACAACTGGGGTGGTGGAAAGATCGATTAGGAGGCCATCTCTTATCGGATATCACGCCAGCCCTGATCGTGCAATATCGGGATGAATTAGGCAGCGGTGAGACTTGCCGAGGAACTCAGAGAAGCCCGGCCACCGTGGTTCGATACATGGCGGCCTTATCCCATGCTTTCACTATCGCAGTAAATGAATGGCAATGGCTCGAAGATTCGCCCATGCGAAAGGTTAAAAAGCCCAAGGAATCGCGCGGCCGAGTTCGGTTTCTGGATGATGACGAGCGGGCCGGATTGCTTCAAGCCTGCAAGGAATCGTCAAATGAATGGCTTTACATGTGCGTCGTTCTGGCACTCAGTACAGGTATGAGACGTGGCGAATTGATGGGTTTGAAATGGCGGGACATAAACCTAAAAGCAGGCTATTTAATTCTACATGAAACCAAGAATGGGGAACGACGGCGTATTCCCTTGGCTGGACATGCCCTTGAGGTGTTACTAGCCCATGCAAAAATCAGGCGGCTTGATAATAACCTACTATTTCCCAGTAAGAATTTAGATAAACCCATTGAATTAAGAAAACCATTTGAAACCGCACTGAAAAGCGCGGAAATAATCGATTTTCATTGGCACGACTTACGACATTCCGCCGCCAGTTATTTAGCCATGAATGGCGCTTCATTAGCTGAAATCGCCGAAGTCCTAGGCCATAAAACCCTTCAAATGGTTAAGCGGTACGCCCATCTTTCGGAAGCGCATACTAGCAAGGTTGTGGCTTCTATGAACGAGAAGATTTTTGGTGAGGTGGGTCATGAGTTGTCTTAGCGTTCTACAACAAAACCAGCAGCGAGACGGAATAGAATCGGCTTTTGAACGTGGCGGCGTCATCGATTTAACCCAATATAAAGAGTGGGCAGAATATGAATGCTGGCCGGAGGACGGTGTGCCAACTGGATACTTTGCTGGCATGGGCCATCCCGGTGATAGGGAAGCCCAGGCCAAGCTGCTAATGAGATTAGAAAAAGAAGCCGAACGGTAACTTATCCATTAAAGGGATATATCCCGTATTTTTCCGCTTTCCGGGAGAAGGCCACGCTAGCGGTATCCAAACCTACCGCGTGGATAAAGACGAGTGCGAACGCTTTTGTTTCGAACAAAATTTATTACCTACAAAGGAATCTGTTGGTTCCCCGGTAGAAGAGAAACGGCATGAAAACCGTAAAATTATGGAAATGAAGAAGCCTTCAAACCAAGACGATAGCTTTTTAATAATTCAAGTTTGCGTCATTGAATATGAAACCAAACATGGCTACACGCCAACTGAACTTGAACTATGGGCAACGCTTCGAAAAAATCCACCTAAAGACTATGAAGTTACTTTCGCGGAAAACTCAATAACACTCGAGGGTCAACAAATTGATCGTGAAGCATTCGGGAAACGCTATAAACGATATTACCCTTCCAGCCACAAGAAATAAGTCGCCATTCCCGGACAAACTCAGACATCCCCCACCATTGGCGGACATAGGCAGATATTCCAAGTCATCTTCTAACCTGATTTTATACTCCATAACAGCCGACAGCACCTCATCGTCGGCTAATTGTTTCCACAAAAGTTATGGAGTATATTCATGCCTAGTCAAAATTCAACTGAGGTTTCTTCCTCCTAACCACGTTCTCGGTTAATCCCTGTTACCAAATGGAGTAACGAACATGAGTGGCCTCCAATTGGAGGATTACGCCACTTAATATTTCACGCCGAAACCAATGTGTTCACCACCGCGTTCAAGCGGGTTGGACGGCGCGTTTTAATTGATGAGATGGAATTCTTTCGTTGCGTTGAGCAGCAAAATAGTCGAATGACGTAGGGAGATCGAGAATGGATGATTCCAGACAAGTGTCCCCGGCAGCAACCGGGGCCGGTGCATTACCGATAAAGTCCAACATTGAGTGTCCTACCATGCCAACCGACGCTGAGCAACCCGGCAATCCCGTTGATCACGTATTGGCTCCACAATTTGACAACATCCCTCCCGAACTAAAGAAACTCAATCGTTGGGTGGTTTGGAAAGGATAATGGAAGCAACGGAAAAATGGAATCTGGAAGTTAACCAAGCCACCCTATCAGGCAACAAATCCAAATTACCCAGCAAGCACAAAAAAACCGAGCAACTGGTCAAGTTATACCGAGGCAGATGCCGCATACCAACACAGCCAAACAAACGGACAGAACCTGTGCGGCCTGGGGGTTGTTCTGCCTGATGGTATGGTTGGAGTAGACATAGACCATTGCGTAAACCCCGAAACCAAAGAAGTCGAGCCTTGGGCCGAAGAGGTCATGCAGCAACTTGCAACCTACACCGAAGTAAGTCCCTCGGGGACAGGCTTAAGATTGTTTGGGTTTGGTACGTTACCGGGGAGAGATTTTAATAATTCTACCCAGGGAATAGAAATGTATAACACTGCCGGAAATCGATATTTAACTATGACCGGAGTTTGTTTGCAGGGGTTTGAAGACATCAAAAACATAGATACTGAGGATCTTGCAAAAGTTTACAAGCAGTATCGGACAGGCAATGACGACTCGTCTATTTCAGACTCACAATCAAGCACAAATGGAGTGATTCCGGAGCCCATAGAACCACCGGCGGGTTGGTTGTAACGTCTACATCCCAAATCCCAAGCGCGGCTGGAAAATATTGAAGGAGATACCGGAGACCGTTCCGCTGAAGTATTTGGACTATTCGCTCACCTCTACATGAGTGGCCTGCAACCTCGGGAAGTTTTCTGGGTTTTGATCGATTCTTATGCGGTCATGGAGATGGCCCGCGATCACCGTCCTCGCAATACTCAGAAACGAACCGAACAAGCCAAACGGTAATACCTATGGGATCAAGTTAAGGCGGGTATCGGTAACCGCCAACCAACTACGGATGAGTTGTTTGCCAATATCCCCTTGCACGATGCATCTAATAACACCTTGTCCGATGCATCGAAATGGCCAGAGCCGATGGACATCTTTACAGCAATTGAGCCCGGCCCATCGGACTATAAACGCAAGCACTGGCCAGAGGTCATCGCAAAACAGGGTGAGGAAATCGCGCACCGTTTGGGAGTCGATCCCGCTATGGCGGCATGGTCAGCATTCAGCAACCTCCTGCTGTTTTGCCACGACGACCACCGTATCCAACCCAAGGCGAACGATAAAAGCTGGACCGAACGCCCTTGTTTATGGTCGATGATTGTTCAAGGTCCAGGTGGCAAAAAGACACCTGTGGATGCATACAATCGGAAAGTGGTACGCAAACTTGAAGGTAAGCATGCTGAGGACTACTCGAAAGCAAAAACTACTTATGATGATGAATTGAAACTCTACGGGGTAAAAATAAAACTTTGGCGGAAGGGCCAAGCCAACTACACGCATAGTGGAACCTCGGGGGATGATGATGCTTAAGACGAAACCTCAAACGCCCGTTTCGCCTATTCTGCGGTGTTATACGATGGATGATGTCACCTTAGAGAAGGCGCTGGAAATCTGCGCCGAAAATACCGGTGGAGTGATGTTCCTAAAGGATGAATTATCAGGTTGGTTTGGCTCGATGGATGCCTATCGACCTAGTGGTAAAAACAAGGACCGGTCTGTATATATCGAAGCCTACAATGGAGGGCGGCGAACTGTGGACAGAATGTCCCGCCACACCTCTGTTGAAAACTGGAGTCTTTCAATCTACGGGACGATTCAACCGGAGCCCTTGTGGAAGCTATTCAATAAATCAGAGGATGACGGTCTGCTACAACGCTTCCTGATAATCTACGGCGGAGGATGCAGGGTTTGGAAGAGACATCCCTCAGGACGAGAAGATACAGGCCCGTTATGACCATGTCGTGGAGCGCTTGGGGAACAATTATGATCAAATAGAACAAATGAGCGGCCGTCCTGACGAGTTTAAACCTCTACCCCTACAACTTAGCCCGGAAGCTCAGGAGATGGCTGACCGTGCGCGAAAACGCTTGTACGGCATGAGAGTAGGGCCTAGATCTCCCTCCGAAGATCATCGCGGCGCTATCGAAAGCTGAAGCCCAGCTGTTTCGGATAGCGTTGGTGTTCCACCTTGTGGAATGGGCCGACTCGGATGAGGAACGCATCAAAGAATTTATCGAAGCCCACACCATGCGGCAGGCAGTTGACTTGATGTTGGAATTCCTAGTCCCGTCAATGATCCGTTTCTACCAGGAATATCTAGACTTTGATAGCCACAGTCGATGGGTGGCAGGGCATCTTTTGGCAAGAGAACTCACCGAGGTGAAAAGCCGCGACCTATATCGCGCTTATGCGCCTTTTAAGGAGCTGAAAGGTGATGCACGTTCAAAGCTGATAGCCACCGTCATGCGCGACCTGGAGCTGACGGACTGGGTGAAACCCTGGGGTACAAAACCAGGGCAGCCCACATCGGCATGGCGGGTAAATCCGAAGATTCACTTGATGTTTGCTGAACGGGCCGAGAAGGAGAAAAAACACCGGAGGGAAGTTAAAGCGTCAATCGAAGAATCGAAAGCCCCATCCTGTCACCAATGTCACTTAAGGAAAACGCTATAGTAGATATTGTAAAATAAAAGAAAAAGCAAAAGAAGAAGAAGAAGAAGAAGAAGAAGAAGATTTTCTATCTTACGCGCGCGCAAGTGACAATCGTGACAAAATAATTCCCCTTCGGTGAAAATCCCCGTTATAAAACGGGAAAGATACAATTCCGTTTTAAAATGGGGAAATCCCACAGTGAAAAACCCCGTTTTAAAACTGGAAAAGTCACAAGATTGAAAAATCCAATATTCGGGGCACATGATATGTACCCGCTTTTTTCAGACAAAGTAGACAATTAAGATACGGCTTCCAGGTTCCCCCGACACCCCCAGCATCCATCAATTTGGCGCACCCCCCCTGGGGGTCTTCATCTTATAGGGGTCCCAACCCCGTGCATTTTTAGGATAGTTTCCCGTAGGGTTCGCCACCTCTCCCCTGTATATGAGTGACCTGTTTCGGGCCATTTCCGGACAGTCGAGCAATTCACTCGAATGACCGGATTATACTCATTGCGGACATTCGGATTTTCTAAGCGATGGTCGTTTACCAACCCAAAGGCGACATTTGGAGGGTGACACTTGGAACTAGTACCCCGCACCCTAAATAACTACGTCTATTTGATGGTCTAAATCGTCGATAACCGCGTTGCGACAGCTTGAAAGAGGATGGCTATTCCTGCGCTGTCGCGCCTTGTTCTCGGCGATTTATCCTCGCCGCTTAAACGTAGTTATTTAGTGTGCGGGGTACTAGCGTTGCGATGAGCCGCGCGTGATTGCCGCACGTTTTAGGCCGAAAATCAATGCCGGTTTAAAACGCGCGGCAATCACGCGTCGGCCTCGATCGCTTTGTGTGTGCCCGGCATGGGCATGATTTTATGGGGTGCAAGTCCCCTGTACATTATCCAGAAAAGAGTTATATTTGACAACTTTAAAAGTACTAGCCGAGGGCAAGGTGCGGAAGGGCGACCGACCCGCTGAAAGAAGCCTAAGTGCAAACCTGCGAGCCAACAGACAGAAACTACATATAAGGCCGAACCTCAGGGCGAGTCAGCACAACATGACGAAGCCCCTCTGGATCACTGGGGGAGGGTAAATGTAGTGGTTGCGCAGGGAAAGATCATGTTTTTACCCGGGGAGATCTGCCTGCCTAAGTTGCCTAACGGCAGCGGTGGAACAGAGCCTGCGAAGGTGCGCGTTAACAGGGCAGAAGTCAGCCGAGGACGAGAACCCAATGATGTTGTTGGGGAAAGGTCTGAAGGCAGTGTGATAAGGTGGTGCTCGTGAGCTTTGGTCATTCGCAAACCCCGACCGGGGAATTGGAGACCAGGCGCGTCATGAATCCATCGCCTATCGATCTTGCATCGGTGGAATACATCGTATCGAATCGATGTATAGCTGAGGCATGGAAAAAGGTTCGATCCAATAAGGGCGCGCCCGGTGTTGATAATATCAGCATTGAACGATTCCCGGAGTGGGGAAGACCGCAATGGAAAATCATCAAGAATCAGGTGCGCGCTGGAAGTTATCGGCCAACCCCTGCACTTCGTGTTGAGATTCCCAAAGAGTCAGGGGGGATGCGCCGATTGGGCATTCCTTGTGTGTTAGACCGGGTACTCATGCAATCGATTGCAAAGGTACTGGGTGAGATATTTAATCCTACTTTCTCGCTTAACAGCTACGGCTATATGCCTGGACGATCCGTCCAGCAAGCCGCACGGCAAGCTCAGGGGTATTATCGGCAAGGCTATCGGTTTCAGGTCGATATCGACCTGGAGAAGTTTTTCGACACCGTGAACCATGATATTCTCATGGATCGCGTGGGTCGACGCGTCAAGTCCAAAAGTCTGCTGAAACTCCTGGGTCGCTTACTGCGGGCTGGGGTGATGGTCAAGGGTCGGCTACAGCCGACTCGGATCGGGATTCCGCAAGGCAGCCCCGTATCGCCAATATTAAGTAATATCCTATTGGATGATCTGGACAAGGAGCTGGAAAAGAGAGGGCACAAGTTTATCCGTTATGCCGACGATGTGGCGATTTTCGTCAAATCCAAGCGCGCGGGTGAGCGGGTGTTGGCGAGTGTCAGCCGCTACTTGGAGCGCAAGCTCAAAGTGAAGGTGAACGCGAGCAAAAGTAAAGTCAGTCAGGTTAAAGACAGTTCAGTGCTGGGCTTTAAAATCCACGGTAAAAAATTAAAAACCGTGGCGAGCAAAGTTCAGGGATTCAAACGCGAGTTAAAACGCATCACCCGCCGATGCCCGGTATTTCCATACTATCGCGCATTTTTCGCCTTAAACAATACGTTCAAGGCTGGATGGCGCATTATGGCTGTGGGTTGAAGTACGACGATGCGGTTCTATTCGACGGCTGGATTCGAAGGCGACTCAGGATGTGCTATTGGAAACAGTGGCGCAGACCGAGACGTCGGATTAGAGCGCTGATCAAGCTCGGTGTTAATAAACGCGATGCCATTCGTTTAGGGCTATCGCGTAAAAGCTACTGGCGTTTGTCCAAAACATTGGCCACTAACAGCGGATTGAGCAACACATATTTTGAACAAATAGGACTCATTTCCATCCGCACGCTATGGTGCAAGATTCACCATCCGGCTACGGCCCGATAGACACTTGATATGAAGTCGATTTGCCCGATGAAGTATCTCAGTTAATACCAGGCTAGGCGCCGTATACTGACCCGTATGTACGGTGCTGTGGGAGGGGGCTACTTGAGTAGCTCCCTATCCCGATTAGTTGGCACTTGCCTTTAGCCTCCGAATATCATCTTGGTGCTTTTGCTGCTCGGGCTCTTCTTTAGCAGCAAATTCCTTCAATTTGATTAAGCTTTTTCGTCCTACTATCCGAACGGGGAAATCAAAGAGTTTTCCGTCTTCCGCATTCGAAAAAAGCTCTTCGAACGACGGCCCTCCCTTAGGAGGAGTTATCAGATCGGCGTAATGGTGCTGTTTGAGTTTAGCCTGCACACCAAGCTTACTGAAGCCCGATGAATCGGGCGGCTTTAACCCGATAGTCTCAAGAGCGCTAACTGTTCGATAAGAGTTATTGACCGACGGTTGGATCATAAGATCCATATCATCCGCTTGGCGATCGGAGCAGTACCAAGAAACGGCTAGCCCTCCTGCTACAATGAAATTGACCTCAAACTCTACGAGCGCTTTGACAATCTCCCGGTTGGAACCAGTGCAAACAAGGTTATCGCCGATGCGATTCATGCCAAAGCCACCTAACAAGTTATTAACCCGTTTCTGGATATCTTGACACTATTTATTGAGCGTTGACAAGAATAAAGTAGGAGTTAAGCTATTTTCTAGCAGGATAACACGACAATTACGCATGATATGAAGAAACCTGATAACACCCGTTGATAGCCGGATCCGTACGGATTGCCAACTAAGTCAATGAATTTTTGGAAAAGGCAAATAGCGCAAAGCCACCTGTTTTACACTCGAATCCGCAAGTTAGCCAAGTATCGATAATGAAGGATTTTAGTGCAAATCGAATGACCGCTCATGGCCGTTATGAATAGCTATTCATAACGGCCATTATGGATAGCAGCCTGCGTCAAGCCAGTCTACGCGGGCCTTATCTTCGCGATCGCTATACATAATCTAGAGTTTCTGAAAGCCCATTAGTTGGCCTGATTGACCATTTATGACTCTTCGAAATAGCTGAAGGGTAATTATTTAATCCAAGATGCCTTTATGAACTTCGCTGTCCCTACATTAAGGTGTCGAAATTATGTGTAGTACAAACCAATCCAAGGCGCTGCGGCGGCATGCGGTCCGCGATTTGACTACCTGCCTTTCAGTTACTATCCATAATTCGCTACTATACATAATGGCCGAAACCGGACAGTCGTGTACAGCGAGGTAGGCGAACCTTACGCAAAATATTTTAAAAAAAATGCGAGGCTAAGAGGCTGTCCAAGTATGAGGGATACTCACCCAACCAGAACATCCTCAACCAAAGAAAGTGCCTCCGCAGTTCGCTCGGTGGAAATTGCCACAAAGGCAAAGGGTTGATCGCGTTTGACCAACCCGATACTTCGGATGCCAATTCCAGCGTCGGTAAAGCGTCGGGCTATTTTAGCGAGCGCCCCCGGCTCATCCTTTAGACGTAGCAAAATGGCATCTTCGGAAATGGCATCCATCCCAATATTATTAATAACCTGTAACGCTTTGTCGTATTGATCAACCGTTAGAATGATTACCGAACTGTTGTCGTGTAACTCGGTTTGTATGGTTTCGATATTAATATCGGCGGCAGCCAACGATTCCGATATCTCCGATATCACGCCGAGTCGCCTTTCCGTCACGATGGTAATACGCTTCATACTTATTGTTTCACCGCAATGACATCATTCTGTTCGGCCTCTCGAACCATATCGTCAACAAAATCATCAATCCGGTTTTTGCTGATATTCGGCATGGTAATGACATGGGCGATATCGCGATGAACAGCAATTTGCCATTTTTTAAGTACATTCTCCGCCATTTTAGGGAATATGACCGTGACTGAATTTTTATGCCGCCATGCCTTGATTCCTTTTCGATTAAATCGATCAACGGCATAGTTCGCGACTGAAATACAATTTTGGATCATCCGACGGAAACCCGATTTGCCCTTTTGGTTAATCGCATGCCAAAGAAACAAAGGCGAAATACCATTGCGAGACCCGGAGATAGTGGTATCCAGAGTGCCGACATATTCGATCGCTCGGGCGATTCGAGCGACGTGATTTTTCCGAGCCAGCACAACTCCGCACGGAATGGGTGAACCGATCATTTTATGGCCACTGATCGAAATACTGTCAATACCGGCGGAAAAATCGAAGGGTTGGGGGTCATCAACAAAGGGTAGGATCATCCCCGCCAAAGCCGCATCTGCATGAATATAGTAATTTGTCCTAACACGCTGCTTGAGAATTTCTTTGATTTTTGTCAGATTATCCACAGCACCGGTCATGGTCGTGCCAATGTTGGCAAAAACGATCGCGGGAACATCACTGAAAATGCTGATGGTTTCCGCAAAATCCTGATAATCCATCTCACCATTGGGCTGGCTTTTAATCATGATATTACGTGCTTTGAGAATCCTCAGTATCTTGGGTATGCTGTAGTGAGTATCCTCCGAATAATAAACCATCCCATTGGGGAAGATTTCCCTACTCAGGTAAAGGCCATACATATTTCCTTCTGTTCCGCCGTTGGTGACATATCCCCAAACCCCCTCATCCGGTGCATTCATTAATTCGGAAAAGAATGCGAGTACCTCCCTTTCGAAAGCATGGCTGTTTAAGTGATAATTGCTCTCAGTGTATGGGTCGCCTAGATTGTTCATGGGGTAGGCGAGAAAGGGATATAGGCACGAATAATCGAATTGTTGCGAAACTGGATATCCCAGAAACCGATGCGCTTCCGCCTGAACACCGTCAAGGAACCTTTTAAGGCGCTTTTTATGAACCTCCTTCAAACCACAATCTTCAAACGGATTTAGATGATTTGTCATCGTATTTTAAGAATAGGCAAAATAAACGCACTTTTTGATCAAATTGAAATGTAGTGAATCACCTATAAGTTGTCAATTCCGATGGTGACTAATGGAAAAATGGGATTTATTGATATTCGAAATGCGCTGTTTGCCAATGGGTTTAACACAAATTGGTGTTTCGGGCGATTGATGGGCAAGTCGGATGGTCTGATCAAGATCGAACTGGATTGAAGTGGCTGTTGGTTTGGAATTAAGATGTTCTGGATAGACAAAATGCCTGGGGCGGTGAACGAAACGGTGCCCCTGTGGGCAAACTATTCTTTTTTCGAAATTCGATAAACTGAATTCCGCTTCTGGCCGAATGCGGACAGTCGAGAGACTCAGACGAACGTCTGCTCCATACTCTTTGCGGTCTCAGACCGTCTAAGCGCTGGTCGCTTACCGATCCAAAGCCGACCTTCGTGAAAACTTCATGCCGATTCTGGGGCAAAAGACAGGACGCAACTCCTTCACCACCACCACCACCTATTGCTGACCGGCGCCGGCATCCCTAGGTTTGCGCTACACTCAGGTTCACTCCCAGCCCAGCAGCAACATGATCCGCATCAGAATTTTCATATGGAACATCCGGCTACAACAAGATTTATTGGGGAATTTGTTAGTGCTTCCTGCGACCCTTAGGGTTTGATGCTGGAAAAGTACGCAGCCAGATTGTCTATATCGGCGTCGCTCAGGGGCTTGGCCATCGGCGTCATCACAGCCGACTGTCCACCCTTGCGTTTCCCAGCTCGGTATGCTTTCAGAGCGCTTACCAGGTACTGATCTTTCTGCCCCGCCAAATTGGGATAGATAGGCACGGCACTGATGCCATTGGGGCCGTGGCAACTCGCACACAGCGCCGATTTCGCCTTGCCCGTTGCGGCATCCCCTGCCGCCAGGGCGGTCCCCACTGCGCCCAGCGCGACCCAACCCACTAAAGTACCGAGGAATATTTTCATAATCTTTGCTCCCGCTCTGCTGGCAGTCCAGATCAAGATTCTTTTCACGCGCTCCATTGGCTCTAAGCGCCCATGCAGACGACCAAAAAAAAGAGGTACAATAAGATAAAAGCCCTTTTCCCATCGGAAAATAGGAAAAATAAACGCTCTTTATTCGTCAAATCAGAATATACTGAAAAACCTGTGAGTTGTCAATGTCGAAGGTGACCAATGGAAGAATAGGACTTTATGGTGTTCGAAATGGGAAATTTGTCGATGGTTTCGACATATATTGGTGTTTCTGGCGGATGATGGGCAAGTCGGATGGTCGGATCTAGACTGAACCGGATTGAAGCGGCTGCTGGTTTGGATTTAGGCTTTTACGGATAGAAGAATGCCTGGGGCGATGAACTAGGCGGCGCCCTTGCTCACAAACCATTCTTTACTGAAATTATATAAACTGACCGTCCGCTCATGGCCGATAGCGGACGGTCGAGAGACCCAGACGAACGCCCGCTCCATACTCATTGCGGTCATTCAGATTTTCTGAACGAAAGGCAGCTTCCGACCCCTTTGTATAGAACGAAACTATGGATAGTAAGCTGATATTCGAAGATTGTGAGGCTTGAATCCTTTGATTTTCTGACAACAAAGGGCTGAAAGTGCTGGTTTGAAAGGCTTTGCGTTAAATTCGGCTTTGTCAGAGCCGACTTAAGCGCCGAAATCACCCCAACCCATAGCACGACATGGGCGACAATCCCCCAAATTTAGTCCGTGGGGAGGTTAATGATTATCCTCCCTCAACAATCATTCAACCTATCTCACGCTTTGACAAAGTGAAATGAAGGAGTTTAAGATCGCATCACGGTACAGGCGGAAACGCCGATGACCATCAACCGTGATGATTCACTAAAGCCCGCTACTTGGTCTAACATCCAGGCGTGGGCTTTTCCTTGGATTGTGTAAAACAGCAAAGCCGGTCTATTGGTCTAATCCTACAAAGGCACGTAAACGGCAATAGGAATTTCAATAAGTGTTTAGGGTGACTTTTTGTACTACTTGGTGTTCCTAAGATCCTCAAACTGTGAGCCACAGAACACCGCTCCGGGCGAATAAATATTGAACGGGAGATAATGATGTCCGAACAGAATATTTTTCAACCCGGGATGTTCTTTTGGTTTACCCTGACTGTTTCGGTTGTATTAAGTGGCTGCGGTACTGAGAAAGTAGAGCTGGGTATAGCATCCTATCCAACCAGTTCTAGTATGGTTCGATGCAACCCGGACTCTAAAACGGCTCCCGGAGGTATAATCAACGATGAAGCTTCCACTGATGGAATTAAGTTCAACGTACGAACGCCATCAAATTACGATTCAACGATCGCGCACCCGCTTTTGATGGTTTTCGCTCCAGCACGGTCAAACCATTTTAGGATGGAACGGATGACCGGCTTCACGAAACAAGCAACCACGGCTGGATTTATCGTTGCCTATACGGACCACCCGAGTTTAACATCCACGACAACGGTCCAGCTTGGCACTATCGTGGGATTAATTGCCAAAAAATGGTGTGTCGATGAGCAGCGCGTATTTCTTACCGGGCACTCGGACGGTGGATCCGTTTCAATGGCTTTGGCTTTTATGAGTGGGACAAAACACATTCCTTCCGCTATTGCCCCCAGTGCAGCCGGGATGAACCTCGAAGCTTTGTATAATCACCCCTGTCCCGATCCGATTCCGGTTATGGTAATCCATAGTGCGAACGATCAACTTTTCCCAAATCATGGTAACGAATCTGTGTCCTGGTGGGCGAATTGCAATGGCTGTGAATCGAACGCTAAAAATGAGCTTGATAACGGCTGTATAGCCTATTCAGGATGCACAGGCGGGGTTAAGACCTGGTACTGTGAAGGAACTGGGCGGCACTCAAAATGGCCGAGGCGGTCCGCCGATATCATTGAGTTCTTTCTGTCGTCCACTCAGTCTTAAATTCTGAGCGTAGGTGGAATACGGTGGAGGTTGCACACCTACTCAGGCTAGGCGTTTCGAGTTTATCAAGCGGGTGCCGGATTTTCGAAGCTTTGGCGCTGACGGCTGATAAAGTCAGCAAAGAGTATAGACTTCTGATGAACGGCGGCTCCTGGTCGGAGGCCGCCATTCACTGGCTACCAACGAACGTCTGCTCCATACTCAAAGCAGTTATGCCCCATCTAAGCGAAAGGCAGCTATCGCCTCAGACTGATGGATATGGACTCCTGGCATATTCCACCACATTGTTACCGCTCATTCCATTTGACGATGACAGTCTAATTCGAATGCCTCTTCATTCGAAAGCGTGGCACCGCTTCGCGATGTGAAAGTGCTGAGTGCCACGCTGTCAGTGATTTACTTGATGAGAGGTAAAGTATAGGAAATTGCTCCGATGGCGCCTTTCACGTCTTTGAAGTTGGCATGACACATGACGCATTTTTCCATGACAACGGGAACTGTTGTTGCCATGCGGAATACTTTTTTACCACCCTGGGTTTCAACGGCTTCGTATGAAGCAGCGCCACCCAATATTTTTTCTTTGGCGACACGCTCAAAATCGTCTTTTGGTTTATTTTCGCTGGCATTGAACAAGACATCAGTGAAACCGAGTAAACGCGCATCGTGCCAACCTTTAGCCTTCATTGCTGCAAATAAGACTTTAGCAGCGGAAGCAGCTGATAATGTGGAAGGGTCGTTTACATAGTGCTCGGTAATCGCTACAACAGCTGTTTTGTAGAGATCGTCGAGCATCAGAACCTGTTGCCGGGTGCGAGCAACCGCTGCGTTGTCGTCTGTTGAGCCGCTGCTTTTTCCTATTGGTTTTGTAACCTCATCTCGCCATTGGTTATTGCCGTTTTCGTCTTTGTACCATTGGGCATTGACACTTGTAGCACATAGCGCACTTACCACTGCTAATCCGATTAAGAGTTGTTTAATTCCAGTTTTCATGATCTTGCACCTCCAATTGTTAAAGAAAATGCAGAGTTGCTCAAGAGCAGCCCAAAACTAGCTTGGTCAGCAATGAGCAAATTTGCTCGCTAAAACCCGATAATTCATTTTTCCTTTTTCGTTAACCGACTTTATAAAAATCTTGATTCAGCGCAGCCACTGCCCACAAAGTCTGTAATTTCGTTGCGGATAAGCATTTGTGTTTCGAGAGGTTGAGCCAAATCGTAGTGCATAGAGTTATCCATGGATATATATTGTTACTTATAGTTACTCAATTGTCAAAGTTTGGTTGTTGGAATTTGCATGCGATTATGGAGTTAGAGAAGTAGAGTTGGAGAATTTTTTGGATGGGCAATGTGGTCGGCGAGCCTACAAATCACGGTGAAACAACCAGAATTGATAATAATTTCATTAAAGAATAGGGGGTAGTCAATTAACGCTTCCTACCGCAATATATTGTTTTTTTTGGAAAAGAGCTTTATATGCCAGATGATATGTGTAGATCAACATGTCCAGAAAAAGTGCTGATTTTGGGGCAAATTGTTAAGGTCTGGAATAGGAAAAATAAATCACCTTTTTATTCAAACAAGACGGTACCAATGGTGCAATAATTTGTTAATCACGACCTAAAACCGGAATTATTGACCCTTGGTGTGGACTATATCTCTTTTTGAGTGCAAAGATTTTGACAAATTTGACTGTTTTCAAAGGCGAAGGCAAAAGAGAATGGTCGGATCAAGACTGAACCGGATTGAAGTGCTGTTGGTTTGGATTTAGGCTGCTGCGGATAGATAGAATGCCTAGGGTATTGAACGAGGCGGCGCACTGGTGGGCAACACATTCTTTTTGAAATTCGATAAACTGAACTTCCGCTTCTGGCCGATAGCGGTCGGTCGAGAGACCAAGACGAACGTCCGCTCCATACTCAAAGGCGACATTCGGATCTTCTGAGCGATGATCGCTTACCGACGCTATCCAGATACTGGGTAAAACGATTGGAATTTTCTATTAATACTGACCTTATAGATTCTTAAAATCTGCCAGGGCAAAAGATGTTAATGAGGCACAAAGAGTCGGACAAAAAAAAGGCGGCACTCAAGACGAGTGCCGCCTCTCGTAAGGTGTAACCGAGCTACCCTGTGTCTACCGCTACGGCAGTAAGCCGTCCACGAAAGGCACGAGGTCATTTGCACCACCCGGACAGCTGGCTATTCCGCCAGCGCGCCGGTGGCCGCGATCACTGTGAAGTCATCGGTAGCTTGGCCTAGGATGGCACTTTCCGTCACCCCATTTTGGTCACCTGGATGCCCATTCGGGATGGGTAATTCAGGATGATCAAATGGAACCTGCTCGCAACGAACTCGATCATCGGTCAGCGCCTTCAAGAAGTCCACTAAATCCATTTGTTGCTGGTCGCTAAGACCCAGCGGCTGGATGTCCGGATCTAAGTTTTTCTTGTTTTTCTTCGCAAAATCCGCACCCCGGTTATAAAAGGCTACGACTTGCTTCAAAGTAGCTTGACCACCATTATGAAAAAATGGCCCTGACAGTTCTGTGTTACGTAGAGTCGCCACTTTAAAAGCACCATCGACAGCCACTCGTTGCTTTGCAATGGCTTTCTGATTGGCGGCATTGTTGGTAGGCTTAAAAGTGGTCGAGCCATCATCACACGCGACCGAATCGAAACCGCCTGGGAAAAAAGCAATTTCGATCGCTGGGTTAAAACGAATTTCGAAAGTACACTCGTCGATCTGAAATGGGTCCGGTACATTGTTGCCGAGTAACAAATCGAGATATTGCCGTGTGAGCGACAGCGGGTTGCCAAAAGGATCCTTGCCACCAACGCCTTTGTCTTCTTTAGTCGGGCGGACACCAATATTGTAAAAACCGTTGTCATAGAGTGCGACCAAAGACTTGAGTTTTAACTTACCCGCAACTTCGTCATCAACTAACACTACGCCATCGCGTATAAATTTGATTGAATGCTTTTCCTTTTTACCTTTCTTGGGGTTAATAGTAATAATTGCGTAGGCGTTATTACCACAACCTGGATCGCTCGTCATCGCTGTAAAATCGAATTTCACATCTATCGTAGATGGATTACCATCAGGATTTTGAGTAGCGCTATTCGGACTATAATCGCATTTCAGTTTTTTTAGGCCCTTCGTTTTTTCGGTAACTGTAAGTTTACCCTGAGGCAGGCTATCAACATCGGAACTGGTGAAAGGCCCAAAACGAAGCATGCTTTTGAAGGTGTACTTTTTTTTGTTGGCGTTCACGGTGCCGTCTAGCTGGTAGGCATTGTGATCTTGTCCCATCAACATCCTTTCAACCAGCCCCTCTTCCTGATTCTCAGCAATAAGGTGCAACGTGGACGCTTTGGTGAACATGGCGGTATCATGACAATTGACGCACTTACCTTGATTTAGAAAGACGTTGAATCCGTCGTCCTGCTGCGCGGTCATCGAACCCGTATCAAAGGGCGCTTGATCGGATATCAGGGTTGCTTGATATAATTGAATGGCCAATCCCCAGAACAGCGCAAAATTGTGCTCCTTCATGGTGAACTGGTCGGTGTTAGCCGGTGCTCCCATCCCTATTTCGTTACCCGCAATGTCGAATAGTTTGTTCGAATCCCACAAATTATTCGCGAACGCGTCCTCGATCATCTGTTCATAGCTTGTGTTCAAGCCTCCCAAAATTAAGGCCAAGGGACCTAAAACGCTATCCGTCGGATCCACCGCTTGCCCGTCCGAAGGATTGAGGCTTAAGAGTTTCTTGCCGATCTTGGGGAAAGTTCGGCCGGCGCAGGACATCTCGAAAGGACTTCCCGGAGGTCCCACGGACTGAGACGCCAGGCTCGAGTTTTCAAATTCGACCTTGATTTGTTCGACGCTATCATCCAGCTTTTTTCGTAAGATTCGAGCATCCTGGTTTCTGCGTCCGAAAGGATCGTTACCATTAAAGATATTGTTGGCACGGCCATCCCAGAAGTTGCGGAAATTGAGCGCCGCGTTGATCACGGTTGGCGTGTTGCGAGGCTCAACTCGGCGGACATTGATACCACCGACATGGAAACCGACAGGGTCACCAGCAAGACCGGGCGAATCAATGTCGCAATCTTCATTCGCACTACCAACAATAATGTCGTTAAAGATTGATGGAAAGACGCCCTGCGAGGACGTAACATCATCGGTGTCAAAAATCACGGCCGAATCGCGGTCGCTCGGATCCGATAATTGGTGGAACGGGTAATCGCCTATTCGCATGGAATAGTTTGGACCGATCCCCACCGGTCGCGGTAAAATCAAAAACCGCGTTACCACCGAGAAGACCCGGGCTAAGCTGGTTCTTGATCCGGATATCCATACCGGCGTTAAAGTGGCAACTGGCGCAGGCCTGACCGTCACTACCCGCCTGCCTGTCCCAGAACAAGGCTTTACCCAACTTGATCGCAGCCGACTTGTCCTTGACGTAGTTGGGAATAAGAGATTTATCTTTGATGCGTTCTTTTACCGGGGGTGGTTTTTTACCCGTTAGTGACCCCGGCAGTGACTCTTGAGCCAACAGAACACCTGGTATCAACATAAAGCATGAGAAATAAACAATAAATCCTTTGAGTTTATATAATATTTTCATTCTATTTCACCTATTTTTTTTATAAAAATAACATTTTCATCTAGAAAAAATTTATAAATAAAATTATTATTTAGATGTGATGGTTTTATACCACAATCAGAATGGTAAAAAAATAGCCATTAATGGCTATATTAAGCAGATATATTAGAGCTTGTGTGCGTAAACAATACGTAACTTAATTATTTAATTTATCTATAGAAATAGTGTTTTATATGTAATAAATTTTAAATTATCGCCACTAAACCTTGGTATCTATATTCTGCTCAAATGAAAACATCCCGACAGTACGGGACTTTTGAATAAACTGTCTTTGCTTATTCAACGAATGATCTGAAATCATTGTTTTAAAAGCCTGCGATCTGATCGTCTCTCGTTTTCAAGCGAACAAGATGGACTTAAAAGAGGGAAATGGGTTTGGAAAACAAACCTTAGTTTGGTGTGGAAATTCGCTAGGTCATTTGCAATAAATAGAATCGGCACATCCAGCACAACTGTGGTCGAATCATTCGCCAGCATAAATTCCTACGGAATATTTGATACCTTTATCGGATAAAACTCATATGTCGAAAGGCAGGGAAGCCATAAAGGAGGAGGCGTGAACAGGATTTATCTTGAAAAACGCGATCCGGCCAAGAACATGAAGCGTTTTTATTTCATCGCCGTTATCTCGTTGGAGTCAAACCCATTACAGAATTAGTCATGGGATTTTGGGAAAACGGGGTAGGGTCGCTAATTACGAATTGTTACCTTTCGAACAACCACACCAATAATTAGAGACAAAGAAAATTTAATTTTTGCCTCTTTTCAGGGGATTGAATATTACGTTTGAATGACCGTTCATGGCCGAAAGCAGTCATTCGTCCCAAATTCCTTACCGTCCGCTTTGGAGCCGTACCAGCCGTTTAGATATTTATCTTCAATGATCGGTTTGGGTCGGTAGCAGACAAAGATCAATCGTCCAAAAATCGACAACCCAGTCAATATCATCCGATGATAATAACTGGGCTTGGAGTGGGCGGAATACGCCTAAGGGCGTCACCAACATTGCAAATTGAGTTCTTTACTTCCAAATTATTGCCGCCTTTCTGATGCTTGCCACAAAAGTTTGAGTGAACGCAGTGAACAAACACCACCGGTAAACCAGGCTATGACATCGGATTACCAATTAAACCCCCGCCATCGATCCCATCTTACAAGGTGACAACCAAGGGTAACCCGTTACCCAAGCCTGTTTAAAGTGGGGAGTAGCTATTGAAGGGAATAGCCGCGCTAGTTGATAAGCAAACCTTTGAAAATGATCACGGCGGAAACGCGCAGCGCTGGGACAGGGCGGTGTCTACTCAAGCTGATTAAAGCGAACCTTTCAAACCAAAACAAGGACAACTTTATTTGAAACCGTTCACGGTTATCGGTTGACGGTTTATAAAATATTGAGACGAATCAGCGCCAATTCGAACCATAACCAGTGAATGGATTCCATATTTTCAGATTCGAGATTGCAAAATAGGTTATTCAAGCGTTGAAATCAATTTCAAGGATGCTTCAGGCATGACGGAATGCTTTAAAGAACTGTAAACCGGTAACCGTATACGAATGCGATTTTTTAATCCTGTGTATAAACACCACGCTAATCGGCTTGTTTTTTACGTCTGTTTGAGCGATTCGTTCGGTCTTTATGCGTAGTTATCGTGGAAATAAGGGGACGCTACCCTTTTTTGTATTGGGTATACTTGGCTGATGCTGAGGATAGCTCGCACCGTTTTCGCAGGACTTCCGCACCACATTACACAGCGAGGTAATCGGCGCGAAGATGTGTTTTTTCTTGACGAAGATCGAGAGGTTTATCTGGCTTGGTTGCGGAAATATTGTTCGATTCATAAAGTACACGTTTTAGCGTATTGCCTAATGAACCATGTACATTTAATAGTGATCCCACAACTTCATATACTGATTAATTTGCCTTGTGGATCCGATAGATTGATTGGTTGAAAGGACCCAATAAAGGGTAGCGCCCCTTTTTTCCCGGTGGATTCAAAAACTTGCGCTTTGTGCTGTAGTGAAGTCACGGATTCAGGTTTAACTAACAACAATGACTGTATGCGCCTAACATGCCGAATACACACTATGAGAAAGTTGAGAAAGCCATTCGTTATATTAATGAGAACTTAAAAACTCAACCAAGCCTTGAGGAGATCGCGAATTCTGTAGGTTTAAGTCCTTTTCATTTTCAGCGT
Organism: Methylococcales bacterium; assembly: GCA_963664935.2. Taxonomy (GTDB): domain Bacteria; phylum Pseudomonadota; class Gammaproteobacteria; order Methylococcales. Next base: position 191,517 of record CAXXSE010000001.1, on the reverse strand, counting down.
CTATTCCGCCAATGGGCCGGTATTACCCCTAAACGGTTCTTGAAATTCCTGACCGTTAGCCATGCCAAACAGCTACTGAAGGAATCCAGCGTGTTAGATGTTTCGTTTGAGATGGGGCTCTCTAGTCAGAGCCGCTTGCACGACCATTTTGTGACTCTCGAAGCAATATCACCAGGTCAATTCAAGAGTGAAGGAATGAATTTGAAAATCGAATATGGCATCGGTCATAGTCCGTTCGGATATGTTTTTATTGGGGCAACTATCCGAGGAATATGCCAATTATCCTTTATTGGTAAGGATAACCATCAAGATTCACTAGACTCGTTACGACATGCATGGCCAAACGCCGATTTCATAGAAAATCGGTCACGCATCGATACCTTAAGCAAAAAAATATTCGACCTTCACAGAGACTCAAATAAAAAGTTTCATCTGTTCGTACGTGGCAGCAATTTTCAGGTAAAAGTATGGAAATCTTTGCTGTGTATCCCTGCGGGCAAGGTCTTTTCATACCAACGAATCGCAGATTCAATCACGCTACCGTCGGGTTCCCGCGCGGTTGCCAATGCCATAGCAAGAAACCCAATCGGTTATTTAATTCCTTGCCACCGAGTAATCAGAAATACCGGCATCATTGGCGGGTATCGATGGGGCAGTGAACGCAAACAGGCAATTCTCGGTTGGGAAGCAGCGAACGCCTCACAGTCATACAAGCGATGAACTTTGCGTATGGATTCAAGGGGCGCTTATGTTGTCAGCGCATGATCAAGCTAAAACAGAATTCGATGGCCCTGCCTATATCCCTATATGTCAGGCTAGTTGTCGTCTCGGTCCGCGAAAGTATGACTGTGATCGAAGTTATCAAAATTTCCGCCAGAGCGACCTTCGATTCACCCTGAGGTACTATCCAGAAACTCCGCCAAAGTCTATAAGGCGCTCTGACCGATACCCTGAGGAATGAAATACTCAATGAAGCTGAACCGATGCCACCCCAGGTGGACATCCAATATGACAGGTTAGGTTTATTTCCCCAGGCTTTATCCCGGAAATGATTGATGAACTAAAAGAAAAAACCGTATAGAAAACCGGTCTACTGAATGATAATCTCAGGGGGAAGGATTCTGTGTGTAAATATGACCAGAGATAACGGATAAAATTGGGTATTGACATGCTTATAACAGGAGCATCTTGCCGGTGTCTTCCGGCCAATCCCATGGGGGTATCTCCGCTAAGGTAATTAGGTTCATTTATTCTTCACGTGCTAATGAGAGTCTTCCAATTTGAATTTGTTTTGGAAAGACTCTTGTAGTCATCCCAAATAGACGAGTATATAATCTTCTCAATATCAGTTTAAGAAAACATTGTAGTCTCCATTTCGCTGATTTATCAACTGGTACGGTTTTATCTTTCTCAATGACTTGCTTTCCGATAACGCCATGGATCATTCAACATTCGTATTAGTTTGGTTGGTCGCGGGATTTTCCATGATGCTAGCGGAAATTGTATTACCAGGGGGCATCACCTTTCTATTGGGATTATCCGCTTGTTTTGTCGCGGGACTTCTTTATTTTGATCTTATCAATAGCGCGATTCAGGCATTTACGACCTGGTTCATAGGATCAATCATTATGCTTTTCGCTCTTCGTAGCACCGTGACGCAATTTCTTCCAGCGATCGTGGAAAAAGGAAATACCGATGAAGATTTGGATACCTATGACAAAATTATCGAAGTGGTTGAAACCATTCCAGCCGGTGGCGAGGGTCGCGTGTCGTTTCGAGGGACTTCATGGGTGGCGCGGCATTACCACAACGATGTACCTTGTCTGAAAGGCACTCGGGTCCGTATTTTATTCAGAGAGAATTTGGTCTGGATCGTTGAACAAATGGAGAGTGGGCATGTCGATCGGAATGTCCCGAAAATTCACCAACCTTAAAATAGGAGAAAATCTATGTTAACCGGATTTACTATCTTTGTATTAGTCAGTCTGTTTCTACTTTACAAACTTTTTGCCGTCGTTCCCATGCGAGAAAATTGGGTCATCGAGCGCTTGGGTGAATTCCGGTCTTCTCTCGCACCGGGCTTTCACCTGCTCATTCCATTGATTGATAATATTGCTTTTAAACACGAGATGCGCGAACAAATCCTGGATATTCCCGCCCAAAGTTGTATCACTCGGGATAATATTCAAGTGTCCGTTGACGGCTTGGTGTACATCAAGGTATTAGATGCCCATAAGGCCAGTTATGGGATTGGTGACTACCGGTTAGCCAGTATCAATCTCGCTCAAACAACCATGCGCTCGGAAATTGGTAAATTGACGCTCGGGCAAGCTTTTAAAGAGCGCGAGGGACTCAATGAATCGATCGTAAGGGAAATTGACAAAGCTTCCGATCCTTGGGGTATTAAGGTATTACGTTACGAACTGCGGAATATCACACCATCGAATCATGTTGTTCATACGCTTGAACAACAAATGGAGGCGGAACGGGAAAAACGTGCGGAAATCACCCGGGCCACCGCTGAAAAGGAATCAAAAATTTTAATATCCGAGGGGGAACGGCAACAAGCCATAAATCTATCGGAGGGCGAAAAACAAAAAACCATCAACGAAGCCAAAGGCCGGGCACGGGAGATATCCATAGTAGCGAATGCCACCGCAACCGGAATTGAACAAATCGCGGGTGCCATACAAAAACCAGGCGGTGATTTAGCCGTTAAGATGCGCTTGGTGGATCAATACATCGATGATTTCCAATCGATGATGAAACACGCCAAGGTCTCGGTCCTACCCATGGATTTAGCGCAACTCAAAGGAATCGTTAAAGGACTGTCCGAGAATATTACGGAATCCGGCTCGGGAAAGTAAGAGTAACGATTCATCTCAACCCTGAAATCCGCCATTACTGCGTTAAAAAATGATCATTTACAAGTGTAAACTCACATTTTTCGCCTTCAACGGACGAATTTCAGGGGCAATCTGAATCGTTACGAATATTTGTCAGCACCCATTTTTTTGAAGGTATAACATCATGACATCGGATCTTTTTAACTTTGCGGTATGGGGCGTACTGTTCCTTACTGTTTTAATCGGTTTTTTGAAAGCATTTCGGTTGGTTTCAACCAAAACAGCACTAATTGTCGAAAGGCTTGGAAAATATCATGCTACCTTGGGGCCGGGGTTTCACATTTTGATTCCATTTATCGACCGGGTCGAAGCCGATCAGGATCTTCGCGAAAAAACTATCGATGTGCCTCCGCAGGAGTGTTTTACCCGAGACGAAATCAAAGTGGAAGTCGACGGCGTCATATACATGACTATCAGCGACCCCGTCAGAGCGACCTACGGTGTAACGGATTATGAATTCGCCGCTACGCAGCTTGCGCAAACGACTACACGTTCCATCATCGGAACTTTGGAATTGGACCGCACCTTTGAAGAACGGGATCTCATTAGCAGCAAAGTCGTACAAACTCTGGCGGAAGTGGGCGAAGTATGGGGGATTACGGTGCACCGTTACGAGATCAAGAACATTATACCGCCGGATACGGTGCAAGGCGCCATGGAAAAACAGGTGACTGCGGAACGCGAACGACGGGCCATTATCGCTAAATCGGAAGGTGAAAAACAAAGCCGGATCAATACCTCGGAAGGCGTTAAAATGGAGATGATTAATATTTCCGAAGGAGAAATGCAAAGACAAATCAACGAAGCTGAAGGTCTTGCGTCACAGATCCTTGCTATTGCCGAGGCGACCGCCGGATCGATTGAAAAAATCGGAAATTCGGTTTCAATGCCCGGTGGCGATCACGCCATTCGATTGAGTCTTGCTGAGAAATATTTTAAGTCCTTGAACCAGCTCGCTTCCAGCGACACCGATATTATACTACCTGTCGATTTATCGAATATGAACCAACTGTTAGGTAAGCTTGGCTTATCGCTGGAATCGGATAAGAAGGAGTCCTAATCGTAGAAACCCGTCGATTAGCGATCAGTTTGCTTTGTACCTGAATCAGTGACTTCAATTCGGTTTAATCATGATCCGTTCATCGTCTATGGCCTTCGTCTCCGGGAACAGCTAAATTTGATAAGATCTTCGTACTCATCGGGGATTTTGTCAGAATTGAATAAATCAAAGAAAAATCGAAGCGGACGCTACCCTTTTTTATTAATATTAAGGGGTAGTCACTTAGCTCCTCCACCCACTATATATTATATATTGTGCTGGAACTATGGGCGATTTCTGTGCAGACCACTGTCCCAATAACAACTGAGTGCTCTGTAGGGCTGCGAAAAACCAACCCACGACTTTGTTCAGGGGTACGACGATTAAAACGGGGCGTAAACCCTTCCTGATACGACGGTAAATGCAGATTACTGACCACCCTTACGTGTTTTACCGAGATTCGCTAACTGATTACCCCTACATGTTGTACCAAGAGGAGCTAACTCCTTACATTAAGCCACCGGCTCTGCCGGTGCGATGCAAATAGGCTCTGCCGTTCCAGCGTAAAGATTTGTTAAATTCACTTGGTCATCCGTCAAGGTAATAAGAAGAATTGGATCACGCTGAAACATCGGAAAAAACAATAGATGGAACATTAAGGGATTAATATTCAGAGCAGTTTCAAAAATATGTTTCCAGTTTGATGTGGAATTATTTATTGAAAGTTATGCTAGTTCTTTGGGGTTGAGGATTCCACCTAAATATAAGCTCTTAGCCCCCTTCAAGGGGGCTTCCTCAAACCACCCGCTATGCGGGTGGTACTTGATTTGACTACCCCTTTTAACTAATTTCATTTCTTCCTTTTAACTCCCAAAGTTCTGGATTTAACTCGACACGATGAGCGCCGTGTTATGCAGTATTCTCGTCTTTCGGTTTGGGCTCTTCGACGTTACGCGAGACGATTCGATCCTGATGCCTCCCTTGAAGCTGGCGATAGTGTTCCACCAGTTTCCGGGGGTCATGATCAACGGAAGCCGAGATTTGATGGCGTACTTTACGAATAGCATCAATTGCCGGGTCGGGTTTCATAGCGTTTCTCCAAGTAGTTCAAGCGGCGTCACGATAACCGGAACAAATAGACCGAGTAACGTATTGATCCGACGGATGTGGCCGAACTTGTTTGCATTTGCCAAGTGACGACAGTTCCAAGTTACCAGAAAATCGCATTTGTGGAACGACGCGATTGAAAGATGAAGGGCATCACCCACAGGATCGCTGGGCATGACATGATGCGAAATGTACGTCGCGACGATGTCAGCGATCGGTTCGTTGATGTCAAGGAGTGGTAGACTGTCCATCAGTTTGAGTGCGTCCTCTTTACCAGGGAACGAACCACCCTCAAGTTCTTCAATCCCAGCTTCACTAGTGTATGCATCATATTCGGCAATGTGATCGTCCCACCATTCGTGCGTCCATTCACGCCGAGCAACCATGTCTGGTTCGGTGCGGACTTCGTAATAGAAACTCAGTATCGAAATCTCAATGTAGACGCTTGGTTTCATTTCATGTCACGAATTCTGTGTGGGTGTCCCTTTGCATAACGTCGCCTTCAGCGCGTCCGCTGGAACGCCTGGTTAAGCGTCAGATGGAACCAGCTTGCAGTTGCGATTTTGAATGCTGATGTTGCACTACTTCACCTCTTTCGCAACCACTGATGGAATGCCGTGCGCCACCTCAACAATCCCAGATATTGTGACGATCTTTCCGTGAAGCTGTTGAATGGCGATTGGTGTATCAATGTAGATTCGAGCCGTTTGGTCATCTAGATAGAGCCAGTGTCCAGCGGGATCTTGATCTCCAACTATACCTGCGATACGAACATGACGATTTTCAAAGGCTGCGGGATCGTCGAACAGCTCGCCGATTGATATGGAGGCTCGATTGTCGAATGAGGAGCCAGTCTGAATTTCGCTAATTGTGGCAGCAGATCCGGCAATGGCAACCGGGTGCATAATTATGAACTCTGCGATCAGAATGCCGCGCAGCAGGGAAAATATCTGCATGACGCTTAACGACCGAGCTCAGATGCCGTAAAAAGCAGAGCGACGATAGGAGCGGCGCTTTTTACGGTCAGCTGGAGCGATTGGTTAGGGCTATTCGTACGTTTCATTATAAATATCAGTTAATCGACGACCATTAAACAACCAATATGGTGATGGTTGCAGTGGTCGATCAGTTTCTAGCAATTTTTTTGTTAAAGCGGTTAATGATATTTCTTCACCATGATGACTAACTCTTCGACCATTTAATACGGTGCAACTTTCATTGCCTTGCGTAAATTGAAGCACAGCCCCTATTGAGATACCCATTTCAATAAAATTTTGGACAGGTCGACGTGCTTTTAATTTGTCAGATCCAGCCTTTGCCTCTGCGTCCACTTTTTCTGCTTCTGCTTGAAGGGTTGGCGTTATATCTTCAGTAACCATTAGCTCTAATAATGCGATAGCTTGTTCTGGTTCTATTTGAAAAAACTCCCTCTTGGGATTTAGTCTGTATGGGCCAAAAGCCAGATGAAATGCTTTTTCAACTTTTGATTCATCAGATACTCGCCCAGCAAAAGCACATTCAAATGGAACAGGCACTCCTGTTGAATACAACTCATTTAACCGTGCATCTATGGAGCCACGTGAAGTTTTGCCAATTTTAACAATACCCGGCATTGCTGGGTTTGTTAATACATAGACTATTCCGGTACTTGAATCGTGTTCCATGTATATCTCTTTGCAGCCCTAACGACCAGCATAACTTGAAAAATAAAGCGCAGTGGTGTGACTGGCATGGTAGTCAGCTAGCTGGTGAAAGTCCAGCCTTCACCTTGTGAGAAGGGAAGAAGTAGGCGAAAGCAAGTGTGCCCAAAGAAACTCTCAGTCTCTACCCAACAGGGAATCACGGTGATTGAGAGCCAATGCGGGATCTGAAGGAAGCTCTAGCCGAATCGGTCACCTAAACGTAAGTGAACCTTCGTAAGGCGGCAACACAGGGGTACGGTGCCCGCGACCACCGAAGCCCAGTATTCTCATCGTAATGTGTTGTTGTATTGAAGGTAGGTAGATCGAGAAACGGGTGACTATCTTACCCAGTGAAGGGCCGTTGGCTTTGGGTCGGAGTAACTGCGATTCTTTAAGCCCTAAGCGCTGCAGTAATGTACGCGTTATGAACCGAGGGTCTTCGGATGAAGCCATAGTAATCGTAAAATTTGGTGTCGATGATTTCAGGGTGACATGGATGAGGATAAAACATCGAATCAGTGACAGGAAGTTGGAGTTGAAGGGCGGAACATGTAAGTGATCATGATGATAGGTCGAATATTGGTGTCTGAGATCAGCCTTTAAAAGGAGCAGTCAACTATTTGCGTCGTAAACAGCGAATGAATTGAGTGTGCGAGATCGTTGAAAGAACACTACACAAGTAGGGCCTGTGATGATGGGCTGCGAAATGTTAATAGTCAGTCTTTATTAGGAAAAGTCTAAGTAAGTCGGCCGGAGTTTGCCAAACTTGAATAGGAAATGGATTGCGTAGGCTTTAATATTGAGTATGTCTTACGTGAGGAGCCGTGTACGGACCCGTACGCACGGTTCTGGGCAAGACGGGGGCTTGCCGGCTCCCTCTGACCCGACTAGCGGAACGGGGGCCTCCACCGCAAAAGCAAGATCAAAAGAGAAGACAAACCCGGGGCAGTGCCATCCAGCTGCTATTGAAGTTGAATGTACAACTTAAACTAAGTGGGTTTTTGTCTTGACCCATGGGTCCACTTTACATTGCTTGGCGGTTTTGCCAAACAACGCCATATTTAACACATCGGCTTCGTTGGCATAAATAAAACTGACTTGTTTTTTACTAAGATTGGGTGGAATCAGGTTCTCTTTGATGGCATCGGTATGGATGCGGTAGTTGATTTTGGCAAGGTTACGTTTTATATCCCAGCCTAACTGCTTTTGCTCTGCTTCTTTTAATCGTTGAAATTCTTTTAGAAGAAACAGTTTGAATTCAACTGAAATCCATGTTGCAAACTCAAAGGCGATGTCTTTATGGGCATAAGTACCACCGTATCGCCCGGCTTTGGAGATAATGCCAATGGCGTTGGTTTTCTCAATCCATTGCTTGGGGGTGAGTGTAAAGCTGTTTAAACCCGCCTCTTTTCTAAACCCGTCGAATTCGACGGGTTTAAAAGCGGGATTGTTAAGCTGCTCCCAAATGCCGATAAATTCAATGGTATTGCGGTTGCGAATCAGGTCATCAGTGCGATCTGACTTTTTGTAACGGGCAATATCAGTTACTCGGCAGTCGTGAGTTAACAGCGAGAAAAGCGGGGCAAAACTACCCTCTCCATCGTAGTATGTTTGATGAAAAATTTTGAAGATCGCAGAGAATTAGAGCATAGAACGCCTCATTCAGTTTAATCGTCATCTATTTCATCGGAAACAGCCATCAAGCGGGCACGGATCTGTTGAATCATGCCATTTTCCTCAAGTCGAAAGAATTGTTTGAGGAACAATGGCGCTAAAATTTGCTTGACGGTTTTCTCCGATGGCAAATCACGCGATTGAGTGCGAAGATAAAGCGAGTGCTCAGACCAAATCGTATCTTGATACTGGAGCGCAATCAATTGCATTAACCCCAAGGCAATGGAGGCACAGAGCACGAAGATTTCATAGGCTCGCCAGCACGCTTGAACGGTATGAATATCCTGGGGCTGTGGGGCTTTGAGAAGACGATTGGAAAAGGGGCGTCTAGAATGTTTTGGCAATTTTTTAGTCCAAAAACGAAATTTAAAGGCGCCGATCACATGCTTTAACATCGCGAACATGATTTCAATGCGGGTTCTAGCACAATACAGTTCAACGGCATCAATGGCTGACAGCGTTAAATCGGAACTCATTAGAACCATTGGGCCTTTTGAGGTGACGGCGAGAATAAATAACACCTGATCAGCGATGGGCCGCCATAACAGTGTAAGCGTCATAACCCGGATGGATTCGGTTTTACCGTAGACTTGACAGGTCACCGTCTCAAACAAATGAAGGTGGTCGAAGCATTCTCTTAAACACACTTTCTCGCCATAGAGCGGCTGAGGTCCGGGGCGAGAGGCGGGTTTCGGTGGCGCGGGGAAATAACCCACATAGCTATTCTTGGCTTTGACCAGCACCTCAACCCACCGCGCCTGATGCTGGATTGAATAATAGTGGCAAGCTCGAAATACGCCCCCGGTTGAAAAAAAGGCATCCAACACCAAATAACACAGACAGTGATTCGTCACCGCAAAATGAATCGCCATGGCCACCAAGCGGTCGGTGAGCTTGATCCGACATGGATTATCGCGCTCGTCGTTCAACCCTAAATGAGCCCATCCCTGATGAATTTGAAGCTGCAAAGGACAACAAAAACAAGCGGATAACGACCCGATCAAGATGCCAATGCTGCCCCAACATTGGGCCCGAAAATAGCCGGGTTTCGTTTGCGTCTCCGATGACTCGTGCATCGATACCACGCCGGGCATCTTGCGTCCATCTTTGATCACCGCGGTATGGTCACCCAGAAGTATCGCTCGTCCAGCTACTTCAACGGATTTTCCTTGGCGATTCACAAAATCTTGCCAAGCATCGAGCAACGCCCCATAGACATACGCTTTGGATCTAAAAAAACGGAGCAAGCGGTAATAACCAAGTTCATCTAATAGCCAGAAACGACACAACGACGTCACGCCGATCATTTCTCCTGCCCCCATAAATCCAATCACAATGGCGCAGAACAACAACCAAGTACTCGATCTGGAAAAAACGCTTTGAAAGCTTTCTAAACTCTGAGAAATATACTGTTGCACGGGGTCTCCTCCTTCCATCTGTACTTCTACAAAGAAAAGAAGGATCCGTGTTTTTTTAGCAAATGTCTAGTCGTAATTATCGATTTCTATTTTCTACACTACTCATCTTTTATGAACACCAGTGGGCAATCTTAAAGCGCAGAGCTATCAATGGGTGATAAGACTTTCTTCCGTTGGTCGAGGTGACACATCGAAAAAATGAATTCAGGGCCTGAATAGTTACGTCAAATCGGATAGAACTCGTGACTGACGAGTTAATAAAAAAAAATTCCTGATCGACTTTTTGTTACTGAAGCAAGCAAGCGTAATTATTATTATGGCGCTAGAAAATACAGGTTTGTTAGTCTTTTTAATAGCGCCAGAGGGCCTTGGCGTGACTCACGAATGGAAGAGGGTGTGACACATCAAGGAATAATTAAGGCGTTGTATCTGTAGACTCAAATACACAAAACTGACACAACGGAAAATGGAGGATTTGAAAATGTACGCTAAGTACCTGTTTTTAAAGTGGGCCGTGCGCGATTCGAACGCGCGACCATCGCATTAAAAGAGCCTGTCTTATTCTTAAGCCATTGTTTTTATTAACCACCTGCCGAGCGCCAGTTGTTAAAGTTGCATAACAATGCATAACTAATCCCCGCAAAAATCCCGCACTTCATTTGGATATCAAAATAATTTTCGACGAGGTTTCAACCCAAAGTGCCAACTGTACGGAGAGTATAGAAACAGGCATTGGAACACACACGAGAACCGATCCTATAAATATACCATGAGTTGTTGCGATACGGAGGACAACTCATGCTTCAAACCAGGGCAATGGCACACACCAATTGCGGACGTTCATGACTGTATTCTATGGGTGATGACAGAGACTATGGCTTAAACTAATCCGTCCTTGTTTCCCGCGTGTATTTTGTGACGATCCGAGCGCCCAGCTTAGTGGGTTTCATTTTACACAATCCTGTAATTTGAAATCTGTACTTCTTGCCCATAATCCCCGTAGTCTCCATCGGAGCGGCGCTTGCGAAATTCGCCCCAGTTGATTTTGGAGTATCTAGGCGGCTGGTCTTTATCGACCAGCGTTTCGAGGGGATAGCAATCGCTTTCATAAGCCGGGTTATAAAAGAATGGGACGCTATAACGTTCCCGGTTTACACTGGCGGAAACACGATGCAGTGGAGCTTTGTATCGATCATTGGAAAAAACTTGCATCATATCCCCTAGGTTTACTAATAAGGCACCCTCTACAGGATCCACAATATCCCACCGATCTGCATTTAAAACTTCTAGCCCAGCGACCTGATCCTGCAACAATAAGGTTAGAATACCTGCATCGGAATGATGATGAACACCCATTTTCCCAAGTGGTGCAACTGATGTTTTTGGCTTGTCCGCCACCGGGTCTTGGCGAGGATAGTAGTTTAATCTGATAAAGCTTGTATGCGAATTAACAAGACAAGAATCCAATCGATCCCGCGGCAAATCAAGACTTAGACAGATGGCGCCGGTGAGATTCAACGCAAGATCTTCGCAGGCATCAAAATACATCATCATGGTTTGTTTAAATTCAGGCAACCACAACGGCCATTGATTGTAGCCATCAACAGTCCAATTGCTTGGATGATCGTCCGGAAGATCGGGCGCGGGTTTGAAACCGAAATCAAACACCTCTTTCTTATCTCGGGTATTCTTTGTCAGTTCCCGATCATAATAACCCCTGGCGTTATCCTTGGTACGCATTAACTTCCGCTTGAGAACCTGGGGTGTTGCAAAGAATTCCCGTTGCGCCTTTTGTACCTGATCGATCAGCGACTTGCCGATACTGTGATTAGTAACCTGGAAGAGCCCGCCAGCGCCGCATGCGACACCGATCTGGTTGACGACATTGTCCAGCACAGTCTCATTGCCGCTAACCAATAGGTCAATATCGATGATAGGAATATCAATGGATCGGCTCATATTCCACCAGCACCGCGCCGTTAATGAAAAAGTTATAGAAGAAAAATGAAAGGGATAGCTTGAATGTCATCGATTACTACGCTTCGCGGTCATTCGAGCATTGCGTCGATGACCGCATTCCAAGCAAGCGCCAGATTGCCGCGATTATAGCCGCCGCCACCGAGAGCGATGACTCGACCCTGACAAAATTCATCGGCAATCGCGCAAAGTTGCCTTGTAGCATGACGGTGCGCAGCCGGAGAAAAACTCAGATGGGTGATCGGATCACCTTTGATACTGTCAGCACCCGCTTGAAAAAGTATAATCTCGGGTTTCCCATAACGAATAAATTCCTCGACTTCGGGCCAGACGCGAAAGAATCGCTCGTCGCCGCTTTCGGGGAGCAGCGGTATATTTAATTTGGTGCCCAATGCCATACCTTTCCCGGTTTCGTGACTCGATCCGGTCCCTGGATATAGGTAGCGCCCGTCTTCGTGAATATCCGCAAAGATCAAATCGGGGTCATCTTCGAATGCGTAGAAAACACCATCACCATGATGAGCATCGATATCAACATAGGCAACCCTCTTGATGCCGAACTGCTTTCGGAGGGTTTCGATCAAGATCCCTGCATCGTTGAATACGCAAAAACCGGCGGCTGAATCTCGACTAGCATGATGAAGTCCGGCGATTGGGACGAAAACGCGTGGATGAGTACCCTTAATAACCTCGTTTAAACCGTCCAAATCAGAACCGACGACGTGGTAAGCGGCTTCGAACATACCCTTGAAAGCAGGTGTATCACCACAATCCAGGTATCCATTGCCGTTTTTCGAAAGTTGGAATACCCTTTCCACATGCTTTTCTGTATGAAAACGCGTTAGATCTTCTCTTTCGCAGATACGTGGAATACCAATATCGACCTTTTTATCCAGACCTTGTTTGACCGTTTCCTTCCAGAACGCGTGAATACGGTCCGGACCGAAAGGGTGATTTTGGCCAAATCCATAATCGCCCAAAGCATCACCGAAATAAACTCTAACCATTTTCTCAATTCACACGGTGGTCTGACGATAGCCCATCAATCAACAACTGATTCACTTTGGCTGTGGTACTGTTTCAAACAACAAAGATAAAGTGGGTCTTCGTCGTAAAAATGATGTATCTGTAAAGCCAAACCACCAATGAGCGCGTTTAATCTTTTTCGATCGGGAAGGCGATGCGGAACCAAACTCGAATTGTCACGCGCCAACCGGGCTTGGAACGATGCTCCCATGGGGTGGCTAATGATGATCCGTCCGTTGACGGTCAACCGGGGGCGGATGGCCTCCAGAGTTTGTCTTTGATTGCAGACATTACCAAACATGGCGTTAAAAAACACACCATCGAATGAACCGAACTTTTGTGGTAGATCGATCACATCACCACACCAGAAGTCTATTTCCGGAAATCGCAGCTGAGCTTCAGCGAGCATGGCCATGCTGATATCACAACCTACGATGTCAGTCACGCCAAAAAAACGAAAATCGGGGATCAAAACACCGATACCGGTGCCCACGTCCAAAACCCGGTTGTCGGGTCTTAAATCAGCCGCCGCAACGATCCGGCGTGTTCGATCCTGAATATCCTTCGCGATGACCTGGCTAAATACATCAACCTGAGCATCGAATATTTCCCGCTGGTAACGATTGTGTTGCTGGCGCTTGTCATACACGTGGATTGCCTCAGTTTAAATCAGCTTTTGATCATTATATCGCTACCGGTGATAAGGTAATTTACCCTATGAACATGAATTCATGTTCGCCGGTTTTGTCCACCCCGTTCAATTAATCTTTTAAGAACCTAAAAGGATCGAGTTATGTCGGTGCAATTAGTCCCCAGAAACCCCTTGGATTGAGTATCAAACAGCTTCACAATGGGCCGCCTTTATAGTTGTAGAGTTTGAGAAACTCGCGGTGCGTTGTCGGCCCATTGGTGGTAAAACTGGGCTCGGGATCGTATAGATAATCGTATTTTACCCGCGCGACCCGATCGTTTAATACGTCATTCTGTAGGGTTTCGGGTGAAACTTTATACGGCACGGCGGCGTTTAGTCCGAAAACCTTGGCACGTAGTTGAGGGGTGATTTCAGGATAATCGTAGCGTTCGCGGTAACCTTCGGAGATTTGGAATGCCCGAAACGCCTGTATCTGATCTTGGGGGCTACCGTACCAGATGGAATCGGTTCCCCACAGCACATTGTCTTTGCCAACAAATTTGAACAACTTGCCGAGCACGTGGGCGGCTTGTTCAGGGTCTTGCATCAAGCGTCGCCAAGTGCTGCCGAGTTCTGCATAGACATTGCTGTTCGCGGGAATATCATGGTCCAGTAATGACTTAATCAACGAATCTACGCCGCCTTTGGCGTTATTCGGGTTGTAGGGGCCCTCTTTGCGGTCAAACTCGAATCCGGAATGATAGACGATAAAACTCACGCCAGGATAACGTTTGGCGACAGCACCGATATCTAGGCAGGTGGAATATTCATAGTCCAATCTAAACAGCGGGATGCCCTTATGGACGCAGATGATCTTGACGTCCAATTCACGGGCTTTCTCGATAAACGGAATCCCGACTTTTGGATCGTCCAACCAGAAACCCGTCCCTTCCGGTCCCCATTGGGTGTAGGTCTTCCAGGCAGCAACCCCATATTTTTCTTTTTGGATGGACATGGCATCGATGGCTCCCGGCAAATTAGGACGCACTAGCCCGTGTATCATCAGTCGTTGACGCCCATCCAGTGCTTCAACCAGGGCACGCGTTGCCGCTGCCTCTTCGGTGGACAGTGGGTTGTCTTCGGGCGCTGCAGGCACCGCGGAAAGCACCGCTAAATCGGTATCACTATCGAGAAAAACCTCGCGGATAAAATGTTCCGCTGACAAGCACTCAATCGCACCGTCACCACACTTAGCTTGAGGAAAAAATCGAAAAATGTACGTCCAGGGATTGTTCCTGCGCCGCCAACTACCCTTGGGGTTGACGTGATGGCCTTGAATATCAAATATAAACTCCTGCCCACCCAACGCATTTTCCGCAACTTCTCTTTCGAAAACTGATTCCCGCGGAAGGTCAAAAAACCCACCTGCGTTGTTCGGTCCGGCGTACGCATCGTTGAGAGCCAACAGCGTCGCCGCCGCACCGCAGGCCGATTTCAGAAACTGGCGCCGCGTTAGCGCTAACCGTTGGGCAGCTTGCGACACGCAGTCATACGCTAAACACTTGGCGGCAAGTACCTCGGCGCCTAACGGCCTGGGTACAAATTCTCCGTTAGACGTCGTATCCAGCTTGATGGGAAGGCGGAGGCCTTCCGGGTCGAACTGTTCACCCATGATCAATTCCAGGTATTTGCAATCAATTTGACAAAACTACCACAAACAAAAACCGCTAGCCAATTTCTGATTATCTAAGCGGTAAATCTTGTTGATCGTTCAACCGATCGGCAGGCTATTGTTGAAAATTGTCAAATCTTTCTCAGTAAGAAAATTTCATATCCCCCTACGACTGATCAGAGATCAAGCCTTTTTCCTCAATTCGATACTGCCTACTGTAGTCAATTCAAAACTAATTGTGACGAACCCTATAAATTGGATAGGGATTTCAGCGGATAGATCAAAGAGTCGAGACGAGTGGATGAGATGCTTTTGCGTGAGGAGTAAACTAGGAGGCTGTCCGAGAATAGAAGTCGTAGCGAGGGAAAGCGGTTTTGAGGCCATTTTTTCGATTAAATGAGGCGAATACTTGCTGTATTTAACGACAAATCCGCCTGGAGCGGGTTTGGACCGCTGAAAGCGGCCCGCAGGTGTGAAATATAGGGATGTATTTCATCAATTTAATGGGGAAAATGGGCCAAAATCCGCTTTTCCGCAGTAGGCTCGCTATTCTCGGACAGCCTCCTAGGTATTCGCTCTACCCGAAATCCGTGTTGACATCGGCATGTGTTGTTACCGCCATGCTGTGGTTATTGGCCATACCAGAGTTGACATTATCGACTATTTGTTCAACGACAAGGCGTAGGTGTGAGGTTTGATCAGAGTGAATGTACTCCCAAAATTACCAAAGTAAGTCAATTTTTACGTCGTTGTGCGGAATATCGGTTCGCGACCCTCGGCTGCGACGAATACGAGATATTTTTGTCTGATAAGATGTTATCCGACTTATGTCAACATACGTAATTGTATTATCTCCCTAAAAAACTTATGCATCAAACCCGTTTTTTTGTAATAACGGTAAATAGTGCGGGGATATCCAGGAACTGGATAATAACGTGTTCCAGATAAGGAAAATGAGGTGGAATAATGAGACTCAATGTAAAATCTTTTGCACTGACATGTGGGATCGTCTGGGGACTCGGTTTGTTCGCTGGTACTTTGTGGATCATTGTCTTTGATGGCGTTACAGAGGAAATTACGTTCTTAGGACGATTCTATCGTGGCTACAACATAAGTCCTGTGGGTAGCATTGTGGGCTTGATTTGGGCTTTTCTGGATGGTTTGATTAGCGGAGCGATATTTGCGTGGCTTTACAACTTAATATCCACACGTAGTTCTACCAATGAACCATGAATACATCCCGCCAAACCAAGGCACTACGCCTGACTAAAAAGCTGCCGAGGTTTGGCGGGTGAGTTCTAGAATTAGAAAGGAAAGAATAATGGAAATTACATTAAATCATACCATTGTTGCTTCGAAAGATAATGTTGAATCAGCCAAGTTCTATGAGAGGATATTCGACTTTGAATTTATCAAAGAGTGGGGCCATTTTGCCGTAGTTAAGGTAAATTCTACATTGACGTTAGATTTCGATAGGCAAGATAATTTTTCTACGAACCATTATGCCTTTAAGGTTAGCGATCAACAATTCGATGAAATATTTGAGCGCGTAAAATTAGAGAACATTAGTTTTGGCAGTGGTCCGTGTTCAAGTGATGATGGGAAGATCAATAACGATTATGGTGGTCGTGGAGTTTATTTTGAAGATCCAAACGGACATCTATTAGAAATAATGACAATAGATTACGTGATTGATTGATTAATTAGCTTTCTAAAGAATAAATCCAAGCTACCGCTTTCGACGTCGCGTGATTTAGGTGTCAATCCAGTTCTAGCAGTAACCTTCTGAATGAACGGTTTTGGTCAGTCGTTGCCTTTCGCTTAGAAGATTTGATCGACGGCTTTGGCGAAAAGCTTGCCATTCTGGCGTCTGGTAGCTGGAGTTGGGGAGCTAATATACAATCCCCCTATGCAAACTACCTCCCACAATGCCCATCTTGCGCTCATCCTCGGCGCAACCGCCATTGCCTTCTCACCGATCTTCGTTCGCCTATCTGAACTAGGTCCGGTCACAACGGCCTTCTACCGGGTAGCCTTGGCAGTAATCCCACTCTGGCTCTGGACTCTGATGGACTCCAGCGCACACTATGCACCTCAATCCACTCGAGATTATCTATTACTTGCCAGCGCAGGACTCTGGTTCGCCATGGATCTGGGAGCATGGCACTGGTCCATCCAACTCACTTCAGTCGCCAACGCTACGTTACTTGGAAATCTTGCCCCGGTGTTTGTCACCTTGGGAGCCTGGCTGATTTTCAAGGAAATTCCCACGAAGAGATTCTTGCTCGGTCTGTGCTTGGCGATATTTGGAGTAATGCTATTAGCAGGGGACAGCCATCATCTTGGAGGCACACATCTCATGGGTGATGCGCTGGGGGTTCTCACAGGATTTTTCTATGGAGGCTACCTGCTCACCATTAGCCGTTTAACCAAAAGATTCAGTGCAAGCACTTTAATGCTATGGAGCAGCGCTATCACCGCAATCATCTTGTTACCTTTTGCTATTCATACTGAGGATGCATCCCTACCAATGACCTTGTATGGCTGGCTAGTTCTGATTGGACTAGCGTGGTTTTCTCACGCCATGGGCCAGGGGTTAATCGCAGTGGGACTCACAAGCCTGCCAGCAGCTTACTCAAGCCTGATCCTGCTGTGGCAGCCAGTACTGGCTGCCATACTTGGGTGGATGCTACTGACAGAGTCGCTTTCTATACTTCAACTGAGTGGCGGGTGCTTTGTATTAGCAGGAATTTTTCTCGCAAAAACAGCTACTACGGAGTAGCTATTGATTTAAACTGGATAACTATTCGCAGTATAAAAATAAATGGGGTTATCATAAATATAATGGTTCATTTCTTCAATTAAGCGTGGGCAGTTGAACGATGCCAATGACTCCTTTAGGTTCCGAAGCGGTCATTCGCATTATGGCTATATAGACAACTTGGTATAACGCCATTCGTCGGGTGTTTGTCCAAATAAAGAAGTTGAGCAATCATCATGAGTTTTGAGCAAGTTACGGTATTCGGAGGGACTGGTTTTGTTGGCCGTCACATCGTAAAACAGCTATCTGAGGTAGAAACCCGCGTACGGGTAGCGGTACGGCATCCGAGGATCAGCACATCACGTAAGTCGGAAGCGGATAGTCTTGCTCACGTATACGCCGACGTGCGAGACCGGTCCTCGGTAACCCAGGCCATTGAGGGTTCTCAAGCAGTGATCAATGCCGTCAGCCTTTATGTCGAGCAGGGCAATGTTACCTTTGATGCAATCCATTTGCGTGGTGCGCAAATCGTGGCGCAAGAGGCAGAGCGGGCGGGGATAGAGCGCTTGGTTTACCTCTCTGGCCTCGGTGCCGATCCCAAATCCAGATCATCTTATGTGCGCGCTCGGGCTCAGGGTGAATCATTGGTGCAGAACGCCTTCAAGGATGCCACTATATTACGTCCAAGCGTTATCTTCGGGCCCGGCGACTCATTTTTTAATACCTTGTCCCGCATTACTCGGTTTACCCCAGTCCTACCTTTGTTCGGTAACGGCGATACCCTGTTGCAGCCTGTATTTGTGGAGAACGTTGCTGCAGCTGCTGTGCGCGCTTTGTCTGAACCGGCCGCGCGGGGCCAGATCTACGAACTCGGTGGTCCGGAAGTTTATAGCTACAAAACTTTAGTTAAATTATTGCTCCACCATCTAGATCGGAAACGGCTGCTCATTCCTATGCCTTTCGTGGTTTGGGAGATTGAGGCGACATTTTTGAGTGTGTTACCGAATCCTCCGTTAACACGCGATCAGGTCATACTCATGGAGCATGATAACTTAGTGAGCCCGGGAGCCCTGACTTTAACTGATCTTGGCATCAAACAGAACGCTGTGGAGCCCCAACTGGCCAGTTGTTTCTTGTAAACGCTGATCAAGCGTTTTAGCAAACTCTATAAAGTACGAAATCGGGTGAGGCCTTTTTTCGATAGCAATTAAAACAGAGCTGTTAAGCCATTAAGCTGACAACTTTGCAATGCCCTGAGTGAGGAGGTTCGACCGGCGCGATCTACTAGCGGCCAGCTACCACCGCCGTTAAATGCTCTCCGATTAAGGTCGGGTAGCGGTGAGGATTTTAAGAACGGTGTCTAAGGGCGCCGTTCGCCTCTCGGTATGGTTTAACAGGCGCCACGGAGGGTCATTAGCAGTACAGATAGGCTTAACCTACCGCTACCGCGCCACATCTCTTCTACCCAGGCCGTGTGAAAACACATCTAGTTTTGATGCCGTAGGGACAGCGCCTCACATCAACAACTGGTAATCACTAAATTAGGTCTATCCACACCACTGGACCAGTCCATTTTTAACTAACTAAAGAGCAAAATACCATCGATATTTGAAGATTTTACGTTTTCACACAGCCTGAGCCAGGAGCAGACGGATGTCCATCTAAAATATGAATCCGATCGCTTTAAATTTCGACTCTACCTATGTTAGAAACGGACCCTGAAAAAAGGATATTGACATAAGTGATAACGTAGCTTTTGGTAGTCAGCGGGATGCAATTGCAAGCACCATTGTTCCTTACATTATCCGCACTCTCATCCTCCTTGGTGGTCGTCCATATCACCGCGACACTTGGGCTTTCATGTTTATCGTCCGTGTCGTCACCAATAATCCGGTGGGGAAGTTTCAGAGTAGATAGATAGTTTCTGCAATAAATACAGTACTCTCTTTCACTGATTTTAGTTCTTTATAATTCTGAGATAAATTTTTGGGTATTGTTTATTTAGTATAGTTTCTGGTAAAGTAACCATTTTACTTGAGTAACTGACCATGACGACCTGCCCAAAATGTCACACAGACGACTGCACTAAAGATGGTATAGTTAAAGCCAAACAACGATATAAATGTAAATCGTGTGGCTATAGGCATACCGTTAGTCACCGGGGGATAAGTCTTGATATTAAACGACAAGCGCTTGAACTTTACCTGGAGGGGCTTGGTTTCCGCTCAATTGGCCGGTTTTTGAAATGCAGTCATGTTTCGGTATATTACTGGATCAAAGCGTATGGCGAATCAATTGAGACAATTCGATCGGACGCGGGGGTTGAGATTGTAGAAATGGATGAAATGCAGACTTACATTGGCGTAAAAAAACGATTGCTGGATCTGGATTGCTGTTGATCGACATGGAAAGCGCTTTCTCTCGTGCGCTGTGGGCTCCCGCGACACGAAAACCGGGCGAGCATTATGGGACGCCATCAAAACCACCCACATAAAAGGTGTGATAAGCGACTATTGGAGCCCTTATGAAAAGTTTATCCCGACTGAATTACAGACACAATCCAAAGCTGAAACCTATACGGTAGAAGGCTATAACAGCTTATTTAGACACTTTCTTGCCCGATTACGCCGAAAGTCTAAGTGCTATAGCAAAAGCCAGGAAATGCTTAAATATTCAGTCCTGCTTTTAATGCTCAAATGGAACGGAGAATTAGGAGCTATACTTTCCTAACAATCCAGGAAAAATAAACGCCGGTTTTAGATAAACAAACATATGTTAAAGATCCGATAAATTGCTACGGTGACAAATGCAAAATGGGGTTTTATGGCGGTTGATTTGACGCATATTAGCATTTCGGTCGAATGACAGCTCCTAGCCGTTTTGAGACGACCACGCTTCAAGTCCACCCTATCCGATCTGAGTGAGATTAACTCTGAGCTTAAGACCAAGTCATTAGCTCAAAATCATTTGACATATTATGTTGAAGCGGTAAGCTCTGACATAATATGTTGTGTTCCATATCGTATTATTGGAGCCCTTTATGAATCTGTATATGGAATTCTCACACACATCCGCACATTTTTGCCTTGATGAGGCAAAGCGAGACTTGATTGCTTTAATGGCGGAAGAGACACGAGCCAGACGAGATGTGAATGATCTCGAAGCGCGCATCGCCGGTTATGAGGGGTATGCACAAGATGCATTGGATACTGGTGATGAATCTCTGGTTCATGAGATCGCTGAGAAAATTGCTGCAATGAATTCAAAACTCATGCTGCGGGAAAGAATGAATGTTTCCTTTTATGCACAGGTTCATCGATTGAAGGATGCGGTACACAGTTTGGAGCGACGCTTATATGACCGAGGTGACAGGTTGCAATACATACTGGATTACCTCGATGCCGAGGCAGAGCTGACAGAAGGGGGTGAATATCGGGAACTGGAGCGGAAAATGCGCGCAGCCGGGATTCGAAAACACGTCGTTACCGGATATGAGGTACTGGAACGTATCCGCGTACAGCTAAATAGAAGATAGTGCTTGCGGAACTTTACGCGGTTGGCTTCAAGCAAGTTGGCAATGGAACGAAGTGAAAACCCGCGGGTAAAATGAGCCTATGGCTGTCTTGAGGTAGATTGAACCCTCTGACAAGACCTTACATTGATACTTGCGACAGATACCCAGCTAATACCTTTGCAGAGTCATTGGGGTAGATTCCATTGATTAGGCATTGTTGACAGGCAAGAAACGACCCAAAGGCGACATTCAGAGGGTTACTGTTGGAACTAGATTAACGAATTTTTCAATCGTTGAGGGGTTGCAAGGCCACTCAAACTGCTATTAGAACAGACTTCGAAAATACAAAAAACTCGGAAATTACCCAACAGTCCCGCAATCGGCTGCAAAAATTTTAGGCGTAATTATTTGCGAATTGATTTTTAATATTCCGTTCCCGATCCTTTCCGGACACTGATGAAGTGGCTACACTAACACGGACACACAACCTAAAGTAAAATAAACAAAAAAGAGGGGTGTCCAAAATGAGTCAAGAAAAACCAAAAGTATATCCATCAGAATTCAGAGAATCATCGGTTAAGTTAGCGATTGAATCTGATCAACCGATTGCACAAACAGCCCGGGAGTTGGGTGTCAATCCAAATACATTTGGCACATAATCTGGGTCCATTGTCATTTAATGTGGTGCCAGAGTACGGGATATTGTCATTTATTGTGAGTCGAAAAAAGTGATGTTTGAAGGTCGCTACAGTTAGGAAGCAATGCGCTCTCCCTTCCCGCCAAAAAAAGTATCCGCGGTGATTGCGGATAGATTGACGATTACTTTATGCCGATTGCCTTTTTCATGTCCTCTTCCGCGGCGGAGACCGTTTTGACCGGGCCGGTCAATTTCAGAAAGTAGTTTCCTTTGGACGTATTCACGGTAATGGCCAACATTTGATAACCCGGCGCCGGTTTGCTCTGGCGGGCAAAAGGTGGTCCAAACGGTTTGTTGTACGTGCCCGTGATGTTGACCAGGTTGTATTGGCCATTGACCGAATCCCCCTGATCTTTTTTCACGTCACGACCTTTTTCCACGAACTGGCCGACCCATCGCTGGATGTTGGCGTCCACCGTACCTCCCTGTTGAGAACCGAAATAGAAAATGACCAGTTTCCCGGCTTCTTCCGGCTTGGCGTCAGGGCCTGGAACGATGAACTGAGCCGCCCGCATCGATGACCTTACCTTTTCCTGCGTCCACGTGTCGGGTACGTTCAGGGTCAGCGCCCCGGTCTTGACTTCCTTGGCCAGTGCCAAGGCTGTGATCATGAAAAGCGCGGTGATGAGTATGACATATTTCATGTGGGTCTCCGGGGTTTAACTTTTTTCTTTTTGCAACTCTGTCCACCACCAAGGTGAAGAGCTTCCGACAAGCAACGCAATTACAACTGCAACGGCAATCTGGTGAATGATACTGGACTTTTTCGGTGGTTCCATTACGTTTCACTTCCGCAATTAGAAGGTTAAAGAAAAAGGGATCGTAACAAATATTGTTTGATCAAGGCCAAATTTTACATATAAGAGGTCGTAATAGACATTCTGAAAAAAACGTCGCTAAAGAAATGAAGGCAAAATGGTGCCGCTAGATTAGACGCATGTTACAGAATAGATAATTGTGTAACAGAATTCGGTTGCTGATGCCAAAAGCAGCCGTGAACAAATTTCATCTTCTTGCTAGCCAGAAAAACTAAGTCAGGTTTCCCCGGGAGGTCCTTGCGGTGAAGGCTAAATCTGTAGCCTAGCGCTCGACGCCGGCATCTTTTAATCGTTGTAAATACATTTGCCAATTGGCCTGGTAGTTTTTACCGAGATCGTACAGCATGTCCCAACTGTACAGTCCGCTGTCGTGGCCGTCGTCAAATATAAGTTTGATCGCGTAATTGCCGATCGGATCTATGCCTTTGATATTGACGTCCTGCTTGCCAATTTGCAACACCTCCTGCCCCGGTCCGTGACCTCGCACTTCTGCAGAGGGTGAATGCACGCGCAAATATTCGCAGGTCAGGTTGCAGGTAAAGCCGTCATCAAAGTGGAGCTCAAGCACACGACTGGTCTGGTGGAGTGTGATATCAGTGGGTTTGGGCATTTAATGCTGGATCGGTGATGATCAATCGAGGTGGTATTCTATGCGTTTAGTTGCGAGAAGAGAATAGAAAAAATAAACCACCTTTTTATTCTAAAAAGTACCAATGGCGCAATGATTTGTCAATCATGACCTAAAACCAGAATTATTAGCCCTTGGGGAGGACTATATCTCCGATGAGTAGAAAGATTTTGACAAATTTAGCTGTTTTCAAAGGCGAAGGCCAAAGAGGATGATCGGATCTTGATTGAACCGGATTGAAGTGGTTGTCGGTTTGGTATTAGGCAGTCGCGGAGAGATAGAATGTCTGGAACGAGGCGGTGCCCTTGTGGGCAAATCGAGATGAGCAAGAATATTAGCGTTGACTACGGGGTCTTCGATGGCGACGATGGTCTTTAGGGCGAAAGGGTCAAGCCATTCCTTTATTGAAATTCGATACACTGAGCTTCCGCTTTCGGCCGTTATGAATAGCTCTACATAATGGCCGAAAGGCGACATATTCTGTCCCATAGCAAAAGTCCAGGCAAGCCTTTAAATCAATGAGTTAGAACGGGAGGAAACTACGATTTCCATCTTTTTTCCTAAACCTGAAACCAACTATCAATGACTTACGATAAAAAATATTCAAACATCGTAAATAACGAGATTTTTACACGTATAAGTCATTGTTTTTATTATTGCCCGGACTTATTGAGAAGTTACAGTTACTATTCATAAATCACTGAAACCGTTTAGCTTCTTAGAATTAGTCGACTTATCTACGAACTAGGGGGCGAACAGCAATGGGGTCGGAGTTATTATTAAAACAAAATTTTTTTAGGGGTAGCGATTATGGCGATTTCGATGTATCAGGCTTCTGTACCGGTTTTTATTCGATTTCTGAATAATCTCAATGGGATTTTGAAAAAAGGCGAAGCATTTGCAGAAGCAAAAAAGATTGACCCGGAAGTTTTGATCAACAGCCGTCTTGCCCCAGATATGTTTCCGTTATCCAAACAGATCCAGATTACCTGCGATCTCGCCAAGCAATGTATCGAACGGCTGTCAGGAAAAGAAGTCGCCAGTGTTGAAGACCATGAAAGGACCTTTTATGAGTTTCATGATCGCATTAATAATACGATCGCTTTCCTCGAATCCATTAAACCGGAACAGATCGATGGCACGGATGAAAAAACCATTACGCTTGAGTTGCATGGGTATACCTTTGATTTCCATGGCATGGATTATCTCCAGTATTTCATACTGCCTAATTTTTATTTCCATGTGACTACCGCCTATGACATTCTCAGACATAACGGCGTTGAGATAGACAAACCGGACTTTATCGGGAAATACCCGGTCTAAGAGATAGCCGGCTAGTGCGGAATAAGAGGAGTCGGAGTGACTGTGTGTTGACCAATTGGAACAAGTAAAAAGGGACTGAATTTATTTTTTTGAGCACTTTAAATGAAAGCAACCGCTGAATTACAGGTCATCCCATTGTGCAGTGGTGTTTCCGTCAGAGAGCAGGTCACGCGTGTGGTTGAAATGCTTAAGGGTCATGACTTCATTATTGAAACCCATGCTTCGGGGACTGACATTGAAGGGGAGCTGTCGGATATCCTCGCGGCTGTTGAACAAATTCATGAAACTCTGCACAAGGAGGGTAGTGTGCGTCTTTTGAGTTATCTGAAACTCGAAACCCGCACGGACAAAACACCGACTTTGGCTGGCAAGCGACTTTAACGTCTGAGCATCAGGGTTTGCAATATTAGAATTTTATTTTTATAACTACACGGTGGCAGTTACCATAAAGGCTTACTGAGGTTTTCAGTAAACGACGAGAACATAATGTTAAAACTAATGCTTATTCTTTCTTCCCCACTCCTATTCGAATCGACAGAATGTTGTAAGTAAGCCGGAAAAATGAGGAGAGTACCGTTGCTCACTTTCACTACAACCTGATCGGTATTTTCCGCCGTAAGTTCTGTAACGGGCGGTCTTATAATGCCCGTTTGAATTCTCGGATCATGGAAATTAATTGTATCTCCCCCTGCCCCTGTTTGGACATAGTAAACACCGCTTAGAAAGTTGTTTGGATGACTATGTCTCCTGTGCGAGGCGCCTGCTGGATTTATGTTGGCCCAGCAACCGGTGATTTCGAAAGCATCGTAACCTATTTTCAAAAATTGCAGAATAGTTGTAGCTGTATCATTGATGTATGACGCCAATTCACGGAACTCATCTAGCTTGTGCAGATTTTTATTCGATTGCCAGCCTTCTGAAGAAACAAAATCGTCGTCCGATGGGCGAAGTATTTTGAGCGCTTCTAGGATCTTTCCATTCACGGCCTCTAGTGCCCCGGAAGTGAGTTGAACTTTCCAGACAAGAGTTGGAAAAATCGGCAGTACATCGGAACTTTCTATCCATTGATGCGACATCGTCATCATAAAAGACTGTTTGTCTGAATTGAATTCGCCCACCTAGTCCGCATTTCTCACAACTTTCGTCGCGAGGGGCCACTATTCGCATCACTAATTTGCCTTGAGCAAATTAGGACCGCGTAGCGACACCAGCGGGGTGAAATACAAGGGAGTATTTCATCATTTAATCGAAAAATCTGACTTAAAACCGCTTCCCCTCGTAATGACTCCTATTCTCTTTATACAAGCCTCCTAGGCGATGATCGGTTTAAAAACAAAATCGAGCGCCTTTAAAACCAACGTCCTCAATCCAAACCGAAAGCTGGCGATAGAACGTCAAAAGCCTAATAAAGAGCAAGAACATCGAACGAGTCTAAGCCCGTAGAATTATACGCAAAAATTCCTACCCCAAACGTGATTTCATCATTTAGGGTTGGCCTTGGCCGAACGGGTCCGCGCCCGCGCCTAACAGCCGTGACAATGTTTTTTTCATATGCTCTACGTGGGAACCTTTCCAATAAATTTTCTCGCAGCCTTCACACTGAAAAAAGTCCTCGCAATAGATGCGGGTTTTCGGCTCCATAAGGTGTGAAATGTCTTCCTTTTCAACCGGATTAATTTTTCCGTTACACAATAAACACCGGTGGAACGCTTTGATTTGTGAGAATAGATCAAAACGTTGCAAAACCTCTTGGACTTGTTGTTCCGCCTGCATCGACCGAAGCCAATAGCCATGGGTGATTGCCTTGGCAAATAACAAGCGCCTGTCCCGGGTTAAAATGATCCGCTTTTGGGCAACCGAAATATTAACAATTTCCGCATCTTCATAGTTATTTAGATACTGGGTATCAAAGCCTAACAGCCGTAGCAGCCGAGCTAGTTTGCCCAAATGCACATCGACAACGAAACTGGTTTTGCGGAGCGGTAGCTCCCGAAGTTTGACGAGGGGCGAAATATCAAAACTTTCGAAAACCGGATAGACGGCGACACGATCACTTTGCTGCAAACGGTATTTGAATCCCACCGACTCACCGTTTACGATGATTAAATCAACCTCGGTATGAGGAACGCCCAACGCTTCAATTGGGTCTTTGATGGCAGGACTGCCCTTGAATCGATAATCGATCGACCACTTTCGCCTTTCGGCTGGAAAAAAATCGTTTAGTTCCTCATAAAACCTGAATTGGGCGGTTTGTTCTAACATTCACGCAACTGAAGCTGTATTTTAAAATGGACCGGGAAGACGTGCTCCTTTTGGCATGAAAACACTTTCTCGAATGATGATACTCTCGAAATATCGCTGGATCTCCCTGACCGATCTCTCTCAGTTTATTCTGTACCTCGGGATGGAAAAACGGTGCTTGGGCGAAAATCGCGAAGGCCCGAATTTATGGAAGGATATCTCCAATGCCCCGGAATACTTTTCAGATCCCACCGGGTAACCATAAGCCTCAAAAAGAAGGCACATCCCGAACCATCGTGGTCGAGGATGCTTTCGTTTCAGCGTCAACAGAGATGAGTTTTATTCTCGTTAAGAAAGGCTCATTCAAGCCAAGCGCTTTGAGATCCATCGGTCGATTTTTTGTAGAAGTTGATGGTTTAGGGGCGGTGCTGAAAAAAGTTGTTCATGATGATTCTGATCAGGAAATCCTAACAGTTCGTTGTCCGGGTGGTTTTCAAAGCTGGCGGTGGCAAAATCATGCATACCCCACGCGGGCGTGATTGGGTCATGGGCTGAATAAATTAGAAAGTATGGAGTTGTGAAATGCGCCATCTCGCGCCGAAATTTAATAATCTCCTTCTCAACGCCCAGTACATAGTTCAAAATCGTCTGTCGAATGATGTAATTATCGGCTCGGTGGCGTTGTCTTTCTTCGTCCCAATTGCTTAGATATTCGACAACCCAACCGGGGGTTTTGGGAGAGAATATTCGGCGCATCAGGGGCAACGAAAATACCTCGATAAAACCGTCCTGGATGGGGACAGAAATGAACGAAACGATCTGATTTAACGCCATTTCTGGCCATGGCTGGCTATGCGGCGTTAAAAAATGCTCGTGTGTGTGAAAGGAAAACCGGATAAACGGATTTTGAAACCACCCCTGCCATCCCGGAACCCGGGTGACGGAAAATGCCGGGCCGCTGAAAATAACGCCTCCAACGCGTTGTATAACATTATGTTCCCGGGTGGAATTCGTCAAATAAGAGGCGGTTACCAGCGACCCTAAGCTATGCGACACTATGAACAGCGGCAGCGGGCGGACGCTGCTGGTTTGGTCACAAACCTGGGCAAGATACTGCAAAGCGGTATCCAGATCTTGGCGCATCGGCTCCAAATCCGTCAATTCAGACTGCGCCAAAAATGCTTCGCCGGCATCAAATGAATTTGCCCCGCGAGCAATCGCTCGGTCGGCCTCGAACAAAACCGGGTTCGTTAACCCATGGCCGCGTAGATCCACCCCGGCAACGATATACTTTTCAGAAAAAAACTCCGCAACGTCCACATAGCGGCCAACGTATTCATTCATGCCATGGACAATGAGTATACAGGCTGATGCAAAAGCAGGTTGCTTTGGCATCGCAATACGCAGATGAAGTTTTGTTTTGTGTTCCGGAATCGGCAGTAAAACTTCTTCACCCCAAGAGGGATATCTTTGTGTTATGGTTTGCACCGGAGTGCAGGAACCAAGTAGCACGAGTGTAATGCCCAGGTGATAGACGAGATGCTCAAAACTTCGTTTCATATATTTGTTGGACACCAACAGCCACCCAGACATTCGTCGAAATCCGATAGAATCCAGAACAAGCACCAGCAACCGAATTTTCCAAATTCAGTTTAACCTGCATTATTATGAAGTTAGACTACTCGAGCCATGATTCTGAATCATAAACTAGCTTTGTTAACCGTCATCGGGTCTATCGATATTCAGAAGCTGTGTCTTCTAATCAAGTTTATAAAACCGGCCTAATCGGGTCCAGCTCAGGCCCGATCAAACAGACCGATCTTGTTGGGTTTGATCGGAGTGCGAATGAGCCAAAACGACCGCAAGCGGTCATAGGAATACTTTTTCCAAATTCAATAAAAGCAGGGTAGGAGAATGGAAATTGTCGCTAGATAGAATTTTTACGACACTACTTATTATTTTTCGTTTCGAGGTTTAGAAACTGTATTAGTCATCGGGAATAGAATCGATTGCCTTAATATCTTCGGGTTGTAATGTGATTGTCACAGCCCGTGCACTGTCCCTGACGCTTTCGACTCGACTTGCACCGGGAATGGGGAGGATGTGTTCGCCTTGTTGCAATAACCACGCTAAGGCGATGCAATAACTGGATTCAACATATTTTTCGGCTAATTTCTTTAACGTCGACTGTTCAGGAAGGCGAACATGGCCGTGGTGTCCACCTACGGGACTGTAAGGAATATAGGTTACCTGATTGTCCGAGCACAGGTCGATCATGCCACTATCGAGATCGGTTTTGCAGAAAGGATTACAGCGGTTTTGTACCGATGCCACAGTCGTGTGCGTTATTGCGGTTTTAAGATGTCCCGCCGAAACGTTCGACAGACCGATGTGCATAATTTTCCCTTCTTCCTTAAGGCGAACCAGCTCTTCTAGAGAATCCAGAAAATGGGTATGGGGGTCCACAGCATGAAGCTGATATAAAGTGATTATCTCGGTATTCAGGTCTTTGAGGCTTTGTTCACAAGACTGGCGGAGAAATTCCGGGGATCCGTTCACTTCCCAACGTCCCCCCGGCCTCGTTAAACCGCCTTTGGTGGCGACCGTAACCGCTTCCCTTTGACCAAGCTGTTTCAAAGCTTTGTGGATCAGCCTTTCATTGTGGCCAAGATCGGAATTATCCAGGCAATATACGTTCGCGGTATCAATAAAATTCCCGCCACCTTCGACAAATGCTTCGATGACTTTGAACGCCTGATCTTCGTACGGCCGTCCGTCAATCGATAAGGGTATCCCCCCAAGACCGATCGGGCTAACCATTATTCCTGTATCGTTTATCTCTCTTTTCACGGACTACCCTCCTATTATTTTCAAATTAGAAAATAGAAGATATTGTATCTTCTAAAATTACCGTTTTTGGAAGAGTGAATGCAAAGACTCTTCCGATACTATCCTGTTTCTAAATGCCACGTATTGTTGCATCTTAGCCGATTAAAAAAAAGCTAGAATTCAAAGCCATTATTCCAAAATTTCAGTACAAGCTGTTAGGATATGCGGGAACTTGTTAATGCCCCCATAAGGACAAAAAGGGTCTTTGGAACTGTTTGACGGGAGCTAACGATGATCAGAGTGAATTTAAGGTTTTGTTGGCCATTGGTGGTAATTCTTGTTGGTAACGCATACCTCGGTGATGTCAATAGCGAAACTAACGACCTGAAGGAAATGACGACTATGATCCTGAGTTCTACAGCATTCAATCATAACGGTGAAATCCCAAGTTTATACACATGCGATGGAAGGGATATTTCACCGCCGCTTGCCTGGAAGGGTGTGCCCGAAGCGGCGAAAAGTCTAGTCTTGATAGTCGACGATCCGGACGCACCAAACCCTAAAGCGCCGAAGATGACATGGGTGCACTGGGTACTTTACAATCTTCCCCCAATGTAGACAACCTTCAACAGGCCGTAAAGTCGAGCAACCTTCCTTCGGGTACTTTGGAGGGTCTGAATGACTGGAAACGTACCGGTTATGGCGGCCCTTGCCCGCCAATTGGTCGGCACCGATACTTCCACCAACTTTATGCGCTGGATAAAGTACCTCCTGATTTAGAAACTCCGACGAAGGCAAAGTTGGAAGCGGTGATAGATGGACACGTTATTGCCACCGCAGAGCTTGTGGGAACCTATGAGCGAACTAAATAGGCGCGAGAATCACGGAAAAAGGAGCGGTGTCCAACGACGGGTTGCAGGGGAATCGGCCCAGTTGAGTTATGGTTAAAGAGAGCGATCCGTGGATTGAGGCCTCGGATGTAATTTTGATGTTTCCAACTTTGATCTGGAAGATTCAGCTCAAAGCGGAGTCACGAAAAATGAACAACCCCGCAGCAAGCTATGGGGTATCAAGCGGACTGGATTATTTTGTTCCGCCGCAAGCAGCGGGAAATTAAACTCGCAAAAAGATTCAATCTAGGGCAGGAAATTAAGAGCATGTCCTCAAAAAAGCAAGACAACCTTGTCTTGGGCGCTGTGTTTGGAATGATAGCTCTCGGATTTGTTCAAACTGAACAAAAATTATGGAGTATGTATGAACACGATAAAACAGTACTAGAACAAAGGCAGCGTGGTCTGAGTTACGGTGCAGCGAAAAAAGTGTAACAAAACAGAGTTGAAGAAATGCGAGCTTCGAGAAACCCCCTGGGAAAACTAATAATGGTTGTTTTTGAGTAATCAAGGGTTGGGTCTAAACCCATGAAGGTACCAAATGTTGCGTAGCATTTCCTTTAGTATCTGATCGTAAAAGAAGATCGTTGGTTTGTGTGCTCCCAAAAACAGGGGGATTGTAAGCCTCAAATTTGAGGGGGGAAGGAAAAGGAGAAAAAACCTTTATTATTAATATGCTGGTACTCCGCACCCTAAATAACAACGCCTATTCGATGGTCTGAATCGTCGATAGCTGCGTTGCGACAGCTTGAAAGAGTCGGCAAATCGACCGTTCATGGCGAAGGTAAACCTTTTTTCGAAAGGTTGGCTTTGTCCCATAAAAGCCCAAACAGCAAACGACCAGAATCCAATCAAGTTAAGTATACTGACATCGGATTTGCTCGTACAATGAGAAATTGACGTAAGAAAACGGGAAAATCCCAATGACTAATTATATTTTCACTAAATCGGTCTTCTTGGGACTGCTTATAGTGCTCACCGGCTGCTCCAAGCAGCTAGGCCAAATCACCACGAGTGAGTTGGAGCGAGATGAATTGGCGTCGGTAGTCACCACCATTACGATTGACGGAAATCTTGAAGGTGTGTTTGACATCATAACAACGGCGCGATTCTGGCCACAGTGGCACCCTGCAACGACTGAAGTGGGTGGAGTGACTCAACGACCCTATCAATTAGGCGACCGCATTCACGAGCGTGGTCGGATTAGGAACAAAGATTATCTAATCACTTGGAAGGTTACCGAATACATTCGACCAACACATGTTGTGCTGAGATCGGAAAGATCCGCCGCCGAAATAACTTATTCGTTTCACGAGAATGTCTATAAGACAGTGTTCGAACGAAACTTGGAATTTCGCATGGAAGATTTAGACGATTTGATGCTTACCCGTGACCAAGTAGTTGGATTAATGAAAGCCCAATCCGAAAGTGCGGTTAACGAAGTGAAAAACTCCGTAGAGAAAATCCTACGTGAGGAATCTCGAGAGCTTCGATGATGCACAAAGGATTGGCATAAGCGCACGAGGAGGCTATCCGAGAATAGAAAGCC
The DNA here is from genome assembly GCA_963664935.2 of Methylococcales bacterium. Classification (GTDB taxonomy): domain Bacteria; phylum Pseudomonadota; class Gammaproteobacteria; order Methylococcales. Next base: position 159,135 of record CAXXSE010000001.1, on the reverse strand, counting down.
TACTGCGTAAAAGCGGATTTTGGCCCATTTTCCCATAGGATGTGGTGAGGCACGAACCACATCCTACGCGAGCCGATGCGGAATGGTTAGTTTTTCCCTGGTTATTTAGGGTGGGTGGTACTAGGGCGATTTTCCAATAAACTCAACCAATTTGCGCGGGGAATAGGAGAGTTTCCTCAGGTAAATTACATCGAACTGATCGGCGAAAAGAACAAACAGGGCCAGCGCTGAGACGGCGAGTTGACTGCGGTGTTCGCGGGCGATTTGCATCGCTATTTTCACGCAGCTTTGGTCACCGCACGAGCGGTTCAGCGGCCATTGTTCTGTGGGCAAGGCGGGATCGTTGCCCAGCAGGGCCTTGATGACTGTATAACGGTTGAGCATATGAAAAACCACTAGATGGGGTCGACCAGGGGATATCGTGGTTTCCGGGTTCAGCACTTCGTCGACAAGCAAACCGGCAAGCCGATGTTCGGGGTTTCCGGTGAAGCCATGATTGGGGTCGAAGGTAATCACCATGTTCGGGCGAAATCTTTGGATAATGGCCTCAAGCCATTGACGGGGATCGCCTTGCTTTTCCCAGATCGCGCGATAGCCTTCGACGGTTTCACTACTTGGTGGGCCATTTACTCGTTGATTGTAGAAGTCGCCGATGTCAAGACCGACTCCATAACGTTTGGCGACTCTTTGTATTTCTCGGGTGCGCACCGTCGCGAGGTCAGGTTTGCAATAAGAAGGTAGCATCCCACACGTTCCGGCGCCACCACGGGTGAAAACGGCGATGTGGCAACTGTTCCCTCGCTGTAGGCATGCATAAGCGAGAAGTGGTCCAGCCGGAGACTCATCGTCAGGATGGGCGACGACCACCAGGATGCGGGCTCCCTGATTAACGTAGTCATCGAAATAGGCAGCTTTGGTTAACCGGAATTCGCCGGAATCGGCTGAATTTAGAGGCAGGGTTAAAAGCAAAAGACAAAGTAGTCGCCGATCCATTTGCTTCTATGTTTTTACAAGCGCCGAGATTTCACGAAGACCTACTTCGATATTATCCGGCGTATTCAAGATGTTTGGGGCTACGCGAACGTAAGAAGCCGCATAAGGCGTGGTATTGACAATGACTTTTCTTGCGAGCAAACGTTCTAAACCTCTTTCTGAGGTATGCCGTCCCCGTCGAGACAGATGATGCGGGACAACAGGCGGCTCCGCCCAGGAGTACACAGTTTGACATTCTTCATGTATTTTGCCAAACATTCTTTACATTGGTCATTGAGTGCGTGGTTTCGATCCGCAATTTGATTTCTCCCGACCGGTTGATGAAAGCAGGACACCTCTAACATGGCCCATCAGTACTCGAAAGCATTAATGGCGCCGAAAGACACCCGGTATGCCTCCGGCGATTCGTCATGGGGCTCTCTACTCAATCCAGGCATTAAATAGGTTTTCACACAATCTGGATTGTAAGCCAACATCGATCATGTAGAATCGTGCTCATCACACGCAATAGTCGCTTTCCGGCCTAGGCTGGGTGAAAATTCATCTGATTCTGACGTCGTAGATACAGCGCCTAACATCAACAGCTGGTAATCACTAAATTAGGTCTATCAACGCCACTTAATCAGTCCATTTTCATCTAAATATGGATAAAAATACCACCGTCTTTGAAGATTTTACGTTTTCACACAATCTGGGTTACAAGCAGTCATTCAAACGTAATGCGCGGTATCCTGAAAAGAAGTAAAATTAAATTTTCTTTGACTCTAATTATTGGGGTGATTGTTCGCAAGGGTAACAATTCTTATTTCGCGACCTGACCCTGTTTTCTTTTACCGGTTTATGCTTGCGCAGGCGTTGTGATGAAGGTAAGGAAAAAACATTTATGGGGCAGCTATAAATCTTGGAATGCAGCTGAAGCAACCTGGGACAAAAGGGCGCAGGTTTTAGAATCGACCTATTCGCTTAAAGGAATCAGACATTGGCGGACACTCCCAGGAATTCGTCCTTCAACTCAAAAGCACCTCCGTCTCAAGGCGTTGAAATATCTTGTGCAACACGATCAAAATGGAGTGCTGGGTTATTTCTGGCGAAAGCCAATTCGGCATCTTTACGGGATGATCCGCTCTTATCTGCAAAAGAAACCCTATGTGCGGGACGGCGACTTCTTTCTGTACGGATTTAAAGATGTGGAGGCCTTTAAAGCCTATCTCGGCAGTCGTGAGTTAACAGCGAGAAAAGCGGGGCAAAACTACCCTCTCCATCGTAGTATGTTTGATGAAAAATTTTGAAGATCGCAGAGAATTAGAGCATAGAACGCCTCATTCAGTTTAATCGTCATCTATTTCATCGGAAACAGCCATCAAGCGGGCACGGATCTGTTGAATCATGCCATTTTCCTCAAGTCGAAAGAATTGTTTGAGGAACAATGGCGCTAAAATTTGCTTGACGGTTTTCTCCGATGGCAAATCACGCGATTGAGTGCGAAGATAAAGCGAGTGCTCAGACCAAATCGTATCTTGATACTGGAGCGCAATCAATTGCATTAACCCCAAGGCAATGGAGGCACAGAGCACGAAGATTTCATAGGCTCGCCAGCACGCTTGAACGGTATGAATATCCTGGGGCTGTGGGGCTTTGAGAAGACGATTGGAAAAGGGGCGTCTAGAATGTTTTGGCAATTTTTTAGTCCAAAAACGAAATTTAAAGGCGCCGATCACATGCTTTAACATCGCGAACATGATTTCAATGCGGGTTCTAGCACAATACAGTTCAACGGCATCAATGGCTGACAGCGTTAAATCGGAACTCATTAGAACCATTGGGCCTTTTGAGGTGACGGCGAGAATAAATAACACCTGATCAGCGATGGGCCGCCATAACAGTGTAAGCGTCATAACCCGGATGGATTCGGTTTTACCGTAGACTTGACAGGTCACCGTCTCAAACAAATGAAGGTGGTCGAAGCATTCTCTTAAACACACTTTCTCGCATAGAGCGGCTGAGGTCCGGGTCGAGAGGCGGGTTTCGGTGGCGCGGGGAAATAACCCACATAGCTATTCTTGGCTTTGACCAGCACCTCAACCCACCGCGCCTGATGCTGGATTGAATAATAGTGGCAAGCTCGAAATACGCCCTCGGTTGAAAAAAAGGCATCCAACACCAAATAACACAGACAGTGATTCGTCACCGCAAAATGAATCGCCATGGCCACCAAGCGGTCGGTGAGCTTGATCCGACATGGATTATCGCGCTCGTCGTTCAACCCTAAATGAGCCCATCCCTGATGAATTTGAAGCTGCAAAGGACAACAAAAACAAGCGGATAACGACCCGATCAAGATGCCAATGCTGCCCCAACATTGGGCCCGAAAATAGCCGGGTTTCGTTTGCGTCTCCGATGACTCGTGCATCGATACCACGCCGGGCATCTTGCGTCCATCTTTGATCACCGCGGTATGGTCACCCAGAAGTATCGCTCGTCCAGCTACTTAAACGGATTTTCCTTGGCGATTCACAAAATCTTGCCAAGCATCGAGCAACGCCCCATAGACATACGCTTTGGATCTAAAAAAACGGAGCAAGCGGTAATAACCAAGTTCATCTAATAGCCAGAAACGACACAACGACGTCACGCCGATCATTTCTCCTGCCCCCATAAATCCAATCACAATGGCGCAGAACAACAACCAAGTACTCGATCTGGAAAAAACGCTTTGAAAGCTTTCTAAACTCTGAGAAATATACTGTTGCACGGGGTCTCCTCCTTCCATCTGTACTTCTACAAAGAAAAGAAGGATCCGTGTTTTTTTAGCAAATGTCTAGTCGTAATTATCGATTTCTATTTTCTACACTACTCATCTTTTATGAACACCAGTGGGCAATCTTAAAGCGCAGAGCTATCAATGGGTGATAAGACTTTCTTCCGTTGGTCGAGGTGACACATCGAAAAAATGAATTCAGGGCCTGAATAGTTACGTCAAATCGGATAGAACTCGTGACTGACGAGAGCCTATATGAAACGCGAGGATAGCCTATTGCTCATCGTATTCTCGTACTGCCACAAACCCTTTGAGTGCCCTTCCGGCCGCTTTACCGATGAATGTATCCACGATCTGGAAAACCCGGTATGCGGACAGTGCTTTATTGGTAAGTGCGTCCATGCGCTGCCGGAGAAAAAAACCGTTCCGGTCATCATTCCCACAGTTCATTATATTGCCGAAAAAATCATAGAAGCCATGGATGCCAATCCGGATAAACACGTCCTGTTTTTGATCACCGCCTGCGAACTGACTCTCGAGATGTTCGGTGATTGGGGGAACATGATAGACGTCAGGGGAATTGGTGTGCGTCTGGATGGACAGATCTGCAATACAATGCGGGCTTTTGAAGCTTCCGAGAAGGGAATCAAACCGGGTTTGGCCGTGGTATTGAATGAAACGCAAAAGCGTCTGCTGAATCTGATTTCACTTTGGCGGCACCACACAGCGGTTGAATATCGGGACCGACCTTGACCATTGTTTGCCTCAGTACTCAATACCCCTCACTTCCATGAACATGCTTCATGTAGTTGCTCAATTAGAAAGACCCCAATGACGGCTTTGGCTCCAAAGCCGACCTTACGGCTATCGCTTGACCCTAGAATATATAGGTGGTTACTGTCACCATCGGTACTTTATCTGAGAAGCAGGGTTTGTAAAAGAAAAAAGGGCAGTCAAGATAGGCTGCCCAGGGGTATTACTATGCCTGATCAGCTGAAACTCCCGACCTAAGCAGGGTATTAAGAACATGAGACCGAACTCGATAGCAATTTTATGCATAATTCTGTTTGTTATTGGCTTCTCTCAACTTATCGGCTCTCTTATCATCGCTGTAGCGGCTCCCAGTTTTCCGTCCATGGTAGCCGTGGCGATCAACGGCGTTGCGTTATACGCCTATTATGGATTGTGGCAGATGCAGAAATGGAGCGTAATCACTTTTCTGGTGATCTGGATTTTTTACTTCGTGTCGTTATCCTTCTCACCAATTCAACGAACTGCGGTAGGGCTATTTCGGGGGTGGGTTATCATATTGGTGACCGGAAGTTACCTTTTTTTCGTGTTGCCTCATTGGAATAAATTGTCGAATAAAAGGCCTTTTCAACGCATCAGTGGACGTCAGAAATAGTTTTCGAAGCTACTCATTAATCATCGGATTATCATTTGGTTTCCTAGTTTTCAACAATTTTTATGCACTTTTACCAGTATCCGGCATCAACACCCTAGCTGGACACTCGAGGGAGCACTGGTCTTTTGTCCGTAAGTTTAAAATCTCGGCATTCTCACAGTCACCGTAAGGATTACCTTCGAGGAAAACTATCGGATAACCGACAGTAAAGTTTAAACACACTGAATGCATACTAAAGTCCACCCCATTGATCAAGAGCCGGTTATGTGGCAAGCGTTTTCCGATTGTATAAACACCCGCCGCCAAACAAACAGTGAGCAAAGTGGGGAAAACAAACGTAAATAGAACCAATAGTATTCTACGGTATAATTTGTGTTGGGTCATAAATTCGTTATATTTAAGGGCCTTAACGTCCTCTTGCAGTTGCTGATTTCGCCCCCCCAAACGAAGTGCTTGTTATCCATAGGGTAACAGATGGATAAAATTCTTGCGACACAACTCTCGTGACTCTCAACCACTCATTTCCCTGATATAAAATGCCACTTCTATAGCTATGGGAACCTTTTCTGAGAAAGGTAACACCAATATATAGACAACTTGGTATAACGCCATTCGTCGGGTGTTCGTCCAAATAAAGAAGTTGAGCAATCATCATGAGTTTTGAGCAAGTTACGGTATTCGGAGGGACTGGTTTTGTTGGCCGTCACATCGTAAAACAGCTATCTGAGGTAGAAACCCGCGTACGGGTAGCGGTACGGCATCCGAGGATCAGCACATCACGTAAGTCGGAAGCGGATAGTCTTGCTCACGTATACGCCGACGTGCGAGACCGGTCCTCGGTAACCCAGGCCATTGAGGGTTCTCAAGCAGTGATCAATGCCGTCAGCCTTTATGTCGAGCAGGGCAATGTTACCTTTGATGCAATCCATTTGCGTGGTGCGCAAATCGTGGCGCAAGAGGCAGAGCGGGCGGGGATAGAGCGCTTGGTTTACCTCTCTGGCCTCGGTGCCGATCCCAAATCCAGATCATCTTATGTGCGCGCTCGGGCTCAGGGTGAATCATTGGTGCAGAACGCCTTCAAGGATGCCACTATATTACGTCCAAGCGTTATCTTCGGGCCCGGCGACTCATTTTTTAATACCTTGTCCCGCATTACTCGGTTTACCCCAGTCCTACCTTTGTTCGGTAACGGCGATACCCTGTTGCAGCCTGTATTTGTGGAGAACGTTGCTGCAGCTGCTGTGCGCGCTTTGTCTGAACCGGCCGCGCGGGGCCAGATCTACGAACTCGGTGGTCCGGAAGTTTATAGCTACAAAACTTTAGTTAAATTATTGCTCCACCATCTAGATCGGAAACGGCTGCTCATTCCTATGCCTTTCGTGGTTTGGGAGATTGAGGCGACATTTTTGAGTGTGTTACCGAATCCTCCGTTAACACGCGATCAGGTCATACTCATGGAGCATGATAACTTAGTGAGCCCGGGAGCCCTGACTTTAACTGATCTTGGCATCAAACAGAACGCTGTGGAGCCCCAACTGGCCAGTTGTTTCTTGTAAACGCTGATCAAGCGTTTTAGCAAACTCTATAAAGTACGAAATCGGGTGAGGCCTTTTTTCGATAGCAATTAAAACAGAGCTGTTAAGCCATTAAGCTGACAACTTTGCAATGCCCTGAGTGAGGAGGTTCGACCGGCGCGATCTACTAGCGGCCAGCTACCACCGCCGTTAAATGCTCTCCGATTAAGGTCGGGTAGCGGTGAGGATTTTAAGAACGGTGTCTAAGGGCGCCGTTCGCCTCTCGGTATGGTTTAACAGGCGCCACGGAGGGTCATTAGCAGTACAGATAGGCTTAACCTACCGCTACCGCGCCACATCTCTTCTACCCAGGCCGTGTGAAAACACATCTAGTTTTGATGCCGTAGGGACAGCGCCTCACATCAACAACTGGTAATCACTAAATTAGGTCTATCCACACCACTGGACCAGTCCATTTTTAACTAACTAAAGAGCAAAATACCATCGATATTTGAAGATTTTACGTTTTCACACAGCCTGAGCCAGGAGCAGACGGATGTCCATCTAAAATATGAATCCGATCGCTTTAAATTTCGACTCTACCTATGTTAGAAACGGACCCTGAAAAAAGGATATTGACATAAGTGATAACGTAGCTTTTGGTAGTCAGCGGGATGCAATTGCAAGCACCATTGTTCCTTACATTATCCGCACTCTCATCCTCCTTGGTGGTCGTCCATATCACCGCGACACTTGGGCTTTCATGTTTATCGTCCGTGTCGTCACCAATAATCCGGTGGGGAAGTTTCAGAGTAGATAGATAGTTTCTGCAATAAATACAGTACTCTCTTTCACTGATTTTAGTTCTTTATAATTCTGAGATAAATTTTTGAAGGTTCTGCTACATTTATTCTTTTATCAGCAAAACATTAACGGCTTTAACGACTACTTTTACTTGGTCTCCTTCATTAATTCCTAAATCATCCAACGCTTCCAATGTTAAAACCGAACTCATGGATGAACCACCTGGGATTTCAAGATTTACTTGGCTCATAATTGTCCCACGTTTAATTTCTTTAACAGTTCCAGTTAATTGATTTTTTGCACCATATTTCATAGTAAGACCTCCAAAAAAATAACATTAAATCAGTTCGATGCCTGATTCCTTAAGGTGCCCGTTCAGTCATACTTTAGGTATTTAAATCTGGGATCGTCCGGTGTGCCCTCCAAGGCCCCACCTTCTAGCCCGGGTTGCCACATCACGACCTCTTCGATTTTTTTAGCTAATTCGAAATCCTTGTTGGTAATCCCTTTAGCGGCGTGGTTCATTAGTTTCACGATAACGAAAGCATAGGAAACGCTAAGGTCCGGGTGGTGAAATGCCGCTTCGGACAAGTGGCCGACGGTATTGACAACCATTAAAGTGCCTTTCCATCCGCTGGTTTTGTATTTTCTGCGGATCCACCCATTTTCATAAAACCATTTCGGCAAGTCGTCATTAAGCCGCGATTTAATCTCTTCTTCGTCGTAGGTGTCTTCGTGTTTTCGCTCTCGCCAACCCATGTCTCTGCCCTGTGGTAATTTATCTAACAGCGTTATTATACACGCAGTTTTTTTGACCTCAATCGGAGCTTGATCCTAACGGGTGTTTCGTTTTTACCCGAGAAATACGATTCAACGTCCGAGCGAAAAATATCACACTCGATCCCGAGGTAGGTGCCGTTGAAACGCCGCATCTTTTCGAGTCCTTTCAATGCCATTCGCGTTGCCGTATCGTGCAATCCCTGAAACCATTTCAGGTGCGCGACCGTGATCTGGATAAGACCCTGTATGAATGTCCCTGTCTCGGTGTGCCTGCCGCCTGCCACCACCCAGACTGTCTCCAAGGCTTCATGCGCCTCCCACCAAAAGCCGTGATTAAACAAGTCTACACCATACAAATACTCTTCACAGGAATGCCAGTTCTCAGCCTCGAATGACATTAGCTGTTGCGGTTGTACGTTGTACGAATGACCCTTGGAATCACGGGTGGGATGTGGGGACTGTCCAGGGACGAAACGGTAGGGGGGGAACCATAGGTGTTAACTTAAGCCTCAAAGGCCTCTAAGCCAATACTCCGGGGCGTAGAATTGATCGGAACGGAGAAGAATCGATAATCCCGATAGCGGCTTGGTTGAATGAATTCATCCAGGGAGTTAGATCGGCTGGGTTGGCGTGTTTTAATGCAACGGACCAAGATGCCGTTCAGATAGTCAATCATATAGACAGCTAACCGGTCGAGAGTATGGTGGTAGAGGATGTCAACGAGTGGTGCAACATGTCGGCGAAAGTGTTTTGCGGTTTTATCGAAACTGATTTCGCATTGCATCTGGCGCCAAGCCTGGGCGCGGGCACAGGAATAGCAGAAGGTGATAAACAGGGCAACAATACAGGTTCCAAGGACCTCGCAGGTGAGTCGATGAGCATTACTTTGTACTGTGGTGTGCTGAAGTTTCAAGGTTGATTTCATCTGCTTAAAAAAAAGCTCAACGGACCAGCGCAACGGATATAGCGCGAGCAATTGAGGCATATCCATGCCGTGATAGGATTCGGGGATATTGGTGATCCATAGACCCCAGTCACACAGGCACAACGTTTGTTGGCTGGGAACCTTGCCGCGCTTGTGCGCGGCTTGTTTGGCGCTTTGTCGACGTCGGTTAGCGATTTCTTCGGGCATTCGGGTGAGTAATAGGCGAGCCTGTGTTTTGTGCGTTTTATTGCCGACCCACACGGCCCAATCGAGGCCCGTTTGTTGATGTGTTAAGTACTGGATTTCGTCGAACAAATTGATTTTCTCAAAACCGTTAGGCCCTTGACGATACAGGTTTAAACCGAAGCTGTTGAAGCGGGATAAAAAGAAGGCATCTGCTGCATCGATGGCGGCGAGTGCGTCAGCCACGGTGTAGCCCATATCGAATAAATACAGCGCACCGGTTTGCAGTTGTTCCGCTAAGACCCGGGCATAGTTTTGGTCGGTGGCAGTTTGTTTCTTTAAATAGACCAGGTTAACCGTACCGGTCAAATAATCGAACATGAGCTGTACTTTGCATCCGGCATGGTGATAGCCCGGAAATACGGCCGCGAGCCCTCCGGACAGTTTCCAGGAGGTTGAATCGATGATATTGACCGCCGTAAAATACTTCAGTGCCGCGACCTCAAGGGTTCGACCTTCGGTCTTTAAAATCGCCATAAAATCAGCCACCATTGCTTTCATAAAGGCACTGGCTTGCTGGGTAAATCGATGGTGAATGCCCGTTCGTGAAAGATCACTCGGGATTTCATCCGCCAAACTATTCAGGGTGAGTGTATCTGATTTAAGCGCACCGAAGGTGAGTGCGATAAAGAACTCGAAGGGATCGAGCTTGCGCAATCGCTGGATAAATCCGCAGGCCTTCGCCGAGGCTAGGATTTTGTTTCTGCAAAACAACGATTCAAAATGGATACATCAATATCAATGGGCATATTTATACTCAATCCTAAAAACAACAAATCAAAATATAATAAGAATAAAGATATGCGTGTCCTTTGTCTACTGTTTTCCACCTGACTATCGCGCCAGTACCGGCATAAGGAATTCCGGTGTTCCAGCGCCCACAGAGGACTTGCCTGACTCACTCGGCTGAAATGCTTTCGTCAAACCCATTAACCTGTTGTTTATTCTATATAATATTTGTTAAGTTAACACCTATGGGGGGGAACGGCCGGCCAGAGTACCGAGGTAATGTTGGCGCCAAATATGGAGCATCTGTCACAGGATCGTTTATCTCAGGTGCCAATAGGCTGGTAGCGTCTGCAACCGTGTATCATCCACCGGTCCACCAACCGTAAAGTGATACAAACTTTGCCAGGCATGGTCACCGATCCCAAGCGCCTCGTGCATGGCATCATCGAAGAAGCAACCAATACCGGTGGATCGAATACCGGCTGCCTCGGCTTCCAGATAGAGTATTTGTCCTATCAGTCCCGTCTCCCAGAACAAGCGAGGATAAAACATTGGGCCGTGTTGTTTAAGAGATTCATCGAATTCCGCCAGCATACCGAGCGCAAACGCGCCGTCTGCTGCGATGTGCTGATGGCAACAGATGATGCGCGCGTCATCGCGAGTATCGGCGACACGCAGCAGATACAAACCGAGCGACTGTGGACAATCTTCGGGTTTCTCCCAACGGAATCCCCCTTGTAACGCATGGCGTAATGATTGTTCGTGGTTAGGATCGCGTATCAGTAAATACAATCCAGGGGACAAGCCCTCCACGCGATGGATAAAGAGAGCGAGCGATACGCGTGCCTGCCAGGATAATACAGGGGTAATATTGTTGTTTAGATGTGGCGTGATATGGGTCATCATTCGATAAAACGTCCCTTTACTAATGCTGCTGTGACCGTCCATCGCCAGTGCACTGCGACGTAGCCGGATGATCTTACGTGCCGATACCTTTCTATCTTGGTCAGATTCCTTGGTATTCTGGAATTCGATGCTGGGATCCTTTCTCGCACTCAATGAACGATGGCTTTCGAACCGGCATGCTCCGGCAACAGTGTCTATGATCGGCCATTCACGATAATAGCTGCTAAGTGTATTCGGACTGCCTTCGAACTTAGCAGCCCTAAGCCGCTCAAGAAACGAGCGTGATAGATTGATATCCGGTGCCTTATTTGACGCGTCATGATCCGTGGGAAAGATCGCGAGCAGGCAGTCTGGATGTTCTGCCTCGATACCCTCCTGAGGTTGGAGACCTAACAAGGTTGCCAGGTCATCATCCGATACGGAATTAATCAACCTGGTCTTCCAACCAAGTGCAGCCGCTGCGAACGTGATCGAACCGATTGCATGGCCAACATCGTGATGACAATAACGAAAGGCGCGTTCGCCGTATTTCCACGATTCGCGCCAATAAATTGATACCAGAGCTATTAACACTGTGCCGGCCGGCAGATTTCTACTGACTACATCCCATTCTCCGATGGTGAGGATAAGTCGGCGCTCTAGTGCATGTTGGTAAGCTGAATAATGATACAAAGCCGGACCATCGGACAAGCCCTCGATCGTGCCTGCCATCAGATAAGCTTCGGTGGGGTGCAGATCACCACTTGAGGGATTGACACGCAATGACCAGCGGTTTCCCGCCGTTTCTTTCCATGCGGAGATCGCGAGGCTCTCATAAAATAACCGACTGATTGAATTCCGTCCCATTGGAACAGACGGTCCGTGTCTCATATCAAATAGTGAATCGTAAGTTGGCAATCTCGTAGCGGCCGGGTGATCAAGAGCGAGTGTTAATGCTTTATCAAAACGCCGGAAAGGATCTGGCTGGCTGTCCCAATCCATGGAGTCCGCTGAGCGCGCATACTGGTGGAAATGATGCTTTGTCCGATCGTGATACTCATAAATGAGTTCGAGAGAAGCAGGTTCACTTTGTATATTGTGGTTTTTTATCACGTCGATCGACCGTCGTATGTTTGTCACTGTAGCTGTTGATAACTGGACACGATGCGTTAATCAGTGATCTGGACTTGGCCATAATCCGTGAAGTCCCCATTGGGACGAGGCTTGCGGAATTTGCTCAATTGATGTCAGTGTAGTGGAGGAGGGCTATTTACAAATCCCGAACTCTGCTTCCTGCTATGATACACTTTTGTATAACCAGCCTGTTTTTAAGAAATCCTAGTACGGGTAGTGATCTCCAGCATTCTTCCACCGTTTGCCATGGCAAGTCAATCTTCTAATAACCTCAAGGACGAAACCAGTCCTTATTTGCTACAACATGCGGACAACCCGGTGGATTGGTACCCATGGTGTGAAGAATCCTTGGAAAAGGCTCGCTACGAAGATAAACCAATTTTGCTTTCCATTGGATATTCCGCCTGCCACTGGTGCCATGTTTTGGCTCATGAGTCATTCGAGGATGTCAATACCGCGACGATTATGAACAAGCTTTTTGTCAATATCAAGGTGGATCGGGAGGAGCGCCCGGATCTGGACAAGATCTATCAGCTTGCTCACCAAATGTTGACTCAACGCCTCGGCGGTTGGCCCTTGACCCTATTTCTAGCGCCCTATGACCATGTTCCCTTTTTCGCCGGCACCTATTTCCCGAAACAGCCGAACTACCAAATGCCGACCTTTATCAGCATCTTGAAGCAAAGTGCGGAGTATTACCACCGTCTTTCTACTTTTTTCGTTTTTGCACAGCCTCGGCCGATACCCGATATTCGCTACAGGTGGTGAGTCCAATACAATCTATCCACTTAAATCCGAGCCAGTCGGGGAACCCAAGTTGGGACCCTATTTGTTTTGCGTCCCCAGAAGGGGAAAAATACTTTCTTCCTGCTTTTATACGGCTTAGCTTAGGTACCATGATGGATGAATTTTAGTTAGACCAATTTCTTTTCCATCTGTAGGGAGATGGCCCTAATAATGCGTTTTATATGAGCTACACAAAAGAGCAGAGAAATTTTTTTGCTTCTTTTATTGAGTACGTAATCGAAGAATACGACGAAGAGATCGAAGCTAATTCATGTACAGATAACGCTTTAAAGAGCTTTGAGATATGGTCAAAGCCATAAAAAGCGCTGACATGCGTCCTTGCCTTCGGTTTCCACCGGATAGGCAAAAGTTACGCTTACCCGTCGTCTAGTGTAGCGTTATGTGAGATGAAAGAATTTGACCCGATAATAGATGTCGAAGATAGGCAACTAATTCTCGATAATGGCGAGTGGCCTAATTTTCATGATGCTGAAGTGCAGCATTTGAAAATATGGCGCGGTGATATACGACCCGATGACAATGTATGGATTGGGCCAGTTATAGAAGCATCATTTGAACTTTGTGCATTGGAAAAGCCATATATTGCCGTTTTGAAATTCCATGATTGCAATTCTATTAAGAATGAAAGATTTCAATCACCAGAATGCGGTATATGATTTGATGTTCGAATTTGAGTATCGAGATACCTATCCCAACGGGAAGCCTTTGTCACTCCAGATTTCAGTTAGTTTTGAGCAAGCATTCGGTGTTGCTCTATCTTTCAAGTGTTTTAGAGTACAGGCAATTGAACGAAAAGAAATAAAGAATGTGGTCTAAAGTGCATAACGAACCACGATCTTATCCGGAGATGCAGAAAGATAAAGGAGAATTATTATGGATATTCAGACACTAACAACATTCTTCATGTGGTGTGCGATCATAAACGGAAGCCTGTTGATACTTTGGACCACTATGTTTATATTGGCCCCTGTCTGGTGTACCGTACGCAAAGTAGATGGTTTCCCATTCCCCGAGAAACCTACAACGTGGTCATATACTCGTTCCTCGGGTTGTTCAAAATCGTCTTTATTGTCTTCAATGTCGTTCCTTACGTGGCTTTGCTGATCGTCGGGTAAAAAAAACCGTCCAGCAAGGCCTTGCACCTGAAGGCTATTCCTCTGTGTTCCATAGTCACTATGAGGTCAGACGATATAATCCAGTTCTAACTGTAAACCCTTTGAATACCGTTTTCGGATCGTTTGCGGAAGTTCGCCATCGGTAATATCTGTCTGGTCAAATCTCGACTGTGAGGTAAAAGTGGACACCAAGAAGGTCGAATCAATTGATTGAGGAAGCGATAGAAGCTGAAAAAATGGGGAAAATTTTTCCCAATAATCCCTCTGTGGGAATCCCATGTCCTGACACTCCGGCAACACCAAAGCGACAAAGACCGAGCCCAAGTCCGATATGGAGTGATACAATCGTATGAGTCTTGTTTAGGATATCTACTTTTTATGTTTCGTCCTGGCCGGAATTGGCTGATTTTTGCCGCGGTAATGAGTTGAACGAGTACAATCCCCGACAGAAACCTAAACATAAGATGTTATTTGATCAATGATCGATCAACCAACCAGTGCCATTCCTCGTCGAAGCTTAACTTTTCTGAAAATGTGTTTCCCACCTTGTCATACCAATAACGGGAATTTTGTAGATCGCCTTGCTTACGGTGAAGATAAGCGTGAATCCGTGCGGCATTTTGATCACGCAGCCGTTGCACAATAGCATGGGCCTGATTCCAATTCCCTTTAGCATCGTACCAAAGAGCCTGCAGGTGTGGACTGATCGAATCGGGACATGTATTAAACTTCAACAATTGCAGAAAGTCTTCAGCATTCATCGTAAATTGCCTGTTCATTTGGGAGTGTTCAAGAATAATTCGTTTATCCACACTGGCTATTGGATTACCGGTTTGAATAAAAGTGTCGAACAAAAAACGGGGTTGCGGGTGGTATTCTAATCCACAATTTGAATTACAGTTTTGTAATTAATCCGGGGGTTTAAATGGGGGTTTCGCTGAACGAGCGTAAGGGATTCCCGGTTCCAACGGATGGATATCCGGGTAAAGGGCGTTCGCGAGTATTTCCAAGCTGTCTACCAACCGTGGACCGGGGCGGGCGAAAAAGGCTTTGCCATCGCTAAGATATATACGCCCGTTACGTGTGCATGATAAGGGTTCCCAGCCCTCTTGGCTAGAGAGAATGGGAATGTCTTTGAGCATACGTTCGATCGGATAGCCGCAGCATGCGATGAACAACACGTCTGGGTTCGCCTCGATGAAATCCCGCCAGTTGATTGTACGTGACGGTTCCCCCGGAGTTCCGAGACAATCTATGCCGCCTGCCAGATGGATGATTTCTGAGTTCCAATGCCCTGGACCAAATAACGGGTCAATCCATTCTAAAAGTACAACCCTGAGCCGATCACCGTCTCGCACGTTTCTTTCCGTGCGCGCGGAAACCTTCGCGATTCGGGATTTGAGTTCTGTAACGACTTGACGAGCTATTTTTTTACGGGCGCAGACACCGCCAATAGTTGTCAACGTTTGTAGCATATCATCCAGCGACAACGGCCCAAGGCTAATGACTTCGGGCAAACCAGGCAGACCATTGGCTACCTTTTTTACTTCGCTTTCCTCCACCGCGCATACGTTACATAACGCTTGAGTGACAATGAGATCGGGTTTAAGCTGTTCCAACATTAGGTGATCAAGCGCATAGAGTGCGTTGTTGGATTGCATCCACTCTTTTACCTGGGAATCGATGTCACGGCTTGAGGCCTCGGTTTGTATTCGGGTTTTGGTGACTTTCGGGAGCTCTGCTACAGACGGCGGGTAATCGCATTCGTGGCTGACACCCACCAAGTGATCCCGCAATCCCAACTTGCAGATAATCTCCGTGGCACTCGGCAATAAAGAGACGATTCTTTTCACAGAGGGCGAACGTAAGCACGGGCTGTACACTTGTTTACGAACAGTGTCTTCAGTGTGGGTGGACCCGGCTGGCCGTAGTTGGTTGGCCTAACTATCAACAGACGTCTGGCGCTTACGATCCACGTGACAAGACCTACTGGCGTAGACATGTATCCAATTCATCAACCAGTTCACACCAGTCCGAGTCTTCGGATATGGCTTCACGAAGAAATGCGGCTTGGGATTCTGTCCAAAATTGGGCTTTATCGAGTGAAATACCGTTTTCCAGTAGTTTGTGGACTTGTATGAACCCCTCAATCTCTTCTGGTTGATTAGGTAGACCCAGTTGTAGAAATAACGTTTGTATGTCGTGTTTTGAAGTATCCATCATGTTGGCCTCAGTATGTTTTAGACGACCTAACCGTATCCGCTTTTAACCGGTTACTTAATCAGTCGAGCAATTGATAAACTAGACCTCGGTTAACAACGGCGCCAGCGCGTTCGGATCCGCCCAGGAGATACAAAGCCTGGTCAGTACTCACCATTGGCATGCCGTGTAAGGGTACGGGTAGATCTCTGTCCCACTGCCATTGTCCTACCAAGTTATTGAGCCGTTCCGAGGTCTTCAGGGTTCTTTTATTTCCCGCCATGACCACTTCACCGCCGAAAACATAAATTCTATCCCGATATACCACAGTGGCATGTCCACCACGCGCTGTAGTGAGATCGGGTCCATCGTACCACCTATCCATTTTGACCTCGTAGATTTCGGTTGATTTCAACTCCCCCCGGTTACGAAATCGCCCCCCAACCACAACGATTTTTCCTTGAAAGGCAACTGCACCGGTATGTTCCCTACGCTGGCGGGTAGAAGCTAGAATCGTCCAGACATCTCGCTGGGGATTGTAGCGTAGAAGCCTGCCTGTGGGGCCATCTCCTCCGACGATATAAATGAATTTGCCTAGGGAAATAGCAGCACCGGCGTAACGAGGCTCTGGCAGGGTTGATAAACTTTGCCAGCGATTAATGTTGGGGAGGTATACCCACGCCGATGTAGTCGGCTGCCAGTTTTTGTCGGCACCACCAAAGACATATATTCGATTATCGTGGGCAACAGTCATCAGATGGTGGCGGCCAGCGGGAAGGCGGTCTAGCGATTTCCACCGGTCTGTAGCTACATCATAGGCTTCAAACCGTCGTAGACCACCGAGTCCACCAGGGACATAAATTTTTCCGTCGATATACCCTGCCGACATTTCCGAACGAGGTGTCGGCATGGGACTGGCCAGTTGCTGCCATTGCGCCGATACTGGAAGCACGAAGATTAATATGACGAACGTTCCCAATACAGTTGGGTTTCGTTTTACTATCATTTTCCCCACCCCCATTCTAAAACCATGTATTTTAGACCAATGTCGAGTGAGATCTTTCATTCTTGCTTGATTTAAGGTCACCGGACAGACAGCGCTGGGTATTTATTTCTTCTTCTTTTCTTTCTTCAATTTTCGTTTTTCTTTTTGAGTCAGCTGCGCCTTTTTTTGTTGTTCCTTTTTGCCTTTATCTTTCTTTCCCTTATCACCCATATTTGTTTCTCCTTGCTTGAAAATTATTTGCGCCGGACTGTTCCGGCGGAAACCCATCTTTGGTCGTATAGATTAGCGAATTAGATCGTTTAGCGTTAGCTTCAAACTTGCGGTATATGACACTTGGATGGATAGCATCGACCGAGGCTTTGGGACTGGTCTTGCATCACGCACTAAGTATAACCCACTACCTTCATTGCTATTTTGTTTCAATCCCACTGAAATAGACAGATTTATTTTAAAAATATAGTTTCGGCTAACGCACCTAGGAGGCTCTCTATTCTCGGACAGCCTTCTAAAATACCGCCTTGAACGTTTAGTTTTCGTGATGCCGGCTCACAATCGCCAACCACGGTTGCTCATGGATTGGTTTGTCGGCGGGACGATAGTAATGATGGATTACTTCAAAACCAGCCTGCTCTAAGTAACGCTTACTCGCATCTAACTGCATATAATGGCCGTACCGTTGTTCGCACCAACCTTCGCCGTCACCCCGAGGGTCGGATAAAAACAAAATACCGCTGGGCCGTAACGCGCTGTGTAACTCACTAAGGATCCGTGGCAGTTCTCGGCTAGGGACATGGAACAACGAGGCGTTTGCGAAGATGCCATCGAAAGCTTGCGGTGGCAACGCAAGCCTAAGAAACCTTTGATAGAGGATCTGGCAACCCGTGTATTGCCGAGCCATACGACAGAACTCCACACTGCCGTCCAAGCCTACCGGGCGGTGACCCAACGACTGGAAATATTTAAGGTCTCTCCCAGGCCCGCAACCAAAGTCCAGGATATCAAGGGTTTTCCCATCCGGAAACGGCGCCAGAAACGCTGCATAGTTTTGTGCGACATCATGGTCTTTAGTGCCTTCCCAAAACGACTCCGCGTTCTTGTCGTAATGACCAAGCGTGAAAGTCTCAATTTCGTCTAAATTTTCGGTTCTACATTCCATGGTAAGAAACAATTGTAGGGGTGTGTCACCTGCATAGGTGTTAACTAAACAAATATTATATAGAATAAACAACAGGTTAATGGGTTTGACGAAAGCATTTCAGCCGAGTGAGTCAGGCAAGTCCTCTGTGGGCGCTGGAACACCGGAATTCCTTATGCCGGTACTGGCGCGATAGTCAGGTGGAAAACAGTAGACAAAGGACACGCATATCTTTATTCTTATTATATTTTGATTTGTTGTTTTTAGGATTGAGTATAAATATGCCCATTGATATTGATGTATCCATTTTGAATCGTTGTTTTGCAGAAACAAAATCCTAGCCTCGGCGAAGGCCTGCGGATTTATCCAGCGATTGCGCAAGCTCGATCCCTTCGAGTTCTTTATCGCACTCACCTTCGGTGCGCTTAAATCAGATACACTCACCCTGAATAGTTTGGCGGATGAAATCCCGAGTGATCTTTCACGAACGGGCATTCACCGTCGATTTACCCAGCAAGCCAGTGCCTTTATGAAAGCAATGGTGGCTGATTTTATGGCGATTTTAAAGACCGAAGGTCGAACCCTTGAGGTCGCGGCACTGAAGTATTTTACGGCGGTCAATATCATCGATTCAACCTCCTGGAAACTGTCCGGAGGGCTCGCGGCCGTATTTCCGGGCTATCACCATGCCGGATGCAAAGTACAGCTCATGTTCGATTATTTGACCGGTACGGTTAACCTGGTCTATTTAAAGAAACAAACTGCCACCGACCAAAACTATGCCCGGGTCTTAGCGGAACAACTGCAAACCGGTGCGCTGTATTTATTCGATATGGGCTACACCGTGGCTGACGCACTCGCCGCCATCGATGCAGCAGATGCCTTCTTTTTATCCCGCTTCAACAGCTTCGGTTTAAACCTGTATCGTCAAGGGCCTAACGGTTTTGAGAAAATCAATTTGTTCGACGAAATCCAGTACTTAACACATCAACAAACGGGCCTCGATTGGGCCGTGTGGGTCGGCAATAAAACGCACAAAACACAGGCTCGCCTATTACTCACCCGAATGCCCGAAGAAATCGCTAACCGACGTCGACAAAGCGCCAAACAAGCCGCGCACAAGCGCGGCAAGGTTCCCAGCCAACAAACGTTGTGCCTGTGTGACTGGGGTCTATGGATCACCAATATCCCCGAATCCTATCACGGCATGGATATGCCTCAATTGCTCGCCCTATATCCGTTGCGCTGGTCCGTTGAGCTTTTTTTTAAGCAGATGAAATCAACCTTGAAACTTCAGCACACCACAGTACAAAGTAATGCTCATCGACTCACCTGCGAGGTCCTTGGAACCTGTATTGTTGCCCTGTTTATCACCTTCTGCTATTCCTGTGCCCGCGCCCAGGCTTGGCGCCAGATGCAATGCGAAATCAGTTTCGATAAAACCGCAAAACACTTTCGCCGACATGTTGCACCACTCGTTGACATCCTCTACCACCATACTCTCGACCGGTTAGCTGTCTATATGATTGACTATCTGAACGGCATCTTGGTCCGTTGCATTAAAACACGCCAACCCAGCCGATCTAACTCCCTGGATGAATTCATTCAACCAAGCCGCTATCGGGATTATCGATTCTTCTCCGTTCCGATCAATTCTACGCCCCGGAGTATTGGCTTAGAGGCCTTTGAGGCTTAAGTTAACACCTATGGTGTCACCTGTACCCCACTGTTTTTCTTTATTGCGGGAATGGCAAAAAAAGCTGGATCAATCCATGCTTATTTTTTCGTGTCCTTTTTGGGGTATTTCCATGTCCTCGCAATATGGGCACTGCGTGATGGATTTGTCCTCGTGCTTGCTTCCTGTGGTTTATTCGTTGGAATTGGTTATACCATGGACGTCAGATTGCGCAAGGTGAGGTCTCGGATACGGCATTTTGGCAGGTACTGAATATGGCGCTTTTGTGTGAGATTGGTTGGGGAGAAGAAGCGTTTAGTGTCTTTGGTGTACCCCGTTTACACTGGGCTGAAGAGATTGTGGGGAGACAGAAAAAAGCCCCGACAAGAATCGGGGCTTTGGGTTGATTTTGTTTGTTATTTTTTTGGATTAGGTCACCGCTTGTGACAGACCAAGGTCTTTATACCATATCGCATATGGTGTGTCAACGCATTTATGAGAGGAGTGAGATGAGCGGATTTGGGTTTGTCATTTACCGAGATTTGGATTTTATTTTTGCAAGTTGTTACAGCTAAGGAACAGTCTGGACAATAAACTTCTATGACTGCTTTCGGGCCATTTCCGACCATTCAACAACCACAAGCGAATGTCTGGTTCATACTCAAAGCAGTCAATCAGACCTTCTAACCTGCATTTCTCACAACTTTCGTCGCGAGGGCCATAAGGGTGCGTGGTGACACAAGGTGCGCGTAGATTTGGGCGCGGAAGCATACTTGTAGTATGTTGAGCAAATCGAGTGAAACGCAGGCAACACGCGACCCGAAAGCTCAAATCTAATCTCACTATCCTTAGACAACTGGTTGATGAAGAAACATTGGCTACGCATGAAATACCTGCATTGCCTACAGCGGCAACTCGAATTTGTATAAGAAATTTTATATCTAACGGTTAAGATTGCCTCTAAAAAACACCAGCACAAGGCGAAAACGAGCAGATTACAAATGTAAATCAGTGTGTTGACTTCACGCATCCATGCTTTTTGTCCTTGGGGCCAGCGTTCAGGTGTTCAAAAACGTTCTCGACGTTTTTGTATTTGTAGCACAGTTATGGCGCTAATCAGGGTTGAGCTGAACCCTCCTTGCTTTCTTACTGTTTTTCGATCAGTTTCAGTTGAGTATTCTCGGTTTCGACCTCGGTTTGTTTGGCTTCGGTAATTCTTATCAACCAGGATGCTGATCCTTTACAATTATTTGCTTCCCCCGCAATTTTTATTTTTGCCCATGTTTCCGATAGAGAATCGGGTAGCGTGCCATTCACCCGAAATTGCCCGTCAATTTGTTTTTCAACATCCACTTTGACTTTGATCCTCTTTACCGTAACTTTGATGGTCGATGGACTTGTGTTTGGAGATGCGATGAATGAAAATCCAGATTTTGGCTCAACGACGCTGCTTGCCGGCGGTTTGAACCTTTTGAATTTTGCTGGCTTGCAAAGCGGTCTCGGGGTTCCACCGCCAGTGTACGCGCTGACTAAATTTGAAAAAATGATGCTGAACGAAACCAGAATCAATTGTAGTGCCCATTGAGGTTTTCTCATGACGTTTCTCCTAATAAATAATGTGCGATCTTACCGAAAATACCAACGAGAAACGACGTCATTCAACTTTCATTCGATATCAGCCGTAAGGGCAAGACAAAAGGAGACGCTACTTTTTTTAGTCTTGCTGCTCATTGAAATTCACCGTCCAAACGAATAAAGAACATCCCTATATTATTGGCTTTCCCGCTACATCAATTTAAAGAAATCAGTCGGGTTAGTCTCGAACGGTTTTTCAGATAAAAGGTATCCGGTAGTTTTTTTAAAGTCAAATCACGGAAGAAATGCTTTCAGAATCACTTAGCAGGTCCTAGCAATACTATCTGGTTGTCCTTTTTTTCCTTTGGGTAGGTCAGGGCCTCACGGCCCTTAGCCCCTAAGAACTGTTCGTGAACCTTTCAATTCATACAGCTCTAACTCTTCAAAAGCCGGAATAAACCGACCCAGCAGCACAATTCTATGCACTGGCTCCGTAAATGATAGTTGGATGAGGATTCTTGTTTCTTTCGACGAAATATGCGACAGAATCGCGTAAAAGCCCGAATCAACCAACTGGAGGATTGGCTTTACGAACGGTAGGTTTTCTTTCTAAAACGGACACTCCAACTGGTTCTTTCGGACCAGGTTTCCGTATCCCTGCGCTTCTCCCAACCCAATTTTAATTTTATCGTTACGCTTCAGGCATTCAGCTGTATCTTTTTTTTTGATAGCATTGGGGCAAGCAGGTTGGTTTTCTTTTTTACTGTTTTCGGTTACAAAAGATTCTATCTGTGTATTCCTGCTTTTCTCATACGGAACTTTCTTCATTTCAAAGGCTTGTTTACCAGCATCTCCTTTTCCACCCTTTTCTTTATCGGCTTTGTCTTTTTCCAGAAAAGCTCGTTGCGCCTTGATTGCTCCCTTCTCGGAATTGAGAGTGACCAAAATAAATGATCGATTAACTCCGTTTTCTGATAAAAATAAGGGGTGATTTTTCGTATTAACCCTCAAATAATGTGAACAGAAAATAATATTCATTATCAATGAGTTACAGGTTTCTTATTCAAAGAATAGGGCAAGATATTTGCCTGTTGCCTTTTATGAGGCGCTGTTGTGTATAGACAGAATGCCTGAGGCGGCGAACGAGGCGGTGCCCTGGTGGGCAAGCCGAGATGGGAGAGAATCTTGGAATTCACGGCAGATCTTCAACAGTCACGGATCGTCAAGGCAATTAGGTTAAACCATCCTCTTTTTGAATTTCGATATCCTAAACGTCCGCTCCTGGCCGAGCCTGTGTGAAAATGGGGGAATTTGTGAACCCAAAGGGGACAATACGCCACTTTGACCCCGGTATGACAATTAAGCCGAGCAATGAATGCGGTCGGTATTCTTAAAGTGATTACAACTATCCTGACCGTCCGGTTTTGGCCGAATCCGGACGGTCGAGAGACCCAGACGAACGTCTGCTCCATACTCAAAGCCGTCATTCAGATCTTTTAAGCGATTGGCAAATTACGAACCGAAGCGGACTAATCTCCTATGAAGTTCCCTTTCTTTTTTGAACAACAAGCAAATGTGCAATGTTAGGCCTGGTACTATCGTGGTATTGTCTTATAGAACTGGTAGCACGAATCTTACTCGCCCATATTTTCGTGCTTACCGGTATTAACAAAATTTTGGGATACGACGGAACCACTGGTTACATGGAAGCCATGGGTGTTCCCCGCATGCTGTTGCCACTGGTAATCATTCTGGAGGTCGGTGGCGGATTGGCTTTATTGGTCGGATTCAAGACCAGACTGGCCGCTGCTGTACTTGCGGCATTCACGGTGGTGGCTGCTTTACTGTTTCATGCTGATTTTGGTGATAAGACCCAAATGATCATGTTTATGAAAAACTGGGCCATGGTGGGTGGCCTATTGATGGTGTACACCTACGGTGCCGGCAAACTGAGTGTAGACAAAAAGATGGGCGGATAAGGATCGCTTGTAGCTACTCCAGACAAAGGGTGTATGGCAACCCATCTGACGCGTTGTGTGATAAAGCTCTGCTCACCAGGACTGACGAGGAAAATGTATTTGACAGCAACGATTCGATTGGCGCATTCGAGGGCAGAAGGTGATGGCGCGGAAGCCTGGTACCTGATGTGTCAAAATTTTTCCCAAACATGAAAAAGGGCATTCAGTACAAAAAACGAATCGTCTTTGTTAGAGGCTTTGGTGATAAAAATTCGGCCTACAAAAGCTTGCACAAAAGTTAATGGCTTAGCTTTCTCCATGGAAGCCGTGGAAATTCCAAAAGGTCTTTTGAACATCAATGCGTTGATGAATTTTCGAACGAGATCAATGAGGATTGCATGTTGAAAATATAGCGATCATGCACCTTTTTGAATTAATGATCGGACTATAAATTCGTAGACGTATACTTCCTAAAACGCTTACCAAAGTGAACACCCATTCAGGAATCAGTGTTCATGGGCCGGAATATGCGGTATTAGCCTTTGTTGTGCTTGATTTGTGGCAGGGGTATATTATGCCTGATCAGCTGAAACTTCCGACCTAAGCAGGGTATTAAGAATATGAGACCGAACTCGATAACAATTTTATGCTTAATTCTGTTTGTTATTGGCTTCTCTCAACTTACCGGCTCTCTTATCATCGCTGTAGCTGCTCCCAGTTTTCCGTCCATGGTAGCCGTGGCGATCAACGGCGTTGCGTTATACGCCTATTATGGATTGTGGCAGATGCAGAAATGGAGCGTAATCACTTTTCTGGTGATCTGGATTTTTTACTTCGTGTCGTTATCCTTCTCACCAATTCAACGAACTGCGGTAGGGCTATTTCGGGGGTGGGTTATCATATTGGTGACCGGAAGTTACCTTTTTTTCGTGTTGCCTCATTGGAATAAATTGTCGAATAAAAGGCCTTTTCAACGCATCAGTGGACGTCAGAAATAGTTTTCGAAGCTATTCATTAATCATCGGATTATCATTTGGTTTCCTAGTTTTCAACAATTTTTATGCACTTTTACCAGTATCCGGCATCAACACCCTAGCTGGACACTCGAGGGAGCACTGGTCTTTTGTCCGTAAGTTTAAAATCTCGGCATTCTCACAGTCACCGTAAGGATTACCTTCGAGGAAAACTATCGGATAACCGACAGTAAAGTTTAAACACACTGAATGCATACTAAAGTCCACCCCATTGATCAAGAGCCGGTTATGTAGCAATAGTTTTCCGATTGTATAAACACCCGCCGCCAAACAACCAGTGAGCAAAGTGGGAAAAACAAACGTAAATAGGACCAGTAGTATTCTACGGTAAGCGCGCCTTAGCAAGGCTATGCTTGCTTCAAATGACCAAAACTTCGAGAGGGCTATTGGACTTTTATGGTCTAACAAACTTTGGGCTACTGGTCAGTAATGCCTTTAACTTTTCCTGGATGTCCTAGCGAAAAACGGCGTCATGACTCTATCTACGTTTTTGCTTCCGCAATGCGGGCAGGCTGGCTTGGCTGACTCATGTTCAGCAATGTGTTCAGTCCGCTCGAACTTCTTCCGACATTCCTTGCATTGGTACTCATAGATTGGCATCTTCCCTCCGTCAAAATCAATTTTATCCCGTACAGTTGTGCTCCAGAGAACCCTACAAAAAAACATTTTATCACAATAATTTCAATCGCCAGACTACAACTTGACGACG
Organism: Methylococcales bacterium; assembly: GCA_963664935.2. Taxonomy (GTDB): domain Bacteria; phylum Pseudomonadota; class Gammaproteobacteria; order Methylococcales. Next base: position 133,752 of record CAXXSE010000001.1, on the reverse strand, counting down.
GCATAGCAGCCTGATGTAAGCGGTAGGCACGAAGCGATAGCCGATCAATCGAGAAGATTTCAGCATTGGCGTTGAAAGTCTTCTCCTACGAAGCAAGGACCTAAAGTCTAAACCTTCCACCAATGCAGTCAACGTGTCTGCACAGTCAGCCTGTATTTTCAGGGTGAGTTCGCTATCGGCCCGGGTACGGCCCAGATTGATGGCGGCGATGGGTTTATGCATTTTATTCGCAATCTGGCAGAATAAACCATTAAGGATGGATCGATAACCAACACCGCATCGGACTTGCATAGTTCGACCGTCCGCTCATGGCCGAAAGCGGACGGTCGAGAGACTCAGACGAACGTCTGCTTCATACTCATTGCGGTCATTCGGATTTTCCGAGCAACAGGCAACTGGCTACCCATTGCGGACTAATTTCCTAAAAAGCCTCCTTTATTTTTTTGAACGACAATCAAATGTGCAATGTAAGACCTGGTACTATTGTTTTCAAAGTTAAAATAGCTAGAAGGAGGGAACAAAATTGAAATTGAATAATATTTTAGAAATAGCTGGATTTTTAACTATTTTGTCAGTACTGGCGGGATGCGAAGTAGCTTTTAGGGTGGGACACCTTCAACCAATTACATCGTGGCCACCGAAAGCGACTAACACAAACAAAACTATCAGTTTAATTGTGACTATTAACGAAAATCCAGTTTTGAGCGAACAAGTAGTTAATGCTTATAGTGATGCAGATTTGTTTTCTTACGTGAAAACTGGTTATAAAGCATCAGAGTATCGCGCTGAAATAAAAATTAAAGACCGTACTGATTATCCTTATAAGAACTTAAATTTAGTTTCCATATTGACCGTTCTTCTTATACCGATGAATGGTTATCAAGAACTTATTGTTACGACAACATTCACTGATAAGAAAGGCAATAAACTTGGAAAGATAGTGAAATCAGAAGAACTAGATTTGTGTAGTCAACTATTTTTAATATTTGCTATGCCTTTCAACTGGCCAGATACAATTGCGCAAGAAGTTTTATATGACTTAAACAGAGCTACTATAAATGAGGCGCTGAACCTTGGTTATTTTAAACCAGATAAAAGTGAACATTATTAGTCATAGGTATTCTGCCTAGAATACCCATCCACTACTAATGGATAGTAAATGGAGTGATAACTCGTAATGGTTGGCCTAACCTCATATGCAGCGATCATTTTTTGGCTTTATGACATGCTTTTCGGAGTAAGGCCGTTTGTCTAATTGTTATGACAATTGGGGGTTCATTATTCGGAGCCAAGCAAATTAAGACACTAAACTCGGCCTTCGTTAAAATTTTTTCTCAATTCCACGTCAAAAGAAAAGACGCAACTCCTTCCGACACTCGTGTTTTAATTGCTTTCACGAGCAGTTTATGGGTTCCGTGCTTTAGAAACTCGCCCAGCACATCAATAGTTGATGGTTTTATTTGAATAATAGTACTATATGCCATGCGGTTTATTTTCTCTGTTGGTTGTTGATCTGACGCAATCAATCAAGAGAGCACACTGCTTTAGACTTCAACTCATACAACAGAAATCATTACAACATTTCCATTTAGTTCCGAAGATTTAATGGTAAGAAGTAGAAAACTAATCATTCAGTTCCCTGTATTCTTGCTTTGTTTGGGGTGTGCATCGTCAACTATGAGGTCATTTGATGTCAAATTACCATCTCACCAAGTTGAGAAAGTTGCGGTCAACCTCCACAAAAGCATACTGGCTGAAATGATAGAAGTAGAACTGGTTCATCAGGGTTTTGATGTTGTCGGCACATTAGAGATGATTCATTTACTCAGGCGGCTGTGTATGAATGACGTCAATGTAAATGACCCGGTAAGTCTTACCCAACTGCAAAAAGAAAACATTGATCTCTATCTTGTTTCAAAAAGAATACAAATAGGAATTAGTCGCATGGGCTACGGGTCGCAGGCGGAAAAAGCATCATTCGATGTCTATAGTACGAGAACTGGCGATAAACTAATGTCATTGGACTGGGGATGGCAAAGGTCAGATGATGTTATTTTAGCTAGAGAGATTGTGAAAGAACTAACCAAACAGCTAGGTCTCTCTAGCAAAAATTGGGTGAAGCCTTAGTGAGCTTGCTTGAACGTTATAAGATTATGATCAGGGCGTTGCTGATCTCCTCGATAGTTTTTAATTCAGGGTGTACTACAAGTTATAGTTTAAAATGGCAGGAAGATACTTATCCGTTTTACCGTAAATTTAAACCCGTATGCGTAGTAGCTGATCAAAGAAGGTTAGATCGAGAAATTGGTTGTTCGATTTTATCGTGTACTATTTTTGAACTTGAAAAGCACAGGGCATTTTCATCGATTAAGCCGGTTGATGGGGATTGTCCAATAAAAATAGTCGTTATACGTAAATCTATGTCACACTTCGATATTGAATGGTTACCAATTAGTATATTCAAAGGCCTTATAACCTTAGGATCATTGGGTTTCTTACCCGTCTTAATGAATACTGCCGATGAGTATGAATTTTCCATAGTGATTGAGGATAAGGAAGTTCAGCAGTACATATACTTAAACAAAATTCGAGTTTTATGGTGGGTTTTTAACAAAAAGGAACAAAAACAAGAAAAGATTAACTCCCTCCGTATTGTAATAAATAATTTTATGCATGATGTACGGGAATCGGGCGCCATTCCGTATGAGACTTCTCCAATCTCTCAGGATTGCGAAGTCAACTTTTAGAAAGAAAACGACCGGTAGTTCTTATAAAAATTAAAGAGATTAATTTGGCACTGTAGCGATGAGTTGAGGGCCTTATTTTAGAGGAAAAATGAGAAAGGCAGTTTTTATTGTTTTGGTTTTATGTTACCCATTCTTTGAGGGTTGCACGAGGTGGGCGCCGCCACTGCATTTATATGACGGGGAACAAGAACCCATTGAAAACTTAGCAAAGTTTGCCACGTGGTATCAATTTACAGAAGGAAATACCTTCATTAAGGTGTTAGAAATAGATTGGATAAAAGTATCAGAGGTTTCTTTAAGTTCAATATCGGAGCCTGAATATGTTTTTCTTAAGCCAGGTAAGCATATGGTTTATATTACGTTTGTTCGTGTTGCGGATACAGGTCCTATGAGGCGTGCTTCAAAAATTATCCCGTTTAAAGCGGAAGCTGGGCATTCGTATATTCCATACGTTGAGTATAAAGATTACCCGGTCGTATTTATGATTTTATATAAAGGGCTTTCTTATCCGGGTAAATGAATGCCAAAAAATACGATGATTGCTGAATCTAGCGATCAAAATCTCGAAGAATATCTTAAAACTAATGGGTGTTTAAACGGTATCAGTCGTTGAATTGCGTATCAGTCGGTCAGCCTTCGGGAACTTTGGGGTCTTGCCTTGTATAGTGCACTAAGTGCAAGCTGCCAATTTCCTTGATGTTCTGTCTCAATCACACTCAGAATGTATTCTTGAACGTCTGCTCCTGGCCGAAAGCCGCCATTCGCATCGTACCTACAAATGTCCGCTATCGACCAAGAGGAAACATTCAGAGGGCTACCAGTGGATCTGGATAAACGTTGCAAATCAGCCACCGATTTTGAGAGGTCAGCTGCATTTGTATATTTGGATAGCCAACCAACAATTTTACCTAAATTCGCAATCTACGCTCTTTTGAAAATCTTATACAGTCTGGATCGAGAAACTCGATAAGGTCTACCAACGTATGCTGCAACTTCGTAAGTCTTTCCACAATTTGACTCCTTTCGTTTGAAAGGAAATCAATGTCCTCTTTCAGTGAATCAAACCAGTACCGAAACTCTTTGCTATTATCCTCCACAAATGCTGCGTATCCACGGCATTGGAGACGGTCTTCATTGCCCATGATCATGCATTCCCCGATTGCACGCTGTTCTCCTATGAAAAGTCTGAAATTTCTTCCTAGTCGGCTCGTTAAAAACAAAGAACATACCGTTCCTTGAAGCTCTGCTAACCTACGTGTGACATCTATTTCTCCAAGATCCATAAACTGAATATCCTTTCGGATTATCTCGGTCCAACAGAGATATTGTGCAATGGCGTACAACGTATTTTCTATTGCATATGACCGCTCTCTTTTGCTCCCTTTAACGTAAAAAGCTGGAAGAAAATGTTGACGTATGATATTGAAAATCCTGCTTTGCAACTCAAAGGCAGCATGCAGTAGAGGTTCCCGATATTTGGACAGAATTTTATCGGCTTCCTCTTTCTTGAGCATTTTGTGTTGTTTACGTTAAAACTCAGCTAATCTTGTGTCTCGTTCACTTTCCAACTCGGCCTTCAGCTTAGCTAGTTTCATTTGGCCAATAATGGTAAAACCCGAACCTATTAGTGCTACGATTGCGGAAATGATGGCAGCAATGAGTTTGATATCTATCTGTGCATCCATTATCAACAATCTATATGAAAAAAATCGGCTTTGATGCTTAGGTTATACGAGGATAATACTACGAGCACGTATGCTATACATAAATAGAATAACATCGTATCGGTAAAAAAAGTATATCGTATTCGTTACAGACAATGGCTGCAATTGGCCGGTAAGCGACCATTTCACACAAGGAATAGAAAGCCAGATTGAGATGAATGAGCGATGGTTGCTTACCGAGCCCAAGCGGACGGTGAGACGATGTAAAAATTATTATTAACGTAACGTCAATATAAGCCGCGCGTTCTTTGCGTCGGCTTGATTTTATTCGTTATACACTTGCTTAAGCCTCAACAATATCGCCTTTCAAGCTTGAGACAAATGCAACTATATCATCGCATTCTTTCTGGGGGACTTCTAAAGCTTTCATAGTCGCGCCAGCATGTTCAAAAAATATAGACCAATCGTTTTCACTAATTTTCATACCTCTGTGCGTTATTTTCATGTCCCTTCCTGTGTAATAAATCGGTCCACCAGCATTTGAACATAGGTAATCGATGAGTAATTGTTTTTCCCTTTCAATACCATCATCACCCCGATTTTGCCAGAAGCGCCCCAACTGGGTATCAGTCTGCAAACGGGGTAACAAGTTATTTACAAAGGCGGTAATACTGTCATACCCACCAAGACGTTCATAAAGTGACTTTTCACGCATAATGTCTCCTCTTTGTTTTGACTACGTATAACCAGTTACTAACCTGTTTCTGGATATCTTGACACTATACATTGAACATCGGCAACGACAGGGTTGGCTTCAAGCTATTTTCTAGCATGATAACACGACAGCTACGAATAATTATGCAGAAACAGGATAATTCCCGTTAATAGCCGACCCACCCACAATGTCAATCAAAATGTCCATCGCAAGCTCAAATCGAGCGTCCGCTTGTGGCCGATAGCGGTCATTAAACCTGAATTCCCGAACGACCGCTTTGAAGCGATTTCTAGCCAGTCGAGAATCTCGGGCGTACGGCTGCTTGATAAGCTCATAGGAGACCATACTCAGAAAGAGCCACCAAATTTAGTGATGCGCCCGGTTGCCAACTGGGCAACTCATGGCATTCAGAATTGCAGTTAGGGCCTGTCAACACAATCTCTAGGAACTGCAAACAGCCCTATTTTTTAGATCGGATACTGGCTTAGTTTTTTGAACCTAGCTTAGGCTCCATTTCCCGTTAACCTGCTTGCTCGATTACCCCGCAAGCCACCCGAGCACCTGCGTCGCCGGTCGGTTGGGATGTTAAATCATCCGTCCCGGCATGGACAATGATGCTTCTTCCGATGATGTTATTTGTACCTTTGAATGTAACTAGTGTATCCACACGATCATAACTGGCTTTACCGTCCTTACCCGCGACGATATTGCCTAAATCGCCAACATGACGCGTCGCCGAATCCGGTCCGCCGTGAGTGGCTTTATGCGGATTAAAATGACCACCCGCCGATTTCCCATCGCCCGAGCTACAATCCCCCTTCTCGTGAATATGGAAACCGTGATCGCCCCGCATCAAACCCGCGAGCTGGGCAAAAATATGAACACCATTTGCTGTCTTTACAAGGGAAACCGACCCGATCACCGCATTCCCGGTGGTTGCCTTTAGGTTTGACACTGCGCTTGAAATCCCAACGGGTGCTTGGTCACCGGGTGAACAACCGTATAAGTTCAGCCCGACAACCGCTAACATTGCCATGGAAAGTGCGCCTAACAAACGATTCGTTCTGGTCATATCAAAACCTCCTTTATTTTTACCTGTGGGATAGAATAATTCCACCTATCTCTGGTGGTTCATTACCGCGTAAATATTAAATCCACACCGGTGAATTTAACGATTATCCACCATCCAAAGCGATTTGGGAACTGGCCGCATACACATAGGGCGGTAATATCTCCCAGGCCACCGCCACTCGTCGAATTACCGAAATAGTCTTTAATGCTTCTCGGATAACGTTTACCTCGGTATGCGGTGTCGTATCCCCGTCGCGATCTGCCGTATTAAAGGCTCTGGCGACGACCTTGCCATCTTTTACCAAGACCGCACCATAAGGTCAGTCTCCGTTCTTTGATTCTTCAATCGCCATCCGTATGAAATCTTGGTCGTTCATTAGGAAACCAGGGTCAGATCGCGAGATACGAATTGTTACCTTTGCGGAAAATCATTCCAATAATTAGAGTCAAAGAAAATTTAATTTTTACCTCTTTTCAGGATACTACACATTATATTTGAATGATGGGTTTTGGCCGATAGCCGGCAATTCAACCTAATATTCTGAATGTCCGCTTATGAACATCTTCCATACAATCAGATAAATTCTCCCAATAGTCGGGTTGGGTCGGTAAGCGCCCATAGTGCATGGTAAATAAATTGGTTTCTTTCAACGCAAGAGTAACCAATCATGGAACAATCTACCAACTCACTTAACAAAGAAGGACCCTGGAACAAAGGCAAACTGGTGGGTCAAAAACCACCTTTAAAACCAAAACAAATCTGGGCCATCCGGATTCGTTTGCAAATAGCGAATCGAATTCGTGATCTGGCCCTGTTCAACTTAGCCATTGATAGCAAATTACGTGCATGTGATCTCATGAAGTTACGAGTTCGGGATTTGACTCACGGAGATCAAATCGCAGAAAGAGCGATGGTGATGCAGCAGAAAACCCAACAAACTGTTCGGTTCGAAATGATGCAACAAACACGAGATGCAATTTTTGAATGGGTTAAAATACCAAGCTTGCCAAAGATGATTATCTTTTCCCGAGTCGAATCAAAAAATCTCCACATTTATCGACACGACAATATGCCAGGATTGTGGAATCTTGGGTAGCATCCATTGGTCTTGACCCTGCAGCATATGGGACCCATTCGCTTCGTCGAACCAAAGCCACTTTAATTTATCGGCGGACTAAGAACTTGAGAGGGTTCAGTTACTATTAGCCCGCATTTCTCACAACTTTCGTAGCGAGGGACCACAAGGGTGCGTGGTGACAAGGCGCGCGAAGGTTTGGGCGCGGAAGCATACTTGCAGTATGTTGAGCACCCAAATCGAGTGCAACGCAGGCAACGCGCGGGATTGTGGTTCCGCAGTAGAAAGCTTGTGAGAAATGCGGGTTAGGCCATACAAAATTGGAAAGTACCGTTCGTTACCTCGGCATCGAGGTTGATGACGCACTAGAAATGGCGGAGAAAACCGAAGTTTGATTTAAAATTTGGTCGGAAGCGGCTGTTTCTCAATGGTTGCTTACGGGCCAATTGCCGTCATACGAGACTGCATTCTGGGTGCGATAGCAGAAACTATATCTTATCAACTAAATCTGTCCCTATTTTTTTCATGATCATCTTTTCTGGCCCAGCAAATAAGCAAGATTCTGGCAGCCCAAGAGTTTTTCTCGTAACTGGAGCGACCGGCACGATAGGTAAAGCCATTGCCCGGCAGTTAGCGGCAACCCAAGATTCCGAAGTGGTGCTGGTGTGCCGCAACAAGGACAAAGCCGTACAGACTGTACACGAAATAGTCCACTCAACCCGAAACCCTAAGGTCCGTTTTGAACTAGCTGACCTGAGCAGGCATACCGACGTCTGCGAATTGGCAGAGCGCTGGAGAGGGCCGCTACATGTGTTGGTCAACAACGCCGCTGTAACGCCACGTTCCCGGCAGGATACACCCGAAGGAATCGAGCTGCAGTTTGCCACCAATGTGCTCGGGTATTTCTGGTTAATAGACGAATTTACTGATGTTTTAAAAACGTCGGCACCCACGCGCGTCGTCAACGTCGCCAGTTACTGGGCGGGCGGTCTGGATTTCGACGATTTGGAGTTCGCCCGTCGAAACTATAATAATGACGAGGCTTACCGCCAGTCCAAACAAGCGAACCGGATGCTCAGCGTTGCTTTTTCGGAAAAGCTGAAATCCCACAACATCGCAGTGAATGCCTGTCATCCTGGTGATGTTAATTCAACATTGAGCAATAATTTAGGATTCGGTGGCCATGAAACCCCTGATCAGGGTGCCGAAACCCCCGTCTGGCTGGCCACTAATCCTGTCGGCCAAACAACCACAGGGAAATATTTTGAACACTTGCACGAATCCACTTGTTCCTTTGCCCAGAACAAACAAGCAGTGGATACGCTTTTTGATGTTTGTTCAAGATATGCGGCGCGCGCCAGCAATCCGTAACTCTCCTGTAAATTGAGGGTCGCGTCTTATCTTTTGCCCCTGGATAGATATGAAGTTTTCATGAAGGTCCGCATAGGGTCGCTATTCATCGCGACCATCGCTCATTTATCCCAATCTGGTTGCCTATTCCTTGGATGAAACGGTCGCTTACCGGCCATTTCCTGCCAGTCGAGAAATTCAGGCGCATGTCAGCTTAATACTCATTGCGGATATTTGGATCTTCTAAGTATGGTCGCTTGCCGCCCAATGGCGACATTCAGAGGGTTACCTTTGAAACTGGATTAAACTCCAAGAATAAGGAGCACCTTATGTGTCTGCTAGATACGATTAATGGTGTTAAACTTGAGGTTACCCCAAAGCTTATTATTATTACCGTCCCTTCCCTTATTCTCAGTGTCGCTTGAAACGCCCGTTGTATTTATTGTTCTACGTCTTCCTTCCAGTCGTTACAAACTTATGCAGTTCATTATAGAAATCTATCGGGTTATCGTTCATCGGGAAATGGCCACTGCGTTTTATCTCGACCGTCGGTATATACCCAATACGCTTAATGGTGGGATGAGCCGCATTGTCTTCCCCGTAGAAATAAGCCTTTTGACATGAAAGAGCGAGAAACGCCTCAAGCAGCTTATTGCTATCAGACCATGATACTAGCGATTCAGCGCTTCGGTAGAGAGCATCGGCAGTAGTCGACTCAAACGCAGTATAATTCTCTCCAAGGATAGCAAACTTCTTTTGGAGTTCAGGTAAGAGTTCTGCCTCAAACACCTTGCGGGGGACACCTATAATTTTTCGGCTTGCTACAGCGCAATCGGCGCCAATCAAATTGCCCTCTACGTTGGTAAAAGTTTGAGTCGAGTTCAGAATCTTATCGGGAAGAAGCAAAGCAACCGCACCTCCCATGCTATGACCAACGATATGTAGCTTCCTATCATCGAAGAATTTGTCCAGCACGTCAGCGCACACCTGAGCCTGGGCCTCCATTGTGTAAGAAAAGTTGCTCGATTCTGCAGAATCGCCGAATCCGATAAGGTCGACGGCTAAAACGGAAAAGTCTGCAAGATCGATGCGTTTCCAAATGTGATGGAACGAATCCTTTGAACAACCGAGCCCATGGAGAAAGAGAAGTAAATCGGGTCCAGCTTCACGGAAATTGGCAGCGACTTCAAACGACTTATCGGCAAAGGATCCGGAAAAGCGTCTAAGGTTCATGAACGGTGCTCCACAATATATGTAGATGTAGAAAAAGATATTAACCAGTTTCAGTAAATCCTAACAGCTTGTACTGAAATTTTTGAATAAAAGATTTTAAATCGAGCTTTTCCTACCTGGCTAACACGCAACAATGCGCGATATGCAAAAAAACAGATTTGTATCAGAACAGAAAAGCCTTTCCTTTAGTCTGGACCCATTGCAGACGTTCGAAAGCAAGGTAAAATACAACATAGATCCCACTTCTATTCCCGTGATGGTGGAGGAATCTATACGTGGCGCTATTTGATTGTGTAGTATGAGCTCAAAATAAGAAAGCAAGTAGGTTTGCGTTATGGGTTGTTGGCAAGTGACAGCGGAGCGCGGGTTTTTGATGGCTAAATACCCCGTTGATTGCGTGAGTTCGGTTTTAAACGGGGAGTTAAAGGCCACTGTTGCTTTCATTGAAAATATGGCTGGCAATTTGCCCGACCACATTGAGAAAGGTACTACGCGCGAAGTTTGCCGCAATTTACCGATTCCTGATTTTAGCGGGCTTGGTACGCTTGAATTATCCTTTCATGAGCGACTCCATCAAATTTATGCATTTCTCACCAATGCGTATCTTTGGGCGCCGGGAGAAGAGCCGGTTAATTCGCTGCCAGCTCAACTCGCTATTCCTTTTGTGCAACTGTCAGATTATGTCAAACGACCACCCATATTGAGTTATGCCAATACGCAGCTTTGTAATTGGCGGGTTGTTGATCCAACAAAACCTCTGGATAATCCCAAAAATCTAAAAACCCTCCAGACTTTTCAGGATTTGCCAGATGAAGAATGGTTCTGGGTTACTCATATTGCGATCGAGGCTACCGGTGGTCGAGCAGTTATGGCCAGTAACGATGCTGTAACGGCAGCGAAAGCGGGTGATAAAGATGCGCTGATTAAGGCCTTGTATATCATTGTTGAGGGTCTTACTAAAATCATTGCACTTTCAAAACGCATCGAAGAAGGTTGTGATCCTAATATATATTTTAAAACTTTAAGGCCTTTTCTCTTTAGCGTAGAAGAAGGCCTTATTTTCGATGGAGTTAAACGATATGAGGGCAAACCTCAGAAATTTTATGGCCAAACTGGCGCGCAAAGCTCGTTGATCCCAGCCCTTTGTGGCGTACTCGGTATTAAACACCAAAAAAGCGATCTGACCACTTATTTAGAAAATGTCAGACAATATATGCCAAAAACCCATCGGGATTTTTTAAGTGTTCTGGACGGCGATTCCGTGAGGACATTAGCTGCTAAATCAAATATTCTTAAAAAATGCTATAACGACTGTATAAACCTCATACTAGAATTTCGCCGTTTCCATCTTCAATTAACCGCTAAATATATCGCCAGCAAGGTTAAAAGCGAAAAAGGCTCCGGCGGTACTGAATTCATGAAGTGGCTGAAACTCATGACCCTTGAGACGGAAGAACAATTGTTGTAAATCTCAAGACATATAAGTATGCGTTGTTCCAAGTCTATTCCAATCTATAAATGGCCCTGAAATTGGGAACAGATCATGAATAACCTTTTAACTGGAGCGGAAGAGGTGTCAAGGAGGAGTTTGTAGCGTAGCGGAGGAATCTCCTTGACACTTCTGAAGCGTAAGTTAACCTCAAATTATGATCTGTTCTCAGTTTCAGGGCCATTTCACGTTATAACTAAATCCCTCTTCAGGGCCATTTCATATTGGACGAGACCGATGGGAACATGGGTTTTTATGGTGTTCGAAATGCGCTGTTTGCGAATGATTTAGACACAATTTAGTGTTTCGGGTGGATGATGGGCAAGTCGGATGGTCGTATCAGGACTGAACCATATTGAAGTAGGTGTTGGTTTGGAATTAGGTGGGTTCGAAATGAACGAATCGCTATAGCGGTGATCGGGGGTGGTGCTCTGGTGGGAAAGCCGAGAGCCATCAGGATCTTGGCAATCACCACGGGATCTTCAAAAGCTGTGATGATCTTTCGGGAGAAAGGTTCAAGCCATTCTTTTTTAGGAAATTCAGTACACTGAACTCACGCTTTTGGCCGATTCCAGCTCTTTACAATAAACTAAGAGCTAAAAGTTTTTCTATAGAGGAACAAACACGGGCTATCTCAACTGCCGCTGCAGTTTTGCTTAATCGGTTAATTCAAATCTAACCCTCGAACCCAATCTTGTTCACTTTATTTACCCCCAGTCCCTAAAAGTATAAAAACGCCAGAGACGAGTAAAGCAACACCCAACCAAAAAATTGTGGGTGTGTATGCTGTCGCCCCAAGCGTTTCTCCAGCCGCGATTATTTCCCCGCAAAGACCTTCGGTACTATAAGAGGCAAGGAAAACCAACACCAATCGTCGGATCGGATTCTCCGAGTGTGGGAATAATCTGCTGCGCAATGACCCGGTAAAACGAGTGCTACCAGAAGATGGCGGACGACAGTATAAGAATTCCAATTTGGATCAAACGGACTGCAACTTCTTTCATGGTAATTCGGTATCCTCCGTATTCACGATTTCAGTGAAACCCTTTTCGTATCTTTGTCGGAGTTTAGGGCTAAGGATAACCGGGTAACAAAGAAATAGTCGAATAAAATTGATTTTGCGGAAAAATGGAAAAAGAGAACAGAATTAATTATTGTTATGGCTCAAGATAGAAAGAGGTCGAATCAACCGAAGGTTTTGTAATCAAATGGTATGTCCTTCCGAAAATCTTACTTACCGCTCTTGGCCGACAGTTGCCTGTTACTCGGAAGATAAGAATGACGGCTTTGAGTATTGCGCTCTCTGTATCTGCCATCCTGACGCATAGCATATGCCTATAATTCCAATGAAATTACCACTCTGGATTACGCTACTCGCAGCGATGGTGACAATGTCGGTGATAAGTGCCTATGCCGAGGATGCCTACAAAGGAAAACGTCAGCAGATGCTAGCTGCTATTCAGCAAATGGTGGCAATGACGAAATCTTATATAGGGAAGGCTTCTCTGAACAAGCGAGTGGAGGAGGCGATGATGACAGTTCCTCGGCATAAATTTGTCCCGCCAGATAGCCGATTATACGCTTATGAGAATATAGCATTGTCCATAACTCATAAGCAGACTATTTCCCAGCCTTATATTGTCGCCTTGATGACCGACCTGGCTGCGGTGACTTCTGAGTCTGTGGTATTAGAGGTTGGTACAGGCTCCGGTTATCAGGCTGCTGTATTGTCTGAACTAGCGAGTCATGTTTACAGCATCGAGATTATAGAGGCACTAGGTTTGGAAGCAAGCTTGCTTTTACAGAATCTGGGTTATGACAATGTTACGGTAAAGATTGGTGATGGCTATCATGGTTGGCCCGAACACGCCCCCTTCGATGCTATTTTAGTAACAGCGGCTGCGGAACATATCCCAAAGCAACTTATTCAACAATTAAAACTTGGTGGACGGTTAGTCATTCCGGTGGGTAAGCATGGGCAGACTCAGTCCCTTAGGGTTTTGACGAAAGGAGCTGACGGTGCGATCGAACAGAAAGATATTTTGCCTGTAGCGTTTGTCCCCCTAACTGGCAAACACTAGGGAAATTCTGCCGGGTATGAGTACGTTCCGGACATTCTTCTGAAATTCGCGACTGGCCGGAAATGTTCCAATAGCGGTCATTTGGGAAATCAGGTCGGTTGGCAGAAATCGGCCAGGAGAGTCGCCGTTCGTTAAAAGTAAACAGTTGATATAACATTTGGTCACTTTATCAGTCGAAACCGATTTCTCAAAGCCCCAAAAAAAAGGTCTCCGAAAAATGGAGGTCGCGTTTTCAATCAAGAACGTTTATACCTTGCCTGCAAATCGTTTTTTTATCGTTTTGTTACACTTGACTAGAGAAGTGTAACAATCGCGGAGAAGGCCAAACCGGGCAAGGCTTATAAATCGGTCCGGAACCGTTGCCGGATTACGATAAAAGGGGAATTTTGTTACAGAATTGGTCATTCTGTAACACCGAACAGTTTATTAGTATTCTGTTTATTCCCGAATATGAAACAACTCTTTAGTTGTTAAAGGCGATTGTCAGCGGATCAATCGACGATTTTTACTGAATCATCACACTTTATTGTTCCGCCTTTTATAACCTAACCGTAGACACCAACATGAGCCTTATTATGTTGTGCGGCGGTTCTCAAAATAGTCGTATCTCTAGGTAGATCACCCTGGGGTAGAGTTGTCATTACACATCTCGGACAGGGCTCGGTTATTTTCAACTGAACGTCATCTCCTATGAGCAAGGTTTTCCCTATCCAATCATTCTCAGCAAACCCTGTTTTATCTGTGCTTACAATAATGTTGGGTCTAAAACGCCGGGGTTCAAAGCGCCCCCTGGATATAGGCGGCGTAGTTCGTCTAACGTTGAAGTGGTTAATAAATGGATATTGGCGAGGTCGAAAAATGTACCTACCGGCATATTTTCATCAGTCACGATATCTCTATTATCCAGTTCTTCGATATCTGGCCAATATTCTTCCAACTGAGGCGCTTGTGGCACTTGAGAGATCAGCTTTACTATTTTTCCAAGTGCATCGCTTAAAATGGCATTTACCTGCCCATCATCGCTTTTTACGGTGGAACCATCAGGTAATGTAATGCGCACAATGCCTGAGTTAGAGAGATTTTCATAACGGGAACGGTAGGAAAACATATTCGGCCATCTTTTGGGATTTTTAGCACTGACGATTTTTCCTGTTTCTACGTCAACTAGCGCCGATGCGCGATCACCAAGAATGCCTTTTTCAGTCACTTCTGTAGAGCGTAACTCTTCCCCCATCATGGACTTAACGGGATAACGCCATAATGATGCAATCGTTGTCATACTGTTTGATGTCACGGATTATCTCCTCTTTTGCGTTGTGAAAAGGTGGTCAACTCACAAGTTAGTATCCAGTTTCTGAATATCTTAACAACCTTTGGCGATATTGGTCAAAGCGGCTTGGCACATCGAAGAAAGCCAGACCGGGAAAGGCTTATAAATCGGTTCGGAGACGATGCCCTCAGCGCCATTCGAGGAAGTCAAAGAAAATGATACAGAATTACCTAAAGTGTAACATCCTTCTAAAACTCACCTGTCTCGGTTAGTTTTAGAAGAGGGGTTACAAGAGATAATTTTAAGAGATAAAAAGGCCGCTTTTGCGGCCTTTTTGATGGTTCGGAGACTGGTGTTTGTCTGCTATCGACCCAACCCAATCATTAAAGATAAATGTCAGAACGGCTGGAACGTCCAAAGCGGTCATTCAGGAAATAAGGGTGAATTTACGGCTTCGGCCATGAGGGGACCTCCCAATAAGCAAGATCGTGTTGAAACCATCAGCACATCATGCATTTCGAACACCCTATAGCCCTATTTTTCCATCGGTCGCCATCGAAATTGACTACCGGCAGGGACTTATGTATATTGTTTTTTGATGCAAAAGGACGGCTATTTCTATCCATTATGGGATTGGATTCATTAAAAAAAATAGGGTACCGTTATGAAAAGAT
Source organism: Methylococcales bacterium (assembly GCA_963664935.2). Taxonomy (GTDB): domain Bacteria; phylum Pseudomonadota; class Gammaproteobacteria; order Methylococcales. The sequence goes on along the minus strand of CAXXSE010000001.1, from coordinate 118,382 downwards.
TTTACCAAAAACACTTAAAAGCACATCAGCGTTCCTTTGGGTTGCAACGTTCGTATTTGTTGGTTTCCTTGGAGGGGGTGAAGTAGAAGCCCGTAAAAAGTCGAAGATGGAAATCTGCCATTACGACGAGGATAAAGGGATATTCGAGCTGATTTTTGTCAATGGTAATGCGATTCGGGCACACCTTGACAACCATGGCGATATTTTCCCGGGCGGCACCGACGGGACGATTACCCTCGACGGCGACTGCAACGAGGTCGTTCTGCATCGTACGCTAGCGCGAGCGTATATCGATCGCGATCGAAGCGGCTCGTTCAACGCTGCGCAGGACGTCGTGATCGCAGAGCTAATCGACACCAACGACGACAATATGGCGAGCGCCGGGGATACGGTCGTTCTTAACGAATATCCGTTGGACTTCGACCCTTGCCCCGACCCGCAAGGGACCTGTACAGAGACAGGGAAATTCAATCCCGTGGTCCCGTTGATTGGTACACAAGCAACGAACTCAAATTCAAGCCTAAGCGTGACCATTGCATCACAAACACAGTATGTTTGGACTAAAGGGCTCACGTTCGAGCTCTTTTCTGCTAATGATGGCTTGGGAGATAGAGCCCTTATTTTTGACGATACTGCCGCTGTACTCCCGAACATCTTGGATGTAGACGTTGTGGAACAGAGCCCAACCCTAATATAGTCGCCTTAGCCGCCGTCGCAGATCCTCAAGACAACTATTTCATAAATGTCGATCTTTTGCCGTAGCGATAACCCGGAGGGCTTAGATCAGTTCAGCGAGCACGAAACGCCCGGACAGATCAACCCTATAAAGACAGGGAGAGGATAACCCTGTTACAGGGACCTCGGGCAAGGTGGGTACGCAACCCGCTACATCGTCATACCCGCACTGAATAGACTGCCCAACCCGGACGACCATTGGGTCGTCCGGCTCTTGTTTGTTCTGAATTTCTCGACTGAGGGTACTGTGCACATTCGTCCGTAAATGTACGATAAGGAATCCGAAGTTGGAGGACGCGTTGAAATAACAGGAGAAATCCCTCAAACGGTCTTTTTTAGGAGACACAACATATTGTGTTTGCGGGTTGGGCAACCCCTGAACCCCCCCTATCATTGTTGTATCAATATCCCGGGGTTTGGGGCTGGCCCAATATAAAAAATAGTTATGAGTGAAGCGAATTCCTTTTAGAGGGTAAGAAAAAATATGGTCAGCGTAATAATAAATTTGACTCTCATTCTCATAAAAACAGGTAATGTTTGAATCTTTTCTTTGGGATCGTAATTTGCCTTTCGCTTAACTGAAATGAATGACCGGTTTGAGTATGGAGCAGACTTTCGTCTGAGCCTCTCGACCATCTGCTTCCGGCCAAAACCGGCCAATCAAACGTAGTATTCAATATCCTGAAAGAGGTAGAAATTAAATTTTCTTGACGCTAATTATTGGCGTGATTGTTCGCAAGAGTAGCGATTCGTAATTCGCGACCTTACCCTGTTTTCCCTTTTGTTTGAGATGAAAAACCGAAGTCGTATACTATCTAAGTAGGCTTAGTTATCTTTGAATTTTAATCCTCGGCGATTTTTCATCAAGTGAGCCAAAAACATAAACGTGTTCTTAAGGCGATTTTCCAAGAACCTGTCAAAGGTAATATTCACTGGAGGGAAATTGAGTCGCTGCTACATCACCTCGGCGCTGTTGTTCAATCGAGCCACGGCGCACGTACGCACTTCGTGTTAAATGGTGTAGAGGGCATTCTACACCACCCCCACCACAATAACGTGTGTACCAAACATGAAATACGTGAACTACGCAAATTCCTTGCTTCGGCTGGCGTAAGCTTATCGGCATATGAAGCTGAATAAAAAAGTGCTATTTGATCTGTTTAGGGATTAGGTAGAAAAAACAATTGAACTTGGGTGGCAAAAACTATCCTCAGGTCCAATATCAACCGGTATCGGAATCTATAGCAAATTTCTTATCTTAGTGAACAAGCGGAAATTGAATTGGCTCGTTAGCTCTATCCCGTAGATGTTACCAGCACTTGTGATTCTCAGCGAATAACTGCAATGGGTTAGTTAACGATCATCGCTCAGTAGATCCAAATGACCGCTTAAGTATGAACTGATTATTCGCGTGACATTCTCGATTGGTCGGAAATGACCAGTAAACCACCATTGAGAAACAGCTGCTTCCAGTAGAATCAAGATGTGACACGATGGTCTAAGTTTAGACCTCTCTGCAAATAGGCACCCGCTATGAACAGCCAATATACGCATAACAGGCTTGTGGCATTGGATTGGATGCGAGGCCTTGTGATGATGCTAATGGCCTTGGATCATGCATCGGCATTTTACAATCCCGGTCGGTTGGCAGTAGATTCTGTAGCGACTTACTCCCCCGGCATATTCTTACCATTAGATCAATTCCTCACCCGGTGGGTCACGCATATATGTGCGCCTACCTTCATATTTTTGGCCGGTACTTCCCTCGCTTTGAGTTGTCAGCAGCGCAGTATTCAGGGAATCTCGGAAAAAATAATTACACGTGACATTATGATACGTGGGTCAGTCATTGCCGCTTTGGATATTATTTTAGTCTCCTATCTGGGCATCAATGGATTTTTTCTGCAAGTACTCTACGCGATCGGGTTAAGCATGGTGGCTATAGCGTGGCTGCGGCGGTTGAACAGCCGCGTGCTTTTCGTTACAGCGGTCTTGTGGTTTTTGTGTGGGGAAGCCATTACACAGATCTGGTGGGAACCTTTGGAAAGCAATCCACCACTGTGGGTGGGATTGACGATGGCACCGTTTTATAGCAATACAGTGACCATTATCTATCCGGTCATTCCGTGGCTTGCCGTGATGGTACTGGGTTGGGTATTCGGTCGTTATATCAGCCATCAACTCATCGTGAAACAATCGCCGCTTTCTGTGAGCTGTATTTTGATGGGTTCCGGGATGTTACTACTACTTGTATTTACGATAACTAGAAGCGCAAATGGTTACGGAAATATGTTGCTGATGAGAGGCGACGAAACTTTAGCGCAATGGCTGCACGTGAGTAAATACCCACCAAGCTTAAGCTATATCTCGCTGGAATTAGGATTGATGGCGATCCTTCTCTCCCTCTTTTTATGGATAGAGAAGCGAATTAAGCCGTCCATTAGTAACCCGTTTCTGGTTTTCGGACAGACTGCCCTATTCTTTTATATTTTTCATCTCGCTATTTTAGGAACGCCCGTCATGTTATTCGATTTGGCGGGGAAAGGCACACTTGTATCGGCCTACTACGCGGCATCTATAGCCTTGATGGTGTTGTACCCCATTTGTTTTGTATATCGGCGATACAAGTTTACTCATCCACATGCATGGGTTCGTTTTATATAATATGAATGATCAAGATCCCTATATTGTTCGTTTACGAAACGGCAATCAATCCGAAATTTGTATTGAGTCAATCGCGACCCAAAAGCTCAAATCTAATCTCACTATCCTCAGACTACTGGTTGATGATGAAACATTGGCGACGCATGAAACACCTGCATTGCCTACAGCGGCAATTCGAATTTGGCTAAGAAAATTTATCTTACCGGCTGTCAAAGAAATTGGCTATCGATCACCCTACATGAACCGATGGATCTGCACACCGCTCTTAAATATTCTATATCCACCGGGCTGGTTTTTTTGTCCTACATTAGAGGAAGAGATTGACTGGAGTTGGGCCGATGCCCAAAAGCATTTGGAAGATGATAGCTTTACAATTGCCTGTGTCGATCGAAAAATTGTAGCGATTTGTGCCTTTAAATTAGGTGGCCGATTAGTTAATGGCTTGGATGTGTATGAAATCACAAAATCTTACACATTAAGCGAATTTAGATTTTCGGGCCTTAATCAAGTACTTCTAAAGCAAACGATTCAAACGATAGAAAATAGGTATCCGAATGCACTTATTATGGCAATGACAAAACATAAGACTGTCATTAATGTATGCAAGAACTTTGGTTGGCGCGAAATATCCCTTAAAGACTATTCTGAGATAACCCAGCGCATTGGGAGATCAGGAATATCCAGTGGCACCATTCGTGTCTTTAAACACTGGAAAGCATTTTTAATGGAAAAAAATTCCAAGGTTCGATTCTAAGAAGTGGCAATCGCAAAGCCACAGAACCAATGGAAATCTATTCTGGATCACGTGCGCGTAACACTTATTTGTTACTTTTCTTGAAAGTAAAGAGTGGAACAAAAGGCGATGTAGGTAGTGCAAACAAAATCTGCAACGATGCTAATAATTAGGTATTACTCCACCTGAATTTCTGCTGACACCATCATTCTGAAGATTGCATGAAACAATATCTGCCTCAATCTGAATCTGCATGTCGACTCCTGCTCTAAAGCTGACGTTCAGGAAACCACGTTAAATGACGACTGTCGGCCAGGAGCCGTCATTCCCGACGTCGGCAATCCCAAGGGCGTAAAGCAGTCATTCGATCTTAGTTTGCGATGGACATTTTGATTAGCAATGTGGGTCGGCTATCAACGGGAGTTATCCTGCTAGAAAATAGCTAGAAATCAACTCTGTCGTTGCTAACGGTAAATGAATAAAGTCAAGATATCCAAAAATGGGTTAATAACTGGTTAGACGTCTCATAAATCAATAAGTGGGTCAACTTATACTACTCGTCAGTCACGAGTTCTATCCGATTTGACGTAACTATTCAGGCCCTGAATTCATTTTTTCGATGTGTCACCTCGACCAACGGAAGAAAGTCTTATCACCCATTGATAGCTCTGCGCTTTAAGATTGCCCACTGGTGTTCATAAAAGATGAGTAGTGTAGAAAATATAAATCGATAATTACGACTAGACATTTGCTAAAAAAACACGGATCCTTCTTTTCTTTGTAGAAGTACAGATGGAAGGAGGAGACCCCGTGCAACAGTATATTTCTCAGAGTTTAGAAAGCTTTCAAAGCGTTTTTTCCAGATCGAGTACTTGGTTGTTGTTCTGCGCCATTGTGATTGGATTTATGGGGGCAGGAGAAATGATCGGCGTGACGTCGTTGTGTCGTTTCTGGCTATTAGATGAACTTGGTTATTACCGCTTGCTCCGTTTTTTTAGATCCAAAGCGTATGTCTATGGGGCGTTGCTCGATGCTTGGCAAGATTTTGTGAATCGCCAAGGAAAATCCGTTGAAGTAGCTGGACGAGCGATACTTCTGGGTGACCATACCGCGGTGATCAAAGATGGACGCAAGATGCCCGGCGTGGTATCGATGCACGAGTCATCGGAGACGCAAACGAAACCCGGCTATTTTCGGGCCCAATGTTGGGGCAGCATTGGCATCTTGATCGGGTCGTTATCCGCTTGTTTTTGTTGTCCTTTGCAGCTTCAAATTCATCAGGGATGGGCTCATTTAGGGTTGAACGACGAGCGCGATAATCCATGTCGGATCAAGCTCACCGACCGCTTGGTGGCCATGGCGATTCATTTTGCGGTGACGAATCACTGTCTGTGTTATTTGGTGTTGGATGCCTTTTTTTCAACCGGGGGCGTATTTCGAGCTTGCCACTATTATTCAATCCAGCATCAGGCGCGGTGGGTTGAGGTGCTGGTCAAAGCCAAGAATAGCTATGTGGGTTATTTCCCCGCGCCACCGAAACCCGCCTCTCGACCCGGACCTCAGCCGCTCTATGGCGAGAAAGTGTGTTTAAGAGAATGCTTCGACCACCTTCATTTGTTTGAGACGGTGACCTGTCAAGTCTACGGTAAAACCGAATCCATCCGGGTTATGACGCTTACACTGTTATGGCGGCCCATCGCTGATCAGGTGTTATTTATTCTCGCCGTCACCTCAAAAGGCCCAATGGTTCTAATGAGTTCCGATTTAACGCTGTCAGCCATTGATGCCGTTGAACTGTATTGTGCTAGAACCCGCATTGAAATCATGTTCGCGATGTTAAAGCATGTGATCGGCGCCTTTAAATTTCGTTTTTGGACTAAAAAATTGCCAAAACATTCTAGACGCCCCTTTTCCAATCGTCTTCTCAAAGCCCCACAGCCCCAGGATATTCATACCGTTCAAGCGTGCTGGCGAGCCTATGAAATCTTCGTGCTCTGTGCCTCCATTGCCTTGGGGTTAATGCAATTGATTGCGCTCCAGTATCAAGATACGATTTGGTCTGAGCACTCGCTTTATCTTCGCACTCAATCGCGTGATTTGCCATCGGAGAAAACCGTCAAGCAAATTTTAGCGCCATTGTTCCTCAAACAATTCTTTCGACTTGAGGAAAATGGCATGATTCAACAGATCCGTGCCCGCTTGATGGCTGTTTCCGATGAAATAGATGACAATTAAACTGAATGAGGCGTTCTATGCTCTAATTCTCTGCGATCTTCAAAATTTTTCATCAAACATACTACGATGGAGAGGGTAGTTTTGCCCCGCTTTTCTCGCTGTTAACTCACGACTGCCGAGTTATACTAATGAAAATAATCTGATATTCTACAGAGCAAAATTTCTATCTGGTGAGGGATTTTCTAATGGTACAAACAAAACTAATAGTGGGAGATTCGGTTGTTGTAAAACCAAATATGAAAGCCCCTGACTTAAACAATAATATTGGTGGGTGGCAAGGTCGAGTCTCTGAAATCAATGAACACAACTTAATTTGCGTCTGCTGGGATAGTCTATCCCTAAAGCAAATGCCCAGTGAAATAATTGACCAATGTGAAGAAGAAGGTTTAGGTTGGAGCGAAATCTATCTCTACCCAACAGATGTTGAAATAACGACTCCCAGAGATAGTAAAAAGGATGTCGCAAACATTATTGACTACCTTGAAAGTAAACATGCTTGGAGTCACTTAGGTGAAGAAGGAAAGCGTATCCAATCTGTGTTAGCCAAGGCTGAAGATAGCAGTGAATGGGCGGCATATGAAGCATGGGAGAATTATTTTCAAAGGATAGTGAAATTTCCTTTTGAGGGGGAGATATCGGAATTCCAAGAAGGTGGGCCATTGCAAGAAGATGATGAAGTAACAGTACTAGAGATAGAAGGTAGCGATAATCCATACGGGGTCTTGGTGACGGTGCGTCGAGCACATAATAAATATGTATTTCCGTTGTGTGATATAGAAGTAGTCGATAGACATTCATCCAACCATCAACCGATTCAAGATTATGCGGTTTGGTTTGCTAATCGTTGAATCCTGTCAAACTAAAGAAATAAGCTTTGCTGCCTAATGTTAAGCACCATGTCTAACTTTTCGATCGAGCGGAACGCTAACCGCAGCGTTGATTTGTAAGATATGGGCACGGCTGTTTAGGTTGTGGAGGTTATCTATTTGGATGTTCTCGCCCACGTCCGCTCATCGCTAACGTTATGCCTCGCGCATACTCCACAGCAGCAAATGAATTTACGAGGTCTTGTTAGATGAGCACTGAAGAAACGGTCGCAGGGTACAAGCTCATCGAAATTGGAGCGCTAGTTGACTTCCGAATAGTGAAGGAGGAGGTGCAGTCGGGGCCAGACGAGGCTGAGTTCGGTGTCAAGATTGAGTTGCTGTTAGAGGCTGAGGGAGATGGTGATGAGCCTTCGGATATCGTCGAATGGGCGGCGTTCGGGTTCATTTTTACGCTAGCGGCGCTGTCTTTCGAAGACGCGCGGCCGCGTGGCGCGTCGTTGCCAGACTACGACGAAGATGACCGTTTTAGGGTGTTCGATCTGTTTGAAGGCCTCCGGTTCGAACATGGCGAGCTTCACTACCATGGAGATTATGTTCAGGGTCGTCGCATGAAAACCACAGTCGTGATCCGCCCCGACGGGTCGGCAAGACTGGCGACCGTCGGGCGAGGCAAGGCAGCGCTGCGTTGGTTGGCGAAGCTGCAAGGCAAGCGTCCGCTGGGACTAGTGGGGAACGGTGCAAGCGAGGCATAACGAATAAGGATAGATCGTGAGAGGAACGAACCACGATCTTATTCAGGTGATAATCCAGTTTCAACGGTAACCCTCTGAATGACTCCTTTGGGTCGACAGTTGCCTGTCACTTAGAAGGTCCGAATGACCGCTTTGAGTATTAATCAGATGTTCGTTGGTGGTTAGCGAATGGCTGATACTGGTCGGTAAGCGGCCATTCGGAATTAGCCGCTTCCGACCTAGTCGAATTCAAACTTCGGTTTTCTCCGCTATTTCTAGTGCGTCATCAACCTCGATACCGAGGTAACGAACGGTACTTTCCAATTTTGTATGGCCTAACAGTAACTGAACTGCTCTCAAGTTCTTCGTCCGCCGATAAATTAAAGTGGCTTTTGTTCGACGAAGCGAATGGGTCCCATATGCTGCAGGGTCAAAACCAATGGACGTTACCCAAGATTCTACAATCCTGGCATATTGTCGTGTCGATAAATGTGGAGATTTTTTGATTCGACTTGGGAAAAGGTAATCATCTTTGACAAGCTTGGTATGGTTAACCCATTCAAAAATAGCATCTCGTGTTTGTTGCATCATTTCGAACCGAACGGTTTGTTGGGTTTTCTGCTGCATCACCATCGCTCTTTCTGCGATTTGATCTCCGTGAGTCAAATCCCAAACTCGTAACTTCATGAGATCACATGCACGTAATTTACTATCAATGGCTAAGTTGAATAGGGCCAGATCACGAATTCGTTTCGAGATTTGCAAACGAATCCGGATTGCCCAGATTTCTTTTAGTTTTAGCCGTGGTTTTTGACCCACCAGTTTGCCCTTGTTCCACGATCCCTTTTTGTTATGTGAGTTGGTAGATTGTTCCATGATCAGTTCCTCTTGCGTTGAAAGGAACCAAACTATTTACCATGTAAAAGGGTCGCTTACCGACTCAACTCGGCTATTTGGAGAGATTATCTGATTGTCTGGAAGATGCCCATAAGCGGACCTTCAGAATATTAGGATGAATTGCCGGGTTCGGCCAGGAGCCGCCATTTGATTCGCACTAATATCCCTCTGTCTTTCCACAGCATAATATACTGCCACCTTTTTAACTTGTGGATTTAGTATCTCGGCAGTCGTGAGTTAACAGCGAGAAAAGCGGGGCAAAACTACCCTCTCCATCGTAGTATGTTTGATGAAAAATTTTGAAGATCGCAGAGAATTAGAACATAGAACGCCTCATTCAGTTTAATCGTCATCTATTTCATCGGAAACAGCCATCAAGCGGGCACGGATCTGTTGAATCATGCCATTTTCCTCAAGTCGAAAGAATTGTTTGAGGAACAATGGCGCTAAAATTTGCTTGACGGTTTTCTCCGATGGCAAATCACGCGATTGAGTGCGAAGATAAAGCGAGTGCTCAGACCAAATCGTATCTTGATACTGGAGCGCAATCAATTGCATTAACCCCAAGGCAATGGAGGCACAGAGCACGAAGATTTCATAGGCTCGCCAGCACGCTTGAACGGTATGAATATCCTGGGGCTGTGGGGCTTTGAGAAGACGATTGGAAAAGGGGCGTCTAGAATGTTTTGGCAATTTTTTAGTCCAAAAACGAAATTTAAAGGCGCCGATCACATGCTTTAACATCGCGAACATGATTTCAATGCGGGTTCTAGCACAATACAGTTCAACGGCATCAATGGCTGACAGCGTTAAATCGGAACTCATTAGAACCATTGGGCCTTTTGAGGTGATGGCGAGAATAAATAACACCTGATCAGCGATGGGCCGCCATAACAGTGTAAGCGTCATAACCCGGATGGATTCGGTTTTACCGTAGACTTGACAGGTCACCGTCTCAAACAAATGAAGGTGGTCGAAGCATTCTCTTAAACACACTTTCTCGCCATAGAGCGGCTGAGGTCCGGGTCGAGAGGCGGGTTTCGGTGGCGCGGGGAAATAACCCACATAGCTATTCTTGGCTTTGACCAGCACCTCAACCCACCGCGCCTGATGCTGGATTGAATAATAGTGGCAAGCTCGAAATACGCCCCCGGTTGAAAAAAAGGCATCCAACACCAAATAACACAGACAGTGATTCGTCACCGCAAAATGAATCGCCATGGCCACCAAGCGGTCGGTGAGCTTGATCCGACATGGATTATCGCGCTCGTCGTTCAACCCTAAATGAGCCCATCCCTGATGAATTTGAAGCTGCAAAGGACAACAAAAACAAGCGGATAACGACCCGATCAAGATGCCAATGCTGCCCCAACATTGGGCCCGAAAATAGCCGGGTTTCGTTTGCGTCTCCGATGACTCGTGCATCGATACCACGCCGGGCATCTTGCGTCCATCTTTGATCACCGCGGTATGGTCACCCAGAAGTATCGCTCGTCCAGCTACTTCAACGGATTTTCCTTGGCGATTCACAAAATCTTGCCAAGCATCGAGCAACGCCCCATAGACATACGCTTTGGATCTAAAAAAACGGAGCAAGCGGTAATAACCAAGTTCATCTAATAGCCAGAAACGACACAACGACGTCACGCCGATCATTTCTCCTGCCCCCATAAATCCAATCACAATGGCGCAGAACAACAACCAAGTACTCGATCTGGAAAAAACGCTTTGAAAGCTTTCTAAACTCTGAGAAATATACTGTTGCACGGGGTCTCCTCCTTCCATCTGTACTTCTACAAAGAAAAGAAGGATCCGTGTTTTTTTAGCAAATGTCTAGTCGTAATTATCGATTTCTATTTTCTACACTACTCATCTTTTATGAACACCAGTGGGCAATCTTAAAGCGCAGAGCTATCAATGGGTGATAAGACTTTCTTCCGTTGGTCGAGGTGACACATCGAAAAAATGAATTCAGGGCCTGAATAGTTACGTCAAATCGGATAGAACTCGTGACTGACGAGTTAGTATACAATGGCCGAAGTTGCCTTTGCCAAATATTCCTTGAATTGGTTGGCAATTTGAGTAGGTATGGCTATCATCCGGCGATACCCGGTTTCTGCATATCACCTAAGGAGTGATTATGAAAAGAGGAACTTTGGTCGCAATATATGCTTTGGTACTAAATGCGTACTTCGATTCAGGTTCAACCCTTAAGTATGGAGTTAAACCCTGAAACAATCTGCATTGAAGAAAACCCAAAAGTCATTGTCGGTGATTTCCTGTCCGTTGTTCGAAATCGGCTCAAGCACCACGGAATAGACACGCGTGTGTTCGACAGCCCGGACCCAAATGAATGTGAGTACATTTTGACCTACACGGCATTAAAGAGCTGGGATTTCACTACCTATTTGCACCATGCGGAATTACGACTTGAGCGAAACGGGCAAAAGGTTGCAACTGCGCAGTATCACCTGCGTAACAAAGGTGGTCTTTCTTTGATGAAGTGGCAGAGTACACAGACCAAGATGGATCCAGTGATTGATCAGTTACTTGGTAAGTAGTGCGGCGGACCTGTGTACCTCCTAAGGCCGCTGATCTCCGCCATCTAGTTTCAACAGCAACCATTTGAACGGCCACTTTGGGTCGGAGTCTGCTGGTCCGCTTAACAGGTTAGAATGACAGCAATGAGTATGAACCAGACGGCCGTAGGTTGGTGAATGGCGGGAGTTGGTTGGTAAGCGGCCATTCAAAACTATTGATTCTGTCAGATAAAAGTCCGGGCTCGAATTAAGGTCAGATAATTTCACCTGATTTGTTGTGGTTTATGGTGGGTTTTTATTTTGAGGTGCCCCGTCAGTGTCCCATAGACATAAAAAAACCAGCATTAAGCTGGTTTGTTATCTAAATAATTTAATGTTTTTAATGTGTTAGCTAGTTGGCCGTGCGCGATTCGAACGCGCGACCATCGCATTAAAAGTTCGAACTAATAAAGCATCAAAATACTGCATACTGCTTATATCTCCTTATAATCAATAGCATAAACCATATCAAAGGAAGTGTACAGTAGTTTGAAGGAGTATGAATTAGGATAAACCACTGTAGTTTTTACTGTAGTTTTGCGACATGGGATAGCTTTGCTTATTTCCGCATAAAAGCGCACATAGACGGTGAGTTTATTTCCGAAACCCGGCTTTGAGGCGGCTAATTCGTCGGATCGTTTGATTTTCCATCACAAACCCGTCTTTCACCAAAGCCTACCTTCTACCACCCTAGCAATCGCAACCTTTTCCTGTTCCACAAAATTCTGCCTGAAATTTGATTTAAACCACGAAAACAAGTCAAGGCCGGTTTTGGCATAGGCCATAATACAGCTAGATGAAAGATTACTTGTGACAGATGATCGTGGTTGCTATTGGTCGACCGACCACGATCATTGAAGATAAATATTGGAACGTCCGGTATGGGATACAAAGCAGACATTCGTCTGGGCCTCTCGACTGGCCGCTTTCGGCCATAAGCGGAAGTTCAGTGTATCGAATTTCAATAAAAGGATGGCTGAGACCCTTTCGTTCTGACGATCATCGCGACTATCGCGGATCTCGCTGTGATTCTCAAAATTCTTACCCATCTCGGCTTGCCTACCCGAGCAACGCCCCTGGCGTTCGGTTAATTCGAAACAGCCTCATTCAAACCCAATATCATACCGTTCATCGCTCTTTTGCTATGCTATACACTAGTTATAGAATACAAATAAAGCCGGTGACATGAAGCGCAAAATGTTGGGACTGAAATTCCAATGGCATCACATTTATTACATATTAGCCATTTTCGATATTCTGACTGTTAGCGGCAGCCTGTATCTTAATCACCGAATAATGGGGATTTACGTCGAATCGGTAAGCGTTAACCAGGTTTGGGCAACGCGACTCATGTATATTGGCAACCTTAGTACTTTTGCCGGAACAGTCAACGCACCTGGTAATGATGTGTTCGACTCTGGAGATGTTGACAAAGAGACAATTCGACGGAATCAAGAGCTTCTAAAATTCAACCGGAAAATGGAGTTCATTCGGCTTGATCTTAGTGACCATGTTGATTCGGGTCAGAATACTCCTCTTCTCATGCACCTTGATGCGGTGCAGATTGCAATGGATCGCATGGTCGATGAAGCGAACCTGATTTTCTCCTATTTCACGCGACAAGAATCTCAAAAGGCTGGAAAGCGCATGGCAACAATGGACAGGAAATATGCGGATGCCAGGTCAGAGCTTTCTAAACTATCTACGACGATAGCAAAATTCCAGGCGGAACAATTCAAGGCACAAATTAAAGCGGCTGGAAATCTACGCCAATTTGAATATTTAATCGGAGGGTTCATTGTACTGATGGTCATCCTTGTAACCCTATATGGGCACAGGATTGCCACAGTGATGAAAAAAGCAAATAAGGAAAAGTTGAAACATTTACATTTACTTGAAAAAAGACAAATTGCGTTGCGTGAAAGCGAAGAACGTAGCCGAGGTGTTTTGGAAGCGGTTTCCGATGGGATCATCATCCTCGACAACTTAGGCTTAATTCAGCAGGCAAATCCAGTCGTCAAAACCCTCTTTGGCTACAACCCAGAAGAACTCATCAGCCAGCCGATCGATCTTCTCATTTCCTCTCGAGAATCTGTGGTTCATTTGGCTTCCCAATCGACACAGCAGCAACAACTCAGGGATGTATCAGAGAATAAATTGATTGAGGTGTTGGGTGAACGCAAAAATGGCGGTAATTTTCCATTGGAATTTTCCCTTAACCTCATGGGGAATACTGAGAAGCAGATGTTCACAGGTGTAATGCGGGACATTACATTACGTAAACAAAATGAGTTAAAAATTAAAAAACTTGCGCTGACAGACAGCTTAACAGGGCTTGCTAATCGATATCAGTTCCACACCAATTTAAAGTGCGCTATAAAGTTAGCGAACCAACAAAAAAATAAGATCGCAGTCCTATTCTTAGACCTTGATAACTTCAAACAGGTTAATGATATATACGGGCACCTTGCGGGCGATAAACTGCTCTGTGGGGTGGCTAGACAAATTTCAAAGACAGTACGCGATAAAGATACAGTGGCACGCTTAGGTGGCGATGAATTTGCCGTTATTCTCTTAGATTTGGATTCCGATGAGTACCTGCAAACGATCGCGAACCGCCTTGTACAAAACGTATCTCAGCCAATTTCCATCGGTTTTAAGGAGATTGAGGTTAAAACCAGCATAGGCATTAGCATTTATCCGGACCATGACACAAATACTGATGAGTTGATCAGAAAGGCGGACCTTGCGCTTTACCAGGCAAAAGATGCGGGGCGCGGATTATATAAACATTATGATGACACAATGCATACCCTGATGTTACAAAGGGAGCAACTCGAGGGAGAGTTAAAAGCGGCAGTGGAGAAAAACGAGTTTGTGCTTTACTATCAGCCGAAAATGGATCTCGTCACGAATAAGCTAATTGGTGTGGAGGCGTTAATTCGCTGGGAGCATCCGCAACGCGGCTTGCTTCAGCCGGGAGTATTCTTAGAAGTTGCGGAATCGTCTAAGATAATTTTAGCAATAGATCATTGGGTGCTTAGAGCGGTATGTAAACAGCTATGGGAATGGAATAAAGACTCGCAACTTGGTTCTATTTCGGTTTCCGCCAACGTTTCTGCTCGAAAGTTTCAGGAACCCTCTTTTGTTGATCAAATTGAATTGCTACTGACCGAGAATAAAATAGACCCGAAACGGCTCGAATTGGAGATGACGGAAAGCGCGATGATGGACCAGATGGACTCGGTTGTAAAAGTAATTACGCATCTGCATGAGTTGGGGTTAGAGATTGCGATTGATGATTTCGGAACAGGCTATTCTTCACTAACCTATTTGAGGCGGTTTCCAGTAGATCGGTTAAAGATAGACCGGTCTTTTATCAGTGACTTAACCACAAACCAAGATGATGCAACAATTTCACGAGCTGTTATCGATCTTGGACATAATCTTAATTTACGCGTTATCGCGGAAGGGGTGGAAACAGAGGATCAGCTTTGTTTTTTAAGGGAATATGGTTGTGACGAAGTTCAAGGGTACTTCATTGGCAAACCAATGGCAGCAGATGTGTTTACCGCTTGGCATCGCGAACGAGTGGAAGACTCGAAAATAAAATTATCGGCTTTAGCCGAAGCTATTTAGTTGGGATCACCAAAGGATCCAGCCGAGAAATTTGAGAAATCAGGGTAGCGATCGTGGTATGACGGACACAGAAATCGGAAACAGAAAATGTGACTATGCTAATCGTTGGCAGAGTGGATCAGAATCGATTGAGCCTCTAAGGCAGAAGGCGTCGCGTCTTTTGCCCTAGATAAAAATAAATCTTTCACTAAGGTCCACAATGGGTCGGTAGTTGCCTTTCACTTCGAAGGTTTGAGTGACCGCAATGAGTATGGAGCAGACGTTCGTCTGGGTTTCTCGACCGTCCGCTTCCGGCCAATTGCGAACGTTCGCACCCCACAGTGGGCGATTAGACGTAGAGATCGAGCCGTCAATGCACGACAAAAATTTACAATAAATCCGGCTGACTGTCGAGATTCTGACACTGACGGAATGTTCGATTTCTTTAGTTTCGCTGCCTAATTGGCTACGTACAGCGCAGTACACATGCGGAACTAATTCATCTACGGGCAGCCAACAACTTGGTAAATCGGTCGCCGTCAATTAGTTCGAATCCGAGACTAACGGCGTCACTGGCTGCGCCTTCCGTAAATCTGCTGGTGGTGATGATCATCCCAAAGCTTTGTGTGTTGGAACCCTTATCGGCCAGCCGGATAGCGCCTTCGAGTTCGCGTACTACATCCGGTCCAACTGATCGATGGGAGGCCCAACACTTACACTGGATCACCCATGATTGGTTTATTGAATATACGGCGTAGAGGTCTACTCCACCGTCTCCGTCACGATGTGCGGATTGATGGATTACATGCATGCCACGGCCGGTGAGCATCTGTGCACAATCCTTCTCAAATTCGAACCAAGCGGGCCTCGTGCCTTCTGGAGCCTTGGTCACCTCCTCGAAGATCATCCGTGAGGCGGATCGACTACGATAGATCCTGATACGAGCTTCCTCGGCTGCCATTCCACGTTCATGAGCCCTAACGAAGGTGAAGCCTTCAGGGATGTGTACGCCGTAACGTTGCGCCAGAAAGCGCTGTGTTGCAGAGGCCTTTCCAGCCTTTCGAAGATGGGCTGTTACGGGATGTCTTGATCGTTCCGTCGAACCCTCGTCGTTGCTCATCTTTTTAGTGTAAGGCATCGTATAGTGTACCCGCGGCAGGTAGATCACGGTTTTGACGTTGTGGCCACGAATGCGTCGGCGCATCCGTCGAGTAGTGAACAGGGATTCGCGCTCTTCTACAACCACGAAATCACGGACGATGGCCGCAGCAATGAGTTTCAGGCTTACCTCAGCATCATAGTTCCATGTCGGGTCACCGCCATCGTGCCCCATACGTACCAAATGGTTGATCTTAATCGTGGGAGGACGATTTTGTAACCCTATCGCGACCAGAAAGTAACGATCCTGATCATCAAGGAAGTAGCACGAGAACTCCCCTTTTAGCTCGAAAATACGTACTGCTACGAAGGGCCCAAAATCGATCTCAACACGGGCTCCCCACGGAATCGACCACTGACGAGCTTTTTGGGCTTCTTCGATCAGGGACTGAACCTTACCCTCGGCATCCTCGATCGAACCCTCGACGGAAACCGGTTCTAGCGCTGTGGAAATTTTTTCGAATGGCGCCGGGAAATCATGAGAACCTATGATTAAACCTTGGTTGATGAGATCCGTTACCTCAAGCCCAGTGCGCCATAGTTCCCGGATATCCTCTAGTGGTTCATCCTGATCGATAGGCATGGTCGTAAGTTCGAGACCGTAGTTCTTGATGGTTTTTAACCAAGGGCGCCGTGTTCCATATTTTGTTATGCGGGCGTCAAGCAATACTGCATCAAGAGTTGACCTGAATGCACTCGACAGCATTTCGTCATCGTATTCCACCAGGATGTTGATTAGCTTATCCAATACACAGAATAAGGCATATGGCTCATGCAGGGTGGCGAATGCCGCGTCGTAAGCCGACTTGGCGCTTGGCTCAGGGCCCGCCGTGCCGGCCAACCAGCGACCAAGCAACGGCACGCGTTTAATCAGGAGGATTGCTCTTTCCTGCAATGGGCCAGGGGGCAGCCACAGTCCATCCGTGTCGACGACCGGAGGCATACCGTCCAGTTGCTGGCGCTCTAGGATAACCTGTACATAGCTTGCGGCTTTGCCCCTTTTGGTACATGCCTCGTGGCCCCAGACTGCCCTCGCGCGATCGCGGGGCTGAAGATCTTGTGTCCAAGGGCCATCGTGGTCCAATAAACACCATCGGTCTGCGGCAGGGTCCGGCCAGAATGGGATCTCGTCCTCGCGATCATTGTCGAACCATTCCCGCCGGTACGGGTCAAAGCGCTCATGGATGTTCGAGTAAGGAATGCCGGGTATTGGGAAGGTCCATTGGTGCTCAAAAGCCTTCAATGACGGGACGTGCCTCTAGTTGCCAGTGAAAAAGAGAGCCCTATGCCAACCGCTGTGTTGGCCCTTGGCGTTGGCCACGGTCATGTAGAAGCGACCCTCATGGCGCATCGCAGCTACTACCGAATCTTCGCTAGAGCGTATCCAACGCACATGCGGTCGGGGATTGCCAGCTTTGAGCATAATGGTTAGGGACAGTGGAGTAGATGGTGTTTCGTTCCAGCGCCAAGCAATCATGGTACACTGGCCTTCTTTGCGGATAGACCGCAGCAGGTGCTTGTCGTGCGCGATGAAGACCACGCATGCAATTCCGTCATCGTTCACCCAGCCGGGGCCGAAGTACCTTTGACCGATAGTCGTACCTGCGAACGGTGCCGTTAATTCAGCAAGCTGCTCGTTGTCGATAAGGTGTTCAGACGTAGGGGTGGCGACCGCAACGGATATGTCACTCGCAGTTTCAGTAAACGATTTCTTCAAAATAGTTACCAGACATGGTGGACCGTGTACTTGCTATGTCTCTTGGAATTCATATAGGTAGAATATCGGGCAGTCTCGCTCAAAGCAACAACGATTAAGTTGTGCCATCCAATTCGTTGATGATAGAACGTCGCCTTTCGCTTATAAAATCTGACCGTCTGCTTTGAGTATGCAGCGGACGTTCGTCTGAGTCTCTCGACCGTCCGCTTCCGGCCAAAACCAGACGGTCAGGAATGGGCTTTAATATTTTGCTCTGAGCCAAAATCAAGCGGACTTCGAGCCTGTTTAAGTGTACGGCTTTGCACCGTATGAGTATAAATAATCGTGGTTCTTACATCGCTATGCCCATCAGCTCCTGAATCGTGCGAATATCATAATTGGCCTGTAATAAATGGCTGGCAAAAGAATGGCGCAAAGTATGTGCGGTAGAGTCATTGTGGTTTCCTCTTTTGTAGAGCGTTGGATTATCGCTGAGTAAAACCACAATGCCAATACGAAAAATGCGTTACGCCGCGATAGCCTTTTCAATGGCACTAATCACTTCATCGGCTGTTGGTTCTGTCTGAGGCGCGAAGCGTTCTATGACTGTACCGTCTTTAGCGATAAGAAATTTCTCAAAGTTCCAAGTGATATCACCGGGATAGGCTGCATCGTCTCCAGCTAATAATGAATACAGCGCATGACGATTGTCGCCGTTAACATCCACTTTTTCGGTCAGGGAGAAGGTGACATTAAAGCTGGGTTCGCAAAAGGTTTTTATCTCGTTTGCAGTTCCAGGTTCCTGTCCTGCAAATTGGTTGCAGGGCACGCCTAAAATAACTAAGTCTTGACTGGAATATTTTTCATAGAGGCTTTGCAAGCCTGAGTATTGTGGCGTGAGGCCGCATTGGCTGGCAACGTTAACGATAAAGACAACTTTTCCTTCGTATTGCGACAATTCGATGGATTTATCTTCTATGGAATTTAAGGTGATCGTATGAATGTTGCTCATTGGGTTTTCCCCTGCGTTGTGTAGTGTTTTTAAGATAGTGCGATAGCGCACTTTATAGCATTAAATGCGGATAAATTTAAAGGGCCTAATGGGTGAAGTGGGTGCGCTTATATGGGCAATATTTTGGAATTGAAGATAATAACTTCCATGTCTACCGCATGATCCATGTCATCAATGACAACGACAAGGCCATTGAATACATAAATCACCAGTATTTGAACTACCACGCCGGTGAGCCCGGGTGCGGCCACCATGATGAGTAAGAAATATAAATTGGCGATACGGTTTAGCCAGCTATAAAAGGCTGGGTGAAAGGTAATTTGTGTTTTGGTGAAAAAGGCCGACAACCGTTGCACTAAATTATTATGGAACGGCACATCAAGGCTGGGGCGGTCAATAATGGCATGACGAATATGAGCAACCAGCTCGTTGGTTTCTTGTTTCATTTCAGGATAAGAAATTTCTTCGTTAAGGAATTGATCCACATGGTGGCGCCATGTCACAATGTCTATGTTGTCGTTCATTAAACCGAGATTTTCTAAGTCACGCTCAAAGGCGTTCATCGCGTCCATTGCGCTGCGATGTTGTTCGGTGATTTCAATCTGCTTACGTTTGACGATGCCAAAGGTGATCGCGAGTGCAATGCCAAAAACGGATCCCACTGCAGTCACAGCGATCATTAACGTTGTGGTATCAAACAATGAAAAAATATCAAAATGTAGAAGGTTGCCCAATTCAATGGCGAAAACCCTAATGCCTAAATGGACTGTCATCGTATCAAAGATCAGTGTCAGTACGGACGCGCCGAACACGTCGGTCAACACATGGCTGACTCTTAGTAGCTTCACCACTCTTAACAGTCGGAATAAGCGCATGAGTGACAAGACGTTGAGCTCACTCGAATCCATGATGCCAAGATAATAGAGAACGATGATCAACGAAGGGATGATGGCCAGGCCATCGGCGATGAGGTGGGCAATACTCTTGATGTCTTTGAGGCTTGCGATACTGATTCGTAACGCGAAGTCGATGCTGAATATAAAAAGAATAATAAGTTCCACGATGAGCAGTTGCATACTACCCATTGGGAAGGCGCTGGGGTATTCGTCCTGAATAAAGAGAAAAAAGATTGAGCCGATGATGATGCAAATCAATAACAATGTGTAGCGCTTACCTAAGGTGGTATGCGGCTCGTCGAGTTCTTGTTGCAGTGAAATACTCACGCGCGTATCAATTCTTTATTTGGTTAATAAACAAACGCCGCTATTGGCGGTCGTTATTATTAAAGATAGATACAAATAGCGAATAAAAGTAGTTTTTGCCGCTAAAATAGGCGCTTATTTAGCGCTATTCAGGGTTTTTTGGATGCGCTCTTCATCACTTTTTTTCAGTTTAATAGGGGCGCGATTGCCCAGATATTGAATAATTTGCGCGTTTAATTGGAAGCCCTGTGGGCTGTGAGTAAATATCTGTTCTATTGGTAGGTCTGTGTTTTTCTGCAGTTGTATTAATAGCAGCTTTATCCAGTCATCAATGAAGGGTGTGAGTTTTTCGTTATCATCGAGCGCGTGGTCAGTTGCCTGAGGGCTGTTACCACCTAAGCAATACATTAATCTTAGTGAGAGTTCGCTAAGTTGCGCGAAGGCATCATTGCCAATTTGTTTCGTGATGTTATGTTCAATTGACTGCAGTTGTTTGGCAGTGCTAATAATCAGTTGTTCTCCTCGTTCACTAAAGATTAATTGTTGCGAGCGTTTGTCATGAGGGTCAGGTCGTTTTTCTACGTAGTTGGCTTCGACGATTTTATTGGCCAGCTCACTGACGCTTTGTTTGGTAATGTTGTCTTCAAAATAATGGCTCAAGCTATTGAGTTGCAGTTGCAGACCTGCGTAAGGGTAATTTTTTATCGCTAAGCTGTGTTCTTGAATAGGCGGGTAAGATAACTGGGCGGCATGAAACGTTTTATTGATAAGCTCAACGAAAATTTGAAAATTCTCTTTATTCTTCCTATACTCGTTATTGTATTTAATAAGTGTAATGGGAATTTTTCTGATTGTAGTGCTACCACATAGAAACAGGCTTTCTAGTGGTTTAGTTTGGCCGTTGAAAAAAAATAAATAAAATTTCTTTTAAGTACCTTATTTCTTTCAATCTAGCGAGCTTAGGATGCCAATTTAAATTAAGTGGTTTCGGCCAGGACCTGCCATTCGATTTACACTTGCTGATATCTGGATACGTTTATCATGAGTAATCTACGTGTTATCCATATTAGAAGAATGAGGATTGAAAGATTGCCTTTGTCAACTGAGATTGGCAAAAGGTAAGATAGATAGGTCTACATAATCATTTGATAGCTCCGCGAAGGGAAGCGTAGTGAATTATTCTTTTCTGGTAATATTTGTTGGCTACCTAATTTCTCTGGCAATTATGTGGGGAACGTTTAGTTACAACTCAAATGAAGCGAGTTCAATACTTTTTATTCCGATTCTTTTATTAGCCATTACAATGGTTTCATTATTCGTTTCTTATAAATGCGTGAAAAAAATAAAAAATTCATTCGTTTCATTCTTGGCATCAATTACTTTGAACAACCTAATCTATGTGTTGGTCATTGCAATTTATACTCAAATTTATGACGGTAAAGCCGGTTTCAATGGTTGGTTAGTTGTGGCAATAATTGTGATTTTAGCTAGTGCATTTCCTATTGCTTTTTCATCTTGGATTTCAGCGAAGATATGGCAGAAGAAGAATGTTTCCGCATAACGAACCACGATCTTATTCAGGTGATAATCCAGTTTCAACGGTAACCCTCTGAATGTCGCCTATGGGTCGGCAGTTGCCTTTCGCTTATAAAGTCTGACTGTCTGCAATGAGTATACAGCGGACATTCGCCCGAGTCTCTCGACTGTCGGCTCCTGGCCCAAAAGCGGACTCTAGGGCTTTCTAATTTTTACTCCGAATTTCCTTCAGTTTCACTAGCATGGCTAAGGCACCTTCAAATTTTTGGTCAAAGTATGTTTCAAATAAGTTCAGCATAAATCTAATCATCCGACGATTCACCAAATAGTATGACGCAGGACAAAGTAGTATTTAATCGTCAATCGATTGAAGCAATTGTTTCCTTTGCTCACGTATTGCGCACGCCAATTCTCGCAGAAGTCGCCAGGTTTCGCCCTTGTAAGTGTTACGGGAAACCGTGTATTTACCCATTGATGTCCTCGGTCCTGTCGACTTCTCCCAGGGTCGCCATCGCCGGATCAGTTCTGCCTGTCGTGCCCGTCGTTACGGGGTCCAACCGTTCGCCATCTGTCTCCTCCAATAGTTTGTTTTGCAAATTTGGATTTTCCCGCGCGTGCGGCACCTCACTCGTCGTAGACGGTGCGTTGTTTATTTGTTGGTGGCCATGGGCGATGTTAGCCTGTTTGACATAGCCCACGACCGGTGGGTTCTTGATAGTCGCCAGGGTCTCCCAGGTTGCCCGGCATTGGGATTGCACCCGCAGTGCTAGTTTCAGATAGGTATCACAAGCTTGCATGTATTCGCCCATATTTTGAGCTGCCCGCCTTGCCAAGTTGTTGAAGATGGCGTCGAGCGTGTGAGCCTGTGCCGTAAGCATCGTCTCGCCCCGCTTCAAATCGCCACCTATAGCCGCCGTGGTCTGCTCCGTTAAAGATTGGGTCATTCCTGAAAGATCGAGGTCTCCATATGACTTGCCGTATTCCTTCAACGTTATCGCGGCCTGCACTGTGGGCCGCAGTATCGTCCGGGCAATGACAACGGCTTCGTCATCATCTGGCTTCCCAATGGCTGTGATTTGATTGGGATCATGTTTCTTGGTGGGTTTACGTTTATTGGCTATTGGCGTGATATCTCTGTTTCAGGTCTATCGATTGACGGCTGGAACACGTTCTGCGATCTGAGTCCCATAATCCTGTAATGCTCTCCAGTTCGCCTTTAGCGCAGTGTCCAAGGTGCGGATGTTCGATGCGTTCAAAATGAGTGCATTCGCCGCAAGTAATCCGCTCATTGGGTCTGACTGTTTCCAGCACTTCCTCCGAGCGTTTCAAAAAGTAACGGTGGGCTTTTAAATCATCACGGCACTTGTTTAATGCTTCTGAGATGATGGTTGGGTCAGTTTCTTCAATATGTACTAGTAGTCTGTCAATGTTGTATTGACGGGTATAGTGATTTCAATTTTATCCGTGCATCGGCGGTGGTAAAGCGCCAGTTTACAAATACCGCTTTTTGATTTCTTTGTTTTTGCCATGCGTTTATTTCAGTTCGTAATGTGCTTTGATCAGCTATTCTTCGATCAAGACACTGACGACTTAACACCCCAATCTCTATTTCTGCCATATCAAGCCAACTGCCATGCTTTGGCGTGTAATGAATTTCCAGCCTTTCTGCAATTCGACGTGCTTCCTCGGGTGCAAACGCTTCATACAGTGATCCTAATTTATGCGTGTTTAAGTTATCCATTACTAAAATGATTTTTTTATCGGGGTAGTGTTCATCTACTAATTCCTTAATGAGATGTGCCCAGTCCACTTTAGTATGCCGGTTTGTGACCTTGACATGCCTCCAGCCCTCAAGCGGTGCGAATAGCATAAACAGATTACTGACGCCATTTCGTTCATATTCAAAATCATATATTTCAGATTCTCCAGAACGCATCGGTAACGGGGTACGCGTTTCTTTTGTATGCTGCTTGCTCGTTTCATCCATACACACCAAAACCTCATCTTGTGTAAAAGGACGTTGATAGACCTCTAATATATATTCCATTGCACACACGAAGTCTGCATTAGATTTAGGCGGAATGCACCAGCATTGTTTTAGCCACGGTTTGAGTTCGTTTTTTTTAGTGTCTGCCTAATCGTTTCATGGCTTATGCTCTCTGTTATAGTGCATTCAACTAATCGTTCAGAGAGTAGCCGTAATGTCCAATCTACCCGTCCCTCCGGAGCTTGCGAACAGGCTGTTGCTTCTCCTGCTCCATCCAGATTTTTTGATCGGTATCTTTTTTGAGGCTTTGGATTAACGGCACTCCCCAATCCTTCTTCTACAAATCGCTTTCGCACGCGTTCAATACTTCGTAGGCTTGTACCCAATGCCCTGGCTATTTCTTTATCCTTTTTTTTACCCTCAGAACTGGTTTCGTCGCTAAGTAACAAAATTCGAGCGTGGGTCTGTTTATGTGCTGCAGCTTTTCCTTTTGATACAATCTCTTTTAGCTCAAGCCTTTCTTCGTTCGTTAAATTAACGCGGTAGATTTTTGCGGACATGTTTAGCGTTTGGGTTTCAATTGCTTAGAATTAAAACCTAACATTCTACTTTAATTAATCGTCAATACAACATTGACAGACTACTAGCCATGCCCGGATGCTTTTTTCTTCATCCGGTGATAATTCAGGTAGTGGTTCTGGTTTTATTGTGACAGCGACAGTTGCGACTGGTGCGGCAGTATGCCTCGGTACTGTTTCTTGTGTCGCAGTTGTCGCGGGTGTCACAGTCATAGACCCAGAAAGTCCACCCTTCTTAATCAGCGTGGAAAGGGTCATTGCGGATCCCCTTTCAGCAAAGCGGGGTTGATATGAATCTCCTTGCGTCTACCATCTTGATTCAGGCGTGCTCTGCCTGGTTCCACCAGTTCGGCCAGTGCAACATCAAGCGAGGCTTTCCGGCGCAGGTGCCCCGGTGTCACGTTGCGTTGAACTTCCCGGCGTGGAATGATGTTTGTTTTTTCCCTATAGCAATAATCGAGTAACCAACTATCTAGCCGCTCTGCATCTACCTGTTCGTTCGATAACGCCAATTCACCATAGAATCGCCGGGCTTCATGCAAGTGCCAGGCAGCGATTCGTGATGCACCCTTAAACGCCGCCAAACCAATAGCACCAATAGTGCCATCCTCGAATATCTGGAACAAGGTTGCGATTCTGACCGCGTTGTCAGCGGTTTTACTTGCCACGTCGCGTACATCGTACAGTTCTCCGCCGGATCGCAGTTCACTTTCAATAGCATCGTGAAACATTACTCACGCCACCTTGGTGTCTACTGCCAGAGGAAGAGTGGGTGGCGAAAGTACGCCATCCTCATCAATGGGAATATCCTGATACAATATTGCTGCAATACGTTGATTGAACTTTGCTAATGCAGGCCAGGAATCCGGAGGATCGGAAAATGGTCGATTGCCTTGTGTGGATTCAGGCCAGGCGACAAGAAACCGAGCGAGAAAGCCTGAACCTCGTGCCAGTCCGCCGGATCGTTCAAAGAAGCTTCGCAGGGTGGCTTCCTGGACCTGCAAGGCGAGGGTAAGGCGTGCGCCACGTACCGTAAAAGATTCCGAGGTGCGCCGCTCAGTCGCAATATCCGCACCGTCCCAAAGCTGGTTCAGCGTTGCCAAATTGCGCATGACTGAGTCCTTGCCCATACCATGCGCACCGAACACCAGCCCAGCTTCACTCGATATCACGCCGCCGGAGGGCCAGCTCTTTGCCAGATTCCATTTCAGGGCTTCGGGAGTGGCATCGCCATAGATCAATCGTGGTATCCTTAGTGATTCGGGCTTGTGATACTCAAGATCACGTAGCGCCATTTCCTGTTCGTGAGTTGATTTCCCGGTTTTGGCAAGTTGGCGGATTTTATCTTTTATGCCGCCGCGTTTGGCCTCCCAGGCTTCCATTGCTGCTCTGTGATCTTTTATCAGCGGTTTTGCTTCTTCGGCCTGGCGCGCTTCGTATTCTCGGATGGCCTGCATAAAGAAACCATCACAGGTTGATTTGCGTTCACCGGAATCGGCGATGGTAAGCAGGAACAAACCTACCGGGCCAGACAATTTTTCCGCCCGTTTTGCATCGGCATGGCCCTGGATAGCCAATGATAACGCGGCCAGGGACGAAGCGGTCACCAGTGGAATAGGCGCTTTTGTAAAACCACGGATTTCTTCGACAGCAGCGCGGATCGCATCCGGCAGCGCATCCACCGGATAAGGCTCCGGCTCGATCTTTGCTGATAGGGGCAGCGGATCAGGCCAGGTATTATCCTTTGTTCCCCCAGTGTGGTTTGGACCAGTCGCTCTGCTAATGGCATCAGCCACGGCTTGCAGGCCCAAAAGCGCCGCCATATCGTTAAAATCGGTTGCGCCATTAGGTCGTTGATCGCCGAAAGTGGGTAGCGCCATTTTCGTACCTATTACATTTGCTGCATGGCTCGCCTTACTAATCCCCGGATTGCCTTTGATTTCCACGTCATCATCGGCGCAGATAATCAACGGCAGATCGGGAAAGCGTTGACGCATGGTTTTTGCTACAGGTTCCAGATTGCCCGCATTGAAGGCCACGGCTACCGGGTAACCAGTTGCCTGATGTACCGTTGCCCCAGTTGCGAAGCCTTCGGTTATGCACACGGTTTTCGCGCCTGTAACAGTGCCAATGCTGAAATACCCACCGGAAACCCGCCCACCCCTCAGAAAGCGTTTGCTTCCATCTGCGGCGATGAATTGTAGGGAACATATCTCACCATCCATACGCACAGGGATTACCAATGCGCCCTTGTGTATTCGTACCCCGTTAGCCCTGATGTCCTTATGGACAAGATAGGGGTGTTCATTGTTCGCGGGTTCTGCCAGGTGCCAGATCGCTACCGCTTTCTTTGCTATCTTTGCATATTGTTCTTGGAGTTCCGCCTCCGCTTGTGCACGCGCCTCGTTCACACGGCGCATAAATGCGACCCGCTCAGAACGTGAAAACGGCTGATCCCGCTTTGCTTGCCAGTTTTCGGAAAAGCCCGAAGACCAATCTCCGAAACAACCACCGAGGCCATCATCAAACAGCTTGCACCAGCCAGCAGTATTGCCATTACGTTTGCCAACACCGGGAAAGCGATGCAACTTACCAGGCTCGATGACATTGGGCGGTTCAAGTCCGGTCGTTCGAATCGTATCGTGAAATTGGGAAAAGGCATCAATCATAGTCCTTCAGTATTTAAAATCGCCGTAGTTTTTCGCCGGAAGGCTTATAAACTCTGTACATCACCCGCATTGTCAATGCGATAACGACTATCTGTGCCCGATTTATCCGAATCGGTAGCCGATTGCATGGTTGCGGAAACGACTCCAGGATTACGCGCCCCGCTTGCTAGCTAAACAGGCAATGAATGTCGGGATATGCACCAGAAACTTTCTGGCATTTACTCTGACGAACGCATTTTTAAAACCGTTAGAATCCCGATTTTTAAATAGCCAATCAAATTCGGATTCTTTCAAAGGGTTGTCTGAGTGAGTAGCAAAGGTATTTTTTGGGCAGAAGTCGCCCAAAGTTGTTTTAGTGGGAATATCGGTCATAAAATAGCCTCACGGGTTGTTATACATCGTGCGACTATAGTATTGGTGTGGAAGGCAGAAACCACACTAATTGCTGAAAGCCTGCCCAAATTACAAAACTAGTGTGTTAATTGTCGAAAATGACAATTAAGGCTAACTTTCTTGTTGTACTAATAGTCTTTTGATTGCTCGATTGACTTTTGACATGGCTTTGGGTGTTGAACCGTCAATGCTGACACCAGCATCACAAAAGTTGATGATTACGCCTAATGGTGGCGTGTGCTTCATCCTATTTATAACTTCTTCGATGGTTGTGGGTGGATAACCATTGCTCTCAGTAAAATCAACCATCACCTGAGCAAAGCAGTCGTTGAAACTGTTAGCCCTTTGAATTGTTGGCTGTTTAATGCGTGTTGTATGTATTGACTTCTCTGGATTTTTAATAGTAAGTTGATTTTCGATTGTCTCTACGTCGTCGTGATAGATAAAGCACTCTGAAAACTTTTCAATCGAGTTAGCGATAAGGATTTCACTGAACCGACATTCTTCAGGCGCGCTAATTTTATCGTCTATTAAATTGAGCTTTTCCTGTGCCTCTTTTTCCGTTAGTTCCTTCGACTGGAGCGCTGAGTAAATCTGCTGTTTACTGATTTTTAGGTCCGCGAGTTGTTTGTCTACAAGTGCGTCATTAGCAATACAACAATCATCCCCTACTGTTACCGTGCAATTATTAGGTAACAAAGGGTTGTCGACAGGATGCTTTACGTTACAGTCGTCTACAAGTTTAAGTAAATCTGTCGCCTTATCCCGATTTCTTATTGGAATACTGATCCTTGATGTGGCATCACCGGTTATGTAAGTTACGACATAAGTCTTGCAATAGAGCGGCAAGAAACCGTCATCAATGTAATTGATTATTGACTTTTCTGAGCATTCCCACTTTGCAGCGAGTTCCGTAATTGAATATTTAAATCTAAAATCCAGCACAGGTCAAAACTCCGCTCAATTTAATCGGTTATTAAAGGATAGCCAGCCTATGGTTAGTAATTCCACTTTTCTCCTAAGGGTTAGGCAGGCTAATTTGATGTAATTTTATTTCATTAAGATTCACGCCATTATTATGTAGGTTTGAATCTCATTGCTTGGCTCATGGTGTCATTGAGAATCAGGCTTTTATGCTCGGTACAAAGGTGAGCATAACGATCAGTGCTAATCAGGCTTTTATGACCAAGTATTTCGGCGATTTCTTTTAGCGTCCGACCATCTCGCGCTAACGTCGAGGCGGTATCATGGCGTAAATCATGCCAACGGAAATTTCGGATATCGGCGGCTTTTAAGCAGTTGGCCCATTGCTTTTTGTAGTCGAAGGGTTTGTTAGGGTCGGTGGTCGATGGGAATAAAAGTGCGTTCCCTATTTCCCGATATTGTTTGATTTAGCCCAAAATCACGTCAGGGATCGGTGTGTGCCTTGCCATACCGTTCTTGGTGTCGTGCAGTAAAGCGAGGTCCCGCTCAAAATCAATATCATTCCAGCGTAACCGCTCCAGTTCCCCTTTTCGCATGCCGGTAGTAAGTGCCATTAAAACTTTCAGGTAAAATTTTCCACCAATGGCATGGGCCGATTTTAAGAGCCTGGGTTTTTCTTCATCGGATAGGTAACGGACACGCTTATTATCGATTTTAAGCGAACGGACTTCCCGGCAAGGGTTGACGCTGATGTACTGCTCGGCAATATCTTCGTCTTCTTGTTGGAGAGTCGCGAAGTCTAATATTGCGCTGATAACCGCAAGATGTTTGTTGTACGTTGCCGGTGCTTTTTGTTTTTTAGCTTTTAGTTCCCACCGGATAATTTCGGGTGTGATTTCAGATATTAAGTTTTTTCCAAGGCGATTCTCCCACCATAAAACCAGTCTGACGCGATCATGGTCTTTGCCTGCCCACCAATGCATATACTCATCGGCCAAGTGGCTAAAGGTTATGATGCAAGGGGTTATTCCTTTGGCTTCGGCTTTCTGGTAGTCCAAAACATTGCGACTACCCCATATCCTGGCGTCGGCTTTTCGCCTAAAAGTCTTAGTCTTAATGCCTTTACCCGATTGGGTAATGATAGAGCGGTAGCGGGTTTCGCTATTTTTGAGAATAATTTTTCGGATATGAAAATTTAGCATTGTGCATTACCTCTTTCACAGAGAAAGAACACGACTACTGTAGTTATCGCTGTAGTCGCCGTTCAGTACACAGTTACTAAAACTTAAGTCCTTTTAAGTTATTTATTTCAAGGCCTAATTTTGTGGGCCGTGCGCGATTCGAACGCGCGACCATCGCATTAAAAGTGCGGTGCTCTACCGACTGAGCTAACGGCCCATAAAGGAAAACGGCCCATGATACCGGATAGCCCAAAAAAGGCAAGAACTATTACCGCGATTTCCATCAATACTCCTTGCTACTCGATTAACTCCCAATAACAAGTAGGATCGGGAACACCCGCCTCCTCAAAACCCGCACGCCGAAAACGACAGGCATCGCAAACGCCGCAGGCCTTTCCCTTTTGATCGGCGGCATAACAGGACACGGTCATGGCGTAGTCCACACCTAGTTCCAAGCCCTTTCGAATAATTTCCGCCTTGTTCAGATCAATCAGCGGCGTATGTATCGTAAATTGCCGACCCTCTACACCGGCTTTGGTTGCGAGGTTGGCAAGGTTTTGGAAGGCTTGGATATATTCGGGTCTGCAGTCCGGATAACCGGAATAATCCACCGCGTTGACCCCAACGAAAAGATCGTAGGCTCCCAATACTTCCGCCCATCCCAACGCGATGCTCAAAAAGATGGTATTTCTAGCGGGAACATAGGTCACGGGGATTCCTTCCTGGAGTTGGTTGGGTACCGCAATCGAGTCGTCGGTTAACGCGGAACCGCCTATAGATCGCAAATCAAGAGAAATAACTTTGTGCTCCGAAACATTAAAGGCGTTGGCTATGGTGTGTGCCGCGTCCAGCTCCACATTGTGTCGCTGCCCATATTCAAAACTCAGCGCGAAACAATCAAATCCTTGTTTACGGGCTATCGCTAATGCGGTTACTGAATCGAGACCGCCAGACAATAGAATGACTGCTTTAGACACAAGTCACCCTCTACCTGCCTGCCGCATCGCCCCATAACAATTTGTGCAGCTGGAGTTGAAAGCGAACCGGCAAATGATCCCTTATTATTTTATCGGCCAGCACAGTGGGGTTTTCCGTTCCATGGGAGGGTGAAAATAAAACTTCGCAGCGCTCCGAAATTCTATACTTTTTCATAGTTTCCCTGGCCCATTGGTAATCGGTTTCGTCGCCAATAACGAATTTCACCTGATCCTTGGGTTTCAGGGAACGCAGGTTGTTATAAAGATTCCGGCTGACCTCACCGGAGCTTGGTGTTTTAAGGTCCATCACGATGATGACTCGATTATCTACACCGTCAATGGTTATGGCGCCACTGGTTTCCAAAGACACATTGTAGTCCCTGTCGGCCAAGGCTTTTAATAGATCCAGACAGGGTTTTTGAGCCAATGGCTCACCTCCGGTTACGGTGATGTACCGGGTTTGGAATGCCTTAATTGTTTGCAATATTTCATCAAGGGGCTTGATTACACCTCCTGTGAACGCATAGGCGGTATCGCAATAGGTACAACGTAGAGGGCACCCCGTCAACCGAACGAAGACAGTGGGAATGCCAACGGTATTCGATTCTCCCTGCAATGAATAAAAGATTTCCGTGACTCTAAGTTCTACCACCTTTCCATCCGGTTTAAAGGCATCTGGAAAATATTAAACCACCGGGGGATTGCGCCGGATAGGGCTGCGTATTTAAGGCGCAACACGGAAGACGAAGCTATAGACAAGCAATCCCGGTGGTTTAATCTTTGTAAGACGCCTAATGTTTGTCCCTTCGCATTTTTTGTAATCTCGCCTTAGCCAGCTTGTCGACCGTTGAGTTAGGATACCGATCCATAACGTCCTTTAAGATCTCTCGGGCTTTATCCCAGTTGCCCTCTTCGTATTGAATAAATCCCGTTTTCAGCAAAGAATCCTTTACTTTTGGGCTCTGAGGATATTCATATATCACGGCATTGAATGCTTTCGAAGCCTCGTTAAATTCACGTTGAACATAGTGGGCTTCCGCCAACCAATATTGGGCATTATCGGCATATTCCCCTTGCCGGAATTTGACCAGAAACGCCTTGAAGAGATCTATAGCGGCGATGTATTCACCTTCCTGTAAGGTTTGATAGGCTTTTTGATAGGTTTGTTGCTCTTCGGGCGTTGCTGTTTTTGACTGCATTATTGGTTTCGGTTGGGCCAACTGGGGAGGCTGCACCGGTGGAGTTGCTTTCGGTTCGATCGGAGACGAAGAAACTTCGTAGTCAATGCTGGTTGGGGTAGTCTCTTCAAATTGTAGAATTCGCTGGTCAAGGTCCAGATAAAGATCCCGCTGGCGCTTCTTTATGCCCAACAGTTCGTGATTCAAACGCTCATTTTCCCCACGAACTTGCTGTATTTCGGTTTGTAACTGCCGCAGCTGATTAAACATGTCGAGGAAGGTTTTATTGGATAAACGTTTTTCCAGCTGTTCTACCCGAACCGGCAACGGGATATCCGAGCGATCCCGATTATCTTTCAACAACAGCTGTACCTGTTGGGACTGCCCAACACTCCAATTTAAAACCAGAATTAAACCGATAACTATTTTCATCATTTATTAATTTGAATAGTAATTATTCAGCATAAACTTGTAGCTGTTCAGGTTGCGGCTTATTTTTGTGAGTACAAGGAAAAAGCGCGGAGTTTATAAGTATAAATGAGCACTTTTAACGCAGTAATCACGAAAAGAAGACGTGAACTGAATAGTTACTGTGGATATTTGATTTCCACCCGCCGGTTCTGACTCCACCCGGTTTCGTTGTGATCAAACGCGACCTGCTTTTCCTCACCATAGCTGATGACTTTGATTTGAACATCCCCGACCCCTTGAAGTTTCATCATTTTCGCCACGCCATTCGCTCGCTGTTCACCCAATGCAATATTATATTCGCGGGTCCCGCGTTCATCGGCGTGGCCTTCCATGATGACATTTAGATCCGGGTGGGCCGCCAAATATTCGGCATGGGTTGCTATCAGGTTTTCATAAGCAAGTTCAACCGTGCTGCTATCAAATTCAAAGTAAACAACGGTATTATAAAGAGGGCTTTGAGGGTCGTTCCAAGGTTTCTCACCCTGGTATCGATCGCGGCTCCCGCCAGGTCCTTTCGTTTCAATGCCCATAAACTCACCACCTGCTTCAATCCCTTGGGTCGTTACCCCATCCGCATCGGGTCCACTCGTTCCGTCACCAGCGCCGTCCTGCCCATTAGTTTTAAAGAGACTACAAGCTCCCAAAGTACTTATTATGAATGCTAAAACCACTACTCTATTTAATCGCTTCATCAGTTTCTCCATTGTCGTCGGAAGTAAAATAACCTGTTCACCCGTGGATTCAATCCTTAATAGGGCGACCACACCGGCTCACGAACTTCGCCGCTATCAAAGACCAATCGCTGATGTACCTTTCCATCGGCGGAAACCGCCGAAAGCAACGCTTGGCGCCCATCGTTCGTCGCATAAAGAATCATACTGCCATTGGGCGCAAAGCTGGGCGATTCGTCCAAACTGCCTTTCGTTAAAATTCGAATGGCTCCGGATGACAAATCGAGAAGCGCGATACGGTACACCCCTTTATTACCATGAACCATGGCGACGGTCTTTCCATTAGGCGAGAAAACCGCTCGCGCATTATAATCGCCTTCCATCGTCAAACGCTTCGGTTTACCACCGTTTGCCGGTATGCGATAGAGCTGAGGTTTGCCGCCGCGATCCGATGTGAACACAATACTTTTACTGTCTCTTGCCCATGCCGGTTCGGTATCTATAGCATAGCTTTTAGTTAACCTTCGCAACGATCTTGAAATCAGATTCATCACATAAACATCCGGATTGCCGTCCTTCGACAGTGTCAACGCTAGCTGACTGCCGTCCGGCGACCAAGCGGGAGCCCCATTGATTCCTGGAAACGCCGCCAGTTTTTCCCGTTTGCCGGTTCTGAGGGTTTGCACATATATCGCGGGACCGTGATGTTCAAAAGAAACATAGGCAAGTCTCAATCCATCCGGCGACCAGGCGGGTGACATTAGCGGCTCCCGCGATGTAATCACCGATTGGGGGTTATATCCGTCCGCATCCGCGATTTGCAGTTTGTATCGCTTGTTGTCACCCGCGCCTTCACCGGTCACGTAAGCTATGCGGGTGGTAAAAGCGCCGGGTTCACCGATTAGCGTTTCGTATATTATATCGCTGATTCGGTGTGAAACCCCTCGCAGTTCTCTGCCGGTCGCGGGAAAAGAAAAACCGGCGAGTTGTTCCCCACGAAACGCATCGAACAATTGAAAACTGACAACATACCTATCGGAACCGGTTTCCCGTGCATGGCCGATGACGAGGTTGTCCTGGCCTAATACCCGCCAATTACGGAATTGTACTCGGGCCGCGTTATTCGGCATGGACAGCATATCTTTTTGAGGCAAGGTTTTAAAGCGCCCGCTCCGGCCTAAATCGGCGGCGACTATCGCCGCAAAATCAACCGGCGATGTTTTCTCCATCCCCTGCCAGCCAAAAGGGACCACCGCGATGGGAAGAGCACCTTCCATTCCTTCGGTAATCTCGATGGTAAGCCCCGCATGTAGCACGGGTGGCAATAGGAACACCGGGATTAACAGCATTAACAAAATAGGGTTTTTTATCAACATTTCCGCGCGTAAAGCTTATTGAGGCTTAAAAATAAATTCAAAAGTCCGAAACCGGGAGAATAATGATGGGTCCGTCGGCACCGGTAAGGGCGATGCCTTGAGCACCGCGGTTTCGGCCGAGCGGTCGAAGGCGCTAGCACCGCTGCTTTGAATAACCCGGGCGTCGATTACTTCCCCTCCCGGAATGAGTTTAACCTGAATTTTGCATGACAAACCACTCTCCGGAAGTGAAGGATGAATCCAATTTTGCTTCACTTTTTGCTGTATCAATATTCGAGCATCCGCAATTGCTTTTTTTAATTTGCTTAAATTCGCCGCGTTTTGCTTCGCTTCCCGTTGCTTTTTCAACACCAGCTCGGCTGCTTTCTGTTTACGCAATGCTTCTTCTTGTTTTCGCTTTTCAAGCTCCGATTTGCGCTTTTCCTCCAACTCGGCCAAACGTTTTTCTTCGATTATGCGCTTTTCTTCGGCTTGCTTGCCCCTTTCCTCTTCCTGCAATCGTTTTTTTTCGGTCTCTTCCTGCTGTTTTTTAATTTCAACCAGCCGTTTGGCTTCGGTGTCTTGTTGATTTCGCAATTCCGCCAGCTTTTTCATCTGTTCCGATTTTAACGCTTGGCGTTTTATTTCTTCGGCCTGAGCCTGCTTTTCTTCCAGCTTTCGTTGGTTTTTCGCTTCGAGCAAACGCCGTTCTTCCACTTGTCTGCGATTTTCCAGCTGTTTCTGCCGATTGGCTTCGGCGAGCCGTTGCCGGTGTTCTTCGTTCCGTAGTCGTTCCACCTCAGCCTGAAGTTTAGTTTCGTCCAAGACCATGGCTTGAACAACTTCGAGTTCCGCCTGGGGTTCAATAATCGTGTTTTGGTTGTTAAAACCAAACAAAAACAGGGATAATAAACCGCCGTGCAAAATCAACGACTGAAGCAGCGGCGCCCGGTGTATCATATAATTTCCCAATCTCACTCCAACGGTTTTGTCAGCAAGCCGACATTGGGTACGCCGGCGTTTTTGAGCGCCGCCATAACCGTCACGACCTTTCCGTAGTCGACCAATCTATCGCCACGGATCAAAACAGCGGTATCCGGCTTGTACCTTAAAACCGCGATAACTTTTAATGTCAATGCTTGTGCCAAAACCGGTTCGTCCTGGCGATCACCCACATCGATAAAAAACTGACCCTGTTTGTCGATTGTTACCACCAGTGGCGGGGTCTTATCTGCGGAAACGATTTTAGCCTCGGTTCGGGGCAGCTCCACCTCAACCCCCGTTTGTAACAACGGCGCTGTAATCATGAAGATCACCAGCAATACTAAAGTCACATCGATATAGGGGACGACGTTTATTTCAGCCATGGGTTTCCTGCGATGGCGGCTTGATTTCATTCTTGAGGTTTATAGGCCTGACGTTCAAGCAATCCGATGAATTCGTCGATAAACACTTCGTAACGATTCGAGAGCTGTTCGATTTGGTTGGCATACCGGTTATAGGCGATTACCGCCGGGATAGCCGCAAACAACCCCATCGCTGTAGCCACTAATGCCTCGGCAATTCCGGGAGCTACCAAGGCCAAGGTTGCCTGTTTGACATTGCCCAAGGATCTGAAGGAGTTCATGATCCCCCACACGGTTCCGAACAAACCGACGTAGGGACTGGTCGACCCCACCGTAGCCAAAAAAGGCAGGCGATTGTCCAAAATATCCATCTCCCGGCTTAAGACAATTCGCATCGCCCGCTCCGACGCGTCCACCAACATTTTGGACGGCATACCGGGTTGGTTTTCCGTTCGGGTGAATTCTTTATATCCGGCCAAAAAGATTTTTTCGATACCTGCGCTCTGATAGTGATGTGCGGACAGTTGTTTATGGAGGTCGGCCAGATCAATGCCCGACCAAAAGCGTTTTTCAAATTCGTCCGCATCGGTCCGCGTGGATTTCAACTCGCGATGTTTTTCAAAAATAAAGGTCCAGGCAACAACCGAAGCCAATAACAATATCAACATCACCAGTTGAACGATAATACTGGCTTCTTTGATTAGGTGGAAAAAGGATAAATCAGCGGTCATTGTTTATGTAATCGAAAAATTCAGTGGGCAGACTTTTAGGACGGTACGATTCGGCATCCAAACAGGCGATGCGCACCATAGCTTGGCAAAGGGCAAGATCATGCTTTGGAGGCTTAATGATTTTCTGATCAAACACTAAACTGGCGCGCTTTATCGAAGCAATATCGGCGGTAACTGTAATTTCTTCGTTAAACTTTAGCGGTTGAATAAAATCTATTTGAAGTGACTTTACGACAAATAAAATTCCCAGGCGGTTTTTAAGTTCATCCTGTTGTAGATCAAGGGAACGTAACATTTCCGTTCGAGCCCGCTCGAAGAACTTTAGATAGTTAGCATAGTAAACAATCCCGTGTCCGTCGACATCTTCGTGATAAACACGCACCGGCCAACTGAATGTTTTTTGACTGGTTCGCATCGCTTAACGGGTTTCGGAGGCGATTAGATACAAAGCACACGCGGGAATGCTTGAACGTACTGGATCACGTTGTTCAAGTGCAATGCAGTAAGCATGCAGCATTGGTTCAATAGTAGAAGGTCGGTGAGAAATGTAGATTAACCCGCTTCGAACAAATCTTCATTCGAACCACGTGGGGGTGGTTTTAATCCAAAGTGTAAATAGGCGTTCCGGGTGACGACACGTCCTCTTGGTGTGCGCATGATAATGCCCTGCTGGATCAGATAGGGTTCGATGACATCTTCAATCGTACCTCTTTCCTCACTGATGGCCGCGGCTAATGTATCGAGTCCAACCGGTCCGCCCTCAAAATTATCAATAATGGTTTTCAAAAGTTTCCGATCCATCTGATCAAAACCTCGGACGTCGACATTCAACAAATCCAAAGCGCTCCGGGCAATGTCGACGGTTACCCGGCCATCGGATTTTACCTGGGCAAAATCCCGGACCCTTCTAAACAGGCGGTTGGCGATTCTAGGGGTGCCGCGGGATCGCTGGGCAATTTCTTTGGCGCCCGCACTATCGATTTCCACCGCCAGGATTCTTGCCGAACGGCTGACGATGCAGGACAACTCCTCTACGGTATAAAATTCGAGACGTTGGACAATTCCAAACCGGTCGCGTAAAGGGGACGTCAACAATCCAGCCCGAGTCGTCGCACCGACTAGCGTAAACGGAACTAAATCCAGTTTAATCGAACGCGCGGCCGGACCTTCCCCGATCATAATATCCAGTTGATAATCCTCCATGGCCGGGTAAAGTATTTCTTCCACCACCGGGCTAAGACGGTGTATTTCATCGATAAACAACACATCGCGCGCTTCGAGGTTGGTCAATACTGCGGCCAGATCCCCGCCTTTTTCCAACACGGGACCCGAAGTCTGGCGGATATTGACACCCATTTCCTTGGCGATGATGTTAGCCAGCGTGGTTTTGCCAAGGCCCGGAGGACCGAAAATCAATACGTGGTCGAGCGCCTCGGCGCGTTGCCGAGCCGCTTCAACAAAAATCTCCATTTGCTCATGAATCGCGGTTTGCCCTATGTAATCCTTAAACCGTTTGGGGCGAATAGCGCGATCCACAATCTCATCGTCGGGTTTTTCGTGAACACTGATGACCCGATTGTTTTCAAGCATAGCGCCTTGCTCTGTTCGCGAAGCTGAGTTCAAGCCTAGGAGGCTGTCCAAGAATAGAAGTCGTAGCGAGGGAAAGCTGATTTGAGCCTAATTTTTTCATTATTTGAGGCGAATATTGGGTATATTTAACGACAAATACGCCTGGAGCGAATTTGGACCACTGAAAGTGGCCCCAAAGGGGTGAAATATAGGATTGTATTTCATCAATATAATGGGAAAATTAGGCCAAATCCAGCTTTTTCACAGTAGGCTTTCTATTCTCGGACAGCCTCCTAGTCATCAGTATGCCGATTGCAACGCCAATCGAATAAGATCTTCGCTATTTTTACCTTCGACGGCAATAGCGTTGACCATTTTGTTCGCTTCCTGAGGTTTATAGCCCAGGGCGACCAGTGCACTCACGGCTTCTCTTTTAGGGTTAATTTGACTATTTGACAGCGGTTCAGCTTGGGCGGTATTCGTGGAATCGCCGATATTCTCGGGAATCCGATCCCGCATTTCGATAATCAATCTTTCCGCGGTCTTTTTCCCAATGCCGGGTAACCTAACCAACGAAACCGTATCGTGCTCCTGAACGCAACGTAAAAACTCTTCGGTGTTAATACCGGAAAGGATTGTCAGAGCTAATTTAGGACCGACGCCGTTGACTTTTATTAGGCTCCTGAACAAAGCCCGATCATTCTCGGCATAGAAACCGAACAAAGCTTGGGCATCTTCACGAACCACCAAATGGGTGTACAGCAACACCTCTCCGCCGATTTCCGGCAGTTTGTAGAAGGTCGTCATCGGCGCTTCGAGCTCATAGCCCACGCCATTAACCTCCAGCATCATAGACGGCGGTGTCTTTGCCGACACTTTGCCGCGCAACGATCCTATCATGAGTGCTTAACCCCCATTTTTTCCAATCGGCGTTGGGTTTGCCGGTAATGCATATGACAAAGCGCGACACCCAGAGCATCGCTGGCATCCAAAGTCAGGGGCTCACGGAGACCTAGAATATATTTCACCATGTGGCGCACCTGCTCCTTATCCGCATTTCCCTTTCCCACCACCGCCTGTTTGATTTGGCGTGCGGCATATTCGAAAACCGGGATATCGAAAGCCAGAACCGCGCACATCGCCGCACCTCGGGCATGGCCTAATTTGAGCGCCGAATCGGCATTTTTATGCATAAAAACCTGTTCAATCGCCAATTCGTCCGGCGAATACTCTTCAACAATCCGATGAACACCGTTGTAAATTTCTTTGAGCCGTTCCGGAAAATTATCTTTGACTACGTCCAAACAGCCACTAACGATATATCGCGGGCCGTTTATACGGTCATCAATCACACAATAACCTGTAATTCTAGAACCAGGATCAATACCAAGAATACGGGACAAAAAATTAGTTTTAGCTAGGAAATTTGTTCGAGTATCGATTCGTCGATGTCCGCATTGGAATAGACATTCTGTACATCATCGAGATCTTCCAAGCGGTCTAAAAAACGAATCATTTTTTCGGCATCTTTCATACCCAATTCCGTACTGGTACTCGCTTTCATAGTAATTTCAGCCGATTCCGGCTGAAACCCAGCTTCGATAATGGCGTCCTTAACCGATTGAAAGTCTTCGGGCGTTGTTAACACATCGAACGAATTATCGTCATTTGTAAGCACATCGTCGGCGCCCGCTTCCATTGCCGCTTCCATGAGTGAGTCTTCATCGAAACTATCGGGGAAACTCAATATTCCTATTTTAAAAAATAGATAGGCTACGGATCCATCGGTG
This sequence comes from Methylococcales bacterium, assembly GCA_963664935.2. GTDB lineage: Bacteria > Pseudomonadota > Gammaproteobacteria > Methylococcales. The sequence continues at coordinate 78,939 of CAXXSE010000001.1, read as the reverse complement.
CCTAAATTTCCACCGGATTTGGCGAAGGCATGGCGTACTTCCGCCACGGCACGATTGCGGTTGTCGGTCAGGCAGTCCACCATCACCGCGGTTCCGCCCGGTCCGTAGCCCTCATAGCGGATTTCCTCGTATGATACACCGTCTTGTTCACCCGTTGCTTTTTTAATGGTATTTTCGATACTGTCCCTTTTCATGTTCGCGGTGAGCGCCTTATCCACCGCAGTGCGCAATGGCGGATTGCTAGACGGATCGCCTCCCGCCATGCGTGCCGCCACGCTAATTTCACGCATCAGTTTCGTGAACAGTTTTCCACGTTTTGCATCTTGAGCGCCCTTGCGATGCTTGATATTCGCCCATTTGCTATGACCTGCCATATAGTTCTCGTCTCATTAACCTTTGTACGGTAACTGTTCATCTCACCCCTGAAATCCCTATGTCCGCGTTAAAAAATGATCATTTACACGTGTAAACGCACATTTTTTGCCTTGAACCGGCGAATTTCAGGGGCAATCCGAACAGTTACTACATCGTACTGAATAGTTGTTTTGTAGGTATTATTAGTTATTCTAATCGATCAAAAGGAATCGTCCTATTTTTTAAAAACCTGATCAAGGGATGCAAGAACAGGAGGCTATCCGAGAATAGGGTTCCAGACGCGGTGTAACCCAAGATTCTGGAAATCCTTGGTATTCGCGGTTGCAAGCTCGGTCACTCCATGGTGTCTAAGGGTCAAAGCCAAGCGAACATCGAAGATTTTTCGTCTTGAAAATTCCGGCTGACTCGCTATTTTCCATACGGATTCCATTACTGGCGCATTTTCGATGAGCCGCCATTTTGGATTTTGGCGATAGAGACGGCATATGCCCACCGCCTGCTCCGAGGATAACGGTCTTTCTAAAACTGAGGGGTTGCGGAGCAATACGTAGAGTTCGACCAACACCAATTCGCATAAAACCAGGTCGTCTCGGCGACTACAGTCCAGCACAAATTGGTATGCTGCTTGATGCTCCGCACAATCCATGTTTTGTGCGTAGAGCAAAATATTGGTATCAAGGGAGATCAAGTTTTTTGATGTCGTGGAGAGGCATGTTTGCCAATTCACGCCAATCATCGTGAGAGGTTAAAAAGCTGCCGAGATGCCGAGGATTTGGTGGAGACCAAGTTTGAGACGGCTGTATCGGGGGATATACGCGCGCCATATATTCGATGCCTCGACGCATGACTTCCGCCAAAGAAATTTCTCGCTCACGGGCAATGCGCTTGGCTTCCTTATAAAGCTCATCGGGTAATTGGACTTGGGTTTTAACCATGATGGCAAATTACCACATCCATCAATGTACTGTCAACGGAGGGATGCTATGCTTTTTTTTAAGGTGGGTTAAGGATTCCATCAGGACATAAATAGAAAGGGTATCCCCAGGATTTTTGGCGTGTACCAGCGAGGCCTCTCGTCATTGTTGATCACGATTCCGAGGCTACAATTTTGTTCCGAAACGAAATCAACTATTCCTCTCAATGACTTTTTAGTGATGGTTTGTGAGTGTTTTATCTCAATCGGAAGTATCCCAAAATTTCCTTCCAAAATGAGGTCGACTTCAGCCCCTGCCGATGTCCGGTAGTAGCTGGCGTCAAATGGAATCCCTCGCGCCTGTAAATTCGTAAGAATTTGTTCGCTGACAAATGATTCCCAAAAACGCCCCATCCGCGGGTGCGAAAGTAACCCGTTCCTATCGGGTATCCTAAGTAAATGATATAGAAGACCGCTGTCGCGCAAGTGACCCTTTGGGTGTTTAATAATTCTCTTTTGGACATTTTTTTCGAACGGCGGAAGCGTTCTCCAAATAAAAGTATGATGCGTTTTGAACAAATAATCCTTAATTGTCGGCTGCGAAACATCCAACGATCGAGCCATATCGGAGTAATTTAAAACCTGGCCGGAGCTACTCGCAAGCATGGATAAAAACATTCGGAAGCGTATTTCATCAATTCCGGGAAACAGTAGCTTAATATCACGATGCAGATAACTCGTGACGTAGTTCGTCATCCATGTTGAATGAAATCGTTTTTTGTTTCTATTAAGCCAGGGTTCCGGATAGCCCCCTTTCAGCCAAAAATCATGAAGAAGTGACAGATTCCCGTTTTGAGTAAAATTCTTAATCTCCAGAGTCGAATCGAGCTTGTTGTCGATTAACAGTTGGTAAAAATATTCATTTTGACTCCCTAACACTTCATTGAAAGTCAACGGCGCCATTTCAATAATTCCAACACGCCCGGCAAGGCTTTCAGTGATTGAAGTGGTCAGCGAGGGCGAACTTGATCCGGTTAAAATAAACCGGCCTTTCGCCTCTCGATTGGAATCGATACTGACGCGTAATGCTTTAAAAAGCGACGGGAATAACTGAGCTTCATCAATCGTCACCATGTTTGGATTTAGACGCAAAAAAAGGTCTGGATCGGCTGATATTTGTTCAATATCAGTACCCTTTTCCAGGTCAAAATGATTCCAGTCCGAATTCAGGGAATGCAGCAGGGTGGTTTTTCCGCATTGCCGTGGCCCGATAACCGCCACACACGGAAAATACTCAAGATACTCTTCAACAGTGCGGTTTATAGATCGCTCCATACCTTGCATTTTAAAAGGTAGAATTTGATAATGCAAGGTAGATCGACGGTAGCCTAGTGATTCCGAAAACACGGGGCAGATTTATTTTATGGTCAATATGATTAAAATAGATCTGTTTCCTAGTTTTGAAAAATAAGGCCTCACAAGACGTGACCCCGGTTTCCAAAATTGACAAGGCGATAATAAATTTTATGAAAAAAGTAACTTGACCCCAATTTCAATTGGGTCAGTGTAAATTATTAGAGTGATAGCTCTAAGCTGATTAATTTATTTTTTTGTCAGCATTTTGGCATTTATTCACTTCTAGAATTTAACGAAGCAATCGAGTTTCTTAACCCCGGATAATACAATAACAAGGCGCCAGCTCGCGTACAGACGCAAATAATGAAGGACCACCATAGCCCAATAATGCCGTAAGCCGAAATCAACACCCACCACGCCACAATAAAAATCAAGAAAGACATAATGGACGCATTGCGCATCTGCCGGGTAAACGAAGCGCCAATGAAAATGCCGTCCAATTGAAACGCGGCAAAAGCCAGTACGACATATATTGACGACAGGAACAACAGTTCATTTGCCGTTTCCCTCACAACAATCAAGTCCGTGAGCAATACAATTGCCATATCACCAAAAAATAAAATAAATGCCGCTAACAAGCATGCGCTTAGCAACGCTAGTACCGAGGAACGTCGTATAGCAACATCAAAGGATTCTCTTTCCTGAGCGCCAATAGCTTTACCCACAAGAGATTCAACTACGTAGGCATAGCCATCAAGAAAAAACGCGCTGAAAGAAATCAACTGTAGCAAGATATGATTGGCAGCCAAAACGATATCACCAAACCGCGCACTTTCGTTGATAAACCAGCTAAAGGCAAAAACCAGCAACAAGGTGCGAATCATGATATCAGTATTGGCTGATAACGTTTTTAGCAGCTTGGCGGAATCCATAATGCGTTGCCATGGCCAGAATGAGTCGGTGTCGGATTTCCTTTTGCTTAAGCTTCCGTGGATTAACCATCCTGCAAATACAACCGAGCTCCATTCGGCAATGACCGTACCTAACGCTATGCCTTCAACTCCCCAGCCCATTACACCGGCAAAGCAGATATCCAACGCCATGTTCAATCCGTTTAGAAACAACTGAACCAACAATAGCTGTCGGCTATTACCCAGGCCCACCAATAATCCCATCAAGGCAAAGGTGGCTAGGGTGGCGGGGGCGCCCCATATGCGAATGGAAAAATAACTTTTCGCGATGGACTCCACTGCCTCACTTCCACTCAACAATGAAAAGGCTGCAATACGAATGAACATTTGCAAGCTAATAAGAAGCGAACCCAATAAAACGGCAAGCAGCAAAGCGCGCCCCAACACCGCGCGAACTTCGGTTTCATCCCCTGCTCCCGACGCCTGGGCGATAAAACCGGACGTAGCCATTCGAAGAAAACCGAAGGTCCAGTATATAAAGCTGAAAATAAGGGCGCCAAATGCAATCGCTCCCAGGTCTACGACTGTTCCTACATTGCCGATAACCGCTGTATCGACAAGCCCCAGCAATGGCACGGAAGCGTTGGCCAATATAATCGGCCAAGCCTTCCGTAATAGATAAGCATATGAAATTGTTGTGGAGGTGTTCGTGACGCCGTTATAGAGCAAAATAGGGGTATGCTGGATGGAATAGACAATCAATCGTGATAAAAATCCTCTTGAATTCGACACGGATCCAACTGAATTGAAAGAATTTTAGATTCAAAAAGAATTATTCGACCGTTATAACGACTTTCTCCGGTTACCGTAAATTCAAATCGATATGAGCGCAATATTCGATTTTTTCCTATTTCATCTCGTTTAAACCAAAGACGATTAAGAGCGCTCCACCAGTGATCCAAGGTGAATACTAATATTGCAAATAAAATCAGGTCAGCAACCATCGATTTTTATTTCGAAGAGGAAAAAAATGATATTATAATCTACCAAGAGAGGTAAACACTCAGTGGAGATCAGAGGCGTTTAGGGTCTAGTAAAGGTGTTGGCATCGTATTCTACGCCCCGAATATCTATCTAGGAGGCTGTCCGAGAATAGAGAGTCTACTGCGGAAAAGCGGATTTTGGCCCATTTTCCCGATTAAATTGATGAAATACAGCAAGTATTCGCCTCATTTAATCGAAAAAATGGACTCAAAACCGCTTCCCCTCGCGACGACTCCTATTTTCGGGCAGCCTCCTAGGAGGCTGTCCTGCTTCGGTTCCCGAAATTATTCGCCCTTTCCAAGGAAATCGGGGAAAGAATTGTAATTGAATTGAAGGGCGTCCGCCTTTCCAACCCTTTTCTCTATGACTAAAAAAATCGTTTTATTATTGTTGCTACTGGGGTTTGCCGCGTGTAATACGATGCAACCGAATAAATCCGAGCAACAGGTTGAGCTGCTCGATACGTCCCCTCTACCGGTACAACAGTCGGTCCCAATTTCCATGGAGGGCACTTTGCTGAAAATGGAATGGCTACGCTCAGCTCCGAGCTACCGGGGTACGATCATTAGAAAGCTTTCACCCAATACCACTGTTGTAATAAACGGTGTCGAGGGGAATTGGTACCATATGCGATCATCGGAAAAATCCACGGAAGGATGGCTTCCCAGCAAACTCGTGTCGATCTCCATACCCGACACCGGTATGCAAACCTATAACGGCCTAATCCATAAAGCGGTCAACATAAGATCTGGCCCCGGCACCAACTATCGAAAAGTAGGCGTTGCCGATGTCGATTCGCCCGTCCAAATTATATCGGTAAACAAAAACTGGTATCAGGTCAAGGTGTTGACTGGACCGGTGTCCAAAAATGGTTGGATTCGAAGTGATTTCGTTACTGTCAACCTACCCCAATAGGAAAAATGATAATCCTGTCGAATATTTGATGCATTCAACACATCGTCTTTTGTTTGGCCAATCACGTTGTAGGTTGTTACAAAATCGCGGATAAACTTATCAATAAAAACACTATCTTTTTTACCCTTTCGCATTAGATTTATGAACACTTCATTAACGACCTGAGTACTGATAATTATCTCATCCGTGCTGGCAATACGGGCTTTGGCCCTATCCCTCTTTTCCTGAATCAGCGACTTCACTACGGCACAGGGCGCAAGCCATTGCGATTATCAAAAACTTACAGTAAAATTAGAATCTACGAAAATGTAGAGAGTCGCAAAAATGACTGCCACACAAATTTCAGCTTATATTTCCGAAGACACCAAATCATTAGTTGAAGCTTATTCAAAGAAGAGCGGTGTAAAAAAAGGTTTCTTGATTGAAGACGCATTGCGTCATCACTTACAGGCGTTAAAAGAAATTCCCCAAGATATTATTATTCCGGGCAATATCACGCTAACGGATAGTTGTATGAATAAATTGGTCGATCTACTGGAAAATTCACCGCCACCAACATCGGAGCTGAAAGAACTCATGCAAAATGACTGAATTAAATATTCAGTTCAGAGTTTTAGATTCACATGATAAAAGAACCGATTTTTGTTACGGTGACATTGAGTTAGACCGATTTTTTCTGCGTTATGCCGGACAAAATCAATTTCGACATCATATTGGGACTAGCTATATTTTAATCGTGGAAAATCGAATTGCAGGTTTTGTAACGGTATCCGCGGGCGAAATAAGCGTGGAAAACCTTCCAGACATTACCCGTGGTCGACTTCCTGAATATCCATTACCTATTATGCGCATTGCACGATTAGCAATAGATAAGCAGTTTCAAGGACTGGGACTTGGTAAAAAAATATTACGTGCGAGCTTTCAGCTAGCACTAGAAATGAAAGCTCGTTATGGTTGTATTGGCATTATTGTCGATGCAAAACCGGGAAGTATTGAATTCTATAAAAAACTAGGCTTTGTTTCTCTACAAACATTAGCCGGTGAATTAGGCGATAGACCACAACCTAAACCACTTTTTTTGTCAATTAGCAGTTTAGAGCAAGCTCATAAACAAACACAAAAAAGAGCTTAGATTTCCAAAATTATGCAGGGACTTTTAGAAGCACTCCAGACAATCAAGCGCCCAGGATCATTTAGTGCGGAAGGAACCATCGATCCGTGTTTTCCCGGATTAGAGGTGACGGGGATCGGTCTGATCGGGCTTCCTCTTAGCAAAACCCAAGCAGAGCAAGTGATAAAGCGATGTTCGCAAGCGCCTTTTGGACGAGGTGAGCAAACCATTGTCGACACGAATGTCAGGCGTGTTTGGCAGCTGGATCCACAGCATTTCAAAATCAACAATACGGAATGGGAAACTAAAATTACAGCGCTGGTTGAGGGCGTCAAAAACCAACTTGGATTGGGTGAAAGCTCTGTTTCGTATGATTTATACAAGCTTTTGATATACGAAAAAGGAAGTTTTTTTGTTTCTCATCGAGACACTGAAAAACAACAAAACATGTTTGCGACGCTTGTGGTGGTTTTCCCTTCCGAGCATGAAGGAGGCGAGCTCATCATTCGACACGATGGACAAGAGAAAATTATTGATTTCGCGAATAAAAACAACCGTTATAAGATCCAATACGCTGCTTTCTATGCTGATTGCGAACATGAAATTAAACCCGTCACTAATGGCTACCGTTTATCGCTCATCTATAACCTTGTCCTTTCCGATACTAAACAACAACCCTTGGCGCCAAAAACCAGCAAACATGTTGAAACATTCGCCCAAATTCTGAACTCGTGGGCCTTAAAAGATCAGTCGACTAAGATGACTCTGTTGCTGGAACATCAATATATCCCAGCGGGTCTTTCTTTTCATGGCTTAAAGAACATCGATCGCGTCAAAGCTGAAACCTTGGTTCGAGCTGCCGCCCAGGCCAATTGTGAAGCTTTTCTCGCACTTTTAACTTTATGGGAAGCCGGCTCAGCGAACGGCGGAGGGTATTATGGATACGACATGGACGAGGACGATTACGAAATGGACGAAGTTCATGACCGAACCTTGTCTTTGGATCATTGGCGGGCTCCGGACGGAAGCGAAAGAGATTTTGGGATAATCGGCATCGATGAAGATGAAATAGTTTCAGAGAACCCTCTTGAGGATGATGAACCGGACCGGAGGGAAGTTTAGGAAGCCACCGGAAACGAAGGCGCTACAATGGCACGGTGGTACCATCGGGCAGCACTGGTTATTTGGCCCAAACAGCGTCGTTTTTTCAATCTAAGCCAGGCAGGACAATCAAATACTATCCCGCGACTTAAACTGATGGTACAAAGTTGGGTTGATGTAGGAGAATCGCAAGATAACCCACAGTGGCAACAGTGCCGAACATTTGCCAGTGAAATCATTAAGCAATGGCGCACACCACCTCCGTTTCGTGAGGACCGTAGCACTGATGCAAATACCATGCTTGAATTGCTCGCGATTATTGGGGACATCGCGCTCATTAAACAATTTATGAAAACTGTCTTGACCCAAAAAATTGGCGGCGATGAAGGCAAAGCGATAGCCGTAATTTGCGGGAAATTTGGGTGGACGCCGTTTCAAGACGAACTTTGTCTATTGGCGGAACAAAAGGACGCGAAAAATATTGCGGAGTACGTCCAGCTATTCGAACACTTTTGCTGCCTCAAAAATCAATCTAGTCCAGATAGACTCAGTGTTTGTAAAGCGCTTTCGAAAAATATTGTGGTTGCTGTCATAAACCAGGATCGAATAAAACAGCCATCGTGGATTCGCGATAGTCCGGTACAAAAATCGAATATGGTCGCATCTTTATTTAAGGGACTATACACCATTGGTGCATTGCAGCTGCTGGATAACACCATCCAACACTTTTTCGACGACAAGATTCATTACGGCACCCATTCGGTATTGATCCCCGCGCTCAAAAATCTTTATCCGTGGGTCGCCAAAGAAGCAAATGAACGCCGTCCTTTCAACCAGCTTTTGGAACGCTGTATTTCCGAATTGAAAGCGTGTACAAGCGCACCCATTATAGAGCCGACAAACTGGGTGCAAAATATCAAGTTTTCATGCACCTGCATTTATTGTGGCGAATTAGAGATCTTTTTAAGGGATCCTGATCAACAGGTACATCGATTCCGAGTCAGAAAAGATCGACGCCAGCATTTGCACCAACAGATAAGCCAACATGACTGCGATTTGACCCACGCCACTGAAAGAAAAGGCTCTCCCCAAACCCTAGTCTGCACAAAAACCAGAGCATCCTACGAAAACAAGAAAAAACAACGTCAAATCGACCTTGAATTTTTAGCGGATTTACAAAGTATGATGCCAAGCTAAAAATTACCGGGACCTATAACGTTAGAGGGGCTATTTTTGACAATACAGATGACAACTAGGGTTCAGATACACAATAAACATAGTATTTAATTTGTTTCTGATCCAGTTATTACCCAAGACGTGACCCCGTTTTCCGTTTGGGGGATTTGTGGGGGTAAATTACCTCAACCTAAAGATATGCCACAATGAATGAACAATCTATATTTCATTTAATATCGGACATAACTAAACAAGAGGGTGTTTCTTGTATTCTGATTGGTGGCTTTGCCGTAAACTATCATAAGGTGACGAGACAGACAGCCGATGCCGATTTTTTAATAACTAAAGATGGCTTTGAAAAAATTACCGATCATTTGAAAAATGCTGGTTATAGGAAGGATCTGGAGCAAGAGAACTTTGCTCAATTCAAGAGCACAAAACTTTCGTTAATGGACCTGGATTTCATATTTGTAAACCAGGAGACATTAGAACAAATACTAAATGAAAGCCACAAAACACGGATAGCCCATCAGGAATTTTTTATTCCATCGTTAAATCACCTAATTGCACTTAAGTTGCATTCGATCAAACATAATCAAAAAATCCGTTTAACTCGCGATTTGCCTGATATCATAAACTTAATCAGAATAAATGAAGTTAATATTAAAGACGAGCAATTCAGGCGGTTATGTTTGAAATATGGAACTAAAGAACTCTATCGACTAATTGAGGAGGCTATATAATGCGAGAACTTAACCTGCCAATTGTGAAAGAATTGACTCCGAATAAGAAGATATTGTCTATGGATGAGTATCTACAGTTTGTGCAATTCAATTTACAACATACTTTTGATAGAAAATCCTATGAAAAATGGAAAAAGTTGCTTGCTGTCAATGTTCCGTTTTCGATTTAGCCAGAATGCGTCAACCGTCAACTGACAACCGTGAACGAATATAAAATTAATTCGTGCGCCAACTCAAAAACGCCTTAGAACGAACCATGCGCCAAATCGAAACCCTGCACATTGGGGTGGCGGGGGTGATCGGTTTGCTGGGTGGGCTGGCGCTTGGTTATGGGACCTTGCTGCAAACCGATGGTCTCTGGGGCTTGGTATCGTTCTCCGGTGTTCTGTTGATTCCAGCGTTGCTTGGTTTGGCGGCGAGGCCGGTGTTGATTCCGGAGCCGGTTGTGGAGGAAATCGAGTCGGATTCGGTTGCCGAAGAACCGAGCGATGAGAAAGTGCATGGAACGGCAACCGTGGAGGCTGCTGAATTCTCCGGTGAGGTGGAGGCTGGAGCTAAAGTAGAGGCGACCTTAAAATCCTCTGTTCCAACTTTGCTTGAGATGGTCCCTATTCCAGGCGGCAGTTTCATGATGGGTAGCGATAAAAACGACAAAATGGCGGATGATCGGGAATTTCCGCGCCATAAGGTCAACCTTGATGGCTTTGAATTGGCGAAAACGCAACTAACTCGTGGTCAATACATCGACGTCATAGGTGATCAGAGCAGGCCGGATCAATGGTCTGACGACTCGAACCCCGATCTGCCGGCAAACTACATTTCCTGGTTCGACGCCATCGAATTCTGCAATACATTGTCAGAACGCGAAGGTTTTGAACCCTGCTATCAACGCGATGGGGATAATGTTCAATGGATGAGTGGGACCAACGGTTACCGTTTACCCACCGAAGCCGAATGGGAATATGCTTGCCGGGCGGGTTCAGACACTCGCTGGTTTTTTGGGGATGATGAAACGCAACTAAAAGACTATAACTGGTACCATAAAAACAGTGGTAAAAAAGTCCGTCCGGTAGCACTGTTAAAGGCGAACACATTTGGTCTATACGACATGTCCGGCAATATTTGGGAGTGGTGCTGGGATTGGTATGGTGATTATACAGACGAGGAACAAAATAGTCCGATAGGACCTGACAAGAGTGCTTTTCGCTCCTTGCGCGGCGGCTCCGCGTGGGACGTTGCCTGGGACCTGCGCTCCGCGGGCCGGGGCTGGCTCCAACCCGAGGTCCGGCTCAACGACTTCGGTTTTCGCTGTGCTCGCGTTCCCGCCGCCAGCTCTTGACCCATTAGTCTTTTGTTGTTTTGTAACGCGCGTAGCGCATTTTTTCGAGAATTTGTATACATTTTGTTATTTGTTTTGTCATTTTGTCGCCAAGGTGACAAATGTATAATTCAAAACAAAAGCAATCCCCGATAAGAACGAATCGTACAAACAAGAGGATCGTAGCCTTTCTGAGCGGTCGTCCTTAGCCTGCTGCGGAACCGTCTACGCAGCTTTCGGCTGGGTGCCGTGCCCGCTCGACTAATCCGATAACCAAGAAAAACACCGGAACTTCGATTGGGTTCCACCGCCCATCGCTTCGGGTTCAGTCCAAGTCCGCGATTTTTCGATAACCACGCCGAAATTGCTTCGCGGCTTTCCAGCAGCTTCTGCTTGCTGTTGTCAAAAAGCACAAAATCATCCATATAGCGGAGATAGCCGGGAACCTTGAGTTCCCGCTTAATAAAATGATCCATGCCGTTGAGATAATAGGTGCCTGCCCATTGACTCAGATAGGAACCCAAGGGCAAGCCGCGATTGCTTGGGTGCAGCTTTGGGTTGTGACCCGGTAGGTTCGCGGCCATCGGGGAACGATATACGCGGTTTCCGGCGCTCAGTAAATCGTGCAGCAGGGCGCGGGTTTTTCGGTCATGCAAGCAGGTAAATAGCAGATGCTCCAGGGTCGGTAAATGGATCGACCTGAAATAGGATTTGATGTCGAGATGCAGCCTGTGACGATAACGCCGCATCCAGATGAGATATTGGAGCACCGCCCGATGGGGGCCTCGACCAATGGTTCCGGTATAGGAGTGCTCTATAAAGCTGCGTTCGTAAATGGGGCCGATTTCGTCGACTAAGGCGCGGTGGATAATTCGGTCGTGTAGGGCGGGCGCTGCGATTAACTGTAATTTTGGATCGCAAATAATACGTAACCGCCATTCGCCGGGTGCGTAGCGGCCTGAACTTAAATCACGGTGTAGGCGCATGATATGCCGGTCCGCATCCAGGTCATACGCCGCTATATTAGGATGCCGCCATTTACCTTTTCGGCAGTTTTTCCAGGCGGACCAAAGGGCCGACGCCGCACTCAGGCGACTGAAACTACCGGCGGCGACCCGTTTTGTATGGGCGATAATGCCGATCATCAAGAAATGCGGCAGCCGGACTTTCGGCATTGGCGCCTACCGGAACAGCTGCCGCGGGGATGACACGCACCAAGGCGTGACAACGGGTGCTGCACGAAGTCTAAAAACACCGTGTTGGCGGCGGGAACGCGAGCACAGCGAAAGCCGATGTTGTTGTTCCGGTTCTCGGGTTGGTTCCTGTTCCGGTTCGCGGAGCGCAGGTTCCTGGCATTGTTCCACGCGGAGCCGCCGCGCAAGGAGCGAAAAGCAAATCACATTCGCACCCGTCCCCAGTATCATGCCAAATTGAGATGGCGAAGCCAACCCCCCAATTGCCTTCCAATGCTATCGGTCAATTTTAAGCAGTGAAGCAATTGGGATTCAGACAGGAGACCCGCCGATTCGGCGAGGCGCAGGTTGATACGCAGAGCGATTAACTGCTCATCGACATTTTCCAAGCGTTCGATCCGTTGCCGATTTTTCAAGGCCAGAACCAGGGTTTCGACTAAGGTCAGCGCATGACCGATCACCCGATCCTGGAGTATACGATGTTGGTCATGATCATTGGCGCAATTTTCCAACAACCATTGGCAAAGCATGTAGGCGTCGCTAAATAGGGGGCTTCCGGGTTACTCATAGCTCCAGTTTCAGCTCGTGGTTGTTCGGCCTAAAAAGCATTACGTTTCATTGGCTTACGAGCATTATCGAGACGCCTCAACAATCCCGCGATGGCAGGCATCAAATCCTGTTCGATCCGATGGGCATAGGTTGATGATCGATCGTGATCGCGGAAAATTAAATGGCACAGGGCTTCGCTTGCATGGTCTCGGGCGTTGCCATAGGCGATTATTTTCTCGTGTTGATCGAAACGGTGGCAACCTAGGCTTAATTCCAACAAGCATTGCCACATCGACGCAGCCGCCTGCTCGTCTTTGCCCAAGGATTCGTGAACTTGTTTAAAGATTTCCTGGCTAATCTGAAAAGCCTTCATATCCAGCACCGAATAGCGTGTTGTCTGGTTTCCTTTAGGATCAACATCCAAGGCATCCTCAATGGCCGCTCTGAACTTCCGCTGTTTTCGGGCTTGCACCTTTTGTTGCGATCCGGAATACGGGAGATCCGCTTCATCGATCAACCATCGATTTCCTACCTTTTCGGCTCGCAGCCGTTCCCCCCGAATCATGTACTGAACTTGTCGCCGGGTTTTCCCGAGTTTGGCGGCAGCTTGGCCTAGTGTTAACAGCATGGCTCATAATTGTATACAAAAATGGGATTATAGTCATCCTATATGTCTAATTGTGCACAAAAGCGCAAAAAAATCGCGCTACGAGCGTTACAAGATAACAAAAGGTCAATAACTCAATAGATCAAGAACTGGCGGCGGGAACGCGAGCACAGCGAAAGCCGATGATGAAGCTCCGGAACTCGGGAGGGTACCTGTCCCGGAACGCGGAGCGCAGGCTCCAGGCATAGTACCACGCGGAGCCGCCGCGCAAGGAGCGAAAAGTACCAGTCTCAGGCCCCGATGGGTTGTTTTGTTGGCCCTCCGCATAAGATCCATACCAATCGTCCACCCATTCCCATACATTGCCGTGGATATCGAACAAGCCCAGTGGATTGGGTTTTCTATCCCTAACCGGATGAGCTTTTCTCCCACTGTTATCACCATACCATGCATATGTACCCAAAACCCCTTTGTTATCGCCGAACGACCACTTTGTCTGGCTCCCGCCCCTAGCTGCGTATTCCCACTCGGCTTCGCTGGGCAAGCGATAGCCATAATGCTTACAATAGTCTTTAGCCTGGTTCCAATCCAGCTCTACCGCAGGATGGTTTTCTTTCCCATCTCCGTATTTCCAATTCGTATCGTATTTTTTATATTGGGCATTGGTAGTTTCGGTAATCGCCAAATCAAAACTATCCAAAATGACCGTATGTTTTGGACCCTCACTTTTATATTCATCACCCCCCATAGTAAAGCTCCCCCCGCAGACCCGCGTAAACTCCAATCCACTGGCCGGGTCTTCCGTCACCATAGGACCGCCACGCAACTGAGTATTGTCTCCTTCAATGGATACCACTCCCGTTGCATCATTCCAAACCGAGCCGATTGCTTTCAAACTGTCAAAATCCAGAGCTTTAATCAACGACTCCAATGTCGTTTTAGTCAAATTCTTCACCCGAACAATAGAAACCTGCTCTCGAAAATCCGGTTTCACCACCTCACGGTCGGTCACCAAGATCAACTGATCGGACCCGGTCAGTTCCGGCGACAATTCCTGAAACCCGGCCAGTTTGGAATCCCACGTATTTCCAATCAAAACCTTATCCGCCGACCCTTTGTCGAGCAAAACAGCAGCCAGTTTTTGAGCGGCCCTATTATTTGGGTCGGTATCGAGGACAACCAAGCTCCGCCGGGGCCACCCGGCTTCGCAGCCACGAATTGGCTGCGCCAGGGTCCCGGCGTACCAGATGACGCCACCGGGGATCGATTCGAAATTATCGCGGGGACGCCAGCCGCCGGTCCAATCGAGGCGAAACTGTTGGTTGTCTTTGGCCGAAGCCGTTTTGAGCAACTTTGCACTGCCCACAATCAAGCGAGTGTTTGCCAACAATGCGGTACGATCCTGGATTACTTGGGCTTGGAAGGAGGGATCGTCGAATACTGGATCGCTAGCCGAAACCGGTGCGCCTTGATGCCATAATTGGGCCAGTTGATACACTCCGACAAGTAATAAACCCATGGCAAAACCAAGGGCTATCGCCAGAGTGCCGGAAACCCTCGGGATCAGCCGTCGACCCAGGGGCGGTTGAAAACCCATATCCTGAAGCAGCAACGGGCTTTGCCCCCTTAGATCCAGCCAACTCCAGGGCAAGCGGATGAGGGTATCGCTCCGGTCATCCTTCGCGAGGGTCTTAAGCCCTGCATTACTGGTGTAGTCACGGATTCGATATTGAATATCCGATCGGAAATCTTTATTTTGATACAGGCGATATAAGTCCTTGGCGGCCTCCATGGGTTTATCCCAAAGCTTCAGAAACGCCAGCTCCATTTGAATGCGTAAATGAGCCGGTGTGTCGTTCCAACGTTTTCCACCTTGTTTTTCGATCCGGGTGCGTTTTTCATTTTCCAGCCGGTAATGGGTTCGCCAGAAGGTTAAGGCTTTGCCTAAATAGCTCGCTTCCATATTTTTTGGATCGAAGACCTGGGATTGCGCCAGCCAATCCAAGACCTTGCACCGGTTTTCCTCGGACCAGGTCAAACCGTCGACACCCGATTCTCCAGTTGCGGTCAACGCGGGGAAATTCCAGGAGCTCAAGTCTTTGAGTTTCAAGGCCAGCAATAATGCCCGAGCGGTGTCCCATGAAATCGGGTCAGCGCTGAGGCAAGCCGTTGCCTGCCAGGTCCGTAGCTGGTTTTGTATGTTTGGACTTAATGCCATGGGAGGTTGCCGCACACCGCCGAGCCTTGCCGCCACCTGCTCGGGTTTGATGCAATCGATGCCGAAGGGTGCCAGCTTCCGACCCAGAAGTTCGCCTTCGCCTCCAGTATCCACGAATGCAAGCTTCGGCCAGAGCGCCAATGAACGCAACACCGCCACCAGTTTCGGGCCTTGCAGCGCCGAATCCAATTGCTGTTTCAACGCGCGGCCATCGCTAAAGAGAAACAGCCAGACCTGGTCGCGGCGTTTTTCCACATCCAAGGGGGAAAAAGCTTTGCCGGTATCGCTGTATATGCCCACGGGCGTCCCCCAAAACCGGGCGGTCTGTACCGGCAATGCCAGCCGCGATAACCCTGCCTGAAGGTCCTCAAAACATCGAAGCGCCGCGGGCGCTTTGCCAAGCTCGTCGCGCCAAAGCCAGATTTCTTTAGGATATCGGGCTACAACACTGGGATACCCCCTTCGCGGCAGGTAGCCGCCACCGTGCGTCCAATATCGAGGCGGCGGGTCGGTTGCTCGGCGCTAAAGCGCTCCACCGCCCAGGCGCTCCGCCGCAGTTCATCGGGCTGCAATAGCGAAACCTGTTGATACTCGGGCAGCAAGGGCCGCCAGCTCGGGCCCTGCCAAGGCACAACCGCTTCGGGTGGACGGGTGGTGCTTCGCCGATAACGGTAGACGACCCAAAACCCAAGTGGAACTCCGGCTAGCAGCACCGATAACAAAAGCGGCAAGCTTTGATCGCGTTGCGTTACTTCGATTTTTTCGGGAGCCCAAGCGTAGTATTGGTCGACAGGCTTGAAGGCAGGGTCAGCCGTTAACGGTTTTTGGATCGAAGCGGGTTCAGGCGGCGATATGGGTGTTTCCTGACCCTCAGACCAGAAGTACGAGAATACCGCAACCATGGCCAAACAAAAGAGCGCGCTTGACAAAATCATTAGCCAACGATGACGCCACCACTTCCGCCATTTACGCAAGGGAATGCTTAAGCCCGGTCTTTTAGTTCGGTTTTGCCTCCAGCGCTCGGCGGCGGATTTTCTCGGGATGGTAGACCTAGTTTTTTTGCCGGGTCTTCCCAGTTTGCCGGTCTCTTTTTCAATCGTTTCGCCAGATTGTATTAAGAATGTTTCCGGGTTTTCGATACCCTCGACCCAGGAGGCCGTCCGCCGCCACCAAAGATCAAACTGTTCCGCCACTACATCCTGTTCTTTAGGATTTGTTGCCAAGGTGCATTGGATCAGGGTCAAAAATCCCTGGCGATGGGTCGGCGGAGCCAATCGACAAGCCTGGTTAATTCGCTCGATATCCCGAGGATAAACAGGCAACCCGGCGATTCGCAAATTATTCAGCAGTGTGGACAGACCCTGTTCCAGGGAATCGGGATCCAGGCGATCGGCAATCCGCGCCACGGCTACGACAGCTTGTTGAAGTCTTCTTCGTCCTTGATCAAGGCGCGGATGGCGGGAAGTTTGGATAGTTCATCCACTTTGAGATCGTCGGTGCTGATATTTTGGGCGCTGAGAATACTCAGCCAGACTAGGATTTCACCCGTTGCGGGCTTTTTGACCAGGGATTGGATGCCGCGAAGTTCAAAAAATTTTTCAATGGCGATGTCGCGGGTTTCGGGGTCGAGGTTTGGAAAATCTCCCGCTCGGGCGATCACCGCCCGGCGCAGCAGGTCTTTGTCGAGCTTTATATAGTGGTATATACAGCGGCGTAAAAAGGCATCGGGCAATCGCCGTTCGGCATTACTGGTGATGATAACGATGGGGGTTGCTCGGGGTTATGGGCCTTGACCTTGAGCTTTTGATCCAGAGGATCGGCAAACTCGTATTTATCCAATTCCTGGAGCAGGTCGTTGGGAAAATCCCGGGGCGCTTTGTCGATCTCATCGATCAACAACACACATTGAGTTTTACATTCGTAGGCAAACCATAGCGCGCGCTGGTTCAAGCAGTCACGTTTTTGCAACGGGCGTTGTTCGCCGGATTTGTCATCGGTGATGGTTTCCGATTTATGTGCATTTCGAAGCCACCGCACCGCATCGAAGTCGTATTTGAGATCCTCGGCCTCGGAGGTAGAACGCACTGTATATTCAAACATCGGAATATCGAAATACCAGGCCAAATAGTGGGCACTTGGGTTTTCCCGGTTCCGGGTTCACCTGTAACCAGAAGCGGCGCACCCACCGCCATCGCCATATTGACCGCGATAATGAGCGCCTCATCGGGCTGGTAGTATTTGGAGGATTCCTTAAAATCCCGTAAGGTCGTGCACACTTGGCGGCTGCCAAGACGAACCCGCCCCTCGTTTCGGTAGATTTCAAGGTAGTTGTCGCATAAATAAAAAGATTAATGAACCGATTGTCCTCCTGAATGGATAGAATTGTGATCTGCATTATCAGGATTTAGACAAACCACCGGGTGCCAATCCCAATGACGAATATCTTGACTCCATCGGCTCGGATTGGCTTCTTTAGCAGCCAGGTAAGTCGCTTTTCTCTGAATTAATATGGCCTGATCGTTTCCTGCATGACGTTGTGCGGACGTCACAAATTGAATGCCGCTATGACGGTGTTCGTGGTTGTACCAGCTAACAAATCCAGTGACCCATTGACGAGCGTCTTCCAGCGTATCAAACGGTTTAACAGGATAATCAGGGCGGTATTTCAAGGTCCGGAACAAAGACTCTGAATAGGGATTGTCGTTACTGACCGAAGGACGACTTAATGAAGGCATGATCCCAAGTTTCTGAAGAGTAGCCAACATCGTCGCGCCTTTCATCGGACCGCCATTGTCAGAATGTAATGTCACCTGATCTTTAACGATGTTTTCCTGGCGACAAATGTCTCTAATGACATCGGCCGCATGGGCACAGCTTTCTTCCCGATACACTTGCCAGCCTACGATTTTGCGACTGAAAATATCGATAAACAGATAGAGATAATAGAATTGTCCTGTCACGCAGGTAGCCAAATAAGTAATGTCCCAGCTAAAAATCTGATGGGGGCTGTCGCGGTCAAGGCTTTCGGTTTGTTTCGTGAGGTGGGTACACGGCTTTTGTGCCGATGAGCCAGTTGATTTTACGCTTTAAGGATACGATAGAAGCTGGACTCCGAAGCGATGTACTCGCCTCGCTCAGCCAATATAGGCACGATCTGATGCGGCGCCATGTGTTTAAATTCATCTGAATTAGCAACCGATAATACACGGCTTCTTTCTTCGTCAGTCAGCGTGTTGGGTGGCATAAATTCACGGGTTTTACGAGCATCGTCCTTGATATCACCGGACTGTTTCCAGCGCTGTAGCGTGCGAGCGGATAAGCCTATAATCGCCGCGGCTTTGCTTTGGCGAGCACCCTGACTGATGGCCGAATCAAGCCACTCTATAACCTGTCTGCGTTCTGAGAGGGACGTCATCACGCCTTTTCCTCCCAGAACGCGTTGAACTTTTTTTGCAGCACCAATAAGGCAGCGGCTTCCGCCAGTGCCTTTTCC
Source organism: Methylococcales bacterium (assembly GCA_963664935.2). GTDB lineage: Bacteria > Pseudomonadota > Gammaproteobacteria > Methylococcales. The sequence continues at coordinate 59,916 of CAXXSE010000001.1, read as the reverse complement.
TTTCGGTTGAGTTCTTTTGTCAGCTGTCTGACTTGATCACGCAAGACTTTGTCTGAAGCTGTTTTAGTGACGATTGGCTGGGGACAAAGAAAAGCTTTTTTCCAGGTTTCCAAGTGATGCGTAAAGACACCCTTCTGGCGACAGAATGCGTTTAGGACTTCACCTTCAAGGGCGTTACTTTCCATTAAAAGTTGAAAGCGCTGTTCTGTACTCCAGTCCTTGGGGCGTTTGCTCGCAGGTTCGTTAGACATAGATCCTCTTTGATAGATTTTTAACCAGTTTTTCAACGTGAAATGATTCACGTTTAATTCATCGGCCATAGTTTGTATGGTTTTAGGACCGCGTTGCAATACTTTTTCGACGGCTTGTTCTTTGAATGCTTCCGTATAATTTAATTTCATTATTTCGCTTCTCCTCAAAAAATTTTCCCCCATGGGGGAAAAACAAAAAGCGACAACTAGCCTGACATATAGGGGTTTCGGTCCGGTGCCGTTCCCGGCACATGGGATTTAAGAATCTCAAAGGTGCTTGGTTTATTCATGCTTGGCTCGCAGTTGTTGTTTTGGTTTGACTCAATGGAGCAATTCGTCCCTAAGATCATACCAACCGGACATACCTTTCTCCAAAAGATCGGTGGTTTCGCTGAAATGCCCATGGGTTTGATCAATGATCGATTTGGAAATTGGACCGACCAGTTCCCGTGGGCAGCGGGTATCCTCATAACGATTCAGATACTGCACCAAATCGCGTCGGGTAACCTTATCCAAGGGAGCAACCTCAGCGGTAATAAACCCTGGATCGGAATAATCTATTGTCAAACGTTCGCCGTATTCGGCCAGGGTATCGTGCTCTGATGCGTCTATTTCCACCATCAGCAATACCAGAATGCGAAGATCGGGCGGACATTTGGGAGCTAAACGCTTGGTCAACAGACTTTCGAAGACCGTCAAATCGCTCTCGGTGGGACATTGAGAAAGAACCGGCCAGTGCAACATAAGCACACTACCTTGTCCGGGAGGCGCACTGGGACGGCAGTCCGCGAGGAATTTTTCTAGATCGCGATCCGGATCGCCCGCCAGCCGTTTTTTAATACTGTTTTCGAGCACGGGAACGCTCAGTTCACCACCATCCCGAGGCCATTCCATTTCGACTATCTCGACCCGCGCCAGATCCAACACACCTTCGGGTGTTTCCAAAGTTCTCAACAACTGTTCCAGAAACCGCTCGATATGATTTCCCGGCTCCGCACATATAGGAGCAAACAACAGACGATGGTCGTTGCCATTGATCACTTTGCGAAGCTCCGTACTGATGGCCGCCCGTTGCGTATGGCGGTCAAGTAACAGGATGGCCAAGTCTTTTTTACGATGCCAGGTTCAACCCATTGCTTCGATTCTAAGCTATCGTAGGCTGTATAGGCTTGTCCTTGACCTTTAGTCACTCGATTGAAGACCGCCACCGGGCTTCCGCCTTGATCCATCCAGGTACGTATCCAATCGACCGCAATTCGTTCAAGCATCGACAATTCCGCCAATCCTCCCTGTTGAATCAGTATCACCGGGATGTTCCTCCCGAGTTGCCGGGCCAATTGCAGGGTATCGATGGGGGTATCGGCAATCAAATTGAGATACAACACCTTGGGAAGACGTGGATTGATTGTCAATAGGTCGTAACGGGTACGCGCTCATCGCGGTCTCCATCCTTAAAATGGAGGTTGACCTTATCAGCGTTCATACTGATGGAACCGACAAAATAGACCAGTTCGGGAATGGCTCGTCCCGGTTCTTTTTGAAGTTCCTGCCAGCTTCGGTAACGCTTAGGGGGCGGTCGATCGACCTTCTTTAGAGGAAATTCAAGCGCCTGCACCATACCTCGGCCCGGTGTACCGCCGTCCGAATCGGCCACCGGGTTGAGTACCATGGCCGGCAAGGGATGGACGCAGGGTATCGACGGTTCGCCGCTTGGGCCGAGAATTGGCGGCTGGATATGATGTTCGAAGATCCAGTGACAATCGAGCAGCGGTTCACCTCGGAAGCTGGTTACCGACCAAGGTAAGGAGGCGATATCATTATTTTCGCAGTAAATTCGAAGACGCAGGGCGAATTTGGTGGGATGATCGGCATCACTGGCGGCAGCAACCTTTTTCAATACCTGGGTAATGCAATCGTCCCCCTGGCCGAACAGAGCCGAGAACAGCGAATCGGTGAATTCCGTTTGGGCGAGTTGGGTATCACCTAGCTTGCGCCATTGTTCCACGGCTGTTTGAATAAGCTTCGATTCGTCCCGGCGTTCCAGAATTAGTTCCGTCGAATCGAAATAAGTTAGGTGGATACCACTATCGTTTTGTTTGATCTTGATGCTAAGCTCGAAGCGATCAACGGGTTTTTTTGGTTGTAAAGGTTTTTTCGGCTTTGGGTGTTTGTTGATTATGTTGAGAAGTTGTTTGGCAGCGTTATTAAGAGCGCTGTTTTGCTTTTCTTTGCCGCTAATCGCGGCAATGGGATTCTTGTGAGAGTTGAGCCCTTGGTAAACCGTCAGATTTTTGCTTGCTGTCGTCCCATCATCCAGCTGTATTTTTACACCGCATTCATCAAGTTCGACCAGACTTTCCTGAAGATAAAGGCAGGCAATTGGTGCTAAGTCTTTTTCCCGCCTGCGGACGATCTCCGGTAATTCGTTGTGGCGAATATAGTCAGAAGCTAAAAACGCCGGTGACACCAGGCAAACATAAAGGTCTGATTGATGCAGAGCGCTTTGAATTTCCTCATGCCACTCATCCGATGGATTAATTTTCTCGTCGCCCCACCACTGGAGCGCTACCGAATCTCGAAGGACCGGTTTGAGGATCTCTTCGAAACGATTTTTCCATTTAATGTCCTTGTGAGAGTAACTCACAAATACATTGATTTTTGTCATCCCCTTGCCCCCATTTTTCCCGTATGCAGCAAACAATCCCCATGCAAATCGCTGCCGGTAAAAATGTACGCCGATTCGGACGATTTCTCAAGGAATCCTTAACCGCAAACTACCTTACTTTATTCTTTTGATAGATTGCCTTGAACTAATATAGCCAGTAATATAGCCTTAGTCTACTAACTAAGGCTATATTATTCATATGTCGATAATCGTCAATATTCACGAAGCCAAAACCCACCTATCGCGGTTATTGGCTCGCGCCAGCGCTGGTGAAGAGATCATTATCGCTAAAGCGGGAAAACCCACGGCAAAGCTTGTTCCCGTATTGCAAGGACAAGAAAGAACACCTGGAATCGCCAAAGGCCGTGTCACTAAAGCGTTTTTTGAGGAAATGCCGGAAAACGAAATGGACGCCTGGGAACAATGAATTATCTATTAGATACTCATGCCTTCCTCTGGCGGCTTTTCGATGACCCGAAGCTTTCCTCTATTTCACGGAGTATCATCGGAGATCCAAAAAATACGATCAACGTCAGAAGGGGTCAAGTCTTGTATTATAATAATATTAACCTATGCTTTGATCACGGTGTTTTAACCGTTGGAATAACTAATGAGTAAGTTTATGAAAGCAGCCCCGTTTTCAGCCTTTGTATTTCCTGGTGCTGCATTTGCACTGCGGCAAAATTGTTTGTCGTAAATTTCGTGAACAAATTGCGCTTGAATAAGGATACTGAGGTCGACGTGGAACAAAGAGACCATTTAAACAAGTAACCGAACTATCAAAAGATATAAGATATAAGATATAAGATATAAGATATCCATATATCTTTACACCGGTTAGATGATGCAAAAAATATTGTTTTCCCTGCCCGATGCGTTGGTTATGCAAATGCGGGCTTATATTCCTAGTAAGCAACGAAGCAAAGTGGTGACTCAACTTCTTGAGAAAGAACTCAAACGCCGCGAACAAGCGCTCTATAAATGCGCTTTAGACGTGGAAGCCGACGAGTCGCTCAATGATGAGATTAAAGATTGGGAGATCGCCCAAAATGATGGGCTGGATAATGAAACGTGGTAATGTCTATTGGGTCAACCTCGATCCGACACGAGGCTCGGAAATCCGTAAAAAATGGCCATGCGTGCTGGTTAGCGCAACGCCCATTAACAAAGCTCGCCGCACAGTTGTGGTCGTGCCGTTATCAACCGCCGCCAGCCCCAGACCTCCCTTGGTGATCGCCGTTCAATGTTTGGGGAAAACCGCCGTCGCCGTTTGCGATCGGATTCGGGCCGTTGACAAGAAACGTCTCATGAACCCTGTAGGCAGCCCACCAGGACATGGAGGCTTTGGAGCATGGCCTAAGGCAAGTCCTGGTTCTTTAACTTGTTCATTCCGAGTAGAAGACAATAGGGTCAGGTTTTTCTATAAAATAGAATTCATTTACCCAAACACACCGCTAGCATAATAGCGCTTTCACCCACCAATAGTCCGAATATCATACCTGGGTATGCACTTATCTCGGGTCACAACGATGAGTCTTTCAACCTGGGCCTGTGCCACCAATATTCGGTCGAACGGATCCCGATGGATCAATGGTAGCGCCGTGGTTTGCCGAATATGGGAAAGATTAATAGGCAGCAGAGTGAAATTATTTTTCACGATTTCCGTTTCCAGTCGATCAAGGGGGAATTGAAGTTTACCGACGGAAACTTTTATAGCAATTTCCCAACAGGACGCCACGCTCACGAAAATAGATGGCGTCGAGCTGATTTTCTCACGATTTTCCATCGATAATTCCGGATCGTCGCCGAACCACCATAGCAGTATGTGGGTATCGAGTAAAAGCACTATAGATCTACTGGGGAAACGGGCTCATTGAGAAATAAATCCCAAATGGCATCCGGTTCATCGAAAGCATCCGCGAGATGGATTTGTCCTTTCAAGCTACCTGGGCATCTTCGGCTAGTGGTGGGGGGAAGTATTGGGAAAGTAGGGCAATCGGCTTTCCATTGCGGGCGATGATGATCTATTCCCCACTCTCTACTTGCTCTAGAAGCCGGGATAGCTGAGTTTTGGCTTCATGAATATTAACTCGGCAGTCGTGAGTTAACAGCGAGAAAAGCGGGGCAAAACTACCCTCTCCATCGTAGTATGTTTGATGAAAAATTTTGAAGATCGCAGAGAATTAGAGCATAGAACGCCTCATTCAGTTTAATCGTCATCTATTTCATCGGAAACAGCCATCAAGCGGGCACGGATCTGTTGAATCATGCCATTTTCCTCAAGTCGAAAGAATTGTTTGAGGAACAATGGCGCTAAAATTTGCTTGACGGTTTTCTCCGATGGCAAATCACGCGATTGAGTGCGAAGATAAAGCGAGTGCTCAGACCAAATCGTATCTTGATACTGGAGCGCAATCAATTGCATTAACCCCAAGGCAATGGAGGCACAGAGCACGAAGATTTCATAGGCTCGCCAGCACGCTTGAACGGTATGAATATCCTGGGCTGTGGGGCTTTGAGAAGACGATTGGAAAAGGGGCGTCTAGAATGTTTTGGCAATTTTTTAGTCCAAAAACGAAATTTAAAGGCGCCGATCACATGCTTTAACATCGCGAACATGATTTCAATGCGGGTTCTAGCACAATACAGTTCAACGGCATCAATGGCTGACAGCGTTAAATCGGAACTCATTAGAACCATTGGGCCTTTTGAGGTGACGGCGAGAATAAATAACACCTGATCAGCGATGGGCCGCCATAACAGTGTAAGCGTCATAACCCGGATGGATTCGGTTTTACCGTAGACTTGACAGGTCACCGTCTCAAACAAATGAAGGTGGTCGAAGCATTCTCTTAAACACACTTTCTCGCCATAGAGCGGCTGAGGTCCGGGTCGAGAGGCGGGTTTCGGTGGCGCGGGGAAATAACCCACATAGCTATTCTTGGCTTTGACCAGCACCTCAACCCACCGCGCCTGATGCTGGATTGAATAATAGTGGCAAGCTCGAAATACGCCCCCGGTTGAAAAAAAGGCATCCAACACCAAATAACACAGACAGTGATTCGTCACCGCAAAATGAATCGCCATGGCCACCAAGCGGTCGGTGGGCTTGATCCGACATGGATTATCGCGCTCGTCGTTCAACCCTAAATGAGCCCATCCCTGATGAATTTGAAGCTGCAAAGGACAACAAAAACAAGCGGATAACGACCCGATCAAGATGCCAATGCTGCCCCAACATTGGGCCCGAAAATAGCCGGGTTTCGTTTGCGTCTCCGATGACTCGTGCATCGATACCACGCCGGGCATCTTGCGTCCATCTTTGATCACCGCGGTATGGTCACCCAGAAGTATCGCTCGTCCAGCTACTTCAACGGATTTTCCTTGGCGATTCACAAAATCTTGCCAAGCATCGAGCAACGCCCCATAGACATACGCTTTGGATCTAAAAAAACGGAGCAAGCGGTAATAACCAAGTTCATCTAATAGCCAGAAACGACACAACGACGTCACGCCGATCATTTCTCCTGCCCCCATAAATCCAATCACAATGGCGCAGAACAACAACCAAGTACTCGATCTGGAAAAAACGCTTTGAAAGCTTTCTAAACTCTGAGAAATATACTGTTGCACGGGGTCTCCTCCTTCCATCTGTACTTCTACAAAGAAAAGAAGGATCCGTGTTTTTTTAGCAAATGTCTAGTCGTAATTATCGATTTCTATTTTCTACACTACTCATCTTTTATGAACACCAGTGGGCAATCTTAAAGCGCAGAGCTATCAATGGGTGATAAGACTTTCTTCCGTTGGTCGAGGTGACACATCGAAAAAATGAATTCAGGGCCTGAATAGTTACGTCAAATCGGATAGAACTCGTGACTGACGAGTTAATTATGGCGCCTTGCAGTCGCTTAAGACGTTGAATAGCTGCATCGACCTCATCCGGTTCAGGCACCAAGCGGGCGATTACTTTACCTCGGCTGGTAATTTGCAGTTCTTCTCCCTGGCTTACCCGCTTTAAAAATTTAGGCAGATGTTGACGGAATTCCGTTACGTTGATTTGGTGCATATCGAAGCAATTATGTGTATAGATGGAATGTACATTGCAACTCGCTTATAGGGTACAAAACAGTTTTTGTTGTGATATCGTCATTTTAGCACCTGAAGCAGTGGCTTCACTACGGCACGGAAGTGGACTCTGTCGGCATCCGCAGCCAGGCAGATATAAGGGTTTTGAGGAATAGGTATTGTTTCTTTAGCTTTGTCAAATTAGACCCAATTTAATCCGGTAATTTTTGTATCATTTTAAAAATCGAAAAAAACCTTGCTCTCTATTTGTTCTCTGTGTATTATGCAAGAGAACCGATAGAGAACAGATTAATATTCGATGGCAAACAACCAAAACCTCACGCGAAAACAAAGGGAAATCTACAATTTTCTTTTAGACCAAGACCAATTTGACCAAGCCCCAACCTTGGAAGAACTGTGCAAATCGCTTGGTCTTAGTTCTCGCGGTTCCCTCCATAAACACATTCAAGCCCTTATCGACACGGGACATATTGAGCCCGTTAATCGAAAACAACGGGGAATCCGTGTCATCAGGGAGATTGACACCGATCCGAACGAATTACCCATGCTTGGATATATTGCGGCCGGCGAACCCATCGAAGCCATTGAAAATCCGGAGCCCATCAGTGTCCCCGAAAAATTACGGGGCAGTTCTGGGTGTTTTGTGCTTCAAATTAAGGGCGAATCCATGATTGAAGATGGAATATTAGATGGAGATTGGGTGGTCATTGAACCGTGCAATCACGCCTCCAACGGAGAAATTGTGGTTGCTCTGATCGATAAACACGAAGCCACTCTTAAACACATTATGCAATACCCGGAAAAAATCATCCTTCAACCCGCCAATCAGAATATGTCAGCAATAAGCTATTCGCCGGATAGAATCGAAATTCAAGGCGTTTTAGTCGGACAAATGCGATCGTATCGCAATTAACCAAGAGGAGTAGAATCATGACACATTATATCCATATGCAAGATCAGGTCAGAAACCGCATTGACGAAATTATGGAGAGCAGTGGAAACATAACCCCGCTGGAAGAATCCGTGCAAACCGCTGTTACTTTAGGGATCGTATTCGTGTTTTTGGCATTCGGGTTAAACTGGTAAGTAACTATTCAGCTCCCCCCCCCCCTGAGATTCGTCATTTCCGCTTTGAACTTACGAATTTCAGGGGCGATCTGAACGTTTACGACATTGTGCGGAATAGTTACACTGGTTAACTAATATCCGTTCACGGTTCAACGTGGCTCTCATGAGTCCCCTTATGCCTCCAACTTTCATGAACCGGTAACCCGTACGGTTACAACAATTGAAACCGTCAGTTCGCGATTCTCTTCCAAGCTCGTAGCAAGCAAGGTTGAGAACCGTGGGCTAACTTGATACATTGTCCGCGATCAGTGCGGCTAGTATATCCACATGGGTTTGTTCGCAATTCAACGCGGGAATATACCGAAAATCATTTCCACCCGACCGCAAAAATAACTGTCGATTGGTGATCGCTATTTCTTCCAAGGTTTCCAAACAATCAACCGCAAACCCGGGGCACACTACATCGACCACTTTGATACCTTCTTTGGGCAGTTGTTTTAGAACTTCACTACAGTAGGGTTTTAGCCATTCGGCCATTCCGAATCTGGATTGGAAAACGAGCTTCCATTGTTGCTCATTAAGTGAAAGTTCTTCCGCGATAAGCTTTGCCGTATGTTTACACTGATGATAATAGGGATCACCGGAAGTTATACTCTTTTCCGGTAATCCATGAAAAGAAAATAACAGGCATCCGCCCTGCTCGACTTTTTCCCAGTGCGCTTTAATTTGCTTCGAAATCGAGCGAATATACAAGATGTTGTCATGATAGCCACTAACAAATTTAAAAGTTGGTATATGCCGCCAAGTTTTCAACACATCAGCAACAGCATCAAACACCGAAGCAACTGTAGTCGACGAGTATTGTGGGTATAGCGGTAAAATTAGGAATTGATCGACCTGGGCGTCCTTTAGATTTTTTATCCCTTGCTGAATCGACGGCGAACCGTACCGCATTGCGACTTCAATCTGATAACGGTTTGGGTATCGTTTATTTAAATCGTGTTGCAAAATTCGTCTCAATTCGACGGAGAAGATCAACAAAGGCGAGCCTTGGTCTAACCAAATTTTTTTATAGAGTGCCGCTGATTTCGCCGGACGGGTATTCAGAATAATCAGGTTGAGAATAAACCACCAAACTAAACGGGGTATTTCGACGACTCTACGATCCCAAAGAAATTCTTTTAGATACTGTTTAACGGCGGGCGCCGTCGGCGATTCCGGCGTTCCTAAATTAACCATTAAAATACCGATTTTATTCAGCTTCGGCATTTTTGTTTAGGATTGTTTAATTGTTACGGTTGATCAAATTTAGAAATTCGGATCGGGTACCATATTCTTCTCGAAAAGCTCCTAACATCGCGGATGTAAGCATCACTGAGTTTTGCTTTTCTACGCCCCTCATCATAATACAAAGATGTTGCGCCTCGATGACCACCGCAACGCCAGCCGGTTTAATGGCTTTTTGAATCGCATGGGCGATTTCTTTTGTCAAGTTTTCTTGGATTTGTAATCGACGAGCGTACATGTCGACGATTCTAGCGACCTTCGATAGCCCGATGACTTTTCCAGTGGGCAGATACCCAACATGGCATTTACCAATAAAAGGGAGTAAATGGTGTTCGCAGAGCGAATAAAGCTCGATATCTTTGACGATAACCAAATCTTCGGTATCCGCTTCGAATATGGCGTCGTTAATAACCGAATCCAGGGTTTGAGTGTAGCCATCGTTAAGGAATTTAAATGCAGCAGCGGCACGTTTCGGGGTATCCATCAAGCCTTCACGGTTAATATCTTCACCCACTGATTGGATGATCTGAGAAAACATTGATTCAAGATCCATTTTATTATTATTTGTTATTACTTTGCTTAAATATACGCCCTATACGGAATCCGTGGATAAAAATCTAATTTACCAATATTATGCCGCAATTCGTTCTATAGCCTGTATGAGCGGGTCGGTCGAGGCGCCTTTTTTAAAAGTGCTTTCACTCAAATAGCTCCGCCAACGGCGCGCACCAGGAACAGCGTGGTAGATTCCAAAAATATGGCGTGTTATTTGATGTAGTCTTACCCCCGCATCCAGTTGCTGCTGAACGTAGGGTAAATAAGCGTCCAATATGTTTTGCCGTGACGGAACCGGATGTCCGCCATTAAAAAACCTTTGATCCACTTGTGACAAGAAATATGGATTTTGATAGGCTTCCCGCCCAATCATTACACCATCAACTTTAGAAAGATGGTGTTCAACTTGGTCCAAATCGGTAATTCCACCGTTTATAAGTATTAGTAACCCTGGGAAATCACGTTTGATCCGATAAACAAAATCGTATATCAATGGCGGAACTGTACGATTTTGTTTCGGCGAGAGTTCTTTTAACCACGCTTTTCGAGCATGAATAATAAATATATTGCATCCTGCTTGAGAAACGGTCGCCACAAAGTGATGTAATTGGGAGTAACTGTCTTGGTGATCTATCCCAATCCGAGTTTTGACCGTAACCGGTATCGATACATTCCGTTTCATCTCATCAACACACCGGGCGACTAAATCCGGATCCGCCATCAAGCACGCACCAAAACCACCCTCTTTGACACGACCGCTTGGGCACCCAACATTAAGGTTAACCTCATCATAACCGGAATCTTCCACGATTTTTGAACATATCCCCAGTTCTTTCGGATGACTCCCTCCGAGCTGGAATGCCACGGGGTTTTCCAAACGATCGAATTCAAGGAACCGCGGATGTTTTCCATGCAACAACGCCCCCGTTGTCACCATTTCGGAATATAACAGTACGTGATGTGAAATCAAACGTAAAAAATATCTAAAATGCCGATCAGTACAGTCCATCATTGGCGCAATGGATACCTTACGGCCGATTTCGATCTAAGCCTCCTTGCGAATTGCTTCCTGCATTTAAGACTTATGGATGCTTGTTTTCAATTAAAAAGGATGTTTTTGACAATCTTGAATCCAGGTGTTTAATGAGACAGTAATTTCGCACCCATAAACCCCCAACCGCGGTAAATATCAATCCAAAGGATGCGAAACCGACATATACGAAGTTGTATAAGTTTGAAATTTCCTTTGCTAGCGATTCTTTTTCGACAATACTAGAAAGCCGGGAGGATATCGTCGAATCGCCTGTATGCCTGTTATTAAAACCGGTACCAGTCGAAAATGAATTAAACGTTTGGCTTTTTAAGATTTTCAAATCATTTTTTAAACCTTGGATCAAAATAATATCTTTGCGGCTTACCGTTCCCAAACGAATTTTTTGCTCAATCGAATTCACTTTATTTTCGATTGATCCAACCAAAAGCATTCCAAATTGGTTTTTGATCGTCTGTATTTCCCTAACGAGCATATCGTGATCGCTCATTTGTCCGCTTTGAATTGACGAATTGTCGGTAAAACCAAAAATCTGTTTACTCGCCAAAAAAACAATTAAAATCCCCGCCAATAACACCAAAGTGACTACAATTAATCGGTGGAATAGTTTTTTTTGCGCTATAAATTCAACCGCTGTTGTGTTCAAACCAACCCACCGATCCATCTGATGCGTTTGTTCATAAAAATATTTGGATTCTTCCATCGTCGCTCACCTTTTTTTATCAGGAAGCCGCCATCAACGAAATTCTAAATTTCGGGTCAACCCCTATTTTATATACGTCAAGTCGATCATAATCCTCTGTTTTTAGTGCTTTAAACACCTGAAACTTCCAGGCACCCGCTTGCAATAGAAACTGCTTTTACGCCATTTAATACTCCGCAATCTTCCAAGCGGAAGCTCGAGACATCATTACCGACCACGGTATGCTTCGACCCTATTGTACCAACAACAGAATCAATAAAAAAACAAATTACCAACAATGGGTTTTTGTATTTTAAGCGTTTTGAATTTGCAACCGTTGATGGGCTCGACGCATTAACAGTTTCATTTCCCGAACAGCGGGGTCCAGGCCGCTGATCGCCGCGCGGGCAATAATCGCATGCCCAATGTTTAACTCTACAATTTCCGGAATTAAACAGATATCTTCAACATTGTGGTAATGCAAACCATGACCGGCATTGACTTGCAATCCCAAGTCTTTTGCATATTTCGAGGATTTTTTTATGCGATCTAATTCCTTTTGCTGTTTTTTCGGCGCCTGCCGTTCCGCGTAAAAACCAGTATGTAGCTCTATTATCGCAGCGCCCGATTGTTTCGCGGCATCGATTTGCTTAAAATCAGCATCTATAAACAAGGATACGTTACAACCTGCATCGTTTAGTTCATTGCAAACCGCCTTAATATTTTCCAAATGCCCGGCAACATCCAATCCACCTTCAGTTGTTAGTTCTTCACGCTTTTCCGGGACCAAGCAGCATGAATCGGGTTTAATGTTTTTGGCAATTTTAACCATCTCACCGGTTGCCGCCATCTCTAGATTGAGTTTTGTATGGATCATATCCCTCAACAGGCGTATATCCCTATCTTGAATATGCCGCCGGTCTTCCCGCAAATGTGCTGTAATACCATCGGCGCCGGCCTGTTCCGCGACCAGGGCAGCCTGAACTGGTTCTGGGTACAAGGTCATACGCGCCTGCCTGATCGTGGCGATATGATCGATGTTAACGCCCAATAAAATCGGTAAATTATCAATCATATTTATCTCATTTCAGTCCAAAGTAGTATTCCTAACTTCCCATGTTTCCAGCTTTTATAAACCATTAACCGATAATCGTGAACCCTTAGAATTAGCACTACCTATGAATAAGTAACTTACTCAACGAAATTTCTTTGGACCCCGAATAATGAACGACTCATCAGGGGCTTACCTCCCAAATGGAAATCAATTACACGTCTCAGTAATCGCTTGGATTCAAGTAATGCGCTTGAATCGGCGAATTGGTAACCTTGCATACCGATTAATGTCGACCCTTGAATCGAATCAATTCCCGATTTTACCTCGACGGGACCCTTCTCAATGATATATTTATATCGCTTATCGGGATCAATTGGTTTTCCATTTTCAGTTTCATATTCTATCTGCAGGCCGTAACCCACTTCAGCAAGCAGAACCAATTCAAAAATCCGTAACGGCTGTTCAAGAGAATTACCCGATGCCAATAGAGACAATGTTTGACCGTAAACCGGAAATAATTGATCGTGGGGATCGTGCCGATGCAAAAAGCGGTTTAGCAGTTCGTTTAAATAAAAACCACAATACAGGGCATTACCGGAAAGATGTATAACCGGAGGTACTATTTCGGCATCCGTCAAGGTGGATAACTCGGATTTTCCACACCAGGACAACTTGAGCATTCGAAAGGGTTGAAGAAGGCCCGAAAATTTTGATTTCGCCTTGCGTGCCCCTTTAGCAATCACCGATAATTTACCGAATTCCTGGGTAAAAATCTCCAATATCAAACTGGTTTCCCGGTAGAGTTTATAATGTAGAACAAATCCGTCCCGCAACAAAATTTGAACGCGTTCGTTCATTAATCAACAGCCGATATGCTAACCTGCATTTCTCACAACTTTCGTAGCGAGGGACCTCAAGGGTGGGTGGTGGCAAGGCGCGTGAAGGTCTGGGCGCGGAAGCATACTTGCAGTATGTTGAGCACCCAAATCGAGTGTAACGCAGGCAACGTGCGGCATTGTGGTTTCGCGGTAGAAATCTTGTGAGAAACGCGGGCTAATCTTTATCCTCCATAACCCAAGCTATTTAAAGTCCGTTCGTTGTCCGACCATCCTCTTTTGACCTTGACCCAAAGATCAAGGAACACCTTGGCGCCCAACATATGTTCGATATCTTCTCTAGCTTGCTGGCCGACGGCCTTTAAGTTCTCACCTTTGCGTCCTATGACGATCAATTTCTGACCTTGTCGCTCAACTAAAACCACCGCAACGATATGGATTATCGACCGTTTTCTTTCAAGTTTTTCGATATCAACAGTCAGGGCATGAGGAAGTTCGTGGCACAAACGGCGAACCAGCTTTTCACGAATCATTTCCGCTACCCGAAATCGCTCGGGTCTATCGGTGACCATATCATTGGGGAAAATCGCCGATCCACTGGGTAATTGGTTTAATATCTTTTTCTCCAGAATATCGAGATTATCTCCTTTCAATGCAGAGATTGGAATAAGCTCGGCAAACGCAAAACGATCTTTTGCATCGTCCAAAAACGGTAACAACAATTCTTTAGATCTTAATTGATCTGTTTTATTAATCGCTAAAATAACGGGTGAGCGAATCTGTTTAATCTTTTCGATAATGACTGCGTCAAATTCATGCCACCTTGGAGAATCGACTAGCCAAACGACGACATCCACGCCGACCAGGCTGGAGTTCGCGGTACGATTCAGATACCGATTAAGCGCCCGATTTTCTTTGCCGTGCATACCCGGTGTATCCACAAAAACAATCTGAGCGTGCTTAGCGGTTTTAATCCCTAAGATTTGATGCCGAGTAGTTTGGGGGCGTCTGGACGTAATGCTGAGCTTTTGTCCAAGGATCTTATTCAATAACGTCGATTTTCCAACGTTCGGCCGACCGATTAAAGCTACAAATCCTGCTTTCATTCGTCATTCAAGCACGATTCGTCAATATGGGATAATACTTGTTCGGCGCTTTGTTGCTCGGCTTTTTTGCGTGAGGTTCCTTCGCCAACCTCTGCTTTGGATGCAATTGACACACTGCATGCCACTTTAAAAATTTGGTCGTGGGGTGATCCGGATTGGCTCAATAAAGTATAAACCGGAAGCTCCAATCCCCCAGATTGCATTAACTCCTGAAGCAGTGTTTTGGGATCTTTAATTTTGGTGTTTAACGTCAGACTGTTTAGACGACCGGCAAAAAGACGCAGCAACCATTTTTCGCAGGTTTCAAAGCCTTGGTCCTTGGATAGAGCGCCAATAATAGCTTCAAAACCATCGGACAGAATCGAGTCACGTTTGAAACCACCATTTTTTAGCTCACCCGCGCCAAGAATCAAATAATCTCCAAGATAAAATCCTCGCGCCAAATCGGCTAAGGTTTCCTGATTAACCAAATTTGCGCGCATACGGCTGAGCACTCCTTCCCGTCCATTGGGGAAACGCTCATACAAATAATTGGCAATGACGAATCCTAGGATTGAATCGCCAAGAAATTCCAAGCGCTCGTTATTGTTTGGGCCAGCACTTCGGTGGGTTAAGGCACATTTCAACAAACTCATGTTCAGGAAGTCGAGCCCCAGGTTTTTGGAAAGAGATTCCGGACTTTTGGTCAATTTTCTCCAACCTCAATGACATCGTCAAAATAAACTAATACATCCAGGTTTCCTAAGATATTTTCCGTCACCTCATAAGAAACTTGTACTTTGATATTCTTTCCCTCTTTATATACGGAAATGTCGTCGCGCGTGATCGCTTCTACAATATTGATGTTCATTCTGTCCATAAGCATTTGTTTGACTTGATGCTTCGATTTTCTTGGCAGAGTCTCTTCTTCTTCTAACGCAGTCAAGGAGCGCTTGATCTTAAGATGTTCCAGATAAATAGGACCGATTTTTAAAATTAATAGCGTAAAAAAAGCGATTAACCCTAAGACCAGAGCAAGACCAATCCCCGTTAACCCGGTTTGCCGATGAAGTGATGTACGCATTTTGGTCTCCGTCAAATAGTTTGCAACGAATTATTGTACCTATTCAGCACGATGTCGTAACTGTTCAGATCGCCATTTAATAGTTCAAGGCGAAAAAAGTGAGTTTACACGCGCGGTGCTCATTCACATTTGACATAACCGCTGTTAATTCTCGGCGGCTATCCATCAGTATGAATCGTCAATCGAAAATGGATGCCGCACAGGTGTAGGTGATCATTTTTTTAAGGCGGGAATAGCGGATTTCAGGGGTAGGCTGAATCGTTACCGAATTATTTTAGAACCGTCCCCATCCTATCGAACCCAATGCCTTTGTTTTCCCAATCCCAATTCATCCAGACAAAAAACGCTTTCCCCACCAAATTCGCTTCGGGAACGGTTCCCCAGAAACGGCTGTCATTACTGTTATCCCTATTGTCTCCCATTACGAAGTATTGCCCTTTCGGGATCGCAAATTCCAGTCGACGCGAAGCGCGGTCGCCTCGTACTAAAATACTGTGTTCGACACCTTCGGCCAAATCTTCGAGCAAGTGCCAGGCGCCTCTCATATTTCTACCCTGCCCGACACCATTATAACGACCCAACGGTATTTGTTTCATTTGGACTCCATTGATATACACCTTTTTACCGTAATAACCAACTCGGTCTCCAGGTAACCCCACTACACGCTTAATATAATCGATATTAGGATTTTTCGGAAAACGAAATACGATAATATCGCCCCTGGCCGGGTCACTCACTTCGACGATTTTAGTATTCAATACGGGCAATCTGATGCCATAGGCGAATTTTTGAACTAAAATAAAATCCCCGATCAGTAACGTCGGCATCATTGACCCCGATGGAATACGGAAGGGTTCTACAATGAAAGATCGTAGAATCAAAACTATCAAAATGATTGGAAAAAAAGACCGCGCGTATTCTACCAGTATCGGTTCTTTAGTTTGTTTCACCTCCTTGTGGTTTTGCACTAGCGCATAACATCCCCAAATACCACCTGTCACGACTGTACCGATGACTAAAAAAAATGAAAAATCAAAATCCATATACTGTCTCTACTTTTACACGATACGGTTGAGGAGGGTTTCCGTATTGGGAAGGCATCCCAATATAACCCGGTATTTCATAGAAGGTTTACTACCAGAAAGATTCTTAGCTATCTTTCCCGATCCGCAGTACGGCAAGAAATGCCTCTTGCGGTATGTTAATTTTACCCACCTGTTTCATTCTCTTTTTCCCCGCCTTTTGTTTTTCCAACAACTTTCTTTTTCGCGAAATATCCCCGCCATAACACTTCGCGGTCACGTTTTTTCTCAATGCCTTGACCGTTGATCGGGCAATGACTTTAGCCCCAATCGCTGCTTGGATTGCCACCTCAAACATCTGCTTGGGAATCAATTCCTTCATTTTCCCCACCAGCTCACGCCCCTGGAAGTGGCTGGTATCACGGTGAACAATAAGCGACAAGGCATCGACGCAATCACCATTGATCAAAACATCAAGCTTAACCAGTGGAGCTGCCTGAAAACACTTAAAATCATAGTCAAATGAGGCGAATCCCCGGCTAACGGATTTAAGCCGATCAAAAAAATCGAGTACGATTTCGCTTAACGGCAATTCATAGCTTAAAGTAATTTGGTTGCCGAGGTATTCGATATTCTTTTGTACACCGCGTTTTTCAATGCACAAGCCGATAACACCACCCAAATGCTCTTGGGGTACTAGAATATTGGCGCGGATGATGGGTTCCCTAATTTCTTTTATTGTTCCTGAATCGGGCAATTTGGCGGGGTTGTCGATATATAAACATTCGTCATCCTGGGTTAACACTTCGTACACCACCGATGGCGCTGTCGTAATCAGATCCAATCCGTATTCCCGTTCTAACCGTTCTTGGATAATTTCCATATGCAACATTCCAAGAAAACCGCAACGGAACCCAAAACCTAGTGCCTCGGACGATTCCGGTTCGAAGTGCAACGCCGCGTCGTTGAGATTTAGTTTGTTTAAGGCCTCCCGCAGATTCTCGTATTGTTCCGAAATGACTGAATACAATCCCGCGAACACCCTGGGCTGGACCTTTTCGAAACCGGGCAAAAAATCAAAACAGGGATTGTCCGACAAGGTGATCGTATCGCCTACCGGCGCTCCAAAAATGTTTTTTATTCCCGCGATAATAAATCCTACTTCGCCTGTATTCAATACTTGTTTTTCGAGACGTTTAGGCGTGAAGACCCCTACTTTTTCTACAATATGTGATTTTCCCGTCGACAAAATGGTAATTTTCTGTTTTCTGCGGATCTTGCCATGAACCACACGCACCAATGAAATAACGCCCAAATAACTATCAAACCAGGAATCAATAATCAAAGCCTGGGTTGGCTGCTCCGAATTACCCGTCGGAGGAGGAATCTTTAGAACCAGTTGCTCTAATATCTCGACGATACCCTGCCCGGTTTTCGCGCTTATTTGAATCGCATCGCCGGCGGGAATCCCAATAATCTCCTCGATTTCCTGGATTACCCGAGCCGGTTCAGCTGAAGGCAGATCAATCTTGTTGAGTACAGGAATGACTTCAAGCCCCTGGTCGATGGCGGTATAACAATTCGCCACGCTTTGCGCCTCTACGCCTTGTGCGGCATCGACCACCAACAATGCGCCCTCGCATGCCGCCAAGGACCTGGACACTTCATAAGAAAAATCGACATGCCCAGGCGTATCGATAAAATTAAGTTGATAAGTTTTACCATTCTTGGCAACATAATCCAAGGTCACGCTTTGGGCTTTAATGGTAATTCCGCGTTCGCGTTCCAAATCCATGGAATCTAAAACCTGGTTTCCCATTTCCCGATCGGTCAACCCACCACAGATTTGGATGAAACGATCCGCAAGTGTCGATTTCCCATGATCGATATGGGCTATGATGGAAAAATTCCTAATGTGATCTAATGCAGTCACATCATTCATTCATCCAATTTGACCGCCAGATAAAATGGACTGCCACGGCGTTGCACGAGCACTGAAATTGATTTATTTACCGGGAGTTTTTTAATGATCTCTAGAAGCTGACTTTGGCTTTCAATGATCTTGTTGTCAACCCTTAAAATGACGTCTCCTCGTTGCATCCCGGCATCACGCCCAGGCCCCGGACCAACCGATTCCACTAAAACTCCATTTTCCTCAATCGCGAATTGCTCGCGATGCTCCAAGCTAAGGTTTGATATTACAAGACCTAGACGATTTGCGGTTACTGAACTCGACTTTCCCCGCGCTAACTGCGTTTCAATCTGCTCAGGTAATAAACCAATTTTAACCTTTAGATTTTTTCGGCGTCCCTGACGAACAACTTTTACTTTCGTAACCGTACCTATCGACGTCATCCCGACTAATGGAGGCAAGACAGCCGATGTATCGATTTTTTTATTGTTAAATTCGATAATCACGTCACCCACCTTAAAATCCGCTTTTTCAGCGGGACTATCCACCATTACTTTAGCAACCAAAGCCCCTCTAGGCGCGTCCATTCCAAAAGATTCCGCCAGTTCACGAGTGACATCCTGCACCTGAACACCAAGCCATCCGCGTGATACAAATCCTTGATCCTTGAGTTGCGCCACGACATTCATTACAACTTCCATGGGTATGGCGAATGACAACCCCATAAATCCACCGGTGCGGCTATAAATCTGTGAGTTGATCCCAACTACTTCGCCGTCCATATTAAACAACGGCCCCCCGGAATTTCCCGGATTAATCGCTACGTCGGTTTGAATGAAAGGCACGTAATTATCGCTTGGCAGGCTACGGCCTTTAGCGCTGACAATTCCTGCTGTCACGGTGTGATCAAACCCAAAAGGAGAGCCGATCGCCAGCACCCATTCACCGACTTTCAAATCGTCGGATGAACCTAATTTAACTTCCGGTAGATCGCTCGCTTCTATTTTCAATAAGGCAACGTCGCTACGCTTATCCGATCCGATCAGTGTAGCTACCAATTGCCGACGATCCTGCAAACGGACAAGAATTTCATCGGCATTCTTAATAACGTGATGGTTGGTCAATAAATATCCATTTTCGGAAATTATAAAACCGGAACCTAGGGAACGCGCTTCGCGAGGCTCGGCGCCACGTCCTTGCTCACCAAAAAACCGCCGCAAATATTCGTCGAAGGGTGTGCCATCAGGCATTGGAACACCTTCATGAAAGTTTTCCCGTTCGTTTTTACTTTTTTTAACAGTACTGATATTGACGACCGCATCGCCATATTTTTTCACCAAATTGGTAAAATCCGGTAATTCGGCGAGTGCTAAATGCGTATAAAAAAGCATGCAAACGGCGATACTCATCAAGTACCGCAATGATTTAAACATAAAAATTCTCCTTAACCCGCACGAAGACGGTAAGTACAATAAATGAAGCGTTCAAAATTAAGAAAATGACGCGGGGCGGACGCGATACCGGTGAGGATAATGGGTGGTGATCCAATGTATAATTTGAAAGCTAAAGGCGAATCCGGATAATCCACAGATAATACTAAATAGTTCCGAATTTTCAAAATTCAAGCCACGATCAATTGCTTCTCCAAAAGCTGCTCCAATACATAACCCTATAACGGGCAATAAATATCCTAGGGCGGAGCACCAGAGTAACGTGGATTTTTCCTGCTTCGATAATAACGGCCCTCCTGGATCGACGACCGGGTTCCGCTCACCAATGGGCGCCCGCATACGCGAGTGTTTTTCCTGAAACGGGACCAAACATCGAGAATTGTTAAAACAGGAGCAACATGATGGCGGCCCTTCCAGATCAATCCGGATCAACCCATCTTCAACGGACGTATCGATCTTGATCATTGTAGAACATTACCTTTGAACTCAATGCCTTCTCCAATCATTTTGACCGTTTTGGCGGGGACTTCACCCATGACGGTAATCTGGTGGCTATCTAATTGGATACTATAGGAATTAATGGCGCCCAAAGCTTTTTGTAGGGGTTGCAATCCTTGACTTTCCACTTGATCGACATAGATCGAAACCGAAGCAAACCCATCGCTCAAAAGAATATGTTCAACGGGTTGTTTACTCCCTGGCATTTTTCTACGCGTATACAAAACCTGCTTAAAACCTTCTGGGATGGATTTAAATACCCATGCATGCTGGCCCGCGGGAACCCTTTCCTTATTTCTGATTTGCCAATTCAATTTTTCTATTTTTGTTTCCGCGCTCAAAAATCTCAGCGGTATGGATTCCTTGACCGAAAAGCTTGTAAACACCATTTGCTCAACCATTTGGCCATTTTCATCGAATACTTCGTGTTTCAAAGGTACTTTGGATTCAAGGTCGATCCATATTTTCCGGCCATACCTTAAATTATCAACCGGATCGACACTGATGACCTGGGCCAGGCGTTGAACAACGTGCTCTTTATTACGTACAACAATACGATATCGCTGACTTTCAAATTCAAGATTTTCCGGAATATCGACCAACAACGACCTTTGGGTTGGATTGTAATCAACTACCATGGTGCGGGAATCGGGAAAGTAGCAGGTCACTTTATCCGCATCGCGAATAATTTCCCGCATGGGATCATTCAGTGACACAAGGCGCTCCTGTTCGACACCCTCTACAACCGCATGAAACATCTTCATGGCTTCCACTTTATTATCCCGAAGATAAACCACTGTCCCCTGATAATTAAGGTTTCGCATCGCGTGAGTCATCAATGCCAACCACTGTGTTCCACTAATAGGACTTTTCTCGTCGGCGTTTACCTGCTTTAAGCCCTGGAGAAGAATGCTAATCAACAATAACGGACACAAAGCAACCCACTTATAGAATGGTAATCCAATAAAGTTGGACCGACAATTATCGCGCATCGGTTATTTGTGGGTATAGCTGACAACTCGAGCGTAAGGAAGCATGCCCTGCACTCCCGCTGAATAAGCGCTCTCGTTATGGGTGACCAAATAGTCATTTAGGCGGGAATCCAAGTTATTATACTGGTAGATTACGTTCGGTTTTTCAGTGGATTTGGGAACGGTTTGGACCAACGCAATTGGTTCAATCGAATTTTTCGGTGGCGATAGGGTTTGGAGATAAGTCCAGGTTAAAATGCTCACTCCGACAAGCGATGCGGCAAGCGCATAGCCCCAGTTTTTATATCGATTTCCTCGACTTTGAGGAGAAGGTGTAGACGAAAGATAAATATTTTCCTTTATCCGCCGAGGGAAATGACGATCAACAGGAATATATCTATTTGATTTCAAGGTTAAACTGATCTTATTGTAACGATCCCAAACTTGTTTCAACCGGTCGTCTTGCTCAATCTGTTCCAGTAACAAAATAGCTTCGGCGCCACTCAGTTCATTGTCGAGTAGCATTGAGATTTTTTCTTCGAGATTGTTGTGCATCTACTGATCACCGGTAATCAATTAGGGGTTGAAGTTTTTTATAGATAGCCTCTCTCGCACGAAAAATTCTCGAACGAACCGTGCCAACAGGACAATTCATAACTTTTGCGATTTCTTCATAACTCATTCCGTCAAATTCTCGTAAAACTATTGCGACCCTTAGATTTTCAGGCAATTCATCGATCGTTGAACGGATAGTCAATGCTATTTCTTCGCTTAGAAGGATGTGTTCGGGTGTATCGTGGCTTCTTAGACGCGACGCGCCTTCATATTGTTCCGCAACCTGCGCATCAATTTCGTTTTCCGAGGATCGTCTAGCCCTTGAGACCAAATGATTTTTTGCGGTATTAATTGCGATTCGATACAACCAAGTGTAAAAGGCGCTTTCGCCACGAAATTTTGCCAGTGCGCGATAAGTTTTAATGAAAGATTCTTGGGCTACATCCAAAGCTTCACTAGGATCCTTAATATACCTCCCGATCAGCTGAATAATCTTATGCTGGTATTTGAGAACGAGTATATCGAATGCCTTTTTATCGCCTTCCTGGACGCGTTTGACTAATTCCTTGTCGACCGAGTCACTCGATTGTCGTCCTTCGTGCTTCACTACGGACCGCAATTATATTAGTTCGTTGGCATTGTAAAACAACCAAAGCTCGTTTAAGAATTTTCGATTTTCCATTCTGATACAATTATTATAAGCAACACTGTCCCAAATTGTTTTAATCTTGTCTTTCTCCTATTATCGCCGTTTCGATCAGACCATTCAACACGATACATCAAATACTTATCCGAAGAAACTTCATTTTGATTCGATCTTGATGAACCAATATGACCGCTTCAAGTATAGAACCTAAATGCGTGACTTTGTGTCCGGAAAAGTGTTGACACATCAATTCGAGCTGATTAGATCGAACCTTTCAAACGAGAGCGGGGAAAGCTTTATTTTAGCCGAAAAATTTATCCGTCCCAGTTTTTCAAGTCGATGGGTGAAGCTAAGATTTTTTTGATTCCCCGTGAGACCAATATCTTGCACCCTGCAATCCGCATTGAAGTCACTGATTCAGGATTATAGTACCGTATCGTGGACCTAAAACAAGGTACCTATTCAGTGCATTCCTATTTTTCCACATAAACGCGTTAAAAATTGATGCCGCTACGTTGAGTTATCCGGCACTGAGGGAAATAGTACTGTTTCGCGGCTGGTTCATGGTCTAGAATCTAATATTCAGTACTTTCCCGTTATTGAAACCTCTAGAACACAATCCCCCAATGAACAGACATGATCGGCGCCGACGGGAAAAGGAACTCAAGAAACGGCAAAAAGCGATCCCGGATTATCCTTCGCTGTTGAATAAATTCGTGGAAAACTTAAAAGCCAATCGGGTCAAAATTCCACGGGATATTTATAAAAAACTTGCTTCCGATAGAAATTATCATGCTCTTCATATGTTCGGCTCGGCCGCCTTTAAGTTTCAGAATTTCGATCTGGCGGCGAGATTTTTTCAGAAGACGGTAGCCTTAGAGCCAAGCAATTCATCCTATTATAATGACTTGGGGCTTGCGCTTTTTAATGACCGTCAAAATAGCGGAGCGGAAGAATATTTTAAAAAAGCTTTGGATCTTGATAAAGCCAATTTTCGTGCTCATATAAACTTGGCCAATCTCAGGAAACAACAGGGGGAATTGTTGGGTGCGCTTGAGTCCTTGGAAAAAGCGGTTACCATTAATCCGACCTACGAAAACATTTATATCATCAAGGGCGAGGTCTTCCTTGAATTAGGAAAGGCTCAGAAGGCTTTACAAAGTTTGGATCATGCCTTGCAATTGGCCCCGGCAAGTCCTTGGGCGCTTTCTTTAAAGACCATTGCCTTGGATACTACCGGCGATGCCAATGGATTTAAGAATCTCATGGATTTTTCGACCTTTATTCGCACCACCAAACCGGAGACGCCGGAAGGGTTTAAAACCCGCGGAGATTTTAATCATCGATTGAAAAATTATATTGAAAACCATTCAACCTTAACCAGGGAGCCCCTCAATATTTCGACCCGTAAAGGTTCCCAAACTTTGGGTAATATCCTGGAAGATAAAAATCACACGATACAAGTGATGACGGGGCTTATTGAAAAGGTCGTGGAAGATTATCTCGGCAACGTTACCGAACCGAAGGATCACGAATTTATCGCCTCAAAACCGAAGGCATTTCGGCTCGAAGGATGGGGTGTCCAGTTGGAGCGGCAGGGGCGTCAAGAGCCTCATATTCATCGGGGAGCCTGGTTGAGTGGCGTATATTACGTAAGCTTGGACGAAATTGTCGGAGACGCGGATACCCAAGGATGGATAGAATTCGGCCGAGGTCCCTC
The DNA here is from genome assembly GCA_963664935.2 of Methylococcales bacterium. Taxonomy (GTDB): domain Bacteria; phylum Pseudomonadota; class Gammaproteobacteria; order Methylococcales. Next base: position 35,434 of record CAXXSE010000001.1, on the reverse strand, counting down.
GCGGTATTACAGAGAAAATGACAAATGTTCCTCCCATTTGATTCGTCCGGACGAAGGGATGTTCGTGCTTTTCCCCTCGTATTTTTGGCATGGGACAGTTCCTTATGACAAAAATCGAAATCGGGTAAGTTTTGCATTTGATGTGGTTGGGCAATAGCAATCGTAATGATATGAAATCTGAATTTATTTCCTTTCCAATCCGCGGCGGTGATCGGCGGATGCATTATCTGGAGTGGGGGGATTCCGGTAACGACAAAGTCCTCATTTGTGTCCATGGGTTGACTCGAAATGCCAGGGATTTTGATTTTATCGCCCAAGCCTTGGCGGATGACTACCGGATCATCTGCCCAGATGTCCCTGGGAGAGGCGGTAGCGACTGGCTGGCCGATGAAAGTGAATATAGCTATCCGCTTTATATTAAATGTATGACTATGTTAATCGAGCGCTTGGGTGTATCCACCGTAGATTGGCTCGGGACTTCGATGGGTGGATTGATCGGGATTTTTCTAGCGGAACAACCCCAATCGCCTATCGGGCGAATGTTGTTAAACGACATAGGGCCGTTCTTACCCGCCCAGGCTATCCAACGCATTGGTAATTATGTAGGCGCCGACCCTCGATTCCAAAGTTTAGGCGAATTGGATCAATATTTGCGCGAAGTCCATGCGTCTTTCGGAAATCTTAGCGACAGTCAATGGCGCCATCTCGCTAAACACAGTTCCCGAGTACTTGCGGACGGAAGTTATGCTCTGCATTACGATCCGGCGATTGGTAGTGTGTTTAAGGGTGACCCGGTAAAACCCCTGGAAATTTGGGAGTGTTGGGACGCGATCCGTTGTCCGGTCGCCGTGTTTCGAGGAGAGACATCCGATGTTTTATTGCCCGAAACCGCGGAGGAGATGAAAATCCGTGGGCCGAAGGCGAAGGTAAAAACAATACTTGGAGTCGGTCATGTCCCGGCACTGATGGCGAGTGACCAAATCGAATGGATACGAGAGTGGTTTTGTAAGTCGTGAGCGATTTGAACTAATAGATATGGAGTTTTCGGACAAAGTCGTTTTGGTCACCGGGGCTGGTAGCGGCATAGGCAGAGCGGTTGCCGAAGCTTTTGCCGGGGAAGGGGCCAATGTGTTGCTAAACGACGTAAACGCGGAATGCGCCATGGTTGCCGATATTCTTGGAGGCGAATTCATTCAGGCGGATCTTTCCAATCGTGAAGAAACCCGTGGGCTCGCCGAAAAAGCGCTGGAAACGCGGGGACGAGTGGACATATTGGTGAATAATGCCGGTTTTCAACACGTCGCACCGGTTGAGGAATTCTCTGAAGAAATTTGGATCGGTATGATTCAGGTCATGTTAGTCGCTCCTTTTCAACTGACTAAATGGCTGGTACCGGCCATGAAGCAAAAAGGGTGGGGACGTATCATTAATATCGCGTCAATCCACGGATTAGTCGCGAGCCCCTATAAAAGTGCTTACGTTTCGGCAAAACACGGAATCACAGGTTTAACAAAATCCGTTGCACTCGAAGTAGCCTCTTCGGGTATTACCGTCAATGCGATATGCCCGGCCTACGTTCGAACCCCGTTGGTCGAGAATCAAGTCAAAACCCAGGCGTCTACCCATGGGATCAGCGAAAGCGAAGTGATCGAAACCATCATGCTCGAGCCTGCCGCCATCAAACGCCTCATAGAACCCCAAGAAGTAGCGGAATTTGCCCTGTTCCTGGCTAGCGAAAAGGCCAAGTCCATGACCGGCTCCGCCCATTTGATGGACTTGGGTTGGACGGCGCGGTAGATTAGTCTACTCTATTCTCGGTCAGATCTTATGGGGCAATTCCACCTCGGTTATAACGCCCGCCTCCGGGTTATTAAAAGTGTCGGTGTCGAGAACGCCTTCGCCACGGGCGACGATACAAGTGACTGCCGCATCGCCGGTGATATTGACCGCCGTGCGGACCATATCCAATAAACGGTCGACCCCCAAAATCAGTCCGATTCCGGCAACCGGCAAACCGACTTGATTAAATACCATGGCGAGCATGATCAATCCGACACCGGGTACACCGGCGGTGCCAATAGAGGCCAGGACCGACATGCCGATCATGGTGAGATACTGGGTCAAGCCGAGGTCGATGCCATAGACATTAGCAATAAACACCGTTGCCACGCCCTGCATGATCGCCGTTCCGTCCATATTGATGGTGGCTCCGAAGGGGACAGTGAATGAGGCCGTAGAATTATCCACGCCTAAGCGTTTCTCGACGGTTTGAAGTGTCACCGGGATTGTCGCATTGGAACTCGCGGTACTAAACGCAAAGACTTGAGCTGATCGTAATTTTCTAATAAAAATCAAGGGATTTAGTTTGCCCATCACAATTAAAAGTAGACTCATGGTCCCAAAGGCATGAATCAGCAAACAACCGATGACGATGGAAAAATATCCGATCATGGGTAGAATCAGACCGATACCCTGCTCGGCGAATGTTTTGACCATCAGACAAAAAACGCCGATGGGCGCGAATTCCATCACTAATGTAACCACTTGCATCATCACGGCGTTGAGTTTCTCGGCGCCTCTTGCCACCCCCTGACCGGCTTCCCCCGACATGAGTATGGCGATGGAAAACAAGATCACGAAAAAAATGATTTGCAGCATATTTCCTTCGGCAAATGCCGCTATCGGGTTGCCCGGCACCAAGTTGATAAATATTTGAGTTAAGGGTGGGGCGGGTTTAGGGGTGAAATCGCTCATCGCCGATAACGATACCTCGCTGCCTTCTCCGGGACCGAAAGCAATCGCGACGCATAATGCCAACGTAATCGCCATTGCCGTGGTCATCAAATAGAGTAGAAAGGTTTTGAATCCCACCCTCCCCAGCGCCCCGATATCACCAATTCCACAAACGCCGCAGATCAGCGAAAATGTGACCAAGGGGACAACCAGCATCTTTAAGGAATTGATAAATGCCGATCCTATCACATGAAATAGACTGGTAGGGTGGATTAGCCTGCATTTCTCACAAGCTTTCTACCATGGAGCCACAATACCGCGCGGTGCTCGCGTTGCATTCGATTTGGGCCTAACATCTAAGCATTTATACGAAAATAGGGTCAGGTTACTTGCTTCATGACATTGTTTGTCGCCTCGCCAATTTTGCGAGTGAAAAGCTGAGTATTCAATACGGTGGGGTTTAGGAATGCGGAAAGGTTAGCCAATAAAGAGATATGAAGCAAGTGAATTGACCCCTTTCATCGATGTTATCGGGGCGGGAGTGATTGAGGGAAGCGGAATAGTGATTGTCGGGGACATGCTAACTCCGTAGGTAGGTAGGGATGTATTTCACTAATTTAATCCGGAAAATTGGCCAAAATCCGCTTTTCCGCGGTAGACTCCCTATTCTCGGACAGCCTCGTACTAGTATCACGAATATTCGAATACAAGGGGAACACAAAATACGTGAACAGATCAATCACCGACCCATGTCCGCAACGCGGAAATCACATTACGGGCCTGGCCGCTACTCGATATGTTAAATTTGGATTTTTGCATGTATTCACCGTTTCTTTTTTGATAACGGCGAATGGTATAACGTTCGGGTCCGTATTCTTCCTTTCGACGGTCCCAATCCTGATATTTATAGATAAGCGTTGCCCAGGCGCCCTTGGACAATATAACCTTATCCAACTCTTTTACGGTTTGAAGATCACCGTCAAAGTAATCGATCGTTAATTCATCTACGGTTGAAGCCATTTTTTTCGTAAAGTGTTAGATTAGAACTTAATAATAGCCGCTGAAAAAAACATTTCCCCAAAAAGTTTTAACGATTAAAACCCGCGATAAATTCGCCAAATGCACGGCTCCCTTGACCTGTTTTGATCGTTTGGACTATTTTTAATAACTTCACGTCCAGCACCGAGACGGTGTTGCTAAACCAGTTGGCGATGTAGACATGGCGATCATCCGGATGTGTATATATTCCCTCTGGCGTCCGTCCCACATCAATTGTTGTCAGCACTTCAAAACTATCGGTGTCAATGACCGAAACCGTATCGTCATACTGATTCGTAACCAGTAGGCGCTTGCCCCTTTGAGCCAGGGTCACATCGTAGGGTAATTCGCCTACCGCTATAGTCTTAAGGATTTTCCACGACGGTACATCGACAACGCTTAAGTCGTTACTCAGTACATTAGCCACATAAATCCTGTTGCCATCAGCATCAATGGTGATTCCGAAGGGATGACGGCCAACCTTCAACGTCGCAATCACTTTCGATGTGACGGCATCAATTCTGGAAATAGAATCGCTATCCCGATTAGCAACGAAAATACTTTTGTCGTCTGGGCTCACCACGAGTCCGGCCTGGGATTCCTCCACTGGAATCTGGTAGATCACCCTTAATTTTTTTGCATCAATCACCGACACATAATCATTGTACCAATCAGCGACGTAGATCCGGGCGCCGGAATGGTTTACCGCTACTCCGAGAGGACCGTCGCCAACCGGTATTGAAGCCAAAAGGGAATGATTCAAGCCGTCTATAACTGACAATGTTTTACTCTCCGGGTTTGTCACATAGACTCGGGCGCCATCCTGGGTGACCGCGACACCGGCCGGTTTTTTGCCGACCTTTAAGGTTTTTACCACCAACCGTGTTTCGGTATCGATAATCGACAGATTATTATCGAGTTGGTTGGTGATGTAGGCAAACGGCTTTGCATTCGCATACTGAATACCAAAGGCCAGTATGCCAATGACTACGGCCACCGAAATGAGAAATTGCCGATACTTATGCATCCGGGTCGTTGATCAGCCGCCCACGATTTTTTTCAAATTTGAAAGACCCATCTTAAAAACATTGGTAATCGCACCGATTCCGGCTTCTTCGTTCAATTCGGCGGGAGGATTATTATTCATGTACCCGCGATAAAATTTGGCCTTCCAGATTACTTTCGAGCCACCGGCGCCATCGGCTTCAACCGATAGCCACGCTTTGTAATTACTGACGGGCAACACTTTAACTTCTACTGTTTCCCCGGAATGTTCAATGGTTTTAACGGTACTCATTTCGGTTATTTTGTAGGAAAACTCCATTTTGCTTTCCTTATATTTCTTAAGTTCTTCCTTGATAGTGCCCCCGCCATCTTTAAGTGTCAATTCCCAGTCTTGTCCAATATGAAATGGCCCTGAAGAGGGGGGTAATTTCTAACGTGAAATGGCCCTGAAACCGAGAACAGATCATAAATTGAGGTTAACTTACGCTTCAGAAGTGTCAAGGAGATTCCTCCGCTACGCTACAAACTCCTCCTTGACACCTCTTCCGCTCCAGTTAAAAGGTTATTCATGATCTGTTCCCAATTTCAGGGCCATTTATAGATTGGAATAGACTTTCCCGTGTCGCCCCTTTTTTATTCCCACCCTGCGAGGATGTTTTTTCAACTACCGGCAACCAATTTTCGACCTTACCAAAGTCTTTAATCTGTGCCCAGACAACGGCGGGACCAGCATTAATAATAATCGACTCTTCAACTTTAACTCTTGATGGACCGTGAGCGCTTGCAGCGGACACCCAAAACAACACCCAAATTGGAAAAATATAAGCGATTTTTTTCATTTTACTTCCAACATTTAATTTGAACTTTCAAGAATGACAGTTTTATGGATGTTAAGCAAATCTTGCTGGGGTCTCCAGCAATTCTGAACGAAAGACCAACAACGGCCTTGATTATACCCTCCATAAAACTATCGGGTTGGAGCAAGCAAACACTAAAACGCCGGGGGGGTTAGGAAGCTGTACGAGAATAGAGAGCCTACTGACTAAACCTAATCCGTTCCATTCACATCCTAAACACACCAAATCTACTCTCTTCAAGCGGTGCATTCATCGCCGCGGGCCAAGAATATGCTGCATGGCGTCAGCCTGATTGGATAATAACAGCAACTTATTTTACGACCGACTCGCCGGATTTCTCTTTCTCATGACGGAAGCTGACCCTGGACGCCTTGAATATCATTTGTTTGGTAAAATCGGATGAGTTGGTTGCCTTGCGCTTTTCCATTAATTTTCCGACATCAATCACTGCCCGCGATCCGTCGTTATCTTTATACAAACCCGCATAATCTTTTCGATGTTCCAGACCAAAATGCAGTTCCTCCGCCTTTGGATAAATATCCACTTGGGAGACAAATCCCTCGAACAGGCAAAATAATACATTTTTCGAGATTTTCTCCTTACGCAGCAGAGGTAAGTGGTACTCACGCCAGAGCGTACCTTTTTTATGCCCCATGGTAATGCGGTAATGATTATGCCGAAGATGTCCTTCGTCGTGATGTTCTGTTGTAATAAACCAGTCACAACGCAAATCGTCGTTTCTTTATCCAGGGTGATTTCTTAACTCTCAAACATGGAAATCAATGCTGGTATGACCTTATCCTCATTCAGTTCGGCATTAATATTGGCGCCGACACTGAATTTGAACCTGCCTTTCTCGCCGGACTTGGTCGTTTCCAATGACGACTTTTTCTACATCTGAACCCAAATACTCGGGGACGGTTTCGGGTAAGGTGATTTAGCCTTTTTTCGAGAGCTTGGTGGTTTTTTCAAAAGCGATCATGGCTTTAATGGCTAATTTCATGAACGGAAAGCCTCAGTCCCATACTTTTTAAGAGGGTTACTAGGCTAGATAACTGAGGATTCCCTTTTTTAGAAAGCATTTTGTATATATTTTCTCGATTTAGATTCGATTCTCTCGAAATATTTGATACGCCTCTAGCTTCCGCAACATTCCGGAGTGCTAACAGAAACTCCTCGTTCCTTCCTTCTTCAAGAGCAACTTCCAGGTATGCTGCCGCTTCTACTGGATCTTTTAAGTCTTCAATCAAACTTTTATGATAATCTCTTGAGCGCTTACCCATATTAATCCTCCAGTTGGTAGTCTTTCCAATATTTTTTTGCCTGCTCAATATCCTTTTGTTGCTTCCTTTTCATGCCTCCACAAAGCAAAAGGATGGTGGCCTTATCGATTTGTCCAAAATAAACTCGATATCCAGGTCCGAAATTAAGACGAAGCTCATAAACTCCATCTCCAACAGGTCCACAATCTCCAAAATTTCCTAGCTCAAAGCGATCTACTCTTTGGCGAATTCTAGCCCTGATTTTGACATCTTTTAGAGACTTTAACCATTCCTGATAAGGAGACTTCCCTTCCGCAATAATATATTCTTTGATCGCTTGGGGTTGAATATTCATTTTCCATTGTAGTATATAGACTACATGCGTAGCTATGAGTGCCGTTAGCTATTTGGGGGTAAAAGACCATCGAAAAATATTGTGGCTGTAGCCACCAAGCGTATACATCGGATTTCCGGAATCCCGTTATCGATCCCTGCCCACCGAATTCAAACCCAAAAATCGTGACCGGTTTTTTGTCCACCAGATAATGCTTTTCAGCAATCCTTTTGAGACCAAGTACAATTAAAACCCGCATCAACCCATAATCTCGTTTCCGTACGCCTCCAGCCCTTCAACGATAGCAAGCTCTTTCTGACTGGACACCGAATGACGCAAGGCCTTAAGTTTCTCCCGATATTCATCAATCACGATGCTGCCTCCATATTCCTTTTGCGTCAACCGTGTACGACGATAACTTTCCCAACGCTCACCTTCTTCATCCGACAAAAATTCAGGGAAATTCCGAGCACGGTATCGAAACAGCATTTCGGTTAGGCGCTTATCATGAAATTTTGGTTTTATTTGGTTTAGATTTTCCGGGGGTGTCGATCGAATATCATCCATGACCGATCTATCGTGTTCGGAAAAAAAACCTCCGGAGTACAACATCAAGTCCGGATCGTTTTCTTTTGGCAAGTCCGTTTCGGCAAATACGGTTTGGATTTTAGCGCCAAGAAGTCGCGCCGAGTTTGTGATTTTCTTCAGGTTTTTCCGGCATATTCTTGAGTCGATTTTCAAGCGTTTCGCATCCTCGGTCCCTAAAGTATTGGCAGGTACGAGAACCGGGCAACGATTGAGATGAACAGCTTTGAGCGAAAGTCTCTCGACACCTTCCGGAAGTTGCTTTCTCGGGGTAAAAATACGCTGTTGAATTTCTTGTGCACTTAGTTCGATTAAAAGATCCACATTCTCCATCAGATCGTAAACGATAATCGCATTTTGATTGGTTGGATGCTGAGCAACCGGTGCGACGACGGCGATACAATGGTTTTCGACACCGTATTTTTCAGATGCGTGTATCACTGGCCGTACGGGTGATGTATTTAAAAATTGGGCCGCCAGGTGTTTTCCCCGGTTACGAAACACAAATTCATAGAGTTTCGGCTGCTTGGTTTTGACCAATTTGGCCAGGGCAATAGTTGCGAATACGTCGGCAAGTGCATCGTGCGCTTCGGAATGTTCTATTCCATTGGCGAGCGTGAGTTGGTCCAAGCGAAACGTCGGCATCCCATTTTCTTTTAGGGGCCATTCGATCCCTGAAGGTCTAAGTGCACAGGCAAGCCGGACCATATCGATGAGGTCCCAACGGGAATTACCTCGTTGCCATTCCCGTGCGTAGGGATCGAAAAAATTTCGGTAGAGCGTATTTCTGGTGATTTCGTCGTCAAACCGAATATTATTGTATCCAATAACACAGGTATTCGGCTGGGTGAATTCGTGGTCAATTTTAGCGATAAATTCCGCTTCGCAAATCCCCTCTCTATGTGCTTTTTCTGGCGTAATCCCCGTAATTAAACACGCCTCAGGCTGGGGCAGCGTATCATTCGTTGGCTTGCAGTAAAGTACCAGAGGGTCGCCAATCGGGTTGAATTCATGGTCTGTCCGAATGCCGGCGAACTGCACCGGACGATCTCGTCTTGGATCGATCCCAAAAGTCTCGTAGTCGTACCAGTATAATGTGTGTCTCGACATTCAAATTTTTTTGTTAACACATAGCGGCCAAAGCCGTTAAGACACCCGTATAACTGATAATGCCCACTTGGTTAACGTCTTCCACAGATTCAAAGTGAGTCAATACTCTTACATACCAATCTCATGGACAAACTTTCGGGTGCCTTGCTCTATAAAACCATCGGTAGTTCTAACGATAAAGACAGCGGCCAGTCCCTCACGCTCAGCCACTTGAAGCCCCTTGTCAGGGCCTAAAACCATCAGTGCCGTTGCCATAGCATCCGCATAAACGGCAGTATGACTGACTACCGATACCGACGCAAGACGATGGGTAATAGGCCTGCCGGTTCTCGGATCAATCGTATGGGAAAAACGTTGGCCATTATTTTCAAAATAATTTCGATAGTCGCCCGATGTTGCAATCGCGGCATTTCCCACGGAAATAATACGTTGTACCGAGCGCGCGTTCGCGCTTGGTTTTTCGATTGCAATTCGCCATTTGTCGCCCCCGGAATTGACGCCATGCACGCGAACCTCACCACCGATTTCAACTATATAGTTATCAACCCCAAGAGATTCGAGATATTCTGCAACTAAATCCACTCCATATCCTTTCGCCAGACCCGACAAATCGAGATAAATTTTCGTATCAGTTTTTCTGATGGCGAGTGGGGATTTACGTAGCTGAATCATGTCATAGCCCGTATGCGTCAAATGCTCCTGAATTTGTTTGTCCGTTGGAATCCGGTTAGTCAACTTGATTGTTGGACCGAATCCCCACAAATTTACTAGTGGCCCGATGGTAACGTCGAAGGCTCCCTCGGTTTTTTCACTCACAATTAAGGCTTCCCTGACCACCGTGTATAAGTCATTCGAAACATTAAACCAATTATTGGAATCAGACCTATTGAATCGGGACAACTCCGAATCGTTAAGGTAGGTCGACATTTTTGAATTAACATTGCCTAGTAAGTCTTCGATATTCGATTTTAGCTTGTTTGGTTCAATATCCCGTGGCGGCTTTGGCATTTTGATGGAATACACCGTTCCCATCGTCACGCCCTGGAATTGAATTTGAGGTGGATCGACCTCTTGGGAACAGGATGTTAATAAACCCAGGAGAAAAATAAAGCCGAGCAACCCTACGGACCCTATTTCGTTATTCTCGTATATTACCCTGCTCTTGATCGCCACAAATCGGAACATCCAATCCTTTAGGGTGAGCTAATCTGGTGCGATATACGCGGAATTCATGTCGGGGGAGAATCGATATGATCGGTTGGAAATGCTTGATATTAAGCCATAAACAGGTATTGTCAACAATTCAGCGCTTGCGAATTTAAAGTACATCCTTGCAAAAACACTCGGCTTGATTTAGCTTAGGTTATCTTCGTCTAAGCATAGTGCTTAAAATGGCTATTGCCCCCGTTGAAATTAAGACCATCACGGATTGGATATCGACCTGTCGGATGCTGTGCCGTTGTTAATTTTACTGAAATAGGAAATAGGAGAATGAGATGAGCGCGATTTCCAAAGACGTTCTCAACAATACAGCGATAAACAAAGTGAGGATCACCGCGTTCCCGGCCTCTGAAAAGGTCTATGTACAAGGAAGCCGCCAGGACCTTAGAGTCCCTATGCGTAAAATCGGACTTTCGGATACACCGGCAAGTTTCGGCGCCGAGAAAAACCAGCCCCTCTATGTTTATGATACATCTGGGATTTATACTGAATCTAAGATCGAAATAGACCTGCGCCGGGGATTGCCTTCGATTCGAAATCACTGGATTGCGGAAAGAAAAGATACCGAGCAATTAACGCGCCCAAGTTCAGAATATGGTCGAGATCGTTTGCGGGATTCAGCCTTGGCACACTTACGCTTTAAACATATCCGTATGCCTCAAAAGGCAAAACAAGATAACAATGTTAGTCAAATGCACTATGCCAGGCGAGGTATCGTCACTCCAGAGATGGAGTTCGTCGCTATACGGGAAAATCAGAAATGGGAATCTATGCTAGAAAATTCTAGGGGTCAACATCCTGGGGAATCATTTGGTGCGGTGACCCCGTCACACATCACGCCGGAATTTGTGCGCGACGAGGTCGCTCGGGGGCGGGCTATTATTCCAGCCAATATCAATCATCCGGAATTAGAACCTATGATTATCGGTCGGAATTTTTTAGTTAAAATAAACGGGAATTTAGGTAACTCCGCAGTCACTTCTTCAATCGAGGAAGAAGTCGAAAAAATGCTCTGGGGTATTCGCTGGGGCGCCGACACTATCATGGATTTATCTACGGGTAAAAATATCCATGAAACCCGCGAATGGATCCTCCGCAACTCCCCCGTTCCTATTGGAACCGTACCTATTTACCAGGCCCTCGAAAAAGTCGACGGCAAGGCCGAAGAGTTAACCTGGGAGATTTTCCGGGACACTTTAATCGAACAGGCTGAACAAGGCGTTGATTATTTTACGATTCATGCCGGTGTGCGGCTGCAACATGTGCCACTTACGGCTAACCGGCTGACTGGAATCGTTTCGCGGGGAGGTTCTATTATGGCCAAATGGTGCCTTGCTCATCACCAAGAAAGCTTTCTATATTCGCATTTTGAAGAAATCTGTGAAATTATGAAGGCTTACGATGTTTCGTTCTCGCTGGGTGACGGGCTACGTCCGGGCTCCATTGCCGATGCAAACGACGCTGCTCAATTCGCGGAACTCGAAACCCTCGGCGAACTGACTAACATCGCTTGGCAACATGATATCCAGACAATGATTGAAGGCCCGGGGCACGTCCCCATGCAGATGATTAAGGAAAACATGGAGAAGCAGCTCAAGGATTGTTTTGAAGCCCCTTTTTATACGCTTGGCCCGCTTACGACCGATATTGCTCCCGGCTACGACCATATTACTTCAGCTATCGGTGCGGCTAATATCGGTTGGTACGGTTGCGCGATGCTATGCTATGTCACGCCTAAGGAACATCTGGGGCTCCCTAATAAACAGGATGTCCGAGAAGGCATAGTGACCTATAAAATAGCCGCCCATGCCGCGGATTTGGCTAAAGGGCATCCGGGAGCGCAAGCCCGTGATAACGCTATGTCCAAGGCGCGATTCGAATTTCGTTGGGAAGATCAGTTTAATTTGGGACTCGACCCTGAGCGCGCCCATGAGTTTCACGATGAAACTCTACCTAAAGACTCGGCAAAAGTGGCCCACTTCTGCTCCATGTGTGGTCCGCACTTTTGTTCAATGAAAATCAGTCAGGACGTGCGTGACTACGCTTCAAGGAAAGGAATACCAACTGAAGACGCCGTAAAAACCGGTCTTGAAGAAAAATCCCGGGAATTTTTAAACAACGGTGGAAAGATCTATCAAAAAATATAGCCCGGATTTCTCTCAAAATGTAATACGAAACCGCAATGCCGCATGTTGCCTGCATTACGGTTCCAGGCACTTGTGAGGGATTCGAGTTAGAGGGCTATCCGCTACGAAAACCGGTGATAATTGTAAGGCAGCCTATCGATATTAATGCGCATTTTCCCCAAGGATGACCTTACAACAGGTTAGGGCAATAATTTTAAGATCCAATCCCAAAGACCACTTCTGGATATAGTCCAAGTCATATTTGACGCGACCTACCATTTTGTCGATCGTTTTCGTTTCACCCCGAAATCCCTTGATTTGCGCCAAGCCGGTAATGCCGGGCTTCACTTTGTGTCTTAACATGTAGCCGTTGATTTTTCTGCGGTAAAATTCATTATGCGGCACCGCATGAGGGCGGGGACCAACAATAGACATTTCACCTCGTAACACATTAATGAACTGAGGTAGTTCATCCAGCGAAGTTCGCCTTAAAAACGCGCCAAACCTGATCAATCTCGGGTCGCCTTTAGTGGCTTGGGAGACTTCTAGATCGTCATCCGAGACCCTCATCGTTCTGAATTTATAAACCCTAAATTTTTCCCCGTAAATACCATAACGCCATTGCTTAAAGATCGCAGGCCCAGGAGAAGAAAGCTTGACAGCTATGGCAATTACCGCCATGGGAATTGCTACTAATATCAGAATCAGAATGCTTAAGATGACGTCAGCGCTACGTTTGATCCAGGCATCAACCCCGTAAAATGGAGAATCGTAAATGCTTACGGCGGGAATTCCCCTAACAGTACTCCAACGAGTTTGAAGCGGATCGAAGCCAAAAAGGTTTGGAACCAAATAAATTGAGGCGGTGCAATCAGAGAGCTTTTCGACAAGTTTTCGAATTCTTTCTCCCGCTCCCATTGGTAGGACAATATAAAGCACTTGTATAGTGCCATTTTTAGCATCTTTGATTAAGCCATTCAGATCTCCACGAAATTGAATTTCATCGTTCGACAAACGCATCGGACGGTCGTGTACCCGGTCATCGTAATATCCCAGAAATCGCATTCCAAGTTCGGGCGTATCCTTAAATATTTTTTCCAGCCGCCGACCCAATTCCGTGGCGCCCACCAAAGCAACATCACGTTGGCGATACCCTTTTTTTCTTACTATTGTAAGACAATATCGTACTAAACCATGCCAGAGAATCAAGGCCACGGGTGTCCAAAGTACCCAAACAATAATCGTATCGCCGAGGAACGATTGCTGCCCCAGCATGCCGGCGTAAGTGAGCCCACCCAAGAAGAGGCTGGTAACAATCCATGCTTTCAAGAGACTAAGGCACTCCGGACCGAAATTTGATCCAGGGCCATGATTGTATACTTCGTTGTATTCCGCGATGACTTGGTAAAGGATGATGCCAGCTAAAGCTATCCAACTAAACTCACCTGACCACTCCATATCACCTATGACACAAGCTAACCAAGAAGTAGCGAGGATAGTCAAACTATCGATCATTCGGAACAGCGCATTTTTTTTGGATTGGTCCGGCAATACCAAACCATCAGGATAATAGGTTTTTTGCTTACTGCCGAACAAAACATCCTTGTTCGATTGATCTACCGACGCGGGTCCATCCGGATAATATAATTTTTGTTTTTTGCTAAGAGTTTTCATCCTAAAGACGCCACTTGATTTCGGTTGAGTAGAAGCACTAAAAGAAATCCATCCATGATCTTATAATATCCCTTTTTAGTACCGATTATTATTTTTTTGAGGCAAATCCTATGCCAATGTAATTAATGTACGGTATAACATTATATTAGAGCTTCATCTACAAATAAAATTCTTTTAATTGTAAAGAAATTTTACACCTGTTGTCCATTTTACCTGAAAGGCTCGAATCACTATTTCCAAATAATCCGCCTAGATATATGGACTATGGGACGTATTAAAAATTCCATGCCAAGGAAATTTAAAAAAATTCTTCACAAGATATTACACTTCTTTAAGCATACTTTATACGTTTTTAGAATATGTATGCATACATTGGTATCCAGCAACAATAAAACTTCCCCAATCGACACTCGTCACGCTATTATCAGCCTTCGTATTTCCTGGCGTTGGAGATTTTTTCTTAAATAAGTATGTTATAGCTATCGTATTGGCCAATGCTGCATTTGTTTCTCTTTGATTTGTATTGTCGACTCTAATGGAATTGGTCGTCGACTATGCGATGGTTACGTAGCGGGCGGTTAACGACTAGCTTGACATATAGGGGGGAGGCGGAATGTTTGCTTAAGGGATAGAACGGTATAGAAAAACAAATTGGCGCGCCCGGCGCGATTCGAACGCGCGACCTTCGGCTTCGGAGGCCGACACTCTATCCAGCTGAGCTACGGGCGCCTATTTGAGGATCTTGGAAAGGCTAAAGATATTACCCTTTTATTCAGGGCTTAACAAATTTTTGATATGGGCCAGACTGGCTTGGCTTCTTTGTTTTTTGAGCTCGGGATCAAGGGGTTTTCTCTCCGTCCATTCCAAGTCCTCCTCCGGAAGTTCATTCAGAAATCGGCTTGGCGCACAGGTTTCCATCTCCCCGTGACGTTTGCGCTGTTTGCAATAACTGAATACCAAATTTTTGCGGGCACGGGTAATACCGACATAGGCCAATCGTCGCTCTTCCTCGATAAAGTCGTCGTCGATGCTCGATTTATGGGGCAACAAGTTTTCTTCGACACCGATCAAATAGACATGAGGAAATTCAAGACCCTTGGCGGCATGTAAGGTCATCAGGCTGAGCCTGTCGGTGGTTTCCTGTTCCTGGTTTTGCTCAAGAATATCCAGCAACATGATTTTGGCAATGACTTCGTTTAAAGGTATTTCTTTGCCGTCTATCATGCTCAACCGCTTAATCCAATCGATTAATTCGTAGACATTTTTGATTTTGCGTTCCGCGGACTTTGGGCTATTGGCATTGTCTTTCAACCATTGTCCATAATTCAAAACCTCGATCATTTCCGTGATGACCCGGAATGTGTCGACGCCGACGGCTCGATTGGCTATTTCCATAATCCACTTACAAAAACGACGAAGTTTTCGCACAGCCCTCTCGGAAAGTTCTTGTTCCAAACCCAGTTCGAAACACGCCGAAAACAGGCTGATATGCCGTCGGTTTGAGTACTGACCGAGCTTCTCCAGTGTGTTTGGCCCAATTTCCCGCCTGTGTGTATTAACAATGCGTAAAAACGCAGCGTCGTCATCTTGATTCATCATTAACCGGAAGTACCCAAGAATATCCTTAACCTCGGTAAAATCGAAGAAAGATGCACCCCCGGAGATAAAATAAGGAATCGTGTGTTCACGAAGCACGCGTTCAAACAACCGGGATTGATGGTTTCCACGATAGAGGATGGCATAATCCCGGTAGCGGGTTCCCGATTTAAAGCGGTGATGGATAATATCGGAAACAACCTGTTGGGCTTCGGCGATTTCGTCTTGATGGCATAGTACACGCAAAGCATCGCCATAGCCGTGCTGGCTCCACAGTCGCTTTTCAAAAACATGCGGGTTATTGGCGATCAACCGGTTGGCGGCCTTCAGAATCCTTCCGGTGGAACGGTAATTTTGTTCCAATTGGATCACTTTTAAACGGGGATAATCATTTTTCAGTTGCGCTAAGTTTTCAGGCTGAGCGCCACGCCATGCATAGATCGACTGGTCATCGTCCCCGACCACGGTTAACTTCCCCAATGCTCCCGTCAAAAGCTTCACCAATTGATATTGGGTGAGGTTGGTATCCTGATATTCATCGACTAGAAGATAGCGAATATGATTTTGCCAGTATTCGAGAATATCTTGGTTTTTTTGAAACAACAAAACCGGTAGCAAAATTAGATCGTCGAAATCCACCGCATTATAAGACCGCAGCTGTCGGGCGTATTGGCGATACAGCTTTCCGGTTATGATATGGTCGGAATCGGATTGTTTTAGCGCTTGTTCCGGTGTGACAAATCCATTTTTCCAGGTAGAGATCCGGCGACAATAGTTTTCCAGGTCGTCCTTATCGTATTTTTCACCCCCATGGTGAATCAATTACTTGAGTACGGTATTACGATCCTGCTCGTCGAAAATGGAAATACCGCGCTTAAAGCCTAATGCTTTGTGTTCACGTCGAACGATATCCAAACCCAAGGCGTGGAAGGTCGATACTTTCAATCCGCGGGTTTTTTTGTCATCAAGCAGTTTAGCGACTCGGTTTTTCATTTCCCGCGCAGCTTTATTCGTAAACGTGATGGCGGCGATATTCCGCGCGGGCAAGCCCTTTTAAATCAGATAGGCGATTTTTTCGATGATCACCCGTGTTTTACCGCTACCGGCTCCCGCGAGAACCAGTAACGGTCTATCAATTGTTGTGACAGCTTTACGTTGCTGTGGATTTAAGCGGCTGGTTCCAAACGTCGAATCAAGGGATTGCGCTCCGTGTTGTAGTGAAGTCACGAATTCAGGATAAATCCTTTCACGCGCTCAAAATTCTACCCTACCCTGGAGGGAATCCGAACACAATTGCTTCTGGAAACCTGACGCCAAGGGCTTAACAAAGATCAGTTTCTGGGTGGTTTTATATTGTTTCCCCGGACGTAGCAAGCCTTCCCCAGTGGTCCGGCCCAGGCATTCCCAGCCCGCCGCACGATAACAGACCCCGTTGTAAAACTCCGGATCCACGAATGTTTCCATGAGTAAGGGCCGGTATCCCCATCGTTCCTCCCAATCATCGGCTACCCGCTTCGCCAGACGGCCAAGAACATGGCTGGCTAAGTGCGGCACTTTAACCCAGGGAAAGATGAGGTAGCGGCTATTATTAATCAGCCAGGGCAAGTTTTTCAGTCGAACCTCATTGGTCCAGCCAATCCATTGATCCCTGGCCGTCATTGACTTAGCCGGACCCGCCATCAGAAGACAACCCAATCGTTCGCCATCCGACTCAATGAAATACCGTAGTGGATTACCAAACGGCTTTTTGTGCTTTAGTGGATGGAAACGTTCTATATATTCGTTCCAAAGCTTTATTTGTTCCTTTCCGGACACTGAAATTAACCCTATCGGCGCTAGTGATTTTAGGGGGACATCCAGTATATTCCGAGCTTCAGTTCGTTTTGTCAACCGGGGTGAAGCCATCGGTTTGGGACGGGCCAGTTCCGGTTTCAATCCCGGCAAAACGATTTCGCCTTCCCCTTCCAACCTCAACAATAGCTTTAGACACGCTGTTGTTTTCGGCATCCCAGAGGCGGTTAACCATTCCAAATGCTCGCAAATCGTATCAGCCAATTCATTACGTGAGAGCTTTGGAAAACGCCGGACTATTTCACCGATATGCTCAAGGTCTTGCGAGGAAATTTCCCGCCCACCTTGTACCCGGGGACTTCGGACTACCGACGACATTTTAAATTATCCTTATTTTCATTTTCATTGGCTTTATTATGCCAAATCTAATCGGGGATGGCCGGTATTTTTTTGAACAAACGTGGGTCTAATTACTTGCCAACGAAAGATTAGACACCACATATTCCCCACTTACGGATGGACTAAGATCCACGTCCAACAGGAAAATCCGTTCCGGAGCAACCCCGCCCTGCTGAATCAGATAATCACGGATGGATTTAGCCCGTTCACGGGCTAATATACTCAGTTGTAAGTCTTCAATAGTTTGATTTTCTAAGGTGCGTTTTAAGATAACCTGAATCCATTGCCGCGGATTGGTTTTCTCCAACTCAGGATCGATGGGCGCCATGCCCGGTAAATCTTCGATTTCATCGTCGTAGAGGTCTTCCAGTTCCTCTCGGTAATCTTCGTTATCCAGGGGAATGCGATGCCCCACCACCGGTGGATCGTCCCCAACTTCCTCGCGTAAGCGTTTCAGCACGATTTGTTCGGCTAAGGCCAAACGATCAGCAACGGGATCGGCGACACCCTTGATCTCTAATTGCAAGCTGGGACGTTGCTGTAAAGCATCTGAGAGATTCGTGAGTTTTTTGATTTGGGTTTTATTGAGCTGCGTTTCGCCAAAATCAAAAGCGACTTCATCCAGGGTTTCGTTATCACCAGCCAAACCCGCCAATAAAGAAAAGGGGGAGGTAATGGCTTTCGTAAGCAAATTGAATAAGGCTTTCCCCACTAAACCCATCACGCTGAATTCAGGATCATCCAAGGTGCCGGCGATGGGGAGATCGAGATCGATATTGCCGTCGGTGTCTTTCATCAAAGCGATGGCCAAACCCACTGGAAGCGAGGTTGCGTTGGGGCTTTCAACGCGCTTACCCAAGGTCAATTGTTCCAAGAGGATTTTATTCTCCGCCTTGAGCCGTCGATTATCCAGTTTGTAATGCAAATCCAATGACATCTTGCCTTTTTCGATTTTATACCCGGCGAAATGCCCGGCATATGGCGTAAACGTGGTTAAACTGATACTGTCGAACAGGACAGCGATATCGGTATACGCTTCACTACTCAAAGGATTAATCTCACCCTCGATTTTGACTGGTGCGTAATTATCGACTTGGCCTTCGATCAACACACTTGCTCGGCCATCTTTCTTTGACGACAAACCACTGATGACGCCGTTCAACTCGTGGATACCGGTGGCAAAATTCAACATCAGCGAGCGATCGGCAAAATTCGCGGAACCATCTTTGATCGTCACTTTCCCTATTGTGATGGGAATCACCGATTTTTCAGCTTTCGATATCCGGGTTTCATCTATTTGCGCGATTTCCGGCGGTGGATTGGCGCTTTGTACTTCTGAAACGGCTTCCAGCTCGCTTTCACTCGTATCCGGATCGATGACGATCTTAGCGTAAGGCCGATCAATGAGCACATCGGACAAGCTTAGCTTGGTGGGTTCGTAATCGAAGGCTAAACCCCGTAACGATAGTGTCTTCCATTTCAATAGTTCATAGCCGGTCGCGAGTTCAATGGCGGCAAATTCATAGACACGCGCTTCTCCTCGGTAGCGCAACATTGGTTTTTTAGCCGGATCCCCGTGAAAATCGGTTCGGCCATCAAAGCGAATTCCACCGCTACGAAGCGTATAATCATCGACACCCGTAGATAAACCAAGCGCCATCACGCTACCGTCATGGCGCACCACCGGATTTTGTTTGGCGTCGTTATAGAAAGCCAACTTACCTTTCAGTCGTATCTGACGCGACGCGAGCGCATTGGCTTCGAACTGGGCCTTTAAATTATCCAATCCGATTGAACCGTCAAAGTTTACCGACGGTTGGGCATTAGCGTCTTGCGAAAAATCGAGTTTGCCTTGGATGTTCAGCGCATCGGTTGCCAATTTCAGATTTTCTTTGGCTGTTCTAAAATTTACTAAGCCAAATGAACCATAGTATTGCAGCTTGGGTTTATCATTTTCATCGAAATGAAAACCGAGCTGCCCATCAAATTGCAGGGCGCCTTGCAGATTCTCGAGTTGCGTTGTAACGTAGGGATAAAATAATCCCAGATCAATTTGATGAACGTCCAAATCCATGGAGGTTAGCAAAGGATCCAAAGTCAAGGTTCCATTAACGTCAATACGGCCCGTTTGATTCATCCCGCTATCCAATTTCAGTGTCAGTTCGTTTCCGGGCGCACTGCTAATATTGTTGACCATTAGATTCAAGGGCGCTAATTCCACGACAACGCCTTGCTCGGGTACCCGGTCCTCGAAGCGCAGCTTATATTGCTGTAGCGACAGTTTTCGAATCTCCAGCAACCACGGAGTATCCGCCGAAGGTTCTGGTTCACGGGTGGACTGATGAACAATTGCATCATCAGGTATGGATGCAACATTATTGTGTTCGGATTGAGGGGTTTCCACTGTCGGCGGAAGAACCTCGCCGTCCGCCGCGATGGCTTTACTCTCGGCCACATCGGTAGTAGTTTCGTGAGGTTTTGTGATTTCCTCTAACACCGCATCTTCGACCGCTGAAAAGTGACCGATTTCAAATAAGGGAACGAAATTCAGCACACCGTTCTTGTCTTTTTTAAGATCGAAGCTCGCGCGAGTGGATTGGACGGATTGCACCATCACCCGTTGTTGTTGAAGATCGACGCTAACGCCGTCTATGTCAAACTGAGGAATGTCAATCAGCGGTGCGTTTTGCCCCTTTTCCATCAATTGAAAGCCATCCAATTTCAATTGGCCTTCACTGATTAAAAGTTGTGGATTTTCGCCAATGCCATCGAATTCGTAGTTCGCCTCGACATGAAGGTCGCCTTGCTGAATCTCAAATTTTACGATGTCTTTAATGTATTCCCAAAGGCGCGGCAGGTGCACCGCCGTGAGCTTCAATTTGCCGTGTGACCTCAGCGGTTCCACCGTGATATCGCCCTCCCAATGTATCTCGCCAGTACCGTCAATAACCGAACTGAAACGGTAAGTCGAATCTTCATTGGGTACGGTGGAGACGTTATTTAAGCCGAAATTCAGAGGGCTGAATTCTGTTTTATAGGGCGTCGGATGGGACAAATCTTCGAAATCGATCCGACCGTCATCGATGTGCAAATAACGAATCCTTATCGGTGGGATAGCGGATTTATTTTCAACCGGTGCATCGACCTCAGTTGCACTTTCCGAGAGCAAACTTGAAAAGTTAAATTCACCTTCAGACAATACCGCAATACGAAGTTGAGGTTTTGTTAAACGCACCTCGTCGAGGTGATAAACCCATTTAAAAAGGGAAATGGCTTCCAGATCGGCAAAAAGCTCTTCGAAGGCGACAAAATTTTCGGAATCGGCGTCTTCAATCTCAAAGCCTTGAAGTCTTAAGGTCAACAAGAATGGATTAAACTCCGCCTTGGCGAGCGAACTATGACGTTCCGTCTGATCGAAAATGATCTTGGGTAATTGCGACTCGATCAATGCCGGAATTAGCAAAAAACCCAACGCGGAATACACGAGCAGGGTTGCTACGGTAATGATCAATGGCTTTTTAAATTTCGCCCACCTTGTGACTTTTTCCGTACGCGCCATATAACCTCATCTGGATGCAAAACCAAAAGTACCCCATTCGGGATCTAGGTATTGTATCGCCGTTTCCCGGCAGATAGAAATGGTCGAAAGTCCTTAGACGGCTGTCTGAGAATAGAGAGCCTACTGCGGAAAAGTCTTTTTGGCCAGATTTCTCAATCATTTTTGTTAAATAGCCCCACTATTCGCCTCACTAATTTGCCTGGAGCAAATTAGGACCGTGAAACGATCCCAACGGGGTGAAATACAAGGATGTATTTCATCATTTGATCTAAAAATCTGATTCAAAATGGCTTTCTTTCGCTACGGTTCCTATTCTCGGACAGCCTCCTAGTACTGGCTTGATGCCAAAGCCAATGAGCGAAAATGCGAAGCGCTGGGACAGCATGGAATCTATAAAAGTTGAACGAGATTGACGTTCCTTTTAAATTTAATTCCCAGCAAAAGGGTCCTTACTCACAGCGATGATCGGCCACTCGTAGTGTGCGCGGGGACTCATTGACGGTGTAGTGAATTCGAACGAAGCGTAGATCGACCTGTATTTTCGTGAAGTGTCCGCTTCTCGACGTTTTAGAGTTCTTTTTAATTAGATTAATCAAGTCCGTAGCGCCTTGATCGTGCCGATCCGTTTTGTTTTCGCCGCGTATTAGTTGTTTGGTTTCCCAATCTAATAGCGCGGCTATTCCCTTCTGTAGCGACTCCTTACTTGACAAATAGACCGGTAACGGGCGAACCACTTGATAGGGTTTTTTGAGTTCAGTGGCGTTTGTTGATCAGAATGGCCGGATATAAAGGGTTTTAATTCAGTGGCGTTTGTTCGTTCCTCACTTTGGCTAATAGAAAATCAAAGATTGATCGGGGCGACGGGGAAACAAAGTATTGATGGGGTTGGTATCGAAACGTAATTCGATTTGTTTTCTTGTGTCTTGAAAGGATCGGTATCGGACATGGATCAATCGTCCAATAATCGACATCCTGGTCAAAATAAATATCATCATATACTACCAAAGTCCGAGTGAACGCAGTGAACAAGCGCCACTGGCTCTAGGCTATGACATAGGATTGCCTATAAAACCCCCGCCATCGATTCTATCTTACAGAGGGATGGCAAGGAGCTGCCCGTTACCAAGGCGGGTTTAAAGTGGGGCGTACTTATCGAAGGGAATAGCCGCGCTAAACGGATCTCCGTAATCGGATATTTCAGCCCCTATTGACCCGATTACCAATAATATTATCTACCACGGCAGGGTCCGCCAAAGTCGATGTATCGCCGAGGTTTTCAAGCTCGTTCGCGGCTATTTTACGGAGTATTCTCCGCATAATTTTGCCTGATCGCGTTTTCGGTAAACCCGAAGCCCATTGAATAATGTCAGGGCTGGCGAACGCACCGATTTCTTGACGTACCAGTGTTGTGAGTTCTTGAAGCAGCGCTTCATTGGGATCGATACCGACATTTAGGGTGACATAGGCGTAAATTCCCTGGCCTTTTATATCGTGGGGATAACCGACTACCGCGGCTTCGGCAACACTTTCGTGGAGCACCAGGGCGCTTTCGACTTCCGCGGTTCCCATGCGATGCCCGGACACATTAAGGACATCGTCAATGCGGCCAGTTATCCAATAGAATCCATCATCGTCCCGGCGTGCGCCGTCACCCGGAAAATAGTAACCGGGATAATTTGAAAAATAGGTTTCCACGAAGCGTTGGTGATCGCCGTATAGGGTACGCGCTTGCCCGGGCCAGGATCGGCTGATGAGTAGA
The DNA here is from genome assembly GCA_963664935.2 of Methylococcales bacterium. Lineage (GTDB taxonomy): Bacteria > Pseudomonadota > Gammaproteobacteria > Methylococcales. The sequence continues at coordinate 12,385 of CAXXSE010000001.1, read as the reverse complement.
ATACCTTCGGCCGGACCTTTCTGAATAATCCCTTCGTTGTCGACAATTTCCGGGATGACACCGAAAAAAGGCAGGGTTGCGGAGCCGGGTTTTAGATCGATGGCCCCGGGAAGCGCTGTTATCAGAATGCCTCCAGTCTCGGTTTGCCACCAAGTATCAACGATTGGGCACCGGCCATCGCCGACCACATGGTAGTACCATTCCCATGCTTCCGGGTTGATCGGTTCGCCTACGGAGCCTAATATGCGAAGCGATTGGCGGTTTGTATTCTTTACCAAGGCGTCGCCTTGAGCCATAAGCGCTCTGATCGCGGTAGGTGCGGTGTAAAAAATGTTGACTTGATGCTTGTCGACCACTTGCCAAAAACGGTCCGCCCGCGGATAGGTGGGGACACCCTCAAACATTAAGGTAATAGCGCCATTGCATAAAGGGCCATAGATGATATAGGAATGTCCTGTAACCCAGCCGATATCCGCTGTACACCAGTAGACATCGCCATCGTGGTAATCAAACACATATTTGTGGGTGATTGCCGTGTAAAGCAAATAACCTCCGGTGGTATGGACAACACCTTTCGGTTTCCCCGTTGAGCCGGAAGTATATAGAATGAACAAAGGGTCTTCCGCATCCATTTGTTCCGGGGGACATTCGCAGGATGCGTCGGCCATGCTTTGGTGATACCAAATATCGCGTCCATCGATCCAATCGATATCGCTGTTGGTGTGTTTGACCACAAACAGGTGTTTAACATTCGGGCATTGGGCGATAGCCCTATCCGTGTTGGTTTTAAGAGGAATAGTTTTCCCACCTCTGATACCTTGGTCCGCGGTCACTACGAACCGGCAATCCGAATCGAGAATACGGTCCCGAAGAGCGTCGGCGGAAAAGCCGCCGAAAACCACCGAGTGTACCGCCCCAATGCGGGTACAAGCCAACATGACGACCGCCGATTCCGGAATCATGGGCATGTATATGCAGACTCGATCTCCTTTTCCGACGCCATGGGATTTAAGCACATTGGCAAACTTGCAGACATCCTTATGCAATTCTCGATAACTGATTTTTTTATAGATTTCCGGGTCGTCACCTTCCCAAATAATGGCTGTTTGATCTCCCCGCTCATCCAGGTGCCGATCCAAACAGTTATAACTGACGTTTAATTTCGCCCCTTTAAACCAGCGGATATGCCCTTTGGGGTAGTCTTCTTCCATGACCTGATCCCAAGGGCGACTCCATGTTACGAATTCTTTAGCCTGTTCGCTCCAGAACGCCTCGGGTTCGTTGACCGAACGGCGATACATCCGGTCGTATTTTTCCTGGGTAAGGTGGGCGGTTGCGGCAATTGTTGCCGGAACCTGGTAAATTTTTGCATCTGACATGGAGTGCCCTCTTAAAATAGGATAACTGGACCGAATTCAAGCCAATAGTATAGCAACCTCGACTAGCTCGAGGGATGGAGGGCTATTTCCTTTTGCTTGCAAAGCTTTGAAATATCCCAATTTTTAATCCCCCATTCGATAAGTTCATTAACTCCGGCTCTACGAATTTCTTGAGGAGGAGACTGATTCAGTAGAGTCAAAATGATAAACAGAGTTTCTGAGCGATTTGAGCCACTGACCGGGTGTGCTCCTGTTTGTTTACTAAGTTTTGAACCGAATTCATCAACAACCACTGGAATATGTGCATATTTTGGTTGAGGAATTGAGAGTTTTTTCTGCAAATAAATCTGTCGTGGGGTTGAATCGAGTAGATCGTTGCCTCGAAAGACCTCGGTGATGTGTTGTTCATGATCATCGATTACCACGGCAAGATGATACGCGTAAATGTTATCCCGCCGTTTTAAAATGAAATCACCACAAGTTTGAGTAAGACTTTGGGTGATAAGGCCTTGGCACCGATCATGAAAAGAAATATCTTGGTTATTGGTTTTGATTCTAAGCGTATGGGGTTGCGCCCGACTACGGTTTTTGTTTCGGCAATATTCCGGGTAGCGGTAGGGATTGGGGTTTAAAGCAGAGTTTCGAGCTAGTAATTTCCTACTGCAATGGCAAGCATAAACCAGTCCTTGATCTTCTATATTGTCGAGTGCGGAACGGTATTTTCCAATTCGCTGACTTTGGTAAACAATGGGGCCATCCCAGTACAAATTATAGTTTTCAAGCGTAGATAAAATCGACTCGGCCGCCCCCGTTACGGTCCTTAAGCGATCTAAGTCATCAATTCGAAGGTGCCATTGCCCGTGTTTGGATCGAGCTTGGAGAAAGCTTGCAAGGGCGGTATAAAGGGACCCCATATGCAGAGGGCCTGTGGGCGATGGCGCAAAACGACCTTGATATTGTTTATGTGGGATGTTCAGCGGTCGGGTTTCTAATCCCGGATTGGCCTCTAGAAATTCAGCCTACTTGCTTTTCACGTATTTCATCCAGGGTTTTACAGTCAATGCAAAGTGTGGCGGTGGGTCTGGCCTCTAATCGTCGAATTCCAATATCAACTCCACAGGATTCGCAGAAACCATATTCATTTGAATCGATGTCGGTCATGGATTCATCGATTTTTCTTATCAGTTTTCGCTCACGATCCCGGGTTCTGAGCTCAAGGCTGAATTCGGATTCTTGGCTGGCCCGGTCAGTCGGATCGGGAAAGTTGGATGCATCATCTTGCATATAGTGAACCGTACGGTCGACTTCTTCCATAAGTTCCGATTTCCAGTTGAGCAAGATACTCCGGAAGTGCTCGAGTTGAGCCTCATTCATATACTCTTCGTTTTCCTTGATTTGATAGGGTGTAAAACTGAATGGTGTGGATTCAGCTAGCTGACTTTTGCTCATCCTTCAACTCCTAAGCCTCCAAAAAGGGTGCATTGATATCAAATTTAAATCGTGACTGCAACTAATTGTGTAGATTATTCCGCGCGCACTATACTCATAACGTATCGATATGAACGACCTCGAAAGCGAGGCAGGTAATCAGCCGTTAAGTATATCATGATTTGTTTTTTTTTCGCCGAGGTCCGATTTCGTTCCAATAAAAATAATGACAATGGTTGTGTAGCCATATTTTGTGTTGATTTTGAAATGAAATTGGTGGGGCCGTAATGCGGAGATTCCAGTTTTCCTATACCGCAAAAAAGGTTGCGAAATTTTGGTATACACTTTTATCGGGGATGTAAAAATTCGAATAGTCGCCCGGTTATCCTAATCCAATCCAATCGTCAGGGTGATCATCGAACCTTTGCTACACTTGAATGATAGGAATTTATCGTGGGCGGCGTTATTATGGTTTGTCTTCGAAAAAGTCCGTTTGGAATGTTTCAACAAAATGTCACTAAACATGGAGTGATTGAACAATGAGCCGCAAATTTTTGAGATTCGGGTTAGTTCCCATGGCTTTTTATTTTCTTACGGGATGCTCGTCGCATCCTCCTCTGGATCCAACGGCAGCCCTACCGGCGAATTATACCTATGTGATCGGACCGGGCGATAGTATGGAAATGTTTGTTTGGGGTAATCCGGAAATTTCTCGCTCGGTATCGGTCAGACCGGATGGAAAGATTTCGGCGCCTCTAATAGAAGAATTGCCGGCTACCGGGAAGACTCCCTATGAATTGGCGAGGGATATCGAAAAATCCCTGGCGAAATTTATTCGTAATCCTTTGGTGACCGTCATTGTTGGCGATTTTAGAGGACCGTTTTCCGACCAGATCAGGGTTGTAGGCGAAGCGACCAATCCAACCGCATTTCCCTATGTCGAGAAAATGACTTTATTGGATCTGATGGTTCAAGTTGGCGGTTTAACCGATTTCGCGGCGGGGAACAGGTCTACTATCATAAGGACGATAAATGGCGAGCAACGGCAGTTTTCCGTTCGGATCGACGATTTGTTACGAGATGGAGATTTTTCCGCCAATGTTGAGGTGTTGCCGGGGGATATCCTATTGATACCTGAAGCATATTTCTGATTTTTTTCAACTACTGGGTTTAGCGAAATGCACGATATTGTTATCGAAATTCGAAATTATGTTCAAAGTGCCACTCGGTATAAATGGGTGTCCTTGTCGATCATATGGATAATCTGTCTTTTGGGGTGGACCTCTATCTCCCAAATGCCCGACGAGTACAGATCGAGTGCGCGTGTAAATGTCGATACGCGTTCGGTATTACGGCCTTTATTGAAGGGTATTGCTATACACCCCGATGTAAATGGCCAAATTCGCTTGATGAAACAGTTGATATTTACCCGGCCGAATCTGGAAAAAGTTGGCAGAATGACCGATTTGTATTTAGCGGTTAGCGATGAAAAGGGCATGGATGCACTGGTTAAAAAGTTGAGGTCGTCAATGTCCATATCCTCGGCGAAAAGAAGTAATTTGTTTTCAATCAATGCCTTTGATGAAGATCCGAAAATGGCAAAACGAAAAGTACAGTCCTTATTGACCATTTTCGTGGAGGAGACCCTGGAGGAGACGCGCAATGATTCGGATAACGCAAAGCGCTTTATTATTAAACGGATTAAGGAATACGAAACGAGATTGATGGAGGCGGAACTCAAACGCGAGGAATTTAAAAGGAAAAATTTCGGAATGTTGCCTGGGCAGGGAGGAGATCTTTATTTCCAGGTTCAAGGGATCGCAGGGCAAATCGAGGAAGCGAAATTTGCGTTGCAAGAAGAGACGAATCGTCGCAATGAGTTAAGAAAGCAGTTAGACGACGAGGAGCCGATGTTCGAGGATTTTGGTGGGGATAATACCTTATCGGTGGCGGCCAGCCCGACGGATGCGCGAATACAGAATCTTCAACAAAGGTTAGATGAGCTGTTATTGAACTATACGGAGGCTCATCCAAGTGTTTTGGTTTTAAAAAACGCGATTAAGGAATTAGAAAAACAGCTTGCTGGACAGGCCGAAACTGGCGTTGATACGGACAGCTTCGACGAAGAGGAGCCGATGGCATCGGGTGGCCAGGCGAATCCGGTCTTTCAACAGGTCAAGATTGCTTTAAGCGAAGCGGACGCCAATATAGCATCGTTGAAAGCACGGGTGGCCAATTACTAGAAAAAAATTGAAACGTTGAAAAGTCAAATGGATACCCGCTTAAAGATAGAGACGAGACTTAAAGGCTTACACCGTAACTACCATGCGATTAAGTCAAAATTCGATACGCTTGCCGACCGCCTGGAAACGGCAAAATTGTCTGAAAGTGTTGAGGAAAACACGGATACAGTGAACTTTCGCGTTGTAGACCTCCCACGTGTTCCTTTAAAGTCCAGCGGCCCCAAGCGTATTCTTTTGTCCGTGGGTGTTTTTTTCATCGCAATTATTGTGGGAATAGCCCTTGCGGTATTACTAACATTTTTTAGACCGACCTTTGTGACTGCTAAAAAAGTTCAGGATATTATATGGTTACCAGTTTTGTGTACGGTTTCAATGAATTGGATCGATCATGTCAAACGGAAAAAATGGCAGGAGTTTATTGGGTTTTGCGTCGCATCGCTTGTGTTGGTCGTAATACTTTCAGCGATCATCGTTTTGGAGGTTCAAGGAGTGAATTTATCTACTATTTCATAGAAGAATAAGACTATGAGCATTATTGAAAAAGCGTTAGAAAAAACAGAATCGTTTAAACCGGCTGAAATCCACGAAAATCTGAGTGATCATAACCACTCAGATGCCAATGGAATGATGTCGGACCAGGAAAGTTACGATCTTGAGATTGATTTTCGAATGCTGGAAGAAAAAGGCATGCTGGTTCCGGATTCGGATGATCATAGAATTAGAGAAGAATATCGGCTTATTAAACGACCTTTGATTATCAACGCCTTTGGTGATGGGAGTGAAAGCAACGAAAATTCTAATTTAATCTTGGTAACGAGTAGCTTACCCGGGGAAGGGAAAACCTTTACCGCGGCTAATCTAGCGCTCAGTATTGCCACGGAACGCGATAAGACGGTCCTTTTGGTGGATGCCGATATTGATAAGTCGGGCATCTCCACGTTGTTTGATATCCAGGTGGAAACGGGTCTAACGGATCTTTTGTTGGAAAAAAATGTCGATTTTTCGGACATTGTGTTACGAACAAATATTCCGAATCTATCGATATTACCCGCCGGAAAACGCCATAAGCACTCAACGGAGTTGTTGGCGAGCGAATCAATGACGTGGCTGGCGTCAGAAATGTCCCAGCGCTACTCGGATAGAATCATTATTTTTGACTCCCCCCCGCTCATGGTGGCGAGTCAGGGGAGCGTATTGGCAAATCATGTGGGTCAGGTCGTAGTTGTGATCGAATCGGGAGTAACTCCCCAACACTTGGTGAGCGACGCTATTCAAAAGTTAGAATCCTGTGATATGGTAGGTTGCGTATTAAACAAATCCAATAACGGATTTGGCTTAAATTATTACGCCTACTACGGGTCCAATGAGAAACAATAACTCAAGAAAAAACTTTAGCCTATCGAATTCAAAAATCCTATGTATTAAGTTTACAAGTGTTGGGCTTCTGATTTTTATAATGCCTCCTATTGTTCATGCGGCAAGCTGGGAGTTCGCGCCTAGTCTTAGCGTCAGACAAACGTACTCGGACAATATCGATCTTGATTCGGGGAACGTTCCGGAGGGCGGTGGCCCCAGAGAAGATGAAGCCGAATGTTTTGTAACCGAAGTCAATCCGGGGCTCTCCGTCAGACCGAGGGGAGAACCTGGCCGGGTTAAATTCGATTTTAATATTAGATTTCAGAATCCGATTAGGCTTGGCTGTAGTCGGGATAGTGATTCCACGTTTATCCAGCAGGAAGCGAACCTGCTTGCCGAAGTCATCAAGCAGTCAGTCTTCCTTGAAGCGAAAACGTCCATGAGTCAACAAAACCGATCGAATACCGGTCAAATCTCAGGTGATAATCTTTCCGATAATAATAATAGGGCGCGAGTACGCACATACAGCGTCAGTCCTTATTGGACTCCCCACTTGGGCAACTATGCGGACGGGGAAGTACGATTTCGTTATGGTGATGTGCATACTAGTGGCGGCGGGGCCTCGGACGCGCAAACACACGAAGAAACGGTTCATTTGCAAAATGGATCACGGTTTTCAACGTTATTCTGGAGCGTTGATTTCAGTAATCAAGAGCAACAGCGCGATTCCTGAGGAGATTCGGTTAGATTTAGGAATTATAGTGGTGAATTAGGGGCTAGACTACATCGTGAATTTGATATCTCTGTTCAGGGAGGGTACTCCGAAAATGATTTTACATCGCTAACCAATACTAACCAGAACGGAAGTTTCTATACCATTGGGGGGGGGATGGACGCCTAGTGCGTTATTCAGTATTCGGGGAGGAGCGGGGAATAACAATTTTGTTTCCCTGAATGTCAATCCGTCGCGTCGTACAAGTCTTCAAGCCACGTATCGCAATAATGATGTTGGAACTAACACAGGTAGTACCTATGAGCTATCTTTAAGTCATCAAACCCGTAGGACGGTTTGGAGCGCTCGCTATTTTGAAGATACCACCACGGTTCAGACCGTTTTGGCTGATCAACAAATCTTCGTGCTTTTAGACGCTTTTGGAAACCCGATCCCTAATCCGGTTTCCGGACAACCGAATTTAATAGCGGTGGATATACCTACGTTGAGCGATGAAGTATTCGTGAGGAAACGTGGTGAAGTGTCGTTTGACGGACGAACGGCTTTCAGTACGGTTTCTTTAACGGTTTTTAACGAGGAAAGGAAATTTCAAGGAAGCGTAGATAAAGACGATGTCTTGGGTGTTACAGCGTCCTGGAACTGGAAGTTTGGGAAAAAAACCTCGTCAAATCTGCGAGTGAGGTGGCAAAGAACCGATGTAAATAACCCGGATAGCGATGTCAATAACTCACGAGGCGATAATGAATTTTCGGAAATAGCCTTCGCTATAAATAGACCTTTGTCCCGCTATTTCAACGCAAATCTGGAATACAGGTTTCAGAAACAAAAATCCGATAACCCGTTGGACGAGTTCGACGAAAATAGGGTGACGGCCAGTTTGACTTATCGTTACTAGGATAATTAAAAATGTACGAAGCCTTTTACAATCTTAGCAAAAAGCCTTTTCAGTTAAATCCCGATCCTCAATTTTTCTTTAACAGCGCCGTTCATAAGCGGGCTTTGGCTTATTTACGTTATGGTTTGGCGCAAGGACAGGGATTTATCGTGGTTACCGGTAGTCCTGGTACCGGTAAAACGACATTGGTGAAAGCACTTTTCGAAGAACTTAAAAATGAGAATATTGTAATCGGGTTGATGGTGACCACCCATCTCAACGCCGAAGACACGTTGAGGATCGTGGCATCCAGTTTCGGTCTAGGACGGGAAGGCTCGAAAGCGAGTTTGCTCAAGAATTTGGAAGAGTTTTTCAAGAAGAAAAACAGGGAAGGCAAACGCGTGTTGCTGATTGTCGATGAAGCTCAAAATCTTCCTTTGGAGTCCTTGGAAGAATTGAGAATGCTCGCCAATTTTGAATTAAACGGCAAGCAGCTTTTTCAGAGTTTTTTACTCGGGCAGGATCAGTTTCGGCAGATCCTGCAACAGGGTGCGATGGAGCAGGTCAGGCAGCGGATCACCGCGACATATAATTTACGAGCCCTTGATAACGACGAAACCCAAGCCTATATTTTGCATCGATTGAAGACGGCCGGTTGGAACCACGATCCGGATTTTAAGGATGAAGCCTTCGCGGAAATTTGCAAGTTTACCAAGGGTGTTCCCAGAATTATCAATTCATTATGCGATCGTTTGTTGTTGTACGGTTTTTTGGAGGAACTCCATATTATCGACGAGAAACCCGTTCAGACAGTCGTTAAGGAGATCGAAAAAGACCAATTGGGCAATTCCGGCGATAAATCAAAACATTTGCTTCCTTCGAGCCCGAGTAAAATGCCGATATCGGCAAGATCGATGGCTTCGGGGGAGGGGATGGAAGAGCGGGTTCAACACCTTGAGAATTCGGTTGAATCCCTCAAGCAAATCATCCTGAAGGAACGGGCGCTGCTCCGGAAAGCCGTTCTGATCCAATTGGATATGGATGATGTATACGAGTCAACCGATGTATACGAGACAGCCAAAGAGCACGTAAATTCTTGATGCGGGATACCTCGTGTCCTACCTTGCTTTTCATCGTCGGGGCAAGACCGAATTTCATGAAAGTGGCGCCGCTTTTTCAATACTTAAAGCGCCATAAAGAGTCAATGAAACCCTTCTTGGTCCATACAGGGCAGCACTACGACAAAGCAATGAAAGCCGCCTTCTTCGATCAATTGAATATTCCCGAGCCCGATATCGACTTGGAAGTGGGTTCGGGCAGTCACGCCGTGCAAACGGCGGAAATCATGCTTCGATTTGAACCGATCCTCGATCGGGTAAAGCCTTTTGCGGTACTCGTGGTGGGTGATGTCAATTCGACAATCGCATGCGGGCTTGTCGCCGTCAAAAAAAACATACCTATCATTCATGTGGAAGCCGGATTGCGGAGTTATGATCGCGATATGCCGGAAGAGATTAACCGGGTGTTGACCGATCAGCTTTCGGATCTATTATTTACAACCGAGCGATCGGCGCATCAAAATTTGGAGAAGGAAGGGATAGTCCTCGATAAGGCACATTTTGTCGGCAATGTTATGATCGATTCATTACGCAATCATTTGAACCGTGCGGTTCCTTTTGACGAAACCCTGAAACTCCATAAAGTTGAACGGAGAGAAACGCTCCGTGAAAAACAATTTGCCTTGTTGACTTTGCATCGTCCCTCTAATGTTGATAATCCGGAAATATTAAAAGGGTTACTGGAAACATTTGAAATGATTAGCAGCGACCTTCCCATCGTGTTTCCCGTTCATCCGCGAACCGGGAAGATGATCCAAGAGTATGGATTTTCCGCCTTCCTTGAATTACCCAATGTTTTTTGCCTTCCGCCTGTTGGTTATTTGGAGATTTTAGGCTTGATGACTTCGGCAAAATTAATATTAACCGATTCCGGTGGTATCCAAGAGGAAACCACGGCTTTGGGAATACCCTGTAGCACCTTGCGTGAAAATACTGAAAGGCCGATTACCGTCGATCAGGGAACCAATACCATCGTTGGCAGCGCGCGGCAAAAAATCGTGGATTGCGTCGACGAGGTTCTCAAAACCGGAGGTAAATCGGGAAGAATTCCCGAATACTGGGATGGGCATGCTTCGGAACGAATAGTATCAACTATTCAAGAGCGGTTTTTATGACCCAAACGAGTGGTAATAGTACCTCGCTAGTCAACGCTATGACGGTTGATGTGGAAGATTATTTTCAGGTTTCAGCGTTTGAAAAACATATATCCCGTGACGATTGGGACCGAATTCCCTGCCGTGTCGAAGCCAACACTCACCGTATACTGGAATTGTTTGACCGCAAACAGGTAAAAGCGACGTTTTTTACCCTGGGTTGGATAGCGGAACGATATCCCGAGATGACACGGGCCATTGTGGAAAATGGCCATGAGTTGGCGTGTCACGGCTATAGTCATACGCGAGTAACCCAGCAAAGCCGTGAGCAATTCCAGGAAGATGTGGACCGTTCCAAGAAATTACTGGAAGATATTGCGGGTGTCGAAGTCAAAGGGTACCGCGCGGCCAGTTATTCGATAGGCGCGGAAAATTTATGGGCATTGGATGTATTGGAAGATAAAGGATTCGCTTATAGTTCCAGTATTTATCCGATCAAACACGATCTCTATGGGATGCCGGAGGCGCCCCGCTTCGCGTTTAAGCCTTGTCGACCGGATGGATTGTTGGAAATTCCCATAACTACCGTTCAGTTCGGAAATAGAAAGTTGCCCTGTGGCGGAGGAGGGTATTTCCGTCTGCTACCTTACCCACTGTACAAATGGGCGCTTAGCCGGGTGAATTGCTTGGAACAACAGGCGGGGGTATTCTATTTTCATCCTTGGGAAATTGACCCGGATCAGCCGAAGCAAAACGGAATCGGTTTGAAAACCCGGGTTCGCCATTATTTAAACCTTTCACGCATGGAACAACGGCTTAATCGGCTTTTAGATGACTTTGAATGGTCGACAATGGAACACGTGTTTCTTTAAAAGGATTAGTGTCTCACACCTTAAATAACCCATTAAATAGGAGAGTATAAATGAGTGATAACAAGGCAAACAAACGCAGGAATATGGGTATCTTTCAAGTTTGTTTAACGCAGTTATCGATCATTTAGGCCTTCTATTTACTGGGTTATTTAAAGTGTGAGGTACGAGACTTGAAAGATTCAATCACGATCAAACCGCTTGATGCGAGTAGTCATTCCGCTTGGGATGCTTTCGTAGAAAGCTGTCCCGAGGCGACATTTTTCCATAAAGCCGGTTGGAAACAAGTCATTGAGGATTCTTTTTGACACAAAACCCATTTTCTCTACGCGGAAAAGGATGGTGCGATCCAAGGCGTCCTGCCCTTGGGGCACGTCAAGAGCATGTTGTTCGGTAATGCCTTAATTTCGGCTCCATTTTGTGTTTATGGCGGAATCGCTGCTATTTCCGACGATGCCAGAATAGCTCTGGACGAGTCGGCAAGTGGATTGGCGCGTGAACTCGGCGTGGATTACCTGGAAATGCGCAATTACCGCCAGCGCCACGAAAATCGTCCCCATAAAGAACTCTATGTGACTTTCCGAAAAGACTTGGATCCCGACCCGGAGGAGAATCTTAAAGCGATTCCCCGGAAGCAGCGCGCGATGGTGCGCAAAGGTATCAAGGCCGGTTTAACCGCTGTCGTTGACAATGACGTTGACCGGCTTTACGCCGCCTATGCGGAAAGTGCGCGCAACTTGGGCACTCCGGTTTTTTCAAAAAAGTATTTTGAAAATCTGAAAAAGGTTTTTACCGACAGTTGTGAGATGCTGATCGTTGAACACCAAGGGCGGTTGGTCGGTGGTGTCATGAACTTTTATTTTCGTGATGAAGTGTTGCCGTATTACGGTGGTGGCACGGAACAAGCCAGGGATCTTAAAGCCAACGATTTCATGTATTGGGAAGTGATGCGGCGTGCGGTTGAAAAAGGGATTAAGGTATTTGATTACGGTCGAAGCAAGGAGGGCACCGGGTCTTATCGGTTTAAAAAACACTGGGGATTTGAACCACAACCCTTGTTTTACGAATTCGATTTGGTCAAGGTGAGTAGCATGCCGGATATCAATCCGCTTAATCCTAAATATCAAATGTTCATCTCTATGTGGAAGCGTCTTCCATTGCCGGTGAGTAATGTTGTCGGCCCCTGGATTTCTAAGGATTTAGGATAGACGACAGGCTTGTAGCAAGGGAAACAAATCTTCTATAGCAAAAACGTAACCGCGGCTGTGGGGTCCATTCACGATGGCTTAAC